>NZ_JADPJL010000040.1 GCF_023073415.1 Bradyrhizobium sp. 190 | reverse complement strand
AGACACAGAATCACAGCAATTCGTCACCATGGAAGACCAAATCAACATAGCGAGTCATTCCGTCGCAGCCACGATGTGTGCATCTGCTAGTGCGAACGCGGGGAGGACGGCAGAGGCTTTCGTATTCGATTTTCAAACAGCGCGCTGCACCCGTCGTCCCTGACAGGATTTTCCTGACGTTTCCGGATCAGGCATCATTCTAATATGCCCCGCATGCGCGGGAAGCATTGGCGCGCGAAATGGACCGATCCACGTCGCAACAACCATCCTAGGGCATGTCGACGGCAGGAGGTGACCACAGGTGAAGAAATTTGCCCATCTCGCAATGACATTCTTTTGCGCCATGGCGAGCGCGATGATCGCGGCGTACTCACTGGCGTACATCGCGCACTACAATCTCGGCGTTCCCGGCTCCGCGCTTCGCGAGCAGGCGCTGATCTGCGCGGCTCTCGTTTTCGGCCTTGTCACGATCGAATTTCTCGCAAGCAAGGAGTGACCGAAAGTGCGCCGACAATGAGGATCATCGATCTGGCTGTCGCGCTCATCTTCTTCACTACTAGCGCCGGCGTGACCGCCTTTGTGATGGCGGTTTTCATCCACAATGGACTGGGCGTTCCTCCAGCGGCACTGAGGCACGATGCCCTGATCTCCGCCGGCTTCCTTAGCCTTGTGCTTTTGGTGGCGATGACAACGATCAGAAAGAAGGAAGACTAGCCGGACGATCCAACCGCGAAAATCTGCTTGGCACGACAGGGGGCTTGAAATGTTCAGCAGCAAAACAGTCGACAGACAACCTTTGGCCTACTGCGTACCGTGTTCGGACCGGACGCCGCACCGTTACGAACGGCTCGGTGTCAACGGACGGCTTATGTCCAGAGCCATCTGTCTGGTCTGCAACAACGACTCGCGCGGAGACACAGCGCACCAAAGTGCAACCAGATCATCTTCGTAGCCGGCACGACAGTTGACAGGTTTTTCCTGACGCGCCGGCACCGGATTGATCTCTAGGATGGCGATTGGACGAGCGAGAGCATGTAACTTCCGAAGGGGCGCATGGTGGACCGAACGAACAACAAGTCGATCAAGCAACACCGGAGCAAGCAACTGTACGAACGGGCGTTTTTCTTCAAGCGCCTGGCGATCGGGGCGGCCGACCCGAAGTTTGCGGTGAAGCTTCAGGCATTGGTCGACGAGTACGAAAGCGAGGCGGCGCGGGCGGAGCTGGAAATGGAACAGCACGCCGCGCCGCGGGAGACCGCAGGCGTCCATGCCACGCCGGCGCATCGTACCGGTTGAGAAATTTCCCCGGCAGCGAATTCGCTCCGCTATCCATCTTCCACCAAGAGGATCGCGGCTTCAGGCATCCGGCTTTGCCCGAACACACAACATCAGCCGACGGCATGGCAACGCAATACGTCCCCGGCGACATCAGGGACTTCATATTGAAGCACATCGCTTCGGTAGCCCAGATTGAAGCCCTGCTCCTCATCTGGTCGAGCCCGGAGGAACGCTGGAGCGTCTCGCAGATTGCGGCGCGCATCTACACCAGCGAAACCGAAACGGCGAAAGCACTCGATGGACTTTGCGCCGACGGATTTCTGGTCTGCAGGGATGGAGTTTTCGGCTTGAGCGCATCGGAAGAAAACGTCGAAATGATTCAAAGGCTGCAGCAAGTATACGCCCGCTATCTCATCCCGGTGACGGATGTCATCCACAGCAAATCGCGAGGCCCTCACTCAACGGCCGAGACATTCCGGCTTCGAAGGGATCGATGACGTGCCCGCGATCATGTGCAGATCGGGCCGTTGGCGCACCGCAGGCGCTGCAGCTTTGCGCGGAGTAAGCCCTCTTGCGGTACTCGTGGCGGCCCTGTTCATGGCGCAGCCATCCTCCGCGCAGAAACTATATTCCTACGAGCCGTTGATGATGGACCCGTACTCGACGATCTATGTCAACGACGGCTCGTGTTCGGCAGGAAAGGTCCTGAAGGTCCAAGGCGTACCGCGGAATCAGCGTCGGAAGAAGAGCTGCGTGCCCATGAGCGATCTGCAGGGCGCGCCGCGTTCGGGGACGGCCAGATAGCCGCCATCCGTCCAGGGCGTGAACCATAAATTCAGAGTGGTCGGCGGACATCGGCTTTAGTGCACATTCCGGACTCAAGTCGGAGATCGCATGAGGTCCGAAAAGTGCTGGGAGCCGACCCGAACACGGTCCTCCGCACCGACGCAAAGCGATTCCAATCGACTTCCAGATTGATCGACTTCGCGACGGCAAGACGCCATCACACGTTGTAGCTCCCATGCCATCAAGCAGGCGTTGAACGTTCGAAGCAGATGTACTATGATTGCTCAGGTTGCGACGCGAAGATGGTCCGCGCTCCCGCTATCGAGCCAGTAAACCATGAGGTGCGTTCGGGCGGCATGTACACACTGCCAACTGAACTGAAAGAGGAAATGGCGAAGAAGCGCGCGGTGAGCGGGACTCGCTCATAGCTTATTACTGGAATGTAGCCTGCCTGCTTGTTCAACGCGGACGCGATTATGGATGGTAGCAATTTCATGCGAGGAGCGCGATTGCTCGCGCTCCTCGCGTTGATGTGGGGTTTGAGCTGGCCGATAACGAAGATTGCGCTTTCGCAAATCGATCCTTGGACCTTGCGAGCGGTTGGCCTCAACCTCGGCGGAATTGGATTACTGATAGTCGCCCATTTGCAAAGCTATCGCCCCTTCGTCGAACGCGATGAGGTCAAATACCTTTTGCCGGTTGCGCTTTTTAACGTAACACTTTGGTCAATTTCTGCTGCTTATGGCCTCTCTCAAGTGGCCTCTGGTCGGGCGATACTTATAGCTTACACCATGCCGATATGGTCATCTGTCCTTAGCGTGGTGGTGCTTCATGAACCATTTGGTCTCCGTCGCCTGCTCGGCCTAGTTTTAGCTGTCGCCGGCCTCGCGACGCTGGTCACACCGGCATGGAAAAACCTTGAGGATGCTCCAGTGGGAGTTGCACTGCTTGTATTCGCCTCTCTCTGTTGGGCTATCGGAACTGTCGCATATAAGGCGGCGCCCTGGCGCAGTCCGGCAATTGTGCTAGCTGGATGGCAATTGATATTGGGCGCCGTACCCATCACAATTGGTATGATGGCTATCGGAGATCCAGCTGTCTTGGCCACGATGAGCCTGAGAACAGCCGCGGCACTGGCATTTGTCATGATCGTGCCGATGTTCCTGTGCTATTATATCTGGTTCAAAGTAGTCGAGCTTCTTCCCGTTGGGATTTCATCAATCGGGGTAACTGCAGTTCCGATCATCGGTGTCTTAGCCGGCGCTCTAATTTTGCAAGAGAGAGTTGGTCCTGCCGAAGGTATTGCGTTGATATTGATTGCTTCTGCACTCTGGGTGGTGCTGGCCAAGCCCCTTCACCACAAGAAGCTGTCTTCGTAGTGCCCAAAGCAGGATGGACAGCGAAAGCATTCGTGAACCCCGTGCAGCAAGGGAGCGTCAGCACAAGCCGTGTCAGTTTGGAGCGGCGAGCCAGCCCAGCCTGATGCCGTAGCGGACGATATCCGCGCGGCTGTGAAGCCCCTTCTTTTCGGACGCCCGCGCCTTGTAAGTCTCGACGCTCTTGACGCTCACCTCGAGCTGTCCGGCGATCTGCTTGTTGCTGAACCCCTGCGCCACCAGCTTGAGCACGTCCTCCTCGCGCCGGCTGAGTTCGCCGCCATCGCCCTCGCCCGGCAACGCGAGTTCGGGCGCGTTCATCGCCGCCTTCTCGGCTATCGCGGGATCGAGATAGATGTTCCCCTGGTTGACGGCCCGGATGGCGCGAAGCAATTCCTCGCCGGCCGATCGCTTCAACAAATATCCCCTCGCGCCCGCTTCGAGCACCGGATGCACATACGCCCGATCTTCATGAACGGTCAGAGCAATGATCTTTACGCCAGGGCATTGCCTGCTCACCTGACGTGCAAGCTCCATCCCGCTGATGTCAGGCAGCGAAAGATCGATCACTGCGATATCAGGCGAACAATCACAAATGGCCTTCAAGCCCGTGGCCCCCGTGTTGGCTTCGCCAACGAGCTCGACCTCGGGCACACCCTGCAGCAGCGCGCGGATGCCGGCGAGCACGACGGGATGGTCGTCAACGAGTGCGATTCGAACGGGCGTCATCTGACGGTCTCCGACGCTTCCAGCGGAATCTGGACAAAAATCGTACTACCCTTTCCTGGCGCAGATTCGACGGCGATCGTGCCGCCGAGAAGGGCAACCCGCTCCTTCATGCCGGAGAGACCCAATCCCGACGTCCGACCGCCTGACGCAATCCGGCCGACGTTCTCTGGGTCGAATCCTATGCCGTCGTCCTCGAGAACCAGCGCCAGAGCTTCCGGTTTCTTCTCAAGCACAATGCTCACCTTGCTTGCGTTGGCGTGCTTCAGGACGTTGGTCAATCCCTCCTGAACCAACCGGTACAGCACGGCCGCCACATCGGCAGGCAGCGAATTGTCGCGCCCGAAGGTCTGGATATCGACGCGAATGCCGTAGCGCTCCTGCCATTCCGCAACATAGGCTTCGATCGCCTTGAAGATGCCGAGGTCGTCGATGGCCGTCGGCCGCAGGTCCGACGCCGTGCGATGAATGTCGCGGCCGATCTGCGCGGCAAGCTGTTCCAGCCATCGCACCTGCTCGGTCGCCGCCTTTCCATTGCTGCCTTTGGCCAATCCCTGCTCGAGCGCTTTCAAGCCGAGAGACAGTCCCGTCACCGTTTGCCCGATCTGGTCGTGCAGCTCCCGCGAAATCCGGCGCTGCTCCTCTTCCTGGGCGGAGGCCAGGCGTCGAAGCAAGTGAGACCGTTCGGTCTCCGCGCGCTTGAGAACATCGATGTCGGCCAAAACGCCGTGAATCACATGACGCCGGTGGGGTGGCCCCTCGGCCCTTCCCGCCGCGCGCAGCCAGTATTCTCCGCGATCGTCCGACTGAATCGGAAACTCGACGCTGCTCGATCTGCCGCTCTCGAGACAGTCGGTGGCGAACGAAGCCAGCGCAGCGCGATGCGGCGGTTCGACCAGCGCGAAAATCCGGTCTGCCGACCATCTCGTTTCTCCCGATCGGGAGCCTGCCAGACCCAGAAGCGCGCAGAAGCGGCCACAGCCGCTGAATTCGTTTGCGGATAGATCCCAGCGCCACGTACCGAGTTCGGCCGCGTCGATCGCGAGCGCCCCGCGCTTTTCGCTGTCCAGCAGTGCCGCCGCAGACTGAAGCGCCTCCATGCGCCGCCGCTGGGCAATTTCCCGGGCGATCACCAGACCGAGGGCGATGGCGAGGCCAACGCTCGCCGCTGTGCCGCCGAACAACAGCCGCAGCGAGCGGGATACGGGTGCATTCAGCTCCGACACAGGCACACCGACATGGACCGACCACCCATCGGTGCCCGCGAGCACGCGGTGGACGGTTTCAACATCGATGCCTTCACGCGTCTGCGTTCGTGGCGAACTCGAGCCGCCGCGCGCCATGGCTTCCTGTACGGCTGGCGTCGTCACGCCTGCACGGGCAACTTTCGTGTCAGGCGTGCGCGCGACGATTTTCTCCTTGGCGTCGATGACGGTGCCAGCCCATCCGACAGGCAATCCCGCCTGGCCCAGGATCGTACCGATCTGGTCGGGCAACAGCCCGATCGTCAGGATGTAACGGAGTTCACCATCCCTGATAACGGGGACGCGCAGAGACACGAGCTGCTTGCCGATGGCGGCCTGGTAGGGACCCAGCCCGCCGAGCACCGGCTTTCGTGTACGGAGAACGGCGTTGAAGCTTTCAGTGTCCGTTACCGGACCGAGCGGGGCGCCGAGCGGCCGCAGCACGTTCAGGACCTGCTCCTGATCCGGCTTGGTCAGCGCCGCGGTTTCCCATAGCGGACGGGCGGCCACGATACGGGTTGCCTCGAGATAGAAATCCCGCAGATTCCCCTGATCGAGCGCGGCCGAGCTTGCAAGCGTCTCAGCGACCTGCAATTCACGGGAAATCTCGCCTTCGATCCGGTGCGCCACCTGCGTCAGCGCTTCGGTTGCAGCCTTGCGGGCGTAGCTTCGTTCCTGATCGGCGGTGATATAGGCCATCCATCCGCCGAGAAGCAGGACCGGAATGGCGGCCGTGAGAACGAGGGCCGTGAAAAGCCAGACGCCTTCCTTTGGCCGGCCCGAACCAGAGGAAAGCCTGCTCCCCAACTCCGCGATCACGGTTGCGCGCATATCTTTTTGCCGGCGATGACGGACAACTTGATGCGCTTCCTTACGTTGCATTCCCCGATCGGATCAGCCCGCTTTTGTTCTGCCAAGTCTTATATGGCGGGCACCGGTCAGGAAAATCCTGACGCTTGCAGATGCTCCGGTTCCAGTCGGGAGCCGCAGGGCAAGAGTCGCTAAGAATAGGCCCGTCGGCCTGTTATGTCGAATGCACCGCCTGCGGTGCGTCGGCATATATGTGAGCCAGCCAGGACGACAATATCGCAGGCACCATGCCAACGAGGCCGTAGAGCACAAACTGCATCACGCCGGTATCCGGCCCGCGCGAGCCATAGAGCAATGAGGATGCCGCGAAGCCGATGGCCGCCACGATCAGCATCCGCACCACGGGAGAAATACGCTTAACGTGATAGAGAATGTCGTCGATGGCGCCAACCATCAGCGCCGGCACGATGCCGAACAGATAGCTGTACTGCAGCGTCTTGACGAACGCGCCGAGAAACTTGCTGATCTCCGACCAGTTGGTGTCAGTCCAGTAGCCCGAAGCCACCGTGGTCGCGAACAGCATCAAAAACCCGCCGACGAACGGACCGATAGCTCCGAAGATCAGATAGCGTTTCATGGAACTGCCTCCTGGCGCTGCTTACTCCATTACAGCAGCTCCAGGATCAAGTAAATTTTCCCGGTCCACTCTCAATTGGCGAGAGAACCGCCATCGGCACCAGCGGCGTATCGCTCGATCCCCCTCGCAAGATTAGAGACCACGGTGCGATGTTCAAGCAGCGGACGCAGCGCTACGCCTTTCAATTGGTTGCGGTGAAGGCAAATGAACGGTTGTTCAGGTTGGCCGCATCCTTCGCAAGACGGAGGCAACTTCCGCACGCCTTCGGACTTATTGCTGAAGGGAAAAAGTGGCACGCCCTGAGCGCTGGGAAAGCCAAAGCGCCAGGCCGCATTGCCGCAAAGCGATAACCGTGAAGGCGACCTTCGATGTCCATGCTCAGTCCCGCCGTTCAACGATCCACCCTCGGGCTTCATACGCTCGAACAGTACGAGCCGCTGATCGGTGCTGGGACGGTCGAGCGAATAGCCGCGAAGGCCGATCGAGTGCGCACGATGCGCGTCGCCCATATCAGCTCGACGTTCTACGGCGGAGGAGTCACCGAACTTCTTACGCCGCTCACTCTCATGATGAACGCGACAGGCATCGAAACCGACTGGCATTTGATTCAGGGAACGCCGGGCTTCTTTGGCTGCACCAAGCAGCTTCACAATACGCTGCAGGGCGAGAGCCTGGAGTTTTCGGATGCCGAGAAGACGATCTACGAACAGGTTGTGTTCGAGAACGCCACGCGGCTTCATCTTGACGAGTGCGACGCGATCATCGTGCACGACCCTCAGCCTCTGCCGCTGATCGGCCATTTCGCCGATCGCGAAATGCCGTGGCTCTGGCAATGTCACGTCGATCTTTCGTCGCCGTACGCTCCGGTATGGACTTATCTGCGTCGGTTCATCGAGCAATATAACGCGGCAATCTTCTCGCTCCCCGAATACGGCCAGGATATTCGGATCGACCAGCAGTTCGTCACGCCCGCGATCGATCCGTTCTCCGCAAAAAACCGGGAGCTGTCCGACCGCGAGATACGCGAATTCCTGCGCAACTACAAAATTCCGACAGATCGTCCGCTGGTGACGCAGATTTCCAGGTTCGATCGATGGAAAGACCCGATGGGCGTGATCGAGGCCTTCCGAAAAGCGCGAGAGCAAGTCGACTGTACGCTCGTGCTCGTCGGCAACAACGCCTCCGACGATCCGGAGGGCGGGAAAATCCTCGAGACGATCGAGAGCGCTGCCGATGAGAGCATCATCGTTCTCGCGGTTGACGATCCGACATTGGTGAACGCGCTGCAGCGGTCGGCCGCGGTCGTCCTGCAGAAGTCGACGCGCGAAGGCTTCGGTCTCACCGTGACCGAGGCGATGTGGAAAGGCGCCGCCGTCATCGGCGGCGACGTGGGAGGCATCCGGCACCAGATCAAGGACGAATGGAACGGGTTTCTTGTGAGCACGCCCGATCAGGCGGCCGCAAGAATGGTCCAGCTCTTGAAGGATCCCGGCCTCCGGGAGCAGATCGGTTCGCGGGCCAAAGAAAGCGTGCGGCAGAACTTCCTGATGAGCGGTCTATTAGAGGATTGGCTCGACCTGCTGGCCAAATACGAACGGCCGGTGGTCTGACCGGTTTGGGTTCGAGAGGCCCTGATATCTTGATGGTGGAAAGCCGATGCGAATTGCTCAGGTAGCGCCTTTGGCCGAAAGTGTTCCTCCCAAGCTTTACGGCGGCACCGAGCGTGTTGTGGCGTGGCTGGTCGATGAACTGGTAAGCTTGGGACATGAGGTGACGCTGTTCGCCAGCGGGGATTCGAAGACGTCCGCCCAGCTCCATGCTGCCTGGCCTCGGGCTCTTCGCCTCGGCCGGCCACGGACGGACCCGATGGTCGCCCAGGCGGCGCTGTTGGAAGCGGTTGCCGGGCACGCGACCGACTTCGATGTCATCCACATGCATATCGATTGGCTGCACCTGCCGCTCCTGAGCCGGCTCGGCGTTCCCTTTTTGACAACCTGCCATGGACGCATGGACTTGCCGGGCTTTTCTGATGTGGTCCGCCGCTTTCCCAACGCGCCGTTCGTTTCGATATCAGATAATCAGCGCCTCCCCCTGAGTGAGGCAAACTGGCTGAGCACGGTTTATCATGGACTGCCGTCCGACCTGTTCCGCCCTTCCTTCGAGCCCGGCTCCTACCTCGCTTTCCTGGGCCGGTTGACGGCCGAGAAAGGACCGGAAGCCGCCATCCGGATTGCGCGCGCCGCCAAAATGCCGCTTCGCATCGCCGCAAAGGTACCGCGGGGCGAGCGAGGCTATTTCAAGGAAAAGCTCGAGCCGCAAATCGACGGCGAGCAGGTCCAGCTCACCGGCGAGGTCAATGATGAAACGAAGCGGCAGTTTCTGGCTGATGCCGCGGCTTTGCTGTTTCCAATCGATTGGCCAGAACCGTTCGGTCTCGTCATGATCGAGGCCATGGCCTGCGGCACGCCCGTCATAGCCTTCAAGTCCGGATCAGTGCCGGAGGTCATCGACGACGGCATAACCGGCTTTGTCGTGCCGGGGGAAGCGGAAGCTGTTGAAGCGATCGGAAGACTTTCCGAACTCGATCGACGCGAGGTGCGCAGGCATTTCGAGAAAAGGTTTACCACAAGGCGGATGGCGCAGGAGTATCTCCGCCACTACGAGACCCTGGTCCATCCGGACGCCCGCGAAGTTCATGCCGGCATCAAGCCAGCCTTGGCTCCACCTTCAGTGCCTGACGGTCTTCCGGCCCCGTAGCGATCCGCAGGATTGCATGTCGAACGGGACCGGTTGGCGGCCGCTCTGATTGCTTGGTGCCCGCTTCCCGCCCCACCCTTTTGATCTAGTGCGCCCACAGATCTCCCATCCGCACGCCCGACACTCTGTAACGGAAAAGCACTGCTCGATATGTTTCCGCATGAGGGTTTAGCGGAAATCATCCATTCGGCCTTGACGAGAGATCGGGGCAATCGCCCGCGGCGTTCAATCCTGTTCCGCGATGCTAAGCAGGTTGGCTCAGTTTGACGGTAGTCGCGCGCTCGTTCTTCTTTGCAAGAATCCGATCAGAACCGAAACGAATGGTCCATTGCGCGACCGACAGCAACAAGGACTCAAACACCGCCACGCATTGTTCGAGCTCCCGGTCGGTGGATGGCGGGCAACCGGGCCGGTTGCGGACGATCATCGTCGTGGTCGACCAGGTCAGCCGGGCGGCCTTGCAGGCGACGATCAGTCCATACACCCGGTCGGGTTCGAGCAAGGGTTCGATGGCCTCGACCTTGACGTCGGCCTTCAAGGCAAGGGCTGCGACCACGTGGGTGTATTCACCCCTCACCGCGAACCGGTTGACGATTGAATCATTCAGCTTGCCGGTGCGATTGAGCGCAACGACCTCGCTTTGCGCCTGGGTGTAGTCAATCGCCTTCCGGGCCGCGCTGCTCTGTCCGGCGGCCGCGGCAGAACCTTTCCCCCGCGCGACAGGTCGCTGCGCCGTCAGGAAGCGCGCGCGAACCACGTCGGCAACCTTGCCAATGAGCTCCCGCAGCAAGCTGCCGGGAATGTCCAGGCGAACGCCGAGCTTTTCCGCCAGCCCCTCGTCACGCTCTGCCCGTCCGACCAGCGTTGCGTAGCCGCATTCGGAGAAACGCGCGCCGGCGTTCCGCGCCAGCGCATTGGAGACGTTGACGTCGCCAAATCTCATCAGCGCGTCCGTCAGCGCTTCGTTGAGCGTCTTCCGGTCGCAGATCGCCAGCAGATGTTGCTGGCTACGGCTTTTGACGATTTCAAGAAGGTCTGCTTCCGATACACAGTTGGAGCTTCTCAGAACCGGCGCTGCCAGCAGGGGCTGTTCGTGGAACGCAAGCTTGCGGATCGTCTGGCGCGGGGCCCGGTCGATGGTGGCGAGCGCCTCGCTGAGCTGGATCACGGTCGTTGCTTCCACCCGCTCGATCAGGTGGGCGAGGACGCCATCGACCGCAGCGATCTGCGAGTCACCGAGGCGACCGACATTGGACAGGAACAGGTCCGTCACCTCCCCGAAAATCCGGGCATCGTGCTCGGGTCCATCCTCTTCGGCGCCGTTCAATTCTTTACGCAGATCCGACGAAGCGGCAGGCATGGCTATCCCACCTCCGCACTGGTCGTGCCGGCTCGCCGCAACGCCTCCGACCGCGGCCATTCCATCGCGTGGATGGCCGGCAGCTTCGTGAATCCATCGGCAGCGGAATAAGCAAACATTTGAGTGCCACTCGTAAGGCTGGTTTCAGCAGCCTTTATCACTCCAACCAAAGCAATGAGGCGCATGCGAGCAATAGCCGCTGATCGTACCCGGGCTTCCCTAACGGGTGGTTGTTCCGGAGCCGGGATTTTCCGCATTTATACTGAGTTTTGCGGAGCGGAAGGCGAACTCGGTCGGCCGGGGCAACCGGGCCGAGCAACACCCGCTTCTGGAGGCCTCAGGGATCACCGGGGTCAGGGGAAGCCACGGAGCGCGCGGGGTAGCGGCCGCGCAGGAGTTTACGGGGCGGCAAGGAACGCCTTGCTCGCACACGCATCAACCGCGCTATTGAACGCGGCGTTTGCCGGGCGGGCTGTTCAATCGCGGTCGAAGACAAAGACGCAGAGACCCGCATCTGTTCCTTCTTCGGAACCTATCGAGCCCGCACGAGCGCAGCTTCAAAACCGAGTTGTCGCACATCTGTATTTCGGCCGACGTGGCGCGCACGCAACAGTCCAGGAAGTGTTGGCGCGAGCCATTGCAGCTTCGCAGCATTAGCTCATAATTCACGCAGGGCGGCGCAGCACTTTTGATTCGGACATCGGCAGTAATCGAGCAACCACACCGGGTGATTCCCGTGTGACGGATGACGCGTGCGGCAGCGCAAACCGCGTGCAGCGCCCCCAGTGAACAGCGGCCAGCACCGCGCGCAACCTTGGGGAACGCATCAATGACTTTCCATCGTACAAGCAGGATCGCACTTCTCTTCGCCCTCGCCGTCGCGGCGACGGCGCTTTCCGCACAACCGAGCCTCGCCTTCTCGGAGGCGCAGCAGATGTGCACCGGCGACGCCATGCGGCTATGCGGCCATGAAGTCCCCAACGTCCAGCGAATCACCGCCTGCATGGTCAGGAATCGCGCGCAGGTCAGTCCAGGCTGCCGTGCCGTGATGGACCGCGAGGCCGCCGCGCGGAGGCGAGCCGCCGCCGCCGAGTGACCGGTCGCTTCGCTCGAAGACGAACGCGAACGTCCTCAGCAGACCTGCGTGCAATGCCGAGGCCGCTTTCATGTTTGGACAAGGTCGCTACGCCGCGCAGCGATCGATTTGGCGATCAGTTTCCTGGCTCAACGGGGATCAACGCAGGCTTGAGAGCGCATCGGCTGCGTTCCCGGTAGCTACTCCCCCCACAGCGCAAACGCCTCGTTGAACGCGCGTTCGCCGGGGGCGCCCTTTTCGATCGCGATGATGGCGCGGCGCTGGTTCACGTAGACCAGCGGCACGTCGAACCATGAGCGCTCCTTCAGGAGCTGCAGATTGCGGGCGCGGTCGGAATCGACGTTGGAGAGGCCGACCAGGAAGAAGCCGTCGGTGACTTTGACGGCGAGACCGGCCAGCGGCGTGCCGCGCGCCTGCTCGTTGGACTTCATCAAAATGCCCGGCACGTTGCCGACGCCGCCGCCGGAGAAATCCTGCGGCAGGATGAAGGTCAATTCCGCGGTGTGGCTCGCCGGCAGCGATGAGTCGGTATTGCGGCGGAACGACATCGTCATCTTGAACTTGCGGTCGGGAATCTCGATGTCGGCGCGCACGGCGACATCGGGCTTCTGGTTGCCGCTCGCCTTGATCGGTTCGGTGCGCCAGATCACCGAGCCGACATATTGCTTGCCCTTGGGATCGGAGGGGTCCTCATCATACAGCACGACGCGCTGCGCCACGGGCGCGACGTTCTCGGTCGACGACGGCTGGCCTACGCGATCGGGGATCTTCGGGCGCGACTGGGGTGCTGCCGGATCCTTCGGCGCTTCCACTACAGTGGAGGATTTGATCAGACCGCTCACGGTCGTGACGACCGACTTGCCCCACAGGATGCCGGCACCGACCAGAATGAGCACGATGCCGACCGCAATCGCGCTCTTGAACGGAAACACTGTTCCTGTGCGGGCGCGCTTCGTCGGCTCGCGGTCGCGATCCTGCGAGAGTCGCGGGCGGTCGCGCGGCGTCGGCGTCTGCGGCGGCTGCGGCGCGTAACGGTCGGCCTCCTCCAGCGATTCGTCATACGAATAGGGCGCGTCGGGATCGGCGCCGCGGTTCTCCATGCTCGGCTCGAGCCGGTCGAATTCCGGCGAGGGCGACGGCACGTTGGCATAGGTTTTCCGCGCGGCACGGTTGGCCTGCGCCGCGGCGCGGCCAAGATCGTCAGCGTCGGCGGCGATGTCGCGGAAACCGCGCATACCGGGCGGCTGCGGCGGCATCGGCGGCGGGCCATTACCGTTATCGGGGCGGCGGCGGTGGCCACCTCCGCGCGGCCCCGATAACGG
>NZ_JADPJL010000045.1 GCF_023073415.1 Bradyrhizobium sp. 190 | reverse complement strand
GAGGAGGCGTTGGCCGCGGGGGTGGTGCTGCAGCCGGAGGCGGCGGGGGCGGCGCTTGACGCGGTGGCGGAGCCGCAGCAGGCGGTGGCGGCGGCGGGGCTGCTGGACGTGGAGGTGCTGCGGCCGGAGGTGGTGCAGCCGGCGCGGGCGCCTTCGGCGCGGCAGCCGGTGGCGGGGCACCCTTCGGCGCCTCCTTCGGCCTACCGCCCGGGCCGGTCTCTTCTTTGGCTTGCGCCACGACAAGCGGAGCAGTCTGCGCGTGCGATGCGGAAGTCGCGAGCTGTGTCGCCGTCAACGCAGTCGTGGCGAGCAGCAGGATGCGAAGGTTTGTCATGATATCCTTGGTCCCCGGAATAGGCCTGACAGCAACGGAATGGCCTTCATTGGCATGTCAGTTGGTCGATTGAACGGCTAATCATTAGGCCGGATTGTGGCGGCCTACAAATGGTCGGATGCTTTTTATTTCATCGGCGCAATGGGTTGCATGCATCGTTATTCATTGCGCGTTCAGGCGAGGCATTCATCCGGCACCCGGATCGGTGGCAGGATTGGGGGTGCGGGGGCCGTTCGGTCCGCGTATCGGCAACTCGTCCGGCATCTTGCCCGGCAACTCCTGCGGTTGTGGTGGTTGACCGGGTTCACGGAGTGGTGGTGGCACCTCCGGACGAGGATTGCCTGGAGGGCTCTCCCGCGGTGGCTCGGTCGGTTGTCCCGGTGTCGCCGGCGGTATCTCCGGCGGTTCAATCGGCATCACGCCTCCTGAAGTTTCAACTCCAGGAACGACAACGACGACACCGGCGCGAAGTTCCCGCGCGCCTCATTATGGAACCGGCTATGCCGGCGCGTGGCAGACGGCTTCGATGTTGTGGCCATCGGGATCGAGCACGAACGCGCCGTAATAGTTCGGATGGTAGTGCGCGCGGATTCCCGGACCACCGTTGTCGCGCCCGCCAGCAGCCATGGCTGCCTTATGGAATGCGTCCACCGTGGCACGGTCCTTTGCCACGATCGCGACGTGCAACGGCTTGTCCAATCCGCCTTCGCCGCCGATCCAGAAATCGGGCTTTCCATTGGCGCCGAAACCCGCGGCGGGGTCGTGGCCGTGCTGTTCCTGCGTGACTTCCATCACGAGGGTGTAGTCGAGCGGCGCCAATGCCTTCAGATAGAAGGCCTTGGAGCGTTCGTAATCCGAAACCGGAAATCCGACATGGTCGATCATCAAGCTCTCCTGCGGTTTGAGGAACGCGGAAATTCAGCCTCGCGCCAGCAGCGTGTTGCTGCGGGTCTTGCCCGTCTCGATATAGCCCCGCGCGCGCATGTCGGCGATGCAGTCGTTCAGCCATTCGTCCTTCGACAGATGCTCGATCACGATCGCGCGTGGCCACAGCGCCTGGGGCGCGTCGGCGAAGAAGCCGGTCAGCACGCGATCCTCAAAGCCTTCGACGTCGATCTTGAGCGCGTCGACACGGGCGACACCGGCCTCTTCAAGGATGCGCTGCAGCCGCAGCGACGGCACCTTGATGGCCTTGCCAGAGGCTTCGTCCGACACGATGTGGCTGGCGCCGAGATTGTCGCCGTCGGTCTCGATCAGCAATTCGCCATCGTCAGGACCGGCGGCGGCGGCGACCAGTCGCACCTGGGCATAGCCGGAGGCTGAGTTGTTGAAGGCGAGCCGCGCATGGGTCACCGGGTGCGGCTCGATCGCGATCACCTTGCCGCCGGCGCCGACATGACGCGCCAGCGCAAGCGCATAGGTGCCGACATTGGCGCCGACATCGACGAATACGCCGCCGGCGAGAACATGCGCGCGCAAAAAATCCAGCTCCTCGATGTTGTACGCGGGATTGAACAGCGCGCCGCGCTCGGTGGCACTGGCCTGATGGTAGAAGCGGAACGAGGCGCCTTGATACGGCACGTCGACGGGACCTGCGCGCAGCAGATCCACCAGCCGCGACAGCCAGGGGCGGAACGCGCCGCGCTTCAGCCGCGTGCGGTGGGCCAGCGAAATGATCGCAGCCTGTGCGGCATTCGGAGCGAATGCGCCGAACGGCGCGGGCGAAGGATCGTTGTCGGGCGTCAAACGGTGGTCCTCGGTGAAGCGGCGCATGCATAGCCGGTTTTGCACGCAACTCCAACGACATCGTCGCCCCTGCGAAAGCAGCGGCCCATACGCCGCGGCTTCTCGATTTGGGGCGGTTGGAGTTGATACTCTCCGCAATAATCAAGGCCGGTGGTTATGGGTCCCTGCTTTCGCAGGGACGACGAGAAGTCTTTTATCTCACGCCGCCTTCTTCGCAGCCTTGCGTTGGCGCAGGAAGCGGCCGAGCAGGCGTCGCTTGCCCTTGCGCGGGATCAGGTTGACGTCGCTGACGAGCTTGGCGCCGCCCTTGCGCCGTTCCAGCACGATCTTGCGGCTGTGAAACGCCTCCAGCTCGACGCGATGGGCGACGCTGACGATGGTTGCCTTCGGCAACTCCTTGATGACGATTTCCATCATCTTGTCCTGGCTCTTTTCGTCGAGCGCCGACGTCGCCTCGTCCAGCACCACGATGTCGGGGTTGTGCAGCAACAGCCGCGCAAATGCCAGCCGCTGCTTTTCGCCGCCAGAAAGCGTCTGGTCCCACGGCCCTTCTTCCTCGATCTTTTCCTTGAGATGATCGAGGCCGACCTTGTGCAGGGCCTCGCCGATCCGCTCGATCGTCCAGTCGTCGGCGGCGCCGGGATAGGCGATCGCGCGGCGCAGCGTGCCGGAAGGGATATAAGGCTTCTGCGGCAGCATGAAGAGTCGGCGGTCGGGATGGAAATTGACGCTGCCGCCGCCCCACGGCCATAACCCCGCCAGCGCACGGACCAGTGTGCTCTTGCCGGTGCCGGATTCGCCGGCCACCAGCAGGCGCTCGCCGGGCCCGATCACCACTTCGGTTTCGCCGACCACCGCGGTGCCGTCGTCGAGCGTCACCGAGAGATCGTTGAGGCTCAGCATGGCGTCGCCCTCGGTCTCGTCGCGCTTGATGCGGCCGATGCCGTCGCCCTGCTCGGCGCGCTCGAGGCCATCGAGCGACATCATCAGCGAAGCGATGCGGCGTGCGCAGGCGTTCCAGTCGGCGAGCCGCGGATAATTGTCCACCAGCCAGCCGAACGCGGTCTGCACGATGGTGAAGGCGGAAGCCGCCTGCATCACCTGGCCGAGCGTCATGCTGCCGTCGAGATATTTGGGTGCGCACAATAGGAGCGGAACTACGGGCGCGATGAGGCTCGATCCTTGCGACACCAGCGTGGTGCGCATGTGCTGGCCGGCGAGCCGCGCCCATTGCCGCAGAACTTTTGTGAAGGTCTTGTCGATGCCGTCGCGCTCTTCCTCCTCGCCGCCGAGCAGTGCGATGCTTTCGCCGTTCTCGCGAACGCGCGTCAGCGCATAGCGATACTCGGCCTCGGCCTGGTTCTTGTCTTCGGACACCTGCACGAAGCTTCGTCCGATCGTCATGATCGAGCCCGAAGCGATTGCGGCGTAAAGCACGGCGGCAATGACGAGAAAGCCGGGAATGGTGATCGTTGATCCCGCGAGCGTCACCGTCAGTGCGCCGCCGATGGTCCAGAGCACGACGATGAAGGTTGCGGCCGACAGGAATGCCGATGTGACGCCGGCAACGAAATCCACCGGCGAGTCGGTCGCGATCCTCAGATCCTCCGCGATTCGGTATTCCGGGTTCTGGTGGTCGCCGCCGACAAGGTTGAGCTGATAGTAACGGCCGCTGGCCAGCCAGCGCGATATCACCGCATGCGTCAGCCAGGCGCGCCAGCGGCGCTGGATGCCCATGCGGGCGAACACCTGCGCCACGCCGAGCAGCACGCTGCCGATCGCCAGCGGAAAGAATACCGCGGCGAGATAATACACGGTGGCGGAATCGCGCTTCTCGATGGCGTCGAAGATCGCGCGATTCCAGACATTGATGCCGTATTGAAAGCCGACATTGGCGACGATCAGGAGCAATAGCCCGATCGTAAACAGCCACGCCAGCCGGTCGCCGTTCCTGCCCCAGTATCCGCGCGCGCTGATCCAGAACCGCGTCAGCAGATAATCCTTGCGCGCCTGTTCGGCCTCCTCAGGCGATAATTCCGGATCTGGTTCGACGACCTCCGGCGGTGGCGGTTCGACGTGATCGCCGCCTTCTGCGGTGACTTCAGCGAATTCTGATTTTTCGGCAGAAGGCTTTTCCGCGGAGGATTTTCTGGCGGGTTTGATCTCGACATCGGACTTGGCCATGGCCCGGTAACGCAAAGAAAATCAGATGGTTCCATAGGGCCCGGAGTGCATGCCTCCGTCGCTTCGGCCTTTCAATGGCGGCGTATTCAAATCACTTCGTTGGCGCGCCCCACCTTACGCAAGCGGCCGACCCGGTGCAGCACGCGCGAGAGCTGCTCGACGGAATAGGGCTTTTGCAGCAACTCAAAGCCGTAGCTGCCGTGTTCCGACAGCACATGGCTGTAACCGCTGGTCAGCACGACCGGCAGGTCGGCATGCCTGCGGCGGATTTCCTGGGCGAGTTCGATGCCGGTCATGCCCGGCATCACCACGTCGGTGAACACGACATCGAAGCAATCGGCGCCGACGGCCAGCTCTTCGAGCGCATGCGCGCCGCCGCCGACCAGGCGCGTGGTGTAGCCGAGATCGGCCAGTGCGTCGGTGGCAAATTGCCCGACCTCGGCGTTGTCTTCGACCACCAGCACCGACATCCCACGTCCGTCGAGCGCTCGGGCATCTTCCCCCGGCAGCTGTCGCGTTTTCCCGCTGCCGGCGGTGCGCGGCAGATACAGCGTGAAGATACTGCCCTTGCCGACCTCGCTGGCGACCGCTACTTCGCCGCCGGATTGCTTGGCGAAACCGAATACCTGCGACAGGCCGAGCCCGGTGCCATGGCCGGCCTGCTTGGTCGTGAAGAAGGGTTCGAAGATACGTTCGAACTGATCGGGCGGAATGCCGCTGCCGGTGTCGGCGACGGATACGGCAACATAGCCATACGGATTTTGCGACAAGGGCGCGGCGTTGGGCAGGCTGGCCGCCATTCCCACTGCAACCGTCAGCCGTCCGCGGCCCTCCATCGCGTCACGCGCGTTCACGGCCATGTTGATGACAGCGGTTTCGAACTGGCCGGCGTCGGCGTTGACGAAGCACGGTTCTTCCGGACCAAGGATGACGATCTCGATGCGCGAACCGATCAGGGTGCCGATCATTTCGCTCAGCGTCTGCACGCTTCGTCCGACGTCGAACACCTCCGGCTTCAACGTCTGCCGCCGCGCGAAGGCCAGCAACTGCCCGGTCAGCTTGGCGGCGCGGGTCACCGTATCCGAGATCGCCTCGATATAGCGTAGCCGCCGCGGCTCCGGCAGATCGGGCCGCCGCAACAGGTCCACGGAAGCGCGGATCACCGTGAGCAGGTTGTTGAAGTCGTGCGCGACGCCGCCGGTGAGCTGGCCCAGCGCCTCCAGCCGCTGGCCGTGCTTCAGCGCTTCCTCGGCCATCTGCCGCTTCTCGGCTTCGAAATAGAGATGCCGCGTCCGGCGCACGGCCAGCCCCAGCAGGGCAAACAGCAGCGCGGTGGCCGGCGCGCCGAAGACCAAATGCTGGCTCATGGTGGACAGCCAGCGCGCGCGTATCGCCGAGGTCTCGAGGCCGGCGCCGACATAGATCGGGTATTCCGCGAGCCGCCGGCAGCCGAGGCGGCGTTCGATGCCGTCGGTCGGCGACGTCACGGTGATGAGGCCGGCCGTTGGACTGGCGGCGATGATTTTCCCGATCGAACCTTTTGGATCGAGACGGATGTCGCTATCGATGACGGGGAAACGCGCCAGCACGGTGCCGTCCGCCCGGCCGAGCGCGAAGTAGCTGCCGGGCTCGCGGCCGATGCGGGCGTAGTAATTCTCGAAATATTCCGGGAACACGGACGCCTGCAGAACGCCGGCGAAGCTGCCGTCCTCGCTCGGGCGCCGTCTGCTGACGCCGAAGAACGCGGCGCCCTGATACGGCGGCCGCGGTTTCAGCGCTTGCCCGATATAGGTTCCGATATCCTTGGCCGCGTGGGACTTGAAATAGTCCCGGTCGGAAAAATCGATCTCCGGCGCCGGGACGACGAGGCTGTTGACGAGCGCGCGGCCCCTGGCGTCGAAAACCCATGTTGATTTCACCTGCGGCAGGGAAGTGACCAGTTGTTTCAGCCGCAGATGCAGGATTTGCTCGCGCGCAACGATGTCGGCATCGGGAACGTCGCGGACGATCTCGGCGATCTCCGACAGGCTGCGGTCGATGGTCTCGAATACTTTCAGCGCATGTTCGTGCGCGACATCCAGCGCGCGTTCGATCTCGCGGTCGGCAGTTTCGCGGATCGAGAACCAGGAGACGGCGGATGCAAATACAAACAGGGCCAACGGAAGGGCCAGCGAAGCGACCATCATCCATTGCAGCAGTCTCAGCGAATTACGTTGCGCGGTCTGCACGGGCGCTCCGACTCCGCGCCAAGCTTAACGCAATCCTTGGTTGGGTAAAGCGCGCGGTGAGTGGAACTTTCTGCTTCCCCGGACGGCGTTAACGCGGATCGATAAATTGATAATCATTCGCGCCCGTCCGGCCGAGGATAGAGACATGTAGCCCGGATGGAGCGAAGCGTAATCCGGGACAGGTTTGTCCGGCTGCGAGAATCCCGGATTGCGCTTCGCTTCATCCGGGCTACGGCATCGCGACTAGATCTGCCGCTCGACCATCTTCAGCTTGAGTTCGGCGATGGCTTCGGAGGGGTTGAGGCCCTTCGGGCAGGCCTTGGCGCAGTTCATGATGGTGTGGCAGCGGTAGAGCCGGAACGGGTCTTCGAGGTTGTCGAGCCGTTCGCCGGTGGCCTCATCGCGGGAATCCGTCACCCAGCGGTTCGCCTGCAGGAGCGCGGCAGGCCCCAGGAAGCGGTCGCTGTTCCACCAATAGCTCGGGCAGGAGGTCGAGCAGCAGGCGCACAGGATGCACTCGTAGAGGCCGTCGAGCTTTTCACGGTCCTCGTGGCTCTGCTTCCACTCCTTCTGCGGCGTCGGCGTGGTGGTCTTCAGCCACGGCTCGATGGAGGCGTACTGCGCGTAGAAATTGGTGAGGTCGGGGACCAGGTCCTTGACGACCGGCTGGTGCGGCAGCGGGTTGACCTTGACGGCGCCGCCCGCGGCCACGTCGTGCATCGACTTGGTGCAGGCCAGCGTGTTCTGGCCGTCGATGTTCATGGCGCAGGAACCGCAGACGCCTTCGCGGCAGGAGCGGCGGAAGGTCAGCGTCGGGTCGATGTTGTTCTTGATCCAGATCAGGCCGTCCAGCACCATCGGCCCGCATTCGTTGATGTCGACGTGATAGGTGTCGACGCTCGGGTTCTTGCCGTCGTCCGGGTTCCAGCGATACACCCTGAACTCGCGCGTCTCGGTCGCGCCGGCCGGCTTCGGCCAGGCCTTGCCGCCGGTGATCTTCGAATTTTTCGGAAGCGCGAGTTCAACCATGCTTGCAAGCCTTCGCTATCGTCATCAATACACGCGCGCCTTCGGCGGGATGTACTGGACGTCGTTCGTCATCGTGTAGTCGTGCACCGGGCGATAATCGATCGTGGTGTTGCCGCCATTGTCGATCCACGCCAGCGTATGCTTCATCCAATTCTTGTCGTCGCGCTCGGAAAAGTCCTCGCGCGCATGCGCGCCGCGGCTTTCTGTGCGGTTCGCCGCCGAATCCATGGTGACGACCGCCTGTGCGATCAGATTGTCGAATTCGAGCGTTTCGATCAGGTCGGAATTCCAGACCAGCGAGCGGTCGGTCGTCGCGACGTCGCCGATGCCGCCATGAACCTTGTGGATCAGGTTCTGGCCTTCGTGCAGGATCTCGCCGGTGCGGAACACCGCGCAATTGCTCTGCATGACGTGCTGCATGCCCTCGCGCAGCTTCGCGGTCGGCGTGCCGCCGGAGGCGTAGCGGTAGTGGTCGAGCCGGCCGAGCGCCAGATCGGAAGAATCCGCCGGCAGGTCCGGCTGCTTGCCGCCCGGCGTCAGCTTTTCCGCAAGCCGCAGCGCGGCAGCACGGCCGAACACGACGAGGTCGATCAGCGAATTGGAGCCGAGGCGGTTGGCGCCGTGGACGGACACGCAGGCCGCTTCGCCGATCGCCATCAGGCCGGGCACGACAGCATTGTCGTCGCCGTTGATCTTGGTCAGCACTTCGGCGTGATAATTGGTGGGAATGCCGCCCATGTTGTAGTGCACGGTCGGCACGATCGGGATCGGCTCACGGGTGACGTCGACATTGGCGAAGATTTTCGCCGATTCGGAAATGCCCGGCAGCCGTTCATTCAGCACCTTGGGATCGAGATGATCGAGGTGCAGGTAGATGTGGTCCTTCTTCTTGCCGACGCCGCGGCCCTCGCGGATCTCGATGGTCATCGAGCGCGAGACGACGTCGCGGGAGGCGAGGTCCTTGGCTGAGGGCGCGTAACGCTCCATGAAGCGCTCGCCCTCGGAATTGACGAGATAGCCGCCTTCGCCGCGGGCGCCCTCGGTGACGAGGCAGCCCGAGCCGTAGATGCCGGTCGGGTGGAACTGGATGAATTCCATGTCCTGCAGCGGCAGGCCGGCGCGCAGCACCATGCCGCCGCCGTCGCCGGTGCAGGTATGCGCCGAGGTGCAGGAAGCGTAGGCGCGGCCGTAGCCGCCGGTCGCCAGGATAGTGGTCTGGGCGCGGAAACGATGCAGCGTGCCGTCCTCGAGCTTGAGCGCGATGACGCCGCGGCAGACGCCCTGGTCGTCCATGATCAGGTCGATGGCGAAGAACTCGATGTAGAATTCGGCCGAGTGGCGCAAGGCCTGGCCGTACATCGTGTGCAGCATGGCGTGGCCGGTGCGGTCGGCCGCGGCGCAGGTGCGCTGGGCCTGGCCCTTGCCGTAGTCCATGGTCATGCCGCCGAACGGGCGCTGGTAGATCTTGCCGTCCTCGGTGCGCGAGAACGGCACGCCCCAATGCTCGAGCTCGTAGACGGCTTCCGGCGCGTTGCGCACCATGTATTCGATCGCGTCCTGGTCGCCGAGCCAGTCCGACCCCTTGACGGTGTCGTACATGTGCCAGCGCCAGTCGTCCGGATGCATGTTGCCGAGCGAAGCCGAAATGCCGCCTTGCGCCGCAACCGTATGCGAGCGGGTCGGGAACACCTTGGTGATGCAGGCGGTGCGCAGGCCCGCTTCCGAGCAGCCGACCACGGCGCGCAAGCCGGCGCCGCCGGCGCCGACCACCACGACGTCGTAGGTGTGGTCCTCGATCGGATAGGATTTTCCGTTGGTGGCAGGACCACTTGCAGTTCCGCCACTGCCGTTGGTGGCCTTGCCGTTACCTTGAGCCGCCGTCCTTTGAGCAGCCATGGGTTAAACTCCCGATGACAATTTGAGGATCGCGTAGATCGAGGCCAGGGCCACCGCGATACAGAAGAAATTATTCGCCATCACGCTGGCGAGCTTGATCTTCTCGTTATGCACGTAGTCCTCGATCACGATCTGCATGCCGATCCTCATGTGCCAGGTGCTGGCGACGATGAAGAGGACCAGGATGATCGCGATCGGCAGCGAGCCGAGGATTTGCGCGGCGCCGGCCTGATTGCGGCCGATCAGCATCAGGATGATCACGATGACGGGGATGATCAGCAGCGTCATCGCCACCGCCGTGAGACGCTGGCGCCAGAAATCGGTGGTGCCGGAATGCGAGGAGCCGAGATTGCGGACGCGGCCGAGCGGCGTGCGCATCGAGCGAGGGGCGCTCATCGTCCGCCTCCGACCGTGTAGGCAATGATCCAGACCAGGACGGTCAGCGAAATGCCCGCGATCAGTGCACCCCAGGTGAGCGCCTCGCGCTCATTGGCCTTGAAGCCGTAGCCGAGGTCCCAGAAGAAGTAGCGGATGCCGCTACACAGATGATGCAGCAGCGACCAAGTGTAGCCGAACACGATCAGCTTGCCGATGATGCTGCCGGTGAAGGCCTGGACGTTGGCGTAGGCGCCGGGGCCGGACGCCGCGGCAATCAGCCACCAGGCGAACAGCAGCGTGCCGAAATAGAGCGCAATTCCCGTGGCACGGTGGATGATGGAAAGCGCCATCGTCAGGGTGACGCGATAGGTCTGTAAATGGGGCGATAGCGGTCGTTCGATCCTGGCGGTCATTCGGCAGCTTCATGTTGTGTGGAACCGCGGCCGGCCCATCGGGATGCGCGGTAGATGAATTCTATTTACGTAGTCGCACCAGTCCGCGCAACGATCAAATGGCTTGAAATAGAACTAGCGTTCATTGCTAGGACGCTATGAAACGCGATTGGATCAGCGGCTTGGTATACCACGGCCATTTGGCACGGTTTAAGAATTGAACAATGATTCTGTTTATCGATCGACGCGGGCTGCGCGCCGAACGAATCGATGCCTCGCCAGCGCTCGATGCCATAGTCGACGAAGGCCCTGATCCTCGGAGAAGCCGGCCGCGACGCCTGAAACATCAGGTGCAATGGCACCGGCGCCGGCTCGTAATCGGCCAGCAGCCGCACCAGGTGGCCGGCGGCCAGATCGGCCCTGGCCTGCCACGACGGCACGCGCCCGATGCCGGCGCCTTCCTTCGCGGCGGCGGCCAGCGTGTCGAGGCTATTCATCCAGAGCCGACCCGATATGCGGATTTTGCGGCCCGCCTTGAAGCAGCTAAGTCTCGCGGGTGGCCATGCAGATGCGCAGCCGCCGATTCTGAACGTGGGATGCTCAAAGACATGGTGGCCGGCCTCGATCCCAAAGAGCTCATCGAACTCGCCTTGCTCCTGATCGCGGTCGGGGCGCTGTCGGGATTTCTGGCCGGCGTGTTCGGCATCGGCGGCGGCGCCATCCTGGTGCCGGTGTTCTACGAATGCTTCCGGCTGGCCGGCGTGCCGCTGGAGGTGCGGATGCCGCTCTGCATCGGCACCTCGCTTGCGATCATCATCCCGACCTCGCTCTCCTCGTTTCGCGCCCATTACATCAGAGGCGCGGTCGACATGGAGATCCTCAGGCGCTGGTGGCTGCCGATCGTGATCGGCGTGGTCGCAGGCAGCGTCACGGCCCGCTTCGCGCCGGAGCGCCTGTTCAAGATCGTGTTCGTGATAGTGGCGTGGTCGGCGGCGGCGCGGCTGTTGCTGGCGCGGGACACCTGGAAGCTCGGCGACGACGTGCCGAAGGGCT
This sequence comes from Bradyrhizobium sp. 190, assembly GCF_023073415.1. Lineage (GTDB taxonomy): Bacteria > Pseudomonadota > Alphaproteobacteria > Rhizobiales > Xanthobacteraceae > Bradyrhizobium. Next base: position 3,577 of record NZ_JADPJL010000045.1, on the reverse strand, counting down.
TTCTGATGCGCGTCTACGGCTTCTTCGTTGGGCTGTTGTCGACCTTGATGGGCGTGGGCGGTGGCCTGTTCGCGAACCTGCTGATGACGTTCTATGGCCGGCCGATCCATCAGGCGGTCGCAACCTCGTCGGCGATTGCGGTGTTGATCTCAATTCCCGGCGCCATCGGCTACGTCTATGCGGGCTGGCCTGCGGCAGCGCGCTTTCCCGATGTCACCGCGCTGCAGATGCCGTTTGCAATCGGCTATGTGTCGCTGATCGGCGCGCTGTTGGTCATGCCGACCACGCTGATCACGGCGCCGCTCGGGGTGAAGGTCGCGCACGCGCTGTCGAAGCGCGCGCTGGAGACAGCGTTTGGGATCTATATGTTCATCGTCGGCGGGAGGTTCGCGATCAGCCTGTTGAACGGGCAGTAGTCGTTCGACGCAGGCGACCAGATCCGCGGCCTAGTCCTTCAAGCGCACTTCGCTGTGGCGCCAGTAGCGGAGATCGCCAATTCCTTCGATGCGATCGGAATCGCTTAGGACCTGCAGTCGTGCAGCAATCTCTTCATCGCCGATCGGCAGGGCACGCTCCTGGCAGCGCTGCATGGTTAGAACGACCACCATCGCGGTCTTTTGCCATCGCGGCTTCAGCAACGAGAAAATGATGCCGTCGAAATCCGCTTCGGTCACGGATGGCGGCAAGCGAACCTGATCCCACGTGAGACTGCTGCTGATGGTCGGGATTTCCTCATCGCGAGGAGGTGGCTCCAAATCTGGATGTTGGTCGTAGACTTGCGCGAGCAGATTCAGGTGCAAAGTGTCGACAAGTTCTCGAAGCAATCCGTCGAGGGCCAGCCTTTCCTCTTTTCCGAGGTCCGCGATGGCCATTCTCGCATGATCCAAAGCGACATCGGCGTCGAGGAAGTACTTTTGAATTAGGACGGCCTGCTCGCGGTTCATTATTTCAAGTCGCGACTGCTCGCGCTCCTAGTGCTTCGAATAGATGTCCTTGTAGGTATCCCGCAAAATATTCTTCTGCACCTTGCCCATGGCGTTGCGCGGCAACTCCTCTACCACGAACACGCGCTTCGGCATCTTGAATTTTGCGAGCCTTCCATCGAGCGCCTTCAGTACGCCCGCTTCGGTGACATCGGCGCCCTTGGTGCAGACCACCACTGCCGTAACGCCCTCGCCGAAATCGGCATGGGGCACGCCGATCACGGCGGATTCGATCACGCCCGGCATGGCGTCGATCTCGCTCTCGATTTCCTTGGGGTAGACGTTGAAGCCGCCTGAAATCACCAGGTCCTTGCCGCGGCCGAGGATGTGCACGTATCCCTTGGCGTCGATCTTGCCGAGATCGCCGGTGATGAAGAAGCCGTCATCGCGGAATTCGGCCTTTGTCTTCTCCGGCATCCGCCAGTAGCCCTTGAACACGTTCGGGCCCTTGACCTCGATCATGCCGATCTCGTCGCGCGCAATCTCCTTGCCGCTCTCGGGATCGGTGACGCGCACGGAAACACCGGGCAGGGGATGGCCGACGGCGCCGGGGACGCGCTCGCCATCATAGGGATTCGACGTGTTCATGTTGGTTTCGGTCATGCCGTAGCGTTCCAGCACGGCGTGGCCGGTGCGCGCGGACCATTCGCGGTGGGTGTCGGCGAGCAGTGGCGCGGAGCCCGAAATGAACAGCCGCATATGGTTCGTCGATTCCTTGGAAAGTGCCGGGCTCTGCAACAGCCGCGTGTAGAACGTCGGCACGCCCATCAGCACGGTTGCGCGCGCCATGAGCTTGATGATCAGCTCCGGATCGAGCTTCGGCAGGAAGATCATCGAGGCGCGGGCGAACAGGGTGACGTTGCTCGCCACGAACAGGCCGTGGGTGTGATAGATCGGCAGTGCGTGGATCAGCACGTCCTTGTCCGTGAACCGCCAGTAGTCGACCAGGCTGTGGGAGTTTGACGCCAGATTGTCGTGCGTCAGCATCGCGCCTTTGGAACGGCCTGTCGTGCCGGAGGTGTAGAGGATCGCGGCGAGGTCGTCATTGGCGCGCGCGACCGTCGTAAACGCCGCATCGGCCTTGGCGGCGGCATCCGTCAGCGATCCCTTGCCGTCGGGCCCAAGCGTTTCGACCTTTGCCTTCACCTTCGCCGCGATCGCGCCGATGCCTTCCGCCTTCGAGGGGTCGCACACGACCAGCGACGGCTCGGCGTCGGAGATGAAGTAGTCGAGCTCGTTGAGCGTATAGGCGGTGTTGAGCGGCAAATAGACGCCGCCCGCGCGCACGGTCGCGAGATAGAGCACCAGCGCCGGCACCGATTTCTCGGTCTGGGCTGCGACGCGGTCGCCGGGCTTGACGCCGCGCGCAACCAGCACATTCGCCATCTGGCCGGCACGGGCGATCAGATCGCCATAGCTGATGCGCGTGCCGTCGAGCATTTCGATCGCAAGCCGGTTCGGGTCGTCGAGCGTGTCGAACAGGCGGGAAAACAGGTTGGCGTTGGCGGTCGTGTTCATGCAACATTCCCCAAGAGGGCGCTGGCCGACGGAATTTCGCGGGCTGGAATAGCAAGAACGCCCTTCATAAAGCAACGGAGACAGTTTGCATGACAAATAGCGGGAAACGCGTGGCCTGGGTGACGGGCGGTGGCAGCGGCATCGGCGCGTCAGGGGCGGAATTCCTGGCGGCGGATGGCTGGATCGTGGTGGTTTCGGGACGGCGGAAAGACGCCCTCGACAAGGTCGTGGCTGATATCGCCAAAAAGGGCGGCAAGGCCGAGGCGATCGCGCTCGATGTCAGCAACAAGGCCGACGTGGACAAGGCGGCCGACCAGATTCTCGCCAAACACGGCCAGATCGATCTCTTGGTCAACAGCGCCGGCATCAACGTGCCGAAGCGAAGCTGGGCCGACATGGAGGTGGACGGCTGGGACAAGGTCGTCGATATCAACCTGAACGGCGTGCTCTATTGCATGCGCGCGGTGCTGCCGGCGATGCGGAAGCAGAAGGATGGCTGCATCATCAACGTCGCGTCCTGGGCCGGCCGTCATGTCTCCAAAATGCCGGGCCCGGCTTACACCACCACAAAACATGCGGTGCTGGCGCTGACCCATTCCTTCAACATGGACGAATGCGTCAATGGCTTGCGCGCCTGCTGCCTGTCGCCCGGCGAGGTCGCGACCCCGATCCTCAAGCTGCGGCCGGTGGTGCCGTCGGAAGAGGAGCAAGCGAAAATGCTGCAGCCGGAAGATTGCGGTCGCACCATCGCCTTCGTCGCCAGCATGCCGCCGCGCGTGTGCATGAACGAGATCCTGATCAGCCCGACGCATAATCGCGGGTTCATCCAGACGCCCGCGAACAGGGATTAGGACGAGCTCTCTCCATCGTCGTCCCTGCGAAAGCAGGGACCCATAGCCACCGGCCTTAGTTTGGTGATGGGCATCAGCCACAGGGCCTTATTGAGAGATCACGCGGTATGGGTCCCTGCGTGCGCACTAGCTGATTCACACATCTTTGAGGGTTTCCCACGCGGAGGCGACGCCCAAGAAGTATTGGAGGCCATGCCTGATGGTGATGGGGCCGGGTTTGGTGCG
>NZ_JADPJL010000007.1 GCF_023073415.1 Bradyrhizobium sp. 190 | reverse complement strand
TGGGTATCCACGCGAAGCGGCGGGGTGGGGTGACGGTCTCTCCTCACGAACAGTGTCCGAGTTGAGAGATCACCCCACCCCGTCTCGCATTTCGCTACGCTCCATGCGAGCCGACCCTCCCCCTCCAAGGGAGGGTAAGCAGCGACGGCCTACAACCCCAACACCATCTTCGCCACTATCTCCCGCTGGATCTCCGACGATCCGCCGAAGATCGTGTACGCCCGGCCGTTGAGATATTCCGGCACCACCGGCAGCAATTCCTCCGGAATTCCCGGCGCCTCGTTCAGCCGGTAAAGCGGCCGCACCGGCTCGACATAGAGGCCGTCATTGCCGATCACCTCGACGCCAAGCCGCGTCACCGCTTGGCGGATTTCGCTGACGCGCAGTTTTAAGAGCGACGACACCGCGCCGGGATTCTGTCCGGTCTGTAGCGCCGACAGCACGCGCAGTTCGGTCATCTCGAGCGTATCGATGTCGACCTCGATCTCGGACATGCGCACCGCGATATCGGGATCGTCGATGGCGCGGCCGGTGACGTCGGATTCGGCGAGATCCGAAACCGTCTTCAGCGCGTCGCGCAATTTGGCCGAGGCAATGCCGGCGCCGCGCTCGAACTCGAGCAGGTATTTGCCGTAGGTCCAGCCCTTGCCGTCCTCGCCGACCCGGTTGGCGACGGGAACGCGCACATCATCGAAGAACACCTGGTTGACCTCGTGGTCGCCGCCGATAGTGAGGATCGGTCGCGTGGTGATGCCCGGGCTCTTCATGTCGATCAGGATGAAGCTGATGCCGTCCTGCTGCCGCTCGGTCTCGTTGGTGCGCACCAGCGCGAACATCCGGTTGGCGTGATGGGCGTGCGTGGTCCAGATCTTGGTGCCGTTGATGACATAGTCGTCGCCATCGCGCACTGCGCGGGTTTTCAGGGATGAAAGATCGGAGCCGGAGCCCGGTTCGGAATAGCCCTGGCACCAATAGTCCTCGCCGGAGAGAATCCGCGGCAGGTAGAAATTCTTCTGTTCGGGCGAGCCGAAGCCGATGATGACGGGGCCGACCATCTTGACGCCCATGACGTTGACATTCGGCACGCCGGCGCGGGCGCATTCGGCCTCGAAGATCCAGCGCTGCGCCGGAGTCCAGTCCGGTCCGCCATGCTCCACCGGCCAGCCCGGCGCGCCCCAACCTTTCTTGTGCAGCGCGCGCTGCCAAGCCATGCCGATGTCAGGGTCGGAGAACACCGAGGGCGTCAGCGCGGTGGCGCGTTTCATTTCCGGCGTGAGGTTTGCCGAGATGAATTCGCGGACTTCCTTCTCGAAGGCGCGCTCTTCGGCATTGAAAGCAAGATCCATGGTGCGCTCCTCTCAGGCCTGAACGGCACGGCCGCCGAGGGCGGCGTGACGGCGATAGTGATGGGCGCTGCCGCCGAACAGCGTGTCGAAGGCGAGCAGCCGCTTGAAGTAGGCCCCGATGTCGAGCTCTTCGGTGACACCCATGGCGCCGTGGAGCTGGACGGATTGTTCGGCGACGAAGCGCGCGCATTTGCCGATCTTGGCCTTCGCCCCTGACGCGGCGCGACTACGCGCGACCGGTTCGGCATCGGCCATCAAGGCGGCGCGTAACGCCATCGAGCGCGCCTCGTCGCATTGCATCGCCATGTCGGCAAGGCGATGCCGGATCACCTGATTGGCGGACAGCGGCCGTCCGAACTGTTTTCGAATTTTGGTATATTCGAGCGTTTGGTCGAGCAGGGTTTGCATGATGCCGACGGCCTCAGCGCCGAGCGCTGCCATGGCGCGGTCGATCACGGCTTCAATTGCGGGCAACACGTCGCTGCCATCGCCGAGCAGGGCGTCGGCAGGAAGTTGCACGCCATTGAGTTCGAGATTGCAGGCTCGGCCGCCGCCAAGCCGCGCAAAGTCGCGCAAGGCGAGGCCGCGCGTGGCTTGCGGCATCATAAACAGGCAGAGCTTGCCCTGTTTGCCGGAGCCGTCATCGACGCGGGCCGAGACGATGATCTGATTGGCGGCGTTGCCGTCGAGCACGGCGGTCTTGTGCCCGTCGAGACGCCAGCCGTCAGGCGTTTTCCTGGCAGTGGTCGCGACGTCAGCCAGATCGTAGCGCGCCTGACGTTCCGAATGCGCGAATGCCAGGTACAGTGATCCATCGGCGATTTTTGGCAGCAGCGCCTGCTTCTGCGCTTCCGTGCCGCATTCCGAAATCAGCGATGCGCCGATCACGACGGTGGAGAGATAGGGCTCGGAGACGAGCCCGCGCCCAAATGCTTCCATCAGGATGCCGATCTCGACCGCGCCGCCGCCGATGGGCCTCGGCGATAGGCAGCGCCAGCCAGCCGAGATCGGCGAACTGCTTCCAGATATCGGCGCTGAAGCCGAGTGGATCGTTGGCGATCCGGCGGCGGTGATCGGCGGTGTAGGTCTCGCTGACGAAGCGGTCGGCACTTTCGCGCAGCAACCGCTGCTCGTCACTCAAGGTGAGGTCCATCTGATCTACTTTGCTTGTTCTATTTTGCTTGTGCCGGTTTTCTAACGGAGGGGTGCAGGCCCGCGGGATCCACCACCATTCCGAATTCCTGCAGATTATGCGCGTGGCAGAGCTGATGCAGCGCGAACGCCTGCTCGATCGCCGCGGGCTGCCCCATCACGTCGACTGAGCGATTGACGGCCTCTTTTGTCAGTTTCAGCGCGAACGAAGGTTTTGCCGCGATCTTTTCGGCAAGCTTCACCACGAAGGAGGAAAGCTCGTCACGCCGCACCACGTGATTGACCATGCCGAGCCGGTGCGCTTCCTCCGCATTCCAGACGTCGGCCGTGAACAGCAATTCCTTGGCCTTGCGCGGGCCCAGCTCCCAGGGATGCACGAACCATTCGACGCCGCAGACACCCATGGTGACGACGGGATCGCAGAACTCCGCATCATGGCTTGCGACGATGAGGTCGCAGGCCCATGCCAGCATCAGGCCGCCGGCGATGCACTTGCCGTGCACCTCGGCGATCGTCGGCTTCGCCAGATTGCGCCACCGCCGTGTGATCTGCAGATAGATTTCCTGCTCGCGCGCAAAGCGCCCATGGGCGTTGGGCTCGGCGAACCCGCCCCAATTTCCGACCGGCGGAAAATCCACACCGGCGGTGTTCTTCGCCCCAGGGCGCAGGTCATGCCCTGACGAAAAATGCGGGCCATTGCCGGCAAGGATGATGACCTTGATCGCGTCGTCCTGCACCGCTTGGTCGAAGGCGGCATTGAGGTCGTAAGTCATCTGCAGGTTCTGCGCGTTGCGCGCCTCGGGCCGGTTCATCACGATCCGCGCGATGCGTGGCTCCGGCCGTTCCACGACGATGGTCTCGAACTCCATGGCGCCCTCGCGTTTCCCTTATCGTTATCAGGCCATGTTGTTATTTCGGCAAATCATACGCAAGGGCCATCGCCTGCAAAATGGACCTGACGCGGGCTTGCGCCTGCATACCTGATGCAACCAATCTGGTATGCTGGCGTTTGATCCTTCTTTTGGGAGAGTTCGATGCGCAGATTATGGACCGTGCTGGCGGCACTGGCGACGCTGAGCCTGACCAATTGCGGTTACAACGCGATTCAGACCAATGACGAGCAAGTCAAGTCGGGCTGGTCGGAAGTGGTCAACCAGTATCAGCGCCGCGCCGACCTGGTGCCCAACCTCGTCAATTCGGTAAAAGGATTCGCGCAGCAGGAAAAGGACGTGCTGCTCGGCGTTACCAATGCCCGCGCCAAGGTCGGCAGCATTCAGGCCACGCCGGAAGTGCTCAATGATCCCGCCGCATTCCAGAAATTCCAGGCTGCCCAGGGCGAGCTGTCGAGCGCGCTGTCGCGGCTGTTGGTCGTGACCGAAAACTACCCGCAGCTCAAATCGGATACGCTGTTTCGCGATTTGATGGCGCAGCTCGAAGGCACCGAGAACCGCATCACCGTGGCGCGCAACCGCTACATCAAGGCGGTGCAGGATTATAACGTCGGCATCCGCACCTTTCCGAACAACATGACGGCGATGGCGTTCGGCTACAAGGAGAAGCCGAATTTCACGGTCGAGAACGAGAAGGCGATCTCGACGGCGCCGAAGGTGGATTTCAACCCGACGCCAGCGCCCGCCAAGTAGCGGCCGAAAAAGACAAACGCGATGAACGCTGCAAGAGCCTCCCTTCTTGCGCTGCTGCTGTGCTGGGCTTCTGCAGCTCTGGCGCTCGTCGCGGTGCCGCCGCTGAGCGGACGGGTGGTCGATCAGACCGGCACGCTCCCGGCCGCCGACATCGCCTCGCTGACGCAGACGCTGAAAGATCTCGAGACGCGGAAGGGCAGCCAGATCGCGGTGCTGATCGTGCCGACGACGGACGGCGAGGCGATCGAGCAATTTTCGCTCCGGGTCGCGGAAGCCTGGAAGATCGGCCGCAAGAAGATCGACGATGGCGCGCTTCTCGTCATCGCCAAGAACGATCGCCGCCTGCGTATCGAGGTGGGCTATGGACTGGAAGGCGCGCTCACCGACGCCACCACCAAGCGCATCATCGACGAAGACATCACGCCGAAGTTCAAGGCCGGCGATTTTGCCGGCGGAGTTTCTGCCGGGATCAACCGGATAATCCGGGTCGTCGATGGCGAAAAATTGCCCGAGCCGGAGCCACCGCATTGGCAAAGTCCCGGCCTGTTCAACACTATCGACCCGTTCAATCCCTTCGTCCTCGCCTTCGTGTTCATTGTCGGCGGCGTGCTAAGGGCGTCGCTTGGCCGGCTGGTCGGTTCGGCTGCGACCGGCGGTTTCGTCGGAGTTTTGGCATGGCTCCTCGTCGGCAGCCTCGGGGCGGCTGCGCTCATCGGCGTGCTCGTCTTCCTCATTTCCGCGTTCATCGATCTGATACCCTCGGGTGGTGGCCGCGGCACACGTGGCGGCTGGTCGAGTGGCGGCAGCAGCGATTGGAGCAGCAGTAGCAGCAGTGGCAGTTCGAGCGGCGGCTTCAGTGGCGGCGGCGGCAGCTTTGGCGGCGGCGGCGCATCGGGGAGCTGGTAGCATGAGTATCAGGCGCATCGGCAGGCATCTCCTCGAACACCGCTGGCGGTTGCGGCGTATCTTTCCGTCGCAGGCGCTGGCGAGAATCGAGCAGGCGATCAAGTCAGGCGAAGCCACCCATTCCGGACAGGTGCGTTTCGTGGTGGAAGGCGCGCTCGACGGCGCGCCGCTGTTTCGCAATCAGCCCGCGCGGGAGCGGGCGCTGGATATTTTTTCGCAGTTGCGGATCTGGGACACGGCGCACAATAACGGCGTCTTGATCTACCTGCTGCTGGCCGACCACGACTTCGAGATCGTTGCCGATCGTGGCATAGACGCCAGGGTCGGCCACGCCGGCTGGGAAAAAATCTGCGTCGAGATGGAGACGCAGTTCAGGGCCGGAAATTTTGAAGGAGGCGTGATCAAGGGAATCGAGGCGGTGTCGCGCGAGTTGGCGACGCATTTTCCGGCGCAGGGGGCAGGGCGGAATGAATTGCCGGATGCGCCGGTGGTGATGTAACGCCACCCTAAACCAATGGATAGTCGGCTCATCCGTTTCCATGTAGTGAGCCTACCCTCGGTACGGCTCGGCAATACCTACGCGCAATAGCGTCAGCTGGCACCGGATGCTACTGATCAAAAATAGTTCTAGTAACCGGAATGCAAAGCAACGGAACCGGACCCGCGAGCCGGCAGTTGCAAGACAGGGTCGGCGGCGTAACGCCCGCCGGCCTTTTCTTTTGATCGACCAGCGAGCTGAACTTCTCGATATTGTGCGACTCGTGACGTCACCCCGTGCGATCAAGTCGCGCCACAGGGGATCGGATCACGCCTTCGCCGAAGGCCGTTCTCCCACGCGCGCCATCCATGCAACGATGTTGGTGTTGGCCGTATCGAGCGGCTGGCCGACCTGACCGGCGAAATCGAGCCAGCCAAAGAGCAGGATGTCGGCCAGCGTGAAGCGCTTGCCGCAGAGATAGTCGCGGCCGTCGGCCATCTGGCCATTGAGCCATTGCAGGCGGTTGGCGGCGATCATCTTGAGGCCGGGCGAGGCTTCGGGGGCGCAGGGAATTCGCTTCTCGAAAAATTTGAGACCTTCGCCGAAGCGGAAGCCGTTCCCCATATGCTCGCAGATGTTGAGATCGACGCGGCGGGTCCACATCCGGCATTCGGCGCGCTCTTCCGGCGTCGTCCCGATCATCGGCGGCGTCGGGTGCTTCTCTTCGAGATATTCGCAGATCGCGGTGATCTCGGACAGATAGTTGCCGTTGTCGAGTTCGAGCGTCGGCATCTGGCCGTGCGGATTGCGCTTCAAATGCTCGGCCTCGCGATTTTCGCCCTTGCGAAGATCGACCGTCTGCTTCGGCATCTCGATGCCTTTTTCCGCCATGAACATGCGGACCACGCGAGGGTTCGGCCCGACCGAGTCGTAAAACTTCATGGTGCTGTCTCTCCCGATGTTTTTTATGCGGTGTTGTTGGGAACCGTTGAACAGGCCGCCGTGCCATTTGTCAAATGGACGGTTCACACATTCGGCGCTGCGGAATTTGTTGCGGACCGGCTGACCTAGCTGTCGTCGAGCTTGTTGAGGTCGCGAACCGACTGCATGATCGGCTCGAAGTTCGCCCGCGCATCGAGTGCGTTGAACAATTGCGCCGTGTCCGACAACAATCCGTGCGAGCGCTGGATAGCGATCAGCACGTCCTCTTGCGGCGTGTCGGATAGTCGCCCATGCCCCGACAGCAGGATCTTCGAGTTCAGGCCCTTCAGCCGCTCCAGCGACTGGATGTAGTCGGCAATGCTGCCGGAGCCGAACACGCCGCCCATCACGCCGCCGGGCATCAGCGTGTCGGAGGCGAACAGCAATCCCTTGTCCGGTTCGAACAGCGTGATGCAGGCGGAGGTGTGTCCCGGCGTGTACATCACGGTGAGGCGGAAATTGCCGAGGTCGATCAGGTTGCCTTCTTCCAGCCAGAGATCGACGTTGATCGGCACGTTCGGCTCGTTGAACATCTTGCGCAGCATCGAGAAGTCGTCGCGCAGCATGATCTTGTTGGCGGCCAGCCGGTGTGCGGCGATGAAGGCGCGGCCGTGGAAATGATAGGCCGCGCCGATGTGGTCGAGGTGCTCGTGGCTCAGCACCATCATGTCGATCTTCTCGGGCGGACAGTCGAGGTGCTCGAGGCATTTCACGAGATGCGGATAGTTCGACGACAGCCCGGCATCGATCATGATGGTGCGCGAACTGCCGCGCACCAGATAAGCGTTCGCCGCGCGGTTCTTGAAGCGGATCTGATAGACGTCTTCGGCGGCCTGGATCAGCGTGCAGACCTCGGTCTCGAACAGCGTCTTGAATGGGCTCGGCTTCCGCTCGCTCATGAATTGGCCGCGGCTCTGAAGGTGACAGCGTTCGACGCGCGCAACCGTTTACTGAGCGCATCCATGATCATCAGCGCAAACGCCGGCTGCTGGCTGACCAGGTAAACGAAGCGGGCGTGGTTGATCCGCATCACGCGGGTGTTTGGGGCGGCCGCAATGGCGGTTGCTGAACGGGCCGAGCCGTCGATGACCGCCATCTCGCCGAAGAACTCTCCCTTGCCGAGCGTGACGATCACCGTCTTGCTGGCGCCGTTCATCTTGGCGATCTCGACCTGGCCGTCGAGCACCACGAATAGTTCCCGCCCGGTCGAGCCTTCCTCAAAAATGACGTCATCTACATCAAACTCGTTGATGCATTTTTCGATGGTCATGGTGGCCACCTGCCTTTCTGGCTGGTCGGTCAGTCCATGTTAATCGGGAAACAGACCGGCGCAAACGGAACCGGCAAGAGATCGATAACCGATGCCGCAGGGCAGCAATAGGCGACTCGGAGCGGGATGGCCGACGTTTGGCGGCCCAAACCGGGTCGGATGAGTTCCTAAAATTTCGGTAAGCCCGACGCCGGTAACGATTTGGCAAGCAATAAAAGTTACCAAATGGTCAACCAATTCTGGAGAATCCAACGTGAGCGATCAGCAACCCCAGCCCACCAGCGATGAAACCGGAACTCCTGACGCCCGGCCGGCCGCGTCCGACGCGGCCGCGCCGGGCGAGCCGGTAACGGCCGCGGCTGAGGTCGAGGCGGCGACGCTCACGTCCGAGCAGGAAGAGACCTCGCCGAAGCCTGACGCGCCCAAGGTGGATGCCGTCAGGATGGACGCGCCAAAGGTTGAAATGCCAAAGGCTGACGTTCCCAAGATCGACGCTCCCAAGATCGACGCGGTGAAGCCGGAAGCGCCACGCTTCCCCGGCAACGTGACGATCATGTCGCCGGGCGACCGCGTTAGCGGCGAGGCAAAGGCAGCACAGGCGGAGGCATCGTCCGGCAAGCGCCGGTTCGGGGCGATGGCCGCCGTGGTGGCCCTGGCGACGGTGGCGGGTGCGCTCGGTGGCGCACTGGCGACCGCAGGAATTGGAAAGCTGATGGCCGGAGATTCCGCCCAGGCTTCGGCCCAAATTCCGGCGAAGGACAGCGCGCTCGAAACCTCGGTGGCGCGGATCGATGCCGAGATCGTCGCGCTGAAAGCCAGCCTGGAGCATAATTCCAAGATGGCGACGGGCCAGCTCAACAAGGCCAACGACCGCCTCGACAAGGTCGAGAAGGCGCAGGCCGAACCTGCCGCGAAGCTCGCCAAGCTCAGCGAGAGCGTCGACAAGCTCCGCGCCGCCCAGGCGTCCGCGACGACGGCTGCCGCCGCGCCGACTCCCGCGAAGGAAGTGACAGGCACGATACCGCAGCAGGCTGCCGCCGCGGCTGCGCCCAAGCCTGAAGTCGCCCGGCTGCCGACCGTGGAGGGCTGGGTATTGCGGGACGTCGCCAACGGCGGCGCCCTGATCGAGAGCCGCCGCGGCATGTATGAGGTCTATGCCGGCGATCCCATACCCGGTGTCGGCCGCGTCGACGCCATTCGCAAGCAGGATGGCCGCTGGGTGGTCGTGACCAGCAAGGGCCTGATCGTCGCGCGCTGACGGGAAGATATTTGAACAGGAAGGCGCTTCACGGCGATGTGAGGCGCCTTTTTTCTTGAATAGGTCTCATTGCGCGGTGTTAGTTGGAGCATGAGCCGCGCGCCGGGAATTCTTGTTATCGTATTTGCTCTGCTCTGCGGCGCTTTGCCCGCGCGTGCGGCACAGGATGCCGCGCTGGAGCGCGGCACAGCCATCACCGATCCCGCGACGCTGCGCGAACTCGATGGCGGAAAATTCCGCCTCGATCGCATGCTGCTGCCGGAGCGGTCGGCTGACACCCCGATCGCCAACAGCGAGCTGTTCGCCGCGCCGTCAATGGCGCCGGTCCGGCAGGCGCTCGATGGCGAGTTCGATCGCTACATCGCGCGGCACCGAGCGAGCCTGCCGAGGGAGACGATCGGCGTCGGCGAGGGCTTTGATTTCCAATTGTTCGACCGCACGCTGCTTTATTCGGCGGAGACGCGGTTCGTGCTGGCCGGCATCGTCAACCGTATGGACCGCACTTACGTTTCGGAAGCAAGCTGCGGCGAGATCCGCCTGATGTACCGCCTGACGCGGATCAACAAAGCGGCCGGCGACAGCGCTTCGCCGCCGCGGCTGCCGATGACGCTGAACCTCGTGCTGAAGTCGAAAGGCGAGGGATCCACGATCACCTGTTCCGAAATCGCAGGTCGCTGGCTTGCCGCGCCGCTCGGTGGAACACTGGCAGCAAAGGGTGGCCCGCTCGACCTGATCGGCCATGAGAATATCGATCGCATCGAGAACAATCTCCAGATCGCGCACGCGCCGAAATCTTCGGTTCGCGATTTCCGCACTGATTATCTGTTGAAGGTGTTCCGTTACGATCGGGACGCGCGCGTCTTCGCGGAATCGCCGATGGAAAACCAGATCGACCGCGCGCGCCTTCTGGCGGATGATGGCCTCAAGCGCCAGTTCAGGGCCTGGCTGCTCGACCCCGCCAATCTCGTCGCGTTCGATCGCGGCACCGTGCTGATCCCGGAAAAATTCCTCGCCAACGGCGCGATTGCGCCAACGCCGGTCGGATTCGATCCGTCGGACCTGGAGCCTGAATTCGGGTTGGTGCAAGGAGAGGGCGCCGCGTTCAGCGAGGCCGACGTCGTGGCTGCGCTAAGGAAGGCGACTGAGGGTGGCGTCAAGCTGCAGAACATCCGCTCGCTTGCCGGGTTCGAACGGCGGCTCAACGACGTGACCTGTTCCGGCTGCCACCAGACGCGAGGCATCGGCGGCTTTCATTTCCCGGGCGTTGATTGGATGGCGGACAAGCCGTCGAATACGACCGTCGTGCCGGCATCACCGCATTTCTTCGGCGACCAGATCCGCCGCCGCGATATTCTCACGGCGCTGCGCGACGGCAAGACGCCGGACTACTCGCGCGGCTTCGCCAGCCGCCCGCAGTTGCGCGGCAGCACCGAACTCGCCGGCACCAATTATCAAGACGGCTGGGGCGCGCATTGCTATGTGCAGGGCAAACCGGCCGCCAGCAATGACGCAAGTTTCCGCGACTGGACCTGCGCCGAAGGCCTGAGCTGTCAGGCCGCCGGCAAAATTTCCCGTATCGGCATGTGCTTCGTCAAAAACCGTTAGCGATACGGCTCAGTCTCTTGACGCAAGGTCACTTGGCGTAATGCGTCAGGCGCTTGCCGGGCAACAGATCATAGGCCGATTGCCAGCCCGGCAATTGCGCCATGCGCTTAAGCCAGGCGTCGAGCGCGGGATGGCTCGCAGCCCAATCATATCCAGTCTCGTCGGCGGGATAATGCAGATAGGCCATCATCGAAATATCCGCCACCGTCGGCCGCTCGCCGATCGCGAATGCATTCTTCTGCATGTGCTGTTCGAGGATGGAGAGGAAATCATCGAGGCGTCTGCGGAAATGCTTCAGCACGTGCTCGTCCGGCGATGGCGTGAAGCTCCGGAAATAGCGGTAGGTTGCCATGTAGCCGGTGAGCTTGTGGTTGTCCCAGAACAGCCAGCGCAGCAGTTCGAATTGCTCCTGCTCGGTCTCGCCGCCGAACCGGCCGAATTGCTTTGCCAGCTTCAGCAGGATCGGCGCGGTCTGTGTCAGGCGTTCGCCGTCTACCTCAAGCACCGGAATTTCGCCCATCTCGTTGACGTCGCGCCGCCATTCCGCCGTCCGTGTCACGCCGCCGCCGAAATCGGTCCACACCGGCTCGAAGCGCTCGCCGCATAGCGTCAGCATCAGCGCGAGCTTGTAGCTGTTTCCTGACTCCGGGAAGTAATGCAGGCGATAGCTGGGCATGGCTTGCTGCCTCACGCCACCGCGCCGGCCGCGCGCAGCTTGCCGATCGCGGCTTCGTCATAGCCGGCGTTGCGCAGGATTTCATCGCTGTGCTCGCCGAGGCCGGGCGGCTTGCGCGGCTGAACCTTCTTGCTGCCATCCACCCAGATCGGGCTGGAGATCGTCAGCATGGTGTCGTTCTCGAACGGCACCAGCACCTCGTTCTCGATCATCTGCTTGTCGTTTGGAATATCGTCGAGGATGCCGACCACGCCGAACACCAGGCCGTTTCCGTCGAGGATCTTGCGCCACTCGGCAAGATCCCTGGTCGCAAAGGTCTCGTCGAAAATCTTGATCAGCTCGACCGACCGCGCATGGCGCTCCTTCTTGGTCTCGAAACGGGGATCGGTGACGAGGTCCTCGCGGCCGAGGCAGCGCGCCAGCGTCGGCCATTGCCGGTCTTCGTTGAGCAAAGAGAGGATCAGCCAGCGTCCGTCCTTGCATTGATAGTGGTTGGTGACCGCGTTCAACGCGCGCTCGCGCGGGCGGCGCTCGCCGAATTTCGCGCCGACCAGTTTTGCTTGCGCCAGTACCGAAGCGGCCCAGACGCCGTTGGCCATCAGGTTGGAGCTAACATGCGAGCCCTTGCCGGTGCGTTCGCGCTTGTAGAGCGCGGTGACGATCGCACCGTAAAACGCCATTGCGCAGGGGTGGTCGCCCATGCCCGCGATCGATCGCGCCGGCGTCGTGTGTTCATCCGCCCGCACCAGATCCATCAGACCCGAGCGCGCCCAGTAGGCGTTGGAGTCGAAGCCGGGCTTGTTGGCTTCCTCGCCCTTTTCGCCATAGCCAGTGAAGGAGGCGTAGATCAGTCGTTCGTTGTGTGGCGCCAAATGGGCGTGGGTGATGCCGAGCCGCTCTCGCACCTGCGGCGGATAGTTGGTGATGAAGACGTCGGCCTGCGCGGCGAGCCGATGCAGCACCGCCTGCCCCTCGGGCTTCGAGAGATCGAGTGCGAGGCTCTTCTTGTTGCGGGCTTCCAGCATCCACGCGAAATTATGCTCGCTATGCGGGTAGCCCGGCAAATTCGGCAGATTGCGATAGGGATCGCCGGCGCCGGGCGGTTCGATCTTGATCACGTCGGCGCCGAAATCCGACAGCACGGTGGCGGCCGCAGGCGCTGCGATAAAGCTCGCGCAGTCCAGAACCTTGAGGCCTTCGAAAATACCCTTTTCCATCGTGGCGCCGCTCCGTGACGTTTGTCGTTCCTGTTGAATTATCGCTTCTTGGCGATCAGGTTCAAACGTCATTTGGCCCATCTTGAAGGGTGTTGCAACTACTCCCCGCCGGACATCAGCGCTGCATTTCCGCCGGCTGCAGCCGTATTGACGGTCACCGTCTGTTCGGTTGCAAAACGCGTCAGGTAATGCGGCCCGCCGGCCTTGGGCCCGGTACCGGATAACCCATGGCCGCCGAACGGCTGCACGCCGACGACAGCGCCGATCATGTTGCGGTTGACATAGATGTTGCCGACCTGAAGCCGCTCGATTGCGTCCTCCACCGTATCGTCGATCCGGGAATGGATGCCGAGCGTCAGCCCGTAGCCCGAGCGCTCGACCGATTGCAGCACCTGGTCGAACCGATCGGCGCGGTAGCGCACAACATGCAGCACCGGGCCGAATACTTCTTCCGTGAGCCGGCCGGCATCGGACAATTCGAAGATATGCGGCGCGACATAATTGGCTTGTGGTGCGCTACCCGCAAAGTGAACGCGGGCTTCTTTCTTCATGCGTTCGATATGCGCGTCCAGCCGCTGCTTGGCCTCGGCGTCGATCACCGGACCGATGTGAGTAGCTGGATCCGAGGGATCGCCGATGACAAGTTCGCGCGCCGCGCCAGCAATCATCTCGATCATGCGGTCGGCGACGTCGTCCTGCAGGAACAACAATCGCAGCGCCGAGCAGCGCTGGCCGGCGGAGCGGAACGCCGAGGTCACGACGTCGTCGGCGACCTGTTCGGGCAGCGCGGTAGCATCGACGATCATCGCATTGATGCCGCCGGTCTCGGCGATCAGCGGCACGATCGGTCCATCCTTGGCGGCGAGCGCGCGGTTGATCGTTCGCGCCACTTCCGTCGAGCCGGTGAAGACGACACCGGCGATATCGGGATGCGCCACCAGCGCGCCGCCGATCCGGCCGTCGCCCGCCACCAGATGCAACGCTGACGCCGGCACGCCGGCTTCATGCAACAGTCGTACGGTTGCGTCGGCAATCAGCGGCGTCTGTTCGGCCGGCTTCGCAACGACTGCGTTGCCCGCCATCAAGGCCGCCGTGACCTGACCCAGAAAAATCGCCAGCGGAAAATTCCACGGCGAGATCGCGACGAAGACGCCACGGCCGCGCAGTCGGAGCATGTTGCTCTCGCCCGTCGGTCCCGGCATCGCCTTGCCTTCGCCGAACAGTTCGCGCCCCTGCGCGGCATAGTAGCGGCAGAAATCCACGGTCTCGCGGACTTCCGAGATCGCGTCGTCCAATGTCTTGCCGCCTTCGCGTTGCAGCAGCGCGATGAAATGCGCCGCGCGCTGTTCCAGCAGATCGGCGGCCTTCTCCAGCGCCGCCGCTCGCGTCTCGGCCGGCGCTCTGGCCCAGCGCTTGAAACCGTCGCGCGCAGCCGCTATCGCCGCATTGGCCTCTATCTCCGTTGCGTCGGCGATGCTCCCCGCTGCGGGTGCTGGTTCGGCGGCGATGTCTGAGGCGAGTTGCGCCAGCGCCGCGCGCTCGCCGAATTCAATTCCGCGGGAATTTTTTCGTTTGGGTCCGTAGAGATCGCGCGGCAGCCGGATTTTGGGATGCGCGGCGTTTTCGGCGCGACCGATGATGTCGGCCGGACGCCGCAGCAATTGCGATACCGGCACCGCCTCGTCGGCGGCGAGCGCGACAAAGGACGAATTGGCGCCATTCTCCAGCAATCGCCGCACCAGATAGGCCAGGAGATCGCGGTGGCTGCCGACCGGCGCATAGGTGCGATAGGCGATGTCGGGACGGTCTTCGCCGAGCCTTGCATAGAGCGCCTCGCCCATGCCGTGCAGGCGCTGGAATTCGAAGCCGCTTTGGTCCGTTGCCAGTTCGAGGATGGTCGCGACCGTCAGCGCGTTGTGGGTGGCGAATTGCGGAAAGATCCGTGGCCGCAGCGCCAGCAATTGCTGCGCGCAGGCGACGTAGTTCAGATCCGTCATCGCCTTGCGGGTGAACACGGGATAACCGTCGAGCCCGCGTTCCTGCGCGCGCTTGATCTCGGTATCCCAATAGGCGCCCTTCACCAGCCGCACCATCATTTTGCGGTGGAGGCTGCGTGCGAGATGATCGACATAATCGATCACGTCGGAGGCGCGCTTCTGATAGGCCTGGATCGCGAGGCCAAACCCGTCCCAGCCTGCCAGCGATGAATTACTGACCGCCGCCGCTATCACGTCGAGCGACAATTCCAGCCGGTCCGCTTCCTCGGCATCGACAGTGAAGTTGAGGTCATGGGATTTGGCTTGCCTGGCGAGATCGATCAGCCGCGGGACCAGGTCGCTCATCACCCGTGCACGGCTCACCGCCTCGAAGCGCGGATACAGCGCCGAGAGCTTGACTGAGATACCGGGCCGGTCGGGCAGGGGACGGTCATCGGCCGTGCGTCCAATCGCGTCGATCGCGCTTGAATAGGAATTGAAATAGCGCGCCGCGTCATCGGCCGTGCGCGCGCCTTCGCCGAGCATGTCGAAGGAGTAGCGTTGATGGCGCGAGGAATGCGGCTGGGCGCGCGACAGCGCGGCTTCGATGGTCTCGCCGAGCACGAAGTGATTGCCCATCAGCCGCATCGCCTGCCGTGTCGCCGCCCGCACGGCCGGTGCGCCCAGTCGCTTGGTGAGCCGTCCGATGGTCCCTTGCGGGGTTTCGCCGGGCTGGATCACGCGAGCCGACATCCCGAGCGCCCAAGCCGAGGCGTTGACGAGGAAGGCGCTCGACCGCGTCTCGTGATGGACGAAGTCGCCCTGGCCAAGCTTGTCCTCGATGAACTGGTCGGCGGTGCGGGCGTCCGGCACGCGCAGCAGCGCTTCCGCCAGCACCATCAGCGCCAGCCCTTCCTTGGTCGACAGCGCGAACTCGCGCAGCATGTCCTCGACGCCGCCGAGCGGATCGTCGTTGGCCCTGATCGCCTCGATCAGCCGGGTCGCCGTGCGATCGATGCGCTCTTCCTGCGCCGCATCCAGCCGCGCGGCCCGGAGCAGGCGATCGGCCATGCCACTATCATCGGGTGCGTAGGGCGCACTGAAGGGCGGAAGGACTGTCGGATGGGCCGGCATGCGATTCTCTTGGCTCCTGCCATCAGCTTAATGCCGGCCGGACCGTAGTTCGATAGACAAATATGGAATTTTGCCTTAGAAAATCTGGTAATCTTCAGCGATGGCCTGATAAATGACCGAAATTGACAAGATCGACCGGAAAATCCTCTCTATTCTTCAGGGGGATGGCCGTATCGCCAATGTCGAACTGGCCGAGCGGATCGGGCTATCGCCGACTTCGGTCGGCGAGCGGTTAAAACGGCTGCAGCGTGATGGCTTTGTCGAAGGCTATGGCGCCCGGCTCAATCCGCACCGGCTGGGTCTGGGCTTGCTCGTGTTCGTCGAGGTGATGCTCGACAAGACCACGCCCGACGTTTTCGAGCGGTTCGCCAAGGCGGTGCAGACGGCGCCCGAGGTGTTGGAGTGCCACATGGTGGCGGGGGGCTTTGATTATCTGGTCAAAGCCCGGGTCGCCGACATGACGGCCTACCGGCGGTTCCTCGGCGAAATCCTGCTGGCGCTGCCGGGCGTGCGCGAGACGCGGACCTACGCCGTGATGGAGGAGGTCAAGCGCGACGCGCCGCTGCCTGTCGGTTAGGTCCCGCGCGACGCGGGAGGAGCCAACTGGCGCACGGAAAACACAGCGGACGGAATTTCGGCGGCGTGATCCACAGATTGCGGGCTTGCTTGTTGGCAGCGTGAAGGAGCCGCGCTAATCGTCAGGCACGCCGTCGCTTGGGAACAGCAGGGATCATGAGAGACGCTGCTCTGCCGATACGGGGATGCCGCACGCGTACTGGTTTCGCGGCCGTGCTTGGCGTGTTCCTCGCCGCGCTATTTGGCACCTCGGCGAAGGCCGTCGAGATGAGCGCCGAGGTCGCCAACCTCTACAGCTCGGTGTCGATCTATCCGCCGTCCGCCAAATCCATGACCGTGTGCTACGGCTTCGTCTGCCGGCGCCGCGAGATTCTCGATTTCACGGCCGGCGACCGCAACGCGATCACGCAAATCATGGCGGCGGGCCGTGCCTCGGCCGCGGCCGAGCGCGCCGCGGTGCAGAAGGTGGTGGTGTGGTTCGATCGCCGCATGGGGCCGATCCTCGGCACCAACAAGCGCGTGGCGAAGGCGGATTTCCGCTATTTCGACGACAAGCACAATTACGATTGCTGGGACACGACGCGGAACACCACCAGCCTGTTGCTGGTGCTGCGGGAGTGGGGCCTTCTGAAGCATCACGCGATCGGCGATCCCCGATATCGCGGCAATACGCTGGTGCTGCAGACGCCGCACAACACCGCGGTGCTGGTCGATCGCGCCACCAAGGTCGAGTGGGTCGTCGATCTCTGGCCGCGCGGCTATCTGCAGCCACCCGACGTGATGACGGTCCAGAAATGGGTCACGGAAGATTGAGCGGCCGGTTTTCGCGCACGATCTAGCCATCGCACGTGCAGAAGCGGTGCCCGCTCCGCCGAACGCTCACAGTTTTTGAGAATTTTTTTAGCCCTACTCCCGGATTTTAAGTCCGAGAGCGCGCCGTTGCCGATCGCGCGTTTGCGCTAAACCTTGAGGTTCTCGGCCGAAGTCTTGCCGCGGTTGGCGATCTCCTCGTATTCGACGGTCTGCCCTTCATTGAGTGTCGAAAGACCAGCTTTCTCAACTGCCGAAATATGAACGAACACGTCCTTGCCGCCGCTCGAGGGCTGGATGAAACCGTAGCCCTTCGTTGGGTTGAACCACTTCACCGTACCTTTAGCCATTCACGTCGTCTCCGCGGAATCAAAAAAAGTAAACGAGCCGTCGGTCCCCGCACTAACCGGCATGCCCGAGGCATCAGGATACGCGGGTTGGGGCAGGCTGGGTAGCGCAAACGGAATGCCCGTTTCGGCAAAAAAGCGCCCATTCGCACCCGATTTCCGCCATTTTGCCGGTTTTGTGCTCATTTGACGCGGCCGGCGGCGGTGATTCGAAAATTGGGCAATTGGTTCGCCCCGCCCCCAATTAACGTCATTTCCCGCGCTTTGCGGGGAGGTGCGGCGGGCCTCCGGCCTGGCATATCGCATACGGAAAACCCCGGCCGCATGAGCGACCGGGGCTTCCGAACGGCACGTCCGGGGCCGGATCAGTAGCAGACGTTCACCGTCCGCCAGCGGAAGCCGTACGGCGTCAGCACGCGGCGGGTCACATAGCAGCCGCCATAGCCGCCACCGACGAAGCCGATCTTGAAGCCATGGCCGTGACCATGACCCCAGTGGTGGTGATGATGGTGATGCGGCCAGAACCCGCCCGCCGAAGCGGAGGTGGGCGCCAGCGCCATCACGCTGAGGGAAGCAGCGGCAACAGCAGCGAGAGTCAATTTGCGAAACATGGTCGTTCTCCTTGAAAAGTGCGCGGTCGACGTTTATGTCTTGGCGCGGGTTTAAGTTTCAGTCTTACCCATCGCCAATCTGTCGCGTCCCTCACAGCGTGGGTTCGAGGAAACGGCGCTTCGTTCGCGGACAATTTTCTGAACGATTATTCAGGTGTGAAAAACGTCACAGAGGTTTCGAACCGCTATCGCTGAAGCGGTTTCAGGCCGCGGCGCTTTGCTCTTCGTTAACCAGCGCCGGCAGCATCCGCGCATCCGCAATCGTGCGCACGATCATCGGCTCGTTGCGTCCGCGAATCTCGACGTCATGCTGCGGCAATGCATCGGCGGCGAGGCCGGCGGCTGCGCGAACTTCGTCTGACACGACGACCTCGCATGAAAGGCTCTTGGTCATGTCCTGCAGCCGTGCCGCGACATTGACGGCGTCGCCGAGCGCGGTGAACACCATATGGTCGCGATAGCCGATGTCGCCGACGATCACTTCGCCGCCATTGATGCCGATGCCGAAACGGATCGGCTCGCGCAGATCATGCTCGAGAAATTTGTTCAATTCGTCGACATTGGCGGCGATCATCGCCGCCGCGCGCAACGCCTGACGGCAGGCTTCCTGCCGGGTGGTCGAAAGTCCGAACAGCGCCAGCATGCCGTCGCCGACGAACTGGTTCGGCTTGCCGCCGCTCTCGAGCACCGCCTGCGACACCGCGCCGAGGAAGCGGTTGACGATGAACACCGTGTCGAACGGCAGCCGCTTTTCGGCAAGCTGCGTCGAGCCGCGCATGTCCACGAACAGGCTGACGAGATAGCGCTCCTGACCGACGCGCGTCGGATTCGACTCGTGGCCGTCGGCGGAGGTGTGCGGCAGGAAGAGCTGGAAGAAGGAGAGATCGGTGTCCGGCCTCAACTGACAGGCAAGGCGGATGGAGGGATCCGATGTGCCGACCCGGCCAAGCACGAACGCCTCGCGCTGTGAGGGTTCGGGCAGGTCGCTATGGTCGCCGATGATGCGGATACGGCAGGTCGAGCAGCGCGCCCGCCCGCCGCAGACGCTGGCGTGCGGCACGTTATTGCGCAGGCTCGCCTCGAGCACGCTGAGGCCGCGGGGGACGCGCACCGTCCGGCCGTTGCCATAGGAAAGGTTGATCATGCCGCGGCGGCGCTCGTTGATGGCGCGGGCGCCGCGCGCCAGCAGCGCGATGCCGATCAGGCCGAAATATCCGAACAGGAAATAGTCCGTGATGCGGTCGAGCGTCTGCGCTTCAGCGCGGGTGCCGATCTGGCGCGGCGACTGGGTCTCCGCGCGCCATTCCACACTGTCGTTATCAATGACCATGCGCCCGCTCTGATAGAAGCCCAGCATGGAGAGCGTCGGAACCAGCACCGCCGCGGCGAGCAGGAATGGCGCGGCGCGTTTGTAGAACGAGCGCATCCGCAGCCAGAAATAGAGCCCGATGCAGCCATGGACCCAGGCGATGATCATCACCGCGAGCATCATCGGGATCCGCCACGGCGCCCAGATCCAGTACAGGAACAGTATCTGCGGATAGAGCTTTTCATGCCCGTACAGTGTCTGGCCGAGCCGGACGCCGATGATATGGGCGATGATCAGCATCGGTATGCTGAGGCCGAGCGCGAGCTGGAGCGGTTCGATCGCCTTCCAGCGGAATTGCCGGCGTTCGTAGAGCGCCCAGATGCCGAGCGCGGTATGCACCAGGCACGCGGTGTAGAACAGGATCGTGATGGGGAGGAATTGCCAGAACGCGGTGTGCAGATAAACACCGCTCGCCAGCGCCTCCAGCGAGATATTGCCGAGCGCATGGTTGAGGAAATGGCTGACCAGATAGGCGAACAGCACGACGCCGCTGACAAGGCGGACCTGCCGGAGGCTGATGCCGCGGAGCGATGTTGTCAGTTGTTCTCGGGAAAGAGCGGCCATGCGATCCATGGGGTTAATAGTAATGCCTAATTCCAGCAGTGAATACAGCCTGTCGTCCCTGCGAACGCAGGGACCCATACCGCGTGATCCCTCGAGGAAGCGTGGTGGCGGACACTCTGCCCAACTACCGCCGTAGCTTGCTGAAGCGAAGCCGTCTTCCCTCCTGCCCCTTCCGCCGGCCGCGGCGTATGGGTCCCTGCGTTCGCACTAGCTGATTCACACATCTTTGAGGGTTTCCCACGCGGAGGCGACGCCCAAGAAGTATTGGAGGCCATGCCTGATGGTGATGGGGCCGGGTTTGGTGCG
>NZ_JADPJL010000080.1 GCF_023073415.1 Bradyrhizobium sp. 190 | reverse complement strand
TGGCTCGATGACGCCGAGATGCTGGCCAGCATCGACGAAGTGATTGCGCTGCTCAAGCGGCAGTCCCGCACCCTTGAGGGCGAGATCGGCTCGATGATCAATGACGACTCTCTGTGGGCATGTCTCTCCGATACCTTCCGCTCCATCAAGGGCGTCGCCGATCGCGCCGTTGCCTGGATCATGGCCGATCTGCCGGAGATCGGAACCTATTCCAACAAGGCGATTGCCAAGCTCGTCGGGGTCTCCCCGATCGCCAATGACAGTGGCAAGCGACGGGGCAAGCGGCCGGTCCGTGGCGGTCGCGCCGGTGTCCGCTCGATCCTGTTCCTGGTCGCCGCCATCGCCGCCCGTTACGACAAAAGCCTCGCTGACTTCCGCGCAAGACTGGTCGCCGCCGGAAAGGAAAAAATGGTCATCCGCATCGCCCTGGCGCGCAAGCTGCTCGTCCGCCTCAACGCAAAAGCACGCGATGCGCGCGCCCAGTACGCCAATGCAACTTGACTTCCAAGATAGTCGCTCATCCGTCTCGCTGCCGCTTCGCGACAGCGATCCACCTTCTCCCACAAGGGGAGAAGGGAAGGAAACTACGCGCTCCGCGCCAGCGCGCCGTCGATCATCGCGACGGCATTGGTCACGCCATAGACCGCGACGAACGAGCCGAAGCGCGGGCCCTTCTCCTGGCCGAGCAGCACCTGGTAGAGCATGTTGAACCAGTCGAGCGAAACGCCGGGCCGGCCGTCCTTGCCCTTCTTCACCTGATCCAGGAACGGCTCGCGGCGGCCGATTTCGTAGACCACGTTCTGGATGTCTTCCGCCGATGATCCCGCCGGCATGTTCGACAGCGCATCGCGCAGATCCTGCAGCGCGGCACGCTCGCTGTCGGTCGGCTCGCGGAACTGCTTCGTCGGCGCCACGAAGTCGCGATAGTAATTGATGGCGTAGCCGACCATCGCGTCCAGTTTGGAGTGGGTCTGCGGCGTCACACCCGGGCGATAGCGCCCGATGAAGCCCCACAGCGTTTCGGCATTTTCCGCGTTCGACGACGACACCAGCGTCAGCAACAGCTGGAATGTGACCGGCATGTCGGCCTTCGGCGGCTTGCCGGAATGGATGTGCCAGACCGGATTGGCAAGCTGCTGCTTCGCATCCTGCCGGGTGAAACCATCGAGGAATTGCTGGTAGTCGTCGACGTTGCGCGGGATCACGTCGAAATACAGCCGCTTCGCCGCCTTCGGCTCGCGGTACATGAACAGCGACAGCGATTCCGGCGACGCATAGCGCAGCCATTCATCGATGGTGAGCCCGTTGCCCTTCGACTTCGAAATCTTCTGGCCCTTTTCGTCGAGGAAGAGCTCGTAGTTAAAGCCCTCCGGCGGCGTGCCGCCGAGCGCCGCGCAGATCTTGCCCGACAGCTTGACCGAATCGATCAAGTCCTTGCCGGCCATTTCATAGTCGACGCCGAGCGCGAACCAGCGCATCGCCCAGTCCGGCTTCCATTGCAGCTTGCAATGCCCGCCGGTCACGGGAACGGTGACGCGCTCCCCGGTCTCGGGGTCGTCGTAGGAAACCGTGCCGCCCTTGACGTCATGGGCGACGATAGGCACCTGCAGCACCACGCCCGTGCGCGGACAGATCGGCAGAAACGGCGAATAGGTCGCCGCTCGCTCCTCGCGCAGGCTCGGCAGCATGATCGCCATCACCGCATCGAAGCGCTCCAGCATGCGCAGCAGCGCGGCGTCGAACTTGCCCGACGTATAGTAGTCGGTCGAGCTGGCGAATTCGTAGTCGAAGCCGAAGGTGTCGAGAAACGCCCGCAACCGCGCATTGTTGTGCGCGCCGAACGACGGATACTCATTGGAGAACGGATCGGGTATCCGCGACAGCGGCTTGCCGAGATGCGACGCCAGCATATCCTTGTTCGGCACATTGTCGGGCACCTTGCGCAGGCCGTCCATGTCGTCGGAGAAGGCGAGCAGCCGCGTCTTGATCTTGTCCTCGGTGAGCACGTGGAAGGCATGACGCACCATCGTGGTGCGCGCGACCTCGCCGAAGGTGCCGATATGCGGCAGGCCCGACGGGCCGTAGCCGGTCTCGAACAGCACCTCGTCCTTCGGGCTTTTCTTCAGCCGCGCGACAATCGCCTTGGCCTGCTCGAACGGCCAGGCGTTGGATTGTTCGGCGAGCGCGCGCAAATCGCTCGGGCTAAAGGCAAGGTCGATCGTGGACATATAAGAGGCTCTCTCCGGAAGCCGCGGAAACTAGCGCTTCCGAGGCAAAATGCAAAATGACGGGCGAAACTCCGTAGGGTAGGCAAAGGCGCACTTGCGCCGTGCCCACCATCTCTCACCGACCTGCGTCTCCAATGGTGGGCACGCTTCGCTTTGCCCACCTTACGCAGCTACGAAGTCTCGAACTCCTAAAACGGACTGATCGAAAAATACCGCAGCCACAGATCGGTGAAGCGGCCTTTTTCCCAGATCCGGAACAGCGCCCAGTTCAGCGACGTCCGCAGCAGATCGTTGCCCTTGCGGACGGCGATGCCGATGCCCTCGCCGAAATAGCGGCTCTCGACGAAGGGCCCGCCCGAGAACGCGCAGCATTCGGCCGAATCGGTGCCGTTGATCCAGAACGCCAGCGAGATCGCGTCGCCGAAGATGAAATCGACCTCGCTCCGTCTTAAGGCGAGCCGCAGCGCGTCGTCATTGCCGTAGGACTTGATCTCGGCGTCGGTGAACATCGCCTTCAGATAAGCCTCGTGCGAGGTGCCGGCGATGACGCCGACCTTCTTGCCTTCGAGATATTCAGGGCGGACCTCCGGCATCACGGCGTCGCGCCGCGACACGAAGCGCGCCGGCGCTCGGTAATAGGGATCGGTGAAATCGAGCCTTGCGCGCAAGGCCGGCGTCACCGCCATGGAGGCGATGATGGCATCGCCGCGATTGCTTGATATCGCATCGACCAGCGTCTCGAACCGGCGCATCTGGACGGTGCAGGAAATCTTGATCTCGTCGCAGAGCGCGCGCGCCAGATCGACATTGAAGCCAGCGGGATTGCCATCAGGCCCGGTGAAGTTGAACGGCGGATAATCGGTCTCGGTCAGGAACCGGATCACGGTCAGGCGCGACATGTCCGGCCGGTCCGGACGCCGCCGCGGATCCCAGAAGCCGGGCACCGCCTGCGGAGCAGCCTCGACCGCCGGGCGGGGCTGGGTTTGCGCGTGCGCCGCAGCACCGCCAACAGCCATCAACGCGGACGCGACGAGCAGCCCGGCCAGCCACGCGCTGACGGTTCGATGCAGTCTTGCATTGGTTAACGGGACGTTAAGATATGGCATTTGCGGCAATGCTTGCGGAATTTCATGGCCTTATAGACCATCCGGCCCGCGATGCGAGGGCCGTTTTGCAGCTTTTGGCCGGCACTGCCGGCTCAGAGATAGCGCTTCAAATCCTTGGCGGCTTCCTCGGGCGTCCGTTTCAGGTTGAAGGGCGCTACGAAATTGCCGTCGCGATCCATCAGGTAGATCAGCGCGGTATGGTCCATGGTGTAGTCGCCGTCCTTGAGCGGGACTTTTCTGGCATAGACCCGGTAGGCCGAAATCACCTTGGCCACCGCCGCAGGCTCGCCGGTCAGCCCCCTCAGATGCGGATCGAAGCTGGAGAGATAATCCTTCATCGCGGCGGCTGTGTCGCGCTCGGGATCGACCGATACGAACCAGGCGTTCACGCGATCGGCGTCCGTGCCCATCGCCTTCAGCACCTCGGAAATCTCGAACAGCGAGGTCGGGCAAACATCGGGGCAATGGGTAAAGCCGAAGAAGATCAGCGTCGGCTTGCCCTTCAAATTCTGCTCGGTGACGGCCTGGCCAGCCTGGTCGGTGAGTTGGAACGGCCCACCGATCGCGGCCGGTGCGGTCACGGTGCGCAAGCCGCCCATCGCCCACAGCATGATCACCAGCCCGACCAGGAGGCTCGTGGCGAAGGCAGCAATAATCACCAGCGGGCGGATCGTCCGGTCCATTGTCGATTCCCTTTTCGCCGTATCAGAAGCAGGCCGAGATGCCGGCGGCGATCATCTCGAAAAACACCGCGGTGCCGTAATAGAACCACAATGCCGCCGCGCCGAGCACGGCCAGCGCGCCGAGGGTGGCTGCGCTCCAAACGATCATGGACGCCACCCTGCCCTGACGCGGGACCGCGGTCATCATTCCGGCTTGGGTGGAAATCGGCTGAGCCATGCATTTCAGATAGGGCCAGTTCCCCGGGCAGGCAAGCGGAATGGCCGTGCGCGACATCACGTCATGCGGAGGGGCAGGCTGGGCGAGAGGTGCACGAAAAGTAAATGGCCGGAACATCTGCGCGAAGACGCGCTTCGCGCAGATGTCCCGGTCACGACGTCACTTTTCGGCGAAACGGCCGGCTGGGTTCAGCGCGATGCCGGCTTGTTGGTGGAGGCTTGCGCGTCGAGGTAGCAGGGCTTGTACATCGCCTGCAGCTGCTTGCCGCGCAGGAAGATCATGTTCCGGGTCAGGCCGCCGCGCGCCGCAATCCACTTCCGGACCGCCGGCGGGTACATCGAATACAGCATGTGGGTGGCTTCGGTGTTGGTCACGGCACGGCCGTTGGCGCCGAAATCCCAGGCGGCATGAAAGCCGAGATTGGCGTGCGAGGTAACGCAGATCCGGTCATGGGGAACCGCGCCGAGCACGATGGTACAGGCCGAGGCGCACAGGCCGTCGATGATCACGGTTTCGCCCGAGGTGCGCAGGCCCTGGTACTTGTCGA
Source organism: Bradyrhizobium sp. 190 (assembly GCF_023073415.1). Taxonomy (GTDB): domain Bacteria; phylum Pseudomonadota; class Alphaproteobacteria; order Rhizobiales; family Xanthobacteraceae; genus Bradyrhizobium. The sequence continues at coordinate 22,119 of NZ_JADPJL010000080.1, read as the reverse complement.
CATAGGTGCCGATCCGGCCGCCGCGGTCGTCGGCAATCCGCACCACCGCATGGCTCGCCCCTACCCCAGCCAGCAGCAGCACCGCTGCAAGCAACCCCGTCACCAGCTTCATATCCCAGCCCCAGTCGGAAGAATGTCGAAACCGAATCTGATCGTCTTAGTGATGCAAGACAGGATGTAGCGTCGTTTGAGATCGTGATTTTGTCTAGGCAGACACAGCCCGTCAAAACAAATTCAAATTAAGTGTTGCCGGGCCGCTGCACCCTCCGCGCGAAAAGGTCCCATACTGGAACAAACGACTCTCGCCGAGGTGGCGACGCCGCCACAGGCAAGACGCTTTGCCGTTGACCGCGAGGACGCGGGCTTGAATCATAAATGGCACGGGGGAGGAAACGATGACCGAGGTCACAGACGTAATCGTGGTCGGCGCCGGACTGGCGGGACTGGTCGCAGCGACGGAGATCGCAGACGCCGGCAAACGCGTCATCGTCGTCGACCAGGAAGGCGAGCAAAGCCTTGGCGGACAAGCCTTTTGGTCGTTCGGCGGACTCTTCCTGGTGGACTCTCCCGAGCAGCGCCGGCTCGGCATTAAGGATTCCTACGATCTCGCACTGCAAGACTGGATGGGGGCCGCGGGCTTCGATCGCGACGACGACCTTTGGCCGAAGCGATGGGCGGAAGCCTATGTCGCGTTTGCGGCCGGCGAAAAGCGCGACTGGCTGCGCGCGATGGGCCACCGTATTTTTCCGGTAGTCGGCTGGGCCGAGCGCGGCGGCTACGACGCGATGGGCCACGGCAATTCGGTGCCGCGCTTTCATGTCACATGGGGTACTGGTCCCGGCATCGTCGAGCCGTTCGAGCGGCGTGCGCGCGAGGCCGGGAAGACTGGCCGACTAACGTTCAAGTTTCGCCACCGCGTCGACACACTTGTGATGACGAACGGCGCGATCGAAGGCATCAGTGGGTCGGTGCTCGAACCTGACAGCGTCGAGCGCGGCAAAAGCTCCTCGCGCAAGGTGATCGGCGATTTTGCGCTGCGCGCGCAGGCCGTGATCGTCGCCTCCGGCGGCATCGGCGGCAATCACGACATGGTCCGGCAGAACTGGCCAAAGCGGCTGGGCGAGCCGCCGAAATTCATGATCTCCGGCGTGCCCGAACATGTCGACGGACGCATGATCGGCATCACGGAAGCGGCCGGTGCGCGGCTGATCAACCGCGACCGGATGTGGCATTACGTCGAGGGCATCCGAAACTGGAATCCGATCTGGCCGCGCCACGGCATCCGCATCCTGCCCGGCCCGTCCTCGATGTGGTTCGACGCCACGGGCAAACGCCTGCCCGCGCCGCTGTTCCCGGGCTCCGACACGCTCGGCCAGCTGCACTACATCATGTCGACCGGATACGATTATTCCTGGTTCATCCTGACCCAGAGCATCATCAAGAAAGAGTTTGCGCTATCCGGCTCCGAACAGAATCCCGACCTCACGGGCAAGAGCTGGCGCATGACCATCAAGCGCGCCACCAACAAGGGGGCACCCGCGCCAGTGGAGGCGTTCAAGAAGAACGGTGCCGATTTCATCGTGCGCGACAATCTTGCCGACTTGGTCAGCGCGATGAATGCGTTGGCAGGCAGCGATCTGCTCCAGCACGATCACATCAAGGCGCAGATCGAGGCGCGCGATCGCGAGATGTCAAACCCCTACGTCAAGGACGCGCAGGTGATGAACCTGCACAATGCGCGGCGCTATATCGGCGACAAGCTGATCCGCACCGCAAAGCCGCACCGGATTCTCGATCCTGCACACGGCCCGCTGATCGCGGTCAAGCTCAACATCCTCACACGCAAGACGCTGGGCGGCTTCGAGACTGATCTCGACTCGCGCGTGTTCGGCAGCAATGGCGAGATCATCCGGGGACTTTATGCCGCAGGCGAAGCGGCAGGCTTCGGCGGCGGCGGCGTGCATGGCTACCGTTCGCTGGAGGGCACCTTCCTCGGCGGCTGCCTGTTCTCGGGCCGGAATGCCGGACGCGCGGCAGCGAAGGCGGCAGGGTGAAACGCGTTCTCGTCAAGCCCTGACATAGCCGTCAGCAGGACGGCGTCGCTTCCGCTCGCCTATGCCGAGGTTCAATGCAAATAACGCAGTGGCGCACAAGGCATCAGCGCGCTAAGAAACCGCCGCCCCTCATCAGGAGAACAACATGACTATCCAGCGCTTCGAAACCGGACCTCGCATGAGCCAGGTCGTCGTTCACGGCAACACCGTCTATCTCGCCGGCGTCGTCGCCGGCAAGGCGGCCGGCAAGAGCGTGACCGAGCAGACGCAGGACATTCTCGCGATCATCGACGGCCATCTAGCCAAGGCAGGGACCGACAAGTCGAAGCTGCTGTCGGCCACGATCTACATCACCGACATGAAGACATTTCCCGAAATGAACGCGGTGTGGGACGGATGGGTCTCGGCCGGCAATACGCCGGCGCGCGCCACCGTCGAGGCCAAGCTGGCGGCGCCGCAGTACAATGTCGAGATCATGGTGGTCGCGGCGAAGTAAGGCCATCCGCCGCAAAACGTTTTGCTGCCCCGGATTGCACGCGCAGTCCGGGGCTTTTTCATTTGCATCTCACGCGCTGATCCTTGCGCCGGCGGCATCGCCGATATCGGCCTGAAGCCACCGGGAGATCCGCCACCACGAATGGTTCAAGGCCTTGCGTCCCATGAAGAGGCTGAGGTGACCGCACGGCTCGCAGGCCCGTTCGAGCCACGCCGGCTGCGTGCCCAACAGCCGCGCCGTCGCGAACGCCTGATCGCGCGGGACGACGATATCGTCCTCGCCGGCCAGCAGGAAGACCGGCACGCGCACCTCGGAAAGATCGATCCTGCGGCCGAGCGCGACAAAGCGGCCTTTGGCGATCAGGTTCTGCCGGAAAATCTGCTCGGTCACCTCGAGATAATAGGCGCCTGGCAGATCCAGCGTCGCGCGGTCCCAGCGCGCGAAACGATCCAGCAGCACGCTCGCCTCGTTCGATCCGTCGCCGAGATTTCTCTGCAGCACCGCTTCCACGTCTTGTTGGCTGAACGGCTTGTTCCAGATCCGCAGCATGTGCTCGCCGCTGACGATTCCGTCCCCCTGGCGCACCATCTGCTCGAACGCTGGCTGAGGAAGTGCGGCCACCATCTTCGAGAGGTCGGACGGCGTCGAGATATCGACAGGCGCGCCGGCAAGCACGAGCCGCCGCACCTTGCCGGGAAACCGCGCGGCATAGACCAGCGACAGCCATCCGCCCTGGCACAGGCCGATGAGATCGACCGGCGCGCCGATCTCGTCGATCGCCACATTGAGCTCGGCAAGATAATTGTCGATCGACAGGTTGCCCATTTCCGGCGTCGCCGAGCACCAGTCCGGGACATAGATGCGGTTCACGCCGTCCTTTTGCAGCGCCTCCACTAGACTATGGCCAGGTGCGAAGTCCGCGATCAGCGCGCCGTGCAGCGCATAGGGTGCGCAGACGAGAACCGGCGGCTGCGTCGCATTCCCGCGCGAAAACGCCCGCAACCGCATCGACTGAAGTTGCAGCACGACCGCGTTCGGCGTGGTCCAAGCAAGCGACGGCTGGTCCGGCGCGCAGGTAGGCGCAGGCTTCTGATCGGCGAACCATTGCGCGTAATTGTCGAGCGCCAGTCTCGTAGCTTCCAGCGGCCACAGCCACATCTGCTGCGCCCAGTCGGCGCCCTCACGCTGCTTCAGCGTCTTTTTTTCGTCTGCCACGGATTGAACGCCCCAATAAGAGGAGACGGCAAGGGACCAAGCTTTGACGTTTGACCAAGGACCAACGAGGTCGAGACCATGCTTTTATGCCAAATCCCGCGCAGGCCCCAGCCCGATCAATGGTAAGGCCGCCCTCGTGAAGGTGGGTAACGCGGCCACTGCCGCGCCGTTCCCTACGCCGCCCGCGCCGTGCTCCCCTCCGCCTCGATCCGCCGCGCCAGTACCCAGCGGAAATAGGTCAGTGCTGCATCCGCACCGATGGTTAGCAACTGATAGTTCGGATCGGCGTCGAACACCTTCTGCTGCGCCTCGATGATCGCGAGATCTTCGTGGAAAGCCTCTTCGAGGCTGTTGCGCAGCGACAGCGCGATATTCGGGTTGTCGAGGTCGAAATCGTGCAAATAGTTCCAGAAGAAATGCGTGGTGCTGCGCGTCTCCGGCGTCATGAATTGCGCATTGCGATATTGCCGCGTACCCGGCACCTGCACGCCCTTTTCCGCACCCTGGCCGGCCGGTGCAAACATCGTGTCGAGCAGGAAGATGCCGGGAACAATCATGCGGCCGATATTACGGCGATCGATCTTGTCGGTCTTGTTCGAGATCACCTTGCAATGATAGGGCGGCGGATCGGCGCTCACGTGCCAGCGCTCGACGCGAAAACCGTCGTCGAGTTTTTCGATCGCGACCGGCTTGGTCTTGTAGGCGTACTCCTCGGAGCCGCCGAGCGTATGGGTATGCACGAAGGCGAGATGGGCGAAGTCGCTTAGATTGTCGACGATCAAGAGCCAGTTGGCCTTGTAGTGCATATAGCCGGGCAAGCCCCGCCATTTGGGATCGGCGAGCGGCGGATAATCCACGATCAGGTTCGGATCGGCCTTTTCGATATCGCCCATCCAGATCCAGATCAGATTGTATCGCTCGACCACGGGATAGCTGCGCACGCCGAGCTTTGGCGGGATCATATCCTGGCCGGGAATCTGGATGCACTTGCCGCCTGGCTCGAACTTCATGCCGTGATACATGCAGCGGATATCGTCGCCTTCGATCCGGCCCATCGAGAGCGGCGCCGCGCGATGGCAACAACGATCGTCGAGCGCTACGACCTTGCCGCTGGCGCCGCGATAGATCACCACGGGCCGTTCGAGAATGGTGCGGGCGAGCTTTCGGCCGTCGATCAGCTCGTGATTCCAGGCTGCGACGTACCAGGAATTGCGCAGAAAGATTCCGTCATCCGACATGCCGTTTCTCCCTTTGTGTGTTTTGCGAACCGCGGTTCTTTTGTGCCATCTTCTAGGGCATCGGCGGTTTCGCTTGTATCCGGATTTCCTGGACACACCGTCCCGCCACATGGACGATGCCCCCGATGGACTGGCGCGATTGGGAGCTGTTTTGCGAGGTCGTGCAGCATGGCGGCTTTAGCGCCGCGGCGCGCGTGCTCGGCCATCCCAAGTCGAGCCTCAGTGCTGCAGTGCAACGGCTGGAAGCCAATCTCGGCCTGCGGCTGATCGAGCGCTCCACGCGTCATCTCCGCCTGACGGATGCCGGCGACACCATCTATCAGCGGGTGCGGCCGCTGTTCATTGCGCTGCACGATACGCATGGCGAGGCGCTGGCGATGAGCAGCACCGTCGCAGGCACGCTGCGCATCAAATCGCCTTACGAATTTGGCGCGCACCATGCAGGGCCCGTCGCCATCGAATTGATGGACCGCTATCCGGATCTCGTGATCCGGATCGATGTCGAGCACGAGATTGTCAGTCCCGTGGCCGAAAATTACGACATCGTATTCGCGATGCTGGAGTCACCGCTGCCTTCGACCGGAATCGTGATCCGGAGAGTTTCCTCGCTGGAACGCGGCCTGTATGCCGCGCCTGCGCTATTGGAAAAATTCGGCGAACCCCGCACGCTGGAAGAACTCGCTCGCCTTCCGATGCTGACCGGCCCCCACGACGCGCCCTGGGCGCTGACCACACCGGCCGGCGTCACCGAGCATCTTACCGTGCAGAAATCGCGGCTGGTGAGTTCGAACGCGGACATCCGGTTGCAAGCCGCGCTCGCCGGGCTCGGCGTGTTGCGGGTGACGGCGAGCTTTACCCGCGCGGCAGAGGAAGCGGGATTGCTGCGGCGGATTCTCACCGACCATGTCTGCGAGCCGCTCAATATTCATGCGCTGTTGCCGGCCCGCCAGTTCGTTCCCGCCAAGGTGCGATGCTTCCTCGATGCGCTGGATGCCCATGGCCGGGGCGGCAGTGGAACGGCGGACCAGCAAAATCGAAATCCTTGACCTTCGAGGTCAATCCTTGACCTCCGAGGTAATCGATTGGCGCGCGGAGATTTCCGATAGTCGGTCAGCCGATCAATCCGGCCTAACCGAAGGAGATTCTCAATGACCAACGTTCACAGCATTGCCAACCGCTACATCGATCTGTGGAACGAGCGCACGCCAGCCCGTCGCCGCGAGATGTTGGCGGCGAACTGGACGACGGACGCGAAATACGTCGACCCCCTGATGAGCGGCGACGGCCATGACGGCGTCGACGCGCTGATATCAGGTGTGCAGCAGCGCTTTCCGGATTTCAAGTTCAAGCTGATCGGCGAGCCCAACGGCTTTGGCGATCACGTTCGCTTCTCCTGGGGGCTCGGCCCCGACGGCGGCGACAGCCCGATCAAGGGAACGGATTTCGCCGTGCTCAGCGACGGCCGCATCCGCAGCATCACCGGGTTCCTGGATCAGGTGCCGGCGGGGTGACGGGTAGGTAGGGTGGGCAAAGCGAAGCGTGCCCACCATTCAGGACTACGCGTGTCGAAACATGGTGGGCACGCTGCGCTTTGCCCACCCAACGAAAATATTTCGGGAACCTCTTTCCCCTTGCCGCATCCAACCCCAATACCCTGTTATTGGTGGATATCATGCGCCAGGCCCACATACCGCAAATTGCGCCCGAATCCGGCGACACCGAGTTGGTACGGCGGGCGCTGGCCCGCGACGAGGCGGCGGTGCGCGCCATCATGCAGGCCAACAACCGCAGGCTCTATCGCCTTGCCCGCGGCATCCTGCGCAACGACAGCGAAGCCGAGGACGTCGTGCAGGAAGCCTATGTCCGCGCTTTCACACATCTGGAAAGTTTTCGCGGCGATTCCAGCCTGTCGACCTGGCTGTCGCGGATCGCGATGAACGAGGCGCTGGGCCGGCTGCGCCGCCGGCGGCCCGCCGTGGAACTGGACTCCTTGCCGCAAGGCGCGCTCGAAGCCGAAATCATCCAGTTCCCCCTCTCCGCCGCCGCCGATCCGGAAAAATCCATGGCCCAGCGTGAAATTCAAGCCGTCGTCGAACATGCCATCGATGAATTGCCGGAAGCATTCCGTCTCGTCTTCATCACGCGCGTCATCGAAGGGATGAACGTGGAAGAGACTGCCGAGATTCTCTCGCTCAAACCCGAGACCGTGAAGAGCCGGCTGCACCGCGCACGCACCATGCTGCGCGACAATGTCGAGAAGAAGATCGGCCCCGTGGTGATGGAGGCCTTTCCCTTTGCCGGCAAGCGCTGCGAGCGGCTGACGGACGCCGTATTGAAGCGGCTGGGTTTCGATTAACTTTTCCGGGAACCTCTGTACTCCAAGACCATCCAACTCCTGTGCATCAACAACGCGCGGCATTGGTTCCGCGCCACAGGAGTGTCAGACATGTTCGTTCGATTGAGCGCGGCGATCGCCGCATTGAGCATCCTGGGAAGCGCTGCGCTGGCGCAAGGCGCAAAGCCTACCGATCCACAGATCGCGCATATCGCCTATACGGCTGGTGTCATCGACATCGCCGCCGCCAAGCAGGCGATCGAGAAAGCTGGCAACAAGGACGTCAAGGCGTTCGCACAGGACATGGTGCGCGACCATGAGGCCGTGAACAAGCAGGCGCTCGACCTCGTCAAGAAGCTGAACGTGACGCCGGAAGACAACGACACCAGCAAGGCGCTGTCGAAGCAGGCCACTGAGAAGCTCGCCGAACTCGCCAAGCTGAAGGGCGCCGAATACGACAAGGCCTATCTCGCCAACGAGGTCGCCTACCACAAGGCCGTCAACGGCGCGCTGGAGACGCAGCTGATTCCCTCAGCCAGCAATGCCGAGCTGAAAAGCCTGTTGCAGACCGGCCTGAAGATTTTTCAGGGCCACCAGCAGCACGCCGAACAGGTCGCCGCCAAGCTGAAGTAAGGAGCCCGCCATGCGTCCGGGACGCTATCGGCTTGCCATGGCCGCCTTGCTGTTCAGCATGATGGCCGTCCCGGCGCAGGCTGCGACGATCCAGATCGCGACGACCGATCTGGTATTCGCGCCGGCCGAAGTTTCGGCCAAGGTCGGCGACACCATCGAATGGATCAACACAGACGTGTTCGTCCACACCGCGACCGCGCGCAACGGCGACTTCGACGTCAATATGCCGCCGAAGAAAACCGTGACGTCGGTTCTGACGAAGGCCGGCACCGTCGAATATTATTGCCGGTACCATCCGAACATGAAGGCGGTGCTGACGATTACGCCGTAGCGGTGTCCGCCTTTGCGATGGCGAGGCGGCTCAGGCCGCCCGCACCGAGCTGAGGAACTTGCCGACCTCGCGCTTGAGCCGGTCGCTTTCGCCGGACAATGACTTTGCCGCGGTAAGCACCTGAGCGGAGGCAGACCCCGTCTCGCTGGCGCCGCGCTGCACGTCGGCGATGTTGGCGGAAACCTGCTGCGTGCCGTTCGCGGCCTGCTGCACGTTGCGGGAAATTTCCTGGGTCGCCGCGCCCTGCTCCTCGACGGCGGCCGCGATCGTGGCGGCAATCTCCGACATCCGTCCGATGGTGTCGCCGATCTCCTTGATGGCGCCGACCGACTCCTGCGTAGCCGCCTGGATACCCGATATCTGCTGGCTGATCTCGCCGGTCGCTTTCGCCGTCTGTTCGGCCAGCGCCTTCACTTCGGACGCGACCACCGCAAAACCGCGTCCCGCCTCGCCGGCGCGCGCCGCCTCGATGGTAGCATTGAGCGCCAGCAGGTTGGTCTGACCCGCGATGGTGTTGATCAACTCGACCACGTCGCCGATGCGGGCGGCGGCCTTGGCGAGTTCGGCGACGCGGGCGTTGGTCTTCTGCGCCTGCTCCACCGCCTCACCAGCGATCCGCGCCGAGCCCTGCACCTGACGGCTGATCTCGTTGACTGACGACGCCATCTCTTCGGTGGCCGACGCGACCGATTGCACATTGGTGGAGGCTTCCTCGGAAGCCCCCGCAACCGTGGTGGCAAGCTCCTCCGAACGCTCCGCGGTCGCCGTCAACGTGCCGGCGGAGGCTTCCAGCTCGGTCGAGGCCGACGATACGATTTCGACGATTTCACCAATCATGGCTTCGAAGTCGCTGGTGATACGGTCGACGCGCTGGCCGCGTTGGATCTTGGCATCTGCTTCCACCGCGGCGGTCGCGTCGGCGGCCTTCTTGGCGATCAGGGCATCCTTGAATACCTGCAGCGAGCCCGCCATGGCGCCGATTTCATCGGCGCGCTCGACGGTCGGAATCGTGACGTCATGCCGGCCAGCCGCGAGGTCGCCGACGACGCCGGTCAAGGTTGCGAGCGGCGTAATTACGCGCCGGCGCAGCATCACAGTGACGCCGGCGAGCACGCCGAGCAGCGCCACGACGGCAAGGCCGGCCAGCGCCAGCATCGTCAGCGCAGCGTCGCGCGCAGCGCCCGCGCGTTCTCCGGCTTCCGCGAGCGCGGCATCGCGCACGGCGAAGAAGGCCTGCACCGCCGGCACGATCGTGCTGGCGAGTTGATTGGAGTCGATGGCGAATTTGCCGTCGTTGCGGCCGGCCGCCATTTCCTTTTCAAGCCATGGCGCTGCCTTTCCGAAATAGGCCTCGATCGCGTCGTTCATCGCTTTCGCAAGACGCGGCGGGCTACCGATCTGATCCACACCGGCCTCGATGCGTTCGCGGTCAAGGTCGACGCGGCCCTGGGCGCGGTCCATGCTGGATATTTCAGCCGCCGTCACTGGACGGCGGGTGCTGATCGCAAGCGATACCGTAGCAGCCCGGCCGCCGGCCGAGATCCGCAGATCCTGCGACGTGCGGGCGACATTCAACAGCGCCGTCAACGACGCGTCCGCCATCGCGACCTGATTTTCAAGGCGGTTCAACAGCGGTTCAAGAATCCCGACAACCGCGGCAATGCCCGGCAGGAAGCCTTTGATCGCCGCCTGGTCGCGCGCGCTCATCGGCTGGGCCATCGCGCGATCGCTCGCTATGCGAACCTCGGCCAGTTTGGCCGCTGCCTGGTTGAGACCCTGCACGATGACAGCGCCATCGCTGAGCGCACCGACGGCCGTCCGCGCCTTTGCGAACGCTGCATCTGCCGTCTGCACGGCCTTCGCGGCCACCTCGAGCTGGGCCTGCGTCGCGGCGCCTTCCTGAAACAGCGGACCAACATAAGGCGCCCGGTAGCCGGCAACCTGCTGGCCGACCGCCAACACCGTGCCGTAGGCCTCCACCGCCTTGATCGCCTCGGTCTTGCTGGCGAAGGTCCGGTATTGCGGGACGAGAATCCCGGCGCCAAGGACGACCGCCAGTACCGTCACCGAGAGCATCGATACCGCAAAGAGACGACCGATCCGCATGTTGTGATTCCGCTGGGATGAGGGAGCGGCCAACGTAGGCGGAACTCGGCTAAGGCAGCCTTAATGCAGGCCTTCATGCAGGCCGGTAGAACTACGGGGGCGTCACGCGGCTCTGGGCCGTCAGGACCGCAGCACCATCACCAGCCGCAACGCGACGCCAGCCTGCCAGACTGGATAGAGGAACGAGATCTGGTCGAGGCCGAGTGCATTGTCGAGCGCCAGCAGCGTGCCGGCGAGCGTCCCCGTGATCAGCATCGGCCACCACGCGGCAGCCGCACGCGGCCCTGCCGGCAACAGGCCGATTCCCAGCGCCATCACGCCCGCACCGACCAGCCCGCCGGTCAAGCCGGCGAGCAGATAGCGCATGACCGTGGCAGCGCCCGCTGTCTGTCCTTCGATAAAGATCGCCGCGTTCACCGCGCAGACAAAAGCGACCATGGTGACGATCGCGGCCAACAGCGTCGCCCACCACGGATTGCCGCTGAAGCGTCGCACCAGAATGAAGACGAGCACGGCGAACGGCATCGCGATGAGTGAAATGCGAAGCTGCCCGGGCAAGCCGACCATTTGGTCGATCAGCGCCGGCAGCAGCGGCGTGAGGATGCCGGAGATGATGCCGCCGCCGGCGACCATGAGCAGATTGCGGGAGGTGTCGGCGGAAGTGATCGCCTGGGTCAACGCGCACTCCTCTTTTGCGACACGCCTCACGTCTAGCACGGCAGCGACGAAAATTGAAGGCAACGGCCGAGGCGTGAGCCGGGCCACAAATAAAAGCCGCGCCAACCCGAAGGCTGACGCGGCGATGGCCGTTCTGTTGCTAGGTGGACCAACCCCGAACGGTTACGCCGCGAGGCGCACTTCGTTCAATGCAACGTTATCGTTTGCATTTAGGTTTTTGACCCGATAACGGCGGTATCATGCCGAGCACAATTCAGAGCTTCTTTGCGACCATCGATCCTGGTTCGCCCCCGCCCTAGCAGCCCTGGGATTCGGCCTTTCGGCAGAATCGATCTCACCGAGATGAGACCTTTAAGCTCAAGCTGCTAAGGTGGAGGCGCCGGGTACTGCCCCCGGGTCTGCCCGCAGTCCACTCTAAGGTTCAGCGCCATCGTCTTGCGACGAAGCGACCCTACGCGGGATCGAACGCGAAAGATAGTGCTGTTGCCCGTAGTCGACGGCTCGAACTGGCGGCAGGCCTAAAGCGTCACAATCCACCCTTCGGCACGAAGAAGCAGAGCTCGTCCCCCGTGCGCTTGTTTATGAACAGCACGGGCAAATGATCTGGCGTGTCTTCAGACTTGATGATGTCGGGTGGGATGACTTTCCATTGGCCGTCTTTGAGGTATTGCCACTGGTCCGAATGGTCGTCTGCGACGCGAAAGCGTGTTTTGAATACATCGCCGTTGTCGCAACACGATTTCCATGGGACACCGAGCCGCTGTTGGGCGGCGGGGTTCATTTCCTGTCTGTTGAACCACTCGTGGTGCGGCATCGACGCATCGTGAGCGTCAGCACGAAAAGACACCAGAAGAATACCGAACATCGTTAGTACGCGACCGAACGCTTTCATGGCAGCCTCCATTCTGGACTGACATCAATTCGCGAATCACACGAACTCTCCGGCAACTAAGGAGGCCATACTCTAAAAAAAATGGGAGCCTCTTTTCTGAGCTACTAGATTTTTTTGGCAAGACTGTTGCTTTCCCGTTCGCGCGGGACGAAGTCGCAGTTCCTACCAGTACAGCGAACAAGCTCTCGGCGTTCTTCGTCAGCGCGCCGGTTTACCGTCGAGCGAGCTCTCAACCGTAGAAACACGGGGGAATCTGAAAATGCGGACTGCACGCATCGTCGCAATCACGCTTGCATTTGCGATTGGCGCACAGGCGCAAACGAGGGCCGGCCAGTTCCCATCGGGCGGATCTGTACAGGCCGCCGGCAACGTGCGCGTTGAAACACGGGCACGAGTGTGAGGCGCGACAACAGCAGATACGCTACCCCGTCTTCGGCATCCGCATTCAGGCACGTGATGCGGCGCGGTTCTGCAACAAACAACGGTCGAGGCGATGAATCCGATGCAGGGATAGGGATGCACGTTGGAATTGGAGCGGGCGAAGGGAATCGAACCCTCGTATGCAGCTTGGGAAGCTGCCGTTCTACCATTGAACTACGCCCGCGGGTCGCGCCCCATGATTAGCCGACCTCGCGCGATCAGCCAAGCTGTTCCGCACCCCATTTCGCGTCACTGTTAACTTTCCAAAAATTCCAGATGCGCTTCATCGCGCCGGTGCTATCATCCGCGCCGGGGGCTTGGTGGCGTATGACGGGGCGTGGCTACACTATTTTCGATACCGGGATCGGCCGCTGCGGCATCGCGTGGGGCCTGTCGGGTATTGTCGGCGTGCAGCTTCCTGAAGTGCGCGAGATCGATACGCGGCGGCGGCTGTTTCAGCTTTATCCGGACGCGCGCGACCTTCGTCCTCCTCCGAATGTCCAGGTTGCAATCGATAGCATCGTTGCGCTGCTGCGCGGGGCGGCGTGCGATTTCGCCGAGGTCGCGCTTGATATGACCGGCATTCCCGCCTTCAATCAGCGCGTCTACGCCTATGCGCGCTCGATCCCGCGCGGGGAGACCCGGACCTATGCGGAAATAGCCTCGGCTTTACGCGCATCCGGCGCGGTCTATTCGGTGTCGCAGGCGATCGGACGCAACCCTTTCATGATCATCGTGCCCTGCCATCGCGTGCTCGAGGCAGGCAACTATGCCGACAAGATCTCAGCCCATGGCGGAGCGATCTCCAAGCGCCGGCTGCTGTCGATCGAGGGCACCAGCCCGACCTCCGGCAAGACGCTGTTCGACGTGCTGATGCCCGTTGCACCGCCGCGGGCCCATAACTAGATCAGCCGAATGAACGCGACCACGCTCATCGAGCGCAGATTCATATCCGTGTCCGATTTTCGCTGCAGCGCGGGGCCTGGCGACACGCCGTTTGCAGAGCAGCATCGCTGCCACTCGATTTCCTATGTGCGCAAGGGCAGTTTTGGCCTGCATTGCCGCGGCAAGTTCAGCGAACTGGTGGCGGGATCGGTGCTGATCGGCCATCCCGGCGATGAATATACCTGCACCCACGAGCACGTCTGCGGCGACGAGTGCCTGTCGTTCTTCATCGGCCCCGAACTGGTGGAAGCGATCGGCGACAGCGGGGCGCCCTGGCAGGTCGGCGCCGTGCCGCCGCTGCCGGAACTGGTGGTGCTCGGGGAACTGGCGCAATCGGCAGCAGATGGCAGCAGCGACATCGGTCTCGACGAGATCGGTCAGGTGCTGGCGAGCCGTTTTGTCGAGGTGGTTTCCGGCAAGCCGCGCAAACCCGGCCCTGATGCTGCGCGCGATCGCCGCCGCGCGGTAGAGACCGCGCTGTGGATCGACGCGAACTCGCACCGCCAGATCAATCTGGATGATGCCGCTGCCCAGGCCGGGATCAGCCCGTTCCACTTCCTGCGGCTGTTCTCGGAGGTGCTCGGCGTCACCCCGCATCAATATCTGGTGCGCTCGCGGCTGCGCCATGCCGCGCGACGTCTGGCCGACGACGACAGCCCGGTCACCGATATCGCCTATGACGTCGGCTTCGCAGACTTGTCCAATTTCGTGCGCACGTTTGGCCGCGCCGCCGGCGCCTCGCCGCTGAAGTTCCGCCAGGCCTCGCGCGGCAAGCGCAAGATTTTCCAAGAACGGCTGGCCCTCCACTAGCTAGGCTTTCTCCAGGACGCGCGACTTAGCGCGCTTACGACTGGAGAAACTCATGTACGACCACATCGGATTACGTGTCGGAGACCTCGACGCCAGCGTGCGCTTCTATACGGCAGCACTCGCGCCCTTAGGTTTCGTGCTCTGCTCGCGCGACGATTCCGGCGCGGGTTTTGGCCCCAAGGGCGCGCCTGCGCTCTGGCTACATCTGCACAAGGGATCAGCCGGCTCGGCCGCGCATGTCGCGTTCCGCGCCAAGGATCATGCGGAGATCAAAAAATTCCATGCCGAAGGCCTGAAGGCTGGCGGCCGCGACAATGGCGGCGCCGGGCCGCGGGCGGATTACAGCCCGACCTACTTTGCGGCGTTCCTGATCGATCCCGACGGCAACAATGTCGAGGCGGTGTGTACGTAGCGCCGATGCACGAAACCGTAGGGTGGGCAAAGCGAAGCGTGCCCACCATTCAAAATAGCAATCTCGGTTGGATGGTGGGCACGGCGCAAGTGCGCCTTTGCCCACCCTACCGATCAACGACAAAGGACTCACCATGGCCTCCATCCACAAGGAAATCCTCATCGACGCCTCCGCCGACCACGTCTGGGACGCGCTGCGCGATTTCGGCGCGCTGCATACGCGGCTGGTGCCCGGCTTCGTGACCGACACCAAGCTCGACGGCGACGCACGCATCGTCACGTTTTCGAACGGTACCGTGGCGCGCGAGATCCTGGTCGATTGCGACGACGCGCGACGCCGGCTGGTCTATGCCATCGTCAGCGAACGCATCAGGCAGCACAGCGCCTCGGCACAGGTCTTCGCCGAAAGCGACGGGCGCACCCGTTTCGTGTGGATCGCCGACGTTCTGCCGAACGAGATCGCGCCCTACATGGATGCGCAGATGGATCTGGGCCTCCTCGCCATGCAGAAGGCATTGGGACGGAGCGCCGCATGATATCAGCGTTTCTCGACGCCCTCGGCGCGGACGGCCCCTCGGCCGACCGCGCCGGCAAGATGGATCTCTACGGCCGCTTCGTCGGCTCATGGGATCTCGATGTCCGGCAATTTTCCGAAGACGGCACGGAGCGCCGCCGCGCCGGCGAATGGCATTTCGGCTGGGCGCTGGAGGGGCGCGCGGTCCAGGATGTCTGGATCGTGCCGCCACGCGGCGAGGTGCGGCACGGCGACGCCGCGGCCAATTTCAACTCCTACGGCACCACGCTGCGGGTCTACGATCCCGATATCGACGCCTGGCGAATTCAGTGGACCGACCCGGTGACGCGGAGTTTCCTGCAGATGATCGGCCGCGCGGAAGGCCACGACATCGTGCAGCTAGGCACGCGGCCGGACGGCCAGCTGGCCCGCTGGAGTTTTGCAGACATCGCCGCCGATTCATTCCTCTGGCGCGGCGAAGTCTCGACGGATGCGGGCGCGACATGGCGTGTCGTCACCGAGTTCACCGCTCGCCGAAAGCAAGCGTGATCTTTCGCACAGATCGGCTCCCTGCCCGCTCCTAGCCTCGGCGCGTGCGTCCGAACGGCGCCGCGCCCGCGGCCGCCCGCGCATGAGGAGTCGAACCATGACGGGAGCTGACAAGGTAGTCTGCCACGCAGCCATGCTGCTGTTGCTGTTCACCCTGACATCGATGCCGGCGAAGGCGCAGTTCGCCGGCATCGGGCGCGGAGGCGGCGGCGAAGACATGATGACGCAGATGGCGCCGATGCTTGAAATGATGAAGGCGAAGATGGGCAAGCGCCGCTTCGCCATGATGATGAAGACCATGGGCCCGATGATGAGCCGCATGATGGAAGGCGGCGGCGGTGGTCTTAACGGTCTTGGCGGCATGATGGGAGGTGGCGGAATCCCCGGTGGCATCGGCGGTGGTTATAGCGGTAGCTATGTGCCCGAGGGTTACGGCGTAAGCACCGGCGGCATGAACGTCGGCGGCCTGGGCGGCGGCGAGCTGATGAGCATGGTCCCGCAACTGATGCGCATGGCCAACGTCGGCGGCGGCCGTCACGGCCGTCGACGCACGCGGCGGTAGTTATTCCGTCATTGCGAGCCAACGGGTCGCGCGAATGCGCGCCCGATGACAGGCTCCGCGAAGCAATCCATCGCACGCGAGGATGGATGGATTGCTTCGTCGCTTTGCTTCCTTGCGCAAACGCTTCGCGTTTGTCGCAGGCAATGACGATCGTTAGGAAAGCGCCGGCTTCACCACGGGCACAGGCTGTTTCGGCCCCCATCGGGTCAGCATCACGCTGACGCATGACAGCACGCCGAGCAACACCATAGAGGCCGCCGCCAGCTTGAAGAAGTCCTGTGCGGTCGCATTGTGCGTCGACAGCCACCAGCCACCGGTGCCGATGAACAACAGCCGCGCGGTCTGCGCCAGCACCGGGCCGATCACCTTGGCCGCGCCCTGCGATGAGAAATAGCATGTCGTGGCTAGACCGAGGAAAGCATACATCGGCGCCGCCGTAGACAAATACTGCCGGCTGGCGGCGCGCACGCTCGCATCGTCGGTGAAAAGATTCACCCAGATGTCGGGGAATACGGCAATGAAGCTCGCAACCGCGCCGACGCCGACAAACGCCACGCCCCCCGCGATCCAGCAGATCCTGCGGGCTCGCGCGATCCGCTCCGCGCCGATCGCCATGCCGACCATCGGCACCGAAGCGATGCCGACCGCGAATGCGATCGAGGTCAGCATGAATTCGAGCCGCGCGCCGACGCCGTAGCCGGCGAGAATCTCGGTGCCGAAACTCGCCAGCATGTAGGTGAAGATGCTGATCGTCAGCACCGACTGCAGCGGCGAGAAGCAGGCAATGGCGCCAACCTTGAGAATGTCGATGAACATCGGCATGCGGATGCGAAGGCCGCGGATTTTCGGAATGACGCGCGCGCGCCCGGAAAACAGATACCAGGACATCACGGCGATGCTGATCAGGTAGGCGATCAGTGAGCCCGCCGCGACGCCGCGCATGCCGAATTGCGGGATCGGGCCGAGGCCCAGGCCCAGCGTGCCGCCGAGAATGATCTGGCAAATGGCCGACGATAGCATCATTAACGACGGCAGCTTCATGTTGCCGGTGCCGCGCAAGATGCCGGACATCGTGTTCATCAGCCACGGCACCACGGCGCCGCCGAAGAAGATCTGCGTATAAGCCACCGCCTGCGTCAGCACATTGCCGCGGCCGCCGAGCAATTCCAGAAGCGCGGGGCCGAAGAGCAACATGCCCAGCATGAAGACAAGCCCGAAGCAGAGGCCGATCAGCAGCGCATGCGCAGCCAGCGTCGAGGCACGTTCGATATCGCCGGCGCCGAGCGCACGCGCAATCGCCGAGGCCACGCCGCCGCCCATGGCGCCGCCCGACATGGTCATGGTCAGGATCACGATCGGGAACACCAGCGCCATCGCGGCCAGCGATTCCACGCCCAGCCTGCCGATATAGGAAGTCTCGGCGATCACGACGCAGGTGCCCGCGGTCAGCGCGATCACGTTCGGCCAAGCCAGCCATAGCAGCGTGCGCAGGATCGGGCCGTCGATCAGCGCATTCTTCACCGGCGCTTCCGGCAGCGGAAGCGGGCGCTCCTTTTCGTCGACGGGAATTTCGGCGACGCCGAGGTCGGACATTTCTGCTCCCCGCGCACGGACTTGGTTCCACGGCGCGCTGTTTCCTAGCACGGCGGGGGGTGATTCCACGTGCGCCGGGCGCAATGGGGGCCTGCGGGATTGTGCTGCAGGGTCGTGCTTTGCCCTCCACTTGAGCGCGAGGCGCGCCCAGGCAGCCATTTCACGGGGAATTCATGCCGGACCACAAGAAACGTTCAGGCCAGCACCGCATTGTAGAGGGGCGACATTCGAGGAACTGTCATGCGCGAGCACCTTC
This sequence comes from Bradyrhizobium sp. 190, assembly GCF_023073415.1. Taxonomy (GTDB): domain Bacteria; phylum Pseudomonadota; class Alphaproteobacteria; order Rhizobiales; family Xanthobacteraceae; genus Bradyrhizobium. Next base: position 4,081 of record NZ_JADPJL010000080.1, on the reverse strand, counting down.
TCCTGGCCCTGAGCGTCGGCGCGCTGGCGCTGCCGCTTGCCGCCTGTAACGACGCCAAGGAAGCCGCGACCGTGGCGCAGACGTATGGTCCATCGCCCGACCTGCCGCCGCCGGAGCATTCCTGGATCCCGACGATCGCCATCGCCACGGTCAACCGCTGGGCTGATGGCGCCAAGCCGACAGCCGCCAACGGCATGGCGGTGAATGCCTTCGCGACCGGGCTCGATCATCCGCGCACGGTCTATATGCTGCCGAATGGCGACGTACTGGTCGCCGAGAGCAACGCGCCGCCGAAGCAGGACAGTGGCTTCAGCATCAAGGGCTTCATCTACGGCCTGGCGCAGAGCCAGGCGGGTGCAGCCGTTCCGAGCGCCAACCGCATCATGCTGTTGCGTGATGCCGATGGCGACGGCGCCGCCGAGACGAGAAGCACCTTCATCAGCAACCTGAATTCGCCGTTTGGCATGGTGCTGGTCGGCGAAGAATTCTATGTCGCCAATGCCGACGCGATCGTGAAATTCCCCTACCGCGAGGGCGACACCAAGATCAGCGCGCCCGGCGTCAAGCTGGCGGACCTGCCCGCCGGCACGCTCAATCACCACTGGACCAAGGACCTCACGGCAAGCTCAGACGGCACAAAGCTTTATGCAACTGTCGGCTCCAACAGCAATATCGGCGAGAACGGCATGGAGGCCGAGAAGGATCGCGCCGCGGTTCTGGAAGTCGACCGCGCCAGCGGCCAATGGCGGGTGTTCGCCTCGGGCCTGCGCAACCCAAACGGCCCGGCATGGAATCCGAAAACCGGCGAGCTCTGGGTCGTCGTCAACGAGCGCGACGAACTCGGCAATGATCTCGTGCCTGATTACATGACGTCGGTGAAGGATGGCGCGTTCTACGGCTGGCCTTACAGTTATTTCGGCGACCGCGTCGACACCCGCGTCGAGCCGCGGCGGCCCGATCTGGTGCAGAAAGCAATGGCGCCGGATTATGCGCTGGGCGCGCATACGGCTTCGCTTGGCCTCGCCTTCAACACCGGCAATCTGTTTCCGCAGGAAATGGAAGGCGGCGCCTTCATCGGCCAGCACGGCTCGTGGAATCGCAATCCGCGCGCCGGCTACAAGGTGATCTTCGTTCCCTTCCAGGACGGCAAGCCCTCGGGCGCGCCGCAGGACGTGCTGACCGGCTTCCTCAACGACAAGGGCGAAGCGCAGGGCCGCCCCGTCGGCGTGCGGCTCGACAAGCACGGCGCATTGCTGGTCGCCGACGACGTTGGCAACACGATCTGGCGCGTGACGCCGTCGGCGAAATCGGCGGCGCGGTGAGTGTGACGATCTCGCGCCCCGGACGCAGCGCAGCACGCTGTGATGCGCTGCTGAGCCGGGGTCCTGTTGAATTGGCGTGCCGAGGAAGCTGGGTACCGGACGCGACAGACTACACCCGGAAATGCTTGCTTAGCTTCAGGCCCTGCGCCTGGTAGTTCGAGCCGATGCGCTGGCCGTACATGGCGTCGGGCCGTGACAGCATTTTCTCGTAGACCAGGCGGCCGACGATCTGGCCGTGCTCGAGAATGAACGGCACCTCGCGCGAGCGCACTTCGAGCACCGCCCGCGCCCCCTGCCCGCCGGCGCCGGCATAGCCAAAGCCGGGATCGAAGAATCCCGCGTAATGCACGCGGAATTCGCCGACCAGCGGATCGAACGGCACCATTTCGGCGGCGTAATCCGGCGGCACCTGCACGGCCTCCTTGGAGGCCAGGATGTAGAACTCGCCGGGATCGAGGATCAGGCTGCCGTCCGGACGGGCCGGAATCGGCTCCCAGAATTCATCGACCGCATAGCCGCCACGGCGGTCGATATCAACGACGCCGGTGTGGCGCTTGGCGCGGTAGCCGACGAAGCCTGACGTATTTTCGCCGGAGAGATCGACTGACAGCGCCACGCCATTGGCCAGATCCGCATCGTCGATATCGACCAGCCGCTCGGCGCCGTGCAGCGCGTCGAGTTCGTCGGCATTGAGGATGGCATCGCCGGTGCGGAAGCGCACTTGGCTGAGCCGCGAGCCCTCGCGCAGCAGCACTGGAAACGTCTTCGGGCTGATCTCGGCATAGAGCGGACCGTGATAGCCCGCGCCGATCATGTCGAAGCGGCGGGTGCCGTCGGCGATCACGCGGGTGAAGACGTCGAGCCGCCCAGTGGAGCTCTTCGGATTGGCGGCCGCCACGATCTGCGGCGGCAGCGCGAGGCTCTCCAGCAGTGGCACGATGTAGACGCAGTTAGTCTCCAGCACTGCCCCGTCTGAGAGATCGATCTCGTGCAGCTTCAACTCGTCGATGCGCTCGGCGACCGTGGCGCCGGGACCGGGCAGAAAACTCGCGCGCACCCGGTAGGCGATGTTGCCCAGCCGCAAGTCGAGGCTCGCCGGCTGGATCTGGCTTTCGACAAAGGGATATTCCGGCAGGATCAGGCCCGCATCCGCCATCGCCGCGATCATGCGGTCGGGCAGAATTCCGTTGGCGTCGGGCGGAAGCGTGAACGGCACGGCGCGATCCTCAATACGGCCCAAATGTCATCCAAACCTCGTAAATATGGGCTTTTAGGGGTTATCCGATGGCCGCCTTGACGGAAAGGGCGCGAGGTAATATCAGCATGACTTATCCCGTGGTGATTTGAGCCGGCCGGCTTGCAGCCACGTTAAATAAGTCGCTAAACAGGCCGGGGACACGTGTGATCCCGGCCTGTGGAAATTTTTCCAGGCCGGTTTTTTGTGACCATTTTTCAATGGTGGTCACGGCGGAGGTCACATGTCTGAGACTGGTTCTACCAAGCGTTATCGTCCCGAAACCCGCCTTGTCCATGGCGGCACGCTGCGCTCGCAATTCGGCGAGACGTCGGAGGCGCTGTTCCTCACCCAAGGCTACGTCTACGACAGCGCGGAGCAGTGCGAGGCCCGGTTCAAGGGCCATGAACCCGGCTTTATCTATTCGCGCTATTCCAATCCGACGATTGATATGTTCGAGCGCCGCATGATCGAACTCGAGGGCGCGGAAGCCGCGCGCTCGACCGCGACCGGCATGGCCGCGGTGACGACCGCGATCCTCGCACCGCTCCGGACCGGCGACCACGTGGTCGCCTCGAAAGCCCTGTTCGGCTCGTGCCTTTACGTGGTGCAGGATCTCTTGCCGCGCTACGGCATCGAGACGACGCTGGTCGACGGTCTTGATCTCGACCAGTGGCAGCGCGCATTGCGGCCGAACACCAAGTCGTTCTTCCTGGAGAGCCCGACAAATCCGACGCTCGACGTGCTCGACATCCCGGCCATTGCCGAGATCGCGCACAGTGGCGGCGCACGGTTGATCGTCGATAACGTCTTCGCCACGCCGATCTGGCAGAGCCCGCTTTCGCTCGGCGCTGACGTCGTGGTCTACTCCGCAACCAAGCATATCGACGGTCAGGGCCGCTGCCTCGGCGGCATCATCCTGTCCTCGGAAGCTTTCATCGCCGAGCACCTCCATAACTTCATGCGCCATACCGGCCCGTCGCTCTCGCCGTTCAACGCCTGGGTTTTGTTGAAGGGACTGGAGACGCTAGGCGTCCGCGTGCGCGCGCAGACCGAGACCGCGGGCAAGGTCGCCGACGCGCTCGCGTCGCACCCGAAGATTTCGCGGCTGATCTATCCCGGCCGCGCCGATCACCCGCAAGCCGAGCTGGTGAAGAAGCAGTTGCGCGCCGGCTCGACGCTGGTCGGCTTCGAGGTCAAGGGCGGCAAGGCGGCCGCATTCCGCTGCCTCAACGCGCTGCGGATCGCGCGCATCTCGAACAATCTCGGCGACGCCAAGAGCCTCGTCACCCATCCCTCGACGACGACGCACCAGCGCCTGACGCCGGAGGCGCGCGCCGAACTCGGCATCAGCGAAGGCTTCATCCGCTTCTCCGCCGGTCTCGAGCATGCCGATGATCTGATCGAGGATATTGCGGCGGCGCTGGAGAAGGCGTGAGGCTTGTGCTGACCCTCCCCTGGAGGGGGAGGGTCGACGCGCGTGTAACGAGCGGCGGGGTGGGGTGACGGTCTCTCCACATCCAAC
>NZ_JADPJL010000071.1 GCF_023073415.1 Bradyrhizobium sp. 190 | reverse complement strand
TTCGATCCCCGCATGGCCAAGCTCGCCGGCGGCGTTCACCGTCTCGACGGTCAGCTCATGGTCGTCCTCGACGTCGATCGCGTTCTCGAAATCGTGCCGAAAACAGCCCTCGTAGCGTAGCGCCGCTCGTCAAGCAAGGAGGCGAAAATGAAAACCTGTCTTGTGGTCGATGACTCCAGCGTCGTGCGAAAGATCGCGCGCCGCATCCTGGAAGACATGAACTTCCAGATCACCGAGGCCGAGGACGGCGAGCAGGCGCTTGCGTCCTGCAAGGAGGTCATGCCTGACGCAGTTCTGCTCGACTGGAACATGCCCGTCATGGATGGCTACGAATTCCTCGGCAATCTGCGCCGCTTGCCCGGCGGCGACGTGCCAAAGGTAGTATTCTGCACCACCGAGAACGGCATGGACCATATCTCGCGCGCGCTGCATGCCGGTGCCAACGAATACATCATGAAGCCGTTCGACAAGGACATCGTCGCGGCAAAATTCCAGGAAGTCGGTCTGGTCGCGCTCAACGAACAGAGCACGGTCTAAATTTTATCCGCTTGCCCTTGAGAGGCCGCCCGTGACCCCGCCAGACTATGAGTATCTGCGTAAGCTCCTGAAGGATCATTCCGGTCTCGACCTGTCCGCAGACAAGCAATACCTGATCGAAAGCCGCCTGCTTCCGCTGTCGCGCAAATGCGGCGTGTCGGGCATCAGCGAACTCGTGCAGAAAATGAAGGGCGGATCGTCATCGATCATCGCCCAGGTGGTCGAAGCCATGACCACCAACGAAACCTTCTTCTTCCGCGACAAGGTGCCGTTCGAGCACTTCCGCGATACGATCATGCCTGACGTGTTGAAGGCGCGCGCCGGGCGAAAGAGCATCAGGATATGGTGCGCCGCCGGCTCGACCGGCCAGGAGCCGTATTCGCTTGCCATGTCGCTGAAGGAAATGGGCGCCGCGCTTGCTGGATGGCGCGTCGAAATCATCGCGACCGACCTGTCCACGGAAGTGCTCGAGAAATCGAAATCGGGCGTCTATAGCCAGTTCGAGGTCCAGCGCGGCCTTCCGATTCAACTGCTCGTCAAATATTTCAAGCAGAATGGTGAGCTCTGGCAGATCAACCCGGAGCTGCGCGCCATGGTCCAGCACCGGCAGCTGAACCTGCTGCACGATTTCTCCCAGCTTGGCACATTTGACGTCATCTTCTGCCGCAACGTCCTGATCTATTTCGATCAAGACACCAAGATCAATATCTTCGGCCGTCTCGCCAAGGCGATGGAAGGCGATGGCTTCCTGGTGCTGGGCGCGGCGGAAACGGTCGTCGGCCTGACTGATGTCTTCAAGCCGTTCCCGGACAAGCGCGGTCTCTATCGGCCGAGCGGTGCGCGTGCCGCGTCTGCGCAGGGTGCAACGTCGATGCCAAAATTTGCGGCGATGGCGGGACGGTGAGCGATGACAGAGGACGGCAAAAGCGCGGAGCGGGTCACGTTCAGCCGGGGCTATGACGTCTGCATCATGGCGATCGACGGGACCTGGCGCAGGGACTGCCAACTCAACGCGATCTCGGACGCCGACGCCACGCTGACCGTCGAAGGCTCCATTCAAGGTCTCAATCTCAAGGAGTTCTTCCTGCTGCTGTCGTCGACCGGCCTCGCCTATCGCCGGTGCGAACTCGTTCGCGTCAACGGCACGGAAATGGACATCCGTTTCCTGAGAGGCAAGCACGCCAAGAAGCGGCCGAGCGCATCGTCAAAAGACAAAGAGATGATGAACTGAAGCCGGTACGCTGCGGAGTCAATGCTCCGGCGCAGCGCAGGCGATTTTTCCGGTTCAACCGACGCCGACGATGTTCTCGCGCGCGCCGGCAAGACCCGCCACCAGATGCCGGTAATGCGCGATCGGCTCCGGCCGGCCGATCAAATAGCCCTGAATCTGACACCCTTCCCGCGCGAGGAACTCCCGCTGCTCCTCGGTCTCGACGCCCTCCGCAATGACCGGCAGAGCGAGCGTGCGCCCAAGTCTCAGAATGGCGTGAATAATGGCGCCGGCCTGAAAGCTGTCGCCAATCCTGGAGATGAAAGTCTGGTCGATCTTGATCTTGTCGAATGGAAAGTCCTGCAGGTAGGACAGCGATGAATAGCCGGTGCCGAAATCGTCCATCGCGATGCGCACGCCGAGGCCCTTGATCCGGCGCAGGATGGCGAGGGCGCGCTCGAAATCCTCGAACAGCACGCCCTCGGTGATTTCGACTTCAAGGCGTTGTGGATCGAGACCGGTTTCCACGAGCGTCGCAAGGATCATCGCTGCCACGTCGCCCCGCCGGAAGTCGACCGGCGACAGGTTTACCGCGATGGTGAGCGGCCGTCGCCAGGAAGCGGCTTCCCGGCAGGCTTCGCGCAGCACCCATTCATCGATCGGGCCGATCGCGCCGATCTCTTCCGCCAGCGGAATGAAGACCCCCGGAGGCACCAGGCCGCGCAGCGGATGCCGCCAGCGTAGCAACGCCTCGAAGCCGAAGATCCTTCCATTGGGCAGGGCCTGGGGCTGGAAATGCAATTCCAGTTCGTTCTTCGTCAGAGCTGCCCTGATGTCGTGCTGCAGCGCGCGCTTTTCCCGGATCTGGCGGCCCATCGCAGGCTCGAAGAATCGCGTGCTGCCGCGCTGGTCGGCTTTGGCGCGATAAAGCGCGGTCTCGGCACTGGCGGCCAGGGTATCCGCATCGGCGCCGTCGCGGGGGTAGATGCTGGCCCCGATCGTAAGACTGCTCTCGATCTCATAGCCGTCGATGCAAACCGGTTGGTCGAGGACGGTGGCAAGATGGGCGCAGAGTTCCTGCGCCGTCGCCGGTTGCGGGCCATCGGGCGAGACGATGATGAATTCGTCCGCGCCGAGCCGGGCCAGGAACGATTCGTTGCAGGCCGACGTCAGCCGGTAGCCGACTTCTACCAGAAACCGGTCGCCGGTCGAATGGCCGTAGACGTCGTTGATCTCCTTGAACTGATCGACGTCAACGCACAGCACCGCAAACGAGGCATTGCCGGCCGCCAACTGCAGAGTGTTTGCGATGCGCTCGTTGAACGCCGTCCGGTTCGGCAGGCCGGTGAGTTGGTCGTGAAATGCCAGATGCGCGATCCTTGCCTCGTTTTGCGCGCGCTCGGTGATGTCCTCGTGGATCGACACCCAGCAGCCGTTTTGCGTCGGCCGGTACGAAACGTTGACGATGCGGCTGTCGTCGAGTTCGGCGACGAGGCCGTCGGGGCTACGCGTCGTTATCACCTCCCGCAGCTTCGATCCGTATTGTCCGAGGTCCCGATAGGCCGTGCCCGCCGCCTTGCGCGCCTCGAGCATTTCGTCGAGCGTGCATCCGACGCGCAGGCGGTCGGGCGCCAGTTTGTACATTTTGACGTAACGATCGTTCCATAACAGCAGGCGATTGTCCGGCCCGAACATGCAAAGGCCGTGGCTCATATTGTTGAGCGCCGCGTCGAGCTTCTCCATCGTCGTGGCGGTGTCCGGGTCCGCCGCCGCATCTGTGGCATGCCGGATGCCGGCCCGCGATCGCAGCAGGTGATTAACCGCGCGAGAAAATCCGAGAGAAAATTTGCGGTGGAGGAACATCGTACGCTCCAGCGGGGCGGCGGTGTGTCGCCTTACGCGCCCATGACCGAAATCATCGGCAGCTTGCGGCACAGGGATCGCTATCGCTGGAATCCAGCAGGGAGCGCAGGGCGGTGCCAAGACTGACGTCGCAGGCTTGCAGCGCGGCAGCAGCCTTCATGTAGCGGGGAGATACGTCGTCGAGCACAATGACATTGGTGGAACTCTCCGCGATGCGGGGCGAAGTTTCCCCCACGATCGTCTGTTCGATCAGTCGCAGGCACTTCTGGACGTGCTCGACCAAGCTGACGAGGTCCGAAACCGTGGCGCGGTAGGCGCCATTCTGGTCGTCGGACGCCTGTGCGACGCCGTCGCCTGCTGCATTCTGCATGGGAGCACTCCTTAGTTACTTTTTTAGGCGTGCGTTGCTACTTGTGCGTTAAGCCGCGGTCCCGTACAAATACGGTCCGGTATGGCGTTCGATACCGTTATCCGAGTGTGAGTCACATTCAACCACGCATGGACGATGGAACATGGCTGAGAAAGCCCCCTCCCGTGGGGAGATCTTCGTAGTCGATGACGACCCAGCCGTTCGCGACACGCTTTCGATGGTCCTGACGGCGGGTGGCTATCAGGTCATCTGTTTCGCCGACGGTGCCGCTTTGCTGGCGATTGCACGAACGCGGACCCCAGCCTGTATTCTGCTCGATGTGCATATCCCCGGTAAGTCCGGTCTCGATATTCTGAGAGAGCTGCATGGTGAGGACTACCCTGCACCGATCTTCATGATCTCGGGGCAGGGCGATATCGCCATGGCGGTCAGCGCCATCAAGAACGGCGCGCTGGACTTCATCGAAAAGCCGTTTCGCGGCAGTGAAATCGTGGCAAGACTCGATGAAGCGATCGAGGCTTACGCTCGCCGACAGGCGCAAAACGCGCCATCGCGCATTGCGACCCTGCATTTTCCAGGACGCGAACCGCTCACGCGACGCGAACGCGAGGTGCTGGAGCAGTTCACCGCCGGCGCGTCCAACAAGGAAGCGGGGCGTCATCTCGGGATCAGCCCGCGCACGATCGAGGACCACCGCGCCAATATCATGAAGAAGCTCGGCGCACGGAATGCGGCTGACCTGGTCCGGATCGTGATGACAACGCAGCGTCAGGGCCAGATCTGACCATAGGTTCGGTGATAGTCTGATTGCATGCAAGCCGGATGCGGCGCCACGGCGGCGATCAATCAGCGAGCGCCTTGCGGATCATGATCGCCATATCCGATTTCCGATAAGGCTTGGCGAGCAGCAATACGCCTTCGTCGAGCCGACCGTGATGAATGATAGCATTCTCGGTATAGCCCGAGGTGAACAGTACCCTTAAGCCGGGCCTGACCTTCAACATCTCGTCGGCGAGCTGGCGGCCGTTCATGCCGGGCATGATCACGTCGGTGAACAGCAGGTCGAACGGATGGCCGGTGTGGACGAGCACCAGAGCGTCGCTCGCGTTCGCCGCATCCAGCGTGACGTAACCGAGTGAATGCAGTTGCGTCAGCACATAGTTGCGCACCAGCGTATCATCTTCCACGACCAGAATTGTTTCATGGCCGCCCTCGACGGCCAGCGCCAGCGCCGGCTCGGCGGCCGGCAAGGCGCCCATGGCCGGTGGCAGATACATCTTGATCGTCGTGCCGTGGCCCTCCTCGCTGTAGATCATGATGTGCCCGGCCGATTGCTTGATAAAGCCATACACCATGCTCAGCCCAAGGCCGGTGCCCCTGCCGGGTCCCTTCGAGGTGAAGAACGGATTGAATACCTTGTCGAGCATTGCGGCAGGGATGCCGGTTCCGGTATCGCTCACCGCGATCATGGTGTAGCGGCCGGGCCGGACGTCGCTATGCATCCTCGCATAATTTTCATCGAGAATGACGAAGCCGGTCTCGATGATCAGCTTGCCGCCGCCCGGCATGGCGTCGCGGGCGTTGAGGGCCAGATTGAGGATCGCGGTGGCGAGTTGATTGGGGTCGACGATCGTCGGACAGGTCTCGTCTTCGAACACGGATTCGATCTCGACATGCTCGCCGAGCGTCCGCTGCAGCAGTTTCGCGGTGTCGATGATCAGCGTGTTGACATCGGTCACCTTTGGTTCGAGCGGCTGCTTGCGCGCGAATGCGAGCAGGTGCTGGGTGAGGTCGGCGCCGCGCGAGGCGGCCTCGTCGATCATTCGCGTAATGGCGGCAAGCTGCGGTTCGCCCTTGACCGCGTCGGCCAGAATTTCGATCGTTCCCGTGATCACGGTTAGGATATTGTTGAAATCGTGCGCGATGCCGCCGGTCAGCTGGCCCATCGCCTCCATCTTCTCGGCCTGCCGGATCCTGTCCTCGGCCGTGATCCTGTCGGTGAGGTCGCGGACGAATCCGTTGAACACGAAGCCCTCACGCGTCTTCAGCGCGGCGATGCTCAGTTCAGCCGTGATCTCCGTTCCGTCCCGCCGCATGATCCGGAGTTCGCGGCGGGGCTGACGGACGACCTCGTCGCCGGAAAGCAGGAAGGATTGCAGGGCTTTCTTGAGAGGTCCTTGCCCGTCCGGCTGGCCCATCAGATCGAACACATTCCTGCCGAGCGCTTCATCGCGCGGCCAGCCGAAGATATTTTCGGCCTGCGCATTCCAGTCGCGGACAAGGCCCTTCTCGTCGACCTGGACGAAAGCATCGAGCGCGGTGTCGATGATGCCGCGCGCGAGCTGCTCGCTTTCGCGTAGCGTCTCCTGCGCCAGCCGACTCTCGGTCATGTCGCGGCCGACGAAGAAGAAGCGCCTGGCAGGCTCGGACCATGTTCCGAGCCATGACAGCCACACCTCCCGCCCGTCCTTGTGAATGCAGCGTGTATCGGAAATCTTCGGGCGCTGCCCGCGCCGTGCCGCGCGCATTTCCCGGCGGGAGGTTTCAAGATGGTCGGGATGAACGAAGTCAGCCCCGCTGTGGCCGATCATTTCCTCCGGTCGGTAGCCCAATATGGCCTCGCAGCTCGGGCTGATCTGAACCAGGAGTCCTCTGGAATCCATCACCATGATCAGATCCTGCGAGGTCTCGAAGATGCGACGAAGCTCTTCGGTCTGCCGCCGCAGCACCTGCCTGGTCTTGTTGGCTTCGGTGATGTCGCGCGCCACCTTCGAGATGCCGATGGTCGCGCCTGAGGGGGACTTGATGGGGGATATGCTGAGCGAGACTTCGATCCGCTGACCGCCTTTTCTCATCCGTACCGTTTCACTGTGCTCGATGCTTTCGCCCCAGCCGATCCGGCGCAGCGTGTCCTGCAACTCCGGCAGTCGATCTTCGGGCACCAGCAGCGTGATGTTCTTGCCCGTGGCTTCCGCCGCGTTGTATCCGAACAGCCGCTCCGCCGCCGAGTTCCAGCCGGTGATGGTGCCGTCGAGCGACGTCGTGATGATGGCGTCGTTGGAGGATTCGACCGCCGCGCTGAACAGCCGTTCCCGCTCGGCATGATGGTCGCGCGCGGCGATGGTGCGGCGATGTTCCTGCACCTCTTGCTGGAGCGCGGCGGTCTTTGCATTCACTTCGCCGATTGCTTGTGCAAACGCGCGCGCGAGTACACCGGTCTCGCCGCGGGCTTCGACCGGAATGGCAATCTTCTTGTTACTTGCCACTCCCTGCACGGCTTCGGTTAACTGCACGATCGGGCGGGTCAGCGACCTCGCGACCAGCAGGGCCAGCACTGCCGCGCACAACACCGCGATCCCGCCAACGAGAAGGGATGTATTTCTGATGCTTGCGGCCGGCGCCATGATAACGGCGTTAGGGGCGGTTTCGATGACGCCAACCCATTCGACGCCGGCCAGCAGGGCAGGCGAGAGGGCTATTCCACCCGGCTGTGCGGCTTGATCCGGAACTATGTCCGCGCTGCCTTGCGTGGCCCCGGCCTGCGACGCCAGGTGCGGGAAGTCGGCTTTCCAGTTGTTTGGCTTGCCGAGCAACCAGCCGAACTCGCGCGACCGATCCGGGTGAATGAGATAGTCGCCCTGCTTGTTGACGACGTATATGGTCTCGCCAGGCAACACCGACGACCGGACACGGTCGAACGCGCGCCGCATGTCGAGATTGATCATGAAAATGCCGAATCGTTTGCCGTCGTCTGCGAATATCGGCGTCGCGATGCGAAGCGTCGGCCTGTGCACCTCCTCGATCAGTCCGTTCCGGCGACCCAGATCGAGCGACGAGACGTAGATTTGTCCGGGGCCTAGCCGGATCGTTTCCGGGAAGTAACTGCGATTGTTTCTCGCCCGCAATCCCTCTTCGGGCACGATCCGAACTGTGTCGTTCGGTCCTGCGCGATCGACGCGGACAAGCTCACGGCCATCATCGTCAAGGCCGATGATCCGAAGCATCGCATAGGCGGGCTTGGCTTCGAGTTCGGCCGCGAAACGTGATGCCAGCCGGTCCCGCCAGGTCTTTTCGGAGACGCCATCGACCGGATCTATGCCTCCCGATCTGCGGGCGCGGACCAATCCTTGCAGCGCCACCGCGGAACGAGTGGCCGCAACATCTCCGATCGCGCTGGCCGCGTAGTATTCGAGGTCGGTGGCGAGCTGCCGCGAATGAGTCTCGATGCGGTCGCGGGCGCGGAGCAGGAGTGCCTGTTCCAGGTTGCGATAGTTCAACCATCCGACCGCGGAAACCGCGATCGCGACCAATGCAATCATCGCGATTGCAAGCCTGGTTGTGAGCGTCATGTTGGGTTCGCTCGCCCTTCCGCTCCGATCCGGCGAACTGCCGGACCGTCGGATGCTATGGCGCATCACAGGGAGGAAGCAATACCGCCGGTGGGTCGGGACGGGGAGCCGCGCTGGGCCGCTTCCAGGCAATCAGTGACGGCCGCCAGCAGGTCGGCCGGCCGGAATGGTTTCTGCAGGCTGGAGATCGCCCCGAGCTTGGTCGCCATGGTCAGGAAGTCAGGGCCGGTGTCCGCCTCGGAAGAGATCGGCCGGCCGGAGATGACGATGATCGGAATCTGCGGCCGCTGCTGGCGAACCATCCGCATGGTCTCGAATCCATCCATTCCCGGCATGAAGATGTCGAGGAACAAGAGATCGAAATCTGCGGTCTGACACAAGGCAAGGCCTTTCCGGCCGTCGCTGGCCGTGACCACGCTGTGGCCGGCGCGCTCCAACAGCAGACGGATGGTCACCTGGACCGCCGCATCGTCATCCACGACCAATATTCGTGCCAAAGTAAAAGTTTCTCCGGACCCCGCTGGAATCAAGTGAACGGCGATTGTGAGTTTTGCCGAATCCTCATGCTGTCGCAACTGCTTCGCCGGCAGGAACGTTCCGGTTGGCCGTCAAAAAGGCGGGATAAAAACGCAATTGTCCGCATGTTGCCGGGCAGACACATACCAAGCATTGCGCCTGCAGGCGTGATTCGCCCGCGCAGCAGCCTGCGCATGCGGCGAGGCCGCACGAGCCGTAGTGAATCAGCCAAGGGTCAGTTGCTGAGATATTCCGGGTAGCGCGATCGAATCCGGGCGAGTTCGCTGAGTGTGCCTGAGAGATGGGTGCGCAGGTGCTTCTGCGCCTCGTCGGGTTCCCCGGCATCGATCGCCTTCACGATCAGCTTGTGATGCCGCACGATATCCTGCGCCTTGCCGGGCGAGGGCAGATGCATCCGGCGCAATCTGTCGATATGCCCGCTGCGGCTGCGCACCAGCGCCCAGATGTCCTGCTTGTCGGCGGCCGCATAGAGTTGGCTGTGGAACTCGTTGTCGGCGGCCATGAATTTTTCGAAGTCGCCGGCCTTGGCATATTGCTGCTGGTGGGAAATCGTCGCGTGAAGTTCGGCGACGAGCGCTTCGTCGTGCCGGATCGCGAGCCCACGCACGATTTCGAGTTCTACCGCCTGCCGCAGGAAGTGCGCCTGTTGCGCCAGCCGCACGTCGACCCGACTGACCACGGTTGCATATTGCGGGAACACGTCGACGAGGCCTTCCTCCTCGAGCCGCATCAGCGCGTCGCGGATCGGCGTCGAGCTGACGCCGAATTGGCCGGCCAAGGCTGCGCGCGACAGCGGCGATCCCGGCGGCAGTTCCAGCGAAATGATCATGCCGCGGAGGCGCTCGAACACCTGCGGCGCGGCCTGGCGGTCGCGATCAAGCCGGTCGGCGGATCGAGGGGCTGCGCGGCGGGATACTTGCGGAAGAGCCATCGGGCGACCGGCCGTTTCAGAAGGGACTTGCTTCAGATGCACTAATACATTAGTGCATCTCTGCAGAAGCGTCAACGAGACGCCGGAGGAGATGCACAATGAAAAACAGGATGTGGAGCGCCTGCGCGGGCGCCGTTGCGATGCTCATGTTGCTGCCGGGCTCTCAGGCATCGGCCCAGCAGAAGTCGGAGATCACGCTGTCGCGGCAGCCGGGCATCTTCTACATGCCCTCGCACATCATGGAAAAGAACAAGCTGATCGAGAAGCACGCGGCTTCCCTCGGCGTTCCCGGCGTCACCACCAAATGGGTGAACTTGAGCGGCGGCGGCGCGCAGACCGACGCATTGCTGGCCGGCAGCGTCGACATCCTCAATACCGGAACCGGCAACCTCCTGCTGCTGTGGGATCGCACCCGCGGCGGCGTCAAGGGCATCGTCGCCACCTCGGCGCAGCCGATGACGCTGATCAGCCGCGATCCAAATATCAAGTCGATCAAGGATTTCGGCCCGAACGACAAGATCGCGGTGCCCACCGTCAAGGTCTCGACGCAGGCGATCGTGCTGCAGATCGCGGCCGCCGAAGCCTTTGGCGCCGACCAGTGGTCCAAACTCGATCCCAACACCGTGCAACTCGGCCATCCCGACGCCTATGTGGCGCTGACCAACACACAGCACGAGGTGCGAAATCATTTTTCGATTCCGCCGTTCACGTTCCTCGAACTGAAGAACGTCCCCGGCGCGCATGCGGTGCTGTCGTCGCCCGACGTGATGGGCGGCCCGCTCAGCCAGGCGCAGTTCTTCACGACGACGAAATTCGCCGACGCCAATCCGAAGATCGTGCAGGCGGTGCGCGACGCCACCAAGGAGGCGCAGGACCTGATCCGCAGCGACACCAAGGCTGCGGTCGAAATCTACAAGGAGATCACCAACGACAAGACCAGTGTCGAGGATTTGCTGGCATGGCTCAAGGAGCCCGGCATGATGGAATGGAACCTGCAGCCGCAGGGCACCATGAAATTCGCCGCACATCTGTTCAAGGTCGGCACCCTGAAGACCATGCCCAAGGCCTTCACCGATTACTACCTGCCGGTCGCGCACGACCTGAAGGGCAACTGATCGGCATGGCCGCGCTTCTCGATGTCAGTGACGTAACGCTGCGCTACAAGACTTCGAGCGCGGTGGTGACCGCGACCGAGCGGGTCAGCTTCACGGTCGATCGTTCCGATCGCTTCGTGCTGCTCGGTCCCTCCGGTTGCGGCAAGTCGACGCTGTTGAAGGCGGTCGGCGGCTACATGAAGCCGAGCGAAGGCAAGATGCGGATTTCGGGCCGGGAGATTTCAGAGCCCGGCGCCGACCGGATGATGATCTTCCAGGAGTTCGACCAGTTGCTGCCGTGGAAGACGGTGCTCGAGAACGTGATGTTTCCGCTGCTGATGACGCGCCGCCTGCCGCGCAAGGACGCGGAGATGCGGGCGCGCGCCTATATCGAGAAGGTCAGCCTGACCCGCGTTGTCGATGCCTATCCGCACACGCTATCTGGCGGCATGAAACAGCGCGTGGCGATCGCGCGCGGCATGGCGATGGAGCCGGATATCCTGCTTATGGACGAGCCGTTCGCCGCGCTCGACGCGCTAACGCGGCGCACCTGCCAGGACGAGCTGCTGCAGCTCTGGGCGGAAACAAAGTTCACCGTCCTGTTCGTCACCCATTCGATCGCGGAAGCGATCAAGATCGGCAACCGCATTTTGCTGCTGTCGCCGCATCCCGGCCGCGTCAAGGCCGAGGTCGTCGATGTCGACAAGGTCTCCGGCGAGGACGGCAGCGCCGCGCGGCTGGAAAAGCAGATCCACGATCTCCTGTTCGCCGACGCCGTGACGGCACACTGAAGGAGCGCGCGATGGGCGAGGCAAAATTCCTGCTGCGCGATGCCGCAGATCTGGCGGCGGCTGTGCCGTCGGAAGTCGAGCGCAAGCTGACGGTGCCGGAGCTGTTGTGGAATGATGGCTTCGTCCGAAAATCCGTGATCATCATCTTCCTCGCAGTGGCGTGGGAAATCTACGGCACCATCCTCGACAATCCGCTGCTGTTTCCGACCTTCCACGACACGATTCTGACGATGTTCGACAAGGTACGCGACGGAACCATTCCGATGCGCGCCTGGGCATCGCTGAAGGTGCTGTTCATGGGCTATGCCGCCGGCATCACCCTCGCGGCGATCTTCACCATTCTCGCGATCTCGACCCGGATCGGCACGGATTTCCTCGAAACCATCACGGCGATGTTCAATCCCTTGCCGGCGATCGCGCTGCTGCCGCTGGCGCTGATCTGGTTCGGACTCGGCAATGGCAGCCTCGTCTTCGTGCTGATCCATTCGGTGTTGTGGCCGGTCGCGCTCAACACCCATTCCGGCTTCAAGAGCGTCTCGAACACGCTGCGCATGGTCGGCCGCAATTACGGCCTGCGCGGCCTGCCCTATGTCGCCCGCATTCTGATCCCCGCCGCTTTCGGTTCGATCCTGACCGGCCTGAAGATCGGCTGGGCGTTTGCCTGGCGCACGCTGATCGCCGCCGAACTCGTGTTCGGCGTATCGTCGGGGCAGGGCGGTCTCGGCTGGTTCATTTTCGAAAACCGCAATCTCCTGGATATTCCCGCAGTGTTCGCCGGCCTGTTGACGGTGATCGTGATTGGCCTGATCGTGGAAAACCTGATCTTCCGCACGATCGAGCGCAACACCGTCCAGAAATGGGGTACCCAGTCATGACCAACAAGAAGAACCCCGACGACCTCCGCAGCGCGCGCTGGTTCGCGCCCGACGATCTCCGCGCCTTCGGCCACCGCTCGCGGGCGATGCAGATGGGATATGCGCCGGAGGAATGGAAGGGCCGGCCTGTCATCGCGATCCTCAATACCTGGTCGGACGCGCAGCCCTGCCACATGCACTTCAAGAGCCGTGTCGACGACGTCAAGCGCGGCATCCTGATGGCGGGCGGTTTTCCGATGGAGTTGCCGGCGCTGTCGCTATCGGAATCGTTCCTGAAGCCGACCACGATGCTCTACCGCAACATGCTGGCGATGGACGCCGAGGAATTGTTGCGCGGCCACCCCGTTGATGGCGTCGTGCTGATGGGCGGCTGCGACAAGACCACGCCGGGTCTTCTGCTTGGCGCCACCAGCATGAATCTGCCGACGATCTATCTGCCGGCGGGGCCGATGCTGCGCGGCAACTGGAAGGGCAAGACGCTGGGCTCAGGCTCGGACGCCTGGAAATACTGGGACGAGCGGCGCGCCGGAAAGATCTCTGACAAGGACTGGGTCGACGTCGAAGCCGGCATCGCCCGCAGCTACGGCACCTGCATGACCATGGGCACGGCGTCCACCATGACGGCGATTGCGGAATCGATCGGCATGACGTTGCCGGGCGCGTCCTCGATTCCCGCCGCCGATGCCGGCCATATCCGCATGGCGTCGGAATGCGGCCGCCGCATTGTCGAGATGGTGTGGGAGGATCTGACGCCGGAGAAGATTCAGACCCGAAAAGCCTTCGAGAACGCGATCACGGTGGCGATGGCGATGGGCTGCTCGACCAACGCGATCATCCATCTGATCGCGCAGGCCCGCCGAGCCGGCCAGGACATCGGGCTTGACGATTTCGAGAAGGCGAGCCGCAAGGTGCCTGTGATCGCCAATGTGCGGCCGAGCGGCGACAAATATCTGATGGAGGATTTTTTCTATGCCGGCGGCCTGCCGGGCCTGATGAGCCGCATCAGGGAGCATCTGCATCTTGACGTCATGACGGTGACCGGCCAGACGCTCGGCGACAACATCGCGCGCGCCGAAGTCTACAATGACGACGTCATTCGTACAGTGAAGCATCCGATCTATGCCGAAGGCGCGCTTGCCGTGCTGAGGGGCAACCTCGCGCCCGATGGCTGCGTGATCAAGCCGAGCGCCTGCGAGCCGCGCTTCCTTAAGCACACCGGACCGGCGCTGGTGTTCGATGATTATCCCTCTATGAAGAAGGCGATCGACGATCCCAATCTCGATGTCACCGCCGATCACGTCCTGATCCTACGCAACGCCGGACCGCAGGGCGGCCCCGGCATGCCGGAATGGGGCATGCTTCCGATCCCGACCAAACTGGTGAAGCAGGGCGTGCGCGACATGGTGCGGCTGTCGGACGCGCGCATGAGCGGCACCAGCTATGGTGCCTGCATTCTGCATGTCTCGCCGGAATCCTATATCGGCGGACCGCTGGCGCTGGTGCGCAACGGCGACAAGATCACGCTTGATGTCAACGGCCGCACTATCAACCTCGATGTGCCGGAGGCCGAACTCGCAAAACGCCGCGACGAATGGAAGGCGCCAGAGCCGCGCTACGAGCGCGGCTATGGCTGGATGTTCACCAAGCATATCAAGCAGGCCAATGAAGGCTGCGATTTCGATTTTCTGGAGACTGGGTTTGGTAAGCCGGTGGAGGAGCCTTCGATCTACTAGCCGTCGTTCCGGGGCGCACGAAGTGCGAACCCGGAACCTCGAGATTCCGGGTTCGATGCTGACGCATCGCCCCGGAATGACCGCCAAACAAAAAGCATCACAGGGGAGGACGACCAATGAACATGACCCGACGCAATCTGCTCGCAGGGGCGGGTGCCGCTGCTGCTTCGACACTGCTGGCCCGCGCCGCCGGCGCGCAATCGTTCCCGTTCGCGCCGAACCAGCGCTACCCCGACCCGGCCGTGCAGATTCTCGATCCGAGCTTTGCAAAGTACCGGATCTATTCCTCGACGGTCGAGCAGGTCGCCACCGGCATGCGCTGGGCCGAAGGGCCGGCATACTTCCCCGAAGGCGGCTATCTCCTGTACTCCGACATTCCCAACAACCGCATCATGAAGTTCGACGAGAAGACCAACCAGACCAGCGTCTTCCGCGCCAACGCCAACTATGCCAACGGCAACGCGCGCGACCGCCAGGGCCGGCTCGTGACCTGCGAGCATTCGGTCACCCGCCGCGTCACGCGCACGGAGAAGGATGGCAAGATCACCGTGCTGGCCGACAAGTTTGAGGGCAAGCGGCTGAACGCGCCGAACGACATCGTGGTGAAGTCAGACGACACGATCTGGTTCACCGATCCGCTGTTCGGCATCAATGGCGAGTGGGAAGGCAAGAAGGAAAAGCCCGAGCAGGCCACCACCAACGTCTATCGCCTGACCAAGGACGGCAAGCTGACCGCGGTCATATCAGATATCGTCAATCCCAACGGGCTGGCGTTCTCGCCGGACGAGAAGAAGCTTTATGTCGTGGAGTGGAAGGGCACGCCGAACCGCAGCATCTGGAGTTTCGACGTCAATGACGACGGTACGGTGGGCGGCAAGACCAAGCTGATCGACGCCGCCGACCAGGGCGCGCTCGACGGTTTCCGTGTCGATCGCGACGGCAATCTGTGGTGCGGCTGGGGCTCCAACGGCGCGCTGCAATCGGAACCGACGGACGTCGGCAGCCGAAAAGTGTTCCAGCTCAAGGGCAAGTCGGAGGATCTCGACGGCGTCATGGTATTCAGCCCCGCCGGCAAGCCGCTCGCCCATATCCGCCTGCCGGAGCGCTGCGCCAATCTCACCTTCGGCGGCCCGAAGAACAATCGCCTCTATATGACGAGCTGCCACTCGGTCTACGCGCTGTATGTGGAGTCCCACGGCGCGGTTTGAGTAGCGCGTCATTCCGGGCGCGAATGCGCACGCCTGGAATGACGATCAACTGGGATAAAGAAAATGACAGAACTGAGCGACGCCACCCGCAACAAGCTGAAGACAGTTTCCACCGCCACCGTCGCCACTGCGCTGTTCAAGCGCGGCTTCCGCATCCAGATGATCCAGGACGTGCACCCGCTCGGTCCCGATCAACCGGTGCTGGTCGGCGAAGCCTTTACGCTGCGCTACATGCCGGCGCGCGAGGATCTCAACAAGATCGACGTGTTTCGTGATCGCGCCCACCCGCAGCGCAAGGCGATCGAGGATTGCCCGCCCGGCGCGGTGCTGGTGATGGACAGCCGCAAGGACGCGCGCGCGGCGTCCGCCGGCGCCATCCTGGTGACGCGGCTGATGCAGCGCGGCTGCGCCGGCGTGATCACCGATGGCGGCTTTCGCGACTCCGCTGAGATCGCGGCTCTCGGCTTTCCCGCCTATCACCACCGCCCAAGCGCGCCGACCAACCTGACGCTGCATCAGGCGATCGAAATCAACGTCCCGATCGGCTGCGGCGACGCTCCGGTATTTCCCGGCGACGTCATCCTCGGCGACAGCGACGGCGTGATCGTGATCCCGGCGCATCTGGTGGATGAGATTGCCGACGAGGCGGTCGAGATGACCGCGTTCGAGGATTTCGTGACGGAGGAAGTCCGCGGTGGCCGCAGCATTTTGGGGCTTTATCCCGCGACCGACCCGCAGACGCTGACGGATTTTGCTGAGTGGCGAAAGAAGAACGGGCGGTGACTCGCGATCGTCTTTCCGCTGTCGTCCCGGGCCGGTGGCCCGGCTCTGCGGCGCCGGCTGCGAGCCCGCACCGCGTCCGGTCGTGATCAGGAAGCGCGCAGGCAAGATTGTACAAGAAGCGCTCCATCTCCGGCACGAGCCGCTCTTGTCGGAAGCCCGCTTTCGACAATACGCGCTGTGATGCGACATTGTCCGGATGAGCGAAAGCACGCAGCACCGGCCAGTGCGTCTGTCTTCTCGCGATAACAACGCAGTGTAGCGCCAGTTCGGTCGCATAGCCTTTGCCCCACGCCTGTGGAGCAAGGAAGTACCCGACTTCGGGGCCCCAGCCCGGATCGAAGGGGTCCTCATAGAGGCCGCCAAAGCCAACCGTAGAACTCGTTTCTTGCTCGATGATGACCCAGGGCGCGCAGCCGATGCGCCGCCGCTGCCGCTCATGTGCGGCGAGATAGCGCCGGCAGTCGCGCAGCGATTTCTGCCGCGTCGTGTATTGCATTGCCGTCGCATCGCCCAAGAATTCGAACAGAGACTCTGCGTCCGCCAGACGTGGCGGCCGGAGCAGCAGGCGTTCGGTTTCGAGCAGCATCGGAGGAGAGTAGCTCCTCCAGATCGCAATTTGAAATCGGATATTTGTGTCGTCCCTAATCCGGCTCTGCGGAGCAGCGTTGCACGCTGCACCGCGTCCGGGACACGAGTGCCTTAAACCTCCGCCTTCTCCGCCAATCCCACCGCCCACAGCGCGAACGCATAGGCGATCGCCACTTCATCCAGCCGGTTGAAGCGCCCCGACGCGCCGCCATGTCCCGCGCCCATGTTGGTGCGCAGCAGTACCGGGCCGCCGCCGCTCATGGTGGGGCGCAGGCGCGCGATCCATTTCGCCGGTTCCCAATAGGTGACGCGCGGATCGGTCAGCCCGCCCATCGCCAGGATGGCGGGATACTCCTTTGCCGCGAGATTGTCGTAGGGCGAGTACGACAAAATGGTGCGGAAATCCTTTTCGCTTTCGATCGGATTGCCCCATTCGGGCCATTCCGGCGGTGTCAGCGGCAGCGTGTCGTCGAGCATCGTATTCAAGACGTCGACGAACGGCACCTCGGCGACGATGCCGGCGAACAATTCGCCTGATCGATTGGCGACCGCGCCCATCAGCATGCCGCCGGCGCTGCCGCCATGGCCCACGATGCGCTTTGCGCTGGTGTATTTCGCATCACACAGGGCGCGCCCTGCTGCTGCGAAATCATCGAACGAATTCGTCTTCTTCTCGCGCTTGCCATCGAGGTACCAGCCCCAGCCCTTGTCGGCTCCCCCTCTGATATGCGCGATGGCATAGACGAAACCGCGATCGACCAGCGACAGCCGGTTCGCCGCAAACGAAGCCGGCATCGCCATGCCATAGGAGCCATAGCCGTAGAGCAGCAGCGGCGCGCGGCCCTCGCGCACCAGGTCTTTCCGATGAAGGATCGAGACCGGCACTAACGCGCCGTCATGCGAAGTCGCCATGATGCGCGTGGTGACATAGTCGGCAGGATTGTGGCCGGACGGTATCTCCTGCCGCTTGCGCAACACCCGCGCCCGCGTGGCCATGTCGTAATCATAGACTTCCGCCGGCGTCGTCATCGACGAATAGGAAAACCGTAAATTCGTGGTTTCGAACTCGTAGCTGCCCATGGTGTCGAGCGAGTAGGCGGCCTCGTCGAAGGCGATGGCGTGCTCTTCGCCCGTCTCGAGATCGCGGATGATGATCGCGGGCAGCGCGTTCGCGCGCTCCAGCCGCACCATGTGGCCGGCATAGAGCTCGACATCAAGCACATAGACGCCTTCCCTGTAAGGAATGAGATCGCGCCAGTTGCCGCGCTCAGGTGCGGCAAGCGGCGCGGTGACCACCTTGAAGTCGATGGCGTCGTCCGCATTGGTGAGAATGAACAGTTCATCGCCGCGGTCGGCGAGCGAATACTGCACGCCTTCCTCGCGCGCCGCGACCAGCCGCGGCGGCGCGTCGGGATGTTCGAGGTCGATTAACCGCTGCTCCGATGTCTCGTGATCACCGCCGGCGATGACGCAGAAGCGACCGGAAGAACTCTCATGCAGATGGGTGAACCAGCCGGAGTCCTTCTCCTCGTAGACCAGCACATCGTCGGCCTGTAGGGTGCCGAGCTTATGGCGCCAGACCTGCATCGGGCGGTGGTTGTCATCGAGCTTGACGTAGAAGAAACTGTTGCAATCCTTGCTCCAAACAATGCCGCCGTCGGTCTCCTCGACGAGGTCGTCGCGATCGGTGCCATTCGCCCAATCGCGAACGCGGATCGAAAAGTATTCCGAGCCTTTGGTGTCGGCGCTCCACGCCTGCAGTTTGTGGTCATGCGAATGCCGCGCGCTGCCGAACTTGAAGTATTCGTGATTCGCGGCGAGTGCATCGCCGTCGAGCACGATCTGCACGTCGCCGCCATCGCGCGGCGTGCGCCCGAACAGTTCATGCTGCCCGCCCTCGCGGAATTTCCGCAAATAGGCAAACGGGCCATCCGGCGCGGGCACGCTGGAATCATCTTCCTTGATCCGCCCGCGCATTTCCGCAACCAGCTTCTTCTGCAACGGCGCGGTATGGCCGAGCAGGCTTTCGGTGTAGTCGTTTTCCGCTTCCAGATATTTTCGGATATCCGGATCCAGGATCGAGGGATCGCGCAGCACTTCCTGCCATCTGGCGTCTTTCAGCCATGCATAATCGTCCGTCACCGTGATGCCGTGCGTGGTGAAGGAATGCGGGCGGCGCGGCGCGATCGGTGGCGACAGGGCAGGCTTTTTGGTGGCGGCTTGGGTCACGCGGTCCTCATATGGCTCAATGATTGAGCCTTATATCGGGGCGAATGTGGCGGATTACCAGATGGACCGAACTGTAGGGTGGGCAAAGCGAAGCGTGCCCACCATCTATCGCCGAATCGTAACGTGAATGGTGGGCACGCTTCGCTTTGCCCACCCTACGATCCTCTAATTATTCCGCAACCTCGCCGCGGCGCCGCCCCCGAATACCGGGATCCGGTTCACCGCGAGCACCACCGTAAAGGTGATCACCAGCATGGCGATGCCGAGCACCGAAATGGCGGCGAGGTCGCCGCTTTCGTTGAGGTCGTAGATCAGCACCGACAGCACCTTGGTCTGCGAGGTGAACAGCACGATTGCCGCGGACAGTTCGCGCATCACGCCGATGAAGATGAAGCACCAAGTCGCGATTACGCCGGTGCGCAGCAAGGGCGCGGTGATCTGGCGCAGCGTCTGCAGCCGCGTCGCGCCGAGGATGCGGCTGGCGTCTTCGAGCTCGGGGTGGATGGTCGCGAATGCGGCCTGCAATTGCTGATAGGCCGAGGGGAGATTGATGGTGAGGAATGCCACCAGCAGGATCCACAGCGTGCCGTAGAGCACGAAGGGTGGCCGCGTGTAGCTCAGGAACAGCCCGACGCCGAGCACGATGCCCGGGATGGCGATCGGCGCCGTGGCCAAAAAGCCAAGCACGCGATGGCTCGCGATCACGCGGCGCGTCGTGACATAGGCGACCACCAGCGCGAGCATGGTGCCGATGGTCGCGGTCGATGCGCCCAGGATCACGGTATTTTTCAGCGCGAGCTGGGTCGACGACAATTCGGTGAAGACGAACACGATGTTGTGCAGGGTCGCCGTCGATGGCGTCACCAGCGTGGTCGCGTTCGGTGAGAACGCTGCGTTGAGCAGCGCGAAATAGGGCAGGAACACCGGATTGAGCAGCACGATGAGGCAGAACGCCAGCGCCGCCCAGCGCCATCCCTTCATTTCGATCGGACGCGGCGCGCCGTATTTGCCGCCGACCACGGAGAAGCCGCGGCGGCCGAGCAGGAATTTTTGGCCCTGCAGCAGCAGGATCGTCAGCAGCAGCAGCGGCACGGCGGCCGCAGCCGCAAGTTCGAGTTTTGGCGGATACTGGAACAGGCTCCAGATTTTCGTCGTCATGGTGTGGAAGCCCGCCGGCAACGCCAGGATCGCGGGCGATCCGAACAGCGTCATCGCCTGCAGGAAGGCGATCAGCGCGCCGGCGACCAGCGCGGGCAGCGCCAGCGGTATCGTAACGCGCCGCGCCGTGGTCCAGGCCTTGCCGCCGAGAATGGCGGAGGCGTCTTCCAGTTCGCCCGGCATGTTGTCGAGCGCGTTGGCGACCAGTACGAAGACGAACGGGAAGGTGTAGCAGGAGATCACGAAGATCAGCCCGGGCAGCGAATAGATGTTGAACAGAGGATCTTCGGCGCCGGTGAGATAGCGATAGAGCTGGTTCAGCATGCCGCTGTTCGGCGCCGCCAGCAATTCCCAGGCGACCGCGCCGAGAAACGGCGGCGTCACGAACGAAGCCGTCACCAGCGCGCGGATGGTCTGCCGCCCCGGCATGTCGGTGCGCGACACCAGCCAGCCGATCGGTGCGGCAACGATGCAGCAGATCACCGCCGAGGAGGTGGCGATGATCGCGGTGGTCAGCAGCGGATCGAGAAAGGCGGGGTCGGTAAAAAGCGTGACGAAATTCTGCAGCGTCGGGTGCCGTGCCTTGTCCGTGAAGGCGTACATCATCGGCCACGACATCGGCAGCACGATCAGCACGATCATGAAGGCCGCGAACAGCCACAGCACCGGCTTGGTCCAGTCGATGCGGGATTTTGGGGTGTCGGTGGTTGCTGCGATAGTCATTTGATCCACAGGCAAGGTGTTCTCCTCATCCTGAGGAGCGGCGTCTTCGCCGCGTCTCGAAGGATGAAAGCCACGGTGGCCTCATGGTTCGAGACGGCGCTTCGCGCCTCCTCACCATGAGGAGATAGTTCAAACCCTGAACAGCCGCGCATAGCGCGTCTTGATCTCTTCGGTCATCTTCTCGACGCCTTCGGCATCTTCCTTCATCAGCTTGATGTCCGAAATCTTCCGCCGTCCGGGCTTCGATTGCACCTGCGCGTGAACCGAATACTGCGCGGTGAAGTCGATGAAGAATTGCTGGGTCTGCCGCGTATGCAGCCAGGCCTGGAACAGTTTTGCGGCATTGGGATGCTGCGCCGTCTTGAAGATGCCGGTCGGTCCGGAAATCGTCGGCGTGCCCTCGACAGGGTAGACCGGCTCGACCGGCTGGCCGGCTTCCTTCAGCAGCACGATGCCGTATTCGTTGCCGTCGGCCATCACGGCGCGCTCGCCGAGTGACAGCTTCTTCGGCGGATCGGTCGACGACTGCACCTGCATCACGCGCTGCTTTGAAAGCTTTTCCATGTACTCCCAGCCGAGTTCGCGCACCATCTGGAACGTCGCGGTCATGATGGTGCCGCTATAGGCGGGATGTCCCTTCACCATCTTGCCCGTCCATTTGGGATCGAGCAGGTCGGCAAAGCTCTTCGGCGCATCCTCCGGCTTGACGAGGTTGGTGTTGTAGGCAATCGACGACAGCCAGACGCGCGAAGTCGCGAACATGCCGTCGGGATCGCGATAGCTTTCCGGAAAATGTTTTGCGACGTCCTCGGGCACGAACGGCATCAGCCAGCCGTTTTTCTTCCAGACGATGAAGTGCGAGGCGTCGGAGGAGTTGACGATGTCGGCGGCGCGAATGTTGCTGGCAAATTCCTGGTCGATCCGCTGGAACAACCGCTCCGAGCCGGAACGTTCGATCTGAATGGTGATGCCGGGATAGGCGGCTTCGAACGCCTTGCCGAGCTTTTCGCCGACCGGCAAGTCCATCGAGGAATAGAAGATCAGTTTGCCTTCCTTCTTCGCCGCCTCCACCAGCGCCGGCGTGATCGCGACCGGCTCCGGCGCCTGGCCGCGAACGGGGGAGGCGAATACGGATCCGGCCGCCAGCGCCACTGAGCCTTGCAGGATGTCGCGCCGCGAAAGTTTTCGTCCCTTCATCGCGTCCTCCCGTTTCTTTTTGTTTACCGGCTCAGCGCCCGGCAGCGTTCGGGCGGGAGCGTCAGCCAGACCTCGCTGCCCTTTTGCACGTTGGTTTCGGTCGGCGTGGTCGCGCGCAAACTGGTGCCGTCGGCCACCTCGACCATGTAGTCGCGCGCGGCGCCGAGATAGACCTGCCGCGTGACGACCGCCCTGATCGCATTCTCAGGCGAAGCCGGCGCCTGCGTGGATAGCCCGATATCGTGCTGGCGGATTGCGACCACGGCGTCCTGGCCTGCCGTGAGCGGCGCGCCGACCACCTTCAACGTCGCGTCAGCAAAGGAAATATGGTTGGCGTCACGCGCGGTGCCCTTGATGACGTTGCTGGCGCCGATGAAGCGGGCGACGAATTCGGATTCGGGTCGGGCGTAGATGTCTTCGGGCGTGCCGAGCTGGTCGATCCTGCCGCCATTCATCACGGCGATCATGTCGGCCGTGGTCATGGCCTCGGACTGGTCGTGGGTGACATAGACGGTGGTGTAGCGATATTCGTCATGCAGGCGGCGGATTTCGAACCGCATCTCCTCGCGCAGATTTGCATCGAGATTGGAGAGCGGTTCGTCAAGCAGCAGCGTTTCGGGTTCGACGATCAGCGCGCGCGCCAGCGCCACCCGCTGCTGCTGCCCGCCGGAGAGTTCGCCGGGATAACGTTGCGCCAGCGCCTCAAGCTTGGTCGTGGCCAAAATCGCCCCGAGTTTTTTTGCAATGGTGTCGCGGTCGAGTTTACGCAGGCGCAGGCCGTAGACGATGTTTTCGGTCACCGTCATGTGCGGCCACAGCGCGTAGCTCTGAAAAATCATCGACATGCTGCGCTGCTCGGGCGGCAGCGTGTGCGCCCTCGACGACACCAGGCGCTCGCCGACATGTATCTCGCCGTCGGATGGCTCCAGGAAGCCCGCGATCAGCCGCAGCGTCGTGGTCTTGCCGCAGCCGGAGGGCCCGAGCAGGCAGACCAGGTGTCCATGGTCGATTTTCAATGAGACGTTATCGACCACCGCAAGCGAGCCAAATCGCTTGGTCAGGCCGCGCAATTCAACGGACGCCAATCGCCTCACTCCCACCCTTGTTCTTGCACGGATCAGCGCCCGGCTTGGTATGCCAGTATACGGACAAAAACGGGATGGGAAAGGGAGTTGAGTTGGAAACGATGTCGTCCGCCTCATGCGCAATTGCGCACGGGCCGTCACCACGATTTCACATTGTGAGAGACGCTGGCAGTAGGATGGGTGGAGCGAAGCGATACCCATCGTTGCTGTCGTGATGGGTATCGCTTCGCTCCACCCATCCTACAAGCGATGCATGTCGGGGCTTACGCCCCGACGCTCTCGCCGAGATATTCGATCGCGGCTTCGGTTCCGCCCTTGCCGTGCGGGATGCCGAGCGCATTGAGGCCGACCTCGACGACGCCGAGCGTGCCCAGGACCATCGGCGCATTCACGTGGCCCATATGGGCGATGCGAAAAGCCTGACCGGAGAGCTCACCGATCCCGGTGCCGAGCACCACGCCGCATTTTTCCTTGCAGTAACGCTGCAGCGCGGCCGGATCGAAGCCGTTCATCGTCACCGTCGTCACCGTGTTGGAGCGCTCATTGGCTTCCGCGATGTTGAAGCCGATCACCTGACCCTCGCTCCAGACGGCGACCGCGCGGCGCACCGCTTCGGCGAGCAGGCTGTGGCGCAGATGCGCGTTCTCCAACCCTTCCGCATGCAGCATGTCGATCGCCTTGCGCAGCGCGAACAGCAAATGCACCGGCGCGGTGCCGGCATATTTGCGGTAGTGCTCAGCTCCTTCGCGTTCGGTCCAGTCCCAATAGGGCGTGCGCAGATTGGCGCGTCTGTGCACTTCGCGGGCGCGGTCGTTGGCGGCGACAAAGCCCAGGCCCGGCGGCGTCATCAGGCCCTTCTGCGAGCCGGACATCGCGACATCGATGCCCCATTTGTCCATCTCGAACGGCATGCAGCCGAGCGAAGCCACGGTGTCGACCATGAACAGCGCCGGATGCCCCGTCGATTTGATCGCCTTGCCGATCGCTTCGATGTCGTTATAGGCGCCTGACGCAGTATCGACCTGCACAGCTACGATCGCCTTGATGCTGTGGTCCTTGTCCTGCCGCAGCCGCGCCTCGACCTCGGCGGGACGGATCGCGCGGCGCCAGTCGCCCCTGAGCACCTCGACCTCGGCGCCCATCGCCGCTGCCGCCTGACCCCAGCCGATCGCAAAGCGTCCGCTTTCCAGCACTAGGAGCTTGTCACCGCGCGACAGCACGTTGGAAAGCGTCGCTTCCCACGCGCCATGGCCGTTGGCGATGTAGATGTAGGATTGGCCCTTGGTGGCGAACAGTTTTGACAGATCGGCGAGCAGGCTGTCGGTCAATTCCAGCATCTGTTCGGAATAGATATCGAGCGCCGGGCGATGCATCGCCTGCAGCACTTCGTCGGGCATGGTGGTAGGTCCGGGGATGGCCAGAAATTCCCGGCCCGCGCGAACGGTCATTTGTTGGTTTTCCTTATGGGTAAGCACGCGGAATCGAAGCGCTTGTGGTTGGGCTGGATAATATGTGATCGAAACCGTCATTGCGAGCGCAGCGAAGCAATCCAGAGCCGCAAAAAGAGTTGATTGCACTCATTGCTCCGCTCCCGGGAGTAAGGATGCCGGCTTATTTCCCCACCACATTTGCGATCGCGCGCCAGATCTGGTCCTTCAATTCGGTCGCCGGCGGGCTCGGGATCGTCACCGCCGGCCCCTCGCGCTTCTTGCAGGCCTCGACCAGCCGCAGCACCCAGATTTCGCCGTCGGTGTAATAAAGATCGCCGCCGCCGTTGTGGCCGGCAATGGTCGGCCCAATGCCGGTGACCTGGTATTTCGCCTCGACCATGCCGGCATTCTCCAGATCGGCCGCAAGAAGCGCGCGCTCGGCATCGAGATCGGGACTGATGTGGTGCGTCACGGCCGCTGTGTATTTGCTGAGGCCGACGCCGCGATCCTGCGTCGCCGCTCCGAGCCAGACCGGGCGCTTCTCCGCGCCGCTCTCCAGCACCTTCCAGTAGCGCACATGGTTGCGGCGGTCGGCGCTGGTCCCGATCGGCTTTTCATAGGCGAGATCCTCGCGACGGCCGATATAATAGAGATTGCTCACCGGCGCGTCCTTGTAGGGACGGTCCAGCAGCACGCTGCCGATGATCTCGATCGAGGATTTCAGCGTGATGCGGTCGGCGGGATACCAGCCCGCCGCGTGCATCGCGCACACCACGTCGCCGATGTCGCCGATCAGCCCGACATTCATGGGATCGCCGGGAATGCCCTGCCCGGTGCGCGTCACCATCGGTAATTGGGCGAGACCTTTTTGATGTTCGTAATGGGTCCAGAACAACGGCAGTATCAGATATGCGAAGGCACCGTAGACGATGACAACGATCAGCAAAATCCAAGCCGCGCGCTTCCACCGCCAACGCTTCGGCTTGACCGGGGATTGCGCGCCATCGGTGTCGGTCACATCCAGCGCTCCGCGATATCAGGCCGAAGGGTAGCACGTCTGGGCTGTGGTGCTACCGCCTCGTCTCGCGGCAGCCGGCGGCTTCGGCTTCCTCGACCGAGCAGAACCAGCGCGTGCCCTTTGAGATCTTCATCTCGATCTTCGCATACCAGCGGCTCGTCGGCTGATGATAGATGCACTCGCCGGACCGGTTGACGTTGCCCTTGATGGTGCAGTCGGGCGAAGGCGCGACCGGGCCGGATGCCGAGGCCAGCAGGATCGCCCTGGCATTCTCCGGCGGCTTGACCGCGCCGAGGATCGCCGTCTTCTTGTTGCGGACGCGCCAATCCCATGGCGCGATGAACGCCCCTTGCCACATCCCCGCCTTGGCCTCGCGCGCGGCTTTCTCGTCTGCCTCATAGTCGCGCGAGATCCGCGTAGCCGCCAGCGCCCAGCCGTTTGACACCAGCCATTTCTGGATGTCCTCGCCGTCGGCCTGGCAGCGCGCGACGGTGCGGCCGCGGCGATCGGTGACCGCCCTGGTCTGGCAGGTCCAGCTCTTGCCACCGAAGCGTTTGATCAGTTCATCGCGCGCGGCCGCGCCGCAGGTCCAGCGCTCGCCCTTGGTGTTGAGGCAGAGCTGATCGACCGCCGGCGCGTCGATGCCGCCCAAACGAATGCGGCTGTTGCCGATCTGGAGCTGATCGCCTTCGCGGATTTTCGGAACGCCGGTGATGTCGGCCGCCTGCGCGATGGCGGGGAGCGACAGCAGCAAAAGGGCGGACAGCAATTTCAGCAATTTCATCGGCAGTCCCGGCGAAATGATGCGGATAGTGCGGACAATGGGGCCATCTTGCCAGTGCCGTAGCGTCGCATCGCTTTCAACTTCCTGTCATTGCGTGGCACGTCGTAGCCCGGATGGAGCGAAGCGCAATCCGGGACAGTTACACAAGGCGGTTACAGTTTTCCCGGATTTCGCTACGCTCCATCCGGGCTACGCTACTTCGCAAGCATCGGAATCGTAGGGTGGGCAAAGGCGCGCTTGCGCCGTGCCCACCACTTCTTGCTCGGAGCGCAATGGTGGGCACGCTTCGCTTTGCCCACCCTACGGCTTCACCATCGCCTGCCGCGCCAGCGCCAATCCCATCAGCACAAACGCCGACGTCACCTCGGGCCCGCCGACCAGAATCCGCGTCGGCGTCTTCATCTTATTCCATTCATAGGCCTTGTACGGCCCATGCCTGCCGCCTTCGCCGAGCTGGGCTGTGATGCAGTTGATCGCCGGCGCGAACGCTTTCACATCCGCGCCGAGATGCGCCAGCGCCATCAGCGCCAGCGCGGCGTCGAACGGGTTCATCTCGCGCGCGATCAATTCTCCTTCGACATAGGCCAGCACGCGAACGCGGATGAACTCGAACGTGCCGTCGGGATCGATCGCCTGCCGCGCTGGCGCCGGCAATGCCATGAACGCGGCATGGCAGCGGCCGAAATAGGCGGAGTAGAGTTCCGGCAAATAATAAATATGCGAGCGCGGATTTCTGAACGCGCCGCTTTCGACCAGCCGCCGCTGGAAGCCCAGGATGCGATGCACCGTCTCCAGACGCGAAGGCGTTTCCAGGATCTTCCAGCGCGAAAGGTTGCGGAACGAGACTTCGAGAATGTCGAGATTGAGGGTGGGATCGAGGTCGTTGCCGTAGGGCCGCTCGCCCTCGAGATTGTCGATCCAGGTGACGACGCCGCCCTCGTAATCGATGTTGTCGTTCAAGGGCACGGTGACGCGCGGCTCGTTGGCGCCCTCGCGCACCTGATAGCCGCGGTAGAAATCCAGCAGCGGCTGGTCGAGGATCGAATCGGTCGAACCGGCCTGGGTAGCCGCCGAGAACGAGCACGCGGTGGTGTCACAGTCAGGCACGTAGATGCCGAAGCCGAGATCCTGCTTGATCTGGGCGAAGAATCGCGAGAAGCGCGGATGCGGCAGCGGCGCCAAGGCCGTGATCACGCGCACCGTCGAGCCATCATGCGAGGGTACTTCCTCGGCTGAGGTCTTCAGGCAGAAATCCACCATGTCCGCTATCGCGCGCCGCGACGCCGCGGCCTCGTCCGCAGACGCCAGCCCGCTCTCGACATAGCTCAAGAGCGCCTCGGTGAAGAACGCGTCGTAATAGGCCGAGCGGTGGCGGATCTGCATCGGCTGCCACATCGGCTCGGCGATCCCCGCCCAGGGCGGGTTGATCAGCGCGCGCGCCGGCGAATGCGCGATGAAGATCCGCGCCAGGCTGAACAACAGCGTAGAATTCTTGTAGCCGCGCGAGTTCAGCCCTGTCAGCGCCATCAGCATTTCGCGTCCGCCCATGTCGGGGTCGCCGATCAGGTTGAAGGCCGCATAAGTCGGGATGAAGCCGTTTTTCGAAAACGAGCCCAGCAGGTGCGCACCGCAGCGGCGGATCACCCGGTCGATCTCGCTTCCGTCAGGCGCCCGGCCACGGGCCGCCACCGGCTGCGGGGCGGGGTGGTGCACACCAATATCGGCCATCAGCTCGGCGATCGGGGCGCCGACCGCGGCCCAGTCCGGCTCGGCCTCGTCGCGCGCCTGCCGGAGCGCTTCCTGCAAGGCGCCGAGTCGCTTTTCGTCCCGCAGCGCGGGTAGCCCGGTCCGCCGCAGCAGCGGCCGCAGCGCCGGATTGCCCAGTGCCGTGCGATAGAACTTGCCGAGGTGGGGGTCGCCGCCGCGGTATTTCAGCAGCACGGGATCGCAGACGTCGTACAGCGAGGGGCCGTCTTTCCGCGCGGTCAGCGCCCGAAATGCGGCGCCG
Source organism: Bradyrhizobium sp. 190 (assembly GCF_023073415.1). GTDB lineage: Bacteria > Pseudomonadota > Alphaproteobacteria > Rhizobiales > Xanthobacteraceae > Bradyrhizobium. Next base: position 1,382 of record NZ_JADPJL010000071.1, on the reverse strand, counting down.
GCGATGGTGTGGAAGCCCATTCAGTTTCTTTCCGCCGGGAACGGTGAAGGGAGGGCCGCGTTGGGCATGGCAACTCGCCCCAAGCGGCCACCGCCGGCCGGATCGGGCCTGCAAGCCCTTGAAAACTATACAAATCAGCGAAAAACACAAATGTGATATAAGTCACTTAACTGAAATTAACCTTCCGCCAGTATGGGCAGCAAGTGGCTCCATGCGGCAAATGAGGTTGTTCGGGAGGGCCCGGCAGGCTAAAAGCCCGGTTGTTGCGGTGCCGCAAATTGAGCGCAATTGGACGGCACACACCCGGCAACCCCTTCAAACCTGAACGGTCCTCACGCGACTAACTGGCGCCGGTCTTGCTTTGGTGCCTTTGGACAAACTTGGGATGGTAACGCGATGAACCTCGGTCAGCTCCGCATCTCCCGACGCAGCCTCACCATTGCCGTTGCGTTTGTCGGCTTGGTGTCGCTCGCGATCGGCGCCCATGCGGCGCTGAACAAGCGCTCGCTCGACGCCGCCAAGGCGATCGGGACCGAGCAGACCGGCTCGATCGGCACGTCGGCCAGCCGCGTTGCGCTGGTAATCGGCAACGGCCATTACCCGGATGCGTCAGCACCGCTGGCCCAGCCCATCAACGATGCCCGCGGCCTCACCGCAGCCCTGCGCGCTAATGGTTTTGACGTCGACGTGGTCGAGGACGCCACCAAGGACGACATGGCCCGCGCCATCGTCCGCCTGAAGGCCAAGATCAAGCCGGATACCGTGGCGATGCTGTTCTTCGGCGGCTATGGCGTCCAGGTGGGCCGCGAGAGTTTCATGATCCCGGTCGATGCCGCGATCTGGAAGGAAGCCGACGTTCGCCGCGACGGCGTCAGCATTGAGCAGGTGCTGGACGCGATGACCGAGAAGGGCGCCAAGGCCAAGCTCGTCGTCGTGGACGCCTCCCGCCGCAACCCCTATGAGCGCCGCTTCCGCTCCTATTCCCACGGCCTCGCCCCGATCTCCGCGCCGGAAAACGCGCTGATCCTGACCTCGGCGACGCCGGGCAAGGTGGCCGATGACGGCAAGGGCCAGTACAGCGTGCTGGTGACCGAGCTCTTGAACAATCTGAATTCGCCGTCCGGCGCGGCAAGCGCCTTCAACAAGACCCGCATCTCCATCTCACGCGCCTCCGACGGCGAGCAGGTGCCGCAGGTGTCGTCGTCGCTGCTGGAAGACGTCCGCATCGGCGGGTGAAGAAGGGCGCTTTAGAGCCGAGACCCCTCCCCAAGGTCGTCCCTGCTTTCGCACTAGCAGATGCACACATCGTGGCTGCGACGGAATGACTCGCTATGTTGATTTGGTCTTCCATGGTGACGAATTGCTGTGATTCTGTGTCTGGC
>NZ_JADPJL010000054.1 GCF_023073415.1 Bradyrhizobium sp. 190 | reverse complement strand
TAGCGGCTTCGGCTACCAGAGCGTCGGCTTCGGCGCGACCACCGACGGCGTCTATATGCCCGGCCCAGCCGGTACCGGCGGTATCGCCTTGACGTCGGCGTGGGGTATCCGCGGTGCGTTCAATCACAACTGGGATCCGTACTGGTCGACCAGCCTGTTCGGCAGCTACTCTGCTGTCCGGTATGACGGCGGAGCGAACGACAATCTGCTGGGTGCGGGAACCACCTCGGCCAAGGGTGCTTACTGCGCTGCCTTCAACGCCAGCCACCCGGGTCAGGCGCTGGCCGGGAACGCTACGGGTGCCTACACCTGTAACCCCGACTTCAACGTCTCGCAGCTTGGCGTCGTTACCCGATGGACCCCGGTCAAGAACCTGACGTTCTCGGGCGAAGTGCAGTGGTTCCATCTCGACCAGAAGATGTCGGGCTCTTCGGTGTTCACGGCGAGCTCTCCGAAGCCGGCCGCGCTCTACGAGTTCAAGGATCAGAACACGGTCCTGCTCCAGCTCCGCGCCCAGCGCAACTTCTGACAGTGATCCTGGGGCGATGCGGCAGAAGTTGTATCGCCTCGGCAGGGTGTCCCTATCACCGCTTCCGCGATTTCAGAGTCGTTCCTATCACCAAGAAACAAGTAGCGGGATTTCTCGAGATACACCGCGGCCTGAGCCCTCGGTTCCGCATGTTGTGCAAACAGGGCGTCGGCCACCTCATTGATTGGAGTGGAGCGTGCAGTGGTCTTGTGATCAAGTGCCTAGTCAATCGTCTAGATCGATTGAGGCAATGGCACTGGCTTTTTCTATCCTGTTTTTGAGCGCGAATACCTTCGTCACAAACGCGTGGATACCCTGCTCGGTGAACTCCGAGAAGATGTAGTCGTTGATTTTCTTTTTAGGCCGAATTCTCGCTAACTACGCTCATGTAGGTGCGCCCTGGACTGCGGTGGGTCAAGAACGTCACCAGACGCTCCTGAGGTGGTCCGGTGCGCTTCACGCGGACCTTGGGGCCGTCGAGTTCGAATGCCCAATCCTGCACCGCGACATTAGGCAGCTCTTGCCGGATGTCTTGGAGTATCTCAGTTCCGCGCTCACCTCTCGGCAAGACGATGAACACGTCCGTAGGGGCACAGCGGCCGTGCTCGTCGATGACCTTGCGAAGACGAACGCGCCCAAGGGCTTGGATGATGGATGCTGCCAAATGCGGCGCTGTAGACCCCAACCACATGGACGCAGTCTTTGTACTGACGAGCTGCAACTGGATCATGGCCGAATTGGTCAGGGTCCTCAACAATGTCTCAGTCGCTGAGGCGCAGGACGTTGTCGATAAGCTCGTTGATTCAACTCGAGCTGTGTACAAAGCGGTCTGTGCATTCAGTGAAGGTGAGGCAACATGTATGGCCGGCTTGGGAACAGCTAACGAGACGCTTCCGGCGCCACCGACTGCGGAGGGCAAATAGCATGAGCAAGATTTATTAGTTCGGCCTGAGAGTGAGTGTTCGTCTTCCGGAAAATTTCTCTTAGATGCCAGCGCGCAGTGGACAGGGTCATGCCCATCGTTTTCGCGACGAATGTCAGCGTTTCACGTTCAGCGAGTAGCGCGGTTAGCATCCCCTGACGTGGACTCAGGCTAAGAGATTTGGAAAGTGCTTCGGAGCTAAACTTCCAGGAGGATTCGACTTTCGGAAGATTGATCGGATATCCTATGTGCGATGTTCCATCCGAAAGCTCTGCCACGAAGTAGCGATTCGGATGGTCAGGCCGGATGTTGCCATTCCTTTCCTCTGCTTGGATTGCCGAGCCCGCGAATGCGATTGTCAATTTAGCAACAGACGACTTGATATACTGCGCAATTGCCACTCGGGCTTGGTAGATTTCACCTTGGTCATCCCGGCCAATACCGGCGCGTAATTGCTGAAGCTGACATCTAAATTCCGGGCTTATCTCGCTTCTTTCTAAGAAAGCGAAAAAGGCCGTTTCAAAATTTCCGTACGACCATTTGAATCGAAGACAAGTCTCCCGTTCCAAGATTCTTTTGCAGATGAGGCTTTTCACTGGCCCATTGTGCAATTTGACTTTGCTTCCGCAGTGAAGGCATGTCGGAAGTCCCGCAAAAACATTGGTAATGTGTAGACCCTTGCGGCCACGTCTCGATGACAAATTTTCCCGCCGAGCTTCCTGTGCCGCCTCAAATGTTTCCTTGTCTATTACGGCCGGATAATAGTTTGGGACCGGCTCCCCTACGGAACATTCTTTACCTTCAATGACCTGCTTTCTTTGATACTCTCCGATAGTGGCTCTGCTGCTCAGCATGTTGTGAATGGTTGATTGGTCCCATTTTCTCGAAGTGCCAAATGCAGGTACTTCTTTGGCGTTTAGAAGCTTCGCAATGGTATAGCCACCTAGACCACCAATACTGAGCTGAAAAATTTGGCGCACGACTTCCGCGCGATCAGGCAGATAGACAAATTCGGTGCGATCGTCTGTCAACCCTAGCCAGCCCGGCGCGTTTCTAATCTTTTTGGTCATTTGGTTCTATCTACAGTTTTATGTAACAATTGTTCAACCGTGTCGAGCTTCGGCATGAAGCTAAGCCGCCTTCTTCATTTCCGACAACTGCTTCCATCCTGTCCAAGCGTGCGGGCAGCGATTGTCGGCAAAGTCAGCGTCTGTATGGCTTGGCTGCACCCCTGCGCCAGGCGCATTCAAATTGAGATCTCGCTTCATGGAAATCCGTAACCATGCTCTCGGCGTGTACGCCACCTCGCGATGCTGCATCGCTGAGATAGAAAGGCGCGTTTTCCCAATTCATTTTCTAGTCAGCAGGTGAGCGACTATTATAAGTGCCTGGTCCCCCGACGGCATCCACGAAGAGCAGTATGCCCCTTTTCGGCGTCGCTGCCGGTCGAGAGACTGAGAGGAAGGGGCCGCTCGACGGCGAGGGATGGACCTAGGGGACACTGTGTGAGGGCGGAACCGACCGCTCCGCTGACACGTTGCCCACATTCTCTCCTTAGCCCGGGAACGGCTGCTGATGGTAAGTCTCCGCGAACGTGATCGCCCTGGGTTCAGCCACCAGCTGAAGGTCCATACGGTTCGAACTCTCACGGTGATCTTGGCATGGGTTCTGATAGTAGCCGCTTTCTAGGCCAGAGCTCCTTACGGGCGCGCAACGCATGATGCAGCGCGGCATTGAAGCCTTGGCGACGCGGTGCCTCCGCCGTGGGGTGCACGCATGGAATCGTCTTTCGTGAGATCGTCGCGAGGCGCGCCCATGATTAAAAGTCACTTCGGGCGGCAACGACTGTTAGTAGAACAGACTGCTACCATTTTGCTACTCAACTCGCGAATATAGGATAGGACAGGGCGATATAAGATAGTCACAGGCCGATGCAAAAGCCCGACAAAATCAGCCGGATCGATATCAAGGATGACTGCTTAGAACGGCAGCAAGCGAACTGCAAAACCGGTAGTGCGATTTCTGTCAGCAGCTGCCCCCGTCTGCGATGGGGTCTCGCCCGGAATGTTTTGGCCTGCGATCTCGTTCTGGGCCGCTCTACGGTGATGCATCGAGCGGATTAAGCCGATCCGGAAAAGTTTCGCCTGCGGAACAAACAAGCCTCGCTACCGTGCCTCCCGGAACCGTGATCACTGTCTAAGGCAGGTTGTGTTAGGTTGGTTGCTCGCCTCCTTGGGCGTTTCCTCCCTAGACTTGGGGCCGTTGTCGGTACGCCGGCAGCGGCCTTTGTTATTGCGATCATCATTCCATGAAGGACGCCATGTGGTTGGCGGGCTAAACCCCGAACTACAAACCCCGGCCTCAGCGCCAGGGTTTTTCGTTGTGTGCCGAGCATGTTCGACAGCTTGGAGGTGAAAGTCCTTTACCCAGCCTGATGGCGGCGAAGGGTTAGCGAAGCGCAAGGGCGTCGTCGTGAGGCGGGGTCTGAAGGAAGCGTGGAGCAAATCTGCGGCCCCATGGACAAGAACCGGATAACGAGGCTTACCCGTTTGGACGAGCAAGCAACGGATTGCGAAGTCCATTGTCATCAAGAGGCGGGGTGGTAAATCCGGCGTGCAGGGAAGGCGGTCGAACTTATCTAGGGCACACATATAGTGTACCATAGGGCGTAGCACGAACGTAGTGAGCGAGACGAACCTCAGGCGCAATGCCGGTTATCTTGACGACAAACGAAGAGCGCGGCACCTGGATGCTCGGGCCCTGGATGAAGCCAAGGCGCTGAGGCAGACGCGCCGAGCGTGGACCCGGGGTCGGCTTCACGCAGACCACTTATCTTCTTCGCGGCGGGCTTCGTCGTCGTTAAGCCGATCTGCAACGTCTTCAGCAACAGCCGGATCGTCGGTGCCCGCGATAGGCGTGCCGTCCTGCTTTTTGATCTTCTTGCCGTCAGCATTCACTGGAAAATCGTTGGACTCTAAAGGCTTCTTGGCAATTGACATCGCGTCCTCCTCTTGTGCAGGCAGACCGCATTGACGCGTTTTATTCGCTCATTATCACGCAAGTACTCGTCCAGCAGACTTCCGATCATATGACGAAGCGCCTGATGTTCCCGTCCAGCATTGCCTTTGCGAAGAAAATCTCCAAGCTCCATTGGTGTGAAGTTGCCGCCGAATGGCTCGTTGGCTCTATGAAGAACAAACAAGCGGTCGTCGTCGCGGCAGAGAAGCCATCGGTTTGCGCTCTGGTAAATCTCTCGTTCTCTGACTGCCACGCTGGTCCTGTGCCCGTAGATATGGAAGCGGGAAGTGGTGGTAATGTCTGCCCAATCGTGAACAGAACGCGGAAGATGTTGAGCTGATGATCGAAAGCTTGGAATGAAGCAATCTCCAAAGGCTAAAGGAAGGGAAATGACTCTTGCTGCTTGCCCCGACCCCAGACCTGCCGGACGATACGGAAATTAAGGACGTTCAATTGCCCATAACAATAGGGCTTGTCTTGAAGAACGCCGGCATTAGGACGGTCGGCGAAATACGCAAAACTCCCGATGCCGACCTACGCAGGTATCCCCGCTTCGGACGGGGACGTGTCGCTTACCTTCGGAAGACGCTGGGCGGCCCATTCAGCTTGTAGAGCTGGACTGAGCGAACGAGGGCACACATATGTTTACCCTAGCGCAGAGGTGCGCTCAGGTGCTCCTATAGGACACGAACCGATGACGGCTCGAAGGCCGTTTGCCCATCTCTTCTACATTTGGCGTTCGTATGACAAAGGCCTTTTCCTACGAAACCAGGGACAATCCCTGTTCCGCTCTAAAACGTTGGTAGGACGTGATGGCTTTGTTGGAGAGGAGCAGTCGGCGGCGCTCGCCGTGGCGTATCATCGTCTCAATCGTATCGAGCAGGTGATTAGCCGCTGTGTCGGGATTGCCGAGTTCGCCTGTTGCCTCCAGATAGTCCCAGGCAATCCGAAGAGAATTTTCGACCAATGTTGGCACCGTTTCCGTCATAAGGCGTAAAACGCCATCTGGTTCGACCTGTTCCTTTCGACAGTCCCTTGAACGAACTGGCCCGGAGCAAACCGTCAGAGGTAATATCCCGGAACTCAATATCAACCACAAACCGGGGCACTACCCAGGTCGCCTTCCGGCCGGACTGGCGGAGCTGTGGGACCATGACGCCTATGAGGGGCAGGCTGACTTGGTGCCGGCTGGCTTCAAGATGAACCCTAGACCCAAAACACGGCCGCGTTTTTAATTGCATCCGCTGTCAGGTTCGCGTCACGCCGGTACAAGTTTGAGGCCGCCTCGGTTGGCGGCCTCTTTCATTCCAGAACCACGACTCAAAGGCTACGCCCGGCGCTAACGCCAATAGCCCGGCGCGTACCTTGGATAGCCATGCCTGTGAGATCGATAGTAGCCCCGCGGTGGGTCGTCGGGTATTGGCCTCGCGTAGACGCCGGGCGCCTTTTACTCGTTAGGATAGCAACGGCCGTTCGAGAAGTTGAAGTCATACCCATGCGGACATCCGCCATGACGGCCGCGAAATTGGACCTGTTGGATCGACTGTCCGTCCGGCGGAGGGGCGGACATACCGAGCTGGAGAGCGATGGCGACACCGGCGATGGCTAGAAGCATTTCTATGTCCTCCGCATAACCGCCTCGGATCGAACCATACGCTTGTAACGAGTAATGGTCGCTGAATTGGGCATTCATCCACCATTCACGGTGGGATGCGGTTCATTCCAAAACCTCATACTCGAGCGCAACGCCTTCCGGGTCGTTTTGTTCGAACCAGGCTTCAGCGGCGTCCCTGGTGGCGAAGACTTTGAGGTGATCAGGGTCGCCAACCTGCTAGCTTGTGTTGACGTAGACAAAGACGGTCATTGGTCCCTCTTGAGCTTCCGTACCAGATCGGGCAAGCGGCAAAGGCGCGGCCAGTTCCGCGTGAAAGCTAAAACGGCCTCAGCGGTGACGCTGAGGCCGTCTGCTAGCTATCACGCTCTGTGCCGCTGTCCAGTATCGGCACAGAATAGCAACGGAAGATGAGCAGCATCGTTCCTGAGTTTCGCTACATCAAAGCGGCCCTGACGGGGCATTGCCAGGACCGCACCTGACGGCCTTTGGGGGCTCCCTGGAGGGTCAGCCGACAGGCTTGAATTTGATTCTCATCAAGAAAAAACGTTCCGGGTCTGAACGCCAACCCATGAAGTTTAATGTTCAAGCGCGCCGTGACGGGGCGAGAAGTTCAGGACAATTTATTTCCGGCACGCTGCTAGGACCGATCTTCAGAACAGGATCGGTTTGAAAGCTCAACGACCCGGAAAGCTACGCGGTACTACCTCAAGACTGCAAAACGAAGACGGCCTCAGCGGCGATGGACGCTGAGGCCGCCTTGGTGCTGCCGTGATGTGCCGATGACCAGTCAACACAGAAGAGCAACGGCATATTACCGGGATCGTTCCTATGCGGCCGCTTGAGCTTCCGCATTGACAACCGTCTCTGCGAGCTTGGTCAGCAGAGCGTCGGTCTTCTTCTCTTCAGCCAACGTCTGGTCGATCAGCTTTACAGCGTCCTTCATGCCAAGAGCGGTAGCCCATGACTTAAGCGTGCCGTAACGAGAAATTTCGTAGTGCTCCACGGCCTGCGCCGACGCGAGCAATCCGGCATCAAGAGCGGCGGAGCCTTTAAATTCCTCCATAATCTCTTTGCCTTCATCGAGAATGCCCTCGATGGCATCACACTTCTTTCCCCGGGCCGGCTTTTCCAAAAGCTCAAAAATCTGCTCGAGGCGCGCGATCTGTCCTTCCGTTTCCTCTTGGTGTTTTTCAAAAGCGGCGCCGAGCTGCTCGTCGCTCGCCGCCTTCGCCATCTTTGGTAGAGATTTGTAAATCTGCTTCTCAGCGTAGTAGACGTCCTTCAAGGTGTTGAGAAACAGGTCGTCCAGAGTCTTTTCTCCCATAGGTTCCTCCTGAGGAATGAACTGCTAACCCGGGATATCCATCCCGGTTCCTAATTGTGTAGGGGACGGCAACGGCCTCAGCGTGGATTACTGAGGCCGTCCGCCAACAACAGGAATGTGCCGCTTGTCCTCGGCACGCAATCACAACGAACAGCGAAAAGAGATCGTTCCTAAAATGAGCGGTCCTGACTGGAGCAGTCAGGACCGCACCTATCAGCCTTGGGGCAGAGCTGAGGAGGAGGCAGAGAGGCTCAGAATCGATTCCTATCAAGAAAAACCGTTCCAACTTCGCGGCGGCGTTCAAAGGTGCATCGTGCGAGGTGCTCGGAAAAATCATTTCCTGAGCGCTGCTAGGACCGATCGAACAACAGGAACGGTTTGGATGCTCAACGACGCGGACACCTATCAGGGGGGCGGCAATGCCGGCGAGCCGAAGGAAAAGCTCAACGACGCGGAAGCGTTGTTTGGCCGTCTGAAACGGCAGGTATTTGCTGCTCCGATAGTTTGTCAGCCGCCATCAGGCCCTTAAAAATCGCGGCTGCGGTCGCCTTGTCCTGCCTGAGCTCGCGCTTTGTAGGTTTCTCAGGGATGTTTTCGAGAAGTTGGGATACCTGCACTGCGGACCATTTGCCATGACCGCGAGCCGGCTGATATGGTGCGCAAGATGGAACAATCCGCACCCTGTTTCCGACCTCAGTGGCATTGGTAGTGGCCTATTTCGATTTTGAACAAGGGGCCAGCCATGGCATTGAGACAATCATGGCGGAATCGTTCGGCACGGAATTTACGATTGTTGAAGTGACCTCCGACGACGCGTCGGAGCCAACGAAGCAAATGTGGGTAGCGCTGGCTAAGCCAAATCAGGCGTTGACCTTGGTCCTAGCCGCCGTACCTGAAGGTTGGACGGCAGAAATTGTACCCGCGACCTTCACCGAAAAGCAGCGAAGATTGTTCGAAGAGGTCAAACTCAAGCCCGGTGAGGTTTACAGGCTCACACCTGAGTAGGCCGCCCAGTTGCGGCTTCTCAATAACCGGGGCCGTCATTCCAATGCGCCAGGCCGGAAAGCTAACTGGCGCCAAGCAGGAACTGGCCCAGTGATGTTCTGTTCCTAATTCCGCCGCCACGCTGACGGAGGATCACGAACAGCACGGCCGCGACTAGGAAGATCCGCCGGACGAGCGACATCACGAAGAAAACCGTATCCCGCGCCATGGGAACCGAACGTGAGCCAGCCCCATCGTGAGCTATTGATGTAGATCAAGCTCGAAGCGCTTGGGGAGGGTTTTCAGTGGGTGTCGATCGGCGCCGAGCGTCTTACGGCCACAGCACCCCAGCCCCGCTGTGGCCGTTTGATTACCCACAAAATCAAAGGCCCGCCGGTTCACGCCGGCGGGCCGTTTTCTCTCTTGCATTCGATAACCGATTGCCTTGGGATAGAAATCTACAATGTCTTGGGAGAGAACGACCGTGGCGACAGGTACTGTGAAGTGGTTCAACGCAACTAAAGGCTATGGATTTATTCAACCGGACAACGGCGGCAAGGATGTTTTCGTGCACATTTCGGCCGTCGAAAAAGCGGGACTGAGCAGCCTCAATGAGGGTGCCAAGGTGAGCTACGAAGAAATGAGCAACCGTGGCAAGTCGTCCGCCGAAAATCTGAGAGTGGGATAAAATCAATTCCGTTGGCTCGCCGGCATCTGAAAAGGAAACGGCCCCAGCAAACTCTGCGAGGAGGTAGCTGGGGCCGCCATCTTCCGGTTTGGGCTTTGGGGGCTGAAAACCGGAAGCCCGTTCCCGACTCTTTCAGCCCGCAGAAGTTCCAATCACGTTTGATCCGATGACTGGATATTCGAAGGCCACGCCTTCGGGATCGTTTTCCTCGAACCATTTTTCCGCGGCGTCCGTGGTGGCGAACACCTTAAGATGCTCAGGGTCTCCGACCTGTTTGCTGGTGTTCACGTACACAAAAACTGTCATTGGTCTCTCTCAGTTCTCGGTCCCCTCCAACCTTAATCCGGAGAAATCTGCAGCTTCATTTGCATGACAATGATTACCGTCATGGCAAACAGGATCAGGCCAGCCAGCGCGATGAAGAAGTGGGCCTTCATTGATCTCTCTTGAGCTTTCTCCTCCCCCAGTGATGCTTTTTCCCTGACTCTGTGAACTCGGGGACGTGCCCGCGGTTCAATGCCCGCATGACACCGATCCGCGCCATCATGGTCGGGCCGCCTCGCGACACGAGCATCAGGGCCTCGATCGCCGTTTGCCCATTCCGACAGGTCGGATTCCTGTTTCGGCAGCTTGCTGATGTAGTCGGCCGCGTCGCGGATAGCCTAATAAATCGTTAATCTCAGGTTGCTACGAATTGCCCAATCGCGGGAAAGTCCCCCTGAGCCCCCGCGAGAGTACGGAAACCCGCCGATAGTCAAACGCGGCGGGTTTCTGCATCGCGCGCAATTCTGCCAAGAATCAAACCCAGGTGGGTGACGCGAGTGGTAAGGCCCGGCGCATGTCGTTAATCCCGTCGTGCGTCCGGCCGCTACCCGCCGGTTCACGCTGGCGGGTTTTTTTGGGTTTCGGTGCGGCCAGCTGCTGATCCTGGCTTTCAGGCCGTTGCGCTCGAGGCGGCGGTGGCCGCAAAAACCTAGCGGCCCAACGCCGCTCGAACTTAATAACGCTCACAGCCGACTCCCGGGTTCCGCGATGATCCTGCCCACCGGTACGGACTTCAACGCTCATATGTCCCAAACGGCGACGCAGGAATCAGCGCCGGGTGGAGCTTGGCCTACTTCTGGAACGATATAGCTCTGCAGTCGATTTCAGGCTTCCGGCTAGACTCCGACCGCCTCCGGTTGGCAGCTCTGGCGCATTGGGTTCACGAGGTCAGACAGCCGTTGACAGCCATTGCGTCGAACATTGGAGCCACACAGGCACTCTTGGCCCAAACGCCGATTGATCTTAAAGAATGCAGTTGGCTTTGACCGACTGAGCCGACCAGCTCTGCTCCTTGGAAGTCTGAGTTCAGGCAGTTTGCGCCGCGAAGAATCGTTCCGAGGAAGTGCGCGCGGCTGAAATATGTGCCGTATGCGTAAGCGCCCTCAGGCCGAAGCCTGAGCCTCTGGCACGGACGCAAACAACCGTCTGTGCTTAACCGGCGAACCGCCGGATACGGACCCGTATGTCAGGTGGTGTGGGAGGGGTGGAGTCGCAAGACTCCCCCCTATCCCGATTCGGACGATCGACCTTTACTGTTTGCTGCGATCGACTTGCGTACCTGTGGGGTTCGGAGACGGCGGCGTCGGACGGTTGGTCGTCGCCGCGCCCGTGGTCGTGCCGGGATCGGTGTTGGTCTTGCCCGAAGGCCCCGCAGGGTTGGCCGGCTGGGTCTGCTGCGCCGTCTCGCTGGGCGGCGTGGTGCCCGCCTGGTCCACGGTGTTGTTATTCAGGCCGTAGAACACGACACCCAGCAAAACTGCAATGGCGATGGCGTACATGGCGATCTTGGTGCCGCTGGCGGGACCTTCGGCGAGCTGGGGATCGGCTTGCAGTTCATTGTCGCGACGCCGCATTTCCTCTTCACTCCGGCCCCCACGATGGGGATCGTTCGGATTGGGTTGATAGGCCATGAATTCGTTCCTCCGGTAGCGCCCCAGCTCAGCGAATAGGACAATGGCCGGCGCTCGCGGATGTTCCGCGCCAATGTTGCGACCACCGCCCACATATCGGCGCCCATCTCGATTGGGTGGCTGCATTTCCGCAAGCATGTCGAGGCGAACGTGACTCGTCTGTCCGACTTGCGGTCGGTGTGGCGCGGTATTCCGCCGGCGGTCTCTTGTACCATGCGCACGGCTTCATTGACCTTAGCGCGGTAGCGCCGCGCTTCCGGCGGGAGCGACGTGACCGCGTGGTGAATATCGGCATAGATGGTCAGCGTGCTATAAAGCGGTTTGTTTGCCCATTGCCAGAAGCGATCGAAATCGTCCATCACAGGTCGTCCCGCAGGCCCTTAAAGAAGGGATGGCGAACCTTTCCCTCGGCTGACTTGGCGCGGTACTCGATCTCGGCGTTCAGCTCCGGCTCCACCCAGATTCCCTTATGCGCGATCCGCTTGGCGTAGGGCTGGGTTTTGCGGATCAGGGGCGTCAGGCGCTTGCGCAGCTCGGCGGATGATTTCTTGTCGAAGCCGTGGTCGACCTTGCCGGCATAGATCAGGTCATCGCCCCTGCGGCGGCCGACATAGATGCCGTCCCAGTCGTTGCCATCGAGCGCGAAGCCCGCGATGGTCAGCGTCTCGCGCTGGGCGCAGGTTTTCTTGACCCAGTCCCGGCCGCGCCCGGAAAGATACCGGCCGTCGCGGACCTTCGAGACGACGCCTTCGAGGCCAACCTTGCAGGCGTGCGCGAACATCTCTTTGCCGTCGACCTCAAACTTTGACAACGAACCCCTGCTCCTGGCGGGGTTTTCATGTTGGCGTGGGGATAAATGTCAGTTGACATTGACGCCGGATCAAATCAGAGGTAAATATCAGCTGATATTGAGATAAAAAATCATGAAGTGGTACGACGGCAAAGACGACCCGATATCGTGGTTCTTTCAAAATCTCGACAAGCCAAATTTCAGTCAGACTGAAGTCCTGGTGCTGGCTGGCAAGCGGTTAAAGGCCGTTACGCTGCAAAATTGGACCAATCGGCAGTACGTCAAACCCAAAATCGTCGGCGGGAAGCGCCGATACAGTGCGCTGGAGGTGGCCTCAATTTCACTTGCTCAACCGTTGGTTTCTAACTTGGCGGTTGACCCGTCAAGCGCCACTCTCATCATCGTACATGCGCTGTTAATTTTTCAGCGGAAACTAAAATCTAAGGAATTTTCGTCCAACGAAGTATCGCACATCCTGGGCGCCGTTGGTGATCCGGTGGAGGAGCCGATTTTCATAGATGCTAGAAAGGTGGCTCCGATACTCTTCGAAACTCGCGATGCGCTTGTCGTCCTTCCGTTTGGTCGACTGCTAAGTGACCTTGCTAAGAGGCAGAGGGAACTAATCGAGTTTCGGCTTAGTGCGGGGAAGACCGCCTGATGTCTCGCGGCGCTCATCGTTTGCTGTCGATTCCCCGCTTCGCGCTGCGGCGTGATGAGGCGGCCGCGTCTCTGGCGGTATCGACGACCAAGTTTGATGAGTGGTGCGCGGATGGCCGAATGCCAAGGGGCAGGAAGATCGACGGCGTCGTTCTCTGGGACACTGGAGAAGTCTTGGATGCGTGGGAGCGGCTTCGCGACGGGCCCTATGCGAAAAACCCGTTCGATGGAGTCATTGCGTGATCAAGACCCGGCTGAAGTATTGCATCTTTGATCCGGACCCGAACGGAAACGATCGCTATTACGTTCGCAAGCCTGGACATCGGAAGATCCGGATCAAGGAAACGTTTCAGGACAGCGACGGACGCATCAGCCCGGCGTTTATGAAGGTCTACTTCGAGGCGCTGGAGGCTCTGGACGGAAAGCGCGACGCCCCAAAGACCCCGCGAGAGAAGACATTCTATTGGCTGGTGGACCAGTACTATCGATCGCCAAAGTTCAAAAGCTTCGATCAACTCACCCAAGCGGATAAGCGCGGTGTCCTTGATCGCTTCTGTCAGACCGCCGGCGATCTGCCCTATGCAGCGCTCAGGAAGGAAGACGTCGAGGCCAGCCAAGACAAGCGCAGAGCGACGCCCGCCGCAGCAGACAAGCTCGTGAAGTATCTACGCTCGTTGTTCGTATGGGCCATTGAGAAAAAGCTTGCGACCTTCAATCCGGCGGTTGGGATAGCGAAGATCAATGAAACGGAAGGCTGGCACACCTGGACGCCGGCCGAGGTAGATATCTATCGACAGCACCACAAGATCGGCACTAAGGCGCGGTTGGCGCTCGAATTGATGCTGAATGTGGGTGCCAGAATTTCAGATGCCTCGCGCATTGGCCGCCAGCACGAAACTGATGGCTGGCTCAATTTTGTTGCCTGGAAAAATCGGAACCGAAATTCTCGAAAGCGGATTCAGTGTCCGATCACGCGCGAGCTCGCCGAGGCGCTGGCCGCAAGTCCAACCGGCGACCTGACCTATCTGGTCAACGATCTCGGTCGGCCGTTCACTATCAACGGTCTCGGCAACAAGATGCGGGACTGGTGCGACGCCGCCGGTCTCCATCAATGCACGGCGCACGGCCTGCGAAAGGCGGCTGCGGTGACCCTTGCCGAGAGTGGTGTGACTGCGCCGGAGCTGTGTGCGCTGTTCGGCTGGAGCAAGCTCGAAACTGCGGAGATTTACATCCGTCAAGCTCGCCAGCGGACGATGGTGGCGAACGCATTCACGCGTCTTGAAGAATATCGAAACCAGAAAAGTGTCTCAGTTCTGGGGTCGAGAACAACCAATGAGACGAAACGGAAAAATAATCGTGATAAATCAAAGCCCAAATGACCGGATGGTGGGCCCGGCAGGACTCGAACCTGCAACCAGACCGTTATGAGCGGCAGAATATCGATCAGCTTCGTTGATTTTGCCGCCTTTTTGTTCGATTTCGATCGCGTTCGTTGCGTTCTGATGAGGTTGTTTCTGGTGCGAAACTGGTGCGGCGTCATTCTCAGACATTGGCGCACGAACCCGCGAACCGATACCGAACGGAGCAAACCAATGACATCGACCCGCCGTACCGAATTCGCCGCCTTCGTCCTCGACCTCATCGACTTCATGGAAGAGAAGATCCGGGAAGGCCTCCTCGGCGAAGCATCGCGGCCCGGCGCCGTCGCCGAGGCCGCCGGCGTGGTGCCGTTGATGCGGGACCGCCTGACCGAGAACGAGGTTGTCCAGGCGCAGTTCATGCTGGTGTTTGACGAGCAGATGTTCGATGCGGATGCCGCAAAGTGGTGGACGGATCTCGCCCGCATGGACCGTGCCGAATTCGAGAAGCGGGCCGCCGACCTGGTCGATCCGGGGGCGAAGCTGGCCGCGCTCCGCCAGGTCGCTGCGGCCGCCGGCGGAGCGTAGATCCCGCCGGAACATCTCCAAGGTCCGTTTGTTGCCGAATGAGGGCCAATGATTCGGAGCCGCCATGATCGAAACGGACAGCCTGCTGGTGCGATGCCCCCAATGCGGCGCCTGGCCGATGGCCGCGAGCATGCCGAAGCAGCGGGAGATCTGCTTGAAGTGTTCGCGCTGTCGCCATGAAGACAGCGGTCGGCTGCGGCGGGCTGGGAGCGCGCAGCAGCTTGCGCAGCATCGGCCGCACGCGGCCCCAACCCACCGCGAGATGCGATGAGGATCCGGTCGCACTCCGAGAGCCACATCGTCGAACTGGACGACGGCTCGCGATGGCAGATCTTCCCGGGCGACATCGACGCCACGCTGAACTGGAAGCCGGAGACGGACCTCGCGGTGGTGCCCATCGACGACGAGGTCAGTTCTCATGCCTTGGAGGGCGGTGGCGCAAAGGTGCGCGTCATCCCAGACGGCGAAAGCTGGCCGGTGCGTCAGGTGAAATCCATTCTCAAGGACGGATAAGGCCGGTCCAGCCCAAAATTGCCGCCGTCACTCGCGCTCGATCACTCGGCCCTTGCCGCCGCACTTGCGACAGGGCGCCGGATAGATCCTGCGGCCGGGCTTCGGCTGCCGCACCGGCGGAAAACCCGTCCCGTTGCAGGCCCCGCACTTGATCTCGCTGGACCGGGGCTTATTCATGCCTCTTCGGACCGTTCGCAGCCCGACACCGGGTTCGCGCGCGGAAGCCGCAGCGGCCGTTCGGTGGTCCGCGTCGCATCTGAAGAAGCGCCACCCCTGGCGTCGTATCTGGCGGCGAGATCGAGTAGACGCCTCCTGATGAACGGATCGGCCTTCCCGGCCAGGTCGCGCACGCGCAGCGCCTGCTGGCTGTAGAACTCCGCGTCCATCTGCTCACTCCCCGCAAACATCACCGACAGCGGAATTCAGTACAGGGGAGCCGCCTCCGTCAAGCAGTCATCGCGCTTCGGCGGACTCCGATAGGCAACTTTTCGCGATCAGCTTGAATCCGTGCAGCGCGGGGCGCTAAGCTGCGGGAGCAGGGGAAATGAAGATGGCGGCGCTGTATCCTATCCGGAAGGCGTGTCCGGTGTGCGGCAAGCCGATGAAGGTCGTGCCCGAGAACCAGACGGGGCGCGAGCGCTACGTCTGCACCAGCTGCGAAGAGACGACCCGCTGCACGATCCAGCCGTCCGCAAGTGGGCCGAAAGCCCGTTGCGGCCGCCGGCGAAGTAATCGGGCCGCCGGCGCAGCCACATCTCAAACAGCCGGACAGAAATCGGCCCCGGCATCCGGGTGAACGTCGGGGCTGATTTGCCTACGATTCTCAAGGCGGGGCCCGGAGTGCCTAGGAGTCCGGACCCTCAAACAATTCAACTCCATTGTCAGCCGCCGGTTCGCCTTCACGTGCTTCAACTCCGCGTGCGCCCTTCGAGTGTCACGGCGTTCGGCCCGGGCCGGGCGCCTTCCGCATCGTCCGGGCACGCATTCGGCGAAGCTGTTCGCCGGCACCGGGCGGCGGCCGTCGGACTTGGACCAGGACCTTCGCCCACAGCGTATGGTGCCTGGCCATCAGAACAACCGGAGGGTGAGGGCGCTTAGTTTCGGATAGCTGCTCAGACTTGAGCGTTTTCTGGAGCTTCGGACGGCGCGCAGGAGGCATGCGGGATTTCACGCCTACCGGTGGGGTGGACGCCTGGGTTGCGCCGTTCCGCGCCTGCCATTAGGCTCCGACTCGCTCTATAGAGGCCCGCAGCCAACAGGAACGCTTCATGGCTAACGCGGCATTGGCTCCTTTGGACGAGACCATCACGATCGAGCAGCTCACGCGCGATCCGTATCCGATCTACAGACGCCTGAGACGCGAAGCGCCCGTATTACGCGTCAAATCCGTGCGCCGCACCTTCCTCACCAAGGCCGCCGACACCAAGTACGTGAAGGACAACGCGGCGCTATTCAGCTCCAACGACCCGAACACGCCCATGAAGCGTGCCTTTCTCGCGCATACTCTGATGCGCAAGGACCACGACGAGCACCGGACCGAACGCATGGCGATGATGCCGGCCCTGATGCCGAAGACGATCGAATCGGTCTGGGCGCCGCTGTATGCAAAAATGGCCACGGCGTACCTTGATCGGCTGCCGCGCGGCGAGGTGGTCGATCTCTTTTCCGCCCTCGCGGGACCGCTTGCCGCGCGGATTCTAGCGCATGCGATGGGCGTTCCGGACGCGAGCGATGAAGCCATGCAGCGATGGTCGCAGACGCTGATTGACGGCGCCGGCAATTTCGGTTGGACGCCGGGCCCTTTCGAAGCGACCGATACCGCAAATGCGGAGATGGACAAATGCATTCGTGCCAACGCCGAACGGGTGCGGGCCGAACCGGATTCCTCAGCGCTCTCCTTCATGGTGAACGCGAGGAATCCGATTCCGGAAAGCCAGTTGATCGCCAATGTAAAGATCGCTATCGGCGGTGGCATTAACGAGCCGCGCGACGCCCTGCTGACGATCCTCTACGGACTGCTCACCAATCCAGAGCAGCTTGAAGTCGTGTGCGCAGCCAGTAAATGGCGCGCCGCCTTCGAGGAAGGGGTGCGATGGGTGGCGCCGATCCAGGCGAGTTCACGGCTCGTGATGGAGGACACGGAGATTCGTGGCTGCTTCATCCCGAAGGGCGACACCGTGATGACGATCCAGGCGTCGGCCAATCGAGACGAGGACGTCTTCGAAGATGGCGAGAATTATAACGCGCTGCGCGAGCCCAATCCTCACCAGGCCTTTGGCAACGGCCCGCATCATTGCGCGGGTGCGCACCTGTCGCGGGCAACCGTTGGCATCATCCTGCTGCCCATGCTGTTCGAACGCTTCCCCAACATGACGTTGCTTGATCCCGCGTGCGTACGCTGGCACGGATTCGGTTTCCGTGGCCCGCTCAATCTTCCGGTTGTCTTGCAATAGGATTCGGTGCCGTTGGTTAGCTAGAAGCCGGAGCGAAGGGCGATATTGCGACATGCACGGTACCCCCACGCCGCGCCTGGTGTAACTCGAGGCCGACGCTTATTCCCCGCCGTTCGGAGCCTGCCACCACCGACAAATCGGAACGCGCCGCCGAAATTCGACCCCAGCAGGCTGCCGAAATTGACGAAGCGTTCCCGCGCCCTTGGGTGCCGCCCCCCTACGGCCTTGTGTTCGACCTCACATGAACGCGATGACGAGCCCCATTCCGACGAGCGTGTACAGGCCGGTCACCGTCACACCGAGACAGACGTTCGCCATGACGCCGTCAGATGGGAGCTTGATGGGGCTGGCGGGCATTCGACTTCTCCAGTCAGGTGTCCGGCCCGAATAGATCACGCCGTGCGCCGCAAATCGTTCCGGGCAGATTTGCTTGGAGTTCCCAAGGATAGGGCATCTCGGCCGGAACCGTTCCGGCGGGGCGCGGATCAATCTTCACTCCGGCGAGTTTGAAGGGCTGTTTGCATTCTTTCGCGGAGGCGCCATGACGAACCGGTGAACTCAAGGTCTCGTTTCCGGTGCGCGCCGGCGCAGCGGCTCAGACCATCGGCGATGAAATCTTGAAGGACCTGCGCGACGACCCGCGCGTGGATGGGCAGAATAAGCCCGCTGTGCATGTGTCGAAAGTGATGGACGTCTCAAACCCGGCAGCACCGATCGTGGAGTTGACGGTCAGCGCACGCGTCAAGCCGTCCGATACCGATGCCGTCAAACAAAAGCTCCTGGACAAGGCGGCCATGCTCGTCGGCTCCGGATCGAGCGAGCGTCTTGGTGCTCAGGCCTCGAGGTAATCGTCCTAGGCGGGCAGCCAACCCGTAAAGTACGGGGGCCGCCCCCTTGAGGGGCCGGAATGCGCTGGAGAAGCTGCCTGCCGACGAGAGCGCCATCGCGGTGAGGGGAGCCACCTCCGCAGTTTTGCACGATACGGAACTTTTGCTTAGGTTCACTTTTGTACACAAGCCGGTTGCGAACATCGCGTCTGCTCGAAAAGCTCAGCCATGAGCGAAACGTGTCGGATGTACCCTTGTCCTCGTCGTCGAGGACGAATACCCGTTGCAGGGCCTGGTCGAGGAGGCGCTGCGGGAAGGCGGCTTCGATACGGCCATCCTCTCGTCCGGAGAGGAGGCGCTGACGCTGTTCAGAGGCAAGGTCGCGCCTTATCGCGCGCTCGTTACCGACGTCAATTTGAAGGGCTCGCTGAGCGGGCGGGAAGTGGCCCGGCAGATCAGGGAGATGGAGGCGGGCTTCCCGGTCATCTACATGACCGGTGCAAGCGCCGACCAATGGACGGCGCACGGCGTCCCCGACAGCATCCTGCTGCGAAAGCCGTTCGCCCGCGCAGCTGGTCACGGCGGTCTCGCAGCTTCTCAACGCCGCAGGGCCGACGGCCACATAGCTCCGGCTCGCCTGCGCCCAATGCCTGGGCTCGGAACATTTCCGCGACGACGTCTTTGACTTGTTGGACCATCGCCCGCCGTTTGAGTACGGCGCCTGTAGCGGATAGCCAAAGGCCAAATGCCCGCTTTTCAACGACATGCGCTCGCGCGGATAGCCAAAGGCGGTGGTCCAGTTCCGCGCGGTGAAGGAATCAGCTTGAAGAAGCCGGCCAAAACCCGCGAAGAACTGGAGTCGGCCATCAGGCTGGAGATGGAAGACATCAGCGACTGGCCGACAGATCTGGCGATCTCGGTCGTGCCGCACGAAGATTCCTGGAAAGTCGAGATCATGAGGGACGGGCCGCAGCGGGACGCGGACCGTTGCGACATGATCGAAGCCATTGCGGATCGGCTGCGCAGCCAGTTCGACCTAAAAGCTTGACCGCCGAACCCAGCCGTACATCGGCGGCTCGGCAATCAGCAACTTTCGCCCGGGCAGGCCTTGCGCTCCGACGGGGAAATTCGGCAAGCTTGGCGGGAAGGGGTCAGTCGGCCCCCGCGTTGTTGGCGCCACAGTGAATCAAGCCTGCAACTTCCGCTTCTCCGGAGCCACGACCATCGCAATTTGAGCTTCGTCCTTAGGCCGGCGTTAACGGCGTCTCCGGAGCAAAGCGCGTCTTAACCTGCCGTGAAGTGGAAGAGCTCATGCTGGTGGTTTTACAAAGCAGAGCCGATGGCCGACGATATCATCACGCATAGGGATGCGCTGCGCCACGCCGCGGGTCGCTCCGCCGTGAGCGTAGGCCTGACCGTCGTCCTGACGTTGTCCTTCTGCCTCCTGCAGTTCGGACCCGATCCGGATGCGTTGGTGCGCGCCGGCTTCGTGACCAGATCGTCGATCATGATCAGCATGATCATTTCGGGGCTGCTGACGGCAGGCCTGAGCTATCGGTCCGCTCTGGTGATGCGGGAGCTGGCGCTGACGCGCGCCGAACTGCAGCGGATTTCCGGCACCGATCAGTTGACCGGGCTGCTCAACCGACGGGGCTTTGACCAGGCCGCCGGAACGGCCTTGACCACGGCGCGCTATGCGAACCTGCCCACCACCGTGCTGATGTGCGACATCGACCGCTTCAAGGCGATCAACGACCAGTTCGGGCATGAGTTCGGGGACAAGGTGCTCATCGCGATCTCTGAGGTACTGAGCTCCTTTGCGGGGCAGAGACGGATGCTGGTGGCAAGGCATGGCGGCGAGGAATTTTCTGTCCTGATGACCGGAGTATCCAGGGAGCGCGCCGCTCTATACGCAGAAGAGCTTCGGCAGGCCTGCGCCGCCGAGCCAGTCCTCGGCGATGAGGCGTCGGCCAACGTGACGATCAGCATCGGGCTGGCCGAATGCCACGGTGAAACGGACCTGGCCAAGGTCATGCGCATGGCCGATCAAGCTCTCTATGCAGCCAAACATCGAGGACGCAATCGCGTCGTCCGGGCAGACGTCTTGGCGGATTCGATCGCGGCGTAGTCCTGGCGGTCGGGAGGCAGTCCCGCCGGCTCTTACCCCGATCCGCGGGGACCGGACGCGACGAGAGAAATGCTGCGCTTCTTCCTTGAGCATTCGCATTCGAACCGCGGGCCACCCACGGGAAATTTTTCGCGATCAGCTTGAATCCGTGCAGCGCGCGGCGCTAAGCTGCGGCAGCAGGGGAAATCGAGATGGCGGCGCTGTATCCTATCCGGAAGGCGTGTCCGGTGTGCGGCAAGCCGATGAAGGTCGTGCCCGAGAATCAGACGGCGCGGGAGCGCTACGTCTGCACCAGCTGCGAAGACGACATCCTCCGTCGAGCAACATGGATACAAAGGCTGCCGCCCTCCGTGGGTGTCCCACCGTTTCCATTGTCAGGCCCGAAAGAGCCTGCGCGGGTTCTCTCAAAGCACTCCCGACGCCCAGCCCAGAGTTTCCGGCGGCGCACCACGGGGCTCGTGCGTACTGACCAGAGTTCTCCGCAAATTCCGACATCTCTATCCCACACCGTATATACTACACGAAGCCGGCGCCCTGAGGGCTCGCAGAGACGGGAGGATCAAAGAACGCCGACAGAACGATTCCGCTCGTCAGCGAAACCAAGCCACGCAAGCGGGAGTGCTACGGCACATAGAATAGCCATGGGAAGGAACGCCACTCCTCCAAACTTGGCGTAGAGAATTCCCGATAACAGGGTCAGCACGGCAGTCAAGCAACCTGAGCCAAACGCGTAAATGGATTGCCCGGTTGCTGCCAGACGGGCTGGTACCAGCGCCTGCATCATGCGCATCGAGGCGAGATGAAGCAGGGCAAAGGTAAAGCCGTGCAGCGGCTGGAGAATTGAAAGCGCCAAAACGGAAGTTGTCACGCCGGCCACAGACCATCGCACGACGCCGGCCGCGGCGGCCAAGACGGCGGCGCCCCGGGCACCGAGTCGGTCGAGCAGAGCTGGGCCGATCAGAAAGAACACGATAACTTCCGCAGCCACGGCTTCCGACCAGAGGATACTTATGGTCCAAGGCTCGATGCCGGCAGCACTCCACCAAATGACGACGAACGCGTCGTGCATCGCATGGCTGCCATAGACGGAGGATGTAACCAGTATCATCATCCGAAAGCGTGGGATCCGAAGGAGCTCACCGAGCTCGCGGATCACAGAAGATTTGCGGGTGAGTGGTGGTGAAGAGGGGGGCGCGACAGTTGGTAACAATGCAGTTGAGGCGGCCGCTACGACGAGAAACGATAAATTCATCCAAATGATAGGCGTAACATCGGTTCGGCTGATGAGCTGCCCGGCCGTCAGTGTGCCAAATATGAAAGCCAATGATGCCGAGCCCCGTATCCATCCGTACTCAAATTCCTTCCCGGCCAACCGCGGTCTTGCCGCGTTGACCGATAATGCGTCAGCCAGAGAAGTCGTGGGAGCAAGAGAAGCGGCCTGGAACACAGCTATGAAAAGCAGCAACGCGAACGAGTGCACCCACAATAAAGCGGCGGCCCATGCGGCGGCCAATGCAGTACAAACTGCGAGAGCAAAGCGCAACGAAACTGCTCGATCTGCAAGCATCCCAACTGTTGGTCCGGCCAGAAGACGCGTTAGCATCGCGGCAGCGAGCACAATGCCGATCTCCTGGGGGCTTAGGCCTCTCGTTTCGAAAAATCTTGGCCAGAACGGCGACGCTACGCCGAAAGCGGCGTACAACGCGGTATAAAGAAGGATGTAGGCGACCGGTGCACTAATGCGCACGGCCTGAAGGCCTGAAAGAGAGTTTCGGTAGCCCGATGTATGTGTCGGTCGAAGCGAGCAAACTGACTTTCCCCAAAGGTGCCGTTCTGTTCAGCCTTGAAGGGCTGACGACCAACGCAAGGCGAAGCCCTCAAGGTGCCCCGCTTCGCGCGAAGAGTCAGTCGACTTCCTGAATGACGGTCCGGCTACCCGGTTCGACCAGCATGACGCGGTCACCCGAATACACGTAGCGATACTTGGTGAGAGACGGACCCCAGTCAGCGGGTACCGATTCCAGTTCGACGTCGGCCGGTACGCGACCGCCGACCACGATCTTCTCCTTCGTGGTCACGGGCCGGATCTTGTGTTCGGTGACGTAGCTTTTGATCTTGGTGCGATACTGCGGCTCGATCTGGACGGCTGCTCCGGCCGTGCCGGTCGTGGTCGTAACCGTCGTCTGAGCGAAGGCTGCAGTCGCCAGCAGCGAGGCCGCCGCCGAAATCAGAACCAATTTCTTCATTTGTCTCTCCTTGTCCGCACCATGCGGTTGACTCCAATGCCTGCGGCACCGGCTAGTTCCTCAATCCGGGAAGAATCGGCAACGGAGTTAGGAACACTCGCTACGTCTTCTTGGTTCTCACATGGTCGTCAACGAGCAAAGGTCCGGACCAGCTGTCATGCGGATTGCCCAGATCGCGCCGTTGGCCGAGAGCGTTCCTCCCAAGCTTTACGGCGGGACAGAGAGGGTGGTCGCCTGGCTGGTCGACGAACTCGTCAGTCTGGGCCACGAGGTGACCTTGTTCGCCAGCGGAGACTCCCGCACGCGCGGGAAGCTGCATCCGGTCTGGCCCCGCGCGCTCCGCCTCGGCAGGCCCGCCGCCGATCCAGCAGCCGCATGCACCGCTCTGCTCGAGGCGATCGCGCAACGGGTCGAAGATTTCGACGTCGTGCACTCGCACATCGATTGGCTGCATTTGCCGCTGCTGAGCCGCCTCGGCGTGCCCTTCCTCACCACGATGCACGGACGGCTTGATCTGCCTGGGCTGGCGGATGTGGTCCGCCAGTTTTCCGACGCCTCTTTCGTCTCGATATCCGACAATCAACGCCTGCCTCTGTTCAGGGCGA
This sequence comes from Bradyrhizobium sp. 190, assembly GCF_023073415.1. Lineage (GTDB taxonomy): Bacteria > Pseudomonadota > Alphaproteobacteria > Rhizobiales > Xanthobacteraceae > Bradyrhizobium. The sequence continues at coordinate 8,517 of NZ_JADPJL010000054.1, read as the reverse complement.
ATTGGCGCGGTACCGTCCATCACGGTCTTCCCGCCGACCTATTCCGCCCGTCGTACGAACAAGGGTCCTATCTTGCCTTCCTGGGGCGCCTCACTGCCGAGAAAGGACCGGAAAGCGCAATCCGCATCGCGCGCGCCGCCGGGATGCAGCTTCGCATCGCGGCCAAGCTGCCTCGCGGCGAAAGGCGCTATTTCAAAGAGCGGCTCGAACCGCAAATCGACGGCACGCAGATCAGGCTCATCGGCGAAGTGAATGACGAGGCGAAGCAGCCGTTTTTGGCGGGGGCCGCTGCGCTGCTCTTTCCTATCGATTGGCCCGAACCGTTTGGCCTGGTCATGATCGAAGCGATGGCATGTGGCACGCCCGTCATCGCTTTTCGCTCCGGCTCGGTCCCCGAAGTGATCGACGAAGGCATCACCGGTTTTGTGGTCGATGACGAAGAGCAGGTTGTTCAAGCCGTGAAGCGGCTGGGGGAGCTCGATCGCAGGCGCGTGCGCGATCGGTTCGAGGAACGCTTCACGGCAGGCCGGATGGCCGCAGACTACGTCTCGCATTACCAATCGGTGGTGAACGGCGGCTCCGCCGAATACCGCAGACAAGGGTTACGTGCGGGTGAAGAGAGCGCAGCTTCTGCCACCTGACGCCTCTGCGGACTTGGGCGTGGCCCGGCTGGGCTAAGGTCGGGTTTCACGATCGAACGCGCTCGCTAGAACTCGTGGCCACCTTCCGTTAAACGCACAGAGCATTCCGCACTTGACCTTCGAACCCATCTGGTCCGTCCAGAGCATCCCCTTTTTCAATCCCGACCGCGTGCGGAACCTCCGCGTCTTTCCGGAGTTTCGATTCCTTGAACTGGAAAGTCATTGTGCATGTGGCGAGGTATAGTTCGACGTGATTGGGGGAAGCCACATTGCGTCGTTCCTGGCAGGCGGCGGCACCACGGCAAAGCTGATAGCGAGCCATGACTGGTCGGAATCGCTTGGCCCGATCGAATCCTGGCCTGCGAGCCTGAAAACCACCGTCGGCATACTGCTCCATTCTCCCGTACCGATCGTCCTGCTCTGGGGTGAGGACGGCATCATGATCTACAACGATGCCTATTCGGTCTTTGCGGGAGGCCGACATCCGCACCTGCTTGGAAGCAAGGTTCGCGAGGGATGGCCCGAGGTCGCGGACTTCAACGACAACGTCATGAAGGTCGGCATGGCCGGCGATACCCTGTCGTACCGCGATCAGGAATTGACGCTGCATCGCTCCGGGGCAGCCGAGCAGGTCTTCATGAACCTCGACTACTCTCCGGTATTCGGAGAGGGCGGGAAACCGGCGGGCGTCATTGCCGTAGTCGTTGAAACCTCGCTGCGGGTCGCTGCCGAGCGCAAGGTGCAGCAGAACGAAGCACGGCTCCTCTTCTTGGACGCTCTCGGTAAGGAGACCGCGAGAAGCCACGACGCCGACGCGATCATGGCGATCACGACGAAGATGACCGGCGAATATCTCAAGGTCGCGATATGCGCATATGCGGATATGGACACCGATCAGGACGGGTTCACGATCCGGGGCGACTGGAGCGCGCCCGGATCTCCGAGCATCGTCGGCCACTACAGCCTCGCCGATTTCGGAAAGCTTGCGGTGCAAAATCTTGGCGCGGGGAGACCGCTGGTCCTTAACGACAATCTGCGAGAGCTTGCGCCCGAGGAGGCGGCCACTTTTCAAAGTATCGGAATTGCCGCAACCATCTGCATGCCGCTGGTTAAGGAGGACCGACTGACGGCCCTGATGGCCATCCACGCCAAGGTGCCCCGGCTATGGACGGATGAGGATCTGGCCGTCCTCACCGAGGTCACCGAACGGTCGTGGGCACATATCGAGCGTGTCAGCTCAGAAGCCGCGCTCAGAGCGAGAGAGGCGCAGCTCCGAGTCCTTGCACAGGTGATGCCTAATCACGTCTGGAACGCAAGACCTGACGGCTTTCTCGATTGGTTCAACGAACAGGTTTACATGTACAGCGGCAAGCGCGAAGGCGAGCTCGACGGAAACGGATGGTTCGAAATCGTTCATCCCGACGACTTACAAATCACCGTTGAACGCTGGACGGCGGCGCTTGAATCGGGAGGCGACTTTGAAGTGGAGTTCAGACTCCGCCGTTACGATGGCGAATACTTTTGGCATCTCGCCCGTGCCGTCGCGCTGCTCGACCGAGAAGGCACGATCCTGCGCTGGATCGGTACCAACACCGACGTTGACGACCAAAAGAATGCCGAAGGGCTTCTCGAGCGGCGGCTGGAGGAGCGGACCGCCGAGCGGGACCGCATTTGGCGGGTCAGTCAGGACATGTTGGGCGTGGCCGATAGCCGAGGTGTCTGGATCAACGTCAACCCGGCCTGGACCCGGATTTTGGGTTGGACGGAGAGGGAGTTGGTCGGACGGACCAGCGATTGGCTCGAGCATCCGGAAGACCGCGAGGCGACCCGCGCCAAGATCGCGCGCCTAGCCGCGGACGTCAACTCGCTCACCTTCGCCAACCGCTTGCGCGCAAGGGACGGGTCCTACCGAACTCTCTCCTGGTCGGCGACGTCGGTTGAGGGCACCCTGTACTGTTCGGCACGAGACATCACGCAGCAACGTGAGCAGGAGCTCGCGCTCGCCGCCGCCGAGGATCAACTGCGCCAGGCACAGAAGATGGAGGCCGTCGGGCAATTGACGGGCGGCATCGCTCACGACTTCAACAATCTGCTGCAGGGCATCAGTGGCGGGTTGGAGCGGATTCAAAGGCGGATTGAGGACGGCCGCCTCAACGACATCGACCGTTTCATCAAGGCAGCGACCGAGTCGGCGCATCGTGCAGCCGCCCTGACGCATCGGCTGTTGGCCTTCTCCCGACGCCAGACGCTCGATCCGCGGCCCACCGACGTCAACCGCCTGATCGCAGGCATGGAGGATCTGATATCGCGCACAATGGGGCCTCAGATCGCCGTCGAGGTCGTGGGCTCGGCGGGTTTGTGGTCTACCAAAGTGGACGCTCCGCAACTCGAGAGCGCGCTCCTCAATCTGTGCATTAACGCGCGCGACGCCATGCCGGATGGGGGGCGTCTGACGATTGAGACCGCCAACAAATGGCTCGACGATCGAGCGGCGCGCGAGCGCGAACTCCCGCCTGGACAGTATCTCTCGCTGTGCGTTACTGACACCGGGACCGGAATGCCACCGGACGTCGTTGCGAAGGCGTTCGATCCGTTCTTCACGACTAAGCCGCTCGGAAAAGGGACTGGCCTCGGCCTTTCGATGATCTACGGGTTCGTCCGGCAGTCCGGCGGGCAAGTCAGGGCCTATTCGGAAGTCGGCAAGGGCACCACGATGTGTATCTACCTTCCAAGGCACACGGGTGCGGTCGACGATGACGCGGCTCAGGAAGAGGCCGCCGTGGAACGCGGCTTTGGTGAGACGGTCCTCGTCGTCGACGACGAGCCGAACATCCGCATGTTGGTTTCGGAGGTGCTGACCGAACAGCACTATCGTATCCTCGACGCCAAGGACGGACCTTCGGCGTTCGCGATCCTGGAGTCCGGCAAGCGCATCGATCTGATGATCACGGATGTGGGGCTTCCGGGTGGCATCAACGGTCGCCAGATCGCCGACCGCGCCCGGGTTCTGCACCCCAAATTGCAGATTTTGTTCATCACGGGATACGCGGAAAACGCCGCCGTCTCGAATCACCTGGAGCCAGGAATGTCCGTGCTGGCGAAACCGTTCGCCATGTCCACGCTGGCGAACAAAGTGCGCGAGATACTCGAATCCAAATAGGATCCGCCTCCACGATCAAGGCTAAGAAAGCGGCCGCAGCAACGGCTTCAGAAGCGTCGGCCAAGCCGCACGCAAGTCGGTCCGCGCCTTCGATCGCAGCCGCTTCACCGGGAGCCGTGCCCGCTGGGCGGGATCTACATCTGCGAAAGGTGCGATGCCGTCGACCCGATGGATTTCGGCTGACTCATGGATCAACGGTGAACAATCTCGGAGGACAAGACTGGGTTCACAGGCAGGCTTTCGGTTCAAGGCTTGATCAGAATGAACCGCGCAAGGACAGACGACCGTCCGCCGTTTCAACGTATCCGCCGCAGCAAAGGAATAGCGGCTGGGGCTCCCTCTCTTGCCGGGGCTTTCCACTCGAAAAGTCGCGGGACGGCAAAAGCAACTAAAAACTAATCATTTGTTATTTTGGACCGTAGGCGTCTTGGCTAACTAGCAAAATAGAATGACAGGGGTGGGTGCCTTCTCGCGTCGGCGTATTGAGGAGAACCACCATGGACGCGCTACTCGAAAGAGAGAGGTCGCCGTCCTCAGTCGCGATCGTGTCGTCGCCTCGTTCGCGCCGGACTGTCGATCGAGCGGAACGAACCGGCCCCGGCGTCGGGGCAACGGGGGACTCTCGCCGGGGCCGCTCCGCTCCCTCTCCAGCCCAGAGAGACGGGTATTTTTGCCACTTTTTCCTAACGCTGGAATTAGCCCCGCAGTTCCCCTATGGCCCGAAACACCGTGTTCTTACGGAGTCCCTTTGATCGACGGCTGTAGAATTGCTCTTCCAGCGCGGTTAGCGCGAAGGGTCGCGCAAATGCGGCCCTTCTCCCACGTCCGATTGCGGCAGCTGAGCATCAACTTTTGCCAAGAATCACGCTCAGTCTGATTTAGCCATTTCAAGGGGTGAACCTCTAGTGGCGTGGCCCGATGCTTGTCGTTCGGAGTCGTCGTGCGTCGGGCCGCCTTTAATCACTTGATGTGGCCTGCCTACCGTTCCGATTCTCCGGGCCAAAGGCATCCAATTCAGTTTCCGAAGAACAAGCCTGCTCCGCCTCGAGATTGGTCACCGCCACCGCCGAAGGCTAGGATGCCGGGCTGTTGCTCCTGCTGTCGGTTCACCAGGCGAGCGGCCTCCTGCCTTGCCTTACGCTCCGCGTACTTCTTGCGCCGCGCCCGCTCCTCGGCTTCTGCTTTGCGGCGTTCGGCGCGCTCTATCTGTTTTTCTTTTTCGAAATCCTGCTGCGCGTCTTTAGCTGCCATGACTGGAGGTGAAGGTTCTGGCGCAGCAGCAGGTTCCACTGGCGGCTGAGGAGGCATGGCCGCCTCAGCCGAAGCGGGAAGAATAACGCGTACCGGAGGCAGTTGATCGGCAATCGGGCGGCTGGACGCCGATGGCTCCATGGCCGTTTTAGCCAACATAAGACCACCGCCGAAGCCAATGGCCAGGATCACGAAGGTTGTTCCTGCCCCTGCGAAGAATATGCGCGCGTTGGATGCCATGGCCGTTTCTCTCCAGATATGGCAACGAACGCACGAGTCTCAGCTTGTGTTCCGGACCGGGTAAGCTAGCCAATGGAATTTTGAGCGGCTGACCGCCGCCGCGCGCGATCGGCGAAGCCTCGGCGGGGCCTGAACTGCTCCAACGCTTTTTCGATGGCCAGTTCGGCATCTAATACGGCGTCAGCACGTGTAAGCGCGATGCCAGTCCGCATTCTGGTAGCATCGAGAAAAACAATCCATTTCCAGCAATATGGATTTGTCGCTTGAACGACCTCAAACTGTATAGTTTTGTGTTCCATGGCCGTCCCTCACAGTGCGAAGAAGCGGGGAGACTGTTATCCGAACGCATATCGAAGCGTGGCTACGATGCCAGCCGCCAGGAGGCTTGCAAGCGCAGCTAGCGTCTAATCCGGACGCGCCGTCCCAGTAGCCAAGCACACCACAGCTTTTTCAAAGGTTGCCATGCTGACCTCAACCCTCGGATATAAGCCGAGCTAAATAAGAAAGGCCGTGGCACGTCAGTTCTTCTGGGTCGTTTTCACCAGCCTGCCATTCCCGGTCAGATACCTCTCAAGCGAGCAACGACGCGGATCGCCCGCGTCAACATCCTTGTGCGTGGCTAGGTGCACGGTTCAAGATCGATCAACGGCAATCTTCAGCGGAGACTTGCCATCCATTCTCGAACTCCAAAAATGTTGCGTCTTAAATTCAATCCCGCTGTTAAGAAAAAGTTGCTACTTTTTCCCGAAAGGTATTCCAACGTGGAACCTGCCTATCGCATATCGTCGAATCGCTTGAAAGAGCAGGGAAGCGCCACCCATTTTGCTGGGATCACCAAAGACGGCGAGCGCGCCGTGCGCGCTGCCTCTCAACCCGGTGGCGGCTTTCTCGCGAAGGTGCTTCTTAGCGGAGGCCCGCAGCGGTCTACACGTGCGTAATTCCCCGTGTCGTCCGAGATATCCCCAAAAGAGACGTGCCAGACGGTGTTCGGATAACTGCCGGTGCACACCAAATGGGTCGCATCTGATGCGTAGTTGGCGCAGCGTTTTAGACACTGCTTAGCCAGCGCAGCTTGGCGATCAGGGCAGCTCAGGCCAGTTCTTTTGTCTTCGCCCCTGCTGGCATCGTCCTCGAAAAAGCAGTCCAGAAACTGGGCGCTTCGGGTCAACGTGTTCACGCATTCATTGGTTGCCGCGTCGATCTGTGCTTGGGTTGGACTTTTCAATGGGCAATGCGAGGGAATCTGATGTGGGGCTACGTAAGTACGCGCTGTTCGGAGTGGGCGGGCGAGCACCGCGCTCTTTCGGTACTTGTATGTGGGGTTGGAAGCCCGAGAGGCAGAGCGCTCTTTTGAACGACGTGTCGGCTCTATTCTAGTCGGAGGTCGCTCTAACGGGTTTTGCTCGATTGCCTCGGGGGCTGGTTCTGCGTGCCCCTTTGGGGTGATGGACCATCTATCGTCGAAGTCCTGTGCTGCAGCAGAATTTACATGTGCGCCCAACCAAACCGGGACTATCGCAATCGCGACTATTCCAAAAAGAATACGCATATCGGCCTCCAAGCAAATGGAAGAACAAATAGACAATGCCAATTCATGAGGTGGCGTTCCTGCAAATGTAGAATCCTAGTGGTGGCAAGAGGTGAATGAATACCGAGGTTTCGAGGAACCTCACCGCCGCGCATGCGCCGGAAAGAAAGACAAAGGCAAGTTCGACCGAACCGCCTACCGGCGCGAATACATGAGGAAGCGCCAAGAAATTCCATTGAGGAACGCGAGAGCGGCCCTGACGATGTCACAGCGCCAGAACCGCCAACCCTCGTGAGAAAGGGCTGGCTTCCGGCCGGGGGCTGCATGGCAAAATGGCTGTGAAAAAGCCGCCCGTATTGATCGAGATCGCCAACACAATCGAGCCGGTGCACGACGGCTGTATCCACATCGAGAAGATCAACGCGCCGTTTCTATACCGAGACCGCGGGCGCCGGGCCGAATATAGCGACGCCGGCTTGCGGCTCGCGATCGAGCGCGGGTGGCCGGTGATGCGTGAGAGCGGCACCTTCGTGAAATTCACACAAGCGGGCGCCGACCTGTTCGCCTAATTGGGATGCCGCGGTCGCCGTAACTCAAGCGGTCCTCTCCAATCCGCAAAACTGTATTGGGTGCCCCACCACCGGTGCACCGTCGTGTTGCAGCTTTTGCAAGTGAAGCGACCGACAACAGCGCTCGGCTTCCGTTTCTGCGTCGCGTGCGCGAAGGCTCGTCTTTCCGATCGTCACGGGCGGCTGCTTCTAGCGAAAACGGACCCAGCCTAGAGCACAACGATGGGGCCGCCATTCCAATGCGCCATGCAGGGGCGTGGCGCCCCGCATCAACGCGAACGGTTACAGGTCCGTTCCTGACGAGCCTTAGATAGCCTCGTAAGCTGTTGGCTGCTTTTCAGGAGCCCTCGGAATTTTGAATGTCATGGAGAAGGTACCTGCCGCCAAACGCTCGTAATCCGATTGCTCTTCGGACAGACGCCTTTCAATAAATTCGCGCTCAAGATCCGTGAGCTTAGTTTGGAGCAAACGCCGGTAGCGGGCGATATTGTTGCGATGGGTTCGCAAGCGGGCAATGTTTTCGTCCATCATCGTCGTCATCCTTTGACGGTCGTTACAGCTTTCCCTTTTGGCTCTAGAGGGGCGATGCCCCGGCGAAAAAATTAGGCACGGGCGGCAACCTGTCAAGAGCCTCGGAGGCGCAACCACGGGAGATGGCCCGGTCCGGCGAAAGCCAGCCCGCACTGGGGTCGTTTCCTGCCACCGGGCACGCCTCATTCCACAAGGCGAAGGATTCGGCGCCGGTTCATTCGATCGAGAGCGTGGACAACCTCATCTCTATCGAGGACGGCGATGAGCCGGTGCACTGTATGCGTGGCATCATGCGGGCCTGGCGCGCTGTATTCTCCGAGGATGCGCCTGGCATCCTCCATAGCTCGCAATACCGTGTCCTGATCCGTGGTGTTCATGATACGCGCCTCACGGTGGATTTGGCGTTCGCTCTAGGCCGCAAGTGCCCGCTCGGTGGACCGCAACCGAAAGGGTTTGCCTCCCGGCGGATTCCAGGGTTTGCCGTCAAGTTCGCAGAGCGCGTCGAGGATCTCGTCAACAGTCACCGGCGCCTTCAGGCCATTGGGCGCTCGAAGGGCGGGGCACGAAGCGATAGCGGACGCATCTGAAGCCCAGGAA
>NZ_JADPJL010000060.1 GCF_023073415.1 Bradyrhizobium sp. 190 | reverse complement strand
CTCGATCCCCGCATGGCCAAGCTCGCCGGCGGCGTTCACCGTCTCGACGGTCAGCTCATGGTCGTCCTCGACGTCGATCGCGTTCTCGAAATCGTGCCGGACCTGATGGCGGCATGAAGACCGAAGCTGCAATGAAAGCATCCCTCTTGGGATCTGGTGCAATTGGAGACCTAAAATGAAAACATGTCTGGTGGTCGATGACTCGAGCGTCATCCGAAAAGTCGCACGCCGCATCCTCGAAGGTCTCGACTTTCAGATCGTCGAAGCCGAGGACGGCCAAAAGGCGCTTGAAGTCTGCAAGCGCGCCATGCCCGAAGCGGTTCTGCTCGACTGGAACATGCCTGTCATGGACGGCTACGAATTCCTCGGCAATCTGCGCCGCATGCCCGGCGGCGACGCGCCCAAGGTGGTGTTCTGCACCACCGAAAACGACGTCGCACACATTGCGCGCGCGCTGCATGCCGGTGCCAACGAGTACATCATGAAGCCGTTCGACAAGGACATCGTCACCGCGAAGTTCCAGGAAGTCGGCCTGCTCTGATCTCGGGCAGGTGATCCCGGCGGCTCAACGGCCTTCGGCGTTGTTTTTGTAAGTGTGCCGCTTGAGTTGGGTCGGGTGAAGTAATGAGTGTTGCGTTAACGAAGTCTCCACCGCCAATCTCGACACGGCAAGACAAGCTGCGCGTGATGGTGGTCGACGACTCCGTCGTGATCCGCGGGATGATCTCGCGCTGGATCGGCGCCGAGCCGGACATGGAGGTCTCGGCCTCCTTGCGTACCGGTCTCGACGCCGTCAACCAGATTGAACGCATCAAGCCCGATGTTGCCGTGCTCGATATCGAAATGCCGGAACTCGACGGCATTTCGGCGTTGCCGCAACTCTTGGCGAAAAAGCGCGACCTCGTCATCATCATGGCGTCGACGCTGACCCGCCGCAATGCGGAGATCAGCTTCAAGGCGCTTTCGCTCGGCGCCTCCGACTACATTCCAAAGCCGGAGAGCACGCGCGAGGCCACCGCGGCCGAGACCTTCCACCACGATCTGATTCAGAAGATTCGTCATCTGGGCGCCAGGGCCCGCCGGCGTGCGTCACCGGCCGCGAGCCCGTCCATGGCGCCGGCCCCCGAGCGGGCACGCGATGTACCGGTCCATCATCCGGTAGCGGCACCGGTTGCGCAACTGCCACTGGCGCGCCGGCCCTTCAGCATGTTGGCGCCGCGGGTGCTGCTGATCGGCTCGTCGACCGGTGGCCCGCAGGCCCTGATGACGCTGGTTGCCGACATCGGCCCGGTGATCGATCGTTTTCCCGTGCTGATCACCCAGCACATGCCGCCGACCTTCACCACGATTCTCGCCGAGCATCTGGCGCGCGCGAGCCGCCGGCCAGCGCATGAAGCCGTCGATGGCGAGATCGTCAAGCCCGGCCGGATCTATCTTGCGCCGGGTGGCCGCCACATGCGCGTGGTGCGCCATGGCGCCGAGACTGCGATCGCGCTCGACGACGGGCCGCCGGTGAATTTCTGCAAACCCGCGGTGGACCCGCTGTTCAACTCTGCCATCGACGTCTGGCAGGGCGGCATCATGTCGGTGATTCTGACCGGCATGGGCTCCGACGGCATGCGCGGCGGCAAGGACATCGTCGCCGCCGGCGGCAGCGTGATTGCCCAGGACGAAGCGACCAGCGTGGTGTGGGGCATGCCGGGCGCGGCCGCCAATGCAGGTATTTGCGCGGCAGTTCTGCCGCTCAATCAGATCGCGCCAAAATTGGTTCGGTTGTTTTCGGGAGATCGTTCGTGACGCCTTCAGATTATGAGTATCTGCGTAAGCTTCTGAAAGAGCGCTCCGGGCTCGATCTGTCCGCCGACAAGCAATATCTGGTCGAAAGCCGGCTGCTGCCGTTGGCGCGCAAGTCCAGCCTGCCGGCAATTCCCGAACTCGTCGCGAAGATGAAGGGCGGGGCGGAAGCGCTGACGGCTGAGGTGGTCGAGGCGATGACCACCAACGAGACGTTCTTCTTCCGCGACAAGATTCCGTTCGATCATTTGCGGGAGGCGATCATACCGGCGATGGCGCAGGCGCGCGCCGCCCGCCGCGCTTTACGCATCTGGTGCGCGGCTTCCTCCACCGGGCAGGAGCCGTACTCGATCGCGATGTGCCTGAAGGAAGCAGGTTCCTTGCTGTCGGGCTGGCGCACCGAGATCGTCGCGACCGATCTGTCGCAGGCGGTGCTGGAGAAATCGAAGGCCGGAATCTTCAGCCAGTTCGAGGTGCAGCGCGGATTGCCGATCGGGTTGCTGGTGAAGTACTTCACCCAGAACGGCGAACTCTGGCAGATCAATGCCGAGATCCGCAGCATGGTGCAGCATCGTCAGCTCAATTTGCTGCAGGACTTCTCCCATCTCGGCGTGTTCGACATCATCTTCTGCCGCAACGTGCTGATCTATTTCGACCAGAATACCAAGGTCAACATCTTCGAGCGGCTTTCCCGGATGATGGAGCCCGATGGCGTGCTGGCGCTGGGCGCGGCCGAATCCGTGGTCGGCATTACCAATACCTTCAAGCCCTATCCGGACCGCCGCGGACTTTATCGTCCGAACATCGCGCCGGTGATACGGGTGGCGGCGTCGACCCTGGTGCCGCAGACCCTGCGGGCCGTCGCCGCGGCGCGCTGAGTTCGTTCTTTGCCGCGTCTGCCGGCAAGCCGGCTACACGATCGCGTGCGGCAGGAAGCGTGACGTGTTGCCGGTGATCGGGTTCTCGTCCTCGCGGATCGACAGGCCGCATGGCGTGTGATCGACCAGCCAGCTTCCGATCACCGGGTATTGGTCGGCGAAGCTCGGCAGCGGCGCGAAAGCCTGCCGGATGAATCCTTCCGCCCCATATGGGCCTTGCTGTTCCATCAGCGTGGTACCGGCGCTGACCAGTGCGACATTGGCGCCTTCGCGCGAATAAAGCGGCTTGCGCACGAACGAGGAGCCGAGCATTGCCGCCTTCGGATCGTCCTCGAAATAGGCAGGCAGCAAATTGGGGTGCTTCGGAAACATCTCCCATAGCAGCGGTAGAATACCCTTGTTGGAAAGGATCGCTTTCCAGGGCGGCTCGATCCAGCGTGTCGGCGCGGTCGCGAGCTTCGCGCCGAACGCGTCCTGAAACATCCATTCCCAGGGGTAGAGCTTGAAGGCGAGTTCAATTGCGCGATCGTCGAGATCGACGAAGCGGCCGTCACCGCTCAGTCCGACGTCCTTGATGTCCATCTGCGTGGTCTTCAATCCGGCCTGGCTTGCGGTGTCCTGCAGATAGACCATCGTGCCGGCATCCTCGGCATTATCGGTCATCCCCGCGAGATGCAGATGCTTCGCGCTGCCGTGTTTCTTCCAGGCGTCGATCAGGCGCTCATGGATTGAATTGAACTGGTCGGCGCGCTTCGGGATGATGTTACGCTCCATCGCCTGTTCGAGCCAGGTCCACTGAAATACCGCCGCTTCGAAGATCGAGGTCGGCGTATCCGCGTTGTACTCCAGCAGTTTCGCCGGGCTCCAGCCGTCGTAGCTCAGGTCCAGCCGGCCATAGAGACTGGCGTCGCGGCGGCGCCAGCTTTCGGACAGCAGCGGCCAGAAGGCTTCGGGTATTTTCAACCGGCGCAGATATTTTTCGTCGTTGATCGCGCGGCCGACCAGTTCGAGGCACATCGCATCGATCTCGCCGGTAGGCCCCTCGATCCGCCGTTCGATCTCGTTCAGCGTGAACGCGTAATAGGCCCGTTCGTCCCAATAGCGCTCGCCGTCGATGGTGTGAAAAGTGAACCCGACGCTTTCGGCGGTGGCACGCCAGTCGTCGCGTTCGGGGCACGGGATGCGCTGCATGAAATTCAGCCGCCAGAGAAGCCGACGGCATGGCCGAACGAGCCGAAGCCACCGCGCTGTGCGCTGTGCGAACCGGAATCGGAAGTGCCCGAGGATGAATGGTTCGAGGATGAATCGCTTGAGTAGTAGCTGCTGCGCGACGAGCTGCCGCCGCTGCTGGATGAAGATCCGCGCGACGAGCACTCGGTATTGTTTTGCTGGTACGACGGCGAGGCCGCATTCGGCGATGGCTCGCAATTGCGGCTTGGCATCAGTGTGTAGGCGGCGCTGCCGACTGCAAACGTGCCCATCAGAAGCAGCGCAACGTGGCCCGAACGTTTCGCCGGCGGTGGAGCAGGGCGCGGCGATGCCGGCACCGAGACCGGTTTGCGCTTGCCGAATTCGTGCTCTGATTTGTTGGCCATGGTCAGTAGATCATGCAGGCGGCGTTCAGTGCGCCGGCGGCCAGCGAGGACAGCCCGAGCCAGATCGCGGCGGCGAGTTCGCCGGAAGCGATCCGCTTCGACAGGTTCGGCACCGGAACTCTGACGAGGAAATAGACTGTTATCTGCACGATCAGGGCGATCGTGGCCCAGATCATGCAATCCCAGACATTGGCGGAATGGGCGATCGCGCTGACCAGCGGCAGCACGAAGCCGAGCAGGCTCAAACCCAGCGCGATGGCGGCTGCCGGCTCGTTGGCGCGGATCAGGTCGAACTCGTTATGCGCGGTGACGCGGGTATAGACGAAGAGGTAGGCGACTACGGCTACGATCGCCGTGCAGAAATAGACCAGGAACGCCGGCAGCCCGGCGAGGGATTGCAGAACCATTGAATTCGCCCCGACTCGTGCGCTCGATAAGGTTCGCACGATCTGTCAGTCGGTGCATAGCAGCGGGCGGTTCAATCCCAATAAAAACTCTGCCCAAACAAAAACCCCGCCATTTGCGGCGGGGTTGGCAAATCTTCCACGGCGGCCTTGACGCAGCCGGCTATTCCCTGACCTCGATCTTGCCTTTCATTGCCGGGTGCAGGCCGCAGATGTAATCGTGGATTCCTGCATCGGCGAGGGTCAGCTGGGTGGTCTGGCCTTTCAGCGCGATCGATGAGCGCTGCGCCTTGGGGCCGGTGATCGTCACCTGGTGCGGCGAGGAATCAGCGTTGTGCCAGGTGATGGTCTGGCCCTTGCTGACCACGACGGTCTCCGGGCCGAACTTGAAGTCGGAGATCGAGACCACGCCGGGGCCAGGCGTGGGCTTTGCCATGGCGCCTTCGGGCGTGCCCCTCAGGCCCGCTAGTGAGATCACAAAATCCTGCCCGGCATGCGGCTTGTGGCAGGAAAAGCAGGCCGTCAAATTGGCCTTGTCGTTGACCTTCTTGTCCGGGCCAAACGCCTGATACTCCCATTCGCCGTTTCGAATGTCATCCTTGTACTCGGTGCCCCAGCCGTCGCGCTTTTCCATCACCGTGTAGGCGACGAGGTCGCCCTTCCGAAAACGGCCGTTGGCATCTTTGAGAGGCTCGCCGGCCGCATCGAGCTGTGCCTTGTACTGCACCAGCGTCAGCACCGTGCCGCTCGGGATAGGCTGCCCCTTGCGTACCGCATCGACCGCCGCCGGCGTCGCATAGAGCTCGCGATACTGCTTGTTGTCGTAACGATCGACCGTGGCGTAGAGCGTGTCCTTGTCGAAATTCTCCGGGAAGGCGACTTTGTCGCCGCCGGCGAGCGCCGAATAGCCGATGAGCGCGCCCGATGCCGATCCGAGCGCGACAGCGGCAACCAGCCTGACGTTTTTCATGACTTCCTCCCTCGTTTGCGGATAATTCGGTCAGCTACGGGACAGAGGGGATCGGGTTTCAATCGGTTTCATGAAACTGCGGCCTTCGAATGAGTGAGACGGTTCTGCCTATCGTTCGTTTGGCCGATGCGATCCCCGAGCCAAACTTCGGAGCAGGCGGAATGCCAGCCAGAAGAAGAGGATGACCAGTGCGAGCGCGGCGATCGGCGCTGTCAGCGCCAGGATCGAGATCAGCGAGGCGCTGCCGAGTTCGGCGGTTGCGACTGCCGAATTCCCAAGGCCGCCGGTGAAGACGGTGGATTTTGCCCTGAGCATTGCGGTCAGGCCCTGTGTGATGCCGGCAACGCCACCTCCCGCGATAATGGCCGCCGTCCATTTCACCATCGGCGGCAGGTCGGTCATGACTGCGGCGGACACGATCGTCCCTGCGACGACGGCACCGGGCGTCGCCACCGTATCGAGCAGGTTGTCCACGCCGGGAATGTAGAACGCGGCGATCTCGACTATGGCTGCCGTGCCGAGCATGATGACGGCGGCTGGTGTGCCGAGCCAAGCGAAGCCCTCGTTCAGGTTTGCATGTCCGAAGTAGGCTGCGCCGCTCAGAATTAGCAGCGGCAGAAACAGCCGAAAGCCGGTTGCTGCGGCGAGCCCGATGCCAAGCGCAACCGACAGTGCAAGATCCACGTTCGACATGTGCCGTACTCCATCGGCCCCAAGGTAGCGTGAAGGGTCGGCGGCAGTTTCAACGGCGGCGATGTTTCCTCGACGCGACAACGCCTGCCAGCGCCGTTCAAGTTGTTTCCGGGTTCCCAAATCGTAGCAGCTTTTGTGGAACTCGGATTAATCCGGCGAGGTTGTAATATAAGGTGATCAAACTTTGAGACGCAATCTGGACGGGACGAACTACCTGAGAAAATACCTGCACTCTGCTCAGGAGGATCGCCATGGCGAATTTGGTCTCTGTAGTGATGCAATACCTCACGCCGGACATGATAGCGAAGATCGCTTCTGCTCTGGGTCTTGATCGCAATGTTGCGCAAAAAGCCATCGCGGGCGCGATTCCCGCGCTTCTTGCAAGCTTCGCTGACGTTGGCTCCTCTCCCAATGGGGCACGCCAGCTCACCAACACGCTGACACAGCAATCCGGGTCGCCTGAGAACCTCAAGAATCTCATCGGCGGTTCCCGCCAGAACTCGCTGGCGGAAACGGGGTCAACCATGCTTTCGGGCCTGTTCGGTGGCGGAACGCTGGACACAATGGCGCAGACGATAGGCAAGTTCGCCGGGATCAGTGAGGGCACCAGCAAGTCGATGCTCGGCATGCTTGGTCCTGTGGTCCTTGGTGCGTTAGGTCAGCAGCAACGCAGCACGGGTCTCGACGCAAGCGGGCTGGTGTCTCTTCTCACTTCACAGAAGGATCAGATCGCCGCGGCAATACCGTCCGGTCTCGCCGATCAGTTGAGCGCCGCCGGTCTCATCGACGGAGCGACTGGAGGATTGCGCAGCGGTTCGGCGGCAGCCAGCGCGGCTGGCGGCCGAGTTGCGGAGGCTTCGGAGCGGACCATTTCCCGGACTGGTCAGGCGGCCTCGGCGATGGCCAGCAGAACAGCGGTGCCGCAATGGCCTTACTGGTTGGTCGCCGCGGTGGTATTGGGTGGTCTCGTCTGGTTCGCCCTTGGTCGTTCAGGGGAGGACACGGTCGCTGAGGTGTCGCCTCCCGCCACAACGCGGACCGCGACCGGAACCGTGGGCGCGGCGCCGACGGATTTGACGGTCGGAGGAATGAATCTGGCGAACCAGGTCAACTCGTCGGTTGGGTCCATCAGGACCGTGCTTCCCGGCATCACCGATGCCGCATCGGCCCAGGATGCCCTGCCCAAGCTGAGGGAGGCAACAGCTCAATTGAATGAGGTCAGCTCCCGCGCGACGCAGCTCTCTCCTGAAGGAAAGAGCACCCTCGTAAAGCTGATTGTGGCCGCGACCCCTGCGATCAACCAGATGTGCGACAAAGTGCTGGCGACGCCCGGCGCTGGCGCTATTGCGAAGCCGGCGATTGATGAGCTTCGAGGCAAGCTCGACGCGCTCGCGCGCTCCTGAATTTCAGAACGTCGTGCCGTCCGGCCTGCGCCGGACGGCTTGGCAACTGCCGGCGGTTTTGCGCACCCGCGCTGCTGCGGATCGCTCAATCCGCCGTATTCACCAGGAGTAAGATCAATGGCTGACAAGACAAGCTTCACAAAGGATGAGTGGACGCTGTTGCTGGAGAGCCCGATGATCGCCGGCATGGCCATCACCGCGGCCGAACCCAGCGGCCTCTGGGGACTGTTGAAGGAGTCGTTTGCCGGAGGTACCGCGCTCACCCAGGCGGCAACCGGCTCCGGTACCAACGCGCTGGTCAAGTCGGTCGTGTCAGACTTTTCCAGCGGCGAAGGGCGAAGCGCCGCGCGAGATGGCCTGAAAGCAAAATTCGCGAACAGCAAGCCGGCTGAAATGAAAGGCAAATGCATCGATGAGCTGCGGCAGGTTTCTGCCTTGCTTGCCGCCAAGGCGCCCGGTGATGCGGCGGAGTTCAAGAGCTGGCTCCGGCAGATCAGTCAAAGCACCGCCGAGGCGGCGTCGGAAGGCGGGGGCCTGTTCAGTGCTGGAGTCAAGGTGAGCGACGCCGAGAAAGCGACTCTCGGCGAGATATCGACCGCGTTGGGCGCTTAGGACTTCGAAGCTGCGATCATCCCGACAGGCGACGAAGCCTTCCCCCAAACAAAAACCCCGCCATTTCGGGCGGGGTCCAGTCGGGAGGAGTGAGCCTTCTGGCTCGCCTTAAACCCTGATCAGGCGGGGATGCGCTCGTCCGCCTCGTGCGGCTCGCGCAGCACGTAGCCGCGGCCCCACACAGTTTCGATGAAGTTGCGGCCTTCGGAGGCGTTGGCGAGCTTCTTGCGCAGCTTGCAGATGAAGACGTCGATGATCTTCAGCTCGGGCTCGTCCATGCCGCCATAGAGATGGTTGAGGAACATTTCCTTGGTGAGGGTGGTTCCCTTGCGGAGCGAGAGCAGCTCCAGCATCTGGTATTCCTTGCCCGTCAGGTGCACGCGCTGGCCGCCGACTTCGACCGTCTTGGTGTCGAGATTGACGACGAGATCGCCGGTCTGGATGACCGACTGGGCGTGACCCTTGGAACGGCGCACGATCGCATGGATGCGGGCAACCAGTTCGTCCTTGTGGAAGGGCTTGGTCATGTAGTCATCGGCGCCGACGCCGAGGCCCTTGACCTTATCCTCGATGCCGGCGAGGCCGGAGAGGATCAGAATGGGGGTCTTGATCTTCGAAACCCGGAGCTGCTTGAGCACGTCGTAGCCGGACATGTCGGGCAGGTTAAGGTCGAGAAGGATAATGTCGTAATCGTAGAGCTTACCGAGGTCGACGCCTTCCTCTCCGAGGTCCGTCGTATAGACGTTGAAACTCTCGGATTTGAGCATCAGCTCGATCGACTGCGCAACGGCGCTGTCATCTTCAATCAGCAAAACGCGCATGCCAGTCCCCTTTAGTCCGCCGCTCCGGGCGTCAGGTCGGCCGCACTTGCGGCACTCAAAACGCCTTTGAACAACTGATTCGGATCCTGACAGACATATGGTTAACAAAATCTGATTCCGGTTCGCAAGGTCTTTAAGTGCAATTTTTATCGAATCGCCCTAAGATGTTGCGCGAAAGCAGCTTTTCCTTACCGTGCCTACTCATGCTCCAGATTAAGAGACGGGCCTAACCGACTCCCGCGTTTCGCCCTTCTTCTGATGGGCGAGCGCTCTCAGTCACCAAAGACAGTGACGCAATGATTAATGATGCGGGTAAACACGAGGTTAAGCGCCTCCGGTTAAAGCGCGGAAACTTAAGGTTTTCGCAATGAAGGCGCTTGCGGAGCAGATCGGCGACATCGACGGCGTCAATATATATGGCCGTGTTGTGGGCGTGCGCGGGCTGATGGTCGAGATCGCGGGGCCTATCCATGCGATGTCGGTCGGTGCGAGGATCGTCATCGATACCGGCGCGAACCGCTTCATCCCGGCCGAGGTGATCGGTTTTTCCGGCAGCAATGCTGTCGTGATGCCATTCGGTGGGCTCGACGGTGTCAGGCGCGGTTGCCGCGCGGTTATTGCCACCGCGGCCAGTCAGGTGCGGCCGTCACCGGCCTGGCTCGGCCGCGTCATCAACGCCATGGGGGAACCGATCGACGGCAAGGGGCCACTGGCGCAGGGGCCGTCGCCGATGCCCTACCGCAATTCGCCGCCGCCGGCGCACTCGCGCAAGCGCGTAGGCGCGCCGCTCGATCTGGGCGTCCGTGCGCTCAACACGTTCCTGACCTGCTGCCGCGGCCAGCGGCTCGGCATCTTCGCAGGTTCCGGCGTCGGCAAATCGGTGCTGCTGTCGATGCTGGCGCGCAACGTCGATGCCGATATCACCATCATCGGCCTGATCGGCGAACGCGGCCGCGAGGTGCAGGAGTTCCTGCAGGAGGATCTCGGAGACGAGGGTCTCGCGCGCTCGGTCGTGGTGGTGGCGACATCGGACGAGCCCGCCTTGATGCGGCGGCAGGCGGCCTATCTGACGCTGGCGATTGCGGAGTATTTCCGCGATGAGGACAAGGACGTGCTGTGCCTGATGGATTCGGTCACGCGCTTTGCGATGGCGCAACGCGAGATCGGGTTGTCGGCCGGCGAGCCGCCGACGGCCAAGGGCTATACGCCGACCGTGTTCACCGAATTGCCGAAGCTTCTGGAGCGGGCAGGGCCGGGCACTGGCGTTGGCACCATTACCGGCATCTTCACGGTGCTGGTCGACGGCGACGACCATAACGAGCCGATCGCGGATGCGGTCCGCGGCATTCTCGACGGCCACGTCGTGATGCAACGCTCGATTGCGGAGCGCGGGCGGTTTCCCGCGATCAATATCCTCAAATCGGTCTCCCGCACCATGCCGAGGTCGGCCAATCCGGACTATCTGCCCGTGATCATGCGGGGCCGCCAGGTGATGGCGACCTACGCCGACATGGAGGAACTGATCCGGCTCGGCGCCTACCGGGCGGGTTCGAGCCCCGAAGTCGACGAGGCGATCCGGCTGCACGAGCCGCTGGAAACCTTCCTGCGCCAGGCCAAGGACGAAAAATCGAGCCTGGATGACGGCTATCGCCGATTGGCGCAAATCCTCACCAATTTGGAAACGGAACGCTAACTTTGTCAGGCCATCATCCCCGGCACATGATTAATGACGCCGGTGGGGCCCCCCGGGGGAGCCGGCTCCGTCCCGCGTTCAGATTGGGACTTCTGGGGAGTATGAGTCGATGAAGTCACGAGAAACGCTGATCCGCCTGAAGAAATTTCAGGTCGACGAGAAGCGCCGAAGGGTTACCCAGATCGAAGGCATGATCGCCGACTTCCAGCGCATGTCGGTCGATCTCGAGCGCGAAATCCAGACCGAACAGGAGCGGGCCGGGATCAACGATCCCTCCCATTTCGCCTACCCGACCTACGCCAAGGCCGCGATCCAGCGCCGGGAGAACCTGACCCGTTCGGCCGACGAACTGCGCATCCAGCTCGAGGATGCCAAGAGCCTGTTGAGCGAAGCGTTCGAGGAACTGAAGAAGGTCGAACTGCTCGACGAGCGCGACCAGGCGCGCGAGCGCGCCGAGGAGAGCGCCCGGGAGCAGGCCGACATGGACAGTATCGGCCTGATGCGCGCCCGGCTTGGCGTCGCCTGACGCTTCTCTCACACTCATCGGTTGAATGATCGAAAGCCCGGGCCACAAGGCCCGGGTTTTTTCTTGTCCAGATTCCCCGAAACCGGCGACTTGGTGGCCCCTTTGGCGCAGGGTATGCTACGAAACTTCCCGACGGCTCCGGCGTAAGACGCGGGTGGAGGATCGAGGTTTTGGGGGACGTTGAATGCTGACGCCAGCGGAGCTGGTCTGGCTGATAGCCGCGGTGGCGAAGGGGGATCAGGCCGCTTTCGAGCGCCTTTACGCCGCCACGCGTGCGAAACTCTTCGGCGTCGTGCTCCGTATCTTGCGGCGTCAGGATCTCGCGGAGGAGGTCATTCAGGAGGCTTACGTCAAGATCTGGAACAACGCCGGACAGTTCAACCCGGCGCTCGCTTCGCCGATTACATGGATGGTGTCGATCGCGCGCAACCGGGCGATCGACGTGGTGCGCAAGAAGAGCGAAAGCTCGATCGAGGAGGAGCCTGCCGCGATGGAAGTTGCGGCCGATTCACCCGATCCGCTGGCGCGGCGCGAGATGACGGAAGAGTTGAAGCGGTTGCTGGAATGCGTCGGCCGTCTCGAGCCGGATCGGCAGAAGCTGGTGCTGCTGGCCTATTACAACGGCTGGAGTCGCGAACAGCTTGCCGCCAAGTTCGAGGCGCCGGTGAATACGGTGAAGACGTGGCTGCGCCGCAGCATGATGGACATAAGGGAGTGCCTCGGGCTTTCGGGGTCCGGATCTTGAACGATGGCCTATAGCGAAGACCATATCGCGCTCGCCGCGGAATACGCGCTCGGCACCCTCGATGCCGACGAACGCGCGCAGGTCGAGACCCTGATGGCCGTCGATACCGAATTCACCGCGATCGTCCACGCCTGGGAATACCGGCTCGGCGTCTTGAACCAGATGGTCGGCTCCGTCGAGCCGCGGCCGATCGTGTGGGAAAACATCAAGGCCGCGATCGGCCATTCCACCGGCCAGCAGGCGGCGCTGGTGCTGCCCGAGGCGCCGCCACCTCCGTCTCCGCCGCCGACTGAACGCGTGGCCGAGCCCGTGGTGGCCGAAGCGCCAGCGGCCGTCGAAGCGCCGCCGGCTGCAGCGCCTCCGACCGCCGTAGATAATTCGAACGTCATTCAGTTGACGGGCCGGGTCCGGCGCTTGCGCAGCGTCGCGTCGATTGCCACCGCGCTTGCTGCGGCTCTAATCGGGATGCTGGCGGTGCAGGTCTATCGGCCGGAACTGTTGCCGGAAGCGCTGCGGCCGAAGCCGCGCATCCAGACGGTCGAGGTCAAGACGCCGGCGCCATCGCCTGTGCCCTCGGCGCAATACGTCGCGCTGCTGCAGCGTGACGGCGGCTCGCCCGCCTTCATCCTGACGGTCGACGCCGCGACCAAAAATTTCACCGTCCGCAAAGTTGGCGCCGATGCCGAGCCCGGCAAGAGCTTTGAACTCTGGCTGATCTCCGACAAACTGCCGCAGCCGCGCTCGCTCGGCGTGATCGGCGGCAGCGATTTCACCGCGCGTCCGGTGCTCGCCGACTTCGACGCCGGTACGATCAATGCCGCGACCTACGCGGTGACCGTCGAGCAGGCCGGCGGATCGCCGAGCGGCAAGCCGACCTCGGCGCCGATCTACACCGGCAAGCTGATTGAGACGGTGCCGGCTGCACGCTAGGCGCCGAAGTATCCGCTCATGCGCGAAAGCCCGTAGCCCGGGGTGAAGCGAAGCGAAACCCGGGACCGCCGGCGAATGTCGCAAGAATCCCGGATTACTCTTCGCGTGCGCCGGGCTACGAACTCCTCAGGATGAGGTCTGTGGGTGTGGTGGCGAACTCCGCGACAGCCCCGACAAAAAGAAAACGCCCGTGGGGAGCGGGCGTTTTCGTAGTCAACTTGGGGGTAGTTGGGGTCTTAATTATCCACGCGGCGACTTTGGGGGGCTGTAAGAGCCACGTGAATTCCGTGAATTCTCCTTTAGCGTACGACAGAGTTGCCTGAACTCGTAATCACGACCGGCTTACCGGCCTTCATGACGGGCGTGCTCGCGGTCTGGGTCAGACCTTCATCCGAGGTTGTGCGCGCGGAGATGCTGAAACCGGCGACCACGATACCCGCGACCAAAGCCACGACCACGATCTTGAGATGGGTCGTGCGATCTGCGCTGTAGATCGAATGGTTCATGGAAGTCTCCTGCCGCCTTCCGTCCTGCAAATTTCGTCGATGCCATTCACAGGGCGGTTCAACGTCTCGCGTCAGGAAACGTAGGAATCCGGGGAATAGTTCCCAAGTGGCGATCACAAGGCAGTGAAAAGACTTGAACGGCCGCGATCAAAGGGTCGCGCCGTGAGGCGGAAATCGAAAATTTATTATATACTGCAATATGTTAAATCGTAGATCGCGACGCGTTCGGCGAACACCTGCCGATCGGTGCGATGTTAACAAAATATTTGCATGTGACGAAAAAGCTTCGGCTTGTTCGCCGCTGATTTGCGCCGTGCGCACGCTTGCCGGCCTACACGCTACCCACCGTCTTGAGCCGCGCGCGCGGGTGGATTTCGGCCTGCGATAATACGGTGGTCTGCGAGCGGAAGCGCTCGACCAGCGAGCGGACGAACGGGCGGATCGCCGCCGAGGTGACCAGCACCGGCGCTTCGCCTTCGCGGGCGGCCTGCTCGAAGGCATTGCGGACCGAGGTCATGAACTCCGACAGCTTCGAGGGCTGCATGGCGAGGCTGCGATCCTCGCCGGTGCCCACGATCGATTCCGCGAACGCCTGCTCCCAGCGCGCCGACAACGCGATCAGCGGCAGGTAGCCGTTGTAGGTGGTGTTCTGCGCGCAGATCTGCCGCGCCAGCCGGGCGCGGACGTGCTCGACCATGGTGGCGGGGTGGCGCGAGAAGGCGAGCGCATCGGCGATGCCTTCGAGAATGGTGGAGAGATCGCGGATCGAGATCCGCTCGGCCAGGAGCAACTGCAGCACGCGCTGGATGCCGGAGACCGTGACCTGGCTCGGCACGATGTCCTTGACCAGCTCGCCCTGTTCCTTCGGCAGGTCCTTGATCAGCTTCTGCACCTCGCCATAGGACAAGAGGTCGCTCATGTTGTTCTTGAGCAGCTCGGTCAGATGCGTCGACAGCACGGTGGCGGCGTCGACCACCGTGTAGCCCTTCAGCGACGCCTCTTCCTTCAGCGCGGCGTCGACCCAGGTCGCCGGCAGTCCAAACGTCGGCTCGACGGTATGGATGCCGGGCACGCCGACCTGGTTGCCGGCGGGGTCCATGACCATGAACTGGTTCGGCCAGATCTTGCCGGAGCCGGCGTCGACTTCCTTGATCTTGATGACGTAGGTATTGGCTTCGAGCTGGACGTTGTCGAGGATGCGCACCGCCGGCATCACAAAGCCCATTTCGATCGCGAGCGACCGGCGCAGCGCCTTGATCTGTTCGGTGAGGCGGTCGGTGCCGTCGGGGCCGTTGACCAGCGGCAACAGCGCATAGCCGAGTTCGATCTTGAGGTCGTCGATCTTGAGCGCGGTGGAGATCGGCTCGTCGGCCGCGGCCTGGGCAGCGGCTGCCGCAACATCGGGCGCCGCGGCTTCGGCGGCTTCGGCAGCCTTGGTGACGCGGTTGTGGTTGCGCGCCTTCCAGGCCAGCGCGGCCGCGCCGCCGCCGAGCGCGAGGAACGGCAGCATCGGAATGCCCGGCAGCAGCGCCAGCACCAGCATCACGCCGGCCGACATGCCGAGCGCCTGCGGGTAGCCCGAGAGCTGCTTCATCATCGCCTTGTCGGCCGAACCGGTGATGCCGGCCTTCGACACCAGCAGGCCCGCGGCGGTCGAGACGATCAGCGCCGGCACCTGCGTCACCAGGCCGTCGCCGACGGTCAGGATGGTGTAGGTACGGGCGGCGTCGCTAAAGCTCATGCCCTGCTGGGCAACGCCGATGATGATGCCGCCGATGACGTTGATGAAGACGATCAGCAGTCCCGCGATGGCGTCGCCGCGGACGAATTTCGAAGCACCGTCCATGGCGCCGAAGAAACCGCTTTCGTCCTCGAGCTCCTTGCGGCGTGCCTTGGCGGTCTTCTCGTCGATCAGGCCGGCGGACAGATCAGCGTCGATCGCCATCTGCTTGCCGGGCATCGAGTCCAATTGAAAGCGCGCGGCGACTTCGGCGATGCGGCCCGAACCCTTGGTGATGACGATGAAGTTCACGATGACGAGAATCGCGAACACGATAATTCCGATGACGAAATTACCGCCCATCACGAAATTGCCGAAGGCTTCGATGACGTGGCCGGCGGCGGCCGTGCCCTCATGGCCATGCGACAGGATCAGCCGGGTGGAGGCCATGTTCAGCGACAGCCGCAGCATGGTCGAGATCAGCAGCACCGTCGGAAACGCCGAGAATTCCAGCGGCGTCTGGATGAACAGCGACGTCATCAGGATCAGGATCGACACCGTGATCGAGATCGCCAGGAACAGATCGAGCACGATCGCCGGCAGCGGCAGGATCAGCACCACCAGGATGGTGAGGACGCCGAAGGCGAGGAAGAGATCGCCGCGCTTTAAGATATCGCCGATTTCGCTGAGGCTCGGAAATTTGCCGCTGGCGCCGACGCCGCCCTGACCCGCCGTGACATCGACCATGGTAGCCGCTTCCCCCCGCGTATGGCGCCGGGCGCCAAACGTCTGCGCGGCGGCCGGAGTGCCACCGTTTCGAAAGTGAGGTACCGCACTGGCGTCCACGGGGTTCCTCCCGTTCTACGCGGCCGACGACACTCGACTTCACCCGGCAATTCTTGCCGGGTGTATGGTTAGCAAAGGGTTAACGGGGGTGGGTTTGCGCCGTCATTCCGGGGCGATGGCCCGCCGGGCCCGTAGGATGGGTGGAGCGAAGCGATACCCATCGCCCTTCGCATCGGCATTGATGGGTATCGCTTCGCTCCACCCATCCTACGCAAACACACCTTTACCTTCCCGCGGCGCCTTTCGCCCGGGCTTTGTCAATCGTTTCGCCCAAAGAGAAGAGGGCGCAGGGAATGCCGGGTGCTTGCTGCACCCGCGGTCCCGTGTGCAAGAGATGGAGGTAGAGGCGCACACGAGCATACAGGTACAGCCGGAGCACTCCGGCATTCCCTGCGCAATGGTTTTACGGCTTATGCCGCGCTCTCCCCGGAGACGAATTCCTCTTGCCTCCGTCATCGGCGAATTGACGGCGTTGGCAAACCCGGTCGGGCTCGCAACACCTCCGCCGACTTGACGCCAGCCACGGGCGCCAGGACCACACGGTTTTGCCGTACGCTTCAGTGCCGCTCGTCTGCTGCGCCGCCGATCGCTCACAGGCCAAAGCCCGCCCTGCGATCCGCATCAAGCGCAGTCGGCGCTGCCGCGTCCACCGCATTCCGACCCACGTCCGTGACGATCGCGATACGCCCCTCTTGGCGGGCCGGAACGGGCGAGGTTGTAAGACTGATTTGGGTCGGGCGAGAAGAAGTATATTTTTGCGGCGAGGACTGGACGGGGCAAATCACGTTGAATGGGTTGAGGAAATTAGATCGAACGGACTCCGCCCTTTGTGGACCTCTTCGTGGGCCTTTTGCCGGTCGCCGGCAATTCGTAGGCTGGGTAGAGCGAAGCGAAACCCATCACCATTGCCGAACGAAGTTGATGGGTATCGCTTCGCTCCACCCATCCTACGGACTCACCATCCACCGCGCTGTTGGGACAATGTCTGATGGCTATCACGGCGAGACCTGTTGCGCAGCACGATCTCAAACTGATTTGCGAGCACCGCGAGCGAATGTTCGCCGAGTCCGGCCGTACGCGCGAAGCCTTGCGGCCGATGACCGTGGCTTTCGAGCAGTGGCTTTCGCCGCGACTTGATGACGGCAGCTATCTTGGCTGGATGCTCGAGGACGCGGGAGTCGTGATCGCGGGCCTCGGCATGATGGTCATCGACTGGCCGCCTCATCCGAGCCATCCGACCGACCACCCTCAACGTCTTCGTGGAGCCTGAGCACCGCGGCAAGGGAATGGCCAAGCGGTTGATGGCGCTGGCCGAAGGGAGGGCTCGCGAATTGGGCGTTGGCTATGCAATCCTTCATGCGACCCGGCAGGGCCGCCCGCTGTATGAGAACCTTGGGTGGCAGCCGACGAGCGAGATGGCGATCCGCTGCGAATAAGTGCAAAGGCTGCACTAACGCGGGCTCATCTGTTGTAGGGAGGTCCGTAGGATAGGTGAAGCGTAGCGATACCCATCGCCTCTGATGATTAACGTTATGGGGTTTCGCCTTCGCTCTACCCATCCTGCGACTGTCACGACAACAGATGCACCGTGACAGTTTGCCGAATCGGATTGACGAGTGTCGCTGGCGCTCTACCCATCTTGCGCGCTGATCGAAGACGCGCGCGCAAAGCTTCATTAAGTGTGCGGTCGTCTCAATACCGCAATCAGTGGCAACGAATCCGCACGAGGCCGCTCTAATCGCAATAGGCCCACCTGCCATAGCCGTCGTCGCATCGTGCCCGCGCGCGGGAGGGCACGGGCCGGGGCGGCGGCCTCGGCGCATATTCCGACGTGTAATCGCGTTCCTGCGCGTAGTAGCGCTCCTGAGCGTAGTAACGCTCCGGATAGACTGGCGCGCGGTCGACATAGACCGGCTGCGCGGCGTAGGCCGGCCGCCGACCTCGGGCTTCGAACGTCCCGATGAACTGGGCAACCATGGCCTGCGCCGGCACGACGACATAATGCTCCACCCAAATGCGCCTTCAATTACAACAATGGCTGCAACCGCGGTGTGAGGGCATTTGAATCGAAATCCCCGTTGCGAAATGTCATCGCCGTGCTGGCACAAACTGCATAATGCTGTGGCGAGCATGCCACGCACCGCGAAAAAGAGACCCGGTTCCCGCCGCAAGCCGCGCTATTCGATTGGCGCTACAACGTCAGGAGCAACATAATTGAACGCCCTTGGATGTGGTCATGCGCGCATCTCCGCGCCGGGAGGGACCAATGGGCGGCACGCGATGTGATTCCATCGCGCTCGCGACAGGCGGTGGAGATCGATTCCGGCTTGCGGCGGCGGCGTTGGCGGCGCTGTGCTTCCTCGCAGGTTCATCTGACCGCGCGAAGGCCGACGCCGGCGGCCTTAGCTTCTGGCTGCCCGGCACGTTCGGCAGCCTCGCCGCCGCGCCCGGCGTTCCCGGATGGGCCTATTCAAGTATCTACCTGCACGTTCAGACCGGCGCCCAGGGTGGCAAGGAGTTTATCCAAGGCGGCTCGGTCGTTGCAGGCCTCAACGCGCGCGCCGACGCCTTGGTCGAAGGGCTAACCTACACCTTCGCGACGCCGGTGCTCGGCGGGCAAGCATCCTTCACGGTGCTCGGCGCCGGTGGACAGGTGAAAGCCGGCATCGACGCCACGCTGACGGGTCCGCGCGGCAACACCATTTCGGGCCACGCCACCGACACCCGGACCACGTTTGCAGACGTGTTCTATCAGGGCGCGCTGAAATGGAATTTTGGCGTTCACAACACCATGGTCTACTTCACCGGAAATATTCCGAGCGGCACCTACGATTCGAACAGGCTGGCCAATCTCAGCTTCGGCTTTACTGCGATCGACGGCGGCGTGGGATACACCTATCTCAATCCCGCGACCGGCAATGAGTTCTCGGTGGTCGGCGGCCTGACCTACAGCGGCATGAACCACGATCTGCAGTACCAGAACGGCATCGACTTCCATCTCGACTGGGGCGCATCGCACTTCCTGAGCAAGAACTTCCAGATCGGGATGGCCGGCTATTACTTTCAGCAGATCACCGGCGACAGCGGTCCCGGCGCCACGCTTGGCGACTTTAGAGGACGCGTGCTCGGCTTCGGGCCGCAGGTCGGATTTCTGTTCCCGGTCGGCAAGGAGCATCAGGGTTATCTCAACCTGAAGGCCTACCGGGATATTGCCGCCGAAAACCGCCCGGAGGGCTACACAGCCTGGGTTACGCTGGCGATTTCGCCCGCCGCCCCGGATGCGCCACCAAAGCACTCCCTGATTCGCAAATAGAAGCTCGCACCGTCGGCTGCGCTTTGGTCAATGTCCATAAAGGGGCATTCGTGACCGTCGAGCGCAGCCTGGATGAAGGCGACGAGGATGCCGCCTTTGACGGTGGCGCGAACGACGTCGGCGAATCGGATGAACAGCGCGATCTTGACCGCGCAATCTGGAGGAATTCTAGCAACCGCCCATCGTACTCCGAGGAAGCCTGCGTTAGAGCGAGGCACGAAAAATCATACCCGGCCAAGCCGGCAAGCCTCGGGATACAGCGTGATACCAACAGAGTTCCATTCGCTTTTCGCCACTCGACTTCAACCGATACGAATGATCTGCCTCGGGGCAGTCAGCGGACTTGCACTCTCCCTGCCGACGGGCGTGGCGCTGGCGCAGTCATCGCTGCCTGCGGTCACGGTGGACGCGCCGCAGGAACGCGCGCGTCCGTCCGCGGCCCGACCATCCCGCCGTGCTGCAACCACGCGCGCCGCGCGCGCCAATCGCGCAGGCCGCGCGCCGCAGGAGGCGCCGGCTGCGGCAGCATCGGGCCCCGGCGCCGGCGAGCGCGCCAATGGCCCGGTACGCGGATTCGTCGCAACCCGCACCGGCACCGCGACCAAGACCGACACGCCGATCATCGAAACCCCGCAGTCGATTTCAGTCGTCACCACCGACCAGATCAGAAATCAGGGCGCCGAATCAGTCGGCGCTGCGCTGCGCTATACCGCTGGTGTCAGTGGCGACGTCAACGGCGGCTCTGATACGCGGTTCGGGGGCTTGCAGATCCGCGGTTTCGACATGACCATGCCGGGCCTCTACCTCGATGGCCTCCGGCTGCCGAGCAGCAACTATGTGCACTTCCTCGGTCTCGAGGCCTACGGCGCCGAGCGCCTCGAAGTGCTGAAGGGGCCGTCCTCGGTGATGTACGGCGGCAGCGGCACCGGCGGCATTCTCAACTATGTCAGCAAGCTTCCCACGGCCTACCAGTTCGGCGAAATGTCGGTGTCGGGCGGCAGCTTCAATCGCTACCAGGGCCAGTTCGACGTTGGCGGTCCCGCCAACAAGGAAGGCACCGTGTTGTGGCGCCTGACCGGCGTTGTCCGCGATGGCGAAACCCAGGTCGATTTCACCAAGGACAACCGCGTTTTCATCGCACCCGCGGTGACGTTCAAGCCGAACGACGACACCACCATTACGCTGCTGGCCAACTATCAAAAGGACACGACCGGCTGGGGTCTGCAATTCCTGCCGGCATCCGGCACCGCGTTCGCCAATAACGGCCGTTTCATCCGGAATACTTTTTTCGGCGGTGAGCCGAATTTCAACCAGTTCGACACCGAACTGGCCTCGGCCGGTTATTTGCTCTCGCACGATATCAACGAGGCCCTCACCTTCCGGCAGAACCTGCGCTATGCGTGGATGCACAACGAACAACGCAGCTTCTACGGCACCGGCTACCTCACGCCGGCCGACGAAGCCGCAGGCCTGATGTCGCGCTATGGCGCAGGCGGTGCATCGACCATCAACTCCTTCGCGGTCGATAACCAGCTCCAGGGCAAATTCGTCACCGGCATCCTGAGCCACACCACGTTGTTCGGCATCGACTACCGTAATACGTCGTTCCGGGACGCGGCTTCAGGTTACAGCACCGGCAAGATCAACGTATTTGCGCCGGTCTATACCAACACATGGACCAATGACGGCCCCTACGACGACAAGGGCATCAAGCAGTCTCAGCTCGGGTTCTACGCGCAGGACCAGATCAAGCTCGGCCGGCTCTCGTTCCTGCTGGGCGGCCGGCAGGACTTCGCCTCGACCGATCTCGACAATTTCCTCGCCGGGACTTCCGCGAAAACCGACGCCTCGGCATTCACGCGTCGTGCTGCCGTGATATACAATTTCGATAACGGAATCGCACCGTACTTCAGCTACGCCGAATCGTTCCTGCCGGTGCTCAACGTCAACGCCGCGGGCGAGCTGCTGAAGCCGGAAACCGGCGTCCAGTATGAAGTCGGCGTGAAGTATCAGCCCGTCGGGATCAATGCGCTGATCACGCTGGCGGCCTTCGACCTGACGCGGTCCAATGTCGTCACCTTCGGATCTGCTCCGCCATTCGCTGCCGAGCAGAAAGGGCAGGTGAACTCGCGCGGCATGGAACTCGAAGGCACCGCCACCCTGACGGAAGGTTTCAACGTCCGTGGCGCCTATTCCTACATCGACGCCGTCGTCACCCAGGATCCTGTGAACGTCGGCAAGGCGCCGACCACGGTGCCGCTCAACCGGTTCTCGCTGTGGACTGACTACACGCTGCAGGGTGGCCCGCTCGCCGGCGTTCAGGTCGGCGGCGGCGTTCGCTATGTCGGTTCGACCTTCGGCGACGATGCCAACACCTTCAAGGTACAGGCGTCGACGGCGGTCGATGCGCTGCTCGCCTACACCAGGGACAATTATCGCCTGGCGCTGAACGTCACCAATATCGCCGACACCCGCTATGTCGCGGCCTGTTACGGCTACACGAGCTGCTTCTATGCCGAAGGGCGCAAGGCGATCGCCAAACTGACCTATCGATGGTAAGTCGGCCACGAAACACCACGACGGATACGTCACCGCCGGTCAACCGACCGGCGGTGACGACGTTTGATAATTGAGGCAACTTCAACAGCACGGGCGAAGGCCATGAGATCGATCTTCGGGCGACTCCATCGCTGGGCCGGACTTCTCACCGCCGGCTTTCTGTTCTTTTCGGGCATCACCGGCGCGATCATCTCGTGGGATCATGCGATCGACGATGCGCTGAACCAGGAACTGTTCGACGTGACGAGCAGCGGTCCCGCAATTCCCTCCGTCGATCTCGTCAAGCTGATCGAGCAGCGCGATCCGCGCGCGCGCGTCGTCCACATGTTCATGACGCCGGAAAAAGATCATTCGCTGTGGTTCTTCGTGCTGCCGCGGATCGACCCGGCCACCGGCAAGCGATTTAGCCTCGATTACAATCAGATATTCCTCGATCCCAACACCGGCGCGGAACTCGGGCGGCGCTACTGGGGCGCGGTGTGGCCGGTGACGCGCGCCACCTTCGTCTCGTTCCTCTACAAGCTGCACTACACCATGCACATCCCGGAGTTCTGGGGCAGCGATCGCTGGGGCATGCGCGTGCTTGGCGTCATCGCCATCATCTGGACCATCGATTGCTTCGTCGGTTTTTATCTGACGCTGCCGTCCCGTCGCCGTGCCAAAGCGGGGCGAGCGCCTTCCGTTGAGCGCGAACTCGGCCGTGGGTTCTGGGCGCGCTGGGCGCCGGCCTGGAAGATCAAGACCTCTGGCAGCGCCTATCGAATAAATTTCGACATCCACCGTGCCTTCAGCCTGTGGACCTGGGCGCTGTTGTTTGTGATCGCCTTTACGGCGTTCTCGCTCAACCTTTACTTCGAGGTGTTCTCGCCTCTGATGAAGACGGTGTCGAACTACACCCCGACGCCGTATGAGCAGCGTCCTTATCGGCATCTCGACGATCCGATCGAGCCCAAGGTCACCTTTGCCGACATCGCCGCGCGTGCGGAGGCCGACGGCAAGCGCCGCGGATGGACCACGCCGGTCGGCTCGATCAACTATGGCCCGGCCCACGGCGTATATGCCGCGGCCTTCTTCCACCCCGGCGACGATCATGGCGCCGGCGGCGTCGGCCCGGCGCAGCTTTATTACGACAGCGAGGACGGCCGCCCGATCGGCGAGAGACTGCCGTGGGTCGGGACCGCCGCCGATATCTTCGTGCAGGCGCAATTCCCGCTGCACTCCGGCCGTATCGTAGGAATACCCGGCCGCATCCTGATCTCAATCATGGGGCTGGTCGTTGCAGCGTTGTCGGTGACCGGCGTCGTGATCTGGTGGCGCAAGCGCCGTGCCCGTGTCCGGGTGCGCGAGACCGCTGCAATACGCTCAGACGGACAGCTTGCGCCCGCGGAATAGCGAGGCCGTTGCGCATCGTCGCGTGTGACTGTCCAGGGTCGGGAGCGAAAACTTGTGTCTGAGGTCCCGCAGTGAGCGGCCTTCGGGAAATAGCTGCGTAAAAACTGAAACTCACAGCAACATCGTTTGAACTGGAACGATGTCCGGGCCGAACTGACTACGGGGGTTCTCGTCGCTCATCGGCGGAGTTCCGCCGGCAACATCCGTCCTGCGATTCTTAACCCTTGCGGTTACTGCGCCCGCCTACCATCATTGGTGCCAACTCTTTCTCGCAGCCGGGTGGTGATCATGCTGGGCACGAGTAGTTGGCAGCTCCGCGACGGTGAGCAGATCATTGCCTGCAATGAAAGCCTGTTCGGCCATAGCCACTTCTTGATCGGAATCACCCGCGTTCGCAATGAAGCGCTTGTCCTCCGGGACACGCTGGACTACGTCGGCAAACACGTCGATGCGATAGTCGCCTATGATGACGCGAGTACGGATCGAACGCTGGAGATTCTTGGCGGGCACCCGAAAGTCGCTCTGATCGTGACAAATCGGTCGTGGGAAGCGGACATCGAGGCACGCCGGATTGCCGAGGGTCGACATCGCGGACTTTTACTTCAGACGGCGCGCGAACATTTGCGGTTCGATTGGATGTTTTGCTTCGATGCGGATGAGCGCGTTACCGGAGATCTGCGCGGATACATGGAACGAACGCATTCCAGCGATTGCGATGGCGTGCGGGTTCAACTGTTCGACGCCTATATGACGCCTGACGATCATGCACCCTATCAAGCCGATCGCGAACTACTGGGCTTTCGTCGCTTCTTCGGCCCGGAACGGCGAGACATTCTGATGTTGTGGCGAAACCGGTTGGAGGTCTTTTTCGCGAAGCATCATGGGCGAGAGCCGGGAGGTGTTGAACACGTGGAGACCGGTCTGTACTGCCAACACTATGGTAAGTCGTTGTCGGTCGAACATTGGGAAGAGACTTGCGAATACTACTTGCGACACTTTCCGTTCGATAGTTACGGACGAAAATGGCGCGATCGCAAAGGTCGAGCAATCCACAACCAATCCGACTTCCTGCGGCCCCTGTATGAGTGGGGTGACACGCTCTTCGCGAATGCGGTGAAGATATGACTCGTCCGAAAATCGAACGTGCCTCCCGCTTCGAACGGTCAACTAGATCAGCGAATGCAAAGCCTTGACCGCGGCCTCGCGGCTCTCCGCAGGAACAATCAGATTCACCGAATGCGGTGACAAAATATATTTGTCGGCGACAATTCCATGATGCTTCAGAATCTGAAGCGCCTTGAACGGCAAGTCTGAGGAAACGCCGCCGAAGCAAGTGAGGCTCACCGAACTCAAGGTCTCACGCTGTTGGCGCAAGTCTTCACTCCCCTCCAGCGTGCGCAGCAGAGCGTCAAGCGACTCCGAATCGGAAGTCATCATGATGCGGGTTTTTCCGGCGGTGAAAGCCGAGGCGAGGAGTTGCGGCCAGGATAAGCCGTTCTGCTTGAGATGCTCTGCGAATTTCTCAAAGCCTTGATTGAGATCCGTCGAATCGACCTCCACATGCTCAACGCGAGCCGTCGAGTTGACGGCCAATACCTTTCCGTTTTCCATCCCCATAACCTCTCTCATCACTTGCGTGCTGTGTTCAGCGCCGCCCAGTTTTTTCAAGACCAAAGGAACGTTTTGGCTTTGTGCCAGCTCCACGCTGCGAAAATGCAGGACCTTGGCGCCCCAAAAACACATTTCGGATAGCGACGCGAAATCCAGCTGACGCAAGGGTTTTGAATTCGCCACGATGCGCGGATCGGCCGAGCAAACTCCGTCGACCTCCTTGATAATCTCGCAGCGCTCCGCTTTCAGTGCCGCTGCCATGGCAACCGCGGTGGTGTCGCTGCCGCCTCGGCCGAGCGTGGTGATTTCCTTGGTCACCGGGTTCACGCCCTGAAAGCCGGCCAATACCACGATGCGTCCGCGGTCGAGTTCTTCGCGCACGCGAACGGGCCGTACATCCAAAATGCGCGCGGAAGAGTGGGACTCGTCGGTCATCACTCCGGCCTGGCTGCCGGTAAAACTAATCGCCGGAACGCCTAAATCGGACAGCGCCATGCTCATGAGAGACATACTGATGCGCTCGCCGGTGGTTAACAGCATATCGAGTTCCCGGCGATTGGGATGCGGGCTTACCTGATAGGCCATCTTGATAAGTTCATCGGTGGTCTTTCCCATCGCTGAAACGATCGCAACGACCCGATGACCACGCCTGTGTAGATCGGCGAGACTGCCCGCGACCGCGCGGATTTTCGCCGGTGTTTCAAGACAGGCGCCGCCGTACTTCTGCACGATGATGGGATTATTGCGCATCCTACTTTCAGAAATACCCCGAGAGAGCCCTGCGCGCCAGCACGAACAAGCTGCGACGCGCGCGGCCGCAAGCCTACGGCATACCGCTAGACAGTGCACTAGTCATCCGGCCGACAATCGCCGGAGTAGAATCTACCGCCCCAACGACATCCGATCGATCCTCGTCGTCCCGGCATCAGAGAACGCCTGTCCGTCTGCACCAGTTCGAGGGCATCCACGCAAAAGCTGCCGAAGTCGGTCGTGCCCGATTGCGGCGGGATGTGTTGCTGGCGTCGAACCGCAGACAGGCGGAGCGCGAAGGATGCGACGCGACGGCACGCCGTCTGATTGGCCCTCCCAAACTCCTCTGGCGCGGCCGCCATTGCGCCGTAGCCCGGATGGAGCGAAGCGCAATCCGGGATAAATCTGTCAGCTCGCGAGATGGCCCCGGATTACGCTGCGCTCCATCCGGGCTACGAAGAGGCGTGCCTCGCCGCTGGCCTCACGGATTCCATCCGCCGCTGCCATAGGGGCGGGTGATGACTTCAAGGAGGTGACCGTTGAGGTCCTCGAAGTAGACACCGCGTCCGCCGTCGTGATGATTGATCTCGCCGGGTTGCTTGCGCGCCGGATCGGCCCAGTAGGCGAGCTTGCGTTCGCGAACGCGGCCGAAAATCTCGTCGAATTCGGGTTCGCTGACCAGAAACGCGTAATGCTGTGGTGCGAT
This sequence comes from Bradyrhizobium sp. 190, assembly GCF_023073415.1. Taxonomy (GTDB): domain Bacteria; phylum Pseudomonadota; class Alphaproteobacteria; order Rhizobiales; family Xanthobacteraceae; genus Bradyrhizobium. Next base: position 322,432 of record NZ_JADPJL010000060.1, on the reverse strand, counting down.
TTCGCCGGTGTCCATGTAATCGAGATAGGCGCCGTTCTCGGTGATGACCATCTCGAATGGCCCCCAGTGCTTCGGGGCTGGAAGGTTCAACATCTCGGTGAGGAATTTCGCTGAGGCCTTGCTGTCGCGTGCCGACAGGATGGTGTGGTTGAAATGGACCGCCATGTCGCTTCTCCCTGGATAAGCGTTATTGCCCAACGGCTCCAACGCTTAACCAGTGTAACTTCGGTTGAGTTCCATTTTGGAAATGCACTCAAATCGCTTTGGACAGGCGCGTAGGCCGCGCGATGACGCGGCTAGTCGCAGTAGCCCCACCTGCCATAGCCGTCGTCGCATCGCGCCCGCGCACGGTAGGGCACGGGCAGCGGCGGCCGCGGCGCATATTCATAGTCGTATTCCTGCGCGGAGTAACGCTCGCGAGCGTAGTGACGCTCTGGAGCGTAGTAACGCTCGGGATAAGCGGGCGCGCGGTCGACATAGACCGGCTGCGCGGCGTAGGCCGGTCCGTACTCGCCATAGACCGCTGCCGGTGCACGATATGCAGGGGCACGATATCCGTAACCGTAACCGGGTTCCGCGTAGGGCGCTTGTCGATAGGTCGGTCCCGGACGCACATAGACGTTTGCGGAAGGTGCATAGATTCCACCCGGCGCCACGTAGACGGATGACAGGTCGCTGGCCGCGCCGGCCGCCGAGTACAGCACAACAAAGGCCAGCGTGAGCGATGATCGGTACATGTGTGTCGCCTCCAACAATGCAGCCCCGCCAACCAGCATATGATTAATTTTCGCTAAACAATTCGCAGGGCGCAATGATATTCTTCGCGAAGAAGTGTGCCATTTCTGGACTGCACACAGTGCATCTGCATCGCTGATCGAGTACGTGGACGGAACGCAATTCCCGGAAGGGCAAGTCGCTCTTCGTCATGACGACTGAAGACACGCGAGGATCGCCCGCCATGAACGACTTCACCATCCGAACCATGCGGCCCGGCGAAATCCCGATCGCCATGGACTGGGCTGCGGCGGAAGGGTGGAATCCCGGCTTCGCCGACGCCGCCTGCTTTGCGTCTGTCGATCCCGACGGCTTCCTCATCGGCGAGCTCGATGGCGCACCGGCCGCGACGGTCTCCTGCGTCAATTACGACGCTGGCTTTGCCTTTCTCGGCTTTTACATCGTGCGAGCGGATTTGCGCGGCAGGGGTTTTGGCTTGCGGATATGGAATGCGGCCATCGCGCACGCCGGCGCGCGCGTGATCGGGCTCGATGGCGTGACGGCGCAGCAGGAGAACTACAGGAAATCCGGGTTCGCGCTCGCTTACGCCAACGTGCGTTACGGTGGCACGGTTGCGGCGCCCGCCGCGCCGCAGGCCGAAATCATTGCGCTGTCCGATGTCCCGTTCGCGGCTGTCGAGACGGACGACGCCACCGTGTTTCCCGCGCCGCGATCTGCGTTCCTGCGGGCCTGGATCGGTTCGCCCTCGCATATCGGTTACGCGCTCGTGCGGGATGGCCGGCTTGCCGGCTGGGGCGTGGTCCGTCCGTGCCGCAAGGGTTTCAAGATCGGCCCGCTGGTGGCCGACAATCGCGCCATCGCGGAAACGGTTTTGTCGGCGTTGCTCGCCAGGATCGGCGGTGGCGAAATTTTTCTGGACGTTCCCGGCATCAATCGCGAGGCGACCGCGCTGGCGCAAGATTTTGGTCTAGCGCCGGTGTTCGAGACGGCCCGCATGTACACCGGCGCGATTCCGCCGTTGCGGCTGGAGCGGGTGTTTGGCGTCACCAGTTTTGAGCTGGGGTAGGGCTGCCGGGATCGACGAGGACACTTGCCCAATCATGCCCAGTTCCCAGGGAACGGGAAGCACACTCGCTTGTTAACGCCGATGGATCGTTTTTATCTGCATATCATCTGCGCGAGCGTTCTGGTGCTCGTGACCGCGTTTGCGCTGGGAACGCCTGGATTGAATTCCGAAGGCCCACCCGAGAAAGCACTTTTGCTGCGGGTCGCTTCCCGATGAAGCGGCGGATGGTTCCAATGTTTGATGACCTACAGGAGGCAGTGCGGCGGCGTGCTACCCGAGAGAAGTTCTCACTTCGGCGCGTGCTGACCGGCAGACGTAAGCCATTGGTCCATGTGGGCAGCCGCTTCAGCCTGTCGCGCTCTGCGGAGAAGCCGTTCGCGCTCAATGCCGGGCGGGGTGCCTCGCGCTTCTTTTCGCAGGCGCAGCGCTTGATCGGCTAAGCGTTGATCCAGTGGCGAGGTTTGTTTTACACGGCGTCGTCGCTGCACGGTGCTACTCCACATACGAGAGAAGGCGAGAGCGCTGACAGCGCTCTCATCACCGATAGTGTCCATGGGACAGTGCGGTGATGATGGAGCCTAGGCCTCCCTCGGATGTGACGTCAGTTCACTAGTGCACACAGCGCGCCTGCGGCACGAAACGGCAGACGGCTAGGCGCCATCCTGCGACGCCCGCCGCGATACGCCGAATATTTCCCAACTCACCATGAACATCGCGGCGATCAACGGCCCGATGACAAAGCCGTTGAGGCCGAACACGTCGATGCCGCCCAGCGTGGAGATCAGCACGATGTAGTCCGGCAGCTTGGAGCCCTTGCCGACCAGGAAGGGACGCAGCAGATTGTCCACCAGTCCGATGACGAGCACGCCATACAGGATCAATCCGATGCCCTGCCAGATGGCGCCGGTCGCCAGGAAGTAGATCGCGACCGGAAGCCAGACCAGCGTGGCGCCGATCGCAGGGATCAGCGACAGAAACGCCATCAGCACGCCCCATAGCAGGGCTGCGTGGATTCCGAGGAACCAGAACGCGATGCCGCCGAGCGCGCCTTGCACCATCGCAACGAGGATGCCGCCCTTCACGGTCGCGCGAACGACGTCGGCGAAGCGTGTGAACAGCGCGGCCTTCTGATCGTTGCGAAGCGGAATGGCATCCTTGATCCGTTCGGCCAGCGCCCGGCCGTCACGCAACAGGAAGAACAACAAATAGAGCATGATGCCGAGGCCGATCACGAAGTCGAACGTGTTCACGCCGATGCTGAGGGCCTGCGGGGCGAGAACCTGCCCGCCCTTCATCAGGCCGGACGCGAGCTTTTCGCGCAGCGCCGAAAAATCGGCGAGGTTGGCACGCTCGAGCAATCCGGTGGCCCAGGCCGGCAGGGCGTCCAATATCCGCTGCAGGTAGCTGCCGAAATTGTACTCTCCCGACTGGATCTTCGCGAAAAGGCTTGACGCCTCCTGCACCAGGGAAGCCGCGATCATCGCCAGCGGCAGGATGACCATGGCGATGATAATCAGAACGGTGACCGCGGCCGCGAGGCTTGGCCTGCCCTGCATCGATTGCAGCAGCCTTCGATAGACCGGTGCGAAAAGCACCGCCACGACGATCGCCCAGAGAACGGCGCCATAGAACGGGTACAGCACCCAGGCGAACGCCAGGGTGACGGCCGTGAGCAGCAACAGAAAACCTTGATGTTCGATTCTTTGCACGGCTGTCTCGTTTTCCCAGCTTTCGGATTGGGCCCGGTTGTAGTGGATCAGGGGCGACGAAAACAGGAACTTTTGCGCCGCTTGCCGCCTTCGCTTTACCTATGGCTCATTTCACCGGGGCCTATTTCACCAGGATCTGGCCGACCATGCCGGCCTCGCGATGCCCGGGGATCAGGCACGCATATTCGAACGTGCCGGCGTGAGTGAACTTCCAGAGGATCTCAGCCGATTTCTTCGGTGCAAGCCGAACGCCGTTCGGTTCGTCATGTTCCATATGCGGGTTCTCCATCATCGCCTTGGCGTGTTTCAGATTTTCTGCCGTGGTGGCGAGCAGGAATTCGTGATCGTCGGCGCCGGTATTGCGGATCACAAAGCGGATCTGTTCGCCGCGCTTCACCTCGATGCGGGCGGGCGCGTAGGCCATCTCGCTCATCCCGACCTCGATGGTGCGGGAAGGTTTTTTGGGGTCGCCGGGCTCGCCCGCCGCATAGCTTGGGTGGACGTGCTGCTCATGGCTGTGCGCTAGACGCGGCAGGGCTGAAAGCGCTGATAGCGCCAGCAGGATTGTCACAATGGTTTTCATCCGATGTTCCTTCTCGTGTTTTTTCCGAATGCGCTGCGCAATGGCGCGAGACGCCGCAAACTGCGCAGACATGATTGAATTCTCCGACGGAGCACGGCCATGCGCGCGCGCTCGCAAGCCGCTTCTGCCCGCTCGTTACGTCAGGTCAGGCGATGGGAGGGCGGTAGAGCAGAGGGGGCGCCTTGCCCGGCAGGCGCTGAAAATTTTCGGCAACGCAGAGCGAGATCGGCTGCGAGGGTTTTTCAACCGCAGGCGGATCGACCGCGATCGCCGAAACGCACAGCATGGCACAGCACGGTCCTGGCGAACCCTTGTCGTCGTGCTGATGCTTCGTGTGTTCTTGCGTGGCGTGGCCGGCATCGGCGTGATGCATCTCATTCTCATCCGCTTGCATCGCATGATGCTGGTGCGAGGCCGCGTACTGCGGCTGAACACCGTCATGCACATGCGCGGCGGCCGCCATCCCGGACTGATGCGCGAGGCACGACGCGGCATCGCCAACCGCCAGCGCGACGCCGGGTGCGAGCACGCAAAACAGGTAGAGCAGGGCGACAAACCACCCTGCCTTGGCGCGCACCGGCCTCGTCAAGCGAACGAACATGGCGGCAAACTAATGCCGTCAGCCGATTCAGCCAAGGCATTGAGGGCTGCTGCCCCATCACATCTGCATGCCCAATATCGCGGCAATGTGGCTTGACGTTAGGCGATTTGCCACCGAAGTTGCCTCCGCCGTGGCAATTTCTTCCGAACTCACCCGTGATTCCGACCTGTTCGTTCCCGACTCGCGCCGGGCATGGACCCGGCTTGCCGTCGCCGTGCTGATCGGTTCGCTCGGCAGTGTCGGCATGTGGTCGGTAGTGGTGGCACTTCCCGTGGTGCAGACCGAGTTCGCCGCGAGCCGCGGCACCGCCTCGCTGGCGTTTACGATGATCATGCTCGGATTCGGTTCCGGTGCGGTGCTGACCGGCAAGATCACCGACCGCTACGGCATCGTCACCGCCATCGGGCTCGGCATCGGCATTTTGGGCTTGGGCTATGTCGTCGCGGGGATGTCCTCCACGATCTGGCAATTCATCCTGGTGCATTTCGCGATCGGGCTGTCCTCGTCGGCCACCTTCGGACCATTGATGGCGGAAGCCTCGCACTGGTTCGACCGCTACCGGGGGCTTGCGGTCGCCGTTGCCGCCAGCGGCAATTACATCGGCGGCGCGATCTGGCCGCCGCTGGTCAACCACGGCATTGAGACGATGGGCTGGCGCACCACCCACATCGCGCTCGGCATCTTCACGGCGGTGGCGATGACGCTGGCGCTGATCGGCTTGCGGATGCTGATGGGGGCGGGGGCGCAGCGCAACCATGAAAACGCGCCGCCGCCGCGCGTCGACTTGCGGCTTTCCACCAATGCGCTGACGGTGATCCTGTCGCTCGCGGCGATTGCCTGCTGCGTGGCGATGTCGATGCCGCAGGTCCATATCGTCGCTTATTGCAGCGATCTCGGCTATGGCGTGGCGCGCGGCGCCGAGATGCTGTCGCTGATGCTGGGTTTTGGCATCATCAGCCGCATCGGTTCGGGCTTTCTCGCCGACAAGATCGGCGGCATCCGCACGCTCCTGATAGGCTCGGTGGCGCAGGGCACCGCCCTGTTGTTCTATTTGTTCTTCGACGGCCTGACCTCGCTCTACATCGTCTCCGCGATGTTCGGCCTGTTCCAGGGTGGCATCGTGCCGAGCTACGCCATCATCGTGCGCGAGGCGATGCCGGCGTCGGAGGCCGCGACACGGGTGGGCATCGTGATCTTCGCTTCCGTGTTCGGCATGTCGTTCGGCGGCTGGGTTTCGGGCGCGATCTTCGACGCCACCGGCTCCTACAGCGCGGCGTTCGCCAACGGGCTGGCGTGGAACGCGCTCAACATTGCGATCATGCTGCTGCTGTTGATGCGCGCGCGGCAGCGGCTGGCGATGGCGTAAGGCCATATCGACGCAACTTTTTCCCGCAAGCTTTCCCGAGCAGGGCAAGCGGCCGGCCGCGACGCAACAACGCGGAGCGCGTCATTCTACTTGAGATTGACCCTGCCGCGTAGCACCATGCACCTTTTCCGTGGAGGTGATCATGGCAGACCAGGTGTCGCGATACGGGAAGCCCGAGAAAACCTGCGACATCGTCATGAAGGGTGGGATCACGAGCGGGGTGGTCTATCCGCTTGCACTGGCAGCCCTGGCCGAAAAGTATCGATTTTCAAACATCGGGGGTACGTCGGCCGGAGCCATTGCTGCTGCTGCGGCGGCCGCGGCGGAGTATGGGCGTCATACTCCGGGCGGCGGGTTCGATCGGCTGGCCAAGATTCCAAACGAGGTGGGACCGGGCCTGCTCTCCATGTTTCAACCGGCGCCGCCGCTAAAGCCGCTGTTCAATATATTCATCGCCGCGCTCAAATCGGGGTCGGGACGGCGCTTTGCGATGATCTGGTCCGCGATCCGCGGATACTGGTTGAGCGCCTTGTTTGGTCTCGCACCGGGCGTCGCCGTTGTTGCGGCCGCCTGGTGGTATGGCAACGGTATCGGTTTCATGGCGTTCGGCGCGCTGCTTGCGTTCATCGGCCTCGTCGTCGTGATCGTTCGGCGGCTGCTGAGAGCCGCCCAGGTCGAACTCCCCGCCAGCGACTTCGGCCTTTGCCCCGGCATCAGCCAGCCCTATTCGTCGTCCGAGGGATTCACCGACTGGCTCGCGCGGCTGATCAATGAGGCCGCGGGGCGCACGACGACGGACGAGCCGCTGACCTTCGGCGATTTATCTGCAAAGCATGACGGCCGGCCGGCCATTCGGCTGGCGATGGTGACGACCAGCCTGATGGAGCAACGCCCTTACACGTTGCCGTTCCCGGAGAGCGACCACCGCTTCGTGTTTGCAAAGAGCGAATGGGCGCGAATTTTTCCTCGCTGGATCATGGAATTTCTCACCCGCAAATGCACCCCTCTCGAAGAGCAAGCCGAGGGTTCCGTCGAGTACTACTACTTTCCTGATCCGACACGACTTCCGCTCATTGTTGGCGCCCGGATGAGCCTGAGCTTTCCGTTCCTGATATCCGCGGTGCCGTTGTGGCGCCGCGACTTCACGCTCGTCGACGCGGCCGAACAACAAAAGCTGCGACGATGCCTGTTCAGCGACGGCGGACTGTCGAGCAATTTTCCGATTCATTTTTTCGATCGTCTCCTGCCGAACAATCCGACATTCGCAATCTCCCTCGATGACTACTACGAGAAGCGAAGCCAGGGCCGCCCTCCCGTCTGGCTGCCGAAAAGCGCCCGCAGTGGAATCCTGTTGCCGGTTCAACCGATCGACGGGCTGAGCGGATTCGCGATGCGGCTGGTGATGTCGGCCAAGGACTGGCAGGACAATATGCAGAGCACGCTCCCTGGATACCGTGAGCGCATCGCGCATGTCGTCCTCAAGCCGGAGCAGGGCGGACTTAATCTGACCATGGACGAAGCAACCATACGGCAACTCGTGCAATTTGGCGAACAGGCGGGTGAGAAACTCAGGGACGAGTTCGACCTTGATGCCCATCGCTGGCGGCGTTTCCTGGTCGCCATGGCGCGGATGGAAGAAACCCTCGACGACGTCGAGCAGGCCCATCAAGACCTGCCGGATGGTTCTGAAGGATTTGCGCGCTTCCTCGCCCGATACGGCGCGGTTGCGACCTCCTACAAGCAGGATCCGCCAAGACTCGCCGAGATGATCAAGCGGGCGGCGGAACTGGCTGCCTGTGGAGAGAACTGGCGCGCAAAGCCCACCATTCGCGAGGGCACTTTGCCAAAGCCCGGCGCCAATCTCCGGATCACGCCGAAATATTGACCGTGACCGGCAAGCCTTCGCGCTAGCAAGCCTTGGCGCCGGCGGTCGTCCGCCATGGACAGCGACAGGCGTGGTGGCGCCGACTATACCGCCTGTCCCGCCTTCAATAGCGAACATCCGGTGATCTTCAGACTGCCGTCCGGCTGCTGCTCCAGCGTGTACATCGCTTCCCAGGCCTCGCCATTGTCGTCGACGATGTGGACGCGCTGGGCGATCCGGCCGCCGGCCGAGCGCGCCTCGCCGAATTCAAAACTCTTGTGGCGGTAGACCGGCGCGTAGCCCTGCTGGACCATCTGCATGAACATGTCGGCCTGCGGAAACAGCTGTTTGATCTCGGGGGCGGCATGGGAATAGGCCGTGGCGGCGTCATCGCGGCTGAACGCCTGCTCCTGCGCGCGGATCACGCTTTGTGCAGCGGCGACGTCGTCGGCGAATGCGGGCGTGGCGAGGCCGAGCAGAAACACGAGAAGCAGGACGATGACGCGCATGGGTTTGCTCCGTTGTCGACACCCACAGCTACGTTTTACATCACAACCGGTTTCCTGTCCGTGCCATTATTGCCGTCTCACCCCGGACGTGCGGCGCAGGCCGCCGCGTCTTCTTGATTTGACGCGTTTTCTTGACGCGAACCGGCCTCCACCCCGGATCGAGTCCGGGTGACCGCGATCTCGCTGGAAGGCACAGTCGCGATGTGCCGGGCCGCGTGCAGCGTCCAGCCGCTCGAAGATGTCAGGCAGGAGCTGGAGCTTGTGCTTTCGGGCGCGCTGGCGAAGTAGGCCGAGATGCCTCACTTTAGAGTGGCGATGTCAGACATCCAACGGAGCGGATCTGGCGAGATTGAGCGGTTGGAGGCGACGTAGTCAATCTCGCCGCGCGTGATACCAATGTCCTCAAGCTCGCTGTCCGTCAGGCGACACAACTCGGTTCGCAGCTTCTCACGTTTGCGCCACGCCTGAAATGCATTCCAATATGCTTCGAGAGGACTGTAGACCTGCCGCTTCGCGGTTGCCGGTCTCACCTCGGTGGTCTCCTGAATCGTGCTCATTGCGGTGTGCCCTGTCTGGACTACTTGACCAGACGAAGTTGCCGCAAGATGCGCCGGCGCGCTTAACTGGTGGCTTACATTTCCCTTACCGGCAGCTTATTCTTCGTGCTGCGGCGCCTTGGAGGTGACCCAGAAGGAATGGCAACTTGCGCTATCTCTTCGAGAACTACACGCTTGACACCGAAAAGCGTGAACTGCATCGCGGGGCGGATGCGGTGTCGATCACACCGCAGGCTTTTGACCTGCTCGATTACTTGATTCGAAACAGGGAGCGCGTCGTCAGCAAAGACGACCTCATCATTGCCGTTTGGAATGGACGCATTGTATCTGATGCTGCGTTGACGACCCGCCTGAACGCCGCCCGAAATGCGATCGGCGATTCCGGCGAAGAACAGCGCCTCCTCAAGACAATGGCGCGGAAGGGCTTCCGTTTTGTCGGGCAAGTACTGGAAGAGCGAGGCGACGCAGCGCCCGACAACTGGGCAGAACCGCCGAAAGGCCCTCTGACGCTGCCCACCAGACCTTCAGTGGCCGTCCTCCCCTTCGTCAACCTAAGCCTGGATCCAGAGCAGGAGTATTTTGCCGACGGCGTCGTGGAGGACATCACGATGGCGCTGTCGCGCTTTCACTGGCTCTTTGTGATCGCACGCAATTCGAGCTTCACTTACAAAGGCCGAAGTGTAGACGTGAGGCAGGTCGGCCGCGAGCTTGGGGTGCGCTACATACTCGAAGGCAGCGTGCGCAAGGCAGGAAATCGCTTGCGCATCGCGGGGCAGCTTATTGATGCCGAAACTGGAGCACATCTGTGGGCGGACCACTTCGATGGTGCGCTCGAGGATGTGTTTGATCTACAGGACCATGTGACTTCCAGCGTGGTGGGTGCAATCGCACCAAAGCTGCAGCGCGAGGAAATCAAGCGGGCAAAGCGCAAACCAACTGAAAATCTGGATGCATACGACTATTATCTGCGTGGGCTGGCCAGCGCTGGTCGGTGGACCAAGGACGCGAACGCCGAAGCACTTCGACTCTTTTGCAAGGCAGTCGAGCTCGATCATGGTCTGGCCTGCGCCTATGGCATGGCTGCGTGGTGCTACGTGCGGCGAAAAGCGCGTGGTTGGATGGACGACCGCATTCAGGAAAGCGCGGAAGCTGTACGGCTGGCTCGGAAAGCGGTGCGGCTGGGGGAAGATGACCCTGTTGCGCTGTGTATGGGTGGATATGCACTCGCCTTGGTAGCCCGTGAGTTCGACGACGCGGCGGCGTTCATGGACCGGGGACTTGCGGTAAATCCTAACCTGGGGCGAAGTTGGAGCCTCAGTGCGTGGTTAAGAGTTTGGAGAGGTGAGCCGGACTTGGCACTCGAGCACGCTGCACATGCCATGCGCTTGAGCCCGCTCGATCCCTCCACGTACGCCATGCACGGGGCCATGGCCTATGCCCATTTTCTCGCAGGCCGCTATGACAAGGCGTCGTCATACGCCGAAAGCTCTCTACGCTTCAATCCGGCTTTCCTGCTGGCCACATGCGTTTCCGCAGCGAGCAATGCCGTCGCGGGGCGACTTGACCTGGCACAACGAGCGATATCACAAGCACTCGAATGTGATCCCGATTTGCGCGCCACCAATCTGAGAGATTTGTTTCGTCGGGAGGAGGACTTCGCCACCCTCGCCAAGGGTCTCCGCAATGCGGGCCTTCCCGATTAAACCCCATCTTATTTATCGGGCCGGTTCGGTAGGTCATCGCGCCGCGTTTTAGGATCGTCGGGAGGAACGGGTTATCAGCCGGCCGCAGCCAGCGCCTGCCGCATTTCGGCCGGAGAGGCGGGTTCGGCGCCGTGCTCACGCACCAGACTAACCGCCTCTTCGACCAGTTCGAGATTGGTCGCGGTCGTGCCCAGCGGCGCATCCTCGAGGCCGACGCGAATATGGCCGCCGCGTGCGATCGTCTCTGCAAATAGCGGGCGGAGATCGGCGCTGACGCCCGCAATCATCCAGGGCGCACCGGGCGCTTCCTCCTCCAGCAGCGCATGGTAAGCAGCAAGTGCATATGGCTTTGGTGGAAGGCCGACCGCGATCAGATTGCAGAACATGAGACGATAGATCGGCACCTTGACGCCGGCCGCGCGCGCAAGCGCTGCGCCGGCACGCGCGAAGCCGGGCTCGTAGATGGCAAAATCGGTATGCAGGCCGTGGCGCGCCGCGAAATCGAGCGCATACCGGATCTGGGATTCAGGATTCATGTAGGTGCCGCCAGGCTGCGTGGCCGCCGTGATTTTTGTCAGGCTCAAATTGACGCTGCCGGGATCGATGACGGCAAAATCCAAGAGGCCCCGCGCGGCAAGTTCTTCGATGTCGGCAAATCGGGCCGCGACGTCGGCGAGCGGGCTGCTGTCGCTGCCTGTGGTTATGAAAGCCGGATAGGAGGGATAGACCGGCACATCGATCTGGTTGCGGATGCCTTCGATGATGCGGGCATAGACCTGCCAGTCATAGGTCTGCGGACCGCCGCCATCATAGGCATGGACGTGAACGATGGTGGCGCCGGCGCGCGCGCAGGCGACGCCTTCGGCGATGATGGTCTCAACGGTGTCGGGAATGCCGGGTTGGAACGCGCGGCCCCACGAGCCGTTCAACGCCGCCTCGATCCAGACCTTGCGCATGCCATTACTCTCCTGAAAATTTGGTCCTTCCATCCATGGGCCGTGTTCAGAAGGACTCACGATGCCAGCGCGGTTAGAAGCATCCGCGCGAGGTCGGCGCTGAGATAAGGCTTCGGCAGAAGCAGCACGCCAGCATCGAGACGGCCATGATGTATGAGGGCATTCTCAGCATAACCGGATGTATAAAGCACTTTGAGCTCGGGCCGTCTTTTGACCGCCTCAGTCGCGAGCTGGCGGCCATTCACTCCCCCGGGGAGCATTACGTCAGTGAACAGCAGGTCAATGCGTTCGGGTCCATCGATGAGCGCCAGCGCCGCGGCAGCATTGCCGGCGGCGAGCGTGCGGAATCCGAAACGGGTGATTTGCGCCACGACATATTCGCGGACCAGCGGGTCGTCCTCGACAATCAGGATCGACTGTTCGCCATGTTCGCCCGCATATCCGCCAGTCTCGCCAGCGGGCTCCTCCTCCGGGCCGCCGCCCGTGGCCTGCGGCAGGTATAGCTTCACGCTCGTGCCGTGGCCCTGTTCGCTGTAGATCTTGATATGTCCATTCGACTGTTTAACGAAGCCATACACCATGCTGAGGCCGAGCCCCGATCCTTTGCCGGCCTCCTTGGTGGTGAAGAATGGTTCAAACACCTTTTCGAGCAGGTTGTTCGGGATTCCATCCCCGGTGTCACTCACTGCAATCATGACGTAGTTGCCCGGCCTGACCTCGCTGTTCAGGCTGGCGTAGGTCTCATCGAGCACCACGTTCTTTGTTTCTAATGTCAGCTTACCGCCGTTAGACATGGCGTCACGCGCATTCAAGGCGAGGTTCAGGATCGCAGTCGTGAGCTGGCTGGGATCAATCAGAGCCGGTGCGGAATCGTGCGCCAGCATCGATTCGATTTCGATGTGCTCGCCGAGGGTCGGCCGCAGCAGACGCGCTGCATCGATCACCAACGCGTTGACGTCGGTATTGCGCGGCTGCAGCGGCTGTCGACGGGAGAAGGCCAACAAATGTTTCGTCAGATCCGCCCCCCTCGCCGCGGCTCCGCTAATCAGATTGGTGATCTGAACGAGATGTGGACGATCCTTGACAGCATCGCTGAGGATTTCGATGGTCCCAGTGATCACAGTCAGAATGTTGTTGAAGTCGTGCGCCACGCCGCCGGTGAGCTGGCCGATGGCTTCCATCTTCTGCGCTTGCTGGACGTTGGATTCGGTGGCCTCTTTCTCCTCAAAGCGCTTGACCATGGCTTCCGCCTCGCGGCGTTGCCTGACTTCCTCCTCAAGTGCGGCATAGGCATTCGCTAGCTGAATGCGCGTGGGCAGCACCAGGATCCGCGGCAGCGCCAGCAGTAGGGCTGCCGTGACCGGGACCGAGATCAGCGCCAGGAAAGCTTTGGTCAGGGCCTCGATTTCATAGGCCGGCACCCACAGGGTGTAGATCGACAGCAGGCGGGTCACTCCGCAGACCGCGACGAAGATCGCGAAGATCAAGAATACGCCCCGGAACATAAGTTCACGATGGCGCCGCCACACGAAGTACGCGAGGACGAACGCCGTAGCAAAGAAGGCGGTGGCGACCATCGCGTCGGAAACGGCATTCAGCCAAATCAATTCCGGCTTCCACAGCAGGCACGCGCCGTGCTCGGTGAGCTTCGACATCTGGAAAAGCTCCAAGAAGCGGCTGCACGCGTGCAGCCGCAAGCCTCCGATCGCTCCGTCGGACGACGGAAACTATTCAGCTTTTTTGCCATCCACGCAAGCGCAGGGCTGGCTCGGCGAATGTTGTCGCGCCCAGCTGAGAGGCATCAGAACCCGAACAGAACAGGTGATTTCCGCCTTTGATTCATCAGCGGACCACTTCTTGCCCTAGACTCGGCCAAGGCCCGCCGAGGCAAGGCGAAGATCGTTACCATTTGTTGGGCCAAGCAGATCCACCTTGGGGTTCTGGCGGATGCCCGCAAATGCCCCCAAGGGGCGGTAAATCGCGTATTGATGGGGAGGGCACTTGGAGGAGTTACATGCGAGTCATGACACTTCTTTTACTCTCCAGTTTTTCGCTTCTGACACTGACTATGGTCTCGGCTGGCACGACGCTAGCCCAAGCTCCCGCGCCCAGGCCATCGTCCGCGGCGTCTCCAGTGCAAGCACCAGCACCGGCTCCTGGCGCTACCTTTAGCCCTGTTCCGCAGGACCCGGTCAGCTACCTTCCGGTTATCCCGGGGGGCCGCGGCTTCGGCATGTCAACGAGGGCAGGTCGTGGCGGTACGGTCTACCGCGTGACGAACAACAAATCGAGCGGGGCTGGTTCTTTTCGTGCCTGTGCTGCCGCTTCGGGGCCGCGTGTTTGTATCTTCGAAGTTTCTGGTTACATCGATATTTCTCCCGAGCTGTGGATTTATAACCCGTATCTGACAATCGCCGGTCAAACGGCTCCGTCTCCCGGGATCACGCTTCGCGGTGGCAAGCTGGTGATTGCGACGTCGGACGTTTTGGTTCAACACATTCGTGTTCGGGTGGGCGATGGCGCTGGTTCTGATCCCGAAGACCGCGATGCCCTGACCATCGACGGTTATAGAGGTAGCCCATCGAATCCAATCAAGAACATCGTCGTCGATCACTGCTCGTTCAGCTGGTCTATCGATGAAGTTATGTCAGCCTGGTGGTACACGGATCAGATCACGCTATCGAACAACATCTTCGCTCAGCCGCTGCACCGATCTCTCCACCCAAAAGGTCCGCATGGATTTGGCGTGCTCCTTGGATATGCTCCGGGGTCTATTTCCATATTGTACAACATCATGGCGCATAACGTGGATCGCAGTCCAAACTCGCGCGCGAAGTACTTCGCGATGCTGAACAACACCGCCTACAATTGGACCTCGTACGCAACCCGCATGACGGGTGAAGAGGAATTGGCTACTGCGCCACCCGCGACGAACAGTTCGGTCATCGGTAACATGTATATCCCTGGCCCCGATACAAATTTGGAACGCCTGCCGATTGAAGTGTCCAATCCGAACAGCGCAACCAAGGTCTACGTGTCTGACAATGGCGGCTTTCGTCAGTCAAGCGATCCGATGTCAATGGTGGCGTGGAATTCCGGCTTGAAGGAGAGCCAGGCGAGTTACTCAGCGCCATCAGGCACGATCCCACAAGGTATCGTCGCGGCTTCGCCAGATCAGGCCCACGATTTTGTTCTCGTCCATGGCGGTGCGCGCCCGAAAGATCGCGATTCGGTTGATATCCGCGTCATAAACGAGATCAAGAAAAGAGCAGGCACGATCATCAACTGCGTTAGCGCGGATGGCAGCGATCGTTGCCAAAAGAACGGTGGCGGATGGCCGTCAATGCCCGTGAATCGTATTACGCATACTTTGCCCGCGAATCCAGGCGGCGATGATGATGGAAATGGTTACACGAATCTCGAAGAGTGGTTGCATCAGAAGGCCGCGGCTCTGGAGTAGGTTACGACACAATTCGCAACACGCGGCGCGCAACTCGGCGCCCGCAGGCTTTGCCCGCTTGTGGAGCGCGCCCGCTGCTCAAAACGTCGGCGGCGTGCAGGCCGAGATTACTTCGCAGGCTTTACCGCCGACGCAGCGAAAGCGATGCGGGCGGCGGCTTTCGAAATAATAGGCGTCGCCGGGATCGAGAATGCGGCGCTCGTCGTCGACGGTGACCTCCAGCCGGCCCGAGACCACGATGCCGCCTTCCTCGCCGTCATGGGTCAGCGGCACCCGGCCGGTGTCGCTGCCCGGCTCGTAGCGTTCCTTGAGGATCTGCAAGCTCCGGCCAAACAGATTGTCGCCGACCTGGCGGAAGGAGATCGGCTTCTTGCCGATCTCGGTCAGTTCGTCGGCGCGATAGAAGGCCTTGCGCGGCCGTTCCGGCTCGATCGCGAAGAATTCGGCAAGCCCCATCGGCAGCCCGTCGAGGATGCGCTTGAGCGCGCCGACGGAGGGGTTCATCTGGTTCGATTCGATCAGCGAGATCGTCGAATTGGTCACGCCGGAGCGTTTTGCCAGCTCGCGTTGAGATAGCTTGTGACGGGCGCGAACGAAGCGGAGTCGCCCACCGATATCGACGCTCATCGAAAATCCCTGTTGCAAGTGTTTCGGATCGAACAAATATGCCCTAGCCGGGCCAACAAAATCAATGGGTTGCGGGAGTGAAGAAAAGGACTTGTTGTGCCTTCCCGAGCGTGGCCCGGTGGTAGCTTGAGCTGCCAGCACAGGAGCCACCCGTGACCCTTCATCAGAAGCCGAACACCCTGCAAACCGATTCGTTCTGGATGCCGTTCACGGCCAACCGGCAGTTCAAGAAAGCGCCGCGGCTGTTCGCTTCCGCCGAGGGCATGCACTACACCACCGTCGACGGCCGCAAGGTGATCGACGGCTCGGCCGGCCTCTGGTGCGTCAATGCCGGCCACGGCCGCCGCCAGATCGCGACCGCCGTCGAGCGGCAGTTGACGAACCTCGACTTCGCGCCCTCGTTCAACATGGGCCATCCGCTGGCGTTCGATTTCGCCGAGCGGCTTGCCGAGATCGCGCCCAAAGGTCTCGACCGCATCTTCTTCACCAACTCCGGCTCCGAGTCGGTCGACACCGCGCTGAAGATCGCGCTCGCCTACCAGCGCGCCATTGGACAGGGCACGCGGACGCGCCTGATCGGCCGCGAGCGCGGCTATCACGGCGTCGGCTTCGGCGGCATGTCGGTCGGCGGCATGGTGGCGAACCGCCGCGCCTTCGCGACCCATCTGCCCGGCGTTGATCACATCCGTCATACCCATGATCTCGCCCGCAATGCTTTCGCAAAAGATCAGCCTGAACACGGCGCCGATCTCGCCGACGATCTCGAGCGGATGGTGGCGCTGCATGGCGCCGACACCATCGCCGCCGTCATCGTCGAGCCGGTGCCAGGCTCGACCGCCGTGCTGCCGCCGCCGAAGGGCTACCTGAAGCGCCTGCGCGAAATCGCTGACAAGCACGGCATCCTGCTGATCTTCGACGAGGTCATCACCGGCTTCGGCCGCCTCGGCGCGCCGTTCGCGGCTGATCATTTCGGCGTCACGCCTGACATGATGACAACCGCCAAGGGCATCACCAACGGCACCGTGCCCTGCGGCGCGGTGTTCTCCAGCCGCAAGATCCACGACGGGCTGATGAACGGCCCCGAGGGCACGATCGAGCTGTTCCACGGCTACACCTATTCGGCGCATCCGGTCGCCTGTGCGGCGGGCCTTGCGACGCTCGACATCTACAAGGACGAAGGGCTTTTGACGCGCGGCGCTTCTCTGGCCGAATACTGGCGCGATGCGCTGCATTCGTTGAAAGGTCTGCCGAACGTGGTCGATATCCGCAATTGCGGCCTGATGGGCGCGGTCGAAGTCGCGCCGCGCAAGGACGGCGTCGGCACGCGGGGCTATGACGTCATGGTCGACTGCTTCAACAACGGGCTTTACCTGCGCATGAGCGGCGACAGCTTTGCGATGTCGCCGCCCCTGATCGTCGAGAAGAGCCATATCGACGACATGGTTTCGATCCTCGGCGACGCGATCAAACGCGTGGCCTGATCCTTGCTCGCAAGCGAATAAAGCAGCCGCGGCGTGCGACGCCGCGGCGGATGCGTGAGGGATCGTGAAGACAATCGTTCTCGGCAGTGGCGTCATCGGCGTCTCCACCGCCTATTATCTGGCGCGCGCCGGCCATGAAGTAACGGTCGTTGACCGTCAGGCCGCGCCCGCGCAGGAAACCTCCTTCGCCAATGCCGGGGAGGTCTCGCCCGGCTATTCCTCGCCCTGGGCTGGGCCGGGCGTGCCGGTGAAAGCCATCAAATGGCTGTTGATGCGTCACGGCCCGCTGGTGATCTGGCCGAAGCTCGACCCTGTCATGTGGATCTGGGGCCTGAAGATGCTGCGCAACTGCACGGCAGAGCGCTACGCCATCAACAAGAGCCGGATGATCCCGATCGCCGAATACAGCCGCGATTGCTTGCGCGCACTGCGCGCCGAGACCGGCATCAAGTATGACGAGCGCAGCCAAGGCACGCTGCAGCTGTTTCGCAAGCAGAAGCAGCTTGACGGCACCGGCGACGATATCGCGGTGCTCAAGCAATATGGCGTGCCTTACGAGGTGCTCGATCCTGCCGGTTGTATTGCCGCGGAGCCTGCGCTCGCCACCGCGAAGGTCAAGTTCGTCGGAGGGCTTCGGTTGCCGCAGGACGAGACCGGCGATTGCCACATGTTTACGCAGGCGCTCGCCAAGGATGCAGCAAAGCTCGGCGTGCAGTTCAAGTTCAATACGACTATCGAGCGGCTGGTTGCGGAAGGCGATGAGATCACCGGCGTCGTCACCAGCGCGGGGCTGTTGCAGGCCGACGCCTATGTCGCCGCGCTCGGAAGCTGGTCGCCGCGGTTGTTGAAGCCCGTCGGCATTTCCGTTCCGGTCTATCCCGTGAAGGGCTATTCGATCACGGTCCCCGTTACCGATCCCGATAGTGCACCGGTATCGACCGTGATGGACGAAAGCTACAAGGTCGCGATCACGCGGCTCGGCGATCGTATCCGCGTCGGCGGCACCGCGGAAATCTCGGGCTATTCCGATTCGCTCGACGCGGCGCGGCGGGCGACGCTCGATCACTCCCTGACCGACATGTTCCCCCGCGGCGGCGATTTGAGCAAAGCCAGCTTCTGGTGCGGCCTGCGCCCGATGACGCCGGACGGTCCGCCGGTAATCGGCGCCACGCGCTACAGCAATCTGCATCTCAACACCGGCCACGGCACGCTCGGCTGGACCATGGCCTGCGGCTCGGGGAGGGTGCTGGCGGATCTGATGGCGGGGCGGAAGCCGGACATCGACGTGAGTGAACTCACGGTGAGCCGGTACGATCACCGGTTCGGGTGAGAGCCAGACGACGTCCGCATTCGTCATTGCGACCGCTGGAATCGTCGCCCACCCACTGCCGGTCGAATGCAATCGGCAGAGGGCGCGAGACCCGCGAGCTTCACTCAGTGCAGCGCCTGCTCACGAGCGCTGAGAGCCTTCTTCACCAATTCCGGCAAGGTCCTGGCGTAGACCTCAATGAAGGTGGCGTCGCCATTGGAGCGCGGGGTGTGCGCGGCCTGCCCGGCGAGACGTGCGGCCTTGGCCTCGCACTTCGCGAACAGGTTCCAGAACAATTCCGGCTTTTTGTCCACGGTGTCCTTGTGCAGCTTGATGACGGCGGCGCCTACTGCCGCCATGGCATTTACCGCGCCCGCGCTCATGGCGCGCAAGGCAGCCGAGCTCATGATATCTTCTCGGGCCTCGGCGGCAGCGGCTCGTGCTTTCCCCTGCTTCCCTCGGTTCGGCATGCTCGTCTCCTGATGCAACGATACAAACTCCAGGAAGCCTAGGCCGCAGGGATTGACGGCGTCTGAATCGACAATCCTAAGTTCGGATTTTCGATTTCATTCGGGTATGTCTAAATTCTTTCGCGATGTTCTCTCGTACGCGGGCAGCCGGTATGCGGGGTGTCGTCGTTGCCTCTGCATCAATCCTGATCGGGAGGATCGAAGGCGCGGATCGCAGGCAGCGTTCCCTGATACTTCTCGCACTCGACCACCGTTACCTGACCGCAGCAGCCTTGCGCGAGCCGCGATGTGCCGATGTCGCGGGTGAGCACGTTCGGATTGCCGTGTACGCAGAGCGGATGCTCTGCCGCGCCGGCTTGCGGATCGTACCAGGCGCCGGTGGATAATTGCACCACGCCGGGCATGACATCATCTGTAACGGCAGCGGCAGCCAGACACGCGCCTCGATCATTAAAGAGGCGGACGATGTCGCCATCGGCGATGCCGCGGCGCGCCGCATCAACGGGGTTGAGACGGACGGCTTCGCGGCCGGCAATTTTCTTGGACTGGCTGTAGGCACCGAAGTCGAGCTGGCTGTGCAGCCGGGTCGCCGGCTGGTTGGCGATCAGCGTCAACGGGTGGCGCGAATCCGGCGGTTCGGTCGAGGGCAGCCAGGCCGGGTGGGGCGGACAATCGTCGTAACCGAAGCCGGCGATGGTTTTCGAATAGATCTCGATCTTGCCGCTTGGCGTCGGCAGCTTGTTCTTGACGGGATCGTTGCGGAAGGCGCGCAGAAAGCCGCCGTCATCGGGCGCCGATGGCAGCGCGAGTTCGCCGCGCTGCCAGAACTCGTCGAAGTCAGGCGCATCATAACCGGCGTCGGCGAGCGCCCGGCGCGTCGGCTCGTAAAGATGGACCAGCCATTGCCGACTGTCGCGGCCTTCCGTGAAGGCCTGTTCGACGCCCAGACGCCGCGACAGCGCGGCAAAAATATCGAAATCGTCGCGCGCTTCGCCGACCGGATCCACAGCCCTGCGCATCGCGACCAGCCTTGGATCGGTGGCGGCAGCGCCGATATCGTCGCGCTCCAGCGTCATAGTCGCCGGCAGCACGATGTCGGCAAATTTCGCCATCGGCGTCCAGGCGCTCTCATGCACGACGATGGTCTGCGGGACATTGAAGGCGCGCCGCAGCCGGTTGATATCCTGGTGATGGTGGAAAGGGTTGCCGCCCGCCCAATAGACCAGCTTGATATCAGGGTATTGCATCGGCCGGCCGTTATACTCGAACGTCTTTCCCGGATTGAGCAGCATGTCGGAGACGCGTGCGACCGGGATGAAATCGCTTGTAGCATTCTTGCCTTGCGACAGGGTCGGAATCGGAACCGCGTTGAACCGGCGGCCGGTGTGGCCGAGCGCACCGAGCGCGTAATTATATCCGCCGCCGGGCAGGCCGATCTGGCCAAGCATGGCCGCGAGCACCGCGCCCATCCACACCGGCTGCTCGCCATATTGCGCCCGCTGCAATGAATGCGAGACCGTGATCAGAGTGCGCCCGCGCGGCAGCCGGCGGGCGAGGTCGACGATCGTGGCAGGGGGAATGCCGGTGATATCGGCTGCCCACGCCGCGTCTTTCGGCGTGTTGTCATCGCGGCCGCGCAGATAGCGTTCAAAGATGTCGAAGCCGGTGCAATAGCGCGCGACAAAATCGCTGTCCCAAAGGTTTTCGGCGAGCAGCGTGTGCGCGAGCGCCAGCATCAGCGCCACGTCGGTGCCGACCCGGATCGGCAGCCACCGGGCGCCGGCTTCTTCCGGCATGTCATCGCGCAACGGCGTGATGCTGTAGAATACGGTGCCGCGGCGCGCGGCTTTCTGCATCGCGCCGCGCTCGATGTGCCGGCTGATGCCGCCGCTTGCGACATCCGAGTTCTTCAGCGCCATGCCGCCGAAGGCCAGCACGGTATCGGTATGTTCGGCGACCTGATCCCAGGTCACGTTTCGGCGCGAGATGTCTTCGTAAGCCCCGAGGACATGCGGCAGGATCACGGCCGAGGCGCCGGCGCTGTAGCTGTTCACCGAACGCACATAGCCGCCGAACGCTGTGTTCAGGAAGCGATGAACCTGGCTCTGCGCGTGGTGAAAACGCCCGGCGCTGGACCAGCCATAGGAACCGCCGAAGACCGCGGCAGCGCCATGTTCGGTTCGGATCCGCGACAATTCATTCGCAAGCAGATCGAGAACTTCATCCCACGGGCACGCGACGAATTTCTGGTCGAAGCTGCGCTCGCTGCGTGCGCCCCGGTCCAGCCACGCCTTGCGGACCATCGGTCGCAGGATGCGCGCTTTATGGCGCATCGCCGTGGTGAAGTTTTGCAGCATCGGGGAGGGCGCAGGGTCCTCCTCGTGAGGCCTGATATCCAGCGTCGCGCCGTTCCATCGTGCGGAGAACGCGCCCCAGTGCGCGCTGTGCGGGCTCCAATCCTCTCGGGCCTGATCCATTTCTTGTCCCACACGCTCGTTCATGACGCCTGCGTCACGCAATTCACCCACAGCACCACCGCTTTCGCATCTTCCGCCGGATTTGAGAAGCGGTGCGGGCGGCGGCTGGCGAAGCGAAAACTGTCGCCCGTCTTGAGCGACCAGGTCTCGGCGTCTACCGTCAGCGTCATCTCGCCTTCCAGCACCAGTCCCGCTTCCTCGCCGTCATGCGTGTAGAGCTCGTCGCCGGTATTGCCGCCGGGCTCCAGCTGCACGAGAAACAGATTGAGGCGGTTTTCCGTTCCCGCCGGGCTCAGCAATTGTTTTGATATCCCGGTGCGCCACAGTTTCAGTTCGGCGCGCTGCAACTGACGCGTCACCACGCCGCCTGAAGCCGCATCATCGCTGGGTCGCGAGCCGAACAGCGCGGCGATGCCGACGCCGAGCACGTCCGCCAGCGTCGCCAGCACCCGCAGCGAAGGCGACGACAGGCCGCGCTCGATTTGGCTGAGGAAGCCGATCGACAGATCGGTACGATCAGCGATCGTCTCCAGCGACAGTTTGTGTTCGCGGCGGAGGTCGCGAATGCGCCGGCCGACCGCGAGATCCATCGCCGGTTCGGCCGGCCTCGCGGCAGCCTTCGCCTTCGGCCTGCGCGCCGCCTTTGCCGTGGCCCTTGCCTTGGCCTTGGGCGCCGGCTTCTTGATTCTCCTGCCACCGCTCACGTCAGCCTGCTTCCTTCATGTGCATGAAAATCGCTTGCAATGCCGCGGCAAGTGTGACCACAATTTCATAATGGTGAAAATAGGCCGGAACGGCGTTTCCCGCAACTCTTTGGTCTAACGCGGGCGACGGTGTTCGATCCAGGAGGTGGTGCCATGGCTCTCAAACGTCTCGTCCAGGTCGCGATGGCGGCCGTAGTTCTCACCGCCGCGATGCCGGCATCTGCGCAAAAGGTGCTGAAAGTGGGCTCGACGCCGACCGGCGTGCCCTTCACCTTCCTCGACACCAAGACCAACAGCATTCAGGGCATCATGGTCGATCTCATCACCGAGATCGGCAAGGATGCCGGCTTCCAGGTCCAGATCGAGCCGATGCAGTTCTCGACGCTGATCGCCTCGCTCACGTCGAACAAGATCGACATCATCTCGGCGGCGATGTTCGTTACGCCGGCGCGCAAGGAAGTGATCGATTTCTCCGAACCGTTCTACAGCTACGGCGAGGGGCTGCTGGTGCCGAAGGGCGACAGCAAGACCTACACCAAGCAGGACGACCTGAAGGGCGAAGTGGTCGGCGCGCAGGTCGGGACGGCCTTCGTCGATGCGCTGAAGAAATCGGGCCTGTTCAGCGAGGTGAAGGCCTATGACACCATTCCCGACATTCTGCGCGACGTGAACGCCGGTCGATTGAAGGCAGGTTTCGCCGATTACCCGATCCTGGCCTACAATTTGAAGCAGGGCGGTTTCCCCGAGGCGCGTATCGTCGAGAGCTACAAGCCTGCCACCATCGGCTCGGTCGGCATCGGCGTGCGCAAGGGCGATACCGAACTGCTCGCCAAGATCAATGCCTCGCTGGCGAAGCTGAAGGCGAACGGGACGGTGGAAAAAATTCTCGATAAATGGGGCCTGAAGGCGCAGGCTTCCTGATGCAGGCCTTCTGGCGCGATACTGTCGAGTTCCTGCCGATCCTGATGAGCGGCGTGGCGCTGACGGTCATCGTTACGATCGGTTCGCTGCTGCTGTCGACCGCGCTCGGCCTGATCTGGGCGCTGATGCGGGTATCCGGCATCGGCGTCCTCACGGGATTCAGCGCTGGACTGATCAACGTGATCCGCGGCATCCCGATCATCGTGCTGCTGTTCTATCTCTACTTCGTGATGCCGGAATTCGGCCTGACGCTGTCGGCGCTGCAGGCGGCGATCCTGGGGCTCGGCATCGCCTATTCGGCCTATCAGGCCGAGAATTTCCGTGCTGGCATCGAGGCGATCGACAAGGGGCAGATCGAGGCCGCGCAGGCGATCGGCATGGGCTGGTGGCAGACCATGCGCCGCGTGGTGTTGCCGCAAGCGGTCAAGATCGTGCTGCCGCCCTACGGCAACATCATGATCATGATGCTGAAGGATTCGTCGCAGGCCTCGACCATCACGGTCGCCGAACTCGCCCTGCAAGGCAAGCTCATCGCGTCCTCCACCTTCAAGAACACCAGCGTGTTCACGCTTGTCGCGCTGATGTATCTCACCATGAGCATCCCGCTCATCCTGCTGGTCCGTCACTTCGAAAAACGGGCAGGCCAGAAATGATCAAGCTTTCCAACGTTCACAAGAGCTTTGGCAAGGTCGAGGTGCTGAAGGGCATCACGGCGTCCGTCGAGAAGGGCGAGGTGGTCTGCATCATCGGTCCCTCCGGTTCGGGAAAGTCCACCATCCTGCGCTGCATCAACGGGCTGGAAAGCTACGACAGCGGCGATATCAGCGTCGAGGGGGCGCGGGTCGATCGCAACGCGCCCTCGATCGTTTCGGTCCGGACGCAAGTCTCGATGGTGTTCCAGCGCTTCAACCTGTTCCCGCACCGGACCGCGCTGGAGAACGTCATCGAGGGCCCGATCTATGTGAAGAAGGAGCCGCGCGCCGAGGCACTGGAGCGTGGCCGCGCGCTGCTGGCGCGGGTGGGACTCGCGGAGAAGGCCGATGTCCATCCGCCGCAGCTGTCCGGCGGGCAGCAGCAGCGCGTCGCGATAGCGCGGGCGCTCGCGATGCAGCCCAAGGCGATCCTGTTCGACGAGCCGACCTCGGCGCTCGACCCCGAACTGGTCGGCGATGTGCTGGGCGTGATGCGCAAGCTTGCCGACGACGGCATGACCATGGTCGTCGTCACCCATGAAATGGCATTTGCAAAGGACGTCGCCGATCGCGTGCTGTTCATCGACGGCGGTGTGATCGTCGAGCAGGGGCCGGCGAAAACCGTTCTCAACCAGCCGCAGCATGCGCGCACGCAGGACTTTTTGCGGCGCGTGCTGCATCCGCTCTAAACTTCGGTCATCGTCCATGAATTCGCCTGTCTCGCTGCCGCTGCCGCCAAGCCTCTATGCCGATACGGCGGTGGCGCCGACACCGACGCCGCCGCTCGATGCGGACAAAAAAGTCTCGGTCGCGATCATCGGCGGCGGTTTTACAGGACTATCCACGGCGCTGCATCTGGCCGAGCAGGGTGTCGACGTGACCGTGCTGGAGGCGCAACAGCCGGGCTGGGGCGCGTCGGGTAACAATGGCGGCCAGGTCAATCCGGGGCTCAAGCACGACCCTGATAAGATCGAGGCGGATTTTGGCACTGAGCTCGGCGGCCGCATGATCGCGTTTTCCTACGGCACCACCAACTTCACGTTCGACCTGATCCGTCGCTACCAGATCCCGTGCGAGGCGCGGCAGAACGGCACACTGCGCGCGGCTTACAATGAAGCAAGCGCGACGGCAATCGAGAACACCGCGAAGCAATGCATCCGCCGCGGCATGCCGGTGACGCTGCTGAACCGCGAACAGATGCGGGAGATGACCGGCACCGACCGTTATCTCTGCGCCATGCTGGACAACCGCGGCGGTGACCTGCATCCGCTGAGCTACGCGCGCGGGCTCGCGCGCGCCGCGATCGCGGCCGGCGCTGCCGTCCATGGCGAGACGCCCGCACTCTCCTTGTCGCGTGAGGCTGCCAGCTGGCGCATCGAAACGCCGCGCGGAATCGTGCGCGCCGAAAAGGTGCTGCTCGCGACCAACGGCTTCACCGGCGACCTCTGGCCGAGCCTGCGCCGCACCATCGTGCCGGTGTTTTCGTCGATCGCCGCCACCGCGCCCTTATCCGAAGAAGTCGCGCGCGCGATCATGCCGACGCGCTCGGTGTTGTACGAGAGCGGTCACATCACGGTCTATTACCGCATCGATCAGCACAACAGGTTGTTGATGGGCGGACGCGGCCCGATGCGCTGGATCAGCAAGCCCACCGACGTCGCCTATCTCATGCGCTATGCGGAGCGGCTGTGGCCGGGCGTGAAGGGCGCCACCTGGACGCACGGCTGGAACAGCCGGCTCGCGATCACGCCCGATCATTATCCGCATGTGCATGAGCCCGCGGAGAATCTCCTGATCTCGCTCGGCTGCAACGGCCGCGGCGTCGCGCTCTCGACCGCGATGGGGCAGCAACTGGCGCGCCGTCTCGTCGGCGGCAAGAACGCCGAGATCGACATGCCCGTAACCGGAATCAAGCCGATGGCGCTGCATGCGTTCTGGCCACTCGGCGTTACCGCCGCGGTGCTCGCCGGGCGGGTGCGGGACCGGCTCGGGATGTAGTCCGTCGCACTTTCGTTATCTGAGGCGCAATGAGCAGATTGACAACCTAAATACTCATAATTATGATTATCAAATATTTGATGATTGGCGAGAGTATGCGGTCCGTTGCCAAAAACCCTTCGCGAGACAAGTCGTCCGCACTGATCCTTGGGCGCGACGGGATTCCCATCCGCCGCATATTGGCTCCGCTGGTTCGACGGCTTCAGCAAGTCTGCCTGAGCATGATCACCACGGCCTTGAGAGAGGCCGACCTCGTGCAGCTTGAGTATGCCTTGCTGGTGTTCGTCGACGACGTGCCCGGCATCAGCCAGCAATCGCTGTCGGAGGCGCTTGGGATCGACCGCAACAATGTAAGCCTGATCGTCGACAAGCTCGAAGCAAGGGGACTTCTGAAGCGGGCCGTGAATGACGCCGATCGCCGCGCCCGCGAACTCTATATAACGCCCGAGGGCAGCAAGCTGTGGCGCGGTCATCGCGTCAAAGTTCGTCACGCCAACGATCGGATCCTGAGTTCGCTGACGGCTGATGAAAAAGACCTGTTTCTGGATATGTTGGTGCGTGTGGTGGAAGGCAACCGCATCCATGCGCGCCCCGGCGGCGGACGGCGCAAGCGCGGCTCAGTCAAATCATCCGTGACGCAAGGGAGGCCTGGTCATGCCACGTAGAGCGCTCCTCATACTTGTATCCTTGCTTGCGGCAGCCATCAGTACTTCGCAGCCGCTTCTTGCCGATGCGTGGCCGCAACGCACGGTCAAGATCATTGCGCCGCTTCCGGCCGGCGGTGGCACCGACCTTGCCGCGCGCCTGTTTGCGGAGGGGCTTTCCCGGCGGTGGGGACAATCCGTGATCGTCGAGAACCGCCCTGGCACTGACGGCATCGTGGGCGTCACAAGTTTCGTGAATGCGCACGATGACCACACGCTGTTGTTCTCATTCGCAGGTCCGATCTCGATCAACCCGTTGATACACGACAAGCTGCCTTACGATCCCGTTCGAGATCTGGTGCCCATTGCGGCGGTGATCGATAATTTCTTCGCCATTGCGGTGTCTGCTCAGACGGAGTTGCAATCGATCGATTCGTTCATCGCGGCGGCGCGTGCGTCTCCCGAGCGCTTCAACTGGGCTGCCACGGCAGGTTTGCCGCACTATATCTTCCTGGCGCTGCAGAAGAAGAACGGGCTGGCGCTGACGCAGGTGCCGTATCGCGAGTTCGCGCCGGCGCTGCAGGACCTCGCCGAAAACCGCATTCAGGTATTGGTGACGGCGCCTACCATCATGCTGCCGGCCGTCGCAAGCGGCAAGGCACGGCTGTTGATGGTTACCAACCGGCAGCGCTCGCCGATCGCGCCTGAAGTGCCGACCGCGATAGAAGCTGGATTCCCCGAACTCACTTTCGACGGCGTCGTGGGTTTCTTCGGCGGACGTGAGTTGCCAGCCGCCGTTCGCGACAGGATCGCTGACGACGTCGTTGCCGTTGGCGGGGATTCGGAGGTCAATTCGCGGCTGCAGGCGGCGGGCGTTAAGGTCCGCATCCTGACTTCAGCGCAGTTCGCCAGCGCGATTGATGAGCAGAGCGCCAAGGTGCGCGAGATCGTATCGACAAACAAGACGGCGCGCTGACCGCCGCGCGGCTGCCGGAACCGGTCCGAGGAGGATGAACGATGTCCGCACCGGAAAGCAGCGCCGCTTCGCCGGCTACCCTGTGGCCGTTGATCACCGGCTACATGCCCGCACGCGTGATTCATGTGGCGGCCGAGCTTGGTATTGCCGATCTGCTTGCAACCGAGGCAAAGACGGCCGACGCCCTGGCGCAGGAGACCGATACGGCACATGTTCCGCTTCGCCGGTTGCTGCGCGCTCTCGCAAGCATCGGCCTGGTTGAAGAACTCGAGTCTGGACGCTTTGCTTTGACAGCTGCGGGAAGCGAGCTCCGATCGAATGTACCCGGCTCGATGCGAAACGTTGCATTGATGTTCGGCGGCGAGCGTGCCTGGAGATCCTGGGGAGAGCTGCTTCACAGCGTGAGAACCGGTGAATCCGGTACGCGTCGTGTCTATGGCGTCGGCACTTTCGAATATCTCGCCGCCAATCCCGAGCAGGCTGCCATCTTCAACGCGGCCATGGCCGAAAATACCGAGCGGATTACCGATCTGTTGGTTTCAACCTACGATTTCTCCCAATTCCCAGACATCGTCGATATCGGCGGCGGCGACGGCACCTTGATGGCGTCGATCCTTGCTGCCAATGCGGGCGTGCGCGGTACGGTCTTCGATCTGCCGAGCGGAGTTGCGCAGGCACCGCAAAAGCTGATCGATGCGGTGTTGCCGCGATGCGAAATCATCGCGGGCAACTTTTTTCACTCGGTGCCTGAGGCGGCCGACGCCTACGTTCTGAAATACGTCATCCACGATTGGGATGACGAGAAGAGTGTCACAATCCTCCGCAACTGCCGTAAAGCCATGCACGAGGCCAGCAAGATCCTGTTGATCGAGCGCATCATGCCGGAACGGATAGAGGCGACGCCGATCCACCAGCGGATCGCCATGGGCGATATGAACATGATGGCGATGCCCGGCGGGCAGGAGCGCACCGAGCGGGAATATCGAGACCTGTTCGCAGCCGCCGGTCTTTTGTTGGAGCGCACCATCCCGCTGCCAGGATCGGAAATCAGCGTGATCTCGGCGAAGCGTGGGTAAGGCGAAGGCGTTCTAGCGATCGCGCGGCTCGCTTTGCCTCACCCCTCCGCGACCGCCTCGCTCCACGGCTGGAACACTTCGGTCGCGCCGCTGTTGCTGTCGCCGTCGCGCAGCACGATGCTGGGGCAGGCGAATTTCATCGGCAGCGTCTGGATGCGCGCCTCCTCGTAGTCAAAACGCGCGCCAAGTGCCTCGCGCGCGGCTTGCGGCAGGCGCACATCGCCGATCACCACGGCGCCTTCGCTGGCGTCGATGCGGGGCTGGTGGATCGCCGCATCGAGATCCATGCCGTAATCCATCACAAAGGACAGAAGCTGGCTCACCGCCGGCAGGATGCGCCGGCCGCCGGAAGCGCCGATGGCAGTGCGGCGGCCATCGCCCGCCTGCGCCAGCACCGGCGTGTAATTGGTCAGGCAGCGCTTGCCTGGCGCCAGCGAATTCGGCGTGCCCGGCGTCGGATCGAACCACATGATGCCGTTGTTCATGGTGATGCCGGTCTGGCTGGATACGAATCTGGAGCCGAAGTTCGACAGCAGCGTTTGCGTCACCGCGGCCATGTTGCCGTCGCGGTCGACGGCCGAGAAATGCGTGGTGCAGGCCGGCGCCAGCGCTTCCGCGCCGAGCGCGCGCCTGCCGTCCTCATCGCCCATGTCCTTCAGCCGCTCGCGATAGGCCGCCTGCAGCGCCGAGGCGTAAGCGACGTACGCTGCCGCATCCGGTCCTCCGCGCGCGGGCTTGAGATCGTTCTGCAAGAGACCGAGCGTGCGCGACAGCGTCGGCCCGGCGGTGAGTTCTGGCGTCGCGAACACCTTGCCGCCGCGATAGGGAATGGCCAGCGGTTCACGCAGATGCGCGCGGAACGGCTTGAGGTCCGCAACCGATAGCGCGCCGCCGGCGGCCTGGATGTCGACGGCGAGGCTTTGCGCCAGGTCGCCCTCGTAGAAGTCGCGCGGGCCGGCGCTCGCCAGATGCGCCATCGTGGCCTGGAGCCGGTCCTGCGGCATGCGGACCTCCGACTTGATGCCCCATTGCGGACTCGGCGGCAGGCCGTCCACGAGATAGGCGGCGGCGCTCGCGGGATAACGCCGCAGGTCCGCAGCCGAACTTGAAATCATCAGCGTGGTCCACCAATCGACCGCAAGGCCTTTACCGGCGAGCTTGACGCTCGGCGCCAGCAAATCCTTCCACGGCAGTTTTGCGTGGCGGCGATGCGCTTCTTCCATGCCGGCCACCACGCCGGGCACGGCGATCGAGCTTGGGCCATGAAGGTTGCGGTCGTCCTTGACGCGCGGCCATGGAAAAATATCCGACGCCGCGCCGCCGCCGGTCAGCGGATAATCCGCAGGGTTGAGGCTCGCCGGTGCGCGCATGCCGTAGTCGATCACCTCATAGCGGTCCTCGCGCGCCCGGTAGAGCACCATCGCGCCGCCGCCACCGAGCCCGCTCATCCAGGGCTCCAGCACGCCGAGCGCAAACGTGGTCGCGATGACGGCGTCAACGCAGTCGCCGCCCGCGGCCAGCACCTCGGCGCCGACTTGCGCAGCCTTGCTGGATTGTGCCGCGACGATGCCGCCTTTGGAGGTGACCGCGGGTTTGCGGATCGCTTGCGTGTTGGAGAACTGGTCGTGCATCGGATGGCCTTCGATATCGGGTGAAGTTTGCGGGTGGCGGGCGTGGTCGGGGTGAGCTTCATTACACCCTAAAAATCCTGGGCGAGCCATGACAGAATAACATGCTAGGTGACCACATTCGTTCGTGTTCAAGGTTGGCGCCAGGCGGCCGACGCCGATGACGACGCCCCAGGGACCGATCGCGGCGCTCGCACCAACAGGGAATATCTCGTGCAACTGGCGATGCAACTCGACGCGTTGGGGATACAGGATCCTTACGTCGCGCAGTTGTATGCGGAGATCGGCGTCACGCCGGATATTTTGACGCAGCCAGTCGAGAGGCGACACCGTGCTCCGCTTTCAAACAATGTTTGAGCAGGCCGTTTTTGCAACGCAACCCGGCATCCTGACGCAAGTGCACGGTACGAATTATTGGGTATAGTCGAGCCCGAGCGCCAAGATCGTCCAAGAAACAACAACGGGGAAGCCGCGCATGAACGGGGACTTCAAGCCGCATTACGAGGTCGTCGTCGTTGGCGCGGGCGTGTCGGGCATTTACCAGATCAAGCGGCTGGCCGATCTCGGAGTGGACGCCCTTGTGCTGGATGCCGCACCCGATCTCGGCGGCACCTGGTACTGGAACCGCTACCCGGGCGCGCGGTTCGACTCCGAGAGCTACACCTACGGTTATTCTTTTTCGAAGGAGCTGCTCAACGAATGGCACTGGCAGGAGCGGTTTTCGGCGCAGCCGGAGAACCTTCGCTACCTTAACTACGTCGCCGACAAGTTCGACCTGCGAAAGTACATGCGGTTCAATCTTAAGGTAGCGGCGGCGGCCTTCGACGAGGCCGGTCATCTGTGGCGGCTCAGGCTCGACGACGGCTTTGAGCTGACCTGCCGGTTCGTTATTCTCACGATCGGGTTGCTGTCGACGCCGACACTGCCGCAGCTGGAAGGCATGGAGGCGTTCAAGGGCCGCTCGTTCCACACGTTTCATTGGCCGCATGAGCCGGTCGAACTCGCCGGCAAGAAGGTCGGCATCATCGGCACCGGTGCCACCGCAATCCAGGTGATCGGCGAGATCGCGGACAAGGTCGGCGAACTCATCGTGTTTCAGCGTCGTCCGAACTGGAGCGCGCCGCTCAACAACAGCCCGATCTCCGACGAGGAGATGGCCGACATCCGCGCGCGCTACGACGAGATCTTTGCCGCCTGCAGGCGCACGCCCGGCGGCTTCGAGCACGAGCCGGACCGGCGCGGCTTCTATGAGGCCACGCGCGAGGAGCGGCTGGCGCTGTGGGACAAGCTCTATGACGAGCCCGGATTTGGAATCTGGCTGAGCAATTTCCGCGAGATTTTTACCGATGAGGCGGCCAACGCCGAGTTCTCCGCCTACATCGCCGACCGCATCCGCCGGCGCGTAAAGGACCCGGTGACGGCGGAGAAGCTGATCCCCAGGGATCACGGCTTTGGCGTGCAGCGGGTGCCGCTGGAGACCAATTACTTCGAGGCCTATAACCGCGACAACGTGCATCTCGTCGACATCAGCGAGACCCCGATCGAGCGGGTGACCGAAACCGGCCTGCGCACCAGCGCGCGCGATTACGAACTCGATATCCTCGTCTATTCCACCGGCTTCGATGCCATCACCGGCTCATTCGATGCGATCGACATCACCGGCGTCGGCGGGGTGAAATTGGCCGACCAATGGCGCGACGGACCCTCGACCTTTCTCGGCATGATGGCGCACGGCTTTCCGAACCTGCTGATGCCGACCGGGCCGCAGAGCGGCTCGGCCTCGACGAATTTTCCGCGCGGTATCGAGAACGGCGTCGGCTGGTGCATGGGGCTACTGGAACACATCTGGCGCCGCGGCTACACGCGTGCCGAACCGACGGCCGAAGCGCAGGCGCGCTGGACCGCGCATGTGACGAAGATGTACGCCATCATGCTGATGCGCAAAGCCAAGTCATGGTTCACCGGCTACAATTCCAACGTCCCCGGCCATGAACACGGCAAGACGCGATACCTCGTCTATAATGGCGGCACGCCGAAATACGTCGCCGCCATCACCGACGTTGCGCACAAGGGCTATGAAGGTATCGTGTTCGATGCGGACGCGCGGGCATCTGTGAGGTCCGCGACCGCCGCAGAGTAAGACGTGCGTAGGGCCGCGGCGCCCGTGCACCAGTCAACGCGTCCGCAGCAGGCGCCTGGGATGAACGCCGTCGACATATCCCATGAACGGCGGATGGATCGAGTACCCGATCAGCTCGCGTGCGCGCTCCGGCAATTTGCTCGCCACGTCGGCGGGGACGGCGAGCGCCATGTTCTCGAGTTGCCGCACCCAGCCCACGCAATATTGCGGCGTGACGATCAGGCGCGGCCGGTCTGACCGGTTGGCGCCGCCGCGGTGCCACAGCGTTCCCTTGGTGATGGCCAGCGATCCCGACGGCATGATCAGCTTGACGGCATCCGGCCGGTTGCCCTCCTCGTGATCGGCTTCGTTGGTGAAATGCGCGGGCTTCACCGCGCCCTCGATATACTCCCCGTCCCACAGATGGCTTCCCGGAATGATTTCGGTGGCGCCATTTTGTTCGGTCGTATCGTCGATCGCCCAGAACGTGCTGATGCCAAGGGCAGGGCGGGGACGTGGAATCTTCGCGCCGCTGTCGTCAAAGTGCCAGGGCTGCACGGTCTCGCCGGGATGCAGATTGATCGCGAGCAAGGCGGACAACAGGCAGCTCTCGCCGAGTTCGGCTTCGGCAAAGGCCATGGCGAGCGGATGGATCGCGAGCTCGGCGAAGACCGGCGACTTCGCCAGCAGCGCATACACCCGGTTGGTCTTGGTGCCTTCAAAATCGTTGCGGCCGAGCAGATCGCGCGCCAGATGCGGCGCCAGCGCCGCGCGGATTTCAGCGACGCGATCGGGAGGAAGAACGCGTTCGAAGATCAGGTAACCGCTGCGGTCGAACTCTTCCTTCAAGGAGGCGAATGATCGGCCCTTGAGCCAGGGTGACGCTTGCTCCGCTGTCGCTGCCATCGGCGCTCTCCCTTGCGAGCCGGGTCAAGCCAGGCTTCTTGGGATAGATCATACTCGATCGAGACGTTTTTCACGAGGCAATTACGTTCGCGGCGCGAACCTGTAGCGGAACGTGCAGCTCGGCGCGCCCTGCATCAGGGTCTGGTCGCGCCTGAGGACGACATCGCTGCCGCCGGCCGCAGCGATGTCGAAATCGGTGGCGCAGACCAGCAGCGCGCCGAGTTCCGGCTCGCCGAGCGCGCGAAAGAATTCCGCGAAGCGGCAATGCGTGACGTCGAATTCCAACGCTTCCTTGTCGTGGCGGCGCATATCCACCGTCACTTCGCGTTCGGTGACTTCGGCGAGCGCGGTGTGCATGGCCGCCCATTTGCGCCGCGGGCTACCCTCGACGCTCTCACCCACAGCGGCGAACAGTTGTTCCGACCAGTCGCGCAGCGCGTCTTTTACGATCGCGTCGGCTCTTTCATTGCCCAGTTCAGCGCGCAAGGCCCGCAGCAGCGGCACCAGGACCTGGGCCTGAATCCGCGTCTTGTCCAGCAGCGACAGCCGGGAATCGATCATATAGTCATCGAGTACATTCATCGCCGGCTTCCTTCCATAAGGCACGGCCTGCGGCAGACTATTCCCGCAGCTCGGTCATGAAGACCTTTTGCGCGATCTGCCAGCGGCCATCGATCTTCAACAGCGATAGTTGATCGGTGAAGAAGCGCGGCGGGATCGCGCATTTGAGCTTGACGTAGGCCATCGTCGGACCGACGAGGTCGATCGACAGCACCTGATCGTGCCGCGAGAGGCCCCGTTGCTTCGGCGACGGCCTGTTCCGGACGTTGTCCAGCCAGACGTCGCGGGGCGTGACCGATAGCTCGCCGGTGTCCGCTACGCTGGTCAGCGCGCTGGTCGGGTGAAAGGCGCTCGCAATCTTGGCAGCGTCGCCCTCGTGGAGACCGTCGAGGTAGGACTGGATCACGCTTTCGATGGCTTTTGCGTCGTCTGGACCGGTCATGAGATCTGAACTTCCGATGTTTTCATTTGATGGGAGTCTCAAGCAATCTGGCAAGGGGCCAGGATATTGCAGGCGTCATCGCGATAATAAGCGAAATTCATTGAGCCGTTGACGTAGAAAATCTATTGCATGACAGTCTACCGGACCTCTTGCAAAACGCCCGCCGTGCTGTGGGCCGCATCCTGGCCTTGCCGGATGCCGTGAGCATCGCCGGCCGCAAGCGGCGCCACCGAGTTTGAACCAGGCCGGATAGAAGGATGGTTGCCAGCGAAACCTATGCCGAGTTTCTGCGCGAGCAACTCGCGCCGCTCGACCGTATCACGCTGCGGCGCATGTTCGGCAAGACCGGCGTGTTCTGCGGTGGGGTGATGCTGGGCATGGTGACGGAGAACACGCTTTATTTCCGGGTCGATGAAGAGAACCGCGCGACGTTCAGGGAAGCCGAGGCGTTTCCGCCGCTCAATTACGCGAAGAAGGGCCAGACCATCGACCTCGCATTCTGGCGCGTGCCGGAGCGGCTGTTCGACGAACCGGATGAACTCATCGCGTGGGGGCAAGCCGCGCTGGCGGCGGCACACCGGGTTGCGGCGAAGCGGCCGGCGCCGAAGCAGCAAAGAGCGTCAAGGCAAAGCAAACGCTCGTGAGGCCTCAGAGCTTCCGGCCGCGCAGATGAAGCCGCGCGGCCCATCTTTGCCTTGCGTGCTTACCCCGCAGCCGCGTTCACCGCGATCGGCGAAGCATCCTCGCCACTCGCTTCCATCTTCCGAGGCAATCCAGCAAAACCGCGCAGGGCTTCCGCCATCTTTGCACGTCCGCTGACGCCGGTGATCACCACGTCCACCATCATCAGGGACGAGTGGAAGTGGCCACGTGCCTGCAATTGCTCGACCGGTACGTCAGCGGCAGCCAGCGCCTCGGCATATGCGATGCCCTCGTCACGCAGCGGATCGAACTCGCAGGTCGCTACGAACGCGGGCGGCAGATTGGCCAGATTGCCGCGCAGTGGCGACACGCGCGGATCGGTGCGGTCGGCGGGCGAACAATAGATGTCCCAGAACCAGAACATCAGCGATCGCGTCACAAAATAGCCCGTCGCGTTGTCGGTGTAGGATGGGCGGTCGAAACTGCAATCGGTGACCGGGCAGACCAAGAGTTGCCCCGCGATCTGCGGGCCGCCGCGATCGCGTGCGAGCTGGCAGGTGACGGCGGCGATGTTGCCGCCGGCGCTCCAGCCTGCGACCAGCACGGGGCCGGGCCGTCCGCCAAGCTCGGCCGCATGCTCGGCGATCCAGCGGGTGGCCGCATAGCCATCCTCGGCCGCCGCCGGGAAGCGATGCTCGGGCGCATGACGGTAACCGACGCTGACGACGATCATCCCGCTGCGTCGGCAGATGTCGCGGCAGAACGGATCGTCGGATTGCTCGTCGCCGAGCACCCAGCCTCCGCCGTGGAAATAGACCACGATCGGATGCGGCCCCGGCGTTGCTGGCCGATAGAGACGATAGGGCAGCGGACCGTCGGCGCCTTGCAGCGCGCCGCTGCCGACCTCGCCGACCGGGCGGCCGGCAGGGCGGGCCTTGTTGAATTCGGTGAGGAAGCCGCGCGCGCCCTGGGCGCCCATCGACTCGATCGCCGGCAGGTTCATTTCCGCCAGCATGCCCAGCACCAGCCGCACGTCCGGCTGCAGTCGAACCACCTCGCCATCGTTGCATTGCTCTGCAACATTGGGGCCTGACAGCCTGAAGCCCAGCATGCCGCGGCCGACGACCTCGTTGCAGATGCTGCGGTAAGGGCCGACGCCGCCTGTATAAGGCATCACGCCCTGCGCCTTGCCGGGAACGTTGGCGCCCGTGTACCAGGTGTTGGCGAGCCGATGCAGCGTGATCATCGAGCAGTCGGCCATGTGCTGTGCCCAGCCGGCCTGCGCTGTCTCGGTCGCGTCGATGGTGGTGAAGCCGGCCTCGCGCATCGCCGCCAGCCGGTCGACCACCCAGTCGACATGCTGCTCGATCGAGACCGCCATGTTCGACAGCACCGACGGGCTGCCCGGGCCGGTAATCAGGAACAGGTTCGGGAAGCCCGAGACGGTGAGCCCGAGATAGGTCTGCGGTCCGTTGGCCCAGACATCGGACAGAGATTTGCCATCGCGGCCCGTGATCGGATGCACCGCCTTGATGGCGCCGGTCATGGCATCGAAGCCGGTGGCGAACACGATCACGTCGACGTCGAACGTGCGCTCGTTGGTCGTGATGCCGGATGCCGTGATCCCTGTGATAGGCTCCTGCCGCAGGTTCACCAGCGTGACGTTGGGGCGGTTGTAGGTCGCGTAGTAGTTGGTATCGAGGCAAGGACGCTTGGCGCCGAACGGATGGTCGTGCGGGGTCAAGGCTTCGGCCGTCTCCGGGTCCTTGACGACGTCGCGGATTTTCTCGCGGACCAGGTCGGCGAGCAGCGCATTGCCGTCGACGTCGACGCCCTGGTCTGCCCAGAGCTGGGTCAGGATATGGACGAGATCGCCGGCGGCCCACGCCTGCTCGAACCGTTCGCGGCTCTCGGCATCGCTCAATTGCCAGCTCACCGCCATCTGTTGCGGATAGGGGACGCCCGCGAGTGACCAGCGCGCCTGCTCGCGGTAACCGGCGCGGTCGCCCTCCAGCATAGCGCGG
Source organism: Bradyrhizobium sp. 190 (assembly GCF_023073415.1). Classification (GTDB taxonomy): domain Bacteria; phylum Pseudomonadota; class Alphaproteobacteria; order Rhizobiales; family Xanthobacteraceae; genus Bradyrhizobium. The sequence continues at coordinate 285,626 of NZ_JADPJL010000060.1, read as the reverse complement.
CGGTCCGCCGGCGCAGCGCCATTGTGGGCGGGCAGGGCGAAATTCGGCGTGCGCTGGAACACGGTGAGCTGCGCCGCCTGCTCCGCGAGCAACGGGATCGACTGGATGCCCGATGACCCCGTGCCGATGACGGCGATGCGCTTGCCGGCGAGCTTGACCTCTTCGTGCGGCCAGCGGCCGGTGAAATAGATCTCGCCCTTGAAATCCTTGACCCCATCGATCTCCGGCGGTTTTGGCGCGGAGAGGCAACCGGTCGCCATGATGTAGGTGCGGCAGGAAACAGAAGCGCCGTTGTCGGTGGTGAGCAACCAACGTTCCGCGGTCTGATCCCAGTTCGCCGCCGTCACCTTGGTGCCAAAGCGGATGTCGCGCCGCAGCTCGTATCTGTCGGCGACGAAGCCGAGATAGCGCAGGATTTCGGGCTGGGTTGCGTATTTCTCCGACCATTGCCACGCGCTTTCCAGCTCGGAATCGAACGTGTAGCTGTAGTCGATGGTCTGGATGTCGCAGCGCGCGCCGGGATAGCGGTTCCAGTACCAGGTGCCGCCGACGTCGCCGGCCTCCTCGATCACGACCGCCGAGAAGCCGGCCTTGCGCAGGCGATGCAGGAGATAGAGGCCGGCGAACCCGGCGCCAACGACGGCGACATCGACCTGCTGCGTCGTACCGCTGTTTGTCGTTTCAGAAGAACGTGCTGCGACCGCTGCGTCTGGCATGCAACTCCTCCCGTGCGTTTTATATTTTGGGCTAGGCTACTGCCGCGGGTGCAGTTTGTCATCAGGCCAAATGCAATCGTTGGATGTTTCCTCGATGTCGTCCCTGCGAACGCAGGGACGACCGTTGGAAAAAGCGAGAACCTATCAACTTGTCACCCCTGCAAACACGAACGCAGGGGCCCATACGCCGCGGCCGTCGGAATGGGCAGGAGACGGCTTTGCTTCAGCAACTTACGACAGTAGTCGGGTAACGCAGGGCGTCTGCGACCGCGCTTCCTCGATGGATCACGCGGTATGGGTCCCTGCGTTCGCAGGGACGACGCTGAGTTTGCCGCGCGCTTGTTCGCTACACGCGCTTGCGCCGTTCGCTCGTGCGGCGGCGCTCCATTCCGCCTGCCGCCCAGTTCGGGCTGAAATCCAGCGTGAAGTCGCGAAAGCTTTCCACGGCGGGCGAGAGCGATGCACTGTGCCGTACGAACATCGCGATCCTCCATTTGACGGCCGGCTGCAGCAGCGGCAGGAACGTCAGTCCGAACCCACGCACCAGCGGCTCCGCCATCGAGGGGCAGATCACGGCGCCTTGTCTCACCCGCAGCATCGATAGCGCGGTGTTCACCCGGTGCACCGGCACCAATTCTTTTGGATGATGCCGCGACGGCACGTTGCTCAGCACGTTGATGGCGATGTTGGGCATGTAGTTGAGCAGGGACCGCTCGCGGAGATCCTTCCAACTGACCGACTTGCTTTTTGTCAGCGGGTCATCGCTGCGCAACGCTACCCAGAGCGGGTCGGCGCAGATCATGTGCACTTCGACCGATTGATCGGGGACGACGCCGGCCGGGCCGAAGCCGATATCGGTCGAGCCGTTCTGCAAGCCCGCCAGCACCTCTTGGATCGGCACGTCGTCGAAGCGGACGTCAACGCCGGGATGGCTATGGTTGTATTCGGCGATGAGTTCGGGCAGCAGCGTGCAGGATAATGTTTCGGGCGCCGCGACGCGCACCAGCCCGCGGCGGAGCTCCTTGAGATTGGTCAGGTTGTCGAGCGCCTCGTCCAGGTTTGAGAGCACGCGCCGTGCCATCGGTGCAAAGGTCTCGCCCACCGCAGACGCGGAAACTTTTCGCGTCGTGCGGTCCAGTAGGCGGACGCCGACGCGGCTCTCGAGCTCCTTGATCAGGCCTGAGAGCGCCGCCTGCGACAGGTGCATGGTCTTCGCAGCTTCCGAGAAGCTTGCGGCCTCCAGCACGGCCACGTAGGCGCGCAACTGCCGCAGTGTCACATCCATCGCCATCTCGCGCCTCCCGTCGTTTTGGTATTCATAGGACAGGCTTATCAATCGGTCAAAAAATACACATTGTTCGATAGAAGACGCCTCTCTATCGTGGCGGCTTCGATAAGACGAAGGCTCGGCGATCCAGCAATGCGATCGCGCCAAACGCGGCCCGATGAAAACGGGACGGACTAGCCGCCACTCCAGGCGGCTCTTCTTCCCAGGAGGCATTCATGAAAGTCACACGCCGAACCCTGCTGGGGACCATCGCCGCCGGCTTCGCCGCGGGGCCACACCTTCCGGCATTGGCCGAGGGCGATTGGCCGTCGCGGATCGTGCGGCTGGTGTCGCCCTACGGGGCGGGCGGGGCGAGCGACATCTCGTTGCGTATTCTGGCCGAGCAGTTCGGGCGCAGCTTCAACCAGCAGTTCATCGTCGAGAACAAGCCGGGCGCGGGCACGCGCGTCGCCAACGAACTGGTCTCGCGCGCAGCGCCGGACGGCTACACCTTCCTCTATGCGGCAGCGCCGTTTGCGACGGCCGAAGCCTTGTTCGAAAAACTGAACTACAACCGCAAAGACCTGCAGCCGGTGGCGATGGCCATGATGGCGCCGTTGTTCCTGGTGGTGAACGCGAAGGCGCCCTTCAATACCCTTCAGGAGATGATCGCTTACGGCAAGTCAAAGCCCGACGGCCTGACCTTTGGGTCTCCGGGCGCAGGCTCGCAACCTCATCTGGCCGCCGAGCTGCTGTTCAGGGACGCAGGCGTCAAAGGCCTCATCGTGCCCTTCCGCGGCGATAACATGGCCTACACGGAACTGCTGGCGAGCCGTCTCGACGCCACGTTGACCGCGCTCAGCACCGCCTTGCCGCACATCCAGAGCGGCGTGTTGCGTGTGCTGGGTGTGGCGTCGGCGGAGCGCAGCCCGATTTACCCCGGGGCTTTCACCTTGCGTGAGCAGGGCCTTTCCAACGTGGTCGCTTCCGGCTGGTACGGCTTCATGGCGCCGGCGGCAACGCCGGGCGCAATCGTCGATCGCTTGCAGGCAGAGGTTATTCGTGTCCTTGCCGATCCCGAGGTGAAGCAGAAGCTGCTCGCTCAGGGACTGGAAGCACGCCCCGGCACGGCCGCCGAGTTCGGCAAGTTCATCGACGACGAGACGCGCAAATGGGGCGAGGTGATCCGCGCGGCCGGCCTCAAAGGGGAATAGCAAGCTCAGTGCGCGTACAGGCCCTCGACGATCGGCAATCGCGCGGCCCGCAGTGCCGGGAAAAGTCCGCCGATCAAGCCGACGATGAGCGCAAGCGCAACACCCTCGGCAATCAGCCAGGGACTGAGCTTGAAGTCGAACACCACCTGGGTGAAGTTGCCGCCAAGGGTTGACGCCGTGACGCCGTCGAAAATCAAATAGGTGGCGGCGGCGCCAAGGAGTCCGCCGATGACGGCAAGCAACAGAGATTCAGCGAGGGTTCCGACAAAAGCGGGGAAGCCGCCGAAGCCTATGGCGCGCAGCGTCGCGATTTCCGTCGCGCGCGCTGCGACCGACGAATACATCGTGTTGAGCGCGCCGGCGACCGCCCCCAGCGCCATCGCGATCGCCAGCGGCCAGCCGAGCTTCTGAATCAGGTCGGAGGTCTGCGAGGCCTGTTCGGCGAAGTAGGCGGCTTCGGATTTGACATCGAGCTTCAGCCGCGGATCGTTGTCGCTATAGCTCTTGAGCTCATTGAGTGCGGCCGGTCCCGTGAGGCGCACGCGCACGGTTTGCACGATGTTGTTGCGGTTGAACAGGCTCTGCACCACGTTGAGATCGGCCCAGATCTCGGATTCGAACACGCTGCCGCCGGCCTCGAACACGCCGACGACGGTCCAGCGCGTGGCGCCGAATGATACGGTGCTGCCGAGGTCGAATCCTTCGAACTCCCGCAGCAATGCCTTGCCGACCACCACCTCGTTGCTGCCGCGATTGAACATGCGGCCTGCGGTGATCGTAATGTCCTTGCGCAGCGTGCTGCCCTGTTCGCCGATCCCGCGCAGCGGCAGATTGGCCTTGGTCTTGGTCGAACGCTTGATGCCGTCGACCACCAGATAGAGCTCCGGCGAGATCAGGGGTTTGCTGTCGCTGCCGCGGGCGATGCCGGGACCGTCCTCGATCAGTCGCACCTGATCGCGGCTCACCGTGCTGTTGATTTCGGCCTGCGAGCCGGCCCGCAGCACGATCGCGATGTCATCGGCGCCGGATCCCGCGATGGTGCGTTGGAAGCCGTTGGCCATCGCCAGGAATGCGAGCAGCACGATCACCACCAGCGCGATCGCGATTACCGTCGAGAGCGAGAGCCAGCGCCGCTGCGCGATGCTCCTGAGATTGATGGCGGTGACTGCCGCGACTTGAAGCCAGAGCGAACGCATGTCTATCCCCGTCCGAGCGCGGTTGCAATTTTGAGGCGCATGGCGTTGAGCGCCGGAATGATCCCCGTGATAATCCCCAGCGCGATCATCAGCGCCAACCCCTGCAGGGCGATCGTCGGCGATACGGCAAAAGCGGGCGCGATGCTGGCGAGGCTGTTGCGAAGCGCCATTGCGATCAGCGCCGCGATCGCCAACCCCGGTATTCCGCCGAGCAGCGCCAGCAATACGGATTCGCCGAGCACCATGCGGAGGATCCGCGGGCCTGAAAAGCCGAGTGTCTTCAACACACCGATCTCGCGGGTGCGCTCGCGGATCGACAGCGCCATGGTATTGCCGACGATCATCAGGATGGTGACGAAGGCCGCGCCCACGACCAGCAACACGATCAGCGCAATGTTGCCGAACTGCGCCGCGAACGCCTTGCCGAACGCCTTTTCGGTATCGGTCGAGGTCTCGGCGGTGGAGTTGGCGAACATCGCGTCGATCGCCTTGGCCACGCGATCGTTGTTATCGGGCGAGGTGGTCTGAAGGATCATCCAGCCGATGGTGTCCTTGCCGAACGAGCGGGTCTCGTCGAAATAGGCGTACTGGAACAGGAGGAAGTTGGTGTCGACGTGCTCGACCTTGCCCTTGACGATGCCTGCAATGGTGAGGTCCCAGGTGTGGCCGCCGCTCTTCTGGCTGAAGATGTTGCTGGCGACCGGGATGCGATCACCGATCTTCCAGCCCCATTTCTCCGCCAGTTTTTCGCCGACGAGTGCGCTGCTGCGGTCGCGGATGAAGGCCTGAAGCTGCTCGGGCGGAACATCGAATTCGCTGCGATAGACGTCGAAATAGGTGGTCGGCTCGATGGCGAGCGACATCAGGAAGTTCTTCGGGTCCTGATAATAGCCGCCGAACCAGTTGGCGAAGGTCACCTGCCGGACGCCTTCGATCGCGCGCACGCGATTGTAGTAGGCGATCGGCATCGGCTGGGTGAAGTTGATCTTGTTGACGGTGATCATCCGGTCCGCCGCGGCGGCATCCTCGCCGGCGGTGAAGGCGCGGTAGAATCCGGCGAGCACACCGAAGATCATGAAGGCGATCAGGATCGACACGATCATCAGGCTGGCGCGCAATTTGCGGCGGAACAGGTTTTTCCGGACCAGGTCGAAGTCGTTCACGCGGCAAGCTCCCGTTCGACGAAGCGGCCCTTGTCGAGATGCAGGACGCGCTTGGCATAGTTTGCCGCGGCAGGGTCATGCGTGACCATCACGATGGTCTTGCCGAGTTCGCCATTGAGCAGTTGCAGGATCGAAAGGATCTCGTCGGCGGATTGGCGGTCGAGATCGCCGGTCGGTTCGTCGCACAGCAAGAGGTTCGGGTCCGAAACGATGGCGCGCGCAATCGCCACGCGCTGCTGCTGGCCGCCCGACATTTCGCGCGGACGGTGCTTGATGCGATCGGCGAGCCCGACCACGGAAAGCGCGGTGTGAACACGCTCGGCGCGCTCCTTGCGGTTCAATCTGGTGAGCAACAGCGGCAGTTCCACGTTTTGCGCCGCGGTCAGCATCGGCATCAGATTGTAGAACTGGAAGATGAAGCCGATATTGGCGGCCCGCCAGGCGGCGAGTTCACCCTCGGAGAGGCCGTCGATGCGATGATCCGCAACCGCAATCTCACCGGCGTCGGCGCGATCGATGCCGCCCAGCAGGTTGAGCAGCGTCGTCTTGCCCGAACCGGACGGCCCCATGACGGCAATGAAATCGCCACGCGGGATCGCAAGGTCGAGATGATCGAAAATCGAGATCGTTTCCTTGCCCTTGGTGAAACGCTTAGCTACGCCGGTAAGGCGAACCATCGGATGCTCGGCTGTCACGCTTGTCTCCTCCAGGGATTTCGGCTGGATGCTAGTTCGCAGCGGTGGTCTCGGCGGCGCCCTTCGTCTTGGCGTCAGCCAGGAAGTTCACCTTCACCGCCATGTCGGGCAGGATGCGCGGGTCCTTCTTGTCGAAGCGGATGCGCACCTTCACCGTGGCCTTCTCGCGATTCGCCGTCGGCACGATCGCAATCACCGAGGCGGGAATGGTCCAGTCCGGATAGGCATCCAGCATCGCATTCACGGCGCCTCCGGGGGAAACGCGGCCGATGAAGGCTTCATTGACGTCTACTTCGATTTCGATCGAATCCATGTCGACGATGGTGCAGATGCCGGTGCGGGTGTAGCCGCCGACCGACATCGGCGAAATCATCTCGCCCGGCTGCGCGCTACGGTCGATGACGACACCGGCAAATGGCGCCCGTATCTTATGCTTGTCGAGCATCGAGGCGCTGCGCTTCGCGTCGATCTTGGCGGTCTCGAATTGCGACTGCGCCTGACGCAATTGCGCGCTGAGTACGCCGACCCGGGCTTGTGCCTTGGTCAGGTCGGCCTCAGTCGCGAAATTCTTCTGCGATAGTGTTTGTACACGCGTCATGATCCGGGTCGCGTCCTCCAGATCGGCGGTGATCGCGGCCACCGCAGCATCGGCCGTCTCGACGCGCGAGCGGGCCAGCTCATAATCCCTTTCAGCAAGCACGCTATCGAGCCGCGCGACGATCTGACCCTCGGTCACCGTCATGCCTTCGTCGATGAAGACCTCGACCACCTTTCCGGTAATCTCGGCCGCCACGGTCGCTTTGCGGCGCGCCACCACATAGCCGGAGGCCGCCAGATTGCCGGCCGCCTTGTTATTTGTTGCAGGCTGCTGCGGCGTCTGTGGCTGCGCGGCGGGCTGTGTAGTCTGTGAAGCGGTCTGCGATGCAGCCTCCTTGGGCGAATCCTGCCGGCGGAACTCGAAAGCGGCAAAGGCGGCGAATGCGACGACGCAAGCGACAATCGCCGCCGAAATCGGCAGCCAGCGGCGACCAGGTCGCTCCGCCTTGCTGGTGCTGCGATCGATAGTCAGCGATCTCAGCAATTTGCTCTTGTCTTCGGTCATTGCTCACTTCCATCCGGCTGCTCGCTGCATCGTTTTCGCGCGGGCAGTCTCGCTCACAGCCGGTCTACATGTCTCGCCATAGAAGGGGCAGCCCTCAGGCTCTCTGTGAGGCGGGTGTCCCCAGCTCGGTTGCAAATCCCGTTCAGCGCTCGCGTGAGCCAGGCGGCGCTGGTTTTCGACGAGGCGAATGGCGGATATCTAAAGCTTAATGGCGGCGGAAGCAATTCCTGGAACCAGCAGGAGTTGCACGCTCCGTGTTGCCAGTTGTGGCCATGAGCATCGAAGACCCTTACGTAGAAATGCCTCGGTCCCCAAATGCGCTCAAAACTCGGCAAAATCTTGCAGCGGGAACCAGTCGCCGTAATCGGCAGTCGATGGCGAAATGTCGCGGTCAGCCGATCTCGATCGCCACCTTCCCGAAATGCGCGCCACTCTCCATATGGGCAAACGCCTGTTTCACCTGATCGAATGAAAAGGTCTTGTCGATCACCGGCTTCATGCGATGAACCGCGATCGCATCCGCCATCGCCTTGAGATCCTCGACCGATCCGACGGTGACACCCTGCAGCCGCTGCTGCTGCATGACCATCAATGGCAGCCGCGAGTCGGACGGCGGCGGGCCGGCGAGCACGCCGATGAACGCGATCGTGCCGCCGATCCTGATTGCCCTGATCGATTCGTTCAGCGTGCCGACCCCGCCCACCTCGACGACAAGGTCGACGCCGTGGCCGCTCCATTCGCGGGCTTTCTTTCCCCAGTCGGGGGTCGCCTTGTAATTCAGTGTGAAGTCTGCGCCGAGCGTCTTGAGACGTTCGATCTTGGCGTCGCTGGACGAGGTTGCGATGACGCGCGCGCCGCACATTTTCGCAAACTGCATTGCAAAGAGGGATACCCCGCCGGTGCCTTGTGTCAGAACGGTCTGGCCGGGTTTCAAGCTGCCGAGTTTGACGACCGCGCTCCAGGCCGTGACTCCGGCGCAGGGCAGCGCGGCGGCTTCGACGTCGCTGAGGTGCTCCGGCGTTCTGACCAGCGCGTGCCTCGGAAAGATCCGATACTCGCTAAGGACGCCGTCCACCGCGCCGCCGAGGGCCGCGCGCATTTTTGCTTCGCTGGGCTCACCACTAATCCAGCTTTCGAAGAAGCTGCCGATGACGCGATCATCAGGCGCGAATTCCCGCACGCCCGGGCCGACCCGCTCGATTACGCCCGCGCCGTCCGAAACCGGCACGAGCGGAAATTTCTGACGCGAGCCGTACCCACCCTTGACGGTGATGAGATCGCGATAGTTCAGCGTCGCCGCCTTGAGCTGAACCAGCACCTCGCCCTCGCCGGGCTCCGGCACGGGCTTGTCGACGAGGGCAAGTCCATCGATTCCGCTCGGTCCCTGTAGCTCGTAGCACTTCAACGGGGTTCTCCTTCGGCGCAGCCGGGTAAGCGCAATATAGCCGCAAATGTTCCGGTTCCGCCAAGCCTGTGGATCAGAATCGCGCGGCCATCTCGGCCAGCCGCCGATGCGCGCCTTCGCGTGCGGTGCGGATCGGTTCGAGCGGCCCGGTGGTAGGTCCGATCGGCACGAAACGCACGTCGCTGACGCCGATGAAGCGGAGCGCCTCGCGCAGATAGGGGGTCGCCATATCGATGCGGCCGCGATTCATGCCGGTGATGAAGTCGCTGCCGCTTGCCAGGATCACGACCGTCGGCCGGTCCTTGAACAGCGGCAGATAGCCTTGCGCCGGATCGTAGCGGAACGCCAGCCCGGGCTGTGTGATGACGTCGATCCATTGTTTCAGCTTGTAGGGAATGCCAAAATTCCACATCGGCGTCGAAATCAGCACGCGGTCGGCGAGCGCGAAGCGGAGCGCGATGCGCTCGGTGACTGCAAAGGCATCGCGCTGCGAATCCGTAAACGCCCGTCCGCCGATGCGGGCATATTTGGCCTCCAGCACATAACCCTCGAATTCCGGCAGGTGATCCCGCCACAGGTTCATCACGTCGATGTCCCAGTCCGGCCGTGCCTCGCGGAAGCGGTCAATGAAGACGCGCGCGCCGGCGGAGGATTCCGAGTCCGCGCGCGGCGAGCAGCTCAGGTGAAAGAGTTTGGGCATGGCCGCGCTCTGTTCATCCCAATCCCCTGATGACCGCATCGGCGTTGGTGACGACGGCGACGTTCTGCATCGCAAAGTTGATGGAGGCGTTGTGCCAGTCGGCGTTCATGGTCGAGCAGCAGTCTTCAGGCACGATCATGAAGTAGCCCTTGTCGGCGCCGGTGCGGGCGGTGTGCTCGATCGACATGTTGGTCCAGGCGCCGGTGTTGATGATCATGTCGCGGCCGGTTGCCTTGAGAATGGTCTCCAGCCTTGTGCCTTCCCAGGCGCTCATCCGCATTTTCTCGACGATGAAATCGCCGGCGCGCGGCTCGAGCCCCGAAACCGGCGCTGCGCCCCAGCTTCCGCGCACCATCGCGCCGCTATCGACCAGTCCCTCGAACAGCGGCGCGTTGAGCGTGACACCGGGCGCGCCCGGCTCGACGATGAACCAGACATGGATGATGATGACGCCGCGCGCCCGCGCCACCTCAGTGAGGCGGCGGACATTGTCGACCACCCGCTGCTGGCGCGCGTGCGCAGGCGAGCCGGAATCGGCGAACGCGCCACCCTCCATGATGACGTCGTTCTGCAGATCCTGAATGATCATGGCGCAGCGCCGGGGATCGAGCTGCATGTCGCCACTGGCGAGTTGAGGCGAGGCTGGCGCGGCGGAGCCGGTCTCGGGGCCGGTCGAAGCGCGGCCGCTCATATAGGGTTCGTGGCGCGGTCCGGCCTTGACCGGGATGGCGTAGACCGAATGGGTGGCGGTCAGATAGAGCGTGCGAAAATCAGCACCGCCCCAGGCGAGATTGGCGACGAGTTCGGGAACGCGGAGCTTGCCGATCACCTCGCCGGCGGGAGAATAGACCCAGACGCCGCCGGGCGCCGTGACCCAGACATTGCCGCGCTGGTCGCACTTCATGCCGTCGGGCAGGCCGGGCTCTAGCTCGGAACGTATGCCGCTGGCGAAGACGCGCGCATTGGCTAGCGAGCCATCGGCCTCGACGTCGAAGACGCGGATGAGTGCCTGCGTGGTGTCGTTGACATAAAGCAGGCGTTCGTCCGGCGAAAAGCAGAGCCCGTTGGGCTGGTCGAACAGATGGCGGTCGACGACGAGTTTTGGCGGGCCGCCGCCTGACGGGACGCGGTAGACACCCTGGAAGCCGAGCTGGCGCGGCCGCTCGACACCGTAGACCGGCATGCGGCCGTACCAGGGATCGCTGAAATAGATCGCACCGCTCGAATGCACGCAGACATCGTTCGGGCTGTTGAGCTCCTGATTCTCGAAATGCGAGGCAATCACCTCGCGGCGGCCGTCGGGGTGCTCGCGGATCAGGGACGAGGTGGCATGCTCGCAGACGATCAGGTTGAGTTCGGCATCATAAGTCATGCCGTTGCATTTGTTCGACGGGCGCTTGGCCTCGACGACGCCGCGCCTGGCGTCCCATCGCCGCCGCACGTCGCCGGGCATATCCGAAAACAGGAGATAGTGATGGACCGGATGCCAGATCGGCCCCTCCGTGAAGTCAAAACCGGTCCCGACCTGGCCGACCGGCGCATAGGGATCGATCAACGTTTCGAATTCCGGGCGCAGCGTGACATGCGTCATCGGTCCGTCCTTTCAGCGCTCAGGCCGGGAACCAGTTGCGCTGGGGCAGGCTCTGGACCACGGGGCCGGGCACCTGATCATGCAGCCGGCCGACCACCATGCCGCCCTCGATCTTGGCCGGCCGGTCGTGGACCGGCAGCAGGTAGCGCGCGTTGCTCAGGAGTTTTTTGATCGCCGCCTTTTCGGCGCGCTTGCTGGTGCCGTGATTGCCTGTGGTGCGCGGTTCGGCATCGTGGATCTCGTTGAAGGGCGTGACGATCTGATCATTGAAATCGTAGATCACGTCGCCGCAGATGGTGGCGATGCCGTCCACCGTGTGGACGTGGATGTTCATCGAGCCTTCGGTGTGGGCATTGGCGGCGTCGCAATAGACACCCGGCATCAACTCAATCGGACCGGTCACTTCGAGATCGAGGAAACGCAGCGCGCTCTTGGTGTGCAGGCGGTCGATCAAATGCTTGATGTCGGGCGCCGGATATTGCGGGTGCATCAATCCGGAGACCGAATATTCCAGCTCTTTGCGATTGAGCACGACCGTCGTGTTCATGGGAAACAAATCGTCCTTGCCGGCGTGGTCGATGTGCAGATGGGTGTGGCAGACATAGCGGACGTCGCCCATGCGAACGCCGTGGCGCGCGAGCTGGTTCTCGATCATGTTCTCGTGGAACTGAAGCCCGCGCATGCCCAGCGTTTCCATGATCTGGTTGGAGCGATAGCCGGTGTCGACCACCACCGGATAGGGACCACCGACGATCAGAAAGCCCAGCGTCAGGACACGGCGGGTCCGGCCGCAATCGCGGCCGAGCACGAGAAAGCTCGATTCCAGTTCGATATCTCCATAATCCAAAATCTTGATCTCAAGCGGCATATTATCCCTCCCACATTCTCTTCATTGGCGGTTGCGCGTGCGCCGTCGTCGCTCAAGCTCCCAGACGGTAGACGCGCAAGGCTGTCGTTCGCAGAACGGCATCGCGTTGGTCGGCGCGAAGTGAGGCCGTCGCGGCGAGAAAGGCGTCGATCAGTTCGCCATAGGTCGTCCAGAGCTTCTCGATCGGAAAATTGGAGCCGAACAGGCAGCGCTCAGCGCCGAAGATCGTCACAGTGTCGGCGAGGACGCCGGCGATGTGGGCCGGATCGTTGCGGTGGATGAAGGTGCCGAGGCCGGAAAGTTTTGAGACGACGTTAGGGCACGCCGCAAGCCGCATCATTCCGCCGCGCCAGGCGGCTTGGCCCTGTGGCGAAAGCTCTTCCAGCATGCCGGCGTGCTGCAGGATGAAGGTCACGTCAGGACAGGCTTCGGCGAGCCCGGCGGCATCGGCCATCTGCGGCGCGAACACCTGCAGGTCGAAGCTGAAACCGTACTCGGCGAGCCGGGCGACGTTTCGCCGGATCTTCGGATCGGCGCAGAGGTCCGGCCGCGCCGCAAAGCGATAGAGCGGGTTTTCGTGCCAGTGCAACTGCATGCGCACGCCGCGCACCAGCGGATAGCGTGCGAGACGATCCAGTTGCGGGCGAACGTCATCGACGTTGAAGTCGGCATAGGAAACGATGGCATGCGGCCAGCCGTGGTCTTTTGCAGTTTCCTGCACCCAGGCGGTTTCGTCCTCGAAACGATCATTGGCCCAGTTGGTCTGCACATAGACCGAGCGCGTCACGCCGGAGCCAGCGAGATCGGCGAGATATTCCTCGATCGGATAGTCGCGGCGGATCGGCTCATAGGGGCCGAAGATGCGCGGCTGCATCGGGCCGCTCAGCCAGGGCAGATCGGCCTGACGCCAGATGTGATGATGGGCATCGACGAGTTCGGTCACGCGGCCTTCCTTTGTCCAAGCGAGAGCACATGCGAAACGATCGCGGCGGTAGACCCGCCGTCGACCAGATCATCCACGAAGCGGCGGATCGCGATCAGCGCTTCGGTCTGCGGCTGAAAGCCGGGACCGGCGGCGAGCGGAGTCAGCCAGCTCAGGCGCCAGGCGCGTCGCGACAATTTTGCGACGGCATCACGCAACGCTGAAGGATCGCCCCGCTCAAGGCCGTCGGAGAGAATGATAACGGCGGCGCCGCGGGCGTAGCTGCCGAATCTTGGCACCGCCAGGAACGCCTGCAGCGCATCGCCGATGCGGGTGCCGCCGTCCCAATCGCTGACCAGATGTGCGGCTGCCGACAGCGCCTGTTCGCGGCGTTTGAGACGGAGCGCGCGGGTGACGCGGGTGAGGCGGGTGCCGAAGGTGAACACCTCGACATTGGGAGCCGCGTGCGCTAGCGCATGCGCGAGCTTCATATTGTCGTCGGTGCGCCCCTTCATCGAGCCGGAGACGTCGATCAGCAACAACATCTTGCGCGGCCGGGCGCGCCGCTTCAGGCGTCCAAGCCGCAGCACTTCGCCGTCGTTGCGCACGCTCTCGCGCAGGGTGCGGCGCAGGTCGGCCCATGGCCCACGGCGGGCACGCATGCGGCGGTGGCCTCGGCGCCGGGGCAGCCGCGCAGGGGCCTCGCGCGACAGTTTTCGCAAAGCGTCGCCGGTCGCGCTTGCCGCGAAGCGGCGTTCGACCAACGCCTCGGCGCGCGCCGCGGCAAGTCCTGATTCGTTGGCTTCGTCGGCCAGCAGCGTTTCGTCTTCGCCGCGTCCTTCCTCCTGCAGTCGAACCACTTCCTCATCTTCCGCGCCGGCACGATCGATCGCTTCGCTGCCGAGGAAATGGATGTCGAACAGCCGGTCATAGGTCGCGCGCCGCTCGGGCGGCGGGGCGAGCGTCGCCAATCCCGCGAGGCGGATGGCTTCCATGCTGCGTGGGCCGAGTAGCTCGATCGCCGCCAGAAACGCGGTCGTCTGTTCCGGCGCCACGGCGAAACCGTTAACGCGCAGCAGTGCGACAAAGGACACGAAGACATGAACCGCGCGCGGCAATTGCAGTTCGTCGCTCACGCTGCGGCCTCCGCGAGCAGGGCGTCGAGCCGGCCGGAGATAAAGGTGAGATCTTCCTCGTCCTTCAGCGCAACGCCGATCGAGCGCTTGAAGGCATCCGGCCAGCGGGCGCCGCGCTCGTGCAGCAGCGTGGCCGCTTCGGCCCAGTCCACGGCTTCGGCAATTCCCGGCGCCTTGCTCAGCGGCTCGCGCCGCAACTTCCCGACGGCGGCGACGACGGCGCGCGCGGTTGCTTCGGCGACGCTCGACGCCCGCATCATCACGATGCGCGCCTCGCGCTCGGCAGTGGGATAATCGATCCAGTGGTAGACGCAGCGGCGGCGCAACGCCTCGTGCAGGTCGCGGGTACGGTTCGAGGTCAGCACGACGACGGGGCGCTCTGCCGCGCGCACCGTGCCGCGCTCGGGAATCGAAATCTGGAAATCAGAAAGGAATTCGAGCAGGAACGCCTCGAACTCCTGGTCGGCGCGGTCGATTTCGTCGATCAGCAGGACGGTGGAGTCGGGCGCTCGCAAGGACGCGAGCATTGGCCGCTCGATCAGAAAAGTCTCGCCATAGATGTCGATGCTTTCTTCGCCGGCCTGGCGGATGGCGAGCATCTGGCGCGGATAGTTCCACTCATAGAGCGCGGCTGATGCGTCGATGCCCTCGTAGCATTGCAGGCGGATCAGGCGGCGGCCGAGCACCGCGGCGATGGCTTTTGCAGCCTCGGTCTTGCCGACACCCGGCGCGCCTTCCAACAGCAGGGGCTTGCCGAGCGCAAGTCCAAGATAGGCGGCCGTCGCGAGGCCGTCGTCGGCAAGGTAATAGGCCGTCCGCAACGCCCGCTCGAGTGCCTCCGGGCTGTCGATGCCGACGATGTTGCCACGGACCGTCATGTTCTGCCTCAGCGCCGCGCCTGCGGCCGCGCGCCGCCCTGGGCCTTGATTGCCCGCAAGACTTTTTCCGGCGTGATCGGCAGTTCATCCATCCGCACACCGACCGCATTGAAGATGGCGTTGGCCACCGCGGGCAGCACGGGATTGGCGCACATCTCGCCGGGGCCCTTGGCGCCGAACGGTCCATCGGCCGCTGGGCGTTCGAGCACCGCGATATCATGCGGGCAGATGTCTCCGGGACCGGGCATCAGATATTCGACGAAGTCGCGCGGGCCGTGCACCGGATCGGGATAATAGGGCTCGGGTGTTTCAAACAGCGTGTGGCTGATTCCCATCCACGCGCCGCCGACGAGTTGTTGCTCTACGAGCCGCGGATTGAGCGCGCGGCCGAGTTCGTACGCACTGTCCATGCGCACCATCGCGACCTCGCCGGTCTCGTCGTCGACCTCGACCTCGGCGACCAGGCAGGCGTGCGCATAGCAGGTGGCGGGCGACATCTCGCCGGTCTCGGGATTTACTTCGGACAACGGCACCAGAAAGATGCCGCGCCCCGATATCGTCTTGCCTTGCTTGAACTGCGCGGCGATGGCGACGTCCTTGGTGGAGATCGAGCGATGCGGCGCGCCCTTGACGTGGATATTGCCGCGTCCGTCGGTATCAAGGTCGGCGGCGTTGACCTCCAGTTCCTCGGCGGCGGCCTCCATCATGACGCCGCGCGCTTCCTTGGCGGCCGCCATGACGGCGTTGCCGACGCGGTGCGTGCCGCGTGAGGCGAACGAGCCCATGCAATGCGGCCCTGTATCGGAATCCGCGGTATCGACATAGACGTCTTCGACGGGAACGCCGAGCGTCTCTGCGCAGATCTGCCGCGTCACCGATTTCATGCCCTGGCCGAGATCGATTGACGACAGCGACACCGTGAATTTTCCGCTGGGGTTGGAATGAACCAGCGCCTGGCTGGGGTCGCCGCCGAGGTTCATGCCGATAGGATAGTTGATCGAGGCGATGCCGCGTCCGCGATGCTTTGCCATGGTCAGCGCCTCCTGGTGCCGAAGACGGAAGAAAAGCGGGTGGCGCCGTGCGACGGCGACGGAGCCTGCGGCCTCGGGGGAGGGGCGGGCGGTGTCGGCGCGGGAGGCGGTGGCTGGATGGTTGCAGCGGGCGCGCGATCGTAGGTGGTCCGCTGCTGCGAAGCTGCTGCGCGTTGCGGGACCTGCTCGCGCGGCGTCGGCGAGATGGCGGCGCGGCTGCCGCCGCCGTCCGTGCGCGACGACATCCGCTTCACCTCTTCGCGAAGCGGCCACTTGGCCTTTTCGGCGGCGACCTGGACGCACTCGATCAGCGCGGTGTTTTTTGCCTCGCGCCGGTGCGCCTTCATGTCGCCGTCGCGATAGGCGTTGAGGATGCGGAACTCCAGGGGATCAATGCCGACGAGATGCGCCAGCTTGTCCATCTGGCATTCGAGCGCAAAGTCCATCGCGGTGACGCCGAAGCCGCGCATGGCGGTCGCCGGCGTGCGGTTGGTGAACACGCAGTAGACGTCGCCATGGACGTTCGGGATCGTGTAGGGGCCGGGCAGGTGGGCGACGCATTTGACCACGGCGTAACTTGAAAGCCGGGTATAGGCGCCGCTGTCGAAATAGGCGCGGATCTTGCGCGCGACGATGCGGCCGTCGCGCATCACGCCGTCCTTGATGTAGATGCGCTCGGCGCCGCGCGGAGAGCCGAACTGCATCTCCTCTTCGCGGCCGAGCTGATAGCGCACCGGGCGCCCGGTCAGCATCGCGCCGAGAACGGCGAGCGGCTCGGTGAGCGTGTCCACCTTGCCGCCGAAACCGCCGCCGACAGTCCCGCCGATGAAGTGGAAGGTGTTCGAGGGCACGTCGAGAATCTTGGCGCAGGTATCGAGCGAGAAGAACAGCGCCTGCGTCGAGGTGTAGACGACATAGCGGCCGTTGGTGTCGGGGGCTGCGATCGAGCCGTTGGTTTCGGTCGGCGCGTGCTCGATCGGCGACATCTGGTAGCGCTGTTCGAGGACGTGATCGGCCTCGGCGAAACCGCGTTCGACGTCGCCGAAGCGTAGCTTCTGATGATCGTAGACGTCGTGATAGACAAACGTGTTCTTGGGATAGACGTCGTTGACGACGGGCGCGCCCGGCTTAAGTGCCTCCTCGACGTCGAACACCGCGGGCAGCGGTTCGTAATCGATCCGCACTTTCGCTATCGCCTCAAAGGCTTCCCGCGGACTGTCGGCGACAACAGCGACGATCGGCTCGCCCTTGTAGCGGACCTTGTCGACTGCCAGCGACGGCTCGTCGTCCTTGCCGAAGTTGATAAGGCTGAGGAGCGTGTTGAGATTGATCGGCACGTCGACGCCGCGAATGATGCGCCGAACGCCGGGCGCGCGTTCCGCTTCCGTCGTGTCGATGCGGCGCAGGCGGGCGTGGGCGTGCGGGCTGCGCAGCACCTTGAGATGCAGCATGCCCTGCAGCTTGTGGTCGTCGAAATAGGTCGAGGTGCCGGTGACATGGCCGAGCATGTCCTGGCGCTGCGTGCCCTTTCCGATTTCCTTCAGATTATCGTCGCGCTCGTCGGCGAAGATGTCCTTGCGCAGTTCCAGCATGGTCGTTTCCTTCAGGCGCGGGCGCGTCCGCTCGTGGCGGCGGCGAGGACGGCGTTGATGATCGGCTCGTAGCCGGTGCAGCGGCAGATGTTGCCCGAGATTGCCTCAATGACCTCGGCACGGGTCGGCGAAGGATTGCGATCGAGCAGTGCTTTGGCCGCCATCAGCATGCCCGGCGTGCAGTAGCCGCACTGGGCCGCGAATTGCTCCATGAAGGCACGCTGCAGCGGATGCAGATTGGGCCCGTCCTTCACTCCGTCGAGCGTTTGGATCGAGCGGCCGTTCACGGCTTCCGCCAGCGTCAGGCAGGAGAGATGGAGTTCGCCGTCGATCAACACGCTGCAGGCGCCGCAACCACCCTGGCCGCAGCCGAATTTCGGCGTCATGTCGCCGATCGATTCGCGGAGCGCGACCAGCAGATTGACGCCGCCCTCCACGAACAGGGCGACGTCCCGACCGTTGTGACGAAACTGGAGCGGGGTCTTGGTCATGAATGCTTACTCCAGGCCGGAAAGCAGGCGACGAAGATGGACGCCGACGATCTCGCGGCGATACCAGGCGCTGCCAAGGGCGTTGTCGGCAGGCGATACGCCTTCCGTTGCAGCCGCGGCAGCGGCGCTGATTGCGGCGTCGTCGAGCGGGCGGCCCTCCAGCGCGCGTTCGGCGGCCCTTGCGCGAATTTGCGTCGCGGCCATCGAGCCGAGCGCGATGCGCGCTCCCGCTATGCGGCCGCCGCTCGAAGGCAGATGCGCGGCCAGCGTAATCACCGAGCCGCCTTTCGGCTTGATCCGGGCGATCTTGCGATAGCGGAAGGCGTCGGCGCTTGCGGGCCGCTGGCAGGAGACGGCCAGCACCAGCGCGCCGCTCTGGCGTTCGCGGGATTGCAAAAATTCCTCGATTGCCATGTCGCGGGCGCCCAGTCCGCCCTGGACGGAGACGGTCGCGTCGAGGGCCAGCAGCGCAACGGTAAAGTCGCCATAGGGCGTGGGCGCAAACAAATTGCCTCCCACCGTGCCCATGTTGCGCACCGCCGGCCCGCCGATCGAGCGCGCAGGTGCGTGCAGAAATGCCAGATCGCGTTCGGCCAGAATTCTTGCGAAGGTGACGCCGGCGCCGAGTGTGATACGCGAACTCGCGACATCGACGCGCGTCAGCGCCTGATCGGTCGCGCGCACGACGGTCGAAATCGAGATATCGCCCTCGTTGAGGGCGCGCATGACAAGCGTGCCGCCGCCGAGATAGCGCGCGCTGCGGTCGGACGACAATGCCGACGCCGCCTCGCCAAAACTTGCGAATGTCTTCACCGTGACGGGCATGGTTTCGTCTCCGCGTTCATGCGGCCCCCTTCAGGTGCCGGCGAATGGCCTCGAAGCCGGCTTGATAGATTTGTTCCCCGACCATTTGCGTAAGACCCGCGGCATCCTCGGGCCGCGTGGTGAACCTGGATTCCCAGTGCCAGAAGGTGCGGTCGCCGTCGGTGACCGGCAGCAGGCGGACATGGGCGACATAGTTGAACATCGGGATCGGCGTATCGAGCAGGCAATAGCTGAAGGTCTGTTCGAGGTCGGACAGCGCCAGCAATTGTTCGCGCAACTCCGAGCCATCCTGCAGCTTGAAGCGTCTGATACAGCCGATCTTGTCCGACGCCTGCGCGCGCTCGATCGTGCTGATCGCCACCGCGGGATGCCAGCGGTCGTGGCCGTTGAAATCGCGCAGCACATTCCAGACCGCGCCGGTCGGCGCGTCGAGGATCGTGCTTTTGACAATATGCGGCACGCTAGCCTCCGAAGGCGCGCTTGAGCGCATCAAAGCCGCCCTGAAACACGCCAGTTCCGATATTGTTGACGAGTTCGTTCTCGCGCTCGGGTGCACAGTCGAACTCGGCGGTCCATTCGAGAAAGGTCTGGTCGCCGTCGGTCACCGGCGTCAGCCGGAGCGTCGCCACGTAGTTCTCCACCCCCATGGGCGACTCCAGGATGGAGTAGGTGCAGAACATGTCGTAGTCGGAGAGCCCGAGCAGCTTTTCGCGGATGCGGTCGCCGTTGCGCAGGCGAAAGTCGCGCACGCATCCGATCTTGTCGGCGGGCTCGCCGCCCTCGATGCGGCTCTCCGCAATCGCCGGATGCCAGTTGGGCAGGCCGTTGAAGTCGCGCACGCGTGCCCAGACGCGGTCGTTGCGGGCATTGACGACGGTGGAGACGTAGACGCGGGCCATGGCGTGCTCTTAACCTTTCTTGCGCGGTCCGCGTTCGGCGGCGGGCGCGCCCGAGGCGTCGGGGGCAGGCGGCGCGTCGGGCCTGCTCGGACCGCCCTTGCGCGTGGATTCCTTGATGCCCTGCATGTCGCGCGCCTCGCGAATGAGGCCGGGCATCTTGGCAAGGCTCCCGCCCTCGACGCCGATATCGGCGAGGATCGAGTCGATCAGCGGCGCCTGCACCCGGTAGCGCAGCGCCGAGTCGATCACCTCGTCGGTGGCGCTGCGGCCGCCATTGCCGCCACCGCCGCCGCCGTTGAGGCCGTCCACACTGAGAATCCGGATGCCCTCTATCTTCTCCATCGGCTTGACGCTCTCTCGCACGATACCCTCGATACGGTCGAGCAGCTTGCGGCGGAACAGCGAGTAGCGCGCCTGGTCGGTGAGCACGTTCTCGGCTTCGTTGAGGAGGCGCTGCGCCTCGGCTTCGACGGCGGCACGCACGCGCTCGGCGTCGGCCGCGATCTTCGTCTCCTCGGCTCGCTTCTCCGCCAGCAGCACCTCGATGGTCTTCTGGCGCTTGGCGATCTCGCTGTCGCGGGCGGTGACGACGCGTTCGGCCGCCTCGGTCGCCCCTGCGCGCGCATCCTCGGCTGCCACCTTGGCGGCCGATTCCTCGAGAGACTTCTGATAGAGAGCGATGGCCTTTTCCATCAGCGCCGTTTCGACCTCCTTCTCGCGATTGACCTCCAGCTTGCGCAGATCGCGCTCGCGGCCGACCCTCGCTTCGTCGAGGCCGCGGTCGGAGGCGATGCGGGCCCGTTCGACTTCCTCGCGGGAGGCGATCTCGGCTTCCTGCAGCGCCTGGACGCGGCCGACCTCGAGCTGTTCGATCGCGCGACGGCGGGCGAGCCGCGCAGCCTCGAGCGCCTGCTCGCGCGAGACATCTGTGGTCTCGACTTCCTTGCGCGCGATGATCTCGGCCTGCTTGACCTGGCGGTCGGCATCGATCCGTTCGGAGCGCTTCGCGGCGAGCGCGATCACGCGCTCCTCGTCGGCGATCTCGACCGCCCTCTTCTGGTCGATATTGAGCACTTCGCGGGTCTTCGAAGAGGCGATACGCTCGGCCTCCAGCGCCAGTTCGACCTCGACGCGCCGCCGTTCGATCGCATCGCGCCGCTTGAGTTCGGCGGCCTCGATCGATTCGGTGCGATCGATCTCGAGCCCCCTGGTTTCCTTCTCGGCCCGGATACGCTGGGCGGCGATCACCTTCTCCTGGGCAATGCGCGCGGCCTCGATGGCTTCGCGCGAGGCGATGTCGGCCTCCTCGATCGTGCGGTTGCGCGCGATTTCGAGCGAGCGAACGCGCTCTTCCTGGGCAATACGTGAGGCTTCCGTCGCCTCGCGGGCGGTGATCCCGGCGACTTCGAGCGCCTGGTTGCGCTCGATTTCCAGTTTGCGCGTAGAGTGCTCGGCGCCGATCCGCTCGGCCGCCAGCGTCCGTTCGCGTGCGATCCGCGCGGCTTCCACCGCCTTCTGTGCCTCGATCTCCGCTTCCTGAATGGTGCGGACCTGCGCAATTTCCAGCGACCGGGTACGCTCGTCGGAAGCGATACGTTCGACGTTGACGATCGTGGTCTGGGCGATCCGGGCCTTCTCGGTCGCCTCGCGCGCCGCGATTTCGGCTTCCTCGACCGCACGCGTCCGTTCGATCTCGCGCCGGCGGGTTTCTTCCTCGTTGGCGATCCGCGCATCCGTGATGGAGCGATCCTGCTGGATGCGCGCCTTCTCGACCGCCTCGCGTGCCGTGATCTCGGCTTCCTCGACCGACCGCGTGCGCTCGATGTCGCGCTGCCGCACTTCACGCTCCGAGGCGATACGCGCGGTATCGACCGCGCGCTGATTGGCGATCTTGGCCTTTTCGATATCCTCGCGCGCCAGCAGTTCCTTTTCTTCTACCGCGCGCGTGCGCTCGATCTCGCGGTGACGGGTCTCGCGTTCGGAGGAGATGCGGGCTTCGGCGATCGACTGTTCGTTGGCGATCCGCGCCTTCTCAATTGTTTCGCGGGCGGAAATCTGCGCCTGTTCGGCTTCAGTCTCGCGGAGCGCGCGTTCGCGCGCCACCTCGGTGCGCTGCAGCGCGCGACGCATCTCGATGTCGCGTTCCTGTTCAAGGCGGGCGGTCTCGCTCTCGCGCTCGATCTCCAGCGCCTGGCGCTCGGCATCGAGGTTGCGGGTGCGGATCTTGATCATCGAATCCTGTTCGATGTCGTTGCGCAGCTTGCGCTTGGCCTCGATGTCCTCCATCAGGCGGGTGAGACCTTCGGCATCGAACCGGTTCGACGGATTGAAATATTCGAGGTCGGTCTGGTCGAGATCGGTGATGGCGACGGATTCGAGCTCGAGTCCGTTCTGGGCGAGCGCCTCGGCGGCGGCAGCCTTGAGCCGGGTGACGTATTCGCCGCGCTGCTCGTGCATCTGCTCCATGGTCATTTCGGCAGCGACCGATCGGATGGCGGAGACGAACTTGCCGGAGAGCAGGGCGTGCAGTTGCTCGGGCTCCAGCGTGCGCCGTCCGAGCGTGGCTGCCGCAATCGCGACCGCCTCGCGGGTTGCCTGCACGCGAACGTAAAAATCGGCCTCGATGTCTATACGCATGCGGTCGCGGGTGATCACGGCGTCATGTTTGGCCCGCACGATCCCCATCGGCAGCACGTTCATGTTGACGGGCGTGTAGTCGTGGATGAACGGCAGCACGAAGGCGCCGCCGTTGATCACGACGCGTTCACCGAGCAGACCGGTTCGGACGAAGGACACTTCCTTCGACGAGCGGTGGTAGAGCCAGTTCACGATGTAGACGACGATGGCGATCACGACGATCGCTATGATCAGCCAGAGGATCAATTCGCCAACCAGAGTCCCCGACATCTCTTCCTCCCTTTGCTCCCGGCGTTATCGCGCGCCGATCGCCTTGAATTTACGAACCTGTTCCGTGAGCGCCCGCTCCACCGGCAGGCGCTCCATCGAGGAGGCGCCGTAGAAGCCGTGGCACTTGCGCGTGTGTTTCATGATGAAGTCGGCATCATCAGGCTCGGCGATGGGACCGCCATGGGCCAGCACCAGTATGTCCGGATTGACGCAGAGCGCCGCTGCCGCCCAGGTGTCGATCTGTTCCGGGCAGTCTTCGAGTTTTAATGCGGTGTGCGCGCCAATTGCGCCGCCGGTGGTCAGGCCGAGGTGGCAGACAATAATGTCCGCGCCCGCGATGGCCATGGCCGTGGCCTGGCTTTCGCTGAATACATAGGGCGTCGTCAGCATGTCCTTGTCATGCGCCTTGGCGATCATGTCGATCTCCAGCGCGTAGGACATGCCGGTTTCCTCGAGATTGGCGCGAAATACGCCGTCAATCAGTCCGACGGTCGGAAAGTTCTGTACGCCGGCAAAGCCAAGCGTCTTCAACTGGTCCAGGAAAAGGTCCATGTCGCGGAACGGGTCGGTCCCGTTGACGCCGGCCAGCACCGGCGTCTTCGTGACGACCGGGAGCACTTCGCCGGCCATTTCCACCACGATCGCGTTGGCATCGCCATAGGGCATCAGTCCGGCGAGCGAGCCGCGTCCCGCCATGCGGTAGCGGCCGGAATTGTAGATGACGATGAGGTCGACGCCGCCGGCTTCCTCGCATTTGGCGGAAAGACCAGTGCCGGCGCCGCCGCCGACGATCGGCTCGCCCTTGGCGGCCATGTTGCGAAACTTCTTCAGGATGGCTGAACGTTCGAACTTCGCCATGGTCACCTCGCGACTTTCCGACGGGTCCCCGGGCGTCCGACCAGAGGACGGAGCGCGTTGACGATGGCGGATGCAAATTCGGGTTCGTTGATGTGGCGCTTGACGCGGATGAGCTGGCGGTTGCTGGTCTGGCGCACGCTGCGTTCCAGTGCGGTGAAGAGCGCCGCGTCAGCCTCCGGATCCCAGAATGGCTGGCCCGGCGCATCGAGCGCGGAAATGCCGCCTTCCGGGAGGAAGAAGCGCACCGGCCCGTCCATCCGGTTGAGCTTGTCTCCGATCCAGCGCCCGATGCGCTCGTTCTCCTCCGGCGTGGTGCGCATCAAGGTCACCTCCGGATTGTGAACGTGGAATTTGCGCTGGCGATAGCGCTCGGGAATGGTGTCGGGCGCGCCGAAATTGACCATGTCCAGCGCGCCGGCAGAGCCGATGAAGGGCAGGCGGCTGCGGATGATCGCGCCAAAGCGGTCGTCGGTCGCCGGAAATACGCCGCCCATCAGGAGATCGCAGACCTCTGTCGTCGTGAGATCGATGACGGCGGCGAGCATTCCGGAATCGACCAGTTTTTCCATCGAGCGGCCGCCGACGCCGGTGGCGTGGAAGACCAGACATTCGAAATCGTTGCGCAGGTCGGCCGCGATCTTCTGCACGGCCGGCGTCGTCACGCCGAACATGGTGATGCCGATCGCCGGCAGATCGGCCGGTGCGCTCCGTTCGGTTTTGGCTTGATTGTCCAGACGCGCCTTCACCATGCCGGCGATGGCATTGGCGCCGTTGGCGAGCACGGCGCGCGAGATCGAGTTGAGCCCCTGCACGTCGGTGACCGAATACATCATCGTGATATCGGCAGGCCCCACATAGGGGCCGACATCACCCGACGCGACGGAAGAGATGATGAGCTTCGGCACGCCGACGGGAAGGGTGCGCATGGCGGGCGCGACCAGTGAGGCACCGCCGGAGCCGCCCGCCGAAATGATGCCCGCGACATTGCCCTGGCGGCGCAGCCAGTTGGCGAACGCGTCCGCCATCGCCGTCACCGACACGCCGCGGTCGGAGCCGAACACGCTCGACCCACCGCGTCCGTGGTTGAGCGCGATTTCCTGGGCGGAGACGTCGCAGGTGGAGAGCTTGCCGCTGGTTGATACGTCGACCAGGCGCGTCCGCAAGCCCTGTCCGGCGATCACGTCGCGAATGAAGCGCAGCTCCTCGCCCTTGGTATCGAGCGTGCCGGCGATGAGGACGACGGGGAGCCCGGATGCGGTTTGCGCGCCTGCGCCGACCTGGCGCTTTTGCCGGGCAGCGTCTTCGATGCGCGTAACGCCTGCCGACAGCGTGCGCGCTGCGGCTTCGATCCGCGCAATCGGCGCTGGCTGCGACCAGCGCGTCGGCAGCGTGGGATTGGAGATGTAGATCCGGACTGGCGCTGTGCTTGCGGTGCGCGACGGCGCGGGACGTGCTTCGGCGCTTGCATCGGCGGTTTCGATGTCCGCTTCCGGCCCAGCGTGGACGCCAACGACTCCAACACCAAGCAGACGTTGCTGTAGCTCGCGGTCGGCCGCAAGGCGCGCGGAGTCGATGATCCGGTTGATCCGGCCGTTGACCATGATCGCGACGTTCTTCGAGATCGCGGTGGCGACGCCGATGTTCTGCTCGATCACGAGCACCGACATATCGCCGTCTTCGCCGAGACTTACCAGCATTTCCTCGACCTGCGCGACGATAACAGGCGCGAGCCCTTCGGTCGGCTCGTCCATGATGAGCAGCTGCGGGTTGGTGAGAAGCGCGCGCGAGATCGCCAGCATCTGCTGTTCGCCGCCCGAGAGCTGGCCACCGCCATGGTCCTTGCGTTCGGCCAGGCGGGGAAATGTCTCGTAGATGCGATCGATGGTCCAGGCGCCGCGCCGCATTCCGGCGGCGAGGCTCAAATGCTCGGCGACGCTGAGCGAGCGCCATAGCCGGCGTCCCTGCGGAACATAGCCGACGCCGATCCGCGCGATCCGCGCCGGGCTGAGGCGGGTGATGTCCTCGCCGCGCACGCGAACCGAGCCGCCGCTCGCCCGCAACAGGCCCATGATGGTCTTGCACAGGGTGGTCTTGCCCATGCCGTTGCGGCCGACCACCGAGAACACGCCTGAATCCAGCGTCAGGTCGACGCCCTGCAGGGCATGGGAATGGCCGTAATAGACGTCGAGGCCCCTGACTTCGAGGGCGGGTGCGGAGCGGCGGACCTCAACCATGGCCGGCCCCCAGATACAGTTCCTGGACCTCGGGGTCGGCTTCGATCTCGTGCGGCAGGCCTTCCTTGAAGACGCGGCCGTTGTGCATCATCGTGACGCTCTCGACGACGCGCAGCGCGACATCCATGTCGTGCTCGATGATGATGTAGCCGATGTGAGCGGGCAGGGAGGTCAGGATTTCGATCAGCTCGCGCCGCTCGGTGGGGGAGAGGCCCGCGGCCGGCTCGTCGAACAGGATGAAGCGCGGGGCGCCGGCGAGTGCGAGCGCGATCTCGAGCTGCCGCTGCTGGCCATGCGCGAGTTGCGCGACCAATTGTTCCCTGACCGGCGTCAGATGCACCGCCTGGATCAGCGCTTCGGCTGCATGCATGAGGGCGTCGTTCGCGCCCGGGCGCAGCGGAGAAAATCGTCCGCGGGAAACGCCGCGGCAGGCGAGGTAGACATTGTCCCTCACCGTGAGGCCGGGGAACAGTGCTGAAATCTGGTAGTTGCGGCGCAGGCCACGCCTGATCCGCTCGTAAGGCGGGAAGTGGGTGATGTCCTCGCCGAAGAAGCGGATGGTGCCTGACGAAGGCGGAAAGTCGCCGGTCACGCAATTGAACAGCGTGGTCTTGCCGGCGCCGTTGGAGCCGAGCACGGCGCGGCGTTCCCCCGGGCGGACCGTGATGGTGACGTCGGTCAGCGCCGCGAGCGCGCCGAACAGCCGCGTCACGCCGCGCAGTTCCAGCGCGGCGCCTGCGCCGACGGCCGAGAAGCGTGGCGCGGCGCTATCCATGGCCGTGGCCTCCGCCCGGGCGTTTGTCGGTAGCCGTTGCGCGGCGGCGCCATCGCTCCCAGAGTCCGATCACGCCGTCCGACGACCAGAACACGATGGCGAGAAAGCCGAGGCCGATCAGCAAGCGGAAGCGATTGCCGTCGAGCCCGAACTTGACCAGGAGATCGAGCGCGAAGGTGCGCAGGATGACGAAGATGAATGCGCCGATGAAGGGACCGATGGGGCGGGTGATGCCGCCGACCACGGCGATAATCAGGATATCGATGCAGGCGCCGACGCTGACCGAGCCGGGCGAGATCTGCCGGTAGTTCCAGACCTGCAGCACGCCGCCGAGCGCGGCGATGAAGGATGCGAAGGCGTAGGCCGCCACGCGGTGCGCGTTGACATTGAAGCCGAGCGCCGCCATGCGGCGGGGATTGTCGCGCACGCCCTGCAGCGCCAGGCCGAACGGCGCGCGCGAGACATATTGAACGGCGAAATAGCAAAACGCCGCGACGCCCAGCGTGACGTAATAGTAGGGGACGTCGGAGCGCCAGTCGACGCCCCAGAATTTCGGCGTGGCGATGGTGTTGATGCCGGTGTGGCCGCCGAAGATCGCCCAGTTCTGATTGGTGAAATAGTAGAACGCCGCACCGATCGCGAGCGTGATCATGATGGTGTAGATGCCTTCGGTGCGCACCGCGAGTGCGCCGCCGAGCGTGCCGAAGGCGGTCGCGAGCACCAGCGCCATCGGCGTTGCCAGCCACCACGGCCAGCCGAGGCTGATATTGGTGTTGGCGCTCATGCCGAAGACCGCGACCATGTAGGCGGCAAAGCCGGCGACGGTGAGCTGCATCAGGCTGACCATGCCGCCATAGCCCGCCAGGAACATCAGGCTGAGCGCGATGGTCCCCAGGATCAGCGTCGTGGCGAAGATCTCGATCAGGAAGAAGCCGCTGGCGATGAACGGCATGATCAAGAGGATCACCGCCACCAGCCAGACAGCCGGCTTGTTGAATTCCGGCCATGCCAGCAACGCCGCGCGCGCCCGTTCTGCCGGTTGTGTGGTCTGAGGATGCGCGCCCTGGACCAGCGACATGTCAGCGCCTCGCCAGGAGGCCCTGCGGCCGCAGCGCCAGCACCAGCACCATGATGAGGAAGGTCACCACGATCGCGTAGGTCGGGATGTAGACGGAGCCAAGCTGCTCGGCGAGGCCGATGATGACGGCGCCCAGCGCCGCGCCCGGGATCGATCCCATGCCGCCGACAATGACGACGACGAGGGAAGCCAGCAGAAAGCGGGTATCCTCGCCGGGCGAAATCGACTGAAAGGTTCCGCCGACGACGCCCGCGATGCCGGCAAGCCCGGCGCCGAGCGCGAACACGGCAACGAAGACGAGCTGGATCGGCACGCCGGTCGCGGCGAGCATGTCGCGGTCATCGACGCCGGCGCGCACCATCATCCCGACGCGGGTTCGATTGAGCGCCAGCCACATCGCGATGCCGATCACCACTGCAGCGACGAAGATCACGAGCCGCACCATCGGGTATCGCAGATAGACTGCCTCGCCCGACGATTTGACCGCTGTGACCAGCGGCAATTCGATCGGGCCAACCAGCCAGTTCGGGGTCTGGATCTGATAGAAATCGCCGCCGAATACCCACAGCATCAGATCCGCAAACACGATCGAGAGCCCGATCGTGACCATGGTCTGGCGCAAATCCTCGCCCTCCATGCGGCGGAAGACGACGATTTGCAGGACTACCCCGACCAGCGCCACGCCGATGAACGCGACGATGAAGCCGAGCACCCATGAGCCGGTCCAGGTACTGATGGCGTAACCGATGTAGCCGCCGAACAGATAGAGCGAACCATGCGCCAGATTGACGTTGCGCATCAGGCCGAAAATCAGGGTGAAGCCGCTGGCCACCAGGAAATAGAGGCTGCCGAGCGTGATGCCGTTGAAGACGGCGTTGAGAAAGACCCGCTTCCTGCCGATCGCCTCTTCGAGGCCGGGTGGCCACACGGCAAGGACCAGCCACAGCATCACCGCGACCGCGATCAGCAGGATCAGCGCCCATGCCGGATGGCGTTCGATGAATCTTGTCACGGTAGCAGCCCGGCCGTCGCCATGCCGTCCTCCCAGACGCTCGCGGCCGTTTCGGCTCGCGTTTTCTGGACATCCTAACGGCGCCGCAAACCCTGCACTTGATTGTCAGTATCTTTTCGCGCCCGGTGCGCTCAGGGGCGCAAGACTTTGGCGGCGCGGCGGTATTCGGTCGGCGCCATCCCGACATTGGCGGCGAAGAAGCGCGTGAAACCGCTCTGGGAGGAGAAGCCGAGATCGAAGCCGATATCGGCGATCGGCACTTCGGTCGCGACCAGGGCGTCGAGCGCCTGTTCCATGATGAGTGTATTGAGATAGAGGTTCGGGGTGACGCCGGTCTGGGTGCGGAACAGCCGGTAGAAGTGCGGACGCGATAGCCCCGACGCCCGCGCGATCGAATCCAGCTCGATCTCGGCGCCCGGGCTTTCGGACATCAGCTTGATGGATTTGCGGACGCGAAAGTCGGTGACCGCGGCGGCGGTGCGCGTCTCCTGCACCGGTTCGGGCGTCTGCCAGCTCTCCTCATAGCAACCGTCGATCAACTGCCTCAGTTCGCAATCGAGGCTGCTTAGCGAAGGCGCGCCGCAGACCAGCGCTGCGGTTCGCCGAATATGTTTGTCGAGGGGAACCGTACGCTTGAAGCAGGTGCGGCCGAACCGCAGGCTGTGGGCCCGCGCCGCATCGGGAGCGAACCATTCGGCGTTGACGTAAAGGACGAAGAAGATCGCGCCGTTTTCCATATCCGTCGGGACAAAATTGTGTGGTTCCCAAGGGTTGACGGCAACAATGGAGTCTTCTGTGAGCAGCCATCGCTCATCGCACACATCAATGCGGGCTGGCGTTCCACCGACATGAAAAATCAGATGCCCTTCGCGATGCGCGTGCATGTTGAAGGGGCGGTTCAACTGATAGACCGTCGCGCGACCGAACCGGCCGTGGAAGACGGCGAGAGCCTTGCTCATGCCTTCCCTCCCGCGGGATGTTCTTGTCTTTTCAACCAGCGTTCAACATCCGCCGCGGGAATGCAAGGGAAGATCACGTCCAGCCCGGGCCCCGGCGCGTGACCGGGGCCCGTTCGCAAATGCGAAGAACTCAATACTTCTTGCACTCCGGAACCGTTCGGCTCGGCACCCCGATCTTGGCGAATACCGCGGGGTCGTAGCCCAAGGTCTGGTTCACATTCGGGATCACCTTCACGACCTTGCTGAACAACGCGCCCTTGCCGTCATCCACCACTTCGGTGACGAAGTTGGTTCCGATGGCCTGGCGGTTGGAGTCGAGCTTGATCTTGCCGTTGGGCGCGTCGAGCTCGATCTTGGCGAGGGCTTCCCTCAGCTTTGCCTGGTTGTTGCTGAGATCGCCGTTGGCCTGACGCAGTGCGAGGATCAGCGCCATCGTCGAGTTGTAGTAGTTGGTGGCGAGCAGCGACGGGCTCGGGAACCGCTTGTTCGGCGGGAAGGCATCCTGATAGGCTTTCACGAACTTCTGCCAGCCTGGATCCTCCCAGGTATCGGCTTGGCCACTGGCTGCGATGGTGCCGATCAGCGCATTCTTGGCGTTGCCTTTGGCGGAGAGGATGGTTTGGTCGACCATGATCGAGCCGCCCATGAGGTGGGCCTTGCCGCCGGCCTGCTGATACTGGTTTAGGAAATTGACGGCGTCGGCGCCGCCAAGGCCGAGATAGATCGCATCGACGTCGTCGGGCAGGGCGGCAATAACGGAGGCAAAGTCCTTGGTGCCGAGCGGCACCCATTGTCGGTTCGTGACCTGCCCGCCGGCGCCACAGAACTCCAGCACAAGTCCGAACACCTGGGTGTAGATGAACGAATAGTCGTCGCCTACGGTTGCGATCTTTTTGTAGCCCTTGGTTTCGTAAGCGTATTTGCCGAGGCCGACCTGCCACTGGGCGCCATCCATGTTGTAGCGGTAGAAGTTCGGCGCCGGGTCGACATAAGTGGTTTCCTGCGCGCCGGAAGCGGCGTTCACGAAGGTCAGCTCGGGGCGCGTCTTGGCAAAATTCTTGACCGCGATGCCTTCGTCGCCGGACAGCGGCGAGAGCAGGATCTGGACCTTGTCCTGCTCGATCAGTTTGCGCACGGCGCGAATGGCGGAGTCGGGCGTGGCATCGGTTGATGCGATGATGAATTCGATTTCCTTGTCGCCGACCTTCTTGCCGAGCGTATTGATCGCGGTCTGATGGCCGCGGATTCCGTCTTCGCCGAGCACCGTGTAGGTGCCTTCGAGCGTCGCGGTGACGCCGACCTTGATCTTCTCTTGGGCTATGGCGGCGCCAGAAAGCAAAAGGCTGCTTAGCGCGACCAGTCCCGCACAGCTTCTAAACATCGAACCCCTCCCTTGTATCGCCAGTTTTTAGGTCGTTCCAAAATCGCCATGCCGTTGATGGCCGGTTGCCCATCGTGAGCCGGAATGGATCGCCGGGTGAAAACTAGCTGATGACTGGGCCGGCGCGCGCAACTTCACCTGTCGCAACTTGACAGGTAGTCTCATTTTGCATGCTGCGCCGCGACGAGATTTGCGGTGAGTTGGGATCGATGATTCAAGATTGCAGGCTGTAAGCACGACGCAATAAGCCCCTGATTTCACTGACGGGTGCGCAGGACGCGAACCCGACCGGTGCGCCGGTTGAGGCGCCGGTTTAAGAACCTCGCAAGAGGCGTGAGCGGAACCGCGGAGGTATCATCATGGCCGATCTGCATAGGACAAGACACTGGTCCATCCTGATTGGCCGTGGCGCGAACTGCGCGATTGTCGGAATATTTGTGGCAGTAGCCCTGACCTGGTGTGGGTGTGCCGTGGCGGCTGCTGCCGGCGATCTTTATCGTACGAAGGTCACTGTGACCGGGCAGGGCGAGGTTAACCGCATCCTTGGCTTTGCCGCCTGTCTGGAGGACGTCCTCATCAAGGCATCCGGCGCACAGAAACTCGCCGGTGATCGGCGATTGGCAACCTACAAATCGAAGGCAAAAGATCTCGTCACGACATTCAGCTATCGCGATCAGTTTGCAGGTAAGCCCATTCGTGACGAGCAGGGCACCCGCGATCGGCCCTACGACCTGACTGTCGATTTTGAGGAGAGCAAGATCAACGACATCCTTCGGGCGTTCGGCCTCAAGCCCTGGCTTTCGCACCGTCCGGTGCTTGCGGTCTTTGTCGCGATGGAGCAGGGCCCAAGGAACTACGTCGTGACGTTGGATGGAACCCAGTCCGACCTGCAGCGCGACGCGTTGCTCGCCGCGGCCGACAAGCGCGGCGTGCTTGTCGTGCTGCCCAGCGCGGCGGCATTGGCGAAATCGAACATCACCGGCGAGACGCTCGGGACGACGCCGTTGTCGGCGCTTGCGCCTGTTGCAGCCGAGCAGGACGCGGAGGCCGTTCTGACCGGGCGACTGGTCTGGGATGATCGGCAGCTCGGCTGGACCACGCAGTGGCAGATCGATTGGGCCGGCCGGACGCACCGCTGGCAAATTCGTGGCGTCACATTCGATGAAGCTTTCCGGCGCGGCATCGGCGGCGCGGCTCAGGTCTTGTCAGGCAATGGCGACCCGGTAACCCGACCGTTGTCGGCGAGAGGAAACAAGCTTCATTAATGCTCCGCTATCCGGCGAGAAAGCCGCCGTCGACCGCGACCACCGTTCCGGTCGCATATTGTGACGCGGGCATGCAGAGGAAAACCACGGCGCCGGCAACATCTGCCGGCTGCCCCCATCGCTTGAAGGCAGTGCGGTCGGCGATGCGCTGGTAATGCGCGCGGTCGGACCGGCCGGCGGCATTGATCGAGGTCTCGATATAGCCCGGCGCCACCGCATTGACGCGGATGCCTTCCTCGGCCCAGGCCAGAGCGAGCGCCTTGGTCAGCATCACGACGCCGCCTTTGCTGGCGCAATAGGCGGGAATGCGCGGCAGCGCCAGCGTGGCGTTCATCGAGGCGATGTTGACGATCGAGCCCTTGTTTTTGGCCAGCAGCGGGCGAAACGCCATGCAGGTCCGGAACGTGCCGGTCAGATTGACATCGAGCACCTTGGTAAAGGTCTCGATCTCGTATTCCTTGTCGCGCGCGAGGATGCCGGCGCAATTGACCAGCGCGTCGACGCGGCCATGCCGTTGCGCGAGCGCTGCGACCTCGGCGTCGTCGGTGACGTCAAGCGTCGTCAGCTCAAGTCCCGCCCGCGGCTTGAGCGGCGTCCGGGCAAAATCGGCATCGTTGACGGCGGTGGCGGTGACTGTCGCGCCTAATTCGCAGAACAAGCTGCTGATGGCGGCGCCGATATCGCCGGCGCCGCCGATCACAACGGCATGAAAGCCCTGAGCCAGCGAGAAGGTGGAAGTCATCGCGATCGTCCATGTCGCTTCAGGGGCGGAGGCGGGGCCGTCGACTCGCGAACGACGAGCGAGTAGTCGACCTCGTGATGCATGATGGTCTGTTCGCCGGCCAGCCGCCGAACCAGATACTCGCCGGCGCGCTGCCAGGTCTCGCCGGTCGGAACATGAATGGTGGTCAGGCTCGGCCGCAAATGCCGGCTCCAGTCGAGATCGTCGAAGCCGACGACGGAGAGGTCGCGCGGCACCGAGAAGCCGCTGCGCTCGGCTTCCAGCAGCACGCCGTAGGCGATGACGTCGTTGCCGCAGACGACCGCGGTCGGGCGGTCATCGAGGCTGAGCAGATAGCGCGCCGCCTCGCGTGCATCGTCGAGCGTGTAGGGCACCTCGACATGCCATTTTTCCGGCAGTTCGATGCCGCCCGCGGCAAGGGCGCGGCGGAAGCCGGCGACGCGGGCGCTGGCGCGGTCGTTGTTGCGTTGGAGCGCGGAGACGACCCCGATCCTGACATGTCCGAGTTCAACGACATGCGCGGCGGCGCGGTAGGCCGCGGCTTCATTGTCGGTGCCGACGCAGGGGTAGGGACGATCGGGCCGATAGATGCCGACGTTGATGAAGGGGATCGTGTTGTCGGCGAGCATCTTGCGCAAGGTGTCGTGATGGCAATCTCCGCGCAGCACCAGGCCATCGACGCCGCGACCGATGAGGTTGCGCGCCTGTTCCAGTTCGGCGTCGAGGTCGTAGCCGCTGGTGGTGAGGAACAGCATGTAGCCGACGGAAGAGAGATATTTCTGCAGCGAGGCGATGCCGCGCGCGAACATGGTGTTGTCGATGGTCGGCACGATCGCGCCCAGCGTACGCGATCGGCGCGACGACAGGATGCGTGCGGGCGCGTGCGGGATGTAGCCGACCGCCTCGATCGCTTGCGAGATGCGTGCGCGCAAGTCGGGGCTCACCGCTTCGGGATTGTTGATCGCGCGCGAGACAGATGCCGTCGATACGCCGGCCCGCGCCGCGACGGCGCGAATGCCTTGTTTCAATGATCTGGCGGCAGGCAGGCTCATGGGTTTATCGATGTAACGTTACATAAAT
The DNA here is from genome assembly GCF_023073415.1 of Bradyrhizobium sp. 190. Classification (GTDB taxonomy): domain Bacteria; phylum Pseudomonadota; class Alphaproteobacteria; order Rhizobiales; family Xanthobacteraceae; genus Bradyrhizobium. The sequence goes on along the minus strand of NZ_JADPJL010000060.1, from coordinate 251,644 downwards.
GGTCGGATGGATCATCAAAGCTATTTTGACAATTCTGCTAGATGTTCGATGAATTGTCCATCTCTTGACAGGCGAAGGGCGGTGCTTAGGATGTAAACGGTTTCACAATGGCGCTGCCGAACAGGCGGATAAGCCGGGTCAGGGAGGAGTTCAATGAACGCCAGAATGTTTGCGGCGCGCGTCGCGTTGCCGGTTCTCGCGGTCGTCGCCGTCAGCGCACAGGCAAGTGCGGCCGACTTTGATTGGAAGAAGTTCCAGGGCAAGACCGTCACGTTCCTCGCCAACAACAATCCCGTGTCGCAGGCGTTGCTGAGCTACAAGGCCGATTTCGAGAAGCTCACGGGGATAACGCTCAAGGTCGACGGCTATCAGGAGCAGCAGATGCGCCAGCGGCTGGTCACCGTCATGAACGCGCGCAGCGACGAGGTCGATGTGTTCATGACGCTGCCGTCGCGCGAAGGCGAGCAGTTCGCCGTCTCTGGCTGGTATGCCGATCTGTCGGCCATGTCGAAGAACGAGGCGGCAACGGACTACGACCTTGCCGGCCTGAGCCAGGCGCTGCTCAAGGCCGGGACGTTCAGCGGCAAGCTGACCAGCATGCCCATGAATATCGAGGGGCCTATCCTTTATTACCGCACCGACATTCTGAAAAAATGCGGTGTCGAGAAGCCGGCGACCATCAAGGATGTCGAAGCCGCGGCACAAAAGATCAAGGCCTGCGACTCTACCATCACGCCGTTTGTCTCGCGCGGGCTGAAGCCCGCGGTCGCCTACACCTTCAGCAACATGCTGCACAATATCGGCGGCAGCTACATGGCAAACGGAAAGTCCAATCTGTGCTCGCCGAAAGGCAAGGAGACGCTGGATACCTACAGCCGGTTGCTGCGCGACTATGGCCCGCCCGGCGTCGTCAACTACAGCTTCCAGCAGATATCGGCGCTCTATCGCAGCGGCCGCGCCGCGATGTCGTTCGAATCCTCCAATGAACTGCGCACCGTGATGGATGGCGGCGAGCGGCTCAAAGATACCGGGCTGGCGCCGTTCCCGGCGGGCGAAGCCGGGCAGGTGCCGACCGCGATCGGCTGGGGCATGGCGGTGTCCGCGTACAGCAAGCAGCCGAGTGCCGCCTGGTATTTCGTGCAATGGGCGACGAGTCCGGAGATTCAGAAGCGCATGGCGCTGCAGGGGATCGCGCCGCCACGGCCGGCGGTCGCCAATGATCCCGAATACCGCAAGTGGATCGATGCCGAGCCGGTGCGCAAGGAATGGCAGGCCGCGCTCGACGTGCTCGCAACGAAGGGATCCTCCGAGGTCGGCTACCCGATCGTCGCTAATCCGCAATCGCGCGAATTCATCGGTCAGGCCGTGCAGGATCTGATTCTGAAGCAGAAGACCGTCGATCAGGCCTGTGCCGATGCGGACAAGGAGCTCGATGCGCTGATCGCGCAAAAGTAACGGCCACGGACGCCGGCCCGGTCAAGGCGGCCGGCGCGAGGTCGACGGGTGGAATGATCTGAAAGGAAGTAGACGCATGTCGGATGCCGCTGCGACATTGACGCAGGATCGGCAGAGGCTGGAGCTGTCGGCGCTGTCGGCGCCGGCAGTGATCTTCACTGTCGCGATGATCGCGTTCCCGGTCGTCTACACGATCTGGCTCGGCTTCCAGAGCTTTTCGTCGACCGGCCAGCAGTCCTTTGCGGGCCTGGCGAACTACGCGAAGCTCGCCTCCGATTACGAGTTCTGGCACGGGCTATGGGTCACCATTGCGCTTTACGTGCTCTCGCTGTTTCTGCAACTCGTGTTCGGCGTCTGGCTGGCGCTGGTTCTCTTTCACGCCAAGCGCCTGCCCGGGATCGTGCGGTCGATGTTCATCTCGCCCTTCATGATGCCGCCGGTGGTCGCCGGCATGATGTGGCTCGTGATCCTCGATCCGTCGCTCGGGGCGGCAAACTACATCCTGCAATCGCTAGGTCTGCCGCCGTCGGAGTGGCTGGCCTCGCCGACCTGGGTCATTCCCACCGTCGCGCTGATCGACAGTTGGCAATGGACACCCTATGTCGCGCTGATCGTGCTCGGCGGGCTGCAGTCGCTGCCGCCGAGCGTCTATGAAGCCGCCCAGATCGACGGCGCTTCGCCGTTCAAGACCTTCCAGCGCATCACGCTGCCGCTTTTGCTGCCGACCATCGTCACCGCAGCCATTCTGCGCAGCGTCGATCTTTTGCGCTTCTTCGACATCATCTATATCACCACCCAGGGCGGCCCCGGCAACGCGTCGAACACGCTCAACATCTACGGTTTCCGGGTCGGATTTGAATTCTTCAACATCGGCTATGCCAGCGCGCTGATGCTGACGCTGACCGCGATCGTGTTCGGCGCAGTGCTTGCGTTCAACCGCCTGCGCGGCGCGGTCGCCTGGTAGGTGCAGATGACCGACGCACCGACCACCGACCGCTGGATCCGCCACCTCAACCTGCTGCAGCTCGTGCTCGCGGGCATCATCATCATGACGCCGACGGTATGGATGGTGCTGTCGTCGCTAAAACCCTCGTTCGAGGTCACGGCCTATCCGCCGACGCTTGTCTTCTCGCCGACGCTGGAGAACTACGTCGAGCTCATGAAGACGACACCGTTCGTGAGCTATGCGGTCAACAGCCTGATCGTCACCATCGGCTCAACCAGCCTCGGACTCCTGTTCGGAATTCCCGCGGCCTTCGCCGTGTCATGGACCCGGATTTCCTGGCCGGCCATCCTGACGCTGGCGGCGCGCATGGCGCCCGGCACGCTGTTCCTGCTGCCCTGGTACGTCATGTTCCGCCAGGTCGGCATGATCGGCTCCTACACGGCACTCATTCTCAGCCACGCCGTCATCACGCTGCCGATCGTGATCTGGGTGCTGATGCCGTCCTTCGACGGCATCCCGCGCAGCGTGTTCGAAGCAGCCCAAGTCGACGGCTGCAGCGTGACGCGGATCCTCTGGCGGATTGCGCTGCCGCTGGTCGGCTCGGGCGTCGCGGTTGCGGCGATCCTGGCCTTCGTCTTCTCCTGGAACTACTTCCTGTTCGCGCTGGTGCTGTCGAACGGCGACAGCAAGACGCTGATCGCGGCCGCCTTCAACTTCATCGGCGAAGGCTCGACACAATGGGGCGCGCTGATGGCTGCGGCGACGCTGATTGCGCTGCCGCCGCTCATTCTCGCCGCGCTGGTTCAGCGCTGGCTGGTCTCCGGGCTGACGCTCGGCGCCGTAAAGGGTTAGGTGCTCCGATGAATGTCTCTCCGCTTGCCAATTCGATCATGCGGGCCGCCGTCTTTCACGGCCACGAACGCATCACCATCGAGCGTGTGACGATGCCGGAAGTGGCTGTTGGCGAGGTGCTGGTGCGCGTCTCGCGCACCGCCCTGTGCGGTTCCGACTTCAAGCTTTGGCACAAGGGCGCGGAATTCACGGCCGGCCACGAAATCTTCGGCGTGGTCGAGCAGCCGGGCCATCGCCTGCATGGCCGCCGCTGTGCCGTCTATATCCCGCTTCATTGCGACCGTTGCGCCGCCTGCAAGCGCGGCGATACGCAGATGTGCCTGGAAGTATCTAGCCTGATCGGCTGGAACCGGCCGGGCGGCTATGCCGAATATGTGCCGGTGCCGGAGAACTGCCTGCTGGAGGTGCCCGACGACATCGAGGACAGCCTCGCGCCGCTGCTGCTCGACGTGATCGGTACCTCGGGCCATGCTGTGCGGTTCGTCAGCCGCGTGGTGCCGCCCGGGGAAGCTAGCCCAGTTTTGGTGATGGGCGCGGGGCCGGTCGGGCTTGGCGTCGTGCTGGCGTTGCGCAGCCTCGGCTATGACGACATCCATGTCGCCGATCCGAATGCTGTGCGGCTTGCCATCGCGCAATCCTTCGGCGCAAGAGCGCACCCGGTCGGCGACACCTCGAAACGCTTTGCACTGATCATGGAATGTTCGGGCGCGCATGCGGCGCGCAACCTCGGCATCGAACTCGTTCTGCCGCGCGGCGCGCTGGTGCTGGTCGGCGAGAACGCCGTGCCCTGGACCATCGAGGAAGGCAAGGTTTTCCGCCGCAAGGACTTCTACATGATCCGCACCTTCTATTTCCCGATCGCCGATTTCGAACCGAACGTCGCGCTGCTGCGCCGCTACAAGGACGAATACCGCGTCCTCGTCGACGGCGAGTTCGGCCTTTCGAGCTTGCCGGAAAATTTTGCACGCTTCGCCAAGGGCGAGCTGATCAAGCCCGTGCTGGCGCTGGACTGACGATCATGGCCTCTATCTCGATCCGCAACCTCATCAAGCGCTACGGCACCTTTGCCGTGATCCCCGATCTCAATCTCGAAATCGCCGATCACGAGTTTGTCGTCTTTGTCGGCCCTTCCGGCTGCGGCAAGTCCACGCTTCTCCGGATCATCGCAGGGCTCGAGCCGATCACGGCAGGCGAAGTCTATATCGGCGACAAACGTGTCAACGGGATCCCGGCGGCGCAGCGCGATATCGCCATGGTGTTCCAGGACTACGCGCTCTATCCGCATATGCGCGTCTACGAAAACATGTCCTTTGCGCTCGAGCTGCGGGGTACGCCGAAGGCCGAGATCGATGCGCGGGTGAAACGCGCCGCGACGCTGCTGCATATCGAGCCATATCTCGACCGCAAGCCGAAGGAATTGTCCGGCGGCCAGCGTCAGCGCGTGGCGATGGGCCGCGCCATCGTGCGCAATCCCAAGGCCTTTCTGTTCGATGAGCCGCTCTCCAATCTCGATGCAAAGCTTCGCGGCCAGGTGCGGGCCGAAATCAAGGCATTGTCGCAGGAGCTCAAGACCACGATGGTCTTCGTCACCCATGATCAGATCGAGGCCATGACCATGGCCGACCGCATCGTGGTGTTGCAGAGCGGCACGGTGCAGCAATACGACACGCCGGAGGCAGTCTATGAGCGGCCGGCCAACCAGTTCGTGGCGGGCTTCATCGGCTCGCCGGCGATGAATTTCTTTCCGGTCGAGTGGCGCGGAGAGGACGTGGTGTTTTCCCAGGGCGGCGCGACGGTGCCGCTTCCCAAAGAGAGCTGCGCCCCGCTGCGCAGGGCGGGCAAGGGCGTGCTTGGAATCCGTCCCGAGCACTTCGCCGTGGCGCCGGATCCGGCCGACGGCACCGCCGTGACGATCAAGCTGGTCGAGCCGCTCGGCTCGGATACGCTGATCCATTTCGACCTCGCAGGCGCCTCCGCGATTGCGCGCGTCGATCCGTCGCTGCGGCCGAAGGTCGGCGATCTCCTCAGCCTTCGCCCGCAGCCGGGAAAAACCCATCTGTTCGACAGCAGTGACGGCCAGGTGCTGCAGTGACCGCGCGCGAGGGGACCGAAGATCGCGAGGCGATCGCGGATATTGCGTCGAGCGCGGAGCGGGTCCGTATCGTCTGCCTTGGGCTCTCTGCGCTCGATCAGGTCTGGCGCGTCGACCGGTTTTTTGGAGGGCAGAGCGAGAAGATCAGGAGCCTGGACTATTCGACGCTCGGCGGCGGGATGGCGGCAAACGCCGCCGTGACCGGTGCACGGCTCGGCGGCTCGATCGCGTTCTGGGGCCGCGCCGGAGACGACGCCGCAGGGCGCGAAATGCGGTCGGCGCTCGCTGCCGAAGGAATCGACGTCGCAAACTTCAGATTATTTCAGGATGGACGCTCCTCGGTCTCGGGGATCATCGTCGACAGATCCGGCGAGCGGCAGATCGTGAATTTTCGCGGGGCCTTTCCCGAGGCGGCCGATTGGCTGCCGCTGAATGAAGTGGCGCAGGCGTCCGCGGTGCTTGCCGATCCGCGCTGGGTCGAAGGCGCCGTCGCGCTGTTTGGCAAGGCGCGCGCGCTCGGCATTCCGACCGTGCTCGACGGCGATGTGGCCGACGCCGAAGTGTTCGAGCGCCTGCTGCCGCTTACCGATCACGCCGTTTTCTCCGAGCCTGCGCTCGCTTCCTTTGCCGGATCGGCTGATGGTGCAGCGCTGACCAAGCTCGTGCGGTTCAATTGCCGTGTCATCGCCGTCACGCGCGGCAGCGAAGGGGTGAGCTGGTACGAGAACGGCCGCCTGCAGCGGCGTGCCGCATATCCTGTTTCCGTCGTCGATACGACGGGCGCCGGCGACGTCTTCCACGGCGCCTATGTCTTTGCAATCGGCGCGGGCCTTGAGGTGCAGGATGCCATGGCATTCGCCGCTGCGGCCGCCGCGCTGAAATGCACCCATTCGGGCGGCCGCGCCGGAATTCCTTCCATCAATGACTGTCTTGCCTTCATGAGGACGCACCAATGAGAACGATCGGAAAGAACCGGGGCATCGCGCGCCTGGCGGATGCGGATGGCCACTTTCGCATGGTTGCGCTGGATCAGCGGCCGCCGCTGTTCGACGCCATCGCGCAGGCAAAGGGCGTTACGCGCGAGCAGGTCGAATATTCCGACGTAACCGCCGCCAAGCGGCTGCTCGTGGAAAGCCTCTCGCCGCATTGCAGCTCGATGCTGTTCGATCCGAACTTTGCGGTGCCTGCCGCCATCGACCTGCTGCCCGCGCGTTGCGGTCTCATCATGACGCTCGAGGAGCACCGCGTCGAGGAGACAGCGGGCGGCCGCAAGTCGCGCGCCATTGCCAATTGGAGTGTGGAGAAGATCCGTGCGATCGGCGGTGACGCGGTCAAGGTGCTTGCCTGGTATCGTCCCGACGCCGACCCCGACGTCAACGAACACCAGAAGAGGTTTGTGCGCGAGATCGGACAGGACTGCGCGCGCTACGACATTCCCTATGTGCTGGAGCTCCTGGTCTATCCATTCCTCGGCAGCGCCAATCATACCGCTGATTATGTGGAATCGCCCGGCAAGCTGCCGGGACTCGTGATCGACAGCGTGCGCGAGTTCGCCAAACCGGAATATGGCGTCGACCTGCTGAAGCTGGAGAGCCCGCTTGCCGCCAACAGCCTGCCGCCGCGGGACGGGAGCGCGGCGGCGCAAGCCGCGCAGAAAGAGTTCGACGCCATCGGCGCGATCTGCCGCGAGCGGAACATTCCCTGGGTGTTGCTGTCAGGTGGTGCTGCGCCCGAGAAATTCGAGCGCGTGCTGGAGTTCGCCTATGCGGCTGGCGCCGGCGGCTTCCTTGCGGGGCGCACGATCTGGCTTGACGCCGTTCGCAAGCATTTCCCGGATCGTGCGGCGGTCGCGGCAAGCCTGCGCAAGGACGGTGTTGCGGTGCTTGAAAGCCTCAATGCGCTGACAAAGGCAAAGGGCACGCGATGGAAGGCACGCTTTCCCGCCTTTGGCGAGATCAAGCAGGAAGGCGATTTCGCGCGCGCGTACTAGCTGTGTCGTGACCTGATCGTTACCAAGTGAGATCGCTGGATCCAAAGATGGCCTTCTCTGTTCGCACAATCCAGGCGTTTTGCTATCGTTATCCGCTGTCGACGCCGGTGGTGACCTCGTTCGGCCGCATGCTGAACCGTCCGGCGGTGTTCGTTCGCGCCGAAGACGAAGGCGGCGTTGTCGGCTGGGGCGAGGTCTGGTCGAACTTTCCTTCGACGGGTGCCGAACATCGGGCGCGGCTCGTCAATGAGGTGCTCGCGCCAGCGGTAACAGGGTGCGAGCTTGAGGGGCCCGCGCAGGCTTTCGAGATTCTCACGCAAGGCACCGCGGTGCTGGCGCTGCAGTGCGGGGAACCCGGGCCGTTCGCCCAGGCCATTGCAGGAATTGATCTTGCGCTGTGGGATCTCCACGCGCGCCGGCAACGGCAGCCGCTGTGGCGATTGCTCGGCGGTCATTCCGGCAAGATCAAGGCGTACGCCAGCGGCATCAATCCCGGCGGAGCGCGGCAGACCGCCGAAGCAGCCTTGAAGCGCGGGCATCGCGCGCTGAAGCTCAAGATCGGATTCGATATGGCAACGGATCTCGCCAATCTGGCAGCGCTGCGCGCCGTTGTTGGCGGTGGCATGCTGGCGGCGGACGTCAATCAGGGCTGGTCGATCGATCGGGCGCTGGAAATCGTGCCACGGCTCGGCGAGTTCGGTTTGCGATGGCTGGAAGAACCGCTTCGTGCCGATCGTCCCCGGCAGGAATGGCGGAGGCTGCGCACAAGCGCCGGCATGCCGCTTGCGGCCGGCGAGAATATTGCGAGCCGGGAAGCCTTCGAACAGGTTCTTTCAGAGGACGTGCTTGATGTCGTGCAGCCGGATATCGCCAAATGGGGCGGGCTGACGATCTGCTGCGGACTGGCGAAGGATATTCTGAAGGCGGGCAGGACCTTTTGCCCGCATTATCTCGGTGGCGGCATAGGACTGCTTGCTTCCGCACATTTGCTCGCCGGTGCCGGAGGCGACGGCTGGCTGGAAGTGGACGTCAATGACAATCCGCTCCGCGATCGCTTCTGCGGACCAGTCTTCGACGTGTCCGAGGGCATTGTCGTGCTGAACGAGGAGCCGGGCCTTGGAATTATGCCCGATGTTTCATCGATCGAGCGCTACCGCACGCTATAGGACAGGCGTTTCAATCGATCTATCTCCGCTATGGCAGTGCCGGTTCTGGTGCGAAACTGGTGCGGGCGACGCCATTCTGCTGTCCGGCAACGCAGTGGCGAGCAGCGCAACCGGTCGCGCGCAGGCGTGCCAACCAATGATAGCGATTGTCTTGCAGGTGAACATTCTGAATGCATGTGGCCTCGCAGGCCATGTAATCATCGATGCTCAAGTCTGATCCGTTTCCCCCCAATATAGAGAGCTACTCATGTTCCTGACCGATCACGAACTGGCAGAATTGATTGCGTGGCGACACGATCTCCACGGCAAGCCTGAGCTATCCGGACAGGAAGAGAAGACCGCAAAAGCCGTGCAGGCGCTTCTCCATGCAACTGGCGCCGACAAGGTCGTCACGGGACTTGGCGGGCATGGCGTGCTCGGGATCTATGACGGCGACGCACCTGGCCCGACGATCATGCTTCGGGCCGAGCTCGATGGATTGCCGATCCAGGAGACCTCGGAGCTTGCATATCGGTCATCCGTGCCGGGAAAGGCCCATCTCTGCGGTCATGACGGTCACATGACCATTTTGGCAGCGGTCGCGCGTGGTTTGAGCCGGCAACGCCCAAGGCGCGGACGCGCCGTACTCTTGTTCCAGCCGGCTGAGGAGGACGGGTCCGGCGCGGCTGCCGTCCTTGCCGATACGAAGTTTGAGCAGGTGCGGCCCGATTTTGTTTTCTCGCTGCACAATTTGCCGGGACTTCCTCTCGGGCATGTTTCGGTCGCGGAAGGCTTGGTCAATTGCGCCTCGCGCGGGATGCAGATCGTGTTGTCCGGGCGAACCGCACATGCATCCAGTCCCGAGCTTGGGGTCTCGCCGAAAGGAGCGATCGCAAGACTGCTGGACGAAATTACCGCGCTCGGCCGGGGAGGGACACTGGACGACGCGTTCTCAATGGTAACGGTCACCCATGCGAGATTGGGAGAACCTGCGTTCGGTATCTCGCCCGGTCATGCCGAGCTTTGGGTGACGCTCAGGACGCTGACCGATTCGACAATGGAGAGGGTTCGTTTGCAAGCAGAAGGTTTGGTCCAGCAGGTGGCGGCCGGCGAGGGGTTGAAGGTGGAGATTACCTACCGCGACGTTTTCAGCCATTGCCTGAACAACGCGGAGGCCGTTGCCCACCTCAGAAGCGCACTCGATGCAGAAGGCGTGCGCCATTCTGTGGAAGGCCTCCCGCTGCGGGGATCGGAGGATTTTGGACGGTTCAACTACCGATCAAAGGCCGCGATGTTCTTCCTTGGCGCAGGGGAGAAGCATCCCGGCTTGCACGAACCGAACTATGATTTTCCGGATGAACTCATTGGAATTGGCGCAAAAGTCTTCATGCGGACGCTGCGTAACCTGCTGGATTGAAAAGATTCGAACGTGGGCAAGGCGACAATGACTGGTTCAATCTGCGTCGTGCTGGACGGTCATGCAGAAGATTAGAACGAATAAAAATTAGAAAGATTCAAAACGCGCAGGCGTGGAGAATCTTGAGAACGAAATTCATCCGCTCGAGCGCTCAAGAATCTTGGTGCGAAAATTTAGAGCAATCAGACGATGTGTGGTGTTGCTCTATCGTCACTAACGAAATGTGTTGTGTACACACACCATCACCTTAGATGACTTCTACTCGCCGTTTCCACTCCGGAAGTTAGAACGAGCCCCGTGACCTGCTTGTGGGCTTTGGGGTGGAAGTATGACGTATCAAGTCGCGGCCAGAAATGTTGTGCGCGCTGTTTCGCTGGGAGCGGTGAGTTATCTTGCTCTCTCTCTGGACTTTGCAAGCGGTCAGAAAGCGTTCGCGCAAGCCAATTTGCCGCCCGTCACGGTCGATGCTCCAAGCCAGCAGCGAGCGCGGCCCGCGGCACGGAGATCGCAGACGTCGACGTCGCGCGTGCAGCGGCGCGTCGCTGCGCCGGCGCCTCGTCGTGCTGAGCCGGTTCCGTATGTGGTGCCTTCGACCGGAACTCTCGGTGCGCCTCCGGCTCCCTACGCTGGTGGACAAGTGGCGACAGGCGGTAGCCTGGGCCTTCTGGGCAACCGGGGTGTGATGGATACGCCCTTCAACCAGACGAGCTACACGGCGGAGCTGATTGCGAATCAACAGGCGCGCACGATCCGCGACGTTCTGATGAATGATCCTTCGGTGCGGGTCATCCAGGCAGCGGGCGGCGGCGCCGACAGTCTGTTTGTTCGCGGTTTTTATCTCGACAGCGGCGATTACGGGCTGAACGGCCTATACGGAATCGCGCCGTATTACTCCATCGGGGCGAATTTCATCGAGCGCGTCGAAGTATTAAAGGGCCCGAGCGCTGTGCTCAACGGCATGACTACTGGCGGTACCGGTGTTGCGAGCGGCGGTGCCGTCGGCGGCAGTGTCAACCTCGTCACCAAGCATGCTCCCGACATCGATATTACACGGCTGACGAGCACTTACGTTTCTAAATCGCAGTTCGGCGGGAATATCGACGTCAGCCGGCGCTATGGTGAGCATAAGGAGTGGGGCGTTCGGCTAAACAGCACCTACTCAAATGGTAATACGCCGTGGAACCGTCAGACCGACGAATTCGGCAACGTCCACCTTGGCCTTGACTATCGGGGCGAGAACGCGCGCTTGGCGGTCGATCTCGGCTACCAGGCCGACAATCTGAATCCGCCCATGCGTTTCTTTAACATACCCGCAACAACAACGCTTATTCCTCCTCCGCCGAAAGCCGGACACAATTTCCAGGTTCCGTGGGCCTATTACGCGCCAACGGATTTCTTCTCGACTGTAAAAGGCGAGGTCGATGTAAACGACTGGGTCACTGCGTATGCGTCGTTTGGCTATCACGACAGCAACATCAACTATGCCTATCCTTCGCCCAACCTCTCCAATGTCGCGCCGGGCGCGTTAACGTCGCCTCCGGGGGCATTCCAGTTGGGAGGTCTGTGGTCGCGTCCGTTTGCGGGCAAGGAGACGTTCGAGACGCTCGCGGGTGAGACTGGCATTCGTGCAAACGTCGACACGGGTCCCGTCAATCACGCGTTCAACATCAACTACTCCATCAACGACCGAACCTATAACCAAAAGGTCTGGACGCGGTCGGCTAGTCCTCTCGCCGACATTATTTTCTGGAACCTCTACACCGATCCGACCAATATTCCCAAGCCCAATTTCACGACATTGTCTGCCAGTCAGCTAACCAACGTGAATATCACAAGCGTCGGCGTTTCCGACACCATGTCCCTGCTCAACAAGCGTATTCAGCTGACGGTCGGGGTTCGTCGCCAGACAGCTGGCAGCGAGGTGACGAATTATCTCACGCCCGGTCTGAGCAGGCCGGAGACAGATATGTCCGTATGGACCCCGGCTTATGCTCTTGTGTTGAAGCCGGTCGAGAACATCTCGCTGTACGCAAACTATATCGAAGGACTGCAGACGCCGCATGTCGTGGGTACCGGGTTCACCAATATCGGGACCGTGTTCCCTCCCGGCCAGACCAAGCAGGCTGAAGCGGGCGTGAAGATCGATACGGGCCGTCTGACGACGACCATGAGCGTGTTCGATATTACGCAACCAAGCATCATTGCGGTTGGCACCGTCCAACTTCTCAATGGCGAGCAGCGCAATCGTGGCGTCGAACTCAACGTATTCGGCGAGATCACACCCGCGATCCGGTTGCTCGGTGGTCTGGCCTTGATCGATGGCAAGCAGGTCAAGACGGCCAATAACGGCGCGACAGACGGCAGGACTGCGGTCGGCGTTCCAGCAGTCACCGCCAATATCGGTGCGGAGTGGGATACGCCGTTCATGCGTGACCTGACGCTCACGGGAAGGGTCATTTATACCAGTTCGCAGTATGTCAACGTAACCAACACCCTCACGCTTCCGGAATGGACGAGGGTCGATATCGGAGCGCGATACACCTTTACGTCGCCTTGGAACGGAAAGCCGATCGTGATCCGCGCTAACATCGAGAACGTCTTCAACGAAGCTTATTGGGCATCGGCCTACAGCGGTGTGATCACACTTGCCGCCCCTCGCACCTATCTCTTGTCGACGACGTTCAACTTCTGAACGTTCGCCGTTCTCGTCGCTTGCAATACGCGCCGCCGCGGATCTCGTCCGCGGCGGTTTTTCTTTGGTCTGCATTGTCAGCAAAGTGCACTTATCGAAATTGATGACAATGTGATGAAAAGATTCTCCGAACACTGATGTGCGATTTTCGAATCTCGAAAATTGTTCCGACCTCACAAACTAGAATTGCAAGAAACTGCGTATCGTTTTGAAAATCAGTGACTTGTATGCGCATTCGCGCGTAAGCGCGGAGGTTGCATCGTGTCACGCTGTCGCCACCTTGGAGCTATTAAAAACTTCGGCGCCGATATTGCTTTGACCATCATTTGCTTCTGACCTAGTCAAACGCCATTGCTTTCGTTTTCTGAAAGGGGCCGAACCATGATGGTGTTCGACAGAGACGACGTCACCTTCGCCGTCGTTATCAATCACGAAGAGCAATATTCCATCTGGCCGACGTTCAAGGAAATTCCAAACGGCTGGAAAGCGGTGGGCAAGACCGGCAGCAAGAAAGAATGCCTGGATCACATCGAACAGGTGTGGACCGACATGCGTCCGTTGACGCTTCGCAAATTCATGGACGAAACGGCGCCTCCGCAAAAATCGGCTTGATAAACGGAGTCTTGTCTTCCGATGCGGCTCTTTTGTCTGCCTTACTCCGGCGGCAGCGCTATGTTCTATGCGCGGTGGCGCAGGCTGCTGCCCACGTGGATCGATGTCCGACCGGTCGAGTGGCCCGGGCGCGGCGCACGCATGGACGAACCATTGGCGACCGATCCCCGAGTGCTCGCATCGCAGCTCGCTGCGGAACTTCATGCGCAGCTTGATGCTCCCTACGCTCTGTTTGGCCATAGCCTCGGTGCGCTGATTGCGTTCGAACTCGCGCACAGTCTGGGCGATCGTGGCGCGCCCGCGCCAGCCATTCTCTTTGCGTCGGGCGCCGAGGCGCCGTCTGTTCGCGATGGCAGCAAATGGCGCCTGCCGTTGAGCGACGATGCACTGCTGGAGGAGCTGCGCAACCTGCAGGGCACGCCGGATGAAGCGCTGTCGAATCCGGAACTCATGCGATCGGCATTGCCGGTGCTGCGCGCCGACTTCCTGATGTGCGGGGCATATGCCTATCGGTCGCGGCACCCGTTGCCGTGTCCGGTGCACGTCTTCGGCGGCATCGACGACGAGACCAGCCGCGAATCGCTGCAGGCTTGGCGGCAGGAGACCTCGGCGGCATTCACGCTCGACGTGCTGCCGGGTCATCACTTCTTTATTCACACCCAGCAAGCCGAACTGCTCGACCTGATCGGATCGGCCCTGGCCCGACAATCGGGGCGATCGATTGGTTCGCATCGGAGCGAGGATCATGAGCGCATTCTCCGTCCAGCCACTCATTGAGGGCAATACCCTTCCGTTGTTGCTTAGGGCCGACAAGGTCGGGCAGCCGCTGGGTGCGGCGCTTCCCATGCTGCGCGATACCATCGATCGGCATCTGACCGATTGCGGGGGCATCGTGTTTCGCGATTTCTCCCTCGATGGCCCCGACGGCTTTCGGGCTTTCGCGGCCGATTTCGGTCATCCGCTGCTGACGTACGAGTTCGGGTCGACGCCGCGTTCGCAGGTTACGTCCGGCGTCTATACTTCTACCGAATATCCGCCGCACCAGCACATCCCGTTGCACAACGAGCAGGCCTATACACGCGATTGGCCGATGAAAATCTGGTTCTATTGCATGCAGCCGGCGCAGGAGGGCGGCGAGACACCGATCGCCGACAGCCGCGCCATCCATCGCGATATGCCGCCGGCCATTCGGGAGCGCTTCGCCGAGAAGGGCGTGATGTATGTGCGGAACTACGGCAACGGCCTCGACGTCGACTGGCAGAAGGTGTTCGGCACTGATTCAAGGCCGGAGGTCGAAGCCTATTGCGCCGGGCATGACATCGAATGCGAGTGGAAGGAAGACGGCGAGCTTCGCACGCGCCAGATCTGCCAGGGCACGGCGCGCCATCCGGTAACGGGGGAGTGGGTCTGGTTCAATCAGGCGCATTTGTTCCACGTCTCCAACCTGGAGCCGGAAGTTCGCGAGAGCCTGCTCGACGTGGTCGGTGACGAGGTCGATCTGCCGCGTAACGTCTTCTACGGCGACGGTTCTCCGATCGACGATGAAACGCTGTCCGCCGTTCGCGACGTTCTCGAGACGCACAAGATCAGTTTTCCCTGGCAGGCCGGCGACGTGGTCATGCTCGACAACATGCTCACCGCGCATGCGCGCGCACCGTTCAAGGGGCCGCGCAAGGTGATCGTCGCCATGGCGGAAGCTCATCGGCAGCGCTGATCGGTGGAATTTTCGATCGCGTCCGCACTGGATTTCGAGAAGATGTACAAAGACAATCTCGTCGAACGATTACGCGACCACGCCAGCTTACGTCCCGATCGGGTGGCGCTGCGCTTCCTTGAGGGAGACGATGTCGCCGACGAGCTGACATTTGCCGCGCTCGACGCCAGGATTCGATCGGTCGCAGCTCGGTTGCAGCAGTTGGGTGGCGCGGGCGAGCGGGCGGTCATTCTTCTGCCCAGCGGGCTCAACTATGCCGTGGCATTCTACGCCTGTCTGTATTCAGGCGTGATCGCCGTTCCGGCGTATCCGCCGGAGGGCGGTCCCGAACGCTATGCAGGACGTCTCAACGGCATTCTGCGCGATGCGGCGCCTCGCTTCATCCTGGTGGAAACGGCTCTCCGTTCCGCTGTGGAAGCAGCGCTTCCCGAACGGGCCAACGTCCAGATTATTGCGGTGGATGCGATCCCGCCGGAACTCGCTGCGGAATGGCGAGAGACGAGGCCCGCGGAGAATAGCGTCGCCTTCCTGCAGTACACGTCGGGATCGACATCGCAACCGAAAGGCGTCTGCGTCTCGCACGGTAATCTGACGGCCAATGAGAAAGCCATCCAGGCTGCAGCCAAGGGAACGCTCGACGACGTCTTTGTGAGTTGGCTGCCGCTCTATCACGACATGGGATTGATCTGCGGATTGTTGAATCCACTGTTCACCGGCTTCACCGCCGTTCTGATGTCGCCACGCAATTTTCTCGAGCGGCCGCGGCGCTGGCTTGAGGCCATCGATCGTCATGGCGGAACACTGAGCGGTGGACCTGATTTCGCTTACGCACTCTGTGCCGATCGCATTTCCGATGAAACGATCAGCCGGCTCGACCTGAGCCGCTGGAGGTTCGCATTCTCTGGTTCGGAGTTCGTGCGGCAAAGCACGCTGCAGAGGTTCGGAGAACGATTCGCGCCGGCCGGCTTCAATCGGCGGGCGTTGACCGCCTGCTATGGCCTGGCTGAGGCGACGCTGCTGGTAACGGCGGGCGATCCTACGGCCGAGACACTCAGCTATACCCTCGATACGGCATCACTTGCCGCCGGCCGCATTGCGAGCGCCGGCGAAGGCACCGACCTCGTGGCATGCGGTCAAACCGCAGCCGGCCATGCCACACGCATCATGCGCATCGACGGATCGGCTGCGGCGCAGGCTGACGAAGTCGGCGAGATCTGGGTCGCCGGTCCGAGCGTCGCGCTCGGATACTGGAACAATCCCGAGGCGACGTGCAAAGCCTTCGTCGAGCACGATGGCGCGCGCTGGTTGCGTACCGGAGATATCGGCTTCGTCAGGGACGGCGCGCTGGTCGTGACCGGGCGGCTCAAGGATCTGCTGATCGTTCGCGGGCAGAACGTCTATCCCACGGATGTCGAGCAGGCGGTCGAAGCCGATGTCAAATCGGTCCGTAGCGGACGCGTTGCCGCGTTCGCGGTCGAAATGGATGGACGGGAAAGCATTGGCGTGGCGGCAGAGTTCAGCCGTACCGTCCTCAAGCGCAACGATCCCCAAGCTCTCGCGCATGCGATCGGCGAGGCGGTGCTCCGGCAGGCGCAGGAATACCCGGCCGTCATCGTCCTGCTGAATCCGCAAGCGATGCCGCTGACGACTAGCGGTAAACTGCAGCGCTCGGCCTGCGCCGCACGCTGGGCCAACAATACGCTCGACAGTTTCATGGTCTTCGAAAGAGGGCGCCGCCGCGATGGAGCGCCGTTGACGGCGCCGGCGACTGATACCGAGCGCGCCCTGGCGTCGATCTGGTGCGACGCGCTTGGCGTAAGGGCCGTGCATCGAGAGGACGATTTCTTTGTGCTGGGCGGAAATTCGATCGCGGCCGGGCAGGTCGCCGCCGCGATCCGCGAACGCTTCGGTGTCGAGCTCGAGCTGCGCAGCTTCTTTGACGCGCCGACGCTTGCATCCCTCGCAGGCCATATCGACGCCATCGTGCGTGACGACACCAGGAGGGTGCTGCCACCGATCCCGCGGGCAACGCCGGCCAGCCGCGCGACCTTGTCTCATGCGCAGGAACGGCTGTGGTTCCTCTGGAATATGGACCCCGGCGGAACCGCCTACACGGTCGCGAGCGCGATCCGGCTGAAAGGAAAGCTCGATCATGCCGCCTTGTCGCGCGCGATCAGCGAAGTCGTTCAGCGCCACGAAGTGCTACGCACCACGTTCGTCGCCATCGACGGTCGCGGAAAGCAGGTCATTCACGATGCCATGAGCGTTGGGATCAGGCACGAGGATCTCCGGTCATATTCCGCGCGCGACCGTGCCGAGCATGCTGCGGAGCTCAAGCGGTCCGAACTCGCCAGGCCCTTCGACCTCGTGAACGGTCCACTATTGCGGGTGGCTCTGCTCCGGTTCGGAGACGATGAGCACGAATTGCTGCTGCTTGCCCATCACATCGCCGTCGATGGATGGTCACTCGACGTTATGCTCGAAGAGCTGGCCGGGCTCTATCGCAACGGCATCGGGCAGGACGCAGGTCGGCCGCCAATTCCGATGATTCAGTATGCGGATTTCGCAGCCTGGCAGCGAAACTGGCTCGCGGGCGGTGAGGGCGATCGGCAGTTCGCGTATTGGCGCGGGAAACTGGGCGATGCGCACCCCGTGTTGGCTCTGCCGCATGACCGGCCGCGTATGGCAACGCAAAGTCATGCCGGGGATACGGTCGCTCTTGCGATCGACGGCGCGCTGGCTGCCCGGCTCCGTGAAATCGCCGGAAAGCATCGGGCGAGCGTCTTCATGCTGCTGCTCGGGGCGTATCAGGCGCTGTTGCATCGTTATACGGGGCAGAGCGATTTGCGCGTCGGCGTTCCGGTCGCAGGGCGTCGCCACGCGCAGCTTGAGCGGTTGATTGGATGTTTCGTCAACACGCTGGTGCTGCGTGCCGAGATCGCCGATGAAGCAACGTTTCCGGAGCTGCTCCGACAGGTCAAGGAAGCGGTAATCGAGGCGCTGTCCCATCAGGATCTTCCGTTCGAAATGCTTGTCGACGGAGTGCGCCCCGAACGCAGCGGCGGACACAATCCGCTGTTCCAGGCCAAGTTCAACTATATGACGGCGCCGCGGGGATTCGATGGCGTCGAAGGGCTCACCGCCGAGGTCGACATCATGGACCTCGCGGGTTCGCATTTCGATCTCGCGCTTGATATCGTCGATGGCGCCGCTGGCATGAAGGCGACCTTCAACTATGCCACCGATCTGTTCGATACGCCGACGATCGCGCGGCTGGCGGCACAGTTCGGTTCGCTGCTGCGACAGATCGCCGAAGATGCGGAACGCCGGATATCGGATTTCGTCATCGACGACGCGAACCGCCAGCTCGTGCCGAGCCAGACCGCCGCGTTTGGATTCACCGATGTAGTCAGCCTTCATCGCGGGTCGACAGCCGACAGGCAGATGGCGGTTGCCGTCCGATGCGGCAGCGAGACATTGACCTTCGCAGACCTTGAGCAAAGGTCGAACCGCATCGCCCATATGCTCGCTGGCAGAGGCGTGACACGCGAGGTGCCGGTTGCGCTGTGGATCGAGCGCTCGCCGGCTTTTGTCGTGGCGCTGCTCGGGGTGCTGAAGGCCGGTGGCGCTTATGTGCCGCTCGATCTGAAATGGCCGTTGGAGCGCGTCCGTCGCATTCTGAAGGATGGGGGCATCGACATCGTGCTGGCGACTGGCGAGAAGCTGGCGGAAGCGCGTGCGTTCGATTGCCCTGTGCTCGATGCGGAAGCCGAAGCGGCGCGCGAGGAAACATCGAGCGCGCCGCCCGGCAATTTGATTCACCCGGCGCAGACCGCTTACGTCATCTATACGTCCGGATCGACCGGGGCGCCCAAGGGCGTTGCTGTCTCACACGGCGCGCTGGCCAATTACGTGCAGGCGCTGCTGCAGCGCGTGCAGCCGTCACCGATAGCGAACATGGCGATGGTTTCGACCGTAGCGGCCGATCTCGGTCACACCGTTCTGTTCGGCGCGCTTGCCTCCGGCGTGACGCTGCATCTGTTGTCTCCGGAAATGGTGTTCGATGCGGATTCGTTCGCGCAAGCCATGCGGGATGGCGAAGTCGGCATTCTCAAGATCGTACCCAGCCATCTGCGCGGCCTGTTGCAGGCATCGCGGTCGGCCGATCTCCTGCCAACCGACGCGCTCATCCTCGGTGGAGAGGCTTGCGACGCAGCGCTGTTGAATGAGATCCGGCAGTTGCGGCCGCAATGCCGGATATTGAATCACTACGGGCCGACCGAAACCACGGTCGGCGCGGTTACGCATGAATGGCAGGCCGCAAGCGAGACGGGTCCGGTTCCTATAGGCGTGCCGCTCGCCAACCTGCGCGCCCATGTGCTGGACGATGCACTGAACGAAGTGCCGATTGGGGTCAGTGGCGAACTCTACATCGGAGGCGCCGGCCTGGCGCGGGGCTATCGGGGCGCGGCCGGCCTGACTGCCGAGCGGTTCGTGCCGAATCCGTTCGACCCTTCTGGCGATCGGCTGTATCGAACCGGTGATCGCGTTCGCTGCGACCGGGCAGGCCGACTGGTGTTCCTCGGCCGTACCGACGATCAGATCAAACTGCGCGGCTACCGCATCGAGCTTGGCGAAGTCGGCCGCGCGATCAAGGCTCTGCAAGGGATCGATGATGCGGTGGTTGTCGCGCGCGCCATCGGCGCGAGCGCCGAACGCCGGGAACTCGTGGCTTATTGCGTACCCGCGACCGGCGCGACAGCGCAGCCGGACGTGATCAAGCAGCAACTGGCTGCGATCGTGCCGGAATACATGGTGCCATCGCACATTGTTATCATGCAGCGGCTCCCGCTCACGGCCAACGGCAAGATCGATCGCAAGGCGCTACCCGAGCCGGCTGGAGAGACAGTTGCGTCGAGCTATGCCGCGCCTGTGGGAGACACCGAGGAGGCGATTGCAGCGGTATGGCGCGAGGTGCTCGGTCGCGAGCGCATCGGCCGCAACGACAATTTCTTCGAGCTCGGCGGCGATTCAATTCTCAGCCTGCAGATCATCGCGCGCTTGCGCAAGCGCGGCATCCGCCTCACCCCCAAGCAGGTTTTTGGCCAGCAAACCGTGGCCGGGTTGGCAACGGTCGCCGCCATCACGGCAGCACCCGCTGCGAAGAAGGAGAATCCGGGCACGAAGATATCGGCCGATGGCGAGGCGGCAACTGGCATGCGTCATTTGCTGCCGATTCAGACTCGCTTCCTCAGCGAGGATATCGGCAACCGGAATCACTGGAACCAGGCGGTGCTGCTGGTCCCGCAAACAAAGACGGACTGGGAGACGCTGCGAGGTGCGCTCGCGGCGATCGTGGATCACCACGATGCTTTGCGCATGCGGTTCGGGCAGGTCAACGGAAAGTGGCGGGCCGAGCAGGGCGCTGCGCCGGCGCCGTCGGAACTGCTGTGGGTTCGTGCAGACGTTGGCGATGCGACGCAGGTTGCCGCGCTAGCATCGGCGGCGCAGGAAAGTCTTTCGCTGTCTTCGGGCCCCCTGCTGCGCGCGGTAGGGATGGATTTCGCGGATGGCGGGCAACGACTGCTGATCGCGATCCATCATCTGGTGGTCGACGGCGTGTCCTGGCGAATTCTGCTGGAGGATATTGCCTCGGTCTACGACCAATTGAAGCAAGGTGCTGGCGCCGCAACGCTGTCGCCGAAGAGCGATTCCTATGCGTCCTGGGGCGAGCGGTTACATTCCTACGCGACGACCAGGGAGCTTGCGGACGAACTGCCGTTCTGGCTCGATTGTGGGGCGGGCCAAAGCCTGCCATGCGACGATGATCATGGCAGCGTCGATCTCGTCGGTGACGCCGAGGAGGTGTCGCTGGTCTTCGATGCCGAGTTGACGTCAAGGCTGTTGCAGGACGCGCCCACAGCCTATCGGACGCAGGTCAATGATTTGATGCTGGCGAGCCTGGCGCGCGCCGTCTCGCGCTGGAGCCGACGCGACGATCTGACGATCGAACTCGAAGGCCACGGCCGTGAGGACATATTTGCCGGTGCGGATATTTCTCGTACCGTGGGCTGGTTCACGACGGCCTTCCCGGTGCGGCTCCATGGAGCGGCGAGCGACGACGCCTCCCTGATCAAGGCGGTCAAGGAGAAGTTGCGCGCCGTCCCGAATCGCGGGCTCGGCTACGGCGTGTTGCGCTATCTCGGCTCCGACGTCCAGCGCAATGCCCTGGCGCAGTTGGCGGAGCCGCAGATCGTTTTCAACTACCTCGGCCGGTTCGATGGCAGCGTTGGTACTTCCCAGCGCTTCGCCTTTGCGCCCGAGGGCTCCGGTCCGTCTCGCAGCGCTGCGGCTCCTTTGCGAGGATGGCTGAACATCACCGCTATGGTGCGTGAAGGCTGTCTGCAACTGTCCTTCGGATATGGACGCAAGCGCTATCGGCGCGAGACGGTCGAGCGGGTTGCCGGGCTTTACGAGTCCGCCCTGCGCGAGCTGGTGGCGCATTGCTGCACCGGCGCGTCTGGTCTCACGCCGTCGGACGTTGCATTGTCCGGACTCGGTCAGGCCGATCTCGATCGGCTGGAAGCGACTTTGGATCTCCGCGGCATCGAGGACATTTATCCGCTTTCGCCGATGCAGCAGGGCATGCTGTTCCACGCGGTCCGGGATGGCGAGAACGATGCCTATGTGAATCAGGTTGGGCTCGAGCTGTTCGGTTTCGATGCCGACAAGCTTCGAACCGCGTGGCAGGCGGTGAGCGACCGGCACGCCGCGTTGCGGACCGGCTTTGTGTGGAAGGGCTTTTCCGGCCCGGCCCAGCAAGTGGTGCACCGTCACGTGATGGTGCCGTTCACCGAAGACGATTGGCGCGATCGAGCGGCGGCGCTGGAACGCGCCGAGGTGGATGCCGCGCTGGCGGAAGCATCGCGGCAGGAACGCGAAAGCGGCTTTGATGTCTCGCAGCCGCCGTTGCAGCGCGTGCGTTTGATCCGGCTCGACGACAGGCGTCACTGGTTGATCTGGACCCATCATCACATTTTCGTCGATGGCTGGAGCTCGGCCCGGCTGGTTGCAGAGGTGCTGCAGCATATGAATGGTGGCACGCCGCCGGTCGTGCAGGGCAGCTATCGCGACTACATCGCATGGCTGCAGGGCCGCGATCATGCAGGCGCCGAAAAATTCTGGCGCGATGCGTTGGCGGGGCTCGAAACGCCGACCCTGCTGGCGAGCACGCTGGTAGCGAGCAACAAGGCATCCGAGGCCGCAGGGCATGCCAGCATTGCGCTTGCAGTGAATACGGAGCTGACCGAGCGGCTGAAGGCCTTTGCGAAGCGCGAACGGGTGACGCTCAATACGCTCATACAGGGCGCGTGGGCGCAGTTACTGCGGCGACATTCGGGGCAAGCCGCTGTTTGTTTCGGGGTGACCGTATCGGGCCGGCCAGAGGAACTGCCAGGCTCCGAGGAGATCGTCGGCCTCTTCATCAACACATTGCCGATCGTCGCCGCGCCGAGCCCGCAAGCGAGTGTCGGCGACTGGCTGCGTCAATTGCAGGAACAGAACCTGGCTTTGCGCGAGCATGGCTGGACGCCGCTCTTCGAGATCCAGCGTCTCGCCGGCCATGCCGGGCAGACGCTGTTCGACAGCATCCTGGTGTTCGAAAACTATCCGATCGATGAGGCGTTGCGGCAAACCGGGGCGAGCGGCCCGCGCCTGGGGCACGTGCAACATGTGACGCCCACGAACTATGCGCTGGCGGTCGCCGTGTTTGCCGGAAGCGAGCGGCTCGACCTCGAGTTCAATTACGACCGGGCCCGATTCGACGAGACGGCAGTTCTGCGTCTTCGCGACATGCTGCACGGATTGCTGGAGCGGATCATAGCCAATACGGACCGTCCGCTCGGTAGTCTCGGATCAGCAGCCGATGACGAAGCGCGGCGAATTCTGGACTGGAGCGGTGCAGCGCGTCTGGCGTCGCCTGCTTCCTATGTCGGCGTCGTCACGTATATCGAGGCGCAAGCCGCGCAGGCGCCTTCTGCCGTTGCGATTGTGTGGGGCGAACAGCGCGTCAGCTATGGCGAGTTGAATGCCCGGGCGAACCAGCTTGCGCGACGGCTTCGCCTCTGGGACGTCGGTCCGGATCGCCTGATCGGCATCGCCTTGGCGCGCAGCCCGGAAATGACCGTAGCGCTGCTGGCTGTCCTGAAAGCAGGCGGCGCCTATCTCCCGCTCGATCCGGACTATCCGGCCGGGCGGCTCGCCCACATGCTGCGCGACAGCGCGGCGACGCTGGTATTGACGCAAAGCGCGCTGCTCGAACCGCTCGCGCCGGTTCTGCGTGAGACCGGGGTCGAGGCCTGGTGCATCGACGCACCGCAGCACCTCGCCGGCGAAGATACAGGCAACCTGAATGTCGAGATCCATCCGGACAGCCTGGCCTATGTGATCTACACGTCGGGATCGACGGGAATGCCGAAGGGCGTGGCGGTGTCGCACGGGCCACTCGCCATGCACTGCGAGGCGATCGGGCGGCTGTATCGCATGACGTCCCGCGACCGGGAATTCCAGTCGGCATCGATCAATTTCGACATTGCGCACGAGCGATGGCTGGTGCCGCTGATGACGGGCGGAGCACTCGTCCTGCCATCCAGGCCAGGTCTTTTGATCGACGATCTCGTCGAGGAGATCGAAAGCAATTCGGTAACATCGATCTTTCTGCCGCCGGCCTATGCGGATCAGTTGAGCGCAGCGTTGCGGCAGAGCGGGCGCAGGCTTGCGATCAGGGCATGCATTGTGGGCGGCGAAGCCTGGTCGGATACCGGAATAAAGGCGCTTCGCCAGGCCGCCAATGTGGAGCTCCTGATCAACGCCTATGGCCCGACCGAGACGGTGATCGCGCCGACGGCGTGGCTCGTCGACGACGCCGCGTTGACGCCGGGGCAGCCGGCGCCGATCGGACGTCCCGTCGGTGTCAGGTCCGCCTACATCCTCGACGCCGACCTCAACGTCGTGCCCGTTGGTGTCACCGGCGAACTTTTCATCGGCGGTCTCGGGCTGGCTCGGGGCTACCTGAATCGGGGCGCACTTACGGCGGAAAGGTTCATCCCGGATCCGTTCGGCGGTGACGGCGATCGCCTCTATCGGACCGGCGATCTCGCGCGGTGGCGGACCGATGGCGTGATCGAATATGTCGGCCGCGCGGACCAGCAAGTGAAGGTCCGCGGCTTCCGTATCGAGCTGGGAGAGATTGAAGCGCGTCTGATGGAGCAGCGCGGCGTGCGCGCCGCCGCCGTGGTGACACGCGAGAGCAGGACCGGGCGTCAGTTGATCGCCTATGCGAGCGGCGAACCGGTACTTGACGGCCGTGCATTGCGCGATGCGCTATCGGCCATTCTGCCTGATTACATGGTGCCATCGGCAATCGTGATACTCGAGCAGATGCCGCTGACCCCGAATGGTAAGATCGACCGGCGGGCGTTGCCGGCGCCCCACGAGGATGCCCAGGCTCGCCGCGGTTATGAGGCGCCCGAGGACGAGATCGAAATCGCGCTGGCGAAGATCTGGGCCGAGCTGCTCGGTGTCAGCCAGATCGGACGCAACGATCACTTCTTCGAGCTCGGCGGACACTCATTGCTTGCGGTGCGGGTGCTCAGCCGGGTGTCGCAGGAGATTGGCGTGTCGGTTCCGGTTTCAGATCTGTTCGTTCATCCCGAACTTGCATCATTCGCGCGCGTCGTGTCGATCAGGCTGATCGAGCAGGAATTCGGTACAGAAGAACTCCAGAGCCTGATCGCGGCGGGGCAGTGAACATGGTGGGTTCATCAAAGCCGAATTTGCGCGATCTGGATTCCGCGGAGGTAAGAAAGCTCCTGTCGCTGGCCAGGGATCGCGGCCGAAATGCCAACAGGAATGGGCCTGCCTCTATTCCAGCGGTGCCGCGCGACGGACCGCTGGAATTGTCCTTTGCACAGCAGCGACTTTGGCTGCTGGCGCAGCTCGATGGCGTCAATTCCAACTATCACATTCGCGGCGCATTGCGCCTTTCGGGCGATCTCGACGTCCGTGCGTGGCGTCGAAGCCTCGACCGGGTGTTTGCACGTCACGAATCGCTGCGCAGCGTCTTTCGCGTGGTCGACGAACAGCCGCGCGTCGAATTGTTGTCCGATGAACATCTGCCGGTGCTCGAACATGATTTGCGGCAACGGGAGGATGCCGGACAGGAACTCGCGCGCTTGCGCCGCGAGGAGGCCGATACGCCGTTCGATCTCACCACGGGACCATTGATCCGCGGCCGCCTGATCCGGATCGCGGAGAGAGAGTACGAGTTCCTCCTCACCCAGCATCACATCATATCCGACGGCTGGTCGATGGGCGTGCTCGTGCGCGAGCTGGGCGCGCTATACCGGGCGTTTGTAGCCGGCCAGGAAGATCCGCTGCAGCCGCTGGCAATTCAGTACCCGGACTACGCCGCCTGGCAACGGCAATGGTTGGCGGGCGAGCGATTGCAGCGGCAGGTCGACTATTGGCGACAGGCGTTCAAGGACGCGCCAGCGGTGCTCGAATTGCCGACGGACCGTCCGCGATCGCCGGTCAGGTCTCTCGCCGGCGCGTCGCTGCCGATCGAGATCGACGCGGACCTTGCACTCAGCATCAGGCGGCTCAGCCAATCACATCGCACGACGGCATTCATGACGGTGCTGGCGGCCTGGGCGGCGGTGTTGTCAAAACTTTCTGGCCAGACCGATCTCGTAATCGGTACGCCGACGGCCAACCGCAACAGGCGTGAGATCGAAGGCCTGGTCGGCTTCTTCGTCAATATGCTGGCGCTCCGCGTGGATCTGTCGGAAGAGCCTGATGTGGCGGAGTTGTTCAGCCGCGTACGCGGTGCGGCGCTGGCGGCTCAGGATCATCAGGACCTGCCGTTCGAGCAACTCGTCGAGACCATTCAGCCGCCGCGGCGGCTGGACCATACGCCGGTCTTCCAGGTCGTGTTCGCCTGGCAGAACAACGAGACGGCAATGCTTGAATTGCCGGGCCTCAAGGCGGAGATTGCCGAGATCCCGCTGCAGCAGGTCAAGTTCGATCTCGAGCTCAATTTGGGCGAGACGGACGGCCGCATCGTCGGCGCCCTGAACTATGCGACGGCGCTGTTCGACGAAGCGACGATCAGGCGTCACCGGGACTACCTGCTCGGCATGCTGCGGGTCATGGTCGCCGACGCGGGGCAGATCGTCGACCGGATCGATATTATAGACGCCGGGGAGCGCAAGCTCGTTCTGGACACATGGAACCAGACCTTTGCGCCGTTCCCGGCCGAGCGTTGCATCCACGAACTGTTCGCGGAGCAGGTTCGAAATTCGCCTGACGCCATTGCACTAACTTACGAAGACGTTCGCCTGAGCTATGGCGAACTTGATGCAAAAGCCAATCAGCTCGCGCGATACCTGATTGGTTTGGGCGTAGGTCCGGACCAGCCGGTCGCGATCTGTCTCGAACGCGGCGTTGCCATGATCGTCAGCCTGCTGGCTGTGCTGAAGGCCGGCGGTGCCTATCTGCCTCTGGATCCGGCCTATCCGGCGGAGCGGTTGCGACAGATCGTCGATGACGCAAAACCGAAATTGTTGATCGCCCATAGTGCCGGACGCGCAATCTTCGCGAATGCGTCGTGCAAGATTGTCGATCTGGAGACGAGCGCGCCCGCCATCGCCAGCCTCGCGACATCAGATCCAGGTGAGCTTGTCACAGGACTGACCTCACGGCATCTCGCCTACATCATCTACACTTCCGGCTCCACCGGCCGGCCCAAGGGGGTGATGGTCGAGCATTGCGGTCTGGTGAATCTGGCGCTGGCCCAGAGAGCGCTGTTCGCGGTTTCCCCGCGCAGCCGCGTCGTGCAGTTTGCTTCGTTCAGCTTCGACGCCAGTACCTGGGAAATCATCATGGCTCTCTGTTCGGGGGCCGGGCTGTTTCTCCTCAGTGCGCGCGAGCACCGCAACACGTCGGAGCTGCCCGACTATCTCTCGCGCCACGCCATTACGCACGCGACCTTGCCGCCGGCCATGCTGCAGGGACGCGTCGATCTCGACAGGCTGGCGTCGCTGCGGGTGCTCGTCCTTGCCGGTGAATTGCCCAAGGCCGAACTGATCAAGGGCCTGCCTCCGGCCGTTGCCGTGTTCAACGGTTACGGGCCGACGGAGACGACGGTCTGCGCCACCGCCTGGCAGCGGCCGGCGGGTTTTGATAGCGACGTCGTCCCGATCGGCCGTCCGCTTCCCAATACCCGGATCTATCTGCTGGACAGGCTCGATGCACCCGTGCCGCTTGGGTCGATCGGCGAAATCTACATCGGCGGGGCAGGGGTCGCCCGCGGGTATCTCAATCGCGCCGATCTGACGGCGGAACGTTTCGTGCGCGATCCCTTCAGCGGCGAAGGCACCGCGCGAATGTATCGCACTGGCGATCTCGGACGTTACCTGCCGGATGGCAGTATCGAGTTCCTCGGCCGCAATGATCATCAGGTCAAGATCCGCGGCTTCCGCATCGAATTGGGCGAGATCGAGTTTCGCCTCAACGAGCACGCTTGCGTGGCCGATGCAGTGGTGCTGGTACAGCAGGATCACAGCGGCGACCCGCGGCTGGTTGCGTATGTGGCCGCGAAGGACGACAGCGCGAGACTTGAGGCCGGCGAATTCGCGGCTGCGATGCGCAGTCACCTCCGCGCGTGCCTGCCGGAATACATGGTGCCGCAGGCTTTCGTGCGACTGGATGCATTGCCGCTCACGCCGAACGGCAAGGTCGATCGCAAGGCGCTGCCCGCGCCGGAGGATGACGCCTTTGCGCGACGCAGCTTTGAGCCGCCGCAAGGCGAGGTCGAGCAAATCGTTGCGAAGGTCTGGACTGAGTTGCTGGGCGTCGATCGGATTGGACGCAACGACCACTTCTTCGAACTGGGCGGCCACTCGCTGCTCGCGGTCCGCTCGCTGGAACGGCTGCAGCGGCATTCGCTGAGCGCGGATGTGCGTACGCTGTTCGCCAAGCCTGTGTTGGCTGATTTTGCCGCCAGCCTCAATGGCGGCGTCGCCGCCGATGTTCCGGCCAATCCGATCACGCTGCAAACGATGGCGATTACGCCCGAGCTGTTGCCGTTGATTGCATTGAAGCAATCCGACATCGACAGCATCGTGGCCAGCGTCCCCGGGGGCGTTGCCAACATCCAGGACATCTACGGCCTGTCGCCGCTTCAGGACGGTATCCTGTTTCACCATCTCTTGTCGGCGCAGGGCGACCCCTACCTGCTGGTCGGCCAGATGGCGTTTGCAAGCCGCGACCTGCTCGACCGCTATCTCGCCGCCGTTCAGCGGGTGATCGCCCGTCACGACATTCTCCGCACATCCATCGCGTGGGATGGTCTGTCCACGCCGGCGCAGGTGGTCTGGCGACAGGCCCCTTTGGTCGTCACCGAGGTCGTATTGGACGGCGACAGTCCGGCGCATGAACAGCTCGCGCAGCGTTTCGACCCGCGCCGCAATCGAATCGATCTCGGCCAGGCGCCGCTGTTGCGATTTGCGGTCGCCGGTGATCCCGGCAAGGAGCGCTGGCTGCTGCTGGTGTTGCTGCATCATCTGATCGGCGATCACTCCACCCTGGAGGTGATGCACGACGAAGTCCGAAAGATGTTGTCGGGGCGCGGTGAAGAACTGTCCGCTCCGTATCCGTTCCGAAATCTGGTGGCGCAGTCGCGAGGATCGGCCGCAACCGCAGAGCACGAACGCTTTTTCCGAAGCATGCTGTCTGATATCGATGAGCCCACCACGCCGTTTGGCCTGGATCGGGTGCATGGCGACGGTGGCGGGGTGGCGGAAGCCCGGCGAACGCTGCCGGATGAGCTCAATGCGCGGCTCCGTGCTCTTGCGCGACGGCTGGGTGTGAGCCTTGCCAGCCTCTGCCATCTGGCCTGGGGCCAGGTGGTGGCGCGAAGCAGCGGCCGCGAGCACGTCGTGTTCGGCACGGTCCTGTTCGGCCGCATGCATGCCGGCGCCGGCGGCGATCGCCCGATGGGACTGTTCATCAATACGCTGCCGCTGCGGCTCGATCTCGATGGCACAGCGGTCGAAGACAGCGTTCGTCGCGTGCACGCCCGGCTCGCCGAACTGATGGCGCATGAACATGCTTCGCTGGCGCTCGCGCAACGTTGTAGCGGCGTCGCTGCGCCTGCGCCCTTGTTCAGTTCGATCCTGAATTACCGGCACAATGCGATGCCGGCTGATTCATCCGCAGATGAGAACGCCGCGGGCCAAAGCGGCATCGAATGGCTCGGTGGCGAAGAGCGCACCAACTATCCCTTGATGCTGGCGATCGAGGATTATGGCCGGGCACTGGGATTGACGGTGCAGGTGATCCAGCCAGTTTCACCTGATCGCGTCTGCGCGTTGATGCAGCAGGCGCTCGATCAACTGGCCAAGGCTCTGGAACGCGCGCCCCGCTCTCCAGTGCGGCAACTGGATGTTCTGCCGTACGAAGAGCGTCAGCTTCTGTTGGAAACGTGGAATCGGACGCAAGCCCGATACCCTCGAGATCGCTCCTTCATCGAACAGTTCGAGGCGCAGGTCAGTCACTCTCCTGATGCCGTGGCGCTGGTGTTTGGCGATGCGGAACTGAGCTATGGCGTGTTGAACGGGCGTGCCAATCGGCTGGCGCGACGGCTACGGGATCGCGGCGTCGGAACCGACGGGGTGGTCGGATTGGCGCTGGAGCGCGGCGTCGAGATGATGGTCGCGCTTTTGGCCGTGCTGAAGGCGGGCGGGGCGTACCTGCCGCTCGATCCGGATTATCCGCCGGAGCGGCTTTCGCATATGCTGCGCGACAGCGGCGCGGCGCTGGTGCTGACGCAACGGACGCTGCTCGATCAGTTCTCCCCGGTGCTGGAGGAGACCGGCGCGCAGGCGTGGCTGCTCGATGAGCAGGATGGAGATGCGGGCGGTGACGCCGGCAATCTTGATGTCGCCGTGCATCCCGAGAGCCTGGCCTATGTGATCTATACCTCAGGCTCGACCGGCCTGCCCAAGGGCGTGATGGTCCGCCACGACGCGGTGACGAATTTTCTGGCGACGATGGCGGAGCAACCGGGCCTCACATGTGAGGATCGCGTGCTCGGCCTGACCTCGCTGTCCTTTGACATCGCGGTGCTGGAGCTGTGGTTGCCGCTGACCATGGGCGCGCAAGTGGTGCTGGCGGATCGTGCGGCGGCGCATGATCCATCCCGGCTCAAGGCCATCGTAGCCAAGCACGGCGTGACCCTGATCCAGGCGACGCCCTCGACCTGGCGGATGTTGCTCGATCATGACGGCCCGTCGTTGCCGGCGAGCTGCCGCGTGCTGTGCGGCGGCGAGGCGCTGGCACCGGATCTGGCGCGGCGGCTGGTGGCGCAGGCTGATGAAGTCTGGAATCTGTACGGCCCGACCGAGACCACGGTGTGGTCGGCCCGCCACCGCCTCGATGCGCAGGATGATCGTCCGCTCTTGGGTGGCCCGATCGGCAACACCACGCTGCATATCCTCGACAACGACCTCAATCTTGCGCCGGTCGGTGTGGCGGGCGAGCTCTATATCGGTGGCGCGGGCCTGGCGCGTGGCTACTGGCGGCGCGGTGCGCTGACGGCGGAACGCTTCATCCCCGATCCGTTCGGTTCGCCGGGAACGCGGCTGTACCGCACCGGTGACGTGGCGCGGTGGAGCGCCGATGGCGTGATCGAATATATCGGCCGCTCCGACCACCAGGTGAAGATCCGTGGCTTCCGGATCGAACTCGGCGAGATCGAGGCGCGGCTGCTGGCGCAGGATGCGGTGCGCTCGGCCGTGGTAATCGCGCGTGAGGCTGGCGCTGGCCGCCAGCTTGTCGGCTATGTCAGCGGCGCTGCGTCGCTGGATGGCGCGGCGCTCAAGGCGGCGCTGACGTCGGCGCTGCCGGACTACATGGTCCCGGCGCGGATCGTGGTCTTGGACCGGCTGCCGTTGACGCCGAACGGCAAGATCGACCGCAAGGCGCTGCCGGCGCCGGATCAGCTTGTGGCGGCAACCGAGCATGTCGCGCCGCGCACGCCGGCCGAGGCGGCGCTGGCCGCGATCTGGGCCGACCTGCTGCGCCAGCCCAATATCGGCGTCACCGACAACTTCTTCGAACTCGGCGGGGATTCTCTCATCGCCGTCCAGCTCGTCAGCCGCATCAAGCGCGACCTCGGCCACGACCTGCCGCTGAATCGCCTGTTCGAAATGACGACTGTCGAAACGATGGCGGCGGCGCTCGCCCCGGATATTCAGGTCGACAAGCGCAGCGACGACATCGCCGCGATGCTCGACATGTTGAAGGAAGTCGAGCTTTCCGATGAGTGATACCGCCACCACGCAGAAGCAGCAGCTTCGTGACATCTCACGGCGCTTGATGCGTCTCGACGCGAACAAGCAGCATGCGTTCCTGACGCAGCTCGCGGCGAAGGGCGTCAACCTCGCCATGCTGCCAATTGCGCGTCAGGAGCGGACGCGAGCGCCGCTGTCCTTTGCGCAGTCGCGCCTCTGGTTCTTGTGGCGCATGGATCCGGGCGGTGCCGCCTACAACATCTCGGCAACCGTGCGGATGCGCGGCAAAGTTCAGTTGCACGCGCTGCAGCAGGCCTTCGATGGGCTGGTCGCCCGCCACAGCGCGCTTCGCACGGTGTTTCGACAAGAAGGCAGGGAAGCTGAACAGTTCGTGCTCGACCCGCAACCGGTCGCATTACGGCATGTAACGGTCGATGGTGAAGACCGCGAACAACAAGCGCGTCTGCTGGCGCGGCAGGAAGCATCGCTGCCATTCGATCTGGAAGCCGGCCCGCTCATGCGTGCGGCGTTGCTGACGCTGGAAGAGGACGACCATTTTCTCGTGGTCAGCCTGCACCACATCGTGGCCGACGGCTGGTCGATGGGCGTGCTGGTCGATGAGTTCTGGCGCTTGTATGCGGCGGCCGCGTGTGGTGAGACGCCGGCACTGCCCGAACCTGAAATTGAATACCCCGATTATGCCGAATGGCAGCGGCTCTGGATGAGCGCGGTCGATGGCGAGCGGCAGGTCAAGTACTGGACGACGCGCCTCCAGGACCCGGCGGTGCTGCAGCTTCCGATCGATCGGGCGCGGCCGGCGGTTCCTGATCTCGTTGGATCAGCGCTTCGCATGGCGCTCGATCCGGCGCTCGCCGATGGCTTGCGCGCGCTGGCGCGACGGCACCAGACGACGCTGTTCATCGTGCTGCTGGCGAGCTTCAAGCTGCTGCTCTATCGCTACACCGGCCAGTCCGACATCAGCGTCGGCGTGCCGGTCGCCAATCGCCACCGCGACGAGACACGCGGGGTGATCGGGCTGTTTGTCAACACCCAGGTGCTTCGCACGCAACTCGACGCGCACGCGACGATCACTGACTTTATCGCATCCGTCCATTCGGCCACGATCGAAGCACAGGAGAACCAGGACCTTCCGTTCGAGCGATTGCTGGAGATCCTGCAGCCCAAGCGCAGCCTGAGCCAGAATCCGCTGTTTCAGGTCCTCTACAACCACCAGCGCCGGCGCGTGTCAGGCAACCCGCCCGATCGCACCGGCCTGCAGATCGAGAAGGTCGAGCCTGAAGTCGACACCGTCAAGTTTGACCTGGCCCTCGATAGCGAAGAGGGACCATCAGGAGAGATCCGCGCGATCTTGACCTACGCGACTGCGCTGTTCGAGGCAGCGACGATCGAACGCCTGGCATCGCACTGGGTCACGATCCTGAACACGATGGTTGATGACTGGACGCAGTCCGTCGCCGACATGGCACTGCTTTCTGAACAGGAGTTGGCCAGGCTGCGCCAGTGGAACGGCGCGGAGGCCGGCGCAGCCGCACCGTTTGTGCCGGTGCATCAAACGGTCGCCCGGCTGGCCGCGGAAACACCCGACGCCCCAGCGCTCATCTTCGGCGACGATGTGATCTCCTATGCCGAGCTTGACCGTCGCGCCAATCGGCTCGCACATCGCCTGATCCGCCTTGGCATCAGTCCTTCCGATCTGGTCGGCATCTCGGCGCGGCGTTCGCCATCCCTCGTTGTAGCGCTGCTGGCAATATTGAAGACCGGCGCAGCCTATCTGCCGCTCGATCCCGAGCATCCGGCGAGGCGGCAGGCCGTCACCATGCGCGACGCCGGCGTACGTTTTGTGCTGGTCGATGCAGAAGGCTCGGCATTGACCGCGCCACCGTCCGGGATTGAAGCTGTCCCGCTTGATGCGAGCGATCTTGACCGGGAGCCGGAGAGCGATCCCGGCATGGCGGTGGAAGCGACAAGCCTTGCCTATGTCATCTACACCTCGGGCTCTACCGGCATCCCGAAGGGGGTCGCGGTCGAGCACGGACCGTTCGCCATGCACTGCGAGGTCACGGCTAGGCTCTACGACATGGACCGGCACTCGCGCGAACTGCACTTCCTGTCCTTTACGTTCGACGGCGCCCATGAGCGACTCTGGACTGCGCTGACCTGCGGCGCCGCGCTCGTGATGCGCGACGAAAATCTCTGGTCCGCCGAGCAGACGCTCGACGTACTGCGCCAGCAGCGCGTCACCAACGCAGGCTTTCCGCCGGCCTATTTGCAGCAACTCGCCGACTTTGCGGCGTGGCGCGGCGATCCGCCGCCGGTCGAGCTTTACTCGTTCGGCGGTGAGGCGATGCCGAAGGCCGGGTTCGACAAGGTCAAGCGCGCGCTCAAGCCGCGGACACTGATCAACGGTTACGGCCCGACCGAAACCGTCGTGACGCCGCTGGTCTGGAAGGTCGATGCCAGCGAAGAGATTGAAGGCAATTATGCACCCATCGGCCGTCCCGTAGGGCGCCGCTCGGCCTATATTCTGGACGGCGATCTGAACATCGTACCGGTTGGCGTGACCGGTGAATTGTTCATCGGCGGCGAAGGACTGGCGCGCGGCTACTGGCGGCGCGCCGAATTGACGGCTGAGCGATTCATCCCCGACCTCTTTGGTGCTCCCGGCACGCGGTTATATCGCACGGGCGATCTCGCCCGATGGCGCACCGACGGCGTGATCGAGTATGTCGGCCGTTCCGATCACCAGGTAAAGATCCGCGGCTTCCGGATCGAGCTCGGCGAGATCGAGGCGTGGCTGATGCGGCAGCCGGGCGTGCAATCGGCGGTCGTCGTTGCGCGCGAAGCGGGCGTAACCCGTCAACTGGTCGGCTATGTCGCCAGTGAAGGTGCGTTCGACGAAGCGGAAATGCGCGCTGCCATCTCGGGCAAACTGCCCGATTATATGGTGCCGGGCCGCATCGTGAAGCTTGAGCGGCTGCCGCTCACCGCTCACGGCAAGGTGGATCGCGACGCCTTGCCGGCTCCTGACATGCAAGCCGCAGTGGCAGCACATGTCGCGCCGCGCACCGCGACCGAGACGACGCTTGCTGCGATCTGGGCTGAACTCCTTGGCCAGGCTGTCATTGGCGTTGACGACAATTTCTTCGAGCTTGGCGGCGATTCGATCATCTCGCTGCAGTTGGTCGGCCGCGCCCGCCAGGTGGGCCTGCGGATCGAACCGCGAGACGTTTTCCGGCACCAGACATTGCAGGAGCTGGCGCGGGCCGCCCGCATCGAGCGAGCGGAGGAGGACACCGCGCCTGAGAAAGTTCTGGAGGGCAGCGAACATCCGCTGCTGCCGATCCAGGCGCGGTTCTTCAGCGAGGACGCCGGTGAACGTCATCACTGGAATCAGGCCGTCCTGTTGATGCCGAAATCGCGATTGGATTGGGGGATCGTGGAGCGCACGATCGCCGCCGTGGTGGCGCATCACGATGCCTTGCGCCTTCGTTTCGAGGAGATCGATGGCGTCTGGCGGGCAACCCATGGCGCGGCACAAGCGGTTTCAGAACTGTTGTGGATTCGGAGCGGTATACGCGACGCGGCCGAGGTGACGAGGCTGGCGTCGGCAGCCCAGGCCAGCCTGTCGCTAAACGGGCCGCTGCTGCGCGTGATCGGCATGGATCTCGCCGATGGCAGCCAGCGGCTCCTGATATTGGTGCACCATCTCGTCATCGACGGTGTGTCGTGGCGCGTGCTGCTCGAAGATTTTGCGACGGCTTACGAACAAATTCAGCGAGGTGCGGCGCCGGTCGAGCTGGCAAAGAGCCAATCCTACGCATCGTGGGGAGCACGGTTGCACGCCTATGGCAGCACCGACGAACTGTCGGTCGAATTTCCCTATTGGCTCGAACGGGGAACACGCACCGATCTGCCCTGCGACGACGATCATGGCGGCGTCGATCTCGTTGCCGAGGGCGAGGAGATCCTGCTCGCATTCGATGCAGGGTTGACGACGCGGCTGTTGAAGGAAGCGCCATCGGCTTACCGGACTCAGGTCAACGATCTGCTGCTGGCGGCATTGGCGCGAGCGGTATCGCGCTGGAGTTGGCTTGACGATGTTGTTGTCGAACTCGAGGGACACGGTCGCGAGGATATCTTCGCGGGCGCGGACATTTCCCGCACGGTGGGCTGGTTCACCACCGCTTTCCCTGTGCGCTTGCCGGGCGGCTCCGGAGACGACGCTTCACTGATCAAATCCGTCAAGGAAGAACTTCGCGCGATTCCCGCCCGCGGGTTGGGCTACGGCATATTGCGCTATCTCGGCACCGATGCGCAGCGCAATGCACTGGCCGCACTCCCCGAGCCGCGTATCGTTTTCAACTATCTCGGCCAGTTCGATTCCAGCGTGGGTGAGTCCACGCCGTTTAGCGTTGCCCCCGAGAGTGCCGGGCCGGCGCGCAGCGACAGCGCGCCGCTTGGCCGCTGGCTGAGCATCAACGGCCAGGTGCGGGAAGGCCAATTGCGGTTGTCGTTCAGCTATGGCCGCAGGCGCTACCGGCGGGAGACGATCGAACGTCTCGCAGAGCATTATGCGGCGGCCTTGCGCGAACTCGTCGACCATTGTACGGGCGGCGCCCGCGGCATGACGCCTTCGGACTTCGCATTATCAGGGTTGAGTCAGGCCGATCTCGACGCCCTCGGCGCAACGATCGATTGCCGCGAAATCGAGGATATCTATCCGTTGTCGCCGATGCAGCAGGGCATGCTGTTCCATGCATTGCGCGATGGTGAAAGCGGCAACTATGTCAACCAGGTCGGCCTCGAAGTGCGTGGTCTCGATTCCGGCAGGTTGCGCACCGCCTGGCACGAGGTAAGCGCGCGCCACGCGGTGCTGCGAACCGGCTTTGCCTGGCGCGAACTGTCAGGCGCGGCACAGCAGGTGGTGTATCGCCATGTGACGCTGCCATTCGTGGAAGAAGACTGGCGCGGGCAGGCCGCAGCCATGGACCGCGGTGAACTCGAGGCGGCGCTGGCGCGCGTGTCGCAGGCCGAGCGTACCAAAGGCTTCGACCTGTCGCAGGCGCCGTTGCAGCGGGTGCGGCTGATCCGGCTTGACGAAAACCGCCACTGGCTGATCTGGACGCACCACCATATCCTGCTGGACGGCTGGAGTTCGGCGCGTCTGGTGGCCGAGATCCTCCAACATGAACGCGGCGACCGATTGCCCGCCATACACGGCCGCTACCGCGACTACATCGGTTGGCTGCAAAAACAGGACCGCGATGCGTCGGCGACGTTCTGGCGTACCGCATTGGCCGAACTGGACCAGCCGGGGTTTCTGGCGGATACGCTGGGAGGGCCTGCGACCGCCGGGGCATCCGGCCATGGTTCACTGGACCTGCTTCTCTCCGCGGATCTGACCGCAAAACTGCAGGCGTTTGCAAAGCGTGAGCGCGTCACGCTGAACACCCTCCTGCAAGGCG
Organism: Bradyrhizobium sp. 190; assembly: GCF_023073415.1. GTDB lineage: Bacteria > Pseudomonadota > Alphaproteobacteria > Rhizobiales > Xanthobacteraceae > Bradyrhizobium. Next base: position 214,891 of record NZ_JADPJL010000060.1, on the reverse strand, counting down.
CGTGGGCGCAATTGTTGCGCCGGCATACCGGCCAGCGCGTTGTCTGCTTCGGCGCGACGGTATCCGGCAGGCCCGCAGAGATCATAGGGTCCGAAGAAATGGTGGGCCTGTTCATCAACACCCTGCCGGTCGTGGATCAAGCCAAACCGCAAACCGATGTGGGTGCGTGGCTTCGCGATCTGCAGGAACGCAACATCGATCTGCGCGACCACGGCTGGATGCCGCTCTACGAGATTCAGCGTCTCGCCGGCCGATCCGGCCGGCCGCTGTTCGACAACATCCTGGTGTTCGAGAACTATCCGATCGATCAGGCGCTGCGCAGCGAGAACGAAAGCGGGCGCCGCTTTGGGCGGGTCGAGCAGGTCTCGATCACGAATTATGCCCTCACGGTGGCGGTATTCGCCAGGACCGACGGCATCAATCTCGGCTTCCGCTATGACCGCGGCCGGTTCGATGACGACCAGATAAAATATCTGCAGGCCTGCCTGTCGCGACTGCTTGCCGAGATCACAGCGGACGCCTCAAGGCCACTCGGTGAACTCGGCGGCCTCGATGCGGATCAAGCGCGGAAGGTGCTCGGTTGGAGCGGCGGCATTGCCAAGACTTCGAATTTTCGTCGCGGAATCGTCGCCGAGATCGAAGCACGTGCTGCAGCTTCACCGTCTTCTATGGCGTTGGTCTTTGGGGACGAGCAGGTCAGCTATGGCGATCTGAACGCTCGCGCCAATCGCCTGGCGCGGCAGTTGAGAGGCCGCGGCATCGGTCGCGATCGGCTGGTTGGCCTCGCGCTGGAGCGCAGCGTCGAACTGATCGTCGGTGTTCTCGCCGTGCTGAAAGCCGGCGGAGCCTATCTGCCGCTCGATCCGGACTATCCGCCGGATCGCCTTCTGCATATGCTGCGCGACAGCGGAACCAAGCTGATACTGACGCAAAGCCGGCTGCAGGAGCACCTCGCGCCTGTGATTGCGGAAGCGGCCGTCGAGGCCTGGACCATCGAAGGAGAGCGTGAGGCTCGGACCGGCGAGCCGGCCCGCAATCTCGACGTGGCGTTTCATCCAGACAGCCTGGCCTATGTGATGTACACGTCGGGATCGACGGGCATGCCCAAGGGCGTGGCCTGTTCGCATGGCGCATTGGCCGCGCGGCTCGGCTGGATGCAGGCGGAATATCGCCTCGATGCCGGCGAGACCTTGCTGCAGAAAACGCCGTTCAGCTTCGATGTCTCGGTCTGGGAAATCCTGTGGCCGCTTGCGACCGGCGCACGGCTTGCGATCGCAGCTCCCGGTGCGCATCGCGAACCGCGGCTTCTGGTCGGCGCCATCATCGCCCACGATGTAACGACACTGCATTTCGTGCCGCAGATGCTTGAGCATTTTGTTGCCGAGCCCGAAGCGGAGCGCTGCGTCACGCTCAAGCGCCTGTTTGCCGGGGGCGAAGCCTTGTCGGCGGAGTTGAGGGCGCGTGTGCTCGCGGCCTTCCCCAATGTGCGCTTCGATAATCGCTACGGTCCAACCGAAGCGCTGATCAACGCCACGTTCTGGAACTGTCGTGACGATGGCGCAGCACGGGTGCCGATCGGACGGCCGATCCCGGGTACAGTCATTCGCATCCTCGACACCGATCTGAACATGGTTCCGGCCGGCGTGACGGGCGAATTGTTCATTGGCGGAGCAGGGCTGGCGCGCGGCTACTGGCAGCGGCAGACGCTGACGGCGGAACGTTTCATTCCCGATCCCTTCGGAGGGACAGGCGAGCGGCTCTATCGAACGGGAGACCTGGCGCGCTGGCGTTACGACGGCGCGATCGAATATGTCGGGCGATCCGATCATCAGGTCAAGATCCGTGGTTTCCGCATCGAACTCGGAGAAATCGGGGCGCGGCTGCTCGAGCAATCTGGTGTCCGCTCCGCGGTGGTGGTGGCGCGCGAGGTCGGAGCCGGCCGTCAGCTCATCGGTTACGTCAGCGGAGCGGCCGAACTCGAAGAGCCAGGCTTGCGCACGGCGCTGTCGCTTGTTCTGCCTGACTACATGGTGCCGTCGCGGATCGCGGTACTGGAGCGGCTGCCGCTGGCGCCGAACGGCAAGATCGATCGCCACGCACTCCCGGCACCCGACGCGCCATATATCGGCGCGGCGTACGAGGCGCCCCGCACACCGGCCGAACTGGCGCTCGCGGCGGTCTGGGCCGAACTGCTCGGCCGGCCTGCCGTCGGCCTTGCCGATAATTTCTTCGAACTCGGCGGCGATTCGATCATCTCGCTGCAGATGGTGAGCCGGGCCCGTCGCGCCGGTTATCTGATCGAACCGCGCAACGTGTTTCAGCATCAGACGCTCGAGGCGCTGGCGCTCGCGGCGCGCACCGAGCAGCGAAGCGAAGCGCTCGTCGATCAGGGACCTGTCTTCGGCTCACATTCGTTGTTGCCGATCCAGGCCCGGTTCTTTGCGGAGGACCCAGGAAGGCGCGATCACTGGAATCAGGCGGTGTTGTTGCGGCCGAGGGACCGCCTCGATTGGCAAGTGATGAGGCGCGTGATTGCGGCCGTGGTCGATCATCACGATGCGCTGCGACTTCGCTTCGAAGAAAGCGAAGGGACGTGGCGCGCGGAGCACGGCGCTGCACCAGCCGCCGCGGATCTACTTTGGATCCGAAACGCGGCTGATGCAGAAGCCGTGACGGCGCTGGCGTCGTCGGCACAGGCAAGTCTCTCTATTTCCCAGGGGCCGCTGCTGCGTGCGGTCGGCATCGATGTCGCCGATGGCAGTCAGCGCTTCCTGATCGCGACTCATCATCTGGTGGTCGACGGCGTGTCATGGCGGGTTCTGCTGGAAGACATCGCCGCCGCATATGCACAACTTGCGAAGGGCGACGCGACGGTTACGCTTGCGCCCAAGACCCATGCCTACGCAGCGTGGGGTGAGCGGCTGCATGCCCATGCGACATCGCCCGGACTGGCGACCGAACTGTCCTATTGGCTCGATCGCCGAGCGGATTCGGACATTCCCTGCGATGACGACCATGATGACACCGATCTTGTCGCCGATGCCGATGAAGTGCTGCTGACGTTCGAACGGGAATTGACGCAGCGCCTGCTGACGGATGCTCCGTCCGCCTATCGCACGCAGATCAACGATCTTCTCCTCGCCGGCCTCGCACGCGCTGTCTGGCAATGGAGCGGACAGGACGATGTGCTGGTCGAGCTGGAAGGCCATGGCCGTGAAGATTTGTTCGGCGATTTCGACATTTCGCGAACGGTCGGCTGGTTCACGACGGCGTTTCCCGTGCGGCTGGCTGGCGGGTCACAGGATCCTTCGTCGTTGATCAAGACCGTGAAGGAGGAACTTCGCGGCATTCCCGGCCGCGGGCTGGGCTATGGCGCGTTGCGCTATCTCGGCTCTGAAGGGCAGCGCTCGGCGCTGTCGAATGTCGCCGAGCCGAAGATTGCCTTCAATTATCTCGGCCAGATCGACGGTGGCATTGACGAGGCGGGATTGTTCGCGATGGCGCCGGAAAGCGCGGGCCCGTCGCGCGACGTATCGAGCCCGTTGCGGCGCTGGCTGAGCGTGAATGGCACGGTGCGCGAAGGCCAGCTGCGGCTGTCGTTCGGTTTCGGCAGCAAGCGCTATCGGCGAGAAACGGTCGAGCGATTGGCCGCCTTGTACGAGGCGGCGCTGCGCGAGTTGGTCGATCACTGCACCGGCGGCGCCTGCGGCCTCACGCCATCGGATGTGGCATTGTCAGGCCTTGGCCAGGCCGATCTCGACAGGCTGAAGCTCGATTGGCGAGAGATCGAGGATATCTACCCGTTGTCGCCGATGCAGCAGGGCATGCTGTTCCATGCGATGCACGACGGAGAGAGTGGAATTTATGTCAACCAGGTCGCCGCGGAAGTGTGCGGCCTCGATGCCGGGAAGCTTCATCGTGCATGGCAGGCGGTCAGCGATCGTCATGCGGTGCTGAGAACCGGCTTCGTCTGGCGTGACCTGCCCGGCTCGCCGCAGCAGATCGTCTACCGTCGTGCCGAAGTGCCGTTTGTCGATGAAGACTGGCGCGCGCGGGCCGCGGGATGGGAGCAGCCGCAGTTGGAGGCCGCGCTGTCCGATGTTTCGCGGCGCGAGCGGGCCGAAGGGTTTGACCTGTCGCGGCCGCCTTTACAGCGGGTAAGGCTGATCCGGCTCGGGGAGGAGCGCCATTGGCTGATCTGGACGCACCATCACATCCTTCTCGACGGATGGAGTTCGGCGCGCTTGATCGCCGAAGTGATGCAACATAACGGCGATGTCCGGCTGCCGGCATTGCAGCGACGCTATCGGGATTACATCGGCTGGCTGCAGAGCCGGGATGCCGATGCATCGGCGGCGTTCTGGCGCAATGCAATGGCAAGGCTGGATGAACCGAGCTTCCTAGCCACGGGCCTGGCCGAGCATGCAGAGGCGGAGTCATCCGGTCACGGCATGCTCGCACTGGAGCTGGACGCTGCTCTGACGGGGCAGCTGCAACAATTTGCGGCGCGCGAGCGCGTAACGATGAACACGCTGGTGCAGGCCGCATGGGCGCAGTTGCTGCGCCAGCATACCGGACAGAGCACGGTTTGCTTTGGCGTCACCGTGTCGGGCAGGCCGCCGGAACTGACCGGCGCCGAGGACATGGTCGGCCTGTTCATCAATACGTTGCCGGTCGTCGACGATGTCGGTCCGCAGCAGAAAGTCGGCGTATGGCTGCGTGAACTGCAGGATCGCAATCTGACCTTGCGCGAATTCGGTTGGACGCCGCTGTATGAGATCCAGCGCCTGGCGGGGCGTCCCGGACGGCCCCTGTTCGACAGCATCCTGGTGTTCGAAAATTATCCTGTCGACCACGCGTTGATGGAGAAAGATCGGCAGATCCGTGTCGGCGAGACCAGGATCGTCGAGACCAGCAATTATCCGCTGTTCGCGAGCGTCGGCCTCGACGAGCGGCTGCGGCTGGTGTTCAACTATCAGCGCAAGCATTTCGATGAGGCGCAGATCGCGCGGCTGCAGCGCGCTTTTGTGCGGCTGATGGAAGCGTTGAGCGTCGATGCCGATCGGCCGGTCGGCATGATCGCGGCCAGCGATCCGGCTGATGATGCACTGCTCTCCGGGGCGAACAGCACGCGACGAGATGGGCCGCGCCAGGGAATTGTCGAACAGTTCGAGGCGCAGGTCGGTCACTCACCTGATGCCGTGGCGCTGGTGTTTGGCGACGAGGAACTGAGCTATGCCGCGTTGAACAGCCGGGCCAATCGGCTGGCGAGACGGCTGCGCGATCGCGGCGTCGGAATCGACGGGGTGGTTGGGTTGGCGCTGGACCGCGGCGTCGGGATGATGGTCGCGCTTTTGGCCGTGCTGAAGGCGGGCGGGGCGTACCTGCCGCTCGATCCGGATTATCCGCCGGAGCGGCTTTCGCATATGCTGCGCGACAGTGGCGCCGCGCTGGTGCTGACGCAACGGACGCTGCTCGATCAGTTTTCTCCGGTGCTGGAGGAGACCGGCGCCGAGGCGTGGCTGCTCGACGAGCAGGATGGAGATGCGGGCGGTGATGCCGGTAATCTCGACATCGCCGTGCATCCCGACAGCCTGGCCTATGTGATCTACACCTCAGGCTCGACCGGCCTGCCCAAGGGCGTGATGGTCCGCCACGACGCGGTGACGAACTTCTTGGCGACAATGGCGGAGCAACCGGGCCTGACGGCGAAGGATCGCGTGCTAGGCCTGACCTCGCTGTCGTTTGACATCGCGGTGCTGGAGCTGTGGCTGCCGCTGACCATCGGCGCGCAAGTGGTGCTGGCGGATCGTGCGGCCGCGCATGATCCATCCCGGCTCAAGGCCATCGTGACGACACAGGGCGTGACCCTGATCCAGGCGACGCCGTCGACCTGGCGGATGCTGCTCGATCATGACGGGCCATCGCTGCCGGCGAGTTGCCGCGTGCTGTGCGGCGGCGAGGCGCTGGCGCCGGACCTGGCGCGTCGACTGGTGGCGCAGGCCGGCGAAGTCTGGAACCTGTATGGTCCGACCGAGACCACGGTGTGGTCGGCCCGCCACCGCCTCAATGCGCAGGATGATCGTCCGCTCTTGGGTGGCCCGATCGGCAACACCACGCTGCATATCCTGGACAACGATCTCAATCTTGCGCCGGTCGGTGTGGCGGGCGAGCTCTATATCGGTGGCGAAGGTTTGGCGCGTGGCTACTGGCGGCGCGGTGCGCTGACGGCGGAACGCTTCATCCCCGATCCGTTCGGCCCCTCCGGCGCGCGGCTGTACCGCACCGGCGACGTGGCGCGCTGGGGCGCCGATGGCGTGATCGAATATATCGGCCGCTCCGACCACCAGGTGAAGATCCGCGGCTTCCGGATCGAGCTTGGCGAGATCGAGGCGCGGCTGCTGGAACAGGATGCGGTGCGCTCGGCGGTGGTGGTGGCACGCGAGGTCGGTGCGGGACGTCAGTTGGTGGGTTATGTCAGCGGCGGGGCGCCGCTGGATGGCGCGGCGCTGAAGACGGCGCTGACGTCGCTGCTGCCGGACTACATGGTCCCGGCGCGGATCGTGGTGCTGGATCGGCTGCCGCTGACACCGAACGGCAAGATCGACCGCAAGGCGCTGCCGGCGCCGGATCAGCTTACGGCGACAACCGAGCATGTCGCGCCGCGCACGCCGGCCGAAGCGGCGCTGGCCGCGATCTGGGCCGACCTGCTCCGCCAGCCCAATATCGGCGTCACCGACAACTTCTTCGAACTCGGCGGGGACTCGATCATTTCGCTGCAGATGGTGAGCCGCGCGCGCCGCGAAGGCGTGTTGATCGAACCGCGGGACGTCTTCCGGCATCAGACGATCAAGGCGATGGCGGCAATGTCCCGTGACGTTGCCCCGGGCAAGGACACATCGGCATCAACGCGTGGTGCGCTCTCGGGCTTGACCAGCGAACAGCTCGAACGGCTTGATCTCGACTGGAGCCGCATCGAGGACATCTACCCGCTGTCGCCGATGCAGCAGGGCATGCTGTTCCACAGCCTGCGCGATGCCGGCAGCGGCGTTTACGTCAACCAGGTCAGCGTTGAAATCCGCGGACTTGACGCGGAGCGCCTCGGGAGAGCATGGCGCGAGGTGAGCGCGCGTCATCAGATGCTTCGGACCGGCTTCCTATGGCGCGAGCTTGCCGGCTCTCCGTTGCAAGCCGTCTATCGCGACACCGTCGTGCCGTTCGAACAGGAAGACTGGCGCGGGCATACCATCAGCGACGAACGGATTGGTGCGGCGCTTGCCGGCGAACGTGCCGCGGAGTTCGATCTCTCGACGCCGCCGCTGCAGCGCGTGCGGCTATTGCGCCTTGAGGACGATCTCCATCGGCTGATCTGGACCTATCATCACATCCTGATGGATGGATGGAGTTCGGCAAGGTTCGTCGGCGAAGTCCTGGAATGCTATTACGGCGGGGCGTCCGCGGCGAACCCGACGCGTTATCGCGACTACATCGCCTGGCTGCTGGCGCAGGACGCCCAGGCTGCCGAACGTTTCTGGCGCGAACAGCTCAAGGCCTTCGATGAACCGACGCAACTGGCCGATGCTTTCGGCTCCCGCCGTCATCAGGCATCCGGCCACGAGCGTTGCTACACGCGGCTCGAAGAGACGGCGACCGCGGAACTGAACGCATTCGCGCGCCGTGAGCGGATCACGCTCAACACCATCGTCCAGGGCGTGTGGGCGCTGCTGCTGCAACGCTATACCGGTCAGCAGACCGTGACATTCGGCGTCACGGTCGCCGGCCGTCCGGCTAGTCTCGACGGCTCGCAGCAGATGCTCGGGCTCTTTATCAACACGCTGCCCGTGATCGAAACGCCATCGTCCGCCAGCACAGTCGGAGAGTGGCTGCGGGCGCTTCAGGATCGCAATTCGGCGATCCGGGATTACGAGCATACGCCGCTCTACGATATCCAGGGCTGGGCTGGCCGTGCCGGTCAGACGATGTTCGACAGCATCATCGTGTTCGAAAACTATCCGATCGAGCGCAGCATGCACCGGGGTGACGGTTCGCTGCAGTTCGGTGGCCTGAAGAATGTCGACGTGACGAATTATCCGATGGACCTGTCGGTGTTCGTCGAGGAGACGCTTCAGGTCGAGTACACCTATATGCCGAGCCATTTCACGGCGGCGCAGGCAGCGCAGATCAAGGCGCAGTTCGAGCATTTGTTGACGGCGCTGATGCGGGACGCGTCGGTGGTGCTTGGCAGCATCGACCCGGTCACGGCGGTCGACGCCGGTCTCGCCGAGAATTGCAACCGGCATGCCACGTCGGCCGCCCCTTTGCCGCTGGTACATGTGGCGATCAGCGGCCATGCGCAGCGTCATCCGGACCGGACGGCGCTTACCATCGGCGGCAAGGCGCTCTCGTTCGGAGCCCTCGACACCAGAGCCAATCGCCTTGCCCATCACTTGATTGCCCGCGGGCTTAAGCCCGAGCAGCGCGTCGGTGTCGTGGTCGAACGAACAGACGCCACGATGGTCGCGCTGCTGGCTGTCCTGAAGGCGGGCGGGGCGTATGTTCCGCTCGATCCGGAGCTTCCACCGGAGCGGCGCGCGTTTGTCATGCGCGATGCCGGCATCTCGTTCCTGCTGTCGGGGCAGCTCGGTGTTGAAGATCTAGGACCCGTCAAGAGCGTCAATCTTTCCACATTCGACTTCGACGCGGGGCCGGACCATGTGCCGCAACCGGATTTACATCCCGAGAACCTCGCTTATCTGATCTACACGTCTGGCTCGACGGGAACACCAAAGGGCGTGGCCGTCGCCCATGGGCCGCTCGCGATGCATTGCCACGTCACGGGCAGCCTATACGAGATCGACGAGAGCTCGTGCGAACTGCATTTCCTGTCGCTGGCCTTCGACGGTGCCCATGAACGCTGGTTGACGGTATTGTCGCATGGCGCGCGCCTCCTGATGCGGGACGCCGAGTTGTGGACACCGGAGCAGACGGTCGAAAACCTGCACGCGCATCGTGTCAGCCATATCGGGCTGCCGCCGGCCTACCTCCAGCAGGTTGCGGAGGCCGTCGAGCAGACGGGCAACCCGCCGCCGGTCAAGCTGTACTCGTTCGGTGGCGAGGCGATGCCGAAAGCGGGCTTCGACAAGGTCAGGCGCGTCTTGAAGCCGCGCATCCTGATCAACGGCTACGGCCCGACCGAAACCGTCGTTACGCCGCTGGTCTGGAAGGTCGATGGTGACTCCGAATGCGAGACACCATACGCGCCGATTGGTTTGCCGGTCGGTGACCGACGTGCCTACATTCTCGACAGTTCGCTCAACATCATTCCCGCTTCTGTCGCCGGTGAACTTTATCTTGGAGGCTTTGGACTGGCGCGCGGCTATCACGGCAAGGCGGGCATGACCGCCGAGCGTTTCGTACCTGATCCATTCTCTGCGACGCCTGGGGGCCGGCTATACCGTACCGGCGACCTGGCGCGATGGCACGAAGACGGTACCGTCGAATATCTCGGCCGCAGCGACGACCAGGTCAAGGTCAATGGTTTCCGGATTGAGCTTGGAGAAATTCAGACCTCGCTGCTTCGTCATGAGGAGATCGAGCAGGCGGCCGTGGTGGCGCTGGCCGGCGCTGCCGGAAGCCAGCTCGTTGCCTATGTCGCGCCAAAGTCGGCAAAGGACGCATCTGGAGCCGCTGCCGAGGCTCTGGTCGAAAGAGTAATCAGTTTCCTGAAGCAGACATTGCCGATCTACATGGTGCCGGCACGGATCATGGTGCTCGATCGGCTTCCAGTCTTGTCGAGCGGCAAGATTGACCGGCGTGCGTTGCCGGCCCCCGACGCGGCCGGAAGAAGCTTCGTGGCCCCGCAAGGACCTGCGGAAACCGCGATGGCGCGGTTGTGGGCCGACATCCTCAAGCTGCCGCAGGTCGGCGTCACCGATAATTTCTTCGAACTCGGCGGCGATTCGATCCTCAGCCTCAAGGTCGTGGCCCGGCTTCGGCAGGACAAGACTTTTGGCATCGAGATCAAGCTTCGCGATCTCCTGCAGAAGCCGACGATCCGTGCGCTGCTCGCGGATACCGGCGCCACGGCTCCCGCCGCTGCGTCGGCGCCGTCAGCGCTGCTGCCGCTGAATGCTGCGGTTCGTGGCGCGCGTCCGGTATTCTGCGTGCACGGCGGCTTCGGCACCGTCTTCGACTATGGGCCGTTGGCGCGCCGCCTCGAAGGGCGCCGGCAGCTGATTGGACTGCAGTCCAGGATGCTTGTCGACAGTTCGTGGAGCGACCGGTCGCTCGAGGCGATGGCCGCGGACTATGCGAACGAGATCAGGCAGGCGCAGCCGCACGGTCCCTATAGTTTGATCGGCTGGTCGCTCGGAGGCCTTCTCGTCAGCCTCGTTGCGGCCGAACTCGAACGCTGTGGTGAACGCGTCGATTGTCTCGCCCTGGTCGACAGCTTTGTGCTGCGGCCGCACGGCGGATCGAACCGGCAGGAAACCGTGACCCACTGGACCGATGACCTCGCAGGATTGCTATTGGCCGTTCTTCCACGGTCTGCATCCGCTGGCATCAGTTCACATGTGGAGGAGGCGAAACGCGCCGGCCTGCCGGAAACATCCGAAACCGTCCGGGCTCTGATCGCACGGATATCAGAAGAAGGGCAGGGAACTTCGATGGACGACACTTTGCTTGGTGTCGACGATCTGTCCGGCGCTTTTGCAGTCGGCCGGCACCTCAAGACCCTGACGCAGAACGCCGCGCCGCCGCGCCGTCTTGCGGCCGTGCCGTTGTGCTGGTGGACATCAGGCCGACTGACGCAGCGCGATCGGCTGGAGACGCAACTGCCTGACGCCGTTGATCGTGGCGCGGTCGGAGACAACCATTTCACGATCCTGAGGGATGCCGGCTTGCTCGATGACATCTGCAGCCTGCTCGTGCCGGAGGCAGCATCGACGGCTTCGCAGGACTCGGTCCCGGAACCGGCGGAGTGAGCACATGAGTTTAGATCCCGATATCGCCGCGCTGCTCGATATGGTGCAGGCAGGGACCGAAAGCGGCGCACGCATTCCGTTTCCGCAACTGACGGCCGTGCAGGCGCGGGCTGATTTCGATGCATCCTCGCCGCTGCTCGACGTCGATCCCTCGGCGCTCGCGTTTGAGCTTCAATTGTCGCTGCCGACGCGCGATGGCGCCATGATCGACACGCGACTGTACGCGCACGGGGAGCCAAGCACTCGCAATCCGGCGCCCGTCCTTCTCTATATGCATGGCGGGGGCTTTGTCGTCGGAAGCCTCGATTCACATCAGCCATTGTGCCGTGGTCTCGCCGAAGACAGCGGCGCGGCGGTGCTGTCGGTTGGCTACCGGCTTGCTCCGGAGCACAGGTTTCCGACCGCGTTCGAGGATGCGGTCGATGCGTTGGCCTGGATCGGCCGCGAGGGGCTTGCGGCGGGGATAGACGCCAGCCGCGTGGCCGTCGGCGGCGATAGCGCCGGTGGAACGCTTGCCGCTGCGCTCGCCATCGAAGCAAAGGCGAACCGAAGCCTGCCGCAGCCCGTGCTTCAGGTTCTCGCCTATCCCGGCCTGAACTCCCGGCAAACGTCCAATTCCTACGAACGGTACGGTTCCGGATATCTGCTGGAACGCAGCACCGTCGACTGGTTCTTCCGGCAGTATCTCCGCGACGATTCCGACCGCGACGATTGGCGCTTTGCGCCGCTGGCCGCGAAGGATCTATCAGGCCTGCCCCCGGCGCTCATCGTGCTTGCTGAATATGATCCTCTGGTGGATGAGGGACGCGATTACGCGGCCAGGCTTCGCGCCGCCGGCGTTCCCGTCGATCTGCAGATATATCCGGGCATGATCCATGAATTCCTGCGCATGGGAAATGTCGTGGCCGATGCCCTGCAGGCGCGGGCGGCGATTGGGCAGGCGCTGGCCCGCGCTTTTCGGGCGGCTAGCGCAAGGCGGCCTGATGTGGAAAGACTGCGGGAATGAAGGTATGTCATGGCTCTCACCCACCGCGGTCTCGCCGGAAGGCGTTCCTGAGCCGGATCCCATGAGCAAAAAGTCAATCTCCGATTACAGGCTGTCTCGCCGCGCGCTTTTGACCGCGGGTCTGGGTATTGGCGGCGGGATGCTTGCAGACGGCTTGCCGACGGCGATTGCGCAAGCCACCGCACCGCAATCCGGCCCCCGCGTCGCCGCGCTTGGTTGGGCTTGTGCACAGACCATACTGGCGCTCGGGATCGTGCCGTTGGTCGTTCCGGAGATCGAGCGCTACGGCAGGCTCGTCGTCGAGCCGGCTGTCCCGTCAAGCGTTCAGGAAATCGGCTTGCGCTCGGAGCCAAATCTCGAACTGCTGCAGAGCTTCGCGCCTGATATTATCATCATCGATCCCAGCATCACTGCGGCAATGCCCCGCCTCAAGCTGATCGCCCCGGTCGAGGTCTTCACAATTTTCAAGCCCGGCCGGCATCCGCTCGAAACGGCGCGCAGTTCGACGATGGAGCTCGCGCAGCGTCTTGGCGTGCAGGCCGCATGCGAAGCCTATCTGGCGCGTTTCGATACCGCCATGATCGGCTATCGCGAGCAGCTTCGGAATCGAGGAGGCAAACCGCTGTATCTCGTCAGCGAGATCGCCCGCAACCGTGCGCTCGTATTCGGCCCGAACAGCCTCTATCAGGAGGTGCTCAGCCAATTCGGGTTGAAGAATGCCTGGACCGGACAGAGCGGTCCGTGGGGACACACCAGCGTCGGCCTCGAAGTTCTCGCCGCGGTCCCTGACGCGCGACTGGTCCTGATGAGTTCGCGGGTCGCCGATATCGAAGCCCTGCTCAAGGCAAGTCCGGTACTGAGCACCCTTCCTTTCCTCCGCTCGGGGCGGCTGACGGTGCTGGGAAATCAATTCTTCTATGGCGGCGTGCCGGCGGCCGAACGCTTCGCACGTCTTCTCGCCGAACGTCTGCCGCAGGAAAACAATGAGCAAGGTTGACGCGCTGCCCGCCCGGTCCGGGTTCGAGATGCATCCGGCGATTCTGATCGGCTTGCTGTTTGCGGCGGCTGCTGCGCTGACGTGGCGTCATCTGTCGGGCTTTCTGCCGGCTACCGCATGGTTACCGGTGCTATGGCGGCCCGAGATCACGGACACGCAGCAGATGCTCGTGCATTACACCGTCTTTCCGCGCATCGCGGTGGCGCTGCTGGCCGGCGCCGCCCTTGGCCTGGCCGGCACCGTCTGTCAGCAGGTGCTCCGCAATCCGCTTGCCGAGCCGAGCACCCTCGGTGTCCTAAATGGAGCCTATCTCGCGCTGACCGTGACCACCTTGTGGGCGCCGTCGCTGCTTGCCTTCGGCCGCGAGTGGATTGCGTTGATCGGCGGATTCGCCGCGTTTCTGTGCGTGTTCGGTCTCACCTGGCGCCGTGCGCTATCGCCGGTCGTGCTGGTGCTTGCCGGGCTGATCGTTGCCTACTACTGCGCCGTGACGACTCAGGCGCTGGTGCTGCTCAACCATGAATACCTGATTGGCCTGTTCATCTGGGGCGCGGGTTTTCTCAATCAGCAGGACTGGAACAACGTCGCGTTCCTCGCGCCGCGTTTCATCATTTCCTTCGTGCTCATCGCAGCGATGGTCCGCCCGCTGACCTTGCTCGGCTTCGATGACGAGACCGCACGCAATCTCGGCCTCGGATTGACGGGCGCGCGGGTCTGCGCGCTTGGCATCGCGATCGCGCTCAGTGCTTCGGTCGTCAGCGTGGTCGGCGTAATGGGTTTTGTGGGTCTTGCGGCGCCGGCCATTGTCATGCTGTCAGGCGCGCGCCGTTTTCGCGACCGGCTGATTTGGGCGCCCCTTTGCGGCGCCTTGCTGCTGTGGCTGACAGATGAGCTTGTGCTGCTGATCCCGCCCGGCTATCGCGAAATGCCGGCTGGCGCCGCCACTGCCCTGATCGGCGCGCCGATGTTGCTTTTGTTGCTGCCGCGGCTACGGGCCACCGCGCCGGTGGGGGACCTCACGCCATCCATACCACCGCGTCTCGACCATCCCTGGCGGGTCATCTTGTTCGGTGCGGTCTTGCTGTCGGTCGTGGTCTGGATCGCGCTCGCGGTCGGGGTCGGCTCAGAGGGCTGGAGCTGGAGCGGTCTGGCCGGCATCCAGGAGTTTTTGCCGTGGCGCTGGCCGCGCGTGGTGTCGGCCATGGCTGCGGGGGCCACGCTGGCGGTGGCCGGCACGCTGCTGCAACGCATGACCGGGAATCCAATGGCGGCTCCGGAGGTGATGGGGATCAGCTACGGCGCCGCGATGGGTGTGCTCGTTCTCCTGTATCTTCTTCCCTCCCATACACGCGTGACGCAGATTGCAGGCGGTGGGATCGGAGCCTTCATCGTGCTCGGGCTGGTTCTGCTGTTCAGCCGGCGGTCCGAATTCAGTCCGGAGCGTGTGCTGCTGGCTGGCGTCGCCATGAGCGCGGCGTTCGGCGCGATCATGGCCATGGTGCTTGCGACCGGTGATCCCCGCATAGGTATACTTCTGTCGTTGCTGGCGGGATCGCTTTATCAGATCGGTCCGACCGAGGCGGCGATACTGGCCGCCGCCGCCATCATCCTGTTGGCTCTGGTGCCGATGTTGTCACGCTGGCTCGATATCCTGCCGCTCGGCCCGGCAGCGTCGCGTTCGGTGGGCATATCGATGGCGAGAAGCCGCATCATCATCATGCTGCTGACCGCGTTGTTGACCGCGACGGCGACCTTGATGGTTGGGCTTCTGAGTCTCGTCGGTTTCATCGCGCCGCACATGGCGCGGATGATGGGGGCACAACGCGCACTTCACCAGGCGGCGCTGGCCGCGCTGATTGGTGCCACATTGATGGTATTCGCGGATTGGGCCGGGCGGATGGTGATATTTCCGTTCCAGATGCCGGCCGGCATCTTCGCGATGATGCTCGCCGGTCCTTATCTGGTTTGGCTGTTGCGCCCGCGACGAACATGACACGCCGCGATGGAAAGGCGGATGACTCGCCTTTTTATCGTGCAAAGCTGATGAGGTGGCTCTGATCCGGAGACGGCATCACCCCCATGGGGATGCCGTAGATGGTTTCGAGTTCAGCCGGCGTCATGATCCTGTCGGGCGCGCCGCGGGTTATCAGCCTGCCCGAATGCAGTGCGATGATCTCGTTGCAGAAGCGCGCCGCCATGTTGACGTCATGGAGCACGACGACCACGCCGAGATTGCGCTCGCGGGCGAGCTGCTTCACGAGCGACAGAACTTCGATCTGATGGGCGATGTCGAGCGCCGAAGTCGGCTCGTCGAGCAGCAGGCATTCGGCGTCCTGCGCAACCAGCATCGCGATCCAGACCCGCTGGCGTTCGCCACCGGACAATGTATCGACCAGCCGATCCGCAAACGGCTCGATGTGGGTCAGTGCCATGGCCTCCGCGACCTTGTCGCGGTCGGTGTCGCCAAACCGGCCGAGTGCGCCATGCCATGGATAGCGGCCCAGCGCGACCAGTTCCTTGACCAGCATGCCGGCGGCGGGCGGCGTCTGCTGCGGCAAATAGGCGACCTTGCGGGCGTATTCCCGGTCGCTCCATTCACGTAGCGGGCGCCCTTCGAAACGGATCGTGCCGGATGAGCTTGGCTGCTGCCGCGCCAGCAGCTTCAGCAAGGTCGATTTGCCGGAGCCATTGTGCCCGATCAGGCCCACGACGCTGCGCGCGGGAAGGGACAGGGTGAGTGGTTCGAGCAACGCGCGGCCAGCCACCGCAAAGCCGACCTGGTCCAGTTCGAACAAGGGCGCGGTCGTATCGGGCGACGCCTCGGCGATTTCGGTGGGCCGAACTACGTGCATGGGAAAGTGCCTGCGGAGACTATGCGGTGCGAGACGAACGCTGTCCCCTCGATCCGCGCATGTGGAGATGTCATGGCTGACGCAGGCTCCAATACGCGACCGCAAGATGCTGCTCGCGGGAGAGCTTTCGTTCATCGCGCAAATGGTTTCGCAATGCCTTCAGCGCCTGTGCTTCGCACGCGACCCAGGCAAAGGCCTCGCGATGATCAGGCCATCGCACAGCCTTGACGGCATCGACCAGCAACTGCGTCGTCCCGGCCGGACGGTCGCCGCGATGCAGCCAGCGGATCGACACGCCGGCAGGCCCGACCAGCGGAACCTCCTCAAGCCGATCGGCGACTTCGATGAAGACTTCACCCTCAGCCGTTGCCGGCAGGGTCTCGAGAATTCGCGCGATGGCGGGGAGGGCAGTTTCGTCGCCGGCCAGCAGAAACCAGCGCGCCGGACGAATGCCTCGCCCGAGGGGGCCGGCCATGCCGCAAATGGCGCCGGCTTGCGCATTGAGGGCGAATGCCGATCCCGGTCCGGCATGGTCGTGCACCACGAAATCGATATCGATTTCGCGGGTCTGCAGATCGATGCGGCGGATGGTGTAGTAGCGGGTGACGGGACGGCGGTCCGGTTCCGGCCAAAGGATGCGTCCGTCCGGCGCAGGCCACGGCCATTCGGGCTTGGCGAGGCCCGCCGGCGGGAAATACAGGCGGACGTGCAGGTCATCGTCGTTCACGAAGCGGGCGATGTCGTCCCCGGTGAAGGTCAGCCGGCGCATGCGGGGCGTGAGGTCGATCGCTGCCTTCAATCGCACTTCGCGGAAATTGGCTAGCGTGCCGCCATCGGATTCATGACCGGACCAAACGATAGTCGGTGGCTCGTCGCCTGCGAACTCGATGACGTGCGAGGCCACGACCGATCGCAGCATTTCGAGGTGACCCTTGTCTTTAGCCTCGACGCGGATCTTGAGTGCCTCGGCCTCAACGGTGAGCGAGCTGGTTCCAAACGGAAGTTTGGCCACCATCAGGCCATCCTGATCCTCGAAGGCGATGTCATGCTCGGCCAAATGATCGATCATCCGGGCGGCAAGACCGGCGGCATCGGCAAGCCGGATGCGGGTTTCGGAGATCAGCGAATCCAAGTCATCCTCCAGTCGGGCCTGTCCGATGCTGGCCTGCAAGCGCTTCGATTTCCGGATATCGCGGCCCGACACGGCTGGATCCAAGTCCTACACGCTCATCGGCTGCGATGCAAAGGCGGTACCACTCATATTTTATTAAACGCGTCGCCGATCACAAATTAGAATCAATCGAAAAAGGCTGAAAAATAAGCCCTGAAAGAGCGATGCTGCCATCATGTATTCGCATCACTCCAGCAAGGCTGTTCGTGTCACGACGGGCCGTGTAGGTTCGCTTCAGCTCTACTCAAGCGCGGCACTCATGATGAATCCACGAAGCGGCCTGACGGCGCAGATCCTGCATCTCCTGCGGCCATATTGGCCGATCGTGCTTGGAGGCATCGTTCTCGGCATTGTCGGCGGCGCCAGCGTTGCGGGGCTGCTCGCAGTCGTCAACCGCGGGCTCTACGCCTCGCAGGGCGACATCGCAACGCTGCTTTTCGCCTTTGCGGGCCTGTGTTCGCTGATCCTGATCGGATCCATCGGCTCCGACATCAGCGCCAATTATGTCGGACAAAGGATCATCGCCGAGCTTCGCAAGTCGCTCGCCGCCAAGATTCTGGCTGCCCCGATCGACCAGCTCGAAATCTACCGGACGCATCGCCTGATCCCTGTTCTCACGCAGGATGTCGATACGATCAGCGATTTCGCATTCTTCTTCTCATCTTTTTTCGTGTCCCTCGTTATTACTTTCGGCTGCATGGTTTATCTGGCGGTATTGTCGTGGCCGCTTTTTCTGATCACGGGATTGGTCATTATCCTGGGTTCGCTGGCGCATGCTCTTGCGCGAACGCGGGGGGTTCAGGGATTCAATGCCGCCCGCGACTCGGAAGACGAGTTGCAGAAGCACTACCGGGCGATCGCGGAGGGCGCGAAGGAATTGCGCCTGAACCGCACCCGCCGGCAGCGCGTGTATGTGGAGAAGCTTCAGCGCACCGTTGACCGGATCAGCACGGTGCAGATCAAGTCGATCAACCTCTTCGTGACTGCACGGGCATTCGGCACGATGCTGTTCTTCGTCGTGATCGGCGTGGCGCTGACCTTGCGTCCCTTCTTGTGGCCGGACAGTCCCGCCTCGGTCTCCAGCGGCTTTGTGCTTGTGCTGCTCTATATGCGAGGTCCCATCGACCAGGTCATCGGCATCCTGCCTGCACTCGGCCGCGCGCAGGTGGCGATGCGCCGCATCGCCGAGCTTTCGGAGCAGTTCTCGACGCCTGAACAGGACTTGCTGGCCGCGCCTTCGACCGCGCCGGAAGCGTCGGCCCGGATCGAATCGATCGAACTCCGCGGAGTGTCGTACGCCTTCCGCGCGGTGCCCGGCAGCAATCCTTTCGTTCTCGGGCCGATTGACCTGCATATCCGCCAGGGGGACATCGTTTTCATTGTCGGCGAAAATGGCAGCGGAAAGACCACGCTCATCAAATTGCTGCTGGGACTTTATGCGCCGCAGACCGGTGCGGTGCTTCGCGATGGCCTGTCCGTCGTAACGGAAACGCGGGATGATTACCGGCAGCTCTTCACCACCATCTTCTCCGACTACTACCTGTTTGAAGACCTGCTTCAGGGAGCCGGAGTGGTGCCGGATGTCGCGGAACGGTATCTGGAGCGATTGGAGGTCGCGCACAAGGTCTCGGTCGAGAACGGCGTATTTACGACGACGGACCTGTCGACCGGGCAACGCAAGCGGCTGGCGCTGATGAATGCCTGGCTGGAGGAGCGGCCGGTCCTTGTGTTCGACGAGTGGGCCGCGGATCAGGATCCCGCGTTCCGGCATATCTTCTATACGGAACTGCTGCCCGACCTGAAGCGCATGGGAAAGACGATCATCGTGATCTCGCATGATGACCGTTATTTCGGCGTGGCGGACCATCTTGTGCGACTTCGTCACGGCAAGATTGTCGCTGGCGAGGCGAAGGCCCATAACGTCATGGAGCCGTCATCAGTTCCAAGCGGCGCGCCTCTTTAGACGTATTTTTGTTTTCCGAGAAAATTTGAATTTAAATTCGGAGACCGCGGAGGTTTGCCTCGAATAAGGCAGGCAATGTCCCGGCCAAGTCATTCATTGGTTTTGTAAGGAATCTAAACTGCGTGCGTTGGCATTTCTTGTCATCCTGCGCGGGAGTGATTTACATCGCACGCGTGAGCGCAAATCGCGTCTTGTTTCAAGCAATCACGTCAATGCGAGTGCCGTATGAACAAAGCGTCGAGCTCCGCGACAGATCCTCACGCGTTTCCGATCGGACCGCACGCCGGCATGACGGTCCTTCAGGACGGCGCAGACTTGCGGGTTATTGCAGACGGCGACACGGTGATGCGTCTGCGCCTCGATGAGCAACTGGACCATCTGAAGATGCTCGATGCTCCCGGCGATCCGCGATTAGCGGTGCGGGCGGCTTCGGCGGCAGCTGAGGCAATGTTCGGGTGGCGCCCCGGTCTCAATCGGCTTTTTCTGGATTCGGTCGGGGAACCTGTTGCACGTAGATTGCTGGACGATGGCCTTGCTGTCGTGGCCGGAAGCGACCTCGTGCTGCTCCCGGAGCTGACAATGCAGCGCCGTGACAACTGGCTGTCCGATGCCGCGCGGCCGCCAATGCCGCAACTCCACATCATGACCGACGGCAAACGTCATCCGCGACGGCCGCAAAAGCCAGTAGGAATGGTGTATGCCCGCTTCATCCCCTGGCTCGGCGAGGTTGTCTCGTTTCGAGTTGCCGATGTGGAGGATGACCTGCATCTGCTGCACCGGTGGATGAATGACCCACGCGTCGACGCCTTCTGGGATGAGGCCGGCGATCTCGAGAAGCATCGAAAGTATCTCTCCACCATTCTGGCCGATCCGCACATGTTGCCACTGATCGGCTGCTTCGGTGACGCGCCATTTGGCTACTTCGAGCTCTATTGGGCCAAGGAGAACCGTATTGCGCCGTTCTACGATGCCGACGATTACGATCGCGGCTGGCATGTTGTCGTCGGAGAGGATGCCTATCGCGGACGCCGCTACATCAGTGCGTGGCTGCCATCGCTGATGCACTACATGTTCCTGGATGATTGCCGAACGCAGCGAATCGTCGGCGAGCCGGCGGCTGCCCATTCGCAGCAACTCCGCAATCTGGAACTCTCGGGATTCGCGAAAATCAAGAATTTCGATTTTCCACACAAGCGGGCCACCCTGGTCATGCTGCTGCGCGAGCGCTTCTTTGGTGACCGGCTGTGGCTACCGGCGACGACCGGTCCGGCA
The DNA here is from genome assembly GCF_023073415.1 of Bradyrhizobium sp. 190. Taxonomy (GTDB): domain Bacteria; phylum Pseudomonadota; class Alphaproteobacteria; order Rhizobiales; family Xanthobacteraceae; genus Bradyrhizobium. The sequence continues at coordinate 194,645 of NZ_JADPJL010000060.1, read as the reverse complement.
ACCACAGCCTAACGCGCAAACGGAGCGCAGTTTCATGTCTCACCAGCTTGCCATCGAGCACGATGTTATCGGCGTCGGATTCGGGCCGTCCAATCTGTCGCTGGCGATCGCGCTGGACGAGTGCGCCAGAAGATCTCGCTTGAAATGCACATCTCTGTTCGTGGAGAAGCAATCCCAATTTACCTGGCATGGGGGCATGCTCCTGCCGGGCAGCGACATGCAGATATCGTTTTTAAAGGATCTGGTCTCTCTGCGTGATCCGACCAGTCCGTTCACGTTTGTGAACTATCTGCACAAGCACGGCCGCTTGCAGGATTTTATCAATTGCCGAACGTTCTATCCGAGCAGGCTGGAGTTCAACGACTACCTGCGGTGGGTAGCGGCTCAGTTCAAGCCTCACGCGGCCTATGGCGAAACCATCGTCGCCGTCGAACCGGTGATGGCCGGACAATCCGTCACGTCCTTGCGGGTTTATTCGCGAACGCTTGCCGGCGGTGAAACGGTGCGGCTTGCGAAGAATCTGGTGGTCGCGGCGGGAGGCAGGCCGAATATCCCGGAGGTGTTAGCGAAGACCGTCGATGATGCCAGAGTTTTTCACTCCAGCCGCTACCTCGACACGGTCGATTCCGTTGGCCTCGGCGGGAAGGCTGCATGCGTAGCTGTCATCGGGGGAGGGCAGAGTGCGGTTGAGGTGACGGTCGACCTTCGCAGCCGTTTTCCGCACGCGAGCATTGACCTGATCTTCCGCGGCCATGCGCTGAAGCCGTCCGACAGCAGTCCGTTCGTCAACGAGATTTTCAATCCGGACTACACGGATTTTATCTTCGCGCAGCCTGGCGAGCGTCGAGATGCGATCGTCCGCAATTTCCGCAATACCAACTACGCCGTCGTCGACTCCGACCTCCTCGATCAGCTGTATCGCTTGCTCTACCAGCAGCGCATCAGCGGCACGACGGGCGTCGAGTTGCACCCGCGCAGCGAGATCAAGAGTGTGCGCGCGGCAGTTGAAGGCATCGAGATTGGAACGGTTGACAAGTTCAGCGGCCAGCATCGCCGCTCTTGCTACGATGCCGTCATCCTCGCCACCGGCTATGACAGGGAAACGCCGCACACGTTTCTGGAACCGATCCGGCGCTATATCCGCGATACCGCGGTCGACCGCAACTACAAGCTCGCGACCAGCCCCGCGTTTCGCCCGCAAATCCATCTCCAGGGATATTCCGAGTCATCTCACGGCCTGAGCGACACGTTGCTCTCCGTTCTGGCGACGCGCTCGCAGGAAATCGCCGAGTCTCTGCTTTCGACGATTTCGCGCCGCGAACTCATCGCCTAGACCTGCCAGATCGCGGGGGCGATCAGCCGCCATTGCGTGGCTGATCCAAGCGTAGCCGGCACCGAAAGCACTGCAGGTGACGGGCCTGCATCGACAATCACCGTATCAGGAGGAATCGCAAATCCGAGAGCTGCCGCCTTCAGTACCGCTTCCTTCAGAGTCCAGTAGCGCAGAAACAGCCGGGATCGGAATGCCGTTGGAGCCTTCCGCAGGGTCTTGCGTTCCTCTGCGGCCAGGACGATTTCGCTGATGGAATCCATATCGGCGATGTCACGCAACGGCTCGACATCGACCCCGACCGGCATGGATGCGGCTGCAACGGAAACCGCACCCCTGGAGTGGCTCAGGCTGAAGTCGATGTTCGGCGGGCCGGCAATGAGCACGGGCTTGCCGTGTGTGGACGGTTCGAACCGCAGGGCATTGGCAGGCTGCCCCACAAGGCTGCCCAGCAGAAGGCGAGCGCCAGCGTGCGCAGCCAGATAACTGATTCGATCCTCAATGTGCAGGAACCGCGCCAGACGATCGGCTTCCCCAGTGTCGATCACACTTGCAGCTTGCTCGAAACTGAGCGCGCCGGCGGAACCGCCGATGAAGTCCGGGGAGGGAGACACCGCGGCGAGCCACAGAGCGATCTCTTCCGGCTTTAGCTGCTCGACTGGGCTCACGATACACGGTTCCGACAGGCATCGGACGCGCAGTGCATCCTGCGGCGTCGTGCATTTGACTGCGATCGACCACGCGAGGGAGCGGCTTGCGCGCGCGATCGATAGCGATGCCGCAAGCGGTTCCTGTTCAGCCTTGCGAGAGTTCGCCATATCCATTGGCTACTCGATAAATGCACAACCGGAAGCAACTTTTGCGTGTGTTGGGCGTCACATGGAAAAGATCTGGCTTAGAATCCATCTAACCGAGGTCAGCAAGGCGATGTGTTCTTGCGACAAACATCGGCGGCGCTGGTAGATTCATTCTTAAACGCATCTGCGGAAGCTGCAGGTCAACGTGGAACTGACTATGACAAGATCCGTCCTTATCGAGCAGCAAATGGATATCTATTTGCCCGAGCGAATTGCAACCATACTGCTTCGCAGCCAGCATGCCGGGCTCGTCGGCAAGGAGCTGTCCACGCGCATCAATTATCTCCTCGAGATTGCATCGCTTCATACCAGGAGCGAGCTTCTTGAACAGCCGGGGCTGGGACGCCTGAGCCTGCACCGGATCGAAAAATGGATGAAATTCCATGGACGCCACCTTCGCCGCGACGAGGAGAGTCTGGACAGTGTGATCTGCCGTTTCGGCTTTCAGCAGGTGGTTATCGGGTCAAAGGCAAGCCGGTCCGCGTCTGCATCGGTTATCTCCCCCGAGGACAGGGACAAGATCTTGCACGAGATCCGTGCATGCAACTTGGGCGACGAACAGTTCCCCCGGCCGGAACGACGGATGTCGATGAGCCAGAGCAACTGAAGCGAACTGCCGCTGTCCCGCATAGAAGCGCGCTTTCGAAAGGGCTGGTAAGCGTGCTCGTCTGAATGTTTTCGGCGCCGACCGCCATACCAAATGAATGATCGGGAAGATTTGGTGCCGTGGGCATGTCCCGTTCGCTACTACTTCATGTTCCTGGTCTTGACCGCGATCGCCGTCGCAGCAGTGCGGTTCTCGACGCCAAGCTTGGAGTAAATTTGCTCGAGATGTTTGTCCACAGTCCGCGGCGACAATCCTAGAATTTGTGCGATGTCGCGGTTCGTCTTGCCCTTGGAAAGCCAGGACAGCACTTCGCCCTCGCGCGCGGTCAGGCCGAGCTCGCTGGAGAATTCCGCGGGCGTACCGGCGCCAGCGTCCTTGGCGAGCCGCAGCAAGAATTCGTTGGAGCCGAGCTTGCCCATATAGTGCAGCCGGAGCTGCTCGTTGCCCGGAAATGACACCATCGCCGCGTTTGAGGCGGCCTTGCCCGCTTTCGCCTGCTCGAGCCATTGCGGCATCGGCTCGGGCAACGCTAATTCGTCGTCCGCATTCGCGGTGAGTATGGCCGACAATAGTTTCTGCGCCTGCGGCGTCGCCCACATGATCTGGCCCGCGCTGTTCACCGCAAGCAGATAGCGGCCGGAGACGTCGAGGGCGGCGCGGGCGCTCTGCGTCAGCCGTGCGTTGGCGAGGTGCACGCGAATCCGCGCCAGCATCTCCTCGATCGCGATCGGTTTTGTCACATAGTCGACGCCGCCGGCCTCCAGCCCGCGGACGATGTGTTCGGTCTCCGCGAGCCCTGTCATGAAGATGATCGGCACGTTATCGAGGCCTGCGTCGCGCCTCAGCCGCCTGCAGGTCTCGAACCCGTCCATGCCGGGCATGACAGCGTCCAGCAGCACGATGTCGGGCGTGATCTGGTCGACGATCCGCATCGCAGCCGCGCCGTCGAGCGCGACCATGACCGTCATGCCTGCGCCGTCGAGCGCGTCGGTCAATAGCCGCAGCGTCTCCGGAGAATCGTCGACGACGAGGGCAACGTCGCGCTTTTTGGATTCAGTGATCATAGCTGTGCAATGTTTTCAAGGTCGCCATGTACTGATCGAGATCGAAGCGGTCCACCAGCGAGCGCATCTGTGAGACGAAATCGGCATGCTGGGGATAGTCGTTGCCGATCTCGTCGAGCTTGACCTGGATCGCGCGGATGTAACCCAGTTGCCCGAGACCAATCAGCTCCTCCACATACTTTACTGGCGGCCGCGATCCGGTTTCCGGTTTCCAGCGCGGCACTGGAATTTCCTCGGCCTCATATTGCCATTCGAGTTTTAGCAGCTGCCGAATGGTCTCCAGTAACCGGGGAATGTCGATCGGCTTCATCAGGTACCCGTCGTGGTACGGCTGCGCCAGCGGCGCACCATGCGCCTCCAGCGCGCTCGCCGACACCATCAGGATGCGGGCCTGATGATGGCCGTTCGCGCGCAGCGTTTCCGCCACCGTCCAACCGTCCATGCCAGCCATCGAGATATCCAGCAGGAACAGATCGGGTCGGCAGTGTTGCGCCAGCGCGAGGCAGCCGGGTCCATCGGGCGCGCTCAGGAGAATGAAGCCCAGCGGTGCCATCACCTCGCGCAGCAGGTCGCGATGGGTCGGATCGTCATCGGTAATCAAGATCGTCTTGCGCGGGCCGTGATAGCCGAAAATCGGCGCCTCCACCGGCGCGATCCTTGTCGGATTGGTGACTTCCGACAGCAGGATCTTGACGCGGAAAGTGCTGCCTTTGCCGACCTCGCTCGTCACCTTGATGTCACCGCCCATCACGCCCGCCAGCAGCCGGCTGATGGTGAGGCCGAGGCCGGTGCCGGTCTGCGGCTGCGACACGCCGAGCGCGCCGCGCTCGAACGGCGCGAAGATGCGTTCGAGATCGCTCGCCTGGATGCCGGGGCCGGTGTCGATCACCTCGAACTCCGCGACCGGGCTGCGGTAATGCACGACGAATTGCACGCTGCCGGCTTGCGTGAATTTCAGCGCATTCGACAGCAGGTTGATCAGAACCTGGCGCAGACGTTTTTCGTCGGCGTAGACCACGACGGGCAGCACCGAGGGCCGCTTGAAGACGAAGTCGATGCCCTTGGCGGCGGCCTGCACGCGAAACATGCCGACGAGCTGATCGAGAAATTCGCTCAGGCGCACCTCGTCGCGCGATAAATAGAGCCGGCCTGCCTCGATCTTGGAAATGTCCAGAATGCCGTCGATCAGCCCCGACAGATGGTCGGCGCTGCGGCGGACCACGCGCACCTGGTCGCGCGGCTTGGTGGCGAGGCCGGAATCCTGTTCCAGCAGTTGCGCATAGCCAGAGATGGCGTTCAGCGGCGAGCGCAGTTCGTGGCTCAGGCCGACCACATAGCGGCTCTTCGCCAGGTTCGCCGATTCAGCCACTTCCTTGGCGCGCTGCAGCTCGGCATCGGTGCGCTTGTGCGCGTCGATTTCCTGGATCAGGAGCGCAGTCTGCCGCCGCGTTTCCGCTTCCGCCGCACGGCGGCTCTGCTGTGCCAGCACGAACAGCCATGCCACCACGCCGATGATGATGGTGAGCGCGAAGAACACCTTCCAGAGCACGTCGGATAGCGCAGAACCGTCGACCGGAATCGTCGCGGATGTCTGCAGATAGATCAGCCCGAGCGTCAGGCCAACGAGGCCTGCGGACACCGCGAAAACGCCGAGATAATGCCCGAACTGCGAGTTGATCCGGGCATAGATCGGCTCCGGCAACAGCTTGCCGAGCGCCTCCGACACCTGTGCGCCGGCGCGCGCATGCGGCTTGCAGAGGTCGTGGCAGCGCGCGTCGAGCGAACAGCAGAGCGAACAGATCGGTCCGGCATAGGCGGGGCAGGAGGCCATGTCCTCCGGCTCGAACGAATGTTCGCAGATACAGCACTGGATCGCTTCGAGGTTCTGCCAGCTACGTTTGGGTTTGCGCGCGATGTAGTATTTGCCGTCGGTCGCCCATGCGATCAGCGGCGCGGTGACGAAGGCCACCGCCAGCGCCACGAAGGCGGACAGCGCCTTCGCTGTCGGTCCGAACAGGCCGTAGAACGCGCTGATCGAGACGATGGTCGCGATCGTCATGGCACCGACGCCGACCGGATTGATGTCGTAGAGATGCGCGCGTTTGAATTCGATCTGCTGCGGACGCAAGCCCAGCGGCCTGTTGACGACGAGATCGGCGACCAGCGCGCCGACCCAGGCAATCGCAACGTTGGAATAGAGCGCCAGCGTCTGCTCCAGCGCCTTGTAGACGCCGATTTCCATCAGCAGCAGCGCCACCATCACGTTGAATACCAGCCAGACCACGCGGCCGGGATGGCTGTGCGTCAGCCGCGAGAAGAAGTTCGACCAGGCGATCGAGCCGGCATAGGCGTTGGTGACGTTGATCTTGATCTGCGAGAGAATGACGAAGGTGCCGGTCAGCGCCAGCACCAGATCGGGCTGCGACAGCACGTAACGAAACGCTTCGAGATACATATGCGCGGGCTCAGCGGCGTGCTCGCTGGAGACGCCGTGGCTGAGCGCGAAGTAGGCGAGGAACGAGCCCAACAATAATTTGAGCGCGCCAAAGATGATCCAGCCGGGGCCGGCGCTCAGCAACGCGATCCACCATGAGGTGCGAGAGGTTCGGCGGTCGCGCGGCAGAAACCGCAGGAAGTCCACTTGTTCGCCGATCTGCGCGACCAGCGAAAACACCACTGAGGCGGCGGTTCCGAACAGCAGCAAATCAAGATGGCCGCCGGCATCGCCATGCTCGCCGGCGAATTTCCGCCACTCCGTAAATGAGTGCGGGTTGGCCCAGGCGATCGCGACGAACGGGAGGATGTGGAGGACGACCCAGAGCGGCTGCGTCCACAGTTGAAAGCGGCTGATCAAGGTGATGCCGTAGGTCACCACAGGAATGATGACGACGGCGCTGATGAGATAGCCGATCGGGCGCGGGATGCCGAAGCACATCTCCAGCGCGGCGGCCATGATGACCGCTTCGAGCGCGAAGAAGATGAAGGTGAAGGAGGCGTAGATCAGCGAGGTGATGGTCGAGCCGATATAGCCGAAGCCGGCGCCGCGGGTCAGCAGGTCGATATCGATGCCGCATTTTGCGGCATGGTAGGCAATCGGCAGGCCGCAAAAGAAGATGATGACGCTGACGACCAGGATGGCGACGGTGGCATTGGTCGCGCCGTAGTTCAGCGTAATGGTGCCGCCAATCGCCTCCAGCGCCAGAAAAGAGATCGCGCCAAGGGCCGTATTGGCGACGCGGGCCGCCGACCATCGTCGGGCGCTCTTGGCGGTGAAGCGCAGCGCATAATCTTCCAGGGTCTGGTTCGCAACCCATTGATTGTATTGGCGCCTGACGCGGTCAATCCGCTGCCGCCCTGCCACTGTGATGCTCCTGCCAGTTCAACTGACCTCCCGCGTAGCCAGCAAACTCCGTACCAAAACCTACGTCGCTATTTTGCGGTGCAATATACGCGATCTTACGTATCTGTGCAGTGCACAAATCTAGGCAATCCTCGCCTGACCAATAAGCGTTCTCGAACCAAAAATGGGGTGCTCATGTCAGACGAACCAAACAAGGGCCTGCAGTCGCCGCTTCGTCGCCAACTGCTGATGGGCGCGGCGGCACTGCCGCTCATTTCGATGCTTCCCCGGCCGTCATTCGGAGCCGGTCCCGCAACCTCCGTGGTCAACACCACGGGCCTCGCGGTCACCGACACGGAAGTCACCGTCGGCATCCTGCACTCGGCCACCGGCACGATGGCGATTTCGGAAACCGGCTCGATCCAGGCCGAAAAGCTCGCGATCGAACAGATCAACGCCGCCGGCGGCGTGCTCGGGCGCAAGATCAAGTTCATCCAGGAAGACGGCGCCAGCGACTGGCCGACATTTGCGGAAAAGGCCAAGAAGCTTCTCGTCAACGACAAGGTCGCGGCGATCATGGGCTGCTGGACCTCGGCATCGCGCAAGGCGGTGCTGCCGGTCGTCGAGCAGTACAACGGCATGCTCTATTACCCGACCTTCTATGAAGGCCTCGAGCAGTCCAAGAACGTGATCTACACCGGCCAGGAGGCAACCCAGCAGATTCTCGCCGGCCTGAACTGGATCGCCAAGGAGAAGGGCGCCAAATCGTTCTTCTTCATCGGCTCGGATTACATCTGGCCGCGCACCTCGAACAAGATTGCGCGCAAGCATGTCGAGAACGTGCTGAAGGGCAAGGTCGTCGGCGAGGAATATTACGCGCTCGGCAGCACCCAGTTCAATTCGGTGATCAACAAGATCAAGCTGACCAAGCCCGACGTGATCTTCACCGACGTGGTCGGCGGCTCGAACGTCGCCTTCTACAAGCAGCTCAAGGCGGCCGGCGTCGACCTCTCGAAGCAGGCGCTGCTGACGATCTCCGTGACTGAGGATGAAATCGATGGCATTGGCGGCGAGAACATCGCGGGCGCCTATGCCTGCATGAAGTACTTCCAGTCGCTCGACAATGCCAACAACAAGGCGTTCGTTCCCGCCTTCAAGAAGCTGTGGGGTGAGAAGACCGTGATCGGCGACGTGACGCAGGCCGGCTATCTCGGCCCGTGGCTGTGGAAACTGACCTGCGAGAAGGCTGGCAGCTTCGACGTCGACAAGATCGCCGCCGCCTCACCTGGCATCGAGTTCAAGGAAGCGCCCGAAGGTTACGTGCGCATCCACGAAAACCATCACCTCTGGTCGAAGACCCGGGTCGGGCGCGCCAAACTCGATGGTCAGTTCGAACTGATCTTCGAGACCGCCGATCTGATCGAGCCCGATCCGTTCCCGAAGGGCTATCAGTAAGCCCGCGGAGCTTCCCGCAAACTTTCTCCAACCGCTCCCTGGCGTGGACCGTCAATCCACGCTTCACGACCCCGCGTCGCGAATTCTCTCGCGACGCGGGACTTATCCCCTCGACGGAGAAGTCAGATGTTCGGTGATTACTCGATTGGCGATCTGGGCTCCATCTTCGTCATGCAGGGATTTGCAGGCCTGATCCTGTTTTCCGTTTACGTTCTGATGGCGCTCGGTCTTGCGATCATCTTCGGCCAGATGGGCGTTATCAACATGGCGCATGGCGAGTTCATGATCCTCGGCGCCTACGTCACGTGGATGACGTCAAACTTGTTCCAGAGCTATCTGCCGGGTCTATTCAGTGGGTACTTCTTTCTCGCGATGATCCTCGCATTCCTCGCCTCCGGCGCTCTCGGCATGCTGGTGGAGTGGGTGCTGATACGTCACCTCTACAAGCGGCCGCTCGATACGCTGCTCGCCACCTGGGGCCTCAGCCTGATGCTGCAGCAGGCCTATCGCTCGATCTTCGGCGCGCGTGAAGTCGGTGTCGAACTGCCGCAGTGGATGCTGGGCTCGCTCAAGGTCACGGACTCTATCGAGGTGCCGATCAACGGCGTCTTCGTGATGGGCCTGACCGTGCTGATCACCATCGTGGTCGCCTACGTCATGTACAAATCGCGCTGGGGCCGCCAGGTCCGCGCCGTCGTGCAGAACCGGATCATGGCGGGCGCCGTCGGCATCAACACCGCGAAAGTCGATCGTCTCACCTTCGCACTGGGCTGCGGCATCGCCGGCGTCGCCGGCAGCGCCTTCACCATGATCGGCTCGACCGGGCCTACTTCAGGCCAGCTCTACATCGTCGACACCTTCCTGGTGGTCGTGTTCGGCGGCGCCGCCAGCCTGCTCGGCACCATCGCATCGGCCTTCTCGATCTCCCAGACGCAGTCGACGCTCGAATTCTTCACGTCGGGATCGATGGCCAAGGTCCTGACGCTGCTCGCGGTTGTCGGAATTCTGATGCTGCGGCCGCAGGGTCTGTTCGCCCTCAAGGTCCGCAAATAACAAGAGGGCTGAGCCATGACCGACAATCGCTTTACCAATCGATCGGAGCTTATCGGGATCCTGGTGCTCGCCGTGTTCCTGGTGGTGATCCTGCCGCTCTGTCTCGATGTCTTCAGGCTCAACCTTGTCGCGAAATACCTCACCTATGCCTTTGTGGCGCTGGGGCTGGTGATCTGCTGGGGCTATGGCGGCATCTTGAGTTTGGGGCAGGGCGTGTTCTTCGGTCTCGGCGGCTACTGCATGGCGATGTTCCTCAAGCTCGAAGCGTCGAGCGTCGAGAACACCAAGATCCAGTCGACCCCCGGCATTCCCGATTTCATGGACTGGAATCAGATCACCTCGCTGCCGTTGTTCTGGCAGCCCTTCCACAGCCTCACCTTTACCATCGCCGCCGTCATTCTGGTGCCGGGCCTATTTGCGTTGGTCATCGGCGCTGCGATGTTCAAGCGCCGCGTCGGCGGCACCTATTTCGCCATCATCACGCAGGCGGTCGCGGCGATCCTGACCATCCTGATCGTCGGTCAGCAGGGCTATACCGGCGGCATCAACGGCATGACCGACCTGCGTACGCTGAAGGGCTGGGATATCCGTCCCGACCACGCCAAGGTCGTGCTCTACTTCTTCGAGGTAGGCTTGCTGTTCATCTGCATTCTGATTGCTCAGTTCATCAGGCACTCGAAGCTCGGCCGTATCCTGGTCGCGATGCGCGATCAGGAAGACCGGGTCCGCTTCTCCGGCTACAGTGTCGCCAATTTCAAGATCTTCGCCTTCTGCGTCGGGGCCATCTTTGCCGCCATCGGCGGGGCCATGTTCGCGCTGCAGGTCGGGTTCATGTCGCCATCCTTTGTCGGCATCGTGCCATCGATCGAGATGGTGATCTATACCGCGGTCGGTGGCCGGCTCTCGATCCTGGGCGCGGTCTACGGAACCATGCTCGTCAACTTCGCGAAAACAAGCCTTTCGGAATCCTTCCCCGAGCTCTGGCTGTTCGGCCTCGGCGGACTGTTCATCGCCGTGGTGCTTGCTTTCCCGAACGGCCTCGCCGGCATCTGGCAGGATCATGTCCAGCCGCGGATCGACCGGCTGATCTCATCACGCAAGCCGAAGTCCGAGAGCGGCTGGACCGATAATTCCGTCGCCGACGGCGCGCCGGCAGAGTGAGGAGGACATCATGCTCATCGGTCATCAGCCAAAACCCTTCCTGCTCGCGGTCGAAGGACTCACGGTGTCCTTTGACGGGTTCAAGGCGGTCAACGATCTCTCCTTCTATGTCGAGGAGAACGAGATCCGCGTCATCATCGGCCCCAATGGCGCCGGCAAGACCACGGTGCTCGACCTGATCTGCGGAAAGACCAAGGCCACCTCAGGCTCGATCGCGTTTCGCGGCAAGGAGCTGACGAAACTGAAGGAGAACCAGATCGTGAAGGCCGGGGTGGGGCGTAAGTTCCAGACCCCGTCGATCTACGACGATCTTACCGTGTTCGAGAATCTCGAGATTTCATTTCCACGCGGCCGCACCGTCTTCGGCGCGCTGACATTTACACGCGACGCCGTTGTGCGGGACCGGGTCCATGAAGTCGCTGAAATGATCTTCCTCAAGGACCGCCTCGACATGAGTGCCGCGCTGCTTAGCCACGGCCAGAAGCAGTGGCTCGAGATCGGCATGCTGCTGATTCAGGACCCGGACTTGCTGATGCTCGACGAGCCAGTGGCCGGCATGAGCGTGAGCGAGCGCGCCAAGACCGCCGAACTGCTCAACCGCATCATCAAGGACCGCTCCGTGCTCGTGATCGAGCACGACATGAAGTTCGTCGAGGACATCGCCCACAAGGTCACGGTCCTGCACCAGGGCCAGATCCTGTCGGAAGGCACGATGGAGAAGGTGAAGAACGATCCGAAAGTGATTGAAGTCTATCTCGGACATTAAGGAGCGTGTCGATGCTGGCTATTTCGAATCTACACGTCGCCTATGGCCAGAGCGAAGTGTTGCACGGCCTCAACGTGTCGGTGGCGCCCAACGAGATCGTTGCGATCATGGGCCGCAACGGCATGGGCAAGACCACGCTGATGAAGTCGCTGATGGGGATCGTGCCGACCAAGAGCGGCTCGGTGAGCATGGAAGGCGCCGAGCTCAGCGCGCTCCCGAGCTACGATCGCGTCGCCAAGGGCCTTGCCTACGTGCCGCAGGGCCGCATGATCTTCTCCGCCATGACGGTGAAGGAGAACATCGAGACCGGTCTCGTGGTGTCGGGCGGGTCCGAGGTGCCCGAAGACATCTACGAACTGTTTCCGGTGTTGCTGGAGATGAAGGGGCGCCGCGGCGGCAATCTTTCCGGCGGTCAGCAGCAGCAGCTCGCGATTGCGCGTGCGCTCGCCACCAAGCCAAAAGTGCTGCTGCTGGACGAGCCGACCGAGGGTATCCAGCCGTCGATCATTAAGGACATGGCGCGCACGCTGAAACGTATTCGCGACGAGCGCGGTCTGTCGATCGTGGTGTCCGAACAGGTGTTGAGCTTCGCGCTCGATATCGCCGACCGCGTGCTTGTCATCGAGAACGGCGAGATCGTCCGCGACGACCCGCGCGACAGTGTCGATGCCGCGCAAGTGTCGAAATATCTGTCCGTCTAATTCGTAACCGTGCTGTTCTAAAAAGGGGAGCTATCGATGCCAGAGACACTGATCAAGGTCGATCTTTCGAAGTCGGCCTACGACAACGACATGATCCACAACCGGTGGCATCCCGACATCCCGATGGTTTCGTGGGTCAAGCCGGGTGATGATTTCATCATCGAGACCTACGACTGGACCGGCGGCTTCATCAAGAACAACGATTCCGCCGATGACGTGCGCGACATCGACCTGTCGATCGTGCACTTCCTGTCCGGCCCGATCGGAGTCAAGGGCGCCGAACCCGGTGATCTGCTGGTGGTCGACCTGCTCGACGTCGGTCCGCTGAAGGAGAGCCTCTGGGGTTTCAACGGCTTCTTCTCCAAGCAAAATGGCGGCGGCTTCCTGACCGATCACTTTCCGCTGGCGCAGAAATCGATCTGGGACATCAAGGGCCTCTATACGTCGTCGCGTCACATTCCCGGCGTGAACTTCGCAGGCCTGATCCATCCCGGCCTGATTGGTTGTCTGCCCGATCCGAAGTTGCTGGCGACATGGAACGAACGCGAGACTGCGCTGATCGCGACCAACCCGACCCGCGTGCCGGGCCTCGCCAATCCGCCCTTCGCTGCGACGGCCCACGCCGGCCGCGCCAAGGGCGATGCCAAGGCCAAGGTCGGCGCCGAAGGCGCCCGCACCGTGCCGCCGCGTGAGCATGGCGGCAATTGCGACATCAAGGATCTGTCGCGCGGTTCGAAGATATTCTTCCCGGTCTATGTCTCCGGCGGCGGCCTCTCAATGGGCGATCTGCACTTCAGCCAGGGCGACGGCGAGATCACCTTCTGCGGCGCGATCGAAATGGCCGGCTGGCTGCATATCAAGGTCGATGTCATCAAGGACGGCGTCGCCAAATACGGCATCAAGAATCCCGTGTTCAAGCCGTCGCCGATCACGCCGAACTACAAGGACTATCTGATCTTCGAGGGCATCTCTGTCGACGAGGCCGGCAAGCAGCATTATCTCGACGTGCACATCGCCTACCGGCAGGCCTGTTTGAACGCGATCGAGTACCTGAAGAAGTTCGGCTATTCCGGCGCGCAGGCCTATTCGATCCTGGGCACGGCGCCGTGTCAGGGCCACATATCAGGCGTGGTCGACGTGCCAAATGCCTGCGCCACTCTGTGGCTGCCGACGGAGATTTTTGACTTCGACATCATGCCGTCGTCGGCCGGTCCGATCAAACACATCACGGGCGATATCCAGATGCCGATCTCGCCGGACAAGTAATCCCTGCGCGAGAAGGATGCGGGACGGCTTAAGCGTGCCGGCCGCCCCGCATCCGACGTCGTGATCTTCCAGCCATCGCGCAAGGAAACCAGATGCCCGTCTACGAATATCTCTGCAACGATTGCGGCCCGTTCACGGACATGCGGCCGATGGCCGAATGCGACGATCCGCAGGGCTGCCCGCGCTGTGAGACTGAATCGCCGCGCGTGATCCTGACCGCGCCGGCGTTCTTCTGCATGCCGTCGGAAAAGCGGAAAGCGATCGCGACCAACGAGCGCAGCGCCAACGCGCCGAAGACACTTGGGGAATACAAGGCCTCGCACGGCCCCGGCTGTGGCTGCTGTTCAACCGGAAAGAAGAAGCCGGCGCGGCTGGTGACGAAGACAAAGGGCGGCGCCAAGGGCTTTCCGACCGCGCGTCCATGGATGATCAGCCACTGACGCGCGGTCCTGCGCGTCAGGAAACTCAAACCAGAACAAGAGGCGATCCCAATGCTTCACGGTGACATTTCCTCAAGCAACGACACAGTTGGCGTTGCTGTCGTCAACTACAAAATGCCGCGCCTGCACACCAGGGCCGAGGTGCTCGATAACGCGCGCAAGATCGCCGACATGGTGGTGGGCATGAAGACCGGGCTGCCGGGCATGGATCTCGTGATCTTCCCGGAATATTCCACTCACGGCATCATGTACGACTCAAAGGAGATGTACGAGACCGCCTCGCAAGTCCCCGGTGCCGAGACCGAGATCTTTGCCGAAGCCTGCCGCAAGGCTAAGGTGTGGGGCGTGTTCTCGCTGACCGGCGAGCGCCACGAGGAGCATCCGCACAAGGCGCCGTACAACACCCTGATCCTGATGAACGACAAGGGCGAGATCGTCCAGAAGTACCGCAAGATCATGCCATGGGTACCGATCGAAGGCTGGTATCCCGGCAATTGCACCTATATGTCCGAAGGGCCGAAGGGTCTGAAAGTCAGCCTGATCATCTGTGACGACGGCAACTTTCCTGAAATCTGGCGCGACTGCGCCATGAAGGGCGCCGAGCTGATCGTGCGCTGCCAGGGTTACATGTATCCCGCCAAGGAACAGCAGATCCTGATTTCCAAGGCGATGGCCTGGGCCAACAATGTCTATGTGGCGGTCGCCAACGCCGCCGGCTTCGACGGCGTCTATTCCTATTTCGGTCACTCCGCCATCATCGGCTTCGACGGCCGCACGCTCGGTGAGACCGGCGAGGAGGAATACGGTATCCAGTACGCGCAATTGTCGAAGCACCTGATCCGCGACGCGCGCCGCAACGGCCAGTCGCAGAACCACCTCTACAAGCTGGTGCATCGCGGCTACACCGGCATGATCAACTCCGGCGAGAGCGCCAAGGGCCTCGCGGCTTGCCCCTACGATTTCTACTCGAAGTGGATCGCCGATCCGGAAGGGACGCGCGAAATGGTCGAGGCGATGACCCGACCGACCGCGGGCACGGACGAGTGCCCCATCGAGGGCATTCCGAACGAGATAACGGCGAGCAACTACTAGACAGTCGAAACAGCGCGCCACACGCACCGACGTCGTTCCGACCCTGAGCCGGGACCGCTAACCGACAGACTTGGATGTCCGCGGAATGGCGGTTATGGAATAAGCCTCGGCTGCAATCGACAACTTATCCCGGAGCAAATGATTGTCTTCATTGTCGCCGTGACGATGAACCGTTCACGCTTGCTTCAGGTAGGGTCGCTTGACGTGACAAACGTTCTTGGCGCTGTGGCCGGCATCGGGATCCTCCAGAACCAGAAGGGTCGAACCCTCGTCACGGTTGGAGGTCGTGAGCTTCTCCATTGCTTGTGCGATTGACTCGACTTCCCCTTCCCACGGCGCCGCATGTCGGATTTTGCTGTAGTAGCCGCGGCAGTGCTTGAGATGACTCGCAAAAGCGCGCGTTGTCCGAAGTTCGAAATGCTTTAGCGCGTCCTCGGTTGAAACCGTGACGGCCGCGGAGTTGGCCACGGCGACTGCCAGGATGGCCGACTTCACGCCGTGCCCAACGCCGTCACCGCATAGCGGGTCCAGCGTCATGAGTGCGTCCCCGACAGGCAATCGGCTGGCCCGGATTGGTTGGGTATGAAAGGACGGTGCAATCGGGATCACGGAGGTCGCCAGATCAAAGAGATCTGGAACTTTCTCCACTAGCTTTGCCAGGAGGGAATGGTCCGACGCATCGTTCTTGATTTTCTCCGACAAGGTGCCGCTTATCTCGGGTTCAGGAGTCGCGATCTGAAGGCACAGTTGTTTCGACCCGAGCGGGAAAAGGAAACACCAGTAGCCGATGCCGGCGTGCATCTCGGCAAACTCGGCCGCGCCGTGATCGATCGAGATCGGCTCCCAGACCCGCATTTGTCGGCGACCCGAATAGCGTCGGGGGAAGTTCGAATTGCGTCCCCGCGCATCGATAACGAACTGCGCCGATCGAGCTGGGGTAGGCTCCTGAGCGCTCAAGGTGCTTCCCGAGCTTACGGAACCCAAGTGTTCTCTCGAGAACTTCTCTAGCATCGTCGCCGCGAGCGATGAGCTTTCGAGCGCTACGAGCGGTTCCAATACTTCTGCCGCGGCGTCGGTATCCCAAATCACTCTCCGGCTCGCCAAGCGATAGTGGGTTGCTGCGGTGACAATGTCGCTGTCCCAGATATCGTTAATGAGCTGCACCGTGCGGGCTGAAAGTGTGACCCATCGGGTGGAGGTCGGCACGGGTCCGGCGACTTCAACTTCCCAGCCGCTATGAGCAAGAAGGCGCGCCGCCGTCATGCCGGAGATCCCGGCACCAAGAACCACCGCCTGACGAGATTTGGATAGTGAGGCTGTCATCAATGCCAAGTTGACCGTCGTGACTGCGGCACGGCGCGAAACTCCATCACCTTTTGCTCGGGGCGGTTAGGAAAACCTCCTCCAATCCGAGGCTCGGAAGCGGGGCGGCGCCGAATTGCGTGGGCACTGAATTATGGTACGTCCGACTCCGATTTCATGATGCTCAGGAAGCGCGTGCGCACGCGCTGCATGGCTGAGGCCGAATGCGCCGCCAGCATTTGAAGGTCCTTGTCTGCGGCACTTGCGTGAGCCCTGTTCAAAGCGTCTAGAGGTCCGGTGGCCGCCTCCACGATTTGCGTGAACGACGGCTTTGCACTGCCTGTGAGAGGAGGCTTTGGAACGGACATGTCCAAAACAACCAGCTTGTCCGCAACCGTTTTCTGCCGCGCCAACGCAAAGCGGCCGAGATTGCGCTCGGCCAGAACCTGCGGCACTGAAAAGAGCGGTGCGCCACGGGCGTTGATGAGCGCCTGGATCTCAACGTCCATGCTATCGACCATCGCGATCCGCGTCGCCTCGATGAGGTCTCCGTGCTCCGCGTCCCCGCGCCCGAAGACGATCAAAAGGAGGTTGAGGATCACCTCGTAGCTCCGGTTCACGCGTGTCTCGAATTCTTTCGCGACGTGTGCAGGCTCCAAGGGAGCTGGGTTGGGCGGCAACTGCAAATGCCCATTCGCCGGGCCGGGCGGCAACAATTGCTTCACGCGCAAGAACCGGTGATAGTGATCGTAGCCCTCATCGATGATCAGTTTGATGAGATGCAATATCCTGTCCTTGACGTCCTGCGAGATTTCTGAGCTGCGTTCGATGCTGAAAAGCAGTCGCGTGTACATCCCGTCGATCGTGTCCGGTCTCGTTTCGGGATCTACTTCTTTGCTCGGTCTTTCGACGGCGATGAACCAGTCAATCTGCTCCTCTCTGGCGGGAATGAGCGCAAATGTGTGGTCCAGGAACCGGCCGTCATGGTCGAGATCGATCGTCTTGTCCGCGCGTGCGAGAACAGGTGCATGACCCAGAAGCACCAGTATTTCGTTCACCCACCGGAAGTGCCGCATCTCGTCGATGGCGACGCTCAGGATCGTGTTGGCCGCCTCGTAAAGCCTGAGCGCGGGCTCGTTGGTGAGATCAGGCCGCCTTCTTGGCGCGGCAACCGAGTAATAGGCGTAGAGGTACTCGACCATCAGCGCATGCTCGATGCTGGCGAGATAGGATAGCCGCGCGAGAATGGAGCCGACATCGGGCAACAATTGATCGTCCGGAATGGGGCCGACCGGTTTCGTCACGTACTTTGAGGCTTCGACGTCGTTGAGTACGACCGGCAATGATTCCCATTCGTTGATCAACTCGGCGTGGTTCATTTGACGCGGCACGCGCTCCGGGCCAGGCAGCGCATTGCCTACCGCATCGCTTGTTCGTCCGCGCGTCCATTCTTCGAGGGCGACCACGGGAGCATGCTGCGGCGGCTCCGGAACACCATTCGCACCGGTTCTCACGCGCTGGAAATTGTAGATCTGGGGTCCACTCTCGCTGACGGCGACCATGTCGGGCTTGTTCGACGCCCAATACCAGCATCCGCAGTCGGTAAAGTCATATTGCCACGGCGCACAAAGGCTCCGGGTCAGGTCGCCCGCTTCGAAGACGGAAGGATTGATCACGCCGTCGACGAGGTACTCTGACCGACGGCCGAACAGCACCACCAACCTGGAAGCGCCGAACGATATCGCAGTGTTGTTGCCAGTCTGAAGCGCCTGTTGCACCTGATCATCGATTTGCGCGGGCGTCGTTTGTCCTGCAGCGCGCGGTGGGCCCAGGACGATGGCGACGTCGCCCGCCTCCAGCTCGCGGAGTATTTGCCAGATCTCGGTGCCACCCATTCCGAAGAGGGGAAACGTGCTAACCTCCACCTGCCCGGATCCATCCATCGTCGGGAAGTTGCCCCGGACGTGCCATAGGGTCAGTCCGGCTTCCCGGTCTGCCTCCGTGATGGGATAATCACGCGTCGGATCAAATGAACGGAGCCACGCGGCCTCGTCGTGATGCAGCTCGAAAACGAGGCCGGGAAAAAACTGCTTTTCCAGGTTGCGATGGTCGAATTCGAGCCCGGGAAACGTGTTCTCGACTGCGTCGTCCGGCCTTGTCGTGACCGGGTTGCCCCGCACGAGAAAGTCCGAATGGGCTGTCTGATTGAGCGGGAATATCTTTCTCTTCTGGAGTTCGCCAGTCATCGCGCAGCTCCGGGCTGACCAAAATGACGGTCGGGATTTTCGAAGTACCCGGGGGCACTTCGCGAAAGCTCCGCGTAGGCCGCAAGGCAAAACTCCAGCCAGGCACGGATATAATCGCAACCTAGTCTTCCGCGGCGCGCCACCTCATGATAGCAGCCACCGCCGCAC
This sequence comes from Bradyrhizobium sp. 190, assembly GCF_023073415.1. Taxonomy (GTDB): domain Bacteria; phylum Pseudomonadota; class Alphaproteobacteria; order Rhizobiales; family Xanthobacteraceae; genus Bradyrhizobium. Next base: position 175,797 of record NZ_JADPJL010000060.1, on the reverse strand, counting down.
AGATAGCGCGCCCAACAGGACTTGCACGGCTCCTGCCGGTCAACATGCATGTTCCGCAAGTGCACGCTGCGCCGTGTTTCGTTCAAACCGCTTTCCAGATCGCCGAAGCGGAATTCGGCATCGTCAACCAAACGGTGACAGGCGAAATAGTCGCCCTTGGATCCAACGCTCATGTAGCCGGCTCCGGCCCCGCAGGGGTAAGGCCGATGCGTCCCCCGATGTATCTCCTGCAGAGCGGTCTCGAAGTTGCTAAAAGGAAAGCGTCGTGCGCCCGATATGGCCGCCTTGGCGTGTTCGCCGCAGGCGATCATCTCAGCAGTGAATTCGACCAGTGAAGCGCCGTTGAAAGCGGGAAACCCCGTTGGCGCCGCCAAAACCGGCGCGAAGCCCGCTTCATCGACGCCGAGCGAAAAGAAGTGTTCGAGCAGGGGAAGGAGCGCTCCTGACAGAGGGCTAACTGTTGCACGGATGGAGATGTGCCGGGGGCGATGTCGATCGGTCAACAGCCGCAGTCCATTGATTGTGCGCTCGTAAGCGCTCTGTCTTCCCGGCAATCGTCTCTGCCGGTCGTTGGTCGCAGCATCCCCATCCAGGGACACCGTCACGCTGAATGGGTAGCGCCCAAGTAGTTCCGCGTCCGCCTCGGTCAGCAACGTGGCGTTCGTGGTGAGCGAAAATCTCGGCCGATGTCCGGCCTTGCGCGCTCTATTGTCGGCATAAGCCGTGATTTCGTGGACCAATGAGCGATTCACGAACGGCTCACCGCCCATGAAGCCAATTACCAGATCGCTGTTGGCGGGCGCAGAGTCGATCAATTGGTCGACAGCGTGGCGAGCTACGGCTTCACCCATCAGGCTCGCGTTGCCGCCGAAGCGGCCGCGATCGGCGTAGCAGTAACCGCAACTCATGTTGCAGGCCTGCGCCACGTTGAGCGAGATGGACCGCAGGGCAGGCGGCGAGATCGGCTCGAAGGATATGTATCTGCGGCGTCCAAGTCCGCCGAGCAGGCCGGAAATGCTCTCCGGCAACCGTCCGCGCGCGAGGTCGGCCTCGATGCCGCGAGCCGTGTCGTCGTCGATATCGAACAGGCGGCTTCCGTCTGCTAGAAACAGGTGGGTGCCTGCGGCGCTTCGTACAACACGTATTTCGGCTTCCGCCTGCATGTGGGCACCCCGCTCAGCTGATTAACCCTTCGGATCGCAGCGCCGCGACCCAGGACGTCAACATCTCGTATTGCCGCTGCGTTACGTTCATGGGGCCGCCGTGAGAGCCGCGCATCAGGGGAGGCATACGACGGTCGTAATCTTGAAAACCGTCGCGCGGCTTCCGAATCCACTTGTCAAGCAATGCGGGATCTTCTCGAAGCCGGTCGCGCAAATACTCGATGGCGACGTAGCGCCGATGTTTGCGACGACCTGCGAACGAAACCGGAAGCGCATCCGCGCGATGCGCGGTAGGAGCGATCTGGTCCTTGGTCGGCCAGATAGTGCCGATCGCGGGCTGATCGCGGTCGCCGCTGACGGGGCGAAGACGTCGCGGCGGCGGCCGCGAGCCATGCCGCCGGTCGAGCTCGGTGTCCTTGTTCATCGAGTCCGACGTTTCGAGGGCCCTCTCGAAAAGATCGCGCACCAACGCATTCAATTCGCCCATGGGAATGCCCGCCCTGATCGCGGCGCGATCGATGCGATCGGCGAGGCCGTCTTGAATTGAAACCGGATGGCGGCGGTCGGGTGCGAAATCCGGAGGGCCGACAGCTATGCGGGCGCTCGCTTCGCGGCCGCCGATGGAGCAACTGATGATGCCGTCCGTTACATCGTCCAGCAGTCCCAAACATCGGCCCTGCTGCGGGCTCTGGTCGTCCAGGAACATCGCATGTATCAGCGACGGCACTTTGCGATTGTCGTCGCGTATCGCGGGCAGGCCGACGGATGATCCAAAAAGATAGCTAGCCCAGTGCGCGGCGGGATTTAGAATCAGCCGGCCGGGCAGCTCGAATGCCGCCCATTCGTCTGGTCGCGTCTCTCTTGCGATGACCTCCTTCAGATTGGTGGGACCATAGGCAAGGCCGGCAGGCGGGTAGAACCGCAGCCTCAATTCGGGGAAATCCGCAGTTGGCTTGGACAGCTGAATTGCGCCCACCGCAATGCTCTCACCATCAGGAATCAGTCGAAGCGCCCGATCGCCTTGCGGCGACACGGCTCTGAGTTCATTCCGCGTTGTGTTGTCGCCCGCGAAATCGGCGATGCATTCCACGCGGTCGCTGTCGGCCAACGTGAACTGGTAGGCCTTCAAGTTCGCAAGCGATATTTTCCAATGCATATCGGCGGTTGTCAGGCCGAATTTTCCGAGCACTTCGGGCGTGATCGGACCTTCCTCGGTCCTCCCGTCAGCTTGCCATCGTCCATGGAGTTCAAAAAAAGGACACACGGGCCGAAAGCGCCAAGTACCGTCCGCATCCCGATCCTTGAAAATGATCTCAGACCCCGCAGGGATCACACGCACTTCACCGTCCGCTGACAGATCCAGGGACTCCAAAGGCACAAGGGTAGTCTTGCCAGAGCCGCCCGGCGAAGTGTCGCTCGGACCCCACTCGAAGTTTCCGCAAGGAACGCTACTTGATCCCAATCGCGCAACCGCGATTGGCGGAACAATCCATAAGCTCTCTATCACCTACGCCCCCTCAAAAAGCGAAGTGTGAAGCCTGGAAAACACTCTCAACGATTGCATTTATTTGCAGTTGTGTCACCATCAAACTTCTTCTTGCGATCCAGTTCATCGTTACGACGTCTACGAAACGTTTTTTTTGATCGCCCAGTCTACCAACGCAGTCCGCGAGCCGGGTTCTCAAAGGTTTTTCCGAGCGCGTCACGGAGCGCGACCTCGAGCATCGATTTCGCCACGACTCCTTGAGCTTGCGGTTCTCCTCGTTGGCAACGCACTCGTCGCGAGTTTTTAACTGAACGAACACGCTGTAGGTCAAAATTGCAGAGGAGGCGCAAATGGCGCGTCGCGGACATGGCGAGGTGCGGGACAGTAGTGTCGTCGCCGCTTCGATTGCGACAGTGAGAAATTTTGCGGCCTCGGTAGGGCTGTCTCCGTCAGCCTCTACCTTCGGCTACATGTTCGACTTTGAGGGCGAAGACCACCGGCTGCCAACGTCGCACGAGACCGTCGAGGCGCTGAAGCAACTCGGCAGCGTGTTGTTCGATCGTGACGAGACGACGACCGCAAGCGAGGCCAGGGGCGATAGCTCGATACCGGCTGCCTACACTTATTTCGGCCAATTCGTCGACCACGACATCACGTTCGATGAAGGTTCCGGCGACATGGCGACGCTTTCCGCGCCCGACCTGAAGCCGCTTTCATCGCTCGCTGCTTTGAGCAACAGTCGGACTGCCCACCTCGACCTCGACAGCGTGTACGATGCGCCCAGAGCCGGCGATCGAATGCTGCTGTCTACGGTAACGAAGCTCAACGGCACGACGACACCCTTGCTCCGACCGCCCGGCAAGGCGGACCAAAACGATCTTCCTCGGGAAGGTCGTTCCGAAGATCCACGTACGGATCGCGCTGCCCGAATTGGCGATCCGCGAAACGATGAAAATCTCATCGTGTCCCAACTACATGTCGCGTTCCTCAAGGCGCACAATGCGCTGGTGGCGGGTGGCATGAACTTCGAGGCTGCGCGCCGAGCGATGCGCCAACGCTATCAGTGGATCGTTCTGCACGACTTCCTGAAGCAGGTTTCCGACGAGACCGTCTTGAGCGATGTCGTCGCGTACGGACCGAAGTTCTGGAAGGTGGAGCAGCCTGGCAAGCTCTTCATGCCAGCAGAGTTCGCCGCTGCCGCCTATAGGTTCGGTCATTCGATGATCAGGACGAGATACGATTTCAATCTCAATTTTCCCAATGCGACCTTGTCTCTGCTTTTCACGTTCACTGCTCTCACCGGGCAGCTCGGCGAGAACTTAGGCCTTCCGACGGCCGATACGCTGCCGGAGAACTGGATTATCCAGTGGGAGCGCATTCTTCCCACAAACGCAGGCAAGCCGCAATTCGCGCGGACGATTGATGCTCGTCTGACGGATTTCACGTTCAAGCTGCAAGACACGTTCGGAAAGCCGGAAGGCGAAGGCAATTCAAACCCCGAAGTCGTGCGGGTCGCCCCGCAGCTTGCAATTCGCAACCTGCTGCGCGGATATCTGTTTGGGCTTCCGACCGGGCAAGCCGTAGCAAGGGCGATGAACATCACACCGCTCTCGGGCGATGCATTTCTCAAGGCGCTGCCCAACGAGGAGATCAGGGCAAAGGCCATCCCGTTCGCGGAGCGCACGCCGCTCTGGTTCTACATTTTGGCGGAGGCCGGTGACCCTGCAGGAGCGGCGGGGCGGCACCTCGGGATGGTTGGCAGCCGGATTGTGGTTGAGACCTTCTGGAATCTGATCCGGCATTCCGAGGACTCAATCCTGCAGCCGGGGGCGAAGCTGGACTTTGACTCATTTACGCTCGTGGATTTGATCAACCTGGCCGCCAAGGAGGATGTGCAGGCCTAACAATTGATTGGGGGAAGATTGATTTGCGCAGTGAGTAGATCGGATCAACCTCTGTACGCGCCATGTCGAAGCGAAATCGATCGTAGCAAAGTTGGCCGGTTGAGCGAATTTGCCAACCCGCCAATCTGTGCAGGTCCGACGCGCAAGCCGCATTGAAGGAAAGTGCCGGCGACGATCACGTCTCATCGGAAACTCCGTTCGGCTTGAGGCGCGCCTGCTGCACGAGACGAACATCAATTTGAGGGAGGGGCCATATGACTATCAATTACATCGCCAATGACCCGGCCGTTGCCGCCATTCCGGCCCAGTCGATAGCCGCGTCGCCGAACAGGCCCGCGGGCCAGATGACATTCAATGTCACGAGCTTGCCACCCGAGCAGGTCTACAGCCTGGGAACCAACGAGTTCGTGGCGTGGCAGGCGAGGGAAGCCGCGTTCCGCACGCTTGAGACGTTCGAGAATTTCGCCGGCCCCCTGCGGGGCTGGACCGGCAGGCCCGCCAAGCTCAAGCTCGACCTTATTCCGAACGAAGGGGTGGACCTCAACGCCTTCTATAACCGCAGCAGCGTGTCGTTCTTTTCCTTTCCGCTCGGCGGTGGCAGGACGGTGTTCTCAGGCGCCAGCGCCGACGTGGTGGCCCATGAGGTCGGCCATGCCATCCTGGATGCACTGCGTCCCGATCTCTGGGACGTCGACATGTTCGAGGTCCCGGCATTTCACGAAGGGTTTGGCGATTGCATCGCCATCATGGCCGCGCTCGCCGACCAAAACATCCGGACGGCTCTGCTCGCTGCCAGTCCGCAGCTCAACACGCCGAATTTCGTCGAAGGCACGGCGGAGGAGCTGTCGCTCGCCATTGGCACGGCAGTCAGCCCGACTCACAACGCGGCGCAGCCTCGACGCGCCATGAACGCGTTCAAGTGGGTGCTGCCGCAGAGCCTGCCCGACGACGGCAATCCAGGTGTCCTCATCAACGAGATCCACAGTTTCGGTCAGCTCACGAGCGGATGCTACTACCAGCTCATCCGCGAGATTTTCCAGGCCGGGCCGGGCGGAGAGGCGGGCCTTCTGCAGGCCTGCCAGGTTGCCACGCGCCTCCTGGCGCAGGCGGTGGCCGAGGCGCCGATCCGCCCGCGTTTCCTCGAGACCGTCGGACGCACGATGATCCTCGCCGATAAGAATCTGTTCGGCGGCGCGAGCGAGGCTCACATCCGCACGGCCTTCGGGCACCACGGCATCACGCTCAGCGTGACGAACTTCCTGGCGCCGCGCATGGCCCTGACGCCGGCGTCCACGAAGAAGAGCAAGACCGCGGGCAAGGGCGCGAACCTCGCGTCGCTCAGCGCGCCGGCCAAGCGTCTCCTGAACGATGTGCTCGAAGTCGCTCCGAAGGGGAAGCTCACCCGTTCAGCCTTCACAGTGGCCGGCCCCGACACCGCTCAAATGACGACTTATCGCGCCGTGGACTTGTCCGGGCTGTCCGAACAACTGACCAACGTGAAGAGCTATAACCCATATTCCGCGCTGGTCGGGTTGAGTGGCGGGGCGCCGGCTGTTCTCGGGGCTGTTGATCCTGCTGCTGTCATATCCAACGAGGTGCGCAGCTACGTGGCTACGCTCCTCCGGCGTGCCCAAGTGGATCTCACGCCGCCTGGAAAAGCGAAGCCCGCAGCGAAGGCCGCATCACCGGGCGCGACCGCCAAAAAGAAGAAGGCGGCCAAGGCGGCACGCAAGGGCCGCAAGAAGAGGGGCGCTGGGTACCTGTCGGAAAAGGGTCGGGCGACGCACGTCCTGCGACTTCAGGGCAAGGAAGTGGTGCTCGAGCGGATCGGCTTTGCGTGCGGTTGCCATCCGCTGCGTTGGCGGTTTGCCGGTGGTTGAGCGGGGCGGCGCATTCCGCTTCCTCGCTCCGCGGTCCTTCCGACAGACCCCTTGACCGGAGACGGCCGGGTGCGTTCGGACGGGGATGCGGTCGAAAGGCGGGGCCATCACCATCACGAGGAGCGTAGTATGACAACGTTCGAAGGATTTTCCTGGCGCCGGACCAAGGCCCCGGGCTCGACGGAGCCGGGATACAGAACGGACGATGTCTTCTTTATCGATGCTTCGACCGGGTGGGCGGTCAACAGCGCCGGCAGCATCATCAAGACGAGCGATGGTGGCAGCAGCTGGGTCACGCAGGCCGAGTTCGAGGACGTGTACCTGCGCTCCGTCGGGTTCGCCAATGCGAACGTCGGATGGGTCGGCACGCTGACCTTGACGCATCGGCTGCTGCACACCACCGACGGAGGCGCAAGCTGGCGGCTCGTCAACAATCTGCCGCCGGGCTCGCCGCCGGCGATCTGCGGCCTCAGCGTGGTCGATGCGAACACCGTCTACGGGTCGGGAACGAACTTTCCCGACCGCCCGGCGGCGATCGTCAAGACCACGGATGGTGGCGCGACTTGGACCGCGATCAACATGTCCGCGCACGCGGCGATCCTGGTCGACATCTATTTCAAGAATGCCATGGAGGGATGGGTGGTCGGCGGCCGCGACGACGTCGGCCAACCGATGGCCCGGCGCAAGCGGGATGATGTCGAGCCCGTTGTGCTGCACACCGTCGACGGCGGCGTCACCTGGACCGATCGCCTTGAACCGATCAGGCGGCTGCTGCCGCGTGGAGAGTGGGGTTGGAAAATCCAGGCCCTCGACGCTCAGACAATGTTCGTCTCGCTCGAGAACCTGCTCGATGGGGCAATTCTGCGCAGCGACGATGGCGGGCTCAACTGGCAGCGCATTCGCATCAACGATCGTCAGCGCAACAGCAACCTGGAAGGCGTTGGCTTCGTCGACCGCGATCGCGGCTGGGTTGGTGGCTGGGGCGACATCGACTTCGTCGGCGGGTTCACGAGCGCCACGGCCGACGGTGGCGCAACCTGGGACGACGCCAATAAGATTGGATTTCGTCTCAACCGCTTCCGCTTCATCGGCAATCCGGTCACGGTCGGCTATGCGAGTGGCGACACCGTTTACAAGTTCACCGACGAGCCCGCCCCGGCAGGAATGGTCGCAGGCGCCGTGGCGGCGGCCGCCGCGGAAAGGCGCATGCTGGACGGCCGCGCAGTGTCGATCGACGTCGATGTCCCGAACGGCGCGCGACGGCTGAAGGTCAACGTCTGGGACCGGTTCGGCCGTCATCTGCACGTGCTCGCCGACGAGATCGCGCCGCAGCCGGGCGCTAGACGCCTGACATGGGACTTCCGCGATGTCGAGGGCGAGCTGCAGTCCGCCGGCGCCTACATTCTGCGCGTCAGCATCGACGGCAAGTCCACGAGTCATATCGCCTATCGGACGGATCGCTAGGGCAGATCGAAAAGCCGGTGTCCGCCCAGCCGGGGTAACTGGCCAAATGGAGAAACGCCACATGACGGTTCGGAACGTGAACCTGGCGGTGTTCCGCCGCGTCCCCTTTGGTCCCGCTTCGGCAGTTTCGGCCGGCGCGCATGCGGCGGTCGGCGCGGGCGTGGTGGCGCCGGGCCCTGGCGGTGCCGCGCCGCTCCTGCTCGGGCCGCGAATGCGGCCGCGCGACGAGACGATATTCTGGCTGTCGGCGGCCGCCGAGATCGAGCACGCGCTGATGGTCCAGTACCTGTTCGCGGCCTATTCGATCGACCCGGCTTCCCTCCCGGCTGAGAATGACGTCAGGCGGCTTGCGACCGAGATCAGGAACACGCTCCTGCAGATCGCCCGCGAGGAAATGGGCCACTTCATCTCCGTGCAGAACCTGCTGCACGCGGTCGGCGGCGCGCTGCACTTCAGCCGGCAGTTTTCTCCGTTCGAGTTCGCCGTCCAGCCGTTCGGTTATCGCCTGGAACCGGCGACGCTGGATTCGCTTGCCAAGTACGTCATCGCCGAGAGTCCGAACCGGCCGGTCTCCGAACTGGTCCTGCGGCCCGACCCGGCGCAGGACGCCGCCATCAAGCAGAAGCTTGTCGACGACATCGCTCCGAGAGCCGAGCGCAGCAACGGCGGGAACCCGCTGTTTCACGTCGGCGCGCTGTTCGCGCGCCTGCATGAGCTGTTCAAGTCTGGGCTCGATGACACGGACTTCCGGCCGGGCCGGAGCGGCTTGCAGGCGACGTGGCGCGACTGGGGTTATGAGGCGCCGCCCGGTACGGCCGGCAAGATCGTGCTGGTGGAGCAGCTCTCGGCGGTCAGCGCGATCGATCTGCGCAGGGACGCGGCGGCTGCGATCGCGGCGATCGGCGATCAGGGCGAGGCATTCGACGCGCCGGTGGCCGATGGCGACGAGTCGCACTTCGAGCGTTTCCTGAGCCTTTATGAGAAGCTGGAGCAGGCCGAGACGGCGCTCGGCCGGCCGCTCGCGCTCCCCGTCGTGACGAATCCGGCCACGATGCCGCTGCCCGCTCCGGGAGGGCATATCACGCATGCGCGCGCGTTGCGCTGGGCGTACCTCTTCAATCTGCGCTATCGGCTGCTGCTCGATTGCCTGCATCATTCGCTGCTGAGCGACGTTGCGAGCTACGAGACGTCGGGTGCGCAAATGGGCGATCGCACCCCGAAGGGGATGCTGCAGCTGTGGACTTTTGGCGAGATGCGCCGCCTCAAGGTCATCGCCGAGAAGCTCGTCGAGCTCCCCGCAGGGGCCGCGCCGGCCTCACGCGCCGGACCGCCGTTCGAGCTGCCCTATTCGATGCGGATGCCGCATATCGATGCCGACCGCTGGACCATGCATGCCGACGTGTTCGCGATGGCAGCCGAGTTCATTTCCCGGGAGATGCTGGTGGATGGGGAGACCGGCGCCGACTTTCTTGCCGCCGTGGCGGACGCAGATCGCGCGGCAGCGCGCATCGCGACCGCGCTTGCCCGCGGCGAGGCGCTGCCGCCCGGCACCCATGCGACGGACTTCGCCAAGGTCACCCGGATTCTCGACGAGTCCGTGCGGGGATTTACGTTCCGCTCGCCGCACGGCCCGTTCTGGCGCAACTCCATCCACGCGGAGATGATCGACAGCGGGCGCGTGGTGCCGGGCGATCCGGATGGGTCGAACCTGCTGAACCGGATTGCGCTCGGCCAGGCCGAAGCAGGCAGCATGCCGAAGGAGAGACCGCGGATCGCTCACGAACGCGTGGCGTATGTGCGCGACTGGATCGCGCGCGGAGCGCCCGACAGCGATCCACCGGGCATGGTCGGCTTGATGGGTGAGCCGTTGCCGCCGCGCGAGCCGGCCGGATCTTGAAGCGGCGCTGCTCCGATCGAGCGCCGGATTAGCGCTTGATGAAGGACTTCCGCTTTTCGATCAGCCTGCCGCCCGACTCGCCGCGTTTCTTGACGAGCACGTGCGTCTGCCCGGGCCCGAGCGGGACGTCCGGATCCTCGCTTTCGACCACCTGTCCATGCTTCCGGAGCGACTTGAGCAGGGCCTCCTTCTCGGCCTCGTCCTGCGGCTCGGAGTGCGTTGGCTTCTTTCCCATGTCGGAATCTCCTGCTGATCGGGACGTCGCCGGCAATTTATGCACGGCCGCCACCCCGCTGCTTCTGACCATAAAATAGTGCCTTGCATGCCAAAACGCGAGGGGCCGTCGAGGCTAGGCGTCCGCCGCCAGAATGGACCTGATCCGTGACAGGTTTTCGGCTGCGGCCGCCAGTTGACGGGGTGACGTCGAATTCTCGGCAAGAGCCGCTGCGACCTTTGCCAGCTTTCGGCCGCCGGCCAGCGAACAGTCAGCTGTCAAAACGTCTCGGTAATCTTGCTCAGGCGAGGGGGGCGATCCGGGTCAAATCCGCAGGCGCGCGCCGCCTGTTCGATCATCCGATAGGCCGGAACGAGCATGGTGATCGGGTCGGTGGCGGGGTCATCCTCGGCCAGCCAGGGCAGCGAGCCATGCGGTCCGCCGCATAGATGCAGCGCGATCTTTTGCTCGCGCAATTCTTCTGCCAGCGCGTCCACCGTGGCCGCCGTTTCATCCATGAGGCGCATCATGACGACCGGCGTGCGCGATGACAACGCGGCGCGCGGCCCATGCTGCAGTTCGGCGGCGCTCAGACCAATGGAAGGTAGGCGCAGGATTTCCGAAAGTTTGAGCGCGATCTCCCGCGCCGAGCCTAGGCCCAAGCCCCGCGCCGCCACAAACACAGCTGACGCCTTGGCGAGATCACCGGCAATCTCGGACCAGTCGAGCGCCAGCGCGCGATGCAGCCGCTCGGGTAGCCTGTCGAGGGCTGACCGCAGCGCACGATCTTCCGCCAGTTCGGCAACAAGTCCGGCGCCAGCGGCCATCGAGCCGATAACGGTCTTGGTCGCCGCTACGGAGTACTCTCTGCCGGCTTCGATCGGAACGACGAACTCCGCTTCGTCGGCCACCGGCGACGACGTCACATTGACGATGGCGATAGTGCGGGCGCCCGCAGCGCGCGCCGACCTGGTCGCCGCGATAAGATCCGGGCTGCGTCCGGATTGCGAGATCACGATGAACAGCGCATGGCGCAGCATCAAGGGCGTGCGAAATGCCGTGATCACCGAAGGAGCACTGGCTGAAACGGGAAGGCGAAGCCGCGTCTCGACAAGGTATCTTAAGAAAACCCCGGCATGCCCAGAGCTTCCCCGGCCGCACACGACGCACAGCGGGGCGGAGCCAATCCCAAGTCGCTGTGCGATATCGCGCGTGGCGGGGCGGTTACGAACAATTTTGGCGACAACATCCGCGCTCTCCCCGATTTCGCTCGCCATCGCGGATGTCGTCACGGCTCAACCGCTCCGCCTTGCCTGCCTGCCGCGGCTCCCTTGGGATGCCGGTCACGATCCTTGGCGAGCTCGGCAAACACGCGCCGAAGATTGCCGTCACAGTTTTTTAGAATGGTCTCGGCATCAACCCTGTCGAAACCCAACGCCAGAAGACCTGCCGTCTTGATGTCTCCCTCGGCCTGCTCAAGCGAGCGTGCCGCGTGCGAAGGATCACAGCGCGCGATTTGCGCTACCATGGCCTCGGCGCGCCGCTTCAGCTTGGCATTGGTCGGCTGCATGTTCACCATCATGCCGCGGTACACCCGGCCAAGGCGCAGCATGATCCCCGAGGAGATCAGGTTAAGCACAATCTTCTGCGCGGTGCCCGCCTTCATCCGCGTGGAGCCGGCGATGAGCTCGCGGCCGGTCTCGATCAATATCGGAAACTTTGCCGACGCCAGCAGCACGGTGCCGGGATTGTTTGCAACACCGATCGTCACAGCACCGAAAGAGCCTGCCTGCTGCAGCGCCGCGACCGTGAATGGCGTTGTCCCGCTGGCGGCAACGGCGATCACCACGTCGTGTTGTGTGAGCCGCGCGGCATTGATCTGCGTGACCGCATCGTCGACATCATCCTCCGCACCCTCGATGCTGGCGACGAACGCGCTGTCTCCGCCGGCGACGATGAAGCGGACGCGCTCGCTGGGCCAGGCGAAGGTCGGCGTCAACTCGGCGCCGTCCTGGACCGCCACGCGGGCCGAGGTGCCGGCGCCGACATACACAATGCGTCCGTGATCACCCAGCCCCGCTTTGGCTGCTTCAGTCGCCGCAGTGATCTCGGGAAGGGCATGGCCGATCGCCGCGACTGCCGCGAGCTGGCCCTCCCACATGGCTTCCATCGCTGACGTCAGCGACCATGCATCAAGATCGGCAAAGCGGGGATCGACTTCTTCGGTGGCCATATAGTTGATCCATGCGCCATCAAACGCGGAACTTTGAAGCCTGTTCATGGTCAGTTTCTTTCTTGGGCAGGTCAAGCCGCCCTCGCGCCACCAGTAACGCCCCGGCGGCCGCGTCGGCGTCAGGGCACTTCAAGCGGGCGCGCAGGTCAGGCGTCAGCCAGGGCGTAATGGCATCCGCGAGCCCGCCTACCAGTGAGAGCCGGTTAATTCCTCTCGTCAGGAACAAATCAAGCAGATCACCAATGGCATCGGCCGCGCGTTCGACAATGCGACGGCCGACCGGATCGCCCTGATTGGCGTGCCGCATCACAATCGGCGCGAACGCAGCGTAGTCTGTGGCCCTGGCTTCTTCAGACCAGGCCACCGCCTGATAAGGATCATGATCGAATGCGCCCAGCACCTCTGAAAGCAATGGAGTCAGCTCGCCGCGCCGATCCGCGGCCCGCAGTGCCAGTCGAACAACCTGCAGGCCGATGTCGGCACCGCTGCCTTCGTCCGACACGGGGAAGCCGTAACCAGCGAGACGGATTTCGCGGCCGTCGATCAGGCCGACACCCACCGAGCCTGTGCCGGCTACCACGATGGCCCCGTCCGCGCCGCTATGGGCGCCGAGACAGGCCGCCAGGCCGTCGCTGATGAAGATGACGGACGCAAAGGGATGCGTGACCTTGTTGAGCGCCGCTTCCGCGCCCCGGCGGCCAAGACCGGCCAGGCCAATTCCGGCGTGCATCCGCGCGAAATCCTCGCGCGTCAGTCCGGCCTGTGCGGCTGCCGCTTCAGTGGCCTCCATGATGGACCGCCAGGTCTTCTCGAAGCCAATCCGCGTCGTGGCGGGCCCTGAGCTCGCCGCACCGAGTACCCTGCCGTTTTCGTCCTCGATCCGGGCGCGGCAGCGGGTTCCGCCGCCATCAATGCCGAGATACGTGGTACCTTTTGTTCCCATGGAAAGTTAACGCGAAGGTTTCGCTCCGGGTCCTCCAAAGCTTCTTCGTGTACATAAGAAGTCTTGTTGAGGACTCGTCTCACGAGTCCGTGACTGCCATTCTCGGATCAATACAGATGGGCCACGCTGGTTCTTGCTCTCTCACGATTGCTGCGCAGCACATCTTTGACGGTGCCGACATGCGCGGGCCGGGGTCGGTCAGGATCTCGCAGGGGCGGATTGAAAGCATCACCTTCGGCGAGCCGGAGGCGCGCGCCTCAATCCACGCTCCCGCAGACGCGATCCTTGCACCCGGATTTATCGACATCCAGGTGAACGGAGGCGGGGGCGTTCTTCTCAACGACCAGCCAACGGAGGCTGGCGTTCGACGCATCGTTGAGGCGCACCGCAAGGAGGGGACCACGGGCTGCTTGCCGACCCTCATCACCGATCGCAGCGAGGTCATCGAGCGATTGGCTACAGTCGCCCAGGCTTGTCTGAAGATTCCCGGCGTTCTCGGCTTTCATCTGGAAGGACCGGCCCTCAACAGGTCTCGCAAGGGCATTCATCCGGAAGCCGAGATACGCGTGCCCGATAGGCGCGATCTCGCCGCGATCAAAAGTTTTGGGAGCTGCGGCCGCTCCATTGTGACCTTGGCCCCGGAATGCGTGCCCGCGTCCATGATCGATGAATTGATCGGGGCCGGATTGTGTATCGCGGCCGGCCACAGCGACGCCACCGCAGCCGAAATCGGGCAGGCGGTCGATCGCGGTGTCTTGGGGGTGACCCATCTGTTCAATGCCATGTCGCAGTTGAACGCCCGTGAGCCGGGCTTGGTGGGCGCCGCGCTGGGGGATGACCGGCTGTTTGCAGGGATCATCTGCGACGGCATCCACGTTGACCGCGCCGGTTTGCGTGTTGCCTTTCGCTGCAAGGGGCGCGATCGATTGATGCTGGTCACCGATGCCATGCCATTGACGGGCACGAACGAGCGGCAATTCATGCTGCAGGGAAGGCAGATCACGTTGCACGAAAATCGCCTGACCGGCCCCGATGGCACGCTCGCGGGCGCTCACCTCACCATGATCGAGGCGGTGCGCAATGCGGTCGCGCTGCTCGGAATCTCCCTTGTCGATGCCCTCATCATGGCCTCTCGGACGCCCGCGGCATTTCTGGGCCTTGAGTCCGAGCTTGGACGGATCGCGCCCGGATATCGCGCGGACCTTGTCGCCTTCAATCCGAACTTTGAAGTCGTCGGCACATGGATCGGCGGTGCCGGTTCGATGGGCGGCGCGAGCGAGGCTTTTCAACGAGGTTAGATGCGCAACCATCCCATCATCGTGCAAGAATATGGCGGTGTCTGTCTTGAAACACCGGCGAAAATTCGAGCGATTCGCGCGCGTGAGGAACTTGATCGTGGGCGCGTTGTGGTGCTGGCAGGATTTCAGGGCGTGAACCCGGCGACCAGGGAAATTACGACGCTCGGCCGAGGCGGCAACGACACCATGGCCGTTGCAATGGCTGCGCCGCTGAAAGCCGAGCGCTGTGAAATCATCAAAGAGGACGACGGAATTTGTTCGGCCGATCCGCGCATCGTGCTGGATGCGAAGCCCCTGCGGCGAGCGGATCGATTTACCGGTGGGACCGGCAGATCGCAGTTGCATAGTCGGAAGGTGGTAGGCAAAAGGCCCTGTTGAAGCGATTTGGCTTTTTATCGCGCGATTACCACCAAGAATCCGCGAGAATGTTTCCAACGCCAATCGACGATCACAGGATGAGCCCGATGATCAAGATCCTGCTGGGAGTGCTGACGTTCCATAGACTGACGCGCTTGCCGCTATCGCGTAACCAGCTTCACTGCCGCCAGTCGCGCTTGGCGCGATAGAGCAGTCAGATCGCGGCGATGAACACAAGGACAATCCAGCCATACGACGGCCCCAGCGAGTGGCGTAGCCACAGGCCTGCGCCGATGATGGCAATGATCAATTGAAATGTGCGTCATTAAACTTCACTGGCTTTGCTTTCGTTGTTTGGGTTGGGTGTATTTCGGGTCACAGTAGATCTGCATCAGCAGGGTGATGACGCCGTACCAGAACAGCACCGACATCAGATGCTGCCGTCGTCGGCGTGCAACTGCGGCAGGCGCTGCACGGCGAGCAGGGCTTCAAGACGGTTGCGCACATTGAGCTTGTCGAGCAGCACGCTCATGTAGTTCTTGACGGTTTTCTCGGCGAGATTGAGCGCCGCCGCGATCTCCTTGTTGGTCTTGCCGCGCAGCAGGAGCCGCGCGATCTGCTTTTCGCGGTAGCCCAGTTCAACCGACATCGCGTCGGCAACGGTCGCTGGATGATTCATCAGATGCTGCCATCGTCACGCTTGACGGGACGGCTCGCCGGTTGGGTCGGCGCAGGCTTGGCCCCGAACGGTTGCGTCGATGGCGCGCGGCCATAGGGCTGCGTGGCGCCGCCGCCATGGGGCTGCGTCGATGACGTGGCAGGCGGGGAAACCGTGGTGATGCAGTTGGTAAAACTGCCAACGGCCTCGCGACTGCCAATCATGCCGGTCGTCCATGGCTGTTCGCTGCCTTCGCTGAAACCGAGCGTCATGCGATTCGCGCCCGCAAACAGCCGGAAGAAGTTGAGCAGGAAGTCGCTCGCGATGCCGAACTCGACATAGCTAAGCCCGCTCTGTGTGACCATCCCGGTCGCCGTTGCCGTGAACGGCTGGCTGTTGTCGAAGGTCATGTAGACCGGGATTGTGATGTCCTTCGGAATGCGCCAGCTCGTCTTGAACACATGCACGAGGACATGCTGGTCGCCCTTGATGAACTTCACCATCAGCGTTCCCTCGATGATTCCGTTCTGGCCGAAGTCGGACTGCATGCCGCACAGTGGCGTGCCGTTATGGGTCGTGGTGACGAACGTCTTCCAGTATCCACTGCGGTGCAGGTAACGCAGATCATTTGTGGCAGAGGCCGGTGCGGTAGATGCGAGGACGGATGCCGCAATGATCGCGGCGATAGATCGTTTCATGATTTTCGTTTACTCCGTTGGTCCAAAGATCAGGCGCAAAACCCACCCTATTCCAAGCGACATCCGAGGGGGGCCGACGAGGTGGATGACGGCGATCCGGCGTTGGGCACTGGGTGATAGCCGTCGATGAACGGCGAGCCGTCGTATTCGCTGACCGAGATTTCCGGGATCTCGACACCGTAGTTCGCCGCTGAACTACTGGTTCGGATATCGCACGACAGAATGGCCGCTGGGCCGTCCGCCGCCTGACGAAAAAAGCATTTGCTCGCTGGAAAAATTGTGCGGCTCGCAGGGAAATGGTGCGCAGCAGCCAGCAGACTGCACAATCCCAGCAGTGTGTGATAGAATGGGCCGGTGGAGAATTCTTGCGGTTCTACGCCATTTATTTGTTTTTTCGCGCCAAGCCCGACATAGTCGGAAAGCGCGAGGGGGACGGGCCTAGTCCAAATGGCGCGCCGCCCATGGCAGCGCGTCCGCGATGCCATCCCCGTACAACCACGGGAGCGTGTCTGGAAAAACGTCGGCTTCCGTCTTGCCAGACCACCAGAATGCCATCAGGTCCTCGCGGTTGGGCCGCGCAGTCGGCGCGTCAATCCGGGCGCGGCGTCATTCTCAGACATTGGCGCGCGAACCCGCCACGATCGCTAAACAAATGCGGAGTATTGTTTGGATCAGACCCAGACTACTTGGCCGCAGTCGCTGCGGTTTCGCCCGGTGGCACAATCCGGAACATGAAGGTCGAAACCTTTTCCCCGGGTTTGAATGGACCGGGAATCTGGTTGCTGACCGGGTTCAAACTTTGGAGAAAAGCCGCGATCGCCATGGCGTCATCCGCTGTGAGTGTCGCATAAGCGTGCCAAGGCATAATCGGCGCCAGGATGCGGCCGTCCGGCCGTTCACCGACCTGTATCGCCTTCACGATCTGCTCTCGGGTCCAATTACCGATGCCGGTCTTTTTGTCGGGTGTGATATTCGGGCCCACAAAGACACCTTGACCCGGAATCTCGAAGCCTACATCCGAGCCGCCGAGAAAGCGTGACATGTCGGGATTCCCGAAGAAGTATCCCGGCGTGTGGCAGTCGTTGCAGCCGCCGAGCGTGACGAGATATTTGCCGCGCGTGATCTGTGAATCGTCAGCCATGGCCGCGAACGCTTGAAACGCGATAACTGACGCGGTCACGAATGCAAGACGAACTGAAATCCGCAACATGATTTACCTCCCTGGCTTCGATTGCTTGGTTCCCCCTCTGCACTCAGCTTTGCGCCTTACGGTTTGCGGCCGATCACGGCGCCGTTCGCGGCGGGTGCGTCGAACCAGACCGTCTCGATGTGCCGGAAGCCGGCTTCCTCGAGCCACGCCGAATATTCGGTCGGCGTGTAGTTTCGTCCTTCCGTCTCGATCAGCATGTTGAGGCTCATCAGCGCGGCCGGCGCCGGCCCGGTCTTTTCGTCATTGACGAGAAGCTCGCTGATGACGACTGCGCCGCCGCTCGGCAAAGCCTCGAAAGACCGGCGCAGCAGCGCGCGGTTCTTCGCCTCGTCCCAATCGTGCAGGATCATCGACAGGAGATGCACGTCGTGATCCTCGGGAAGCTGTTCGAAGAAGTTGCCGCCGGCGGTCTCGATGCGGTCGGTCAAGCCGGCCTCGGTAATTTTTCCCGCGGCGATCGCGGCCACATGCGGCAGATCAAATACGGTCGCGCGCAGCTCCCCATACAGTTTGCAAAGCTCGATGTCGTACGCGCCCGATCCGCCGCCGATGTCCAGAAGGCGGCGGAAATGATTGAGATCCACGGCTTCGCCGAGCTTGCGCGCGGTCATCGTGGAGACCGAATGCATCGCCTCCCAGAAGAGTGCCAGCATCGTCGGATCCTCGCCGTCGAACATCGACGATTGCGCTGCCGGGTCCCACGTGGTTGGCCGGTTCGTGCGCAGCGCTTCGGTAAGTTTGCCCCAGCCCGCGTAGAGCCGCTTGTCGGCCATCTGCACGAAGCCACCGAAGTAATACGGCTTCCCGCGCACGAGAAAAGCTTCGCTTAAGGGCGTATTGCGATAACGGCCGTCCGTTTTCTCCAGAAGCCCGAGTGCAGCGCAGCCGGTCAACAGCATCTCGGCCGGGCGTGGATGCAGACCGAGCGCTTCCGCCAGCTCCGCAACCGTGGTGCCGGCGCCGCCTGCAAGATGACTGAACAGGCCCTCCTCGTGTGCTGCAGCCAGGGTCTTGAAAGCCCAGAAGCCGGTCGAAAGCGCCATTAGCGGGACGGCGGAAGGAAGCTCCTGCGTGGTGACGATCGGTTGATCGGCCGCGCGCAGCCTTGTCTCGCCCGAGATCGAACCGGGCTGGCGGGCAAGCGTTGTCCTGTGCGCAGCAGCGCGCTGATGGTTGGGCATAGTGCTCTCCTCAGGTGTTGACGGCTAATTCGCAGCTCTTAAGCCGCGCGGTGGTCTTCAGCACAAATCCACGTAGTCCCTTTCCGCCGAGGCAACGGTAAGGAGACTATAGGACCGATAGAAGTGCCATTCATTTTCACGGACGTCATTTCCAGAACGGCTTGGCTGCTTCGGCCATGGCTTCTGGCCGCGTCTTGCCGATGTCCTTGAGAAAGTGGTCATCGAGTTCAGCCAAGGCTTGTCGCTGCCGCGACCGCTCCGAACACTGGGCACACCAGTGCAGGAAACGAAATCCCCATCCAGGTCCACGATGGCTGGATGCCGCGGCTTCCTTCCGACTGAATGCCGCGGCTTCCCTCAGACTCGTGAGTGAATTGACAATAGCGGACATGATAAGTTTCTCCTGATACGCAGAAGTTGCACGGATAAAACTATCGGCAGTCGCTGGCGTGTGAGCTTGTTCACTTCTCACGCGGTCGTGCGATGACAGTAGTCAAGGTGCTTGCGGTCTCAACGCGAGCGGCCGTCGTCGTGGCAGGCCCATACCCGCACGGTCGCATCGCGCTCCGCGTAGCTCGCCGTCTGGTCAAAATCGGCGCAGCTGGGCTAACGCTGCGCGCATCAGCGGCCCAAGGTTAGAAAGCGAAGCGGTATGGTGGAAGGTCCAATCTGCGGATAATCAATCAGTCCAATTCAGGCGGCGCCTCGCGACTGTTGATCGGATTAAGGCGGCGCGCTTTGTCGATCGGGGATGCGCTCAGAATGTAACGTGCAATGGTACTTTCGCCGCGTGCCGTCGCCTCAAGCGACATCGCTCATGCCGCTTTCGGGCGTCGAGACGTACGTTCATCGAAGCATCTGCGCAGCCGCCTCAGCCCTTCGGCAATCCGCGCCGTCTCGATCGCGCCATATCCCAGGATGATGCCGGCCGGAGGCTTTCTGTCCACCTGACAGCGCGACATCGTATCAACCGCAACGTCGAGATCAAAGGCCCGTGATACAATCGCATCGATATGATCAACCGACGCGCCTCGCGCGCAAGCGGTGATGTGCAGGCCGGTGCTCGATGGAACAAGGTCGAGGTAATCGCTGAAGTTCCTCTTGATCTCCGCGGTCAGCGTCTCATGCCGTTCGCTATAGATGCGGCTCACCCTGCGAATATGGCGCGCAAACGTACCCTCGTCGATAAACTGCGCCAGCGCGCTCTGCGTTATTGTCGCTGTATGCCAATCGGTGACGAACTTGGCCTTGTGCGCCGCCTCTCGCAGTGACGGCGGCACGACCATGAAGGCCAGCCGGAGAGTCGGCAGCAATGTCTTTGAGAACGTGCCGACATACACAACGCGGCCGGCGGTATCGATGGTTTGAAGCGGCTCGAGCGGACGTCCGCCGAAGCGAAACTCGCTGTCGTAGTCGTCCTCCACGACAACCGCGTTGTTGCGCTCGGCCCAGGCAAGCAGCGCACGTCGACGCGACAGGCTCATGGCCACGCCGAGGGGAAACTGATGCGACGGCGTTACGTAGACCGCCCTGGCCTTGGCCGGCAGCGCCTCCACGACGAGACCTTCGCTATCGACCGGCACCCCGATCACGCGCGCGCCCAGCGCCTTGAGCAACTCCTTTGGAGGCCGATAGCCCGGATCCTCCATCGCAACGACATCGCCGGGCTCGAGAAGCACGCGAGCGATGATGTCGAGCGCCTGGTGGGTGCCATTCGTCACGATGACGTCGTCGGGCGATCCGGAAACGCTTCGTGAGATACCGATGTGGCGAGCGATCGCCGCGCGCAGGTCCCAATTGCCGGCTGGATTCTCGTAGACGCCTGCCGCCATCTCGCGCGAGCGCAGCGCACGGGCGACGACCCGCCGCCAGCCTCGGTGCGGAAATAGCGAAGCGTCCGGAAGCCCGGTTCTGAAGTCGAAACGCGCCGTGCGGTCAAAGCCCGTCGGAAGCCGAATCGTCTCCCAAACGCCACGCACCCGAACCGCGCGGGCAGTCGATCGCCTTGTTTTCGACGCCGGACGTTTTGCCTCGAACTGATGGCTGACGAACGTCCCGGCGCCCGTATGGGATGTCGCGAATCCTTCCGCGAGAAGGCTTTCATACGCGACTGTCACCGTCGATCGCGAAACCGCCAGCGCGGCAGCCAGTTCCCGCGTGGGCGATAGCCGCTCCCCGGGCCGGAGGCGGCCGTCCAGAATTGCCTGCCGGATCTGACGATAGATTTCGCCACTGAGGTCGGTTCGACCAACAAGACTGACGTGAAAAGCCACAATCCTGGTCCATCTTCCTTTGCAATGGACCGGCAACCCTGCACAAAGGTGAACGTTCCATCATACCGCTTCACAGATGTGGAGACGGCAACCGAAGGTTCCTTGAGCGTGAAGCTTATCAGTCAAGGGCAAGGGCCGGTTGTTCGCGGAAAGCGTGGTCGTGGAACGCCCGCTTCTGGCGCAAGGCGGTCTATCGCGAAACATGGTCGACCGTTGACGGGCCGTACGATGAAGGAAGCGCAGGGCGCTATTCAGCCGAGTCGTGCGATAGCGCAGCCGAATCTACGATCGAGAATGACAAACCATGGTCGCGTCGAACGTGGAGCGGTCGTTTGATGATCGCTAAGGCAGAGCAACGAGCGACGATGGAATCGTGCCGCTGATTTGCCCGACGTGTCAAAATGTATTCGCGGGCAAAGCGTCCACGCCAGCGACCCTCTGCTACTTTGCATGGGGTTGTTTTCGATATTTTAGTTGGGAGCGGGCAGCGCGGCCCGCCTTCGCCCGATGGGCTACGGCGTGGCAGCCTTCGCCGGTAGCTTCCAGTCCGTCTTCGCTTTCGCTTCGCTCAAGCTACGCCGGACACCACGCTTCGCCCCTCAGGCCCCGCGCGGCTGCGCCACGCGTAGCCCGAAGGGCGAAGCGTGGTGGGCCCGGCAGGACTCGAACCTGCAACCAGACCGTTATGAGCGGTGGAAACTCGCTGTATTGCCACTAGAAGTGCCCATTTTCATTGAATTTTGACGACGTTCGTTTTCTTCTTTTCAGTTCGTTTCTGAGGCGAAGCTGAGGCGGTAGGCTTGGCCGTCATCTTGGCAACGGCATCCTTCAGGTGGTCTGGGTGGTGATGCCCGTACACACGCAATAACGTTTCGACGCTCATGCCGAGGTAGCCGGCGGCTTGCCATGGGTCGGTACCGTTCTGCATCAGCCACGTTGCGGCGGTGTGCCGTAGTGTATGCGGCGAAACGCCAGGCCCGAGCTTGGCCAGCGCCACCGCATGTTTGAACGCGGTCTTCACGGAAGATACACCTTCGCCGTTGAACTCGACAAAGTGCCGCGCAATAATCTTGCGCTCCTTCCAACGTCGCAGGTGTGCCAGGAGGCGCGGTGGGATCGGCATCGGCGGCTGCCGTTTGTTAGTCTCCCGCTTTCCCTGGGCGCGTCGGTAGTAGACGCCACGTTCAAGGTCAACAAAGGACCGCCCGATGGCCGCGGTCGGCGATGCTGACGCAATGGCGCCCGCGCGCGTCCCGCTATAGACCCCGATAAGGATGAACCGGGCGAGATGGCGGAGGGGCCGCTTGCTCGTTTCGATCTGCTGCCCTTTATTGGGGCCGCGATGCATAGTCTGTATCTCGCGGGCGCGCCAACACGTCCAGATTAGGTGGGCGGCTTCATCGCGAGTCAGCCATCGATCGCGGGCAGGGCCCTTCTTGGGAAGCGTGACCTTCACGATGCCACGGTGCAGCCCTTCCGCCGCATGGTTGGCGATGGCAGCCCTGAGATCCTCAAGATCTCGGCGTGCACCGCCCTTATTGCCGCGGTGTTGTTGGTACTCACGGCACTTGGTCCGGGTCACCTCCGACAACATGAGCTTTCCCCAAAACTCTTTGAGGCGCCCGATCCGATTGAGATACTTCTGAGCGTCGGAGTTCTCGACGTAAAGGTCGGGGCGGTCGTCAATGAAAATCGAAAGCACATCGGCGACGGGAATTTTCTCTAGGTCTTTTTCCTTGCGCGTCGGCGCGTATTTTTTTGCAATATAGTCCTTGAGGACTTGCTCAGCTCCTGCAACTTCGCGTTCAGCGCATCCAGTGGCGAAATATCCCGTGCCGTCCCGGATGACCCAAGTGGCTTGATGGGTGAGTTTTCCGGCCCTGTAGCGGGCTGGTCTGAGGTGGAGTCGGGCACCCTTACTTCTACGCGGCATCGGCCACGCATCCTTTCAATTTCATTGAGAGTCGTAAACGCTTTGCCTGCAATAATCTCGACTGTAAGCCGCCCCCGCTTGGCTTCTCGTCTCAGGCTGCTTTCCGAAATGCTCTGATCCGGAAAGGCGATTGCAGCTGCCACGGACAGCCTCAGCGGTGTATCGGGTCCTACATTCTCGGATGTTAGCGCTGGTTTGCGCAAGGGTCATCTCACAAATGATTCAAGCGAGCAAGCGGCCTGTGCGTAACGTTCCGCGAATGCGTTTGCGCGAGGCGCCGTGTTTGCTCAGGGGCCCCTATCGCATTGCCCAGCGATTCCCGGCTGAAAATCGGTGCGGCTTTGCGATTGTCGATTTTTATGAATCAACTCAAACGCCTTTTTGCTCGTCGATCAATTGCAAGCAGTAGAAAGTTGCGACCTCATAACCCCAGGTCAGCAAAGTGGGATTCATTTCGTATGGCTTGGCGCAGTTAGAGCGACGCGATCATATTTTTGTAATCAATGCCATTTCCATCGTCGCTCCCGAGGAATTCTCGGATTATCCGCGCGTTGCGGCCCAATGATGGATTGGAGCGAGAGTTCAAGTTTTTCAATTGGTTAGAAGACGGAGTGTGCATGACGTGTGCACCGGGAGATCAAGAAAAATCGATTGATGGCAAATCTGAGCAGTTGTTCGAAGGTGTGACGAGGACGTCGGCGTAACTTTTGGCCACGCGGGCGGATAGGCTTGACTAGAGCGGAGCACTGGCGCGATCCAAAAAGCTGAATCCGCTCTTCGGAATGGAAAACGCCTTTAGGGGAGTGATCTGCTGGTTGAGCGTACGCAAAGAATCCGAATGATGGTCCGAGTCGCTTCCCGGGTACTACGTCCCTCCATCAATCCCTGAAAGCTCTCGTCTTGACCGA
Organism: Bradyrhizobium sp. 190; assembly: GCF_023073415.1. GTDB lineage: Bacteria > Pseudomonadota > Alphaproteobacteria > Rhizobiales > Xanthobacteraceae > Bradyrhizobium. Next base: position 152,097 of record NZ_JADPJL010000060.1, on the reverse strand, counting down.
TCGCTTCGGCGCAACGGCTAGCGTCGAATCGTAAATTCCTTCGACGCCCGCCGATATTCCCAGTTAGCTCTCTCAAGTGCGGGGCGATCGAACTCTGCCTGGGGATACCCAACGCAGAAGTAACCGATGAATTTCCAGGATTGGGGAACGTCGAGGCTCTCGTAGATGCGGGTTGGCGTCAGTATCGACACCCAGCCGAGCCCAATGCCTTCCGCGCGCGCGGCAAGCCACATCGCGCAGATCGCCGCAACGACGGAATATTCGATCGTTTCCGGCATCGTGGCGCGTCCAAGGCCGTGGCCGATATCGCTGGCCTTGTCCGCGAAGACGGCCAGGTGACCCGGTGCCTCCTCGAGACCCGAGAGCTTGAGCGCTGCATATCGCGCTGCGCGTTCGCCCGAATAGGACGCCAGGGCATCGGCATTGCAGGTCTTGAAGTCGTCGATCACGGCTCGGCGTCTTGCCCCGTCCTCGACGATGACGAACCGCCAGGGCTGGCTCAGCCCGACCGACGGGGACAGGCAAGCGATGTCTATCAACCGCTCCAGCGCGCCTTCGGGCAGCGGATCGGTCCTGAAGCGCCGCACGTCGCGCCGCCAGATGAAGAGCTCGCGCAACTGGCGGCGGAATTGATCGTCGAAAGCGACCATCAGAGTGGCAGGCTGGAGTGAAAGAGGGAGGTCGCTATCAGCAGGATGGCGGTTTCGCCAAGCTGTTCGAATGCGCCCAATATATCGCCGGTCTGCCCGCCGATCTGCTTGATCGCCAGGCGAGCCGTCATCAGCCCGATCAAGGCGAGCAGGGCCACGGCCAGGATCGCCTTGCCCGTCCCGAAGCCGAGGGCGAGGATCAGGGCGCCCAAGCCAAGCGCAATGGCGGCGCCTTGAGGCGTCGGCTGTCCGGCGCGAGCCGAAAGTCCGTCCGGCCGTGCCGGCGGCACAAACGCCATGAAGGTAGGCACGCCCGCGCGCGCAGCGGCATGTGCAAGCAGGAGTGCGATCATGACCGATCGCGGCGCGGCGATCGCTGCCAGCGCGCTCCAGCGCAGGATCAGCGAGATGAAGAGCGCGCAGGCCCCATACGTGCCGATCCGGCTGTCGCGCATGATCTCGAGCTTGCGCTCGCGCGTCCGGCCGCCGCCCAATCCGTCCACAGCGTCGGCAAGTCCGTCCTCGTGCAGCGCGCCGGTTACGATGACCGTACTTGCAAGCGCCAGCATCGCGGCCGGCCCCGATGTCAGGCCAACCGCGTAGGCGACGCCGTAGACAGCAGATCCAACGAGCCCCACCAGCAAGCCCGTGACCGGAAGCGACCAGGTTGCGCGCGTGACTTCGCCATCGTCCACGGCCGTGGACGGGCCGAAAGGAAGAATCGTGGCGAACGAAACACCGATCCTCAAGTCGGTGATGATGGTTCGGAGCTGCTCGACCCCAGGCATCACTTGACCTTCATCGGCAATCCCGCCACCACGAACTCGACCTCGTCGGCTACCGCGGCCACATTTTGGTTCAACAGGCCAGCGGCATCGCGAAAGGCACGCGCAAGCGCGTTATCCGGCACAATCCCGAGGCCGACCTCGTTGGTCACAAGGATCACGGGGCTGCGTTGTCGGCCGAGCGCAGCGGTGAGCAGGGCGGCTTCGTCCGACCAGTTGCGCTCGGCATGGAGGAGGTTGGATAGCCACAGCGTCAGGCAATCGACGAGCCGGGCACCGCTATGGTCCGTTTCAGTCAGTGCCTGCACCAGATCGAGCGGGGCCTCTCGCTCGATCCAGTCATTGCCTCGGCGCGCGCGGTGGCGGGCGATCCGCTCTTCCATCTCCGTATCGAGCGCTTCGGCGGTCGCAATGTAGATGGGGCGGCCAGGATAGGCTTGCGCACGCGCCTCGGCGCGCCGGCTTTTGCCGGAACGGGCGCCTCCCGTGATCAACACGATCGCCATTGAATTCTCCGTTCAGACCCGCACTAACCATCAATCGCCGGCAAAGACAAAGCCGAATTCTCCTCTCGGGGGGCTTGCGCTTCGCTGGAATTCTTGCGCATCAGGCGGGTAACAGGAGACAATGCGTGGACTTTGCCGGGGCAATAGCGGTAGCGATGACGGTGGACGCCGTGTTGGGGTGGCCCGGCGCACTGTTCGCGCGCATCGGCCATCCCGTGACCTGGATCGGTAAATTGATCAGCCTGCTTGATCGCAGCTGGAACCGGTCCGTCGACGCCCCGTCGATCCGCCGCATTGCAGGCGTCGCCGCTGCACTGTTGGTGATCGGGCTTTGCGCCGGAGGTGCCTGGATCGTGCAGGTTATGTTGGGGCCGGGCTGGAGCGGCGTTGTACTCATCGGCATTCTCGCATGGCCGATGATCGCGCTGCGCTCGCTTTATGACCATGTCACCGCGGTGGCGCGGCCGCTGCAATCGGGCGACATCGATGCTGCACGACTGGCGGTCGCGCAGATCGTGGGGCGCGATCCCGCAACGCTTGATGACGCGGGGATCGCGCGGGCAGCCATCGAGAGTCTTGCCGAAAATACATCTGACGGCATCGTGGCGCCGGTGTTCTGGGGCGCACTGTTCGGCCTGCCCGGCATCGTCGGCTACAAGGCCGTCAACACGCTCGACTCCATGATCGGCCATCGTTCCGAGCGTCATCTGTATTTTGGCTGGGCGGCCGCGCGAATCGACGATATCGCCAACTTCATTCCGGCGCGTCTCACCGGCTTCCTATTCGCGCTGGTCTCCTTGCGCGTCACGGATGCGCTGTCATGCATGGTACGGGACGCGAACCGCCATCGTTCGGTCAATGCCGGCTGGCCGGAAGCCGCGATGGCGGGCGCGCTCGGCGTCCGTCTGAGCGGGCCGCGCAGCTATCATGGCGGCGCGACCAATGAGCCCTGGCTGAACGACGGCGCGCGCGATCCGCTCGCTGCCGACGTCCGGCAAGGCTTGATGCTCTACATCCGCGCGATGCTGCTCCTCGGCGGGTTGCTCGTCGCACTGGCGTTGGCATGACGAGGGCGGCGATGCGCGAGCATGGTGGCAATCTCGATCAGGCCGTCCAGCGCTTCGGTGGACGCATGCAGGACTGGATTGATCTGTCGACCGGCATCAATCGTCAGCCCTATCCGATCGGCGAGATCGAGCCGCATTTCTGGAACGCCCTGCCATCGCGATCAGATCTTGAATCGCTACATGAAGCCGCACGGCAGGCCTATGCGACCAAGGCGCCGATTCTGGCGATGGGCGGCGCGCAGGCCGCGATCCAGCTCCTGCCGCGACTTGCGCCGTGCGGCCGGGCGCGCGTACTCGCGCCGACGTACAATGAATACGCCGCTGTCTTGTCGGCCGCCGGCTGGCATGTTGCAGAAGTCGCCAGTCTTGACGCGTTGGCGCGCGCCGATCTTGCTGTGGCCGTCAATCCCGACAGGCGACGCTATGACAAGGCTGAGTTGCTCGCGCTCTTGCCGCGCGTCGGTCGTCTCGTCATCGACGAAAGCTTTGCCGACGCCAGGCCAGAGCTATCGCTGGCGGCGGAGGCGGGACGACCCGGTCTCCTGATTCTGCGCTCGTTCGGAAAGTTCTATGGCCTCGCGGGGTTGCGCCTTGGCTTTGTGCTCGGCGCGGAAGAAGACATCGCCGCGCTATCGGCGATGGCGGGCCCGTGGCCGGTATCCGGTGCCGCGATTGCGGTCGGATGGCGCGCCTTGCGCGATCGCGCTTGGGCCAGTGCGACCGCGGCCCGTCTGGAAGCCGATTGCCTGCGGCTCGATGCCGCCGTGAAATCGCAGGGGTGGCGCCTTATCGGCGGCACGCCGCTGTTCCGTCTCTACGAGACCGGCGACGGGCGTGCCGCGCAGGCGCGGCTGGCCGGTGCGCGCATCTGGTCACGGATCTTCGAGCAAAGGCCGGGCTGGTTGCGGCTGGGGTTGCCAGGCGATGAATCGGAATGGACGCGGCTGGCCGAGGCTCTCTCGAGCTGACGTTTGGCGCTCAACGTGCGAGCGCGAGCAGCCCTTCGACATCGAGATGGGCCTCGATGTGATCGGCCAGCGCATCGAGCGCGCTCTCCACCCGCCCATGATACCGCTGGTTGGCAACCGGAATGTCCAATTGCCTGAGAAACGAGCTGCGGAAACTGTCGGACGTAAATAGGCCGTGCAGATAGCTGCCGCAGACACGTCCGTCGATTGAGACCGCGCCTTCCGGCGCGCCATGAAGCAGAGCGAATGGACGCGCACGGTCCGGCCCGTCCGTCTGACCGATATGAATCTCGTAGGCGTCGATCGGGTGCCTCGTTTCCGCGTGCTGCGCGGTCACGCGGGTGAGCGTCTTCTGCTCCGTCATCACCGTCGTCACGTTCAGAAGGCCGAGACCTGGCGTTTCGCCAGCCGGGCCCTCGATCCCTTCGGGATCGGCCACGCTCCGCCCGAGCATCTGGTAGCCGCCGCAGACGCCGAGCACATGACCGCCACGGCGGTGATGCGCGAGCAGATCGATGTCCCAGCCCTGCGCGCGCAGGAAGGCGAGATCGCCGCGCGTCGATTTCGAGCCGGGAATGATCACGAGCCTGACGTCGCCGGGAATGGCCTCTCCCGGGCGGACCATCACGAGGTCGACGCCGGACTCGAGCTTGAGCGGATCGAGATCATCGAAATTGGCGATCCGTGACAGCGCGAGAAACGCGATCTTGCATTGACCAGGTTTTCGCGCCTCACCGAGCCCCAGCGCATCTTCGGCCGGCAGTTCGCCGGCCCGGGTGAAGTAGGGCAGCACCCCAAAGCCGCGCCAGGATGTCCGGGCTTCGATCAGCCGATAGCCGTCGTCAAACAGTGTGGGATCGCCGCGGAATTTGTTGATCAGAAAACCCTGGACCATCGCGGCATCGTCCGCATTGATCACGGTCTTGATGCCGACGAGCTGCGCGATGACGCCGCCGCGGTCGATATCGCCAATCAGCACCACGGGAACGTCGGCTCTCCGGGCAAAGCCCATATTGGCGATGTCTGATTTGCGCAAGTTCACTTCGGCCGGGCTGCCGGCGCCTTCGACGAGCACGAAATCGGCGCGATCTTTCAGCCGCGCAAAGCTCTCGAGCACCGCGCCCATCAGCGAAGGTTTCAGGGATGCGTATTCGCGCGCGCGGGCCGTGGCGATGCGCTTGCCATGCACGATGATCTGGGCGCCGACATCAGTTTCCGGCTTCAAGAGGACCGGGTTCATATCGGTATGCGGCTCGACGCCGGCAGCCAACGCCTGCAACGCCTGCGCGCGGCCGATCTCGCCGCCATCGACAGTCACGGCTGCATTGTTCGACATGTTCTGCGGCTTGAATGGGAGCACGCGATAGCCGCGTCGCTTGGCGGCACGCGCGAGACCCGCGACGATGAGCGATTTACCCACGTCCGAGCCGGCTCCCTGGATCATCAATGCGCGCGCCATCGAATTAGAACTCGACGCCCGGCTGGGCCTTGACGCCAGAACGGAACGGATGTTTCACCAGCGTCATCTCGGTGACGAGATCGGCGATCTCGATCAACTCCTCCTTGGCATTGCGTCCGGTGAGAACGACATGCGTCATCGGCGGCTTCGAGGTCTTCAGGAAGTCGACGACCTCAGCTATGTCCAGGTAGTCATATCGAAGCGCGATGTTGATCTCGTCGAGCACGACCATGCGCAAGCGGGAATCCAGGATCAGTTGCTTCGCCTTGTCCCAGCCTGCCTTTGCGGCGGCGATATCGCGGGCGCGGTCCTGGGTTTCCCAGGTAAAGCCTTCTCCCATCGCATGGAACTGGCAGAGATCGCCGAAATGCCCGGTGAGCAGGCGTCGCTCGCCGGTATCCCAGGCGCCCTTGATGAACTGCACGACCGCACAGGGAAAGCCATGCGCGACACAGCGGACGATCATGCCGAAGGCGGAGGACGATTTTCCCTTTCCCGCGCCGGTATGGACGATGATCAGTCCCTTCTCAGTGCTCTTGGTCGCCATGATCTTGTCGCGGGCGAGCTTTTTCTTTGCCATTTTCGCCGCATGGCGGGCACCACTCGAAGCCTCGGAGGCCACGACGTCCTCGTCCTCGGCGGCATCCTGTTCAGTCATCATCTGACGTGGTCCTTCGGCTTGACAAGTAGCTAGCTTGGGCAAATGGTGGGCCTGCGTTGGTTCCTGTCCTATGACAGGCGAAGAGGGAATGCGATAGGGCTCAAATCGAGAGGTTTGGGTTCGAAAAGCAGCCGCCCCCGCGACCGTGACCGGAGAGATGCCCGAAGCCACTGCCCCGAACGGGGTCGGGAAGGCGGACATCGAAGGACAAAATCCTGCTCCGCAAGCCGGGAGACCTGCCCGCGCAACGTTTGAGACCGGCGGACGGGGTGTTCCGCGACGGGGAAGCGAGCCTTCCTTCGGATGGATTCGCGCACCTCATCGCTCCCGCTGTTTATCCTGGAAGGGGCGATGACTGTCACACTTCACGTCTGCATCACCTGCCGTGCCGGCCAGACGCTCGGCGAGGGCGAGACCACGCCCGGCAAGCGCCTGCATGCCGCCATTCTCGAGGCCGGTGTGCCTGATGGCGTCGGTGTGGTTCCGGTCGAATGCCTGTCCGCGTGCAGTCAGGGCTGCTCGGTCGCGCTCAGCGCGCCGGGACGGTGGTGCTATGTCTACGGCCGTCTGTCGGAAACCAATGCGCGCGATGTGATCGCCGGCGCGTCAGCCTATGCGGCTGCGTCCGACGGCATCGTGCCGTGGCGCAGCCGTCCGGAGATCTTTCGCAAGCAATCGCTCGCCCGCATTCCACCTATTGCCGTCGTGCCGGAGGCCGCCGAATGAACTCGCTCGCAAAAGTCCCCGTCACGGTCGTCACCGGCTTTCTTGGATCGGGCAAGACGACGCTGATCCAGCATTTGATCACCAATGCCAATGGAAAGAAGCTTGCCGTGCTCGTCAACGAGTTTGGCAGCGAAGGCGTGGATGGGGACATCCTGAAATCTTGCGCCGATGCCAATTGTCCGGCCGAAAACATCGTCGAGCTTGCCAATGGCTGCATCTGCTGCACCGTGGCCGACGATTTCATTCCGGCCATGGAGCAATTGCTCGCACGCAACGTGAAGCCCGACCATATCCTGATCGAGACATCTGGATTGGCCCTGCCGAAGCCCTTGCTCAAGGCATTCGACTGGCCGGAGATTCGTTCCCGGATCACGGTTGACGGCGTGATCGCGCTGGCCGATGCGGAGGCCGTCGCGGCCGGTCGCTTCGCGCCGGATCCGGATGCGGTGGAAGCGCAGCGTGCGGCCGACGACAATCTCGATCACGAGACGCCGCTGTCAGAAGTGTTCGAGGACCAGATCGCCTGCGCCGACATCGTGCTGTTGACCAAGGCGGACCTTGCCGGATCGGTAGGGCTTGAAGCAGCGCGGGCTGCGATCGAAGCCGAGATGCCACGCCGCGTGCCGATGCTGCCCGTCGTGGACGGCGCGGTCGATGCGCGCGTGATCCTGGGTCTTGAAGCGGCGGCGGAAGATGATCTCGCCGCGCGCCCGTCGCATCATGACGGCGAGCACGAGCACAATGACTTTACCTCTGTCGTCATCGAGCTTCCGGAAGTCACCGATGTCGATGCGCTCATCGCATCGATCCAGCGGTTGGCGCGCGAGCAGAATGTGCTGCGCGCCAAGGGCTATGTCGCCGTTGAAGGCAAGCCGATGCGGCTCTTGCTGCAATCGGTCGGCGAGCGCGTGCGGCATCAGTTCGACAGGCCCTGGGGCGCTAAGCCACGACAGTCAAAGCTGGTCGTGATCGGTGAGCACGGCGATATCGATGAGGCCGCGATCAGGACAGGACTTGGCATCTGATGCACGTCGTCTTCCGCGAGAGCCGCGGGCTGGAGGAGACCGCGACGCCACGGGACATCGGCCAGGATCCGGCCGATCTCGTGGTGCTTTCGTTTTCGGACAGCGATCTTGCCGCCTTCGCGTCGGGCTGGCGGCGAGGGCGGGCCAGCCTGCCGTCGCTGAGGCTCGCCAGTCTTGCCGAGCTGCGTCATCCGCTGTCGGTCGACACCTATGTCGAGCGAACGCTGTCGCAAGCACGCGGCATCCTCGTGCGCCTGATCGGCGGCGAGTCCTACTGGTCGTATGGGCTCACGGTGCTGCATCAGCTCGCCAGGGATCGCGGCATCGCGCTGGCCGTGCTGCCGGCGGACGGTCGTGACGATCTGCGACTGGACGCGTTCTCCACATTGCCGGTTTCGACGCTCCGGCGGCTCAAGGTGCTCTGCGACAAGGGGGGGCCGGTTGCGGCGCAGGCTGCGATCGCGCAGCTCGCGCTCGCATCCGGACTCTATGCGGGACCTGTTGTCGGGGCGATCGATATTCCCGAGATCGGGTTCTATGACCCCGCGCGTGGTGTCGTGGCTGCGCCGACCTCCGATGGGCGGCCCAGCGCGCTGGTTACGTTCTATCGGTCCTATCTTACGGCGGCCGACACGGATCCGGTCGACGCTCTGATCGTAGCGTTGCGGAAGAGCTTTGATGCCTTCGGCGTGTTCGTCACCTCGCTGAAGGCGCCGGGAGTTGCGGACTGGCTGCGTGCGCATTTCGCGCAGCACGCGCCGGCCGCCATCGTCAATGCGACTGCGTTTTCTGCGGTCGGCGAGGACGGCGCGACGCCGTTCGATGCTGTGTCGTGCCCCGTGTTTCAGATCGCGCTGTCCACGGCGCGGCGCGACGACTGGGCGGAGTCGCTACGCGGTCTCTCGCCGGGAGACCTCGCAATGCATGTGGTATTGCCCGAGGTTGACGGCCGGCTGTTCGCGGGCGTGGTGAGTTTCAAGTCGGCGAGCGAGCGCGATCCCTATCTGCAATTCGCCCATCTTGCGCATAGAGCCGACGACGAGCGCGTGGGCGCTGTTGCCGCGCGGGTCGCGGCCTGGCGACAACTTGCTGACAAGCCGGCCGGCGAGAAGCGGCTGGCAATCGTGCTCTCGAATTATCCGGGCCGTCCGCACCAGATCGCGCATGCGGTTGGGCTAGACGCGCTCGCCTCGATCGAAGCGTTGCTGTCCGATCTTGGTCGAGCTGGTTTTGATGTCGGGATGGCCACGTCGCTTGGCGATGTTCTGATGCGGGAGCAACTGACGTGGAGCGTCGCCGAATATCGCGTGGAGCTATCCCGTCTTCCACGCCAGTTGCAGGATGACCTCGCGCGCGCCTGGGGCGCGCCGGAAGATGATCCGAATTGCAAATCCGGCGAACTTCATTTCTCTGCTATTCGATGCGGTAAGGCCATCATCGCAGTCCAGCCGGAACGAGGTGAGGTTGGGCATCGTGATGTGGACTATCACGATCTCACACGCACGCCGCGCCACGCCTATGTTGCCTTCTATCTGTGGCTCCGGCGCGAGGCGATCGACGCTGTCATCCACATGGGCGCGCATGGCACGCTCGAATGGCTGCCCGGTAAGTCCGTTGCGCTGTCGTCCTCCTGCTGGCCGGAAGCGCTGATTGGCGACCGGCCCGTGATCTATCCTTTCATCGTCAACGATCCCGGCGAAGCGGCGCAGGCCAAGCGGCGGATCGGCGCCGTCACCATCGGGCATCTGCCGCCGCCGTTGGCGAAGGCCGTGGTGCCCGAGGGCCTACGCCGGCTCGAGCGACTGCTCGACGAATATTCGACGGCCGACGGCCTCGATCCCGCGCGCCGCCAGCGCCTGATTGCGGCAATCCGCGATGAGGCCCGGGCCGCAGGGCTTGAAGGCGATCTGGGCCTTGCCGCATCGGCCGCGCCGGCCGAGGCTATTCCGCGGATCGATCGCTTCGTCTGCGATCTCAAGGAAAGCCAGTTCGGCGACGGCCTGCATGTCTTCGGCCGCGGCGCTTGCGGCGAGGCGGAGAAGAGCGCGCTGCTTGATGCGCTCGCCGGCCGGCGCGTTGCGCCGGGGCCGGCGGGCTCGCCCTATCGCGGGCGTCAGGACGTATTGCCCACGGGACGCAACCTGTTTGCCGTCGATCCCCGCGCCGTGCCAACGCCGGCGGCGCATGCGCAAGGTATCAAGTTCGCGGAGGAATTGCTGCGCCGTCACCTTCAGGATCACGGTGACTGGCCGAGGGGGCTCGTCGTCGATCTCTGGGGCTCATCGACCATGCGCACGGCTGGCGAGGATTTTGCGATGGCCCTGCATCTTGCCGGCATCGCGCCGCGCTGGGATCACGGATCGGGCCGGGTGACCGGTTACGACATCATCGCGCTGGCCGAGCTTGGCAGGCCGCGCATCGACGTCACGCTTCGCGTGTCCGGGCTGTTTCGCGACGTGTTCTCCGGTCTCGCTCAATTGTTCGAGGCAGCAGCCGAAGCGCTCGCCGAGCGCGAAGGCGAAGGCGAGGAAAATCCGTATTGTCATCGCGCATCGCGCGTGTTCGGGCCGCGTCCCGGACAATATGGCGTCGGCTTGGCGTCGCTACCCGATGTCTTCACGCCGCAATCGCGGGAGGCAGTCGGCGAGGCGTGGTTGTCGGCATCGTCCTGGGCGTTTTCGTCCGATGGTGCGATGAAGCCCGACCGCGCAGGCATCGAGGCGAAGCTCGCTGCCGCCGACGCCTTCGTCCATACTCAGGACCTGCCTGAGACAGACCTGCTGCTCGCCGCGGACTATGCCGCCCATGAGGCGGGTGTCGCGGCCGCAGCGGCGCGATTGGGCACGAGCATCCCCTCGCTCTATCACCTCGACACCACGCGGCCCGATCAACCACGCGCCCGCGAGCTGACGGAGGAAATTTCACGCGTGGTCCGCACGCGTGCTGCAAATCCTGAGTGGATCGCCGGGATGAAGCGGCACGGCTTTCGCGGCGCGGCGGAAATCGCCGCGACGCTGGAGCAGATGGCCGCCTTCGCTCATCTTGCGGATGCCGTGCCGGCGCATCTGTTCGATCTCTACTACGACGCAACGCTCGGCAATGACGACGTCCGCGGCTTCATGGCGTACGAAAATCCCGCGGCGCTCGCTGCAATGGAAACCTGCTTTACCCGATTGCATGAGGCCTCGCTGTGGAAGACGCGCCGCAATTCGATTGCGGCGGCGCTGCGAGAGGCCTCATGAGCGCGATCGCGATCAAGGGCTGGTGCCCGGGCGCGCTGCGGCCGATGCTGTCAGGCGACGGGCTGGTCGTGCGCGTTCGTCCGTATGGAGGGCGGCTTGATGCGAGGCAGGCGGCAGGAATAGCGGACCTCGCCGAACGTTACGGCAATGGTTTGATCGACCTCACCAGCCGCGCCAATCTTCAGATCCGTGGCGTCAGTGATGAAGGACATCCGGCTCTGCTCGACAGGCTCGCGCAGTTTGGATTGGTCGACCCCGATGCGGAGACCGAGAGACGGCGCAACATTCTGGTCACGCCGTTCTGGAGCGCTGGCGATGACACGTGTTCGCTTGCTACCGAACTTGAGCATGCGCTGGTCCATAGCTCTCTCGATCTTCCGACCAAGTTTGGCTTTGCAGTCGATGACGGGAAGGAGCGCATGTTCGCCGCGGCGTCGGCGGACGTGCGCTTCGAGCGCGATCCTTCGGGCACACTGATCGTGCGCGCCGACGGAGCCGAGTTAGGCCGCTCTGTTGCACGAAGCGAAGCGGTGAGCGTCGCACTCTCGCTCGCCGAATGGTTCCTGGCATCAGGCGGAGCCAGAGACGGGCGAGGGCGCATGGCGGCCCATGTCCGCGCCGGCGCGCGGCTGCCCGAAGGGTTGCGGGGGGATGCCGAGCCTGCACGCGGCATGGCTGCACCGGCTCCGGGCCTCGATCCGCATGGCGCGTTGATCGGCGCGGCGTTCGGGCAACTATCCCATTCGGCGCTCCGCCATCTCGCCGGTTGCGCGCCGGCACTGCGCACGACGCCGTGGCGCATGATGCTGGCGGAGGGGCTACATGAGCTGCCCCGAACGCCGGATCTCATCACACGGGCCGACGATCCCGCGCTCCGTGTGATTGCGTGCAGCGGCGCGCCGCGCTGCCGTGAGGCGCACGCCGATACACGTGGGCTGGCGGCTGCGCTCGCGCCGCACGTTGCGGCTGGCGCGCGGCTTCACGTATCCGGCTGCGCCAAGGGCTGCGCCCATTCCGGCCCTGCGTCGATCACATTGGTTGGGACCGGTGACGGGTTTGATCTCGTTCGTGACGGTTCGACACGGGATAGGCCTGTCAGGCGCGGCCTGAGCGGCGCAAGCCTCGTCAAGCATCCCTCCATCCTGGTGGGAGCATGCTGATGCAGCACATCTACGAAACCGATGGCGCGGCGATCTACCGGCGATCCTTTGCCACCATCCGGACCGAGGCCGACCTCGGCCGGTTCGCGCCTGACGAGGAACCGGTGGTCGTGCGCATGATTCATGCTGCGGGCATGGTGGGTCTCGAGGCCCATATCCGCTTCACACCCGGCATGGCGGCGATCGCGCGCGCCGCGCTGCAGAAGGGCGCGCCCATTCTCTGCGACGCGCGCATGGTCTCGGAGGGAATCACGCGCGCGCGCCTGCCGGCCGGCAACGCCGTCATCTGCACGCTCAGCGACCCCGCCGTTCCCGCGCTCGCGCAGTCCATGCGCAATACGCGCTCGGCGGCCGCGCTCGAGCTGTGGCGGCCGCATCTTGAGGGCGCCATTGTCGCGATCGGTAATGCACCGACCGCGCTGTTTCATCTGCTCAACATGCTGGAGGACTGTGATTGCCCAAGGCCGGCGGCGATCATTGGCTGCCCCGTCGGTTTCGTCGGCGCGGCTGAATCCAAGGCCGCATTGATGGCCGATTCACCCGCGCCGGCGCTGACGGTCGAGGGGCGCCTTGGCGGCTCCGCAATCACCGTTGCCGCCGTGAATGCGCTGGCAAGCCGGAGCGAATAGGGATGGGGCGTATCATCTGCTGCGGCCTCGGGCCAGGCGATCCGGATTTGATGAGCGTGCGTGCTAACCGTGAGGTGCGCGCGGCGAAGCACGTCGCCTATTTCCGCAAGAAGGGACGTCCCGGCCAGGCGCGGCGGATCGTCGAGGGGATGCTGGCGGCAGACGTCTCGGAATATCCAATGGAATATCCCGTCACGACCGAGATCGCCTTCGACAGTCCGGAGTATGTCCGTCTGCTCACCGGATTCTATGACGAATGGGCGGAGCGCCTGACGCGGCTTGTGCGGGCGGTCGACGTCGTCGTGCTCTGTGAGGGCGATCCCTACTTCTACGGTTCCTTCATGCACCTGCACGCGCGCTTGCACGGGCGGGTCGGGATCGAGGTGATCGCAGGCATCCCCGGAATGGCCGGCTGCTGGAACTCTGTCGGCCGGCCGATCGCGCTCGGCGACGACGTGACGACGGTTTTGATGGGCACGCTCGCGGAGGACGAGCTGGAGCGTCGGATGCGCAATTCCGACGCGCTCGTCATCATGAAGACCGGCCGCAATCTGACAAAAGTGCGCCGCGCGCTTGTGTCCGCCGGCCGACTGGCTGACGCGTGGCTGGTCGAGCGCGGGACCATGCCGAGTGAGCGTGTCGCTCGGCTGATCGATGTCGAGGAAGCCGACTGTCCTTATTTCGCGATCGTGCTAGTCCACGGGCAGGGGCGACGCCTGGTGTCGGTCGAATGACGGGCACGCTGACCATCGCGGGACTTGGGCCGGGCGACGACGCACTGGTCACGCCGGAAGTCTCCGCCGCACTCGCGGCCGCGACCGACATCGTGGGCTATGCGCCCTATGTTGCGCGCGTGGCTCCGCGCGAAGGCCTCACGTTGCACCCCTCCGACAACCGCGTCGAGTTGCAGCGCGCGAACGAAGCCTTGCGGCTCGCATCAGAAGGCCATCAGGTTGTCGTGGTGTCCTCCGGCGATCCCGGCGTCTTTGCGATGGCCTCTACCGTGTTCGAGGCGCTTGAGGACCGGCCGCAATGGCAGGGGCTTCCCATCCGCGTGTTACCTGGCGTGACGGCGATGTTGGCAGCCGCCGCGCGCGCCGGCGCACCGCTTGGACATGATTTTTGCGTGATCAATCTCTCCGACAATCTGAAGCCGTGGCCGGTGATCGAGAAGCGCCTGCGGCTCGCCGCCGAAGCTGATTTCGCGATCGCGATGTACAATCCGCGCTCGGCGAACCGGCCCGAGGGCTTTGGACACGCGCTGGACGTCCTGAGCGAGGCGGGGTGCGGCGAGCGCATTGTCATCTTTGCGCGGGCGGTCAGCACACCCGATGAGCGGATTGAGGCGCTCAGGCTATGCGAGGCGAAGCCCGAAATGGCCGACATGCGGACGCTCGTGATCGTCAGCAATTCGACGACGCGCCGGATCGGCCGCTGGGTCTATGCACCGAGGCAGGTACGATGACCGAGCCATTGCATGACCTCGGCGACGCTTTCCACCCGCAACCGGTCCGGAAGTGCTGGTCGCGACAGCATGATCACGGGAAGACCCAGCGCGCGCGCAGCGTCAATCTTGGCGCGCGCGCCGTCTCCGCCGGAATTGCGGGCGACAATCCATTCGATGCGACGCGCGCGCATCATCTCCAGTTCACCATTGAGCGTGAACGGGCCGCGCGACACGATGACGTCGGCATCGAATGGCAAGGCGTCCTCGGGCGCGTCGACGAATCTCAGCGTGTAGGCGTGCTGCGGCCTGCTGGCGAAGGGCGCGATATGCTGCCGGCCGATCGCAAGAAACACCCGGGTGCGGCTTTCCGGCAAGGCCGCAACAGCGGAGGCGATATTGGCCACCTCGATCCAGTTGTCGCCGGGCGTTCTGGCCCAGGGGGCGCGTTCCAGAGCCATCAGCGGCGTGCCGGTTTCCACGCACGCCGCAACCGCGTTGCGGCTCATCTCGGCCGCGAAGGGATGCGTTGCGTCAACCACATGCGTGATGCCTTCCCGACGAATGTGTTCGGCAAGACCGCTCACGCCGCCGAAGCCGCCGATACGAGTCGGCAGCGGCTGGTTGGCGGGCGCACGGGTGCGCCCGCCGTAGGAATAGATCGCGTCGAGTCCTGCGCGCGCGATGCTCTCTGCAAGCAGATTGGCGTCGGCCGTTCCGCCCAGAATGAGGGCGCGCATCATGGCTGATCCCTGGTTGACCATTATTGGCATCGGCGAAGATGGCCTTGCCGGCCTCTCCGAGGCAAGCCGAAAGGCGATTGCCCGGGCGGAAACTGTCTTTGGCGGCGAACGCCATCTCGCGCTCGCGGAGGTTGGCAACCGCGGCCGTCCGTGGCCGGTACCGTTCGATGCGGACATTGTGCTGAGCCGGCGCGGCCGCCCGACGGCGGTGCTTGCCTCGGGCGATCCGTTCTGGCATGGCGTCGGCGGAAGCCTTGCTGAGAAGCTCGAGGCAGGCGAGTGGGTTGTCCACTCCGCGCCTTCGACCTTCTCGCTCGCCGCGGCGCGATTGGGCTGGCGCCTCGAATCTGTCGTCTGTCTCGGGCTCCACGCCGCGCCTTTCGAGCGCTTGGTCCCGCATCTGGCGCAGGGCGCGCGGATCATTTGCCTGGTGCGCGACGGCAAGGCAGGCGGCGATCTCGCAAAATGGCTCACGGAACGTGGCTGGGGCGGGTCGTTGATCTGGAGCCTTGCGGCCCTTGGTGGCCCCGGCGAACGCATCAGACAACATCGTGCCGACAGCTACTCGGCCGAGCCTCGCGACAATCTCGTCGCGCTGGCGCTGGAGGCGAGGGGATCGCAGGGCATCGCGCGCAGCTCGGGTCTTCCGGACGATCTCTTTGTGCATGACGGCCAGATCACCAAGCGGCCGGTGCGCGCGCTGGCGCTGTCAGCCCTTTCGCCGCGGCCCGGCGAAAGATTGTGGGATATTGGCGCGGGCTCAGGCTCGATCTCCGTTGAATGGGCTTTGGCGGGGGGGACGGCCATTGCGGTTGAGGCTCGCGAGGAACGCGCTGCGAACATCCGCCGCAATGTTGCGGCGTTCGGTCTGACACATCGGATCACCGTCGTTGAAGGAACCGCGCCCGATGCTCTCGCGGGCCTGAAGGCGCCCGGTGCCGTATTCGTCGGCGGGGGGCTCAATGCCACGTTGTTCGATCCCGTCTGGCTGTGTCTTGAAGCGGGCACGCGATTGGTCGCACATGCCGTGACGCTAGAAACGGAGGCGTTTCTCGCGGACCTGCATCAGCGCCACGGTGGGGAATTGATGCGGATCGAGATCGCTCATGCCGCCCCGCTGGGCCGGTACCGATCCTGGGAGTCGGTGCGGCCGGTCGTGCAATGGAGTGCGGTCAAATGAAGGTCGCAGGTTTGGGCTTCAGGCGTACCGCGACGCTTGCCTCGCTGCGCGAAGCGCTGATCGCGGCCGGCGGCTGCGAAGGCCTCGCGGCGGTCGCCACGGTCAGCGACAAGGCGGAGACGGCCGCTCTGATATCGTTGGCGCGCGAGCTCAACGTGCCGATCAAGGCTGTTCCAGCCAATGTGCTGGCCGGCGCCACGACGCTGACCCAGTCAAAACTCATCCGGGAAAAATTTGGCACGGGGTCGGTCGCGGAAGCCGCCGCACTGGTGGCGGCCGGTCGTCGCGCGCGCCTGATTGCGACGCGCGCGGTTTCACAAGACCGCACCGTAACGGCGGCGCTTGCCGAAGGAGACGGCGAATGACCGTGCATTTCATTGGCGCCGGCCCCGGCGCTGCAGATCTCTTGACCTTGCGCGGGCGCGATCTGATCGCCGCCTCGCCGGTCTGCCTCTATGCCGGCTCGCTCGTGCCGGAAGGCGTACTCTGGCATTGCCCGCCGGGCGCGCGGATCGTCAACACCGCGCCGCTGTCGCTCGACGAGATCATTGCGGAGATCGCCGCCGCGCACGTGGAAGGCAAGGACGTCGCGCGGCTGCATTCGGGTGATCTCTCGATTTGGTCAGCGATGGGCGAGCAGCTACGGCGGCTGCGCGCGCTGAAGATTCCCTATTCGATCACGCCCGGCGTGCCGTCCTTCTCCGCCGCCGCCGCGGCGCTCGAGGCCGAGCTGACGCTGCCGGGCCTTGCCCAGTCCGTGGTGTTGACGCGCACGCCCGGCCGGGCGAGCGCGATGCCGGACGGCGAGAAGCTCGCCGCTTTCGCCGCGACCGGTGCGGTGCTCGCCATCCACCTGTCGATCCATCTCCTGGACAAGGTGATCGCCGAGTTGACGCCGCATTACGGCACGGATTGTCCGGTCGCGATTGTTTGGCGCGCAAGTTGGCCGGACCAGCGCATCGTGCGCGCCACGCTTGCCACGCTCGATGCCGCAGTCGGTGTTGAGCTCGAGCGGACCGCGCTCATTCTGGTCGGCAAGACGCTGGGCTCGGAGGAGTTCGCCGAGAGCCGCCTTTACGCTGCCGACTATGATCGCCGTTACCGCCCGGTCGGGCAGGCACCGCGTTTTCCGGAGGCGTCGTGATGGCGACAGGCCTCGTCATCTCGGCGCCGGCCTCCGGCATTGGCAAGACGACGCTGACGCTGGCGCTCGCGCGCGCCTATCGCGATCGCGGGCTGACCGTGCAGTGCTTCAAGAGCGGACCCGACTATATCGATCCCGCCTTCCACGCGGCCGCGACGGGACGTGCCTCGGTCAATATCGATAGCTGGGCCATGGATCGCGAGACGATCGCGCGGCTGGTCGGCCGCGGCGCGGACGCCGATCTCGTGCTCGCGGAGGGGTCGATGGGCCTGTTCGACGGCGTCGCTGCGCGCGGCGTGGCGGGCACCGGCGCGACCGCCGACATCGCGGAGATGATGGGCTGGCCGGTTCTGCTGGTGATCGATCCATCCGGCCAGGCGCAGACGGCCGCGGCGGTTGCCGCCGGACTGCGCGATTTCCGCGCGGGCGTCCGGCTTGCAGGCGTCGTTCTCAATCGCGTCGCGAGCCCACGGCACGAGGATCTGGTGCGCCGCGCCATGGCAGACGCCGGCATTGCCGTATTCGGTGCGCTGCCGCGCCATGCCGAGATCGCCTTGCCGAAGCGGCATCTTGGACTGGTGCAGGCCGAGGAGCAGGCAGAGATCGGCGAACTGATTGCGAAGGCTGCACGCTTCGTCACCGAGCATGTCGATCTCGACTCCGTGCTGCAATCGGCCTCTGCCTGGCTGCCGCCATCGGCCCCGGGCGATCTCACCGTCACGCCACCCGGGCAGCGGATTGCGCTGGCGCGCGATGCGGCGTTCTCCTTCATCTATCCGCACATGCTCGAAGCCTGGCGCGCCGCCGGCGCCGAGATATCGCCCTTCTCGCCGCTTGCCGATGAAGGGCCTGACGCGAGCGCCGACGTGTGCTGGTTGCCCGGCGGCTATCCGGAACTGCACGCGGGCCGGCTTGCAGGCAACACGCGGTTTGGTGGCGCATTGCGCGCCTTCGCCGAGACGCGCCCCGTGCATGGCGAATGCGGAGGCTATATGGTGCTCGGTACGGCCTTGACCGACGCCGAGGGCGCACGCCACCAGATGGTCGGCTTGCTTGGCCTGGAGACGAGCTATGCCAGGCGTCGCATGCATCTGGGTTATCGTCTGGCGGAGCTTGCTGCACCGATACCCGGACACAAGGCCGGCGCACGGCTAAGGGGCCATGAGTTTCATTATTCGATGATCGTCGCGCAGCCTGACACGCCGCTCGCGGTCGTGTGCGATGCGACGGGCGCCGTGGTTGCGGAGACCGGCTCGCGGCGCGATAACACCTCCGGTACCTTCTTCCATCTGATTGCGGAGGACCGGTGAGCGGCTTCGTCTCCTTCATCTCCGCCGGCCCCGGCGATCCCGAGCTCCTGACGCTGAAAGGGGCGGCGCGGCTGCGCGAAGCCGACGTGGTGCTCTATGACGACCTCGCGTCGGGGGCGATCCTCGATCTGGCCGGTCCAGCCGCCAATCTCGTCGCGGTGGGAAAACGCGCCGGTCGCCCCTCGACCAAGCAGCAGCATGTCAACCGGTTGCTGGTCGATTACGCGGGAACGGGCGCGCGCGTGGTGCGGCTGAAATCGGGCGATGCGGGCATCTTCGGTCGTCTGGAAGAGGAGCTCGAGACACTCCGCGCGGCAGGGATCGGCTACGAGATCGTCCCAGGCGTCACCGCGGCCTGCGTCGCGGCGGCGCAGACCGGCATTCCCCTGACCCGACGGCATACGTCGCGCCGGGTCCAGTTCGTGACCGGCGCCGATGTCACCGGTGAATTGCCCGCGAACCTGAACTGGGCGGCGCTGGCCGATCCGGAGGCGACGACCGTCGTCTATATGGGCCGGCGCACGTTCCCGGTCCTGGCCGCGAAGCTGATCGAGCATGGCCTCGCGCCGAGCACGCCGGCGCTGTTTGCCGAATCCTTGGGCCGCACCGACGAGCGGCTGGTCCGCACCACGATCGAGGAGCTCGCCGAACAGCTCGCGCGAGGCGGAGCGGCGAAGACCGCCGCCGTGATCCTGTTCGGCGCGTTGGCGGAGATGACGTGAGATGACACCGTCGCCGACCCTCGCTCGCCGCCTGACGCGTGCTCTTCGAAAGAGTCAATTTTTGACGCCAAAGCCGTCGGTGTGACGGCAGGAAGGACTTGAGGCCATGCATATCGAACCGGGAATTGTGACGGGTGCAAAACTCGTGCTGAGCTATGCTACCGGAATTGCCGCAGGCGGCGTCGCTCTCAAGCTCGCGGCCGATAGCGTGCGCGAGCAAGGCATCGTTTCATTTGCCGTGCGCACGGTTGCGACGACAGCGCTGGTGTTCTCATTCTTCGAGATCCTGCCGCACCTCCGCGTCGGAGTCTCCGAGGTGCACTTCATCCTCGGTTCCACATTGTTCCTGCTGTTCGGTGCCGCACCCGCCGCGTTCGGACTCGCATTGGGTCTTCTGCTGCAAGGCCTGTTCTTCGTGCCGACGGACCTGCCGCAATACGGCATGAACTTGACGACGCTGGTGGTGCCGCTGTTCGCGATCCACGCGCTGGCCCAGCGCATCATTCCCCGCAACACCGCCTATGTTGACCTGCAATATCGCCAGGCGTTGGCGCTTTCGACGACGTACCAGTCCGCCATCGTCGCGTGGGTTGCATTCTGGGCGCTCTACGGTGCGGGCTTTGGCGCGACGAATCTCGCCAACATCGCGATGTTTGCAGGATCCTATGCGCTGGTCATTGTGATCGAGCCGCTGGCGGATCTTGCCGTGCTCGCGCTGGCAAAATCGCTGCGTGGCGTTACGGCCTACGGCTTCGTCACCCCGCGTGCACAACGCCGTGTAGAGATAACGTGAGGGGCGGCTGCCACGGCCGCCCTTCGCACAGGTTATGCTGACGCTCTCCCTGATAGGTATCGGCTGCGGCGATCCCGAGCAGCTCACGCTCGCTGCGATCCGCGCGATCAACGCTGCCGATCTCGTCCTCATCCCGCGCAAGGGCGCGGCGAAGTCCGATCTCGCCGAACTGCGGCGGGCGATTTGCGCCGATGTGCTCACGAGCGACAAGGCGCGTATCGTGGAATTCGATCTGCCCGTGCGCGATGCCGGCGAGGCGGACTACCGCCGGGGCGTTGACGATTGGCACGACGCTGTCGCTGCAACTTGGTTACAGGAGGTCGCGAGCCACCTTGGCAGCGACGGCCGCGTGGCCCTGCTGATCTGGGGCGACCCGTCGCTCTACGATTCCAGCCTGCGCATCGCGCGAAGGCTGGACCCGTTGCCGGCGATCGAGGTGATCCCGGGCATTACGTCGATCCAGGCGCTGTGCGCGGCGCATGCGCTGCCGCTCAACGACATCGGCGAGCCCTTTCTCGTTACGACGGGGCGGCGGCTGCGCGAAGCCGGCTGGCCTGACGGCACCGACACCGTGGTCGTGATGCTTGATGGCGGCACCGCCTTTCAATCGCTGGAGCCGAAAGGCCTGCACATCTGGTGGGGCGCCTATCTCGGCATGTCCGATCAGATCATCATGTCCGGTGAGCTTGCCGAGGTTGGTCCTCGCATCGTCGCGACGCGGCAAGAGGCGCGCGAACGGCATGGCTGGATCATGGACAGCTACATTCTCAAGCGCAGGCCGTGAGGCGGCTGCATGCAGAGGCAGAACAACATGCTTCCCGAGTGGGTCTCCCAGAACTGCCCTGATGTCTCGGCCGTCCATCGCGAGGCGGCGCTCGCGCGGCAGGGGCAACTGACAAAGCCGACCGGTGCGCTCGGCCGGCTCGAGCACATTGCGGTCGAGCTTGCCGGTTTGCAGCAGACGGAAAAACCTCGCGCGGCGCGCGTGCCGATCATCATCTTTGCCGGCGATCACGGCATCGTCGCGCAGGGCGTGTCGGCCTATCCGCAGGAGGTGACGATCGCGATGATGGCGAATTTCGCCGCGGGCGGCGCTGCGATATCGGTCTTGGCACGCGAATTGGGTTTGGGTCTCGAAGTCGTCGACGCCGGCACGTTGGCGGGAGCGCCGCTGGCGGGTGTCGTCACCGACAAGCCGCGCTGTGGCAGCCGCGATTTCAGTGTGGAGGCGGCGCTTAACCCGAGCGAGCTGGCGTTTGCCTTTGAATGCGGCCGGCGCGCGGTGCTGCGCGCGGAGGCCGGGCATCCTGATCTACTCATCTTCGGAGAAATGGGGATCGGCAACACCACGACCTCGGCAGCAATCGCTTCGGCCCTGCTCGGCGTGAGCGCCGAAGAGATCGCAGGTAGCGGAACCGGTGTCGATACCGCCGGCCGGGCCCGCAAGGCGCGGCTGGTTGATGCCGCGCTGGCCCTGCACAGGCTTGCGGGGGCTTCTGCCGAAAAGATCTTGTGTGCAGTTGGGGGTCTCGAGATCGCCGCCATCTGCGGTGCGATCATCGCAGCCGCGCAGCGGCGCATTCCGGTCCTGATCGACGGCTTCATCGTGTCAGCTGGAGCGCTCGCGGCGGTGCGTCTCAATCCGTCGTGTCAGCCATATCTCTTGCCCTCGCACCAATCGGCGGAGCAGGGACATCGCCTGATTCTTCGCGCGCTCAACGTCCATCCTCTGGTCAGCCTGGACCTGAGGCTCGGCGAGGGATCTGGTGCCGCGATCGTACTGCCGCTGGTGCGGCTCGCATGCGCCCTGCACAACGGCATGGCGACCTTTGCGCAAGCCAACGTGCCGGATCGGCCGGCCTGATGACGGCGCTTCAAGCAGCGCGCTGATTGACCGATAGCACCCGCCAGCCATTCGACAGCCGATCGATGCGAGTGAGGAAGAGCGGGTCGATGACGAAGCGGAGGGCAGCCTGCGGGGTGAGGTCAAGTGCGATGCACAGCGCAGCGCGGATGGTGCCGGAATGGACGACAAGGATTGCCGGTCCGGTCCCGATCTGATCGAGGCCCTGCCGAACCCTGACAATCTGATCCTCAAAGCTTTCGCCGCCCGGCGGCCGGGAGCGAGCCGGATCGCTCCAGAACTTTGCGTAGCCTTCGCGGCCGGCAGCGGCGAGATCGTCGTGGCGCTGCCCGGTCCAGTCGCCAAAATCCTGCTCGCGGAATTCGGGCACCAGGATCGGGTCACGCCCCAGCGCACGCGCCGTGTCGACGGTCCGTCGCGACGGGCTTGCGTAGCTTGTGGCGTCCTGCGGCAGATGCCGTCTCAGCGCTTCAAGTTGCGTCCGGTCGTTGAGATCCGCGGGGGCGTCCGAGGCATGGATCGTCCCTGCGACGCCATTGACGACGGCATGCCGGACCAGCCAGAGGAAAGTGTCCCCTTCCATTCAACGTCTCCACCTACGTCAGAGCAGTAACGCGATAGCACGCTCCGGTAAGCAATTGTCAATGTAGAGATCGCTGCGACAAGGACACCGAGACTGCACATTGACTCCGTGCTCGTCTTAATCCTAGATGCACGCGACGGTTTCCCCTTACGGGGGTGAAAAGGGAATGCGGTGCGAGGAGGTTTCCTCAATGCCGTAGCTGCCCCCGCAACTGTGAGCGGAGAATGTTGCGTCACGAGCCACTGGGCATCTCGGTCCCGGGAAGGCGACGCAAGGTAACGACCCGCAAGCCAGGAGACCTGCCGTCAGCCGTGGTCACACGCGAAGATGTCGGTCGGGGAGTACAGACATTCGGCTTCACCCGAGGCTTAGCAAGCTGGAGGTTGAGACCTGGGTCGCTGTGACGTGCCACTGACGTCATACCGAGGTATCAACCATGTCGTCTCTTCGTGCCGCCCGGTCGGGCAAATTCTTGCTCGCATGCGGCGTTCTCTCTTATTTTGCTTCCCTCGACATCTCCGTAGCCTGGGCGCAACAGGCGAGCTCCCGTGAGCAATTGCCACCCGTCGAGATTTATCCGGGTGCCGATCAGAAGCGCAGACCGGCAAGGCCGGCCGGTCGCGACGAACGCGGCGCGCGCCATACGGCGGCAAGCAGAGCCACGTCCGCCGCGACAGCACCGAAGCCTGATGAGCAAGCAATGCAGACGCCGCCGAACGCGAACGCTGTCGCCAAGGGCGCTTCGCGTCTTGGCCTGACCGTGCGCGAGATTCCGGCAACCGTCGAGGTGATTTCAGCTGAGACGATCCGTGAGCAAGGCTATCGGACGGTGTCGGAAGTCGCGCAAGGCGCGGTCGGCGTGACGTCCGGTGACAATCCGGCCGAGCCCTCGGCCTTCTCGATGCGCGGCTTCACCAACAGCCAGATCAACGTGCTCTACAACGGCATCAAGATCGGTCCGCAGAACATGACGTCGCGTATCATGGATGCGGCCAATCTCAAGGCAGTGGAGTTTCTGAAGGGACCAGCCTCACTGTTGTCGGGCGAGGGTGCCGCAGGCGGTGCGGTCAATTTCTTGACCAAGCAGCCGCACATCGGGCCGATCCGGAACGAGGCGTACTTCTCCTATGACTCGCTGAATTCGTTCCGGAGCTACTACGGCTCCGGCGGCAGCACCAACATCCAGGGCCTGGACTACCGGTTCGACATCAGCCGCTCCTCACTCAACGGTTTTGCCGACGACACCAACACGAAGACGCTCGACGTATCGGGCCAACTGAATTACCGCATATCCGACAATCTCAAGGTCTGGGGCGCCATCGAATACAAGGAGGACCGTTCGAGGGCCTATTGGGGCGTGCCGCTCGTTCCGGTCGCCTTCAGCGGATCCCATGCCACAGCCGGCATTGTCTCCGGGAGCTACGTCTCGAACTACAACGGATCGAACCTGGGGCCCGTCACGATCGACGACCGCACCTTCAACACCAACTACAACGTTCTCGATAATCGTAACGTGGCGAAGGAGGTGTGGCTTCGCGGCGGCTTCGAGCTCAGGCTCGCACCCGGTCTGACCCTGAAGAGCCAGGCCTATGGCTATGGCGCCGAGCGCGAGTGGCTCAACAACGAAGTTGAGGCGTTCAACGCCAATTCGAACCTGGTCGATCGCGAGCGCTTCTACGTGGCGCATCGCCAGAAGCTCGCAGGCAACATCACCGACTTGACCTGGGATGCGAACATCGTCGGTATGGATAACCGCCTCGTGACGACGGTTGCGGCGAGCGGCCTCGATTTCGTCCGCCCGGGTGCCGCCAACTTCCCCCACGACCTGGTCACGCCGGTCGATCCCGCGCGTGGATACTACGGCCTGCTGACGACGCAGCGACAGACCGCTCGAATCGACAATGAGTCCCTGTCGTTCGAGGATCGCCTTAAGATCACACGGACATTTGCTCTGGTCGGTGGCCTGCGCATGGAGCATATCGGGCTCGATCGGAATTCGACCGACGCGAACGGCGTGGTGAAGACGGGCTTTCCCTTCTCGAAATCCTGGATGCCGGTGACGGGCCGCATCGGCTACACTTGGGAGGCCGTTCCCGGCCTGACGTTCTTCAGCCAATACGCGACGGGTGCAGACGTGTCGGCCAATAACATTTTTCTGCTCGGGCCGCTCCAGCCGCTCGACCTGACAACGTCGCGGACCTATGAAACCGGCGTGAAGCATCTGTTCTGGGACAACCGGGCGGAGTGGTCGTTCTCAGCCTTCGATATCCTGCGCAAGAATGTCTATGCGGCGGCCGGCGGCATGCAGCTCAACTTCGCCGGACGGCAAGAATCGAAGGGCGTGGAGCTCGCAGCCTCCATGCGCCTGACGGAAGCCTGGCGTGTGTGGGGCAACATCGCCTATGTCGACGCGCGCTATGCCGACTACAATTTTGCTGGTGGCTCGTTTTCCGGGAATACGCCGCCGAACGTGCCGCGCGTCGTCGCGAACGCCGGCGCGTCCTACCGGTTCTTCACGCCGTGGCCGGTCGAGCTCGGGGTGATCGGCCGCCATGTCGGCGATCGCTACAACACCGATGCCAACACCGTGACGATGAACGCCTACACGGTGGCCGATCTCTATGCCTTCGTCGACATCCCCAAATCCGTCTTCAATGCCGTCGAGCAAACGCGGCTGACTTTCCGGGTGCGGAATGTGACCGACAAGCGCTACGCGATCTGGGGCGATCCGTTCTATCCCGACCAGATCCTGCTGGGAGCCCCGCGCACCTATGAGATCTCCGCCGCCCTCAAATGGTGAGGTGATTGCCGTATGATGGACGGACTGGTCCTGCTGCACCGATGGCTCGGGGTCGCGTTCTGCCTCCTGTTCGCAATGTGGTTTGCGACCGGCATTGTCATGCACTTCGTTCCGTTTCCGTCGCTCACGGAAGCGGAACGCTTTGCCGGACTTGCCGCCGTGGACAGCGCTCGTGTGACCATCGATCCGTCGACAGCTGTCGAGGCAAGCGGCATCGAGGACGCCGCGCGCGTTCGGCTGATCCAGCGGACCGACGGGCCGGTGTACGTCGTTTCGGGGTCGTCGCAATTGCGGACGATCCGTGCATCAGATGCGACGGGTGCCGCAGTGAAATCTCCCGACATTGCCCTCGCTGCGGCGAGGGATCATGCAAGGCGGCGCGGCATGGATATCTCGCGCGCGTCAATCGTTGAGCTCGCAGATTATGATCAATGGAGCGTGCCGAACGGCTTCGATCGTCACCGTCCCTTGTTTCGCGTGGCGCTCAACGATGCGGCCGATACAGCACTCTATGTGTCCTCGGTCACCGGCGAGATCGTATTGGACACGACGCGCAGCGAGAGGTGGTGGAATCTTGCGGGCAGCGTGCTGCACTGGATCTATCCCATGATGCTCCGAAGCAATTGGTCGCTCTGGGATCGCGTGGTATGGACGCTGTCGCTGCTTGCCTTGATCGGAGCGGCGCTCGGCGCGGTGCTTGGGGGCGCGCGGATCAGGATTCAGCAGGGGACTGCCGTTTCGCCCTATCATGGCTGGCATGCGCTGCATCACGTCATTGGCTTAATAGCGACAGTTTTCGTCCTGACGTGGATCTTCAGCGGCTGGCTATCCATGGATCACGGGCGGTTGTTCTCGCGTGGGCAATTGACCGACACCGAGGCTAACGCCGCCGCGTCCCCACCAGCCTGGAACAGGCTTCCGTCTACAGACTGGGGGTCAATATCGCCGTCTGCCCGAGAGATCGAATGGTTCGCCTTCAATGGGGACCGCTATCGACGCGACCGGATCGACCTCGGGAGGCAAACGCTAGTTCGAGCGGGGAGCCCGAGATCGGATGATCAATCAGGGTTCCTGGACTCGCGCGAGGTCCAAGCGTTGATCCACCGCTTGGCATTTGGTTGCGGCTTTCCAGCAATCCTTGCGGCAGATGACAACTACATGGCGTCCTCCACGATACCGGGTGCGCCTGTCTACCGTTCGGTATGCGGCAACGTGTGGTATGACATTGATGGCGCGAGCGGGAACATCTTGCAAAGATTGGACTCGTCGCGCCGCGCGTATCGCTGGCTTTACAGCGCATTACACACGCTGGATTTTCCAATCCTTGTGATTCGTCCTCGCGTCCGGAGCACTTTGATAGTCGGCCTCTGCATGTGTGGACTGCTGTTCGCAATAACTGGCATAGTTATTGGCTGGCGACGCGTGAGATACTCCGTGCTTGGGAAAGTGGTCCGTAAAGATGCTCGAGAAGTCTGATCTTCCTCGTTTCGCTGAGAACACTCAGCAACTCTAAAGTTCGCCGCGACACGCGCGTTTCTTTACTGCCAGCACCGCCGAGCTCGAACCCTCGATGTTTAGCGCGGATCTCTCCGGCGCGGCTGCATTCATCAGACGATCGAGCCGGCCGGCTCCACGGCGATCGTGCGAACAGCAGGATTAATCCGCTTCAGAGACGCTCATGTCGAGAAGGTGGCGGACGGTGCAGCCGCCGTATACCGAAGCCTTCAACTCGGGAAGATAGCGGACGACCGGCGCTTCGGGATCGAGCCGGCCTTGCCCGGTCAGGATGCCGCCGACCGTGCCGGCTATGGATTTGCTGACCGAAAATATCAGGTGCTGCGCATCGGGCGCGAGACCGTGCGCATACCACTCCGTGACGGTCCGGCCGCGATGGAGCACCAAAAAGCCGTCGACGTGGGTTGAGCGCAACGCGTCAGCGACCGTCCTCTTTTCGCCCTTCAGGTCCGCGAAGGGGATCTCGTCGAGATAGCGGGGCGACCGCGGCAGCGCTACTGGCGTGCTCGATCGCGCAATGTTCGCGGTGGGAAGCACTTCGCGAACATTCCGATAGCTCCATTCCATCTGCGGATGCTGGCGCCAGTTGGCGAGCGTGATCTGACCTTCGTCAGCCGGGACAATCGACATGGTACCTTGAGCGCCAAGCATCTCTGGGAGACGAGCCTGGCGGGATCATCGCGGCGGCGGGTGTCGCAGCAATCCACCGGATGGTGGCTATGAGTTGTCGCTGTCCGCCGCCCGCGCCGGGCAGTATGTCCTTTTTTGATCGCGTTTTTAAGGGGTTGGCCCGCATTTTGCTTGACTGAAAGGTGCGTCTGCCCCGTACGCGAGACGGATGCGCTCGATGTCCGACTTTCAGAGGAAGCAAATTGGGAGGGTGGCCATGTACATGATCGCGAGTCGCTCTGATCCGGCAGCCAGTCAGGCCGTTCAATTTGCGAGAGGGATGTTCGATGCATCAGCGATGGCGTTTTACGCCGTCGATGATGGTCTTAACCACAATCGATTTCTCTTGAGCGGAATTCCGCTCGATTTTCATCGCGAATATGTTGAGCGGATGGGGCAGTTCGACCCGCTTCATCCCAAACGCGCCGCCGGAAAGCCATTTGCGTGGCTCAGCGTCATGTCAACGCAATACTCGAATGCGGAAACGGCAGCATACCGGTCATTTACCGACCAGTTCGGAATCGCCGACATGATGGAGTTTTTCTTCCGTCGAGGTGATAAGATCGTCGCCGGCATGAGCGTCATCTGGATGCCTGGATGCAAGATTCCCGACGAGGCTACAAATATCGCTGAGAAGATTCACGATTATCTCGAGTTCAACCTGGTCGGTTGCACGCCGTCGGCGAGTGAACAGGCCGCGCGCTATGGCCTGACCTCGCGCGAACTCGACGTGATCGAGCTCGTCTGCTGCGGACGGACCAACCGAGAGATCAGCGAGTGCCTTGGGATAGGCCACGCGACCGTCAAGACGCATCTCATCCACATCTTCGAGAAGCTCGGTGTGGAAACGCGCTCGGCGGTGGTCGCGCTGATGTCGAGACTGCACTGATAGGCTTGCGCGCCGCCGCGAAGCGATGGCGCCCTTCATGATCGATCATCCACCGTTCGGTTGATTGATCCGGCATGGTTGCCGGATCACGGTTCCCCTGATTGGTGTTTCAGGGGCCGGCGTCATTCTAGCGATGTCACCGTATGTGTTGGACAGCATCCATCCGCTTGCGAGAGGACCGCTTATTCGAAGAACGGGAAAGCGTTCCTGTTTGCGCAAAATGCCGGACGCGCAGCGCCACGCGCGGTTTCCAGCAAATCGACGGCGTGGCAGTCCGAGGGCGCACCGCAACTCTTGCTGGACGTACGCGACCTGCGCGTAACCAGCAACGCTGGCTATCCGCTGGTCGATGGCCTTTCCTTTACACTCAACCGCGGCGAAACGTTGGGCATCGTTGGCGAGTCCGGCTGCGGAAAATCGCTGACGTCACTCGCTTTGATGGGCCTTTTGCCAGTCGGCATGTCGGTATCGCGGCACGTCGAGTTCGAGAGCGCCGATCTCCTGAAATTGGCGCCGGCCGCCATGCGCGATCTTCGCGGGGACCGCCTCGCAATGATTTTTCAGGATCCGATGACGAGCCTCAATCCAGCGCTCACCGTCGGCTATCAGATCGCAGAGGGGCTGATACGGCATCGCGGCTGCGACCGGCGCGAGGCGCACGAACACTCGATCGAACTGCTGCGCAAGGTCAAGCTGCCCGCCGCCGAACGGCGGTTCGACGAATACCCGCACCAGCTTTCCGGCGGCATGCGCCAGCGCGTGATGATCGCAATCGCGCTGATCTGCCAGCCGGCGCTCCTGATCGCCGACGAGCCGACGACGGCCCTCGATGTCACGGTGCAGGCCCAGATCCTCCATCTGCTTGGGAGCTGAAGGACGAGCTCGGTTCGGCGATGATCTTCATCTCGCACGACCTCGGTGTCGTCGCCGAGAATGTCGACCGCGTCGTCGTGCTTTACGCCATCTGCTGGCGGAAGCGACCAAGGCGGCCTACCGGGCGCGCGACTCCTTCTTCTGCGATCCCGCCACCAGCAATATCGACAGCGCCTCGTTCCTTTCCGACGACTATATCGGCGCAATCCGCAAAAAGATCGACATGAAACGCGCCTCAACCATCGAGGCGTGGGAGGATATCGAGCACCGCGATACCGTTTATGTCACGGTTGTCGACCGCGACCTCAATGCGATTTCGCTGATCAACTCGCTGTTCTATCCGTTCGGCAGCGGCATCTATGCGCCGAAGTCCGGCGTGCTGCTGCATAACCGCGGCTGGAGCTTTCGCGCCCGGCCGGGGCATCCCAATTCGCTCGGGCCGCGCAAGCGGCCGATGCACACCATCATTCCCGGCATGATGATGCAGAACGGACGCGCGGTGATGCCGTTCGGGGTGATGGGCGGGCACTATCAGGCCACGGGCCACGCCAACCTGATCTCGAACATCCTCGACCTCGGCCTGGACATCCAGCCGCCGCGGAGGCGCCGCGATCGTTCTCGTTTGACGGCGTGCTCTCGCTGGAAACAACGATATCGGCCTCAGCCAAGGACGATCTCGCCGCGCGCGGGCACAATGTCCGCTGGTCAGAGGAGCCGATCGGCGGCTGCCAGGCGATCCGCATCGACCACGAACGCGGCGGTCTCCTCGGCGCGTCCGATCACCGCAAGGACGGGCTGGCGCTGGGTTTTTGAACTACTTGACCGCCTCTAGCCCGGCGTCGATGCCCTCGGCGATTTTTGCAACGTCCGCCGACGTCAGGATCAGCGGCGGCGACAGGATGAGGTTATTGCCCGAGACGCGAAGCATCACGCCGGCCTCGTAGGCGCCGTCCGCCACCGCCGCCATCGTCTTCTTGTCGGCCGCCTTCTTGCTGTCGCGATCGGAGACGAGTTCGATGCCGGCCATCAGCCCCTTGTAACGGACATCGCCGACGACGGCGTGCCGCGCCTTGAGCTGTTCCAGCGCCTGTCCCAGCTCCTTGCCGCGCGCAACGGCATGCTCGTCGAGCTTGAGCCGCTTGGTTTCAGCGAGCGCCGCGATCCCCGCGGCGCAGCCAACGGGGTGCCCCGAATAGGTGTAGCCGTGGCCGATCGAACCGAAAGTGGTTTGATCGGATTCAAAAGTCTCGGCGATCTTGTCATTGATCAGGGTGGCGCCGAGCGGGAAATAACCCGAAGTGATCGCCTTGGCGATCGTCATCATGTCCGGCTCCACGCCGAAAAGCCGCGCGCCCGACCAGGCGCCGGTGCGGCCAAAGCCGGTCACCACCTCGTCCGAGATCATCAGGATGCCGTGGCGGTCACAGATTTCGCGCACAAGCTTCATGAAGTTGTCAGGAGGCACGATCACCCCTCCGGCGCCGAGCACGGGCTCCATGATGAAGGCGGCGATCGTATCCGCGCCCTGGAACGCGATCTCGTCCTCCATGGCGGCCGCACATAGCTGCGCCAGCCTGGCCGGATCGGTCTCATAAAACGGATTGCGATAGGTCCAGGGCGCCGGGATGTGGAACACGCCGGGCAGCAGCGGCTCGCAATTGCGTCGGAAGTTGGCATTGCCGTTGACCGAGGCGCCGCCGAAATGCGTGCCGTGATAGCCCTTCTTCAGTGCAAGGAATTTAGTGCGGTCCGATTGTCCCTTGATCTTCCAGTACTGCCGCGCAAGCCGCAGCGCCGACTCGACGGAATCGGAGCCGCCCGATGTGAAGAAGGCGCGCACCATCGCTTCCGGCTTGAACCATTCGGTCAGCTCGTAGGCGAGTTCGATCGAAGGGCCGTTCGAGGTGCCGCGAAACCCGGAATAATAGGGGAGCGCATCGAGCTGGTCGGCGATCGCCTTCTTGATCGGGTCGCAGCTATAGCCGAGGTTGACGTTCCACAACCCGCCAACGGCGTCGAGCAGGGTGCGCCCGCTCACGTCGGTGACGTGGACGCCTTCGCCCTTCATGATGATCCTTGGCGGATGGGCGCGCATTTCCGCCGGATGCGCCATCGGATGCCATATCGATTTGGCGTTGTTCTCGATCAGGAAATTGGTGTCGCGCATGATCTGCCTGCCATTTCTTCAAGTGAGTTCGAGGCCGAAGGGTCGGAGCGCGGCGACGTAGCCGGAGCGGGGATCGCGGACGTCGAACAGGACAGTGTGCATTCCGCACGCTTCGGCCCCATCGATGTTGCGCCGCTGGTCGTCCACGAACACGCAAGCCCCGGCGTCGAGGGACAACGCGTCGAGCACCATCTGATAGGCGCGCGGATCGGGTTTCAATAGCTTTTGTGTAGGTGGCATCAATGATTGCCGCAAGCGCTGCAACAACGGCAATCTTCCACGAAATTCCGTGCCGTAGAACAAGTCGAGCTCATTCGATAGGATCGCTAGTTTGAAGCCGGTGTCCGCAACCAGTTCGATCGCCCGCTTGGCTTCGGGCCTGATCACGGCTTCCGGGTCGGCGCCACGCGCCCGTTTGACGAAGGTCGCCATGTCGTTCCAGTCTTCGCCGACCAGACGTCCCACCTCGCGGCTGCGCGTGACCAAATAGTCACGTTCCGAAATTTCGCCGCGTTGCATCGATGCCCAAAGCGGGTCGGTTTCGATCGCGAAGGGTCCGCGCCAGCGCAAGGTGCTCGGGGAAAGGCCAAGGGCGGCTTCGGTCAGTCCGTGGGTTTCGAACAGCGTCTTCGAGATGACGCCGCCGAAATCGAGCACGAGGGCTTTGGCGCGCGGAAAACTCACGCCGCGACCGATGCCCGGCCGGCCGGCACGATGCCGGCCTTGACCCAACGATCGAATATGCCGAGCACGGTGGCGTTGAATGCCGCGCTATTGATGTGGTCATTGATCTCGTGAAGCTCGACCGGCGGCTTGATGGCCGAACGCATCTCGCCGACGAAGGCGGCCAGTCCTTCCGGATCGTGCAGTGCTTCGCCTTCGCGGTCCCATTGCTGGATACCGCCGGTCGGCAGGACAAACGCCACCGGCGCCTGAGCTGAAGCAAGCTTGTCTGCAATTGCGCGCGCGATCCTGCGCCGATCGTCCGGGCGCGATGTCGCCGAGGCCAGCAGCCGGTTGTGTGCATGGTAGGGGCGTTCGAGCAGTTCCTTCGGCGTTGGCAGCCAGGCCGGAAAATCCACCATATCGATGGCGCCCGGCGCCACGATCTGCGCTATTCCGGCCTTGCCGGCGTTCTCCAGCCGATCGGCGCCGGAATTCACGACCGAGCCGGTCAATTGGTTGGCGACCTCCTGCAGGCTGAGATCGAGAATGGCAGCAAAGCCCTCCTTCGCGGCGATCGATTCCATCGCGCGGCCGCCCATGCCGGTGGTGTGAAACACCACGACCTCGCAGCCGCGCTGTTCCAGCGCAGGCTTGAGTTCGACCATGTAGCTGAGGCAGCTTTTTCCAAGCGACGTCATGGCGACGACGGGCCGGTCCGACCGCGGTTTCATCGCGCTTCTCGCAGCGCCCACGACTGCCCCGCAGCCTTGCGACAGCACGGATTTGCAGGTGCTGTTGAGCCCATAGAGACCGCCGGCCCACAGGATCATCATCAGGTCGGCCGCGATGCGCTCCGGCGGCACCAGATGCGAGTAGGCAATGGTCGAGATCACGAATTTCGGTACGCCGATCGGCAGCGCCTGCGCGACATCGAGCGCGATATCCGTCCCCATGGTGCCGCCGATCGCGAGCATGCCGTCGAAGTCGCCGCTATCGTATAAACGCCGTGCCAACCGCTTCGCCCCGAGCGCCATCAGCGACATCGCCGAATTCTCGTCGCCGCTTTCGGCGATCTTGTCGATCGTGGTCTCGGCTGCCTGCGCCACTGCGTGCTTGTCGTGATGCGGCGAGTAGGGGGGATCGCCGAGCACGCTGACATCCATCATGATGGCTTCGCCGCCGGCTGCCGCGATGCAGTCTCCGATGAAGCGCAGTTCATCCGCCTTGGTGTCGCCTGTCCCAATGACCAGGATTCGGGGATGCGCGAGTTTGGTCATGGTCGATGGATGCTCCAAAATTTTCCTCGGTTGCGCGCCGGCCGGGAGCCGCGCATCCGAACGGCCGCTCAGGCTGCGGCACAGCAAAAGTGGTAGGTCGAAAACTGGTGGCTTTCAAGTTTGCCGGCCTTGGGGCGGTTGTTGCAGCATCCACCTATCGGTTGATTGCGACGGAACGGGCCGCGAGCGCCTATTCCCGTTGCAAAAAGGTCTCTTGGCGAGAGGACGTGGGGGTGCGCAAGCCGTCTTCACGAGGCAAGTGAAGCATGCAGCAGGAGCAGATCGATCGGCTGAGAGACGTTGCGATAACGCCAAGGGAGCTCTTCATCGCGGGCACGCACGTTCGCAGCCTGCGAGGCGGACGGCTCGACGTCGTTTCTCCGATCGTCGGGCGGACGTTCACCAGCATCGCCGACGGTGGCCCCGACGATATCGACCGGGCGGTGCGCGGCGCCCGGCAGGTTTTACGAGCAGGGCGCGTGGTCGAAGGCGGCACCCTCTCACCGCAAGAAGATCCTGCTGCGGCTGGCGGAATTGACTGAAGGCCATGCGCTCGAACTCGCCGTGCTGGGGGTCCGCGACAACGGCACCGAGATCAACATGGCCTACAAGGCCGAACCGATATCAGCGGCCGGAACGATGCGCTTCTACGCCGAGGCGGTCGACAAGGTCTATGGCGAGATCGCGCCGACCGGGCGGGATGTTCTTGGCCTGATCCATCGCGAACCGCTCGGCGTGATCGGCGTTATCGTACCCTGGAATTTCCCGTTGATGATCGGCGCCTGGAAGATCGCGCCGGCGCTTGCGACCGGCAACTCGGTCGTGGTCAAACCGCCCGAGCTCGCTTCGCTGACGCTGCTTCGGCTGGCCGAGCTTGCCAGCGAAGCCGGTCTTCCGGATGGCGTGCTGAATGTTGTCACCGGCCGGGGGACAACGGCCGGCGAGGCGCTTGCGCTTCACGGCGACGTCGATGCCATTGCCTTCACCGGGTCGGGCGCGGTCGGCAGGCGGTTGCTCGAATACTCCGCGCGGTCGAACCTCAAGCGCGTCTATCTCGAGCTCGGCGGCAAGTCGCCCAACATAGTCTTTGCCGATGTGCCCGATCTCAAGCAGGCGGCCAAGGTGTCCGCCAACGGCATCTTCCGTAATTCGGGACAGGTCTGCGTCGCCGGATCGCGGCTGATCGTGCAATCCTCGATCCACGACCGCTTCATGGACGAGTTGTTGAGCGTGACCACTTCGCTCCGGGTTGGCGATCCCCTGCGCTTGCGTCCTGACATCGGCGCGGTGGCGAGCGAAGCCCAGTTGCAACGCAGCCTCGGTGCAGTGGAGCTTGCCGAGCGTGAGGGTGCGAAGCGGCTGACCGGCGATGAGCGGATTCTTCGCGACACCGGCGGGACCTTCGTGTCGCCGGCGATCTTTGCCGACGTCTCGCCTGAAATGACGTGGTCGCGCGAGGAGGTGTTTGGACCGGTGCTTGCGGTCACGCGGTTTGACAGCGAGGACGAGGCCGTGCGGCTTGCGAATTCCACCAGCTATGGGCTGGCGTCGGCGGTGTGGACCGGCAGCCTGTCGACTGCGCACCGCATGGTGCGCGCCATCAACGCGGGCGTCGTGCACGTCAACACCTATGGCGGTGCCGACATCACCGTGCCGCTCGGCGGCTTCAAGCAATCGGGATTCGGACGGGACAAGTCGTTGCACGCGCTCGACGAATATTGCGACCTCAAGACCGCCTGGATTGCGCTGTGATGAACGCCGCAAAGCTGGACATGCTGATCGCGCGCGAACAGGAACGTTTCCTGAAGCTGCATCCGCGCTCGGCCAGGGCGTGGGAGGAGGGCAAGCAGCATTTTCTTTATGGCGGCCCCTCGC
Organism: Bradyrhizobium sp. 190; assembly: GCF_023073415.1. Lineage (GTDB taxonomy): Bacteria > Pseudomonadota > Alphaproteobacteria > Rhizobiales > Xanthobacteraceae > Bradyrhizobium. The sequence continues at coordinate 116,705 of NZ_JADPJL010000060.1, read as the reverse complement.
ACTGGATGCGGCGCTGGGCCGGCGGGTTTCCCTGCTATGTTGAGGAAGCCAATGGCGCGCATATCCGCGATATCGACGGGCATGACTATGTGGACTTTTGCCTCGGCGACACCGGCGGCATGTGCGGTCATGCCCCCGAGGCCGTCACCCGGGCCGCACTGCGCCAGCTAAGCCGCGGCGCGACAATGATGTTGCCGACCGAAGACAGCCTCTGGGTCGGCGCCGAACTCTCCCGCCGCTTCGGCCCGCGGTACTGGACGCTGACGACGTCGGCGACCGACGCCAACCGCGGCGCGATCCGCATCGCGCGAATGATCACGGGGCGGCCGAAAGTCCTGGTGTTCTCCGGCTGCTATCACGGCGGCATCGAGGAGGCCCATATCGAGATCCGCGACGGCCGCGTCGGCATGCGCAACTCGATCCATCCGAACGGCGTCGACCACGCCGCTGTCAGCCGGATCGTCGAATTCAACGATGTCGAGGGCCTGGAGAGGGCGCTGTCGCACGGTGACGTCGTATTGGCCGATCCCCTGATGACGAACTTCGGGATGATCCCGGTCGCGCCCGGCTTCCACGAAGCGCTGCGCGATATCACACGCCGTACCGGCACCGTCCTGATCATCGACGAGACCCATACATTGTCCTGTGGGCCCGGCGGTTTTACGCAGCTTCACGGCCTGGAGCCCGACATTCTCGCCGCCGGCAAGGCGATTGCCGGCGGCATTCCCGCGGGCATTTTCGGCCTCAACGCCGAGATCGCCGAACGAATGTGGAAACTCATACCCCTTGCCAACCCGCGACAACGCCAGTCCGCCCATCTCGGCATCGGCGGCACGCTGGCCGGCAATGCGCTTACGGTCGCAACCATGCGCGCGGTGCTCGAGAGCGTACTGACGGCGGAAAACTACCAGCGCATGATTGCCAACGCGACGCGGCTTGCCGGGCAGTCCGCAGCCTCATCGCCAACCAGCGTCTGCTCTGGCATGTCACCCAGATCGGCGCCCGCGCCGAGATCATGTTCGTGCCGGAGCTCGAAACGGTGCCGACGTGATTGCTCATCGAAACAGCGATCTCGAAACGCTGCTTCACGCCTTCTACATGAACGAAGGCATTCTGGTGACGCCGTTCCACACCATGTTGTTGATGTGTCCGGCGACGACGCCTGACGATATCGAGAAGCATACAAGGGTGTTTGAACGCTTCATCGTCCTCTTGCGCGAGGCCGGTCTGGCCTGAAGGCGGAGTTGCAATGGCTCGATGCTCATGACGTCAGCCCCTTTCGACCTGTCGGGAAGAGTAGCGCTGGTGACCGGTGGCGGGACGCGGCATTGGCGCCGCTATCGTCACCTGCTTCGCCGAGGCCGGAGCGACGATGGTGATCGCGAACCGCACGAGGGATGTTGCTGCGGAACTGGTCAGGCAACTCGAGGCGTGCAACCTCCGTGTGCATGACGTTCCCTTCGACGGGCTGGATCGGGCAGGCCTGCATGCACTGGTGGGTCAGGCCGCAAGCCGGCACGGCCGCCTCGACATCGTGGTCCACAACGCGGGAGGATGCCTGTGGTCGTCGCTCGAAGAGCTTGACGAGGAAAAGCTCGATGCGACCCTGGCACTCAATCTCAATGCATGCTTCTGGCTGGCGCAGGCCGCCATTCCGCACATGCGGGCGAACCGGTTCGGGAGAATCCTGGTGACGTCGTCGGTTTCGGCCCGGGTCGCGATGGGAGGCGGCACCCATTACTCGGCCGCGAAGGCCGGCGTGAACGCGTTCATTCGCGGCGCGGCATTTGAGCACGCCCGAGATGGCATCACCGTGAACGGCGTCGAAGCCGGCTTCATCGCAAAGCCCGGCCGCGGTACCCTGAGCACGCCGGAGAACATGGCGCGGATCGGACGGTTTATTCCGGTCGGATCGATGGGCGAGGCCGACGACATCGCCTACGCCATGGTCTATCTCGCGTCGGAACAGGCGAAATATGTGACAGGCCAGACGATCCTCGTCGATGGCGGCTCGACGCTGCCGGAAACCGGATTTGCCGTCGAGCAGCAATGGGGGATCGAATGAGCAGTCGTCTTGCAGGGCGCATCGCCCTGATCACGGGTGCTGCGACCGGAATCGGACGCGCATCGGCCGAATTGTTTGCACGCGAAGGTGCCCGCATTGTTCTGTTTGGCCTGGGCGGTCCGGCGCTGGATGATGCCGCCAGTGCGGCCGGTGGAACTGCCGTACATGGCGATGTGACGAACGAAGCGGATATTGCCGCGGCCATCGGAACGTGCGGCGAAAGACTTGATATCGTGCTCAACGCCGCCGGCTTGATCATTCCGGATGAACCGGAAACCGTGATGGACGAGACCTGGACGACAATGTTCGACGTCAAGCTGACGGGAACGATGAGAGTCTGCCGCGCTACCCTTCCGCTGCTCAGGCAGCGGGGCGGAGCGATCGTGAACATCGCCTCCGTTGCGGCGTTCAATTCGAGCCCGGACAGCGTGAGCTATGCGACGAGCAAGGCGGCGGTCGTGTCCTACACGCGCTCGCTCGCCTTTGCCCACGGTGGCGACGGAATTCGCGCCAATGCCGTTGCTCCGGGATGGGTGCGGACGCCGATGAGCGAGCATGAAATGCGGCTTCTCGCGAAAAAAAAGGCAGTACACCAGAAGACGAATTCAGGGTGTTAAGGGAGCGAATCGCATTGCGCAGGATTGCCGAGCCATCGGAGATCGCATCCTGCTGTCTGTTTCTAGCATCCAACGAAGCCTCTTTCATCACCGGAGCGGTGCTGATCGCTGACGGCGGTGGCCGGGCGCCGACGCAGAGCTGGGCCGTGTGAAGCCACGGGCAAAGCCGAAGGGACGCAAGCACCGGTCGCGGCCGCCTATCATCAGCGCTCGTAGCTTGCGGGATCCGGGCTGTCCGACGGATTTGCAAATGCCTTGCCGCAGAACCGCCGACATGAGCGTATTGAAGTTGAGCCCGTTCGGCGGGACCGGCGATTCGAGCCACTTTTTGTAGAGCGCCTCGATCTCCGGGCTGCGGTAAAGCTCCGCAGTCGTACGATCTGCCACTGCCTTGAAGGCTGCGTCGTCCTTACGCAGCATGGTCCTATAGGGTTCGGCCTTTGAAAAAGTTTTGTCGCTGATGATATAGGCAGACGGGTCCTTCGACCTGGCGATCGCGACGGCAAGCTGCACGTCATCGAGGACGTAGGCCACGGCGGCGCCGGCGATCGACGGCATTCCGCCGGCGAGTGCCGCCATTGTGGCCGCCTCGAGCTTGAGAACCTGACGGCGATCGAGCGTGGGTTCGGTCATGGCAATTCTCCCGAAGTCAGGTGGTCGCGTCGATGGCGTGGAAAACAAGCGAAGCGGAATAGACGTCGGGCAACAGCGCGAGCTGGTTGAGCGTGGTGCCGAGCGCGCCGGCATCCGGCGAATCGACCACGACGACGAGCTTGCCCTTGGGATCGCGGCCGTAGATTTCGCATCCCTCCAGGGTCAGGATTGCAGCTTCCACGTCTGCGAGGCGCTCCGGGCGGGCCTGCACCAGAATGCTGGCGATCTCGCCGCCGGGCGGCGCCACCACGCGATCCGGATTGAGCAGACGGCCCGTAACAAGGGCCCGACGATCGATCCGCGCTATGAGGTCTGGCACGTTTTTCTCCCTGAAGAGCTGCAACTACCGCGTGGGAGGGCCGGGGGGCCCGGCCATCATCTGGTAGATCCAAACGGCGAGGGCGTAGCTGCCGACGGTCGCGACCGCAAAGGCCGGCAAAAGCACGGCAGTCAGAAATAGAGACGCGAATTTTTCCATGCGCCTGCGGCGCGGCCTTCCGCCTCCTGTCGTCGCTTGCGGCCGACATGCTGAATCTCGTTTGCGATTTGATGGCTGGATCATTGGCGGCATCGGTGCCGCTGCCCGCGTCAACGCTAGAAGAAGTATCGCTCGCTGCTTTGATCTAGACCAATCCGGCCCGAGTTCGCCGTTTCCGCAGTGCGAAATCGGGGGCGTTTTGCCGCGCCTCGGAATCGAGGCCGTCGCAGCGAATTTCCTCGGTATCTAGCCAAATTCGGCCCGTTGCTCACGGGCCGAAGCTGACGAATGCATCACGCCTTCTGACCCAGTTCGTCGATTGCCGCCGTGTTGGGGCAGTACTCGTCATACCGTTGGGCGAGGGTGCCGGCGTCGAGGTCGTGGTTGCACAGGGCCTTCCGCTCGCATGCAGAGCAGACGCGGACCATGTCACGTTGCAGGACAGGCTGGGTCCGCGACAGGGTCGCTTCGTCGATGCCCAGGACTTTCAGGAGCCTCGGCAACTCATCGCTCGCATGTGGTCCCTGCCGGACAACGGCATCGAGCTCGGCAGGACTCACACAAAGGTCCCGCGCAATACGTGCGAAATCCCCGCTATTCATATCGCGAAGTTCACGCATCTCGCGCTGATGCTGGAGCCAGTCGCCGAACAGATTAATGACGTTTTCGACGATCGGGTATGTCTTGATCTCGGTTGTCATGGCGCGCTCCCTAACGTGCTGAAACCGGCCGAGCATGAACGTATGGCCGCGCTGAGTCGTTGCGGTAGATCAAATGGCATGAAGGTGTGTACGCTTGCCTCCTCTCAATTCCTTATTGACGCCATACGCGCCAGTGCGTCGGATGAATCAGCACGGGCTGGTCGGCCCAGACGTTGAACCACATGGCCTCGCGCTTGCGGCAGGGAAATGCCCAGGGGCGCAAGCGGCCATCATGAATTCGAGCAACACGTCGGATCCATCGTCCGCTCCCTGCACACACACCTGGAGCCGCGCCTCCTGACGAGCGCGCCATGACATGGACCGTTTCCTAGAACTTGCCGCCTTCTATTCCGCGGCATTTCAATCGCCCGTCATTGCCCTTGTCCTGACATCGCTCATCATCGAAATGACGCGGGGGCCGAACATGGCCTATCTCGCCGTGCTCGGTGCGAGCCGGGGCTGCCTCGCCGGATTCTCCGCCGTCCTTGGCGTCGCGCTGGGACTGGCGCTGCTCGGCATCGCGGTCGGGCTTGGTGCGGGATCGCTGATCCTCAACAATCCTGTTCGCTTACGAAACCCTGCGCTGGGCCGGCACGATTTACCTTTTCACCTCGATGCAGTTGGCGTTCAGGCGTTCATTGTCAACCAGCCGTTCAGCCAGCACGCATCGCCTGCGACGGACCATTCGATTGGACATCGACTTGGCGCTGCAGGCACTTGAAGCTGTGGCCGTCCGAATTCAGGATATCCTTATAGAACGAGACGCGATAATTGTTCATTCTCGACTCCTAGCCGTGTGCGTTGCGCATTGTCGCGTACAGATGGAGACATAGGCAGGCGGCCTGCCTCAGGCGTCCATGTCTGCCAGACGTTGGCGGTTGCGCAGCACGATTTGACGGGCACTCGAAAACACCAGGACGCCCTGATCGTTGAGCTGCGACAGCGCGCGCGACACGGTTTCCAGCGTCAGGCCGAGATAATCGCCGATATCGCGGCGGCACATCGGCAGCGCCATCATACCGGTCTTGGCGAGCCGGCGGTCCATTTCCAGGAGGAACGTCGCAACCTTCTCCATCGCGGTCTTGCGGCCGAGCAACAGCATATGATCTTCCGCGTGCCTGAGATCGCTTGCGGTCATGGTCCAGAGATTGTGGGCGACCCTGACGTTGGATCCCGCGGCGGCTTCCAGGCTGCGGCGCTTCACCAGGCGGACGGTGGTATCGGAGATGGCTTCCGCCGTCAGGCGATGGGAGGTGCCGGGATCGAGGCCGAAGACGTCGCCGGCCAGATGGAATGCGCCGATCTGGCGCCGTCCGTCGTTCAGCAGCTTGTAAGTACGAACCGCACCCCGGATTACCTGATAGACGTACTCGGCAAGTTCGCCTTCGCCGTAGATTTCCTCGTCCTTGCGGTAGGAGAATTCGGTCGCGACCACACCCGAGCAACTGGCGATGACGCTGAACTGGTCGGCCGACGGAGGTACCGGGCTGCGCGGGGCGTTGAGAACGTGGGCTGCCGGCGCGGTGATCGTCTGGGTATGCATGTCGCCATCTCCTCGATGCGGGATGGCTTGGTTTATCGAGGAGATCTGTTCGGCGATATTTCGGACGATATCCTAAGGGGGTCTACTTACGGGGTTTTACGGGTGCCGCGTCTCGCCTGATTATTCAGGACTGGCCCGTCGCGGAGCCCGGATTGATGGCGTTTCGAATACATTCCACCAAATTGTCTTCGAGATTGGGCTTGAGGAGGACCTGAAGCACCCCGGCAGAGCTGGCCTTCGCCGAAATGCTCCCGTGTGGATAACCCGTAATCATGACGATCGGCGTGCTGATGTCGAGGCCGCGCAGTCGCTGGGCAAGTTCCAAACCGTCGATCCCTGCCATCTTGTAATCCACGACGAGGCAATCCGCGCCCTGCGGGATCGAAGATTCCAGCAACGCGGACCCGCTGCGGAAGGTGCGGACCTCGAAGCCCTCGGTCTCCAGCAAAAACCGCAGCGACTTCAGGACGTCGTGGTCATCGTCGACGACGTAAATCAGCGATTTTTTGGGGGACGGGCCAGTCTCGGAACGGCCGAATGTGTGATGGGTATGCTGCATCAGTGCAGGATAGCCAGTCCGCCCACGCCCATATTGACTTGGCTCAATCGTCGACGATCCCGGCCCGGATCGCAAACCTGACCAATTCCGAAAGGTTAGCCGCCTGCATCTTGGTCATGACGTTGGCCCGATAGACCTCCACCGTGCGAGGGCTGATATCGTATTCCCTGGCAATCACCTTGTTCGATTGGCCGCTCACCAGGCCCTGCATCACCTGCCGCTCCCGCTGGGTGAGGGACGCGACTCGTGCGGCCATGTCGGCCGTCAGCGCTTCGCTCTTCGCGCCGCCTTCATTCTGCGAGAGCGCGGTCTCGATCATCCCGATCAGCCGGTCATCCTCGAACGGCTTTTCGAGAAAGTCGAGCGCGCCAAGCTTCATGGCTTCGACGGCGAGCGGCACGTCGCCATGGCCGGTCATGACGATGATCGGAAGCTTTCGGACGCTGGAGGCTCCATTGAGTTGACGCAGCAATTCCATGCCGTCCATGCCCGGCATCCTTATATCCGTGACCACGCACCCGGCCTCCAGCTTCGGATGCTCGCTCAGAAAAACCTGCGCGGAATCGAACAGGCGCACGCTGTAGCCGGCCGAGCCGAGCAGGAAATCCAGCGAGTCGCGCATCGCCGCATCGTCATCGATGACATAAACCTTACCGCCCATCAGTCACATCCTTGGCAGCACCGGCGGGCAGCGTGAAACGAAATGTTGCACCGCCGGCTTGATTTGTTTCGGCCCACATCCGGCCGCCATGGGTCTCTATGATTGTCCGGCTGATCGAAAGGCCGACGCCCATGCCTGTCTCCTTGGTCGTGAAAAACGGCTGAAACAGGTTCACATGGGTGTCGCTGCCGAATCCATGTCCGGTGTCCGATATGGCAATTTCAATCATATCGTCCGCTACCTTGGCGTTGGAAGCGATCAGCTCGCGGTGGATCGAATTGGCCATCGCTTCCAGCGCATTGCGGAAGAGGTTGACCAGGACCTGCTGGATCTGGACCCTGTCGGCAAGCACCAGGTCGCAGGCCGGGTCGAGGTTGAAGCGCAGCAATACCCCCTGTTCGCGAGCACCGGTAAGCCCGAGCGCGCCGGCTTCCTCGGTCAGCTTCGAAAGGCTCTCGACGCGCTTCTCCGATGCCTCGCGCCCGACGAAGGTGCGCAGTCGCCGGATGATGTCACCGGCCCGGATGGCCTGTTCCGCGGCACGGTCGAGCGCGGCCTCGATCTTCGGCGCGTTGACGTCGGTGCTGTCCGCGAGCAGGCGGCGTAATCCCTTCATGTAGTTGCTGATAGCTGAAAGCGGCTGATTGAGTTCGTGGGCCAGCGCGGACGCCATCTCTCCCATCGCGCTCAAGCGCGACACGTGAACCAGTTCGGCTTGCAGTTCCTGCAGCCTTGCCTGGGTCTGCTGCTGCTCGGTGAGGTCGCGCACAAAGCCTGTGAAGTAAGGTTTCCCGGCCGATTGCATCTCGCCGATGGTGAGATGCATGGGAAATGTGGTGCCGTCCTTGCGCATCCCGGTCACGATGCGGCCGATGCCGATGATGCGGCGTTCACCTGTCTTCAAATAGCGGGCGAGATAGCCGTCATGGCGGCTGCGATCCGGCTCCGGCATCAGCTGGCTGATATTTTTCCCGATCGCTTCAGGTTCGGTGTAGCCAAATTGCCGTTCGGCGGCGCTCGAGAAAAACTGCATGATGCCGTGCTCGTCAATCACGATCATGGCATCGGGGACCGTGTCCAGGATCGAACGGAAGTGCCGCTCGCGTATCCTTAACTCATCCTCGAAACGCTTCTCACGATCGATGTCGATCATCACACCGCTGAGCCGGGCAGGGGCACCATCCGGGCCGGCTAAGATGGCGCCGAGCGCGCGCACCCAATGACCCGCATCCGCATGCCGGTGCACCCTGTATTGAATATCGAAATTGCACCCGGTTTCGATCGATTGCTGCATCGCCTTCGCGGTGCGATCGCGATCCTGCAAATCAAGCAGGGAGAGGAAATTGTCGTAATCGATCGGCATGTCAGGTGCGACGCCGAAAAGCTTCCTTGTGGTGTTGGACCAGGTCAATTCCCGGGTCGAAAACTCAAAATCCCAGGTGCCGACGCCGGATCCCTCGGCCCCGCTGCGCACGTTCTGGTCGAGCGGATCCTGACTGCGAAAGGGTCGGTCGACGTCTATCATGCCTTGCCTCGAACCATTCCATGCACGCCGGAAATCGTGTCCGATTATTGGGAACGCGGCGAATTATCACTAGCGTTTATCTTATTGAGAGAAAAGGCAATATCCACGAGCTGTATTGCTCCCCGGGTATCGCAAAGCCGGGTTTGCTCGTAACGGCGAAAGCTCTCCGTCTTGATCTAGGTCAGGTTCGATCTGGAATCGTTTTCTAAGGTGCAGCTCTGTGGGCAGCACGCCCATTCGGCATTTCGACCCAAAGGGTGGAGCAGGATATGAACTACAAAACCATCATGGTCAGTCTGGCGCTGGACCGTCCCAATGATGCCTGTCTCGCGGTGGTAGGGGATCTGGCCGAGCGATTCGGGGCGCGAATGATCGGCATTGCGGCCTCGGACGTCAAGGCGCCATTGTATTTTGCAGATGGCGGCTAGGCGCAGAAATTCCTCGATGAGGAGGCCACGGCCGTTCGAAGGCGGTTGTCGGAGCTTGAGGCGCAATTCCGTACTGCGGTCGGGAAGCGCGCCAAGTCGGTGGAGTGGCGTTCCGTCCAGGCGATGCCAGTCCCTTACGTCGTGCACCAGGCCAGGGCCGCGGACATCCTCGTGGTAGGTGCGCGCAGCGAGGCCATTGTCGACCCCTGCGCTGCTGCGGATCCCAGCGCACTTTTGATCAAGGCCGGCCGTCCGATCATCGTCGTGCCTCCTGCGGTGGAATGGTTCGATTTCAGAAGCGTGCTGGTGGCCTGGAAGGATGTGAGGGAGGCGCACCGGGCAATACTCGATGCGCTGCCGATTCTTGCCACTGCAAAAGACATTACGGTTGCAGAAATCAGGGCGCCCATCGCGCCGATGCGTTGTTACATGTTGCGGACGTGGCGGCGTGGCTGCTTGGCCACGGTATCGTTGCGAGCACCGTGGTTCCGGAGTCAGCAGCCGGGGTGACGGAACAGCTTGATAGGATTGCGGCTGACGTCGGCGCTAGCGTTGTCATTGCCGGTGCGTATGGCCACTCACGGTTCAGCGAGTGGATTCTCGGGGGCGTGACGCGACATCTCACCAACCCATCGAACCGCTGCTCCCTGCTGTCACACTGAACTTGATTTCAATCAATACCGCCGGCTGACGGTCTGATTGAATCGCACAGAATTTCGATTGAGGATCGCATCTTGGATAGTTTCATCGATCAGGTTGTTGCAGACCATATGACGGGCAAAGTCACGACGGTCGTGCGCGGCCTTACACTGCGCGAACTCGGCGATCTCTTTGAACGAGAAGACTTCAATACCTACCCGGTTGAGGAAAACGGGCAGGTCGTAGGGCTTGTCTCGAAGTTCGACCATCTAGCCTGCTTTGTCTTTACTCCGGCCCGCATGATGCCGCGTTACGACGATCTGATGAAGCGGACGGTCAACGATATCATGACCTCGGATTTCATCTATGTCGGGACGGATACCGGGCTGACCAGGGTGCTTCAGCTCATGGTCGATCATCGCATCCGCAGCATGCCGGTGATCGACGGTGATCAGCGGCTTGCGGGCATCATCTCTCGCGAAGACGTGATGCGGGCGTTGCAGCGAAGTGTCGGCGGCAAGGTGCAACGCGCTCTCTAAGTGTGCTTCCTGCCAAGGACCATCCATGCAAGCGACTATCCGGATGGAACCAAAGGTCACCTAGCTAACTCATAAAGTGCTGGCCGTTCCGGCAGCGCCTACACCGCCGAGCTCGGCTCGATGAAAATGCGCGAGGAGTTCGACGCGTTGTCGACCATGGGGCTGGATCCGATCGAGCTCCTGATGCTGCCCCGGATCATCGCGCTTGCCTGCGCGCTGCCGATCCTTAGTTTCATCGGCTCGATGGCCGCACTTTATGGCGGCGGCCTGATCGCGTGGTTCTGTGGCGGCATGGGGCCGGCGATCTTCATTGCGCGATTGCACGAGGCCGTATCCGTCACGCATTTCGAGGTGGGCATCATCAAGGCGCCGTTCATGGCGCTGGTGATCGGTATCGTCGCCTGTAGCGAGGGTTTGCGGGTGAAGGGGAGTGCCGAGTCGCTCGGTAAGCAGACCAACACCTCGGTGGTTCAGTCGATCTTCCTGGTGATCGTGCTCGATGGGTTGTTTGCGGTGTTCTTTGCATCGATCGGAATGTAGCGATGCAGGAAGCGGACGGACAGTTTGCGATACGCGTGCATGACCTTGTGGTCGGCTTCCGTCGCCATGTCGTGATCGATCATCTTGATCTCGATGTGCGCCGGGGGAGATCCTCGGCCTGGTCGGCGCTTCCGGCGGCGGCAAGTCGGTGCTGATGCGCACCATCATCGGCCTCATTCCGCGGCAGGAAGGCGAGATCGAGGTGATGGGGGCGACAATTGGTGGCAACCATGACCGCACCTCGCGAAGCGCCGCCGGGCGATGGGGCATCCTATTTCAGCAAGGCGCGCTGTTTTCCTCGCTTACCGTGCGGCAAAACATCCAGTTTCCGTTGCGCGAAAATCTCATGCTGTCGGATGAACTGATGGACGAGATCGCCACCGCCAAGCTCGAAATGGTCGGGCTCAGCCGGAGGACGGCGACAAGTTTCCGTCCGAATTATCCGGAGGCATGACCAAGCGGGTGGCGCTGGCGCGTGCGCTCGCACTCGATCCCGCGATCGTGTTTCTCGACGAGCCGACTTCGGGCCTCGATCCGATTGCGGCGGGCGATTTCGATGCCCTGATTAAGACATTGCAGAAAACACTAGGGCTGACGGTGTTCATGGTCACCCATGATCTTGCCAGTCTGAATACCGTTTGCGACCGCGTCGCGGCACTCGCCGACGGCAAGATCGTCGCCATCGAGCCGATGCGCGAACTGCTCCAATCCGCATCCGTGGGTGCGGGCCTATTTCCAGGGCAAGCGTTCCCAGATGCTGCAATCCAAAGCGAGCTAGACCATGGAAACCCGCGCTCCCTTCGTCGTTGTCGGCGCCTTCGTGCTGGCGGCGATCGCCGCCGTATTTGGCTTCATCTACTCGCTGCACAATGCCGGTGGTCTCGGTCCGCGCGCGACCTACCACGTCCAGTTCGAAGGCTCGGTGCCCGGGCTGTTGGTTGGCGCTGCGGTGCTGTTCAACGGCATCCGCGTCGGCGAAGTCTCCGAGCTCGGTCTCGCGCCGGGTAAACCGCGCGGCGTCAATGCGACCATTTCGGTGGCTTCGACGGTAGCGGTACGCGCCGACACCAAGGTCGGTCTGGAATTCCAGGGCCTGACTGGCGTTCCCGTTATCACGCTGGAAGGCGGTATGCTGGTTGCCAATACCGGCAAGGTGCCGACGCTTATTGCCGACCCCGGTGCCGGGCAGGGCATGTCGCAGGCTGCCCGTGACGCGCTGCGCAAGGTGGATTCGGTGCTGACGGAGAATTCCGGCGCGCTGAAGGACACCATCGCCAATTTCAAGTGTTTTCGGAAGGCCTTGCCCGCAACGCCGGCAAGCTCGACGGCATCGTCGCCGGCCTCGAACGTATGACCGGCGTGACCGCGCCGCCGGTAAAGATCACCTATGATTTGCGCGCCCTGCAAAATCAGGGACCGGCGGGCAAGACGGTGAACGTGCAATGGGCGATCCCGGAGCCCACGGCGGTCGCAGACCCAGCGATTTCTTTTCTCGCCGGCACAGGACCATCCAGGGTTTGCCGAAGCGATGTGGGCCGATTCGCGTCCAAAACTGTTGCAGGCAAGGCTGATCGAGAGCTTTGAGAACTACGACCTCGCGCATGCGCCGCTGTGCATGGCGGACATAGGCCAAACCGAATTCCAGCTTGTGATCGACGTCCGCCGGTTCCGTACTGTGGTCGATGCGAAGCCTTCAGCCGAACCGCTTTGTCGGCGAGGATCATACAAGAGCGGTAAGGTCGTCGCGGCACGCCTGTTCGAGGAAAGTGAGAAGTTCGACCAGGTAGAGCCGCCAGAAGCCGCCGCTGCGTTCAGCGATGCATTCGGCCGGATTGCGAAGAACGTGATCGCCTGGACGGTGGTGGCTTCGTAGAAAGCTATTCCAGCGTCTTCAGATACGACAACAGGTCGTGAATCTGGTCGGGATCGAGCTGGAACTCCGGCATGGTCGGATGCCCGGTCTGGATGCCCTCGGCGAGCGACTCAGCCAAATTCTCTATCGGATAGCGCTTGTGCAATATCCGGAACGGAGGCGCTATCTTTAGCGGGCTTTGGCCCACGCGGTCGACGGCGTGACATCGTGCACAATTATTGAGTGCAAATGTCTTGCCGCGCTGTTCGTCAGGTGAAGCGGCGAGGGCCGGCGTCAACGCGATGAACGCAAAAGCGATAGGCCTCAAAATTTGTTCGATCATTGCAGCGTCCACTCTGGCGGGTTTCCAGACATCGACGGCACAGTGCAGGTTTATTCGAGAACCCAATTGATCTCGATCAACTGGCCTGCCGTGGATCCTTTAAAATGGAACGCGTCTCAGCGGTCGTTGAGTAGCCGGCCTATGACCGCGGGATGCAATTGCCGGTCGGTCGAATGGACAGAGAACATGATCCGAACTATCTCGCCATTACGCGCCAATTTCGGTCGTTGCACGGCCTGCGCTGTACGGTCGCTCAGCATCTGCGGCGCGCTTGACGAGACAGATCTTGTCGAATTCGAGCGAATAGCCCGCCAGGTTCATTTGGCGCCCAGCGAAGCGCTGTTCTCTGCGGGCCAGGTTGCCAGCTCGGTTCACAATCTGACCGCGGGTGTTGCGCGTCTGTACAAGCTGCTGCCAGATGGGCGGCGGCAGGTAATCGGATTTGCACTGCCGGGAGATTTTCTCGGCACCATGCCATCTATTCGCTACAGCTATTCGGCGGACGCGATTAAGCGTGTTTCGGCGTGTCGCTTCCCCGTGGATGCCTTTAAACATTTTATCGAGCAGCGGCCACACTTTCTGCTCCGGATCAACGAATTCGCGTCACGCGAACTGATGCTGGCGCAGCAACAGATGCTACTGTTGGGGCGGCGCACGGCGGAGGAGAAGGTCGCAGCCTTCCTGGTCGGCTGGCGGGCGCGGCTGGCCCATATCGGCGACGAGCGGCAAACTGTTTCCTTGCCTATGAGTCGGCAGGATATCGCGGACTATCTCGGGCTGACGATCGAGACGGTGAGCCGGACGTTGACCCGATTCGAGCGCGAAAAGATGCTTGTTATCGTCAGCGGAGGCGTGCGCCTGCTCGATTGCCCACGTGCCGAGGCGATGGCCGCGGCGTGAAACCATCTTAAGCGGTAACCCATCTATTTGATTCAGCGCAAAGACGATTTGCGTGAAGCAGGCATTGTTCCTCCATCACAAGGAGATCACCTATGCCCGCTGATTCCATGCTCGTTGCCGCAGGCGTTGTCCTGATGTTCGTCGTATTTGCTGCCGTTCTGGCGTGGGGCGATTTTCAGACCCGCCCCAAGCAATTGGCCCAACAGACTGACGCCAGGCGCCGGCCTTTCTGACCCGAGGCATCCGGTCAAGTAGTCTGGCGAAGAGAGCCCTGCCGTGAACGATATTGTACGCCGTTATGCCCGATTGCAGGTGCCGCGATATACGCCCTACCCGACGGCGGCCGAATTCACGCCGGCGGTGGCGTCCGCGGACCAGCAACGCTGGTTGCGCGATCTGGATATGGCCGAGGCCGTCTCGGTCTATCTGCATGTGCCGTATTGCCGCGAACTCTGCCTCTATTGCGGTTGCAATACCAAGAAGGCGCTGCGCGAGGACGTCGGCGGCGCCTATCGCGCGGCGCTGGAGCACGAGATTGTGCTGGTCAGCGACAATCTGACAGCGTCGGTTCACATTGCGCGACTGCACTGGGGTGGGGGAACTCCCAGCATTCTGGGGGCCGAGGGTCTCGCATCCGTGATGGCAGTCCTGCGCCGGCATTTCGTTCTTGAACCCTGTCTCGAGCACGCCATCGAGCTCGATCCCCGCTGTGTGACGTCGTTGCTGGCGGGCAGCCTGAATGAGCTTGGTATCAACCGCGTCAGTCTGGGCGTGCAGGACGTCAATCCAATGGTGCAGGCGGCGATCGGCCGGTGGCAGCCGATGCAGGATGTCACCGCGGCCGTTTTGCGGCTGTGGGCTGCCGGCATCGGCAATCTGAATTTGATCTACGGATTGCCGCTGCAGACCGTCGCCTCGCTCCGCAAGACCTGCGAGATCGTCGCGATGCTCTCGCCGGATCGCATCGCCTGCTACGGCTACGCCCACATGCCGCGTCTCAAGGCCAATCAGCGGCTTATCGATGAGAAGATGCTTCCCGGTGCGGAGGAGCGTATCGACCAGGCCGAGGCCATCGCCGAGGAATTCCAGCGCCACGGCTTTCTGAAGATCGGCATCGATCATTTTGCAAAACCGGGTGATGCGCTGGCGCGGGCCGCGGCGTCGGGACGGCTGCATCGCAATTTCCAGGGCTATACCGACGACAGCAGGGAAACCCTGATCGGCTTCGGCGCGTCTTCGATTTCGCGGTTCAGGGACGGATATGTCCAGAATATCTCCGACGTTCCAAGCTATGTTCGTGTCATTGCGGATGGCCGCCTGGCGGCGGCGCGCGGTTGTCGGGTCGATGCCGCCGAAAAGCAGCGCGCCAATACAATCGAAAGCCTGATGTGCGCGTTTCGGGCCGACCTCGACGTCACCGCGCCGGCAATGGAATTTACGGAAGAAATTGCCTCGCTGCGGCCTTTGGTAGACGACGGCTTGGTACGCATTGAAGGCCGCGTCGTGACGGCGACCGATACCGGCCGTCAGGTGGTACGGGTCATCGCGGCAGTATTCGATCCGCACACGCGCACGGATGCGGCGCGTTTCAGCAAGGCGGCGTGACCCGCGCAGCCGGCTTGACTTCGATCAAGGCAATCCCCGTCCGAACTAGCATTGCTGCGGGATCATCATCCTGGAGACCTCCCATGACGAATGCTTTCGGCCAAACAGGCAAGTTGCGCGGATTCAGTGTTCTGACCGCATGGGCCAAGTCCGTCGCCGCCAGTTTTTCCCGCGCGAACGAGCTGCGCGGCATGGACCGCGCCGAGTTCGAGCAGATTGCGCGAGATCTGAATCTGTCGCCCCCGGAGCTTTACGGGCTTTTGACGGGGTGTCGGGTCTCCGCTGACGCGCTGGATGAATGCCTGGCAGCGGAACTCGAGGCATCTCCGCAGCTTGCGAAGCGACTGCGTAAGATCGAACGGAAGCATCGTGCAGCCCTACGGATGTCCGTCCCGATCGCTCCGTGTTGCTGACGTTTTGACAGCTTTTTCCCCAGCGCTCTCGCAAATTCGCCGGAGTTTGACCTTGATCAATTCGATGACGCCCCAGGTGTGATCATTCGGGACTGACCTTTGCAGAAGAGAAGCCCGCGCATGAACCAGTCTCAATCCGCAAAATCGATGACGCACGGCGAAGCCGGCCTCGCAATAGTTTTTGCCGCGTCGGCGTTTCTATGCCTGTTCGCCACCGCCAAGGCGCTGGATACGGCGTTCGCCTTTCACGCGTCTCTGGCGTGCGCGGCTAGTTTGTGGGCGGTCTTTGCGATCGTGAACCGGTATTATGACCGGCCCGCGGCGCTCCCCCTCCGGGAAATCAATGGCCGGCCCAATTACAATATGGGTCCCGTCAAATTTTCGGCTGTGATGGCGATGTTCTGGGGCATCGCTGGATTTGCGGTCGGGTTGCTGATCGCGTCGCAGCTTGCCTGGCCTGCGCTCAATTTCGACTTGCCATGGACCAGCTTTGGCCGCCTGCGTCCGCTTCACACATCGGCAGTGATCTTTGCGTTTGGCGGCAATGTGTTAATCGCAACGTCGTTCTATGTCGTGCAGAAGACCTGCCGCGTGCGCCTCGCCGGCGATCTCGCGCCGTGGTTCGTCGTGATCGGCTACAACTTCTTCATCCTGATCGCGGGCACCGGCTATTTGCTCGGCGTCACCCAATCCAAGGAATATGCCGAACCGGAATGGTACGCCGATCTGTGGCTGACGATCGTCTGGGTGGCCTATCTGCTGGTGTTCCTGATGACCATTATCAAGCGCAAGGAACCGCATATCTTTGTCGCGAACTGGTTCTATCTCGCCTTCATCGTCACCATCGCCGTGCTGCATCTCGGCAACAATCCCGCGCTGCCAGTATCCGTCTGGGGCTCGAAATCCTACATTGCCTGGGGCGGCGTGCAGGATGCCATGTTCCAGTGGTGGTACGGCCATAACGCGGTGGGCTTCTTCCTGACCGCCGGCTTCCTTGCCATCATGTACTATTTCATTCCGAAGCGCGCCGAGCGGCCGGTCTATTCCTATCGGCTGTCGATCATCCACTTCTGGGCGATCATCTTCCTCTACATCTGGGCCGGGCCGCATCATCTTCACTATACGGCGTTGCCGGACTGGGCGCAGACGCTCGGCATGACGTTCTCCATCATGCTGTGGATGCCGTCCTGGGGCGGCATGATCAACGGCCTCATGACCCTGTCAGGGGCCTGGGACAAATTGCGCACCGACCCCGTGCTCCGAATGCTCGTGGTGTCGGTCGCATTCTACGGCATGGCCACATTCGAAGGCCCGCTGATGTCGATCAAGGTGGTGAATTCGCTCAGCCATTACACCGATTGGACGGTCGGTCACGTTCATTCCGGCGCGCTCGGCTGGGTCGGCTTCGTCTCGTTCGGCGCACTGTACTGCCTGATCCCCTGGTTGTGGGATCGTAAGGGCCTTTACAGCCTCAAGCTCGTCAACTGGCACTTCTGGATCGCGACCATCGGCATCGTGCTCTACATCTCCGCGATGTGGGTTTCAGGGATCCTGCAGGGCCTGATGTGGCGCGCCTACACTTCGCTCGGCTTCCTCGAATATTCCTTCATCGAGTCCGTCGAGGCGATGCATCCCTTCTATGCGATCCGCGCAGCGGGCGGCGCGCTATTCCTGATCGGTGCGTTGATCATGGCCTATAATCTCTGGATGACGGTGCGTGTCGGCGAAGCGGAAGCGCAATCGCCTGTCGCTCTTCAGCCGGCGGAATGAGGAGCGACTAGTTGTCTTTCTGGAGCAGACACCAGATATTCGAGAAGAACTCGATCGTCCTGATCGGCGGAATTCTCACGGTCATTGCCATCGGCGGTCTCGTCGAGATCACGCCGATGTTTTATCTCAAGTCGACCATCGAAGCCGTCGACGGCGTCAGGCCGTATACGCCGCTCGAGCTCGCCGGTCGCAACGTCTATGTCCGCGAGGGCTGCTATCTCTGCCACTCGCAGATGGTCCGGCCATTGCGGGATGAAGTCGAGCGCTACGGCCATTACTCGCTCGCGGCCGAGAGCATGTATGACCACCCGTTTCAGTGGGGATCGAAGCGCACCGGTCCGGATCTGGCGCGCGTCGGCGCCAAATATTCCGATGAATGGCATGTCACGCACCTAACCAATCCACGCGCGATCGTGCCGCAATCTATAATGCCGGGATATGCGTTCCTGTCGGAAACGGAAGTCGATGTCTCTGGCATGGCCAGCCATCTTCGCACCAGCCGCGCGGTCGGTGTGCCCTATTCGGACGACCAGATTGCCAACTCCGTGGCCGATCTCAAGGCGCAGGCTGACCCGGATAATGCCGGTCTCGACGCTTTCGCCAAACGCTATCCCAAAGCGGTTGCCAGAAACTTCGACGGCAAGCCGGGCATGCCCACCGAGATGGACGCGCTAGTCGCGTACTTGCAGATGCTCGGCACGCTGGTCGATTTCAAGCTCTACAACAAAAAAGTCAATCTTCGCTGAGCACATCTCCGTCGAGCAAGCAGAACGATGAAAGCCATCCTGACAGTCCAGAATTTTACATCCGATTTCGTCACCACGTTCTGGACGCCCATCTTCGTGGGAATCTTCCTGGCGATCGTAGCTTACGCGTACTGGCCGCGGAGCAAGGCCGCGTTCGACGAAGCCGCGCAGATGCCGCTGCGGGAGGAGTGACGGATCATGGCTGAGCACAGCGATTTCGACCAAGTCTCCGGCAAGACGACCACCGGCCACGAGTGGGACGGCATCAAGGAATTGAACACGCCGCTGCCGCGCTGGTGGGTGATCACGTTTTACCTGACCATCGTGTGGGCGATCGGCTACTGGATCGTGTATCCGGCGTGGCCGCTGCTGTGGAGCCATACCACCGGCGTGCTGAATTACTCGTCGCGCGCGGACGTTGCCGTTGAGCTCGCAAACCTCGAAAAAATTCGCGGCGACAAGATGGTCGCACTCGGCGCGGCGCCGCTGGCGGAAATCGAGAAGGATCCGGCATTGCTGGCGCTGGCCCGCGCCCGCGGCAAGACAGTATTCGGCGACAACTGCGCGCCGTGCCACGGCAGCGGCGGCGCCGGTGCCAAGGGATATCCCAACCTGAACGATGACGAATGGCTTTGGGGTGGTTCGCTCGATCAGATCATGCAGACGATCCAGTTCGGTGTCCGTTCCGGGCATCCAAAGGCCCACGAAAACGCCATGCTGGCCTTTGGCAAGGATGGCGTTTTGAAGAAGGATCAGATCGTCACCGTTGCCAACTACGTCCGGTCGCTCTCGGGTCTATCGACCAGCCCGGGCTACAACAAATCGGCCGGTGCGAAAATCTTTGCGGATAATTGCGCGGCGTGCCATGGCGACAATGCCAAGGGCAATCAGGAACTCGGAGCGCCCGACCTGACCGACAAGATCTGGCTCTACGGCTCGGACGAGGCGACGCTGATCGAAACGATCAGCAATGGTCGCGCCGGCGTCATGCCGACCTGGGTCGGTCGTCTCGATCCTCCCACGATCAAGGCGCTGGCCGTCTATGTCCACTCGCTCGGCGGGGGCAAATAACGGGCGGGCACCGGAACTTGCGCATTGTTTGAGGTGGATCAATCGCGGTTGCGGGGGCGTGCCTAAAGTCCACGCCGGACCTGAGATCAACCTCGATGAACAAGCCCGTGAATCCAATCGATCTGCAGCTTGAAGACGACGGGCCGCTCTATGTGGCCCAGAAGAAGGTCTATCCGCAGAGCGTGTCGGGGACCTTCCGCCGGATCAAATGGGGCCTGATGGCGTTCTGCCTCGGGGTCTACTATCTGCTGCCGTTCGTGCGCTGGAATCGCGGCCTCGGCGCGCCCGACCAGGCGGTGCTGGTCGACCTGCCGAACAGCCGTTTCTATTTCTTCTTCATCGAGCTGTGGCCGCAGGAGGTCTACTACTTCACCGGCCTATTGATCGTCGCCGCGATCACGCTGTTCCTGATGAACTCGCTGGGCGGCCGTATCTGGTGCGGATACCTCTGCCCGCAAACCGTGTGGACGGATCTGTTCTATGCCGTCGAACGCCTGATCGAGGGCGATCGCCGCGAGCGCATGCGCAAGAATGCCGCGCGCGGCACCATGAAGCTGCAGCGCTTTTCCGAGCTCCTTCTGAAGCATTCGATCTGGCTGATGATCGCGTGGTGGACCGGCGGCGCCTGGGTGCTCTATTTCAACGACGCGCCGACACTGGTGAAGCAGTTGGTGACGTTCCAGGCGCCGATGCTGGCCTATATCTGGATTACGATACTGACAGCAACGACCTATCTGCTCGCCGGCTTCATGCGCGAACAGGTCTGCGTCTATATGTGTCCGTGGCCCCGTATTCAGGCGGCACTCACCGATGAATGGGCGCTCAACGTCACCTACAAATACGATCATGGTGAAAAGCGCACGTCGCTGAAGAAGGCGAACGAGTTGCGGGCCCTCGGCGAGTCGGTCGGTGATTGCATCGATTGCTACCAATGCGTCGCCGTGTGCCCAACCGGGATCGATATCCGTGACGGCGCGCAGCTCGATTGCATCCAGTGCGGACTGTGCATCGATGCCTGCGACACCGTAATGACCAAGATCGGCCGGGAAACCCGTCTGATCGGGTATGACAACGATATCAATATTCACCGCCGTCAGGCCGGCAAGCCGCCGATCTACCGCATTGTGCGGCCGCGCACCGTCGTCTACTCCGCCATGATCGCCTGCGTCGGCGCGTTCATGCTCTATGCGCTACTGACGCGGACGCTGCTCGATGTCAATGTACTCCACGACCGCAATCCGGTCGCGGTGAAGTTGAGCGACGGGTCGATCCGCAATGCCTATACGGTTCGCTTGTTGAACAAGCGGGGCTTCGACCGGGTCATCGCGATCGATATCGACGGTCCGGTCAACGCAACGGTCCATGTCGTCGGCGTCGATTCCGTCACCCCGGAGCGGCCGATGATCATTCTGGGGCGCGACCAGACCACCGAGCTGCGGGTGCTGGTGACGGCGCCTGCCGCAAACAATCCAGAGAAGTCGGTTCCGGTGCATTTCCGCATCACCGATATCGGCCTCGGCGAGGTGGCATCCGCCACCGATAATTTCGTCACGCCGTAAGCGGCAGGAGCCACCACATGACGGGATCGCAGGCGCCAAAACCCATCACCGGCCGCAAGGTGTTGGCAATGCTGATCGCGTTCTTTGGCGTCGTGATCGGAGTCAACCTCGTCATGATGCGGTTTGCCATCCAGACGCTGCCCGGGACCGAGGTCGACAGCGCCTATAGCGCAAGCCTCGCCTATGAGAAGCAAATCACGGCGGCCCGCGATCAGAACGCGCGAAACTGGAAGGTCGATGCGCATGTCGAGCGCAGCGGGCAGGGCGGCGCGACGCTGCAGATCAAGGCGCGCGACAGCAGCGGCCGGCCGATATCGGGCCTAAAGTTTCACGGCCGGTTCGAGCGGCCGACCGACCGGCGCGCCGATTTGCCGGTGCCCCTCGCCGAAGTGGGGATCGGCATCTATCGGGGAAGCGCCCTCGCGATCGCGCCGGGTCAATGGGACCTCGTGCTCGAAGGAGCTTCGGCCGGGCAACGGTTGTTTCTGTCGAAGAACCGTGTGCTGTTGAACTAGGAAGGGCATATCATGCAGGCGGCGCGGGACTTTTCACATTATGTCAGGGACCTCGGTTCCGGGGTGTCGCATATCGATCTTGCGGTCGAAGGCGTCAATTGTGCCGGCTGCATGTCCAAGATCGAACGCGCCCTTTCCGCGCTTCCGGATGTCACGCTGGCTCGTGTCAATTTGACTGACCGTCGAGTGGCGCTGGAATGGAAGCAAGGGGCGCACGATCCAACCCGCTTCATCGACCGGTTGGCCGAACTAGGTTACAAGGCCTATCCGTTCGAGCCGGTCCGTGCCGAAGCGCTCGAGACTGAGCAGGCGAGCTTCCTGTTGCGCTGCCTCGGCGTTGCGGCGTTTGGCGCGATGAACGTGATGATGCTGTCGGTGCCGGTATGGTCCGGCAACGTCACCGACATGATCCCGGAGCAGCGTGATTTTTTCCACTGGCTGTCTGCCTTGATTGCTTTGCCCGCGGCAGCCTATTCGGGACAGCCGTTCTTCAGGTCTGCGTTCCGCGCACTGCGGGCGCGCAGCACCAACATGGACGTTCCCATCAGCATCGGCATCGTGCTGGCGCTCGCGATGTCGGTGGTCGAAACCATTCACCACGCTGAACACGCTTATTTCGATGCGGCGCTGATGCTGATCACCTTTCTGGTGGCCGGCCGCTATCTCGATCAGAGCATGCGCCGGCGGACTCGCGCCGTCGCGGGAAACCTGGCCGCCCTAAGGGGCGAGACGGCAACGAAGTTCGTTGGCGTTGACGAGATATCCGAAGTGCCGATCGCCGCGGTGCAGGCCGGCGATATCGTGTTGCTGCGGCCCGGTGAACGGTCGGCCGTCGACGGCTCCGTGATAGAGGGCCGGTCCAAGATCGATCAAAGCCTGATCACCGGCGAGACCCTGCCGGTGAAGGCGGGACTGGGGACCGCCGTCTATGCGGGAACGCTCAATCTCTCCGGTGCATTGCGCGTGCGGGTGTCGGCGGCGTCTGAAGGCACGCTGCTGTCCGAAATCGGCCGGTTGCTCGACAACGCGGTGCAGGCGCGCACCCGTTATGTGCAATTGGCGGATCGCGCGGCCCGGCTCTATGCGCCCGTGGTCCACGCCGCAGCCCTTCTGACCATGCTGGGTTGGGTCGCGTTCGGCGCGTCCTGGCATGATGCCATCGTCATGGCGATCGCGGTTCTGATCATTACCTGCCCATGCGCGGTCGGCCTGGCCATACCGGCGGTGCAAACCGTCGTATCGGGCGCCATGTTCCGGAACGGCGTGCTGCTCAATTCCGGCGATGCCATCGAGCGGCTGGCCGACGTCGACAGGGCCGTGTTCGACAAGACGGGGACACTGACCTTGCCCGAACTTGATGTCGCCAACGCTGCGAGCATTCCGGCCGAAATGTTCGAACTAGCCGGCCGGCTTGCGCTTGCCAGCCATCACCCGGTCGCGTCCGCGGTAGCCCGCGCGGCCAAAGCAAAAACGCCGCTGGCTGGGGTCGAAGAGGTTACCGGTCAGGGTGTGCATGGTTTCGTCGACGGACTTGAAGTCAGATTGGGCAGGCCGTCATTCTGCGGCGCGGATTATCTGGCCAATGATATCTTGTGCAGGGATCCCGAAGCGTCGGTCGTTGCCTTCCGCCATGGCGAAACGTGCCACGTCTTTGCGGTACGGCAGCGGCTGCGTCCAGATGCAGCCAGAGCTGTCGCCGCACTTCAACAATGTGGCATCGGAGTCGAGATACTGTCCGGCGATCGCAAGCCAGCGGTACGTCACGCCGCGCAGTCGCTCGGAATTCACGAATGGCGGGCAGGCGTAACCCCTGCCGACAAAATTGCGCGGATCGACGAGCTGAAGCGACGTGGCATCAAGGTCATGATGGTCGGTGACGGCATGAACGACGCGCCTGCGCTGGCGGCCGCGCATGTTTCGATGTCGCCGGTGACCGCCACCCATTTGAGCCAGGCGACCGCCGATCTGGTCTTTCTCGGCGACCGCCTGACACCCGTGGTGGCTGCCATCGGCTTCTCGCGGAAAGCGCTGCGGCTAATGCGGCAGAATCTATGGTTGGCCGCTGTCTACAATCTGCTGGCTGTGCCCTTGGCAATTGCTGGTTTGGCGACGCCGCTGGTGGCCGCTGCTGCCATGTCGGGCTCGTCGCTGCTGGTGATCTTGAACGCCCTTCGCGCGCATCGTGGTGTCAGGGAGTTGAGCTGATGGAAGTCCTGGTATTCCTCGTTCCGCTGGCGCTGGTGCTCGGCCTGCTCGGCCTGGTGGGGTTTCTCTGGTCGCTCAGGAACGGCCAATACAACGATCTTGAAGGAGCGGGGTGGCGAGCGATTGCCGATGACGACCCTGTTCAGGACAAGCCGGCTCCTTGAACGTCGTGAGCCCAATGTAGAGTCCGATCGAGGCCGTTGCGGTAGCATCAGCGGCGACGTCACGAATATCCTCGCCGGCGCAATCTAAGGTGAGGGCGTGTGCACTCGGGCCGTCGTGTGCACTATGTGTGCACTGAGAACGCATTCGGATGATTTTTCCCTTCCAATCGGGTCATGTATGATCCTAGAAAATCCAAGGTGCGGAAGCTTGGTCGCGCTGATTTCCTCAGTCGGTTCAACTTATAGGGTCGACCGGAGACAAAATAAGAACGTCCATGTCGAAGCTACGGGTGTGCTCGCGGCTAGCGCCGACCTGCTGCAGCACCGAGATCGCCCAGCCGCGAGCGTCCGGGATCGAGGGTCCTCTCTCCGGTACAATCAGCATCGAATTCGCTCCAACGAATCCCCCCAGACAGTTCCGGCGGTTAGCACAACGCGGGATTCCGGATCGTCTGGCCGAATGCGGTCACGTGCTAGGGGGTCCTCATGGCCAAGCCGGGCGCGGTCCTCTGACCTCCCGCGAGATCCACGGGCCTTCCGCGAGCACGGGAATCTGACCGCGGACCCGGCCGACGAGGAGCCGAAGTGCAGATCGAGCAAGTCGGTTTCGGAGCCGAAGAAGGACAGGCGTACCGCATCGACACAGTCCCAAATGAGCGCTGAATTCAGCCATCGGGCCCGTCATATTCCGCCCAACAATCGGTCGTCTCGTACACCCTCACGCTCGAGAGTTGCGCAAGGCGCGGTTTCGCGTGCTTCCAGATCCAGATGGCGATATTTTCCGCCGTCGGATTTTCCAGTCCCGGGACTTCGTTCAGGCAACGGTGATCGAGGTTCTTTAGAAGAAGACCGAACGCTTCTTCCATGTTGAAGAAATCCATTACGAACCCGGTGTGCGGATCGACGGGCCCGTTCAGCACGACCTCGACCCGATAGGAATGACCGTGCATCCGATGACAGCGATGTGTCTGCGGGACGTTTGGAAGTCGGTGCGCTGCCTCGAACTTAAATACCTGGGATATCTTCATCTGATGCCGAGATGTTTGTGGGATTGCACGCTGAGTCGCCATTTCCAATGAGCAGACATTACGCGACGGCGTGCCGCATGTGGTCGACGGCGTCAAATTGTCCGAGCCCCCTCTCATCGAACCGGTCCGGCAGAGCTACCGGCTGCGGCTACACGAATTTTGAGTTCGTGTCCGCGAGTGATGGCCGCGCGGCGCGATTTGCTGACGCAAATCCAGTCACCACGCCGGCCGGGACCGGCAGGCTGCCGTTCGTCTCGATCGCGATGAGGAACCCGAGATCATGGAGCGCTTGCACGAGATCGTCGCCGAACCGCAACAGTGGTTCTGGGCACGTTCATTGCCTGTGCCATGCAGACGATGGAGCGTCTACTACAAGATCCGGTAGATGCAGAAGCCAACTTGAGGCCCTAGGGTGCCGGCCGCGTTCCCCCGCCGATCATCATCGAAGAAACAGAAGTGAACGCAATCGACGAGAAGCCAACAAAAGGGCAGAACGGCACAATATGACTGGCAGAACCTGGGTGGCTACCCACGAACACCTCAATCAGGCTCCTCGTTGTTCTGACTTAAGAGCCGCAGAACGGAGTTTTCTGCTGTGACCGGGCAATCAATCGTCATGAACGGTGGTCGATCGCTGCCGCGCAGGCCGAAACTCAATCTCACACTGACCGGCTAATTTTCGGCAGGAGAAAGGGCACTGCGTTCTCCTGCCTTGCCTCTTCCGAGTTTGCAGCATGCGTCAAAAAGGAAAGCGAGCTTTTGCCATTCCCCGGTCGTTTAACAAAGTTGCCCGAATCGTCTGCCGCGGTGGATCGATTCGACTTTCGTTTCGGCCATGCTTGTAGAAATACCTCGCGAACCAGAGCTTCTGCGATGAGTTTCACCAAGAAATTGGAAGATTGCCGGGCGTAACGCCGAGCATCGGTATCTTCGGAGTGCTATTCTGTGGTCAATCAGGAGATCGAACGTGAGCGGCAAAACAGCAGCCGGCCTGCCGGATCCAGATGCCGCATCGGGGAATGATATTGAGTCGGTCTACCACATCTGTTGTCAGGCTCGACGCGGCCAGCCGGGGGTGCCTTTTTGCGAGCGCGGTTGGCAGGGCGGCAAGGGCTCTACGCGGCGGTCGAAAGGCTCGGCTTTAGCAGAGTGGGTGGTTTCTGCGCTTATGCAGGTTTGTCTCTTAACCCGGGTCTTTGGACCTAACTTGAATGCCGCCGCTTTGGGCCGACACTTCGCAGGACGCTCTTGAATTTTCGCCTGCCGCGATTCGCTGTTGGGCCGTCGTGGCCGCCTCGGTCAATCTCGCTTTCATCGCATTGGTCATATTTTTGGCGTGACCGCGAGACGCAATCTTGCTGATTGGACTAGTTGTCTCGCCCACATCTGAAACGCGCAACACGCACCAGGGAGCTCGGTGCTCTGAAGCACAAGCATTCCGATGTTTCATATCCAGCCTCAGGAGCTATCGTGACTGTCTACACTGGGCCAGTGTTTGAGATGGCCGTAAAGCAATTCGACGTGATCGCGATTATCTGGGGATACCAGACGACGTAAGATCCCGCCAGCTGCTGCCGAAGCGATCTGTCACGGTGTCGTGCCCAATTCACCTTGATGACGGCACAACGGCGGCTTTTGAAGGCTATCGGGTGCAGCATCACCTTACACTTGGCCCTACAAAAGGGGGCACCAGTTCGGGCCAACCGTCGACCTTGGCGAGGTTGCAGCGCTCGCGATCTGGATGAGCTGGAAGTGTGCCCTGGTCGGATTGCCATATGGCGGCGTCAAGGGCGGAATTAACGTCGACCTTCTAGCTTGTCGAACCGTGAGCTTGAGACTCTGTCGCGCCGGTATATGCAGGAAATGATCCCGTTTGTTGGGCCGCACACTGATGTCATAGCTCCCGATCTTGGAACAAACGAGCAGATCATGACGTGGTTCATGGATACCTACTCGATGTATCAGGGCCAAACCGTCACCGAGATCGTGACTGGCAAACCTGTCAGCGCTGGTGGAACGCTCGGTCGTCGTGAAGCCACAGGCCGGGGTGTGGTTCATTTGGTTCGCCGCGCAGCGGACGAGCTCAAAATCCCACTCAATGGCGCCAACAGCCGTTGTTCAAGGCTTTGGAAATGTCGGTTCGATGACCGCACTCGAGCTACGCAACATGGGAGCGAAAGTGATCGCGGTCAGCGATCACACGGGCGCGCTTTATCGACCTCGGGGGCTCGATATACCACAGCTGGTCGGACATGCTGCCTCGCAAGGTAGCCTGGATGGCTACTCCAGCGAGCTTGCTCTAGACCCAGGCGAGTTGCTGACGATCCCGTGTGACGTGCTTGTTCCGGCTGCCCTGGAACGGGTCATCGACGCCGAAATAGCCAGCAGGAAGGCCATCAGGAGGAGATCTTCCTCATCCCCGATCTTCTCTGCAACTCGGGCGGTGTCGTGGTCAGCTACTTTGAATGGGTGCAGGACCTCCAGCGACTGTTCTGGGAGGAGGAGGAAGTCACGCGTAGGGAGTATCAACTTTTGGACCGTACTTTCGAGCGGGTCCTGGCGCGAAGCAAGCGTGAAAACCTGTTCAATCGCACGGCAGCCATGGCGATAGGTGTCGAGCGCGTTCGCGGAGCAAAAGAAACACGCGGACTGTTTCCCTAGTAGTGTGATCTCGCTGAATGTCTTTGTTGTCAGTTCGATATGTCGGGCCGATGACAGACCGAACTTTCTGCACCGTAGGCCCAGGTGGGTCGCCGCCGAAGTTCACGCGGCGGCCCCTTTTTTACTAGTGAATGAGTGCGTGCGTCTTACGAATCGCCCGTCGATCGCAGCACTAGCAGCCTGTGCGTCATTTCAAAGGAATTGAACCTTGTTTTCACCCGTCACACTTCGTGAATCGTCCTACAAGGGCAAATCTTTGCGGGGCTTGTTGAAGTTGCCTATTCCAGCCTGGCGCCGCTTCCACGTTTCCATCAGCTGCTCGACAGTATCTGACTACTATTTGGCGGCGGAATCCACCGTAAACCCGCCGCCGGCGGGCCACGCCGGTAATGACTTCCACCTTCGAAAACGTCTCGGACGGTTCAAGGTACTTCTGCTAGGGAAACGCGTACGGCTTCAGGATGCTCGTCCAGGAAGGCTGGAGTCTGGAGCTTGACTACGGTGGGGCCTTTTCAATTGACCTTATAAGAGGCCTGAAAGAACGTATCCCAGCGCTCCATGCTAAACTTCGAAAACTCAGTCGCAGTGGTTCCCGGATAACAGCCTGTGCATATCGTTTCGCTGTCCTTTTGGGTCCACATTGCCCAATAGCGCCCGCCGACGCCGATGCTGAGATTATTGGTGATGAAGTAGGACAACACGCCTTCGACCTGTACACCCCCGCCTCCTTTCCCGCGTTGATCAGCGAAGGTAGTCGTCGGGCGCAAGAGATGGTGGTCGCGACCAGCGAAATCGGTCCAAGGCAGGTAAGCGACATCGGTGCTTAAACGCCAACGCTCGGTAAGCATGGTTTCGGCGCTCAGGCCGACGCGAGGTGCATTCCAGTGCGTATCCTGGCTGCCAACGATTTGATCAGCGGACGCCGTGCATGGAGACATGGGGTTGGCAATCTGCATGCATCCCATCGTGTCGGAGTTCTGGGCGTAATAGGTCCAGCCGATAAATCCGCCGACCTTGTAGTTGGCGCCGCGCGAAAAATCGTAACCTACGTCGGCCGTGTAGTACGTGAACCTCCCGTTTGCCTGGCCCGATATCGTGTTGCTATAAGAGAGCCTGCGATGGATGCCCCAATCTTCATCGTTGAGCTTTCCTTTATCGAAGCGCCCGATGCCAACGTTGCTCTTCAGGAACACTCCCCACGGGCTGTCAAGACGGCCAAATAATTCCCCGGAAAGTCCGTCGAGGCCGTGGTAGGTGAGCCTTGATATAAGAATGTTAGGATCTCCAGTAGCGATCTCATCGGGAATAGCGCTGGCGTCCCATTGGAATCGTCCCCGGCTGAGCCAGAGCCGCGATCCGCCTTCGAACGACCAACCGGCCTTGTAAGCAATCGGCGGCGCGCCGGCAGGTGCTTTCGCGTACAGCGGCGCATCGGACCATTGCGCCGCCCATGGGTCCGCGCCGAAATGGTATTTCAATCCCATCTTTCCGATGTGATAGTTGCTGGACAGGCTCGTCATGTTCGCCGGAAGAATTGCGAACGGCGGAAACTGCACCGTCGAAGGCGTTGCGACACTTGGCCCACCGAAATGCAGATAGTCATACTCTACTTTGACCGACCATGCAGGCGTAAGCGCTTGCTCGACGCCCAGCCCGATGACGCCACCGACCTGACCATAGTCGAGATGAGTGTTCTCCTGTGGCTGCAGGCCATTATATTCGTTGTTATTGAGCACGTTGCCCTGATTGTATTGCCAAGCCACGCCTCCCTTGAGATAGGCCAGCGTATGGCCGAGAGCGCCGAACGCGTAACCGACGCGGCCGGTCCCGGTGGCAAAGAGGTTTGGACCTGCCGTGCAGTTTGCGCTCACACAAAGCCCGAGGCGGCCAGGCAAGTATTTGTGCCATCGGAGACAGCACGGCTGGCATCTAGTTCGACGCCAAACACCCAGCCGTTCTTCTGCCAATTGTAGCCGATCTGGCCTCCTGCGAGGAACACTGGGGTATTGACGACGCCGCCATAGATTGACGGACCGTCGGGATTGCTGAAGGAGGTTCGGCCGTACCCACCGCCGACGTGCCCGCCAATATAGCCTCCGGACCAGCTCCACACCGCGGGTGACAGTTTCACTTCTGGCTCAAGGTCCGCCGCATTGGCTGCACCGCTTGCGATGAGCGCAATTGTTGTGGCTCCCGAAAGAAGAACTCCAGATCGCATCCAATACTTCCGTGCATTTTCTCGGTCCACAACCGAGCGCCCTTAAGTTATCCCCGCAGCAAACCGTCGGGGCGGACCAGACGCTAACGGCGATGCGCGCCGAGTCGTCCCGAAGACCATCGCACTGCGATTGGTGATGATGACGTGAACAAAGCAAACCTCGTGCCGAAGAGAGTTCGAGGCTCTGCAGGCACTCCGTAAGGTGTGTAGCGTCAAGTTGCTGACATTTGTCTCAAGACTGACAGTCTGCGCTGCTATCGTCCGACAGGACGTTGCGCTTCGAACAGTTGTCCCATCGCCCCTCAATACGCGGGGCGCGCGTTAATGTAGGGCATTCAACTCCGCATCGTTCAGCGCGGTGATCGAGGAAGCGCTGCTTGGCGTCATCGGTCCCGGGGCGATCGCCGCTGCAATCGCGGCTGCAGAGAGCTAAGGAACGGCGGGATCAGGTGCGTGATGCTCTCCGCCGACATCATCCAGCCGTGCGCCAACTGGTGCTGACTTCCATCCTGATGCCGCGCCGCACGAACTACCACATCCCGGTGTTTAAGCCTGCCGATGGCGGAGTAGTGTGGTCGCCGCCGGGCCGTGTCCCCGTTGGTCTGCTTCACCGGCAGATCGAGATTGTACTCATTGAGCCAGCAAAGCGCCTGTCGCGCGCCGCCCAGTTCCTCGACCTTGTCGAACACCATCTTGATCGCTTCCTGGACACGCTGCCACAACGAACTCGCCCCGACGCGCCTTCTCATAGCGTGCCGAGAGCGAGCGCTGGCGCAACAGATCCGGTTCGTACTCGTTGAGGCTGCCCTTGAGCCCGAGCAGCAGGCGGTCGCTGCCATGCCTCGGCGCGTAGATGGTCTCCTGATCGACCAGAACCGGTATCGACCACGCGGCACATCTCGATGAGTTGCTGCCAATCCCGACTGCTGCGAGCGAAGCGCGAGACCTCGCGGGCGCAAACCGCACCAACCTTACCAAGGCAAACCTCCGCTACCATTCGCTCGAAGCCGGCGCGTTGTACGGC
Source organism: Bradyrhizobium sp. 190 (assembly GCF_023073415.1). Taxonomy (GTDB): domain Bacteria; phylum Pseudomonadota; class Alphaproteobacteria; order Rhizobiales; family Xanthobacteraceae; genus Bradyrhizobium. Next base: position 85,682 of record NZ_JADPJL010000060.1, on the reverse strand, counting down.
GCCGGCGGCTGAACGACCGAGATCATCATCGATCACTTCGATCTCTGACTAAGCTGGGTGATGACGGACTGAGATAGGCGGCGTATCGAGGCGGGTGTCGAGCCTGCCAGAACCTCTCAAGGAGAGCGACACGCCATGAACGAGACCAGTACCCACTTTCTTGGTCGTGAGTCGTGATTCAAGATATGGATGATCCTTGAAGCAAGAGAAGTCCACCTTTCGAGGAAAGATCGCAAGGCGCTTGAGGCGTGTTGTCGCTCGCCAATGACGTTGCAGCGCGATTTGAAGCGGCGCGGATCGTTCTGTTGGCGGCGGATGGGCGCAGCACCCGGTCGATCGCCAAGGAAGTTGGGGGTCAAGCCGCGGATTGTCAGCCTTTGGCGGCATCGCTATGCCGACCATGGCCTTGAAGGGCCGCAAGACAAGCCGCGGCCTGGCAAGCAGCCGATTTATACGAGGACGACCTACAAGCGGATTCTGAAGCTGCTGGATAAGCTGCCGCCGCAAGGGTTTGCGCGCTGGACAGGCCCTCTGCTGACCGAGGCGCTGGGCGACGTTGACGTCCAATATGTCTGGCGGTTCCTGTGCAGCCACAAGATTGACCCCGCGGCTCGCAAGTCCTGGTGTGAGAGCACCGACCCGAACTTCACGGCCCCGCTCGTGCCCCCACTACTTGATTGTTTGCGTTGACGGTCTTACTGCGCTTCTCTGTAGCGCCATGTCCACGAAATCCCGCGAGTATCTGTTCGGCACCCAAATCAGAATGTCGGCCGAGTGCAAAGGAGGCGCGCAAGCAAGAAGACAAGCTGACTTGTGAGGCGTGGAATTTTCGGATGCTTGGTTACAAGGGACCGACCCCGCCGTCACCTACGATCGGCGACGCGATCAATGCCGGTTATTTTTACTTGGAAGTTCGGTGCCTGGGGTGCGACACCAATCAGACCGTGGCGCTCGACATCATCAGGCGTGCGAAGACCACGCCGGTGCATGAGCTAGATGTAGTCTTTCAGGAGGTTGTCCATCTGGTCCGAACCGAGGAAGCTGAGGTTGCGAAGCTTCAGTGTTCCACGGAAAGACCAGATGAACAGCCACAAGAATGCTCCACTGACGCCGAAAGGTCGAGAGGCCATGGTGCGGTGTGTGGAAGCGGGACTGAGCAATGCACGCCGCCGCGCGCCAGTTCAACACCACGCCGAAGATGGTGGCCGAATGGGTCGAACGGCCGCACAATCTGCGCAACGTTCTGGCCGCGCTTGCATCGATGTCGGCGCGCCGCAGCTTGGCCCTCAGCATATGCCGGCTCCAGAACACCAGCACATATATCGAGCAGCGTAATAGCCTTCGAAGAAGCCTCCCTCCTGATGCCCGTATACGGGTGGGTGGCGTCGAGATCGAGGATGATCTGCGGCGGGATCACTTGGGCGACTCCAGGAACAGCTTCAGGGGCGTCCCACTACTCCAGACTGATCTGCACTACGCTCTGTCGTTATCAGGGCATTCCTTGAACCACCACAAAATTCTTGTCGCAAAAGAACGCCTCGCCGATTCGCGCCCCGATGCGCCTCAACAATGTGAGAAATGCACCCTGCGCTCAGGAGAGGCCCTTGCGGCACCCGCTGAGCTGTGCGTCATAAACGGAACGCTGCCATTGTAGCTCAGCGCTCGCTTGCAGGCAGCAGACCGATCAGCGCTTTAGCCTCGGACTTCAGAACTACAATCGCAGCCTTCCGAGCATCTGCATCAAAGCGAGTCCGAATGGCGGAGACCGAGAGGGCGCCGCGCAATTGGCCATGAACGTCGATCACAGGCACAGCTGCGGCCGCGACCTCAGGATCCCGTTCGCCGATCGAGACGTAGAAGCCACGATCTCTGACCTTCTTTCCATCGGCTGATGCAGAATCGCGGTAGGCGGTAAGAACACGGCCGGCAGCGCCGCGGTCAATCGGCAATCGCTGACCCTCTTCGAGGTGATGCCGGACCGAACGCGGGGAATTGACGCGATAAAGGCAGATGCGCTCGTCGCCCTCCGCGATGTAGAAGGATGCGGTCTCTCCGGTTGCCTCGACCAGACGATGGAGCGAGGGTCTGATCAGGTCACCGAGGTCGAGCCCGCGCTGATAGAGCGCCCCAAGGCGCCATAGCTCCGGCCCGGGTCGAAATAGCCGGTCCGTACCCCGCACCAGGAAGCCATCCGCCTCCAGAGATGCGGCAAGGCGAAGGACTGTGCTCTTGTAGAGGTCAGTTGCATCCGCAATCTCCGTCAGCGTCATCGCGGCGCGCTCCGGGTCGAACGCCTTAAGGATTGCCAGTGCCCGCGCGACCGCATCAACCCCTGTTCTTACCATCGATACCTCTGGTTCTGCTGTGCAGAACCAATAGTCAGAATGACGCCAGGAGTCCAGCCAGCTAGCACGAGGCCATTCTGCACATCAGAATACGATTGACTCCTCGTGAGACGCGAGCTACTCGGTTCCAGACGCCAGAACAAGTTCTATGGAGCGAAACAATGGGGCGGCCGGGACTTGCCGTGGACTTGCGCGACGTGATGATTCGCTTCGGCGACTTCACGGCCGTCAAAAGCATGAACCTCCAGGTAGCCGAGACTGAATTCGTTGCAGTGGTGGGGCCGACCGGCTGCGGAAAATCGACCATTCTCAACACTGTCACCGGACTGCTGAAGCCCGCCGCCGGCGACGTTCGCATTTTCGGCAAGTCTCTTACGGGCCTGAACGGTCAGTCCGGCTACATGCTTCAACAGGAAGGGCTGCTGCCCTGGAAGACCGCCCAGGACAATGTCGGCCTCGGGCTCGTCTTTCAGGGCAGCTCGATCGCGAAAGCGCGCGAGCAGGCACGGCCCTGGCTCGCCAAGGTCGGATTGAAGGGATTCGAGGAGCGCTATCCGCATCAATTGTCCGGCGGCCAGCGCAAGCGCGTTGCGATGGCACAAACCCTGATCATGGAGCCCAAAATCGTTCTCATGGATGAGCCGTTCTCCGCGCTGGACGTTCACACACGCCGGCTCATGCACCGCATCCTGCTCGACCTCTGGCAGGCGGACCGGCGCTCGCTCGTCTTCATCACCCATGATCTCGATGAGGCCATCACGCTGGCGGACCGCGTCGTTGTGATGTCTGCCGGTCCCGCCAGCCGCATGGTTGCCGACGTCAGGATCACGCTGCCTCGTCCGCGCGATGTTTCTGCGCTGCAGACCACCGACGAATTCGTCGCGCTCTATCGTGAAATCTGGTCGCTGCTCGGCGCCGAAGTGGAGAAAAGCTATGTCACGCAGGGGTAGGGTCGCTCTCACGCAGTTCGCCATCGTCCTTGGCCTGATCCTGATCTGGGAATTGGGCGTGTGGGCCGGACTGATCGATTCCTTCTTCTTTCCGGCACCTTCGACACTTGTCGCAAGGATCGGGGAGTGGATGTCGACGGCGGACTTTTGGACCGATATTGGCATAACATTGCTGGAGACGGTCCTGTCGTTCCTGGCTGGCATCGGGATCGGCACAGCACTTGGTATCTGGCTGGGCTTAAGCCCGTTCGCTGCCGAAGTCGTTCAGCCCTTTATCAAGATGTTCAATGCAATCCCGCGGATCTTGCTTGGACCCATTTTCGTCATCTGGTTCGGATTGGGCCTCACCTCCAAGGTTGCGCTCGGCGTCACGCTGGTTCTATTCGTCGCATTCTTTAACACGTTCCAGGGCGTCCGCGAGGTCAATCCGGTCGTGCTGGCGAATGCCCGCCTGCTGCGTGCATCGAAGTCGTCCCTGCTACGGCACGTCTACCTGCCGTCCGCCACGACCTGGATTCTGTCGAGCCTGCGGGTGTCCGTCGGCATGGCCGTGATGGGAGCCGTGGTCGCCGAATATCTCGGCTCGTCCGCAGGATTGGGGCACTTAATTGCGCAGGCCGAAGGCGTCCTCGATGCGACCGGAGTGTTCGCAGGAATTATCGTTCTCTCCGCCTTCGTCGTTGTCCTCGATGCCATCGTCGATTGCGCGGAAAAGCGGCTCCTGGTCTGGCGGCCGGCGCCTGCGCACGAAAGCTGATCGTACGCTCTCCCATCAATCATGGAGGTTCGCATGCACGTTTCCATAAGACTGACGCCGGTCGTGGCGCTGGCCGCATTCTCGGTCATTTTGGCGCATGCCACCGAGCCCGAGAAAACAAAATTGAAGATCGCCGTGGGGTCACAGATCCTCAACTATATGCCTGTCGAACTTGGAGTGAAGCTTGGCTCCTTTAAGGAAGAAGGCCTTGACGTTACCGTCGAGAATTTCCAGGCCGGTGGTTCAAAGGCTCTGCAGGCCCTGATCGGCGGCTCCGTCGACGGGACTATCGGCTTTTACGACCACACCATTCAGATGCAGGCGCAGGGTAAGCAAATTTCCTGCGTGTTCCTGCTGAATGACATTCCCGGCGTCCTGCTCGGTGTCCGCAGCGACCTCGCCGACAAGGTCAGAACCGGCGCCGACCTAAAGGGTCTCAGGCTCGGGATCACGGCGCCGGGGTCATCGACGGAGACTATGGCGCGTTACTACATCAAGAAATCAGGATTGGGTCCACGCGATGTCAACATCATTGCCGTCGGCAGCGGCGCACCGGGCATGGTGGCGCTTGAGGCCATGAACGTTGATGCCCTGGTCTATTTCGATCCCATCGCGACGCTTCTCGCGCGCAAGAAGAGCGCGACAGCGCTGTTCGATGCGCGCACGATCGAAGGCTCAAAGCAGGCCTTCGGCGGATCCTATCCGACCGCGTGTCTCTACCTTCAGCAGTCTTTCATCAACAAAAATCCAGAAACGGTTCAGCGCCTGGTCAACGCCTTGCTCAAAACTCACCGCTGGATCAACGCAACGCCGACGGAGCAGCTCGTCGATGCGATTCCTCCTGGTTACAAGACTGACAATCGCGAGGTGAATATCGAAATCATGAACGCATCGAAAGCGCTCTTCTCGCCAACCGGGCAGATGGACATTGAGGCGGCCAAGGTCCCGCTGGCTGTCCTGAGCGACTTTGATCCAAAAATCGCTGCCGCAAAGATCGACCTGAACAAAACCTTCACCAATCGCTTCGCGGAACGCGCCGCACAACAACTGAAATAGCTGCCCGCAGGCCAAGCCCTCACCATCGGATCACCTAAAGGAAGGCGTCTTCAGATGTCTCTGCCGCTCACCGGCATCCGCGTCCTGGACCTGTCGAACGTGTTGGCCGGTCCGTTCTGCGGTTATCATCTCGCGCGTCTTGGCGCGGAGGTCATCAAAGTCGAAAATCCGAACGGCGGCGACCTCGCGCGGCGCCTCGGCGCCGATCCGAAAAGGGCAGAGCGCCTGCAGGGCCTCTCTTTTGTCGCGGTGAACGCCGGCAAAGAATCCGTGGCGCTGGACTTGAAGTCGGAATCGGGCCGCGAGGTATTCTTGCGACTCGTCAAGGAGGCCGATGTGGTGCTCGAAAACTTCCGGCCGAAGGTGATGGAACGGCTTAGCCTGGGCTTTGATGTGCTCAGCAGGCAGAACCCGCGTCTCGTCTACTGCGCGATCTCCGGCTTTGGGCAGAGCGGGCCGTGGTCCGCCCGTCCAGCCTATGACCAGATCGTTCAGGGTCTGTCTGGTGCTATGAGCGTCACTGGCGATACGGCCTCGGCTCCCCTGCGCACGGGCTTTCCGATCTCGGACACGATTGCGGGACTGACTGCTGCCTTTGCCATCGCCGCGGCTCTGGTCGAACAGCGGCATAGCGGCCGCGGTCGGTTCATTGACGTGTCCCTGCTCGAAGCCACCGTTGCAGCGATGGGATGGGTCGTCTCCAACCACCTGAACGCTGGTGTCGAGCCGCAGCCCATCGGCAACGAGAACTTCACCGCGGCTCCCTCCGGCACGTTCCGCACCGCAACAGGCCCGCTGAACATTTCCGCCAACGAGCAGAAGCAGTACCAAGCCCTATGCGACCTGATTGGCCGACCGGACCTGAAGACCGATCCGCGCTTTGCTGGGCGCGAGATGCGCAAGGTCAATCGCGCAGCGCTGAACACGGAGTTGAACAAGGCGTTGAGTTGCAAGCCCGCTGACGAATGGGAGGCCCAAATGAATCTGGCTGGAGTCCCCGCAGGCTGCGTGCTGACGGTCTCGCAAGTTTTGCAGCAGCCACAGCTCCTCGAGCGCGGATTCGTCGAGACTTTGGCCCCAGAACAACACGGTGCGCAGCCGTTACGAATCACGCGGCCGGGCTTCCGGCTGGATGAGGAGTTTTCGGTGCCTTCACCACCTGCGACGCTCGGAGCAGACACCGAGCGATGGCTGCAGCGGCTCGGCTATTCGTATGCGGAGGTCGAGCAACTGGTCTCAAGCCGGGCCGTCGGGACGCCAAAGCAAGGAGAGGCTGATTTCCTGCCCGTCCGCGTAGCCGCGGACGGACCAATATCATGATATTCGACGGCTTGCGGCGGTTGGCAATCGGCAGGTTGAAGGGGCGGAACCGGAAATGAGCGAAGAAGAATTGCGACAGCAAGCGGCCCGTTGGTGGCGAACCTCCATCTGCGATATCGCGCCCGGTCGCATCGCCTATCGGGGTTATCCAATCGAAGATTTGATCGGCCGGATTTCCTTTCCCGCCATGATCTGGCTGATGTTGCGCGACGATCTGCCGACGCCAGCGCAGGAGCGGCTGCTGCAAGCTGCGCTGGTCGCGTCCGTTGACCACGGTCCGCACGCGCCCTCCATCGCAATTGCGCAGATGGCGGTGAGCTGCGGGCTGCCCCTGAACGGTGCGATGGCCTCCGCAATCAATACACTCGATGACGTGCACGGCGGAGCAGGGGAGCAGGCGGTCGAACTCTACGAAGATGTGCTGCGGAGGCGCGATGGCCTAGAGATCGGCGAGGCCGCGGCCGCCGCAATCGACCATTTCACCGCAAGGCGCGGCAAATATCTGCCCGGCTTCGGCCACCGGTTTCATCCGGTCGACCCGCGCGCGGCACCGCTATTGGCGCTGGTGGATGGCGCAGGTGCTGAGGGCAGTGTCAGCGGCGACTATGCCAAGGCCGCCCGCGCGATCGAGCGCGTGATGCAGCAGCGCAAGGGCAAACTCATCCCAATGAACATTGATGGCGCGACCGCGGTCATTTACGGAGAGCTCGGCTTCGCGCCTTCGCTGGCGCGCGGCGTCTTCTGCCTGTCGCGCGCGGTCGGAATCCTGGCCCACGCCTGGGAACAGACCAGGCGCAAGGATCGTAACAAGGGACCGATGCCCAAGCAGTTTGGCTACAAATATGAGGGCCAGCCGCGCCGCACGCTGGGAGGCGCGTCATGATGTATCTCGACAAGTCGCCTCAGCTGGTTGAGACCCGCGTGTTCTCGTCGATGCCGGCGGAATTTCGTCGCCCGGGTGTTTCCTCGAAATGGGCGGATGCCAACCGCGGGGGCCATCCGGTGGATTGTTTCATCGAGGGGCCGTCGTTCGACAACTCCGGGAATCTCTACGTCGTCGATATCCCCTTCGGCCGCGTTTTCCGGATTTCGCCCGACGGCATCTGGTCTCTGATAATCGAATATGACGGCTGGCCGAATGGTCTGAAGATCGCACCTGATGGCCGGGTGCTGGTGGCCGACTACATGAACGGCCTCATGGAGCTCGATCCGCAGCGGGGTACTATCAGGCCGCTTCTGGGGCACCGCAATTCCGAGTCCTTCAGAGGCTGCAACGACCTGCATATCGCGACCAACGGCGGCATCTATTTCACCGATCAGGGGCAAACTGGATTGCACGATCCGACAGGCCGGGTGTTCCGACTGTGCCCTGACGGCCGGCTCGATTGCCTGATTTCGAACGGGCCTAGCCCGAACGGGCTGGTGCTCAGTCCCGACGAGGCCGTGTTGTTCGTTGCAATGACGCGCGACAACAGCATCTGGCGCGTGCCGCTGATGCGTGACGGCGGGGTTGCGAAGGTGGGACGGTTCAGCTTGTTCTTCGGGACCAGCGGTCCTGACGGGCTGACGATGGATCAAAAAGGGCGGCTCTTTGTCGCGCATGCCTCCCTCGGCCACGTCTTCGTCATGGCGCCGAACGGCGAAACGATCGCCCGCATCAAGTCCTGCGCTGGGGCGACCTGCACGAACCTCGTATTGGAGGCGGCAAACGGCACATTGCTCATTACGGAATCCTCTACCGGATCAGTGTTGATGGCTGATCTCGCTCACCTTCCTTGAACGTTCGCCAGCAGGAGTGACAAGGTGGTACCGAATCCTTCACGCGACGGTCCACCGAATCAAGATGCAGGAAGGAGCCCGGTAGATGATTGGCTTGCCAGTTGCCAAGGCATTGTACTTGGCGACGAATGGATCGCATTTGTGTGCGGTGATCCGAAACTGGAGTCAGTAAGCAGCACTGTGTGGAAAGCGCGAAAGTACGACTGGGCTATCGTTTGTAAGGCTGGGTCGGGCTTCGCCCGCAACGGGCCGCCGCCGACCTGGCTTCGCGCCTTTTAGCCGGGCAGGTTTCGGCTCGCGGTCCACGAGCCTTGAGAAGACCATCGTATCGCTTCGCACCATGAAGAACGATTTGATGGCTGATATCTTGAACGTTCCCGCCAAGAAGGTCGAAGAGGTAACCGCTCGCAGTGGGAGTAAGCACCGCATCAGCGTCGAGGTTCTCCGATCATCCTCGAGCAACCGCGACGCACGCGTTGGAGCGTTCGTTTTGAGAACCAACAAGCAGCAGGGTTTGCTGCTTTGAAAGTCTTTACTGATAGGCCCAGGAGCGCTTTTAACTGTGTGGAGCAGAGGTCGCAGTACTGTCATAGCCTCTTGCGCGCCCGCAATCCTCCAACCCGATATCCCCTCTCCTCGTAGAAACGGCGTACCCGTTCTAAGGCCGGATAGCCATCCGGGGGCAACGCGACCTCAATCATCTGCCAGCCTCGGCGCTTCGCCTCCGAATGTACCGCCTCGAGCAGATGCCGACCGTGGTCAGAGCTTCGGAAGTCGCAAGAAATCCATAGCTCCTGAAGCACACCGTACGCTCCGGCTGCTCTCACGGCCTGTACGGCCGAGATGGCAGCGACCCCTACATCCGCCCCGTGGCTTGTTCTTCGATGACAAAAATGAAGCCCTCTTCGGGATCCTGAATCAGGCGCAAAGCAGCCTGCTTCGCGCCTTCAAGGCTGAACTCTGGTCCGGGGCCACCTAATTCAGAAAGTAGCTTTCCGACGGCTTCTGCGATCGCGTTCTCATCTCCTGGCACGCCTTTGCGCAAAGCCGTGCCCCCGTGGGGCAGGCCTTGCGCTTCAGCGCCAACACGAACACCCGTCACGTTAGTCCCTCCAGTCCTTCTTGAGGATATCCATGTTCAAAAGGGTACAGAAAACGCAACTGAGAGCAACTATCAAGCTCGATAGGGAATAGGACGTCCGCCCTCGCTATAAGCAACAGAGGTGAGGTAAGTGCAAGCTGTTGCCGTTCTCAGAATCGACTGCGGCTTGACCTGCTGCGAACTCATGATGGACTTCCTTCGATTAGAAAGGAAATCCACGAGACGGCACATTCGCGCGTGGGCAGGCCGGCCATGCCGATCAAACATTTCGTAAGAGCGATTGCCGATCACCACTCACGAGCGAATCGATTCAGTAGATCTTGCAGCATGATAATCGCCGTGCCATAGGGCGCATCAGCTCGGCGCGTCCGAAGGTGAGATTCCCCACACTCGTGTGCGTCACTCGTACAAAGTTGCGCGAGGCGGGACAGGTATCATACGCGTGCGCCCGACAAAATCGTCTGAACAACATCGCGAAAGATTTTGCACGCTAATGCACTATCTTAAGCTTACCTCGAAGAACCGAAAGATAATGGCAAGCACAGCTTGTTTTGGACCTTCGCTCCTCGTTTAAGGGACCGTCACGGAACGGGAGTGGTTGCGATGGAGCATGGGCAGGCCGAACTGGTCGGAGGGAAACCTGTAATCTTCGGACAGCGTAAGGTGCGGCCGCGAGCGTGCGTGGCCGTCGGCAAGCGGCATCTGCGCGCCTTTCTTCGGGATGTGCTGGAGGATATGGGGTTTGTTATCAGCGAATGCGGGACTGCTGACGAGCTGCCGCACGTACTCGGCACGGACTTCCCTGATCTGATCCTGCTCGGCATTGGCTCGGATCGCATCGAGCCTGGACGATTGCTCGAGATACTCGTACGCGAAGGATTTGCAGGCGGAGTGCTGGCGTTCGGCGCCCGCGAGTCGATCATCATGACGGCAGTGCAGCAGGTCGGGGGCGAATATGGACTTGCTATGCTGCCGCCGCTGAGGACGCCGTTTGCAGCCGAGACGCTGCGCGATCGGGTCGCCATGCTCTTGCCCAGAGAGCCGGCGCCCCGTCCCGCGGTCCATGTCGGGGAAGCCTTACACGCTGGCTGGCTTGAGCTCTGGTATGAGCCGAAGTTTGACGCGTGTACCCTCAGCCGCCGCGGCGCCGAGGCGCTTGTGCGAATGCGGCACCCGACCTGGGGCGTTGTTCCACCGGCCTATTTCATCCCGGAGGCTCACGATCCGCATTTTAGGGAGTTGTCGCAGTTCGTGATCGACCGCGCGATCAAGGATTGGCAGTATCTTCTGGAGCAGCAAACTTCAATCGATCTCTCCATCAATCTCCCGGCAGCATTCCTGATTGACCCGCAGGCGGTACGCGATCTCTGTCAGCGCATGCCGTCGCACCCCGCTTTCGGCGGCTTGACGATTGAAATCGAGAGCGAGGAAGCGATCGAGAACCTAGATCTCCTGATCGAGGTCGCGCGTGAGGTTCGCTTTCACAACATTGGCCTTGCAATCGACAATGTCGGCGCCAATTGGCCGCAGCTGATGGGGGTGGAAAAATTCCCGTTCATGAAATTAAAAGTGGACCGGCAGTACGTCGCCGGTTGCGGAAATGGGCCCCTGAAGCGAACGGTGTGCCGCCATATCGTCGATCTAGCCAAAGAGTACAGTGTGCGCACCGTCGCCGCAGGTGTGGAGAGCCACGCCGACCTGATCGCTGTGACCGAACTCGGCTTCGACCTTGCGCAGGGCCATCTGTTCGGAAAGGCCATGCCGCTGAAGCAATTTGCACAGTCATCTTTCAGCCCTGTTCCACTTCGTCCAAAATAGTTGCATGAGGAGTGGCTGAGCACAGCCAGGCAAAGCGTACCAGCGCTCGCCCGCGCCGTCATGCCTACTCGGCACCAGGCATGCGGCTGACTGCAATTAAATCGGTCACTTTGCAAAGCCAGTATCGCTCCTCCCGGCGCAACTTCATTTCCCTCCGAAGCGACGCCGAAGCTTGTTGTAGCACAAACCCGTTTTGGCAAGCCTCCAGCGAGTCAATCCGCGGAGTTAACGTTGTAGCCGTGAGCGAGGCTTGCACAAAACCTCCAGTCAGGGCGTGTGACCGGCGGTTTGCCGAGATCCGGCGTAGACGTGCGTCGGCTCGCGGCTTTTAGTCGCGCCGCCGGTTTCGGAATCGTCGAGCGTCGCTTGGCTCCGCGCTGCCGTGCCAGACAAACCGACGGAAGCTCGCAGCGCGACTGGCTCTCGGAGTAGGGCCCGAGGGCTCGCAAATTGCCCATCATTGAGCGCATCTGTGTTTGGCACGGCATTTGAAAGGGATCGCCAATGGCATCGCTCGCCTAAGGAGTCGGAAGGCATGGCTTACAAGATCGTCGCTTCGCAATGCACCGTTTGTGGGGCATGTGAGTTCGAGTGTCCCAACGCGGCGATCAGCCTCAAGCGCGACATTTACGTTATCGATGCCAAAAAGTGTACGGAGTGCGCGGGCCATTGCGACACGCCGCAATGCGCGGTCGTCTGTCCGGTGCCTGACACCTGTGTCCCGTCTAAAACAGCATAAGCAGCCCGCGTCCAGAAGGCTTCACCGCTCGATTTCGCGAACGAAGTAGTAGATGTCGAGCTTGAGGAGGCCGCCGACCGCATGGGGCGCATCGAGGTCGATCAACATCGTTATGACTTAAGGCGCTGATCTTCTCCGAGAAGCCCTCGAAGGGCTCTGTCAGAGGACACCGTCAAATTTGTCTCGAATAAGGACGAGGCCGCCTCGATGCTCCAGTCGCCGCGTCGAGGCTTATCGTCGCTGGCTGACGAGCCAAGGCGAGGTGGACGGGGCGTCAAATATCACAAGATCGATTTGCAGGATATCTAAAGCGACGTCACGGCCGAAGCCGAAGAGACGGTCTCCTCGCGCGACGAGATCGGTCCGGAGATCCTGAAGACGTACGAGAAGCTCGGCATCCGCTTCCGTGCACGAGTGCATGGAGCGTAGAGTCATAGCACGATCCCGCCGCCCGCCCTCTCGCCGCTTACTCCAGTTTGCAAGTCAGCGTGCATCCTGAGGTCCGGAACTGTTCCTGCGATGTCGCGCAGGCCAACGTCCAGGCTGCACTACTCCCCAAGCGGCGACGGAAACAACGAAGGCGCGCGCCAAAGTCGCTCAGCACGTGAGTGCCTGGCGCACCGAGAAGATCATCTTGACCAACGCCACGGGAGGCGATCGAGCTCGCGGCTCGTCGCGGGGTCAGCCGAACACAGGCAGTCCGACCTGATCATCCGTTCGATCCTGGAGTAATCCGGCCTTTGCAATTCCTCAGAGCCTCATGGCACTGTGATCAAACGGATGCCGGCCGAGGATGATCGCAACTTCCTTACGGACGAGTTCGAGAAGCTGCTGACGGAAAAGACCAGGCTTTGTCGCGATCACGCAGATGTCGAAGCGCCCGGCGCGTTCGTTCTGCTCGCGGAGCTCATCCGACTACGCGAACAGGGTGTTGAGCGGACGCATTCACAAGCGGAGTCTCCACAGATCCACGCGTTTTCACCAGGCCGGGAGTAAGACCGTTGTAGCCTACCTAGTACAGCTCGCAATCGCTTGGGCAATATCGCAGCGACACTCCAGTAGGTTGACGGATCGATCCTCGTGCGCATAATGCCAGCCATCGTGGTCTCCGGATTTCGTTTGATCCGGAGCTAAGAGGGAAGCCGGTGCAATGCCGGCGCTGCCCCCGCAACTGTAAGCGGCGAGCCGCTGTCCAACGAAGTCACTGAAGCCATGCGGCTTCGGGAAGGCCGGACAGCAGCGACGACCCGCGAGCCAGGAGACCTGCCTCGACAATATATCGTCCACGGGCGGGGTGTCCCGGTGTGCGCCAAGCAGCTGTCGCTCACGCGATATTCGCTGCATGCGTCCGCCATGGCCTTTGCCCCAATCATGGCGTCTGAGCTATGTCTATTCTTTCGCTTCCCGTTGCCACGCTGGGGATGTCACGCATCGGCCCACGACGCGAACTCAAATTCGCGCTCGAGAGCTACTTGGCGGGAAACTCCAGCGAAGCCGAGCTCCTCGAGGCGGGGAGTAAACTTCGTGCCGCTAATTGGGCACGGCAGAAATCCCGCGGTGCGACCGTCATTCCTTCGAATGACTTCTCGTTTTACGACCATGTGCTCGATACCAGCGTAATGGTCGGCGCCATTCCCGACGTCTACGGCTGGACCGAAGGTCCTGTGTCGCTCAAGACCTACGTCACCATGGCGCGTGGCGCTCAGGACGGTGGTCACGCTCAGCATGGGCCTGGCGTAGCCGCACAGGAAATGACGAAGTGGTTCGATACCAACTACCACTACATGGTGCCGGAATTTCACCAGGATCAGATCTTTAAGTATTCCTCTCGAAAAGCCGATCGAGGAATATGAGGAGGCAAAAAGCCTCGGCTACCAAACGCGCCCCGTCCTAGTTGGCCCAGTCACTTTCCTGAAGCTCGGCAAAAGCGCAGATCCCGCATTCAATCCGCTGTCGCTGCTTGACCGGCTCCTCCCAGTCTATGTCGATGTCCTCCGCGAACTAGCCTCGCGCGGTGCTGATGGGTTCAGCTCGACGAGCCATGCCTAGTGACGGACGTCGACGAAGCGTCGCGGGCGGCTGTCCGCCGGGCCTATGCTCATTTCGCAGAGGTTGTGCCGGCCCTTAAAATCATGCTGGCCACTTATTTCGGCGCTATCGGCGACAATCTTGAAACAGCCTTGGCCTTGCCCGTTGCCGGGCTTCATGTCGATCTGGTTCGGGCACCCGACCAGTTGGACGCAATTGTTGCCACAGCCCGCAGAGATCTCGTGGTCTCGCTAGGCGTCGTTGATGGTCGCAACGTCTGGCGCTCCAATCTTGCGGCGCTGCTCGACCAACTTGCCCCTATGGTCAAAAAGCTGGGCAGGGACCGTGTTCAGATTGCTCCTTCCTGCTCGCTGCTTCATGTTCCGATCGACATTGAGCTAGAGACCGATCTCGATCCCAATCTGAAGACGTGGCTGGCGTTCTCAGTTCAGAAGATCAAGGAACTTTCGATATTGGGCAAAGCGCTGGCCGGCTATGCTGCCGAGGTGGCCGATGAACTTGCGCTTTCGGAGGACGCGGTCGTGACCCGCGAAACATCGCCCGAGATCCACAATGCGAATGTCGCCGGACGAATGGCCGCGATCGACGATAGCATGCGTCGCCGTCGCAGTGCGTTCACCCAGCGTGCCGACGTCCAGCGCGTCGCGTTCGCATTGCCGATGTTTCCAACGACAACCATCGGATCCTTCCCGCAAACGGTCGACGTCCGGAATGCGCGTGCGGCTCATGCGCGGGGAGCGCTGAATGACGCGCAGTACGAGCAGCTTCTGAAAGCGGAGACAGCCCGTACCGTGCAGTGGCAGGAAGATATCGGCCTGGACGTGCTCGTACACGGTGAGTTCGAGCGCAATGATATGGTTCAATACTTTGCCGAGCAGCTGTTGGGATTCGCTTTCACCAAGCACGGCTGGGTTCAGTCTTATGGGTCGCGGTACGTTCGCCCGCCTATCCTGTTCGGAGATGTTTCCCAGCCGAAGCCGATGACCGTTGAATGGTGGCGCTATGCGCAGTCTCTGACCAAGAAACCCGTCAAGGCTATGCTGACCGGACCGGTGACGATCCTGAACTGGTCGTTTGTCCGCGACGACATCTCGCGGAGCGAGACATGCCGTCAGATCGCTCTTGCGATCCGAGATGAGGTCATCGACCTTGAGGCGGCTGGAGCGACCATGATCCAGATCGACGAGGCTGCGTTGCGGGAGGGATTGCCGCTACGCAAATCGCAGTGGAGGAACTATCTCGATTGGGCAGTGGACAGCTTCCGCGTTTGCTCCTCCGCTGTCGCCGACGGAACTCAGATCCATACCCACATGTGTTATTCCGAGTTCAACGAAATCATCGATGCGATCGCAGCAATGGATGCTGACGTCATTTCAATCGAGACGTCGCGTTCTAAGATGGAATTGCTCGAGGCCTTCAAGAGCTACAAATATGTCAATGAGATCGGGCCCGGCGTCTATGACATTCATTCACCGCGCATTCCCGCAGCGGCGGAAATCAAGCAGCTGATTGTGTTGGCGCGGCAGCGAGTTTCCGATCGGCAGCTCTGGATCAATCCCGACTGCGGACTGAAAACTCGAAGATGGGAGGAGGTGCGTCCCGCGCTCATCAATATGGTGGCCGCCGCACGCGAGTTGCGGGCTGAGCCATGATGGTGCGGAGCGTTTCGCCAACGCGTTTGTGAATAAGATGCACGCGCTTTGGGGGCTTACGATGTCCTTGCGAGTTCCCAAAGTTCCCAGCGCCTGGGAATCCGGCCGGCGCCGGCGGAGGCGGTCGCATACAGCCGGCGACAAGCTCGGTTTTCGATCCGACGGCGGACAGCGTGCCGGCGATGCCCGATCCGGTCACATATTCCGAAGTCATTAACGCTCGACGCGAAGCACAGCGCTATTTTTCATTTTATCCATCGCGTGGATGCGTCCCATCACAACAATCTATTTTACCGCCCTTACGGAATGTCATACGAAATTGGCGCCTTGGCACGCTCTTCCGGAAGATAATCGAGCGTTGGTGTTTGGGGGTGCCAAATGCTGCTGCGCGACGGCAAACTGTCGCTTGTGTTTCAGGGCACGGCAGCCAAACCGCTTGCGAAGGATCCCAGCTCAATCAAGGCACTGCCCCGCCAACCGGACAGCGGGCGAGTGGTGGACAAGTCGCGAAGTTTCCGACAGGAGCGGAAGGCAAGCGGCTCCAGATTTCGCGCGGAGTGATATCCGCTTCTCGTTGTTTGACGGCGAATGCCCTCGCCGTAAATCGATCGCCGGTAGTCCTCCCTACCGACGAAAGCTGGTGCGATGCGGAAAGCAGCGTTGTTCCTGCGTGACTTTCGCCCGGCCTCCCGAGGAGGCCGGGCGTTTTTTTGTGGTGCGCCCAGCATGGGCGCACTCTTATGGGTGAAAGTCCCGTCGCGAGTTGATCACAACGAGCGAAGCGAAGCGCAACTGCACGAGGGTGACCGAGTGTGGGCGTGGAGCGAAGCTGCGGGCCGATGAACAAGAACCGGATAGAAGGCGTTGCCGACCAGGGTGAGCGGGCCACAAACCGCGAAACTCTCGTGATCAAGGGGAAGCGGCGTAGATCCGGCGGTCGTGCAGTGAAGGAGTGCGTTCTTACCTGGGGAGATCTCGCCTTGTGCCTGAAAGGGGCAACGGTGTCGAGCCGGAGCGAGAAGTCAGCCGAGGTTGTAGTCGCCGGCGGTAAAGTCGGAAGGCTGAACGGTGGGCGAAGAACCAAACGAGAAGGAGTGTTCAATACCGTGCCGAGGTGGCAAGTATCGCATCAGATGTCTGCGCAAGCAGGGCGGTCCGGGGTAGGACGCGGTGAAGCCCCGTGTGGCTCGGGCAGCGATGAAGCTCGCCGCCCGCGGCATGGACCGGAGAGCCAGGGTCAGGGCTGCTTCTGGCGGCGCTGACGAGAGAGAACTTGCAACGCGCGATCAAGCGGGTGCGGGCCAACAAAGGCGCAGCTGGTGGGGACGGTCTGCACATTGACCAGACCGTCGCACATCTGCGTACGGCGTGGCGGGCGATCCGCGAGCACCTATTGTCGGGGACATACCGGCCCAGTCCGGTACGACGGGTGACGATCCCCAAGCCTGACGGTGGCGAGCGCGAGCTTGGCATTCGGACGGTGACGGATCGTTGGATCCAGCAGGCGCTGCTGCAGGTGCTGCAGCCCATTTTTGATCCGACCTTCGCGAGCACAGCTACGGCTTCCGGCCCGGTCGAAGCGCGCATGATGCCGTCCTCGCGGCGCAGTCATACGTGCAATCGGGTCGCCGGATCGTGGTGGATGTGGACCTGGAAAAGTTCTTTGACCGGGTCAATCACGACATCCTCATCGACCGCTTTCAGAAACGGATCGGGGACACCGGAGTCATCCGGCTGATCCGGGCGTATCTGAACAGCGGAATCATGGACGATGGCGTGGTCCAGACGCGTACGATGGGGACGCCGCAAGGCGGGCCTCTATCGCCGCTGCTGGCCAATGTCCTGCTCGATGAAGTGGACAAGGCGCTGGAACATCGGGGCCATTGCTTCGTGCGTTACGCCGACGATGCGAACGTCTACGTTCGCAGCCGCCGGGCGGACCGGGTGATGGGCTGCTTCGGCGGCTCTACGGCAAGCTGCGCTTGACGGTCAACGAGACCAAAAGCGCAGTGGCCAGTGTGTTCGGTCGCAAGTTCCTGGGCTACAGCTTCTGGCCAGGTCCGGGCGGCGCGATCAAACGCAAGGTCGCCGACAAGCCGCTGAGGACGTGTGCGGGACGCCGGGTTCTTGCGTCGCATCTGTTACTATTCGGCAAGGCATGAAGCTGGTGCTGTTAATCCTATCTGTCTATTGAAGGCTTTGGCGTCGTGTTGGTACGGGATACTCGATCTTAGGTAGGCGCCCGGTTAGCGAATTCAGAAACGCGACAATGTCGTTTTCTTCCCCATCACTAAGCTTGGCGCCGAGCTGGATTTCACTCATCAGGGCGACAGCTTGCTTCAGGCTCCAAACCTGGCCCGAATGGAAGTAAGGGGCTCGCAACGCGACGTTCCGCAACGGCGCCGCGCGGAAGACATATTCGTCGCCGACCGCCTTGGTGACCGCGAATCGGCCCTTATCGCCTTCCGGAAGGAGGGTTGCATCCGGCTTCTTCATCACGCCGAACGGGAAGTAGGCCTGTCCACCGACATTGATTCCATTGTGGCAAGAGGAGCATCCCTTCTCCATAAACAGCGCCAACCCTGACTTCTGCTGATCATCGAGAGCATGTGTATTGCCCTCCAAATACTGATCGAACGGGGCCGCAGGTGTAATGAGAGTCGCTTCAAAAGCCTCGATTGCCTTCGCAAAGTTTTCAAAGCTGACCGGTCTCGCTTCGTTCGGGAAAGCGTTTTTGAACAAGACGACATAGCTGGTCATTGAGTTCAAGGTGTCGAGCACACGATCCGGAGTCGCATTCATTTCGGCACTCGCCTGCACAGGGCCAGTTGCTTGCGCCTTGAGGTCCGCGGCGCGTCCGTCCCAGAATTGCGCCGCATTGAACACTGCGTTGTAGACGGTTGGAGCTCGACGTAGGCCGACCTTCCAGCCGTGACCGACGGAGGTCGGACCGGCATCGACTCCGCCGCTGCCGAGGTTGTGGCACGTATTGCAGCTAATGATCTCGCTTGCCGATAGCCGCGGATCGAAGAACAGAATCTTGCCAAGCTCGACCTTTTCATGCGTGACTGGATTGTCCTTTACCGCAGGAATGACTGAGGGGATCGGATGGAAGATCTGCCTGGCGGTTCTCATCAGATCATCGTCCGCGCTAGCTCCTGACGACATCAGCAACCCAGTCGCCAAAACAGATGCTTCAGCCACAAGCCGAAGCTCCCGGATCGATTTGTTCATACACCCGCCTCATCAGTTCTGATTGTTAATCAAGGAAACAGTCGAAAGCGATGCCACACCCCGTTCCCACAACGGGCCGGCGCAGCATGCACCGGATCCTTTCAAGCGAGGCTGCATCAAATGTTCGATTTTGAGGTGCTCGCTGCCGGCGTTCGCCCACGAGGCGTCAGACCGTTATTTGATTCGCGAGTTCGCTTTGAGCTTAGATCACGACCTTCCTATTGGTAGATCAGACTAGCGCCTCAACCTTCGGCATGATGGCCGATCTGACAACAACAAGCGTGCCGAAAAAGGATAATCTGTCCGGTGGCCGCATCGGTTCTCCATTAAGCGATTGGGCGGGCAATACGCTCCAGCGAAGTTGATCGTATCTGTCTTAAACCGCTGGTCGCGCTAGCGCTCACGGTGCGGCTGGACAATAGCAACCCCCATGCCAGTTGCATCTGACATGCAAGCTGCTGATTAAGTTCACAGAACGAGTCCGGGCTACCGAACAACGTCGGATGTCTTGGCTTGATGAATACATACAGTGTCACAGATGCGACAAGCGCCAGTCCCGGCTAGACATCATCGCAGAAAGTTTTGTGATGAGATCCAATTGCCAGCTCGCCGGCCGCACGTGGGACGGCGGTAATAAGATCTACGCTGGCCTACGGCGAGACACTGAGCCGAGGCGCCCGGCGGTGCGCATCGCTCACGATTTCGCCTCGCCCTGCCGACTGAAGGCTCTCCGACCTCATATCCGGGCCGGCTCTTCGCGCGCCGCCGCCGAAATCCCACTCGTTTGTAACAGACGAGCCCCCAAGCCTGAACATGGCTTGTCTTGAACCCCACCTGGGGTTCGCTGGCATGGCAATTGCCGATCTCAAATCGGTTACCCACAGTTTGACGGTACGACCGTCCGATTACTCCGATACTCCCATTCGACACCAGCCTAAGTGGCCGGCCTGACACCTGATCGGGCCGCGTGTTGGTTGGAGTAAGATAACCATTTCGACTCACTCACGGGCGAGTGGCAGCTTTTGAAATCTGCGCGCTGATGGCAAAAATCGCTGAACTTCTGCAGAAGCAACGGTCACTTCGTGCTCTTGCGTTGAAAGACTTCGATACAAGAGGACATGCTGGGAGGAGATCATTACATCATGTCCGCAGTGTCCATGGCTGGTTCAAGCTAGATATGGTGTCCGTGATGGCTTCGATTGACGATCGCTTGAATGAGATCAGATACGTGCGGAATGACATTTGGCGCTGTCGAAGAAGACTTCAAAGCGAGCTAAGTGATCTCGAGCGTAAGGTTCTCGAAAAGCGCCTGCTTGAGCGGCAATCTGCCTTTGAACGGCTCCTAGCGACCACGTTTCCTTTTACATTGACGCTGTGAAGCAAAATTCGGGACCTGTGCCGCGGGTCATTGGCGCGGAAAATGGTGTCCGCTCATAGAACGCATGCGCCTGCGTCAGGAACGTAGCGCTCCGTCGCCGCGGGCCGTCGCGCCCGTCATGGCCGCCGCCGAGCTGAATGCGTCGGCCCTCAGCCTTGGTTCACCGATGTGCTGGCCCGCGGCGCACCGTGAGCGCCGATAATGAAACCGTTCGGGCCGCCCATCCAGGCCCACCGCTGGGGGGATACCGATTGCCCCGTTTCTGCGACACCGCGGTCACATGAGTAGCTTTCATCCGACAGAGCGATCGAAGAAGCTTGAATCGGCCGTAGCGTCAGATTGTACAGAGCAGGCGAACGATACTCCAGACTAGGTGTAGCCGAATGAGAAGACCCGTTATCGCTTTTGTATTATGTTCCGCTCTCGAGTTGCTCGGGCTAAGCACGGGCGCGGTTGCGGCCACAAGGCGGTACGCGTGCACGATCACTGCCGCCGATAGAGAGCCGGTCGGAGTTCGGGACGAGCGGGTCATTCTCACGGTTCAATATGGCTGCCGGATCGCGGATGGTCTCTTGAGTGACGCGGGGATTACAGCAGTGTCCGTCAGCGAGTGGGCTGCTGATAAAGGAACATACTTAGCGTCCCTGGAATTTCACCGCGCGCTGGAGGGAGTTGCAATTGGGCAACTCTCCGAGGTGACCGGCTTCTCTAGCATGGAAGGCGAGCAAGGCATTGCGGTCGCAACTTCCGGCACGACAGTATTCAAGTTCGCATCTGGCTCATTGGCAGCCCTTTCAGGGAAGACCCTTAAATTCACCACCAAACTCACTGGCCTACGTAGCTTCGAATTGGAGTTCACAGATTGGCCAGAATCTCTTTTTTGGAAGTGACTCGTGTCTCACGCTGATTTCCGCAAGCGCTCGGGCGGACGAGCCACTGTCGACTCTTAACTCCACACGATGAATACCGCTCCGGCCTGTGTGCCGTCCTCAAAGACGAGCACACCGCAACAAAGGTTGAGCCCAAACTCCGAAGGCACTTGAAGGCGCTAGACTACTTCCCAGCGCAAATTAGGTGGACGCAGTCTGAATTCAGAGTCGGCCGGTCGGCGGAAAACTGCAAGGTCGAACGGATCGGCGCTTGACTGGTTAGGCTGCCATTGATTCATTCTTATGGATCATTAGTGAGCGAACCGTTAAAGCGCGCGACAAGCTCGTCGGCAAGCTGCCGGCCACCGGCGAGTTGCTGCGCGGTTCGTAGTTGGAGCGCACCGTCCGACATACCAAAGGCTGTCCTAAATGCGCGCGCGGCGAAGGGCACAGGTGTTCGTGCTCACCCTGACATACGCCGGCGGCCGAAGCGCTCAACGGCTTCTACCGCGAAGTACGTCGGACCTGGCTGCGTTGTCTGAGACGGCGGAGCCAGAAAAGTCGGCGCATGGGCTGGTCCGAGTTCGACACCCTGACGGCACGCTTCCGTCTGCTCGTTCCACGCATCACTCGCACTTGGGCACAGGCGCGGATATGACGCGGGTTACCCCCGGGAACAGCCGGGTGCGGGAAAGCCGCCCGCCCGGATCTGTGAGGGCAAAGCCGAATGGCCGAGCTACTCGACCACGATCATAAGACTAGGGCACGTT
The DNA here is from genome assembly GCF_023073415.1 of Bradyrhizobium sp. 190. GTDB lineage: Bacteria > Pseudomonadota > Alphaproteobacteria > Rhizobiales > Xanthobacteraceae > Bradyrhizobium. The sequence continues at coordinate 63,864 of NZ_JADPJL010000060.1, read as the reverse complement.
GACTGGCGGCAGGGACGCGGTCAGCCGCGGCACAAAGCTATCTTGGTGCCGGCCGCGTGCTGCCAACACTATTGTAAGCGCCACAAAAACGATCAGAAGTCCACGCATTCCGAAGAATTCCCCGCCAACTCCATCGCAATTATGAAACGGCTGACACCTGATGCGCTTGCTCTAAGCTCGCCGCGAAATTGCCGCCGCGTTCAATGCAGGCTGTTAGGCTTGCAAAGTCGAAAAGATAAGCCCACTCAGTCGTCAAAAATCAATATTCCTTGTATTTCCGAGTAAGTCTGCGAACTATCGGGTGGTCAGCTTGAAAAATGCACCGCGTGCGTATGATGTCCTTGTGGCGGTAAGACGTGGCCCGCTGCGATGCCGATCTCGCGATGCCAGCCCATGCACCGGTAAATTCCGGCATAGGGAGCCGTGGCTCCTGGCTCATGATCCTGGTCAAATGGCTCGCTGTTAGACTCGCGCAGATAACGCCCGTTCTTATAGCTCGCGATTCGTCATCTCTCAATCGGCTAGCTTAACTTTGCCTAAAGCCATCCATTCGGGCGCAGAGTTGATCTGAAAAGCTAGCTGAGCCCGCCTTCTGGCCTTCTGCGAGCGTGCTTGTTTATCTTTCGACAGTGCGCCCCGCAGATTGCCGCCAGTGCGGAGGAGCCCGCGCCATCGCGAGTGTACTTAGAGCTATGGCCGCGATCGTATCGTGCGTTTTTTCATTGCCTGTGCAGCGTTAATGCGCCGAGCGCCTGTTGGCGCGGTAAAACATCGATTCGTTGAACGAGAGTCGTGTTGGACGCTGAAGCGGCATGATCTTTCCCGATATCTTTCTGCGCATGACCAAGTACTTTCGCATGGACGCTCTTGACCGTCATCTACTATCGCGGCAACGAGAGCCATTATAGATCGAGAGAAAGAATGATGGATGTGATTGATCAAGCGAACGGTTCGGAATTGCCGCCCGTCTTGCAGAAGTCATCAAGACGCCTTCCGTGGGTTTTTGGATTTGTCGCCGTCTTCATCGGGCTATGCGTTGGGGGTGCATTTTACTGGCCCCATATCGACCGAATGATCGAGGCGTCAGCGGCACGTGAAGTCGTCCCAATGCCGGCGTTGTCACCTGAAGACAAGGCGGCCCTTTCGGAGATTCGGTCGGGGCAACAGGAGGTGAGCGAGGAGATTTCAGCGCTTAACCGCAACATCGATGCGCAGCAAGCCGATTTGAAACGGATGTTAGATCAAATCGCAGCCCTGACCTCAAGAATTGAGTCTCTGCAGAACATTGCTGCGCCTCTTCCTGCAGATATTCGTCCGCCAGCAGCCCAGGCCGCTTCAAAGCCGACTACAAGAGCCACTCGCCCGCCTAAACCAGAAGGGCCGGTTTCCGTCGGGGGCGCACCGCTGGTTCCCGAGCCGGAGACGGACCGCCGATGATCCAATCATGAAGCCTCGAGCCTGCCAGACATGGCGTCACTGAGAGGATGCAAGTCGAACTAAGAGCGAAGATCGCGCTGCTCACGTTCGGTCCTCCCAGTCGCGTTCGGTGAGGAGGACGAGAATGCGGCTCGACCGGTCGAGTCCGAGATCGCTTGTATGGCTCGGGTCTGCGAGAGCAGCCATGGCACCCGCCAGGCCCGCTGCACCGGACGGCGTGGTGGCGAGGCCATCATGGGCGGAGAGTACGCGAACAGCATCCACCAATTCCGCCTCGAGCACGGTAATGGCCCGAGCGCCGTGACGCCTGAGCACCGCAACGGCGGGCGCACTCGCCTGGCCGCAGGAGAGCATCTCCGCGGATGTTCGAAGATCGCCTATCACCCGAATCGGGCGACCGGCCGCGAGCGCGGGCGCAAGACACGCGGCGGTTTCCGGCTCGACCGTCACGATGCATCCCGGAGGTGCCAGCCAGCCCGAGAGGCCCTCGGCGATGGCAGCGGCGAGTCCGCCGACACCAGCTTGTATAAAGACGTGTGTCGGACGCCCATGGCCGGCGAAGTCTACTTGATCGCGGATTTCCGCCGCCGTGACGCCGTATCCCGCCATGACGTCGCAAACGATGGGGTCGTTCGGATCGTCGGTCGTGTCGGCGACAAGAATGCCGGCGCCTTGGCAGGCCGCGGCTGCGGCCGCATCAACTGCATTGTCGTAGGTGCCCGGCACCCACACGATCTCGGCACCCTTGTTCTCGATGCGGCGCGCGCGCGTTCGGCACGCCCTCGTGCAGGAACACGCGGGCGGGCGCCCCGGCAAAGCGCGCGGCGGCAGCTACCGCGAGCCCGTGATTACCGTCACTGGCGCAGACCAGGGTCGGCTGCCCCTTAGGTCGGGCCGCGAGAAGGTCGGCCACCTGCATGCGCGAGGCCCGGGCGAGCGCGCGCAACCCGGCATAGGTGCCACCAAGCGACTTGAAGCTGCCGAGCATGCGGCGGCCCTCGTCTTTCGCTAGCACCTGCGCCACTCCGAGCCGCTCCGCCAGCGCCGGAAGGTTCAGGAGTGGCGTCGGCGCGTATGCGGGATCGAGGCCGGCAAGCTCGGCTGCGATCGCATTGACTGGTGAAGAAGAGGTGCTGTTCATGCGTTGATCTTGCCCGCTACAGGTGACGGCTGCTGCCGGAGCGTTGCACAGCAACTGTTTCCGCCGATCATAACCAGCTGTACCTTCGAGCACCACCCTCGACGACTTCGATCGCGCGCTTCTCGCGGAGGCCCTTTTCGTGCTCGCGTCCGCCTCCGCAAGTTTAAATGCGCATCTGCGCAATGATCTGAGAGTTTTATCGGCAGGAAGTCTCTGCGAGCCGTAAGAAGTCTGTGAGCAGCACGTGCCATCGTTGCGTAAGTGTGGATTCGGGGTGAAACGGCAGGCCGTAAGTTGGTTGATAACGATGTGCGAGAGCCATGACCTCGCCCTCTTCCGAACGCGCTGTCACCATGAGATCCCGCGAGAAGACCTCGTCGAACTCGACGACAAGAGAATGGTAGCGGCCGACGCAAAGTGGGGACGGGAGTCCTGTGAAAAGCCCCCGGCCGTCATGGCTAATATGCGAGGCCCGTCCATGCAGACCTGCGCGCACGACGCGTCCGCCGAAAACGCTCCCAATACACTGATGTCCGAGGCAGATGCCGGCGGTTCAAGGTCTGCCAATTCCTCTAAGTCCTCCAGAGGGAATGGCAGAGCGTTTTTGATGTCGGTAATGGATTGGATATTAGCTTCACACAACATTTCGAAGCAGCGCCGAATGAGGTGAGGCGATTCTGTTTCCATTTTACCGTCAAATGGTTCACCTTTGCGCCATCGGCGCCATCCATAAGCGCTTGGCCGACAAATCATCCAAGATGTCGAGCGACTTGCAGCGCATTATCATTGCACTGACCGAAACGCCCCATCTCTCCTTAAGACTGAGCATGCCATCCAATGTTGGGGCGTATAGCTCGTCTAGGAAGTCACGCTCAGGAAGCAGCATAAAACTTGCAAACTGGTCAGCATGCTTCTCCAAGATCTTATAAGTCGTGCGGTTGTTTAGATGCTCTTGTGTCACCTTCCGATGAAGTAAAACGTGTGCGAGTTCATGCAGTGCATCAAAGCGCTGTCTCGATGCGCTCGCCTTGTCTCGTGATAACATAATGAAGGGAATGCCAAACCGGTCAGACCATTGCGAAAAAGCATCCACCTTTTCCGCGCGAACGTGAATACGAGAAACAAGAATCCCGCTTTCTTCAATACGGACGGCGACCGGCCATCCCCATACTGGAACACAAGGTGGTGCAACGGCAATTCTTGTGGGTCTGGAGTCGATTTACGAGACGCACGTCTCGCATGCTTGTACGGCGTCTGATCGGACGATCGGTCCAGGCTCCCTGCACAACCCGCGCAACGGACTCATTGAGGAGCGCGGCTAACAGGAGTTCGGAAACAAGCTCGTCTCAGTATCATCTTGGGGCCGGCCCTCGCGCAGGCAAGGCACCCTCCTGGCGCGGCATGTCTGAAGAGTACGGGCCTTCAGTTCGCCCATCCCGAACGACCGTCGCGGAGGCGCCGCGATATAACATCAGCACAGATTCCCGGGACGGCATCTCGACGGAGCGAGGTCGCGCCTGCGCCTCCGCCACAAGACCATTGAGCGTCTGATCCACGAGTGCGATGAAGCGTGGTGGACCGGACGCAAGGACTAGGCCATTTCCCGGAGCCGATCTCATGATGTAGCGTTCGTCGGAAATGGCGAGCGCATCGAGGGTTGCCTTGAGCGCGTCGCAGCTGATTGAAGTTAGGAGAAGCAGACGAGTTTGCGCTTCCTTTGCGGTAGAGACGTAAAGCACGAGCCCATCGTAATACCATTGAAGATTGTAGAGCTGAGTCAGATGGTCAAGGAACTCGCGCGGTGGTAGGTCCGGCATGTGCCCGCGAATCCGACCCTTCACCTCGGCGCTGATGGTGACTTTAATATTGAGGTTGTTGCCGAATTCCTGCAGCGCGGCAGAAAGCTCCTGATCCAGAACCGTATACCGGTAAGGGGTCGAGGGCAGCGACAGGGGAGCGCCGCGCGCGATCTGTATTCCGCCGGAAACGAAAACGGCGACACACAGAACTCCGTTCAAAACGTGCGGGATTATGGATCGGATGAGCATTCATGGTTCTCTTTGACTTAAACTAACAGGAGTACGTTTGGTACGTGAACGCGAAACGTGATCTTTAGATGGCGATGTGCGGGCGAACTCGTCAGCTTGTCGTCAGCTGGCCTGTCTAGGACATTAAGCCGCTAATCGGCTTGAACGGCTGGTCGTATCACATCTCGATGAGAGCGAGTCTTTCCATGATGATGTTAGGCGCTGCGCCGATTTCTCACAATCTAGAAGGCCTGTCCAAGGCCTTTTCGGCAACAGTTGTCGACGCGCAGGTCCAGTTTCAGCAGAGTCTCTTGCAAGCGGCTTCGGTTCAAGACCTTGCGCCTTCAGTAACGGAAGCGGCGGCCGTTCCGCCGACATCCGAGGTATCGCGTGCAACAACACAGGCGAGCCCGCTGGGCGATCGCATCCTCCAAAATCTTTCTGCGATGTATCCGGTCAATGCAGTTCCAAAAGGTGCGGAGGCCGGGCCGGCATCGGAGCCCCTTTTGCTGCAACCGGGCAAAGCGGAAGCAGGTGTGCCGGGCACCCCCAGTGGCGCGGGTGACTTCGAGGCGATGTTGGCGAATTTGAAGGATGTTTCTGACAGCGCCATCCAGGTAACACTCATTTCAAATGGCATCGGTAGCCTCGGTTCATCTCTGAACAAGCTGATATCGGCGGGCTGAGTGGGGCGAATGATTGGTTTAATCTATCGCGAAAGCGGTCAGGCGCGCCCATTCCGCAAGCGGGTTCAACTTCTGGCTCTGCTGCCACTCCTGCTTGCCCTGGTTGGTTGCAAAGCCGATCTCTACACGAAAGTTCAGGAGCGTGAGGCCAATGAGATGCTTGCGGTCCTCCTCAAAAACGGGGTCGATGCGCTCCGCGTTGCCGCTAAGGACGGGACTATCACGATCCAGGTCGAGCAGACTCAGATTGCTTCCGCAATCGACCTGCTGAATGGCGAAGGGTTGCCGCGCCACGCTTTCAAGAGTCTCGGCGAAGTGTTCAGCGCGGCGGGTCTGATTGCTTCGCCAATCGAGGAGCGCGCCCGTTACGTCTATGCGCTGAGCGAGGAATTATCTCGCACGATCAGTGATATCGATGGTGTCCTCTCGGCGCGCGTCCACGTTGTTCTGCCAAAGAACGACCTGTTGCGACGTGACACCACGCCATCTTCGGCGTCGGTTTTCATCCGGCATGACTCGAGGGCAAATCTCTCAATTTTGCTGCCGCAGATTAAAATGCTCGTCGCCAACAGCATCGAGGGCTTATCCTATGACAAGGTGGCTGTTGTTTTCGTCTCAGTCGAGCGGCCCGCACTAGAGCCGCGACCGGCGGCTGCGGCTGGTTTCGCCCAAGCATCTGGAGTCATTTCAACGCCATTGGTTGCGGTTGGCATGGGGCTCGGCGGGTCTGTATTCGGCGTCCTATCCTGCGTCTTGCTGAGCGCTCGTGGGCGTCAGCGCAGGCAATCATCTCAGAAAGTTAGCGCTGTTGGTGGGCGCTCGGGTGTCTCTGCTATCGAGATGATTCGCAAAGCGACTAAGCCTAATGCGGCGTAGTGTGGTATCCGACATGACGAGACCGAATCCGTCTGCCGAGCGGCATGATCCGCTGAAATTAGCCTCTGTAGGTATTCGTAAGCTTGCTGCCACGATTCATCCGACCCGCCTTGCCGCGCGACTTGACGCGAACCTCTCGGCCGCGACGTTGGCGCGACTGCAGAAGAGTCCTAGGCTGCAGATAAGACTGCAAGCGTTGCTGCTTGAAGGTGAAATGGGCTTGAACGGAAGTGACTTCGGGCCAGACCTTCTCCACGGGCATGATCCGAGCAGGGCTGCCCTGCTCGCCGGCGGCATTTGGCATGCCCGTTCGCTGACAAGGCTGATTTCAAAGCACGATGTCGCCGTTCTGGTCGAGCACGTCGGTACCGAGGTGCAGGCTTTCGGGATCCGACATGCAGCGCATGCGGTTTCGACCAGATTAATTGCTGATCCTCAAGAACTCGCGCTAGGGATTGAAGACGATGGACATGCCTGCCTCGGCGCTTGGCTCGATGAAGCGTCAACGCTTGATTGCCGCCGCGTGCTTCTACGCCTAGCTGTCGGAACGGCCGCCGACAATCCGGGGACTGAACACCGCGATGCCGCGGGCCAATTGTTTTCGCCGGTGTTGGCCCATTTGGCGAGGGAGGCCCCAGCGGGATGACAGCCGACGAAACTGCGCCGCCCGTCGCTCCGCACATCCGCCCGCTTGGGCCACTCATAGCGGCGAGGGATCTCGAGATTTGGCAGAGCGCCCTCGAGGCGCGTGCCGTGGCCGAGCGAAATCTGAAGCGCGTTCGCGGCTGGACACGCAGAGCTTATCAGAAGGAGCGTGCGCGCGGCCATGCCGAGGGGGTGAGGGCCGGCGCCGAGGAAATGGCACAGCTGGTGGCGCAGGCTGCCTCGGAAGTGGCACGACGAAAGGCCGTTTTGGAGCAGGAACTGTCAGCGCTCGTGATGGACATCGTAACTAATCTACTGGGCGATTTCGATCCCGGCGAGATGTTGGTGAGGACGGTTCGTCACACGATTTCGCACAGATATGGCGGGGCAAAACTGTCCCTTCATGCGTCCCCCATGGATGCTGATGCGCTTACGCGCGAATTTGCTGCCTGTGACGGACGGGAGGACCGGCCGGCGGTCCGAATTATTCCGGACCCGGCGCTGTCAGCGAACGAATGCGTGCTGTGGAGCGAATTTGGCAATATCCATCTCGGACTTGACGCGCAGCTCCGCGCACTGCGTTTGGGCTTTGGTTTAGATCATGAGGCAGACGAATAGTGACGGCGCCGAGACCAGACCATAGCTGTCCTGATGGAGACGGGACTCTGCACGCGGCGCTGGCGCGTCTGCGAACTACGGCAAGCCATGTGGACACGCGTGCCGTACGCGGGCGGATCACGCGGGCGCTCGGCACGTTAATCCATGCAGTTTTGCCGGATGCTCGTATTGGAGAAGTTTGTGTGCTCAAGGATCCGCGCACCGGATGGTCGCTTGAGGCCGAGGTGATCGGTCTGTTGCAGGACGGCGTGTTGCTAACGCCGATCGGTGACCTGCAAGGCATGTCCGGCCGTGCAGAAGTCGTTGCCACTGGCCGAATGCACGAAGTGCCGGTCGGCCCCAATTTGCTTGGCCGGGTGATCGACAGCTTCGGCCGTCCACTCGATGGCAAGGGCCCAGTCAAAGCCATGGAGACGCGCCCGCTGCGCGGCAAAGCGCCAAATCCAATGACGAGGTGCATCATCGCTCGCCCTCTGCCACTCGGTGTTCGCGCCTTGGATGGTCTTCTGACATGCGGCGAGGGCCAGCGCATCGGCATTTATGGAGAGCCTGGTGGCGGCAAGTCGACGTTACTGTCGCAGATCGTAAAAGGCGCGGTCGCTGACGTGACCGTGGTTGCGCTGATAGGCGAGCGTGGACGCGAAGTGCGTGAATTCATCGAGCGGCATCTTGGGGAGACTGCCCTCCGCCGCACGGTCGTCGTCGTTGAGACCTCCGATCGCTCAGCGACGGAGCGGGCGCAATGTGCTTATACGGCAACCGCGCTCGCCGAATATTTTCGCGAACAAGGCCTGCGCGTCGTTCTGATGATGGATTCATTGACGCGATTTAGCCGCGCTATGCGCGAGATCGGGCTTGCTGCCGGTGAGCCACCGACCCGCCGGGGCTTTCCTCCCTCTGTCTTTGCAATGTTGCCAGGTTTGCTGGAGCGCGCTGGTATGAGTGAGCGTGGCTCAATCACGGCCTTCTATACCGTGCTTGTGGAAGGTGACGGCACGGGCGATCCAATCGCTGAGGAAACGCGTGGCATTCTCGATGGTCATATCGTTCTTTCACGCTCTCTCGCGGCGCGGGCGCATTTCCCCGCCATCGATGTACTGTCGAGCCGCAGCCGCGTCATGGATGCCGTCGTATCTGCACCGCATCGCAAGGCAGCATCCCTCTTCCGTGATCTTATCTCCCGTCATGCAGAGGCCGAATTTTTGATCAAGGTTGGTGAATACAAGCAAGGCAGCGATCCGCTGACGGACCGAGCTGTCGCTTCGATCGATGATCTGCGCGAGTTTTTACGCCAAGGTGAAAACGATGCGTCCACTTTTGAGGAAACCGTCACATGGATGTGCCGTCTGACCGCATGAGTTGCATACACGTTTCGAGCTTGCGGCAAGTAAAGGATATGCGCGAGCGTAGTGCTCGTAGTGAGTTGTCCAATATGGAAGCCAAGCGTCATATCGCGACCTCGGCCGCGGAGCACGCATGGCAGGAACTTGCAATTGCTGAAAAGCATCATACAGAGGCCCAGGCGGAGGTTTACCAACAGTTGATGTCGGCCGGTACCTTGTCCGTCGTCGAACTCGATCATTGCCAGCTCACCCTTGAGAGGCTCGCGATCGAGATCACCTCGAAACGCCGCACACTTGAGGAGGCGCGTATCGCTCAAAAGCAGGCCGAGACAGCCGCATCCGAGAGGCGTGCGCACTGGGCGAAGCGTTCCGCAGCGACTCATAAATGGCGACAAATCGAGACCGACGTCCGGCGTACGGCCGATACCCATTCGGAAGTAACAGCCGAGCTAGAGGCCGATGATGAAGTCTTGCTTCGCCATGGGAGGGGTTTGCCCACGCCGGTCGCGGGCGGTTCAATTTGATGACAGCTAGTCCAGTTGGGAAGCAAATGCGCTGCCCTGTACAGCCGCCTCCTGCAACTCGCGCGGACGCATACGCGAAGTACGAGCCAACCCAGCGTCTAACGCAGAGTCTCGTCTCGTGGCTCAACAGAAACATGCGGCCCTCCGCCTCTTTGCGGAGTAACCTTTGCGACAAGCCGCTATCGGTGCGACTGGAACAACTTGTGTGGCAGGAGGAACCTCCGGCTCTGTCGATGCTCGATTGCGTTTGGGGCCTCGGCGATGATACGCTCGTGTTGTCGATACCGCATGCGCTTGCCGAGGCCTTGATCTCGACAGTACAGAGTGGCCTAGCTTTACTTTCCGAGCCAAGTCGTTCGCTGGTTCTCGAACTTGCACTTGAACCGTTGCTCGCGCGCCTGGAGACTGAGACAGAGCAGCAACTGCGACTCCTTCGTGTTGGAAAGGCCGAGAAGAACGGGCCTTATGTCGAATTCGACATCATCTACGGTCCGGTCAGGGGCAAAGGTCGCCTATTTCTTTTCTCGCCTCTTGATGGACCGATACCGCCGGCGTTCCGCGCCTTAGGCGAGCTGCTCGGCCAATTGCCGCGACAGTTGTGTGAGGTCCCCGCACAGTTACCCGTTACAGTTGCAGGAGAGGTCGGCTCCCTCCGGGCGTCAGCCTCGCTTCTTCGCAAAACGCGTAAGGGCGACGCTTTGTTGCCGGATGTAATGCCATTCGCCCGCGGTCAGATCATCCTCACTGCGGGCCGGTTATGGACCGCGGCAGATGTCACTGGCAACCACCTGATCCTGCACGGACCGTTTCGCTTGCGGCCGCGCCCTCTGGAGTATGCGCATATGACGACACTACCCGGTTCACAGCAGCCGCCTTCGGAAGCCGATCTCGACGATATTGAGATTTCGCTTGTCTTTGAATGCGGCCGCTGGCCCATCACGCTCGGAGCCTTGAGAAGCATCAGCAAAGGATATGTATTCGAACTTGGCCGGCCGGTCGATGGCCCGGTCGATATCCTTGCAAACGGCGTACGTATCGGGAGTGGCGACATAGTACGTATTGGGGACGAGCTCGGCGTTAGACTGCGTGGCGGGTTAGCGGGCAATGACTAACATTGAACCAGCAATACTGCCGCTTCTTGCGGTCACGGCCGCGCTCGGCTTGTTGGTCTTCGCTGTCGTCACGACCACGGCGTTCGTAAAGGTATCTGTCGTTCTCTTCCTCGTTCGCAATGCGCTTGGGACCCAGTCGATTCCACCGAACATCGTTCTATACGGCGCGGCATTGATGCTCACCGCTTTCACGAGCGCCCCCGTCTTTGAGCAGAGCTACAATCGAGTCGCCGATCTGCAGCTCCGCTATCAAACGCTCGAGGATTGGGTAGCCGCTGCGAAAGAGGGGCAGGAGCCGCTGCGAGCCTATCTCAAGAACTTCACCAATGAAGAACAGCGAGGCTTCTTCCTGTCCTCGACCGAACGTGTCTGGCCGGAAGAGATGCGCGGCAGAGCCACAGCCGATGATTTTGTCATTCTAGTCCCATCTTTTCTAATCTCAGAACTCAAGCGTGCCTTCGAAATCGGGTTTTTGCTATACCTTCCGTTTATCACTATCGATCTGATCGTAACGACCATTCTGATGGCCATGGGCATGTCAATGGTGTCTCCGACAGTGATCTCAGTTCCTTTCAAGCTGTTCCTATTCGTGGCGATTGACGGCTGGTCGCGGCTTATGCACGGGCTAGTGCTGAGCTATACAACACCTGGAGGGTGAGCATGGATGAGGCCACTATTCTCCCTTATATGAGCCGATCACTGGTGCTTTTCATGACCTGGGTTCTGCCGCCGCTCATTGCAGCGGCGGTCGCCGAAACCGTCATCGGCATCATCCAGGCGGCAACGCAGATCCAGGATCAGACATTGCCACTGACTGTGAAGCTTTTGGTCATTGTTGGGATTATAGGTTTGTTTGCTCCGGTGCTGAGCGCCCCGCTCATCGAACAAGCCAAGCAGATCTTCACTGATTTTCCCGCGCTCACGACGGGCTACTAGCAGCCGCCCGTCATGTATGATCTGTCAACCACCAACACGCAAAGTCTGATCCAGGCAACCATCGAACTCGTCGTTGCTGCCGGCCTTGGTGCGGCCCGCCCCGTGGGCATTATGCTGGTGCTTCCGGTATTTACGCGTCCGCAGATCGGCGGCCTGATCCGCGGTTGCCTGGCCGTTGCACTCGAACTACCATACTTGGCGCACATCGCCGATGGCCTGAAGGAGCTAGATCCGGACACCCGTCTGCTCAAGATCCCGCTACTCGGTCTTAAGGAGACGTGTGTCGGCCTGCTGATCGGCGCCCTGCTCAGTATTCCCCTCTGGAGTCTTCAGGCCGTCGGCGAGTTCATCGACGCGCAACGGGGCATCAGCAGCGTAGTCACTCCCGCCGATCCCGCGACACGCAGTCAGGCTTCGGCGACGGGACTGCTTATCGGTACCACCGCGATCACGATCTTCGTCGTCACGGGGGGGCTGCAAACCATGATCAGCGGGCTTTACGGCAGCTATCTGGTTTGGCCGGCTTATCAGCTTGGACCCACGCTGAGCATGCAAGGGACACTGGAGTTGTGGGGCGTGCTCGACAGCATCATACGTACCGCCGTCCTGGTCTCTGGACCTGTGGTAGCGTTCCTCTTGCTGGCCGACATATCCGCGCTCCTGCTCGGGCGCTTTGCGCCGCAATTCAACCCGCGGGACCTATCTTTGACGATCAAGAATATAGGCTTTGCGATCGTCATGGTCACTTATACGATCTATCTCATCGAATACATGCAATCGGAAATCATGCAGTCGAGCCGAGAGCTGGAGAGGCTTGAAAGGAAACTGAAGTGAGCGACACGAGCGAAGAGAAAACGCTCGCCCCCACTGAAAAGAAGCTAAGCGATTTGCGCAAGAAAGGCGTGGTTCCGCATAGCACGGATCTAGTCAGAGCCCTCAGCGCTTGCGCCGGTCTCGGCTATCTCTGGTTAGAAGCGAGTTCCATCTACGACAAATGTCGTGAAGCGCTCATGCTGACTGACAAGCTGCTTGATAAGCCGTTCAATCTTGCGGTCGACCTTGCGCTCGGCGTCTTGCCCGAAGTTGCACTGAGAATTGTTGGCCCGCTTCTTGGGAGTATGGTCACCTGCGCAATTCTGACGACGGTCCTGGCCAATGGTGGATTAGTGTTCTCCTCGGAGCCGATGACGCCGAAATTCGAGAACATTGATCCCATCAACGGACTGAAGCGCATCGCCTCTTTGCGTTCCCTCATCGAGCTTGGCAAGACCTTGTTCAAGGTCTTCTGCCTCGGCGCGATCTTTCTCCTCGTCGTTGTCGGCGCGTGGAAGACACTGGTCTATCTGCCGGTTTGCGGCACGGGCTGCTTCGAGTTCGTGTTCATTCAAGTGAAACTGTTGATCGGGATTGCAAGTGGTGCATTTCTGATCGGCGGATTGGTCGATCTCCTCGTCCAGCGCTGGTTGTTTTTGCGCGGCATGCGCATGACTAAGAGCGATATGAAGCGCGAGGACAAGGAGCAGCAAGGCAGTCCGGAGGTGAAACGCGAACACCGACGCCTTCGGCGGGAGCAGGCGAGCGAGTCTCCACTCGGCGTGCGTCGCGCGACATTGATCTTGACTGGGCGCGAGCTGCTGGTCGGGGTACGCTACATCCGTGGCGAAACGGGCGTCCCGGTCCTGGTTTGCCGCGGCGATGGGGAGGCGGCTTCACGGCTCCTTGATGAAGCGAGGCGCCTTCGTCTCAGTATCGTCGATGATCACGTCCTGGTCCGTGAGCTAATCCGCAACACTAGCCTTGGCAATTCCATTCCTGTCCAGCATTTCGAGGCTGTCGCAAAAGCACTCTTTGCCACCGGCCAAGTCTAGTTCGTGTTGTGAATGAGGTCGCATCGAATGACTGATGTTCTCGCTATCGAGACGGCTGCACGGTCTGGGTGCCGGCAGACGTGGGATCTGATGGCAGCTTGTTGTTAGCTATACCCAAGTTGCTGTTATTGCCGGTCGCGAAGGCTTTGTATGTGGCAACGGGAATGGCCGCACGATTGCCATCACTCGGCACAACGGCCTGATTGTCAATCAAGTCGCGCGGATCGTTGACCATGCCGGCCAAGTTGTTGCGGATCGAGCAGCCAAGCGTCGGATCGAAAGAATTGTCGTTCACTGAAGGGCCGACGATCGCAATCGACGGACAAACGGGAGGGCGCGCCTCGTACGTAATCGCCTCGATTCGGGCGGCAGAGCCATCACGCCTATCGATGAATGGACCGTACAGGCGGATGTTGAGAGCGTCGACGCCCACTGCGCGGGCCTCAGCTGCTATCTGCGCCCCGAGCCGACGTGAGCCGACGATATCAAGATGGAGCGCGTCATACCGACCGCGACTGGTACTCGCTATGAAATAACGCAGACGCTGCCGTTCGGGCCCTCCAAGGGTCTGTAACAGTAAGACGTTCTTCTCCTGTTCAACCAGGATCGCTTGCGCGGTCGGCTCGAGGTAAGTCGGCGCGGTGCTAGCGCAGCCACCTAGACTGGCCGTCAGACCGATGAGGGGGCGCACGAATCGTAATCTCATTGGTCGATCCTCATTCGATGATGTGGCCGGTGCCCCTTGTCGCGCCTGGTACGCTTATCGGGGGAGCACTGCGAACAGGCGAGCGCGTTGCCAATGTGTTCGTCAGACTGCGCGCGAGGTCTGAGGGCGGAGCGATGCGGTCGGTGGGCGCACTCAATTGCTTCGAGTTCGATCTTGGCCGCACGACGTAAGGCGTGACGATGATCACGAGTTCCGTCTCCTCCTGTTGAAATGACGATGAGCGAAATAGCGCACCAAGAATCGGAACGTCGCCGAGCCAGGGGAAAGTCGTGATCTCTGTGCTGAAGTTGCGCCGGATAAGCCCACCAATTGCAAAGCTCTGGCCGCTGGCGAGCTCGACGACCGTGTTCGCACGCCGGGTGGAGAGAGCCGGCACGGAGATGCCGTTGATGTTGACAGCACCTTGTGACGATAGTTCGCTGACTTCAGGCTTCACGCGGATATTGATCTGATTGTTACTGAGAACGGTCGGCACGAACTCCAGGCTGATGCCGAAGTGACGGAACTCGACAGAGACCTGCCGATTGTCCTGCAACACCGGAATGGGAAATTCGCCGCCGGCGAGGAAGCTGGCGGATTCGCCTGACATTGCGGTGAGGTTCGGTTCAGCAAGTACGGAAGCGAGGCGCTCGTGAGCCAGTGCATCGAGCATAGCGCTGACGTTCACATGGCCAGTGTTGACTCCCATCTTCGCCGTACCGCCGCCCTGCGCCGCGCCGTATCCACCACCACTGCCACTGACCAAGCCGAGAGTGAAAGGGCCAGCTTGACCGGAAGCGGAGAGGTTGACGCCGAGCTCCTTCATGGCGCTCCGGGAGACCTCCGCCACCCGCACGCTCAGATTCACCTGCAATGACCCAGCCACCTGAATCTTGTTGACGACGAGCGCACCAGACCCAAGAAACTGCTCGGTCACTTTCATCGCTATGTCGACGATCTCCGCATTGGGCGCCGTACCGCTAAGGATGGCCCCGCGCGGGGTGTAGCTTACCTGGATGGGATAGTCGCCGACCTGGGCTTTCAGCGTGGCGCGCAGATCCTCGATCGGCTGTGTGACGACAACACGCAGTTCAGCGAGAGCCTCCCCGCCCTCGTTCAGTGCGAACAAGCTGGTCCGCCCGGATTTTTTGCCGAAAACGAAGATGGTCTTGTTCGAAGGTGCCTGATAGTCCGCGACCGTAGGATCGGCGACAAAGATGCTCGCAGCTGGCGCTGGCAGATGAATCGTCTTACCGAACGAAGAGGAAAGGGTCAGCGTTCCGCTAATGCCGTCAGGAGCCGTACGCTGCGGCCCGCCTACATCATCCCGCTTGATCTGAGCTACGGCAGCAGCCGGGAATAGCAGGACGACCACGCACAAAAGCTGCGAAAGACAAGGAAGAAAGGTGGACGAAAGGCCGTTGGCGGCGATCGATCCTCGAGTGACGCCGGCATGCTTGTCAAGAATGATGCTCAAGATGGTCTTTTCTTTCAAGTTCGATTGACTACGCGGTCGATGCCGCGCATTTCAATTCAAGGACGTAGCCGATCCCGCGCGCGGTTTTGATCCGTAGCGTCGCACCGGACTGACTCAAATGACCGCGCAAACGATAGATTCCGACCTCAAGCGCATTGGTGGAGACCTCGTCGTCAAATGCATAGAGGCTATCCTCCAATGACGCGCGAGCCACGGTGCGGCCGGCGCGGCTGAGCAGATGTTCGAGAATGCACACCTCGCGGCGGGCAATCTTCAGCGGTCGACCATTGACCGATGCTTGCCGACCGATTGAATCGAATCGTAGATTGCCAAAGGTAACGATGGGGGCCGTCATTTGCGTTGATCGGCGCAGAGTAGCGCGCATCCGTGCGATGAGTTCATCAGTAGATACGGGCTTGGGCAGGAAGTCGTCCGCACCGCCATTAAATAGTGCTATCCGCCTACCGAGCTCGTTGAAGTTACTCATCATCACGGCAGGCATCGAATGTCCGTCACGTCTCAACTGCTTCAGCCAATCCAAGCCGTCTCCATCCGGTAGAACCAACTCGAGCAAGAGAATGTCATAGCTGGCGCAACAAAAAGCGGCGGCCGCCTCGTCCAGGGTGCACGCTACGTCAACGGCAAAACCGCAATCGGAGAGCGCATCTTGTACAACGCGCGCTGGGTCCGTCTCATGATCAACGAGTAGCGTTCGCATTCCACGACCTCCTGTCAAGTCACGCCAAGACAACCACCACGTCACGTTCGAGCATGACCACCCCCGAGCGGAATTGAACAGTCCGGCCTCCGCGTAAGCGTTGGAATCCGGAATAGACGAAGAGCAGCGGTACTGGCGAATCGCGTACTGGATCGGGATTCCATTGTAAGCTCGACTGGCGTTGTTCACTGTCTCACGTGGCGCGCATGCATCTTGGTGACGTCGAATGTGCTCTTGCCACCGGGACATAGGCGGCAATCAATCAAATGCATCGATAGGCGGGCAGCACCCCGCTCAGCGCCGGAACAATCCCGGCAGTTGTCGCCGACATCGTGAGGTCGAGATGATTGACGAGAACACATTGATTGGTGAAATCGATGGTTTGGATCGATGCATTCACATGGCGGATCAGTGACAATGCCGTTCCATGGTCTGGATCTAAATCTCCTCATCACGATCGATGCTTCCGATGGCGAGCGCAGCCGCACGGCCGCAGGTTTGATGGGGGAGCAGCGATGATAGGCGATTTGCATCGCGGCCCTCAATTTACAAAGCCTCACACGCCGGCAGACGTTCCGTGCTTGAGCAACGAACTTCCTCATTCGGCCTGGAAGGTGAGCCTCCTTCGTGTTCCGATCACCGGAGCGACAGTGATGGCCAAGCGCGGCTACGCTCAGCTGGAGAACGCCATAACGAGGCCGTCCTGCCGCGCCTTCCTTTTTTTGACTTTTATAAAATCACCGAGACGCTGTGGAATGAACTGCTCAACGGCCGCACAATCCAAAGACGGGGGGTGACATGAAGTTGGCCGCACCGGGCAAAACCGTGCCTACAATCCGATCGCGGCGTCCATGATCACGTACTCATCGCAGCTTTGCCGACAGCAAACCTACCATGTTGCGTGATGCACGGCGCTTTCCCTACCCGGCAGCACATGAAGTGTGAAATCAATTCTTTGGATGGATTGCATTCGCATCCTGGATAGTGACAACACGTCTGAGGTCTGTGTCTCAGTCTCCTAGTCGCACCTGATGCTCTGATGACCGAACGCAATCTGTCGCTGGCAGCTCTGGTGGGGCGAGCGATAATTTTGGTGATTTGCATGGCGGCGTCGTCCTGCAAGGCTCACATTGGGCGCCGACTCTTCTGGACTAGCAAAACCCAGGTTATGGTCACTCGCCCAGCAATGTCGGTTGTGCTCCATCCGGACGTGGGAAAAAATGTTGTTGTGATCGACATTCTACGTCTGATCAGAATGGTGCATCATCTCGGAATTGGTGGGCGACTTGCTCCGGAATTCGCATGGTGCATGACCGCGCGTCAGCAAGTTGTTCCGTCTGAGCCGAAGCGCCCCGATCCTAGAGAGCTTGACGGCCAATAAGTCTTCCGCAGAGTGCATGGCAGTCGCATCGGAGTGCGGACAGATGCTTTGGTCAGGTTGTGGTCAGCTAGGTTGTGTATCCTCCTCGGCAAAGCTTGTCGCGGCACGAGCTCAATCGCGTGCATCTGATGTATGGCAGAATCGGTGGCTCCGTTTTGCGGAAGCGGTTGCCGGCCTGGAGCGAGGTGGGTCGTTGTCGGCGGGCGCGACGCCATACTTCCTGCGTTCCAATCCGCCCATTATCAAGATCGTCGACTGAGAATCTTTCATGCGCAAAGTGACGAGATTCTTGTCCAGTGAAATCATGCACATCGCCAGTAACCCGCAGGAGTACTCGGATTTTGTTCGAAGAAAGCCGAGCGGGCTGCAACTGTCGGTGGGTGGAGGCTATTCCAGTACTTACGATGATCCGGGTAAGCACGCGCGATTTTTCAGATATCAGGTTGGGTGACGAAACTATAGGGCTTTTAGGAGCCGGAGGCTCGGTCAGGATCAGGGGGAGACCATTTTCGCCAACAGTTCGGGCGTAACGATATCACGTCCGTGGTAGATCTACGCGTTACTTATCCGCTCGCCGAGAACGCGGGCGATATCCTGCTGGAGCATGAACTGCGAATGGACGGTGATCATCCGGTGGTCTTATCACGTCCTGGCGTAGGAGGTATGGAACCCCGTCTAGCGGAAATGGGTTTTGTTCACGTGGGTCGCAATAACTGGGTGCTTGATCCTCAACAGCATCCCAAAGTGTGGACGAAGAACGAGAACGACCAGTGGCACCGAGTAGTCAGGCCTACAAAGTATCTTTCCAAAGTCGAGGATAGCGATAGTCAAGAGAGCTGCGAGACGGATTCGTGTGACGATGATCCCTCGTATTACCTGGAGCGCGCTGTTCGAAGATTGGCTGGGGGACAAGACGATTCGGAATGATGAGAGCGGGCTGGGGCGGACTGGTATTTCGCTATTGCAGGGGCCGGTTCAGAAGTGAACTTGAAGGAAGCGCTCGCGCCGGATCGTGCTCCTCGCGCGTGACATATGCCCGGTTTCGAACGTCAAGTTTGACTTCCTCGGCTACTGCTTCGGGCCGCGACGGGCAAAGAACTCACAAAACGCCTCGGTGTTTTGCAGTTTTCTGCCTCGGCTCAGCGCTTCGGCGCTGAAGTTTATGCGGGCGGCAATCCGGGATTTGAACCTCCGAAAACGGACCCATGTGTCAATGGCTGAGATCGCTCGGCAGCTCAATCCCCTCCTGCGGGGAGATTGTGTATTACGGTCGATTCAGGCGGGCGCCTCTGGGTCAATCCTTCGATACGTCAATCAGACAATCGAGGCTTGGATGGTGCGGAAGTTCAAACGCTTTATGGGGTCGCAAGGCCAAGACCGGCCGCGTTCTCGAACGACTATCTCGCGAACGTCCCGGGTTGTTCGCACAATGGAAGATCGGCATACGCGGCTCGTTCGCCTGATGGGAGCCTAGTGACGCGAGAGTCTCACGCTGGGATCCTTGAGAGGCCGGCGGTGAGATTCCGCCGGCCTACTCGCCAAAGCCGTCTGCCCGGATCTGTGAGGGCAAAGCAAATGGCCGAGCTACTCGACCACGATCCACGGCGATGTGGGTTTCCTGTGCAACCGGAAAAACGCCCTTCGTCAGCTACTCGTCAGCCAGCCTGTCTATCCAGACAGGCTGCGCATTCTCGACTTGATTGGAGATGGAATATGACGGGCATTGGCCGATCTGGAAGATCGCGCACTGGAGATGCTGGAGCCGGATCGAGCAGTTCACGCTCGCACTCAAGGCTAGCCCCTGGGGAAGGCAGTCAATCGTTCGATTCCGTCGTGGAGCGGATGCGCTCTGGGCCCCAAGATAGAGGGACGCCCTCCGCTAGCACGGCGCGCGGTGCCGACGATGCCCTTGGCGACAGGTCTTCCGGTCCCTCCGTTGGCCCAGATCGAATCCTAGGCGCTGCGGCACGTGCAGCCGCTGCGCCACGTGCAGTCACTGCGCGGCGGCGCGGCTTTCCCTCAGTGTCGGAGGGTGGAGACACGGCGCCGGTCGCCAGCCAGCCGCCAACTTCCGGTGTGGCAGTCCCCATTTCCTCGTCAGAGGAAGAAATCAACGCAACAAGGCGACACATGGATCGCCTGCGTGAGGAACTTGACGCTTGCGGTAATGCGGGCATGCAAGCCCAGAACTCGGAGGAGGCGCTAGAGCTGGCCGATCGGTTCGTCAAAGCAGGCTCGGCAGTTCTGGAGTACTACGCGAGCGTGCGCCCGGCCGTGGCGCGGAGCATTCTGTCCGACGCTGAGGCCCGTCAATACTGCTATGCCGTGCTCGATGCGGGGCATCAAGGCAAGATTGTGGGCTCGGCGATTATCCTCGCCTTGGAAAAGCGCAGAAAGAAATCGGCAGAGGTCTTCCAGCGGATTTTCGAATCCAACGCTACCCCCGACCAGCTGAGCCGAGTGGCTTCCAGTATGGTGAAGGACCATGTGCCTGTCATCGAGTGGTGGGGAAAGAAGCTGTTGCGCTCGGAACGGATGCAGTCCGCCTGCGAGGCCACTGCCAACTTGGCAAGCACGACGCCCGAGATGCGGAAGGCCAACGAAGCCGCACTACGCCTGCATACCGGCTCGGCACTTTATGATGGGTGCTTTTATCTGGAATCGCGGATCGCGCTCGCGAAGCTTCTGATTGAGTCTCAGGCGAGCACGTTTGAACCAGCCGTGAGGGACGCCCTCATGGACGAGAACGGGCGGGTGCGTCTGCTCGGGACCTATATCCAGGATGCTTTTCCGGCATTCCTCTCGACGCACAAAGCCGTTCTGAACCAGGACGGAGAGCCCCTCGACGCAGAGCACTGCACCGTTCTGGAAGGAGTCATGGAACGGCATTCGGAATTGGCCTCAGGGGTGGAACGCATCGTTGCCAGGCTAAGGGATGCTGGAACGGATGCCGACCTTCCATTGGAACAGTTGGACCAGGTCGTGGAAGCTGCATGGGTCACCGCGCATCAAGTCACGCGACTTTTGGCAGTGCAGCCAAAGAGGCAAGTGGAGCAGCCTGCCCAGACTGCGATATCGGAAAAGACCGACTTAGCGGCTGAGAGCCACGCGGCGCGCAGGAAGGGGAAAGGCAAGCGCGCACCGGCCGCAGGCGAGGGGAGTTCAACGGCCGGGCTGCGCGAGCCGCAGCTCGCTAGGCCCGACGCTGCCACAGCCTCTACTGCCAAGGTTATCGTACTCTCGGATATGGGTACGAAGAAACTCGCGAGTGCGGAGGAGGCACGCGCGAGGGCGTCATCATCGGCGACCGGGCACCTGGCGATGTGGCAGGCTCCGCCCTCCAGGAACGCACTGACGGGATTACTCAAGCGATTGGACGAGCTGCTGCAGTTCGATCTGCCGGCTCAGCAAAGCGCCATCTCGCAAGCGCGCCAGATGAAGCCTGAGGACGCCGACCACGTCGTGGATCTCGTCCTTAAGCGCCTGCAGACGCAAGAAGTCGAGATTAAGGCCTGTGTAGCCGCGCTGGAGGAGCCCCTCCGCAATGGCCTACTCACGCATGCGCAATTGCCTGAAGTGCACGGAAAAATAGTCCAGCTTAAGGCGATGTTATCCCAGGTTCAGGGACAGGCAAACTCATTGAACGCACGAAAGGCGGCGATCACGATCGATTGCATGAAGACATACGCGTTTCCGTCGCAGAAGTACCTTGAACAGTTGCAGGCGGCCGAAGAACTTGCGTCTGTGTATCCACCCCGCGCCTTGAAGAGCGAGCCAGCGACGCTGTTCGAGATCAAGCTGCAGCCCAAGGCGCTGCGCAGTGGTAGGATGCCAAATCCGATGTGGGTGCACATCCATACCAAGCTGCCGGTACATGCCTGGCAGTTGGCCACGCTGGGCGGCGCCGACTTCGCCGCTTGCCACGTGAAGTCCAATGAACAGCGCGGCTACAATCGGCAATGGCAGAGCGCTCGAGCGGCCACGGGGCACGAGAACGTCGTGATCCACCGCGGCAAGCTCACGCCTGCGTTCTGTAAGTCGTTGTTGAGCATCGTCCCATGCGACTCCCTTCGCGAGGCGGAGCATGCGTCGATGCAGTTCGCGCGCCTCAGGATGTAGTTACCTGAGTGTCTCACGCCAGAGCGTCGCTGTGGTGACACCATCAAGCAGACCGTTATCACCGAGAGGAAATCCTCGATGAACTCGAAGCCGGCGCGGGCTCCTCGAACAGATCGACAACGGGTCCGACTGAAATTCGATCGGGAGCGTCGAGACCACAACTTCCTTTGGCTTGAAAAACAGCATCGCGGCGCTTGTCGCCGCGCTTGCGATGGCCGGATCCGAATAGCCTAGGATCCGGCTATGCTTCAGATCGTGAATGAAGCAGTTTTGCGCATTTGTGTTCGATCCCGTCGCCGATCGCTTCGGTAAGTGTCTGCGGCGCCGTGCTTAGCGCCCCACAATGATTGGGCTTCCCGGCCTGGAGCACCAGAATGCGGTGTAAAGGGCCAAACGCGTGCGGGCCAGCCGCACCGGGCTCTCGTGCTGGGGTGGACGGCCCTTTCCGCTACTCTGGGGGCAAGATGAGGGGGCGTCGCTGACCTCAAAGCAAGGAGACGCCCGCGAAAACAATTGTTCGCATCGGTTCGGATACGTGAAGAGTGTAGTGTTTCAGCTGCATGGCGTTGACAGGACGGAGCAGCCGAGGGTTGAGGGTGCGGAAGCCACGGTCAAGTTAACGAATTGGAGCGGCCGAGCGGGCAGACGAGCGGCATGCCAACCGCCCGGGGTTCTTTCTCGCCGTCATGGTTTCCCACCGGAAGTGATCTGCTATGCCGTTTGGATGTATTTCCCGTTTCCTTAAGCTTGCGCATGGTCGAGGAAATGCTGGCGGCGCGCGGCATTGTCGTGAACTATTAAACCGTGCGCCAGTGGGGAACCAAATTCGGCAAGGCGTTCTCCTTTTGGATCCGCCAGCGCGCTCCGCGCGCGGCGACAAATGGCATCTGAACGAAATCGCTATCTCGACGCGGCCGAACAACATTGGCTCTGGCGCGCTGTCGACCAGAATGGCCTCGTTCTCGAGGTCTTAATCCAGCGCCGAAGAGACTCGCGCGCTGCGCAGCGGCTTGTCAAGAAGCCCTTGAAAATTCGGCGGCACGCCGCCGCGCGTCATGATCACGTACAAACCCCGTTCGTACGGCGCTGCAAGGGCGAAGATGGGCTTTCACACCGACCGACCATCGCCACCACAAAGCTCTCAACCACCGCGCTGAGAATTCTCACCCGCCGACCCGGCGACGCGAGCGGATCATAAAGCGGCTTAAATCGTCCCGTCAGACTCAGCGGTTTCTGTCAGTTCACGATCAGGTCGCAAACCTTTTCCACGTCCCCTATTCCGGAGCCGTCACTGACGACTTCCGTCGTGCTTCGCGCGAGCCAGCCTTTGCGATTTCCTGCGAGATCTCCGCGACAGGCGCTATCGCCGATTCTCAAACCTCTGAGAAGTGCCTTCTTCGGCTCCGTGCCAGATTAAATCGACGATGCCCTCTGAGCAGCTATGGGCCCAAGCTGTCCACGAACGCGCGACTTCACGAACCATTTCCCGTCAAAGGCATTAAGCGAAGGTGGGGCGGTTCAGCTTGTTCTTCGGGACCAGCGGTCCTGACGGGCTGACGATTCCGTCGAATCGACGGTCCTGGTTCTCTGCTCGTCAGAGTGCATGAGCGGAGGTTTGGATGCGGCCACGGGAGCGACGCGAGACTGGCGAGCAGGATCTGTTTCGCTCCCGGCTCGATCAGATCATCGACATGAAGCATTCGCTGGTGACGCTGGCGCGCACGGTGGATTGGGACTTCCTGGAGCAGGCGTTCGGAGCGGTCTACACGGACGGCCCTGGCCAGCCGCCGGTGCCGACGCGCTTGATGGCGGGGCTCGCGATCCTCAAGCACACCTATGGCCTGTCCGACGAAGTGCTGTGCGAGCGCTGGGTGGAGAACCCTATTACCAGTTCTTCTGCGGCGAGGAGTTCTTCCAGCACCGGCTGGTGTTCGATCGCCCGTCGTCGACGCGCTGGCGCAACCGGATGGGCGAGGAGCGGCTTCAGGCCCTGCTGCAGGAGAGCCTGTCGGTTGCCGTCAGGACCAAGGCGATCAAACCGTCCGAGTTCTCCCGGGTGATCGTCGACACGACGGTGCAGCCCAAGAACGTGATGCTTCCGACCGATGCCAAGCTTCTGAACCGGGCGCGCGAGAAGCTGGTGCGGCTGGCGCAACTAACCGGGGTGGATTTACGCCAGTCCTATGCGAGGGTGGGCAAGTTCGCCCTGATAAAGCATCAGCGCTACGCCCATGCCAAGCAGTTCAAGCGTGCCAGGCGGGCGCTGAAGACGTTGCGTACCTATCTCGGCCGGGTCATGCGGGACATCAGCCGCAAGATCGCGGGCGACGCCGCGCTCGCGGGGAGGTCTTCGAAGCTGTTATTGCTGGCGCGCCGCGTCCACGAGCAGCAGCAGCACCAGCGCGGGCCGAAGGTCTATTCGCTGCATGCGCCGGAGGTCGAATGCATCGGCAAGCGGATCGACCGACCCCAGCGCCGGAATCGATCGGGAGTCCACTCGGCGTAACGCCGATGCGCACTGGGCATGTGATCGGGATCAGTGCCGTGCCGGCGGCCGCCATAACGGCGCTGGTGAGCAGCAACACGCAAACCCGATGGAACAGCTCGATGGACCGGGTGGTGGCGCGAAAGTCGACCTGCTCCCGGATCAGGCCGTGTGGAATTGAGTAGAAGAAGCCGTCGATCTCGACGTGATAATGGAGCGAGACGCGGGCCAGGAGCCATTCCGCGAACTGATAGTCGGCATCCGGCAACGGCGACAGGACAGGCATCTCGACGGTCTCGAACAATTGTCGGCGGCTGACGCCGATCCGGCGCATGACGTGGGCGTTGATGCGCTCCAGCGCGGCGGTGATTGCCGCGTTCGCCTCAGCCAGCGAGAAGAAGGTCTGCCGGCGAAGCCGCCCGAGGATATAGGTCTGGGCAAAACGCACTCCGGCCTCCACTTTCGCCTTATCCCGGGGCTTTCTTGGCCGGGCCGGAAGGATGCCAATGCCGTAATGGGACGCCATCATCCCGTAGCTGCGATTGATTTCAGGGTCGTAGAACGAAGCCCGGTGCACGCCGGACTTCAGATTGTCAGGGACGACGAGGCGTGGCACCCCGCCAAAGAACCGGAACATCCGGACATGGGCCTCGATCCAGTCCGGAAGTGTCTGCGTCTAGGCCGCCTCGGTGTAATTCGAGGCGCCAAGCACGGCGACGAAGATCTCCGCGTCGCGCACAACCCCGGTTGCGCGATCAACGATCATGATCTTCTTGCCGGAGTAATCGACAAAGACCTTGTCGCCGGCCGGATGGTCCTGCCGCATCGTCGGAGACAGCCGCCGCTCGAATTCCCGGAACAGATCGCAGAACCGGCTGTAGCCATAACCTTCCGGATGGACCGCCCGGTACTCCTCCCACAGCACCATCAGATTGACGCCAGGCCGCTTCAGCTCACAGGCCAGCGAGGCCCAATCCGGCTCAGCTCGCCGGCGGAAGCCGCGCCTGACGCCGGCATGGGCAAACAGACGTTGTTCAAGAACGGCGTCGGTCAGATCGCCCGCCAAAGGCCACGCCAGCCCGGCAGTCGAGGCACGCTTGAGATTGTCCTGGATGGTGCTGCGCGCCACGCCGAGCGTGCGGCCGATCTCCCGGGCGCTCACCGCATCACGGGCAAGCCGCAGCATCTGTCGTATCTGTCGCATGGTCAGTTCTCTCTTGGTCGGCATCCGCTTCCCCTCGTTGATCAACGAGGGATTTGATGCCTGAGGGACTGACCCAAACGAAAACGCCGACTTCCAAAAACCCGGCCGGCTTCAAATCCGAATGCCGGCCGGTTTCATTTCGGAATCGTGGCCGGCTTCAAATCGGAACGATGGCCGGCTTCAAATCGGAATACCCGGCCGGAATAAATCGGAATCCGCACGTGCTGCACGCTCGCGGACTGCCCGGCAATCGCTATGACGGACACTCGCTCGGCACCATCATCGAGGCGACCGAAATGCTAACCGGCTGCGCGATCGAGCGCGCCTATGTCGGCAAGGGCTATCGCGGCCACAACACCGATAGACCGCGCCGCGTCTTCATCTCCGGGCAGAAACGGGGCGTCTTCGGCGTCATCGAGCGCGAGCTCCGGCGCCGCTCAGCCATCGAGTCCATCATTGGCCACATGAAGAGCGACGGCCACCTCGGCCGCTGCCATCCCAAGGGGCGTGAGGGCGACGCCATCAACGTCATCCTCACCGCCGTGGCCGCAACCTCCGCCGCGTGCTCGCCTGGCCGAGGGATTTGCTGACATCAATCCTGATCATCCTCTGGCAAGCAGGTGTCCGGTCGCAGGCGCTCAAACCGCCTTCTTAGCGGCGACGATTCCACGATGCTTGGCGGCAGCGAGTCAGTCCGAGCCTGATGAGATTGGCCGCCGATCAAGCTAGCTTGGCTCCGAAGCCGCCGCACACAAGCTTGCCGAGATCGCGTCTGGCATAAAGCCGATTCAGGACGGGCACATCGCGCCGGTCAACACGTCCGTCCTTAAGGTCGGCGGCAGCGGCGCAGAGCTTAGCGCCAGGATCAGAGCGCATGGATTACTGTGGCTCAATTCGCTCGACATCTCGCCTGATTTGGTATCTTCAACCGAAATGGCCGAGACACCCTATCTCCCTTAGATTGGCGCATCAAACGGCGAAACCACCTCGGACCGGCCTGATGGTGAACATTGGTGCCGTTGTTACAAAGCACCTCGCGGATCGAATTGTCGGTTTCGCTCGGCTAAGGCTTGACCTTTGCCGCAGCTGTCGGTTTGCCTGCGCTCCTTGCTCCACCGCCTGCCTAAACATGAATGCCTGCGGATCTCGCATTACATAAAGTCACCATCCTCTTCGGAATCTGCTGGAACCTCAGTATCACTATCGACCTTGGAGAGATAAAGCTGAGATTTAGTTGCGCGCTGCCATTCACCAAGGCTGTTTTTTGTCCACTGCGCGGACTGAGTGGGGTCAAGTACCATGTCGTCCTCATCCACTTCAACGAAGCCCATTGTCTCTGCGCGGGCCTTCGCTTCTGCATTAGCAGGACGCCAGTTCACCAATGGTCGTTCGCCGTCTTGCCGAAGTTGATGTTCGAGCAGAATATCGCCGGCGTTTGCGACAAGCGGATGAGCAACCTGAAAATCCACAATTGAGGTGACTTCACTTCGTCCAGGGAACTGTTCTCGCCACTTATCGCTTTCGAACTCAGTCATGTTGAATCCGGCCTCCGTTCTTTGGAGGCCGACGCTCACATTTCCTAATTGGTAGCTGTAATATCGGGCATTTTCTGAATCTCTTCTGATACCGTATTCCTTAGCGACCTCTGCTGTGCGCTTAGCTCTTGCGGATACAAATTCCGAGTACTCGTGTGGATTGTTGGCGATGCGATTGATTGCGTCGCCATGAAAGGTCCTCACTTCTGTCCTGAAGGTAGCTCTGTCGATCTCGACCACAGGAGGTTGTCGAACGAGGGAATAACTCGGTTGCGAAGGTGAGCTGCCACCAGACTCCTGCAATCGCGTTCTAGCGAACGCATCGGCGAAGCCCTGGCTTTCGGCACCCGCTTCCTCAGCGTTGGCTGCCCGATGATATCTTTCTTCGGCCGGAGTATCGGGCCAATTGTTAACTCGACCGTACATGACGACTGCACCTGGATCATACATCTTGCATTGTTTCAGGTCGTTAGACCTTACCCGCTTGATAGACAGCTTAGCTGTCCGTAAGCTGACGCCAGGCATAAAGGGAAAATCTGACCACGCCTTTGGGCAGCTCGACCGCGTATCGTCGAGGCGTTGCGCGATGCAGGCTTCCACGTTATCCAGCCAGCACGAGGCGAGGAGGTGCTGGACTGGTGCAAGCGGCACGTCGCAAGGGGAACATGATGCGGGGCACTCGGACCCGCCGAGGCGTCGAGCTCG
Organism: Bradyrhizobium sp. 190; assembly: GCF_023073415.1. GTDB lineage: Bacteria > Pseudomonadota > Alphaproteobacteria > Rhizobiales > Xanthobacteraceae > Bradyrhizobium. The sequence goes on along the minus strand of NZ_JADPJL010000060.1, from coordinate 36,321 downwards.
CCGCGAGGAAAGCGACTTCCACCGCCGCCCGAGCGTCTCGTGCGCTGGGTGGCTTGCTCGACCTGGTGGCACTCCCAGTCCGAGGCAGCGAACTGCACGCAGTGTCGACCGGATATTCGGGTGGGCGCGTGGCGCGCAACGCGATCGCGAGAGTGACTCCGGATGACGTCACCTACTACGTGGCACTGCCGTTCGACGAGCGCCTGAACGGCGGTTGGCGTAGGAAGGGGCGCGCCGTGCTCGAACTCATGGAAGCTCCGCCTTCCGAAGCCGAGTCGGGAAGACAGGCAGCCGGAGCTGAGCCATCGACTACATGCCCGCGGCTCGTCTTCCGGTCTTGAGCCAGCTCTGCTGGGATCATTGGGGGACGACGGTCTGGCCGCCGGCGAAGTGGTAGATTACCTGAGCGCAAACGCAGCTCTTGTGCTCGCCGAAGCGCTCTCGCGGAAGCCGCGCATGCTCGTGGCGATCGCCTTCGCGACCAAGATGGCTCGGACGATTTGGGCCATGGCCCCCGGGAAGGTGATTATCGGAACCCAGCGCAGGCAGTGACGGCATCATGACGAATGCAGCACGAAATAGCCTGACGTTGGTGAAGGGTGTGAGAAGGCGACGACCCTAATGGGCGGAACGATCGAACAGATCTGGATCAGGAAAACCAGTTAGAGCCGAAGAGCCGAGGTGCTCGGAGAGAATTGGACTTGATCCGCGGATCACCATACCGGCCAACGGCTTCTGAGGGCGCGCAAAGGAAGGCCTGATAGAAGACCGCATCGTCCACACGCCGAACGGGTCAGGAACTTCTTGCATCACGGGCCGCAACGACAGAAGGCTCTACACGAAGTACCGTCAGATCGATAGCCCGCCAGTGGCCGCCGCCAAGGCGTCGTTTAGTCCGTCAACCGCGTATCGGACCGAGAACGACCCCGCCTACCATCGCAGAAGAAGGGTGGGCGCGGCCGTCGCCGGCCGGACCGGTTGGCCGATGTGTTTTGAGTCAGAAGTGGTGCCGATGCTCGAGGCAGCCCGATGTCACCGATGCGCAGTGGCTGCAGCGGCTCCATTCGTTTGGGCTGTCGCGAGCCAGCTTTCGGCCCAAAGGACAGATTGCGGAGCTGCGATCCTACGTGCGCCAGCGCGAGCGTCTGATTGAGTACGCGGCCTCCCACATCAAGCATATGCACAAGGCCTTGACGGAGATGAATCTTCAACTCCACCACGTCTCGCCGAGATCACCGGCGCCACCGGCTGCGCCTGATCCGCGCGATCCTTGCCGGCGAGCGCGATCCTGAGGCGCTGGCGTGCTTGCGCCATTACAGTTGCCACGCTAGTGCGGAGACGATCGTGAAGGCGCTCACCGGAAGCTATCGCGCCGAGCGTCTGTTTGCGCTCGAGCAGGCACTTGCGCTTTAGGACGCCTACCACGAGAAAGCATCTGTCTGCGACGCCCCGGATCGAAGCCGTGTTGAAGGCGCGCCGGAATCGAACCGATCAGGCGAACGCTTTAGCTGTGGTCTTTCAGGAGGTTGTCCATCTGGTCTGAACCGAGGAAGCTGAGGTTGCGAAGCTTCAGTGTTCCAGGGAGAGACCAGATGAACGTCCATAAGAATGCGCCTTTGACGCCGAAAGATCGAGAGGCGATGGTCCGAAGCGTGGTTGAAGGCGGGCTGAGCAAGGCCGACGCGGCCCACCAATTCAATACAACGCCGAAGACGGTGGCCAAGTGGGTCAAGCGGTTCCGCGCAGAAGGTGTGGCTGGTTTGCGCGACCGCTCCTCCAGACCCCATTCATCGCCGAGCCAAACCCCGCCAGCCAAGTGCGCTGCCGTCGAGACGTTGCGCCGACAGCGCCACACCGGCAAGCAGATCGCAGCCGAGCTCGAGGTGTCACCCGCCACCGTCAGCCGCATCCTTCGCCGTTTGGGATTGAACCGGATACGCGATCTGGAGCCGGCCGAACCGGAACGCCGTTATGAGCGCGAGACCCCAGGCGAGATTATTCACATCGACATCAAAAAGCTCGGACGTTTCGAGCATGTCGGCCACCGTATCACCGGCGATCGAACCGGCCAGAGCAACAGCCGCGGCGTCGGCTGGGAGTTCGTCCATGTCTGCATCGACGATCATTCCCGCGTCGCCTTCTCCGAGATCAAGCCCGACGAGACGGCCGACAGCGCCGTTCCCTTTCTCAAGGCGGCGATCGCCTATTGCAAAAGCCTCGGCGTCACCGTCACCCGCGTCATGACCGACAACGGAAGTTGCTACAAGGCCTTCGCCTTCCTAGGCCGTCGAGCGTGGTGATGTCCTTTCCGACCAACCCGAACAGCGCCACGCGGACGTTCGTAAGCTAGCTGTGGCGCCTCAAGAGGTTGTCCTCGGTTAGACCGAGTCTGCCTTGGGGCCGCAAGTCGGTGCTGCCGTTTCTTAGGAATCATTCTCCAGCGTCAACTCCCCGCTCTTGGCATTTAATGACTTCACATCGACCGCGGGCGCAACCGTCGCGGAGGCCCCCGCGCCGAACACGTCAGAAGCCCGGCCCTCAAGCTGAGCTTTCCAGGCCGTCACCGGGTGGGGTGGACGTCGAAGTGCTCGGCCAATTGGGCTATCGTCCGGTCGCCCTTGACGGTGGCAAGCGCCCCCTTCGCCTGAAAAGCCGGGCTGTGGCTCCTGCGCGGTCATCTGTTCAATCTCAGCTGCTCGCGGCGATCGTCGCCGCTTTCAGGCAGAAACTCCAATTACGACCTGTTCAAATTTGCGGAGCCGGCTTCTCAGAAGAGTGGCGCCAGGTGCTTGGGGTGCGCCTCGAGTGCAGCGCGCGTTCTTCCGCCGCCGCTTGCCGAGCGGCGGCTTCGCCCTGATGACGTGGCACATACCGAGTTTCTCGACGCCGTACTGTCGAGCTGCGCAGAAGTTGCAAGCGTCCGTCCCTGAAAAGGTAGATACGAATCCGCACCTTACCCGCAACTGGCCTTTCAGGCCACCTTCTGAGACGACGGCGGCGTAGCGACCTGACTCGGAACGCCTGCGGCCTGCATGGGCTCGGTAAGGCGTGCCTTCAGGTCGTCCAAATGGTCCTCGGCATAGGACTGCACTTTCGAGATCGCCGTATCGAGGCCGAACTGAACGGTCTGTTCGAGCATCTCCTTTGCGAGGCCCTCACGCAGCGCGAATTTGACCTCGGGCCCAGCGACAAAGCTAATGGCCTGCCCTGCAAGATTAAGGCCAACCTCTTTCAGAGCCTGTTTCATATTACCCCCGCTAATGCCCGTATGCAGAAGGCTCAATGCTTGCGACTCGAGCTCGAGCACCATCGATATGCCATCGGCCAACTCGCCCAGTCCCGGAATGACGCCGAGCAGGCCTACTGCCGTGGCCTCCCAGTCGAGCACCTTCGAGCCCACCTTGGCTACGTCATCGACCGCATGCATGAGGACCCCGCCATTCTTCTTCGGAGACGCGACATCGGGTTGGTCGGATACCCCCATCACCATGTCTGTGACTGCATTTTGTTCAGCGGCGGTCTTGGGGACATGGGTCTTGATCTGCTGAACGGTATGGTTCGCAGGTGACATGTTGCTATAGAAGTGCCTAAAATCGTTGTTGCTGATGTTACCGGAGTCGACCGTATGCCCGCCGCCTAAGTCGAAGAACTCGTGATGGGTCTTGTAGCCCGTAACCGAATTGTTTAGCAAACGGAACAAGAGCGGGTCCGAGAGCAGTTGCGATGCCGCTTCTCGTATCTTCGGGTCGAGAGTCTTGTCCTCCACCATACTCGCCAACTTGTGTCGTGTCAGGTCGCCGTCCCCGAAGAAGGCATTCTGATTCTTGTTGATCGTGTCGAGCGTGTTCAGCTCGCTTTGCGTGGAATTCATCGACGACGAGGCGACTTGCAAGAAGTCTTCCTTGTGGATTTTATCAGTCGCACCACCGCACAACTGCTTCCAGGCGTCCGGGTGCTCGAGGAAGTGTTGAGCCGCCGCGATCAGCTGAGGCGGACACTTACCGACGTCGGCTTTGCCGTCGACGATCCGCTTGAAATCGTCCAGGCTCAAATTCTTGGGCAGGTAGTCAGAATACTTGTAAAGCTCGCGCAATGCATCATTCAAGGTCATGACCGATGCTTGTCCATTCGAGGTGCCGTCGGATGGAATATAGTTCTGCTCGTAGCTATGCGCTTGCTGCTCCTGGAATGTAGCAACCTGCGAATGGCTGGCGGAAAACTCTGACAGATCCTTGGCCTTGATCTTGCCGCCGCAGCGGCCGTCCCCTTGGGAGCCAATCGCATAGAAGAGCTCTGGATCGCGTCGCAATCCGTCGATCGCCTCCTTCAGATCCGGGGGCGTCGACGGATCGCTGGCCTTGGCTGCCAGCGAGTCCCAGCTGAGTGGGCATTGGTCCTTGTGCCGGTTCAGCACTGCCACGATCTGCAACTCGGCATTGGTCAGCGTGCCGCCGTTCCACGTGATCCTAGAGCTTGGCACCGGAGTGCTCGGTACGTCAGGCGATGGAGCAGCCGTCGACGATGCGTCTGCACTAGGGGAGTCGACCGAAGAGGAATCGACCGAGGAAGAAAAAACCGGATCCTTCATCAGCGCCTCGATCGCCGCCTTCGCGTGCGCTGACAACTGGTCCAGCGAATCCTGCGGGATCTGTCGCTCTGATTGCAGCAGATCCGGTGGCGTGGAGGGAACGTCGGATTTCTCTTCCCGCGAGTAGATGGACACCATTGCCTCGAAGATCGAAGGTTCGCCTTGCCGAATCTGGCCGGCGGTCTGCGCGGATGATCCCAAGGCTGACGAAGCCCCCGGAACAAGCCCGAACTGAGCTGGATCTGCACTGGCGGGCAGCGAAACGCTGTTGAGCTGCATTAGGTTCATTTCCATTCCATTGCGGTAAATACTTGGCATCGGCGATCGTAAGATCGAGGCTTTCATGTTAAGGGGGCGAGCTTTCGAGAAGCTGACGACTTTTAGACGGAGCAGGACGAGCCAATGCCGGTCGTCTTAACATCCGGGAGAGGCGTCATCGCGCTCATGAAACTCATCTCCGACTCAGAGCATGCGCAGGCACGACGCTGCTCTGACGCTTTCGGAAAGAAGGCGCCTGCGGTCGTCAGTCCCGAGTGACGATCGCTGTGGAGCCACGAAACAACATTACCACCGATTCCCGCGGTAGCATTTCCAACTGCGCGCGGTTTTGCCTCCGCCTCGCCATCACACCATTGAGCGTCCGATCCAGGAATGTGATGAGCTCCGCTGGACCAGCCCGCTATCTGGCGTTCGTCGACATAATGTAGAGATCAGATCGCCGTAGACACTCGCGCGGTGGCAGTCCCGGCATGCACCTGCGAATGCGCGCTCTCACCTGGCCGTTGATGCTGACTGATATTGAGGTTGTTGCTGCATCCGTCTTTCGACTCGTCAGCTTCCCGACAGCTAATCCCAGTAGCGTAAGCAACGTGGATCGCTCGGTGGTGATACCACCTTTCTGACCGACTGAAGTGAGAGGCACCAGATGGCCGGCGCAATCGAAAGCGTAATTCATACCAATTCTGACAGTGGCAGCTCGCTGTCTGAAGCGGATCGTCAAAACTTCGAATCGGCTTTCGGTTCGGTTTTTGCCAATCTCGCGATGCGAGAGATGACTCGAAACATGGAAAATATTCACGAAGCTATGGCTGAAACAGAAGAAGATACCTGACGCCGGATTCGCCGACGTCAGTGGAGTGTCGCCATTCGTGGCGGCAGATTCAAGCAGAAGGTGACGCGATATGACGAAAACAAGCGCTACTAACTCTTCTAATGGTAGTGTTGGCCACGACCAGAATGATAGCAAGGCTGATAATAAGTCCACGGGTTCCGGTGGCGGTTCCACGGCGTCCACCGCCGCATCAGGCGCTGGAACTGCACTTGAGAAGGTTGGTGGGGCGGCTACGTTCGAGGGGCTAATCGCGGAGTTGAAGGCCGTTAGCCTGCAAGCCATGGTGCAGGACATCCGGTTGCGTTCACTGTCGACCGAGCTCTCGAGTGAGAGGAAGGTGGCCAGCGAGCGCGTCAACGGATAACGGTGAAAGGCGGGGCGAATCGTCGCTCCGCCTTTCCCTCATCGGGGTGATGTGAGTGGTGCGGCCTAGGAATGAGTCGTGCGACCAATCGCCCTGCCGTGCTCCTCATAGTTCGGAGAATTGTCCGTGAATGAGGCTGCCTCCTTACATTTCGAGGTACTGTCGGGACCTTATGCCGGGCTAAGCGGGAGGGCGGCTGTCGGAACGAGCCTTATCGGTAGCGGCCTGGACGCGGATATGGTTTTCGTCGAACAAGGGCTTGAGCCGCATCACCTACGTATCACCCTCGTTGGCAATTCAATCGAGCTTGAGGCTCTTGCGGCCGTAAGCACCCCAGAGGGCGAAGGTGATATTGCCGCAGGTGAGCGTGTTGTTCTTTTTCTTCCGGCCGTCATTCGTGCGGGCGCCATGTCTATTCGCTGGTCGATGCAGAATGCAGTTGAGGCTCGGTCGATCAGCCTCTCGCGCGTTTGGATCTCAGCTCTCGCCCTCGTGCTCCTCAGCTTTCTTGGTGTAGGCAGTCTCTCGACCATTTTCTTCAAAGCCAGCGGAAGTGCACCGACCGGCATTGCGCCGCCTGCCGCAGAGCTGGTACCCAAGCTGGGCATGAACCGGCCTGACGATCGGCGAGCTCAGGCTGCAGCCGAAGTCCTGAAACAGGAAATTGATAAGGCGGGCCTGCTCGATATCAGGGTTGGTTCGGGGCCGGGTTTTGTTAGCGCTGAGGGAAAAGTCACGCCTGCAACCGTTGCGAAATGGCAGGAGCTCCAGCAATGGTTCGATGGTCGTACATCCGGTGCGGTGACACTGGTGAACGGAGTGATCGTCAAGGAGGAAAAGCAGCCATCCTCAATCGCGATCGAAGCTGTTTCGCGCGGACCCCAGCCCTATCTGCTTGTCGGTGGGCAGAAGTATTTCGTCGGCGCTCTCTTGGCCGACGGATGGGCGGTCACTCGAATCGAGGATGGGCGTGTGCTGCTAAGCCGCAATGGCCGCGTTGTTGCCGTTCCGTATTAGGCTTTCCGGGCCCGAAGGAAGGATAAGGAGATCGTCATGTCAAAGGTGTCCCGCTACGATGTCGGGCCTGGCACTGCTTCGCAGAGACTCAGCGAGCACCATCATCAACCAGTGATAGGGCCGACCATCCAACCCAATAAAGGTGAGGCGGACGGTGCTCGTGCAAATGGCGAGAAGGAGCTGGCGTCGATCTGGGGCGAGCTGAACACGCGTTATATGCCGCTAGATGTAGCGATCGAAGCCGCATCGGAGGCCAAAGATATTGATGCAGTCGGGCGTGTCAGTCTCAACGAGATGCGCACTCGCATTTATGAGATCGAGCAACCCGCTGGGGTAGCATCGCTCTACGGGCGCGATATCGCGCACGATCTACTCTCCTTCGTCACTCCAAGCCTTCGTCATCCGGACATGCTGCGGGCAGAGCGGTATAGCATTGTTCTGGAACGTCTCGTCCATAAGCTGGCGGCCGCGCCTGCGGATTCGATGGCGGGGGACGGTATCGTCGTCCTACGGCAGGGACTGCACTGGCTAGCGCTGCTCCGCCAGAATCGGAATAGCTTGATCGAAGCCTAACAATGTTCAACTCCGATGGAGCGCAACGGACGACCAACATTTCCGAATCCGATAACGTCTCACTGAGTTCCGGGCAGGAGCGCGATTTGCTCTGTACACTTTCCTATCTTCACCTTGCATGTGGGCAGAGCGCAGAATGCGTGGCTCTTTTGCGACTCATCGTCGGCAACTACTCGCGAGATGTCGATCTATTACGGATTCTCGCCTATGCCCTCATCTTGGAAGGCCTCGGAGGTGAGGCGTTGCAGGTCCTAGATAGACTGAACACACTTGATGACGAACCCTCGGCGCGTATCTCTTTGATGCTGTTGCGTAGCCACGCCCTGCGGCGGGCCGGCCTCATAGACGAGGCGCTCGCCGCTTTCCAACGCTATGTCTCGTTGCGTGACAGCACTGGCCTGATCAATCAACGATCGGAAGGTCCCCATGACCAGCGTCCTGCGTAAGATCATTGCGCGCGCGTCGGCCAGCTCCGATTTGATGGTCGCGTTGATGCTGCTTCTGACGGTCGGCATGATGATCATGCCGATCCCGATAGTGGCGATCGATACGCTCGTCGGCTTCAATCTGGGCTTCGCCATATTGCTGCTGATGGTCGCTCTCTATATTAGCACTCCACTTGATTTCTCGTCCTTGCCAGGCGTCATTCTGATTTCCACGGTATTCCGTCTGGCGCTCACCGTCTCAACGACGCGGCTGATCTTGGCTGAGGGGGATGCGGGCAGCATCATTCGCACGTTCGGTGATTTCGTCATATCGGGAAATATCGTCGTCGGCATTGTCATATTTTTAGTCGTGACCATGGTGCAGTTCATCGTCGTGGCCAAGGGAGCTGAACGCGTGGCCGAGGTGGCGGCGCGGTTCACGCTCGATGCTCTGCCAGGCAAGCAGATGGGAATCGATGCGGAATTGCGCAATGGGCATATCGATCAGAACGAAGCCCGCAGCCGGCGCGCTACATTGGAGAAAGAAAGCCAGCTTTACGGGGCTATGGATGGCGCCATGAAATTCGTGAAGGGCGACGCCATCGCAGGATTGGTGGTTATCTGCGTCAACATGCTGGGCGGGATCACCATCGGCCTGCTCTCCAAGGGCATGTCTTTCGAGGCGGCGCTGCATCAATATACCCTGCTGACCATAGGTGATGCGTTAATCTCGCAAATTCCCTCGCTGCTGCTCTCGATTACAGCTGCGACAATCATCACTCGTGTAAATGGGGTTGTAAGGCTCAATCTTGGGACCGACATCGTTAACCAGCTCACAGCAAACTCGCACGCATTGCGGCTGTCTGCCTGCGTCCTCGTTGTAATGGGGGCTATTCCGGGTTTTCCGCTCCCTGTCTTTCTCGTCTTGGCTGCAGTCTTTGCGGCAGCGAGCTTTGCCGACGGTGGGACCCAAAGCGGCAAGAAAAGCGCTGATATCTCTCGCCCGGCTCCCACACAGTCTAACAAGGAAATCGTGCCTGCGGAGGCGCTTCCCGTCGCGTTGTTCCTTGCGTCAAGTCTGACACGGGCGATCGACAAAGAAGAATTGCAACAGCACATTGCACGCGTTTCGGGACTGATCTCGTCTGATCTCGGCATCACAATTCCGCGCATCCCCATCGAGGTCGACGAGCGCTTGCCAGACTTGCAGTACAGGGTGGATGTCGAGGGCGTGCCCGTCGAGCAGGAGTTAATTGATCCAACGCAGCTCCTACTGCACGACGATCCGGCCAACATTGAATTGAGTGGCATCCCGTTTCGGCATGACCGGGAGACGGATCAAATCTGGATTGAACAGAGCAATGCACCGGCTCTCAAAGCAGCCGGCATCGGGCACCACCGTCCCATTGAAATCCTGGCCTTGCGCGTCCATTCGGCGTTGACCCGCTATGCACAGTGCTTGGTGGGTATCCAGGAGACGCGCCAGTTGCTGGCCCGCATGGAGACGGAATATTCCGATCTGGTCAAGGAGGTGTTGCGTACGACGCCGATCCCTAAAGTAGCCGACGTCTTGCGGCGCCTCCTGGAGGAGGGTATTCCGATCCGGAACACACGACTGGTCTTGGAAGCATTGGCCGAATGGAGCGGACGTGAACAAAACGTCGTCTTGCTCACGGAACATGTTCGCTCCGGTCTGAGACGGCAAATCTGCCACCGGTATGCCAACGCACACCGCGTCGTGCCCGTCTTTATCATCGAACGTCAAACCGAGGATATCGTGCGCAGCGCGGTTCGAGAGACTGCCAAAGGACCCTACCTGGTTTTGAGCGACGAGCAAAGCGAGGCGCTGCTCTCAAAAATGCGTCAGATACATTCGAACGTAGTTCGGGGGCAGATCAAGCCCGTTATCCTTGCTTCGATGGATATACGACGCTTTGTCCGCGGCTTTCTCACCCGTAATGGGATCGATCTTGCTGTTCTATCCTATCAGGACCTTGCCTCGGACTTCACAATCCAGCCTGTTGGATCCATTACACTCGCAGCTGCAAAGGACGACAACGCCCCGTCCGAGGAACTCCGCAACACGCTCCTTGCAGCCGATTCACAGTCGCAACAGTCAATCTAAGAAGGACCGCATGAATTCACGTCGGAAGGCAGCGCGGTGGCGCTTGGGTTCATTTTGTCTGCTTTCGTGCTCGGCTCTCTTCGCCACTCTGGGGCTCTGCAGTTGCGCTAGCTGGGATAAACCAGCTCTTCAAATGCAGGAGACGCCGGCGCCAAAGTTGCTCGGTGCCAAAGATATCGATCCAGCTATGCGCGAACGCATTGAGTGCGCGATTGGCCGGACTCCTGACCAGGAGCTTTGCACGACGCGCTGAAGCAGAAAAGAAGATGAATGCAGCGGATCGGTCTTGCGTGTCGATGCGAAAGCGCTCGCATTGAGGTGCTCGTCAACGTCTGCCTGAACCTGTGACCTATATGCGAAGACAAATGCGTTAACCTCAACAACGTGGGACGCTTGGTGAGCCACAACCGCAATACAAGCAATCGCGACAGCGCGGGGTATATCCCGATCTCGCGTGACCAAATCACGTTGTCCGCGATATGGCGCAAGGTCGTGTCCCCGATGGTGGTGTAGCTCGGTAGAGCAAAGCTCCCCGGACGCGCGCTGACCTGATCGACGAACCACATCCGCGCCGTCGCAACGGTATGATCGACATTGCAGTGGGCGCTGCCATGATCGGCTGCAATGTCAAAGATCACCGGAGCTTGATCTGCCCCCGTGCCGCGCCGCCACAGCCGCACCGTGCGCGCATAGCCAGATGTCGTCGCCATATCCCGCCCATAAGAGCTCGACAGCACCAGCGTATCGGGATCAATCCATTCAGTGTCGCGCTTGGCTTCCGGCAACACGAAGCTATCGCGAGCAAACGCTTTCGCGTCGATGTCGAACTCACGCAAGGTGACAGCATCGCTGCCGCGCCGCGAGAGGCTCAGCATCGTGCGTCCATGAGCCCCGGGCAGCGAGGCCGTCGCATGCAGAAGCCAGTCTTCACCCTCGCTGATAGCGAGCTGCTCGATGTCGAGCAGAACTTCCCACAACGCGGCGTTCGAAATTCGTCCAGAGTGGTTCGTCGCCAGAGGCCGCGTGGATTGTTGGCGTCCTTCCAGAAATTGTAGAGATAGCCGCCACGGCGGCTAATATATACTGTCTGATCGATCGTAAATCGAGGCCAGCGCGTCCCGCTCCCGCTCGAATGCCGCTCCGCCAAACGTCTGCAAGGTCTTGTAATTCTGCCGCTTGATAAATCTCAGCGCCCGCGCGCTTTCGATCTGTTCCAATCACGAATATGGATCATCGTCTGGAGCCGAGAGCGAGGGCTTTCCAGCCCGCCACTTTGTCTTCGCTCTTGCTGTGATTGCAGTTCACTACCTCCAGTCCTGGCATTTAGGCGCACCGTGGGTATGGCATCCGCGGTGAAGCGCCGTCTCTCGTAAGTTTCTACAACCTGACGCGACGTGAGATGCAAGGCTAGTCCTTCGACGCGGATGTCGCACGGCATCACAGTTTTAGTGGTAATGACAATACGCGCGCGGTTGGAGCGATCCCAGCGGAGCTCGACTGAAGGATTGCGGCGATGGCCCTCGCGGGTCCATCTCTGCGACGCAGCCCATTTACACCGACGCGAGCGCCATGGTGCGGGATGCTGCGGATCTTCGCGGATATCACGTCGCAGAACCAGCCGACGTTTCGAGCGAACAGTACTTAGGTTCTTGGTAGTATTCGCCTGCGTGATCAAGGCAATCGTTTCCGTCATCAAAGTCTGGTCCTCCCTGCATGTGCATTCCGGTATTCGGCAAATGTGTGTTGTGTTCGATTCCGACGCGGTCGTGTTTCAATGCACGCTTGTGTGTCGCGAAAACGACATTCCCGAAGCGAGGCAGTGGCGGCGGTTTACAGATCGAAGGAAGTTCTGTCTTATTTTATATGCGATAAGTTTGGCCTCGGCGTGGGTGGTCACGCGGACGCCATGACATAGTGAACGAATCTCCATCACGTCAGCGAAAAGCTATCGCCAACCGTGCTACTGTGACGCCAGAAAGCCCGACCTTCCAGTTCAAATTAACAATTCGCGCTTCGCGGGCTCCTCCGTGCGACTACCACCTTTCACATCCGTAACAGCCATGACAGGATTTCTGCACTGTCAGCACGGCGAGACGAGTTAGGATCGTTGGATTGCTCTCACCCCGCGCGGCCAGAGTTAGAACCTTCTCGGCGAGGCAAGCCTTCAATGAAGACGTCCGCTTTGCTTCAGGCACCATCCGGACAGCATCCTCCAGAGCACCTCTCAGCACAGCATGCAGCTTGGTTTGAGGGGGTGGATATGACATGGCGCAAAATCCTGAAAACTTAGAATCTAACGATGAGGGCCCAGCATGTCCCAGCCTCCTGATGGTCCATCAAAACGTTTGATAACGATGTTTCGTTTTGAGGTGGCAGTCAGTGGCTCAGCTGTGCCCAAAACGAATACAATGACTAGGACCCGTTGAATGTGACAGTGGAGCTTCACAGACAGCTAAATTTTGTTCTGATCATTGCTGGGCGATCTCGACATTGACGCGACCGGAAAGTCGTGCGGCTTCGGCATTGCCGAAGGCATTCTGCCGTGGTGACGTCCAGATCAAGCTGAAGTGACGCCTGTGCTACGCGGCTTCGTCTTCGAGCCGGACGTGCAGTTGGTGTGTCCCGCGATTGAAGAGGAGTTCGGATCAGCCGAGGCCCGAACGGTCTCTACTGATGGGGCAAGCCACGTCTGTGCATACTATACTCTGGGCCAAGCCGCCGGCGATATGTGCCGGCCAAGGGCGCGTTGAGGGTGCGCTAGACACTGCCCGGTGGCGACATAGATGCGTCGGTTCGCGAGGACCTTGCCGATGAAGCGGCTGCCGCAGATCACAAGATCTAGGCCGATCCCGCTGAGGCCCAAGGCCGCGTTCCAACTTCTTATGAGCTTAAGGTGCCGCCCCTTTGCCTGTTTATTCGTTAGCGTCCGCTCGAAAACGGCTCGCCGCCTCTCGTGTGTAGAGCATAGCCGCCGCGCTCTGTTCGATCACTGAGGCGTCGGGGCAGGGTTTGCGGACGGCAGCACGGGCGTGGCGTGCGAACCGGAAACGAGTCGCGCCGGCGGCCACCGCTGCTTGGAATTCATCCAGGTGGTCGATGAGCCATTCCAACGTTTGTCCACGTGTCTGTTCGGAGTCGCCGTCGCTTTGCGCTGTTGGAATTCAGGCGTGCTCGCCAGCGAGGCGAAAACTGCACATATCGGGCCGATAAGCCAGCCCGGTCACGTGACTCCCTTGAAGATGATCTGTCGCGCCGAGGGAGGTCGCGCGGGAGCAAGTCGCTTCGCGTTTCACTGTGAAGAGAGACATCCGCAAAGCTTGCCGGCATTCCCGTCGGACTTCCGACCGACATGCCCAAGACCTGGTTCGTGGCGCTCGCGGCCCTGTCGAAGTCGGCGACGCTGCGGCGGGTGCGGCTGAATGCGACCGCGGACCGCGTGGTCGTGCCGCCCGGCCGTCCGACGGCCAAGCGCACGCCATGACGCGCATCACGATCGGTCCGCTCAACGCGTCGAGGGCGATCTCGAAGTTGGCCTCGATGTCGAGAGTGGGCGGGTCATGCGCGCGGAGGTGACGGCGCCGCCGTATCGCGGCTTCGAGCAGATCCTGGTGGGGCGTCCGCCCCTCGAGGCGCTGGCGCTGGCGCCGCGGATCTGCGGCATCTGCTCGGTCTCGCAGTCGGTCGCCGCGGCTGCCGCTCTTCGCGATGCGATGGCGGCCGAGGTCGCGCCGAACGGGATTCTCGCCACCAATCTCGCGCATGCGGCGGAGAATGCCGCAGATCATCTCACGCACTTCTACATCTTCTTCATGTCGGACTTCGCTCGCGAGGCCGTGCCGCGCACGCCTGGCATGAGAGAGGCACGGGACCGTTTCGCAGCGACGCGCGGCACTGCGGCACGCGATGTCTTGCCGGCGCGGGCGCGGCTGCTCGAACCCATGGGTATCTTCGCCGGGAAATGGCCGCATAGTCTGGCCTTCCAACCGGCGGATGTCGGCGGCCCGCTGGAGCAGGCGCTGATCGGCACCGATGTCCGCGACGCCGGCGCACGCTCGGTCGCCATCCAGCACGTCGTGCGCTCGTTCGATCCCTGGATGGTGTGCACCGCGCATTGAGTGGTCTGTCGCGCGGGGGGGGAAACTTCGTTGTCGCCTGAAATCGAATTGTTTCCGCTTTTCTCGGTCGGGGCATGCGCGCACCGCAATTCGAGCAATTCAAATCTGCAACAATTTGGTATCACTCTACTTTCCTTACGCTCCCAGTGCTTGGCCTGCTTCTTGCTTTCCTTGGCGTCATAGACAAGTCCAAGCCGAGGCGGGAGGATTCATGGGCGCGGCGACGGAAACGTTTTACAGCGTGATCAGGCGTCAAGGTATCACGCGTCGGAGCTTTCACAAATTTTGCAGCCTGACTGCGACGAGTCTCGGCCTCGGGCCGCTGGCGGCGAGCCGCATCGCGAACGCGCTCGAGACCAAGCCCCGCGTGCCGGTGATCTGGATGCACGGCCTCGAATGCACCTGCTGTTCCGAGAGCTTCATTCGTTCCGCGCACCCGCTGGTGAAGGATGCCGTGCTCTCGATGATCTCGCTCGACTATGACGACACCATCATGGCGGCCGCAGGCCACCAGGCGGAGGCGATCCTCGAAGAGACCCGCGCCAAGCACAAAGGGCAATACATTCTCGCGGTGGAAGGCAATCCGCCGCTGAACGAAGGCGGCATGTTCTGCATCGACGGCGGCAAGCCGTTCGTCGAGAAGCTGAAGATGATGGCGGAGGATGCGATGGCGATCATCGCCTGGGGCGCTTGCGCCTCGTGGGGCTGCGTGCAGGCGGCCAAGCCCAATCCGACGCAGGCGACGCCCATCGACAAGGTCATCGCCAACAAGCCGATCATCAAAGTGCCGGGATGCCCCCCGATCGCCGAAGTGATGACCGGCGTCGTCACCTTCATCATCACTTTCGGCAAATTGCCCGAGCTCGACCGTCAGGGCCGGCCGAAGATGTTTTACTCGCAGCGCATCCACGACAAGTGCTACCGGCGGCCGCATTTCGACGCCGGCCAATTCGTCGAGGAGTGGGACGACGAGGCGGCGCGCAAGGGCTATTGTCTCTACAAGATGGGCTGCAAGGGCCCGACCACCTACAACGCCTGCTCGACCGTGCGCTGGAATGGCGGCGTCTCCTTCCCGATCCAGTCGGGTCATGGCTGCATCGGCTGCTCGGAAGACGGATTCTGGGACAAGGGTTCGTTCTACGACCGTCTCACCAACATCAAGCAGTTCGGCATCGAGAAGAACGCCGACCAGATCGGCATGGTGGCGGCCGGAGCCGTCGGTGCGGCAGTCGCCGCGCATGCAGCGGTGACCGCGGTGAAGCGGCTCGCCGGCAAGCGCGAAGACGCGCACCACACCAGCTAAGCGCCAAAGAGATCCAAGGGTAAGAAAATCATGGGTATCCAGGCTCCCAACGGCTTCAATCTCGACAATTCCGGCAAGCGCATCGTCGTCGATCCGGTGACCCGTATCGAAGGTCACATGCGGGTCGAGGTCAATGTCGACGCCGACAACGTCATCCGAAACGCAGTCTCCACCGGCACGATGTGGCGCGGGATCGAGGTGATCCTGAAGAACCGCGATCCCCGCGACGCCTGGGCGTTCACGGAACGGATCTGCGGCGTCTGCACCGGCACGCACGCGCTGACGTCGGTGCGCGCGGTCGAGAACGCGCTCGGGATCACCATTCCGGAGAACGCCAATTCGATCCGCAATCTGATGCAGCTTGCCTTGCAGGTGCACGACCACGTCGTTCACTTCTATCACCTGCACGCGCTGGATTGGGTCGATGTGGTCTCCGCGCTTTCGGCCGACCCGCGGGCAACCTCGACGCTCGCGCAGTCGATCTCGAGCTGGCCGCTGTCGTCGCCAGGTTACTTCAAGGACCTGCAAACCCGTCTCAAGAAGTTCTTCGAGTCAGGGCAGTTGGGGCCCTTCAAAAACGGCTATTGGGGCAGCAAGGCCTACAAGCTGCCGCCTGAGGCCAATCTGATGGCGGTCGCGCACTATCTGGAGGCGCTCGATTTCCAGAAGGAGATCGTCAAGATCCACACCATCTTCGGCGGCAAGAATCCGCATCCGAACTGGCTCGTGGGCGGCGTGCCCTGTCCGATCAACGTCGACGGCACGGGCGCGGTCGGTGCCATCAACATCGAGCGCCTGAACCTGATCTCGTCGATCATCGATCGCCTGATCGAGTTCAACGAGCAGGTCTACCTGCCCGACGTGGCGGCGATCGGTTCGTTCTACAAGGACTGGCTCTACGGCGGCGGTCTTTCCGGCAAGAGCGTACTCTCTTATGGCGACGTGCCGGAACACGCCAACGACTACTCCTCCAAGACCCTGAAGCTGCCGCGGGGCGCCATCATAAACGGCAATCTCTCGGAGGTGCTTCCCGTCGATCATGCCAACCCCGATGAGATCCAGGAGTTCGTGGTTCACTCCTGGTACAAATATCCCGACGAAACCAAGGGACTGCATCCCTGGGACGGCGTGACCGAGCCGAACTACGTGCTGGGGCCCAATGCGAAAGGCACCAAGACCGCGATCGAGCAGCTCGATGAGGATGGAAAATATTCATGGATCAAGGCGCCGCGCTGGCGGGGTCACGCCATGGAGGTCGGCCCGCTGGCGCGTTGGGTGGTGGGCTATGCGCAGAACAAGGCCGAGTTCAAGGATCCTGTCGACAAGTTCCTGAAGGATATGAACCTTCCGCTGTCGGCGCTATTCTCGACGCTCGGTCGCACGACGGCGCGCGCGATGGAGTCGGTCTGGGCCGGACGACAAATGCGCTACTTCCAGGACAAGCTCGTCGCCAACATCAAGGCCGGCGACAGCTCGACCGCGAACGTCGACAAGTGGAAGCCGGAGAGCTGGCCGAAGGAGGCCAAGGGGTTTGGCTTCACCGAGGCGCCGCGCGGCGCGCTCGCGCACTGGATCAAGATCAAGGAAACCAAGATCGACAACTACCAGTGCGTGGTGCCGACCACCTGGAACGGCTCACCGCGCGATCGGCAAGGGAACATCGGTGCATTCGAGGCCTCGCTGATGAACACCCCGATGGTCAATCCCGAGCAGCCTTTGGAGATCCTGCGCACGATCCATTCCTTCGATCCGTGCCTGGCCTGCTCCACGCATGTCATGAGTCCGGACGGCCAGGAAATGGCCAGCGTCAAGATCAGGTGAAGCAGGGGGAAACGCCATGATGGATGTAGCTGCACGTCCGGCGGAAGCCGAGCCGGACCTCTCCGCGATAGCGGCCGATGCGGCCGGCGAACACGGGGTCGGCCGTCCCGCCGTCTATGTCTACGAAGCGCCGGTGCGGATCTGCCATTGGGTGAACGCGTTCTCGATCATCGTGCTGATGGTGACCGGTTATCTGATCGGAACGCCATTGCCGTCGGTCGAGGGCGAGGCCTCGGCGAACTTCGTGATGGGCTATATCCGCTTTGCCCATTTCGCGGCGGGGCAGGTGCTGGCGGTGTTCTTCCTTGCCCGCATTCTGTGGGCCTTCGTCGGAAATCACCATTCCCGGCAGATTTTCTATCTGCCGGTGCATCGCAAGCACTTCTGGAAGGAAGTGCTGCATGAAATCCGCTGGTATGCGTTCCTGGAGCACGAGCCGAAGATGTATGTCGGCCACAACCCGCTGGCGCGGACCGCGATGTTCACGGGCTTCACGCTGTTCGTGGCGTTCATGATTGTTACCGGCTTTGCGCTCTATTCGGAAGGTGCGGACATCGACAGTTGGCAGCACAAGCTGTTCGGCTGGGTGTTCGCGATCTGGCCGAACAGCCAGGACGTTCACACCTGGCATCATCTCGGCATGTGGGCGCTGGTCGCGTTCGTGATGGTGCACATCTACGCCGCGGTCCGTGAGGACATCATGTCGCGCCAGAGCATCATCTCCTCGATGATCTCCGGCGAGCGGCATTCCGCGACTGAGAAACTGGAATGATACCGATGCCGACATCTTCGCAAGCAAACCGCATCCTGGTGCTCGGCATCGGCAACATCCTGTGGGCCGACGAAGGCTTTGGCGTGCGCGCGGTGGAGGAATTCCACCGCCGCTACGCCGTGCCCGACAACGTCACCATTCTCGACGGCGGCACGCAGGGGCTCTACCTCGTGAACTACCTGGAGGATGCGGATCGTTTGATCGTGTTCGACGCGATCGACTATGGGCTCGAGCCCGGGCAGTTGAAGCTCGTTCGCGACGACGAGGTGCCACGTTTCACCGGCGCCAAGAAGATGAGCTTGCACCAGACCGGCTTCCAGGAGGTCATCAGCGCGGCCGACCTGCTTGGCCGTTGTCCGCGACATCTCGTATTGATCGGCTGCCAGCCGCTCGACCTCGAGGATTGGGGTGGGCCGCTGACGAAGCCGGTGCGCGATCAGATCGCGCCGGCGCTCGAGCTTGGTTGCGAGATCCTGGCCGAATGGGGCGCCGAGGTGATGCCGCGCACCGCGCCGTTGACAGAATCGGAGCGGCTGCTCGCCAACGACATCGATCAACAGCATTACGAGGTGAGGGGGCGGCCGGCCTGACCGGCTGCACCGTCGGAGATCCGCCATGTGCCTCGGCTTGCCGATGACGATCGTTGAGACTGACGGGATATCGGCGCTGTGCGAGTTCCGAGGCGAGCAGCGGCGCGTTTCGATGCTGCTGCTCTCGAACCCGCCGGCCGGTGCCAGGGTGCTGGTCTTTATCGACACCGCGGTTCGGCTTCTGCATGAGGCCGAGGCGCGCCTGATCGGCGCCGCGATCGACGGTCTGGGCGCAGCGATCAATGGCGAGGATTGCGATCGCTTCTTCGCCGACCTCATTGACCGCGAGCCGCAACTGCCCGAGCATCTCCGGCTTGATTAGGGCGGCAGCCCGCTCCGCGAGAGCCCGCGTCCTCGCTGGAGGATAAATTTCTATCTGCTAAGTTCATTTTCATCCGATATGGAAATTAGCTTTCCGTCTTGGGATTGATGCATCTCCTGTCGTGGAAATATATGATTCAAATCAACTGGATAAATCAGGAAAGGTGATAACCGTCCTTGGCACGTACCTTGCTGATCCCTATTCCCAGCAGACTCATAAGCTTGTCAGGGGAGGTCTGATGAAATTCCAGCAGGGAAGGCAGGATCTGGCCCGGCGTGGCTTGCTGGAGGTGGATGCTGCGACGGTCGATCGTTTTCTGAATACGACCGACGAGGCCGACGCCATCGCCGTGTTGCTGTCGGCGGGAGACCCCGCGCGTTTTCCGGAGGCGATCGACGTCGCGGTCGTGCTGCCGGAGCTGATCGAGGCATTCAAGGGTCGGTTGCGTGCCGCGGTGATCGCCCGCGGTGCCGAGAGCGAACTCGGCCAGCGTTTTGGCGTGCGCGTGCAGCCGACGCTGATCTTCGTCGCCAAGGGCGAGACACTCGGGCTGATCGCGAAGATCCAGGACTGGTCGATCTATGTCGACCGCATCACCAAGCTGATCGACCGTCCGCGCGGCACGAGCGCCGTTGTCATGACAACCATCGTTCCCCAGCACCGCCAAGGTGTCGAACTATGAAAGCGGGTTTCTGGACTGCGCCCGAGGGCGCGGAGCAGCCGATCAAAGTGTTTCCGATCGGCGATGAGAGCCTGAACGCGACGAGCGGCAGCCTGACCGCGGCCGGTGCCTTGGCCAAGCTTGCCACGCTCGACAGCGCGGAACTCGCCAGGATCTGCCCGAACGCCATCGAGCTGTTGTCGAAGGTGGCCGCAGCGATCGCGAGCCAGAAGGCCGGCATGCCGACGCAACTGTTCCGGCTTGGCAATCTCAACGATCTCGAGCGCAAGCTGATTGTCGACGTGATGGGCGAGGGCGAAGTGGCCGCCGTCGTTGCGCTGCCCGATGGATCGTTGGCGCAGATCCAGGAATCTGTGCTGGCCGGGATCTGGCGCGTGCGGCTCGAGAGCGACGCCAATCACGAATATCTTGAGGTCGGGCCGATCCCGGAGATCGTGAAGCGCGCCGCTGCCGATCTCACGGCTGCGGATTTCGAGATCGGGCAGGCCCCCGAAGGTGCCATGAACGTGCTGCCGGTGCTTGCGGAAATCCGCGAGCGGGCGCTCGCATGGCGGCCGGGCATCCGCTCGCAGATCATCAATTTCACGCTGCTGCCGATGAGCCCGGTCGACATGAGTTTTCTCCAGGACACGATCAAGAACGGGCCGATCCAACTGGTTTCTCGCGGCTATGGTACCTGCCGGGTGCTCTCCACGGGCATCCGCAATGTCTGGTCGGTGCAGTTCTTCAACGCTATGGACACCATCATCCTCGATACGCTGGAGATCGGCGGCGTGCCGACGGTGGCGATTGCGGCTGACGAGGACTTCGAGGACTCGGCTGAGCGGCTTCAGGAGATCATCGAGGCCTATTTCAAATGAGCGGGTTCGAGAATTTTGGCGTGCGCCAGGACGTCGCCGATGTCACGCGGCTGGAATGCGGCATCTGCTGGACGATCTATGATCCCACCGATGGCGACGGGGTGGCACAGATCGCGCCCGGCACTCCGTTCGCGGCGTTGCCGGAAGACTGGCGCTGCCCGAACTGCGACTCTCCAAAATCCAAGTTCATGGCGATCGAGTCATGACAGCTGATGCGCAAATTCCTGCCAGCGACGCCGACGCCGAAGCATGGGGCGAGCTCTTGGCAGGAAGCCATCGGGAGATCGGCGAGCGCGCGATGCGCGATCTGCCGATCTACAACGACGCGCTCGGCGTCGAAGCGGTCGGTTTCCGCTGGTTCAACGGCACGACCATCGGCATCATGGTCACGCCCTGGTTCATGAACGTGGTGATGCCGGCGAGCGCGATCGCGCGGGATACGTCGGGCCCGAGCCTGCGAATCCGCTTCCCTGCGGGCGATATCGAATTCACTCTCAGCGAGGTCGGACAAATGGGCCTGATCGCGAGCTGCTCGCTGTTCTCGCCGATGTTCCAGTTCGCGGACATGGTCGCCGCGCGGGCGACGGCCGAAGCGACCCTCGCCGAGCTGATGCTGCCGGCCGACAGCGAGGAGGCGGTCCGTCGTCGCGAGCCCGCAACAAGCCCGATCGATCGGCGTAACTTCCTGCGCGGTGTTCTGACGGAGCGGTGCGGATGAGCTTGGCCTTCCGCAACGAGATCGACATCACGGTGTGGCTCGCCGGCGGCACGATCGCCGACGTCGCGATCCGGCCGCGCAGCCGGCCGCCGTTGACGCGCTTGTTCGCGGGAAAGCCGGCCTCGTCACTGCCGTCGGTGCTGCCGCGTCTGTTCTCCCTGTGCTCGATGGCGCATCAGGTAGCTTTCCTGTCCGCGGTCGAGGCGGCGCGGGGCGAGGATGCCAGTCTCGAGATCGAGCACGGTCGCGTCGTCGCTGTCGTCGCCGAACGCCTGACCGAATTGTTACGCGGCCTGTTCGTTGGCCGTCTCACGCTTGACGGCGCCGGCGCCGCAGCCGTTCGTGCCATGATGGAGGCCACGGCCGTTCTGGGTGGCAGCATCGCCGAGCGCGGGGAGGCGGTCTCGCGCCGCGAGGCGGTGGCGAAGATCAGGGCATCGCTCGCCGCGCTCGGGATCGCGAGCGAGGAGCAAACCCCCGGGGCCGGCAGCGCGCTGGCGGTACATCTTGCGAATTTCGATGGCGATGCCTTGCTGCCGCCGGTGGTCGAACAGTCATTCCTGTCGGCAGCCGACGATCTCGAAATCGTCATGCGGCTGCTTGCCGATGGCGCGATATTCTCCGATGCGCCTGATCTCCATGGCCGGATTCCGGAGACCGGCGTCTGGGCGCGGCGGGTTGGGCGTGAGCCGATCCTGCCGCCGGGCGCGGGGCCCGCCGAGCGTCTGAAGGCGCGAATCGCGGAAGTGGCGCGGCTCTGCGCCTTCCTCGAGGCGGACGATGGGACAGTCGAGGACGGTGTCCTCCAGAGCTACCGGGTGGGGACCGGCAGAGGCGCGGGTGCCGTCGAATGCGCGCGGGGCCGGCTCTATCATGCCGTCGAGCTCGACGATGAAGACCGCATCGTCCGCTTCGAATTCTTGGCGCCGACGGAGTGGAATTTCCATGCCCGCGGGCCGTTGGTTCGCAGCCTCCAGGGCTCCGTTCTCGCCGGGGGCCGGCAGGGGCTGGATGCGGTCCGCACGCTCGTCGGCTCGTTCGATCCGTGCGTCGGCTTCAGCCTCAGCTTCCGCGAGATCGGCCATGCATGAGATGGCGCTGTGCGAGGGAATCATCGAGATTATCCAGGAGGAGTCGCGCAAGCACGCCTTCGCTAGGGTGAACGTCGTGTGCCTGGAGATCGGTGCGCTCAGCCATGTTGCGCCTGAGGCGATGAAGTTCTGCTTCGAGGCCGTCGCCGCGCGCACCATTGCGCAAGGAGCAAGGCTCGAGATCGTCGAGACGCCGGGAGCGGCCTGGTGCATGGCCTGCTCCAAAGGCGTCGAGATCAAGCAGCGCTATGAGCCGTGTCCGTCCTGCGGCAGCTATCAATTGCAGGTGACCGGCGGCGAAGAGATGCGCGTGAGAGAGCTGGAGGTCGACTGATGTGCACGGTATGCGGTTGCAGCGATGCCAAAGCGTCCATCGAACACACCCATGATCATTCCCATGATCATTCCCATGGGCACGATCATTCGCATCATCATGGGCACAGCCACGACCATCACCATCATCATGATCACGCGCCCGGCGATGGCGGGCTGGTCGATTGCAGCGCCAACCCGGCAGGCCAGCAGATCGCCGGCATGAGCAGCGACCGCATCATCCAGGTCGAGCGCGACATTCTCGGCAAGAACAATCGGCTTGCCGCCGACAACCGCGCGCGCTTCCGCACCGACGACGTGCTCGTCTTCAACCTGGTCTCGAGCCCCGGCGCCGGAAAAACCTCGCTTCTGGTTCGCGCCGTGTCCGAGCTGAAGGACAGCTTTCCGATTGGCGTGATCGAAGGCGATCAACAGACCTCCAACGATGCCGAACGGATCCGCTCGACCGGCGTGCCGGCGATCCAGGTCAATACCGGCAAGGGCTGCCATCTCGATGCCGCCATGGTCGGCGAAGCCTATGACCGCTTGCCCTGGCTTAACGGCGGCATCCTCTTCATCGAGAACGTCGGTAATCTCGTCTGTCCGGCGGCGTTCGATCTCGGCGAGGCCTGCAAGATCGTGGTGTTCTCGACCACGGAAGGCGAGGACAAGCCGCTGAAATATCCGGACATGTTCGCAGCCTCCTCTCTGATGCTGATCAACAAGATCGATCTTGCGCCCGTACTCGACTTCGATCTTGCAAGGACGATCGAATATGCGCGCCGGGTCAGTCCGAAGATTGAGGTTTTGACGGTGTCGGCGTGCACCGGTGAGGGTTTTGCGGCATTCTATGCCTGGATTCGCAAGCGGGTTGCACAGATGAAGCCGACCGAGATGGCCGTGTCGGGATGAGCATGAGCGGCGAGGCCATGGCGCGAGACCGAAGACGGCTGCGCCTGCATGTGCGCGGCGCCGTGCAGGGCGTGGGCTTTCGTCCCTACGTCTACGGCCTCGCCGCGCGCTATCGGCTCGGCGGCTTCGTTGCCAATGATCCCGATGGCGTGGTGATCGAGGTCGAGGGCGACCGCGCCGCCGATTTTGTCGATGCGCTGCCGCTGGAAAAACCGCCACTGGCTCGGATAGATGAGATTTCCGTGCAACCGGTCGGCATCACCGAAAGCGACGAGTTCCACATCCGCGCCAGTGAGCAGGGCAAGGTCTCGACCCGGATCGCCGCCGATGCCGCGACCTGTCCGCAGTGTCTGAGCGAGCTGTTTGATCCGGCGAGCCGCTTCCATCTCTATCCTTTCGTCAACTGCACCCATTGCGGCCCGCGCTACACCATCGCCGAGCGGCTGCCCTATGACCGCCGTACCACCGCGATGAGGCGCTTCGCGATGTGCACGGCCTGCGCAGCAGACTATGCCGATCCGGCGAGCCGTCGCTTCCACGCCGAAGCAATTGCCTGCCCGCGATGTGGGCCAAGGATCAGTCATGGTACCAAGCAGATCGCCACTGCGATCGCCGACGGAAGGATCGTCGCGATCAAGGGGCTCGGCGGATATCAATTGCTGTGCAATGCCCGTGAAGATGCGGCCGTGTGGCGTCTGCGGCACCGGAAGCATCGCAATCAGAAGCCGTTCGCCGTGATGGTCGGCTCGACGGATGTGGTCGGCGAGATCGCTGAAATCGATGCGGTCGGGCTCGCGCTGCTGGAATCCTCGCCGCGGCCCATCGTGCTGATGAGATCCCGCGATATGCTCCCGCCCGCGATTGCGCCGGAGCTGTCGCGGATCGGCGTCATGCTGCCCGTCGCGCCGCTGCATCATCTGGTGCTGAAGGCGCTCAATTCGGCGCATCCGCGAGCAGACGGCGCAAGTTGGGCGATCGTGGCAACCAGCGCCAATCCTGGCGGCGAGCCGCTGGTGATCGTCAATGCCGAGGCCAAACGGCGGCTTGCCGGCATCGCCGACCTGATCGTCACGCATGACCGCGACATCGTCACCCGCGCGGACGACTCTGTCGTGTCGGTGGTCGCGGGCCGGGCGCAGTTCATCCGCCGCGCCCGCGGCTATATTCCCGAGCCGATTAGGCTCGCGAAGTCCGTCCCGTCGGTGCTTGCGGTCGGCGGCGCGCTGAAGTCGACGGTCACCGTCATCCGCGGCAACGAAGCCTTCGTCTCCCAGCACATCGGCGATCTCGACACCGCGGAAGGCATTCGCTTTTTCGAGGAGACGGTGGATCACCTGCTCTCGACGCTGGACATCGAGCCGGTCGTCATCGCCCACGACCTGCATCCGAACATGGCCTCGACCCGTTTCGCCGAAGCCAGCGGGAGGCGGCTGATCGCGGTCCAGCATCACCATGCCCATGCGGCATCCGTGATGGCGGAACATGGCGTCGCAGGGCCAGCGTTGGCGCTGGTGCTCGACGGCTTCGGCTATGGCAGCGACGGTGGCAATTGGGGCGGCGAGTTGCTCTCGTGCGATGGTGCACGCTTCCGGCGGCTCGGACATCTGGCGCCGATGAAGATGCCGGGTGGCGATCGCGCGACGCGCGAGCCGTGGCGCATGGCCGCGAGCGTGCTGCACGCCTTGCGGCGCGGCGACGCGATTGCGAAGCGCTTTGCGATGCAGCCGCAGGCTGCGCGTCTCTGCGCTATGCTCGACCAGCCCGGCGTGGCGACGACGACCAGCGCCGGCCGGCTGTTTGACGCGGCGGCGGGGCTGCTTGGTCTCTGTCCGGTGCAGAGTTACGAGGGCGAAGCCGCAATGAAGCTGGAAGCGCGTGTCCGCACACCGCGCCTCGCGGAGGACGGCTGGACGATCGAGAATGGCGTGCTGTCTCTTTTCCCCTTGCTCGAGCGCCTTGCGGTCGATCCGGTCGATGGGGCCGAGCTCTTCCATGGCACCTTCGCCGCCGCCTGCATCGACTGGATCGCGCGCGCGGCACTGGAGACCAGCGTCACGACCGTCATCCTGAGCGGTGGCTGCTTCCTCAACGCGATCCTCGCAGACGAGATCGGGCGCGGCTGCATCGCCAGCGGGCTCTCGCCGTTGCTGCCTCGCCAGGTGCCGTCCAATGACGGCGGCCTCAGCCTCGGGCAGGCCTGGGTCGCCGCGCTCCAACTCCTCGAACAGCAAGGCCCGGAAGGAAACGCCTGATGTGTCTCGCGATACCTGCTGAGGTCACAAAGCTCCTGCCCGACGACATGGCCGTCGTCTGGATCGATGGCGTCAGCAAAGAGATCTCGGTGGCGCTGATCGAAAACCTCGCCGTCGGCGACTACGTGATCATCCATGTGGGCTACGCCCTGACCAAGATCGATCCGGAGGAGGCGCAGCGGACGCTGGAGCTGTTGCGTGAAATCGGCGCCGAAAGCCGGGAGGCCGCGCAATGAAATATGCCGACGAGTTTCGCGACAAGGAGATCGCGCTGGGATTGGCGAAGGCGATTCGCTCGGAGGCCGATCCGGAACAATCCTATCGTTTCATGGAATTTTGCGGCGGCCACACGCATGCAATCTCCCGCTACGGGCTGGAGGACATGCTGCCGAAGAACGTGCGGATGATCCACGGCCCCGGCTGCCCTGTCTGCGTCTTGCCAGCGGGACGCATCGACATGGCGATCCGGCTCGCCGAGCGGCCGGACGTGATCCTTTGCGTCTACGGCGACCTGATGCGGGTGCCGGGCTCGCAGGGTGCCTCGCTGCTGAAGGCGAAGGCGCGCGGCGCCGACGTCCGTATGGTTTATTCCACGATTGATGCAATCCGTGTTGCGGAAGAAATTCCCGGCCGCGCGGTCGTGTTCTTCGCCATCGGCTTCGAGACCACGACGCCGCCGACCGCCGTGATGATCCGGCTCGCCGAGAAGAAGCAGCTCAAGAACTTCAGCGTGTTCTGCAATCATGTGCTGACGCCGCCGGCGATGCAGAACATCCTGGAAAGCCCCGATATCCGCAATATCGGCCGCGTCGAGATCGACGGCTTCGTCGGGCCGGCCCATGTCTCGACCATCATCGGCACCGAGCCTTACGAGTTCATTGCCGAAGAATTCGGCAAGCCGGTGGTGATCGCGGGCTTCGAGCCGCTCGACATGATGCAGGCGATCCTGATGCTGGTGCGGCAGGTCAACGAGCACCGACATGAGGTGGAGAACCAGTATAGCCGCGCAGCGACCCGTGACGGCAATCTGCGCGCCAAGGAGGAGGTCTCCGACATCTTCGAGCTGCGCGACCAGTTCGAGTGGCGCGGTCTCGGCCTAGTGCCTTATAGCGGGCTCAAGCTGAAGCGGGCCTACGCCAAATACGACGCCGAGGTCCGCTTCGACATGAACGAGCTTCGCGTTGCCGACAATCCGGCCTGTGAATGCGGCGCCATCCTGCGCGGCGTGAAGAAGCCGGTTGACTGCAAGCTGTTCGGCACGGTGTGCACGCCGGAGACGCCGATGGGGTCCTGCATGGTCTCGTCCGAGGGTGCATGTGCGGCACACTGGACTTACGGCCGCTTCCGCGATCATCAGCAACGGCGGGCGTCATGAAAGCTTATCAGCGCAAGCTCGACATAAGGAACGGCTGCGTCGACCTGTCCCACGGATCCGGTGGCCGCGCGATGTCGCAACTGATCTCGGGCCTGTTCCACGAGGCCTTCGGCAATGAATGGCTGGCGTGCGGCAACGACCAGTCTGCGTTCGATGTCGGCGCCGGGCGCATGGTGATGACGACCGACGGCTATGTGGTCTCGCCGCTGTTCTTTCCGGGCGGCAATATCGGCTCGCTCGCCGTGCATGGCACGGTCAACGACATCGCCATGGCTGGCGCGCGGCCCCTCTATCTCTCGGCGAGCTTCATCATCGAGGAAGGTTTTCGTTTCTCCGACCTGAAGATGATTGCGGATTCCATGGGCGAGGCCGCGCGAGCCGCGGGCGTCTACATCATCACCGGTGACACGAAGGTCGTCGAGCGCGGCAAGGCCGACGGCCTGTTCATCTCGACAGCCGGGGTCGGTGTCGTGCCTGCCGGGCTCGACCTCTCTGCCGGGAATGCCCGCGTCGGCGATCGTGTCCTGATCTCTGGAACGCTCGGGGACCATGGCGTCGCCATCATGTCCAAACGCCAGAACCTCGCTTTTGAGACCGAGATCGTCTCGGATTCCGCGTCGTTGCATGATTTCGTGGCGAGCATGCTGGCGGCCGGCGGCAAGGGCATCCGTTTGATGCGCGATCCCACCCGCGGTGGGCTCGCCGCAACGCTGAACGAGATCGCCCAACAGTCCGGCCTCGGCTTCCGACTTCAGGAGGCGGCGATCCCGGTGAAGCCCGGTGTTGCTGCGGCCTGCGAACTGCTCGGGCTCGATCCGCTCTACGTCGCCAACGAAGGCAAGCTGGCAGCGATCGTGGCGCCCGAGGTTGCAGCAGCCGTGCTTGCGGCGATGCGGGTGCATCCGCTCGGCCGTGATGCCGCCGAGATCGGCGAGGCCGTGGCAGACGACCACCATTTCGTGCAGATGGCGACGAGCTTTGGCGGCGGAAGGATCGTCGACTGGCTGTCGGGCGAACAATTACCCCGGATCTGTTGAGGCTCAGGATGCGCATTCTGCTTTTGTCGCATTCCTTCAACAACCTGACGCAGCGGCTGCATGTCGAACTCTGCGAGCGTAGCCATGAGGTCTCGGTCGAGCTCGATATCCACCCGCGAAAGTGTTGCGCTGTATCGGCCCGACCTCGTTATCGCGGCGTTCTTGAAACGGGCGATCCCGGACGATGTCTGGCGTGGCGTGCGTTGCCTCGTCGTGCACCCCGGCCCGCCCGGTGACCGCGGTCCTGCGGCTCTCGACTGGGCCATTCTCGAGGGCGTCGCGGAGTGGGGTGTCAGCGGATGGCGAGTTCGACGCCGGTCCGATCTGGGTCCATCGCACGTTCCCGATGCGGCGTGCCGCGAAGTCCAGCATCTACCGCAACGAGGTCACCTCCTACGCGGTGGAGGCGGTGCTCGAGGCCATTGCCGCGATCGAGGCCGGGCACGAGGCGCCCGCGCCAATGGCGAGCGACGATCCGCGCATTCGCGTGCGGGGGCCCTGCCGGCAAGCGGATCGCGCGATCGACTGGCAGCACGACACAACCGTCGAGGTGCTTCGCAAGATCGACAACGCCGACGGCATGCCCGGCCTGACCGACAGTCTGTTCTGGCAGGACGTCCGGCTGTTCGATGCGCATGAGGCCCATGGCATCTCCGGCGTACCCGGCACCGTGGTGGCGCAGTGCGACGGTGCGCTGGCCTGGGCGACCGTCGACGGCGCGGTCTGGATCGGCCACGTCCGGAGTGTCGCGCCGAAGAGCTTGAAGCTTCCGGCGACGAAGATCTTCGCGTCGGAAGCCGCGCATCTGCCGCACAGGCCAGGATGCGGCTACGGTCCGATCGAATATCGCGAGCATTGCGAGGTTGGCGAGCTGCAATTCAACTTCTACAACGGCGCCATGAGCTCCGACGACTGCAAGGCACTGCTCAGCGCCTATCGAACCGCGCTTGCGCGCGCAACCAAGGTGCTGCTGCTGACCGGCGGCCGTGATTATTGGTCGAACGGCATTCATCTTGCCGAGATCGAGGCCGCCGATAGCGCGGCGGATGAGTCCTGGCGCAACATCAACGCGATCGACGATCTCGCGCGGGCCATCATCGAGACCACCGATCGGCTGGTGGTTTCCGTCGTTCGCGGCAATGCCGGCGCAGGCGGCGTGTTCCTCAGCCTCGCCGCCGATGAGGTCTGGGCCAGCGATCGGATCGTGCTCAATCCGCATTACAAGGACATGGGCAATCTCTACGGTTCGGAATACTGGACCTATCTTCTGCCGCGGCGCGCGGGTGCCGCGAATGCGGCCATGATCACTCAATGCCGGCTGCCGATGGGCGTGGCTGAGGCCGGACGCCTCGGCATCGTCGATCGCGTGCTGACGGCCAGGGGCGCGGCAACGGACGATCTCGTGAAGCTCGCCGCCGCGCTTGCATCGGATCCCGACTATGCCGCGCGCCTTGTCGACAAGCAAAGGCGCCGCGCCGCCGACGAAGCCGAGAAACCGCTCGACGCGTACCGCAACGAGGAGCTGCGCCGCATGCGGCTCAACTTCTACGGCTTCGATCCAAGCTACCACGTGGCGCGTTACAATTTCATTCACAAGGTCCCGAAGTCGCGTACGCCGCTGACCATCGCTAATCACCGGTCGCGGCGTGAGTGCGCACGACCTACCTGCATGGCGGTGCGATCATGAGCATGCCAGGAAACGTGCCAGGAAACGTCCAAGGAACCATTCTCGTCGTCGACGACGAGATTCGCTCGCAGGAGGCTCTGCGGCGCGTCCTCGACCAGGATTCGGGGTATTGTGCGCCGGCAATGCGGCCGATGCGGAGAAGCTCCTGGAAGGCGATATCGTCCACGCCATTCTCTGCGACCAGCGGATGCCGCACGAATCGGGCGTCAGCTTCCTGAAGCGGGTCCGCGAGATATGGCCGGATCCGGTGCGGATGATCATCTCCGGCTATTCTGACTGCGAAGACATCATCGCTGGCCTCAACGAGGCCGGCATCTATCAATACATCACGAAGCCATGGCAGCCGGACCGGTTGGTCGACATCGTCAAGGAAGCAGTTCAGCTCTAGCGGCTTCAGAAGGAAACGGAAACGGCGGGGGTCGACGTCAAGGCGACGCCCGGGCACGTCAAGAAGGTCGTGTCGGTCAAGCGCGGCGCCGCAAAGCAGCTTTACGACTTCAACCGTGTCGTGCATTCGCCCCATAGTCCGATGCATGACGTGATCGAGCTCGGCAGACGCGCCGCCGACTACGATATCTCCATGCTGATCACCGGGGGGGCGGCACCGGCAAGGAGCTGCTCGCCCGCGCCATTCATTATGGCTCGGCCCGCGCCAACAAGGCGTTCGTGGTCGAGAATTGCGGCGCGCTGCCGGATGAACTGCTCGAAAGCGAAAGTTCGGATGCAACAAGGGCGCCGCCTATCAGGACCGCATCGGCCTGTTCGAGGTGGCGGACGGCGGCACCACCTTCCTCGATGAGATCGGCGAGACCTCGCCGGCGTTCCAGGTCAAGCTGTTGCGCGTGCTGCAGGAGAGCGAGATCCGTCCGCTCGGCGCGCAGCGGGTGCGCAAGGTCGACGTGCGCGTGGTGCCCGCGACCAATCGCGATCTCGAAGCCGAGGTCGAGGCCGGCCGGTTCCGACGCGACCTCTCCTGCCGCCTGGCGGCGTTTCCGGTTCACATGCCGGCACTGCGCGAGCGGCCCATGGACGTCCCGTTGATCGCCGAGGGCGTGCTGTCGGGGTGAAGACGTCCTTCAACCGGCCGAGCCTGCGCTTTGCCGCGTCCGCGCTGGAGGAGTTCGCCAGATATCACTGGCCGGGCAACGTGCGCGAGCTTCAGAACGAGATCCAGCGCATGGCGGTGCTGGCCGACGAGTACGAGCTGCGTGTGCCGCCGCTGCTCGGCCGCCGCAACGGAAGGCGGCCGATCGCGATGCCTGCTCATGGCAAGCTTAACGGCTCGGCCACGCTGAAAGACAAGGTGGAAGATCTCGAGAAGTCCGTTATCATCAACTATCTGGAGAAGTATGAGGGCAATATCAGCCGGATTGCGAGCGAGCTTGGGCTATCGCGCGTGGGCCTCAAACTGTCCAGATACGATTTGAGAAAAAATGCCAAAGGCGACGCATTCTCCTGAGATCGGCGAAACGGAGACGTGCTCAACCTGAACCGATCGCGGCGGGTTCGAGTTCGATCGCGAGCGCGAGGGCGCCTGGATCGAAGTCATCCGTAAGATAGCGACCTGGAACATCGGTATGCCAGAGCAGAGGGCGGGTGAACTGCCCCCACGTTCGCGTTCATAATGTCGGTTGAAGGTTGGCTCCGCCGGTGACGGGACGGAGGAGGCGGAGCCGACCGGAGGGCCGTCATCGGCGGCGGCTTGATGAGGCTGCTCATCTGCTTGGCGCGGAGCGGTAGCTGACGACGCGGATACTCAGCACGTGGCTGTGGTGCAGGAGTCAGTCGAGGATCGCGGTAGCGACCACGGTGCCCCTTCGGCAACGCTGCGCTTCGACGTGATCAGCATGGCGCCAACCGCCGGCTGACCAGCTGGAAGAACAGGTGCGCAGCGTCGGCAGGTAGCCGAGTTCGTCGATGATCAGCAGCTTTGGCTTCGCCAGCGCGAGCAGTTTCTCGTCCAAGTGTCGCTCGCCGTACGCCTTGACGAGCTTAGCGACCAGCGTCGTCGCTGTGGTGGACGCATCCTATATCCGGCCAGGATCGCCTCTCGCCCGAGTGCGATCGACAAATACGTCTTGCCGACGCCCGGCGGACCAGCGTCATAATGCCGGGTGTCTGGGATCTGAGGTGGAGATCCTTTACCCGTTCCATCCGCGATGCGGAGTGTCAGTCGTCGTTGTCGCCTGCAAGCGACTTGGGCGGTCAGAAGCTCCTTTAAGAGCTCCAGCATTTGCTGATGGACTTCGATTGGAATGCTGCTGTATGTCGGAGGGCTCTCGAACAGATCCCCCTGACGACGTGATGCGTCCGCCATGACCGCCTCCTCGCGAATGGGACGATTCCCTGGAAGAGGAGGCTAAGAGCGCGTCGACAAGAAGACGCGCCTCCAGTAGACGATCCACCGGAAGCCGCGGTTCAGCTTTGATATGGAAGGAAGCGGCGGCGGGAGCCGCAGACCGCCGAATGAGATGCACGGATCTCCACCATGGTTGATCTGGCTACCGCGGCAATGGATAGCGCCCGACAGTACTGCGCTCGTCGGCGATACGCGCGCGGATCGCGCCATCAGCGGAGGTCATCGCGCGGCTGCAGCCGCTGGGTGTACAGGCGGCGCTGGCAGCCATGGAAGCGCGCGGGCGTGTCCGCGAGCTTGAGGGCGAGCGCGAGACGTTGCTGGCTACACCGGAGATGACGTTGAGCGACATCGATCGCGATCGATTACTTGCGCTTGGTGCCGATCTCAGCTTGGGAAAGTCCGGGTGCAACAGCTGCGACGCGCAAGAGGATCATCCGAAGCTTGATCCATGAGATTGTTGTGTGCATCCGCGACGAGGTGCTGGACTTGATTGTCCACTGGCATGGCGGCGATCACACGGCATTGCAGGTGAGGAAGAACCGCACCGGCGAGCACCGCTGGAGCACCGCGGCAGATGTGGTCGATCTCGTTCGTGTCCTCGCGCGTCAGATGCCCGACAGCACCATCGCCGCGGTTCTCAACCGCGCCAGTAAGTCGACGGGGCGGGGCAACAGTTGGACCCGTGTCCGCGTTCGCAGCCTGCGCAACCAACACGCCATCGCGGCCTACCGAGAGGGCGAGCGCGCCGAGCGTGGAGATGTCACTTTGGACGAAGCTGCAACTGCGTTGAAAGTCAGTCCTTCGACGGTTCGCCGTCTGATCGAAGAACAGAGCTTGCCTGCGCAGCAGCTGTGCAAAGGCGCACCGTGGATGATCAAAGCGGTTGATCTGGAACATCCCGAAGTCAAGCGCGCGGCGCATGCGCGCCGGTTCCGGCGGCCATCGTCTGGCGATCCGGGTCAAAAAGAGCTTCAACTCTAAGGGGGTAGCGAGATGGGCAGTATGAATCTGACTCGGGCGTCCCAAGCAGTAACACGTTCTCGCCATTAGCGATCCAGCGGGCGCTCGCAAGCTCGCGTATCTGCTTGGGATCCAGCGAGGGCTGGGCCGAGAAGTCGAAGCCCCGACAGATCGCGAACGAACGGGAAGCGAGCAAGTTTGAGCGCCATCTCGATACGGGGTGATCCTTGCGCGTGCCGGTCCTGACCAAAGGCAAGAGCTCAACCGGCCGAATCTGGGTCTATGTGCGCGACGATAAGCGTTTTGGCGGGCAGGCCGAACCGGGGACAGTGCTTTATTACTCACGCGATCGTGCCGGCGAGCATCCCCAGGCCCGTCTGGCCGGCTACAGCAGCATCTTCCAGGCCCACGCCTATGGCGGCTATGGCGGCTATGGCAAGCTCTGCAACCCGGGCCGCAACGCGGGTCCGATCCTGGAAGCCGCATGCTGGGTCCATGCCAGACGGCTGTTCTTCGTGATGGCTGATCTGGCGGAGAATGCGCGCCGCAAAATGCAGGGCAAAAAGCCCGCGGTGATGTCGCCTCTGGCTCTGGAAGCAGTCCGCCGGATCGACGCCTTGTTCGAGATCGAGCGAGGCATTAACGGCGATACGCCCGAACAGCGCCGGACCGGCCGCCAGGAGCTCAGCGCGCCCCTGGTTCGCCGGTTTGGAAACCTGAATGCGTGATCAACGCGCCAGGCTCTCGCGGCGCAACGATGTCGCCAAGGCGATGGACTATATGCTCAAGCGCTGGAGTGCGTTCACCCGCTTCCTCGACGACGGCCGCATCTGCCTGTCGAACAACGCCGAACGAGCCCTATGCGGCATCGCCCTGGGTCGGAAGTCGTGGCTGTTCTGCCGCTCCGACCGTGCCGCGACGATGTACAGCCTGATCGTCACCGCCTTATGCCGCGCGCGGCATAAGAGCGTTTTTAGATTGGCGGCGCGGTACCGAAGCTTCAAAGTGCGCCGCTGTGATTGCGCCGGTAATCTAAAAACGTGTTGGACGAAGCCGCCTAGCGCGCCGGTGCCGCTATGGAAATTGGATGCTGCATCCCAGCGCACAGGGCCGTCGCTGAGCTTCGGGAACATGCTGGGTGCGGTCTTGATGGCGAAACATTCTAATCGAGATATGTTCTCCCGGTCGGAAAGACCGGCGACGCCTGCGCTTGGAGGGCTTGATGTCGGAAGCGCGACAATAGGATTCCTGCTGTCTACCTTGGCAGATAGAAAGAACGATGATCAATGATTGGCAAATCCCGACCGTCATGAAGTGTCCAGAAAAGGTGGGCCTTGTAACGCAACGGGCGCGAGCACCTCGATGCACACCATCTGCCCTTGACGGCAAAAGGGACATTCCCGCAGGGAAACTCCGGTCAGCTCCTCGACCTTGTCGCGATAATCGGGTCCTTCCTTCGGTTTTACGGGCGTATCGGACTGCCGCATTCCGAGCAGTTCGCGGCAGCGGGCGAGCTTTTGCTTGCGGTAGCGGTTGCCCATGAAACCGTAATAGCGGATGCGCTGAAATCCTTCGGGCAAGACATGGACCAGGAAACGCCGGATGAACTCCCCGGCCTCGAGCGTCATTAGCTTTTGCCGGTTCTCGTTGCGATAGTCCTTCCACTGAAAGCGTACCTTGCCATCCTCGATATCGACGATCCGGTTGTTGGCGATTGCCACCCGGTGTGTGTAGCGTCCGACATATTCCAGAACACCGTTCAGCGCCCGCGAATGGTGGCTTGGCATAGACCACCCAGTTGACCTGGCGGGCGGGATCCAGATAGCGCCGGAATGCGACGGGATCGTGCAGCCGTTCCAATGACGAAAAGAATCGCAACTCGCGCCATCGAATGCCTTTTGCAAGCCTTCGAGAAACAGCCGCCGGAATAGTCGGAGAGCACGGCGACTGGCAGGAAGAAGCCGGGACGGCACGCGATCCAGCGGCTCCCGTCAGGCGACAGCCCGCCGCCGGGCACGACGCAGTGCAGATGGGGATGATGGCTGAGATTCTGACCCCAGGTGTGAAGCACCGCGAAAAACCCGATCTCCGCGCCGAGATGTCGCCGATCGGCAGCGATGGTGCGCAACGTCTCGGCGGCTGCGTGGAACAGGATCTTGTAGACCGTGCCGGCATTCTGGAAGGCAATCACGGCGATCTCGTCGGGAACGGTGAAGACGACATGGAAATACTGCGTATCGAGTAGCTCTTCCCGCCGAGCCTCGATCCATTCCGCTCGGGCGAGCCACTGGCACTTAGGGCAGCTGCGGGAACGGCAGCTGTTGTACGCGATCCGTCGTTCGCCACAGCGGTCGCACTGTTCGATATGGCGTCCGAGCGCCGACGTTCGGCAGCGCTCGATGGCAGTCATAGCTGCGCGTTGTTCGGTCGATAGCGAGGCCCAGTGCTGCTCTCGCCAGGCAGCACCGTAGCGACGGAATATATCCGCGACCTCCGGACCTGAACGGCCCATGAGGCTGGCCGTCAGAAATGTTCGGGCGCTGGCGGCGAGGAGGCGTTGGGGATCGGACGCGGCAGCAGTTCAAGCGGGCTCGTCGCCGCGCAGACTTTGTTGGTAGCGATCCGCAGATACTGAGCGGTCGTTGACAGGCTGCGATGGCCGAGCAGGAGCTGTTCCGGCTTCGAGCAGGTGCACCGCAAATGCGTGCCGCAGGGAATGCGGCGTCACCGGCTTGGAGAGTTTCGACACCCGATGTGCCTTGCGGCAGGTGGCATCTACGGCGCTTGTCGATATTGGTTCTCCAGCAACGGCGCCGGGAAACATCCATGCTCCGGTGGGTCGCACGGCGCACCAATAGTTCGTCAGCACCTCCAGCAACCTGGCCGACAGCATGACGTAGCGGTCTTTCTGTCCCTTGCCCTGCTCGACGCGCAGCACCATGCGCTGGCG
>NZ_JADPJL010000033.1 GCF_023073415.1 Bradyrhizobium sp. 190 | reverse complement strand
GGGGGCCACCTCCGCGCGGGGGCGGCGGCGGGAGCCCGGCATCCTGCATCGGAATCTGCGGCGGCTGCGGGCGCGGCGCACCGGGCGGCGGCGCATCGGCGCGCAGATTGCGCGGCGGCCGTTGTTCATCCTGGCCAAGCGGCGGACGGGCCTCGCGCGAGGGGCCTTGAGCAGGCGGACGCTGGCGCTGCGCACCGGGCGGCGCGCCCGGAGGGCCTGCGGATTCCGGCGGTCGGGCATTGGCGCGGCGGAAAGCGTCGCCGCCGCGCGCGGCACCGCCGCCACCGCCCGGCCGCGAGGCCTCGCGGGCGCGCTGGGCGGCTTCCGATTCGACCTTGCGCACGGCTTCTTCCAGCGAGAGCCGCTCGCGGGTGATTTCGGATTCGGAAAGCGGCGGCTGAACGCTGCGCAACTGCGCGATCAGCGCGGTGCGGGCCCGCTCATAGAGCGCACGGCGGCTCTCACCTGGAGCATTGGGGTCCAGGCCGGCGATAGCGCGCGCGATCAGCGGGTAATAATCAGCCATTTCTCTTCAATACTGCAGCTCTATTTTGGAGTCTTGGCGGTAACATCCCGTTAAGCCTCGAACGGGTTCTGTACCAGAATAGTATCCTCGCGTTCGGGGCTGGTGGAAAGTAATGCAATCGGACAACCCACGAGTTCCTCGACCCGGCGCACATATTTAATGGCCTGGGCCGGCAGATCTGCCCAGGAACGGGCGTTGGCGGTCGGCTCCTTCCAGCCTTCGATCGTCTCATAAATGGGCACCACCCGGGCCTGGGCGCCCTCGCCCGCCGGCAGATGGTCGATTTCCTTGCCGTCCAGCATATAGCCAGTGCACACCTCGATGGTGTCGAAGCCGTCGAGAATGTCGAGTTTTGTAAGGGCGAGCCCGGTGATGCCGCAGGTGCGGACAGTCTGGCGCACCAATGCTGCATCGAACCAGCCGCAGCGGCGCTTACGGCCGGTGTTGACGCCGAACTCCTTGCCGCGGCGGCCGATCTCCTCGCCGATCTCGTTGTTGAGTTCGGTTGGGAACGGGCCTTGGCCGACCCGGGTCGTATAGGCCTTGCAGATGCCGAGCACATAGCCGACCGCGCCCGGGCCCATGCCGGTGCCGGTCGCCGCCTGCGCCGCCACCGTGTTGGACGAGGTGACATAGGGATAGGTGCCGTGATCGACATCCAGAAGCGCGCCCTGCGCGCCCTCGAACAGGATGCGCTTGCCCTCGCGGCGTTTGATGTCGAGCAGCCGCCACACCGTCTCGGCGTAGGGCAACAGTTTTGGCGCCAGCGCGGTGAGCCCCTTCAGGATCCCGTCGCCGTCGATCTCCTCCAGATTGAGCCCGCGGCGCAGCGCGTTGTGATGCGCCAGCAGACGGTCGATCTTGTGCGGCAGCGTGTCGAGGTCGGCGAGGTCCATCAGGCGGATGGCGCGGCGGCCGACCTTGTCTTCATAGGCAGGCCCGATGCCGCGGCGGGTGGTGCCGATGGCGGTAGCCGTGTTGGATGATTCGCGCAGCGCATCGAGCTCGCGGTGCAGCGGCAGAATCAGCGTGACGTTCTCGGCGACGCGCAGGTTTTCCGGACTGATGGCGACGCCCTGACCCTTCAGTCTTGCAACCTCATCGAGGAAGGCCTGCGGATCGAACACCACGCCGTTGCCGATCACGGCCAGCTTCGAGGGCCGCAGCACGCCCGACGGCAGCAGTGCCAGCTTGTAGGTCTCGCCATTGATGACGAGCGTATGGCCGGCATTGTGGCCGCCCTGGAAGCGCACGACGATATCGGCCTGCTCCGACAACCAGTCGACGATCTTGCCCTTCCCCTCGTCGCCCCATTGGGCGCCGACGACGACAACATTGGCCATTTCTAAAGTGTTCCCTGCAAATCTGATGGTCCCAGCATGACCCTTCCGGAAAATCGGTCTCCACTTTTCCGAATCATGCGCTTTCGTTTGCGCATGACCTGATCGGAAAACCGGTGGCCACTTTTCCGGGTCATGCGCTAGCCTGCCCAGCCAAAATCACGGCCGGGGCCGTTCGCATGCGAGGCAGCCCCACCGGATAAAGGAAGCGGGTGCTCTAGGCAAGCAAGAAGGCGGTTTTAGGGGGGCCTTAGAACAGCTCCAACCCATTGATATCCCCGTAAAATTCCTGACCACCGGGCGCAAGACGCATTAACATCCGGCAATGACGGAGGGGCCATGTCGAAAACCACCCGTGCAACCCAGTCGCTGGAAAAGCTTGGCTTGAAATTCACCGTGCATACCTACGACTACGATCCGGATGCTGCGAGCATCGGGCTGCAGGCGGCCGAAGCGCTCGGCGTTGAGCCTGCGCGCGTGCTCAAGACGCTGATGGCCGAGGTCGACGGCAAGCCGGTCTGCGCCGTGGTGCCGACGGACTGCGAAGTCAGCATGAAAAAACTCGCAGGCGCCTTCGGGGCCAAGGCGGCGAAGATGATGCGGCCGGCGGATGCCGAACGGCTGACCGGCTACCACGTCGGCGGCATCTCGCCGTTCGGCCAGAAGAAGCGCGTGCCGGTCGCGATCGAGGAAGCCGCGCTCGGCCATGCCAGCGTGTTTCTCAACGGCGGCCAGCGCGGCCTGCAGGTCGAACTCGATCCCAACGACGCCGTGAAGGCTGTGGGCGCGATCGCGCGCGCACTCGTGGTCTGAGCGGCCTTCGCGTCGGCAAGCCGCTAGCTGGTGAGTTTGGACTGCGTCTGCGCCCATAGCATCGCCTCGATGATGGCCTCGCGCAATTTCGGGCGCTGCTCCTCATCGCATTCGATGAACGCCAGAATGGAATTGGCGCGAACGGCAAACTGCTGACGTGTTTCGGCTTCGGCTTCTTCGGCCGACATTGGCTTGCTCAAAGGAATGACCCATCATCTCTAGAATTCGCCTCACGGAGAGACGAAGCTGCTGCACAGCCGCCGTCTGCAAAACCGTGGTCCCAGCGATCGAACGAACGCCCTGTACTGAAATTAACCCGAAATAACTCACCGCACGCGCCCGGAAAACAAACCTAGGTTGGGTCGCATGAATCAATCGTCCTTTGATTGCATATTCTCCCGCCCGCTGGCAACCCCAAACAACAGGCAAGGAACAGGCAAAGCGCAGTCGAGTCGGGCTGCATGGTCGCGATGCATCCTGCACCATTGATGAGCATCGCAAATCCGTGTCTGTGACAGGGGCCGGGCGACATTCCGGCCCGGTGACGTCGGCCGGGCGGGCCGCGGCGCCATGGACCGGGCCTTATAATGACGGCTACCGAACAGACCTCACCCGTATCGTCCGGGAACTGGCTCGCCAACCAGCCCTATCTGCTGCTCAGCATCACGGCGCTGTGCTGGGCCGGCAACGCCATCGTCGGGCGGATGGCCGCCGGCCACATCGCGCCGGTGACGCTTTCGTTCCTGCGCTGGTCGCTTGCGTTCCTGATCATTCTGCCGTTTGCCTGGAAGCATCTGGCCCGCGATTGGGGCGCGATCCGCGGCCGGCTCGGCATCATGATCGTGCTGTCCATCACCGGCATCGGCGCGTTCAACACCCTGCAATACTGGGCGCTCGAGCACACCCAGGCGCTGAACACGCTGCTGCTGCAGTCGGCAGGCCCACTGGTGGTCGCGGTGTGGTCGCTGGCGCTGCTTGGCGTGCGGCTGACGCTGGCGCAGGCCGCCGGCGTTCTATTGTCGATGGCCGGCGTGATCATCATCCTGATGCATGGCGACCTCACCAAGCTTTCCAACATCGAGTTCAACCGCGGCGACCTGATCTTCCTCGTGGCGCTGGCGATCTTCGGGCTCTATTCGGTGCTCTCGCTGAAGCGGCCCCCGATCCATGCCCTCTCATTCGTCGCCTTCACCTTCGGCGCCGGCGCGGCCTGCCTGATCCCGCTGTTCATCTGGGAATTGTTCGCGCGGCCCTTGATGCAGATCGACACCGCGAACCTGCTGACGCTCGCCTATGTCGCGCTGTTCCCCTCGACGATCGCCTATCTCTGCTTCAATCGCGGCGTGCAACTGATCGGCGCCAACCGCGCCGCGCCGTTCTTCCATGTGGTCCCGGTGTTCGGAACCATCATGTCGATCATCTTCCTCGGCGAGCACCCGCAAGCGTTCCACTTCATCGGCTTCGCACTGGTGCTGACCGGGGTGTTTGTGGCGTCGCGGAAAACCTCCGCCTGAACGCTACTTGCGGGCGAGGTTGAGAAGGCCGCGGTGACTTACCCGGCTAAATCCGCTATTTCTTGGCCCTGCTTCGGAAGGTTTCGATGAAGGTTCGCGCCAGCAATCTGATGATCGGCACGCTCGTCCTGGCCCTGATCGGGGGATCGCTGGGCGGGTTTCTTGGCTACCAGAAGTTCGTCAGCGCCAAGCAGAAGGTGCCGTTCCGCGTGGTCTTCGAGGGCTCGGCGTCCGGCCTGCGCAAGGGCGGCAGCGTGAATTTCGCCGGCATCCGGGTCGGCGAAGTTGTGTCGCTCAAGCTTGACCATCCGCGCCGCGTCGTAGCCCTCGCCATGATCGACGGCAACACGCCGGTGAAGAGCGATACCCAGGTCGGCCTCGAATTTCAGGGGCTGACGGGCATTGCGGCGATCTCGTTCACTGGCGGATCGGACGAGGCGCCGCCGCCGCCAAAGGGCGCCGACGGCATTCCCGAGCTGACTGCCGATCCGGAAGGAACGCTCAACACCCAGGAAAAAATCCGCGTGGCGCTGCGCAACGTCGACAGGGTCATTGCCGACAACGAGGTGGCGATCAAGGATACGCTGCGGAATTTCGAGACGTTCACGGCCTCGCTGTCCAACAACGGCGAGAGGATCACCAGCATCATCTCGACCGCTGAATCCGGCGTCGACGCCGTCGACGGCGCGCTGACCAAGACCAAGGACTTCCTCGGCAGCCTCGCCAGCGACAAATATGGCGGCGAATTGCTGCCGACCGTGATCTCGATGCGCGAGCTGATCGAAAGTTTCGACAAGAAATCCGGGCAGTTGATCGCCGAGACGCGAAAAATGCTCGGCGACGTCAGCGCGTCCGTCAACAAGGCGGGCCAGAAATTTGGTGGGCCGCCTCCCCGGCGCTAACCTGCCTTTCGCACAACAACCAAAAAAATGGAACGCCCGACGTGCTCGACAAATCCGCAAGCCTGACCGCGCCGCCCCCGACCGTGACCCGCACCCCGAGCGCGGCGCCTCGGGCTTTGCAAAAATATCTGTCGCTCGACGATTTCGAGCCGACCGCGCGGCGCAGGATTCCAAAATTCCTCTACGGCTACATCTCCGGCGGCGCCGAGACCGATGCCGCGCTGCGCGACAACCGCAAAGCCTTCGACGAATACGGCTTTGTGCCGCGCGTGCTCAACGATGTCTCCGGGCGCGACCAGGCGACGACGCTGTTCGGCAAGACCTACGCCTCGCCGTTCGGGATTCCGCCGATGGGGTCGTCCGCGCTGTGCGCGTATCGCGGCGACATCGTGCTGACGCAGGCGGCCAGATCCGAGAACGTGCCGATGATTCTCAGCGCCTCGTCGCTGATCACGCTGGAGGATGTGCGCGCCGCCAATCAGGCGGCGTGGTATCAGGCCTATCTCGCGGGCCTGCCGGAGCGGATCGAACCGCTGGTCGATCGCGTGGCGGCGGCCGGCTATGACACCTTCGTCGTCACCGCCGACGTGCCGGTGCCGCCGAACCGCGAGAACAACATCCGCAACGGATTTCAGGTGCCGCTTGCGATCACCCCGCGCGTGTTCTGGGACACGATCACCCATCCGCACTGGCTGCTCGGCACCTGGGCGCGCACCGTGATGAACCACGGCATGCCGCATTTCGAGAACATGGATGCCAAACGCGGCCCGCCCGTGCTCGCGAAAAACCTGATGCGCAATATCGGCCATCGCGACCAGCTCGCCTGGAAGCATGTCGAACTGATCCGCAAACGCTGGAAGGGCAAGCTCGTCGTCAAGGGACTGGTCTCGCCGGCGGATGCGCGCATGGCGCGCGAGAGCGGCGTCGACGGCGTGATGCTGTCCAACCATGGCGGCCGCCAGCTCGACTACACGAT
Source organism: Bradyrhizobium sp. 190 (assembly GCF_023073415.1). GTDB lineage: Bacteria > Pseudomonadota > Alphaproteobacteria > Rhizobiales > Xanthobacteraceae > Bradyrhizobium. The sequence goes on along the minus strand of NZ_JADPJL010000033.1, from coordinate 25,684 downwards.
GTCGGGCCTGCGCACGCTGCCGGAGATCGCGGCCGAAGCGAAGGGCATGACGGTCATGGTCGATGGCGGCATCCGCCGCGGCACCGACGTCATCAAGGCGCTCGCGCTCGGCGCGCATTTCGTCTGGATCGGCCGTCCCTTCCTTTATGCCGCGATCGCCGGCGGCGAGGCCGGCGTACAGCGCGCGATCACGCTGCTCAAGGCCGAGATCGACCGCGATCTCGCACTGCTCGGGATTCGGTCGATCAGCGAGATCACGCCGGACCTGGTGCGGAAGTTTTAGCTGGTAGCCCGGATGGAGCCCGTGATCGGCACCTCGCAGGTCAGCAACAACGCAAAGACAATGCACAGGACATTGTAGCATTGCATGCATGGGACTTGTCGCGCAGCGGAAAATCCAGCCCTACTGGCCTCGCGACCATGACCCAGCCCGCACCAGCGCCGCCTGCCCTCGATCCGGTCCGGTGGCTGAACAACCAGCCTTATCTGCTGCTCAGCCTGACCTCGCTGTTCTGGGCCGGCAACATCGTGCTGGCGCGCCATGTCGCCGGCCATGTACCGCCCTTGACGCTGTCCTGCGTCCGCTGGATCGGCACCTTTCTGATCCTGCTGCCCTTTGCCTGGCCGCACCTGAAGCAGGACTGGCCGGTGCTGCGCGCGCATCTGCCGATGATGCTGTTCCTGTCGCTGGTCGGGTTCGCCTACAACAACGCAATCTCCTATTGGGCCCTGCAATATACCGAGGCGTTGAACGCGCTTTTGATCCAGTCGGCGGGACCGCTGTTTGTCGCGCTGTGGTCGCTGGCGCTGTTCGGCATCCGCCTGACGGGTGCGCAGCTCGCCGGCATCACCATCTCGCTCGCGGGCGTCTTGACCATCATCCTGCGCGGCGATTTTGGCGCGCTCGCAGGCATCAGCTTCAACCGCGGCGACCTGATGTTTGCAAGCTCGCTCGTATCGTTCGGATTGTATTCGGCGCTGATCCCGCGCCGGCCGGTGACGCACGCGCTGTCGCTGATCTCCTTCACCACCTGCTGCGGCGCGCTGATGCTGGTGCCGTTCGCGATCTGGGAGTTTTCGACCGGCGCGACGCTGAAGTTCGACATGATCTCGATGGCGACGCTGGGCTATGCCGTGATCTTTCCCTCCACCCTGGCCTATCTGTTCTTCAACCGCGGGCTGGCGCTGATCGGGCCCAATCGTGCGGCGCCGTTCTTTCATCTGGTGCCGGTGTTCGGCTCGGCGATGGCGATCCTGCTGCTCGGCGAACAATTGCGGTTATTCCATCTGGTGGGCTATGCGCTGGTGCTGGCCGGCGTGGTGATCGCCTCCAGGCGGGCATCGGGAAGTAAGGCGTGAGCGGACCTGCGGCGTGACGTCTTACCGGCTTCCACTTTCCATCCCGGCAGGCTAGCTTGCCGGCCAATCCATCATAAAAACAACCGAGGAAACAACTACATGTTCGCGTTATGGAAACGGTACCGGCACGTCGCCGCAGTGGCTCCCCTGATGCTGGCGATGATCGCCACGGCTTCCGCGCAGGCGCCCTACCCGAACCGCAACATCACGCTGGTGCTGCCATTCGCCGCCGGCAGCGGCACCGACACCACCACCCGCATCATCTCGAAGGAGCTCGGCACCGCGCTCGGCGCCGGCATCGTGATCGAGAACAAGGCCGGCGCCAACGGTTCGATCGCGGCGAGCTATGTCGCGCGCTCCGCGCCTGACGGCTACACGCTGTTCGTGACGACCAACACGTCGCATTCGGCCAATCCGTATCTTCTGAAGAACATGACCTACGATCCGGTCAAGGATTTCACGCCGATCGCGCGGACCGGCGATCTGCCCTTCATGCTGGTGATCCATCCGGACATTCCCGCGAACTCGGTGGCCGAGCTGATCGCGCTCGCCAAGAAGGAGCCGGGCAAATACTCCTACGCCAGCGGCAGTTCATCGGCGATCGTGTCGGGCGCGACCTTTGCTCGCCTCGCCGGCATCGACCTGTTGCACGTTCCCTACAAGAGTTCGCCGCCCGCGCTGACCGACCTGATCGCTGGCCGCGTCTCGATGATGTTCATCGATGTCCCGACCGGACTGCCCCACGTCAACGCCAAGGCGCTGAAGGCGCTCGCCGTCACCACCAAGAAACCCTCGGCCCTGCTGCCGCAGCTGCCCACCATGGACGCCACGGTGAAGGGTTTCGACATCACCTCGTGGCAGGGCTATTTCGGTCCGGCCAACCTGCCCAAGGACGTCGTCACCAGGCTGAACGCGGAAATCCGCAAGGTCGTCGAACGGCCTGACATCAAGGGTCAGCTCGCCGAGCGCGGCATGGAAGCGTTCTCCGGCACGCCGGAAGAGTTCGACGCCTTCGTGAAGGAGCAGCTCGTGGTGTGGGAGAAGCTGATCACAGCGGCGGGGATCGAGAAGCAGTAAGCGAGACCGCGCTTCGTAGGGGGCAAAGCGCAGCGTGCCCACCACTCACGCCATGACTCGTTGAACCGATGGTGGGCACGGCGCTATGCGCCTTTGCCCACCCTACGGACCTAACGGTGGGGCGCACCGTTAGCCGGAAGTCGTCTTCGTTGACTCCGTGAACCCGGAATCGGTTACCTTCTTCTTCTGCGCTCTCCGCTTTTTGGTTGCGGTCTCGAGTGACCTTAGCGGCTGCAGATTCGTGTTGAGGGCGTTCTTCAGCAAACTCACGAGACGGCCCTGATACTCGCGTTCACTAATACGATCTTTGTACTTCATCGCCTCATTCCCACTCCGTTGCGCAACGCGCTTTGCGACGATCATCCGCGCCGAGAGACAGGCCGCACGGTCCCGTTGGGGTTGGAAAAAGCACGGAGCCGTGCGGATCATCGCACTACACACACGAGTTAGAGGATCGGTGCGCAGGCAATCAGCCGGCGCTGCTTGTCAAAATTAGCGTCCGGTTCAAACCTGCAACGCAAGGCTGGATGCACGATCTGCGACAGCGTCACTGCCCGATCATCACGCCGACGCTGCTCTGCCTGAAGTTCGCCGATGTTCGCGAATCCTCTTTGGTTGCATTGTCAACCGGAGTGCAAAAAATCTGCACGAAAAATAAATCCCTCACGAAGTCAAATTATTGGATTGTGATTTGATGTGGAAGAGACTTGTGTTGCCTGATTGCCCCTGTGAGTAACCGGGAAGAGCGGACATCTTTCGCACTCTCGTGCGGCTCATGTACCCGCAGGTGGTCGTAATCGCCCACCGTAGAACTTCTACGCGTCAACTTGCTGCGAATTCAGCGAGCTTCGTAGGGTGGGCAAAGCGTAGCGTGCCCACCATTCACGCCATGATTCGTCGATAGATGGTGGGCACGCTGCGCTTTGCCACCCTACTGATTCCTACCGATTCCGAGTCTACGCCGCCCTTACCTTGCCAAGGAATTCATCCACCGCGCTGCGCAGCATGCCGGACTGGGTGTCGAGTTCGCGGGCGTTTGCCAGCACCTCGGAGGCCGCCTTGCCGGTCGCCGCCGCTGCCGTGGTGACACCGCCGATATGGGTGGAGATCTCGTTCGATCCGGCCGCCACCGACTGAATGTTGCGGGCGATCTCGCGGGTAGCGCCACCCTGCTGCTCGACGGCGGTCGAGATCGAAACCGTGATCTCGCTCATCTGCGAGATGGTTTCGGTGATGCCGCCGATCGAGGCCACGGCTTCGCTGGTGGATGCCTGCATGGCCGCGACCTGGGAGGAGATTTCCTCGGTCGCCTTGGCGGTCTGGTTGGCGAGCGCCTTCACTTCCGACGCCACCACCGCGAAACCGCGGCCGGAATCGCCGGCGCGCGCCGCCTCGATGGTGGCGTTGAGCGCGAGCAAATTGGTCTGGGCGGCGATCGAGTGGATCAGCTTGACGACTTCGCCGATCTTCTCGGCGCCGGTCGAGAGCGCACCGACCGTGGCGTTGGTGCGCTCGGCGTCGCTGACCGCCTTGCTGGCGATCTCGCTGGAGCGCGCCACCTGACGGGAAATCTCGGTCACCGAGCTGGAGAGCTCTTCGGCGGCGGAGGCGACCGTGCCGACATTGTCGGACGAACGCTGCGATGCTGCGCCGACGGTCGCAGCCCGCGCGCTGGCGTCGCTGGCGGTCGTGGTCATGGACTGCGCGGTGGTCTGCATGCCGGCGGCCGCCGTCGACACCGAGCGAACGATGCCGGTCACGCTGCGTTCGAAGTCGCTGGCGATGCTTTCCATCGCCGTCCGCCGTTCGGCCTCGGCGCGCGCCTGCACCTGGGCCTCCTTCTGCTCGAGCCCGCGGATACGCACCGCGTTGTCCTGGAAGATCTGGACGGTCGCGGCCATCGCGCCGATCTCGTCGCCGCGGCCGATGCCCGGAATGGCGCCGTCCAGCCGGCCTTCGGCCAAATCCTGCATGCGGGCGCCGAGCTGACCGAGTGGCTTGGAGATGCTGCGGCCGATCATCCAGGCGATGCTGCCTGCAATCAGCGCGATGCCGAGAATGGCAAGCCCGAGCACTGCCGCGATCGGTTTCATCTTGGTGTCGAGATCATCGAGATAGGCGCCGGTGCCGACGAACATGTTCCAGCCGGGGATCGGAACCGCATAGGAAAACTTGCGGATCAGCTCCTCTTGTCCCGGCTTGCGGAATTCGTAGCGCAGCATGATTTCGCCATTGGCCGCGACGCCGTCGCGCAGTTCGCGCACGAGTTTTCTGCCACCCGTGTCGATGTCCATGCGGTTCTGGCCGATCTGGCTGGGAACCGGCGCCAGCACGGCGACGCCGTCCATCGTATAGGCGAACACGTAGCCGTTGCCGTTGTCGAAGGTCAGCGTATTGCCGCGCTTGCTGAACTCGGCAATCGCCGCTTCCTTGGTCATCTGACCCGCGGCAACCTGCTTCTGCAAGCCGAGCGCCATGTTGCGCGCCATGTCGACGATCGCCCTGGTCTGCTCGATCCGCGCATTCAGCATCTCACGCTTCATCAGATAGCCTGCGAGCACGCCGGCGGCGCAAAGGCCGAGCAGGGTCACACCCACCAGAATGCCGAGCTTGGGGGTGATCTTGAGATTGGTGAGCTTCACGGGGATCTCCGGAAATAGGCGCGTGGCACGCGATTGGCCGATTGATTCGGCGCACGATATCGTGAGACCCTTTAGCGCTTTGTTACGAGGACCAGCGGAAACCCGGCTGAAAACACCGCTTCCAATCGAAGCAGCAACCGGCGATTGTAGCGGGGAGCGGTCAAGTCGCGTAAAAGATGAAGTCGCGTAAAAGAAACGGGCGGCGCCCGCCGCCTCAAACGAACACCGAAGAATAAAATCGGGAGCAGGAAATGTCGAAATACAGGGTGGTGACGCCGAAGGGCGCGAGCTTCACGGTCGCCGGCGGCGGCTACGATTATGAAAAGGAAGCGCTCGATCCGATCGGGGCCGAAATCATCGAGGCGCCGGCCAACGAAGCGGAATTCATCGCCGCCGCAAAGACCGCCGACGCGATCTACGCCAAGGGCATGCCGATCACGAAAACGGTCATCGACGCCCTCGAAAACTGCAAGGTGATCACGCTCGGCAGCGTCGGGGTCGACTCGGTCGACGTCAAGGCGGCGACCGCCCGCGGCATTCCCGTCACCAACATCCCCGACACCTTCATCGAGGAGGTCGCCGACCACGCCATGATGCTCCTGCTGGCGGGTTTTCGCCGGCTGGTCGAGCAGGACAAGATGGTGCGCACCGGCCGCTGGTCCGAGGGCCGGCCGGCGCTGTTGAAGATCCCGCGGCTGATGGGTCAGACGCTGGGCTTCATCTCCTTTGGCCGGGTGGCGCGCGCGGTCGCCAAGCGCGCCGCCCCCTTCGGGCTGCGCATGATGGCCTACGACCCCTTCATCCAGGAAACGCTGATGTACGATCACGGCGTGATCCCGTCGACACTTAACGAGGTGCTGTCGCAGTCGGATTTCGTCTCGATGCATGCGCCTGCGCGGCCGGAGGTGCATCACATGCTCACCGAAAAGCATTTCCGCCAGATGAAAAAATCCGCCGTCTTCATCAATACCGGGCGCGGCGCCACCGTGGACGAGGAATCGCTGATCAAGGCGCTGCAGGAGGGCTGGATCGCGCATGCCGCCCTCGACGTGCTGGAAAAGGAGCCGCCGTCCCACAACAACCCGATGCTTTCGATGGAAAACGTCACCCTGACCGCGCATGTGGCCTCGGCATCGGCACGTTTTGACGAGGCGCGCAAGCGCCGCGTGGGCTACGAATTGTCACTGGTCCTGCAGGGGATGTGGCCGGTAAGCTGCGTCAACCCGTCGGTGCTGCAAGACACCGCGCTCCGCCGCTGGCAGCCCGTCAGCATGGATCGCGGCCCGAACAGCTAGGGCGGCAAGAAGCGTTTTCGAACGACAGGGTTCACCGGCGATTCAACGCCGGGAACCAATACAGGGAGAGAAGCATGAACGACATCACCCGTCGCGACGCGTTGGCGTTGGGCGCATCCGCCGCCGCGCTCGCCGTGACCGGCGCTTCGGCGCAAACCGCATCCACCATCAAGGCCGCCGACGTCCCGGCGCCCAAGTTTGCGATCGAGAAAGGCGCGTCCTTGCGCATGCTGCGCCCGGTCCGTTTCGTGCAAGCCGACGAGGACGTGTTCCGCGCCAACGCGAAGGTCTTCAGTGACAAGACCGGCATCGAGGTCAAGGTCGACTTTGTCGGCTGGGAAGACATCAACCAGCAGACCGCGGTGACCTCGAACTCCGGCGCCGGCCCCGACATGATCATCGGCTTCTCCGATGCGCCGCACATCTATATCGACAAGCTGGTCGAACTGACCGACGTCGCCGATTATCTCGGCAAGCGCTATGGCGGCTGGCTGCCGCTGGCGCAGACGTACGGCAAGCGCAGCAAGAGCGACGCCTGGATCGGATTGCCGTTCGGCGCCACCGCCGGCCCCCTGATCTACCGCAAATCGGTATTGAAATCGGTCGGCTACGACAAGATTCCGGAAGACCATGCCGGATTTCTGGAGCTGTGCCAGAAGCTGCAAAAGGCCGGCAAGCCGGCCGGCTTCGCGCTGGGCAATGCCAAGGGCGACGGCAACGGCTTTGCCAACTGGGCGCTGTGGTCGCACAACGCTTCCCTGCTCGATGAAGAGGGTAACATCATCATCAACAGCAAGGAGACCATCGCCGCGCTGAAGTGGGTCAAGGAACTTTACCCGACCTTTATTGCCGGCACGCCGTCGTGGAACGACGTCAGCAACAACCGCGCCTACTCCTCGCAGGAAATCTCGCTGACCGCCAACGGTGTCTCGCTGTATTTCTCGCTGAAGAACGATCCGGCCACCAAGGCGATCGCCGAGGACAGCGAGCATCAGCTCTTGCCGAAGGGCCTCGCCAAGGTCTCGCCGATGGCGGGCCTGACGCTCAACGCCATGCTGTTCAAGCACAGCCAGTATCCCAATGCCGCGAAGGCGTTCCTGCAATTCATGCTTGAAAAGGAACAATACGAGCCGTGGCTCAACGCCAACTCTGGCTACTGGTCCCAGCCGCTCACTGCCTATGCCGACGCCGCGGTCTGGTCCGGCGATCCCAAGGTCTCGATCTTCAAGGACACGATGAAGAGCACCTACTACGATGGCTACAAGGGACCGATTTCGACCGCGACAGGTGCGGTCAGTGCCGATTATGTGCTGATCCAGATGTGCGCAGCAGTCGCGACCGGCGCCTCGACCCCGGAAGCCGCGGCCGCGGAAGCGGAACAGCGTGCGAAGCGGTATTTCCGGCGGCAGGGCCGGTAACGGCCGAACAGAGCGGCCGTCATTGCGAGGAGCGATTGTCCCGCCGTAGCTCACCGAGCGAAGGCGGAAGCAACCAAGGTGGAAGCCGCGAAGATGGATTGCTTCCGCCTTCGCTAAAGCTTCGGCGGACAAGTCGCTTCGCTCGCAATGACGACTTCACCTAGCTCGCATCGGGATAATATTGATGTCTGTAACGACCCTACCATCGCGCGGCGTGGCGCTCCGGCAACCAGGCTGGATCGCACGCCTGTTCGACTACAAGCCGTTCCTGATCGTGATGTGCCTCGCGCCCGCGATCGGGCTGTTGACGGTGTTCCTCACCTACCCGTTGGGCTTAGGCGTCTGGCTCGCCTTCACCGACACCACAATCGGCCGGCGCGGTATCTTCGTTGGCCTCGAGAATTTCCAGTATCTGTGGACTGATCCCTTGTGGTGGGGCGCGGTGTTCTACAGCGTGTTCTACACCGCGGTCGCGACCTTCGGGAAATTCGCGCTCGGCTTCTGGCTGGCGCTGCTGCTCAACAATCACTTCCCGCTCAAGAGCCTGTTGCGCGCCATCGTGCTGTTGCCATGGATTGTGCCGACGGTGCTGTCCGCGCTGGCGTTCTGGTGGATCTACGATCCGCAGTTCTCGATCATCTCCTATCTGCTGGTCGACGTGCTGCACATCCGCTCCACCAACATCGACTTCCTCGGCACGCCCTGGAACGCGCGGTTCTCGCTGATCGTGGCCAACATCTGGCGCGGCATTCCCTTCGTCGCGATCTCGCTGCTTGCGGGGCTGCAGACCATTTCGCCATCGCTCTATGAGGCGGCGATGCTGGACGGCGCCAGCGCCTGGCAGCGCTTCCGTTACATCACCTTCCCGATGATGATGCCGATCCTCGCCATCGTGATGACGTTCTCGATCATCTTCACCTTCACCGACTTCCAGCTCGTCTACGCCATCACCCGCGGCGGGCCGGTCAACTCCACGCATCTGCTCGCGACACTCGCGTTCCAGCGCGGCATCGCCGGCGGCGAGCTCGGCGAGGGCGCGGCGATCGCGGTGTCGATGATCCCGTTCCTCGTGTTCGCGACATTGTTCAGCTACTTCGGCCTCGCGCGCCGCAAATGGCAGCAGGGAGAAGCCAATGACTGACGCAGCCGCCCAATCGACCAATGTCGCCAGCGCCACGCCCGACACCATGGCGTGGGATTCCCGCGCGCGGCGGGTGATGATGATCTACCTGCCGCTGTCCTGCTTCGTGCTGATCCTGCTGTTCCCGTTCTACTGGATGGCGATCACCTCGTTCAAGCCGAACACCGAGCTTCTGAACTTCAAGGAGCACAATCCGTTCTGGATCTCCTCGCCGACGCTCGCCCATATCAAGCACCTGCTGTTCAACACCGCCTATCCGACCTGGCTGAAGACCACGATGTTCGTGGCGATCGGCTCCACCTTCCTGTCGCTGTTCGCCTCGACGCTCGCTGCCTACGCGATCGAGCGCCTGCGCTTTCGCGGCAGTCCCTACGTGGGGCTCGGCATCTACCTCGCCTATCTGGTGCCGCCTTCGATCCTGTTCATTCCGCTGGCCACCGTGATCGTGCAGTTCGGCCTGTTCGACTCGCCGATGGCGCTGATCCTGGTGTATCCGACCTTCCTGGTGCCGTTCTGCACCTGGCTCCTGATCGGCTATTTCAAGTCGATCCCGTATGAGCTGGAGGAATGCGCACTGGTCGACGGCGCCACGCGGCTGCAGATCCTGCGCCGGATCACGCTGCCGCTCGCCGTGCCCGGCCTGATCTCGGCCGGCATCTTCTCCTTCACGCTGTCGTGGAACGAGTTCATCTACGCGCTCGCCTTCATCCAGAGCGGCGCCAACAAGACGGTGCCGGTCGCGATCTTGACCGAGCTCGTCACCGGCGACGTCTACCAGTGGGGCGCGCTGATGGCGGGCTCCCTGCTCGGCTCGCTGCCGGTCGCGCTGTTCTACTCGCTGTTCGTGGATTACTACGTGTCGTCGCTGACGGGCGCGGTGAAGGAATAGGCAGCGACCATCCAGGCTTCATCCCGCCGACATAACGGCAAGTGCGTTGATATGTGACTTTCACCGAAACGATCGGATCTAGCGGGGCCTGAACGCTACCGGAACGGTCATAGGCATCGTCGAGTAAGTGATTTCGGGTGGAAAGGCGGGGAACGGCTGGGCCTGGCGAAGCAATGCCATGGCCTGAGCATCGAACGCAGCAACTCCCGAAGAGCCGCCAACGCGGCCCGCCACGACCTGACCGTTACGGCCCAGCGTGAAAGCCAACCTTACGACGCCTTGCTCGGTGTGGCCGGATGGATATTTATGAAAGCTCATCAAGTGCGCGCGGACGCGCTGACTGTAAGCCGCCACCGCGGAGGCCGCGGCGCCCGCGCTCATCGCCGACGCGGCAGGGGCCTGACGTTCGGCGCGCGGCGGCGCGCTGGTGCGCGGCGCGGGTGTTGCCTCCGAAGGCTTCTTGGCGTCTGGCCTGACGATTTTCGGCTTCACCGGCACCGGCTTCTGTTCCGGAACGACCTTTGTGGGCTCGGGCTTTTCCGGCGTCGGCTGCAGCTTCTGCTCCGGCGGCGCAACGACCTCCGGCTTCTCCTGCGGCGGGGTCGGCGCGATCTGCTCCTGCACGGCTTCCGCGGCCGCGGGCTCGGGCGGCGACGCGTCCGCCTGCTGCATCTCGGGTCCCGGCGTCATGTCCGCCGGCGCCGCCTCTGGCGACGACGTGATGGGCGCCAGATCGACCATGATGGCGGGGAGCGCCACACCCGGCGTCGGGCGCTGGGTATACCAATTCATGGCTAATGCGATCAGCGCCGCATGCGCAGCCACGATCGCCATCGCCGAAACTCCCCAGCGGCGAAGGACGGCCTGGTCCGAGACGTCGTGGAGCGCGAACGCGTTCATGGTGCTAGCTACGGCCGTCGAGGCCGACCAGCGCGATCTTGAGGTAGCCGGCGTTGCGTAGGAGGTTCATCACTTCCATGAGGTCGCCATAGCTGACGGCCTTGTCGGCGCGCAGAAAAATGCGCTCATCCTTATCGCCCTTGGTGGCGGCATCGAGGGTCGCGGTCAGCGTCTCGCGTGCGATGATGTCCTCGCCGACGGCAACCGAAAGATCCGGCTTCACCGTGACGAACACCGGCTTGTCCGGCCGCGGCGACGGCTCGACGGCGCTGGCGGGAAGATTGACCCCGAGATCGACGGTTGCGAGCGGGGCGGCGACCATAAAGATGATCAGGAGCACCAGCATCACGTCGATGAACGGCGTGACGTTGATCTCGTGAGCCTCGACAAGATCGTCACCGCCGCCACGCGCCCGGCCGCCGACAACGCTACCCAGTTTGGCGCCCATCGCTCACACTCCCTCGCTACTCGGCGGCGCGCGCGAGGCGAAACGAGCCGCGGTCGCCCTCACGGCTGATCAGGAGCAGCACCATCGCCGAGGCGTCGCCGAGCAGTGCGCGATGGGCCGTGATCGTGCGGGTGAGATGATTGTAGATCACGACCGCCGGGATCGCCGCCACGAGACCGAGCGCGGTCGCCAGCAATGCCTCGGCGATGCCGGGCGCAACGACGGCGAGATTGGTGGTCTTGGCTTCGGAAATGCCGATGAACGAATTCATGATGCCCCAGACCGTCCCGAACAGGCCGACGAACGGCGCGGTGGCGCCGATGGTGGCGAGCACGCCGGTGCCGCGCGCGATCTGTCGTGACATCGCCGCCTCGACCCGCTCCAGCCGCAGCGCGACGCGCTCCTTGAGGCCGTCGTCGAAATGACCACCGGAGAGGCTGGCCTCGCGCGCGGCGGACTGGATGATCTGCGCCACGGCATCGTTGCCGCCACGGGTTTCCTGCTCGGCCTTGGCCAGCACGGTATCGGTTTCCAGCAGGCTCAGGCGCCGTCTGGCGGTCGTGGTCTTGCGGCGGAGCTCGATGGTTTTTGCCAGCCAGATCGTCCACGTCACGAGCGAGGCGAAGGCAAGCCCCACCATGACCGCCTGCACCACGATGTCGGCATTCACGAACATGTTCCATGGCGACAGGTTGCGCGGCAGCAGCGCGACATCGGTGGCGGCCAGCGCCGCACTCGGGAAGGCGGCCACGCCGGCCGCGCCACACCAACGGGCCATAACATCAAGCACTGTTCGCTGCATGATCGTCTCCCGGGCTGACAATACGGATCGGCTACGCCGCGCGGGCGCGCGCGATCCTTTCCGCTAGCGCGTGAAAGCGCTCCAACTGGTCGCCGCGCAGCGCGCGCGTCTCGTCGCGGCCGACGAACACCTTGAACATGATGCCGTCGTCGACATTGATGAAGGCGATGAAGGCCGACGACTTGCCCATGAAGGGACGCTCGACGAAAGCGATAGCCGCGCAGCGTTCGTGCCGGAGATGGCCGTGCAATCCCTTCGGCTGCATCAGGTTGAAATAGCCGCGCCCGACCTCGCCCGCCGGGATCGAGCCCGTGAACTCGAAGATCGCATCGTCGGTATGGACGATCAGCGTCACCTCGCCCCACTGCGCGACATCGTTCATGGCAGCGCCAAATTCGCCGCCGGCGCCGATGCGCACCATTGATTCAGGCATCGCCTCCAGGACGGCGCGCGGACTCACTTTCAGCTCCCGCGCCACGTCCTCGATCACCGCGCCCGGGTTCTCCGCCATATGGGCCTTGAGGCCGGCAAGGTCCGTGCTCGACATCGCACCCTCCCCGTCAAGCGGCGGCGCTGGATTTGCGCTCGCTCAGGATCACGTCGAATCCTTCGAACTTGGGATGGCCGAGGTAGAGGCTTTCGCCGGTCTTGTTGTCGGCGCGGGCGTGCGCCCGGCGGAACTCGTCTGATTTGGTCCAGGCTTCGAAGGCAGCCTTGTCGGCCCAGACCGTATGCGAGGAATACAGCGTGTGATCCTCGGCGACGGGTCCCTTGAGCAGATGAAACTCGACGAAGCCGGCCATGCTGCTGAGGTAGGATTCGCGCGTGCGCCAGACGGTCTCGAAAGCCGCTTCAGAGCCAATCTTCACCTGGAACCGGTTCATTGCGATAAACATTTTCAGAATCTCCTTGCTGGGTTGCTGGGGTGCGCCTGGCGTACCGTTTGAGTTGGTTGGAAACGCGCATGCACCGAAGCCGCGCGGAACATCAGCGCGGCCCGGTGCAACTTGATTGGTTGTCAGCTCGTCGAACTAAGCTCCGCCAAAGTGAATTTTCAATCCGGCCTTGTAGACCCTGCCCGGTCCGGGGCTCGACCACAACACGTCGTTCTGCGTGGTGCCGTCGGTGGAACTGCCGGGAATGGAATAGGGCCGGTAGTACTGGTTCAGGAGATTATCGATCGATGCCGTGAACATGATGTCCTTTGTCGCATGCCAGGTCAGGTAGAGATTGACCAGCTCATACCCGGTCGAGGGCAGATAGCCGACGGGGACGTCGTTGTTGGCGCCGAACGAGGACCACTGCGCGGCCAGGATCAGCCTGCGGTCGAGCAGCCGCACGCCGCCGGTCGTGGTGATCTTGCGTGGCGTGATGGTCGCCAGCCCGATATTGGTCGCGAGGTTCTTGCCGCGGATCAGGTGGCCGGCGAGGCCGACATACCATGAGCCCGCATCGTACATCGTTTCCGCCTCGATGCCCTCGATCCGGGCCTGCGCGATGTTCTGGTACTGATAGAACCGGGGGAACGTGCCGAACGGCGGCACCGCAGTAAGTCCGAAGGGGACGAGGTCGATGTAGTCACTGACGTCGTTACGGAACGCGTTGAACTTGCCGCGGAAGCTGTCACCGGACGTGAAGATGTCATTGTACTTCAGGTTGAGGCCGATTTCCTTGTTCTTGCCGACCTCCGGCCGCAGGCTCGGGTTAGGCAGGAAGCAGAACAATCCTACGGTACCGTTCGGGCAATTGAAGAAAGCAGGACCGCCGCCCGTGGCGTGCGCCCCCGAAATCAGCGTCTCCGTGATCGACGGTGCGCGATACCCTTCGGCATAACTGACATAGGGCGTAAAGCCCGCCACCGGCGTTACGCCGATGGTGATCTTCGGCGAGAACCGGTCGCCACCGCCACCGGTGGCCACCAACGGCGAATGAAGGTCGTAGCGGTCGTAGCGGATCGCGCTGATGGCTTCGAACCAGGTCGAGTAGTTCTGCTTCAACTGCGCAAATCCGCCGGAAACCGTCCGCAGGCCGCTCGGCGTGGTGATGTTGGAATTGCCGCGGCTGTCGGAGGTTTTCACGTCATCCTGAAACGCATCGACGCCGAACGTGACCGCGTTGCGCCAATCGCCGACGTTGAACCTCGTCGTATTGTAGACGTCGATCCCGAGCGTATCGAGCACATAGCCGCGCTTATCGCCGACGCAACCCGAAATGTTGTTGCCGACGTTGCCGGCGCCGCAAAAGGCTGCTCCGCTCGTGCTGTTATGATGGGTCTTGACCTGGTCGTTGTCGGTACGATTGCCGTACAGCGACATACTCCAGTCCCAGAGATTGTCGTCGGGCCTGCTGTATTTCCAGTTCAGCGTGCCCATGTAGTTCTTCGCGTCCGACGCGTAGACCGACGACCCCTGAAACAGCGCGCGTTGCGCCGCGGTCAGCACCGGCCCGCGGTTGAACTGGCCGATGCTGTATTGGTAATCCTGGAATACGCCGCCGAGCTTGATCTCATGGCCTTCGGCGGGGCGTACGGTAACTTTCATCAATCCAGCAGCAAGCTCATTGCCGGTATTTCCGATCTCGGTGCCGTTGCCGTCCTTGTAATTGCCCTGCGTGCGGTAGACCGCGCCGCCGAACACATCGACATTGGGATCGGCGCGCACGCCGCCGAAGATCGAGCCGAGGCCGCGAGCGCTGTTGGTACCACCGGAGCCGGTCATATCGACGCCCCAGCGCTCGCCCGGGCGCACGACGTCGTTGATGTCCTTGGTACGGAAGGAGACCACGCCGCCGATCGCGCCCGACCCGTAGATGTTCGCGGTCGGGCCGCGCACCACGTCGACGCCGCCGACCAATTCAGGATCGAGGAAGAACGAGCCGTTGGCGTTGTGTCCGGTACGCTGATAGTTCTGGCGCGCGCCGTCGACGACGACCGCGACGCGGCCGAAATCCTGCAGGCCGCGAATGTTGATCACGGTCGAGGGATCGTCGCCGCGCTCCTGAAACGATACGCCGGGCACGCTATAGAAAATGTCGGACAGCCGGTTCGGCTGCAGGCCCTGGATCTGCTCCATCGACACAGAACTGACGGGCGCCAGCGCGTCGATCGCGCGCTCCTCGGTCTTGGTCGCCACCGCCGTGATCGTATCGAGCGATTGCACCGGCGCAGCTCCAATCTGCGCCATCGCATTCCTGACAGGCGCCGGGGCTTGCTGAGCCTGCTGCGGCTTGGCTTGCTGGCGCTTGGCTTGCTTCTGTTTCTTTTGCTCGGCCGTACGCGTAACCGTCTCCGCTTCCAGCGCCTGCGTAAACGCGGCGCTTGACGACATCAATGCGAACGAAAATGCCGACGCGCCCAAAACCAAGGCGCGCGAATGCCTGACCCCGAAAGCCATATTGCCCCAACCTGTTGTTCTGTCTCTTGGGTTTGGCTGGCGGGCGCCGCGGTGATGAACGGCTGCTTGCTGGCTAAAAATCTTCGCGACCGGACCCCCCGGCTCGTATCGCGTCTAACTTGGTTACGCCGCGTTGCGGAACCGGTCAATAACGGCGCCTTGCACTTTATATCGATTGTAAAGTGCGATGGTTGGATTGCGGCCCCGCCCAACTATACAAGCTTAGGAACAAATGAACTTTTCGGGGCGCAAAGAACCAGAATGTCCACTACAGCGGGAGGCAAACTAGGAGGCGCTCCAGCGCGTGCGGGAAATTCTTCCGCCGTGACCAGATCCCTCGCTGTATCCGGCAACCGGATCGACAGCCGCGAGCTTTTTGCAACCGAGCGCGAGATCATCATCGCGCATGGCGAAGACAATTATCGCCTGCGCCTGACGTCGCAGAACAAGCTGATCCTGACCAAGTGACCCGCCCAGGTGAACCGGCAATGACGACTTGTCGCACGCTCGCATTGTCGGCCGCCGTGGGCTGCTTCCTGCTCGGCGGCACAGCGCTCGCCGCGGGCATTACCGTGCATGATGCCCGTAACCGCGACGTCACGATCTCAGATCCCGCGCGGATTGTCTCGATCGGCGGCGCGATCACGGAAATCCTCTACGCGCTGGGTTTCGAGGACCGGCTGGCCGGCGTGGACTCCACCAGCTTCTATCCGCCCGCGGCGCTGCGCGACAAGCCGAACGTCGGCTACATGCGCCAGCTTTCGGCCGAGGGCGTACTCGGGCTCAATCCCTCGCTGGTGCTGGCGGTGCAGGGATCCGGACCGAAGGAAACCATGGACGTGCTGGAAGCGGCCAAGGTGCCGCTGGTGCTGGTGCCCGAAACCTTTTCGGAAGCGGGCCTGATCGACAAGATCAAGCTGGTCGGTCACGCCATGGGTGCGGACAAGCGCGCTGAATGCCTGACGGCGGCGGTCGCCGGCGATCTGGCCCAACTGCGCGAGCTGCGCGCCAAGGTGACCAAGCCGGTCCGCGTGATGTTCGTGATGTCGCTGCTGAACGGCCGCGCGATGGCCGCCGGCCAGAAGACCGCCGCCAACGAAATCATCGCGATGGCCGGCGCCGTCAACGCCATCGACGGCTATGAAGGCTACAAGATCATCAACGACGAGGCGATCGTCGCGGCGAAACCCGACGTGGTGCTTTCGATCCAGCGCGGCAAGGACTCAGTGGCCGCGGAAGCCGTGTACGTCCATCCCGCCTTCGCACTGACCCCGGTCGCGGCCAACAAGACCTTCATCTCCATGGAAGGCCTCTATCTGCTCGGCTTCGGCCCGCGTACGGCGGCGGCGGCACGCGATCTCTCGGTCAAGCTCTATCCGGCGCTGGCGCCGCAGGCGGAGAAGTTCAAGCCGGCAGCACTCACCGCCGATTGCCGGCAATGACTGCGCTCACTGATGCCGGCGCGAAGCGCCGCAGCGGTTATGCGCTGCGGCCGCCCGCTTCCCTGACGCTTCTCTGCCTGCTCACCGCGCTTGCCGGTACGGCGCTGGTCGCGCTCACGATGGGCGCCGCTGGAATTCCGCTGGCGCGGCTGCCGGCCGCACTCGGCCTGTGGGCGGACGCTTCAGCCAGTCCAACGCTCGCGCGCGACCAGCTCGTGCTGTGGTCGATCCGGATTCCGCGGATCGCCGCCGCGGCGATGGTTGGCGCTCTGCTCGCCGCATCGGGGGCGATCATGCAGGGCCTGTTTCGTAACCCGCTCGCCGATCCCGCGCTGGTCGGCGTTTCCTCCGGCGGCGCATTTGCAGCGGCTGCGGCGATCGTCATCACCGACAGCCAGATCGGCCAAAGCCTTCATTTCATGCAAAACCAGTTGCTGCCGATTGCGGCCTTCGCGGGCTCGCTGGTGACGACGATCGCCCTTTATTCGATCGCGAGCCGTTCGGGTCGCACCTCGATTGCGATTTTCCTGCTGGCAGGCATTGCCATCGCCGCCATCGCCAATGCCGGCATCGGGCTGCTCGTGTTCATCGCCGACGACCGCCAGTTGCGCGACATCACGTTCTGGCTGTTGGGCTCGTTGAGCGGCGCGACCTGGCCCAAGCTCGCCGCGTTGGCGCCGGTGCTGGGGCTCGCGTTGATCGCCTGCGTCTCGATCGCCCGCGGCCTTGATGTCCTGGTGCTCGGCGAAGCCGAAGCGTTTCACAGCGGCGTCGACGTCGAGCGGCTGAAGCGGATTTCGATCGTGCTGGTGTCGGCGATGACGGGCGTTGCGGTTTCGGTCTGCGGCGTCGTCGGCTTTGTCGGCATCGTGGTGCCGCATCTGTTGCGGCTCCTGATCGGACCGGCACACCGGCTGCTGCTGCCGGCTTCCATGCTGCTCGGCGCGGTGCTGATGGTGGGCGCCGATACGCTGGCCCGCACCATTGTGGCGCCCGCGGAAATGCCGATCGGCATCCTGACGGCGGCGATCGGCGCGCCATTCTTCTTGGGCATGCTGTTGCGCCAGCGCGGGCTGGTTTCGCTATGACCGCCATTCTCGAAGCGCAGTCGGTCTCGATGGTAGTCAGCGGCGCCACGCTGGTCGACGGCATCGATCTACGCATTGCGGCCGGCGAGATGGTCGCGATCGTCGGCCCCAACGGCGCCGGCAAATCGACGCTGCTGCGGATGCTGTCCGGCGATCTCCGTCCGACGCGTGGCCAGATCACGCTGAAGCAGCGCGACATTCGCAGCTATCCACCGCGCCTTCTCGCTTATCACCGCATGATGTTGTCGCAGCACGTCAACGTCACCTTCCCGTTCACGGTCGAGGAAATCGTCCATATGGGCGCGGGCGACACCGGCCGCGCCGCCGCGCAAAGACTGGTCGATGCGGCGCTCAGCGAAGTCGATCTCGCGCATTTCAGCCACCGGCAATTGCCGACGCTCTCCGGCGGCGAACAGCAACGCGCGCATTTTGCCCGCGTGCTGGTGCAACTCGCCTGCGGTGAAGCACAGCACGGCCCGGGGCTTCTGCTGCTGGACGAGCCGACCTCGAGCCTCGACATGCGCCACCAGATCGACCTGGTGGAAACGGCGAAGCGGCGGGCGCAGAACGGCACGGCCGTGATCGCCGTGCTGCACGACCTCAATCTGGCGATGCGCTTCGCCAACCGCATCGTGCTGCTGCATCGCGGCCGGCTCGCCGTCGACGGCGGCCGCGCTGATGCGATCACGGCCGAGACCATCCGCCGGATTTTTGAGGTGGATGTGACGATCGACTATACCGATCAGGGCGTACCGTTCCTGCTGCCGCAGACCATGCGGCCCGCCGGCCCGGCAACGGCATAACGCCGCAAGGCTTATCCAACGGCGTTACAGGTTCTTCACGGAACTGTCAGCTAACTGTAACAGCCGCTCCGCAAGACAGGCGCATCGTCATTCACAGGAGATCCGCCATGCGCGTGTCATTGCTCTGCTCCGTCGCGTCCGTCTTTCTGGCCAGTGCTGCATTTGCGCAAGGCGAAGGCGAGTTTCCCGCCACGCTGAAGGGACACGCCGTGCTGCCGGCGCAAACCTTCATCGACGCGCCCACGGATGCGCCTGACGATCTCAGGACCGCGGGCAAATACACCACCGGCAAGCGCGTCGATGCCGTCGGCACCGTGATGGGAAAATCCTATGAGCGCCCGACCGGCGTCTCGCTGCCGTTCAAGGGCCAGCCGCTGCAGGGCCATTCCGGCATCAAGGTGATGGCGGACGGCTCGTTCTGGGTGCTCACCGACAATGGCATGGGCTCGCGCTACAACTCGGCGGATTCGATGCTCTATCTCAACCGCCACAAGATCGACTGGGCGACCGGCAAGATCGAGCGGCAGGAAACTATCTTCCTGCACGACCCCGACAAGAAGGTGCCGTTCCGTATCCTGCATGAGGACAAGGCAAAACGTTATCTCACCGGTGCCGACTTCGACACCGAAGGATTTCAGATCATTGGCGACACCTTCTGGATCGGCGACGAGTTCGGCCCCTATGTGCTGAAGGCCGACAAGACCGGCAAGGTCCTGGCCGTGTTCGACACCACCGCCGACGGCAAGCTGGTGCGCTCGCCCGATCACTGGTCGGTGCAGTCGCCGGCAGCTCCAGGCGCGAGCTACACCACCGTCAATCTGCGCCGCTCCAAGGGCTATGAAGGTTTTGCGTCGTCAAAGGACGGCAAATTCCTCTACGGTCTGCTCGAAGGCCCGCTGTGGGACGCCGAGAAGAAGGACGTTGAAAAGGTCGACGGCAAGGAAGCCGCGCGTATCATCGAATTCGACGTCGCCGCGGAGAAGTTTACCGGCCGCTACTGGCAGTATGTGTTCGAGCAGAACGGCAACGCCATCGGCGACTTCAACATGATCGACGCCACAAGCGGCCTGGTCATCGAGCGCGACAATGGCGAAGGCACCGCCGACAAGGCCTGCCCGGCCGGCCAGCGCGGCGAGAACTGCTTTGCTGACCTCGCGAAGTTCAAGCGCGTCTACAAGGTCGAGCTGTCCGACGCCAATGTCGGCAAGCCGGTGCGCAAGATCGCCTATATCGACCTGATGAAAATCAAGGATCCTGACAAGAAGGCCCGCAAGCCGCTCAATGACGGCGTGCTGACCTTCCCGTTCTTCACCATCGAGAACGTCGATCGCGTCGACGACACCCATATCATCGTCGGCAACGACAACAATCTGCCGTTCTCATCGAGCCGCGATCCCAACAAGGCCGACGACAACGAGTTCGTGCTGCTGGAAGTCGCGGAGTTTTTGAAAGCGAAGTGACGTCGCAGCTTCTCTCCCTCTCTCCGCCCTTTCGCGGGGAGAGGGAGACGACCCGTTCTGCGCTACGGCAGCACCGTCTGCCGCCGTCGATCGAGCGCCTTCGACCGCTCCATCCACTCTGGCAGGGGCGCACCGTCGCGATGCCGTCCGCCGGCGCACGCCGCGGCCCAGGCAGCTACGGCGCCGAGCAGGATCGCGGTCGCGACCGAAAAGGCGAGGATGATAGTGCTGCGCCGTGACCGTGCAATGGCTGTCTTGGCGTTGGCAATGACGCTGTCGACCCTGCGTTCCGCGTCGGCCGCAGCAAGACCGGTCAGCGCTCCGACCTGCTGAATGAGATAGGTGCGGTCGTCCGCGCTCAAGCCGCTATGACTTGAGGTGGTGAGAAGGATACGGCCAGCCTCGGCGCGCTCGGCGCTGAGGTCGACATTGGGCGCCCGACGGCTGGCGCGAAACAGCCGGTCCAGCTCATAGCTCAACAGTGGCTCGGCCGCACTGGCCTGCGCTGGGCCACGCATCGACGATGTCCGATTGACAGTGGCCGCGCCAATCCAGGTGGCGAGAATGGCGCCCATGACCACAGCGAGCGCCCAAGTACCCAGACCATGGGCGCCGTCGACGTGCTCTGTTTCCTCCACCGCAGCTGGGCCGGTCGAGGTACGGGTATGTCCGGCGATGTAGCCACCCAGGCCAAAGCTAACTACGGCCTGGATGATCAGATAGAGGCCCGACAGGATCGCAAGTGCCGCAGACGCATCGCGCCAGGTTGGCGCCGTCGACGTGACGCCGAGGCCAATCGTGACCGCAAATGTCAGCAGCACCGAGGAGAGCGCAGTCGCCGCAAACGCGCCGAGCACGATCGGCGACCATTGCAGGAAGCGCGGAGCGATATCGCTTCGCGCCACCGGGGTGATGTTTTCCATCGACCTCTCCATGGCGTTAGCGAAGGCCGAAGAAGGACAGAACCGCCAGAATCACGACAATCAGGCCGACGAGATAGATAAGACCGTGCATGGTTTCCTCCGTTTTCCCGCCCCCTTTCTCAATCGACAATCGGCCGCGACGGGCAAAGTTCCTCACGCCAACAGGAAAAGTGGTAATCGGCGAAGCACGGTGGCCCCCTGATGCCATGTCCTTTGATCTGGTCACTTCGGTCCCCATATTCGAGCTATGCGCAACCCCTGTTTGAGGACGCCGGCTTGACCGAGCAGCTCTCCCTTTTTTCGCAAGCCACGGGCGTACCGGAGGGGCTCCGATATGTCGCCGAGTTCATCTCGCCGGCGCTTGAGCGCGAGCTCATCGGGCATGTCTCAGCGTTGCCGCTACAGCCGTTCCAGTTTGGCGCCTTTGAAGGCAAGCGTCGGGTGGCGTCGTTCGGATACCGCTACGATTACACGCTGCAGCGGTTGCAGCCGGCCGAACCGATCCCTCCCTGGCTTGGTCCGCTGATTGAAAAGGTCGAGGCCCATGGCAGGCCGTCGACGCAGATCGCGCAGGTTCTCTGCACCGAATATGACGTCGGCGTGAGGATCGGCTGGCACCGCGACAAACCGCATTTCGACCGAATCTTCGGCCTCTCACTTGGATCGCCATGCAAGTTCCGTTTTCGGCGCGCGGTTGACGAAAAATGGCAGCGCTACACGCTCGAAGCTGCGCCGCGCTCGCTCTACATGATGTCGGGTGAATCCCGACGCATCTGGGAACACAGCATTCCCGCCGTCGAGGCGCCGCGTTACTCCATCACCTTTCGCACGATGGCTGACCGAAAGACCTAGCGGCGCGTAATTCAGCTCTAATAGACTTCCGGGTGAGGGGCTGCTTCCACGATCACTGCTGTCTGAGCCCGTGGAGGCAGCCCCTCACCCCTGCCCTCTAAGAGCAAGCTTCGCTTGTCTCGACCCCGTAAAAAACGGGGAGAGGGAGTCGATCGGCAGCAGCCCGCCTCAGCCCGCCGGCACCATCACGACGCCCTTGTCCTTGGGCCAGCGTATCCGCCAGGCGAAGTTGATATCCCTGACCTCGCCGGCCTTCGCCTCAAAAGCCCATTCCAGCACGCCGCGCTTGTCACGCAGATTGGTTGCGGTCGGCGGCGTCGTGGATGACAGCATTTCGACCTGGATCTCCTCGTTCTCGCTGACCGGCAACTGATCCTCGATCGAGATCCGGATTGGGAAGTCGTGGCCGTTGCGTACCGTGGTCTTGAACGCGCGTTCGTCGGTCTTCGACGTCGTCACGATCAGGCCGGCCGATCCCTCGTTGCGCTTGAGAACGGTGCGCTCGATCTTGATCTTGTCGTCGGCGCCGAAGCCGAGCCGCACGGTCTCGTCCTTAGCCGCAGCGGCCATGTGGCCGCGGCCGACGAATATGCCGTCGCGATAGATCGCAACCCGGCCCGGCAACAGCGGCGCGTCCTCGTTCTGCTTGAAGCTCGCTTCCAGAAACGCAGTCGGATCCAGCACCGGCGCCGCGCGCACGGCGAGGTCGGGCGTAATGCTCGCACTGGAGACGCGCAGGCTCTTGGCGCCTTCGCTGGCGCCGAGGCTGACGCGTCCGGGAATCTTGAACATCACCTGGAAGCCGCTGACGTCAGCCGCGGCCTGCTGCTCGGCCGCCTTCTCCATCACGGGCTCATCGCTCTTCCCCCCGCTAGCGCGGAGCTGCCTCTGCCTGTCCGGCGGTGGTGCAGCCGAGGGCATTGCATAATCCAATGCGGACGCAGCGGCCATCGGACGCGGCACTTGCGGGTATTGAACGACGAGCGACTTCAGGTCGGGTGCGCTGCCGCCACGCGCAGTTCGCACGGTGGAAACGGCGAGCGCGACATTGGACCAGTCCTCGCCGGTGTTTTGCGTGATTTCGGCACGGCGCACCAGTTCGAGCGCAGGCTTGCGGTCCTTGGCGCCGGTGTCGAGGCGGGCGTCGTAGAGCGGCATCCAGCGCGCGTTGCGCACGGCATAAGTTACGCGCAGCGTCGCCTTGGTCGCGGCGACGGCTGCGAGTTCGATCCGGACTTCCAGCTTGTTCGGCGGCTTTTGCGCCCGGTCCTGTTCGAGACGCGCGATTTCGCGGTCGAGTTCGCGCTGCTTGCGCCCGGCATCGCGGATGGCGGCGTCGGCGCTGGCGACTTCCTCGCCGACTGCGGCAAAGGCCGCGCGCCATTCGGCGATCGGCCGCGCCTCACCCTTGTCGCCGATTCCGGCCGGAGAAGTATCCGCAAATCGCTCGGCGAATTTGCGCCGGGCGGTCGCGGCATCGATCGCGCCTTGCAAGTTGGCGCGCTCGTCCTTCAGCGCTTCGATGCGCTTGTCCAGTTCGGGCAGGTTGACTGGCGGCGCCGCGCGCGGCGGTTTTGCGTCGATCGCGCCGATGGTGAGTTTTGCGCCTGCCTCGCCCTCGACCCTGAGCGACGAGGGGTCCAGCGTGAGCGGAAAGTCCTTGAGAACGGCCGAATTCTCGCCTGCCGGCAGATCGAGCGAGATGATCCGCGTGACGCTGGCGCCGTCGGGATAGACGGTGACGGCATCGACCGCCGAACTGGCGGGCACATCGGCCGCCCGTACCTCGCCGGCGGCCAGCGCCGCCAGGACGACGACGCTCGCCGTCAAATAACCGTTAGCAATCAATCGCATGATAACCTCCTGAAACGTTCACCGGCTGGCGACGCGCAACAACGCCCACCACTCCCGGTCATGAGACGCAGCGACGGAGGAACCGGTTCGATTGAAATTTCCATGCGGCTTCGCCGCGGTGGGACCGCGGCGACGGACGAGCAATCCCCTCGCTGAAGCGAAAAGAACGACGCGCGGCTAGAACACCAGCGCCTTGGCCTGCTTCACCTGAGGCAGTTTCTGCACCTTGGCAAGCACGTCCGCCGGAACCGGCCCATCGATCTCGACCAGCGCGATGGCGTCGCCGCCCTGCTTGGTCCGGCCGAGATGGAAGGTCGCGATGTTGATCTTGGCATCGCCGAGCAGCGAGGCGAAGCTGCCGATGAAGCCAGGCTTGTCCTCGTTGGTGATATAGATCATCGACTTGCCGAACTCGGCGTCGACCCGGATGCCCTTGATGTCGACCAGCCGCGGCTTGCCGTCGTGATAGACGGTGCCGGACACCGAGCGTTCCTGCCGTTCCGTGATGACGGTAACGGTGATCAGGCTTTCGTAATCGCTCTGCGCCGCGCGCACGATCTCGTCGACCACCATGCCGCGCTCCTTGGCGACGACGGGCGCGGAGACCACGTTGACGTCGCCCAGCATCGGCCGCAGCAGACCCGACAGCACCGCCGAAGTGATCGCCTTGATCTTCATCTCGGCGACATGTCCCTCATAGGTGATCTGGACTTTCAAGATCCCGCTCTCGGTGAGCTGGCCCGCGAACGAGCCGAGCTTTTCGGCGAGCTCGATGAACGGCTTCAGCTTTGGCGCCTCTTCAGCCGTGATCGAGGGGAAGTTCACCGCGTTCGAGATCGCACCCGTCAAGAGATAATCGGACATCTGCTCGGCGACCTGAAGCGCCACATTCTCCTGCGCTTCCGTAGTGGCGGCTCCGAGATGCGGGGTGCAGATCACGTTGGGGTGGCCGAACAGCACGTTCTTGGTGGCGGGCTCCTCGACGAACACGTCGAAGGCGGCGCCCGCGACATGCCTAGAGTTCAACGCGTCGACCAGCGCCTGCTCGTCGACCAGGCCGCCGCGCGCGCAATTGACGATGCGCACGCCCTTCTTCATCTTGGCGATCGCCGCCGCGTCGATGATGTTCTTTGTCTTTTCGGTCAGCGGCGTGTGCAGCGTGATGAAATCGGCGCGCTTGAGCAGCTCGTCGAGCTCGACCTTCTCGACGCCGATATCCTTGGCGCGCTCCGGCGACAGGAACGGATCGAACGCGACCACCTTCATGCGCAGGCCGAGCGCGCGGTCGGCGGCGATCGAACCGATGTTGCCGCAGCCGACCACGCCCAGCGTCTTGCCGGTGATCTCGACGCCCATGAAGCGGTTCTTCTCCCACTTGCCGGCCTGGGTGGAGGCGTCGGCCTGCGGAATTTCACGCGCCAGCGCCAGCATCAAGGTGATGGCGTGCTCGGCGGTCGTGATCGAATTGCCGAACGGCGTGTTCATCACGATGATGCCCTTGGCGGTCGCCGCCGGGATCTCGACATTATCGACACCGATACCGGCGCGGCCGATTACCTTCAGCTTGGTGGCCTTCTCGATGATCTTCGCGGTAGCCTTGGTCGCGGAGCGGATCGCAAGCCCGTCATAATTACCGATGATCTCGGCGAGCTTGTCCTTGTCCTTGCCGAGATTGGGCTGGAAGTCGACCTCGACACCGCGATCCCTGAAGATCTGCACCGCGGCGGGAGAGAGCGCGTCGGAAATGAGAACTTTGGGTTTGGACATTGGAATGTCTCCTTCATCCTCCCCTGGAGGGGGAGGGTCGGCGCGCAGCGCCGGGGTGGGGTGAAACTGTCGATGCGAACTCTGCGTGCGTCGGGTGCGGAGAGATCACCCCACCCCGACGCCCCCTTTGGG
>NZ_JADPJL010000055.1 GCF_023073415.1 Bradyrhizobium sp. 190 | reverse complement strand
AGAACCTCCCGACCGGTGCGGGCGACGATATCAAGATCGACGCAACGTACGCGAAGGGCAACACCAAGGCCGTGGTCTCCACGAGCGGTGCCTCGCCGAACTTCGCGATGTTCGGCGACACGGGCCGCGCGGGTGCGTATCAGAGCCTTGGCTTTGGCCAAACGTCTGATGCGGTTTTCCTGCCCGGGTTTCTTACCGGCGGGGCTACCGGCGACCTCAAGCTGACCGAAGCCTATGGTATCCGTGGTGCGTTCAACCACAACTGGGATCCCTACTGGTCGACCAGCCTTTGGGGTAGCTACGGTGCGGTGCGGTATAATGGCAGTGCAACCGACATTCTCTCCGCCAAGGGTCAGTTCTGCGCGAGTTTCAACTTCGGCAAGGTCGTGTCTGCAGACTATTCCTGCAACCCGGACTTCAACTTTGCCCAGGTTGGTGTGGTCACCCGTTGGACTCCCGTCAAGAACCTGACGTTCTCGGCTGAAGTCGGCGCGTTCTTCCTCGACCAGAAGTTCACTGGTGCG
>NZ_JADPJL010000004.1 GCF_023073415.1 Bradyrhizobium sp. 190 | reverse complement strand
AGAACCTCCCGACCGGTGCGGGCGACGATATCAAGATCGACGCAACGTACGCGAAGGGCAACACCAAGGCCGTGGTCTCCACGAGCGGTGCCTCGCCGAGCTTCGCGATGTTCGGTGGCACGAGCCTTGCGGGTGCGTATCAGAGCATTGGCTTTGGCCAAACGTCTGATGCGGTTTTCCTGCCCGGGTTTCTTACCGGCGGGGCTACCGGCGACCTCAAGCTGACCGAAGCCTTTGGTGTCCGTGGTGCGTTCAACCACAACTGGGATCCCTACTGGTCGACCAGCCTTTGGGGCAGCTACGGTGCGGTTCGGTATAATGGCAGTGCAACCGACATCCTCTCCGCCAAGGGTCAGTTCTGCGCGAGCTTCAACTTCGGCAAGGTCGTGTCTGCAGACTATAGCTGCAACCCGGACTTCAACTTCGCCCAGGTTGGTGTGGTCACCCGTTGGACTCCCGTCAAGAACCTGACGTTCTCGGCTGAAGTCGGCGCGTTCTTCCTCGACCAGAAGTTCACTGGTGCG
>NZ_JADPJL010000022.1 GCF_023073415.1 Bradyrhizobium sp. 190 | reverse complement strand
GGCTCGGGGGGCGCTGCCTCGGCGGGGGCAACCTCAGACGCAGCAGCCGGCGGCGGCGCATTGTCCTGCTCGGCGGGCGGCACCGGCGCGACTGATACGATGGGCTCGGCGGTCGATTCGCTCACGTCCTTTGGCGGCTCGAGCACGACGGCCCGGCGCGGGGTCGCCAGCATGGCTTCCTCGAAGGCTGAGGATTCGATCGCGGCCCCCTTGTCGGACGGAAGTGCGGCGACCGGCGTCTGCCACTGAAAGGCATCGAGCCTGCCGGTGACGGGGGAGACCGGCCGCCAGCGATCACTGACATAGCCGTCCGCAGTCCAGGCCGGATCGTGCAGCGCACGCACGGCGCGCAAGGTCCAGGCCCGCGCCCGGCCGCTGTCGCCATGTTCGGTGCGCTCGATCTCCGCCATCAAGAGCGCGACGCGTTGCGTAGGAGCGGCGATGAACGGCGCCAGCGCCTCGCGTGCTTTCGTAAACTCGGACGCGTCGATCGCGGCGCGGGCAATTGCCAGCGCGCCCTCGATGTGGCCCGGCATCTTCGCCGCGAGCGTCTCGACCCGCACCAGCCGCTGGCGCGCGGAATCGCCGAGCTTCACATGCGCATAGGCATCCGCAAGATCGGGATGCGGCTGCGCCAGCCACGCGGTCTCGACGAGGCGCATCGAACGCCGCACCTGATGCGCTTCGCTCTCGAACTTGCTCGCGAGCACCGCGGCCGGCACCAGCGTCGGCGCCAGCTTGACCGCTTCCATCACGCTGTCGCGCGCCAGATCGCGATCGACCTTCTCGAGTTCCAGCGCCCGTGCCGTCAGCAGCACGCCGCGTTGCCGGCGATAGGTCGCCTTGTCGATCAGCCCGGCCGATTGATTGTTGTCGAGGATCTTCAGCGCACCGGCCCAGTCGCCCTTGGCGCAGCAGAAGCCGAGCACCGCATGCGATGCCCATGACGAGGACGGCGACAGTTTCAGCGCTTCCTCCGCGACCATCACGGCCGCAACCGGATCGTCGGCGCGCTGCGCCTCGATGAACAGGCCGCGCAGGCCCAGCAGCCGCGTGTCCTCGCGTTCGGCCATGGCGCGGAAGGCGCGCTGCGCGCCTTCGCGGTCGCCGTCGAGCTGCGCCGACTGCGCATGCAGCAGCAGCGCCAACGGATCGTGCGCCGCATGTTTTCGCGCCGTCTCGGCATGGACGCGGGCCGCCGTGGAATCGCCATGGCCGATCGCGAGCAGTCCTTGCGTGATCGCATGCCGGCCGCGGGCCTGACGCCGTTCGCGCCGGCTGTGCCGCATACGCGCCGGCGTGCGCCACACGCCACGCAGGATCGCCCACGCCATCATCGCCGCAACGACGACAATGCCCAGCGCCAGCACGAAGACCGACAGCGTGGTCTGAACGCGATAACCGCCCCATGACAGCACGACATCGCCGGTCTGCTCGGCAATCCAGGCCGCGCCGGCCGCTCCCAGCGCGATCAACAACAGAAACAGAATGATCCGGATCATCGAAATCCTTATTGCGCCGGTTTGGCGAGCGCAGCCATGGAGTCTGCCGCAAATTGACGGGATGCGGCCAGCGCTGCGTCGCGCGCATCGGCCCGTTCAAGCCAGGACTGCGCCGCGGCGCGATCGTCCGGCTCCAGCGTCTTCAGTTCCCGCCGCGCCTCGTTGGCGTCATTTCGCAGCGCCGCTGCGGTGATCCGCGCCACCACGGCGCCGCGATCATTGCCGACGGTATCGGTGCGTTCGATCTTGACCAGTTTGGCGGCGCCGGCCTGCAGACGCTCGACGATGCCCGTGCCGGTCGTGGCGGTGCTCTGCTGGGCGGCCGGCAACAGTTTTGGCACCAACGTCAACAGTTCCGTGCTCAGCTTGCCGGCGTTCGGCACGCCCTTCTCGGCGAATTGTTCGAGCGGCTTGAGGACATCCGGATTGGGCGCCAGCGCTTTGGTCGCGGCGAGCGCAGCCGGATAAGGATCGCCGATCCGGACCAGCACATCGAGCAGCGCTCCCGCCACCAGGCGGCGCAGCGCCATATCGTCGGTAGGTTTGGCGTCGACCTTCGTGTCGGCAAGCTTGCTGCCTTGCTGCGCGATCTCGGCGCCCTGCGTCCGCACCAGGCTTTCGATCTTCGCGATGCGTTCATCGATCCCGGAGAGATCGACAGGCGCGGCGCCGTCACCGCGCGGCCCTGATTTCACATCGTTGACGGCGGACGCGAGCTTCTCGCCTTGTGCGCGCGTCGCGGCGAGTTCAGTGCGCAGCGCCGCGACTGTTTTTTCCAGGGCCTCGGCGCGCGCGGCAGCGGCGGGATCGGGTACGGGCTTGCCTGCTTTCGACTCCAGGCCCGCGATGCGCGTGGTCAGACCGTCGATGGCGGCCGTGTTGATCTGCGCTGCCGACGGCGCTGACGCGGGCTGGATCGCAGGCCAACCCAGCATCCAGCCGACGCCAATCACCAGCGCCGCGGCGGCGGCGCCGGACACCGGCGCAACGATCCAGGGAGAAACCGGTCGGGATGGCGGCTCCGCAACCGGAGGTTCTGCCGTTGAAGCCGCGGCGACCCCGGGCGCTGGCTCAGCCGCGGGCTCGGGTTCAGGCGGCGCTTCGCCAGAACTCTTGGTCTCGCTCGACACTTCGGTCGCCTCGAGCTCGATGGTCGGCGGCTCGCGCTTCGGCCGGCCCGAATCGGGCAGCGATCCAGTGTCTTCGGGCCTGTCATCGACCATCACAGCGGTTCCCTCTGGTGGTTAGGTTGCCGGAACTTAGCAGAATCGGGACGTCTTAGAGCATGATCCGGCAGTGGCGGCACCGGTTTTCCGATAAGACCATGGTCAGACTTAAAGATTAGAGCTCAATCGCGGCTGCAACGCCCGGCCCAGCGCCTCGAACAGGGCATTTTCATCCGGAGAAGCCGCCGCCGTGACCTGGGTCGCGCCGGCGTCCCGCAACACCGCGGCGACGGCCGGCGAAATGCAGCATTGCGGCAGCGCCAATGCTGAGATTTCGACGCCCCCGGAGCGCGCCGCCTCCAGGAATGCGCGCGCGCTGCGCCGTGAAAAATGCAGCACCGCCTCGACCTCATGCGCCACGAAAGCGTCACATATTTCCCGCGGCAGGCTGGGCGCGGGTACCATCCGGTAGGTGGTCTGCGTCACCACCGTAAAGCCGTGCTCGCCGAGTTCGCTCGCCAGGTCGCGCGCGAGATCGGCGCCTGCAAGGTAAAGGATCGGGCTCGCTTTCTTCAGTTGCTTCGACTTCGCACGCGCCAGCACCAGATCGCGCAACGTGCCGGCGTCGCCCCTTGACGCGATCACCTCGCCAAACCCGGCGTCGCGCGCCGCGCCCGCGGTGTTTTCTCCGACCGCGAACAGCGGCAGTTTGAGGAGCCGGCTGTCGGCCAAATGTGACGTGATGGCACGCAGTGCGTTGGCGCTGGTGACGATGACCGCGCCGTAGGTCGCGTCCGCATCGTCCTGGAACGGCACCGGCTCGAACCGCAGCATCGGCGCGCGCAGGACATCGAACCCGCGCGCGCGAAGCGCCTTGGCCGTCGTCTCATCATCCGGGCTTGGTCGCGTGACGAGAACGGCCATATTTCAGATCTCCGCGAAAACGATTTCGGCACACTCAAGCGATTGCACGCCGTCACCTCGTAATGCTACCCGGTTACGGAAGCGTTGTTTTTGTGGATAGCGCAAGGGTTGAAATAAGGGCTCAAATTGGACAACGACACGCCGATGCTGGTGCTGGGTATCGAAACCACCTGCGATGAAACCGCGGCCGCCGTGGTGGAACGCCAGAGCGACGGCAGCGGCAAGATTCTGTCCAATATCGTGCGCTCCCAGACCACAGAGCACGCCCGCTTCGGCGGCGTGGTGCCGGAGATCGCGGCGCGGGCCCATGTCGACCTGCTCGATGGAATCGTCGGACAAGCGATGAAGGACGCGAACATGGGCTTTGCGCAATTGTCGGCGGTGGCCGCCGCCGCCGGACCCGGCCTGATCGGCGGCGTGATCGTCGGCCTCACCACGGCGAAGGCGATTGCCATGGTGCACGATACGCCGCTGATTGCGGTCAATCATCTCGAAGCCCACGCGCTGACGCCGCGGCTCACTTGCGCGCTCGCCTTTCCCTATTGCCTGTTTCTTGCGTCCGGCGGACACACCCAGATCGTCGCCGTGGTCGGCGTCGGCAAATATGTGCGGCTCGGCACCACCGTCGACGACGCGATGGGCGAGGCCTTCGACAAGGTCGCAAAGATGCTGTCGCTGCCCTATCCCGGCGGGCCGGAGGTCGAGCGCGCTGCAGGGAGCGGCGACGCCAAACGGTTCGCCTTCCCGCGACCGATGCTCGGACGACCCGATGCGAATTTCTCGCTGTCGGGATTGAAGACGGCGGTTCGCAACGAAGCCAGCCGCCTGATGCCGCTGGAACCGCAGGACGTCAGCGATCTCTGCGCCAGTTTTCAGGCCGCGGTGCTGGAATCGACGGCGGACCGGCTGAGCGTTGGCCTGCGCCTGTTTCACGAGCAGTTCGGCCCGCCGCGCGCGCTGGTCGCCGCCGGCGGCGTCGCCGCCAATCACGCCATCCGCGGCGCGTTGCAGGACGTTGCCGCGAAAGCGCAGACCACGCTGATCATTCCGCCGCCCGCGCTGTGCACGGATAATGGCGCCATGATCGCCTGGGCCGGCGCGGAACGGATGGCGCTCGGACTGACAGACACGATGGATGCGCCGCCCCGCGCCCGCTGGCTGCTCGACGCCAACGCGACAGCGCCGGCCGGCTACGCCAAAACGCGCGCAGGATTTTGATATGGCATCCTTTAATTCGGTCACAGTGATCGGCGGTGGCGCATATGGCACCGCGCTCGCATGCGCCGCGCTGCGCGCCGGCCGTGAAGTCATGCTGTATGCGCGAAACGCCGAAAGCGCTGCGCAAATGAAAGCGACACGAAAGAATCCAAAGCTGCCCGGTGTGAGCCTCGACAGAGGTATCGGCATCACGGCCGACATCGTTGCAGCGGCGCGCGCGGACCTCATCCTGCTTGCCACGCCTGCGCAAAACTTGCGCGAAGCCGCAACGACGCTTGCGCCGCACCTGAAGCCTGCGACGTCAGTTGTCGCCTGTGCCAAGGGCATCGAGCGCGGCACCCATCGGTTCATGACCGAAGTCATTACTGAGACCATACCGGCTGCAATCCCTGCGATCCTGTCGGGACCGAATTTCGCCGACGACGTGGCGCGAGGCCTTCCAACCGCCGTGACGCTTGCCGCAAGGGATGAAAGGCTGGCGAGCGATCTGGTGCAGGCACTGGGCTCGTCAACCTTCCGGCCCTATCACACCACGGATGTCCGCGGCGTCGAGATCGGCGGCGCGGCCAAGAACGTGCTGGCGATCGCCGCCGGAATCGTCGTCGGCCGGCAACTCGGCGCCTCGGCGCTGGCGGCGCTCACGACGCGAGGTTTCAGCGAACTCGCCCGGCTCGGCCGCGCCTGCGGCGCGCGCAGCGAAACGCTGGCGGGCCTTTCCGGCCTCGGCGACCTGATCCTGAGCTGCTCAAGCCTTCAATCCCGCAACTTTGCGTTCGGCATCGCGCTCGGCCGCGGCGAAGCGCCGAACCGCGACAAGCTCGCCGAAGGCGAGTTCACGGCGCCGGTCCTGATCGAACTGGCGGCTTCGCAGAACGTCGATATGCCGGTATCAAATGCGGTCGCAGCGATCCTGGACGGCAAGGTAACGATCGACGCGGCGATCGAAGGCCTGCTGACGCGGCCGTTCAAGGCGGAGGAATGATCGTTCCTCGTCATGCCCGCGCTTGTCGCGGGCATCCACGTCTTGGATAATGGCACTGAAGGAAGACGTGGATGGCCGGGTCAAGCCCGGCCATGACGAGCAGAGAGTGGACGTCATGAATTACTGGCTGGTGAAATCCGAACCCTCAACCTGGTCGTGGGACCAGCAGGTTGCAAAGGGGGCAAAGGGCGAAGCCTGGACTGGCGTGCGCAACTTCACCGCGCGGCAGAATCTCGTCGCCATGAAGAAGGGTGACAAGGCCTTCTTCTATCATTCCAACGAGGGCAAGGAGATCGTCGGCATCGCCGAAATCATCAAGGAAGCCTATCCCGATCCTTCCGACAAAACCGGCAAATTCGTCTGCGTCGACATCAAGGCGGATAAGCCGTTGAAGACGCCGGTGACGATGGCCGCGATCAAGGCCGACAAGAAACTCGCCGCCATGGCGCTGGTGAAGTATTCGCGGTTGTCGGTTCAGCCCGTGACGGCGGAAGAGTGGAAGATGGTCTGCAAGATGGGCGGGATGTAGCTAGCCACACCGCGTAGGGTGGGCAAAGGCGCACTTGCGCCGTGCCCACCATCTATCGACATCGGGATATTGAATGGTGGGCACGCTGCGCTTTGCCCACCCTACGGCTTCGGTGTTACGCCGCCGCTGCCGTCACCACCTGCGCCAGCAGCGCCTCGCGCTTGGCTTGCGTACGATAACCCTTCATCGTCGCGGCAAAACGCTCGAGGATGCCGTCTTCGAACGCCGTGACGATGGTGTCGTGGACGTAGCTCTTGCGGCAGATCGCAGGCGTATTCGACAGCTCATCCGCTGCGGCGCGCACCGCATCCAGCACCTGCCTCTTGCGGCCGCGCTCGCTTGCTGCCGGCGTAATCCGCGACAGCGATTCCAGCACCACGGCTGACGCCATCAGGGTGCGGAAATCCTTCAGCGAAATCTTGATGCCGGCGATCTCGCGCAGGAACGCATTCACGGTCGTGGTCGAGACCGTGCGAACGTTGCCGGAATTGTCGCGATACTGGAACATGCGCTTGCCCGGCACGGTGCGCAGGATGCCGATGGCGCGCACCAGCTTGGCGGCGTCGCATTCCTTGCGCACGGCCTTGCCGCCCTTGGCCTTGAAGGTCAGGACGAAGCAGTCGTCTTCCAGCGTGACGTTGGACTTCAACATCGTGGTGGCGCCGCGGGTGCCGTTGAGGCGGGCATATGATTCGTTGCCCGGGCGGATCGCGGTACGGGCGATCAGTTCGATTACCGCCGAGAGCGTGAACTCGCGCGTCGGCTCGTCGCCGGACAGATAGGCCGAGACCTTGCGACGGATTTTCGGCAACGCCGCCACCAGCCGCGCCAGGCGATGCGCCTTGCGCTGTTCGCGGACCTTTTCCCAATCGACATGGTAGCGGTACTGCAGCCGCCCGGCCGCATCGATGCCGACGGCCTGCAGATGCGAACTCGGATCGGCCGAATAGCGCACGTCGCGATAGGCCGGCGGCACCGCCATGGAGTGCAGGCGGCGGATGGTACCGGCGTGACGGATCTGGGTGCCGTTGGCGCGATGGAATGAATAGCCCTTGCCGCGCTTGACGCGGCGGATGGTCAGCCCGTTCTGGTCACCGAGCTTGAGGCCAAGTTCCTCGGCCAGATCTGCGACGGAGGTTTTGACAACGATGTGCGGCTTTGCCGCGGGCGCTTTCAGCGTCGGCTTGGGCAGTTGCCCGAGCGCTTCGGCCAATGCAACGGCAGGATCGGCGGAAACGGGCCGCGTAGCCTCGAAACTCTGCTGATCCATCATGACCGTTATCGCCTTGCTCCACCTGTCTGCCGGCAATGCCCGTTGTTGTGGCTTGGTTCCGGAGGGCCGTCCGGCCCCGGGGAGGCCATTTAGGGCGTAACGGCCGGCTTTGCGAGTCCCGATTCCGTCATTGCCGGTAGTAAAATACCCGTCATGGGAGCCATTCGGCGATAACGTTGATTTTTGCCTCGGCCGGATCGTGAAAAAGATCCGAAAAATGACGGCGGTTTGATCGGCGACAAGCGGCAAGCCGGGCGGCGCGACCAAGGTCGCAGACGTTTGCGCCTTGTCCGGGGATCGTCCCGCGACGCATAATCGTTGCAACAATCAGGACGGCTTGCGGCCATCAGCGTGTGCGGCGCCGCAATGAGTGGGAGGGTCAAGAT
The DNA here is from genome assembly GCF_023073415.1 of Bradyrhizobium sp. 190. GTDB lineage: Bacteria > Pseudomonadota > Alphaproteobacteria > Rhizobiales > Xanthobacteraceae > Bradyrhizobium. Next base: position 27,463 of record NZ_JADPJL010000022.1, on the reverse strand, counting down.
GTCCGAGAAAATTTACGACGTATCCGCAGATTGGGCCAAGCGCGCCTTTATCGATGACGCCAAGTACCGCGAGATGTACGCCCGCTCGGTCAGTGATCCCAATGGCTTCTGGGCCGAACAGGCCAGGCGCGTCGACTGGATCAAACCGTTCCACAAGGTCGAGAACGTCTCCTATGCCCCCGGCAACATCTCGATCAAATGGTTCGAGGATGGCGTTCTGAACGCCGCCTGGAACTGCATCGACCGCCATCTCGACAAGCGCGGCAACCAGACGGCCATCATCTGGGAGGGCGACGACCCGTCGCAGTCCAAGCACATCACCTACCGGCAGCTGCACGACGAAGTCTGCAAGATGGCCAACATCCTGCGTACCCGGAACGTCAAGAAGGGCGACCGCGTCACGATCTACCTGCCGATGATTCCGGAAGCCGCCTATGCGATGCTGGCCTGCGCGCGGATCGGCGCCATTCATTCGGTGGTGTTCGCCGGCTTCTCGCCCGACAGCCTTGCCCAGCGCATCACCGACTGCCAATCCAAGTTCATCATCACCGCCGACGAGGGACTGCGCGGCGGCAAGAAGGTGCCGCTGAAGGCCAATGTCGATGCCGCGATTGCGAAAGCCGGCGGCGTCGATTGGGTCGTGGTGGTCAAGCGCACGGGTACAGCCGTCAACATGAATCCTTCGCGCGATTTCTGGTACCACGAAGCCGCCGCGATGGTGACGACGGAATGCCCGGTCGAGCATATGCATGCGGAAGACCCGCTGTTCATCCTCTATACGTCGGGCTCCACCGGCCAGCCCAAGGGCGTGCTGCACACCACCGGCGGCTATCTCGTGTTCGCGTCGATGACGCATCAACACGTGTTCGACTATCACGACGGCGATATCTACTGGTGCACCGCCGACGTCGGCTGGGTCACCGGCCACAGCTACATTCTCTATGGACCGCTTGCGAACGGCGCGACCACGCTGATGTTCGAAGGCGTGCCGAACTATCCGGATAATTCGCGCTTCTGGAACGTCATCGACAAGCACAACGTCAACATCTTCTACACCGCGCCGACCGCGATCCGCGCGCTGATGCAGTCAGGCGACGGCCCGGTGCAGAAGACCTCGCGCAAGAGCCTGCGCCTACTGGGTTCAGTTGGCGAGCCGATCAATCCGGAAGCCTGGGAATGGTATCACCGCGTGGTCGGCGACGGCCGCTGCCCGATCGTCGATACCTGGTGGCAGACCGAAACCGGCGGCATTTTGATCACGCCGCTGCCGGGCGCGACCAAGCTCAAGCCGGGTTCGGCGACGCGGCCGTTCTTCGGCGTGGTGCCCGAGATCGTCGATGCCGACGGCAAGGTGCTGGAAGGCGAATGCACCGGCAATCTCTGCATCGCGAAATCCTGGCCGGGGCAGATGCGCACGGTCTATGGCGATCACGCCCGTTTCGAGCAGACCTATTTCTCGACTTACAAAGGCAAGTACTTCACCGGCGACGGCTGCCGCAGGGATGCCGACGGCTATTACTGGATCACCGGCCGCGTCGATGACGTCATCAACGTCTCCGGCCACCGCATGGGCACGGCCGAGGTCGAGAGCTCGCTCGTCGCACATGCAAAAGTGTCGGAAGCGGCCGTGGTCGGCTATCCCCACGACATCAAGGGCCAGGGCATCTACGCCTATGTGACCCTGATGGCCGGCACCGAGCCGAGCGAGGAATTGCGCAAGGAGCTGGTGGCCTGGGTGCGCAAGGACATCGGCCCGATCGCCTCCCCCGACCAGATCCAGTTCGCGCCGGGCCTGCCGAAAACCCGTTCCGGCAAGATCATGCGCCGCATCCTGCGCAAGATCGCCGAGGACGAACCCTCCAGCCTAGGCGACACCTCGACGCTCGCCGACCCCGCCGTGGTCGAAGACCTCGTGCAGAACCGGCAGAACAAGAAGGGCGCGCCGGCGTAAGGCCCTGCCGGAGCAAACGCCTCGCCCCTGGAGACCTGGGGCGAGGCCGGCAGTCCTTTCCTGCTCACGCGGTTGTCAGTGGCGAGCCCGCTTCGGCGGGCATTTCGCTGCCATGTGTTGTTTTCAGATCATTTACTTTATTTCGAACATTTTCTTTGTTCCGCCCAGCGAAACAGTCTCGAAGGCCGGCATAGAAACCGGCCGGTCAATTCGCGCGACTAAACTAAACGCGTGGACGAGATTGCGGGCCGTCGAGGCCTGAAAGGACATTTGAGGGCCCCCCAATTGGGGCGGGCAAAGTGGAGCTGGGCATGTCGATGAAGATTGCGGTGGCGTTGGCCGCCACCTTGGCTGCGGGCACTATCACTATGATGTCACAGGCGCAGGCGCGGCCGGAAATGGTCGATATCAGCGGCGATTACGCGCCGGGCACGATCGTGGTGAAGACCCATGAGCGGCGGCTTTATCTCATTCTCGATTCCGGCCGCGCCATGCGCTATCCGGTTGGCGTCGGCAAGGCCGGCAAGCAGTGGTCCGGCACCACAAAGATCGACGGCAAGTATCTCAACCCGGCGTGGTCGCCGCCGAGCGAAGTCAAGCGCGACAAGCCTGGCATGCCCGACGTCATTCCCGGCGGCTCGCCACGCAACCCGATGGGCGTCGCGGCAATGACGCTGGCCGGCGGCGAGTACGCCATTCACGGCACCAACGTACCAGGCTCGGTCGGCGGCTTCGTATCCTACGGTTGCATCCGCATGCTCAACGACGACATCTCCGATCTCTATCAACGCGTACCGGTCGGAACGACCGTGACTGTCACGCGCTGATCCACGGATCAGATTGATACAAGAGCCGCGCGATTGTGCGGCTCTTTCATTTGAGCGGCGTTTGTCCTGCGTTCGCACACCAGCCGTTGCGATGGCCGCCGCCGTAGCTGCGGACATGACCCGCGGCGAGCATCGCCGTCGAAACATTTCCGGTGCGCCGCGTCGTGACATCAGCGACGACGCGGCCGGAGTATTTATCAGGCGCGATATTGAAGATCCTGACGTCGCCTTCGCCGAGCATTGCGCGCAACGCGCCCGTAGCGGTCTCGGCCATCTGCAGTTCCTGCGGGCAGGACGCCTTTAATTCAGGGGCGTCGATGCCGCGCAGACGCACCCGTGTGCTGAGATCGAGACCCGGCTCCAGGTGAACCCGCGCCTCGAACGTGTCGCCATCAATCGTGCGGATGACGTCGACGGCGTGACGCGTGTCGGGATTTCCGGCCCGCTTCCAGATGGTCTCGGCATCGCGCGCCGCCTGACTGTCTAGGGAATGCGACCAAGGCCCGCGCACCCAGTCCCGCACCGGCAGCATCGTCCCCGCCGCCACGCAAACCACGAACATCCACGGCAACGCCGCCGAAAACCAGCGGCGCCAGGGACCCCGGCGCGGGGGCCGATATGCATTCATTCTCTCGTATGGGGGCATATTCCCGGACTAAGGGCTGAGTCGGGGCATCCGGCAAGAGCCCATTGCTATCCCTTGCTATCCCTTGGACCTCAAAAGTCCGACGCGATCCCCTTGTGCTCCCAATCGCCATATCGGGTCGGTTCCAGACCCTTCGGGCCGTGAAACTCCTTCTGATGCGGCGGGGCGCTGGCTTCGGCGGCCTTGCGGCGTGCTTCGGCCTCGGCCAGCGCGCGCTCGGCGGCGGGCGGCAGCTTCTTGCGTTCCGCGACGGGCGCGGGGGATGAAAAATAGTCGGTCATCGCAACTCTCCCATAGCACAGGGATAGGCGCACAGATGACATCACATTCGTGAAATTGTCTGTGGCGATTCTTACATTTGGCATATTCGCATGCCAAACGGGCTTTCATTCCAATGGCATGAGCCAGAACCTTTCCGCTTTCCGAGACATTGCTGCTTCATGCCACCTTCCCGATTCGCAGTACCTTCCGAAGTGCCCGGTCTCGCCGCACGCCGGATCGCGGCCGATATTCTCGACGGCGTGCTGCACAAGCATCGCACCCTCGACGATCAGCTCGATGGCGCCGGCGCGCATCCCGGCCTGAAGACGCTAGCCGATCGCGACCGCGCCCTGATGCGGCGGCTGGTGGCGACGATCCTGCGGCGGCTCGGCACGCTGGGCCATTTGCTGTCGCGCCTGCTCGATCGCGGCATCCCGACGGACGCGCCGCGCGCGCAAAGCGCGCTGCTGATCGGTGCTGCACAGATTCTCTGGATGGATGTGCCCGATCATGCCGCCGTCGATCTCTCGGTGCGGCTGGTGCAATCGGACCGCCGCGCCGCGAAATATGCCGGCCTCGTCAACGCGGTGCTGCGCCGCTGCGCCCGCGAGGGGCAACCGCTGATCGACGAAGTCAAATCGCAGAACCTGGATATTCCGCCGTGGCTGTTGGCGCGCTGGATCGGCGCCTATGGCGACACCACGGCGCGGCAGATGGCGCTCGCCGTCGGCTATGAACCGTCGCTCGACATCACCGTGAAATCAGACGCGGCGCAATGGGCGAGCCGCCTGCACGGCGAAACCTTGCCGACCGGCACCGTGCGCACCTTGCTGCAGGGTTCGGTGACCATGCTGCCCGGCTTCACCGAGGGGCAGTGGTGGGTGCAGGACGCCGCCGCCGCGCTGCCAGCGCGGTTGTTCGGCGACGTCGGCGGCAAGACCATCGTCGACCTCTGCGCCGCGCCCGGCGGCAAAACCGCACAACTGGCGCAAGCCGGCGCGCGCGTGACCGCGGTGGACCGCTCGCCGGCGCGCATGGCGCGGCTACGCGACAATCTGGCGCGGCTTTCACTGCAAGCCGAGGACGTCGTGACCGATGCCGCCGAGTGGCCCGGTAACGGAAATGGAGGCTTTGACGGCGTGCTGGTGGACGCGCCCTGCACCTCCACCGGCACCATCCGCCGTCACCCCGACGTGGCCTGGCTGCGACAGGAGGCTGACATTGCCGCACTGGCGGCGTTGCAGAAACGATTGCTGCAACGGGCGGTCGCGCTGCTCAAGCCGGGCGGAACGCTGGTCTATTGCACCTGTTCGCTGGAGCCGGAGGAAGGTGAGCAGGCGGTCGCATCACTGCTAGCCGCCGAATCCGGCGTGCGCCGTGCCCCGATCGAGGTCGGCGAGGTCTCCGGCCTCAGCGAAATCCTGACCGCAAACGGCGATTTACGGACCCTGCCCTGCCATTTGCCCCATACCGACCCCCGGCTCGGCGGGTTGGATGGATTTTACGCCGCGCGGCTGGTTAAATCCTGATTTTAAACTGGAATTCGCCGACTCTGGAGTGATTCGCCGGTTTTCAAGATGGTGTCATCCCGGCGTTTCCGGATTAAAAGGATTCGCCAGAATACCCCTCCCTCCCTAAGCAAGGCACGGCGTGTCGGTCGCTCAACGCAGACGCATCTCGACGCTTATCATGAGCCGCTCGGCGCGGACCGTGATCGCGCGTGCGACCGGGGCGACGGTGGCGGTGTCGCGGCTGTGGCCGGGCCGCGCCGACCGGCTGATCATCGCGCCGCACGATCTGCGCACCGCCGACGCCACCCGCGCCGCCGAAATTTACGCCGGCCGCTTCGTGTTCGCCGGCAAGATCGTGACCTGTCATGGCCGCTCGATCTTCGATCTCGAGCCGCCGTCGGAAGATTGGGAAGTCGCCCTGCTCGGCTTCGGCTGGTTGCGGCACCTGCGCGCCGCCGACACCGCGCTGACCCGCGCCAATGCCCGCTCGCTGGTCGACGACTGGATCTCGAATCCGGGGCGCAAGCGGCCGCTCGAACGCCGCCCCGACGTGCTGGCGCGCCGCGTGATCTCGCTGTTGTCGCAGGCGCCGCTGGTGCTCGGCGACACCGACGGAAAATTCTATCGCAAATATCTGCGCGGGCTGACCCGCGAGATTCGCTATTTGCGCTACGCGATGCTTGACATCGCCGACGGCGTGCCGCGGCTGCAGGTCCTGATCGCGCTGTGCTACGCCTCGCTGTGCCTGGCCAATCAGGCGCGGCACATCCGTTCCGCCACGCGACGGCTTTCCGACGAATTGCAGCGGCAGATCATGCCCGACGGCGGGCATATCTCACGCAATCCCGGCGCGCTGGTCGAACTGCTCAGCGACCTGCTGCCGCTGCGCCAGACCTTTGCCGCCCGCAACATCGCGCCGCCGCCGGCGCTTTTGAATGCGATCGACCGCATGATGCCGATGCTGCGCTTCTTCCGGCACGGCGACGGCAGCTTCGCGCTGTTCAACGGCATGAGCAACGCGCCCTCGGATCTGGTGGCCACCCTGCTCGCCTATGATGATACCCACGGCGTACCGATGGCGAACATGCCGCATACCGGCTTTCAGCGCCTCGATGCCGGCACCACGACCGTCATCATGGACAGCGGCCCGCCGCCGCCGCCGAATGTCAGCCAGGAAGCGCACGCCGGCTGCCTCTCGTTTGAATTGTCGTCCGGGGCGAGCCGGATCGTCGTCAATTGCGGCATGCCTTCGACCGGCCGCGACAACTGGCGCAGCTTTGCGCGCAGCACCGCGGCGCATTCGACGCTGACCTATCACGACACGTCCTCGTGCCAGTTCATCGAACTGTCGGCGATGAAACGCCTGCTGCAGGGCGCACCGGTCGTCAGTGGCCCGTCCAATGTGGAAAGCTACCGCGAGGCGGTGGCCGACGGCGATCTCCTGACCACGTCCCATGACGGGTATCTTGCAAAATTCGGCGTCGTGCACCGCCGGGTGTTGATGATCTCTCAAGACGGCGGCAGGCTCGACGGCGAGGACACCATCTCGCCGGCGCCGGGCGCGCGCATCAAGGGCGCCGAGACCGATTTTGCCCTGCGGTTTCATCTGCATCCCGCGGTGAAGGCAAGCCGCCTCAGCGACGCACGCGGCGTCATGCTGGTATTGCCGAACCGCGACGTCTGGACCTTCGAGGCGCTCGACGACAAGGTCGACCTCGAGGACAGCGTGTTTCTGGCCGGCAATGACGGCCCCCGCCGCACCACCCAGATCGTGATCCGCCAGGATTCCCGCCACGCCTCCTCGGTCCGCTGGAGCTTTGTCCGCTCGGCGACGACGGCCGCCGGCACCAACGCCCGGCGCAATGCGCGGCGCGAGCCGGAATTGCCGCTCTAAGTCTTGCACAGAGACGGCAATCTGTCCCCATTGAGAACCCCGCCAAAAGCTGCTAACCAGCCCGCTCTCGCGCGACTGGCGACTTTGGATGGAGCACCATCGGGAAGCGCGAGAGTGACCGCCGCGCGCCTGGGCATAAGCATCCCCTGACAGAGGACCTTGCCCATGACCGATACGACCCGCCGCGTAACCCGCGCTCTATTATCCGTTTCCGACAAGACCGGCCTGATCGAATTTGCCAAGGCGCTCGCGGGCCATGGCGTTGAACTGGTCTCGACCGGCGGCACGGCGAAGGCGATTGCGGCGGCCGGACTGCAGGTGAAAGACGTCTCGGAGCTCACCGGCTTTCCGGAAATGATGGATGGCCGGGTCAAGACGCTGCACCCCAAGGTGCATGGCGGACTGCTCGCGATCCGCGACAACAAGGAACATGCGGATGCCATGAAGGCGCACGGCATCGCGCCGATCGACCTGCTCGTCGTCAACCTCTACCCGTTCGAGGCGACCGTCGACAAAGGAGCGGGTTACGAGGACTGCATCGAGAACATCGACATCGGCGGTCCCGCGATGATCCGCGCGGCGGCGAAGAATCATGACGACGTCGCTGTCGTCGTGGAGGCGCAGGATTATCAGGCCGTGCTCGACGAACTCGCCGCCAACAAGGGCGCAACGACGCTGTCGCTGCGCCGCCGCCTCGCCGCCAAGGCCTATGCGCGCACGGCCGCCTATGACGCCGCGATCTCGAACTGGTTCGCTGCCCAGAACAAAACCGAAGCGCCGGATTTCCGCGCCTTCGGCGGCCACCTGATCCAGTCCCTGCGCTATGGCGAGAACCCGCACCAGACCGCGGCGTTCTATGCAACGCCCGACAAGCGGCCCGGCGTCTCCACCGCGCGGCAGTTGCAGGGCAAGGAACTTTCCTACAACAACATCAACGACACCGATGCGGCCTATGAATGCATCGGCGAATTCGATCCCGCCCGCACCGCCGCCTGCGTCATCGTCAAACACGCCAACCCTTGCGGCGTTGCCGAAGGGCCCGACCTCATCAACGCCTATCGCCGGGCTTTGGCTTGCGACTCCACCTCCGCCTTCGGCGGCATCGTGGCGCTCAACCGCACACTCGATGCGGAGTCGGCCCGCGCCATCACCGAAATCTTCACCGAAGTCATCATTGCGCCGGACGCGACCGAAGAAGCCATCAAGATCGTTGCGGCCAAGAAAAACCTTCGGCTGTTGCTGGCCGGCGGATTGCCCGACCCGCGCACCGTTGGCCTGACGGCGAAGACAGTTGCCGGCGGTCTTCTGGTGCAGACCCGCGACAATGCCGTGATCGACGACATGAAGCTGAAGGTCGCGACCAAGCGTGCGCCGTCGGAAGCCGAACTGCGCGACCTCAAATTCGCCTTTCGCGTCGCCAAACACATCAAGTCGAACACCATCATCTACGCCAAGGACCTCGCCACCGTCGGCATCGGGGCTGGTCAGATGAGCCGGGTCGATTCCGCACGCATCGCGGCCCGCAAGGCGCTGGATGCGGCAGCCGAACTGAAGCTGGCCGAACCGCTGACCAAGGGCTCGGTCGTTGCATCAGATGCCTTCTTCCCGTTCGCCGACGGCATGCTGGCCTGCATCGAAGCCGGCGCCACCGCCGTGATTCAACCCGGCGGCTCCATGCGCGACGAGGAAGTGATCAAGGCCGCCGACGAGCACGGCATCGCCATGGTGTTCACGGGCGTGCGGCATTTCAGGCATTGAGCCGCCGGAACGACGGCTCCGTAGGGTGGGCAAAGGCCCGTTAGCGCCGTGCCCACCATCCATCACCGATCGCGCTGCTTGATGGTGGGCACGCTGCGCTTTGCCCACCCTACGGACCGTGGACTGATTTGCTTGGCGCGCAAGCGTCCTGGAGACAGCACGCGTAGCCCGGATGGAGTGCAGCGCAATCCGGGAATGTCATCCGCGGACACCGGGCCCCGGATTTCGCTGCGCTCCATCCGGGCTACGAATTCTCCCTCACTTGCGTCAGCAGCGCCAGCCCTGCAACAAAAAACACCACCAGCAGCGCCATGCCGGCCTTCTGGCTCGCGGTAACCGTGGTGATCACGCCGATCAGCAGCGGGCCGATGAACGACGTGACCTTCCCGGTCAGTGCGAACAATCCAAAATATTGCGCGATGCGATCCTTCGGCGCGAGACGGGTTAGGAGCGAGCGCGACGCCGCCTGCAGCGGGCCGCCGGCCGCGCCAATCAGGCATCCGAGTACGAGATAGGCGCGCTCGGCGGCGCCGGAGAACAGCGCGCCACCCGGCGCCGGCGGGGCGACCTTCACGAACAGAATCGTATCCTTGTCGACCAGGAGGATCGCACCGAGCGCAAGCAGCAGGATCAGCAAGCTGCCGGCGATGACGCGTTTCGGTCCCAGTCTGTCGTCAAGCTTGCCGCCAAGCCACGCGCCAAAAGTGCCGGCGATGGCCAGCAGGATTCCGAACGTGCCGATCTGGATCGTGTGCCAGCCGAAAGTGCCGGCAGCGTAGATGCCGCCAAAGGCAAACAGCGACACCAGCCCGTCGGTATAGATCATGTTGGCGAGCAGGAATGTCGCCAGCGATTTCTGCTTCGGCAATTCGCCGAGCGTCCGCTTCAGCCCGCTCAATCCTTCGCGCAACGCCTCGCGGATCGGGCGCTTTGCCGGGTAATCCGGCGTCAGCAGAAACATCGGCAGCACGAAAATGACGAACCAGATGCCGGTCAAAGGACCGGTGATGCGATCGCCCTGATGGGACACGGGATCGAGGCCGAACAGCGGCGCCAGGCCGAAAAGCGTACGCCCGGTGTCGGGGTTAGCCGCCAGAAAGCCGAGCACCAGGATGAGGCTGAGGATGCCGCCGATATAGCCGGTGGCCCATCCGGTACCGGACAATCGCCCGATTCGATCCGGCGGCACCAGCGTCGGCATCATCGCGTTGTTGAAGACGGTGGCGAATTCGACGCCGACGCTTGCGATCGCATAGGCGAGCAACAGCGGCGGAATGACGCTCGGGTCGCCGGGCTTTCCGAGCCACATCAGCGAGGCACCGATCACCAAAAGCAAGCCGAAGCCGGCGATCCACGGCTTGCGGCGTCCGCTGGCGTCGGCGATCGCGCCCAGCACGGGCGACAGCAGCGCGATCATGAGGCCGGCGGCGGCGGTGGCAAATCCCCACAGCGCCTGCCCCCGCGCCGGATCCGGCGCGACGAAGCTCGCGAAATAGGGCGCGAATACAAAGGTGGTGATCAGCGTGAAATAAGGCTGCGCGGCCCAATCGAAGAATATCCAGCTGATGACGGCGGCGCGGCGCGGATATTCCCGCGGTATCTCGGCGCCGGCTGCCTCGGAAGCGATCACCGTCATGTGAGGAATTTCCTTCAAAAGTCTCGCGAGGCATTTTGCCCGCTGAATGCGAACCCATATAGCATGCGTCACCGGCGCTGGGGGCTGTTGCCAGGCGTCACACAGGCTCCAACTGCGGCGGATTTTCGATGGCGGTCTTTTCAATCCGGTGGCGCCGAGTAGCTGCCACATTCGTACTTGCGTTTGCCTGCGGGACGACGGCCTTTGCGCAGGAACGCCGCTTTTACTCGCCCCCCGACCTCTCCACCGTTCGCGCCGTTGCGGCCGAGCATGGCTTGGTGGTGGCGCAGGAAAAGCTCGCCGCGCAAGTCGGCGCCGACATCCTGAGGCAGGGCGGCAACGCGGTCGATGCCGCGGTCGCCACCGGCTTTGCGCTTGCCGTCACCTATCCGCGCGCTGGAAACATCGGCGGCGGCGGCTTCATGGTGATCCATGCGGCAGCGCGCAATGAAGCCGCCGCCATCGATTATCGCGAGACCGCACCGGCGGCGATCACGCGCGATATTTTCCTGGGATCGGACGGCAAACCCGATACCGACAAGTCGCGCAATTCCGCACTTGGTATCGGCGTGCCCGGCACGGTAGCCGGGCTGGCAGTGGCGCTGGAGAAATACGGCTCTGGGCGTTTCACGCTCGCGCAGATCCTCAAACCTTCAATCGAACTGGCGCGCGACGGTTTTATCGTTGCCGACGACATGGCTGACACGCTGTCGGATATGTACCGTCGGATGGGACGCTGGCCGAATTCGGCGAAGGCGCTCTCCCGCAGCGACGGCACGCCACTGCAGGAAGGTGACCGATTGATCCAGGCTGATCTCGCGGCAACGCTGTCTGCCATTGCAGAACAGGGACCGCGCGGATTTTATGAGGGGCCGGTCGCCGAACGGTTGGCAAAGGCCGTCCGCGATGCCGGTGGCATCATGACAGTGGACGATCTCAAATCCTATGAGGCGGTGGTCCGCAGCCCGGTGCGCGGCAACTATCGCGGCTACGACATCGTGTCGATGCCGCTGCCCTCCTCCGGCGGCACGGTGTTGCTGCAGTCGCTGAACATTCTCGAAGGATTTGCGATGGCCGACATGAAGCAGGGCTCCGCGCCTTCGCTGCATGTAATAATCGAAGCCATGAAGCGCGCCTACGCCGATCGCGCGCGCTATCTCGGCGATCCCGCCTTCGTCAACGCGCCCGTCAATGTGCTGATCACCAAGGATTATGCGGCCCGGCAACGCGCCGGCATCGACCTCGCGCGCGCAACGCCCGCGGCCGATGTGCTGGCAGTGAGCCCGCGCGAGGGCAGCAACACCACCCATTATTCGGTCGTCGATTCCAGCGGCAACGCCGTCAGCAACACCTACACGCTGAACTTTCCCTATGGTGTCGGACTGGTCGCCGAGGGCACCGGCGTGCTGCTCAACAACGAGCTCGACGATTTCACCGCGGCACCCGGCGCATCGAACGCGTTTGGCCTGGTCGGCTTCGAGGCCAACCTGCCCGGCCCGGGAAAGCGGCCGTTGTCGTCGATGTCGCCGACCATCGTGCTGAAGGACGGCAAGCCGGTGCTGGTCACGGGCTCGCCGGGCGGCAGCCGTATCATATCGGCGGTGCTGCAGGTCGTGATCGACGTGCTCGACTACAACATGGATGTCGCCGCCGCCGTGGCGGCCCCCCGGGTCCATCACCAATGGATGCCCGATGAAGTGCGTGTGGAACGCGGCTTTTCCGACGAGGTGTTGGCCGAGCTGAGGGCGAAAGGCCACAAGGTGATCGAGCCGCTCGGCCAAACGTCGGCGAATTCGATCGCCGTCACGCCCAACGGCCTGCTCGGCGCGCCCGATCCACGCACAAGGGGGGCGGCGGCGGTGGGACAATGAGGACGTGCACTCGTGAGGGACGCGCCGTAGTATGCGTCCCCTCTCACAGGAGAGCTTCAGATGACATCTCTCAAAGGCAAGACGCTGTTTATCTCGGGCGCCAGCCGCGGCATCGGACTGGCGATTGCGCTGCGTGCCGCGCGTGACGGCGCCAATGTTGCGATTGCGGCGAAGACCGCGGAACCGCACCCGAAGCTCAAGGGCACCATTTACACCGCCGCCGACGATATCCGCGCCGCCGGCGGTAAGGCGCTGCCGGTGCTGTGCGACATCCGCGATGAGGCACAGGTGATCGCCGCGATCGAGCAGACCGTCGCCGAATTCGGCGGCATCGATATCTGCGTCAACAACGCCAGCGCCATCAGCCTGACCAATTCGCAAGGAACCGACATGAAGCGGTTCGACCTGATGATCGGTATCAACACCCGCGGCACCTTCATGGTGTCGAAATATTGCATCCCGCATCTGAAGAAGGCGGCCAATCCGCACATATTGATGCTGTCACCGCCGCTCGACATGAAGCAAAAATGGTTCGAGCATTCCACCGCCTACACGATGGCTAAGTTCGGAATGAGCATGTGCGTGCTGGGGCTATCGGGCGAACTGAAATCCGCGGGCGTAGCGGTCAACGCGCTATGGCCGCGCACCACCATCGCAACCGCCGCGGTCGGCAACCTGCTCGGCGGCGAGGCCATGATGCGCGCCAGCCGCACGCCCGAAATCATGGGTGATGCCGCGCACGCCATTCTGACAAGGCCATCGCGCGAGTTCACCGGGCAATTCTGCATCGACGACAAGGTGCTGTACGCCAGCGGCGTCAGGGACTTTGAACATTACCGTGTCGATCGCTCGGTGCCCTTGATGCCGGATTTCTTCGTCCCCGACGACGACGTGCCGCCACCCGGCGTCACCGTGCAGGCGCTGCCTTCGGTGGGCGCGGCGCAGACGTCGCGCTAGAGACTTGCGGAGCAGGTGAATTTGCGAAAGTGGATCGCCATCGGGCTCGCCATCTTCATCGCTGCGCTGGCGGGCGCGAGCGTCCACTTCCGGCCCGACCGCGCCGTCCGCGTCGCCACCGGTTATGTTGCCCATAACATCTGCTCGAAGACCTTCGTCTCGGGCCTCGATCCGCAAGCCGTGTTCGCGGAGGTTTCCGACCGCGCCGGAATTCGCCGGCTGCGCCACGTGCTCCGGTTCACCCTCGACCGCACCGCTCGCACCGTCGATGCCTCAACGCTCGGACTATTTCGCAGCCGTGCGGCCTTTCACGACGGGCTCGGCTGCATCGAGTTGCAGGGGTCGAAGGAGCCCTATCTCCTGAAGAGCGATGTCGAGGCGCTGAAGGCGAAGACGCCGCCATCGCTCCCCGAAATTACCGGGCCTGGTGTGGTCGAGCCGTCAGATCCGGCACTGAAGGCTGCGCTCGATCACGCCTTCGAGGAGCCGGCCGCGCCGCCGTTCCGCAGGACCAAGGCGGTCGTCGTGGTTCACGACGGCAAGGTGATTGCCGAGCGCTATGCCGCCGGCATCGGCATCGATACGCCGCTGCTCGGCTTCTCCATGACCAAATCCGTCGTCAACGCGCTGATCGGCATCCTCACTCAGCAGGGCCTCGTCACGCCCTCGATGCCCGCGCCGATCCCGGAATGGCGCCGCGCTGGCGATCCGCGGCGCGAGATTGAGGTCGAGCATCTCATGCGCATGACCAGCGGTCTCGATCTGGACGAAACGAATTCCGGCTTCGATCCATCCAGCCGGATGTACCAGCAGGACGATACGGCCGCCTACGCCGTGAGCGCAAAAATGATCGCGCCACTGGGCACGCGATGGCATTACTCGAGCCCAACCACGCAGATCCTGGCACGCATCGTTCGCGATGCCGTCGGCGGACCGGAACAGACGCTGGCGTTCGCGTGGCGCGAATTGTTCAATCCGCTCGGCATGCGCCACGTCACGCTGGAGTTCGACGGCGCGGGCACGCTGCAGGGCTCGACCTACATGCTGGCGAGCGCGCGGGATTGGGCGAAGTTCGGCCTGCTCTACCTCAATGACGGCGTGGTCGCAGGCAAACGCATCCTGCATGCGGACTGGGTCGATTTCTGCGCCGCCGCGACGCTCGACACCGATTACGCCGCCGGCTTCTGGACCAACCGCAGCGAGCACCCCAATGCCAGGGGCCGCGTGCGGCTCGGTATTCCCCGCGACGCGTTCTTTGCGTCCGGCGACCTCGGCCAGCGCATCGTGATCATGCCGTCCCAGCGCCTTGTCGTGGTCCGGCTCGGCGACAGCGTCGATCCGACCGGCGATATACGCGGCGTTGCCCGGCTGGTGAAGGAAGTAATTGCAGCGGTGCAACCGTGAGGTCGTCACCGCCCAATCACATACGGCCCGCCCTTTTCCAGCGCACGCGCATAGGCCGGACGGGCATGAATGCGTTCGAGATACGCCATTGCCTTGGGATGGCCCATCTCCAGCCCGCCGCGCGCGGCAGCGGCTTCCAGCGGAAAGCTCATCTGGATGTCGGCGCCGGTGAATTCATTGCCGGCGAACCATTCGCTCTTGCCGAGTTCACTTTCCCAATAATCCATGTGCTGCTTGAGCTGCGGGTTGACCAAGGTGGTCAGCGCCGTGTTGGAAACCTTGCGCACCAGCGGCCGCAGCAGGGCCGGTGCGCGCTTCGGCATCAGCGTGAACAACAGCTTCAAGAGCAGCGGCGACATCGCGGAGCCCTCGGCATAGTGCAGCCAATAGGTGTAGCGCAGCCGTTCCGGCGTGTTCGGTGGCGGGATCAGGCGGCCATTGCCATAGGTGCCGATGATGTATTCGCAGATTGCGCCGGATTCGGCGATGGTGTTGCCGTTGTCGGTAATGACGGGCGATTTGCCGAGCGGGTGAATGGCGCGCAGCTCTTTCGGGGCGCGCATGTCCGGCTGGCGCTGATAGCGGACGATCTCGTAAGGCATGCCGAGCTCTTCGAGCAGCCACAGCACGCGCTGCGAGCGGGAATTGTTGAGATGATGAACCGTCAGCATGGCGTCCCCTTCAATTGGCCGCCGTTGGTGCCAGCCGGGGGGCGGAAAGTCGAGACGGCCTAAAGAGCGGTGCAATATTTACCCGGGCGATATTGACAATCCAATTTACCCGGGTAAATATAAGCTACCCGAAAATCCAGAGTTTCTCCAATGGCTGACAAGACCCGCCCCCATTTCACGGCCTTCATGGGCCCGCAACGCCTGGCGGCGGGTCCGCTCGCCGAGGTCGCAATTGCGGTCATGCAAGCTTCCCGCAGGCCCGCCGTGCCGCCGATCATCATATTCAGCGACGCGACCGGCCAGCCGATCGATCTCGATCTTCGCGGCACCGAACGCGAAATCATTGCCCGCTTGCCTCAACCCGCCTCGCCTCCGGATGTTGAAACCGATGAGACGGCGTCAGCGGAGCCGCGTGGGCGCGGACGGCCCAAGCTCGGCGTCGTCGCGCGCGAGGTGACATTGTTGCCGCGCCATTGGGAGTGGCTCGGCGCGCAGCCCGGCGGCGCATCGGTGGCGTTGCGCAAGCTCGTTGAGGAAGCGCGCCGCGCCAATGGTGATGCGGATCGCGCTCGCGCGGCAAGGGATGCCGCCTATCATTTCATGTCCGTGATGGCCGGCAATCTCGCGGACTTCGAGGAAGCCTCGCGCGCGCTGTTCGCCGATGACCGGCGGCGATTCGTCGGTCTCGTCGCTGGCTGGCCCGACGATATCCGCGACCACGTCGTCAAGCTCGCCTTCAGCGATCGCGCCGAGCCATAGGCGCGATCGCGTGACGTCGGGCAAGTCGCGCATTTCCACGATATTACGACCGTCATAATACTGTGGACGCGCTACCTGCCTTGCGCCACAATGCGCCAAAACATCAGGAGACTGCCGTGAGTTCAAATCCACAATTCCTGTTCGATTTCGGCAGCCCCAACGCCTTCCTCAGCCACGAAGCGATTCCGGCGATCGAAAAGCGCACCGGAGTGAAGTTCGAATATGTGCCGATCCTGCTCGGCGGCATCTTCAAGGCCACCAACAACAAGTCACCCGCCGAAACACTCGCCGGCATCAAGAACAAGCGCGAATTCCACGCGCTGGAGACCGAGCGCTTCCTGAAGCGCTTCGGGGTCAAGCCCTATGTCTGGAACCCGTTCTTCCCGGTCAACACGCTGAACCTGATGCGCGCGGCGGTGGCCGCCCAACTCGAAGGCGTGTTCGAGAAGTATGTCGAGGCGGCCTTCCATCACATGTGGGTCGAGCCGAAGAAAATGGATGACCCCGAAGTCGCGGCCAAGGCGTTGGCCTCGTCCGGCCTCGATGCCGCCAAACTGCTGGCGCGCTCACAGGACGCCGACGTAAAGGCGAAGCTGATCGAGAATACACAAAACGCGGTCGACCGCGGCGCGTTCGGCTCACCGACGTTCTTCGTCGGCAAGGAAATGTTTTTCGGCAAGGAGCAGCTTCGCGAAGTCGAGGAAATGGTCTCGGGGAAATAGCCTCCGGGTTCGACTGTTCGGCGAGAAGTGGTAAAAAAGCCCATTCCAAGACCAACAACAAAAGGAAGCTTTGGCATGCGTATTCTCGTGGTCGGCGCCGGCGCCATCGGCGGCTATTTCGGCGGCAGGCTGCTTCAGGCAGGAAACGACGTGACGTTCCTGGTCCGGCCGAAGCGCGCTTCCGAACTTGCAAGCGCAGGCCTCGTCATCAGGAGTCCGGCCGGCGACGTGACGCTCAAGAATCCGCCGACAGTGCAGTCCGACAAGCTCGCCGAGACATTCGACGTCGTGCTGTTGAGCTGCAAGGCGTTCGACCTGGAAGACGCGATCAAGTCCTTTGCCCCCGCGGTCGGGTCACAAACAGCGATCATTCCGTTGCTCAACGGCATGCTGCACCTCGACGTGCTGGACGGGAAATTCGGAGCCGACCGCGTGCTCGGCGGCCTCTGCGCGATCGCGGCGACGCTCAACGAGGCCCGCGAGGTTGTCCAGCTCGCGCCGATGCAATCGCTCAATTTCGGCGAACGCGATGGCTCCATGTCGGAGCGGGTGCGCGCGATTGCGAAAGTGTTTGAGAGCGGCAAGTTCGGCGCGGTGGCCAGTGAACACATCATGCAGGACATGTGGGAGAAGTGGGTTTTCCTCGCTTCGCTCGCGGCGTCGACCTCTCTGATGCGCACTTCAGTCGGCAACATCCTGGCCGCCACCGGCGGCAAGGATTTTCTGCTCGGCATGCTCGATGAATGCACCGCGATTGCAAAGGCGTCGGGCTATGAGCCGACCGGCCCGTTCTTCCAGCGCACCAGCGGCTTGTTGACGACCGAGGGCTCGCCGATGACCGCCTCGATGTTCCGCGACGTCAAGGCAGGCCTGCCGGTCGAGGCCGACCATGTGATCGGCGACCTCGTCGCGCGCGCCGACGCCGCCAAGATCCCGGTGCCGAAGCTGCGCATCGCCTACACCCATCTCAAGGCGTATGAGAAGCAGCGGGGTTGACTCTTATCCTCCCCTGGAGGGGGAGGATCGGTTCGCATGAAATGCGAACCGAGGTGGGGTGACGGTCTTTCCACATCCAACAGTGCCCGAGTGGAGAGATCACCCCACCCCGTCTCACATTTCGCTGCGCTCCATGTGAGCCGGCCCTCCCCCTCCAGGGGAGGGTAAAGCGCTGTCCGCCTTTACAAATGCGCAAGATAATGCGCGAGTGCCTCGATCTCTTCCTCGCTTAGGGCAAACGCGACATCAGCCATCGCCGCCATCGCGCCGCCGGCCCGCTCGCCCGATTTGTAATCCCGCAGCGCCTTCACGAGATAATCCTCGCGCTGGCCGGCGACACGGGCGACCCCCTTGGTGCCGGCGTAAGTGTCACCATGGCAGAAGGCGCAGCGCCGGCCGGCGGCCGCCTGCGCACCCTTCTTCGACAAATCGGGGTCGTCGTCGGGCTTTGCTTCCTTCGGCGGCGGAAGCGAGGCGTAATAGGCGCCGAGGTTGCGGATGTCCTCATTGTTGAGCTGCTCGACGATCGGCTGCATCTGCTCGTTTTTTCGGGTGCCGGCGCGGAAGAACACGAGTTGCCACTGGATGAACAGGTCCGGCTGTGCCGCCAGCGAGGGCATGTTCTCCATCTGCGAAATACCGCCCTCGCCGTGGCAACCGACGCACAGCTCGGCCTTCTCCTTGCCGGCCGCGATGTCGGCGGCGCGAACAGCCGAACCGCAGGCGATTGACGACGCCAGCACGATCCCGACCAGTGCATTTCGCATGTGAACTCCTCTGCAGCGCACCCCAAACAACAAAGGCTGCGGCCACCCGTTCCCGAGCAACCGCAGCCCCTGATCGTTGACGTCCTACTTCTTGTAGCTGATGCGATAGATGGCGCCGGCCCAGTCGTCGGCCACCAGGATCGAACCGTCCTTGGCGAGGATGATGTCGTTCGGACGGCCGAGATAGCCCGTGTCGCCCTCAAGCCAGCCGGAGGCAAAGATCTCCGACTTGGCGTTCTTGCCGTCGGCATCGACGATCACGCGCTTGATCCGGGCGCCCTGGTACTTGTACCGATTCCAGGAGCCATGCTCGGCGATCAGGATGTTGTTCTTGTACTCGGCGGGAAATTGATCGCCGGTGTAGAACTTCATGCCGAGCGGTGCCACGTGTGCACCGAGATTGACCACGGGCGGCGTGAATTCAGAGCACTTGTGACCCATCGCGAATTTCGGGTCCGGCATATCGCCCTGATGGCAGTAGGGATAGCCGAAATGCTCGCCGATCTTCGAGATCATGTTGAGCTTGTCGCTCGGCATGTCGTCGCTGATCCAGTCGCGCGCGTTCTCCGTGAACCAGTATCGTCCCGAGCGCGGATCGACGTCGCCGCCGACGCTGTTGCGAACGCCGAGCGCCCAGATCTCGGCATTGCCGGTCTTGGGATCGACTCGGCGGATCTGCGAGAGGCTGGTGGGCGGGATGCCGATGTTGAAGGGAGGTCCGAACGGCATATAGAACCAGCCATCCTTGTCGACGGCGATGTATTTCCAGCCATGCGCGACGTAGGTCGGCATGTCGTCGTACACCACCTTACCCTCGCCGAGTTTGTCGAGATTGGCTTCGGCGTTTTCGTATTTGATCAGCTTGTTGATCGCGACGACGTAGAGCGAACCGTCAAGGAACGCCAGCCCGGTGGGCATGTTGAGACCCTTGAGGACGGTCTTGACCTCCCTCTTTCCGCCGCTGTCCTTGATCGCATAGACGTTGCCGAGGCTGAAGGAGCCAACAAACAGCGTGCCCTTGTCGCCCCAGGCCATCTGCCGCGCCTCCAACACGTTGGAAGCATAGACTTCGATACTGAAACCTTCCGGCAGCTTGATCTTCTTCATCGTTGCCGCAAGTTCGGCGTCCGAGGCGCCGGTCGGCGGGCCGGATGGCGGCGCCTGACCCTTCTGGGCCTCGGTCTCGTCGCCGAGGAACCAATCCGGCGGCGGGTTGGTCCAGAAGTCCTTGGTGCCGGACTCGTACTTCTTCAGGGCCTTCTGCTGCGCGCTGGCCTGGTTGGCCCCCGCGATAACGAAGATAGCTGCGAGCGCAAGAATGGATCGATTGAAAGCCGATTTCATCGCGTCACTCCCCTATGCAGCCTGGCGGCTGCGCCTGTTATTATTTTGAAACGTTCGAGAGGCGAACTTGGTCTGGTGAAAGAAGCAGACCGGGAAATGGTAGCACATCCGATGCGGGAGAGAAGCGCGCGCCACGCGGGTCAGCCTGATCAAAGCAAATTGTGAGACGGATTGCTAAGCAGCTGCGTTTGCAGTTGCGCCCGCTGCACCGCAATATTCGTGTCGAGCAAACGCATGCGCCTCATCGGAAGGCGCGCAAGTGGGCGGCGTGCCACATCAGCGGATCGCATGTCATCTTTCCTGATGGGCAAATGAGCAACGTAATTGTGGCCCATTTCATAGTTGAGGAGCCAAATCCCTGAGAAGCTTTTCGCATTCCCTTACGACATACCGGTCTCCCTCGACCGGGTTTGAGCGAGCGTCCGGATGGCCAACAAGCGGATCATTCTGCTCTCGGACGGCACCGGCAATTCCGCCGGCAAGGTCTGGCGCACCAATGTGTGGCGGACGTTCGAGTCGCTCGATCTGACGAGCTCACAACAGATTGCGTTCTACGACGACGGGGTCGGCACTTCGTCCTTCAAGCCCTTCGCGATCCTGGGCGGCGCGTTCGGCTTCGGTCTGAAGCGGAACGTGCTGGATATCTACAAGTTTGCCTGCCGCAATTATCGCTCGCATCTCGACTATCAGGCGATCGAAGCCGCCACCGCCAAAGCAGAAAATCGCGAAGAGAAATACGGCCCCTACCGGGGCGACGACATCTTTGCCTTCGGGTTCAGCCGTGGCGCCTTCACCATCCGCGTGGTGAACGGGCTGATCTGCGAACAGGGGCTGGTGAGCTATCAGACCGAGGAGGAGCTCGATCGAAAGGTCGCCGCCGCTTACCGTGCCCACCGGGCGGAATGTTTCAAATCGCGATTTCAGGTCGAATGGGTGTTTCGAAAGCTGCGCAACCTGTTCGTCTCCGCCAAGCACGACAAGAGCCAGCGCCCGGTCGATCACATCGCCTTCCTGGGCCTCTGGGATACGGTGGCTGCTTACGGCCTGCCCATCGACGAAATGACACGGGGCGTCAGCCGCTATCTGTGGCCGCTCGAACTGCCCGACCGGCAGCTTAATCCCCTGGTTCGCAAGGCCTGCCATGCCCTCTCGCTCGACGATGAGCGCACCACATTCCATCCGCTGCTGTGGGACGAGAGCCCGGAAACTGTCGCTACCGGCACCAGGGGCACCGATTCGGAACGGATCACGCAGGTCTGGTTCGCCGGCGTGCATTCCAATGTCGGCGGCGGATATCCGGACGACTCGCTCGCCCATGTATCGCTCACCTGGATTCTTTCCGAAGCAAAGCGTCGCGGCCTCACCTTGAAGGAAGCTCCGAACGCGGATCCCGACGCCTTCAAACGCGTCCGATCGACCCAGGACAAGGACGGCCGGATTTATGATTCGCGAAACGGGCTCAGCGGCTACTACCGTTACGGGCCAAGGAGTGTAGCCGCGCTGTCGGATACGCGATATTCGGACGACAAGCGCGATTGCGTGAAGATCGCGATGCCGAAGATACACGAGAGCGTGTTCCAGCGGATCGCCGTCGATGCACATCTCTATGCGCCGGTCGCCCTGCCGCCCGCCTACGAAATCCTGACCTATGACGAGAAGCTCGTTTCACCTGACAAATTGGGGTACGAAACCTCCAAGGCTGCGCGCGGACGCGCAAAGACGCAGGAACACGTCGTCGGAAGTTCGATCTGGCGGCGGCGCATTATTTATTTTCTGACCGTGATCGCCTCGGTCTATCTGTTGACCTACCCGCTGACGTCTCAATTGCCGGCCGCGGCCGAATACACCACCCGGCTCAGGCCGCTTTCCGATGTCATCCGCATGGTCGGGATGGCCCTTCCGAGAGCGGCCTCACGCTGGCTAGACGCGTATGCGAGGGATCCACTTTCGTTTGTGCTACATGCCGGACTTGTCGCGCTGTTGCTGTGGTTGAGCGTCAGCCTCCGGAGTCGCATCACCGACCAGATGCGCTCGGCGTGGCGGGTGAGCCTTTCGAAATTGGACATACACGCGCAGCATTCCTGGCCGCGGGACGGCTTGAGCGCATTGCAGAAACTGCTCTGTCTTTGCCTGTTCCTGATCGCGCTCTATCCGGTGCCGGGGGGCTGGTTCGGATACCCGCTCCCCAAGGCGCCGGAGACCGTGCAGATCTTCATCGACAGCATTACCCACTCGTATTTCCGGTTCTTCGCCATCGTAATCCTGATTACGATGTTGCTCAAAGACTCGACCATTGCCTGGTTCAGGCTGACGGACGGATACAGGCAAGCCATCACCACCATCAAACTCAAGGTAGCGCCGGGGATTTTTGCGTTCCTGTTTCTGTACGGCGGCGTCGCGCTCGCGAGCCACTACATTTTCAACATCCGGGACAGTTTCGGCAATTTCTGCAAGCCCGATCCCAAGGCGAGCAAGCTCGATCTTTGCACGCGGGCTGAAGTCGGGATGTGCACCCGAGCAGCCGACGGCACGCTTCCGGGCACGTGCACGAAGCTTTGTGCCGTGAGAACTGAGTTCGATACGCGTAATGTGTGCACGTCGACCGGGGTCAAGGTTCTTGCCTCTCAGACTTATACGTTCGAGATCAGCAACAAGAATGACTGGTCATTCCTTGGCGCATCCTCGGGCCCGGGTGGCATGCCGCTGCACGAGTTCTGGCATCACAGGGACCGTGGCTTGTGGGGTTCAGCCGTCGCTTTGGCCCAAATGGCAGCCATGGCTGCCGCATATCCGATCAAACGCACGTTCGATCGTCCGTTTGGACGGGTCATTACGCGCTACGGAGAGACCGGCAATACGGAAAATTTCATCGACACGCGCGACGATCCTCGAACGGTCGAGTATTTGAACGAGACGTTCAAGCCGAAAAGCGACGGCGAGCTCTACGTCTATTTGAACAAGCCGGTGAGCGGATTCTGGTCCGGCCTCTTTCATGACGTGAACACGGGAACGGCAAGGGTTCGGGTCGTTCGCATTCGGAACCAGTGATGTTCAGGAAGGGGTTCGGCCGGCACCGCGCCTTGTCATCGTGAAGGCCATCGTCCGGTATGCGCGCATCGGCCCACGAACGACAAGGCCGCCAAAAGGCGGCCTGTCATCGATCCCGTAGTTTGCCATAGAAGAAAATCTGGAGCGGGCGAAGGGGCTCGAACCCTCGACCCCGACCTTGGCAAGGTCGTGCTCTACCACTGAGCTACACCCGCATCCGAGATGGCGGCGAACGTTTCGCCGTCAACGGCAGACCTATGCCAAATGCGGACCGTGAATGCAACAGTCCGCGTGCGATCCGGTGCCACGCGGATAATCCGATTTCATTAACAATTGGGAGCGAATCGGTCCGAAACAACGCCTAAACGGGGTTTGTCGGCCCCTGAAGCCGACGCCGGGAACCCAAGGCCAGGCCGCCAGCGCGACGCGGGGCGATTCGATGCATTTTCGAACCAGCCTCCCAACGTCCCCCGTCTTTTGGTCCCACACGCCACAATCGTAATCGACGGTCCCTTGCGAAGGTCCCTTGGCTTGCCTCGACGGGGCATCGACGTCCTCATGGGGGTTCCAGCCCATCCGGCCTTCGATAACCCGGAGGACGCCTGACGATTGAATTTTGTGACCAAGCCGCCATCTAGCGGATGAGGAACTTCGCTCCTAGCCGTGCTAGAACGAGTTCGAATTCCAGGACATCTTCTCAAGACATCAGGCGAGGATACCGTGACGATAGTTGAGCAGGGCGGCGGCCCGGCGCCGCAGGCAGTACCCGATCTGATCAAGGAGACGACCACCCAGACCTTCGTGAAGGATGTCATCGAGGAATCGAAGCGTCAGCCCGTGCTGATCGACTTCTGGGCGCCGTGGTGCGGACCCTGCCGCCAGCTCACGCCCGTTCTCGAAAAGGCGGTCCGGGCGGCCAAGGGCAAGGTCAAGCTGGTCAAGATGAATATCGACGAGCATCCGGCCATCCCCGGCCAGATGGGCATTCAATCGATCCCGGCCGTGATCGCGTTCGTGGGCGGCCAGCCCGCCGACGGCTTCATGGGCGCGGTGCCGGAGAGCCAGGTCAACGCCTTCATCGACAAACTCACCAAGGGCATGACGGCGCCGGGCGAACCGAATATCGCAGAGATCCTGCAAGAGGCCGAGGCCGTGCTGGCGGAGGGCGACCCTGCCGCGGCGGCCCAGATCTATGCCGAGATACTGGGTTTCGATGCCACCAATATCGCAGCCATGGCAGGGCTGGCGAAATGCTATGTGACGACGGGAGCCGTCGAGCAGGCCAAGCAGACGTTGGCGATGGTGCCGGAATCGAAGCGCAATGACGCCGCGGTCAAGGCGGTGCAGGCTTCGATCGATCTCGCCGAGCAGGCCCAGGCGGTCGGTCCGGTGACCGAGCTGGAACAGAAAGTCGCCGCAAACCCGCTCGACCATCAGGCGCGATTCGACCTGGCGACCGCGCTCAACGCCCAGGGCAAGCGCGCGGAGGCGACCAACCAATTGCTGGAAATCGTCAGGCGTGATCGCAAGTGGAACGATGACGGCGCGCGCAAGCAGCTGGTGCAGTTCTTCGAGGCGTGGGGCGGCGCCGACGAAGCGACCGTCGATGGACGAAAGCGGCTGTCGACGATTCTCTTCTCGTAGGACGTATTCCACCGAACCAGCGAACTGACCGGGACTGCAGATGCCGATCAATGCCGAATACCGCGGACCCGGCGAGCTTCCCGAAATCATTCCGGTGTTTCCGTTGCCGGGCGCGCTGTTGCTGCCACGCGGCCAGATGCCGCTCAATATTTTCGAGCCGCGCTATCTGGCGATGGTGGACGACACCCTGCGCGACGGGCACCGGCTGATCGGGATGATCCAGCCGGATATTTCCCACAGCAGGGACGAGGCAAGGCCGGAGCTGTTCCGGGTCGGCTGCGTTGGCCGCATCACGCAGCTCGCCGAATCCGGCGACGGCCGCTACATCCTGGAACTGACCGGCGTCGCGCGCTTCAAGGTGGTCGAGGAAATCTCGGCACTGACCGCGTATCGGCAATGCAAGGTGGATTTCTTTCCCTATGCCGACGATTTCGTGGCGCGCAAAGGCGAAGAAGCCGTCGACCGCGCGGCCTTGCTCGACGTGCTGACCGATTTTCTCGAAGCCAACAATCTCAAGGTGGATTGGGAGGGCATCGAGAGCGCGCCGAACGAGGCGCTGGTCAACGCGCTCGCCATGATGTCGCCCTATGGTCCGGCGGAGAAGCAGGCGATGCTGGAAGCGCTTGATCTGAAAACCCGCGCCGAGATCCTGATCGCGGTGACCGAAATGGACCTCGCCAAGAAGCGCACCAGCGGTGACACCGGGCTGCAGTAGCGCCTTGCCCTTGCTCAAACACTAGCTATCCGCCCTCCCACGGGCCTCGCTTGCCGGCATTTGCAGCGTCCATCGCAATCCCTCCGGTGCAAAGTCGGTTTTGACCGTGGCATTGAGCGCGCGCGTAACCATCTGATCGGTGACAAAACGGCCAAATCCCTTGCGCGTGGACGGCTTGACGGCAGGCCCGCCCTGTTCGCGCCATTCCATACGAAAGGATTCGGGAGCGCTGCTTTCGTTGCCGAAGCTCCAGTTGAGGACGACCCGGCCGCCCGGCACTGACAGCGCGCCATATTTCGACGCATTGGTCGCGAGTTCATGCAGCGCCAGCCCCAGGGTTTGAACGGCCGCGGCGGCAAGCGTGACCGGCGGTCCCACCGTTTCGACCCGCATCGTGTCGGTGCCCACGAACGGCGCCAGTTGAATCTCGATCAGTTTATCGAGCGAAGCTCCTTTCCAGTCCTCCTGGAGGAGCAAAGTATTCGAATGGGATAGTCCCTGTATTCTGGCACCGAACTGCGCTTCGAATTTGGCAAACGTCGCACTGCTTTTCGCGGTCTGACGCGCCATGGCCTGAATCACCGTAAAGAGGTTGTTGGTACGGTGCTGCAACTCCTTCATCAGAACTTGCAGATGCTCGTGATGCCGCTTTTGCTCGGTGATGTTACTGAAGGTGATGACGACGCCGGAAATGACGTTCGCCATGGTGCGATACGGTCGCATCCGCATGATATAGGTCGCGCTCTCGTCCTTCAGATCGAGTTCGTGCTCAATGACGCCCAGGGTACGCTGCACATTCCTGACATCCTCACGGAGCTTGTCGTAGGAAAGCAACGACACGATATCGGTGATCGGACGGCCGCGGTCGCTATCGCGGAGTGAAAACACCTCCATCGCCGCCGGCGTAAAGTTCCTGATGCGCAAGTCGTCATTTAGAAAGATGGTGGCGATTTGTGTGCTGTCGAGAAGGTTCTGAAGATCGTTGTTGACCTGCATCAACAGGTCGTTCTTGCCGTGCAGTTCGCCGTTAATGGTCTGAAGTTCTTCGTTGACCGACTGCATTTCCTCCTTGGAGGTTTCCAGCTCTTCATTGGAGGATTGGAGCTCTTCATTGACCGATTGGTATTCCTCGGTCATCGATTTCATGTTTTCGATCTGGCTTTCCAGCTCATCGCTCGTGGCTTGATGGCGGGCCTGCAAGGTACGCAATTCCTGCTGAAGCGCATCGACGTCGCGCAAGATGGCTGGCGGCGTTTCCGCGCCACGCTCCGGCGTAGCGCGTGGTCGGCGTTCGCGAAAGGCGACCACGACCATCTCGGCTGGCCTTCCCGATTCGGCGATCGGCTCAACCAGGAGGTCCACGAACTGGCCGCCGCCGTCGATCCTCATATTCTCCTCTTCGACCAACTGGCCGGAGGCAAAGGCGGCCTCGACGGCGCGTCGAACCTGCGACCGCAGGGCTTTTGCCAGGTTGGTGAAGAAGTTCAGGCTGGCGTTGCCTTCCGACGGCTCGAGATAGCGGCCGGTCTCGCCGCCGGAAAACCGCACGATGTTGTGGTGCCGGTCGACCACGAAATATGCGGGAGAGTGCTTCGCCATGGCGCGGCGCGCGCTCCTGTCGATTTGATCCTCGGTGCGGGCAATTGGCGCTGGCAGGGCTGTGGCTGTATGAGGTGAGGGTTGAAATTCCGGAAGCGCTGCCCTCACGCTGTCGCGGCGCTGGAGGACGCGGTGCTTCTTGTCAGCAGCGGTGAACAGCCGCGATTCACGGCTGACGCTCTCCGACGGCCCGATGAACAGATAGCCGCCGGGCCGAAGCGCATAGTGAAACGTCTGCATGACCCGGTGCTGAAAGTCGTTGTCCATGTAGATCAGCACGTTGCGGCAGGAGACCAGATCGATTTTGGAAAACGGCGGGTCTCTGATCAGGTTGTGCTCGGAGAAGACGCACATTTCACGGATGCGGGGGGGATGGACTCACGTTTGAAGTGCAACGGTTGATTTGAGGAGAGAGAATGCCTCGGCTGGGGTTTTGAAGTCGAGGCATTTTCGCGGCGTCTCATTGTAAGTTCGGACGATGC
>NZ_JADPJL010000059.1 GCF_023073415.1 Bradyrhizobium sp. 190 | reverse complement strand
ACAACTGTCCGCGATTTAGCGGAATCCCTGTCCCGGAATTACTGAAATCGCTGTCCGCGAATTACCGAAATCGGTGTCCGGGAATTGCCGAAACACGCAAGCAGCGAACTCCTGTCCAAGCTTCAGGCAGAAAACCCCGGGGTCTACCCGCGCAAAGTACTCCGAACCCTTCAACGTCGTCTCAAATTGTGGCGCAGCGAGCAAGCAAGCGCACTGGTGTTTGGCTCCGGGGAAAACGCGGCACAAAGCGATGTGATTGTCACATCACCGGAAAGTCCCCCGCTGCTCGACGGAGCGTCGGTAGTCTAAGGTAGACCGGTGATCGACCGTGCTCAAGGCTGGCGCGATGCGCCACCGCCTTCGGCGGCTGGCGGCCTTGACCACGCCCGATCACCGGTCAGTTGGCTTGGCAAGCGCTCGGTCGAGGACCGAGCGCGACATCGGCGCGCTCGTAATGACGACCAGTTGTGAGACTGGCCTCTTCGCTCCCCTCGCTAAGGAGCAAAATAGATGAGGCAACAAGAGGTCTCTCGGGAACATCGCTAGATGCGGCAATACGGGCTTCCCACCCAGATTGTCGCGCTATATCCGCCGGTCTTGATGCTGAGCAGGCTTGCGGTTTCGACGTGGTTTGGGTCACAATTGCCGCGATGAACGGTCTGGGCCTGAAATAGGAGCTCGGCAAACGGCTGCGCGTAAACCCCTTCCGCCTCGGCACGTTCCCAGTCGCGTCGGACCGGCGCGCCGTTGCGGCCGCTATTGCCTTCGACTTCCACAGCACCCCCAAGATTTTCGCTCGATCATACAGACGACACCGTCGTGCGTAGCTCCGCAAAGCAACACTCTTGCCCGATATTGACGAGAAATATCGCCGAGTTGCGCGGGCATGGCGCTCATATCAGGTTAATCGCCGCCCCCTCATGCAGGATTTTCTCGCAGGGTCGAGGCAAGCGCAACAACGCTCCTCGACGCGCCTCACTCAGGTAACTAGCCTACGCGTACGGTATTTGCGCCCCGTAGGAGCCTCTCCTGATACAAATGTATTTGGCCGCGCCGTGTATAACGGATCGACGGATCTGCTCACCTGGCCGATTCCTCGATGGTGTGGTTATGCGCGTCACATTCCGCACAATAAACGGTGGCCCGGACGAGCCGACTCTGCGAGCGTTGCCTCTCGCCGCCTTCAGAAGCGCAGCGGGTTGGGCTCTGGGGCGCAGAGTAGCGGCCCGCGCGCCCTTGGCGGGCCTGTGGCCACCTAAGCTCGCTCGCCGCTGCGCTCGTCGCCCCTGGCTGTGGAGCAACTCCGCTGGACTCTCGATCACGTCGCCGCCGCCCGACTTGGCATCGACGCGGCGAGATCCGCTAAGACGTCGCACTCATCTGCGCAAACAGAATTGCCGCTTCAGACGGCCCGAGCCCGACGATGCCCACGAAGGCTGCCGGAGGCATCGGAATGACCTGACGGGTCGGCCTCCAGAGATGCAGGCAGTAGCGACTATTGTTCACATACTGCGAATGAGGAGGATGCAGCTGCATCACGCATTCCTCTTCATCCCAAAACATATCTTTGGCGAGGGACATCTCCTCCCAGTTTGGAGATCGCCGTGGCGTCGACACAGAGACATGCTCCCATCCGGGACGGACGAAGCCGACGATCTTGAGTTGGCAGCCACAAGGCCCCTGCACGAAGAAGAGACCGGAAGGACCAGACCCCGGTGCGGTGGCGAATCGGCCATCGCGGACGCGCCCCGCTTCGAGTCTTTCTACACTTTGCTTCCTCATGCGTCCTCCTTCTTCTTTTGGCCGATAGAGTTGCATCCGGCACCACTCGTGTTGTCCGACTCGTACATCGAACGGCTGGTACCCTGGCATCGGCAGCCCCAACTACTGCTGATCATCTGCACCGAACTTACTTGGATGAAGAACATCGGTTCTGTCCGCATCGTTCACCGGGGAGTTCTCTTGGGTTTGTCTTTCGACATCTGATCTCTCTTCAATTTTCTCGTCATTCGCGCCTTCGTTGCGAACTTGGCCTCATGCAGACAATCTGCGCAGACATCTACGATGGCTTGTCTTAGCAAGCCGTGCCAGCAGGAGCTTCTGCTCGCCTCTTCGCCTAAACAAGTCCGCAACGTATGGCGTTGAGCTAACCGTGCTTGGTGCAAGATGCCGGAATTCGACTGAAACGCCTCACAGCCAAAATGGCGGCGGAAGCCAATTCGCGTGGCATGATCCGGCGAACCGGCTACTTTGTCACCTAAACAAACGTCGCTGGCTTCAGCACATGATGCAAAGCGACGCCAATGCCTCGCCAGTTCATCGAGCGAGAGGCTTTTAATTCGACGATCTGACGGTGGGCTTTCATCTCATTCCTTCTCATGTCTAGCGGGTTAGCCGGCTTGCCGCCTGAGACACCGTCAATGCGTCATCTATGTGGCCGGCCACAGTGACTCAGAATGGATTCATGGTCAGAGGCTCGGACGCGCGGACCGCACTCGTTCAGCAGCCTCGCTCATTGGGCTTACCGCATGACGCAGTTTCGCAGTTCAGCCCTAGCGGGCTGTGAGCTCCAACGGAGAGACACCCGCGCCGCGGTCACAACGCGTTGACGATCGGTGCAGCCGTCCGCTCCGGTGGCGATCAGAACTGCCCGTCAACCTCATTTCTTTGCCGCCCCTCCGCGAGGCGAGCCAGTTTATCATATTCCTCAGCGACCTTGAGGAGCCTGCATCTGGATGTGTCGTCCTCGAGCGACTCCGCTTTTCTGCGCGTCGCTTCAGCACGGCCTCGCCAATGTTTGGCGTCTGATAACAGCTTTTTTTGCTTCATGCGGAAGACGATGCAATTTTTAGATCAAGAAAATGCGACACATGCCCTACGTAAGATCCCGTAGGCTGGCTTTCGCAAAAGCACCTCATTTGCCCCGTTATCTGCCGACCGCTCTGTTAATGTCTGAGATGCGACAAGCCGCTCGCAGCAAGCGCGGCGAGGCGCGCGAAATGCGCGACTCTCGACATTAGGGCTTGAATCGTACGTAGCGTCAGATTGTATCTTACAGCTGGCGAGCGTGCTTGGCCGTACAACAGCTTCCGGGCGACACAATTTTGAGTGTGTCATTTGGCGCCCAGATTGCAGAACGCCCGCGTAGTCCCGGGACGCCGCAGTGAGGCCGCCTCGGCGAATCATTGCAGCGTGTTTGCTCACGCAGAGGTCGCCGTCCGGAGATCGGGGCCTCGCAGCTCAGAGTAGAATGGAAGTTGGAGGCCATACTCATCTTACGTAGCCGTGATGCGGCCGCGGCGAACCTGCAATAGCTTGCTCACGCCGAAACAGGTAGCTGTAGGCATACACGGTCGCGAGCATTCTCGCCAGAGATGCGTCAACTGGTCGCTCATGCCGGAGCCCCCTTCGGGTGCCTGGATTGCCTCCGTCGCCGCCTCCATCATGTTTCTCGTATCCAAAGACGGGCAACACGGCCCCCGGAGTAGCAATGACTTCTGCAGCTTTGGCTACCAAGCAGTCGTTCAACTGATGGCCATGGAGCGCGCGAGGTCAGACCACAAGGAAATCTCGATCTATGCTCTGTCCGAAATGTCACACAGATAACTGGTGCGAGATTGCAATGCACGATCCCTGGAGCGGCCGACCAGTGATCAATTGCAATACTTGCGGTGAGTATGCCGACTACGATTGCCTCCAGCGCAAAACAGCGCACGCGATCATCGCAGCTACCTTGGCCTGTAACGTGAGCATAGAGGACGAGCGCGATCCGCGGGCGGTTGCTGACAGGATTTTGGATGCGCTGGAGAATGCCGGCCTAACAATCGCTCGCGCCTCAAGATGAATGGGAGGAACGCCGATCGGCGCCGCTACGAGGCCCCGCCCGCCCATCAGAGAGCATGGCCAGCTGCGCCGCTCGTTCCAACAGCCATTTGATTGCCTGCAAAACCGCCGTCTTTCCTCCGGCCGATCTGGAGTTGCAGTCGCCATAGCAACTCTTTGATACCAACAACGATTGTAGCAAACGCGCCAATCTGGACCCAAGCCGCGATGCTCTCAACGGGACCAGGGCTGAGTACCGCTTAGGCGCGGGCTTCCAACGTATGACGCCCGGCAGATCTTCCCACAAGTATCGAACCCGCGATGATCAACCCGGCGTGGCCTGCACCTGACGGCGCCTTTCGAGGTCCATAGTTCAAAGTTATCTAGAACGGCGAAGTCACTGTTGGGTGCCTTGACGGGAGCTTGTCATTGACCAGATTAACGCGCTGCCGATTGATCTCGTTTCCTATTCTGCTCAGCCGCCGCGGCACCGACAACTCCCGGGAAGCAGCCCCATTGTGATGGTGACAGCGGGAGAGCTCGGCTGGATAGACAAAGCCAATTCGCACAGACTCGAGAGAGCATTCCAGCCATGGACGATTGATTCAGGCGCCGAGGCAGCTCCTATCCACACATTTGAAGTAAACTTGATTGATTCGCTTGGTCACTCGTGGCCCGCGACGAACAGCCTCACAGCTGGGCGTAGCTATGCGCGCACACTTGAGCGGACCCGAGCTGCGCGTTCCGCAGACGACGAATACCGAAAGCCAACTGCCTTGGTGAAGCGCCTCCCGCCCTCCTCGCCTTGCGGCTGGCTCCTGGCGAACGAATACGAGTTCGACATATTCACGCGATAAGCCTGCAGGGGGGATTGAACCGTACGTAGCGTCAGATTGTAGAGTGCCCAGCTAGGGAGAACCACTGTTCGGTCGCTTCAGAATTCCTGTGCTAAAGCGGAGCAGGACGATCGCTTGCGATGAGAGGTCTTCTGCCAAAGCGGCTGAGGATCGCGCTCACTGCGAAGAACGCTGTTTCTGTCCTGTGCACGCAGATCGCCGAGCCGTATGAAGACAAGATCGCCCGCATGTAAGAAGGACCACTCCAGCCTTGGAGGCTTCGAAATACGTTTGCGGGCACTGAGTGCCCAACCAGCCGCCGCGAGATTGATGCGGTATCCCGGAGCGGTCATGTGAGAGGACCCGATGGATCCAACAGGGTCTTGCTCGTCGATCACTGTGAGGGCCAATGCCGGGCCATTGTTGGCTTTAAGAATGGCGATCCTGGAACCGCCAGATGCTTTTCGTTACTGAATTCGTCGTCCGGGGCACATGACGACACTGATCGTCGCGATAATCCCCTTGAGGTCCCATATAGCACTGGCCTCATTCATGCAACGTTTTTCTGTGAACTCAAACAGCACAGTGTCAATATGCGCGCCTTCACTTTTGCTTGCCAGGTCACCAACTTGATTGTCCGAAATGGATCGATGATGATAAGTACTGCGCGACAGAGAACGAATTTCAATGCTTTGTTTGCCCGGCTTGCTCGCGGTTGCACTGGATGAACAGCAAGACTGGAAAGCTCTTAGGCAAGGACACGAAATGAGGGAAACTCGCTGGCTCAACGCGCGAGTTGACCACGCAGGGACTGCGGAACGCTTCTCGGCCAAATGGGTCTGCTTACCTCCCATCCGCGCCGCAATTTCATTGGTCGCACCACGCAATAGAGAAACGCCTGACGAAGGCCGAACGAAATCTTCCGGACTACAAACTTTCGTATAGTCCTTCAAAACCCTTTCGATGTGGAAGGTTTACCTCCGTACAGTTGAGCGATCGATGCAATGCCTATACAGAGTCCAGAACTCGGCAGTTCGAGAGCGTGACGCTTCCGCACTCGAAGAGGCCAGACGCGATTGACGTCGTCGATCGGGGACCGACATTAGCCTGCGCAGAGCAACGATTTGTCAAACCAAGAGAGCAAACGGCGGGTCGCTCTAATCACCGGCGTGACTGGACAGGACGGCGCCTATCTCGCCGAACATCTGCTGTCGCTCGGCTATGTCGTGCACGGCATCAAGCGGCGCTCGTCCTCGTTCAACACTGCGCGGGTCGACCATCTCTACCAGGACCCGCATCTCGGGGACGTGCCGTTCCTGATGCACTACGGCGACATGACGGACTCGACCAATCTGATCCGCCTGGTGCAGCAGATCCGGCCGACCGAGATCTACAATCTCGCCGCCCAGAGCCATGTCGCCGTCAGTTTCGAGAGCCCCGAATACACCGCCAATGCCGATGGGATCGGCGTACTGCGGCTGCTCGAGGCGATCCGCATCCTCGGCATGGAGAAGGAGACCCGGTTCTACCAGGCCTCGACCTCCGAGCTCTACGGCCTCGTTCAGGAGATCCCGCAGAAGGAGACCACGCCGTTCTATCCGCGCTCGCCTTATGGCGTGGCGAAGCTCTACGGCTACTGGATCACGGTGAACTACCGCGAAGCCTACGGCATATTCGCCAGTAACGGCATCCTGTTCAACCATGAGAGCCCGATCCGCGGCGAGACCTTCGTCACCCGCAAGATCACGCGCGGCGTTGCGCGTATCGAGGTCGGCCTCGAACAGACGCTCTATCTCGGCAACCTCTCGGCCAGGCGCGACTGGGGCCATGCCAGGGACTATGTCGAGGGCATGCACATGATCCTCCAGGCCGACAAGCCCGACGACTTCGTGCTGGCGACCGGCGAGATGCGCTCGGTGCGCGAGATGGTCGAGCTGTCCTTTGCGCAGGTTGGCCGCCGCATCGAATGGCGCGGCGCCGGCGTCGACGAGATCGGCATCGATGCCAAGAGCGGCAAGACGGTGGTGAAGATCGACCCGACCTATTTCCGTCCGACTGAGGTCGATCTCCTCGTCGGCGACGCCAGCAAGGCGCATCAGGAGCTCGGCTGGAAGCCGAAGCGAACCTTTGCCCAGCTCGTCGAGGAGATGATGGCAAGCGATCTGGCGGAAGCAAAACGGGAGGCGGCCCATGGCAAGCGCACCGTTTGAGCTGAAGGGCAAAAGCGTATACGTCGCAGGTCATCGCGGCATGGTCGGCAGCGCGATTGCGCGCCGGCTCGCGCGGGAGGACGTGCAGCTCGTCACGGTCGACCGGCGCGAGGTCGATCTCTGCAACCAGGCCGCCGTGTTCGACTGGTTCGCGAAAATGCGGCCGCAGGTGATCTTCCTCGCCGCCGCAAAAGTCGGCGGCATCGTCGCCAACGACACGCTGCGCGCCGAGTTCATCTACGACAACATCGCGATTGCCGCGAACGTGATTCAGGCCGCGCATCAAAATGGCGCCGAAAAGCTGATGTTTTTGGGCTCGTCCTGCATCTATCCGAAGCTGGCCCCACAGCCGCTGCGCGAGGATTCGGTGCTATCAGGCCCGCTCGAGCCGACCAACGAGCCCTATGCGATCGCCAAGATCGCCGGCATCAAGATGGCGGAAGCTTATCGCAGCCAGTACGGTAGCGACTTCATCAGCGTGATGCCGACCAATCTCTATGGCCGCGGCGACAATTATCATCCCCAATTGAGCCATGTCGTTGCCGCGCTGATCCGCCGCTTCCACGAGGCGAAGGTCGCGGGCGCAAAGAGTGTCGCCGTGTGGGGCACCGGCACGCCGCGGCGCGAGTTCCTCTATGTCGACGACATGGCGGATGCCTGCGTGCACCTGATGAAGACCTATTCGGGACCGGAGCTGATCAATATCGGCACCGGCGACGACATCACCATCGCCGAGTTCGCGCGGGTCGTGGCAGAGGTCGTCGGTTACGGCGGCGAGATCACTTTCGACACCTCGCGCCCCGACGGCACGCCGCGCAAGCTGCTCGACGTCAGCCGTCTCGCAAGCCTCGGCTGGCGCGCGAGGACATGGCTTGTAGATGGAATGCGGCAGACCTACCAGGCCTTCTTGGCCGTATCGGGTCATCGGACAAAATGAGAGACTCATGCAGCTGCTAACTGCTGACGGCGCTCATTGTGCGATTGCCAGAAAGTTGCTTTAGGATCTTCCGGCGAATTCGACAGGGCTCCACGTGTTGCTTGGAGCTCGCGCACCTCCGGGTGACGCGTGCCCGATGGAGGGCAGGTACGGCTAGACTGGCCGATAACTATAGCGAGCGAATTGGTCAGGCGCCTTGCGGGACGCTCTGTTTTGAACTTGAGGTAAACTGATTAGCATGTGCGGAATTGTCGGCATCTTGGGGCGCGGTCCGGTCGCGGATCGTCTCATCGATTCACTGAAGCGACTGGAATATCGCGGCTACGACTCAGCGGGCATCGGAACGCTCAAAGGAAACCAAATCGAGCTTCGACGCGCCGAGGGCAAGCTGAGGAACCTTGAGACACGCGTTCGCTGCCATCCGCTCTCAGGCCATGTCGGGATTGGGCACACGCGCTGGGCTACTCATGGCAAGCCGACGGAGCACAATGCTCATCCGCATGCAACGGACAATGTTGCAGTCGTCCATAACGGCATAATCGAGAATTTCCGCGAGCTGCGCGCGGAGCTAAAACAGCATGGCGCCTGTTTCGCCTCTGAAACAGACACCGAGGTGGTGACGCATCTCATCGACTTTTATCTGAAAAATGGCTGCTCGCCGCAGGAGGCAGTAAAAGCGTCGCTGCCGCGGCTAGTCGGCGCGTTTGCGCTTGCAATCCTGTTCAAGGGTCAACACGACCTCATGATCGGTGCGCGCAAGGGCTCACCACTCGCGATCGGGCATGGCGAAGGCGAAATGTATCTCGGATCGGATGCTATCGCGCTCGCGCCCCTTACCGGCTTGATCACCTACCTTGAGGACGGCGATTGGGCTGTGCTCAACCGCAACTTCAGCGTGGTTTACGACGCACAAGGCACAGTTGTCCGCCGGGAGGTGGTGAATTCTGGCGCGTCGTCGGTTCTCGTCGACAAAGCAAACTACCGCCACTTCATGGCGAAGGAAATCCACGAACAGCCAGAGGTGATCGGGCAGACGCTGGCGCATTACGTCGATATCGCCACCGAGAGCGTGGCACTGCCGCAGGAGCTTCCGTTCGACTTCAACGAGATCGGACATATCTCGATCACGGCTTGCGGTACGGCAGGCTACGCCGGCCATATCGGCAAATACTGGTTCGAGCGGCTGGCTCGTATTCCGGTCGAGCTCGATGTCGCCTCCGAATTTCGGTATCGTGAGGCGCCGATGCGCAAGGGAGATCTTGCTATCTTCATCTCACAGTCCGGCGAGACGGCCGATACGCTGGCCGCGCTCCGCTATGCCAAATCGCAAGGCCTGCATACCTTCTCGATCGTGAACGTACTGAGTTCGACCATTGCGCGCGAAAGCGGGACAGTGTTGCAGACGCTCGCCGGTCCTGAAATCGGCGTTGCCTCGACCAAGGCGTTCACATGCCAGCTGGTCGTCCTGGCGGCGCTTGCGGTCGCTGCTGGCAAGGCGCGCGGTGAATTGCCGGAGAGCGACGAGGTCGATCTCGTGCGAGCGCTGATCGAAATTCCCCGGCTAGTTACAGCGGCGCTTGCCAGCGAGCCGCAGATCGAGAAGCTCGCACGCGACATCGCCAAATCGCGTGACGTGCTATATCTTGGTCGCGGCACGTCGTTTCCACTGGCCCTGGAGGGGGCACTGAAGCTGAAGGAGATCTCCTATATTCACGCCGAGGGCTATGCGGCCGGAGAGCTCAAGCACGGCCCGATCGCCTTGATCGACGAGAGCGTTCCCGTAATCGTCATTGCTCCCTGCGACCGGGTGTTCGAAAAGACCATCTCGAACATGCAGGAGGTCGCTGCACGCGGCGGCAAGATTATTTTGATAACGGACGCTCGGGGAGCCGCAGAGGTATCCATGGATTCACTCGCGACGATTGTGCTGCCGGAGATGGGTACGACATTTACGTCGATTGTCTATGCGATTCCGGTGCAGCTTCTGGCCTACCACACGGCCATCCTGATGGGCACGGACGTCGACCAACCCCGAAATCTCGCGAAATCGGTAACCGTCGAATAAGGCAAGGTGACGCGACCTGGAATTGTCGTGGTCAGATTCCGAATGCGCACAAGCCTCGGTCAGATCGAATTACGATGTGCCGCCCGGCTCCTGGCGCGATGCCACCGCATGGTTTGTGCCGGTTCATAGCCCTTGCTTACGGAGGCTGAGACTCATGTGCAAAATCTACGGCCAATCAGGTTGCGAGGCTGGCGTGGCGTTGCCTCCGGCAAGCAAGCAGTCGCGTATGGCTCATCACCGCATTCCGATTGCTTGGACCTGGTCATAATTCGTGACAAACATCAGGTTTTTCATACGGCGTGGAAGCCAGATGAACCTGTTCGATTGATCCAAACGAATGCCCGTTATCGCTGAGGAGGCCCGCTATGTTCCTCCCCCTCAGCGCGGGTTTTGGACCGCATTAGGACCGCAGCGCCCCTCGAAGTACGACGCGCGCCTCGCTTC
Source organism: Bradyrhizobium sp. 190 (assembly GCF_023073415.1). Lineage (GTDB taxonomy): Bacteria > Pseudomonadota > Alphaproteobacteria > Rhizobiales > Xanthobacteraceae > Bradyrhizobium. The sequence goes on along the minus strand of NZ_JADPJL010000059.1, from coordinate 26,968 downwards.
GAAGGACAACGTGGCACTTGCCGAGCATGGCGATCGGCGCTATCGGACGGGCTCGATCGCCCGCACGCTCACCAAGTCTTTTCCGTCAAATCTCAGGTTACTTGAGCAATATCGAGGCCAAATCGCTGGATATGGGGTGAGATGCTAACGCAGCTCGGCCCCAATCGCAGGCTCGCGAGCTGCTCTAGCACGACATCTCACGGAGCTCTTCCCTGCCGCTCGTATGCCATGCATCTCGTCCTTCCTTTTCATTGCATGTCAGTGCACTCGATGAGAATTCGGCCACGCCACAGACAACAACCTTGTCACCGAGAATTGCCCGAAGTTTCAGTAGCTTGAGAGTCACTCCTGCGGCGCGAGCGGAATAACGCCCGAAAAACTATGCGAGTTTGCGGCAATTGCCGAAAATATGCCGGAAACGTCAGGCGCTTACGGGTTGGTCGATAGTGCCCTGATGGCAGATTCGCGGCCATGAAACTGCACTCGGCTGGCGTGAGATTTTCTCCGGAACCGGCCATTTCAAACCGAGAGGAAACTCGCCATGTCACCAGCGTCCATCGCGCACGCGTCAAATGCCAAATCGCGCATTGGCGCCATCTTACGTGCGACGAGCGGCAACTTCCTCGAGCAGTTCGACTTCTTCTTGTTCGGGTTCTACGCCAGTGCCATCGGAAACGCGTTCTTTCCATCAGGAAGCGAAACCGCTTCACTGCTTAACACCTTCGGTGTGTTCTGGCTGGGTGCCTTGATGCGACCTGTTGGCGCGATTGTGCTTGGAGCCTATATTGACCAGATTGGCCGTCGGCAAGGCCTGATCATCACGCTTTCGATCATGGCTATTGGCACCGTCATCATCGCCTTTTGTCCCGGCTATGCAACGATCGGCATTGCCGCACCCGCGATCGTGCTGTTCGGACGGCTGTTGCAGGGCTTTTCTGCCGGCGTTGAGGTTGGCGGCGTTTCCGTCTACCTCTCCGAGATTGCCACTCCGGGCAACCGCGGCTTTTACACATCGTTTCAGTCCTCGAGCCAGCAGGTTGCGATCTTTGTCGCGGCTCTTATCGGATATTTTTTGAGCGAAGCACTTCCGGCCGAAATGGTTGCCGCCTGGGGCTGGCGGATCCCATTCTTCCTTGGCTGCTTGATCGTTCCGCTTATCTTCTTCCTGCGCCGGACGCTGGAGGAAACTCCGGAGTTTCTGGTCATGAAGACCCACCCAACGGCCCGCGAGGTCTTCGCCTCCACAGTTGCGAACTGGCGCATTGTCATCCTCGGCATGATGATCGCGATGCTGACGACCACGACCTTCTATTTCGTCACAGTGTACACGCCTACGTTCGGCAAGCACGTATTGCAGCTGTCCTCGCAGAACACGCTCTTGGTGACGCTTTTGGTCGCCGTGACGAACTTCATCTGGAACCCAATCGGCGGCGCGATTTCTGACAGAATCGGTCGGAAGCCGGTCTTGCTGACCATTGCCGGCCTTGCCTTGGTGACTGTATATCCGGCGTTGTCTTGGCTTGTGACCGACCCAAGCTTTGGCAAGATGCTGGTAGTGGAGATGATGTTCTCGTTCTACTTTGGCACCTATAGCGGCGCCATGTTGGGCGCTTTGGTCGAAATCGTGCCGAAGCACGTTCGCACAACCTGCTTTTCTTTGGCCTTCGCACTCGCCGCAGCTCTCTTTGGCACCTTTACGCCGCTCGCATCGACTTGGCTGATCGATCGGACCGACGACAAGGCTTCGCCGGGTTTCTGGTTGATGTTTGCGGCTTTGCTCGGCATTATCGCCGCACTCACCATTTATCCAGGAAACACCAAGAGAGTTGCGAAGCTGTCGCGACCTGAGCGGTCTAACCGGGCCGTAAGCGCGCAATTTACCACGCATTAGCAGCGCGCCCACGGGGACCTTCACGTCCAAGACTGAACTGAACGGGGTGCGTGGCGGTCCTTGCGGTGATCTCACGGTGGTCCGCGTGCCACTCTGCGGGTCACGGTTCTTCCTATGCGATATCGAGCAGTATCGGGACGAGCCGTCGCTGATGTCGACCGGGAATGGCTGAGCACTATCGCCACGCTCGATTCGTTCTGTGGTCGAGCGGCGCGATGATAATGCTCGCACTTTGCGGTTACGTGAAACACGGCAGATCTCGCTCGAGGGAGATACATCCCTCGCGCGAGCTCCACGTACGCTGCCAAGCACACTTAACGGGCACATCTTGAGGCTGCATGAATTCCCCAGTGGACCGGTGTATCCCAGCTCGCCAAACCTTAGCGTAACGAGACGGTCTGGTATGTTGACCCGAAACCGGCCTCTCGGCGCTCAGATAGGCAAGTTGAATGCTCACCCTCCCTAGGGAGAGCGGTCGAAAAGCTTGAATCGTGCCTGGTGCACCGAGCGACGGGCCAATGCATGACCACGGACCCAGGCGATCGCTGGCTCCGCTCGATCAGCCGCGACTTCACGGACCGCTAGTTTGCGCGGATGAGGTACCGCGCGCAAGCTGTGCGAGCTCCGTCTCGAGCGTAGGGTTGCGCTTGAACATGGCGTCGATCAACGCTTGCGCCGGCTGCTCGGCCGCTTCCACCCACGTCGCCTTCTCCGCTCGTGCGGAGGGCGCGAAGACACGCTTGACGACGGTCGGCGACCCCCTCAGACCGCATTTGGCCATGTCATCCACGCCGGCAGTTTGAGCGCTCCATTTTACGACTGAGGCACGGGCCGCACGCAAGGCATCGATCATTGCACCGCGGCGAATTTGATTGCTTGCCTCTAACATGCTGACGAGACAAGGAAGCTTGGAACGCAGCACCTGGACTCCTCCTTCGCAGCGCCGTTCCGCATCGATCGTGCGTACTTTGAAGTCCAACGCTTGATTGTGGAAACATAAGTAAGCTGCTGGACCCCCGAGCCTCTTTGCAATGCCAGGTCCCACCTGCGCCGTATCGCCGTCGATAGTCTGCTTGCCAGTGAATATGACGTCTGGTGGGCCATATTCCTTCCCGATATTGCGAATCGCGCACGCCAGCGCGTAACTCGTCGCCAGCGTATCGGAGCCCGCGAAACTACGATCAGTGAGCAGGACAGCACGATCGGCACCAACTGTCAGCGCCTTTCGGAGAGATTCTTCGGCCGACGGCGGCCCCATTGTCAGACCAGTTATTTCGCCGCCGAACTTGTCTCGTAGCTCGAGCGCAGCTTCCAGTGCGAAGAGATCATATGGGTTGATGATTGTCGGCACGCCTGACGCATGATCGTATTCGTGACAGGATGCACGCGGATTTGTGCGGAGTCGGGGACCTGTTTGATGCAGACGATGCTGTGCATATGCTTCTCCTAAGATGTTGAGCAGGCTCCCCACGAATAGCAACTGTCATACCACCCCAGGCATTTCGCCGGTGAGGGACGAATGCGATGGCTGGCGACTGACGGTGAGACCGTTGTCGGGACTGCGACGGGCTGCGCAAAGCGGACGTGCTCTCTCTCTGATCTGAGTCGCGGCAGAAACGGCGCGGCCGCGATCTTGCGCTAGTTCGACACCTAATCATTTCTCATAGGGCGAATACATTGCAAGCAGACGATGACCAGCACCCGGCTGACGCGAAGAGGGCTTACGCTTCCCGGCATTGCCACCCCCAAGCAGAGCACATCGGTTTCGTATCCGCTTCATGGACCAGAGTGCGCACGCTCTCCTACCGCGCCCGGGCGAGCGAGAGAGACGCGAGCCCGACTTTTTATTCAGAAGCGCTTGATCTCGAGACCGTGCCTTCTCAAGGCATAGCCAATCTGGCGCGGCGTCAGTCCAGGCAGGCGCGCCGCCTTGGCCTGGACCCACTCGGACCTTTCCATCGCCGCGATTACGCGCTCGCGATCTGTGACCTTGGCGGCACCTATGATAGGTCGGCCGGGTGGCTCTAGCGGCGTCAGTTCGCTACCGACCGGCTGAACGTGTGCCACAGCTTGTGTTGGCGGCATGCTCAGCCTGGCGGGGAATGAGATTATCGGGCTCGGCTGTCGCGCCACTTGCTCCGGCCCGCACTTCCATAGCGTGGCCGACAGGCATTGCCCGTGGCAGCAGGCAAAATCGTCTCTTACGATCGACGATCCATGCGCCAGGGTCGCGGTCCGCTGCACACAGTTCTCCAGCTCGCGGACATTACCGGGAAATCCACAATTCATGAGGACGTCAATCGCACTTGAATCGAAGACCAAAGCACGGCCGTTCTCATTGTTGAAGTTCTTCAAAAATCGAGCGGCGAGAAGCGGAATATCAGTGCGTCTTTCGCGCAGCGGCGGCAGTAGCAGAGGAACCACGCTGATGCGATAATAGAGATCGGCACGAAACTCCTTCCTTGCCACCGCCTCTTCAAGATTCTTATTCGTGGCTGCAATCACGCGGACGTCGACTTTGATCGTCTGATTGCCGCCGACCCGCTCGAACTCCTGCTCCTGAAGCACGCGCAGGAGCTTCGCCTGGAACGACGCCGAGATCTCTCCAATCTCGTCCAGAAACAAACGTTCCCTTGTCGGCGAGCTCGAAGCGACCCTTGCGCGCGTTGAATGCGCCCGTAAACGCCCCCTTCTCGTGACCGAACAATTCGGATTCCAGCACCGTCTCGGTGAGGGCTGCGCAATTCAGCTTGATAAAGGGGCGTTTGGCGCGCGCTGAATGCTCGTGAATAGCCTTCGCGACCAGCTCTTTGCCCGTACCCGATTCGCCGCGCACCAGAACGGTGCTATTCGATTTTGCGATCAGCTCGATCTTCTCAAGCAACGCGCGCAGCGCCGGGCTGTCGCCGATAATTCCCTCGATTTGGACCTTCTTACGCTCCCGCCCATGAGGCTTGAGCTCCGACAGCTGCTTCTGCGGCCGGAAGTCCTCGTCCATAAGCCGCCCGCGATCGCGCGCAAAAACGCAATGCAGCTTCGCCGTCTGGCCCAGAAGGCTTGCGACCATCGTCAGCAGGCGGAGGTCGTCCTCGAGCTGCGCATGCGTCCCGTTGTCGGCGATGCGGTCGATGCTCAGCGTACCCACAACTTTCTCGTCAATGTCTATGGGAACGCCGATGAACGCAACACGCGTATTACCGGCGGCATCTAGCATCTCGACGTCCGAAGAACTGAAGATCGAATGCAGCGCTACGTTCTCGACGATGAGCGGCCGCCCCGTCGCCACAATTTGATCAGTTGCTCCTTGCGGCAAGCGCACCCCGCAACGCGCGTCGCGCCCTTCGCTCCGACCGTCGTCTACGATGATCTCGGGCACCCCGTCATGATCGAACAGACATACGATGCCGCGCCGCATCTGCACGAGCGATGGCAGACGCTCGATGACGCTCGCCAGCTTGGCTTCGAGCCGGCATAGGCCGGTGAGCGTGTGCGCTATTTCAAAGATCGTGCTTAGCGATTTCTCTTGCGACCGCAGAATACAAGCGGAAGGGTCCGCGTCGGAGGTTGAGTTTGGTTTTTCGCGCAGGGAAACGCTGTCCAGCATAATGACTTCTTCGTTCCTTTCTTGATCCTCCCCATCACCTCGATCGGACTTGTTGGACTCGTGTTGCATGCCTGCCTCGATCTGACATCCAGTTCTCAGGGCGGGGCGAGAGATGACGCCTCTTCATGGCACGTCGGCAGCACTTACGGTGACTAGATTTGCCGCTTTATTCTTTCCAACTCGCTGCGCGGATTCGCCCCGGCCAACATGGCTTCCATCGATGAAGCTCAGATCAGCCGGGTTCGCCACGGACGGATTCACTCACAAGTGTTGCCCGCCATTGATCGGCACTTCGGCGCCAGTGACATAACTTGCCGCATCTGAATATAGGAAGAAAATGACGTTGGCGACCTCTTCGGGTGTACCCATCCGGCGAACTGGGATCTTTGGCACAAGATGCGCTTCCGTGTCAGGCGACAAAATGTCCGTCTTGATTTCGCCGGGCGCGATCGCATTGACGCGAATGCCATGTGAGGCGTAATCGTGCGCCATTTCGCGCGTGAGACAAGCGAGCGCAGCTTTCGACGTCGCATATGCCGTGCCTGCAAATGGATGCACCCGCGCGCCGGCGATCGAATTAACATTGACGATCGAGCCTGAAGCCACTTTTAGCTCACCGAACAGACCTTGAGCGAGCAGGATCGGCGCCACCAGATTGAGGTGGAACCCGCTCATCCAGGTATCGACTGAGGTCGCCAGCGACGTCAGCCGGGCACCGTTTGGCGTTTTTGGTGAGTTTCCGGCATTGCTTATCAGTCCCTGCAGCGGTGCGCCGGCAAGGCGCTCCTTTATCTGGGCAATCACGCGCGGCAGCGTCCGATGATCGCTCAGGTCGACCTCGATATAGCTATCCCCTCTGAGTCCCATGGGCAGCGCACCGCGTCGAATGGTTGGCGCGCGCAAGAAATGATGCGCCAACCGGCTTCCGAAAACAACCTTTCGGTGGCGCGACCGATACCGGGCGATGCCCAGGTCAATACCAGCGTCTTCCGCTCACGCAGCGGACAGCCCGCTCCATCGGCGTGAATTGGACCGCGAGGGTCCGTTTCCGACGATTGAGCTGCGACCGGATTGTCATCTGGTAGCTCGTGGTACGCGCGGCCGCACATGCGGCTCTTAAGCGATATCGATGGGCCGCCGGCCGCGCGGTTCATCACACCTCCGTCCGAAAGGACTCTGCGAGCGGCGCATGAACAAGGCCGTCGTCCAGAAAACGAGCTGACCGCAAAAGGATTCCCAGCAAAGGCGATCCATCTACCGGACGCGCCTCCTTGCTGCTCTGCTGGGACATTCTGACGTGACTGTTTGTTACGTCAGATTTCCTCGGCGACCCGGACCGCCATTGCCGTGCTTTTCACCGTCTGGCCAGCGATGGCGGATTTGGCCGGATGATGACAGGACCATAACCTTTCCGCGCGACTCGACTTACACATGAGGGCCCGAAGCATTGCGGGGCAAGGCCGCCGGCGCCCGCCGGCATTGGCCTACGCCTCGCAGGCGTTCGCCCTCCCACCCGCACCGCATCCGTGGTCGTGCGCCGGTCAGCCGTCGCTTGCGGACGGAAGTCGCCATCCACCGCTCCTGCGAGACGTTGCGAAACGCGATGGTGTCGAAGCCAGCAGTATCAGGCTGATGATCTAGCCCGCCATTGCTCAGGCTCAGATTCTGGCGCTTCATGAAGCCGCGAAATGCTCGTATGGGTTATCGATCATGGTCAAGTGCTCCGGATTTCTCTGGTCGAATTCAATAATCCGTGGCACGAGCAGACGGGCATAGCGCGTGAAGGCGCTGGTGGGGGGAAATCGGATCACGGTAGCGCATCGCGCAAGAAGATACATGTCGATGAGAGCGGAAGCTCCACCTTCAATTCCCATTTCCGCACTATGCAACGGCCCTGCCCGATCGGCCTGGAAACGTTTTGGTACGGCGAAGACATCGGGAAACAGACCCGATACGCGATCGAGCACCTGTGCACTGTCCGTGCACAGGAAGACCTTTACAGGCTTTGGATATGGCAAAGCCTTGGCTTTACGGATTGCCATGCAGACCTGACGAAGGGCGAGCTCCGAATCGGCCCAGTACGGCGCATGCTCCATGATATCTTCGCCATTGCCGTGCCGAACATGAACGCCAATGATGCTATGGCCGCCAAAGTGTTCCTCATACAAGGCGTCGATCCGCGCTTGAATCTCAGACCTGAGCTTGATGTTCCGAAAGATCAGTCGTTCGGCTTCCTCGCCACAACGCCACATCAGGCAAGCGTCACAGACAATGGTGTTGGCTTCGTTATCTTCTCTTGCCTGGAATAGCTCGGTCAGTTCGTCACGTTCACGGAAGATCTGCTCATCCGGACGATTGATGCAGTCGATCGATGGCCTATTCCACCACCGCGGGAAGAACGGTCCCGGAAACGAGAGCTGGTTGACCCGGTCATCGCAAATCACCGGCACTCCAGCGATGTCCTCAAGCGGCTCGAAGAACACCGGAAAGGCATTGCTGAACGGTTGGTCGATGTAGCAGGAACCGCGCCAGTCAACGACGAGCGTCCGCCCGGTCCGCTGCGCGTACGACCAGGCTGACGCCAGCGACCAGAGGCAATCACCAAAGCCGGTACGCCTCCGAGAAATAACAAAGCGTTCCTTCGTCAAGTTATCAAACCCTTCTCGTTGCGCAAGATCAGTTTTGTGTGGCGCACCTACTCATCTGCGATTCCGATCCACGCCAATGGACGGCTGGTCACCTGGACGCAAGGCGATCAACCCGCAAGCCCTCCTCCACGGCACCGCGATTGGCAGGTCATGCAAGAGGCGTCCAAGGAGCGCTCTTCCGCATTGCTCACCTTTTACGACCGCGCAGTCTGTGACGGATGCAGCCGAATACGGCGCAGATCCCAGAGCCCGCGCAGTTCGTTCACGAGAGCTTCTCGCCTAGTCCTGTCAGAGGTGACCCTGGCGAGAAGATCGGCAAGAACAGCTTCCTTCTCAATTTGCATCAGCATGTCGAACAGGTCATGCGAGACGCGCACGCTGTCCTGGCTGGAGTGACCCATGCGGATCTCGCAGACTGTCTCCTGGCGTTCTCGGCCCGCATGAGCGCGAACCCGGTAAAGAGATACATGGGGCGGCAGTGATACAGCGAGTGCAGTCCAGCTTTCGAGCGTTGTTGCCCGCTTCTTGACGAGGAATGACCCGACCACAAGGCCATCCAGCTCGGTCGACAAAAACGCCGTAATCGCATCGGCAACGGAATCTACGATCGGTTCGGCATTGTTGTTGAAGGACGTATTAAGCAGAATCGGGACGCCTGTCCGGCTCTTGAAGGCATTGATGAGTTCCCAATAGGCGGCATTGCTCGTGCGGGAAACCGTTTGCAGCCGAGCCGTACCATCGATATGCGTGATCGCGCCCAGCAAAGCACGCTTGGATTCGCGCACGCGAACGACGAAATTCATGAAGGGATATTCTGCGCGACCATCCGGCAACTCAAAGAACGCGCCCGCATCCTCCTCCAGAACCGATGGCGCAAATGGTCGATAACTCTCGCGCTTCTTGACCATCGCGTTGATCCGGTCCTTGTTCGCCGCGGGCCTCGGGTCCGCAAGAATACTGCGGTTACCGAGCGCACGAGGGCCGAACTCCGATCGGCCCCGTACCCACCCGATCACGGCGCCATCAGCGATCCACTCGGCTGCTCTGGTCGCCACGTCAGCGGTTCGTTCAATCTCTAGGTGTCCGGCCCATCCCTTCAGTTCCTGTTCAATGCTGTCGTCGCTGCCGACATCTGGCCCCCAATAAACCGCCTGTAGCCGCTCGCGGGGCGCAGGCTGCCCAGCTTCGTTCGACACCATCAGTGCCGCGCCCAATGCGCATCCGGCGTCATGCGCAGCCGGCTGCACGAAGATGTCTTCGAACAGGCCTGAATACAGGAGTTTTCCGTTCAGCGTGCAGTTGTGGGCCACCCCGCCAGCCAGGCACAACCGTTTCATTCCGGTCGACTCACGGTAATGCCGCAGAATGTGAAACACGATCCGCTCCAGCGCCTCCTGCAACGATGCGCTCACATCTCGATGCTGTTGCGTGAACGGCATTCCCTTTCGCCGGACCTCGATGTTGCGCAGCAATGCCGGGCCGATACGTTCGAGGTGAACGCGGTAGCCACCGTTTGCGGAGAGCTCATAGAATTGGGAAAAGAGCTCGCGATAGCGTGCGGGATCTCCGTAAGGAGCCAGTCCCATAACCTTATACTCGTCGAACAGGCCGTAGCCGAGATATCGAATCGTCTCCAGATAGAACAGTCCGAGAGAGTTATTCTCTGGAAACGTCATAAGTTCGATCATTTCGGTGCCCGACCCGACCGCCAAGAGACCCGACAGGAAGTCGCCACAACCGTCGATCGCGAGGACCAGGCTTTCTTCAAAACCCGACATCGCCAGAGCGCTCACGGCGTGGGCCTGATGGTGGCCTACGAATGACACCCGCGAAGGATCAACTTGGGTACCGAACTCCGTGGCTAGAAGGTGCCGTAACAGCAGATTCGCATCTAGCGGAATTGAGATTTCCGGTTGTGAGATGAACAACCGTTCGAGCATTGCATTGCAATAGGCTTCAGTAGCGTAGAACGCAATACGATCGACGTCGCGAAGCTCCACGCCCGCGGCTGCAAGACAGTATTCAATCGCACTGCTCGGGAGCTTGTTTGAATGTTTGATCCGGTTGAGGCGCTCCTCTTCCACGGCAGCGATCACGCGCCCGTCCTTGACAAGTACCGCGGCGCCGTCGTGCAGAAACGTGTTCGGTAGTCCAAGGGGGTTTTCATAGACTCTGTCGAGGCCGCCACTCAATCCTAGACACAGCATCTTGTTCTCCGTTAATCCTGAGAGGCCTGTTGGCCTATTTCGTATCGCTTGCTTTGGGAGTAGGCCGCACGTCGCCGCGGGGCCGATCAGGCATCGCTAGCGTGACGAGACTCACATAAGCGTCGCACGCGATCGGAAGTTCGTTACGCCCGATATCTCATCTCGCACACGCGATGCTTCGCTTTAGGTCTTGTTCCTCTCACCGCATCAGGCGCTGCCGAAGCAGCACGGCCGAGACGAGGAAGGGAAATGCTGCGTAGATGCAAAGTGCGCCCACATGCAATCCGACGCTGTCGACCGGCCGACCGAGCATTGCTGGACGAATGAGATCGACCGAATGGGTCAGCGGCAATAAGGCGGCGATGCGTTGAAATGAACCGGGCAACTGGCTCATTGGGAAGATCGCCCCGCTCAAATACATCATGGGCGTGAGAATGAGCGACTGGTAGAAGATGAAATAGTCGTGGCTTGGTGCAAGTGCTGAAACGACCATTGCGAGGCTCGCGAAAGTAACGCCAGTGAGGGCGATGGCTGGTAACGCATAGGGGATGGATGACCACTCTGCGTAACCCAGCGCGACGGCGACAATCGTGATCGCCGTCCCGGCGAGCAAGGCCTTACTCGCTGCCCATGCCACTTCACCGAGAACAATGTCGCCGAGCGTAAGGGGCGTACAGAGCACTGCCTCCCACGTGCAATTTGTCTGCATGCGAGCGTAAGCCGCATAGATCGTTTCGAAGGTTGCGGAGACCATCGCGCTTGTGGCGACCATGCCAGCCGCCAGAAACGAGATGTATGAGGTCCCCTCAACACCACCTATGATCATTCCAAGGCCAAAACCGAGACCGAACAGAGAGCTCATCGGCTCGGCCAGATTCCCAAGAATCGATGCCAGAGCGACTTTCCGCCAGACCAGAAAATTGCGGCGCCATACCGCGATCCAGTTCCATGGATTAGCAGGGAGCGCCGGCGCAAAACGTTGCCACATCGTTCAGTCCTTTATCTCTCGCCCGGTTAGCCGCAAGAAGACATCCTCCAAATTTGGAGGACGCTGCAGAAGGCGGAGATCCGTGCGGTTGGCAAGCCGGAGGCGCACCTGCTCTGGATCCGTGACATAGCAGAAGAGCGTCTCCCCGCTTACCTCAGCGCGCTGCACTTGGGGTCTGACCAGCGGCAGCAGTTCATGCGGATTACCGCCGTAAATCTCGATCACTTGGCAGCCGATCTGCTGCTCGATCAGCGCGAGAGGCTGACCTTCGGCGATCTTACGGCCGTGCTCAAGCACGCACAGGCGGTCGCACAATCGCTCCGCCTCTTCCATGAAGTGGGTGGTGAGAAGGATCGTTTTGCCGCGCGCTAATAGCGAGCGCAAGCGTTCCCAGATCAGGTGACGGCCGTGCGGATCAAGGCCGGTCGTCGGCTCATCAAGCACTAAGAGCTGCGGGTCGTTAATGAGGGCCCGTGCCAACGTCAGGCGTCGCTTCATGCCGCCGGACAGTTCGGCGACGCGGGCATCCGCCTTGTTCTCCAGGCGCGCGAATTCGAGCAGTGACGGCGTGACCGCTTTCACCTCAGCCGCGCTCATGGCGAAGTAGCGCCCGAAAACGAGCAAGTTTTCGCGCACCGTGAGCTGAAGATCAAGGTTATCGAACTGTGGGACAACCCCGATCCCCCGCCGCGCCAAGCGCGCCCGTGCCGGCACTGGCTCGCCGAGCACGCATATCTTACCTGCGTCAGGCGATGCTACACCCAGGATCAAACGCGCAAGCGTGCTTTTGCCCGCGCCGTTTGGTCCCAGCAGACCGAAGCACTCTCCCGGCGAGACGGTAAACGAAAGAGCGTCCACGACGACCCTGTCGTCGTAGAACTTGCTCACCTGGAAAAGGTCGACTGCCGCGGTTGACATTTGCTTACGCCATCGCGACGGACGTTGTTCGCGCCGCTTCCTCGCTCGCGCGCTTTCTTGTGTAAAGCAGGCCGTTACACCATACGTGATCGACGCGTCCCCACTGGCACGCGGCGGCAGCATCCGGGAAAAAGCCGCGTCCATGCAGATTGGCGCTGGTATTGCAAAGCAGCGGAATGGCTGTGAGTTTCTCGTATTCGACGAGAAGCTCGGCCACTTTATGCTGAGAGGTTCTGGAAACGGTCTGTAGACGAGCAGATCCATCGAGATGCACGACGGCGGGAATTTTGTCCCGCCATTCCGGTCGCGTCTGGTGATCGAACAGCATGTACGGATCGGGTATTCCAGGGCTAAAAATCTCCGCCGCACGATCCTCCAGGCATATCGGCGCTACCGGCCTGAAATGCTCACGAAGTTTGATGTCGTTGAGATGATCTTTCATTCCTTCCCAGCTCGCAGCCGCGAGAATGCTTCTGCCACCCAAGGCTCGTGGTCCGAGCTCGGCACGCCCGGCAAGGAAGACCACGGGCTTGTCGCAAGCGAGGATTGCCGCAAGTTCGCCCATAGTGCAGGGCGCGCCCTCCCATTCGGGCGGGACTTCGCTGGGACGAACGGCCGGTCCACTGTAGACCGACCATTCCAGAGCTCTAAAGCCTTGCTGTGCCGCCAGTGCAGAGCAAGCAGCACCAATGGCTGAGCCGCTGTCGTTCGGAAAGGGCGGCACCCACACGACATCGAACAGGCCGGTCGCACGAAATGCACTATTCCACTTAATATTCAGGCCACAGCCGCCGGCTATGCAGAGGTTACGCGCCCCCGCAAGATCCGAATGCCGCTCCACAACATCAGCAATGGTGCGAACCAGCAGACGCTCTAGAAAGACGTGAAATGACGCAAGGACGTCTTCGGCTTGCTTTTCCTTCAATCGCATTGCGCACGCATCGAAGAAGTCGTGCAAAGCTTCAAGTGGCGATTGTGAGCTGTTGACCTCTTCAAGCTCAGGACAAGCGCCCTCAGCATCCGTGGCAAAGTGCGCCTCATAAAGTTCATGAAACGTCTTAATACTGTCCTCGTCGGGCGATCCCAGCGCGATATAGGCCATCAGCTTGCCGGCAATACCGAGATCCCAGCTGGTCCGGTCTGCCCGCCTGTAAGGTCCAAAGTGATGTCCTGCCGTCGCATAGGCGTGACCTATCATCGGAAACAGGCACTCGATGAACCGGATGCCGTGGGGCTCGACATAGTAGAGGCGTGGAAACATGCAGCCGTCCCACACCAAGCAGAAAGCAGATTGTGCGGATTTGGCAAACGAGCTGGCGCAGTATGCGGATGCTACGTGCCCGGTGACATGGGGATAGCTTTGATAGGGATATAGCTTCCCATCAAGCATGAGGCCGATGCGATCGCGGGGCGTCAGGGGGCTATCGCCTTGCCGTTCGACATACGGCGCGCCCTTGAGCTTGATGGTCGTCGTCCCACTAAGGACTTCAAACTGCGACTCGAACTCTCCATCCCAGCCATCAATGACGAACTGATCAACATCGCTCGGATCCAGCCCGTGCTCCGCCAAGGCGCCAACAACGGCATCCAGATTGTCAATGGTTTGATAACGCGGATTGTTGTTCAGCTTCTCCTGTTCGACACAAAACACCACCCGGCCGTCCTCGATCAGAGCGACTGCCCCGTCATGCGTCAACTTGATACCGCAGATACGCATAGTGGCTCCTTTCAAGCTCGACCGTTAGGACGGATCGAAGATCGCTCCGGATTGCGAAAACGGACCAACAAGCAGTCTTCGTCAGCCGACTGCCCCTGGCACTGCACGCGTTCGACCTCAATGAGCGCTTCAGTCAAAATCGTGATGACTGTCTCGGCGCCAGCGACATGCCCCCATCGCCTGCAGGTGGCATCACGTGCAGATCCGAAGACCAGATGCCCACGTGGAGCAAGCATGTTCACCATCTTGTCGATTGCGGTACGCATCCGTGTCATGTCTTCGAGGTAGTAGAGAACTTCGGCGACCACGATCAGATCGAACAGCTCTTCGGTCGAGAACTGCAGAATATCGGTCGCCGCCCAGCTGATATGCGACCACCTCTTGGTCCGCTGGACCGCTCGACCGATCGCTCGCGGCATAACATCGATGACCGTGAGCCGTTTGCAGTGAGGAGCAAGCTTCTCTGTGAATGCACCGGCAGCGCACCCGACCTCGAGGCCGGTTGAGACGGCGCCGTTCGACAGCGATAGCCGTAGCAATTGGGTGTGACGCTCACGTTCGAACGGATTGTCGTCAAGCCGCCACGGGTCATCGTTAGTCAGCTCCCGTTGCAACGATTGATATGTCTTGTCCACGCTCACCACTAAATCCCCCTACAAAGCTGTCGGTCAGTCTCGGCCGCAATGCCATCAGACGCGATCAGCTGCGAGGGAGCGCGCGAAAGACCTGCCCCGCGAATTGAGCCAGGCGTTTCCGATGCCGGGTTAAGGCTTGGTCCAGTTGTTGCGTCTTCGATCGAGGCCTTCGATTCATCGACGTCTGATGATTTCGCTACTTTGCGCGAGAGCCAGTCGCTGTTGCTCAAGGTACAGAGCGCGTAGGCTTTCATCGGGAGCAGGAGGAAGATGTTGATCGGGGTGTGCAGCGAGAAGCCGAGAAATCGAAACTCGCCCGCACGAAGGGCCGCTACGCTGCATCGAATCATGGTCATCGCGACGATGGTCAAACCGGTCCACCAGGGCACGGTGCCGGTGAGCGCGAGCTGAGCGAGCGCGGCAATCGATGAGATGGCGAGCAGCAGCGGCCCGAGGTTCTGTCCGAGCACGTCGAGCGTAAGGTACCGGTCCAGGCCGGGCAACAGGTGCAAACCCAGCAGCGTGTCGCGGTAAGTGCTCCGCGCCCAGCGGAGCTGTTGCCGCAGATACGGCAAGAGCCTGTCCGGGACCACCGTGGCGGCGATGGCGTCCGGAACGTACTCGGTTCGAAACCCTGCCTTGAGCATGAGGATCGTCAGATGACGGTCCTCACCGAAGTCGCTCGGCTTTCCCCGGAAGAACTGCGTCTCGTACTGGTCCAGCAGCAACAGCAGCGCGGAACGGCGGTACATGGCACACGGCCCGCAGCAGCACATGACGGCACCAAAGCGCGTCTGCGCCGCGCGCTCTTCGTTGCAAGCCAGCCAGTACTCCATGTCGATCAATCGGGTCAGCCGGCTGTCGTTCCGGTTGCTGGCCGTCAATTGCCCCATGGCCGCGCCGACGGCTGGATCCTGCATCTTGCGTACGAGCTTGCTGACCACGTCGCTGGCGATTTCCGTGTCGGAATCGACGTTGAGCACGAGATCGCCGAACGACCGGCGTATCGCTGCGATCTGCGCCTTGCGCTTTCCAACGTTGCTTGGCAGCAGAATGACGTTGAACCTCGGGTCATATGCGTAGCTCCCATGGACCGGAGCCACTGCACCGACATTTGCAGAGCCGTCATCGACCACATAGACCTGTAATCGCCCTGGGTAGTCCTGGCTTGCGAGAGACTTCAGGCAGGCCGCCAGCGTGCGCGGGTCCTCGTTGAAGCAGGGTACGATGACATCCACGCTGGGCAGAGCACCGTTGTCGATCGGGTCGTACGGCGGCAGTGAGGCGTCGGTTTGCAGCGCATAAAGCGCCTGCGCACTCTTATGGACGCCGGAGAGCAACGCGTAGGAGGCAACAGCAACGGTGCTGATGGTGGCAAGCAGGCTCATGGGGATTGATCTATTCAGTGAGTTTGAGGAAGCGACCGGATTGCAAATCCACGGTCACGCAGTGCTGGAATGAGCTGGGCGAGCGCCGTCACAGTCTGGTCGCGCCGACCAGAGTGAGGGCGGCGTTCCAACTCGTCGGGAGGGCACCCGTCGTGCAGGAGCACGATTGCCCCCGGCCGGACCGAGGCCATCACCGCGGCAACAATCGCCTCGGCGCCAGGACGAGACCAGTCTTGCGGGTCGACTGACCAGTGCAGGGCTGCCAGTTCGGCCTTCGCCGACGCGGCAAGGGCCTCCTTGGTCCAAGTCCCATACGGCGCACGCATGTGCCGCACAGAGGCTCGGGGGCAGGCCATTCCGATGACCTTGTTCGTCGTGAGGATCTCGTATTCCACCTCATCCGGCATGCATTTGGATAAATCCGGGTGCGTCATTGTGTGGTTTGCGATTTCGTGCCCTTCTGCAATGATGCGCTGGATCAGCTCCGGCTGACCCGCTGCATATGCACCGATCACGCAGAAGGTCGCGGGGGCGCGATGCTGCGCCAGCACATCCAGGATAGCCGGCGTGCAATGCGGGTTGGGACCATCATCAAATGTCAGATAGACGCAGTGCTCTCCGCCGGCGTCGGCGTAGTCGCTCCGCGCTTCAGCCTCGTCGTCTGCGGACGTCACAGTTCTGGCCCGTTCCGTTCAATCATCTCACCGGCCGGCCATTCGCTCATTGGCCTCGCAATCGGCAGAACAAGGGCGACCACGTCCTCCACGCGCGTCGGAGGCACAGTGAGATAGATATCCGGACGAGTGGACCGGACACGGAGCCCTGGCAGAACAGTCGCCAATCCCTGTCGCCCGAGCAGCCTGGTAATATGTTTCTGAAGGGCAGATCGGACCGTGCCAAAGCCGAACGGCACCCCAAGATCTTGCAATACGGGATACATCACGCGGATGGAGTGACTGATGCCGAGCCCCTCGAGATCTGGGCGTACCCCGTACAATCCGAGTTCAGCCACAAGCAGATCGACCTCACCAACTTTTATGAAGCGGCGCAGTGCGCCGATGTGAATCGCGACGCCACGATCATCGTAGCCGATTGCCCGAATCTCAGGCCTTGCGCCGGCCCAGCTTCGATGACCTTCAAAGGGCTTTGCATTGAATGCCCCGGTTGGACCATAGGTCTTCCGGAAGAAGTCGGACAAGTCAATATGGTCAGCAAGTTGAAGCTCATTTTCCCAGCACAGCCTCCAACGAACTGGAGGGCGCGCCGAAACACCTCGTGTGGATCCGGGCGCGATCATTTTCATAGAGAGTAATTCCTATTCATTATCTGGCTCCTGACGCAGGCCAGCAGTTCGCTACGCTCGAAAGGCTTGCTCAAGAACTGGAGTCCAGCTTGCAGGACTCGCCTCATATCGTCTTCGGAGTTGTCTGTGAGAAGAACGGTGGGAATCGCGCCTCCGGATGCAGCCAGATGATGGAAAAGCTCAAAAACACTCATCCCGCTCGACTGCGTGTCCGCGATCAAGCACGACGTGATCAAACGGCGGCCCGATTTTAAGAACTCGTCTGCGCTCTCGAAGGGTTCGGGTACGTAACCCGCGGAAAACACCATATCCGTCAGAGCTTCACGCACTGACCGATCTGCATTCACAATGGATACGACGTCGATCGTGTGCGCAACTCGCATCAGATTCGCCCAGGACGCCTTCGCTTGCATGTTCCGCACGATATCCCCGCAGCAAGGACGCAATCGGATGCCACCAAAACACATTTGGCACCCGCAACCGGAGGGGTCCAACTGGACGGAGATCTACGGCCAGGTTGAGCGTTCGCTCAATTCTACGGCGGTATACGGCCGATATAGAATGGGTTGGCGAAGCCATACGAAGGTTTTCTCGTCCTATACGCCCACCCACATTTGCGGATTCCCACCGTGCTAGGTCGCCGAGATATGACCTGCGCAACACGCGCGAAACTGCGACCGCACGGTCCAGATGTCTTGATCGATCCCTGGCGCTGGGCTGAGACGCGCAACGATTTGTAACCATTCTGATAGATCTGACATCTCGCTAAACTATCCTTTGCTACCCTCATTCGGTACAAATGGTAAAATCGATTGTATCGATAGAACACATTCATAACATGGATCACTCAGGATTATGCGTTTCAAGGGCCTCGATCTGAATCTCCTCGTCGCGTTCGACGCCCTGGTGACGCAAGGCAATCTCACTGCGGCGGCAAGAAGCATCAACCTCAGTCAACCTGCCATGAGTGCTGCCGTCGCGCGGCTTCGCACTTACTTTCGCGATGAGCTATTCACGATGAGGGGCCGGAAGCTTGTCCCAACGCCGCGGGCTGAAGCGCTCGCAGTCCCGATTCGCGAGGCTCTCGCTCACATTCAGCTCTCCATCATTTCTCCGGACGGCTTCAATCCGTCTCAATCGAATCGGCGATTCAGGATCATCCTGTCCGACTTCATGACTGTCGTGTTTCTTCGACGAATCGTGGACCGCGTCGCGCGGGAAGCTCCAACAATCAATTTCGAGTTGCTGCCGCCCGTAGAGGAACCCGATGAACTTCTCCGGCGCGGCGAAGTCGATTTTCTCATGTATCCGGAGATGTTCATGTCGAGTGCGCATCCCAAGGCGGCACTGTTCGAGGACACTTTCGTTTGCGTGGGCTGCCCCATGAACAAGCAGCTGGCGCCGCGACTTACGTTCGAGAAGTACATGTCCATCGGGCACGTGGAAGCCCAGTTCGGGCGCTCCCTGAGGCCCTCCTTCCACGAATGGCTCTTGCTCGAGCATGGTTTCAAGATACGCACCGAGGTCGCCGTGCAGGGTTTTGGTATGATTCCGCCTATGTTATTGGGCACCAACCGTATAGCGAGCATGCCCTCAAGACTGGTCAGCCATTTCGCAAACACGATGCCCCTGCGGGTCATCGAACCTCCGCTGCGACTTCTCACATTCACCGAGGCCGTCCAATGGCCGGCCATTCATAATACTGATCCTGCAAGCATTTGGATGCGCAACATATTCTTGCAAGAGGCATCCATGATGGTCTCTCCGTCCGAGACCAACCAATGTCACGGCCCGTTCTAGGATTGTTCGGCCGTTTGCGACCTACTCTCCGTTAACCAGATCTACGCCAGGCTCGAAGCTCCGGTCCTCGCTGGTGTTCGGATTGGCGCGCTTGAGCGTAGTTTGATCGGGTCGGCGGCGCTATTGATCTCGCGCTGGCGTGACGATCTTGCGCGTCATACAGCTCGTTCGGCGGCGCTCCGCAACGACTTTCCGCTGATCCGACGGGCTGCATCGCACTGTTCTACATGAGCTGAGCTCAGAGCTCGCGAAATGATCGGCCAGTCAGTTGAACGATATCCGGCCTCGGCACTAAAATCCCTTGAATCGTACACCGCGTCAGGTTGTAGACCAAGACCTGCGATCGAGGCTGCAAACGTGGTCACTGGTAGCGCACCCGCACCGCTCTTCGCCTGCCGGTGGGCATTCTCCTTGCCGTCTACTGTCCCGGCGATCGCAGTAATGCCGAAGCACGCCAGTAGCTAGACGTCTCTTGGCGGGCCGCCCCACAGGGTCGATGCCGGCTCGTTCGCGTCGAACCAGCTTGTTCTGCCGAACGCCAACGCTATCCACAGTCGCGCCCGGAAAGCCCAACGCGAGCTGACGTAACTCGGGAGAGCGGAACCTGGAAGTGAGAGGTATTGCGCAAGGCTGGCATGGAGGTTGGGACACCTCATCTCAGCGGCGTTTGTCTTACTCTTATTACTTGATCCCGCATGACGGAGCGCAACGGCAAACTCGCAGGATCAACCTGGATCCACCCGCCATGAGCTCGCGGCATTGTCCCGCTGCGCGCGTGCTTCGGTGATGAGTATTTATGATGAGAGGACGGCAACTGTGCCAATGTCCGCGCGCGGAAGGGCTCGCCGCTCCCATTCGCCAAGCCCTGCTCCACCTCCAGCTTTTGATCGTTTCGGGCGACATGGTCAATCCAGTCATATCGGATCGTGGGTGCAGGGTCATCCTTTCGGATCTCGCGACAGTCGTCTTATTTTCGAAAGTATTGTGGCGCGTGGCGCGCGATGTCGCCGCCGTCAGTCCCGAGTTGCAGCCCCTTACCGCTGACCCCGAAGAGCTACTTCGGTGCGGTAACATGATTTGCCTATCTTACCCAAAGCATCTATGTCCAGCGCTCGCACACCAAAGCGATACTGTTCGAGGATGAAAGTGAGTGAGCTTCCGGACGAGCAAGCCATTACCCGCAACAGCTGGACTGTGCTGCGCAACACTGATCCGGCTCACGTCCACGTGAAGCCAACTCCGACCCGCCTCATGGTGCCTGCGTTCTTGGCGATTTGCTCGATCAGACGTTCAACTCTTACTCGTCTAATCAAATCGAGGTTGCGCCTAGCACCTGGCGGAATTCTGCATAAGGCGTAGGTTAGATCACGCGATCGGGTAATAAGAAGACATCGTCCTGGTTTTGAGAACCGGCGGTCCTTTCGAGATCGCCCAGCGATTGGTATACAGGCAGCATGCTTTTCCTAACAGTTTCGTCTCGTCAGCAGGCAGGCCGCGGGACAGGTGGCAGGACCACTTCTCCGGCATCGTCAAGTCAAGAACCGTGTATTCAAGCCCTCGGTCTCAGAGGATGAGTACGGTACCCCTTGCACTAATGCGACCGCCTGCCGGCCGCCGCGGCGCGCAAATAGTCCAGGTCCTAACGGCACTCCGAGTGCGCCGCGAGACGGCTAGTCTCGTCCACGTTTCAGCTGCGACCGAAAGTCTTCTCCGTTGCCCGCGGCGGGCGGGGCAATGCCGCCCAGAGAAGCGCAGCACTCTGACCAAACCACAGGTATCAGCCATCACGAATGTCGTTTTCCTGCAACGATCACGGCGTGGGCCACTCCGCGGATCTGCATACTATGCCTGGCTCCACGCACACTGCTGCTGCAGGCCACCTCAAGTGGGAGGGAGCAGCTTGCGGCGCGGCAATCAGGATGGAAGTGCGTCCCATCCAGATTGTCGCGCTATAGTAGCCGAAGGGATTTGAATCGTACGTAGCGTCACGTTGTAGGAACCAGGCATCCGCCGCCTCGCGCCGACCAACTAGTCAACGACCGATGGCGGGAGTGTGACGTAACACATCAAAGCAATCCTCCGGTTTAGACATCGAGATGACGACACCGCTTCTTTTTCTCACTATGATCTTCTTCGGCGGCTTTGGATTAGGATACGCTATGCGCAGCTGGCGTTCCCGCAAGCGACGTGAGCACGCCCGGCTCTATGGCGCTTACTTTCATTCCGGCACTTCTGCTCCGCCGCCGCTCCGAGTTCCCGCACGCCGTGGTTCCTAACGCTGCATTCGGCCTTGCTCGAGCAAGGAAATTGCCGATCTGCCACACGAGGGCGAACGCCCACCGTCGTCAGTTCGCGAGCAGAGAATCGCAAGGCAGCGTGGAAACCACGCGCGTGCTCGCGTGGAGTCAGTCCCAACAGCGCGGAGTAACGTGTGACTGATCGCCGATTTGACCCGAGACACTGACGGTGAAGACTGCGAGTTGGCCGTTCACGGACGATCGGGTCGACGGCGGTGGATTCACAACCGGCCCCGGACCTTGCAACGTACATTTGTGTGACCTTAGCATGCGCGGAAGCCATTGCCCGACCGAATTCCAATCAGCGCTGGTGCGCATCGCGGAGAAGATATGTCTGGCACGCGAGCTAACGCTTGAACTAAATGCGACGGCGAGCACGATTGCGGCAGCACCGACAAGGAGCACCTTTCACTCTCCTCCGGCATCTACACCGCTTCGATGCCCGTGGCCATCTGCACTGGGCGAGAAGAGAGATCCAGAGCCATCGCACGACTTCGAATTTCGTCTCGCGCAGGATCAGCGCCGCATTGACCGTGAATGCTTCCTGGCCGAGTTCGATTCGCTGAACTCGCCTACCCCTTGCGGTGCGCTTCATCCGCTGAGATCAGCAGCCCGCTTTTCGTCCACGCCTACGCAATCTACGTTCGCACGCGAAGGAGCATTGCGAGGCAGTTGAAGATGATCCGCAACGCCGCAACCTGACGCAGGGTTCGGTTCAAGCATTCCTTTCGGCGCAAATGTTGCGATGCAGTTACAGCAATTCGCGCGGATGTTGTTAAGACGCGCAAGGCTCGGGGCACTCAAGACATGAGAGTAGAAATGAAGAACTTGTTGCTTGTGACTGTAAGCATTGTGGCGCTAGGCGCGGTGGCGCCCGCATTCGGCGCGGATCTGGCTGCGCAGCCGGTCCAGCCCCTCTATGCCAAAGCTCCGCAACGTGTCGCGGCTGCGATCTACGACTGGAGCGGCTACTACGTCGGTATGAACGGCGGCTTGGGCTCAAGCTCGAATTGCTGGGACTTTAATGGCGGCACGCCTGAGGGCTGCCATGATGCGACCGGCGGTACTGTGGGTGGCCAGATCGGCTATCGAAGGCAGATGGGCCAGATCGTGCTTGGTGTTGAAGGCCAGGGGAACTGGGCTGATTTGACTGGCTCGAATGACAGCGTCGCGTTTGCGGATATCAACCAGACCAAGATTGATGCGTTCGGCGTGGTAACGGGGCAGATCGGTTACGCCGTGGACGACGTACTATTTTACGCCAAAGGTGGTGCCGCAGTGACGAGCAATACCTATCAGATTAGCTCGACCCTCACGGGCGCGCAGCTTGGGAAGAGCGACCACATTCTTTGGGGTGGTGCATTGGGAGCTGGGATTGAGTACGGTTTCGCGCCGAGCTGGTCGGTCAGCCTCGAGTACGACCACCTATTCATGCAGCCCGCACCTGTGCACTTCGCCGCGCCCGCAGGCGGAACCGATCGCATCCGCCAGGATTTCGATCTTGTGACTGCACGGCTCAACTATAAGTTCGGCGGCCCGTTTCTTCTGAAATATTGATCCGCAGTACGAACGGCGGATCGAAAGCCCCGGCCCATGGCCGGGGCTTGTTTTTGCGAGGGCGGGCTTGCTGCATCAGGCAATACTGTTATCCCAGGCGACTGGGTCGTCGCAATCCAAACCGAAAAACCGCTCCCATATTGGACGAGTGGCGCTTGCGCTGAAGATCACTGTCATCGCACGCGCGTCAGCAATGCGGCGAATGGTTTCCCGTCATGGCCAGTCAACGTCGGATTTAGGCAATCGTGCGAACCTCTCCCGCATCGAAAACACGACCAACCCTCGGCGGGATGCGCATCTATGCTCCCGAAGATCGAGATGACAGGCTTCTCAGCTATTCGCGGCAACAGCATCTTTTGCACCTTGGGCTGAACGTGTCCTCGCTGCTATTGTCATATTGTCACGCTGGTCAGATCGCTCGCTCGTGACTTCGGCATAGGTCAATACGCGGCAGCGGCGCCAAAACGTCAGATAAGACCGAGGCGAATCGCCTTGGCAACGCAATGGTACGGCTGTTCGTCTCTAGCTTTCGCATTGCGTTCTTCAGGTGAAAGTTCACCGTATTCTCGCTGACTCTCAGGATGACTCCGATTTCCCAGGATGATTTCCCCTCTTCCACCCAGCGGAGGCAATCCTTTTCTCGTTCGGATAGGGCCACTTGCATATGGCATCTGCCCTCCGATGACGGCGCGATCTCTGCAAATGCATGATGAAACTGCCAAGCCAATGCGTTGAGACGACTGAGGCGATACTCAGGGTCGGCATCGTCGAACCTGGATGCAAAGGATGCGACAGATAGCTGTCCAAATGGTCCGAACAGTGGTACGGTTACGCCATGCTTCAGACCGGCCTCTTTGGCCTCGTTCAAACACACGCAGTTCGCCGGGCTGCAATTGATATTTGTGAGCGAGTTGATCCCATAGAAACGGCGCCGACTGCATCGTCGTACGCCGAACCACGGGATCGATGGCATTGTATCGGCGTTCAGCATAGCGCTCGCACCACGCGGAAGGAAAGTTCACTGTCACCGCGGCTGGCAGATACTCTGGTCGGCGGGTCGGCTCCGCGTCCGTCAGCGCCCCCGTAAGCGACTTGACTGAAGCCCTGTTCGCTCGAACAGCTCACAAGCAGATCGAACAACACCTCGGGAGATCGACTCTGTTTTGCACATTCGATGAAGCAAAATAGGTCCATTTGGTGCCTCCCCCCACCGACTTAGGCAAACCGGTGCTGCGTCTTTCGAGTGAATCGATTTGGGCAGGGGCCCTGCGCCACTTCAGCCTCCTCTTGCTTGCGAAGTGCTCGACCGAAACGCGACAAGCATACTTCTCGTCATGAGCTGCAATCGAGTTGCCTCAGATCGGATAGTTGCTCGACAGAGAACAGTGTGCATGCGCTTCTTCGGGAGGAGGCGGACCTGAAGCGTCCAGCAAATGTCGTACCAGCTGAGGCGCTAGGAGCAGTGCCGCAAAAGCACGAGTGCTGGAGAACTGGGGACGCAACGTTCACTGCTAGAATTCGGACATTCGCCGCAAGAGAGACAACCTTGTTGGCGCTGCTAGCTGAAGAAAATATCTTGCATCGGCAAGTACGCGAACGATCGTTTACGCTCCCGCCTCTGCCCCCGGGGCCAGCCGAGCTAGCGTAGACCCAGCGCCCGCGTCAAACGGTACAGAGGCAATGACGCAGAAATGGCATGCATCCGCTGCGATACCCGTTTGCCATGGCGGTCGCGCCGTACCGAACGGAACGCCGGAGATCCCGGTTGCGCGATCGCGTATTGCCAAGCGCTCGTGTTCAAAAGCACCCGGACATGTTTGGGCGAGCGAATCATCCGAATACGGCAAGGGCACCTGCGGCTTAAATGACCACCAACTGACCGCACATGATGGGCGTTGTGCTCACGCACATTGACAGACAGAAGCCGTGCGCATAGTCGTCCTGCACGGGGCTGGTGCTCCACCTCGGAGATGCACGGCCATAAATCCGCTTTACAAACAGTAGATCATCGGTCCGTGTCAGCCAACATGCCCAGCAATCGCGACTGTCTGCGCCTACTGATCTCTGCTCGGGTTCCAGGTGCCGCGTTTCGGGCGGAGACGACATATTACAGTTCGGGCGTGATCTCGCGACGATAGTGGCTCGTTGTGCGGTAGGCATAGCGCCCCCAAGCGTCGCTTTTCATCGGTCTCCTCCGCGCCATCAATACTGCCCTTGAAATCACCCGTCTCTGCTCTCATCCTGGTAAGCATCGTCGCTCACGGAGTGTTCGCAGGCGGCTTGCAGCGCCTGATGCATGTCCGCAATGAGATCACTCGGCCCCTCGATGCCGGCGTGAATACGAATCAACGGTCCATCAAATGAAACTATTGCTTCCGTTCGTTGAGGATCATCGACAGGCAGCACAAGGCTTTCGTACCCACCCCACGACAATCCGATTCCAAAAAGGCGCAGTTTCTGGAAGAAAACCGAAAGCTGGGCCTTGGACATAGGCTTCAGAACGACGCCGAACAGGCCGCTTGCACCCAAGAAATCCCGCTTCCAAATATTGTAGCCCGGGTGGCTTGGGAGCGCAGGGTGTAGAACCCGGCCCACTGCCGGGTGGTCTTCCAGGCTTTGAGCCAGCTTGAGGCCATTTTCGTAATGCTGCCTCATGCGAACGGCTAGTGTGCGCAGTCCACGAAGAGCTAAATAGATGTCATCTGGCCCAGCAATCTCCCCGAAATGATGAGCGCTTGGCTGCAGGAGCGGCCACGCTTCCTTGTTAGCGGTAGCAATGCCCAGAAGGGCGTCGGAATGACCAACGATATATTTGGTCGCGGCATGGATCGAGATGTCGACGTCATGGAGAAAGGGTTTGAAATAGAGCGGCGTCGCCCAAGTATTGTCCATGAGCACGAGCGCCCCCGATTGATGTGCGATCGCGCACAGCGCGGGCAGATCCTGTACCTCAAACGTCATGGACCCCGGGGACTCGAGGTACACAGCTCGCGTTTTTGTCCCAATCTTCGCGAGTAGATCCGAAGGCTGTGTGGGATGGAAGTACTCCACCTTGACCTCAAATCTAGTTAGAACCTGGTTCGCGAACATCCTCACCGGTTCATAGACGTTATCGCAGATCAAAACATGATCCCCGGCCTTCAGGATCCCTAGAAGCGCGTGGGAGCACGCAGAAAGCCCCGAAGGGAACAAGATCGAACGATACCCGCCCTCCAATTCACAAATGGCGGCCTCGAGAGCGCGAGACAGCGGTGAGCCGAATCGTCCGTAGTTCGTCACTGGATTCTGCTTGCGCCTATCCCACTCTTCGAGGTTTTCCGAAACGATCGTGGAACCTCGATAGACAGGAACATTGACCATCCCGGCGTGTTCAGCCGGCGCGCGACCGAGATGAGACAATTGCGTGTTGGGCTCTGGCAAGCGTTTATCCCAAGCGATGCGATCCATACCTCTCCTATCTGGGATCCCGTCGCTTAAATGCGCGGCGAATGCCCACTACTATCAATCTGCAACTTGTCTCCGGCGCGACGACTCGAGAACTCTGCATCGACGGCCTCTTTCGTCATCATATCCCAACCTTAGAGCAGCTCTCCTCCCAGATCGAAAGCGCGGTCGACCGCACAGTGAGACCGTGCCGGACTGCTCCCCTGAAAGTCGGTGGTCTTCTTCATGCAGATCTACAGTGGGTCCATCACTACAGCAAAGCCTGGGCCAGACGCGCGGGCTGCGCGCTGCAGGCGGATTAACCGGACTGGTCGGATGCCTCGGCACCAGGCGGATTTCTTGTCGGACAAAAGACGCTGCATGTCGGCTCCTCGCCAAATCGGTTAAATCGGGACGATCTTGAGTGGGTCGACAATTGCACTTCTTATGAACTCGCGCGTTGGCGTTGTTTTTGCAGCTTCCCAATGAAGGCCTAGTAGCTCTGCACAGTGATTATGACTCTTTGGAAGCGGCGGGATAGGCGCGGGCCATTTTGGCGCGCGCCTTATCTGTTGTGAACATCCATTTGATG
>NZ_JADPJL010000013.1 GCF_023073415.1 Bradyrhizobium sp. 190 | reverse complement strand
CTGCGCTCCAGCCCGCCTAGGCGCAATCAAGCACCCGTGCGCCGGTCGCATTGCCCGATCCCAAATTGCCGGTTCGCGGACTTCTTCAACACAATCGGCGCAAGGCGGCCATTCGGTAAGTGGGTGATGTCGGCTACGTGCTAAACTCGGAAGTGGCTCCGTTATTCACCGCCTCGTCGATCGACGGCGATCGCGCGAGATTGATGATCATCTCAGCGTTCGCAGCTTGCTGCTGTTTAATGATGGGATACCTGAGACTTGCCGTTCCTTCGCTTCGTAGTATTCGGCTGAGAACTGAATTGACCATCGCGAAAAGAACGAGCGCAATTTCTGAGTGGGCTTTTCGACGCCGAAATGTTCGGCGACATGCGCCTTGCGCAGCCACCTTGCCACCCATGCGAGGCCTGCGGTGCGCTCGAGCTTCTCAACCGCCGCGACGCTGGCGGTCTCTGCCTGCCGATAGCGAAAACCGAACTTTTTGATCACATACAGACACTTGATGGTTTCATAGCCCTTGAAGGCGAGCTGAACGAACGGATGTTTTTTGGCCTGTGGCCAGGCTGCTGGGTACACCGGCAGCACCAAAAGCTTGCTCTTGGCGATGACCGTTGCCAGCGGATGCAAGAGTTGCATCCAAGCTGGCCAGGACGTGACCTTGGCAAACAATACCGCGTGCATCGCCGTTGCAGCCCCGAAGGAGATCGGGAGCCAAAGTACCGCCCCCAGAATCACGAGCAATGCGGTGCTCGGAGTGAGATGTCGGCATTTTCGGAACACCCATGCCATGCCGCTTTCAAAGGCAATGTACACAGCATGTTCGAAGGCCCGATAGCTAATCTTCCGCCGGAGCCACGACCAGTTTCGGCGGATCGATATACTCCACTGTCGACGTTTCGTCTCGGAAATGGGAAGGAAGCGCACCGCGCCGTTTATGACAGCAACGATGACATTGCCAAGAACCCTGGCCGCGAAGAGCGGAAGCCAGACAATCTGCATTGCTAAAGGGAAGGCGTAGTCGAGCAACCGCATCAAGATCGAAAGAATGAAACGCAGGATTTTGTTTGCGGCGAGCGCGAAGAAAACAAGTGGGATGATTATCGCATCGTCAAGGGCACCGCGGAAGCGGCTTTCCTCGGTCCGTGCCTGGTTATTATAATGGGTCACGGTGCAACGGTTCCTGGCTGAAGACAGGGGATCGTGCCGGCTCAGAGTAGCACACTGTAAGGGCCAGCGGGTGGTTTCAGATACCGATCCCTGGAGCGATGACATCTCTCAGTTGGGTCAAAAGCGTCGCTTCCTCAATGGTTTTTATCCGATTTCGATTATCAGTATCCGGTATATGCGGCGAGTACCGCGGGGGATGATCCGATGAAGTCCAGCAGTGTAGATTTGTCGACGATACTCGACCGCATTCTTGATACGGCGGCGGACAATCTCAGGATCGCAAAGATTCTAGTTCAGATGGGTCTCGATCCCAGCAACATCACCTACGACGCACTATTCAATCGGCTACTGGAAATTGTCCTGGCCAACATCACGCTTGCCAACATGTTCGCTCTCGTTGGCGCCATCTTCTTTGTCGCTACCTTGCTGATGCAGACCATGGTGCCGCTGCGTGTCGCGAACATGGCCGGCTGCACGTTCTTCGCCGCCTTTGGCGCGCTCTCAGGAAACGTCGCTACTTTTCTTCTGTACTTGCTGATGCTGCCGATCAATGCAGTTCGCCTCCGCCAAATGCTCAATCTGATCAAGAAGGCACGCATCACGACGGAGGGCGATACTTCAATGGAATGGCTCAAGCCGTTCATGACCGAACGAAAATATCGCCGGGGCGACAGATTGTTCAAGAAGGGTGATGCAGCTACCGAGATGTTCCTGACGGTCACAGGAAAGTTTTTGGTCACGGAAATCAGCGTCGAACTTCCGCCGGGACGTCTCATGGGCGAACTTGGTTTCCTTACTCCCAATAAACGGCGAACCGCGACCGTCCAATGCATAGAAGACGGGATAGTGCTGACCATAACCTATGAAAAGCTCCTCGAGATCTACTTTCAAAATCCGCAGTTCGGTTATTACTTTCTCGTCCTGACCAGCCAACGCCTGCTGGAGAACATTTCGCGGCTGGAAGGAGTCGTTGCACAAGAAAAAGCCTTGCGGCGGCCTGCAGCCGCGGACGACATAGCTTAACCCTTGGCCGCTGATTGCTCCACACATCGAGGTCTCAACGCAGTGCGGGTCTTGCAAGCAACATTTCGGTTTGGATCAACTGGAAGCCGCTGCCCCGACCTGCTCCTTGCGTTTTGGCTCTCGATAGGTTTTAAGCCCGGGGACTTCATAACCAAAGGCATGAACGAGAAGCGTGCTGTACGGCTTTGCCGCGTCTAAACAGGGGGGACGCACCTAGCTCACGCGCTTTGAATGAGCCTCTACAAAGGAATCCATCATGGCCAAGATGACCAAGAATCAGTTAATTGATGCAATTGCAGAGGGAACGCAGGTTTCCAAGGGAGACGTAAAGGCCGTCATCGAGCAGATGGCGACTGTAGGCTATAAGGAACTGAATGAATCCGGCGAGTTCGTCATTCCCGGTTTCGTCAAAATGTCGGTTGTGAACAAGCCCGCTACGGAAGCTCGCAGCGGTGTAAATCCTTTTACGAAAGAGCCTATGGAGTTCGCGGCGAAGCCAGCCAGCAAGTCGGTCAAGGCGTCACCCCTGAAGGTTGCTAAGGACGCTGTTTGAAGCGGCGGCTTGGTTCGTTCGTCTGAACTGTGGGTAATTCCACCATACCCTAGACAGATACCCCCACCCGTACACATGCGCCCCGAGACTGAATCTCCGGAGAGCCTAGGGGACCAGTCTCGCAAAGGCCATGCGGTGTAATGCCCGCGTGGCCTTTTGTTTTTTGTTTATTTAGGTTTGCCTGGCCAAAAAATACGGACCGTGTTCGTTCTCCGCGAACAGATATTGATTTCAGGCCACCTTCGTCGGAGCGGCTAAGGGACCTTGAGCCCATTTCACTGCGTCGGTCTTGAGGGGTCTAAAAGTCGTCCTGCGGGGGAGCTCGGTCGGCCGTAGGTGATCAGCCCTAGACGTGCCAAGTCGAGCTAATGTCCATTCTTGCCAACTGTGATTGACCGCTTCTGGCGCAAGGCGGCCATTCCGCAAGCGAACTGGAAGCAGTTGCGCTGGACTGTGCACCCAGATTTGAATCGCGTCCCAACAGCCAGCCGTCTATGGTGTGTTTATGCCACACCTCGTCTTTCTGTCGATTGCTATCGTCCTGTCGCTGCTGCCGGCCGTCGCGCCGGCTGCACCGGCTCATAAACGGCCGGCGCCACGCTGGCACGGATACGGCTTCCTGCCGGGCTATCAGCAGCCACCGAATAACAGCCTTCCAGCTTACAAGCAGAAAGGCTCGGTTTCGCGGATGGCGCGTCAAAACCGGCGCCCTTGGTATATCGATCCAGTCCCAAGCTATTACGGGTACGATGGCAATTGGCGCTATTTCGGCCGGCCAGGCTTTTACGGTGGTCGCTACAATGGCGGCAGCTTCGGCCCTTGCTGGACGCGGACGCCGATCGGGCCGGTCTGGAATTGCGGCTGATTAAGCTGCCGACGAGCGCAGCAAACCAGGGAGGACAGACATGACAGTTTCGACGGAACGCGCAGTCCTGGCCGGCGGCTGCTTCTGGGGTGTGCAGGATCTGCTGCGCCGCTATCCCGGCGTGATTTCGACCAGCGTGGGCTACACGGGCGGCGAGGTGCCGAACGCGACCTATCGCAACCACGGCAATCACGCCGAAGCCATTGAGATCGCCTTCGATCCGCAGATCATCAGCTACCGCAAGCTGCTGGAGTTCTTTTTCCAGATCCATGATCCCTCGACGCTGAACCGCCAGGGCAACGACCGGGGTGCGAGCTATCGGTCGGCCATCTTCTACACCAGCGACGCGCAGAAGCGGATCGCGGAAGACACCATCGCCGATGTCGATGCTTCCGGCCTTTGGCCGGGCAAGGTTGTCACCGAGGTGGCTCCTGCCGGGCCGTTCTGGGAGGCCGAGCCCGAGCATCAGGATTATCTGGAAAAATATCCTGACGGCTACACCTGTCACTTCATTCGGCCGGAATGGACACTGCCGCACCGGGCGGAGAAAGCTGCAACAGGCGCGAGCGGAGCCTCAGTCGCGTGACAAAAGCCTCCGATCTGCTGGTGACCGCCCTTGAGAACGAGGGCGTCGGGTACATCTTCGCCATTCCCGGCGAGGAGAATCTCGACGTGCTGGAGTCGCTGCGGCGCTCGAAGATCAAGCTGGTATTGACGCGGCACGAACAGGCAGCCGGCTTCATGGCGGCCACCTACGGGCGTCTCACCGGGCGTGCGGGCGTCTGCTTGACGACGCTCGGTCCCGGCGCGCTCAATTTGACGACGGCTGCGGCCTACGCGCACCTGGGCGCGATGCCGATGGTCATGATCACAGGACAGAAGGCGATCCGGAGCAGCCGCCAGGCGCGCTTCCAAATCGTCGACATCGTTGCAACCATGCGGCCGCTCACCAAGATGGCGACGCAGATCGTCTCCGCGCAGAGTATTCCGACCCTGGTTCGCGACGCCTTCCGGGTCGCACAGCAGGAGCGGCCGGGCCCCGTGCATCTCGAACTGCCCGAGGATATCGCGGCCGACGAAGCCGCGGCCGACATCATTCCTCCACATGTCGTCGAGCTTCCGGTCGCACCTGCAGCTTCCATCGAGCGCGCCGCAGCCATGATCATGGGCGCCAGCAGGCCGCTCGTCATGCTGGGCGCCGCGGCGAGCCGCCCGCGTCTCGCCGAGCCGCTCTCGGCGTTCGTGCGACGATGCGGGATTCCATTCTTCAACACCCAGATGGGGAAGGGCGCGGTCAATGCCGGCTCCAATCTCTATATGGGCACGGCCGCGCTGTCGGAGCGGGATTGGGTTCACGAGGCGATCGACCAGGCCGATCTGATTATTTCGATCGGCCACGACACCGTCGAGAAGCCCCCTTTCCTGATGGGCCATAATGGACCGCAGGTGATCCATGTCGGCGCCACGCCGGCGACGGTGGAACAGGTTTACTTCCCGCAGGCGGAGATCGTCGGCGACGTCGGCGCGAGCCTCACAAGCCTGGCCGATCGCCTCGAAGGCAAGCTCCCCAATGGTCAGACATTGCTTGGGTTGCGGGAAGGGATCCTTGCCCACCTCGCCGAACGGTCGACGGAGGATAGGTTTCCTCTGACGCCGCAGCGCATCGTGCACGACGTCCGCCAGGTCATCCCGGCGGACGGCATCGTTGCCCTCGACAACGGCATGTACAAGATCTGGTTCGCCCGCAACTATCGCACCAGCGTCGCCAACACGCTGCTGCTCGACAACGCGCTCGCGACCATGGGTGCGGGTCTTCCTTCGGCGATCGCAGCGGCGCTGATCCACCCGGACAGGCGCGTGCTCGCCGTCTGCGGTGATGGCGGCTTCATGATGAATTCGCAGGAGCTTGAGACGGCGGTGCGGCTCAAACTGAATCTCGTCGTGCTCGTGCTCGAGGATCGTGCCTACGGCATGATCCGATGGAAGCAGGAAGTCGACGGATTTTCCGACTTCGGCCTCGACTTCGGCAATCCTGATTTCGTCGCCTATGCCAGGTCATATGGCGCCAAGGGCTCCCGCGTCGGCAAAGTCTCGGAGCTCTCGACGATGCTGGAAGCTGCCTTCAGCGAAGGCGGCGTGCATCTCGTCGTAGCACCCGTCGATTACAGCGAGAACATGCGCGTGCTTGTCAACGAGTTGCGTCCGGTAGCCCAGGCCAGATGAAAAGTCCTGGGTCGGTCTTGTGCGGGAAAGTTTATTTGCGGTCACGTCGTGGGTCGAACTCGTTCCAAAGCCGAATATGACAAACGACCGCTGACCAATTGAGCCCACCGCGCAAAGCAGGCGTTCGGCCAACTGGACATATCGGTTATGTGACCCTTCTCCGACGTCACTTCTCCGGTACTCCGGCCATGCGCATTCCCTCTATAATCCGCTTGCTCCCGGCAAGGAACGTTGGATTGCCGCGATACGGATAAGCTTTGAAGCGACGGATGGTGAAAGCTGGATCGAATGCAAGTCCATCCTTCACAGCAGCTCGCGCGTCGTCTATCTTCCCTTGATGCGCCAGCGCAGCGGCGAGAAAAAAGTTTGCGAAGGGATTGTTTGGATTAACCTTCAACGATCGACGCAGCCACGCAACTGCTTCGGCATCGTCTCCGAGGTGCAGTTTGGCAAAACCAACCCAGCTCATCCAACGATTTGCAACGTCATCGAGAGGAGACAGATGTAACGCTTGGTTTATATGTGCCTCTGTCTCCGCGGCGCGACCAACAATGACTTTGGCTACCCCGATAGAGGCGTGGGCATCGGCTAGATTCCGGTTCAAAGCCAATGCGTGCTCGCATTCAGCTATGCCTTGCTCCGCGCGGTTCGAACATAAGTAGGCGGCACCGAGATACAAATGAGCAAGAGCATGTTGCGGCGCCAAAGATAGCGCCTTGATCAACGCCGCTTCGGCCGCTGCAACGCGCAGGTCGGCGTCATCGACAAGAAGGAAACCAGCGCTCGCGACATCGATTGCCGCGATGCCGACCAACGCGTCCACGTTCTCCGGATCAAGCCCCAATGCGCGTTCGAAGAAACTTCGCGCCGGGATCATATTTGATGGAGTCCAACCCCTATTCCAACGGGCTCTCCCCTGGAAATACAAGTCTAGAGCATTAGGATGCAACGAGTGTTCCGCTCGCCTTGCCTCAGCCGCGATGAGCTGAGCATTCAACGTGTTGGCGAGTCTCGATACGATTTCATCCTGCATGTCGAAGAGATCGGCCATCGGTTTGTCAAACCGTTCGGCCCAGAGATGAGTGCAAGTTGCGGCGTCGATCAATTGCACATTTACCCGAAGCCGATTGCCACTCCGCTGCACCGAGCCTTCGAGCACGTAGCGAACGTTCAACTTGCGGCCAATCTGCTTGAGATCAACCGCCTTGCCTTTGTAGGTGAATGCAGTGTGTCGGCCGATAACGAATGAGCCGCTAATGCGAGACAGGTCTGTGGTCAGGCTCTCAGTTACACCATCGACGAAGTAGTCTTGCGCGGGATCGCCGCTAAGGTTGGCAAACGGCAGCACAACGATGGAAAGACGAGGCGGCGAAGGCCCGCCCAGCGTTGCGCGCTCAGCCGGTGTCGCCGGGCTGGATGATCCCTCCCACATCACGGCATAGGTCCGGACGGGATGGTCAATGTTTTTGAGGTTTTGCTCGCCCAGATCGGCAAACTCAACCCCGACCTTGCCGCGGACGTGATCATAGACGGCAGACGAGATGCAGATGCCGCCCGGTTCCGCAATGCTCTCAAGCCGTGCCGCAATATTCACGCCGTCGCCGAAAATGTCATGCGGCTCAACAATTACGTCGCCGATGTTGACGCCGACGCGGAAAGCAATGCGCCTGTACTCCGGATCTCCGATCGAAAGTTCTTGAACGCGGGTCTGGAAATGCGTCGCGGCCCGAACCGCCTCAACAGCGCTCGCAAACTCGGCCAAGAACCCATCGCCGGTGTTCTTCACGATGCGGCCGCCGTGTTCGGAGATTGCCGGGCGGACAGCGTCCGTTAGGAGCGCAGTCAGTCTGGCGTGGGTAGCCTCTTCGTCGCGATGCATGAGCTGCGAATAGCCGGCTACGTCAGCGGCCAATATCGCCGACAACCTGCGCTCGACCCGGACTGGCTGCTCTTGCACCATGGCATGCAATCCAACCTAGAGCATACTGTACGACGGATCAGACGGCAGCGCCAAACGCGTTTTGACGAAATGCCTACCCAGATGTCGGTTAGTGGCAGCCAAGAGCGGACATTCGGCCAGGCGCTCCTCTACATTTCAGAACTGATGGCAACGCAAATTGCGCCTGCCGGCGCCTTGCCGCCAGAGGTGGCATCGCCTCAAAGATCAGCGGTGGGGAGGCCATCGAGGCGTTCCCCCTGTCCAGGAGGGCCGTGTTCGACTTCTTTCGCGTGCGATGTTCAACCAACCGGTCCGGGGATCCAATAGTCGCCGGAAAGCGGCCTAACGCTTACGCCATAAATTACCCCGCGCTGCAGGCTTGGATCGAAATGGCGCATCGCCCGCTCATTGAGGTCAATGATGCGGCCAGGCGTTAGTGGCCCCACGTCATTTATCTTGACGATGACCTTCTTGCCTACAGCCTCAACGAGGGCATACTTCGGCCTCGCGCCATATCGGACCCCACCAAATTTCTGGCGCAAACTCGTCTTGATGGCAGCCGCCCAGACAGAGGGATTATAGCGCTCGCCGGAGGCTGTGTTCGGGCCGCCCTCCCGCCATCCGGGCTTGAACGGATTGTACGTGGATGCTGCGCCAACGATCGCATCCCCCGAAGCGGCATCGACGACGGCGCTTGAATGAACTGCATCACTTCGAGCAACGGTAACAGAAAAGGCAAGCGCAAGTACGGCGCCGCAAATTGCGGCGCGCGAGCGAAACAACATCATAACTCCTTGATTGATTTTCTAGAACGTTCGGTTCCCGATGCCGCAAAATTGGTCAAGCGAACGCGGATGCGTTGACGAACTCGCGCCAATTTTTGCGGATTCGTGCCAATGCTGGCGACGGAACCGTTGTGGGAACCAGTGTGGTCCTCGCACAGGTGTTCTTAGTTCTCAGCGTCTAAGACAGAAATTGCGTCAGCAACATGACTGAATAGAGCTCTTGGCTAAGGCGTGAGTAGGAGCAATCGTCTGACCGATGTCCGCTCGGGGTCGCAAAGCGGCCATTCCGAACATCGGCTGCGTCCTATGCGGGTGTTACGAGATTGCAATACCCGAAGCTCCTTCAACGAAGTTCTTGATGAGTTTCTGCTGCTGGCTTTACCGCATCTGGCCTTACTTCCCGACTGCAGCCTGCGGTGTATTCCGAAAGCTGATTGCCATGCGATTGTAGGCGTTCATCAAGCCAATCGCGATCGTGAGATCTACGAGTTCTCGCTCGTCGAACACGGCGCGGGCGGCCTGGTAGGCTTCATCCGGCACGTTCGTCTCTGCAACGCGCGTCACCGTTTCGGCCCATGCAAGGGCGGCGCGCTCGCGCGCGTCGAAGAGGTTGCCGGCTTCCTTCCACGCCTGCACCAGCGCCAGCTTTTCGACCTTCTCTCCCTTCTTGAGCAGATCGCGCGTATGCATGTCGAGGCAGTAGGCGCAATTGTTGATCTGGGAGATCCGCAGATAGACCAGATCGACCAGCGCAGGGGAGAGGCCGCTCTGCATGACGTAGCCGTAGACGCCGCCCAGCGCTTTCACGCCTGCCGGCGCGATCTGGTTGTAGTCGAGGCGCTTGCTCATTTTTTGCTCCTTGATGACGTGTGTTGCTCAACGGAAGTGGTCAGTTCTTTCTCGTCGGTATCGACGACGAACACGGCTAGCAGCCTTGCAGGCCTGTTCTTGCTCGCATTGCGACTGACGGGATGACGGGAGCCCGGCGTCTCGTAAAAACTTTCGCCGGCGCGGTGGACCCGCCTCGGTCCGTCATTCACCTGGGACTCGATTTCGCCCGAGAGGACGTAGCCGAAGATGAAAGCCGACTTGGCGTGGATGTGCGAAGGCGATGCCCCGCCCGGCGTATAGTCGACAACCAGGGCGACCAGTGACTTGCCGGGGATGTTGGGTATCGTCTGCTCAAAGTGCGGCGTGACCGTTTCGCCGATGCCGTGGGCGGCGGCAGGCGTCGCTGTGACGATGGCAATGGCAGCATAGGCCGCGCCGAAGATGGATCGCATTTTCATGATCGTGTTCTCCTTTGCTTGCATGGATTGCTGATGCTCTCGTGCGGAAAGTCTGCTCACCTGCGAACCACGGTCTTCAGCGAGTCGACGAACACCCAGAACGAAGCGGCGAACAGGCCGACGTCTTTCAGGAGGAACTGACCCGGCGCGACCGAGATCGCGGGCAGCCCGAGCTCCGGCACGACGACGCCCGGCGTCGAGATCATGAAGCTCACGGTCGTGACGAAGAGTCCGGCCGAGAGAAGACCGCCCGCTGCAGAAAAGACCGGGCTCGCCAATCTGAGGGCGATCAGCAGCCCGATGCTGAGTTCGATGAAGCCGAGGAACGTGGAGAAGCCGCGGACTGAAAACAGAGCATAGAACCAGCTCAGCAGCGGGCTGTTCTCCACCAGTGGCACCAGTCCGTTGGCCTCGTATTCAGTAAACTTCATCCCGCCGAACCAGGCGTAGATGATCGCGAGCGACACATAGAGGCCTGCTCGGCTGACCGGCTCGGCGTAGGCGATCAAGCGTTCGGCATGATCGCGCCACGCGGCGATTGTGTCCTTTGCCAGGACCGATGTCGGGACCTGGATAGCGATGCGTGATATGGCAACTTCCGTTTTCATAGTACCTCTCCTTGTTCACCGGACGTGTGAAGGACTGCCGTCGAGCATCAACTCGACGGTCTCGGCACGTCCGACTGGATGCCGAGAATTACGCCGGGGGCCTTGGCCGCCGGCAATTAGTGCGTTGGCGTCCCTAGGCGCTCACGCTTTCATGCTTGTGCAAGTTGTAGCGAGCCGCCGGGATGGCGCTCGAGAGCCTGCTCGACATGGCGAGGCGCGCCGTCTCATGACGATCCCACTCCGCCTTGTCCGGCAGCGAGGGGATGGTCACGGTCTCGCCGAGGTCGAGCCCCGCGAGGGCGGCATCGACCAGATCGTCGGCCGACATCACGGTCTGCGCCGGAAGCTGATGCACCGGCGTGCCGGCGACGTCCCAGAATTCGGTGGCCGTGGCGCCCGGCAGCACCACCTGCACGCGGATGCCCTTGTCGGCAAGTTCGTGAGCGAGCGACTGGTTGAATGCGAGCACGAACGCTTTGGTGCCGCCATAGACACCGTTCAGCACCTCCGGCGCGATCGCGACAACCGACGCAATGTTGATGATCGTGCCGTGGCCGCGGGCGACAAATCCCGGGACCGCTGCATAGGTCAGCCGCGTCAGCGCGGTGACATTCAGACGGATCATGTCGTCCATCTTGTCAACGTCAGAGGCGATCAGCGGGTTGGTAGCGCCGACGCCCGCGTTGTTGACCAGCAGGGAGATGCCCGCATTGGTGCGGAGGATGTGCTCGACGCGTAGCAGATCTGCCGGGGACGTGAGGTCGGCCTCGACAGTCTCCACCTTTCGGCCAGTCTCGTTGACGAGCCGGCGCGCCAGCGATGCCAGCCGCTGCCTGTTGCGCGCAACAAGAATGAGGTCGTGGCCGCGCCTGGCCAGACGATCGGCGTAGATCGCACCGATACCGGTTGATGCGCCGGTGATGAGGGCGATGCCCTTGGCCTGGGTCGTATTCATATCGGTCTCCATGGGTTGGCGTTGCTTCCGACCGATGAATAGACCCTTCCGAAAATGTTGGGTATCTGGCAATATCGAGATGTATCCTTCCAAAAAATGGAAGCCTCATATGGACCGTCTCGAAGGCATGTCGATTGTGTTGGCGGTTGCGGAGGCCGGAGGCCTGTCGGCTGCGGCCCGCCGGCAGAAAATGCCGCTGGCGACCGTGAGCCGAAAGGTATCCGAGCTCGAAGCGCACCTGCGCACCAAGCTGTTCAATCGGTCGAGCCGCGCACTTGTCCCGACTGACGCAGGGCTCTCTTACATCGCTGCCGCAAAGCGAATCCTTGCCGATATCACCGAAGCCGAGCGCGCCGCTTCCGGCGAGTACACAACGCCACGCGGAGATCTGAGTGTTTCGACCCTTGTCGCGCTCGGCCGCTTATGTCTGCAGCCGATTCTGGCGGAGTTCCTGGTGACGTTCCCGGAGGTGGACGTTCAGCTCAATTTGCAGGACAGGACTATCAATCTCCTGGAGGAACACATCGACGTCGCGCTTCGCGTCGGCGATCTCGCCGACAGCAGCCTGATCGCGGTGCGTGTCGGGGAAATCTACCGCGTAGTTTGCGCGAGTCCGGCCTATTTGAAATCTCGCGGAACGCCCAAATCGCCAGACGACCTCTCTGCGCACGACTGCATCAGCTATTCTCCGATGCAGTCGCCAACCACGTGGAGATTCAAACGAGACCAGACCGAGTATGCGGTGCCCGTTCGGTCGCGCTTCGTTGCGAGCAATCTCGAGTCGGCCTGCGATGCTGCGCGCGCGGGCATCGGGATCACCGTGGCGTTCTCTTATCTCGTCGCCGAATCGATAAAATCCAGACAGCTAATTCCGCTTCTGCAGGATTTTCAGCCGCCGCCGCAACCCGTCAGCTTCGTGTACTCGCCAAATCGCTTCATGCCGGCCAAATTGCGCGCGTTTCTCGACTTCGCGGTGCCACGCCTTAGGGCGCGCCTCGCCGACCTGCCGAAAGGTGTGGCCCCGCGGAAACAGCACCCGTAACCGTGTTGCTCGTGGATAAAGTTGCTCAACGCCCGCTTCGGGAGGGCAGCTCTTGCCGCACGGCGGACTTTCCAAACGTCGGTTGCGTCTTGTCGGGGGGCCTACGAGATCGCAATGATCTCCAGCTCCTGACCGGATGTGCCGACGACATCCCCAACAGCTTTGCCCATCAGAGACCTTGCCACCGGGGACACGAAGGAAATGGAGCCAGTCTTGGGGTCCGCTTCGTCCTCTCCCACGATATGATATTTCTGCACGCGCCCATCGTCGCGCCTGAACGTCACCGTGCTCCCAAAGGCGACAGTGTCAGTTGACGTCGGATTGGGGATGACCTGAGCCGTCCGAACTCTCGCCGCAAAGTAGCGGGCATCACGCAAGGGGGTTGCTGCTTGCCGCCGCCGCTCATTCACGTCTTCGATCTTCTGCGCGGCCTCGTACGCCTCGCGAGCCTGCTGAAGCTGAAATTCCAGGGCCTTTAATCCAGCCTCGGTAACATGGTTCGGATGAGGTGAAACCGGGCGGTCGGGAAGCAATGTTTCCGACGCCGTTTCGGCACTGTCTTCCTTGGTGAAGGCAACGCTCAAGCTCAGAACTCCCTTAAGCGAGACATGCAAATAAGCGAGATATGCAAAAACCGGTCGGCGACAAGAGCGCAGACCCGTCAAAGGAACTCTGGCGCGACGCTGCGAATCATATACCGCGGAGCGAGACGGAGGCCATTATACCTCGTTTGGGGTATCACTCGACAGAAGCCCCGTGGTAGTCCTCTGCTGCAGGCAACCACGGCTTAATGCGTGGTATTTTCCGGGTGCGCGCGCGACCGTCGCATCATCCAGCCGAACTGGTGCAGCCTTGTTCGGCCGGCAGTTCCTCGGCATTGGGGTCGCCCGGTGCCGTCGCCCAGGCCAGTTCGACGAGCGTCACGATCCGCCGGCCGGCACCGTCAAGCTGGCAAACGATGAGGCCCTGTTCCTCGATGTAGGTCAGCAGGCGCCGTGCACGGCGCAACGAATGCGAGCCATAGGCGCGGGCAATCGCTGCATCGCCCGGGCAGGGCCAACCTTCCTTCGCGGCGCGGGCAATCATCATGAAGACGCCCTGCATATCCTCCGGCAGAAGTGAGGCGCGGACCGAGACATCCTGCCACCCGTCATCCTCCGCCATATCGGAGCCGAGCCCGGCACGGGCGCGCGTCAGCATGCGACGGAAGTCACCGAGATCCGGCACGGCCGAACCGAGGCCCTCGATTCGGCAGCGGACCACGAACTCCTGATAGAGGACACCGATGGCGCGGAATCCCGCGTCGGGTTCCGCCATGACGGCGCGCAGAATACGGTCCGTTCGCTCACGCCGCTCCGCCAGTTCCTCGGCGCTGAGTGGCTGCTCTACCGCTTCGGGACGGATCTCCAGCGCCGCTGACTTCGCCGCCATGAGCTGGCTGAGGAGGTCTGGCGGCGACCGGCGCTGGGGCCGGCTATTCTCGGGCGGCGGCGCTGCCAGGATGATGGCGTGTGCGTCCGGTGTCGCTTCCGGCAGAGGCATCAGGCGCGGGGTCGCGTTGCGCGGCGTGGTATCCGTTGGACCGATGCGCAGCCCCAGCGGACGGCGGGAGAGGGCCGGTCCCAGCGCCATGAATTGCCCGCGCTCCAGATCCCGGAAGGCCTCTGCCTGTCGCCGCTCCATGCCCAGAAGGTCGGCGGCCCGCGCCATGTCGATATCCAGAAAGGTTCGGCCCATGAGGAAATTGGACGCCTCGG
The DNA here is from genome assembly GCF_023073415.1 of Bradyrhizobium sp. 190. Taxonomy (GTDB): domain Bacteria; phylum Pseudomonadota; class Alphaproteobacteria; order Rhizobiales; family Xanthobacteraceae; genus Bradyrhizobium. The sequence goes on along the minus strand of NZ_JADPJL010000013.1, from coordinate 23,205 downwards.
CCGCGACGTTCTTGGCGAGCTTCGCCAGTCGCTGGGTGGCGATGATCCCCGCAAGCCCGCGTTTGCGGCCACGGCACATCAGGTTCGTCATGGCGCCGAGCGAGAGTTTGCGCGCCTCGTCCGAAACCTCGCCGGCGACGGCCGGCGCGAAGAGCTGCGCCTCATCCACCACCACCAGCATCGGATACCAGTGGTCGCGGGCGACGTCGAAAAGCCCGCCGAGGAAGGCGGCGGCGCGCCGCATCTGGTTCTCGGCGTCGAGCCCCTCGAGATTGAGCACCGTGGAGACGCGATGGATGCGCGCTCGCTCGCCGGCGACCTGCAGGCCCCGCTCGGTATGGTCCTCGGCATCGATCAGGAGGTGGCCGAAACGGTCGGCAAGCGCCACAAAGTCGCCTTCGGGGTCGATGATGGTCTGCTGTACCCAGGGGGCGCTCTGTTCCAGCAGCCGGCGCAACAGATGGGATTTACCGGAGCCCGAATTGCCCTGCACCAGCAGGCGGGTCGCCAGCAGTTCCTCAAGGTCCAGGTTAGCCGGGGCGCCTGCCGTCGTGTGTCCCATCTCGATCGCAACGGTCATGTCTCGACTCAAAGTCCCCTTGGCGGAGGCGGGCTTTAACAACCTGATCGCAGCCCGTCGAGCGCCCATGGCCGGCTACTTCCGTGTTCTCCACGGCTGCAATTCTTTACCTCCGTTCCGACCCCTTCCGGCGCCTCGGATTGAACGGTATCAAGAAGTCGCTCGGGCGGTGAGTTTTCGCGCTCGAAGCCAGCACGAGGTCGCCAAATGGCATTTGAACTTTTCGCACTGACGGGCAAGAGGGCACTGATCACCGGCTCGTCGCAGGGCATTGGCTTCGCGCTCGCGCAAGGCCTTGCCGAACACGGCGCCGAAGTCGTCCTCAACGGCCGCGACGCAGCCAAGCTTGACGCGGCTGCGGCAAGACTGGCCGCTGCCGGGCACAAGGTGTCAGTGGCCGGCTTCGACGTCACGCAGGCGCAAGCCGCCAGGGACGGTGTCGAGGCGATCGAGAAGAATTCCGGCGCGATCGATATCCTGGTCAATAACGCCGGCATGCAGTTTCGCGCGCCGCTCGAGGACTTTCCCGTCGAGAAGTGGGAGCAATTGCTCGCCACCAATATTTCCAGCGCGTTCTATGTCGGCCAGGCTGTCGCCCGTCACATGATCCCGCGCAGCCAGGGCAAGATCATCAACATCGCATCCGTGCAGAGCGAACTCGCGCGTCCCGGCATCGCGCCCTACACGGCCACCAAGGGGGCCATCAAGAACCTGACCCGCGGAATGTGCACCGATTGGGCGAAATACGGCCTCCAGATCAATGCAATCGCGCCGGGATACTTCAAGACCCCGCTCAACCAGGCGCTGGTCGACAATCCGGAATTCTCGAGCTGGCTCGAAAAGCGGACACCGGCGGCGCGCTGGGGTAACGTCGAAGAACTGGTCGGAGCTGCCGTGTTCCTGTCCGGCAAGGCTTCGTCCTTTGTCAACGGACATACGCTCTATGTCGATGGTGGGATAACCACCAGTCTCTAGGTTCGTGCCGCTGGAGTGCAACAATGAAAGCCGTCGTCATTCATGCGGCCCGCGATCTGCGGGTCGAGGAACGCGAGCCCGAGGCAGCAGGTAGCGGACAGGTCGAGATCGCTGTCGAGGCCGGTGGCATCTGCGGATCGGATCTGCATTATTTCAATCATGGCGGCTTCGGCACGGTGCGGGTGCGCGAGCCGATGATCCTCGGTCACGAGGTCGCCGGCACCATCAAGGCGCTGGGTGCGACCGTATCAGGACTGGTGATCGGCGACCGCGTCGCGGTGTCTCCCAGCCGACCCTGCAACGTTTGCGACTATTGCCTGAAGGGCCAGCAGAACCAATGCCTGAACATGCGCTTCTACGGCAGCGCGATGCCGATGCCGCATATCCAGGGAGCCTTTCGTCAACGTCTCGTCGCTGAAGCCTGGCAGTGCCACAAGGTCGCCGACGGTGTCTCGATCAACGAGGCTGCCTTTGCGGAGCCGTTCGCCGTCGTTCTGCATGCCGTCAACCGTGCCGGATCGTTGCTCGGCAAACGGGTTCTCGTGACGGGATGCGGTCCGATCGGCGCGTTGGCGATCATGGCGGCCCGGCTCCACGGCGCGCGGGAAATCGTCGCGACCGACGTCGTGGCTGCGGTTCTGGAGAAGGCGCTTCGGCTCGGTGCCGATCGGACGATCAATGTCGCCAGCGATCCCGATCAGCTCGGCGCCTATGCGGCCAACAAAGGCTATTTCGATGTCCAGTTCGAAGCGTCCGGAAACGAACGGGCCGTACGCTCCGGGCTCGAAGTGCTGAAGCCGCGCGGCATTCTGATCCAGCTCGGTCTCGGCGGTGATGTTTCGATCCCGCAGAACATTGTGGTGGCCAAGGAGATCGAAATGCGCGGGACCTTCCGCTTCCACGAGGAGTTCGGCCTGGCCGTCGACCTCATCAACCAGAGGAGAGTAGATCTGACCCCGCTGCTGACCGGCGTCTTTGGACTGGAGGAGGCGATACGCGCCTTCGAGATCGCGGGAGATCGCAGCCGGTCCATGAAGGTTCAGCTCAGTTTCTGAAGTTGCATGTAGTTCTACACGCCTTGAAAGGTGGCAACGTTCTCGCGTCTCTGACGCATTCCCGTCCGCCGAATCATCGGCCGGCGACCAGGTGACCCGAAATCCGTTTCTGCCTGAGGAAACGACGCGCCAGCTTGATGAAATTTTGCACCACCATCGACGTCTCATCTTTTCTGAAGACGAGAAACACGTCGGCGGACGGTGGCGAGGGCCTGATGGGTCTGAACACGATCTCGTCGGTCGTGAACCGTGCTATTGATTGCGGAACCAGAGCAACGCCAAAGCCCGCTGCGATCAGACTGGGCACCGACTGCGCATCGACGACTTGCTGGGAGACCCGCGGCAGAAAGCCGGCGTCGATGCAGCATTTCTGTATATAGCGCGCAAACTGGGAGCTCTCCGGCTGCAGGACGATGTGGTCCTCGACGCAAGGTCGCCGAGGGCGATGCGCTTGCGGCGGGCGAGCGGATGGTCTTTTGGCATGGCCACCACGATCTCTTCCGGCCACGCAAGCTCGCTGCTCAAAGCGTCTTCGGTGGGGATGCTTCTATTCAGGCTGATGTTTGTCGTTCGATTGAGGAGGGCAGCGATCTGCAAGGCCGGGGCCTGTTCATGCACCGTCATCTTCACCGCAGGCGCATCCTTCCGGTACTCAGCCAGCAAATCGGCCAGGCGCCCACGCAGGATGGAGCCTGTCGCTCCGATATCGAGAGAGCCGACCAGGCCGGCGCCAATCGAGCGGACCTCGTCTTCCGCCAGTTTGATCTGCTGCTGAATGGCGCGGGCGCGCGCGAGAAGCGCTTCTCCGGCCTGTGTCAGCTCGACCCTGCGACTGGTTCTATAGAGAAGCTGTGTCCCCAACGCAGCTTCGAGTGCCTGGATCTGCTGGCTCAGTGGGGGTTGCGAAAGATTCAGCCGCCGCGCCGCGACAGTGAAACTGCACTCCTCGGCCACGGCGATGAAATATCTGATCTGACGGAGATCCATAGCGATATCCTCTTGATCGTGTCGTTCTATATATTGGACACTTGGTCCGGCATGGTCAACGAATGACGGGAAGTGCTGTTTCGGTCGCTGGGCCGGGGGCGAAGTGCCGTTTCGCGCAGATCGAGGCGGGCAGGCGGGACAGCGCGGCCGGGCTGCAGCCCGGTGGCGCGAGCAATCGGTTTCGAAGCGACGTCAACGTCGCCGTCAAAAACAATAGCGGCATCGGCCGTGGGCCGACCAAGCCGCATTGAATGGAAACGCCAACCAAGTGGGGAACGCCGTGCCAAACATACTCAAGTCGCTCTTCTTCCAGGTCGCCATTGCGCTCGGACTGGGTATTGCGCTCGGCATGGCCTACCCTGATGTGGCCCTTCAGATGAAACCGCTGGGCGACGGCTTCATCAAGCTCATCAAGATGCTGGTTCCCGTGATCGTGTTTTGTGTCGTCGTGCACGGTATAGCCGCTGCCGGGGATCTCTCGAAGGTTGGACGGGTCGGGGTGCGCGCGCTCATATACTTCGAGGTCATAACGACGATTGCCTTGGTGCTCGGTATTGCGCTCGCCTATTACTTCGAGCCGGGCGTTGGAATGAACATCGATCCGAAGACGCTGGATGCAAAAGCGCTGAGCGGCTTCAGCCAGACCGCAGCCCAGGTTTCCGGCGGCGGCGTCTCGGAATTCCTCATGAAGCTCATTCCCTCGACCGTGGTCGGAGCGTTCACGACCGGTGACATCCTGCAGGTGTTGATCGTCTCGATCATGTTTGGCTGCGCCGTCTCCCTGTGCGGCGAGCGGGCCAAGCCGGTGGCGGATTTCATCGGGCGCGTGAGCGACATCATCTTCAAGATGATGAATTTCGTCGTCAGGCTGGCGCCGCTCGGTGTCTTCGGGGCGATTGCATTTACCGTCGGCAAATATGGCATCGGCTCACTCAAGCAACTCGGCGGTCTCGTCGCCCTGTTCTATGTGGCCGTGGCCGTTTTTGTCGTCGTGGTGTTGGGCGCGGTCATGCGTTTTTCCGGCTTCAGCCTGTTCAAGCTGCTCCGCTACTTCCGCGAGGAATTGACGATCGTTCTTGGCACGGCGGCCGGAGACAGCGTGCTGCCACAGACCATGCGGAAGCTCGAGCTCCTCGGCATCAAGCCGTCGACCGTTGGGCTGGTCATTCCGACCGGGTACTCGTTCAATCTGGATGCGTTCTCGATCTACCTGACGCTCGCCGCCGTATTCATTGCCCAGGCCACCAACACGCCGCTGGCGACCGGTGATCTCCTGGCAATTCTCGGTATTGCGCTCCTGACCTCGAAAGGCGCTCACGGGGTCCCGGGCTCGGCCATCGTTGTCCTTGCGGCGACACTTGCGGCCATTCCCGCGATTCCGGCCATCGGATTGGTGCTGCTGCTGTCGGTGGACTGGTTCATCGGTATTGCGCGCGCGCTGGGCAACTATGTCGGAAACTGCGTTGCCACGGTTGCCGTCGCCTCATGGGAAGGCGACATCGATCGGGAAAAGGCGCATCGCGTCCTCGATGGCGAGGTCGCTGCCATCGATATCGACACATCAGTCGATCCCGTCGTTATCGCTGCATCCGGCGCGCAGCTTCAGACGTCCTGAGCCGGTTGCATCAGTGCGACGGATGGGAGTTGAGCGATGTTAGCGCTTTCGATTGCGCCTTTGACAAGGGCAGGGTTTGCACCATTCGGCGAGGTGGTGGAGACCGCAGACGTGAAGCCGAAGTTGATCAATGAAGGCTTTGCGGAGCGGTTTGATGACCTGGCCGGCATTGACGTCGCCGCGGAAGGTGGAGCGGTCTGCGTCAGTCTGTTCATCGGCTCGGCAAGGCCAACTCCACTCGTCATCAAGCTCATGGAGCGCCACCCGCTGGGCAGCCAACTGTTCATGCCGTTGAGCGGAGCGCCCTGGTTGGTGGTGGTGTGCACCGATCCGGATGTCCCCTCAAGCTACCGGGCGTTTGCCGCATCGGGACGACAGGGCGTGAACTACGCGCGAAACTGCTGGCACCATCCGCTGCTCGTCGTCGGGGACGCCAGTCCGTTCGTTGTGATCGACCGGAAAGGGCCGGGCAGTAACATCGAGGAAAAGTGGCTTGAAGCGGCAAATTGGCTGCACGTCGCGCCCGATGGTGCGGCGGAAGCGAACTCGGACATCACGGCGAAGCAGGGTTAGTGGCCCGGCGATGTCAGCACAATCATCTCCAAGAGGTTATAACGAATGTCATCTCGAACCTATCACGTGCCGCCGGGAGGGCATCCGGCCCAGACCGAGCTCCTGACCGGCCGGGCGGTTTTCACAGATGCGTATGCGGTGATACCAAAGGGCGTGATCCGCGACATCGTGACCAGTTATCTTCCGCACTGGGAAAATACGCGCGTTTGGGTGCTGGCTCGACCACTGTCCGGCTTTGCCGAAACATTCTCGCACTACCTCATCGACGTGGCGCCGGGCGGAGGAAGTGAATCGCCGGAACCCGATGCGGAAGCGGAAGGTGCGCTGTTCGTCGTTGGGGGAGAGCTGTCCCTGAGGTTTGCCGGAACCGAACACGTGCTGCGGCCCGGTGGCTTTGCCTACCTGCCTCCCGGGAGTTCCTGGAGCGTGAAAAACCGCAGCTTCGGTTCAGTGCATTTTCATTGGATCCGGAAGCTGTATCAGCGTGTGCCTGATGTCGCGGCGCCCGATGCCATCGTCACCAACGAAAGCGCCATTGCGCCGACACCGATGCCTCACACCGATGGCAGGTGGGCGACGACGCGTTTCGTCGATCCATCCGATATCAGACATGACATGCACATTACGATCGTGACTTTCGAACCTGGTGCGTCGATCCCCTTCGCAGAGACCCATGTAATGGAACACGGCCTCTATGTTCTGGAAGGCAAGGCCGTCTACCGGCTCAATCAGGATTGGGTTGAGGTCGAGGCCGGAGATTATATGTGGCTCCGCGCCTTTTGCCCTCAGGCTTGCTACGCCGGCGGCCCGGAACGCTTCCGCTACCTGCTGTATAAAGACGTGAACCGGCATATGGATCTGCGCGCCTTGAGATCGCCGGCGGGCTCCGAAGCCGGGCTGGCCAGACGCAGTGCCTGACGAATCACCTCGCCAAGGCTGACTTTGCTTGCCTGCAAAGAGGGCAAGGAAGAATGTAGCGTCAAGATTTCCGATGCTTCGCGTTCACCGCGATCGCAGCCGCCGCGGTGCGATTCTCGACGCCGAGTTTCGAGTAGATTTGTTCGGGGTGTGCGCCCGCGGGCGCTGCTTCTTTATTGGAAACAACTGTCAAGCTATTGAAAACGCTAGGGGCGTTTCAAATGCCCATTGAAATCGTTGAATAACCAAGCGGATTTTGATTCCGCCATTCGGAGGTTCGATCCCTTCCGGCCCGGCCAGGATTTTCGCCGAACCTGGCCTCTTCAACTAATCGGCACCGGAACAATGCACTGTTGGAAAAATGGTGCTATTCAGTTGTTTCCCAGCGCGTCGTCGAACGGAATGCATCACCACCCAGGCTCCCATGACCCCGTTCTTGTCGCGCTGTCGGTCCTGATCGCCGCGCTTTCCTCCTATACGGCACTGGATCTTGCGACCCGCATGCGGGCCGCTTCAGGTTCCGCCAGCCTGGGCTGGCTCGGGGCTGCGGCAGTCGCCATGGGCGGCGGCATCTGGTCGATGCATTTCGTGGCCATGCTGGCCTTTAGCCTGCCCGGCGTGGATATTTCCTACGATCCGCTCCCCACGCTCCTCTCGCTTGCCATTCCCATTCTGGTCGCGGCAGCCGCGTTCGTCGTCGTAAGTCGGCGGTCGAACGCGCTCGTCGTTTCCGGCATCGCAATGGGGCTGGCGATTTCCGGCATGCACTACACTGGCATGAGCGCCATGCGGATGGCGGCTTCCATCCACTACGATCCCGTCTGGGTGGTGCTTTCCATCGCCATTGCGATCGGAGCGTCCATCATAGCGCTGCGCCTCGCTTTTCACATGACGAGCGTGCTCGAGCGCATATCGGCCGGAGCCGTCATGGGCGTGGCGATTTCCGGGATGCACTACGCAGCCATGCAAGGCTCCTCCTTCGTTCCCGCGGACGCCGTCCTTGGCCGCGCAGCACACGGCGCGGTGGGACAGGCGCCCCTCGCGTTCCTGATCGCTGGCACCACGATTGTCGTCCTTATCATGGGGCTTGCTGCGGCCGTGTACGACCGGTTCTCGGCAGAACGAGCTGGTCGCGAAGCCGAGGCGCTCAGGCGAAGCGAGGAGAGATTCCGGCTGCTGGTGGAGGGTGTGGCCGATCACGCCATCTTCATGCTCGACCCCCAGGGACGGGTGGCGAACTGGAATCTCGGCGCGCGCCGGCTGATCGGCTACGGCGACGAGATCGTCGGGACGCACTACGCCATCCTTCACACGGACGAAGAGCGCGCCTCCGGAGTTCCTGATGCCGTGCTTCTGGACGCAAAGCGGGAAGGCAAGTCGACGGGCGAGGGCTGGCGCGTTCGCAAGGACGGCAACCGCTTCTGGGCCGAGGCGACGCTTCGCGTGGTGCGGAACGAGCGGGGCGAGACCATAGGCTTCGCCAAGATCGTTCGGGACGTGACGGAACGCCGCCGAGCCCAGGAAGCGCTGGAGCGCACGCGCGACGCGCTCGCGATATCGCAGAAGATGGAGACGGTCGGACAGCTTACCGGCGGTGTGGCCCACGACTTCAACAACATACTCGCCGTGATCCTGGGCAGCCTCGAACTCGCGAAGAAGCGCCTCCAGCCGGAAGATCCCAGGATTCACCGGCTCCTCGACAACGCGATCCAGGGTGCCCTCCGGGGTGCCTCCCTGACCCAGCGCATGCTTGCATTCGCGCGCAAGCAGGACCTCAAGCCCGTCGTCGTGGATGTCCCGGACCTGGTGCGCGGAATGGCAGCTCTCTTGAAGTTCGATCCGGGCATCCGGGTCGAGACCCGTTTTCCGACCGAACTCGCAAATGTGAAGGTCGATGCCAACCAGCTGGAGCTCGCGATCCTCAACCTCGCCGTCAATGCGCGGGATGCGATAACGGCGGGCGGCGGGGTGATCAGCATCTCCGCACGCGAAGAGCACGCCATCGATGGCCTCGCGGAGGGACGATACGTTGCGCTCTCGGTGAGCGACACCGGATGCGGCATGGGCGAGGAGACGCTGAAGCATGCGCAGGAGCCGTTCTTTACGACCAAGGGTGTTGGCAAGGGAACCGGTCTCGGCCTCTCGATGGTGAAAGGGTTAGCCGAACAGTCCGGAGGCGTGCTGCTGCTGAAGAGCCGCATCGGCGAAGGAACCACGGCCGAGATCTGGCTGCCCGCCTGTCAGGACGAAAAGGTGCCGGTGCCCGATGCGGCTGAGCCGTCGCGCTCCGCATCCCGCAGCAGTCGACCCATCTCCGTGTTGGTCGTCGATGATGACCTTCTTGTTCTCGACAGCATCGCTGCGATGCTCGATGATCTCGGCCACGCCGTGATCGAGGCGCGCTCTGGCGAGGAGGCAGTCCGGCTGCTGCCGCGAATGCCTAAGATCGACATCGTGGTGACCGATTACGCCATGCCGGGAATGAACGGGCTTCAGCTTGCCGAGGCAGTGGCCGCCGAGCGTCCCGGCACGCCCGTAGTGCTCTGCACAGGATATGCTGAGTTTCCAGGCGCCACGCAGCCTCACCTGCCGCGCGTTTCCAAGCCGTTCGACCAGACGGCGCTGGTGGCCGCCATCGAGGAGGCAATGCGCGCACAGGCCGATATGCGCCCGGTTTTGACCTTACAGCCGAAGAGAGCCTAGCACGCGAGGCTGCGGCCACTGTGGTTCCCTGAGCCTTCAACCGGGCGATGAGGATCCTTCGTCCTTCCGTGGACCGCTATGTCGGAGGGATTACTACCAATGGTCCTGTGTCTTCTCCAACGCGCTCATTGTGGAACCGAGCGGGTGCTGATTCATTCCGCAAGGATGGCGGAATGGCGCTCAGGACGCAGTGCCGGAAATTCATCGCTGGTGAGATATCGACGGCTTGATTGCCATGGATGAATCCGCGGGAACCAGTTCGGCGGCGCTGTCCGAGCAGACGTGCGCCCCGGCGATCGCGACTTGAGTCCGGTTGCTTACGCCCAGCTTGCGCATGATTTCGCGGACATGGACTTTCACGGTCGTTTCGGTCATGCCGAGCTTGCGACCGATGACCTTGTTGGGGTCGCCCTGGCAGAGACAAACGAGAACGGAGTACTGCCGGTCGGTAAACTCGGGCGTGTGCCGCGCGCCGTTGAAGCCGTGGTCGCGCTGCACACCAGCCGGCTTGTCGTCGAATAGGGAGCCCTGCTGCTCGTAAAGGCCGTCCTCCGGCCTGAGAGGTGGCGCCTGCGTCTGTTGTTCAGACCCCGGAAGCAGTTGCTCCTGGGGAAGGTCTGGCTGTTTGTATTCGATGGGCGGCGGCGCGCTGAAGGTCTGGCTGGCCAGGAAGGCGGTCGGTGGAAAGTAAGTTCCGCCATGAAGGACGAACGAAAGGGCATGCAACGCGAGCTCGGGTGCCATGGAATTGCTGAAGTAACCCCGGGCCCCGCAACGGATTGCCGCGAGAACGGTGGCGGGATTTTCATCGTCGGAGACGATGGCGAGCGCCGCCTCACGGCGAAGCGTATGCAATACCTGTATCTCGGTGAAGACCTCGTGGGGAGAGGGAGCGCCGACGCTGTAAATCAGCATGTCGCATTCGGCGCGCTCGACGAGTCTTGTGTGGGCTTCGTCGGGACCGAGCGAAATCAGTTCGACGCTTTCGTTCCGGGCCCACGGATTTAAGAAGCTCTCTGCGCGAGCTCGCCTGAAGGCCATCGCGTCTACAAGGAAAACCGTCTTTTTGAACGGGACCGACATTACGCGCCCCTTAATACTACGTCCTATAACTATCGATCATTAAATCCTATGACTATCGATAGATTGCTTCCGGCCCTTCTGGATCGCTGTGAAACAGATCACTTACATCTTAATTGTGCACAAAAGTTTACCCTTTTTTCAAAGGAATGCCAAGAAGCGCGAGTGTGACAAGAAGTCGTCGAAAACGAGGGAACTCCAGCAAGATAGCAGCAAGAAAGCAGCGCTTTCTTGTCATAATTGCACAAGGGAACCCGCCCAACCTTCGCGGATATATCTTTCGATATGTACTTGCCTGGCGGGAAAGGCGTTACGATTAAATGGGTCGGCCGGCATCTGCGGGCATATTGCCATGTTGTCAGCAAGCTGCCTCCAAAGCCGGACTTTGACATGCTCGCTGCCTTTGCGCACCGACGAGGCCTCCGCCGCAGTCGTGTTCGCGACATTTGAACCCGACCCGAGCGAGACTCGATCTGATCCAGCGATTGGCCAAGATCAGAGTTAGCGACAAGTCGTTGTCGAAAAATATGACTTCTCTCATCGAGCGTTTTTCGGAAACCGCCAAGGTTCGCAATGAATTTGAATCACTGCATGTTCATTTTCGATTCCTCGGGCCCCATCACCAGCCGATGCTGTTGATGGAAAAAGGTCGAGCCTGAGATTCGGAGACGACCGAACTTCACCGCAAGAAACAGTCCGACGATGCGGAGATCGGTTACCGCCGCATTTTGGAAGAGGCACGCCGACGCGTTGCATCGGCTCGGCCAGTTGCTGGAGGCGAGGGGTGATTTTGATGAATCCCGATCCGAGCAGGCGATCTCATAAAGAACCGTCCGATCAGCCTCCGCTGCCTGAACGGACGCGCATCAAGATGAGCGCGCTCGGAGCGACGCGATGCCCGAATCTCGCCGGCCGGCAAGGGGTCATCATCGGTTCAGGCCGCTATCGCAGCACCGTCCGCGTCATGTTCGACGATTTCAAGTCGCCGACATCGCTGCACAGCACCTACATCGAACCCGTGGTCGAGGAAGATCAAGCTCCCCACCGAGGCCGGAGCGGCACGCCCCGACAGGGAGCAACCCGCGCGAATGCGGGTGGCCGGTAACCTGGTTCCGATTGGAGCCGTCCAGGTTCCGGTAGGCCGGAACCGACTTGGCCGCAAAACGTTGATTTGTTGTCGGGTGCGGTGCGCGATCCCGCATTTGCTTTGATCTTCCAAGTCTTGACCTTCCACATCTTGCCGAGGTGCCGCCTGCTGCAAAGCTCATCCATCCTCATTCCGGGCGACACCGTCTGGAGAAGGTGCAAGGCAGGGCGGCTGGCAATCCTCAATGACGCAGCCGCGTATTTCGCCGCTTTGCGGGAAGCGCTGCTGCTCGCGACGAAGCAGGTCTACATCATCGGCTGGGACATCCATAGCCTGACCCGGTTTGTCGGGCCGTCCGGGCATGCCGACGATGGTTATCCGGAAGAGCTCGGTGCGTTTCTGAAAGCGCTCCTGAAGGCGAAGCCCGAGTTGCGGATCAACATCCTGAGCTGGAATTTCCCGGCTCTCTACGCGGCGGAGCGGGAGTGGAATTCAACCGCCAAATTCACCTCGGGAGCGCCGGACCGGCTTCGTTTCTGTTTCGACTCCAGCCTTCCCTTGGGCTCGGCGCAGCACCAGAAGATCGTCGTCATTGACGGTGCGCTTGCCTTCTCCGGCGGTCTCGACCTTACGATAAGGCGCTGGGACACCAGCACGCACGACGCCCATCATCCGCTGCGGACCGATCCCGACGGCAAGCCCTATCCACCATTTCACGACGTGCAGTGCATGGTGGATGGCGCAGCGGCGGCCAGTCTGACGGAAGTGGCGGAGAACAGGTGGTGCGCCGCCGGCTGCACTGTCGAGACAAGCGCCGACGTCAGAGGCGAGCGCTGGCCGGCCTCGGTGCCGGTGCAATCCCGGCGAATGACGGCGGGCATCGCCCGGACCGAGATAGCAACCGCGAGTGAAGCCGGTGTGAACGAGGTCGCACGGCTGTTTGAGGCGTCCATCAACGCGGCCGACCGCTTCATCTACATCGAGAACCAGTTCACCAGCGCCACCGATATCGCGCGCCTGCTGGCGCAGCGGATGCTGGACGTGCCACAGCTTCGTGTTCTGATCGTCACGCCAAAGATGCATTCGTCCTGGTTCGAATCGCAGGCCATGCAGAGCGGGCGCGGCGGATTCATCGCCCAATTCGTGTCGGCCGGCGTCATGGACCGGATTCGCTTTCTTTATCCGTCGACGCGGGACGAGGGTGAGGCCGCGGCGGTCATGGTGCACAGCAAGGTGATGATCGTCGACGACCGCATCCTGCGCGTCGGTTCGGCCAACCTCAACAATCGCTCGATGGGCGCGGACACCGAATGCGATCTCGTCTTCGAGGCGACGTCTGAGGCGCACTGGAAATATATCACCCGGCTTCGCCGCCAACTGATCGGGCATTTTTGCGGCGTCGATGAGCAGGACATCGCAAGCAACGAAGCCGACCTGTTTGGATTCCTCGACCGCCTGGCGGAGCGCGGCGGCGCGAAATCGTTGCAGCCGATCGACCCGACGGCGTCAGCCGGCAGCATGGCGACCATGGTACAGCCCGTCGCCGATCCCCGAGAACCGCTTCACCTCGACCGCGCCGCCAATCGGATGTGGACGGCAAGAACCATTTTGGCTGTGTCGGGGTTGGCCGCGGCGCTCGCCGGCCTCGCGCTGGCCTGGCAGTACACGTCGTTAAGCGATTTCACCGACGTAGGCTTCGTCTCCTCGGTCATTTCGCAACCCGCATGGTCGCAATTCGCGCCGCTGCTGGCGATTGCCGCCTTCGTCCTCGGCGGGCTGGTGGTGTTTCCGGTACTGGTCTTGATCGCCGCCACGGCAGCCGCCCTGGGGCCGTGGATGGGTTTCTTCAGCGCCGGCGCCGGCGTGCTGCTCAGCGCACTCACGCTGTTTTCGATTGGCCGCGTGCTGGGCCAGGCGCGGCTGCAGCGGCTGCTCGGGCGCCGCGCGGCGCGGGTTCAGAGCCGCATCATCGGCAAGGGGGTCGTTGCGGTCGCCATGATCCGAATGGTGCCGATCGCCCCGTTCTCGATCGTGAACGTGGTGGCGGGCGCCAGCAAGCTGAGCTTGCGCGATTTTCTGCTCGGCACCGCGCTGGGCATGGCGCCGGGGATCGCTGTCATGGCCGCGCTCGGCGCGCAGATCGCAGATCTCGCCAGAAACGCCTCGTGGACGAATGCGGTGCTGCTCGCGCTGGCGATCGCAGCCTGGATCGCGCTGTGCCTTGGCGTGCAATTTTTGGTGACGTGGATGGCGGGACGACGAACGTGACGGCTACGATGCGCATCATGACGTGGAATGTTCACGGCATCTTCCACCTCAATCCGGGTTTCGATCTCGACGGCGTTTGTTCCATTATCCGCCACTGGTCTCCTGATATCGTGGCGCTGCAGGAAGTCGACTCGCGCGGAAGAACCGATGATCCCTTTGCCCTGCTGGCAAAGGCCGTCGGCGACCACAGCGTCGATGCAAGATCGATCGTCACCGAGGACGGCGATTACGGACAGGTGCTGCTGAGCCGCTGGCCGTTCGCCGAGCCGCCGAAGATTTCCGATGTCTCGTATCTGGAGCGAGAGCCCCGCAGGGCCATTGCCGCGCGCATCCTGTCTGATCACGGCGAGGTAACGGTCATTGCCACGCATCTCGGTCTGAGCATCCATGAAAGGCACGCCCAGGCGCATGCCCTGGCCGACCTGGTGCAGCCGACGCGAACGCTCGTGCTCGGCGATTTCAACGACTGGTTCTGGGTGAAGTCGGTGAGGGGTGTGCTGGCGCGGATCTGCCCGGTCCGAACGCGCTTGCGGACGTTTCCCTCCCGATTGCCGATGATGCGGCTGGATCGGATCTATGCCTCGCGCGATTTGACGATCCGCGCGGCCTGGACCGATCGCAAGGCTCGTGCGTATTCGGACCATCTTCCAGTGATCGCGGATGTCGCGTTTCCGCAGTAGAGGTCTGCATCACGCGGGCTTGGTCAGTCGGGCTTGGCCGGATGCTGCGTTCTGGGGTGGCGCTCATGCAGCAGCCTGGCCAGATCGTGACGCAGCTCGAACCGATCGCGCATGGCCGTCTCGAACAGCGCTTCCTGAATGTCGCGCGGCATGTCGCCCCAAACCGCCATTGCAGCTTCGCCGAGCAAGGATGCAAAGGTCTGATCGTCGGTCATATCGTTCCTCCTGCTTTTCGACGTTTGACCGAAACGAAGGTTCCGATGGAATCCCATGTCGTCCGCTGACGAATATTGCGTCACGGACCAAGCGGCAGCCCCACCCGGCCGACACCGGGCAGTTTCAATGCGGGGCGACGGATGTCGAAGCCGAGGACGCCTCCGAAAAGATTGAGTTCGAACCCTTCGATCCATCCGATCGTCAGCCCTAGATAACCTCCGAGCGAAGCAAACAGGCCAGTGCGCGACGGCGTGAAGCCGACCCAATCGCCGTGGTAAGGGTAATCCTTGCCGATCGCGTTCGGCGGCAACACCGCTCCAAGTTCCGGAACGGCGTCCAGGATTGCCTGGATGAACGTGTTGGAGTTCGGACCGGGCCAGGCGCTGTAATCTCCATAGGCACGAAACTTGTAGGTCTCGATCACCGAGCGGATTTTGGGGATGAGCGCTTCCGCCTTCGGCCCATCGACGCTGACGACAGCTTCGGGCATCGCACCAAACCAGCGCCCGTCCGCCAGGAATCCGTCGATCCGGATCGGTTCACCCCAGGCCGTGTAATCGTAGCGGCTGTAACGGCTGGCGCCGCGCTCCTTGACGACGATCCAGGTGTGAACCGCGAATATCCCGCGCCAGCGTACGGTTCTTGCCGCGAAAACCCTGATAACGGCTTCCGCGTGCTCGGATGCTTTGGGAAGAAGTCCCGCGCTTGAACGGTCCGCCGTCTGCCAGTTCTCACGCCTGTCGCCGAGCAGGTATTCCACGGCGGAAACAGCCATGGGAACGAGCACGAGGAGAACAAGAATGAAAAGGTATCTTTTCACGGCGGGAAATCAATTTGAGCGGTCTGCGGGCATCTGATGTAGTTGCTCCAGTTCTGATTTCCAGTTCAACCCAGCGATTAAAAACGCAGAACGCCCAGGGCGAGAAGCAGATCGAGGCGGTTATGCCGTGCCGGTGAGCGGTGCCGGTTGATGGATGCGTTCTATTATCTTCCCCAGCGCAACACCACGGGATCGAGCTGGCGGGCGATCTCAACGAGGCCCGCGCGCGCCGCCGGGTGAACCTTTTGCAGGGGATGGCGAACCGCTTCCGAGCCGATCACGCCGCCTTCCTTCATCAGGATCTTGGCGGCTTGCAAGCCGCACTGGCGGTTCTCGTAATTAATCAGCGGCAGCCAGCGCGCATAGGCCGCCATCGCTTCCTCCCGGCGCCCCGCCAGATAAGGATCGACGATTTGCCTGATGCCATCAGGGTAGCCGCCACCCGTCATGGCGCCAGTCGCACCCGCATCGAGATCGGCCATCAGCGTGATGGCTTCCTCGCCATCCCAGGGGCCTTCGATGTTGTCGCCGCCCGAGGCAATGAGATCGCGCAGCTTCGCCGCCGCCATCGGCACCTCAATCTTGAAATAGCGGATGTTCGGAATTTCCCGCGCCATGCGGGCCAGGAAGTCGACCGAAAGCGGTGTCCCGGCAACCGGAGCATCCTGGATCATGATGGGGATGTCGATGGCGTCAGACACGGTGCGGTAGAAGTCGAAAATAGCCTTTTCCGGCACGCGGAAGGTGGCGCCGTGATAGGGCGGCATGATCATCACCATCGCCGCGCCCGCATCCTGGGCCTGGCGGCTGCGCTCGGCACAGATGCGCGAGCCGAAATGCGTGGTGGTCACGATCACGGGCACCCGGCCGGCGACATGCTCCAGCACCGCATGCATCACCTGTTCGCGCTCGGCATCGGTCAGCACGAATTGCTCGGAGAAATTGGCCAGAATGCAGAGGCCGTTGGAGCCGGCGTCGATCATGAAATCGATACAGCGGCGCTGCCCCGCGAGATCGAGCTCCCCACGGTCGTCGAAGATGGTCGGAGCGACGGGGAAAACACCGCGATAGGGCCGTTGTGCAGTCGGGGTCATTCTGGATGTTCCATTGGAGCAGGATCAGTGATTGTATGGTCGTCCAATACTTTCATCAACATGATAGAAGCCTCGGCACAAGCGAGCAGCGAGACAAAAGGAAAGATCGATGGGGGGAGTTCTGGAGGGCGTTCGCGTCCTCGATTTCGGGCGCTATATCGCGGGGCCTTACTGCGCGACGTTGCTGGCGGAATTCGGTGCGGAAGTCATTCGCGTGGAGAAACGCGATGGCAGCGAGGATCGTTTCGTGGCGCCCGTCGGCGAAGGCGGCGAGGGCGCGCTGTTCCTGCAGGTCAACCGCAACAAGAAGTGCATCACGCTCGATCCGATGAAGCCGGAAGGCCAGGAGGTGATGCGCCGGCTGGTCGCCACCGCCGATGTCGTCGTCGCCAATCTGCCGCCGCAGACGCTGCGCGCGATGAAGCTCGATTATGAATCGCTGAAGGCGACCAAGCCGGACATCATCCTGACGACCGCAACCGCTTTCGGCGGGCCGGGTCCGTGGTCCGACCGCGTCGGCTTCGATGGCGTCGGGCAGGTGATGTCGGGCGCGGTGTACATGACGGGCAAGGGCGATCCGCCGTACCGGGCCGCGGTGAATTGGGTCGATTTCGGCACGGCGCTGCATTGCGCGTTCGGCACGCTCGCCGCCCTGATCGAGCGCGGCAAATCCGGCCGCGGGCAGATCGTCGAAGGCGCGCTGCTGGCGACCGCGCTCTCCTTCACCAACGCGACGCTGATCGAGCAGGCGGTGATCGCGGCTGATCGCGTCCCGACCGGCAATCTCGGTCAGACCGCGGCGCCCGCCGATATCTACCGGACCAAAGACGGCTGGGTGCTGTGCCAGGTCACCGGCCACCCGCTGTTCATCCGCTGGGCCAAACTGATGGGCGAGGCGGATCACTGGCTGAACGACCCGCGCTTCGCCGACGATCTCAAGCGCGGCGACCACGGTCCTGTTATCAGCGAACGGATGGCGCGCTGGTGCGCCGAGCGTACCACGCAGGAAGCGGTCGATACGCTGGGCAAAGCGATGATTCCGGCTGGCCCGGTGCTGAGCCCGCAACAGGCGCTGGAGCATCCGCACATCCGCGCCACCGGCTTCATGCAGGACGTCGACTATCCCGGCTTGCCGAAGCCTGCGCCGACGGTACGCGCCGCGGTGCGGCTGTCGGAGACGCCGGGCGAAATCGTGACGCGCCCACCGACGCTCGGCGAGCACACCGATCGTGTGCTGGCCGATATCGGTTACGACCCAGATGCGATCGCCGCGCTTCGCAGAGGCGGGATCATCTAGATGCCGCGGCCGATAATCCGCCGCCTTGTTGGTTGCCGTCGGCTGGTTCTTCGCCAAACTGCAGCCTGGACATCAGCCCCATGACGCTGCTGTCGATACCGGCCAATCCTGTTCCAGAGGGGGCGCTTGCCGGAACGATCGAGGCGCCGGATGGTGTCACGCTGCGCCTTGCGCGCTGGGCGGCACCGGCCAATGGCAGGGGGACCGTCTGCGTCTTCACCGGGCGCGGCGAGTGCATCGAGAAATATTTCGAAACGGTACGGGATCTGCGCAAGCGCGGTTTTGCGGTGGCGATGATCGACTGGCGGGGGCAGGGGCATTCCTCGCGCCGGCTGGGCAATCCGCTCAAGGGCCATGTTCGGAATTTTTCGGAGTACGAGATCGACGTGGCGGCCTTCGTCAAGCAGGTGGTGCTGCCGGATTGTCCGCCGCCCTATTTTGCACTGGCCCATTCGATGGGTGGCGCGGTCATGCTGCGTGTCGCGCATGCCGGCACCGAGGTGTTCGAACGCTTCGTGCTCTGCGCGCCGATGATTGACCTGCCGGGTCCGCGCGCGTCGCGGCCGATGCGCGGCCTGATGCGGATGCTGCGCGCGGGTGGAATGGCCGAGCGGTTTATCCCAGGCGGCAACGTCGACCTGATCAAGTCAACGGGCTTTCCCGGCAATCCCCTGACCTCGGACCCGCGCCGCTATGCCCGCAACGCGGCGATCCTGGAAGCCGATCCAACGCTCGGGATCGCGTCGCCGACCGTGGCATGGCTCGACGCGGCCTTTGCTGCGATGGGCGAGTTTCGTTCGAACGAGTTTGCCGGCCGGATTCGCCAGCCGGTCCTGATGCTCGCGGCAGGCGACGACACCATCGTATCGGCCCCTGCCATTGCAGCGTTTGCCCGGCATCTGCCGGCGGCATCGCATTGCGTGATTGCGGGCGCGAAGCACGAAATCCTGCAGGAAGACGACCGTCATCGCGCGCAGCTCTGGGCCGCATTCGATGCCTTCATGCCGGGCTAGGCCGTGTACTCATGTCTGCTTTGTGCCCTCCGCAATTCTTTGCGCTGCGCACGTCCGCTCGCAGCGTGTAGCTCCGCTCGCAGCGTGTAGCGAAGGATGCGAACACCATCGTAGCACAAAGCGCCCCCGGGAACCCGGTGGGACCTGAGAACAGAAAGTTACCGGAGGTTGATGGAACGAAGAAGCGCATGACGAATTGAGAGGCGTTTACGTTCGCGTGACCGCGCCGTTGGACGTGCCCGAGTGCCAAAACTTAGCAGGTTCGCGGCAGCGTCGGGGTTCCGATGGG
Source organism: Bradyrhizobium sp. 190 (assembly GCF_023073415.1). Taxonomy (GTDB): domain Bacteria; phylum Pseudomonadota; class Alphaproteobacteria; order Rhizobiales; family Xanthobacteraceae; genus Bradyrhizobium. The sequence goes on along the minus strand of NZ_JADPJL010000013.1, from coordinate 3,955 downwards.
GTGGCTTTCGTATCACTCCACGTCGACAACAAGCGCAAAAGCCCTTCGCGTGGACCAAAAAGCACTGACGACATCGTCGGGTGCTTCAGGCGGACAGCCGCCGTCCAAAATGTCGCGACCGGCTACTGACCCTAGAAATCAAGGAGGACAGCATGTCCACTGTATTCCGCGTGATCCTCGAAGGCTCCCAGGAAAATCCCCCAGTCAACACGCCGGCAAGCGGCGTCGGGACTGTCGTCTTCGACAGCGAGGCGGTAGCCGCGAGCTACTCGTTCGACGTGCAGGGCGTTGATTTCGGCCCGGCTACGGGTGGCCCACCTCAGACGCCGAACGATTCCGGCGACGATGTCACCCGCACGCATTTTCACACTGCGGTTGCGGGCGTAAACGGACCCATTGTCTTCGGGCAGGTCGACACCGTGGATCCGGCTTTTCAGCAAGACAACGACGACCTTGCCATTGTGCTTAATGCGGATGGCTCCTGGTCGCAGAGCGGCGTCTGGGAAACAACGGACCCGCCCACCCCGACGGGCGTTACAATCACCGACTTCGCGGACGATCTCGGTTCGGCCACCGTCGGAATGGCCATACCGCTCTACTTCAATGTCCATACGAGCGAGTTTGGCGCGGGCGAAATCCGGGGTCAGCTGGTCGCCATCGCCGATGACATCGACAATGTCGTGACGGGCACGGCAGGGAACGATGTGCTTTCCGGGCTGGGCGGCAATGACGCCATCCTGGGCTTGGCGGGGGACGACATCCTTGACGGCCGCAACGGCAACGACGTGCTCGACGGCGGCGGCGGCAATGACACGCTGACGGGCGGCAATGGCAACGACACACTCGAGGGCAGCGTCGGCAATGATGTTGCCGATGGCGGCAACGGCAACGACACCATAAATGGCGGCGACGGCAACGACGTGCTGTCCGGTGGACGGGGGGATGACAACTTCAACACCGGCCAAGGCGATGATGTGGTGCTCGGCGGACAAGGTAACGACCGGATCGGCGGGATGGCTGGCAGGGACGTTGTAATGGCCGGTGCCGGCGACGACTTCATCGCATGGAACGACCCAACCGGCGATGTCGTGTTCGGTGGTGGCGGCAATGACACCATTTTGGGGGGTAACGTGGCGGCGGACGAGATCCACGGTGGCGCCGGAGATGACCTCATCCGGGCGTTCGCGACCTCCCCCGAGAGCGCCACGGCCAGTGACAGGCTGTTCGGCGACGCGGGCGACGATGTCGTGACCGGCGGGAACGCGGCGGACACCATCGAAGGCGGACGCGGTGACGACTTCCTGACCGGCAACGATGGTGCCGACGTCTTCATCTTCCGCGACAACAGAACCGGCGAGGATATCATCACCGACTTCGATCCATCCGAGGATGTTGTCCAATTGGTCGGCTTCGATACGAGTTTCGACCCATTGGCAGCGCTGAGCGCGACAGCGCAGGGTGCTGAGATGGATCTGGGTCAGGGCGACAGCGTGCTGTTCCTGGGCCGCACCGTGGCTGAGTTCAGCGCCAACGACTTTCAGATCGTCTGAACGATCCGCCGCCTCTGTCGCAGGGAGAGGTGTCTGGACTGCCGCTGGAGACCCCTGGAGGACCGGGGTCTCCTGTGGGCGAGGACGCTTACCTGCTGCACGCAATCGTCAAGCAACAACGCGACCGCTGATCGGGCAACCGCGGGAGGATTCTTCAGCGGGGCGAAGTGCGTTGTGGTCGAGGCGAAATCCGGAGTAGCCAGCGCATTTCTGCTTTAGCCTCAAAAGCGGCATTTCGTTTATGCGTACGCACCCTGGTTCGAACGAACGTCGTTGATATCGCGGTTGCGAACATGACGGCTGATCGCCGGGAATCGGCCGGTCTCGATGCTCGGAACGCTTGTCACAATGGAGTTCCAGACCGTATCGTGACGTCGCGGAGCGGCGACGCGCTGCGTCGCGGGATCGGGGTTTTGCATGGGGTCGCAGGTAAGCTTGCCGCTCTGGGTCGTCCTCCTGATGACGATCCTCGCGATCCTGGCGGCGCTGGATCGCATCCTCATTCCCAGCGTGCGCTGGGCGCTGCGCCGGCGTGCCAACCGCGCCATCGAGGAACTCAACACCAAACTGAAGCTTCGCATTCAGCCTTTCAAGCTGACCGAGCGACAGGTGCTGATCGATCGTCTGGTGTTCGACCCGGAAGTGCTGCGGGCGGCGGAGGAATATTCGACTGAGAACGGCGTGCCGAACGAAGTCGCGATGGAAAAGGTGAGGCGTTACGCCCGCGAGATCGTTCCGGCGTTCAGCGCCTATGCCTATTTTCGCGTAGGCACCCGGATCGCGCGGGCCGTTTCCCATATGCTGTATCGAGTGCGGATCGGTGTCCGCAACGACGAGGCGCTGGCCGCCGTCGATCCGGCCGCGTCGGTGATCTTCGTCATCAATCATCGCTCCAACATGGATTACGTGCTGGTGACCTATGTCGCCGCCACCTCGTCGGCGCTGAGCTACGCCGTCGGCGAATGGGCCAAGGTCTGGGGCCTCAGCAATTTGATCCGCTCGATGGGAGCCTATTTCATCGCGCGCGATTCCGGAGAGGCGCTCTATCGCAAGGTGCTTTCGCGCTATGTTCACATGGCGACAGCCGCGGGTGTTACGCAGGCGATTTTCCCGGAGGGCGGGCTGAGCCGCGACGGAAAGCTGCGTCCGCCGAAATTCGGGCTGTTGAGTTACATGGTGGCGGACTTCGATCCGCACGGCCCGCGCGACGTGGTGTTCGTCCCGGTCGCCGTCAACTACGACCGCGTGCTGGAAGATCGCATGCTGACCTCGGTGGCCAATACCGAGCCGGGGAAGAAGCCGGTGTTCGGCTTCAACGCGGCGACCTTCGCGCGCCACTTCTTCCGCCATCTCTGGATGGCCATGCGCGGCCAGTGGCATCGCTTCGGATATACCTGCGTGAGTTTTGGCGTGCCGGTGTCGCTGCGAAATTATGTCGAGGCCAGGAAGATCGATTTCCGCGTTCTCGCGCCGGAGCCGCGTCGCATCGAGGTCGAAAGGCTCGGCAACGAGCTGATGGAAGCCGTTGGCCGCGTGGTGCCGGCGCTGCCGGTCTCGCTGGTCTCGACCGCCGTGCTCGAGGCCGGCGACCAGCCGCTGACGCTGTTCGAAATCAAGGGCCGCGTTTCGACCTTGATCGGCGCTCTCGAACGGTTCGGAAGCTATGTTCACATCCCGCGCGCCGACCGCGACTACGCGATCTCCGTCGGCTTGCGGATGCTGACGCTGCGCCATCTGGTGATCGAGACCGACGACACCTACCGCGCCAACCCGAAAGAGCTCGTGCTGTTGCAGTACTACGCGAACGCGATCGTTCATTTGTTGCCCGTAGGGTGGGCGAAGGAGCACTAGCGACGTGCCCACCATCTATCGCCGATCGCGCATCGAAATGGTGGGCACGCTTCCGCCTTCGCTCGTTGAGCTACGGCGGACAAGTCGCTTTGCCCACCCTACGAGACTGATTTGCTTAGCGCGCAAGCGCAATCTCGATACACAACCGCGACCAATTGGCACGACGGGCAAATCACCTAAAACCTGTCCAGCCCCTCTTGCAAAAATATTCTGCTTTCGTTCTCACGCAAATCATCGGCATAACTCCGCCCGTCTCACGGCGGATGAGGGGCGCTCGCGATCGTCACGAACGTGCGGTGAGATGCGATGGACGCTGAGGGCGCGATAGACGTACGCGCCGGAAGCGTACGGTGAAGTCGTGTGGTTCGGGCGCCGCGGTGCTGGCGCTAAGTCCAGGAGGAGCGAAGCTTCTCTTGCGGCGACGGAGGCAACAGAGCCGTTCTCCGGGAAGAGCACGAAGTAAGCCGTAAAGCCATTGCGCAGGGAAGGCCGGAATGCTCCCGCTGCCCTGTATGCTCGTGTGCATTTTCTTTAGCGCAAATCGCACGCGAGAC
>NZ_JADPJL010000064.1 GCF_023073415.1 Bradyrhizobium sp. 190 | reverse complement strand
CGACATGCAGGAATATTTCCGTGTCAGCCCGCCCTCGGTTCACCAGATGGTGCTGACGCTGGAACGAGCCGGCCTCATCACAAGGCAGCCAAGGACGCCTCGCAGCATCGAGGTCCTCGTTGATCCGAAACACCTGCCAGAGCTAATCTGACCGCCCGACGCAACCTGTCAAATTCACTGTGCAGAGCCACTAGTGCCGCATTCTTCTCCAATATTTCGTGTCGTCCCTCGGAAGTTGCTTGAACGATCAAAAAGCCGATCTTGCTCAGATGTGGAATGTTGATCCGGTTGTTGGGCCAGCTGTCGATTACGGTGGCACTAACCATCCCGTGCGGCTCGCGCGAAGCGCCTATATCTTCGATACCTAAGATGAGTTTCGCGGCGCCGACAAGTGCGTTACGCCGCCGAGACATCGGGGTGGTTTGCGTATGCCCGTTCTCGCCATGGATCTCGATCACTCCACCACCCACCCACGAATTATTGCGGACGACTCCAATTGGGATCTGATGGACCTCCAACACCGATCCTTGCTCAATGTGAAGTTCGAAATAGCTATCGATCTCTCGACCCCCAACTGGAGCTTCGCCAGCATAGCCGATGCGAGCCAGCTCTCCACCGATCGTCAAGCCGCAGCGATCAGCAAATGCCAGCGCCGTATCTAGCTTCAGTCGCCCGGCATAGACGGAGCTCCCTGTCAAGCCCGGCCACCGAACCCCCTTCATTGGTCCAGTTTACGATTTCGTTTGCACGTTCGTTGTCACGTTGCTTCGATTGAGTGCTCTAGCGAGCTCAAGACCGGCAAGCACGCCGAGCACTCCATCGAATCTCCCCCTGGCGTTTGCGTGTCCAAGTGACTACCAACCATGGCTGAGACATTGCGCGAACCGCGTCGGCGATGCCAATACCGATTTCGGAACGATCAATAGCAAATTGGAATTATAGACCGTCTTTTTTTAAGGTCGGCATGGGATCACGAGAGCACTCTGCTCTAACTGCGAGAAGACCGCCCGCCGTCGCAGTCCAGTTCGTAATCGGGCTATCGCTGTTCGTGGCCGGTGAGGAGTTTTCCGGCACCAAGTTCCGCTCGGCGCTCCTATCTCCCACCTGCGCAGGCGGCACATTCCGCTCCCAAAATCGCCGGCATGGCGATCATGAAGTCAGCGTGCATCCCATCGGGCTCGTTGTTCGCGGCGGCGCGGTACCGCGGCTCGAGTGCCCACTGTGCTGCAAGCTTAGGTACGGAGGCCGAGGGATCACTAGCTCCCATTGCCGATCGTATGATCTCATTCCTGTCGAGATCGCTTCTACGCGGGCGTCGACATCGACGTGCGCACCGCAGCAGCGGTGTCCACCTACTGCGCAGCGCGCAAGGGCTGGAGTGTTCAAGATCGATGGCCCGACTAGCGCACCGTTCGCTTGCTGTTCAAGGAGCGCTTTCGCGAAGCAGCGGTAGGCGCCCGGCGCCGCTTGGCAACCTCACCGGACAGGAGATACTCACCAGATCCGACCAGAAACTGCTCATTCTCACGGATCCGATTCTGCGCAGACTCGCCCAGGCTGCTGATTGTTAAGGCCGCCAGTAGTTGGGCCACGGCGATGGCCCCAAGCATTGACTCTGGAAATGCTTGTCCGGATGTTTGCGCTACAAAATGTAGACGACCAGCAAACTCGCCGACAGGTGCAGCAAAGCTGTCGGTGATTGCTATGACGCGAGCGTCCGATAGCGACGCCTTCTCGGTCAGCCGGTGAACCAATCGATTGAAGGGCGCAAAGGTTACCGCGACAAACGCATCGCCTGGCGAGAGGTCTTCCAAAACGCTCTCCGGTGCCCCTCCCGGGCTATCCAGCAGGATGACGTTTGGCCTCGCCTTTCGCAAAGTATAGGCCAACGTATATGCTGGAGTGAACGCTGTTCTCCTGCCATATACAAATACCTTTTGCGCGTTCGCCAAGAGATCGACCGCTTCTCTCAGCTTTTCCTCGGACAAGTGCGCACGAGCTCGTCTTACGACATCCAGCTCAGCTGCGAAAAATGATTCGACAAAGTCCTCCAGTCCAGCGCCTTCGCCCATTTTGCGGATTAGCGCTCTTGCGCTTTGCTCGTTGCGGGTGATCGACATGCGATCCCTCTGCTGACGATCTCGCATGATATCGATGAATCGGTCCCGCAGCTCGCTGTAGCCCGCCAAACCCAATCGTTGCGCCAACCGGACGAGACTCACAGGGGGGACGTTTGCGCGCCGAGCGATCTCCCGCATCGAATGAAAGGCGACTTCGTCCGGATTGTTGATCAGATAATGGGCCGCATCCACCGCCTGTCCGGACAGATCGGCGCAAATCTCTTTGATCTCCTCGACCAGATCCAATGAACCCACGCGATATCTCCGATCCGTCTATCGGACTACAATCCAAAGCCTAGCCGACGCGCTCCAGCCGATGCCCCGTCAGAAAGATATGACCGGCCGGTCTTGATTTCCCCGTAGCGAACCTGCATATCGCGGTTTTAGGCGAGCCAGCGCAATAACGCCAGAGATTGGTTGGCTTGATCCAAGATAACGCGGTCTGTATCCGACGGATCCGAAAGCTCAAAATCGACGCGCTCACCCGATCGAGACGTCGGAATTGCCAAGGAGATCGACGCGTTTAAGCCGGTTTCGCAGTTCGCCCAGACCTGTCGCGCGCACCACAACTTCATCCCCCTCGGTCAGGAAGATTGGGGGAGTCTGGGCAAGGCCGACGCCGCTGGCGTGCCCGTCAACAAAATATCGCCCGGCCTCAAAGTCATTCCAAATGATAGCTCGGCGATTAGCTTCTCAACCGGAAAGGCCATTTGGGAAATGAGAGCGTCCTGCCGGATCTCTCCATTTAAGAGGCATTGCGGGCGGACTGCACCGAGATCGACTTCGTCAGCCGTCACGATGTACGGTCCGATAGGCATCGTTCCGTCGATGCTCTTATCCATCAGCCACTGTCCGCCATGACGCCGTTGCAAGTCACGCTGCGAAATGTCATTCGCCAGACAATAGCCGAAAATGTAGCCGGCGGCTTCGCTCCCAGCGATGCTGCGGCCCGTCTTCCCGATGACCACAGCCAGCTCCGCTTCGTAGTCCCACTTGCTCGAAATCTCAGAGTCGAACGCGATGGGATCACGGGACCCAACAACGGTATCCGGACCTTTGGTGAAAAATGTCGGCGCCTTCGGCACCCTCCTTGGCATCTTGGCCCTCGCGCTTTCCTTGGCCCTCGTTGAAATGATCGAAATAGTTCCACCCCGTGCAAAGTATGTCACGGCGAAACCGTCGAACAGGCGGCAGGAGCGCCAGCTCCGCCAATGACGCGCGCTCGGCATCCTGCTCGCCTATGAGGCGCTCCTCCGCCAGGGACTGCGCCCCGCCTTCTATGATTTCCAGCAGATCATTGAAGTGCTCGGAAGGAGAACGACTTCCTCGCCTGAAACCACTCCGACGCGAATGGCATCGCGGTGCACGGCGCAAACAAATTGCATATCCTTGTTACCTCTTGCGGTTCCTTTGGAGGGCGAAGATGCCTGCTAGACACCAATGCGATTCACGCGATCAGACCGCAATATCTTGCCTGGGTTCATTATATTCCCAGGATCAAATGCTCTCTTGATCCTGGCCATCATCTCAAGGTCGAGATTGTCCTTGAATTTTTCAAGTTCTCTTACATGCATCATTCCGATCCCATGCTCGGCGCTGATGCTGCCGCCCAGCTCGACACTTACCTCGTGGACAATGAGATTGGCGAGCGCAGCCGCATTCTCTCTTTTTTCGGCAGTGTCGTAGAAGGCCCTATCGAAGACAACGATGACATGGATATTTCCATCGCCGATGTGTCCGCAGTAAAATACGTCTGAGGCTTCAAAGGTCTTAGTCAGCCGTTCATCCACTTTCTCTATGAACGCCGGCACCTTTGAAATCGGAACGGACGTATCGTTGGTTACGGAGAACCCTTTTCGCACATTCGATTCAGAGATGTTGTGCCTCAGCTCCCATAGCCGTTGAGCCTTGGTTGAATCAGAAGCGATGACTGCATCATGTACTAGGTTGCGTTCGATTGCTTCGCCCAGAATAAGCTCAAATAGTCGTCCAGGGTCCCAATCAATGCTGCCATCGGCGAGCTCGATCAAGACATACCATGGCAATGTCAGCTCCAGGGGGGACTGTCGCTTCTCGGAATGAGCGAGGACGCACTCCAGCTGCCCCTTCGAAATGATCTCGAAGGCCTCGACCTTATTGCCTGTACGATCTGCGAAGAGTTTTAGGAGATCTACTGCCGCCTGCATGCTCGACAATGAAACCATTGCCGTTCCGCTGCTTATCGGCAACGGGAAGAGTTTCAGAGCGGCAGCAGTCACGATTCCCAACGTTCCTTCCGCGCCAATGAAGAGCTGCTTAAGATCATATCCCGAATTATCCTTGCGAAGGACCTTTAGGCCATTCCAGATGCTACCGTCTGGCAGAACGACTTCCAGCCCCAAGACAAGGTCGCGCATGTTCCCATAACGAAGAACACCGGTTCCCCCGGCGTTTGTGGAAACAAGCCCCCCAACCTGACAACTGCCCACACTTCCAAGGAGCATTGGAAACAACCTGCCAGCCCCTTCCACGGTTTCCCGAAGAGTTGCCAAGATACAGCCTGCCTCGGCAATGACCGAATTATTCAGACTGTCTACCTCTCTCACTCGGTTCAATTTTGAGACGTTGAGGATCATCGAAGGCCCGTCTTCAAGGGGGATAGCGCCTCCGGTCAGACCGGTATTTCCCGCCTGCGGCACGATCGCGACCCCAAGACCGCTACACACCTTAATGAGTTGGGAAACCTGCTCTACACTCCCCGGCAGCACCACGGCCAATGCTTGGCCGGCATACCGGCGGCGCCAATCTGTGAGGTAGCCAACCGTGTCGGAGGGCGACGAAAGAATTCCGCTTGTCCCGGCGATCTCAGTAGCGGCCGAAATCAGCCGTTGACGAATGTCATTCACGTCGGACATGTCTGAGCAGTCTCCAGTTGTTGGAGGGTTTGGACCACTTGCTCCTATACATTGTCAATAGGATCGTTTGCTCCTCACCTAACCCGACTGGCCACGATGGTTGCCGGAAGGGAGTTTTCAAGGGTCGACGCAGACGAGCTCGCCTCTCGCGCACAAGAGCAAGGCGACGATATCGTTCGTCTTATGTCTGCGATCCAATCGCAATGCCCGAATTTGGCTGCCGGTGTGTGGTCGTAGTCGAACCACCAGACAATGCCATTTTGCCATATGCCACCTGTCTCGCGACCAAGGTTTGCCAAACGCGGAATGACACGTTCCGTAAGGATCGTCCGCCTCTGCCGGTCAATTATGTCCGTCAAATGTGGCTGGTCTCCGATCTCAGGATCGGACCAGGCGCATCAATTCCAGTCCGGTATTGTTTCTTCCGAAATTGGTATTGGCGGCGGCAGGACCTAACGTTCATTAGTGCAGATAGCCAGTCTGCACAGGGCGGCAGGGCTGCTGCCCCAATCGGATCGGAAGCTTGAGTCCGATGAAGCTGCCGCCGATCACGAGCACCTCGCACCCCTCGGCCAATGAAAGTTTGGAGCGCGCGTGCAATTTGAGTTCGACTACATCGTAGTGGGCTCGGGTTCGGCCGGGAGCGTCGTAGCGTCGAGATTGTCTGACGATACGAATCTATCGGTGCTTCTCGTGGAAGCCGGTGGGTCCGACAAATCACTCAAAGTCGTGATGCCTGGCCTGGTGAGTTCGCTATTTGGCGATCCGAATTATGACTGGTGCTTCACCGCCGAGCCTGATCGAACGCGGGCGGGGCAGTGCGACTACATGCCTCGTGGAAAGGTTCTGGGGGGAACAAGCTCAATCAATGCAATGTGTTTCCTCCGCGGCAGTGCCGAGGATTTCGAAGCTTGGGCATCACTTGGCAATGAGGGCTGGGATTATCGAAGCGTCCTGCCCTATTTTCGCACGTCGGAGAGATTTGAGGGCGGTGGGAGTCCGACGCGGGGAGACCGCGGCTTTCAGCCCGTGTCCTTCTTGAGGTCCGCACATCCGATGTCGAAAATCTTTCTGGAGGCATGCGTCCGCCATGGCGCCAAGCACATATCCGATCTGAACAATGGAGAGTACGAGGGTGTCGGCTTCGCTCAAGTGTCGCAGCTAAGGGGCTCGCGATACAGCGCGGCGCGTTCTTATGTTTGGCCCGCGCGCAAACGGCGCAATTTCCGCCTTTTGTTGCATACACAAGTTCAGCGAGTTCTGTTCGAGAACCGCAAAGCGACAGGCATCGAAGTTGTCAGAGGTAATGATCGCACTGCCTTCAAGGCTCGAAGGGGTGTTGTATTGAGCGGCGGCGTATTCGGCACTCCGCACATTCTCATGTTGTCGGGAATCGGGCCTTCCGAGCAATTGCGTCGTATGGGCATCGACGTTTTGATTGATGCTCCCGGAGTCGGTCGCAATTTGCAAGATCACGCCGGCACGCGGCATGTGGCTTGGGTCGATATTAAGACGCTAAACATGGTAGTTGGACCGATAGAGAAGCTGGCCGCCGGCTTACAATGGTTGTTCTTTGGAAAAGGCGCGGCCGCGAGTCCCATGACGCAGGTTGTACTCGCGCGAAAGATGGATCGCCCGGACCGGCTTTCGCGCTTTCAGGTCCTGTTCACGCCTGGTGCTTATGAAATGAGCCTAAATGGAGCGCAATCTCTAGACCGACCTGCCGTTATGGCAATCGTCAACGTTCACCGACCCTATTCCTCCGGCTATCTTGAATTGGATTCACCTGATTTTCGAGAGCCACTTAAAATACATCCTGATCTCTTCGCTGACGAGCGAGATCTTGACACCCTCATCGCCGGACATCGAATCGTGAGAGAGATTTTCCATACCGCCCCGCTTCGAAACCACGTTGTCGGGGAGTACAAGCCCGGCCCATCACTTCAGAGCGATGATGAACTGAAAACGTTCATTAAAGAGACGGCGCGGGGAATCTATCACCCTGCCGGAACCTGCAAAATGGGTGCAGGTCCGTCATCTGTCGTCGACAGCAGGCTGGCTGTGCGCGGCGTGCAAAATCTCTACATTGCCGATGCATCGGTCATGCCCTTCGTAGTCAGCTCGAACTTGAATGCCACCTGCATGATGGTCGGTGAACGACTTGCCGAGTGGCTTAAAGCGGCCTGAGCTGCACGTAAACCGAAGACTGATTAACTGGTGCTTTGAGTGAAGGATTGACTGATTTCGAGGATAACATTGATGTCCATTGCAAATAGCAGGGCTTTGGACCGCGGCCGGATCGGCAATCGACGTGATGGGTGATCGTATCAAGCGACTGTCGATCATCGAGCGGTATAGACCCCGATTCTTTCTTGTATGATCTCGCAACTGGAAAACACACAATCGTTTGGGCAGGTGACTTATGCTGAAACTAGGAATCGTAGGGCTCGGTCAATGGGGCCGGAGGTTGGTAGGGGCAATCCAGAAGGACGGAGAGCCGAAGAGTACTCTGGTACATTTTACAGCAGGCTATACGCGCTCACCGAATAACCACCACGCATTCTGTCAGCAGGAAGGCCTGACGCTTTTCGATAGCTACCAGGACCTTCTGAAATCTGTTGACAGCGTCATAATTGCATCACCTCACAGCGAGCATGTCGATCAGATCTGCCAGGCGGCGGCAGCCGGTCTAAGCATCTTCGTCGAGAAGCCGCTCGCACTTGACGTCGCTGGAGCCTTGAAAGCAATAGATGCTGCTGGGCGCGCTGGAAAGCAACTGGCGGTCGGATTTAATCGCAGGTTCCTGCCGGCGTATTCGCGCTTGCAAGGCCTTTTAGCTGACGGCCGACTCGGGCGTATTCTACATCTTGAGGGCAATTTTTCCGGACCATTCGGCATGCAGTTTGCGCCTGAGGATTGGCGCGCGCATGGGTCGGAAACTCCCGCTGGCGGCATGACGCTCATGGGCATCCACGTTTTGGATGCGATGATCGGTCTCGCCGGCCCGATCGCGGGCGTGAGAGCGAGATCACGAAGGCAGATCCTGGAGATAGATTTGGACGACACGACCGACGTCCAGATCGAATTCGCAAGCGGCTGTACCGGGTACCTAAGTACGATGACCGCGACTGGGCGGAATTGGAGACTGCAGGTGTTCGGAACGAACGGCTGGGCTGAGATGCATGGCTATCAACAGCTCACATTCGCGCCAATAGGCCAAGATACGGAGACGACTCAGTTCGATGCGGTTGACATCGAACGCGCAGAACTGGAGGCTTTCGCCCGCTTTGTTGTAGACGGGACAGAATATCCGATCCCTATCCAGGAGGTAGTCAGAGGGATCGCTGCGCTCGAGGCGGTCTACAAGTCGACAACCGAAGATCGTTTCGTTGCTGTCGATTCTTAGAGGATATTCACTCCGACATCGTATGCACCGGCGGCAGCGGGAGGCCGGCCGCTTCGAATTCGTGATGATGGCGCCCATCACCGCGGGCTTCTGAATCATCATGAACGCACCTTCTTCCTTTGACGTTGCGCTCTGCCGCCGTGCTGGTCTGACCAACGCTCGGCGCGCAGCCTTTTTTGAGAATCTTCGTCTTGCTATGCCAAGATCTTGCATGAGAGGCCTTGATGGCGATCTACGAGCTCGATGGGCAGGCGACCGACCTTCCCGCCGATGGCAACTATTTCATTGCCGACACCGCACCGTGATCGGCTGCGTGCGGTTGAAACCCAGCACCAATGTCTTGTTCGGCGCGGCGACAATGACGGGATCGAGGTCGGCGAAGGCTCCCACGTGCAGGATGGCTTTCCGCTCGTCATCGGGAAGAATTGCACCCTAGGCCTCAACGTCATCTTTCACGGCTGCACGCTCGAGGATGGCGCGCTTGTCGGCATGGGCGATCGTGATGAATGGCGCCAGGATCAGCCGCAACAGTATTGTCGGCGCGGGATCCGTCATCACCGGGGGCAAGAAGTTTGCCGGGCGCTCGCTGATCATCGGTTCGCCTGCGCACGTGATCCGCACGCTCGATGGAACGCCCAGGTCGCACGAATGGGCAACACGGCAAAGTTCTATGTCGGTCCGCGCTTTACCAAGGGCTTGGAGCGGATTGGCTGAGGCGTCGCTTTAGCTTCCGTCTGACTCTCCAGCCTCGTTTGATTCGCCACTTCTTGGTGAGCGGCCACCCATAACGCGTGCTCGTCTCTGTCATCTTGGTAGGGAACGCCTCGCCGGAATAGCTGAGTTCAGAGACTCGTGCTGGAAAAACTCAGAGCGATGAAGTGGCGCAAATACGGACCGTCGACCCAGCGCTGGCAGGCCCCTCCGGGCAAGCCGTAGATGTGCTTGAGCAACAGCGGCCGGATGACGCAACGGCACTCGATGCCGGGGCGACCTGCTTTTCCTGTAGGCCGCGAGAAGATCAGTGAGTTCCGCGGAACGAACTGTATTCTTCCATCCTGACGCCTGTGCCAGTCTCCACACAATCCGCCGTCTCACCGAGCTTCCCGTCTCGTCACACTGATCGGAGCATGCAAACCAAGAAGATCAAGGAAAAAGGCCTCTGGTTCGCTTGGCAGATTGCACCACGCTGACGCCAATTGCCATCGCCGCCATTCGATGCGAGATGCGATCGCGCCTTGCGCGAGCTATCGTTTGCTGAAAGGAGCGCTCGAGAATTCGGTGCAGGCGATCGAATACCTCGGCTTCCTCCCAAAACAGCCGCTGGAGATCTTGCACCCATTCGAAATAGCTGACGATGACTCCTCCTGAGTTGCAGAGAATGTCAGGCAATACAAATATCTCACCGCCTCGTTGATCCAGTATAGAGTCAGCCTCGGGTGTGGTTGGACCATTAGCGCCCTCGGCTAGAATGCGACACTTTAGTTGCGAGGCATTGTCGCCAGTAATGACCTGCTCGATCGCGGCCGGTACGAGGACATCGCACGTTCTGACCAACAGCTCGGATGGGTCAATTAGGCTCTGAGCGGAGAACCCCGAAAACCGTCCGCGTTCCGCAATGTGACGTTGTAGCTCACCAACATCGAGACCGGCGGGATCATAGTATGCGGCCGTGTGATCACTGACACCGACGATCTTAACCCCTCGTTCGGCAAGGGAATACGCTGTAACCGACCCGACATTGCCGAAACCTTGCACAATGGCCGTCGCGTTGCCCGCGGCAATCCCAAGGTGCTCGAGCGCGCGACCGACCAGATAAGCAACTCCCCGACCCGTAGCTTCGCGGCGGCCCAGCGTGCCTCCTGTTGATATTGGTTTTCCCGTGACGATCTCGTTAATCGTTTGCCCCTGGTACATCGAATAGGTATCCATAAACCATGCCATGATCTGCTCGTTGGTGCCCATATCGGGAGCCATAACGTCGGTATGTGGACCGACAAAAGGAATCATCTCCTGCATGTAGCGTCGGGACAGCGCCTGCAGCTCGCGCGGTGACAACGAATACGGATCCACAGTAATGCCCCCTTTTGCCCCACCGTAGGGAAGACCCGCGAGCGCACATTTCCAGCTCATCCAAATGGCCAAGGCGGCGACTTCACCAATATCGACCGATGGCGCGAACCGCGTTCCGCCCTTGGTTGGCCCCAGAGTAAGGTGATGTTGTACACGGTAGCCCTGATAGACCTCTGTGCGGCCGTCATCCCTGTGAATTGGGCACGAGACAGCGATTGCGCGCTTCGGATACAGCAGTCGGTCCCTGTCCATCTCCAGGATTTGGAGGTGATCGGCAACCCGCTCGAATTGCTTCGTAGCCATTTCGAACACGGGCCCGCTATAGATTGATTTGTTCATAGGTCAGTCATCCAACTCGATTAACGATGAGGCCAATTGGAGGGTCGAGGTTCGAAAAAAAGGGGCCGCTCCGCAAAAACGGAGCGGCCAGTTTCGTTCGTCGAGGGAGGAACAGTACGACGAACAACTCGGAAGATCGATCAGGGGACGGTCGGCCTCAGGAAGTCACAATCACCAACCACGCTCCGTTGTACGAAGACCCACATGGTTAACCCAGTCGACCCGTCGCAACCGCAATCCGCTGGCAGGCTTCCTTGAGCTCCGAAGCCGAAGTGGCGTAAGAGATGCGAAAATGCGGGCCCAGCCCGAACGCAGATCCCGGTACCACGGCGACGCCGACACTACGCAGGAGATATTCCGCGAAATCGGCATCGCTGTTGATGCATTCGCCATCCGGCGTCTTCCTGCCCATCACTCCCGCGCAACTGGCGAATGTGTAGAACGCACCCTCGGGCATACGACAGGTAATACCTTCGATTCCGTTCAGTGCAGCCACCACGAGATCGCGTCGCAGTTGGAACGAGCGGCATCGCTCCGCGACTATATCCACCGGGCTGTACAGCGCTGCGATGGCGGCAGCCTGGCTGATCGACGATGGACACGACGTCGATTGACTCTGGACGACCGCCATGGCGCGAATGAGCGGGCTCGGGCCGCCCGCATAGCCAATCCGCCAGCCCGTCATGGCATAGGCCTTGGAGACACCGTTGACCGTCAGGGTGCGGTCGCGGAGGGAAGGCTCGATCGCGGCCGGCGTCACGAAACGGAAGTCGCCGTAGACGATATGCTCGTAGATGTCGTCCACCATGAGCCAGACGTCAGGATGCTTCAGCAACACGTCCAGGATCGGTCGGTAGTTTGCCTCCGAATAGGCCGCACCGGTTGGATTGGACGGTGAGTTCAAAATAACCCAGCGCGTGCGCGGCGTGATTGCCCGCGCGAGATCCTCGGGGTTGAGGCGGAAACCGTTGTTTTCTTGACACGGGACGAACACCGGCTTGCCGCCCATGATCAATACGATGTCGGCATAGGTTACCCAGTACGGCGTCGGGATGATGACTTCGTCGCCGGCTTCGAGCGTCGCCATCATTGCATTGAAGAGGATCTGCTTGGCGCCTGCCGAAACGGTAATTTCGTCCTGCCGGAAGTCCAGGCCGTTGTCGCGCTTGAACTTCGCGCGGATCGCGGCTTTCAGTTCAGGCGTGCCGTCCAATGCCGTGTATTTGGTCGCACCGGCATCCATCGCGCGCTTCGCCGCGTCCTTGACATGCTGCGGTGTGTCGAAATCGGGCTCGCCTGTGCCGAGAACGATAACGTCCCTCCCCTGACACTTGAGCTCCGTGGCGAGGCCCGTGATCTTCAGGATCTTCGAGACGCCTATCGGCGCAAGACGGCTCGCCGGCCGGAATGGGGTTGGTGGCGGTTGAACGGGAGCGTTCACGTGTGATCCTCACTCATACGAGATCGAACTTCACGCCTTGGGCGAGCGGCAGCGTCCCGCCGTAATTGATAGTGTTCGTCGCGCGCCGCATATAGACCTTCCATGCATCGGATCCGGATTCACGCCCGCCGCCGGTCTCTTTCTCACCACCGAATGCGCCGCCGATTTCGGCTCCAGATGGCCCGATATTGACGTTGGCAATGCCGCAATCAGAACCACGCGCCGACAGGAACGTCTCGGCCTCACGCAAATCATTGGTGAAAATCGAGGATGAGAGGCCCTGCGGAACGCCGTTATGCAACGCCAGTACCGCGTCCAAATCGTTGTACTTCATCACGTAGAGGATTGGCGCGAAGGTTTCGTGCTCAACCGGTCCCGTTTGGCACGCCATCTCGACCAGGGCAGGACGGACATAGTAGGCTTCATCCGCCTCCTCGACGGCTACGCGCTCACCGCCATGAACGGTGCCACCGGCAGACGTTGCGTCTTCAAGTGCGCGTACCATGCTGTGATAGGCTTTCTTATCGATCAGCGGACCAACAAGCGTTGCGCAATGAAGTGGGTTGCCAATGGTAACGGATGCGTAGGCGCACTTCAGGCGCGGTAGGAAAGCGTCGTAGATGCTTCCGTGAACGAACAGGCGGCGCAACGTCGTGCAGCGCTGGCCGGCTGTGCCCATTGCGGCGAAGGCAACACCGCGCAACGTCAAATTCAGATCGGCCGTCGGCGCAACGATCGCGGCGTTGTTGCCGCCAAGCTCAAGAATCGCGCGTGCGAAGCGTTGAGCAATCCGCGGTCCGACCGCACGGCCCATGGCCGTCGATCCGGTGGCGGAAACCAAGGCCACCCTTGGATGCTCGACGAGAAGTTCGCCGATCTCACGCCCGCCCAACAGCACTGCGGAGAGCCCCGCCGGCGCGATCCGGCCGCTCTGGTTGAAGCGCGTCACGGCGCGTTCAAACAACGCCTGGGTTACGAGCGCCGTCAACGGCGTCTTCTCTGACGGCTTCCAGACGATGCTGTTTCCGCACACGAGCGCGAGCGCCGCATTCCACGCCCACACCGCAACTGGAAAATTGAACGCTGAAATGATACCGGTGGCGCCGAGAGGATGCCAACTTTCCATCATCCGATGCTCGCCGCGTTCGGTCGCTATGGTGAGGCCATAGAGCTGGCGGGACAGCCCGACGGCGAAATCGCAGATATCGATCATCTCCTGGACTTCACCAAGCCCCTCCGATACGATTTTCCCGACCTCAATCGAGACCAACCGGCCCAGAGCCTCTTTGTTGGCGCGCAATTCTTCGCCGAGCAAACGTACAAGCTCGCCGCGCTTTGGCGGCGGCACCAATCTCCATACCCGGAACGCCGTATGCGCCGCCTCGATAATGGCGACAGAATCATTGGTGCTTGTTTCCTGAACCTGTCCGATGGTTTTGCCGGTGATCGGGGTACGCACCTTGAGCGAACCATGTTTGTAGCGCGGTCTGATGACGCCAAACTCCGTGAGCAGCCTGTCGACTTCATCCGACAGATCGAGCTTATTAGCTTCAATTTGTATATTCGTTTCAATGGACATTGCGGCCTTCCAGAGTCGTGGTGATTGGCAGATGCCGGGAAACTAGGTTGCGGGGCTCTTGCGTCGCAAAGCAGCGCACGTCACGCGCATTCTTCCTTTACGCAAAGGCGATTTGTGGAGATCCAAGCTGCTTCAGCGCCCGCTCAAGCGAGACCTTCTCCCCCTTCTCATAGAGCTCCAATTCGTCCTGAACTACGGCGCCGAGCGCCTCTTCGAACTGACCGCGATTGGAGTGCGCGGAATAATTCTTCTGCTCATCGGTGCCGAGGTTTGACTGGAATATGCCGGCTGCGCTGACGGGCAGGAAATCCTCATACACGATCGGGTCAAATCGCAAGAAGCCGCGCGCGATCAGTTCGCACAGTGACTCGCAGCAGGGGCTTGATGTGAGTCCGGTCGCGGTTGCCGAATAACGGAAGAAGGCGAGGCCCCTGCGACGAAGTTCAGCCCAGTCGTCCGGAAAAGATTGGAAGCGCTCTGAGAGCTCCACTTCATAAGCTACCGCATTCGGATCGAGGGCGCCGAGCTGAACATCGCGACGAACAGTGGCTAGCAACTGATCATAAAGGCTCCGCCCCGTTGTCGTGAGCGCGACGCCGCGCTGCTCGATTTCACCGAAGCGCGCCGTATGAGTGCCTGACGCAACATTGCCCGCGCTATGGCTGAAGGCGATCGGCTCGTCCAACGCCTTGAAGCTGGTTTGCCGCAGGAGGATCGGACACTTGCGACGCGGCGGCCCCTCGATGACCGCCTTGGGAGTAATGCCACATTGCGGCATGCCCGCCTGGACGGCATCGATATCCAAAGTCCGCGGAGTGAGATGGTTGATATGTGGACCCTTAAAACTGACGATGTCAGCAACCAAGCGGTGGGTACGATGCAGCTTTTGATAGGTATCAAGGTCGACGGTCGCCACACTGTGCCAGCGAAAGGTATCCAGCGTCGCGCGAACGAACTCCTCCGCTTCCGGCCGAGTCAGCCCGCCTTCGGCCTCGAACACGTCGACGAGTTCGAGAACACGTGGCGTAAAAATTTGGCGAGCAGCCAGGATCGCCTCGGCCTCGGCGCGCAGCGCTAAATCTTCAATCAAGTCGAGACGAAGTAGAGATGTAAACACCCGAAACGGATTGCGGCGAAGCGCTCCTTCCGCGATAGGACGAAAGGCAGTGGAATGAACCGGCACACCAGCGATCGATAAATCATAATAGCCGACGGGGTACATGCCCATGACCGCAAACACGCGGCGCATATCAAACAGCTCTTGGGCCGCGCCCAGCCGGATAGCACCATGACGCTCTATACCCAGTCTCTCGATTTCGCAGCCCTGTTCGAGCATCGCACGTAAGGCAGAATCGGCGCGCAATGTCACGGCATTTACGTCAGCAACAAGCTCCAAGAGTGTCCCGTATTGCGGAACTTCCGCGCGATACATGTCGGACATTGCGCGCGAGAACAGGTCGCGGATGCTGTCAGGATGAACGTGTCGTGCGACCATCAATAGCTCCGTTACTGGTTGTCGCTGCCCTGTGCAGCGCTTCCCGAGTCATGCCAATTTGGTATGTACAGCCCAGATTATGGTTGTGTTTTCGCAGTAATCAAACGATGTTTACTCAACAGATCATTCTCGATTGAAATGACTATGCAGACGTCGTCCCGCCGATTCCTTCCCTCGACCGCGCTGTTGGCAGCCTTTGAGGCGGCCGCCAGAACAGGGGGCATAACGTTGGCGGCGAGAGAACTCAACCTCACGCAGAGTGCGGTCAGTCGGCAGATCAAGCTCCTTGAGGACCAGCTGGAGGTCGAGCTCTTTGTACGCGAACGTCAGTCTATCCGGCTCACCACCGCCGGCGAAGCCTATGCGCGCGAGATTCGCGAGGCGCTGCGCAAGATCAGCACGGCCTCCTTCAACCTTCACGCCAATCCGAAGGGCGGCACGCTCAATTTGGCGATCTTGCCAACCTTAGGCACGCGTTGGCTGGCGCCAAGACTTCCTAAGTTTCTCGCGCAGAACCCGGGCATTACCATAAATCTTGCAACGCGACTGACCTATTTCGATTTCCGCACCGAAGCGCTTGACGCGGCCATCCATTTCGGGCGGCGGGACTGGCCCGGCATTGAGATGGTATTGTTACGGTCTGAACAGGTCGTTCCTGCCTGCAGCCCCGAGTTGAAGAAGCAATATGGATTTCGCGCTGCAGGTGATCTCAAGAACGCACCACTGCTCAGCATCTCGACGCGGCCCAATGCTTGGGAGCAGTGGTTCTCGGCGCAGAACATAGCGGGTGCATCCGGACAGACGATGTATTTCGATCAATTTGCCACGGTTTCCCAGGCTACGATGGTGGGCGTCGGCATCGCGCTGTTGCCGACGTTCCTGATTCAGGACGAGTTGGCGAGCGGCAAACTCGTTCGGGCTATCGACCTGCCAATGGAAAGCGCAGAGCGTTACTATCTGGTATGGCCGCCTGAGCGATCGAAACACCCTCCCCTCATCGCCTTTCGGGATTGGCTGCTTGCGGAGACCGCCGCTGATCGCTGAACGACAGATAGCTATTGCTGCGTCGTCTCCCACGACACACTTCTCTCGTACGCTCCACCTTAATGCGCGCTGAGCGACTCAATCGTGCGACAACCGAAATCGTCGCCAACGCAGGAGGCAACTATCGAAACCTCACCGCCTCATCTCGACGTTCCTCTTCGGAATATGGTCAATACGGACGATAGTCGCTGCCCAGCCTAAGCAAGGTGGCATCTCGAACAATCCTACACAACGGCGGGGAAGAAGCAGCTAAACCGCCGCGTGGTCACGCCGCCATCGAGCAACGATTTTGCCCGATCATGAAAGTCGAGGCGTCTGAGATGAAATAGTCCACCGAGCCGGCGATTTCGTACGGGGTCACTGATGCGACTGAGAGGTGTGGTGGCGCAGCGATGCTAGAGGCGCTCCTAATCCTCTCAGAACGGCGGCGAAATCAGTCTTGATAAGACCTGGTGCAACGCAATCGAAGGTCCATCGCCCCCCTTTTGAAGCGAGATTTTGCGGGGAGTTCGAAATCGGCGGCATTTGAAACGCCGTAGGCGCCCGTCACATCTGACCGCGCATTCCTCCGGGATGATCATGACCTCTTGCTGCGCATGACCATCTGGGGAGATCGCGAGCGCAAAGCCAGAGATTTCTCTTGACGTTCGCGCCCATGATCTTGTCGTGACCCCGCGCGTGACATTGAACAGCGGGCCGTAAATAGGGATCCACCGAGACGTGCAGACCATGATGTCATTTGCCTTTGTGGCGCCCGCAATCCGCGCCTCGACCTCGTTGCGGCGAGCGATATTGAACGGGCCGACATGCGCATCGCCGCCGGCTTTCCTGATGCCGTACGTGCTCTCGTGGCAGGGCCGGCCTTGCGGCTGGAGATCACGACCTTCGCGACGCCGAGCTGAGCCCAGCAATTCAGCCGGTGCCCGGCCCATGCCGCGGCTCGAGCCAGTGATCACGTGACTTGGCGGTAAGATCGAAAGAGGGTTTCGTCACGGCACGCACTCTGCGGTGCGGGCTTGTATTCTCAGCTGCTAGCAATATATGGCTGCGGGCGGGAATAACCGCTGCGTTGATACGTCGCGATACTAAAAACCCATCTGGAAGAACGGGATCGTACGCGTCAATGATATGGAACACCGGGACGCCATGCTTTGGTCTCATCGCGCCAGAAGGGTTCCGATCCCAGATGCGCGAGCCTTTCTAATAGCCAATTCGGCGAGCGCCAGATCTGCGATTGCGAAACCTCGGAAGCAGAACAAGGCCCTGGTTGGCGCACGTTGTCCCAACGAGCCGGAAACAACATGCCCGAGGTCATCCTGAAATCGTACAGCTTCGACCGGATGTCCCGATTCTCCCATAGGCGATGTGGTTTGCTCCAAACTGTCTGTGACAAGCCTATCGAAAGCTGTGAACGTCTCCGGCCGCCAAGTCCAACCGGCGTCGACCGACGAGGCGAATGACGAGGCCGGCATCAATCGAGCATCCAGAGGCGACTTCGATCCGGGGGAACGTGGAACCATAGAGACCACAATTTCGCTTTGACTCAACAGCGTATCAGGATCATTCGAGATGATCGGGGTCAGTCCTTTCTGGCATGCTGCAATCGCAACTCTCTCCGCGGAGCTGACGCTCCGGCTCAAGAGATAGATCCTACGCAAAGACGGAAAAAGATCGACAAACGCATCCAAGTGGCTAAGCGCCTGCGACCCGCATCCCACGAGGCCGATGGTTGTGGGGGCCTCAGGCGCGAGATAGACGGCTGCCGCCGCCGACATCGCCGCTGTCCTTATCAGCGTGATGAAATTGCCATCGAGAACCGCGACAGGAACCCCCGTTTTATAATCACTTACGCAGATCAGGCCGTTGATTCCATACGTTCCTTGCTTGCCCTCGACTGGGGCCATCGCAATCCATTTTACTGTCGCGATACCGCTGGCCTCGGATGCGGAGCACATCGACTGGAAGACGCGGCCCGGACCGATGTCAAGACTCGTTTTGGGCAAGCTGCGATTTCGAGCAGCCGCATTGTCACGAAATGCGGCTAGGACCGCCTCACGTGCTCCCCGGGGGGAAATGTTCAAGTTCTGGACATCGGCAGTCGACAGGTAAAGCAGATCGGAGGACATCTCTGGTACCTTCAAAAAGGCGCTCGGTCGGTTATCTCGGTCGGAAAACTATCCAAGCATTGGAGTGGAATTTGCATCGACGTGAGCTCAGAATCTGAGCACAGACATCGCCGACACGTCACATTGAGGCTCCTGTCCTGCGACCAGTGCGGCGAGCAGCTTTGCCGTTGCCGGTGCCTGCGCGAGGCCGGCGTGACCATGCCCAAATCCATAAAACAAGCCTGCGCAGAACCCGGCCGGGCCGATACATGGCAGGTCATCAGGAGTACACGGGCGGTGGCCCATCCATTGATCGATCACTTTGTAGGACGCGAAAGACGCCTGAAAAACACTTGGCGCGAAGCGGCGCAGAATCTCTGCTCGCCGCCAATCAGGAGCGGCTTTGACACCCGCAAGTTCCACCTGGCCGGCAACACGCAATCCTTGCCGCGTCGGCGTAATGCCCATCTTGCCATCGGCCGGCATTATCGGATGAGTGACAGTATTCCCTCCATCCGCGATCACGACGTGGTATCCGCGCTCCGATTCAAGCGGAACATGGTCACCGGCGGCGGCCGCCAGTTCTTTCGATCCAATTCCCGCCGTGACAACGGCCTGCGCACATTCAACGCTCGCGTTGGCAATCTTTACCGCCCTGAGGCGGCCATCTAAAATCTCGAAACCAGTCGCTCGCGTTTGGATGAATTCACCTCCCCGCTTTCGGATTAGTTCTGCAATCGCTTCGCAGTACGCCTTTACGTCCGTACAGTGGCAACCTTCATCGAGCCGCACGCCGAAATGGTACCGCTCAGAAATATTCGGCTCGAGTTCGTGGAGATCGATATCGTCAAGCTCGGTGAACTTAATTCCAAAGCGCCGTCGCATTTTCCATGCAACACTTGCAGCAAGGTATTCCGATCTGTCCCGGTAGATGTACAGCTGCCCCTTCTGCTCAATCAGATGGCTGACGCCCGCCTCGGCTGCGACATTCTTGTGATCTATCGCAGTGTGTCGGCAAAGCTCGAAGCGCACTCTTGCGCCTTCCTCAACCCTTTTCCAATTCCGGCCGGCCCAGACGAACCTGAGAAGCCAGGGTAGTAGTCGAGGCAAATATGCCCAGCGGATCACGAATGGGCCGGACTTATCCATCAAGAAACCTATAACTTCACGCCAAAGTCCGGGCACCGAAACTGGCATGATCGCCGATGTACTAATCCATCCGGCGCTCCCGTACGACGCAGCCTGTCGGCCCCCGGGCTCGCCAGGATCGATGACGACTACGTGCCGGCCTGTCCGTTGAACTTCCAGTGCGGTCATCAGCCCCACGATGCCAGCGCCGATGACCGCGACTTTTGTCTCATTATGATCGAATTTCGCGTCCACGTGCGCCCAGCTCCTCCAAGGCGCGCGAGGAAGTCGCGAGCCCGGCATGCATTGTTGGAAAGCTATTCTCTAAAACATTCGCCGGTCTGAATCGGTCAAACACCAAAGCTCAGTTCGCTGACCATCCTTCTTCTCGACAGATCGGACTAGTTTAACGCGCGCAGTCAATACCCTCAGGATGCCTGTAAACAGCGCAAAAAATGCGTCATACATCTCGTCGGCGTAGATCCCCCGGAAGGGTGAAAATGTCGATCTCGTGATTCTATGTTCATCACCATTTCTTGCAAGTTCCGCGTCGTCACCGAGTGAATTCAGCACCTTAAGAAAAATTGAAGCGATCGCACTAGCGTTGCGCTCCGAAACTCCCATTCTGTCTGCAATTTCTCGCGCGTATTGCGTTCCCAAGCCAAGCATCGCCTGCGTCACCAGGAATGACGCGTAGGGTAGGCCGTACGCTTCAACGAGCACCTGCGCGGGTGCTGCGGCATAACTCTCCGCATAACGGCGGCGGGCCCTGAGGAGGCGAGCCTCGGGCCATTGCACAGGGTCAAGTTTAGGCGCCGCATCCTTATCAAACTCTGGCGACGTCGACACAGGCTGAAATCTCAACGCCTGCTCTAATGAGATATTCTCATCGTATTCAATGAAGTACCCCTCGCAATAAGGGTCGCCATATTCCTGAAACTTCGTGCAAACAAAGCCAAGCCGCGGACATCCCAGCCAAGTACCATTGTATCTAATCCAACCTTGAAGCGCAGCGAGACCCACGGATGCCGGCACCGCGATGATACCCGTGCCTGGAAACGCCCATGCGGGAGCTAGATAACGAATCCAAGCTTTGCGATCCGTCTCACGGACGTATTCCATCGGAACATTTCCGATAAGATAATTTGACATGTAATGATATTTGGCCGCCGCCACCGCTGGCGGATCATTCCGGACTCCAAGCTTATCGAGACCGGCGAGAAAGTGCTTCTGACCGTGGCCATTCGAGAAGGCGTATTTGAGCTTCACGAGACCTTCCTGGCCCTTTTCCCTCAGCGTGACCAACTGCAGAGCGGCGTATGCTCTTGACCACAGAAAGGTCGGGAACTCGACATTCTCGCAATTACTTGTCTCTTGAATCATAACCACCCCCAATTGATACCATTCGATAGAGAACCTTGGATCTTGCCCGCAAGCCCCTGAGCCAGCTCGTTCACACCATAAAAATGCATGCCCATGCCTGCCTGCTCGATGACAGTTTACACAACACCGGGATGCACGCGCCCGAGCACCTTCCTTCGATCTCGATCTCGTCAAGCAATCGGGCAACAGTCACTCATCCAACTGCGGGGCGACACCTCGTCAAGCAGACTGGAATTTTGCCGAACTGACTCTCACGACGCCAATACCAACTGCGGAGCCACCAATACCGGATTGGAATTGGTATGCATGCATTGAAGCTAAGCGGAGCATCCCACGCTCCATCCGGATGAAATGGAGCAGCTGATTTTCTTCGCCCCTTCGTCCAGTTTTCATGTAATTCGTCGCTGCCATAGGCGGTTTCTCCGAGCATATGCTTCGGCGGCTTTACCCTGCGGATCAGGCCATTTGGGATGCGGATAGACGTGCGCCTCGCGTCCAATCAGGGGCAATCGCATCACCGGCAGCCACCTTCTAGCACATGAACGATGTTACCGATCACGCGGTGA
The DNA here is from genome assembly GCF_023073415.1 of Bradyrhizobium sp. 190. Lineage (GTDB taxonomy): Bacteria > Pseudomonadota > Alphaproteobacteria > Rhizobiales > Xanthobacteraceae > Bradyrhizobium. Next base: position 20,808 of record NZ_JADPJL010000064.1, on the reverse strand, counting down.
TCATCGTACGCACGTTTACTGGAACGGAGCTGGAGAGGACCGCATAAGTGCTGTGCGATGGATGTGTTTACACCGGTGACCTGGGCGTGGTCGATGAGGACGGCAACTTCTACTTCAATGCAGAAAGAAGAGACGGCATGCGCTACCGTTGCAGAATGTGGCTCGGCGTGGGAGAGTGAGCGCGTGATCAATGCCACGCCTGAGGTAAAAGAATCGGCGATGATGTGAGGAACACTGGTGGCTCCTCTAATGTCATCCCCAGGCGCAGCGCACTCGTCCTGAACCGCTAGGCCCGATCAGCGGAACCTTTACGCCCGGTCGCACCTGCAGGTCGAGATCGACCAGACCGTGATAAATCACCTAGTATCGCTGGCGTTTCGGAGAGACTCCGCCCGCCGAGTACAGCGACTACAAACGCTGCCCCACAAACCCGGCGCAGGTGAAGGCTAGTTTTTTTCAAAAAATGGCCTTCACTGCAGTCGCTCCTTACTCGCAGCTTGGCACTACGTCCTTCGCCCTGTGAGTATTGGCCACGCGATCCCAGCTGGCAAGCGCGTCCTTCTTGGCAATCCCGTTCTTCTCGTACGCCTCTAGAAGCATCTGCTTCATCGTGCCATTGCTGCGTAACACGTCGAGCTGTTTGTCGAGCTCGTCGCGGAAGCGTATGTCTTCCTTGCGGAAGGCCGCGCCATATCCGGCCAGCGGTCCATCGTGGTTGACGACCACCTCAATGCCCTTTTGTTCCAGGTGGGTGATAGCGAGTGCACCAGCATAGAAGGCATCCGCCCGACCACCTTTGACCGTCGCCACTCCAGCCTGAACGTCAGGGACGCGCAAGATTTGGCCGGGCGTTACGCCCGCCTGCAATGCATAAGCTTCCTGAGCTGACCCAGCTGTAGCCGCTAACTTCACGTCTGGACTGTTAGCAATCTGACTGAGCGAACCCGTCAAATGCTTTGGATTTCCAGATAAGACATACAACCCATTACGCTGGACCGTCACAGGTCCAGAATACACAAGCACCTTGCAGCGGTCTTCAGTGTACTGCAGGCCAGCGCCCACCATGTCGACGTGATGGGCCTGCAGCGCGGGAATCTGCGCATCCCACGACGTAAGAACTGCCGTCATCGTTGGCACGCCCATGCCTTTGAGTGCCAACTTCAATACCTCAGGTGAATAGCCTGTTCCCTTCCCATCGGGCGACACAACGGTAAAGGGGGGAGCCGAGCCCCACGCCGCTTTGATTGTTCCGGCTTTCCGCGTCGAGGCGAGAAGAGCGTCTTCCGTTTGTGCAGCGCCCGGCAGCGCATAGCCGGTTGATGCAAGCAGCAAGACCAGTAGTGAAAACTTTAGCCCCTTACCCACCACGTGTGCTCCTTTCAAGGTTCTTCGACATCTGATCGATCAATTCTGTCGTATGTCGGCTGCGACAACGCCAATACCAATTCCGGAGAGATCAATACCAATTTGGAATTGATGCGCGCGATTCTGGCCGGCTCGAAATTTGCCGCAGTGCCCGACAAACCTGCTGTGTGGTGGGTCCAGATCGAGGGGATACTTCCTGACGTTTGCAGTAGTAGCAATCATCTGGCCTTGCCCCCAGATGTGGAACGGCCCGCGTGGCAAGAGCTTTTTCAATCGATTCACACATTGGAACGGTGCGCTCATATGTCCGGCCTTTGCGCGCGGCACATGGCCGCTGGCCTCGATGAGATCCCCGTAACGAGGAGCCCAATCAAGTTTACGCGCTTAAGCGCATTGGGGGCAGTGGCTTCACTCGTCTCGGGATTTCGTCCCATGGGTTCATCGCCTGTTGTTGCACCTTGTCCTCTGCCGGCCTGCGCCGGTCAGATCGTTTTGGCGATCACTGCATCCATCAGACGGCGTCCGCGGTAATCACCGGTGGGTCGGGACGCCGATTAGTCCCGCCACTATTCAGAAGCGCCCCAGATGATCCGCGCTGCCTTGTTGGCCTGCGCCACCGCTGCGACCTTGAACGGCCGTCTGGCGAGAAGCGCCTTCAGCCACGGCCGCGTCCGAGCGTCGTTTCGGGCAACCCGCAAGACGGCTGTTGCCCCGACGATAAGGAGAGCGCGGAGTTCCGGATTTCCCATCTTCGATATTCGTCCCAGCCGCTCTTTGCCTCCGCTTTGAATGAGAACGCGGCGTCAATCCTAGCCAGGCAGCAAAGTGGCGAGCTGACTTGAACCCGCCGGGATCCGGCACAAGCGCCTTGATGGTTGCCGCCGTAATGCGCCGACACCAGGGATCGTGGTCAACCGACGCATGTCCTCGTCGCGCTTGGCCTCCATGACGATTGCGCGATCGAGCCTGTCGATCTGGTCGCCTGAAGCTTCGATCTCATCGGCAATAGCCATCAGGGCGAAGCGCGCTGCTGCGGGCAGGCGAGCATCTGTCTCGTCCCGCACGATCGCGACCAGCGCCTCAGGCGCTACCAGCCAATGCCCGTCTGGCGCTGGCTGCTCTTGTGAACCAACTAAAGGAATTGGACCAGCAGGTCGAGGCCATCGAGCGTGAGCTGGCTCTCATCCAGAGAGTAAATCCGATGGCGAAGTTGTTGTCCTCCATTCCCGGCGTTGGTCCCATAACGGCCACGGCTCTCGCGCGACCGTGCCGGACCCGACCAGCGCGTCTATCGTCTTTACAGGGAGTTGAGCCTGCAATTGCCCAACAAAACGCCGAAGCGTCGCGTGGAGGCCAAGCTGCGCGAGGATAGGACGCAAGCACGCCAGATCAACGAGACCTGGGCGATGGACTTTGTTCACGACCAACTCGCCACCGGCCGCAAGATCCGCGTGCTCACGATCGTAGACACTTTCAGCCGCTTCTCGCCTGCCGTCGATCCCCGCTTCAACTATCGAGGCCAGGATGTCGTGCTGACCTTGGAGCGCATCTGCAAAACCGTCGGCTATCCCAAGACGATTCGCGTCGACCAGGGATCGGAGTTCATCTCCCGCGATCTCGATATCTGGGCTTACCAGAAGGGTGTCGTGCTGGATTTCTCGCGGTCGTGAAAGCCGACGGACAACAGCTTCATCGAATCGTTCACGGCAAGTTCCGAAGCGAATGTCTGAACACCCACTGGTTCCTGAGCCTTGACGACGCACGGCAGAAAATGGTCAGCGCGATCGGCAACAAGGCGCCGATATCGCTGTTGAATGGCTCATCGGCGCCCCCGCCAGCATGAGCCTAACCCCTGAAATTCCAGCATCGGCTGGCCTAGTTTTGGGGAGCACTTCATCCAACAGCCAGCGCGAACTCAGGATTGGATAAAACTTGGGGGCAAGGTCCATCATGAACCACAAGAAGCTCAGCCGACGTTATCGGCTTAGCGCAAGATTCGCCTCCCCGCGAACGACCCATACGCGTCCTCGCGCGACGAACTAAATCGGAATTGGTTTGTTGACTAACTTCCTGTTCCGGATGCAGTGACATTTCCTCGATACGGCCGCCTGTAGGCCTCCCGCAGAACCGGTTCGACACTGTCAAGATTATCTATAACACACCCGTGTGCGGGGGCAATCAAATCCGGCTTCTTCTGGTCAATGAGTTTCCTCACACTATTCATTATTTCGTCGGACTTACGGAATCGTGTCCAGAAAAGCGCGGCTTGGTTTAGAGTCTCCGCGAACTCAATCTTGGGCGAATAGGGGAGCTCGCTAGACATCAGCGCGCACTCACCATCTAGATGTGTAGGGTCATCATCTTGGTCTCGTGTCCCGTTGTGCGCGTACGAGAATCCGTCCGCGACGAACATTACCCGCGTTTTACGCTCGAAAGCCCAAGCTGAACTCACGAGATCCTTTATGGGCGCATCTAAAAACTCCAACTGGTACCCCCCACCGAGTTCAACTACGAGGCTCTCGTGAACGGGAGTCAAAAGCGATAAAAGCTCTGGATAATATAGATGAAAGTCCCGCTTGTCCGTAAGTATTCTCATGCCAGGATACTTTTGAACAAGCCGCGCCAAATTCCCTGCATGCGGAAGCTCGAGATGCGTTACAAATACCCAATCCAAGGCGCGTCCCGCGAGGATCTCGTCGAGTTGTCTTTCTAATTCGATCCAACCTTGTTTGGTCGGCACTCCCGTATCTACCAGCAAGGATTGGCACGATCCCGTGATAAGAAAGACCGACACATGCAGATGGACAGGCGCTCCAGCGAGATCGCCTTCCACACAGTGTCCCATCCAGAAAACCGACGGAGCAACTTCTCTAGGCAAGCGTCCCCTTTTCATATGCATAGCTTGTTTCCTCCGAAGGTTTTATCAGTTTAACGATTGCTTGCGTCGCGCAACATCTGTTGCACTAGTTCATAGTGCCGAAGCACTTTATTCCGGCCAGAGATGATGCAGCCGTGAGCAGGACAGATGTGCTCGATTTCTACTTTTTCAAAGATAGCGCTTAGACTTTGCTGAATGGCTGAAGTCTTAGAACCAGGAAGCCACCAGTACCTTGCTGAGAGATTTTTCCAAGCGTCGCGCTCGTTTATGTCATCACTGTCGATCGTGTAACCGAATGCGTCCGATGGGAACAATGCCTTCGTCTGCTGGTCGTAGCTCCAGTACGCCGAGAGCATTCTAAGTGAAGGCGTGAAAAATGTCAGTTTCCTGCATTGCGAGACTGCCACGGTAGTCTCAGTGGCCACGCGCTTTATCTGAAGCGCCTCATTTCCCTGTGAAAATCCTATGTTACCAAAGCCATCGAGACGGGAGGAAAGCACACCCCCGGTATAGATACCTTCTATGGAGAAGTTCTGCGAAAGAGCTGCCAGATTTCCAACGGATTCGAACTCTGAACGGCTCAGGAATACGGATAATCTACCATTCCTTCCAACCAGTTGCTTCACTTGGTCAATGACTGCGCTGCGAAGAATGGCCGGTCCAGTGTCGATAAGCACTCCGCTAGAGTTGGTGTCACGGAGAAAGAAACAACCCATTCGCTGCTTCCCACTTAAGCCACGTCCAATCCAGCTAGTATTATCCCCGTTTACTGCCAATGAGCCCCCAACGCTCCAAAGCACTCCTTTCACGATTTCAATGGATCGGTGATCTTCGTCCCCATACGCTGTGCTCATAATATCTTGTTTTCCTCTAGCATATTCGGGGTTGCGCTCGATCGCATCAGCGCCGCCCTGCAAAGATCAATCTTTGATCATTTTGATGCATTGTAGGCGGACCGCTTCCGGCGCGGCCAATACCGATCTTGGAAGGATCAATACCAGAGTGGAATTGGCGCGTTGGGTTTAGGGCGCGTGTTTCAGCAATTCCCGGGAACGGAATTCGGTAATGCGGGGACAGCGATTTCAGACAGGGTTCCCGAAGCGTCGATAACCGCTATCGACGACGCGTGACGGATCTGCCGCTGTCGGGGCGGATCGTAAAACTCCTGGTGATCGCTCGCCGCTTCCGCTGCGATGCGTCGTGTGCGGGCGCTAAGTCTTCACTGAACGCTTCGCCGAAGGCGTACTGGCTCCATCGGAGCGACGCACGGCGAGGCTGGATTCTATCGTTCATCACCTCGGTCTAGCGCTTGGCGGTCGACCGGGAGCTATCGCCAATTTTTGGTGACGGCCGGAGCCCGTCAGGCGGCGGCGGTTGTGGGCTGACGGTCGGTCGGCTTGGCGATGACCTCGATCCCGTCATTGAATGTCACACCAAGAACGAGTTTTGGCAACTGGTTGGTGCCATCGAGACGGCGCCAGCTTTTCTGCGCGGCTTCCAGCAGCTTGAAGACCATTGCGGGCGCGGTCCTGTTAGACAGGCAGCCCTTCGATCGGATCGTGCGGTGGCGCACGGTGGCGAAGGTGCTTTCAATGGGGTTGGTGGTCCGTAAATGTTTCCAGTGCTCGGCTGGGAAGTCGTAGGAAGTCGTAGAAAGCAAGCAGCGTATCTCGGTCCTTGCTCAGGCAATCGGCGGCCTTCTCGTATTTCAGCATGTAGCTCTCGATGAAGGCGTCGAACGCCAGTTCGGCAGCAACCTCGGTTTCGGCCATCCAGATCTCCTGCAGCGCTCGTTTGGCTTTCGGCTGCTGGCTTTTCGGCAACTTGGCGAGCACGTTCGCGGTCTTGTGCACCCAGCAACGCTGCTCGCGCGTTTTCGGCCAGACCTCACCGGCCGCCTTCCAGAACCCGAGTGCACCATCGGCGATGACGAGCCGTGGCGGCACGCCAAGCCCGCGCCGCTTGAGATCAAGCAGCAGATCGCGCCAGTCCTGTGCGTTCTCGCGGGCGCCATCGGTGAAGCCGACCAGTTCCTTGCGGCCTTCCGGCGTCGCGCCGATGAGCACGAGGATGCACTGCTTTTCGTCTTCGAGCCGCGCTTCGAGATGGATGCCGTCAGCCCAGATGTAGACGTAGCGCTTGGCCGACAGATCGCGCTTCTGCCAGGCTGTGTGCTCGTCGAGCCAGCCGTCCTTCAGTCGGCCGATGGCGGATGCCGACAATCCGGCAGCATCCTTGCCAAGCAGCGCCGCCAGCGCCTCGGAGAAGTCGCCGGTCGAGATACCCTTCAGATATAGGATCGGCAGCAGCGTCTCGATAGATTTCGAGCGGCGCATGTAGGGCGGCAGGATCGACGGCGAGAACCGGATGCGGCCAGGGTCGGTAGCGTCGGCCTCGCGATCGCGCACACGCGGCTGGCGGACGGCGACCGGACCGATACCGGTCATCACCTCGCGCTCCGGCAGGTGACCGTGGCGCACGACCCGCTGGTGGCCGTCCCGGGTCTTCAAATCGGCATGCTTGCCGAGAAAGTCTGCGACCTCGGCCTCTACCGCCTGGGCGAGCAGGGAACGCGCCCCATTGCGCAAGATTTCGGTGAGTTGATCCTCGACGTTTCCTGGCTGAATCAGCTTGATGATGTTATCTTTGGACACGGCATATCGCTCCTTCGGTGGAGAAGTGGAGGCGTCAAGCACCCCTACGATATGCCGCCTTTCCGATCCCCGCCGTCACCAACTTTGGGCGATAGCTCGTCGACCCGGCGGCAGGCTACGCAAAACCGCTGATGCTGCCGGTGAGTAAAGACATGCTCCTGCGCGTGGTCTGACGCCGTAGCCGTCTGACCCGGTCAGGGTCATCGGCATTGATGATTAAGCCTGGCGGCACAATCACCGATACGCCAGCATCATCTGCAACCTTGAAAGGAGCCGGGTAATTACCCTGCTGCCGGATCGTGACCCACCGCCCAAGCATGGCTCGCTGCTCATCCCACGATCTCGGTCGTCGCCAGCGATCGGCGGGGGATATGGCGAAGCAGCTGCAAAGCCTTTGCCGCACGAGGTTCAGGTCGCAGATCGTTGGCATCTGATGGAGAACGCCAGTCGGACTTTCCTCAATGCCGTCCGGAAATCGATACGCCAGATACGCACGGCGATCGGTGCGACTCCGATCGATCCCAAGCTGCTAACAGCCGCAAAGCGCCTCCAGTACGACGGATATCTGCGCCGCGAGGAGACTAATGCGGCTATCCTGGCTCTGTCGAAAAACGGCATATCCATCAAGCAGATCGTGCGCCGGACTGGCCATATCACGAAGCTGGTACGGCTCGATCCTCAGGCCTATCTGACCGACGTGCTGGAGCGCATCGTGTCGGGGCGAACCAAGAGCCATCAGCTGCACGAGCTGCTCGCCTGGAACTGGAAAGCGGCGCGCCAGCGCACCGCACGGGCCGCGGCATGAGCCCGCGTCGTCATAAAGCAGCGTCGTCAATGCCGGCAGCTGCGATGCCACTTGAGGACCTCGAACGATGGCTCCAGGCACGCGTTGATCAGCATCCTGTCGCCACCAGCATTCCCATGCTCGACGGCTACGTTGCCGCGATCGTGGCCGGACCGGTCTCGATGAGCCCGCTCGACTGGATCCGTCCGCTGCTCGCCCTCAATGTCTATGCCTTCAACCACGGCGGCACCCCGGAGTTCGCGGCGGAGAAGACGGCGTCATGGCGTTCACCGACTTCGGGATCGAAATCTTGATGGAGCTCATCAGGATCCACAAAGAGAACCCTCATCTGCTCAGACGCCAGGATAGATGGACTATGTAGTGCCTCCTGCAACATTTGTGATCACGGGAAGCACGTCGTTCGCGTTAAGGTCCGGTGTGTCATCCTTCCACCGCACAGAGCCTAACGGCCGCTCGAGCATGCGGCGGACACGCACCGGGTTGGGCCCGACATGGTAGGCCATCGCCCGCTGCTCCATCTCGCGCTCCGGCTGGGTCGAGCGGTTGCGGTACCGCAGGTAATCCAGCCAAGTGGGGCAGTGATAGCGCTCAGTCCACAATTCGGGATCAGCGATGTCGCGTGCTATCGACCAGCCGTAGGCGCCGTTGCGCTTTCGGAACAGCTGCACTTGCTGCAGCAGGTCATGGAACGACCGCGCGTTCTCCTGCGCGATGCGATATTCGATCTCCACGACCACCGGACCGCTACGCCCGGTCAGCGGAAGCCGAACCTCCGGATCGGCCAGCATCGCGGCCTCTTCGCCTCGCGCGCCGATCCGCGGCATGCGCAACCAAAGGCCGATAAGCGGCGATGCCAGCATCAGTACTGCCGAGACCAAAAGCGCCGCTTCGACACCGGCGGCATCGGCCAGATGACCCCAGCCCCAGCTGCCCACGGCGATCCCACCTGAGCTCGCCGCCTGATAAGCCGCGAGCGAGCGCCCCGCGACCCACCGCGGTGCCGATAGCTGCACCGCAACGTTGAAAATCGCCCAAGCCATCATCCACACGGCCCCCGCCAAGGCCAATGCAACTGCCGTCAACGCCGGCTGACGGCTCAGCGCGACTGCGGCAATCGCTCCAGCCATGGACAGCGTGCAGGCGCGGATCGCGGCCTCGCCGCTCATCCGCCTGCGTACGTTGCCGAAGTATAGCGCGCCGATCACTCCGCCCAGACCGAACGAGCCGAGCATTATGCCATACGTCTGGGCGCCGCCGCGCAGAAGGTCGCGAGAAACCAGTGGCATCAGCGCGATGATCGCGCCGCCAACCACGCCGGTCATCAAGGTGCGAATCAAAACTATCTTGATCGACGGCGAATTGGAAATGTAGCGCAGTCCCGAGATGATCGCGCGCCTGAGCTTTTCCGGCGGCAGGCGCGACGGCCTAGCGACGCGCTTCCACATGAACAGCGCGGCTATCAGTGGCAGATAGAGCAGCGCGGTTATGGCGAACGCAGCCACTGCGCCCGCGGCCGCCACGATGACGCCGCCGATCGCCGGCCCCACGCTGCGCGCGATATTGTAACTGATCCCGTTCAGCGCGACGGCCGCAGGCAACTTTTCTGATGGCACCTGCTCGCTTACCGAGGACTGCCAGGCCGGCCCCATCAGGGCCATGCCGCTGCCGACGACAAAACAGAACGCCAACAAGAGATTCGGCCCGAGGAGGCCGAACCAAGCCAGCATCGTCAACCCGGTCGTACCGGCAAGCGCGATGGACAGCGAGACCAACGCCACGATGCGCCGGTCATGCATGTCGGCGATTGCGCCAGCCGGCATTGAGAGCAGCATGATCGGCAGCATCAGCGCGGTCTGGACCAGCGCGACCTTGCCGGCCGAAGATGTCATTTGCGTCATCCCCCACGCGGCGCCGACGCCCTGAATGAGACTCCCGAGATTGGAAAGCAGGCTCGCGAGCCAAATGCGACGGAAAGCGACGTGGCGCAGCGGGGCCGTAATGCCGTCCGCGATGAACTTCTTGGGCTCCGGCGGATCGTTCATAATAGACTGCTGCCCCGCCTGTGCGTTGGTTTGCCTCTAAGACCAGCTCAGTGACACGTTCGGCCGCGATATCGCAGTCCAGCGACCGAAGCGCAAGATGTTGTTGCGCAGGTCGCGTATGACGTAAGGGAGATTCCAACTGCGGTTCCCTGCTCTTCCCGACTTAAGCTCCAGCGAGCTACCAAAGTGACCGCTGCGTCGTTGACGCCGCCAATTATTTCTCTCGGCATTGTCGTTGTCGCAACTGAGGTCAGTGCAGCGTAGCTCCCTCGATTTAGACCGACTGGTGGTGAGCTGATAGTCTGGAATAGATGGATGAACTGCCGGAGACCCGGTCGGCAAAGAGTGATCTCGTCTTGCGAATTAACGAGACTTCTACATACCCGGAAGCACATATCACAATATACCTCCGGCACAGGCTCGACGACCGGGAAGGCATTAAGAGTGATTCCGCGCGAGCGCCAGCACCATGTTGACGAAAAGTGAGCGCCGCCCCGCTCAAGCATGATAGCGCAGTTGCCTGACTTATGATTGGCCGTTCCAGGTTCAGCTCCAGGTCGTACATCTTTGCGCAGCAACGTGATTGCCTCAGTCCGTCAAGAGCTGGTTTGCGAGCTCGCAGGCGCGAGGTCCGTCGGTGCGATCCATTGGCCGCGTCGTTGCCAGTGATTTCATCAACTCACAGCCGCTAGCCCTTGCGCCACAGTCGTTTTGATTGAGAGCGCGGCTGTCGCTTGCCGTTGCAGGTGCGATCTCAGCTGTGAGCCGTGTTTCTTTTCCGAATACCGGGCTTGGTGGCCCCGCCACGCGCATTCGGTGCGGGATTGATGCGCGAGCCGGTGAACTGCCTGATACAGGCATAAAGTTGAGACCGCCACCAGAGCCGCCGTTTCCGCAATATCGTAGAGCCGGAACGAAACCCATTTCAATTTCGCGTTCGCCAGTGTCGGCTCCGATTTTTGCATCCGTATCAGCCAGCAGCTTGCGGATGACCTTATCGTGCTGGTTGCACCCGTTTGCGGGTGAATCTTGAGCACAGCGCTAATCACATGGTCCGCAAGCAAACCCATGGGTTTGGCATCATCTATGCCTCAAGCCGTTCTCGTGGGCTTGACACCAGCTTTCTCCGCGTCCCATGCCTTTTCGAGATCGACACTGATGTGCTTTTTCATGATGCGCTGCGTCGGACCGCGAGGGAACGCATCTACGAACTGAATGAAACGCGGAACCTGATAGTAGGCAAGCTGCTCCGCGCAAAACTTAAGGATTGCGATAGGATCTTGCTTCGCTCCGTCACGCAGCGTGACGACCGCCAAAATGTCCTGGTCATGGTCTCCCAGCCCCGAGTCGACCCCAATCACCGCCGATTCCTCGACATCAGGCGAAGCATTGAGCACGCGCTCGACTTCCCATGCGGAGATGTTTTGGCCTCGCCGACGTAGGGCGTCTTTCTTCCTACCTTTGAAGTAGAAATAGTTTTCGTCATCGACCATTCCTAGGTCGCCTGTGAAGACGCACCCATTGCGCAGCACCTCAGCGGTCTTTTCGGGCTCGCCCCAATAGCCGGTCATGGTGATGCCGGGGATCTTTTGCTTCAGCACGATTTCTCCGACGACGCCGGGGCCCACCCGATCACCATTTTGGTCTGCAATCCAACTGTCGAGTTCCTCGATTGGGAGACCACACGAGCCAACGACGCCGCGCAAATTCATATGCGTGAAGTTCTGCCCCTCCGACAACCCGTATCCTTCGCGCACCTTGAGTTGGAAGCGCTCTTCGAACTTGCGCCAGCTATCGGCTGGGCAAGCCGCTCCCCACGCGATCGAGACGGTGTTGCTCCGCTCGCTCTCGACAGGCGGCTGCGCCAGAATGATGTTCACAACGCCGCCGGTGTAGTGCAATTTGGTTACGCCACCTTCCGCGATCTGGTCCCATAGCCGCGACGCGCTAAAGCGCTCTACCATGTGAACCTTCAATCCCTTGCGCAGCGCCATCTCGATTGTTACCCAAGCCGCGCCGTGGTAGAATGACTCCCAAAGAAGATATGTATCGTCAGGTTGCGCATCCGAAATGATGGCTGCGCTCTTGCACCCGACCCAGCGATACCGTTCGGAGATAATTGCTCCTTTCGGGCCGCCGGTCGTTCCAGACGTGTAGCTGATCATGAAAGGATCATCGAAAGACCGGATCACCGCATTTCGAACTGCACGACTAGTGCGAAGAAGGCCATTCAGGTGAAATTCTCCCGGGCCGTTTGTGCCATCTTCTAGCCATGCTACGGACGGGCTCGAGACAGTCTCGGACGCGGCCTGCCGAATCGCATCGGCATAGCGCCGCTCCGCCACCACCAACCGCGGGCTGCAGCTATTGAACAGAAGCTCCAAACCCGCAGACTTCAAGTGAACGCTGATCGGCACCGAGATGGCACCAAGCCACGCGATCGCAAGATACAGCTCTATGTGCTCCAGCGATGAGTTCAGCATTAGTCCAACGCGGTCGCCCGGCTCGATGCCGGCTTCGACCAATGCCCCCGCCACCTCCTGGACACGGTCGTAGAGCTCTTTGAAGGTCATCTGTTGGTCTTGAAAAGAGCAGAAGATGCGCTCGCCGCTTTCGGCCACGCGCGCCTTGAGAATTTCAGAAAGGATCTGCATGGACATGGTTTTTCAATGGTTCAGGACGGATTGCAGAAAGGCGCGCGTACGCTCGGATTCGGGATTGGTGAAGATCTTTTCGGGCGAACCCTGCTCGATGATGCGGCCCGCATCGAAGACAACGATGCGGTCGGACACCTCGCGTGCGAATCGCATCTCGTGGGTGACGATCAGCAGCGTCACCTTCAGCTCATGAGCTACACCTCGCACTACGTCGAGAACTTCTCCGGCGAGCTCGGGGTCCAGCGCCGAGGTAATTTCGTCGAGCAGGAGTATCTCAGGTTTCAAGATGAGCGCCCGCGCGATCGCAATGCGCTGCTGCTGACCTCCGGAAAGTTGCGCTGGATACGCATGCACTTTGTCTTCCAGATCCACCATGCGAAGATATTCGAGCGCGCTCTTCTCAGCCTGCTCCCTGGACTGCCGCAAGACGGTCGTTGGCGCCAAGATCAGGTTCTGTAGGACGGTTAGATGCGGAAACAGGTTGAACTGCTGGAATACCATACCGCACCGGCGGCGGATCCGCGCCTCCTGCGAGTTCGAGAGCGGTTTGCCTGCCGAATCGAAGATGATGCTCTCGCCGAAAACCCGGATATCGCCACTGGTGGGTTTCGCTAGGGTCATCGCCAAGCGCAGCACGGTCGTTTTTCCTGAACCGCTCGGTCCGATCAGCGTGACCTTTTCGCCAGGCCGCACGTGCAGGTCGACATCGACCAGCACGCGGTGAGCACCGAAGGATTTTGAGACCTTTTCAAATTCGATCGACCACATTGCCTGCTGCGATTTGGCAGCGGATCCAGCTGCCTCTGTCGCGTTGGTCGCTGCAGCGGCCGCGGCCTCGGACGGTCCAGAGGGGCTACATTGAGCGGAACTAAGCATATTTGACCTTGAATCTGGAAAGGAGATAGAGGAAGGGCAAATTCATGCCCAAATAAATGACGCCAGCCAGAGTGAAAGGCTCAAGATAGCGGAAGCTTTGGTCGGCCGCCACCATAGCTTCACCCATTAGCACCGGTATCCCGATTGCAAAGAGCACCGCGGTGTGGCGGAAAAGACCGAGCACATAGTTGAGAAGCGCAGGCGCGGAGCGTTTGATCATCAATGGAACGAGCACGCGTTGCCATGTAACGTACGGGCTCAAATTGAGCGCCACACACGCGTCGCGCAGTTCAGCAGGGATCGTGATAAGGCTGCCTCGATAAACCTCGGAGGAGTACGCGGCGTAGACTATACCTAATACACCAATGCCAATAGGCATTGCCGGAAGGGTAACTCCCACTTCTGGTAGCACATAGAAGGCGAAGTACAGCAGCACGAGGGCCGGCACACCCCGGGCGAGTTCGAGCCAGAAACGTACGAATGCCCGCCCGAACTTGGTACTCACACTCTCCAGGATCGCAAGCAGCAGCCCCCCTGTTAATGCAATCGCTGAGCTCGCGAGCGTCACCAGCACGGTATAGCAAACACCGACCATGAGCTCCGGCAGGATCTGTAAGACGTAACTCCAATCCCACGTCATGAGGCGACTCCTGCACTGGCATTCAGCTCGGGACCCGCCTGAATAGATGCGCGCGAGGCTCGCAACGCACGATTCAGCGGCAGGACCCGCTCAAGCGTGCTGAAAGCAATGCCGCAAAGAACGGTCAGGATCCAGTAAACGGCGGCAAGCAGGCAAAAGACAGTGACCGTCTCATATGTTTGGCCGCGAACAAAGTTCGCAACATAGAGAACGTCCTGCACACCGATGAAGCTCACGATCGAGGTCCACTTGATCATGCCCCTCGCCAGACTGCCGAAAGCGGGAACGATCTGCGAGAGCGCCTGCGGCAGAACAACCGACGTGAAACTCTGCAGTTTGGTTAGCCCAAGCGCATGACACGCATCGCTTTGCCCGCGATGAACGGACTCAATGCCAGCACGGACGATTTCAGCTCCGTAGACGGCTCCATCGAGCGCCAGCACGAGGATCGCCGCCGTGAGGGGGCTCAGCCGCGGCATACCCGGCAACAGCGGCAGCACATAAAATACCCAGAACAGGAGAACCAGGCCCGAGGGGGCGCGAATGGCCTCGATAAAAAGCATCGAAGCCACTCGTATGGCCAGCGTCTCAGAGAGCCTCAGCGCGCCAAGGATAATGGCGCCGAGTGCTGCACCAAGTATGATGCAAGCCGCTATCCATACGGTCACCCACAAGCCCTGAGCAAACGCAGGCCAATACTCCAAAACCGCCTTCACTGCAGTTACCCTTTACTCAAATTGGCACGAGGTCACTGGCCTTCGTGAGTTGATCAGCTGGGCTACCGTATCCTCGTTGCGAGCCCCATGCTTTTCCCACAGCTTCCGCCTGGCGCCGCATCTGAGGAACGCTGGGGCTGCTGGTTGAAGACCTCTCGGAATCACATGTCCTCCTCGCGGAACGAGATTCCAAACGGCGTCCGCCGGCGACTGTTCGTGCACGACCATCTCGCCTCCCTCCGATGCCGATCGAGGATACCGAATTGACCCGCTAACGTAATCGCCATCTTGCCTTTGCCGACCTTGCGGCTGGAATTGAGGAGAGGATCCTCCGTTTGTGCCGTTATTGGAAACGAATAGCCTATGAATGCAAGGAGCAAGTCCAGCAACGAGAATTTTGCCGTTGCACGCATACCGCCTCCCATTCATCAATTCTGGTTGATTGATTTCTGCACTGTGGGCTTTGGCAACGCCAATACCAATTTCGGAGGGGTCAAGACCAAATTGGAATTGACCATTCCGGCGTTGGCCATCTGAATGCCGTAGCGTACGCTGGGAGCATCCGCGCCCCTCTCATTCGACTGAACAAGGTTCTCCCGTCGCTTTTGATTATCCGGACCTTCTGCTGTTCGCCGAAGTCTAGCGCGCGCGCGACAGCTTGATCCTCCTAGCTGAGCAGGACTGGCGAGCTCTGGGCAAGCGCACGGCTCGCCGTCAGCACCGTGTCGGCCTATATCAAGACCTTGCAGGCGATGCGGCCGCACTGACGGTCGTCTCAGTCGATCGGCGGCGGCCAGTTCGCGAGCGGCGTTGGCCTCGTCGCGCCGGCCCGACAAATGCGAAACATATTATCCGGGAGACGTCCTCGGGTAGCCGCAGCTAGTCATCGGGCCGGTTGAGATCGGCCATCAGACTTCATACCGCAAAGGACGCGATCGTCGATCTCGTCGACAGTGTTGACGCCGCACAGGCTCATAGTCGTCAACAGTTCCCTCCGGATGATGTCGATCGACTTGGCGACGCCCGCCTGACCACCGGCGCCGAGGCCGTGCGCATAAGCGCGTCCGATCATGCAGGATTTGGCACCCAGCGCGAGCGCGCGCATCATGTCCTGGCCGGAGCGGATGCCGCCGTCGAACATGATCTCTATCTTGTCGCCGACAGCATCCACGATCTCAGGTAGCATCTCGATCGAGGACGGCGCGCCGTCGAGCTGTCGGCCGCCATGGTTGGAAACGACGATCGCGTGTGCACCGGTCTTCGCGGCCTCCTCGGCGTCCTCGACGTCGAGGATCCCCTTGATTACGAGCTTGCCGGGCCAGATGCTGCGGATCCAGTCGACGTCCTGCCAGTTCAACGTGGTGTCGAATTGCGAGGCCGTCCATTCCGCCAGCCGATTGAGATCCTCGGTGCTCTTCGCGTGACCGGCGATGTTGCCGAAGGTGCGGCGCTTGCCGCGCAGCACGCCGGAGACCCAGGTCGGCTTGGTAGCAAAATCGATGAACTTCGATAGCGACCACTCGGGGGGCACCGACATGCCGTTCCTGATATCAGCATGGCGCTGTGCGGGCACCTGCAAATCGACGGTCAACACCAGTGCGCTGCAGTTGCTGGCGATTGCGCGCTGAATCAGATCCTTGATGAAGCCACGGTCCTTCATCACGTAGAGCTGGAACCAGAACGGCTTCTCGACATTGGTGGCGATGTCCTCGATCGAGCAGATCGAAAATGTGCTCTGCGTGAAGGGGATGCCTGTGGCCTGCGCCGCGCGGCAGGCGTAGATCTCGCCATCGCCATGCTGCATGCCCAGGAGCCCGACCGGCGCGAGGATGAGCGGCAAGGTGGACGGCTCGCCCAGAATCATAGTCGAAGTGTCGCGCTTGGAGACGTCAACGAGAATGCGCTGACGAAACTTGATGTGTTGAAGATCGTCGCGGTTGGCGCGCAGCGTTTCCTCGGCATAGGAGCCGCGGTCGCAATAGTCGAAGAACGCCTTCGGCACGCGACGCTTGTGCAGCGCACGCAAGTCTTCAATGCAGGTGATATGCTTCATGGCGAGATCAGCGGAGCTTTGAAAAGAAAGGTTGAGTTCTGTGCGTCAAGTTCAGCACAATTAATCATGGGGTCCTGACTGAGCCCCCCTGGGAGCTGCCGTCGCTCGCCGCAGCGAACGACGGCGGCGGGGCCGATGCTTTTCGGAGGAACGGCGGCCTATGGCTATGGATCTTGGCTTTCACCAAGACGGCAGCGCACTGCAAAGTAGAGCCTACGCCGCGTTTTAGCCGGCGACGGCCTTCACCTCGAGATATTCCTCGAGGCCGTACTTGCCCCACTCGCGGCCGTTGCCGGACTGCTTGTAGCCGCCGAACGGCGCGGTGCGGTCGTTCGGCACGCCCTGCAGGTTGACGTTGCCGGCGCGGATCTGGCGGGCCACGCGGCGCGCGCTTTCCACCGTATCGCCGGAGACGTAACCGGCGAGACCATAGGGCGTGTCGTTGGCGATTCTGACCGCATCGGCTTCATCCTTGGCGCCGATGATGGTCAGCACCGGTCCGAAGATTTCCTCGCGGGCGATCGTCATGTCGTTGGTCACGTCGGCGAAGATGGTCGGGCGAACGTAGAAGCCCTTGTTGACGCCCTCGGGGAGGCCAGGACCGCCGGCAACGAGCGTCGCGCCTTCGTCGATGCCCTTCTTGATCAGCGCCTGGATCTTGTCCCACTGGATGCGCGACACGACCGGGCCGATGGTGGTGCCTTCGGCACGGGGATCGCCCGCCTTGGTCTTGTCGGCGACGCCCTTGGCGATCGCGGCGACTTCCTTCATCTTCGACAGCGGCACGATCATGCGCGACGGTGCGTTGCACGACTGGCCGGAATTGTTGAACATATGCATCACGCCGCCGGTGACGGCCTTGGTGAGGTCGGCGCCTTCGAGGATGACGTTCGGCGACTTGCCGCCCAGTTCCTGGCTGACGCGCTTCACGGTCGGCGCGGCGCGCTTGGCGACGTCGACACCGGCGCGCGTCGAGCCGGTGAACGAGATCATGTCGATGTCGGGATGCTCGCTCATGGCGGCGCCGACTTCGGGGCCGAGGCCGTTGACGAGGTTGAACACGCCCTTCGGCACGCCCGCTTCATGCAGGATTTCCGCGAAGATCAACGCCGAGGTCGGCGTGAATTCCGACGGCTTGAGGATCATGGTGCAGCCGGCAGCGAGCGCGGGCGCGACCTTGCAGGCGATCTGGTTGAGCGGCCAGTTCCACGGCGTGATCATGCCGATGACGCCAACCGGCTCACGCACGACGACGGCAGTGCCGACGTTTTCCTCGAAATGATAGTTCTTCAGCACTTCCAGCGTGGAGGCGATATGGCCAAGGCCGGCGCCGGCCTGCAGCCGTTCGGCCATCGGCAGCGGGGCACCCATCTCGTCGGAGACGGCCGCGCCGATGTCCTTCATGCGGCCCTTGTAGACCTCGATGATCTTTTCCAGCAGCGCGATGCGCTCCTCGCGGCTGGTCTGCGAATAGGTCAGGAAGGCGCGCTTGGCGGCGGCAACGGCCTTGTCGAGGTCGGCCTTCGAGCCGAGCGCAACTTCGTACATCGCTTCTTCGGTCGCCGGATTGACGACGGGCGTGGACTTCTTGACGGCGGGATCGACCCAGGCGCCGTCGATGTAAAATTGCGTGCGATTTACCATTGTGGACCTCTTCTTAAGGAGCATTGGAGGGGCGTCCCCATCGTTGCCGAGCAGCGCGATGTGATCGGCACGGCTGTTAGAGACATATTAATCGAAGCTGGACTAGTTCGGGCCCACGGCTTTGGTTCGTGCCAGCAGTTGCTACCGAATAAGTCCGATTTTGCACGGCTCCCCATCCCTTCGTCAGCCTGGTCAGAAAAGATATTCTAATGGTTCTTCGACATGCGCGGCGCCTTCGCAATTCCTTGATAGAAAGGCGTCGTTGAGTACCAAGCGCCGCATGCGTAAACTCCAATGCGGTCAGATCGGCTTCTCAACGGACGACTATCTCGGCCGCAAGATTACATAGACCTTCCGACAGCTCCAATCAACTCGGGTTTTTGTTGGCGCTCCGCTTTCGTACGTATCGTACTAACAATCTGAACTACGTTGACGGGTTCTTAAACGATGGTTCGGGCCAAGATCGTTCCAACGGCGCTCGACGAACCCTTGCGCAACCGCTGGGTATTTAACCTGGTTCGATTACGCCACAGCCGTGCGCTGACCAATTCACCGCAGCAGAAAAATCGCTGCAAGCGGCGGACTGCCGAACTCGCTCAGCCAAGCTCTCAAGAATGTCGGTTGATTGCGGAAGAATAGTTTTTCGCCGTTACCAACTTCTTCCTGCGTTTGCGTACTTGTAGGCGAAGTGTCGACCAGCATTCACCTAGACGTTGCAGAGCGGCGGAACTGACATGCAGAATATCCCCTATGATGGCGTAGGTCAGAGCGCGTAATGCACGGAGGGGCCGAAAGGTGCGCGCCGACATACCTTAGGGATGACCGACGGAGATCGCGCCGTCATTAACCTTAAGCTTGACGGGATCGATGCCGAGCCGGTCGCGGCAATAGATGACCTGCGCGGCAAAGGCATCCCTAAGTGAACGGCCTCCGGCGAGGCCAATACCAAATTGAGAGGAACCAACACCAAACTGCAATTGATGTGCGTGCTTGCCCCTGCTGAAGCATTCCCCAAACTAATCTCGATCCAACTGAGGAATGCGGCACACAGCTCTTGCTGGACCGGCCTGCTTACACAGTTCTGCGGCTCGCCGAGAAGTGACGCGCGGTCTCCACGACTCCGTCCAGTTCAATCTGAGGGAGATTCCTTATCCGTAGATGGCTCGCCGGCACGCGGCGCTGTGTTGATCCATGACATCGAGGCTTCTCCGACCTGAAACCAGCACGAAGCCGCAGTTAGCAAGGCCGTGACTCCAAAAGGAACAAGGTCTTTCGTGACGTGCCTAGAATCGGCACGCGTTGTAAGATACGGCAACGCGATGTCCCCTAAGTGGCAGCGTCGATAGCAATCGTAGCCGCAATATCCTCTCCGCGTTGGCAGATCTCGCACGTAACCCGGACCTAGGGACCGAGAACATTCGGTGCAGATTCTGTCGTCGCGCGGGGTCCTATGATTCACGAGTACAAATTTCATCGCGTGGGCCCGTTAGTGTGCTTCGCTCTGCTCTGAGATCTTGTCAACTATCCGAGCATTCGAGGTCGCGCTGTTCTCAGACTATCGCTTTAACTTGCTTCTTACGAGCTAATAGAAGCACTGTTAACTCGCATTCGATTTGCTCCGCTTTTGAAATAGAGGTCGCAACAATGATGATCGCTGGATAGCCCGGTGCCGATTCCGCTGGTAGTTTGCAACGATCGTCTCGCAGCAAAGCATTTTCCGACCGGGCGTCGTCCTGCCATCCAGGAGCACGTCCGTCATGCTTTGCCCTTTTTGGCTTTGGCGACATTGGCATTGATATCGACGCGGGCTGGTGCCGAGCCGCGGCTCGTCGTCAGCCCGGCACTGGCGTCTATGGGAATGCCGAGAGCATTAAGTGCGCGGAGCACGAGCGACAATTCAGCGCGGGGGTGGCCTTGCTCGATCTCGATCACCCATTGACGGCAGACGCCAATGCACTTGGCCAGCGCCGACTGGTCGAGCTTGAGACGTTTGCGTCTGTCGCGAATGGTGGCGCCGATGTCGGCAGGGCTTCGTATGGGCACGGCGATCCGCTCCCCGCGAGCTTTCGCTGCCATCAGTGGGGAAACAGGTGCCCCATGGGGAATTTTTTCAGAGAATCTGAACCAGCTCAGGCAAATACGAGGGCGCGATCGATGGTTAATCTCACGGCGGGCCACCTAGGATCTTACTATCCGTCCGAGCATCGAATGTTCTTCGCAGCCTAAATCGATCGTCGCTGGCATGCCAGTGGATATAGCCGGACGTGCCATGGTCCGGTGCGCCCACGCCCCGCTGCCAACAGCGAGGCAGCGGGAAACCGACAGCAGATTCCTTTTTATCCTAAGTTTTCGTTTCATCAATGCTCGCGTTCAACGTGGACCGAATGGATCGGCACATGCTCGTGGCTGGCGCCGAGTTCGTGAAGCCTGTGATGCAGGCGATGATGTGCAAGCTCCAGGACAGCCCGCAGCCTCGAG
>NZ_JADPJL010000076.1 GCF_023073415.1 Bradyrhizobium sp. 190 | reverse complement strand
GCCGTGGCGGTGGCATGAGGGGCGGTGGCGGTGGTTCCGTTGCACCCGGCGGTGGTGGCGGCTTTAGAGGTGGCGGCATGGCCGTTGCGCCCGGCGGCGGTGGCGGCTTCAGAGGTGGCGGCATGGCCGTTGCACCCGGCGGCGGTGGCGGCTTCAGAGGTGGCGGCATGGCCGTTGCACCCGGCGGTGATCGCGGCATCAGGCCTGGCGTCGTTGCCGGCACGGACGGCCGCGGACCTGCCGTTGTTCGGCCCGGCGTCGGCGGAGGTACCGTCGCGGGTGGCGGCTGGCACGGCGGCCGTCATCATCATCATCACCGTCATCGTCACGGCGGCTTCTGGCCGGGCTTCGCGATCGGTGCTGGCATCGGATCTGCCTATGGCTATTACGACAACTCCTACTATTACAACGACCCCTATTATTACGACGACAGCGTGGTCGCCGCGG
The DNA here is from genome assembly GCF_023073415.1 of Bradyrhizobium sp. 190. Taxonomy (GTDB): domain Bacteria; phylum Pseudomonadota; class Alphaproteobacteria; order Rhizobiales; family Xanthobacteraceae; genus Bradyrhizobium. The sequence goes on along the minus strand of NZ_JADPJL010000076.1, from coordinate 42,172 downwards.
CGCCCCCGGCCGGCGACGATGCCGTGGCGTACTGCACGCAGCGGTACAAATCCTACGATCCGGCGTCAGGAACCTATCTCGGCTATGACGGGCAACGGCACCCCTGCCCCGCGCAATAACAGGATATCGTAAGTTCGAAGGGCGGCGCATTCCGGTGCGCCGCCCTTTTCATTGCAAGATTACGAGCGCAGCGCCACCGCGACGCCACCGAGCGTGAACACCAGCGCCGCGACCTCGCGAAGCCCGAGCGGCTCATGCAGCATCGCTGCCGCCGCAAGCACCCCGATGACGGGAACGAGCAAGGTTCCAATCGAGGCGGTCGCCGCCGGCAGCCGTTCCAGTGCGGCAAACCAGCACACGTAGCAAAGGCAGAACGCGATCAGCGTCATATAGAGCAGCGACACCCAGCCGACGTATGACAGCGCAGCCAGTTGCGGCTGCTCGACCGCAAGCCCAACGATCGCGATCGGCAGGCAGCCGAGCCCGACCTGCCAGGCGGCCAGCGACAGCGGCGGCATCGCCAACGGAAAATGCTTGGTCAGCACGGTGCCGAGGCCGACGCATACCGCGCCGGCCAGCGCGCACGCGATGCCCGGCAGCTTCTCGACGCTGGCTTCAAAGCCGTTGCCACCGATCAGCACGGCTATGCCGGCGAGCGCTACCGTCAGCGCGACCGCGCGCAGCTGCGACAGCCGCTCACCCAGGATCGGCCATGCCAGAAGCGCCACCCAGACCGGGATCGATGTGCCGAGCACCGCGGCCTCGCTGGCGTTGAGCCACAACAGCGCCAGCCCCATGAACGCGACCCAGCCTCCGATCGTCAGCATCGAGACCAGCAGCAACCGCAGCCACATCGGCCGCGGCACGCTCAATTTCTGCCGCCGCGCGAGCGCAAACAGAGCCAACGCCGCGGCGCCGGCGATGCCGCACAGGCCTCGCGAGGACAAAGGCGGCCATTCCGTCAGCAAATGTTTCATGATCGGGAAATTGAGGCCCCACCCGACCGACGTGACGGCGAGCAGGACGAGCCCGAGCGGCGACAGCCGCCCCGCGCGATTGACCGGGGACATGGCGGGATTAGATCCGGAACCGGAAGTACATTTGTTCTCGTTCTGACACAGCGAAACGTAATTGCCCTCAACAACTTTTATGTGCAGTCTATCATACAGACGACCTGTCGGCGTTTCGACTTAATCGTCACGTGGGATGTGCGAGTCGCTTAGTCGCCTCCCGAGGAAGAAGGAATCATCGTGCCGCGCGTTCTCGTGGTCGATGACGACCCGATGGTCTGCGTTGCCATCGAGGTTTGTCTGACGCGCAAGGGTTTCGAGGTCACCGTTGCCGACGGTGGTGAGGCGGGAATGCGCGCACTCGAATCCTGCGATTTCGACGTCATGCTGATCGACGTGTTCATGCCGCATATGCGTGGATTCGAATCGATCCGGATGTTTCAAGAGTGCAGACCGGACCTGCCTGTTATCGCGATGTCGGGCTATGCCTTCGCCAACGCCGAACGCGCACCGGATTTCCTGCGGATGACCATCGAGCTCGGCGCGGCATGCTGCCTGCGCAAGCCCTTCACGCCGGACGCGCTGTTGACCTCGGTCAATCAATGCATCACCACACCGAAAGCTTCCGCGCGCCACTCGAAATAGCGAAGTAAGCAACTGGCAATGCCCTCGCAGCGTATCATCCTCGGAATTGGCCTCGCTATCCTCCTCGTTATCGGCGCTGCCTCGATCGGTTTGGACCTCAAGTCGCGGTCGGATAACGCTTCCGTCGACCGTGCGCTTGGAATACTCAGCAAAATCTCGGACATGCGCCCGCTGCTGCGCCGGGCGGAAAGCGCGGCGCGTGCCTTCGCAATCAGCGGCGATCAGGAATTTGCCCGGGAATACCGTGAGGTCAGCGCCACGATCCTGCCGGCGCTGGCGGCCCTGATCGAGGCCGTCAAGGACAATCCCACCGAAAAGCGGCTGATCGACGAGACCCGCGCGCTGGTGGAGCGCCAGATTGCCATCAATGGCGAGTTGATCACGCGCCGCACCGCCGGAGACGTTGCCGCGGTCGCGGCGCTCGTCGGCCAGGAGGACCGTGCGGCGACGGCCGCGATCGCCGGGAATCTTGAAAAGGCGGTGGCGGAGGAGCGCAGGCAGCTCTTCGCGAGACGCGCCGAGTCCAACACCAACGGCAGGTTCCTGCTGGCGATCGATCTCGCCGGCGTCGCGCTGATCCTGATCCTCGCTACCGCGCTGACGCTATCGACCCGCCGCTCGCGCCGCGAACTTCAGGATTCGCTGAGCGCCACCCAGGCCACCAACGAGGCGCTGGAAGCAGCGGTCGCCGAGCGCACCGAGCATCTGGTTGCCGCGCATGACGAACTCAGGCTTTCGGCCGCCGTTCTGCGCAGCACCTTTCACAGCATGGCAGAAGCAGTGCTCGTCATCGACCCCAAGGGAGAGATTTTGCTCTCCAATCCGGCCGCCGAGAAGATGCTGCGCTACCGGCCCGGAATGACGGTGGAACTGCTGCGCTCGCTCAGCACGGTGTTTCATGCCGATGGCGTCACGCCGCTGCTGGTCCACGACATGCCCGCCTCGCGCGCGCTGCGCGGCGAAGCGTTCGACGCCACCGAAATCGTGGTGCGCCCCGTCAGCGGCAACCCGCCCGTTCATCTCATGATCAGCGGCCGGCCGCTGCGCGATGGCGCGGGCGCCATCAGCGGCGCCGCGCTGGTCTATCACGACGCCACCGCCTCGCGCGAAACCGAGCACAAGCTCTTGCAATCGCAAAAGCTCGACGCCATCGGCAAGCTCACCGGCGGCGTCGCGCACGACTTCAACAACATGCTGACGGTGATCACCGGCACCACCGAAACGCTGGTCGCGGGCCTCGCGCATGAGCCGAAGTTGCAGAAGACGGCGGAATTGATCGACCAGGCGGCGGAACGCTGCAGCGAGCTGATCCAGCACCTGCTCGCCTTCGCCCGTCGCCAGCCGCTGCAGCCGCGCAATGTCGACATCAACGCCACGGTGCTGGACATCGCAAAACTGCTTCGGCCGACGCTCGGCGAGCAGGTCGAGGTCAACTCGATCCTCGAGCAGGAAACGGCGACGGCCCATATCGACGCCTCGCAGCTCGCCAACTCCCTGCTCAACATGGCGATCAACGCCCGCGACGCGATGCCGAACGGCGGCAAGCTGCTGCTGGAAACCCGCAACGTCGTGCTTGACGAAGCCTATGCGCAGGCCAATCCAGACGCGAAGCCCGGCCCCTATGTGATGCTCGCGGTCAGCGACACCGGCACCGGCATGTCGCAGGAAGTGCTGGACAAGGTGTTCGAGCCGTTCTTCACCACCAAGGAGGTCGGCAAGGGCTCGGGCCTTGGCCTCAGCATGGTCTACGGCTTCGTCAAGCAATCGGGCGGGCACATCCGGATCTACAGCGAGATCGGCCACGGCACCACGATCAAGCTCTATCTGCCGCCGGCCCGCGGCCAGGTCGAGGCAGCGCCAGCCGCGGTGGCGCCGCTGCCGCATGGCAACGAAACCATCATGGTGGTGGAAGACGACGCGCTGGTGCGCAATTTCGTCACCGCGCAATTGCAGAGCCTCGGCTACCGCACGATGGGCGCCGCCAATGGACCGGCGGCACTGAACCTGATCGAAGGCGGCCAGGCGTTCGATCTCCTGTTCACCGACGTCATCATGCCCGGCAGCATGTCCGGCCGCGAACTGGCGGAGAAGGTGTTGAAGCTCCGGCCGGACATCAAGGTGCTCTACACGTCAGGCTATACCGACAACGCGATCGTGCATCAGGGCCGCCTCGACCGCGGCGTGCTGCTGCTGACCAAGCCCTATCGAAAATCCCAATTGGCCAACATGGTCCGCCGCGCGCTGACGGGGTGAACTGGTGGAAGGCGCTAGCTTCTCCTCAGTTGCGGCGGCGTCTTCAATGCCAACCTGGTGTATGGAGGAGCAAGAGGTTCGATGAAGGGATTCGGTGGGAGCCAAGGCTAATGGCCGACGTGATCTACAAGCGCTGCTATTTCGATTGGGGCGGAAGATGCGCCTACTGCGACGTTGCACTCCCCCGGATAAAAACGGGCGGCAAGATCAAGGCCAGCATCGACCATTTCATCCCGCTCGCAAAGGGAGGCAAGAATAGCAGGGCCAACCGCGTGCTGTCCTGCTATCCCTGCAATCTCGCCAAGGACGACACCGACCCGCGCGAGACCAATCAATGGCCCCACGTCGAACAGCGGCTCGCCGCGATCGCCGCTTCGCCGCTCCTCAGTCACGGGCAACTCAAACGGCTTATTCCCGAGCTGGTGAAACAGGTTTCCGTAGAGGCATGATCCGCACCCGAGAGCCGCGTTGGCGCTGATCGCTATCGTCTCTACTACCCGAGCCCCGTCAGTCGTCGCCAGCATTCATCGCGCTGGTCGAGTTGAGAAACCGTCAGCAGGTGAGGAAAAGACCCATGCGCGCCTACATCATCTGCCATATGGGCACGTCGATCGACGGTCGCCTGCATCCGAGTCGCTTCACTTCACCTGCGAACGGCATCCCTCGAGATGTGCTGCGTGGACATTATGAACGCGTCCATAATCAGTTCGGCGCCGATGGATGGATCGTCGGCCGCAGGACCATGAGCGAGATGGCGAAGGGAGCGGAACGGCCGATCAAAGATGCACCCACGGTCGCGCGCGATGCCCATATTGCCGGGCGTAATGGGCGCAAGCTTGCAGTCGGCATCGATCCATCGGGCCGCGTTCATTACGGCAAGGACCATATCGGCGGCGACCATGTCGTCGCCGTTCTGGGCGAGGAAGTATCCGATGCGTACCTCGCGGAATTGCGTGAGGACGGCGTGTCTTATGTCTTCGCCGGACCCACGGGCGATGATCTGCCCCGCGCGATGGAAGAGATCGCCTCGCTGTTTGGTGTCAAAACGCTTCTTCTCGAAGGCGGCGGCAAGATCAACGGCGCCTTTCTGAAGCACAAGCTTATTGATGAGTTCAGCACCTTGATCCATCCCGCCGTCGATGGCGTGGCCGGTACGCAAAGCATCGTGGATTATGACGGGCCCGAGGGGGACCGCCCCGGAGCCGGGCAATCGCTGCGCCTCACGCACTGCGAAACGCTCGAAGGCGGCATGGTGTGGTTGCGGCACGCCGTGGAACGTGGGCCAGACTGACCACTTTTGTGCTGGCCAACATGGTCCGTCGCGCGCTGTCGGGGTAGGCGTTGTGGGGGAGATGTTACCTCTGCCCTCATCAAGCGACGACGCGAATGATCTGAATTGGACTTTTAAGGATTGCTACGGCAGTGTGTTCGCAGACTCGTGACCATGTCTGTTGTACGGGCTCAATTGCCAGCTACGATGCCCCATGGCTCTCTTTACGCAATCCAGCTTCAACGCAACTGGCATCCGCTCGCTCTGTTGGCGCGGTGATGAACTCGTCGATTGGGTCGGTGGCGGCCGTGAAGGCAGGTTCGTTTGATCACGTCGTAGACAGCCAACCCACTCGGACGGAGAAGCGGTCCGTCGTCATCCTCGACGCTATCCTGGGGCTCGGCTGTGGTAGCCACTGCAATGCAGTCATCGTCGAGCCAGCAGGCCGAATTCTCCTCGGCCAAACCCGGGTCGAACGATGAGGGAAACTCATGGCGGTCATCAAGGTGACGTGGATCTGCGAGGGCTTGCGCAACATCGAAGCACAGCACGAGACTTAGCGGATGCCACAACCACCCGGCGCCGCAGTGGCGCCGAACTGCGATTGCGCGCGCGTCACTGCGCGCCGGAGCCGCCCGCCACGATCTTCTCGTTCAGCTTCTGATCGACGATCTGCACCGTGCGGTCGATCTCGGCACTGGGCGCGCCAAGCTGATGTGCAATCAACTTCACCAGGAGGTCGACCCGCTCGATGAAGGGCGCTCCGGCGGCAACCGCACGGGCCGCCGATGAGGGCTTGAGAAGGCTTTCCGCCGCCTTGGCATATTTCTCGAAGGGCACCTGATCCGCCGGGTCGGCGCCCAGACGGCGGGCGATGCCGTCGACATGGTCATAGATCGACTGCGAGAGTTTTAGATCACCATGCACGGCGTCGCGGATCGACTGCGGCTCGTGCGGCGTGATGCAGCGGTAATTCCCGGTCAGCAGCATCGACCATTTGGCCAAGGGTACGAACAGCGAGTCGAACACCTTGAGCTTTACCGGAACGTCCTTGCCATCCAGCGTCACCGCGTCGATGCCAGTCTCGAGCTCCCGCAGCAACTTGTTATGCTGCTCGTCTTCAAAGGCGGCGGCCTTGAAGTTTGTCGGCAGGCCGACATGAAGGACGTTCGCCGCCTCTTCCGGCGGACGGAAGGCCTGCGGATCGGGAGAACAGAGCGACACCAGTCCCGGCTTGAAGCGCTCCCATACCTGGGCGTTGGTATAAGCCTCCTCGAGGTCCATGTCCGCCAGTGCCGGGATCCGCTTGAGATAGGGCAACGGCGGCATGTTCATAATCGAAAGACAAGGCAGATTTGCCGCGGCTATCTTGATCATCAGAACGCGGATCGTGTGGTTGGTGTATTGCGGCTCCTGCATCGCAAGCCCAACTAGGTCGTAGTGGGAAAGGTCGACCTCGGCGGGCGTGGTGGCGTCCAGCTTACCCGGCAGATCGCGCGAGAAGATCGCGCGGTGCACCGCCTCGTCGCGCAGCTTGATGCGAACTTCGGTGCCGTCGCGATTGATGAGGTCCGCCGTCTTCCTCCGGCAAACCAGGGTCCCGTTGTGACCCGCCATCAAAAGCTTTGTCGCCAGCAAGGAGCCATACGAGGCCCCAAGGATCAGAATGTTGCGCGCCATACTCTCTCTTTCACAAATGATGTGAGAATTTGCCCCAACTATTTAGCGGGCCGAAAATTTCGCCCGTGGCATACAACGAATTGATAGGCGTTACAATCACATAGCGGCCCACCAAGATGGAATTAAAAGGGAAGTATTCCTACGACCGCGTCGCCAACACCACGCCGACCAGCGTAAACACCAGCGCGACAATCTGCGTGACGCCGAGCGGCTCGCCCAGCGCGATCGCCGATGCCACCACGCCGATGACGGGCACCGCCATGGTGCCGATCGCCGCCACCGAGGCCGGCAGGCGGGCGAGCGCGGCGAACCAGCTCACATAGGCGATGCAGAACTGGATCACGGTCGAATAGACCAGAAGCCACCAGCCGAGCTGCGTCACCTTCTCGATATGCGTTGTCTCGATGGCGAGACCGATGATGACGATCGGAAAACATCCCAGCCCGATCTGCCAGGCCGCGGCCGGAATCGGCGGCAGCGGCACCGGCAGTTTCTTCGCCAGCACCGTGCCGAGCGCAAAGCCCATCGCGCCGCAAAGCGCCATCACCATGCCCGGCAGTTTTTCGGTCGTGGCTGATATGCCGTTGCCGCCCATGATGGCAGCGAGCCCCGCAAACGCCATCACCAGCGCGACGGTGCGCAGGATGGTCGGCCGCTCGCCGAGCACAGGCCAGGCCAGAAGCGAAGCCCAGACCGGCATGGTGTAGGCGATCAGCGCCGCCTCGCTCGCCGGCAGCCACAGCAACGCCAGCCCCATCAGCACCATCCAGCCCGTGACGTTGAGCAGCGCCGCCAGCATCAGCCGCGGCCACAGATGCCGCTCGACCTTCAGGCTCTGGGCGCGCGCCAGCGCCAGCACGGCCAGGAGTGCTGCGCCGATCACGCCGGTCGTGCCGCGCAGCGTCAGCGGCGGCAGTTCGCTCAAAAGGTACTTCGTGACGGGCCAGTTAAAACCCCAGCCCACCGAGGTGATGGCGAGGAACATCAGGCCGGCGGGCGCGATCCGCGCACCCGCGCTGGTGGGTTTTGATTCTGTCATGGAGCCCGGCAAGGGGTGGAATCGGCCCTCACCTTGCCGCTTATCGGCGCCCGCGACCACGGGTGCGCGGACATGCCAGACCTCCCCTCCCCGTAGCCTCACGTGAGTCTCGGCAGTGCAATCCCGACGGCTGAAAGAATAGCTGCCCTGTGAACAGCGGGCGAAGCCTTGCTCCACAGGGTGGGGATAATTTTTTTCCCTTGGGAATCCCTGAGGACTCACTGATACTTGTATCAATCACAGGGGCGGCATCACCCCCTGTTATCCCTCACTTTCCACCATATTTAGTATTTGATTCAGGAACTCGTACTAGTCCTTGACGGGCGCGACGGGTTTGGCCTAGCCTTCTCCTGGACGGCGCGAGTGAGTTTTTGGGTCCCGCCGATCGCTCCCAAATGGGTTCCTTGAACGAGCACTCCGTCGGCCGGTCGAGGCACGGATCGAGGGCTTGTCTGCCTTGAAACGGGGGCGAGCGGCGCACCGAAAGAACGAGCCGAATGGCTCACGGTGACGAGTAGCGCGTTGAGTGGAAGGGGTTGGCCTCGCCGGCGGGCGGGACGAACCCTTGGGGTGGCGAAGACAGAAAACAGGGCCGGGTCCACCGGTAGAGCTAGCGGATCTCAGGAACCAAGGTTGTCTTCAACCTTGGTGCCGAAAGTTCGCTCATTGATAACATCCGGCAACCGCGAAAAAGCGGACCGGGCAAGAAGACGGGGCACGACCTATGCGAATCGAACGGCGCAACACCACTTCCGGCCAGTCACCCTATGCAGGGATTGATTTCAGGCTGACGACATCCGAGATCCGCAACCCCGACGGTTCCATCGTGTTCCGGCTGGAAAATGTCGAAGTGCCCCAGTTCTGGTCGCAGGTCGCCTCCGACGTCCTGGCGCAGAAGTATTTCCGGAAAGCGGGCGTCGCCGCGCGCCTGAAGAAGGTCGAGGAAGAGACCGTGCCGTCCTGGCTGTGGCGCTCGGTGCCCGACACCGAGGCGCTGGCCCTCCTCCCTGAATCCGAGCGTTTCGTCAGCGAGCTCAGCGCCAAGCAGGTGTTTGACCGCCTCGCCGGCTGCTGGACCTATTGGGGCTGGAAGGGCGGCTACTTCTCCTCGGAAGAAGACGCGCAGGCGTTCTTCGACGAGCTGCGCTTCATGCTGGCCAAGCAGATGGTCGCTCCGAATTCGCCGCAGTGGTTCAACACCGGCTTGCATTGGGCCTACGGCGTCGATGGCCCCGGCCAGGGCCACTATTATGTGGACTGGAAGACCGGCAAACTCACCAAATCCAAGTCCGCCTACGAGCATCCGCAGCCGCACGCCTGCTTCATCCAGGGCATCGAGGACGACCTCGTCAACGAGGGCGGCATCATGGACCTCTGGGTGCGCGAGGCGCGCCTGTTCAAATACGGCTCCGGCACCGGCTCCAACTTCTCCCGCCTGCGCGGTGAAGGCGAGCGCCTGTCCGGCGGCGGCCGCTCGTCCGGCCTGATGAGCTTCCTCAAGATCGGCGACCGTGCCGCGGGCGCGATCAAGAGCGGCGGCACCACGCGCCGCGCGGCCAAGATGGTCGTGGTCGACGCCGACCACCCTGATATCGAGACCTATATCGACTGGAAGGTGAAGGAGGAGCAGAAGGTCGCCGCTCTCGTGACCGGCTCCAAGATCAACCAGAAGCACCTCAAGGCCGTGCTGAAGGCCTGCGTCAACTGTGAAGGCTCGGGCGACGACTGCTTCGACCCCGAAAAGAATCCTGCCCTGCGTCGTGAGATCAAGCTCGCGCGCCGTGCGCTGGTGTCCGACAACGTCATCAAGCGCGTCATCCAGTTCGCCAAACAAGGCTACAAGGACATCGACTTCCCGACCTACGACACCGACTGGGATTCGGAAGCCTACCTCACGGTATCAGGCCAGAACTCCAACAACTCGGTCTCGCTGAAGGACGACTTTCTCCGCGCCGTCGAAACCGACGGCGACTGGAACCTGATCGGCCGCACCAACAAGAAGATCACGAAGACGCTGAAGGCCCGCGAGCTCTGGGAGAAGATCGGCCACGCTGCCTGGGCCTCGGCCGATCCCGGCCTGCACTTCAACACCACCATGAACGACTGGCACACCTGCAAGGCATCAGGCGAGATCCGCGCGTCCAACCCGTGCTCGGAATACATGTTCCTGGACGACACGGCGTGTAACCTCGCCTCCGCCAACCTCATCACCTTCTACTCGACATCAACAAAGCGGTTCGACGTCGAATCTTACGAGCACCTCTGCCGGCTCTGGACCATCGTGCTCGAAATCTCCGTGATGATGGCGCAGTTCCCGTCGAAGGCGATCGCCGAACTCTCCTACGAGTTCCGCACGCTGGGCCTCGGCTTTGCCAACATCGGCGGCCTGCTGATGACCATGGGCCTGCCCTACGACAGCAAGGAAGGCCGCTCGCTGTGCGGCGCGCTGACCGCTGTCATGACCGGCGTCGCCTATGCGACCTCGGCCGAGATGGCAAAGGAGCTCGGCCCCTTCCCCGGCTACAAGAAGAACACCCAGCACATGCTGCGCGTGATCCGCAACCATCGCCGCGCGGCGCATGGCGAGAGCCGCGGCTATGAGGCGCTGGCGGTCAACCCCGTGCCGCTCGATCACGCCTCCTGCCCGCAAGCCGACGTCATTGCCCACGCCAAGGCGGCCTGGGACAAGGCGCTGGAGCTTGGCGAGCTCAACGGCTACCGCAACGCGCAGACAACAGTGGTGGCGCCGACCGGCACCATCGGCCTCGTGATGGATTGCGACACGACAGGCATCGAGCCTGACTTCGCGCTGGTGAAATTCAAGAAGCTTGCCGGCGGCGGCTACTGGAAGATCATCAACCAGGCCGTTCCCGTGGCGCTGCGGACGCTCGGCTACAGCGAGGCTGACATCGCGGAGATCGAGGCGTACGCCGTCGGCCACGGCTCGCTCTCCAATTCGCCCGGCATCAATGTTTCGACCTTGAAGGCCAAGGGCTTCACCGACGAAGCGCTGGCCAAGGTGGAAAAGGCGCTGCCGACCGCGTTCGACATCAAGTTCGCCTTCAACAAGTGGACCTTTGGCGAGGATTTCCTGCGCGAGACGCTCAACGTCGCACCGGAAGCGATCGCAGCCCCCGGCTTCGACCTGCTCGCCGCGCTCGGGTTTACAAAGCGCGAGATCGAGGCCGCCAACGTGCACATCTGCGGCGCGATGACGGTGGAAGGTGCGCCGCACCTGAAGGCCGAGCACTATCCGGTGTTCGACTGTGCCAACCCCTGCGGCAAGATCGGCAAGCGCTATCTGTCGGTCGAGAGCCACATCCGCATGATGGCGGCGTCGCAGCCGTTCATCTCGGGCGCGATCTCCAAGACCATCAACATGCCGAACGACGCCACCGTCGACGATTGCAAGGCGGCGTACCTCCTCTCCTGGAAGCTCGCGCTGAAGGCCAACGCGCTCTACCGCGACGGCTCGAAGCTGAGCCAGCCGCTCAACTCGCAGCTCATCAGCGATGATGACGACGAGGACGATGCGACCGAGGCGTATTACGAAAAGCCGATGGCGGCGCGTGCCGCCCAGGTCTCGGAAAAGATCGTCGAGAAACTGGTCGAGCGCATCGTCGTGATGCGCGAGCGCGAGAAGATGCCTGACCGCCGCAAGGGCTACACCCAGAAGGCGGTAGTCGGCGGCCACAAGGTGTACTTGCGCACCGGCGAGTATGACGACGGCCGCATCGGCGAGATCTTCATCGACATGCACAAGGAAGGCGCCGCGCTCCGCTCCTTCATCAACAACTTTGCCATCGCCGTCTCGCTCGGCCTGCAATACGGCGTGCCGCTGGAGGAGTATGTCGACGCCTTCACCTTCACCCGCTTCGAGCCGGCGGGCCCCGTGCAGGGCAACGACTCGATCAAGTACGCGACCTCGATCCTCGACTATGTGTTCCGCGAACTCGCGGTCAGCTACATGTCGCGCTTCGATCTCGCCCATGTCGATCCCTCTGAGTCCAACTTCGACGCGATGGGCAAAGGCGTGGAAGAAGGCAAGGAGCCGTCCGACGGCCACCAGGCCACCAAATATCTGTCCAAGGGCCTGACCCGCTCGCGCACGGATAATCTGGTGGTCATGCGCGGCGTCGATGCGGATGCACGCGGCTCCCACAACGTCACCGCGATCGCCTCCCACGGCCCGAGCGGGCGCGCCTCCGACGCCCATGAAGGCGCGGTCGCCCTGAAGCAGGAAACCCAGCACGACCTGTCTCCGACGGAAAAGCTGGACGCGCTAAAGTGGAGCAAGTCCGGCAGCGCGGCAGTGGCGGTCGCGCCGTCCAAGGCCGAACGCCGGGCGGAAGCCAAGGCCAAAGGCTACGAAGGCGAGATGTGCTCGGAGTGCGGCAACTTCACCTTGGTGCGGAATGGGACGTGCATGAAGTGCGATACGTGCGGGAGCACGACGGGGTGTTCGTGAGCGACTAATACATACATCGAGCAAGCGAAAGGCCGCTCGAAGGAGCGGCCTTTTGTCATTGGAGAGACCATGTCAGATCAATCAGGCGAGCCCCAGCAACAGCAGGAAATAACAATAACTCCCACGCTTGAAAGCGAGCCTAGGTATGCTGAACAACTAGGACACATCAGCGTGGAGTGGGCCAACCTCGAATGGCACACATATTTGACATTTGAACTTGTGAGCGGGTCACCGCCTGCCGTTGCTAGAAGCATTTTCTACGCCATAGACAGTACTCGCGGCCGCAGAGAAATGGTTTCTGGAATAGGCAAAGCTCTAATCGACAATGACAGCGAGAAGAACATTTTGGATGATATTCTAAGACGTATCGGCAAGAGCTCGGCTCAGCGAAACAAGTATATCCATGACACTTGGGGCGTTGCCACTACTCAAAAGCATGAGGTTTTTCAGCTGAGGATGAATCAAAATGATTCATCTCAGAAAATGGATGCCGTAACCATCCCTGATATGCAGACTGTTGCAGAAAATATCCGCAAACTTACAGATGAATTACACAATTTCCGCGAACGAATCCGTCCAAAGGTGCCAGCATGGCTTGAGAGATATCGGAAGCTGCCCGGGCTAGGCCTAGTGTACGCTCCGAAGGGACACCCGCCGGGTAGGAAGCCAAAAGGCTTTCACACCAAACCGTAAATTCGGCAAGCAAGTAATTCGAATGTGCCTGAACGCCCAGCGGGCGATCTCAGAATCCAAGGCTCGTCAAATGAACGCGACCGCCAGAACGAACCGAACTATTTGAACCGATCAAGCTCATGAGCGGCGGTCTTGGTCGTGCAGAATTGGAGCTTGCCACGTCTTTTTCGATGCCGATCTGATACCAATGCTCTCGGAATTTTTCCGTTAGAACTGTGAACGGCGTCACAATGCGAGATTGTCACCAGTGTTATGTCTGTAACCAAATAGACGTTCAATCGGCCGTTCTTGTCGTATGAAGTCGATCGGTCAACCCAGACTATAGTCGTGTAAGGACGTCACGCCGACATCAGACCTCTTGCTCCCGCTCGCTGTGCTCATGCGAGCTACTTACTTTTTCCTTCGCGGTGGCGGTTCAAACAAAAGTTGCGCGATCGCGCGATCGTTTGCATCTCGTTAAAGTTAAATAGAACGTGGACTTCAGCTTTGGAGTTGACGCCGTGTCCAACAGAGATTCTGCGCCTGTTCTACTGCGACTGAAGAAGCTTGAGGAAAAAGTCGAGGCTTCTAGCAAGAAGAGATCGTCCAGTTTCTTCACGGATCCCTCGAAACTCATTTCGATCTCTGCATTCATCATTTCGATTGCCACCACTTTTTATTCATGGCGGAAAGAGAATGTTGAATCGCAGATTGCACAGCGACGACAACTCGATGCGACGATTCAGCAAATGATAGACGGAGGGATAAAAAATTTCGAGTTTAGTGTCAGGAATGCGAATCATCCGAACGTCGGAGCTCTGAGCGGTTGGTTCAACGCACAGATCGCCCTATCTGCAAAAAAAGCTGCACTAGAGTTGGCGTTGTCAGGAACCGGAACGATTACCGACTACATCATGGTTGGAAACGCGCTTCTCGATGCTAATGATTATAGTAGAGCAGGAGTTGCATTCCAGCGAGCCGTCCAGATCGGACAAGAGAAACAAGCCGCGGAAGACAGTTCTCTATACCGCCTAGCCAAATCATTCCGCGAACTAATATTTGGCGAGAGCCTAGACCAAACAGTTTCGGACGAGCAGCGGCCCCACGAATTGGCAAGTGCCCATGCCGCCCTCGCTGCCAGTTTGATCGCACGAAATATGCTTGAAAAAGCACAGAATCAATACGACGCAGGACTACGAGTTATAGAAGCCTCAAAGTACCCCGAAATCTATAAGCAGCAATTGCGTGCATACGTATACAAACTGTGGGGAGGCGCGCTGTGGAGGTTCAACCTGGACTGCAATGGCGCCAAAGCAAAATTGGAAACTGCCGCGCGCTTGCATCCCGACAGTTTGAAGATCCAGAATAACGATTGGAACTCTATTCAATACGAGTTGGGAGTGCTCGTAGCCAATTGTGGTTCAGATGGAAGAAGCCGCGATATTTGGTCTGGACCGAGTGCGGCGACGACGCAGAACGTAGTGACTTGGCCTCAGCCTGCTGTTAGTCCGGAAGCAGTAACAGTTGCGAGCCCTGTTTCACCGGGCAATCCTCCCCGCACGCCAAGTGTAGCGCCGAAAGCCTCACGTCAAAAAGCTGCTCGTCAATAATCGGGAAGTAGCAGCCTCGCGGCAGCATAGGCATGGATCTATCTGAAAATTACGGTGGGAATGCACTTAATCTTCCGCTGGCAATGCACCGCTAGTGACATTTCCGCCGTTCGAAAAGCGAGGCAAGCACTGCTGCTACGTCATCGGGAGTTACAGGACACCCAATCCCGTGCGGATATGCCGAGCTGCCGCGGATGAGGTTCTATTCACTCGACCAGACGACAGGCGCCGCCGACATCGCAAAGCTGAAGCGACAGAATTCTTAGGTCGAAGCGTAGGGCCGATTAGCCGAAGGCGTAACTGCCGTTCTGCGTGACCAAGTCGACGAGTTACGCTTCGCTAACCCGCCCTACTCGCTATTTACTATTCCATCCACTCACTTCGCCAGCCCGAGCGACTTCAACGCCTTGCCGTTGTCCTCGTTCGCCGCCTTCATGAACTCCGCGAAGCCAGCCGAATCCAGATAGAAAGTCGTCAGCGCGACACGTTTCGCTATTGTGCCCTACTTACCCCCCAAAAGACGCATGTCAAGAAAAAGCAAGAGCTTCCTACGCCTCCGCCGCTGGCGGCGCGGTGCACGGTGGGCGCGACGGAAGCTCGCGAGAGCACCGCGGGCGGCTCGGATCGTTGGCGTCGTGGCGATCCTGCTTGTGCTCGTCGCGCTGACGAACCTTGTCTATCAGGTGATCCGCAAGCCGACTGAGCTGTTTGCCTTCGTTGGCGATGCGCTCGACAAGGAGCCGGCCGAGACCTGGCGGCAATACGGGCCGCTCTTCCGCGCCTATTCCACCAGTACGATCACGCCCGAATTGCTGGCCGCGCTGGCGCAGGTCGAGAGTTCAGGCAACCCGGTGGCGCGCACCTACTGGCGCTGGCGATTAAGCCTGAATCCTTTCGCGATTTACCAGCCCGCCTCCAGCGCCGTCGGCCTCTTCCAAATGACCAATGCGGCCTACGCCGAGGCCGCGCGGTCCTGTGTCCGAGAGAATGCGGTCACAAATACCGGCTGCGGGTTCACCAGCCTCACTATCCGCGTGATCCCGAGCCATGCCGTTGAGCTCGCGTCCGTGTATCTGGCCTGCAATGTCGCGGCGGTTCTCGCCCGCGTCCCCGATGTGCCGGCAAGCCTGCAGCAGAAGCAGGATCTCGCCGCGTTTATCCATCTTTGCGGCGGGGGTCCCGCCACAGCCTTCGCGCGCCGCAACTTTCAAATGATGCCCGGCGAGCGGTGCGGCGATCATCTCGTCACAGCCTATATCGTCAGGGTCAATGCGATGAAGCGGCAGTTCAAGCGCCTGGCGGCCGATGGTGGGTTCCAGAATTAACCTGCAGAGCGCACATCAAGCTTAACGCGCGAGTTTGGTTGCTACACCACGCAAGCCGAATAGATTCCGATTACCGGACGATTTCCCCCAAGTCATCCGGGTCCACGCCAGCGAAGCCGCCAGGCGAATTGCCCTCTGCCTGGCGGCTTAGTTTTCGGCTCTCGGCGGGTGTAGCTCAATGGTGGAGCGTTGGGTTCCAAGCCAAGGAGGCCGGTTCGATTGCTAACCCGCCCTACTCGCTCCTTGCCTCTTTATTGCAAGCCGCGCTTATGCAAGGCGATGATTACGATGCGAATGATGCAGTCCGATATCGACTCGTCTTGCAGTCGCAACCTCTGCAGCCAACGCCACGTTGCCGCGTCGATCTCGGTCCGCCAGTTGCCGTTCGGCAAGCGCCGTCCGGGCGGGGGCGCGAACACGCTCGCGATCAGGGCGCGGCATTCCTCGGTGATCTCGGTATCCGGCATCGCTTGAATGGAAAGAAGTCCTCGCGCGCCCAGCGCCGCCGGCGTGTTGCCCTGATCCGGCAAAATGCACTAGTTAAATCGCGGCAATGCTAATTGGGCCAACGCGGGCCTTTTGCCTCGCCAGATACGGCGAGGGCTCGCAATACATGTTCTATTCTCTGGATTCGGCAGCGGGGGCCGCCGCGATTGCAAAGTTGAAGGAATGAAAATCTTAGCAAGTAGCCCGGATGAGCCATCGGGCGCATTCGCGCGACCCGTTGGCTCATCCGGGCTACGTTGGCTCATCCGGGCTACGCTCGCTGCAACTCACCTCACTCACTTACTTTGCCAGCCCGAGCGACTTCAGCGCCTTGCCGTTGTCCTCGTTGTCCGCCTTCATGAACTCCGCGAAACCAGCCGAATCCAGATAGATCATGTCGAAGCCGCGCCTGTTCATGAACTCCTTGAACTCCGCGCTGTCCCAGATCTTCTTGATCGCGGTCTCGTACTGCGTGGCAATCTCCTTCGGCAGGCCCTTGGGCGCCGCAAAGCCGCGCCACACACCCTTGTGCCATTTGTGACCCGTCGCCTCCTCGGTGGTCGGCACATCAGGGAAATTCGGCGCGCGCTTCGGCGAGAAAAACACGAGGCTGCGGATGCGCCCCGCCTTGATCAGCGCCTCGGCTTCCGGCATCGAGCACGCGACGAAGTCGACGCCGCCGGCCGCAAGATCGGTCAGCGCGGTCGCAGCACCCGTGGACGGCACCCAGCGGATCGAGGTGGGCGACACGCCGTCGGCCTGCATCAGGCCGGCGAGCGCGACATGCCAGCTTCCGCCCTGCCCCGTGCCTGAGGCCACCACCTTGTTCGGATTCGCCTTGATATGTGCAAACAACTCCTTGACGTTCTTGTAAGGCGAGTCCGCCTTGACGTGGATCGCGGCGGGGTCCTGGTTGACCATCGCGATCGGCGTATACTTCTCGAAGGTGAGATCGGTGAGCCCCGCCCAGTGCATCAGGTTGATCTCGAGCGTGATGAGACCGAACGTGTAGCCATCGGGCGCGGCGGTGGCGATCGCCTGGTGGCCGACCACGCCCGACCCGCCCGTGCGGTTCACGACGTTCACCGGCTGCTTGAGATCGCGTTCCAGCATGTGGGCGATCTGGCGCGCGACAGCGTCGGTGCCGCCGCCCGCGGCCCACGGCACGATCAGCGTGATCGGCCGCTCCGGGAAGGCACCTTGCGCATTTCCGGCACCGAGCAGGTTTGCGGCCGCAAGCGCCGCAAGCGCAAAATTTCGGACATGGCGAAACATTCGCAGATCCTCCCGCTTTGTTTTTTGATGCGCCGGGTGAGACACCGCGACGCCGCGCTTATGCGCTATTCGCCATTCGGACGGCGGAACGGGAATATGTCAAGGAGAAGTGCCGACACATTGGCGCAACGGACCTAACCGGGAATTGAAACATGAAAGTCTTCGTGACAGGGGCGACCGGCTATATTGGCGGGTCGGTTTCGACCAAGCTTTCCATAGGCAGGCCATGAGGTGATCGGGCTCGCGCGTTCGGCCGACGCGGCGACACGCTCAAGAAGCGCGGCATCGAGCCGCTCGCCGGCGCCATCAACGCCTACACGCCGTTCGCAAGTCGCGTGATCAAGCAGGAACGTACGTCAGCCTAATCACGTCCTCGCCCATTAGATCGCTGGTCACAAGGCGGAGCGGCGGCCGCGGGCCGGCAAAGAATGGCCTGCCGTGACCAAGCACGACGGGATGGAGGTAGAGTCGATACTCATCAATAAGACCAAGGTCGGTCAGGCTTCGCGCCAGGTCCGGTCCGCCGACGTCAATCTCCCCGACGTGCTGGGCCTTCAGCCCACGAATCACCGCATCGAGGTCATCCCCAACAAGGGTGGCGTTGGGACCGACGGATTTCAGCGAACGCGACACGACCCACTTCGGTTGGCGCCGCCATGCCGCCGCGAATTCGCATTCTTCCGCGCTCCACTCAGGATGATCTTCATCCCAATAGCGCATGACCTCGTATAGGCGGCGACCGTACACACTGCCGGTCGAGGCGCGTGCCTGGTCTATGAAGTGACGAAAGAGCGTCGGGCCTGGCGCAAACGCCATGTGGTCGACGTAGCCGTCCAGAGACACGTTCATTCCAAAGACGAGCTTCGCCATGCTGCAAAATCTCCACTCCAGGCTGTTCAGAATAGCTTGAGCCGACGTTGTACAGAAGTGAGATTGGCGTCTTTTCGCGGCGCTGCGGAATTTGGTCCGCCATCTCTGCATAGCGGACCTGACAAGCTGTCCACCCGATAGATTTGTGGGTTCACGGCCTGGATCGCCGGAAGTCAGATTTTTCCGGCTTTTACGCCGCAGACTCGCCGTAATTTTCTCACCAGACTACCACAAGTAGAACCTTTGAAATCGCAGTAACTCCCTTAACGCAGCCGTCGCTCTACAGGTCCCGCATCGGGCCGACGGATTTGAGTAATAACGCAAGGTAATGGGTGATGAAGATTCTTGTTGTTTCGGCGATTATGCTCGCCATGTCGCTCTCGACGACGCCGCGGATGGGAATCGTCACGGGTGGTGCGACCGGCACCTACATCAAGATTGGCGAGGACGTCAGGAAGATCGCCGAACCGAGCGGCATCTACTTGCAGGTTCTTGAATCGGCCGGCTCTATCCAGAACGTGTTCGACGTTCGCAAGAAGCGCGGTGTCCAACTCGGTATCGTGCAGTCGGACGTGCTCGAATATATCCGCGACATTTCCGACGACCAGGAACTGAAAGTTATCGCCACCAAGCTTGCTGCCGTTTATCCGCTTTACAAGGAGGAGGTCCACATTCTCGGTGATCTTTCCTTGAAAACGCTGCAGGACTTGCAAGGCAAACGTGTTGCGATAGGTCCTCAAAGAAGCGGCACATACCTGACTGCAAAGACGATCTTCTTCCAGACGGGAGTCACGCCGTCGAAAGAGGTATTGCTCGGCGGCAAGGAAGCGCTGGATGCGCTGCGCAAGGGAGAAATCGATGCAATGTTCTATGTGGCTGGCGCGCCGGCAACGCTCTTTTCGGAGAACACAACCGTCGACGACAAATTCCAGCTCATCGGGTTGGACGACAAAGCCCTCGACAGCTATCTCACGGCCGTCATCCCGGCCGGCACATACAAATGGCAGGAATCCGAGGTGAGAACGGTGGCGGTCAAAGCCGTTCTGATAACGTTCAGCTACGCTGGCGAGCAGTGCCAGAATGTGGCCAAGGTGGCCAAAATTATCCGCGAGAACAAGGCTTGGTTGGATGTCAACGGGCACCCGAAATGGCGCGAAGTGAATCTCGACGAGAAATTGCCGAAGTGGCCGCAATATGAATGTGTGGCGGCAACGCAGGAGCGCGCGCAGCAGCCCAAGCCAAAGGGCCCGGATATCAAAATCGTGCGCTAGAGCAGATGCAGCGCGCGCTGCTCCTCGACCGCAGCGAGTAACCCGCATCCGCCCTGCCCGCTGATTTGCTCTGCGCGCAAGTCAAATCTCGTCGCATCACATGCGGCAAAACAACACGACGGGCAAATCACTTAAAACCTGTCCAGTGCTCGCAGCAAAAATATTTCGCTTTCGTTGTCGGGCAAATCAATGGTTTGACTCCGCGCGTCTCACCCGATGAGAGGGGCGTGCGCACGTCACGAACGCGCGGTGAGATGCGGTGGACGCTGAATGCGCGCTAGACGTACGCGCAGGAAGCGTACGGCGAAGTCGTGTGGTTCGGGCGCCGCGGTGCTGGCGCTAAGTCCTGGAGAAGCGAAGCTTCTCGGGGACGACGGAGGCAAAAGAGCCGTTCTCCGGGAAGAGCACGAAGTAAGCCGTAAAGCCATTGCGCAGGGAAGGCCGGGATGCTCCCGCTGCCCTGTATGCTCGTGTGCATTTTCTTTAGCGCAAATCGCACGCGAGACCGCGGGTGCAGCAAGCACCCGGTCTTCCCTGCGCCCTCTTTACAAGAGGAGGGCAACGAAGTTGCAAACCTCGGGCGTATCAGCGCCGCGAGATCGCGAAGGTGTGTCAGCCCGTAGCCCGGATGGAGCCAACGGGGCTACGCTCGCTTTGATTGTGGAACGACACTTTTTCGCTGTTTTGGCGGCAGGCCTCAAGAGCATGGTGTGGCAGCCGGCACACACTCCCGGTCTTAAGCGCGTCGTCGCTCGCGAAAGAGCCGCACTGTTCACAGACTTGCCGCAAATGCGTGTGGAACTTTCATGGGGACAATTGGCTGAGTATCAATCCATGCGTTTGTCAGTTCTATCGACCGCCGCCGCCGAGCGCGCCGGCGTGCTGTGTTGTGTCTTGTTTATGGTGATAAGCGCTCAAGCGCTCGCGCAGACGTCGGCCACGGACAATCCGAGCCCGACCGCAGCGCAGCCTTCGGCGCCCGCGCAGGAAAAGCCTGCGGCCGCTGCCGAAGACAAACCGCCTGCCGCGGACGACAAGCCCGCCACCGCCGAGCAGAAGCCAGCGCCCGCGGAGGAGAAAGCAGCAATCGCGCAGGACAAGCCCGCGGCGGTGGAGGAGAAGTCGGCTGCCACGGACGACAAGCCTGCCATCGTCGAGCAGAAGCCGGCCCCTGCCGAGGAGAAACCAGCAATCGCGCAGGACAAGCCCGCAGCCGTCGAGGAGAAGTCGGCTGCCGCGGACGACAAACCCGCCATCGTCGAGCAGAAGCCGGCGCCCGTGGAGGAGAAACCAGCAATCGCGCAGGACAAGCCTTCAGCCGTCGAGGAGAAGCCGGCTGCCGCGGACGACAAGCCTGCCATCGTCGAGCAGAAGCCGGCCGTCGCGGACGCGAAGCCTGCGGTTGTCGAGCAGAAGCCGGCTCCTGCCGGTGAAAAACCAGCGGTTGCGCACAAGAAGCCCGCCTTGAAGCAGAAGCCTGTCGCCAGGCAATCAGCAAGCGCTGTCCAAAGCAAAGGGGCAGAGCACAGTAAATCGGTGCAACCGGCCAAGGCAGCCCACAAGCCGCGCGAGCGGACCATGGTCATGTTCTGCACCCGCTTCCGCACCTACAATCCGTCGTCCGGGACTTACCGGGGCTACGACGGCCAGACGCATTCTTGCCGATAGAATCATTCCATCATCGGTCGGCCGATCCAGAGCCGGTTGAGCCAGCGCACAGCAAAATCCGGCTGCTTGTCGCCCTGCAGGCGCGCCAGCGCCTCCTGATAGGGGCCCACCGCGCGCAGGCGCATGGGGAGCCTCGGATAGATGCGCCGGATCCACGTCAGCGCCCGGTTCATGCTGCGCGCTTCGCGTTCGCCGAACTCAAATCCGAATTCCTGGGCGAGCCGCTCCGGCAACAAATGGGCCGTCAGCGCGCGATACCATCTGGGGACGCGCAGTCCTGTGGCGGAGCCTGAAAAGATCTGCTGCGCGATGTCGCGGGCGGCGGGACTGACCGTGAGAACATCCGATTGCGACATCGACTCCGTGTAGGCGGTGAACGACGTCCAGTCCGCAGGCAGGTCGGCCGCTCGAACGCCGAACAGCGCCGCGTACAGCTTCGCCTCGGTCCAGTATTGCTCGCGCTCGCTGTTGGTGAGTGCAGGCAGGACGAGGTCATGCGTCTGCAAGGCGGTCTCCACCAGCGTGGCGTGAACCCACCGCAGCGCCGAGACCTCATTGGCATGGTACGCCGAACCGGCTTCGAAGCGGCCTGCCGCCTGCGGCAATATTCCAGTCACCACGGTGTGACGCCGATGCAGCCGGCGGCTTGCGGCCAGCGCCTGATCGAGCGTGCCGAACACCATCGTGAAGGTGATGTTGAAGGTCCGGTGAAACCGGCCGACCGGATCGGCAAAGGTCCGGGAATGCTCCGATATGGCCGCGGCGACCCAGGGGTGCGCCAACTGCAGCAACAGCGCCCGCCCCGCGCCAAGGAAGATCGCCGCCTCGCGGTCGACCCGCCACGTCAGGGACTCGGGGCCAAAGATTCCCTTGATCGGTCCGGCCGCCGCCGCGCGAACGGTGTCGAGACTGCCTTCAAAATCATCCGCGGACAACAACAACGGCGCGTCCTCAAGCGGGTCCGCCTGCCTCACCCGCCACCCTCCGGCTTGATTCCGGCCGCCTTCATGATCGGCAGCAGCCGCGCTTCCTCGCTGTCGCGATAGGCTGATATCTCCTGCGGCGTGGTCGGCCAGGTGGTGGCGCCGAGATCGGCGTAGCGCTGTTTCACCCAGGGATCGCTGAGCGCCTTCACGGTGAGCGCGTTGATTTGCGCGACGAGGTCGGCGGGCATGTTCGCCGGGCCGACCAGGACGGCCCAGGAGGTGAGTTCATAACCGGGCAACAGTTCGGCCATCGCGGGCACGTCGGGAAGCTGGGCCAGCCGCGTCTTCGCGGTGACCGCGACCGGCCTGATCGCGCCGGAACGCACGCTCGGCAGCGAGCCCGGCAGATTGTCGAACAGCAGATCGACATTGCCGCCGAGCAGGTCGTTCAGCGCCGGCGCGCCGCCCCTGTAGGGCACGTGGCGGACCTGGACGCCCGCCATGCTGTTCATCATCTCGCCGGAGAGATGCAGCGTGGTGCCGAAGCCGGCAGACGCATAGGTGTATTTGCCCGGCTCCTTCCTGAACGCCGCGAGCAATTCCTTGATATCAGCGGAGAACAGGTCCTTCTTCGCCGTCAGGATATTCGGCAATTGCCACATGCCGGAGATGAAGGTGAAATCCTCCCGCGGATGATACGGCAGTTTCGCGTAGCTGCCGATCGCCAGCACGTTGTTGGCGATGCCGCCGAGCCCGACCGTGTAGCCGTCCGCCGGCGATTTTGCGATCGCATCCGCGCCCAGCACGCCACCGGCACCGGCCTTGTTCTCGACCACGAAGCTTTGCCCGGACAATTCGCTCATCTTCTGGCAGAGCACGCGCGACAGCGTGTCGGTGGCGCCGCCGGCGGGAAAGCCGTTGACATATTTCACGGGACGGATCGGCCAGGCCTCTCCCGCGCGGCCTACACGTGGCGCCAGCCATGGCGCGGCAACGGAAGAGCCAAGGAGCGCAAGCGCGCGACGGCGGTCGATAGACAGCGGCATCCGGTGTCCTCCCCTTCCCAAAGTCACGCGCCGCCCTGCAGCGTTCGCTGTTCTCTCCTCCTTCGCTCGGCGTTCCGCGACGATCTGCCAGCCAGAGGTGGGGCGCGTTCGGCTGGCTTCAGCTTACGGGGTGCGAGCTGTGCTGCAAAGCCCGCATATCGCGACCAAGAGCCCGCGACGACACGCCGGACCTGGCCGTGACGCCGCCAGGACGGCATTCTCTATCGGCGTGCGCCGGGCGGTTTGACTGCCCCCTTCTTCCACAGCCGAAATCCGCCCTCGAACGCGTTGGTGTTGGCGCCGAGGCGGACCTTGCGCGGCAGGTTGTCGATCTTGTCTGTGTTTCCTCCGCCCAGCATGACGTAATCCGGCTCCAGTGCAGCGAGCAGACGTTTCAGGACGTCATCGACCGCGCGTTGCCATTTCTTCTTTCCAACGCGCCTGAGGGCTGCGGCGCCGACGCATTGCTCGAACGTCTTGCCGTTGCGGTACGGCAGGTGAGCTAGCTCCATCGGTTCCAGAATGCCATCCACGATCATCGCGGAGCCAAGACCCGTTCCCAGGCCCAGGAACAGCATCCGGCCGCCCTGGTAGCTGCCGATCGCCTGCATCAGCGCATCATTGACGACCTTCGTCGGGCAGCCGAAGGCCTTTTCGAAATTGAAACCGGCCCACCCGAGACCGAGATTGTGAGGCTCCGACAAGGGCCGGTTGTTGACCACAGGTCCCGGATACCCGACCGCGATGACGTCATAGGACCAGTCTTTCGTCAGCGCCTTGACCTTCCTTACCATCACTTTCGCGGAAAGTTCGGGACCGGACGTAAACGCGCGCCTGGTTCGCTCCCTGTTGGTCATGACCTTCACGCGCGAACCACCGACGTCGATCACGAGGACCGTATGCCGCGATGCACGCTTGCCCGTTTTCTTCACCATGAATTCGCGCCCTGCGCTGTCGGACGAGCACAACTATCACCGAGACTCTGCCGAGGTAGAGAAACAAACAGCACCACAGCTTTGTTCTCCATCCGACTCCATTTTGTTCGCAAAGAACGAATCGGAATCGTGCAAATCAGCGCGAGCCAATTCTTAACAACACGTTTGCTTCGGGCTTGCGTAGCACGGATGTCGTGCTCGACCGTTGGCTCATCCGCGCTACTGCTCAACGTCATATCCCAGCCCCGGCCGCAGCGCCCGCATCTTCCCGGCCAGCCTCCGGCTCCCTGTCTCCTCCCCCCGCGCCAACTGGTTCGCGACCGCCACATGGTCCTCATCGCTCTTGTGCTGGTTGAGTTTTGACTGGCCCTCGATCTCATCGACGACGAGATCGATGACGCGGATGGAGGCGAGCATCGTCTCGCGCTTGGTGGACTCCATCTGGGTGAGTTCCCAGGGCTGTTTCGGCAAGCGCGCCTCGGAGACCGCGAGCAGCGCGTCGCCGTGGGCGCGGTTGTCGTCGCGCTCACGTAAGTACGCGACGCCTGAGAGATGCACAGCCTGATAGAGCCAGGTCGAGACGTTGTCGCGCGAGGCATACCAGTCGTTGGAGACATAGGCGTCGTCGCCGGAGACGATCAGGAGGAAACGCCTGTTGCCGTCGACGAGTTCGACGAGCCGATTTCTGGCCGTCAGATGAAGCTGGACGATCACGCGATCGTCGCGCCGCAGGATCACGAACGGCACGTGGGAGGCGCGCGGGCCGCGCTCATCCGCGGCCACGATCGCGCCAAAACCGCGGCCGGCCGCGAAAGCGAGCGCGCGCTCCTCTTCGATGCGAAACTGGGGTCTAAGAATATGCATGGCCGAGCGCTCGAACGGCAGGAGAATGGAGGGCTTCCGTGAAGGCTAACCCATTCGTCCCGGGATCACCAACCCGCTCCAGGGCGCGTTCCAACCGCAAGGCAGCTGCGATATGAGACTTCGTACGCCTCATTCGACCCCGAAATCCAGCTTACCAATGAGCCCAACGCCATGCTCCCGCTAAAACCCCAGGCCACCTACGACGATTTCGCCCGTCTCGATATCCGGATTGGCAAGGTCGTGGACGTGCAGCCATTTCCCCGCGCGCGCAATCCATCCCTTAAGGTCGGCGTCGACGTCGGCGCTGACAGGATCATGTGGTCGAGCGCGCAGATCACGAACTATGAGCCGGCGGCGCTGCTTGGCTCGCTGGTCGTGTGCGTCTGCAATCTCGGGGCGAAGAACATCGCGGACTTCACGTCCGAACTGCTGATCCTCGGCGCAAAGGACGCGGCAGGCAACGTGATCGTGCTGGGCCCGCGCAGCGAGGTTGCGATCGGCGAGCCGATTTTTTGACGCCTATCGGGTGCGCATTCGCGCGACCGGGCTACGCTCGCTGCCTTTGCGCCAGATAGAATCCGAACAGCACCGTCACCAGTCCCGCCGCCTGCAGCGCGGTCGGGGGCTCGCCGAGCAGGAGCCAGCCGATGAGTATGGTCAGCGCCGGCACGGTCGCCGGGAAGACCGCGGCGCGAGCGACGCCGATGGTCTGGATCGAGAACGCAAACAGATACAGCGCGGCGGGGCCGGCCAGGATGCCCTGCGCCAGTGCCTGCAGCGCGTTTTCGCCAAAGCCGAGCGCCGCCACGCGGGCGAACCCGCCGGAGACCGCATAGAGCGGCAGCAGCGAGAGCGACAGCACGCTGATGACGGTGGCCGCCGAGAAGGCGGAGACGCGCCAATGCCGCAACAGCGTGCCGAACACCGCGAACATGAATCCGGTCATCACGAACAGCAGATCGCCAAGCACGCCGTCAGGGCCGATATGACCGATCGACTCAGCCCCGATTACCACGAGACCGCCGACGATGACGACCGCCCCCAACACGCGCGACGGCGGAACCCGCTCGCGGAGAAACACCGCGGCGAGCAGCAGGCCGCCGAGTGTCGCGCTGGAAGGCTGGATGACGCTGCCATGGCCCAGCGGCACGAACAAAAAACCAGTATAGCTGATGAGCGACATCACAGGCCCGCCCAGAACCATCAGCACCAGTCCGCGGCCCCATCCGATGCCGCAGAGATTACCGATGCCGGCGCGAAGCACGAGCGGCAAAAACGCGATGCCCGACCACAGGAAGCGGTGCATCAGCAAATCCGCGGGCGTGAATCCGACCTTCAGCCCGTGCCGTGTCGCGACGAAGCCGAGCGCCCAGCACAACGCCGCGCCGACGCCGCACGCGACCCCAAGCAGGGCCGGTTTCGCATCGGGTTTTTGGGTTGGAATATCAGCGCCGCCGGTCGGCTCGTTCATCGCGGACGCTTAACTTGGCCCGCACAGCGGTTCAACCCACGCCCACGCAAGGCTGACGAGCGCATCGGCGTATCAGGGCCGCGCATTCGCCGTTCACGGGCGGCGTGCCGACGGGTTACACTAGCGCATCCTGGTCACAGGAAGGATCGCCATGAACGGAAATCGATATTACGGGGTTCGCGTCGAGGGCGCGAAATACGGCGTGGGTTTTGGCTCGGCACTCGCCATCGCGATCTCCTATACCAACAACCACTCGATCCTCTGGGCGATCATCCATGGCATCCTGGGCTGGCTCTACGTAATCTATTTCGCGCTGTTCAAGTGATCCTCGTTTGCAGCAAGCGTGTGCGGCGGATTAGCCGAAGTGGTAATCCGCCGCTCTCTCGCGACAAGTCGGTGGGTTACGCTTACGCTGACCCACCCTACTCGCTCGTTGCTTCGCCTCAGGCCGCCTTCGCGGTCTTCTCCGGCGGTGCGGTTTCCATTGCCCGCATGTAGAGGTCGAGCAGGCTTTCGCGCTCGTCGCGCTCGTCCTGATCCTGCTTCCGCAGCTTAATGATCTCCCTGAGGATCTTCACATCGAAGCCTTCGCCCTTGGCCTCCGAAAACACTTCCTTCTTCTGCTCGTTCAGTTCAGCCAATTCGGTGTCGATGTTCTCGATGCGCTCGACGAAAGAACGAATCCGGCCGCCGGGAATGGTGACGTCAGACATGGTGCCTCCCTGTTTAATGAGGTCGTGAAAATGCCCGCAAACAAATAACCAATGTGTTAACCTCGGAAGGTTCCCTTCCCTGCAACCCACTATTCCCCAGAATTGTCCGCATGAACGTGATTTCTATCCAGTCGCAGGTCGCTTACGGCCATGTCGGCAACAGCGCCGCGGTCTTTCCCATGCAGATGCATGGGATCGACGTGGTGGCGGTGCCGACCACGTTGTTGAGCAACCGGCCCGGTTACCCGACCATCCGCGGCCGGGTGCTCGATGCAGAACTCGTGGCCGATCTCCTGCGCGGCATCGAGGAGCGCGGCGCGGTCGATACCGCCACGATGATCCTGTCCGGCTATCTCGGCTCGGCCGACAACGCCGATGTGGTCGCGGACTTCGTCGCGCGCGCCAAGGCCAAAAATCCCGCACTACTCTATTGCTGCGACCCCGTGCTCGGGGATCGCGACCGCGGGCTGTTCGTCCACGCCGACATCCCGCCGCTGGTGCGCGATCTTCTGTGTCCGCTTGCCGATATCATCACGCCCAATCATTTCGAGTTCGAATGGCTGTGCGGGGCGAAGACTGCTGCGATCGATCAGGTGCTCAAGGCGGCGCGCGCGTTCATGGCGCGCGGGACGGTCGTCATCACCAGCGCCGAGCTTGCCGATACCCCGGAAGGCGAGATCGAGACGCTGGCCGTCGAGCGCACGAGATCCTTTCGCGTGCGCACGCCAAAACTGCCGATCAGCCCGAACGGCACCGGCGATCTGTTTGCCGCGCTCTTGGTCGCCGCGCGCGTCCGTGGCGCCGACACACCGGATGCGCTCAGCCACGCCGCGTCAGCCATCTTCGCCGTGCTGGAACGCACCGCGGGCGCCGGCACCGAAGAAATGCGCATCGTCGAGAGCGCCGAACTGCTCGTCCACCCGCAGCGCCAGTTCGAATGTATCGCGATCAGCCCGTAGCCCGGATGAAGCGCAGCGCAATCCGGGATCACTCCAACACCACCCCGGATTTCGCTTCGCTCCATCCGGGCTACTATCCGCAGGACAAAAAATGAGCCGTTTCTGGAGCAGCTTGACGCACGACCTGAAACCCTATGTGCCGGGCGAACAGCCCCGCATGGCGGAGCTGGTCAAGCTCAACACCAATGAAAGTCCGTTTGGTCCTTCCCCAGGCGTGCTGGAAGCCATTCGCGGCGAGGCGACTGATACGCTGCGTCTATATCCGGACCCGCAGGCGTCAGCGCTGCGGGCCGCCTTGGCCACCTACCACCAGGTGCGACCTGAGCAAGTGTTCGTCGGCAATGGCTCGGACGAGGTGCTGGCGCACGCCTTCGCCGCACTGCTGAAGCATGATGCCCCACTGCTCTTCCCTGATATCACCTACAGTTTCTACCCGGTCTATTGCCGCCTGTTCGGCATCGCCTACGAAACCGTCCCGCTCGATCAGGCCATGCGAATCCGCAGTTCCGATTATCGCCGGCCGGCCGGCGCGCTCATCGTACCCAATCCGAACGCGCCAACAGGAATTGCGCTGTCACGGGCCGAGATCGTTACCCTGCTGAAGGAACATCCTGACGTTCCTGTTGTCATCGACGAGGCCTATGTCGATTTCGGCGCCGAGACCGCGATACCGCTGGTCGCCTCCCACCCGAACCTTCTGGTCGTTCAAACCATGTCCAAGTCCCGGGCGCTGGCTGGCTTGCGGGTTGGCTATGCGATCGGCGACGCCGACCTGATCGAGGCGCTCACCCGGGTGAAGGACAGCTTCAACTCCTATCCTCTTGGCCGGCCCGCCCAGGCCGGCGCCATCGCTTCCTTGGAGGACGAAGCCTATTTTCAACAGAGCCGCACGCGCGTGATCGAAGGCCGGGAGCGGCTAAACCGCGGTCTGGTGGGGCTCGGCTTCGACGTGCTGCCGTCCTCCGCGAACTTCGTCTTCGCACGTCATCCGGCGCGTGAGGGCGCGGCGCTGGCGAGCGCGCTGCGCCAGCGGGCGGTGATCGTCCGCCATTTTTCTGCGCCTCGTATCTCCGCCTATCTGCGGATCACCGTAGGCACCGACGAGCAGATCGACCGGCTGCTGTCGGCCCTGTCGGACATCCTGGGCAGCCCGGAGGGCGGATTAGCGAAAGCGTAATCCGCCATTGCGGATTCATATCCACGGCTTGCTGTTGCGCAAAGACGGCGGATTACGCCTTACGGCTAATCCGCCCTACTCACTACTCACTGACGACATCAAGTTTGACCTTGGCAACACCCTTCCCCACCATTCCCAGCGCGTCGGCCGCGGAATAGGAGACGTCGACAACACGCCCCCGAATATAGGGACCGCGGTCATTGACCCGTACCGTTACTGACTGGCCGCTCGCGACGTTCGTCACGCGCAACTTGGTGCCGAAGGGCAACGTCGGATGGGCGGCGGTCATGTCGAGGGTGTTGAACTTTTCGCCGCTCGCGGTCTTCGTGCCCTCGGTGTAGAAGCTGGCAACCCCATGCGAGGGCGTCTTGTTGCCGCCTGCATCCCTGCGCGACGCGACCCGGGTATGCTTTCTGACGGCAGCCACGCGCCTTTTCATCATGGACGATGTCGTTCGATCTTGGTCCACCGACGCCTGCCGGCTGGCGCGAAGTTCGGATTTCTGGGTGACGACCGAGGATTGCGCGCAGGCCGCAAGCGATGCGGCTCCGAGCGTGACGGCAAGCAACCGTATGAATTTCCCTGCACGCGCGGCCGGGATTAACGGCGCTTCAAATTGTGTACGGCCTGCTCTGACGTCGACACACGAAGTACTGGTGCAGCCAATGGAAGACATGTTGCAATCCCCCGCTCGCGCCCCAGCCCAAGCCGAAAACCAACACGCGGCCATGGCGGGACCGAATCCGGGCGGAAGCGTGGCCGGACGCGATCAGCCACGGTTTCCACAGCGCAATTCGGTTCGAGTGTGATGATTGTGTCACAGGAATTAACCCGGATGAGTGGAGCGATATCCGGGACCACTCCAGCAGCGCCCCGGATCGCTTCGCTCATCCGGGCTACTGGCTCGCCTTGACCACCGCTACGTCAGGAAATCTCGTAGACCGACACCTTGTCGGCGATGCCGCTCAGCGCCACGCGTCTCGTCGCCGGCTTCAGCCCGTTGCTCTCGAGCAGGGCCCGGGCATACGCGTTCTCCACCACCTGTTCCGTCACCACGATCGAGCGTGAGGCCGCAAGGCCCTGGACCCGCGACGCGATATTGACCGTCTGGCCAAAATAGTCCTGCTGGCCGTTGAGCGTGACCGCGAGGCATGAGCCTTCGTGAATGCCCATCTTCAGGCGCAGGCTCTGATGCTGACGCTCGGCGCCAAGATCGCTCATCGCCTCACGCATGCGGATCGCAGCGGCAATGGCGCGGTCGGGCGTCTCGAAGGTCGCCATGATGGCATCGCCGATGGTTTTCACCACCGCTCCTCTTTCGGACGCGATAATCTCCTGCAGCAGCCTGAAATGCTCGTTGACGAGATCGAAGGCTGTGAGGTCACCGACGCGCTCATAGAGCTCGGTGGAGTCCTTGAGATCGCTGAACAGGAAAGTCAGACTCAGGATCTTGAGGCGCTGGCCGATGGCTAGCGTGTCGGTCCGATAGATATCGCGAAAAGTCTGATTAGTGAGGAGACGCGTTGCCGTGAGAACCGACTTGCGTCGCTTCAGGAGGTCGTCCAGCGCCGGATTCGCCACCCACACCGCCGGCAACACGCGACCGTCGGTGCGGTTGTCCAACGCCAGGCGCAGTGGTCCGGGGCGCAGAGTAACGCTGTCGACGGGAACCTGGATCTTGTTGAAGATCACGGACAGGTTCTGGCGCTCGCTTGTCTCTTCGCCGCTGACCTCCAGGAACTGGGCCGCATGCGTCACGGGATCGAACATGATCAACGTACCCTGCGGCACCTGCAGGGAAAGGATGGCCCGCTCCCCTGCCGGCAAGTCGACGATTTCGAGCGTGACCTCGTCCAGCAGCTTCTCCAGATCGTCCGGAAGATCGATCGCCGAACTCCAGAAGATCTGGCGATAATATTCGGCCGCGGATAGTTCGTCGGGATTATGGGCCGCGATCTTCCGCACCCGCGGACTTACCGTGAAGGTCACCTCGACCAGATTATCGAGCGTCGTCTCATAGCCCGCGGCGCAGAAGGCGCAATTATACTGCGCCCGATCCAGCGTCTTCAGGCTCTTGTTGGCGGAAAGAACCCCGGCGCAGCTCGGGCACATCACGTTCCATGTCATCTCGAACATGCCGAGCCCCACCGCATTCAGCAGTGCTGCGATGACCCGCTCTTCGTCGATGCCTGCCGTGCCTGCGAGATCAAGCGCGTTCATCTTGTTCAAGGCATGATCCGGGGCATCCCGCACCATACGCTCAAGCATGTCGACAACGGCTTCGTCGGACGACTGACGGAGCGCCGCAAACAAGGTCTCGGTTTCGCTCATGCGACAATGCTACCTTAAAGAAGGCAGCGCGAACACCCGTTAACCCGCCCCGTACGGGCACCGAACCACTGAACCCGCGCGTTGTTCGTGGCCCTGGGGCCGGTCGGCTCAAGACAAAAAGCCCGCGACGGATCGCGGGCTTTTTGCTCAAGCGGCGTTGGAGATTGTCGGTTCAGCGAATGGCGCGACCGGTGGTCGGGGCTGACGCGGCCGTCTCGGCCGTCCGTGTCGTCCGCGATGTCAGGACGCTCAGTTGATGCGCAGTGGCTGCGGAGGTCAGCGCGGGCGATTGTTCCCTGGCATCAGCGGCGCCAAGCACGCGAACCTGCACCGCCGATATCGGCAGCCCCTTCGTTTCATAGGCCGGCAACTCCGCCGCAAAGCCGGCAGTGACGCCCGCAATCGAGATCAGGGCGGCGCATGCGATGGATAGGTAAGTCTTCTGCACTTCAATTCTCCGGGGTAGGATTCGAAGCAGCAGGCTACACCCTTTTTGTTGCAATGCGATATAACGATATCGCATTGCAACAATGCAGTTCCCCGCACTCAATTAATGGTGAGAGCCCAACCAGTTAGCGGCAGGGCCTGCCGAACAGGAGAAAAGCATGCAAGTGGCAATCGTCGGTGCCGGAGCGGTCGGATGCTACTATGGAGGACTGCTGCTGCGGGCCGGACACGACGTGACGTTCATCGGCAGGCAGCCGCATGTCGACGCCATCAACGCCCATGGCCTGCTGCTGGATACGAAGGCTTTCAACGGCCACCTGCCCGCCAAGGCCGCGACCGACACAACCGCCCTTGCCTCGCCCGATCTGGTGCTGGTTTGCGTAAAGTCGGCCGATACCGAGCAAGCCGGCCGGTCGCTCGCCGGAAACCTGCGGCCCGAAACATCCGTTCTCAGCCTGCAGAACGGCGTCGACAATGCGCCGCGTCTGCGCGAAGTCACCGGCCACGCCGTCATTCCCGTGGTGGTCTATGTCGGCAGCGAGATGGCCGGGCCCGGCCACGTCAGGCATCACGGCGGCGGCGACCTCGCCATCGGCGCCTCTGCCGCGAGCGAAGCGCTAGCGCAAATGTTTCAGGCCGCCGGCATTCACATCACGATCGCCGACGACATCGACAAGACGCTGTGGAGCAAGCTGATCATCAACTGCGCCTTCAACGCGCTTTCTGCCGTGGCTGATATTTCCTACGGACCGATGCTGGAAGTCGAAGGCACTCGCGATGTCGTGACACGCGCGGTGCAGGAGGCGACAACGGTCGCTCGTGCCTGCGGCGTATCAATCGGCGACGATCTCCTCGCGCATATCCTGAACATCCCGGCCATCATGCCGAACCAGATGTCGTCCACCGCTCAGGATCTTGCGCGCGGCAAGCCCAGCGAGATCGACTTTCTCAACGGCTATGTGGTGCGCAAGGGCGCCGAGCTCGGCATTCCCACGCCGACCAATCACGCCCTGCAGGTGATGGTGAAACTGGCGGAACGGGGCAAGACGATGTCCGGACGACGGACCTAGCAAGTAGCCCGGATGAGCGTTAGCGACATCCGGGACCACTCTGGCGCCGCCTACGCGATCACTCGCTTCTCGAGGATCTTCCGAAAATCCGTCGCCAGGCTGCCGTAATAACCGGCCAGCACCTCGTAAAAGCTCTGCTCGGCCTTGTCGGTTGCTTCCCGCGCCTGCTGTTCGCAGCGCGAGGCTTTCGTCTCGTACTTCTCCACCTTGGTCTTAAGCTCGGCCACCACCATCGTCGTTACTCCCCGCCACACACACGCCCAAGATGCTAGGCCGGCAAAGGTCGAAAAGATGGCCGGGCTGAGGAGATTTCGCAGCGTAGCCGTGAGCAAGTCGTGGCTGATCGCGCGGGCCGCCTATCGCGCCGGCACCGCCGCCGGCGGACGCAACAAGCCAGACCGCGACGCGCCTGTCTTGGCCTGTGGCTTCGCCGCGCCGCGCTTTCCGCTGTCGATGGATTCCAGATAGGAGGTCAGCGCCCAGGCCGAACTCGAACCGCTGGAATAGTGTTTTTGCAGAAAAAGATAGAGCGTGAGGTGAAAGCGGCCCTTGGCGAGCCCACGCGGGCTGCGATGACAGGATACGCAACTTTCGGCAAACAGCTTTGGCGCCGGCTTGCCTTGATCGAGATTCTGCGCGACGGCGGCCGATCCGCCCAGCGCGGCCATAACCGCAACGACAAGCAGACCGCAGCGCACTTTGATTGGCGACATCAGTTTTTCCGGTACAGGGAGCGGATGAGCTGCCTGCGGTGGCTCGGGGAAGGAAGGCGGAAGATGGCAGGCGAAATGCAATCTGCTGTCCAGGCGTGGCGAAAAATGGGTGCGCTTCCGCCATCATTGCGCTCTAATCGCGGCATGGCGCAGTTCGTAGGATGGGTAGAGCGCAGCGATACCCATCGATTTGCAAGCTGCGAAAATCGCGAAAAGTGATGGGTATCGCTTCGCTCCACCCATCCTACGCACATCCCCCTCAATACGGCGGCTTCTTCTTTTCCCGCTGCGCTCTTGCCGCCTCCATCCACCACACGAGATCATCCGCAAAGCGCGGAAACGCGTGCGACAGCGCCTTGCCGCCCTCGCCAGTTGGCTTGCCGTCTTCGGTCAGCGTCTGCGCAATCGGCCCGACCGCGATCGAACTCGAAATCACCACCATGCCCATTTCCGAAAGCGTGCCGTGCCAAGCGAGCGCTGCGCGCGCGCCGGAGAAGCGGCCGGCGGAGTAACTCGCAATCGCAGCCGGGCGCCAGAACCATTCTTCGAGAAAATGGTCGGTGAGGTTTTTCAGCCCCGGCTGCATGCCCCAATTGTATTCGCCGGTCACGAAGACAAAGCCGTCAGCGGTGCGGATCTGTTCGGCAAGTTTTTCCAGCACCGCCGGCGCGCCGCCTTTCGGATGTTCCTTGTACATCCGATCCAGCATCGGCAGGCCGATCGCCTTGGCGTCGATCAGTTCAACATCGTCGCCGCGCGCGGCAAACCCGTCGACGACGAATTGCGCCAGCCGGATGCCCATGCGGTCGGACCGGTAGGAGCCGTAAAACACGAGAATGCGGTTGCTCATGACACCTGTCCCTTAAGACATTGGATGATGCACTCGAACCATGCGGGCTATTCCCATGCAAGGCTTGGCCCCGCGGCAAATGAACCTGAAGGCCGCAACGCGACACCTAAGGCCGAGCTTCATTGATCTTCGATAATCCCCGGATGAATCTGTATCTTTTTCGGATTGCTGCACGGAGAGACATGTCCACCCCGCCTCCGCTTCCATCCGCATCCGATTGGGGCTCGTGCTCGGCGCAACCGTGTTGAGCGCGATCATCTTTCTGGCGCTGCTGTCGTCCTACGCCGCGCGCTGAAGCAAACGGCCAACAAAAAAGCGGCCGCGAGGCCGCTTTAATGAGGTGACAATCCAGCTCACCAATAGCCGGGCTCGTCGCCGTAGTAGGCATAAGAATCAGCGTAAGGCGCGGTTGCGATGGCGCCCGCCGCTCCGATCACACCGGCAGCCACACCGACCGGGCCGCCGACATAGCCTGGACGGTAATAGCCTGGACGGTAATAGCCCGGACCGTAATACCCGCGAGGTCCGTAGTAGCTGTAGTCATGGCGGCTCGGCAGGCGAACGCCATATCCGCCACGCAGATAGTTGGAGTTCGGGTAGTTGAACCCGATCATGCCGGGTTCCTGGGTCGCTTCCTGCGACATCGCAGGTGTTGCAAGCGCCGCCGCAAGAATCGCGGCCGCGCCAAGCAGTGTCAGTTTCCTCATTGCTCACTCTCCATTTGCATATGAAGAGCGAACGGACGAGACGAGATGCTTGTTCCGAAGGGCGATTCACAGCGCCGTGATTTCGCCATGTCGCCGCCAAGAGAAAAGGCCGGTGGGCGTTACGCCACCGGCCTTCTCTTGCAACTGCCGGCTCGGGAGGTCCGGTTCCGCTGCGATTCCATGCCTAAAATTTGACCACTGCACCATTAATAAAATCTTAATGGCTGACTGTGAGGTGCATCACGGATTGGCAAAACCTTCTGGCGCTAGCTTCGTACCAATAAGAGTAGCTTCGCCTAAGCGCAGGAGGCCAACATGGCCCAGGTTTATTTCCACTGCTCGAATTCCCGTGAAGTCCGCCTCGATCGCTCCGGAGAAGCGGTAAGCGACCTCGCCGAGGCGCGCGACCGCGCAGCCTGTATCGTCCGGTCGCTGATCATGGGACGCGACGCGGAAGACTGGCGCGACTGGGTCGTGCACGTGAACGACGATTTTGACGAAGAGATCTTCGTTCTGCCGTTCGCCTTCGTCCTCGGCAAGCCGCACTGAGAGGTTGCCATGCTGCCGGCGCGACCACCCTTCATGCCGTTGCTCCGCCGCCTCGATGCGATCGTGGCGCGGTGCCACCGCCTGATCGAGCGCGCCCGCGACCCCTATCGTCCCGAGCGCCACTACATGCGCGGCCCCGGCCCGAAGTGGCGCGCCAGGCATCGCGCTGACGTCGCAGGTGCTGCCGTCTAAGACCCGACCGGCCGCGCACCCGGCGCGGTCCGTGCCAGATCCAGAAAACCCCTATTCCGTCAGCGCTTTCTTCGCACGGCGGTTCCAGCACCGGAACCTGCGGCCCCAACCTCTCCACGAGATCGCCTTGCTTTGGTCAAACCTCGCTGGCCGTGTGGCGGCACAGGCAGGGGTTTTTACGGGCAGAGGTTTTTCGACCCTG
Source organism: Bradyrhizobium sp. 190 (assembly GCF_023073415.1). Classification (GTDB taxonomy): domain Bacteria; phylum Pseudomonadota; class Alphaproteobacteria; order Rhizobiales; family Xanthobacteraceae; genus Bradyrhizobium. Next base: position 5,478 of record NZ_JADPJL010000076.1, on the reverse strand, counting down.
CCAAAGCATGCTCGCCGCCCGATGCGGGTGACATTGGACTGAGCAAGGGACCGCCAATGCAATCCACGCCAACGCTGAAAGACACCGATCCGCACGACGTCTTTGCGATCGAATCGCTGCTGCACGCGCATGCCGAAAAGGCGCCACCGCTGGCGCACGATCCGGCCGCCCCTCCAGCGGCGCCGCAGGTTCACGTTACGCCGCCGATTTCGGCCAGCGCCCCGATTCCGCAGGTCGAACCGACGTTTCGAGCCCCGGACGCGCGCGATATCCAGCTTGAGAATGTCAGGCCAAGCGAGATCAAGGTGGATGGTCTCAAGCCTCTTGGCGAACGGCCGATGTCCAAATGGGTGAAGCGCGTGGTCATGGCGCTGCTCGGCCTGTGCGGCGCCATGGCTGCCGCGGCCTGGCAGCATTATGGCGATCAAGCCAAGGCGATGGCCGCCGAGTGGGCGCCGCCCTTCGTGCTGGCTGCATTGCCTTCAGCAACCGGGCCTGCCGTCGCGGAGCAGCCGAGCACCCCGGCCACTGATGCCACCGCAACGGATCAGGCCGCCGCGCAACCGGCGGCAGCGCCGGCACCGGCTCAGCCCGAACCCAGCACTGCTGCCTCCACTACCGTCACCGCCGCAGCACCCGCTCCTTCTGCGGAATCGGCCCAGTTGCAATCGATGGCGCAGGATCTCGCTACGATGGGCCAGCAGGTCGACGAGTTGAAAACCACCATCGCGCAGCTCAAGGCGAGTCAGGCCCAGATGGCGCGCGAGCTTGCCAAAGCTTCAGAGGCCAAAGCGGCCGAAGCCAGGCCAGCCGAGCAGAACCAGCGCCCCAGGGTGTCGGCGCTGCCGCCGCCGCGGCAGGCCGCCCCGCCGCCCGTGCGCAAGCCGAAGCCGGCCTATTCCTCTGCGCCGGCGCCGATCGCCGCCGCTCCTGCAGCACCGTACCCGCCGGCGCAGGCCGCCGCACCGTTGCCGCCCGCACCGCCTCAGCAAACGATAGCCGATGACGGCCAGCCGGTGGTGCGCCCGCCGATGCCACTGCGGTAGCACGCCGGACGACACGAAGTCTGTTATCACAGCGCGAGCGCGAGGCGCTCGTCGCCACTGTGCGAGCGCAATTGCGCTCGTCGCCAGGCGCGCATTCGCGCGCGCCGTTGGCTCATCAGGCTTTCAGATAGCGCGGAACTCAGCTCTGGTGCGGTCCCCGCATCATCTTCATGGCGTCTTCGATATGGCGCCACTCCCTGGCTTCCTCGGCATCGCCCTTGCTCTCGCAAGCCAGCGCATTGTGGGCGGCTTGCGCAATCGCGGTGAGGCCATGCTTCTCCATCATCTGGCGCGCAATCGTGTGGATCTGCATTTCCGACATCATGTCGCTCTCCCAGGGTTCCACCAGTCCACACCGCAGCGTTTCGACCGTCGCGGCTTCCTCATGAAAACTGCCGAACCGAAAGTCTCGTTCCTCCCACTGAGACGGATAATTTTCGGACAGGTTTAGGGATCGCGCGGTTCCACCTGCGGTCCCCGTAATATCCCGTCCGCAATCTCCCCGAATATCAAGCTGGTCTTCCGACTGGTATTTTTCAGCGTGAGTCGCAATCGCGGGAGTCGGACATGGCAAAAGTCTATTTCCACTACTCCAATTCCGAAGGTGTATGCGTCGACCAGCGCGGTACCGCCGTCGGAAATCTGACTGAGGTGCGCGATCACGCCGCCCGCGTCGTGCAGTCGCTGATAACGGCGCAGGGCCCGGAAGACTGGCGCGACTGGACGCTGCATGTCAGCGACGATCTCAACGACGAAATCCTCGTCCTGCCGTTTTCGTCCATGCTCGGCAAGCTGCATTGAGGGGTCGTCATGTTGGTCATGCCGCTGCTCCGACGCCTGGCAGAAATCGTGATCCATTGGCACAGCCTGGTCGATCTTGCTCGCAACCGCTACCGCCCCGAGCTGCACTACATGCGCGGCCCCGGCCCGAAATGGCACGCGAAGCATCAGGGACATAGCGCGTAGGATGTAGGGTGGGCAAAGGCGCTCTTGCGCCGTGCCCACCATCTCGTCGCGGCGGCGCGCTAATGGTGGGCACGCTTCGCTTTGCCCACCCTACAAACCCCTACAAATCCCCCAACTCCGGCGGCTCGAACCAGTTCGTCAGCGACAGGCCGCCGTCGATCACGATCGCGGCGCCCGTGACGTAAGCCGATATCCGGTTCGACAGAACCGCCAGCGCCAGCGGCGCAAGGTCGCCGGCCTGGCCGAGCCGGCCGAGCGGAATGTGTTTTGCGAGCGCAGGATCAGCGACGAAGCCGCCGGCCGCGATCGCGCCGGGCACCAGCGCGTTGACGCGGATGTCGAAGCGGCCGAACGTCTTGGCCAATTCCTTCACCAGCATCGAAAGCCCCGCCTTCGACGTCGAGTAGTGCGGCAGGTTGCGCGGGGTGCCGGCATGCAGCGAGGTCAGCAGCAGGAACGAGCCGGGCTTCTTGTCGGCGATCAGCTTTCGCGTCAGTTCGCGCGAGAGATGGAATCCGGCTTCAAGATTCACCGCATGCATCTGCGCCCAGGTCTCCGTGCTGACGCCAAGCACGTGATCGGCTTCGCGCCGCGGCGGAGAGGCGCTGTGCACGAAATGCGTCACGTGCCCCAGCGCGCTGGCTGCTTCCGCCAGCAGCGCATCGCGCGCGGCGGGATCGGCGAGATCGCCGACCCAGGGCACGGCAAGCTCCGGCCGCGGCGAAGCGTTGACGGCCGCCGTCACCGTCTCCCGGTTCACGTCGGCGAACACCGTGCGCACGCCCTCGCCGACCAGGGCTTGTGCGATCGCGCGGCCGATCCCGTTGCCCGCGCCGGTGACGAGCGCCGCCTCGCGCGCAGGGTCGAATGGATTGTCGAGCAGGCTCATGTTCGCGTCTCCCATCGCAACAAATGCGCTCCGATATTGCGTCCTACCATCTCGTTGCTGGCCACATCTTGCGTGAATCAGTTCAGCGCACCATCTGCACCGCTAGGTTGCTTCCACCTTGCCGGGAACCGTCCTAATCTCTCTCTTTAACCGGCGGGCTCACGACCATGCAAACCCGCGTTCGAAAAGTCGCCCACGTTCTGGAACGCCTTGGACTTGCCATGGCAGGCGCGGCGAGCGGGTTGTTTGTGGCGGCGCTGGTGGGAACGAGCCATTCTGCACTCACCAATCAGGCCTTCCTGCTCCTGATGATGATCGGCGGCGCCGTCGGCTTTTATCTCGGCATCGATACGCCGCCCCGCCCCCTCACTGCATCGAACGGCCGGCCCACCGATGGCGGCTGGGACGGCAAGATCGACACGCCGGACCTGCTCAGCGCGATCGGCACCTTTCTCGCGGCGTTCTCGGCGTTCGCTAGCGTCGGCCTGATCGTCCTGCGCCACGATCCGCATTTGGCATGGATATTGATGATCATGGCCGGATGGGTGGTCGGCGTCGCCATGCAGATCATCGCAGGCACGATCGCCCGCCTGCGCCGCTAATCAGCAGCGGGAGCCTGCGCATTCGCCGTCAGCTCTCCTCCTCCAGCGTCAGCACCAGCCCGGTCAGCGCCGCGCCGATCCCGAACATCAGGCCGTAGGTCGTGACCAGCATCACCGTGGTCTGAACAGGTGCGTCGCTTTTCGCGACGAGGTCTCTGACGTGAAAGGCATCGATCAGGCCAAGCAACAGCACCAGCGATAGCCCAAGCGCCACGCCCATCAGGAAATGGGTAAGCAGTGCGTTGAAGAGTGACTTTTGCGGACGCATGGACGCCGTACCTTCGGCATGATGCCTAGCCAACGCACGGTTGTAGGAACTGGTTCCGCAGCCCGAGAACAGAATTCGTCCTGCGGCCGATCAGCGGCCCGCGGCGTTTGCAAAGCGTTAAGCAGGCGCTGGCATACCCATGGGCATTCCCAAAAATTTCCACAATCCTTTTTAGTAAAAAGGCATCGCGTTTCGACAAAGGAGAATTTCCCATGCGACTAGGGCAAGCGATCTTCTTCGGTACGGCGGCCGCCCTCCTCACCTTGGCAGCGCCGACGCTCGCCAGGAACTCGAATTCCCATACAACGAAGACAACCGAAGCGCCTGCGGCCGGCTCCTGCCATGCCTATCAGCAGGCGGCCGACGGCTCATGGACGCAACTGCCTTGTCAGGAGATGGGTTCCAAGGCGCAGCAGCCGAAGTCCGCATCGAAGCCCGCCACCGAGGAAACACAGTGAACGGTGTAGCGGCGTAGGGTTGGCAAAGGCGCCCTTGCGCCGTGCCTACCATCTATCATCGATCGCGCATCTTGAAGGTAGGCGAGGACCCGACCTTCTGATTTTCTCATCACGACCGCTGAGCCAGCGGCAAGTCTAGCCATGTCCGCTATGCTCCCATAGCGAGGGCTAGTCACTCGGCTGCTCGATCCTCCCGGTACGCTGAAAATACGACATGAGCATCTGGCAAGTTAGCGCCCACGCAATGCCGAAGCACCAGCCCGCCAGCACGTCGCTCGGATAGTGAACTCCGAGATATATGCGGCTGACACCGACCAACAGGGTCAGGATCGCGGCGGTCATTATGAGATGAATGCGAACTAAGCGGGAAGCTTGCGTCTGAGCGAGCATCAAGCCGAGCGTCAGATAGCAGACAGCCGAACTTGCTGCGTGCCCACTCGGAAAGCTCAGTGTAGAGACCTGAGTGAGTGGAGTGACGATATCGGGGCGCGCTCGCGCAAAGGCAAGCTTGAGAAGGGTATTGAGAAGGGCACCGCTCAGGACCGTCGTCAGGACGAACAAACCGGCGTGACGCTTGCCTGTAGCAAAAAGGAACGTCGTTACGATCGTGACCAGCAGTGCGAGTACCGCAGTGCTGCCCAGTGCCGTGATGTCTCGCACAACGTCGAGCAACCATGGCGGCCCAATTGGTCGCGACAAGTCGGACGCATCGCGAAGGGCGACCATCAACCGGCGGTCGAACGCGATAGGTTCTCCTTCGGTCACTTCCAGTGCGATGAACGCAAACCCGAACAGAAGAACGGCGACGAACAAGGTCGGAGCCCAAGACCTCAGATGCCTGACAGCATTTTGCCATTCAGTCGTTCTCATCTTCGCCGCCTCCGCGAATTTCAACTTTCATCAACCTACAAAGATGCGACCTGAAGTGGCGGCAAAGCCAGATGAACTCCGGGCTTCATTGCGCCGCCAGTTTCAGATCGATTGCCTGCTAGCATAAACTTCGTCGGGCGTCCTGCCGTCGCTAGGCCGGGCCCTGATTTTGGCGAAATGCGCTGTCACCCGCCTTGTGCGCAATTGCGCACTGGGGCGGGTGACCCAGTATTGCAGAGGCGCCAGTGATTGAACCGATAGGCCGCGGGCGTACTGGATGCCCTTGGTTCACAGAACAAGTGCAACACCTGCTATGGTGTTGTTGCGATGGGACAATGTTATTGCCAGCTCAGCCTTGAAGAGCGGATCGAGATTTATC
>NZ_JADPJL010000030.1 GCF_023073415.1 Bradyrhizobium sp. 190 | reverse complement strand
CGACATGCAGGAATATTTCCGTGTCAGCCCGCCCTCGGTTCACCAGATGGTGCTGACGCTGGAACGAGCCGGCCTCATCACAAGGCAGCCAAGGACGCCGCAGCATCGAGGTCCTCGTTGATCCGAAACACCTGCCAGAGCTAATCTGACCGCCGACGCAATCTATCAAATTCACTGTGCAGAGCCACTAGGTGACAAGACAAGCGTCCGCGAGCTGCGCTTCCGCGTCCGTCCGATTTGCACGCTACAGCACTCTGGACTTGGCGGCGGCATAAGGGGACTCTTTGTTTGGTATCGTAGTCCATTTAGATCGATGCATCTCGGGCAATTGGGGTACGCGCAGATGGCGCCGAAACGGGTCAGCAGGAACCTCGTCAGCGGCCACAACGGCAGGCCTTCTGGCGAGCCCGCATCGACAGCGTCGCGCCATGGATATGCGCATCTCACTCAGCGGGGTTTTGATCCGATTGGGGGGGAGATCATCGAAGCGCATGCAGGGACCCATGGTTGACAATGATAACAACAACCGGCGCCGGCTCGTCGAGTTCAAGGACGGTTGCCGCTATGGCAAATTCGGAAAGACTAAGGCTTATGAGCTGATCGCCCACGAGAGGACCGGGCCTACAAGATGGGGGCAAGACCATGATCGATCTCGACAGCGTGGATGAATATCGCGCTTCGCTGCCGAGGGTCGAAACAAGAGCAAGCTAGGCCGCCGATCTGCGCAGCGAGACGGCGGACGCACCTTCGCGCAGGCTGACAAGACGATCAGACAAGGCTGCACAAACACACGCATTCGGCATAATAGGCCGCACTGTTATAGCTACCTGGGATCTTGTTTTTGTCACCCTTGCCAAACTGGTCCGGCGTCGCGAGGGACTTTCTCCACGTCGTGGCGAGTTGAGCTTCCACATCGTTGGTAAACACGCCCTTCTCGTTGAGCAAGGTTGACGCGGTCGAGCGGAAGCCGTGCGCGCAGTGGTCGCTGCTGGCGCCAGCATCGCCGCAGCCCTCTCAGTATGTTGTTGGACATTAGTAGACCGTCGGCCATCGGCATTGGACGTCCAGTAGATCGCGGACAGCGCCGCGCGATCAGCGGTTCGGCGCCGGTCTTGTGCGAAGCGCAACCCTGTCGACCCCACGAAGCCAATACGAGGTAGTTGTCTCACTCGGCATGGTGGGCTCAATGGATCGGGTCGCCAATACCGGCCCTTGACCTCGCGATAGCATGTTAGGTCGGGCCGCCAGGAACTCGAGTCAAAGGAGGGTTTGATTCCAGTTAGGGCGATTGGTGAGACCGGAACGGGATGGGCCATGCCGTTGCCGGCATTTATTTTTGCCGGCGAATACCGCGCGTCATCTTGCTGGTATTTCTGTTGGTACCGACAAAAGCAGACGACGAAATGTATTGCAAATTCAGGTTACGCACTCGAAATCGATGGGCGACTCACGACTGAATTTGCGATCAATAGGACTCGGCGACGACTTCCCAGAACTGGAGTCCATCGAATGAAAACACCCTCATCGCCGCACTTCACGCCCGTGGATCTGAAGCCATATTTCAATGCCAGGCGCCGGGAGCTCGACGAGCGGCTCGGCAAGCGCGCGGGCGACACCGGCTGGATCGACTCATTGCGGGGGCCGCAGACGCATCGCGGCATCCCGTTTCTGAGGTAACCCTGTAGACCACGCCACCAGCACCCGGCCACAAGGGCTCCGTCGGGCGAACCATGGCGGCATGGGCGGTGTACAGCATAGCCCATACCTGCACACGTCCCATATGCTGCCGTCGATGTAGCCTTTGAGTATGTGTGTGCGTTCTGCGCACCTTACCGGTGGGAGGGTCGAGCGTGGATGATGCGGTGACCAAATCATCCGGACGCACATGGATTCGAGCAGCCGCCGCACGTAAGCGTTGGCGACCGCCTCCACCTGAGAGTCGCCCAGCTGGGCCAAGGCTCAGTAGAGCAGGCTTGTCGCCTAGAGCGAGTCGCTGCTGCTCTCGGCAGCCCCAACCGCACTGGCCTCTTCGACCTTGCCGCCGGGAGTGCAACTTCCCGTGCGGCTTCATCTCTGAGGAGGATGCTTCCGAGTGCGGCACGGTGATAGAAGCCGAAGCCCTAGAACGCTGCCCAGTGTAGGGAGCGCGGCAGCATCCGGCGCAGCGCGGCATGCGCGTCGGCGATTGGGAACCGCTCTGGATCAGCGATAGCTGCGAACGCCCATTCTCCGTCCCCAATGCGCGCCCAGTGCGGCCGCCCTGAGTTGTAGCGCCTCGGGTCTGCGGAATATGCGCCAGCATACTCGCGCGCTCGGATAGATATTCGCTTCTCGACAAGGTTTGGCTCCAACAAAATTCCTCTGCTCGCCTTGGCGCGGCGCGCGGAGTAGGCAGACAGACTGGGTTCAGTTGCCGATGTAGACGCGGCCGCGCTTCTTGGCGATGCGATAGACCACTACGCTCAGCAGCGCTATCAATGATCCGTAGACGGGGAATATCCAGGTCATGTGCTCGCGTTGCAGCCACACCATAATATCCCGCGGCAAAGGGAAGGAACACGCAAGAGATGATCCGCCAGCTCCAGCGCCGGTTGACCGGCTTCTCGCCTGATATCTGCCCAGCGGCATCGCTGCGCGTGTTTCTCGGAGCGCGGCCACTGGCTTTAGCAAAAGGCGTTTGGCACCTGTCGAAAGTTGATATTGCTGCCGCCCTCCTCGGCGACAGCACACGCTTCTGAGTTTTCACCTACGACGGCCACACAGTGGGGTTCTTCTTCAACTGGCGCTCGTGGAACGGGCGTGACGCTCCGCCGCCCATTTCAGACCCGGATCGGCTGGAATTTCCCGAGCGACCAATTGTCTCCGGCAGCAAGGGCAGGCCAAACCGTACGCGACGATCGACCTGCTCGGCAAAAGCCTTGAAGCGCTCGAGCCCGAGCACGAACGCCTCGTCCTGCTTGGATGGCGGCATCGGCGGCGTAATCGTGAGGTGGTATCGCGCATGGAGAGCCACTATTTCCGCGATCATCGCGATGTCGGTTCGCAGACTGAGCACCTGCTCATTCGTTCGCTCGATGGCCTCGTAAACGGCTTCATTCCGACTTGAGCTCGGTTCTTCCCGGCGCTCGCCGCTAATCTGCATACTCCAGCTTCCTTCTCTCTGCGTCTGCACACCGCCCGCGCTTGCACGCGCGTGGTCTGGATGTTCGGTCGAAACGGATGAATCGCCCTGCGATGACGCACGACAAAAGGGCCGAGACCGCATGCCGCTTCAACCGCGGGGACATTCTGGTCGTAGTCTGGCGTACCGAAAGAAAGAAACGGCGGACTCCTAAAGACCAGCGCCAGACGTCTCGTAGCCTCTTGTCCCTCTAGACAGTCAGGTCGCCGACAGACGAGCGATTTCGCGGACGGTGCGTGCACCCTTACTTGAAATCGACAAAGTTACCGATCCTGAAAAGAGGCGCAGGCGCAATCTAGATGGCGCCCTCGCGCCGCGACGTCGCGAACGACCCCTGCGGACGCACCGGCGTTATTCCTGTGGGGTGATGCGCCTCATAAGAAGCGCACCAGCTCATGCGCGCGCGACCGAATACACCTGCGCCTCACCGATTTCCGGCATGCATCACCAGCGTGCGATAGGATTAACAACCGTTCGCGTGCCGCGCGTCGAGCCCGGCTCACGGCCCTTGAAACGTATCTGCTGGCCCCGGTGCGACCACTCACTTGTCGAGAGGCCTCAGGGGAACTGTCGGCCGCACTGGCAGGCGGCTGGATCGCGCAGCGGGTCCCCCTTGCTATGGCTGCAGACGTAGCGCTCGTTGTGCCCGTCCTCGCGATCCAGGAGATTCATCGGTCCCCCCGCACTCCGGGCATCGCTTCCGGATCCGATGGAGGACTGCCATGTGAATTGCCCCTGCCGACGGCGAGCTTACTTGCGCCAGATCGGCTGCTACAGGCTCGTCCCAGAACATTCCGCGAAAGGCCCACCCTGCTCGCCCGCCTTGACGTCGGAGCCGTCGATGTACTTAAGTGCAATCCTGGTAGCGTTGAGTGGGAGCACATCATGGATGTCGAATTCGACAGGACCTTTGCACAGCGGGCCCGCGATCTGGCCGATAAGGCCGACCCGTTCACGCGAAAGCGGCTTCTGGTGCTGGCCGAGAAATACGATGCCAAGCTCGGCAAGCCTTCGCCGGCCAGCCGCAATGTTCAACGCACGCTGCCGCTGCCCCGCACCGTGCCAGCCGTGAGCGCCATCTCCGATGCTGGCGAGGCTTGACGAAGAGCGCCGGCAGCGAGGTCGACTGCGACGCCTGCAGCGGCAGCAAGCATCACACCTCCAACGCGCTGGATTTTCTAGGTACGATTCACGAACTACACCGGGAAAGGATGCGCACTCAAACCGGATGAGCATGCCGGATGTCACCCGTCGACCGCCCTCACCGCACTTCGGAAGCACTGCGGTCGCCGAGCAGCTTGCCGGTGGAGGCATTCACGAAATGGACCGAGGAGCATGCCGGACAAACGACCGGCAGATGAGTGTCGGGACCGATCTGCTCCAGTCCTGTCAGCAGGTGCTGCACGTTCATGCCCGTGCGCGGGCACCTGAAAAGTACTGATTGCTCCATCCGGCCAGCATAGGCCTGGATACTGCGCCCTGAAACTGCGGTTGTTTACTGAGAGCGTGCGGGCGCCTCCCGGAGCACCGTGCGGCAGCAGTTATGAATCTTCATCGCGTCTGGAGGCTGGGCCGAGGACAGTTTTGCGTATTCTTTGGCCCAGTGCTCAAGCCGCGCGGCTGGGTCCGGATCGTTGAGCGCAAGCGTGGGCACCTTCTCGGCGAGTAATCTGGTTTTATCGTCCTCCGTGGAATTCCTAACCCGAATCGGAGCTCGTGTTGCGCAGGATGCTGGATGCCCTTGCATGGAGATCACCGTAGCTTGAGTGCGCGTTCACCTTCAGTCGCCAGCTTCCCCGGCGAGGATCGCCTGGACCTGATCTCCCCGCCGTTGGGCGCCACTCGGAAAGACCTGCCGTGACGAGCCGTCTCGAGCTGACGATGTGGCCTCCCGATATGAGCGTATCCTCATCGAGGCAACATCCAGATCTCGAGGCGGGGCGCTGCAAGGATGGGCGATGCGGCGGTCAGCGCAACAGTTCGAACACCTGAAGCGAACTTGCCGCTGCAGTGACGCGGTGCGCTGTAGGTTGAAGGCCATTGGCGAGGCTCCGCAGCTGGGCATTTCTCCAATAGAGAATCGGTCCGGATCATGCGAGCGGCCCGCATGGCCCTGCTGCAAACTAGCTCTTTCTCTTTGCGCATGTGAATCTCGGACGATTACCTGTATCTCCGGCCGTTCGGGTCGAAGCCGGGATGCGCCAGTCTCCGGCCCGGGCGGGGAGGACCATTAACTCTCAAGCGGACCCGCAGCACGGTCCTCGCGGTGAAGGCCGGTAGTCGCCACGCTCCTGGGAGGAACAATCCGTTCATGGACGTGCGAAGAAGGTGTCCGGTCGATCAGGAGGCTGATCAGTTCAGGGCGACTGTAGTGACCGCTTGCATCCATCACTCTCTTGCGCCCGTCGATTTCGATGAAGTCGAGATCGGCAATAACCTCTCCTTCACCTTCCTTCAGGGGTTCGCCTATCAATTGACCATCGGGGGCAACGATAGCCGTGAAGCAACCGCCCGAAATCGGAGCGATAGCAGCGCCCGTGTCGTTGGCAATTTGGGCTTGTTGGTCGGCGTTGAGCCATGCGGTTGCGCTGACGACGAAGCAGGCCGATTCAAGGGCATGCTGTCGGGTGCTCACTTCCGTTTGCTGGGAGAAAAGGGGGCCGAAGATCGAGCCGGGGTACATCGCGGAGTGGATCTGCTCGCCATCGGCAATCAAGGCGTATCTGGCCAGCGGGAGATAATGTTCCCAGCACGCAAGCTGGCCGATACGGCCAACGGCGCTGTCTACGGCGCGAAGGCCGGCACCGTCGCCTTGGCCCCAGACCATCCGCTCATGATAGGTAGGGGTGATCTTGCGGCGACGCTGGATCAGCGTGCCGTCCGCATCGAACAGGAGCTGAGTGTTGTAGATCGATCCTCCATCCCGCTCGTTGGCGCCGACGGAAACGACCATTTGGGCGTCCTTGGCTGCATCGCCGATCGCATGCGTCTCCGCAGAGGGAACCATAAGGGATTGCTCAAGCAGCCTTTGATGCTCCTTGGCAAGCGTGAAGGGCGGCTGCACGAACGAGAAATACGGGTAGTAGGGAATGATGGTCTCGGGAAACGTGGCGAAACGCACCCCCTTCTTGCCTAATTCGCGAATCTTTTTGGTGATCTTCTCGACTGTCCCCTCTCGGCTGTACAACACGGGGCTGATCTGTACGGCGGCTGCCTTGACGATGTTTCTCATTCTCTTCTTCTGCTCATTGTGAGTGTCGAGCGTTGCACTGGAACTGGTGTAGAGGACGACGGATGACTCTCACCGAGGGCTCTTCGAGCACATCGGCAGGGCCTGTTGGACTCAGGGCCGTGTGCGTCCGCCGTCTCTCAGGCGTTGCCTGATTGCAATCTGACGTAAACGGATAACGTCGCATCAGTTTGCTGAAGGGCAGTGCACGTTCTCGCATTTTTCGACAGGATGTTCGCACAGTAAGACCGTACAACGTGGATTGCTAACACAGAGGACCTGCGATGCAACTCGCAAAAACTGGTAGGGCAACCATTGAGAAGACCTTCCAGAACTCTGGAGAGGCTTCCGCTTGCTCAAGCAAGCAGCGTTACTCCATTGAGCGGCAGCTCGGATGGAGGCCGGACCTCGTCTCAACTCGCTTCAGATTTCAGCATTCATGTCATGCGGCCTGCTACCCCTCAGATATCTGCCGTCGGTCCCGATCTAACGAGCTCGCTCCGTTCGATTTGGCCCTATCGTTGTTTGCGGCCGAAATGTACTCGGCGCGAGCACCCTCGCAAATTTCCCTTGTAGTCCTGCATCGTCCGCCCGCTCCGGCGGTTGTTGAATTACTCTGGAATTGCGGCGTTCGAATCGAAGCTCACCTCTTTCAGAACGCTTGATCCGCTGGAAAGCCTTCGGCCAAGCGCTTCAACGAATCGATCATAACGTTCGGCGCCTTTGGCGCGAGCGGCTGGACTGGATTGTTCTGGTAATGCCGGCACCGATGTTAACCAGAAGCGAATGAACAGGGCGAGCGTCTCGAGCGTGATGCTGTCATTGCGTTCGAGACGCTCGAGCAGCCGTGCGATCCGATCCAGCCGCTTGGCAATAGCCGCCTCGCGTCGGTCGGAATCGTCAGGCGAAAGAAATGACGCGATCGCGGCCTCTGCGACCAGCGACTTGGGCTGGCCACGACGCTCCGCGAAGACATCAAGGGTTCTGAATGTCTGCGGATCAAGATAGACACTGAGCTGAATCTTTTTCACCGATTTGTCCCACTCAGAGGTCCATGCCATCGTCAGGGTCGAGGCTGGTCGCGCGCGCTAATCCCTGCATTGCGCGGCTTAGCGCTTGTGCCTGGACCGCATCTGCGTCGGGCTCATCGGGACCAGCATCGAACTCATATTCCGCGAGCGGTGCCTTGATTTCGATCTCCTCGTGCTGCGGCAATTCTGGCTCGCGCCGCAGCCCCCCATTCGGATCGCCACGCTTTCGCTGCCTAGGCGCAAGCAGTTCGATCGAGGGCGCAGGGGTTGGGTGCCCCGACCAGTCCTCATCCGGGCGCGAGGACAAGAGAATTGTTCCTGTTCTAGCGGGCTTGAAGATTCGCTTCTGAAGTGCGGGTCCTCATAGTAACGAACCTTGGTGGCACCCAGCGGGTGAAGGCCCGACACCATCACAATCGCCTCTTTCGATGAGAGCTGCATGATTTCGCCAGGCGTCAGTAGCGGACGGGACGTCTCTTGGCGGCTCACCATCAAGTGTCCAAGCCAGGGGCTTAAGCGATGCCCGGCATAGTTTTTCATGGCGCGCAGTTCGGTCGCGGTCCCCAGCGCATCCGAGACGCGCTTAGCGGTGCGCTCGTCATTTGTGGAGAAGGCGATCCGGATGTGACAATTGTCGAGGATCGCGTGGTTCGGCCCATAGGCGCGTTCTAATTGATTCAAGCTCTGAGTGATCAGGAAACTGCGAATGCCATAGCCCGCCATGAACGCAAGCTGGCTCTCGAAAAAATCGAGGCGGCCAAGGGCTGCAAACTCGTCGAGCATCAGGAGGAGCTTTTGACGGCGCCGGTCGGGATCCAGGCTCTCGTTCAGGCGCCGCCCGATCTGGTTGAGGATGAGCCGCATCAGGGGTTTTGTGCGGACGACGTCGGATGGCGGCACGACGAGATAGAGTGAAACGGGCTGTGGTCTGTCAAGGAAGTAACCGACCTCAACGCTTCGGCCGGCATCTCTACAGAAAGTTTCTGGCGAAGCTCGCCTCCGACTACCGCAAGCCGAACGGCCAGTACGTCATCACGCCGGAAATGGGCCCGGCGTTCGTCGAAAATTTGCCGGTTGGCAAGTTTCACGGCATCGGGCCGGCGACCAGCGCCAAGATGAACTCCCTCGGTCTCCACACCGGCCTCGACATGCGTAACCGGTCGCTCGAGTTTATGCAGACCAATTTCGGCAAGGCCGGAAGCTATTACTATTGGATATCGAGGGGTGTCGACAACCGCGAGGTCGGAGCCGATCGTGTGCGGAAAGGTGCGCCGGTTGTCCCGACTGATCGGCCGCGACGCTTAGCGCCTCGCGGCGGTCGGCGACCGGAAGGTGGAGAAAGGCGTCAGCCATGCGCAGCCTTTCCCACACTGCGCGCCAGCCAGGTCGGAAGCTGCGGCGCTGCCGCGACCAGTTCGCTGAAGGTGGACGGCGGGAGCTTCCGCTTCAGCATTTTCAATGCGGCTTCTGCCTTCTCCGGCCCGAGCCAGGCCAGCGCCCGCACTGCCTCGCCAGCCGGCTTATGAGCCAGAGCGAGTTGCCAGCGCGGAGCATGACGAAGTTCAACAACCTGCTTGCCGAGATTCATCGTTCGGCTGCGGCCGGAGGTCAGATAGACCGACCGAACCGGCACCTGGGTCGTCAGGCCAAGGGTGTTGGCCGCCGCCGCCCCGCTCGGGACGATGACTTCGCCGCGCTGGTTGGCGAGCGCCTCGACCGCCTGCTGGACTGATGGAGCCCTCGTACCGAACCGGCTCGTGATGGGACGGAGATAAATGCCCCGACCGGCCCGGATCAGGTGGCCCCGCTCGGTCAGCCGCGACAAGACCTGATCCACCGCGGCGCGATTACCGAGGTGAAGCAAGCCCTTAGCCGCCAAGGGCGTGCCTTCCGGCAGTCCTTCGGCATGCGCAAGAATCTGTTCGGTTAACCGTTGCATGGCCATTCTCCTGTCAGAAATATACGCGGTTTTCTGACAGTTTTCAAGCCCGAGGTATCCCCTCGGACGCGTCCGTTGCTGCTAGATCAGGGGCGCGCCCTTATCGAGCAGACCGTCGAGGAAGTCCTCCCGCGAGCCGATCGGTCCCGCGAGCGTCGCAAGGATCAGCGCCTCGACGACCTCTCGGGCCAATGACCGCGCCATCACCCGCTCTTTCGTTGAAATGGCCGTCATGGCGCGCCCGTGCAGGAATGCGCTCCGCATGTTGAAGAGTTGCTCATATTGGTCGGCGGAGCGTCGATCGCCCAGCAGGCCGGCCACCCGTCCCCGCATTCTATTTGTGGCGCGCATCCCTTTGTGGCGGTCAGGCGCGATGCGAAAGTTCTTCTGATAGTCCGCGCGCAAGCCGAGCGCTGCTTCGATCGTCGTGATGTGCGCAAGGAATTCGTCCACGCCCTCGGCCAGGAACGCGCGGACGAGGAAGTGGGCGATCGGCGTCTCGAACAAAACCGATCCCTTCGCCTGCTCGACGGTCGCCCACCGGCTCTGGTCCCACACTGTCAGTTCGGTCTTCGCCTCCTCCTCCAAGTGCAGCTCGACCGGACGCTCTTCCTCGTATTTCCCGCCATAGCCATCATCGTAGACCCGGTCCTCCCAACTCAGCGTGTCGGGGGACATCCGGCACACCCTGGCCGGACCGAATGCGAGCGGCGGCAGTTCGGCGGCAAGATCGAGCGGAGCAAGGTGAATGCGCCTGGCATGGGTGGCGCGCAGCGCTGCGTCCAGTCCCTTCGCCGCTTCCTTGATCGTGCGGTTCATGCGCTCGACCTGGCCATTGGTCCAGGGATGCTTGATCTTGGTCAGCCGATGTTCGATGCCATTCTCTTGGCAGCGCATATCGAACATATGTGTCACGTATCGTGCCGTCGGGCCATCCGCGTAGCGCGGCGGGAAAGTGAACTGGATCCCATTGTCGGTGAGAGCAGGGTCGACGCGGTCGAGCGGAAGCCGTGCGCGCAGTGGTCGCCGCCGGGGCCAGTATCGCTGCCCAAGAGCTGCAGCGGCTTGTTTAGTGTGTTGCCGGACTTTTGGCACGAGGTTCAGCATATCGCGGATCAGCGTCGCGCGATCAGCGCTTTTCGACGTCAGTCTCGTGCCAAGCGCCATCGAGTTGACCGCCGAAGTCGTCTATTATGAGGTAAGTGTCTCGCTCGACATCGTCGGGGCTAATGGATGGGTACGTATGACAAGACCCGCCCTAGACCTCCCGATATTGGGTTAGATCGATCCCGCAGCAATTTCGATCCGAGCCGGGTTCGATTCCAGTTGGGACGATTGTGGAGACCGGAGCGGCATGGGGCGTCCCCTGCTGCAAGGAGCCTGCTGTTTTATTTTTGCCAGCTATACGGCGCATCAGCTTGTTGGTATTTCTGTTGGTATCGGCAACAATCGAAGACAAAAATTTCTACAAATTCAAATGGTTATGGCACTAGGCGGTATCGGCCAGGGGCAGATCGCGGCAATGAAAGCGCAAGAGAATTCCAGCAGCTGGTTCGCGACTAGTGCGATCGGAATCGAACCGCCGGCGCCCGCGGGAATTGAATTGCAATGCCTGGCGGCGAGCGCCCACCGTCCGAACCGCGAATTGCCATCCGCACCAGAAATGACCTCACTGAAACGCAACAAACGCGATCGAACGCGGACGAAACCGCAGCAAAATCAGCGAAGCTGATTGGTAGTCTGCCGCTCATAACGGTCTGGTTGCAGATTCGATTCCTACTCGCTCCACCAGGAATGAGAACCCATACCCAATAGCGCAAGCCAAAAAAGCGCCGCCACAGTGATCGCCGTCGTGGCGATAGCGTGTTGTCTAGTGGATCATCCGAGCACCATTAATATAGAAAGCCCCTCCTCCCATGCGATTTAGGTTCTGGGCCGCTATTGCTGAACAATGCCGCGAAGATGCGCCGTGCAACAGGCTGGAAAGAGAAGCCCGAGGGACTCTGCTTTTCCTGGAATTTGTGAATAGCCTATGGTCAGGCTCGATGATGAGATTGTCATCGCAATCGTGATATTACCGCGGCCTGAGGCCAAACACATACCAGGCAGGTGTCGATGATGAATGGAAGAGTGGTTCCCGGCTCGTGAAAACTCTCGATCGCAAAACTCGACGGGTGGCTCGCGACATCCGGAGCTCACAATCTGTGTTAGCTTGCTGAAGAGAGGACTTCCCGGCCGTATCGGCACCTCATCGGCAGATAGGCCCAGTCCGTTGTGGTGCTTTCTGGTGGGCAACTTTGTGCCGATGCCGCCACCGGCCTGCTTTGCCGTGCTGGCCTGGATATAGATCTCAAGGCCATTTTAGCAGCAAGAAGTCAGCACGTGGCGTCGCTGCGATCGATCGCCCAGCCTCACGCGACGTCCTCTTTGCGCGTCATAGATTCCGACTCGCAGCATGGGAAATCGCTTCTTCAGCTCGCGCGCGCCGGTTTTGACCCCGCCTCTCGTCGCAAATTCAGTCGTGAGTCGCCCATCGATTTCGAGTGCGTAACCTGAAACCGGCAATTCACGGACGATAGCAACCATCTTTTTCCTTTAGCGACAGTAAGAAGACGATGTGGACTGCGTAGCCCGGGTCGCGCAAATCGCGCCAGCTCACTCCTATGTTGGGTAGCGTTTTCAACTGATGAAACTCGCAATTTGCTGCATGAAGGTGAAGGGACTTTGCATTCTCGACTGGGGCCAAGGGCACTCACAATCGGAACTTCGCGGGTCGATGCCGACCACGTTGATCATGATGACGTGGCGCTCGGGGCGGCGGCTACACCGTCACATTTCATAAGAAAGCTGCCATTCATCTCATTTTCGAGAGAGCTTGAATCGTACGTAGCGTCATATTGTACGCTATCGATCGCGTAGAGTTGCGCTTCGGTTGGGCATTTGGGACGACATTTATCGCGGACGTGTCGAGTTATGGACAGTACCGCCAATGGCATGAGTGATGCTTGTTGGAATAAACGAGACGTTAGACCAATCCCATCGACGCATGTGCATTCGGCAGCCGTCCAATCCTGCTGGACTAGGGCGCTAAGGAGAGAGAGCCGTGGCGCTTTCTTCATCTGTCGCGACCGCGCTTGCGACCGTGCCGTGTCGCGCTGATGGGCGACGAATCGAGAATGATGCATGAGCGAACCGGCATGAGATGCAAATCGACGGTCCCCTCAAGGTGTCTTTGTTCAAACGCGGAGCGCGGAAGTGGACAATATAGAATCGATGACTCTACAGGAGCTGCGTTCCGCAATCAGTGGCGGCAGGATCTTGGAGATAACTACGACAACGGACTGTGTCGTCGGATGTTCTTATTGCCCGCAGGACAAGTTTGCCGAACGGCAAAGAGCGATATCCGACGTGAAGCATCTTTCTCTCCAAGATTTCAAGCGATGTCTGGCGCGCGTACCAGCAGCTGTCGAGATCAGCTTTTCCGGGTATTCGGAGCCTTGGCTCAATCCGGCTTGCACCGAAATGGTTGAGCATGCCTATGCGTGTGGCCATGGAATCCGAATTTTCACAACCCTGGTCGGAATGAACGGGCGGGATCTAAGACGCTTGCGTGCGCTGCAGTTCCGCGTTTTCCTGGTGCATGTTTTTGATGACGGCACGCACATGGATAGTGGTCTCGTCAGGCGCAACTATGTCGATTTGATGCGCCAACTTGTCGATGCCGACATTTCATCGTTGCTCTTCATAGTCATGGGCGAGGTGCATCCCGAACTTGTCGGCATAATTCCTGACGAAGCGCTGGTTCGCTCGCGTCCGCCGCGCAGCAGGGCTGGCAGCGGCGAGAAGATGGTTGGAGCGCGGCAGCCAATCGTTGGAGCACTGACATGCCCTGACGAACGGCAATATCGTAATGTTCTTCTCCCAAATGGCGACGTTACTTTCTGCTGCATGGATTTTGAGCGACGACACGTTTTGGGCAACCTCCTCCGCGACAGGTACAAGGATCTCCTTGAAGGGGCAGCTTTTTGCAACATTGCCGATCGCATGAACGGAACGGAGGGCTTTCTGCTTTGTCGATCGTGTGAATTCGCCGAACCAATAACGTCGGAATGCTGATCTTGAGAAGTTGACCCATGCTCGAAGCGAATCGCGAGCCCTGGCAAGGACGGCCTTCCAGCTCATCACCACATCAGTCGCGGCGACGACCCTGCCATGAACGGAGGGTCGCCATGGCCTGGAGCATTTTGTTGGTCGCCGGCCTGCTGGAGGTCGCCTGGGCAATCGGCCTCAAATACACCGAGGGCTTTACCAAGCTCGCTCCGTCCGTGCTCACGCTCGCGGCCATGGCCGGCAGCGTGATCCTGCTCGGCCTTGCTCTAAAGACGCTGCCCATTGGAACTGCTTATGCGGTCTGGACCGGCATCGGTGCGGTCGGCACCGCAGCGCTCGGCATCATCTTCTTCGGGGAACCGGCCGCCGCGTTTCGCCTTGCCAGCATCGGACTGATCGTCGCCGGCATTGTCGGGCTGAAGCTCGTGTCCTAACGAAAACATCGAAAGCATTGACCCCCACCAGGTCAGCGCCGCAACGATCGCCGAGGCCGGCACGTGATTCTCCAGGCATAGTCGATCGAGCTGGCCACGTTCCAGCGCACCGCCGAGGGGCGCGGCGCCGACAATGGCGAGGAAAGTCGCCAAGAACAAGATGCCGATGCAATGCCTCTGGGCCGAGACCGTCTGGCCGCCCTCAGTGTCGTGACGCGAAAGCCCTAGTGCGGACGATACGTCAGTCGCCCATCAGGGTCCCACCGCCATCGCGTCTGGCACAATAGCACCACCCAGAACGGCACGACCAATTCGCTGCCGAGATCGCCGTGCGAATAGAACAGCAATGAAAGCCAGCTATGCGGCTGATCTCCGGACGACGGCCAAGAAAGATCGCTTGCCGGAGTTATACGATGCCTGATCTCCGGAGCAGCAGGGGAGAAGATGCAGATTGGCAGATCGTGTTCGTTTGCTCCGAACTGCTTCCGACCGTCCCGCGTCGGCACCATCAGGGACTGCCGACCAGTTCAACTCTTAGATCGCAGTCAGGTGAGCTTGCGATCTCTGACTGAGCTCAGCTCCGCGCCTCGAATTACCGATGCAACTTCATTGTGTGGTTGCAAAGAAATCGATCACCTAATCTCTTTCGCAGGAGCGTTCACTGAAATCATCGAACTGGCGGTGCCGGCGCACGGCATTCGATTCGTGTTCGACCTCAGACCCGCGGCTTGTTTGAACAACGACCGCTATTGTCCCGTAGACGACATCGCGATCGAAAAACGCCGGGAGCTTGCATCGTGCCCGTCAGCACAGAGTCTGCACACCACGAGGGCACGGGAGCGACGCTGCGAGTTCAGTGGCTCACGCTTCGTTCTTGAAGGCGCGCACTTCGTGTTCGGGAGGTGATATGCGATCTGACGTTCTTGTTCGGGCTGCCGCAGCAGTTGCGCTCGTCGCATGCGGTGTTGCTCATTCAGCGGATCTCCAGCCAGTCATCAGCGAGCCATGCTGTTTCCAACCGAACGAACAGCTGCGTTGTCTTCTGTGGCATTGTTGTGATAGGCGCCTGCAAGGCAGGTCCACACGTCTTTGTCACCGAAACCGCACGTGTGGTGTTAGGCTTCTTACCCGCCCGGTCAAATGCTGGCCTATGTCGGAGCAGCCGTGGCTTGAAAAGGCAATCGCGGCCATATCGCCAACAGCAGCGAAGTCCGGGAAGGGACCTATGCGGCGTTCCCGCGGCAAAGCGCGCAATTCGACTACCGTCGTTTCGATGGGCCCCTCGGATCCGGCGTTGAGCAAGCGCTCACATCTGCTTGGTCCATCAGATTTGAGTGCGAGTGTATGAGTTTGGCGGGACAGCATCTGGCGACCTCTGGGAATCAAGCTGCGAGCTCTGGGCATATCAAAACCTGAAAGTTAGAGCCGAATGGAGTGGAGGTAGGCTGCATCCCAAGCCACATTCGTGTTGCCTACCTTGCCCAGTGGTGCCTTGAACGCCACTGGCCTTCTTTCTTCCGCTCAACCTGTACGCGGCGGAATCTGATTGTTGTTCCGTGCCACGCCTTTGTCTTGTTTAGGCTCCGGAGAGCCCGCCATTCTTCTGAGGTAAATGCGGCTCTCTCTCGAACTCAAAAGGCGCCGCCTTGGCATGACCGCGAGTTTGCGAAGAATTACGCCGAGAACGATGGCGTTGCTGCGGAGCTTGCGATTTACTGTCTTGCGACTTTCGCGCTCACGAGAGGTTGAGACCATCTTACTCCTTTGAGCATGGTTGGGCGGCAGTGGTAAGCTTGCTCACTCCCGGTCGACGCCAGCTCGCTCGTGACTGTCACCTTGTGCGGAACCGACTCTAGTATATATTCTGGTGTGGGGAATACGAGTCAAGGGTGTGCATTCGCGTCGTCAGAACAGCTGGCTGGTCGACCACCTAACCGAATGCACGCTCGATATAGCCAAGGTACGGCAAAGCTGCCCGCCCACAAGCCCAGTCCGGCACGATCGGCCGCGCGTTGCGCAGCGTGGTATCGTCTCCTGGAGTATTGCGCCCAATCGAGCACGAGACCGTTACGCACCAACCATTCTCCGAGATCGATGCCATCAGCTGAACAGGTCGCTATCGTCCGTCCACACTCATCCTTCAGGACTGACAGGCAACTGACTTCGCGCTCTGCAATGAAGCTTTCAAGATCGCTCGCGGCCCTGAGGCCACATCGATATGGATTAACGTTGATATCTCGGCACATTTGAGTCTTGTCCGGCGCGTCGATGCCCCAGAGCCGAACGCGTGTCCCGTGAATTTCTAGGGTGTCGCTGCTGATGACCTTTGCCGGCCCCGTCAATTCGCCGGCAAACACGATGCTGCACAGTGCAAGCATGGTCAACACCACGATCAATCCATACATGGCGATCTTCTTTGTCGAACTGCGAACATTCCGGCCGAGTTCAGCAGAGCTTGGGAAACCGCCGAACGGCGCTCGATCGCGGCTGTGCTTAGGAGGGTGCTAATGTTGCATGGGTAAGCTCGTTCGACGGATGACTCCCCGTGTAGCAGCAGCGCAAGACGCCCCTCGTGTCCAACCTCGCCCCCGATGCTCTGCGACCAGGCTGGTGCGCTGACCGCATCCCACCATTCCTTCACGTCGTTGAGGCAGTTCGCCTTGGCCGCATCACGCACCAGCAGGTCGAACTCGGGAGTGCGCGTCCGCTCACTAGCGACCGGGCCGGCGCAGACGGCCGGCCGCAAGCCGGCGAGATATGATTTCCTGGTCGCCTTGTGCGGAATGAGCATAAGCTCGGCCCCCTCGCTGCCACGGATAGCAGCGAGCGCGCGTGGCCCGGGATCGCTGCAGCCGGCTGCTATCGGGGAAAGCGTACGCATCGCTTGAGCAAAACGGGCGACATGACGGCCATCGTTGCTATCAACAGCAACATGCCTTCTAGGAGCGGTGGGCGACAGATCCCCTCGCACTCACGCCGCCCAATTTGTTTCGCGAGCGCCAGCACGGCCAGATCAGCCACCGGCTCGACCAAGGCCACGACTGCATAGGAAACTGCGAACGATGCGACGTTAGCGAGGTTGGCGGCGCCGAAGCCCGCGCCATAGAGCGCCCAAAACGCGACCCAGACAACGATAGAAGATTGATACGCAGTCGAGAGCGCAAGCGCCTTACTGTACTGCAGATCGCGATAGGCGGCCTTGGATGGATGAGCCGCTTGGCGAGCGCCTGGATCGCAAACAGCGGCACTAGAAGCGTCGTGACATTCATACCATATTGCGGCAGGTCGGTCGGAACGAAGAGGACGCCTTGCAGCAAGAGGCCGAGCGCAAGACCAAAGGCAGCCGGCGCCGCGCCGAACAACAGGAACAGCGTCGAGCCCAGGACGAAGTGCACTTCGGAGACACCAACCGCAAAGTGCGGCAGGATTTCGAAGAACGTGAACACAAGGCGCATCGCGGCGATGGCTTGCATAGCAAATGACAGAGCGCCCGGCTCGCGTATGGTCTCGACCACAAGCTCGGCGACGACGCAGCCCGTCGCAATGCCTGTCGCGTAGCTCAACACGAGCTTGGCGCCTGTTACTATTCCCGGTTCGATATGCACGCTCAAGTCCTTTCTGCCGTTGTACTCGGGCCTTGGCTCAAGAATTTGCCGGCACGGTCGTATGGCTGACGGTTGGAAACGGCACTTCACCTTCCTCACCCTCGGTCCACTGGTCACGTCCTGTTTTCGCCAGATCGGACCGGGTGTGCACTCACCCTTCGCTCGGTCTTTGCGACATTTCATAGCAACAGCTATGCCAGCGCCGGTGCCGCGGTTAAGGCTCTGATTGCGCTTTGAAAAGTTCCGCGGCGCGCAAGATTCGCCGTGTTCTGTAGCCGACATGCTCTGGAGGAAATTGAACACACATCGCTGCCAGTCTTTGGTCAGCCTGTGCCGTTTCAAACAATCATTTTCGCTCGTCCGTTGAAGCGGAAATCCTGACGCCGCTGGCGCGAAGACACCGGTTCGGCATCAATCTTGCTCGACCTTGTTCGACGACGGCGCCTACGGCGCAGCCAAATGTTTGGCGGCCGGGGAGTCGTCGAATTCCTCCAAGAGCTTGCTGGGTCGTTCGATTGACCTTGCGGCCAAGCATGCACGAACATGGAAATGCGACGACCCACCCAAACTGTGGAGCCGGCATTTGCTGGATCGCAGCATCATCTCTCAGCGACGCGCCCGGCAAATTCCGCTGCACCACCTGCGACGAAGTTCCGGACGTGTTTGACGGTCCCGGGGGAACGCTATCGCGTCGCAGTGGCGCCAAACCGGATGCTAAAGTGAAAATGGATCAACTTACGCCCGGTAAGCCTGCCGTCTCCGGACAGATGGCGGCCGCCTCGATGCTGCGCATTCGCGCGGTCATGCTGGGCGATCGTATCAACCCGTCGGCTCTCGAAATCGGAACGCTGGTGTCCTCGACGCCGGTCGCTTTCCGCATTCATGCCGGCCTTGTCGTGATCTTCCGCTATGGCGTTGTAGTGCTCATCGGGTTGTCGCCCTCGGAAGAAGCTGCTCTGATCGGAACCCTGATATCGCGGGTCATCGGTGAACTCAGCTCCTATGAGGAGGAGAGCGCGCAGGTGCAGCTCTGCAGCGACCAGAGCGCCGAGGTCATCCTGCGGGCGGGCGGATTTGTCTCAGAAAGTTTAGCGACGATCGGCTGCTGCTGATCGCTGATAGGCTAGCCAAGAGCACGGCGCTGGAGCGAGATGAGCGCCGTGTCGCCGGCGGTGTTCGACGTGATCGAACCCTTTGCATGCGAACTAGCCGAGCGCGGCCGGACGCCGCGGGGCCGCAAGGGCATTCTCCAACTGATCGGCAATGCGCTCCTGGTCCAGCAGCGCGTCGCGGGCCGCGTCGCCATTGCCGAAAAAGCCCGACGCACTCTGGGAGAAGCCGGAACTCGAGCGGCTCTATTCGCGTCTGAAGGACGAATACGAACTGAAGGAACTTCTTGAGATGCTTGAGCGCAAGCTGTCGGCCATCTCCGGAACGGCTAACGCACTGACGGACATCATCGACACACGGCGCTCGCTGCGTCTTGAGTGGGTTATAGTCGTGCTGATCGTGATGGAAGTTGCGATCGGATGCTTTCAGATTATTGCAGCAGCTCACTGAAGTGCGGCTGGCCCCAGCGCGTGAGGCGCCTTCGTGGGGTTTGAGCGGGCCTACTGACCGACCTGGCCGGCATTGACGTGGGACGCGCCGTTCGGCCGCACTCAGCTGCGGATTTCGGCTATGTCTTCGCCGTGCTCGTGGACGCGAGGTTCGGCGAAATCCTGGTGCGGCTCGCGAACACAGCGAATAGCCGAGGCGAGTTCGTTTCCCCGGCGATCGAGCAAGGATAGGGGGTGTATGGCAGACGCGCGGCGGAGCGTTCATGTCGACGATCCAGCGCCACCCAAGAAGGCGCTTTTGCCCAATTGCAGCGGGCCGCCACTCAGCTTGTCTGCAATTCTCGACTTGGTCGCGGAATACTTGCCAGGCCTTCCCCGCCGTCCGCCAGGGCGCAGCCAGCGACTACCGAAACAAGGACGGTCGATTTCACCAGGGCGCCTCACTGAGTTGAGCGACCGCCTTTCGCCGCTTTGCCACATCGCCGCGGCTCGGTCGACGTGTCCTGCCGTGATTTCCCTTGCTTGGCTGTTAGCGAACGGTTCCATGATCCGCCAGCGCGCGAACGCGCGCTGCAACTGAACATGAAAGCTCAGAACTGCGGATCTCGTCCTCGCTAACGCGAAGGTCGCCGAGCTTGACGCGGCCGGGGACTGCGACCGGGCGTGCATAGCGGCTCCGCGTCAGCGATAAACGCTAAACGGATGACAAAGGAACTACGCCGCAAATTTCGACGCGGTTTTGACCTCGCAAGCAGGCGCCGAGATTTTCTGACGTCCCCATTCGCTGTGGACATTCCATCTGCAGGAGTGTCCCTCAAAGTGCCCCGGACACTCACGCGCCCTCGGCAGCTCCGCTCAAATCCGCTTCCGAACCGATCCCGGCATGGCGATCCTTCGCTGGCTCGTTCAGGAGCCCGGCGAGCCTGAGGCCTTCAAGGACTCCTTCGAGCCGCTGTTCGCGAATGATTGCGGCCAGCAGCGAAACGGCCTCCTCCCGATCGACGGTGAAGCAGACGTCAGGCGCTCGCTCAACCAACAGGTCCAGCAAGGTCGGAAGGTCAGCAACGTGGTGGCGTAAGGTCGAGACCACATCATTCGCGAGATAGGTCGCCAAATCAGCATTCGGCGGCGGATCAAAGTCCAAGTCGACCTCGGCGCGCTTCTCGATCGCATGTCGTATCAACTCGCCCTGCCGTCTTGCATTCATCGAGAGCATGAACACCGCATCCGCGAGGTTCTCGCGCGGCAAGCTTCTCAGTTCGGCTATGCGGGCCTGGATGTCGCCGACCGAACTCTCACGGCGTGCCTCTGCTCGCCGCGCGTTAGCGGCTGCCCTGCTCTTTTGTAATCGAACCATCGTCATGCTCTCCAGCCGATCATATATCCCGGCGATACAGGCGAATGAAAGTGCAAACTTGTGTGCTGCATGCGCGCAGCCCGCCTGACGAACGCGCAACCGGCGGTCGCGCGAAGGAGTCACAAATCGCTAATCTCGTGATCCGCTCGTGCTTGTCTGTCTATAAGGCGCTCGATGGCACGTTCGTCGGGGGGTCGGCGGCTATGGCGAAGCGAAGTCCTGCTTACAGCGTTCCGTGATAGGCAGCGTCGCGAGGCAGTGGCGGCAGGCGGATCGCCGCGAACTCCAAAGGACGAAACCGGCCAGATATTGGGGAAGAGAACCAGCATCGGTCGACAGGTCCGAGATGGACGACCTAATCCCGCCAATGCGTTGCGCCCTGTTTCGGATCCGCTCGCTTTGGCTATCTTCGGGCATATTATAGCGGAACCTGGCAAGGGCCCGCCCGGTAGATGGAAAGGTTGGGACTCGATTGAATCAGGTGAAATGTCAATTTCGCGCGTGATCTCGTTGTATCGCGAGAACGCCGCAGCCTGCCAATCAGCCCCTACCCCGAAGCTTTAACCAAATTTGAATAGCACACCGTAACCGCCACGTGGGTAGCTCCACTCGATATCACCACTTTCTTCGCAGATCACCCGGCAGGTGCCGCACTCGATACACCCGTCGACTGTCACCTCAACATGACCTTTATCGCTGAGCTCGTAGCACCGTGCAGGGCAGGCCTTCAGCATCGATAAGAGCCGCGAAGATGGTGTGGTGTGCGGCCGCACCTTGATATGGGCGCGGCCGGAATCAACGAGATAGCGGTTGTAGAATAGTTTGTCCTCGACACGTCGGGATGGCTCGCTCGGCATTGTTTCTGGCTCCGTCGTTCGTCGTTTTCTTTGGTTTGTGATCACCGCCAGGCCCGGGCAATGCGCAGGGGCATCGCTGAACAGTCCACTCCACGACCGCGCCTGATGAACGAGCTCAGCATCAGCCTCTCTTTCTCGAGCTTTGGTGTGCCGTCGACGCGCACATAATCCTGCATCGCCTTGGAGAAGAGCTGCGGATATGTGAGAAAGAAGTTCTGCGAGTGGGTATGCATCAGTGCCGGCATATCCTTGTACTTCTTCAGGTCCTTGATCAAGAAGGAATCATTCAGCAGTTTTTGTAAAGCGAAAGATTTTTGGCCGTCATCGGATCATTTCGCGATTTGATAAGGCAGATCGCTTCCGCGGCGATACGGCCCGACGTCATCGCCAGATTGGACCCCTCGCGATGGATGGCGTTGTTGAGCTGGGCGGCGTCTCCGACAACGACCCAACCCTCACCACAAAGCTGCGGGATCGCCTTGTATCCACCTTCGGGGATCAAATGCGCGGAATATTCCTTTACTTCCGAACCCTCGATTAACGGCGCGACGGACGGGTGACGCTTGAAGCTCTCGAGCAGGCCGTAAGGCGTCTCGCCGGTACGCTGGAAGTCGGCAACAAGACAGCCGATACCGAGCGAGATGCATTCCTTGTTGGAATAGATGAAGCCCATACCGGTCATGCCGCGGGAGATGGTTCCGGCGGCTTCGATGACGAGCCCCTCGTCGCCTTTGAGATTGAAGCGAGCATCGATTGTCTCGCGCGACAGGAAATGCATCTCCTTGACCGCGAGTGCGACCTTGTCCGGTTTCGGCCGCCCTCTTAAGCCCGCACCCGTCCCGAGCACTCCGTTCACCCCCTCGGCCAGCACGACGACATCTGCATGGATTTCACCCCCATCTCGGTCTGTGCGCACCCCGACGACCCTCCCATGGGAATCCTGGAGGAGCTCGGTCACCGTGGTCTCGCACAGCACCGTGGCGCCGGCCTCACGCACCTTCTGCGAGAACCATTTATCGAACTGGGCGCGGATGATGGTGTAGCGGTTCGGCTTCTCCTCGTTGAAATCATCGGAGCGATAGTGAATCCCCGTGTGCGAACGCTCGTCCACGATCCAGAAGCGTTGCTCGACGAGATGCCGCTCAAGCGGTGCATCTTCTCGGAAATCCGGGATCAGCTTCTCCAGCATATCGGCATAGAGGATGGCGCCTTGCACGTTCTTCGACCCCGAATACTCGCCGCGCTCCAGCTGCAGCACTTTTAGGCCCCGCTCGGCCATGGTAAGCGCTGCCGCATTCCCGCCCATGCCAGCACCGACGACGATCGCGTCGAATCTTTCCTCGATCATAACAAGCTCCCCTAGCCAGCGATGCGGTCGTGCGAGTGCGGCGACAGCTGCGCGCGGAATGCGGAGGTCAATGCGGGCAACAGTCGAATGGCATCGGTGACGATGCCGATATGGGCGAAGTCGAAGATCGGAGCGTTCTTGTCGGTGTTGATGGCAACGATGAGGTCGCCCCCCTCCACGCCAACGCGATGCTGGATCGCGCCGGAAATACCGGCCGCGATATAGAGCTTTGGCCGAATGGTTCTCCCGGTCTGGCCGATTTGTCGGTCCGAGGTGACCCAGCCCAGCCCTTCTGGACCAGCGGCCGCGAGCAGCCATATTCGGCGCCAAGCACGTCCGCGAGCTGCTGTACCAGTTGGAAGTTCTCAGGCGATCCCAGACCGAGCCCTCCGGCGACGACCACGTCGGCATAGGCAAGGTTGGACTTTGTAGAATCGCGGTCCGGCAGGAACGACAGCACTTTTGTGACGATATCTTCTTCTACAAGCCCGAGCGGATGCGAGATGACGCGCCAGACGGCGCCGGTCACGCGCTCGGGCATCGGCATCACGCGCGGACGGACGGTTGCCATCTGTGGACGATAGTTCAGTGTGTAGATCGTGCACAATAGTGAGCCGCCAAACGTCGGCCGGGTCGCTGCAAGCGAGCCGTCGGCATCGACATCGAGCTCGGTGCAGTCGGCACTTAGGCCGGTGAGCAGTGTGGTGGCCACTGAGCCGGCGAGATCGCGGCCCAGTGTAGTTGCCCCTAGGAGTAGGATTTCCGGCTTGTACGTATTGACCAGCTCTGACAGGGCCTTGGTGTAGGATTCATTGCGATAATCGGCCAACAGATCATCCGCGACGATATAGGCGAGGTCGGCGCCGTAGCAGAAGGATTCGGCGACCGCCTGCTGCGTTGTCTCCCCGACCGGGCCGATGACAACCGCGGCGAGGTCAACGTTGAGCTTGTCGGCGAGCCGGCGGCCGGCACCCATCAGCTCCCAGGAGACGGGGTGCACTATCCCGCGTTCCTGCTCGATGAAGACCCAGACGTGCTTATACGCCTTGAATCGTTCGGGCAGCTCCCTCTTGGTCGCCGCGCGACCACTACCCGCTGCCGGAGCTGCGCTTTTGGGTGCGGTGCTCATCATCTGTACTCCCATCCGTGTTCAGTAGCGGCTCGCCAGCGAAGCGTGCTCCGCCTACAGCTTTGAATTCGCGCGTGAAGATTGCTTCAGTTAAAAGTTCGGCCGCGTGCCCGCCGCCATTTTTTCAACACCGCCTGGCAGCAGCGCGGGGCCGAGACACCCATTGCTGGACCTTTGTCGACGAGCCGGAAGCACGAGCTTCGGGTTCTTTCCGGGTTTGGCATTCTGGGGGCACCATTTGGCAATGGAACTAGTGAGGCACCCAACCGCGCCGGTCACGCGAGCCGATCGATTGGTCCTCCCTCATCTTCGAGATGCAACCGAGTTGGAACAGATCGAGGACCTGCCAGAGGCTCGGCTGGTGCCATTGTCGGCAGCGAGCTTGCCGGTGAACAACGCGATCCATTACTCTGAATGCCCTCGCAATCTTGCCGATTGCAGCGACACGCGCGCAACTCTTGGCGAGGGCACGAGGGCCGGCGGTGAAGCCGCCGTCAACGGCGCCGCGCGACCGGCGCTGGAGAGCAAGGGCTCCCCCCGGGAAAACTCGGCCATAGATCGGCCAACCGGAGTGATTTCGTCGACGAATCTTTGGCGCGGATCAAGCGCAGCTTTCAGCTCAGCCAGGCCGGAATATGCAACCATCGCTTTGGCGTCGCGACGAATCATGATGCCGACAGGCAGCGCGCGCGAACTGCGCGGCGTCAAAAACAAACTCGATGCGGACCAAGATGTGCATTCGCTTCTCCAGACTAGCTGACCATGTGTCAGCAATCGTCGTACCAATTGCGCAGACGATGAAAATTGACCGCCAATACCGAATCTTACTGAAGGAAATCGGATTGGCAGCCTCTCACGAGGATCGGAACATTCGATAACCGTGCTGGACCCGTGTCCGGAATGCGACAGAGGACAGTCATCCGAATCTTGGTGCGCTTTCCTCGCCAAATATGCGCACCCCGCTGCCGGCGTACCATTGCAGGAGATAGGCGCACCATGGGCACCAGCTTGAAACGACGGAAATATCAGGGCTGAGCCGTGATTGGCCCTTAAGGAGCCGAGTGTCCAAGCTGCGGACCGCGAGGCCCTAACTGCAACTTCCGTTTGAATTCGACGCCCTGGGTCGTTGGCAGGTTCTCTGAACCTTCACGCTCCAGAGCACGAGATATAAACTCAATTCACTCCAAGGAACCGAGCTGCACCAATGCTGGATGCTTGTTCGGTTGTGGTGCGGCCGCATCCTTCAGGACCTTGAACACTCGCTGTTCGATCGGGGAGGACGTGACGAAGTCGGCATAGGCGCGCTCAAGCGTGGCCTTGCAACGCGAGGCGATGTCAGGATCGGATGCACCGGTAAACTCCTCGCCCGCGAGATATTGACCCATGCGACGCAGGATATGAAGCCGCGCCACGTCGATGATTTTCGCATCGTACTCGACGCCGAGCAGTGCAAACAACTCCTCTGCCGCGGAGGCCTTGTTCAATTGCGAAAGGATCCCATCCGTCGTCATTCTCAACCTCCATCTAGATCCGCCCAGAAACCGTCCTGGCTCGAATGTTCCAACCTGATCGCGCGACGCGCATGGCTGACCGCCCGATCGCCCTCGGTTGACCGATCTCTCGTGAATGTCGCGCCAGATCGCCACCACCGTTTCCTGGGAAACCGGGCCTTTGTGCTCGATGGCATGCTTGCGAACGCGCGCGAGAATGGTTTCGGTTTGCTCGGCGCTGACCGAAAGCTGCAACTCGGATAAGAGCGAAGTGATAGCGGCAAGCCCTGAATGCTTGCCGGTCACAATGCGGTGGGAGCGGCCGAGCAACACCGGGTCCAGCGCTTGGTAGGTGGGCCGGTCTTTTAAGAGCCCATCGACGTGGATGCCGGATTCATGGGTCAAGACATGCTCGCCGACAATCGCCTTATTGAGCGGAATGGTGGGGCACGCTGCGGCTGCAGCGGCGGCCGCGACTTTTTCCAGTTCGGATAGCAGCACGCCGGTATCACGGCCGTAGAGCTGCCTGAGTGCGACGGCAACTTCCTCCAGCGACGCATTGCCGGCTCGCTCGCCAAGTCCAATGACCGTCACAGAGGCGTGCGTCGCACCGGCCTTGATCGCCGCCAGCGGTATTAGCCGTCGCCAGCCCAAGATCGTCATCGCCGTGGAATTCGAACTCGAGATCGGTGCTGGCGCGCAGTGCGGCCATGAGCGCGAAGGACGCGTCAGGATTGAGCACGCTCAGCGTATCTGCGACACGAAAGCGCCGCGCGCCGGCCGCCTTGGCGGTTGCGATCAGGTCGATCAGGAAGTTGACATCGGCACGCGAGGAGTCTTCGCCACCCACCGCGACATCCAGTCCCCTGTCGCGAGCATAGGCCACGACGCGCTTCACCCGCTCCAGCGCGGCCAAACGGCCGCCACCGAGTTTCGCCGCAATCTGCACGTCGGACGACGGAATCGATAGCTTGACCATCGAAACACCGGCCTCGATCGCCGCATCGACGTCCGCGGGTTTCATCCGGCACCAGCCGATGATCGTGGCCGCAAGGCCCGCTTCGGCGACCGCTCGGATCGCGGCAATCTCTTCCTGACCCATCGCCGGCGTGCCGGCCTCTACTCCGGCCGCGGCCAGCGCACGCGCGATCGAGACGTTTTCCGGTGTCGTGAAGGCCACGCCGGGTGTCTGTTCGCCGTCGCGCAACGTGGTGTCATTAAGGACTATGGACCTCGACCGATCTTTGTCGGGCCCGATGATTGCGGCAGCGAACGCCATCAGCGGCTCCGTATGTTTATTCCAGAAGCTGTTCAGCAACTGCTGTGCCAACCCGCTCGAATTCCCAAGAACCTGTGAATGACGTCGAATTTCAGATTAGCCGGGTGTGTCGCAAATCCGACAGGGTGGAAACGGCGGAGCGCCAGGTTCGGTGCGCTTGCGACCGAGCTGAAGGCAGGAAGCCGGGCTTGGAAGCTTGCTAGCCGGGCAACGGTTCGGACCTCACCTCAAGCTGCAGCACTTCGGGGAAGGCGCGTGCATTCAGGCATGCTTATCGAAGAAGAATTTTGAGCCATCGGGTTCGGTCCAACCCCCAGGGTCGGCGTTCGTAAACAAGTTCAGCGGGCGCGATCGAGAGGCCAGATGTTGGCGTCGATCGCGCGTCAACATAGAACATCTCGGCGGTAAATGTGACGGTCGCCTCCGCCAATTATCAAGCCGCGATCATCAGGCGCCGCCGCATCCGGCTTAGGTCGGCTGCGCGCAGTTGTTTACCCCGGTGTCTTTTCAAATCCTCATTCTCCTCATGTGACAGCTGGCCGAAAGCTCGTCCGATACACCGGGACTCGCGCCGAGGAGGGGGCATCCATTATGAGCTCAGTCTTGCGAACTTGGGATGGCTTGGACGGAGTCATCGACACGACGCAGATGATCCCGCCGGCGTCCGGCCATCCGGCTCTCCCCGCTCTCCTCGCCGAAGCAAAGATCAAAATCATTGCATTCCGTGCAGACCGGCGTGGTACACATCACCAGACCGTCATCTTCGCATAGCGTGCGATAGAAGAAGCGCTTCCAGCGCATGTTCTTGGTGTTGCGAGCCGCCAGCGGCCCGAAATGGCGCATTAGGAGGCGGGACAATTCGTCCCGCTTCCGCAGACCGAGATCTTCCCACAAGTGATTAGGCTCCATGGCGCGCCGCGCGATCATCGTCGCGAGCCAGCCGCCGACCTCGCCATGGGTGGAACGTTGCGCAAGCAGGAGGTCGCGCACCATAATCGTCTCGTCAGGAGCCGGTAACGCGGGCTGTTCGCGCCAGGTACAACTCCTGACCGGGGTGGATGGGAAGTATTGCACCAAGAGCGCATCGAGCTCCTGGTTAGTCAAGCCAGCCCGTTCGGGAAGTTGGCCGCCATCCATAGCGGATGCGGCGAGAACGCAAGCGAGCACATGGCGATCGAAATCGTCATCGTCGCTGATGTCGACTTCTGTTGGATGGCGCCCGGTCAGAAGCCCGTAGAGCTCACTTGCATCGCGCTGCTCGGCGATGTGAGCTGCTGATACAGGAGATGACATCGTATCGGCCAATTTGCTTTGTGTGCCAATCATGAAGGTCCCCCAGCTTCTGAGTGGACGACGTCGGCCTTCCCCGGTCGAGAAGGCCGACAACATGAACTATGCCGAAACAGCGGCGAGCTCGGCGGCAGTCTTGCCGACCAGGCTCTCGTCGACGGGCTTGATGATGCCGTGCTCCATGAGCATATCCTCGAGCTCGTCCATGCTGATTGGCGTCGGGATGGCGCCTTGTCCAGCATTATTGTGGATCTTGGTCGCGAGATTGCGATAGTGATCCGCCTGCTTGGACTCTGGCGCGTATTCCAGCACAGTCATGCGGCGCAGCTCCGCGTGCTGCACGACATTGTCGCGCGGCACGAAGTAGATCAGCCGGCTGCCGAGCTTCTTGGCAAGAGCATCTGCAAGCTCCAGCTCCTTGTCGGTCTGCCGCTCGTTGCAGATCAGGCCGCCGAGGCGCACGCCGCCGGAATTCGCATACTTCAGAATACCCTTGGAGATGTTGTTGGCGGCATACATCGCCATCATCTCGCCGGACATCACGATGTAGATTTCCTGTGCCTTATTCTCGCGGATAGGCATAGCGAAACCGCCGCAGACGACGTCGCCGAGCACGTCGTAAGAGACGTAGTCGATGTCCTCATAGGCGCCATTCTCCTCCAGAAAGTTGATCGAAGTGATCACGCCTCTTCCGGCGCACCCGACCCCCGGCTCTGGACCGCCGGACTCGACGCATCGAATGTCCTTGTAGCCGAGCTTGATGACGTCCTCGATTTCGAGGTCCTCAACGCTGCCGGCATTTGCCGCCAGACTCAGAATGGTGTCCTGCGCTTTGGCGTGCAGGATGAGGCGAGTCGAGTCCGCTTTGGGATCGCAGCCGACGATGAGAATCCTTTGGCCCAGCTCAGCAAGAGCCGCCAGCGTATTTTGCGACGTTGTCGATTTACCGATGCCACCCTTGCCATAAAACGCGATTTGTCTCAGCGAAGACATGTTGCTCTCCATCAACCGATTGCCAATTTTTCGCGCCGAACGCGCGAGGCTGTTTCTCTCTCAGAAACGTGGGCACACGGGTTTCGGGAAGGAGGCCATCGCTCGCCATCGGCGTCGGCGTGCCCTCAGCCCTTACTCGTTGTTGCTGCATCCAGTTAGCAACTGGCGTGCCATTCGTTCGCACGCGCGTTAAGCATCTGACTAGGCTCGACTAATAGCGCAGCGTCCGAGACCGGATGCTGTGGCGGACCCGACAGCGGCAAGGGTTCTGAGAGAAACCCGACAAAGCCCGGCGCGTGGATTCCACTACGAGTGTCGGGCGAAAGAGCGCGGAACGGGGAATGCCGGGCCGTACGCCCGAGACAATTGAGGAGACCACACGGTGCAGATGGGGTTCGAGGACACCGCCATCATCAAAGGCGAATGTTCCACGACCGGCATGATGGGTACTTGCCGTCAGATCGGGTGG
The DNA here is from genome assembly GCF_023073415.1 of Bradyrhizobium sp. 190. Taxonomy (GTDB): domain Bacteria; phylum Pseudomonadota; class Alphaproteobacteria; order Rhizobiales; family Xanthobacteraceae; genus Bradyrhizobium. Next base: position 17,330 of record NZ_JADPJL010000030.1, on the reverse strand, counting down.
CATATCGCTTGCTTTGCCAGTCGCGGAACGCTGTTTCCGTGTGACGCGATGTTGTGAGGACAATATGCCTGGAATTGGAAGTAAGTTGCCGCCCTTCGACATCACAGGCGTGAAGCCCGGCTTTCACCTGCAAGAGGAGAACGGGCAGAGCGCCTTCGAGACGCTGACTGAGAGGAGTTTCCCCGGAAAATGGAAAGTCATCTTCTTTTACCCGAAGGATTTCACATTCGTCTGCCCGACCGAAATCGCTGAGTTTGCTCGCCTGTCCAAGCATTTCGCCGATCGCGATGCAATCGTGCTTGGTGGCTTGACCGATAACGAGTTCTGCAAGCTCGCCTGGCGGCGTGAGCACAAGGATCTGCACCGTCTATCGATCTGGCAGTTTGCCGACACCAAGGGCGCACTGGTCGATGGCCTTGGAGTGCGATCGCGTGATGGCATCGCGCATCGCTACACCTTCATCGTCGATCCTGAGAACACGATCCAGCATGTCTATGCGACAAGCCTCAATGTCGGCCGCAGCCCGACGGACACGTTACGCGTTCTGGATGCGATACAGACTGATGAGCTCTGCCCTTGCAACCGCGAAATCGGCGGCGACACGCTTAAAATTGCCTGAGGCAACATATCGAAAGTGCAGCAAGGAGCAGCTCCCGCATTCGAAGGACGTCAGATTCAATCGTTTGTCGGATACCAGATGAGACGATCTTACCGCAAATGCGGCCTGCTGCTAGCGAGTGCGGCCCGCAATTCAATTCTCATTGCCGCCATGGAGTCTGCCGCGGCCGCCGCGCTGTCCGCGCGCGGCAGTCGCGGCGGCGAAATCGACGGCCTCGATGATGACGATGAACAATGTTCAGTACCGCTTTGCTCACCTCACAACAAATCCCGCATACAAGAGGATGCCGGCGCGGCTCCGCATGAACATACAAAATACTTGTACGCTTCTGCGCCTGCTGGACGCACATCTCCTGCCGGAGTACCTTTATATTGTCGCCGTAGGCCGGACCGCGGCTATTCCCTTCCGCCTTGCCGGCCGGCAGCATCATCAGAGCGATCTGCGTCAGCCGCAGGCCGCTAATGCTGTAGGCCGACGATGCCGGCGCCCACGGACTCGGAAAAAATGGTGCCAAGCTCCCTCTTCGGGGCAACTAGATTCCAGTCGCCGCGCCTCGAGAAGGGTGGAGGCAGAGGGAGATGGCTCAGCGCCGAATGACGTCTACCGGCCGAGATGATGATCCGCCGGCACGCTCGCGGACCGTATTTCCGGGCTCGGTAAATCTATATTCACCGATGTAAGCCGCACTTGAGACGAACGAGTCGGGTTTATCAGCCCCTGATTGAAACCATGACACTCGACGAGGTTTAGGCCAAGTGAGCCGGTCTATCGGGAAATCGGTCAGCTCGTTCATCGCGCGAGCTGTCCCTCGGGCGCAGGGACCTGAAACGATCAGGTGGCCCGGCGGTCGTAAGCCGCCTGGCCGTCTCGATCATCACGCCGGTCGATTTCCGAACATTGACGCGTATCTCAGCGCTGGTGACCCAAGCCAATCCCCAAGGTACGTGCTTTCTGTCTTAGAGAGCCCTCGGATCGCTTCATAAGCTTTGAAACCCTAGCTACAGGGGTGCGGGCCTTTGAGTGCGCTTTGAGCAGCTTGACGTCATCCTTACTATACTCTTTGCGCTTGGTGCTTTTTGCCACGTGTTCTCCGATTTCGCTTTGCACATCTGCCTGTAGCGTCTTGTTTTTGGCGAAGACGCAACTGCTTCCCATTACCATATCAATGGTCATCGACAACTATTCAAGCGGATTTTTCTCTTCGAGATAAGAACTGGAACTACACGCGAATTTGTCCTCTGTCCTCTGGATCTTTATCCGTGTGACAAACCCGATTTTCGACGCGCACGTCAGCCCCTTCAACATGGATCGCGGTAGGGACGCTCATTGCTGAGCGCCCCCCGCACAGAACCGTACGTGCGGCTTTCCCGCATACGGCTCCCACCTTGGGTGGGTGACGGCGAAGCGTATTTCAGGCCATGGATGAAGGGTAGTCGGTTTCGGGAGCCAATCTTTGGCCAACTGCGTGATCTGCTCCCAGGTCGTGCTGTCTTTCTGGCTGCGTCGCCTGAGCGATCGTTGCCAGAGTTCGGTGACGAAGAAGCGGAATGCAGCCAGCGCCTGACTGTTGGTCGGCACGGCATGATAGTTGAAGTAGCCCTTGACGACCTGTCTCAGCCATTTCCCCTGGACCGAGATCGGCTGGTGCCTGCGCTGCCGCAGCTCCTGCTTGATGGCTTGCAGCTTCGCCCGCATGCGGTCTCGCCGGGTTTTCCTCTTGAGGAGGAACTTGCCGCGACGCGACTTGCCGCAGATAAAGCTGAAGCCCAGGAAGTTGAAGGTCTCCGGCTTGCCCAACCCGCGCCTCTCGCGGTTCGCCGCCGCATGGCGGCCGAACTCGATCAGGCGGGTCTTGTCCGGGTTTAGCGACAGTGCGAACTCTCCTAACCGCTCGCGCATGGCCTCCAGAAAGCGCCGGGCGTCGGCCTCGTGTTCGAAGCCGACGATAATGTCATCGGCGTAGCGCACGATGATCATGTCGCCCGCGGCCTCGCGCTTTCGCCAGCGCTCGGCCCAAAGATCGAAGGCGTAGTGCAGGTAGACGTTGGCCAGGAGCGGTGAGATCACCGCGCCCTGTCCTGTCCCCTTGTCGCTGACCGCCACGATCCCGTCTTCCAGGATGCCCGCCCTCAGCCACTTCTGGATCAGGCGGATGATGCGCTTGTCGCCGATCCGATGCTCCACGAATCGGATGAGCCAGTCTTTGCTCACCTCGTCGAAGAACGACCGGATGTCGGCGTCCAGTATGAAGTTCACCTTCCTGCTGTCGATTCCGACACAGAGCGCGTCAAGCGCATCGTGCGTGCCGCGCCCCGGCCGGAACCCGTAACTGAACCCGAGGAAGTCTTCCTCGTAGATCGCGTTCAGCAGTGCGGTCGTCGCCCGTTGGACGATCTTGTCCTCTAACGCAGCAACCGCCAACGGGCGCTGTCGGCCATCCGGCTTGGGTATATAAACCCGTCGGCTTGGTTGCGCCCGATACGCTCCCCGATGGACCCGTGCATGCAGATCCTCGAGATTGCGCTCAAGATCTGCCGCATAGTCCTGCCACCTCAGCCCATCCACTCCCGCTGCCGCGTCCTCTTTGAGTTCGAGGAACGCCTGTTCGAGGTGATCTGTGCTGATGTGATGGAGCAGCGTGGTGAACTTCTCCTTTGTCCTTTGCCTTGCTACTTGCCGTATGCGCTCCAGCCCCTGTGACACGGTCACCCGTTTCTGTGCCCGGCCCGTGCTGTGCTGGCTCGCATTCCCCTTGGCCCCTGCCCTTGGCTCAACCGACTCCGCGGCGGATCGCTCCGCGTTGTTCACCGGCTTCACAGCTACTACGGCGGGGTCTGACTTCTCACGTTCGTGCGTCATCGGCTACGGCTCCTCACCTTCCCGATGCGGGCCTTGGGGGACGACCTGTCCATCGGCCGAACGTGAGACCTCCCAGGTTCCGACGTCTTCCTTTTGTGCGTGATGGGTTCTTCGACCACGGCAGAGCGTCAGTCCCTCGCATCGCGGGACCGCACATGTTGCCTTCGACGTTGCTTACCGGCTCGGCCTCTGCGGTTTTATGGCTTTCGCGGCTCAATAGCTCACCCCACACAATCGCTGTGTACGCTTCGCACCCGCCGTCGCCGGCGACCACGCAACACTCGCTACCGGGCGCCCGCTACGGCCTACCCGGACCGGTCTCTCACCGGCAGGAAAACGCCAGCTTACCTGGCGCACAAGCAAGCCATAGAGTCGTCCTGCATCTGAGACCCGAGGCCAGGATGCCGATATCGCGGCGGCGCCCGATGTTCTGGCGCTCGCGCCGCCCATTCCCAACAAATCTAACCGCGTCGTCATCCATCGCTTCAACAAACGCGCCTACAAAGGCCGAAATGTCATCGAGCGCTGCTTTTGCAGGCTCAAAGACTTCCGCCGTATCGCCACCCGATACGACAAGCTCGCCCGGAATTTCTTGGCCGCTGTTCATCTCGCCGCTCTCGTCGCATATTGGCTCAATTGAATCTGGACCCTAGGATCGCGCGGCCGACCCGCCCATGCCACAGACGCCACTTCACGGCTCTGATGTCCCTGTCGATGGTTGGAAGCGCTTCAAAGGGGCCTGATCGGGATCGTACGATGTGATCGGCGATCTGCTGCATGGGCTGGATCTTCATGGCAATATGAAACCAGTCGATGATGTGGGTCGTTGGTTTCGGCATGGCGCGGGGCAGCCGCTTTAGGATTTCGGCCCCGTCCGAGATCACCGTCACATCCCCAAAGCCGCGATATCCGACTTCCTGGCGAGAGTGAAGAGCACGATCGCGGATTGCCTGCTGGTCGGTGCTGCCGGTGACGAAATAGCGACCGCCCCTTTCTCCCCGTCCCCCGCGGCCGCATCTGGCCACGACGAGCTCGAAATTTCGCGCCGAATGTTGATCAGCGCTACGAACGTGCGCCGTATCAATACTGATGGCGAACTCTTTGCGCCGATCTCCGGGAAGCTGCATCTCAAGCTGGCATCGGTCATCCGTTTGGGACCTCGCGCGCCAAGTTTCCTGCATGACCTGGTCGTCGAGCCGCTTGTCGATCCTGATGGTACGCTTGCGCACGGTCGCATGCGTCTCAGTCGGTTCAGTGGGCAGGAAATCGGCCAGCACCTTCGCCGCCCGGCGGTAGGGCAGCATGCTTCCTAGCCGCGCCGTCAGTTCCATCAGCTCCCGCTCGATCGGGACAAATTTCCTTCAGCGGCGCGAAGGCACCGACCATCCCTGGATGGCATTCCCGGCACAGCATCCATCGGGGATTGCGAACCTCAACGGTGCCGAAGACGGTTCGGATCCGGCGTGTCGTGTAGTCCTTGACCGGTCGGAACGTATGGCAATCCGGGCAAACCCGGCGAAGAAGGGCATACGTCTCCGCCTCATGATTCACGACCGCGTTCTGCAGCGCTGCCATGATCTTCTTGCTATCGCCGATCGACAAGCCGATGTCGCCGTCGAACAGGCTCTCCCAGCTCTTGTCTATGCGGACCTCCTTCCGGCATGTGTCGCCAAATTCGTTCCGGCCCTCGATCGTAACCGTCCATTCCACCGCCATCGCTTTGTCTCAAAACGATGCTGATGGACTGCTCGAGCCTAACAACCCGTGTTTGACCCCAGAGAAGTTACCGGTCTCCTCACGACCGACCGCGCATGACTCGGGGTCAATGTGGATCGCTACTCCTTCATTGCAATGGACTTGCACCATCTACTCCTTGCCGGTCTCCCGGCGCACCTTGTTCCGACCCCTTCAGGGGCTCAGCTCGTTCGGCGTGGCCGATCACCCCGATCAAAGCATCGACATAGGCGTCGAATGCGGCTTCACTCTCGGCTGTCCAGTCGGGCATGGCGGGGCGCTTCCCTGATCACGAAGCAGCACCCTAACAAATCCGCGACCAGCGCGAATCCCCCCGCATCCGCGACTTTCTGACTCAGTAAGACTAGGCGCCCGCCGCCGCCGGCATCAACCGGCGGGCAGATGCGCCGAGGGCAACAAGCGCGCCTGACGCAACGCCGCTAGATCAGCCGAGCCGGTGCAGAAGCAGGCGACGGCCAACTGGCGGATGACGATCTCGAAATGCGCGACAACCGCCTCGGTGGACACCGTAGCCGCACGCAGCACGCCGGCCGCCTGCCCGGCGATGTCCGCGCCCAGGCGGATGGCCTTGGCCACGTCGACGCCGTCGCGGATCCCGCTCGACGCGATCAGCTTCACCGTTGGCAGCGCCCGACGTACCGCCTGCACGCTGGCCGGGGTCGAATCCCCCAATCGGCGAACGCCATCGCCACTGCACGGTCGGCGGCATCGCGGGCGCGCTCGCCCTCCACCGCGGCCCAACTGGTGCCGCCGGCGCCGGCGACATCGATCACCGCCACGCCCGCCTCGACGAGCGCACAGGCCACCGAGGCGGACAGGCCCGACCCCACTTCCTTGGCCACGATCGGCACGCCCACGCTACGCGCGGCGCGAGCGATCTGCGCCAGGACGCCGCGCCAGTCGCGGTCGCCCTCCGGCTGTACCGCTTCCTGCAGCGGATTGAGATGGACGATGAGTCCATCGGCCTCCAGCCGCATCCACCGCCCGGCGCGCCAGGTCCAGGCCGTCGGCCTCGCGCAGTTGCGCGGCGCCGATATTGGCCAGCAAGGGAATGTCTGGGGCCAGGCGGCGCAGCGCGCGCGTCAGCCCCTGGGAGTTGCGGGATTGCAGGCTCACGCGCTGCGAACCGACGCACACGGCGGTCCCCAAGGCTTGCGCTGCCTCGCCCAGATGCCGGTTGATGGCCTCGGCGCGTGGCATGCCGCCGGTCATGGAGCTGATCAGCAGCGGCGCGCGCATGGTCTTGCCCAGCAGCGAGGCGCGCAGGTCGATCTGCGTCAGGTCCAACTCGGGCAATGCGCAGTGTTCGAAACGGATGGACTCCCAGCCGGCGGCGACCGTGGCCGGCGCCGTTCGCCGATCCAGCACGATGTCCAGATGGTCGTCCTTGCGCCGGCTCAGGGCGGTGTCGCTCATGCTCGCTCCATCCGTCGCATCGGGCGACGGCGTTGCGTCGGATCGGACCGACGGCAGCGCGCGCACGCCGCCGCCTCCCGCGCATTCAGGCCGGCGCACGCTGGCCTCCCCCCGCAGCGTCGCTGCGGTAGCGGCTGGTCGAGGTCTGGTAGTACTGCGCGCGGATGGCCGCCATGGCCTCGATCAACGGTCCCCACGGCGCGGGAAAGCGTTCTTCCGCCATCACCCGGTGCAGCATGCGCGTATGGCCGGCCAGCTCGTCGTTGAGGAACTCCACCACAGGCATAGCCGGATAGCGCTGCAGCAGCAGGATCGCCGCGTTGTCGGCCTCGCCGGCCGACCTGTCCTTGTCGCGTCCATGCAGATCGTTCTGCAGGCGCCCTATCGCGGAGATGAGCCGCAGGACCTGGCGAAACGCCGGACGCGCGCGCAAGGTCGCCATGTCCAGCCCCCACAGCAACGACAGGCAACAGAACACGTTCGTGTAGGCGATCGAATCGATGCCGTTGTGCAGGTACTCGGCGTAGGACCAGCGTTCCGCCCCTGCCGCCTGCGCGTGTCCGGCGCGCAGCGCCGCGCAGTAGCACCAGGTATCGTCGAGAAGCTGAGCATAGTCGCGACGATCGTAGGCGAGCGCGGCCAGCGAAGCGCGCAGCACAGCGCAGCCCTCGAATCCGGGGAGCGCGCACGGCACGCCCTGCCCCAGCGCCTGCTCCACCGCGGCGAGCTGCTCCGGCGCGATCAGGCCAAGGTCGTTGCAATCGTCGAGCCAGAACAGCAGCGCCAGTTCGCGATAGAACGCCACGATCAGCGTTTCGTCCTGCGGATCGCGGCCGGTGCGGGCGCTGGTGTCGCGTAGGCTCGGGTGGATGCGCTGCAGGATGTACTGGCCGCCCCTGACCGCTTCCACGGCATGCTCGTCGGCGAACGCGGTCAGGGAACGCCCCCACTCCAGCACCTTCTGCAGCGCGCGTTCGGTCTGGATCATGGCGCCGCTCCTGCTCCCTCGGCCAGGACGCGCCGCCCCCAATGAAGCGCCAGCCACAACCCGGCGAGTTCGGCCACGCGCACGACCCGGGTGGGGCAATACAGTTCCTTGCCGATCCACAGCGGCGTCTGCGGCAATGCACGCGCCGCATGGCGGGCGAGCATCCACTCCAGCGCACGCGCCACCGCCTGCGCGATGCGCCGGCGCCCTGTCGGCTCTTCGCTCCCGTCCATCACGTACAACGCGAATAGCGCATAGGCGGTTTCCTCGAATGTGGACGCGCGACCGGCGCCCCAGCCGCCGTCGTCGCGCTGCGCCTGCAGCAGCGCCGCCAGCGCGCGCTCGTCGCGCCACTGGGGCTTGCCTTGCGCCAGCGCAGCGACCGCATGCGCGGTGGGATACAGCCACGAAACGTGCCATTTTTCGTTGTCCCATAGACCGTGCGGGTTGCGATTGGCCTCGACGTAGGCGCTGGTGCCGGCGGCGGGCTTTCCCAACAGTCGCAACGCATGCAGGGCATGGATGTTGGTCGACACCGAGGCATTGCGCTCGCCGGGGAAGGTGACGAACAGCTCGCCGATTTCGAAATGGCGCAACGCATCGACCGCCGGGTCGCGGCCTGCAAGGCGCAGGACGCACAACGCAACGGCGGTGTCGTCCGCATCGGCCGCGAAGTGCAAGGCCGGGCCCAGACCGCGCACGCCCAGGCGGGCGTCGAGCTGCGCGACGATCACGCGCACCGCCTCGGCGAGCGCGGGATGCGCGAACAGCCCGGCCAGATGCAGGGTGTACAGCGACCAGCATGGCTCGAACACATTGATCGGCCAGACGTTGGGAACGACACCTTCGATGCCGCTGCGCGTCGCTCGCGATGCCGCCTGCAGATACGCGTCGGCGCGCCCGACCTGCGGCGTGCTCCCCTGTGTCACGGCGTGCGCACGACACGCGGCGGTGGCCGCCGGACTGATGCCGATGCTGCCGTCGTCATCCGGGCATGCGGTGGTCGGCGACGTCCCCCAGGCTTCCCAGGAGTGCAGCAATGGATGGCCGCTCGGCAACGTCGCCGCCGCCCCCAGCTTGACCAGGCACGCTTGCCGCAACGGCAACAGCGCCGGGTGGCGCGGAAACGCCACGCCGCCCAGCAAGGATGCGGCCTCGCCGCACAACTGCGGCAGGATCAGCTCCGCGCCGATCGGCGCGTCTTCCGGCACCGCATGCGCGTAGGGATCGGGCTGGCGCTCGAGGAACCGGGTTGCAGCCTGGACTGCATCGGCAGCGCCGGGAAGAGGATCGGCACGCTGCAATGCCAGCAACGCCGCCCACGTGGGCGCATGGCGGAACAGCGGGAAGTCGGCGCTTCCCCATCCGCCGTCGGCCTGTTGCTGCGCGATGAGCCACGCGTATGCGTCCTGCCGACCGGTGACGTTGCCGTGGAACTGCAGAGCTCGCGCCGTGTCGTAGATGGAGGGACCGACGCTGCCGCCGTCGCTCATCTCGCTCAGCAGGTGGCGCAATTCGGAAAGGATCTGTTCGGACAGCGCGTTCACGCGGGATGTTCCTTCTGCAGACGGTTGACGAGAACCAGGATCGGGCAGACGCCGCGCACGTCGCCGCAGGCCCGTCGCGGCCCGGCGCATGGGCAGCGCCGGACGGCCGCCCTGCTCCGGCGCGGCGACGCGCCCCGATGCTGGCGCCGGTCCGCCGCATAGGCTTGCGCGCAGCGCGCCGTGTGCGCCGCGGCCGTGCTGGGCAACCGCTGCGATCGGCGCCGCGGACTCGGACACAGTAAGCATGCACCGCTGCCGCCGGCCGATCGCAGCGGCACAGGGCGACTCCATGCGGACGGGCGCGCTCATGCGCATGGCGCGTGCTTGAACAGATACGCGTTGGCCCGCTGCAGCATCTGCGCCAACCGTTCCGCACGTGGCCCCAGCGGGGCGATGGCCTCCCCGGCGTCGCGCAACAAATCCAGCGCGAACTGGCGCGCTGCCTGCAGCCCCATGATCGACGCGCAGGTCGGCTTCTGCGCCGCCGCGTCCTTGCCGGGGGTCTTGCCCAGCGTCGCGGTATCCGCTGTCGCGTCGATAATGTCGTCGACCACCTGCAACGCCAGGCCGAAACAGGCGGTGTAGCGATCGAGCGCACAGTACAGCGCAGCGTGCGCGGCATCCTCCGCGATGGCGCATAGCGCGCCCATGCGAACGGATGCGCGCACTAGCGCTCCGCTCTTCATCCGGTGCATCGCCACGATCCTGTCCAGCTCGACGTGCTTTCCGACCAGCGACAGATCCATGGCCTGCCCGCCTGCGGCACCCTCGGCGGACACCGCCTGCGCCAGTTCGCGCACGAGCGCGATACGGTTGTCGCCCGGCATATCCAGGCTCGCCAGGGTCAGGAAGGCGTGCGCCTGCAGCGCATCGCCGACCAGGATCGCAGTGGCTTCGCCGAACTTGACGTGCACGGTCGGAAGGCCGCGGCGAAGCACGTCGTCGTCCATCGCGGGCAGGTCGTCGTGGACCAGGGTACAGGCGTGCATCATCTCGATGGCGGCGCCGACGTTGTCGAGCATGTGCGCCGGCGTGTCGGCCAGTGCGCCGGCAGCCAGACAGAGCAAGGCGCGGGTGCGCTTCCCGCCGTGCAAGGTGGCGTAGCGCATAGCCGCCATCAGCTCGGTCTCACCGTCGTCTTCGGCGCAGAGAAGACGCGCCAGCGCCTGTTCGACCCGCTTTGCGCCGTCCTGCATCCAGATCTCCGGCAGCAGCCTGCCGGATGCGCCGCGCGCCTGCGCGCCCAATCCGCCGAGCGCGGAAACGCCAGTTCGGTCGTCGTGTAGCGTGGAACCGGTCTGCATGTTGTTCATGTCCTTGTGCCTGACACGGCCACGGCGAGCGCCGAGCCGCCGCGGTGTTGCCGGCGTCGCACCGAGCGCGCGCGCCGAGTGCAGCAATGCCGCGCGTCACCGGCGCCGCTGCCTCGCCACACGGGGCACGCGAGCCAGCTCATGAGAATCCGATGCGGATTGTCATGGACGGATGTGCGGTCGGGTAATAGCGCCGGCCTTTTTCGACGCCGCTCAGCAACCGCGGCCGCACCCCGGCCTTGTGCATGGTCAGCGCCAAGGCGATGCAGAACTGCACCAGTTCCAGCCATACCAAGTGGTAGCCGATGCAGACGTGTGGGCCGGTACCGAACTGCAGCATGTCCACCGGCCGGATCGGCTCCGTGCGTTGCAGCCACCGCGCCAGGCGGAACTGATCAGGCGCCTCGTGCAGCAGCGCCGAGGTCGAGAAATGCAGCAGCGGAATGCACAGATGGGTGCCCGCGGGAATGCGCCGTTGGCCGAGTTGCAATTCCTGCAGCGCGCGACGCGGCAGGAGCGTGGTCGCCGGATGCACGCGCAGCGTCTCGCGGAACAGCGCCTCGGCGACCGGACACTGCGCAAGGTCCGCGTGCCGGGTCGGCACCGCGCCCACGCGTTGCGCCTCCTCGACCAGGGCGTCCCACAGCACAGGCTGCCGCGCCAGCTCGATCACCATCCAGGCCATCGTCGAGGCAGTGGTGTCGTGACCGGCAAGCAGCAGCAAGCGGATATTGGCGACCAGGACGTCATCGGAGAGCGCATCGTCGCTGCGATCGAAGGCGCTCACCATGTCGTTGATCAACCCGGTGCGCGCGGCATGCGCGCGCGCGTCGCGGACGAACTGGCGCAACTGCGCGTCGATCCAGTCGCGGGCGGCGCGGCCGCGCCGCAAGGGCAGTCCGGGCAGGTCGACCGGGGGCGCGACGATCAACTGCAGCAGTTGCCGGTACTTGCGATGCCATCCCGGCAGGTCCTGCGCGGGGATTCCCAGGAGGCTGAAGATGAGCTTGAGCATCAGGTCGCCGGTTTCGCGCAGGATGGTTACCTCGCCGCGGTCGCGCCACGCCTGCACCCGCGCCCGGATGACGGGCACGAACAGGTCGCCGATGCCGGCCTGGGTCAGCCCCTTGGGCAGGAACGCCGCCTTGATCGCATCGCGCGCCTGCCGGTGCGCGCCGCCGTCCCGGGCAACCAACGTTCCGCCAAGCAATTCGGGCGCGATCTCTTCGATCAGCGCCGAGGACACGTCCTTGTGCCGGAGCAGTGCGAACGCATCCGGATCCACGCAGGTCATCAGGTGTCCGGCAGGGCCGAAATCCAGCCAGAAGTGGCTGCCCAGCGTCCGTTCCGCGCGCCGCAGCAGGCGCGGCAGGTCGCAGACGATGGCGGGAAGATGCCCGACCAGGGGGAAAGCGCCGGGCACGACCGGGATGTCGTACCGCAGCCGGTGCCGACGGTCCAGCGGGTTGAGCAGCATGTCCATCAGCAGCGCGGCGCCGCGGCCGCTTCGGCGGTGTCGCCGGCAGGCCGCGCGGCGCGGCTGTTGCCACCGTCGGCGTACGTCGGCACATGCGCCAGCATGCCGCCGTCGATGCACACGACCTGGCCGGTGATGAACGCAGCATCGTCGGAGAGCAGGAACGCCACCAGCGCGGCCACGTCCTCGGGGCGGCCGACGCGCGGCAGGAGCTGGTGCCGGCGCAGATGCCGTTGCATGCACTCGTCCAGCTTGGCGAGGAGACGCTCGGTCATGACGAGACCCGGCGCAACGGCGTTGCAGCGGATCTGCGCATGACCGTACTGGGTGGCGAGCGAGGCCGACAGCATGTTCATCGCCGCCTTCGACGCGGCGTAGGACGTCTGCGCGGTGTCACCGCTGAGCCCCTGGCACGACGACATGTTGACGATCGCGCCACCGCCGCGGGCGATCATCCGTGGGATGGCCTGCCGGCAGCAGAGCAGCGTGCCGCGCAGATTGGTCGCCATGGTCTGATCCCAGACCGCCAGGTCCAGGTCGAGGAGCGCGCGGTCGCGCGGGGTCAGATGCATGGCGCTCGCGTTGTTCACCAGCAGGTCGACCCCACCGAAGTGCCGCTCCGCCGTCTCGAACAGCGCTGCCACCGCCTGCGCATCGGCGATGTCCATGGCCAGGGCCAGCGCGTGGCCCGCTTCGGCCGCGATCTGCGCGGTGCAGGCGATGGCCGCCGAGCCATCAATGTCGGCCACCACCACTCTGCCGCCCTCGCGTGCGATGGCGAGGGCGCATGCCTTGCCGATGCCGGCGCCGGCGCCGGTCACCACGGCCACCTTGCCTTCAAACCGTGCCATCGTGTCCTCCTGGATTGCGTTGCTCGGCCTCCGCGGAGAAGGCGCAGGGTCGGCGCTGGCGCGCTCGTCATCGCCAGCGTCGCTTTCGATGACCCGAATGGCGGCGACTGGACACTGGCTTGCCGCGAGCCGCACGGCGGCGTGCAGCGCCTGCGGGACCGTCGCCACGCACACTTCGGCCACGCCGTCCGGTTCGCGCTGGCGAAAGGTGCCCGGCAGCGTCAGCACGCACTGCCCGGTGGTTCCGCACAGATCCTGGTCGACCACGACGCGCATCTCAGCCCCCCTGCGCATGCAGCCGCACCGGCAGCGCGCGGAACGTCCTAAGGAACGCGGAGGGCTCCCGGGTCGGCGGCTCGGCCAATGCCAGCGTGGGGAAGCGCACCTGGATCCGCGGCAGGCTCTCGGCCAACTGCACCCGGGCCAGTTGCGCACCGAGGCAGAAGTGGATGCCGTGGCCGAAGCTCAGCATGATCTTCCCGTCGGTCGACATGCCAGGACTGGTGCCGTAGAACCGCGCGGGATCGAAGCGGTCGGGATCGGCGAAGGCGTCCGGGTCGCGATTGCCGGCCGCGATCAGCACGCGCACGTCCGCGTTCTTCGGGATCACCACGCCGCCCAGTTCGATGTCGCGCTGGGCGATACGCGGAATGGAGCTGAACATGGCGGGCGCGTCGCAGCGCAGGACTTCTTCGACGAATGCCTCCACCCCCACGGCGTCTCCCTGCAGCCAGTGCCGCTGTTCGGGATACGCCAGCATCGCCACGACCGCATGGTCGATGGTCGCAGCAGTGGTTGCGAAGCCGCCCAGCAGCATGCCCCACAGCATGCTGATCAACTCCGCATCCGACAGCGTGTCGGCATCGTCGTCGTGTGCGCCGACCAGCATCGACACGATGTCGTGGCGGGGATCGGTGCGCTTGCGCTGAATGAGGTCGCCGAAGTAGGCCTGCACCCTGGCGCTGGCCGCGTCCGCCGCGGCGAGCTGGGGATCGTTGGCGTGCGGGCTCAGGCCTTCCAGAATGGCGCCGATGCCGGCGGCGAGCCCGAACATGTCGTCCTGGGGCATGCCGAACAGTTCGGCGAAGACCAGCATGGGCAAGGCCAGCGCGAATTCCCGATGCAGGTCCACCGGATCCCCGCGCTCCAGCGCGGGCGCCATGCCGTCCAGGCGCGCTGCGACGATGCGCGCGATGCTCGGCCGCAGGTTGTCGATCTGGCGCATGGTGAAATCGCGCGAGATCAGCCGGCGCAGACGCGTATGCGTCGGTGGTTCCTTCATCGCTAGCGTGGACGCCAGCAGATTGAGTGACAGGCTGGTCGCCGCACGCGGGAAATAGCGCGCCAGTTCGCCCGGCGCCGGTCCCCGAAACGCATCGCCCGTGGCCTTGAGCGCCCAGTAGATGTCGGCATGGCGGCTCAACAGAAAGAGGCCCGACGCCGCGCGATGCACCGGATCGTGCTCGCGCAACCACCGCATGAACGGATAGGGGTCGTGGATGCACGCTGGCGACGCCAGTTCGGCGAAGGCGTCCCGGCATGCTGCCGTGGTTTCTTGCACGTCCATCTTGGTTACCTGTTGGCTGGCTGATCTGACCGGCGCGCGCCAGGCGCGCCGGCAAATTGCGGAGAACATCGCGATTCCCGGCGGCGTCCGAGCATCACCAGAGCACCGGGAACTCCTCGAACCCGCCAGTGATGATCTCCTTGCGCAACTTCAGTTCTTCGGGCGCCACGGCCAGGCGCAGCGCGGGAAAGCGCTGGAAGATCGAACCGAACACCACCTTGAGTTCCAGCCTGGCCAGCGCCACGCCGATGCAGTAGTGCGGCCCGTAGGAGAACGCCAGGTGCGGATTTTCGTCGCGTCCGATGTCGAAGATTTCCGGGTCGTCGAAATGGCGCGGATCGAACGACGTCGCCGGCAGGCCGACCAGCACCTTGCTCTCCGCGGGAATATGCACTCCCGCGATGGTCACGTCGGTCCTCGGATAGCGCATGATGCCGTCCCAGCCCGCGCCCGGCGAGTACATGCGCAGGATTTCCTCCACCGCCTTGTCCACCAGGGATGGATCGCCGACCAGGCGTTCGCGCTGTTGCGGATGGCGGAACATGGCCAGCAGGCCGAATTCGATCTGCGCGACGGTGCTCTCGTGCCCCGCCACCAGCATGCCCGCCGCCAGGCCGATCGCCTCTTCCTCGGTCGCCTTGCCCTGGTCGACCGCCGCGAGCAGATCCGTCAGCAGGTTGTCGCCCGGATCCTGGCGCTTGTCCCGCATCTTGCCGCGAATGTAGGCGCGCAGTTCTTCCCAGGCCAGGCGCGACGCGCTGCGCGGGCCGCTTTCATGCTGGTGCGTCATCACCTCGTCGGACAGCCCGGCGAAAAAGGCGTGATCTTCGTAGAGCACGCCCAGCAGCGCGCTGATGACCATGGCCGGAAGCGGAAAGGAGAGGTGGCGCCGCAGGTCGGCGGGCTGGGGCTGGGCCGCCAGCGTCTCGAACAACTGCGCGGCGATCGCCTCGACCTGCTGCGCGAGCAGCTTCATCCTGCGGTTGCTGAAGGCCGGCGCCACGATCGTGCGTAACCGGGCATGCTCGCCCCCCTCGTGCGAGACCAGCCACCCCGGCGAACCGAGAATCACCGAATCCGGGGTGAATGCCGTCGGCGGCATTCCCGCGGGCCGGAACGCCGCGTCGGACAGCGCCGCCTTGGCCTCGTCGTAGCCTGTCACCCACCAGCCTTCGTGCCCGGACGGGAAGCGCACGCGGTGGATCGGACCGTTGGCGCGTAGCGCCAACATCTCGGGCGAGGGCTCGATGTGATCGACGCGCCACATCGGCAGCGTCGGCAAGGGTTGTTCGGACATCGTGGCACTTCACTCTCTAAGCGATGGAAGGGCGGAAGGTGACCGGCAGGCGCTGCGGGCAGCGAATGACGTAAGACGGCATGTAGACGACGTCCTCCGCGGCGTAGCCCGACTCGATTATCAAGATCGGCCAACGTGTAACTGTCTAGGCATACCGCGCGGCGAGATGCAGAACTTTATCCTGCGCCTTCGAGTTCAGGATAAGGCGAGTGTGGTGGGCCTTTGAGTCGCAGCCGGCCATCAAGATTTCCTGCGCAAGGGTCGACAAGGGCGGCGAGCCTGTTTGGTAGGGGGCGGTTTCGCCGAGGCCCCTTCCCATAGAATGCTATCTGATGCGGATTTGACATTTTGCTTTTCTTTCTTCGTTCCATCGATCGCGGTGTCATCCACGAAATGAGGATGCAGTTGCTACAGCCGCTTTTGCCGCTAGGTTCTTTGCTCATCATCCCAGCAATCGGCGTGCCACGTCGAATACCGTGCTCGCCCGCATAGCGAGACTGAAACACGCATGCGCGCCAACATGTCCGCTGGAATGGTCGCAACATTTTGTCAGGTTCGCGACATCGATGCGTATCCATCTGTGACCTGCATAGAGAGGTCGAAGCCCCACATTTAAATCAACATCGAACTCTGATTAAGATGAGCAAGCACTACGATCTCGCATCGAGGTTCACAATTACGACCATCTACAAATAACCCAGGCAAAAGTGCTGGGGATCGACAAGAGTGACTTGGGTGGTACTGACCTGCCCCGGGTACGTTCCGGGGACCTGATCTTCGCTCGAAAAACTGGACAGGAGTTAATCCATGTGCCTCGCCACTCTCAAGCGTCCGGTGAAGCCGGTGAAGACCGCGTAGCGGTCACTCAGGCAGCTTTTTCGGCTCGCTTGTTTCGGTCACGCCAATTCCACGGAAGCAGTTCGTCGAGCTTTTGGGCTGGATGTGCGGCGATGCGCGCCAGGACGTCGGCGAGCCAGGCTTGAGGGTCTACGTCCTTCATCTTCGAGGTTTATGCCGACTGCCGAACTATGCTGAACGAGCTTGTTTTCCCCGAGATTCACTGTGAGCGGCGTGTAATTGGCTCGGCATAGTTTGTCTTGTGCCTCCGCTTTCAACTGCGGAGGCCAGCATATGATTGCAGAAGAGTATTTGCGCGGCAGCCACTATTTCGGCGCCTGAAGAGTGGACCCCACGGACAGCTCGTCGAACTCTACGCGGCGCTTCTCGTGAAGACGAACTCGCTGGCCACGGCACATGGCGATGCCTGAACTTGGTCTGCGGTCTCTTCAGCTGGATTAAAAGATCTGGCGTCTACGAGCACCACATGCGACCCGCTTCCAGCCGAGTGACCGCCGCTCACCTTCCTTGAGGCGCTGTAAGACGCCAGACTATGCCGAATGGAACCGGAACCACGACCGCTCGACTACCCGCAATTACGCGCAGACAACGGGCTCTTCCCAAAACCCTTCGGCATAGTTCGGCAGTCGGCATAAACAGCTTTGGACGAACCCACTCCGCGGGAGGGTATCCGCGTTGAGCCCAGCGCATCCCCCTGAAGCCAGCCAGTGTCTCTGACCCCGGCACCACCCGCACAGCGATGTAATCCATCCAATTTCAGAAGAGCTTGCCCCTGGCAAGATG
>NZ_JADPJL010000028.1 GCF_023073415.1 Bradyrhizobium sp. 190 | reverse complement strand
CGCACCAAACCCGGCCCCATCACCATCAGGCATGGCCTCCAATACTTCTTGGGCGTCGCCTCCGCGTGGGAAACCCTCAAAGATGTGTGAATCAGCTAGTGCGAACGCAGGGACGACAACGAAATTGTGCCTCAGCGCTTGCGCTCGGCGCCGCAGACCGCGCGCCCGGCTACCAGCGCTTCGATCTCGCTCTTCGAATAGCCGAACTCGCCCAGCACCTCTGATGTGTGCTGGCTGAACTTCGGCGGCGTCCGGCGTAGGCTCGGCTTGGTCCGCTCGAGCCGGATCGGGGAGGCGACGCCCTTGTACCAATCCTTCTCAATGATATCGCCGCGATGCAGCGTATGCGGATTGGTCAGCGCCTGGTCGATCTTCTGCACCGGGCCTGCCGGCAGGCCGGCCGCCAGCAGGCGATTGCAGAGCGGCTCGGCCTCGTGCTGGCTGAACACGGCGGCGAGTTCGGCGCGCAGCGCGTCGCGGTTGGCGATGCGGTCCTTGTTGCGGGCAAAGCGTCGATCGGTGCCGAGCTCGGGCTTGCCGATTTCCTTGGCGAGCTTGCGGAAGGTGCCGTCATTGCCGACGCCGATAAAGATGTCATCGGTCCTGGTCGGGAAGATCGCATATGGCACGAGGTTCGGATGCTCGTTGCCGGTCAGGCCAGGCGGCTTGCCATGCATGAAATAATTCGCGGTGTGCGGATGCATGATCGCAAGGCCGGTTTCATACAGCGTGGTTTCCAGAAACTGACCGAGACCCGACCGCTGCCGCTCCGACAGCGCCATCAGGATTCCGATCGCCGCGTAAAGCCCGGTGGTGATGTCGACCAGCGGAACGCCGATTCGCATCGGGCCGCTCTCGGGCGAGCCGGTCGCCGCGATCATGCCGGTCATGGCCTGAATGATCGCGTCATAGCCGGGATTGCCGCCGCGCGGGCCGTCGGCGCCGAAGCCGGAAATCCGGCAATGCACCAGCTTTGGAAATTTCGCGCGCAGCACGTCGTTGCCGATGCCCCATTTGTCGAGCGTGCCCGGCTTGAAATTCTCGATCAGGACGTCGGCGGTCTCCAGCATCTTCAGCAGAACGGCGCGGCCGCCCTCGGAGGCGAGGTCGAGCCCGATCGAGCGCTTGTTGCGGTTGATGCCGACGAAATAGGCTGCGTCCTCCTCGTGGAACGGAGGGCCCCAGTCGCGCACCTCGTCGCCGGCCGGCGGTTCGACCTTGATGACGTCGGCGCCGTGGTCGGCGAGGATTTGCGTGCAATAGGGGCCGCCGAGCACGCGCGTGAGATCGATGACGCGCAGGCCGGTCATTGCGCCGGGAGCGGCTGCAGAACTCATGGACAAGAACCTTCGCTCAAGGAGAAAATCGAGGTCTTGAGCTAGCGGTCTTCAGGCGCGGCGGCAATGGCGTCTCGCGCAAAGGCGCATGACGTAGCTGCCGTAGCAAAGCCTGCGGAAAATTCCGTGAGGCGCGCGAACGGCCCGCCGGTATCAGCGGCGGGCCGTTCGGACGTCGTCTTACACAACCGCCGGTCGTTACACGACCGTCAGGCGCACATCCACGTTGCCGCGGGTGGCGTTGGAGTAGGGGCACACCTGATGCGCTTTCGCGACAAGGGCTTCCGCTTCCGCCTTGGGAACGCCGGGCAGCGAGACGGCGAGGTCGATATCGAGGCCAAAGCCGCCTTCCGAACGCGGGCCGATGCCGACAGTGGAGGTCACTGTGGCGTCAGCGGGCACCTTCGGACCGCCCTGCGAAGCGACGAATTTCATCGCGCCGATGAAGCAGGCGGCATAGCCGGCCGCGAATAGTTGCTCGGGATTGTTGCCGGCGCCACCGCCGCCGCCGAGTTCCTTCGGGGTCGTGAGCTTGACGTCGAGCGCGCCATCGAGGGTCGCGGCGGTGCCGTCACGGCCGCCGGTGGCCTTGGCGCTGGTCTTGTAGAGCACGTTCACGGACATATCGGTCTCCCTTGGGTTTGCCGTTTCGATGAACGATATATTGCACGCAACTAGATTGTGCGCAATATAAATTGTTGCAGGCTGCGCGATTTAATTGTATGCAATTGAAATCAAGCGCTTAGCCACCATATCAGGGTCTGGGCGCTGCTCGTTGACGAGGACGTGATGGCCAGGAAATCTGCAGCAGACCTTCCGCTCCGGCTCGATAATCAGATTTGCTTCGCGGTGTATTCCACCGCGCACGCGTTCAACCGCGTCTACAAGCCGCTGCTCGACAAACTCGGTCTCACCTATCCGCAATATCTGGTCATGCTGGTGCTGTGGGAACGCGACGGTGTGCCGGTCAAGGACATCGGCGAACGGCTGCTGCTGGATTCCGGCACGCTGACGCCGCTGCTGAAGCGGCTGGAGGCGGCCGAACTGGTCAAGCGCACGCGCAGCACCGAGGACGAGAGGCAGGTGCTGATCGCGCTGACGCCAAAGGGCGATGCGCTGCGGGAGAAAGCGAGAGCGGTGCCGCAATCGATCCTCGCGGCATCAGCCTGCTCGGTCGGCGAACTGGTGGCGATGAAGAACGAGATCGTCGCGCTGCGCGACCGGTTGAATGCGGTGTTGGGGGAGTAGGGCCGGTCGGAGGCGTTTTTTCGCGAAGGCTCGGCCGGAATGGGATTTGAGATATTTCTCGAAGGCTAGCGCTTTGTACTTGTCAGGAAAGGCGCAGTACCAAATCAATTCCCAAGGTTTGAATTTGGCAGTGTGCGCGGATTTTCCGGCATTGTGCTCGGGTAACCGTCGCTTCAAATCTGCGGTTGCGCCGATGTATTCCTGATCGGGAAAGCTGATACTGCGGATGATATAGACGTACCACATGATAATCCGCGAGATCGCGATCAGAGGATATCACGCAACGTCTACCAGCCCGTCTTCGCCCTGCGGGCTACGCCGGGCACCACGCTTCGCCCTTCGGCCATCACGTGGCTGCGCCACGCGAAGCCCGAAGGGCGAAGCGTGGTGGAGCCAGGCGGGATCGAACCGCCGACCTCTTGCATGCCATGCAAGCGCTCTCCCAGCTGAGCTATGGCCCCGTCACAGTCAGGGCACGGTCTTCTTCGACCATGCTCCCGCAAGCCTTGGGCGACTTGCGGGGGAGACCCAGAACACAGTTCTGGGCCGATCTCAAGTCTCTTCGTCGCCTCCGACATCACCGATGATGTCGGTGACGTCCTCATCGCCTTCCTCCTCGTCGGGAATGAAGGTGGAATCGTCGTCGTCATCGCCCTCGATGGTTTCGTCGATCTCGATATCGTCTTCCGATTCGGGAACCACGGCCTTGACCTTGCCGGTATTCTCCTCCGCGTCGGCCTCCTCGAGCGAGACCAACTCTTCGGCCTCGGCGGCCTCCGGCATATCGGCAGCGGCGGTGGCCGAAGCGGCAGCCGCGGCGCGTGCGGCATCGCCACGGGCAGCCCGCGGTGGCGCAATCGGCGCAATCGGCACGACCTCGCCAGTGTAGGGCGAGATCACCGGGTTCTTGTTGAGATCATAGAATTTCTTACCCGTCGTCGGGCAAATGCGTTTGGTTCCGAGATCGGATTTGGCCACGTGTGGATCCTGGGAAATTCTGAAAAACGGTGCTTCACTTGGCTAGTTGAGGGGCCGGTGTCAATAGCGGTTTGTCGCATTTGACGGCCGCGTGACGCGGTGGGGCCCATGTGGTACTGCCGCCCCCGCAGAGGACCCCAATCTTGACCGATTCAACCACCCAAACCCCGCTGGAATCCCGCGCAAGCGGCGCTTTGAGCGGTAAAGTCCGCGTTCCCGGCGACAAGTCGATTTCGCACCGCGCCCTCATCCTGGGGGCCCTTTCGGTCGGCGAAACCACAATTTCTGGCCTGCTGGAGGGCGAAGACGTCCTCAATACCGCCAAATCCATGCAGGCGCTGGGCGCCAAGGTCGAGCGGACCGGGCCGTTCGCCTGGAAGGTCGACGGTGTGGGCGTGGCGGGCTTTGCCCAGCCGGCCGCTCCGCTCGATTTCGGCAATTCCGGCACCGGCTGCCGGCTGGTGATGGGGGCGGTGGCCGGATGCCCGATTACGGCCGTGTTCGACGGCGACGCCTCGCTGCGGTCCCGCCCGATGCGCCGGATCCTCGATCCTCTGGAGTTGATGGGGGCCAAAGCCGGCGAGGCCAAGGAAGGCGGCCGCCTGCCGCTGACGCTGCACGGCGCGCGCGATCCCGTGCCGATCCTCTACCGGACCCCGGTGGCCTCGGCCCAGATCAAGTCGGCGGTGCTGCTGGCGGGGCTCGCCGCGCCTGGTATCACCACGGTCATCGAGCAGGAAGCCAGCCGCGACCACACCGAACTGATGCTGAAACATTTCGGCGCCGAGATCATCTCCGTCAATGAAGGCAGCCACGGCCGCAAGATCGCGCTGACGGGCCAGCCTGAATTGCATGGCGCTGACGTCGTGGTGCCTGCCGATCCGTCCTCGGCCGCATTCCCGATCGTGGCGGCGCTGGTCGTCGAAGGCTCCGACGTGACCTTCTCCGACGTCATGACCAATCCGCTGCGGACCGGCCTGTTCGCGACGCTGCGCGAGATGGGCGCTTCGATCGAGGAAAGCGAAGTCCGCGGCGACGCCGGCGAGCCGATGGCGACCTTGCGCGTGCGCGCCTCAAAACTGCGCGGCGTCGAGGTGCCGCCGGAGCGCGCGCCTTCGATGATCGACGAATATCTGGTGCTGGCGGTCGCAGCCTCCTTCGCCGAAGGCACCACCGTCATGCGCGGCCTTCAGGAATTGCGCGTCAAGGAATCCGACCGGCTCGAGGCCACCGCCGCCATGCTGCGCGTCAACGGCGTCAGGGTCGAGATCGCAGGCGACGATTTGATCGTCGAGGGCCGCGGCCACGTGCCCGGCGGCGGCCTCGTCGCGACCCACATGGATCACCGCATCGCGATGTCGGCGCTGGTGATGGGATTGGCCGCCGACAAGCCGGTCAGGGTCGACGACACGGCTTTCATCGCCACCAGCTTTCCGGATTTCATCCCGATGATGCGGTCGCTGGGGGCGGAGTTTTCATGAGGCAGGCGCGATGAGTGCAGGCTTCGACCGCGACGCGCTACTCGACGCCTTCGACAGGATCGGCCGTGCAGCGGCGCAGGCGGGAACGAAGCTGCAGATCGCGATTTACGACGGTTCGGCGCTGATGTTGGCAAGCAATTTCCGGTTCGCTACGGAAGATGTTGACGTGTCCAAACTTGATCGCCCCTGGTTTACAGCGGCAGACCCTTCGGATGCCATGCGCGAATATTTGACCTTCAGCAGCCCCGCCGAGTTTGCATCGCGCAACATTTTCACCGAAGAACGGCCGCTGCGTCGCGC
The DNA here is from genome assembly GCF_023073415.1 of Bradyrhizobium sp. 190. Taxonomy (GTDB): domain Bacteria; phylum Pseudomonadota; class Alphaproteobacteria; order Rhizobiales; family Xanthobacteraceae; genus Bradyrhizobium. Next base: position 42,689 of record NZ_JADPJL010000028.1, on the reverse strand, counting down.
GCGCGGCCCGTATCCATCCAGGCAATAGGGTATCATGATCATCGCCATCGACGGACCGGCGGCATCCGGCAAGGGCACGCTCGGCAAACGGCTCGCTCACCATTACGGCTATCGCCATCTCGACACCGGCGTGATCTATCGCGCGGTGGCGAAAGCGCTGCTGGACGAAGGGTTTGACCTCACCGACGAGGCGCGGGCGGTGGCGGCTGCCATGGAGCTCGATCCCGAAAAGTTCGGCCACCCCGAGTTGAAGACGCAGCGCATCGGCGATGCCGCCTCTGTCGTGTCGGCAATTCCCAGCGTGCGTCAGGCCCTGGTCAATTTTCAGCGCCAGTTCGCAGCCGATCCGCCGGGCGCCGTGCTCGACGGGCGCGACATCGGAACCGTGATCTGCCCGAATGCCGATGTGAAGATTTTCGTGGTCGCCGACCCGCATGTGCGGGCCCGTCGCCGGACGCTGGAAGCGCTGGCGCGCGGCGAATCCGCGGACGAGTCGCTGGTTCTGGCCGATATCCTCAAGCGCGACGAACGGGACAAGAACCGCGCCGCCGCTCCCCTCAAGGCGGCCGAGGACGCCCATATCCTCGACAATTCAAATCTCGACATCGAAGCCGGCGTTCGGGCCGCCATCGCCATCGTCGAGGCGGTTCGCGCCGGACGGTGAAGGTTTCGCTAGAGGAAGCGAGGCGAGGGCGAGGATCAGTTCTTCGAGCGCTCGCGGTCGAACGGCAATTGCCGTTCGGCCATCATGACGGGCTTCGCCTTGGCCGCGGCAATCGCCTTATCGGTCGCAAAAGCGGCCGGCTTGCCGGCAACGGCAATGGCAACGGTAAAGACGGCGATGGCGATCACGGCGATCAGGCTCTTCATGGTGGCACCCCTGTTTTTGGACGGTGCCATCCTGTGGGGCGGCGCTTAAGGTTGGGTTCCATACCGCCGAGGGCTGCGGACCTTTCGCTTCATGCGGTCAACAGGGCGTTGAAAGCGCGGGCCCATGGTTAGCGTCCGTCAGCCTTAAGGGCCCGTAAAGCGGGCATTTCCGGCTTGCCGAAAATGGCCCTTGGGGCTATATCCACGGCCATCCGGGCCGCCATCGATAAGATCAGGGCTGTCCGAGCGGGCCGGCGGGAGGTTTGAACCCCCGCCGTCATTGGAGGAAAGTCCGCTCCAGGTTCTTGAAGTCGATACGCTCGTTTCAGGCTCCGGATAAAATCAAACGTACCGAACGTGCAGGCATGCTGCCGGCCCGCTTTTGCGCCTCCCGCAAACGCGGTCGTCAGGGTTCGCGGACCCCTGACACTTCACGCGCGATACGCCCTTTAACCCGAACGGCCGGCAATATCCCGCATTGGAGAACAAATGGCTTCGACTGCTGCTTCTTATAATCCTACCCGTGACGATTTCGCTGCAATGCTGGACGAGTCCTTCGCCGGCGGCAATCTGCAGGAAAGCTCCGTCATCAAGGGCAAGGTAGTTGCAATTGAAAAGGACATGGCCGTCATTGACGTCGGCCTGAAGACCGAAGGCCGCGTGGCGCTGCGCGAATTCGCCGGCCCCGGCCGCGAAAGCGATCTCAAGGTTGGCGACGAAGTCGAGGTGTTCCTCGACCGGATCGAAAATGCGCTCGGCGAAGCCGTGCTGTCGCGCGACAAGGCGCGCCGCGAGGAAAGCTGGGGCAAGCTCGAGAAGGCCTTCAACAACAACGAGAAGGTTCACGGCGTCATCTTCAACCAGGTCAAGGGTGGCTTCACCGTCGACCTCGACGGCGCGGTCGCCTTCCTGCCGCGCTCGCAGGTCGATATCCGCCCGATCCGCGATGTCGCGCCGCTGATGAACAACTCGCAGCCGTTCCAGATCCTCAAGATGGATCGCCGCCGCGGCAACATCGTGGTGTCGCGCCGCACGGTTCTCGAAGAGACCCGCGCCGAGCAGCGCCAGGAGCTGGTGCAGAACCTCGAAGAGGGTCAGGTGATCGACGGCGTGGTCAAGAACATCACCGATTACGGTGCGTTCGTTGATCTCGGCGGCATCGACGGCCTGCTTCACGTCACCGATATCGCCTGGCGCCGGGTCAATCACCCGACCGAGGTGCTCACCATCGGCCAGACCGTGAAGGTCAAGATCATCAAGATCAACCACGAGACCCACCGCATTTCGCTCGGCATGAAGCAGTTGCTGGACGATCCGTGGCAGGGAATCGAGGCGAAGTACCCGCTGAACGCGCGCTTCACCGGCCGCGTCACCAACATCACCGACTACGGCGCGTTCGTCGAACTGGAGCCGGGCATCGAAGGCCTGATCCACGTCTCGGAAATGTCGTGGACCAAGAAGAACATGCATCCCGGCAAGATCGTTTCGACCTCGCAGGAAGTCGAAGTGCAGGTCTTGGAAGTCGATTCGGTCAAGCGCCGCATCTCGCTTGGTCTCAAGCAGACCATGCGCAATCCCTGGGAAGTCTTCGTCGAGAAGTTCCCGGTCGGTTCGACCGTCGAAGGCGAAGTCAAGAACAAGACCGAGTTCGGTCTGTTCCTGGGTCTCGACGGCGATGTCGACGGCATGGTCCATCTGTCCGACCTCGACTGGAAACTTCCGGGCGAGCAGGTCATCGACAACTTCAAGAAGGGCGACATGGTCAAGGCCGTGGTGCTCGACGTCGATGTCGAGAAGGAGCGCATCTCGCTCGGCGTCAAGCAGCTTGAAGGCGATCCCTTCGCCGAGCCGGGCGACGTCAAGAAGGGCGCGGTCGTGACCTGCGAAGTGCTCGAAGTGAAGGAAGCCGGCATCGAGGTGAAGATCTCGGGCACCGACTTCACCACCTTCATCAAGCGCTCCGAACTGGCCCGTGACCGCAACGATCAGCGCGCAGAGCGTTTCGCCGTCGGCGAGAAGGTCGATGCCCGCGTGATCCAGTTCGACAAGAAGGCCCGCAAGGTGCAGGTCTCGATCAAGGCGCTGGAAGTCGCCGAAGAGAAGGAAGCCATCGCGCAGTACGGCTCCTCCGATTCGGGAGCGACGCTGGGCGATATTCTCGGCACCGCGCTCAAGAACCGCGACAAGTAAGTTTCAGCTTATCAGGCTGCGACATCAGGCCCCGGTTTCGACCGGGGCCTTTTTCGTTCGGGGCGCGCCGCCTCTTCCTTCTCCCCTTGTGGGAGAAGGTGGCGCGAAGCGCCGGATGAGGGGTCTCTATCCGCGGAGACAGACCCCTCATCCGGCTCGCCGCCGCTTCGCGCCCATAGCCGATGCAAAGCATCGGCGTCCTCTTCTAAGTACGGCGGCCGACGGCCGCCTATGCCACCTTCTCCCACAAGGGGAGAAGGAAGAGGGCCTTGTTTTCTTCAAATTGCGTCGCAATTGATGTAATCAGATAACGCTTCGCTAGCGCTGCGGATGCAAAACGCGCTGATGACTTCAGGAGAAATTCGATGTCGCTCGATTCGGACGTGATCGTCGATCGCCGCAGGATCCGCCGCAAGCTGACCTTCTGGCGCGTCGTGGCTGGCCTGGTTGCGATCGCGGCGATCGTCACCGTCGGCGCGATCGCGACAAGGAGCGGGCCGGCTGCGCTGACGGCATCGGGATCGATCGCGCGGGTCAATATCGAAGGGCTGATCCGCAGCGACCAGCAACGCGTCGAGGCGCTGGAGCGGTTGGAGAAAACGAGCCATGCGGCCGTCATCGTGCACATCAATTCGCCTGGCGGCACCACGGCCGGCTCCGAGCAGCTCTATGACGCGCTGGTGCGCCTGAAGGCCAAGAAGCCGCTGGTCGTGGTGGTTGAGGGGCTGGCCGCGTCGGGCGGTTACATCACGGCGATGGCCGCCGATCATATCGTCGCCCGCCAGAGCTCACTGGTCGGTTCGATCGGCGTGCTGTTCCAGTTTCCGAATTTCACCGAGCTGATGAAGACCGTGGGCGTCAAGGTCGAGGAAGTGAAATCCTCGCCGTTGAAGGCCGCACCCAACGGCTTCGAACCGACCAGCCCGGAGGCGCGCGCCGCCCTCGACGCGCTGGTGAAGGATTCCTATGCCTGGTTCCGCGGCCTGGTGAAGGAGCGGCGCGCCATGGATGACGCGCTGCTCGAAAAGGTCGCGGACGGGCGGGTCTTCACCGGCCGTCAGGCGGTGGAACTGAAGCTGGTTGATCAGCTCGGCGATGAAAAAGCAGCCGTTGCCTGGCTGGTTGCCGAAAAGAAGATCAAAAGCGATCTGCCAGTGCGCGATTACAAGCTTAACCCGCAGTTCGGGGACCTGACGTTCCTGCGCGCGGCGGCTTCCATCACATTCGATGCGCTCGGCCTGAGTTCCATCGCGCGCCAGATCGAGCAGGCCGGCGTTGTTCAGGCGGTCGATCAGCTCTCGCTGGACGGCATGTTGGCGCTGTGGCGCCCCGCAGCCGCCAACTGAGCCGCACCGGCTGCTCTTTGTCACATTTTCCCGCACTGCGGGTGTCGTCACAAATCCCTCCGGGACGCATGTTACGTGCTTTCGCGTTGCCCAAAATTGATTTAGCGTCTTGACAGATCAAGGTATTTTCACGGAAATGGATATCCGCACGATCCCGGATCCCAACTTCGATGATCAAATCCGAACTTGTTCAGCGCATCGCCGAGCACAACCCGCACCTCTATCAGCGGGATGTGGAGAACATTGTGAACGCGATCCTCGATGAGATCGTCGCGGCGCTCGCGCGCGGCGATCGTGTCGAGTTGCGCGGGTTCGGCGCTTTTTCGGTAAAGCATCGCCCCGCGCGCGCAGGCCGCAATCCGCGTACTGGCGCCCATGTTCCGGTCGACCAGAAGAGCGTCCCGTTCTTCAAGACCGGCAAGGAAATGCGCGAGCGGCTGAACCGCGACGACAGCTCGCCCGAGGCCGGCGCGTAGGCTTTTCGATTCGACCGGATGTAGCCGTGTTGCGGGTCTTTGGCCCCGCCTTTCTCCATCACTACGAGAGATGGTCATGCGAAAGTTCTTCACGGCGCTGGTCGTCATTCCGTTAGGCCTTATCTTCATCGTCTTTGCGGTCGCCAACCGCCATTTCGTGACGGTGTCGTTCGATCCCTTCAATTCGACCGATCCAGCGATCGCGGTGTCGATGCCGCTGTTTGCCGTGATCATTGCGGTGGCCATTCTGGGGGTGGCGGCGGGCGGCATGGCGACCTGGTTCCGCCAGCGCCACTGGCGCCGCGCGGCGCGCCAGCATGAGGCGGATGCACGCCGGGCAAGGGCGGAAACGGCTGATTTGCGGGCTGCGGCGGCAGTTTCCCGGGTCGATCAGCAGCGGCTTCCGGCGCCCTCCCAGTACGGGTTCTATGGGGCCACAGGGCGAGACAAGCAGGGCGCGACGTTGTAGAACCCGCCCCGTCAGCTTGTTCCAATTACCACGGCGGCCTCCCGCCCTTGAGAGACCATGTCCCTGCTCGTCAAAATTTGCGGCCTGTCCACGCGCGAGACGCTCGACACGGCGCTTGAGGCGGGCGCCGACATGGTGGGATTCGTGTTTTTTCCGCCGTCGCCGCGGCACCTCAGCCTCGAGACCGCGCGGGAACTCGGCCGGCAAGCCAAGGGCCGCGCCGCCAAGGTGGCGCTGACGGTCGATGCCGACGACGCGACGCTTGAAAACATCGTCGAGACGCTGCAGCCGGACCTGTTGCAACTGCACGGCAAGGAAACCATCGCACGGGTGCGTGACATCAAAGCGAAGTTCGCACTTCCGGTCATGAAGGTGATCGCGGTCGAAACCTCGGCGGATCTCGCGGCGCTGCCGGGCTATGCGAGCGCGGCCGATCGCATTCTGTTCGATGCCCGCGCGCCCAAGGGCGCCACCCGCCCCGGCGGGTTAGGCGCCGTGTTCGACTGGCACCTGCTGGAAAACCTCGATCTCAAACTTCCTTTCATGGTCTCGGGCGGGCTTTCCGCCGACAACGTCGCGGAGGCCGTTCGCGTCACCCGCGCCGGCGGCATCGACGTGTCCTCCGGCGTCGAAAGCGCGCCCGGTATCAAGGATCCCGAGATGATCCGCAATTTCATTCGCGCCGCACGCGCCACCGAAGAATTGATGGTCCGATGAATCCAAGCCTGCCCAATTCCTTCCGCACCGGCCCCGACGAGAGCGGGCATTTCGGCAATTTCGGCGGCCGCTTTGTCGCGGAAACGCTGATGCCGCTGATCCTCGATCTGGAAAAGGCCTATGCGGCGGCCAAGGCCGATCCGTCGTTCCAGGCCGAGATGAACGGCTACCTCAAGGATTATGTCGGCCGGCCGTCGCCGCTCTATTTTGCCGAACGCCTGACGGAGCATCTCGGCGGTGCCAAGATCTATTTGAAGCGCGAGGAGCTCAACCACACCGGCTCGCACAAGGTCAACAACGTGCTTGGCCAGATCATGGTCGCGCGGCGCATGGGCAAGAAGCGCATCATTGCCGAGACTGGCGCTGGCCAGCATGGCGTTGCCACCGCGACGCTGTGCGCGCGCTTTGGGCTGGAATGCGTGGTCTATATGGGCGCAGTCGATGTAGCCCGTCAGGCGCCGAACGTGTTCCGCATGGAGATGCTGGGCGCCAAGGTCGTTCCGGTGCAGTCGGGCACGCGCACGCTGAAGGACGCGATGAACGAGGCGCTGCGCGACTGGGTCACCAACGTGCACAACACATTCTATTGCATCGGCACGGTGGCGGGCCCGCACCCCTATCCGATGATGGTGCGCGACTTCCAGTCCGTGATCGGCGACGAGACTCGCAAGCAGATGCAAGAGGCCGAAGGCCGTCTGCCGAATTCGCTGGTCGCCTGCATCGGCGGCGGCTCCAATGCGATGGGCTTGTTCCACCCATTCCTCGATGATCCATCCGTCGAAATTTTTGGCGTCGAAGCCGCCGGTCACGGCCTGACGCAGCTTCATGCGGCGTCGATCGCCGGCGGCCGTCCAGGCGTGCTGCACGGCAACCGCACCTATCTGCTGATGGACGATGACGGCCAGATCCAGGACGCGCATTCGATCTCGGCGGGGCTCGACTATCCCGGCATCGGGCCGGAGCACTCCTGGCTGCACGAGACCGGCCGCGTCACCTATCTGTCGGCGACCGACGACGAAGCGCTCGCTGCCTTCATGCTGTTGTCGCGGCTGGAGGGCATCCCGCCGGCGCTGGAATCCGCGCATGCGATCGCCAAGGTCACGGAGCTCGCGCCCAAGCGGCCGAAAGATCATCTGATGGTGGTTAATCTGTCCGGCCGTGGCGACAAGGACATTCCGCAGATCACGGAGATTTTGAAAGGCAAGAAGCAGTGACTACCCGCATCGACGCACGCTTTGCCGAACTCAAGAAAGAGGGCCGCTCGGCTTTCGTCACCTTCCTGATGGCCGGCGATCCGGACCCTGCGACGTCGCTCGATATCATCAAGGCGCTGCCGAAGGCCGGCGCCGACATCATCGAGATCGGCATGCCCTTTACCGACCCGATGGCAGACGGTCCGTCGATCCAGGCGGCGGGCCTGCGCGCGCTCAAGGGCGGGATGACGTTGAAGAAGACGCTGGAGATGGTCCGCGGCTTCCGCAAGGACGACAACACAACGCCGCTGGTGCTGATGGGCTACTACAATCCGATCTACATCTATGGCGTCGACAAGTTTCTCGCCGACGCCAAGACGGCCGGCGTCGATGGCCTGATCATCGTCGACCTGCCGCCGGAGGAGGACGAGGAGCTGTGCATTCCCGCGCTGAAGGCCGGGCTCAACTTCATCCGACTGGCGACGCCGACCACCGATGACAAGCGCTTGCCGGCCGTGCTCGCGAACACTTCCGGCTTTGTCTATTACGTCTCGATCACCGGTATCACCGGCGCAGCTGCGGCCGACTCGACGGTCGTCGGGGATGCCGTGGCGCGGATCAAGCGCCACACCAAGCTGCCGGTGTGTGTCGGCTTCGGTATCCGTACCCCGCAGGCGGCGCGGGCGATTGCGGAGAAGGCCAACGGCGCCGTGGTCGGTACCGCGCTGGTCGACGCGTTGCGTGATAGCCTGGACACGAAGGGGCAGGCGACCACCAAGACGGTCGCGGCGGTGGCCGATCTCGTGGCCTCCCTGGCGCAGGGTGTCCGGGGCGCGAAGCAGGCGGCTGAATAAGCCACAATTCCCTGCCAATGGGACCGAAAGGGGCGGCTTGCCCGGAGTGATTCGGGCCGCCATATATTCCACTTGATGCGTTAGCCGCATTTCGGAGCGAACCATGAACTGGCTCACCAATGTCGTCCGGCCAAAAATCCGCAACATCCTGCGCCGCGAGACGCCGGAGAACCTGTGGATCAAGTGCCCGGATTCCGGGCAGCTCGTGTTCTACAAGGACGTCGAGGCCAACCAGTTCGTCATCCCCGGCTCGAACTACCACATGCGCATGGGCGCGGTAGCGCGGCTGAAGTCGATCTTCGACAACGAGACCTGGTACGACATCGCGCTGCCGGAAGTGACGGCCGATCCGCTCAAATTCCGCGATGAGCGCAAATATGTCGACCGCATCAAGGACGCCCGGGCCAAGACCGGGCTGAACGACGCCATCAAGGTCGGCTACGGAAAGCTAGAGGGCGCCGGCGTCGTCGTCGCGGTGCAGGATTTCGATTTCATGGGCGGTTCGCTCGGCATGGCCGCGGGCGAGGCGATCGTGCGCGGGCTCGAGCTTGCGGTGGAGAAGAAGTCGCCGTTCATCATGTTCGCGGCCTCGGGCGGCGCGCGCATGCAGGAAGGCATTCTGTCGCTGATGCAGATGCCGCGCACCACCGTCGGCGTGCAGATGCTGCGGGAAGCGAAGCTGCCCTACATCGTGGTGCTGACCAATCCGACCACCGGCGGCGTCACCGCGTCCTATGCCATGCTGGGCGACGTGCAGATCGCCGAACCCGGCGCGCTGATCGGCTTTGCCGGCGCGCGGGTGATCGAGCAGACCATCCGCGAGAAACTGCCGGAAGGATTCCAGCGCGCCGAATATCTGCTCGATCACGGCATGATCGACATGGTCGTGCATCGCCACGAGATGCGTCCGACGCTGGCGCGGTTGTGCCGGCTGTTGACCAAATCCCCGGCGCTCGACGTCGCTTCAAAGCCCGCGCCGCAGGTCACGGACCCGGCCCAGATCGTCTTGGCGCCGGAAGCCGTGCCGGCTGCGCCCCACGCGTGAATCTACCTGCCGCCAGATCCCAGCCGCTCGGTGAATTGATCGCGCGGCTGGCTGCCTTGCATCCGAAGCGCATCGATCTCAGCCTCGATCGCATGCACCGGTTGCTGGAACGGCTCGATCATCCGGAGCGGACGCTGCCGCCGGTGATCCATGTCGCCGGCACCAACGGCAAGGGTTCGACCATCGCCTATCTTCGCGCGATCCTCGAGGCCGCAGGCCTGCGCGTGCACGTCTACACCTCGCCCTACCTGGTGCGGATCAACGAATGCTTCCGCATCGGCGAGGAGGGCGGCGGCAAGCTGGCTGATGATGCCGAGTTGCGCCGGGTGCTGGAGCACTGCGAACAGGTCAATGCGGGCGAGCCGATCACGATTTTCGAGATGGAGACCGCGGCGGCGTTTTGCCTGTTCGCGGAGCATGAGGCCGATGTCGTGCTGCTGGAAACCGGCCTTGGCGGGCGGCTCGACGCCACCAACGTCATTGACCGGCCGATCGCGACCGTCATCGCGCCGGTCAGCATGGATCACATGGAATTCCTCGGCAGCACGCTGACCGCGATCGCCGGCGAAAAGGCCGCCATCATCAAACGCGGCACGCCGGTGATTTGTGCCGAGCAGGCGCCGGAGGCAATGTCTGTCATCGAGGCGCAGGCGACGCGCATGCGCGCGCCGATGCATGCGGCGGGACAGCAATGGCATGTCGGCGTCGAACGCGGGCGGCTGGTCTATCAGGACGAGCGTGGCCTGATGGACCTTGCGGCGCCAAGGCTGTTCGGACGGCATCAGTTCGACAATGCCGGTCTTGCGATTGCGACGTTGCGGGCGATCGAGGCGTTCAAAATCGGAATGCGGGCGTTCGAGGCCGGCATCGTTGGCGCCGAATGGCCGGCGCGGATGCAGCGGCTGGTCGCGGGCGCGCTGGTCGATCAGGGGCCGAAGGGGTGTGAGATCTGGCTCGATGGCGGGCACAACGCAGAAGGCGGCCGCGTCGCGGCTGCAGCGCTCGGCGACCTCGAAGAGCGGGTATCGCGCCCGCTGGTGGTGATCGCGGGCATGATGGCGAATAAGGATGCGGGCGCGTTCCTCGCCAATTTCGCCGGCCTGACGCGCCACATCATGGCGATACCGATTCCCGGACGCGACAACGCGATGCCGCCGGACAGGCTGGCGGATGCGGCGCGCGCGCTCGGCATGCGCGTGGAAAATGCTGGAAGCGTCGACGCTGCGCTACATGCGCTGTCGCGGTTGGCTTACGAAGTGCCGCCGCGCATCCTGATCACCGGCTCGCTCTATCTCGCCGGCCATGTGCTTGATATCAACGGCACGCCGCCGGGATAGCGCCGAAGAAAAATTAGTCCGAAGAAATTAAATGGCCGCTGAAATTGCTTCCAGCGGCCGCCCGGGTAGAAATAATTGATTGCTTATGAATTCTCCAGCCCCGGTCTTTGCAAAGACTAGCCAAGACGCCCGCCGACTGCGAGTCGGAACCCGGGTTCCGCGCTAGAACCAATGGGGGATGTTGCGGGGCGGCTTCACCCAAATGAGGTAGATCGTCATAGTATCGTTCTTGAAGGTTGTGACGTCAGTTGTCGATAGCTGGAATTGAGAATCAACATGCGCTTTGTCGCGATTGCCGATGTGCACGGAAACTATCTCGCGCTGGAAGCCGTGTTGGCCGACATCCGCGCACAGGGCATTGGTGAGATCGTCAATCTCGGCGACATGGCGAGCGGCCCGCTCGACGCGCGGCGAACCATGGACGCGCTGATGGCGCTCGACGCCGTTCACGTGCTTGGCAATCATGATCGCTACCTGATTGATCGGCCGCCGGAGAAAATGGGATCATGGGATCGCCCCGCCCATGCGCAGCTCGAACAACGCCATCTGGACTGGCTGCGCGCCGTGCCAAAGACCGCCGTGTTTCGCGATCAGGTCTTTCTCTGTCACGCGACGCCCAACCATGACGAAGTCTATTGGCTGGAGACGGTGTTGCCCGACGGCACCGTGCGAATGTCCCCGCGGGAGGCGATCGAGGAGCACGCCAAGGGCATCACGCAGTCCTTGATCCTGTGCGCGCACACCCATCTCGCCCGCGCGGTCAGGCTTCGCGATGGCCGATTGATCGTCAATCCCGGTAGCGTCGGTTCACCCGGCTATCGCGATACTCATCCGTTTCCGCATGTGATCGAAGCCGGCACGCCGGATGCACGCTATGCCATCCTCGAATTCGCCGACGGCGTCTGGCGTGTCACCTTCCGTCACGTGCCATATGATCATGAGGCGATGGCAACGCTGGCGCGGCAGAACGGCCACGTCGAACTCGCCACCGCGCTGGCGACGGGATGGATCAACGTGTAGCCCGGATGGAGCGAAGCGCACTCCGGGAGTTGGTGCCGCAACGGCAGAGTCCCGGGTTACGCTTCGCTGCACCCGGGCTACAACTCTTATTCAGCGCGGCTGATCGGCAACATCGGACACGCCGACGTGATCGCGATAGACCATCTCCCAGCCCTTCCAGCCGGTGAAGAGCAGGATCAGCACCACGATGAACGACAGGAGCAGGCCCGTCGGGATAATGGCCGAGGTTCCTTCCGTGTAGCGCGAATACCAGTTGTAGAGCGCGATCACGACCGCAACGACGTTGCCGCCGGCGTGCAGCCACGCGTCGTTGAGATTGCGAATGCGATCGTCTCCCATCAGATCGATCGCGCCCACGACCGCCGCGAGCGCGGCCATGATCAGGCCTATTCCCAACAGCCAGAGCGAGGCGCTGGCCCAGAACTCATTCGAGGTTCTCCAGAACGCCACGTCTGAAACGAAGGCCAGGACGAAGCAGGCGACCGGAAAAGGAATGAGCATCGGATGGATCGGATGACCTGCAATTTGTGCAGTCGATTTAGGGTTTGTCATATGTGCCTCCTAAAGTGGCAATAGGTATTCAACTGCCTGTTATGAGGCGGGTTCCTGCGTGAAGCCGTCACAGCCGGCAGGTGCGTCGCAACAAATGTCAGGGAATGCCCGCTTCGCGACATAGGGCCTGTAGCCCGGATGGAGCGCAGCGCAATCCGGGATAGCGCTCAACGCTGCAGGGGAGCTCCCCGGGTTACGCTTTCGCTCCACCCGGGCCACGAGACTACGGCACCTTCACTTCAGCAGTTTCATCGGGTCGGCGGCCTTCTGCCGGAGCTGGTCGAAGCTGCATTGCCGCGGCGCCTTGTCGGGCCGCCAGCGCAGGATGGAGGTGCCGTGGCGGAAGCGTTCGCCGCTGAAATGATCGTAGCAAACCTCGATCACCAGTTTTGGCTCCAGCGGGCACCACTTTGCCGAACGTTCGGTCGACCATCGGCTCGGCCCGCCCGGCGCGTTGCCGGTGAAGCCGGGCGGCGCGATTAGCGGCTCAAGCCTGTCCGTCAGCGCCGGCTTGTCCGCCTGCTTGATGGCGGAGGTGAAGCCGACATGATGCAATAGTCCCTGATCGTCATAGAGGCCGAGCAGCAGTGAGCCCACGACCTTGCGGTTCGCGATTCTGTTGGTGGCGTAGCGGAAGCCGCCGACCACGCAATCGGCGCTGCGGAATTTCTTGATCTTCTGCATGCCATCGCGGTTGCCGGCCTGATAGGGCAGGTCGACGCGCTTGGCGATCACGCCGTCGGAACCGCCGCCGGATTGCTTCAGCCATTTTTGCGCGGTCGCATAGCTCGTCGCAACCGGCGAAAGGCGAAACGTCGGGTGCGATTTGAACTGGGTTTTCGCAAAGGTTTGCAGCGCCGGGCGGCGCTTGCGTAAGGGTAATGCGGCGAGCTTCTTGTTCGCCGCTGACGCCAGCAGATCGAAAGCGAGAAAAAGCGCCGGCGTTTCCTGCGACAGCTTTTTGATCCGGCTCGCGGCGGGATGAATCCGCTGCAGCAGATCATCGAACGAAAACGCTTCGCCGTGCGGCACGACGATTTCGCCATCGAGCAGGAATACATCCGCTTTCAGCGCCAGCGCGGCGCTGACCAGTTCGGGAAAATAGCGTGCGAGATCCTCGCCGGACTTCGAACGGAGATCGACGGCCTCGCCGTGGCGGGATAGCAGGCAACGGAAGCCATCCCATTTCGGCTCGTACTGCCATTCCGGGCCGCGCGGGATCGCATCGACCGAGCGTGCCTCCATTGCCGCGAGCGGGGCGGGTCGCCGGCGAGCCTTTCCGGATGGCAGGCTCAGGGACTCTTCAACGCGAGACATACCGTCTCAACGCAAACGGCCGGCTATTCGCCGGCCGTTGTCGGAAAAATTCTCAAAGAACCGATCAGACCGCAGCGGTGATCCACTGCTGCAGCTTCGCCTTCGGCGCGGCGCCGACCTGACGGGAGGCCATCTCGCCGCCCTTGAAGATCATCAGGGTCGGGATCGACATCACGCCGTATTTCGAGGCCGTCTTCGGGCTCTCGTCGACGTTCAGCTTCACGATCTTGACCTTGTCGCCCATGGCGCCGGAAATCTCGTCGAGCGCAGGCGCGATCATGCGACAGGGGCCGCACCATTCGGCCCAGAAATCGACGACCACCGGCCCGGTCGCCTTGAGCACTTCGGCTTCGAAATCGGCGTCAGAAACCTTGCCAACGGCCATGGGAATTACCTCGTTCGGTTAGGAATTAAGGGGCGCGGGATGAGAATCGCGCCCGCAATGATAGGATCAAACCTATGAACGCGATCCTGCCGGGTCAAGCACGGGTCACGCCGAGATGATGGATGCCAGCTCGGCCTCCAGCGCGGAGGCTGAAATCTCCATTAATTCAGCGCTTTCGGTCCAAAGCAGCGCCGCTCGAACCACCCGCTGGGGATAGAGCTTGCCCAGCACCGCCCGGTACAGCGCGAGCTGGCGGACGTAGCCCCTCGGCGCCCCGTCTGGCCGGCTTGGCGGGGCATGGTTGGTCTTGAAATCGACGATCAGGACCTCGCTGTCGGTGACCACGAGGCGGTCGATCTGCCCGGATACCAGCGCCGGCCGGCCGCCCGGCCGCTCCAGCCGTCCGACGATCGAGACTTCGGCTCGGCTGCCGGGGGCAAACACGGCTGCGAAGCGGGCATCTGCGATCAAGGCCAGCGTGCTTTCGGTCAGCGCCTGCCGTTCCTCCTCGGTCCAGCCATCGGCGTTGCGGGCCAGATAGGCCAGCGCGGCCTCTCGGCGGCGCCCGGCGGCGATATCGGGCAGCGATTGCAGCAGACGGTGCACCAGCGTACCCCGCTGCAGGGCGCGGGCGCGCTGCGTGAGCGATTCGGCCGTCCGTACCGGGTGGCGCTCGCTGTCTGCGGGGTCCGAGGGCCGCAACAAGCTTTCCGGGGAAATCTCAGGCTGGGCCGGGGTCAGCAGCCAGTAGGGCAGCACCAGCGGCGCCGGCGCGGGCGGCGCCGCAGCGGGAGCGGCCGGCGGCGCGGTCTCCTCGGGGCGCGTATAGCGTTTCACCCGGCCTATCGCGGTCTCGATCTCCTGAAGCAGCAGGGTGGAACCGTCGAGCCCCTTGGTGATCAGGTCGTACCAGGATAGCGGCCGGACACTCCTCATGTTGCCGGGCAGGCAGCCGCCAACGATCAGGCGGTCCGCCGCGCGCGTCATCGCGACATAGAGCAGGCGGCGGTATTCATCCTCGGTATCGCCGATCATCGCCGCGCGCGCCGCGACGACGGCCGGCGGATCCTCCGCCTTGCGGCCGGCCCAGACCACGACGCCGGGCGCATGCGGATCGGCATTGCCCTGCGGCAGGTTGATGAGTTTTAGCCGCTGCGTATCCGAGGGCGACGTCGTGGTGTCCACCAGGAACACGACGGAAGCCTCCAGGCCCTTGGCGCCGTGTACGGTCATGACGCGGACCTCGTCGCGCGAGATTTCCATGTCGCGCTTCACTTCGAGATCGGCCGTGCGCAGCCACGCCATAAAGCCCTGCAACGAGGCGGGCGCCTTGCGTTCATAGTTCAGCGCCAGCTCCAGGAACTCATCGAGCGCGTCGTTCGCCTCGTGTCCGAGCCGGCGCAGGATTCGTGCGCGGCCGCCATCGCCGCCGAGCAGCCAGGCATAAAACGCGAACGGCGTTTCGCTTGCAAAGCGGCGCTCGCATTGTTCAAGCCGCCACAGTGCATCCCGCAGCCGGCCGTCGGCCGCGGCGCGCTCAGCCAATGCCGTGCGCAACGATCCCTTGCGCTGCCAGGCGATCTTGAACAGGTCGTCATCGCCAAGGCCGAACAGCGGGCTCTTCAGCGCCACTGCCAGCGCCAGGTCGTCCTGCGGAAGCAGCAGCGCATCAGCGAGATTCATCAGGTCGATTATCGCGATGTGCTCGGTCAGCTTGAGGCGATCTGCGCCGGCGACCGGGATACCCGCGTGCTTCAGCGCCTGGATCACGGCATCGAACGCGTTGCCGCGCCGCCGTACCAGCACCAGCATGTCGCCATAGCGGAGCAGTCGGCGGTCGCCCTTGCTGCCGGTTGTTACACCGCTGCCGACCAGCGTCTTGATCTCGGCCTGAATGCGCCGGGCAAGCTTCACTTCGGGGCTGGTCGCGGCGACGCCATCGAACGGCGCACGCCAGCCCTCGATGTCCTGCCGGTCGTCCGCTTCCGCGAGTTCCCAGAGATCTATCTGGCTCGGACCGGCATCGGCCAGCGCGTGATGAATCGGATTTCCGATATCGACCGCATGGATGCTGCGAAAGATATCCTGCTCGCGAAACACCTGATCGACCGCATGCAGGATCGTCGGTCCCGACCGGAACGAATAGGTAAAGGACACCGGATCGAACTTCAGCCCGGCGCCCTCGAACTTCCTCTGCAACGCGCGGCGGCGCAGGTCGAATTCGCGCGGGGCTGCACCCTGGAACGAAAAGATCGACTGCTTCTCGTCGCCGACCGCGAATACCGTTCGCACCACGCCGTCGCGCGCGCCTGCGCCCGAGGTGAATTCGGAGATGATATGCGCGACGATGTCCCATTGCCGCGGGCTGGTGTCCTGCGCCTCGTCGATCAGCACATGGTCGACGCCGCGGTCTAGCTTGTAATGCACCCAGCCCGAGGAGACGCGGTCAAGCATTTCCAGCGTCTTGTCGATCAGATCGTCATAGTCGAGCAGGCCGCGTTCCTGCTTCTCGCGGCGGTAATTGGCGGCGGCAGCCGTGGCGATATGCAGAAGCGCCTCGGTGCGGTCGCGGGCGGTCACCGCGCGGCGTTTGGCGATCAGGGGCGCGAGGCGATCAATCTCGGATTCGAACAGACGTCCTACCGCAGGATTATCCCGCGCAAAGTTCTTTGTAACGACGGATTTGCGCGGCGTGCGATCGGCGTCCGTGAGGAACACGCAGAGATACTCGTCCACCTGGGCTGCACCGGAAAACGCCAACGCGGCGCGAAGCTGCGCCGCCTGGCCCTGATCGGTTTTGCTCCCGGTATCCAGGAGTTGTGCGATTTCCTGCCAGCGCGACCGCGGCAGGTTCGGTCCGTCCAATATCTCGCGCTCGACGTCTTCGAGGCGATCATCGGGATCAACGCCGAGCGCCGCCGAAATCTGCACGGCGGCGGCCTGCGCGCTGCCGGCGGCGTCCGTCCAGGCCATGAAATGATCGCGGCTGAGGCAGGCCTCGCGCACCACGTCCTTGAAGGTGACGTCGGCGGCGCTCGCCATTGCCGTCATGAGCGCGCGGCCCGTCGCGCTTTCGGGGTTGCGCGACGCCTCGAGGAAAACCCCGAGATTGGCGCGCTCCATCATCTCGTTCTGGTCGCGGTCGTCGAGCACGGCAAACCGCGCGGGCACATTGGCCTCGAACGGGAATTGCTGCAGCAGCCGCGCGCACAGCGCGTGGATGGTCTGCACCTTCAGCCCGCCCGGCGTCTCCAGCGCGCAGGCGAACAGTTTGCGGGCCGATTTGCGCAAGCGTGCGCCGGGATGCGGAATGCCGGCCTCGCGGATCGCCGCATCCAGCGCGTCGTCGTCGAGCGTCACCCAATGGCCGAGGGTGGTGAACACGCGCTCCGCCATGTTGGCGGCGGCGGCTTTTGTAAACGTGATGCAGAGGATCTTTTCCGGCGCCACGTCGTCGAGCAGCAGCCGGATCACCCGCTGCACCAGCACATGCGTCTTGCCCGAGCCCGCATTCGCCGAGACGAAGGCGGAAGCCGCCGGATCGGAGGCGCGCGCCTGCGTGGCGCGAACGGCGTCGGGAATGGTACGGGCAGCCTTCACCATTCCTCGATCCCCAGTCCGCCGGCCGCCGACCATTCCTTGATCCGGGCGAGATCGTCATAGGCGCCGTAGCGGTTCGACCACATCGACAGGTTCAGCGACGTGTAGGCGGTCTCCTCGTTCTCGAATTTGCGGATCAGCGCTTCAAGCTGCTCGCGGGCGTAGTCCGCCGCTTCGTCCGGCCGCTGCGGCGTATCGTTGTTCCTGATTTTCAGCTCCAGCGAGCGCTGCTCGCCGGGCGGATTGTTGCCGCTGAGCCTGACATAGACGAGTTCGCCGACGGATGAACCTGCGTGGATATTTTCAAAGCCGCCCTCGCGCAGGATCGCAGCCTCCAGCGTCAATTGCGGCGACAGGCCCATGCGGACCTGCTTGCCGGTCGGCGGCTGGCCGGTCTTGTAATCGAGGATCGCAAAGCTGCCGTCATAGCGCTGCTCGATCCGGTCGGCGCGCGCCGACAGCGTGAAGATGCGTTCGTTGTCGAGCGGAATCTTGATCTCGCCCCCGATCTCGGCGACGATTTTGTCGATCTCGCCGCGCCGCGCCAGTTCCCAGTCCGCAAACCAGGTAGCGATGCGCTGAAACCGCGGCCACCACAGCGCCCGCGCCTCGGGACGCTCCATCAGCGGCGCAAAGTATTTTTCACCGATGCCGCGCAGCACCAGCGCGGGCTGCGCGGGAAGCGCGTCTGCGAATTCTTGCGTGAACTCGCCGAGCGCGTCATGGATCGCCGAGCCGCGATCGGCCGCCGACAATGGCATGTCGACGGGATCGAGCGGATCGAGCCGCAGGATATACTTCGCGTAAATCGTGTAGGGATCGCGCAGCCAATCCTCGATCGCCGTGACCGACAGTTTTGTCGGCCGCGTCGCGACGGGCGGCTTCGGTGCGGGCTGCTCGATAGGCACGACCGCGTCGGGCTGGTCGAGTTCGGCGGCGAAGCGGACGTAATTTTCACCAGTGCTTTTGGCCGCGTCCCAGCGCGCTTCGCCGGCGACGGCCTCCAAGCGGTGCAGAAAGCGCGAGGCGACCGCCGGCGCGCCGCCGACTTTCGCCGAATGGGTCAGGATCACATCGTCCGTTCCCAGCAATTGCGCAAAATCGTGCGCGGAGAGGCCGATGCGTCGCTCCGGCAGATCAAGGCCGAGTTCATGGCGCATCGGCCGGCTCAGCCAGGGATCGACCCGCGGCGCCGGCGGCCATACGCCTTCGACCAGCCCGCCAAGGATGATGCGATCGGACTCGGTCAGCCGCGCTTCGAGCTGGCCGTAGATGTGTAGTTGCGCGCTCGACGATTCCGGCCGCCGTACCATGCGATCGGCATAGGCGGTCTGGAACACATCGGGGTAATCGCCGAGCTGCACCATAAGGCCGCTCGGCTTTTGCTCAGCGAGCAGGTCGTCGAACGCCGCTGACAATGCCGAACCCTGCGCTTCCTCGAAGACAACGGCAACGCCGTTTTGATCTGCAGACAACGCGATCAGCGTTTCGCGATGGCGTTGCGCCAGCTCGGCGAAATCGAACGGTTTTGACGCGCCCATGATTTCCAGCGGCGACAGCGCCTTCTGCAGCGCCGCGATCAGCGCCTGCGCCTGGTCGAGTTCGCCGTCTCTTAATTTGGCGCGCGGCTCGGAGGCGTGAAGCGAGGATGTCTCACGGCTCCTGAGCTTTTTGAGCTCCACACGGAAGCGATCGAAGTCGCGCGCCAATCCGGCCGTTCCTGCCTGTGGCCGAGTGCCGCGCAGCAGCGCCAGTTCGAGTATCTCGATGGCGTGCTTGAACGCGCCGCATGCGCCGCCGAGCCGAAACTGCGGATGTTTCAGCAGCGCGAGCAACGTTGGCGGCTCCAGCCCCTTGCTGGCAGCTTCCGCGGCGAGGCGGGCAAAAATGCCGCTTGGCGTGTCCATCAATGCGTCGCCGCCTGAATCGTCGAACTCGAGATTCCAGCGCCTCAGCGCCGCCATCACCCGCCGCGCCAGCGCGCGATCCGGCGTAACCAGCGCCGCCGACTTGTTCAGATGCCGCGCCTCGCGCATCGCCACTGCAATCGCCAGCGCCTCCATCTCCGAGTTGGGCGCCTCGACGACGGCTAGCTTGGTCATGCCGCCTGCGATCCTTAACGAGACATCCGGCTGGGCCAGACGGTCGTGCCATTGTTCGGTCGCGCTCGACGGCCGCATCGTCTCGGACACCAGCATCTCGCGCCCGTGTTGTGCCGGTGTACCCAGGATCTCGACGTCGCTCCGTTTGATACCGAAGCGATCCAGCAAGGCGTGCATCGCGAATTGCGGATGGTTCGAGGAGGGCTGCGTGGTGAATTTGCCCTGCGCGTCCCTGACGCCGCCGATCGTCTGCCAAGCTTCCTCGTCGAGATCGGTGTCGAGCCCCGGCAGCACCACGGCGCCTTGCTTCAGGCCGGCAACGGCAGTGAGGAATTTCGCGGTTGCCGGCATCGAACCGGTCGAGCCGGCTGCCACCACCGGTCCCTCATGATGAGCGGTCAGGCGCGCTGCTTCCGCATCGATCAGGCGGTCGCGCCGTTCGGCGGGTTCGATCCTGCCGATTTCCTTCAGATGCTCCGGCCATGCCTTGCGCGCGATGCGCAGGAATTCCAGCGAGTGCTGCCAGTATTTGTCGAACTGGTCGGGCACCAGCTTGTCGAGCGCTTCCCAGGCGACGCCGCGCGTCACCATGTCGTCCATCAGCCGCGCCAGGTCGCCGGCGAGCGCCAGTGTCGAGGCCGGGCCGCCGACCACGAGCGGCGCCGACACCGGGCTTTTCGCCCATGCTGCAACCAGATGCGCCAGCGTCAGGCGGCGCTCCAGTTCGCCGAGCCGTGGCGGAATGTCGAGCGGCGCCACGCCGCTGAATTGTTCGGAGCCTTCCGCAAATGCCAGCTCGTCCTCGTCGATGTCACCCAGCGCCACGATGCGCGGCAGGATCGCCGCGTCGGTATTCAGTTCATCGAGAAAGATCTCGCGCGCCAGCCGCCCGGCACGCCGGGTCGGCAAATAGAGCGTCGCCGTTGCGAGATTGAGAGGATCCTTGCGCGCCTCGAATCCTTCGACGAGGCGGCCGTCGACCAGCGCCGCGATGACGGTGCGCAGGAACGGCACGGAGACGGGAACGCTGAAAACGCGCATGGGCTTCCTGATTCGAGGTCAGGGGCAATATAGGGAGGTAAGAGGGGTAGGTCATGGGTGGGCGCGGATAACCCCCACTACACACCGTCGTCACCGAAACAGTAGGGTGGGCAAAGCGCAAGCGTGCCCACCATCTATCCGCGACCGGTGCCTTGAATGGTGGGCACGCTGCGCTTTGCCCACCCTACGAAGCTACTTTGCATGGGGTTGTTTTCGAGATTTTCGTCCGAGCCCGCGGCGGAATCAGGCCACGCTTTCCAGAAACGCCTCTTCCGCGGCCTGTACCGCGTCGGGGGTTCCGACGTGCATCCAGACGCCGTCGAGCCGCAGGCCGAACAGCCGCTCCTGCTCGTTGGCGCGGTCGAACATTTTCGTCAGCGAAAACTCGCCGGCCGGTGCATCGGCGAACAGCGAGGGCGACATGATTGCCGCGCCCGCATAGACGAACGGCACCACCTGGTGTTCGCGCCGCTTGCGCAACGCGCCGTCCGGCAGCATCGCGTAGTCGCCGCGGCCGGCATAGCCGATGCTGCTCGTGGTCGGCGCCATCAAGAGCAGGATGTCCATCCGGTCAGGGGCGAAGGTTTCGGCAAGCCGCGCCAGATTGGGGCGCACGCCGTCGATCCACATCGTGTCTGCGTTGACGTGGAAGAACGGCTCTGTGCCGAGCAGGGGCAGCGCCTTCACGACCGCGCCGCCGGTGCCAAGCACCTCGTCGCGTTCGTCGGAGATGATGATGCGGGGGAGGGCGCGACCGGCCGTATGCTCAATGATCTGGTCGGGCAGGTAATGCACATTGACCACGGCTTCGCCGACGCCGGCACCAGCGAGCTTGTCCAGCACGTGATCGAGCAACGGCTGGCCGGCCACGCGCACCAGCGGCTTCGGCATATGGTCGGTCAATGGGCGCATGCGCAAACCGAGACCGGCGGCAAGGACCATGGCTTTGGTGGGCGTAACGGACATTCCTGGGATTTCTCTTGGAATTTCTCGAACCATCAAATCGGGCCGCGGATCATACCACGGCGAGTAGCTTGAGCCAGCAACCATGAGGCCTTAGTGGCCGCACATGACGGCCGTACGACGGCCGCCGGCGCGGCCAAATCTCAGACTTCGGCGTCCTCGGCCCCGCGCTTGGCCGCCTTCTTCTTCTTGTCGCCCTGCTTCAGGAAGTTGACGCCGATCTGATCGCCATTGACCCATGCCAGCTCGCAGCGCCGATAGGCTAGGCCCGTGGACGACAGCAGCAGGAAGAATTCCTTCAAGTGCAGACCCTCAACCGAACCTTCGACCGTCAGCTTGGCGCCGGTCTCGGAGACGTCTTCCATTACGCAGTCACGCCGCCAGGTGCCATCGATGCCCATCATGTGCGCCGCAAAGCCGCGCTCGAATACGACTCGATCTCCCTTGCGACGTTCCGCCCCCGCCATGGCCGTCTTCCCGTGTCAAAGCTGAATGCGCCATGCCTCCACAGCATGGCCGGCTCCAGATTAAATGCGGGGTGGCTAACAGGAGGTAAATCAGGGCAGCGGCGGCGGCACGTTGGCGGCATACCATTCGCGAAACGCCGCCAGCGCCGGGTGCGCCAGCGAACGGTTCAGATAGGTCCAGATCCGGGGCTGGTGGCGCAGATATTGCGGCTTGCCATCGCGGCGGTTGAGCCGGGCGAAAGTGCCGAGCAGCCGGGTATTCCGCTGCGCCGACATGATGGCGTAAAGCTCGGCAAAGCTGGCCGGATCGAACTGACCATCCGCGGCGCGGCGTGCCTTGATGTAACGGGTCAAGAGCGTCAATTCGAGTTGTTCGGGAACGTCGAGTCGCGCGTCCTGCAGCAGCGACACCAGATCGTAGGCGGCGGGGCCAAGCACGGCATCCTGGAAGTCGATGATCCCGACGCGCAGGATCCCCGTGCGCTCGCCGAGCCAGATGATGTTGGGCGAATGAAAATCTCGCATCACCCAGGTTCGCGGCGCAGCCGCTGGCTTCTCCAGCAGCGTTCGCCACATCGTGACGAACTCGTCGCGCTGCTGCTGGCTGACTTCGGCTCCGCGATCCGGCAGATACCATTCGAGCATCAGGCTGATCTCGACCAGCCATGTATCGATATCGTAGACCGGAATTTGGTATGAGCCCTGCGGCCCCAGCGGCGCCGTTTCGGGCAAGGCTTTGCGGTGCAGCTCCGCCAGCATATCGGTCGCCGCCTCGTAGCACTCGACGATCGGTCGCGGCGGATCGCCTTCGATGACGCCGGCGCTGCCGAAATCCTCGGTGATCAGGAAACCGGAATCGAGGTCGGCGTGGCGGATCGCGGGTGCCGAGAAGCCCTGCGCGCGCAAGCCATTGTCGATGGCGACGAACGGCTTGACGTCCTCGGCGAGATGGACGGCCGCGCTGTAGGATTTTCCGTCATAGATCGCGGGCCCATCCGGACGGCGCGGCGAATTCATCAGGATCGACGTGCCGTCGTCGCGGATCAGACGCGCATAGGAGCGCGTTGAGGCGTCGCCGGGCATGCGCTCGCGCGCCGCATCCAGGAAGCCGGCATCTGCGAGAAACTTGCGCAGCGCCTCCAATCGGGCCACCTGCGCCGCCGCCTTGCCATAGCCGGTGATTTCAGCGGCGCGCGCGGTGGACCCGAGCGCCGGGCGATGGCTGAAGGCGATGTCGATACGATCTTCAGGCAACGCATCGCCTGCACGCTCCGGCCATTCGATCAGCGCCAGCGTGCCCTCCGGCAGCGGCGACAATCCGATTTCCTCCAGCTCGCTCGAATCATTGATCCGATAGAGATCGGCGTGAAGAAGCGGAAACGGCAGGTCATAGCTCTGCGCCAGCGTGAATGTCGGACTCGGCACTTCCAGCGCGGGATCGTCGGCGAGATAGCGGATCATCGACCGCGCCGCGGCCGTCTTCCCCGCGCCGAGGTCGCCCGAGAGTGTGATGACGTCGCCCGGACCGACCAGCAGCGCGAGGTCGGCCATCAGATGCGCCGTCGCCGTCTCGTTCGCAAGCGCTGCCGTAAATGTCGCGGGCGCTGTCATTCGGCGGCGTTGCGATGCGCGTTCTGGTCGATCGGAAAGTCGCAGGTGACCGTGGTGCCCTTGCCCACCACCGAATCGACGCGCACCTTGCCGCCGTGCAGTTCGACGAAGGAGCGCACCAGCGACAGGCCGAGGCCGGCGCCGCGATGCCGCGAGCCGTGGGAGTGGCTCTCGAACCAGTCGAACACCTTGTCTTTCACATCAGCCGGAATGCCGGGGCCGGAATCGCTGACGATGAAGATCACGCGATGCGCGGTCCGCCGCGCGCTGATCGTGACCGCGGCATCGTGCGGCGAGAACCCAACGGCGTTGGCAAGCAGATTATAGAGCACCTGCACGACGCGCCGCTCGTCGCCGGTGAAGTTGCCGATATCAGGATCGATATCGACCCGGAGTTCGATGCGGTCGGTCGCCAGCCGGTCCTGAATGCCTTCGGCGGCGGCCTGGATGGCTTTTTCGATATTGACCGGGCCGAGTTCGAGCTTCATGGCGCCGGCATCGATGGTGGCGAGATCTAGGATGTTGTTGGTGAGCGCGAGCAGTGCGTTGGTCGATTTGGTGACGTAGTCGAGATATTCGGCCTGCTTTGGCGTCAGCGGGCCGGTCGAGGGATCGCTGAGGAAATGCGCGAAGCCGATGATGGTGGTGAGGGGCGCGCGCAGTTCGTAGGACACGTGGTGGACGAAATCGACCTTCATCTGGTCGGCGGCTTCCAGCGCCTCGTTGCGTTCGCGCAACGCGCGCTCGACATTCTCGGTGTCGGTGATGTCCTGGAAAGTCAGCATGGTCGCGCCATCCGGCAGCGGCATGGTCATGCAGTCCAGCACGCTGCCATCCTTGCGCTCGAGTTTCAGCGCGACCTGCGCCCGGTTCTCGATCGCGGTGATCGCCTCGCGCAGCGCCCGCCAGGTCAGCGCGTCGTCGAACAGCGGCTTGCACCACGCTTCGACGGTCTCGATGTGGGGTTGCTCCTTGAGCGCTTCCGCCGACAGCTTCCACATTTTCTCGAAAGCGGGATTGAACAGTTCCACGCGGCCATTGCTGCCGAACACCGCGACCGCTTCAGCGAGATTGTCGAGCGTCTCATGCTGGACCCGGGTCAGCCGGTCGTATCGGCGTGCGAGATCGAGGCTCTCGGTGACATTGTCGAACAGGTAGGTGACGCCGCCCTCAAGATTCGGCGTGGTAACGACGCTGACGGCGCGGCCGTCGGGCAGGAACCAGGTGTAGTTCTCCGGCTCCACGGCGCGGTAGGCTTGGTGCAGCTTGGCCTTCCAGGCCCGGAAGTCGGGCTGTTCGGGCAGTTTGCGCGCCGCGCGCAGCCGGTCGAGCACGCTTGAATCGTCGGGATTGGAGTCGAGGAAGGCCTGATCGAGGCCCCACAGCCGCCGGTAGGATTCGTTGTAGAAGGCAAGCCGCCGCTGGCCGTCGAACACGGCAACCCCCGACGACAATTGGTCGAGGGTGCGGCGATGGGCTTCCGCCATCCGCTCCATCGCGTCGCGCAACGCAGTCGCCTCGCTGGCGTCGATGGCGATGCCGGCGTTGCCGCCGCTGAGCTTGAGCGCCTGAACATCATAGATGCGCCGCTCGCCGCCGACCACGATCGGCAGCCGCGCGCTGAAGGTGGCATTGTCGTTCAGCACCCGTCCCATCTCGGCACGCTGGTCGTTCTCCAGCAGTTCGAGGCTGCGGTGGATCGTATCCGCGAGGCTTGCGCCCTCGGTGGCCCGCACATAGGCCACATTGGCGTAACGCAGATTGCCCTCGACGCTCTTGGCCCAGATCGGCCAGGGTACCGCGGCGGCGAAGTCGCGCAGCAGCTCGGTCTCTTCCAGAAGCGTCCTGTAGCGGAGATTGGATTCGGCGAGGTCCCGGCGCAACCCGCCGAGTTCGCGAATCCGCACAATGGCTTGCCCGCCAATGGCGCGGCCCATCGCTTCGATGGCGCGGCCGTTCGAGGTGGAGAGATTGAGCAGAAAGCCTTCGCCGGCCTCGCGCAGTGCGTCGACCGCATGGTCCATCTGCAGCGCCGGTTCCGGTGGCAGCCAGGTTCCAAAGGCGAGGATGCGTTGCGGCGAATTCGACTGCGCGTCCTGCGAAATCAACAGCGAGGTGTCGCCGCTGATCTGGGGCCGGTTGTCGCCCGCGGCCCAGGCGATCAGGATCTGGGGTTCGGCAAACAACAGCGCGCGCAGCCGGTCAGCCTGCACCTGCAGGTCGGCGATGTCGGAGCGCAGGTTGAGTTCCATCCGGGTGGCCCGGATGCGCGTGCGCATCACCAGGATCGCCGCCACCACGGTAAAGCCGAGCAGCGACAGCGACGTCGTCAGTGCCGCAAATTCCTGGTGATTTAGATCGAGTAGCGCGGAAATAGCCTGTGTGATGGTCAAGTCAGCGGCCAACGCGGGTTCCGGCGAGGCGGCGAGGGCAGTGGCGAGCGCGATCGCGCCGTGGCGCGCCAGTGAGGTGCACGACAGCAGGGTTCGACGCATCGCCGCGACTACGCCCAACATTATTTGCCCCAAAAACGCACGACTGCAGGTCCGGCGCTATCCCCGCCGAACACGAATCGGGTCGAGAGTATCCCCTTCGGGACTCGACCGGTAAGAGTCCAGACCGTGAACGCAAATTCGGCTGTGAAGAATTCAGCCAAGTTACCGTTGAGAGTCGTCTTTACTCGACGATTCAGCGTCCAGTCGAGCCGAAACCGCCGCTGCCGCGATCGGTTGTTGAAAGCGACACCACCGGAACCAATTGCGCCTGCACGACCGGCGCGATCACCATCTGCGCGATGCGCTCGCCGCGCTGGATCGGAAACGGCGTGTCGCCATGATTGATGAGCAGCACGTTGATCTCGCCGCGGTAATCCGCATCCACCGTGCCCGGCGAATTCAAGACGGTGACGCCATGCTTGGCGGCAAGACCGGAACGTGGCCGGACCTGCGCCTCATGGCCTGACGGCAGCGCGATCGTCAGTCCGGTCGGCACCATCGCATATCTTCCAGGCGGCAGGATCAGCGGCGTGTCCGCGGGAACCGCGGCCAGCAGGTCGAGCCCGGCGGCGTCAGCGCTTTGATACGCCGGCAGCGCGATACCTTCGCCGTGCGGCAATTGGCGGATTTCGACTTTCACGTTCGCGCTCACGAATTTTTCTCCACGGTCTTCGCAATCTTCGCTACCAGTTCGGTCGCGACCTGTTCCTTGGTCATCACTGGCCAGGAATCAACCTTGATGTCGTCGACGCTGATATCCTTCCCGTCGCGCGTCAGCAAATGAACGGTGTTGCGGTCGCCGCCCATTACGCCGGTTGCGGGCGAGACGTCGTTGGCGACGATCCAGTCGCAGCCCTTGCGCGCGATCTTGGCCTTGGCGTTGTCGATCAGATTCTCGGTCTCGGCGGCGAAGCCGATCACCAGCGGCGGGCGCTTGTCTTTCAGTTTCGAGATCGTCGCGAGAATGTCGGGGTTTTCGACCAGTTGTAGCGGCGGCATGCCGGCAGCGGTCTTTTTCAGCTTCTGCTCGCCCTCATTGGCAACGCGCCAGTCGGCAACGGCGGCTGCGAAGATCGCGATATCGGCCGGCAAGGCGGCTTCCACCCGATGCAGCATGTCGCGCGCCGATTCCACACGGATGACGTTCACACCAGCGGGATCGCGCAATTCGACAGGCCCGGAGACCAGCGTGACATCGGCGCCCGCAGCCTGCGCTGCAGCGGCGATGGCAAAGCCCTGCTTGCCGGAGGAACGGTTGGCGATATAGCGCACGGGATCGATCGCCTCATGTGTCGGTCCCGCCGTGATCAGCACGCGCTTGCCCGCGAGCGGACGCGGTCGTGGCGGGCGGAGAATGCCGACTGCGGCAGCAGCGATTTCGATCGCCTCCGACATCCGCCCGATGCCGGCCTCGTTGGACTCGGCCATTTCGCCGGCGCTGGGGCCGATCATATGGATGCCGTCGCGCCGAAGCTGCAGCACGTTGCGTCGCGTGGCGGCGTTGTTCCACATCAGGGGGTTCATCGCGGGCGCCAGCAGGATCGGCCGGTCGGCCGCCAGCAGGATCGCGCTGGCGAGATCGTCGGCGTGGCCCTGCGCCATCTTCGCCATCAGGTCGGCGGTCGCCGGCGCCACCACGATCAGGTCGCATTCGCGGGCGAGGCGGATGTGACCGGCGTCGAATTCGCTGCCGGGGTCGAACAGATCGGTATAGACGCGCTCATGCGACAGTGCGCTGGCCGAAAGCGGCGTGACGAATTGCTGCGCGGCCTTGGTCAGCACACAGCGGACGTCGATGTGCCGCTCCTTCAGCCGCCGGATCAGTTCCATCGATTTGAAGGCGGCGATGCCGCCGCCGATAATCAGGGTGACGCTGGCCTGGCCGGCGGTGTTTGCACGCTCGACAGCAGGCCGTTCAGTCGGAGCGGACGGCGAGGTCAATGAAGCTGTTGGCGCCGGGCTCCCCTCGCAATAGTCGCGCAGGATCACCCGCACTTCTTCCTCGACCGAGCGGCCGTTCTTGGCCGAGCGCAGCCGCAGGTAGGACTTGATGGCGTCGTCGAGTTTTCGGATCGTCAGGCTGGCCATGGGCGGCCTCCAGCATAGTATGCAGTCAATGCTATCATATCATGATGGCATTGCAATCATAGCTGCCGGATGGCCACCAGAATTCCGATAAAGGTCGCCGCGATGATCCAGAGCGCTACCGTCCGCCAGCGGCTCTTGCGGCCCTCGGCACGGCCCAAGGCGGCAATCGACTCTGGTGACAGCGTCAGGCCCTCCCGCGTCATCTTCTCCATGTTTTCGAGCACGGCAACCGCCCGCGAAGCGATCGCAGGTAGGCTCGCCGCCACGCGGCCGAGTTCGCCCGCGCCGGACATCGCGCCCTGAATCCGCCCCATGGGCCCGAGATTGCGCTCGATCCATTCGCGCACCACGGGATCGGCGACCTTCCAGATATCGAGCTTGGGATCGAACCCTCGCGCGACCCCTTCGACCACCACCATGGTCTTCTGCAGCAGGATCAGTTCGGGCCGGGTCTGCATGTCGAACAGGCCGGTGACCTCGAGCAGCAGGGTCAGCAGCTTCGCCATCGAGATTTCTTCGGCGGTGCGGTTGTGGATCGGCTCGCCGATGGCGCGGATGGCTTGCGCGAAATTCTCCACCGAATGATGGCCCGGCACATAGCCGGCCTCGAAATGCACCTCGGCGACGCGGCGGTAGTCGCGCGTGATGAAGCCCAGTAGAATTTCGGCGAGGAAACGCCGCTCCTTCAGCCCGAGCCGGCCCATGATGCCGAAATCGACCGCCACCAGCCGGCCGGCATCATCGAGAAACAGATTGCCGGGATGCATGTCGGCGTGGAAGAAGCCGTCGCGCAGCGCATGGCGCAGAAAGCTCTGGATCACCTTGCGGCCGAGATCGGGCAGGTCGACGTGGGATTTTTCGAGCCGCGCACGGTCATTGAGCGCGATGCCGTCGATCCACTCCATCGTCAGCACGTTGTGGGTGGTGCGGTCCCAATCGACGGTCGGCACGCGGAAATCCGGATCGTCGCTTGTGTTCTCCGCCATCTCGGACAAAGCGGCCGCTTCCAGCCGCAGGTCCATCTCCATCGCGACCGAGCGCGACATTGTGTTGATAACCTCGATCAACCGCAGCCGCCGTGCTTCGGCCGAGTGCGCTTCCGCATTGTGCGCGACGAAGAAGAAATCGCCGAGGTCGCGGCGAAAACGCGAGGCGACATGGGGCCGGAGCACTTTTACGGCGACCGGCTGGCGTACGCCATCGTGCTCCACCTCGCCGCGATGCACCTGGGCGATCGAGGCGGCGGCGACCGCCGGGCCGAGGCTGACAAACGCCTTGGCCAGAGGGCGTTCCAGCGATGCGGCGATCACGGCCTCGGCTTCGGCTTGCGAAAACGGCGGCAGGCGGTCCTGCAGGGCTTCCAGATCGCGCGCCATCGCGACGCCGACCACGTCGGGCCGGGTCGCCAGAAACTGGCCGAGTTTGAGGTAAGCGGGGCCGAGCCGCGTCAGCGCGCGCGACAGCCGTGGGCCGGATTTGGCGCCGGGCCGTTCGATCAGGCGCGCCAGCCGCAGCGCGAGCTGCCCGGGCGGTGGCACCAGGCTCGGATCGACGACGCCGAACACGCCTTCGCGCGCGAACACGTAAGCGGCGCGGACGAGCCGCGCGATGTGGGTCGCGGCAGAAATCACAAACGCCAGCCCGAATGCAACGCCACGATGCCGCCGGAGAGGCTTTCCCACTTCACCCGCGAAAAGCCGGCGGCGCGGATCATCTCGGCAAATACATTGGGCCGGGGGAATTTCCGGATCGATTCGACGAGGTACTGGTAGGACTCCGCATCGCCCGTCACGGCGCGGCCGAGCGGCGGGATCACCTTGAACGAGAACTGATCATACAGCCAGTCGAGCCCGGGGACGTCGACCGTGGAGAATTCCAGGCACAAAAATCTACTGCCGGGCCGCAGCACGCGATAGGCTTCGCGCAGCGCGGTATCGATCCGCGGCACGTTGCGAATGCCGAACGCGATGGTGTAGGCGTCGAAGCTGCGGTCGCCGAATGCCAGCGTCTCGGCATTGCCCTCGACGAAGGAAACCTGGTGGTCGAGATGACGCGCCAGCGCGCGGTTGCGGCCAACCTCGAGCATGTCGGTGTTGATGTCGCAGGCGGTGGCGTGGAAGCCTGCGCCCGCGGCCCCGGCGGCGCGGAAGGCAATGTCGCCGGTGCCGCCCGCGACGTCGAGCAGGGCAAAGGGCGCATCGGTTTTCGGCGGATTGAGCGCATTGATCATGATGTCCTTCCAGACCCGGTGCAGGCCCGCCGACATCAGATCGTTCATCAGGTCGTAGCGGGAGGCCACGCTGTGAAAGACGTCGTTCACCAGCGTCTGCTTGTCCCCCAGGGGTACGTCCCTGAAGCCAAAATGGGTGGTTTGGTCCGGCCGATCCATCAACTCATACTCCGTCGGCCGACCATAGCGCGCCGGCCGCAATGGCGCTATCACGTCACCTCCATAAGGTGAATGCCTGCATGCCTGAATTGCCTGAAGTTGAGACCGTCCGCCGCGGCCTGCAACCCGCCATGGAGGGGTCGAAAATCCTCAAAGCGGAAGCCCGGCGCAAGGATTTGCGGTTTCCCTTTCAAAAAGACTTTACCGCGCGGCTGGAGGGCCAGACCGTGACCGGTCTCGGCCGCCGCGCCAAATACCTGATGGCGGATCTCGGCTCCGGCGACGTGCTCTTGATGCATCTGGGCATGTCCGGTTCGTTCCGGGTGCTGGAAGGTGGCCATAACAACACGCCGGGCCAATTCCACCATCCGCGCAGCGAGGATCGCGCGCACGATCACGTGGTGTTTCACATGTCATCGGGCGCTTCCGTCGTGTTCAACGATCCGCGCCGCTTTGGGTACATGAAGATCATCGCCCGCAACGCGCTGGAGGACGAACCACTGTTGAAGGACCTCGGCCCGGAGCCGCTCGGCAACGAATTCGACGCCGCGATGCTGGCGCGCTCGTGTTTCAACAAGAAGACCAGCCTGAAGGCCGCGCTGCTCGACCAGCGCGTGGTCGCAGGCCTCGGCAATATCTATGTCTGCGAAGCGCTGTACCGGTCGCATCTGTCGCCACGGCGACTGGCGGCGACGCTGGCAACCAAAGCCGGACAACGCAAGGGCGTTGCCGGGGGCGAGCCGACCGATCACGCCGGGCGGCTGGTGAATGCGATTCATTCGGTGCTCAATCAGGCGATCAAGGCCGGCGGCTCCTCGATCAGCGATCATCGGCTGACGTCGGGCGAACTCGGCTATTTCCAGCACTCGTTCCAGGTCTATGACCGCGAGGGCGAAAAGTGCCAGACCAAGGCCTGCGGCGGCATCGTGCGGCGCTTCGTTCAAAACGGCCGCTCGACCTTTTGGTGCCCGAAATGCCAGAAATAACCATCACGCCGACGCTGCAAACGGAGCGCCTGATCTTGCGGCCGCTCGCAATGTCGGATGCGCCCGCGATCCAGCGCCATTTCAACAACTGGAATATCATCCAGCATCTCGCATCGGTTGTCCCCTGGCCGTATCCAGAGGACGGCGCGGAGACTTTCATTACGAGGGAGTTGGAGAAGGTCGCCGCGGGCGAGGAGATCTATAATTGGATGCTGGTGCTGCGCGGCGGCGATGGCGAGGCGATCGGGAATATTCGCTTTCGCCCCGGGTCGGACGATGCGAAAGGCAACCGCGGCTTCTGGCTCGCGGAGCGCTATTGGAATCAGGGATTGATGAGCGAAGCCGTCTCGGCAGTGAACGATTTTGCCTTCCGCACGCTCGGGATCGAGAGCTTCTACGCCTGCAATGCGGCGACCAACGTGGCGTCACGCCGGGTCAAGCAAAAGACCGGCGCCGAACTCGTCGGCTACATCGAGCTTGCCCATCATAGCGGTCAGACGCTCGCGGAAAAATGGCGCGTGACGCGGGAGAACTGGCTGCGTCGAAATCCATAGCGAAGCGAAGCAATCCGGCGGGGCTGGCGGCCGGTTGCTTCCGCCTTCGCCTCGCGCATTTACCTTGCGCGAAGCGTGATATCAGACGCGAGCCGGGGTTCTCAGGAAGACTGCGCTGTCGGTGTCGAAAGACGGGAGCGCAGCCCATTTGGGAATAATTGCGGGTATTTCCACGAACTCCTCGATGATCGGTTCGTCAGTAGCCGCAATCGCATTGCCCAGCCGCGATTCGGTCCACTGCCAGAGGGCGCGCATTTCCTCCGCGGACTTGCCGCCCGGTGCATGTTCGCAGACGGCGAGGCCGGCGCTCAGCGCGTCCTGGTGATCGTTGCGCATCACGATAAGGGGTCTGGCAACGATATCATCGATGTCGAGCGCGGCCTCGTTGCTCAACGCATTTTCCGCACCGGCGAGGCGTGCCGCGGCCCGGATCGGGGTCTGGTTCAGGACGTAGGCAAACGGCTTGTGCCAGGCCCTGATGACGCGGAGCGTCGCGGCGGTCGCCTCGATGTCGGCGATGCTCGGTCGCGTCGGAATCAGGCAGAGGTCGGAATAACGAATGGCCGAATTGGTCGCGGCGCTTTCGCCGCCGGCGGTATCCACGATCGTCACCGTAACGCCGTCGTGCGCGAGCGATTGCAGGCGCTGTTCGACCTCCCGGGCGGCGTAGATCGGCTCGATGATCGGCGCGGCATAGGGACGGCGGCGCTTCCAGTTCGAAACAGTGCCCTGGGGGTCCGTCTCGATCAGGCGGACATTATGGCCGGCCCGGATGGCGGCAAGTGTAAGGCCGATGGCAAGCGTGCTTTTCCCCGAGCCACCCTTCTGGGTGGCCAATACGATCGTCTGCATTTCACGTCCTCTGGATGGCTTTCAGGCATTTGGGTTACGCCACACGAGCTGCGCCGCATTCTGCGACGCCGAGTTACGCGCTCGTTCAGACGTGCCCAGCCCGATCCAAAGGTAGGGGGATCGCGGTTGTCCGAATCAGTCAGCTTGCAATGATGCCCGATTCTGGAATTGTGGTCATCCGGGCAAATACTGCCGGGCGGTGCATTTGCGCCCGATGAAACCATAACAAGAAGCGGGAAAACAGCATGACGGGTCATTGGCGGGATCGCGCAGCCACAGGTTTTCAATGTCAGAAGCAGCCGGCGACGGGGAGCCGCGGCATGGTGGTCAGCAATCACCCCCTGGCATCGAGCGCGGGCGCGGAAATGCTGGCGGCCGGCGGCAACGCCATCGACGCGGCGATCGCGACGCTGTTCGTGCTGACGGTGGTCGAGCCGATGATGGTCGGCATCATCGGCGGCGGCATGGCCCATATCCGGCTGGCCGACGACAGCCATCGCTTCATCGACGGCCAGAGCACCGTGCCCTTGGCGGTCCGGCCCGATACCTACACCTCGAAGCCCGGCTCGGCGCATGACGTGTTCGATACCGTGGGCGATGAAAATCTCAACGGCCCGAAAGCCGTCGCCGTGCCTGGCTCGCTGAAAGCCTGGTGCGAGACGCTGCAGCGGTTCGGCACCATGTCGCTCGCCGACGTCATGCAGCCTGCGATCAGGCATGCCTCACGCGGCTATGCCGTGACGCCCTATCTGCATGAATGCATTTCCGACAGCGCCCAGGAGATGCTCAAGGACAAGGCCATCTCGGCGATCTACCTGCCCAAGGGGATGCCGCTGAAAGCCGGTGAGCGCGTGCTGCAGTCGGAATATGCGGAGACGCTGCGCTACATCTCGCAGCATGGCGAAGCGGCACTCTATCACGGGCGGCTCGGCGACATTCTCGTCGATTACATGGAGAAGAACGGCGGCTTCATCGCCCGCGAGGATCTGGCGACCTACAGGACCGTCGAGCGCCAGCCGATCCGCGCCGATTATCGCGGCTGGGAAATTCTGGGCCCGCCGCCGCCCGCGGCTTCCGGCGTGCACATCGCGCAAATGCTCAACATTCTCGAAGGCTATGATATCGCAAAGCTCGGCTTCGGCTCCGCCGCCACGATCCATTATCTTGCCGAGGTGCTCAAGATCGCCTTCGCCGACCGCGCCGCCGCCAGCGGTGATCCTGACTTCATCAACGTGCCGGTCGAACGCCTGATCTCGAAGGCCTATGCCGACGAGCGCCGCCGCGCGATCGATCCAAACCGTGCGCAGGCATGGGGCGCCGGCGTGGCGCAGCTCGAAAGTGCTGATACCACCCACATGACGGCGGCGGATGGGTTCGGCAATGTGGTCGCGACCACGCAGACCATCAACAATCTGTTCGGCGCAAAAATCCTGATTCCCGGCCTCGGCGCCATCCCGAACAATTACATGAACCTCTACGATCCGCGCCCCAGCCATGCGCTATCGCTGGCGCCGGGCAAGCGCGTCACCACCTCGATGTCGCCGATGATGGCGCTTCGCGGCGGCAAGCTCGTCTATGCGCTCGGCCTGCCCGGGGGAAAGCGGATCTTTCCGAGCGCGATGCAGGCGTTGATCAACTTGATCGACCACCGCATGAGCCTGCAGGAGGCGGTCGAAGCGCCGCGGGTGTGGACCGAAGGCAATGCGCTCGAAGTCGAACGCGCGGTGCCCGACGATGTTCGCGCCAAACTTGTCGCGATAGGTCACAAGGTGCTGGCCGTGCCGACGGTTGCCGGCGGCATGAACGCGATCCAGTTTCACGAGGACGGGACGATGTCGGGCGCGGCCTGCTGGCGCGCGGACGGGACGCCGATAGGCATCGCCGGCGGGTTAGCGCGTGCCGGCGTGAGGTTTGGGTTGAGCTGAGAGCCGTACTCCAGCCGCACCAAAGACTGTCATACCCGCGAAGGCGGTATCCAGTACGCCGCGGCCTATCGGGTCTATCACGAACGTCTCTGGAATACTGGGTCACCCGCCCCAGTGCGCAATTGCGCACAAGGCGGGTGACGACGGCCGTGGCCTTACTTCCTTACGCAGATCACACGAACCACGGACGCCTTCGCGTCGGTCGATTCACCTGCCACATTCACGCCATTGGCCTTGAGGAAGCCCCGCAGAGTTTCGGCGGTCACCAGCACCGCCTGCGCCGCGGGGACGCCATTGGTAGGCCCCGCTACCTGAATCGGCTTCAGCAACGCGATGCCGGCAAACCTGCCGTCGCCGTCAAGCGCGGGTGCGCCGGAAAAGCCGAGCGCCGGCGCGGGCGTCAGCGCGATATCGCTGCCGCTGCCAAGCTGGGCCACGGAACCCTTGGCGCTGGTCACCACGGCGCCGCCGCCCTGGTTCTGCGGATCGGCAATGCCGGTGAGGTCGAGCGCCGTCTTGGTGGCGGCGTTGGCGAGATTGAGCGCTTTCAGTCCGCGTGCGCCATAGATGCGCAGCAGCGCGAGATCGTGCGCCTTGTCCTCGGCGACGCGATCGGCATTGCCAAAGCCAGCGATGGCGACCATCAGGCAGCCGTCGGTGATCTGGCGGTCGGTGATGATCGCGCCATCGTCACTGACGACGACGCCGGTGCCGTATTCCACGGTCTTGCGCGGCGGAGGTCCCGCCGTTTGCGCCGCCGCCGGAAACGCATTGAACGCGCTCGACATCGCGATCACGATCGGTTCCACGGTATTCTCGGTCGCCTGATCGTAGAGGATGGTGAGGATGCGGACTTCGTCGCCCTTGAACGTACCGCGCAGGTAAAATTTCTTCAGGCCCTGCAGGCCGGACAGCACGAAAAAGTCCGGCTTGACCACGGTGTAGTCGATGTTGCGCCCCGGCTCTTTCTTTTCGCGCTCGGCCAGCTTTGCCGTGACGGCACCGGCTTCCTTGCGCCGCGCCAGTTGAATCTGGATCGTGCCGGTTGGCGAAGTCCATTTGGTGCCGTTGGCGTCGCTGGCTTGCTGCGGCACCAGTTTGGTGGGGATCCCCAGCCGCACGCCGGTGAGGGGATCGGTGACGATTTTCCAGCCGACACTCTCCTGCTTTTTCTTGGCGGTGTCGGCCAAGGTGCCGCGCTCCTGCGAATTGAGCACGCCGGTCTGCTTGGCCCCGCGGGATTTCTGGAATTCCTTGATCGCATTGACCATGCGCTCGCTGACGTCGCCCGTGATGGCGCCGTTGTACTGCCCGACCCAGGCAAGGTCCGACTGCAGCGCCAGCCGCTCGGCCTGCCCCAACGCCTTGGCCGTGTCCTCTGGCTTCTGCAGCGCGGGACGGATCGGCACCGTTGTCACCGGTTTCACCTTGGCGCCGGCCGTGGAGGGCGGCGTCATCTGCGCCTGTGCGTGCGAGGCCGCAAAAACCCAGGCCGCCATCATCAATGTTGCCGAAAGCACCGATCTCATGACAAATCCAGGAGAATGCCGGAGTGGAATAGGGAGCGCTCATTGACGTCCCGCCAATTAAGCACATCTGCTTAGTCGGCAACAACCGCGCCCTGGTTCAGGGGATTGATTGAGGTAGTGCGACCATGCTGACGGCCGACGAACTCGAACGCTACGCCCGCCATATCGTGCTGCGCGAAGTCGGCGGCCCGGGGCAGGCCGCGCTGAAGGAGGCGTCCGTGCTGGTGATCGGCGCCGGCGGTCTCGGCGCGCCGGTCCTGATGTATCTGGCGGCCGCCGGCGTCGGCACGCTCGGCGCGGTTGATGACGACATCGTCTCGCTGTCCAACCTGCAGCGGCAGATCATCCACACCACGCCCGACATCGGACGGCGCAAGGTCGACAGCGCCGCCGAAGTGATTCACGCCCTCAATCCGCATGTTCACTTCGAGGCGCATGCGGTGCGTCTCGATGCAAAGAATGTGATGTCGCTGATCGGCGGCTACGATCTCGTGCTCGACGGCTCCGACAATTTCGAAACGCGCTATCTGGTGTCCGACGCCTGCTTCTTTGCTGGCAAGCCGCTGATCACGGCGGCGCTGGGGATGTTCGACGGATCGCTGACCACGATCCGTGCCCATGAGCGCAACGAGCAGGGCGAGTTCAATCCGACCTATCGCTGCCTGTTTCCCGAGCCGCCGCCGCCCGGCACCGTGCCGGCCTGCGCGGAGGCCGGCGTCATGGGCGCGCTGGCGGGCATGCTGGGCTCGATGATGGCGCTGGAGGCGATCCGCGAGATCGTCGGTTTTGGCGAGAGTCTGGTCGGCCGGCTCGTGATGGTGGACGCGCGCGCGATGCGGTTCGAAACCTTGCGCTACGCGCGCGATCCGGCCAATCCGCTCAACGGCGATACGCCCACGATCACTGATTTGAGCGGCTACGCGGCGTAGTGTCCCCGAGCCAGCGTCGGTTAGGCCCCGACCGCCTCACGCTCCGACGCGCTTCTCGCTGTCCATATGCGCGAGCTGCGCCTCGGGGTAGCGCGCGCCCGCGGCCACGCCCGGCGGGAACGCTTCGGCAAGTGCGGCCAGATGAGCCGGCGTCAGCTCCACCTCGAGTGAACCCAGCGCTTCGGCGAGACGGTCGCGGCGGCGCGCGCCGACCAGCGGCACGATATCGCTGCCCTGCGCTGCGACCCAGGCGATGGCGACCTGCGCTGACGAAGCGCCGACATCGTCGGCAATCCGCTGCAACGAGTTCGCCAGCATCAGATTGGCGTCGAGATTGGCGCCCTGAAGCGTGGGCTTAGGCTGCGAAAATCCTGCGCGCCGGAACGATCCTTGGTCCAGTGACCGCTGATCAGGCCGCGCGCCAGCACGCCATAGGCGGTGATGCCGATACCGAGCTCGCGGCAGGTTTTCAGGATGTCGTTCTCGATGCCGCGTGCGAGCAGCGAATATTCGATCTGCAGGTCGACGATC
This sequence comes from Bradyrhizobium sp. 190, assembly GCF_023073415.1. GTDB lineage: Bacteria > Pseudomonadota > Alphaproteobacteria > Rhizobiales > Xanthobacteraceae > Bradyrhizobium. Next base: position 4,856 of record NZ_JADPJL010000028.1, on the reverse strand, counting down.
GGATGCACGGCGTGCGCCCGACGAATGGTGTCGGAGCCGACTTCGGAAAGGCCGATATGCCTGATCCAGCCGGCCTTCACCATGTCGGCCATTGCGCCGACGGTTTCCTCGATCGGTACATCCGGATCAAGCCGTGCGGGCCGATAGATGTCGATGGTGTCGACGCCGAGCCGCTGCAGCGAATAGGCGACAAAATTCCTGATCGCGGCTGGGCGGCTGTCATAGCCGAGAAAGCCCTTGTTGGGATCGCGGAGCGCGCCGAACTTCACGCTGATCTGCAGATTGTCGCGGTTGCGCCCGGCGAGCGCTTCGCGGATCAGCATCTCATTGTGGCCCATGCCGTAGAAATCGCCGGTGTCGAGCAGGGTGATGCCGGCATCGAGCGCGGCGTGGACGGTGGCGATGCTCTCGCTGCGGTCGGCCGGGCCGTAGAAATCCGACATGCCCATGCAGCCGAGGCCGATGGCCGAGACGGTTGGGCCGGTAGTGCCGAGTTTGCGTTTTTCCATGATGGTTCTCCTCGAAATCGGTGGGGCGTTACGCGCCGTGATGACGAGGCTGATATGAACCCTCCCAGCTGAAGCGATAAGCTGGACAATCATAAATAGCTTGTTCAGTATATCGAACAATGAAGAATTTCGACCTCCGCGACCTCGATGCGTTCGTCGCCGTGGCGCGCACCCGGAATTTCCGTCGCGCCGCGACAGAGCAGGGCGTCTCCGTTTCGAGCCTCAGCCAGCGGCTGCGCGACATGGAGGAGCGGCTCGGCGTCCGCCTGATGAACCGCACCACGCGCAGCGTAGCCCTCACCGAAGCCGGCGAATTGTTGCTGGCCCGTGTCGGCCCTGCCATGTCGGATGTCGGCGCGGCGCTCGATCAGGTGCGCGGCTTGCGAGCCGTTCCGTCGGGGCGCCTGCGCATCAATGCGCCACCGCCGGCGATCGATCTGGTGCTGGCGCCGATGGTCGCCCCGTTTCTTGCAGCCTATCCCAAGATCGATCTGGAGATCGTCGGCGAGAGCTCGTTCGTCGATATCGTGGCCGGTGGTTTTGACGCCGGCGTGCGCTATGGCGAGCATCTGGCGCAGGACATGATCGCGGTCTCGCTCGGTGCGCCGCAGCGCTACGCGGTGGTGGCCTCGCGCGAATATGTGGCGCGGTACGGAAGCCCGAAGCATCCGAAGGACCTGCTGGAGCATTCCTGCATCCGCACCCGCTTCGGCAGCGGCGCGATGCTGGATTGGGAATTCGAGAAGGCGGGCCGCGTCGTGAAGGTCTCACCGCCGCCGAAATTGATTGCGACCTATCTCGGCCTGGCGTTGCGCGCCGTGCATGACGGCGTCGGCTTCTGGATGACGTTCGAGGGTTACGTTCGCTACGGCATCAAATCGGGTGCGCTGGTCAGCGTGCTCGACGATTGGTGCGCGCCGTTTCCGGGACCGTTTCTGTATTACCCGAGCCGTCGCCAGCCGCCGCCGGCGCTTGCCGCGTTCGTCGCCTTCGTCGCGGAATGGCGCAAGCGGGAGCGGCGGAAGAGCAATAAACCGTAGCCGCGCAACCAATCCATCGTCGTCCCGGCCTTGAGCCGGGACCCATACGCCGCGGCTCCTCGGTTTGGCACAGGCATCCGATACCTTCTGTAACCTACAACCGCCGCGGCGTATGGGTCCCGGCGTTCGCCGGGACGACCCCTACAGCATGCTGGGCAGCACGCGGTCCGGCGGCTTGTGGTTGTCGAGGAAGGTCCGGATGTTGATAATTACCTTCTCGCCCATCTCGACACGGCCTTCGATGGTCGCCGAGCCCATATGCGGCAGCAGCGTCACCTTGCCGGCCTTGGCCAGCCGCACCAGTTTCGGATTGACCGCGGGCTCGTGCTCGTAGACGTCGAGACCGGCGCCGCCGATGTCGCCGGCTTCGATCAGCTTGATCAGCGTGTCCTCGTCGATCACCCCACCGCGCGCGGTGTTGACGATATAGGCGTCTTTTCGGATCAGCTTCAGCCGCCGCGCCGACAGCAGATGGTAGGTCGCCGGCGTATGCGGACAGTTCACCGAGATGATGTCCATCCGCGCCAGCATCTGGTCGAGGCTTTCCCAATAGGTCGCGCCCAGTTCTTCAGCGATGCGCGGCGCCACCGGACGTCGGTTGTGGTAGTGGATCTGCAGCCCGAAGGCGCGCGCCCGGCGGGCCACGGCTTGGCCGATACGGCCCATGCCGACGATGCCGAGCCGCTTGCCGCCGATTCGGTGGCCGAGCATCCAGGTCGGCGACCATCCCTCCCAGTTCTTGCCCTCGGTCAGAATGGTGGAGCCCTCGATCAGCCTCCGCGGCACCGCAAGAATCAGCGCCATGGTCATGTCGGCGGTGTCTTCGGTCAGCACTTTCGGCGTGTTGGTCACCGTGATGCCGCGCGCATGCGCCGCCGTGACGTCGATATTGTCGACGCCGTTGCCGAAATTGGCGATCATGCGCACCTTGCAGTCGGGATCTTTGAGGATCGCCTCGCTGATCATGTCGGTGACGGTCGGCACCAGCACGTCGGCGGTGCGGACCGCGTCCGCGATCTGTTCCGGCGTCATCGGTGTGTCGTCGAGGTTCAACGTCGCGTCGAACAGTTCGCGCATCCGGGTCTCGATCGAGTCCGGCAGCTTGCGGGTGACGACGACGAGAGGTTTTTTCTTAACCGACATGTCCTGCTCTCATGAGGCAATGGCTCGCCGGAGCTCGCCGTTCAGACCTCATTAACCCGGTTGTTCGACACTGCTGACGCCACGCGGTCCCGGTGTCCCGCCGTTTCCTCAGGTAAGTCCTTGGGTTCCCAAATACTTGCCGCGGATTTTCAGCGGAAAATTCGGGTGTTCTTGTTCTCGACGTTCCGTCCTCTCTATCAGAAGGCCGGGCCAAGACAAGAACCCCTCGAAAGTCGAAAATCCGGGCACGACCATTGCGGGGCACGGGGTCTGGGGTTTTCGGGCGTAAGCGGGCGGTTTCAACTCGAAAGATTCGAGTTGCGGGTGGCTCTGCAGGAGACGGGTTGATGGCGTTGGGGCGTTTCTGTTCGGTGGCGGTGCTGGCGGCGTGCTGGCTTTTGGCATCGGTCAGCACTGGATTTTCGGCCAAAGATTCGGCCACCACGAGCGGCCTGCCGGTGCCGCGATATGTCAGCCTGAAATCCGACCATGTGAATGTCCGGGCCGGTCCGACCAAGGATAACGATGTCGCCTGGATCTATACCCGTTCAGGCCTGCCGGTCGAAATCACCGCCGAGTTCGAGAATTGGCGCCGCGTGCGCGATTCCGAGGGCTCCGAGGGCTGGGTCTATCACTCCCTGCTGTCCGGCCGGCGCACTGCGGTCGTCACCATGAAGAAAAAGGAAGAACTGGCGTCGGTCTACGATCGTCCCGATCCGACCAGCGCGATTGCGGCCCGCCTGCAGGTCGGCGTCGTCGCTCAGGTCAAGAAATGCGCCAATGGCTGGTGCCGCGTGATCGGCAATGGCTTTGACGGCTGGATCGAGCAGCAAAGGCTGTGGGGCGTCTACGCGGATGAGAAGGTGGAGTGAGCTCTCCGCTCTGAGCAGCGCCGCTGAATTGGTAGGGTGGGCAAAGCGAAGCGTGCCCACCATTATGAGCACAACAAAAATGGTGGGCACGGCGCAAACGCGCCTTTGCCCACCCTACGAATCCACAAATTTTTTATGCGAAGATCAGCGCTTCTTGCGCAGGCGCACGACCATGTCGACGCGGGCGATTTCGTAGCCTTCCGGCACGTCCGGCATCTTCGACAGCACCAGATGCGGATCGGGAATGTCGACCAGCTCGTGGTTGTTCTCGAGATAGAAGTGGTGGTGCGCGGTGACGTTGGTGTCGAAATAGGTCTTGGTGCCGTCGACCGAGACCTGGCGCAAGAGACCCGCATCGGTGAGCTGATTGAGCGTATTGTAGACGGTCGCCAGCGACACCGGGACCTTGGCCAGCGTCGCTTCCTCGTACAGCATTTCCGCGGTCAGATGGCGGGCGCCCTTGCCGAACAATAGCCAGCCCAGCGCCATGCGCTGGCGGGTCGGCCTAAGACCGGCGGCCTGCAGCATTTCGTTGACGTCGTGCCAGGGACAGCCGGTCAACGCCGGCTGATGTCCGGCGGCGCGGGCGGCCGGATCGATACCGTCGTCGTTCAGGGGTGAGGCTTGGTCGTTCATTTCCACTTCGGGCACCACGCTCTAACTCTGGCAATAATCTTGCCCAATATAAAAGGAAATCAGGTAGATGCAAGTTTTTCGCAACTAGAACCCACCCAAGGTTAAAGAGGAACCAGCGTACAAACAGAACGTTTTAGCCCGTTCCAGTGCTTTGCCGGGCCCCAATGCCTATGTTACAGAGCGCGCGGACCACATATGCGATTTCGGCAGAGGCTAATGCCGATAGCACCCAAATAGCGCCTATTTGCGGGAAACAAGTGTTCTCCCGTGGGGAAACGGGTCCGGTTCGCTCAAAAGCGCTCTATCGGGACATTTAAGAGAGGCTGGACACGATGCTGGAACGGCGCAGCGGTTACGAATACGAGGACTTGCTGGCCTGCGGTCGCGGCGAAATGTTCGGCCCCGGCAATGCGCAACTGCCGCTGCCTCCGATGCTGATGTTCGACCGCATCACGGAAATTACCGAGAAAGGCGGCGAGTTCGGCAAGGGGCTGATTCGGGCCGAACTCGATGTGAAGCCGGACCTGTGGTTTTTCGGCTGCCATTTCAAGAACGACCCGGTCATGCCGGGCTGCCTCGGCCTCGACGCGATGTGGCAGATGGTCGGCTTCTACCTCGGCTGGGTCGGCGGCGAGGCCGAGGCAGCCCGGCATGAC
>NZ_JADPJL010000047.1 GCF_023073415.1 Bradyrhizobium sp. 190 | reverse complement strand
CCGCCCGCGTCCGGACGCCCTCCAGCAATGCCAGCAACCCGGCATCGTCACCGCCCTCAAGCGTCCGACGCGAGATCCGGTCCCGGTCCGGGCTGTGCAACGTCACCAGCCAAGCCTTCTGACTCAGTTCGATTGCAACGAAAATCGTGCAACAATGGCCGGCGGTGGGCGTGTCTACGGTCGATGCTTGCATCTGACTCTCCGATGGTTCGAGTGTGGAAACCCAAACCTATCGGAAGGGACACGCTCACCGCCCCATGGAATCTACGAAGCAACGAACCTATTCTACCGCTGCCAGCCGCAGATGCCGCCGGACTGGCACGGCCAGGTCTGGATCCGCGTATCGCGCGCCTGTGCGTCGAGCGGATTGCTATGGCGGCGCGTCAGCTTGGTGCGGGCGGCGCCGCGCGGTTTCCCGGCGCGCTCATGCGCTACGTGAGTCCTGGGCTGGGTCTTCCGCGCGGCTGCCTTTGGCGCAACCACGCGCTCCGTCTTCACCGGCCGGGCATCGTTTCTGGCCTCGATCCGGACCGGGGCAAACTGCGTCTCCGGACCTAAACGCTTCGGCGAGAGCAAGGCCTTGGAAAGATCGAGACCAATGAGCTCGCCTGCGCGGTACTCGTCCGCCAGCGCGGCGCTGCCTGACATCAGGAAGCCCGTGCAAAGTGCTGCCGCAATAGCGCTTTTCAGGACCATCGTAGGGCCTCCTGAAATCAACCAAAGAGTGTATGAACACTCACCATGTAGGGAGCCGGCCGGACAATTCCAGCCGTTCCTGCCCGCAGAATTACCGGTGAATGATCCGGGCCGCGAAAAAGTTCACGTGCCGGATTAACTGCTCCCTACTCGGCTGCCTGCGCCACCGGTTGGCCGATCGCGGCCTCCACGCGTGCGCATTCTCCGCGGAACTTCGCGACATTGGCTTCCTTGACGTGGCCATAGCCGCGAACAAGTTCCGCGGACTTCGCCAGCGCCACCAGACGTGGCCAGTCATGCGGCTTCGCCTCGTCGAGATGGCGGAAGATGACAGCGGAATACTCGCCGGGCAATGCGCGCTCCATCCGGCGTTCGGCCGTGTAGCCGAACGGATCGAACGCAGTTCCGCGCAGGAACTTGAACCGCGTCAGCAGTTCGAAGGCGCGGAAGATCCAGGAACCGAACTCGCGCTTGCGCAAATGGCCGGTCGCCTTGTCACGCGACGCCAGCAGTGGTGGCGCGAGGCTGACTTTGACGCTCGCGTCGCCGTCGAACTGTTCCTCCAACGCCTTGCCAAACTCACCGTCCGAGTAAAGCCGGGCGACTTCGTACTCGTCCTTGTAGGCCATCAGCTTGAACAGGCCCTTTGCAAAGGCCTCGGTGAGGTCATGCGATCCGGGCGAGCCCTTTGCTTCGGCCGCGCGAACGCGCTCGACTTCCGCCAGGTAGCGCTTCGAATAGGCCTCATTCTGATAGTCCGTCAGGAACTTGGCGCGGAAAGCTATGCTCTCGTCGAGCGTCCGCTTCACCGGCGCCGCGCCCGAACTCTTGAAGCGCGCTGCGCTGACGACGCGCTGCAGGTCGTGCGCGGCGAGCCGGCCCCAGGAGAACGCCAGCTTGTTCATGTCGATCGCCGCGCCGTTGAGGTCGATCGCCTTCATGATCGCCTCCAGCGACAGGGGAATCGCGCCGCGCTGAAACGCAAAGCCGAGCATGAAGGCGTTGGTGGCGATGCTGTCGCCCATCAGTGCCGTGGCAAGCCCGGTCGCGTCCAGAATGTCGAGATCGGAGGCGCTGATGGCTTCATTGAGCGACTCCCGCATCGTCCCCGCCTCGAAATCGATGTCGGGATTGATGACAAAACTCGCGGTCGGCAACAGGTCGGCATTGACGATCACCCGCGTCACGCCGCGCTCGGCCCGGCTCAACGCCGGAATGCTGGTGGCGACCACGATGTCGCAGCCGAGGATGAGGTTGGCACCGCCGGGCGCGATGCGGACGGTCGCGAGATCGTCCGCCTCGGGCGCGATGCGGACGTGGCTCATGACCGCGCCGTTCTTCTGCGAGAGCCCTGTGAAGTCGAGCGTCGAGCACGCCAGGCCCTCGACATGGGCTGCCATGCCGAGCAGCGCGCCGATGGTGATGACGCCGGTGCCGCCGATGCCGGTGACGAGGATGTTGTAGGCGCCATCGAGCGCAGGCGCGGCCGGCAGCGGCAGATCGGCGAACAGCGCGGACGGATCGGCCGCGGTACGGTCGGCCTTCCTCAGTTTGCCGCCATGCACGGTGACAAAACTCGGGCAAAAGCCCTCGATGCAGGAAAAGTCCTTGTTGCAGTTCGACTGGTCGATCCGCCGCTTGCGGCCGAACTCGGTTTCCAGCGGCTGCACCGAGACGCAGTTGGAAACAGCCGAGCAGTCGCCGCAGCCTTCGCAGACGCGCTCGTTGATGAAGACGCGCTTCGGCGGGTCCGGATAGAGCCCGCGCTTGCGGCGGCGGCGCTTTTCCGCCGCGCAGGTCTGGTCGTAGATCAGGACCGTGAGGCCCTTGACCTCGCGCAGCTCCTTCTGCACCGCGTCGAGCTCGCGGCGGTGATGAACGGTCGCGCCTACTGGGAAGTAATTGCTGGGATATTTTTCGGGATCGTCGGAGACGATGACGAGGCGTTTGGCCCCTTCCGCCGAAACCTGGTGCGCGATCTGGGAGACCGTCAAACCGCCCTCGGCCGGCTGGCCGCCGGTCATCGCCACCGCGTCGTTGTAGAGGATCTTGTAGGTGATGTTGACGCCGGCAGCCGCCGCGGCGCGGACCGCCAGCAGGCCGGAATGGGTGTAAGTGCCGTCGCCGAGATTCTGGAACACGTGTTGTTCGCTGGTGAACGGCGCCTGCCCGATCCAGGTGACGCCTTCCGCGCCCATATGCGAGATCGTCTGGGTGCGGCGGTTCGGCACCGACAGCGCCATGCCGTGGCAGCCGATGCCGGCCATGGCGCGGCTGCCCTCGGGGATCTTGGTCGAGGTGTTGTGCGGGCAGCCCGAGCAGAAATACGGCGTGCGCTGCAGCTTTGCCGCGCCAATGCCTTCCGCCGGCCGGTCGAACGCTTCGAGCTTTGCGAGACGCTGCTCCAGCCCCGGACTGCGATGACCGAGTTTGCGCAACCGCGCGACGACGGCTGCCGCCACCATGGTCGGCGTCAGTTCGCCTTCGCTCGGCAGCAGCATGGCGCCGGTTTCGTCGCGCTTGCCGACCACCGACGGTCGCTTCGAGGCATCGACATTATAAAGAATGCGCAGGAGCTGGTCCTCGATGAAGCCGCGCTTCTCCTCGACGACGAGCACATCCTGCAGACCTTCGGCGAACGTCTTTGCGCCTGACTCCTCCAGCGGCCAGGTCAGCGCGACCTTGTAGATGCGAAGTCCCAGCGCCTGCGCCTCGGCGTCGGTAATGCCGAGATCGGCCAGCGCCTGCCGGAGATCGAGATAGGCCTTGCCGGTCGCCATGATGCCGAGCCGCGCCGGCTTGGAGTCCAGCACGATGCGGTCAAAGCGATTGACGCGCGTGAACGCCGCCACCGCCTGCATTTTCGGGCCGTGCAGCCGCCGCTCCTGCTCCATCGGCGCATCCGGCCAGCGGATGGAAAGCCCGCCCGGCGGCATTTCGAAATCATCGGGCAAAATGATCTTGATGCGATCAGGGTCGCTGACGATCGAGGCCGAGCTTTCGACGGTTTCGGAAATCGCCTTGAAGCCGACCCAGCAACTTGAGTAGCGCGACAGCGCAAAGCCCAGAATGCCGAGATCGAGATAATCCTGCAGCGTCGCCGGATTGACCACCGGCATCAGCGCCGCCGCAAACACCTGTTCGCTCTGGTGGGCGAGCGTGGAGGACTGGCAGCCATGATCGTCGCCGGCCAGCGCAATCACGCCGCCGTTCGGCGAGGTGCCGGCCGAGTTGGCGTGCTTGAGCGCGTCGACGGAGCGGTCGACGCCCGGGCCCTTGCCATACCAGATACCGAACACGCCATCGACCTTGGCGCCGGGGAACATGCCGACCTGCTGGCTGCCCCACACGGCGGTCGCCGCCAGATCCTCGTTAAGACCGGGCGCGAACTCGATGTCATGCTGCTTGAGGAAGGTTTTCGCGCGCCATAGCGCGTGGTCGTACATGCCGAGCGGCGAGCCGCGGTAGCCTGATATGAAACCTGCGGTGTTGAGGCCCTGCGCGCGGTCGCGTTCGCGCTGCAACATGGGAAGTCGGACCAGTGCCTGCGTACCGGAGAGAAATATGCGCTTCGCATCCAGACGATATTTGTCGTCCAGCCCAACTTCCATCAACGCCATTCGTCCGCTCCCCGTCGCACGTTCCGCCGGTTATTTGAACCGGTCTAATTGCGAACAGAATGCACCGGTTTTGCTATGCGTGCCCAGCGTGAATTCATGGCTACAGGACATATCTCGCTTGTCCTGTGGACCGGCCCGCCCTCTTGCCGAAATCCGCCTTCTTTGAAACGCTTGGGAGCAAAGGGAGACACCAGGGATGACAGAAGCGGCGTTCACGACCGAGCTGTTGGAAAGCGGCAATCTGCTGGTGGGGCCGTGGCGCAGCCCGAAGCAGATGCTTCATGCGCAGGTCTACGACTCCCACGCCTCGATCCACGACGATGCGACCGCGCAAAAGCTCGGCTTTCAGGGCGGCACCATCGAGGGGCCGACTCATTTCAGCCAGTTCGCGCCGCTGTGCGAGCGAATCTGGGGCCAGGCCTGGTTCGAGACCGGATGCCTGTCGGCCCATTACCGTAACCCCGCCTTCGAGGGTGAGGAGGTCCAGGCCAACATCGAAAAGCCGAAGCCGGGCCAGACCACCTGCGCGATCGGCATGACCAAGCGCGACGGCACCGAGATTTTGCGCGGCACCGCATCGATCGGCGGCGTGACGGAAACTGCGTTGAGCCGCCGGCTTGGCGAACTGAAGCCGCTTGCCGATCCTGTCATTCTTGCCGACCTCAAGGTCGGCATGAAGACACCCAGCCAGACGGTCAGAATGGATTTCGACCAGCACATGGGCGATCTCTATCCGTTTTCCCTTGAGCAAAAGCTCAAGGTCATCACCGAACCCTCGGCGTACTATTCGCAGGAGCACAATCCCTGGGGACGGGCGATCATTCCCATGGAGATGCTGAGCGTGCTGTTTCAGTACCGCGCCCGCGACGACCGGCTGCCGGTCCGCGGACCGGCGGTCGGGCTGTTCGCCGATCAGGAAATCCGCCTGCTGCGCGGGCCATTGTTTGTCGGCGACAGCTACACCACCGAGCGCGAGGTCGTTGCGCTGAGTGGCAGCCGCCGCACAGAGAGCGTGTGGATGCGCACGACGGTATTCGGGGCCGACAACACGCCGGTTGCGACCATGTTGTTGAACATGGCCAGCATCAAAGACTCCTACGCCAACTACGAACGGGAGCACAAAGCGCTCTACGACTAGGTGAGCCTGATCCGCTATCGCCAACAAGGACAACAACAAAATGGCCCGCCTGCCCTATCTCGAAGCCGACCAGGTCGCCCCCGAATACCGCGACATGCTCAAGCGCAACACCAACCTGCACAAGCTGCTGGTGAATTCGCCCGACATGGCGCGCGCCTTCAACGGAATCGGCGGCTTCATCCGCTTCAACAGCAAGCTCGATCCGCGTCTGCGTGAACTCGCGATCCTCCAGGTCGGCTGGATGGAGAAATCGGAATATGAGTTCACCCACCACGTGAAGATCGGCAGGGAATTCGGCGTCACCGACGAGGATATCGAAGGGCTGATGGCCGAGACCGAGGGCAAGCCCTCGAAGCTCGAACCGCTGGCAAAGGCGATCCTCCGTGGCACCCGCGAGATGGTGCGGGAGCTTGCGATGTCGGAGGCAACCTTCGGCGAGATCAAGCAAAAACTCTCCGACGAGCAGATGGTCGACCTCGTGCTCACCATCGCCTTCTACTGCGCCGTGGTGCGGGTACTGGCGACGATGAAGATCGACAACGAACCTTATTACAAAGAGGTACTGCAACAGTACCCGATCCCGGGAGTGGAATGAATGCGCCTGAAAGATCGTGTCGCCATCGTCGTCGGCGCCGGACAGAGCCCCGGCGAAGGCATCGGCAATGGCCGCGCCACCGCGCTGACCTTTGCGCGCGAAGGCGCCAAGGTGCTGTGCGTCGATCACAATCTGGCCTCCGCCCAGGAAACGGTCGACATGATCGCCGCCAAGGATGGCACCGCGGCGACATTCAAGGCCGACGTCACCAAGAATGCCGACCTCAAGGCGATGGTGGCGGACGCGCAAACGCGCTGGGGCCGCATCGACATCCTGCACAATAATGTCGGCGTCAGCCTGTCCGGCGGCGACGCCGAGCTGCTCGACATCTCGGAGGAAGCGTTCGACCGCTGCGTGGCGATCAACTTGAAGAGCTGCGTGCTGGCCGCCAAACACGTCATCCCGATCATGCGTCAGCAAAAGAGCGGCGCGATCATCAACATCTCGTCGATGGCCGCGATCACCACCTATCCTTACGTCGCCTACAAGGCGACCAAGTCGGCGATGATCGCCTTCACCGAACAGCTCGCCTACCAGAACGCGCAATATGGCATTCGCGCCAACGTCATCCTGCCCGGACTGATGAACACGCCGATGGCGGTCGACACCCGCGCGCGCGAATGGGGGAAGAGCCGCACCGAGGTCGAGGCGGAGCGCGATGCCAAAGTTCCGTTGCGCCACAAGATGGGCACCGGCTGGGACGTCGCCAACGCCGCGCTTTTCCTCGCATCAGATGAAGCGAGTTTCATCACCGGCGTGACGTTGCCGGTCGATGGCGGATCGAGCGTGCGGCGGGGATAAGGTTGTAGGGTGGGCAAAGGCGCAAAGCGCCGTGCCCACCATTCTCTCGGCGCAAAAGGATGGTGGGCACGCTACGCTTTGCCCACCCTACGGCAGCTCGGTCCACACGTTTACCTTTGGTTAGTAACTTTCTCTTAAGGGTTGCGGTGATTGGGCGGTCTTTTTGACGCGCTCCGTACTCACGCAAATTTGCGCCGGCGTTTTTATTCGGCCATCTGTGTGATTCGACACATTCAATCGATTCCAGTGACACGATGATGTGACAGCGCATCGTCGCTTGTCGAAATACCGACTCGTTGCGGTCGCACGAATTTCACGTGCGCTCGCTATCACGCGCCACAAGAATTGTGGCAAGCGCTGCAAGAATGCCGAGGTACCATGAACGAAGAATTCGATTACGACCTGACGCCGTCCCAGTGGGAAGCATTGAAAGCGTTGCGGACGCCAGCATCAAAGCTGCTGCGCATGAGCCGCTACACGATTGACGGCCTGATCGCGCTGGAACTTGCCACCATGAACGGAGATGCGCCCTTCATCACAGCGAAGGGACGCAAGGTGCTGATTCGTGGCTCGTCGCTTCTGCTGCAGGATCTGGCGGCCTGATTCGCAGCATTGCGCACGTGCAGCATAAATTTTCGGATTGACCGCACCTGATTCCCTGACATATCGGAGTTCCATCGACTGAGTGGCAACTAGGGTTCCGGATGGCGAAATTGCCATCGCCGGTCCGAGCGTTGCGGAAACCGCGGTAGCACGCGGCTGCACCCGAGGGACAAAAGCCCAGAGGAGGAGATGTCGAGATCTTTTTCGCGCCAGATGGCACGGAGGTCTCATGTCGCCGCTCTCGCTCTCCCTCGTTGTCCTCGCCGCCTTCATTCACGCCACCTGGAATTTGCTTTCGAAGCGTGCGGCGGCAGCCGGCCCGACCTTCGTCTTCGCCTATAATATGTTCGCCTGCCTCGTCTATCTGCCGTGGATGATCTGGCTTCTGGTTTACGGCGAACTGAGCTGGAGCCTGCCGGTCGCTGCCTGCCTCATGCTGAGCGCCTGCATTCATCTTGCCTACAGCCTGTGCCTGCAGCGCGGCTACCAGGTCGCCGACCTCTCGGTGGTCTATCCGATCGCGCGCGGCACCGGGCCGATGCTGTCGTCGATCGGCGCGTTCATCCTGCTGCGCGAAACGCCGACCGCACAGGGGATTTTCGGGTTGCTCGCCGTCGTCGCCGGGATCGGCTTGATCACCACGCAGGGCGATCTCTCCGCGTTCCGCCGCCCGCGCGGCCTCGACGGCGTGCGCTGGGGTACCGCGACGGGCTCGCTGATCGCGGGCTACACCGTCGTCGACGGATACGGCGTCAAGGTGCTCGGCATTCATCCCGTCGTGCTCGACTGGGTCACCAATATGCTGCGCTTCTTCATCATGCTGCCGATCGTTCTGTCGAACCTGCCTCGCGCCAAAGAGAAGATGAAGGGCCATTGGTGGCTGGCGTTCTGGGTCGGCGCGCTCTCGCCTTTGTCCTACATCCTCGTGCTGTCGGCCATCGAGATGGGCGCCCCGCTCAGCCTGGTCGCGCCGGCGCGAGAAATGTCGATGATGGTGGGCGCGCTGTTCGGCATGCTGATACTGGGCGAACGGGTCACGGCATGGCGCGTGGTGGGCTGCGCAGTCCTGATTGGGGGGAGTGGTACTGCTGGGATCAGCGTCGGCGTAGCGCATAACGAGATCAGATCGAACTGCGACCACGAAAAGGATCGCCCCCTCTCCCGCTTGCGGGGGAGGGTTGGGGTGGGGGTGCCGCCGCGAGTCACACTGTTCGTGTGGAGAGAGCTTCCCCCACCCGGATCACATCTTGCGATGTGGTCCGACCTCCCCCGCAAGCGGGAGAGGTGACCTCACACCGGCTTCTCATCATCCGTCACCGGCGACGTAATCACCAGAAACACCAGGTCGACCAGCCCGGAATTCGAGATCGCGTGTTCGACCCCGGGCGGCAGGAAGATGAAGTCGTGCTTGCGAACCACGTGGTTCTTGCCGGCGATCTCCATCAGCCCCTCGCCTTCGAGCACGTGATAGATCTGCTCCTGCACGCGATGCTTGTGGCGCGCGACATGCGCCATCGGCTGGTACATCGAAATCCTGTAGTCGATGTGACGGGAGCCCGCGGTCTCCGGCATGACCAGCGGTTTTGACAGCGCGCCGCCGAAATGATTGGGGAACTCGCGCCACGGCACTTCGGCGATGTTGCGGATGAAGGCGCCGTTGTTTTCCGAGGCCATGATGGCCTCCTCTGCCGTCAGATCACCAGCGCCCCGCCGTCGATATAGACGATCGATCCGGTCGCAAAGCCGTTCGCCATGAAACTGAGGATTTGCCGTGCGATGTCCTCAGCCGCGCCGACGCGGCCAACCGGCAACGACGCCGCAGCTTTCGCCAGCATATCGCGCCGCGCCTCTTCCGGCATCGCGGCACGGATCGGCGTGTCGATGATTCCGGGCGAGACGGCATTGACGCGCACCGGCGCCAGTTCCAGCGCCAGCGCCCGGGCCAGCGATTCCAGCGCGCCGTTGGCGGCGCTGACGATCGCCGAATTCGGGCGCGGACGAACGCTGAGGAAGCCTGACACCAGTGTCAGCGATCCACCGGCGCGGATCTGCGCCTGCTGCGCGACGCGCCATGCGCCCCAGAACTTGCCTTCCATGGTGGTGCGGACATCTTCCATCGCCACCGTCTTGAACGGGCCGGTGCGAAGCTGGGCCGCGGTGACCACGACATGATCGACGGGGCCGCAACGCTGGAACAGTTTTCCGACACTGTCATCGCTGGTGACGTCGGCGGGGATCGCGATGGCATTCAGCTTCTCGGCCACCTTGTCGAGCCGTTCGACGTTACGCGACGCAATGATGACGTCAGCGCCTTCGCGTTTCGCCATTTCGGCGGTCGCAAGCCCGATCCCGGAGGAACCTCCGACGACGACGACTTTCTTGCCTGCAAGAAACATGGGATATCCTTAGTGTAAGATCAGGCTGGCTGATAGCGCGTGCCGATGCCGGCCTTGCTTTGGCCGAGCCCGGGCAATTCCCAGACGCCCGCGCCGACCGGATTGATGTCGGCGGCGATATCGACGTCGATCAGATAGGGCTTGTTCGCCGCGATGCCCTTGCGAATGGCCTCGCCGAGATCGCCCGCGCGATCGACCCGCACGCCTTCGACGCCGCAGGAGCGCGCCATCGCGGCAAAATCCGGATTGTAGCGCTCGCCGGTATTGGGATCGTGGAAATCGGTCGCAAGCTCACGCCCGCCGAGATAGCCGCGCTGCAAACCCCGGATCGAGGCATAGGCGTAATTGTTCCAGACCACCCAGACCACGGGCAGATTGTACTCGACCGCCGTGCCCAGCACGTTGGCGTGCATGAAGAACGCGCCGTCGCCGCACACCGAGACGCAGGGCCGGTCGGGCGCGGCGAATTTCGCGCCCATCACGCCGGCGACCCCAAAACCCATCGGGCCGAATCCCATCGAGCCGATCAGCGAATCCGGCCGCCGCGGCTTGCAGAAGCCGAGCAGCCAGTTGTGGTGCACGCCGATGTCGCTGACGAGGATCGCATTATCAGGCAACGCCTTGTCGATTTCGAGCGCCGCGCGCTGCGGATTGATCGGCGTGGTGTCGTCGGAAAATCCGGGAGCGACAAACTTGTCCCATTCCTTGCGGTAGCCATCGATCTGCAAAAGCCACTTCTTGCGCGCGTCTGCTTTCTTCGAGAGATCGCCGCGGCGATCGAGTTCGGCATGCACCTGCCGCAGGAAGGTGCGCACGTCGGCCATCAGGCCGAGCGCAACAGGATAGTTGCGGCCGATCTCCTCGGGATCGATGTCGACATGGATCAGCCGCGTCGGCGGGATGGTGAAGGAGTAGCCGGGGATCCACGAGCTCGACGTGCGATCGTCGAACCGCATCCCCATCGCCAGCAGCACATCAGCCTGACGCGTCGCGTGGTTGGCTTGATAATGGCCGGCGCGCGCGACGAGACCCAGCGCCAGCGGATGATTGCAATCGATCGCGCCAAGGCCGCTTGCCGAGGCCGCGACCGGGATCTGCAAGCGCTCGGCAAGTTTCAGCAATTCTTCCGCCGCGCCGCCGTAGCGCACGCCCTGGCCTACGATGATTGTCGGCCGCTCGGCGCCGAGCAGCATGTCGACCGCTTTCACCACGCCATCAGGATCGGCGCCGCAGCGGCTCGATATGTTGGCGTTCCATGCGATCGCGTTCGGCGCCTCCTCGGCCGCCGACTCCATGAACACGTCGAAGGGCACGTCGAGCACGACGGGTCCGGGCCGGCCGGTCGTCATGGTCTTCCAGGCCTGCCGCACCGCCAGCGGCACCATCTCGCCGCGCGTCGGCTGGAACACCTTCTTGCACATCGTGCGCACGGTGGAGGGAAAATCGGCCTGATAATGCCGGTACATCTCCTGGAAGGCGCCGCGGTTGAACTGGCTGGTCGGCACGTTGCCGGTCACCGCCAGGAACGGCACGGAGTCGAGGAATGCGTTGGCAAGCGAGATCGGCAGGTTCGCCGAGCCGGGCCCGCAGGACGTAAAGGTCGCCGTCGGCCGCCCCGACACGCGGTAGTAAACGTCGGCCATGAATCCGGCGACGCTCTCGTGATGTACCGAGATGGTCTTGATGTCGGCCGAGCGCTCGTACAGCGCGTCGATGAACTGGATGTTGCCGTGGCCGCACAGGCCGAACACCTGCGGCACCTTCTCCTGGACCAGATAGTCGACGATGACCTGGGCGCCGTTGAGCATGTTACGCGACATCGATCTAACTCTCTCCCTGAGCTCAACGAACTCGCCTCCGCGTCTTGCTTGCACGGCCGGCGACGGGCCCCGAACCTATTTCTCATAATACTGTACGTCAATTGCTATTGTGGTATAGTGCGCATTGTCGCCTCGCACGATGCGCGGCGCTGTTGCCGGGCGAGGACGGCCTGATAGAGTTCGCCTCGCCCATCCTGGAGAGCTGATTCCGTGAACCCGCGCACCAAGCCGAAGACGAGCGACAAGCAGGCCCCGCCACGCAAGGTCTCGATCGCGAAGCTGGTGCCATCGAGCGAACCCAACATCGACGACGAGGCCGAGGAGCGCGCGCGCGGCGGCGTGCAGTCGCTCGGCCGCGCATTTTCGATCCTGGAAGAAGTCGCCCGCCACCGCGAAGGCATCGGATTAGCGGACCTCAGCAAGCTGGTGGGCCTGCATAATTCCACCACCTTCCATCTCGCCAAGACACTGGTCTCGCTCGGCTATCTCAGGCAGGAGCGCGATTCAAAACGTTATCGTGTTGGCCGGCCGCTGTTTGCGCTGGCGGCCAGCGCGCTCGACGAAATCGAGATGGTCAATCTGGCGACGCCGGTGCTGGAAGACCTGTCGCGCGAGAGCGGCGAAAGCGGCCATTTCGCCGTGCGGATGGGCGACGCCGTGGTCGTGATTGCCCGCACCAGCGGGCCCGGCGCGTTCCAATTGACCGACCGCGTCGGCGTGGTGCGGCCGGCACACTGCACTGCGCTCGGCAAGATCATGCTGGCCTCGCTGCGCCCCGATCAGTTGAAGCGCTTTCTCGAACGCGTCGAACTGAAGCCGTCGTCCAAAAAGTCGATCACGGACCCCGCCGTACTCCTGCGCGAGATCGCCGAGATCCGCCGCAGCGCCATCGCCTTCGACGACGGCGAGTTCAATGCGGAAGTCCGCTGCGTCGCTGTTCCGGTCTATAATTTCACCGGCGAAGTGATCGGCGCGCTCGGCATCTCCGGCCCGATCTGGCGCATGACGGACCAGGTATTGCAAAGCCGCGCCAAGCTGGTGCAATCGGCTGCCGGCCGGTTGTCGGCCGAGTTCGGCGCGCGGGATCTGGCGAAATCCTCCTGATCCGATCCAGCTAAATCCTCTTCCTATCGGGTTGAACGCGGCTGCGACGCATTTGGCGTTGACAGGAGCGATTGCGTCCGGAAATATCCTACAACAATAAAAGAACGTCTCTCACATTGTCGCATAAGCGGGAACGGAAGAGAGAACGTCGCGACGTATCCCGGGAGGAGACCAGTGATGACCCGCTACAGCCGACGTACTTTGTTGAAGGCCGGCGCCGCCTTTGCCGGCGCCTCCGCGATCGGATCTCCATCCATACTCATCGCCCAGGCCGCGCGAATAAAGATCGGCCATCTGGTGCCGCTGACCGGCTTCCTCGGCGCGATCGGCAGC
Source organism: Bradyrhizobium sp. 190 (assembly GCF_023073415.1). Lineage (GTDB taxonomy): Bacteria > Pseudomonadota > Alphaproteobacteria > Rhizobiales > Xanthobacteraceae > Bradyrhizobium. Next base: position 351,819 of record NZ_JADPJL010000047.1, on the reverse strand, counting down.
TATGCCCAGCTCGGGGTGAAGATGGCGGCGGAGGAGATCAACGCGTCCGGCGGCATCATGGGCAAGCAGATCGACCTGATGTCGGAAGACTCGGTGAATCCCGCCACGGCCTCGACCAAGGCGCAGCGCATGATCGAGCAGGACGGCGCGGTGCTGCTGTTCGGCGAAATCTCATCCGCCTCGTCGCTGACCATCATGCAGGTCGCCGAGCGCAACAAGAAGGTGTTCTTCTCGACCGGCGCGCGCTCCGACGCGCTGCGCGGCAAGGATTGCAACCGTTACTCCTTCCATTGCGACATCCCCAACACCGTGATGGTCAACGCCGTCGGCACCGCGCTGAAGCAGAAGGGCATGGTGAAGGGCAAGAAGTTCGTCACGCTGACCGCGGACTACATTTTCGGCCACGACCTGCTGAAGGCCGCAAAAGCCTTCTTCAGCGCCAATGACGCCACTTTGATCGGCGACGAGCTGATTGCGACCGACGTCACCGACTTCAGCCCGTATCTGCTGAAGGTCCGGCAGGCCAAGCCTGACGTCGTGTGCTGCAACCTCGCCGGCAACCAGGTGACCAACCTCGTCAAGCAATATGCCGAGTTCGGCTTCCCCTATCCCCTCGTCGGCTTCAATCTCAACACCGGCGATGCCTGGGCGATGGGTGAAGGCAATCTGAGCGGCACCTGGCCGACGGTCTGGTATCACACGCTCGACAATCCGGCCTCGAAAACCTTCGTCGAGGCCTTCACCAAAAAATACGGCAAGCCGCCGGAGAACCACGCCTGGATCGAATACATCACGCTGAAAATGATCGCGCAGGCGATCACCGAGACCAAGTCGACCGAAAGCGACACGCTGATCGCCTATTTCGAGAAGCAGACGCAGTTCGACATCATGAAGTCGCGCAAGGCCTATTTCCGCTCCTGGGATCATCAGCTCGTGCAGGAGGCCTATCCCTTCACGGTGAAGCCGAAGAACGAGATGAAGGACAAGTGGGACATGCTCGTGCTCGGCGAAGCCGTGCCGGCCGCGGGCGCCGAGCTTGAATCGATCTACCCGACGAAGACGCAAAATCCCTGCAACATGAAGGCATAGAAGCCCGATACGGGCGTCGGGCCACTGGCGTTGCGGCGCCGGCACTAAAAAGCCGGCGCCGTCTCTTTTCAATCTTGCGGATCGCACATGCAGTTCGGATTTCTGCTGGAGCAGGTGGTGAATGGCCTGGTGCTCGGGGGCTATTACCTCCTGATCGCGCTCGGCCTGTCGCTGATTTTCAGCGTCGGCGGCATCGTCAATCTCGCGCATGGCGCGTTCTATGCGCTCGGCGCCTACATTTCCGTCGAGATCACGAAATATCTCGGCTTCGGTTCGGCGATGGTGCTGTCGCCGATTGCGGTCGCGTTGCTCGGCATTCTCTTCGAACGCTTCATCCTGCGCAGGTTTTATGACGCCGATCCGATCCTGAGCCTGTTGGTGACGTTCGGCCTCGCCATGGTCACCGAACAGGCGATCCGGATCATCTGGGGCGCGCCGCCGATATCGGCCGCGATCCCGCAGGGCCTTCGCGGCTCGGTCTTCCTCGGCGACTTCCTCTTCTCGCGCTATCGCTTGTTGATCCTCGCCGTCGTCGCCGCGGTCCTCGTCGGCGTCTGGCTGCTGCTGCACAAGACCTCGTTCGGCCGCGTGGTGCGCGCCGGCATCCAGCGGCCGGACATGGTCGCCGCTCTCGGCATTCGGCTACAGCCCTACATGACCGCGATCGTTATGCTCGGCGTCGGCATGGCCGCGCTCGGCGGCGCGTTCTTTGCGCCGATCACCATCGTGCATCCCGCCATGGGCGCCGAGATCATCACGGTGGCATTTGTCGTCGTCGTGATCGGCGGCCTCGGCAGTTTCTGGGGCGTGGTGCTGGCGGCGATGCTGGTCGGTGTCGTCAGAGGCATCACCATCCATTTCGCGCCGGCCGCCGGTGAAGCATCGATTTACGTGCTGATGTTCCTGGTGCTGCTGGTGCGGCCGCGCGGGCTGCTTGGCGAACGTATCGAGAAGTTCGAATGACGACCGACTTTGCCGCCAAATACCGTCCGCTGCTGCTGGCCACGCTCGCGGTCATCGCACTGCCGTTCGGCCTCTATCTGCTTGGCCTCTCGCTCAACACCGGGACGATGGTGGTCGCGCTCGCCATTGCCGCAATGGGGCTCAACCTCTGCATCGGCTATACCGGCCTGGTCTCGTTCGGCCACGGCGCGTGGTTCGGCATCGGCGCCTATGCGGCGGGGCTGATCCAGCGCAACTGGTTCGGTGGCGACATTTTCCTGCCGCTGCTGCTGGCGGCGGTCGTCGTCGCCGTCATCTCAACCTTCGTCGGCTTCGTCATCCTGCGCCGGCGCGGCGTCTATTTCTCGCTGCTGACGCTGGCACTATCGGCGCTGGCCTACACGATCGCCTTCCGCTGGACCGCGGTGACCGGCGGCGAGGACGGCCTCGGCGGGCTGAAACGCGGCAGCATCGGGCCGTTCAACCTCGACAATGCGCTGAACTATTACATCGTCGTCTCCATACTATGCCTCGGCGTGCTCTATCTGCTGCTGCGGCTGGTGCGCTCGCCGTTCGGCCATGTGCTGATGGCGATCCGCGAGAACCAGCTGCGTGCCACGTTCCAGGGTTATCCGGTCGAGCGCTACAAGCTCGGCGTCTTCGTGATCTCGGCCGTCGTGACCGGCTTTGCCGGCGGGCTGATCGGATTCCAGAATTATCTCGTCTCCGCCGAGGCGGTCTCGGTCCCCTTCTCCGGCGAACTGCTCGCGATCGTCGTGATCGGCGGCATGCGCAGCATGCTGGGGCCGGCGATCGGCGCGCTGTTCTTCATCCTGTTCCGCGAATTGTTTTCGATCTGGACGGGGAACTGGCTGCTGTGGTTCGGCCTGGTCTTCGTCGCCTTCGTGCTGTACTCGCCGGGCGGCCTCGTCGGCATCTGGGCGACGCTTTCAAAACGCTGGTGGCCGCCGCCGGAAGAATCCGCCGCGATGAGCCGCCGAAAAATTTACGAAGGCCTGCCGCTGCCGGCCTTCCTGCTGCCGAAAGGGCTCAACGGCACCGTGCTGGAAGTGCGCGGCATCTCGAAAACCTTCGGCGGCATCCGCGCCGTCACCAATGCGAGCCTGCAAGTCGGCGCCGGCGAAATTCACGCCTTGATCGGACCGAACGGCGCGGGAAAGACCACGCTGTTCAACCTGATCTCCGGCCTCTATCCGACCGACAGCGGCACCATCAAGCTGAACGGCCGCGAGATCCAGGGCGTACCGTCGGAGGCGATCTGCCATCAGGGGTTGGCGCGCTCGTTCCAGATCACCAATTTGTTCAAGGGTCTCTCGATCTACGAAAACCTGCGGCTGTCGCTGCAGGCTCAGAACGCCGGGCGCTTCAACCTCTGGCGCGACATCGACCACTACGAAGACATCCACGCCGAGACCGCGGAGCTCATAAAATTCCTCGGCCTCGAAGGGATCGAGACCATCGAGGGCGGCGAACTGTCGTATGGCGGGCAGCGGCTGGTCGATCTCGGCATCGCCCTCGGCTCCAAGCCACAGGTGCTGCTGCTGGACGAGCCGCTGGCGGGCCTTGCTGCCGCCGAGCGCGAGCGCGTGTCGAACCTCGTGAAAAACATCGCCGCCAATATTCCGGTCCTGATCGTCGAGCACGACATCGACCGCGTGCTTGGCTTCTCCCGCACCGTCACCGTGATGAACCAGGGCGAAGTGCTGATGACCGGCACGCCCGAGGCCGTGCGCGCCGACCGCAGGGTGCAGGAGGTCTATACCGGCACCGGCGTACCCGAGGTCGAGCATCTCAGCAGCGATCACGCCAAAGCCGGCGCCGCGCCGATCCTGCGTTTCGAACGCGTCAACACCTTCTACGGCAAGAGCCATATCCTGCACGACGCCACGCTCGACGTGCGCGAGGGCGAGATCGTCGCCCTGCTCGGCCGCAACGGCGCCGGCAAGTCGACGCTGTTGAAGACCCTCGCGGGCCTCGTGCCGCTGTCGTCGGGCACTATCGAATATGCCGGCAGCGACATCTCCCGCCTGCCCGCGCCCGATATCGCGCGCGCCGGCATCGGCTATGTGCCACAGGGCCGCGGCCTGTTCGCCGGCATGACGGTTCGGGAAAACCTCTCCCTCGGCCGTCTCGCGCGCAAGACCGACGGCAGCAACGGCGTGGTGTGGGACGAAGCACAGATCCTCGAATACTTCCCACGGCTCAAGGAGCGCATGGACGTCGCGGCGGATTATCTTTCCGGCGGCGAGCAGCAGATGGTGGCGGTGGCGCGTGCGATGTCGGGCAACGTCAAACTGCTGCTGCTCGACGAACCCTTCGAGGGACTGGCGCCGGCCGTGATTCTCGACCTGTTCAAGGTGTTCGACCGGCTCCGGCAGCACATCTCCATCGTGATCGTCGAACACAATCTCGATCTCGTGCTGGCGCTCGCCGACCGCGTCTTCGCGCTGGAGCGCGGCGCGGTGTTCCACGAGGGGCCTGCGCAACCACTGCTCACCGACCTCGAATACCGGAAGAAGATACTGTGGCTCTAAATCTCACCACGTCATTGCGAGCGAAGCGAAGCAATCCATTCTTTCTTTTTGCGGCACTATGGATTGCTTTGCTTCGCTCGCAATGACGGAACTCCTTGGGAGGCTGCGATGCGATATCTGCTGAAGGCTACGTTGTCAGGCGTCATAGCGCTCTACGCAATCAGCGCCAGCGCGGCCGACAACCAGATGACCATCGCCGTATTCACCAAGAACCGCACCAACCCCGCCTATGAGGCCTTTCGTATCGCCTCCGACCAGATCGCGCGCACCACCGGCGTGAAGGTGATCCACCTGGTCCCGAACCAGCCTGACAACGTCGACGAACAGAAGGCGATGGTGGAACAGGTGCTGAAGGACAAACCCGACGCCGTCATCTTCATCCCCGTCGACGACGTCGCCATGATCGATTCCGTGAAGAAGCTCAACGACGCCAAAATCCCCATCGTGCTGGTTTCCAATCCGCTACCCGGCAGCTTCGTCACCTATGTCGGCGCCGACGATTTCGAAATTGGATATCGCGAGGCGCGCTATCTCTTCGAGAAGCTCGGCGGCAAGGGAAAGATCGTCGTCATCGAGGGAACGCCCGCCGCACCGACCAATCGCGAGCGCGTGCGCGGATACCAGCGCGCATTCGGTGAATTTCCTGGCATCCAGGTTTTGGGATCGGGCATCGGCAACTACCAGCAGCCCGACGCCAGGCGCGTGATGGAGAAGTTTCTCACCGAGCACAAGGAAATCGACGCAGTGCTGTCGGCCAATGACAGCATGGCGCTGGGCGTGCTGGAGGCGCTGAAGGCCGCGAACCGCACGGCGATCGTGATCGGCATCAACGGCATCCTTCCGGCGGTGAAGCAGATCGAAACCGGCGGGATGCTGGCGACCGTCGATTTCAACATGTTCAAGATCGGCTGCACTGCAACGCGGGCGGCGGTACGTCACCTCAAGAAAGAGCCGCTGCCGGAAAAGGTGATGCTCCCTGCGGAAGTGATCGACAAGACCAACTACAAGGCGTGGCTGGTGCCGGTCGACCAGCGCACCTGCCCGGAATGGGCAGAGGTGGCGCGCTAGTCAAAGCCCCATTGCGAAGGTCCTTTGATCTAGGTCAACAAAACAACGCGGCGCTCTGCTCCCGTCCGGTATCAGGATCGTCCTGCGGTGCGTGTAACACGACCGAACAGTTCAGTAGTAGCCCGGGAGGCTGCCAGATGTTGAAGGAAAAGCCGAAGAAGGGCGAGGTAGTTGAGGCGCCGGCCGAGCCTGGCAAGGTGAGCCGCAAGGAATTTGAGAAGGAGCTCGCGAAGCTTCAGGTCGAACTGACCCGGCTGCAGACCTGGGTCAAAGACAAGGGGGCACGCATCATCGTGGTCTTCGAGGGCCGGGACACCGCAGGCAAAGGCGGCGTGATCAGCCGGATCACAGCGCGGACCAGCCCGCGCGTCTACCGCCACGTGGCACTGCCCGTCCCGTCCGACCGCGAGAAGACCCAACTCTTCATTCAGCGCTACATCGCGCATTTTCCGGCAGCGGGCGAGATCGTCCTCTTCGACCGCTCGTGGTACAATCGAGCCGGCGTCGAGCGGGTGATGGACTTCGTCACCGATGAAGACTACGAGCGGTTCTTGGCGATGGTCCCCGTGGTCGAGCGGGAGATGATCGTCAACAACGGCATCATCCTGCGCAAATACTTTCTCGACGTAAGCCAGGACGAGCAACGTCGCCGGTTTGAGGCGAGGATCAAAGACCCGGTGAAACACTGGAAGCTCAGTCCGATGGACACTGAATCGGTGCGGCGCTGGTGGGACTACACGACCGCCTACCAGCGCATGATCAAGGCCACCCATACGTCGTGGTCGCCCTGGTACATCGTCCCCGCTGACAACAAGCGTCGCGCCCGGCTGAACCTGATCCGGCATCTGCTCGACAGCATCCCATACAAGAAGGTCGACGTAGACTTGCCGAAGATTCCCAAGGCGCAGCGGCAGCCTAAGAATGCTACCGTGGGTCTGGGCGCCGGCGAGCCGATTCCCGGCCGCTACTGACGTTTCGGCGCGCTGTCTGGTCAGGTCTGGAAGTGACCGCCAATGAAGTATCGGATGCATTGGCTGCCGGGCATCGAAACGCTGCGTCGATATGAGGCGGCGTGGCTTCCGCACGATATCGTCGCTGGACTCGTGCTGGCGGCCATGCTGGTCCCGGTTGGAATTGCCTACGCGGTAGCATCGGGCTTGCCTGGCATCTACGGTCTGTACGCAACGATCGTACCGCTGTTGGTCTACGCGCTGTTCGGCCCCAGCCGCATCCTCGTGCTCGGACCGGACTCGGCGCTGGCGGCTGTCATCCTCGGCGTTGTCGTTCCGCTGTCTGGTGGCGATCCTCTTCGCGCCGCAACGCTCGCTGCCATGATGGCGATCGTTTCAGGAACGGTATGCATTCTAGCCGGTATCGGGCGCCTGGGTTTTGTCACCGAGCTGCTCTCCAAACCGATACGGTACGGCTATATGAACGGAATTGCATTGACCGTTCTGATCAGCCAACTGCCAAACCTCTTCGGTTTCTCGATCAAGGGCGAAGGACCCCTGCGGAGCCTGTGGGCGATCGCCGATGCGATCCTTGAAGGAAAGACAAACTGGGTCGCCTTCGGGATCGGGCTCGGCACGCTGATGGTCATCTTGCTGCTCCAGAACAACAAGCGGCTGCCAGGCATTCTGATTGCGGTGGTTGCGGCGACCGCCGTCGTCGGCGCGCTTGATCTTGGGACCCGTTACGGCGTGGCGGTCATTGGTCCCCTTCCAGAGGGATTGCCGGGTTTCGCAATCCCCTGGATCACCTACGGCGACATCGTCCCGGTACTGGTCGGCGGCTGCGCCATTGCCCTGGTTTCGTTTGCGGACACCAGCGTCCTTTCGCGTTCCTATGCCGCACGATTGGGCACTCATGTCGATCCCAACCAGGAGATGGTGGGGCTTGGCGCCGCCAATCTGGCAACCGGCTTTTTTCAAGGTTTCCCGATCAGCAGCAGCTCTTCGCGTACTCCGGTTGCCGAAGCCGCCGGCGCCCATACCCAGTTAACCAGCGTCGTCGGCGCGCTTGCCATCGCCACCCTTCTGCTGGTGGCACCAAACCTGCTTCAGCATTTGCCCTCCGCTGCATTGGCGGCCGTCGTCATCGCCGCCGCGATCGGCTTGTTTGAGGTCACCGACCTCAAACGAATCTATCGGATTCAGCAGTGGGAGTTCTGGCTGTCGATGGTCTGCTTTGTCGGCGTGGCCGTATTCGGAGTGATTCCGGGAATTGGGCTCGCAATCGCAATCGCCATTATCGAATTCCTGTGGGACGGCTGGCGCCCACACTCCACCGTGTTGGGTCGCGCCCATGGCGTCAAAGGTTATCACGACATCACAAGATATCCGGATGCACGCCAAATCCCCGGGCTGGTCCTGTTTCGGTGGGATGCGCCCCTCTTCTTCGCCAACGCTGAATTCTTCAAGGAGCGCGTACTGGACGCCGTGGCGAAATCGCCGACGCCGGTACGCTGGCTGGTCGTTGCGGCGGAGCCTGTCACCAGCGTGGACGTCTCCGCCGGCGATACAGTCGCCGAATTGGACGAGACGTTGCACGCGCAGGGTATCGACTTATGCTTTGCCGAACTGAAAGATCCGGTAAAGGACAAGCTGAAGCGATTTGGATTGTTCTCGCAGCTTGGCGAGCAATATTTCTTCCCGACCATCGGCGCAGCCGTTTCCAGTTACCTGGAAACCCATGACGTAAAGTGGGAGGACTGGGAGGACCAGGTCAAACTCGGGAAGTAACATGCCGGGCTGGAACACGTCGCCTGACGGATCCTTGAAGGAGGCCAGCAACCGCGCGGCCGCGAAAGCAGGTTCCGAACTTGCCGCTTCCGGGAGCGAGGGTATATTGGATCGATGGCTGTCAGCTCGCCCGATCTGAAAGCATTTTTGCGCGCCACACCTTTCTTCGGTGGCCTCTCGGACGCAAGCCTTGATCTCCTGGCCTCAATGCTGGTCGAGCGCCGCTTCGACGCCGGCGCCACGATCGTCGCAGAAGGAGAACCGGGGCGCTCCATGTTCATTGTTCACTCGGGCGATCTCGTGGTGAGCAAGCTCGGTGATTCCGGGCGCTCCATTCGGATGTCGAATCTCGAGGTCGGCGATTTCTTCGGCGAAATGACGCTCATCGAAATGCAGAACCGGTCAGCCACCGTCGTCGCGGAGAGCGCAACCGTGCTGTACGAGCTCACGGCCCGAAACCTCTACACGTACTACAAGGCCGACATTCACGCCTATGTAATCGTGATGCAGAATATCAACCGCGAACTTTGCCGGCGACTCCGTCGCGCCGACCGTCGCATTGCCGAGTTGACCTTTCACGCGAGTGAATGATGCAGACACGCCCCGCAACGCCCCGTGGCGTGACCGCCAACGTTCCGAATTGACTTCCGCTCTCGGCGTCGCAGCGGACATGGCTGGACTTGCCGCTGGATCGCTGGGTAGCGAATGACTCGAAGCGGACCGTTTGTATTGGCCTTGTGGCTGGCCTGTTTCGACCTCATTTTGGTCGACTTCTCTCCCGTAAAGGCGCGTCGTTCCTGTGACGCTTGAACTGAAGCATCCGAAGGTTTGCGTAAACCTTGATCGCTGCGTGGGAATTGCCGATCCCTTCGTATGACCGATCGCGCCTGCCGCATTCTGCGGAACAAATCAACGTGCTCGTGCGTCGCGATGGTGACATAACGCCGTTGTTTATCGTGCCCTACCCTTTAGGGGCGAGGAGGAGCAGATCGATGAAAGCCGAAGACGCCGCCGACATGATGGATCAGGAGAAAGAGAACGACCGCTTCAAGCAGCGCGCGGCGGTCAGCATCGCCATTCTGGCGATGCTGCTGGCCATCACCGGGCTTGGCGGCGCCAACGCCGACAAGGAGGCGACCAACAACAACATCTATGCCGCGAACCAGTATGCCTTCTACCAGGCCAAGAACATCCGCCAGACCGACTACAACCTCGCGGCCGACGCGATCGAACTGGCGTTCCTGCAGGACGGAAGCCTCAACGCCGAGGCCAGGACGGCCCTGAAGGCAAAAGCGGAGGCCTATCGCAAGACGGCGGCACGCTACGAGTCCGAGCCCGAGACGCAGGAGGGCAAGAAGGAATTGATGGTGCGGGCCAAGGACTACGAGAGCAGGCGCGACCATGCGCTGAAGCAGGATCCCTACTTCGACTATGCCGAAGCGCTTCTGCAGATCGCCATCGTGCTGATCTCGGTCTCGATCGTCGCGACGCTACCCTGGCTTGCGATCGTCGGCGGCATCGTCGGTGCCGCGGGCGGCCTGCTGATGGTCAACGGCTATACACTGGCGATCGAGATACCGTTTCTGGCAGCATAGTGGTCGCACGCACGCTGCGCCGGTCGGATGGGTGCTGTATGGCAAGGACGAGGGAGCACTAAACTGAGGCCGCTTCAGTTTGGCGGGGCACTTAGCGTCGTTCCGCAGCGATGCGGAATTTGGTCCGCTATCGCGCGCATATCGGACATCGAGCAGCAATCAAGCTCGATTTATTGGGTACGCGCCCTAATGTTCGTCCGGCCGTGTGCGCGCAATAATCTCGGCTGCGCCCTCGTCCAACAACTCCAGTCCGACGGCGCGGCCAAGTTCGCGGGGCCGGTCTGCAGCGCCATGCCGCGACACCTCGATGAAGCGGTCACCGGTTTCATCCAGCACCGCTGCGGTTAGCGTCATCTCGCCGCCCGCCAGCGTGGCGTGGCCGGCGATCGGCGAGTTGCAATGGCCGTTCAACACCCACAGCACCTCGCGCTCGGCCTCGGCACAGAGGCGCGACGCGGCGTCCTCGATCTTGGCGAGGCGGCCGCGCGTGAGCCAGTCGTTCTCGACGCATTCGACCGCGACGATGCCCTGCCCCACCGCCGGCAGCATCTCGCGAACCGAGAAATCATGAACGATGCGCGAGGTCATTCCGATCCGCTCGAGCCCCGACCGCGCCATGACAAGCGCGTCCGCAGGCCCTACCTCGCCGCCGTCGGGCAGCCGCTGCTTGTCGCCGCGATCGAGTTTTGCCACGCGAGTGTCAGCCGCGCCGCGATAATGGATCACCGTCACTTCCGGAAACAGCCGGCGCAGATAGGCCGCGCGGCGCACCGCATTGGTGCCGATCTTGAAACCCTTGCCTTGCGAAGCGCGAAACGCATCCAGCGAAAGGCCGGGACGCAGCACCAGCGCGTCGTTGGCGGCGTCGCGCGGCAGGGTCGCTGCAATGATCAGGCCGGGCGTCTCCTCGTTGCCGGGAACGTCCTTCAGCGAATGCATCGCCGCCTGCAATTGGCGTGCGCGCATCGCTTCGCGAATTTCGGCTACGAAGGCGCCGCCCTTGCCGCCATGGCGCAGCAGCTTGCTGGTCTGGTCCTGGTCGCCGCGGGTTTCGAACTTGACGATCTCGACGTCGAGCGCGGGATCGGCCGCGCGCAACAGCCGCGCGATCCCTTCCGTCTGCGCCAGCGCCATCGCGCTCTTGCGCGTGCCGATCTTCAAGGTCTGTCCCGACACAAGGTCTCCGTTCGAACGCGATCAGGCTGTTGATTCATGCCTAGGGGATAGAACAAGCCGCCCACCAGAACAACGTCTTTGGCCTGCCGCCCGAGCGAGTCCTTCCGGCCTGACCGACGTGGCCTGCTTCAAGCCCCGCTGGCCGATGGTCTGCCATGCCGAAAACGTTATTTGTGCAGCGCACCAAAGTCCATAAGGTGCCGCCTGAAAAAGGATTTTTAGTTGTCCGATACCAGTGCCGATGCCCTGGCCGCTTCAGGCCACCGCCCGATGGGCTTCCCCGAATTCGTGATCGTGATCGCCTCGATCATGGCGCTGAATCCGCTGGCGATGGACATGATGCTGCCGGCGCTGCCGGATATCGCGTCCGCCTTCCACATCACCTCAGTCAACCGTCCGCAGATGGTGCTGTCGATCTTTCTGGTCGGCTTCGGCATCGGCCAGTTCGTGATGGGCCCGCTATCCGACCGGTTCGGGCGGCGGCCGATCCTGCTCGGCGGCATGACCGTCTATTGTATCGCCAGCCTGCTCGCGATCGCGGCTCCTTCTTTTGAAACCTTGCTGCTGGCGCGCGCGCTGCAGGGTGTCTGCACCTCGGCCACGCGTGTGATCGCGACCTCGATCGTCCGCGACTGCTACGCCGGCCGGCGCATGGCGAGCGTGATGTCGCTGGCGATGATGGTGTTCATTGCCGTGCCCGTCGTCGCCCCGGCATTCGGCCAGGCCGTGCTGATGCTGACGCAATGGCGCGGCATCTTCATCGTGCTGATGCTGTATGGCGTGGTGGCCCTGGTCTGGAGCGCGCTGCGCATGCCGGAGACGTTGCCCGTCGCCAAACGGAGGTCGCTCGCCATCGGCGCGGTGTTCGATGCGTTCCGCCAGACCGTAACCCATCGCCAGACGCTGGGTTATGCGCTGGCGGCCGGCGGCGTATTGGGTTCGCTGTTCGCCTTCGTATTCATCTCCCAGCAGGTGTTCACCGGCATCTACCAGCTCGGGCATTATTTTCCGGTTGCGTTTGCCGGCGTCGCCGTCGGAACCGCGATCGCCGGGTTCGTCAATTCCCGCCTCGTCGGCCGCCTCGGCATGCGCGTGCTATCCCACAGCGCGCTGATCGGCTTCGTGGTCATTGCCGCAACCATGCTGGTGACGGCGAAAATGCAGATGCTGCCTCTGCCCCTGTTCATGGTGCTCTCGGTATCGATGATGTTTGCGTTCGGCTTGATGATCGCCAATTTCACCGCGCTCGCCATGGAGCCGCAGGGCCATATCGCCGGCACCGCCGCCTCGCTGTACGGCTCGATCACCACGCTCCTCGCCATCGGCATCGGCGCCACCATCGGCCAGGATTACGACGGCACGCTGGTGCCGTTCGCGACCGGCTTCTTCCTATGCACACTGGCCGCGCTCGCCGTGGTGCTGGTGGTGGAGAAAGGCCGGCTGTTCCGGCCGCACAACGCTGTGATGTGAAAGCCGACGCTCGCTCATCTGCCCGGATTGCCGCGCATCTCCCAAGCTCCCGGTCTCTCCCGCTTTCGTTCCAGTGTTACCTTTTGAACCGAGCAGCGCGTGTTCGATTTTTTGGAGCAGATCAACCTAAGGGCGGTTGGCTTGCCTGCGAGCCGAAGTTAGATTCGCGACCGGTCACGATCGTCGTTGGTGCTTGCCATGAAGCCACATGCCGTGCCCCCGCCCGATTCCCCGACCTGGGTTATGGTCGGCGCAATTTTTATGGTGCTCTGCACCTTCGGATTCATTGTCAGCGGCTTGTTCTAAATCGCAAGGGCTGACCGATCTCCTTTCCGTCTACGTCGGGCGGCCGTTCGATCGCCCGACCTTTCTCCAGCCGCGCTCAGCCCAAACGCTAGTTGAGGTAGCGTCCCGCCCCGGCCGCATGGCTGATTGTCCGTTCGGCGCTGGGCGTCTTTTGGCGAAGCTGGTAACAATTCCACGCTCACATCGCGTTTGGGATCGGAAATCGAACGATGGATAACCGCAGTAACATCTGGCGTGGCGTCGACACCATCAAGCCGCGCTTCGTCGACTTGAGCGACCGGGTCTGGGCGATGCCCGAGGTCTGCTACACCGAGGCGCGCTCGTCCGCCGAACATCTGGCCGAGCTGCGCCATCAGGGTTTCCGCATCACCGAGCAGGTCGCAGGCATTCCCACCGCGGTGATGGGTGAATGGGGCGAAGGCGGGCCGGTGATCGCCTTTCTGGGCGAGTACGACGCGCTACCCGGTCTCAGCCAGGAAGCCGGCGTGGCGGAGCCTCGGCCACTGGAAGCTGGCGGCCATGGCCATGGTTGCGGCCACAATCTGCTCGGCTCCGCCGCCCTGCTCGCCGCCACCGCGGTGAAGGATTGGCTCGCCGAACACAAGGTGCCGGGGCGCGTGCGCTATTACGGCTGCCCCGCGGAGGAAGGCGGCGCGGCGAAGGCCTTCATGGTGCGTGATGGCGCCTTCGACGACGCCGACATCGCGATCACCTGGCACCCGTCGAGCTTCTGGGAAGTGGTGGTGACGCCCTCGCTCGCCAACACGCGCGCCGATTTCATCTTCACCGGGCGCACCTCACATGCCGCCGCCTCGCCGCATCTCGGCCGCAGCGCGCTGGATGCGGTCGAGCTGATGAATGTCGGCGTCAACTACATGCGCGAGCACATGCCGAGCGACGCCCGTGTCCATTACGCCCTGCTCGACACCGGCGGCATCGCCCCCAACGTGGTGCAGGCCCATGCGCGCGTGCGCTATTCGATCCGCGACCGCGACCTGCCCGGCATGAACGAACTGGTCGAGCGGGTCCACAAGATCGCGCAGGGCGCGGCGCTGATGACCGAAACCAGGGTGGAGATAAAGATCATTTCCGCCGTCTCCAATCTGTTGCCGAACACCCCGCTCGAGGCGGCGCTTCATCGCATCATGGAGGAACTCGGCCCGCCGCATTTCGATGACACCGACAAGGATTTCGCGGCCAGGATCCGCTCCACGCTGACGGATAAGGATATCGCGAGCGTCTATCACTCGATCGGCATGGATCCGACCGACCGGCCGCTGGCCGATTTCATCGTGCCGCTTAACGCCAAGCGTAACCCGCAAATCGGCTCGACCGACGTCGGCGACGTGAGCTGGGTCGTGCCGACCGTGCAGGTTCATGCCCCGACGGTTGCCATCGGCACTCCCTTTCACACCTGGCAGGTGGTGGCGCAGGGCAAGAGCCCGCACGCCCACAAGGCCATGGTGCAGGCGGCCAAGGCGATGGCGGGGCTCGGCGTCAGGGCGCTGACGGAACCGGACCTGATCGCCGCCGCCAAGGCCGACCTGAACAAGCGCACCACCCGCACTCCCTATGTCAGCCCGCTGCCGGACAGCGTCGCGCCGCCGCTGGACATGTCGCGGATCTGACTGACGCCGGCTTGACCGGGACTTGGCACTGGCGCCAGGCGAACAAATTTTTTGCAGTGCAGAGCGCGATTCCGCGCGCTTTTGCCGCGCCGACGCCGCCGGATTGCCAAAGCGATGTGCGCCGCAGCGCGTTTCTGCCCAAGCAAAAATCATCGCCCCCCGTCGATGCTGCCAATTGTTGACAGGCAGCCGTTGACCTACGGGGTATTTGGTGTGCCATCTTACCGGTGAACATCCCACGCTGCCGCCCGGCGGCGCACTGCGACAACATCAGAACCAGACGGGGACAACGATGCTGGACACCGAACTGCGAACCATGATCGACGAGGTGAAGGACGGGCGCATGGATCGCCGCGGCTTCGTTCAGCGGATGATCGCTCTCGGCCTCACCGCGCCGATGGCCACGCAGATCCTTGCCATCGGTGGTGTGGCGATGGCGCAGAGTCCGGCTCCTTACAAACCGACCAAACGCGGCGGCGGCGGGCCGCTTAAATTGCTGTGGTGGCAGGGACCGACCCTGCTCAATCCGCATTTTGCCACCGGCACCAAGGACCAGGACGGCTCGCGTATCTTCTATGAGCCGCTGGCGAGCTGGGATTCCGCCGGCAACCTCTGTCCGATTCTAGTGGCGGAAATTCCGTCGATCCAGAACGGCGGTCTCGCCGCCGACGGCAAGTCGGTGACCTGGAAGCTCAAGCCGGGCGTCAAGTGGCATGACGGCAAGCCGTTCACTGCCGACGACGTCGTGTTCAACTGGGAATACGCCCGCGATCCCGCCACCGCGGCGTTGACCATCGGTGTTTACCAGGACATATCAGTCGAAAAGGTTGATGATCTCACCGTCCGCGTCCTGTTCAAGAATCCCACCCCGTTCTGGGCCGATGCTTTTGTCGCGGTGGTCGGCTGCATCCTGCCCAAGCATCTGTTTGCCGATTACAAGGGCGCCAAATCCCGCGAGGCTCCGAACAATCTCAAGCCCGTCGGCACCGGGCCCTACAAGTTCGTCGAGTTCAAGCCGGGCGACCTCGTGCGTGGGGAAATCAATCCTGACTACCACATGCCGAACCGGCCCTACTTCGATACGATCGAGATCAAGGGCGGCGGCGATGCCGTCTCGGCGGCGCGCGCGGTGATTCAGACCGGCGAATATGACTATGCCTGGAACATGCAGGTGGAAGACGATGTCCTGCTGCGTCTGGAGAAGGGCGGCAAGGGCAAGACTGTCTACTCGACCGGCGGCGATATCGAGTTCATCGCGCTGAACTTCACCGATCCCAACACCGAGGTCGACGGCGAACGTTCCTCGATCAAGACCAAGCATCCCCTGCTCTCCAATCCGGCCGTTCGCAAGGCGCTGGCGCTCCTCGTCGACCGCGATGCCATTCAAAAGCACATCTACGGTCGCGCCGGACGTACCACGGCCAGCTTCCTCAACGGTCCCGAACAGTTCGTCTCCAAGAACACGAAATGGGAGTTCAGCATCGAGAAGGCGACCCAACTGCTGGAGGAGGCCGGATGGAAAGTCGGGGTCGACGGCATCCGGGAGAAGGACGGAAAGAAACTGAAACTGCTGTACCAGACCTCGACCAACGGCCCGCGCCAGAAGACCCAGGCGATCGTCAAACAGGCCTGCCAGAAGGCCGGCATCGACGTCGAATTGAAATCGGTCGTGGCCTCGGTCTTTTTCTCTTCGGATGTCGCCAATCCGGACACCTATTCCAAATTCTATGCCGACATCGAAATGTTCCAGATTCCGATGACCCAGCCCGACCCGGCCCAGCATATGCGGCGCTTTCATTCGCGCTTCGTGGCCACCAAGGAAAACAAATGGCAGGGCCGGAATTTCCCGCGCTGGGTCAACCAGGAGTTTGACGCTGCGATCGACGCGGCCGAGGCTGAAGTCGATCCGGTCAAGCGGGCCGCGTTCTACATCAAGGCCAACGACATCATGTGGCAGGACACGGTGGTCATCCCGGTGATGCACCGCCTGAAGGTGGGCGCGGCAACCAATTCGCTGCGCCCGGTGCTCAGCGGCTGGACCAACGACACCGACAATATCCAGGACTGGTATCGAGAGATCTGATAGCCGGCGTTAGGCGGATCGTTTCTCATGCGTCAGTACATCCTGCGTCGCCTGCTGATCGCGGTGCCGAGCTTGCTCGGCATTTCGCTCGTTCTGTTCACGGTACTTGCGCTGGCTCCCGGCGATCCCTTCGCAGAGCTTGCGACCAATCCCAACGTGCCGCCCGAAGTAGCGGCGGCGCTTCGGACCAAGTTCGGCCTCGACGATCCGATCTACCTCCGCTACCTGCACTGGCTTTCGGCCATGCTGCAGGGCGACTGGGGCTTTTCCTTCGTCAGCCGGATGAATGTCGACACGCTTATCCTGCAGCGCCTGCCGACGACGCTCTATGTAATCGGCTCGGCGCAGCTTCTTGCGCTGCTGATTGCCATACCGGTCGGCGTCTATGCCGCGACGCGGCCCTACTCGATCTTCGACCAGATCGCCAACACGCTCGCCTTTATCGGCTTTTCGCTGCCGACCTTCTTCACAGGCCTGCTGTTCATCCTGCTCTTTTCAATCACGCTGGACTGGCTGCCTTTCGTCTACACCACCGATATCAAGGCGACCGGATTCCGCTGGGTGATCGAACAGGTTCGGCAGGCCCTCATGCCGGTGATGGTGCTCGGGCTGTTTCAGGCGGCCTCCATGACGCGCTTCGTGCGCTCGGCCATGCTGGATGTGATCCGCCTCGACTACGTCACCACGGCCCGCGCCAAGGGCCTCGGGCAGCCCAGGGTGATCGTCAAGCATGCGATGCGCAATGCGATGATCCCGGTCGTCACCCTGGTCGCGCTGCAGATGCCCGCCGTGTTCGGCGGCGCCATCGTCACCGAGCAGATTTTTCGCATTCCGGGCATCGGCTCGCTCCTGATCTCCTCCATCCTCTCCAACGACACGCCGGTCGTGATGGCCGTGACTTTCGTCTTCGCCTGTCTTGTCGTGCTCTTCAATCTCATCGCGGATATCCTCTATGGCTGGCTTGACCCTCGCATCTCCCTCCGCTGAGCGGCGGCCGGTCTGGTCGCCCTGGCGCGAGACCTGGCGGCGCTATCGCCGCCACAAGCTCGCCGTGGTCAGCGCGGTCCTGCTGCTCGTCCTGATCCTGGCGGTGGTGTTCGGCCCCTTCGTCTGGCGCGTCAGCATCAACGACATCGATTTCAACGCCCGCCTCGAGGGCCCCTCGCTCGCCCATCCCTTCGGCACCGACGATCTCGGACAGGATATCCTCGCCCGCATGATCTACGGCGGACGCATCTCGCTCGCGGTCGGCCTCGCCGCGATGGCGGTCGCCGTCATCGTCGGCACGGTGATCGGCGCGCTCGCCGGCATGTCACGCGGCGCGCTGGGGCATGCCCTGATGTGGCTGACCGACCTCTTCCTCTCGTTGCCGCAATTGCCGCTGCTGCTGCTTCTGATCTACCTGTTCCGCGACGGACTGAAGGCCATGTTCGGACCCGAAGGCGGTATCTTCATCCTGATCGTGCTTGTCATCGGTGGCCTGCGCTGGATGCCGGTCGCCCGCCTGGTGCGCGCGCAATTCCTCTCGCTGCGCGAAAAGGATTTTGTCGAAGCCGCCCGTGCGCTCGGCGCCAGCCCGCTGCGGCAGGTGGTGCGCCACATCCTGCCCAATGCGCTGGGACCGGTGATCATTGCAGGCACCATCGACGTCGCCGCCGCCATCATCGCGGAATCGACGCTGTCCTTTCTCGGCCTCGGCTTTCCGCCTGACACCCCGACCTGGGGCCGGCTGCTGTTCGACGCCAAGGACTTTCTCGACATCGCCGCCCACTGGGCGCTGTTTCCAGGCGGCGCCATCTTCGTTGCGGTCGTCGCCATCAATTTCATCGGCGACGGGATGCGCGACGCGCTCGATGCAAGGCGGGTGATCTGATGGCGCCGCTGCTCGAGATCAAGGGCCTGAAGACTCACTTTTCCACCGACGACGGCATGCTGAGGGCGGTCGACGGCGTCGACATCGCGCTCAACAAGGGCGAGACGCTCTGCGTGGTCGGGGAATCCGGCTGCGGCAAGACCGTCACCGCGATGTCGATCCTGAAACTGATCGCAATGCCGCCGGGACGCATCGTCGAAGGCCAGATCCTGTTCGAGGGCCGCGACCTCGTGCCGCTCACGAGCAGCGAAATGGATGACATCAGGGCCAAGGAGATCGGCTTCATCTTCCAGGAGCCGATGACCTCGCTCAACCCGGTGCTGTCGGTCGGCGAGCAGGTCGCCGAGAGCCTGCGCCGCCACGAGGGACTCTCGAAAAAGGACGCGCTCGCCCGCACAATAGAGATGTTCAAGCTGGTGCAGATCCCCAATGCCGAGGGCCGCGTGCATGATTACCCGCACCAGTTCTCGGGCGGCATGCGCCAGCGCGTCATGATCGCCATGGCGCTGGCCTGCAAGCCAAAACTCGTCATCGCCGACGAGCCGACCACCGCGCTCGACGTCACCATCCAGGCGCAAATCCTCGATTTGTTGCAGGACATGAAGGAACGCTTCGGCATGGCGGTGATGCTGATCACCCATGCGATGGGCGTCGTGGCCGAGACCGCGCAGCGCGTCGTCGTCATGTATGCCGGCAAGGTGGTGGAAGAGGCCGATGTCGACAGCCTGTTCGAAAGCCCGCGCCATCCCTACACGCAGGGCCTCATCCGCTCGATCCCGCGCATCGACCTCGACAGCGCGCACAAGACCCGGCTGGAAGCGATCGGCGGCTCGGTGCCGATCCTGATCAATCCCGCGCCCGGCTGCCGCTTCGCGCCGCGCTGCCGCTTCGCCTTCGCGCTCTGCTCCGAACAGGAGCCGATGCTGCGCGAGGTCGCACCGGGCCATCGCATGGCCTGCCACCTGGAACAGACGCAGGGAGCGAGCGCATGAGCGAACCCCTGCTGCGCGTCACTGGCCTGAAGAAGCATTTTTCCGTCAAGGGCGGACTCCTTTCGCGCGAGGTCGGGCGCGTTCACGCGGTGGACGGCGTGTCGTTTGCGGTCAATCGCGGCGAAACGCTCGGACTGGTCGGCGAGTCCGGTTGCGGCAAGTCGACCACGGCGCGCTGCGTGCTGCGCCTCATCGAACCGAGCGAAGGCGAGATCGTCTTTGACGGACGCGACGTGTGCGGCCTTTCCGGCGGCGACCTGCGCGCCATGCGGCGCAACATGCAGATTGTGTTCCAGGACCCGTTTGCCTCGCTCAATCCGCGCATGACCGTCGCTGCGATCCTTGGCGAGGCCTTCACCATCCACGAGCTCGCTTCCTCGGCAAGCGAGCGGGACGACCGCGTGGCGAGCCTGCTCGTCAAGGTCGGACTGAAGGCCGAGCACATGCGGCGCTACCCGCACGAATTTTCCGGCGGCCAGCGCCAGCGCATCGGGATCGCGCGCGCACTCGCGGTGGAGCCGAAGTTCATCGTCTGCGACGAGCCGGTTTCAGCGCTCGATGTCTCGATTCAGGCGCAGGTGATCAACCTGCTGGAAGACCTGCAGGCCGAACTCAACCTCACCTATCTGTTCGTCGCCCACGATCTCTCGGTGGTGGAGCATATTTCCGACCGCGTGGCGGTGATGTATCTCGGGCGCATCGTCGAACTGGCTGACGCGCGCGACCTGTACCGCCATCCCCGGCATCCCTATACCCAGGCGCTGCTCTCCGCCGTGCCGGTGCCGGACCCGAAGGTGAAGCGCAAGCGGATCCGCCTGCAGGGCGATGTGCCGAGCCCGATGAACCCGCCGCGCGGCTGTCATTTTCACACCCGCTGCCCGATCGCCGAGCCCCGCTGCCGGGAAAGCGCGCCCGAACTGAAGCAAGGCAGCGACGGACATTTGGTGGCCTGCCATCTGAGCTGACGGATACTGGCCGAAATAAGCAACGCTTCCTGAAACCAGGCCACTGTCGGGTTCCCTACAGACAGCGGCTGGGCCAGACTTTAGCTTGCGCGCATGCCGGGATAGCATGGGGATCGGCGCGCCCCGGCATAGAACGACCCCAGCGGGACTAGCCCCCGAAGCTGGGGTCGTTTCTTTTGAGCGGCCGCTTTTTGAAACAGGCCGGTACCAGGACAGCGGTGGCGCGTTCTATTCGCCGCTTCCCGTGCGAGCGGCGTTGGCGTGAAATCAATCGTCGAAAATGAAGCGGCCCCGCCCCGGCGTGGTTGAACCACACTTGCCGGGGCGGGGCCGAGATCTGGTCGTGGCGTTACCTCGGGTGAACGCCGTTTTTGCGAATGATGTCCGAGAGCTGAGCCAAAAGCTCCCGAAGCCGGGCGTTCTCCTCGATCAGCGAGTGAGCTTCGTCGGCCTGCTCGTGGCGACGACGGGCGGGCTCGTCCCCGCGCAGGGCATTCTCAAGCAATGAAAAAGCATCGTCGGTCGGTTCCTCAACCCAAAATGAGGGTTCTGCGCGTCGGTCTCGCTTATTGAGCTGCGGATGGTCTATTCGCATGATTGATACTCCAATTTTAAAATGCGGAACGAGCCCCCAGTCTCTTTGTCGCGCGCGGAGAATGAGGTGAGTCGGCAGGCAATTTTGCGACTAAAATTGGAAACGCGCGGAGGCGACCCCGGCGCTAAAGCGGCGTGATTGCGGCGAATCTCTAAGCCCGCGCAGCAGCCTGCGCGTGCGATGTTTAGCGTCTTCGAGCGAAGCGTGCTCTCGGACCGCACACCGGTTCGCGTCAGGAAAACGCGTCAAAACAACAATCTAGGGCCTGGTTCTGATTCAATCAGAACCGAAAAGTTTCTAAAGAAACGTGGCCAATTGATAGAGCGCGTAAAGAACTTCCAGCCCCATGAGAACGAGCGCTGCGATCATCAGATAATAACCAAAATGCATGCGAAATTTGAAACCAATGCCTTTCGCGGCCCGTGCGGATCTCGCGCCAGGCCGTAAACCAAACTCGATACGCGTCGGAAGGGACAAGCCCCCGGCGAAAGATTCGTCGGCAACTAAAAAGAAAGGCCTCCGCCGCCGCGGAAGTGACGCCTTTGACGCCTTTGTCGCGAGCCTCTTCTTGACGGAGGTCTCTAGTTCGACGCCAGCTTCGCCCTGCTCATACACCGTGGAAAATCTTGATTCCCCACAGCACGATGACGATGGCCAATACCAGCGTAGCCGCCGTCAGTACACTTTCTAAGGAAGCGACTCTCATACTCACTCTCCGCTTCCCAGCCCCGCTAACGGTCTAGGCGATTCGTTGATTCGACTGCAATCGCGCGATCACAATGCTTTGAACGTTGTCCTGCGGTTGTGTTTTACGGGTCACACATCTGGGTAATGGCGGCACACTGCGCCGCCACGACCGCACCGCAATGCGCCAACTGAAGCGGAAAACGCCCGCCTCTCCGACGTTTTCGATTGAAGGGGGATTACTCGGGCTGGCGTGCCTGAGCGTAGGAATCCGCCGGGACTGGAGCACTTCGCCGCCGTTCGGCGTGAGCCGCCAACCGGTCGTATTCCTCCGCCACCTTGAGCAGCCGCCCCTGGTCCTTGACCGCACTCGCGGCTAACGCCCGTGTCAGTTCCGCGCGCCTGCGCCAGTGATCCGCATTGGTCAGGAAATCCGTCATCGATACGCCCCTAAATAAGATGCTTTGCTCCCCAGCCGCGCAGACGTCAGAATGGTTCGCGATACGTCAAAAATTTGGCCTAATTCGATCTGCCGTGTGAATCAAAGAACGTGTGACCGATCTGCCGAGCCACTTCGCCGTTGCCTTTCCGACGCAAATTTGCCTTCGACTCAAGGGAAAGCTCATCGTGGAACCGACGCGACTGGGCCACCTTGTGATCAGGAATTTGTCATGAGTATCGAACATCCGCCGCACGACAGACAGGCCCGCCGCGATGCATTTCGAAATGCCGGCCAAGCCGACAACGTCGTGCCGCTGCGTGAAGGCAATGACGTGCGTCAGGCAAATGAAGCGCCGCATCAGGACGACGACCTTCTCACCGCTCTGTCGCCCCTGCTCGACGAAGTCGACGGACTTCGGGGAGATGAAGCGTGGCATCAGGACACCGATAACCTTCCGGTGCTGCTCGAAGAGAATGCCCGGCTTCGAAAGCTTGCGGTCAAGCTGTCAAACCTTCTTGGCGATCTTCCCGAACCGGGCAAGTGAGATCGAGGTTGCCGCGATCAGCACGGCGCGGCCAAAGCAAAGGTAAGCGCGCGTCGTTTCGGCTGTTTACGCGTAGGTCGCCGTGACGCTCCCGAACGGACCGAAATCCGCGACATAGGTCTCGCCGGGCTTCGGCCGCAGCATGCCTGTCAGCGTCCCCGTGCTGACCGTCTGCCCCGCCGTCATTCCGATACCGGTGCGCGAGAGTTCGTTGGCGAGCCACGTAAGGGGAACCATGGGATGATCGAGCGCCTCCCCGGCCGTGCCCTTCCGGCGCAGCGTGCCGTTGCAGGTCAACACCACTTCCTGTCCCGCGATATCGCGTGTCTTCCAGTCGGGAATCGCCGCGCCGCAGACGATGATGCCGGCGCCCGCGCCGTCGGCGAGGATCGCAGGCAGTGCCGGAAACGCGGCGTCGTGGACAAAGCGGCATTCGGCAAGCTCGATCCCGGTGTGGAGCGAGGCCACCGCCTCGGTGACTTCCGCCAGCGTGTAGGGCTTTTCGCGCGGCGGCAGATCGGCCCCTAAGCGCGCCTGATACTCGACCTCGGGAATCGGGCTGCAGAGCCTGGCGTGCTCGACGCTGGCCGGCGACTCCATGATCGGCGCGAACACCCGGCCATAGATCGGCGCATCCGTGCGAAGCTGGCGCTGCAGCCCCTCCTTCATGGCGGCAATCTTCCAGCCGACGACCTCCCAGCCTAGCTCTTCCTCGACAAGGCCGGCGACGCGATAGGCTGTCGCGTTGTCTGACGGCACGAGCCGCGGATCGAGTCCGCTCTGCTGGCGTTCTTCACGGCGCAGCACAGCCAGCAGGCGGGCGAGTTCGCGTTGAAGCGCGATGTCCATGGCCTAGCCCTGCACCAGCGCGGCAGCCTGCTGCATCGAGACCGGCGCATCGCCGAGTAACAGATCGATCGCTTCGTTCTCCCAACGCTGCGCCTGCAGATTGGCGGAGGAATGTTCGGCAAGGCGATGCTCGAGCACGAAACGCGAGAGCAGCAGGCGGCGCGCATCGCCGCCTTCATTGCCGAGACGCGTGCCCTCGGACGCCAGCAGCGCGGCCGTCGTCGCATGGTAGAGTTTTCCGGCGGCGACCCTGCAAAAGCGCTCGTTCTCAGGGGTGGCCGCCACCTGCTCCGCGAACCGTATGGCGTCTGTTAACGCCCCGGAAAGCCGCGTTCGAAACTGGCCCGGCATCCCCGTCACCTCTTCCAGCCGACGGCCGAGATCGTCGCGCAATGCTTCATGGCCGCGCGCCTTTCCGACGGCGCGCTGCACCGCGTCCAGCGCGTTGATGTTGCTGGTGCCTTCCCACAGCAGGCCGAGATGGGCGTCGCGAACGAGCCGCGCGTTGGGCCAGTCCTCGATGTAGCCGTTGCCGCCGCGAGCCTCCATCGCACCTGTGGCGACCGTGACGTTGTCCCGGCACGCCCGGTATTTTACGATCGGCGTCAACAGCCGCAGCACCTTGTCGGATGCCGTCGCCGAATACAGGAGAGCCGATAGCGCCTGCTCGGTGGGAACCATCAGCTTGAGCAGTTGCCGGCGCATCAGCGGATGGTCGATCACGGCACGCCCGAACGCATTGCGATGCCTGGCGGCGAGCATGGCTTCGTTGAGGCATCGCCGCATCATGCCGGCGGCGCGGGCAAGGTGCGACACGCGGCTCGAATTCACCATGACCAGCATCTGCTTGAGGCCCTGATCCAGTTCGCCGAGCTGGTAGGCGACGGCGCCCTCGAAAACGATTTCGCCGCTGGCCATGGTGCGACTGCCGAGCTTGTCCTTCAGGCGCAGGACGCGGTAGGAATTCCGCCGTCCATCGGGCAGCACTTTTGGCATCAGAAACAGGCCGAGACCGCGCCCGCCGGCCGCAGCGCCTTCAGGCCTGGCGAGCAACACCGCCAGTTCAGCGTCGACGTTGGAGCAGAACCACTTTTCGCCCCACAGCTTCCAATCCTGGCCATCGCGAACGGCGACAAGCTCCGCGGCTCCGACATCGGAACCGCCGGCCTTCTCCGTCATGAATTGCGCGCACTTGAACAGCGTGGCGGGATCCTGGCTCCACATCCGTTCGAGATATCGCCCGCGCAGTTCATCCGTTCCGAAACGGCGCACCAGTTCGGAAGAGCTGTCGGTGAGGTTGACGGGACAGAGAAGACCGAACTCGGCTTGCGCAAACAGATAGTGAAATACGTATTTTGCGACCGGCGGCATCGGCGAAGGCCAGCCCAAAACACCGCCGCGGTTGCACATCGCGTGCATTCCGAATTTTCCGAATGCGATGCTTTCCATCTCGCGATAAGCGGGGTGATATTCGACCCACTCCTCATCGCGGCCATATCCGTCCCGCGGATGCAGCACCGGCTGATGTCGCTCGGCCTGATCGGACAAATCGTGCAGCCGGCCTCCGGCGAGTTCGCCCAGTTCCGCAAGATGCGGCTCGAGATGCGCCAGCAGCGGCGCTTCCATGTATTGGGGCAACAGGTCCCGAACGCTTCGGTCGAGCGAATAATAGTTCAGCCCGCGACAGGTAGGCGCCAACGCAGCGGAGCGCCGGGCCGACGCGTCGCGGCTGGCCAGATCGACGTGAATGGTCATGGGTATTCTCCCTCGGCTGTGCCTGCCCGGGCCGTACCGAGCCCGAAGCGAATACCGGCGTATGACCGGCGACCTGTCAGTGCAAACGACTTCTTGGGTCGGCGCCTTGAGCCAGACTCAACGCCCGGCCAGGCGTTGGCGACGGAATATCTGCCCACTCTCCCCCTGCAGCCCTCCCGTTTGCCGGCCAGTCCTTTTGGACTAAGCTCGCGCGATGGCATCACGACGACTTCCTCCATTGCATGCGGTGCGGGCGTTCGAGGCCGCTGCACGGCACCTGTCGATCACGCGGGCAGCCAATGAGCTGAACGTGACGGTTGGCGCGGTGAGCCGGCACGTGCGCGCCCTCGAGCTAAGAATGGGGACCGCCCTCTTCCTGCGCGGCTCGCGCGGCCTGGTGCTGACCTCCGCGGGCAAGGCCTTCGCCGATTCCGCGCGCGAGGCACTGGACCGGATCGCAGACGCCGCCGACGGGCTGCGGCTGCGACGTTTCAGGCGGCTTTCGGTAGGGGTCTATGGCTTCTTCGTCTCGCGCTTCCTGTTGCCGATCTGGCCCACGCTGAAGGCGGCACATCCCGACCTGGAAATCGACCTGCATACGAGTTCCGATCCGCTCGACCTGCTCGCCAGCCGCTTCGATGCGGTCATCGCCGTCTCGGACGGACAACCTCGCGCCGGGCTGGTCACCCATCCGTTGATGCCGATATCGACGGTGCCGGTCTGCTCGCCCGAACTCATGAAGAACGGCCCTCTGGATTTTGCGACCGTTCCTCTGTTGCATGCGCGGCCTCGTCCGGACGATTGGCGGCGCTGGCTGGATCACGCTGATTTCACCGACATACCCATGCAGGGCGGAAGCAGTTTCGAAAGTCTCAGCCTGACGATTGAAGCCGCCGCAGCCGGCATGGGCGTCGCCATCGCGATCGAGGGCCTTCTCGCGCCCGACCTCGCACGCGGCAACCTCGTGCGCGCCCATCCAGCCGTTCGCCCGACGCGGCGGCAGTTCGTGCTCGAATACGAGCAACGCATGGCTGATGATCCCGCGCTGACCGCTTTCGTCGCCTGGCTGAACAACGCGCGCAGTCAGCAGTTGCCAAAGAAGCCCACCGCAAGGAAGACGGCTGCGAAGGCAGGCGCGGAATATGCGCGTTGAGTTTCATCCAGGTCTCACCGTCGGATGGCCGAAGATCTGGAAGTCGATTTCCTGGGCGCAGTGGTGGGACTCGGCTTTCGCCCGCCCGTACTGTGGGAATGACGGCCGGAATCTAAAAACTTTTCTTCGAAGGCTACGGCGTCCTTCCTGAAGCTGATCTGCAGCTTTAGTTTGCAACGGCCATCGTGGCCTGGTTGGCGGGCTCTAGCTCTCCGCCAGTCCCACGCGAGATCGATCCTCGGCTCTCCTGCGCTGGTGCGTCGACCACCACCTGGCGATCGCTTCAGTGAGATCATCCCAGATCGCAGTGGGAAGATCTGATACGGCGATGCGAACGCTATAGCGATCGGTTGTGGAATTATGAAACCATTCTGTCGCGGCAAAATCAAATCCGAAACTTCCCGCGTGCTCGATTGGCAAACCAGCTCGGGCCAGATCGGTGCTCATTTCCGCAGCCGCCTGTCTCGCTGCTGCCGCATCAAGCGGCCGCTCGCTACTGAGCGTGATATAGAGGCCGTGAACGAAATGGAGTTCGGCCGTCAAGCCTGAAAGCGCAGTCGCAAAATACCGACCGGCGCGGCGGCTATTGCGCAAAATGGCCGCGATCCGTTTGTTCGTCAGTTCGCGATATAATGGTGTTCCGATGTAAGGCGGGAAATGCGCTGGCAGCGCCGCGCCACCCAGTAGCCGAACAGCGTTTCGCGCTTCAGCTGGAAGCTCTTTGAGTTTCGATCGCCTGGAAACGTTCTTCTCCCAACAAACGAAAGCCACGGAGCCAAGGCGACCGTACTCTGCCCCGAGCGAATCCAGCTTCGTATGGCTACGCACCATGACAAGGGGGATAGCCAGTTCACGGGCACGTCGGAAGACCCGTCGGATACGGCCCGACCCGCTGGAGAAGCAGGTGGTGTCGAAGATCAAGAGATCAGGCGCCGCGTTCGTGCAGCGAAGTCCGGCATCAAACGCGGAAGCGGATGCGGAGGAATCCAGCAACATTATCCGCGATGAAGCTGATCTCGGACCGGCGCCCTCTTCCAAGGGGTGGTTCAGCGTAATCATCCGTAACCGATCGGCATAGCCTTCGATAAGCTCCTGCGTCTCACCATAGGCGCCAGCAAGGACAAGAATGTCCGCCTTTCCGATCACCCGAGCAGACGCCAACAGCAGAGCCGAGATCGCAGCCATGCCGGAAGCCGTATAGATGGTATCGATCGCGCTGCGCTCGACGTCGTAAAAGGAAGGGCCGCGCACATCGAGATCGGCGCGTTGGTAATCGTATCTGAATTCGAAGGGGCCGATGCGTCGTTGGCCGGGATGTGCCCAGGCCGTCTCGGTGACGTTCCAGTCATGCAGAGCGTGCTCTGCCTTCAGCGCAGCGGTGAGCTGAAACTTGTGTCTGATAACTTCGCTGACCGACCGTGGACAGGTCAACGGCAAGGGATGGCTCAGGCAGTCATTTATCAGCCTGAGTTCCTGGTGCTTCCGATCTAGATACGCCTGGACGCTCTCCACGTAAATTCCGCCGATTGGGTGCCTGATCTAACGTTTCAAGGCCGCATCGGGTTCACTTCGAATAGAGCTGGCGAGGAAGAGCCGGCGCTAGCCCGATGCTTCTGTCCACCGAGCGCCTGCACCTGGCTTGGCGAACCTGACCCTATCACTTTTGAGGCGAACGCACCGACCAACTCGGGATCGGATCCAGCGGAGTGCGGTAGATTTCAGTGTCATTCTCGTCCACGACCCGAACAAAGCAATTCCTTGAACGAAGCTCTGGCTTGAGAGTGCGAAGCTCGCTCGCTAACGCATCGGCTCGATCAGACGCGACGGAAAGATCCTCCAGGATCATACCGCCTTGATTGTTCGGCTGACCGTCGATCAGAAGATCGAAGTAGTAGAAAGGCATTAGTGAAAACCCGTACGGCTCGTCATAGCAATAGGTGCCTGGTAGAAGGCTTCTCCACCTTCCTCTCGCACCGCTATTCGATTTCCAGGTTTCACGAAGTGAGGGTGCTCCGTCCCGATGCGATGAGCGATAAAGCTGGCATGCGTTCTCGCCTCATTTCGGGACGAGCATTCATGCCCAAGGAAATCCCTGGCACGGATATCCCCGATCAGGTCGAAATAATATCTCTTCATGGCCTTCAAACGCCGGCAATTCTCGGGAGTTCCTAAGTCGCCTGGACCTCAACCTAAGGCGCGACCCGCTCTCATCGGTTCCCACATTATCCCTGGCGGCTGCTACTTGAGGCACCTCGTGTCAGGCAGATCTCCTGTGCCTGCGCTTTCCAATCTCGGTTCCGCGAATGGCAATTCCCAGGTCTGCGGCGCGCGCCTTGATGGACGCCATTGGCCTGTTGAGTTTGACCGTCATCAGTGTGAGGCTCTTTCCGGCGTCAGACATCGCACGCAAGAGCCTGTCGTCTTCTTCCGACCAGCGGGCATTTCGAAATTGAGGGTTAGACATCATCGTCGCCTCTGAGGCCAATGAGGCAGGGCCTAAGGTTGATATTTCAAAAGGACCCAGCTCGCCTTTCTGAGCACGGCCGCTGGGTGTCAGTTGAACGGCAGGTTTTAACGCTCCCGCCTGTCACTTAGATGGTTCAGACGTGCTTGGCTGCAATGAGATTACGCAAACTTAAGGTCTGCGAAACCGATCAGCCGCATGCATGCCGCGGTGCGTATGTGGTGCGCTAAACGGGACCGGGGTAAAGTGAACGAAATGAAGGGGAACTAGATCAACCTATCGCGCGCCCAACCAAACATGCACGAAGAAAACTCGGGTGGAAATCAATGGCACTCATCAAAACGGTCGAGACTGGGCACTATCGGATCCCGCTGACGGGTACCCTCTCCGACAGCACACATGGCGAAATCGCAGCCTTCGAATTGGTGACCTGCCTCGTTCGCGATTCAGACGGGGCTGAAGGCACAGGCTATACCTACACCGTCGGCCGCAATGGCGGCGCGATTGCCGACATCCTCAGGCGGGAGATCCCTGAACTGATCGAGGGCCGGCAAGCCGACGACACAGAAGCGATCTGGCATCACGTCTGGTGGGGCCTGCATTATGGCGGACGTGGCGGACCGACCGTGCTTGCGCTCTCGGCGCTCGATATCGCCCTGTGGGACCTGAAGGCGCGACGCGCCGATCTGCCGCTGTTCCGTCTGCTCGGTGGCTTCGACGCCCGCGTGCCCTGTTACGCCGGCGGCATCGATCTCGATCTTTCCGTCGAAGCGCTGCTCAAGCAAACCGACGATAATCTTGCCAAGGGCTTTCGCGCCATCAAGATGAAGGTCGGCCGCCCGGATCTTGCGTCCGACGTCGCGCGCGTGCAGGCGATGCGCAAACATCTCGGCACCGGCTTTCCTCTGATGGCGGATGCCAACATGAAATGGACGGTCGAGGAAGCCATCCGCGCCGCGCGCGCCCTGCAGCCCCACGACCTCACCTGGCTCGAGGAGCCGATCATTCCCGATGACATTGCCGGTCATGCCCGCATCATGGCTGCCGGCGGCGTGCCGATTGCGGCCGGCGAGAACCTGCGCTCGCTCTGGGAGTTCAAGAACTATATCGCGGCTGGCGCGGTGTCTTATCCCGAGCCTGACGTCACCAATTGCGGCGGCGTCACGGCCTTTATGAAAATCGCGCGGCTCGCAGAAGCATTCAATCTTCCGGTCACCAGCCACGGCGCACACGACATCACAGTCCACCTTCTCGCAGCCTGCCCAAATCGTTCCTATCTCGAAGCGCACGGATTTGGGCTCGATCGCTATATCGAGCACCCGCTCGTCCTCGACCAGGGCATGGCATTGGCGCCAACCCGGCCCGGCCACGGAATCAGCTTCGACTGGAAGGGATTGGCGCAACTCGCACGATGATCGCAGAGGCTGCGTGGGCGCTCGGAAGGACAGCCAAGAGCAATAAAAGGGGTCGGCGAACACTCGTTCGCGGCAAGGCAGGATCGCTGTCCCTGTCCTCTCCTCCTTCAAAACTCTCTCGGGAAACGATTGCTGCCTCGCGCGTTGTGTGGAGAGGAAAAAATAGGAGGATAGCTCATGCGAACCTCGATTCTCGCCACGACGGCCGCTTTTGGCATTGCCATCGCCGCGTCGGCACAGGCTCAGCAGTCGACGGCGCCTGGCCAACAGATGCAATCCGACAAGCAGATGCAGGAGGAAGCGGATAAAGGCATCAAGACCCGCGACTCCGGAGAATCCGGATTTGTGGGGCAACAGGAAAAGCCGGGTGCTTCCGCGCATCCGCCTGGGCGTCCCGATCCGAGCAACACGACGACCGGGTCGGGTGCCGGTACAAGTGGCGGTTCCGAGACTAGCCGCACGCCGCGCTAGCTCGGAGTTCAGCACGGGACTGCACGCAAGAGGGTCCGCCTTCGCCGTCTCCGACGTGGATCGAGGGCGTAGCGGGACTCGAAGGCTCGCGCTGTGCGCCGTCGTGATTCGCACTCGTTGGTCTGACGTCTCTAAGGGGCCGCAACAGAGTCGGATGACAGGATGATCTTATCAGCCTGCTCCTCCCAACCCGACGCACGATAACCCCGGACAGCATGCGTCGAGCTTCGCCACTGCAGATCGTCCCCTCCGCGGGAATACCACCCATGGATTACAAAAGCCCGGTCTCCAAGAGTCGCTTCCACCATATTCATGTCGCATCGCAGCAACAGCGGCACTGTTCCTTGATCTGGAACAGCAATTAGGACTCCACGGTCCTCACTGCTTGAGTCAGTATCGAAAGCATCGGGCTGGCGGATCGAGCTTTTTTATTACTGAATTATTTTGCCCGCAGGTCGCAGTGCGAAAATGCCTGCGATCTTTTTCCCTCGCTTTCAGAGGAAGAATAGGAATTCAGAAGAATAGGAATTCAAATGACCTATTCCATTTTTGCCCGCGACGGCACGAGCAGCATCGTTTTGAAGCGGGAAAATCGCGAGGCTGCCGAAAGGAAAGCACGCGAGCTGACTGATCTGGGCTGGTTCGACGTTCAGATTGAAGAAGAAGCGCAGATTGAAGAAGCGGAGTGCTCAGGGAAGTAGCTTCGCGAACCGGATGAAAGCCGCAGAGCTGCACATTTCATAATCCTTGCCGAGACGCGCGAGCTCCTGCAGGGCGCCGCGACAGGCGACTTTCCTTGCGTGGACTCCGAATGAGTTGCGATGGGCCGATACCTTCAATTCGATACGACCGACTAAACAATCCTTAACCTCACTCCGCGGCAAGCCGTAACGCTCCCCCCACATTAACATTGCGCTGGGAATCCCCATGCAACCTCCCCGGGCAATTCCCCGGGGACCGCATGCCTTCCTCAAACGACGAACCGCAACTCGAACTTCCGTTGCCGCTCCCTGCCCGGCAGCCGTCGCGGCTTGCTCCGGCATTGCTTCTGCTGGGGCTGATCGGCGGCGGCGTTTATGCCGCGACCGATGCGGACACGAAGCCCAACACAAAGATTCCTTCGCGGCCTGAAGACCTTTCGGCCAATGTCGTCACCTTCGTGTCGCCGGATGATCGCGCGGCCGTCGCCTCGGCGGTTGCCGTCCTGAAGGTTGCGCCGCCGCAACGTGCCGAGATCGAGCAGGCCGTAATCGATCGCCGGCAGCGGCTCGGCTGGATCGTCTTTACTGACAGCATGGATCCGGATGGCGACACCGTCGCGGTGGAAGCTTCCGGGCTGACGCAGCAGATCGTGTTGACCAAGGCCTGGACGCCGGTCGCGGTTGCTCTCGCCGACAGCGGTCCGATCGCCGTCACCGCGGTCCGCGACGGACAAGGCGGCGGCATCACCGTGGCGTTTGCGACCAGCACCGGCACGATGCCAATGCGGATCCTGCGGCCGGGCGAACGCATCGAGGTGGTGCCATGACGGGAATGTCGCCCTGGCTCGGCCGGCTGATCCTGCTGCTGGCGCTGATCACCATCGACCACGCTTCGCCTGCGCTTGCCGTCACGCTGGTGATCGGCGCGGCGGGCGCGGCCACAGCCATCTTTCTCTATCGCGGTTCATATCTGCCGAGGTTCGTCATGGATATTCTGGATCGGCTTTCCAACAAGACCAGTCTGCAACAGGCTTATGAGAAGCGAAGCCAGAGCCTGGTCACGATCGACGCCGACGATCTGGCGGCGCGCGTCAGCGCCCGCGTGGTCGGCCAGGAGGATGCCATCAAGGCCATCGCCCAGCAATTGCGGCGTCGCTTTGCGGCGCGGCGGCTGGACAAGCCCGTCGCCGTGTTCTGCCTTGCCGGCGCGCCCGGCGTCGGCAAGACGCATTTCGCAAAGATCCTCGCCGAGGAACTCTATGGCGGGCGCAGCCATTTGCACTTCTTTGACATGAGCCAGTTCGGCCAGCCGCACGCGGCAGCCAGCCTGTTCGGCCAGGCCCGCGGCTATGTCGGCTCGAACAGCTACGGCTCGATGACGGCGGCGCTGCGCGACGTGCCCAACGCGATCGTGCTGCTGGACGAGTTCGAGAAAGCACATTCGGAAGTCCACAAGCGCTTCCTGACGGCCTGGAACGACGGCTTCATCACCGAGGTGAGCGACGGCGCACGCGTCGCGACCAACGAAGCCATCTTCATCCTCACCACCAACGCCGCCTCGCGGCGCATCGGCGAGATCGCCGATCAGACCGGCGAGACCGCGGAAGAACAAGGCAGGCTGGCGAAGGCGGCCCTCGGCGATGCCCAGTTTGCGCCCGAGGTGCTGTCGCGGGTTGACGATGTCTTCGCGTTCCGCCCGCTCAAGGGGCTGGACATCGCGCGCGTCGTCGCACTGGAGATCGAAGCCATCGCACAGCAGTTCGGCCTGCGGATCGCCGGCAGTGGCATCGATCCGCAGATCCTGATGCGGGCGATCGACGCCCTCTCCGGCCGCATGCAGGGCGGCGTTCGCGACATGACGCGCGCCATCGAACGCCAGATCACCGACGGCCTGATCGATGCGCGCGCCGCCGGCGCAGCCGAAATCCGCCTCGTGCAGGACGGTGAACGCGTCCGCATCGAGACCGTTCGCGGCAGCCGCGAGACGGCGCCGAGCCTGCAACGCGCAACCGTTGGCTGACGATGGCTGGTCAATCCCACATCCTGCAGGGTGAAAGGAAGAGCGCCTTCCGCCTCCTCCTTGACCTCTATGCGACCAACGCCACCTTTCGCGGATTTTGCGAGTTCGCCGTCATCGGCGCCATCGTGCTGATGTTCATTCATGGACTGCAGTCGTTCTCGATGATCGGCAATGCGACGCGCAGCGCCGTCACGCCGCCGAAGCTGAGCGATCAGGACATCAAGACGCAGGGCGACATTGCCAAGCTCGCCCGCCGCGACAGCAGCATGATGCCGCAACTGGGCGACCTCGGACTCGACGAGCGATATTTTGCCGGTGATCCAGAGCCGCAAAAATCGATGCTCACGGAGGCCTGGCGCGCCTACCGGAGCAAGAACTCGCCAAAGGCGCTGGAATTGCTTGGGGCAACCGGATCGGATGATCCGCACGTGCTGCTGGTCCGCGGACTGGCGTTGATGGCGCAGCCGGACGGCGCGGCGCTTCGCAGCGGCGTTCTCAGTCTCGAGCAGGCCGCGGGCAAAGGCGACGTCAAGTCGATGGCGGTGCTCGCCGTGCTGCACATCATCGGCGTGCCCGGCATCCAGCACGATCTTGAAAAGGGCCAGAAGCTCGTTCTGAACGCGGCCGCCAAAGGCGACGTCGATGCCGCCCGCGTCGTCGCCCAGGGATATCTCTCGGGCTGGATGGGCAGCATCGATCCCGCACGCGCGGCGAAATATTTCAGGTTCGCGGCCGATCGGGACGATGCGAAGGCCGCGTTCTATCTTGCCGTACTTTATTCCACGGGCCGGGGCGTGGCGAAGGACGATCTCGAGGCCGACCGGCTGACGGAAAAGGCTGCCACGCGCGGCCATCGCGAAGCGCTGACATTCCTCGGTGTCCGCCGAATGCAAGCCTACGCGCAGGGAATTTCCGACGATCCGTCCGACGCCCTCAAGTGGCTCGAGCGCGCCGCCGAGCTGAATGAACCAACGGCGATGCTGACGCTCTCGATGTACTACACCGAGTTTGCCGCCCGCTCCGGCCAGGGCGACCTCGCGAAGGGTGTCGGGCTCTTGAAGCAGTG
Source organism: Bradyrhizobium sp. 190 (assembly GCF_023073415.1). Lineage (GTDB taxonomy): Bacteria > Pseudomonadota > Alphaproteobacteria > Rhizobiales > Xanthobacteraceae > Bradyrhizobium. The sequence continues at coordinate 317,177 of NZ_JADPJL010000047.1, read as the reverse complement.
CGTCGATCGGACCGCCAGCCCGGTATGCGCAATGCCATACGCCACGTTCCTGGACAACGGATTCGGGCAACGCGACGTCAAGCAGATCTACGCGATGTATCAGATCGCTAATCGGGACGGCGGGAACGACAAGGCCCGAAACCGATTGGCCGAACTCACCAAGGAATTGTCGAGCCAGGAGCTGATCCAGATCCAGCTGGAAGCGAATACGCGTCCGATGCAGTCGAGCTCCGACATGCCGCGATTCCGGGAGATAGCACCGCGATGATCATCAGGGCCGAAAAAATCGCCTCGCTCCTGTTCGCGCTCTTTTTCGCCTACTTCCTCAAGAGCACGATTCTGGACTATGCGACAGAACCGAAGGTCATAGGGGGCATCGATTTCGACCGGCCCATTGCGCAAGTCATGCCCTGGACGCCGATCTATTTCCCGTTGCTGCTGTCCGCAGCCTTCGGGTACTGGATCTGGCCGACGAAATCGTACCCCAGCCTGGCGCGGAAGATGGCCGCCGGGTCCTTTGCCATCATACGGGTGACATTCGTCACGCTGTTCATTTCGCTTTTGTGCGCAGGATTTGGGGCGTTCTATCTCACATTTCCGCGGTTGATGAAGAGCGAGATCCTGCCGGCGCTCGCAACCGCCTTCTTTGGGGCGTTCCAGGGCACGGCTATCATGAGCCTATTTCATGGGATCGCCTTTATTGCCTTCGGCGTCTTCTTCGGAAGCCTGATCGTTCTCGTTGCCCATGGCGCATCAAAGTGCCTCGCCTTGCCTTCGTCGGGGTCATGGGATGAGCGAGTGCAGACAGATATCTCTCCACTGCCGACGTTGCTGCGGTCCCCGACCAAATGGTCCTGGCCCAGCCTGATTGCAGGGCTGTTTGCCGTAACGATCGCGCTCGCCGGGTTTAGAACAGCAGGTCTGCCCATTATTATCTTGTGGGCCGCCTATTTGCTGCCGTGGGGGATTCTCTGGATCGCACTCGGCATGGCGATCGGATTTGTGAGCAGGCACTGGGCCTGGTGCGTCGCGGTCAGCCTGCCGATCGGATACCTTTCCACGACGACACATGCGCCCGACGGCATCCTCGCGTCCCAATCGATCTATTTTCCGCCGGTGCTGCTTGCGACGTTGCTGGGCTTCGCGTTCGCGAGAAAGTTCCTGCGCTGGCATGCGCCACGGACTGCTGCCGGTTGATCGCGGATTCCCATCAGATGACTCTGTGGCACTTGGCGGCGACAGCCGCCATTTGATGCTCGGCACTCCCGACGGAGTCGTTATCGAAATATTCGAGCCGGACCCGCTCTGCGAACCCTTCGCGATTATTACGGCTTTTGGTGCATAGGCTGGCAGGCTTTCGCCCGCGGCGGCGTCACTTCGCGCCGGATTTTTCCAGAATCGCAACCATGTCGCGATAGCCGCGGCTTCGCGCGAGCTTGAGCGGCGTTGATCCGTTGCCATCGGGAATATTGACGTTGGCGCCGGCTTCGACCAAAGCGCGCAAGGTCTCGGTGTGGTTCTTGCCGCCATCGCCGAGCACGATCGATTCGATCAGCGCGGTCCATTGCAGATTGTTGACGTGATCGAGCGGCGCCTTGGCGCCAATCAGTGTCCGCACGACTTCGGCGTGACCGAGATGAGCGGCTGCAATCAGGGCCGTGCCGTCATAACGGCTGGTAACAGCCTTCGGGTTGCCGCCGCCTTCAAGCGCGACCTTAAGCATCGGCACGTCGTTGGCGACAGCTGCAATGGTGATGATGTCATAGCGATCGATGTCCAGTCTGTTCGGATCGGCGCCGAGCCGGATCAGAGCGCGCGCGGCATCGTGCTGCTTCTGATAGACCGCGACATGCAGCGGCGTGCGATGACGTGCGTCGAGCGCTTCCTTGTTTTCGGCAGCAGCTATGCGCGCTTCGATATCGGCGACGTCGCCACGGGCCGCGGCGGCATGCAGGCCGCCATAAGCACGGAGTTCGGCCTCGGTCGGAGCGACCTGCGCCGACGCCGGGAGCACGGCCAGGAGCACGACGAGAAGGGCAGCGAGGAAATGCATCGAGAAAGCTCCGGCCACTGGCCATCATCAGAAAACATAGCAGCGGCGGTACGGGACACAAATCGAGTTTGCCGTCTGGTATCGCGATATGCCTTTGGGTTACTCGCGGACGTCCACAAACGACCTCCATCGCACCGGAAAAGCAGTGCGCCAAAAATCTAATTTCTTGAGCAGTTTCAATCTGATTTGGGTCGTCCAGTTTTCGCGGCAAAAATAATTCGCTTCCCTCTTCCCCCAAATCAGTGGCTATTTCCGCGCGTCCCGCCTCGACAAGAGGGGCGTATCGCGGTCGTCACGAACGCGAGGCGGGATGTGGTGGACGCAGCAGCGTCGGGCGCGAGAAGTTGTTCGCAGGGCGGTTATCCGTGAGCGAGCCCAGCGCGCTGACGAACGACGCTGAAGCGTACGGCAAAACCGTGTGGTCCTGACACCCGTGGCTGGTGCCAAGCTGCCGGTGGCGCGTTCGATCCAACCGGATCGGCTGAGCCATCAAGCCGGCAGTGATGGAGGCAAGACGAATTCGTCTCCAAGGAGAGCGCGGCATAAGCCGTCAACCATTGCGCAGGGAATGCCGGAGTGCTCCGGCTGTACCTGTATGCTCGTGTGCGCCCCTATCTCCACATTGCACACGAGACCGCGGGTGCAGCAAGCACCCGGCATTCCCTGCTCCCTCTAGGAGGGACAAGGTTCATGCAAGCCTCGGACGCCGATTGCGCCGCGAGAACGCATGTTTATGTTTCGTTTCAGGCAGGGAATCCGCGGTTGACTCGGGAACCGCCAGCAATCAGAAAAAGCCCTGAAAAATGAATGGCAAAATTAAGTGGTCGGAGTGGCAGGATTCGAACCTGCGACCCCTGCGTCCCGAACGCAGTGCTCTACCGGGCTGAGCCACACTCCGACTTGGAACGCGGCTTATAGCCTTGGGTTTCGGCGACCGCAAGCAGCCGAATTAAGGAAATTAATCACAGTGAATGTTGGCCTGAAAACCCAGATTTTGCCCGCCGGCGAGGCCGCCGCGGCGGCTGCGGCGCGTGTGCTGGCCGAAGGCGGGCTGGTCGCGTTCCCGACCGAGACCGTCTACGGCCTCGGCGCCGATGCCACCAATCCGGCCGCGATCGCCCACCTCTACCAGGCCAAGGGCCGGCCGGCGTTCAATCCCTTGATCGCCCATGTCGGCGATATCGCAGCCGCGCGGCAGATCGCGTGCTTTGACGCGCCGGCGACTGCGCTTGCCGAGGCGTTCTGGCCTGGCCCGCTGACGCTGGTGCTGCCGAAAACGCCGAACTGCGCGGTGGCCGACCTCGCCACCGCCGGCCTCGACACGGTCGCGATCCGGATACCGGCACACCCCGTGGCGCGCGACATCCTGCGTGTATTCGGCGGTCCCGTGGTGGCGCCATCCGCGAACATCTCGGGCCACGTCTCCCCGACCATGGCCGCGCATGTTCAGAGCGATCTTGCGGGACGGATCGACCTGATCGTCGATGGCGGCGCGGTCGAGGTCGGCGTCGAATCGACCATCGTAGGCTGCTTCGATCAGCCGATGCTGTTGCGTCCCGGTGGCCTGCCGCGCGCAGAGATCGAACGCGTGCTGGGCCGCGCGCTTGTACAACCGCCGGCGGATACTGAGGCCGACAGCGGGCAACCGCTGGCACCGGGCATGCTGGCGTCCCATTACGCGCCGCGTGCGAAAGTGCGGCTCAATGCGATCAAGCTCGAAGCCGGCGAAGCATTGCTCGCGTTCAGCCTCGGAGCAATTTCGGGAATTGACGCGGCCTCCATCGTGATGAATCTGTCGGAGCGTGGCGATCTCGACGAGGCCGCCGCCAATCTGTTCGGCCATCTGCGCGCGCTCGACAGCAAAGGCGTAAGCACCATCGCGGTGATGTCGATTCCGGACGAGGGATTGGGCGAAGCCATCAACGACCGGCTGCGCCGCGCAGCGGTCGGGCGAGAATGATCGGACGGGAATGAAAGAGAAGAAGAAAATGAATATGGTCCAAGGTTCCGTGCCGCCTCTTCCCGCCGAGCTGATCGCAAAGTTTCGCGCCATCGTCGGCGACAAATATGCGGTGACCGATGCCGCCGATATTGCGCCTTATGTCACCGAGGAACGCGACCTGTTTCACGGCCGCTCGCCATTGGTGTTGCGGCCGGGCTCCACGGCGGAAGTGTCCGCGATCTGCAAGCTCGCCAGCGAGCACAAGATCGCGCTGGTGCCGCAGGGCGGCAATACCGGTCTCGTTGGCGGACAAACTCCGCATCATGGCGAGGTCGTCGTCTCGCTGCGGCGGCTGGACAAGATCCGCGAGATCGATGCCGCTTCCAACACCATGACGTGCGAGGCCGGCGTGGTGCTGCAGATAGCGCAGCAGCGCGCGGCCGAGGTCGATCGCCTGTTCCCGCTATCGCTCGGCGCGGAAGGAAGCTGCACCATCGGCGGCAATCTTTCCACCAATGCCGGCGGCACGGCTGCCTTGGCGTATGGCGTGGCGCGCGAGATGGCGCTCGGGTTGGAAGTCGTGCTCGCCGACGGACGAATCCTGAACGGGCTGTCGAAGCTGAAGAAGGACAATACCGGCTACGACCTGCGCAACCTCTTCATCGGCGCCGAGGGCACGCTCGGCATCATCACCGCGGCGACGCTGAAACTGTTCCCGAAGCCGCATGCGGTGGAAACCGCCTATGTCGGCCTCAAGTCGCCGGCGCAGGCGCTGAAACTGTTGTCGATCTCGCAGAACGAGGCGGCCGGCAGCCTCACCAGCTTCGAATTGCTCGCCGACATCGCGGTCGATTTCAGCCTTCGTCACGGCATCGACATCCGCGATCCCCTGACGACCAAGCATCCCTGGTACGTGCTGATGGAATTGTCGTCCTCGCGCGACGACGCCAGCGCGGCGCTGGAATCCATCCTCGCCAAGGGCATGGAAGAAGGCATCGTCGACGACGCGGTGATCGCGGCGAATCTCTCCCAGCGCGCGGGGTTCTGGAAACTCCGCGACGAAATGTCGGCCGCGCAGAAGCCGGAAGGCGGCTCGATCAAGCACGACATCTCGGTGCCGGTGGCCGCCGTTCCCGCCTTCATCGAGGAAGCCAATGCCGCGGTGGTAAAGCTCATTCCGGGCTCGCGGCCGGTGCCGTTCGGCCATCTCGGCGACGGCAACATCCACTACAACGTCAGCCAGCCGGTCGGCGGCAACACCGCCGACTTCATGTCGCGCTGGCACGAGGTCAATGAAGTCGTGTTCGCGATCGTGCTGCGGATGGGCGGATCGATTTCGGCCGAGCACGGCATCGGCGTGCTCAAGCGCGACGAACTGCCCGACGTAAAGGACAAGGTCGCGATCGAGCTGATGCGCGGCATCAAGGCGATGCTCGATCCGCTCGGCATCATGAATCCCGGGAAAGTGCTGTGAATATTCCTCCTGCTGCGACCGCCGACGGACTGAACATTACGACAATTGAAGACCGCGACATCGCTGAGGTGATCGCGCTGTGGCAGCGCTGCGGGTCGACGCGACCGTGGAACGATCCGGCCAGCGACATCGCCTTGGCGCGCAAGGAAACCAACTCAACGGTGCTGTTGGGCCGCAATAACGGCGCGCTTGTCGCGTCGGTGCTGGTCGGCCACGACGGCCATCGCGGCTGGGTCTATTATGTCACTGTCGATCCGGATCGACGCTATGAAGGCTATGGTCGAGTAATCATGAACGCCGCCGAAGAATGGCTTCGTGCTCGCGGCATCCTGAAACTTCAACTTATGGTGCGCAAAGACAATGCGCAGGTCCACGCGTTCTACCAGTCGCTCGGCTATTACAACCAGCAAACCGTGACGTTCGCCAAATGGCTCGACGGCCGCGAGCCGACACCGTAGCCATCACGACCAGGCAAACAGATATGACCGTCTCCGATCGCGTCCGCGTCAAGAACGTCGAGGTCCTCTCCGACGATTACTACCTGCTGAAGAAGACCACCTTCGAATATCGCCGCGCCAATGGCGAGTGGCAGACGCAAGCCCGCGAGGCCTATGACCGCGGCAACTGCGCAACGGTGCTGCCCTATAATCTTGCGCAGCGCACGGTGGTGCTGGTCCGCCAGTTTCGCTATCCGGTCTATGTCAACGGCTACGACGATCTCCTCATCGAGGCTGCGGCCGGCGTGCTGGACGGCGAAGCGCCCGAGGTACGGATCCGCGCCGAAGCGGAGGAGGAAACCGGGTATCGGTTAGGGGCGATCAAAAAGATCTTCGAAGCCTTCTCGAGCCCGGGCTCTGTCACCGAGAAGCTGCACTTCTTCGTCGCCGAGTACGACCCCTCGATGCGGGTCGGCAGCGGCGGCGGCCTCGCCGACGAAGGCGAGGACATCGAGGTGCTGGAACTGCCGATCGATTCTGCGCTCGCGATGATATCAGACGGCCGCATCGTCGATGCCAAGACCATCATGCTGCTGCAATACGCCGCGCTGCATATTTTCAAGTGAGGACCGTAGGGTGGGCAAAGCGAAGCGTGCCCGCCATTGCGAGCGGAATTGCGCGGTGGAAATGGTGGGCACGCTTCGCTTTGCCCACCCTACAAATACTGCGCCTCAAAACAACGAGCCCTGCCCGTCATCCTCCGGCACCGCCGTCGTCTTGCGCAGAGCAGCCCGCTTCGCAGGCTTCGGCTCCTCCGCCGCGCGCTCCTCGTCGGTGATCGGCAGCAGCAATTGCGCGTCGTCATTGACGACGCGATTGACGCGGATGGAAATCTCGTGCCAGGCGAACTCGCCCTCAGCCGGCCCGCGCAGCAGCGGCATGACATCCTCGGCGTCGTACGCGCGGCCGTCGAGCCAACGGTCGAACTCCTCGGGCGCGATCGTCACGGGCACGCGGTGATGCAGCACGGCGAGGTCGCGGCTGGCCGGCGCGGTGACGATGGCGACGCTGTCGGTCTCCTCGCCGTTCGGCCCCATCCAGGTTTCCGCAAGCGCGGCAAAGCCTATCGGCGCGCCGTCGCGGCGATGGATGAAGAACGGCCGCTTGCGGCCGCTCGCGTCCTGCCATTCGTAATAGCCGTCGGCCGGAATCAGACACCGCCGCCGCTTGATGGCATTTTTGAACGCAGGCTTATCGAGAACGGTCTCGGAGCGCGCATTGATCAGCAGCGTAAATTTACGGGGATCCTTCACCCAGGCCGGCACCAGCCCCCAGCGCATCAGGTGGAAGTGGCGGCCGCCATTTTCCAGGATGACAACCGGAACTGGCTGAGTAGGCGCGATATTATACCGCGGCGGGAAATTGGGCTGTTCAAAATAGCCGAAGATCTGCCGGAGTGCCTCAGGCGGCGATGTAATGACGAAACGTCCGCACATTATCTGACCAAGATAAGCCTCTGTTTAACGTGTGTTAACCCCAGATGTTAACAGTGGAACAGATGATCTCCACGGCCACCACAGAAGTGCAATCCGATCGCTTGATGCCGCCACCGACGATGGCTCGTATAGACGAGGCGCGCGCGGAGCAGTTGCGCGCGGCCAACATCAATCCCCGCACCGGGCTCGCCACCGACTACCTGAATCATTTCAACGAAGCCATCATGTTGCTCGAAATGGTCCCGGACATGCCGGAATGCGCGGAGGATTTCCTCACCTGGACCCCGCTGTCCTACGCCGAGCATTTCTGGGCCTCCAACTTCAAGGCCCGCGACCTCGCGATCGAGGCCTATGAATGCGCCGACCCCAAGGTCCGTGCCAATTTCGATAATCTCACCGCTACCATGACCTCGATCCTGACCGCGGTGGGCCAGGCGATGCGCGAGGCCCAGCAGGACAAGACCCGCTCGACGCTGGCCGAGCAGGCCACCGCCTGGGTCAAGCCGCTGGTGGCGTTGGCCGGCGGCGTCATCAACGGCAACGCCGAGAACGACGTCGAAGCGGTCATGTCGAACTAGCCGCCCCGCGCTTCGCTGCTATCAGCCGCATTAGACCTGCGCGAACCGATCGGGCATGATCACAGCAAGTTCCCCTGCGTACCGGATTTCCCCTTGGCTTCCCCTGTCCAGCCGACCCGCCCCCAGCTCGCCGTCAGCGGCGCGATCTTCCGTGATGGCAAGGTCCTGCTGGTCCGCCGCGCCCGCTCGCCAGGCAAGGGCTTTTACTCGTTCCCCGGCGGCCGGGTCGAATTCGGCGAATCCCTGCACACCGCGCTTCATCGCGAGGTGGACGAGGAAACGGGCTTAAGAATCGAGATTCTGGGCCTGGCCGGCTGGCGCGAGGTGCTGCCCGGGGCCGGCGCCGGCGGGCACTATTTGATCATGTCGTTCGCGGCGCGCTGGACGGCCCGGGAGCCGGTCCTGAATGACGAGCACGACGATTTCAAATGGCTGGCGCCGGATGGGCTCGGCGATCTCAAGGTGACCGGCGGCCTCCTGGAGGTGATCGAGGCCGCCCGGAAGCTGGTCTAGGCGGCCATTCCAGGGGCCTCACACCTTGCCTCCGGCGTATTGAGGGGGCATATCGGCCCTCAAATGCTCAAGCACGCCCTCGCCGCCCTCATCCTCATTTCGGCCTGCCATCTGGCCCCCGCACGGGCCCAGGATGCCGCCGCGCCGTTTGACGGCGACCTGCAGCGGCTGGCCGAGATTCTCGGCACCCTGCACTATCTCCGGGGCATTTGCGGCTCCAATGAAGGGGCGAAATGGCGCAACGAAATGCAGGCGCTGATCGACGCCGAAACCCCCTCCGGCGACCGCCGCGCCCGCATGATCGCGGGCTTCAACCGCGGCTATAATGGCTTCCAGCAGACCTACCGGACCTGCACGCCCGCAGCCACCGTCGCGATCCGCAGGTATATCGAGGAAGGCTCAAAGATCTCGCGCGATCTGACCGCGCGCTACGCGAACTAGGCAACCATGGACGCGATTTTCTTCGACCTTGACGGAACGCTGACCGACCCCAAGCCGGGCATCACCCGTTCGATCCAGTACGCGCTGCAAGGGCTCGATCATCCCACGATCCCGACCGAGGACGAACTGACCTGGTGCATCGGTCCGCCACTGCGCACGAGCTTTGTGAGATTGCTCGGCGATCACCCAGCCGATCGCGCGGTGGCGCTCTACCGTGAGCGATTTTCCGACGTCGGCCTCTATGAGAACCGCGTTTACGACGGCATCAGCGAGGTGCTGACGTCGCTATGCGCATCGGGCCACCGGCTGTTCGTCGCCACAAGCAAGGCGCACGTATTCGCCGACCGCATTATCGACCATTTCGGCCTGCGCCATCATTTCGAGCGCGTGTTCGGTGCCGAGCTCGACGGCACCCGCGTGGAAAAGTCGGATCTGCTGGAATACGCGCTGAAGCAAGCCTCCGTCGATCCGGCCAAAACCCTGATGATCGGCGACCGCAGCCACGACATGGTCGGTGCGAAAAACAACGGCATGAAGGGCATCGGCGTGTTGTACGGCTACGGCAGCCGGGACGAATTGCTGGAGGCCGGCGCGCAGCATGTTTGCGCGACTCCGGGCGCGATCCTCGGCTGCATTCCGTGAAACGCGCGGGAACTTTTGTCGCCGCCTGAAATTCGAGCAGCGCCGTTAACCTTTCCTAAAGATGTGGCCTAGGCGCGCCCGCCGCGCGTGCTACTGCTTGTCGCGTTAGGATGCGTTCCGCCCTGGTTCGCGCGCAGATTTCGTTGAGCTTCATGAGCCGCCCAGCCTCCTTCTCGATCGCCCGCGACCCGCTTCCCGACCTCGAGCAGAAGCAGACTGCCCTGAGCTACCTGAACGAAGCCTGGGCGGAAGCGCGGCACGAGGGTGTCGATGGCGACTGCCTTGCACAGGCAAGCCTGTTCACGGCGCTGGCCGAACTGGTCTCGACCTACGGCGAGGATGCGGTGGCAAAGTTCGTGGAGGGCGTTCCTGCCCGCGTCCGCAATGGCGAGTTTTCGCTGAAGCTTGCGAAGCAGTAGTTGCAGTTCCAATGTCGTCACCCGCGAAGGCCCAGTACGCCGCGGCTTCTCAATAGAATACAAACGTCTCTGGAATACTGGATCGCCCGGTCAAGCCGGGCGACGACAGTTGTTTTTTGGAGCAACACTCTGCCCTACGCCTTCAACGTCTCCAGAAACTGCACCGGCTCGCCTGTCGACGGCGTCGTCACCTCACCCTGCCACATCACGCGCTTGCCGCGCACGAATGTGCCAACCGGCCAGCCGGTGACACGCACGCCGTCATAGGGTGTCCAGCCGGCGCGCGAAGCCACCCATTTGTTGGTGATCGTCTCCGTGCGCTTCAGATCGACGATGGTGAAGTCGGCGTCATAGCCCGCGGCGATTCGGCCCTTGCAGGCGATGTTGAAGAGGCGTGCGGGGCCGGCGCTGGTGAGATCAACGAAGCGCGCCAGCGACAGCCGCCCGGCGTTGACGTGATCGAGCATCAGCGGCACCAACGTCTGCACCCCGGTCATGCCCGAGGGTGAAGCCGGATAAGTCTTGGCCTTTTCCTCCAGCGTATGCGGCGCATGGTCGGAGCCGAGCACGTCGATGATGCCCTGCTCGATGCCGCGCCAGATGCCTTCACGGTGATCGGCCGAGCGCACCGGCGGGTTCATCTGCGCGCGGGTGCCGAGCCGCTCGTAGCATTCGGGCGCGGCCATGGTGAGGTGATGCGGCGTCGCCTCACAGGATGCGACGTCCTTATGATCGCGCAGATACTCGATCTCCTGCTTGGTCGAGATGTGCAGCACATGGATGCGTTTTCCCGTTTCGCGCGCGAGACCGACCAGCCGCTGGGTCGCCATCAGCGCCGCGGTCTCGTCGCGCCATACCGGATGGGAGCGCGGGTCGCCCTCGATACGCAGCGGCTTGCGCTCGTTGAGGCGATATTCGTCCTCGGCGTGGAACGCGGCGCGGCGGCGGATCACCTGAAAAATTCGTCGCAGGCTTTCATCATCCTCGACCAGCAGCGCGCCGGTGGAGGAGCCGATGAACACTTTGACGCCGGCGCAGCCCGGCGCGCGTTCGAGTTCAGGTAAATCCTGAACATTCTCGCGGGTGCCCCCGATGAAGAAAGCGAAGTCGCAATGCATGCGGTGACGGCCGCGCTTCACCTTGTCGGTGAAGTTGGCTTCCGTGACGGTCAGAGGATCGGTGTTCGGCATTTCGAATACCGCCGTCACCCCACCCATCACGGCACTGCGCGATCCAGTTTCAAGATCCTCCTTATGCGTCTGGCCAGGCTCGCGGAAATGGACCTGCGTGTCCATCACGCCGGGCAGGATGTGCAGGCCCTTGCAGTCGATCGTCTCGCCGGCAGAGGCCTGTCCCAGCCCATCGATCGCGGCGATCCGGCCATTGGAAATGCCGATGTCGCGGATGCCCTCACCGTCCTGATTGACCACGGTGCCGGATTTTAGAATGGTGTCAAATCGTTGATTCATCGGAGCTTCAAAGGTCCCTGGACGCCCGCTTTAAGGCTATCGCGCGGGCCTTGTTGGCGGCACCTTAGCGCCTTAACTTCGGATGGGATATCCGCCACCTGCGTTTCCCCAGGAACTTCAAAAAGCACGTCAAAAGAGGCTGATTTAGCTTATGAAAGCAGCGTTTCTTCCGGACCGGGGCGTGGTCAAGGTCAGCGGCGAGGATGCCCGCGACTTCCTCAATGGCCTCGTCACCACAGATGTCACGCTGCTGCAGCCCGGCCTTGGCCGGTTCGGCGCGCTCTTGACGCCGCAGGGCAAGATCACGTTCGACTTCCTGATCACCGAAGCCCCGGCCGGCCATGGCGGAGCCTTCCTGATCGATGCGCCCCGCGCGCTGGCACAGAACCTCGCCGACAAGCTCGGCTTCTACAAGCTGCGCGCCAAGGTCGCGGTCGAGAACATCTCCGACAGCTTGGGCGTGCTGGCGGTATGGGACGGCGAGCCGGCCGTGAAACCCGATCTGGCTTTTGCCGATCCGCGGCTCGAGGCGCTGGGCTGGCGCATTCTCGTGCCCGAAGATCTCAAGCAGAAGGTGGCCGATCTGATTGGCGCCGATCTCGTGGACAGCGACGCCTATGAGGCCCATCGCATCGCCTCGGGCGTCCCGCGCGGCGGACTCGATTTCATGTACAGCGACGCGTTTCCGCACGAGACCAACATGGACCGCCTGCACGGCGTCGATTTCGACAAGGGCTGCTATGTCGGCCAGGAAGTGGTGTCGCGGATGCAGCACCGCGGCACCGCGCGCACGCGGATCGTGCGCATCACGCTCGAGGACTTTTCGCCGGAGACCGGCGTCGCCGTTCTCGGCGGCGACAAGCAGGTCGGCACCATGGGATCGACCGCCGGCGGCCACGGCCTCGCGCTGGTTCGGATCGACCGCGTTGCGGACGCGCTCGATGCGGGGCTTGCGTTGACGGCCGGCGGCCTTGCGATCCGGCTGACCGACCCGAACGACGTTCGCACCCCACCGAAACAGACCGTCGCATGAGCAAATCTGCGCGCCTGCACGCCGACGGCAAAACACGGTGCCCATGGCCCGGCGAAGATCCGTTCTACATGGCCTATCACGACACCGAATGGGGCGTGCCTGAGTACGACGACCGGGCGCTCTATGAAAAGCTGATCCTCGACGGCTTCCAGGCCGGACTGTCGTGGATCACGATTTTGCGCAAGCGCGAAAACTTCCGCAAAGCGTTCGACGATTTCCAGCCGGAAAAGATCGCGCGCTACAGCGACAAGAAGATCCACGCTCTGATGAACGATGCCGGCATCGTGCGCAACCGCGCCAAGATCGAAGGCGCCGTCAACAGCGCCAAGGCCTATCTGACGATCATGGAGGAAGGCGCCGGCTTCTCCAATTTCCTGTGGGACTTCGTCGACGGCAAGCCTGTCGTGAACCAGTTCAAGACCACCGCCAGCGTACCGGCCTCGACGCCGGTCTCGGTCAAGATTTCAAAGGAGCTCGGCGCACGCGGCTTCAAATTCGTCGGCCCGACCATCGTCTACGCTTTCATGCAGGCGACCGGCATGGTCAACGACCACCTGGTCACCTGCTTCTGCCACGAGAACTGCAGCGGCAAACTTCGCAAGCCCCGCCTCAAAGCCAAATGACGACGCCAAAATCGTACCATGTCGCCGACCGCGCCTGGCAGCGGATGCTGTCGGGGCGGCGGCTCGACCTGCTCGACCCCTCTCCGCTCGATATCGAGATCGCCGACATTGCTCATGGCCTGGCGCGCGTCGCGCGCTGGAACGGGCAGACCAGCGGTGCGCACATCTTCTCGGTGGCGCAGCACACGCTCTTGGTGGAAACCGTCATGCGCGAGCAGATGCCGCGCGTCGACGTGCGCTTCCGGATTGCAGCGCTGCTGCACGACGCGCCGGAATATGTCATCGGCGACATGATCTCGCCGTTCAAGGCGGTGCTGGGCGGCGACTACAAGGTGGTGGAGAAGCGCCTGCTCGCGGCAATCCATATTCGCTTTGGTTTGCCGCCGGTTCTGGCGGACGAAATCACCAAGACCATCAAGGCGGCCGATCGCGGCGCGGCCTATCTCGAAGCCACCCATCTGGCAGGATTTTCACAGGCCGAGGCGAAACGCCTGTTCGGCAGGGACCCCGGCCTAACCGAGGCCACAGTGCGCGATTATCTGACACCGTGGACCGCAGCCCGGGCCGAGAAGCAGTTTTTGGCGCGATTCAAGCTGCTGCTCGGTTGAACGGCCGGCGCAAACCCGCTTTCACCGCCCCACTCGCGGGCCTATAATTGCGACAAAACAGGACCTTCCAGGGAACGCTTCGCAGGATCGCCATGCTTCACATCTGTTCGCTTGCCGCCCTTCCCGAGACCGTAAGAGCCACCGGCGCCAGCCACATTCTCACCGTGATGGCCAATGTCGATCAGGTGCTGCGGCCGGCTTCGGTGCTGGAGGCCAACCATCTGCGGGTTTCGATGGACGACATCACCGAGCAGATGGATGGCTTTGTGGCACCGTCGGATCTTCATATCGAAAGGGTGCTGAATTTCGTCCGTGGCTGGGATCGCAGCGCGCCGATGGTGGTGCATTGCTATGCCGGCATCAGCCGCTCGACCGCGAGCGCCTTTGCCGCCGCCTGCATGCTCAATCCGCACCGCAACGAGATCGAGATCGCCCGGCAAATTCGCGCCCGCTCGCCGATCGCCTCTCCCAACCGGCTGATCGTCAGCCTCGCCGACAAGGCGCTGGGGCGCGAGGGCCGGATGCTGCGCGCGCTGGACGAAATGGGCCTCGGCAGCATGACGGTCGAAGGCCGGCCATTCCAGCTCGATCTGGAATAGAACCTGTGCGCTCCTGAGGGATATGGCACGAAAATGCCATATCCTTTGCTGCGAAGCGTGCGACATTGCCTCACGGGCTTGATTTGAACTTTTAGCGGACAAAGGCGCACACAGGATTGCAACCGGGCTGCCGACGTGGCCGGTTAACGGTCTGACGCGTCCGCCTGGAGGCTCCATGTTCGACGAACCCTTCGTTTTCTTCGCGCCGATCGCGATCGCGATCGTCGCCCTGATCTTCGCGCGAAAGGCCATTAACCAGGTTGCCGAGCTGCGCGAGCGGCTGGATTTGATGGAGAAACTGGCGGCGGCCGCCGCTACCACCGCCGTGCCTCCGCCGCTACCACCGTTGCAGGAGTTCGAGCAGAGTCGACCGTCGGCTTCATCCGGGGTCGCACCGGAGCCGCCGCCAATCATTCCGGATACGGAATCCATTGCGCCTGCCGCAACGCCTGAGGCTGCAGAGCAAGCTGCCGGCGCGCCGCCGCCACCACCGCCGCCGCTGCCTCAGCCCGACCGCGGCTTCGAGGAAACCGTCGGCACGCGCTGGGTGGTGTGGATCGGCGGGCTGACGCTGGCGCTCGGCGGATTCTTCATGGTGCGCTATTCGATCGAGGCCGGCCTGCTGGGGCCAGAGGTCCGCACGATGCTGGGCGGCCTGTTCGCGCTGGCCCTGCTGCTGGCCGGCGAATGGACCCGCCGCAAGGAGAGCGTGTCTTCCATCGCAGCGCTGCCGATCGCCAATATCCCGGCTATCCTGACGGCCGCCGGAACGGCAGTGGCGTTCGCGACGGTGTATGCGGCCTATGCGCTGTACGGCTTCCTGGTGCCGGCCACCGCGTTCATCCTGCTGGGACTGGTGGCGCTGGGCACGCTGGCCGCGGCGCTGCTGCATGGGCCGGCGCTCGCCGGTCTCGGCGTTGTCGGCGCCTTTGTCACGCCAGTCCTGGTTTCATCCGGCAAGCCGGACTTCTGGGCGCTCTACATCTATCTCGCGATCGTCACCGCAGCCGCTTTCGGCCTTGCGCGCGTGAGGCTGTGGCGCTGGCTCGCGGTCACCACGATCGCGTTCGCGCTGCTCTGGACGTTCCCTTGCCTGCAATGCGGTCCGTCGATGGTCGGTCCGCATGCGTTCCACGTGCTCGCCGGCTTCATTCTCGCCGCATTGCTCGTGGTGTGCGGATTCATGTTCGGCCCGCCCGCCGACGAGGGGCAGGTCGAGCCGATCTCATCCGGCTCGCTCGCCGCCTATCTGTTCGGCGCAACCTTGATCGTGCTGAACGGTTTTCATGCCGACACCGCGATGATTGTGTTTGGCCTGCTGGTGGCCGGCAGTCTCCTGGTCGCCTGGCGCAGCGATGCCGCCGCCGGTGCGGTCGGGGCCGCCGCTGCATTGGTCTTTGTCGTATTCGCCGAATGGGCCGTTCGCGCCAATCCCGACATGCTGGTGCTGCCCGGCGGCCCGTTGTCAGACATCGGGCCGAACGCCACCGACGGATCGGTGTCGCTGCACCTGATATCGGCCGCGATCTTCGCTGCAGGCTTTGGCGTGGCGGGATTCCTCGCTCAGGGCCGCTTCGCGGGGCCGGTCATACCGGTGATCTGGTCGGCCTCGGCCGTCTTCACGCCGCTGGCGCTGCTGGTCGCGCTCTATGCCCGCATCGCGCATCTCGACCGCTCGATCCCGTTTGCGATTCTCGCGGTCGTGCTGGCTGCGGCCTATGCCGCCGCGACCGAGATCCTCAGCAAACGCGATGACCGACCGGGACTACAGGCCTCGATCGCGCTGTTTGCGACCGGCACGCTGGCAGCGCTGGCGCTGGCGCTGACCTTTGCGCTGGAAAAAGGCTGGCTGACGATCGCGCTCGCGCTGATGTCGGCAGGTACTGCCTGGATTTCGACGCAGCGGCCGATCCCGTTCCTCCGCACGCTCGCCGCCATTCTCGCCGGCATTGTCGTGCTGCGCATCGGCTACGAGCCGCGCATCGTGGGCAGTGCCGTCGGCACCACCCCGATCTTCAACTGGCTGTTGTGGGGCTACGGCATTCCGGCGGCATCGTTCTGGGCCGGCAGCATCTTGCTGCGCCGTGGCGGGGATGATGCGCCGCTGCGAACCGTGGAATCGGCGGCGATCCTGTTCACGGTGCTGCTGGCGTTCATGGAAATCCGCCATGCCGTCAACAATGGCGACGTATACCGGCAGAGCGCCGGCCTTACCGAGGTTGCGCTGCAGGTCTGCGTTGCACTCGCGATGGCGATCGGGCTGGAGCGCCTGCGCATCCGCACCGGCAGCGTCATTCACAATGCCGGCGCGACCCTGCTCACGGCCTTCGCCGGTCTCGCGGCGGTGTTCGGGCTGCTGATGCTGGAGAACCCAATTCTCTGGTACATCGACGTCGGCGGCGCAGTCATCAACCTGCTGCTGCTCGGCTACGCCCTGCCCGCAGTTCTCGCACTGCTGTTGTCATATGCTGTCGCAGGCCAGCGCCCAGTCAGCTACGCCAACACGATCGCGGCGGGTGCGCTCATTCTCGCGCTTGCCTATGTGACGTTTGAAATCAGAAGAATTTATCACGGCCCGGTCATGTCGGTCGGCCCGACCACCGGCGCCGAGCAATACACTTACTCGATCGCCTACCTCGCGTTCGGCGTCGTCCTGCTCGGGATCGGCATTCTCTTCAATTCGCAGCGCGCGCGGCTGGCGTCAGCGGTCGTCATCGCGCTGACAATCCTGAAAGCCTTCCTGATCGACATGTCGACACTGACGGGCGTCTATCGCGCGCTATCGTTCATGTGCCTCGGGCTGGTGCTGGTGGCGATCGGCTGGCTGTACCAGCGGATCCTGTTCCGCAGGCAAGCGACGGCGCCGGTCGCCCCGGCAATGCCGACAGGGAGCTGATCAGGCAGCGCGTACCGAATCGAGGAATTTAGCGACCTCGAGCTTGAGACGGTTGCTGTCTCCTGACAGCGACTGCGCCGCGGAGAGAACGTGTGACGAGGCGGTCTCCGTCTCGGTCGCGCCGCGCTGCACGTCGGTGATGTTGGCAGAGACCATCTGTGTTCCCATCGCCGCCTGCTGCACGTTGCGGGAGATTTCCTGCGTCGCCGCGCCCTGCTCTTCCACGGCGGCCGCGATCGCGGAGGAAATTTCGGAAAGCTTTCCGATGGTGCCCGAAATCTCCTGGATGGCGCCGACCGAATCCTGGGTCGCAGCCTGGATGCCGGTGATCTGTTGCCCGATCTCGCCGGTGGCCTTGGCGGTCTGTTCGGCCAGCGCCTTCACTTCGGACGCAACGACCGCGAAGCCACGGCCGGCTTCACCGGCGCGCGCCGCCTCGATGGTGGCGTTGAGCGCAAGCAAATTGGTCTGGCCCGCGATGTTGTTGATGAGCTCGATCACGTCGCCGATGCGGGCGGCGGCTTTCGACAATTCGCCGACCCGATCGTTGGTCCTTGAAGCCTGATCCACGGCTTCGCTGGCCATCCGCGCGGATTCCTGCACCTGCCGGCTGATCTCGTTGACCGAGGACGCCATTTCCTCGGTGGCGGATGCGACCGACTGCACATTGGTGGAGGCTTCCTCCGAGGCTGCCGAGACGGTGGTGGCGAGTTCCTGCGCGCGCTCAGCGGTCGAACTCAGCGTGCCTGCAGACGCCTCCAGTTCGGTCGAGGCCGACGATACGGTTTCGACGATCTCGCCAATCATGGCCTCGAAGTTGCGGGTGATGCCGTCGACACGGCGGCCGCGCTCGATCTTGGCTTCGGCATCGCGGGCGGCGGCTTCATCGGCGGCCTTCTTGGCGATCAGCGCATCCTTGAATACCTGCAAGGCGTCCGCCATGGCGCCGATTTCGGTGTTCTCACCGCGGCGCTTCACTTCGGCGGAAAGATCTCCGCTTCCCAGCGCCTGCATCGGCTTCACGATGGAGGCAATCCCGGTCGAGAGGTCGCGGACCAGATAGAGTCCCACGCCGATACCGCAGATGATGACGGCAGCGACAACGCCCAGGACGATCCAGAACGAGAAATTATATCCCTCCGCGGCCTGCCGTGTCGCAGTGTCTGCGCCCGCATTGTTGAGGTTGATGGATTTTTCCAGGAACGCATCGGATTCGGCGGCGATGACTGCAACCTTCTTCGAGATGGCCTCGCTCGCCTCATGGGGAATACGCCCGATACTCTGGCGCGACAGCTCGATCACCTCCTGGACGCCAGTGATATACTTGTCCCAGGCGCGCGCCCAGTTCTCGTAGATCGAGCGCTCTTCGGGAGTGGAAATCAACGGCTCGTAAGCCCTGCGATCCTTCGCGATCCTTTCGAGGATGCCGGCCAGTCGCTTGTCGTTGGCGGCCTTCGCCTCCAGCGTTTCCGCCATGACATGGGCGCGTAGCGCAACGCGGAACAGATTGATGTCCGCGCGCAGTTCACCGAGCACCCGGACACTCGGAAGCCAGCTCGAGGCGATTTCCACCGTATGTGCGTTGATCACCTGCATGCTGCGGATCGCCAGCAGGCCCATGCCGGACATTGCGATCAGCATGAATGCGATCACGGCGATGACCTTGGCGCGAATGGAAAGTGCGGACATGGCTGGCTCTCTCAAGCGTTGGAGACAGGCGCCGCTGAATTATGAGGAACTGCCGTCAAATCTCGATGCGCCGGGAATATTCGGCAACCGTACGCATCAGGTTCCAAGCGATGGTTAACTCGCCGCTCCGTAAAATTACCCGGTTCGGGGGCGTACGCTGGATCGAGCGCTAACCAACGGATTCGGCAACGAGACGAATCCGGAAAACCGGCTTCTTGGCTTCGTCCAGAAGCTCCATCTGCCATTCGGCGTTCTGTTTCAGGCTGCGCGAAAGGCTGCCGAGGAGATTACCGCAGACGTTCGTCATCTCGGTCCACGCCGCCTCGCGGCTTTCGAATTCGGACCCCTGATCGGATGCGCCCGCGTAGCGGCCGTGGCTGATCCGAAAAAAATACAGCGGCATGATTGATCTCATGGGTTGGGCCGCCTCCCGGCCTTCTCTGCCCGTCACCAGTTGGGATGAGATTCGCTACCAGGACATGAATCCGCCAGCCCGTATGACTACGGGTTCCCGTTCGCCAACAAGGCAGGATAGCGGCTGACCCATCGGCGGCGCGCCGGCTCTCGGACCGGTTGCGCGCCCATCCCGAGGCAGCTTGTTGCGGTCCCGAACGCGGTTTCCGCGATCAATCGGTCGAGCGGCGCAGCTCTGGGGCGCCCTCGGCCTTGGCCGGCTCAGACTTGGCCGCTTCGGCCTTCGGCTCGGATTTCACCGGCTCGAGCTTGGCGCTCTCGACGGCCGGCGTTTCGACCCGCGCCGTTACCTCGGCACGTGCATCAGCCGCCCCGCGCGACGGCTCTTCCCGACGATGCAGCGAGCGCGGTCGCGCCACGGAGCGCGCCATCAGCATCTGCGAGGCTCCCTGATGGCGGAAATCGCAATAGGCGAAGCCCATACCCGAGACGGAGCCGCGGAACGAGCGATCGTCGCGCTTGTCGAGATTGAAGCACGGCTCGAACGGAAGACCCTTGATCGAAGCGCAGACGGCCTGGCCGCGAATCTGCAGCGTGTTGCCGGGCAGGCGTACATGGCGGATCGGGCCCGAGCCCGCGAATTGGACCGAGCCGGCAGCACCGAGATCGTCGAGGATGCGGCCAGCGCCGCGGGTGCCGTCGAAACAGGTAAAGGCGAAAACCTTGCCGCTCACAAACCTGCGCGCCTCGTCGGCATTCATGCTCCCGGCCAGCGCAGGAACAATCATCGCACTGGCCGTGACGGCCCCCAGAACCAAACGCGCAAGCATGCAGCTACTCCAACTTAACAATAGCGCGGGCGCCCGCCTTTACCCCGTGCTTACCATACCAACCGTGGCAACATTGGAGCAGGTTGGTTGGTAAAGTCTGAACGCCGTTAGAGAATTTTTACCACGATTCGACCGCGGACCTGGCCGGCGAGGATTTGCGCACCGGTTCCAATGACTTGGTCGAGGGTGATTTCCCGAGTAATTTCAGCCAGTTTACCCTTATCCAAATCGCTGGCAAGGCGGTTCCAGGCAAGCTTGCGCTGGGGCAACGGACACATCACGGAATCGATGCCGAGAAGGCACACCCCGCGTAAAATGAAAGGCGCGACCGAAGACGGCAGGTCCATGCCGGCGGCAAGCCCGCAAGCGGCGATGGCGCCGCCATATTTGGTCATCGAGAGCAGGTTGGCGAGCGTGGTCGATCCTACGCTGTCGACGCCGCCCGCCCAGCGCTCCTTCGCCAGCGGCTTGGCGGGCCCTGCCAGTTCGGCACGGTCGATCACCTCGGCTGCGCCGATGCCCTTGAGGTAGTCGGCTTCCGACAGCCGCCCGGTGGATGCGATGACGTGATAGCCGAGCTTGGAGAGCACGGCGGTGGCGACCGAACCGACGCCGCCGGCGGCGCCGGTCACCACGACAGGGCCGCTCGCAGGCGTCAGGCCATGCTTCTCCAGCGCCAGCACCGACAGCATCGCGGTATAGCCGGCGGTGCCGATCGCCATCGCCTCGCGCGTCGAGATGTTTTCCGGGAGCCTTACCAGCCAGTCACCCTTGACGCGGGCCTTTTCGGCATAGGCGCCGAGATGGGTCTCACCCATGCCCCAGCCGTTGCAGACGACCTTGTCGCCGGCCTTCCACGCCGGGTGTGAGGATTGTTCGACGGTGCCTGCGAAATCGATGCCGGCGATCATCGGAAAGCGCCGCACCACAGGGGCCTTGCCGGTGACGGCCAGGCCATCCTTGTAGTTCAGCGTCGACCACTCGACCGCAACCGTGACGTCGCCTTCCATCAATTCGGCTTCGTCGAACTGCGTCAGCGCGACGGTGGTGCCCTTCTCCGCCTTGTCGATCCTGATGGCCTTGAACGTTCCCATGGCGAACTCCCCGGACTTTTCTTTGTCGGGAGTGTTTACCGCATCAGGCGGGTTGTGCAACCGGCCGCGCGACCGGCTGTTCGACGATCGGCAGGTTGATCAGCGCCGACAGCACGCCGAACACGATCGAGAGCCACCAGATCGGCGTGTAGGAACCGAACTGCTCGAACACCACGCCACCGAGCCAGACACCGAGGAAGCCGCCGACCTGATGGCTGACGAAGGCGAAGCCGTACAGCGTGGCGAACCAGCGGGTGCCGAACATCAGCGCCACCAGCGCGGAGGTCGGCGGCACCGTCGAGAGCCAGGTCAGGCCGGTAGCGGCGCCGAATACGATCGCCGAGAATGTGGTGATCGGAAACGAGATGAACGCCATGATCGAAAGCGCGCGGCCAAAATAGATGATCGAGAGGATATAACGCTTGGGATATTTGTTCTGCAGCCAGCCGACGCTCAGCGAGCCGATGATGTTGAACAGACCGATGGCCGCGACCACCCAGCCGCCGGTCTGCGCCGAGACCCCACGATCGGCCAGATAGGCCGGCAGATGCACGGTGATGAACGCAAGCTGGAAGCCGCAGGTGAAGAAGCCGAGCACCAATAGAACATAGGAGCGATGGCCGAACGCCTCCGCCAGCGCGGTCTTGAATGATTGCTGGTCGGCGACAGGAACGTTCGACGACGCCGCAGGCGGCGTCGCGATCGCGAGCGACAGCGGGACGATCAGCAGCATCAGCAACGCGAACACCGTCAGCGCCGCCTCCCAGCCGAAATTGTCGATCATCGCGACGCCGAACGGTGCGAACAAAAATTGCCCGAACGAGCCGGCCGCGGTGCCGGCGCCGAGCGCCATGCCACGCTTCTCGGGCGGCAGCAGCTTGCTGAACGCCGACAACACGAGGTTGAACGAACAGCCGGAAAGACCGAAGCCGATCAGGACGCCGGCGCCAAGATCGAGCGACAAGGGCGTCGTGGAATAACGCATCAAGAGCAGGCCGCCGGCATAGAGCAGCGCACCGACGATCATCACGCGCAAGATGCCGAACCGGTCGGCGATGGCGCCCGCAATCGGCTGGCCCAGGCCCCACAACAGGTTCTGCAGCGCCAGCGCGAGGCCGAAGACATCGCGGCCCCAGGTGAATTCCCGGCTCATCGGCTGGACGAAAAAGCCGAGGGTCGAGCGCGGCCCGAAGCTCAACAGTGCGATCGCGCAGCCGCAGATGATGATGACGAGCGGCGTCCGCCAGGCGCCAAGGCCGGAAGATGGACGAAGGTCGCCGGTCGTCACTGCCATTTATTTCCCCTGGACCATCGGCGCCCGGAACCGCCAGGCGAAACGTTACGGTGAGTTAATGCAGCTGCATGAAAACCCCAAGGGGGCGCATAGAAAAATTTTCCGCTGCAGGGCAGCTCTGCAAAATTAGCGAGGGCAATCAGAGCAATTTGCCGGGCTGACGCCCCGCGCCGACGTCGTCCCTGTGAACGCAGGGACCCATACGCCGCGGCCGCGCAGTTTAAGGAAGTGCCCGTCGTTCGATTTCGTTTCGACAATCACCGCCGGTGGTTATGGGTCCCTGCATTCGCAGGGACGACGCCGAGAGCTACCGTTTCGCGCTGGTCTGCTCGGCCGAGCTTTGTGCGGCTTCGGCGAGTTTGGCGGAGATCGCCGCGGTTTCGGCCTGGCTTCCCCAGCTCGGTGCGTCACTGCCGTTGCCCCAGGCGCGCGGCCGGTAGAAGGTATGCACGCCGGTCTTGTACATCTTCTTCATTTCATTGGTCCAGGACGGCCGCACCCAATAGGCATGGTAGTGCGTCGACTTGTCGACTTCCGGCAACCAGAGCTGGCCGTCAAGCATCGCTTTCGCGATTTTCTGCGCACGCTCCCACATGTCGGGTTCGCGAATGACGTCCTTGTTGTTGTCGCAGGCGAAGGTGAACTGGCAGGCCAAATGACGGTGCTTGTTCTGGTAGACCACGCCGCACACGGTTTCCGGATATTTGCCGGAGAAGGCGCGGTTCAGCACCACCTGCGCCACCGCGATCTGGCCCCGCACCGCTTCGCCGCGGGCTTCGAAATAGACCGCCTCGGCCAGGCACTTCTCCGACTTGGCGCGCGACTTTTCGTCGAACAGGCCGAGACGTTCGGCTGGCGTCGTGGCGCGCTGGTTGTCGGAATTGACCTCGCCCTTCGGCGCAACGCTCTCGCCCATCTCGCCGGCCCGCACCGGACCGTCGGCATCGACCGGCAGCGAAGCCATCACCTTCATGTCGGGATCGGGGATCGCGCCCGGCATCACGATGACAGGCTCTTCGCCGGGCCGCCAGCGCTCGATGCTCTCGGGAGAGCCGAGCGACGAACCAAAGAAGAGGCTCGAGGTCTTGAAGGAGAAACCATCGCGCGGCGGCACAGGCGTGCGCGCGGCCTCGCGCTTTTCCGGAACGGTCTTGAGTTCGTCCTGAGGTCTAGTTTCGAGCGACAGCGACATGTCGTATTGCGCCAGCGGCGGCGCGCTCAACGCGGCCTGCAACTCGGGATCGAGCGGCGCGCGCTCGACGGGCGGCGCCGTCTCGGCGGTCTTGGCGCCCTTGACCGATGTATTCGATGTCGCGGGGTCCTCGGTCGCCGGCGCGCGCTCGGCCGGGCTTGCGGCTTCCGCAGGCGGCGGCGTCACGACGAGACGATCGCCCTTCAGCGTGCGATCAACCTTGGGAAAATCGGCGGCGTGATAACGCGGTGGCGGAGCGACGAGCGGATTGCGCGTCACGGATCCCGTGATGTCGATGCCTTGGTTATCGAGGCTCGCCAGCCGGTAGGTCGCAGTTTGCGGCGAGGAGGTTCCGATCGGACGGCCGAAAGAGAACGTTGCGACCTGGATGGTGCCTGCGGCGGAGAATACCCGGTTCTGCCAACGCTCGGCGACGCCGGGCTGGCGCGCCAGCAGCGAAGCGATATCCTGATATCCGATCTCGGTCGGCATCAAAGCGAAGACGCAGAGACCGAGGCCGAAGGACGCGAACCGCGCGCCCTTCGGCTGGCTACGCAACACAAACATTGTACGCTCACGCAACGCTTACACGATCGAACGTCAGTACATCCGTGCAATTCGACCTTTTTTGTTGGTATCGAATTTAGGTTGCCGGGGAGTTAATCGGCGTGACCTGCGTGCTACACGCAAGACATCGCGTGATTTTCGCGGATTGCATGAGAAGTGTTGGTAAACAGGCGGGCGACAAAAGTGGTAAACATCCCGTCAACGAAGATGATGAAGAAATTGATGCGCGAATTTCCTCTTTCGCATCTTTGCGTGCATAGCGGCGCGGCCTGCCAAGATGTCGAAGAAGTCTGCGAGACTGAAGTTCCGCCGTCATTGCGAGCGAAGCAATCCATCGCATGGCACAACGGATAGATGGATTGCTTCGTCGCTTGCGCTCCTCGCAATGACGGCCTCCATCGTCATGGCCGGGCTTGTCCCGGCCATCCACGTCTTCGCTCTCGCGGGCATAAAAACGTGGATGCCCGGGACAAGCCCGGGCATGACGTCGTCTTTATGCTTGTACTGTTGAAGAAGAACTACGCCTGGCTCGCAACCGTCTTGCCGAGCGCGGCCTGCGCGGCGGCAAGGCGGGCGATCGGCACGCGATAGGGCGAGCACGACACATAGTCGAGCCCGATTTCGTGGCAGAACGCCACTGAAGCAGGATCGCCGCCATGCTCGCCGCAAATGCCGACCTTGAGACCGGGCCGGGCCTTGCGGCCGCGGGTGACGCCGATCTTCACCAGTTCACCGACGCCATCGCGATCGACCGAGATGAACGGATCGATTTCAAGGATCCCCTTGCTGACATAGGTGCCGAGGAAACTCGCGGCGTCGTCGCGGCTGATGCCGTAGGTAGTCTGGGTCAGGTCGTTGGTGCCGAACGAGAAGAACTCCGCGGTCTGCGCGATATCGCCGGCCATCAGGCACGCGCGCGGAAGCTCGATCATCGTACCAACTTGATAGGCGAGCTTTTTGCCAGTCTCCTTCATCACCGACTGCGCGGTGGCGTCGATCCGCGCCTTGATCAGATCGAACTCGGCCTTGGTCGCGATCAACGGCACCATCACCTCGAGGCCGACGGCATTGCTGGTGCGCTTTTCGGCTTCGACCGCAGCTTCGAAGATCGCGCGCGCCTGCATCTCGGCGATCTCAGGATAGGCGATGGCGAGGCGGCAGCCGCGGAAGCCCAGCATCGGGTTGAACTCGGCGAGATCGCGGGCGCGATCGGCGAGCCGGCGCGGATCGGTGTTCATCGCACGCGCGACTTCCTCGATCTCGGCCTGGGTGTGCGGCAGGAATTCGTGCAGCGGCGGATCGAGCAGGCGGATCGTGACCGGCAGCCCCTTCATGATCTCGAACAGCTCGACGAAATCCGCGCGCTGCATCGGCAGCAGCTTCGACAGTGCCGCGCGGCGCGACTGTTCGTCCTCGGAAAGGATCATCTCGCGCACGGTGCGGATGCGGGTTTCCTCGAAGAACATGTGCTCGGTGCGGCACAGCCCGATGCCCTCGCCGCCAAACTTGATGGCGGTGCGTGCATCCTCCGGCGTGTCGGCGTTGACGCGAACGCCCAGCTTGCGGACCTGGTCGGCCCAGCCCATTAGCGTGCCGAATTCGCCCGACAGCTTCGGTTCGATCATCGGCATCCGGCCGGCCAGCACCTGGCCCAGCGAACCGTCGATGGTGATGACGTCGCCGGTCTTGAAGGTGCGCGAGCCGATGCTCATCGTGCCCCGGCCGTAATCGACGCGAATGGCGCCGCAGCCGGAGACGCAGGGCTTGCCCATGCCGCGCGCCACCACGGCAGCGTGCGAGGTCATGCCGCCGCGGGTGGTGAGAATGCCTTCGGCGGCGTGCATGCCGTGAATGTCTTCCGGGCTGGTTTCGATCCGCACCAGAATGACGTTGCGGCCGTCGGCCTGCAGCTTGGCGGCTTCGTCGGACGAGAACACGATCTCGCCCGATGCAGCGCCGGGCGATGCCGGCAGGCCGGTCGCGATCACGTCGCGCTTGGCCGCGGGATCGATGGTCGGGTGCAGCAGTTGATCCAGCGAAGCCGGATCGATCCGCATCACCGCGTCCTTTTTCGAGATCAGGCCTTCATTGGCGAGTTCGACCGCGATGCGCAGCGCGGCCTTCGCCGTGCGCTTGCCGCCGCGGGTCTGCAGCATCCACAATTTGCCCTGCTCGACCGTGAACTCCATGTCCTGCATGTCGCGGTAGTGCTTTTCGAGTAGTGTGTAGAACCGCGTCAGTTCCTTGAACGCCTCCGGCATCGCGCTTTCCATCGACGGCTTGTCGGAGCCGGATTCCTGGCGCGCTTCCTCAGTGATGTCCTGCGGCGTGCGAATGCCCGCCACCACGTCCTCACCCTGCGCGTTGATCAGGAATTCGCCGTAGAGCTTGCTCTCGCCGGTGGAGGGATTGCGCGTGAACGCGACGCCGGTCGCGGACG
Source organism: Bradyrhizobium sp. 190 (assembly GCF_023073415.1). Lineage (GTDB taxonomy): Bacteria > Pseudomonadota > Alphaproteobacteria > Rhizobiales > Xanthobacteraceae > Bradyrhizobium. The sequence continues at coordinate 290,434 of NZ_JADPJL010000047.1, read as the reverse complement.
TCTCGCCCATGTTGCCGAACACCATGGCCTGCACGTTGACGGCGGTGCCCCAGGATTCCGGGATGTCGTGCAGGCGGCGGTAGGTGACCGCACGCGCATTCATCCAGGATGAGAACACCGCGCCGATCGCGCCCCACAATTGCTCGTGCGGATCCTGCGGAAAATCCTTGCCGGTCTCGCGCGCCACGGCTTCCTTGTACTTGCCGACCAGTTCGACCCAGTCGTCGCCGGAGAGATCGGTGTCGAGCGTATAGCCCTGGCCGTCCTTGAAGGTGTCGAGGATGTCCTCGAAGTGATGATGCTCGAAGCCGAGCACCACGTCCGAATACATCGTGATGAAGCGGCGATAGCTGTCATAGGCAAAGCGGCGATCGCCGGAGAGATCGGCGAGCGCTTCGACGGTCTTGTCGTTCAGGCCGAGATTGAGCACGGTGTCCATCATGCCCGGCATCGAGGCACGGCCGCCGGAGCGGACCGACACCAGAAGCGGATTCTTCGAATCGCCGAACGCCTTGCCGGTCAGCTTGCCGACATGATCGAGCGCCTTCTCGACCTGCGCCTTCAGTGCGGCGGGATAGGATTTGTCGTGCGCGTAGAAATAGGTGCAGACCGAGGTCGGAATGGTGAAGCCCGGGGGTACCGGCAGGCCAAGATTGGCCATTTCGGCGAGGTTGGCGCCCTTGCCGCCCAAGAGGTCGCGCAGGCCCGCTTTGCCCTCCGCCTTGCCGTCCCCGAACGTATAGACCCACTTGCCGGATTTTACCGCCTCGGCGGCCGGCTTGCGAACCGCAGCCTTCTTGGCCGCGCCCTTGGCCACCGGCTTGGCCGGGGCCTTCTTCAGCGCTTTGCGGGCGGCAGGCGCGGCAGCGGCCTTAGGCCGGGCCGATGGCTTTGATTTCGCTGCAGATTTCACTGCGGCCTTCTTGGACTTCGCGACGGCTTTGGCCATGGATTCCAACTATCCGAAAAAGGTGAGAAGATTGCGCGCCTTACACCACTTTGAAGGGTTCCGCGCAAGCCGCGAACCCTGCTTTCCCGCGCGGTATAGCGTTTTCGAGCGAAGTGGATACCGGTTCGCGTGAAGAAAACGCGTCAAAACAGAAATCTAAAGCGCCGGTTCTGGTTGCATCAGAAGCGGAGCTTTAGAACCGAAGCATCTTGAACACACCGAGACCGGCCAAACCGACCACGATCAAGTAGATGGCGACGATGAAATTCAGGAACCGCGGCATAATCAGAATCAAGACGCCCGCGATCAGGGCGACGAGCGGGGAAATGTGCGCAGCGGTGATGGTCATTGAAATCTCCGGCTGATGAGGGGGAATCGAATCGAGGGTGGCAACTTAGCCGCTGGCGCGGTTTCGGAATAGCAAGACGCCCACCACTTCAATGGGTTCCAGCCTCCTCAACAATTCCCCAGAAATGCCGCGTATGAGGCCGCGTTTTTGCCGGAACAATGCTGCACGGGATGAATTGGCCCGCATTGTGTGTGCTGGCGAAAGCTGGCGCCTCTTCTCGCGAAGGAGTTGACCATGCGGAACAGAGTACTTGCCATTGCAGCGATCGCCGGCGCGATGGCTGCCCCGATCGCAGCTCAGGCGCAAAGCACGATCACCACCGGCACCGCCGGCGGCAGCACGGTCGTCATCGGTGAACACGAAGGCATCGCTGCCGACCAGCGGCCGGCCTTCCGTGAATACATCGTGCGTGAACGCGTGCCGAACTACACGATTTCCGAGCGCGTAACCGTCGGTGGGGTGCTGCCGGAAGCCGGCGTCACCTACTACGACGTGCCGCAATCGTTCGGCATGACGCCCTATCGCTACACCGTGGTGAACGGCCAGACGATATTGGTCGAACCGCGTTCGCGTCGCATCGTTCAGGTGGTCGATTGACCTCAGTAGCCTGAACGATTAGTCCGGGCGCCGCGCAAGCGGATGTGCGCGAGACACGACCGGACACGAAGCCCCGCCCGGCGTCCCCTCCGGGCGGGGTTTTCTTTGTGTGATGCTTATCGCGAACGCGGTGCCGTAGGGTGGGCAAAGGAGCGTTAGCGACGTGCCCACCAGTCCAGCGGCGTGTTTGTTGGGAAGGTGGTGGGCACGCTTCGCTTTGCCCACCCTACAATTTATTCCCTGATTTCCAGGCCTGGCTTCTTCACCACGAGCCGGTGAATCTTCTTTCCCGATGAGGCGCTGACCGTCTCTTCATCCAGCAACACCGTCGTCGCCTTCAGTTCCGCCAGCACCACGGCGGCGTCGAACGCCGCGTAAAGGCGGCCCTGCGCATCGCGCTGATCGGCGCCCTCGGTGACGCGCCAGCTCAGATAGAGAATGCCGCTGGGCTTGACGATATCGAGCAGCCGGCGAACCGATGCTGCAATCTGCTTGCGGTCGAGATGCATGATCACGGTTTCGCACAGGACGTTATCGAACGTCCCGACGCCGCGCAGTTCGGGCAATTCGGCATGCGCGAACTTGAACGAGGGATATCGCCGGCGCGCCTCGTTGAGCAGGCCTTCGGAAGGATCGAAGCCCACGGCCGAAAAACCGTTGGCGTGGAGCCAGGCGACCTCCCGGCCGCAGCCGCAGCCGACATCGGCCGAAGTGCCGCCACGCACGAAAAACCGCTCGACGACTTCCTGCAGGTCGACGGGCGCCGGCTGACCGACCCAATCCTTCGCGAACGCCGCCGCATCCAGGTCGTAAGCGGCGAGCGTCTGACGATCCATGATTTAGCCTTCGATCTTCGAAAAATCCGCAACCGCGCGGGTCGCCGCGCGGATCTCGTTCAGAAGCTTTAGTCGGTTCTCGCGCACCTTGGGTTCATCGTCATTGACCTTGACCTTGTCGAAGAACGCATCGACTGCCGGTCGCAGCTTGGCCATCGCGCTCATCGCGGTGGCGAAGTCTTCCTTCTGCACTGCAGCACCGGCCTCACGCTTGACTTGATCGATCGCGTTGGCGAGCGCCTTTTCCTCAGGCAGATTGTAAAGCCCGGCATCCGGGGCGCCGTCAAACGCGCGCTTGTCCTTTTTCTCCTCGATCGCAAGGATGTTACTCGCGCGCTTGATCCCTGCAAGCAGGTTCTTGCCATCGTCGGTGTCAAGGAACTTTCCGAGCGCTTCGACGCGGCGGACCACTAACAGCAGATCGTCCTGGCCGCCGAGCGAGAACACGGCATCCACGAGATCGTGACGCGCGCCCTGGTCGCGGAGCTGGACCTTCAAGCGGTCGGCGAAGAAGGAGAGCATATCCCTTGGCAAAGATTTAATCTTAGGCCAACGAAATGGCCCCCCAGGTTGATCAGGAAATGCAATCTCATCATCACCTTCATGAGGACTTCTAGCTCGTCCGTACATTACAAAGAGCTGTCTCTCAGAATACTTTGACCAATCTTGTATAGAATCACATGCAATGAGCTGCGAACTATCTTCAGCGCCATCGTATGAAAACAATCGCCACTGAGAGTTGATCAGCGCGAGGTGCCAAAGATAAGAACTCGCAGCCAAATCTGTTATTCGGACCCTAAGTTGGTTCTCTAGTATCAACCTGATGACGCCCAGCGCCGCTCGCCGCAGGGCATATGGATCTTTGCTTCCAGTCGGCTTTTCATCGATCGCCCAGAATCCGACGAGCGTATCGATCTTGTCAGCCAGCGCGACCGACACGCTCAGCGGATCGTTCGGCACGCGATCGGCGGGTCCTTGCGGCTTGTAATGCTCCTCGTTCGCGGCGGCGACGGAGGCGTCTTCGCCCTGTGCCAGCGCATAGTACTTCCCCATCAAGCCTTGCAGCTCTGGGAACTCGCCGACGACTTCGGTGAGCAAATCAGCTTTCGCCAGATGCGCGGCGCGCTTGGCCTTTTCGACATCGGCGCCGACCAGCGGCGCGATCTCGGCCACCAGCCGCTCGATCCGCTTGATCCGTTCGGCCTGCGTGCCTAGCTTTTCGTGGAACACGATCTGCTCGAACTTCGGCAAGCGGGCTTCGAGCTTCGTCTTCAGGTCGGTTTCGTAGAAGAATTTCGCGTCCGACAGCCGCGCGCGGATCACGCGTTCGTTGCCACCGATGATGGTCTTGCCGCCGTCGGCGGCTTCGATGTTGGCGGTGAGAATGAACTTGTTGGTGAGCTTGCCCGTCTTGGGATCGCTGACGACAAAGCATTTCTGGTTGTTGCGGATGGTGGCGCGGATCACTTCGCCCGGGATCGACAAAAATTCCTCGTCGAACGACCCCATCAGCGCAACCGGCCACTCCACGAGGCCGGCGACCTCGTCCAGCAGCACCTGGTCCTCGACGAGTTCAAAACCTTGCGCGAACGCCAACTGCTTGGCGTCGGCGAGGATGATGTCCTTGCGCGCCTGCGGGTCCAGCACGACCTTGGCCGCCTTCAGCTTGGCTTCGTAATCCTCGAAGCGGCGCACGGAGATCGCAGCCGGCGCCATGAATCTGTGGCCGAACGTGGTCTGCCCGGCCTCGATGCCGTCGACGGAAAACTTCACCACGTCGGGCTCTTCGGTCTCCGGACCAAAGGTCGCGATGATCGAATGCAGCGGCCGCACCCAGGAGAGCGAACCCGACTTGGCCGAGCGTTCGCCCCAGCGCATCGATTTCGGCCAGGGGAAGGTTCTGATGATGACAGGCAGGATCTCGGCGAGCACGTCGATCGTGGCACGTCCCGGCTTTTCGATCAGCGCGATGTAGAAGTCGCCCTTCTTCGGGTCGGTCTGGATCTTGGCGTCTTCGATCCGGACAAGGCCTGTGGCCTTCAAGAATCCCTGGATCGCCGCATCGGGGCCGCCGACGCGCGGGCCGCGGCGTTCTTCCTTCAGGTCGGACTGCCGCGCCGGAATGCCGTGCACGGTGAGCGCCAGCCGCCGCGGCGTCGCGAACGCTTTTGCGCCTTCGTAAACAAGGCCCTCGGCGACGAGCTTGTCGGTGACCATGCGGCGCAAATCGTCCGCCGCCTTCGCCTGCATGCGCGCGGGGATCTCTTCGGAGAAAAGTTCTAACAGAAGATCAGGCATCAGACCGCCCTGCCCGCTTCGGTGTGAACCCAGGCGTCGCCGCAGGCTTTTGCCAGTTCGCGCACGCGCATGATGTAACTCTGCCGCTCCGTCACCGAGATCACGCCGCGGGCGTCGAGCAGGTTGAAGACGTGGCTCGCCTTGATGCACTGGTCATAGGCCGGCAGCGCCATCAGATGTTCTTTCTGGTTGCCGCCCTCGCGCCACCCAGCGGCGAGATACTTTTTGCAGGCGTCCTCGGCCATCTTGAATTGCTCGAACAGCATCGTGGTGTCGGCATATTCGAAATTGTGCCGGGAATATTCCTGCTCGGCCTGCAGGAAGACGTCGCCATAGGTGACCTTGTCGGCGCCGTCGCGACCGTTGAAGTTGAGATCGTAGACGCGATCGACACCCTGCACATACATCGCCAATCGTTCCAGCCCGTAGGTGAGCTCGCCCGCCACAGGCGCGCATTCGACGCCCGCGACCTGCTGGAAATAAGTGAACTGGCTGACTTCCATGCCGTCGCACCAGCACTCCCAGCCCAGCCCCCACGCGCCGAGCGTCGGACTCTCCCAATCGTCCTCGACGAAACGGATGTCGTGCAGGCTGGAATCGATGCCGATGGCGGCCAGCGACTTCAGGTACAGGTCCTGAAGGTTCGGCGGCGACGGCTTCATGATCACCTGAAACTGATAATAGTGCTGCATCCGGTTGGGATTTTCGCCGTAGCGGCCGTCCTTGGGCCGTCGCGACGGCTGCACATAGGCCGCGTTCCAGCGCTTCGGCCCGAGCGCACGCAGGGTCGTCGCGGGATGGAACGTACCGGCGCCCATTTCCATGTCGTAGGGCTGCAGGATCACGCAGCCCTGCTCCGCCCAAAACCGTTGCAGGGCAAGGATGAAGCCCTGGAACGAACGTTCCGGGCGCATATGGGCAGGAAGTGCGTCCATCGGCAGAATCGGTCTCGCGAAGGGGGTTGAAGAGCGCGGGACCGTATCGACGCGGAAGCAGGGAATCAAGGCGGTGCCGGTGGTATGGCACCGCCCAATTGGCGCTAAGGGTTTGTTCTAACCCGGCCGATAAGCGCCGGTGACGGGGTCGCGGCGCAGCGTCGGAATGTCGGACGTCTGGGCGGCTTCGGCGACGCGTGCCAGGCGCGCCTCTTCCAGCTCCCTGTTGATGCGGACGGCAGTCTTGTAGGCCCATCGGACCACGGCGAGCCCACCCAGGGCACCCGCGAATGCGATCAGCGGCGGCATCGGTCGATCCTTGTCGTTCACGTGTCAGCCCCCAATAGGTGCATTGTCGCCCAAGCCGGCCTGCGCCGCAATTCCGCTTTTGGGACTAAATGGCGCGGCTCGATGACCTCCAGTTGATTTCTAGAACCCGAATTTGGCCCAAATCGCCCGGGTTTCGAGCGCGGAAATCAGGTCATCCGGCAATCCTCCGATACCGTCGAATGCGGCCAGCGAGCCCGCCCCCGGCGACTTCCGGCCCAACAGGCCGGCCAGCATCCCGCTTGCGGGCGCAATGACGGGCGTCAGCACCTTCTCGCCAAAGCGCTCGCGCAGCGTCGAGCGGATATCGCCGATCTTGTCCGCAAGGCCCAGCGACACGGACTTCTCGCCCGCCCAGTACTCGCCGGTGAACAGGACGTCCTCGGTTCCCTTGAGCCGCGCACCGCGGCTGCCTTTGACCAGCGCGATGAAGATGGCGTGGATCTCGCGCTGAAGTGCCTTCAGGCGCGCCACGTCATCGGGGTCTTCCGGCAGGAACGGATCGAGCATCGCCTTGTGCTCGCCTGCCGTATAAAGCCGCCGCTCGACGCCAATTCTCTTGAGCAAGTCCTGAAAACCGAAACTGCCGCCGACCACGCCGATCGAGCCAAGGATCGAGGACGGATCGCAAAATATCTCGTCGCCGGCGCAGGCGATCATGTAGCCGCCGGATGCCGCTACATCCTCCACGAACACCAGCACCGGCAGTTTCTTTTCCGCGGCAAGCTGCCTGATCCGCAAATAGATCTGGCGCGATTGCACCGGCGAGCCGCCGGGCGAATTGATCACCAACGCCACCGCCTTGGCGTGCTTGGTGGCGAAAGCGCGTTCGAGCGTCTTGGCGATGCCCGCGAGCGTCAGGCCCGGCCGTAACGGCGTCACCGCACCGATGACACCCGACAGGCGCACCACCGGAACGACGGCGGCGTCGCGCCGGAATTTTGCCGGAATGAGTTGCTTCACCCTGTCAATGAGGTTCGGCAATCCCGCGCGATCACTTATTTGTTCACTCATGCCGTTACCTCGAATTAACCATTTTTTATCGCACCACTGTCATTGCAAAGGCAGAAACGCCGTTTTTGGCCGGAACGCCTTTTGCATTGCAGACGTTAAAGCTGCAATGGCGCAGCGGAGACTGACATGAAAATCTACCTGCTGATAATGCTCATCGGCAGCCTTCTGGCCGCGATCCATTTTACATCAGCGCCCAAGCAACAGTCAGAGACGCTTCCGCAATAGCGTCCTGTTCCAGGAATTTGGGCGTGCGAGCCAGTTTTACGGGTTCGAGAGCGGCAAGCTCCCCCTCCCGGCCAGAACCTCCTGCACCCTTTCATTGGGCACGCCCTGCTCGTCATTGAGCATCAGAGCGGGAAGGATTTGCGTCGGCGCCCGTCCACCCTTGGTAGCGCGAACCAGGATGCGATTGGCAGGCGCCCGCGGCTCGCCGTGAACCGGCAGGAGCTGCAAGCTCCCGAACCCGTGATCGAGCGCCGAGAGCACCTCGGCAATTCCATCAGCGCGCCAGATCAGCGTCAGCGCTCCCCTCGATTTGAGAATGCGCCGCGCCGCGTGAACCCATTTCCAGAGCGTCGTTGCGGTCGCCATATGCGCGATCCCGCGCGCGGTGTCCGGCGAGACGCGGTGCCGCGCGGGATCGTTGAAGGGCGGATTCATCAGCACCGCATCGACGCTATCTGGAGCTAACCCGGCAGCGGCAAAGGCTGTGGCATCGGCTTCCACATCGAGCACGATCACGTCGGCTTGAATCGCATTTGCATCCGCATTGGCGCGCGCAAGTCCCGCCAGCGCCGCATCGATCTCGACCAGGACCAGATCGATGCCGGTCACCCGCCTGGCAACCGCCAGGCCCGCAACCCCGACGCCGGCACCGAGATCAGCTACGCGATCGCCCGAACGGGCCGCGGTCGCCGCCGCCAGCAGCACCGCATCATGACCGGCGCGATGTCCCGATTTCAGTTGCATCAGACGCAATTGCCCGCCGAGAAACGCGTCCTCGGTGAGTTCGAGGACGGGGTCAGTCATCGGGGCGCAATTCGTGAGCCAGGCCCGCGTCGGACAGCAGCTGGCGGGCCGCACGATTGTCGTCCTCATGAACCAGGATTCGGCGCGGCAGGATGCCGAGCGATCCCTCGATGACGCTCATGTTCTGGTCCAGAACCAGATGATGGATATTGGCGCCGTCGAGCAGCGCGCCGACTGCGGAAACCAGCACGATATCGTTGGTCCTGAGCAATTCCCGCACGTGACGCTCTCCTTTTTGCCCCGGTGCGGCGATGGCATCGGGCCTGTCAACCGCTACCTGCCCTTGCCGCCATAGCCCGCACTTTCTATTGTAGATTAAGGATAGTGCGAATTGGCCAAAATTGGAGACCCGCGTGGCGGTTATTGTACCCTTCGAAAGCCCGAACGCCTCGATAGATGCGCTTGTAGGGCTCGTCGCCGCCGACATGGAGCGGGTCAACGCCACGATCCTGTCGCGGACGGGGTCGGAAGTCACCATGATTCCGGAAGTCGCCAACCACCTGATCTCATCCGGTGGCAAACGTCTGCGCCCGATGCTGACGCTGGCGATGGCCAACCTCACCGGCTATTCCGGCGACGGCCACATCAAGCTCGCCGCCTCCGTCGAGTTCATGCACACCGCGACCCTGCTGCATGACGACGTGGTCGACGAGAGCGAACTGCGCCGCGGCAAGCTGTCGGCGCGGATGCTGTGGGGCAATGAGGCGAGCGTGCTGGTCGGCGACTTCCTGCTCGGCCAGGCCTTCCGCATGATGGTCGAGGTCGGCTCGCTGCGCGCGCTGGATATTCTCTCTTCCGCTGCGGCAACCATCGCCGAGGGCGAAGTGATGCAGCTTGCGGCGGCCAAGAACACCGCGACCACCGAGGACGAATACCTCGCCGTCATCCGGGGCAAGACAGCCGAACTGTTCGCGGCCGCCTGCGAGGTCGGACCCGTGATCGCCAACCGGCCGAAGGCCGAGCAGACCGCGTGCCGCTCGGTCGGCATGAATCTCGGCATCGCGTTCCAGCTCGTCGACGACGTGCTGGACTATGGCGGCAAGGCCGCGAAACTCGGCAAGAACATCGGCGACGATTTCCGCGAAGGCAAGATCACGCTGCCGGTGGTGCTGGCATTCCGCCGCGGCAATGACAGCGAGCGCAAGTTCTGGATCAAGGCGCTGGAGCGCGGCGAGATCGGCGACAGCGACCTCGATCATGCCATCGGCCTGATGACCAAGCACCGCGCGCTGGAAGACACGATCAGCCGCGCCCAGCATTACGGCGCGATGGCCGTCGACGCGCTGGCGCTGTTCCCGGCCTCGCCCATGAAGACCGCGCTTGAGCAGGTCGTGGCGTTCTGTCTGGCGAGATCGCATTGATTGCCGCAAGGCCGTAGGGTGGGCAAAGGCGCTCTTGCGCCGTGCCCACCATCAGCGCTCCGCCAGGAATGGTGGGCACGCTCTTTGCCCAGCCTACGAAATCAACCTGGCTCAACCCATCCTAAAAAAGAGATCGCATTGAACGGCACCAATTTCACATTATTCCTCCTGGCCGCGCTCGTCATTGCCGCCATCCCGGGTCCCGGAATCTTCTACGTCGCAGCACGGACGCTGTCGGGTGGTAAAAGCGCCGGCATCGCGTCGACGTTCGGGACGGCGCTCGGGGGGCTCGTGCATGTGATCGCGGGCGGGCTTGGCGTCTCGGCGGTCATCCTTGCCAGCGCCGAACTGTTCACCGCACTCAAATTCGCCGGCGCGCTCTATCTGGTCTGGCTTGGCCTCAAGACGTTTCGCGAGGCGCGCGACCTGCTGCCCCAACAGGCGATCGCTGTCGGCAGTCAACGGGCATTTCGGGAAGGCGTGCTGGTCGAAGCGCTAAATCCGAAGACTGCGGCCTTCTTTCTGGCTTTCATTCCGCAATTCCTCGACCCGGCCAGCAGCTATCCTGCGCTGCAATTCATCACGCTCGGATTGATCTCGGTAGCGCTCAACACGCTGGCCGATGTCGTCGTGGTGATGATGGCCGCGACTGCGCGCAGCGGTCTCACGCGCAAGCCGGATTTGCTTCTACGATTGCAGCAGGGCTCCGGGCTGTTCATCGCAAGCCTCGGTATCTCGCTTGCGCTGGCGCGGCGGCCCGCAAGCTAGGCCGTAGGGTGGGCAAAGGCGCTTTTGCGCCGTGCCCACCATCAGCACTCCGCCAGGAATGGTGGGCACGCTCTCGCTTTGCCCACCCTTCGAAATCGGCCTAGCTCAGCGTTCCCGCATGCACCCACCATCCCGGGTGATCGCGCCGGATCTTCTCCGCGGCGCGGCCGGCTTCGGCGGTGTTCTCGTAGATTGCAAAGCAGGTGGCGCCCGATCCGGACATCCGCGCCAGCCAGGCGCCGTTGGTCGCGTTGAGCGCCGAGATGACCTTACCGATCACGGGCTGGACGCGCATGGCCGGCGCTTCCAGATCGTTGGAACTGGCGGCGAGCGCTTCAACCCAGTCTTCGAGCGATGCCCTCTCGTCGGGCCAGCGATCCTGCAGCAACACGTCGGTGGCGCCGACCAGCAATTCGCCATTGCGCAGGCCGAGTGCGTTGAAAACGTCGCGGGTCGCTACGGGAACGCCGGGATTGACCATCACGCAGGGCATTTTCGGCAAGTTCAGCGGCTGCAGCGTTTCGCCGACGCCGGTCATGACGCAGCAGCGTGAGTTGACGCAGACCGGCACATCGGCGCCGGTCAGTTGCGCGACCTCGATGATACGGGGATCGTCGAGCGCGAGCCCGTTCAGCTGCGAAAGCAGCCGGAGCGCGGCCGCTGCGTCGGCCGAACCACCACCGATTCCGGCCGCGACCGGCAAGACCTTGTCGAGCGAGAAGCTGCCGGCCTTCATATTTGATACGCGCTCGGCCAGCAGGCGTGCGGCCTTGAGCACCAGATTGTCCGACGCCTCACCGCAAGCCTGCGCCAGCGGCCCGGACATCTTCAATTCCAGATTCGAACCCGGCGTCAGCGTCAGCCGGTCGGCACAGTCGGCGAACGCCACCACGCTTTCGAGATCATGAAAGCCGTCCGCACGACGGCCGTTCACCTGCAAGGTCAGGTTGACCTTGGCGCGCGCCTCATCACTCAATGCCGGCATTACCGAACAGGCCCCCAAAGTCCTTGCTTCAGCCGCCCCTGCCGTCTTCTTTCTTCTTGTCGGCGGAAGCCGCAGAAGAGGTGTCGTCGGGCAGGCCGTTCTCAATCTTGGCCTCGATCTTCGGCAACTCCTCCGCCTCGGGCTTGAGGTCGCGGGCGTGGGCCCACTGGAATTTGGCTTCCAGCGTCCGCCCGACGCGCCAATAGGCATCGCCGAGATGATCGTTGATGGTCGGATCCTCGGGCTTGAGATCGATCGCGCGCTCGAGATTCTTTACCGCGTCCTCAAAGTTACCGATCCGGTAAAACGCCCAGCCCAGCGAATCCACGATGTAGCCGTCGTCGGGACGCTGATCGACGGCACGCCTGATCATCTTCATGCCTTCGTCGAGATTGATGCCCTGGTCGATCCAGGAATAGCCGAGATAATTCAGGACATGCGGCTGCTCAGGCTGCAGCTCCAGCGCCTTGCGCATGTCGGCCTCGGCCTTGCTCCACTGCTTGGAACGCTCCTCGCAAATGCCGCGATAATAGTAGGTGACCCAGGTGTTCTTGTCCGTCACCCCGGGGTTCGCATCGATCGCGAGCGAATAGGTCGTAGCGCAATCGTTGAACTTCTTCCGGCCGCGCTCGATATTGCCGAGCGCCATGATGGCTTCGATGTCTTTCGGCGCTTCCGCGGTGACGCCCTTCAGGATCTTGATCGCCTCGTCGCTGCGGTCGGCGGCGTCGAGATTGGTGGCAAGCTGGATCTGCGCGTTGCGCTTGAGCGGCGAACTGGCCGGCATACGCTCGTAGACCTTGATCGCCATCTTGGGCTTCTTCACGGACTCGTAGAGATCGGCGAGCGACAGCAGCGCCAGCGGATGGTTGGGCTGCAGATAGAGTGCGAGTTGCAAATAGACCAGCGCCAGATCCTCGCCGCCGCGGCGGGTCAGCGTGGCGCCGATGCCGTACAGCGCTTCGGCCGCGCCGGCCTGCGCCGAATCGACCAGCGGCGGCAACTTCTTGCCGGCCCTGGTGTCGCGCAGCCCTTCCTGCACCAGCGGATGCCGCGGCAGCTTCTTGTCGAACGCCTCGTAAATGCCGGCCGCCGCCGCGCCATCCTTGTTGCGCGATAACCAGCGCGCATAGGCGTCGGACACGCGCAGCATCGAATCGTCGAGCTTGTAGGCGCGCTCGAACCGCGTGCCGGCATCCTTGTCCTTGCCCGAGGTCTCGAGGATCATGCCGGTGTGGAGATCCTTGAAGATCGGATACCATTCAGGGCCGGTCAGCTTGTCGATACCGGCAACCGCCGCCTTCGCATCGCCCGCGCCGTAGCTCGCCCATCCCGACAGCAGCGTCGCCACCAGGTCGGTAATCGGTCCGCGGATCGACTGGTTGATGTTGAGTTGCGCGGCCGCATATTTCTTCTGCTTGAGGTCACGCACGCCGACGACCAACCGCGCAACGCGGTTCGCCTTGTCCATCGTCAGGATGCGGTCGGCAAGCTTGACCGCTTCATCGATGTCGCCATCGGCCAGCGAGGAGATGAAGGCGCGGTCCAAGAGTTCGTTGTTCTTCGGATCGGTGCGCAGCGCGGAGCGATAGAATGCCGCCGCCGAAGCCGCGTCGCGCTCGACGCTGGCGTGGCGCGCGGCAAGATAGCTGCCGGACGTCGTCAACGATTTGAGATCGGCCTTGCTCGGAAATTGCGCGGCGCTATCGCCCGTGTGTTCGGGCGTCTGGGCCAAAACCGCAGCCGGTGCGGCCAGTGCGGCGAGAGTAATTGCGGCGAAGGTCCAACGATTCATACGAGTGGAAAGCATCACGGTTCGCCTAGCTCCAGGATGTATGGCGGGATCGTTACGATCGGTCTCGAATGCAAACCCAAGCGGCGGCATCTCGGGCAGCGACAATGCCGCTTTTGGCCCTTAACCGCAAGGATACGGGTTGGCGAATCGATTGGCAGATTAGGCCCTTGGGGGCTCCGATTTAGCCAGCCTAACCCGGAAACGCTTTTACTATGGCGGTATCGTGGCCGGAGGCGGTATCACCCTCCTCCAGCTCACGCAATCGTGGTCGATACGGCCTCTCTACATACCCTGGTAGTTGGGCCCACCGCCGCCCTCCGGCGGAACCCAGGTGATATTGCCGTTCGGGTCCTTCACGTCGCAGGTTTTGCAGTGGACGCAGTTCTGGGCGTTGATCTGGAAGCGCGGACCTGCGGCCTCCTCGACCCATTCATACACGCCGGCCGGACAATAGCGGTTCGACGGACCGGCATAGACATCGTGCTCGGACGCCTTCTGCAGGTTCATGTCGGCGACCTTGAGATGAACCGGTTGGTCCTCCTCATGGTTGGTATTGGAGAGGAACACCGAAGACAGCTTGTCGAAACTCAGCTTGCCGTCCGGCTTGGGATAGGCGATCGGGGTGTGCGTCTTCGCCGCATCCAGCGTCGAGCGGTCGAGCTTGGCATGCGACTGGGTTCCGAACAGCGAGAAGCCCAGCGTGTTGCACCACATGTCGAAGCCGCCAAGCGCTACGCCGATGATGGTGCCGAACTTCGACCATAGCGGCTTGACGTTGCGGACCCGGTGCAGGTCTCGGCCTACGGCGGAATTCCGCCAGGCGTTTTCGTACTCGACCAGTTCGTCATTGGCGCGGCCGGCGGTAAGCGCTGCGGCGACATGTTCGGCGGCCAGCATGCCGCTGCCCATCGCGTTGTGCACGCCCTTGATGCGCGGCACGTTGACGAAGCCGGCCGCGCAACCGATCAGCGCGCCGCCCGGGAAGCTCAGGCGCGGCACCGACTGATATCCGCCCTCGGTGATGGCGCGCGCGCCATAGGAAATCCGCTTGCCGCCTTCGAACACGGTGCGAATGGCGGAATGCGTCTTGAAGCGCTGGAATTCGTCGAACGGCGACAGATACGGATCGTCGTAGTTGAGATGCACGACGAAGCCGACCGCCACCTTGTTGTCGTCGTAGTGGTAGAGGAACGAGCCGCCGCCGGTCGAATTGTTGAGCGGCCAACCGAACGAATGCTGGATCAGACCCTTCTGGTGCTTGGCGGGATCGATCTCCCAGACTTCCTTCAACCCGATGCCGAATTTCGACGGCTCACTCTTGGCGTCGAGCGAGTATTTCGCGATCAGCTGCTTGCTGAGGCTGCCGCGCGCACCTTCGGCGAACAGCGTATATTTGCCGAGCAGCTCCATGCCGCGCGTGAAAGAATCCTTGAGGCTGCCATCCCTGGCGACGCCCATGTCGCCGGTCGCAATACCCCGCACCGCGCCGTTATCGTCGTAGAGCACCTCGGCCGCGGCAAAGCCCGGATAGATTTCGACGCCGAGCGCCTCCGCCTTCGGCCCCAGCCAACGGCAGACATCGCCGAGCGAGCCGATATAGCAGTGATGGTTGTTCATCAGTGGCGGCATGGCGAAGTTCGGCAGCCGGATCGCGCTGGTTGCCGTGGTCCAGTAGAAGCGGTCGTCCTTGACTTGCGTCTTCAACGGACAATCCGCGTCTTCACGCCAATCCGGGATCAACTTGTCGAGGGAGACCGGATCGATCACCGCGCCCGACAGGATATGCGCGCCGACCTCGGAACCCTTCTCCACCACGACGATGCTGAGATCGGCATTGAGCTGCTTCAGCCGGATCGCCGCGGCGAGGCCTGACGGCCCGGCGCCGACGATAACGACGTCGAATTCCATGGATTCGCGAGGAGGAAGTTCTTCTGCACTCATGATCTGATCTCAGCCCGATTGAGAACGGCTCTAAAGGCTCGTTGTTTCCGATTTTTGCGGGGAGGACAACCATGGAAATGGTAATGCGAGGCGTTTCACGCAGGCGCGATCCATATTAGATTGGAATAATGGATTTGATCCCCGAACCCGCGCCTAATCTTCGGCAATTGCTGGCCTTTTATCTGGAGGCCGGGGTCGATTGCGCGTTGGCGGAGGAGCCGGTCGATCGGCTGAGCGAGCCCGACGCCCCCACAGCCCCCACCCCGGTCCGCGAGACTGCGCAACCCCGCCCGATCAGGGAAATGCCCGCCGCGACGCCGGCTGTTCCGCGCAGCGAAATAGCGCCCCCGCCGGAAGCGGCCATCGCGATCGCGCGCGAAGCGGCCCGAACGGCGCCGACGCTGGAAGCGCTGCGCGCGCTGTTGGAAAATTTCGAGGGCTGCGCGCTTCGAAACACCGCGACGCGGCTGGTGTTTGCCGACGGCAATCCGCAGGCGCGCATCATGTTCGTCGGCGAAGCGCCCGGGCGCGACGAGGACATCGAGGGCCTGCCCTTTGTCGGACGCTCCGGCAAGTTGCTCGACCGGATGATTGCGGCGATCGGGCTCGACCGCAGCAAGGCCTACATCGCCAATGTCATTCCCTGGCGACCGCCCGGTAACCGCACGCCGACGCCGCAGGAGACGCAGATCTGCCTGCCGTTCATCCAGCGGCAAATCGAGTTGGTCAATCCGGACGTGCTGGTGACGCTCGGCAATCCCTCGACGCAAACGCTGCTGTCGACCCGCGAGGGCATCATGAGAACCCGCGGAAAATGGTTCGACTACGACACCGGCACCCGCACCATCCGCGCCATGGCGACGTTCCATCCGGCCTATCTTTTGCGCTCACCGTCCTACAAGCGGATGTCGTGGCAGGACCTGCGCGCGATCGCGAAGGCGCTGGAACAGACAGCTTCGTAGGGTGGGCAAAGGCGCAATTGCGCCGTGCTCACCATTTATCCAAATACGATTCAAAGTGGTGGGCACGCTTCGCTTTGCCCACCCTACAATCTCAGGATCCGGCTACGGCGCTTTCGGCCGCACGATGGCCCAGCCGACGCGCAACAGCGGCTGACGGCCGTTCACCATCCATTCGAAAGCGCGCGGCACTTCCGGCACCAGGCCCGGAAAGCGTTGCGCGATCTCGGGAGGCGGCGTGCCTGATGTATCTGAGGCGCGCCAGACCACGACGCCGCCGGTCTCGTTGAATTTCGCGACCGACAGCCACGGCGTTCGTTCCGGCGTGGCATCGAGCAGCAGATGCGGGCGCCCGCGGTTCATCGCAATGAAACTTGCCAGTTGCGGATCGCCGGCCACGGCGCGCAGCCGCTGGTTGGTTCGCCGTTCGAAATTGTCGCCGAAGAATGCGGCAATCGCTTTCGCCGGCAGCGAGGTCGGCACTTCGGCAACGCCGGTCCAGGGCACAAAAAATGTGGTCGCTATCACCGCGAGGGCGGGAGCGGCGAGCGCAGCAGCCCACACCGCCCGCAGCACGCGCTGACGCCGCAGATGGAGCAAATCGCCGGTCGCCACGATCACGGCAAGCCCGGACATCAGCAAGGCAACGCCTGCGCCGCCCACGACATGGTCGAAATTGAACAGCCCCGCCAGGAAACTTCCGAGCAGCGCGGGCGCGATGGCGAAGAAATAGACGAAGTCGCGCGCCAGCGGATCGACCGGTGGCCGGTAGATGATCGGCGCTTCCCCGGCGTTGCGGGCGAACCAGCCGGAGTTGAGGATTACCAGCAGCACGATGGCGGACATCGCGAGCACCAGGCCTATGAGCAGCCCGCCCCATTGCAGGACGCGCGCGCCGAGATCTGAGATTGCGGGCCACGGCGGCATGGCGAGTGCGTCGGCGCGGAGCAGCCAGATCAGATAGGGCAACACCAGGACAACGATCACGAGCAGCGCATAGAGCGGGTCGAGCGACATCAGCACGCGCCGCCCCCGCGCGGTGGCAACGGCAAATCCGGCGAGCAGCAGCAATATTAAGGGCGCTGCCGAGGTCGTCAGCAGCAACAGCCCGGCCTCGATCGACCAGGCGAACCACGCGTTGCGCCGGTTCTGGCCGATCAATTGCCAGGAATGCAGCAACAGCAGCGCCCATAGCGGGCGCGCCAGCACCAGCGGGCCAAACTCGACGCCGGGCGAGCTGAACGCCACCACCGTCATCGAGAGCAGAACCGCGAGCACCGCCTGCTGGCCGCCGACGATCGCGCGGGCCAGGTGATAATAGATCCAGAAGGTGACGACGGCGCAGACTTGCGCCAGCAGATAGACGCCGAACATGTTGTTGCCGGCGGCGCGGAAGGCGATGTCGGCAAGCCAGAACGCCAGCGGCGGACCGAGCCAGGTTCCGACCTGGTATTCGCGGCCAAAAGCCAGCACGGCCGCAAGGTCACCGGGCGGACTCGGATAGAGCAGCATCGGCAGGATCAGCCAAAGTGCGGCCTGGGCCAGCACCACGATCCAGACCACCAGCCGCGGCCGGGCACGGATCAGTTCGACAACGAGCGAGGTGAAGCGCATGAAACGTCCGAATACCGGGCCGAGCAGCCCTGTCCCCCAGGGACGTTTGATAGAGCGCACGAGCCGCTGAGGCAACCGGCCTCAGATCGAGATTGAAACGTCGGAAGCAATCTCCCCGTCCACGGTAAAGAGATCGGGTTCGAGCGTCTCTTCGACCGTCTCGGGGTAATGTTTCAGCCGCGCGGCAATCACCGGCGCAAAAAATCGGCGGTGGTGGATGCTCGGACCTAACCGGTCCAGCGCCTCGCGATGTTCCGGCACGGCGTAGCCCTTGTGGTTTTCGAAGCCGTAGCCCGGGCAATCCAGCGCCAATGCGCTCATCAGGCGGTCGCGCGTCACCTTGGCGATGATCGAGGCGGCTGCGATCGACATGACAATGCCGTCGCCGCCGATCACCGCATCGCAGTCGCAGGGCACGTCGATCTTGTCGCGGCCGTCGACGAACACATGTTTCGGCAACTCGGGCAGCGCACGGACCGCGCGCGCCAGCGCCCAGAGCGAGGCACGCAGGATATTGTCGCGATCGATCCGCGCCGGCGAGGCAAAGGCAACCGCAAAGGACGATGTCGCGCAGATCTCCTCGAACAATTCCTCGCGGCGCTCGGCCGTCAGCCGCTTGGAGTCGTCGATACCCTTGGGAATTCGCTTGGGATCGAGCACGACGGCGGCGGCCACCACCGGACCGGCCAGCGGACCGCGCCCGGCCTCGTCGCAGCCGGCCACCGGCCAGACGCCGCGCTTGATCAGCCCCCGTTCGCGACGAAAGCTCGGCGGTGCGATCGCGATGATGCCCTTGGGCAGCTCGGCCTGTTCCTTGCCGGCTTTCTTGTCGATTTTCTTGGCGGACTTGTCCCGAATCATGCCGGGATCGTGCGGAAGTGCGCGCCCCGGCGCAACCGGGAACCCGGCACAATTCCCGTTATTCAGTCCATCTAATCCGGCAGGTGAACCCGCCCGTCGTCGCCGACCTCGATGCCGGGCGCGACCACGACTTCCCAGGCATGGTTGTCGGGATCGCCGAAATAGCCGGAGTAACCGCCGTAATCGGTCTTGTGTGCGGACTTCAATAGCGACGCGCCGCAGGTGATAGCGAAATCCAGCACGGCGTCGACCTCCTCGACGGAGCCACAATTCCAGGCGAGCGTCGTTCCGCGAAAGGTTTTCGGCCGCGGCTCATCCGGCAGCGTGGCGTCGCGGGCGAGTTGATCCCACGGGAAAAGCGCAATCACCGTGCCGCCGGTGTCGAAGAACGCGACGGCCTCACCGGTTGCCTGCATCTTTCGGGCAAAGCCGAGCGCTTCGTAAAACGCGATACTGGCGCGCATGTCGCTGACGCCGAGCGTGATGACCGTGAACCGCGGGATTGGCGCCTTGGTGTTCATGTTACTCTCCTATCCGTCATTGCCTGCGACAAACGCGAAGCGTTTGCGCAAGGGAGTGATAGCGACGACTTGTCCGCCGTAGCTCAAAGAGCGAAGGCGGAAGCAATCCACACTTCTTGCGCGGATGCATGGATTGCGTCGCGGAGCCTGTCATCGGGCGCGCATTCGCGCGACCCGGTGGCTCGCAATGACGATAACTACCTAGAATAAACTCAGTTGCTGCCCGCTGCGGTTCGGCTTGACGAAATGATCGGTCGTCAGTTTCGAGCGGCGCTTGTTAAGGCCGAGCTTTTCGCAGGCGATTTCGAACCGCCGCCCGATCATCCAGGCCATCGGGCCGGTACCCTTCATCCGCGTTCCCCACTGCGAGTCGTAATCGCGCCCGCCGCGCATGTCGCGGATCAGGGTGAAGACGTGACGGTAACGGTCGGGGTAGTTCGCCATCAGCCATTCGCGAAACAGGTCGCGCACCTCCAGCGGCAGCCGCAGCAGCACGTAGCTTGCTTCCTTGACGCCGGCATGGGCTGCGGCATCGAGAATGCGCTCGATCTCGGAATCGTTCAGCGCGGGGATGACGGGCGCGACCATGACGGTCGCAGGGATTCCGGCCTCCGACAATTGCTGCAGCGCCTCCAGCCGCTTCGGCGGCGTCGAGGCGCGCGGCTCCATGGTGCGTGCGAGCTTGGGATCGAGCGTGGTCACTGATATCGCGACCTTGGCCAAATTGCGCTTCGCCATCCGCTGCAGAATATCGATGTCGCGCGTCACCAGCGCCGATTTGGTGACGATGCCGACGGGATGGCCGGCTCTATCAAGCACTTCGAGAATGCCGCGCATGATTTTGTATTCGCGCTCGATCGGCTGATAGGGATCGGTGTTGGTGCCGATCGCGATCATGCGCGGCTCGTAACCCGAGGCGGCCAGTTCCTTCTCGAGCAATTCCGGTGCGTCGGGCTTGGCCAGCAGCTTGGATTCGAAATCAAGTCCGGGCGACATTCCGAGAAAGGCGTGGGTCGGCCGCGCGAAGCAATAGACGCAGCCATGCTCACAGCCGCGATAGGGATTGATCGAGCGGTCGAAGCCGATGTCGGGCGAGTCGTTGCGGGTGATGACCTTGCGCGAGGTATCGAGCGATACCGTCGTCTTGAACGGCGGCAGTTCGTCCAGGCTCTGCCAGCCATCGTCGAAGGCGACCCGCGCTTCAGCCTCGAACCGGCCGCTCTGGTTGGATTGCGCGCCGCGGCCACGCCGTCGCTGGCTTTCGATGGCGACCGCAAGCTCAGGAAAAGGTGTCGCACCCGCCGGCTCGGAGGGCGCCGTGACCGGCGGGTGCTTGAGGGCATGAGAGGATGCTCGGCTCATGAAGCGAACATAGCACGTCAAAAGAACAAATCAAGAACATCATCGAGAACAATTCACAACGCGGCGCAAACGTCGGAAAAGGCATTAGCGGCAGTGCCGCAAAAAACTGCACGCAAACGGCTGCTTTGATTATGACAAGGTGATAACAGTGCAGCGTTTTTCCCGTTGAGCCACCGAAGCCTCATTCATGTTGAGCGTGATCATTCCGACCGAAGGAGTAGAGCAGCCCGCCGTCGCAACGCTGGCGGCGCTGGTGCCGGGAGCTGCAGCCGGCGTCATCCGTGAGGTGCTGTTGGTCGACACGGCCGGCAACGGCGTGATCGAA
Organism: Bradyrhizobium sp. 190; assembly: GCF_023073415.1. GTDB lineage: Bacteria > Pseudomonadota > Alphaproteobacteria > Rhizobiales > Xanthobacteraceae > Bradyrhizobium. The sequence continues at coordinate 269,608 of NZ_JADPJL010000047.1, read as the reverse complement.
CGGGTGGCCGATGTCGCCGGCTGCCGTTTTCTCGGGTTTGAAGGAACACGCGCTGCGGCGCTGGCCGCCGGTGCGCGGGCGGCCCGCTCGCCATGGCTGATGTTCCTGCATGCCGGCGCTGTGCTCGACAGCGGCTGGATCGACGAGACCACGCAATTCATCCAGAACGTATCGAGCAGCGACCGGCCGCGCGCTGGCGTCTTTCGCTATGCCCGCTCGCCCTATGCCGACACGCGGCTGCGCGACGGCTTCAAATTCGTCGCCCGCATGATTACAGGGCCGTCGGCGGAACAGGGGCTCCTGATCGCGCGCGATCATTATGAACGGCTTGGCGGCTACCGTCCGGATTCCCGCCGTTCAGAGACGCGGCTGTTGCGCCAACTCGGCCGCTCCGCACGCACCCAGCTGCGCAGCCGGATCATGGTCGTCGCCTAAAGCGGTACACCGCAGGGCCAGACTCAAAATATCGAAAACAACCCCATGCAAAGTAGAAGCGGCATCAAGCCAGGACGCTTTTCACGAGAAAATAGTTGCCAACAGCAACTATATATTTGATAATAGCAAGTATCGAGGGAGAACCATGCCCCAACTGGATTCCGAACAGGAAGTCGCGGCGGTCCGCGCCTTCAACCGATTTTACACCCGCAAGCTCGGCGTACTGGACCAGCAACTGCTGAAGAGTCCGTACTCGCTGAGCGAGGCCCGGGTGCTGTACGAACTCGACCACCGTGAAAATCTCTCGGCAAAGGAGATCGGGGCCGAACTGGGTCTCGATGCCGGCTATCTCAGCCGCATCGTGCAGAATTTCGATGAAGCCGGGTTGATCAGCCGCGAACCGCTGCCGTCCGACCGCCGGCAATACCGCCTCGCATTGACGGCCAAGGGGCGTCAGACATTCGCAAAACTCGAGCGCAGCATGCAGGACGAAGTTGCCGCGATGCTGGCGAAGTTGCCGCACGACGGCAAAACGCGCTTGATCGGTGCGATGGCCGCGATCGAACGGCTGCTCGGTGAATCCGGCGGCCTGCCTTCGCCCGCGGTGCTGCGCGCGCCGCGTCCCGGCGACATGGGGTGGGTGGTGCAGAGCCACGGCGCGTTTTACGCCCGCGTATACGGTTTCGATTCTTCGTTCGAGGGCCTCGTCGCCGAGATCGCGGCAAAGTTCCTCGCCTCGTTCGATGCATCGCGCGAGCGTTGCTGGATCGCCGATATCGATGGAGCGCAGGTCGGCTCGATCTTTCTGGTGCGACATACGGATGACATAGCGAAGCTGCGCCTCTTGCTGGTCGATCCGGCCGGGCGCGGACAGGGGCTGGGCCGGCGGCTGGTCGGCGAGTGCGTCGCGTTCGCGAAGGCCAGCGGCTATCGCCGGATCACGCTTTGGACCCAGAGCAATCTGGTTGCCGCCCGCAAAATCTATCAGGAGGCCGGATTCAAACTGGTCGCCACCGAGCCGCATCGCAGTTTCGGCCAGGATCTGATCGGCGAAACCTGGGAACTGGAACTGTGAAGCCCGTGCGTCGCGACACCTCGCGGCGCGTGACGCCTGCACTCATCGACTTCCATATCAAGCGCGCGCATCAATTGCGCATCGAAGCCTATCGCGACATGTGGCGCGCGATAGGCGCGCTGCTGGTCAGGCTGAAGCGCCTTGTGCTTTAGGCCGCCGCAAGTGCTCGTCCAGCCGCGGCATGATCTCGACGAAATTGCAGGGACGCGTGCGGTAATCGAGCTGGGCGGCGAGGATGCCGTCCCACGCATCGCGGCAGGCGCCTGGCGACCCCGGCAGGCAGAAGATGAAGGTCGCACCCGCGACCCCTGCGGTAGCGCGGCTCTGCACCGTCGAGGTGCCGATCTTGGCATGGCTCAGCATGTGGAAGGCGATGGAAAAACCATCCATCCGCTTTTCGAACAGCGGCTCGATCGCCTCGGGCGTCACGTCGCGGCCGGTGAAACCGGTGCCGCCGGTGGTGATGATCGCATCGACGCCCGCATCCGCGATCCATCGCTTGATGATGACGCGGATCGCATCGACGTCGTCGACGATGATCTCGCGCGCGGCGAGTTTATGACCGGCCGCGGTCAGCCGGTCCGCCAGCGTCGTGCCGGACTTATCGTCCGCTAGCGTGCGCGTATCGGAAACGGTGAGCACCGCGATGTTGAGCGGCACGAATTGCTTGGATTCATCGATGGAAGACATGATTTTTTCTTCTCGTCATGCCCGGCATTGTGCCGGGCACCCATCCTTTGATTTCACGAGAAATACGACATATGCCGACGCCGGTCGAGACCAGGGCAGCACCTTATCCGGGAAAGCCGCCAGCCGAGAACAGGAAGGGCCCCGACTGGCGGCGGTTCGTCTTGACCGTCATCCAGAGTGCAGGGGCATGCATGATGGATTCACCTTGTCCAGTCATCCCGCAGGATTATCCGGGGTTTCGCAAGGTAACAGAACGCGCGTTCGAGTGGCTGCGGCCGCAGGATCTGGGAGCCCCCTAGGCTAGGCGAAACCACAGTCTCCAGAGCCTTACCGATTGAACTTGAACGCATTCGACAGCCAAGAAGTACCCGTCATGTCCACCTTGAACTTCAACTTGGTTGCTAGTCTCTGAGCTAGCTCCTTACGACTGCTGGGTTCGTCCGACAGATTGATGAGATGCATGCCGGCGATATCGCTAATGTCCCGGGTGTCTCCGACCTGGACGAGAAGTGTCTTGTCGGGATGGGCCCCCAGCGCAAGCCCGGCTTCGAACAGAACGTTAGGACGCGCCTGTCCGTCGAGCTTGTCGAGGCCCTTCTTCTTATCCTTGACGCCGCAGAACTTACTCTTGAGCTTCGCGTCCTCGTCGGGCGAGAACATCACGAGCACGCCCTGCGCTTGCTTCATTGCGTTGTTGATGACTTGACCGACATTCGGGTTCGCGCCCTTGGCGTCCTTTATCGCCTGACTCCACTCCTTAGGGTTAAGACCGATTGCACGTAAAAAACCAAACATATCCTCGTTTAGCTTCGCATCACGACCGTGTACCACGAAGATTGAATTGTCCTTCGTTGTCCGGATTGCCAATGGCCGCCGCGGCGGCGGCGAGGACTTCTTGGCTGACGGGGCAGGCTCGGCCGCGGATTGCACCGGCGCAGCACGCGGTGCACCGCGCAAGATCGCGAGTTGGTCCTCCGATGCGAAACGCTGAATGCTTACTCCGTTTTCGGAAGCAAGCAGCAGCGCGCCAAGCACGCTTGAGAAGTGGTTCGCGGTCGCTCGTTCCTCGATTAGCCTGTACACTCGACGGCGCGTCACGCCTAGGACGTTGACAAGCTTCTCCAGCAGCTTAGGCGGAATGCGCTCAGCCATCAGTTCTTATCCTTCGCCGATTTTGGTTTCCTGCTCTTCGCTACGTTGGCGAAGTTGGCGTTGACGTTCAGAAGCCCACCAATTTCAGGAGCTGTGAAACCTGAGGCAAGGAGTCGCCTAGCTGCTTCTTCCTTATCCATGCCGCTCGTCACATGAATGGCGAGCAGCCGCGCTATTTTCTCGATGGGCTCGACGATACTACTTTTTGCGGCCACGATTACCTCCCTTCCCACCTTGAATTTTCATCACGCGGACCGATTCTGCCGTGCTGCCTGCCGCGCCAGCGGCGTCCTTCTCTGGAACGCCAAGGCCTGTAAGAAACTTCACTTTCTTAAGGACGCTGTCGGTCTTGTCGGGATACTTGCGCTCGTGCCGGTCCAAGCAGAGGTAAGCCAAGGCGTTGCCGATAACTGGCAGCCAAATGTCTAGCGTCTCCTTATTATCAGCCACTTTTCACCTCGCGAGGGTTGTGCGAATCGGTAAGAGCAATCGATCTCTGATACATCAGGTTTTGGGCCGCTGACCGAAATCCACCGCCTAATCCCCGCATATGTAGGCGCACCCACCTCCGGATAGCGCTTCGACGGCGCGTTTACCCGCGCCTCAGCTGGTGCGACGGACCTACCAATGCTGCAACGCACAAAGCTTGCCGCAAGGGGGTAGCCCCAGGGGCGCTCCCAAGCAGGCCATCGACGCGATAGTGGCGGGCAATACGCCGCGACGAGCGGATACCGCAGCGGTCGAGAAATATTGTCGCTAGAATCATATGCCTTGGCTGGATCATTGCGAGCCCGTGCAGATGGTCTTAAATGACATGGCATGCCCCCCGAAATTGAAACGCTCTATGCAGACACGAACGCCTTTCTTCAGGTTCGCGACCTGAAAGATATTCCATGGCGAGACATGTTTCACGACGTACGGGCCGTCGATGTGATGGTCGCGCCACGTGTTATCGAAGAACTCGACAAACATAAGTCTGGCACCAATCAGCGTCGGCGCGACCGTGCGCGAGCCGCGCTGCAACTCATAGACAGAGCGGCGCGTGAAGCCGACTTAGCGATAGTTGTCAGAGAGGAACCGGTCCGCGTGCGGATCGTCATTTCCGCAGCGCCCCGTTTTGATTGGGCAAGCCATTCTGTTCTTGATCCCGCAAAGCCTGATGATCAGCTTGTCGCCGAAGCATTGTCATGCGGCAATGGCGCTGCAGTATTTTCGCATGACTCTGGCCCCCGAATTCGAGCGCGCATCGCTGGGCTTGAGTCTTATGAACCGCTACCCGAATGGATGCTCCCCATCGAGCAAACAGACGAGCAGCGAAGGGTGACCAGCTTAGAACGCGACCTTAGGAGGGCTCTCAGCAACAGTCCGACCATCATTGCGGCCTTCGAAAACTACGACGAGTCAACTGCCGAAGTGCGGGCGATCATTCCTGTTCTTCAGCAGCTTGAGCGAGAGAAGATAGAGCAGCTCTCCAATGAATACTTGGCCAAGCACCCGCGGGCCTCACTATACACGGGACCGAGAGGTCTCGCTCATCAACTGAGTGGTCATTTCGCTGGCGTCTCCGAGTCGCAAGCTGAGCGCTACAACGAAGATTACAACAAATTCCAATCCAATGTCCGCGCGCATTTCGCGAACCTCCACAAACAAGTGCGAAAGATGGGTGCTTCTGTTGCGATTCGCTACTTCGTGGAGAACGATAGCGGCGTATCGGCAAAGGGGTTGCGCGTTGAATTCGATCTCGAAGGCAATGGAACATTGCTCGCTGATCGGACACACCATCTTCTGGGCCACAAGAAATCAAGAATGCCTGAACCCCCGGCAAAACCCCGCTCGATCCTGGATCAGTTTGAGAAGTATTCGCATTTTCCCAATCTGCCTGACCTAGGGTCGCCGCGAGATCCTGTCCATTTCTATTGGTACGATCGCCCAAATATCGGCGGAAAGCACAGTGCGTTGCAGTGCCAAGATTTTAGAGCCACACGCAAATTTCGCGATTCGATTTTCGTCATGTCCTTTGATAATTTGCCTACGACGATGAGTATTCGTCTTCACGTGAGTGCCGAGAACCTGCCCGCGCCCATCGACATCCTGGCAAAACTTAACATAGTCGAAAAAGCCGTTGACTGGTCCGATGAAATCGTTCGAGACATTCTCAAAGACGACGAAGAGTAAACCTCCCCCTGGATCATCGGCGGAGCGCGATCACGTTGCTATCCGAGGGATTGCGTGCCTTCGCCTTCGTTATCTCGGTGACGACCGCACCAGCGCTCGACGAGCTCGCGGCGCACGTCCGATCTGACCTCCCTGCAGCGGCGCTGACCGTCTAGGGTGGCGAACCACCGCCCTGCGACGATCTCGAAGGCATTGTCCCTTGCTCGCTGCTCAGCGATCCGTTTGACCGCGTCAGCCGGCGCACCTCGTGAGGATCGACGCCCAATTCGACCTTGGCCAGCCACTCCCGGGCGACCCGGTGGGCAGCCTCCAGTGGCAGACGGTCTTCGTTTCCAATCTCACGCAGGGCCGCCCATCGCGCGCCTGGCCAACGCAGGTAGAGGAAGAACGTCTTGTGCCCTCGGTCGGTAACGCGGACCCGAAGCACGGCACCTTCGCGTCCCAGTGCTCGACCCGCTTGCCTGGCGGCGCAGGCTGGAGGCCGCGGACAAACTTGTCGGTGAAATTTCTTCTCATAGCGGCGTCGTCCCGTTCTATCCCGGGATACGACCTTGAAAATCAGCGTCCTTGTGGCGCAAACGCCGGGGCAGCAGATTGGCGCATCCAAGTGCGACCCCGAGCAACCAAATGCAACCAGTCGGGGACAGGGCTGCAAGAACGAACGGAGGAGTTGCGACCGCCTGCAATTGGCTACGAGTGGGGGCCTGCCCTTGTGCCGGACATCCACGTTTTGTTTCAACTCACAACGCTCCCGCAGCAAACGTGTTGCAGGCCTGCACCGTGCCCTGCTGGTAGCCGGTCATGAACCATTGCTTGCGCTGCGCGGCGGAGCCGTGGGTGAAGCTGTCCGGCACCACCCTGCCCGTCGACTGCCGCTGCAGCGTGTCGTCGCCGATCGCGGCTGCCGTCCTCAATGCCGCGTCGATGTCGCCGGGTTCGAGGAAGCCCGGACGTTTCTTTTCTTCGCGGTTGACCCAGACGCCGGAAAGACAATCCGCCTGCAGCTCGACCTTGACCTGCAGCAAGTTGGCTTCCGCCTTGCTGCCGGCCTGCTGCTGCAGCCGCTGCACGCGCGGCAGGATGCCGAGCAGGTTCTGGATGTGATGGCCGGCCTCATGCGCGATGATGTAGGCCGTCGTGAACTTGCAGGCGCTTCCCGAGCAGCCGCGAAACCGCGTCTCGACCTCGCGGAAGAAACTGGTGTCGAGGAATATCTGCTTGTCCGGCGGGCAGTAGAACGGCCCCATCGCCGACTGCGCCATGCCGCAGCGTCCGCCATTGGTGGCGTTGCGAAACAGCACGATGCGGGGTCCCGTGTAATTCTGTCCGCTGGACTGGAAGATCTCGCTCCAGCGGTCGTCGATTTCGCCGAGAATACCGGCGATCATGCTGCCGACCTCGTCCTTCGGCGCGCCGCTCTTGGCCGGTCCCGATTTGCGATCGGTCTGGTAGGTCGGCGCCTGATTGCCGCCGGTCAGGATTTCGGCGCCGCCGATCAGGATGCGCGGGTCGATGCCGAAGGCGTAGCCGACGAGACCGAGCACGATGATGGTGCCGATGCCGAGCCCGCCACCGCCCATCGGCAGGCCAAACCCGCCGCCGCCACCACCCATTCCGCCGCCGCTGTCGTCGCGGCGGTCGTCGATTTCGTCGCTGCGACGGAAATCATCGTAACGCATGGCGCTGTTTCCTCATCCCCGGGGCTGTTTGCTTGAATACCCAACGCAGCAATCACGTAAAATTTCCATTCCATTAATCAATAACCCGCCCGGCAAATATTGCCTAGTGCAACCAACCCCGCAATTTCTCTCGGCAATCTCTTCTCAGCAACTCTACCGATTAAGTCGATTTTTACTTTGCCGGGTCAATGTATCGCCAGTCGGTTGTTTAGTCCCGCGTCGCCGACAGCGTCGCCTGAGTCAGAGTAATTGAGTCATGGTAGTGTCGCGTCGCGGGGCGTCTGCAAGGGCGCCCCGCACTAAATTTGAGTCTGATTCCAGCGCTCGCATCGTCGTCGGCGATTGCGTCGCCGAGATGTCGAAGCTTCCGGCCGGTTCGGTCGATCTGGTGTTCGCAGATCCGCCGTATAACCTTCAGCTGAAGGGCGACCTGAAGCGCCCTGACGAATCCCATGTCGATGCCGTCAACAACGACTGGGACAAGTTTTCATCCTTTGCCGCCTATGACGATTTCACCCGCGCCTGGCTGCTCGCCTGCCGCCGGATCATGAAACCGTCGGCGACGCTGTGGGTGATCGGATCCTATCACAACATCTTCCGCGTCGGTGCGATCATGCAGGACCTCGGCTTCTGGGTCCTCAACGACATCGTCTGGCGCAAGACCAACCCGATGCCGAATTTCCGCGGCCGCCGCTTCACCAATGCCCATGAAACCATGATCTGGGCGGCGCGCGACGAAAAGGCCAAGGGCTATACGTTTAATTATGAAGCCCTGAAGGCCGCCAACGAGGACGTGCAGGCACGTTCCGACTGGCTGATCCCGCTCTGCACCGGTGAAGAACGCCTCAAGGGCGCCGACGGCAAGAAAGTGCACCCGACCCAGAAGCCCGAGGGCCTTTTGGCGCGCGTGCTGCTGTCGTCGTCGAAGCCCGGCGACCTCGTGATCGATCCTTTCAACGGCACCGGCACCACTGGCGCCGTGGCAAAACGTCTCGGCCGCCGCTATATCGGCTTCGAACGTGACAAGATCTACGCGAAAGCGGCCGAGGAGCGCATTGCGGCGGTCGAACCGCTGCCCGAGGCGACGCTGGCGCCGTTCATGACCGCGCGCGACGCCCCCCGCGTGGCTTTCTCCGAACTGATCGAACGCGGCATGATTCCGCCCGGCACCAAGCTGGTCGATTCCAAGAAGCGCCACGGCGCCCTGGTTCGTGCCGACGGCGCCATCATGCTCGGCGACAAGGTCGGCTCGATCCATCGCATCGGCGCGGTTGCCCAGGGCTCTGGCGCCTGCAACGGCTGGACCTTCTGGCATGTCGAGACCAAGACCGGCCTCAGGCTGATCGACGAACTGCGCGCCGAAATCCGCTCCGGGATGGCGGTGGGCTGAGCGGCCGCGTCAAAGCACCGCAACGTGCGTATGGTTCGCCGGGCCGACGACGGCGCGAAATGCGGCCTTGCCCATACCTCGCGCAGCCGGCGTGATCCGCCAGCATGGCAGCCGTGTCATGCACGCAGTTGGCGGTGCGCCTTTTCGCTCCCATTTGAGGGCATACGTGCTACATTTATTTCTCAAAAGAGATTACTGTCATGCGCACGCGAGGCTCCGAGTCGTTCATTGTGCTGCCTCTGCTGCCGATCTTCCTGATCGGCATCTTTCCAATGCTGCTGATGAGCTTGCTGGGCCCCGCCGGCCTGATCATCCTCGGCATACTGATCGCCAGCGCGGGCCTGACCGACATTCTGGACGCCAACGGCACCTTCAGTGAGCAGATCATCGTCCACGGTTATGCAAAAGGATCGGAACGCAGGGGGCAGCGCACCGCATTGCGTTCGGAAATTCGCTTTGCGCAGGTGATGATTGCTTCCGGCGGCGCCCTTGCCGTCGCCGGCATAGCTGGCCTGGCCATGTCGTAAGGCCAATTTTTTCGTAAGGCTGCCTTTCACGAACTCGTCGCTTGCGCACCCTATAAAAATTTGAGCATGGACGTGCGGTCCGGTGGCATCCTGCCGTGTCCGGAATCCGCAACAAGCCTGCCTGCAAGAAGCAATGGGGGAAAATTCCAAATGCTCAAATTCTACTTCAACGGATCGCCCAACCCGACCAAGGTCGCCCTCTTCCTCGAGGAAGCCGGCATTGCCTACCAGCCGGTCGCCGTCGATACCCGCAAGGGCGAGCAGTTCAAGCCGGAATATCTTGCCATTAATCCGAACGCCAAGGTGCCTGCGATCGACGACGACGGCGTCAAGGTGTTCGACAGCAACGCCATCCTGCTCTATCTCGCGGAAAAGACCGGCAAGTTTCTCCCCGCGAACACGCCCGCCAACCGGGCCGAATTGCTGTCATGGCTGATGTTCGTCGCCACCGGCGTCGGCCCGTATTCCGGCCAGGCCGTCCACTTCAAGCATTTTGCGCCGGAGAAGATCGACTACGCCCATAACCGCTATCAGTTCGAGGCGCAGCGGCATTTCGGCATTCTCAACGACCACCTCGCCAACCGCCGCTATATGGTCGGCGACACCTATACGATCGTCGACATGGACGTCTGGGGCTGGGCCCGCATGATGCCCTTCGTGATGGGCGAGGACGCGGTCGCGAAATATCCCAACGTCAAGCGGCTGGTCGACGAGATCATGGCACGGCCTGCGGCGGCCAAGGCGATCGCGCTGAAGGATAGCTTCAAGTTCAAGGCCGAGATGGACGACGAGGCCCGCGGCAACATGTTCAAGCATATGTCGGTGAAGGCGGCCTGATCAACACCGAGAAAGTCGTAGGGTGGGTAAAGGCGCAGCCGTGCCCACCTTTTTCTTTTCGAAACATCTCTGACGCTTGAAGAATGGTGGGCACGCTTCGCTTTGCCCACCCTACAAGCTCAATGCTTCGCAGCAGCTCAATGCTTCACACCGCGGCGGCGAGCTTTCGCTCTGCCGGGAACGGCCCGAGCACGCGCTCGACCAGCGCGGAATCGCAATATTCCTTGATCTCCTTGATCTTGCCGTCCTCGATGCGCCAGACCATGCAATATTGATTGTCGTAGCGCACGCCGGACTTGGTGACATTGTCGCCGCGGGCTTCGACCACGACATAATCGCCTTCCGCGATGAAGTTGAACGCCACCGTGCGCGGCCGCACGGCGAAGAACGAGCGGAAATGGCCCATCAGGCCGTTGTTGATGGCATCACGCCCCTTGAACTCGTGCGACCAGGAATATTGGCCGGTCACGATCCAGGTCGCGTCCTCGGCGAGATTGTCGACGAAGGTGGTCCCGCTCCGGTTGGCGGAATCCGTGTAGACCTGCTGCACTAGTTTCTTGTTCGCTGCTGCGCTCATGGCGGCTTCTCCTTTTGATCTGGGTTGCAGATCATCGCGCGCGGCACGCCATTCTTCCAATTGATAGTGAATATGATATATATTCATCTCATGAATTTGAATTCGCTTGACCTCAATCTGCTGGTCGCGCTCGACGCCTTGCTCAGGGAAGCCAATGTCAGCCGCGCCGCGATGCGGATCGGACTATCGCAGCCGGCCGCCAGCCATGCGCTGCAGCGGCTGCGCGACCTGATCGGCGACCCGCTGCTGGTGCGGACCGGAGCGCGGATGGAGCTGACGCCGCGGGCGCAGGCGCTACGCGCGCCCCTGGCGCAGGCGCTCGATCAGGTGCGATCCCTGTTCATTCCCGATGAATTCGACGCGGCGCGAAGCGAGCGTCAGTTTCGCCTGATGATGCCTGATCTCGCCGTCGAGCTTCTGATGCCGCCGCTGATGGAGAAGATCACAAGAGCGGCGCCGAACGTGCGGATCGATGTGGTGCCGTGGCGGGGGCCGGCGATCTTCACGGCGGAGTTCGCCCGCACGATCGACATGGTGATCTCGATCGGCAACGCCTTTACGGGATTTCACCGGCAACGGCTCTACATCGACAGCGACGCCCTCGCCGTTCGGCGTGGCCACCCCGCCGGCGCGCGGCTGAAACGCCACGAAGTCTTTCTCGATGCGCGGCATGTCGCGGTCGTGATCCGCGGCCAGAGCGAGGATCTGATCGACGGCTGGTTACGCTCCAAGGGCATCGAACGGCGGATCGCGCTGGTCGTGCCCGGCTATATCGAAGCGTTGCACGTCACGGCGCGCACCGACCTCGTCGCCTTCGTGCCGCGCCGCCTGATCGCCGCGCTGTCGAAGCAATTGTCGCTGACAACGATCGCGCCACCGCTCGATCCCGGGATCGACGAGCAGTTCATGTTCTACCCGACCCGCGCGCAGATGGACCCCGGCTCGATCTGGCTGCGCAACATCATGCTCGGCATCGGCCGCGAAATGGAGCGCGACAAGCGGAAGGCTGCGTAGCTGCGTAGGGTGGGCAAAGCGAAGCGTGCCCACCAATGACGATGCGGATGGATGGTGGGCACGGCGCAAGAGCGCCTTTGCCCACCCTACAAGCTTAAGCCTTCTCCTCGGCCAGCACGGTCTGCACCGCGGGCCGCTCCGACATCCGTTTGCGGTGAGCCACCACCTTCGGCAACGACGCAAGATCAACGCCATCGGCTTCGAGCCAAAGCCCGATCGTATACAGATAGGGATCGCAGACCGTGTACTGCTCGCCCATCACCCACGGTCCTTGCAGCATATCCCGCTCGATCAGAGCGAAACCGGCGGCCATAGTCTCCGGTATCTTGCGCTTCATGTCGGCGAACGACGACTCCTCAGTCGCCCAACGATAGCCGCGCATCTTGTGGGCGTGGGAAACGTGCACCGTCGAGCAGAGATAGCTGTTGAAGGCCTGCGCCTGTGCGAACGCGAAGGGATCGTCGGGCACCAGCTTGGCCTGCGGGAAGCTCTGCGCGATGTAGGCGAGGATCGCCGGCGTTTCGGTCAAGGTGCCACGGTCCGTCACCAGTGCCGGCACCCGCCCCTTCGGATTGATCGCAAGATATTGCGGGGTGGTCTGCTGGCTGTTCTTGAAGTCGAGCCGCTCTGCAGAATAGGGAGCGCCGACCTCTTCCAGCGCAATATGCGAAGCCAGCGCGCAGGTGCCGGGGGCGTAGTAAAGCTTGAGCATGGCTGTCCTCATGGGAAAGCCGGACGTTAACGGCACGCTCATCCGCCGTCCACCCCCAGCGGGTGGAGCAGCCGTCGTAGTTCAACTGGCGCGCGGCTGAAGCTTTCCCTCGATATAGACGCTGACGATCGTGTCATCGGCGGGATAATGCTCGGGCGCGACCGCGGTGATCTGGGCCTGAATGCACTTCCACGCGCCGTTCTCGAACAGGTAGGTATCGGTATAAGTGGTCATGCCGGTCACTTCATTTCCATCGCGGCGCCGCGTGCATTTGTTGGTGGAACGCACCAGCGCAACGTCGCCGATGACGGTAATGAGTTCATCACGGACGTCCCAGTACACGATGACATCAGGATCGAACGCGGTCGCCCAATACTTTAGATAAGTCGCACGATCCCATCGCTGGCCCGTGGGCAAGATGGTGATGAAGGCTGGATGAAGTATCGCGTCGTGCGAGGGCACGTCGTTGGTCACGAAATTATGGATGAAGCGGGCGTTCAACGCGCGCAGTTCGTTCATGGTCTCGGCCGATTGATGATCACGCAGGGCAAGTTGCATTTCAATCTCCTGAGTTTTGTCAAATTGCGAGTTGTCGCGCCTTCTCGGCGGTCGCGTTATCAGCCGGAAAAAAGCATTCGATCTTGATCTGTTGCAGCACTGCGTCCGTCGGCATCGCCAGCGTCGTAAAGGTGGAAAAGAAGGCAAGGCGATAGTCGCCCTTCGCGAGTTGCATCGTCATGACAGGCGAGGACGCCTGCGAATGGCGTGGAAGCCGCCATTCGGCCGACAGCCCGGGATAGGTCATGATTTCATCGAGCAATTGCGCCGCCGCCCGGCTGCCTTGCGCGACATCGCGATGCAGTATCTGGATCAACTGCCGGGCGAACTCGTCCCAGTTCAACATGAACTGCCGGAGGCCCTTTGGATGAAAAACGACATGCATGGCGTTGTCCGCAAGCCCGTTTTCCATCTCGTATGAATCACGAAACGGCTTGAGCAGGCGCGCCGATCCCTGGTTGCGGATGCGAACGTCCCAGCGTCCGTCAATCACGATTCCCGGATAGGGCTCCTGCTGCCGGAGAATGAAATCCAGCGCCTGCCTCACCGGCTGCAAATTTTCGGCCGCCAATCCCTTGTCGCCATAGGGCGGCACAAAGCCCGCCGCGACGTGCAGGGCATTCCTCTCCTCGAGCGGCAGATCGAGCGCACTGCCGAGCAACTGCACCATCTCGCGGCTCGGCTGCGACCGGCCGGTCTCCAGAAAGCAAAGATGCCGGGCGGAGACATTTGCATCCGCCGCCAGTTCGATCTGGGTAAGCCGGCGCACACTTCGCCAATGCTTCAGCAGGCTACTGAAATGCCCGGCTGGAATAACCTGCGAATTCCGGTTTGGCGCATCCATGCCGGGCAATCTAGACCATCACGTCAGAAGGGCAATTACCTCGGATGTAAGTGACGAGCCGGCAAATCCTTGCGAGAATTCAGCGGACGCAGGTGCAACGAACACCTTTGCGGAGACGGAACGGGGAGCATTCATGGACGGCAACGCAATCGCAAACATCGTGACGCAATACATGGCGGCGTGGAACGAACCAGAGGCTGCGGCCAGACACGCGCTGCTGGAGCAATGCTGGAGCGAAGGCGGGGTTTACGTCGACCCGAAAGTTTCCCTGGCCGGGCGCGAAGCCCTCGCGCGCCACATCGCCACGGTTCAAGCCGGGCGGCCGGGCGCGCGGCTTGAGTTCATGAGCGGTATCGACGTGCATCACAACGTGGTCCGCTTCCTCTGGCGCCTGGTGCGCGCGGATGGAACCTGCGGCGACACGTCGATCGATTTTGGCGAGGTCGGTCCCGACGGCCGGCTGGTCAAGATCATCGGCTTCTTCGGCCCGCCCCCCTCACTCCCGTAACCTGTCTGGCGCAGGGGATATCTGCCAGGCTTTCGCAGTTGCCCCCTGCCGCCTCTCATGTCATGACGCCCGGGGAATAACAGGGGTGTAGTAACAGGGGCGTATCATGACCGTACTCATCGCCGGCGGTGGCATCGGCGGGCTGACGCTGGCGCTCAGCCTGCACCAGATCGGCATTCCCGCCAGAGTTTTCGAAAGCGTGTCCGAGCTGAAACCCCTCGGCGTCGGCATCAACGTGCTGCCGCATGCGGTGCGCGAGCTGATCGAACTCGGCCTGCACGACCGGCTCGATGTGTCAGCCGTGCGCACCAAGGAGCTCGCCTATTTCTCCAAGCACGGCAAGCCGATCTGGAGCGAGCCGCGCGGCGTCGAGGCCGGTTACAAATGGCCGCAGTTCTCAATCCATCGCGGCACGCTGCAGCAGATCCTGCTCGATACCGCGATCGAACGGTTGGGAGCAGAGAACATCCTCACCAGCCATCACCTCTCCACCTGGACCGAAACGGCGAACGGCATCCGCGCCGAATTCATCGACAGGGCAACCGGAAAATCACAAGGCCATCACGATGGCACGTTGCTGATCGCGGCGGATGGCATCCATTCGGCTGTTCGCGAAAAGCTTTATCCGCAGGAAGGCCCACCGATCTGGAACGGGCGCATCCTGTGGCGCGGCATTACCGAAAGCGACGCCTTCCTGTCCGGCCGCACCATGATCATGGCCGGCCACGAAATCCTGAAATTCGTCTGCTATCCGATTTCGAAGCAGGCAGACGGCGCAGGCAAATTCAAGATCAACTGGGTTGCCGAGCGGCACATGCCGCCAACCTATCAGTGGCGGCGCGAGGACTATAACCGGGCCGCCAGGCTCGAAGAGTTTCTGCCCTGGTTCAAGGACTGGAAATTCGACTGGCTCGACGTGCCCGGCCTGATCGAGAACTGCCCGCACGCCTATGAGTATCCCCTCGTCGATCGCGATCCCGTTGCGCAATGGACGTTCGGCCGCGTCACGCTGATGGGCGACGCCGCGCATCCGATGTACCCGATCGGCTCCAACGGCGCGTCGCAGGCGATTTTGGACGCCCGCGTCATCACCCGCGAGATCCTGGCGCATGGCGCGACCAACGCCGCGCTTGTGGCCTATGAGGCGGAGCGCCGGCCCGCTACCACAGACCTCGTCATGCTCAACCGTCGCAACGGCCCCGAGCAGGTCATGCAGATGGTCGAAGAGCGCGCGCCCAACGGCTATGACGTCGTCACCGACGTATTGTCGCTGAAAGAACTGGAAGACATCGCCGCGAACTACAAACGCGTTGCCGGCTTCCAGGTCGAGGGGCTCAACGCCAAGCCGCCGATCGTCCAGTTCAAGCCGGAAGCGCCGCGGGCAGCGAGCTAGCGGAAGGCGCGATCGCCTTTGCGGTCTCAACCAGCCGCGCACTGGTCGTGGCGGTCGCCAGCAGTGTGCCATCCGCGGCCGTCAGCCGCCCCTCCACGAAGGCGACGGTCTTGCCGAGCTGGGTGACTTTGGCCTCGCCGGTGATCGGCCCGGGCTTGGCCGGCGCCAGAAAATTCACCGTCATGGTGATGGTCGCCGTGTAGAGCTTTCCGTCCGTCATGGTGAACACCGCCGGCCCCATGGTGTCGTCGAGCATCGCCGAGAGAATGCCGCCCTGAACGAAGCCGGCCGGGTTGCAGAAATCCGGCTTGCCGTCGAAGCCGATCCGGATCCAGCCATCCTTCGGCCGCGCGTCGAGCACGTGCCAGCCGAGCAGTCTGGAAGACGGCGGGGCAGTGAAATTATCGAGGGCGGTGCTGATCATGGGAACCTCCGTTAGGCTCCCTCTGTATCGAGGGCCTGCTGCCAGCATGGTGTCAGCAGACTTCGGCGCGCCGCGCCTAGAGGCCCAGCCCGTGTGCGATCGCTTTGCGCATCACGTTGGGCAAAGCCTCGTCGGCCAGCGTTGCGATCGGCACCCAGCGCATGCCCTCCGGCGCCCGCGTGCGCGCAGTGACATCAGCGGTGTACACCACAAGCTCGAGCGGAAAATGCGTGAAGACGTGGGTGACGACGCCCGCCTTGCGGTGCCAGCGCGCCACGCCCTTGAGCGCAGGCGCCTGCTTCAGCGCCGCCTTGTCGTCCTGTCCGGCCAGCCATTCCGATCCCGGTACTTCGGTCATACCGCCGAGCAGACCCTTTTCCGCCCGTGTACGGACCAGGAGCTCATCGCCCCGCGTGACGATGAAGGCAGCGCCGCAGCGGAGCGTACCCGCCTTCTTCGGCGCCTTGCGCGGAAAAGTCTCCTGATCGCCCCGCGCGCGCGCCACACAATCCGCGTTCAGCGGGCACAACGCGCAGGCCGGCTTCTTCGGCGTGCAGATCGAGGAGCCCAGATCCATCAGCGCTTGCGCGCTGTCGCCGGCCCGAGATTCGCCGAGCAGCGTCGCCGCCAATTGCTGAATAAGCGGCTTGGCCTGCGGCAGCGGTTCTTCCACCGCAAACAGCCGCGACGCCACGCGCTCGATATTGCCGTCCACCGGCATGGTCCTGATATCGAAGGCAATCGCGCCGATCGCCGCCGCCGTATATGGGCCGATCCCCGGCAATTTGCGCAGGCCTTCCTCAGTATCGGGAAACACCCCGCCATGGTCGCGCAGCACAGCGACGGCGCAGGCATGCAAATTGCGCGCGCGCGAATAATAGCCCAGCCCGGCCCACATCCGCAGCACGTCGTCCTGCGAGGCGCGGCCGAGCGAGACGACATCCGGCCAGCGCGCCAGAAACTTCTCGAAATACGGCCCGACCGTTTTGACGCCGGTCTGCTGCAGCATGATTTCGGACAGCCAGACCCGGTACGGATCAGCCCGCTCGCCCGCCGGCGGCCGCCAGGGCAAGCGACGGCGATGGCGGTCATACCAGTCGAGCAACAACGCGGGGCGGGAGGCGCCGTGTTCTGTGGCGGACTGCTTTTTCTTGCTGGCGGCGAGTGAGGGCACGCCTCACTTTAAAATCGGATTCGACCCATGACCAGAGTTTACAAGCTATAACGCGACGCGTTATAGTCGCGCGTGATTCAAACCTTCGCCGATCCGGAAGCAGAGCGGATCTGGTCCGGCCAGCGGAGCCGACGACTACCGGCCGATATTCAGAATGTCGCGCTCCGAAAACTTCGTCTTTTGAACCAGGTTCGGGTACTCGGCGATCTTCGCGTTCCCCCGGGCAATCGACTTGAAGCCTTGAAAGCGGATCGACAAGGACAGCACTCGATCCGGATCAACGACCAGTGGCGTATCTGTTTCGTCTGGAATGAGGGAGGACCGACGCATGTCGAAATCGTCGACTACCACGTCTAGGAGCGGGTTGCTTCAAAACCCGCATCCCGGCGAAATCCTGCTTGAGGAGTTCCTCAAGCCGATGGGACTCAGCCAGAACGGGCTGGCGCGTGCCGTTCACGTCGCCCCGCGCCGCATCAACGAGATTGTACTGGGCAAGCGGGATATTACGGCCGATACCGACCTGCGGCTGGCGCGCTACTTCGGTCTGTCGGAGGGATTTTTCCTCGGGTTGCAGATGGACTACGATCTGATGCAGCGGCGGCGTGAGATCGACCGCGACCTGAAGACGATACGGCCGCGCGCGGCGTGACCCCGACCGCCGCCACGGGTATAAGACCCCATGGCAAAACCTCGCCCGATCTCGGCAAAACCCCTTTCCGTCCTGCTCAGCGACGTGTTTTCGGACGCCTACGCCAAGCAGGGATTTGCCGCGCGCGAACTCGTCACGCGCTGGGCCGACATCGCAGGACCCGAAATATCAGCCCATTCCGAGCCGCTGAAGATGCAATGGCCGCGGCCGGTGGAGGGGCAGCCGCAGGAACCGGCCACGCTGATATTGCGGGTCGAAGGCCCGATGGCGCTGGAGATCCAGCATTCCTCCGACGTGATCCTGCAACGGGTCAACCGCTTCTTCGGCTGGAGCGCGGTCGGCCGGCTGGCGCTGCGGCAAGCGCCGCTGTCGCGCCGCAAAGGCCCCGCGCCCAGCCGCGTGCCGGACCCGAAATCGGTGGCCAAGGTCGCCGAAACCCTGTCCGCGGTAGAGGACGAGGAACTGCGCGCCGCACTGGCGCGGCTCGGCGCCGCGATCAAGCGAAATTGAGCCTTGGGCGCGGCGCAGCCGCTGCAACCCGCCATTGCCACAACTGGCGTTTCAAGCTAGCGAAGGCTTCTTTTCGTACTTCTTTCGGGCGTGAACGCGCCACTCGGGAGCAGACCTTGATGATCACGCGCCGCGCTTTCACCGCCGCCCTGTCGCTGACCGGGCTTAGCCTGCTGGCCGGCCTCTCGCCGCTGCGGCTGATCACGGACGCGATGGCGCAGAGCGCCGCCGACGTCGCCAAGCCGCAGTCCCTGCCCGACATGGCGCTTGGGCCGGCCAACGCTACGGTCACCATCACCGAATACGCCTCAATGACCTGCCCGCACTGCGCGGCCTTCACCGAGAAAGTGTTTCCAAAGATCAAGTCGGAATTCATCGACAGCGGCAAGATCCGTTTCGTGTTCCGCGAATTCCCGCTCGACATCAAGGCTGCCGCCGGCTCGATGCTGGCGCGTTGCATCGCCAAGGACGACGCGCCGAAATACTTCGCCGTCATCGACCTCCTGTTCAGACAGCAGAACGACTGGGTGGTGAAGAACACCACGGAGACGCTGACCCGGATCGGCAAGCAGGCCGGCCTCACCCAGGCGCAGGTCGAGGATTGCCTGAAGGATCAGGCGCTGCTCGACAAGATCGCGGCCGACCAGAAGTTCGCCGCCGATGTGCTGAAGGTGCAGTCGACACCCACCTTCTTCATCAACGGCGAGATGATCAAGGGCGAGCAGACCTTCGAAGAATTCGCAAAGCGCATCAATGCGATGCTGAAGAGCTGATTCGCTTCTGCTGGATTCACACGCGGCCATAAGTCCAGCAAAAGACTGGACAAAAGCGCCTCAAAAGGCCCTAAAACTCTTGGGAAAAGCTCCCCAGGACCGTTGCCCTTCGGCCCCGGCCTCGCCATTGTCGCACCGATAAGAGCCGCAACAGGCTGTTCGTCCACACACCGACATTGCCTTCTATGGTATTGTCACGGCAGGGAGATTCGCGCCCGGCCAACAGAGATTTGTGTTCATGAAACTCACGCGCCTCCGCCTCCACGGTTTCAAGTCGTTCGTCGAAGCTACTGATTTCATGATCGAACCCGGCCTCACCGGCGTGGTCGGTCCGAACGGCTGCGGCAAATCCAATCTGGTCGAGGCGCTGCGTTGGGCGATGGGCGAAACCTCGCACAAATCGCTGCGCGCCGCCGACATGGATGCGGTGATCTTTGCCGGTTCCGGCAACCGTCCGGCGCGGAACCACGCCGAAGTCACCATGACGATCGACAATGCCGATCGCACCGCGCCGGCCGCCGTCAATGACAGCCAGGTGCTGGAAATCTCCCGCCGCATCGAACGCGAGGCCGGCTCGGTCTATCGCATCAACGGCCGCGACGTCCGGGCCCGCGATGTGCAGATCCTGTTTGCCGATGCCGCGACCGGCGCGCGTTCGCCGGCGCTGGTTCACCAGGGCAAGATCGGCGAGATCATTCAGGCGAAACCCGAGCAACGCCGCCGCGTGCTGGAAGACGCCGCCGGCGTCGCCGGACTTCACGCCCGCCGCCACGAAGCAGAGCTGCGGTTGAAGGCGGCCGAAACCAACCTCACCCGCGTCGAGGACGTGATCGGGCAATTGTCCGGCCAGATCGACGGGTTGAAGAAGCAGGCGCGCCAGGCCATTCGCTTCCGCGAAGTCGCCGCCAAGGTGCGCAAGGCCGAGGCCACGCTGTTCCATCTGCGCTGGCTGGAGGCCAATGCCGACGTTGCGGAAGCCGGGCATACCCACGACATCAACGTGCGCGAAATGGCCGAGCGTACCCGCGAACAGGCCGAGGCCGCACGTATCCAGGCGATCCGCGCCTCCGAACTGCCGGCGCTCCGCGAGGGCGAAGCCCGCGCCGCGGCGGGACTGCAGCGGCTTACCAATGCACGCGAACAGCTCGACCGCGAGGAAGAGCGCGCCAAGGAGCGCGTCGCCGAGCTCGACCGACGCCTGACGCAGTTCGCCGCCGACATTGCGCGCGAGCAGCAGCAGACGTCCGACGCCGAGATCGCGCTGCAGCGACTCGATACCGAAGACGCCGAGTTAAAGGAAGAGATCAAGTCACGCGTCGAAAAGCGCTCCGGCGTTGATGAACGTGTTTCCGAAGCAGAAGCGACGCTTTCCGCCGCAGAGCGCATGTTCGGCGAGCTGACCACCGCGCTCGCCGACCTTACCGCGAAGCGCAAACAGCTCGAAGCCGGCGTGCGCACCCATCGCGACCGGCTGGCCCGGCTCGATCAGGAAATCGCCAGCGTTCAGGCCGACGAGCAGAAGCTCAGCGACGAGACCGGCAATCTCGGCGACCTCGACGCGCTTGCCGCGGCCATGGAAACCGCGCAGGAAACGCTGGCCGCGTCCGAAGCTGCCGCGCAAGCCAGCGAGACCGGTCACGTCGCCGCGCGGCAGAAGCTCGAAGCCTCCCGCGCGCCGCTCACTGAGGCCGACAAGCGCGTGCAGCGGCTGGAGACCGAAGCGCGCACGATTTCAAAACTCGTCAACGGCGAGACCAAGAATTTGTGGCCGCCGATCATCGACGGCGTCACCGTCACCAAGGGCTATGAAAAGGCGATCGGCGCCGTCCTCGGCGACGATCTTGACGCCCCCGTCGACCCCTCCGCGCCGATGCGCTGGACCAATGCGGGCGCAAGCTTCGACGATCCGTCGCTGCCGGCAGGCGTCGACCCGCTTGCCGCCCATGTCGAGGCGCCGTCCGAGCTGGCGCGTCGTCTCGCGCAGATCGGCGTCGTGCCGAAGGAGCGCGGCGCCGAACTGGTTTCGCAATTGAAGACCGGCCAGCGGCTGGTGTCGCTGGAAGGCGATGTCTGGCGCTGGGACGGATTTGTCGCGGCTGCTCATGCGCCGACCGGCGCCGCACGGCGTCTCGCCGAACGCGCGCGCCTCGTCGATATCGAGCACGAGCTGGAGCAGGCCCGCACCGACGCCGCCAATAAGCGGCAGGCGCTCGAAGACGCCGAGGCCGAACTGAAAGCCGCCTCCGCCGCCGAGTCCGCCGCCCGCGAGGCCTGGCGTGCCGCGCAGCGCGAAGCCGATGCGACGCGCGAGCGCCATGCCACGACCGAGCGTGAGATCAATCGCCACGCCGCGCGCAAATCCGCGCTGACCGAAGCCCATACCCGTCTCGCCGCCGATCGCAGCGAGGCCGAGGCGGCGCATGAGAGCGCCAGCGCCGCGCTGGACGAGTTGCCGCCGACCGACGAGACAGAAGCGAAACTTAGCGCCGTTCGCAGCGAGATTGACGGGCACCGCCGCTTTGCCGCGCAAGTGCGGGCCGAAGCCCAGGCGCTGGCGCGCGAGGCCGAATTGGCCGACAAGCGCGTACAGGCGATAACGGCCGAACGCACCGAATGGCAGAACCGCAGGCAAAGCTCGGCCTCCCAGGTCGCCACCGTCGAGGCACGTATCACCGAAGTGACGGCCGAGCGCGCCGAGCTTGAAGATGCGCCGGCTCTGTTTGCCGAAAAGCGTCGCGCGCTGATCAACGAAATCGAATCCGCCGAAAGCGCCCGCCGCGTCGCCGCCGACGCGCTCGCCGCTGCCGAGAGCGTGATGGCGCAGACCGACCGCGAAGCCAAGGCATCGCTCGAAGCGCTCTCCTCTGCCCGCGAAGCCTGCGCCCGCGCCGAGGAGCGCATGGAAGGCAGCAAGCGCCGGCTTTCCGACATCGAGCGCGAAATCCACGACATGCTCGAAGTCGAGCCGCATGCGGTGGCCGCGCTCGCCGAGATCGAGCCGGGCGCGGAACTGCCGCCGCTCAACGAGATCGAGGAAAGCCTCGAAAAGCTGCGCCGCGATCGCGAGCGCCTGGGCGCCGTCAATCTGCGCGCCGAGGAAGAGCTGCGCGAGGTCGAGACCCAGCACACCGCGCTGACCACCGAGCGTGACGATCTGGTCGAAGCCATCAAGCGGCTTCGCCAGGGCATCCAGAGCCTCAACAAGGAAGCCCGCGAGCGGCTGCTGACCTCGTTCGAGACCGTCAACGAGCACTTCAAGCGGCTGTTCACCGAACTGTTCGG
Source organism: Bradyrhizobium sp. 190 (assembly GCF_023073415.1). Classification (GTDB taxonomy): domain Bacteria; phylum Pseudomonadota; class Alphaproteobacteria; order Rhizobiales; family Xanthobacteraceae; genus Bradyrhizobium. The sequence continues at coordinate 247,230 of NZ_JADPJL010000047.1, read as the reverse complement.
CGGCGGCGAAGCGGCGCTTCATCTGATCGAAAGCGACGATCCCCTGGAAGCCGGCCTCGAAATCATCGCAAAACCGCCCGGCAAGAAGCCGCAGACGCTGTCGCTGCTCTCGGGCGGCGAGCAGGCGCTGACGGCGCTGGCGCTGATCTTCGCGGTGTTCCTCACCAACCCGTCGCCGATCTGCGTGCTGGACGAAGTCGACGCGCCGCTCGACGACCATAACGTGGAGCGGTTCTGCAACCTGCTGCACGAAATGACGTCGTCGACGGAAACCCGCTTCATCATCATCACGCACAACCCGATCACAATGGCGCGGATGAACCGGCTGTTCGGCGTCACCATGGCCGAACGCGGCGTGTCGCAACTGGTTTCGGTCGGCCTCGACGACGCCGTAAAGATTCTGGATCAGAACGTGGCGTGACGTTTCTTCCCTTCTCCCCTTGTGGGAGAAGGTGGCGCGAAGCGCCGGATGAGGGGTAATCTCACCACGAAGATACAATTCGCGGAGAGATACCCCTCACCCGTCACGAACGCGCTTCCGCGCGTCCGTGCCACCCTCTCCCACAAGGGGAGAGGGAAAAGATCACGAGATGACCTCACCCAACCTTCCCGCCGAACTGAAAGCCGCGCTCGACGGCAAGCTGCGCGGTTTTTCGCGCAGCGACGCCGCCAGCCGCTCCGCAACGATCTCGAAAGCCTATCGCGACGGTGGCAACTCAGGCGCCATCCGCTCCGAGGCCGACGCCCTCGCCTATGCGCTGGCGCGAATGCCCGCGACCTATGCCGCTGTCGTCGCAAGCCTGAACGCGCTTGTTGAGATCAGGCCGGATTTTGCGCCCATCAGCCTGCTCGACATCGGTGCCGGGCCGGGCACAGCGACTTGGGCGGCCGCCGAAGTTTTCCTTTCCCTGAAGGATTTCACGCTGCTCGACGCCAACGACGCGCTGCGCGCGCTGGCGCTCGACCTCGCACGGGACAGCACACGGTTAGGGAATATCGGCTACGAACGCGGCGAGGCCCGCGCTGCCTTGGCCAAAGCGGATGCCGCCGACCTCATCGTCGCCAGCTACATGATCGGCGAGATCGGCGATGCCGAACAACGCGCACTCGCCGAGTTGATGTGGGAAAAGACCGCCGACACGCTGCTCATCGTCGAACCCGGTACGCCCGCCGGCTACGCACGGATCATCGCGCTACGCGGGCAACTGATCGCAATAGGCGCGCACGTCGCGGCTCCCTGCCCACATGACGGCAAATGCCCGCTGCGGCCGCCGGACTGGTGCCATTTCACCCAGCGCCTGCAACGCTCCCGCGCGCACAAGCAGGTCAAGGGTGCGGAGCTGCCGTTTGAGGACGAGAAGTTCGCCTATGTCGCGTTGACGCGCGCGGCGGTCGCACGGCGCCCTTCCCGCGTGCTGGCGCAACCGGCCGTCAGCATCGAAATAACAGCAAAGCTCTGCACCCCCGCAGGTCTCGCCGTCACAAAGGTGCCTCGCCGCGCCAAGGCGGAGTACGCCGCCGCCCGGCGCTGGCGGTGGGGCGATGCGGTGATGGAAGAAAGCTGATTCAGACGGCGGTCCCCGTGCCCCGGATGCTGTGCAGCGCGCCGCTCTTGCGGCGTGATGCGCTGCTGGTCCGGGCCCAGCTCTCCGAGCGGCGATGGGTCCCGGCTCTGCGGTGCACCGTCAAGGGACGCTGCACCGCGTCCGGGACACGACCGAATGAACTTATCCCGCCTTACATCCGACTAAAGCCATGCCCCAAGTTGCCCTTCAAGCCGCGGCGGGCTGCCGCGCGCCCGGTTTTTCATCTAGTTTCCCTGCCTCTTCGTCCCACAGGAGTTGTCCGTCATGTCGACCGGCTGGATCGTTCTCGGCGTCATCGTCATCATCGTGCTGTTTGCCTTCGGCGCGTATAACCGCCTGGTCGCGCTCAGCCAGCGCGTCAGTCAGGCCTTTGCCGACATCGACGTCCAGCTCAAGCAGCGCCACGACCTGATCCCGAACATGGTCGAGACCGTCAAGGGCTACGCCTCGCACGAGCGCGGCACGCTCGACGACGTCATCAAGGCGCGCAATTCGGCGATGTCGGCGCAGGGGCCGGCACAGGTGTCCGCCGCCGAGAACCAGTTGAGCGGCGCGCTCGGACGCCTGATCGCGCTGTCGGAGGCCTACCCCGATCTCAAGGCCAACGCCAATTTCCAACAGCTGGCGAGCGAATTGTCCGACCTCGAAAACAAGATCGCGGCCAGCCGGCGCTTCTTCAACAACGCGGTCCAGGAATACAACACCGGCATCCAGCAGCTTCCCGCGGCGCTGTTTGCCGGCATGTTCGGCTTCACCCGCAAGGATTTCTTCGACCTCGGTGCCAGCCGCACCGAAGTCGAGGCCGTGCCGACCGTGAAGTTCTAAGGCCCGACAACGCGTCCCCCAAGAGCAGCACGTCATGGCCGCTTACGGTCTCTACACGCATATCGCATCGAACAAGTTTCGTTCGATGCTGATGCTCGCGGGCCTGTTTCTGCTGATCTACGTGCTGGTGTTTGCCGGCGCGCTGGTCGCCGAAGCGCTGATGCATAGCGGTAAATCGGTCGACTATTACCTGACGCGCGCATCGCGCGATCTGATTGCGGCCTTCCCCTACGCGACAATCATCGCCGCGCTGTGGATCGTGATCGCCTATTTCTTCCACCAGAACATGATCGACGCTGTAACGGGCGGCGAGAGCGTGACGCGGCAGCAGCAGCCGCGGCTCTATAATCTGCTGGAAAATCTCTGCATCTCGCGCGGCATCCCGATGCCGAAGCTGAAGGTGATGGACAGCCCAGCGCTGAACGCATTCGCAAGCGGCCTCAACCAGCGGCAATACGCCGTTACGGTGACGTCGGGGCTTCTGGAGGCGCTCAACGACCAGGAAATCGAGGCCGTGCTCGGCCACGAGCTGACACACATCCGCAACGGTGACGTGCAGTTGATGGTGATCGCGGTCATCATCGCCGGCGTGGTCGGATTCTTCGGCGAACTGTTCTTTCGCATGTTCACCAACCTGTCGTGGAATTCCAGCGGCAGCGGCGGCTCGTCCTCATCTTCAGCCTCGTCATCATCGTCCGACCGTGACAGCAAGGGGGCCGGCGGCGCTATCATCGCTGTTATCATCGCGGTGGTGCTGATCCTGCTGGCATGGCTGTTGTCGCAAGTCGTCAAGCTCGCGCTATCGCGGTCGCGCGAGTTGCTGGCCGACGCCGGCTCGGTCGAACTGACCAAGAATCCCGATGCCATGATCATGGCGCTGCGCAAGATCGAGAACCGCGGCGAGCTCCCCGGCGCAACGTCCGCGGTCATGGAGCTCTGCGTCGACAATCCGCGCGAGGGATTTGCCGACCTGTTCGCGACCCATCCGTCGGTCGATAAGCGCGTCAAGGCGCTGGTGCAGTTTGCCGGCGGTCATGACCCCGGCCCGCTCGCCCTGCCGTCGGATACGGCGGACGAATCCGATGAGCCGGAGGAATCGGCCGCCGGGCAAATCCAACCGCCGGTTCCCCGCGACCCGTGGAACGATGCCAGCGAGCCTGCCAGCGAGCCTGCCGGCGTTCCCGGCAAGCGCCCCGGCCCCTCAGAGGGCCCTTGGGGCCCTCACCGCTGAGGAGCCGTCCCGTCGTTGCCCCGGATTAACGAATTCCGTTATGAATAACGGCGATGGCCGTCCAAGGAATTGAATTATCCCTTGTTTCTGCCATGTTCGCGCCCAAAGCAGGGAATGGGACTGCCGGCCGCTCCCGCGGTCGGAACTGCTCTTCAAGGGAATTCCATGGCAAAGCCAGTCGTGATTGTGGTGGGCGCGGATAAGGGCGGGGTCGGCAAGACGACCGTATCCCGGACGCTTCTGGACTATTTCAGTGCCAACAACGTGCCGACCCGGGCATTCGACACCGAATCGCCGCGCGGCACCCTGAAGCGCTTCCACCCCGACATCACCGAGATCGTCGATATGACGACAACCTCGGACCAGATGAAAATCTTCGATACGCTGAACGCGGCCAGCCCCTCGGTCACCGTGATCGACGTCCGCGCCGGATTGCTCTCCCCGGCGCTGGCCTCGCTGCGCGACATCGGCTTTCTCGATGCGGCGAAGGCGGGACAGATCACCTTTTCCGTGTTCCATATACTGGGCCCCTCGATCGCCTCGCTGGACGAAATCGCCGAGACCGCGAATTTTATGCAAGGGGCCAAATATTACCTGGTGAAGAACTTCATCAACGACACCCAGTTTTTCCAGTGGGACCAGGCGACCTACAATTCCTATTTCCACCGCATCAAGGACGCCACCGAACTTACGATCCCCAAGCTCAACGAAATGGCCTATGAGCAGGTCGAGGTTTCCTCGGTGCCGTTCCTCAAATTCGTCGCCAACAAGGGTAAGGACGACGAAGCCGCGAACTATTCGTTCGTGCTGCGCGGCTATGTCCGGCACTGGCTCGCCAATGTCTGGAGCGAGTTCGACCGCATTAAGTTGACCGATCTGGTCGGCGCCAAGCCTGGCGTGCGCGGCGGTGAAAAATAGTCGCGCACCTGCCGCGATGGGGGCTGGAATAGCCGAAAAATTCCTTTGATATAGCGGGTGATGAACCCCACGCCCGTCTACATCATTTGCTCGCCCCGACCGCTGGTCGGCAAGACGCTACTTGCGCGGCTCCTGAGCGAGTTCCTGCTGCTGAAAGACGGCGCAGTATCTTCCTTCGACATCAACCTGAAGGAACCGTCGCTGCTCGAATATCTGCCGCGCCTGACCGAGACGGCCGACGTCATGGACACCTATGGCAAGATGCAGCTCATGGACCGCCTGATCGTCGATGACGGTGTCGCCAAGGTGGTCGACCTCGGCTTTCATGCGTTCGACGAGTTCTTCAAGATGACCAACGAGATCGGTTTCCTGAAAGAAGCCGCGCGGCGCAGCGTCGCGCCGATCATCCTGTTCGTGGCCGATACCGATCGCGTTTCCGCGCGCGCCTATCCGACATTACGGGAGCAGATCCCGCTGAAGACACTGATTACGATCGACAATGAGTATGTGGTGCGTGGCGAACTGCCCGAGGACATGGGGCTGGGGCGGGTGCTACGAATATCGGCCCTGCCCTCGTTCCTGAAGACTTATGTCAACCGGCTGACCTTCTCTTTCACCGACTACCTGCGCAACGAGAGGGACTCGTCGACCGAGCTGCACCAGTGGATCCGCAGGAATTACACCAGCTTTCGGGAGCTTGAGTTCAGCCTGCTCCCGCAGCGATCGTGAGTCGTCGCGACGAGTGCCACGTCATAATATTACCCGGGTAATATTGACGTAACCTGCCTTGTCTGGTATCGCCTCCGCCTGACCTAACTGGCGAGACCAACCCTATGACATCAGACAGAAAGGCGGCGATCACTGCCTACAAGGAGCGGAAAACCTTCGCAGGGGTCTTCGTCATCCGCTGCAAGGCCTCGCCCCAGGCATGGGTCGGCCAGACGCCCAATCTGGAGAAGATCCAGAACCGGATCTGGTTCACGCTGCGCCAGGGCAGCCACACCTGCCGCACCCTGCAGGCGGCATGGACCGCGCATGGGCCTGACAGCCTGATGTTCGAGGAATGCGAACGGATGGAAGAAGAAACATCCTACATCCGCGATGCGCTGCTGAAGGAGCGCGCGCTGCATTGGCGGAAGGAGTTGGCCGCAGAGGCGGTGTAGTGATCCATCACCGGCGCGCTGCTCACCCTCCCCTGGAGGGGGAGGGTCGGCTCACATGGAGCGCAGCGTAATGTGAGACGGGGTGGGGTGATCTCTCAACACGGGCACTGTCGAATGTGGAAAGACCGTCACCCCACCTCGGTTCGCATTGCATGCGAACCGATCCTCCCCCTCCAGGGGAGGATGAAAGCGTGGCCCGCATGTCGCTGCACACATGTGGGTACGAAAACTCAATGCCCCTCGAACGCCATCAGCGTGCGTACCGGCACGTCCATCGCGCGCAGCTTGTCGGCGCCGCCCAAATCCGGCAGGTCGATGATGAAACAGGCGGCGACCACGTTCGCGCCAATCTGGCGCAGCAGTTTCACCGCGCCTTCGGCGGTGCCGCCGGTGGCGATGAGATCATCGACCAGGATGACGCGCTCGCCGGGTTGAATCGCATCGACATGCATCTCCATTTCATCGAGGCCGTATTCCAGCGAATACGCGATCCGCACGGTGGTGTGCGGCAGCTTGCCTTTCTTGCGGATCGGCACGAAGCCGGCGGAGACCTGATGCGCCACCGCGCCGCCGATAATGAATCCCCTCGCCTCGATGCCGGCGACCTTGTCGATCTTCAATCCCGCCCAGGGCTGCACCAGTTCATCGACCGCGCGGCGGAAGGCGCGCGCATCCGCCAACAGGGTCGTGATGTCACGGAACAGGATGCCCTTCTTCGGGTAATCCGGAATGGTGCGGACGGTGGCCTTGAGGTCATGATCGAATGTCATCGGTATCTCGCAATCCTCAATTGACTGGCACGTTCAGACGAAAGGCATTTTCGACGATACGCAGCCCCACCTCGCCGCCGAGCGACATCAGCGATTCCGGGTGAAACTGTACGCCGCCGACCGGCAAGGTCTTGTGTTCGATCGCCATCGCAACGCCGTCCTCGGTGGTCGCGGTGACCTCGAGAACTTCCGGCACGCTGTCGCGTTCGACATAGAGCGAATGATAGCGGCCTATCACGATTTCATTGGGCAGGTTGTGCATCAGCCGTCCGCCGCGCACCTGAACCCGCGACGGCCGTCCATGCGCGGGGTGGGTGAGCTGGCCGAGTTGGCCGCCGAAATACTCACCGATCGCCTGCACGCCGAGACAGACGCCGAAGATCGGCAGTTTCCGGTCGAGCGCCGTGCCAATGGTTTTCGAAATCCCGAAATCCTCTGGCCGGCCCGGACCGGGCGACAGTACCAGCAGATCCCAGTTCTTCTTCAGCATCTCCTGGGCATGCACATGCCGGACCACCGTGACGCTGGCGCCAACCTGACGGAAATAATCCGCCAGCATGTGCACAAAACTGTCGTCGTGATCGATCAGCAGCACCTTCCGGCCGGAGCCAGTAGCATCGGGCGCAAACGCCGACAGCGGTTTTGGCGCATCGCCGCGCAGCGCCTGGAACAGCGCCGCCGCCTTGACCTGGCATTCACGGTCTTCCGCCGCAGGATCGGAATCGAACAGGCAGGTGGCGCCGACGCGCACTTCGGCCAGACCGTCCTTCATGCGAATGGTGCGGATGGTGAGCCCGGTATTGATACTGCCGTCGAAATTCACAGCACCAATCGCGCCGGCATACCAGCGCCGTGACGAGCGCTCATTGTCCTCGACGAACTGCATCGCCCACAATTTCGGCGCCCCGGTCACGGTGACTGCCCAGGCATGGGTCAGGAAGGCATCGAGCGCATCGAAGCCCGGACGCAGCATGCCTTCGACATGATCGACGGTATGGAACAGCTTCGAATAGGTCTCGATCTGCCGCCGCGCCAGAACCTTGATGGTGCCGGGCACGCAAACGCGCGCCTTGTCGTTACGGTCGACGTCGGTGCACATGTTGAGTTCGAACTCGTCTTTTTCCGAGTTCAGCAACTGTCTGATCTGCTCGGCATCGCCGATCGCATCGACGCCGCGCGCAATAGTCCCTGAGATCGGGCAGGTCTCGACCCGGCGACCGTCGGAGCGGACGAACATTTCCGGCGAGGCCGACACCAGAAACTCGCCGTCGCCGAGATTCATCAGCGCGCCGTAGGGCGACGGGTTGATACGACAAAGCCGCTGGAACACTTCGGCCGGCGAACGCTCGCAGGGCTCGGCGAACAATTGCCCCGGCACCGCCTCGAACAGGTCACCGCGCGCGAATGCTGCGCGCGCGACCTCGACGGTGGCCTGATATTCGCCGGGCGCGTGATCGGCAAATCCCTGCCGCGGCGTCCTGGCGTAAACGCTCTCGGCGGTGTCGCGCGGCAGACCCTTGGTGGATTTTCCTTTCCAGGAAAAATCGTAGCTCAACACGACACCGCGGCCGGTGGCGCGGTCATAGGCCAGCAGGCGATCCGGCACATACAGCACGATGTCGCGCTGGTCGCTCTCCCGCGCCCGCTTTTGCACGAGGTCCTCGATCTGGAATACGAGGTCGTAGGCGAACGCGCCGAACAGGCCGAGCAGCGGGTCGTCATTGGCTGACAAGGCGGCGACGAGATCGCGCACCAGCGACATCACGCTGGCGCGGCGGGTGCGCTGGTCTTCCTCGACCGGCGCCACGCCGCGGATGATGTGGCCAGCCAGACGGGTCGGACTCTTTTCAGAAATGACCACGCAGGGCTCGTGCAGCACGTCGCCGAGAAATGCGATCAGCACCTCACCGCGCGCATTCAACGCCGAAAGCGAAAAGTCAGAGCCAGCCGTTTCCAGCACCAGCGGCGGATCGGCAAAGCCGAGGTCGAAACTCTCATAGCGGCCCGGCACCGTGGTGCCGGAGGACAGCACCACACCGCGGCGGCGATCGAGCAGCTCGATCAGGTCGTCAAGGCGCTTGGCGTTGCCGGTGAACTGCTCGACGGCACGCGAAATCGCGAGGCCGCCGCTGGTCCGGTATTCGCTGTGCTCCGGCAGGGAGAAGGCTGTCCTGTTCATGTGATCCTCTTACGAAACTTCGGGAGGGAGCGCCACACAGGACAAACGAAGGGACCGTCGCACTGCGATGGCGACCTTCGACGATTGAAAAAATGAAATCGCACCGGCCACCTCTTTAAGAGGTGCGCCACCAAAGACGAGATGGGCTGATAACGGTGTTCATGGGAGCCTAATCACATCCGCCGCTGACGATGTCAAGAGAGGGGCCGGCCGGGACGCCCCGCCCCCGGGCCCATCCCGGGGTGTCGGAAAGCGGAAAACTTGCGTAGGATTTGAGCAAGCAGCGGCGCTTTCTGGCGCGCAAAGATTGCAAACGAGGGAGGCAGGCGATGGCATTGCTGGGTCTGGGATATGCCGGTTTCGGATCTGATAACCTCGAGGACTGGCGGCAGTTCGGGACCGGCCTGGTCGGGCTGCAGGCGGTCGAACGCGGCAATTCGCTGCTGGCGTTCCGGATGGACGACCGCAAGCAGCGCATCGTGATCGACCGCGCGATGGGCGAAGGCACGCGCTTCTTCGGCTGGGAAGTCGCCGACGCGGCGGCGCTGGACGCACTCGCAGTCCGCCTGGAAAAATCCGGCGTGAATGTCACGGCCGAGCCGCAGACGCTGGCCGATGCCCGGCGCGTCCGCAGCCTGATTTCATTTCGTGATCCCGCTGGCAATCGCCTGGAAGCCTTTTACGACCCCGAGATCGACGATACGCCCTTTACGCCGGGACGATCAATTTCGGGATTCCGCACCGGCCCGCTCGGGCTCGGGCATGCCGTGCTGACGGTCGAGAATATCGAGCCGGTCATGGCATTCTATGTCGACGTGCTCGGCTTCGGCCTCTCCGACTACATCTCAAAACCGTTCCGCGCCTATTTCTTCCACGTCAACGCGCGGCATCACAGCCTCGCCCTGATCGAGACCGGAAGGAACGGCATGCATCACCTGATGGTGGAGCTGTTCTCGCTCGACGACGTCGGCCAGTGCTACGACATCGCGCTGACGCAACAGGACCGTGTCGGCGTCACGCTCGGCCGGCACACCAACGATTTCATGACCTCGTTCTACGCCAAGACGCCGTCGTCCTTCATGATCGAATGCGGCTGGGGCGGCCGCGAGATCGATCCCGCGACGTGGCAGCCGGTCGAGATGCATGACGGCCCGAGCCTGTGGGGCCACGAACGCGTCTGGCTGCCGCCCGAAGACCGCGAGGTCGCGCGCGAGATGCGCCTGCGCGCCGCAGCTTCGGGCTTGCGCGCCCCGGTGCAGGTGATGGAGGGCAATTACAAGCTGATGTCGGGAACGTGCGCGTGGTGGGACGGGGTGCGCGGGGAGAATTAGACGGTCGGAAGGTCGCCCAACTACCTCTGTCGTCCCTGCCTAGTGCGCAATTGCGCATCAGGCGCAGGGACCCATAACCACAGGGAGTTGTCGTTGCGCGAAGTCGTCGAACAGCATTTCTCAAAACGATAGGCCGCGGCGTATGGGTCCCTGCGTTCGCAGGGACGACAGTGAGTTTGCGGCGCTACTCCCGGTAACACCCCTGCTCGATCTCTTCGATCAGTCCCCGCGCGTTCGGCTTCCAGCCAAGCTGCGCTGCTCGCTTCGCCCGCACCCTGCTGTTCGATGCCATCGTATCCTCTGTCGTGCCCTCACCCCATTCGGCGGCCGCTTCTGCCATCGACATCGCTGTGGGCGGCCCTGCAAAGCCCAGCATGCGGTTGATGGTCTCGCAGGCTTCGCGCATCGAATGCTCGCCGTTCTCGGCGAAATAGAACGCTCCCGCCGGCGCCTTTTCGATCGCAAGCGCGTAGAGCGTCACGAGATCGTCGATATGCACGTTCGACCAGATGTTCTCGCCAGGTCCGGCGTGCGCCGCGTTGCCGCGCTTTTTTGCCAGCCTGATCAGTAACGGCACCTGCACGCTGTCAGGCCCGGCGCCAAGCCCAACGCCGTAGATCAGGCTCGGGCAGATGATGACCGGCCGGCAGCCCTTGTCGCGGTGTGAGAGGATGAACTCGTTCAACGCGACCCGCGCCACGCGTGCCGGCGAGGGCGTGACCGGCGCATCTTCGTCGAAGATTGCGTCCGAACGTTCACCCTTGGCGCGCGTGCCGACAATGCTTGATCCTGACGTGTGGATGAACGGCTTGCCGCTTCCGGCGAGCGCGCCAAGCAGGCTTTCGACCGCGCCCTTGTGATCGGCGCTCGCCGCATTGACGACGATGTCGGCGGCCTGCGCCGCCCGCGCCAGAATTTGCCCGTCGTCGAGCGTTCCCAGCACGGGCTGGATGCCCCGCGCGCGAACTGCGTCGGCCTTCTCAGGCGAGCGGACCAATCCGGTCACTTGATGTCCAGCGGCGATGAGATGCGCCGCAACTGATCCGCCGATATAGCCCGACGCGCCCGTGCAAAAGATTTTCATCTCAGAACCTCAAGCGAGTCGTTGCCGAACTCGGCGATAGCTGGCGCATCCGACGGGCAGCTCACCCGAGATGCTTCTTGAAAAAGTCCGTCGCCCTTCCCCAAGCCAGTTCCGCAGCCTGACGGTCATGCACCGATTCCCGCTGCTCGTTAACGAAGGCGTGCTCGGCGTCATAGCGGAACAATTCGAGCGACTTGCCGGCGGCCTTCATGCCCTGCTCAAAGGCATCGACCACCTGCGGCGTGCACCAGTCGTCCTTGTTGGCGAAATGCGCCTGCAGCGGAATCTTCACATCCGCAGGCTTTGCCGCCTGCTCCGGCGGAATGCCGTAGAACACCACGCCGGCCGCAAGCTCGGGAATTTTGGTGGCGCCGATGATGGTCACCGCGCCGCCGAGGCAGAAGCCGGTCAGCCCGACCTTGGCGCCGTTGCGCGACAGATACTGCGCGGCGCCGCGCACGGTCTGGGTAGTGGCGTCCATGAAATCCAGCGAGTTCATCTCTTTGCCGGCCGCATCCGTGTCGTGATACGGCACCACCGTGCCCTTGTAGAGATCCGGTGCCAGCGCATCGAAGCCCGCCACCGCGAACCGATCGCACAGGCCCTTGATCTGGTCCTGCAGGCCCCACCATTCCTGGATCACGACCACGCCCGGCGCGTTGCCGCGCGCGGCATTGGCGAGATAGCCGCTGGCATCCTTGCCGTCCGGCCGTTTGAAAGTGATGCTGGTACCCATGGGTTCCTCCGCGCTGATTTCTGGATGATTGACCGGCATTTTGTCCGCAGTGCGTTCCGGAAGCAATCGCTTGATCCGCGCCTAGAGCATTATCGGTTCTGATTGAATCAGAACCGAAGCTCTAGATTCTTGTTTTGACGCGTTTTCTTCACGCGAACCGGTACCCACTTCTCTCGAAAACGCTATGGTCGGGTCAGGGCAACAAAAAAGCCCCCGCAGGGGCTTTTTCCGAAATCGCGTGCACCTTGATCAGTGGGCGTTGGCCCAGACCTTCTTCTTGGTGAAGTACAGAAGCACGGTGAGCAGGATCAGGAACACGAACACCTGCAGGCCGAGCGCCTTGCGCGCTTCCATGTGCGGCTCCGCAGCCCACATCAGGAACGTGGTGACATCCTTCGAGTATTGGGCAACCGTTGCCGGCGAGCCGTCGCTATAGGTGACCTGGCCGTCGTTCAGCGGCTTCGGCATCTTGATGGCGTGGCCGGGGAAATACCTGTTGTAGTAAGAGCCCTCGGGCAGCGTGAAACCGGCCGGCGGCTTGTCCTCATAGCCCTGCATCAGAGCCACCAGGTAGTCCGGGCCCTGCTCCTGATACTGGGTGAAGAAGTCGATCAGGAACTGCGGAAAGCCGCGGCCGTAGGAACGCGCCTTGGTGATCAGCGACAGGTCGGGCGGAAAGGCGCCGCCATTGGCCACGCGAGCCGCCTGCTCGTTCGGGAACGGCGACGGGAAATAATCGGCAGGCCGGCCCGGCCGCTCGAACATCTCGCCCTGATCGTTCGGGCCGTCCTTGACCTTGTATTCGGAGGCGAACGCCGCGGCCTGGGCCACCGAATAACCGGGACCGCCGGATTCGGCGAGGTTTCGGAATGCGACGAAGGACAGGCCGTGGCAGGAAGCGCAAACTTCCTTGTAGACCTGCAGGCCGCGCTGCAATGCGCCGCGATCGAACGTGCCGAAGGGGCCTGAAAACGACCACTTCTGCGCCGGCGGTTTGGGTGCACCTTCGGCAGCGCGGGCGCTCTCTGCGCCGCCCAACAGCAAGCCGCCGGCAACCATCAGGGCAACCACGCTCGACACCATCGGGACCGCCTTGCCGCCCGACTTCGCGAGCACGTCGTCGGCGATCGAGTTAGGCACCGGACGTGGCTTCTCGATCCGGGAGAGCAGTGGCAACAGGATCAGGAAGTAGGCGAAGTAGGCGATGGTCAGGATGCGGCCCACGATGACGTAGATGCCTTCCGGCGGCTGGGCGCCGAGATAGCCGAGCCCGATGCAGACCACGACGAACATCCAGAAGAACTGCTTGGCCAGCGGGCGGTACTTCGACGAACGCGTTTTCGCGCTGTCGAGCCAGGGCAGGAATGCCAGGATGATGATCGCGCCGAACATTGCAACGACGCCGGCGAGCTTGTTCGGAATCGAGCGCAGGATGGCGTAGAACGGCAGATAGTACCATTCCGGCACGATATGCGCAGGCGTTACAGCGGGATTGGCCGGAATGTAGTTCTCGGCGTCGCCGAGATAGTTCGGCATGTAGAAGATGAACCACGCGAAGAACAGCAGGAAGCAGGAAACCCCGAACATGTCCTTGATGGTCGCGTAAGGCGTGAACGCTACCGTGTCCTTTTCAGTCTTCGGCTCGACGCCGGCCGGATTGTTCTGGCCCGCGACATGCAGCGCCCAGATGTGCAGCACGACCACGCCCGCGATCACGAATGGCAGCAGGTAGTGCAGCGAGAAGAAGCGGTTCAGCGTCGGATTGCCGACGGCATAGCCGCCCCACAGCAGCGTCACGATGCTCTCGCCAAAATAGGGCACGGCCGAGAACAGGTTGGTGATGACGGTGGCGCCCCAGAAGCTCATCTGGCCCCACGGCAGCACGTAGCCCATGAAGCCGGTCGCCATCATCAGGAGGTAGATGATGACGCCGAGGATCCACAGCACCTCACGCGGCTCCTTGTACGACCCGTAATAGAGGCCGCGGAACATGTGGATGTAGACGGCGAAGAAGAACATCGACGCGCCGCAGGCATGGACGTTGCGCAGCAGCCAGCCGTAATTGACGTCGCGGACGATGAGCTCGACGGACTTGAACGCGAGATCGGCATGCGGCGTGTAGTGCATCGCCAGGATCACGCCGGTCAGGATCTGCACGCCCAGCATCAGCGAAAGGATGGCGCCGAAGGTCCACCAATAGTTCAGGTTACGCGGCGTCGGATACGCCACGAACGAGGAGTGCATGAGTCCCATGATCGGGAGGCGCCGTTCGATCCACTTCAAGGCGGGATTGGTCGGCTGGAAATCGGATGGTCCGCTCATTGATGCGATCCTGAGGAAGTAAAACGACGCGACGGGTTAAGGGGTCTCGGACTGGCGTCCGAGCCCTTAGCCGATCTGGATTTTGGTGTCGGAGACGAAGGTGTAGGGCGGCACCGGCAGGTTGGTCGGCGCGGGTCCCTGACGGATGCGGCCCGAGGTGTCGTAGACCGAACCGTGGCAGGGGCAGAAGAAGCCGTCGTAGGCGCCCTCATGGGCGATCGGGATACAGCCGAGATGGGTGCAGATGCCGATCACGACCAGCCACTGGTCATGGCCCGGCTTGACGCGCGACTCGTCGCTCTGCGGATCCGGCAGGCTCGCGACCGGCACCTTGCGGGCCTCGTCGATCTGCTTCTTGGTCCGGTGGCTGATGTAGATCGGCTTGCCGCGCCAGAACACCTTGATGTCCTGTCCTTCGGCGATCGGGGTCAGGTCGACCTCAATCGGCGCACCGGCCGCAATCGTCGCGGCATCCGGGTTCATCTGGGCAACCAGCGGCCAGACCGTGGCAGCCGCGCCTACGGCGGCGACGGCTCCCGTTGCAACGTAAAGGAAATCACGGCGTGTCGGATGGTCCGCCGAAGACGCTGTCGTCACGATTCCAAGCCCTTTCTTAATCTGCAGCCAGCGGAACCGCCCCGGGGCACGCTGAAAGCGCGACCGGAAGAGGCTGCCGGCGCCCGCGGCCCCCGCGGCGGCAGAAAAACCGCTATTCCTCCCCCAAACCGGCGGAACAAGCAGTCCAGAATCGTTCTATTGGCACCCTTGCCGTAAGAGCGCAAGCCCGCTATCGGCTCGCAAGCGTGCAATGCACTAAATCCGCGCCCGACCGTGATTTATTCAATACATTCACCCACGCTGCCGAAGCCTCGACACCATGCAGATTGCGCTTTTCCAGCCCGATATTCCCCAGAACACGGGAACGATTCTGCGCCTGTGCGCATGCCTGGGCGCGGCTGCCCACATCATCGAGCCGGCCGGCTTTCCGATCTCGGACCGGCATTTCCGCCGGGCGGGCATGGACTATCTCGACCACGTCGCCCTTACGCGCCATGACTCATGGTCAAAATTCCAGCAATGGCGTAACGAAGCCGGGTCCCGGCTGGTGCTGTTTACGACCAAGGGAGCCAGTTCCTATCTGGATTTCAGCTACCGGCGGGACGATGTGCTGCTATTCGGGCGGGAATCCGCGGGGGTTACCGATGAGGTCGCATCCGCTGCCGATGCGCGGCTGGTGATCCCGATCAGGCCCAGCCTGCGCTCACTCAATGTGGCCATGGCGGCGGCCATGGCATTGGGCGAGGCGCTGCGGCAAACGGATCACCCGACTGCGGGCGAGATCGGCTCCAGGGAGAAAGTGTGAGCTACGCGGTCAAAGAGATATTCCTGACCTTGCAGGGCGAAGGCGCGCATGCCGGCCGCGCGGCGGTGTTTTGCCGTTTTTCCGGCTGCAACCTCTGGAGCGGCCGCGAACAGGACCGCGCCAGCGCCACCTGCACGTTCTGCGATACCGACTTTGTCGGCACCGACGGCACGCTGGGCGGCCGCTACGCTACGGCGGACGAACTGGCCGATACCATCGCCGGGCAATGGACCGGCGAGAATACCAACCGCTATGTGGTCCTGACCGGCGGCGAGCCGCTACTGCAGGTCGATACCCCCTTCATCGATGCGCTGCATGCGCGCGGCTTCGCCGTCGGTATCGAGACCAACGGGACGATCGAACCGCCCGACGGGATGGACTGGGTCTGCGTCAGCCCGAAAGCCGGCGCCGGGCTCGTGGTGCGCCGCGGCCACGAATTGAAGCTGGTCTATCCGCAGGAAGGCGCCGCGCCGGAAGATTTTGCGGGGCTCGATTTCGAACGTTTTTCGCTGCAGCCGATGGATGGACCCGACGTGATCGAAAACACCGCGCGCACGGTCGACTACTGCCTGCGCCATCCGCAATGGCGGCTCAGTCTGCAGACACACAAGACACTCGGCATCAGATAGGAACCAGATTTTCAAGATGTGGGAACTGACGAAATCATTTCGCTTCGAAGCCGCGCATTCGTTGAAGGGGACGACGTTTGGCGCCGACAGCGAGGAAATTCACGGCCACTCGTTTCGCGCCGAGGTGAGCGTGCGCGGCACGCCCGATCCGGCCACCGGCATGGTGGTGGATCTCGGCCTGCTCGAACGCAGCATGGAAGAAGTCCGCAAGACGCTCGACCACAAGCTCCTGAACAAGGTTGAGGCGCTGGGAGCACCGACGCTGGAAAATATCTCGCGCTACATCTTCGAACGGGTCCAGCACGCCGGCAAGATCACCCGCGTCAGCGTTCATCGCGACAGTTGCAGCGAGAGCTGCACCTATTTCGGACCACAGGGCTGAACACCGATGGACATGTCTGTCATCGAGCATCGCAAGACGCGCGCGAGGGGCTGGTTCGAAGCCTTGCGCAACGACATCTGCGCGGCCTTCGAGCGGCTGGAAGACGATGCGCCGGCTTCACTCTATCCCGGCGACGCCGGACGCTTCGTACGCACGCCCTGGGATCGCACCGACCACACCGGCAAGCCCGGCGGCGGCGGCGTGATGTCGATGCTGCGCGGGCGGCTATTCGAGAAGGTCGGCGTGCATTGTTCCACCGTGCACGGCGAGTTCGCGCCCGAATTCCGTGCACAGATTCCGGGCGCGGCCGACGATCCCCGGTTCTGGGCGTCAGGCATTTCGCTGATCGCGCACCTGCGCAATCCGCACGTGCCCGCGGTGCATATGAACACCCGCTTCGTCGTCACTACCAAGGCGTGGTTCGGCGGCGGGGCTGACCTGACGCCGGTGCTGGATCGGCGGCGCACCCAGGAGGACCCGGACACGCTGGCCTTCCATCAGGCGATGAAGCAAGCCTGCGGGGAATCGAACAATGTGGCCGACTACGACAAATACAAAAAATGGTGCGACGAATATTTCTACTTGCCGCATCGCAAGGAAGCGCGCGGCATCGGCGGCATCTTCTACGACTGGCATGACTCAGGCGACTGGGATGCCGACCTCGTCTTCACGCAGGACGTCGGCCGCGCCTTCCTGAAAATCTATCCCGAACTCGTCCGGCGCAATTTCGCCCTGCCCTGGAATGCCGCCGACCGCGAGGAGCAGTTGATCCGGCGCGGACGCTACGTCGAGTTCAACCTGCTGTATGACCGCGGAACAATCTTCGGGCTGAAAACCGGCGGCAATGTGGATTCTATTCTCTCGTCGATGCCGCCGGAGGTAAAGTGGCCATGATTGGACTGTCATGATCGGCTTGTCATGACCGATAGCTAGAATGTGAATCGCGTCATGCATTTCAAGGAGCAGATCATGGATTTGAAACCAGGCGACGTCGTCATTCTAAAGTCCGGCGGCCATCCGCTTAGCGTGGTGGAAGTCAACGACGGCAATGTCTTGTGCGTGTGGATGGGCAATGAAGGCGACCTCTTTCGCGAGACGCTTCCGCTAGCCGTCCTTGAACTCGCCGAGCACGATACGTCGGATGACGACGACGAAGAAGAGGAAGACGACGAAGAAGAGGATGACGACGAAGAAGAGGATGACGAGGACGACGAAGAGGGCGAGCACAAAAGCAAGGTCGCCTAAGCGAATTTCGACGTCGCCCGGCATCCACAGCCCGGCGACGTCGTTTCCTGGAATTGGACCCCGTGCGGAGGATCTGATATTCGCGGCAAATCGGCCGCGGTTGTCCGCGGTCGACAGCGCTGGAAGCGAAATGGCCGTGAAACGATGACCCACCTGCCCCTTGCCATGCTGATCGACATGGACGACACCATCCTGTCGGCCTATGGCCGCCCCGAGATCGCCTGGCACAACGTCGCCGCGGAATTCGCCGCCGAGTTCGGGCCATTCACCTCGCAGCAGGTTGCCAACGCAGTCCTGGATTCCGCGCGCAAATTCTGGGCGGTCGCAGGGGCCGAATGGCGGCTGAAGCTGGATGAGGCGCGGCGCATGACCGTCCAGAACGGATTTACCGCCCTTGCCGCAGGCGGCCATGTCCTGCCTGAAGAGCTGGCGATAAGGTTCGCCGACCGCTTTACCGCCTACCGCGAAGAGGAAATGTTCGTCTTCCCCGGCGCGCATGACGCCATCGACGAATTGAAGGTGCGCGGCGTCAAGCTGGCGCTGGTGACCAACGGTGCCGCCGGCACCCAGCGCGCCAAGGTCGAACGGTTTGCGCTGTCGCACCGTTTCGATCACATCCAGATCGAGGGCGAGCACGGTTTCGGAAAGCCGGACGAGCGCGCCTATCTGCACGCCATGCAGACGCTCGGCGTCACCGCATCCGACACCTGGATGATCGGCGACAATCTGGAATGGGAGGTCGTGGCGCCGCAGCGGCTCGGCATCTACGCCATCTGGATCGACGTGCATGGCGACGGACTGCCTCCGGACTCCACCGTGAAGCCCGATCGCATCATCCGCTCGCTGACGGAACTGCTGGCCCGCGAGCGCTGATAGAGATCAGTGCCGCAGCGCCGCCGTGATCATGACCACACCGCCGACCATCACGGCTGCGTCGAGGATCGCCGTGTGGATATGCACCGGCATGCGCTCGACGAAGGCTTTTGCGAGGAACGCGCCGGGAATCGCGATGGCGCCGATCAAGAGGGCAAAGGCCAGCACCTGCGCGGTGACGACGCCGGCCAGGCCGAATACCGAAATCTTGATGAGGCTGGTCACCACCGAAATCATGGCGTCGGTCGCAATCACCGCCGCTCCCTCGAGCCCCGACGCCATCAGCAGCGACAGCAGGATCACGCCGGAACCTGAGGTGCCGCCGACCACCACGCCATAGCCCACCGCGCCCACACCGAGGCCGGTGTCGCCAATCCTGATCTCGCGCTTCTTGGCCAACCGGCGCAGCGGCACGCTCAGGATCAGCATGGTGCCGATCACCAGCGCCGCGCCCGCGCTGCTAAGCCGGGTGTAACCGTAGGCGCCGAGCGCGGTGGTCAGCGCGGCGGCCCCGATCACGATCAGGGCGCGGCGCCGGTCGGCGTAACGGAAATAGGCCACGAAGCGACTGATATTGGTGATGATCGCTGATATCGCGATGATCGGCACCACGGGTTCGGCACCGACCAACGGCACCAGCACCAGCGGCATCAAGGCGCCGGTGCCATAGCCGGCAAGGCCGCCGACGATGGAGGCCAGCAGCGCCATGCCGCCAACCAGCACGAGTTGGCCGAGCGAAATATCGGCGAAGCCGGCCAGAATATTCACAGCCGGTGATCGCGGGTGAAACGGGCGGCGGTCTGGTCGGCGATCGCGGTAAGCGCGGACGCATCCAGCGGAAAATCCGCGGCCAACCAGGCGTCTTCCGCAAGCGTCAGCACGTGACCGAGCGCGGGGCCTTCGGCAATGCCGCGGGAGATGAAATCGGCCGCCCTCAACGGAAATTTCGGCGCGCTCCAGCGCTGCGGCAAAGTCGCGAGATCGTGCCAGCGCGCGGCGCCATTGTCGACGCCGCCTGCCCGCGCCCACGCCAGCATCAGCCGGTCGCGATAGGGATCCTCGCCGAGCCGATAAAGCAGCTGCCGCGCCCGCACGTCGTCCTTGTTGGCGAGCCGCCACCAGCGATGGCCCATCGAGTCCAGCGCCTTGGTTTCCGCGTTGGAAAGGCGAAGCCGCGCCGAGATGCGCCTGGCGTCCTCGGTGACGGCCACCGTGAGCGCGGCGAGCCGGCGCGCGGCGTTCGGCGGCAGCCCTAACGCGTGTTCGACCGCGATCATCGCCGCGAACGCTCCGGTATAGGCGACGCCGCCGAAGATCGACAGCAGCAGGCCGGCATCCGCCATCGCCTGCACCGCAACCGCGGCGCCTTCCGCGATCAACAGCTTCAACATTTCCATGCGCACGCGTTCGGCGGAGAGGCTCGAAAGTCCCGCACGCCCGTCGATGCAGGCGAGATATCCGGCACGGTCAGGCTCACCCGCCCCGTAGGCGGCATGCATGCGGAAGAAGCGCAGGATGCGCAAATAATCCTCGGCGATGCGCTGGTTGGCATCGCCGATGAAGCGCACGCGTTTGGCTTCGATATCGGCAAGCCCGCCGACATGGTCGTGCACGATGCCGTCGGCATCGACGGAAAGCCCGTTGATGGTGAAGTCGCGCCGTTCCGCATCGCGAACCCAGTCGCGCCCGAATGCAACCCTGGCCTTGCGGCCAAAGGTCTCGGTATCCTCGCGCAAGCTCGTGACCTCGAACGGATGCGATTCGACGACCAGCGTGACCGTGCCGTGGTCTATGCCGGTCGGCACGCATTTGATGCCGGCTGCCTTGGCGCGGCGGACGACCTCGTCGGGCAGCGCCGTCGTCGCGATGTCGATGTCGCCCAGGGGAATATTCAGCAACGCATTGCGCACGGCACCGCCGACCACGCGGGCTTCCTCGCCATCGCCATTGAGTAACGCGAGCACGCGCGCGGCCGGACCGGATCTGAGCCACGGCGCGTCCGACAGCACGCGGGCCTCGCTCATTTCTCGACTCCGTCAACCAGCTTGCCGTCTTCGAGATGCGCGGGAACGTAGGTCGAATCCGGCGGCGCGCCGGAGAATTGCGCGAGAAAGACGAAACTGATCACGACCAGCAGCAGCGATCCCAGCACCAGTTTGGCGACAAGATGCGCAGGCCAGGCGGACAACACCAACACTTGGGAACGGGTAGCAATCAGGAACAGCGCATAGGCCACGAACGGGATCAGGAAAATCGCGACCTCGGTCAGAATCGGACGGATCATGCGAGATAAATCCGCTCATACAGTACGCGCAGGATGCCTGCGGTCGCGCCCCAGATGTAACGCTCGGCGAACGGCATGGCGTAATAGGAGCGCTCCATGCCGCGGAATTCCTTGGAATGGATCTGATGGTTCTCGGGATTCATCAGGAACGCCAGCGGCACCTCGAAGGCGTCGACCACCTCGCCTTCGTTGATCGTCAGCTTGAAGCCGGGCTTGACGCGCGCCACTGTCGGCAGGATGCGAAACCCGAATGCGGTTCCATAGAGGTCGAGATAGCCGATCGGCTCGATAAAGTCGCGCTTGAGGCCGACTTCCTCCTCCGCCTCGCGCAGGGCGGCGTCGAGCGGCGAGGCATCGGTCGCGTCGATCTTGCCGCCCGGAAAGGAAATCTGGCCGGCGTGGCTGGAGAGATGCGGCGAGCGCTGCGTCAGCAACACGGTCGGCTCTCGGTGATCGACCACCGGGATCAGCACCGCCGCCGGGCGCACCGGCTGCTCGCGCGCCACGATCTCGAGCATGCGATCGTTACCCGCGTCGCCGGTTTTCGGAACGATATCGGGATCGATTAGGCCGGGCGGCACGTCGAAATTCAGCCGCGCCTGGCTCCGCGTGAAAAACTCCGCCGAACTGATCGGAGCCGCCTCCATCTTTTTCAGTATCGGCTCGTTCAAACCGCGTCCCTCACCTGCTTCGCGTCCGCCATCGTAAAGAACTCGCCGCCGGACTCGATGCCGAACATCGGCTGACCATCGACCACCCGCTCTTCCCCCATGTCAACCAGATCGTAATAGAGCGCGCGGGTCACTTTCGCCCACAGATCGGCGCGGACGTGAAGGTAGGGCGTCAACCCGCCGTCGGCGGCCATCTCGAACCGCAGGCGGTGGCCGGAATCGCATGGCACCCAGTCGTCAACGTTGGTGCGAAAGCGCAGCAGCCGGCCGCGATCGCCGGCCTCGTTTTGCATCTCCACCGCCATGAACGGCGCATCGTCGACGCGGATGCCGACCTTCTCGACCGGGGTCACGAGAAAGTGCTTGCCGTCCTCGCGCTTGAGAATGGTCGAAAACAGCCGCACCAGCGCCGGCCGCCCGATCGGCGTGCCCATGTAGAACCACGTGCCATCGCTGGCGATTCGCATGTCGAGATCGCCGCAGAACGGCGGATTCCACAGATGTACCGGAGGCAGCCCCTTGCTGGCGGGGGTCGCGTTGGTGGCTTCCCTCGCAGCGACAGTTAGTCCTTCGAGGCCCTGAGTGCCGGTTTGCCCTTGCTTCGCCATTGTTTGCCCTGAGTCTCGGCGCCTCATCTGGCACGATTGGTGCACATATACCGAGATATGTGTTCCCGACGATTTGCGTCCGTACTAATGCGGATCAAGTCGCCACATCGTGATGCCGTTCATACCCCGAAATACCGATAATGTGGGGATAGTTTAATTCAACGAATACATGGCCTTTGCACAGGTTTAGCATGAGGCTCGTGGCATGACGATGCAACCAGCAGTGTCATGAAGCGGTTAGACGGTTGAAGGAGAAAGACATGGCGAGTGCAGACGGTGTCGAGAAACTCGAGGACGCGATCGTCCGGTCGGCCGAACAGGTCGCCGGCCAGATTCGCGCCGCAAAGGAGGCGATCTCCACCGTCATCTTCGGCCAGGACCGGGTGATCGAAAACACCCTGGTGACGATCCTGTCCGGCGGCCACGCGCTGCTGATCGGTGTTCCCGGCCTCGCCAAGACCAAGCTCGTTGAAACGCTGGGCATCACGCTCGGGCTGGACGCCAAGCGCATCCAGTTCACGCCGGACCTGATGCCTTCGGATATTCTGGGCGCCGAGGTGCTGGACGAGAGCAATTCCGGCAAGCGGTCGTTCCGCTTCATCTCGGGACCGGTGTTCGCGCAACTCCTGATGGCCGACGAAATCAACCGCGCCAGCCCGCGTACGCAATCGGCGCTGCTGCAAGCCATGCAGGAACAGCACATCACCGTTGCAGGCGCGCGGCATGATCTGCCGAAGCCCTTCCATGTGCTCGCCACGCAAAACCCGCTGGAGCAGGAAGGCACCTATCCGCTGCCCGAGGCGCAGCTCGACCGCTTCCTGATGGAGATCGACGTCGATTATCCCGATCGCGACGCCGAACGCCGCATCCTGTTTGAAACGACGGGCGCGGAAGAGACGCTCGCCAAGGCCTCGATGGACGCGGAAATCCTGATCGCGGCGCAGCGGCTGGTGCGGCGCCTGCCGGTCGGCGACAGCGTCGTCGAGGCGATTCTGTCGCTGGTTCGCGCCGCGCGCCCGAGTTCCGAAGATGGCGGCGACAAGCTGATCGCCTGGGGGCCGGGCCCGCGCGCCAGCCAGTCGCTGATGCTGGCGGTTCGCGCCCGTGCATTGCTCGACGGCCGCCTCGCGCCCTCGATCGACGACGTGCTCGATCTCGCCGAACCCATTCTCAAGCACCGCATGGCGCTGACGTTCTCGGCGCGTGCGGAAGGCCGCACCATTCCCGACGTAATCAGGCAATTGAAGACGCGGATCGGTTGATGGCCGCAGAGACCAGCCACGAGACCAGGGAGCTTCTAGCAATCCGACGTGCCGATGGCGAAAGCCGAACGCTCGCCGCTTCGCTCCCCCGTCTCGTGCTCGAAGCCCGCCGTATCGCTGCCAACGTCATCCATGGCCTGCATGGCAGGCGCCGCGCCGGCGCCGGCGAGAGCTTCTGGCAGTATCGCCGCTTCGTCTCCGGCGAGCCGTCGCAGAACGTCGACTGGCGCCGCTCGGCGCGCGACGATCATCTCTATGTCCGCGAGCAGGAATGGGAGGCCGCCCACACCGTGTGGCTGTGGCCCGACCGCTCGCCGTCGATGGCGTTTGCATCCAAAGGTGCGCGCGACAGCAAGCTGGAGCGTGGGCTGATCGTTACATTTGCACTCGCCGAACTGCTGGTTTCGGGCGGCGAACGCGTCGGCATTCCCGGCCTGATGAGCCCGACCGCAAGCCGCAACGTGATCGACAAGATGGCGCAGGCGATGCTGCACGACGATGCGGTGCGCGCGAGCCTGCCGCCGTCCTTTGTCCCGTCGGCGCTGGCTGAAATTGTGGTGCTGTCCGACTTCTGGTCGCCGATGAGCGAAATCAGGGCGATGCTCGCAGGGCTTTCGGCCTCCGGCGCCCATGGCTCTCTGATCCAGGTGGTCGATCCCGCCGAAGAAACTTTTCCCTACGCCGGCCGGGTCGAATTCGTCGAGCCGGAAGGTTTTGGCGTCATCACCGCCGGCCGCGCCGAGAGCTGGGCCAGCGACTATGTCGCGCGCGTCGCACTGCATCGCGACGAGATCCGCAGCGAGACCAACAAGCTCGACTGGTTGTTCTCGACCCACACCACCAGCCGTTCCGCCGCCGAACTCCTGCTGTTCCTGCATTCGGGCATGATGGTAGCCAAGGGAAGCGCGCGAGGCTCAACCGTCAAAGCGGGGCGTAGCGCATGATCGCGGGGCTCCCCCTCACCTTTGCGCAACCGCTGCTGCTGCTGGGCCTGTTGAGCCTGCCGGTGCTGTGGTGGCTGCTGCGCGTCATGCCGCCGCGACCGAGGCGGATCGAGTTTCCGCCGACGCGGCTGTTGTTCGACATCAAGCCGAAGGAAGAAACGCCGTCGCGGACGCCGTGGTGGCTGACCCTGCTGCGTCTCGCCGCCGCCGCTCTGGTCATTCTAGCCGCAGCCGGCCCGATCTGGAATCCGCAGACCGGGGTCGGCGGCAGCAACGCGCCATTGGTGATCCTGCTCGACGACGGCTGGAGCGCGGCTGCAAGCTGGGACACGCGGGTCAAGGCCGCGGACGAACTGATCGCCAACGCGGACAACGACCGCCGCGGCGTTGCGCTCGTTCCGCTCTCCGAGACCGCGCGCGACATCACGCTGATGCCGGCCGGCACGGCGCGGGTCGCGCTGCGTCAGATTGCGCCAAAGCCCTATTCGGTCGATCGCGTCGACACGCTTGGCTCGCTCGACCGCTTCCTGAAGAGCACCGGAGATGCCGAGATCGCATGGCTGTCCGACGGCGTCGATACCGGGCGCGGTACTGAGTTTGTCGAAAATCTCGGCAAGACCATCGGCGACCGCAAGCTGACGGTGTTCGAGGGCGGCGCGGCTCCCGCGCAGGCGCTGGTCGCCGCTGAAAACGCCGCGGCGAAGATGACGGTCAAGGTGCTGCGCACCACCGGCGGCGTCGCCGCCGGCGAGGTTCGCGCGATCGACGCCAAGGGTTCGCCGATCGGCGAGGCACGCTACGCTTTTGGCATGCAGGATCGCGAGAGCGAAGCGGCGTTCGACCTGCCCGTCGAACTGCGCAACGACATTTCGCGGCTGGAAATATCGGGCGAACGATCGGCCGGCGCGGTGCAACTGCTCGACAAGCGATGGCGGCGGCGCGCCGTCGGGGTTGTCACCGGCGCGACCAGCGATACCGCCCAGCCGCTATTGGCATCGACCTTCTATCTGACCCGCGCCTTGTCGCCATTCGCCGACGTGCGGCTCGGCGATCGCGGCGCGGCGCAACAGGTGATCGCGCAATTCCTCGATCAGCGGTTGCCGATGATCGTGCTCGCCGATGTCGGCACGCTGTCGCCGGAAATCCGCGAGCGGCTGAACGCATGGATCGATCAGGGCGGCGTGCTGGTACGTTTCGCTGGCCCCCGTCTGGCGCAGGCCGATGACGATTTGGTGCCGGTGAAACTGCGTCGCGGCGGCCGCATCCTCGGCGGCAGCCTGACCTGGGAAAAGCCGCAGCATCTGGCTTCCTTCGCCGCCGACGGTCCGTTCGCGGGCCTCGCCGTGCCCAAGGACGTCACCGTGAACCGGCAGGTGCTGGCCGAGCCGGATGCGGTGCTCGCAACCAAGACCTGGGCGTCGCTGGAAGACGGCACCCCGCTGGTGACCGGTGAGCATCGCGGCAGGGGCATTGTCAGCCTGTTCCATATCGGCGCCGACTCGCGCTGGTCGGACCTGCCGATGTCCGGCAGCTTCGTCGAGATGCTGCGGCGGATGGTCGACATGTCCGGCTACACGTCGAAGCCCGGCGCGGGCGTTGCAAGCGAGGCGACCAATGTCGAGACCGTGGCGCCGCTGCGCATCCTCGACGGTTTCGGCGCCTTCGGACCGCCGCCCTCGGCCGCCAAGCCGATGCCGGCGGATTATCGCGACCGCGCCACGCCGGATCATCCGCCAGGCTTCTACGGCCCGGCCGATGGCCCGATCGCGGTCAACACGCTGGCCTCGGCCGATCGCATCGCGCCGCTCGATACGTCCTCCTTGCGCGCGCAACGCGCCAGTTACACCAACGCCGAACCGCGCGATCTGCGCGGCATCCTGCTGTCGTCGTCGCTGGCGCTGTTCCTGATCGACGCGATCGTGGTCGCGATGCTGGGCGCGGGCCTTGCCGCGTTGTGGCGGCGGCGCACGGCGACCGCCAGCGTTCTGTTGGCCGTAATCTTGTCCGCGGCTCCGATCGCGCCTTCGCAGACGCGCGCCCAGGGCAACGATGAATTCGCCATCAAATCGGTATCGCAGACGCGCCTTGCCTATGTCGTCACGGGAAACGCCGACGTCGATTCCATCGTCAAGGCCGGCATGGCCGGGCTGACGCTGTTCCTGGCGCAACGCACCGCACTGGAGGCCGGCGATCCCGTCGGCGTCGATCCCGCGCGCGATGAACTGGCATTCTTTCCGCTGATCTACTGGCCGGTGGTGCCGGGCGCGCCGAAACCGCCGCAGGATGCCATCAACCGCATCGACGCCTACATGAAACAGGGCGGCACGGTGCTGTTCGATACCCGCGACGCCATCGAGGCGCCGCCGGGCGAGAACGGCGCGGCGCAGACGCCGGGCATGCGCACCTTGCGTGAAATTCTTTCCTCTCTCGACGTGCCGGAACTGGAACCGGTGCCGCGCGAGCACGTGCTGACCAAGACGTTTTACCTGCTGCGCGACTTCCCCGGCCGCTTCAACACGGGCCAGACCTGGGTCGAGACCCTGCCGCGCGAGGATGACGACGACGCAGCCTCGCGCCCGGCACGCGGCGGCGACGGCGTCTCGCCCATCATCATCACCTCAAATGATCTCGCCGGCGCCTGGGCGCACCGTCCGGACGGGCAGGCGATGCTGCCGCTGACCCCGGGCGAACCGCGCCAGCGCGAATTCGCGTTCCGCTCCGGCGTCAACATCGTGATGTACACCCTGACCGGCAACTACAAGGCCGATCAGGTGCACGCGCCGGCCCTGATCGAGCGGTTGGGACAATAGAGCATGCAGTACGGCATCGCGTTCACTCCCCTCGTTCCGACACTCGTGCTGTGGATCGCGCTCGCCGCGATCGTCGCGATCTCGGTGCTGCTGCTGCTCGGGCGGTCGCGCGGCGCCGCCGTGCGCGTCGCGGCGCTGGCGCTGATCCTGCTGGCGCTCGCCAATCCCTCCTTCACGCGCGAAGACCGCGAGCCGTTGTCCTCGGTCGCCGCCGTCGTGATCGACAAGAGCCCGAGCCAGAATTTCGGCACCCGCAACCAGGAGACGGCCAAGGCGCAGGAGGCGCTGGTCGATACGCTGAAGAAGATCAAGGGGCTGGAAGTCCGCGTCGTCGAGGCCGGACAGGCCGACGGCGAGACCGACGGCACCAAACTGTTCGGCGCGCTGTCCTCGGCAATGTCGGACGTTCCCGTCGACCGCGTCGCCGGCGCGTTCCTGATCACGGATGGCCGGGTGCATGACATTCCCGCCAATGCCGCCGCCCTCGGCTTCCAGGCGCCGGTGCACGCGCTCGTCACAGGCCGCAAGGACGAGCGCGACCGCCGTATCGCGATTTCGGCCGCGCCGCGTTTCGGCATCGTCGGACAGCCCCAGACCATCACCTACCGGCTCGACGACCAGGGCGTCACCGGCCAGCGCGCCAGGATCGTGGTACGCCGCGACGGCGAGGTGATCAACGAGCGCACGCTGTCGAGCGGACAGACCGTCAATGTCGAGGTCGACATCAAGCATGCCGGCTCGAACATCGTCGAGATCGAAGCCTCGCCGCTCGAGAACGAACTGACGCTGGTGAACAACCGCGCCGTGGTCGCGATCGAAGGCGTGCGCGACAAGCTCCGCGTGCTGCTGGTATCCGGCGAGCCGCATTCCGGCGAACGCACCTGGCGCAATCTGCTGAAGTCCGACGCCAGCATCGACCTTGTGCATTTCACGATTTTGCGCCCGCCGGAGAAGCAGGACGGTACGCCGATCAACGAATTGTCGCTGATCGCGTTTCCGACGCGGGAATTGTTCCAGCAGAAGATCAACGAATTCCAGCTGATCATCTTTGACCGTTACGCCCGCCAGGGCGTGCTGCCGATCGCCTATTTCGACAACATCGCGCGCTATGTCCGCGGCGGCGGCGCGGTGCTGGTGTCGGCCGGTCCCGACTACGCCTCCACCACAAGCATCTGGCGCACGCCCTTGGATACGGTGTTGCCGGCAGAACCGGTCGGCGTCACTGAAAAACCGTTCTATGCGCAATTGAGCGATGCCGGTAAGCGCCATCCGGTGACGCGCGGCCTTGAAGGCTCTGCGAGCGAGCCACCGCGCTGGAGCCGCTTCTTCCGCACGGTGGAAACGCGCAACGCGATCGGCGCGCCCGTGATGACCGGCGCCGACGGCAAGCCGCTGCTGCTGCTGTCGCGCTTCGGCGAAGGCCGGGTCGCGCTGCTGCTGTCGGATCACATCTGGCTCTGGGCACGCGGCTTTGAAGGCGGCGGACCGCACCTGGATCTGCTGCGGCGGACGTCGCACTGGCTGATGAAGCAGCCTGAGCTCGACGAAGAGGCACTGCGCCTGCAGATCCAGGGCAAGGATCTCGTGGTGCTGCGTCAGACCATGGCCGACAACGTGCCGCCGGTGACCGTGACGTCACCGAGTGGCGCCACGAAAGAACTCACACTGACGGCAAGCGACCCCGGCACCTGGCGCTCCACCCTTCCCGCTAACGAACTCGGGCTGTGGCAGGCAACCGACGGCGCGCTGAAAGCCCTGATCAATGTCGGGCCGACCAACCCGAAGGAATTTTCGGAAGTCACCTCGACCACCGAGATGCTGAAGCCGCTGGCGCAGGCGACCGGCGGCGACGCCCGCCGCGTGGCCGATGGCGGCAGCATCGATCTCCCCCGCGTGGTGCCGGTGCGCGCCTCCGGCATCTTCCACGGCGACGGCTGGATGGGAGTGAAGATGCGCGATGCCAGCGTCGTCAAGGGCGTCGGCGTGCTGCCGATGTTCGCGGGGCTGGTCGGGCTGTTGTTGCTGCTCGGCGCGTTCGCGGCGACCTGGGTGCGCGAGGGGCGCTGAGGCATGGCGCGTTGTCGGCTTGACGAAGCCTCGTAGCCCGGATGAAGCGAAGCGCAATCCGAGGCTCTTTCCCGGATCGATGGACTTATCCCGGATTACGCTCCGCTTCATCCGGGCTACGATCACTCGGCCGTTGCGCCGAGCACACAACCCTCCGCGGATTTCGGCGGCTCGCCTGAGCTACGGTTGACATCCCCCTTCCCTTCCGATGTTATAATATAACATTGGGCGGCCAAGACGGCTTTACAGGCACCTTGGCCGTTCGGGGAAGGCGCAATTCGTCGTGAACTGGTTCCGGAAACACCTCAAGCACGGCTCGCGGCTGGCGCTGTTTGCGCTCGCGATCCAGTTTGCGCTGTCGTTCGGGCATTTCCATGAGGCCGCCGCGCAGAACGTCCAGATCGGCCTCTCGGATGCCGGTCTGACCTACGCCACGGAACAGGCGGCGCTTGTTGCAGCCGGCGAAACGGCCCAGCAGCAACAGCCTTCTGATCACGATAACGACCAGCACACGGCCCACGCCTGCGTAATCTGCTCCGTCATCTCCCTTGCCAACAATTTCCTGTTCACCACATCGCCCCTGCTGGAGCTGCCGCAGGCGATCGAGCTTCTGTACCTGGCCACGGACGCCGAATTCGCGCATCTCAGTGCGCTCCATCCTCCATTCCGCTCCCGCGCACCTCCCGTCTCCTGACCTCGATTGATTGATGCACTTTCCGAGGGGGATCGCCGCGCCACGCGGCTGATCCACCGAGGGAAAATCGGAATCGATCCGTCGCACTTCGACGGGATCAGGATCGGGACAATGACATCTAGGAAGAAACGAGCGTTCCATTTCGGTGGAGCAAGCGGGCTATTGCTGTGCGCGATGGCGGACAGCGCGCTGGCGCAGAACGCGGCAGCGCCATCGGCATCGACACCACTGCCTGAAATCACCGTGACGGCACCGAGCCCCATCGTGCGGCGCAAACCCGTGCCGTCGCGAACGCCAGCGCGCGTCGCCCGTGCCGTGCCCGGCCAGAACCGGCAACCAGCGGCAGAGCCGCAGGCCACACCGGTCGCAGCCACGCCCCAACAGGGCGTACTGCCCGTCGTCACCGACCAGTTCGCCACCGTCACCGTCGTGCCCAACGAGGAAATCCGCCGCCAAGGCACCGCCCAGCTTGGGGATCTCCTGTTCTCGAAGCCCGGCATCACCGGCTCCAGCTTCGCCCCCGGCGCTTCGAGCCGGCCGGTCATCCGCGGCCTCGACGTCAATCGCGTCGGCATCGTCGAAAATGGCACCAACGCCGGCGGCGCTTCCGATCTTGGCGAAGACCATTTCGTTCCGGTCGATCCACTGGCGACAAACCAGGTCGAAGTCATCCGCGGACCGGCGGCGATGCGGTACGGATCGACATCGATCGGCGGCGTCGTCAGCGCAACCAACAACCGCATCCCGGACGCCTTGCCAACATGCGCGGCCGCACCGTTCCAGACCTACGGACTGCCGGCGAAGGCGCCACTCGCAAATGTGGGATCACCTTCCTGCGTTACGGTCGAAACCCGAACGGCCGTCAGTTCCGTCGACCGCGGTGTCGATGGCGGCATTCTGCTCGATGCCGGCGGTGGCAATTTCGCTGTTCATGCCGACGCCTATGGCCGCAAGGCCAGCGATTACAGCATTCCGGGCTATCCGTATTTGTTCGACCAGACCCGCCCGGTCAACGGCCGGCAGCCGAATTCGGCGATGCAGGCGGATGGCGCGTCGATCGGCGGCTCTTACATCTTCCAGGGCGGCTTCATCGGCGCGGCGATCACGCAGAACGACACGCTTTATCGCATTCCCGGCATCGACGGCGCCGATCACCAGACCCGCATCGACGCGCGCCAAACCAAATTCACGGCCAAGGGAGAATACAGGCCGGACGCGGCGGCGATCGACGCGGTACGTTTCTGGGCCGGCGCCACCGATTACAAGCACAACGAGATCGGGCTCGCGGACCCCGCCGATCTCTCGTCCCTCGGCGTGCGGCAGACCTTTACCAACAAGGAGCAGGAAGGACGCGTCGAGGTGCAGATGACGCCGTTCAACGCGCGCTTTGCGGCCGTCACGACGGCGTTCGGCCTTCAGGCCGGGCATCAGGAACTGACGGCGCCGAGTCCGGACGATCCAACCAGCCCGCTCAACGGGTTGTTTGATCCTAACAAGAACAACAGGGTCGCCGGCTACGTCTTCAACGAGTTCAAGTTCACTGACTCAACCAAGGCGCAGATTGCCGGCCGTATCGAGCACGTCAGTCTCAGTGGAACCACGCCGGCATTCATTCCGGAGCTGTTCGACCTCAACGCCAATCCCGGCGATATCGGTCCACCGACGGCGCGTAATCTGAGCTTCACGCCGAAGAGCGCAAGCATCGGCTTGATCCAGGATCTTCCGGGCCAACTGGTTGCCAGCATCACCGCTCAATACGCCGAGCGCGCACCCAAGCCGGCGGAATTGTTTTCGCGCGGCGGGCACGATGCGACCGCCACGTTCGATATCGGTAATCCCAATCTCGGCATCGAAACCGCCAAATCGATCGAGATCGGATTGCGGAAGGCGACCGGGCCTTTCAGGTTCGAAGCAACCGCCTACTACACCAAATTCAACGGCTTCATTTTCCGTCGTCTCACCGGCAACACCTGCGAGGATGTCGCCTGTGTCGGCCCTGCCGATCCCGCTGCTCCGCTCGAACTGAACCAGGCGATCTATTCGCAACGCGACGCGACCTTCCGCGGTGGCGAGTTCCAGAGCCAGTTGGACATCGGCCCGCTCAACGGCGGCATCTGGGGCATCGAGAACCAGTTCGACGTCGTGCGCGCGACCTTCAGCGACGGCACCAACGTTCCGCGCATCCCACCGGTGCGTGTCGGTGGCGGCCTGTTCTGGCGCGATGCCAACTGGCTGACACGGGTCAACCTGCTGCACGCCTTCGCGCAGAACGATATCGCCCCGATCGGCGAGACACCGACCGCGGGCTATAATCTGTTGAAGGCGGAGGTCAGCTACAGGACGAAGCTCGATCCGTCCTGGTTCGGCGCGCGGGAAATGACGGTCGGGCTCGTCGGCAACAACCTGTTGAACGAGAACATCCGTAACTCGGTGTCCTACACCAAGGACCAGGTTCTGATGCCGGGCATTGGCGTGCGCGCGTTTGCCAATCTGAAGTTCTAGGGCGGGTGCTGATGGGTGGCGTTAGCCGGTCGTACCGGCTAACGTCTGCATGACGGCGGCTGCCACGGTCGATCTTCCGTCACATGTATCTCGCACAGCGGATGAACAAGGATCGATGCCGGCGCCGATCAATATCCACGTCTATAGCGACGCTCTCGTTTTGCTCGGCACCGCCGGCGTGGTCATTCCCCTGGTACGGCGGTTCGGCCTCAGTCCCGTTCTGGGTTACCTCGGAGCCGGCGCGATCCTGGGTCCCCTCGGACTGGGATCGTTCATCGGAAGCTTTCCGTTTCTCTATTGGTTGACCGTCGTCGACGCCAAAAACGTCTCCGGCATTGCCGACCTTGGCATCGTGTTCCTGCTGTTCCTGATCGGGATGGAGCTATCGTATGAGCGTCTGAAGTCGATGCGCCGCCTGATCTTCGGGCTCGGCGGCTTGCAAATCGCGCTTTCGACTGCGGTGATCGCCAGCATCGCGGCCCTGGCAGGCAGCACGCCGCCGGTAGCGCTCATCCTTGGTGCGTGCCTCGCTTTGTCCTCAACCGCCATCGTCATCGAAGTGCTTTCCAGGCAGGGACGGTTGACCACAAGTGCGGGACGGGCCAGCTTCGCAACCTTGCTGGCGCAGGATCTGGCGGTTGCTCCGCTCCTGCTTTTCATCTCGATCTTCGGCACCGGTGAGGCCGGCTCGGTCGTCGCGACACTCGTCCTGGCGCTGACGAACGCCGCGCTCGTGCTCGGCGTGATCGTCATCGTGGGTCGCGTCGTAATGCGCCCCCTCTTCCGTCTGGTCGCATCAGCCGGTATGAGCGATGTGTTCGTAGCGACTACGCTGTTCGTGATCGTTGCAGCCGGGGTAGCTGCAGCCGTGGCGGGCTTCTCGATGGCGCTCGGCGCCTTTGTCGCCGGCCTGCTGCTCGCCGAAACCGAATTCCGCAAGGCGATCGAGACCGCCATCGATCCTTTCAAGGGTATCCTGCTCGGCCTGTTCTTTTTTACGGTCGGCATGAACATCGATTTCCGTGAGCTTGCCCGCGATCCCGTTTTGTTGATTGGGGCCGCCATCGGGCTCGTTGCCGTGAAATCCGTCATCCTCATCGCCCTCGCCCGGCTGTTTCGCCTTTCCTGGCGAGCGGCCATCGAAACGGGCCTCCTGCTCGGCCCGGGCGGCGAGTTCGCCTTCGTCGCGATCGGCATGGCGACAACGTTCGGTCTGATCGATGCCAAGGTGTCGAGCTTCACGGTCGCACTGACGTCCCTGACCATGGTGCTCATTCCCGCACTTTCTCACGTCGCGCGGCGGCTTGCGCCGATGGTACGCGAAGACAAGCCGCTCGATCCCGAACTTGCCGTTGCGCCGAGCGGCGGCGCCAACCATGCGATTGTCATAGGACATGGCCGAGTGGGACAGGTCGTCTGCTCCATGCTCGATCGGCACCAATTCCAGTACATCGCCGTCGATAATGACGCCGGTGCTGTTCCAGAGCAGCGACGGCAGGGTCGCACCGTCTATTATGGGGACGCGACAAATCCGGAGTTCTTGAAGAGTTGCGGCCTCATGGAGGCCGCGGCAGTGATCGTCACCATTGGCGAAGCCAAAGGCATCGACGAAATTGTCGCGCAGGTCCGCGCGCTCAGGGAGGACATGCTGGTGGTGTCGCGCGCCCGTGACGCCGAGCATGCGCGGCATCTTTATCAGATCGGCGTCACCGACGCCGTGCCCGAGACCATCGAAGCAAGCCTGTTGTTATCAGAAGCAGCCCTGATCGGCCTCGGCGTGGCAATGGGGCTGGTCGTCGCGTCCATCCACGAAAAGCGCGAGGAATTCCGGCACGAACTGCAGCAGGCGGCGGGAGGGACACGATCTGCGGCCGAGACGACCGGCGTCAGAAAGAAACCGTCTCACTGACTTGCTATAGCGTTTTCGAGCGAAGTGGATACCGGTTCGCGTGAAGAAAACGCGTCAAAACAAGAATCTAGAGCTTCGGTTCTGATTCAATCAGAACCGATAATGCTCGAACGACGCCGAGCGGCTCGACCGTCCCGGCCGATGCGCAACGCTACCGCGCCTTGCTCCAGTCCGGCCGGATATCTCCGGAGACGCCTTCAAAGGCCCCCTCGACCAGTTCCGCTACCAGGAGGCGGCTGTAATCGACGGGACCCGGCATGATCACTCGTCCCTTCGGCACCACCTTGAAGCCGACGCGGCTGTAATAGGGTTCGTCGCCGACCAGAATGACCAGGCGATGGCCCTTGGCCTTGGCGTCCTGCAGCGAGCGATCGAGCAGCATGCGGCCGACGCCGCGCTTTCGGAACGGCGGCTCGACCGTCAACGGCCCGAGCATCAGGGCCGGCGTATCGCCGATACAGATCGGCAATTGCCGTACAGAGCCGACCAGCAATGTGCCGATCCGCGCCGTGAACGACAGCTCGAGAAGATGATCGACATGCTCGCGCAGGCGGTAGGCGCTCAGCACGAAACGGCCGGGACCGAACGTGCGCTCGTGCAGGCGTTCGATCGCCTGCGCGTCCTTGGGTGTTTCGGCCAGTATGGTGACGTCAAGTTCGCTCATGATGGGGCGCGAGATAGCATCTGGCGGCGCCGCGGTCCATTGCCGGAGGCGGCAATCCCCGTATTGCCTTAATCGCTTTTGATGGCCGGCTGGGACAGATAGGCCAAAAGCTTCATCTCTCGGCGGCCGCGCGTCACCGTATCCAGCACCAGCCCCGAAGATACCGACAGCACCGCCACGATCATCAGGCCCATCGACAGCACTGCTGTGGGCAGCCGCGGCACGACGCCTTCCTCGAGAAAGGTGATGACCACGGGGATCGCGAGACCGATCGAGGCCAGCATCAGGAAGATGCCGATGAGTGTGAAGAACCGCAGCGGCTTTTCCGACCGGTACAGCTTCAGGATGGTACCGAGAATCCGGAAACCGTCGCGCCAGGTGTTCAGCTTGCTGAACGATCCCTCGGGGCGGGCATAATAAGGTGTCTCGATTTCCACCACCGGCAGCGCCAGTTCGAGCGCATGCACGCTGAGCTCGGTTTCGATCTCGAAACCGTCTGACAGCACCGGAAAGGATTTGACGAAGCGGCGCGAGAATACGCGGTAGCCGGAAAGGATATCCTTGAACGCCTGGCCGAACACCGCGGAAAGGAAGCTCGTCAGCATCCAGTTGCCGGTGCGGTGACCGGGACGGTAGGCGGCGACCGACTGGTCGACGCGAAAGCCCACCACCATATCGAGATGATCGTTGACCAGCGCATCGATCATGCGCGGGGCGCTCGGGGCATCATAGGTCGCGTCGCCATCCACCAGCACGTATATGTCGGCATCGATGTCGGCGAACATGCGGCGCACCACATGCCCCTTGCCCTGGCGGCGCTCGCTGCGCACGATGGCGCCGGCCGCGCGCGCCACCTCGACAGTGCGGTCCCTGGAATTATTGTCGTAGACGAAAATCTCAGCCGTCGGCAGCGCCTTGCGGAAATCGGAGACCACGGCGGCGACTGCGGCTTCCTCATTGAAGCACGGCACCAGAACCGCAACCCGCAGCGCTGGTACCGTCATCGCACGCTCACCGAATTAAGTTCGTCCATGGCGCGTCATACCGCAATCAGGCGTTGGCCGGTTGAGGGAAGGCCGCACCTTCGGCGACCCGTTCGCCGCGCAGATCGAGCGTTGCGAACAGCAAAGTCCAGAGCGAGAGCATGTCGATCGGAATGATATAGTATGGCGTGAATATCGGATGGGTCATGAAGAAAATCAGATTTACCGCGAGGTTTACGGCGACCAGAAGGGCGACCTGTCGGGCGCGGCCCCGATCCAGACGCCAGAGCCAGGCGGTCCAGGCGGCCGATATCGCCAGTAAAGTGAATTGAACGTCAACGAGATAGCTCAAGAGCACGGCCGGATTCAACTCGGGCGGGGTGACGTCGACGCTGCCATAGGTGGTCGAGAGCGGACTACCCGCGTTGATCGCATTCGCGATCAAGGTCGGCGCAAGCCCGATCAGGAAGGCAATGCCGAACGATGCCCCCTGCAGGAAAGTCTCCCTGCTGCGCGCCAGCAGGAACGCGCCGGCAAGATACAGGCAATAGCCCGCCGCCAGAAACAAATTGGGCAGACGGAAATTGACGGATAAGCCGATTAAGAGGCCCACCAGTGCCCACAACACGAACCGACGCCACGACTGGCAGTTGAAC
The DNA here is from genome assembly GCF_023073415.1 of Bradyrhizobium sp. 190. Taxonomy (GTDB): domain Bacteria; phylum Pseudomonadota; class Alphaproteobacteria; order Rhizobiales; family Xanthobacteraceae; genus Bradyrhizobium. The sequence goes on along the minus strand of NZ_JADPJL010000047.1, from coordinate 210,539 downwards.
AGCTTCGCCGTCAGAAAACCCACAAGCGCGCAAACTATCATGGTTGGCGCCATCGAATAGCTGGCTTTGGTCGGATTGATCATCAGATAAATCGCGGCATCGCCGAACGCGGCCACCAACGTCAGCAGGTAGAATGTCGAAGCGCGGGCGAGCGCGATGAATGCAAAACCGACAGCGACGACCGACGTCAGGACGTAGAGCGGGATCACCTGCAGTCCGCTGGGAAACAGCGCCAGCGTGAATCCCGTCCCCGGCGGATACTGCAAGACGTGTTTGTCGGTAGCCGGAATGAAGGTGTGACAGGGCATACGCTTCACGTCGTTCCATTCCGCAAAGCCGATCGCCTTCAGACTGTTCTTGAGATAATGATCGTCGTCGAAGGTGATGTTGGTGTCGATGCCGTGCAGGCCGAACCTCTCGAACAGATGTGCCTGCCGCAGATAGCAAACGTCGTCATAGACCCCGCGGCTTTCGCTCCAGCTCGAAATGGTCCAGATGTTGCTGGCCAGCACCACGAGGAAACCGACGCCGCAAAAAATTTTGAAGAATCTCATCCTGCCCATGTCAAACCGACAACTGCCCCAACCTCTCCGCTTCTAGGCGGTGCGGGGCCGGGACGCAACGGAGGACCATCACAGGCTCAGCGCCAGGTAGGGATCAGTACCGCGCCGCCGAGCACTTCCGCGATCCGCAGCCGCGTACCTCTGGTCGTGTCGGCCGGCAACGCCTCGGCCGCGTAGAACCCGCACTCGACGATCTCGAGGTTGGGCTTCGGCAGGCGGTCCTGCCGGAACTGCCTGATGACATAGACCGCGACGTGGTCGCGACGGGAGACGTGGCCGTTGAAGAACAGGCCATGCAGGATCGGCTCCCCGGTCAGTTCGATCCGCCCCTCTTCCATCAACTCCCGCCGCAAGGCTTCGAGGAAGGTCTCGCCGACCTCGACCCCGCCGCCCGGCAGGTGCCAGCCGGCGACATAGCTGTGCCTGACCAGGAACACCTTGTCGTCGCCGTCGAGCACCACACCACGAACCCCGAGCGTCATGCCGCGGGCCATCCGCCAATAGAGGTGGAAGACCCGCCGCAATTGCGGTCCGAAGCGTTTTCGCAAGTGCTGCAGCGCCGTCACGCAAACCTCGGATGGACAGCTATCACGTTTGATCCTTATATCGCCGACATGATCGTGCGACGGCTCTATATCACAGGGAATGCGGCGGAGCGCGAATGACCGATACCTTCACGCTGGCGCATCTGTCCGATCCGCATATACCGCCCCTGCCTGCGGCGCGGCTTCGCGATCTCGCCGGCAAGCGTGCGCTCGGTTATCTCAACTGGACCCGCAACCGCCACAAATATCACCGCCGCGAGGTGCTGGACGCGCTGGTCGCCGACATGCAGGCGCAGCGGCCGGACCACATCGCGGTGACCGGCGATCTCGTCAACCTGGCGCTGGAGGCGGAATTCACCCCGGCCCAGGTCTGGCTCGAAAGCGTCGGCACGCCGCAACGGGTCACGGTCGTTCCCGGCAATCACGACGCCTATGTGCGGGCGACGCGGCATCGGTTCGCCGGTGCGTTCGAGCAATATCTGCGCGGCGATGCTGCGGCGGACGGCATGCCGTTTCCGTTCGTGCGCCGGCGTGGCCCGCTGGTGCTGATCGGCGTGTCCTCGGCGGTGCCGACGCTGCCATTGATGGCGACCGGCCGGCTTGGCCGCGCGCAGCTCGATGCGCTCGATCGCCATCTGGCGCAGATGTCCGCCGATGAGGCCTTCCGGGTGCTGCTGGTTCATCATCCCCTGCACTCGGGTTCGCGGATGAAGCGCCTGACCGACTCGATGGCGCTTCGTGCCGTGCTGAAGCGGCGCGGCGTGGAACTGGTCCTGCACGGCCACGACCACATCCATTCGACGATATGGCTCGAAGGCGCCGACCGCCAGATCCCCGCGGTCGGCGTGCCGTCGGCGTCGGCGCTGGCGCACCGGCATTATCCGGCCGCGGCGTACAATCTGTTTTCGATCGCGCGCGACGGCGATCAATGGCGCTGCGTGCACACCGTGCGCGCCATCGACGCCGACTTCCGCGTCAAGCAGATCAAGCAGGCGACGCTGCTCTAGAGGCAGCTGCCACGATGCCCCCCGAATGTTGCCGGCGCCGCTACAGATTCTTCAGACTCGCATACAGCGCCAATCCGAATAGCGCCACCGCGCCCAGCGCGAAGCCGAGCACGAACATGCCGAAGCCGCGGCGGCGCGGCTTCTTCTCCACCGCAGGCTCGGCCGCCTGCATTGCCACCATCGCATGCTCGCGCTCGATCATGCGGCGCGCGACATAGCCGGTGACGGCATCGACGATGACAGGCACGTCATGCGACTCGGCGATCACGATGCGGCCGAAGCGCGTATCCTGCACGAAGCGGTAGATGCGCTTGTCGCGCCCCATCACCACATGCGCCACCACATCGATCCACAGCCGCGGCGTCTCGCCCTGGCTGACGCCGCGATCGAACAGGTCGACCTGCTCCGGCACCTCTGCGAACAGCGGATCGAGCGCCTCGTTCAGGATCTCGAGCCGGGCGACTTCGGCGTCGCGCAGTTCGACCACGACGCCGGTGCGGTCGGCGGCCTCGATGCGGGCCTGGCGGAGCGCGTCGCGCAGCCGCGTCGGTCGCATGTCGCGGGCCTCGTTGCCGGTGTTTTGCGCGTTTGACATCGTAAGCCGCCTTTATCCTGGGAGGGTGGGCCCGGTTAACCTAGCAGTAACTATGTTGCGCGCAATGGCTGTTTGTTTGCAATGGGTTAGCGATCCACTGGGTTTCGAGCCCGCGGCGGCACCCCCACCCCGGCCCTCCCAGAGCGAGCTCGGCTCGTCTCGCCCCCGCAAGCGGGAGAGGGAGAAGAACGCAAACGGCCCCACCCGGTTTATCCGGATGGGGCCGCCTGTCCTTGGGGGTTTCCCTAACTCTTATTGGCAGCAGGCGCTCAGGCCGAGACGCGGGAGGGCTCTTCGACGATCGAAAAGCGCACACCGGCCTTGTGACGGTTCTCTTCCGAGACCGTGCGCCAGGCATCCTCGGCCTCTTTGCGGGTCTTGAAGGGTCCCTGTACCTGCGCCGAGCCTTCCACGAGCTTGTGGAAGTTCATCGATCCGAACTCGCCGCCAATCACCCAGAAATTGCTCTTCGTCATGACTAGTCTCCTGCTGTTACCGTTAGCCGAACTGGTTCATCGTGTTGTGGGCGCCGCCCGCCTTCAGGGCGGCTTCCCCGGCGAAGTATTCCTTGTGTTCGTCACCGATATCGGAGCCGGCCATGTTCTGATGCTTTGCACAGGCGATGCCCTGACGGATCTCCTGACGCTGAACGTTCTTCACATAGCCCAGCATGCCCTGCTCGCCGAAATACTCCTTCGCGAGATTATCAGTCGACAGAGCCGCCGTGTGATAGGTCGGCAACGTGATCAGATGGTGGAAGATGCCGGCGCGCTTTGCTGAATCAGCCTGGAAGGTGCGGATGCGCTCGTCGGCTTCAATGCCCAGCGGCGTATCGTCGTATTCCGGCTTCATCAGGTCGGCCCGATTGTACTTGCTGACATCCTTGCCGGCTTCCTTCATCGCGTCGTACACCTGCCAACGGAAGTTGAGCGTCCAGTTGAACGAGGGCGAGTTGTTGTAGGCCAGCTTCGCGTTCGGAATGACCTCGCGAATGCGGTCGACCATCTTGGCGATCTGCTCGATATGCGGCTTCTCGGTCTCGATCCACAACAGGTCGGCACCGTTCTGCAGCGAGGTGATGCTGTCGAGCACGCAGCGATCTTCACCCGTGCCGGCACGGAACTGGTAGAGGTTGCTGGCAAGCCGCTTCGGACGCATCATCTTGCCGTTGCGATTGATGATGACATCGCCGTTCTTCGCGTTGGCGGCGGTCACTTCCTCGCAATCCAGGAAGCTGTTGTACTGATCGCCGAGGTCGCCGGGCTTGTGGCTCACGGCGATCTGCTGCGTGAGACCGGCACCCAGCGAGTCGGTGCGGGTCACGATGATGCCGTCTTCGACGCCCAGTTCGAGGAACGCATGGCGGCAGGCCCGGATCTTCGCCAGGAACACCTCGTGCGGCACAGTCACCTTGCCGTCCTGGTGGCCGCACTGCTTTTCGTCGGAGACCTGATTTTCGATCTGCAGAGCGCACGCACCCGCTTCAATCATCTTCTTTGCGAGCAGATAGGTCGCCTCCGCATTGCCGAAACCGGCATCGATGTCAGCGATGACGGGCACGACATGAGTCTGGAAGTTGTCGACCTTTTCGATCAGTTCCTTTTCCTTCGCCTTGTCGCCTGCCTTGCGGGCGACGTCGATGGCGCGGAAGATATCATTGAGCTCACGGGAGTCCGCCTGACGGAGGAAGGTGTAGAGCTCTTCGATCAGCGCCGGCACCGAGGTCTTCTCGTGCATCGACTGGTCAGGCAGCGGCCCGAACTCGGAGCGAAGTGCTGCGATCATCCAGCCCGAGAGATACAGATAGCGGCGATCGGTCTTGCCGAAATGCTTCTTGACCGAAATCAGCTTCTGCTGCGCGATGAAGCCATGCCAGCAACCGAGCGACTGGGTGTACTTGGTGGGATCGGCGTCATAGGCAGCCATATCGGCGCGCATCAGCGCCGCGGTGTAGCGGGCGATGTCCAGGCCGGTCTTGAAGCGGTTCTGCAGGCGCATCCGCGCCACGGCTTCGGCGGTGACGCCGTTCCAGGTCGGCTGGGTCTCGAGGAGCGCCTCGGCAGCTCCAACCTCGCTCAGATAGGAAGCCGGTCCCTGGATAGCCGGGTCGCTGATCCCACGTGGCTGGTAGTTCATGTTCATCATCCTTATCGACATTCGTGACAGTGCGTTGCGAAATGTGCCTGAGAGCTAAACGCCAAACTGCTCAATTCGTATAGATGCCTTGATTTCGAATGGTGATGTCATGTAACATATGAACTTGTCATAGATGTCACTTTGTAAATTTTGTCACAATCAGGTTAGGGAACCTGCCATGGCCACCGACTCCGGAAAGAAGCTCTTCGTCGGCCCCCGATTCCGGCGGATCCGCCAGCAACTCGGACTGTCGCAGACCCAGATCGCCGAGGGGCTGGGCATTTCTCCGAGCTATATCAACCTGATAGAGCGGAACCAGCGCCCGGTGACGGCGCAGATCCTGCTGCGGCTGGCCGAAACCTATGACCTCGATTTGCGCGACCTCGCCACCGCCGACGAGGATCGTTTTTTCGCCGAACTGAACGAGATCTTCTCCGATCCGCTGTTCCGGCAGATAGACCTGCCGAAGCAGGAACTGCGCGACCTCGCCGAACTCTGCCCCGGGGTGACGCACTCCCTGCAGCGCCTGTACGCCGCCTATACTGAGGCCCGCCGCGGCGAGACGCTGGTCGCAGCGCAGATGGCGGACCGCGACGAGGGTTCCCGCTTCGAGGCCAACCCGATCGAGCGCGTCCGCGACCTGATCGAGGCCAACCGCAACTATTTCCCGGAGCTCGAACAGGCCGCGGAAAACCTGCGCGACGAACTCAACGCCTCCGCCGAGGAACTGTTCGCAGCACTTTCGGCGCGGCTGCGCGAAAAGCATTCGATCGTCACCCGCATCATGCCAGTCGACGTGATGCGCGAGACGCTGCGGCGGTTCGACCGGCACCGCCGGCAGCTTCTGATCTCCGAATTGGTCGACGGCTCCGGCCGCGCCTTCCAGCTCGCGCTGCAGATCGGCCTCGCCGAATGCGGCGCGGCGATCGACGCCATCGTCAATCGCGCCGGACCGCTCGACGACACGCCGCGCCGGCTCTACCGCATTACGCTGGCGAATTACTTCGCCGCCGCCGTGATGATGCCCTATCAGCCGTTCCACGCCGCGGCCGAGGCGCTGAACTACGACGTGCACGTGCTGGCGCAGCGCTTCAACGCCGGGTTCGAACAGGTGTGCCACCGCCTCACCACGCTGCAGCGGCCGAACGCGCGCGGCGTGCCATTCTTCCTGCTGCGCGTCGACAATGCCGGCAACGTCTCCAAAAGATTCTCCTCCGGCACGTTCCCGTTCTCGAAATTCGGCGGCACCTGCCCGCTGTGGAACGTGCACTCGACCTTCGACACGCCCGACCGCCTGCTCAAGCAGGTGATCGAACTGCCCGACGGCACCCGCTACTTCTCGATCGCGCAGATGGTGCGCCGGCCGATCGCCCCGCACCCGCAACCGCAGCCGCGCTTTGCGATCGGCCTTGGTTGTGAAATCCGTCATGCGTCGAAACTCGTCTACGCCGCCGGCATGGATCTGGACAAGGCCGAGGGTACGCCGATCGGCGTCAACTGCCGGCTTTGCGAACGCGAAAACTGCAGCCAGCGCGCCGAGCCGCCGATCACGCGGACGCTGATTTTGGATGAGAACACGCGGCGGGTGTCGTCGTTTGCGTTTTCGAATGCGCGGGAGTTGTGAGGGTGTAGTCGTCATTGCGGGAATGTAGGGTGGGCAAAGCGCAGCGTGCCCACCAGGGACCCATACGCCGCGGCCATTGTTGTTGAAGCACGATGGAGCGAAGAGCGCGCAAAATACTGCTCCCTGTGGCTATGGGTCCCTGCGTTCGCAGGGACGACGGATGGATATGGGCTTGCATTCCCGCGGCGCGTTGCGCCCAAGTTGTGCTGGAATTCTCAGCCCCCAGAAATCAGAGGGCGCAGGGAAGGCCGGGTGCTGGCTGGCACTGCGGTCTCGTGTGCAATAAGCGCAGAGAAAACGCACACGAGCATACAGGTATCAGCCGGGGCATCCGGCCTTCCCTGCGCAATGGTTTGACGGCTTATGCCGCGCTCTCCTCGGAGACGAATTCGTTTTGCCTCCGTCGCCGGCGAATTGGCGGCTGTTTACGCAGCGGCCGGAGGACTCTGAACCCTCATGGTGAGGAGGTGCCGACGGGTCCGCGCGTAGCGCGGCCCGGCATCGATGCCGGGCCGTTTCGCTTGCGCATGTCCACAGGTTCGATCTTTTTAGGTCTCTCACGTCATTGGCGCAGTGCGATGCATCAATGGACCGCTTTCTCCCGCCGGAAAGCCGCTTCTGTGTCCCGCTGGTGACGATCACATTTAAAACGTGGGTATTCCTCAATTTTGCGATGGAACGGCCAAGCCGATTCGCTAGTTTGAAAGCAAGCGATTCAAAGCAAGCGATTCTCAGAACTCGCGGATGGATGCAGGCCCAATGTTGCGACGCGTTAAGCTGATGAACCCGTTCGAAATCGTCCAGGACCGGGTCAGTCAAGACCGGATCCCACAGGACCGGCCGCAGCCGGTCGAGCGGAAGGTGACGAATCGGGCTGCCCGTTCCACGCCGGTCTGCGCCGCCTGCGGTTCCGACGACATCATCTGCCACGCCACCGCGCAATGGAGCAACGAAGCGCAGGAATGGCAGCTCGCCAACACCTTCAACCAGCCGGCGCACTGCAATACCTGCCACCACGACGGCAACCTGGTGTGGCTGACGCTGAACTGAGCGCAGCAACGCGGGCGGCACAACGCCTGCCGTAGCCCGGATGGAGCGCAGCGAAATCCGGGGACTATCTCCGCGAAACGACCTGTCCCGGATTGCGCTGCGCTCCATCCGGGCTACGGTTCTCCCCCGCATCAGATCTCCGCATACACCTCCAGCAGATTCCCATCGGGATCCCTGAAGAACAGCGTGCGATGACCGAACGGCTGGTTCGTCGGCGGCTCCAGCAGATCGACGCCGTGCCGCAGCAGTTCGTCGGCGCAGCGATCGACGTCATCAACCGCGACCTTGAACGCGAGCTGCAGCGAAGCGCTGCCGGTGGGCGTCGGCGCATCCTTCGCCGTCCGGCCCGGCCGCGACAGCGCGAGCGTGTTGCCGCCGATCTGATATTCGATCCATCCCGCCGAAAGCTCCCGCGTCAGGGATAAGCGGAGGATGCCCTCATAGAAGCGGCGCATCGCCGCCATGTCGCGCACGATGATGACGGTGTAGTCGACGGCGCGGATGGACTGGAAGGGGGAAGTGGAAGGAGGATTTTGATCGTTCACGTTTGCATCTCCACGGGCCCGCCATCATAGACGCCCTTATCACGACGTTCAAAATGGGCTGCCCAATCGTTTGAGAACAGAGTGATACGCAGTGGATTTGCCTGAAGGTGTCGTACGTCTCTTCGGCCTGATCTTTGGTTGGCTCTTCGGTTGGCCGCTAGCCGTCTTCCGCCGCTGGCTGGATCGCCAGCCGGATCGTGATCCCTCGCAGATTTCATCGCTGGAGAAATTTGGGCGGCTTATGCTCGGGATCACCTTGACGCTCTGCGTCCTGATCCCGCTGGGTTGATTGATCTTCAGGTGAAGCCGGCATCGTCTAGCCTGCATGCGCCAACGGGTCGCGCGAACGCGCCGGATGACGGCTCCGCGACATGCGGGGAACGGAATGCAGCACCATACAGTTGCCAACCAATGCCTTGGGGCCGAAGCCATTGACTCCAGTTATTTTGTAGATACAATATATTCGTGAAGATCGTTTGGGACGAACCGAAGCGCCTTGCCAACATCGCCAAGCACGATGGCCTCGACTTCGCTGATCTGGATGAAACGTTTTTCGAACGATCCGTAATCGTGCCGGGCAAAGGCAACCGGCTGATCGCCGTGGGACGTCTCGCGAACGGCATTGTTGTCGTGGTGTTCGTCGCTCTCGGCTCGGAAGGCGTGAGTATCGTCAGCATGCGCCCCGCGAGCCGTAAGGAAAGGAAGCTCCTCGATGGCTAAGACCTACAAGACCGGAAAGGGATACAGCCGGAAGGATTGGGATGCGGTCTCCGACAATCCCGAACTCACCGACGAACAGATGTCGAAGGCGAAGCCCTTCGCTGAAGCGCTGCCGGAGCTTGCAGCATCGATCCGGCGTGGCCGCGGACCAAACAAGGCCCCGACGAAAAAGCTAGTGTCGTTGCGGCTATCCGGCCAGGTGATCGAGAAATACAAGGCTGGCGGCCCCGGATGGCAGTCGCGGATCGATCAGGATTTGCGGCGGATCAATAAGATCAAGTGATCCAGTAGCCCGCATGCGCCAACGGGTCGCGCAAATGCGCGCTCGATGACAGGCTCCGCGATATGCGGGGAATGGGACAATAAAGGTCCCGGATGTCGCTCCGCTGATCCGGGCTACGCTCGTTCAAACCTCACCGTCCGGCTCGCCCCATATCCGTTCCTCCGTCCAGCCCAATTCCGCGAACTCCGCCGCCCGCAGCGGCGCCTCACCCGCCGAGAAGAATTCGTCGAGTTGAGGCGGGCTCACCGACGTGCCGCTGAGCATGCTGTGGGCCTGGCCGCGATGGTGCACCTGGTGCTGGAACAGGTGCAGGAGCAATCGGTCCATCCGCTCGCGCTGGATGGAGGTGCCGCGATGCACGGAGACGATGCGCTGCAGTCCGGCGCCGTCGAGCGCTTCGACAACCTTGAGCAAACGCCGATCGACTGCGGCCTGGGCTTCCTTCAGCGCTGTGACCGTTGCGCAAGGCTCTTGATCCGCGAAGGCGGCCGGGCCGAGCGTGCCGCCTTCCATCGCGTCGACGTAAAAATGGTCGATGATCAGGATGTGGTTGAGCGTGGCGCGCAGGCTTGGAAAGAAGCCGGTTCGCTTTGCGGTGAACTCCTCCGGCGTCAGCCGCGCGCAGGCGGTGAGGAGCCGGTGGTTTGCCCAGGCGTTGTTGTACGCCATGGTGCGATAGGGAAGCACGTCACTCATTTTTACCGGCCGATAGTCCCGTAGGATGGGTGGAGCGAAGCGATACCCATCAATTCGTCCGATTGGCGACAATTGATGGGTATCGCTGCGCTCTACCCATCCTACGAAGCTCATCCTACTCCGCAGCCTGCTGCGTCGGCGCCTCCAGCACCTCCAGTACCTTCGGCGGAGACATCGGCAGGGCGTAGAAACGTTTTCCGAGCGCGTTGTAGATGGCGTTGGCGACTGCCGCCATCACGGGGACCAGCGGCACTTCGCCGACGCCCTTGACGCCTTGCGGGTGCTTCGGGTTCGGCACTTCGACCATGATGCAATCGAGCATCGGCAGGTCCGAGCAGACCGGCATGCGATAGTCGAGGAAGCCGGGGTTATCGACCTTGCCTTCCTTGGTGTAGATGTATTCCTCGTTCAGTGCCCAGCCGATGCCTTGGGCAACGCCGCCCTGGAGCTGGCCCTCGACATAGCCGGGGTGAATGGCGCGGCCGACATCCTGCACGGCGGTGTAGCGAATGACGCGCGCGATGCCGAGATCGACATCGACCTCGACGTCGCAGACATGCGTGCCGAAGCCGCCGTCTGCGCCCGTGGTGTTGAGCTGCACGCCGGCGCCGATCGGGCCGCCCATCGCGGGCGCCTTCTCGGCGAGCTCTTCCAGCGTCAGCGGTTCGAACTGGCCGGCGTTCGGGCTCACCGGATGCGCCGCGCCGTTCTCCCACTTCACCGCTTCGGGATCGATCTCCCAGATCTTCGCGGCGCGCTCGCGCAGCGTCTGGATGATCTTTTCGGTCGACTGTGTCACGACAATCGACGAAGCGAACAGCACGCGGCTGCCACCGGTGAGGTTGGAAAAGCCAATCGTCTGCGTGTCGCCGATGATGACGGAGACGCGGCGGTAGTCGATGCCGAGTAGTTCGGCGCAGATGTTGGCGATGCCCGCGCGCGAACCGCCAATATCAGGGTGACCGGTGGTGACGACGACGTTGCCGTCCTCGGTGATGTTGACTTGCGCGGAGGATTCGCCGCCGGCATTGAACCAGAAGCCGCTAGCGACGCCCCTGCCCTGAAGCTTGCCGAGCGGCGCCTTGTAGTGATCGGAATTCTTCGCCGCTTCCACGGTCTCGATATAGCCGATGCGCGGGAACACCGGGCCGTGCGCGGCTTTCGTTCCTTCCTTTGCGGCGTTCTTCAGGCGGAAGTCGAGCGGGTCCATCTTCAAGGCTTCGGCGACTTCATCCATCACGCATTCCACCGCATAGGCGCCGATCGGCGCGCCGGGCGCACGATAGGCCGCGACTTTCGAGCGGTTGGAGCAGACGTCGTAGCCTTCGGAGAGCAGGTTCGGAATGTCGTACGGCGTGAAGCTGCAGCCGGCGGCGCCGCGGATCGGCGAGCCCGGGAACGCGCCGGCCTGCAGATAGAAGGTGCCGTGCGCGGCGACGATCTTGCCGTCCCTGGTCGCGCCGATCTTCACCGTGCTCTTCGAGCCTGAGGTGGGGCCGGTCGCGCGCATCACTTCCTCGCGCGTCATCACCATCTTCACCGGACGGCCGGATTTTTTGGCGAGCAGCGTCGCGAGCGGTTCGAGATAGACGATGGTCTTGCCGCCAAAGCCGCCGCCGATCTCGGCGGGGATGGCGCGGATGTCGCTCTGCGGAATGCCGGTGAGATAGGCCGTCATCGCGCGCACCATGAACTGGCCCTGGCTGGAGCTCCAGATCGTGGTCTTGCCGTCGGGCGCAACCGAGATCAGGCAGGCATGCGGCTCGATATAGCCCTGATGAACGGGACGCGTGGTGAAGGTGCGTTCAATGATGACATCGGCCTTCTTGAAACCATCCGCGATGTCGCCCTTTTTGTGCTCGAGGCGGCCGGCGATGTTGGACGGCTTGCCGTCGAACTTGTTGAACTCGTGCAGGATGGGCGCATCGGGCAGAATCGCGTCGTCGATCTCGATCGACCACGGCAGCACCTCGTAGTCGACCTCGATCAGCTTGCAGGCTTCCGCTGCGATCGCTTCCGTGGTCGCGGCCACGGCCGCTATGGGGTGTCCAGGGAACAGCGCCTTGTCGCGTGCCATCACGTTGCGGCACATCCAGCGCATGTCCTGGATGCCCAGCATGACCGCGCCCTTGTCGATCGGGAAATCGACGATGTCCTTCGAAGTGACGACGGCTTTTACGCCCGGCAGCTTCTCGGCCTTCGAGGTGTCGATCGACCGGATGCGCGCATGCGGGTGCGGGCTGCGCAGAACCTTGCCCCAGATCATGCCGGGCATGGTGGTGTCGGCGGCGAACTGGGCGCGGCCGGTGACCTTGTCCATGCCGTCAGGACGGATGGTGCGCTGGCCGATCCACTTGTTGTTGGTGACGAGATTCATTGGGCTGGCTCCAGCTTTATTGGGCGCGCATTTCGGCGGCGGTTTCCATCACCGCGCGGACGATCTTGTCATAGCCGGTGCACCGGCAGAGATTGCCGGCGAGCCAGAAGCGGACTTCCTCCTCGCTCGGCTCCGGATTCTTCTTGAGCAGCGCGTCGGAGGCGACCAGCATGCCTGATGTGCAGATGCCGCATTGAAGTGCGGCCATTTCCAGAAACTTCTGCTGCAGCGGATGCAGCTTGTCGCCCTGCGCCATGCCTTCGATGGTGCGGATCTCGTGGTCCTGCGCTTCGACCGCGAGCATCAGGCAGGAGCAGATCAGGCGATCGTCGAGCGTGATCGAGCAGGCGCCGCAATCGCCGGAGGCGCAGCCTTCCTTGGAACCGGTGAGCGCCAACGGACCGCGCAGCGCATCGAGCATGGTGTCTGATGGCTCGCACAGAAATTCCATCGGCTCGCCGTTGATTGACGTGGTGACGTGAACTTTGGCCATTGAGTTCTATTTCCCTTGAGCGCGTTGGGCGGCGATCGCAGCGGTGCGCTTGAGCAGCACGCCGGCCACTTTGGTGCGGTAGGCAATGGTGCCGCGCTTGTCGTCGATCGGACGGCACGCGGCGGAGCACGCGGCGGCCGCCTTGGCGAGCGCAGCATCGTCGAGCTTTGAGCCGATCAGCGCCTTGGCGGCGTCTTCGACCAGCAGCACGGTCGGCGCGACCGCACCCAAGCCGACGCGGGCGGCGGTGACGGTGCCGTCCTTGATCGTCACGCTGACGCCAATGCCGACGACGGCGATGTCCATTTCGGTACGCGGGATCATGCGCAAGTACGCGTCGCTGGAGCCGGGTGGACGCGGCGGCAGCGTGAAGCTCACAAGAATCTCACCGGGTTTGAAGTTGGTGCGGCCGGGACCGGCGGGAACGTCTTCGACCCTCATCTCGCGGCGGCCGCCCGGGCCCTGCACGGTGACGATGGCGCCGGCCGCGACCATCGCGGGCACGCTGTCGCCGGCGGGCGAGCCGTTGCAGAGATTGCCGCCCGCGGACGCCCGGCCCTGCACCTGCTTGGAACCGATCAGGTTGATGGCCTCCAGCACGCCGGGCCAGACCTTGCCAAAGCTCTTGTGTTCCGCGAGCGCCATGCCGGAGACGGCGGCGCCGATGCGAAAGCCGCCATCGGCCGCCTGCTCGATTCCCGTCATCTCGGGGATTTTCTTGATGTCGACGATCACGCCGGGCTTGAGCATTCCGGATCGCATCTGCACCAGCAAATCCGTGCCGCCGGCCAGGATGCGCGCGGCGCTGCCGGCTTTCGCAAATGCGCCGACCGCTTCATCAAGCGTATCAGGCGCCAGATATCGGAGTTCCATCATGGTCTTCCCGCCATCTCCCTTTTGTCCGCCCGCCCGATAGGGGCGATGGCCTTATATTGGCCCGGCAGCGCGACAAGCCTACACGGGGATCAACGATTGGAACAGCCTGCGAGATCAGGTTGATACGGCAGGCTCCTATGCGCGCGGCGGGGCTTGATTGCTCCGGGGCCGTAGGGTGGGCAAAGGCGCACTTGCGCCGTGCCCACCGAATCGATTGACCTTGTGGAATTCCCGCGAAATGGTGGGCACGCTTCGCTTTGCCCACCCTACGGTTCCTGCTTTTGCTCCGGTGACATCGATGCCGCTTTTCCGATTCCTCGTTGCCGCCGCTGCGTCCCTGACACTTTCATCCCTCGCCATCGCCCAACCGGCCCCCGCCCGCCCCGCGGCGGCGCCGAGGCCGGCGGTCGCACCGGTACCGGGGCAGCAGCAGCCGGCCGCCGCTCCGCGCTCGCCCCGCGCGGCGGCCTGTCACAACGGCATGTCGTTCGACCGCTTCCTTGCCGACCTCAAGCAGCAGGCGCTGGCGGAGGGCGTGTCGCAGCGCGCGCTGGCCGAGGCCGCAGCCTACCTCACCTACGACCAAAGCATCGTCAACCGCGACCGCGGCCAGCGCGTGTTCGGCCAGGTGTTCACCGAATTCTCACGGAACAGGGCGTCCGAGGGCGCGGCGAAAAATGCGCAGGCGAGAGTCCGGATGCATGCGGCAGCGTTCAACCGCGCCGAGAAAGAATATGGCGTGCCGCCCGCCGTGATCGCCGCGTTCTGGGGGCTGGAGAGCAGTTTTGGCGCCGAGTTGGGCAAGCTGCATACGCTGCCGTCGCTGGTTTCGCTGGCTTATGACTGCCGCCGCTCGGAGATGTTCCAGAAGGAAACCATCGCCGCCTTGAAGATCATCGACCGCGGCGATCTCAAGCCAAGCGAGATGATCGGCTCATGGGCCGGCGAACTCGGCCAGGCGCAATTTTTGCCGACGCATTACTTCAACTATGCGGTGGACTATGACGGCGACGGCCACCGCGACATGCTGCGCAGCGCACCCGACGTGATCGGCTCGACCGCGAACTACATCGCCAACGGATTGAAGTGGCGGCGCGGCGAGCCGTGGCTGCAGGAAGTGCGCGCGCCGGCGAATTTCCCGTGGGACCAGGCTGACCTCACCGTCAAACTGTCGCGCGCAAAATTCGCGCAGCTCGGCGTCACCTATCCCGACGGCAGGCCGCTACCGAACGACGACATGCCGGCGTCGCTGCTCTTGCCGATGGGCCGCACGGGACCGGCGTTTCTGGCGTACGCGAATTTCGCCGCCTACACCGAGTGGAACAACTCGCTGATCTATTCGACCACCGCGGCCTATCTCGCCAGCCGCATCGCCGGCGCCCCGCCGATGCGGCAGCCTACCGCACCGGTGGCACAACTGCCGTTAAACGAGCTGAAGGAGCTGCAGCAGCTGTTGGTGCGCGTGGGCTTCAATGTCGGCAAGGTCGACGGCGTGATGGGACAGTTGAGCCGCACGGCGGTGAAGGCGATGCAGATCAAATACGGCCTGCCGGCGGATTCCTGGCCGACGGCGGAATTGCTGGCACGGATGCGCGGGCCCGGCGTACAGGCGCAGCCGGCCGCCTCGGCGATGCCGGCGGCGCGGTAGTTGTAGCCGTAGCCCGGATGGAGCGAAGCGAAATCCGGGACGGTGCCGCGTATACAGAACCCCGGATTGCGCTTCGTTCCATCCGGGCTACGGGTTCGTGATCCGCAGGCTGCAAGAGTTGTATTTCTCTCACAGCTCCCCATCTCGAAAAGCGTCTCATTCTCCCGAGGCCTCATTCCACATCACGAAAAGAGCATCACATGTCTTTCCACGACTTAACCGTGCCCGCCTTCCTGCAGATTCTCGGCAGCCTTTCCGGCCTGCTCACCAAGGCGGAAGCGCATTGCAAGGCGAAGAACATCCAGCCCGAGGTGCTGCTCAATGCCCGGCTCTATCCCGACATGTATCCGCTGACGCGCCAGATCCAGACGGTCTGCGATTTCGCTGCAAAAACCTGCGCGCGCCTCACCGGCAGCGAGGTGCCGTCTACGCCCGATACCGAGAAGAGCTTTGAAGAGTTGCAGCAGCGGATTGCAAAGACAATCGACTATGTGAAGTCGTTCAAGCCGGCGCAGTTCGACGGTGGCGATACGCGCGAAGTGACGTTTCCCATCGGCCCGAGCAACACCATGACGATGAAGGGCCAGCAATATCTCGCCAACTTCGCCTTCCCGAATTTCTATTTTCATGCTGCCACGGCGCACGGCATTTTGCGGCACAACGGCGTGGAGATCGGCAAGCGGGATTTTCTCGGGGTGAGGTAATTACAGCCGTCAGCGCAACGAAGCCAGTTCGCGCGCGAGGTTTTCGCGGGCCTGCCGGTCATATCTCGTGGCAAAAGCCGTATCGGGAAAGATGACCGGCCGTGCAGCGAACTGGCCGAGCACCTTGGCGCGGCCGGCGCGATAGTCGCCCTCCGGCACATGGATGAACTCCTGCCGGATCGCCGCGGCGTAGGCGTCATAGCGTGCGGGCTCCGCGCCCAGGATGCTGAGGTCGATCGAGATCAGGATGGCGCCAAGGCGATCGTCGGGCTGGACGTCATGTGTCTTGGTTAGACGGATCAGGCGGCCGACTTCCTGACGAATATCCTCGCGAACGTGCTGTTCGGCCAACCGGGCACTGAGTTCTTCATTGTCCGAGCGTGTCGCGTCATAGACGACATCGTGCCACCAGATCGCCGCGGACAGAATTTCGTGATCGAGCGCCGAAAGATTTTCGACGTGCGCGAGCGCACCGAGACAGTCCTCGATATGCGCGAGGTTGTGATAGTGGCGGCTAGGGGACGTGTAAGCGGCGACCAATTCTTCCCGATTCATCGCCAGGTGCCCACCATTTTGATCCGGCGCCGTAGGGTGGGCAAAGCGAAGCGTGCCCACCATTTCGCGCGATGTGCTGGATGGTGGGCACGGCGCTTCGCGCCTTTGCCCACCCTACAAGTTACCGCATCGTAATCGCTAATCCGCTGAGATCTGCGTTCGCCATCAATCCCACCTGGTGTCCGGTCAATTCGAGCACCGCACCCTTCTGGTTGGACAGCACGATCGCGCGCGCGCCGCGGCCCACCGCAAGGCCCGCGCCGGCCGCGCCGTAGACGCCGGCGACGTCGGAGGGACGATAGATGTTGCTGACGCGGCCGCGCAGTATCGTCTTCGAGCCGCCGAACACGAAGCCGTAGTCCAGCCCGCCGGTCGAAAGCCGATAGCGCCGTCCGCGGAAATCCAGCACGCCGCTGCCGCCGGAGCCACCGATCACCCAGCCCGCCTTGTAGATCGTGAGCTGCACGAAACCTTCGTCGGCACGCACGGCGGAGGACAGTGTAACGCCCACGAGGGCCGCAAGCGCGAGCATGGCGGCACGGAGGGCGGATGGCATCTTCATGGATATTTTCTCCAGGGAAAAATTGGTGCGGAATTGGCGGGCCAGCGTGCGGCACCGATTGAGTCGTGACGAGCCGATTGTACCTTATCGGGCGGACGGGAAAAGCGTATTGATGGCCCGCGCGCCGGCGCATGACGGCGGGCAAGACACAATTTCATCAAAATCTGGCCGAGATGCCGATATGCAAACGTGCACAAGCGAACGAAAATTATCGCGCCTGTGAACTGCATTACGCTCGCCGCGATCATCTTGCGCTAGTATCTCCTCCGGGGATCTCCTCGTACCGGCATCAAGCTTTTTCAGTCCTATCGGCGGGTCGCAAGCGCAGCGCCGCTGCCTTTCCAGCGAGGCAGCGGCGCGTTAGGCTCAAAGCACCGAACCCATTCATGAAGGTGTCCCATGGCCCCGATCCAGCACTTCGCGCCGCCCGCCGGCGTCAAGTCCCCGCCACTCTCCTTCGCCGCGCGCACAGGCGACCTGCTGTTCGTCTCGGGCATTCCGGGTTTTGACGACAAGGGCGCGCTGGCTGATGGTTTCGAGGCACAGTTCGGCTTCGTCGTCGCCAACATCAAGCGCGTACTCGACGAGGCGGGCGCGACGTTTCGCGATCTCGTCAAGGTCAACGTGCTGCTGACGCGCGCCTCCGACGTCGCCGCGATGAACGTGCTGTATGCCTCCGCCTTCGGACCCGCGCCCTACCCCGCCCGTACCACCTGCGTGGTGCAGGCGCTGCCCGATCCGAAAATGCTGATCGAGATCGAGTGCGTAGCGCAGCTTCAGCCGCGGTGATGCGTCACGGCTTCGGCATCGTTTCCTTCAGCGTATTGCTGACGAAATCGGCGGCATGGCGATAGGCGGCATCGTTGTCGCCGCGGAACGTCACCGTTCGCCGCATCAACAATTTCTCGGCTTCGAGGTCCAGCAGCTGGATTTCGCCCCATTGCACCAGCGTGCTCATCTTGCGGATGCCGCCATAGACCACGAGCCGCGCGCCGGCGCGGCGGACGGCGGCGATGAAAACCTCCTGCGACATGCTGGTGGCGGTGCAGGGATGATCGGGGCATTCGATCGGCACCACGCGATAATCGCCCTGGGCCGCCAGATTATCGCGCAGCAACTTTGCAAACGACGCCACGCGGGCGCGATGCTCCGCGCTCTGGTCCGCGACTTCTCCCGAGGTGTCGAAATAATCGAAATCCGCCACCGCCACCGCGATCGGCGCGGCGGCCGGCGATCCGCCCGATGGAAACGATAGCGCGGCTACCGCGCACAGCATGGTCAGCACGGCGCTTGCGCGGCTGCGCGGGCTTAGCGCGCGCCATGGGCTTGCTGCTTGCATCATGCTTCGCCTCCTTCACGACAATGGCATCGCCCCGCGGCCGGGGCTGAATCATAACAGCGGTTGAGGATTTCGCTAACCCATTCCACTTCGCGGTTTGCGCCTTTGAACCTTCTCGCCTTGCCCGCTACTCAAGGGGGATCCGGGCGCGAGAGCCCGTGTTCCAAACAGGAGATTGAAGATGCGTCGTATTTTTGCCCTCTGCGCCGTTGCCGGCATCGGCTTCACCGCACTTGCCGCGTCGAGCCCGGCGCAGGCCGCCTATCACCTGATCCGCTGGCAGGATTCCGGCTTCTGCCAGATCTGGGACCAGAGCATCCCGACCGCGCCGTATCCCGGGAATTACACCGTGATCGTACGCAGTGAAGTGCCGACCTTCGGCGACGCGCTGGCCTTCAAGGATGGCCTCTTGCGCAACGGCACCTGCTCGCTTTGATTTCGTCGTAGCCCGGATGGAGCGAAGCGCAATCCGGGGAAATCTGTCCGAGTGAGGCCGGTCCCCCGGATTTCGCTGCGCTCCATCCGGGCTACATTACCTGCAAGCTGTAGCGTCGTTATGGTTCCGTAGGATGGGTGGAGCGAAGCGATACCCATCTTTTCGCTCATCTGTAGCCATCGATGGGTTTCGCTACGCTCTACCCATCCTACGGATCTTGTACTAACGGGTACGCTTGCTATCCTCCGCCAAAACCAAAAGCAGAGGAACGCCCCATGCCCCTTCTCCAGAATCACATCGCCGTCGTCACCGGTGCAGGCTCCGGGATCGGGCGCGCCATCGCGGCCGGCTATGCCCGCGAGGGCGCGCGCGTCGTGCTGCTCGACAGGGAGGAGAAGGCGGCGGCCGAGGCCGCGAAGGAAATCCGCGACGCTGGCGGAAGTGCTGAAAGCTTTCCGCTCGATGTCGCCAAACGCGAGGACTGCGTCGCAATGGCAAAACAGATCGCCGACAAGGTCGGACAGGTCTCGATCCTCGTCAACAATGCCGGCATCGTCCGCCGCAACGGCATGCTGGGCGCGGCGGACGCCGTGATCAACGACTGGGAAGACATCATCGCGATCAACCTCACCGGCGTCTTCAATGTGACGCATGCGTTCCTCGCGCCCTTGCGCGCCAGCAAGGGACGCATCGTCAATATCGGCTCGATCCAGTCCTTCGTGCATGTGCGCACGCCAAGCTCGCCGGCCTACACCGCCTCCAAGCACGGCGTGCTCGGCTTCACCAAGGCGCTCGCCGCCGAACTCGGCAAGGAAGGCGTCCGCGTCAACGCGATCGGCCCGGGCTTCATCGCAACGCCGCTGAACGCCAATGCCCGCGCCAACAATCCGGACCTTGTGAAGACCTTCATGGACCACACCCCGCTGGGGCGCGCCGGCACAGCGGAAGATATCGTCGGCCCCGCGATCTTCCTCGCCTCCGATCTTTCGGCTTACGTATCCGGATCGATCGTGATGGTCGACGGCGGTTACCGAGCTGTGTGAGCACATCATGTCCAACGCCCCGCATTTCGACATCGACGTCCCCTCGTTCTGGGCCGATCCCTATCCCGCACTGGCGAAGATGCGGAAGGAAGCGCCGATCGCGTTCGTGCCGCAGTTGGGCTCCACCGTGTTCACCCGCCGCGACGACATCTTCACCCAGGAGAAGCGCATCGACGTGTTCTCCTCGCACCAGCCGAACGGGCTGATGAACGTGCTGATGGGCCACAACATGATGCGCAAGGATGGCGATGCGCACATGAGCGAGCGGCACGCGATGTTTCCCGCGGTGTCGCCGCGCACGGTACGCGACACCTGGGTCCGACAATTTCAGGCTCATGCGGACCGCATCCTCGACGAGCTCGCGCCGAAAGGCGCTGCCGATCTCTGCAAGGCGCTGGCGCTGCCGCTGTCGGCCGAATGCCTGAAGGACGTCACTGGTTTGACCAACATGCGCTACCAGGACATGGACGCGTGGTCGCAGGCGATGATCGACGGCATCGCCAATTACACCGGCAACAAGGAGGTCGAGGCGCGCTGCCATGCGGCGACATCAGGCATCGATGCCGCGATCGACGACATGATTCCGGTGGTGAAGAAACACCCGAACACCTCGATCCTGAGCGTGCTGCTGGCGTCAGGCCAGAACATGGAAAGCATCCGCGCCAACATCAAGCTTGCGATTTCGGGCGGGCAGAACGAGCCGCGCGATGCGATAGCAGGCGCGACCTGGGCGTTGCTGACGCATCCCGAACAGCTCGCGCTGGTTCAGGACGGCAGGGCGAAGTGGCTCGACGTATTTGAGGAATACGCGCGCTGGATCGCGCCGATCGGCATGTCGCCGCGACGCGTCGCCAAGCCGTGGACCTATGCAGGCATCGACTTCGAGCCGGAAGACCGCGTGTTCTTCATGTTCGGCTCGGCCAATCGCGACGAGGCCTGCTTTGCCGAGCCGGATCGTTTCGACATCACCCGCGACACCCAGAAGAGCATCGCCTTCGGCGCCGGGCCGCATTATTGCGCCGGCGCGTTCGCCTCCCGCGCCATGGTGGCCGACGTCGCGCTGCCGAGCGCGTTCGCGCGGCTGAAGGGCCTGCGGCTGGACGAGAGCGAACCGGTGCGAATCGGCGGCTGGGCGTTTCGGGGATTACTCAATCTGCCGGTGAAGTGGGACGCCGCCTGATCTCGCGACGGCTACTGGCGCGGACATTCCCGGTAGCCGAACCGGTCGATGATCGTGCTGCCCGGAATGGTGTGAAACGCCAGCGTCTCCATGTAATGATTGTCGATGAGATACTTGCGCAGTTTCGCATTGTAAGCGCTCAACATCCGATGCGTGGAGCCCGCATGGATATTGCGCTGGCGGTCGTGGCCGGCGTGGAACAACAGCGTGGCGCTGCGCTCGACACAGACGTTGCGGAGAGGAAATTAACAGCAGTCGACGAACGCGTCACCGCCTCACGGCGTCTCCCGGCCGCCGCCATAATCGCCGTTGAGCAGGTGCATGTGCTGAAATACCCAGCGCATGGCAAGGTACCAGAGATAGCCTCCGATGGTCCCGCAAACGGCAAGAAGGATGATGTAGGCGGGATGATATTCGCCGCTCCACCACAGCATCCCGCCGATCCAGAAGATGGTGAAGAAAACGGCGGCGAGCTTCAATCGCTTTGCCTGATCCATGGCATCCCTCCGATGGCTGACATCCGATACCATCCTGGACGCCACCGCCCCGTTGCACCGTGAGGTGCATCACGCCACGCCGGAACCGGGCGGCTGTGACCCCATAAATCCAGAGTGGCTGGCGGACTTCCGCTTGGATGCGCATTCCGGACTCACGTCGGACATCGGGTGAGGTCCGAAAAGTGCTAGCTCCGGACTCATGCACCGCAGCATGCAGCCTCCTTATTCGATCATTACGTCGGCAGTGGAGAGCACCTTTTGGGAAGGGCACTTCAATGCCGAATCCGGGCTGCGATTGCTTCTTGCTCGGATCGTCTCCAGGGTTGACGTAATCGATGCCCCCAGGCCCGACGAACTGAACCTGGAGAATTCCCCCTCATTTCCAGTTCAAGCGTAGTGAGGGTGCTTTGTCGGATATGCCCACAGGGAGCCCGGCTCAGTTATTGCGCGTGCCCAACTCGCGGGACGAATGGCATAAGGGGAACTTGCCGGGTCCGTTCGCGTTTTGGTGTGAGGCGGAGCAAAATGCCTAATTTGCCCACAGCCCCAAGGGTTCTACCAAGCCGAGTCCGCGGGGATTCGGTCACGTCTCGCGATCTGGATATTGTGAAAATCGCGGCCGCCCTGGTGACGGCCGCTATCCTTCTTGCCGGCCTGTACTACGGCCGCGATATCCTCATACCGCTCGCGATCGCCTTCCTCATCACTTTCGCACTGAACCCGCCGGTCACCTGGTTTGTCCGACGAGGCCTGCCCAGACTGCTCGCGACGAGCCTGGTCATGGTGACCGTCGTGTGCGCTCTGGCAGGACTAGGCGTCATTCTCGGCGCCCAGGTCCGTTCGATCGCGGTCGAATTGCCGGCCTATCAATCGACGATACTGACGAAGCTGTCGGATCTGCGCCAAAATCTCAAAGCACCGGGATTTTTAGACGGCGTCCTGAGAACCGTCGAACGCTTACAGAAGGAGGTGGAGTCAAAGGACACTAAGCCCGCGGACGGCCCCGTCCCGCAGCGCGTCGAAATCGTCCCCACACCGCAAACGCCGTTCGAGCAGGTATTTGCCTGGGTTGTGCGCTCAGCGGAGCCCCTGGCGACCGCCGGCATCATCCTGATCTTCGTCTTTCTGGCGCTGCTTGATATCGGCGATCTTCGCGACCGGCTTCTGCGGCTGTTGGGAGGGAACTTCCATCGCTCGACCGACGCGATTCAGGAGGCTGGCGCACGTATCAGCAGATACCTTCTGATGCAGCTACTCGTAAACGTCAGCTACGGCGTGCCGCTAGCTGCCGGCCTCTGGATCATCGGCGTACCCGGCGCCCTGCTGTGGGGCGCCGTCGGCGCGGTCATGCGCTTCGTCCCCTATGTCGGCCCGCTGATTGCTGCGATCTTTCCAGTCGCGCTCGCCTTTGCCGTCGACAGCGGCTGGAGCATGCTGCTTTGGACTGTTGCGCTGATCGTCGTCCTCGAGTTGACAAGCAACAACATTGTCGAGCCGCTGCTCTATGGTTCCAGTACCGGCCTGTCGGCCATAGCGCTGATCGCCGCGGCCATATTATGGACAGCGCTTTGGGGTCCCGTAGGGCTGATCCTCTCCACCCCCCTCACGGTTTGTCTGCTGGTTCTTGGGCGCAATCTGCCGCAGTTGCGCTTCCTCGCCACCATGCTCGGCTCGACGCCTGCACTGGATGTTCCGGCCCGCATCTATCAGCGGCTGATTGCAGATGATGCCGACGAAGCTGTCGAGATCGCAAGCACCGAGATCGAAAAATCTTCGATCGTATCATTCTATGATGAAATCGGCATTGAGGTCCTTCGTCTGGCAAGCGAGGAATATCTGCAGAACGCGAGCGCCGAGCACCGGCTGCGCCTGGCAAGCGGAATGGATACGCTGCTCGACGACCTGAAGGATCAATACCCCTCCTCCCTGAGTCCGGAGGCAAAGCCTAGGGTCCTGTGCATCGGAGGGAAATGGGAGATCGATGCCCTCGCCGGCGAGATGCTGGCCCATGCGCTCTCTTTCGCAGGAATCGCCGCAGCTTCCCAACCCGCTGCAAGCATCAATGCCGACTATCTGGCCAAGCTCGACCTGAAGAGCGCAGACATTGTCTGCCTCAGTTACTTTACGCCGAATCCGGCCATTCCCGCTCGCCACGCCTGCCGACGTCTGCGAAGACGATGGCCGAATATGCGCATCGTCCTTGCGCTATGGAACGCGCCGCCAGAACTGTTGACTGACGAATCCCTCGCAGCGCTCAAAGCCGATGCTGTCGTGACTTCGGTTGATGAGGCGGTTCGTCGTATTCACCGCATCGTCGCTCCTGAAGAAGCCAAGGCAGCCCAGCAAGCCCCCATACCTGACAACGACGCAGAGCGTGTCGACGCGCTCAAAGCGACCGGGGTCTTGGAGGGTGACAAACGTGAAGCTCTGGATGCACTCGCCAAACGCGCGGCCGACGTATTCAACACCAGCCTTGCCGTGATCACCACCATCGATAAGGACCGAGAATACTTCGTCGGACAAAGTGGCAAGTTGCCAAATGCCATCACCGACGATACAGGCACGCTGCTGCCGATGGACCGCGAACACGCGATCTGCAACTACGTTGTGGCTAACGAGGAGACGCTGGTGGTTTCGGATATCGAGCGCGACCCGCGCTTTGCCGATAACGAGACGATAGACCAATGGAACATGCGCTTCTATGCCGGCGCGCCGCTACGTGCGGCCGACGGTCTGATAATCGGAGCGCTGTGCATTCTCGACTCAGAACCCCGCGCGCTGGAAGAAAACGAAGTCGCATTGCTTGAAACGATAGCCGCCGACGTCGTCGCAACCATTACAACGAGCGATGCGCACGGAGAAGCTTCGGTGAAATCGCCCCCTGCTGCCTCATCGGCAACGGTCGGGCAGGTGGTGCCCCGGTAGCCTGAGCAGCGCCAATCACGGACAATCCCAGCCTCAGGCGATGAGCCAACAAGAGGTGTCGAATCCGGATCGATCGGCACCCTACGTTTGATCGAGGGCATCCGCGCGACGAGGGACCGTTACCATAACGGCATAACCTTCAGGGCTGCGCCCTTTTGTGATCGTGGCCTCGATTTGGCTAGCGAACGCCTGAACCATTCGAGCGCCGAGTCCAGAGGTTTGCGTCTCGGCGGGTAGCGGCGGGCCATTGCCCTCATCGGAGACAGTGATTGAAAAACTGCCGGGCGAGGTTTTAAGCACAATCTGCACGCGCCCGCCTCCGCTCGAAGGTCGCGAATGCTGAAGGGCGTTCGTGACCAGTTCGTTGACGATAAGGCCAAGCGGCACCGCGAGATCAGTTCGGATGACGAGCGGGTCGGCGTCGACGTCCAGCGTCCAGGCTTGATCGAGGCTGCTCGATGCCGCTGTGATTTCCCGGCAAAGGTCTATGAGATATTGATCAAGCGCGACCGTTCCGACGTCGTCAGATCTATGAAGTTGTTTATGAACGGCGGCGATAGCCGCAACCCGCGCGGCGGCATTGTGGAATTGACCTGCAGCGTCGCCGGCGGTGTTGGCGTGCATGTACAGTAGGCTCGACACAATCTGCAGGCTGTTTTTGATGCGGTGATCGATCTCCTTCATCAGCAGGTCTTTTTGCCGTCCGCTCTCTTCAAGGGCAAGCTTTGCCTTTCTAAGCTCGTCTCGTTCGTTGAGTTCGCGTAGGGATGCGAGTTCCTCAAACAGCCGTGTCCCCATTTCACAACGGCCAGCTTCAGAATCTTCCAACAGCAGCTTGGCGAGTTTCTCATGCTCGCGCAGCAGCTCCTTTACGTCGTCTTCAAGGGCCAACTCCGGATGCATCAATGTCCAATAGTGAGCTGACCGGATAAACGTCAGAAACCCGATCAGCAGCTCGAATTTTTCGCCGCCAAGCGCGGTGCGCAGTGCTTGCTTCGCTCGGTCGGCGCGCGCTGGTTGAAGAAAAAGCACGGTGGCCGCAGTTAGAAGGTCCTCATCGTAGGAGGTCTCGGGTGAGGGCCAATCGATCGGTCCTGCGACGGCTTCTAGGCGGGCGAGCGCCTCACCAACGTGTTCATCGGAAGGTATGGGGCGCTGGAGCAGACGAACCACCTGGGCAATCGTCATCACCGGTGCGTCTGGATCGCCGGCCGACCGACCTAGTCCCAATAGGAAGCCGCAGTGTCGCGTAATGCAGTAGCGAACTTCGCAAAAGCGGGAGAGATAGACAAAGAGCCGTTCCTTGAACAGCGTTGGGATGGGGCTGTCCAGATAGGCCGACTTCGCGAACAGCCACAATTCGCGAACGACCAAAGGTGCGTCCGGTGCAGATCGGAAAAAATTCGGAACAAGGCCAAAGCGGGCAGCGACCTCACGCTCGAAATCATCCTGGCTGGTGTTCGGCGGGTGCGAAGGTCCTGGGAAAGGCGTAACCGTAGACACGCAGCACCTCAATCCGGGAGACCGGCGATCGACCCAAGAACATAAACCTTAGCACGGTCGTCGGGTCGAGTCTGCCAAAATTGGCTCACCCCTGGGACTGGCGAGGCGGTCAACTCAACGATGCGCTTGTCGCCTCCCAGCCGCTGATCAAGGCTGAGCGATCGCCGCCGGCGATCCGGGCCGTCAGCGCGAGAGCTGTGGTCCGGAAGGCGGCAGGCGAGAGTCGATCTTGGGTTGCGGAGGTTTGGGCTGCGGGATGGAGGCCGCCTGCTGGGCCGGGGCCGGAGGCGTGGATGACATCTTCTGTCTGAAGTTCTCCTCAGCAGCCCGTAGCGCCGCAATGTTCTGGGCCATCTGTTCTTGCTTGGCAGCGAGTTGTTCTACGCTGCGCCGCACGACATCGAGATTGGATGCCAAGGGCGCAAGCTGCTGGATCGGGTCAGTGGAAGTTGCGGCTACGACTGGCGGCTTCGTCGTCGAAACGGATACCACCCAGGCCAGCGCCGGAGCCCGGGCTACCAGCATTTCCTTTGCTGCATCACCGTAGGACTGCCAGCCAAGCGTTGCGCCGACACCGATGAGAACCGCAATAGAAAACCGGGTAAGGGAGCGGAATATTCGCCTGCCAACCGACGGCCGGCCACTCGCCAGCGGCCCCTCCCCGAAGCGGTAGTGATGGGGAGGATCGATCGACGGCTTCACGCGCCGTCTACCAACGCGCTGATCGGATCGGACGTCCGGATCGCGCGCAAACCCGCCGGACGAAGGTTCATCGGCTGTCAGTGGTGGGCTTTGCGAGTATAACATTGGTACCTCCACCGACGGTTCTTCCAAATTCTTGAAGGAAGAGGCGATCCTGGTTTGACGGAAGGGAGGCAGGAGCACAGCAGCCCTAGGGCGTTTGTGAGATCGTCGCACGATAAGAGAATTGACTTGTTTGAAGGTCGGCCAAGCGTCAACCGTTAGGCCGGCTCATTGCGCAACCCGTACGTGTCGGCTGCGGCAGGGCTGGCATCTGGGGTCGGATCATGGATGCGCTGGCCGCGGTGCGGATGATCGATACATCCGCTGTGCGTCCACGCCTAGCCGAACCTAGCCCGCGAGCGCTCCCTCGCCTTCTCGGCCTCGATCTCGCGGTCGCGCGGCGCGGCGTTGGTCTGCAGCGAGGCCAGCAAGCGCCGCGCGCTGTCGGACACTTCGGAAACCGCGCGGTTGAACGCCTCGGCGTTGGCCTGCGACGGCGAATTGAAGCCGGAAAGCTTGCGCACGAATTGCAGCGCGGAAGCATGGATTTCGGCGTGGGTAGCCGGGGGATCAAAATTGAATAGGGTCTTGATGTTGCGGCACATGATTTTCTCCTCTGCACCAGTCGTCGGTCAAGGACGAACGGCCGGTGCAAAATCCGACGGCGTGGCCTATTCTGTCATGAATCACACGGCGCGTTCACCCCTGTCGGCACCTGCAAACAGCGAGTTCCCGATGACCCATGTGACCTACAAGATCGTCGAGCATGACGGCGGCTGGGCCTATACCGTCAACGGCGTGTTTTCCGAACCGTTTCCGAACCGCGCCGCGGCGCTGGCGGCCGCCCGGCGCGCGGCCGCCGAGCAGCGGGTGCCTGGCCGCACGGAGATGATCGAATACGAAACCCCGGATGGACGATGGCACTCCGAGACCGCCGCCGGCAATGACCGGCCGGAAACCGAAGTCGAGGGTTAGTTCCGCGATCTGGTGACGATGAAATAGCCGGTGTGCTGGAGCGTTTTCCAGCGAAGTGGAGACCGGTTCGCGTCAAGAAAACGCGTCAAATCAAAAATCTAGAGTCCCGTTCCGATTCCATCGGAACGGAAAAGGCTCTAGGCTCCCTGCCAAGCGGTCCGCAAAGACAGCCGCGCCCGTGGGGGAGACCATCATGAATTTGCCGTACGCCGCCTTGTCGGCCGCCGCTTTGGCCCTGACCTCCTTCACCGCTTTTGCCGCCGATTATCCCGCGCCGAAACAAGGCGACTGGATCGCCAGGGACTTCAAATTGCACACCGGCGAGACGATGCCGGAGCTGCGGCTGCACTACACCACGATCGGCGAGCCGACAGGACAGCCGGTGCTGGTGCTGCACGGCTCGGGCGGCTCGGCCGCCAGCATGCTGACGCCGGGTTTTGGCGGCGAATTGTTCGGTCCCGGCCAGCCGCTGGATGCTGCGAAATACTACATCATCATTCCCGATGGTCTCGGCCACGGCAAATCGTCAAAACCCTCCGACGGCATGAAGACCGCATTTCCCAGATACAATTACGAGGACATGGTCGACGCGCAATACCGCCTGGTCAAGGAAGGGCTCGGCGTAAAACATCTGCGGCTCGTCATCGGCAATTCGATGGGCGGCATGCACACCTGGATCTGGGGCGGCAAATATCCGCAATTCATGGACGCGCTGGTGCCGATGGCGTCGCAGCCGACCGAGATGGCGGCGCGCAACTGGATGCTGCGGCGGATGATGCTGGAAACGATCAAGAACGATCCCGATTACAATCGCGGCAACTACATCACCCAGCCGCGCATGATGAAATACGCCATCAACGCCTTTGGCATTGCGACCGGCGGCGGCACGCTGGCCTATCAGGCGCTGGCGCCGACGGCGGCGAAGGCCGACAAGATGGTCGATGACCGGCTGGCCACCGCCATCACCGCCGATGCCAACGACTTCATCTACCAGTGGGAGGCCTCGCACGATTGCAATCCTGCGCCCGCGCTCGAGAAGATCGAAGCGACGCTGCTCTTGATCAATGCCGCCGACGACGAGCGCAATCCGCCGGAAACCGGCGTCACGGATGCCGCGATGAAGCGCGTCAAGAACGGCCGCCTGTTCCTAATCCCTGCCTCGAGCGAAACGCGGGGCCATCTCACGACCGGCAATGCGAAGTTCTACAAGAAGCAGCTGGAGGAACTGCTGCAGACCGCGCCGCAGCGGGCGATGTGAACCCGATTTCGATGGAAGCAAAGGCGCGATGTCGTCGGAATTATCTTCGAAACTGAGGGCAGCTACCCCATGGGACGTTGCGCGCCCTGTTCTGGTCAGGGCTACCTTTCAGACCAGCGTGCAGAACGTTCATTGCCTGCAACTCGTAGCGGTCGGTGGCGAGGTCATGAGAGAAGATCACGTCAAGGGTCGTGTACCACCATATCAGGCAAAGAACACACGCAGGCGCGAAACGCACCTGCGGCAAGTAGTATGTGAAGTAGACGCGCGAACTGGTGCGATCCCGGCGCATGTCCGGCATTTCCTGAGTTTGGACGTATTCCGCGCCCATGCTCCGCATCACGGCATGGGCCGAGGCCAGTTGGCGATTAACGGACGGATCGGATCCAGCAAGCTCTCTGATGTGCGAGAGAAGCTGATCATTCAGATTGCTGTTGAAAGATTCCGTCGGGCCTCGAAAGCCCCTGTCCGACGGCCAAAACACCCCGTTCGACAGACCAGGCCATACCGTCCAGTGTTGCGCGCCGGCTCGCGACAATATGTTCTGATATTCAGCATCGCCAATTGAGCCGATGCTGCATTTCTCCAGCCCGAAGCGTTCGGTGAAGCTGAAAGCCCAGAGCAAGACCGGGAGCGCAAACAGCAATCCCACGGGTGAAAGCAAGGCTATCGCAATCTTCGGGTTCGTGCCCAAGGCATTTCCAATCGTGGTGATGACCGTGGAGCGGCTGCTTCCACCAACCACGGGCGGCGAGACCGGTCGATAGCACGTTCGTGCTGCCACTATTAGAGGCAGCTACCAGTTCGGCGCGAGTGCAGAGCCAGCCGCGGCTCGCATCAAATCTGTGTACAGGACGATCCGCCAGAAGTTCTGATTTCGCAACGCATCAATTCGGGAACGACCCCATCGCATATTATTTGAGCGCGCATCCGCAAGCGGAGTCCGGTTGAATTGTCCGGGGTACGATTCGTGGGTCGCATGCTCGCGAGGACAAGGGGAACACAGCGGAGGATCGGATGCGGAGGCTCGCGCAATTCGTTTTGATCGCCTTTCTGGCGATGCTGGCCAGCACGACGCTCGCCGTCGACAGAGGCCAGTTCGGCCATGTGCCGCCTGATATCCGCGCTTGGTTCAAGAGCGTGATTGCACCGAACGGCGTGCCCTGCTGCGACGAGTCGGACGGGCATCGCACCAGCTACGACGTTCGCGCCGGCGCCTATTGGGTTCCGATCGAGGGCCAATGGATGCAGGTGCCCGAGCGCGCGGTCATTCGCGATCAGGGCAACCCGATCGGCGAAGCCGTGGTGTGGTACGTGCACCACCGCGGCAGCATCATCATCAGCTGCTTCGTGCCGGCGGACGCGGTCTAGATTCTCTCGAGATGACGCCCGTGCCACGGGATGATAATCTTGGACGAAACTGAACGGAGCCGCCCGTGACCGATTTTTCCGCCGACGACCTCGCCACGATCTATCCCGCGCCCTCGCCCCGCGTGATCGCCAAGGCGCGGCCGGAGATCGACGCCCACGCGAAGAAGTTCATCGGCATGTCGCCGTTCTGCGTGCTGGCCACCTCAGGCTCGGACGGCAGCGTCGATGCATCGCCGCGCGGCGGCAATCCCGGCTTCATCCATGTCGCGGGAGCGAACCTGCTGCTGATGCCGGATCGCTCGGGCAACAACCGCATCGACAGTTTTCGCAACATCGTCGAGGGATCAGGCTTCGTGCAACTGATCTTCTTCGTCCCCGGCATCGACGAGACGCTGCGCGTCGGCGGCAGGGGCAAAGTGTCTGTCGACCCGGAGCTGATGGCCTCGATGGTGGAGTTCGGCAAGCCGCCGCGCGCGGTGCTGCGCATCGACGTGAGGGAGGTCTATTTCCACTGCGGCAAGGCGCTGATGCGCTCAAAACTATGGGCGGGTGAGCGGGTCGAGCGCTCGGTGATGCCGAGCATCGGCGAAGTGATCCACGACCAGACCGGCCTCGGCGAGCGCGAAAGCCAGGACGTGATTTACGAGCGCTACAAGACGCAGCTTTGAGATTGCTCTCTCGTCGTCATGCCCGGGCTTGACCCGGGCATCCACGACTTACTTGCGCGTCGAACCCAAGACGTGGATGGCCGGGACAAGCCCGGCCATGACGATGGAGTTGCTAAAGCGAGCGAAACACTCAGTCCCCGTTCTCCAGGCCGCCGACATGCTTCTGCGTGTAGAGCTCGAGCCCGATGCGCTGGATCAGGTCGAGTTGGGTTTCGAGGAAATCGATGTGATGTTCCTCGTCCTTCATCAACTTCTCGAACAGGTCGCGTGAGACGTAGTCCTTCACGCTATGGCAGTAGGTTGCGGCTTCCTGGTAGAGCGTGCGCGCAGCGATCTCGGAGGCGAGATCGCATTCGATGATTTCCCTGACGTTCTGGCCGATGCGCAAGGGATCGAGCACCTGCATGTTGGGGAAGCCGTCGAGGAACAGTATCCGGTCGGTGAACTTGTCGGCGTGCTCCATCTCCTCGATGGATTCCTTGCGCCAGACCTTGGCCATTTCCAAAAGGCCCCAATTGTTCAGGAGCCGGTAATGCAGCCAGTACTGGTTGATCGCGGTGAGCTCGCTGCGCAGGCCCTTGTTGAGATAGTCGATGACTTTGGGATCGCCCTGCATGGTCCACTCCGATTTTTTCAGGCCAAAGACGGCCTGACCCTAACTTTAGAACGTTTCTAATAACGGTTCTAAATCAGTTTGGAGCCGAGAGCAACTGTTCCGCGAAAAAAGCGGTGGGAACGGCGTAAATCGGTGGATTTTAAGGGGTTTTCAGCAGGCCGCGAGCGCGAAGGCCGGGGCCGCTTCCTGCGCGGGCTCGTCGTTGGCCGCGTGGCGGCTGTGGGGACAACCGGAACAGCATTCCTTGGCGCAGGCGCCGAGCGCTTCGTCGATGATGGTCTTGATGGTGCGCGCGCAGCGACCGCATTCGGCGCTGCAGCCGAGGCAACCGTAAATCTGTTTGGGATTTCGCGGCAGGTCCGAAGCCGCACTCACGGCACTCCGGACATCGTGGTCGCTCAGGACGTTGCAGGAACAGACAATCATGAAACCGCTAGAACCCTTGGTGATGCCACCTCATCGATATTTAAGAGCGCGACGAGATGCAAAAGGAAAAGCCGCATTTTCAAGCAATTCCAAACTGATGCGCGGGAAATACTGGAATGAATCTAAACAGCGGTGTTGCGGTAAATCCTGTGCTGATTTTCCAGTGTTTTCGGCATCAATCGCCACCACCGCCGCCATCGCCGCCCCCTCCGCTGTCGCGGGACGAAGCGGAATCATGGGGCGAAGAGCTTTCGCTGCTGCTCCAGGAAAACAGGCTCCAGCCGTTTGAGCTGGAACTGTCGCTGCCGCCACTGCCGGAGTAAGCGCCGTCACCCGCGCTCTCGCGCCGGGTCCCGCGGTTTTGTACCCTGTTCATCAAGAGGTAGCAGATCAGCGACGCGCCGCCGACCGCCACCATGAATGCCGCCGTTCCGCTCATTTACGTCCTTTCACGCCAGAGCGAGCCAAGGAGCTTTGGTATCTTTGCACCGTCACGCCCCAGCCCTCGCATTTTCGTCGCCCAGCCCACCGGGCCGTTCATTGATCATTCAAGCGAAATGTGGAACTTTTCTCTGTGATGGACTTAACGTTCCCTGCTTCCCACGAGAAAGGTGAGGCCATGAAGAAGACATTGATGGCGCTCGGTGCCGCCGCAGCATTGACCGTTTCCGCCGTGGCGATCCCGGCTCCCGCCCATGCGCAGCGTGGTGTCGCGGCGGGCGTCGCGGCTGGATTGATCGGCGGCGCCATCGTCGGCGGCGCGATTGCTTCGCAGAACGGCTACTATTATGGCCCGGGCTATTATGCGCCCGGCTATGGCCGCCCGGCCTATGTCGTCGATCCCGGCTACGGCGAATCCTGCATCTGGCAGCGGCAGCGCTTCTGGGACGGTTATGGCTGGCGGGTCCGCGATGTCAGGGTTTGCGACTAGCGAACTGCCGTTCATCTTCATTAAATTGCATCCAGCATTCCGGAACAGCGCGGCTTTTCCGGAATGCACGCCATTTTCGGCCCGAAAAAGACCTCTTTTTCCGGCCACGCTTCGGCAACGTTTACTTTCGATTGACCCATGTGCGCTTTTTTAGCGAAGCGGCAGTTCGAAACAGCGTGTGAGTCATCCCTAAACCCGGCGCTCGAAGGCGCCACCCCAGGAGAGCCCAGGACATGAAGAAGACATTTGCTGCCTTGGTCGCGGTCGCAACGATTGCCGGCTCGCTTGCCTCGACACCCGCAAGCGCACAGCGCGGCGTTGCCGCAGGCGTGGCGGCCGGCTTGCTCGGCGGCGCGATCATCGGTGGCGCAATCGCCTCCAGCCGCCCGGCCTACGGCGGACCGGTGTATGTGGAAGAAGCGCCCTACCCGGCGTGCCGCATGGTTCGCGAGCGCTTCTGGGACGGCTATGACTGGCGCTATCGCCGCGTCGAGGTCTGCCACTGATCTGATCGATCGGCGCGAGCTGCGTCTTGATCGAAAGCCCGGCCGATATCTCGGCCGGGCTTTTTCTTTGTGGCTGCGTTACTTCTTACCCTCCCCTGGAGGGGGAGGGTCGACGCTCATGAAATGAGCGGCGGGGTGGGGTGATGGTCTCTCCACGTCCAACAGTGCCCGAGTTGAGAGATCACCCCACCCCGTCTCGCATTTCGCTGCGCTCATGCGAGCCGACCCTCCCCCTCCAGGGGAGGGTGATCCGATCTCGTCGTGACAATTTTCGCTCTCATCCGCGCTACGAAAAGAAACAGCGCACCTCTCCCCACGATGAGGGTACACAGCGGCTAACGCCCCCCACCCATCGCGCGCAGCACTGCTTCGCTTGGCCAGCAGTCGACCTTGAGGCCGGCGGACTTCTGATACGCGCCGAGCGCTGCGCGGGTCAGCATGCCGGCCTTGCCGTCCAGCTTGTCCTTGTAGAGGCCGATGCGCGTCAGATGGCGCTGCATGGCTTCGACATCCGCGGAGCGCAACTGCGTCGAGGCCGACCACGGCGTCGCGAACGGCTGCGGGTTGGTCATGCGGTCGGCGAGATGGCCGACGAACAGCACATATAAGTCGGAGAAATTGTATTCCTTGATGACGAAGTAGTTCTTCGTGGTCAGGAACGCCGGGCCGTAGATGCCCTCCACCTGCAACAGCGAGGCCGGCTGCGCCTGCTCGGCCGCGCTCAGTTTCTGTCCGCGCACCGGCACAAAACCCGCGCGCAGCCATTCGGCGATCGGCTTGGTCACCTCCGGCACGCCCATGGTGCAATCGACATTGGCGGGCGCCTTCACCTCGTAGGCCCAGCGCACGCCCGCCTGCCAGCCCTTGTTGACGAGCTGCTGCGCGGCGGCGGCCAGCGCATCCGGCACCGAATTCCAGATGTCGACTTTGCCATCGCCGTCCAGATCGACGCCGTGCTTGTAGTACTCGGACGGCAGGAATTGCGTGAGGCCCGTCGCGCCGGCCCAGGATGAGCGAAAATCTCTGCGCGCCACGGCGCCCTCACCGAGAAGCTTCAGCGCCAGAATGAACTCGCCCCGATACTGGTCCTTGCGCCGGCCGACATAAGCCTGCGTGGCGACGACGCGCAGCGTGTCATAGGGTAGCCGGTAGCGGCCATAGTCCGTCTCGCGGCCCCAGATCGCGAGCACGACGCTTGAAGGAACGCCGAAACGCTTTTCAATTTCGTTCAGGGCCGCGCGATGCTTCTGCATCAGCTTCTGCCCCTCCGCCGCCAACCGCGCGATCGAGGCTTCCTTCACGTAGTCGGCCGGCACCTGCACGAACTCGGCCTGCGACGGCGCGCCGGTGGCGGGCCGGCCCGGCAGCAAGAGATCGGGCAATTTGTAATCGGGCTCGAGCCCCTTCGTCTCGGCATCGAACGTCGCGCGCGACACGCCGGCCGCCTGGGCCTCCGGCCACAGCGAGGCAATGAACTGGGTGAAGGCCGCGTCGGCGGCGTGAACCGGGCGCGCCGCGCCCGGCGTCATCGCTGCCAGTATCAGAACCGCGGCTATCAACCTCTGTCGCAAATCGGAATCCTGTCGATCGCCGCGTTGCCCATCAATGCGAGACAGCCTGTTTGGCTTGTTCGGAGGAACTATTCGACAGCTTGTCGACATAGGCAATGCCGATCGCCGACAGAATGAAAACCGTGTGGATGATGGTCTGCCACATCACGCCGGTCTCGGTATAGGAGGACTTTCCCGAGGCCAATCCACCGGCCTCGATGAAGGTACGCAAAAGATGGATCGACGAGATGCCGATGATCGCCATCGCGAGCTTGATCTTGAGCACGCTGGCGTTGACGTGGCTGAGCCATTCCGGCTGATCGGGGTGTCCTTCCAGATTGAGACGGGAAACGAACGTCTCGTAGCCGCCGACGATGACCATCACCAGCAGGTTGGAAATCATCACCACGTCGATCAGGCCCAATACCGCGAGCATGATCTGCTGCTCGCTGAAATCGAAGGCGTGGGCGAACAGGTGCCACAACTCCTTCAGAAACAGCACCACATAGACGCCCTGCGCGACGATCAGGCCAAGATAGAGCGGCAGTTGCAGCCAGCGGGAGCTGAAGATCAGCAGCGGGACCGGACGCAATGCCTTCCTCTGAGCTTTGGGCGGCAAGGGTGTTTCGGGAGTAAGGGACATCAGGGAAGGCTCGCTGCAGGGATTCGAATTGCGGAAGGAGGCCTATATCTACGCAATCTGACCGCGGTGTGAAGCGACAACTGGCCGCAGCGCATATTACCGGATCGTCACGTTAGCCGCAGCTTCAAGGCAAAATAGCGGTGTTGCGCGCCCCTCAGGCAGTCTAGCGACAGGGTCGTCCCTGCGAACGCAGAACCCATAGCCGCCGAACGCAGTTGCGTTAGAAGGCATCGGCGATACTGCCATATCGATAGATCACGCGGTATGGGTCCCTGCGTTCGCAGGGACGACCGTGGGGAAAGGCGAGAACAACCTATCAACCTGTCGCCCCTGCGGACGCAGGGGCCCATACGCCGCGGCCGGTGTGAAGGGCAGGCGGGGAGATAGCTTCGCTTCAGTAGCCCACAGTCCTAGTTGATTAACGCAGAGTGTCAGCCACCACGCTTTACCGATAGATCACGCGGTATCGCGATGAGCGCGGGGCGCTCACGCATGGGTCCCTGCGTTCGCAGAGACGACACTTGTTAGCCGACTTCTTCCCCGGCCCGAACGCATCGGCCTTTGCCTGAAATCACCGCGTCAATTTCTTGTACTTCACGCGATGCGGGATGATGCTGTCCTGCCCCAACCGCCGCATCTTGTCCTTCTCATAGTCCTGGAAGTTGCCTTCGAACCATTCGACATGGCTGTCGCCTTCGAAGGACAGGATGTGCGTGGCGATGCGGTCGAGGAACCAGCGATCGTGGCTGATGATGACGGCGCAGCCGGCGAAATCCTCCAGCGCCTCTTCCAGCGCGCGCAGCGTATCGACGTCGAGATCGTTGGTCGGTTCGTCGAGCAGCAGCACGTTGGCGCCGGATTTGAGCATCTTGGCCAGATGCACGCGGTTGCGCTCACCGCCCGACAGCGCGCCAACCTTCTTCTGCTGGTCGGCGCCCTTGAAGTTGAACGAGGAGCAATAGCCGCGCGAGTTCACCTCGCGCTTGCCGAGCAGGATCAGTTCGTTGCCGCCGGAAATCTCCTCCCAAACGTTTTTCTTGCCGTCGAGATCGTCGCGCGACTGATCGACGTAGCCGAGGTGCACGCTTTCGCCGACGGTAATGGTGCCCTGGTCCGGCTTCTCCTGCCCGGTGATCATCCGGAACAGCGTGGTCTTGCCGGCGCCGTTCGCGCCGATCACGCCGACGATGCCGCCCGGCGGCAGCTTGAAGGTGAGATCCTCGATCAGCATGCGGTCGCCGAAGCTCTTGTGGAGCCCTTCGAAGTCGACGACGTTCTGGCCGAGCCGCTCGGCCACGGGAATGGTGATCTGCGCGGTCGTGGTCTGCTTCTCGCTCGCCTGCTTCAACAGATCCTCATAGCGCTGGTAGCGCGCCTTGGACTTGGCCTGGCGCGCCTTCGGCGAGGACGCGATCCACTCCTGCTCGCGGGCAAGGGTCTTCTGGTGCGCGGCATCCTCGCGGCCCTCCTGTTCGAGGCGCTTCTGCTTCTGCACCAGCCAGGACGAGTAATTGCCCTCGTAGGGAATACCCTTGCCGCGATCGAGTTCGAGGATCCACCCCGTGACATTGTCGAGGAAATAGCGGTCGTGGGTCACGATCAGGATCGCGCCGGGATAGTTGCGCAAATGGCCTTCCAGCCACGACACCGACTCGGCGTCGAGATGGTTGGTCGGCTCGTCCAGCAGCAGGAGTTCCGGCTGGTCGAGCAGCAGCTTGCAGAGCGCGACGCGACGGCGCTCGCCGCCCGAAAGCTTGGTCACATCGGCATCGTCGGGCGGGCAGCGCAGCGCGTCCATCGCCTGGTCGACCTTGCTGTCGAGATCCCAGAGGCCTGCGGCCTCGATCTCGTCCTGCAACTTGGTCATCTCGTCGGCGGTCTCATCCGAATAGTTCATCGCCAGTTCGTTGTAGCGATCGAGGATCGCCTTCTGCTTGGCGACGCCCTCCATGACGTTCTCGCGAACCGACTTGGAAGGATCGAGGTGCGGCTCCTGCTCGAGATAGCCGACGCGGGCACCCTCGGCGACCCAGGCCTCGCCATTATACTCCTTGTCGAGGCCGGCCATGATCTTGAGCAGCGTCGACTTGCCGGAGCCGTTGACGCCGAGCACGCCGATCTTGGCGTCGGGGTAGAACGAGAGATGGACGTTATCGAGCACCTTCCGGGTTGGATAGCTCTTGGTCAAACCCTGCATGAAATAGACGAACTGGCGAGCCATCGCGATCCCTGGAAACGGTTGGATTTTACGGAGATTTGCTGCCGCTGATGTAGCGGCGCGGCCACCAAAGGGCAACCACGGGAACCCCGTTTTCCATCCGTTCACCACGGATGAATACGGGTTGGTCACCATGTGGGCCGAGATCCAGACAATTGAAACCTTCTTTTAATAAATCAGGCGAAAAGTCGTTCTCAGCGCCGAAAAAGGCGTTTTGCGGCCAGCCGCCGCGACTGAAAACGAAGGGCCCGCGTCATGGCTACGATCGGTTCGGCATCCCTTTCCTCCCCGGCGCATGCTAGCGCCGGACTGGCAAAACCGTTGGCAGAGCTCCGCACCTTCTTGCGCCAGTTCATCGCCAAGGCGTTCGACCCCTACCGCCCGGAACAGCACTATATGCGCGGCCCGGGTCCGGCCTGGCGCGCCAAGCATCCCGGCGGTTCGAACTGAGCTATCCGGTTATTTGAGGCAGCCCCTCGTTTAAGTCCGCTTGCGCAGCCCTTAATTGCGCGCAACCATGGCGACCTTCCCCGACGGCCATCCCGCCGTCATTCTCGCCATCAACGGACCATCCTCATGACGCGGCTGCGCTGTGCAATCCTCGACGACTATCTCAATGTGGCGCTCTCGGTCGCCGACTGGTCCAAAGTCTCCGACCGCGTCGACGTCACCGTGTTCAACCAGCCGTTTGCGAACGCCGAAACGGCGGCCAGCGCGCTGAAGGATTTCGAGATCATCTGCGCGATGCGCGAACGCACCCCGTTCCCGCGCACCATGTTTGCAAGCCTGCCCAACCTGAAGCTCCTGATCACCTCCGGCATGCGCAATGCCGCCATCGACATGGAAGCTGCCAAGGACCACAAGGTTACGCTGTGCGGCACCCAATGGGGCCGCGACCCGACCGCGCCGCTCACCATGGGCCTGATCCTGGAGCTGACCCGCAATATCGGCCGCGAAAACGCCCGCATGCATGCCGGCGAGCCTTTGCAGAAATTCGTCGGCATGGAGATCGAGGGCCGGACGCTCGGGGTGATCGGCCTCGGCAAGCTCGGCACCAAGGTGTCGAAGCTGGCGCAGGCCTTCGGCATGAAC
The DNA here is from genome assembly GCF_023073415.1 of Bradyrhizobium sp. 190. GTDB lineage: Bacteria > Pseudomonadota > Alphaproteobacteria > Rhizobiales > Xanthobacteraceae > Bradyrhizobium. The sequence goes on along the minus strand of NZ_JADPJL010000047.1, from coordinate 171,639 downwards.
GTCATCGCCTGGAGCCCGAACCTCACGCCGGAGAAGTGCAAGGAAGTCGGCGTCAGCTATGTGAGCAAGGACGAGCTGTTTTCGACCGCCGACATCGTCACCATCCATGTGGTGCTGAGCCAGCGCTCGCGCGGGCTGGTCGGAGCTGCGGAGCTGGCGCGGATGAAGCCGACCGCCTACCTCGTCAACACCGCGCGCGGGCCGATCGTCGATGAAGGCGCGCTGTTGGAAGCGCTGACGCAAAAGAAGATCGCCGGCGCCGGCGTCGACGTGTTCTCGGTCGAGCCGCTGCCGGTCGACCACCCCTTCCGCAAGCTCGACAACATGGTGCTGACGCCGCATCTCGGCTACGTCACCGGGGACAGCTTTCGAAACCACTACCAGCAGATGGTCGAGGGCATCGACGCCTGGTTCAAGGGTGAGCCGAAGCAGCGGCTGGCTTAAGCAAGCTCACGCAGCATGTTGCGTGGTGGCCCGGCTCGCGATCTCGGCAAAGCCCTCGCGCCACGACGGATGCGCCGGCCGCCAGTCGAGCTCCTGCCTGGCCTTGGCGTTGGAGCCTGCCCGCACCTCGGTCATCATCGAAACCAGGTGCTCGCCGGCGAACAACCGGCCAAGCCAGGCCGGCACGCGAATCGGCGGCCTGGCCCCGACCAGGGTGGCAAGGGTGGGCAGCCATTCGCTGACATCAGCCGGTTCGTCGTCGACGATGTTGTAGATCTCGCCGGGCTTGCCGCGCTCGATGGCGGCAACGGTAGCGGCAGCCGCATCCTCGACGTGGATGAACGACCACTGTCCGCCACCACCGCCGATCAGCGGCACGCGGCGGCGGCGCACCTGGTCGATCATCGCAGGAGAGAGCATCCCGGTGTTGGGACCGTAGAACGATCCATATCGCAAGACGATCCCTTCGGGGTTCGCCAAGCTGGTGACGGCGTCCTCGAGATACTGAATCGCGTCCAGCGTGCGGCGCAGTTCCTCCGGCGGATCGGAATCGAGCGCATCGGCCTCCGTCTTGATCGATTCGCCGCCGCGGCCGGAAGTCCAGCCACAGAAGCTCTGGGCGATGAAGCGCTTCACGCCGGCCTCGCGGGCGGCCGCCAACAGGAAATCGGTGCCTTGCGTGCGCAACCGGTTGGTGGTGGCGAACGCGCGATCGAAATGCCTGAGATCCGTGACATCAGCCAGATCGGTCATCTGATCGATGACGATGTCGGGCTTCGTGTCGATTACGGCGGCGCGAATGGCCGGAGCGTCGAGCCCATCGGCGATTGCAGGTTCCGCGCCCATCCGCTTGATGAGCTCGGCTTTCGCCGCTGTTCGCGTCGTGCCGACAACGGTATGACCGGCTGCAACCAGCTGCGGAACGAGCTCGAGGCCGATGGCGCCAGTGGCACCCGCAACAAGAATTCGCATGGCGTGATCCTCACATTCGTTGCGACCGACCGGCAGGTAGTCGGAGCGAATGTGAATTCAAGCGTGCGAATGTGGCGACGGCGGAAAACTGTGCGAGTTGCGGAACTTTCAGGCCGGGGCTGATGACCCAACAAAAAGGCGCGCTCTCGGCGCGCCTCAAACGCTTTTCGCGCAACGATCCGCTTAGCGGATCGTGACCGGGGCGGGCAGCGGCGGGACGACCGTCGGCTGCGCGCCGGGAACCGGCGCCAGTTGGGCCTGTGACGACGGTGCAGGGCCCGCTGCGGCGGCGGGGCCACCGGGCGGCGGGGCGGCCGACGCGCTTGCGGTGTTGGCGGGCGGCGGGCTGCCGGGCATCACCACCACGCGGGTGCCAACCTTGGCGCGCTCGAACAGGTCGGAGACGTCCTCGTTCAGCATGCCGATGCAACCCGAGGAGACGAACTTGCCGATCGTCGAGGGCTGGTTGGTGCCGTGGATGCGGTAGATGGTCGAGCCCAGATACATGGCGCGCGCGCCGAGCGGATTGCCGGGGCCGCCGGCCATGAAGCGCGGCAGGTAGGGCTGACGCTCGATCATCTCGGTCGGCGGATGCCAATCCGGCCACTCGGCCTTGCGGCTGACCTTCTGCACGCCGTTCCAGGTAAAACCGTCGCGGCCGACGCGGACGCCGTAGCGGACCGCGCGTCCGCCACCGAGCACGTAATAGAGGTGGGTGTTGGCGGTATCGACGACGATGGTGCCCGCGGGCTCCTTGGTCGCGAAGGCCACTTCCTGGCGGCGCAGGTGCGGCGGAAGCTGCGCAGGACCCACTTCCGGCTGCTCTTCCGGCGGCAGCGCAGCAAGCTGCACCGGCCTGCCGTCGGCGCCGACGGCGGGTTGCTGCGGTTGGGGGAGCGCGCCGGTAGCACCAGGCGCGGGCGCCGGTGCAGCGCCGATCGCCCCCGGCGGGCGCAGGCCAGTGCGGTCGTCGTTCGGATAGACAATGCTGGCGCCGGGAATGCGGCTATCGCCGCGATCCGAATAGGCCGGCTGCTGACCGGGCGGGCGGTCCGCATAGATCACCTGCGGCGGACCGGCTGGGCGGCCATAACGCGGATCGTCGGGTGAAACGACCGGGCCCGTCGGCGTCGGAGCGCCACGGTCCGAATAAACCGGAGCACCGGCTGGGCGGCCATAGCGCGGATCGTCGGGAGAAAGGATCGGACCCGTGGGCGTCGGAGCGCCACGGTCTGAATAAACGGGGGCAGCGGCCGGGCGGCCATAGCGGGGATCACTGGGCGACATCACCGGGCCGGGCGGCGGCAGCGCGGCCGAGTTCTGACCGTTCGGCGCATCGTCATCGTCGTCCAGTGCGTCGAAATCGGGTTCACCGGGGCGGCGGCGCTCATCAACCGCATAACCACCTTGCACATACGGTCCTGGAGCCGTCGAATAGGCTTGGCCTTGGTAGCCTTGACCTTGGGCGGGATAGCCCTGTTGCGCATGGGCGAGCGAAGTTCCAGCCATGCTAGCGGCAATGGCGGCACAAATCGTCAGAATGCGGTTATTCATCATCGCCTTTTATATAGACCCCAAGCCCCACCGGACGGTTAACGGCAGATGCCGGAAGATAGCGGCACATTCAAGACAAGTCCGCGAAATTCGGCCCCTGCCAGCCATTTGTGATCGCAACCAGGCTGCGGCAAAGATGCCTCAGCACGCCCAAAATCGCGCTTGTTGGGCGGTGGACGACTCCAAACCGCAGATTTTGTAACAAAAAGCCGCCGGGCGTTGAGATACTCTCAAATCGGCCTGATTCGCACCGTGCTCACCCCACGCGAATCGGCTTCAGAGTGGTCACCGCGTTCCCTTGTGGCTTCAATAACCCTCCAGACACAAGGAGGGGTGGAACTCGAGTCCATGCTACCCGGCTTTCGTTTCTTGTTCACCGCGATCGTCCTGTCGACGTCGGTCCTGATTTTTGGGCTTGGCGCCGCCGCCCTGTTGCGCGCCGCGCATGAGGAATTTGCCAACCTTCCCTCGCGGCGGGTGATGGCCGAGCCGATGTTTGCCCGCCGGAATGACGGCCCGCCGCCGACGCTGGCGCTGCTGCGCATCGATCCGCCGGTCGCAGAGAAACCGGCGGAGAATGCCCCGGTCGCCGCCCTTCCGGAAGCAACCCCTGATGTCCAGGCGCCGGCCGGGCAGACCCCGGACGCCGCTGCGGCAGAGCCCGAGAAACTGGCAGCCGTGAGCCCGGCCGAGCCGATGCAGGTCGAAGCGGCAAAGCCGGAAGACCCGGCGAAGGAGGCAAGCGCGGAGATACCGGCCGCTCCGGCCCCCGCGGCCGAAACCGAAACGCCCGCGGCCACTGCGGAAGTAAAGCTCGCCGCCATCCCGGAAACGCCAGAGCCGGCCGCGGCCACCCCGCCGGCACCGGCGACGGATATCTATTCATTCGACGGCAACCTCGCCGCGACGCAGATTGCAACGCTCGGCGGTCCCGCCGTCATCGTCGACGAAAAGGCGGCGGCCAACGCAGCGGAAGTCAAAACGACGGAAGCGAAGACGACGGAAGCGAAGCCGGATCACAGCGCCGTCAAAAAACGGGCCGCGGAGCGGGCGCAGGAACGGCGGCGGATCGCGGTACGGCGGGCGCGTCTGGCACGAGAGGCGGCGCTGGCTCAACAGCAACTGCAGGCCAACCCGTTCGCGCAATTCCCCCTCGCACGCGCGACGCGCTAGCTTCCGGATCAGGAATCAGGCCGGGCCGGTCGCGACCGGCGGGCCGTCGGCTGCGCCCCACTCGGTCCACGAGCCGTCATAGAGCGCCGGATTCTCGACGCCGAGACGATAGAGCGCAAGCGTCAGCACGGCGGCGCTGACGCCGGATCCGCAACTCGTCACGATGGGCGCATCGAGCTTCACGCCTGCGCCTGAGAATGCCGCCCGCAATTCGTCCAGCGATTTCATCGTACCGGTCGCAGCATCGAACAGATTGTTGTAGGGCAGACTGAAACTGCCGGGGATATGCCCGGAGCGAAGGCCCGGTCGTGGCTCGGCCACCTGGCCCTGATAGCGTTCGTTGGCGCGCGCGTCGATCACCTGCTCGGCGCGGCTTGCGAGATTAGCAACCAACTGCTGCATGCTACGCGTGCGCCGCGCATCGAACGTCGCCCTGAACGTCGCAGGCCTCAGTGCCACCTCGCCCTTCTCGACGTTGCGGCCCTCGGCGATCCACTTCTTCAAGCCGCCATTGAGTATGCGCACGTCCTTGCCGAACGACAGGAACATCCACCACACCCGCGGTGCGGCGACCCAGCCGCCGGAATCGTAGAGCACGACGGTGTCGTCATTGCCGATCCCGAGCCCGCCGACGTCGCGGCCGAATTGTTCGGCGGAAGGAAACATGTGCGGCAGCGGGTTGGAATGGTCGGACACCGCGTCGACGTCGAAGAACACCGCGCCCGGGATATGCGAGGCGAGATAATCGTCTTTCGGCAGCGGCAGCACGCCCGGCATCTTGAACGAGGCGTCGATCACCTTGACGGCGGGATCATTCAGGTGCGCGGCGACCCATTCGGTGGAAACGAGCGGATCAGTGGTGGCGGGCATGTCAAAATCCTTTCAGCATTCGTCATGGCCGGGCTCGTCCCGGCCATCCACGTCTTATCTTGTGTGCGTCGCTGCAAAGACGTGGATGCCCGGGACATCTAGCGCGAAGACGCGCTTCGCGCTTTTACCAGGGCATGACGGAGATAACGAACAACAGTTCCGAACTACCCCTTCTTCGGCTCCCACTTCTCGACCGGGCCGCCGGCGTCGCGCCAGGCGGCAAAACCGCCGCCCATATGGGCGACCGGCTTCAGGCCCATGTCCTGCGCGGTCTTGGCCGCGAGCGCCGAGCGCAGGCCGCCGGCGCAGTGGAAGATGAACTTCTTGTCCTCCTGGAAGATCGGCTTGGCGTAGGGGCTTTGCGGATCGATCCAGAATTCAAGCATGCCGCGGGTGCAGGAGAAGGCGCCGGGAATCTTGCCCTCGCGTTCGATCTCGCGCGGGTCTCTGATATCGACGATCACGACATTGGGGTCCTGCGCGGCCTTGATGGCGTCAGTGGCGCTGACGGTCTCGATCGCGGCATTGGCCTCGTCGATCAGGGATTTGATGCCGCGGTGAATGGTCTGGGGCATTGATCGCACCTTTGTTGTTGTCGGCGTCGTTGTTGCCAGACGTTCGTCGCGATGACGAACCTACCGCACCAATTCCTTCATCGCGCCTTCGAGGCCTTCGATCGTGATCGGGTACATGCGCTCCGAAAACAGCCGGCGGATGATGGTGGTGGATTCCGAATAATCCCAGTGCTTCTGCGCCACCGGATTGAGCCACACCGCATGCGGATAGGTGCGCGTGATGCGATCGAGCCAGACCGAGCCGGCCTCCTCGTTGACATGCTCGACCGAGCCGCCCGGCACCATGATCTCGTACGGCGACATCGAGGCGTCGCCGACGAACACCACCTTGTAGTCGTGCGGATATTTGTGCAGCACATCCCAGGTCGGCGTGCGATCGGTGAAGCGGCGCTTGTTCTGCTTCCAAACGCCTTCATAGAGGCAGTTGTGGAAGTAGAAATACTCCATGTGCTTGAACTCGGACTTCGCCGCCGAGAACAGTTCCTCGACCTGCTCGATATGGGAATCCATCGAGCCGCCGATATCGAAGAACACCAAGACCTTCACCGCGTTGCGCCGCTCTGGCCGCATGTGCACGTCGAGATAGCCGTGGTTGGCGGTTTCCCGGATCGTGGTGTCGAGATCGAGTTCGTCGGGCGCGCCGGTGCGCGCGAATTTTCGCAGGCGTCGCAGCGCGATCTTGATGTTGCGAATGCCGAGCTCGACGTTGCCGTCGAGATCCTTGAATTCGCGCTTGTCCCACACCTTCACGGCGCGGTTGTTGCGGTTCTTTTCCTGCCCGATCCGAACGCCTTCCGGATTGTAGCCGTGGGCGCCGAACGGCGAGGTGCCGGCGGTGCCGATCCACTTGTTGCCGCCCTGGTGGCGGCCTTGCTGTTCCTTCAGGCGCTGACGAAGCGTCTCCATGAGCTTGTCCCAGCCCATCGCCTCGATCTGCTTCTTCTCTTCCTCGGTGAGGTATTTTTCCGCGAGCTTCTTCAGCCATTCGGCGGGAATGTCCGCCTTCTCCATGGCGTCCAGCAGGCTTTCCAGCCCCTTGAACACGGTGCCGAAGACGCGGTCGAACTTGTCGAGGTTGCGCTCGTCCTTCACCAAGGCGGCGCGCGACAGGTAGTAGAAATTCTCGACCGTCTGATCGGCGAGGTCGGCGTCGAGCGCCTCCATCAGCGTCAGATATTCGCGCAGGGTCACCGGGACCTGCGCGTCGCGCAGCGATGTGAAGAATTGCAGGAACATAGGATACAGATTGCCCGCCGGACCGCGCACGTCAAGGGCCAGCACACGTCAAGGGCCGGTGCATAGCAGTCAGGCCTAGACCGGGAGGCTTTTTCAATTACAATTGAACCATAAAGGGTTTATTCCGGCAGGGGAAATTCAATGGGCATCATTGCGGCGCTGATCATCGGCGGTATCGCGGGCTGGCTTGCCGGGCTGATCGTCCGCGGTGCAGGCTTCGGGCTGATCGGCAACATCGTCGTCGGCATCATCGGCGCGCTGCTGGCGAGCTGGCTGTTGCCGCAACTGGGCGTCAGCCTCGGCGTGGGCTGGGTCCGCGATATCATCAACGCCACCATCGGCGCGGTGATCATCCTGGTGATCCTGTCGCTGATCAGACGCTGAGGATAAGCGCATCAATTTCAATCGCGACCGCCGGACCGGCGGTCGTTTACTGTTCAGGCCGCCAGCGGCCCAAGAACGAGCAACAAGGCAAACGGATAGATGAAATTTACCGGCACCAAGGACTATGTCGCCACCGACGACCTCAAGGTCGCCGTCAACGCCTCGATCGTGCTCGAGCGCCCGCTGCTGATCAAGGGCGAGCCCGGCACCGGCAAGACCGTGCTGGCGGAGGAAGTCGCCAAGGCGCTCGGCGCGCCGCTTTTGACCTGGCACATCAAGTCCACCACCAAGGCGCAGCAGGGTCTGTACGAATACGACGCGGTTTCGCGCCTGCGTGACAGCCAACTCGGCGACAGCAGGGTCTCGGACATCTCGAACTACATCAAGCGCGGCAAATTGTGGGAAGCCTTCACCCACGACAAGCGTCCGGTGCTGCTGATCGACGAAATCGACAAGGCCGACATCGAATTCCCCAACGACCTGCTGCTTGAACTCGATCGCATGGAATTCTTCGTCTACGAGACCGGCGAGAACATCAAGGCGAGCCTGCGCCCGATCGTGATGATCACCTCGAACAACGAGAAGGAATTGCCGGACGCGTTCCTGCGCCGCTGCTTCTTCCACTACATCAAGTTCCCCGACGCCGACACCATGGGCCGGATCGTCGACGTGCACTTCCCCGGCATCAAGAGGCGGCTGGTGGAAGAAGCCTTGCGCATCTTCTTCGAGGTGCGCGAAGTGCCGGGCTTGAAGAAGAAGCCCTCGACCTCGGAATTGCTCGACTGGCTCAAGCTGCTGCTCAACGAGGACATCACCCCGGAAATGCTGAGGGAGCGCGACCCGCGCAAGCTGATCCCGCCGCTGCACGGTGCGCTGCTCAAGAACGAACAGGACGTGCACCTGTTCGAGCGGCTGGCCTTCCTCAGCCGCCGCGAAGTGTAATTCGCTGACGACTACGGCGCCAGAACCCAAGGCTCTGGCGTTTTACTTTTCAGAACACAACAAACGAAAAAAGAACAGGGAAGATGAACGTTCAAACCCAGATCGACGCGACTTCGCCCCGCACGACCGAGCATTTCGACGTCCTGATCGCCGGCGCTGGCATTTCCGGCGTTGGCGCCGCCTACCACCTCACCACGCAATGCCCGGGAACGAGCTTCGTCGCGCTGGAAGCCCAGAAGACTTTTGGCGGCACGTGGACCACCCACCGCTATCCGGGCATTCGCTCCGACAGCGATCTGCACACCTTCGGCTACCGCTTCAAGCCATGGACGACAGCGCCGATCGCGAGCGCCGCCGAAATCTTGAAATACATGGGCGACGTGATCGAGGAGAACGATCTCGCGCCTCACATCCGCTATCAGCACACCATCACCTCGGCGAAATGGTCGAGCGCGGAAAACCTCTGGACCATCGAGGCTGTCCGTACCGACACCGGCGAAAAACTCCGCTTCACCACCAATTTCTTCTGGATGTGCCAGGGCTATTACCGCCACACCGAGGGCTATACGCCGGAGTGGCAGGACATGGCCAGGTTCAAGGGTCGGATCGTGCATCCGCAGAAATGGCCTGAAGACCTCGACTACAAGAACAAGCGCGTGATCGTGATCGGCTCGGGCGCCACGGCGGCGACGCTGATCCCGGCGATGGCTAACGATTGCGCTGATATCACCATGCTGCAGCGTTCTCCGACCTATTTCCGCACCGGGCGCAACGCGATCGAAATCGCCGAGCAGCTGCGCCAGTTGCAGGTCGATGAAAAGTGGATCCACGAGATCACGCGGCGAAAAATCCTGTTCGACCAGGACGCCTTCACCCGCAAGACCTTCGAGGAGCCGGAAGCGGCCAAGAAGGATCTGCTGTCGGCGGTCGAAGCCTATCTAGGCAAGGACTACGACATCGCGACCCACTTCACGCCAAAGTACCGGCCATGGCGGCAGCGCATCGCGTTCATTCCCGATGGCGACCTGTTCCAGGGCATCAAGTCCGGCAAGGCCTCCGTCGTCACCGACGAGATCGACCGCTTCACCGAAAAGGGAATCCTGCTGAAGTCCGGCAAGGAGCTGGAAGCCGACATCATCGTGACCGCGACCGGCTTCAACCTCTGCGCCAATGGCGACATCGAGTTTGCCGTCGACGGCAAGGCGCTCGACTTCGCCGATACCGTGACCTATCGCGGCATGATGTTCACCGGCGTGCCCAACCTCGTCTGGGTGTTCGGCTATTTCCGCGCGAGCTGGACGCTGCGCGTCGACCTGGTCGCCGACTTCGTCTGCCGGCTGCTCACGCATATGAAAGAGACCGGCGCGAAAAAGGTGGCGCCGCAGCTGCGTCCCGAAGACCACAACATGCCGCTGTTGCCCTGGATCGATCCCGAAAACTTCAATCCCGGCTACATGATGCGCGGCATGCACCTTCTGCCCAAGCGCGGCGAAAAGCCGGAATGGCAGCACAACCAGGATTACTGGGCCGAGAAGGACGAATTCCCGGCCATCGACCTCAAGGACAAGGCGTTCGTTTACGGCTGAGGCTGGCGCCTGACGCCGAGTGACAGCGACATCCCATCACTCGGCGGGCCTCAACGAGGACACGCCTCAATCAGGTTGAAGCGGCCGGCTGAATAGGTCGTAACCGGATCGAAGCCGCTTCGGTTAAGCAATTCGCGGTACTGACCCTCGGTGCGCTCGAGCCCTCCGGGCCCGCGCAGCATGTTCAGATCGCTCAACGCCTGCTCCCTGTCCTCATCCGCCATGGTTGGCGTCTCCGGCATCAGCCTCTCCACCAGAAACAGCTTGCCTGCATTCGGGAGCGCCTTGCGACAGTTTTGCAGGATCGTGATGCTGCGCGCATCGTCCCAGTCGTGAATGATGCTCTTGAGGATGATCGCGTCTGCGATCGCCGGCACGGTCTTGAAGAAATCGCCGGCCACAAATTCCACGCGGTCACCGACGCCGGCCTGCCGGAGATGCTTGCTTGCGGCCTCGGCGCACCTCGGAAGGTCGAAAACAGTTCCGCGCAGTTTCCGGTTTTGCTGTGCGATGGCGCCGAGCAATTCGCCGGACCCGCCGCCGACGTCCATCAGGTGGCGTATCCCGCTGAAGTCATAGGACTGAAGGACATTCGGTGTGACAAGACGGGTAAGCTCCACCATCGCCGCATTGAATTTGTCCACGAGCTCCGGCGTCCGGCCCATCAGCTCGAAGCTGTCATCGACGCCTTGCAGTTGCGCTACGGTCTTGCCGGTCATGATGGATTCAAGCATTCCGCTCCAGGATTTTGAAAGCAGTTCGGTCTCGAGGATTGCCCAGCCCTTGACCGAATGCTCCGCAGAGCCATCGAGGCAGGCGCCCACTTCCGTTAACGCATAGCTATCTTCGCCGGTTCGCGAACATATGCCGATGGTGGAGAGCGCGGTGAGCAGACGTCCAAGCGCGCGTTCATCCGCGCCTGTTGCCTTTGCGAGCTTGGCAGGCGTCTGCGGACCGTAGCTCAACAGTTCGGCGAGCCCGAGTCTGGCGGCCACGTAGATCACCGCGGTCACACGGTGCGACTGGATGAGGTCGAAAAGCCTGAGGGCCGATACTTGAGATGTCATCGCGCCTCCTATCTCCGCATTATTTTGGGGCAGCCGAATCTTCCGAAAGCCGAGCTCCCCATTGGTCACGGGCTTGGATAGACGCAGCCTTCGTCCACCGTTGCCCAGGTAGCGCAGCGGTCACTTCCTTCGATGACGCGTGCAGGTCTGCCGCGCAGAAGCTTCCGCTCTGCCTGCGATCAAGGTGATGGCAAACCGGAGCTGGCGAAATGAGATAGCTCACAAAGAGTATGTATACTTGAATGGTAATTTAACACCACTAATGTGCAATATTTGCCATCCAATCGCAATTCCTGTATGCATACTGCACTCAATAAGGAGTGCAGCCATGCCGTCCTCATTTCCGCTCAATTCCTGGTACGCCGCCGCCTGGGATGTCGATCTCAAGCACGCGCTGTTTCCGCGCACGATCTGCGGCAAGCATGTCGTGATGTACCGCCAGTCCAACGGCAAGGTTTGCGCGCTGGAGGACGCCTGCTGGCACCGGCTGGTGCCGCTATCGAAGGGACGGCTCGATGGCGACACCGTCGTCTGCGGCTATCACGGGCTGAAATTCAACGCGCAGGGCCGCTGCACTTACATGCCTTCGCAGGACACCATCAACCCGTCGGCATGCGTGCGCTCCTATCCCGTGGTCGAACGTGACCGTTTCATCTGGCTGTGGATGGGCGATCCGGCGCTGGCCGATCCCGCGCTGGTGCCTGACATGCACTGGAACGACGATCCGGCCTGGGCCGGCGACGGCAAGACCATTCATGTGAAGTGCGACTACCGCCTCGTGGTCGACAATCTGATGGACCTGACCCACGAGGCTTTCGTGCATGGCTCCAGCATCGGCAATGACCACGTCGCCGAAGCTCCGTTCGCCGTCACCCATGGCGACAAGACCGTGACCGTGACGCGCTGGATGCACGGCATCGACGCCCCGCCGTTCTGGGCGGCGCAGCTGCAGAAGCCGGGATCGGTCGACCGCTGGCAGATCATAAACTTCCAGGCGCCCGGCACCGTCAACATTGACGTCGGCGTCGCACCCGCCGGCACCGGCGCGCCGGAGGGCGACCGTTCGCAGGGCGTCAACGGTTTTGTGCTCAACACCATGACGCCGGAGACCGACACCACCTGTCACTATTTCTGGGCCTTCGTCCGCAATTACCGGACGACCGAGCAGAAGCTGACCACCGAAATCCGCGAGGGCGTTGCCGGCATCTTCCACGAGGATGAAATCATCCTCGAAGCGCAGCAGCGCGCCATGAACGAGAATCCCGACCGCACCTTCTACAACCTCAACATCGATGCCGGTGCGATGTGGGCGCGGCGCGTGATCGACCGCATGGTCGCGCGCGAGACCGCGCCGCAAAGCATGCAAGCGGCGGAGTGAAGCGATGAGCGAGCGCGACGCCGAACGCTCCGTCTCACAGACCGTGCGCGCGCAACTCGCGCTGCGCGATATGATCCTGTCCGGGCGGCTGCGCCCGGGCGAACGCATCTCCGAGCTGCAGGCGGTCGACATAACAGGCGTCTCGCGGACGCCGGTGCGGCTGGCGCTGGTGCGGCTGGAGGACGAAGGCCTGTTGCAGGCGATCCCCTCCGGCGGCTTCATGGTGAAGGCGTTTACCGAACGCGACATTCTGGATTCGATCGAGCTGCGCGGCACGCTGGAGGGCCTCGCCGCCCGCTTTGCGGCCGAGCGCGGCGTCAGCGCGCGCAGCCTCGAGCCATTGAAGGAGTGCCTCGCCGACCTCGACCAGCTTGTTCGCCAGGACCCGATTTCGGTCGAAGCCTTTTCCGCCTATGTGACCATGAACGCGCGCTTTCATGCGCTGCTCAACGAACTATCCGCCAGCGCGCCGCTGATCCGGGAGATCGATCGCGTCTCCGCGCTGCCGTTCGCTTCGCCCAGCGCTTTCGTGATGGCGCAGTCGGCGTTGCCCGAGGCGCACCAGATCCTGCTGCTCGGACAGGATCATCATCGCATCGTGGTCGACGCCATCGAGAACCGCGAGGGCGCGCGGGCCGAGGCCGTGATGCGCGAGCATTCGCGCCTCGCTGCACGCAATTTGCGGCTCGCGATCCGAAACCGCACGCATCTCGAACTGATGCCTGCGCTCGCTTTGCTCAAATCGTCAGCCGAATAGGAAAAAGCGCCCATGCGTTTTGCCGAGCAATGGAGCTGGTGCACCGTCGAAGCCGTCAGCGACGTGACGCCCACGATCCGGGAATTCAGACTGCGCCCCGAGAACGGCCGCGTGCCGCCCTACCCGGCCGGCAGCCATATCGGCGTGACCGTGCTGATCGACGGACAGCCCGCGCGGCGCTCCTATTCGCTGGTGGAGAACAGCGATGCCGGCACCTACCGGATCGCGGTGCGGCTGGCGCCGGACAGCCGCGGCGGCTCGCGCGGCATGTGGAGCTTGACGCCGGGCGCGCGGATCGAGACGTCAAATCCAGCGTCCCTGCTCGAAATCGACTGGACGAGGAAGAACTATTGCCTGATCGCCGGCGGCATCGGCATCACGCCGATAACTGGCATCGCAGCCTCCTTACGCCGCCGGAACATCGACGCTCCCCTGCACTACGCCGTCAAATCACGCGGCGATGCCGCGTTCCTCGACGAGCTATCGGCGCTGCTCGGCGATCTCTTGATCGTGCACGCCTCCGATGAAGGCACGCGGCTCGATCTCGATGCCACCTTCCGCGCCTTGCCTGACGATGCCATCGCCGTCATGTGCGGACCGATGCGGATGCTGGAGGCCGCGCGGCGCGCCTGGAACGGCGCGGGACGCGCACCGGCCGACCTGCGCTACGAGACCTTCGGCTCCAGCGGATTGAAGCCGACGGCCGAATTCCGCGTGCGGCTGAAGGGGTCCGACACCGAACTCGTCGTGCCGCAGAACAGCTCGATGCTCGACGCGCTGAACGGTGCCGGCTTCGAGGTGATTTCGGATTGCCAGCGCGGCGAATGCGGCGTCTGCGCGGTCGACGTCGTTGCCGTCGAAGGCGAGATCGACCATCGCGATGTGTTCTTCAGCGACCAGCAGAAGCAGGACAACCGCAAGATCTGCCCCTGCGTCTCGCGCGCGGTCGGCGTCGTCACCATCGATACGCTGTACCGGTCGGAAGCAGCGCATCGTTAAGCAAACATCGTCAGCATGCCGAATGTCCGCTTCGGCCTAGAAGGTGGCGGTGAAGAAATTCGATCTCGTCCGCGACCACTGCCTCGTGGGACGGTCCATCGTAGATGTCGAAATGATCGACGCCTGGATAGATGCGGAGCTCACCTTTAGGCGCTTGGCGCGCGGCCTCAATTGCAGGCCCCGGCTTGGCAACCTGATCGTCCGCAGCGACACAAACCAACAAGGACAGTGAAGCGAGGCGGCATGTCGGATAGGACTATATGGAGGACCTAGCAGCCAGGACGCCGAGACGCGGTTTCGCCACTGAGATTCCTCACCGATTGCGACAACACGACGCCAACCGACCTCAGCTCCGGGCGCGCTAATGAATGCCGCCTCATGGGGCTGACCAACGGCAGCCAAATAGCGACCTTCAACTGCTGCAGCCTTCATTTCCTCCACGACGTGCTGAGGTTTGGTGTAGGTCTGGGTGTCCCTGTCGAGATATGGAACCTGGCTGATAACCGCGGCCACCTTGGGGTCCTCCGCTGCCGCGGCGAGCGCGTTGCCCCCGCCCAACGAGGAGCCAAACGTCGCCACGCGTCCGGCATCGACATCGGGCAGAGAACGAGCAAACGCGATGGCAGCGCGCCAGTCTTCCAACTGAAGAGAAGGCTCGAATAGGTCCGGCTCGCCCGTGCTGTCGCCAAAGCCTCGATAATCGAAAACGAGCGCCGCGATACCGGCGGCCGCAAACCGTTCGGCGAACGCGCCAAGACGGTCTCGGCGTGTGCCGGTCAATCCGTGGGCCATGACGATGATAGGTCTCGCCCCTTTATCCGCCGCCGCGGGGTACAACCACGCAGCGCACGTATCATTGCCGGAGGCGAACATTAGTTCTTTGCGACTCATACTCATTGAAGCTTGTCCTCATTGATTCTTAGTAACGCGGCCTGCGGCCCATCAGGCAGCGAACCGCACCGGGGAATGACACCGGTCCGGCTCGTTTCCGGATGGCTGTTACCAACCCCGTCGGAGACGGCCATCACGATTGATCAGGCCGCGCGCAAGATGTTGAGCTGCTGCAGCGCGGTCGCGCCGTCGTCCAGGCCGACCTCTTCCACGATTTTACCGTTCTCGACGCGCAGCACAGTAATTCCGGTGAAGCGCATTTTCCGACCGGAAGCCGCCGGCAATGATCCGACGATGAAGTCATCGAAAGCAGAGCCGGTGTGTGTGCCGCCGCCTTCCCAACGACCGACGACGTAATCGCCTTCCGCGATCAAGTCCGCAGCGCCCCAAAAGTTGAGATCTGGAAATGCATCGCGGAATCCAATCATGAATTCCTTCACGTCCTTGCGACCGCGGCGCGGCTCATGCAGCGAATACTGCAACAGTATGTCAGGCGCAGCGAGTTCGTCGACGATATCGGGGTTCCAGGGATTGCCCCAGAACTCCTTGAACCAACGGCCTACAACAGCTTTATTTTCCTCTTCCTTCGACATTGGTAATTCCTTCTCCATTGTGTGCCCCCACAGTTCGTAAGTGAAACGTACGCCGCGGCCTTCAGCGGTAAACTCAGATTCGCGTTCAAACTCTTGCCGCGTGACATCGTCCCTCTCACCTAGTGCACGACCGATGTTCCAACCACCCGTTTTCCGACACGGGATTTCGTTTCCATCGCATCTCTTCACGGCTGAAGTCGTTGACACTGGTTGGAGCGAAGGTATCCGCGCGAAGCGTCCAGGCCGTGAATCGTTCGCAGTGATGAATGCTTAGGAGTTGTTGGCGTTACCAACTGATGACGTTCGCGACGATGTTCTCGCCCGGGGGCTCGAAATGCCCGCGAATGTCGGCTTTGCGCCATCGCACCCGTAATAACTTGGGACTGGATCGACATACCAAGGGCGCTGGTTGCGGCGCGCCATGCGCGAAGACGAAGCTTTCTGGGCGTAAGTTATTCGGTGGCTGATGATAGCCCGGCAGGAAGCCGTATCCGTGCCAGCGTGGCGCCGGCCGTTTATGAACCGGCGCAGCCGGCGCGACGACCGGCAGCAGCGACAGGACGATAGCAATCGACAGAAACACGAGGCGCGACGTAAGCGCACCATAGAGGGCCGGCTGTTGAGAGGCGATTCAAATTTGAGTGCACAGTGCCGCGCTGCTGTCGTATCTAGTGCCTGATTTCATCACGGCCTAGGCCGGCACCGGAAACCTCACCGCTTCCAGCGCGGTCTTGCCGCGGATCAGGTCGGAGGCCTTGTCGGCGATCATCAGCGTCGAGGCGTTGAGATTGGCCGAGATCATCCGCGGCATGATCGAGGCGTCGACCACGCGCAACCCCTGCAATCCGTGCACACGCAACTGGTCGTCGACCACGGCCCATTTGGCATCCGCCGGTCCCATGCGGCATGTGCAGCCGGGATGGAACGTGGTGGTGCCACGCTCGGTGGCGGCGGCCAAAAATTCGTCGTCGCTCTGCACCTTCGGTCCCGGGAAATCCTCATAGGCGTAATAGGGCGCGAGCGGCGCTGATGACAGCAGCCGGCGCGCCAGCTTCATGCCGGCGACGACGACGCGGCGATCGATCTCCTCGACCAGATAATTGGTCTGGATGATCGGCGGCGCGAACGGATCGGCGGAGCGGATGCGGACATAGCCGCGGCTCTCGGGACGCTGCTGCCATGAGGCAACCGTCATGCCGGGCTCGTCTTCGAGCTGGCCTTGCACGCCTTCCTTGTAGCTTGCCGGCGTGAAGGTGAGCTGCAGGTCGGAGCTTTCCGTGGTCTCGCCCGAGTGCCAGAAGCAATAGACCATGGTCGGCGACAACGAGAGCAGGCCGCGCCGCGTCGTCGCCCATTTCAGCGCCTCGACCCACAGGCTCACGCCCCGCCGCAGTTCATTGATGGTCCTGATGTTCTTGACGCGCGCGACCGAACGCGGCGCATAATGATCCTGCAGGCCCTCGCCGACGCCCGGCAGCGCGTGACGGACCTCGATGCCGTGCGATTGCAGCAATTCCGGCGAGCCGACGCCGGACAATTGCAATACCTGCGGCGAATTGTAAGTGCCGCCGGATAGAATGACTTCCTTGTTGGCGCGCACCTCGACGGGGGTGCCGCCCTTGCCGCCTTTGAGGTAGCGCACGCCGACCGCGCGCTTGCCCTCGAAGATGATGTTGGTGACATGCGCGTGCGTGCGCACGTCGACATTCCCTCGTTTGCGCGCCGGATGCAGGAACGCCTTGGCCGCGCTCATGCGCAGGCCCTTCTCGATGGTGCGCTGGCAGTAGGACACGCCTTCCTGTATCGCGCCGTTGTAATCGGGGTTGCGCGGAATGCCGAGGCTCATGGCGCCTTCCATGAAGGCCTCGCACAGCGGATCGTTCCAATCCATGGTGGTGACGGTGAGACTGCCATCGCGGCCGCGATAGGTTTCGTCGCCTTCGCCGACCCGCCGCTCCAGCCGCTTGAAATAGGGCAGTATGTCCGGATAGCCCCAGCCGCGATTGCCGAGCTGCGCCCAGGTGTCGAAATCCTGGCGCTGGCCGCGGTTGTAGATATGGCCGTTGATCGAGGACGATCCGCCCAGCGTCTTGCCGCGCGGCGCATAGATGCTGCGGCCGCCGGTCCATGGGCCCGGCTCCTGCTGATAGCCCCAGTTGACGCTCTTCATGTGGAACGTCTTGATGAAGCCGGCCGGCAGATGAATGTACGGGTGCCAGTCCGTCGGCCCCGCTTCCAGCACGCAGATGCGGGTGGCTGAATCTTCGCTGAGCCGGTTGGCGAGCACGCTGCCTGCGGAGCCCGCGCCGATAATCACGTAATCGAACGTTTCCATCGTATCGTTTCTAGCGCGGCCTGTTCACCGCGTCTTCTCGTTGAGTTGATAGGTGAGATGCGCCTTCACCGTCGGCCATTCGCTGGCGATGATGCTGTAAACCACGGTGTCGCGCAACGTACCGTTCGGCGCGATCTGGTGGCTTCTCAGGATACCGTCCTGCTTGGCGCCCAGACGCTCGATGCCTCGGCGGCTCTGGTGATTGAAGAAATGCGTGCGGAACTCGACCGCAATGCAATCGAGTTTCTCGAACGCGTGCGTCAGCAGCAGCAATTTGCACTGCGTATTGAGCGCGCTGCGCTGCACACGCTTGGCGTACCAGGTCGAACCGATCTCGACGCGGCGGTTGGCGGCATCGACGTTCATATAGGTCGTCATGCCCGCGACCTTGCCTTCGGCGTCGTACACCGTGAACGGCAGCATCAAGCCGGCCGCGAACAGCCCGAGGCGGCGGTCGATTTCCTTTTTCATGTTTTCGGCGGTCGGGATGGCGGTGTACCAGAGCTTCCATAGCTCGCCGTCCTTCACGGCTTCCACGAGTCCGTCAATGTGATCGTGCGACAGCGGCTCAAGGCGCGCATGCGCGCCTTGAAGGGTAACCGGTTCAAGAAAAGCCATTCAATAACTCCGTTCTTACACCGTCATAGCGAGCGAAGTAGGGTGGGCAAAGCGAAGCGTGCCCACCACTCCTGCACGGAGTGTGATGGTGGGCACGGCGCAAATGCACTTTGCCCACCCTACGAACCTCACTTCGTCGCTTCGCTCGCAATGACGGATGCCATCACTTGTTCAAGAAATTCAGCGCCAGCCCCGGCCGCGCCCAGTCCATCGCGATCAGTTCGCCCTTGCCCGACAGCGTGATGTAGGCGGTTTTCAGCTCCGGCCCGCCGAAGGCGATATTGGTGGTGACGCGGTCGCCGGTCGGCACCTGCTCGACCAGCGCGCCGTCGGGCGCGATCACCGAGATGCAGCCCGAGACCAGTGTTGCCACGCAGACATTGCCGCCCGCCTCCACCGCCATCGAGTCGAACATCTGGTAGCCGCCGAGCCCCGCGATCGGCTTGCCGCGTTCGCCGCGATAAATCACGTCGCGCGGCTTGATGGTGCCGGGCTCGGCGATTTCATAGGCCCACAGCCGCGCGGTCGGCGTCTCCGCGATGTAGACCGTCTTCTCGTCCGGCGACAGGCCGATGCCGTTGGCGGGCAGCACGCCGTGCACGGCCTCGACGATCTCCTTCATGCCCGGCTTGAGATAATAGAACGCGCCGACATCCATCTCGCGGGCGCGTCGCTTGCCGAGATCGGAGAACCAGAGCCCGCCGTGCTTGTCGAACACCAGGTCATTCGGCCCGCGAAGGGCGTGCTCGCCGCATCTGTCGACGACGGTCTCGACCTTGCCGCTCTGCAGATCGACCCGCTGGATCGAGCCGCCGAGGTAATCCTCGGCCTGCGGTCCCGGCATGATCATCTTGCCGGTGGGAATCCAGCTAAAGCCGCCATTGTTGCAGATGTACATCTTGCCGTCAGGACCAAGCGCCGCGCCATTGGGGCCGCCGGGAATCTGCGCGACCACCTCTTTCCGTCCATCGGGATAAACCCGCGTCAGCCGCTTGCCCCGGATTTCGACCAGCACCACCGAGCCGTCGGGCATGACCACCGGGCCTTCCGGAAACTCCAGATCGGTGGCGAGAACGCGAATATCGGCCATGAAAATCCTCCCGGCTCTTTTCGGCTGCAGGCGGATTTCAGGCTCGACCCCGCACGCGCAACATTTCGTTGCGGATGTTATGGCAAAGTCGATATCGCTTGCCAAGCAACCACGGGCGATTGTGTGGCGCAGGGCAGCATTGCGGTGATGCTATTCCCGCACCGGCACCCAGATCTCCAGCCCGCCATTGCCGGTGGCCGGATCGAACTTTTCGTCGTACCGCTCAAAACTCGGCGCGTCGGCGGCCTTCATCCCAGAGATCGGCAGCCAGTGATTCCAGATCGTGTTGACGGTGCGGCGAATGGTCGAGATGTGCTCGGCATGGGTGAAGACCGCGTATTTCTGCTCGGGTATCCGCACGCGCGCGAATTCGCGCGGCAGGTCGGAGAAGTCCGCGACCTCGACGCCGGCGATGTAATCGAAATTGCCGGAATCGTCGCCATTGCAGCAGACGCCGTAGGCGACCTTGCCCACGCGGTCCGGAATTTCGTCGACCTTTTGGTGGAACCGCTGCCATTGATTGGGAATGCCGGCGCCGCCGTTTTCATGCGTGCAGCGCTCGCCGATGCCGGCGACGAGCAACGGTTTTGAGGTTTCGAAACGCGGGGGCTTGAGGTTTTCGAGCAGGGTTGAATCCATGACGATGGGCTCCTGAAGCTTGAGACGATCGAGGCACGCTCCGGCGCGAACAGACTCCGGCGTCATGCCGAAGTGGTCGCGGAACGCGCGGGTGAAAGCTTCGTGAGAGCTGTAGTCCGCATCCAGCGCGAGGCTGAGGATATCGGGCGCGCCGGCCGCGAGCGCCTGCGCCGCCTTGCTGAGCCGGCGGGCACGCACGTAGCGCATGACCGAAAACCCGGTGGCCGCGGCAAACGCCCGCACCAGATGGAAGCGCGAGACGCCGGCAACACCAGCGACGTCGTCGAGCGTCAAAGGCTCGGCGAGATGGCTTTCGATGTACCAGAGCGCTTTCTGGGCCGGATTCATGACTGACAGCTTTCGTGCGAAGCACCGCATCATGAACGGTTGCTTCGCGCTTCATTTGACCGTCCTTGCTCTCGTACTCGCGGCTTGATGGAAATGGAACCTGTTTCGAAGAGCGACCCGTTCCGCGCGACCTAGCCGCTATGCTCGAGCAATCCGAGCGCACGGCGCAGCGTGTCCGCCGCCGCCTTGCGCTCGTCGTCGGACATTCGATCCGCGTCGAGTTCGAGCCGCAAATGCGTCGTGCCGGCCTGTTCCGCGGCCGGCTTCAAGCCAATCACGCCATAAGTCGCAACCGGCTGCGCGATTCCCTTGACCTGCACGTGGCCGCGCTCCTCGCACAGCATGTCGTCCTTCACGTGCGCGTGGGTCTCGAACGAGATCAGCACGCCGCCGGGCGGCGCCTCATGCTCAAGCCGTGACGCGAGGTTCACCGTGCCGCCGACCATCGTGTAATCCATCCGGTCGTCGCTGCCGAAATTACCCACGGTGCAATATCCGGTGTGAATACCGATCCGACAGCGAAGCGGCACTTCAATGCCACTGTCGCGCCAGACCTCAGCCAGCTCTCCGACGCGCTTTTGCATGGCAACCGCCATTTGGACGCAGGCGAGCGCATCCTCCTTCACGCCCAGCGTTGTCGGATCGCCAAAGAACATGACGATGGCGTCGCCGACGTATTTGTCGATCGTGGCGCCGTATTGCAGCGCGATCTTCGACATTTCGGTGAGATAGTGATTGAGAAGCTGCGTGAGGTCTTCGGATTCCATCTTGTCCGTGATCTCGGTGAAGCCGACCAGGTCGGAGAAGCACACGCTGAGCTTCTTGCGTTTACTGACGATCTTGACGTCTTGCTGACCGGTGAAGATCGAGTCGTAGACCTGGGGTGCCAGATATTTGGCGAGTTTCGATGATAGCGCCGCGAGCGTGTTGGACTTCTCGGTCAAGTCCTGCTCACGCTACTTGAGTTCCGTGATGTCGGAATAGACCGCAACCGTGCCGCCATCTTCGGTACGGCGCTCGCTGACCATGATCCACCGGCCGTTGTTGCGGCGTTGCACCTGCGGCTCGCCCGGGTTGCGATGCTGGCGCAAACGCTCCGCTATCCACTCCTCAACGCGGCCTATTGCATCCGTGACATAGCCGCGCTCCGCGGCGTTCCGGATGATGCTTTCGAACGTCTTCCCCGCAGTCAATGCGATCTCCATGTCTGGGTAAAGCAAGTCGCGGTAGCATGAGTTGCAGATGACCAGCCGGTCCTCCCCGTCGTAGCAAACGAAACCTTCCGAGATGCTTTCAATCGCTTCGGCTAACCGGCGCTCGCTGCGCAGCCGCGCCTGTTCCGCTCGACGCAGCGGCGTTATGTCGTAAAGCCAGAACAGCCGTTTGCCCCCGGATACGGCGACGTGGCCGCCGTGGTAGGCGACTTGCACGTAAGAAATCAGCAGGTGGAGCAGCTCGCCCCGCTTGCTCTTCCAGATCACTTCTTCGTTCAGCAATTGACCACCGTGCGTCCGTAACTGCTCGATGATGCGCGTCCGATGATCAAGGTCGTGCCCAGAACAGCCTGGTGTCGAACAGATCAAGCTCTTCCTTCTCATAGCCCAGCAGGTCGCGCATGCGCCTGTTGTGGAAGAGGATACGCCCTTCGTCGTCGACGACGCATACTGCGGCCGGGCAAAAGTCCAGGATTTCGCGGAGCTGACGCTCCTGCTCGACGACCCGGAGCTCGTGACGGGTCAGCGCCGTAACGTCGTAGACCCACAGCACCCGCTTGCCGCCAACGAAGCTGATGTGGCCACCACGATAGGCCACTTGCGCATAGGTCAGCAGCAGATCCAGGAATTGACCGCTCTTGGTGCGCCAAACCACCTTCTCGTTCAGAAGTTGCCCGCCGCGGTCGCGCAGCGACGCGATGATCTGGGAACGCTGCTCGAGATCGTGCCAGAACTTGCGGGTGTCGATGCCGGCAAGTTCGTCTTTATCGTAACCAAGCAGGTCGCGCAGCCGCGCATTGTGAAACAGCAGCCGGCCATCCTCGTCCACGACCAGCAACGCCGCCGGACTAAACTCCAGGATTTCACGAAACTGGCGCTCGTGCTCGGCGGCCTCGGTGCCGGACAGCCGGCTCCCATCGGTCGCAGTCGATCTGTTCGCTGTCGCGTCAGAGGCCATGCGGTTTTCAGCCGGGCTGTTCTGGCAAACTCTAGCATCGCAGCGCTTGGAATTCGAGGCCCGCATACGGCAAACATCGACACGTCCGACGCGCAGGGCTGACGGGACACTCGCATACGTGACTGGCAATGACGCAATTAAGCGCATCCCGTTCTATCCGGGTGCGCCTTTCTTGCTATGATCGGCCCGCCCTGTCGGGCGCTTTGGGGGTAACCATGCTGATCACCAATGTTCGGGCGCACCACATCCGCATCCCCTATGACGCGGGGGTGGCGAGCTTCAAGCAAGGCGCTTCCGCAATATCCGCGCTGGAGATCGTCATGATCGAGGTCTCCACCGATGCCGGCATCACCGGCTGGGGCGATGCGTTTGCGTATGTTTGCCCACGGACGACATACACCGCCATCGAGGAGATGATCGCGCCGCAGGCGCAGGGCCTCGAGGTCCCCGACGCGGCTGATATTCCCGCCTTCATGGAACAGATCCAGCGCAACCTGCATCTGTTCGGCCGCTATGGCATCACGATGTTTGCGATATCGGCGCTCGATATCGCGCTGTGGGACCTTGCCGCCAAAGCGAAGGGCGTGCCGTTGCATCGGCTGATCGGCGCGGCGAAACGCACGCGGATTCCCGCCTATGCAAGCCTGCTGCGGATCGGCAAACCCGAATTGATCGCAAGCGAATGCGAGACCGCGCTGCGGCGAGGTTACAAGGCGATCAAATTGCATGAGACCACAACGCCTGCGGTATTTGCTGCGCGCCAGGCGATCGGCGCCGGCATTCCGCTGATGGTCGACATGAACTGTCCACTGAATGGCGAGGCCGCGATCGCGTTCGCGCATTCCTGCCGCAACGCTGCGCCGATGTTCATCGAGGAGCCGGTCTGGCCGCCGGAAGATTTTGCAACGCTCGCCGAAGTGCGAGCCAAAGGCGGGCTCAACATTGCGGCCGGCGAGAACGCCTGCACGGTTCATCAATTCAGACAGATGATGAGTGCGGGCGCGGTAAGCCATGCACAACCCTCCGTCATCAAGGTCGGCGGCATCACTGAATATCTGAAGGTCGCAGCCCTAGCCGACGAACTCGGCGTCAGGCTCGCGCCGCATTCGCCGTACTTCGGGCCGGGCTTTCTGGCGACGCTGCAGTTGATGTCGCTGCGCGACGATGCCACTTTCGTCGAGGTGTTCTATATGAAGCGCGCCGCATGCCTGTGGCGCGGCCGCATCGACGTCGATGCCAATGGTGACGTCGAGGTCCCGCAGGGACCCGGACTTGGGCTTGAACCGGACAAGGCCGTGATGGAGCAATACCGCGTGTCGTAACCCGCGCGGACCGCCGCTACTTCGTGCCGTCCTTTGCCGGTGCGGCATCCTTCGCCGGAGGCGTGGCGGCCTTCTTCGCGTCTTCCGCCAACTTGTTCTGCGCCGCCTGCTCGCTCACGACCTTCTGCAAGCCAATGACCGCGTTCTTCAGCGCTTCGATCTGCCGGTTGGCGGCATCGATTTTCTGCTGATGGTCGGTAGTCAGCTTGGTGATCGTCTTCTGCAGGAAGTCGACATTGCTCTGCAGGCAAGAGGTGCGGCGCTCCATCGTCTTTTCGACGGTGCAGATCTCTATGCCGGGAACGTCCTGCGCGTGAACGGTCACTGGCAGTGACGCCATCAGCAGCGCGAAGGCGACGAAGGTGATCCTGGTCATCGAAGCAATCATCCACATCCTCGTTCCAAAAGCATCTGACGCACGGGAACGTCTATCACAGCAATTTGCACGAAGCAGACCCCCGACCCCAGTGATACCATACTGATACCTCATTCAGGCGTTGTGCTTCACCCCGTTAACGGTGGGATGCATTTTGCCGCGAACCTCAACCGGCCGCGGCAATGGAGATTGATTGTATGGCAACGCGTGAAAAGCGGCTGGCGCAGTTCGACGGGAACGGGGCTCCGCCGACAGACCAACCGGTGGAAGTTCTTTGCGAGGATCACAGCGGAACCTATCAACTGCCCTTTGCCTGCCGCTGGATCGATGGCCAATGGCGCAATGACAGGACTGGCGGCATGGTCGAGGCCACTGTGGTCGGCTGGCGGTTGCCGCGCGCCCGCCCTGAAAACGTCGCGGACAGAGGCTGACAAGCGGCGCATTGTGCCAGAATGCGACGGGAACGCGCGGGATGTTAACGTTCGGAACGCGGGTGGAACGAACCGCGCCCGAATCACTGATTTAGCGCCGTACTCCGTTGTTCACGGCTAGATGTCGGCCGCCATGCCAGACGGCGTACAACATAGAGCATGGCCACAATCGGCCGCAGCCAGCGGCCCACGACAAGCGTTAATTCCTCGGGAGATGACATGACGGTCACTTCCAGGGAGTTGGCGGCGGCACCTTGTCGATGGCCGGCGGCACGTCCACAGTTCTAAAATCGGCCGGGCTGACGATCTCGAGATACTCCATGTCCTCCGAGTAGTCGTACAGGTAATGCGTGATGCCGGGCCGTTGGTGGACGACGTCGCCGGCCTGTACGAGCGTCGACTTGTCCTCATACATGAACCGCGCCCAGCCCCTGGTCATGATGACGATCTGGAATTCGCATTCGTGCTTGTGCCAGCCGGTGCCCTCCTCAGGCGGCAGATCGGGGTTGGCCTTGACCAGATGGCAGATCACCTGCCCGCCGGTGGCATCGGCGATGCCGAGATCGCGATACAGGAAGAAGTCGCGCAGACCCCCGCCCTTGAATTCGGTATCGCCGGGTTTGACGTGAGAGAATTTGCTGACGACAGCCTGCTTGTTCATTGAAGCCTCCACGGTTCGCGTTGCGAGATCGCGACCCGGCGAAGTGCGTCCAAATTTTCGGCAGCGTCGCATCGTCGCGTTCACGGCTGCATGTTGCTATGCGAAATCCACGCCAGTCGCGCTGCAATGCCGCGATCGCCGGCATCGAGGCCGCGAAGCATTTGGCGGGAGACCGGAATCCGCCTTCAGCGCAGTTGACCCATGGCCGCGGGACAAGCGGCGCGCCAGTCGAAGCTGGCTGCGGCGTGAGCTATCCTGCCCGAAGCTTGAGCCCTTCAATCGGGCAAGGCGGCGCGCGGTCTGCCTAATATTCGACCTCGAGCTCCTCGATGTCGGCGGGCTCCGCCTTGGCGGCTTCGATCCATTCCTGCATCTCGGGCATCGCCATGATGGTACTGGCGTGGGCCGTAAGGCCGGGTTCGAGCTTCACGTCATAGGTCATGAAACGGGTGACGACGGGCGCATACATCGCATCCGCCATGGTGCGCTCGCCGAACAGGAACGGTCCGCCGGATTCCGCAAGGCATTCGCGCCAGATGGTGCAGACCCGGTCGATATCGGCCTGCGCGCGCGACCAGATCTTGAAGCCCGGGAAATGGCCCTTCAGGTTGACCGGCAGCGAGGCGCGCAGCGTGGTGAAGCCCGAATGGATTTCGCCGCAGATCGAGCGGCAATGCGCACGCTGGATACGGTCCGCGGGCAAGAGGCCGGCGTCCGGCATGACCTCGTTGAGGTATTCCGCGATCGCCAGCGTATCCCAGATGGTGGCGCCGTCATGGCGCAGGCACGGCACCAGGATCGACGACGACAGCAGCAGGATTTCGGCCCGCGCCGACGCATCGTCGGGGGCGGTGACGACCTCCTCGAACTCGAGTCCTGAGAATTTCGCCAGCAGCCAGCCGCGCAGCGACCAGGACGAGTAATTCTTGCTGGAGATGGTCAGTGTGGTCTTCGCCATATGGCCTTCCCTCGAACCCCAAAACGCCTCCGCGCAGGCATGGGCAGCCAGCCGCGCCGCCGCCCAATGCCTGTGCGTCGGGCATTTTCGGAGCAAGCCACGTGCCAGTTTTAGAGGCGGCAAGGCCAGCTCTGGCGTCGATATTGCATGGCATCACAAGACGGGGACAGGCGTGAATGATGTCAATGATGTACCAAGCCTATCAGAACCACATGGACCTGACGTCGCCATGGCGGACCGGAGCCGCGGCGGGACTGAAATATCTCAATCTGGTGCCGCAGGGCGTCTCCGACAGGTTATTTAACCGGCTCGCCGCTTCGCTCGAACTGATCTCGCGCTCCTCCCTCACCTATGCGCGGCCTGCCTACGGCATCGACCGGGTACTGGTCGGCAATCAGGAGCTGGAGGTAACCGAGGAGGTCACCTTCGCCACCCCGTTCGGCTCGCTGCTGCATTTCAAGAAGGAGAACGCCCCGGAGCAGCCGCGGCTGTTGCTGGTGGCGCCGATGTCCGGCCATTTCGCCACCCTGTTGCGCGGCACCGTGAAGACGCTGCTGCAGGACCACGACGTCTACATCACCGATTGGCATAACCCGCGCGACATTCCGCTTCATGCCGGCCGCTTCGGCCTGGAGGATTACACCGATCATTTGATCACCTTCCTCGACAAGATCGGTCCGCGCGCGCACATGGTGGCGATCTGCCAGCCGTCGGTCTCGGCGCTGGCCGCCGCTGCCGTCATGTCGGAAGACAATCATCCCGCCCGCCCGGCGACGCTGACCCTGATGGCCGGGCCGATCGACACGCGGATCCAGCCGACCAGGGTCAACGGATTCGCCAAGAGCAAGCCGATCAACTGGTTCGAAAAAAACCTGATCAATTACGTGCCGGTGCAGTGCAAGGGCGCTTTCCGCAAGGTCTATCCCGGCTTCGTGCAGCTCACCGCCTTCGTATCGATGAATCTCGAACGCCACATCAAGCAGCACATCGAGCTCGCCAATCATCTGGCCAAGGGCGAGAAGGAGAAGGCGGAAATCATCAAGAGCTTCTACGACGAATATTTTGCCGTGATGGACCTGCCTGCGGAATTCTACATCGAGACCGTGCGCGACGTGTTTCAGGAGCATCTGTTGCCGCAAGGCAGACTGATGCATCGCGGCCGGCCGGTGAACCCGGCTTCGATCAGGCGCATGGGCCTGATGACGGTGGAAGGCGAGAAGGACGACATCTGCTCGATCGGCCAGACGCTGGCTGCGCAAGACCTCTGCACCGGCGTGCGCGCCTATCGCAAGGTACACCACATGCAGGCCGGCGTCGGCCATTACGGCGTGTTTTCGGGAAAGCGCTGGAACAACGAGATCTATCCGCTGCTGCGGGATTTCGTGCACGTGAATTCGTGAAGGTTTCGTTGCCTCATGCGCGATGCCGTAGGGTGGGCAAAGCGTAGCGTGCCCACCATGCATCAGCGATCGGGACTGAAATGGTGGGCACGTCGCTTCGCTCCTTTGCCCGCCCTACGCACTGCCGACGCGCGGCTCTAGCCGACTTCCCGCTCACGCTGTAAAACCTGCCCAAGGCCGACCGCTCAAGAGTCGTCCGGGAGGAATCATCATGCGGCTTTCGATCCATCTTCGCGCCTTCGCGCTCGCCATTCCTAGCGTCATCCTGCTTTCGGT
Source organism: Bradyrhizobium sp. 190 (assembly GCF_023073415.1). GTDB lineage: Bacteria > Pseudomonadota > Alphaproteobacteria > Rhizobiales > Xanthobacteraceae > Bradyrhizobium. The sequence continues at coordinate 143,592 of NZ_JADPJL010000047.1, read as the reverse complement.
CACGGCCGGCGCCGCCGAGGTGCGGGTGATGATTTCGGGCGGGCTGGCGGCCGCCTACAAGGCGCTGGTGCCGGAATTCGAGCGCTCTACGGGCCACAAGGTGCTGACCGCCCATGGTCCCTCGATGGGCACGACGACCAATGCCATTCCGGTGCGACTGGAGCGCGGCGAGCCTGCTGATGTCCTGATCATGGTCGGCTATGCACTCGAGGATCTCGCCAAGAAAGGCAAGGTGGCCGCCGGCAGCAGCGTCGATCTCGTCAAATCGCCGATCGGCGTTGCGGTGAAGTCAGGCATGCCGAAGCCGGACATCTCGACGCCCGATGCACTCAAGCGCGCCCTGCTGGCGGTGAAGACCGTCGCCTATTCGGACAGTGCCAGCGGCGTCTATGTCTCGACCGAGATGTTCGGAAAGCTCGGCATTGCCGACGAAATGAAGGACAAAGCCAGGAAGATTCCCGCCACGCCCGTCGGTGAAATCGTCGCACGCGGCGACGCCGAGATCGGCTTTCAGCAGATGAGCGAATTGAAACCCGTCGAAGGCATCGACATCATCGGCCCGCTGCCGGACGAGTTGCAGAAGATCACAATATTCTCCGCCGGGATCGCCAGCGTCTCGAAAGAGCCGGATGCCGGAAAGGCGCTGATCAAGTTCCTCGCCTCCCCCGCTGCGCGCGCCGAAATCGTCAAGAGTGGCATGGACCCGATTGCGGGAACTACGACGAACTAGTCAACGCTGCGTTCCCCGGATGCAGCGCTTTGCGCTGCACCGCGTCCGGGACACGAGCCGTCACCGATGCATCCCGTGCTGCATGGCAAGCAGCACGATCACGGCGAGCGCCAGCACGACAGTCGTGCTTTTCCAGAACAGCAGCGGGTTGCGCTCGATCAGCGGCGTCGATGACGTCGAGAGATAGTTCGCATTGGGATGACGCAGGTCGAACAGGAATTCCGAGAAGCTGTCATAGCGCTTGTAGGGATTGGGATGGACCGCCTTCTCGAGCGTGCCGTCGATCCATTGCGGCACGTCGCGGTCGCCATGCGACGCCGGGCGGTAGACCAGCCTGTTGAACTGCGATCGCGTCCGCGCATTCGCGATCTGCGAGCCGTAGGGCAGTTTTCCCGTCAGCATCTGGTAGGTGATGACGCCGAGCGAAAACAGGTCGGAGCGGGACGTCGGCGGCTCGCCAAGAAAGTATTCTGGTGCAGTGTATTGCTGAGTACCCAAAATGTCGTTGCGGTTGCCGGAGGGCTCGGCCTCGATGACGCCGGTGATCCTGGTCGAACCGAAATCGATGATCTTCACCGTGCCCGTGGCATCGATCATGATGTTGTCGGGCCTGATGTCCTGATGCAGCATCTCCTTGCGGTGGAAGGCGCGCAGCCCCTTGGCGATCTGCTCGACGATGCCGCGCACGGTTTCCAGGTTGGGTTTTGGATTGTCGATCATCCATTGCGTCAGCGTCTGCCCGTCGATGTATTCGGTCGTGACGTACAGGAAATTGCGCTTTCGCTGCAGCAGGCAGGGTTTCAGCACATGCGGGCTGTCAATCCGCCGTGCCACCCACTCCTCCATCATGAAGCGCTTGAGATAAGCCGGATCGTCGCGCAGATCGATCGACGGAATCTTGATGGTGACCACGGCGTCGGTTTCGATATCGACGGCGAGATAGATGTGACTGCGGCTGGAGCCGTGCAACTCCCGGACGATTCGATAACCATCGAACACCGCCCGCGCCTCCAGCAGCGGCGGCAGCGGCAGTTCATGCGACTGCGCGAACACTTCGGCGGCGGCGCCGTCGGGCACTTCGTCGACACGGACGATCTGGACGGTGAGATTGTCCTTGCTGCCAGCGTCAAAAGCCTGGTCGACAATCCCCTTCGCGGCCGCGTCGAGATCGGCGCCGCCTTCGTTCACCGCCTTTGCAATGCGACGGGCGCTAAGATGCTCGTAGATGCCGTCGGTCGCGAGCACAAAGACGTCGCCCGGCTCGAGCCGCAGCATCTGGTAGTCGATCTCGACTTGCGGATTTACGCCGAGCGCCCGGCCGAGATAGCTCTGCTGGGAGGAGATGACGACGCGGTGGTCGTTAGTTAGCTGCTCCAGCGTGTTGCCGGAGAGACGATAGATGCGGGAATCGCCGATGTGAAAAAGATGCGCCGTGGTCGACTTGATGACGATGGCGGAAAGCGTACAGACGTAACCGCGGTCCTTGTCATAGGCATACTGGCTGCGCGTCTGCGAATGCAGCCAGGAATTGGTTGCCTCCAGCACGCGCTGCGCCGAGGTGCGCACCGACCAGGATTCCGAGGTGCAGTAATAGTCAGTCAAAAACCCCTTGACCGCCGATTCCGCCGCGACCCGGCTCACCTTGCTCGTGCTGATGCCGTCGGCCAGCACGATGGAAATGCCCTTGAGGCTAAGCAGCGGCTCGTCCGGAATCAGGACGCCATGGAAATCCTGGTTGGTTTCCTTAGCTCCCTTATCGGAAAATTGTCCTACCGATATTTTCAGCTCGCGCGGCATTCCCGGCTTTCACGCAATGGGTCTCTCCCAGCAAGGAGAGAGACCCATCCGCATCGCGAGATCAAGCCGCCAGGCGCGAGGAAGCCGGCTGCCGCGAGGCATCGCGCTTCGGCGCCGTTTTGATATGCGTCGCGTACAGCGTCAGCCCGGTGAAGGCGAGGCCGCCGACGAGGTTGCCGATCACGGTCGGGATCTCGTTCCAGATCAGGTAGTCCATGATCGTGAACTTGGCGCCGAGCAACAGGCCCGACGGGAACAGGAACATGTTCACGATCGAATGCTCGAAGGTCATGAAGAAGAACAGCATGATCGGCATCCACATCGCGATCACCTTGCCGCTGACGGTGGTGGAGATCATCGCACCGACGACGCCGGCCGAGACCATCCAGTTACACAGCACGCCGCGAATGAACAGCGTGAGCATGCCGGACGCGCCGTGCGCCGCATAGCCGACCGTGCGGCCTTCGCCGATGTGGCCGATCACCGTGCCGACCTTGTCCGGCGGCTGCGAGAAGCCGAAGGTGAAGACGATCGCCATCATCACCGCCACCGTGAAGGCGCCGAGGAAGTTGCCGACAAAGACGAGTCCCCAGTTGCGCAGCACGCCGCCGAGCGTCACGCCCGGGCGCTTGTCGATCAGCGCCAGCGGCGCCAGCACGAACACGCCGGTGAGCAGGTCGAAGCCGAGTAGATAGAGCATGCAGAAGCCAACCGGAAACAGCGCGGCCCCAACGATCGGCACACCGGTCTGCACGTTGACGGTCACCGCAAACGCGGCGGCAAGCGAGAGGATCGCACCGGCCATGTAGGCGCGGATGACCGTATCGCGCGTCGACATGAAGATTTTGGATTCTCCGGCGTCGACCATCTTGGTCACGAATTCCGAAGGCGCGAGATAGGCCATTCCTGTTCCCCTTTTCCAGACAACGTTAAAGCGCGCCGGATGCTGCGCAGCCGTGCACCGATTATGTGAAAATCTTGCCGTCCTCGTGCGCGACGAATCCCGCGCCGTCTTTGGACGGCACAGAACGACGCACGTCACGCCCGATCAGGAACTGAGGATGCGCGAGCTATCGTGAAGTGGTCCCGAAGACTGCTCGAAGCGCCTCACGCGAGGCCGCTTGATCCCTGTGCCTTCGCCAACGCTGGCTTTGGCAATCCGTAGGACGGCAGTCGTCATTGACTGAGACAGGATTAAGCAATCGATGTGCCAACCCCGATTTTCGGGGATTGGCTCGAAATATCTCGTGATTTTACGGATTTAATCCACTTTTGCGCACATCAAGGCAGGGCTGGGATGCCTTGTATTTGTGCAGCTGCACAGATGTTGGCGCCTGCCCGCGCGGGTCGCCACAAATCGTCATTCCGGCGCGATGCGAAGCATCAAGCCCGGAATCCAATCCGCTTCTACGCAAGGTGAGAAATGGATTCTCTGATGTGCAATTGCACATCAAAGCTCGCGCGACGCGCGCCCGAGAATGACGTGGGACACGCCTGTTGCTTACTTCGTCTGCGTCCGCACCGGCCGATCCTTCAGGCCGTTATTGTCATAGGCTTTGCGCAGCGTGCCGTTGGAGATCGCTTCGGTCAGAAACTTGATCGCGAACGCCAGCGACTGCGGACGATTAGGCGGCACAGCCACCGCCGTCACGGTCTGCTTGAACGTTTCGTCCAGCACGCGGGTGCCCGGGATCTGTTTTGCCATGGCGTTGAGCTGGTCGCGCGACAGGGCGAACGCGTCGATCTCGCCGCCTTTGAGCAGGCCGAAGATCTCGTCGTAGGTCTGGTAGCCCGTGACCTTGGCATTCTTCAGATGCACGATCGCGCCGCGCATCGTGGTCGTGTTGTTGACCGCGGCGACCTTGATCCCGGGCTGATCGAGCGTTGCGAAATTCGTGATCTGCGAACCTGGCTTGACGATGTAGGTCGCGTCCGCAACCTCATAGATCGGCCCGAACGACATCCTGCCCTCACGCTCCGGATCCTTCGGCAGGAAGGTGATGTCCCAGGTGCCTTTCGAGGCCGCATCGACGATCTGCCCGGAATTGTTGTGCGCGACATATTCGACGGGGACGCCAAGCTGCTCCGCCATCGCCTTGCCGAGATCGACCGGCACGCCGGCAAAACCAGTTTCGGTTTTGGTCGACCAGAACGCGCCACCGGCCGGACTGATCGCAATCGCCACCCGCAGCTTGCCGGTCGGCGCGATCTCGTCCTTCAAGGCATCGGCGGCGGCGGGCGTCGTCATCATCACTGTTAATCCGAGCAAGAGAGCGGCCATTTTCGGCGAGGGTTGATTGAACATCGGGTGCTCCTTCCCCAGCCTGCGGCTGGCGTCGCGCTCACCCTTTCATGGATGATCAGCGCTTCTTTTTCTTTGCCGCAGCGGCGCCTTTTTGTGCCGCTGCAGGGGGCGTCGCCGGCTCGGCCGTTTCGAACTTGCCGATAGCCATGATCTGGACGCGCGCATTGGCAGGCGACGCCGGGCGATTGACATCCTGCAACTGTTCTTCGCCGAGTCCAAGCGCCTGCAATCGCTTCGGTGAAACCTTGAAGGTGTTCACCAGCACATCCCGGACCGATTCGGCGCGCCGCTGGCTCAGGATCAGATTATGGTCGCGTCTTCCGGCAGACTCGACATGATCGACGATCAGATAGCGATACGGTCGCGTCTTCGGATCTGTGAGCGCGTCGGCGATGCTGCCGACCGTCTGATAGGAGGCCGGCCGGATCAGGGACGAGTCCTGGTCGAACACGATGTCGAAACGGAGTTGCGGCAGTTTGGTCAGTTGCGGCGCGATCGGTGGCCGCTTTTGCGGCTGGGCATCCGCTCTTGCCTTGATGCGATCGGCAGCCTGCTGGCGCAAGGCGGCCAGGTCGATATCCGACTCGGCCTCGACGGCAAGCTTCTCAATGATATCACCACTCGACATGGCCGTTTGCGCCCGCCCCGCCGCCATCGGCAAGGCAAGCAGGGCCACGGCACCCAGCACGAGAGCGATACCGCGCGGATTCTTTCCCCAAAGCATCAGCGATACCCCGCTGCGCTTATCGCCTTGTTGCAGTTCGGGGTGGCCTTCTTGGTCGACTCCAAGAGACATTGCAGACCCTTGACGGGATCCTGCCGAACCTCGCCGCACAGGTGTTTCAATTCCCAATTGCACAGCTTTACAAGCGAGGCGCGCGCGGTAATGCGTTGCTGGATGGCTCCGAGGGCCTGGGGATAATCGGCCCTGCACTTCGCCGACACCACGTCCTGATTCCGACCCAGGCACTCCTTCAGACGCGTCGCGTCGAAATTGACGCCGCGGCAATTGTCGTCGATGTCCTTGCCGCAGCTCGCGGCCAGCATGGCCCCGGCCTCCTCGAATTTCATGGTCTGCGCTGCCGCCAGCGAAGGCACCAATATCGCAATTATGAATAGGAAAAGCCGGATTCGGGTCATGCCCTCACCTCACACAAGGAGGGTAGCGATGGTCAAGTGTTCTGTTTGATATGGCTACGTTACCCTGATCTGTTGCGCCGCAACAAATCGTCGCGGGTAGCCCAGGCGCACACGCCCCGATATGCAATAACCCCTGCCCAGCCCTCCTGTGCCATGACAGGGTGATGACACCATGAGTTCGACCGCAGCGTTTCTGGTCTCTTTCGCCTCGGTCCTGATCGGCGCGGCCATCGGCATGCTTCTAAGGCGGGCCCTGCCGGCCAAACTGCTCGAGGGAGGTTCCAAGGAAGCCATCCGTCTGGGCGCCGGATTTCTCTCGACCCTCGCCGCCCTCGTGATCGGCCTGATGATCGCTTCGGCGAAAAACACCTATGACAACCAGAACGGCAATATCCGGCAGCTCGGCACCAACGCGGTGCTGGTCGACCAGATGCTGACCAAATACGGAACGGAGGCGAAAGCGGCGCGCACCCTGCTGCGGGAAATCATCCCGTCGGCCACGCTGCGCATCTGGCGGGAAAACGTCTCGGGCACAGGCGGCGGATCGACATTTGTCATCAGCGAGACCGCCGAACGGTTCTACAATGCGGTCGAAGGCCTGAAGCCGACCAACGCGGAACAGACCTCGCTGAAATCCCGCATCATCCAGATCACCACCGACATGGGCCGGACGCGGCTGCTCGTGTTCACCCAGGCCGACGACGCCATACCGCTGCCGTTCTTCATCGTGCTGGTATTCTGGCTGGTGGTGATCTTCGCGAGCTTCAGCCTGTTCGCCGAACCGGGCCCGATCGTCGTTGTGTCAACGCTTGTTTTCGCGCTCTCGGTATCGAGCGCGCTGTTTCTGATCGTCGATCTCAGCCATCCATTCGAGGGGCTGATGCAGATCTCGAACCATCACCTGCACATGGTGCTGCCGACGATCGAATGAGGATCACGGCGCGGTCTGCGCCGCCGGCACCTTGATCTCCTGCGGCAGGATGAGCGCCGCCACGATCACCAGCAGGCACAGCGCGCCGAATGCCTGCAGCATGGTGACGAAGCCGCCCTTCTCGTAAAGCCATGCCACCAGGCCGACGGACGCACCCGCCGCGGTAAAGCCAATAAAGTAGCGCACCGAATAGGCGCGCGAGCGCCATTCCTCGCTGGTGTATTTGCCGACCATGGCGTCGTTGACGGTGACCTGCCCGAACGCGCCCATCACGATGCCGATGGAGGCGATGATCAGCGGAAGGTTCGACAGCGTCGCTGCGAAATACATGAACGGCGCCAGCAAAAATGACAGCGGCAGCATCACCGTCTTCAGCGAATAATGGTCGATCAGCTTGCCGATGGTATACTGCGTCATTGCGCCGAAGACATAGACGCCGGCCGCGATGACCCCGAGCAACGCCGGGCTGCTGGTCATGCCGGCCAGCCGCTCGGCGAACAGTTTCGGCATCGCCACGGTGATGGCGTTGAACGTGGTGGATATCGCGATCACCACGATCAGCAAGGCCAGCAACACCCGCCACATGTCCTGCTTGGCCACCCTGGCCTGCGCCGCCGCCTGCCTGGTGCCGGTTCGGTCCTCGTGCACCACCATCAGCGCAAAGGCCACGCCGAGCAGGATCGTGACGATCCCGGGGACGATAAAAGCCCAGCGCCAGCCGAGATATTGCCCGATCACGCCGGTAACCAACGCCGAGGACGCCACGCCGAGATTACCCCAGACGCCGTTCAGGCCCATCTCGCGGCCGAGCTTGTCCGCATAGGACACGATCATCGCGGTGCCGACCGGATGATAGATCGAGGCGAACAGGCCGATCGCCAGCAGCGCCGCGCCGAGCTGCAGCGGGGTCGAGACGAACCCGACCGAGATCATCGAGGCGCCAATGCCAATGAAGAAGATCACCATCATATGGCGGCGGCTCCAGCGGTCGCCGAGCCAGCCGGTGATGAGCGAGCCCGCGCCAAAGGCGACGAAGCCCGGGGTGGCGTAAGGCAATAGTTCCGAATAGGCCATGCCGAGCGCCGGCCCCATGATGATGACGGCGGCGGCAAAAATCAGCATCGCATAATGGTCGATGAAATGGGCGGCGTTGACGAAAGTGATCACCCGGCTGGGGCTGTTCATGGTCGATTCCCGAATCCCGCAATTTTCCGAAATAGGTTATACGGGGTTGTCCTGACGGGATGTCGCCAATGAATATCGCCGAAAAGCCAATTGCCGCCATTATCGGACGCCGCACCTCAACCGGCGACGGCATCCACATGATTGCGAACAGCTACCGGAAGGGCGTCCGGCTGGACACCCACATGCACCGCGAGGCGCAACTCGTCTATGCGGCCAGGGGGACGATGCAGGTGACGACGCCGAAAGGCCGTTGGCTGGTGCCGCCGGACCGCGCGGTCTGGGTGCCTGCGCTATCGGAACATGCGATCGACGTGCTCGCCGATATCGAGATGCGGACGCTCTATTTCGAACTCGACTGGCTGCAGCGCGAGGCGCGCAGCCACAGTCTGGATGCGGAATTCGTGGTGCGGGTGTCGCCGCTCCTGCACCAGACCATTCTCGCATTGTTCGACGATCGCGGCGACCGTGAACGAACCACGCTTCTGCTGCGGCTGGCGATGATGGAATTGGACCAGGCGGAGGATTCCGCGACCTTCATCCCGCTGCCACATGAGCCGCGCTGCCGGCGCGCCGCCGACATCGTGCTCGCGGACCCGACCGGTGACCACGAAATCGAGACGCTGGCGCGGGAGGTCGGCACCTCGGTGCGGACGCTGTCGCGGCTGTTTTCGTCGGAGACGCAATTGAGCTTCAAGAGCTGGTGCCAGCGCGCCCGCATCGCGGCCGCGATCGAGAAGCTGTCGACGGACGCCGGCGTCTCGGTCAAGCAGCTTGCCTCGGATCTGGGCTATGCCAGCGTGCCCGCGTTTTCCCATGCCTTCCGGCAGGTTACCGGAAAAACGCCGACGGAATTTGCCGGGAAGGAGTAATGCTAATGCCCGACTTGAAAGCATGACATATTTCCGTACGATCCATGCGCTTGATTGTGATCGGCAGCATCCTAAATCTCATATAAGACTCCGCAGTATCAGCTGGATTCGACCCACCGCATGGCCAACGCCTTTTTTTCCGACCTTCTCTCGACGATATCAGAACGTGGTCGCACGCTGCTTCGGCGGGGCGAGCCTTCAGTCGCCCGCCAGGACGCCTCTGAACTGCTTGAATTATGCAAGGCGCTGCTGTCCGGCCGCGGCGAAGCGTCCGGCACCGCGATGGCGCGCGACGTGCTCGACCGCTACCACGACCTCGACGCCGCCGGTCGGCTCACCTTCTTCGAAACGCTGGCGAGAGACTTCGGCCCCGACCGCGAAAAACTGTCGCAGGCGATCGAGAGCTGGCGCAGCCAGCCGAACGACAGCGATGCCAGCGATCTTCACTTTGCTTCCGAGCCGCAGCGGCAGGAGCTGATCCGCCGGCTCAACCGCGCGCCCGGCGGCACCAGCGATCTGGTGGCGATGCGCGCCGACCTGCTTGCCCTGACGAAGGGCAACAAGGATCTGGCCGCGCTCGACCGCGACGTAGTGCATTTGCTGTCTTCTTGGTTCAACAGGGGATTTCTCGTGCTACGCAGGATCGACTGGTCGACGCCAGCGAATATTCTGGAACAGATCATCCGTTATGAGGCGGTGCACGAAATCCGCGACTGGAACGATTTGCGCCGCCGCATCGACCCGGTCGACCGCCGCTGCTACGCCTTCTTCCATCCCCAGCTTACCGACGAACCGCTGATCTTCGTCGAGGTCGCGCTGACCGAAGCGATTCCGACCGCGATTGCGCCGCTGCTCGCCGCCGAGCGCCAGCCGGTGCCGATCGAACGCGCCCGCACCGCCGTGTTCTATTCGATCTCGAATACGCAAAAAGGACTTGGCGGCATTTCCTTTGGCAGCTTCCTGATCAAGCAGGTGGCCGAGGAATTGCGGCGCGAATTGCCGAAGCTGGACACGTTCATTACGCTGTCGCCGGTGCCGGGCTTCATGCAATGGCTGAAGCAGGCCGACGACGTTCCGCTAAGCGATGATGAACGCGCGCTGCTGGAAAGCCTCGACAGACCGGACTGGTTCGAGGATGCCGAGCTGACTGCGCAACTGCGCGCCGTGCTGGAGCCGCTGGCCGCGCATTATTTCCTCAAAGCCCGCACGTCAAAAGGCCGGCTGATCGATTCGGTGGCGCGCTTCCATATCGGCAACGGCGCGCGGCTGGAGAAGATCAACTGGCTCGGCGACCTCTCGCCGAAGGGCCTGCGCGAGTCGGCCGGCGTCATGGTCAACTATCTCTACCGTCTCGAAGATATCGAGAAGAACCACGAGGCCTACGCCAACCAGGGCGAGATCGCCGCGTCAAGCGCAGTGAAGAAGATGCTCAAGACCGAAGGCCGGCGGCTACTGGATATGCGGCTGTCGTAGCCTTTCTCCAGCCGCCGGGGTTCAGGAATTCTCGGTCGCCAACCTACGCAGATTTGATTTAGCCAGGCTTAGATCTTGTATTCATAGAGCAACCGGGCGCGAATGGTGCCCTCCAGAGACCGGATGTCTGCAAGCACACGCTGGCCGTCGGCTGCGGAGGCATCAGCGTCGAGGACCACATAGCCTACCTCGTGGTCGGTTTCGTAGTATTGAGCGGCAATGTTGACTGCGTGGCGCGCAAGCACTTCATTCAAACGCCCCAGCATGCCCGGAAGATTGCGCTGTACCTGAATGAACCGCGTCCCCGATGGCCGCGGCGGTAGCTGGACCTGGGGGAAATTGACAGCACCCATCGTCGAACCGGAATCGCTGTAATCGACGAGTTTGCGTGCAACTTCGGCCCCGATGCGTTCTTGTGCCTCTTCGGTCGAACCACCGATGTGCGGCGTCAGAATAACATTTTCCAGACCCTGAAGCGGCGATACGAAGCGATCTGCGTTCGAACGCGGCTCGACCGGAAAAACGTCAACCGCGGCACCACGAAGCCTGCCTTCGCGCAGCGCGTCCGCGAGCGCCTCGAGGTCAACGACCGTGCCGCGACTGTTGTTGATGAAATACGCGCCGCGCTTGATCGCCGCAATTTCCTCACGCCCGATCATCCCATGCGTGGCTGGAGTTTCCGGCACATGCAACGTCACAACGTCGCTTTGCGCCAGCAGATCACGCAAGCTCGCGGTCGGCTCGGTGTTGCCATGGCGAAGCCTGTCCGTGTGATCGTAGAAGATGACCCTCATTCCCAGCGCTTCCGCGAGATTCGAGAGCTGAGAGCCGATATTGCCGTAGCCAATGATGCCGAGCGTCTTGCCCCTTACCTCATAGCTGTCGTTTGCAGATTTGTCCCAGCGCCCCTCGTGGGCCGCGTTGGAACGCGAGACGATCCGGCGCAGCAGGATGACGATCTCGCCTATCACCAGTTCGGCCACGCTTCGCGTGTTGGAAAACGGGGCGTTAAACACGGGAATCCCGCTTCGGCGCGCGGCGTCAATATCCACCTGATTAGTGCCGACGCTGAAGCATCCGATCGCGATGAGCCGGTCCGCGGCCTCAAGAACATCCGTGGTGATCTGCGTGCGCGAGCGGATGCCCAGCAGGTGCACGCCTTTGATGGCTTCCTTGAGTGCATCGCCCTCAAGAGCCTTGGACAAGCGCGTCATGCTGGAATAGCCCGCAGCCTCTATCATCTGCACGGCGCTGTCGTTGACCCCTTCGAGGAGCAAGACCCGGATCTTGTCCTTCGAGAGCGAGAGTTGGGGAAGGGAAAGTGTACTGGGCAAGATCGCGGCATCCTTCAGAGATCGATGACTACTAATTTCACAAGATTTTTGGGCTGCCAATCTTCCTCACGCTGCCAGCGCCTTCATCTCCTTGTAGAGATCCGACTTCCCCTCGAATCCGATGCCCGGCAGGTCCGGCATGGTGATGTGGCCGTGCTCGACGCTTATACCATCGGGGAAACCGCCATAGGGCTGGAATAAATCAGGATAGCTCTCATTGCCGCCGAGGCCGAGACCGGCCGCGATATTGAGTGACATCTGGTGCCCGCCATGCGGGACGCAGCGGCTCGGCGACCAGCCGTGGGTTTTCAAAACTGCCAGCGTGCGCTGGTATTCGCACAGCCCGTAGGACAGCGCGCAGTCGAATTGCAGCCAGTCGCGGTCCGGCCGCATGCCGCCATAGCGAATGAGATTCTTTGCGTCCTGATGGCTGAACAGGTTTTCACCAGTCGCCATGGCTGCGGGATAGAATTCGGCCAACGCGGCCTGCAGCGCGAAGTCGAGGGGATCGCCGGCCTCCTCGTACCAGAACAGCGGATACTCCCGCAGCATTTTTGCATACGCGATCGCGGTCTCCAAATCGAAGCGGCCGTTGGCGTCGACAGCGAGCTGTGCGTCCTTGCCGATCTCCTTCAGCACGGCTTCGATCCGTTCGCGGTCTTCCGCGATCGGCGCCCCGCCGATCTTCATCTTCACGACGTTGTAGCCGCGGTCGAGATAGCCGCGCATCTCGCCGCGCAGCGCCGACAGATCCTTGCCCGGATAATAGTAGCCACCGGCGGCATAGACGAACACGCGCGGGTTGGCCTTAAGGCCGTGGCGTTCGGCGAGCAATCGAAACAGTGGCTTGCCGGCGATCTTCGCCACCGCGTCCCACACCGCCATGTCGATGGTGCCGACGGCAACCGAGCGCTCGCCGTGGCCGCCCGGCTTCTCGTTCGACATCATGGCAGCCCAGACCTTGTCCGGATCGAGATTGCCGCCATCGGCGTCAAGCAAGCTCTTCGGATCGGCCTCCTTCAGCCGCGGCGCGAAGCGTTCGCGGATCAGGCCGCCCTGCCCGTATCTGCCGTTGGAATTGAAGCCGTAGCCGACCACGCGCTTGCCATCGCGCACGGCATCGGTGACGACGGCGACGAGGCTCGTCGTCATCTTGGTGAAATCGATATAGGCGTTGCGGATCGGCGAGGAGATCGGTTTTGTGATTTCGCAGACGTCGACGATACGGACAGACATGGTGGCTACTTTCGTGGTGACGCTGCCTCTACATCGTCATTGCGAGCGAAGCGAAGCAATCCATAGCGCCGCAAGGGAAGAATGGATTGCTTCGTCGCTTCGCTCCTCGCAATGACGGCTGAAGCAGCTTCGCGTCAGGACGGTGCCTTGTCGCGGAAATACGGCTCGACCGGGCCGTGCACCTTGATGGTCAGCGGGTTGCCGTAGCGGTCCTTGGCGTTGCCGGCGGTGACGCGCACCCAGCCCTCGCTGATGCAGTATTCCTCGACATTGGTCTTCTCGACGCCCTTGAAGCGAATGCCGACGTCGCGCGAGAGGATATCGGCATTGTAATACGGGCTGTTCGGATCGACCGAGAGACGGTCGGGGAATTCGTCGTTCATCGCTTTGTTGGTCTCGCTCACAGCAGTGCCTCGATTTCTCTTCGTAGCCCCTCGGGCGTAACGGTCGGGGCATAGCGCCCGACCACCCTACCCGATCGGTCGACCAGGAATTTGGTGAAATTCCATTTGATCGACGAACCGAGCAGCCCCGATTTCTCATTCTTCAGATGGTTGAACAACGGATGCGCATGGCTGCCGTTGACGTCGATCTTGGCGAACATCGGAAACGTCACGTCATATTTGGTTTCGCAGAACGCCTCGATCTGCTTGGCGTCGCCCGGCTCCTGCGCGCCGAACTGGTTGCAGGGAAAGCCGAGCACCGCAAAGCCGCGCGGCGCCAGTTCACGTTGCAATTTCTCTAGACCCTTGTACTGCGGCGTGAACCCGCAGGCGCTCGCGGTGTTGACGATCAGGAGCACCTGACCTTCAAACCGCTTCAGCGGAACCTCTTCGCCGGCGAGCGACTGCGCCGCAAAATCATAAACGCCTGGCATCGTGGCCTCGTTCAATTCAGCCCGCCGGATCGATCGCTGCCGACGGCGTTCCGCCGGCTTCGATCGCCTCGCCGGCAGCAAGGCATAAGTCCTCGCGGTAACGCCCGGCAACCAGTTGCACGCCGACGGGCACGCGCCCCACCAGTCCGGTCGAAACCGTCAGCCCGGGCAGCCCCATGAAGGGAATGGCGATCTGCGGCAATTGCGCATGCCAGACGCGCGCAAACGACGCCTCGTCCTTGCGGTCGAGCTGATCGGGGAACGGCAATTCGCCGGATACCGGCATCAGCAGCACGGCGTATTTTTCGAAGAACGCCAGCCATTCGCGCGTCAGCGTCGCGCGCCGCGTCAGCGCCTTCGACAGGTCGAACGGATGCACTTTTGCGCGGTTGCCGCACAGGCAGGCCAGTGCGCCGGGATCGCCCTCGCGCTCGGCGGCTTCCAATTGCGCCTCGTAGCCGTCGCCGAGCCAGAGTTTCGTCTGCAGATCGGCAGCCTCGCGCAGCGGCGGCGTGTTGGCGATTTCCTCGACGATCCAGCCCGCGCGCGCGAGCCGCTTGCCGGCATCGGCGACTGCGGCCTTCACCTCGGGGACGGGATCGAGGCCGTCGGGGTTGAGGCACATCGCGACGCGCTTGGGCATCGCCGGCCCTTCGAGCGGCGCCGGAACCCACCAGGGATCCCGATAATCCCCCGCCGACATCGCGGCCAGCGCGATCCTGATATCGCCGATGGTGCGGGCCAGCGGGCCCGAGACCGCGCTGATCTGCGGCCCGATCGGCCGTTCGGGGGGCGCCGCGTTGAACGCTGCGATGCGTCCCATGGTCGGCCGCAGGCCATGCACGCCGCAGGCGTAAGCCGGATAGCGGATCGATCCCGCGATGTCGGTGCCGTGCGCGATATGCCCGATGCCGGCCGCGACCGCAGCCCCCGCGCCACCGGACGAGCCGCCCGGCGTGATCGAGGGATCGCGCGGATTCTTGGTGTCACCATGAATGAGATTGGTGGTGAACCAGCGATAGGAGAACGCCGGGCAGTTGGTGCGCCCCAGGATGACGGCGCCTGACTTGCGCAAATTGTCGATCACGGGGCTGTTGCTCTTGGCGATGGCGTCGCGCTGCAGCTTCAGCCCGTTGGTGGTTGCAAAGCCTTCCTGGTCGATATTGACCTTCACCGTCACAGGTACGCCGCCAAGGGGGCCGGCGTCTTCGCCTCGCCCGATGGCAGCATCGACAGCGGAAGCCTGCGCCAGGACATCCTCAGGCCGGTGGTCGACGACGGCGTTGATTTTGGGGTTGACCGCGTCCAGCCGCGCCAGCGCCGCGGTTGCCGCCTCCTTCGCCGAGACTTTCTTCGACCTGATCAGCGCGGCCATTTCCGCGGCCGACAGGCGCCATAGATCCTGCATGTAGCACTCCGTTCGATTGCCGCCCTTGTAGCGCCGTGCGCAGGGCAATGCCAGCGGCTGGAGTTTGCGGGCGGGCGAGCGCTGCTCCCTCTCCCCGTTCTTACGGGAGAGGGTCGGGGTGAGGGGCTCTCACCGCGAGTTCTGAACGACGTGAGACCTGTACCCCCTCACCCGGATCGCCGATGGCGTTCCGACCTCTCCCCGCAAGCGGGGCGAGGTGAAACTAACGCACGTGGGCGATGAAATAGGCGAGATCGGCGATCTGCTCTGATGTGATCGTGGCCATCACGTCGGCCATGCTGCCGTCATAGCCGCGGCGGCTGTTGTCCTTGTACTCGCCAAGGGTCTTGGCGAGGTAGTCCTCGCGCTGGGCGGCGATACGCGGGACGTTCTCCTTGCCGGAAAGATCGGGATTGTGGCAGGTGTCGCAGCGGTGCTGCTGCACCAGCGCCTGCCCCCGCTGCAGCCGCGCAGGCTCGCCGGCGTCGGCCGGCGGTGACGGCTTCGGCAGCTTGGCGATGAATTCAGAAAACACGCGAAGATCATCGTCGGTCAACGCCTTTGCCATCTCGTTCATCGGCTCGAAGGTGCGCAACTTCTCGCGGAACATGAAGAGCTGGATCAGCGTATACGGCGCATGCTGGCCGCCAAGCGAGGGGGTATTCTCGGTCTCGGATTGACCCTTCTCGCCGTGACAGGCCTGACAAGGCGCGGTGCGCTCCTCAATGGTCTCTGCACCTGCAGAGAACGTGATGGAGGCAAACATCAGCGCCATCATTGTCTTACGCATCGATACGCACTTTTCAGCTGAACTCGTTGTGCCCGACCTTAAGCCAGGCATCCACGTCTTGACTGATCGAGGGAACGAAGACGTGGATAGCCGGGACATCTGTGCGAAGACGCGCTTCGCGCTTCAGCCCGGCCATCACGAAGTGAGAGATCACTTGAGGTAGCTACGACTTCCCCGCCACCTTCTGCTTGCCGTAGGTGATGCGGTAGACGGCGCCGTTCCAGTCGTCGGAGACCAGCAGCGAGCCGTCCTTCATCTGCAGCACGTCGACCGGGCGGCCGATATACTTGTTCTCTTCCACGAAGCCGGTGAGGAACGGCTCCATCGACTTCATCGTCCCGTCCTTGTTCAGCTTGGCGATGACGAGGTCGCCACCAACTTTCTTGGACCTGTTCCAGGAGCCGTGCCGGGCGATGATGGCGACGTTCTTGTAGGTCTTCGGGAACATGCTGCCGGTGTAGAACCGCATGCCCAGCGCTGCGGAATGCGGGCCCAGCAGGCCAACCGGGGCAGTGTAGTCGCTGCAGGATTTACCCCAGCCGAATTCGGGGTCGAGAATGTTGCCCTGCAGGCAGAACGGCGTGCCGAAATGTTCGCCGACCTTGGTGATGCGGTTCAGTTCGTCCTCCGGCACGTCTTCCGACATCCAGTCGCGCCCGTTGTCGGTGAAGTAGAGCTGCTTGGTCTCGGGGTGCCAGTCGAAGCCGACGGTGTTGCGAACGCCCCGCGCGATCACTTCCGCGCCCGAGCCGTCGAGATTCATCCGGTGGATCAGGCCATGCTCGTCGTCGTTGAGCACGTTGTTGCCGGGCTGGCCGACCGGAACGTAGAGCTTTTTGTCGGGACCGATGCCGATGAACTTCCAGCCATGGGCTTCGTCCTTGGGCAGCTTGTCGAAGATCACGGTCGGCTTCGGCGGGTTGTCCAGGTTGTCCTCGACCTTCTCGATCTTGGAGACCTTCGACAGTTCGGCGATGTAGAGCGTGCCATCCTTGAAGGCGAGACCGTTCGGGCGGTAGAGGCCGGAGGCCAGCACCTTGACCTCGCGCTTGCCGTCCTTGTTGACGATGGCATAGACCTTGTCGACCAGGCGGCTGCCGACAAACACCGTGCCCTTGTCGCCCAAGGCGAGCGAGCGCGCGTTTGCCATGCCCGCGGCATAGACCTCGATGTTGAAGCCGGCCGGCACCTTGAGCTTCGCCGTCGGCAGCTTGTCTGGCGCCGCGGGTATCGGCGGCGGCGCATTCGGCGCGAGCTTGGCGGCGGCTTCGTTGCCGGCGGGGCGCCCGATCAACGGAGACCCCGGTGGAAGTGCGGGCGCGGCCGCAGGCGGGGCGCCGGCAGCGGGCGGTGCGGCAGGCTGTTGGGCAGCGGCGCTAAACGTGAATGCACCGAAAAAGGCGCCGGCCAGCAACAGGCTGCGCGGCATCGACGAATGACTTATCATGGGCGTTTCTCCCTGGCGGAAGCCATTTCTCTACACGCGGCACATGAGGGTGCCGACGCTGGTGGCTTTCCGAGCGGCAATCTCCGATATTTTTCTGTCGAAGCGCAACCGGAAACATGCATCGCAGAAACCGCGCCGGCCGAATGGTCGGCCCGACGCCGGCCGGCCTCATCGCATGTCAGTGCTTCGTAACCGAGGCGCCGGGGGCATCGAGGATCGCTTCCGCGAACGGAAACTCCAGCACGATCTCGCCGTCGTCGTCGGTCACCTCGATGATCGCGCTCAATAGCGCGCCATCGGCACCGTCGGTCTTGAGCAGCTCCCGGATCATGGCGCGCGCCATTTCCCAGGCACGATCGGGATCGACAAGCACTTCGCCGTCAGGATCGGAAATCAGCTCATCGCCGATACGGGTGTTGAAGTAATATCGCGGCATCGGCACAAACCTGGCTCCGTTGAGGCCCCGCAACCGGAGGCCCTCACTATCTCACAAGTTCTTTATCCGGAGCCGGTAGCGCCCCGTCGCACCCAGAATTGCCACTCGCGGTGGTGCGAACAACCGCGAAACGCTTGATCCCACGTTGTTTTGACCGAGGCCCTCCGCACAACTCCGTGAAATCCCTTTGCAGCGCAGCATAAACAAATGGCGGTTCCAGGCAAAAGATTTAACTGGCGAACTTTTTGATCCGCATTACCTTAACCTGGAAGGGCGGAGGTCGCCCGGTATCAAAAGGGAGAGGCAAATGGCCTGGAAAGCGCCGAAAATCGTCGAAGTATCGGTCGGCATGGAAATCAACATGTATATGTGCGCGGCCCGCAAGTAAGCGGTAGCGCGTTTCATAATCTCACGCAGGTGGACCTCCGGGCCTGACACGTTCCGATAGCGGAAGTGTGTCCGACGCCGGTGTCCACTTTGCGGCGTTTGTAGTTCAGCTTGTTTCTTCAAGTCTGGAAGCTCCAGGAGACGGATCATGCTTCGCGTCGTCGTCCTGGGCGCCGCGGCAGGCGGCGGGGTTCCGCAGTGGAACTGCGGATGTCCGGTGTGCCGGAAGGCACGAAGCGAAAATCCCGAACAGCGCAGTACCCAGGCCTCGATCGCCGTCAGCGCCGACGGTGCGCACTGGTATCTCGTCAACGCCTCGCCTGACCTGCGTCAGCAGGTGATCGCGACGCCGCAGCTTCACCCCAAAGCCGGACAGGTCAGGCACAGCCCGATCGCCGGCGTGATCCTGACCAATGGCGAAATCGACGCGGTCGCAGGGCTGTTGTCGATGCGCGAGGGATCGCCCTTCACGCTCTATGCACATGAGCGGGTCCTTGCGATTTTGAGATCGAACAGCATCTTTAACGTGCTGGGCGAAAACAACGTGAAGCGGCGGCCGATCGAGGTCGACAGGGCGTTCGAGCCCGCCCTGCCCGACGGCTCACCGTCCGGCATGGAAATCCTTCCCTTCGCGGTTCCCGGCAAGGGCGCGTGGTATCTCGAAGGCAAGGCGCATCCGGCGGGCGGTGACGCCGCCGGCGATACGCTGGGGCTTAGGATCCTGGACAAGCGCAGCGGCAAGTACTTCTATTTCCTGGCCGCCTGCGCTGACGTGACCGACGATCTCAAATCGCGCCTGGCGGGCGCGGCGCTGGTCTTCTTCGACGGCACCGTGTGGCGCGACGACGAATTGATCGTCCAGGGGCTCGGCACCAAGACGGGACAAGGGATGGGCCATATTTCAATGTCGGGCGAACATGGCGCGATCGAGAGCCTTGCCGGCCTCGATATCGGCCGCAGGGTGTTCCTGCATATCAACAACTCCAACCCTGCTCTGCTCTCCGGCTCGGACGAGCGAAAGGAATTGGAACAGGCGGGCTGGCAGATCCCCGCCGATGGAACGGAGATCACGCTGTGAATGTCATGGCCAAGGTGGAAATGACCGCCCTATCGATCGGCAAAGGCATCACGCTAAACAATGCCGATGAACTCGAAGCGATGCTCCGCCACA
Source organism: Bradyrhizobium sp. 190 (assembly GCF_023073415.1). Taxonomy (GTDB): domain Bacteria; phylum Pseudomonadota; class Alphaproteobacteria; order Rhizobiales; family Xanthobacteraceae; genus Bradyrhizobium. Next base: position 124,076 of record NZ_JADPJL010000047.1, on the reverse strand, counting down.
TCGGCGCGACGCGCTATCACAATCTGCATCCCTTTCATCGGCTGCTGCACGGCGGCAAGCTCAACAAGGGACAGGTACAGGCCTGGGCGCTGAACCGCTATTTCTACCAGAGCACGATCCCGCTCAAGGACGCGATGGTGATCTCGCGGTTCCGCGATCGCGCCACAAGAATCGAATGGCGGCACCGGATCGAGGATCACGACGGCGATATCGGCTCGGAAGGCGGTATCGAGCGCTGGCTGAAGCTGACCGAGGGGCTCGGGCTCGACAGCGCCTATGTGGAATCGACCGAAGGCATCCTGCCCGCGACGCGATTTGCGGTGGAAGCCTACGTGCATTTCTGCCGCGACAAGACACCGCTGGAGGCCATCGCCTCCTCGCTCACGGAACTGTTCGCGCCGAACCTGCATGAGGAACGCATCTCCGGCATGCTGCAGCACTATGATTTCGTCAATCCTGATATCATGAGCTACTTCAGCCGCCGCCTGACGCAGGCGCCGCGCGATGCGGGCTTCGCCCTGGAATACGTGAAAGCAAATGCGAAGACGCCGGCGGAGCGCGAGGCGGTCTGCAATGCGCTGATCTTCAAGACCAATGTGCTATGGGTTCAGCTCGACGCGCTGTATCATGCCTATGTCGAAGGCCACATTCCGCCCGGGGCGTTCGTGCCCCAAGGGGACTGACAGGAGGAGACTAGCGATCGATGGCTGCGAGCCGCAACATCAGTGTCAGCGAGGCGAGCCGGCCGAAATTGCCGCGGCACGCCCGGCTGAAATTCGATGAGACGCGGCAGGTCTGGGTGATCCTGGCACCGGAGCGCGTGCTGGCGCCGGACGAAATCGCAGTCGAGGTGCTGCAGCTTTGCGACGGCGTGCGCAGCGTCGGCGATATGGCCGATCAGCTCGCCGCCAAATACGCCGCACCGCGCGAGGCGATCTTAACCGACGTCATCGGAATGCTGCAAGATCTTGCCGACAAGGGTTTCCTGACCGAAGCGCGTGAGAAGACGTCATGAGCGACATTCTCGCAGATGGCAAAACAGCCGGCGCCGCGCCCAGTGACGGGCTCGCGGTTCTGGAATCGCAACGTTCGACCGCGGAAACGTTCGGCATTCCCCTCGCGGTGCTAGCCGAACTGACGCATCGCTGCCCGCTGCAATGCCCCTATTGCTCCAACCCGATCGAACTCGACCGTGGCGGCAGCGAACTCACCACCGAGGAATGGAAGAAGGTTCTGAGCGAGCTCGCCGAAATCGGCGTGCTGCAGATCCATTTCTCCGGCGGCGAGCCGACCGCGCGCAAGGACCTGGTGGAGCTGGTGCAGCATGCGACCGACGTCGGGCTGTACAGCAACCTCATTACGTCAGCGGTGCTACTGACAAAGGAAAAACTTTCGGCGCTGGCCGATGCCGGCCTCTGCCACGTGCAGATCAGTTTCCAAGGCAACGAACCCATGGTGGCCGATCGCGTCGCCGGATTGAAGAACGCGCACGAAAAGAAGATCGAGGCCGCGAAATGGACGCGCGAGCTCGATATGCCGCTGACGGTGAACGCCGTCATGCACCGCCAGAACCTGCACCAGCTCTCCGACATCATCCAGATGGCGGTCGATCTCGACGCCGACCGGCTCGAAGTCGCCAATGTCCAATATTACGGCTGGGCGCTGAAGAACCGCGCCGCCCTGATGCCGACGCTCGAGCAGATCGAGGAGACCAGCCGGATCGTCGAGGAAGCCGCGACGCGCCTGAAAGGCATTCTCGCCATCGACTATGTGGTGCCGGACTACTACGCGCTGCGGCCGAAGAAATGCATGGGCGGCTGGGGCCGGCAGTTCTTCAACATCTCGCCGGCGGGCAAGGTGCTGCCCTGCCATGCGGCGGAGAGCATCACCGGGCTCGAATTCGAATCCGTGCGCTCAAATCATTCGATCGCCTGGATCTGGCAGAATTCTGAAGCCTTCAACCGCTATCGCGGCACCGGCTGGATGCCCGAGCCGTGCAAGAGCTGCGAATTCCGCGAGATCGACTTTGGCGGCTGCCGCTGTCAGGCTTTTGCGCTGACCGGCGACGCCGGCAATACCGACCCGGCCTGCACGCTGTCGCCGATGCACGAGCAGATCTTCAAGGACGCCGAGCGCGAAGCTGCCGCCCACCAGGACCGTTTTCTCTATCGCAATTTCGCCGGCGGCACGCTGGAGACGGAAGGCGAGCATGGCGCCTGACGCCGACGCCGGCAAATCCGTCAAACCCGCCGATCCGTTTGCGCCGCTGACGTCGGAGCAGTTCGCGGTCAGCGACGGTCACGATATCTACGTCGAAAGCGTCGGTCGCGTCGATGGCATTGCCACGGTCTATCTGCATGGCGGGCCCGGCAGCGGCTGCCAACCGGACCATCGCCGGCTGTTCGATCCCGAGCGCTTCCACGCGGTGCTGTTCGACCAGCGCGGTGCCGGCCGCAGCCGCCCCAAGGGCCGCCGCGAAGCCAACACGCTGCCGCATCTGATCGCGGACATGGAGGCGATCCGCGAGAAATTCGGCTTCGAGCGCTGGATGATCGTCGGCGGCTCCTGGGGCGCGACGCTGGCGCTGGCGTACGCGGAAGCGCATCCCGACCGCGTCACCGGCATCGTGCTGCGCGCAACGTTCCTGGGCACGATCCAGGAAATCGAGAACGGATTTCTCAACACGCTGCCGCGTTTCTATCCCGGCCTTTACGACGATTTCCTGAGCGTGCTGCCCGAAGACGAACGCGCTCAACCGATCCAGGCCTATTTTCGCCGTATCCTCGATCCCAATCCTGACGTGAATATTCCCGCAGCGCGGGCGTGGGGCGAAACCGAACGCATTCTTTCCGAACACGCGCCGAACCGCACACGCCTCGAACTGGCGGCGCTCAGTTCGTCGCGGGGCCTGCCGGCCACGCCGTTCATGGAAGCGCACTACTTCGCCAATGACTGCTTCTTGCAGCCGAACCAGTTGCTGCGGGAAGCAGGCAGGCTCAAAGGCATCCCCGGCATCATCGTGCAGGGCCGCTACGACCTGCTGTGTCCACCCGCGACCTCGCATGCGCTCGCGGCCCTTTGGCGCGAGGCCGAGATCCGTTTCGTCGAGGGCGCCGGCCACACGCTGTACGATCCCGGCGTCCGCGACTCCGTGATGAAGGCGATCGCGGACATGGCTTCCAGAACTGGCAAATAGGAAACAAGAAAATGCCGATGGCCGGAAAAGGCATGCTGCTGACGTCGATGAACATCGACGCCGCACACGAAGCCGAGTTCAATCGCTGGTACGATCGCGAACACCTCGAAGAGCGCGTCGCGATCGCAGGCTTCCTCGAAGCCCGCCGCTATGTCGCGCAGGACGGCAATCCGAAATATCTCAGCCTCTACTCCACCGAAACGTTTGAGGTGCTGGACAGCCCCGCCTATCGCACCGCACTGGCGAACCAAACTGAGTGGTCGAAGGCCAACATCGCCCGCTTTCAGAATATGATCCGGGCGGTCGCGCGCATCACGATCAGCCAGGGCACCGGCCGCGGCGCGGCACTCGGTATCATCCGACTGCGCCCTGCGGCAGGCGGCGAAGACAAATTGCGCGCCGCACTGCGAGAGCTACTCGACCCCAGCACGCTCGACGGCATCATCTCCATGCACCTGATCGAGAGCGATCCGGCGCTGTCGAAGCCGATTACTGACGATCCATCGGCTGCCAATCCCGGCGCCAGCGATTGGTTCGTGCTGATCGACGCCACCGACGTTGGCGCGGTGCCGCCTGCGAAGATACGGTTTCTCGACAATACCGTGTTCAAGCCGCACGTGATCACGAGCGGCGTCTACCGGCTGATGTGGGATATCGCCAAGAGCGACCTTGGCTAGGGCTGCGGATCGAGGCCCGATGCCATGAATGACAAGGCCACAGGCAGCGTTGCCGAAGTCTTCGCCGCCTTCCTCAAACTGGGGCTGACGTCGTTCGGCGGGCCGATCGCGCATCTCGGTTACTTCCGGGCCGAATTCGTCGAGCGGCGAAAATGGCTCAGCGAAAGCAGCTACGCGGACATCGTGGCGCTGTGCCAGTTCTTGCCGGGGCCGGCTTCCAGCCAGGTTGGTTTCACTCTCGGCATTCTGCGCGGCAACGGCCTGCTCGGCGGGCTTGCGGCGTGGTTTGCCTTCACCATGCCGTCGGCCCTCATCCTGTTCGCCTTCGCGCTCGGTGCGACAGCCTTCACGGGCCCCTTCGCCGAAGGGATTCTGCACGGCCTGAAGCTGGTCGCGGTCGCCGTGGTCGCACAGGCGATCTGGGGCATGGCAAACAGCCTGACGCCGGATCGCGCGCGGGCTGCGATCGCGCTTGCGGCCGTTGCGATCGTGGTTTTCATCGGCGGATCGTTTGGGCAGATCGGCGCCATCGCGCTTGGGGCCATGGCAGGGCTCTGGCTGTGCCGCGGCAATGGGGCCATGCCCGCGGGCCACCTCGGCTTTTCGGTATCGCGTCGACACAGCACGGTCGCGCTCGTGCTGTTCGGGGTCCTGTTCCTGATCACGCCGCTGGTGACGGCAAGGACCGGCTCGCAAGGCCTCGCCCTCTTCGACGCCTTTTATCGTTCCGGCTCCCTCGTGTTCGGCGGGGGCCATGTCGTGCTGCCGCTGTTGCAGGCGGAAGTCGTGACGCCGGGCTGGGTCAGCAATGCGGATTTCCTCGCCGGCTACGGCATGGCGCAAGCGGTGCCCGGACCGCTATTCACCTTTGCGGCCTACCTCGGCGCCATAGGACCTGCCCCCAATGGCCTGGCCGGCGCGGCGATTGCGCTCATTGCCTTGTCTCTGCCGGGACTGCTGCTGGTCTACGGCATGCTCCCGTATTGGGACGCGCTGCGCCTGCGCCCCACTGCGCAAGCCGCCATGCGCGGCACCAATGCGGCTGTCGTCGGCATCCTTGGCGCTGCGCTCTACAATCCGGTGTGGACCAGTGCCGTGCTTACCCCGCGCGATTTCGCCGTGGCGTTGACGGGCTTCCTTCTGTTGACGGTTTGGAAGCTGCCTCCCTGGATTGTCGTCGTCCTTCTGGCGGCGACGGGAGCCATTCTGCGACTGGTCTGAACACACGTCATCGCATCTGCGTGCATTCGTTTGCCCGACATGCACGAACCTGCCGTGTTCGAAAGTTGAAGCTGCACTGCACATGCTGCACTGCCGCATTGACGCTGCGACGCTAAGTCCAAGCTCCCATGCAGTTGAAGGCTGAAGATCGCGCAGAATTGGCTTGTGTGCCGCGTCTGGAATGGCTCTAATAAGATAAGCCTATGATCCAATTCAAAAACCACAAGAACGCTCGTTAAGCGTTCGAAAGGCAAAATGAGGCCGCGTTCCGATTGCTGACGCGGACAAGGTAGGAATGAAACCGACTGATATTTCGGCGCCAGACTACTTTCACAAAGTGGTCGATTGCCAATGGGCCTGCCCCGCGCACACACCGGTTCCCGAGTACATCCGTTTGATTGCCGAGGGGCGTTATAGCGACGCCTATATGATCAACTGGAAATCGAATGTGTTTCCCGGAATTCTGGGACGCACCTGCGATCGTCCGTGCGAGCCCGCCTGCCGCCGCGGCCGCGTCGAGGAAACGCCGGTTGCGATCTGCCGCCTGAAGCGCGTTGCCGCCGACTTCAAGGACGACGTCAAGCACCGCATGCCGAAGCCGCTTGCCAGGAACGGCAAGCGCATTGCCCTGGTCGGCGGCGGTCCTGCTTCGCTGGCGGTGGCGCGCGACCTCGCGCCGCTCGGCTATCACTGCACCGTGTTCGATGCCGATCCGAAGGCGGGCGGCATGATGCGGAGCCAGATTCCAAAGTTCCGCCTGCCTGACACGGTCATCGACGAGGAAACCGATTACATCCTCGACCTCGGCGTCGAGTTCAAGGGCGGGCATCGCATCGACAGCCTGAAGAAGCTGCTCAACGAAAACTACGACGCGATCTTCATAGGCTCCGGCGCCCCGCGCGGCCGCGAACTCGACATTCCCGGCCGCAAGGAAGCGGCGGCCAATATCCATATCGGCATCGAATGGCTGGCGTCGGTTTCGTTCGGCCATGTCGAGAAGATCGGACGCCGCGTGATCGTGCTTGGCGGCGGCAACACCGCGATGGATTGCTGCCGCACCGCGCGCCGGCTCGGCGGCGCAGACGTGAAAGTCATCGTGCGCTCCGGCTTCGAGGAAATGAAGGCGAGCCCCTGGGAAAAGGAAGACGCCCTTCACGAGGATATTCCGATCCTCAATTACATGGTGCCGGTGGGATTCAAGCATGTGAGCGGCAAGCTCATCGGCGTCACCTTCCAGAAGGTGAAGGCCGAATATGACGCCAAGGGCCGCCGCAACCTGGTGCCCTCGGGCGAACCGGATCAGACCATCCCCTGCGACGACGTGCTGGTCGCAGTCGGCCAGGAGAATGCGTTTCCCTGGATCGAGCGCGACTGCGGCATCGAGTTCGACAAGTGGAACATGCCGCAGGTCGATGCGAAGACCTTTGTCTCGACCAATCCGAAAGTTTTTTTCGGCGGCGACGCCGCGTTCGGCCCAAAGAACATCATCTGGGCGGTCGCGCACGGCCACGACGCTGCGCTGTCGATCCACAAGATGATCTCGGGCGAGGAAATCACCGAGCGCCCGCTTCCCGAAGTGCATGTTTCGTCGCAGAAGATGGGCATCCACGAGTGGAGCTACGACAACGACATTTCCGGCGACAAGCGCTACAAGGTGCCGCATCGCGACAAGGTGATCGCGCTGAAGGATATCAGGACCGAGGTGGAGCTCGGTTATGACGTCAAGCTCGCGCTCGGCGAGGCACAACGCTGCCTGAATTGCGATGTGCAGACCGTGTTCTCGGCGCCCGCCTGCATCGAATGCGACGCCTGCGTCGACATCTGTCCGATGGACTGCATCACCTTTACAGAAAATGGCGAGGAAGAGGATCTGCGGCAGCGGCTGAAGGCGCCCTCGCCGCATCACGACCAGGCGCTCTACGTCGCCGACGGGCTCAAGACCGGCCGCGTGATGGTGAAGGACGAGGACGTCTGCCTGCATTGCGGGCTGTGCGCCGAGCGTTGTCCCACCGGTGCCTGGGACATGCAGAAATACCTCATCGATATGACTTACGCGGGAACACCATGCCAGACCAAAGCCCGATCAGCAGCGTAAACGACTTCGTCGTCCGTTTCGCCAATGTCAACGGCTCGGGTTCGGCGAGCGCCAACGAGCTGTTCGCGCGCTCGATCCTGCGCCACGGCGTGCCGGTGTCTCCGCGCAACATCTTCCCCTCCAACATCCAGGGGCTTCCGACCTGGTACGAGGTGCGGGTGACGGAAGACGGCCATCTCGGCGCCCGCGGCGGCGTCGACCTGATGGTGGCGATGAACCCGCAGACCTGGGACAAGGACGTCGCCTCGATCGAGCCCGGCGGCTATCTGTTCTACGATTCGACCAAGCCGATGCCGACGTCGAAATTCCGCGCCGATATCAACGTGATCGGTGTGCCGCTGACCGCGATCACCAACTCGACCTATACCGATCCGCGCCAGCGCCAGCTGTTCAAGAACATCATCTATCTCGGCGCGCTCTGCGCCCTGCTCGACCTCGATCCCAAATTGGTCGAACAACTGATCGGCGAACAGTACAAGGGCAAGGAAAAGCTGCTGTCGTCGAACGTGCATGCGCTGCACCTCGGCCGCGACTGGGCGCTGCAGAACCTGAAATGCCCGATCGGTCTGCGGGTAAAGAAGTCCGACAAGGTCGGCGAACGCATCTTCATTGAAGGCAACAGCGCGGCTGCGCTCGGCGCCGTCTATGGCGGCGCCACCGTCTGCGCCTGGTATCCAATCACCCCGTCGTCGTCGGTGGCGGAGGCGTTCACGAGCCACTGCAAGAAGCTGCGGCACGATCCTGACACCGGCAAGGCGAAATACGCGATCGTGCAAGGTGAGGATGAGCTCGCATCCATCGGCATCGTGATCGGCGCCTCCTGGAATGGCGCGCGGGCCTTCACCGCAACTTCCGGTCCCGGCATCTCCTTGATGACCGAATTCATCGGCCTGTCCTACTTCGCGGAAATTCCGGCCGTAATCATGAACATCCAGCGCGCCGGTCCCTCGACGGGCATGCCGACGCGCACCCAGCAATGCGATATCATCGCCTGCGCCTATGCTTCGCACGGCGACACCAAGCACGTCCTGCTGTTCCCGGAAGATCCCGCCGAAGCATTCGAGTTCGCGGCGCAGTCGTTCGACCTCGCCGACCGGCTGCAGACCATGATCTTCCTGATGCTCGATCTCGACATCGGCATGAACCACCGGCTGTGCCGCCCGCTGAAGTGGGATGACGGTCGGCAGTATGACCGCGGCAAGGTGATGACCGCGGAGATGCTCGATGAGCCCGGCCGCGACTTCGGCCGCTATCTCGACGTCGACGGTGACGGCATCCCCTACCGCACCTATCCCGGCACGCACCCCACCAAGGGCTCGTTCTTCACCCGCGGCACCTCGCGCGACCGTTACGCGCGCTACTCGGAAGAAGGCGCCGTTTACGCCGATAACATGCAGCGGCTGGTGCGCAAGTTCGAGACGGCGCAGGACATGGTGCCGCGGCCGTTGCAGGCCAATGCCGCCAAGCCGACCAAATACGGCGTGATCTATTTCGGCTCCACCGCTCCTGCGATGGACGAAGCGATCGGCTTGCTGGAATCCCGCGGGCATCAGCTCGATCGCATGCGCATCCGCGCCTTCCCGTTCCACTCCAGCGTGGCGAGCTTCATTGCCGACCATGATTTCGTTTACGTGGTCGAGCAGAACCGCGACGCCCAGCTTCGCCAGTTGATCGTCAACGAGAACGGCATCGATCCAGTCCGGTTGGTGCCGATCCTGCACTATGACGGCACGCCGATCACTGCCCGCTTCATCGCCAATGCCATCGGCGACCACCAGGACCACCTCAAGGTGACCCCTCTCCGCAAGGCCGTGTCATGACCTACATCGCAAAACCGAAGTTTCATCATCCCGGCCTGCCGAAGAACGAACTCGGCTACACCCACCGTGACTACGAGGGCAAGATCTCGACGCTGTGCGCCGGCTGCGGCCACGACTCGATCACCGCCTCGATTATCGAAGCCTGCTATGAACTTTCGATCGAACCGCACCGGGTGGCAAAAATTTCCGGCATCGGCTGCTCGTCGAAGACGCCGGACTATTTTCTCGGCAATTCGCACGGCTTCAATTCCGTTCACGGGCGCATGCCGTCGGTGCTGACCGGCGCCAACCTCGCCAACCGCGATTTGATCTATCTCGGCGTTTCCGGCGACGGCGACAGTGCCTCGATCGGCTTCGGCCAGTTCGCGCATTCGATCCGGCGCGGCGTCAACATGACCTATATCGTCGAGAACAACGGCGTGTATGGCCTGACCAAGGGCCAGTTCTCGGCGACCGCCGACCGCGGATCGAAGTCCAAGAAGGGCGTGATGAACACCGACAACGCCATCGACCTGGTGGCGATCGCCCTGCAACTCGGCGCGAGCTTCGTGGCGCGCAGCTTCTCCGGCGACAAGTCGCAACTGGTGCCACTGATCGCGGCCGCGATCCGGCACAAGGGCGCGTCCTTCATCGACGTCATCAGCCCCTGCATCGCCTTCAACAACCACGCCGGCTCGACCAAGAGTTTTGATTATGTCCGCGAACACAACGACGCGGTGAATCGCCTCGACGTGCTCACCGGCCGCGACCCGATCACGGTCGATTACGCGCCGGGCACGGTGCAGGTGGTCGAGCAGCATGACGGCACGCGGCTGGCGCTGCGCAAGATCGACGCCGACTATGACGCCAACGACCGGCTGGCGGCGATGACCTTCCTGCAGAAGCACGCCGCCAAGGGCCAGGTGGTGACCGGGCTGCTCTATGTCGATCCCGACTCAGAAGACCTCCACACCCATCTCGACACCGTCGAGACGCCGCTCAATACGCTGGAAGCCACGGATCTGTGCCCCGGCACGGCGGCGCTGGAAAAGATCAACGCCAGCCTGCGGTAACCATAGCGTTTTCGAGCGAAGCATGCCCTCGGACTTGATCCGTGGGGGACCACCGGTTCGCGTCAAGAAAACGCGTCAAAACAAAAATCTAGAGCCCGGTTCTGATTCAATCAGAACCGGGCTCTATGCTGCCGCGGGTAGCTATGCGGCCACGGAGATGTTCCGTGGGTTCGCGACGTACTCCTTCAACACCGTGCCGGACGCGTCGCTCTCGACGAGCGACACGTCGTAGCTCCAGAGATCGGCAAGGTGCTGCAGCACGCGCTTGGTGTCGGCCTCGCTGAGCTGGGCGCCCTTTACCACGGTATGGCGCAACATCAGCCGGCGATCGCCGGCAAGGTCGACGTCGACGACTTCAATGTTCGCGTCGATGAAGCCGACATCGTATTGCCGCGCCAGTTCGCGCCGCAGCCGGCGGTAGCCGCGCTCGTTGTGGATCGCGTCGACCAGGATACCGGACCGGTCCTCCGGATCGTCATGCAGATGGAACATCCGGAAGTGCCGCATCAGCCGCGGGCTCATGAACTGGCTGATGAAGCTCTCATCGCGATAATTGGCCCAGATGTCGCGCAACACGCCCATGGTATCGCCCGTCCCGGCGATATCCGGGAACCACTCGCGATCCTCGGCTTCGGGATTGGTGACGATGCGCTCGATGTCCTGCATCATCGCAAATCCCAGCGCATACGGATTGAAGCCGGAATAGCGCGGGTCGTCGAATTCGGGCTGGAACACCACGTTGGTGTGCGACTGCAGGAATTCGAGGAAATTGCCGTCCGTAAGCCGTCCCTGCTGATGCAGCCGGCTCATGATGCGATAGTGAACGTAGGTCGCCGTGCCCTCGTTCATCACCTTGGTCTGGCTCTGCGGATAGAAATACTGCGCGATGTGCCGCACGATCCGCAGCAATTCGCGCTGCCAGGGACGCAGGCGCGGCGCCGTCTTCTCGAGAAAATACAGCAGGTTTTCCTGCGGCAGACCGAGCATCTGGCGGCGGCGCTCGACGTCCAGTATCGCGCCGCTCTTCACTTTGCCGGCCGGGACGGTGCGCCACAAATCGTTGAATGCGCTCTCCTCGTGCGCACGGCGCCTGCCCGCCCGCTTTTCCTCGGCGCGAAGATCGAGACTCTTCTTGCCGGGATAGCGATCGATGCCGTGCGACATCAGGGCGTGCGCGGCATCAAGCGTGTGCTCGACCGCCAGCCGGCCGTGGCGTTCCTCGCAATGCGCCACATAGCGCTTGGCGAATTCGAGATAGTCCAGAATGCCGTCGGCATCGGTCCATTGCTTGAACAGGTAGTTGTTCTTGAAGAAATGGTTGTGGCCGAAGGCAGCATGCGCGATCACGAGCGTCTGCATCGTCGCGGTATTTTCTTCCATCAGGTAGGAAATGCACGGCGACGAGTTGATGACGATCTCGTAGGCCAGCCCCATCAGCCCCTTGCGGTAGGACGCCTCCTGAAAGGCGAAGTGCTTGCCGAACGACCAATGCTTGTAGAACAGCGGCATGCCAACCGATGAATACGCGTCCAGCATCTGCTCGGCGGTAATGACCTCGATCTGGTTGGGATAGACGTCGAGCCCCAACTCGTCTCGCGCAACGTGCTCGCAGGCGTCGCAGATCCGCTGCAGCGTCCGGAAGTCCCAGTCGGCCCCCTCAAACAGCAACTGGTCGGTCGCGGTCATGACCCGGTCCTTTCCTGCTGGCTACGGCGCTGGAAGAGATCGTGGAATACCGGGAAAATCTCGCTGCGCTCGTTGACCTTGCGCATCGACAGCGGCGCGCCGCTCGCGCGCAGGCCCTCGTACAGGGTCCAGAGCGACGAATTGGGCATTTCGTAGCTAAGGCCATTCTCCTGGCCGACTTCCAGATAGGCAAAGAACTGGGTGACCGGCAGGATCATGTCGGTCAGGAGCCGGCTCGTGACCTCGCCGTCCGCGTAGGAATTGTCGCCGTCGGAAGCCTGCGCAGCATAGATGTTCCAGTCGTCCGGCCGGAACCGCGACCGCACGATGTCGTGCATTGCCTGCAACGCGCTCGATACCAGCGTGCCGCCGGAAGCCGGCCCGTAAAAGAACGTCTGTTCGTCGACCTCTTCGGCCCGGTCGGTGTGCCGGATAAAAACGATCTCGACGTGGCGATAGCGCCGCTTCAGGAACACGTAGAGCAGCATATAGAAGCGCTTGGCGAGATCCTTCATATGCTCGGTCATCGAGCCGGAGACGTCCATCAGGCAAAACATGACAGCCTGCGCCACGGGCTTCGGCACCGTCTCGAAACGCCGGTAGCGGATGTCGATCGGATCGATGAACGGGATGCGGCGTATCTTTGCCTTCAGGGCTTCGATCTCGGCCATGAGTTCGGCGCGGCGCGCCTCGTCGCGGCAATCCTCAAGCTCCGCCTCGAGCGCCGCCAGCACCTCCGGCCTCGGCCGCCGCAGCGCCACGCGCCGCGCCAGGGCGCGACTTACCGTTCGGCTCACCGAAATATTGGCGGGCGAGCCGGAGGTTGTGTAACCCGCCCGGCGAATGCCCTGGCTTTCCACCTCGGCCAGCTTTCGCTTGGCGAGATCGGGCAATTCCAGGTCGTCCAGGAACAGGTCGACAAACTCGTCGCGGCTGAGAACGAAGCGGAACGTATCTTCACTGTCGCCCTCGCCCGCACCCCTCCCCTTGCCACCGCTCGGGTTCGGCCGCGGAAGAATATCGCCCTCGATGAACTTCTTGTTTCCAGGCAGCACCATGTCGCGCGTGCCGCCCTCGCGGCGAAAGCGCGGCTCGTCCATGCCATCGATCGGCACGCTGACCTCGCCGCCTTCCAGGACATCCTTGATGTCCCGGTCCTGCGATGACTTCTTTACGGCCCCTTGAACCAGCGCCTTGGCCCGGCGCAGAAAGCGCTGGCGATTCTCCAGACTCTTGCTACCCGGATTCAGGCGCCGGTCGACGATGTGAATGGCCACGTTTTCATCCGCCTCAGCCAGCCTGTTTTACGCGCATGTACCACTCGACCAGCCGGCGGACTTGCCGCTCGGTGTAGCCGCGTTCGACCATGCGCGCGACAAACTCGCCATGCTTCTTCTCGGTCTCGCCGTCCTTCTTCGAACCGAACGAAATGACGGGAAGCAGATCCTCGACCTGGGAGAATATCCGCTTTTCGATCACTTCGCGAATCTTCTCGTAGCTGGTCCATGACGGATTCTTGCCGCTGTTCTGGGCCCGCGACCGCAGCGAGAACTTGACGACCTCGTTGCGGAAGTCCTTCGGATTGGCGATGCCGGCCGGCTTCTCGATCTTGGTCAACTCCTGATTGAGCAGTTCACGATCGAGCAATTGTCCGGTGTCGGGATCCTTGAAATCCTGATCCTCGATCCAGGCATCGGCATAATCGACATAGCGATCGAACAGATTTTGGCCGTAGTCCGAATAGGATTCCAGATAGGCCTTCTGGATCTCATGCCCGATGAATTCGGCATAGCGCGGCGCGAGTTCAGCCTTGATGAACTCGAGGTAACGCTTCTCGACCTCGTCGGGAAGCTGCTCGCGCCGGATCGACTGCTCCAGCGTGTACATCAAATGGACCGCGTCGGCACCGACCTCGTTGGTGTCGTGGTTGAAAGTCGCGGCGAGAACCTTGAAGGCGAAGCGGGTCGAAACGCCGTCCATGCCTTCATCGACGCCGGCAGCATCCCTGTATTCCTGAACGCTGCGCGCCTTCGGATCGGATTCCTTCAGGCTGTCACCGTCATAGATCCGCATCTTGGCAAACACGGTCGAATTCTCGTGCTTGCGCAACCGCGACATCACCGAGAAGCGCGCCAGCGTTTCCAGCGTGGCCGGCGCGCACGGCGCGGTGGCGAGTTCGGAGCCCTGGATCAGCTTCTCGTAGATCTTCTGCTCCTCGGTAACGCGCAGGCTATACGGCACCTTGATGACGCAGATACGATCGATGAATGCCTCGTTGTTCTTGTTGGTCTTGAAGCTTTGCCATTCGGCCTCGTTGGAATGGGCGAGAATGACGCCGGTGAACGGGATCGCGCCGATGTTCTCGGTCCCGATATAGTTGCCCTCCTGCGTCGCCGTCAGCAGCGGATGCAGCATCTTGATCGGCGCCTTGAACATCTCGACGAATTCGAGGATGCCCTGGTTGGCGCGATTGAGGCCGCCCGAATAGCTGTAAGCGTCGGGATCGTTCTGGGCGAAGGTCTCCAGCTTGCGGATGTCGACCTTGCCGACCAGTGACGAGATGTCCTGGTTGTTTTCGTCGCCGGGCTCGGTCTTTGCAATCGCGATCTGGCGCAGCCGCGACGGCTGGATCTTGGCGACGCGGAACTGCGAAATGTCGCCACCGAAGGATTCGAGGCGCTTATAGCACCACGGGCTCATCAGTCCGCTGAGGCGGCGGCGCGGAATGCCGTACTTCTCCTCGAGCATCGGTCCCAGCGCGTCCGGATCGAACAGGCTGAGCGGACTTTCGAACACGGGACTGAGTTCGTCGCCGGCCTTCAACACGTAAATGGGGTGGACTTCCATCAACGACTTGAGGCGTTCGGCGAGCGAGGATTTTCCGCCACCGACAGGCCCGAGCAGATAGAGTATCTGCTTGCGCTCTTCGAGACCCTGCGCCGCGTGGCGGAAGAAGCCTACGATACGCTCGATCGTTTCTTCCATGCCGTAGAAACCGGCGAAGGCCGGATAGAGTCGCATCGTGCGATTCAAAAAGATACGGCCAAGGCGAGGATCCTTGGCCGTGTCAATCATCTGAGGCTCGCCGATCGCAGCTAGCAATCGTTCGGTTGCATTGGCATATCGCATCGGATCGCTTCGACACGACTCCAGATATTCCGCCATCGACATGTCGGTCTGGCTTCTAGCTTCGAAGGACCGGGCGAAAGCATTGAACAGAGAATCGTTGTACATGATCCGTCTCTCCATGGTCACCTGTAAATGCCGGACGCACCACTCGGGTTCCAGTGTCGGAGCGTCACAGCTTCCGTTCGCGAATCACCATCAGCACATGCACCGATTGGACACGCGAGCGACTTCACAATGCAATGCAATAGTCGTGCTAACGGCCTCCTCCTCGTAAAGATACGGTGCCATTTCGCTCGCGTTGTAGCCGTGCTGCAACATTTTTTACCGGGTAAGTACTGAGCACGCTGTAAGGGATTTTTTAAGGAATCTGAGCGGCTGCGCGGCTCGAATCTGCATCCACCTGGCAAACCCGAAACAGCCAAACGGAGCAATTCGGGGTTCTGAACGGCTCGAACGCGCGGTAACGGGGGCCTTTTGTGACCTTCGGACGGCCGGGCAGCGGCAAATAAGGCCAAGATTAACACGCGTTCATCGCGGACTGGGTGTTGAACGCACCTGACGCCAACTGCAACTAAAGTAACATGCCGCGCGTTTAACCCGAGTCTGCCATGAAATACGCCTGCATCGGCGCCGCAATTGCCTCCGTCATCGGAGCCCATGCCTGCCACGCCCAGGAAGGCGTCGACAAAGCCAGAGCCACCACGTTCGATGCCCAAATGTTCGGCGGCCCTCTCAGCCGGAAGACCTATGCCTGCTTCGTGCGTCGTTATGACGCCAGCCATCTGGCGCAGCATCCGAAGCAGAAAGTCAGCGCGATGAAGCTGCTGGTGACGGCAGAGGACGCGCCGGAAGACAAGACCGTCAATTATTCGTTCCGCGTCTGGGAGCGTAACAAGCCCGACGACGACGCCAGCAATGATTTGGTTGCCGGCGCCGACGACAAGATCTTCCGCGTCGATCGTTCCGATCTGCACGAATGCTCCGAGTTGGTGACGGATCGCAAGGAGCTTGCGGCACTCCGGCACAAATGAGCCATACTACATAGGTTGGTACGCCTCACTACTTAGGTCTGTGACCTACACTACTTTGGCTGGAAAGATTTCATGCATCGACGCAATATGCTGTGGGGCGCGATTTCGGTGAGACCGTGAGGTCTTGGGCCTTCAGATCTTCCCGCTTGACGTGAACCTTTCACATCAATCGCTCATTTGAGCGATTTGGTCGCCGTAGTTTCGCCCGCTCCGCCCGGCTGAATACTTCGGGTGCTCGGACTCAGTCGCTATGGCGCCTGCGCGCCCGCTCCCACGCTGACATGCGGGTTGAGTCCCCCTGCGATCGCCCGCGGAATGTTTTGCGCATCAATCCTCATATGCACGCCGATGCCGGCCGCTTCCGCCGTGGTCAGGCCAAGCGCCAGCAAGCTACACAACAGCGTGAGGCAGGCGGGCAGCGAAAAACGACAGCGCATGACGGCCACCTTCACGACTTCGTGCTTGTGCCCGTTGGTGTCATAATTCCGGAAGCCGGTTCGACCGACCCCGCTGGGATCGAGGGCTGTGAGAACAGCCATTTTCGGGATCGAACCGCTGCCAATGGCGTTATCGTACTGGACCGCCCCATTCCATCCGGCGCCACACCCAACCAAATGTTGACTTTCCGGCCCTGCCCCCGAAAGCTGCCGGAAACCCAAAAAGCCGACCGAACAGAACAGGCATCATGAATCCCGTCAAAGCACTCGAAAACCATGGCCAGGCGATCTGGCTGGACTTCCTCGCCCGCGGCTTCGTCGCCAAGGGCGACCTCAAGGCGCTGATCGATACCGACGGTGTCAAGGGCGTGACGTCGAACCCCTCGATCTTCGAAAAGGCGATCGGCAGTTCGGACGAATATGACGGCGCAATCGGCCACGCCCTGAAGGCGGGCGACCGCCCCGTCGCCGACCTGTTCGAGGCGCTCGCCGTCGAGGACATCCAGAGTGCCGCTGACGTGCTGCGCCCGGTTTACGACCGCTTGAACGGCAATGACGGTTTCGTCAGCCTCGAGGTCTCGCCCTATCTGGCGATGGATACCAAGGGGACCATCGCGGAAGCCGAACGGCTCTGGAAGGACGTCAAGCGGCAGAACTTGATGGTGAAGGTGCCGGCCACGCCGGAGGGCCTGCCCGCGATCGAACATCTGATCGGCGAAGGCATCAGCATCAACATCACGCTGCTGTTCTCGCAAGACGTCTATCGCGAAGTGGCGGAGGCCTATATCGCCGGCCTGGAAAAGCACGTCGCCAATGGCGGCGATCCCGCGCCCGTCGCCAGTGTCGCGTCTTTCTTCGTCAGCCGTATCGATACCGCGGTCGACAAGCAGCTCGACGACAAGATCGCAAAAGCCAATGACCCCAGCGAGAAGGAGCGGCTGAGTGCACTGAAGGGCAAGGTCGCCATCGCCAACGCCAAGCTTGCCTATCAGGACTACAAGCGGCTGTTCGCAGGACCCCGTTGGGAGAAGCTCGCGGCCAAGGGCGCAAAGCCGCAGCGTTTGCTATGGGCGTCCACCGGCACCAAGAACAAGGACTACAGCGACGTGCTGTATGTCGAGGAACTGATCGGCGCCAACACCGTCAATACCGTGCCGCCGGCAACGCTCGATGCGTTCCGCGATCATGGCAAGCTGAGGGACAGCCTCGAGGAGAATATCGAGGACGCAAGGCGCGTGCTGGAAGAGCTTGAAAAGTCCGGCATCTCGCTCGACGCCATCACAAAAGAACTGGTCAGGGACGGCGTGAAGCTGTTCGCCGATGCCGCCGACAAGCTCTATGGCGCGGTCGCGCAGAAGCGTGCGACATCGCTCGCAGGCGGCATCGATCGGCAGCAACTCGCGCTTGGCGACGGCATCAAGAAGGCCGTGGAGAAGAGCACCGAGGACTGGCGCGCGTCGGCTACAATCCGCCGCCTGTGGCAGAAGGACCAATCGGTCTGGACCGATGACGACGAGAACAAATGGCTGGGCTGGCTGAACAGCCCCGCGGCCGCCGACGTCGCCGATTACGAGGATTTTGCCCGCCGCGTGAAGGGACAGAATTTCAGCGATGCGGTCGTGCTCGGCATGGGCGGATCGAGCCTCGGGCCGGAAGTGCTGGCGGAAACTTTCGCCAAAAAATCCGGTTTCCCGAAGCTGCATGTGCTCGACTCCACCGACCCTGCGCAGGTGCGCGCGATGGAGGATACCGTCGATCTCGCCCACACGCTGTTCATTGTCTCCAGCAAATCGGGCGGCACCACCGAGCCGAACGTGATGAAGGATTATTTCTTCGATCGTGTCTCCAAGACCATCGGCAAGGACAAGGCCGGCCACCGCTTCATCGCCGTCACAGATCCCGGCTCGTCGCTGGAGAAGGTCGCGATCAAACAGGGCTTTGCCCGCATCTTCCACGGCGATCCCGCGATCGGCGGACGCTACTCCGTGCTGTCGCCGTTCGGGCTGGTGCCAGCGGCGGCTGCCGGCATCGACGTTCGCAGCCTGATCACGCACGCGCTCGCAATGGTGCGCTCCTGCGGCGCCGACGTGCCGCCGCACGAAAACCCCGGCGTGCAGCTCGGGCTGGCGATGGGGCTTGCCGGCCTTGAAGGCCGCGACAAGGTGACGATCACTTCGTCGGAGAAAGTCGCCGATTTTGGCGCCTGGGCCGAGCAACTGATTGCCGAATCCACCGGCAAGGACGGCAAGGGCCTGATCCCGATCGACGGCGAACCGCTCGGCGATCCCGCGCTTTACGGCAACGACCGCTTCTTCATCGATATCCGCACCGAAGGTGAAGACGACGCCTCGCATGACGACCGGCTCAAGGCGCTGGAAGCGGCCGGGCATCCCGTGGCCCGCATCGTCATGAAGTCGATCGACCACATCGGCCAGGAGTTTTTCCGGTTTGAGATGGCGACCGCCGTGGCGGGCGCGATCCTCGGGATCAATCCGTTCAACCAGCCTGATGTGGAAGCAGCCAAGATCAAGACCCGCGAACTGACGGCTGCGTTCGAAAAGACCGGCTCGCTGCCGGCGGAGAAGCCTATCATTTCGACCGACGAGGCCGATCTCTACACCGACGCGCACAACGCCGTCGAGCTGCGCAAGGCCGGCGCCGACGGCACGCTCGGTTCGTGGATCAAGGCACATCTCTCACGTTCGGAGAGCGGCGACTATGTCGCCCTGCTCGCCTATATCGCGCGAGACCCCGGCACCATCGGCTCGCTGCAGAAGATGCGGCTCGCGGTGCGCGACAGGCATCACGTTGCAACCTGCGCCGAATTCGGCCCGCGCTTCCTGCACTCCACCGGCCAGGCCTACAAGGGCGGCCCCGACAGCGGAGTGTTCCTGCAGATCACGGCCGACGATGCCGAGGATTTGCCGGTGCCCGGACAGAAGGCGAGTTTCGGCATCGTCAAGGCAGCGCAGGCGCGCGGTGATTTCGACGTGCTCACCGAACGTGGGCGGCGCGCGCTGCGCGTCCATCTCAAGGGCGACATCGGATCTGGATTGTCTGCACTCGATGCCGCGATTGCGGAAGCGCTCAGCTAGGAAAGTCAGAAGATGCAACTCGGCATGATCGGGCTCGGCCGGATGGGCGGCAACATCGTCCGCCGGCTGATGAAGAACGGCCACACCGCCGTGGTCTACGACAAGGATGCGAAGGCGGTCGCTGCGCTTGCCACGGAAGGCGCCGTCGGCGCTGATACGCTGGAAGATTTCGTGGCCAAGCTCGAGAAGCCGCGAACCGCCTGGGTGATGCTGCCGGCAGGCAAGATCACCGAGGCGACCATCGAGGCATTGGCAAAGCTGATGCAGCCTGGCGACGCCATCATCGATGGCGGCAACACGTTCTGGCAGGACGACGTTCGCCGCGGCGCGGCGCTGAAAGCAAGGGGCCTGCATTATCTCGACGTCGGCACCAGCGGCGGCGTCTGGGGTATCGAGCGCGGCTATTGCATGATGATCGGCGGCGACAAGGCGGTGGTTGACCGGCTCGATCCGATCTTCAAGACACTGGCGCCGGGTGTTGGCGATATCCCGCGCACACCAGGGCGCGAGGGCCGCGACCCGCGCATCGAGCAGGGCTACATTCACGCCGGCCCGTCCGGCGCCGGACATTTCGTCAAGATGATCCATAACGGCATCGAATACGGCCTGATGCAGGCCTATGCCGAAGGTTTTGACATTCTCAAGAACGCCAATATCGAAGCGCTGCCGCCGGAACACCGCTTCGACATGAACATCGCCGATATCGCAGAGGTGTGGCGACGCGGCAGCGTGATCCCGTCCTGGCTGCTCGACCTCACCGCATCGGCGCTCGCGGAAAACCAGACGCTGGATAATTACTCCGGCTTTGTGGAGGATTCCGGTGAGGGTCGCTGGACCGTCAACGCCGCGATCGACGAAGCCGTGCCCGCGGAAGTGCTGACAGCGGCGCTCTATGCGCGCTTCCGTTCGCGCAAGGATCACACCTTTGCGGAAAAGATCCTGTCCGCGATGCGCGCTGGTTTCGGCGGCCACAAGGAGCCGCCGAAAAAAACTGACACGAAGGCCTGAGCTGTCATGGCGGTCGGTCAGATAGCGCAGAAGAAACCCGATCCCTGCTCCTTCGTCATTTTCGGCGTGACCGGCGACCTCGCGCACCGGCTGGTCGTTCCCGCGCTCTATAACCTTGCCGCCAGCGATCTGTTGCCGGACAGGTTCTGCCTGGTCGGCGTCGCCCGCAAGGGCATGACGAGCGACAAACTGCGCGACAGCCTGATGAAAGGCCTGCGCCAGTTCGCGACCCGTGCCGTGGACGATGCAATTGCCCAGCGCCTCCTGGCATGCGTGACCTGCGTCGAGGCCGATCCGAAGGAGCCTGAATCGTTCGACGCCATGAGCAAACAGCTCGACCAACTCGAAGCCGCGCGAGACACCGGCGGCAATCGCCTGTTCTATCTGGCGACGCCGCCTAACGCATTCCTGCCGATCAGCCGTGAACTCGGCCGCACCGGCATGCTGGCGGAGAACGGCGCATGGCGGCGGCTGGTGGTGGAAAAGCCGTTCGGGACCGACCTCGCTTCGGCAAAGGCGCTCAACAGTGAATTGCTCAAACTGGTTGAAGAGCACCAGATCTATCGGATCGATCATTACCTCGGCAAGGAGACGGTGCAGAACATCCTGGTGTTGCGCTTCGCCAATGGCATGTTCGAGCCGATCTGGAACCGCAACCATATCGACCACATCCAGATCACCGTCGATGAAAAACTCGGCGTCGGGCATCGCGGCAGCTTTTACGACGCGACCGGCGCGTTGCGCGACATGGTGCCGAACCATCTGTTCCAGCTGCTGTCGCTGGTCACGATGGAGCCGCCGGTGAAATTCGACGCGCATTCGGTTCGCTCCGAAAAGGCCGAAGTGCTTTCCGCGATCCAGACCCAGAGCGAGCAAGAGGCGCTGCAAAATTCCGTGCGCGGCCAATATCGGGGCGGCAAGATTGGCGATGTTGAAATCGACGACTATCGCAAGACCCCCGACGTCGCGCCGGGCAGCACCACCGAGACCTATGCCGCGCTGAAGCTGACCATCGACAACTGGCGCTGGGCCGGCGTGCCTTTTTACCTGCGCACTGGCAAGGCGCTCGGCGTCAAGCGCACCGAAATCGCCATCAAGTTCAAGCAGGCGCCGTTCGCGATGTTCCGCGACACGCCGGTGGACCGGCTGTCGCAGAACTACCTCATCATCTCGACCGAGCCGACCGAAGGCATCGCGCTGCAGTTCAACACCAAGGTGCCGGGACCGAACATCAACATCGACGGCGTCGAGATGAAGTTCCGTTACAAGGACTACTTCAAGGCCGAACCTTCTACTGGCTACGAGACGCTGATCTACGACTGCATGATCGGCGACAACATCCTGTTTCAGCGCGCCGACAGCGTCGAGGCCGGCTGGCAGGCGGTGCAGCCGTTCCTCGATGCGTGGAAGAAGGCAGGCGGCAAGGGGTTGAAGGTTTACGAACCGGGCAGCGAAGGACCGGAGGAAGCCAACGATTTGCTTGAACGCGACGGCCGTAGCTGGCGGAAACTCGGCTGAGCGATGGTAGCGAACGACAACCGCCACGTGATCACGGTCGCCGATCCAGCGGCGATGGCGGCGACCGCCGCCGAACATTTGCTGGCCAGGACCGCCGCCAACAGCGGCCGCGTGGCGATCTGCCTGACCGGCGGATCGAGCCCGAAGCAGCTCTATCAGTTGCTTGCGACCGACGCCTATCGAAGCCGGATCCCGTGGCAGCGTGTGCATTGGTTCATCGGCGACGAACGCTTCGTGCCGGCTGATGACCCGCTCAACAACATGGGCATGGCGCGAGAGAGTTTTCTGGATAGCTGCGCGCCGGCGGCAAATATCCATCCGATTCCGACCGCGACGGCCGATCCGGCCGATCCCGACCGGGGGGCAGCGCTTTACGAACAGGAACTACAGTCGTTCTATGGCGCAGACACGCTGGATGACGCCCGCCCCCTGTTCGACCTCGTGCTGATGGGCGTCGGCCCCGACGGCCATACCGCGTCGCTGTTTCCCGGCGACCTCGCGCTCGACGAAACTTCGCGCTGGGTCGTCGGCGTTCCCCGGGCGAATGTCGAGCCGTTCGTCCCGCGGGTTACCCTCACGCTGCCCGCCCTCGCCTCCTGCCACGAAATGCTGTTCGAGGTTTCCGGCCGCGACAAGCGCGCGATCTTGACGCGCCTCTTCGCAGGCGAGAACCTGCCCGCCAACCGCGCGCGATCCACCGGCGAGACGGTCTGGCTGGTGGACCGGGCAGCGATTCCGGAGAATTTTGGTGGGCAGTAAGACTCCTTGTGCGCTGGTAGTGATGGGCGTTTCCGGCTCGGGCAAGAGCACCATCGCCGATCATCTCGCCAGACGACTCGGCTGGCGCTACGAGGACGGCGACAGGTTTCACCCGGCAAGCAACGTCGCGAAGATGAGCGCCGGCCATCCGCTGACGGACGAGGACCGCTGGCCGTGGCTGCAGGCGATTGCCGACGAGATCGACCGCCTCTCCGCTGCCGGTGAGCGCGCCGTCATCGCATGCTCGGCGCTGAAGCGTGCCTATCGCGACGTTCTCGTGCACGGCCGCGACGATGTCCGCATCGTATTTCTCGATGGAGCGCAGGATCTGATCGCGGCCCGGCTTGCCGCCCGCAAGGGGCACTTCATGCCGCCGGGCCTGCTCGCCAGCCAGTTCAAGACACTGGAGCGGCCGGGCACCAACGAGCGGCCGATCACGGTATCGATCGATGCGCCGGTCGAAAAAATCGTGGATGACATCGTCAGTCAATTGAACCTGGTTCCCCAATGACCCGTATCGCGCTTGTAGTTTCCGACGTCGACGGCACCCTGTTGACGAAGGACAAAGTTCTGACTGATGGCGCAAAGGCCGCCGTGCGCAGGCTGCATGCGGCCGGCATCGGCTTCACCATCGTCTCCAGCCGGCCGACCATCGGCATGGGCTTTCTGATCGAGCCGCTTTCGATCACGCTTCCCGTCGGCGCCTTCAACGGCAGCTCGATCGTTGACGACAAGCTCAGGCCGATCGAGCAGCATTTGATTCCGCCTGCAATAGCGCAGCGCAGCCTCGACGTGCTCAACGCGTTCGGCGTCGATATCTGGTTGTTCAGCAACGACCGCTGGTACACCCGCAATCCCGACGGCGAATACGTCTCCCACGAGAAACGCGCGATCAAGGCTGATCCGACCATCATCCCGGATTTCACGCCCCATCTCGGAGAAGCCTGCAAGATCGTCGGCGCCAGTTCGGACGCGGCGCTGCTTAAGCGTTGCGAGGCGGCGATGCGGGAAGCCGTCGGCGCCGAGGCGACCGCAGTCCGCTCGCAGACCTATTATCTCGACGTCACGCCGCCCGGTCACGACAAGGGCACCTTCGTGGATGCGATGACCAGGCGGCTCGGCATTCCGGCCACGGCGGTCGCGACCATCGGCGACATGGAGAATGATCTTCCGATGTTTGCCAGAAGCGGCATTTCATTTGCGATGGGCAATGCGGCCGACGGCATCAAGCAGCACGCGACGCATGTGACCGGCAGCAACGAGCGCGACGGATTTGCCGCTGCGATCGAGACGGTGCTGCAGCTCGGATAGGCGAAGCATTTTCATCGGGAGGTCGGTGGGTGGGCAAAGCGTAGCGTGCCCACCATCACGAGCGAGCGTGAAATGGTGGGCACGTCGCTGTCGCTCCTTTGCCCACCCTACGAACTGCAAGACGGCGGCCGCTATTTCGATCGCTGCTTCGCCGGCTTCTCGGTCGATTGCTTCGTTGCACTCAAATTGTGCGCGGTGTTGATCAGTGCGATGTGTGTCAGCGCCTGCGGGAAATTGCCGGTCTGGCGGCCGGCCGCCGTATCGTATTCCTCGGCCAGGAGGCCGAGATCGTTGGCGACCGCAACCACGCGGGTAAACAGGTCCTGCGCATGAGCAAACTCGCCCGCCAGCACATAGGCGTCCGCCAGCCATAGCGTGCAGGCGAGGAACGCGCCTTCGGCCGGTTGCTGCTCCACTTCGCGGGGATCGTGCCGCAGCACAAAACCGTCGCGCATCAGATGCCGTTCGACCGCGACCAGCGTGCCGCGGACGCGCGGATCTTCCGGCGGCAGGAATCCGACCGACGGCAGCAGCAGGATGCTGGCGTCGAGCATCTTCGAGCCGTAGGACTCGACAAAGGAATTCAGTTCGGGATCAAATCCTCTTGCGCAGACGTCGAGATGAATGGCGTCGCGCAGCACACGCCACTTCTCGAGCGGCGCCTTGAAGCCGAACATCTCGGCGCTCTTGATGCCGCGGTCGAACGCGACCCACGTCATCACCTTCGAAGAGACATAATGCCTGCCTGCGCCGCGGCGCTCCCAGATGCCGTGATCCGGCTGGTCCCATCGCCCGGCGAGGTGCTGCAGCACGGCGCATTCCATCGCCCAACTGGTTTCATCCATTTCGAGTTTTGCCACGCGCCACTGGTGAAAGGCGTCGATCAACTCACCGTAGACGTCGAGCTGCAGTTGCGCGTGGGCGGCATTGCCGACCCGCACTGGCTTTGCACCTTCGTAGCCAGGCAGCCATGTGGCCTCCCATTCCAGGAGGCGGCGCTGGCCCATGATGCCGTACATGATCTGCATGTTGGCGGGAGAACCCGCCGCCGCCCGTAACAGCCAGTGGTGCCATGCCGACGCTTCCTCCGTGTAGCCCGAATTCATCAGCGCCAGCAGCGTAAAGGTGGCGTCGCGCAACCAGCAGAAGCGATAGTCCCAGTTTCTGGCGCCACCGAGCTTTTCCGGCAGCGAGGTCGTTGGCGCGGCGACGATGCCGCCGGTCGGGGCGTAGGTCTGCGCCTTCAGCGTGATCAGCGAGCGCATCACGAGGTCGCGGTACTCGCCCTGGTAGGTGCAACGGCTACACCATTCGGTCCAGAACGCTTCGGAGTCCTTCAACGCATAGGCAGGATCGATCGGCTTGGGCACCGGCAGATGCGAAGGGCCATAGGTGAGCACGAAGGGAACGGTGTCGCCCTCGCCGACCTCGAAATCGGCGACCGTCGTCAGGTCCTCGCCGCGGGTCTCGACCGGCGTCCGCAACACCGTCATGTCCTGCCCGCAGATCGCGAGCAGCGCCGAACCGTCTTCGCTTTTCTTGACCCAGGGGATATCGGTGCCGAAGCCGAAGCGGATCACCAGTTGCATGTGCATCCTGACCCGGCCGCGAACGCCGCGCACCAGCCGCACCACGTCGGAGGCGTTGCCGCGCGGCGGCATGAAATCGATCAGGTCAACCGCGCCGTCAGCCGTCTCGAACCGGGTTTGAAGGATCAGGGTGTCATCCCAATAGCGGCGCGAGGTGCCGGTAACTTCCTCCACCGGTGCGATCAGCCAGCGGCCGTGCTTCTCGGTGCCGAGAAGTGCGGCAAAGCAGGCATCGGAATCGAAGGCCGGCCAGCACAGCCAGTCGATCGATCCGTCCCGGCCCACCAGCGCCGCGGTTTCGCAGTCACCGATCAGCCCATAGTCTTCGATACGGCATGGCAAGATGCTTCACCGTCTGATCAGATTGCAGCGCGCGACCGCTCATGGGTTGCCGCCTTGAGTGCGGCGACGTCGACCGAGGATGTCGTTTCCTCGATCGGCACCGGAAGCCGGCGCCGCCAGTTCGGATGCTCGTCGACGGTGCCGGGAATGTTGGGTTGATCCACCACCCCGAGCAGGTCCTCCAGCGAGATCGCGAGCAGCCGCGATCTGGTGCGCGCCAGAAAATTCGCCACCGAATAGAGATCGTTGCGGTCGATGGTATGATGACCCAGCACGTCGTCCAGCATCGCCAGCGCACGCCAGCGCGCATCGTCGGTCTCGCCGGGATCGATCCCGAGCGAGCGCTTCAGCTTGAGATCGCCGAACGAGCGCCAGCCGGCATAGGTCGAGAGATCGTGGGTGTTGAAGGTGACGAGCGCATTGGTCAAGTAATGGTCGATATGGCGGAACGAGCCGCCGTCGTCGCGCTCGAACATCATCACGAGATACGACCAGATGCCCCAATCGGCGATCTGGTCGCGAAAGCCTTCCGGCACGGTGCCGAGGTCTTCGCCAATCACGACGCAGCGGTTCGCAACGCTTTCCTGCGCAGTCACTGCCAGCAGCGCCTCGAACGGCATCTGGACGTAGACGCCGTCGCGTGCGCTGAAGCCTTGCGGCACCAGATAGAGCCGCTTCAGGCCGAGCACATGGTCGAGACGGATGGCGCCGGCGTGGCGCATCGCGGCGCGCAGCATGTCGCGGTATGGCGCAAAGGACTCAAGCTCGAGCCCGACGGCATTGAAGCCGGCGAGGCCCCAGGTCTGGCCGGCGGTGTTGAGCGGATCGGGCGGCGCGCCGACGCCGAGATGGCGGGATATCGCGACCTGCTCGTTCCAGGCGTCGAACCCATCGGCCTGCACGCCGACCGCGACGTCGAGATAGAGCCCGACCTTCATGCCGAGCTGTTTCGCCAGATCGGCCGCTGCTCCCAACTGCCGGTCGGCGGTCCATTGCACGAATTCGACGAACTCGATCTCGCGGGCGCCCTCCCCCTGGCGCAGGGCGGCACATTTGGCATCGTCTGGCCGCCGCCACTCTTCCGGCCATTCCCACCACGGCTTGCCGAATTTGTGCCGGAGCACCTCGAAGCAGGCAAAGTGCGACAGCAAGGCGCCGCGCTCGGCGCGAAATTTGTCAAAATCCTGTTGGCGGCCCGGCTTGGCGTTGGCCTTGAAAGCGCCAAAGGCCCTGCGGAGCGCCCGCCACTTCAGAGCGGCGACGCCGACGTAATCGACGACCTCTCCGGCCCGCAACGGCGCCAAAGCCTCGCGGATTTCAGAATCGGGCTGAAATTCGGGAAGCTTTTCGACGTCGATATAGAGCGCGTTGAGAAACAGCCGGCTGTTCGGCGAATAGGGGCTGCAATCGCCCGGGCGATCGTCGAACAGGGCATGCAGCGGATTGAGGCCGATGCCGTCGGCGCCGAGATGATCGGCGAGTTCGATCAGGCTGGCGAGGTCGGTGAAGTCGCCCATGCCCCAGTTGCGCGCGGAGCGGACGCCGTAAAGCTGGACTGCAAGCAGCCAGCAACGGTCGAACTCGCCGCCAAACGCCCTTTCCGGCGCCGAAATCAGCGGCACGTCCTCGGCGGCCGAGGCGTCGCTCACCTGAAGCCGGTAGACGCCAGGCGGCAGGTCCTTGGGCCAGTCGATGGCATGATCCGAGCTCTCGCCCTTGGCGATAAGCCCCGAATCCGCAACGATTTTCCACTCCACCGGAAGCCTGGCTGTAGCCGGGAGCTCGGTTCGCGACGGCCGGCCGGAGCGGACCACGACTGGATGGCCGACCAGCGGTCCCGGGGCCTGCGGCGGCAAGGCATCCAGAATGATTTTGAGCGCGGCGGCATCCGTCACACGGCGGTGACCCTGACCGTCCAGGAACTCGGTCTGGATTCCCTGGGCTTTGGCTTGAGCAAAAAGGTCCATTCGGCACGTACTTTGCACGCAAACATCAAACGGATGTCGCGAAATTGTCCAATTACGGGAAGGAGATAGACGGTGTCTAACGCTCGGGCCCAGCAACGGTTCCAAGGGAACCAAAGCGAGTCGAGCGGCTTTCTATCTCAGTTCGAAACGTCTCCCTTTCTGCAAACGAAACGGGGACGTCATTTCCATGGCAATGGCATCACCGTGAACAAAAAAGCGCAAACCGCCGAGAGCTCCAACGCCGGCGTCTCCCTTTCTATCGACGGTACCTATCCGCTGAATCCGGATGGCAGCCTTGTGGTCGAAGCAAAGGGGGGACCAGCCACTGAGGCCGTCACCGACGAGCTCTGGTACAAGGATGCGATTATCTATCAGCTCCACGTCAAGGCCTTCGCCGACAGCAACAATGACGGCATCGGCGACTTTGCCGGACTGACCGAGAAACTGGGATATCTGCAGGATCTCGGCGTCACCACGCTGTGGCTGTTGCCGTTCTACCCCTCCCCCGGCCGCGACGACGGCTATGACATCGCCGATTACGGCGACATCAATCCCGATTTCGGGACCATGAAGGATTTCCGTCGCTTCATCCAGGAAGCCAAGAAGCGTGGCTTGCGGGTCATCACCGAGCTCGTCATCAACCACACTTCCGACCAGCACGACTGGTTCAAGCGCGCCCGCCGCTCGGACCCGAATTCGAGTGCCCGCAACTGGTATGTCTGGAGCGATACCGACCAGAAATATCCGGGCACGCGGATCATCTTCACCGATACCGAGAAATCGAACTGGACCTGGGATCCGGAAGCCGGCCAGTTTTACTGGCATCGCTTCTTCTCGCACCAGCCGGACCTCAATTTCGACAATCCACGCGTGGTGAGCGCGCTGGTGCAGGTGATGAAGCGCTGGCTCGACACCGGCGTCGACGGTTTCCGCCTCGACGCTATCCCCTATCTCTGCGAGCGCGACGGCACCAACAACGAGAACCTGCCCGAGACGCATGCCGTCATCAGAGGGCTGCGCCGCGAACTCGACAATTATGCCAAAGGCAAGGTGCTGCTGGCCGAGGCCAATCAATGGCCGGAAGACGTGCAGGAATATTTCGGCCGCGGCGACGAATGCCACATGGCCTATCATTTTCCGCTGATGCCGCGCATCTACATGGCGATCGCGCAGGAAGACCGTTTCCCCATCACCGACATCCTGCGCCAGACGCCGGATATCCCGGGCAACTGCCAGTGGGCGCTGTTCTTGCGCAACCACGACGAACTGACGCTGGAAATGGTCACCGACGTCGAGCGCGACTATCTGTGGTCGACCTACGCCAACGATCCGCGCGCCCGCATCAATGTCGGCATCCGCCGCCGGCTGGCGCCCTTGATGGACAATGACCGGCGCAAGATCGAATTGATGAACTCGCTCCTACTTTCGTTCCCGGGCACGCCGATCATCTATTACGGCGACGAGATCGGCATGGGCGACAATATCTATCTCGGCGACCGCAACGGCGTCCGCACGCCGATGCAGTGGACGCCAGACCGCAATGGCGGGTTCTCGCGCGCCGATCCGGCGCGGCTCTACGCGCCGACCATCATGGACCCCGTCTATGGTTATGAGTCCGTCAATGTCGAAGCGCAGTCGCGCAGCCTCTCCTCGCTGCTCTCGGCCACCAAGCGGCTGATCGCGGTCCGCAAATCCACGCTCGCCTTCGGCCGCGGCACCATGACGTTCATCCGCCCGGAGAACCGCTCGGTGCTGTGCTATGTGCGCCAGTACCAGGGCGAAGTCATCCTGTGCGTCGCCAATCTGTCGCGATCCGCGCAGGCGACCGAACTCGATCTTTCCGCCTTCAAGGATCGAATTCCGCTGGAAATGCTCGGCCGTACCCGTTTCCCGGCGATCGGCGAACTGCCCTATATGATCACGCTGGCGCCTTACGGCTTCTACTGGTTCGAACTGCAGGAGCGCGACAAGTCGGCGCCGGTGCCGCAGCGCGCAGTGCCCGAATTCGAAACGCTGGTCGTGCCGCTGAACGCGACCTGGGTGTCGCTGGCGCGCGAGCGCGGCGTGTTCGAGCGCGACGTGCTTCCGGGACATCTGGCGCGCAGCCGCTGGTATCCGGAAAGATCGCCCAAGTCGATCCGTCCGACCCTGACTTCGGCCATTCCGTTCTGCGACATCGGCGACAACCGGCCGTGGCTCGCCTTTTTCGAAACGACGCAACGTGGCGTCAGCACGCGCTACGTGCTGCCGATGCAGATCGAGTGGGTACGCTTCGACCGCGAGCGCTACAATCCGCAGGCGCTGGCTGCCGTTCGGCAAGGAGCCCGCGAAGGCACCCTGCTTGACGTCGCCACCGACCAGATCTTCATCGCGTTGCTGTTGCGCAATCTGCAGCAATCGCTGACGGTGGACGAGAGCGAACAGGGCTTGCGGCTTGAATTCCGGCCAACCAACCGCTTCAGCGACAAGCCGATCCGGCAGCCTGAGCACATCCGCATCGTCGATTCCGGGCAGCCTCGCAGCACTGCCCTGGTGGACAACGACTATGTCGTCAAGATCTACCGGACGCTCCAGGCCGGCCCCAATCCCGAAATCGAGATGGGCCGCTTCCTGACCGACGTCGCAAACTTCCCCAACACACCGGCGCTGCTCGGCAGCGCCGAACTGGTCGAGGGCAACGAGAAAAGCGCGATCGGCGTCGTTCACGCCTTCGTCGCCAATCAGGGCGACCTCTGGACCCTGAGCGCGGGCTATCTCGATCGCTTCGTCGAAGAGCAGCGCCTGCTGGCGGCGAGCATGCACCCCGGCGAGCGCGAGGAAGAGATCCCCTATCTTCGTTACATGTCGCAGGCCGGGCGGCGCGTGGCCGAGTTGCACATTGCGCTTGCCGGCAACAGCGAGCTTGCCGAATTCGCGCCGGAGCCGACCGGCCGCGACGACGTGCAGCGCTGGATCGACGATTTGATGCTCTGCGCCGGGCGCGTTTTCGATACGCTCCGGCTGAGGCGGGAGACGCTGAAAGAAGCCGACCGTCCGCTGGCAGACCAGCTGCTGGCATTGCAGCCGGCCATGCCGGATTGGCTGGAAACGCTGCTGCTGCGCGAGGCCGATGCCGCCAACATCCGCTGCCATGGCGATCTCGATCTCAGTCAGTTGCTGATCGTCAAGGACGATATCTTCATCGTCGACTTCGAGGGCGCGCCGCGGCGCAGTATCGCCGAGCGCCGGCGCAAGGCGCCCGCGGCGCGCGATGTCGCCAGCATGGTTCGATCGATCGATTATTCGGCAACCGCAGCCCTTGAGCGCGCGCTCAAAGTGGCCCACGATGAGCACGGCAAGCTCGGCGCGGCGCTTGGCGAGTGGCGCGACCGGGCGACGGCCGCATTTCTTTCCGCCTACCACGAGGCCATGACCGATCGACGGCTGTGGCCGGCCGATCCGAAGTCGGCAGACGGCTTGATGACCTTCTTCCTGCTCGAGAAGGCCTTGAACGAGATCGAACACGAACTGTCGTTCCGGCCGGAATGGCTGCGCGTGCCGCTGACCGGGATCATCAGAATGTTGTCACAACCGACCTTCGAGGCCTCATGACCAAGCTACCCGCCGAGGCCTATGCAATCATCGAAGGCAAGCATTCCGATCCATTTCGTTATCTCGGCTTGCACAGCGAAGACGGCCACACCGTGGTGCGCGCGTTCATCCCCGAAGCTTCCAATGTGGAGGCGATCGGCGAGCATGGCGAGACGGCGCCACTTCAACGGATTCACGATGCCGGGCTGTTTGCAGGTGCGCTGCCGAACGGCTCCAAACGTTATCAGCTCCGCGCCCGCTTCGGCGAGAACGTCGTCGATCTCGACGATCCCTACCGCTTCCCGCCTGTGCTCAGCGACTTCGATCTCTATCTGCTGGGCGAAGGTACCCACCGGCGGATCTACGACAAGCTCGGCGCGCATCCGATGACGCTCGATGGCGTCGATGGCGTGGCGTTCGTGGTGCTGGCGCCGAATGCCAAGGCCGTCAGCGTGGTCGGCGATTTCAATTTCTGGAATGCGCGGCGGCATCCGATGCGGGTGCGCGGTGTCGGCTATTGGGAATTGTTCGTGCCCCATGCCCACGCCGGCGACCGCTACAAGTTCGACATCACCGGCTCCGACGGGCGGCATCTGCCGCTGAAATCCGATCCGGTGGCGTTTGCGGCGGAGATCCGGCCCTCAACGGCCTCGATCGTCGTCGACGAAAGCAGGATCCCGCATCCGCGACCCGCGCCATCGGGCATCAACGCGGTGGGCGCGCCGATCTCGATTTACGAAGTGCATCTCGGCTCCTGGCGTCGCAAGCACGGCAACGAATGGCTCAGCTATCGCGATCTTGCCGAACAGCTTCCGGCCTATGTGAAGGATATGGGCTTTACCCATATCGAGTTTCTGCCCGTCAGCGAACATCCGTTCGACGGATCATGGGGCTATCAGCCGACCGGCCTGTACGCACCGACCAGCCGGTTCGGCCCGCCGGAAGACTTTTCCGCCCTCGTCGATGCCTGCCATCGCGAGGGGATCGGCGTCTGGCTCGACTGGGTACCCGGACATTTTCCCGACGATCCGCATGGGCTCGGCTATTTCGACGGCACCGCGCTCTACGAACACGCCAATCCCCTGCAGGGCCGCCACCTCGACTGGGGCACGCTGATCTACAATTACGGCCGCACCGAAGTGGTCAACTTCCTGGTCTCCAACGCGCTGTTCTGGTTCGATCGCTACGGCGTCGACGGCCTGCGCGTCGATGCCGTCGCCTCGATGCTCTACCTCGACTACAGCCGGCCCGCCGGCGAGTGGATTCCGAACCGGCATGGCGGCCGGGAGAACCTCGAAGCCATCGAGTTCCTGCGCCGCTTCAACATCGAACTGTTCGGGCATTTTCCGGAAGCCACTACGGCCGCGGAGGAATCCACCGCATGGCCGCAGGTCTCGCAGCCGGTCGAATATGGCGGGCTCGGCTTCGGCTTCAAATGGAACATGGGCTGGATGCACGATACGCTGAAATATATCGGCAAGGACCCGGTGTACCGGAATCACCATCACGGCGACGTCCTGTTCGGCCTGCATTATGCATTTTCGGAAAACTTCATTCTGCCGCTGTCGCATGACGAAGTCGTGCACGGCAAACGCTCGATCCTCGGCCGCATGCCGGGTGACGAGTGGCAGCGGTTTGCAAACCTACGCGCCTATTACAGCTTCATGTTCGGCCATCCCGGCAAGAAGCTCTTGTTCATGGGCTGCGAATTCGGCCAGGAGCGCGAGTGGAATCACGATCATTCGCTGGACTGGCACCTGCTGGGGCAACACCGGCACGCCGGCATCCAGAACCTGATCCGCGATCTTAACCATCTCTATCGCGCCGTGCCGGCGCTGCACGAGATGGACTGCAACCAGGCGGGGTTTGAATGGGTGATCACCCATGATTCCGGCAACAATATCTTTGCCTGGCTGCGCAAGGGTTACGACGCGCACGCGCGCTGTCTCGTGGTCGTGAACTTCTCGCCGAACGTCTATCACAAATACCGCGTCCGGGTGCCGTTCGCCGGCAAGTGGAAGGAAGCGCTCAATTCCGATTCCGGCCATTATGGCGGCAGCAATGTCGGCAATGTCGGCGAAGTCCACACCCTCGAAGGGAGCATCCCCGAGCTCAGTCTGACCATCCCGCCGCTGGCCGCGATCTTTCTCGTACCGGAAAGCTGACGCATGCGATTGTCCGCGGGAAGCCCCGCCCGCCTCGGAGCAAGCTGGGACGGACGGGGCACCAACTTTGCGCTGTTCTCGGCCAATGCGGAGAAGGTCGAGCTTTGCCTGTTCGACGGCCAGGGCCGGCGCGAACTCGAGCGGATCGAACTGCCCGAGCGCAACGAGGACGTCTGGCACGGCTATCTCAACGACGTCTCGCCCGGACAGCTCTATGGCTATCGCGTCCATGGCCCCTATGCGCCCGAGCGCGGCCACCGCTTCAACGCCAACAAGCTGCTGCTCGATCCCTATGCCAAGCGGATCGCTGGCCGGCTGGTGTGGAGCGACGCGCATTTCGGCTATCGAACGGGGAGCGCGCGCGAGGATCTTTCGTTCGACCGCCGCGACAATGCCCGTGGTATGCCGAAGGCGGTCGTGGTCGACGAGACCTTCAACTGGGGCCGCCGCGAGATACGGCCGAACATTTCCTGGGAAGACACCATCATCTACGAGGCCCACGTCAAGGGCCTGACGCAAAAGCGCGACGACGTCGCGCCGGGCTGGCGCGGCACCTATGGCGGGCTGTGCTCGCCGGCGATGATCGAGCATCTGAAGCGGCTCGGCGTCACCACCATCGAACTGCTGCCGATCCACGGGCTGATCGACGACCGGGTGCTGGTGGAGCGGAAGCTTGCCAACTACTGGGGTTACAACACGCTGGCGTTCTTCGCGCCGGAGCCGCGCTATGCGCAGGACAACGCGCTCGACGCGTTCCGCACCACGGTGGCGCGGCTGCACGACGCCGGCATCGAGGTGATGCTCGACGTGGTCTATAACCACACCGCCGAGGGTAACCATCTCGGACCCACGCTGAGTTTCCGCGGCATCGACAACGCGTCCTATTACTGGCTCAGCAAGGACAATCCGCGCTACTACGACGACTTCACCGGCTGCGGCAGTTCGGTCAACCTCACCCATCCGCGCGTGCTGCAGATGGTGATGGATTCGCTGCGCTACTGGGTCGAGGTCTGCCACGTCGACGGCTTCCGCTTCGACCTCGCCACCACGCTGGCGCGCGGGCCGAACGGCTACGATCGCAATTCCTCGTTTCTGACCGCGGTGCGGCAGGACCCTGTGCTGGCAACCGTCAAGCTCGTCGCCGAGCCATGGGATCTCGGCATGGGCGGCTATCAGGTCGGCGCGTTTCCATCGCAGTGGTCGGAATGGAATGACCGCTATCGCAGCGCGATGCGGCGTTACTGGAGCGGCGAAGGCAGCCTGATCGGCGACGTATCGCGCCGCATGACCGCCTCATCCGACCTGTTCCATCACGACAACCGCGCGACGCGCGCCAGCGTCAATCACATCACCGTTCATGACGGATTCACGCTGGCCGACCTGTTCAGCTACAACGACAAGCACAACGAAGCCAACGGCGAGGACAATCGCGACGGCTCCAACGACAACCACAGCAACAATTGCGGCCATGAGGGCCCGACCGACGACGCCGCGATCGTTGCGCTGCGCCGGCAGCTCCGCAAGAACCAGCTCGCCTGCCTCTTCCTCTCGCAAGGCACACCCCTGCTGCTGGCCGGCGACGAGGTCGGCAATTCGCAGAACGGCAACAACAACGCTTATTGCCAGGACAACGAGATCGGCTGGGTGAATTGGGACAATCTCGGCAAGCCAGGCGACGACCTCACCGATTTCATCGGCCACATGACGACCCTGCGCCGGCGCTTCGCGCAACTGCGCTGCCAGCGCTGGCTCTCCGGGCGGCGCAAAGATGGCTCCTATGGCGTGCTGTGGCTGACGCCGGCAGCCGAGGAGATGCAGGAAGCCGACTGGAATTTTCCGGAAGGACGATTCCTCGCCTTTGTGCTGGGGCCGATGGAACAAGGTCAGCCGCCGATCTTTATCGTGCTGAACGCGGCCCCCGAAGAGATCGCCTTTACGTTGCCCAAGATGCCCGAGTACAAAAACTGGCACCAGGTGCTGAACACGACGGAGGCCGTGCTGAGCCCGACCATATTCGCTTCGAGCGCCGCAACCAGCGCGCCGCCGCGGTCGGTGCTTGCCTTTGCGGGCATGGCATGAACGACCGGCAATTCGGTCCGTGTCTGGCAAATTACGGCACGCGGTTTCGGCTGTGGGCGCCGGCGGCGAAGCGCGTCGATGTCATGCTGGAGCAGCCTCACGCGATGACGCGCGGCGAGGACGGCTGGTTCACGGCCGACATCGCCGGCGTGAAGGCTGGCGCGCGCTACAAATTCCGCATCGATGACGAGATCGACGTGCCGGATCCCGGGTCGGAATTTCAGCCCGATGACGTCTTTGGTCCGAGCGAAGTGATCGATCATGAAGCCTATCCGTGGCGCGCCACGAACTGGCGCGGACGGCCGTGGCAGGAGGCCGTGATCGTCGAGACCCATGTCGGGACTTTCACCGAACAAGGCAGCTATCGCGCGATGATCGACAGGCTCGATCATCTGGTCGAGACCGGCATTACCGCACTGGAATTGATGCCGCTGGCGGACTTCGCGGGCTCTCGAAACTGGGGCTATGACGGCGTGCTGTGGTACGCGCCCGACAGCGCCTATGGACGGCCGGAAGATCTCAAGGCGCTGATCGACGCGGCGCATCAGCGCGGGCTGATGGTGATGCTCGACGTGGTCTATAACCATTTCGGCCCCGAAGGAAATTATCTCGGCTGTTATGCGCCTTCCTTCTTCACGGAAGCGCATACGCCGTGGGGTAGCGCGATCGATTATCGCGTGAAAGAAGTCCGCGATTTCGCGATCGAGAACGCGCTGCACTGGCTGCGCGACTATCGCTTCGATGGGCTGCGGCTCGATGCCGTCAACTCTATCGTCGAGCCGGGCGGGCTGTCGCTGCTGCATGATCTCAGCGCCGCCGCCGGCAAACTCGCCGCGGAAACCGGCCGGCACATTCACCTGGTGCTGGAGAACGGCGACAACCGCGCCAGCATTCTGGACGCCACGCAGGACCCGTCACAGGGAAAGTATCGCGCGCAGTGGAACGATGACTATCACCACGCCTGGCGCGTGCTGATGACCGGTGAAAAGCAGGGCTATTATGTCGACTACCAGCGCTCGCCGAGGTCTGACATTGCGCGCTCGCTGTCCTCCGGCTTCGTCTATCAGGGCGAGCCATCGGAATTTCGCCGCGGCAAGCGTGGCGAACCGAGCGGCCATCTCGCACCGACCACTTTCATCAACTTCCTGCAGAACCACGACCAGATCGGCAATCGCGCGTTGGGCGACCGCCTCGAAGGCAATGCCAACGCGCGGATGATCGAGGCGGCGCTTCAGGTCCTGCTGATCGCACCTCACATCCCCATGCTGTTCATGGGCGAAGAATGGGGCTCGACCGTCCCCTTCCCGTTCTTCTGCGATTTCAGCGGCGATCTCGCCGATGCCGTCCGCAAGGGCCGCCGCGTTGAACTGGCCTGGGCCTATGAAGAATATGGCGATGAGGTCCCCGACGCGCTTGCGGCTTCGACGAGGGACGCTGCGGTGCTCGACTGGGATAGCCGTGAGGCGCCCGCGGGACGAAAACGTCTGACGCTCGTGCGAGAATTGCTGGGAATTCGGAAGCAACAGATTGTCCCCCGACTGGTGGGCGCCGCCTTCGGGAAGGCACAGGTGGCAGACGATGGTTTGCTGACGGCCGATTGGCGGATGGGCGATGGCGCCACACTTCGCCTGGTTGCCAACCTGTCGGACCAGGCCATCAGCCATGCGCCCAATGGGCCGGCGGGAACCCTGATCTGGGGCAGCGAGTTGGGCGACAGCGTCCCGCCATGGACGGTGCTCTGGCGCATCGGATAGGACAATGCCCCCGGCGATCCCGATCGCGACCTACCGCCTGCAATTGTCGGCGGATTTCGATTTCGACGCCGCCGCTTCCGTGGTGCCTTACCTGAAGGCGCTCGGCATCACCCATCTCTATGCCTCGCCCTTCATGCGGGCCCGCAAGGGCAGCACGCATGGCTACGACGTCACCGACCACGCCCGGTTCAATCCGGAGCTCGGCGACGAGGAAGGCTTCGAACGGCTGAGCGCCGTGCTGCGGCAACATGATCTCGGTCTGATTCTCGACTTCGTGCCCAACCATGTCGGCGTGCACTATGACGATAATCCATGGTGGCTCGATGTGCTGGAGTGGGGCCCCGCCTCGCCGCACGCGGCCTCCTTCGACATCGACTGGGAGCAGTTGCCATACCGCACCCGCGGCGGCGTGCTGCTGCCGATCATCGGCTCGTCCTACGGGCAGGCGCTGGAAAATGGCGAGATAGAGCTTCGCTATGACGCCGGCGAAGGCAGCTTTTCGGCGTGGTATTTCGAGCATCGGTTGCCGATCGCGCCCGAGCGCTACGGTGAAATCCTGCGCATGGTCGTCAAGGAGGCGGGCGCGGAGGAAAGTGCATCCGGCAAGGCGATGCTTGCGCTGGCCTCCCGTTATCAGGGACCGCGACGCCCCAACCGCAAGGAAGCGCCTGCCTTCAAGGCCGAACTGAAAGGCATCGCGGGAGCCTCTGACATCATCGCCCGGGGGCTGCAAGCCTATCGCGCCGGAGCGGACCGCACGGCGGCAACGCTTTCACTGCATCATCTGCTGGAGCGCCAGCACTACAAGCTCGGTCATTGGCGGCTCGCTTCCAGCGACATCAACTACCGGCGCTTCTTCGACATCAATACGCTGGCGGGCTTGCGCGCCGAGGACGCCGGCACCTTCGAGGCGATCCATCGCCTGGTCAAACGGCTGATTGCGGAGGAAAAGCTTGAGGGGTTGCGGCTCGACCACATCGACGGCCTGCGCGATCCCGTCCAGTACTTCCAGCGCCTGCGGCGGTTGGTCCGCGACGCGCATGGCGGCCGTAACAGGCCCTTCTACGTAGTGATCGAGAAGATTCTCGGCGAACAGGAAAAGCTGCCGTCATTCGCCGGCGTTCACGGCACCACCGGCTATGAGTGGATGAACGCTATCACCCATGTGCTGACTGACGGCCATGGCCTGGAGCCGCTCGACGAGGTCTGGCGGCAGATCAGCAACCAATCGCCGCAGATCGAACCGATCCTGAGGGAAGCCAAGGGCCGCGTGCTGGAAACGCTGCTGACCAGCGAGTTCACGGTGCTGACGCGCCTGTTGGCGCGGATTGCCAGCGGACATTACTCCACCCGCGACTATTCCGCCGACAGCCTGCGGCAGGCACTCGAACTCTACGTGCTGCACTTCCCGGTGTACCGCACCTACCTGACGTCCTCAGGCCCATCCGCGCATGATCGCCAGTTGATCTCGGAGACGATCGAACGGGCACGCACCGACTGGTTTGCCGCCGACGACGGCATTTTCGACTTTCTCCGCGACGCCCTGACGATGGACCTGATCAAGCCGGGCCGCCCACATCACAGCGCGCCGCGCGTGAGACGTTTCGCGTTGAAGGTGCAGCAGTTCACCGGTCCCATGATGGCGAAGTCGCTGGAGGACACGACGTTCTATCGTTACTACCGCCTGCTCGCGCTCAATGAGGTCGGCGGCGATCCGGCCGCAGAAGCGCTTTCGGCCGACGAATTTCACGGGATGATGCGGGCCCGGGCCAGCGAATGGCCGTATGGCATGACGGCGACCGCGACGCATGACACCAAGCGCGGCGAGGACGCGCGTACGCGCATCATGGCGCTGGCGGAAATTCCGGGCGAATGGACCAGCGCGGTGGCCCGATGGAAGCTGCTCAACGCGCCGCATCTTTCGGTCGACGGTAATCTGCGCGCGCCCTCGGCAACGTTCGAATACATGCTGTATCAGGCGCTGCTCGGGGCATGGCAGCCGGACGACGCCTCGTTTCCGGAGCGGATGCAGGAATATGCGCTGAAGGCGGCGCGCGAGGGCAAGCAGGAAACGAGCTGGCTCAATCCCCACGCGGCCTATGAGGAGGGCGTAAAAAACTTCATCGAAAAAATTCTCGATCCTTCGCTCTCAGGCGAATTCCTGAACTCGCTGCAAACACTCGCGCAGCGGCTGTCGCTGCTGGGCGCGCTGAACTCGCTCAGTCAGATCACGCTGAAGACCATGATGCCGGGCGTGCCGGATTTCTATCAGGGCACGGAGCTTTGGGATTATTCACTGGTCGATCCAGACAACCGGCGGCCGGTCGACTTTGCCGAACGCGCAGGGCGGCTCGACGCGCTGGAGAAACCGGATTGGGACCGCCTGGTCGAGAAGTGGCCGAGCGGTCATCTGAAGCTCGCCTGGACACGGCATCTGCTCAAGCTTCGGACCGAACTCGCCGATGTATTCACGAGCGGCGATTACGAACCGTTGGAAGTAAGCGGACCGCAGCGCGAGCATTTCATCGCGTTCGCCCGGCGGCGCGGCCGCGAGGCCGCGATCATTGTGGTCACGCGCTGGTTTGCGCCGTTTACCGACAGCGGCAGGCATTGGCCTGGTCCGGAGAAATATGACGCCGCACTTGATGTCGGAGGCTATGCGGTCGAAGGCTTTGCCGACGCCGATGCCACGCAGTTACGGCTGTCGGATCTGCTGGCGCACCTGCCGGTCGCCGTGCTGCGGGCGAGGTTCAACGGGGCGGCAAAGCCGGCACGCAAGCGCGGGCGCGCTTAGGACACCGTCAGCTTTTCTTGGTCAGCAACAGCTTGCCGCGGTTCTGGATCGTGGCCTGGGCCACCTCGGCAAAGCGCTGCAACAGCCATGGCAGCACGACTTCCACCTGCACATGATCCTCCGTTACATCGACATGGCCGGCCGCCGCCTGGCCTAGCGCGCGCACGCGAAAAATCATGCGGTTGTCTTCCCATCGCTCCTCATCGACGCTCAGCACCGGCACGCTGGAAGCGGCGCGCGAAAGCCCCGTCTTCAGGCGGCGCATGGCCTCTTCGCGTCCGAGGCTATGCGGAATCGAAACCACCAGCGGTTTGGTCATCGCAGAAATCCCTCTCTTGTCCGAATGCATGTAATTGCACGCGGTTCGAAAAGAAGAGACGCGCCGATTATCGCGGCGCAATAAGGAACTTTGGAGATTCCGGTTTGTTATTACCGTCTCAGGGCAGAACAAACGCAACGGCTCTATCGGGCTGAGGAGAGACTCATGTCAATCGGCACCATCATTCTTATCATTCTCATCATCGCCCTGTTGGGCGGTTTCAGCGGCATCGGCGGCGGACCGTTCTATGGCACCGGCTACTACGGCGGCGGCGGACTGGGCCTGGTGATCGTGATCCTGCTGATCCTACTTCTGCTCGGGAAGCTTTGAGCGGATCGAAATCGTAGGGTGGGCAAAGGCGCGCAGCGCTGTGCCCACCTTTTCTTGCATCATAAGAATGGTGGGCACGCTGCGCTTTTCCCACCCTACTTCCCGGCCAACTTCTTCATCGCGGCCTTGATCGGCGCGGCCGCGTCATCATAGCCATCCCACGCTTTCGTCTTCGCCAACAGCCCCGGCACTGTACGCACCGTGTACTTCTTCGGATCGAGGTCACCGCGCACCTGCGTCCAGGTCAGCGGCATCGACACGGTGGCGCCTTCGCGTGCACGCGGCGACAGCGCGGCAACCGCCGTCGACATCCGGTCGTTGCGCAGATAATCGAGGAAGATCTTTCCCTTGCGCAGCTTCTTTGACATGTTGAGCAGATAGCGCTCGGGATCATCATTCGCCATCCACTGGCAGATGCCTTGCGCGAAGGCCTTGGCCTCCTTCCACGTGACCTTGTCCCCTGCGCCGTGGAGCAGCGGCGTCACGACGTGCAGTCCCTTGCCGCCGGTGGTTTTGCAGAAGCTTTCGAGGCCAACGGCGGTCAGCCGCTGGCGCATGTCCTTTGCGGCCTCGATCACTTCCGAAAATTCAACGTTCGGGGCTGGATCGAGATCGAACACCAGCCGCCCCGGCTTGTCGTAATCATCAGGCGCGCAATTCCAGGGATGCAGTTCGAGTCCGCCGATCTGCGCCACCGCCGCCAATCCTTCGACCTGATCGATCTGCAAATAGGGTTTGCGGTCGCCCGCGACCTTGGCGAGTTTCAGGAGGTCGGAGCCGCCCTGCATGGCGTGACGCTGGAAGAATTTTTCGCCGTTGATGCCGTCGGGCGCGCGGACGATCGAGCACGGACGGCCCCTGAGATGGTCGATCATCCATTCGCCGACCGACTCGAAATATTGTGCAAGATCGAGCTTGGTGACGCCCTCGCCGTCGCCGCCATCGGGCCACAGCGCCTTGTCGGGTTTTGAGATCGTAACACCCATCACCTCGGCGGATTTGGCCGATGATTTCGCGGACCGTGTTACGGGCTTTGCAATTCCAGTCATGGCAGGCCTCTCCGCGCGTATCTCCTTCGCCGGCTTGTCCTGACGCAGCCCCTTGAACGCGGCCTGCCTGATGTTGCCGCCATCGGTCCAGCCGGCGAATTCGACCTCGGCGACCAGTTCGGGCTTCAGCCAGTGCACGTCACGGGTCTTCTTCGGCGCATCCTTGCCGCCGAACGGGCTCTTGTCCGAGGCAGCCGCCTTCAACGCCGGCGTGATGCGCCGGACGACGTCCTGCCCGAAGCCGGTGCCGACGAGGCCGACGAACACCAGATGACCGCCGCGATAGACGCCCGCCATCAGCGAGCGGAATTTGCCGTTGGTCGTCTTCCAGCCACCCAGCACCACCTCCTGCCCGCCGCGGATCTTGGCCTTGGTCCAGCTCTCGGTGCGTCCCGAGCGGTAGGGAGCATCCAGTTTCTTGGAGACGATGCCCTCCAGCTCCAGTTTCCTTGCCGATTCCAGCACGGTATCGCCGCGATCCTCGAAATGATCGACGTAGCGGATCAGCTTTTCCTTTCCGTTCCGTCGCTCCAGCAGGCGCTTCAAGCGTTCCTTGCGTTCTCGCAGCGGCAGCGCGCGCAAATCCTCACCTTTGGCAAACAGGAGATCGAACGCAAAGAAGATGAGGTCGCCGGTCTTGCTGTCCGCGATCGCCGCCTGCAGAGCG
The DNA here is from genome assembly GCF_023073415.1 of Bradyrhizobium sp. 190. Classification (GTDB taxonomy): domain Bacteria; phylum Pseudomonadota; class Alphaproteobacteria; order Rhizobiales; family Xanthobacteraceae; genus Bradyrhizobium. The sequence goes on along the minus strand of NZ_JADPJL010000047.1, from coordinate 81,416 downwards.
GAGAAGCTGGGCACGCCGTTGCGGTCCAGCGCGACGATTTCGCCGTCGATCAGCGCATCGGGCAGCGCCTTGGATGCTCTCGCGATGGCACCGAACTTGTCGGCCCAGTCCAACCCTTTGCGCGTCAACAACGCGACATCGCCATCCTCGATCCGCAACTGCACGCGGTAGCCGTCGAACTTGACTTCATGGCACCAGCCCTCCGCGTTCGGCGGCCGCTCGACAGAGGCGCAAAGCTGCGGCGCGACGAAATCCGGCATCGAGGAAACCTTCTTCGGCTTGGCGCTTGGCGCTGGCGCGCGGGTCTTGGTCTCCGGCGTGGCGCGCAGGGCTGCCGTTTTCCGGCTGGCGCGCGCGTCAGCCGCTTCACCCCGGTTCGAGTGCCAGACTGCGTCGGCCTTTGTCTTGCCCTTGGCCAGCATGAACGGCTTTGGCGCCCTGCCCTTGCCTTCGGCGATCTGCGCCATCGATCGCCCGGAAGCGACGGAGCGGTCCTCTTCCAGGATGTCGTTGGCCGCGCCTTCCTTCGCGAACTCGTCGCGGTGCTTGATCAGAAGCCAGTTGGTGCGCTTGCCGCCGTAGCGGTCGCCCTTCATCCGCACCAGCACCCAGCTGCCGTGCAGCTTGGCGCCGTGCAGGGTGAACTTCAGATCGCCCTTCTTGAAGCCGCGCTCGGGATCATCGGATTCCCAGTAGCCGCGATCCCAAAGCTGAACGGTGCCGCCGCCATATTCGCTTTCGGGAATGGTGCCTTCGAAATCGCCGTAATCGAGCGGGTGATCCTCGACCTCGACCGCGAGCCGCTTGTCATGCGGATCGAGTGACGGCCCCTTGGTGACCGCCCAGGACTTGAAGACGCCGTCAAATTCCAGCCGGAGATCGTAATGCAGGCGTGTTGCATCATGCTTCTGGATCACGAACCGCCGCTGCTTCGCAGGCTGGACCTTGACGTCGCCCGAGGGCTCCGCCGTCTTGCCGAAATCGCGCTTCTTTCGGTACGTGCTGAGTTTCTTCAACGCCACGGCAAACCTCGACCCTCACGGCCGCTCGCACGGCGGCATCCGGAACGAAAACCCATACTAACCGTTGAAGTTCCCAAACCCAACCATGCCGGAGATTGCAATGGCCCCGCGCGCGTACTGGAAAGGCACGCTAAAACTCTCTTTGGTATCGTGTCCGGTGGTGCTGTATCCGGCCTCGACATCGGTCGAGAAAACCCGCTTTCACATGATCAACAGGGAGACCGGCAACCGGCTCAAGCAGCAGATGATCGATGCCGAGACCGGTGATGTCGTGGAGAGCGACCAGAAGGGCCGCGGCTATGAGCTGAAAAAGGGCCAGTATGTCGAGATCGAAAAGGAGGAACTAGAGGCCGTCCAGATCGAGAGCAATCACACCATCGAGATCGACAGCTTCGTGCCTCGGGACGAAATCGACAAGCGCTATTACAACCATCCCTATTACGTCGCACCCGACGGCAAGGCCGCCGTCGACGCCTTCGCCGTGATCCGCGACGCCATGAAGGACGAGGAACGAGTCGCGCTGGCGCGCATTGTGCTGACCAACCGCGAGCACGTCATGGCGATCGAGCCGCTCGGCAAGGGCCTGCTCGGCACCACGCTGCGCTATCCTTACGAGCTGCGCGACGAGGAGGATTATTTCGACGGCATCAAGACGCCCAAGATCACCAAGGACATGGTCGAACTCGCGGGCCACATCCTGCACACCAAAGCCGCGCATTTCGATCCCTCGAAGTTCAAGGACGAATACGAGGACGCGCTGAAGGCACTGGTGCGGCGCAAGGCCTCCGGCAAGCCGATCAAGGCCGCCGAGCGCGAGGAAAAGCCCGACAACGTCATCAACCTGATGGATGCGCTGAAGGCGAGCCTGAAGGGGAAATCCGCCGCGAAACGGCGGGCGCATGGCTCGACCGCGCGGCGGGCGCCGGCACGCCGGACGGCGAAGAAAGCGCACCGGTCCGCGGCCCGACACCGCAAGGCGGGGTGATGCTTTCTCCACCGTCATGGCCGGGCTTGTCCCGGCCATCCACGCCTTTCTTCCTTAGCTCCACAAAGAACATAGATGCCCGGGACGTCTAGGGCGAAGACGCGCTTCGCGCTTTTGCCCGGGCATGACGGAGTTTGGTGAGCGAGCGCGCCTACCGCTTCGTCTTCCGCTTCGACTTCTTCGCCTTTTTCTTCGAAGCCTTCCGCTTCTTCGATGCCTTCTTCGGCACCTTCTTGCCCTTGGCCCTCGCCTCCGACAGTCCGATCGCAATCGCCTGTTTACGGCTCTTGACCTTCCTGCCCGAGCGGCCGCTCTTCAGCGTACCAGCCTTGCGCTTCTTCATCGCGCGCCTGACGTCGGTCGACGCCTTCTTCGAATATCTGCGTGCCATCGATTTCCTCCGGCTTTCCTCCGTTTGGCAAAAAAAGTAATTACCGGTGGCATGCAAAGTTCCTCGCACGTCATAGTCCGCTTGCATTGACCGGCGACGGAAGGCATTTTGGCCGCCGGGGGACGACTGAAACGCCGGCAGCAAGAACGGCGCCGTCCCCGGACCGGGGAGGATTTAATGACATTGACGAAGTCGCACGTCGCAGGACCAACCACACCTGCGGTGCGGGAGATGACGTTCGGCGATCTCCTGCGCAAGGCGGCTGAGGCGGCGCCCGATCGCCTGGCCCTGATTGCAGGCGTCCCCGATCCGAAACTGCGCCGGCAATGGACCTACGCACAGTTTTATCGTGAAGCCCAGCGCACCGCCCGCGCGCTGCTGACGCGCTTCAAACCGGGCGAGCGCATTGCCGTCTGGGCACAGAACCTCCCGGAATGGGTGATGCTCGAGTTCGGCGCCGGCATGGCGGGCATGATCCTCGTCACCGTGAACCCGGCGTTCCGCGCGCGCGAGGTGGAGTATGTGCTGAAGCAGTCGCGCTCGGCCAGCGTCTTCGTCGTCAACGGTTTTCGCGGCAACCCGATGCTCGAGACGGTGCAGGCCGTGGCGCCGAACTGCCCCGAACTGCGCGAGATCATCTGCTTCGACGACTGGGACGCGTTCATCGCGGCAGGCGACGACGCGAACATCAGGCTGCCGGCGGTCAGTCCCGACGACCCCGTCATGATCCAGTACACGTCAGGCACCACGGGCTTTCCGAAGGGCGCCCTGCTCCGTCATCGCGGATTGCTCAACAACGGCGCTGACACCGCCGACCGCATGGGCGTCGATCCCGGCGACGTATTCGTCACCACCATGCCGCTGTTTCATACCGGCGGCTGCGTCTGCTGCGTGATCGGCGCGGTGTCGAAAGCCTCAACGCAGGTGCTGGTCGAGGCCTTCGAGCCTGGACTGGTGCTGGAAATGCTCGGGACCTATCGCGGCAATGCGATGCTCGGCGTTCCCACCATGCTGGTCGCGATGCTGGAGCACCCGACATTCGCGGCGACCGACCTCTCATCGGTCAAGGCGATCTGCTCCGGCGGCTCCACGGTGCCGGCCGCGCTGGTCCGGCTATTGGAGGAAAAGCTCGGCGCCCCCTTCACGATTGTGTTCGGCCAAACCGAATGCTCGCCGGTCGCCGCGCAAACCCGCACCACCGACAGCGTCGAGGACAAAGCCAATACGATCGGCCTGCCGCTTCCCAATATGGAAAACAAGATCATCGACCCCAATACCGGCGAGACCGTTCCGGTCGGCACTGTCGGCGAATTCTGTACCCGCGGCTATCACGTGATGCTCGGATATTTCGAAATGCCTGATGCGACCTCAGCCGCGATCGATGCGGACGGCTGGCTGCATAGCGGCGATCTCTGCGCAATGGACGCACGCGGCTACTGCACGGTGGAAGGCCGCCTCAAGGACATGATCATCCGCGGCGGCGAGAACATCTATCCGCGCGAGCTGGAGGAGCTGCTGTTCCGCCATCCCAAGGTCGGCGAAGTCGCCGTCGTCGGCGTTCCGCACGAAAAGTGGGGTGAAGAGGTCGCGGCCTTCATCCGTCCGGCGCCCGGCGTAACAATCGAAAAGGAAGAGCTGATCGACTACATGCGTGCCTCGCTCGCCCCGCACAAGACGCCGAAGCATTGGTTCGTGGTGGAAGCGTTCCCGCTGACGGGATCGGGCAAGATCCAGAAATTCAAGCTGCGCGAAGCCTGGACCAAGGGCGAGATGACGGCGATCTAGACTAGAGCACGGTCCAGGCCCCTTGGAGCCGCCCAAAGCACGGCTATAGCTAAGTCGCGCATGCCGCTTCCCGGCTTCCCGGCCAATCGACAATTGTCCGGATGAGATCCTTGCTTAGTGATGGCTCGCATCTTCGCGGCGCACCATATCGGCGTTGCGACCGGCTCCGGGCAGATACGGACGTAGAAGGAATAACACGCGGCGGCAAATTGCGTCGTCTGCCAAGCGCTTTTTTGACAGCTGTGCGCCTTCATGCCACGTTGCTGGGAATGGGGTGAGACAACGTCCGTCCCGGCGCCTTCCAAGGCCAAAAAGAAAACGTAGCCACCTCATCGAACGTACCGCCGAACAACCCTTGCGGCCGTGTGAGCCGCGGGCGCCGGCACTGCGTGAAACGAAGGGAGGAGCTGCGATGATTAGATCCACACTGGTACTGGGATTCGCGGGACTAGCCGCCTTGGCCCTCACGGCGGTGACCACAGATGCCAACGCGCAGGAAAAAGTCCGCTGGAAGATGCAGAGCGCGTTCGGCAGCCAGCTGCCACACCTGGGCCCCCCGGGCGTGCGCTTCACGAAGAATGTCGAGCGGTTGTCGGGCGGAAAGTTGGAGATCAAGTTCTACGAGCCCGGCGCGCTGATCCCGCCGCTGGAGTGCTTCGACGCGGTGTCCAAGGGCTCGATCGAATCGTGCTGGACGACGCCGGGCTACCACACGGGCAAGTATCCCGCACTCGCCTTCTTCACCACCGTGCCGTTCGGCCCGCCCGTCGGCGAGTTCCTTGGCTGGAAGTGGTTCGGCGGCGGCAACCAGTTGCGCGATGAAATTTACGCCAAGCACGGCCTGATTGCGATCGACTCCAGCGCCATCGCGCCTGAGACATCCGGCTGGTTCCGCAGGGAGGTTAAGTCGGTCGAGGAACTGAAGGGGCTGAAGATGCGGTTCTTCGGCCTTGGCGCACAGGTGATGCAGAAGCTCGGCGTCTCCACCCAGTTGCTGGCAGCGGCTGACATCTATCCTGCGCTGGAGCGCGGCGTGATCGACGCGACCGAGTTCTCGATGCCGACGATGGACACCAAGTTGGGCTTCCATCAGATCGCCAAGTACAACTATTTCCCCGGCTGGCATCAGCAGGTCTCGGTGGGCGAGCTCCTGATGAACAAGGCGGCGTGGGATGCGCTGTCGGATCAGAACAAGGCGATCATCGAGATCGCCCTCGGCGAAACCATCATGCGCAACTACGCCGAAAGCGACCACGCCCAGTTCGCGGCGATGGCCGAGATGCGCGACAAGTATAATGTTCAGGTCAAGCGCTGGAGCGACCAGGACCTGGCGACGCTGGAGAAGGCCTGGCTGGAAGTGCTGGCGGAGGAATCGGCCAAGGACCCGCTGTTCAAGAAGGTCGCCGACCACTACCTGGACTACCGCAAGAAGTTCGCGGTTTGGGGCGCGTCGCAGACGTTGAAAGCCACCTACCAGAAGGATTGAGCGGAAGCAGCCGGTGCAGCGCGTGGCTGCGCCGGCTCCTGCTGGGCTTCGTCCGCCGATGACAAGATCAGCCGGACAGCCCGGCAGCCACAGCAGGACTTTGTCGCGATGAGTGCATTGCTGAAGCTGGCCGAGAGTATGCGGCGGGCGCTCGAGGTTGTTGCTCTGGCGTCCGGTTGGCTGCTCGTCATCATGGCGTGCGTGACCACGTTTGATGTCGTCGCGCGCAAGTTTGGGTTGCAACTGCCGTACACCAAGCTGCAAGAGCTGGAATGGCACTTCCACGCTGCGATCTTTTCGCTTTGGATGGGCTACTGCTACACGATCAACGCGCATCCGCGGGTCGATACCTTCAGCGAGAAGATGTCGTATCGCAGCAGGGCATGGATCGAGCTCGCCGGCTGCATCGTGCTGGCGCTGCCCTACATGGCGCTGGTCGCCTACTACAGCCTGGATTTCGTTGCACAGTCCTATCGGCTCGGCGAGCAGTCCGACAGCACGGTCGGGTTGACCCACCGCTGGATCATCAAGGGCATCTACGCTGCCGGCCTGTGGATGGTGGTGCTCGGCATCCTCAGCGTACTGCTCCGCGTCATCGTCTTCCTGTTCGGCCAAAAGTCGGAGCGGGAAGTCAATCTGCAAATCGGACAGGTGATTACGGACGTCTAACCCAACCGGGGGACTTTAACGTGCTCGACTGGCTGGCCGACAATCTCGCTCTGATCATGTTCGTGTCGATGTTTTTCTTCATTTTCACCGGCTACCCGGTCGCGTTCATCATGGGCGGACTGGCGCTCGCCTTTGCCGTCTTCGGCGCCTGGCTCGGCACCTTCAACCTGATCGGCCTGTCCGATATCGTACTGCGCATGTGGGGCGGGGTCGCCAACGATCCGGTGCTGGCGTCGATCCCCATGTTCATCTTCATGGGCGCGATCCTGGAGCGATCGGGCTCCGCCAAGGACATGCTGGACGCAACCGAGGTCCTGCTCAAGCGGTGTCCGGGCGCGCTGGCGGTGTCCGTGATGGTGATGGGCACGATCCTGGCGGCGCCGATCGGCGTGGTCGGCGCGGCTGTCATCACGCTGTCGGTGATCGCCCTGCCGCAGATGATAGCCGCGGGCTACGACAAGCGGCTTGCCATCGGCACCATCGCCTCGGCCGGAACGCTCGGCATCCTGATTCCGCCGGCCATCATGCTGGTGGTGATGGCGGAGATGCTGGCGACCTCGGCAGGCAATCTGTTTCTCGCCGCCATCATGCCGGGCTTCCTGCTCTCCGGCCTCTACCTCGTCTATATCGTGCTCGTCGCAATCTTCTGGCCGGGCGCCGCGCCGAAGCTGCCGCCCGGTTACGGGCCACAGACCCGCAGTGCGTTCTGGTACGCGCTCTGGCGGGGCCTGTTCCCGATGACGGCACTGCTGGTGATCGTGCTCGGCTCGATCTTCGCCGGCTGGGCCACGCCCACGGAGAGCGGTGCCGTCGGCGTGCTCGGCTCCATGTTCATCGCCGCGCTGAACCGGCGCATGACGTTCAAGATGATGAACGAGGCGATCTATGCCTCCTGCCGCGCCAACGGCCTCGTGTTCCTGATCTTCCTCGGCGCAACCGGCTTCTCCTACGTGTTCCGGGTGCTCGGTGGCGACGACCTGATGATCTCGACGCTCACCCATTTCGGCATCGATACCAAGTGGGAAATGCTCGGCTTCATCATGGTTCTGATCTTCCTGCTCGGCTTCCCGTTCGAGTGGATCGAGATCTGCCTGATCGTCCTGCCGGTGTTCGGTCCGATCCTGTTGAGGTACGACTTTTCCGACCACATCGGCAACAACGCTGCCCTGATGACCTGGTTCGGCACGCTGGTTGCGGTCAATCTGCAGACCGCGTTCATGACGCCGCCGTTCGGGGCGACGCTGTTCTACATGAAGGGCACGGCGCCGCCGGGCGTCACCATGAACGACGTGTTCACGGCCATGTATCCGTTCGTCGCGCTTCAGGCACTCGGCTTGATGCTGTGCATTTATTTCCCGAGCATCAGCCTGTGGCTGCCGAGACTGGCCGGCTTCATCGAATAGCCACCCGTTCGTTGGGGAACGGAAGTTCGACTTCGGGAAGGGCTTGCCTCACCACGCGCGCAACTCGTCGTCCCGGCCTAGAGTTTCGGTACTGCGGGCGCTCGGGGGCGGCTTCGATCTTCTGGCGGAGCTGGCGGACATAGACGCGCAGATATTGCGCGTCGGTCAGCTCTCCCACAGCTCTTTGAGCAGGAAGCGATGGGGTCAGCACGTTGCCGGCGTGCTGTTGCCGTCCTCACCCCTTGAATGTCGGTTGCCTTGGATGGATGCAGTCCTTGAAATCCGCAAAGCCCTTCCACGCCGGCTCCGGCGCATCCTGTCCGGCGAGCGGCACATAGATTGATGGTTCGATCGAACTCATCGTCGGAATGTAGCGCGGACAGTTCGGGAAGATCGCGCGCGCGGCAACGCGAACGATGAGCTGCGCGCCGACGGTCTCCGCCAGCAGCGGATCGTTGTCGCTCACCCAGGCGCTGCCGTTGACGCGCAAGCGGCGCGGCTTGTCGTGCATGGCGATGAACAGCAGGCCGACATCGGCATTGGCGACAATGTTGCCGAGACTCTTGAACATGCCGTTTCCGTCATAGTCCGGAAATGCGATCTCGGAAGGCCCGGTGATGCGCACAAAGCCCGGCGCACCGCCCTTGAACGAGCAATCGGGCCGGCCCCCGGCGTCAGCCGTCGCCAGGAAGAAGTAAGGAAGGCTTTCGATGAACTGCTTGTCGTCAGCCGAAAATTCCTTGCGCATCAGCTTCTCTTCCAGCCGATCCGAAATCCGGCGGCTGTCGAACTGATCCTGCAATTGCCGATTGCCTTCGTGATACATGACGCTCTCAGCCATATCAGTGCTTCCTCCTGCCTGAGTTTCCTGCGCGCGCGAGCTCAGTCTGGATCAAATCCCGCAATTGAGCATACCACTTTACGGTTGCATCGCATGGGGCAAGCTGACCCGCACGATGAACCGGGGACGCGACCACCGTCGCGGTCTAATCAATCCGGCGCGCGCAACCGGTAGCCGATGCCGGTCTGCCTCAGCACGCATTGCGGACGGGCGACGCGCTGTTCCAATGCAACCGGAACGGTGATAGGTTGGCCAGCGACTGGGGAATCATCAATGCCGTGCCTGAAATTGATCTTGAAGCTGGAGGCACCGCGCCAGGGTGTCGCCCGCCACCTGACCTGCCTTGACGCCGGCCGGCGCACGGCCCGGTAAATCACGATGATGTTGGACCGGGCCTATCGGCAGCGCCTCGAAGCTGACCTTGCGCGATGGGAGGCCGATGGCGTGATCACGCCTGCAGCCCTCGCCGCGATCCGCGTTACACTTCCGCCGCTCGCGCCCGGCATCAACATCGCGGTGGTGGTAGCCATCGTCGGCGGGCTGCTGATCGCAGCTTCGTTTCTGGCTTTCGTTGCTGCCCATTGGATAGAACTCGCACGCCTGTTGCGTTTGGCAATTCTGCTTGCCGGCATCGTCAGTGCCCATGGCCTCGGCGCCTGGTTCGCCCGTGCGGGCCAGCCCGTCCTCGCCGACCTCTGCGCAAGCGTGGGCGCGATCGTCTTTGGTGCCGCGATCGCCCTGGTTGGCCAGATGTATCATCTGGGTGGGGACTTTGCGGGCGGCATGCTGCTGTGGGCGATAGGCGCGCTTGTGGCAGCGGCGCTTACCGGCTCGCGTGGCGCGCTCGCGGTTGCGCTGGTGGCGGCGTGCATATGGAGCAACATGCGCGTCTATGAAACTCATGACGCGCCGCATCTTTCGTTCGTGGTGATCTGGCTCACTGCCGGCGGCCTTGCGCTCGCCTGGAACTCGCGCGTGGCGGCCCACCTCGTCGCGCTGGCCGCGCTTCCCTGGTGGTTCGCGACAGCGCTTCTCGCCGACCCCGCATCGCCATACGTTCTCGCCGACGGCGCAGCCCTGCTGTTCGGTGCGGGATTAGCCCTTGCCGTGGCGCCATGGCAGAGGGCATCTTCCGCCGGAGCCGTCCTGTCGACCTATGGGGCTTTATCGTTAGCCGGCGTCGCCATTCTGGAGGCGGCAACGGCCAACGAAGCTTTCCGTGCCCACGCCGACGTCGTAAGCCACCCGCTTTGGGCGATTTCATGCGGCATCGCAGGAGCAATCTTCGCCTTTGGAGCGGCGGCGACGACGCGTCGGGCCGGCGCGGCCTTTGCCGCAAGTGCGATTGGGTTGGTCCTTCTCGCATCAGCAGTCTGGACGCCGCCGTACGCGGGGGAGCCATGGCGCGCATACGCCCTGGTGCTCTGCGCCATGATCTGCCTTGTCGCCTCCGCCATGCTTGATACTGCGCGCCCGCGGATCGTCGCCGGCTGGCTCGGGATCGCCGGCGTTATCGCGGCAATCACATGGACGGTGGAGGGTTCGCTATTGCACCGCTCAATGTTCCTCGCCGCGGCCGGGCTTGTCGCTGTTGCGCTTGCTTTGGTCCTGAATCGCTTGCTGCCGAGAACCCGCGAATGATCAATGCCTCCGCAACATCTCTCGCTGCACGATTGGCACGTATCCCCAAGCCCGTTCTGTTCGGCGCTGCCGCCCTCATTCAGATCGCGCTCCTGACGGTGATGATCATCGATCGCGTGCAAATTCTGCGCGAAGGAACGGAAGTAACCCTGCAGACCCGCCCTGTCGATCCGCGCGATCTCCTGCGCGGTGACTATGTTGTCCTCGGCTACGACATTTCGCAATTGCCGGCAGGCAAGCTCTTGGACCAGCCAACCGGTGCACGCAACCCGATGGTGTACGTAAAACTCGCGCCTGATCGCGACGGGCTCTACCAAGCGGTCTCGGTACATGCCGAACCCGTCGCGGTTACCAGTCCCGAGGTGCTGATCCGCGGCCGCGTCGCCGATGGCGCCACCTGCAAATCAAGTGGGCGCGCCTTCTGCGACAAGCTGCGGATTCGCTACAATCTCGAGAGCTATTTCGTCCCCGAAGGTGAGGGTCTCAAGCTCGAACAGCTCCGCAATCAGAGCAAGCTGACGGTGGTTGCGGCAGTCCTGCCGTCAGGACGCGCCGCCATCAAGCGACTCCTGATCGATGGCAAACCGGCATATGAGGAGCCGTGGTTCTAGCTTCCGCCTGTCCCGCGCAGCGATGCCGATCATGATCCAGAAGCCAGCTTAGTCTGGCGCACGCAACCGGTAGCCGATCCCGGTCTCGGTCAGCACGAATTGCGGACGCTCCGGATCGGTTTCGATCTTCTGTCGAAGCTGGCGAACGTAGACGCGCAGATATTGCGCATCCGTCAGTTCGTCCCACAGCTCCTTCAACAGAAAGCGATGGGTCAGCACCTTGCCGGCATGCTGCACCAGCACCCGCAGCAATTCATATTCTTTCGGCGAGAGTTTCACCTCGCGCTCGCCGGTCTTGACGATGCGGCGCACCAGATCGACGGACAGATCGCCTGATCGAAACACCGGCCGTTCGCCCTGCACCTGCAATTGGTGCCGCAGCGCCGCGCGCATCCGCGCCAGCAATTCGTCCATGCCGAACGGTTTTGTCAGATAATCGTCGGCGCCGAGGTCGAGCGCCTGCACCTTGCCGGCCTCGTCGCCGCGGCTCGACAGCACCACGATCGGCACGCTCTCATTGCGGCCACGGATCATGCGCAGCAAATCATGTCCCTGGATATCGGGCAGGCCCAGGTCGAGGATGATCAGCGCCGGTCCCTCGGCTAGCTTCTCCAGCGCGATCTTGCCGTTGGAGGCTTCCAGAATGTCGTAGCCTTGCGTGCTCAACCCCATCCGCAACAGCTTGCGGATCGGCGGCTCGTCGTCGATGACCAGAACCTTGATCGGGGACGCGTTCATGCGGCGGTATCCAGTGCGCTGTCGGTGGCCGGTACCGGTAGCCGAATGGCTATTACCGCGCCGCTGCGATCGGCGCGGTTGGCGGCCGAGATCGTACCGTGCATGGCCTCGACGAAACCGCGGGAGATCGCCAGACCAAGACCCGTTCCCGGACGGACATGGTCGCCCTTCTGCGCGCGATAGAACTTGTCGAACACACTTTCCAGTTCGGCCTGCGGAATGCCGTGCCCCTCGTCCACGATCTGCAGCAGCACCGACTCCCGATCCCGCACGCCCCTGATCGATATCGTCGTATCGGCCGGCGCGTATTTGGCGGCGTTGTCGAGCAGGTTGAACAGCACCTGTTCGAACAGCACGGCATCGAGCTCCAGCATCGGCAGATTGGGGCTGAGTTCCAGCGACACCTTGTGACGCACGAGGATCTTGCCGGCGCGGCGCAAGGCGCTGCCGACAATCTCGCCGATATCATGCCGCGCGGTGTTGGGGACGATCGCGCCAGATTCGAGCTTGGTCATGTCGAGCAGGTTGGCGATGAAACGGTTGAGCCGCTCGGATTCGTCGATCATGGTAGCGAGCAGTTCGTTCTTCTGCGTCTCGTTAAGGCCGGCGCCGAGATCGCGCAGGGTGCTGGCGGCGCCGAGCACCGAAGCCAGCGGCGTCTTCAGGTCATGCGAGATCGAGGTCAGGAGCGCGCCGCGTAGCCGGTCGGATTCCGACGTGCGCTTGACCCGGTCCATGTCCTCGACCAGCAGCACCCGCTCGATCGCGAGCGCACCCTGGTCGACCAGCGCATCCAGCAGGCGGCGCTGATCCGGCGTCAGCAAGGGGCCAGTGCGGTCGTCGTCGATGCCGATGACGCCGATCGCGCCGCGTCCGGTCCGCATCGGCAGGAACAGCCGCTTGGCGCCGGGCAAGGTGTCCGAGCCGCGCCCGGCGGGACGATCGTTGCTCCAGGCCCAGTTGGCGGCGGCGAGATCGGCCTGGTCGAGCTGATCTTCCGGCGGATAGCCTGACTTCACAATGAGCATGCCCTCTTCGGGCAGCAGCAACACCACCCGCACTTTCAGCATCAACGCGGTCTGGTAGGCGGTCGCCCACAGCACGTCATCCAGCGTTGCGGTGCCGGCCAGCTTGCGGCTGAAGGCATAGAGCGATTCGGTGGTGCGCACCCGGCCAATCGCGGTATCGGCCTGCGACCGCACGCGTGCCGCGACGTTGGAAACGAGCAACGCAATCAGCATGAAGAAAAAGAACGCCGCGACATTGGTGGGATCGGTGATGGTGAAGGTATAGACCGGCGGCAGGAAGAAGAAATTGTAGCACAACGACGCCGCAACGCTCGCTAACAGCGATGGCCAAAGGCCGAAGCGCGCGGCGACAGCGACCACCGCGGTCAGAAACACCAGATCGACGTTCTCGATGCCGCCGAACATGGGCCGGATCAACGTAGCGGCGGCAAGACCGATCGCAACGAACAGCAGCGCCATCATATAGGGCCGCGGATTGAAAGCTTCCTGCCGCGCCGCGGTCTGCACCGCCGTTTTCGCAACTCTCTCCTCGTCGCCGGCGATAACGTGGACGCTGATGTTGCCGGCACGCCGCACCAGATCGTGCACGACAGAACCGCGCGTCAACTCGAACCACCACGAGCGCGTCGACTTGCCGATGATGATCTGCGTGACGTTGTTGGCGTGCGCAAAATGGATAACGTCATCGGCAATGCGGCGGCCGACGCCGGGGATGGTCAGCGCCTCAGCCCCGAGCGCTTCGGCGAGCCGCATGGTGTCCGCCAGCCGGTCACGCTGCTCGTCGGTCAGTTGCAGGCTGCGCCGCGTCTCGATGCTGATCGCCGTCCATTGCGCATGCAGCCGGTCCGCCAGCCGCTTGGTGTAGCGCACCAGCCCGGCCGCCCGCGGGTCCTCGCTGACGCAGACCAGGATGCGCTCACCAGCGGCCCAGGGTCCGTCGATGGCGTTGGCCTGCATGTGGGTGAGCAACTGCTCGTCGACCCGTTCGGCAGTACGCCGCAGCGCCAGCTCGCGCAGCGCGGTCAGATTGCCCGGCGAGAAATAATGCTCCAGCGCGCGCTCGGCCTGCTTGGGGACATAGACCTTGCCCTCCTTCAGCCGCTGGATCAGGTCGTCGGGTGTGAGGTCGATCAGCTCGATGGCGTCGGCGCGATCGAACACCTTGTCCGGCACGGTCTCGCGCACCCGCACATGCGTGATCTGCGCGACCACATCGTTGAGGCTTTCGATGTGCTGGATGTTGACGGCCGTATAGACGTCGATGCCATGGGACAGCAATTCCTCGACGTCGAGATAGCGTTTGGGATGACGGCTGCCCGGGGCGTTGGTATGGGCGAGTTCGTCGACCAGCGCGATCTGCGGCCGCCGCGCGATCAGCGCGTCGAGGTCCATCTCCTCGAGCGTCTGCTCCTTGTAGGCGAGCCGCCTGCGCGGCAACACTTCGAGGCCCTTCAGAAGCGCCTCGGTTTCCGCCCGGCCATGGGTCTCGACCACGCCAACGACAACATCGGCACCGGCCTTCTTCCTGGCATGGGCGCTCTGCAGCATTTCGTAGGTCTTGCCGACGCCGGGGGCGGCGCCGACGAAGATCTTGAGCCGTCCCGCGCGGCTGTCCTCGCGCCGGGCCGCTTCCAGGAGGGCTTCCGGCGAAGGACGCTGTTCAGGGTCGCGGCGGGTTTGGACCATGCAGCAATATAGCCCTCACCCCTCGGCTGGCCTAGCGGGTCTCATTTTGAAGCCTCGTCCAATGCCAAATTCAACGCCAATACGTTAACGCGGGGTTCGCCGAGCAATCCTGCCATGCGGCCCTGGATGTGCTCCGTGACCAGCTGGCGGACCCGGGCTTCCGGAAGGTTGCGGGCCTTTGCCACCCGCGAGACCTGGAATAGCGCACCCTCAGGCGAGATATCGGGATCGAGCCCACTGCCGGAGGTGGTGACGAGATCAACCGGCACGGCGGCGGACGGGTTTTCGGCCTTCAGTTTCTCGACGTCTTCCTTGATCCGGTCGGCCAGCGCCTTGCTGGTGGGACCGAGATTGGAGCCGCCGGAATTGGCGGCGTTATAGGGCGCGGAGACCGTCTTGGTGGAATCGGCCGGGTCCGGCGCCGAGGTCGCTGACGGGCGGCCGTGGAAATATTTTTCGGTCTTGAACTCCTGCCCGATCAGCGCGGAGCCGACGACCTTGCCGTCCTTCTCGATCAGGCTGCCTTGCGCCTGCTTCGGAAAGATCGCGCCGGCAATCGCGGTCATGGCAAGCGGATAGGCAAGGCCGGTAATGGCCGTAAGCAAAAGCAGGATGAGGATGGCGGGGCGAATTTCTCTGAGCATTGTATGTCTACTTAGTTCTCTGTCATTGCCTGCGACAAACGTGAAGCGTTTGCGCAAGGGAGCGAAGCGACGAAGCAATCCAGCTTTTCTTCGTGTGGTGAGATGGATTGCTTCGCTTCGCTCGCAATGACGGGGTTAGGCCAGGCCCAAGGCCGCGGCCGCGAGGTCGATGGCCTTGATGCCGATGAAGGGAACGATGATGCCGCCGAGGCCGTAGATCAGCAGGTTACGGCGCAACAACGCGCCAGCGCCGACGGCGCGGTATGCCACGCCTTTCAGCGCCAGCGGAATCAGCGCGATGATGATCAGCGCATTGAAGATGATCGCCGACAGGATCGCGCTCTGCGGGCTGGCTAGATGCATGACGTTGAGCACCTCGAGCTGCGGATAGAACGCCAGAAACATTGCCGGGATGATGGCGAAATATTTTGCGACGTCATTGGCGATCGAGAACGTGGTCAGCGCGCCACGCGTCATCAACAACTGCTTGCCGATCTCGACCACCTCGATCAGCTTGGTGGGGTTGGAATCGAGGTCGACCATGTTGCCGGCCTCGCGCGCAGCCTGCGTGCCGGTATTCATGGCGACGCCGACATCGGCCTGCGCCAGCGCCGGGGCGTCGTTGGTGCCGTCGCCGCACATCGCGACCAATTTGCCCTTGGCCTGCTCGTCGCGGATCAGCTTCAGCTTGTCTTCCGGTGTCGCCTGCGCCAGGAAATCGTCGACGCCGGCTTCGGCGGCGATGGCGGCTGCCGTCATCGGGTTGTCGCCGGTGATCATTACGGTGCGGATGCCCATCCGGCGCAGCTCAGCAAAGCGCTCGCGGATGCCGCCCTTGACGATGTCCTTCAGGTGCACGACGCCAAGCAGGCGGCCGTCTTTGGCGACCGCCAGCGGCGTGCCGCCAGCTTTGGAGATATCGTCGGCGATTGCCTGGACCTCGCGTCCCGCTTCCGACATGACGCCCGATTGCAAGGCACGCACGGCATTCCCCGAGGCTACCGTGCGAACTGCGCCGCCGCCATCGACATGGGTCAGGATCGCGTCCACGGCGCCCTTGCGGACGGAGGAAGAGCCGGCATCGATGCCGCTCATGCGGGTTTGCGCGGTGAAAGGAATGAAGGTGGCATTGAGCTCCTTCATGTCGCGGCCACGGATGCCGTATTTCTCTTTCGCCAGCACGACAATCGAACGGCCTTCCGGCGTCTCGTCGGCAAGCGAGGCGAGCTGTGCCGCATCCGCCAGTTCCTGCTCGGTGACGCCACGGACGGGACGAAACGCCGTCGCCTGCCGGTTGCCGAGGGTGATGGTGCCGGTCTTGTCCAGCAGCAGCGTATCGACGTCGCCGGCGGCCTCGACCGCGCGGCCTGACATCGCCAACACGTTGAAGCGCACCAGACGGTCCATGCCCGCAATGCCGATCGCGGATAACAGCGCGCCGATGGTGGTCGGGATCAGCGTCACGAACAGCGCCACCAGCACCACCACCGAAATCGAGCCGCCGGCATAGGCCGCATAGCTCGGGATCGTTACGGTGGCGAACACGAAGATGATGGTGAGCCCCGCGAGCAGGATGTTGAGCGCGATCTCGTTCGGCGTCTTCTGCCGCTCGGCGCCCTCCACCAGCTTGATCATGCGGTCGATGAAGGTCGAGCCTTGCGCCGCGGTGATGCGGACGCGGATCCAGTCCGATAATACCTGCGTGCCGCCGGTCACCGCCGAGCGGTCACCGCCGGACTCGCGGATCACGGGCGCGGATTCACCCGTGATCGCGGCCTCGTTGACGGAGGCAACGCCTTCGATCACCTCGCCGTCGGAGGGGATGTTGTCGCCGGCCTCGACCAGCACGATATCGCCGACCTTGAGCGCGGTGCCCGGCACCAGACGAAAGGTCTTGTCCGATCCCGTCAGCAGCTTGGCTTGGCTCTCGGTGCGTGTCTTCTTCAGCGACTCGGCCTGCGCCTTGCCGCGGCCTTCGGCGACGGCTTCGGCGAAATTGGCGAACAGCACCGTGAACCACAGCCACAGGATGATCTGGAACGTGAATCCGAGATTTGCACCGCCGGTGACGAGGTCGCGCAGGAAAATAACCGTGGTCAGCGCTGCCACGATCTCGACCACGAACATGACGGGGCTCTTGATCATCAGGCGCGGGTCGAGCTTGACGAAGGCCGATTTGATCGCAGGTACCAGGATCTTGGGGTCGAGCATCGCCGACGCCGTCACCTTCTTCTGCAGTTTCATGGCTTCCATGGACGTAAACTCCGAAGAGGAATCGATCAGAACAGGGTGTTGGCATTCATTGCGAGGTGCTCGACGATCGGCCCGAGCGCCAGCGCCGGGAAGAAGGTGAGCCCACCAATGATCAGGATCACGCCGACGACGAGACCAACGAAAAGGCCACCGGTGGTCGGCAGCGTGCCGGCCGACGGCGGGATCGACTTCTTGGCGGCAAGCGAGCCCGCCAGCGCCATCGCCGGTACGATCATGAAGAAGCGGCCGACGAACATCGAACTGGCGAGCGTCAGATTGTAGAATAAGGTGTTGCCGGTCAGGCCTCCGAAGGCCGAGCCGTTATTGCCGGTCGCCGAGGTGAAGGCGTAGAGCACCTCGGTAAAGCCATGCGGGCCGGCATTGGCCATCGAGGCCACCGCCGACGGCAGCACCACGGCGACCGCGGTCCAGCCGAGATACATCAGCGGCAGTATCAGAATGGCAAGCATCGCCATCTTGACCTCGCGCGCCTCGATCTTCTTGCCGACGTATTCCGGCGTGCGGCCGACCATCAGACCGGCGACGAAGATCGCCAGCACCACGAACAGCAGCATGCCGTAAAGCCCGGCGCCGACACCGCCGACGATGATTTCGCCGAGCTGCATGTTGATCAGCGGGATCATGCCGCCGAGCGCGGTGAAGCTGTCATGCATGGCGTTGACCGCGCCGCACGAGGCCGCCGTGGTGATGACGGCGAAGAGTGAGGAGGCAACGATCCCGAAGCGGACTTCCTTACCTTCCATGTTGCCGCCGGACAGCCCGAGCGAGGCAAGCGTTGAGGTGCCGTTGGCCTCGGCCCAATAGGTGACAGCCACACCCGACAGGAACAGCACGCCCATCACGGCAAGGATCGCCCAGCCCTGCCGCTGGTTGCCGACCATGCGGCCGAACACGTTAGTCAGCGCCGCGCCAAGCGTGAAGATCGAGATCATCTGCACGAAATTCGACAGCGCGGTCGGGTTTTCGAAGGGATGCGCAGCATTGGCGTTGAAGAAGCCGCCGCCATTGGTGCCGAGCATTTTGATGGCGACCTGCGATGCGACCGGCCCGACCGCGATGGTCTGCTTGGCACCTTCCAGCGTCGTCGCCTCGACATAGGCCCCGAGCGTCTGCGGCATGCCCTGCCAGACCAGGAACAGCGAGTAGACGATGCAGATCGGCAGCAAGACATAGAGAGCGCAGCGTGTCACATCGACCCAGAAATTTCCGATGGTGCGCATCGAGGAGCGGGAGAAGCCGCGGATCAGCGCCACCGCGAGCGCAATGCCGGTCGCGGCCGACAGAAAATTCTGGTGCGTGAGACCGACCATCTGCGTCAGATATGACAGCGTGCTCTCGCCGCCGTAGTTCTGCCAGTTGGTGTTGGTGAGGAAGGAGATCGCCGTGTTGAAGGACAGATCCGGGGCGACGGCGGATTGCTCCGCCGGATTAAACGGCAACAGCGCCTGCAGCCGCATCAGCCCATAAATGATGAGGAAGCCGCCGACATGGAACAGCAGCATCGCGACCGTATAGGTCAGCCAGTGCTGCTCACGCTTTTCGTCGACGCCACCGATCCAGTACAGCCCGCGTTCGACCGGGCGCAGCACCGGGGACAGAAAGGTGGGTTCGCCGTTGAAGACGCGGGTCATGTACCAGCCGAGCGGTTTGACCAGCGCGATCACGATCGCGCAGTACAGGAGAATTTGAATCCAGCCGATGACGGTCATTGTCGGGAATCCTTCAGAATTTTCTTGTAGGCAGCAGCAGGCGAATGAACGCGATCAGAAGCGCGGAGGTCACGACAAACGCCAGGACGACTTCGACCAGCGTAAGCATGGCGGGCTCAGAAGCGCTCGGGCCGCAGCAATGCGTAGGTCAGGTAGAACAGCAGACCTAGCGAGACGAGACCGGCAAGCGAGTAATCGAAGATCATGGCCTTGCTCCTCTAGAGCCGTTCGCAAGCATAGGCGTAGCCGATGCCTGCCACGAAGAAGCCGAGCGCGAGCGCCAGCATGACAATGTCCAACATGGGAATGTTCCTGTGCGACGTGATCCGCGAACCGAATGGACGAGTTTTCGCGTCTTTACCGGGCTGAGGTGCCACCGGGCGCATAGGTTTTCGAGACGGGAGGGATAGCGACGTTATAGGATTCTCATAAAGATCCCGCCGTCGTCCCTGCGAAAGCAGGGACCCACAGCCACCGAAGGCCATTTTTGCGGAGATCCTCAGCCGCCCTGCCCTATCGAGAGAGCAACGCGGTATCGCGATGAGCGCGGAGCGCTCACGCGGGGGTCCCTGCTTTCGCAGGGACGACAGGCACTTTCCTTATGAACCCCCTATATCTCCGCCCCTCGCCTCCTCTCGTTTTCAAATGGCGTTATCGCCAGTTTGGGGACGCGGTTGCAGTGGCAGCCGCACCATAAGCGAGATCACGCCATGTCACTCCTATTAGAACAGCAAGCCCCCGCCGAACTCGGCGACCGGCTTCGCGACGCCGGTCGCGTCACGGCCGAATTCCTGTCCGACATTATCCGCGCTACCTGCCGCCGCTTTCCATCCAGCGGTCAAAGCAGCAAGACCGCCCGCATTGAGCGGCTGATCGAGCCGCAGGCATGGACCGACGCTGCGCTCGCGCTGATCGATCTGGAGCTGCCGCAATGGCAGATCCGCCGCCTCGCCTATGACGACGGCGAATGGTACTGCGCGCTGTCGCGCCAGCGCGAGCTGCCCGACTGGCTCGATCAATCGGTTGAAGCCCGCCACGCCGACCTGGCGCTGGCGATCCTGACCGCCTTCGTCGAAGCCCGGCGCATCAGCACGCCGCGGAGCCGGACCAGCGTCCCGGCCGTGCCGCAGGAAGCGACGACGTCGTATCAGCCGGTCTGCACCGACAACTTCGCCTGACGCGAGGCCTCCGTGCAGCATTGGCCGAACCTGCCGCAACGACTGCGATCGACCCAGGTCCTGGTCCGGTTTGGCCTCCGCCTGCTCGTCCTGGTCGCCTTCGCCGGCTTCGGCAGCATCGGATTGAAGCAAAGCCTGATGGCGCTATTCTGGATGGCCACGGTCCTCTGCGCCGCGATCGCCGGCATCCGGCAAGAACGGTTTCTCGATCGCGATCTCAACCATTGGGACGAGATGGCGGCCTACGGCGCGCTCTGCGCGCTCACCCGCGCCCTCGGCTGACCAATCACCGAAAAACGATTGCGATCCTATGCGGTCCTTATGAGATCGCTCGCGCACTCCGCTCGAATTCATATCCATCCGCAAAGATATTCAAGGGCACCTACCTCGTCTTGTGAAGGAATACCAACGTGAAGTCGTCGAACCTCCATCGTGCAGCGCCGCGTCAACCATCGTCTTTATCGGCCGGAACCGGCGCGGCCAGTGGGTCGCCCAGGAGCAGAACGGCCTCTATGGCGGCCTGTTCGTCAATCGCGCCCAGGCGCTGAAATACGCGCTGTTCGAGAACGGACATCACCCGGAGACCGTCATCGAATTGTCGCGCGAAATCGAACTCAACATGCATGACAGCCGATGCCCCGCCGATCGATCCGCCGGCAGCCGTATCGAATTCGGCCGGACTTCCTGAACCGCGATGACCGCATTGGCAAACCCGGCAAGTTGGCTTACCGGCTACATAGCCGACCTTCCGACCCCGTTCGACGAAGATGGCGAACTCGATCTCGACGCTTTCGCGGCGCTGTGCGAGCGACAGATCAACGCTGGTGCCTCGGCCATCGTCGTCGGCGAGACTGCCGGCGAGGCCCCGACGCTGACGGCTACAGAAAGGCTTCGTCTTATTCGCTGCGCCGCCAAGACCGCGCGAGGCCGCGCCCGCATCATTGCGGGCGCAGGATCCAATTCGACCGACCGCGCGATCGAGTTGACGATGCGGGCCAAGCGCGCCGGCGCAGATGCCGTGTTGTCGGTGGTGCCCTACTACAACAAGCCAATGCGGGCGGGCAGTTGGCAACAGTCAAGAAATTCTGCCTGGGCGCGCTTGCGATGCTTTCGGTAGGAGGGCTGCTCGCCGGACTGGTGGTGCTACGAACAGCGATCCATTTCTCGCGTTTCCATTATTGATCGGCACAGCGTCGCCCACCCCTCCGGCGAAGATCTGCTCAACCGCGCCGTGCTTCGCCCGCCACGCCGGTCCTGGACCACGCATGTAGTGAGCTTCCGGGCGATAGATCCTGACCGGCTCGTTACCAAACCAGGTCAGCAAGCGGGTTAGCGCGCGCAGCAATGATGCCGCCGATACTGATCGTCGCATGTCAGAAATCCCATTTCTCGCCGAGATGCAGCGGCTGACGCGGAATCCGGTCGCCATGCGCTTCCGGCTCGGGTTGGTGCGGGCGCGCCCACTTCGCACGCGTTGCAGCGTGCAGCCGCAATTCGTTGCGCAGCCGCCGGATCTTTGCGGCGGCGATCGCGCGATGAATTGTCTTCAGTGCGGTCCTCAGGCGGCGTACCGCGCGGCCGATGGAAAAGCCTCCCGCCGAGCCGTACCGCCGGTCATGGTGCGTGTAGAAAAGCGTCATGTTCGTCTTCCCAATGTCGGCGCGAAGCGCGCGCCGGATAAGCGAACATGCAAAGGCAGGCATAGGATTTCGAGAGGCCCGGCGTTCCTTTCGCATAGACGCGGCATAAAGATTGACAGGGCGCGCCAGCGGCATGGTCGAAGGAGCTTGCGGGAACATCGTCGCCCCGATCGCATTGACGGCGGATTCCATGGTGCTAGCTTCATTCGAAAACATCGCCGCGAAGCAAGGTTCGGCAACAATCATCGAGGGTGGAAGCCATGAACGTCGCATCGTCAGGCATTACGAAAACCGAGCCGATCGCCGCCGACGGCGTGGTCGCAGCCGGCGTCTACGTCGAAGGCCGGCGTGTCGCCAACATCGCCATCGATGAAGCCTCGAGCTGGCGCAGCAAGCCCGACCACGTGGTCTGGATCGGACTCCATGAACCCGATATCGCCGTGCTACGCCGCGTGCAGCGGCAGTTCGAGCTGCATGACCTTGCGATCGAGGATGCCGACCACGCCCATCAACGACCGAAGATCGAGCAATATGGCGACGCGCTGTTCATCGTCGCGCGCACCGCGCAGCTCGAGGGTGACAGCATCGCATTCGGCGAGACGCATCTGTTCGTCGGCGAAGGATATATCGTGTCGGTCCGGCACGGCGCCTCGACGTCCTACAAGCCGGTGCGCGAACGATGCGAAAGCTGCCCTCGGGCGCTGGCCCGGGGCGAGGATTACATTCTCTACGCCATCCTCGACTTCATCGTCGACAACTACTCCCCCGTGCTCGAAACCATTCAGGAGGAAGTCGAGGCGATGGAAGCGCAGGTGCTCGCCAGCGCCATGACGCAGGCGCAGATCGAGCGCCTCTATTTGCTCCGGCGCGACCTGCTGCGGCTGCGCAATGCGGTTGGGCCCCTGGTGGAAGTCTGCCGCCGGCTCGAGCATGACAATCTGCCGATGGTGCGATCCACGATGCAGCCGTTGTTTCGCGACGTCACGGACCACGTCCGGACGGTGCAGGAGCAGATCGATTCGCTTCGCGAGGTGCTGGCGTTTGCCTTTGAGGCAAGCCTTCTGGTCGGCCAGGCACAGGAGACCGCGGTGTCCAAGAAACTGGCGTCATGGCTCGCCATCATCGCAGTCCCGACGGCGATCGCCGGCATCTACGGCATGAACTTCAAGCATATGCCGGAGCTGGAGTGGCAGTATGGCTATTTTGGCGTAATCAGCACGATCCTGCTGGTATGCGCAGCCCTATTCTGGCGGTTCCGGCGCGTCGGCTGGTTGTAGGCTTCTAAGGCGCCGAAAAGACTGCATTTTCCGGGCGCAAACCAGTACCCACCCTGCTTAAGACGGTATAAACTACGGACGCGCCAGCGATCCGGCAGGCGGGTGAGCATCATGACTGCCATATCGATTAGCCGAATAGTCCTCCCCCTGGTGGCGGTTGTAGCCGCCGGTGGCGCCGTCTTCGCCATTCAGTACGTGCGCCGGGAGCCGCCGGCTGACACCATGGCTGCAACGACGGCGCCTGCGACCTCGAAGCCTGCAGCTGATACGCGAGTGGCCGCGCTCGCAACGGCCAAGTCGGAAGCAAACGCCGTCGTGGACGCGCTGATCGGATCACCCGCATCGCCCGAAAACAGTGACGGCGTGCCGACGTTCGACGTTGCCCGCATCGAGCCGACAGGCGACGCCGTCATCGCGGGCCGGGCGACGCCGGGCGCAACGGTGGAACTGCTGCGCGATGGCGAAGTGCATGACCGCGCGGTCGCTGATAAGTCCGGACAATTCGTCATGGTACCGCCCAAGCTTCCTTCCGGCACTTACGACCTGACGCTGCGCTCGAAACAGGCTGATGGCACGATGGCCACATCCAGGCAGCACGTGACGGCGGCGCTGGAGCCGAAATCGACTGACCGGCCGGTCGTAGCGCTGGTCACGCCGAACAAGCCCACCGTCGTGCTGTCGCAACCGGATGCGCCAAAACCGGCAGCCGGCGCAGTGGTCGTGGAGACGGTCGAGATCGAGCCGAGCGGCAAGTTCCATGCGAGCGGGCAGGCACGCGCCGGCGCGGCGCTGAGGCTTTATCTCAACGACAGCTTTGTGACGTCGGTAACGGCCGGCGCGGATGGACGTTTTGCAGTCACCATCAATGAAGGGGTCGGACCGGGCAGCTACCGTGTCAGGGTGGACGAGGCCTCGAGTTCCGGCACGGTCCGCGCACGCGCCGAGGTGCCGTTCAACGTTCCCGACACGACCGCGTCGTTGTCGGCGCAGGCCAGCGCGGCCAAGCGCCCGGACACAGCCGGTCCGCAACTGGCGGCCGCAGGGGCTACCGTTTTGCCGGACGGAAGCTCATCGCCCTCCACCGTGGTGGTGCCGAAGATCGCAACCACCACCGTCTCCCGCGGTGATAGCCTCTGGCGTCTCAGCCAGGTCACCTACGGCGCGGGCACGCGCTACGCCGTCATCTACAAGGCTAACAAGGGACAAATCCGCAATCCCAACCGGATCTATCCCGGCCAGGTCTTCGTCCTTCCCGCACAGTGAAGCGCGGACGTTGAGCCCCGGATATCGCTTCGCTCATCCGGGCTACTAGACCTGGCCGTCCGCAAGGACCGCGCTACTCCGCCGCCGACTGCAATTCCACCTTCTCCGCGCGCACGGCGCAGAACTTGAACTCGGGGATCTTGCCGAACGGGTCGAGCGCCGGGTTGGTCAACAGGTTTGCTGCCGCCTCCGCGTAGCAGAACGGCATGAACACCATGTTCTCCGGCACGTCGCGGTCAGAGCGCACCTTGACCTCGACGGCGCCGCGGCGGGTTTCCAGGCGGATGAAATCGCCGGGCCATACGCTGAGGCGCCGCATATCCTTTGGCGACATGAATGCCACCGCCTCCGGCTCGATCTGGTCGAGCACGCTGGCGCGGCGAGTCATCGACCCCGTGTGCCAGTGTTCGAGCACGCGGCCCGTCGACAGCACCATCGGATATTCGGTGTCGGGCACCTCGTCGGGGGCGATCACCTTGGCCGGCACGATCTTGCCGCGGCCGCTCGCGGTCGGGAAACCCGTGGTGAAGATGATCTCGTTGCCGGGCTTGTCCGAAGCGTCGACCGGATAGGTCACCGCGCCCTCGCGCACCAGCCGGTCCCAGGTGATGTTGTTCAGCGACGGCATCACCTGCGTCATCTCGGTGAACACATCGGCCGGACCGTCATAGTTCCAGGGCAGGCCCATGCGCTTGCCGATCTCCTGGATGATCCAGAGATCCTGCCGCGCGTCACCCGGCGGCCGGATCACCTCGCGCGCGAGCTGCACGCGGCGGTCGGTGTTGGTGAAGGTGCCGCTCTTCTCCGCAAAAGCCGAGGCCGGCAGGATCACGTCGGCATGGAACGCGGTTTCGGTGACGAAAAGATCCTGCACGACCAGATGATCGAGCATCGCCAGCGCACCGCGCGCGTGCTGCAGATCGGGGTCGGACATCGCAGGGTTTTCGCCCTCGATATACATGCCGGTGATTTCGCCGGCGTGGATCGCGTTCATGATCTCGACAACGGTCAACCCGCGCACCGGATCGAGGTCCTGATGCCAGAGCTTTTCAAAGGGCTCACGCAGATCGGTGCGCCCGACCGGCTGATAGTCCGGCAGGAACATCGGGATCAGGCCGGCGTCGGAAGCGCCCTGCACGTTGTTCTGGCCGCGCAGCGGATGCAGGCCGGTGCCGGGACGGCCGACCTGGCCTGTCGTCAACGCCAGCGCAATCAGGCAGCGCGCGTTATCGGTACCGTGGATGTGCTGGCTGATGCCCATGCCCCAGAAGATGATCGAGGACTGCGAGCGGGCATAGACCCGCGCGACTTCCTTCAGCGTCTCTGCGGGAATGCCGCAGATCGCTTCCATCTTCTCCGGCGGGAAATCCTTGATGCGCTCGGCGAGTTCATCAAAACCTTCGGTGTAGCCCGCGATATATTGCTGGTCGGTCAGCCCTTCGGTGATGATGGTGTGGAGCATCGCGTTCAGCATCGCGACGTCGCTGCCGGGCTTGAACGCCAGATGCCGCCAGGCGTGGCGCGACAGCGACTGCCGGCGCGGATCCATCACGATCAGCTTGGCGCCGCGCTTGGCTGCGTTCTTGATGTAGGTCGCGGCAACCGGATGGTTCACGGTCGGGTTGGCGCCGATCACGATGATGACTTCGGCGTCCATCGCCGCCGCAAACGGCGCCGACACCGCGCCCGAGTTCAACCCTTCCATCAGCGCGGCCACTGATGAAGCGTGGCACAGCCGCGTGCAGTGGTCGACATTGTTGGAGCCGAAGCCGGTGCGCACCAGCTTCTGGAACAGATACGCCTCTTCGTTCGAGCCTTTGGCGGAGCCGAAACCGGCCAGCGCCTTGACGCCCTTCTCGTCACGGATCTTGACGAGGCCCTTGGCGGCGATATCCAGCGCTTCTTCCCACGAGGCTTCGCGGAAATGCGTGAACGGATTGGCCGGATCGACCTGGTCGTTAGCGTCCTTCTTCGCATTCGGCAGCCGCACCAGCGGTTTTGTCAGCCGATGCGGATGATGGATGTAGTCGAAGCCGAAGCGGCCCTTGACGCAGAGACGGTTGTGGTTGGCCGGGCCGTCGCGGCCTTCGGCGTAGATGACCTTCTCGTCCTTGACCTGATAGGTGACCTGACAGCCGACGCCGCAGAACGGGCACAGCGAGTCCACCTTCTTGTCGGCATAGGTCACGCGGGTCTGGTTCTCGTCCAGCATCACCGAGGGCATGAGAGCGCCGGTCGGACAGGCCTGCACGCATTCGCCACAGGCGACGCAGGTAGATTCACCCATGGGATCGTCGAAGTCGAACACGATCTTGGCTTCGTGGCTGCGATAGGCCATGCCGATGACGTCGTTGACCTGCACCTCGCGGCAGGCGCGCACGCAGAGGCCGCACTGGATGCAGGCATCGAGATTGACGCTCATCGCGGGATGGCTGGTGTCGCCCTGCCAGCGCTCGGCGGCCGGGAAACGGCTCTCGGTCACCTCGACCTTCTCGGCCCAGTGCCAGAACTTCGAATCGGGATCGTGCGAGGTCTCGCGCGCCGGCTGGTCGGCGACCAGCAATTCCATCACCATCTTCTGCGCGGCGACCGCGCGGGCGCTCTCGGTCTTCACCTTCATGCCGACGCTTGGCGTTCGCTTGCAGGACGCCGCCAGCACGCGCTCGCCCTCGATCTCGACCATGCAGGCGCGGCAATTGCCGTCAGGCCGGTAGTCAGGCTCAGGCGAATAGCAGAGATGCGGGATTTCCTTCTGGTGGCGTTTTGCCACCTGCCAGATAGTCTCGCCCGCGTTGGCCTCGACTTGCTTGCCGTCGAGTTCGAACTTGATCTTGGTCATTCCGCAGCCTCTTTCGGCACGAACTCTTCCGGAAAATATTTGATCACTGACGTCAGCGGATTCGAGGCGGCTTGTCCAAGCCCGCAAATCGAGGCATCGCGCATCGCCTGGCTCAACTGGTCGAGCAACTCGCGATCCCAGACCGGCTTTTCCATCAGGATCGCCGCCTTCTGGGTGCCGACGCGGCACGGGGTGCACTGGCCGCAGCTCTCATCTTCGAAGAATTTCATCAGGTTCAGCGCCGCGCCCTTCACGCTGTCCTGCTCGGACATGATGACGACGGCGGCGGAACCGATGAAGCAGCCGTATTTTTCCAGCGTGCCGAAATCGAGCGGGATGTTGTCCATCGACGCTGGCAGGATGCCGCCCGATGCGCCGCCCGGCAGGTAAGCGTGGAAGGTGTGTCCATCCGCCATGCCGCCGCAGAATTCGTCAATCAGTTCGCGCACCGTGACACCCGCCGGTGCCAGCTTGACGCCGGGATTCTTGACGCGCCCAGAGACCGAGTAGCTGCGCAGCCCGACACGGTCGTTGCGGCCGTGGCTCTTCCACCAGTCGGAGCCTTTCTCAACGATGTCGCGCACCCAGAACAAAGTCTCGACATTGTTGATGAGCGTCGGCAGGCCGAACAGGCCGACCTGGAACGCATAGGGTGGCTTGTGCCGCGGCAAGCCGCGCTTGCCTTCAAGACTCTCGAGCAGCGCGGACTCCTCGCCGCAGATATAGGCGCCAGCGCCGCGACGCATGTGAATTCGCGGACCGCCTGCGGGCAGCTTGGCAATCTCGAGCGGAAGCAGCTTGAGCGCGGCAGGATATTCGTCACGCAGATAGATGTAGACGTCCTCCGCGTCGATGATATGCGCCGCAATCAACGTCCCTTCGAGGAAACGGTGAACGTCGCGGAGCAGATAGAAGCGATCCTTGAACGTGCCGGGCTCGCCCTCGTCGCCATTGACGGCCATCAGCCGGGGACCCGGCTCGCCCAGCACTGCCCGCCATTTGCGGCCGGTGGGAAAGCCGGCGCCGCCGAGCCCCCGCAGGCTGGAGTCGTCCAGAACTTTGAGAATGTCTTCCTTGCTGATCCGCCCCGCACGCAAGTCACTAAGCAGCTTGTAGCCGCCCTCGCTGACATAGGTCTCGTAATCGACGTAGGACGGGATGATTGGATGGGTCTCGCCCCGCGCCGCGGTATCGAGGACCTCGGCCGAAGTCGCATTGAGTACATAGCGGTGTCCGACTTCGGCGACCGGGGCACTATCGCAGAATCCGACGCAGGGCGCGCGCACCACGCGAATGCCAGGGCCGGACTTGTCCTGCAATTCGCTAAGCAGCTTTTCCGCGCCCATCATGGCGCAGGTGAGTGAGTCGCAGACGCGGATGGTCAGCGGCGCGATATCAGGCTCGCCTTCCTTCACCACGTCGAAATGCGCGTAGAAGGTCGCGGTCTCGAATACTTCCGCAAATGACAGCTTCATCTCGTCGGCCAGCGCTGCGAGATGCGCCGCCGAGATCTGGCGATACTTGTCCTGGATCAGGTGCAGGTGCTCGATCAGGAGATCGCGCCGCCGCGGCCGCTCGCCGAGCAGAAGCTCGATCTCGTGGGCGGCGGTGGGGTCAACCTGGCGCCCCTTGGGGGTCGCCTTGGCCCGCTTCCGTCCCGCGCCCGGATGTTCGAACGCACGGACCGTTTGTACGTCATGGACATTCATTGATACGTCTCGTTCTCTGAACCTGAATTAGATCGACTCTAATCTCTGGCATACCAGATGCCAAGCGAATTATGAGGCTGTGGCAAGGATTTACTTGAGCGGGACCGCGGAATCACCGCTCTCGACCCACGCCCGCTGTCTACACGAATGAGACCGCGAAATGACGGCAAGATCAATAAAGCCATCCCATGCTGCGATTGCGAAGACGCATCGATCGCTGCGCGGAACCCGGGTGAAGGTGCCGCGGGATACGCTGACTGGCGGCCCCGCGGCGTCCTCCGTCATCAAAGTATCTTGACGGCGCTTTCCAGCGTCTTCCACACGCCCCAGGCCAGCGGGGTGCCGACAAACGCCCAGAACAGCGCGGCCTTGGCGTCGAGCCCGCCAAATCCGATGCCATAGGAGCCCGACGGTCCCGATGCCCCCGCGGTCGCCGTTGCCGCCTGCAGCTTGGCGACCTCGGCATCGCTCATGTGCCATTTTTTATCGACCGGCTTGATCAGGTAGTTGCAGATCAGGCCCGCGATCAGCATGGCGCACAGGATGTACATCGTGGTGTTGTAGAGCTGGTCGCGCGGAACGCCGGCGGCAAGCTGGAACTCGCGGATGTAGTTCACGACCACGGGACCGATGATGCCAGCCGTCGACCAGGCCGTCAGCAGACGGCCGTGGATCGCGCCGACGAACTGGGTGCCGAACATGTCGGCGAGATAGGCCGGCACGGTGGCGAAGCCGCCGCCATACATCGACAGGATGATGCCGAAGCCGAGCACGAACAAAAGCTTCGAACCCATCGCGGCGAAGGTCGGCGCCAGCGCGTAGAGCACGATGCCGAGGATGAAGAACGTATAATAGGTGTTCTTGCGGCCGATCTTGTCCGACAGCGACGCCCAGAAGAAGCGGCCGCCGATGTTGAACAGCGAGAGCAGTCCGGCGAAGCCGGCCGCGATGCCGGCGATCGTCGCCTTCTGCGTGGCGTCGAGCTGGTTGAAGCCGACGTCGGGCAATCCGATCAGCTTGCCGGCGAAGATTTCCTGCAGCATCGGCGAAGCCATGCCGATCACGCCAATGCCCGCCGACACGTTGAGGCAGAGCACCCACCAGATCAGCCAGAATTGCGGCGTCTTGTGCGCGTCCTTCAGATGAACGTGGTTCTGCGAGATCATCGCATTGGCTTTTGCCGGCGGCGTCCAGCCCTCGGGCCGCCAGCCGGCCGGCGGAATGCGATAGCGGAACGCGCCGATCATCATGAACACGAAATAGATGACGCCCATTGCGACGAAGGTTTCCCAGACGCCGACCGAGGTCGGCGACTTGAAATAGTTCATCAGCAGGTTCGCCAGCGGCGCGCCGATCATGGCACCGCCGCCAAAACCCATGATGGCCATGCCGGTCGCCATGCCGCGGCGGTCAGGGAACCATTTCACCAGCGTCGACACCGGCGAGATGTAACCGAGACCAAGACCGATGCCGCCGATCACGCCCGAGCCGAGCCACAGCAACCAAAGCTGATGCGTGTAGATGCCGATCGCGCCGAGGAACAGGCCACCGCACCAGCACAGCGCCGAGACGAAGCCCGCCTTGCGCGGGCCGACGCGCTCGAGCCAGCCGCCCCACACCGCGGCGGCAATACCGAGCAGCACAAAGAACAGCGTGTACATCCAGCCCATGCTGGCGACCTTCCAGTCGCAGGTGGTGGTGAAGAGTTCCTGCACCAGCGTCATGTCGGAGCATACCTTCGGCGCGCTCATCCCGAGCGCGCGCGACAGCGGCAGCCAGAACACGCTGAAGCCATAGGCCATGCCGATGCAGAGATGGATGCAAAGCGCCGCCGGAGGCACCAGCCAGCGATTGAAGCCGGCGGTTGCGATTGTTCGCTCCTTGTCAAGGAGTCCGAGCGCACCTGATGGTGCAAGAGTGACATCGGCAGTGCTCATAGAAAAAACCTCCGGGTTCGTGGCCTTACCGGCACATCGGTTGGAAAGTTGGGGAATTGCGTGAGGTGAGCCGCGAAACGCCGATCGCTGTGCGTGCACGTGTGGCGCACACGCGACCGATCGGAGTTGGTCTCGAGGCAAAATCGTTTTGAGTGCGGTGCGAGCGCGTCAGGAAGACGCAAGCAGCGAACGACTTCGCTCGCGCTGTCGCCCCCTTTGCGACCGAACATCCGGCCATCGCGCCCCCTCCCCATTTCAACTCTTAGGTTGGAGGGACAGCAATCCGCGTGCCAAATGGCGCGATACGGAAAATCAATCACTTAGTGGAGGGATTCTCGCAGCCATGGACAAAATGTCCGGACGCGCCTTGGACAAAATGTCCGGTCAGCTCGCTTCCGGCAGCCATACGCGGAATGTGCTCCCCGCGCCGATCCGGCTTTCGACAGTGATATGGCCGCGTTGGCGCTTCACCAGCGTCTGACTGATGGACAGACCAAGGCCGGTGCCTTCCCGGCGTTTCGACGTGAAGAAGGGATCGAACACCTTGTCCATGACATCCGCGTTCATGCCGATGCCGGTGTCGGCCACTTCTACTGAAATGCCCGCGTTGCCGTCGCGATCGGCGTCGAACGAGCGGAGTGCCAGCGTGCCGCCGTCGGGCATGGCATGGATGGCGTTGACGATCAGATTGATCACCACCTGCTGAAGCTCGGTGCGATTCATCAGGACCAGGCGGCTCGCCCGATCTTCTCTCACTACCCTGATTTCAGTCTTGTTCAGGAGATGCTGGACCAGCGGCAAACAATCCTGAACGACGCTCCCCGGCGCGTGGCGCTCGATATAGCCGGCGTATTCCTCCGGTCGCGCAAACTGGAGCAGCTTCATGACGATCTGGCTGATGCGGTGAATCTGCTCATCCAGCAGGCGGAACTCGACCTTGGCCTTGTCGGCCTCGTCGCCGATCACGCTGCGGATGACGTCGAGGTTGCCCTGCATCACCGCGATCGGATTGTTGATCTCATGCGCCACGCCGGCGGTAATTTCGCCGATCGCGGCGAGCTTCTCGGACATGATGAGCTGCTTGGTAGTCGCCTCCAGCTTCAGATTGGCATGCTCGAGATCCCTGGTTCGCTCGCGGACCCGCGTATTCAACTCCTCGTTCCACTCGCGCAATTGCCGGTCGCGCTCCTGGATCTGGTCGAGCAGGGTATCGAGGTGAAACGCCACGCGGCCGATCTCGTCGCCCGACGCCGGCAATTTGGTGCGGGCGGACAGATTGCCACTCTCCACTTCGCCGATCGTCGTCGTGACGCGTTCGAGAGGCATGAATATCGACTGCGCCCAGCGCAGGAAGATCGGCACGGTTGCTGCCGTGATCACGATGAATGCGAGCGCGATAATCAGGAGCGTCTCAAACTTCGCGTCGTTGAACGGTTTCTGCAGAAACCCGACATAGAGCATGCCGACGCGCTTGCCATAGCTGTCGACGAGCGGCTCGTAGGCTGAAATGTACCAGTCGTTGACGACGAACGCGCTGTCTAGCCAGGTGCGTCCCTCACCCATCACTGCAGAGCGGACCGCTGCCGATACCCGCGTCCCCAGCGCGCGCCGTCCCTCGAACAGGCGGACGTTGGTCGAAATCCGCACGTCGTCCAGAAACAGCGTCGCCGTTCCCTGGCTGCCCTCCGGGAGGCTGGCCGACTGGTAGACGAGGTCGTTGATCGTATCGATGAACTCCAGATTCTGATTGAGCAGAATGCCCCCGACCAACGCAGCCGGCGCTCCCCCAGGGGTCGTCGCCCGGCTCGCCGCATGCACGACCATGCCGTGCGTTTCCGTGCTGCGATCGGTCGGCACCGCGTTCGGCGTCGGCACCAGATCGAGGCGCGCACGTTCGGCAAGCGCGGGCGAAATCGCCGCGAGCTCGTCATTGGTGAAGATGTCGATGCCGGCGGACGGCGCTTCCCCCGACAACGCCGAAGTAATGATCGGCCAATCGCGCTTTGGCCGTCCCGGAAACGCGGGTGACGAGGCGAGGATCTTTCCGCTCGAGTCCATCAGATAGAGAAAGTCGAGACCGAGCTCCTTGCGGGAAGTTTCGAGCAGGTCGGCCACGGCGGACAGCGGATCGTGCTCTTCCACATCGCGGAAGCGGGCGGAGAGGCCGAGTGCGCGGATCTGAACGCCGGTCTTTTCCAGAATGCGGGCCAGATACTGATGCGCGATGGTGAGATCGCCATTCACCTTCGAAATCAGCGTGGCGTCGAACCTCGCATTCCAGCGATAAATGGCGACCCCGAGCAGCAGCGGCAGGATGACCAGCATGGGCAGCAGCGCGATCGCCAGCAGCCGAAAACGAACGGAGCGCCCGCGCGCCGGCTCGTTCATGCTGCCTGCCCGCTCAGACATTCCATAGCGCGCATTTGCGGTCGATGGTCTTGCGCGAGATTCCAAGCCGGCGCGCGGCTTCCTCACGGTTGCCGCCGGTTTCTTTCAGGACAGAAAGAATGTGCCGGCGCTCCAGATCGGCCAGGCTATCGGCGGCGGCCGGCTGGCCATCGCTTCGCGGCCCGGCGAAATCGTCCGGGAACGCGCCGAGGATCAGCGTGCGTTCGATCAGATTGCGTAGCTCCCGCACATTGCCCGGCCAGTCGTAACTTGCCAATGCGGCGCGGACCGCGCTGCCGATCGCAACCGGCGGCATACCGAGCTGTATCGAGAGCTTGTTCATGAAGATCGCGGCGAGTTCCTGCACGTCGTCGCCGCGATCCTTCAGCAGCGGCAGATGAATCTGCATGACGTTCAGGCGATAATAGAGGTCGGCCCGAAAGCGCCCCTTCTCTACTCCCTTCTGCAGATCGGCATTGGTCGCAAAGATGAGGCGAAGATCAACCGGCACCTCACGCTCGGAGCCGACGGGACGAACGCGGCGATCCTCCAGAACGCGGAGCAACTTGCTCTGCATCGGCAGCGGCAGTTCGCCGATTTCATCCAGGAACAGCGTGCCGCCATGCGCATAGAGAAACAGGCCCTCGCGCCCGCTGTCTGCGCCGGTGAAGGCTCCCTTGATGTGGCCGAACAGTTCGGCCTCGATCATCTCGGGCGGAATCGCAGCACAGTTGACCGGCACGAAGGGCTTGTCAGCGCGATCGGACAGCGAATGAATCGAGCGCGCCGCGACTTCCTTGCCGGTTCCGGATTCGCCGGTGAGCAGGATTGATGTCGGAAGGCGGGCGACGCGGGCAATGGTTTCCCGCACGCCGCGGGTCGCCGGTGACGTCCCGATCAGATTGTCGCGCAGGAACGTGCGATCGGAGGAAGCGCGCAGCGCATAGCGCAGCACATAATTCTCGCGCTGCAACCGGACCCGGTCCAGACAACGCGCCACCGCGTTCAAGATCTGGTTAGAGCGGAACGGTTTCAGCACGAAATCGACCGCGCCGGCGCGCAGCGCCTGAATGGCGGTGTCGAGATCGGCATAGGCGGTGATGAGGATGGCGTCGGCAAAGAAGCCGACGGCGCGCTGCTCGGCGAGCCAGTCGACGCCATTCTTGCCCGGCATGATGTTGTCGAGGATGACGACGTCGAATCGGCTCTTGTCGAGCAGGCGCGAGGCTTCGTCGGTGTCGGCCGCCTCCGCCACATGCTTGCAGCGCGGCCCCAGCGTGCGCACGAGAAAATTGCGCATCCCGGGCTCGTCATCGACGATCAGGATCGAGGCCTGCGCCAGCGCGCTGAACTCGGGGCTGCCGGCCGGTTTGCCGAGTTTTGCCGCAGGTTCATTGATCGTGGCAGGGGATACCGCTGCGCTCGCCTTCGATGTCGGGAAGTTCATGCCGGGGTTTCTAGGACCGAATGTCGCACCCGGCAATCGCTCGGTCGTCTAATTGACGAGCAAGGATTTTGCCCCAGCCGTCCCGCTCAGGCATTTGCCTTTTCCACGGAACCTGCTGTTTTCTCTATCAAAAACACGATACGGTCCTGGCTGCGCTCGGTGATTTCGACCTTGTCGCCGGTCTCGCGAATGAGATTCGGGATGTCGATTACCGACAGCGGATCCGTGCAGAGCACTTCCAGCCTGTCGCCGGGCGGTAATGTCTTCAGCGCCTTGCGCGTCTTCAACGCCGGAAGCGGGCATTTCAGCCCGGCAAGATCGAGTTTTGTCGTCGTCATGCGCCGACCATGGCGAAGCAGAACTGCTTCGTCAACGGACGGTCCGTGGGATGGGCAAAGCGACTTGTCCGCCGTAGCTCGAAGAGCGAAGGCGGAAGCGTGCCCACCATCTAGAAGCGCGCCAGATGATAGATGGTGGGCACGTCGCTGACGCTCCTTTGCCCACCCTACATTCCTAGATCAGACCTGCATAAGACAGAAACCCGACCGTCTGGCCGGGCTCGACCAGCGTCACCTGTTCGCCGAGTTCGACCAGGCCATCGGTATCGACCAGCGAAGACAACAGGCCCGCACCTTCGCGCGGAAACTTCACCGCTTCGAGCGCGCCGTCCGCCGCCTTGCGCAGGTTGACGCGAACATATTCGCGGCGCGCGATCTTCTTCTTGTAGCTGAAGGCGGCGCGAACCGGCATCGGCATCAGCGGCTCCGGCCGCGCACCTGACAGCGCCAGGATCGTGGGGCGCACCACGTGAACGAAGGTGACAAAACTCGCCACCGGATTGCCGGGCAATCCGATGAAAGGCGTGCCGCCGATGATGCCCATCGCGACGGGGCGCCCCGGCTTGATCGCCATCCGCCACAGCACCAGCCTGCCGACGCTTTCGACGCTCGCCTTGACGTGGTCCTCCTCGCCGGTCGAAACGCCGCCGGTGGTGAGGATCAGGTCGTGGGTGCCGGCCACGTCTTGCAGGGCGCGCGCGAGCGCGGCGCGGTCGTCCCTGAGGATGCCGAGATCGCTGACCTCGCAGCCGAGCCGCGACAGCATCGCCATCAGCATGAAACGGTTGGAATCGAACAATTGCGCCGTGGCGCGCGCTTCGCCCGGCGACGCCAGTTCGTTGCCGGTGGAGAACACGGCGATGCGAAGGCGCCTGACGACATCGAGCTCTGTCAGGCCGAAGGCCGCGGCAAGCGCAACATCCTGCGGCCGCAGCCGCTGGCCGGCCTGCAGCGCCGCAAAGCCTGACGGAATGTCTTCGCCCGCGGGCCGCACATTGGCGCCGGGCTTCAGGCCCGCAGGAAGCACGACCTCCTCGCCGTCAACGCGCACGTCTTCCTGCATAAACACAGTATCGGCGCCTTCGGGCATAGGCGCGCCGGTAAAGATGCGCACCGCCTGCCCCGGCTTGAGCGGCGCAGGCGTGGAGCTACCCGCCTGAACGCGGCCGATCACCGGAAATGCCTGTTCTTCCTTTTGCGGCAGGTCGCGGCTCGAAACCGCATAGCCGTCGACGGCGGAATTGGTGAAGGGTGGCAGCGGCAGCGGCGCCAAAATATCGTGCGCGAGAATGCGGCCATCGGCGCGGGCAAGCATGACCGTCTCGACATCCACGACCGGCGTCACGCGCGTCGCAATGAGGCCCACGGCCTCATCGACCGACATCATCGGCCCGCCGAAGGCAAAGCAATCGTCGGACAATTGCGCCATGTGCCTGATCAGCCCTCAGCTTCGCATTTCGCCAGCACGTCCTCGAGCGATATCGCCGATTTCAGCATCATCGCCGCCACCGCCTCGATATCGTCGAGATGGGCGGTCGGCAGCGTGGTTTCAACCGCCGTATCGGTCGCGATGCCGACAATGCCGGGATCGTCGGGGAACAGCAGCGGTTTTTCATTCGCGGCGCGATAAATCTCGATTTTGCGGTGCGGCTCGCGCTTGAAACCCTCGACGACGACGAGATCGACCGGCGACATCTTTGCCAGCAGTTCCGGCAGCCGCGGCTCGCGGGCCCCGCGCAGCTCGTGCATCAGGGCCCAGCGCTGGCTGGACGACACCAGGACTTCGGCCGCACCGGCCTCGCGATGCTTCCAGGAATCCTTGCCGGGCACGTCGACATCGAAGGCGTGATGGGCGTGCTTGATCACGGATACGCGCAGGCCCCGTTTCTGCAATTGCGGGATCACCCGCGTCAGCAAGGTGGTCTTGCCGGCGCCGCTCCATCCCGCGAGGCCTATTACTTTCATCGCATTCTCCGCTGTCCTGGCCGGACCGGGCTAGGCATTCTCCAAAGGTGCTTTATATCGGCTGACAGCCATTGTCATGCTAACCTGCGGACATGATGAAAATCGAGAAAGCCCCCGCCCCCCTGATCGTGCCGAATCCCGAGGATCCGCGGCTGACCGAGCGCGTCGCCGGGACCGACCAGGCCGGCGCCGCCGTCGAGATCAGGGTGCCGGTGGAGCGGCCGCTGACGCTGTACCTGAACGCCCAGGAGATCGTCACCATGATGACGATCGGCGACTATCCGGAATACCTCGCGCTCGGCTATCTCCTGAACCAGAACATGCTGAAATACGACGACGTCGTCACCGAGGTCGAATATGACGACGACCTTCAGGTGGTGGTAGTGCGCACCGAGCACCACACCAACTTTGAGGCAAAACTGAAGAAGCGCACGCAAACCTCGGGCTGTGCGCAGGGCACAGCATTTGGCGATCTGCTGGAAGCGGTCGAAAGCGTGGCGCTGCCAAAGGCGGAATTGCGCACGTCCTGGCTCTACCAGATGACGCACGCGATCAACACCATGCCCTCGCTCTATCTGGAAGCCGGCGCGATCCATGGCTGCGTGCTGTGCAAGGAAGGCACGCCGGTGTGCTACACCGAGGACGTCGGCCGCCATAACGCGGTCGACAAGATCGCAGGCTGGATCTATCGCCACGGCGTCGATCCCGCCGACAAGATCCTCTACACCACCGGCCGCCTTACTTCGGAGATGGTGATCAAGACGGTGCGGATGGGTATCCCCATTCTCGTCTCGCGCTCTGGCTTCACCGCGTGGGGCGTCGAGCTGGCGCGGCAGGTCGGGCTGACGCTGGTCGGCCGCACGCGGGGAAAACGCTTCATCGCGCTGTCGGGACAGGAGCGGATCGTGTTCGACCAGAACCTCGACTATGTCGAGGAAGAATCCGCGCGGCACAAGCGCAAGGGTGAAAGCGATGACTGACGCGACGGGGACCGTCAAAATTCCCGGCGTGCTGCTCGCCGGGGGCCTTGCGCGACGGATGGGTGGCGGCGACAAGCCGATGCGCACCATTGCCGATCGCACCATCCTCGACCGCGTGATCGCGCGGTTGAAACCGCAATGCGACGGCCTCATCCTCAACGCCAATGGCGATCCTGCGCGCTTTGCGGCGTTCGGATTGCCAGTCGTCGCTGACGGCGTTGCGGATTTTCCCGGTCCGCTCGCCGGTGTCCTCGCAGCGCTCGACTGGGCTGCGGCCAACCGGCCAGATGTAAAACTCGTTCTCAGCGCCGCCGCCGACTGCCCCTTCCTGCCGCGCGATCTGGTGTCGCGGCTGCAGGCTGCGCTCGAAGCGGAGAAGGCCGAGCTTGCCGTCGCCGCCTCCGATGGACAGTCGCATCCGGTGATCGGACTATGGAGCGTCGGCTTGCGCGAAGAGCTGCGTCACGCGCTTGTCGTCGAAGACGTCAGGAAGATCGACCGCTGGACCGCGCGCTACAAACTCGCCACCGTGACGTGGCCGGTCGAACCGCTCGATCCGTTTTTCAACGCCAACACCGTGGATGACATCGCCGAGGCAGAACGGCTGGCGGCGCTGGACGGGGGTTGACTCAACTCTCTCCCTCGTCGTCCCCGCCTAGTGCGCAATTGCGCACGTGGCGCGGGGACCCATAACCACAGGACGTTGTGAGTTAAGCAGGACGTCAACCACCGCCTTTCATCAGCCGGGCCGCGGCGTATGGGTCCCCGCGTTCGCGGGGACGACCGCGGGCTCGGTAAGCAATCCGCTTAACTACCTGGAGATTGAAGAATTCGGTCGTGATTTCAGATTCAGATTAAATGCAATTTAATGTGCTTGCCCATAGGGTTATCGCGGTGGATTAGGCGCGAGGCACCATGGCAATATTCGGACGCAGGAAGCCGCAAAGCTTTACCGAATTCAAGGAGACAATGCGCGCGACACCGGACGCAGATGGTGTGACCCGCGTCTTCTCCAGGGAACTCTGGGACGATCCAAAGATCGGCAACTTCCTGCGGGAAGTTGGTCTTGCCCCGGATGATGCGCGCAACATCCTGCCGACGGCAGAGGACTATATCGCTCTCTTCGCGGCGGCCAAGCAGCGGCTACATGAGCGCACTGAAGCCTTCAACCGCGACATGAGGGCGCGCTATGGCTACTGCCATGCCGTACCTTTTCTGGTCATCGACCACACGATCTGGGACGGCGAACATGGTGCGTTCCTGTATGCCCAGATGAAGCTCATAGGGTTCGATGAGTGGAACGTACTTATGCTGGCAGGGGATGTACGTACCAAGGAGGCCTGTGATCTGGCAGGCCATCCCGGTACGGTGCCGGCGATCACGGAAGTCATGACCAAGCGCGTGATCGACTGGAAGCAACGTCATGACGTCGCGCTGGAAGCATTCGGAGTTACGGCGACAGGCGGCCAAGGCATCACCCGGGAGCAATACGAGGCGGAGCACGACATCCTGCGCCGGGAGATCGTGGATAACGTCGGCTGGATGAAGCCACGGATCATCAGCGAGCTGTTGCGCATTCAGGGTTAAGGGAAAATTACGCCGCCAGCGGCACGGTCCAGGCGTCGTAGCCGTAGACCCAATCGGTATCGGTCTTGCCGCTGAGCCAGGTATTCGCCCGCGAGGTCTGCTGGATGCGCGCGGTCCGATCTTTACGCGTCGCCTCGAAGCGGCGAAACGCGTTCGCAACGCCTTCCCTTTCGACGCCGTCAAGGCAGCGCGACAATACCGCCGCGTCCTCGATCGCCATCGCCGCGCCTTGCGCCATGTAGGGCGTCATCGGGTGGCAGGCGTCACCGAGCAGCGTGACATTGCGGTCGGCCCATCGCTCCAGCGAGTTGCGATCGACGATCGCCCATTTGTGCACGTCGGGGCATGCGGCCAGCACCTGTTCAACTTGTCGGTCGAAGCCGGCGAACGCCTTGCGCAAATCCCTGACGTCGCCCTTCGCCGACCAGGACTCGATCCGAAACTCCGGCTCCGGCTGACTGGTGACGAGGTAGATCTCGCTGCGGTCCGGCTTGACGTAATAGATGACGATGTGCCGGTCCTCGCCCCACCATTTGGTGCAATCGTCAATCTTTTCACCGCCGAGCAGCGCGGCCGGATAGGTGGTGCGATAGGCGATCCGTCCTGTGAAGCTGACCGGCGAGGCGCCGAACAGAACGTCTCTCACGAGGGAATGGATCCCGTCAGCGCCAACCACGGCATCCGCTGTTGCAGTTGCGCCATTGGCAAAGGCGAGCCGGATGCCCTCGCCGGTTTCCTCCAGCCCGACCAGCTTGTGGTTGAGCTTGACGCACTCGTCTGGAACGGCGCTGGCGAGAGCCGCATGAAGATCGCCGCGATGCGCGAGCAGATAGGGCGCACCGAACTTCTGCTCCGCGCTCTCGCCGAAGATCATGTCGAACTTGACTTCGCCGGTGCGCCAGTCGCGGTTGTTCCAGGAGCGCGGATAGAAAGACTGCGCACGCAGCCTTGCCTCCAGCCCGAGACCACGCAGCACCTTCATGGCGTTGCAGCCGATCTGGATGCCGGCGCCGATCCGCGCGAATTGCGTGGCCTGCTCGTAGACGGTGACGTCGATGCCCACCCGCCGCAGCGCCGCGGCGGTCGCGAGCCCACCCATGCCGGCGCCGATGATCGCAATCGATAGCGGTCTTGCCATTCCCGTCCCTGCCCGAACCGTTTCTAATGACGGCTTCTTACATGTCGCGCGTCAGGCCGGCCGAAATCCCGCCAGCTTCAGCGCCGCGCGACCCTCTTCCGATGCCAGCGCATCGAGGAAGGCCTGCACCGCCGGCCGCTGCTTGCGCGCCTTCACCAGCGCAAAATCATAATGCTCTTCGGCAAAGGGAATGAAACCCAGGTTTGACGCATGCGCGACCGGCGCAATGGTCATGCCCCAATCGGCGCGATGCTGCGCGACCGCAGCCGCCACCGCATTGTGCGAACGCGGCTGATTCCAGTAGCCGTCCGGGCGCGCGCCGCCGAGCAGCCGGTCGATCAGTATCCGCGTGCCCGCGCCCTGGTTGCGATTGACCATGATGCAGGCGGAATCGGCCAGCGCCGCACGCACCGCGTCTTCAGCATTCAGACCTTCGAAGCGCCGATCGCCCTTGCGGAACACGATGCCCTGCATGCGCCGCCAGCCCGGCACAAGTTCGAGCCCGTCAGTGAGATAGGGCGTGTTGTAGGTCTCGGTCTTCTCGTCGAATAAATGAATCGGCGCAAAGTCGCACTCGCCGCGTTTGGCGGCCGAAAGCCCGCCAAGACTGCCGACGGCGATCGAGCGCACGACGAGGCCCGCGTGCGCCATCGGCGCGGTGACGAGATCGAGCCCGGTGCAGTGGCTGCCGACGATGACGAGATCCGGCACCCGCACATGCGGCGTGAACAACGTCACCTCGGCCTCGCTGCCGGCCGGCATCTGATCGGCCAGCGCATCGATGCGCAGAAAGCCGTCGGCCTGCGCAAAGGACGTGATGGCGCCGGAGCCCTTGCCTGTGGGGTAGGCGATCAACCTGTCCGCCCCTTCGACCAGCGACACCATGACGAATTCGGTGCGGCCGAGTTCGGAGGCGATCCGCACCGGTACGCGCGCATTGACCTTGGCGTCCGAACGCTGCGGCAGGCCTGCCATCCGCCGCAGCACCGGCACGATCATGTCGTGGAAGGTGAACATCGCCGAGGTCGGAAATCCCGGGAGGATGATGACGGGCTTGCCGTCGCATACCGCAAGACACAGCGGCTTGCCCGGCTTCAGCGCCACGCCATGCGCGATGATGCCGGGCTCGCCCAGCCGGCCGATGATGCGATGGGAAACGTCGCCCGCGCCCTTCGACGTGCCGCCCGACAGCACCAGCATGTCGCTGGTCGCGAGCGCCTCGCGCATCGCGGATTCAAGTTGCGCTTCGTCGTCGGGGATCGCCCCTAGAAAATGCGCCTCGCCGCCGTTCTCCGAGATCGCGGCTGTCACGATCGCGCCGTTGGTGTCGTAGATCGCAGCCGGGCGCAGCGGCTGGCCAGGCTGCACCAATTCGTCGCCGGTGGAGATGATCGCAACGCGCGGCCTCCGCGCGACGGTGACATGCGCGATGCCGCAGGCCGCCAGCATGCCGATCTCGCGCGAGCCGATGATGGTGCCGGCGCGCAGCAGCGCCTCGCCGCGGGCGATGTCGGAACCGGCATAGGACACGAATTGTCCGGGCGACGCAGCGCGGCGGATTTCGATCGCGCGATGTCCCGCCGGCTGCGTATGCTCGACCATGACGACAGCATCTGCCCCGCGCGGCACCGGACCGCCGGTCGCGATTGATGTGGCTGTTCCCGACAATACCGGCCGCGTCGGCGCGGTGCCGCAGGCGATCACCTCATCGTTCAGCATCACGCGCACCGGCGAAGCCTCGCCGGCCGAAGCGAGATCGGCGGAACGCATCGCGAAGCCATCGACATTGGAACGGTCGAACGGCGGCACGTCGATCGGCGCCACCACGTCTTTAGCAAGCGCGCAGCCGAGTGCGTCGGCGAGCGGGCGCTTCTCTGCCGGCACCGCACGCGGGAACAAGGCGGCCTCGAAACGCGCCAGCGCATCCTCACGCGACAGGATCGTCAGGAACTGGTCCTGCTCGTTAGTGTCGCGATCTCTGGGCGAGGTCGTATTGATCATTCCCGAACTCATATCAGTCCCGTCAGTCCCGCAACATATAGGCATCCACCGGCGCGCTGGCCGCAAAGCCTTCCGAGCCGCCTGATACCACGAGCCAGGCTTCGGCGCGGGCGATCGCCTCCAGCGACAATTCGCCCACCGCCAGCGGGGTCCACATATCCTGCTTCCGCTCCAGCAACACGATCTCGGCCATGCCAACCTGAGATGCAATCTTGCGCGCCAGCGGCAAATTGACTGATTTTCGCAAGGCTCGGCCCGAGAGGCGATCGAGTACAGGAAGCGCCAGCGTCCACCATGCCGCAAAAGCCTGATCCGGCGCGCCCGGCAGCACCACGACGGGCGTCTTGCCGACGCGTCCGACGGCCGAGGTACGGCCGGGCAGCAGGGCAATGCCATGGGCGAAAACTTCGCCGCGCGCAGCCAATGCCGTCACCGCCGCGTCGGTGCGGCCGACGCCGGAGCCGCCGACGATCAGGAGCAGATCATATGCGCCGTCAGCAAGTGCCGCCGCAATCGGTCCGGCATCGCGGCCCGCGGCGGTCGACGACACGACGTCGGCGCCCTCCGCCCGCGCACTCTCCGCAATCAGATCCGCCGTCACCGCGCCGCCGGGAACATCGACGACGCCGAGCCGCGGACGGCGGACTTTCATGCGCCCTATTCCGGAGGCGCGCGCCATCAGGAGATCGCGCGGCAGCACACGCCGCCCGGCCTCCGCGACGAGACTGCCTGCCGCGATATCGCCGCCGGCCCGGCGCACGCCCTGCCCCGGGATCGCCTCGGCCAGCACCTGCGGCATCGGCCCGGAGAAATCGACCGAATCGGAATCGAGAACGCAGTCGCATTCCTCCGGAATGGCCTCGCCGGCCTCGACCCAAACCGGCGGCGCGGACAAGAGCAGCGGTGAATAGGAGGATGCGCCGACGAGATCGCGTGCGCAAAATGCATAGCCGTCCGCCGCCGCGGTATCGCGCGGCGGATGAGCCGGCAGCGGCGGCATCCCGGCAGCGATGCAACGCAGCGCTTCCTTGAGCGTTACTTCCACCGGTGCGACCGGTTCCAATCCGTTCAGCAGGGCGTCGAGCGCCACATCGAGCGGCGTCAGCGAGGTCGGCAGGCGCTGGGGCGAGGTCATGGCCCGGCTATGCCCTGAATCGGGCCGGAAATAAACAGAACCGGGGCAACCCGTCGTCGGGCCTTTCCCCGGAACCACGTTGACGCCGGCCGAAAATAGTTGCAAATGAGACCAATTGGCGGATCAAACCGCCTGCAAAAACCAACGGCCAACGTGCCGCTTCCAGGGAGGAAACAGATGTTCGCCAGGAACCTATCCAGGCTGGGAATAGTCGCGGCCGCGATGCTGGCATCGACCGCCGCGCTCGCGCAAGTTTCCGACGATGTGGTCAAGATCGGCGTCCTCACCGATATGAACGGCCCGGCGGCGACGCCGACCGGCCAGGGCTCGGTCACATCAGCGCAAATGGCGATCGACGATTTCGGCGGCACGGTGCTGGGCAAGCCAATCACCATCATCGTCGGCGACCACCAGCTCAAGCCCGATATCGGCGGCGGC
Source organism: Bradyrhizobium sp. 190 (assembly GCF_023073415.1). GTDB lineage: Bacteria > Pseudomonadota > Alphaproteobacteria > Rhizobiales > Xanthobacteraceae > Bradyrhizobium. The sequence continues at coordinate 37,243 of NZ_JADPJL010000047.1, read as the reverse complement.
ATCGCGCGGCGCTGGTATGACGTCGATCAGGTCGATTTGATCGTCGACGTTCCGGTGTCGGCGGTCGGTCTTGCGGTGCAGAACATCGCCAATGACAAGAAGAAGCTGTTCATCACGCATTCGACGCTGGCCGCGGATTTCCATGGCAAATTCTGCTCGCCTTACGCGATGCAGTGGGTGATCGACACCCGTTCGCTCGCCGCAGGCACCGCGCAGGCGGTGGTGAAGCGCGGCGGCGACAGCTGGTTCTTCATCACCGACGATTATGCGTTCGGCCACGCGCTCGAACGCGACGCCTCCAGCGTCGTCACCGCCAATGGCGGCAAGGTGCTGGGCGCGGTGCGCCCGCCGCTCGCGACGCCGGACCTGTCGTCCTTCGTACTGCAGGCGCAGGCCTCGAAAGCAAAGATCATCGGCATCGCCGCCGGTCCGCCGAACAACATGAACGAAATCAAGACCGCCGCCGAGTTCGGCGTGTTCAAGGGCGGCCAGCAGATGGCGGCGCTGCTTGCCTTGATCACCGACATCCATTCGCTGGGATTGCCGGCAGCCCAAGGCCTGTTGCTGACGACCTCGTTCTACTGGGACATGGACGACAAGACGCGTGAATGGTCAAAACGCTATTTCGCCAAGATGAACCGGATGCCGACGATGTGGCAGGCCGGCGTCTATTCCTCGGTGATACACTATCTCAACGCCATCAAGGAGGCCGGCACCGACGAGCCGCTGAAAGTGGCGGCGAAGATGCGCGAAAAGCCGATCGAGGATTTCTTCTCCCGCAACGGCAAACTGCGCGAGGACAATCTGATGGTGCATGACCTGTGGCTGGTGCAGGTCAAGAAACCGGAGGAATCGAAATATCCGTGGGACTACTATCAGATCCTCGCCAAGATCCCGGGCGAAGAAGCGTTCGGCCCGCCGGATCCGGCCTGCGCGATGGCAAAGAAATAGAAGCGCGTCCCGGACGCGGCGCGGATGGCGAAGCTACTTCACCACCCCAACCTCGCGGAAATATTTCATCACGCCGGGATGGATCAGCGCAGCGTTCGGCGCGGCCGCGACCGTGTTCGCGGCCGTGGTCTCACAGGCCTGCGGCAGCTTCTTGCACAGCGCGGCTTCGGCCCCGTGCAGCGTGCGCGCCAGCCGGTAGGCGACGTCGTCGGGTAGGCTTTCGCGCGCGAGCACAAAACTCCATGAACCGACGGAATCGATCGCTGCCGGCTGGTTCGGATAGCTGTTGGCGGGGACCGTCAGAGGTTTCAGGAACGCATGCTTGGCGCGGATGCGCGCGATCTCGCTGGCGTCGGGCGCGATGAACCGTGCGCCGCCGGGGCTTTGCACCATCGTAGCAAAACCCGGCCAGCCGACGCCCGCGCCCCACAGCGCCGCCGCACGGCCGTCCTGCACCATAGCGGGACCATCGCCGGCGCGATCGAGATAGATCGACTTGAAATCCTCGTCCTGCTTCAGCCCGATTCCGTCGAGCATGTAGCGCGACAGGATCGGAAGACCCGACCCCTTGGCGCCGAAGGCAACCGGCTGGCCGACCAGATCCCTGATCGTCTTGTAGGGACTGTCCGCACGCACCACGAACATGCCGGGACTGGAATACATCGCGGTGAGGATCTTCAGTTTTGTCGCCGCCCGCCCGATGCCCATGAAGGCTTCGTAGGACGGCTCGCCGGCCACCAGCGCGATGTCGAGCTGGTCGGATTCAAGGAACGGGATGTTTTCGCTGGAGCCCTTGGTGTTGCGCGGCTCGATCGAGAGCCCCGGATCGGCCGCATTCAGGATTTCGGCGAAGGCGTTGCCGTAGACCGGGAAACCGCCGCCCGGCGTCGCGGTCCCCAGGCTGATTGTGGTTTTGGTAATGGCCTTGCCTCCATCCTGCGCCGAGGCGCCACCCGCCAAAACCAAAAGAAGGAGACAGGCACAGGCAATCCGAGCGGCAAGTTTCATTTTTGGCCTCAAAGCGTATCCCGACGAATGATGCAATAGAGGTTGTATGGCAAGCGCAAGGCTTTGGGAAAGCCTGTTTTCGGCCCGGAGCCGGCATTGCCGTATCGCTGTCATGCCTGTAAACGATGCCAGCACCGTTGCCGGCCGCCTCCCCGGCCGCTCGCGGCGGGGCCTGTAGCTCAATGGTTAGAGCCGGCCGCTCATAACGGTCTGGTTGCAGGTTCGAGTCCTGCCGGGCCCACCAGTCATTACAGGAGCTTATTACGTTTCTGAAGGGTGACGATTTGATACCGCCTCAGCTACCGCCACAGAAACCAATCGTGATTTGTTCGCGCCACGTTCGTTGATAGGCGTTTGGGAGGCCGCCGGCACGCCCCAATCTGCCATGGCGAAGAGGCGTGCGTCCAATTCATCATCGGAGCCACAGAAAAGCGATAGTGTTGCGATTTCAATGATTCACCCTATGCTCTCAATAGGATGAAACACGAACGTGTGCACTCAAACTAGCCGAAATTGCACACGTTTGTACCCGTTTTGACCTCTCGGTGCACACGTAGCGCACACGAATTGGGGAGTGCACACGGCCATGGCCAGCTTCACTCAGTTGCCCTCCGGAACTGGCGCGTCCAAGTCCGCCGCAAGAACCGCTACGTGTCAGAGACCTTCCGCCGGCGCAAGGACGGCGAAGTTGGGCGCTCAATATGGAGCGCAACATTGACCGCCGTGGATCACCGAAACCGAAGGCTGCGGCACAGGTCCGTACGTTCGGCGACATCATCGATCTGCACGTCGAAGATATGCACGAGGTCGGCCGCCCTCCCCGACCTTCCAAGGCGGCCGTCTTAGATGCGCTGAAAGCGTCCTTGGGGGCAGTGAAGTTGTCCCAGCTCAATCGTGAGCGACTGATCGAATTCGGTCGAAAGCGGGCGAAGCAAGGTGCCGGGCCGGCCACGCTGGCGATCGACTTCTCATTCATCAGAACTGTCGCCACACATGCTGCCGCCGTGCGCGGTTGAGATCTCGGCTGAAGAGGTTCGATTAGCACGCTTTGCAATGAAGCATTTGGGACTCGTTGGTAATTCGGAGGAGCGAGACCGACGGCCAACCCAAGATGAGCTCGATGAGCTCATTGAATACTTCGAAACCAATCGTCGGCAGTTCATCCCGATGGGCCGCATCGTTCGGTACGCTGTGGCGACGACCATGCGGCAGGAAGAGATTTGCCGGCCCGACTGGCCCGCGTCGATATGCAAAAGCGGCTCCTGATCATTCGCGACCGCAAGGATCCTCGGGCCAAGGATGGCAACGATCAGAAGGTCCCGCTTCTCAATCTGACCGGCTACGATGCGTGGGAGATCATGCTCCAGCAGCGCATCATCACTCGGGGCTTGGGTCGTGTATTCCCTTACAACCATCGCTCAGTGAGCGCGGCCTTCACGCGAGCCTGCGACGAGTTGAAGATCGAGGATCTGCATTTTCACGATCTGCGGCACGAAGGCACTAGCCGGCTCTTCGAGGCCGGGCTATCGATCGAAAAGGTTGCTTTAGTTACCGGTCATAAGGATTGGCGTACGCTGCGCCGCTACACTAAACTGAAGCCCGAAGAGCTTCATAAGCTACAAACTGAGCCGCAGCCATCGCTGGAAGAATTCATCCAAGCGCTTACGAAGAACGAGCATGGTAAGGCACTGGCGGAAGTGCGGATTTAACTTCAGTTCTCCGGCGATCTCCTTGAGCCGCTTGCCGTACTTGTATTTGACTGCCTTCAGCTTATGGGCGTGGGCTCCGTACTCAAAGCCGAGCGCGCCGTGCAACCGGACGGCTACCTCCATATTGGAGGCGACTTCCGTCTTTCAGCGCCTGACAGAACTTAGAGTGGTCAATCTTCAGCGGTTGATGGTTTGATGGGCGACGAGGAGTCGGCCTGTTCTAGCTGCATGGAATTCGTGGCATTGAACGCCTCGAGCATCAGCAGGTGCAATTCTTCGCTTATGCGATATCGCTGGCCGTGAGGGGGAAGTTGAGGACCGCGGGCAAGAGCTACGTCCTGTTCGTTGACCGACTGTTGGAGAACCGATATGAGCGGCTTGACCTTTACGGCCTCATGTGTGGCTTCGCATATCTAATCTTAAGAGTTTCTGGTATCGCCCACTAAGTGCGCCTCAGCTTTCCAAGTATTCCCGATACCATTTGACCTGATACTGATCGACCTGGAAACGGCCATCCATCATCGAGCCGTTCTTGCGGTCGTCGCCGTTCATAATGCAGCCCAGTTCCTGAACGCGATCGAAGCAATCGACAATTGCCCTTGAGTGGCCCAGCAGCCCCTCACTGGTAAACTTCATGCCGTTGTAGGCGTACCTACTCTCTGCCTCACCCAGCAGGCTCTTATAGGTCCCCAGGATCGGCCTGATGTACATCAGCGCCACATCATCCACTTCCGTCGGGGCGTCCCTGTCGCCAAACAGGACCTTCGAGAGCTGGCGGGCCACCTCCCACGTCCCGCTTTCCTTTCCCTGTGCCAATCGCTGTTTCATTACTTCGACGAAGTCCAACTTGGCGTAGTTGAACGGCGCGTTGGGCCACCCGTTCTTGATGTAGTACTCATGCATGCCGTGAGCGAACAGAGCCCTGATGGTCTCGTCAGCGGCGATTTTGTTGATCTCGGCGGAGCGCGCGGTCGAAAGCTTATTGCTGAGATAGGCAAACATGATTTCAGTGATTTGGCGGAGCGAGTAAATGCCTTGCGAGGCCTCACCCAGCAGTGACGCTATCATCGGCAGTTCAGCCTTGGTGGCGAACTTCTGCAGCCATTCCGTGGACGCCCGTCGCAGGCGCACATCGATCGGATGCGGTGGTTGTGTGAGCTGGCGGGCGTTTTCGAGGGCCACCCGGTAGCGGTGTATCCAGTACTTCGTCCGGCTCGGCGCCTCCAGGAATACGTCGCCGTAAGACACCTCCAGTTCCTTGGCCAGCCACTCCTCCTGCTGGCGCTTGAAAACTCCTGTACGGGCGTCGTGCAACATCCCGCCGAGGTCTTTCAGAACGGGATGGGTCCGCGCCCTGATGCCGAAGATTTCATCCAGCTTCGCCTTCTCCGCGTCGCCCTCCACGATGTACGGCGCCTGGTCCACCCAGAAGATAATGGGCGCAGGATCTCCGATGCGGAACATCCGCTGCCCGTAGGCATCGGGAATCAGGGAGGTCAGCTCGTAACCGTCTGCGTTCTCGAAGTGCAGGAAGGCGCTGATATTGAAGTCAGCATCCATTTCTGGAAGGTACATCGAATTGCCAGCCAAGAAGACGGGCACGCCAATCGAGTCGACCGGCGATAGTCGAATCGCAGCGCAGACTAACAGATCGTCGGGAGTCAAAGGTTGATGCCTGCCCGCTTGTAGACCTGCTCCACGCACTCATAGATCAGGCCGTAATGTTGGCTGATGTTCAGTGGCAACAGCCGATAGGTTTCGACCACATTGGTCAGGTCCTTCAGGGATTGTCTGACGCCAGGCGTCCGCGTGTATTCTTCCGGAATGACGACACCCAGCAGGTTTTCCTTCTTGAGCGGAATGTCCTCTTCGACCTGAAGCTCGATAGCCGCCGCCCGGTCGTCATAGTTTTTGGTCGAGCCTTCCTTGTACAGCTTCGCCACTGCCAGAACCTTGGCATGGCTCATGGTGAGCAAATGCTCGTCTTTCAGCTTCTTTTGGTCGTTAGCGTCCCGGTCGACGTACCGCCGCGGTGTTTCGAAATAGAGAGAAATCAGCCTTCCAATCTGGTCCTGATCGGTACCGACATTGAAATCATCCAATTTGAACGTCGTTAGGTAGTCGGGCATCCGTCCCCTGTTGAAAGCCCCTGTGTCGAAGGGGTGTATCCGCTTCAGTGGCGGTGGGGTATTGAACCTCATAACAAACACGGACGGCAGCTGCCACGGTTCGGGGTTCAGCGCGTCCTTGCCCTTATAGGCCGCGCGGCCGACGAAGAGGTAACAAAGCTTTTCGCCCTTGAAGACGTTGCACTTGACGGCGAGGAGCTTTTCTTCCCTTAGGATCGGAATGAGCCGGCTTGAGGCCGTGCTGTGAATCCATGGAGGAGTTTTGGGAACAGCCAGATTGCTGTTCATGAAAAAGTCCTGGAGGTTCACGTCTTTTGGTTTGGCCATCGGTTGATCCACGAGCTGCAGCAAATCACCCGCACAACCTATCAGGCTTTGCTGGTTCACACTCCCAGGACGCGCCCTACACCCTTTGCCAACAGGAACAAGCTCGTTACACTGACCGCCGCCGCCGCTAGAACTGTGGCGAGCACGAAGATGAATCCCACCCAGGGCCGAACGCCCTGGACACGGTTTCCGACTGAGCGAGCACGTTGGCCAAGCCGATAATCAGCTTTGGTCTAGTGGGCCCTTCGTCCCTTCGTCTTGTAACCGCCTTCTTCACGGCAACCTCCAAATCCCAAACCACCTAAGTCTGGCAGAGCCCGTCAACCGCAAACAACGCATCAACCTACCGCCATCGGTTTTGCACGTTTGCAAATCCCATTTGACGATTCATCCGACACCAATGGTTATTTCATCCACCCCCAACGATAAGCAACGAAGCGGCCCGTACAGCGGCATTTTCCGCTATCAGAACAACGAGTTATGCGGGACGAAGGAGACGATCTATATGAACTACTTTTTTGCCCGACGCAGCAAGTGTAATTCGTCGGCGCTCCAAAATTTGGAAAAGTCGTCCAGGAAAGCGGAACAACAGAACGAGGAATCGGCGTCAACGAGATCGACCGGTCCGTATCCGACGGCCTTAGCGAGAAGATGAAGGACGTCATTCGGCAGTCGCCGGCAGATCAGGCGCTGAATAGCAAGGCGATCGATGCCGCCGTCGCGCAGACCGGCGCTCCATCGACGACGAGACCCTGTTCTAGTGGACGCGAACACTACCCATGATGCGTGCGCCGCCAAACTGGCGGCTCTGTATCAGGCTGCGGAAGACGCGGGAAACCTTCGCCGCCCACATGGAGGCCGGCGTGCCTCTCTGGCAGTTTGTGATGGACGCCCGCGCTGCCCGCGACTTCAAGGCGAAGCAGATGGGCCTGAAGATAACCAACAAAGACACACACAACGAATGCCGAATAAGACTAAGCGCACAATCACAATCACCGCAGAGAACGACTACGAGATTCACCGGCTTGCGAAGCTCTGGGGCATCAACGTCACCAAGAGCGAGAGCGCTGATATCACTACCTCGCAGCCTAGCTCGGTTGCGACGACTTCCCGCTATAACATCCGCCAAGCCGAGGCACTGGAAATGCTGAAGGTTTTGCGCTGCCGCCTCCCCGGCCTTCTGATGGGACCGGTCATGCCGTGGGACACAAAAGCGAAAGCCCAACGACTTCAGACAGTCGTCGGTAGCCCCCCTTTACTCTGCAACCATGGACGACGAGGGCAGACCCCTCCATGTGCCTGTTCGGATCCGAGCGAAGAACCCTGTGCCGCTGAGCCCCGCCGAAAAGATGATCGCGTCAGGTCCGCCAGAGTCGTTATTTATCTGCTTTGATCGCAACAAAATTCGCAGCCTCCGTTCCCAAAGGGACGCGATGCCATGTCCGTCGGCGATATGCGCGAGTCTATCTCCGAAATCGGAGGCGGCGGACTCGTTTGAAGTTTTGGGCGACTGCTGACACGATCGGCTACGCCGTGCCAGGCCGCATCTCAGTTCGAAAAGGTTGACGGCGCGGTCGCAGCTCCTATTTCAATACCGCGCACGGCAAAAAACTGGATTCGACATGGCATTTAAGAGCCTAGAGTTTTTCCATAGTGAAAAGGGCATGGGAGATGAGCAGTGGTTTTCGCTCATCCTAGACCGCGATACCGGCGCCGTCGCGGTTTTGCACGAAACGTCTTTGCGCCACGACAATGGCTATAAGCGCGACACTCATCATATCGAGCTTGAAGTATTTCTCAATGGGAAGGGAACGCCGCAGGATAAATTGCGGGCACTCATTGGCTCGCTCGTAAAAGATTAGCCGAGCTCCGAGCAGGCGAGACGCCGCCCTCCACATTGATATACCAGGCCAACGTTCCTTGCGGAACTCGCCGATTTTCACGCCCCATACTGCACCGCTCACACCGTTGTGAGATAACGGTATCTCACCGGGTTTCGGCAGTACCCGGTGAAATCAAGTCGCGCAGGAAGTTCTGCATCCAAATGGGCAACGCCGAGAAACCGTGGCGCAGGTCGTCGCAGAGCGCAGGTCCATTTTCGGGGTCGGCGAAGAGACGACGAAGATGCGCCACCACACGCTCGTGCTCCTCTGCATTAGCCAAGGCGTCCTGCATCCAATGAAGCGCTTGGACCACGAGCATGGCGGGGCGACCCGCCCAGAAGAGACGTTTGGGCGCCGCCGACTTGAACCGGATTTCGCGGGCGCCTAGTTTGATTGGCTTGAGACGTGTATCAACCAGCACTTCGATCCGGGATGGCAGGGCCGTAGTCAGTCCGAGATCGTTGGCAGCGGTCATGCCATCAACAACAAAGCGGGCCTGATCGCGGCGGGTTACGGCGCGGATCACGGCGCGATAATCAGGAACCGTATCGCTTCCAACCACTCGAGTTCGGTGCGGACAATCATATAGGCCACGCTCAATTCGACGCAGTTCTCCAGCGGCGGCGAGTCGTTGCAATGATTTGTCTACCGCGGCACGTCCACCAAGGTCCGCAAAGTCCGCCGGCGTCCATACGGTATCTCCGCTGGATTGGATGCGCTGGAGCAAACGCGAGCGAATGTCAGAGCTGCGTGAATCGGGCACGTCCGAAGAATTGCGGATATTTCGGACGTGTCAATGTCCGAAGAAGACTACATTCTTCGGACCTGTGCTAAGTTGCATGTTGTATAGGCGAGTCGCCATATGGTATGTTCCCGTTTTGTTCACGCAGAGTCTGCTCAAAACAGGCCATGGAAGGTTCTGGAAGGCTATGGCGCGCCCGTACGCAAGTGAAATGACAAAGCTGGCCGAAACCTTTGAATGGGCGGCGTCAACCGATATCAAACGACTGCGGAAAGCGGTCCGGACTGCTGGACTGTCCGCCTTGCGCGCCGTCGGGTCCGGCGGCTCCCTTACAGCCGCCCACGCGCTTGCAAATTTCCACCAACGCTTCACGGCCCGGATGGCGGCCGTTTCCACACCTCTGGAAGCCGTCGAAGAACCGCTCGAACATACAGTCAGCACTTGGCTGCTGAGCGCCAGCGGCGGCAACGTTGACATCGTCGCAGCCGCCAAGGCGCTTATCGAACGTGAACCGCGGCAGCTAGCTGTCTTGTGCGGGCGCGAGGATAGCCCGCTGGCCGAACTCTGCCGCGCGCACCCTTTCGTGGACCTGCTTATCTACCCGCCGCCAGCCGGCAAGGATGGTTTCCTTGCTACGAACTCGCTGCTCGGTTTTTCGGCGCTTCTTGCCCGGGCGTACGCAGCCGAATTCGGGTGCGAAGCTGAGTGGGTCGATGCCATGACGAGTCTGCGCCTGCTCCTAACCGAGGGTTCGAGTGTAGCTGAAGCCTGGGAAGACGAGACCAAGCCGCTATGGTCGCGGCCGACGACGCTTGTCCTTTATGGCCCCTCGACCCGCATTGGCGCAATTGATCTGGAGTCGAAGTTCACAGAAGCCGCGCTCGGAAATTTGCAGCTCGCCGATTATCGCAACTTTGCTCATGGCCGCCATCATTGGCTGGCAAAGCGAGGCGAGATGAGCGGGGTCCTTGCTCTCATCACCGATGCCGACCGATCCTTAGCCGAGCGCACGCTGGCATTGATCCCGCGGGAGATCACTCAGGCACATTTGAGCTTTTCTGGACAAGCCTGTGCTACCGCCTTGTCAGCTCTTGTTGCAGCCTTCCGTGTCAGCGGCTGGGCCGGTAGCGCGCGCGGCATCGACCCGGGCCGACCAGGCGTGCCTGATTTTGGCCGCAAGCTTTACAACTTGCCGCTTCCTCGTGCAGCGCGCGGGAGAAACCTCAACGGGCTCTCGCCGCGAGACGCCGCAGCCATAGCGCGCAAGGCTGGCGTCGCTCCCGCGCATATGACGGCCGCCGGGGAACTCGATCGATGGCGGCTCGCGCTCGACAGTTTCCGCGATGGACTTCGCGCGGCAGCGTTTGCTGGCGTCGTTCTCGATTACGATGGCACCGTCGTTGACACTCGCGACCGGTTCATACCAGCCCCCCAGCCGATGAGCGCCCAGCTAGAACGGATAGCGGCGGCGGGTATTTGGGTCGCTATAGCGACCGGCCGCGGCGCATCGGTGCGCCGAGACCTCCGGGCTCGGATCCCGAAGACGCTTTGGGATAGAATTCTGGTCGGCTATTACAATGGAGCCGAAATCGCACTGTTGAACGACGACGACGCCCCCGATGGTTCGGAGGGCACATGCGCGGCGCTTGCGCCGCTCGCCGCAGCGCTGCGCAATCAGCCTGAACTCGCGCAACTCGCGCGGCAAACCGAGCGTCGCTATCAAATTACGCTGGAAGGTACCCGTGTCATGCCCGAAAGCCGGCTTTGGGACTTGGCGCGGCAGGTCATCATCATGACTGGCACGGCCGATGTCACGGTCACTAGGTCGAGTCATTCGGTCGACATCGTCGCCGCCGGCGTCTCGAAGCTAAGTGTCGTGACCCAGCTTCGTAATTTGGTCGGCACCGCGCCAGTGCTCGCTATCGGTGACCGGGGACGCTGGCCCGGCAATGACTACGAACTGTTGCGCGGTCCCTACGCACTCGGTGTTGACGAGATTAGCGTCGATCCCTCCACCTGCTGGAACCTGGCGGAGCCGGGACAACGCGGGCCTGCGGCCACGTTGGAATATCTCTCATCGCTGGAAGCACGTGACGGCATCCTCCATTTCGCCGAGGGCGCTCTCACATGAATCAAGATCTGGGTCTCAAGATACTAGGCCAGATTATGGATTGGCCCGATGAACGGGCGCGAGAGGAATTCCAATGGCTCCGACTCATGGCTCGGCTCAAGTATGATGGCTACCGTGATTTTCAGGCCGGCATGCGATTTATCGAAAGCCTCGCGACCTGGCTGCAGCAATTTGCGCCCGCGAAACGCGAAACCGCGTATGCTTTCGTCCGGCATACACTCGTCTACATTGGTCCCGGCGAAATGCAGCGCCTCGTGGAGCAGCTCTATCCCCGGACCGTTCGGGATCGCATTTCCAGCATGGTTGCAGCGGAGCGAGGCATCCCGACTTACCGTGTTCTCGCGGACGCCGATGCGCGCGCGGCAGCTGAGCGGCTTCGGCGGCAGACTTTGTTCATGGGTCTGAGCGACGGCGCGCGGATCGACACCGTGCGCCATGCCAATGTCGGGCTGATCTCCAATGAACAGCTGGTTCTCGCAACACAAGTTGACAAGGACAAATGGGCCGACCTGCTCGCAAATCTTCGCTCCGACCTAAGCGATCCTGAAGCGCGCTTTCGTTTGGTCTATCTGATCGACGATTTCACCGGTACCGGGACCACGTTCCTGCGGTATGACCAGGAAAAGCAGAAGTGGAAGGGCAAGCTCATTAAGTTCCGCGAGTCGATAGAAGGTGCGGCAGCGGCGCTGGGTGGTGATCGGGTTCTCGCGCCGGATTGGGAACTGTGCATCCACCATTATATTGCTTCGGCTGATGCCGCCCAAGCTATTGTCCAGCGCCATCAAGAAGCACTGCCGGCACTCAATGGCGATGGATGGGCGAAGCAGGTCCACGCTTCCTTTGGCACGATCCTACCCGAGAACTTGCCAATCGACATTGATGGGCGGCATGCGGAATTCATTCGGCTGACGCAGAAGTACTATGATCCAAAGATCCAGACGAAGCATACTGAGGTTGGTGGCGTTACCCATCTGGGTCTCGGCTATGGCGGATGTGCGCTTCCGCTGGTGCTTGAGCACAACACGCCCAACAACGCGGTCGCGCTATTGTGGGCCGAAACCGACGGTGGCGAACACGATGGCGCAACCGTGCCGGCGATGCGTCCCCTCTTTCGTCGCCGTCAGCGGCACGCTTAAAGAAGAGACGGCATGGCAAATCCTTTCGAGAAACGAGCGACCGAATATCTCCGCGACGACGAGGCTTTCTTGGCGGTCGTAACGCCAGAGCCGCTTGCGACCTTCTTCCAAAAGCCTGCCAAAGAGGGACGACTGTATGACAGGCTTGCGATGATCGTCGGAACGCCGGGCAGCGGAAAAACCACTCTTGCTCGGCTCTTTCAGTTCTCCACACTGACCACCTTGCTTCGCAACCGCGGTCTGAACACCTATAAGGCGCTGATTGACACCTTGACGGCCTGCGGAGCGATCGAGGACGAACGCCCAACAGTGATCGGCGGCAGGTTGCCCCTGGAAACCGAGTATCGCGAGTTCTGGGAATTCCCGTATCCTGAGGATTTCAAGACGGGTCTGATGATAGCGCTGCTGCAGGCGCGGACCGTTCTGACTTGGCTGCGGAACATTCAAGCCGCTGGCGTGTCGCTCGATCGCGTGGCAATCATTCCGCGCGCTGACGCTGATGCCGCGCTCACCGCGATTGGCGGGACGCAAGGCCCTGTCCTGCTTGAGCGCGCGCGCGAGGTCGAGCTTGCAATTTATAAGATCTCGGCTGCGTTGATGCCTCCCAATATCGTAGACATCGACCGCGAAGCTGCTGCCGTGTATCGGCCGTTCGATGTGATCGAGTCATTTCGTGTTACAGACGGCGAACAGGTATTGCATCTCAGACCGCTGGTCATTTTCGATGATGCCCATAGCCTGCATCCAACGCAACTCGCCGCCTTACGTCGGTGGCTTACGCGGCGCGAAATGAAGGTCGCCAGATGGGTGCTAACGCGTCTGGACGCGCTGACGCCCTCAGACGTATTGCTGGATAAGATCTCTGCGCCCGAGGAACCTGGTCTCAAGCACACTCGCGAGATCACAGACATCTGGATGCAGAGCAGCGAGGATCGCGCTGGCCAGCGTCGCGCGTTTCGCAAGATGGCGAAGGACATGGCCGGCCGTTACCTCAGTCAAATGGAGGTTTTTAACCGGCGACGACTTCATAATCTCGGCGACTTGCTCGCAACCGCCCCTGAAACGATCCCTCCCGGAAAGCGCGAAAAGCTCGCCCAACAAGTGGAGGTCTTGCAACACCGCTACGGCGTCTCCGCCGAGCGACGGCGAGGGTTAGAACAAGAGATCGAGACCTATCTGGCCGGCGCTGAAGAAGATGGCGAGGATTTGAGGCTCGCCATGCTCGCGATTTTGCTCGAGCGCTACGCCAAGCGTACCCCACAGCGTGGCCTGTTCGAAGAAGGCGGTGATGATGCTGAACCAAACCGGCCACTTACGGCTGACGCAGGCGTCGCTGACGGTGCGCGCATTCACCTGATGCACCGTCAGGATCGGCCGTATTATTTCGGCATCGACGCGCTTTGCGACGCAAGCTCTGAAAATGCAGAGCAATTTCTACAGCTGGCTGCGCGCCTCGTATCGCAATCGGAAACTCAACTTATCCGTGCCAAGGCAGCAACACTCAAGAGCGGGATTCAGCATAAACTGTTGCGCGAGCGCGCCGGCGAGATGGTGCGGGAATGGGACTTTCCGCAACACCAGCAGGTCCGTCGGATGGCCGACGGGATCGCAACCGAGTGCCTGGCCAAGAGTCTCGAAGGTAATGCCTCTCTGGGTGGCGGCGCGACAGCATTCGGCATTCCGCAAGATGAATTCGAGGCGATTCCCGAAACCCATCCACAATTGGCGCGCGTCCTGCAATTCGGAGTAGCTTACAACGCTTTCGTGCTTGTGCCGAACCACGGCACCAAAAAACGGGTCTGGTGCCTAATCGAATTGGGGGGTGTGTTTCTGCTTCATCAAGGGCTGACCTTGAAGCGAGGAGGCTTTCTCGAACGGCGTGCCGACGACCTCCTGCGCTTTCTGAGCGAGGACTGAATGGCGCGGGACCGTCGCTGGGATCCGTGTATCGCCCATCACGGCGCGCAAGCTGACGCGTTCGTCGCGGAATACTTCGCTCTGAAAGATCGACGCGTCATGTTTGTGGCGGGCGCTGGCTTCGACCCCCGATCGAGGACTGTTGCTTCGCGATTGGTAGCAGCGGGAGCGTCGGTGCGAGCGATGTTTTTCCAGGAGAATCGTCCAAATGCGGCGCAAGGCTTGATTGACCGTGCGAGCGCGAACACCGATGCGCTTCTTGCGGCGATCGCCGATCGCGAAGTCGTGCCCGTGAACATCTTTGGCGCTGACGGTGCCGTCACCGGCGGCCGAAATGTGGTCGCGGTCCTCAATCGCCTGCAATTCGATAGTATCACGGACATCGTGATCGATATTAGCGCGCTGTCGGTTGGCACCAGCTTCCCAATTATCCGTTATTTCTTGGAGCGCATCGAGCGCCGGAAGGGTCCAGCAAATCTCCATGTTTTCGTCGCACACGATCCAAAGCTCGATGCTGACATCCGGTCGGTCCCGAGCGACTCGCCGGGCTATGTGCACGGTTTTAAGGGAGGCTCAACTCTAGACGGCTTCGCCACTGCGGCCAAGCTTTGGCTGCCTCAGCTTGCCGCTGGGCGTCGAAGGGCGCTTGGCCGCTTGCACGATTTCGTGGCGCCGCACGATACCTGCCCTATTCTTCCATTTCCGGCGATGAATCCCCGTATGGTCGATGCCCTGGCTGAAGAGTACCTGACGGAATTGGAAAGTGCCTGGTCTGTTGATACGCGCAACATTGTCTATGCGGACGAGAGCGACCCCGTCGATCTCTACAGAACCATTCTTCGGCTTGACGATCTACGAAAGCCAGTTTTCGCCGAGACAGGCGGCTCACTCGTAGTGCTCTCGCCCTTCGGAAGCAAAGTTATGGCTTTAGGAGCGTTGATGGCGGCGCTTGAGCGCGATTTGCCGGTCGCGCATCTTGAGCCGATCGGCTACGATCTGGGCTCGGCGGTTCCCATGGAGATCGCTGCGCCGAATCTTGTTCATATTTGGTTGGAAGGGGATGTCTATCCTCAGCCCCGGCCGGTACTACTCATAGAGGGAATGACTGCAAAATGACTGCTGTGGTGCGACCAAAAGCTTTTGGAGCTGGCCTGATTGCGCTCGATGTGGTCGTCGGCTTGGATCCGCAAGCTCCCATTCGCTCATGGGCCGGCGGAACGTGCGGTAATGTCCTTTCGGCGCTGGCTTATCTCGGCTGGGACAGCTATCCGATCGCGCGGCTGAACGGCGATCCAGCGTCGGTCCGTGTTCGCGATGACATGGCGCGGTGGGGCGTTCATATGGACTATGCAAATTGCAGCCCGACAGCACATACGCCTATTATTATCCAGGAGATCCGACGCGGACGCGACGGCCGCCCCAAACATCGGTTCTCCTGGTCATGCCCGCAATGCGGGCAATGGTTACCGGGCTTTAAGGCTGTCACGATCGAAGCCGTTGAAAAAGTGACCCCAGCATTGACCGGAGCGTCAGTATTTTTCCTGGACCGTGTGTCTCGGGCGACGCTAACGCTCGCCGCGCAAGCGGCCGAGCGAGGCGCTGTGGTTATCTTCGAGCCATCGAGCAAAGCAACCGATAAGCTTTTTGCCGAAGCGGTCAGCCTTGCGCATATTGTCAAGTATTCTGACCAGCGGCTTGCTGGCGTTCAGGGTGTGATGAAAGACGGTTCGGCAACGCTGGTTGAGATTCAGACTCTAGGTGAGCAAGGTCTTAGATACCGGCACCGTTTAGGGCGATCCGCTTCGAACTGGCTTCATCTCAGCGCAATTGCTGCACCACGTCTTACAGACAGCTGCGGTTCGGGCGACTGGTGTACGGCAGGCCTTATCGCGAAGATTGCCGCGCAAGGTCGAACGGGACTGCGGCAGGCCGGTGCGCAAGGCTTGCGCGGAGCGTTGCGGTATGGGCAGGCTCTCGCCGCTTGGAATTGTGGCTTCGAAGGAGCTCGCGGCGGCATGTATGCAGTCACGCACAAAGCCTTTGACCAACAGATCGCTGCCCTACTCGCCGGTCAGCTCGACAGCTTGACCGAAGGCTCCGTGGAACTTGGATCGGAAAGCATCATTGCATGTCCGGCCTGTCCTCCAGAATCGCCAAATCGGAAACCCATGAGCCGTGGGCGTTCTCACTTGAAGAAGGCGGCCGCGTAAAGTTGCGGGCGATACTGCCCCATGCACCGAGGAAATCGGCGTCCAAAACGCGGCGTAAAGTCCATTCTATGTAGAGAACGTCGATGTGAAACGCTCCCTATTGCAGTTCTCACTGAGCAACACCTGGGCCTGAAAAGCTATCAACTCCATCTTGGGATATGAGTTGACGTCCCAACAAGCATGCCGATGAGTTCATGCAGACCCACAATGATCAGGAGCTCATAGCAGAGATCGCGACGTTGCATACTGCGGTCGAAACTTGGGCGCGAGCAAGAGACCCATGGTTCGATTCAGGCTTTTAGACTTACGACGAGCACAGCGATGCAGAACCGACGTCCCCAGCGATTGTAATCCATCATGTGGTTTGAGGGTCCCTCAGGCGGTGTTTAACGGATATTCTAACGACGACGGATCATATGACGCCTTCTACGCTCTTGTTGATGGGTTGGGTTTCGAGTGCGAGAGTATAGATGGAACTACAGTTGCGTTCTTGCGTATGAACCGGTTGCGAAGCGGTTCGCGGCCAGAACCTCAGGAAGGATGGATCTGGCGACATCACAGGACGTGGCGCGTTGGTGCGAAACCGCTTCAGCAGGCATCATCTCGGATAAATCTGCTTTGGTGTCAAAAGCTCATGTCAGTCGCGTATCGCGGAGGTTGCCAGGGCATCACGCTCAACAGCTTCGCGCTTGTCATCAAAGAAACCAAGCACGCAGCGCTGGCCTTGCCAAAGGCAACCGTTTCGCATGGCGGTTACGGGCAGACCGGTCACAAAGCGCCGGTATCGGATGATACAGCAATGGCCATGCAGATGGCCGGCACAGTTTGGCGCGCGAAACGCAGGTTTGCGGACGGGAACGTGTCTTACTCGGATGGATCAAAATACTATTGTCCCTGAATGGACATCCGGCCTTTTTCAGCCGAGTCGATTGGGGACACCCTGCTGTGCCTCGTAGATATAACGGATCTCGAGAACGACCGTCTTCGACTCCGTCGGCCATCGAATGGTTGAAGCAATGGCCCCTAGCTACCGGTCCTGAAATAGCACGACAGGGTCAATCGCGAGCGCTTCCGAAATTTGTTCGAGAGCGTCAACGGTCGGTGCATTTTCCTCGCGCTCAATCATTCCGATGTAGTTACGATTCAGGCCCGCGCGATCAGCCAATTCCTCTTGAGAAAGGCCGCTCTTCAGTCGTAGACGCCGAAGATTTTTGGCTACCATCCGCCGCAACTTCATGCGGCATGACGGCACCAAACGTCACTTGATCTCCACCTAGTATACTAGGTATTATAGTGGCTTGGTTGAGGATCCTTTCAGATGACCAATGGGCCCCCCCAATCAGTCGAACCCTTCGTCCACCGGGTCTCCCTGCCCGACGGGCGGTACTTTCGTGTTGGTTATCGAGCTGAGGGATTGGGCTACATTTTGGCAGGTGTTGAGGTTCCTGTTCATGTGCTCGAACGGGAGGTCGCAGCCGGATTGGACTTCGTCACAGCGGTTAGTCCCTCCGGTGAAGTGGTGAGTCGGATCGTCGATTCATCCGGTTTTGATCTGGTGAGCCCTTGTTCGGTCGCCTCAATAGATAGTTTGATTGTCGAGACCGTCAGCACGAACAACCTTCATCTGGAGGAAGCATCGACAAGCGAGCTGCGCGGGCTCTTGAGATCGCTGGAGCTATCCATTGAACATGTAAAGACCGCACTCGCGCAGACCTGCGCTGAATCGTAACTCCGTGGGATCAATTTGACCCCTATCATTCACTTGATGATGACTTGGCAGGGTCGACCCTTTTTTTATCTTTCTTGAAAGCTACATCACCGTCGAGAAACGCCTCGAGCATGAACGGTATTAGCTCGGTCACCTCCTCCCGGCTTCCGTAAGTCTCAGCATAGAAATCAGCATATTCGCGCAGCCGCTTCGCAAGGCTCGGCGCCAGCACGACATTCACCTTGACTGGCGTCCGATCAGGCAATTTCGCAAGCTTCATGCGTCACCTGCCCTTCGCCACTGTCTGAACGTCCTGATATGGCTTCAGCACGAGGTCCTTCGAAACAATCACCCGCAACGGCCATCCGGGCCGAACCGTGATCGTCGGCTGAACGTCAAGCTGTCGCTCCACCAGGCGCTGCCCCGCCCGATTGGTCGTTTGCTGAGTGCTTTGGCGCAGTGCCTTGACGAGATCGCTTTCGTCATTGCCGATTGACAGTTGGGTTCCCACCCCAATCAGCGTCGCCAGAGCCACGCCCTTTAGCATCTGCCAGGTGTGGAAATCGACCTCATCCTCGAGCCCGGCATAGCCTGCGACATCGGTAGCCGGAAGGTTCTCGATCACGATCGAGTTGCCGTTTGGCAGGATCAGCCGCGTCCAGACCACAAGCGCCCGCTTCTGGCCAAAGGCGATGACACTATCGTACTTGCCCACCAGCCGCGTCCCCTGCGGGATCAAGAGATGCTCGCCCGTGACGGTGTCGTACACGTTCTCGGTGACCTGGCCGATCGTGGCACCGGGCAAGTCCGAATTCAGCCCTGTGACGAGGCTCGCTGGAATGATCGATCCCGCCATCACGGCGTATTTGGAAGGCGCCGCCGTAAGCCCGTGAGGGTTGGTGGTCGCCGTATCCGCTTTAGCACCCACAAAGGCGAGCTTTCGCGCCTGTGACGATGGAATGATCTCGTTGGAGCGATCGACCATCATCCGGGCCGCCTGTGCCAGCTCTTCAGCCGATAGTCCCTGATCAGCCGCCGGCGGTCGGAATGCGGAGGCCGGACTGGCTGCCACCTCGGCAGTGTTCGCCTGTTTTCGCTTGTCCTGCTTCTCCGACAGCCGGAAGAACAATCCGGACTCCTTGGCCTGCTGCGCGATGCGCGCCTGGCGGATGCGCTCGGCTCTCTCGGCGTCCTCCTCCGGATTGGTGCGGAAGCCTGGATCCGATGACGCTGTGCCGGCCTTCTTTTCGTTCTCAGCGAAGGCGCGCCCAATATCCCCCGGCGACGGCGGCCCCAGGCGCGGCGTTGAGGGAGGCAACTCCTCATAGGATTTTGGCAGCTTGTTCAGGCCCTCGGCCGTTTGCTTCCGATCCGTGTTGTAGAGCTCCGACCGTTCGGCCTGTCTGAACGCAGGCGGCCGAAGCGCAATGATTGTCGCCCCCGCAACGAACAGTGCCGCGACGGCACAGCCGATCATGAGGGCGCGCCTGTTGAGACGCCGAATTGGCCGCGGCCGTGCCCGCAGCTCCAGCGGCTCCGGCGGATCCTGATCTGGTCCAGGCTTCATGACGCGCCTCCGAAGCCGATGGCCTGCGACACCGGCCGCGCGTCGATGCGGATGATCCGGACGATACGCTGGGGATTTTCCCCAAGGCGGAGCTCGGCGGCGCCAAACATCCGATCGACGATGTAGTACGAACCGCGGACGCGGTAGTTCACGAGATTTGGACGACCGTCGGCGCCCGCAACAAACAGTGGCGGAGCTTCGCCTTGGGACAGGCCTAACGGCATCTGGATGTAGACTTTGCGGCCATCATCGAACGCGCGTAGCGGCCGCCATGGCGGGTCGTCGCCTTCGATGCGGTAACGGAAGTTCAAGCTGTCGAGCCGTACCCCGCGATCCGCCACGCGCTCCTGGTTCGCCTCCGCCAATGCGTTTTGTTTGCGGAGCGCAACCAGCGTATCCGTCGGATAGGTCCAGGAGATCGAGGCCATATAGGTTTGCTTGGTAGAGACAAGCTCCAGGTGATAGGCGCGCCGGTCCGTCAGGACCACGAGGTTGGTCTGGATATCCGGCAGCGTGGGCTTGACCAGGATATGCACCCGCCGGGCGCCGCCGTGCCCGCTCAAGGTATCACCAACGACCCACCGGACCGTATCGCCTGTCGAGACGTCGATCAGTTCCTCACCCGGCTGCAGAGCGATGGTCGAGACCTTCTCGGGGCTTGCATAGAGCCGATAGAGGGCTCCCTCCGTCCAGGGATAGACCTGGATGGCATTGATGTATCCGGCGCGAGTCGGCTCCATCCGCGCCGCCTTGTTGGCTTTCGCGATTGCCTGCTCCGGCGGGAGCTTTTCCTCCTTGCCGCCCTTCGTCGGATAAGGCTTTAGCTGGCCGGGCAGTGGCAGGATCTTTGGCGTCTCCACCACCTGGACCGCCTTTGGCGGATCAGTTTCTGGGGCCGCTTGCTCAAAGGTTATGTCGTCATAAGGAGCCTCAAGATTGAGCTTGGTCGCGCATCCGCCGAGCATGAGCGACAAGGCGAGGACGCTGGCCGACGCAAGTTTACTAGTAGCAGCAGAATTCATTTGGCGTCTCCAATGAGGTCGCGCGACCAGTTGAGGGAATGGACATAGAGTCCGAGGGGATTCTTGCGCAGCGTTTCGGCGTCTGTCGGCGGCTTGAGCACCGTGGTCACGAGCCCGGTGAAACGCTCGGTCTTCGCAATCGAGCCGTTCTCGTAGGTATTTTCCTTCCAGCGGAGCTCGAAACTGTCGCTGGACGCGCGCACCACCGAGGTGACTTCGGCCGTGACTGTTTTCGAGCCAATTTTCGCGAACGGGTCGGCTTCACGCGCGTAGTCGTTCAGGGCAAGTGCACCGCGATCGGTGACGAAGTCGTAGGCCCGCAGCCAGTTGCTTCGCACGATGATGGGATCGATCGACAAGGAACGCACGTTTTCAATGAACCGCGCCAGAAAATGCGCGATCTGTGCATCTGAGGGCTGATACGCTTCAAGCGCCGGGCCAACGGCACGTACCTCGCCAAGGCGGTCGACCTCGACCACGTAAGGAACGACTCCCGAGCGACCGATCACGACCAGAAGCGTCAATCCAAGCAGGCCGGACAAAGCGGTCGCCGCCAGCGCCGCAAGCCGCCAGTTGCTCGCCTGAACCCGCGCGGACCCCAACCGCTCGTCCCAAACCTGGGCCGCTTTCTGATAGGGCGTCACGGGTTCTGGCGTTTCGCCGTATCGAACAGAAACACGTTGAAAGGGATGACTAGCCATGTGTCAGTCCTCCCCCAGCTTCGGACCCGACGAATGTCCGCCCTTGTCACCATCCTTCAGCGTATGGGCGGCAACCCGTGCAGCTTCGCTGGCCCGCTGCCGTCCAGTTGATGCTGATGGCTGGGCGGAAGATGCCTCCGCTCCACCGCTTGCACCACCACCGCCTGGACTCGACAGTTGGTCGACGGCCGAACCACGTGCTGCGCTGCCAGCTATCGAGCCGGTTCCCGCCAACGACGCTGCTGACCGGACCGCCGTCATTGATCCGCTCGCCGTGGCGCGAAGGCCGCCCATTGCCGCGGCGCCTCCTCCAATTGCAACAGCGGCGGCGCCTGCCAGTGTTCCGGCCGCAGCACCCGCACCCAGTTGAGGCGCACCCGAAACAAGACCTGCGGCAATGCCCGGACCAAAGATTCCAAGTCCAAATAGAGACAGGGCCGCAAGCAGAAGGCTCATGGCCGACGCAATGTCGATGGGCCGTGTAAGGGTGCTCGCGAGTTGACCGAAAATGGTCGAACCGATGCCGATGATGATTGCCAGCACCATCACCTTCACGCCGGAGGCGACGACGTTGCCGAGCGTCTTCTCGGCCAGAAACGCGGTTTTGCCCCAGAGCGCGAACGGCACCAAAATGAAGCTCGCAAGCGTGGTCAGCTTGAACTCGATCAGGGTGACGAAGAGCTGGACCGAGAGCACAAAGAACGCCAGCACGATCAGGATCCAACAAAACAACAGGATCAGGATCGTCGGCAAATTGGTCAGCACATCGAAGCCGGAGAACTGACTCGTCTCCTCCAGAAGCGGATGCGCCGCAGTAAACCCGGCGGAAGCGACAAACCCCGGGCGGGTCAGGTCGGCGGCACTAAGGGTACCGCCGGATGCCTTCAGGCCAAGGCTCGAGAACGAGCTGAAGATGATATCGGCGAGGCTTTTGAAGTTGATAATAATGAAGGCGAACGCGCCAACATAGAGCACCTTCTTCGCGAGCGTCACCAGAATCTGGTCGTCGGCCCGCACGCTCCAGGCAAGCCCGGCAAGCGTGAGATCGATGACGACGAGCGTCGAACTCAAGAACGAGACTTCGCCGGACAGAAAGCCAAAGCCCGAGTCAATGTACCTCGAGAAGGTTTCGGTGAAGCGATCGATGACGGAGAGATCAGCCATGGCGCCCTCTCCTATCTGCGGCCGGCGTAGGCTTGGCCATCGCCGATGAAGCGGATGAAGCGCTCCCGGGCGGCCGCAACGGAAGCCT
Source organism: Bradyrhizobium sp. 190 (assembly GCF_023073415.1). GTDB lineage: Bacteria > Pseudomonadota > Alphaproteobacteria > Rhizobiales > Xanthobacteraceae > Bradyrhizobium. Next base: position 14,850 of record NZ_JADPJL010000047.1, on the reverse strand, counting down.
GCTGCTCGGCCGCTCTCAACGTGTCCGCGCGTGCCTGGGTTGCCAGCAGCGCCTGCGTCTGCAATGTCTGCTTTATCTGCAGGGCGAGCAATTCATTGCCCGACTGCTGGGCTTGCAGCGAGCCGATCGCTCCCGATGAGCTTGCCATCAACGTACGAAGCGTCTGGCCATCCTGGCTCAGGGTACTGACGATCGCCGATTGAAGCGTGAGCGCCTGCTGCAGCCCCTCATAGCTATTGTCCCAGCGTGTGGTGGCGTCCTGCACCATCTTGTTGGACGACGTGGCCGCTCCATACTGGCGAGGATAGAATCGGGCAAAATCCTGTTGGGTCCGCTGAACATCGAATGAGATGCCCTTCGCCTGAGCAATCAAGCTGTTCATCTGACTGATCGTCGAAGCGAGCTGACCGACCACGCTCGTTGGGAGAGCGGCAAGGTGTTTGGCCTGATTGAGAAGTGATTGAGCCTGATTTTCCAAGCTCCTGACTTGGTTGTTGATTTGCTCAAGCGCTCTTGCGGCAGTCAGAAGGTTCTGGCTGTAGTTCGATGGATCGAACACGATGACTTGCGCTCCGAGCCGTCGGGATCCGTTCACGGCGATGATGAGAGATAGAACTATTGTTACTGCTGCTCCTACGGTTGTGTTGGAGCATAGGCGGCAGATGCCCTTGAGCATGAGTTACTCCGAAGGTTGAGATTGAACTTAGGCCTTGTGAGCCTGTTCGAAGGTGCTGATCAGGTTCGCGGCCCAGTGCAGGTCTCGTTCAGCGAGATAGCGCTCGGCGAAATGATGAAGGCCAGACCGGGCCAAGACCGCTTCGATGCTGCGCTGGTCTTCCGCCGAGGATGCTCCGACGAGCGCAAGTGCGACTGGCCCAAGGCCAAGCTCGAACAAGCGATTGCCGGCGCGCGACTGCAGATAATAGTCGCGCTTGGGAAAGGCCTCCGCGATTAGGCGGATTTGCGTGTCATTCAAGCCAAACTGCCGATAGGTTTCGGTCTGGGTCGGCTCGAGCGCGCGCGGGTTCGGCAGGAATATCCGGGTGGGACAGGATTCGATGATCGCCGGCGCTATCTGGCTGTCGGCGATATCGGTCAGCGACTGGGTCGCGAAGATCACCGCCACATTCTTCTTGCGCAGCGTCTTCAACCATTCACGGATTCGGCTGGAGAACAGCGGGTCGTCGAGAAAGACCCAGGCTTCATCGAGCACGAGCAAGGTTGGTCGGCCGTCAAAGCGCGCGTCCAGGGTATGGAAGAGATAGGTGAGAACGGGCGCGATCAAGCCGGGCAGCGCCATCAGTTCCTCCATCTCGAAGGTCAGAACGTCGGCGCTGGAGAGACGGTCGGCGTCCGCATCGAGGAAACGGCCGTATGGCCCTTCGAGGGTATACGGCTGGAGCGCCTGTCGCAGGGCATCGCGGGCCAGCAACGCCACAAGCCCGGTCATCGTGCGCTGGGAAACCGGCGCGGTGCCGAGGCTCTTGAGCGCAGACCAGACGGTTTCCTTGACCTCAGGGGTCACGATGACGCGCTCGTGCGCAAGCACGCCGCAGAGCCAGTCGAGCGCCCATAGCCGCGCGCCCTCCTCCGCCACATCCTTCAGCGGCTGAAACGCGATGCCGCCTTTGGCCCCCAGCTCATACCAGGCCCCTGACAGGGCAAGCGTTGTCGCACGGGCAGAGCGGCCCTTGTCGAAGGTGATCAGCTGGGCATTCGGGTAGCGGCGGAACTGCAGCGCGAGCATCGAAAGCAGCACTGACTTGCCAGCGCCGGTTGGCCCCACGACGATGGTATGCCCGACGTCTCCGGCATGGAGTGAGAGCCGGAATGGGGTGGCGCCCTTGGTTATGGCGATCAGAAGCGGCGGACCATCGAGGTGCTCACAGCGTTCCGGCCCAGCCCACACTGCCGACAGCGGACACATATGGGCGAGATTGAGCGTGTGAACGATTGGCTGACGAATATTCGCATAGGCCTGGCCCGGCAGTCCGCCGAGCCAGGCCTCGACCGCATTGACGCTTTCCCTGATGGTGGTGAAGCCGCGGCTATTGATAACGCGTTCGACGAGGTGGATCTTGTCATCGGCGAACCGCGCGTCCTCATCGCTGACAGCGATGGTTGTGGTCATGTAACCGAATGCTACGAGATCATCACCAAGCTCAGTGAGCGCGGCGTCCGCATCGATGGCCTTGTTGCTGGCGTCCGTGTCAATGAGCGCCGCCTGCTCATTGAACATGACCTCCTTCACGATTGCGCCTAACGATTTGCGCTTGGCGAACCACTGACGGCGGTACCGCGACAACGCGGCGTGGGCCTGTGTGCGGTCGAGCGGCAAGAATCGCGTCGCCCAGCGATAGGCGACGCCAAGCCGGTTCAGTTCATCAAGCAAGCCGGGAAAGGTCACAGCTGGTAAGCCGAGCACGGTCAGCACGCGAAGATGGTTTCGGCCGATCGCCGGCGACAATCCACCGGTCAACGGCTCGTCGCTAAGGAAACAATCGAGATAGGCTGGAATTTTGGGAACGGCGACCGGGTGGCGCTTGGTCGAAACACAGCTATGCAGGTAGGTCAGCGTCTCCTCGTCGCTGAGTGGCCAGATCTCGGGCAGGACGGAAGACAGGAGATCGATCGCCCGGTCCGTCTCCTGGACAAAGCGCTCAAGGTGGTCCCAATAGCTGTGCTCGCCCGACGGCTGGGGCCGACCACCTTCAACGACAGTTTCAGAAACACGGCCGTTTTGCTCACCGTCGAATTGTCCGGCCTGAACAGCTACCTCAGCACGTTGCTGACGCCGGCTCCGTCTCCCGGCCTGCTTCTCTCGCGGGCGCTCCAGAAACAGTCCCTCCAGCCGCGACATGCGCTCTGCCGGCGGCAGGTACATCAAGGTAAGATGCAGAACGCTCTCAAAATGCTGTCCGCGCGGACGTGAAGGATCGTCCCACCAGGCATCAGACGTGCTTTCGAACGCGGCCCGCCGCTCCTCGTCGACGAGCCAGGACACGGCCTCGGGAAACTGCGAGCGCGGGTATTCCGACGCCTCGATCCGCGAGGCGTCAAAGAATAGCGCCCAGCCCGAGCCAAAGCGCTTCAGGACGTTGTTGACCCGCGAGACCACGCTCATGAGCTCGGCCTCGGTTGCGCTGTCGAGGTCAGGTCCCCGGTAGCGAACAGTGCGCTGAAAGCTACCGTCCTTGTTGAGGACCACGCCGGGCGCGACCAGACATGCCCAAGGCAGCCAATCGGCCAGGCGATAGGCATGGCTGCGGAATTCTCTTAAGTTCAGCATGCGAGCCAGCCCTTATGCTTGGTGTGGCGGACGGCGACCTCGACAAAGGCGGGATCGCGCTTGGCAAGCCAGACCGCGATGCCGTGGCCGACGATCCAGAACACCAGACCCGCAAGCCAAAGCCGCAGGCCCAGCGCCAGAACGGCCGAGAGAGTGCCGATCAGAATAGCAGCGGCGCGCGGCGCGCCACCGATCAGGATGGGTTCGGTCAGCGAGCGGTGAAGCACGAGTTCGAAACCATCGGGGCGCATCAGATTAGCGCTCCGCCGCCGAACGAGAAAAACGAAAGGAAGAAGGAGCTCGCTGCAAAAGCAATCGAGAGGCCGAACACGACCTGGACCATCTTGCGAAACCCGCCGGAGGTATCGCCGAAGGCCAGCGATATCCCGGTCACGGTGATGATGATGACAGCGACGATCTTGGCGACCGGCCCCTGCACGGATTCTAGGATGCGCTCCAGCGGAGCTTCCCACGGCATGCCCGACCCGGCGGCATGGGCCGCCGACGCCGTAAAAAGTACGCAGGTGACGGTCCCGAACTCCGTGAGGAGTGGTCTGTAAGCCAAGTGAAAAAAGAAACGCGTAGTTGAACGCAGTGAAACGAGCATGTCGCACTCTCCGTGGGTCTTAAGGCCGGTGGCTGGTGTTCGGAAGGCCAGGTGGGGTTTCCAGGAGGTAGTCACCGGAAGGATCGAGGCCCTTGAGCTCGGCCACTGCCTCGATCCGGCGCGCGGGTCCCCGCCCCTTGATGAAGACGATGAGATCAATCGCCTCGGCGATGAGCCGGCGCGGCACGGTGGCGACGGCTTCCTGGATCAATTGCTCGATTCGGTAGAGCGCCGCGCGCGCCGAATTGGCGTGAACCGTGGCGATGCCGCCCGGATGACCTGTGTTCCAGGCCTTGAGCAAGTCGAGGGCTTCGGCGCCTCTCACCTCGCCGACAATGATGCGATCAGGACGCAAGCGAAGCGTGGAACGCACGAGATCGGCAAGGCTTGCCACGCCAGGCTTGGTTCGGAGCGTCACGGCATCCTTGGCCTCGCAGCGGAGCTCGCGCGTGTCCTCGATGATAACGATTCGCTCATCAAGGCGGGCGATCTCGGCGAGAAGCGCATTGGCTAGCGTGGTCTTGCCCGATCCCGTGCCGCCCGCAACCAGAATGCTTCGGCCTTCTGTCACCGCGGCGGTGAGCACCTTGGCCATCACGGGCGATGCAATCTGCGCCTTGATGTAGTCGGAGAGACGGAAGGTGGTTGTTGCGGGCTTACGGATGGCAAAACACGGCGCAAGCGAGACTGGCGGCAGGACGCCTTCAAATCGCTCTCCGGTTTCGGGAAGCTCGGCCGAAACAATCGGAGATGATCCGCCTGCCTCAGCCCGAACATGGCTCGCGACCAGGCGGATGATCCGCTCGGCCTCCTGCGCCGTCAGCACCACGCCAGTATCCGCACGCCCGGACCCGTGCCGGTCGAGCCAGAGCCTGCCGTCGGGATTGACCATCACTTCGACGACATCGGCCTCTTCGAGAGCCAGCGCGATCGCCGGCCCCATCGCTGTCCGCAACATGCCGCGGCGTCGTTCGCGGGTTTCGGGCGAGAGAAGATCAGACATAACCGACCTCCTCCCGCCCTGCCGGAGACGGCCCCGGCTGCTCGCCCGTCGCGTCTTGCGAACGGGATTTGTCATCAGCACGAGGGCTGGCGCCGAGCGGGGCGCCCTCCTCGATATGCCGCATGAAGAGATCCGGGTTTGACGTTGAGACCTGCTCCATGACGTCGGCAACGAGCCGGCCGCCTGACGCGACGCGTTTGCCGACCTGGGCGACGAACATTTCGAAGCGCTCGCGTCCAAGCGCGCGCGCCGCATCCTGATCGGGCGAAGGCAGAGGCGGCGTGATGGTCAGGTAGTAGCGGACAAACAGCGCAATGGTTTCCGCCATGATCGAAAGATCGCGGTCCGAACGATCGAGCTGCCGGCTCATGCGGTCTAGCCTGCGGATTAGTGCCGCATCGCCGCTTGCGTCCCGTTCCGGATTGAGGAAGCGATCCAGCGCTGCTTCGACAATCGCCGATTTGTTGGTTCCAGGTCGCCTGGCGGCGAGCTCGAGCCGCTGTGCCACGCTGTCAGAAACGTAGGCAGAGAGTTTCGGTTTCATTGGAGATTCCCGTCAGAACGCAGGAAGGAGGTCATCGTCGTCGCGGGTCACAGCGTGGGCACGGCGGATAGTGCTTGAGGCGTTAGCCGCGCGCTGCATCTGATTGCGATCCGCGGCTACGTCTGCGTCATCATCGAGCAAGCGCTCCTCGGCGAACCTCGTAGCCTCCGCATGGGGAGCGGTTTCCTCAAAAAGCGGCAGTTGCTGCTTGAGGCCGCCGTCCTCGGCCTGCATGAGGTCGCGGAACGGCAGGGTCGCTAGCCGAAGATCGAGGTTGCGGATTTGACAGGCCCAGTCGTTAGGACGTGCCGACGGACGGTCGTGATACTCGTCCGCGGCAAGCTGCGGCGGCGAACGCAGACGCCCTACAAAATTGGCGTCCTCGTAGTGCCGAAGCTTAGAGGCGCGAACCGGCGCAAGGCCCGAAACCAGCACGATGGCCTGGTCGGACGGCAACTGCATCACTTCGCCGGGAGTGAGCAGCGGCCGCGCGGTTTCCTGGCGGCTGACCATCACGTGGCCAAGCCAGGGCGCGAGCCGGTGACCGGCATAGTTCCGCTGCGCTCTTAGCTCCGTCGCGGTGCCGAGCGCGTCCGAAATGCGCTTTGCGGTCCGCTCGTCGTTGGCCGCAAACGCGATGCGAACGTGGCAATTGTCCAGGATCGCATTGTTCTCGCCATAGGCCTTCGCGATCTGATTGAGCGACTGGGCGATCAAAAAGGCGCGGATGCCATAGCCGGCCATAAAGGCGAGCGCGCTCTCAAAGAAATCGAGTCGGCCGAGCGCGGGGAATTCGTCCAGCATCAGCAAGAGCTGGCGCTGCTTGGCCTCGCTCGCTTTCGTGTTCAAGGATTCGGTCAAGCGCCGGCCGATCTGGTTGAGGATCAGCCGGATCAGTGGCTTGGTGCGGCTGATGTCCGAAGGCGGCACGACCAGGTAAAGCGTGACAGGTTTCTCGGCGCTAACCAGATCGGCAATGCGCCAATCGCAGCTTTCGGTGTTCCGGCTGACAACGGGGTCGCGGTAGAGTCCCAGAAAGCTTACGGCTGTCGACAGCACGCCCGAGCGTTCGTTCTCGGACTTGTTGAGAAGCTCGCGCGCGGTGGCGGCAACCACGGGATGGACCTTCGGCTCGGCCTCGCTTCCGAGATGGTTCGTGGCCATCATGATCCGCAGCGTCTTCTCGAAGGACTGCGCGGGATCGGCCAGGATCTCGGTCACGCGGGTGAGCGTCTTCTGCTCCTCCGCATAGAGAACATGAAGGATCACGCCGACCAACAGGGAATGGCTGGTCTTTTCCCAATGGGTGCGGCGTTCCAGCGCGCCTTCCGGGTCGACCAGGATGTCAGCGATGTTCTGGACATCCCGAACTTCCGCAGCGCCCTTGCGGACCTCGAGCAACGGATTGTAGCGGGCGCTCCTCGAGTCGGTCGGATTGAACAACAGGCAATGCGAGAAAGTTGCGCGCCAGCCGGAAGTTAGCTCCCAGTTCTCACCCTTGATGTCATGCACCACCGCCGAGGAGGTCCATGACAACAGCGTCGGCAGCACGAGCCCCACGCCCTTTCCCGAGCGGGTCGGCGCAAAGCACATGACGTGCTCCGGGCCATCGTGACGCAGGTAACTGTCCTCAAGCCGTCCAAGAAAGACGCCCTTGGTCGTGAAGAGGCCGGCCTCCTTGATCTCTTTGGGCGTCGCCCAACGTGCCGAGCCGTAGGTCGTCACCAGCTGATTTTGCCGCGCCCGCCACACGGAGTTGAGGATGGCAAACACTGCGCCTGCGATGCCACCACCTGCCGCGATGGCACCGCCCTCTTCAAAGATTTCCGGCGCATAGGCCTCGTAAGCGAACCACCATTCGAACAACCGCCAGGGCAGATAAACCGGATAGCCTGCAATCAGGAACCAGGGCGCACCGAGCCGCTCCTGAAAGCCGAGAGCTGCCGCGGTCCATTGCGTCGCCCCCCAGCTCGACGCGAAGACGATGCCGAGTACGATCGTGATCTGACCGACATAGATTTTCGCTGGATACATTCGCCGCCCTATTCGCCGCACAACGTTGACGGCGCGAAGAAACGGCGAATGCGGCTGGCCTTCAATCGAAATAAAAAATCGCGCCGTCAGCGAGAGCGTGATTGATCAAGCTCGATCAGACCGAGGGTTTGAGCATCAAGTTGGGGAGAGGATCATCAAGCGCCTCAACAACCCGTGAACTATTGGCGCACCTGGGATTTCATTGTCGGTTTGGTCACGGCGTGGGCGCCGTCGCTACTTCAGCACGGTGGAGAACAACGCGACTCGCTTCCAGGCGGAAACGCGACAGCGAGACGCGACGTGACAGAGCTTCTTCAACTATGCTCACGCCGCAAAGCGCATACTTACCCATGGAGATCACCAATCTCCGTCGCCGCTTCACCGCAGCCTTGGGAAACCGAATCTACCCTAAGTGCTTTGCCGATACGGAGGCCAAGGTTGGAGGTCTTATAATACCTATAATTATTGTAAGAGTTGACAAAGTTGCATACTGCCCTTCCTCCGGATGCGGCGGTAGCGATTGTCTCCAAGAGCGGAACTACTCTGCAAAAGCTCCGTCGACGCCACAAGAAGTTGTTTGGCTACGAAGTCCGGTACTTCTCAAAGGCCCGTACAGCCAAGCCGACCGTCGTCAATAAGGCTGCGTTTGAACCCGATGCACGCGCGCTGGCCGTTCTCGAAGGCGTTCGTATCGCCCAGGAAGACCTGCGACGATCGGGGGGCGCCTATGATCTGGAGCAGGTCAGGACGCTGATGAGGGGCATCTCCCGCCAAGCCATCGACAAGCGGGTGCAGGAAGGCAGCTTGCTTGCCGTTCCGGGCCCAAGCAATCACCGCAGCTACCCGACCCTTCAGTTCAACCTGGACGGCTCCGTCGTGGACGGCCTCAAGGCCATTCATGAGGCACTGCCGACCGACAATCCCTGGAGCGTCCTGAACTTCCTGGCTCAGCCCGATGACCGGCTGAACGGCCGTAAACCCATCGATCTGCTCAAGGAAGGCAAAGTCGAACTCGCGGTTGAGGCCGCCCGGCGAATGGCTCAGCAAGGCGCGTGAGTGCACCGCTGCCGCCGGACGATCTGGCTCGCCGTCGTCCCCGCTCGGTCCGACTGCGGCGGGGCACGGTTGTGCATCGGTTCTACACGGCCGAGTACGATCCGATCTTTTTCGACACTTCGCGTCTCGGCAGACTGAACGCCCCCGATGGGAGCTACGGCGTCCTCTATGCCGCTCGGGAAGCACATGGCGCCTTCGCAGAAACGTTCCTCCGCGTGCCGGGACGAACGCTGATCGATGCCAGCCTGCTCCGGCGCAAAGCATACGTTAGTCTCGAAATTACAGCAGATATTGAACTGATCAGGCTCGCTGGCCCCTCGCTTGCCGTCCTCGGCGCGACTGCGGAGGTGGTGCATGGCGGACTGCCCTTACGATGCACCCCAAGCCTGGTCGAAGGCGCTGTTCGACCACCCGCTTCATCCCGACGGCATCGCCTACTATGCCCGGCACGACGATGAAGGCCTTTGCTTCGCAATCTTTGATCGCGCGCGCAGCTCGGTCCGCGAGATCGGCCGGGAGACCAAACTGGATCAGGATTGGTTTTGGCGGCTCGCGCGGCGGTAGCGCCCGGCTGAGGCGCCGTCGAGCCGGCCAATCCGGGGGCAATTTGGGGGGTTGGGTATGCACGCGACTTGGCGAGATAAGTTGGTCGACGCGCAGGGGCGGATTCACTCACCGTCAACCGAACTGCGGATACCGACTGCAAGGGCAAGTTATACTAGTTCGCAAGAGTAGTATAACCATCCGTGATTTCAGAATCTTAGCGCATGTTCCTGAGAAGGTTTCTCGGAAAAAAAGCCTACGGGCAAATGGGACCTTGCCGAGAGAACCAGCGAGCGCTGGGCGAAGACGGATACGTTTCACTAGCGTCCGATGCCGCGCTTCATTCCGATCGACCAGGAAATCCCCTCACCGCCGACGCTACCGGTGACGAGCTGCCCGCGCGCCCGCTCAAGCACCGGTCGCCAAGGCACCAGCGCAAAATCGTGGGACCGCTCGATCAGCGCGTACCGTCCGCTGTTCAGCGTCAGCATACGCCGATAGACGCCGCTGACGTTGTCACCCGCCTTGACCTCGAGATGTTCAAGGCCGGTTCGCACCGAAATCTCCGCAGCGGTCTGGCGGAGTTCACGAGCCTCGAGGGTCCGCAGCAAGTCCCGCGCATAGCGCAGCTTCCCGTCCTGTTCGCGCGCGAGCCCCTGCTCGATCAGCCATTGCCGTCTCGCCCGCATTGCCACGTCGACCTCCGCACCCATTCCGCCCGGCCCAAGCGCCTCGGGCGTCCTGGCGACAAGCTGGCGATCGATCCAGGTGGCGCCCACCGCCTGTGGCAGATCCTCGAGCCTCTGCCATGACAGCACCGCAAGGCGAACCGGATTGCGGGAGCGCTGGCGGTTCTCGTATTGAAGCGCCCGATCAAGATAATCGCCCACCGTCCAGCTTCCGTCGGCGAGCCGGCTGACGATACCTTCCTGCCGCATCGCTTCCAGGCGCCGTACATGCGATGCGACGAACTCGCCGGAAGCCCGACGGTCGAACTCATGGTGCAAGTGCTCGCTGTAGCGTCCGCGATGCGCGGCGGCGATCCTTGCGATGGTCCGATCAATCTCGCGCGGCTCAGCAACACGCGATCTGAGTTCTACGATGGTGTTCCGGACAGGCGGCTCATCGCCAGCCGAGAGACTGCCGATCTCGGCGTAGTGTGTCCGCCCGTCGATGCCATCGAGGACCACATAGCGACGCTCCCTGAGTTCGTCCGAAAACCCCTCGCCGACGACGCGCCCGACCAGGCGCTGGCTGCCCTGTCCCGGATCGAAGATGGTGTAGCTGCCGGCGGCCCGCGCAATTCCTGCCGCGGCAAGCTCGCGATGCATGGTCTTGATGATGTCGCCGCGCTCGCCCATGCGCCGGAGCTTGGCCTCGAGCCCGGCGTCGATCCGCCAACGGCCGGGACTGGCCTCTTCCGCCAACCCCATCCGCTCAAGCGTTCGCAGCCGCCCCATTCGCGCGGTCTTCCAGACTGGATCTCCTTTCGGCCGCGCACTGAGTTCGACGACACCATTCAGCCCATCGCGCAAGATCGCCCGGTCAAGACGCGTAAACCGCTCGGCCGTGACCTCCTGCTGCAGCTTGCGGGCGGCCTCGATTTCGGTCTCCGGACCGAGTTCACGGGTGATGAGATCGGCTGCCCGCGCCCGCAAGCCGTGAGCAATATAGTCGCGGGCGATGATGAGGTCCTGTCCATCATCGCCCTTTCCGCGCAAGACGATGTGACTATGCGGATGGCCCGTGTTGAAATGATCCGCCGCGACCCAGTCGAGCCGGGTGCCCAGATCACTTTCCATCTGCCGCATCAGGTCGCGGATGAAAGGCTTCAGGTCGGAAAGCTCCGCGCTATCCTCAGGTGCCACGATGAAGCGGAACTGATGGCGATCGCCGGCGCTTCGTTCCGTGAATGCCTTGCCCTCGGCCCGGTCGCTTGTGGTATCGTAAAGCTCGCCCGGCTCACCATCCCGCGTGACGCCGTCGCGCTGCACATAGCGCAAGTGCGCCCGAATAGCTCCGGGGTCGCCTGCCTTGATGCGCACGATGCGGGCCTTGATGACGACCCTGCGCTGGCCCTTGCTCCGCCCTCTCCCGGCCAGCACCGCGCCTTGCGCGTATCCGCGGCCGATCCGGCCGCCCGAAAAGTTCGATGCACGCTTCGAACTGCCGCCGGCCTTCTCAGCTGCCTGGCGCACTCGCCGGAGATAACTCTTGGCCCTCCTGGCTTTGCGGTCACCGATCCGGCCGAGCTTTACTTCGAATTCGTCCTCGTCGACGCCCCCCATGACGCGAGCTCCCCTTCAGGAAGACCGCGATATGTGAAGCCTTTGCACCCCTGCCAAGCCGCAGACGTCATCAACGAACGACAGCATTGCCTTAAGCTGCAATTGGCGGCATCGCACTCCGTGCTGTCGCCAACTCTTGGATGTGCAGGCAACGACTTAAAGTCAGTGGAGCGCCAGTGCTTTTATCTTGCTCTCCCGCTTCGTTCGTTTCAACCGTTGATCTAAATGGAAGAGCTTGCTTGACCCGTGAGCTCGCGATCTGCCCGAACGGGCGGCCCGGCGGCAAGGGTGAAGAGGTGCGCGCCCGTTTTCCGACGCGCACGATCGTCGTCGTGAGCCACTTTCAAATATCCGACTTCCAAGTCCAGAGCGGGTGCGCCACGCCCAAGACATCGCAACGCAGGACCGGCCCGAAGTATCGCGAGTCGAACGAATGAGGATGCGGCTGCAGCAGGAAAAATTCCCCCTCGACCAGTCTCATGCAGCCTTCCCAGGAGGGAAGCGGCAGCCCCTCCCGGTCCTTCTCCAGTACCTCAGCGACGACCTTGCCGTTGATGGACATGGTGCCGATCGGCTCTTTCGCGCGGCAGACTTCGTCTCCACCGCTCGCTTCGACCCGCTTCAGAAGCGGTACCGGCACAGGCAAGATTTTGTGCGCGATGATCAAGAGTTCGATCGCGGGTGGCGGCTTGAAGACGGCGAGTTCGCCGCGCACTGGTAAGCGTTGCTCCAGATAATAGAACCCCAGCGGAGCGCTGCCGGATGCATTGTAAATCAAGAGCGGCACCGAGGGTGCAGAGGACATCAGAAGAGTGATGATGCCGGCGCACATGGCCGAAAGAATGCTGGCCTGCCGCCACAGTCTTGTGCGATCAATCTGCATCGGAGGTCGACCTCCGCTTGCTTGCCTGCGACCATTCGACGAGATCTTCGATGTGGTAGCGGACATAGCGTCCGTGCTTGCGGTAAGCGGGCCCTCTGCCGTTCACCCGCATCTTCTCTAGGGTGTTTTTGGTAAGCCGGAGCCAGGCGGCGGCTTCCACCGTGTTGAGGAACGGCTTTTCCGGTTCTTTGTCGTCACTTTTTGTCATCGTCCAACGTCCCCTTATCGAATCTCGCACAAGCAAGAGGTGCAAGGGGAAGCGTCGTCAGATCGGGACTGTTTTTGGAGTGGCGAAGATGGCGGACCTTGTTTCGCCATCCCACGCGAGCAAAACTCGTCAAAGCGAGAATGGCGGAATCGTCTAACTCAGGAGATCGCGATAACCGCCCTTCATCAACTCGGTGCCTTTCGCGACGAGGCGCCGCGTGCGGTCCTTCAAGAATTGACTAGGCCCCAGCCATTCTTCAGCAACTTTCTTATCTCCAAAGAGAGTAATCGCGATCTGCCGATACGTCTTGCCGTTCAGGCTTTCATCGAGCGCGATCAGGGCCTGGCGGAGGCGTTCGTCGCCTGAAAAAGTTGATCTTTGAAGGGCTGTAACATTGGTATCAGTGAACCGATGAAGACGCTTCAGGACCTCGGTCTGCCCTGAGAGATCGTCGAGGTCATGGAGTTCAAAGATCGCAGCAAATGGCGCGGTCAGGACGGAAAGGCCTTTGATTTCGACATTGACGCGAACGCCCATGCCTTTGATCGAAACGTGCTGAACGCCTTCGGTATCAATCACCGCTAGTCGATCGCCATTGAAATCGGCGAGCGCGCGCGTCATGGCACCACTGTGCTCATTCGGCATCCTAGCACTCAGCCGGACCACGCGTTTCAAGGCATTGGCATGCCAGACCACGGTTGCGTCAAGGGCGCAGCGTCTCGGATCGGCGAAGGCGTAAAGCCCCCACTTCTCCGCACGCGGAAATCGCTGCCTGAGGCGCAACAGCCGCGTGCCGTCCTTCAACGTAATGCATGGCAGGTGCCGCGGAACGGAGCGTCGCCAATCGGCGATATAGTCCTGATTTCGGCGTAAGAACTCCCACGCCCAATCGGCCCCATCGTAATCGGCGGCTCCACAGGAAAGCGCGTCGGTGCGACCACGCGAAGAACCGACGGAATGATTCAATAGCCGCCCCCGCAGATAGCTTTTTCGGCGAGGATCCTTCGGCCCAAATGGGGCAAGAGAACGGCCCTCAGGGATTGCGTTGCGGCAATGTTCTTTTGCGCCGTGCATTGCCTCCTGGAAGAGACAAGCGGTTCGGAAGCTCTAAGCGGGTGAGCGATATGTCTCAATGTCAATATTGCAAATTTGATGTTATATTTCCGTAGTGCATGCCGATTCTCGGCCTGCACTATTTCAGATGTGAATCATGGAGGGCACATGGCTAAGAAAGCGAAGAAGGCCAAAAAGACGACTGCGAAAAAAGCTAAAAAGAAGAAAAAGTAGCTGCTTTCCGTGACAACGTGCTATCATCTATCGAGGCGCTCCGGGCGGTGAGCCACCGGTGTAGTTGGTTTAACCGCTCTGACTAGATGAGCAACGAAGACACCTAAGCCGAATCGCATACGCCTTGCGCTATGCGGTTCGGCTTTTGATTTGTTGACTGCTGATTGGGCCAAACGATGGCGGTCTTCAACGCAGTGACACCATAATCACTTAGTGAAAGTCATTCATCATCGTCGGCAAGAGCTTCGATAGCAGCAGGGCAGTCGATGTCAGCGCCGAAAGGCTGACGATCGCTTGAGCGACGCAGATGCGTTTGAGCGTTGCGCCTTCATCGTGAAACGCGTTGAACGAATGCGCCATCATTCCGCTCCATGATACCATCCAGACTTTCTGTGGGCAGAGTTATAGAGCGAGTCGCGCCGATCGTTATTGACCTAATTTGCTGTTGCGAGCTTGACTCTTCAGCGACTCAGACGAGCGCTCCGTGACGCGGGAATGGAGCTTCTGCGCCGAATCGTTTGCGCGAAACCTGAGTAAAGAAAAAGTTAAACGGAGGCCGGAGCGGCCGACCGGCAAGGTCGCAATGCGATTGGAAGGCAAAGCCTGACGGGCTGACGGATCCAAGGAAGGCCCCGCCCGGAGAAGACCGGGCGGGACCTGAGAGCTTGCTCTCACTCTCCGCTCTTGCGCGGCCGCGACCAAAGGAGGGTGTAGCCTTCCCCGCTTTCCTCATCGAACAGGTTCGCGTAGATCGGGGCGTTGAACGAGGGGTCGTCGAGCTTGAGCGAGAGATAGTCACGGCCCTCCTCGGAGCGCTTCGACCAGACCGCTCATCTTGGCCTTATGTGGTGCACGACATAATAAAGAGCGTTTTTAGATTGGCGGCGCGGTACCGAAGCTTCAAAGCGCGCCCCTGCGAGTGCGCCGGTAATCTAAAAACGTGTTGGACGAAGCCGCCTAGCGCGCCGGTGCCGCTATGGAAATTGGATGCCGCATCCGAGCGGATAATGCCGTCGCTGAGCTTCGGGAACATGCTGGGTGCGGTCTTGATGGCGAAACATTCTAATCGAGATATGTTCTCCCGGTCGGAAAGACCGGCGACGCCTGC
>NZ_JADPJL010000044.1 GCF_023073415.1 Bradyrhizobium sp. 190 | reverse complement strand
GTGCCAGACACAGAATCACAGCAATTCGTCACCATGGAAGACCAAATCAACATAGCGAGTCATTCCGTCGCAGCCACGATGTGTGCATCTGCTAGTGCGTTCGCAGGGACGACGATAGATCTTTTTTCCGTCACGGCTCGTTGACACTCCCGGCTCAGTCGAGGAGAAAGCGCCGTGACGATCGCCAAGCCCGATAAAAGCCATGCCAGTTCCGCCGCGCCGTGGTTTGACGTGCCATGGCTTGCCGTTGCGCTGCTGATCGCCGCAATGACGGCGATGCGGCTGGTCTATGCCGGCGTGCTCGATCTGCGCACTGACGAGGCCTATTACTGGACCTGGTCGAAGGAGAGCACGCTTTCCTTTCTCGATCATCCGCCCGGTATCGCATGGCTGATCCGGTTCGGCACCGCGATCTTCGGCGACACCAGTCTCGGCGTACGGTTCGGTGGCATCGTCGCGATGCTGGTCACGCAGCTTCTGCTCGCCGACATCGTCCGGCGCGTGACGCATGATGTTCGCGCCGTCATTCTCGCGGTGCTGTTGCCGGAAGCCGCGTTGTACTACGGGCTGCTGATGGCGAAGGTCGCGCCCGACACGGCGATGATCCCCTGCGCGGTTGCGATGCTGTGGTCGCTGGTACGGCTGCACGAGAGCGGCAATCCGCGCTGGTGGCTGGCGGCGGGCCTGTTCGCGGGGCTGGCGCTGCTGTCGAAGTTCACCGCGATCATGCTGCTGCCGGCGGTGCTCGCGTTCGCGCTGGTGCCGGACTGGCGGCGGCGCTGGCTGTTCAGCCCCTGGCCATGGCTGGCGGCGCTGCTTGCGGCGGTGGTGTTTTCGCCAGTGCTGATCTGGAATGCGCAGCACGACTGGGCGTCGTTCCGCTTCCAGTTCGTGCGCGCGGTCGCGACCCATCCGTTTTCGTTCCGCACCATCGGCGAATTCATCGGGCTTCAATTCGGTCTCGTCGGCTTCGTGCTGCTGCCGGTGGTGTTGTCCGGCGTGACGCTGACCGCCTGGCGCGGCTATCGCAGCCGCGAGCCGGTCGGGATCCTGTTGTCGACCGCCGTGCTGGTGCCCTTCCTCTATTTTCTCTGGAAGTCGCTGACGCTCCGCGTCGGCGACACTTGGCCGATGTTCCTGTGGCCCGCCGGCTTTGCCGCGACCGCCATCAATCTCGTGATGCTGCCGCGCGAAGGTTTTTCGGACCGGCTCGTGAAATCGACATTCTGGTGGGCGAGAGTGGCTGTCATCTCCGGCATCGCCTTTGTGGTCGGCGTGTTCTTCTATTACGTCGCGGCGCCATGGAATTTGATCGGCAGGACCGATCCCGTCGGCGGCGAAGCCGGCTTTGAACAGGTCGCGGCGCGCGCGCGCGAGCAGTTGCGAGCGACCGGCGCGACCTGGATCGCGACGTCGGATTATCGCACCTACGCGATGCTGCGCTGGCATTTCAACGGCCAGGTGCCAGTCATCCAGATCAACGAACGCGGCAGGTTCCAGGGGTTTGGCGATCCCGGCATGAACCATATCAAGGATCATCCCGGCCTCTATGTCGCGCGCGAGCCGGACCATCGCCTGCCGCTGTGGGATCTCACGACCGCCAAGCGGCAGCCGCTGGCGCGGGTCGAGCGCGTCTGGCGCGGGATGGTGATGGATACCTACGCGCTGGAAAAATTGACGGGCTGGACGCCCGAGCTGTCGCCACCGCCGGATTCGCCGTTGTTCCGCTGGCGCGTGCTGGCGGGGGTGATGCGATTTGATGCCGCTTCGGTCGCAATGACGTGGCTCCTGTAGGATGGGTGGAGCGAAGCGATACCCATCAACGCCGGTGCGTGCGGCGATGGGTATCGCTTCGCGCCACCCATCCTACGATAGACACACATTCGCCTTCTCGCGACGCATTGCGTCCGAGGTTTGCTATCAACTTCCCGCCCTCCAATCAGAGGGCGCAGGGAAGACCGGGTGCTTGCTGCACCCGCGGTCTCGCGTGCGATTTGCGCTAAAGAAAATGCACACGAGCATACAGGGCAGCGGGAGCATTCCGGCCTTCCCTGCGCAATGGCTTTACGGCTTACTTCGTGCTCTTCCCGGAGAACGGCTCTTTTGCCTCCGTCACCCCCGAGAAGCTTCGCTTCTCTAGGACTTAGCGCCAGCACCGCGGCGCCCGAACCACACGACTTCGCCGTACGCTTCCGGCGCGTACGTCTATCGCGCCATCTGCGTCCATCGCATCTCACCGCGCGTTCGTGACGATGGCCAACGCCCCTCATCCGCCGTGAGACGGGCGGAGTTATGGAGCTGATTTGGCCTGCAAGTTAAGCGAAATATTTTTGCGCGAATGGCTGGACAGCTTTTGACTGATTTGCCCGTCGTGTTGATTTGTCGCAGGAGCACTTCGAGATTGCACTTGCGCGCAAAGCAAATCAGTTCGCAGTCCGTAGGGTGAGCAAAGCCACCGGGTCGCGCGAATGCGCGCCCGATGACAGGCTCAGCGTGCCCACCATCAGGGGCGTAACGTGAATGGCGGGCACGTCGCTAACGCTCCTTTGCCCACCCTACGAGATCTTCCGTTCCGTTTCATCCAGGTCGCGGTGCTCACCGAGGAAGTTACATCGAAGACAACGACCTAAACCTTCGTATAGGCGCTGCATCCGTTCGTATCTGCGCCGCTTACCTACGGACAATTGAGCGCTCATGTCGCGCGCCTTAGCGTCACGGCATCGGGTTCGGCCGTCGCAGAGAAAATTTCACGGCGAAAACGATCGGGTACAGCAACAGTATTTGAGCTGTCCATGGCGACGAGTCCTGCTCTCTTCTACGAGTTGACGGTGAGTGCGGCCTGAGATGCCCGCAGGCGAATCTGTTGTGCCGCGCATTCAGTAACCTGAAGTGACGTCCTTGTTTCCCTGCTATCCAATTTTGGGGTCATTGCCAGAATGTCATCCTCCCTCGGCAAGATCGCGGTCCTGATCGATGGCGCCAATCTCTATGCGACCAGCAAGACGCTTGGTTTCGATATCGATTACAAGAAGCTGCTGAAGGAATTCCAGAGCAGAGGCACGTTGCTTCGTGCGGTGTACTACACCGCGATCATCGAGGATCAGGAATATTCGTCGATCCGGCCCTTGATCGACTGGCTCGATTACAATGGCTACACCGTGGTCACCAAGGCGACCAAGGAGTACATCGACGCCAGCGGCCGTCGCAAGGTGAGGGGCAACATGGATATCGAACTCGCGGTCGATGCCCTGGAACTCGCGGAGCACGTCGACCAGATCGTGCTGTTCTCCGGTGACGGCGATTTCCGCCCCCTGGTCGAGGCATTGCAGCGTCGCGGGGTCCGGGTGACCGTCGTTTCGACGATTTCGACTCAACCGCCGTTGATTGCCGACGATTTGCGGCGCCAGGCCGACGTCTTCACTGATCTGATGGAACTGAAATCGAAGGTTGGCCGCGATCCGTCCGAGCGGCCGCTCCCGCGCGAGCTGCGCCAGCACATGCCGGAGTTCTTGCACCGCGATACTAATTTGTAATTCAACGCTTGCCCAGATTGTCGCTTTGTCCATCGCCCGTAGGGTGGGCAAAGCGATAGCGTGCCCACCATCTGCAGCATGAATCCGGACAGCAGATGGTGGGCACGGCGCAAGGGCGCCTTTGCCCACCCTACACATTCCTACAGGAAGGGCTTGCCGCCGGTGACGGCGATGGTCGCGCCGGATACGTAGCTCGAAAGCGGATCGGCCAGCATGACGTAAGCCGTGGCCAGCTCGACCGGCTGACCGGGACGCTTCATCGGGACCTGTTTGCCGAAATTCTTTACGGAATCCTCGGGCAAGGTCGAGGGAATGAGCGGTGTCCAGATCGGTCCCGGGGCGACCGCGTTGGCGCGAATGCCCTTTTCGGCCAGCATCTGCGCCAGACCCGCCGTGAAATTATGAATCGCGCCCTTGGTCGTTGCATAGGCCAGCAGCGTCGGGTTGGGCACATCCGAATTGATCGAGGCCGTGTTGATGATGCAGCTGCCCGGCTTCATGTGTCCGACCGCAGCCTTGGTGAGATAGAACATCGCATGGATGTTCACCTTGAACGTCAGTTCCCATTCCTCGTCGCTGATCTCGTCGATTGATTTGAAGCTGGCCTGATGGGCCGCGTTGTTGACGAGGATATCGATTCCGCCCAGCTCCGATACGGCCTTGGCGATGACCGCGCGGCATTGGCCCGGCTCCTGGATATCGCCGGGCAACAGAACGGCCTTTCTGCCGGCTTCTTTCACCAGCCGCTCGGTCTCCCGGGCATCCTCGTGCTCGTCAAGATAGGATATCAAAACGTCAGCGCCCTCCCTGGCATAGGCGATGGCAACCGCGCGGCCGATTCCGCTATCGCCACCGGTGATGACGGCCTTCTTGCCGTTGAGGCGACCGCTGCCCTTGTACGATGTTTCGCCGTGATCGGGCGCCGGCTTCATCGCGGCAGTCTTACCGGGCATCGGCTGGTGCTGGCTCGGGAAGGGAGGACGGGGATAATGCAGCATGGCGGTTCTCCAAGAGAGCACGGAGTTGGTCGAACGTCGCGGGTGGTGTGTGCCGTAATCTGGTTTGAGGCGATTCAGGTTTCCGAATGGAGTGAAGTCTGCCGTTTGCCGTCTTGATCTTCGCCTGCGTAATCCCCGGAGCGCGTCTCGATATCAGCCTCGGCCAGAGGTCCGATGGCGGGAGCATTGAGCGGTGTCCCATCGATTGCAAAGTGAGATCCGTGACAGGGGCAATCCCAGCACGTCTCAAAGGAATTCCAGTGCAGGTGGCAGCCGATATGCGTGCAGGCGGCAGAGCGCGCATATAGCTCGCCGGAAGGATCACGATAGGCCGCGATCTTGCGCATGCCTTGCCGGATGATGGCGCCGTGTCCGGCTTTCAGCTCGCCGACATCGGCCAGTTCGCCGGGCGCGAGATACTCGGCAAAGTTCTTCACCGCGGTGACATTCTCTCTCAGGAAGTTGCCTATTGCGGCGGGCGTCTTGCGCGAGGGCTCATAGACTTCGGCCCATTTGGTGTCTCGCCCCAGGATCAGCGCCGAATTGATCATCGCGCCCACAACGCCGTGGGTCATGCCCTGGCCGGAATCGCCGGTATGCACGTAGATATTCTTGCTTCCAGGATTCCTGCCGATGAAGCCGGCGTAATCGATGGTGTCGAGCACCTGTCCCGACCAACGATGGGTGACCTCTTTCGCGGCTGGAATGAGATTGCGCGTCCAGGCTTCGAGGGCCTGAAAGCGAACTTCTGCGTCGTCGGCTTCGCCACTCTTGTGGTCGCCGCCGCCGACGATGAGAGAGTCGGTTCGACCATCGCCCGGCTGCAGCCGCACATAGTGGTAGGGGTCGAGCGTGTCCCAGTACAGGGCGTCCGGAATGGCTCCCTTCGGAATCGAAAAGGCCATCGCGTAGGTGCGATAGGGAGCCATCTTGGTGTGCAAGGCAAATCGATCGACGATCGGAGCATTGGTGGCCACGACCGCGGCCCGGGCCGTTATCGTTCCGCAGCCGGCCGTGACGGCGACCTTGCCGTCGTCGCGCTCTTCGAAGCGCTCGACGACCGTGTCGCAGTGGAAGCTGCCGTCCCTTGCCTCGATGGCGGCGACGAGACCCTTGAGATATTTGAGAGGATGAAACGTCGCCTGGCGCGGATAGCGCAGCACGTGCTGCTGCTCGCAATGGGCGAGGGGAACGCCGACCAGCCGATGGACGGGGGCGCCGACCTTCCGGACGGCATCCAGCTCGTCCTCGATGATTTGCGAGTCGGTGTTGAGCGCCTGAAACAGGTAACCGTCGAGGCGACGAAAATCGCAGTCGATGGATTCCCGCTTCTGGATTTCCTCGATGCGATCCACCGCTGCGGCCTGGCTCTCGTAGAACAGGCGGGATATCTCCTCGCCGCGCAGGCCTATCATCTCAGACGTCAGGTCATCGCATAGCGGCGCCAGATGCGCGCTGGTGCGCGCCGTTATGCCGCCCGCGATCTTCCCGCGATCAACGACGATGACGCGCGAACCCGCCGCGGCAAGTTCGTAGGCGGTGGATATCCCTGCAATACCCGCGCCGATGATCGCGACATCGCATTCCCTGTTGCCCTGAAGCGGAGTGGCGCGCGGGGCAACCGCTACGTCCATCCAAAGCGATTTGCTGCGCCGGTCGACGAAACGATCCATCTGGAAATCCAGCCGGTCGAGAACGAGGTTGAGAGTCCAACGGCCGATCGGGTGACTCGTTCCTGGCGATCTTTGGGGTTGTCAGGCCTGACCCGCCCCGCGCCCGGTACTGGCGAACGGGGGCTCGCGCGAGGGCGAGCGCTGCTTTGGAACAATGGCGCGGGCGAGACGTTCAGCGGCATTCAATCAGGAGGATGCGTAGGGTGGGCAAAGCGAAGCGTGCCCACCATGCAAGGCAGTTATTGCGGATAGATGGTGGGCTACGTTAGAGCCTCATCATCGCGCTTGCGCAGCAAATCCTTGGCGAGATCGCCGAGCGCAGGTCGCGGCAGCGCCGTAAACGGCAGCGGGCGCGTCACGTCGATCGCGGCCAGCCCGAGCCGCGCGGTGAGCAGGCCGTTGAGCACGCCTTCGCCGAGCCGCTGCGAGAGTTTGGCGGCGATGCCGTGGCCGAGCATTTGTTGCACGAGACTGTCACCGACGGCCATGCCGCCGGTGATGGCGAGATGGCCGATCACGTGGCGCAGCAGGCTGATCATGCCGAGCGTGCCCGGCCGGCCGCCATAGAGCCGGGCCAATTGCCGGATCAACCGCATCGCGGCGACGAACACGAACAGCACGTCGATCAGCGCGCGCGGGCTCACCGCGGTGACGACCGAGACGCGCTGCGCGGCTATCGAGACCAGCCTGCGCGCCTCTTCATCTAGCGGCGCCATCAGTTCGCGCTCGGCGAGCTTGATCATGTCGGCGCCGTCGATGATGTCGTCGGCGTGGCTCACCAGGGCTGCGCGGGCGCGGGCCAGTTGCGGGTTCTGATGTGCGAGCTTCAGCAAATCGTTGACGACGGCGCGGCTCTCGGCGCGGTCGTCGCTGCGCAGCACCTCAGTGGCGCGTTGATGCAGCTTCTCGATCGCCGCCAGCCGCGCCAGGCCGAAAGCTTCGCGCCCGATGACGACCGCCAGCGCCAGCGCGGCGGCGGCGGCGAAGGCCAGCGCGACGTAGCCCAGGGTTTCGCTGCGCGCGAACAGGTCCTCGATCAGGTTGACGACGCCAAGCCCGAGGCCGAGCAGCACCAGCCCGCCGGCCGCGGACCAGAACAGGGTGCCCCAGCGAAAGCCGCGGCGCGCCGCCACGAGTGGCGCATCGATCGGTACGGGCAGGGTGGCAGGATCGGCTTCGGGCGTGATGTGTACGGTGCCGCGGGCAGGGCGTCCGGTTTCATCCGGACCCATCACGATCACGCCGGGATCGCCGAGCTTGAACGTCGCCGGCCGCCGATGCGGCGTCTTCTCGCTCATTGCAGTCGGTCTCCGATCAGGAACTGGAGGGCGCGGTCGAGGCGGATGTGAGGCAGCGCGGGCTCGTCGTTGGCCGTGCGCTCCAGCAGCGGCGGCCGGAACCGCAGGAAACGGAAATCGGCCTGTTCGGAAGCCGTGCTGGAAAGGCCGCGAAAGCCGCCGTTGAACAGTTCCTCAGGGTCCGCGGGCAGGTCGCCCGGAAAGGTCGCGACTTCGGTCTCGCCATCGAAGGCTTCGCCATTGGCGGTCTCGCCGGGCGCGGGCGTGCCGATGATGGACGGCAGCTTCTCCCGGCCGCGCGCGACCTGCGCCTCGCGCGTGGCGCGCACCGCCGATAGCGCGACCACATCGATTGTCGCGCCGGCATATTCGGCACGGTTGGCCGCCTTGGCGACCGCGCGCCGCAGCACCGCTTCCAGCCGGTCGTGGCTCTGATGGTGCAAATGATCGGCCTTGGTGGCGGCAAACAGAATGCGATCGATCCGGGGACGAAAGAGCGTACTCAGTATCGTGCTGCGGCCGATGCGGAAGCAATCGAGAATGCCCGATAGCGCGGCTTCGAGATCGTGCAGCGCTTCCGGCCCGGCATTGAACGCCGCGAGTGCATCGACCAGCACGATCTGCCGGTCGAGCCGCGCAAAATGATCGCGGAAGAACGGGCGCACCACGACATCCTTGTAGGCCTCGTAACGTCGCCGCATCATCGCCCACAGCGAACCATCGGGCGCGCTGCCGTCGGCCGCGACATCGAGCGGCGCAAAGGTCAGCGCCGGTGTATCAGCGAGATTGCCCGGCATCAGGAAGCGTCCGGGCGGCAGCAGGCTCATCGCAAAACGTTCGTCACGGCAGGCGCGCAGATAATCCGTGAACAGCTTTGCCGCCATGCGCGTCGCCTGTTCGTCCTCACGGCCCTCGGGGTGAAGCGTTTTCAGATGTTCGTGCCATGGCGCGGCGAGTTTTGCGCGGGGGCCCTCGCGCGACAATGCCAGGCTCTCCGTCGACCATTGCTCGTAGCTTTTGTCGAGCAGCGGAAGATCCAGCAGCCACTCGCCGGGGTAATCGACGATGTCGATGGTGAGCGTGCGATCGGCGCCGTTCTGCCGCTGGTAGTCGATGACGAGGCGCAGTTCGCTGATGTCGACGGTGGAGCTTGGCCAGCGCCGCTCCTCGATCAGGGTGCGGACGTGGTTCTCATAGTCGAAGCGCGGCACCGCATCGTCCGGCTGCGGCTCGAGCCGGGCGCGGGCGATCCGGCCCGTGGCATACGGTTCGAACACCGGAAACCTTCCGCCGCGGGTGAGGCCGTGGATCAGCGCCGTGATGAACACGGTCTTGCCGGCGCGCGACAGGCCTGTGACGCCGAGCCGCACCGTGGGATTGAAGAAGCTGTCGCCGTAATCCAAAAGCGCCCGCGCCGACAAGCGCGCTTCCTCGACGATATCTGAAAAACTGGGGGCCATGCGGGCGTGGGAGGCTCGAAAGAAGCGTTGGTGGGCGATGTCAGGAAAGTGGCGATTGGCGGACCAAAATCAAGCGTCCGTGATAGGCTGGCCACGGGCTTCTACGGATATCGCCTTGTGACCGGCGGCACGAAAATGCCACTGCTGTGGAGTACTCCTAATCGCCCTCTCACCAGCTGCTGTGGACCTGCATGACCATCTTCAGACTGAAACAATTCGCCTCGACATCGTTCCACGCGGCGGCCGACGCCATGCACTGGAACTACGACCGCGCCGAACTGATCGCCGACGGCGTCGTGCATATCGTCGGCGTCTGTCTGGGGCTTGTCGCCGCCACGGCGTTGATCGTGTTGACCGCGGTCTATGCCAGCGCGTTCGAGGTCGCGGTGGTGTCGGTTTACGTCGCGGGCCTGCTGGCGATGCTGACATTTTCGGCGGTCTATAATCTCTGGCCGGTGTCGCGCGCCAAATGGGTGCTGCGCCGCTTCGATCATTCCGCGATCTATCTCTTGATCGCGGCCACCTATACGCCGTTCATCGTGGCGCTGCGGGAAAGCTATCTCGCGGTCGCGCTGCTGATCGGGGTGTGGTGCGTCGCGATCGCCGGTGTGGTGCTGAAGCTGGCGCGCCCGGGGCGATACGATCGTCTGGCCGTGGGACTCTATCTCGCGCTGGGCTGGAGCGGCGTCATGATTTACGACTCGGTGGTGAAGGCGGTGCCGCCGCTGGCGCTGGGCTTGGTGGTGGCGGGCGGCGTGCTCTATAGCCTGGGCGTGATCTTCCATGCCTGGCAGCGGCTGCGCTTCCAGAACGCGATCTGGCACGGCTTCGTCTTGCTCGGCGCCGCCTGCCATTATACGGCTATTCTCGATATGATGATCCTGACGTAAACGATATCAGAGGGGAGAGCGGCCATGCAGGTGACCGGCAAAGTCGTGGTTGTCACCGGTGGTGGCAACGGCATCGGCCGGGCGATGTGCGAGGCTTTCCATCGCGCAGGCGCAGCCAAGGTCGTGGTCGCCGATATCGATCCCGATGGCGCGCGAACCGTCGCCACTCCGATCGGCGGGGCGGCCTTCAAATGCGATGTCGGAAAGGAGAAGGATATCCTTCACGTCATCGAGGAGACCGAACATCAATTCGGCCCGATCGCGCTGTTCTGCTCCAATGCCGGCATCGGCGGCGGTTTCGATCCACTGTCGGTGAATGCCGGCGGAAACTCCGACGAACCGTGGCAGCGAAGCTGGGCCGTTCATGTCATGGCCCATGTCTATGCGGCGCGGCACCTGATCCCGCGCATGAAGGCGCGCGGCGGCGGCTATTTCCTCAACACGATTTCGGCGGCGGGGTTGCTGTCACAGGTCGGCAGCCCGGCCTATTCGACCACCAAGCATGCTGCGGTGGGGTTTGCCGAAAACCTCGCGATCTCGCACAAGGCCGACAACATCAAGGTTTCGATCCTGTGCCCGCAGGGCGTCGATACCAACATGCTGCGCTCGATACCGAAGGGTCCGCAATCCGGCGACGGCGACCTGTCGCCTGAGCAGGTGGCGCAGGACGTGCTGAAGGGACTGGAAGAGGAAACCTTTGTGATCCTGCCGCACCCGCAGGTGCTGGGCTACATGCGCAAGAAAACCGAGAATTACGACCGCTGGATATCAGGCATGGCGAAGATCCAGGCGAAGATGCGCGAGAGTTACGGGAAGTGAGAACGTAGCCCGGATGCAGCGAAGCGAAATCCGGGATAATTCCATCCGTGGATAGACCTATCCCGGATTGCGCTCCATCCGGGCTACGAATTTTCTCGATAGGGTTGCGAGCGAGAAGGGCGGTCCTTCGGCCGCCGTTCCCGACAATCTCGCTTACTGGCAGCGGTGCATCAGGCCGTCGTCGAGGCGGACCAATGTGCCGGGCTGGCAGATGATGCCATTGCGCGCCGCGTAGTCCTGGCTCCATACGCCGGGGCCGCCGTAATAGGCGGGGCCGCCGTATACGCCCGGGCCGCCGTAATAGGCATAGGGGCCGCCGCCGTAGTAGGGGGCGGTCGCTCCGGCTGCGACAGCTCCGGCTACGACAGCACCGGCTGCAACAGCACCGGCGCCCACCGCGGCCGCACCGGCCGCGGTCCGCCGCGCCTGCCGCCGGGCAACGCCCGGGGTATATGGGTCAACCATCTGTGCCTGCGCACGCTCGATAGACAGCGAAGCGCCCTTTTGTTCGCTCCAGTCAAACGACAGCATGGTCGCGCATGTGAAGACGGAGACCGCGAGGGCAGCTTTTCCGAGACTTGTCTTACTCATGACATTCACTCCACGGTTGCCCCATGCCGAATTTTCGTGCGAGCGTAGAGGGCCGTCAAGTAAACGCCGCGTGCGCAACTGGCAGGCGAACTGGTAAGCCTTTGAATCAAATGGGGTCCCATGAGTTGGCGTGCCTGGCCATTTGGAAAAGTTCCGGCGACGCCGCCGGATGCCCCGCATGCGCTGCTGGCGGATATCGAGAAGCGGGGCAGGCAATATCTCGACGAGGCCGACATTGGGAAATGGGTCTATCCCGCCTGCAAGCGGACCGCCTCGGATGCAGGAGCCGACAAGGAGCAGGTCTGCAACCATACGCGGCTGGAAGCCATGCGCTATCTGCTGACGGTGCCGAGGGGTGAATTCAGGCTGCTCGCCGAGCCGAATTCACAAGCAGCGATACTGGACGCGTATCTTCGCCAGTTGCCGCACGATGAAACGGTGATCGAATTCACCGGCAACACGATGAGCGATCTGGCGATTGCCGTCATTGCCGGATTCAACTGGCTCACGCATTGCGCTGGCCTTGCCGGGGCCGATCGCAAGACATTTTCGGGAACGCTCAACCGCTTCCGAAGAGTTGCGATGTCGGCGCAGAAATGGTGGGAGATGGAGGGAGCGAAAGAGCGTTACGCGCAGATGCTGCAGGCGCAGCAGGAGCCACCGCTGTTTCTGAATTTGGTCTGGGCGGATTATGGCCGGCTTGCGAACGAAATCGCTGCTGCCCGCAGAGCAACGTAGCCCGGATGGAGCCAACGGGTCGCGCGAATGCGCGCCCGATGACAGGCTCCGCAAAATCCGGGACAATTCCATCCGCGGATAGACCTATCCCGGATTGCGCTGCGCTCCATCCGGGCTACAGAGTCACTTACCCCTTCTGCGCGTAAAGCAGCGGCACGGCCGAATCCACCATCACTTCGATCAGGCTGGTGCCGTCATGCGACAGCCCGTAGCTGAGCGCGCCCGCGAGTTCGGATGATTTCGTCACCCGCACGGCGTGGCAGCCCATGCCTTCGGCGAGCTTGACGAAATCGATGCCGGGCAGTTCGAGGCCCGGGACATTGCGCACCTGCATCACCTGGCTGAACGAGCGCATCGCGCCATAGCCGGCGTTGTTGATGACGACGACCGTGAGCGGCAGGTTGCGCCGGGCCGCGGTCCACAGCGCTTGGATCGAATACATCGCCGAGCCGTCGCCGATCAGGCAGACGGTGCGGACGCCGGGACGTCCGAGCGCCATGCCGACGGCGGCGGGCAGGCCGTAGCCGAGGCCGCCGCTCGCCATGGTGTAAAAACTGTCCTGGCCGCGCATCGGCATGAACTTTTGCATCGCCGGGCGATGCGAGGGCGCTTCCTCCACCAGCACCGCATTGGCGGGCATGGCTTCAGACAGCGAGTGGAGCAAGAATTCGACCGGAAGCGGATCGGCGGCCGACGGCGCCGGCGGCAACGTGCGGCCCGAAGGCATGGCCCGCTTTGCTTCCGGAAGCAGGTCAAGCAGCATTGCCAGCGCCGGCTTCATGGTCGCGATGATGCTGGCGCCCGAGGGCGTGACAGCGGCGGCGTCCGGGTCGTCGGTAATCTGGAAGATCGTGGTGGCGCCGTCGAAGATCGCGGCATGGCCTTCGACATGGAAGGTGAACACGGGCGCGCCGATCACGACCACCAGGTCATGATCGCGCAGCGCATCCGATAGCTGGCCCGGCGAAGCGTGCAGGAAGCCTGAAAACTGCGGATGACGTTCGGGGAACGAGCAGCGCGCCGAGAACGGGCTGACCCAAACGGCTGCCTTCGTCTTCTCCGCGACCCGGACCATCAGGTCGACGGCCCCGGCGCGGTCGACGGCGGGGCCGACGACGAGGGCAGGGCGCTTGCTCGCCGACAGCGCGGCGATCAGCGCCTTCATCGCCTCGGCGTCGGGGCCGAGTTCGCGGCTGACGTGGCGGGCTTCGACCGGCTGTGTGGGGCGCGTCCAGTCGTCGATCGGGATCGAGACGAAGGTCGGCCCGCAGGGCGGCTGCATCGCGACGTAATAGGCCCGCGCGATTGCCGCCGGCACGTCTTCGGCGCGTGCCGGCTCGACGCTGTATTTGACATAGGGCCGCGGAAATTCCGAGGCGCGCTCGGCGTAGAGAAAGGCCTGCAGCGGCAGGATCGAGCGCGCCTGCTGGCCGGCGGTGATGACCAGCGGCGTCTGGTTGCGGTGGGCGGTGTAGATATTGCCGAGCGCATTGCCGACGCCGGCGCCGGAATGCAAATTGACGAAGCCGGCGTTGCGGGTCGCCTGCGCATAACCGTCGGCCATGCCGACGACGGAGGCTTCCTGCAGGCCGAGCACGTAATCGATGTCGTCGGGCCAGTCGCTGAGGAAGGGCAGCTCGGTCGAGCCGGGATTGCCGAACACGCGCTTGATTCCGAACGCGCGCAGCAGGCCGAAGGTGGCGTCCTTGACCGTGAGCGAGGCGCTCGCGGTTTTGGCTGGTTTGCGGGACGACATCGGGCGGCTCCCATCTGGATTTCTTGGGGTTCGCGATTTTCTTAAGCTTCGCCATGGCTGCTGGGCGAAGGCGGAAGCGATCCACCTCTCGATGGATTACCTTACGAAGTCAAGCCATTGGCGCGCGATGACGGCCTGGGATCGGACAGAACTCCGGGACGCCACGGCCAAGGGCTCGCTCAGGCCATCTTCTCCCACAGCTGGGGTACCAACGTTCCCGCCCGCTTCTCGATTGCCGCCGCCGCGTCCAGTGCGAGGTCCTCGCGATAGCGTCCTGCAATCAACTGCACGCCGATCGGTTGGCCTTCATGCAGCGTAACCGGCACGACGGCGCCAGGCAGACCAAGCACATTGATCGCGGAAATGAAACGCAGGTCGTTCCAGAAG
This sequence comes from Bradyrhizobium sp. 190, assembly GCF_023073415.1. Taxonomy (GTDB): domain Bacteria; phylum Pseudomonadota; class Alphaproteobacteria; order Rhizobiales; family Xanthobacteraceae; genus Bradyrhizobium. The sequence continues at coordinate 34,502 of NZ_JADPJL010000044.1, read as the reverse complement.
AGTTCACGCGTGCGCTCCGGGCTGATTGCATCCTCGCGCGGGCCAGGCGTCGGCTTCACCGTCGTCGGGGCGAGTACGACAGGGAAATCCTCAAGGAACAACTGCCAGGCCCGGATATGGGTGTTGCGCGCAGCCGTGGCGCGCATCCAGCCCAACAAGTCGAGCGTGTTTGCCTTCGCCTTGATGCCGTTGTAGGCGGCATGGAAATCGGGCGAAGTCACTTTCAGCATCGCGGCTTCCTGCAGCATCGCGGTTTCGTTGGCGATGATGTCGCACCAGGTCTGCCAGACACCGTTGATGTCGGGAACTTCGATTTCGCTGACGCGATAGCCCGAACGCTCGAGATGGTCCGCGGCCTGCCTGAGCGCAGCACGCACCGAGGGAGCAACGTCCATGTCGTCAGGCAGCTTCGCGAGCGCGACCTTGATCGGGCCTTTCGGTTTTGGCCCGACCAGAGGTGCTGCGACCCACCAGGGATCCCGCGGATCGCGCTGGCTCATGACTTCGAGCGCCATCCTGACGTCACCGACGCTGCGCGCCAGCGGTCCTTGCGCGGACATCAGATGAGCGAGCATCGGCCGCTCGGCCGCGGCGCTCTCGTTATAGGCCGGGACGCGGCCTTGCGTCGGCTTGATCGTGACGACACCATTGCAGTGCGCTGGCCAGCGTAACGAACCGCCGATGTCGTTGCCGTGCGCGACCGTGCCGATGCCGGCCGCCACCGCGGCACCGGCGCCGCCCGACGAACCGCCGCAGGTGATATCGGGATCCCACGGGTTCAGCGTAAGCCCGTGCAGCGGGTTTTCCGTAAAGCCGCGGAGCGAGAATTCGGGCGTATTGGTCAGGCCGACCACAATTGCGCCGGCCTTCTTGAGATTGCGCACGACCGGCGCGTCGGAGGGGGCGATAATATTCATCTGCGCGGCCACACCGTTGGGGTTGGGCCGCCCCTCATAGTCGACGTTTTCCTTGATCGTGATCGGTACGCCGTGTAGCGGGCCAAGCTCTGTCTTTCTTGTCCGGGCGTTGTCCGCAGCTTTTGCCGCCTTCAGCGCTTCGTCCGACAGATCGACAACGACCGCGTTGAGCTTTGGATTAACTTCGCGCATTCGCGCGATATGCGCTTCGACAACCTCAATCGAGGAAATCGCACCTGAGCGGATGGCGGCTGCCGTCTGCAGCGCCGACCATTGCCAAACCGGACCCTTGGGCGGGCGCGCCTTGGCGGGTTTTTGTGAGACCGCTTTCTTCTGTGTTTTTGCGGCTGCGCGGCCGGCGGACTTTTTCGTTGATTTCTTCGGCGCTGTCTTTGCCGCGCCGTTCTTCCGCTTGATCACGGTTTTCTTTGCCATTTCTTGCCCCGTTGCTGTGGCAGGATACGTTAAAGACGCCGGGGCCGCGAGTCGAGACGGCGGGGACTTTTGTGGGGATGCTACCCCGACGATGGTTGGTTTGATGACGATGAACCGGGGGAGGCAGGCTATGGGCCAAGGGGTCAGGTCGAATGCAGTGCGCCTGATCTTTGGTCAACGTCCTCAATCACGCCTGAATTGTCGGGTTGCTTCGCAAACTTCATCGAGGCGCAATTCCTTGCGGCTTGGCCTTTGGAGAGACGAGCGTGGCCAAGAAAAAGGCAACCTTACCGAAATCAGCCACGGACGTGGCACCCCGGATAAAGAAAGCAACAGGGACGAGCAGGACTTCGGATCGATTTCAGCTCCGTCTGCCAGAGGGGATACGAGACAAACTCGTCGAAGCGGCGAATGGGCGCTCGCTCAACGACGAGATCATTCAGCGGCTCACGCAGTCACTTGAGCGCGACGAGATGCAGAAGCTATCCGACCGCCTCAAGGCACAGGGCGACCGCCTTGCGAAGTTCGAGGGAGAAATAGCGTCCATGGTCGAGCAACTCAGGCTACGCGACGACTAGCGCCCATGCGGCGGCCGCGTAACCGAGCCTCCGAACTACACGCTGACCAGCATGCGGCCGTTGTTAGCCGAAATGACATTGGAATCCCTCCTGTTGTGATGGTTGCAATTATCTTTCAGCCCTGATTATGCCGCGTTGCGCCCCAGCGCGGTTCGGGCGTCGAGCAGCCCTGCCTCGATCAGCGCGTCCCGGATCCGTGCAATTTCCGCGTCTGATATCTTGACCAACGGCGGACGCACCACTGCGCGCGGCAGTTTGCCGAGCAGCACCAGCGCTTCCTTCATGCGGTTGTGCATATCGACGAAGGGATCGGCGTAGAACACGCGCGCTATCGGATAAATCAGGTCGTTCAGCCGGCGGGCTTCCGCGAGATCGTTGGCCTTCACGGCGCGATAGAGCCTGGCTTGAAGGTCAGCGATGACGCTGCCGCTGCCTGACAGCAGGCCATTGCAGCCGAGCACCAGCGAGCTCAAGAGCCATGCGCTGTTGGTGGACAGCACGTTGATGGGACGTGCGCGCCCCTGCAAGGCGCGAATCTGGCTCTCGTGCTGCGGCACTGTCTGCGTCCAGTCCTTGATGGCGCGGATGGTCGGCACTTCGTCGAACAGCCGCTCCAGCGTCGCCGCGGGATAGCCCTGGCCTGTGGCCAGGGGATATTGAAATACGATCAGTGGCAGATCGGTCGCATCGCTGATGGTCTTGAAATGGGCCAGCGCCATCTCGGCCGACTGGCCAAGGGTAAAGGGAGCCGGCGGGAACACCAGCAGCGCCGAAGCTCCGCCGGCTTGTGCCTGGCGAGCGATCCGCGCCGCCTCCAGGCTGCCGTCCGCCCAGACGCCGTGAATGATCGGCAATGTGCCGCCGACTTCCTCGTCCGCGATCTCCATGACGCGACGTTGTTCATCGCGCGTGCACGAGGCGACTTCGGTCGAGTGAGCGTTGACCGTGACGGCAGACAGTTCCTGCACCGCGGCGACATCGCGCAAGTGAGCCCGGAAGCTCTGCTCGTCGATCGAGAAATCGTCGTGGAACGGCAGCAGAACCGCCGGGATCACGCCTTGGGGTACGAAATCACGATGGCGGCTCATGTCTCGTCTCCTTCAGCGTTGTTCTCGTTGCTGCGTTGATCGCGCCGACGGTCGCGCCTCTCTTGACGCGGTGACGAGAGTAGGGCCACTGCACTGAGATCGGCAAGCGGCACCCGGGCCGTGAATGGCACCTATGCTGCGCGAGCGTCTGACGACCGCTTCTCAATGGTCAGGGAATATTGCGCTGCGAAAAAATCGCCGAGCCCGCGAAAAAACTGCGCGACGTCCTGATGGAGCGCTACCACGTCGCTGTGCCCTTCATGGTCGGCTGGCCCTCGGCATTCGCGATCCACAATTCCATGCCGGCGCTGGTTTCGCTGGCGTTGATCGAGAACTCGCTGCCTTCGAACAGCGGCTGCACGCCGCGATAGCTGAACTTTTCCGGCGCGCTGTCGCCGTGAAGTTTTGCGGCGAATTCGACGATCAGCGCCGCCTGCAAGGGACCGTGGAAGATCAGGCCCGGATAGCCCTCGACCTTGGTGACGTAATCGCGGTCGTAGTGGATGCGGTGGCCGTTGAAAGTCAGCGCCGAGTAGCGAAACAGCAGCACGGGATCGCTGACATGGCTTTCGCGATGCTTTGCGACGGGCGGCGGCGGGGGCGCCTTCGGCGGCGAAGAGGGCGCCGCGCCGCCCATGTCGCGATAGACGATGTCCTGCCGTTCGCGGATGGCTGTGCCGCGCGGTGTCGTAATCGTGTGTTCGACGGAGACGAAGCAGAGCACGCCGGTCGAGCCGGTCTTCATCGTCACGTCTGATATCCGCGAGGTTCGTGTGGCTTCATCGCCGACGCGCAAGGGCCCGACAAATTCGATTTCGCCGCCGGCCCACATCCGGCGCGGCAGCGGCACCGGCGGCAGGAAGCCGCCGCGGGTGGGGTGACCGTCGGGGCCGAGCTGCGACATAGGAAACACCGGCTGTGCCAGGCACCAATGGGTGGTCCATGGCGCGGCGTCGCCTGTCGTGGGTTCGCCGATGTTCTGAAACAGAGTTGCGCGCAGGCCCTTCACCAGTTGGGCGGTGACGATATCGGTCGCTTCGGTCGTGTTGCCGATCCATTGGCGCAGATGGTCGAGGTTGATAGCTTCCGTCATGACTGGCGGCTCCTGATACGAGGAGCTTTGGGAAGTTCGACATGGTCGCCGATGGCGGGCACGGCGCCATAGTGCCTGTCCTCACCGACGAAGATCGCAGCGGGCGCGGCGTAGCTCACCTTGCCGTTTGGCGTATCGACCTCGATTCTACGAAGATGCGGGTGCACCGCGAGGTCGGCCATGGTGTTCACCTCGGCGAACGCGATATCGGCGTCGGCGAGGCGTTTCAACAGATCGACGCGCATCATGGTCGCAAAACTGTCGGCCACCGTCTTGTCGGTGAGCAGGCGGTTGCGCACGCGCTCGGCCATGTTGGCGAATCTGGGATCGTTCGGCAGATCAGGCTGATCCAGCACCTCGGCGCAAAGCTTCTTCCATTCGCGCTCGCTCTGGATCGAGATCAAAATGCCCTTGCCGTCCATTGAATTGAACACGCCATAGGGCGCGATCGAGGGATGGGCCAGCGCCATCCGCTTCGGCGGATTGCCGGCTTCCGAATTGATCAGCGGCACCGCCATCCAGTCGGCCATCACGTCGAACATCGAAATCCTGATGTCGGCGCCCTTGCCGGTGCGTCCGCGCGCGATCAGCGCCTCGAGGATCGACGCATGTGCGGTGGCGCCAGTCGCGATATCGACGACGGAGATGCCGACGCGCGAGGGCCCCTCGGGCCCGCCGGTGATCGAGGCAAGACCGCTCTCGGCCTGGATCAAGAGATCGTAGGCCTTGCGGTCGGCATAGGGGCCGTCATCGCCATAGCCCGAAATGGTGCAGCAGATCAGCGCCGGATAATCGTTTCGCAGGCGCTCCAGCGAGAAGCCGAGCTTGTCCATCGAGCCCGGCTTGAGGTTCTGCAACAGCACATCGGCGCTCGCGATCAGCTCTTCGAGCGCGGCGCGGCCCTCCTTGGTGGCGAGATCGATCACCACGGAATTCTTGCCGCGGTTCAGCCAGACGAAATAGCTGCTCTGGCCTTTTGCGGCGGCATCATAACCGCGGGCGAAATCGCCCTCGGGGCGTTCGACCTTGACGACATGCGCGCCGGCGTCCGCCAGCCGCGAGCTGCAGAACGGTGCGGCGACCGCCTGTTCGACGGAGACGACGATCAATCCCTCTAACGGCAACATCTGATGTTCTCAGTAGGAGCGGGGCAGGCCGAGCACATGTTCGGCGACGTACGACAAGATCAGATTGGTCGAGATCGGCGCGACTTGATAGAGCCGCGTTTCGCGGAACTTGCGCTCGACGTCGTATTCTTCCGCAAAGCCAAAGCCGCCATGGGTCTGCACGCAGGCATTGGCCGCTTCCCAGGAGGCGTCCGCCGCCAGCATCTTGGCCATGTTGGCCTCGGCGCCGCAATCGAGTCCCGCCTCATATTTGCGCGTGGCTTCCTTCACCATCAGCTCGGCCGCGCGCATCGCGGCGTAGGCCTTTGCGATCGGGAACTGAATGCCCTGGTTCTGGCCGATCGGGCGGCCGAACACGGCGCGCTCCTTGGCGTAGTTGGTGGCCTTTGCGATGAACCATTTGGCGTCGCCGATGCATTCGGCCGCAATCAAGATACGCTCGGCATTCATGCCGGAGAGGATGTAGCGAAAGCCCTTGCCTTCGTCGCCGATCAGGTTTTCGGCCGGAACCCGCATGTCCGTGAAGAACACTTCGGTGGTGGCGTGGTTCATCATGGTGCGGATCGGGCGGATTTCGAGGCCGTTGCCCTTGGCCTCACGCATGTCGACGATGAACACCGAAAGGCCATCGGTGCGCTTCTTCGCCTGCTCCTTCGGCGTGGTGCGCGCCAGCAGGATCATCAGGTCGGAATGCTCGGCGCGGCTGGTCCAGATCTTCTGGCCGTTGACGATGTAGTGGTCGCCGTCGCGCTTGGCGACGGTCTTCAGCGAGGAGGTGTCGGTGCCGCTGGTCGGCTCGGTGACGCCGAACGCCTGCAGCCGCAGTTTGCCGCTGGCGATCCCGGGCAGGTATTTCGCCTTCTGGGCGTCGTTGCCGTGCCGCAGCACGGTGCCCATCGTGTACATCTGGGCGTGGCAGCCGCCGCCGTTGCACCCCGCCCGCTGGATCTCTTCCAGGATCGCGGCCGCGGCCGAGAGCCTCAGCCCGGAGCCGCCAAATTCCTCGGGGATCAGCACCGAGAGGTAACCGGCCTCCGTCAGCGCGTCGACGAACTCCTTCGGGTACGCCATCTGGCGGTCGAGCTTGCGCCAGTATTCGCCGGGGAACTGGGCGCAGAGCTTTGCGACGGCGTCGCGGATGTCGTGGAATTCGTCTTGTTGTTCTTGTGCGGTCATTGGTTTTTCTGGCGATGGATGGTGGGGGATGTCAATTGCCGGATGGCCGGCGGTTGTGAAACCACAGCCGGTCTCCTATGCTGAATTGTTATAGCGTATGAACCTGCCTTCGAAGATTGGCAAGCAATGGATATCAGGCAGCTCAGGACCTTCAGTTGTGTGGCGGAGCTCGGCAGCCTCAGCAAAGCCTCCGACACGCTGCGGGTGGCGCAGCCGGCGCTGAGCCGCCAGATCAAGCTGCTCGAGCATGAATTGCGCGCCGAGCTGTTTACGCGGAACGGCCGCGGCATGGTGCTGACCGACGCCGGCCGGCTTCTGCTCGCAAGGACGGCGGGCATCGTCCGACAGATCGACCAGGTGCGCGACGAAATCCAGTCCGCCGGCGGCCCGCCGTCGGGCCGCGTGGTGCTCGGGCTGGTGCCGACCGTGAGCTGCGTGATTTCGGCGCGGCTCGCCCGACGCACTGTCGACAGATATCCGGGCATTTCGCTCTGCATCGTCGAAAGCTACAGCGGCCATCTGATGGAATGGCTGCACCGCGGCGAAATGGACCTTGCGCTGATCTACGGGCCGTCGAGCGACCTGCATCTGACCGTGCAGAGCCTCGGCCGCGATCCGATCGTCGCGGTAGGACCGCGCGGCAGCGGACTGGCGCAGAGGAAACAAGTCGATATCGGCTGGCTGCTGAAACAGACACTCGTGCTGCCCAGTCATTCGCACGGCCTCCGGGCGCTGATCGAGCAGGCGGCGGCGAAGAAGAAGCTGAAGCTCGACGTCAAGCTGGAGGCGGATTCGTTTCGGGTGCTGACCAGCCTCGTCGAGGAAGGGTTGGGATACACGCTGTTGCCGCCTTCCTCGGTGCGCCACGAAGTAGCCTCCGGCCGGCTGGAAACGGCCGTGATCGCAAAACCGTCGCCGATGCGCGAACTGACCCTTGCTTCTCCCATCGACCATCCCGGCTCGACTGCCATCACGCTCGTGACCGAGCTGCTTCGCGACGAGCTCACGGCTTGCCGCGAAGAGGGCCTCTGGGACATCAGGCTCGCCTGAGCCGATGTGAGGGCCTTGCGGATTGGCATAGAACAAAACGGTTTAGCCGGGCATTCTCATCTGGCTACAGCAGTCATGCCGCAATTGTATAGGGCGGCACAGACTTGCCGGAACGATGGCTGTTCGCCCGAAACTGCCGATACGCGATGTCTGCTATCCGGTCCCTAGCAGGGGTAAGCCGGACATCGGGCGCAAAGTTAAGTTACGAATGACCCGTCGTGAACATTGAGGTCTGGTGTGTGCGACCTATCAGCCGCCGCACACCGACCCCAAGGCTGGTCGACCAGTTCTTCAATGACTGAACTGGCACGATTGAGAATCTCAGATGCGCTGCCTGGCGCTATAGGCCACGTCGCGCGTCGTCCCAGTACGTAGGCGTCCCGTAATACTGATGGGTGCGCGCTTCCCAGTCTCTATCCTGCCAGGAGTCATCACTGAACTCAGGCGCATCCTTCAGCTGTTGCTCGGTGATACTGGTTCGAAAACCACCAAGCGACGTATCATATGTCAGAGCGCCCCAGGGGATCGGGTAATGGCTGTGGCCTAACCCAACAAACCCGCCAAAGCTCATGACGGCATAGGCCACGCGACCCGACACCTTGTCGATAATGAGGTGATCAATCTCACCGATATTCTTTCCACCTGCTTCATAAACCTCGGTTCCATGAATGTCTTCGCTTGAGATGCATTGATGATCCGGATGGGCTGTTGCGCGTGCCATGTTTCGTCTCCCTCACTGGTGAGTTTTGTCGACTTAACTCGGCCACTACGGGGTCGTTCCTGGACAACATTTCAAAAAGTAATTCGAGAGCCTCCGGTTTCTACGCCGGGGCTCTCATGGATTCTAATTTCGATCTCTCTAATTTCAGACCTATCCAATCAACAATACAGCCATAGAATTCGTTCTCCGGCTCAATCACCCCGTCTGGCAGAAGCCAGCACAACCTCTATGTCCCTCGGCTCAATGCCGAGAGCGTCAAAACCGGGATGCCTACCAGAGGCGACGTTGTCCTTGGTCATAAGCTCGACCTGGTTCGATGTGACAGGAGAAGCAGGTAAGAATTCAGCGGCAAAAGCGAGCATCTTCCACACGCTAATGGGCATTGGCGCGAGGACGCGCCGGATATGCAAGTAATTGCACATCGTCTGAAGCAATTCCTTGTAAGTATAGGTGTTGGGACCGGCTAACTCGTACGTCATTCCCGGCTCTGGGGCGTCCAAACAGCGCACAATCGCCTCCCCAGCGTCTTCCACATACGAGGGCTGAAGTGCAGTCTGACCGCGTCCGAACATCGGAAAGACTGGAAACATCCGCAGCATCTTCATGAGCGGGATTAGAAATGCGTCATCCGGCCCAAACATTACTGCAGGACGGATAATCGTCGCCTCGGAGAACGCAGTCCGTATTGCGGACTCGCCCTCGCCTCGGCTTCGAATGTAGGACGAGTGCGACTGCGCATCGGCGCCAATTCCGGAAACATGGACCAAGCGCTGCACATCTGATCCACGTGAACATTTTGCCACTCTCGCGGCAGCTTCGACATGCACGGAACGAAACGTGTCGCTACCGCGCTCGACATAGAGACTTACGGCGTTGACGACAGCGAAAGCGCCAGCCACAGCGCTAATCACCGATCTATCGTCGCTGACATCGGCTCTAACAATCTCCAGTTTCGATGACCTATCGCGAAAGACCTGAGCTCTCCGCTCTGGATGCCGTGACGCAGCCCTGACCTCGAAACCGTGGTCCAAAAGGTGCTGGACGATGCGCCGGCCCAAAAAACCGGTAGCACCGAAGACAGTCACTGTTCGGCTAGTCATCCTGGTTCAACCCGACCGCAACTCGACTGGATGGTCCGCACCGCCTCGGCCTCACGCCCGCGCGAAAGGTTTCCTCCTTGGCTTCATGAGCGATCGCGAAGATCGGTCACACCTTCTTTTTGAGCGCAGTGGTCGCAGCAATAATAGGTGCCAGCCTTTTCCAAGCCGTGTCCGACGATGCGCGTTCCACAATGCTGGCATGTCGGCGCCAAGGCATGAATTGCGCACTCGAAACTATCGAACGTGTGCGCTTTGCCGTTCATCACAACCTGAAACGCCTTGTCGTAGTCATTGCCGCAGGTTTCGCATGTCGCCATTTTTTCCTCCTTCACGCCGCGCGGGGGTGCGAGCTCGAACAGCCCTTGCCCAACCTGGAGCGTTGAACTGCCGGCGGCGAGATTTCCTCCTGCAATCGTCGGGGGACTTACGAATGTTGGCAGCGCTTTCTTTGTTACTCATGACTGTCTCCTCGCGCTGAAAACGGCCGAGTTCACTAATTGTTCCTGGGCGAGCGTTACAGCAGTCATGTCGCAATTGTATAGGACGGCGCAGGCTTGCTCGAATGAGTTCGCGCCCTTGGGGGCGGCCCGGCACCCAGCGACAGCATCGGCATTCAGCCGTGATACGCGAACAGCTCGATTGGGTCGTTGAAGCCGCGCACCGGATATTCGCCGACGTGTTCGAGATCGAAATCGGTTTCGACGAAGTCGGCGAACGCGCGGGACAGCAGCACGGTTCTTCCCAATTGTTTGGTGAGGGTTTCGAGGCGCGAAGCCATGTTGACCGCAGGACCGATGACGGTGAAGTCGAGCCGGCTGCGCGAGCCGATATTGCCGTACATGACGTCTCCGACGTGGACGCCGATGCCGTAATTCAGTGGCGCACGGCCGGTTTCGCTGTTCTTTTCGTTCAGGGCAACCATGGCCTGACGGGCCTCCGTCACGGCACGCAGCAGATTGGCGCAGGCTTGAGGATGGCTGAGCGGAAAAATGGCGAGAAGGCCGTCGCCGATGAACTTCAGTATTTCCCCGCCATGCCGCGCAATCGGCTCCGACATCGCGTCGAAATAGCCGTTGAGAAGATCGATGACGTCATCGCGCGGCCAGTTGTCGGAAATCCCAGTGAAATCACGCAGATCGCAGATCATGATGGCGGCGCGTACCGTCGTCCCGCTTCCGCGCCTGGTGGCGCCGGCCAGAATCAGCTCGCCGGCATGCGACCCGACATAGGTTTCCAGCAGCGTTCGCGCCAGCCGGTTCTTCATGCGGATTTCGCTGACCAGCGCCAGAACCGGCAACAGCTTCGACAGGCGGGCGATATGCGCGTCGTCGAAACCACCTGGCCGGTCGGTTGCGAAGGTCACGATATGGCGCTTGCCGAGCGTATGGTACAGCGGCCACGCCACATAGTCGGTCAGGCCTTTCGCCCGCATTTCGTCATAGATGGCGTGCTTGCGGCCCAGCGACGGATCGCGTTCGAGATTCTCGCGCACCTCGGTGGCACCATCAAGGATTTCGTTCGCGGGACTGCCGATGTATTCGGATCGCTCCCTGACATCGTAGTCGACCCTGGCAAGCTCGGCCTCGCGCATCCCGTCGGCCCACATGATCCGGGCGCCGAGCCACTGCGGATGGTAGATCAGGAGATGAAGCGACGCCCGCTTGACGGGAATGCCCGCTCGCTGGAGCCGGAGACACAGCTCCGCGAAAATATTGTCAATGAAGCGCTCGTCGCGCGTGTCGTTTGTCAGCCAGTGCACAACGTCATTGTCAGAATGCGCGGCGGCGGGATTGATGCTTGGCGGCGCGTTCATATCTTGCTCCCGGGCAGTGACCTGGATCGACGGTACTGGATATGTCGTGTCTCCGCTCGACGGCGTCAATGGAGTCCGCTGCAATCTGCTTGTGCGCACCGGTTCTGAAAAGGGAGGCGGGCCTATCTTGAACCAACCAAGGTCAAAACGTTTCCGGCAGGGTCTTCGAAATGCGCGAGCGTGCCACCCCATTCCTGCTTTTCAGGTCGAGCAGTAAAATGCACGCCCTTCGCCACAAGTTCGGAATACGTGGCTTGAATATCCTCAACTTCTATCGAACATCCGACGTAGCGGCCTGCAAGGTCTCGCTCCTCAATGTCTTCCTCTGAAGACACGTCTTCGACAATCAACACGGCACCAAGATCAAATCCGATCGCCTTGTTCTCGTATTCCCACAGTATATTCAATCCCAGAATTTGAGCGTAGAACTTCCTGGCGGCTGCCAGATCGGTCACGAGCACCCTGACATAACGTATGCGCATCGACGCCTCCAATCACGGTTCGCTTGAAGCGGACACTCTTCGGCCGCCAAAAGTAACGCGCGGCCGCAAACACTAAATCGCGAATATAAATTGCTAGCTATGGCCATTGGCAACCGTAATTTGCCAGATATCGCTTTCTCAACCATTACGGACACGTTATACGTGGCACCTGAAGTACAATCAAAGGTAGTTTCAGTGTCCCTTACGCTAACTCACCTCCGCTCTATCGTTCCGGCTGTCGGCGCAATGTGGTTTATGTGCTTCTTGATCGCCTATACGTTAACAGGCAGACAAGCCTCACTTTGGCTTGTAATCGGCACTGGTATATTGGCTATTGCCTTGGTGTGGCTTGTGAAGACGCGCGGCTCCAATGCCTGAAGTGCCACCGCGCGCGCAAACAACGGCTTGATTCGATCGCAGACAAATTGCGCGCGGAAGGGAGTAAACCAGTATTGAAGCTTCTACCGTCCCTCGACCATTTCGACGAGCTGGATGAGATTGCCGCATGTATCGTCAAAGACGGCCATTCTGACCGTGCCTGCATCCATCGGCTCTACTGTGAATTCGACACCAAGCTGGCGCAGTCGCTCGAACTCCTTGTTGAGATCATCCACCTTGAAGGACACGGCAGGAATCCCGTCGTTCACGAGCGCAGATTTAAATGGCCCGGCGGCAGGGTGCTCACTCGGCTCAAGCAGGAGTTCGGTTCCTTCCGGTGCCTCCTTCGACACGACGGTCAACCAGCGGTGCGCGCCCATCGGGATATCGTGCTTGACGATGAAGCCCAGCTTCTCCGTGTAGAAATCCAGGGCTTTGGCCTGATCGTCGACCAAAACGCTCATGACGTAGATCCTCATGTCGCACTCCCTTTTTTCAGATGCTTGTTGAACCAGGCCGCGGCTGCCTTCCGCAGGGGCGCATTGTCGAACGTATGCATTTTGGTGCGGCCGCTCCAATGCGTCTGAACAAGCCCAGCCCTCTCCAGCATGTCGAGGTGCTGCGAGATCGTTTGTCGCGACAGGCTCCTGCCATCCTCCGCAAACGACGAAGCGCAGATCTCAAACAACGACTGCCCGGGACGCTTTGCCAGGCGATCAAGGATGCGCCGGCGCAAGGGATCACCGAGCGCCTTGAAGACATTGTCGAGCTGGTCGTCATCCACGCCAAATAACATGCAGTAATTTTACTGCATGTCAAGCTGCGCGGGAAAACCTGTGCGACTACGCCGCGGCAGGCTGTCCGAACCAGATGGTGAGCGCGTCAGCGAGTCCCAACTGGGCTGAATTACCCACCCAAGCCACATATCCATCGGGCCGGATCAACACGGCGTCGGGAGCAGGGACTGCGCCAAGCTCCGGAAGCTCCCACTGACCAACGTATTTGGCGTCGACAACCTGAACCCGATCCGCCCATGGCGTGATGTCGAGGCCGCCGGGCTCACCGAGATTGAGCAGCACCGGCCGGGCATCGTGCAGCAGTGTGAAGACTCGCAGCGGGCCGTTGGCAGTGACGAGGTCGAGATCGGGCATGCGGCGTCCGAGCAGCGGATGTCCGTCGCCGATCTCGTAATGAATGCCGAGACCAGACATGTCAGCGGCCAATCGTTTGCGAGGCTCGTCCATGACGAGAAGCCCGGAGATGGTCTCGCGCAGGGCGTTGGTACGGTCGTCCGTGCGGAGCAGCGCGACTTGCGCCATCGTGTTGCGCAACACGATGGCAGCGATCGGGTGCCGCTCGGCATGGTACGTATCAAGGAGGCTTTCCGGCGACGTCTTGTTGACGACCTGGGCCAGCTTCCACCCCAGGTTCACCGCGTCCTGCACACCGAGGTTGAGGCCCTGTCCGCCCGCCGGGTAATGCACGTGTGCGGCGTCGCCGGCCAGCACCACGCGTCCCTTGCGGTAGGAAGCTGCCTGCCGAGCCATATCGGTGAATCTCGAAATCCACGTCGGACTGTGGATCCCGTAATCGGTCCCGTAGACGACGATGAGCGCCTCGCTGAGATCGCGCAGGGTCGGTTCGCCGGCGGGCCCGACGTGCCGTTCGGTCACCATGACCCGTATCGGGCCTCGATCCATGTAGACCACTTCGCCGTCGCGGATCTCGTACTCCACCCGGCCGAAGCCATGGACGCCAAAGGCATTGCGGTGCATGCCCCATTTCGGCTCCTCGGCCACCTCGACTTCGGCGATCAGGTTGCTGACGGTCGGATCCCATCCCGGAAACTCGATGCTGGCTGCCTTGCGGATCAGGCTGCGTCCTCCGTCGCAACCGACGACATAATCCGCCCGCAGCTTCTCTCCGTCGGACAGCTCGACATCCACGCCGGTGTCGTCCTGCGCGATACCGGTCACCTCACGTTCGCGATGGATCGTGACCGCCAGCTCCCCGACCCAGCCGGCCAGGATACGTTCGATGTGGTTCTGCCACAGCCCGAGCCCGTAATTGTGCCTGGTGGGAAAGTCGCTGATGTCCAAAGCGACCCCGGCAAACGCCGCCACCTGCGCCACCTGTCCCTTCGAGAGGAACCGCTCGGCGATGCCACGCTGATCGAGCACCTCGATCGTGCGCGCGTGCAGGCCGCCGGCGCGCGAGCCGGCGAGTTCCTGGCTGGCGCGCCGCTCGACAATGGCGGCGTCGACGCCCGCCAACGCGAGTTCGCCGGCCAGCATCATTCCCGTCGGACCTCCGCCGACGATAACCACCGCGTGTTTGATCTTTGCCGCACCCATTTCGTCCCTCCGTAGCAATTGGCTTCGGCCGGCGTTTTACGGGATGCCCGGGGTCTTGAAGCAAGCCCCTTGCGCGCTACATATCAGTGTGGGGAGATTGGTATTCTGCTTTCTTTCCGCGGAGCGTTGCAAGAGCACTGGCGCGCGCATCTATCACACACCGGGACAAGAGTATTACGCCGAAACCCGGATCGATTGGCTTTCAGGCGAGCGATGGTTTTGCTCTGAGGCGGATGCCCATGCGGCAGGATGGCGGAAGTCCCGAAGCTAGGGCGTGCATAGGCCTGGATTAGAGAGCCGCTCTCGGAGCGGCTTTTCTTTTTGGGTTCGCACAGTCCATTCGGGATTTGCGGGTTCACGCCCGGAGCTGCAGCAACTCGCCCGGTAAATCCATTGCGCGCATCGTGGAGGTGCCGAACGCGCACAGCGTCTCGGAGGTCTCGCTTCTGGAAAAGACCTCGACGGTGGCAACGCCGATCGACCCCGACATCTTCAGGGTTTTGGCGCGGGCGATGAGTTCGATGCCGTCGGCGGGGCTGAGGAAGTTGACCTTGAGCTCGATGGTGACGCCGATCTTGCCCCTGGGCAGGCTCGAAGTGATGGCTATCCCGGCGGCGTGATCGGCCAAGGCTGTGATCATGCCGCCGTGAAAATGGCCAAAGAACTGCAAGAGGTCGTCCCGGCGCGCCAAGGCGATTTCGGCATGCCCGGGCTTGATGGCCACGATGCGGAAACCCGCCGCGGCCATGAAGCCCTTGGCGTTGATGGCTTCCGCAAGCTCGGGCGGATTAAGTTCGCCGCCACTCATGCCGGAATGCGCACCGGCAGCTGCTCGATGCCGCGCACGAAGCTCGAATAGACCCGCTTCGGCTCGCCCACCACTTCGATGCGGTCGAAGCGCTTCAGCATTTCCTGCCACACGATCTTGAGCTGCAACTCGGCGAGCCGCATGCCGACGCAGCGGTGGATGCCGAAGCCGAAAGAAAGATGGGTGCGGGGCCGGGCGCGGTCGATGATGAATTCGTCGGGACGCTCGATGCCTTCCTCGTCGCGGTTGCCCGAGACGTACCACATCACGACGCGGTCGCCCTTTTTGATCTTCTTGCCGCCGATCTCGGTATCGACCAGTGCGGTTCGGCGCATATGGGCGAGCGGCGTCTGCCAGCGGATCACTTCCGGCACCATGGTGTCGATCAGCGCAGGATTTTCACGCAGCTTCTGATATTGATCCGGGTGCTCATTCAGCGCCAGCACCGAGCCGCTCATGGTGTTGCGGGTGGTGTCGTTGCCGCCGACGATCAACAGGATGATGTTGCCCATCAGGTTGTCGGGATCCATGTGCCGTGTCGCGTCGCTATGCGCCATCATCGACAGCAAATCGTTGCGCGGCGGCGCATTGACGCGCTCGTTCCAGAGTTTGGAGAAATAGGCGTAGCATTCGTCCATCTCCTGGCGCCGCTGTTCGGGCGATTCCACGACGCCGCTCTTGGGCAGCGCGGTCGAGACGTCGGACCAGCGCGTCAGCTTGCGGCGCTCCTCCCAGGGGAAATCGAACAACGTCGCCAGCATCTGCGTGGTCAATTCGATCGAGACGCGCTCGACGAAGTTGAAGGTCTCGTTGCGCGGCAGGTCATCCAGCACCTTTTGCGAACGCTCGCGGATCAGTTTCGCCAGCTCATCCAGATGTGTCGGCGTGAACATCGGCGACACCGTCTTACGCTGCGCCGAGTGCCGCGGCTGATCCATGGCGATGAAGCTCGGATAGTCATAGCCGGGCGGCACGTCACGGATCGAGATGCCGCCGAGCGTCGAGTCGGAAGAGAACATGCCGTGGTTGGTATCGACATGCATGATGTCGTTGTACTTGGTGACCGACCAATAGGGCTCGATCGGCGAGTTGGTGCAGTAATGCACCGGCTCTTCCTTGCGCAGCCGCTCGAACCACGGCCACAGCGTGTCGTTCTGGAACAGCCTTGGCGCACCGGGATGAAAGTCCCTGAGCGGCGTCGAATAGGCCTCCTCGCGCGCGGCGCGCAGAAGCTCTTTCTTGTCGGCTCTGACGGCGGTCTGGACGTTCATTTTCGATCATCCCAGGTGATAGGGCTGGCTGCCAAGGCTTAGCCGGCGATCCGGACCGGCAGGGTCTCGTAGCCTTTGACAAAACTCGAATACACCCGCTTGGGTTCGCCGACCACCTCAATATTCTCGAATCGCTTGAGGATTTCTTCCCATATAATCTTTAGTTGTAGCTCGGCCAGCCGGATTCCGACGCAACGGTGGATGCCAAAACCGAAGGAAACGTGGGTGCGCGGCCGAGCGCGGTCAATGATGAAGTCGTAGGGACGTTCGATCACGTCCTCGTCGCGGTTGCCCGAAACGTACCACATCACGACCTTGTCACCCTTCTTGATCTGTTTGCCGCGGAACTCGATGTCTTCGAGCGCGGTGCGGCGCATATGCGCCAGCGGCGTCTGCCAGCGGATTACTTCCGGCACGAAACTGTCGATCAGCTCGTGATTGTCGCGCAACTTGCGATATTGATCCGGATTCTTGTTCAGCGCGTAGATGCTGCCCGACAGCGTGTTGCGGGTGGTGTCGTTGCCGCCCACGATCAGCAGGATCAGATTGCCGAGAAAATTCTTCGGGTCCATGTCGCGGGTGGCGTCGCTATGCGCCATCATCGACAGCAGGTCGCTCTTCGGCGGCTGGCTGATGCGCTCTTTCCAGAGCCTGGCAAAGTAGGTCGCGCATTCCATCAGTTCGGCCTGGCGTTCTTCCTCCGTGGCGACGAGGCCGCCGGAGCCGGGAAGGGTGGTCGCGACATCGGACCAGCGCGTCAGCTTGCGGCGGTCTTCCCAGGGGAAGTCGAACAGCACCGCGAGCATCTGCGTGGTGAGCTCGATCGAGACCTGGTCGACCCAGTCGAACACGTCGTTCTTCGGAAGGTTGTCGAGGCATTCGGCCGAACGCTTGCGGATGTTGATCGCGAGCTGATCCAGATGCGTCGGCGTGAACATCGGCGCCACGGTCTTGCGCTGCGCGGAGTGGCGCGGCTGGTCCATGGCGATGAAACTCTCGCGGCGCAGGTCCGGCGCGACGTCGCGGATGGTGATGCCGCCGAGCGACGCCGCCGACGAGAACACCGCGTGGTTGGTCTCGATGTCCATGATGTCGTTGTACTTGGTCACCGACCAATACGGCCCGAACATGCTGTCCTTGCAGTAGTGGACCGGTTCTTCCCGGCGCAGCCGGTCGAAATACGGCCAGAACGAATCGGTCTTGAACAGTTCGGGATGGCTGACGTCGAAATCACCGAGCGGAATCGACTGAGCCCTTTCGCGCGCGAGGCGCAGATGAGAATCTCCGGCGAGATCGACGGTTCCGTGCATGGGCACCTCCCTGACTGTTCCCCACCGAAGCATGCCGGAGGGGCGATGTTTTACCCTATTACATCCCGAGCCGTGCGCCGGCGCAAGGACGAGTTGGGTTCATTTGGCCGCATCGACACCGGCCGCCAGACTTGGACAAACAGGTGCATTTCGCCGCGTGACAAGCCCATTTCCGGAGACTAAGTCTGTTTGAAACAACGTTTAATTCGCCGGGAGGCGACCATGATCCCCAACGCCCATCGGATGTTCAACTTCGATCTCGGCGAGACCGCGGATGCGATCCGCGAGACGGTGTATTCGTTTTCGCAGAACGAAATCGCGCCGCGCGCCGCCGAAATCGACCGCAGCAATCAGTTTCCGCGCGACCTCTGGCCGAAGATCGGCGCGCTCGGCCTGCACGGCATCACCGTCGAGGAGGAGTATGGCGGAACGGGCCTGGGCTATCTCGAGCACTGCATTGCGGTGGAAGAGATGTCGCGGGCATCGGCCGCGGTCGGCCTCTCGTATGGGGCGCATTCCAACCTCTGCGTCAACCAGATCCGCCGCAACGGCAATGAAACGCAGAAGCGCAAATACCTGCCGAAATTGATCTCGGGCGAGCATGTCGGTTCGCTCGCGATGTCGGAGCCAGGCGCCGGAAGCGACGTGGTCTCTATGAAGACCCGCGCCGACAAGATGGGCGACCGCTTCGTGCTCAACGGCAACAAGATGTGGATCACCAACGGCCCCGTGGCCGATACGCTGGTGGTCTACGCCAAGACCGATCTCAACGCCGGTCCGCGCGGCATGACCGCCTTCATCATCGAAAAGGGCATGAAGGGATTTTCCACCGCGCAGAAACTGGACAAGCTCGGCATGCGCGGCTCCGACACCTGCGAACTGGTGTTCGAAGACTGCGAAGTGCCGGAGGAGAACGTGCTCAGCGAGGTCGGCCGCGGCGTCAACGTGTTGATGTCGGGCCTCGATTACGAGCGCGCGGTGCTGGCGGCGGGGCCGATCGGCATCATGCAGGCCTGCATGGACGTGGTGCTGCCTTATGTCCACGAGCGCAAGCAGTTCGGCGAGCCGATCGGCACCTTCCAGTTGGTGCAGGGCAAGATCGCCGACATGTACACCACGATGAACGCCTCGCGCGCCTATGTGTACGCGGTGGCAAAAGCCTGCGACCGCGGCGAGACCACGCGCGAGGATGCGGCCGGCGCGATTCTTTATGCGGCCGAGAAAGCGACCCAATGCGCGCTCGACGCCATCCAGTTGCTCGGCGGCAACGGCTACATCAACGACTATCCGACCGGGCGGCTGCTGCGCGACGCAAAACTCTATGAGATCGGCGCCGGCACCAGCGAAATCCGCCGCATGCTGATCGGCCGGGAGCTGTTCGAAAAATCGGCGTAGAGCGTCCGTTCTGATTGAATCAGAACCGAGGCTCCGGATTCTTGCTATCCACTTCGATCGAATACGCTTCACGTGTGGGACCTGGGTCACACAATGGCCGACAAATTTGTGGTTTGATCGGCCGCCCTCGCGCTGGAGTTGAACCGTGAATCAGATGAGTTGGACCCCGCTGGGGCCGCCCGTGCCGCCGCCTACGCCTGTCCCGCCGCCGATGCCGGTGGCATTTTCCGGCAGCCGCGGCGAATTCTTTGATCTGGCCAAGCGCGGCGCCGCGCTGGAGCTCGTCACCCTCGGCTTCTATCGATTCTGGCTCCTCACCGACATCCGCCGCCATCTCTGGTCCAACACATTGGTCGATGGCGATGCGGCCGAATATACCGGCCGTGGCAAGGAGTTGCTGATCGGATTCCTGGTCGCGCTCGCGATCCTGGTGCCGATCTATCTCGGCTATTTTCTCATCGGTCTCGAGGCCGAGCATTATCAGGCGTTCGCCAGCATTCCGCTGATCGCCTTCTTCTATCTGTTCGGGCAGTTCGCCATCTACCGCGCGCGGCGCTACCGCCTGACGCGTACGGTATGGCGCGGCGTGCGCTTCTGGATGACCGGCTCGGGCTGGATCTATGCCTTGCAGGCCTCGCTGTGGGGCCTTTTGATGATACTCACGCTCGGGCTGATCCTGCCATGGCGGGCCGCGGCGCTCGAACGCTACAAGATGCGCCATTCCCATTTTGGCGACCTGCAGGGCAGCTTCGACGGACTCGGCTGGGAGTTCTTCAAGCGCGGCTGGTGGCTGTGGCTGCTCACGCCGATCGCGCTCTATATAATGCCAATCGCCCCTTTCATTTACGCAGGCTACAAGGCCATCGAATGGCGCTGGTGGCTGTCCGGCATCCGGTTCGGTGGCGTGCGTCTGGAATCGTCGCTGCCGAAGAGCGCATTGATCGGGCTGTACTGGAAAGTGATCGGCTGGATGGCCCTGCTTGGGCTTGTCTTCGCGGTCTATCTGGCCCTGTGCGCGGTGCTGGTCGCCAGCATGAGCGGCGCGGGATTGACGGAGTTCTTCAAGACGCCGGAATTGATGAGGAGCATTCCGCTGCTGGTGCTGACTGGTCTGGGCTATCTGGTATTGGCGCTGGCGCTCAACGTCGTGATCCGGGTCTATCTGACGCGCGATCTCTGGGTGATCGTGCTAGGCTCGGTCAACATCAGCGGCCTCGAGGCTGCCGCCAACGTCGCGGCGCGGGGCGATCTGGCCAACGCGCTCGGCGAAGGGTTTGCGGACGGTCTCGATGTCGGCGGATTCTAGCGGCAAGACGTGATGGCCATGGATAGCGACGCGCCAGAGATTCCGAAAACACCGCCGGCCAATGCGGCGACCTATTTCGACGGGGCGTCGAGCCGGCGCCGCGCGGTTACGCTCCATTTTTCCGACCGCCTCGAAATCGTCGAACACGAACAGACGCTCGCGGCATGGGACTATGCCGACATCCGCCGCGCCGACAGCCCTTCGGGCATGCTGCGCCTCGGCTGTCTGAGCGCGTTTGCGCTGGCGCGGCTGGAGGTTCGCGACGACGCGCTTGCGGCCGAACTGGTCGCACGCTGCACCAAACTGGATGAAAACACGCCCGGCCGCCGCGGCGTTGCCGTCATTGTCGGCTGGTCGCTCGCGGCCGCGGTTTCGATCGTTGCCGTGGTGCTGTTCGGACTTCCGCTGATCGCCGATCGCCTCACGCCGCTGGTGCCCGAAGCGTTCGAACGGCGGCTCGGCGAGGTCGCCGACAGCCAGATCAAGACGATGTTCAATGCCAAGGTTTGCGACAATGCTGCCGGGCAGAAGGCCTTCGTCAAGCTCGTCACTTCAATTCGCGAATCCGCCGGCCTCGACACCTCGGTGCAGTCGGGCGTGCTGTCGAGTCCGATTCCCAATGCCTTCGCGCTGCCGGGCGGCAAGGTCTATCTGTTCGACGGATTGCTGGCGAAGGCCGAGAACGCCGACGAAATCGCGGGCGTGCTGGCCCACGAACTCGGCCATCTCAAGCATCGCGACAGCATGCGCGGACTGATCCGCGACGGCAGCACGTCGTTCCTGATCGGCCTCTTGTTCGGCGACATCACCGGCTCCAGCGCGCTGATCTTCGGCTCGCGCACGCTGGTGACGTCGTCCCATTCGCGCGAGGCCGAGACCAATGCCGACGGTTTTGCCATCGACGTCATGCACCGGCTGGGCCGCCCGGCGAAGCCGACCGGAGAATTGCTGCTTCGGGTCACCGGAAAGGAGGCCAAGGGCCTCTCCATCATCTCCACCCATCCCCTGAGCGAGGACCGGCTGGCGCGGATGAGCCGGGAAGACCGGCAGCCCGGCGGGCCGCCGCTGCTGACATCAGAGGAATGGCGATCGCTGAAATCGATCTGCGATGGCAAGTCTGAGCCGGGCAAGTCTGTGCCGGGCAAATCTGAGCCGGGCAAGTCTAATCCGGGCAAGTCTGACCCGACCAAAATCTGAGCCGATCAGGCTACCTGCGGGCGCTTTTCCGCGATCTCGCCGCTTCGATCGGCGCGGGCGCTGCGTCGCCCGGCTTCAGTTCCCATACCGCCTGCATGGCCGAGAAGGCCTGCGAGATGATCGGCTCGCGGCGCCGCGACGTCAGGCAGGCGAAACTGAGGTCGCAGGTCAGCGCCACCTTGTCGGCAATCACGAAATTCCGTTTGCGCGTGATGCGGTCGAGCACGCAGTCGCGGGCGAGGCTGAGGCCGTTGCCGGCTTCGACGAACTCGATCATGGCGTCTTCCTGCTCGGCGAAGGCGATGCGTTTCGGCAATGACCCCATTGGCCGGAAGACGTCGTCGATCAGCCTCCGATGCGCCGAGGCATGCGGCGTCGCAATCCAGGGCAGGTCGGTGAGGTCGGCCCAATCCTTTCCCAGCACCCTGTCGCTCCATTCGCGCGGGGCGATCACGCGGTAGTCGTAGCGCATCAGTGCCGTGAGCTGGAACTTTCCATCGTCGATGGTGCGTTCGGGCAGCATCCCCGACGCAAGGCATTCGGGGGGCGTGGCATCGATATAGTATCCGACGTCGAGTTCGCCCTTGCCGATCTGCGCCAGCACGTCGTCGCTGAAGCCGTAGCGGAGGAAGACTTCGGTCTTCTTCGAGGAAGTGGCGAGGCTTCGCACGAACGGGCCCAGCCGGATCGATTCGGGGTCCAGGATCGTGCCGACACGCAGCGTTGCCCGCAGCGACTCTCGCAAGGAATCTGCCGCCGTCCTGAAATCCGCCGAGGCCGATACCGTCCGGTGCGCCAGCGGCAGCAGGGCGGCGCCCGCTTCGGTCAGGGTAAAGCCGCCCGGCGTCCGGTTGAAAAGCTGCAGGCCGGTGCTTTCCTCGAGGCCCTTCAATTGCAGGCTGACGGCAGGCTGGGTCAGATGCAGCAAGGTGGCCGCGCGCGACACCGTGCCTTCACGAGCCACGGTGATGAAGCAGCGCAAGGCCTGGATGCGTGGCAGGTCGTTCATTTGGAAAACTTATAGGAAGCGCCCATAGACCTCATTAGACAGGATTTGCTCTTGGAAGTCACAATCTTTCGTCAATAAAACTTTGCGTTGTCACTGGAAAAAGGTGGATTGCGGGGGTCGCCAGGAACTTCAGCGACCGCGTGAGGGAGGCATTCGCAGAGCGTGACGAAGGGTTTCAGCCGGGACTGCCGCCAGTGGGGAATTGCCCGAATTCTCCACCGTCATTGCGAGCGAAGCGAAACAATCCATCTCCCCGCGTGCGCTGAACCATGGATTGCTTCGCTTCGCTCGCAATGACGGGTGAGGGTGGCGCGTCGTCACTTACGGCAGGTTGTTGACCTTGCGCACCCAGGTGCGCACGTCGGCCAGCACGTCCGGCAGCAACGCCTTGACCTCCTGCACGGTCATGCCGGGCTTGATCCGGGGATCATAGAGAAGGTTCAGGAGATACTGGTCGTAGACGTCGAAATAGCCCATCGAGACGTTGTCATTGAACATGGTCCAGGGCACGCTCGCGGTATCGTTGATCGGTCCCAGCGATTGCAGCAATTCCTCATAGGCGCAGTCGAAGAATACGAAGTCGCCATTGTCGACGGTGAGGATCACGTCGGAATGCTCGATTTCGAACTTCTCGTTCTTGCGAAAGCCCGACAAGCATTGCGGGTCGAGCGAAGTGCGAATCTCTTTGGCCCGTTCGCTGCCGTAGAAGGTCGCGATGGTGCGGCCGAGGTCGCGGTCGCGCACCAGCTTGACCTGCACATTGGCGTCTTCGAGGCTGCCGGCCATGGCGATGTCGAGGTGCTGAACGCGCGACGCGATGTCGGCCACGATTTTCGCAAGCTGCGTCTTGCGGTCGGCCCGGGTGCCGTCGGCAAACACCCGCACCGGCCCGTCATATTTGCGGATGCGGTCGACGCGGCCGGCGAGATGATATTCGGCGCCGAACGCGGTCTTCAGAAAGCCTTCGATGATCTCGTTGTCGGTGAATATCTTTTTCTCGGTGCGCTGGCGCTGCGCGATGGCGGGAATGTCGGCGAAAGCCGTGCACGGCAGGAAGATTTCGCCGAGCGGGACGGCGCAAAGGGCCGCCGCGAGCGTCCGCAGGTACAGCAATCGGCGAGGCGTGCGCATTGAAACGACGCTGCAGCAATCGGCACGTGCGTGCAAGGGTTGAAAGCCTCGATCACGCGCCTGCGTGCATGGTCACGCCGGTTCCGGCCTAATTCCTGACGATGACCGGCGTGCCGACGCGGACGCGGCTGTAGAGATCGGTCACGTCCTCATTGGTCATGCGGAAACATCCGGACGACACCGCCTGTCCGATCGTCTCGGGCTCGTTGGAGCCGTGGATGCGATAGAGCGTCGATCCCAGATACATTGCGCGCGCGCCGAGCGGATTGTCGATGCCGCCCGACATGTGGCGCGGCAGGTCCGGCCGCCGCCGCAGCATCTGGGCAGGCGGTGTCCAGCTCGGCCATTCCTTCTTCGCGGAAATGCGGTGGGTTCCACCCCAGCGGAAGCCGTCCCGGCCGACACCGATGCCATAGCGAATTGCCTGGCCGTTACCGAGCACGAGATAGAGCCTGCGCTCGGCGGTGCTGATGTAAATCGTACCGGGCGCGTAATTGCCGTTAAACATCACGGTGGTGCGCGGAATAGGGCTCGATCCGCCGGGCATGCCGGGTCGGAAGAAACCGGGGCCGCCGCCCATGATGTCGCGGGAGTCGTCAAAGAAGAAGAATTGCTGGGCCTGTGCGTGGCCGGCTCCCGCCAGCACCACCACCGCCGCAAACAGAAAAGCAAAAGCCCGGGTCATTTTCTTCCTCGTGAAAAAATCTCAATATGCTGGAGACAGGCCATAATTGCGGCGATCGTGCAAGCAACGAGGCCGTGACTACAGCCATTTTCAAGCACCGCGGTTAAAAAAGACAACACCCCCCAAGCGATGGCTGCATTGTTCCCTAAACCTTTGACGAAACGTGCGAACAATGATTGATCGTCAGCGGCTCTTAAGAACAAGCGCGACGGGGAACGGGACCATGAATGGTGCGGAAAGTCTGGTGCGGACATTGGTCGCAGGCGGCGTGGATGTCTGCTTTACCAATCCCGGCACCTCGGAGATGCATTTCGTCGCCGCACTGGACCGGGTCGAGGGGATGCGCTGCGTGCTCGGCCTGTTCGAAGGCGTGGTAACGGGGGCCGCCGACGGCTATTACCGCATGAAGGGCACGCCGGCGTCGACCTTGCTTCATCTCGGCCCCGGCCTCGCCAATGGCTTGGCCAATCTGCACAACGCCAAGAAGGCCAATTCCGGCATCGTCAACATCGTCGGCCAGCATGCGACCTATCACATCGGCTACAACGCCCCGCTGACCTCCGACATCGAGGGGCTGGCGCGGCCGATGTCATCCTGGGTTCGGACCTCGCCGGATGCAAAATCCGTTTCCGCCGATGGCGCTGCCGCGATTGCCGCGGCGAAAAGCGCGCCGGCGCAGATCGCAACCCTGATCCTGCCCGCCGATACCGCCTGGAACGAGGCCGACGGCATCGCGCAGGTTCCGGCGGAAACTCAGCGCGCCAATTATTCCGCGCAGGCCGTGGACCATGCCGCCAAGCTGTTGCGCAACGGCGGCGCGTCGACGCTGCTGCTGATGACCGGCAGCGCGCTCACCGAGCACGGGCTGGCGCTGGCCGCCCAGATCGCGGGCAAGACCGGCTGCAAGGTGATGGGCCAGACCTACAATCCGCGCATGGCGCGCGGCAAGGGCCGCTTCGCGATCGACCGCATCCCTTACGTGATCGAGCAGGCGCTGCCGATCCTGAAAGATTTTAAGAACATCGTGCTGGTCGAGGCCAACGATCCCGTCGCGTTCTTCGCCTATCCGAACAAGCCGAGCATGCTCAAGCCCCAGGGCTGCGAGGTGCATCGCATGACCTCCGGCGCCGAAAATTCCGTAGCTGCGCTGGAAGCGTTGGCCGGCGCGCTTCACGCGCAGCCGTCCGACCGGCAGCCGCAGAAGCTGGTCGAACTCGCAAAACCGACCGGCGCGCTGACGCATGCCTCGATCGCGCAGGCGATTGCGATGGCGATCCCGGAAAACGCCATCATGGTCGATGAATCCGTCACCACCGGCCGCGGCTTCTTTCCGCCGACGGCGGCCGCCGCCCCGCACGACTGGCTGCAGAACATGGGCGGCTCGATTGGCTTCTCGACACCGGTCGCGACGGGCGCCGCGGTGGCGTGCCCCGACCGCAAGGTGATCTGCATGGTCGGCGATGGCAGCGCGATGTACACGCTGCAATCGCTGTGGACGCAGGCGCGCGAAGGCCTCAACGTCGTCACGATTGTATTTGCAAACAAGATCTACCAGATATTGCGTGGAGAGTTCGACGGCGTCGGCGCCGGCGAGCCGGGACAGCGCGCGCTCGACATGCTCAAGATCGACCGCCCCGACCTCGACTTCGTAGCCCTTGCCAAGGGCATGGGCGTGCCGGGCCGCGCGGTTGCCAATGCCGACGATTTCGTCAAGGCGCTGGCGGAAGCGATCGCCGAACCGGGCCCGCGGCTGATCGAAGTGCAGATGTAAGGCGACGGCTACCCGCTCGCCTTCGTGGGAGGCGTCATGCAGACCGAACTGAACAAGGTCATCACCGCACTTCACGAGTTCTATGCGTGCGAAGCCTTTCTGCTCGAAAGGGAGGCCGGCGAGCGCGCGTTGACGCACCGGCTGGCTGTTCAGTTCGAAAAGCAGTTCCCGGGCTGGGAGATCGATTGCGAATACGACCGGCTGGGCGATCGCACGCTGCGGCTGCCGCACGGAACGATCGTCTCGACCGACGATCACCTCGCCAAATCCATCTATCCCGATATCGTGGTGCACCAGCGCGCCATTCCCAATAACCTGCTCGCGGTCGAGGTGCGGAAATCGGCCAATCATCAGCCGCTCGACCATGACCAGCACAAGCTGCGGGCGCTGACCGATCCGCATTTATGGTTCGCCTACTGGATCGGCGTGCTCCTGACGCTCGGCAAGACGCAGGTCACGACGTCGGAAGT
The DNA here is from genome assembly GCF_023073415.1 of Bradyrhizobium sp. 190. GTDB lineage: Bacteria > Pseudomonadota > Alphaproteobacteria > Rhizobiales > Xanthobacteraceae > Bradyrhizobium. Next base: position 7,837 of record NZ_JADPJL010000044.1, on the reverse strand, counting down.
CTATACCAGCGGCGTTCACGACCAGGCTTTGTCCGGCTGGTTCGCGGCGCGGCTGAAGGATGCGGGCTTAAGCGCAGGATAGCGAACGGAGATCTACTGATGACACTCACTCGATCGATCCTGGCCATCGCCCTTGTCGCCTTCGCGCAGCACACGCTGGTGCACGAGGTTCGCGCGCAGGCGGCTTCCGCGCCCGACTTCGAGGCCATCCTCGCCCATCCCAAGATCGTCAAGGCGCTCGACGACATCAAGGCCGACGACGAGCGGACCTTTGCCGAGCAGAAGCGCATTACCGAAATCCCCGCGCCGCCGTTCAAGGAAAAAATCCGCGCCGAATATTATCAGAAGCGGATGCAGGAACTCGGCTTCAAGGATGCTTCGATCGATGCCGAAGGCAATGTGATCGCGTTGCGCAAAGGGACCGGCGGCGGCAGGCCGAAGCTCGTGGTGTCGGCGCATCTGGACACGGTGTTTCCCGAAGGCACCGACGTCACCGTGAAGGAGAAGGACGGCGCCATCGTAGCTCCAGGCATCGGCGACGATTCACGCGGGCTTGCGGCGATGCTGTCGCTGATCAAGGTGATGAATGAAAACCAGATCGCGACCGTCGGCGACATCATGTTCGTCGGCACGGTTGGCGAGGAGGAACTGGGCAATCTCCGCGGCGTGAAGGCGCTGTTCCGCGATCACGCCGATATCGACGGTTTCATTTCGATCGACGGGCTCGGCATTACCCGCGTTGTCAACCAGGCGACCGGCAGCCATCGCTACGAGTTCACCTTCAAGGGCCCCGGCGGGCACTCGTTCCAGGAGTTCGGCTTGCCGAGCGCGATCCATGCTATGGGCCGGGCGATTGCGAAAATCGGGGAGTTGCAACCGCCATCCGATCCCAAGACCACGTTCACCGTCGGCACCGTGAACGGCGGCACCTCGGTCAACGCCATCGCCGCGGAAGCGCGGATGACCGTCGACATGCGCTCGAACGCGACCGACGAACTGCTCAAGCTCGAGGCGCGGCTGCTCGACCTCGTCAAGGAGGCGGTGGCGGATGAAAACGCGCGCTGGAAATCGGACAAGATGACGGTGGAAGCCAGGCTGATCGGCGACCGGCCGGCGGGCATCGTCGCGATGGATTCACCGATCGTGCAGGCCACCCAGCGCGCGGTTTCGGCCGTCACCCGCGGTCCGCGGCCGACCTTTGCCGGCTCCTCGACCGATTCCAACATCGCGATGTCGCTCGGCATCCCGGCCGTCACCATCGGCGGCGGCGGGGAGGGCGGCAACTGGCACTCGCGCAACGAATGGTACAAGCCGGTCAACGCCTGGTACGGCCCGCAGAACGCGCTTTTGACGGTCTTGATCCTGACCGGGCTGGATGGGGTGACAAAACCGGCGCTTCTGGTGCGAAAAGCCGCCAAATAGGGCCTGAAGGCCGTTAACCATGCCCCCGATTGGACAAATTGTCGGCCCATTGCGGCCAAAGCGGTAGCGGAACATCGTTCCCCAGTAGTTCTACGTGCGTAGGGGGTGTGGCATGGCGTACAGGATCGTGGCGGAACGCAAGGACGAGACCGTCAGGATGGACCGAAGCAGCATGCTGGTGGCGGTTGCCAAGGCGCGGGTCTGGGCCAGCGAGGGGTGGAAAGTCACCATCATCGTCGGCGACGAAAACGAAATCGCACCGGCCGACGCGCGGCGGCTTTCCTTCGTGTGACGACCGGCGTGTGAAGACCGATCTGGCGGCCTCTGCTGACTGGCTGCCAAATTAGAACGGAACCGGGAACCCGGACCGACGTTATCCCTGCAGGCAGGCTTTCTGGAGCAATGCCATGCAGTGGCGGTCAGCAAGCACCGGCCCCGACGCGATGCGCGGCACCGGCGACGACGAAATCTCCTACGCAACCGGATGGACGATCAGCGGCCTTGCGACGCTAGGCACCATCGTCGCGATCTGGGTGCTGGGGATCTGACCTGAACTTTATCTCTGCGCGACCCGCTTGCCGCCGGTCACGACAGGTCACCTTTGCGAACAAGGCTCACCATCTATTGGCGGTCCACTCACAAAGAAGCCGCGCTCGTTTCACAAGTTTGCGCTGAAATCGTCTTTTTACGCTCATATCGATCTGCGATCAGGCCCGATGGCGATTGCGCGCCTTCGAGATTTTCCCGTGAACGATATTGATCCAGAAATTTCAGAGCTGCTTGAGCTGCTCAATGCCCGCGAACAGTTTGACGAGATAGCCCAGCTGTTTGAGCACTCGTTACGACCATGGGATCAATATTCGGAGGAAGAGCGAAAGTGGCTCATTGCCAAAGCGGCCTCCATGATGTCCCAGCGACCGTCCTGATTGGGCGCTTCTAGCGCTTCGCATGGCGTTATCGATGATCGCGGCAACTTGGCGGTTTATCGTGCGGCGGGATCGCAGCGCGCTGAACGCCTTGCCTAAGGGCGAAGGGGTCCGGGTAACTCTGGTGGTCCTTTGGCGTAGGAACTCGGTCAACGTTGGCGCGTTCAAGCGTTCATGACAAACGACGACATTCCCATTCCCACTCCCGTGCCGACCGCCGACGCCGAGCAAAGGATAGACAACGCCGTGGATGCCATTCGCAGCATGTCTCAGGACCTCGCGGATGAAGTCACGCCTCGTCCGAGGTGGCTCGACAGTTTGATCTCGGCTACGCGCGAGGCGCCCATCCACTCATTGGCAATTGCATTCCTGATCGGTGTCATCCTGGCGCGCCGATAATGCGGTCGGCGCTCACCCCGCCAGGCGAACGGGGCGGTTGGGGGTCGCCGAATGCGCACCTACCGCGATCAGACATTCGACGAGATGCCGTTCACAGATTTTCGCTGATTGCTATCGCGATCTGGTCAAGCCCTTCTGCCAAAATGCAAAAGCCCCGCATTGCGGGGCTTTGAATGGTGGACGCACAAGGGATCGAACCTTGGACCTCTCCCGTGTGAAGGGAACGCTCTCCCGCTGAGCTATGCGTCCGGGATTTTGGGCGAACAATAAGCCCGTCAGAGCCCGCGATTTACGAAGTACGGGCCCCTGGTGTCAAGCGATCAGTCGGGCCGCAACGTCGCGATTTCGCGCGAGGCTGGGAGAACTACGCCCCTTGCTGGCGGGCCCGCGAAGCGTGCGACTGGAGCGCGCGGATGCGTTCGGCGAGCGTCCCGCCGCCTTCCGAGACGGCTGCGGCGCCCGTGACGTCGTTGGCGGGCTTGGCCGGGGTTTTCGGCACGTCCGGTTCCGCCGCCAGCATCGCCTCGATCGCCGAATTCGGGCCCTCGAGCTGCATGGCCAGCTTGGCGACCTCGGCGGCGATGTCGTTGATGCGCTCGCGCAGCAGCGCGTTTTCCATCCGCTCGGTCGCCCAGGAGCTTTCGGCCTGCTGCTGGATGGCGTTGATGTCACGCTGCAGCTTGGCGCGCTCGCCGCGGGCGATACGAAGCTGCTCCTCGACAGCGGCTTTCTCGGTGCGCAATTTCTCGATCGCCGCCGAACTGCCGCCGCCCGACAGCGTCGCGACTTCGTTGCGCAAATCCGTCATGATGCGCTCGGCGGCCGTAGTGGTCTGCCTGAGCTGATTGTTTTCGTATTCGCGTTCGGCGAGCAGCTTGCCTTGCGTCGCCAGCCGCGCTTCGAGGTCGTTGACGCGGCTGCCGAGCATCTCGGCTTCCTTGACCTGGACGATCAATTGTCGGTCGAGATCGGTGACGCGCTGGCTCAAATTTTCGACGCGGCTGCGCGCTTCGCTCAGTTCGTGCGTCGCGCGCTCGGAGTCGGCGCGCTCCTGGGCGAGGCGAGCCTGCGTCGTCGAAAATTCCTTCTCGGCGTCGCCGACCCGGCCCTTCAGTTGCTCGATTTGCGTGCGCACCGCGACCAGCTCGACCTGGCGGTTGTCCGCTGTCATCGAGCGATCATTCAATTCGTGATTGATCCTGGCGAGTTCGCCCTGCTTGTCGGTCAGCGCCTTTTCTGCGTTGCGCAGCAGTTCGGTCTTGGCCGCGAATTCCTCTTCGGTGGCGCGCAACTGCTCCTTCACCGCCTTCTCGCGCGCTTCGAGCGAAAAGATCGTGGCGTTCTTTTCGCCGAGCTCGATCTTCATGCGGTTGATCGCGTCGCTCTTCTTGCCGAGTTCGGCGAGCTGGCTCGTGGTCTTGTTCTTGAGCTGCTCGACGTTCATTTCGAGCCGCCGCGCCGACATCGCGAATTCCGCGCGCAACTGGTCCTTGTCGGCCTGGATCTCGGCCATCGACAGCGGCGTCGCCGCCTCGAGCCGCCGCGTCGTCAGCCGTACCGCACGGTTATGCACCAGCGGCACGATCATCAGACCGAATAGCATGGAGACCAGAAAACCGATCGCCAGATACATGATCGGCTCGATCATGGATGGTCACTCCACACAGACAAGGATTCGTTAATCACATTGCCACGCCAGCCCGGCCAAAGGCCAGCCCGTTGCCGCGTTAACCTGAATCGGCGGGACGAGATGCGTGTGGATATCTGGAAATGCGCTCAGAACGGGTTCCAGGTCGCGCGTGGGGTAAATTTGAGATAGCCGACATTGGCGCCGAGCCTTAAGCCGATGCCGGAGCGGATCGGCACCAGCACGATGTTGTTGGCAGTCAGCGCGGTCATGCCGAAGCCGCCGACGATATAGGCGGAGCCGTCGATGCCGACGAAGCGCTGATAGATCGCGTTGGTGGCGGGCAGGTTGTAGACCAGCGTCATGGTGCGCGCGCCGTCGCCGCCCCAGTCGAAACCGACCGACGGTCCCTGCCAGTAGACCCGCAAGTCGCCGGCGTTCTTGGTGTAGAGCGTGCCTTCGCCATACCGCAGGCCAGCCACAAAAGCGCCCGAGCCTTCCTCGCCGAGCACATAGCCGTTGGGAAGGCCCCATTGGCTGACCGCGCGCTCGATGACGGACGCCAGTCCGCGCGAGACGTTGCCGAAGAACTTGTGCCCGGCCGAAACCAGTTCGTCGGGTCCAAACGTCTCGGGCCCCGCCTGGCGTTGCGGCGGCGGATAGGGTGCCGGCTGCTGCTGCGGATACGGTGCCTGCTGCGGCTGCTGTGCGGAAGCCGGCACGGTCCAGCACATCAGCGCGGCAAACGTCACCGCGGCAAGGCGTGAAGCAAACGTCATGAAAGAACCCCTGGCATCGAAATTCTGGCCGCCGCCTTAACCTGACGCCAACAAGCATGGCTCTAGGTTGCGCCCAGTGTCCCCTCGACTCGCATGTTATCGGCACCAACTATGACGGCACAACGGCATTTTCGCTTCGATATGACGGCACAAATCCACCGTTTCAGGCTTCCTGCCATCGGCCAAGGAAAATCAACGGTTCAATTGGTATCAATTCAGACAATGACGGCACAACGGCAGGAAAGATACGGTTCGCGCCCCGGAATAGCCCTTTTTGCCTTATTGGCGGGCTTTTTTGCTGCGCTCAGCCTTGATTTCACCGCGCAGGCCTCGACCACCGAGCGCGTGGTGGTGAACCGCTATTCCGGGCTCGCCATCGAGGGCTTCGATCCCGTCGCCTATTTCACGGAATCCATGGCAGCCCAAGGGTTGCCCGACTTCGAGGCCCGCGAAGCCGGCGCCGTCTGGCGTTTTCGCAACCAGGGCAACCGCGCCTCTTTCGTGGCGCATCCGGAAATCTACGGGCCCCAGTTCGGCGGCTATGACCCGGTCGATCTGGGACGAGGCGTAACCTATGCGGGCAACCCGCGCTTTTGGGTGGTCGCGGGTCAGCGGCTCTATCTGTTCGGCCGCGAGGAAAACCGCGATGCGTTCGCCGCGGAGCCCGCGCGTTTCCTGCAAGACGCGCGCGCGCGCTGGTCGGTGCTGGTGCAGGGGTTGGCGCAGTAGTTGCGAAAACTCAAACTGCCGCTTTCGGATCGCCCCAGGCGATGAATTCCGGAACGATAAAATCCTTCCGCCCGGTGCCAAAAACCAGCGCCGCGCCGCTTGAATCCGTGATCCGGCCGCCGGCGGCCGCGACGACCGCGTGGCCGGCCGCCACGTCCCATTCCGAGGTCGGCGACAGCCGCGGATAGATATCGACCGCCCCTTCGGCGACCCGGCCGAACTTGACCGCCGAGCCGAGCTCGCACCGTACTGCGCCGGGCCTTGCCGCAATGAAGGCTTCGGTCCTGGCATCGCCATGCGAGCGGCTGACCGCGACCGTCCATGGTTGGCCGGGCGGCCGGCAAGGGCGGGTGCGAACCGGCTCGATCAGCGGTTTGCCGTTGCCAAGCGTCAGCCGTTCCGCACCGCGACCGACAATGCCGCGCCAGATCAGCCCGAGCGCGGGCGCGCAGATGATGCCGAGCAGCGGCGTTCCGTTGGTCACCAGCGCCAGATTGACGGTGAATTCGTTGCGGCCGGCGACGAATTCCTTGGTGCCGTCGAGCGGGTCGACCAGGAAAAAGCTCTCTTTGAGGGGCTGTGCATCCGGCTGGACGCGCTCTTCCGACAGCGACGGAATGTCGGGTGCCACCTGGGCAAGGCCCTCGGCAATGATTCGGTCGGCCGCCAGATCGGCCTCCGTTACCGGCGATCCGTCAGTCTTGCCGTCGACCTTCATGGCGGAACGGTTGACGGCAAGGATGGCAGCGCCGGCCCGGATCACGATGTCGGTCAGCGGTTCGATCAGCGCCGCGGCGGTATCGCAGTCGAGCGCGGGCGGAGGTGCCTCATTCATGAGCTGGGCCTATTTGCTGTTCGTCGTGCCTTACCATTGCCGCCCCATGCTGGCAGCAGGGGGCTGCGCAGTGTATCAAACCGACAAGCACGCGTGATTCGTAACTGCCCGCCAGCAATTTGCGACCAGGCGGCTTTCCAGGAACCCATGATGTCTGGCACTTCGTCTCCCGGTCCGGCTCCCGATGCCCTCGAACTCGCGGCGCTGTTGTGTTCGCGAGTATGTCACGATCTCATCAGCCCGGTTGGCGCCATCGTCAATGGGCTTGAGGTGCTTGACGACAACCCGAAGCCCGAAGACCGCGATTTCGCGCTCGATCTGATCCGCAAGAGCGCCAAGACCGCTTCCGCACGATTGCAGTTCTGCCGCCTGGCGTTTGGCGCTGCGGGATCGGCGGGCGCGCAGATCGATCTCGGCGATGCCCAGACCATGGCGCGCGGGCACATCGAGGACGGCAAGATCACCATCACCTGGAATCTGCCGCGGCTGTTGCTGCCGAAGAACCGCGTCAAGCTGCTGTTGAACATGCTGATCATTGCGCAGCAGACGATCCCGCGCGGCGGTACGCTGACGATCGATCCGATCGGCGACGGCGAGACGATGAGTTTTCGCGTGACGTCGGCCGGCCTGAACGCCCGCCTGCCGCAGAACATCGCCGATCTCCTGAGCGCGAGTTCGACGGCATCAGTCGATGCGCACGCGGTGCAGCCTTACTATACGCGGCTGTTGGCGCAGGCCTGCGGGCTGAGCGTGACGCTGGCGCCCGATGGGGAAAAGGTGGTCGTTACCGCGGCCTGAAGCGCGCCAACGTGCAAACATGGTTAACCAAGCGTTGAAAACAGTCGGCAGAATTCATTTCTGCCGTCTTATCTCTTTGTTGATCCCGTTCTTTTCCATTTGAGCAACCAATATTAAACGCTTTGCATAGAAGCTGGCCTCGTTCCGTAAGGCACGTCGATGTCGCGTGCCGGTGCGTACGAAGGCCAGTTTCATGGATGATTTGTTGCGGGAGTTTTTGACCGAAACCAGCGAGAGCCTGGATACGGTCGACAATCAGTTGGTGCGGTTCGAGCAGGACCCGAGCGACGCGAAGATCCTGGATAACATCTTCCGCCTGGTC
>NZ_JADPJL010000070.1 GCF_023073415.1 Bradyrhizobium sp. 190 | reverse complement strand
GCCAGACACAGAATCACAGCAATTCGTCACCATGGAAGACCAAATCAACATAGCGAGTCATTCCGTCGCAGCCACGATGTGTGCATCTGCTAGTGCGAAAGCAGGGACCCATAGCCACCGACCTGAATCATTAAGCAAGACGTCCGGCCAAGTGCAAAACCGAGGAGCCGCGGCGTATGGGTCCCGGCGCGCGCTTCGCTTGGCCGGGACGACGAACTACTTGACCTGGCCTTCGCCTATTTTCCGGCTTCCCTCCGCGCACGCTTCCCCGATACCATCCTTTCGCTTATACGGTCATTTGCACGTCATCCGGCGCTGTTATCGCGCGAAACGAAGGTGACGACCCCAACCCGGAGGAATTCCATGGCACTTCGACAATTCGGCGCAGCGGCGGCAGTAACCGTTGCGCTGGCGCTCGCAACGCCTGCTTACGCTGTGACCGAGATCCAGTGGTGGCACGCCATGACCGGCGGCAACAACGACATCGTCAACAAGCTCGCCGAGGACTTCAACGCCAGCCAGTCCGACTACAAGGTCGTCCCGACCTTCAAGGGCAGCTACCCCGACACCATGAATGCCGGTATCGCCGCGTTCCGCGCCGGCACCGCACCACACATCATTCAGGTGTTCGAAGTCGGCACCGCCACGATGATGAGCGCCACCGGCGCCATCAAGCCGGTCTACCAGCTGATGAAGGACGCCGGCGAGCCGTTCGACCCCAAGGCCTACCTGCCGGCCATCACCGGCTACTACTCGACCTCGAAGGGCGACATGCTGTCGTTCCCCTTCAATTCCTCGTCGACCGTGATGTGGATCAACAAGGACGAACTGAAGAAGGCCGGCATCGCCGAGATTCCGAAAACCTGGCCGGAAGTGTTCGACGCCGCCAAGAAGCTGAAGGCGGCCGGGCACACGACCTGCGGATTCTCCAACGCCTGGGCGAGCTGGGTGAATATCGAGCAGTTCTCGGCCTGGCATAACGTGCCGATCGGCACCAAGGCGAATGGCCTCGACGGCTTCGACACCGTACTGACATTCAACTCGCCGCTGCATGTGAAGCACCTGGAGAACCTGATCGAACTTCAGAAGGACAAGACCTACGACTATGCCGGCCGCGCCAACGCCAGCGAGAACCGCTTTGCCTCGGGCGAATGCGCGATCTTCCTGACCTCGTCGGGTTATTATGCGACCGCCAAGAGCACCGCCAAGTTCGACTTCACCTCGGCGCCGATGCCCTATTATCCCGACGTCGCTGGCGCGCCGCAGAACTCGATCATCGGCGGCGCCTCGCTGTGGGTGATGGGCGGCAAGAAGCCTGAAGAATACAAGGGCGTCGCCAAGTTCTTCACATTCCTGTCCGCAACCGACCGCCAGGCCGATCTGCACCAGAAGTCCGGCTACCTGCCGATCACCAAGGCGGCCTATGAGAAGACCGTCAAGGACGGCTTCTACGAGAAGAACCCGACGCTGCAGACGCCGCTGAAGGAACTGACCAACAAGGAGCCGACCGAAAACTCCCGCGGCCTGCGCTTCGGCAACATGGTGCAGATGCGCGACCTCTGGGCCGAAGAATTGGAAGCAGCCCTTGCCGGCAAGAAAAACGCCAAGGAAGCGTTGGACGCGGCGGTCGCGCGCGGCAATGCGATGTTGCGTACGTTCGAAAAGACGGCAAAGTAAGACCCACCAAGGCTCCCTCTCCCACTCGGGGAGGGAGCATCTCTCGCATCACGCAAGCGGCTTGAATGGAAAAGTCTGTCGTCTTCAACAACAAGCTGCTTCCATATCTGCTGCTGGTGCCGCAGCTCATCATTACATTCGTATTTTTCTACTGGCCGGCGAGCCAGGCAGTTTGGCAGTCTTTCCTGCGCGAGGACGCATTCGGGCTGACCTCGGAATTCGTCGGCCTGGAAAATTACCAGTCGCTGTTCGCCCAGCCCGAATATTACGCATCTATGCTGGTGACCGTAGTGTTCTCCTCGCTGGTTGCGGCGTTGTCGCTCTCCATTGCGCTGCTATTTGCCACCCAGGCCGACAAGAACCTGAAAGCCGCCGGCGCCTACAAGACCCTGATGATCTGGCCCTATGCGGTAGCGCCTGCGGTTGCCGGCGTGCTGTGGATCTTCATGTTTCATCCCTCGCTCGGCACGCTGGCACGCCCGCTGCGCTGGATGAATTTCGACTGGAATCCGCTGCTGAACGGCAACCACGCCATGGCGCTTGTGGTGATGGCTGCGGTGTGGAAGCAGATCTCCTACAATTTCCTGTTCTTCCTGGCCGGCCTGCAGTCGATCCCCAAGAGCGTGCTGGAAGCCAGCGCGATCGACGGCGCCGGTCCGCTGCGGCGGTTCTGGACCATCACCTTTCCGCTGCTGTCGCCGACGACATTCTTCCTGCTGGTTGTCAATGTCGTCTACGTCTTCTTCGACACCTTCGGCATCATCGACGCGGTCACCGGCGGCGGCCCGGCCGGCGCGACCACCACCATGGTCTACAAGGTGTTTGCCGACGGGCGCCTCGGCGGCGACCTTGGCGGCTCGGCCGCGCAGTCGGTGGTGCTGATGGTGATCGTGATCGCGCTGACCGCGATCCAGTTCAAATATGTCGAGCGCAAGGTGCAGTACTGATGGTCGAGCACCGCCCGCTCAGCGACATCATCGCCTATGCGATCCTCACGCTTGGCGTGTTCATCGTCGCCTTTCCGGTCTATCTGGCGCTGATCGCCTCCACCTACGACGCCGCCACTGTGGTCGGTGGCAGAATGCCGCTGTCGCCCGGCGATCAAATGCTGGAAAATTACTACCGCGCGATATTCGTCGGCGGCGCCCGCACCAGCCGCGAGCCGGTCGCTCAGATGCTGATCAACTCGTTCATCTCCGCGTTCGGCATTGCGCTCGGCAAAATCTTCATTTCGATGCTGTCCGCCTATGCGGTGGTGTATTTCCGCTTTCCGTTCCGCAAGACCGCGTTCTGGATCATCTTCGTCACGCTGATGCTCCCCGTAGAGGTCCGCATCTATCCGACCTACAAGGTGGTGGCCGACCTCAAGATGCTCGACACCTATGCCGGACTGATCTTGCCGCTGATTGCGTCCGCCACGGGAACGCTGCTGTTCCGGCAGTTCTTCATGACCATCCCTGAAGAATTGCTGGAGGCGTCGCGGATCGACGGCGCAGGTCCCTTCCGCTTCTTCTGGGATACGCTGCTGCCGCTCTCGGTGACGACGATCGCCGCGCTGTTCGTGATCCAGTTCATCTATGGCTGGAATCAATATTTGTGGCCGCTTTTGATCACCACGCAGGATTCGATGCAGACCATCGTCATCGGCATCAAGAAGATGCTGTATACGACCGACGAACTCGCCGAATGGCAACTCGCGATGGCGACCGCCATTCTCGCGATGCTGCCGCCGGTCGCGGTCGTCGTATTCATGCAACGGCTGTTCGTGCGCGGCCTGGTCGAGACGGAGAAGTAGGGTAGTCATGGCTAACGTCACCCTCCGTAATGTCCGCAAGACCTATGCCGGCGGCTTCGAGGCCATCAAGGGCATCGATTTCGACGTCGGCGACGGCCAGTTCTGCGTGCTGGTCGGCCCGTCCGGCTGCGGAAAATCCACGCTGCTGCGCATGGTCGCAGGCCTGGAGACCATCACCGGCGGCGAGATCGATATCGGCGGGCGCGTCGTCAACCAGATCGAGCCGGCCGACCGCGACATCGCGATGGTGTTCCAGAACTACGCGCTCTACCCGCATATGAGCGTCTACAACAACATGGCCTACGGCTTGCGCAACCGCGGCATGGCCGAACCCGAGATCAAGACCCGCGTCGAAGAAGCCGCGCGCATTCTCGAACTCGGCGCGATGCTCGACCGCAAGCCGCGGCAATTGTCCGGCGGCCAGCGCCAGCGGGTAGCGATGGGCCGTGCGATCGTGCGGCAGCCAAAGGTGTTTCTGTTCGACGAGCCGCTGTCGAACCTCGACGCCAAGCTGCGCATCGCGATGCGGGTCGAAATCCGCAAATTGCAGCGCCGCCTGTCCACGACCTCGATCTACGTCACCCACGACCAGCTCGAGGCGATGACACTGGCCGATATTCTGGTGGTCATGAACGGCGGCCAGGTCGAGCAGATCGGCAATCCGCTCGACATCTACCAGAAGCCTTCGACCACCTTCGTCGCCTCCTTCATCGGCGCGCCGCCGATGAATCTGATGCCGTTGCGCTCCGACGAGATCAAATCGCAGCTGGCCGGCGATATCAGAGCCAGCGAAGCCGGCATCCTCGGCATTCGCCCTGAGGATTTCGTCATCACGAACGAAACGGTTTCCGGCGGCGTGGCGCTCGGCCTCACCGTGGAAGCGATCGAGCGGGTCGGCGCCGAAACTTTCATCTACGGCACCCGTCAACAGGAGGAGCAGGGCGTCGCGGCGACCCCGGGCGAGCTGCCGCCCGGCGAAATCATCGTGCGGATTCCCGGCGCCATAGGCCCCGCCATCGGCGAGCGAATCAGGGCGGTCGTCGCCAGCGACAAGCTGCATCTTTTTACCGCCGATGGCCGCAAGCGAATCGGTTCCTGAACCGTCCTTTACCAGCGCAAAAGCCTGTGACCCCCCCCGCCGCGGCCGATTTACGCAGCTTTCAGAGGCGCTTGAACCGTTCCCAAATCACCCCCATATTCCCTTGTGACCGGACGGCAAGTCGGCCGGCCGGTTGAATGGGGCGCCGCAAGGGCCCCTCAAAGTCGCTTCGAGAGGACTTTGTAATGTCTCGTGTTCCTTCGTTATCCAGTCCGTTCCTGCTTGGGTTCGACGAAATCGAGCGCGCGCTCGATCGCGTCGTCAAAGGCGCCGACGGTTATCCTCCCTACAACATCGAGCGGTGTGACCGTGCCAACGGCCAGCCCGAACGGTTACGCATCACGCTCGCGGTAGCGGGTTTTACCCGCGACCAACTCGATGTGAGCACTGAGGAAAACCAGCTCGTGATCCGGGGCCGCCAGCAGGACGACAAGGCCCGGCAATACATCCATCGCGGCATCGCCGCGCGCCACTTCCAGCGCACCTTCGTGCTGGCGGAGGGGATGCTGGTGCTGGGCGCGGATCTGAAAAACGGGCTGTTGTCGATCGACCTCGCCAGGCCGGAGCCTGAAAGGGTCGTTAAGACAATTGCTATCAATGAGCACGAATAATGGAACAAGTAGCGGACTCGACCGCTTAGACCCAGAAGGAGTCGAGACCATGAGTGACGTGAGTGTGACCTTCGAAGCCGAAAAGGTTTCCGTCGAGGCGCTGGCCCATCTTGGTGAAGGCCATATCGCCTACGTGAAACAAGTCCGTTCCGAGGATGTGCCGGGACTGTTTCCGCAGGCGCCGAAAATCGCGCCAGGGCTGAAACTGTTCGCGCTGCATGCCGCCGACGGCACCCCGATCATGCTGACCGACAGCCGCGAGGCTGCGATCGCCAATGCATGGAGCAACGAGCTTCAGGCCGTCAGCGTGCACTGACAAAGCCTGCCGTCGCTGACGCGGCGCTTGCTGCTGTTACAGACGCAAGCTTGACGGCCCGATTGAGGTCGCAAGAGAGTTCACAATACGCGGGCACGTCCTTGATGGGATCGGGCCCGCGTATTTTTTTTGCATTTTCGAATGCGCCAAAGATGCCGCCGAACGCCGCATCAGATGCCTTCCATGCGGCGTTGGGCTTTGTCGAGGTCGGCTTTGTCGAGGTCGGCACCGCCAGCATCCATAACGGAAGCCGGACGGTACGCTACCTGTCGTACACGCCGGCGAGCTAGCTCACGCCGCGCGCACGGTCGAGAGGAATTTCTCCACCTCACCCTTGAGATGATTGCTCTGTCCCAGCAGCGACCGGGCCAGCCCGTGCACATGCGTCGACGCCGCGCCGGTATCGGTCGCCCCGCGGTTGACGTCGGTGATGCTGCCCGCGACCTGTGTGGCTCCCTGCGCGGCCTGCTGCACGTTGCGCGAGATTTCATGCGTCGCGGCGCCCTGCTCTTCCACGGCTGCCGCGATCGCCTGCGAGATTTCCGCGATGCGGCCGATCGTGCCGCCGATTTCCTGAATGGAAGATACCGACTGATGGGTCGCCGATTGCATCTGGCCGATCTGCTCGCTGATTTCCTCGGTCGCTTTCGCGGTCTGCGCGGCGAGCGCCTTGACCTCGGATGCGACGACGGCAAATCCCCGTCCCGCCTCGCCGGCGCGCGCCGCCTCGATCGTGGCGTTCAGCGCCAGGAGGTTGGTCTGCTCAGCGACCGCGCTGATCATTTTGACCACTTCGCCGATCCGGCTGGCGGACTGGGCGAGATCGGCAATCCGGGCATTGGTCTGCTCTACCTGGCTTACTGCCTCGCGCGATATCTTGTGCGAGTCCTGCACCTGGCGGCTGATCTCCGACACCGATGAGGCCATCTCTTCCGCGGCCGCCGCGGCGGACTGCGCGTTGGCCGAGGATTGCTCCGATGCGGACGCGACGGTTGCCGAAAGCACCTGGGTCACCTCGGCGGTCTTGGTCAGTTGTCCCGCCGATGATTCGAGTTCGGACGAGGCGGTCGATACGGTCTGGATGATTTTTCCGATCGCGGAATCGAAGCCGTCGGCCATCTGCTGCATCGCGGCCTTGCGCTCGCCTTCCGCCTTCAGCTTCAGGCCGGCCTGCTCCTGTTCCATCGACTGAACGCGCAGCGCGTTATCCTTGAAGACCTGGACCGCGCGCGCCATGGCGCCCACTTCATCGCCGCGGCTGAGCGCCGGAACCGAAACGTTGAGGTCGCCACCCGCGAGCCCCTTCATCACGTCCGTCATTGCCGCGATCGGGCGAATGACGCCGAATGCCACGCCGAAGATGCCCGCACCGATGATGAGAAACACCACCGTGGAAACACCCCATAGCAACAGGGTGAACATGCTGACGCGTTCGGTCGCCGCGACTTCCGTCGCCGCGTTCTGATCGTTGGTTTGCTTGACGATGTCGTCGATGATGGCGCGGTGCGCGGCATAACGTGCGGCGATCTCCGCATAGGACTTCGCCGCCGCGGCATTGTCGGCCTTGGACAATGCCGGCAGCAAACCTTCCTGGATCGCGGTCCAGAAGCGCCGCACTTCGTTGTGGGATTTTTCCACCAGCTTGGTCTTCAGCGTCGGGTCGAGATCGGACTTCACCCAGAATGCGTGCCGCTCGTCATATTCCTTCTTGAGCTGTGCAAGCCTGTCGCGATGCGCCGGAAGCTGGGCCGGATCGTGCAGCACGAGGGTAGCCTCGAGATAGGCCTCGATCACGTATTCCGGTGGCGGCAGAATGTCGGCGATCAGGTCGTTGCCGAGCTTGATCTGGTTGTAGAGCGGACCACCGACCTTGAGCTGCGACAGCCCGTAAACGCTGGTGGTAATCACGGCACCAAGGCCTAATGCGGTAACCAGTCCAAAAATCAATATTGCGCGCGAAATCGTCAGCCGCAGCGTCATGGCAATGTTCTCCGGGTGAGAAAAAATCCCAGCGAACGCAATAACTGCTATTTAGCTTAAAATTGCGTTTATCCGATCTGCTACCATGCAGGGAAGTTGTTTCGCCTGGCGAAACTAGGCCGCGCTCGCGGGCGGCAACGCCAGCACGGAATAGATCGCTTGGGCGTCGCGGGAGGCGCGCAGCTTTTTGGCGACGTCCTGGTCGCGCAACAGGCGCGCGATTCGCGCCAGCGCCTTCAGGTGATCGGCGCCGGCGCCTTCCGGCGCCAGCAGCAGGAAGATCAGGTCGACCGGCTGGCCGTCCATCGCCTCGAAATCGATCGGGCGCTCAAGCCGGGCGAACAGCCCGAACAGCTTTTCCAGTTTCGGCAGCTTGCCGTGCGGAATGGCGACGCCGTAGCCGACGGCGGTGGTGCCCAGTTTCTCCCGCTGCAACAGCACCTCGAACACCGAGCGTTCGTTCTGGCCGGTCAGGGCGGCGGCCTTGGCCGCCAGTTCCTGCAGCGCCTGTTTCTTGCTGATGACCTTCAACGCCGGGAGAATCGCCTCGGGTGCGACCAGATCGGTAATCGTCATTGGGCGTTCCGAGGTGAATTGAACCGTCAGGTTGCGAAGTAGGTTCTAGAACTGGGGCGACACGAAGATGAGACGGGAGGCGGGCTTAGACCCGGGTCCCGATTTGGGGGCTTCTACTCCAACGCATGGTCGGTGCCAACTCCCGAAGGGCCAGTTCCTGCACCCTGTCCGTTGAGGCGGCGGACCATAGGGAGAGCGGCTGTGGGCGTCAATGCTGTCAGGCATAATGTCACGGGGTAACCGCCGGGGGGTCGACCCAGCCGACATTGCCATCCGTACGGCGGTAAATGATGTTCACCCGGCCGCTGGAGCCATGCTGGAACACAATGCAGGCAGCCCCGGTCAGATCCAGTTCCATGACCGCCTCGCTGACCGAAAGCCGCTTCAGCGATGTGGTCGCCTCGGCAATGATGACGGGGCTATAGGTGGTGACTTCGTCGTCGCCCTCCGCCGGAGCCTCGATCACGTAGCTCGGCGCGTCGATATCCGCTAGCGCCGCATTAGCGGCATAGGTCTTGCGGGCCGAACGGTCCTTCAGCCGGCTCTTGTAGCGGCGCAGACGCTTCTCGATCATCAGGAGCGCCTGATCGGCGCTGGCATAGGCATCGGTGGCGTTGGAATCGGCCTCCAGCGTAATCCCGGAATCCAGGTGCAGCGCGCAGTCGGTGCGGAAGCCGAAACCATCCTTACTCAGCGTGATGTGGCCGGAATAATTGCCGTCGAAATATTTTCTCAGGACCTCATCGGTGCGCTCGCTGACGCGCGAACGAAGGGCGTCGCCGACACTGATGCTTTTCCCGGAGATTCGAAGGGTCATTGGATGCCTCGCTTGGTGCCTCGACCACTCTGGTTTTGTTGGAGAATCTTTTCGAAAGACCGTGCCCACTCTCCTTCATGCTGTGGCGGGG
Organism: Bradyrhizobium sp. 190; assembly: GCF_023073415.1. Taxonomy (GTDB): domain Bacteria; phylum Pseudomonadota; class Alphaproteobacteria; order Rhizobiales; family Xanthobacteraceae; genus Bradyrhizobium. Next base: position 48,937 of record NZ_JADPJL010000070.1, on the reverse strand, counting down.
AACCGAGACTATCGCGATTTGGCGCGAACGCAATCAGGCCGGAGCCGTATCGCGGGACCGGTCGGCGGCGGTGGCAGGGGCGGAAAGTGCGTTACCGAGCATGCTCTGTTTGTCGCGGCGGCGCTGGACCGAGGAAGGAATGCGCATCGCTTCGCGGTATTTCGCGACCGTGCGGCGGGCAATATCAATGCCGGATTCGCGCAATCGTTCCACGATGGTGTCATCGGAGAGGATCGCGGACGGGGCTTCCGCGTCGATCAATTGCTTGATGTGGTGGCGGACCGCCTCCGCGGAGTGCGCCTCGCCGCCGTCGGCCGATGCAATCGAGGCGGTGAAGAAATATTTCAGTTCGAAGCTGCCGCGATTGGTCGCCATATATTTGTTGGCGGTGACCCGTGACACCGTCGATTCGTGCATCTGGATCGCGTCCGCCACCGCCTTGAGATTCAGCGGCCGCAAATGCGCGACGCCATGGGTGAAGAAGCCGTCCTGCTGGCGGACGATTTCGGTAGCCACCTTCAGAATGGTGCGGGCGCGCTGATCAAGCGCGCGCACCAGCCAGGTCGCGTTCTGCAGACAATCGGTGAAATAGGACTTGTCGCCGTCCTTGCGGATCGTCTTCGACAGCTCGGTGTAATAGACCTGATTGACTAGCACGCGCGGCAACGTGTCGCTGTTGAGTTCGACATGCCAGCCGCCGTCCGGGCCGGGCCGCACATAGACGTCCGGCACCATGGTCTGCGTGCGCGCCGAGCCGAACTTCAGGCCGGGCTTGGGATCGAGACGGCGGATTTCACCGATCATGTCGGTGATATCTTCGTCGTCGACGCCGCACAATTTGCGCAGAGAGGCGATGTCGCGCTTGGCCAGCAGATCGAGATTTTCCACCAGCGCTTGCATGGCGGGATCGTAGCGGTTGAGTTCGCGGAGCTGGATTGCGAGGCACTCGCTCAAATTCCGGGCACAGACGCCGGGCGGATCGAACTTCTGCAGCACGGTCAGCACCGCATCGACATCCGCTTGCGAGGCGCCCAGCCGTTCGGCGGCCTGCCCAAGATCCGGCGGCAGATAGCCGGCATCGTCAACGAGATCGATCAAATATTGTCCGATCATGCGCTGTGCCGGCCCGCTGAACGCCACCGCGAGCTGCTCGGCGAGGTGGCTGCCGAGCGTCACTTCGGCGGCGACGAAAGCTTCCAGATTGTAATCGTCGTCGTTGGAGGCGCCGCCGCCCCATTCGGTGTAGGCGGTCGGCGCCGCGTCCTGCGCCACGCGGGCGGCAGCTTCGGCGGGTTCTTCGGAAAAGACGTTGTCGAGCGGGGTGTCCAGCGTCTGCTCGATCTCGGTACGGGTGCCGAGATCGCGGTTCAGCCACTCCTCCTGACCGGTTTCGAAGGCGTCGCTTCCTATGCTGGTGCCCATATCGGAGGCATCGCCGCCCTCGTCACCATAGCTGCCTGAATCGCCCGAATCGGAGAACTCGGCGCGTTCGGCAACCGGCTCGCCCGCGACCGGGAGTTCGGGGCCGTCGCTGGCGCGATCCAGCAGCGGATTGCGCTCCAGTTCCTCCTCGACGAACGCCGAGAGGTCGAGATTCGACAATTGCAGCAACTTGATCGCCTGCATCAATTGCGGCGTCATCACCAGCGACTGCGACTGGCGGAACTCTAGTCTCTGCGTCAGCGCCATGAGGGCAAGAACCGATCCACTAAAAGTTGGTCCGATTCTTGCTTATATTAGTCCAGCGACCTTGTACACGGCTTGACGAACGCCAAAATCCGATTAGAGGCGGAATTCCTCGCCAAGGTAAAGGCGGCGTACATCCGGATCGTTGACGATTTCTTCCGGACTGCCCTCGGTCAGGATCTGCCCGGCATAGACGATGTAGGCACGGTCGGTCAGGCCTAGCGTTTCCCGCACATTGTGGTCGGTGATCAGGACGCCGATGCCGCGGTTGGTCAGGTGGCGGACGAGGTCCTGAATGTCGCCGACCGCGATCGGATCGATGCCGGCGAAGGGCTCGTCGAGCAGCATGTAGTTCGGGCGCGTCGCCAGCGCGCGCGCGATTTCGACGCGGCGGCGCTCACCGCCGGACAGCGCGATCGACGGCGATTTGCGCAAGCGCGTGATGTTGAACTCATCGAGCAGCGAATTGAGTTCGGCCTCGCGCTTCTTGCGGCTGGGCTCGACGACCTCGAGCACGGCGCGAATATTCTGTTCCACGGTGAGGCCGCGAAAGATCGAGGCTTCCTGCGGCAGGTAGCCGATGCCGAGCCGTGCGCGCTGATACATCGGCAGCTTGGTCACGTCGTGGCCGTCGAGTTCGATGGCGCCGCGATCGGCCTTGATCAGTCCGGTGATCATGTAGAACACCGTGGTCTTGCCGGCGCCATTCGGGCCGAGCAGGCCGACCGCCTCGCCGCGGCGGACATAGATGCTGACGCCGCGCACCACCTGGCGGGTGCCGAAACTCTTTTCCACGCTGTGCACGGCGAGGAAGCCGGGCCGCTTGATCAGGCGCGGCGCTTCGCCGCCATTGGGCTTGGCGCTGGACTTGGGACGGGCTTGCGCACGGGGACGCGGTTCGCGCGGCGGTTCTACGTCGGGCTGCGACTGCGGCAAGTCCAGCCCGGGCAGTGACGCTGAACGCGCCATCGGCGGCCCATCGCGCACCGGGCTCGCCAGCATGTCGCCAAAGGAATCGCCGAGAGCAGTGATGTCGTCGCGCGAACGCGCAAACCCCGGGGCGCCGCGTTTCGCGGGGCGTCGACGGAACATGCCGAATAAATCCACCATCCCGCTTCGCTTACGCCTTTCACGGTGATTCCGCGACGCGTCCGCCGGCGAATCGCTTCGCTAGCGAACCATGAATGAATGGATGTCCCTGCCCAGCGAAACACCCCGCCGTGCGCCCTGCCCAGTAAATACAGGCTCGCGCTATCAGCTTCAACCGCACGAGCTATAAATATTCTTTAAGGCATTGATCTACAATTATTTTTTACCGGGGATCAGCGACGGTATCTGTACCGGAGCCGGAGCCGCTTTCGACCCGCCCGATCCCGACCCGCAATCCTGTCCCTGGATGAACATGCCCTGCACCTTGCCGCTGTCGGATTCGACCCGCGACACGCCGGTGGTCATGTCGACTTTGAGGCGGTCGCCGCGGAGCACATTCTTGCACTGGGTCAGCACGACCCCACCGACCATGGTGATGAGGTTGGCCCGCGTGTCGAAGATCGCGGTCTCGCCCGTCACGACCTGGTCCTTCTGCGTGACCACGACGGAGCCCTTGGCTTCGAGCCGGCGGATCGACGAACTGCCGCCGGGCCCCGGCGTCGCGGACTGCATCGGCCCGGATTTCGATCCCTTCGGCGCGGCGGGCGCAGGCGTCGCCGGCGCCGGGCCGGAATCGTAGAACACCACCAGCGACTTTGAGGTCATGGTGGTGTCGCCCTGCACGACCTTCACGTTTCCGGCGAAGGTCGCCTCCTTCTTCTTGTCGCGCATTTCGAGCGACGCCGCTTCGATCTGAATCGGCTGGTCGCGGTTTTGCGAAAAGCCCTGCATCGCATTCGGCACGCCCGACATGGCGCCTTGCGCCAGGGCGTCACCGGAGGCGACCAGCGCGAACGCAAGCGCTGCGGCCGCAAAACTGCGCGAGAAGAACTGCATCATAAATTTCATTTCGCGTTTGATGACTTGCCGGTGACGGACCGCGTCCTCGGCGGTGGCGACGGTTCGGGCTCGGGCTCGGGCGCCGGAGGGCTTTCCATGATCAGGTTCATCACGACATTGCCTTCGAAGCGAACGATCTCGCCGCTGTCGACGATCCTGAGCCTGTCGGCGGTGAGCGTACCGTTCAGCAATTTGACGTCGACATGCTCGTCCGACGTCACCGTTCCCTTGTTGATGTCGACATAGGCCTGCGACATCCGGGCCTCATAGCCGGTGGAGGATTGCAGGAAGATGTCCTTGCGCAGGTCCAGCATCTGCTGCTTGCTGTCGTAAAATCCCGTGCGCGCATCCATCGTCACCGTGCTCTTGTCCTCCATCATGACCTTGGCCCGCAGCGTCCGCAGCTCGACGTGATCGGGGTTGGCCAGATCCTGAATCGCAGCCTTGGCCCACAATTCGTATGGACGCTGGTCGGCAGAGAAACCCGCGAGGTGCGGCGTTTCCATGGTGATCTTGGTGCCTGACACCACAAGATTACTCATGTCGACGGGCAGCTTCGTCAGCCCCGTGATGCGGAACGGGTTGAAGACCGAGATGGCGACGATACCCGCCATGGCCAGCAGCACGGCCGCCGGGACCGCGACGCGCAGCACCCGCACCATCCGGCTGTGGCGGGCCGCCGCGGCAAAGCGGGCCTCCATTCCGGTGGCATAGGCTGGGTTCTGTACCGAGTTCACCGTTGCTCCAAGGGGCCGCTAGGAACGCCAAGACAGCGTTATTCTACCCGCAATCGTGGGATTATGCAGCCCGGACACTCGCGATGAGTGTGACCGAAACGGGGCGGAGGCGGCAGCCGAACCGCTTCAGATAGCCTCGGTCACGAATGCGCGAAGATGTCGTCGGCCTCCCAGCCGCCGAGATCGAGCTTGGCCCGGGTCGGCAAGAAGTCGAAACAGGCCTGCGCCAGCGGCGTGCGGCCTTCGCGCGCGAGCATGGCGTCGAGGCGCTCGCGCAAACCATGCAGATGCAGCACGTCGGACGCGGCATAAGCGAGCTGCGCTTCGCTGAGGCTCGCTGATCCCCAGTCGCTCGACTGCTGCTGCTTCGACAGGTCGATGTTGAGCACTTCGCGCACCAGATCCTTCAGGCCATGCCGGTCGGTATAGGTGCGCGTCAGCCGCGAGGCGATCTTGGTGCAATAGACCGGCTGCGGCATCACGCCGAACGTGTTGTAGAGCGCGGCGAGATCGAACCGCGCGAAGTGAAAGATTTTTGTGATGTTCGGATTGGCCAGCAGCGCTTTCAGGTTCGGCGCGTCGGTATGGCCCTTGGGAATCTGGATGACATCGGCGCTGCCGTCGCCGTTGGACATCTGCACCACGCACAGCCGGTCGCGATGCGGGTTGAGCCCCATGGTCTCGGTATCGATCGCCACCGAATCCTTGTAGCGGGACAAATCGGGCAGATCGCCGCGATGCAGGCGGATGGTCATGAAGGAAAGCCTCGTGTCTCAGGTCGATTCGACGGGAACACTAGCGCCCGGAGCCGCGGGAGGCGAGCGGTTGGGCATGGCTTATAGGACGGGAATTGGCGGCTTCGTCGGGATTCTTACCCGCCAATCAGGCATTCGCATGCTTCGCGCGAACTGAAGCGTTACCACAACTACGGTTTGCGCCGAGAGGGCAGGGCCATTCAGGCCGTCTTCTCTTCAGACGATTTCGGCGGCTGAAGCTCCGGACTGTTGGCCCAGCGGTCGAGATTCTCCATGACGTCCGCATGGCTCGGCCGCCGTGGAGGCGGCGATTTCTGCTCTTCGGACAGCTTGCGCGGCAGCTTGATGTTCTCGGTCATGGGCGGCTCCATGCAGAAATTATGCGCCCGCGCAGACCATAAATCAACCATTAACGCAATGTTTTTACTACGGTATTTAGATAATTTGGCGTCTGAATCTCGTTTGATGGAACCACCGCCAAGAACAAGTAGTCCGCCCGCACATAGTGGCCCCGCGACCACGAACCCAGCCCACCTCCACAGCGACCAAATCCTCCGCGAATTGGGCATCGAGGTCGGGCTATGGGTCGCGACGTCATATTGCTGCTCGCTCTCGCCGCCTGCACGCCACTTCGCGGCCTGCACCGCCGGCGACGGAGGCCCTGAAGCGATCAGCGCATGCTCGCGGATCGTCCTGGTCGCGAAAATCCCGCTGCTTGGCTTGCAATTCGATGACCGCGACCTCGCCCAGGTTTACATGGCACGCGGCGGTCGACTTCGATGAGGCGATCCGCCTCGACCGGCGCATGGTCGGCCCTAGCGCGGCGGCATATTTCGCGAGCGTGGCGCGCACGCAAGGCGCTCGACGATTTCACGCTCGCGATCCGCAACGCGCCGATGCAGGCGCGCCTCTACGTCGAGCGTGCGCAAGGCCACGAGAAGCTCGGCCGGCTGTTCGGAAGCGCTCGACGATTTCCGCGTCGCGCGCGGGCTCGACCCGCGGATGCAGAAGGCTCGACTGCGACAGTTCAGCGAATCATGGGCAAGGGCAATGGTGCCCAGGAAAGGACTCGAACCTTCACGGCCGTGAAGCCACTGGCACCTGAAGCCAGCGCGTCTACCAATTCCGCCACCTGGGCCCGGGCGGGTTAGTAAGGAACGGTCACGCGCTTGTCAAATCGCTTCAATGCCAACCAAATACGCTGTACAGCGACCGCGTGTTGGCGTATCGCGAATCCGCTAAATTCAACCGATATCTCTCGAATTCGACCCGCGCAGGAATTGACCATGGCATCGAACCTGGAAACGCTCGTCACGGTTTTTGGCGGATCGGGGTTTCTGGGGCGAAACGTGGTCCGGGCGCTGGCCAAGCGTGAATACCGGATCAGGGTGGCGGTGCGGCGGCCGGAACTGGCCGGCCACCTGCAGCCGCTCGGCCGGGTTGGCCAGATTCACGCCGTGCAGGCCAACCTGCGTTATCCGGCTTCCGTCGAGGCGGCGATGCGCGATTCCCAGGTCGCCATTAATCTCGTCGGCATCCTGACCGAGAGCGGCGCGCAGACCTTCGAGGCGGTTCAGGCCACGGGCGCCGAAACGATCGCGAAGTCCGTCGGCGCCACGGGCGCCCGTATGGTGCACATTTCCGCGATCGGCGCCGACGAGAACTCGCCTTCGGGTTACGGCCGCGCCAAGGCATCGGGCGAAAAGGCCGTGCTGGCGGCCGTGCCCTCGGCCACGATCATGCGGCCGTCGCTGCTGTTCGGCCCCGAGGATCAATTCACCAACCGCTTTGCGGCGCTGGCGCGGATGTCGCCCTTCCTGCCGCTGATCGGCGGCGGGGAGACCCGCATGCAGCCGGCCTATGTCGGCGACGTCGCGGCCGCGATAGCCAATGCCGTCGACGGTAAGACCAAGGCGGGCGCGACTTACGAGCTCGGCGGACCGGAAGTGCTGACCATGCGCGAGATCATGGAAGTCATTCTCACGATCACCGAGCGCAAGCGCATGCTACTCTCGCTGCCGTGGGGCTTGGCGAGGCTGCAGGCGATGTTCCTTCAATTTGCGCCGGGGCCGCTCAAGCTGACGCCGGACCAGGTGGCGATGCTGCAATCGGACAATGTGGTGTCGGACGCCGCCAAGGCCGCGGGCCTGACGCTTGAGGGGCTCGGCATCACGCCCGAATCGATGGAGGCGATTGCCCCGCAATATCTCTGGCGCTTCCGCGCCGCCGGGCAATTTCAGCGCAAGAGCGCGTAAGTCGTAGGGTGGGCAAAGGCGCTCTTGCGCCGTGCCCACCATCCAACACCGCGCTCGTGATGGTGGGCACGCTTCGCTTTGCCCACCCTACGACTTCGAATCCTACTTCCCCAGCGCCAGCGCGATCAGGCCGACCGTGCCGATGACGACGCGCCACCACGCAAAGAGCGTGAATCCGTGGCGGGTGACGTAAGTCAGGAACGTCTTCACCACGATGATCGCCGTGATGAAGGAGACCACGAATCCGATCGCTAGAATGCCTATGTGATCGACCGTCATCTCGGCGCGGTTCTTGTAGAAATCATAGGCGAAAGCGCCGACCATGGTCGGGATCGCCAGAAAGAACGAGAACTCCGCCGCCGAGCGCTTGTCGCCGCCGAGCAGCATCGCCGCCACGATGCTGGCGCCGGAGCGCGACACGCCGGGGATCATCGCCACGCATTGCGCGATGCCGATCCACAGATACATCATCAGCGGATAGCGCGTGGCATCGTCGTGGTGCGGCTTGAGATCGAGCTGATCGACCCACAAAAGGATCGCGCCGCCGACGATCAACGTGAAATTCACCACCCACGGATTGAACAAAAGCTCCTTGATGTACTTGCCGGCAACCAGGCCGATGACCACCGCCGGCAGGAACGCTACCAGCACGCCGATCACGAACCGGCGGTCGTCGGCATTGGTGAACATGCCGAGCGCTACGCGCCATAGCTTGCCGAAATACAGCGCGACGATCGCAAGGATCGCGCCGAGCTGAATCAGGATCACAAAGCTCTGCCAGAAGGCGCCCTCGCCAAGGCCGAAGAAGCGTTGCGCCAGCAGCATATGGCCCGTGGAGGAAACGGGCAGAAATTCCGTGATACCCTCGATGATGCCGAGAATCACCGCCTTCACTGCATCAGACATCATGCTGTGGTCCGTTTTGACTGGAAAAGCCGGGCCCTTCTCGCCTATTCGATCCCGTGCCGCAATCGCAAAAAAACGGCAAAACACCATTGTCTCGCGCGTTTGCTTGGCTAGTGTCCGATTCGCATGACGCGGCTTGACGGCCCCTAGGGTTCCTCCAGCGCCGCGAGTTTACTTAGGGATTTCATGTACACGCTCTATCATCACCCGTTCTGTCCGCATTCGCGCTTCATTCGCCTGGCGCTGGGCGAACACGGCCTTGACCTGCGCCTGGTGGAAGAACGGGCCTGGGAACGGCGCGAAGGGTTTCTCGCGCTCAATCCCGCGGCCACCACGCCGGTGTTGATGGCTGACGGCTTTCCGCCGATTCCGGGCGCTGGGATCATCGCGGAATATCTCGACGAGACGCACGGCCTGGAGGCGGGTGAGCGGCGGCTGTTGCCGGCCTCGATGGGCGAGCGTGTCGAGGTGCGCCGGCTGATGGCGTGGTTCAACGAAAAATTCTTCGAGGAGGTGTCGAACCCGCTGGTGACCGAGCGCATCTACAAGCGTTTCATGAGCGAGGAGAACGGCGGCGGGGCGCCGGCGACCGACGTGATCCGCGCAGCCAAGGTCAATGTGCGCTATCATCTGGCCTATATCGGCTGGTTGGCGCAGACGCGGAATTTCCTCGCCGGCGACCGGCTGACCTACGCGGATCTCGCCGCCGCGGCGCATCTTTCGGCGATCGATTATCTGGGCGACGTGCCATGGAGCGAGGACGACGCGGCAAAGGCGTGGTACGCGCGGGTGAAATCCCGCCCGTCGTTCCGCCCGCTGCTGAGCGAATGGCTGGCGGGCGTGCCGGCGTCGCGCACCTACGTGGACCTCGACTTCTGAACAAGGACGCTAAACTCTCCGCCGCCGATCTGAAGGCCGCGCTCAAGCGCGAAGCGGAGACGCTAGGTTTCGACTGCATCGGCGTGACCGGTCCCGACACGATCGGCAGCGCCGGCAAATACTTCCGCGAGTTTCTCGATGCCGGCGCGCATGGCGATATGGACTGGCTCGCGGCGCAGCCCGAACGGCGAATGGACCCGCGCGTGCTGTGGCCTGGCGTGCGCTCGATCATCATGCTCGGCGTCAATTATGGCCCCGATGAAAATCCGCTCGCGCTTCTCGAACAACGTACGCGCGGCGCGATCTCCGCCTACGCGCAGGGCGACGACTATCACGACGTCATCAAGAAGCGACTGAAGACGCTGGCGCGGTGGCTCGTCGCCGCGTCAAGCGAAGAGGTGAAGGTTTTCATCGATACCGCCGCCGTGATGGAGAAGCCGCTGGCGCAGGCCGCGGGGCTCGGCTGGCAGGGCAAGCACACCAACCTCGTCTCGCGCGAATTCGGCTCATGGCTGTTTCTCGGCGCGATCTTTTCCGCATCCGACCTGCCGCGCGACGAGCCCGACAGCGATCATTGCGGCTCCTGCAATGCCTGCCAGGAGATCTGCCCGACCGCGGCGTTCCCCGCGCCCTACAAGCTCGATGCGCGCCGCTGCATTTCGTACCTAACGATCGAGAACAAGGGACCGATCCCGCATGAGTTCCGCAAGAGCATCGGCAATCGCATCTATGGCTGCGACGATTGCCTCGCCGTGTGCCCGTGGAATAAGTTCGCGCAAGAGGGCCGCGAGGCCAAACTGGCCGCGCGCGCGGAACTGCGTGCGCCGTCGCTGGCAGAGCTGGCGCGGCTCGACGACGCGGCGTTTCGCGCGCTGTTCACCAAATCGCCGGTCAAGCGTATCGGCCGCGACCGCTTCATCCGCAACGTGCTGATCGCGATCGGCAACGCCGACGATGCGTCGCTGGCGGCGGAGGCCGAACGTTTGCTGGATGATGCGAGCCCGCTGGTTCGCGGCGCGGCGGTATGGGCGCTGTCGCAGTTGGTGGAGCGGGAGAGGTTCGCCGCGCTGGCGACGAAGGCGGTGGGTGTCGAGACGGATAAAAATGTAGTTGAGGAGTGGAGGCAAATCTCGACCGTCATGCCCCGCGAAGGCGGGGCATCCAGTACTCCCTGATGACGGTGACCTTGCGCGACCGCGCCGACGTGGCGCTGTGGTCGACAACGCTCGATCGCAAACCCGTGTAGCTGTTGCGACGGGCGCAACCGCTCAAGGCCTGATGCCGCCGTTCTTCAGCAGCGCCCGCAGCGCATCGGTCGAATAGGGCTTGGGCAGCCGCAGCTTCGTCGCGAATGCAGCCGGAAGCCGGGCGTCGGCGCCATAGCCGGTGACGAAGGCAAACGGAATCTTGAGCGCCTCCAGCCGTTCGGCGACGGCAAAACTCTTCTCGCGGATGAGCCCGACGTCGAGCAGCGCGAATTCCGGCGGCCGGTCAGCGATCATATCGAGCGCTTTGGCCACGTTCGCGGCGGTCCGCACCGTCTTCACGCCAAACCCCAAAATCGTGTCTTCGAAATCGAGGGCAATGATTGGATCGTCTTCGACGACCAGCACATCGTTGGGCATGCCGTCGGAGGAGGCGGGGTCCATGTTTCTCGCCAGTTCAAGGGTTCAGCATTTGATCAGAGGCCGGGCCGAAGCCCCGGAAGGCGCAAGGCCAGCCGACACCCGTAAAAAGCGCATCCCGGTTCCGGAACTGAAACCACCACATGTAAGTTCTACCGTCTGTTCACTAGTGAACACATAAACCGGTATTGGATCGATTATTGTGCTCCGGCGAGGAGCAGGAACCTTCAATGATTTTGCGACAGGAAGATACGGCTCGCGAGCGGCCGTTCAACAATCTGCTGCGCCGCCTGAACGACGCCGATTTTGCGTTGATCGAACGGCACCTCATGCCGGCCGACGCAGCTCCGAACGATCTGCTCTACAGCCCCGGCGACCACGTCGAGACCGTGCACTTCCCCTGCGGTCCCAGCCTCGTGTCCTACATGGTGACCAACGAGGACGGCCGCGATGTCGAGACCATCCTGATCGGCCGCGAAGGCGCCGTCGGCGGCATCGTCAGTCAAGGCTTTCTTCCCGCCTATACCCGCATCACCGTCAAATTCGCAGGTCCCTTCGTGCGGCTGCCGGTCGGCAAGCTCGACGCGGCGAAATCGAAATCACGTACGCTGAGCAACATTTTCGCACGTTACGCCGACTGCATGCTGGCTCAGATCTTCCAGTCAACCGCCTGCAACGCCATCCATTCGATCGAGCAACGCACGGCGAAATGGATCATTTCGGCGATGGAACGCGCCGACGGCGACGAGGTCGTGCCGCTGACGCATGAGCAATTGGCGACCCTGCTCGGGGTCGGCCGCTCCTATACCAGCCGGGTCATCCAGACCTTCAAGGCAGAAGGCACGCTGGAGACCCGGCGCGGCTCGATCCTGGTCCGTAACCCGGAGGCCATGCGAAACCGGTCCTGCCAGTGCAATGAGGCGGTCAAGGCCCATTTCGAGGAGGTCTTGCGGGGGGTCTATCCCGACCCCGAAAAAGGCAATTAGGGCCGGCGTCACGCCCAAAATCGGCTAACCAAATGCCAAACAAACCATTGTTTTTTGGCGTTTTCTGAATATATTGCGCCGCAACGCGTTAGGTGTGCCCGGTCTTTTTGGCCGGGCTTCCTTTTTGGGGGGAAAGCGCCCCCGGAGCATGATCCGGAAAAGTGGGTACCGGTTTTCCCTCGGGACAAACGCGGTACGCGTTTGCCCGGAGATCATGCTCAAACAAAAAGATGGATCGGGATGACGATTCGAAGAAGCGTCATCACGCGCCAGTATTCCAGGTTTTAGAAGCGCGATCCGGAAAAGTGGGTCCCGGTTTTCCGGTGAGATCGCGCATCCACCATGCACGACCAGAAGAAGAGCCATGAACCTTCGTAACGTCGCCATCATCGCCCACGTCGACCACGGCAAGACCACCCTCGTCGACCGCCTGCTGCAGCAATCCGGCACCTATCGCGAGAACCAGAAGGTGACCGAGCGCGCGATGGACTCCAACGACCTGGAGCGCGAGCGCGGCATCACCATTCTGGCCAAGGCCGCCTCGGTGCAGTGGAAGGACACGCGCATCAACATCGTCGACACCCCCGGCCACGCCGATTTCGGCGGCGAGGTCGAGCGCATCCTGAACATGGTGGATGGCGCGCTGGTGCTGGTCGACGCGGCCGAAGGTCCGCTGCCGCAAACCAAATTCGTGGTCTCCAAAGCGCTCAAGGTCGGGCTGAAGCCGATCGTCGTCATCAACAAGGTCGACCGTCCCGACGCCCGCCCGACCGAAGTCATCAACGAAGTGTTCGACCTGTTCGCGGCGCTCGACGCCAGCGAGGAGCAGCTCGATTTTCCGATTCTCTACGGGTCGGCCAAGCAGGGCTGGATGGCCGACAGCCCGGACGGTTCGCCAGAAGCCGGCATGCAGCCGCTGTTCGACCTGATCGTGCGCCACGTCGCGCCGCCGACCGTCGAGGAAGGCCCGTTCCGGATGATCGGCACCATCCTCGAAGCCAATCCCTATCTCGGCCGCATCATCACCGGCCGCATCACTTCCGGCTCGATCAAACCGAACCAGGCCGTGAAGGTGCTCGGCGCCGACGGCAAGACCATCGAGCAGGGCCGCATCACCAAAATCCTCGCCTTCCGCGGCATCGAGCGTACCCCGCTCGATGAAGCCGACGCCGGCGACATCGTTGCGATTGCGGGCCTCACCAAGGGCACCGTCGCCGACACCTTCTGCGATCCCTCCGTCGAGACGCCGCTGGTGGCGCAGCCGATCGATCCGCCGACAGTGTCGATGTCGTTCATCGTCAACAACTCGCCGCTCGCCGGCACCGAAGGCGACAAGGTGACCTCTCGCATGATCCGCGACCGCCTGCTGCGCGAGGCCGAAGGCAATGTCGCGCTGCGCGTGGTCGAGGCGACGGACAAGGATGCCATGGAAGTGTCGGGCCGCGGCGAATTGCAGCTCGCGATCCTGATCGAGACCATGCGCCGCGAGGGCTTTGAGCTTTCCGTGTCGCGTCCGCGCGTCGTGCTGCAGAAGGATGAAGCCACCGGCCAGTGGCAGGAGCCGATCGAGGAAGTCGTGATCGACGTCGACGAGGAGCATTCCGGCGTCGTCGTGCAGAAGATGAGCGAGCGCAAGGCCGAGATGATCGAGATGCGCCCGTCCGGCGGCAACCGCCTGCGGCTGGTGTTCTACGCACCGACCCGCGGCCTGATCGGCTATCAGGGCGAATTGCTCACCGACACCCGCGGCACCGCCATCATGAACCGCCTGTTCCACGGCTACGCCAACTTCAAGGGCGACATTCAGGGCCGCCGCAACGGCGTACTGATCTCCAACGATCAGGGCGAAGCGGTGGCCTATGCGATGTTCAAGCTGGAAGATCGCGGCCCGATGATGATCGAGCCGGGCTGGAAGGTCTACAAGGGCATGATCGTCGGCGAGCACACCCGCGACAACGACCTCGAAATCAACGTGCTCAAGGGCAAGCAGCTCACCAACATCCGCACCACGTCGAAGGACGAAGCGGTGCGCCTGACGCCGCCGATCCGGATGACCCTGGAAAAGGCGCTGGCCTATATCGAGGACGACGAGCTGGTTGAGGTGACCCCGAAGTCGATCCGCCTGCGCAAGAAGTTTTTGGACGCCAACGACCGCAAGCGCGCGGAAAAGGCCAAGGAAGCGGTGGCGTAAGGTCTTCGCGGCCACTTATGCAAAGCTCTCGCGAAGGCGGGGCATCCAGTACGCCGCGACCTCTCGATTCAATCACTTACGTCTCTGGAATACTAGGTCACCCGCCCCAGTGCGCAATTGCGCACAAGGCGGGTGATGACGGCTATGCACGGGGCGGCTTCAGGCGCGGCGGCGAACATGCTAGAGGCAATGGCATGTCCTCCCTCCCCTCCTCAATCGATGTCGCCATCATCGGCGCCGGCGCTGCCGGCCTCGGCGCCGCCAATGCGTTGAAGAATTCCGGCCTCTCCGTCCTCGTGCTCGAAGCGCGCGACCGCGTCGGCGGCCGGGCGCACACCATCATGGCTTCGCCTGACGTCACCTTCGACGTCGGCTGCGGCTGGCTGCATTCGGCGGACCAGAACTCCTTCGTTAAAATTGCCGAGCAACTGAATTTCGAAATCAACAAGTCGCTGCCGCCCTGGCGCGAGCGCGCCTATGGCAAGGCGTTTCCGCAAGACGACCGCGACGACTACATGCGCGCTCTCGATGCGTTCTACGATCGCGCCGAGAAGGCTGCGATCGAAGCCGAGCGGAGCGGCCGCGATGTTGCCGCCAGCCTGTTCCTCGAGCCCGGCAACCGCTGGAACCCGATGATCGATGCGATCTCGACCTACATCAACGGCTGCGAGCTCGATCAGGTCTCCATTCTCGACATGGACGCCTATGAGGATACCGACCTCAACTGGCGCATCCGCCGCGGCTACGGCGCGCTGATTGCCGCCTACGGCGCGACATGTCCGCTCGCGTTCAACCGCGTGGTGACGCTGATCGATCATTCGGCAAAGCGCGTTCGCATCGAGACCTCGCAGGGCGTGCTGACGGCCGACAAGGTCATCGTCACCGTGCCGACCAGTTTGATCGCGGACGAAGCCATCCGCTTTCATCCGCCCTTGCCGGCAAAGGTCGACGCCGCGCGCGGCCTGCCGCTCGGCCTCGCCGACAAGGTGACGCTCGCGCTCGACGAGCCGGAAGCGCTGCCGAAAGAGGGCAATCTGCGCGCCGCCACCATGCGCACCGCAATGGGCACGTATCACATCCGCCCGTTCGGCCAACCCTGCATCGACGGTTTTTTCGGCGGCCGTTTTGCGCAGTCGCTGGAAGACGCCGGCCCCGGCGCGCTCGCCGCCGAGAGCATCAACGAGATCGTCTCAATCCTCGGCAATGATTTTCGCCGCAAGCTGAAGCCGCTTGCGGAATCGCGCTGGGCCCACGACCCGTTTGCGCGAGGTTCGTATTCGCACGCGCTGCCGGGTCACGCAGGAGATCGAGAGGTGCTGGCGGCGCCGGTCGACGGCCGGCTGTTCTTTGCGGGAGAGGCAACGTCGCCGGAATTTTTCTCCACCGCACATGGGGCGAGGGATAGTGGGGAGAGAGCGGCTGAGGAAGTTATTGCTGCGCTCGCGGGTAATAGAGGGGGTCGGGTCGGAGTCTGATCGATCCGCTATTAGTTCGAAGCATTAACGATCTCCTATCACGGACACAGTGCAAACGCGCTTCCGG
The DNA here is from genome assembly GCF_023073415.1 of Bradyrhizobium sp. 190. Lineage (GTDB taxonomy): Bacteria > Pseudomonadota > Alphaproteobacteria > Rhizobiales > Xanthobacteraceae > Bradyrhizobium. Next base: position 33,386 of record NZ_JADPJL010000070.1, on the reverse strand, counting down.
GTACCCCACCGGCCCCTAGACACAAATCGCAAAAACAACCCCATGCAAAGTAGAATGGGCCGGTTCGCAGCCTTGGGCAAAGATCGTCCGTCGCCACAGCTCAGCCGAATCTCATCCTGCTCCGAGGAGTTTTGCGGGAAGCTTAGTGCGGCCCTACTCCATCACCCGCGCCCGCATCTCCGCATCCGGCACGAAGCATTCCTCATACTTGCCGAAAATCCGGTACCGGTTGCGCGCAACGAGGCCATAGACGCCATCCCGCAGCGGTTTCGGGACCGCGAACAACGCGCGCGTCCATTGCCAGCCGGGCAGTGAGCTCAGCACCGTCAACGCGGCATCGGATTTGAACCAGGCCACGCCGCCATGCACGACGGCATTGGTATCGGGGTCATCGGGATCTATCCCGAACGCCTGCGCCAACCGCGTGCCGTAGGGCGACTGGATCGCGGTGAAGCGGAATCTTCGCTCGACGTCGCGGGTCGCGACGAAGCGGACCCAGCGCGAGCAGAAGACGCAGACGCCGTCATAGAGGATCACGTCATCGTCGGGCCATTGGGTCACGGGTTTTGGGGTCATGGGTTTGGGGTCATCGATTATCCAATGTCAGTAGCGCCACCAGCATCAGCACGACGGCGGGGCAGGTCTTCACCAGCGCGCCGAGCGGCTCGATCCAGAGGTCCGGCGTCAGGATCGCCGCGCCCATCATATAGCCGAGCGACGCGGCGATGCCCGCGATCAGACCAAATGCCGCGGTGCGGCGGAACGCAATCAACACGCCGATGCTCATATCCATCAGGCTGGTGCCGACGGTGATGGGGCCTATGAGCGCCGGCGGGAAGCCGTGGCTGCGCAGGATCTCCGCCGCAGCGTCATAGGAAATCACCAGCGCAATGAAGCCCGAGACGACCCAGAACAGCACGAGGCTTGCGATGACAAGCGCCTTGATCGGGAACAGCCGGGCAAACCATTTGTCCTGAATGGTCGCCGGGCGCCTTCCGGCCGTCTGTTCGATGCGCTTCGGCACGATGCCGGTGGCGGCCATCCAGCCGGCGGGGTCGCCGCTGACGCCGCGGCGCAGCTCCGCTATCGCGGTGGTTCGCATCGGCGGCATCCAGCCGAACTGGTTCGCGAGATCGCCGAGCCTGGCGCCGAGATCGAGCAGGAACGCCGGCATCACGATGCGCCACCATCTGCCGGTGCCGAACACCTCGCGGAATTGATCGATCACGTCACCGAGCGTGACCGGCTGCTCCTGCATCAGGTCCCATGTCACGGCGTTCGCCTCGCCAGGATCACGCGCCGCAAGCCAGGCGATGGTCGCGGCAATGTCCTCCATGGCGACCGGCTGGAATGGCGCGGCCCGTTCGGCGGCCGGGAGATCGAGCGGATACGCCGCCAATGAGCGCACCATGGCGCTGCCGCCATAGGCCGCAAGCGCCACCACGAAGCCCGGCCGCAGGATCGTGAACGCGACGCCGGACTCCGCGATCAGCCGCTCGGCCTCGCGTTTGGTGATGCTGAAGGCGGTTCGGTCGGTATCGCCCGTGCCTGGAATCGAGATATGCACCAACCGGATCACACGGTCGCTGTCGCGGATCGCCTGCAACAATCGCGCGATGAAATCGCGATGCACAGCGGCGGTGTCGCTGCCGGGGCCGTCCTGCAGCACGCCGAGGCAATTGACGACGACATCGATGCGGTGATCGCGCAGCAGCCGCGCCAGTTGAGCTGCTTCCATCGACATGACAGGCAGTTCGAGATCGAGTGGGCCGCCCTTCTGAGAAGCGGCTAATCTTCGGGCAACGCCCACTACGGAAAATCCTCGCCCGCGCAGATCGTCGGTCACGAAGCGGCCGATCAGACCGGAGGCGCCGAGCACGAGGATTTTTCGGATGTCGGCGTTCATGTGCCTAAAGCGGTTTGGCGATCATCAGCCAGAGAATAGCCATGACAGAGCCAAAACCGGGAATGCCGAACAGAAACCAGCGGTGGAAAAGTGCGAAGTAGCGCGGTGGCAACTTCTGGTTCTGCTCAGCCGCCTTGCGTGCGAGATCGCGCATTTCGATCTGCATGAAGGTCACCGGCACCCAGAACAGCCCCGCGACCGCATAGAGCCCGAGCGAGGTCATCAGCCAGCGCTCGCTCCAGGCGGTGGAGGACAACCACATCAGCACGCCACCGCTCACCGGCTGCAGCAGCACCGCCGTCAGCGTGAACAGCATGTCCGCGATCACGACGGTCCCAGCCGTACGCGCGATGAAGGCCGCGTCCCGGCTGCGATGGGCCATCAGCATGAAGAACGCGATGCCGGCGCCGGTGCCGATAATGACGATCGCGCCGACCACATGCAGATATTTGATGAGGAAATACAGCGTCACCGCTTCTTTGCCGAGGTTGCAGATCGTGCCTTCAAGGCGCGATCGAGGTCGCGTCCAGCGAGTTTTACCCCGCCCTCGGTTTCCACCAGCCAGTGCCCCTCGCCGCCATGGGCCGGCAGCACGTGAAAATCGGCCTTGCCGCCGGGGTTGCGAAACGCGTCGACCAGTTGGCGCGAGAATGCGGGCGAAAAGTAGCTGTCATTGGCGGCTACCAGCCAGGTCACCTTCACGCGCGCGGCCTTGCCGAATTCGCCCGCCGCGGCCATCAGCGCGTGCGGCGCGCAGACCCGGTTGGGAAAATCATTGGCATGCCCGCCGCGCCCCGGCGCGAACGCGACGATGGCGGCAATTTTCGTCGGTTCTTCGCTGGCCAGCGCCAGCGCACCCCAGGCGCCGGCCGAATGGCCGATCACCACGATACCGTCCGGCCGGATGAAGGATTGCTTCCGTACAAAGCCGACCGCTGCGGCTATCGCATCCGCCGTGGCGCGTCCCGCCTTGGCGTAATCAGCCTCATCGCAGCCGCCCTGATCCTCGAGGTACTTTCCACCGGTCGCGCCATGGCCCGGACGCTCGGGAATCAACACGGCAAAACCGCGCGCCACCAGCCAGGCGGCGAGCGCGCGGTATTCGGACTGCGGCATTTGCGCCCGTCGCAGCGCGTTCTGGGTGGAGGCGTGGGCGATCACGGCAAGCGGAAACGGACCCTCGCCGGGCGGCCGAAACAGCACCGCATGCGCAGCGGTGGCGGGATCGGGAGAAGGTACCAGCCATTGCTGCAGCCGGTGAGGCTCGCCTTCCGCACCTTGCCCGCCAAGGGCGGGCTGCGCCGCCGCAGCCCTCATACCGAGCGCGGCAACGAGAACCAGCGCAAAAAGCACGTTTGGCGAACGCATGAACGGGCCTGACACAGCCGAGGGAGGGCGCATTTGCGAAGTCACCAACAGAATACCGCCGGCGAATCAAATCCAGCGCATTTTTCCGTGAACGGAATTCGCGGAGGCGTTTCCGCAGGTAATTCTGACAACCATTTCGCCCACATTCATCGGCAAATACCGTTAAGGACAGCACCGTTGTCCTCTTTCGATACAGAAGGACAGAAAAACTGATGCAGAAAATCCACAGGTTAACCGATAATTAACGATGGACCTTGAAGCCGGCCCGCTGACTTGCTTTGATCGGGTCATGAGCACAACCCTGATCGAGGTCCGACCGGCCAAGGCTGCAGACGCAGCTGCGGTGGCGTCTACCCATGATGAAGCCTGGCGGTCCGCCTATCAGGGCATCATTCCCGGCGCCGAGCTCGAAAAACTCATCAACCGCCGCGGCCCGCAATGGTGGGACAGCGCGATCCGCAAAGGCAGCCGCGTCAGCGTGCTGGTGTTCGGCGACAAGGTCGCGGGCTACGCCAATTACGGCCGCAACCGCGCCCGCAGCCTGCATTTCGAGGGCGAGATCTACGAGCTCTATCTGCGGCCGGAATTCCAGGGCCTCGGCTTCGGCCGCCGCCTCTTCACCGCCGCCCGGCGCGACCTGATGCAAAGCGGGCTGAAGAGCATGGTGATCTGGGCGCTGTCCGACAACGACACGGCGACGGAATTCTACCGTGCGCTCGGCGGCCGGATGGTGGCGCGCTCCTCGGAGAAATTCGGGCCCAAGTCGCTCGATAAAGTCGCTTTCGCCTGGACCAACTGAAGCTATTTCAGGCTTTTCCCTGCTCCGCTGCGGGTCTAAACGGACCCTGACGTGCGCCTGATTCCGGGCGTGCCCCTTAACGCCAGCGGAGCCCCTTATGCGCATTGACGCCATCCCGATCGGAGTAAATCCGCCACACGACGTCAACGTCATCATCGAAGTGCCGGTTGGCGGCGAGCCGATCAAGTATGAAATGGACAAGGAAGCCGGCACGCTGGTGGTCGACCGCTTCCTCTATACGGCGATGCGCTACCCAGGAAATTACGGCTTCATCCCGCACACGCTGTCCGGCGATGGCGACCCCTGCGACGTGCTGGTCGCCAATACCCGCGCGATCGTGCCGGGCGCCGTGATGAGCGTGCGCCCCGTCGGCGTGTTGTTGATGGAAGACGAGGCCGGCGGCGACGAGAAGATCATCGCGGTACCGTCTTCGAAGCTGACCCAGCGCTACGACAAGGTCAAAACTTACAGCGACCTCCCCGATATCACGCTGCAGCAGATCCAGCACTTCTTCGAGCACTACAAGGATCTCGAGAAGGGCAAATGGGTGAAGGTGCTGCGCTGGGGCGGCGCCGAGGATGCCCACCGGCTGATCCTGGAAGGCATTGAGCGGGCGAAGAAGAAGTAGGCGTCGCGCGGATACCGTCATTGCCTGCGACAAACGCGAAGCGTTTGCACAAGGGAGCAAAGCGACGAGCAATCCAATTTACCGCTTGTTGCTCCATGGATTGCTTCGCTACGCTCGCAATGACGGGGGACAACACCATGCGCCGGGCACTTCGCATCATCCGCAACATCCTGCTGCTCGCGATCGCTGTTATCATCATCGTCGCCGGCGTATTGGCGTTCAACACCTTCACCCACGGTTCGCGGCAGCTCCAGGTAACCGCCGTGCCGCGCGCCGAGGTCGACGCACAGGCATCCGCCAAGCGCCTGGCCGAAGCGATCCGCTTCCGGACCATTTCCAGCTACGAAAAGCCCGACCAGCACGCCGAAGCGCTCCGCGGCATGCGCGCGCATATCGAAAAGAGCTTCCCGGCGTTTCATGCCGCGGCCAAACGCGAAATCGTCGGTCGCTACAGCCTGCTCTACACATGGGCAGGCTCCGACCCGAGGGCGCAGCCGATCGCATTCCTCGCGCATCAGGATGTCGTGCCGGTGGCGCCCGGCACCGAGAAGGACTGGCAACAGCCGCCCTTTGACGGCGTCATATCGGACGGCTTCATCTGGGGCCGCGGCTCCTGGGATGATAAGGGCAACCTCTATTCCATGCTGGAGGCCGCCGAGGCGATGGCCAAGGCCGACTTCCGCCCCAAGCGCACGATCTATTTCGCGTTCGGCCATGACGAGGAAACGGCCGGCACCGCCGGCGCCAAATCGATCGCGGCGCTGCTCGCCTCGCGCGGCATCCGCCTCGATTTCGTGATCGACGAGGGCCTGTTGATCACCGAAGGCATCATGAAGGGCCTCGACAAGCCGGCCGCGCTGATCGGCGTTGCCGAAAAGGGCTATGCCACGCTGGTGCTGAACGCGCAGGCGACGCCCGGCCATTCGTCGATGCCGCCCCGCGACACCGCGATCGGCATGATGAGCGCAGCGCTGGCGCGGCTGGAAGATCGCCGCCTGCCGATGCAGATCCGCTCTACGGTCGCGGAAATGTTCGACACGCTGGCGCCCGAGATGTCCGGCTTCAACCGCGTGGTGCTGTCGAACCTCTGGCTGTTCAGGCCGCTATTGCTGCGCGAGTTCGAAAAGAGCGGGCCGACGGAAGCGATGGTGCGCACCACCACCGCGCTGACGATCTTCAACGCCGGCGACAAGGACAATGTGCTGCCCGGCAATGCCGAGGCGACTGTCAACTTCCGCCTGATTCCCGGCGACACGCAAGGAAGCGTGATCGATCACGTGCGCAACACGATCGCCAATGACCGTATTTCCATCAAGCCGTTTCCCGGCAACACCGACCCGCCGCCGGTGACGGCGACCGCAAGTCCATCGTTCCAGATGCTCAACCGGACCATCCGGGAAATCTATCCGGATGTGATCGTCGCGCCCGGCCTGATGGTAGCCGCCACCGACTCGCGCCATTACACAGATATCACAGACAAGATTTTCCGCTTCTCGCCGGTACGCGCCAATTCGGAAGATTTGAAGCGCTTCCACGGCACCAACGAACGCCTTCCCGTCGAGGGCTATGCCGACATGATCCGGTTCTATCGGCGGCTGATCGAGAATGCGGCGGGGTAGCTATTTCCGACGTCATTGCGAGCGAAGCGAAGCAATCCATTCTTCTGGCGCGGCGAGATGGATTGCTTCGTCGCTTTCGCTCCCTTGCGCAAACGCTTCGCGTTTGTCGCAGGCAATGACGTAGAGAGAGCGTTGCCTCACACCGCAGGCTTCGGCAGCCCGTGAATCCCACAAGCCGCGCGCAGCGTATTCACCAGGAGGCACGCCACCGTCATTTGCCCGACGCCGCCGGGCACCGGCGTGATGGCGCCGGCGACCTCGGCGACTTCCTTGAACGCGACATCGCCGACCAGCCGGGGTTTTCCGTCGGGTAACGGCGTGCGGTTAATGCCGACGTCGATCACTGTGGCGCCCGGCTTGATCCAGTCGGCGCGCACCATCTCTGGCTTGCCTACGGCGGCATAGACCAGATCGGCGCGAGCGCAGAGTTGCGGCAGATCCTTTGAGCGCGAATGCGCAATCGTCACCGTAGCGTTCTCGTTGAGCAGCAATTGCACCAGGGGACGGCCGACCAGGTTGGAGCGGCCGATCACGATGGCGTTCAAGCCTTCCAGCGAGCCATGCACGCTCTTGGTCAGGATGATGCAGCCGAGCGGCGTGCATGGCGACAGCGCGGCAAAGCCGCCGGCCAGCCGGCCGGCATTGTTGGGATGCAAGCCGTCGACATCCTTGGCGGGATCGATCGCGTTGATGACCGTTTCGGTGTGGATCGATTTCGGCAGCGGCAATTGCACGAGAATGCCGTGCACCGCTGGGTCGCCGTTGAGCTTTGCGATCAGCGCCAGCAGATCGGCCTGCGCCACATCGGCGGGCAGTTTGTGCTCGAACGAGGCCATGCCGGCCGCCTGGGTCTGGGTGTGCTTGCTGCGGACATAGACCTCGCTCGCGGGGTCGTTGCCTACCAGCACCACGGCAAGGCCCGGCGTGAGCTGATGCTCGCGCTTGACCTTTGCTACCTCTTCCGCGACGCGGGCGCGAAGCTCCGCCGCAATGACCTTTCCGTCGATAATGCGTGCCGTCATCTCAATCCTTCGTCTTTTCCGCCTTGGCGACGGTCGCCTTCCGAAGCGTTTCGCCGAGAATTTTGGGATCGCCTTCGATTGCGACCTGTTTCAGCCGCGACGTGACGCCTGACAGAATCTTCACCTTCGCCTTCGGTACGCCAAGCGCCTTCGCCAGTAATTCGGTCACCGCGCGGTTAGCCTCGCCACCTTCGGCGATGGCGCGGACGCGCACCTTGACCACGGAGCGCCCGTTGGCGAGCGTTTCAACGCCGTCGATGTCGTCGCGGCCACCGCGCGGTGTCACCCGCAGCGCGACACTGATGCCCTCGGTGGAATAGCGCCAGGGATCCATGAGCTATCCATCGGCGGCCGGCGCCCGCGATCAGACGACGTTGGGATAGACGTAGTAGGCGATCACCCGCTGAACGAACATGATGACCAGGATCAGGATGATCGGCGAGATATCGAGCCCACCCAGATTGGGCATGAACCGGCGGATCGGCGCCAGCGCCGGCTCGGTGATCCGGTACAGGAACTCGGCCACCGCCGCGACGAACTGGTTGCGCGTATTCACGACATTGAAGGCAATCAGCCAGGACAGGATGGCCGAAGCGATCAGGAGCCAGACGTAGAGGTCAAGGACGATGATGATGATATCGAGGACAGCGCGCATGTGGAGGGGGCTCGAGAGGAAGGGTATCAGCTAGATATCGGTTCATCCCCCCGCAAACAAGGGAAGTTCCCGGCAAAATGACGCCAAAATCGGCCGTTTCAAGTTTCTTGCACCGTTCTTGACTTGGCCTTGGGCCGGACTGTAAATGGCGCCGATTGTCGGCCGCTTCGGGTCACTTCGAGGCGGTCGCGACGGGGCCATAGCTCAGCTGGGAGAGCGCGTCGTTCGCAATGACGAGGTCGGCGGTTCGATCCCGCCTGGCTCCACCACGCTTCGCCCTTCGGGCTACGCGTGGCACAGCCACGCAAGAGCCCGAAGGGTGAAGCGTGGTGCCCGGCATAGCCCGAAGGGCGACGACGGGCTGGACCCGCAAGCAATCACTTCCCCGTAAACTTCGGCGGCCTCTTCTCCACAAAACTCGCCACACCCTCGCGGAAATCACTCCCCTTCAGCGCGATCTGCATTTCGCGGTTGGCCTCGATGGTGGCCTCGGCGAGCGTCTGGAACGGCACGTCGTAGAGCTGCCGCTTGATCACCGAAATCGCACTCGGCGAGACGAAATCGGCCAGATCCCGCGCATAGGCATAGGTCTGCTCGCGCAACTGGTCCGGCGGATAGAGCCGGTTGACCAGCCCGATCCGCAGCGCCTCCTCGCTTGAGACCCGCCGCGCGGACATCAGGAGATCGAGCGCGTTGGCGTGGCCGACGATGCGCGGCAGCATCCAGCTGATGCCGTGCTCGGCAATCAGCCCGCGGCGCGCGAACGAGGTGGTGAAGACGGTGTTGTCGGCGGCAAAACGCAGGTCGCAATAGAGCGCATGGACGAGGCCGATGCCGGCGGTGGCGCCGTTCAGCATGCCGATCACGGGCTTTGGGATCGCCGGATAATAAGCATAGCGCGTCTGCCAGTCCGCCCGCCGGTTCATGTCGAACGATGGCGTGTTCTCGCCGCGCCTGATTTCGCTGGGATCGATGGCCTGCAAGGCTTCCATATCGGCGCCGGCGCAGAAGGCGCGACCGGCGCCGGTGAGCACGATGACGCGGACGTTGTCATCACCGGCCGCCGCCTCCATCGCATGGCGCACGTCGCGCTCCATGGTCGCGGTCCACGCATTCATGCGGTCGGGCCGGTTGAGCGTGATGGTCGCGATCTTGTCGCTGACCTCGTAGAGAATATGCTGATAGTTCACCGCGACCTCCCTGTTGTTCTTATCATTGACGTTTCGCGCGCGAGCCTTCGGTGAAATGGTTGGCGAAGCGCGCGCCATCGCCTGACTCCGCCGATCGCGTGAAATCACTGAGGAGCGATGCAAACTCGTCGCCGGTCATGTCGCCTCCCTTCGCCCGCTGATATCCGCAGGCTTCAGATAGCGACTCTATCACATCCAGGAATTTTGAAAGATGCTCGCAGGCACGGATAAAATTCCGCGTGGCGGCTATTCGGCGGCATCCAGCATGATCGCGCGCGGCGCTCGCCCGATCCAGCCTGCAATGAAATTCTTCAACCACGCCCGCTCGATCACGTCGTGCGCCGCGCGGCCTTCGAAATGAAGGTGACGCGGCTGCGCACCCGGCGAATCCATGCGGACGCACCCGCGCGTGGTCCAGCGGTGCATCATGGCGTAGGTCACATCAGGATGAAACTGGAAGCCGAACGCATGATCGTGCTGATACGCCTGCACCGGAAAGTCGTCGCCTTCGGCGAGCAGTTTTGCGCCGCGAGGCAGTTGAAATCCTTCGCCGTGCCAGTGGTAGACGCGCTCCGGCCAGTCCGGGCATAGCGCATGTCCGGCCTCCGTTGGGCGGATCGGATAGTAGCCGACCTCGACCCGGCCTTCATGATGCGGCGCGACCTGCGCGCCTAATTGTTTGGCAAGCATCTGCGCGCCGAGGCAGATGCCGAGAAACGGCCGCTGCTCACGCAGGGGAACTTCGATCCAATCGATTTCGCGGCGGACATAGTCGTCGGAGTCGTTGGCGCTCATCGGGCCGCCGAATATGACCGCGCCGGCATGCCGGTCCAGTGTTTCCGGCAGGGGATCGCCGAACCGCGGACGCCTGATGTCGAGGGGGTGGCCGAGCGCCCGCAGCGCATTGCCGACGCGGCCCGGCGTCGAGGTTTCCTGATGGAGAACGATCAGGACCGGTGGCAGCGGCGTGGGGTCAGTCGCCCCCACCGTGCGTCGGCCCGGAAAGGGCAGCACGTTTTCGTGATTATTGTTCGACCGGAACGACATCAGCGTTGCTCAGGTACCTCACACCGAAACCATACCTAGGTGACTCTTAATTTCGCGTGAGTTCACGCACACATCCAAAAATGTAAGCAAACCGCGGGCCAGATGCGGTCAGCGCGTCCGACCGCGGTGCGAACAGGCTTTGGCCCCGCAAAAACCCGGGATTTTTTAGCGCTGGCGGAGCTGGAAGCGGCCAACCGCTCCGAGGATAAAGGAGCGCGGAAACAGCCGGAGCAGGAACGGCACGATCTTGATGCCCAAACCAGGCAACACTGCCCGCTTATTCGCCATCAATCCGCTGTAGGCCTGCCGCGCGACATCGGCCGGCGAAACGTTGAGGATCGCTGAATCAAAACCGGGTCTAAATCCGGCGCGCGCCTGAAATTCCGACGGCACGGGACCGGGACACAACACCGTCACGCGCACGCCATGTGGTGCCAGTTCTGCGCGCATGGCTTCGGTGAACGACAGCACATAGGCCTTGGACGCGTAATAGACCGCCATTCCCGGGCCCGGCAGAAAGCCCGCGATCGAGCCGACATTGAGAAGGCCGCCGCGATTGCGGATCAGGTGATCGGAAAACCGCAGTGACAGATCGGTCAGCGCGCGGATGTTGACAGCGATTATCTCCAGCTGATTGGAGCGATCGCGCTGGATCGCTCTGCCGAACACGCCGAATCCGGCATTGTTGACGATGTATTCGACCTCTACGCCGGAGGCGGTCAAGGCCTCGGCAATCCTGTCGCCGCAGTCGGGTTGCGCAAGGTCACAGGGAATGACGATCGGCGCCGCGCCGCCCGCCGTCTTGATTTCGCTGGCCAGCGCTTCCAGGCGATCGGCGCGCCGCGCCACCAGCGCCACGCGATGACCCTTCGATGCAAAAACGCGCGCCAGCTCGGTGCCTATGCCCGCCGATGCACCGGTAATCAGCGTCACACGCTCGGTCACGATTGAATGCTCTTAAAAATCAATTCAAGGTTATGCCGTCAGCACGGGAACGAGAGCATAGGCGCGCGGTGTGGCGCAAGCCATCCCCTGAACATGGCGCCATGCGGACCCGCGTGCGCCACGCGCTGAAGTCTCTATATTTTCAGGCTTATCGCGCGTTATCGTAGCCGATTGCACAGCACATTAAAATTTCGTCATCTGCAATGATGCGCGGCTGCGCAGCTCATTGTCACATCGCCGCGTCTTCGGCTTTCGGCGTGCCCACGGAAGAGGCCTGTTGCCGCTGCTCCGCCACCTTGTGCTTGAGATCGATCCGGTCGCGCGATGAAATACCGAGCAGATCAGCCGCGCGCCAGACGACATTATCCTCGAACTCGCTGACCTGGCCGTCGGCGTATACCACTTCCCACATCATCTCGATGATGCGGAGCCGGCCTTCCTCGTTGACCGAACGCATGATGACGCTGGTGAAACGATAGAGATCGACTGCCTCGCCTTCGGCCCGGGTCGCCTGCGCGATCAATTGATCTGCCTTGCCGGGATCTAGCTTGAAGCGGCTCTCGATCAGGCTGTGTAGTTTGCGCTTCTCAGACGCGGTCGGCTCGCCATCGAGCGAGGCGACGTGAACCAGCAGCGCGGTCGCCGCCAGGCGATACCCGGTGTCGTCGAACGCGAGATCCGAATCCGCACTGGGCGCAACGATGTCGGCAATGAATTGGCGCAGTCCGTCGAGCATCAATCTACCTGCAAGAATCGTGGAAGCTGTTCAGCGAATATGGGTCGAAGATTTGGCCTCCGCAATCCATGCGATGCCTGCCTCACGGTGCAGGCAGATTAAATCGACGTCACGTTGACTGAAACATCTGCGAACATCGGGCAGCGCCCGCAACGGTCGTAGCGGTCTGCCGAGCCTTCGCTTCCTGTTGGGTCGGAGCCCGGAGGCGTCGGTTCAACGCGCGAAACCTAGCCTCCTTCGGAGGACGCGGCCGGCCAGAGGCTGGTTGCGCGATTCGCCGCAGGCAGCGAGGTCGATATCCAATTGCAAATCATTCGCATTTGCATTAATGGTGAACCCATTGTTCCAGCAAGCGATTTTTCAAAGGAAACGAACATGACCACCTTCCGCTTCGCACTGGGTGCTGCCGTCGTGTTGGGAGTAGCTTCGGGAGCTGCGCTGGCGGCGGGCGACCTGTCGAGGCAGACGCCGATCGAGGTGACGGTCGATCTCGGCTCGCCCGGCAAACACGAATTCGGGCCGAAGCAACTGAAGTTTGAAACCGGCAAGCTCTACAAGCTGATCCTGCGCAACACGAGCAGCGATCCGCATTACTTCACCTCGCATGCGTTCTCGCAGATGGTGTTCACGCGCAAGGTGCAGGTGACGCAGCAGCAAAACGGCAAGGCCGTGACGCTCGCCGAATTCAAGGGCGCGATCCGCGAGATCGAGGTCTATCCGGGACAATCCGCCGAATGGTGGCTGGTGCCGATCGCGGCGGGCCGTGCCAGCGACCTGCGCTGCGACATCAAGACCAGCGACGGCAAGACCCACGCCGAACTCGGCATGACCGGCGAGATCGTGATCGAGTAGCGATCACGGTATCTCGTACACCACGATCTTGTCGGCGATGCCGCGCAGCGCGGCTTCCTTCTGGATCGGCCTGATCGCCTGCTTCTGAAGGATCGTAGCGACCGCCGGCGATTCGATCACAGGTCCGGTGATGTGGATCTCTTGCGAGGTCGACAGGCTCTGCACACGCGATGCGATGTTGACGGTCTGGCCGAAATAATCCTGCCGCTCGTTGAGCATCACCGCAAGGCACGGGCCTTCGTGGATACCGATCTTGACGATCAGATCCTCCCTGCTGCGCGCGGCATTGAGCTCAGCCATCGCCGCACGCATGCGCAATCCGGCAACGATCGCATGTTCCGGCCGGATGAAGGTCGCCATCACGGCGTCGCCGATCGTCTTCACGACCGCGCCCTTCTCGGACGCGATGATTTCGAGCAGCGCATGGAAATGCGCGCGCACCAGATCGAATGCGGCGAGATCGCCGACCCTTTCATAAAGCGCGGTGGAGCCTTTCAGATCGGTGAACAGGAACGTCAGCGAGGTGATCTTGAGGCGTTGATCGACATTGAGGTTATCCGCCTTGAAGACGTCGCGAAAAGTCTGGTTGGACAGCATCCGCTTGGCGGTCAGGATCGGCTTGCGCTTGCCGAGCAGCTCGTGGAGCGTATCGTTGGCGATCCAGACCGCGGGCAGCACCCGGTGGTCGGTCTGGTTTTCGAGAGATAGCCGCAGCGGCCCGGGACGCATCACGGTCGTGCCGGTCGGCGCGTGCAGCTTGTTGAAGACGATGGAAAACTGCTGGCGCTCGCGGGTCGGCTCGCCCTGGATATCCAGAAAATGCGCCGAATGCGTTACCGGCTCGAACACGATCACGAACTGATTGGGCAACTGCAGCGACAGCACCGCCTTTTCGCCCGCCGGCAGCTCGATGGCCTCGAGCGAAACCTCGTCGACCAGCCGCGTGATCGATTCCTCGCTCAGGTCCATCCCCGAGCTCCAGAACATCTGGCGGTTATATTCCCAGATCGGCAACGTATTGGGATCATGCGCCGCGATACGCCTGACGCGGGGACTGACGGTGAAGGAAACCTCCACGCGGTCGTCGACGGATGCCTCATAGCCCTGAGCGCATAACGCGCAATTGTAGTCGTCGTGCCGAAGCGATTTCAGGGTGTTGTGCGCACCGAGCACGCCACCACAGCCGGGGCACAGGACATTCCAGCTGAGATCGAACAGCCCGAGCCGCGCCGAATGCAGAAAGGCCGAGATGACCTTTTCCTCGTCAAGCCCGTACCTTGCGGCAAAATCCAGCAGGTTGATCCGGTTGAGATCCCGATCCTCGCCCTTTGCGATCAATTGCGAGATGGCGTCGACCACCGCTAGATCAGCGGTCTGCCGCAGAACAGAGAACTGGGCCTGGGTATCGCTCATGGTGATGACCTAGATGACGTTCCCAAGCCCGCTTCGCAAGGTGCTCTTCCTTGTTTGACGCGTTTTCTTCGCGCTAACGGGCAAGCCAGGCTGATCAAAAAAATACTACCGGGGCGTGATGGCAAACATCGGCGAACGGTCGGGCTGCGTCGTTACCACGCCGATCGGCATCACCGGCTCCTTGTCGACCAGGCCGACATGAAACGCGCCGATCATCTTCGCCAGCGCCAGCGTTGCTTCGACCAGCGCGAAATGCGCGCCGATGCAGACGCGCGCGCCGACACCGAACGGCAGATAGGCGAAGCGATCGGGCGGCGTGCCGGTCATGAAACGGGACGGGATGAACGCGTTCGGATCGCGCCAGAGCTTTTCGTGCCGATGCAACAGCCACGGCGCGATCAGGATGATGTCCTTCTTCTTGACCGGCAGACCCGCAATCGTGTCCGGGGCGCCTGCCGCACGCGCGATCAGGAACGCCGGCGGATAGAGCCGCATGGTTTCATCGATCACCGCGCGGGTGAATTTCAGCCGCTCGATATCGAGCGTGCCGTCTACGGTTGCACCCTCCACCTCCGTCGCGACGTCCTGCTGGATCGCAGGATCAAGCGCCAGAAGGTACAGCGCCCAGAACAGCGCCGTGGCCGTCGTCTCGTGGCCGGCGAGAATCATCGTCGCGATCTGATCGCCGAGCTGATCGTCGGTGAAGGCCTCACCGGTTTCCGGATCGCGCGCCTCACCCATCAGGTCGAACAGGTCGCGCGCCGGTGCGCCCTCGTTCTTGCCGGCGGCGCGGCGCTCGGCCATCAGCATGCCGACGAACGCCGTCCAGCGCTTGCGAAAACGGGCGCGGGAGAGATCCTGCGGGCTCGGCCAGCCGAGCGGCAGCAGCAGATCGAGAAAATGCGGATGCGCCAGCCGCTCGCCATACTCCATCACGAAGTCGCGCAACGCGGCGCCGTGCCGATCCATTCCGAACGAGAACATGGTGCGGCCGGCGATTTCCAGCGTCATCCGCTGCATCGCCTCGCGCAGGTCGACGGGCGCGTTGCTGGCCGCCCTGAGCTTGGCGACCGTCTCGTCGGTCGCCGCCAACATGTGCGGAACGAGCGTCGAGACCGCGCGCGGCGTGAAGGCCGGCGCCAGCGTTCGGCGCTGGTGTTTCCACGCGCGTCCTTCGGCAATCAGCAGGCCTTGGCCGAGAATCGGACGCAGCACGCGGATGCCGACCGGCGTCCTTGTATAGTTTTCGTAATTGTCGACCAGCACGTGCTTGATCGCGTCAGGCGTGTTGAGGATGAAAGTGTTGCGCCCGAGGAAGCGGCTCTGGACGATATCTTCCTCATAGGCACGCTGGCCCCAGCTACCGATCGGACTAATGCGGATCGCCTTCATCCGCCCGAACACCGTCATGTCGTCGGGGGCCCGAGGTGGGCTTGGCGGCACCAGCGGCGCGCGCGCGGCCGGCATGTCGTAGGCTTCGGCTATGGTCATGGGTGCCACTTTCGTAGCCCGGATGAGCGCAGCGATATCCGGGATCCTGCCAAAGCCCCGCATATCGCTGCGCTCACGCGGGCTACTGCCAAGACTATGTCTTTCGATCCGGGCGCCATAAGGGCGCATCGATCCAGACTAGCTAGTAAGTCAGTTCGGCAATCGCAATGCGGTTTTCCGAGGCGGGCCAGGCCGGCGCCACGATTCGCTCTGTATTGAAAATGCTTACCACCGGGCGGCCAATCTCCTCCGCCGGAAGCCGCAAGGTCGTGACCGAATCGGTCGGCACGCCGGATTTCACGTCCCTAGGCTCCTTGCCGTCGATCAGCACCACATCCCGCGGCAGGCCGAAATAGCCCCTTGGGCGCGACATCAGGACCACCGCGCCGGCACCGGCATCGGCCGGCCCGAGCGGGCGCGCGGCGCGCAGATGCACGACGTCGGAGGAGCGCGGGAACGGCGAACGATACAGATGCGTCGTGGGAGAGCCGGCCGATGCCAGCACGATCTCGAGATACCAGGCCGGCTCGACCAGCGCCGGGCCCCAGCGGCCGTCGGCGCCGGTTTGCGAAGAATGGATCGGCCCACCGATGCGTTCGCCGGTGTCGGCGGAGACGCGATAGATTTCAACCGTCGCGCCGGATACCGGGCGGTTGGTGACCACGCCGCCCGGCGTGCCCGTCACGAGCCCGCTCAGTTTGACTTCCGCTTCCGGCACGATCGCGATGCGTGACGGCTCCTGGCCCGCAATGAATTTGTAGATCTCGCGAAACGCGCGCGGATGAAACGCGACCTCGCGATGATCGAGCGCACCGAGCACGAGATTGGTCGCGCCCTTCAGCGCAGGCCCATCGGATGTCACGCCGGTCGGCGTGCCCGGCTTGCCGACGAAGCGCCCATCGGGTTGCGCAAATTTATCGATGCCGTCGCTGCGCAAGGTGAGGAACGCCGTGCCCGGCGTCACCTCGCTCTCGCCCTCGTTCAGGCCGCGCAGGAACGGGCCGCGGCCGTTGAACTCGCCGCCGAGTCCCTCGTCCCATTCATAGATGCCGTGGTTGGGAACGCCGCACAGCACCGCGTGACTGATATCGGCCCCGCCGCCATTCTTGATGTAATTGCGGATCGAATTGCCGCCGCGCGAACTGCCGACCAGTGCGATGCGAGACACACCGGTGCGGCGCTGCAATTCCTTGACGGCCTCGCCGAGCTCGCGGCGCTGGTCTTCGGTCGAGGAGCGATTCGGTTGTTCGACCCTGTCGTCGGTGCGCGCCAGGGGATCGGTGAAATTGATCGCCAGCATCCGCTCGCGTGGCACGCCGTTCGATTCCATGCGCCACAATGTGGTGATCCAGAGCGCTGCGTGATCGCCATTGCCATGCACGAACAGGACCGGCGGAATGTCGGCCGCGACGGATGGCGTTGACGCGGTCTGCGCCATTGCGGAGGAGCTGAGATTGCTGGCAAGATTGCCGGCTAGCAAAGGTAGCACGCCGGTACCCCAGAGCATCGCGCGCCGCGTCAGGCCCATTTTAGTTCCTATCGTCATTATCATTACCTTAGCTGTGCTCTAGCCATTCTCAGAGCGACCTAACTACTGGACAGAGCAAGGTTTTCGCAGGCATCTGTGAGGGCCCGCAGGAATCGTCGCCCCTCATAGCAGCCCAACCGGAACGGGATATGACCGAACCGCCGAAGCGTTCCGATAGTATCTTCGCACCGCTGCGGCATGCCGTGTTCCGGCGTATCTGGCTCGCCAGCCTCGTCTCAAATCTCGGGATATTGATCCAGGGCGTCGGTGCGGCCTGGGCGATGACGCAGATGACCTCTTCCGCCGACAAGGTCGCGCTGGTGCAGACCGCGCTGATGCTGCCGATCATGCTGATCGCGATGCCGGCCGGCGCCATCGCCGACATGCACGACCGGCGGATCGTCGCCCTGGTCTCGCTCGGCATCGCGCTTGTCGGCGCGACCACGCTGACGGTGCTGGCGTGGCTCGGCCTCGTGACGCCGAATATCCTGCTGGCGCTGTGCTTCGTGGTCGGCAGCGGCATGGCGCTGTTCGGGCCGGCCTGGCAGGCCTCGGTCAGCGAGCAGGTGCCGGCGGAAACGCTGCCGGCGGCGGTCGCGCTCAACGGTATCAGCTACAACATCGCGCGCAGCTTCGGCCCGGCGATCGGCGGCATTGTGGTCGCCACATCAGGCGCGGTGGCGGCGTTCGCCGTCAATGCGGTGCTGTATCTGCCACTAATGGTGGTGCTGTTTCTCTGGAACCGCAGCCACGAACCGTCGCGCCTGCCGCGCGAACGTCTCAACCGCGCTATCGTCTCGGGTGTGCGTTACATCGCAAACTCGCCGTCGATCCGAATCGTCCTGATCAGGACATTGGTCACCGGCGTGATCGGCGGCTCGGTTTCGGCGCTGATGCCGCTGGTCGCCCGCGACCTCCTGCATGGCGGCGCACAAACCTACGGCATCATGCTCGGGGCTTTCGGCATGGGCGCAGTGTTCGGCGCGCTGAATATCGGCGAGGTGCGCCGCCGCATGAGCGGCGAGGCCGCGGTGCGCGCCTGCACGATATCGCTGGCCGGCGCGATCGCCGCGGTCGCCCTGAGCACCAGCCCCATCCTGACGGCGATTGCCCTGGTGATCGCGGGAGCGGTGTGGATGCTGGCGGTCGCCTTGTTCAACATCGGCGTGCAGCTCTCGGCGCCGCGCTGGGTCGCCGGCCGCTCGCTGGCGGCATTCCAGGCCGCAATTGCCGGCGGCATTGCGATCGGAAGCTGGGGCTGGGGTCATCTCACCGATATGTACGGCGTCGAGGTGGCGCTATTGGTCTCCGCCGGATTGATGTTGCTTTCCCCGCTGCTCGGAATCTGGTTGCGCATGCCGCCGGTCGGCGCGCGCTATGAGCCGCCCGCCGAAGCGCTGGCCGATCCTGAAGTGAAACTGTCGCTCACCGGGCGCAGCGGGCCGCTGGTGGTCGAGATCGAGTATCGCGTCGCGCAGGACAGTGCGCGCGCCTTCCACATGATGCAGGAAGTGCAGCTCAGCCGGCAGCGCAACGGCGCCTATGGCTGGTCGATCGCGCGCGACATCGCCGACCCCGAATTGTGGACCGAGCGCTACCACTGTCCGACCTGGCTGGACTATCTGCGCCAGCGCAATCGCCCGACCCAGTCCGAGCGTGCCCTGCACCAGCGCGCGATCGACTTTCATCTCGGGCCCGAACCGATTCGCGTCCGCCGCATGCTGGAGCGGCCGTTCGGCTCGGTCCGCTGGAAGGAAGATACCCCCGACCGCGCCGCAAACGAGGTCTTGCCGGTGGTCGCGACGGCGGCAGGCAGCAGCACCTGACCTGATCCGTTAAACGCATGACGCGGCGCGGCTATTAGGCGCAGAATGTCGCGGGAATAAGCCAGCCAATCTGATTCAGACCGCTTGCCGAATTCGCGCGACCAATTTTCCTGCGACTAAAGTGCAAGACTTCGGTGCTCTTTCGCTCCGCCGAGCGGATACGGTAGGGTCTGTTTCGCGCCTGCGAAACAACACGCTGCCTTACCGCATGCGCGATTCACCATGAGCGAACGCACTTCCCGCTTGCCAAAGCGCCGCGCAAGCCTTTGACTTGGCATCAAGACAAAACAAGCCCGCGCCAACAGCGGACGATCTTTCAACCGGGAGGAACTCATGAGCAAGCGTAGCGATACAAAAACGACGCGCCGCCGCTTTCTGACGGCCGCGGCCGCCGGCGGTGCGGTAATTGCGATGCCGCAGGTCAGCCGGGCGCAGACAGCGACCCTCAAGATGCAGGGCTCGTGGGGCAAGGCCGACGTCTTCAACGAAATGGCCGAAGACTATGTGAAGCGCGTCAACGAAATGGCCGGCGGCCGGCTGCGCATCGACTATCTGGTCGGCGGCTCGGTCGTGCATCCGTTCCAGGTGTTCGACGGCGTGCATGGCGGTCAGATCGACGCAGCGCACACGGTGCCGGTCTACTGGTACGGCAAGCACAAGGCCGCGTCGCTGTTCGGCACAGGACCCGTGTTTGGCTTCAACGCCAATGAAGGTCTCGGCTGGATCTATAATGGCGGCGGCAAGGAGCTCTTCGAAGAACTCCAGACCCAGATCATGAAGGTCAACATCAAGAGCTTCTTCGCCATGCCGATGCCAACCCAGCCGCTCGGCTGGTTCAAGAAGCCCATCACCAGCGATGCAGACCTGAAGGGGCTCAAGTACCGCACGGTGGGTCTGGCCGCCGACCTGTTCCAGGCGATGGGCGCCTCTGTCGCTCAGCTTCCGGGCGGCGAAATCGTTCCGGCCATGGAGCGCGGCGTGATCGATGGCTTCGAGTTCAACAATCCGACCTCGGACCGGCGCTTCGGCGCGCAGGACGTCGCCAAGAACTACATGATGGGCAGCCACCATCAGGCGACGGAATACTTCGAGATCATGTTCAACAAGACCAAGTTCAACGCGCTGCCCGCCGAGCACAAGGCCATTCTGCAATATGCAGCCGAGGCCGTGTCCTCCGCCAACGAATGGAAGGCGATGGACTATTACTCCAAGGACCTGCAGGAACTGATCAGCAAGGACAAGGTCAACGTTCAGCGGACGCCGAAATCGGTGTTCGATGCACAGATCAAGGCATGGGACGGCATCATCGCCCAGCTTGGTTCGGATCCGTTCATGAAGAAGGTGATGGACTCGCAGAAGGCATGGGTGCGCCGCGTGGTTTACTACAACACGTACAACGACACGGACTACCGCGGCGCCTTCGAGCATCACTTCCCGGGCGTGATCAAGCTCTGACGGCTTTCGCTACGCATCGCTGACGATGTATGAATGTTGGGCGGCGCAATTAATGCGCCGCCCAACGACAAGAAATGGTGGGGGACATCCGCATGTGCGACTCGCGGCGAGTTCAGTTCGCATGAAAAAATTTCTTTTCTTCATTGATGAGCTCAGCACCTGGGTCGGTAAGGCGTTCGCCTGGCTGATTCTCGTCCTGACGCTGGGTGTCAGCTACGAGGTGTTCGTGCGCTACGTGCTGCGTGCACCGACCACATGGGCTTTCGACATCAGCTACATCACCTACGGGGCGATGTTCCTGATGGCCGGCGCCTATACGCTCTCGCGCAACGGCCATGTGCGCGCCGACGTGGTCTACCGACTCTGGTCGCCGCGCACCCAGGCGACGATGGACCTCGTTCTCTACATCTTGTTCTTCCTGCCGGCGATCGCGGCGTTGATGTATTCGGGCTGGAACTATGCCGATATGTCGGTGCGCTTCCGCGAAGTCAGCATCTTCAGTCCGGCCGGCGTGCCGGTGTTTCCGCTGAAGGCGCTGATCCCGGCCACCGGTGTCCTTCTGTTTCTGCAAGGGGTGGCCGAAATCATCCGCTGCGTGCTGTGCATCCGCACCGGCCGATGGCCGCAACGCCTGCACGACGTGGAGGAGACCGAGAGCCTCGTCATCCGCGAACATCAGCAGGCGGCGGCTGCGCAGCAGGGCGAGAAGGGAGCAGGCGCATGACCGATCCACAACTCGGCATGCTGATGCTGGGCCTGTTCATCTTCATCATCATGCTCGGCTTCCCGATCGCCTTCACGCTGATGGCGATGGGCGTCTCGTTCGGCTACTATGCCTACTACACGGCCGGCCAGGATTTCTTCGAGAATCGTATCTTCACGCTTCTGGTGCAGAAGACGTTCGAGGTCACGTCCAGCGACGTGCTGGTCGCGGTTCCGCTGTTCCTGTTCATGGGCTATCTGGTCGAGCGCGCAAACATTCTCGACCGTCTGTTCTACTCGCTGCAACTGTCGATGAAGAACGTGCCGGGCGCGCTGGCGGTAGCGACGCTGATCACCTGCGCGATGTTCGCGACCGCCACCGGCATTGTCGGCGCGGTTGTCACGCTGATGGGCCTGCTGGCTTTGCCGGCGATGCTGCGAGCCGGCTACGACGTCAAGTTGTCGGCCGGCGTGGTCTGCGCCGGCGGTTGCCTCGGCATCCTGATTCCGCCGAGCATTCTCCTGATCGTCTATGCGGCGACCGCCGGCGTTTCGGCGGTCAAGCTTTATGCGGCCGCTTTCTTTCCGGGATTCCTGCTGGCCGGGCTCTATGTCCTCTATGCGATCACGCGCGCCATCATCAATCCCGCGCTGGCGCCGAAGCTGCCGCCCGAGCAGACCAACGTACCGCCCAGCACGGTAGTCTGGGCGCTCGCAACATCGTTCCTGCCGCTGGCGCTGCTGATCGTTTCGGTGCTCGGCGCGATCCTGTTTGGCCTGGCGACGCCGTCCGAGGCGGCCGCGGTAGGCGCCCTCATGAGCATCGTTCTGGCGGCTGCCTATCGTTCGCTCAACTTCACGATGATGCGCGAATCGGTGTATCTGACCGTGCGCGCCACCGCGATGGTCTGTTACCTGTTCATCGGGTCGTGGACGTTCTCCGCGGTGTTTGCCGTCCTTGGCGGACAGACGGTGGTCGAGCAGTTCTTCACCTCGATGAACCTGTCGCCGATCGCGTTCCTGCTGTTGACCCAGGTGATCATCTTCCTGCTCGGCTGGCCGCTGGAATGGACGGAGATCATCATCATCTTCGTGCCGATCTTCCTGCCGCTGCTTCCCCAGTACGGCATTGATCCGATCTTCTTCGGCATCCTGGTTGCACTGAACACGCAGACGGCGTTCAACACGCCGCCGGTCGCGATGGCTGCGTTCTATCTGAAGGGCGTGGCGCCGCCGGAAGTGAAGCTCACCGACATCTTCTCCGGCGCGCTTCCCTTCGTTGGCCTGGTCTTCTTCACCATGGCACTGGTCTATATCTTCCCGGGAATAGCGTTGTGGTTGCCCGGCTACCTCTATGGATCGCGGTGAGCAGCTTGGGTAAGACGCCGAAGGGGTGCGCATGAGCCTCAATGCGCTCAGCCTCACGGAAGCTGCGGCCGGCATCCGCGACGGCCGGCTCAGTTCGGTGGAGCTCGTCGGCGGCTGCCTCAAGCGCATCGATGAGGTCGATCGCAATATCGACGCGTGGGCGTTTCTCGACCGTGACCACGCGATGCTGCAGGCCGAGGTTGCCGACGATCGTCGCAAGCAGGGCAAGGCCATAGGCCCGCTGCATGGCGTGCCCGTCGGCATCAAGGACATCTTCGACACCGGCGACATGCCGACGGAATTCGGATCGAAACTGTGGGCCGGACGCACGCCGCGCCGCGATGCAGCGGCTGTGGCGCGGCTGCGGGCGGCAGGCGCCGTGATCCTCGGCAAGACGGTGACCACCGAATACGCCTACTTCAATCCGGGCAAGACCCGGAATCCGCACAACCCGGATCACACGCCGGGCGGATCGTCATCGGGCTCGGCCGCGGCCGTGGCGGCGCTGATGGTGCCGGGCGCGATCGGCTCGCAGACCAACGGCTCGGTGATCCGCCCCGCCGCCTTTTGCGGCGTGGTCGGCTTCAAGCCGACGCACGGCCTGATTCCGCGGAGCGGCGCGCTGCTCTTGTCGCGGGCGCTAGATCATGTCGGCGTCTTTGCGCGCTCGGTCGACGATGCGGCACTGCTTGCCGAGATACTCGCCGGCTTCGACGAAGGGGATCCGGATACGCAGCCCCTCGCCCGTCCGCCCTTTGTCGAGGTGGCGGCAAGCGAGCCGCCATTGCCGCCGCGCTTCGCCTTCGTCCGTTCGCCGGCCTGGACGCATGCCGAGAAGGTGACCACGGAGGCATTTGCCGAACTGGTGGAAACGCTGGGCGAGCAAATTTCCGAGGTCGAGATCGGGCAAAGTTTCGACCGTGCCATCGACATGCACCGCACCGTCATGGAAGTAGAAATGGCGCACAACCTGCATCGCGATTTCGAGCAGGGCGGCGATTCCCTGAGCGAGGTGCTGCGCGCATTGATCGAGCGCGGGCGCAAGGCTCTCGCCGTCGACTACACGCGGGCGCTGGCCGGCAGTGCGACGCTCAACGCGGCGCTCGACGGTGTGTTCGACGAATACGACGCGATTTTGACTCCGGCAGCGCCCGGCCCGGCGCCGCGTGGCCTCGACAGCACCGGAAACCCGGCGTTCTGCTCGATATGGACTTATCTCGGCACGCCGGCCGTGACGCTGCCGCTGCTGCATTCGGAAAGCGGCCTGCCCATCGGCGTGCAACTGGTCGGACGCCGCGGCAACGATGCGCGGCTGTTGCGGACGGCCAACTGGCTTGTCAAAACACTCGGAGAACGCGGCGGCGCCGCGCCTGCGAAGACCAGCGCGCGTCGCGCTAAAACAAGGAGCGGCAGATGACGAATTTCATCACCGGACTAGTCGGCGTTGCCGGCGTCTGCGCGTTTCTCGGCATCATGCTCTGGTGGATCAAGGCAGTCCCGCTGATCATCATCTGCGTGCTGGTGATGGCGCTGCTGATCTACGATTTCTACCAATCGCTGCGCGCCAACGGCAACGGGGCGGGATAGGTCGCGGCTGCCCGGCGCGTTCTACTGCCCGTGGCTCGCCAGCTTCCGCTGGCAGGCCTTGCTGATCTTGGCGCGGTTCTGCTTCAGGCAGGCCAGAATGATCTGATCGCCATCCTGCATCTGCGCCCGGCAATACCGCGAGACGTCGCGCGCGCACTCGTCATGCCCCTCTTTCTTTTGTGCCGACGCGCTTGAGGCCATCAGGATCAGGGGAACGACGAAAAGAATCTTGGTCATTTGCTATGCCTTTACACGAGAACGCAATCCGCGCGTTCTATATCGTTTTCCAGCGAAAGCCAGCCGGACCCCCTCCGGGTGGACACCGGCTCGCGTCAAGAGAACGTGTCAGAACGAGAATCCGGGCACCGAAATTCGGCCGGCAACGCATTTGTGAACGGACGAAATCGCGCAACCGTTCGTTTTGTGCCCCCTGAAACGGAAAAAACGCCTGCGTCGCATCGACGCAAGCGTTTCCGAGCCGTCAGAGACCGCGAAGACCGCGCCGTTATTGCGCCGCGAACTTGCCGGATTTCTGGGCGGCGAGTTCGCGGTCCATCACGCCGCGGCAGCCCGAGCTCAGATCGGCGCGATGCTTCACCATGCAGGCCGTGATTTTCGGAATGTTCGGGATTTCCGAGCTGCAGAGGCGGAACGCATCGCCCGTGCACTGCTGCTGCGCTTCCGAACTGAAAGCAAAGCTCGCGGTCGACGAGACGGCGGCGAAAGAGGTGGTCAAGGCCAGCACTAAACTGGCCTTGCGAACGGTATTGAAGAATACTGCGGTCATTTTCGGCTCCTGTTGGCCCGGCAAAGCGGACCCGTTGTTGATGGAAGGAGCATGCGCCTGGACCGCGGGCGCGACTGTGACTGACGTCACTCAGATATAAACCCCTCATTCTCCTCGCCTAACCGGCGCGTGTTCGCGAGACGTTAAGATTTTGTTGGCATTAATGCCCCGTTGCGTGTGTGTACCCCGAGTATGTGGAAAGAGTAGCGATGCGTAATGCGTTGGGCCTGATGCTGGCCAGTGTAGTCACGGCGCTGGTGATCACCGGCGTTTGGTTCTGGACCTCCTCGCCGCGCGCCGACGCGGCCCCGCCTCAAACCGTCGCCGCCCGCAAGGCCGAGCCGTTACCGGCGCCCGCCGCAGCCAAGCTCGCGCTGAAGGACGACGTCGAGATCACGGCTTCTCTCTCGAAGCCCGCCCCTGCCCCCGCGCCGGTTCTGGCGCCGCAGCCGGTGCGATCGGCCTGCGCCAATCTCGATGCACTCGGCGTCAGCCGCACCGTTGTGATCGACACCACGGGCGGTCCCGGTTTTGGCTTCCTGCAATACAAGCAGTTCGACTTCCTGGCCGAGAAGGAGGTCGTGCTGACGTTCGACGACGGTCCGTGGCCGACCACGCCGGCGGTGCTCAAGGCGCTTTCGGATGAATGCACGAAAGCCCTGTTCTTCCCGGTCGGCAAGCACACCACCTATCATCCGGAGATTCTCAAGCAGGTCGCGGCCGCCGGCCACACGATCGGTTCGCACACCTGGTCGCACGCCCATCTCGACAGCAAGAAGCTGACCGAAGCGCAGGTCAAGGAAGAGATCGAGAAGGGCTTTAGCGCCGTGAAGATGGCGCTCGGGACTGCGCCCGCGCCGTTCTTCCGCTTCCCGGGCCTCGCGCACACGCAGGCAGCTCTCGGCTATCTCGCCTCGCGCAACATCTCGATGTTTTCAGTTGATGTCGATTCCAACGACTTCAAATCGTCGGGTCCCGACCAGGTCATCCAGAACGTCATGACCAGGCTCGACAAGCAGGGCAAGGGCGTCATCCTGATGCATGATCTGCAGAAGAGCACGGCGCAGGCCTTGCCGACGCTGCTGCGCCGCCTCAAGACCGGCGGCTACAAGGTCGTTCAGATGAAGGCCAAGGAGCAGCTCGAAACGCTGCCGGAATACGACGCGATGCTGGTGAAGGATCAGAAGATGCCGGCGGTTGCCAGTCGCCCGATCAGCAGCGTGGTGCAGACGGTTTCGCAATAAGTTTGGCGGGAAGCCGTTCACCGGCTCCAGCCTTACGCAATGAAAAGCGCGCCCTTCGGATTTGAACCCGAGAGGCGCGTTTTGCTTTGGCAATGTTACCAATAGATGCCGTGCCGGTGCAGTGCGCCGATGATGCGCGCGATCCGGTAGCGCACGCCGTGCGGCCTCGCGCTCCTCGACATGTACGCCGTTCTCCGGGCCACAGGCCTTGCGGGTCCGGCGCTCATGCGCCCGGCAGCGGGCCGATACGCCTTGGCCGCCCTGGGCCTCGCCGTCTCGGTCCTGGTCGTCTCGGGCTTGCTCGTCTCAGCCTTGGGCTCGACGACCGCGGGCCGCTCGACATATTTCGGGGCTTCCGCAGCCGGCGGCGCTTCAGCAGTTTTCGATGCATCCCTAGCCCTGGCCGGCGCCGGAGCGGTGTTCGTCTCGACGCCTCCGAGCGAAAGGCTTCGATCGCCAGCTTGAGCTGCGGCGGATACCAAAACGAACCCTGCGATGAAAATGAATTTACGCATATTTGTGTCTCCCCTTGAGGTTGACGGGGAGACTATGCCTGACGGGCCGAGATTTATGTGAGACAGGTCACGCCGACGCGTGCGATGGACGGCGAACGTGGACGTGTTCGGTCTGGAAAGCTGGTGCCGCAACTTGAGGCGCCTCAATGGGCCGCCTCTGCAGGTCATGTCGAGCACTTGCTGTTTCTGGCAGCTACCTCCGGCATAGGCCCTAATTGCGTAGTGAGGTTGACCAAAGCGAGGATCATTCTGAGCGGCGTAAGCGTTGCCCCAGGGTGTGCTTTATCCTCCCCAGTAGGTGGGCGCAGTCGCCGCGGCGACTGCGCCATACCCGTATCCGTATCCGTATGCGGCCCGCCGGTTCTGTCGCCGCGCGACACCCGCAACGCTCACGGGGGTCAGCGGGCGACCGACCCGCGCCTGTGCGCTCTCGACTGATAACGAGACGCCGTGTTGCTCAGACCCGCCGACGGAGAGCAGCGTCGCAAAAGCAAAGGCCGAAATTGCCGCTTTGATTTTGATCAGTTTTCTCTGCGTCACGAGTTTCTCCACCAACTGACCGCCCATTCGGCGATGCCAGCTCGCCGTCAATCCAATGCGCTATCTTCGTGTCGTTGATCGGAGGCGGTCCCCGGATGGAAACAGTTTGCGCTCGACGGAAACAGTCGGCGTGCTGGTAGAGAGAGGCCATATCGGAGGCGCGCGGATCCGTTCTCAGAGAGAACTCCGTCATATTGCGCAAGCATCAAAGCTGAAAGCCGTACGAAGCGCTATTGGCCTAACGTGCCGTAATAGGTCACCGCCGCTGTCCTGGTGGCACGGTTGCTCGCGTGGCATCAATAGCGGAAGCCACAACGGCATGACGCTACTCTTGCGTGACCAATTCTTGAAAACGGAAGCACGCTAATGTGAGCAGCAGGTCCGACGCAAATCAAAGCCGTCCACCGCGCTATCGCATGTCTGGTGTTTCGGAACGCTGAACTGGATCTGCGTGGCTCGCGCCTGCGGACGCTTTCCAATGGTTGCAAAAAGGACTAGCCTCTCCCTCTTCGTGCAATTCAATAATCAGATCGGAGCACAGCACACAGCAAATTTAAGGGAGGGAACAATGGTGAAGAGAGCGATTGCGCTTGGCGGTGGTGGTCCCGCAGCCGGCCTGCACATCGGGGTTCTGGAAGCTATTGCCGCTGCCGATATAGAGCCGAAGATAACGTTTGATGTATGGGCATTGTCCTGCATCGGCGCGTGGGTTGGCATTGTTTACAATCAATTCGGCGATGAAGTTGAAAACAAAGACAGGGCCGAACTGACCTATCAATTCTTCAAGAACGACGTATTTCGAGACGACGAAAGCTATGAGCGCTTTCCGATCAATACGGTATTCGGACCCGATTGGCGCGCCAATATAAAAGCTTTGAACAAGTTCGTAACTGATTCCGATAATTACAAAGATTTTGTATGGGACCCGTACAGAATGGTGGATTCGTTTCAGGAATCCATATCGCTTCTGTTCAATCGGATAAGGGACGGCGAAAAATTGGACGACGGAGACATCAATGGATGGATTTTCAATCACGGGATGGCGCCGAACCCCTTGGTTCGTTATCTAACGTCCATGATGTACTTGTCCAATGTCACCGGCCTTTCAAGGATCAACTATCCGAACAGCGAATTTATGAAACGCATCAGATTCGAAAACCTGTTCGACATAGAGAAGAGAGAAATGGAACAGAAGGAAGAAGAGGAAAAGAAGGAAGTAAAGGGAGAGAAGGAAGAAAAGGAAGCAAAGGGAGAGAAGGAAGAAGAGAAAAAGAAGCCATTCATTTTTCACAATGCGTGGAATCTTGATAAGCAGGAGCTCGCGCTGTTTTCAAATCGCCCCATGCGCGGTGAATTTTATCAAGGCCCCATCAATGCATCAACTTTGTGCGCGTGTTCGGCGCTTCCCTTCATCGAGGAAACTGTAAAGATCGATGGAGATACATACTGCGAAGGGGCTTTGGTCGACACGGTCAACTTCTGGAGCTTGATCGAGGAGCACCATAAGCCAGATGATAAATTAGACGAAATATGGGTGGTCCGGATTGTCGATTCGACGCAAGTTCGCAAACCGGACAACCTTCATGATGCCTTGGCAAATCTCTGCCAGCTGTTTGCAGCAACCGTCGGCGAGGATGACGTCAAGTTGTTCAAATATCACGTCCAGCATGACAAACTCGAACCTGGGAAAGAGCCATGGGGAGGCACGGTAGTCGAGATTCACGTACCGTCGGGCATTAATTTCAAATGGAACCACAGCAATCTGGATATGGGGCGGAAGCTGGGAAGAGAGGCGGCGGTGAAAGCAATCGCCGCGTATGAAGCCAGGGATAAAAAGCGTTTCGCCAAAGACGAAAGAGTTCGGTTCATCAACGAGAGGAAAGACGACAAAAGGGGGCGGGATATCGATAGGGATCGGCTGGCAAGAGCTCTTGCCACGGCGACGGGCACACCCGATCTGGATCGTTGGTTGAAAAAAATGAAATCGCAGGTTGATCTCAAGTCTGGAAGAGAAGTCGTGCCGGACGGGGCTGGCAAATATCCGAAAGACTCCATTCCTTATCCCGACTTCGCACTACGGAACCCCGAGGTGAAGGCGAACTACGACCGACTTGGTCGGCTAGACCCCGGTTTAGAGCGGCTGTTTTAGGTCAGGTCATATCAACCGGTCGAGCAAGGCCTTTGCCTGCTTCAGATCTTGCGTGTCAAAACCCTCGGTGAACGAGGCGTAGACCGGCGCGAGGAAATTGAGCGCTTCCTCGCGTCTGCCCTGATCGATCCACAGCGCGGCACGGTCTGTTGCGGCTCGAAGTTCGAGCGTCTTGGCGTGTTGGCTTCTTGCCGTGGTCAATGCCAGGTCGAGCAGTACCTGCACTTCGGCTTCGACGTCCGGTCCGCCGCGGACGACCAGCACCCGTGCCTTGAGCCGATACAATTCGGCCTCCAAAATTCGTTCGCTGTTGCGGCTGGTTGTAGCGAGGCCGTGCTCAATCAATTCCAGCGCGGCCTCGTAGTCGTGACCCGTCAACAATGGCGGACACAAAAGCACGTCGAGCGCGGTGATGGCCAGCTGATAACCTGCGCTACGATATTCGTCTAACGCGGCACGGATCTCCCCGAGTGCGCTGGGTGAAGGATCGAGCGACGCCACGCATATGCCCCGAATGGCGCGCGCCAGCCGCCATTGCCGGAATCCATGCTCCTCCGACAGGGCAATACAACGTTCGGCATGGCCTTGCGCAGTCAGGAACTCGCCGCGAAGGGCGTGAAGAATGCATGCATAGTAACAAGCATACGCCTGCGAGTGCGGATGACCGATGGCGTCGGCGCGCTGAATGGCAGCGTCCATTCGCATAATTGCCGTATCGGCGTGGCCAAGCAGCCAGAGAGTCCACGACATCAGCGCCAGGTCGGCCACGCCGGCATCCTGGCCGGCCGCACGCGCCGCCAGCCTGTCCTCCTCGCTGCTCGCCTCGAACGCTTCGACGGCCCGTTCGATTGCTTCATGGGCACCGGTGAGACGTCCCATGAAAAGGCGGATCATCCCCTGCCCGCGCATCGCGTTGAGCAACGCCGGTCGATCGGCGCGCGCTTCGGCGAGTTGAAGCAGGACCGCGATGGTTTCCTCGGCCAGCAGCAACTCACCGCGCATGACGCTCGCGGTGGTCAACCAGAACATCACCTGGTGTTGCTCGGGAGGGTCTCCAAGGCGCTCGCACAGCTCACGCGCGCGGGCAAAGGTTGCCATCGCCTTGTTCGAGGCTGGTCCTTGCGTAGCGATCAGGCAGGGCCCGAGAGCGAATTGGAAGTCAAGTTCCAACCTGTCCTTTCGCGCACTGTCGGGCAGATGGCTGGAGGCCTCGGTACCTCGTTGCAAATGCGCGATGGCCTCAAGGTTGGCCGAGCGCATGGCAGCCTTCTTGCCGGCGTGCAGCCAATATGCCTCCGCCTTCTGGAACAACCCTGCCTCCGTCAGATGGTGCGCGAGAGTTTCGGGCTGAGCCTCTACAATTTCCGGGAACCGCTGCTCGAAGGCGTCCGCGATCGTGGCATGCAGCGCTGCGCGCCGGCTCTTCAGGAGTCCCGAGTAGGCTGCGTCCCGCACAAGCGCGTGCTTGAAGGTATAGACCGCCTGGGGTATCTCGCCCCGGCAGAATATCAACTCCGACCGAACCAACTGGGCAAGCGCCTCCTCAAGTCTCTCTTTCGGCAACCCGGCTACGGTGCTCAGCAGC
Organism: Bradyrhizobium sp. 190; assembly: GCF_023073415.1. Lineage (GTDB taxonomy): Bacteria > Pseudomonadota > Alphaproteobacteria > Rhizobiales > Xanthobacteraceae > Bradyrhizobium. The sequence goes on along the minus strand of NZ_JADPJL010000070.1, from coordinate 2,429 downwards.
TCGTAGGAGAACTCGCGGCCCACCACGGCGCCGATCTGAGCCACTTCCCTCACCGGAGCCATTCGATCGAGCCTCGCCATCAGCGATGCGTGCAATGTCGTCGGTATCGCCATCGAAGGCAGAGGACGGTTGAGGACGTAGTGATCGTCCTGTTCTTGTAGCAGCCCGGTTTCGAGCACCGTCTTGGTCAGTTCCTCCACGAACAGGGGCACGCCATCGGTGCGCGCGAGGATCTGGTCCATTACCTCTTCCGGGAGTGTCTTGCCGGCGGTGACGCGCTCGATTAACGCCGCCCCATTACGTCGGTTCAGCCGCGTGAGCGAGATCGTCGTCACATGCGCATGACCTGGCCAAGGCGGCGTGAACTCTGGCCTCGCGGTGATAAGCAGTAGCACCCGAAGCCGCGGTACCTGTTCCAGGGTCATCGTAAGCAGCTCCAGCGACGTCGGATCCGCCCAATGGACATCCTCAACAATGGCGAACACAGGCTGTCGCGCCGCCAAGTGATTGAACTGAGTCAAAAACGCCGCCAATGTCATCTCCTTGCGCTTCTGCGGACTCAGCTCTGGCATGCGGTAGCGGTCACTGGGTGGTAGCGACAGGAGGTTGGCCAGAGGCAGCAATATGCGGTCGGCATCAGCCCGCACGAGCAGAGCCTCAAGCTTGGCGAACTTCTCTACGGGCGGGTCGCTCCGCTCGAACCGGGCAGCGCGTTCGAGCTGGCGAATGAATGGATACAGCGCACTGTTGGTGTGGTGCGCCGAGCAGAACTGGCGCACCGTGATGTGCGGTTCGGCCTGGAGTCGCTCGTCAAGCGCTAGCGCAATGTGCGACTTGCCGATACCGGGCTCTCCGGTGAGCATCACCGCGCACCCTTCGCCGCGTCTGGCGTGCTGCCAGCGACGCAACAGCATGTCGATTTCCTCGTCACGTCCAATTGGCGGCGCCAATCGGGTTTTGTGCTGTGCCTCAAAACGGCTTTCCACTTCGGTCGTTGCCAGGACCTGCCAGGCTGGTATTGGCTCCGCCCATCCTTTAAGCGCGACAGGACCGAGATTGCGGAATTCGAAATGCCCATCAGTGAGCCGGTGCGTACTCTCGGAAATCAAAACGGTACCGGGATTGGCAAAGGTCTGCAGGCGCGAAGCCAAGTTCGGCGTCTCGCCAATAACCGTCTGCTCTTGAGCCGAGCCTTCGCCGGTCAAATCGCCCACGACAACCAGGCCGGTAGCGATGCCAACGCGAACCTGTAGCTCGGTGGCGGGATCTGTCCGGAGGCTTGCGACGGCATCGACCAGCGCCAGCCCGGCGCGGGTCGCCTGTTCGGCATCATCCTCGTGCGCCTGGGGATAGCCGAAAAAGGCGAGCACGCCGTCACCCATGTATCGCGCGATAACGCCCTCATTCTGGGCAACAACCTCTGCAATGCAGCGGTGATAGGTGCCCATTACGGCCCGTAAGTCCTCCAGATCAAGGCGGGCCGAAAGTGCCGACGAGCCGACCAAATCGCAAAACATGACTGTAAGCTGACGCCGCCCGGCGTTGTCCCCCGACGCCGGCCTGGTGCCTGCTTGAGGTGTTCGCGGAACCTCTCCCTGAAGTTCTACGATCGCACGCAGCATCTTGCGGCGATGTCCGAGCAGGACGCCCAGGTCCTTTAGATCCTGCTCAGTGAGATCTCGGACAACCGAAAGGTCGATGGCGTTTTCGCGGAATCGCTCGGCGTACTCGCCCAAACCGATCGACGCTAGCCACTCTGCGATACCTGTCATGGCACACCTGTGGGCTGATGCGATGAGCATAGCACGTTGGAGGCATGCGGCGTGATCCAAAGAAGCCCGCTACATCCGGCCCGCTTCGCAACCCTCTTGCCGGCTCGACAGCGCAGATTCCACGATCGCTCAGCGCCACGTTGGACGTGATTGGAGGAAACCGGCCAATAAAAAGCTGGATGCCCAAAGTTGAAGGTAACTTTGAACCGGCTCTGATTTTCTGGAGATAGAAAGCTGGTGCCGCAAACAGGACTCGAACCTGTGACCCCGTCATTACGAATGACGTGCTCTACCAACTGAGCTATTGCGGCGGACCAAACACGGCGTTCGGGCGTGACCCGGAAACGCCCGCACCTGATATCGGGGACAGCCCCGATTGGCAAGAAAAACGGGCCTAGTTGCCGCCCCAGCGTGACAAAAATCCCCGCCAGCCGCCGGCCTGCGCCTTGGGCGTGCCGATTTGTTCCGCAAATTCGTCCGCTGGCCCGTCCTCGTCGATCCCGGGATCGTCAGGCGCCCGGACGAGAGGAATCACGGCCGGAATCGGGGTCGGAATGGCCCTCGGAATATCCTGCCGCGAGCGGAACAGGGGAGCCGGCCGGCTTGGTGCTGGTTCGGCCGGCTTGGGCGGGGGTGGCGCTGGGGCGGCGACTGGCT
>NZ_JADPJL010000062.1 GCF_023073415.1 Bradyrhizobium sp. 190 | reverse complement strand
TTCGCATGGCTTCGCGCGCCGCCCTCGCGCCCTGCCAAACCCAACCCAAGCCCGTCAAAGGACTTGACTCACAAATCCCCATATGAGGGTGGGCAAAGGCGCACTTGCGCCGTGCCCACCATCTAACGTCTTGCTCGAAAAATGGTGGGCACGCTTCGCTCTGCCCACCCTACGAGATTTTCGCACTCACTCCTCCATCAGCGCATTCATATGCTCCACCGCATCGGCGAAATCCTCCTTGAATTCCTGCACCACCGCGCCGGCCGATTTCACGCTGTCGATCAGGCCGACGCCCTGGCCGACAAAGTACGTCACGAGATCGCGTGCCTGCACATTGCCGGCGGCGGCGGCGCGGTCGATCGAGTTGAAGGCGTCGCGGCTGATGATGCTCTGCAGTGGCATAGGCAGCGCGCCGGGACTATCCGGCCCGCGGTCCCATGCATCCGTCCACACCGAACGCAATTGCCGCGCCGGCTTTCCGGTGCGGCCCTTGGAGCGCACCGCGTCGCGCGAGGAAGCCGCGATCATTTTTTCGCGGAAAATTTCGGTCGTCTCCGATTCCACCGTCGCCAGCCACACCGAGCCGGTCCATGCGCCCGCCGCGCCCATCGCCATGCACGCCGCCATCTGCCGCCCGGTCATGATGCCGCCCGCCGCCAGCACCGGCACGTCGCGGATCGGCTTGATCGCCTTGATCACCTCGGGCACCAGCACCATGGTCGAGACTTCGCCGCAATGGCCGCCGGCCTCGGTGCCTTGGGCTACCAGGATATCGACGCCGGCCGCAACTTGCCGTAGCGCGTGCTCCTTCGAACCCACGAGTGCCGCAACCGGCACGCCGTGCTTGCGGCCCATATCGATCATCTGCTTCGGCGGCACGCCGAGCGCATTCGCGATCAGCTTGATCGGATGGCGGAAGGAGACGTCGAGCACTTCGAGCGCGCGCTGCGCGTCGAACGGCTGCGGCTGGTTGTCGGCTACGTTGGTCGTCGTCAATTCGACGCCGTATTTCTTCAGCAGGTTCCGCGTGAAGTCGCGATGCTGCGGCGAGATCCGCGCCTCCAGGCTTTTCCAGGTGACGCCCTTTTCGCCCGCGGTCGAGATGTTTTCCGGGATCAGCACGTCGAGCCCGTAGGGCTTGCCGTCGGTGTGATCGTCGATCCATTTCAGTTCCTGCTCGATCGTTTCAGGCGAATGCGCGGTCGCGCCCAGCACGCCAAAGCCGCCGGCGCGGCTGACCGCTGCCACGACGTCTCGGCAATGGCTGAAGGCTAGCAGCGGAAACTCGATTCCCAGCATGTCGCAGATCGGCGATTTCATGGTTGGTCCTCCCGGCGGCAGCATTTCCAGGTTGCTGTTCGGCTTTCCGAGACGCTAGCGCATTGGAGGCTTGCATGCCAAGCGGCCTTGCCCCTCGCCTTGAGGAACGAACATTCCACCTCGCAAAATATGCAATGCCATGCCGCCGATTTGCGTCTTGCGCTTTCACGCTGCGGAGAGAATGCTGGCGACCAAATCAATAGATAATCTGCAAGGGAGCCTGCCTTTATGTCCGCCACGTCTTCCGTTACCGCCAAACCCATCGAGGCCTACGACGTCGTCGTGGTCGGTGCGGGCTTTGCCGGCATGTACATGCTGCATCGGTTGCGCGGGCAGGGGATGACGGCGCGCGTCTTTGAGCAGGGCTCGGGCGTCGGTGGCACCTGGTACTGGAACCGCTATCCCGGCGCGCGCTGCGACGTCGAGAGCATGCAGTATTCCTATTCGTTCTCGGAAGAGCTGCAGCAGGAATGGGACTGGAGCGAGCGTTACGCGCCGCAGCCGGAGATTTTGAAATACGCCAACCACGTCGCCGACCGCTTCAACCTGCGGCCCGACATCCAGTTCAACACCCGCGTCGAAAGCGCTGCCTTCGACGAGACGACCTCGCGGTGGTCGGTCAGGACTTCCGACGGCAAGACAGTCACCGCAAAATTCGTCGTGCTCGCCACTGGTTGCCTGTCGAACGCGCGGATGCCCGACATCAAGGGGCTCGATAAGTTCAGGGGCAAGGTCTACCACACCGGCCACTGGCCGCATGAAGAAGTCGATTTCACCGGCCAGCGCGTCGCCGTCATCGGCACCGGATCGTCAGGGATTCAGTCAGTGCCCGTTATCGCCGAACAGGCGAGCCAGCTCACGGTGTTTCAGCGCACGGCGAACTTCTCCATTCCCGCCCGCAACGCTGCGCTCAGCGAGCAGGAGCGGGAGAAGTTTCGCGCCAACTATCCCGAGATCAGGCGTTTTGCGCGCGAGGTGGCGAAGAACGGCATCTATACCGAAATGCCCGATCGCGGCGCGCTCGATGACGGCGACAATGAGCGCCGCTCGAAATACGAGGCACGCTGGAACCGGGGCGGGCTCACCTTCATGTCGGTCTACAACAACCTCGCGCTGGATCAGGCGGCCAACGACACCGCCGCCAATTTCGTCCGCGAGAAGATTGCGGAGATCGTGAAGGACCCGGAGACGGCAAAGCTGCTGCAGCCGAACAACCATCCGATCGGCTCCAAGCGCATCTGCATCGACACCGATTATTTCGCGACCTTCAATCGCCCCAACGTGACGCTGGTCGACATCAAGTCGAATCCGATCGAGGAGATCGCTGAAGGCGCGGTGCGCGTGGCCGGCAAGGACTACGAGGTCGATGCGCTGGTGCTGGCGACCGGTTTTGACGCCATGACGGGGTCGGTGGCGAAGATCGATATCAGAGGCCGCGGCGGGCAGACGTTGAACCAGAAATGGGCCGCAGGCCCGCGCACCTATCTCGGCCTGATGAGCGCAGGTTTTCCCAATCTCTTCGTCATCACCGGTCCGGGCAGCCCGTCGGTGCTGTCGAACATGATCGTCTCGATCGAGCAGCACGTCGACTGGATCACCGACTGCATGGCGTACATGCGCAATCGCGGCCTCGATACCATGGAAGCGGCCGCCGCTGCCGAAGACAAATGGGTCGCCCATGTCAACGAGGTCGCCTACACCACGCTCTACCCGCAGGCCAATTCCTGGTACATGGGCGCCAACGTCCCCGGCAAGCCAAGGATTTTCATGCCCTACATCGGTGGCGTCGGCCCCTACCGGCAGATCTGCAACGACGTCGCAGCCAAGGGCTATGAGGGTTTTGTGATGGAGAGGGCGGAGCAGCCGCGAGAGATGGCGGCGTCCTAATCCGCTCCCGTAGGGTGGGCAAAGCGCAGCGTGCCCACCCTCACGAGCGGAGCATTAGTGGTGGGCACGCTTCGCTTTGCCACCCTACAAGTCAGCTTCGCAGCCGCCGCGTCAACACCTCAACAAACCGATCGACATCAGCCTCGTCATTGTACACGTGCGGCGACACTCGCATGCGCCCCAGGCGCGGCGCGACATAGACGCCTTCGCTTGCCAGTCCTTCGATCAGGCCGGCCGGCATTCCGCCCTTGAATGCGAGGCTCAATACATGCGGCGCCCGCAGATGCGGTTCGAAAACGTGGACGCCGAGGCCGCGCACGGCTTGCGCGATCCGTTCCGTCAGCATCGTGAGACGTTGCCACAATGGCCGGCGTCCCCCATTCGACCATCATCTCCATGCCGATCGAGGCCATCTCCATCGAAATGAAATGATCGCGCTCGCCCATGTCGAAGCGCCGTGCATCGGGAACGTAGCTGACGTCGGTGAAATAGACCGCGTTCTCGGCGCGCACGTTGCGGCGGCCGGACGCGGTCTGTTCGAGCGGGATACCGCCTTGATGGCGTTTTGCAACATAGAGAAAGGCGCGGCCGTAAGGGCCGAGCAGCCATTTGTAGGTCGGGAAGATCAGGAAATCCGGGTCGAGACGCTTTACGTCCGTCGCCAGCACGCCGGCGCCTTGCGTCGCGTCGATCAGGAAAGCCGCACCCCGCTGCCGGAGCGCCGGGCCGACCTTGTCGACATCGATCAGCCCGCCGTCCGACCAGTGCACCGATGAGATCGAGGCCAGGCTGACCGGCTCGGCGCCAGATCGTTCGATCGCGGCAAGCACCGCCGATGTCCAGTCGCCGTCGTCCGGCTGCCGAACCGTCTCGACGGTGAAGCCTTCCGCCTCGGCCCGCGTCTGCCATTCGAGCACCGGTGATGAATGATCGTTCTCCAGCACGAGCACGCGCGTGCCGCGCCCGATCGGCACGATCTTCGCGGCGGTCGCAACCCCGTAGCTGATCGAGGCAATCAGCGCGACATCGGAGGCCTCGGCATTGATCAGCCGGGCGGCAGCAAGGCGCGCGCGTTCATGCTGCTGGTTGGCGAAGGAAGCCTCGAGCGTCCACGGCGTACCCTTGCGGAGCACCGCGGCGCGGCCGGCCTCCAGAGTCCGAAGCGGCAGCGGGCTGTAGGAGGCGGCATTCAGGTAGCAAATCTGGCGCGGTATCTCGAACAAGGCGCGCTGTGATGGGAGCATGTGGATGGTCTCTTTTGTAGCGACCCATCTATTATGGCCGATCTCGACTACGCCAGCCACAGGAGCATTGCTCCGAGTACACCCGCCTTGCCGTGCGATTAGGGCAGGCGCAGCATGGCGCATTGCTCCCCTGATTTTTGCGCGCTTTTTGTTTGGTTGCGCTGCTGATACGAAACCTTACATGGATTGCGGCGGCCGCCGCACGACGGATCACTTGAACCGCGAGACGGCCGAAGAAGCCTGGAGCCAACCCGAATGACCGACGCCCCCGTCAACGACCCCACAGTTTACGAGCCTCCAAAAGTCTGGACCTGGAACAAGGCAAGCGGCGGCCGCTTTGCCAGCATCAACCGCCCGATCGCAGGGCCCACGCATGAGGCCGAACTGCCGGTCGGCCGGCATCCATTTCAGCTCTATTCGCTGGCGACGCCGAACGGGGTCAAGGTCACCGTCATGTTCGAGGAGCTGCTCGCGGCTGGCTTCGGCGACGCGGAATACGACGCCTGGCTGATCAGGATCGACGGCAACCAGTTCGGCAGCGGTTTTGTCTCTGTCAATCCGAACTCGAAAATCCCGGCGCTGATGGACCGCAGCGGGCCTCAGCCGATCCGGGTGTTCGAGTCCGGTGCGATCCTCGTGCATCTTGCCGAAAAGTTCGGGGCGTTCCTGCCGGCCGGCGGCGAGGCGCGGGCCGAATGCCTGTCGTGGCTGTTCTGGCAGATGGGCAGCGCGCCGTTTCTCGGCGGCGGCTTTGGCCATTTCTACGCCTACGCGCCGACCAAGATCGAGTACGCCATCGACCGCTACGCCATGGAGGTGAAGCGCCAACTCGACGTGCTCGACCGGCGTTTGGCGAGCAGCGAATATCTCGCAGGCAAGGACTATACGATCGCCGACATGGCGACATGGCCCTGGTATGGCGCGCTGGCAAAGGGCCTCGTCTACGGCGCCGGCGAATTCCTGTCGGTGCACGAATACAAGAACGTGCAGCGCTGGACCGACGCGATTGCAAAACGCCCCGCCGTGAAGCGCGGGCGCATGGTCAACCGTATCTCGGGCGATCCGGCGAGCCAGTTGCACGAGCGGCACGACGCCAGCGATTTCGACACCAAGACGCAGGACAAGATCGGCGAGCCCGTCACAACGTAAAGCGCGGGCAGGGGGAAACCACCATGAGCTTTTTCGAAAAGGGCGCCGTCCGCATCCACTATCAGGAAGCCGGCTCCGGCTTCCCGCTGCTCTTGATTGCCGGCGGCGGGCTGAACTCGAACATCGCTGGCATCACCGGCGACTATCCGCCCTTCAACGCCATGAAGGAGTTTGGCGACGAGTACCGCTGCATCGCCTACGACCTGCGCAATGCGCCACCCGGCCAGTCCTCCGGCCCGCTCGATATCGATCGCCCCTGGGATTCCCACACCGACGACCAGCTCGCGCTGATGGACCATCTCGGGTTCGAAAAATTCATGGTGCTGGGATTCTGCATCGGCGGCCCGCTGATCTGGAATCTGCTCAAGCGCGCCCCAGATCGCGTCGTTGCCGGCGTGCTGGCGATGCCGTCAGGCTCGCGTCCCGAAATGCGCGACCTGTTCTACGACAACAACATGAAAGGCTGGGCGCCGGAACTGACAAAACGCCGGCCCGACATCACGATGGAGCAGGCCGAAAAATTCCTGACGCGGATGTACCGGACCAACCCGGATTTCGTCTTCACCGTGACGCGCGATTTCGTGCGGCAATGTCAGACGCCGGTGCTGATCCTGCCCGACGACATCCCGGCGCATCCTTATGCGGTTGCCATGGAGAGCGCGATGCTGGCGCCGAATGCGGAAGTGAGTTTATTTCCGTGGAAGGAGCCGAAAGAGCGGGTGCCGCTCGCGGTGCGCCAGATCCGGTCCTTCCTGCGCGCGCATCGGCCGGCGCCATAGTCCGTAGGATGGGTGGAGCGAAGCGATACCCATCAATACCGTTCGTGATGCCGATGGGTATCGCTGCGCTCCACCCATCCTACGCCTAGACCGCCGTCTTCGCCCCCTCGGCCGGCGGAAACACCACGCGGTCATCCGTCCGGCAGTAACGATCCGCGAACATGCGGCCGATCGGGTGATAGCGATCCATATGGACGCGCATCGCGGCGTGGTCCCACAATTCATCGCGGATGTGGAAGTGGATGCCTTCGCCCATCACCAGCAGCCGATCGCCGTTGACGTCGATTTCCTTCCAGGTCTTGCACTCCATCGCAAAAGGCGCATCCACCAGTCGCGGCACGGCGATTTTGGTCGAGGGCGCCAGCTTGAGATTGAGGTAATCCGGCTCGCCGATATCAGGGGGAAAATCGCCGCTGCTCTCATGCATCGCATGCGCCAGCGCCTCGTCGGTCATGTTGACCACGAATTCGTTCGTCGCGCGGATGTTGATCACGGTATCCTTCACCCGGCCGTCGGGCCGCAAATTGGCGGCGAACATGCAGAGCGGCGGATCCTCGCAGAACACGTTGAAGAAACTGAACGGCGCCGCATTGACCACGCCGGCAGGTCCCATCGACGTCACCCACGCGATCGGCCGCGGCAGCACGAACGATGTGAGCACCTTGTAGCGCTCGCGGGGTTTGAGGTCGCTGGGATCGTATTGCATGCAAGAGGCTCCGCGTAGGGTGGGCAAAGCGGCTTGTCCGCCGTAGCTCGCAGAGCGAAGGCGGAAGCGTGCCCACCATTGAAGACAACGTTCTGGATAGGTGGTGGGCACGGCGCTTGCGCGCCTTTGCCCACCCTACGCAGGTCAGCCTACGGCATGCTCAGCTCGTGCCTTCCGACCACCATCCAGTGCACCTCGTCCGGACCGTCGGCGAAGCGGAGGTGACGCACATCCTGGTACATTTCGCCGAGCGGGCTCCATTGCGAAATGCCGGTGGCGCCGTGCATCTGGATCGCCTGGTCGATGATCTTGCAGGTGCGTTCCGGCACCATGGCCTTGACCATGCTGACCCAGATCCGCGCTTCCTTGTTGCCGAGCACGTCCATCGCCTTGGCGGCTTTCAGCACCATCAGCCGCATCGCCTCGATCTCGCAGCGCGCCTGCGCGATGATCTGCAGATTGCCGCCGAGATGGGCGATCTTCTTGCCGAAAGCTTCGCGGGTCAGCCCGCGCGACACCATGAGGTCGAGCGCCTTTTCCGCCTTGCCGATCGTGCGCATGCAGTGATGGATGCGGCCCGGCCCGAGGCGGACCTGCGAGATTTCAAAGCCGCGGCCTTCGCCGAGCAGCATGTTCTCCTTCGGCACCCGGCAATTGTTGAAGCGCAGGTGCATATGGCCGCGTGGCGCGTGGTCGTGGCCGAACACGTGCATCGGGCCCAGAATTTCCACGCCGGGGGTGTCGATCGGCACCAGGATCTGCGATTGCTGCTTGCTCGGCGGCGCATCGGGATTGGTCTTCACCATCACGATCATGATCTTGCAGCGCGGGTCGCCGGCGCCGGAAATGTAATACTTCTCGCCGTTGATCACCCATTCGTCGCCGACGAGTTTTGCCGTGGTCGAAATGTTCTTGGCGTCCGACGAGGCGACATTCGGTTCGGTCATCGCGTAAGCCGAGCGGATCTCGCCCGCGAGCAGCGGCTTCAGCCACTTCTCCTTCTGCGCCTTGGTGCCAACGCGCTCCAGCACTTCCATGTTGCCGGTGTCGGGCGCCGAGCAGTTCATGGTCTCGGAGGCCAGCGGGTTCTTGGCGAGTTCGACCGCGATATAGGCGTAGTCGAGGTTCTTAAGGCCCTGGCCGGTCTCGTCGTCAGGCAGGAAGAAGTTCCACAGGCCTTCTTCCTTGGCCTTGTCCTTGGCCTTCTGCAGCACCGCGAGCTGTTCCGGCGTAAAGCTCCAGCGGTCCGTCTTGCCTTCGCCGAGCCGCATGAACTCGACCGACATCGGATCGACGGTTTCGCGGATGAATTTCTTGACATGCTCGTACAGCGGACGGACCTCGTCCGACATGCGCAAATCGTTGAGTTCTTCGCCCGGATTGAGATTGTAGGTCGTCGTTCGCGGGATGTAGGCGTGTTTCATGGATTATTCCTCCCATTGCGCAGATCGTCTGCGGGCGCGCACTCGGCTCGTTGGCCGGCAATGTAGACGGGCGGGCAGGGCTTGTACAAGCACGCGCGAAAGGGGCGCGATTTTCCGCCTCGTGGGAAGCCAGGCTAGTGTCCCGATATGGGCGAATTACGTTCCCACTCTCATTTGCGCCGGGCCTTGTCGAACGCGCTGAGCACCGCGAGCGTCATCGCGGTGACGCCGGTTTCGATGGTCGGCTTCGGCACCGGCGCAAACAGTGGCGAATGATTGGACGGTATTGGCGACCCGCCGTTGCGGGCTGCGTCGATACGTTCCTGGTCATAGACGCCGATGTTGAACATCATCGATGGCACGCCTGCACCGGCGTATTCGGAGAAATCCTCGCTGGCGGTCCCCGGCGGCGAAACCCTGAACTTGTCGCCAAATGCCGACTTCAACGCTTCAGCAGTGGCGGCGACCACATCGGGATCGTTCATGACGGGCTTGGTGCCCTCGGCGATCCTGATATCGGGCGCGGGTGCGCCTGACATGGCGGCAGCGGCCTTTGCCGTTCGTTCGATCCCGGCATGCAGTTTGGCGCGAACTTCGGGCTTGAACGAGCGAATGGTGCCGGAGAGTTGCACGGAGTCGGGAATGATATTTCCAGCGGTGCCGCCGTGAATGGCGCCGATGGTCACGACGCCGAATTCAGTTGGATCCTTTTCGCGGCTGATCACGCTTTGTACGTCGACGATGAACCGCGCCGCAATCGCTACGGGATCGATGGTCGTGTGCGGCGCCGAACCGTGACCGCCGCGGCCGTGGAATGTCACCTCGAGACTGTCGGCAGCGGACGTGCCGACCCCGGTACGATAGAAGACCGTCCCATGAGAGAATGGGCCGGCATGCAGGGCAAAGGCGGCGTCGGGCTTGGGAAAGCGCGTGAACAGGCCCTGCACAATCATGGCACGGGCGCCTGCCACAATCTCTTCCGCCGGCTGGGCGATGAACATCAGCGTGCCCCGCCACTGCTCCTTCAGGCCAAGCAGCGTCTTCGCCGTTCCGACCCAGCTCGCCATGTGGATGTCGTGGCCGCAGCTATGGGCGACGAACACCTCCCGCCCGTTCCAGTTGGCCTTGTCGCGGCTCGCATAGTCGAGGCCGGTCTTTTCTTCCATCGGCAGCGCATCGAGTTCGGTACGCACCATGATGGTGGGTCCATCGCCGTTCCGGTAGATGGCGACCAGCCCGGTCTTGCCGACATTCTCGGTGACCTCGAACCCGAGCGCGCGCATCTCTGCGGCGAGCCTGGCTGCGGTTTTCAGTTCCTGAAAGGCAAGTTCGGGATGGGCGTGGAGTTCTTTGTAAAGCGCGTCGAGCTTTGGATAGTCGCTGGCGAGCGATGTCGCGATCGCCTTCTTCAGACTGGGGACATCGAGTTCGGCATGGGCCGGCAGCGAGGTAGCGAACAGGGCGACGGATGCCACCAGGGATCTGACAAATCGATTCATTGCGCAACCTCCCTTGATTGCATCGCAGCGCTCTGTGCGTAGGGTGGGCAAAGCCACCGGGTCGCGCGAATGCGCGCCCGATGACAGGCTCCGCGTGCCCACCATCTATCCGCGACCGTTGTCTTGAATGGTGGGCACGCTGCGCTTTGCCCACCCTACGATCCGCTCCTACGTCGGCATCCGATGCATCACGCAGATCTTGTTACCGTCGAGATCGCGCAAATAGGCGAGATACATCTTTCCGGCCGAGCCTTCGCGGATGCCGGGCGGATTCTCGCAGCTCTTTCCGCCATTGGCGATGCCTGCCGCATGCCACGCGTCAGCCTGCTCGGGTGAGTTCGCCGCAAAACCAATGGTGCCGCCATTGGCATGCGTCGCCGGCTCGCCGTTGATCGGCTTCGACACCGAGAACACGCCGGTCTTGGTGAAGTAGAAGATGCGGTGGCCGTCGACCCTGGCCGGCCGGATATCGAGCGTGCCGAGCAGAGCGTCGTAGAACGCCTTGGCCTTTTCGAGGTCGTTGGTGCCGATCATGACGTGCGAAAACATATTCTATATTCCTCCCGGTTCTTGGAGCGAATGGACCACGCCGCCCGCCTGCGGGGAATGTAAACAGCTGCACGGGCGTTGCACAAGCAGGCAGGACGACGTGCCGGGCGGGTGCAACGCCTATTCGGGCAACCCGGCCAGCTTCAACCCTTCGTAGAAGCGATTGCGTTCCTGCCAGAATGCGGGATGGCGCGACAGCTCCGAGGCCTTCAGGGCGCCGACGGTGTGACCCGGATTGCGCTTTTGATACTCCACCAGATTCATCCTGGCCTGTTCGGTACGGCCGTGCAGCGCGTCGATCGCGGCGAGCCATTGCCATGGAAAAGCATTTTGCGGGCTGCTGATGGTCGCCTGCCGCATATGCTCGTAGGCGGCATCGTCATGGCGCAGATGAAATTCCGCCATGCCCAGCGTGAAGTAGCCAAGACTTACCTGTTCGGCATTGGCCGGATCGAGGCGAAGCGACAGCGTGACCAGTTCGGCGACCTCTTCGGCGCGGCCTTGCTGGAGCTTCAGAAATCCCAGGCGCTGCAGCGCCCGAGGATAGTTTGGATAGAGTGACAGCGCGCGCTGCACCGCCTGTTCGGCTTCGTCCAATCTTCCCTGCGCCGACAGCACGAGGCTGCGAAAATAGTTGGTGCGGGGATCGTTGGGCTGCAGCGCCAGCGAGCGTTCGATCGCCTGCGCGGCCAGCGCCGTCTGGTTGTGGGGATTTCCGCTCGTGCGGTTCAGCACTTCGGTGATGTGGCTGAGCGCCAGGCCCGAGAGCGCCGTGGCGGAATCAGGATCAATCTCCAGCGCCTGCTCGAACAGGGTGCGGGCGCGCTGCGGCATGTCGCGCGTATGCAGCCGTCTCAACAGACGCCAGCCTTCAAGCGTCGGGTCGATGGCCGCGAAGGTACGGCCGGCGTAAGGCTTGTCGAACGTTCTGCTATCGTCGAAGCGAACCCTCAGTTCATTGGCGATGCGCGCCGTGATGTCGCGACGCCAATTCCATCCGGCCTGCTCGCCATAGTCGAAGCGCCCCGACCATAGCAGCGCGCCGGTGGCCGTCGCCTGCAATTTCACCGCGATCGAAACCGCTTCGCCCTGCCGCTGCAGGCTGCCGCTCAGGGCATAGGTGGCCAACTGGCTGTCGATGCTCTTCTCTCCACCCGCCGCCCCATTTCCTGCCGGAGGCGCAATCACGAGCGTGTCGGGCAGACGCGACACTTCGATGGTCAGATCTTCCGTGACGGCCTCGGCGAGGTCGCCTGCATTCTGGCCGCCAACGCCGGCTAGCGGCAGAATGGTAATCGTGTGCTTGCCGACGACAGCGTCGGTTTGCCCGCGATATGAAAGCGCGAGCCAAAGCATGCCCGCGAACGCGATGACGCTCGCGAGGGCCAGAAGCGGCAGCAATGATCCCCTGTGCGAAGGCGAGCGCAGCTGTGCATCGTTGCCAGGTGCAGCGTTTTGGGTTGTCAGGGGCGCGACATCGGTGCGTGCCGGATCGGCCGGAGTTGCATCGAACAGGTAACCACGACGCGGAACAGTCTTGATCAGGCCCTGACCATCGTCTCGAAGGGCGGCCCGAAGTTCGCTGACGCATTGCACCAGCGAGTCGTCGGTCACGGTCACATCGGGCCATACCGCTTCGATCAGTTCGTCCTTGGTCAACAGCCGGCCGGGATGACCGGCCAGATAGGCGAGCAACGCAAAGGTCTTTGGACGGAGGGAAACCGGGGCGCCGCCAACGCGCAGTTCGCCCCGGCCGAGATCGACCTCGAAGCCCGCGAAGCGCAGCACGCCGCCGACAATTGTGACTGGCGTGCCACCGTCCGCGGCCGTCGGCTCGGTTTTCGCGCCAATTTCGGCGTTCATTCGGCACTCTTTCGGGTGTCGCGGCGTCAACGCGCCCAAACTCTCCCAACCGAAACAGAACGGCGGCAATGCCGACGCCATGCTCGCCCCCGATCCTAGGCCAGATCGTCGGCAACGGGAATGGCGTCCGCGCCGCAGGCGGAGAGGAGAGCCAATCATGACCATGAACCGACGTTTCTTTCTGGGCGCGGCCGCCAGCACCTTGGCGACCATGGCTGGCACGCCGCCCAATCCGGCTTCCGCCCAGAGCGCGCGCGCAGCCGCGTCAGGGCAGGGTCTGGATTACCGCAGCGTTAGTGAGCTGCGGGCGCTGCTCGATGCCCGCAAGGTTTCCGCGGTGGAGTTGCTCGATCATGCCGTGCGCCGGATCGAGGCGCTGGATTCCCGTATCAATGCCGTAGTGGTGCGCGATTTCGAACGCGCCCATGCAACGGCAGTGCAGGCCGATGCGGCGCTGGCGCGCGGCGAACGCCGGCCGTTGCTCGGCGTACCCATGACCGTCAAGGAATCGTTCAATGTCGGGGGATTGCCGACCACCTGGGGACTGCCGGCGGGCCGCGACTGGCAGGCGCCGGAAGACGCCGTCGCCGTTGCTCGTCTGAAAGCGGCCGGCGCCGTGATCCTGGGCAAAACCAATCTCGCGATCGCCATCGCCGACTGGCAGAGCTTCAATCCGATCTACGGCACGACGAACAATCCCTGGGATATCAAGCGCACGGCCGGCGGATCGTCCGGCGGCTCGGCGGCAGCGCTGGCCGCCGGATACGTGCCGCTGGAGCTCGGTTCTGACCTCAGCGGTTCGACCCGGATACCGGCGCATCTGTGCGGCGTTTTCGCCCACAAGCCCACATCCAATCTGGTCCCGCAACGCGGCCAGGCGCCGCCGCGCTCGCCCGCGTTGGCGACCGATCTGACAAGCGGACTTGGCGTCTGCGGACCAATGGCTCGAACCGCCGCTGATCTTTCATTGGCGCTGGACGTGCTGGCAGGACCGGACGAGTCTGATGCGCTCGCTTACCGTCTCACCCTCCCGCCGGCGCGCCACGCAGCCTTGAAAGACTTTCGTGTCCTGATGCTCGATAGTCATCCCTTGTTGCCGGTGGCGAGCGAAATTCGCGCTGCGCTGGATCAACTCGCGGGCAGGCTGTCGGCGACGGGCGCGAAAGTTGCGCGGTCAAGCTCGCTGCTGCCTGATCTCGCCGAATCCGCACGCTTGCACACTCGCATGGTGCGCAACTTCGTCGCCTTCGGCCGTTCTCCGGAATTTTTCAAGAAGCACCAGGAGGAAGTTGCGGCACTCATGCCGGATGACGACAGTCTGAAAGCGTGGCGAACCCGCGCGCCCTTGCTTAATCACCACCAATGGATGGCCGGTGAAATCGCGCGCGCCCGCCTGCGCCAGCAATGGGCGGTCCTGTTTCGCGAATTCGACGTGGTTCTGTGTCCGCCGTTTTCAGTGGTCGCATTCCCGCACGACCAGAAGCCGGATCAGGAGCAGCGCACGATCGACATCGATGGCGAAACCCACCCCTACCTCTCGCTGATCGTCTGGTCGACGGTCGCAACGCCGCCGGGTTTGCCGGCCACGGTAATGCCGGTGGGCCGTTCCAAAGCAGGTCTTCCGATCGGCGTGCAGATCATCGGCCCGCTGCTCGAAGATCGCACCCCGTTGGCCTTCGCGGCCATGCTGGAACGGAAATTCGGAGGCTTCGTCCGGCCACCGGAGCTTCAACTCTGATTTGACCTTTCCGGAGAACGATCCGGGTCCCTTACCCGTAAACAGGCGAGTGGAACCGATATGGCGGATTACGCTTTAGTAATCCGCCATGGGCCCGCCAGCAGCGCGGCGCCACGACGCACCATGGCATCTTGAAGGCCCGCCGGGGCAATCCCTACCTGTGGGATGCCAGCCGCGGCGTTTTTGTCGTGAGCTGCAGGGAGACGACAATGAGCTATTTGAAGACTGCCATTCTATTGGCCGGTCTTACCGGCCTCTTCATGGGCGTCGGCTATCTGATCGGCGGCGCTAGCGGTGCCGTGATTGCGCTCGTGATCGCCGCCGCGACGAACATTTTCGCCTACTGGAATTCGGACCGCATGGTGCTGTCGATGTACGGCGCCCATGAGGTCGACCGGAACAGCGCGCCCGACCTCGTCCATCTCGTGGCCGAGTTGGCCGGCCGCGCCGGCCTGCCGATGCCGCGCGTGTTCGTGATGGACGAGGCGCAGCCCAATGCGTTTGCCACCGGCCGCAATCCGCAGAACGCGGCGGTCGCCGTGACCACGGGCCTGATGCAGTCGCTCAGCCGCGAGGAGCTCGCCGGCGTCATCGCGCATGAGCTCGCGCATATCAAAAACCACGACACGCTCTTGATGACCATCACCGCGACCATCGCCGGTGCGATCTCGATGGTTGCACAGTTCGGCATGTTCTTCGGCGGCAACCGCGACAACAACCAGGGCCCCGGCATCATCGGCTCGATCGCCATGATGATCCTGGCTCCGCTCGGCGCCATGCTGGTGCAGATGGCGATCAGCCGTACCCGCGAATACGCCGCCGACGATCTCGGCGCGCGCATCTGCGGCCAGCCGATGTGGCTTGCGTCGGCGCTATCCAAGATCGCGAATGCCGCGCATGTGGTGCCGAACCCGGAAGCCGAGCGCAATCCGGCGACGGCGCACATGTTCATCATCAACCCGCTGTCGGGCCACGGCGTGGACAATCTGTTCACGACGCACCCGGCGACGGAGAACCGCATCGCCGCGCTGCAGCAGCTCGCGGCGGAGATGGGCGCGAGCGGCGGAACGCTTTCCGCCAACACCCGCGGCAGCTATCCGCGCCGCAGTCCGTGGGGCCGGCCCACGGCATCACGCGGACCGTGGGGATAAGCTGACGCGAAGTCGCGTAGCGTGGGCAAAGGCGCGTCAGCGCCGTGCCCACCATCCATCACCGAACGCGCTGCTCGATGGTGGGCACGCTTCGCTTTGCCCACCCTACGGCTTCTCGCCGTCATTGCGAGCGGAGCGAAGCAGTCCACGTCTCTGCAAGCCGCGCTATGGATTGACGACCTTCTGCGCGATGATGTTCTGCGCCAATCAACACCAACTCAAAACGCCGTATACCCGCCATCGATCACAAAGCAATCCGCCGTATGATACGACGACGCCTTGCTCATGATGTACACCGCGATGCCGCCGAAATCCGTGGGCTCGCCGAAGCGGCGCACCGGGATGCGCGGCATTACGTTGGCGACGAATTTGTCGTTGGCCATGATGCCGGCGGTCATGTCGCTCTTGATCCAGCCCGGCAGGATCGCGTTCGCGGTGACGCCGTGGCGCGCGAGCTCAACGGCGAGCGCGCGGCACAGCGCGTTCAGCGCGGCTTTCGTTCCGGCGTAATGCTCGTTGCGCGCGGTGCCGAACAGCGACGCCAGGCTCGAGGTCGCAACCAGCCGGCCGAACTTGTCGCCGGCCTCGGCGCGTTCGGTCATGTGACGCGCGGCGGCCTGAAACACGTGGAAGACGCCGTCGAGATTGGTCGCGAACATTTTTCGCCATTCCTCCTCGGTGCGGTCGATGAAGGCGCGGCGTCCGCCGCCGCCGACGCCGGCATTGGCGAAGCAGCCATCGACCCTGCCGAACGTATCGAGGGTGACCTGCATCGCGGCCTTGACGGAAGCGGGATCGGAGACGTCGCAGATTTGGGTATGCACCTTGCCGGGCCCGGCCGACATGGTTGCCGCCGCGTTCGTGTTCTTCTCCGCGTTGCGGCCCCAGATCGAGACGTTGCAGCCTTGCGCGTTCAACGCCTGCGCGATGCCAAGGCCGATGCCGCCATTGCCGCCGGTGATGACCGCCGTGCGGCCGGTGAGGTCAAAGATGCTCATTGGATGTTTCCATTTCGTGTGGCGCGGGTTAAGGCGTGCGCCCGGTGGCGGGCAGATGTTCTGTTGCAAGCATGGACAAGCGCGTCCGGAAAATCAAATATGGGTCGAGACATCCGATCTTCCGCGCAGCGAAATAGCGCGTAAACACAAGTCATGAGGAAGCAATGCAGTTCAAGCACGTCACGCTCGATTTCGATGGCCCGGTCGCCATCCTCAAGCTCGACCATCAGGAGGTCATGAACGCGGTCTCGATGGACATGCTGGGCGGTCTCGGCGAGGCGCTCGATGCGATCGACGACAAGCGGGAGGAGGTGCGCTGCCTCGTGCTGACCGGGGCGGGGCGCGCGTTCTGCACCGGCGCCAATCTGCAGGGCCGCAACAACCAGAAGGCCGGCAAGAGCAATGCCGGGCAATCGCTGGAAATCGGCTTTCATCCGTTCCTGCGGCGGCTGCGCCGGCTGCATTGCCCGATCGTGTCGGCGGTCAATGGTCCCGCCGCCGGCGCCGGGATGAGTTTTGCGTTGATGGGCGACATGATCGTGTGCGCGCGCTCGTCCTATTTCCTGCAGGCGTTCCGCCGCATCGGCCTGGTGCCGGATTGCGGCTCGACCTGGCTGCTGCCGCGCATGATTGGCAAGGCGCGCTCGGTCGAATTGTCGTTGATGGGCGAGCGGCTGCCGGCGGAGAAGGCGCTGGAGTGGGGCCTCGTCAACCGCGTCTATGACGATGCCGTCTTGATGGAAGAGGCGATGAAGCTCGCGCACGATCTTGCCAATGGCCCGACGATCGCGCTGTCCTTGATCCGAAAACTCTATTGGGACAGCCCGGAAAATTCGTTCGAGGAACAGCTCAACCTCGAATTCGAATCGCAACGCATCGCGGGCGCGGCGGAAGACTTCAAGGAAGGCGTCACCGCATTCCTCGAAAAGCGCCCCGCCAAGTTCAAAGGCAAATGATCGAGGACCAACTCGGACGCTGCGTCGCCTCCTGGTATCCGGGAGCGACCGGCGTGACTGGGGCCGCCAAACTTTCCGGCGGGGCCAGCCAGGAGACCTGGACGTTCGACATCGTTCACGCGAGCGGCAATGTCGGCGCCATCCTGCGCCGTGCGCCGCCGGGCTATGGCGCGTCGCCGGGGCGGGCCGCCGGGCTCGATGCGGAGGCGACGCTGATGCAACTCGCGCACGACGCCGGCCTGCCGTCGCCGCGTGTGATGCATGTGCTCACGCCTAACGACGAACTCGGCACCGGCTTCATCATGCAGCGCATCGAGGGCGAGACCATCGCGCGCAAGATTCTGCGCGATGAGCAGTTCGCTCAAGCGCGGCCGATTCTGGCGCGGCAACTGGGCGGAGTGATCGCGGGCATTCACGGCTTGCCGGTTGCGAAATTGCCGAAGCTGCGCGAGATGAGTGCGACAAAGGAAATTGCCGACCTCGAGCGGGAATATCGCAGCTTCAACTGGCCGCGTCCGGTGTTCGAACTGGCGCTGCGCTGGCTGCGCGAGCGCGATCCCGGGCCGTCGAAGGAGCTGACGCTGGTGCATGGCGATTTCCGCCACGGCAACCTCATCATCGGCCCCGATGGCGTCCGCGCCGTGCTGGACTGGGAGCTCGCGCATTTCGGCGACCCTATGGAGGATCTCGGCTGGATCTGCGTCAACTCCTGGCGCTTCGGCGAGATCGACAAGCCGGTCGGCGGTTTTGGTACGCGCGAGGCGTTGTTCGCGGGCTATGAGGAGGCCGGCCGCAAGGTCGATCCGGATCGCGTGATGTTCTGGGAAGTGATGGGCACGCTGCGCTGGGGCATCATGTGCTGCGGCATGATGCAGCGCTTCCGCTCCGGCCCGGATCATTCGATGGAGCGCGCGATGATCGGCCGGCGCTCGTCAGAGACGGAAATCGATTTGCTGAGATTGCTTGCTCCGAGAGGAGGGTAAGATGCAGGACGAACCGACACCCACCGAACTGATCAAGGCGGTCGCGGATTTCCTCCGCAACGAGATCGTCCCTCAGATCAAGGGCCACAACGCGTTCAAGCTTCGCGTCGGCATCAACGCGCTGGATCTTGTTACGCGGCAATTGGCGTTGGAGCAGGGGAACGATGCCGCGGAGTCAGCGCGGCTGACGCAGTTGCTCGGCGCGGGTGGTTCACTGATTGAGCTGAATCGTGCGCTGTCGGACAAGATTTCAAAGGGCGAGGTCGATCTGCAGACGCCGGGATTGGCCGAGCATCTCTGGCAGACCACGATGGACAAGCTCGCCGTCGATCAGCCGAACTACGCGTCGTACAAGCGGGAGTTGGGAAAATCGTAGGATGGGTAGAGCGAGGCGAAACCCATCATGAGCACCGATACTCCAGCGATGGGTTTCGCTTCGCTCTACCCATCCTACAAGGCTGAGTGCAATCTCGGCGGCGTTCCCCGGATGCAGCGCAGCGCGAAGCGGTGCACTGCTGTTCCGGGGGTCCACTTGCGGCGCCATGGGTCCCGGCTCTGCGGTGCAGCGCTGCGCGCCGCACCGCGTCCGGGACACGAGAGCATTACTTCCCCAGCCATTTCGGCGGGCGCTTCTCCGCAAACGCCTTCGGTCCCTCGATGTAATCCTGCGAGGCCGCCATCGCCTTTACCGCCGGGTACTCGCGCTGCTCAGCGATCGCCTGTTCCAACGATCCGTCAAGCCCCCGCTGGATCGCCTGTTTGGAGGCGCGGATCGACATTGGCGAATTCTTGCAGATCGTCTCCGCCCAGCGCTCGGCGGCGGCCAGCGCTTCACCCGCGGGAACCACCTCGTTCACAAAACCGAGCTCGAGGCCTTCCTTCGCCGAGACATGGCGGGCGGTGAGGATCATGCCCATGGCACGCTTCAGCCCGATCTGCCGCGGCAGCCGGTGCACGCCACCGGCGAGCGCAGCAAGGCCGACGCGCGGCTCGGGCAGCGCAAACGTCGCATTCTCCGCGGCGATAATGAGTCGCAGGCCAGCGCGATCTCGAAACCGCCACCCATCGCGACGCCGTTCACCGCGGCGATGATCGGCTTGTCGCAGTCAAACCGCGAGGTGAGGCCGGCAAAACCGCCCTTGTCCCAGCCGCGTTTGCCGCCGGCGGCCTGCCATTTCAGGTCGTTGCCGGCGCAGAACGCCTTGTCGCCGGCGCCGGTGACGATTGCGACCCATTGCGCAGGGTCGGCGGAGAAATCGTCGAACACCTTGTTGAGTTCGAAATGCGCGTCGATATGCAACGCATTGTACACTTCGGGCCGCGACAGCGTGATGATCGTGACCGGTCCCTTGCGCGTTACCTTGGAGAATTTCAGGTCCATGTTTGCTCCCGTTTCGATTTTCTGCGGAGAAGAATATATTTGGCCGCGATCATAGCGCCAGCGCGGCGTCCGATACCATCCAATTACGCAAGGCGCCTGCGCGTGCCAAGGTCCATTCCGTTGCTTGACTTGGACCGGGTCTTCTCACCTAAATCGATCCGAGCAGGAGCGCTCTCGTAGCGCCTAAACGCAAATCAAAACAAACGACATTCCGGGAGAGACCGCCTTGGATTTCAACCTGCCTGCCGAACTTACAGCCTATCTCGACGAGCTCGATCGCTTCATCGCGCGCGAGATCAAGCCGCTGGAGGAGGCCGACGACAACATCCGTTTCTTCGATCATCGCCGCGAATGGGCGCGCACCGATTTCGAAAACGGCGGCCTGCCGCGGCATGAATGGGAAGCGCTGCTGCGCAAGGCGAAGAATCTCGCCGACGCCGCCGGCCATCTGCGCTTCGCGATTCCGAAGCGCTATGGCGGCAAGGACGGCTCCAACCTCTGGATGGCCGTTATCCGCGAGCATTTCGCCTCGAAAGGCCTCGGCCTGCACAATGATTTGCAGAACGAGCATTCGATCGTCGGCAATCTGCCCATCGTCACCATGCTCGACCGCTACGGCACCGACGATCAGAAGGCGATGATCGACGGATCGATCACCGGAAAATATCGCATCACGTTTGGCCTCACCGAGCCCGAGCACGGCTCGGATGCGACGCACATGGAAACCAGGGCCGTGCAGGCGACCCGCGACAACGTCAAGGGCTGGATCATCAACGGCCAGAAGATGTGGACCACGGGCATGCATGTGGCGACCCATTGCGCGCTGTTTGCCCGCACGTCGGGCAACGACGGCGACGCGCGCGGCATTACCTGCCTGCTGGTGCCGGCCAAGAGCCCGGGCGTCAAGGTCGAGGAATACATGTGGACCTTCAACATGCCCACGGATCATCCGCGCGTCAGCTTCACGGACGTGTTCGTGCCCGACGATGCGCTGTTCGGCGAGGTCGGCCGCGGCCTGTCGCTGGCGCAATGTTTTGTGCACGAGAACCGGATCCGGCAGGCGGCGAGTTCGTTGGGCGCCGCCGTCTACTGCATCAACGAAAGCGTCAAATACGCGCGCGAGCGAAAGCCGTTCGGCAAGGCGTTGGCCGAGAACCAGGCGATCCAGTGGCCGCTTGTCGAGCTTGCGACGCAGGCCGAGATGCTGCGGTTGCTGATCCGCAAGACCGCGTGGGAAATGGACCAGCTCACCCAGGCGCAAGTCGAGCACATGCTCTCGGATCGGGTGTCGATGTGTAATTTTTGGGCCAACCGCCTGTGCTGCGAGGCCGCCGACCGCGCCATGCAGGTGCATGGCGGCATGGGCTATTCCCGCCACAAGCCGTTCGAACACATCTACCGCCACCACCGCCGCTACCGCATCACGGAGGGCAGCGAAGAGATACAGAAGCGGAAGGTCGCGGGATTCCTGTTTGGGTATATGGGGGCGGGGAAGCATTAGAGGATGCGATGCGCATCTCTCTCACCACGTCGTCCCTGCGAACGCAGGGACCCATAACCACAGGACGTGGTTTTGGGCATCAAACGAAGGCGATTGACACTTCCCGCATAACGACGGCACGGCGTATGGGTCCCTGCTTTCGCAGGGACGACGATGTTGATGGACAACGGTTCAATTCACCTGCCGATCCTTGCCCGCCCAATACGGCTCGCGCAAATTCCGCCGCAAAATCTTCCCCGACGGATTGCGCGGCAGCGCTTCCAAAAAGTCGACCGATTTCGGCGTCTTGAATCCTGCGATGCGTTCGCGCGTAAAATTGATGATGTCGGTTGCAGTCGCCTGCTTGCCGGGCTTCATCACCACGATCGCCTTGACCGCTTCGCCCCATTTGTCGTCGGGGATGCCGATCACGGCGGCTTCGGCGACGTCAGGGTGATCGCAGATCGCGCTTTCGACTTCGGCCGGGTAAATGTTCTCGCCACCGGAGATGATCATGTCCTTGATGCGGTCGTGGATGTAGAGATAGCCGTCCTCGTCCATGTAGCCGGCGTCGCCGGTGCGCAGCCAGCCGTCGCTGCCGAGCGTCCTGGCGGTCGCCTCGGGCAGGTTCCAGTAGCCGGCCATGTTGGAGCCGGAGCGGGTGGCGATTTCGCCGACCTGGCGCGGCGGCAACCGCTTGCCGTCAGCATCGAGGATCGCAAGCTCGATGCCGGGCAGCGCCTTGCCGGCGGAGCGCATGCGCTCCAGCCCCTCGACATGGTCCTCGGGCGGAAGGGCTGCGATGGTGCCTGTCGTCTCGGTCATGCCGTACAACTGCACGAAGCCGCATTTGAACACCTCGATGCACTCCTTCAAGAGCGCAGCGGGAATCGGCGAGGCGCCGTAGAGCATGTATTTCAGCCGGGAGAAATCGACCTGCCGCGCCCGCGGCTGCCGCACCACGAACTGCATCGCAGCCGGCACCATGAACAGTTTTGTAATCCCGGACTGCTCGAAGAAATCCAGCACCTTGGTCGGATCGAACTCGTGGGCGATCACGCCCTTGGCGCCGTGATAGAGCCCGATCACGCCCCAGCCGGAGCCGCCGATGTGGAAGACCGGCATCGCCACCAGCGACACATCGTCCGCCGTCCACTTGTTCCATTCGGGCTTCTCGGCCTCGCTGCCGGCGTTCACAAGATTGAGGAAGTTGGCATGCGACAGCATCGCGCCCTTGGGCTTGCCCGTGGTGCCCGACGTGTAGAGCTGGATCGCGATGTCCTTCGGGCTGATCGCAACCTTCGGATCATCGCCGCTGGCCGCATCGCGCCAGGCCGTAAAATCCTGCCATTCCGGCGCGCCGCCTTCAGTCGTGATGATCGTGCGGACATCGGCCAATTGCGGCTTGATGTTGCGAACCTGCGTGATGAACTCGGGTCCCACGAACAGCACTGGCGCCTTGCAGTCGCTGACGATGAAGGCGACCTCGGGGCCCGCGAGACGCCAGTTGACCGGTGCCATCACCACCTTGGCCTTCATCGCGCCCATCAAGAGCTCGAAATAGAAGTCGCTGTTCTTGCCGAGGTAGGCGATCCGCTCGCCCGGCTTGACGCCCATCGCGATCAACGCATTCGCAACGCGGTTGGTCTTGATGTCAAACTCGGCGAAGCTGGTCTGGCGTCCTTCGAACTCATAGGCGATGGCGTCGCCGCGCGTCCTGGCGCGCTCGCGCACCATGTCGGCAAGGTTCGTCAGTTGCTCTGGTGCAGACATGTCTCTCCCGTAGCGTCTTGTTTTCGTTGCGCGGAGTTTGGCGTCATCCAGCAGCAAAGACAATACGGGACTGTCGTCCCCGCGAACGCGGGGACCCATACGCCGCGGCCTATCGGCAAAACGATGCGGCTAGTTGCCTTCGTAAAAGCGGGCGCCGGTGATTATGGGTCCCTGCGTTCGCAGGGACGACAGCGGGGATCACCCCCTTGCCGCGCGGTCCTTTTCGTTTTGCGCCTTGATCGAGTCGCGCGCCTTGTTCCAGTCGTCGTCGCTCCAGTCGCGCAACTGGTAGAAATTGCCGCCCATCGCCAGCGCCTGCGCGCCGTCCATGGCGATGGTCTCGCCGTTGATCCAGTCGCAGCCGCCGGAGATCAGGAACACCGCGAGATTCTGCAGCTCCTCCATCGTGCCGACCCGGCCCATCGGGTTCTGTGCCCGGGTGCGCGCGCCGGCCTCGTCGCCGGGCTTGATGCGCTTGCTCATACCCTCGGTCGGGATTTCGCCGGGCGCAATCGTGTTGAGGCGGATGCCGTGTTTACCCCATTCGACCGCCAGCGACATGGTCATGGCGTGGATCGCGGATTTGCTCATCGCCGACGGCACCACATAGGGCGAGCCGTTGCGCACCCAGGTCACGGTGATCGACACCACATTGCCGGGCAGCTTGGCGGCGATCCAGCGCCGGCCGACCGCATGCGTGACGTAGAAGGTGCCATGCATGACGATATTGGCGACGGCATCGAAGCCGCGCGGCGACAGCTCTTCCGAACGCGAGATGAAATTGCCGGCGGCATTGTTGATGAGATCGGTGAGGGGGCCGGAGGTCCAGATCGCTTCGATCATTTCGTCGACGGCCATCGCATTGCGGATGTCGACGCCGTGGCTGACCACGCGCCCACCGTGCAGATCCATCAGTTCGGTTGCGGTCTCGTCGCACACGATTTTGCGGCGGCCGCAGATGTGGACCTCGGCTCCCAGTTGGAGAAACCGTGCGGCCATGGACTTGCCGAGGCCGGTGCCGCCTCCGGTCACGAGAATGCGCCGCCCGGCGAGAAGCTGATCGTTGAACATCGTTTCCACCCAAGGGGATTGTCTGTTAATTGGTCGATTGACTAAAACCGGCAACGGCCGTTCTGTAAAGCAGCAACTGAAGATATCAGCGAGGAGATTTTTCATGGAGCAACGCGTCTCGATCTCGATTTCGGATGGCATTGCCGATGTCCGGCTGGTACGGGCCGACAAGATGAACGCGCTCGATGCCGCGATGTTTGAGGCGCTGGTGGCTGCAACCGAGCGGCTCGCCCATGAAAAAGGCGTTCGGGCGGTAGTATTGTCCGGGGAGGGGCGAGCGTTCTGCGCCGGTCTCGATATGGGACGCTTCGCCGCGATGAAGGAAAACGGCGGTAACGGGATCGCCGGTGGCGAGAAACGAGACCTCACTGCACGCACGCATGGACTGGCGAACTTTCCGCAAGCTGCGGTCTGGGGCTGGCGTCAGCTTCCGGTGCCGGTCATCGCCGCGATCCAGGGCGTGGCGTTCGGCGGCGGGTTCCAACTCGCGCTCGGCGCCGACATGCGCTTCCTGACGCCGGATGCGCGGATGTCGATCATGGAGATCAAATGGGGCCTGGTGCCCGACATGGCCGGCACGCCGATCCTCGCAAGCCTCGTCCGCGACGATATTTTGCGTGACCTCACCTATACCGGCCGCATCTTCTCGGCGCAGGAAGCCATGAGCTACGGTCTCGCGACGCGGATCTGCGACGACCCGCTTGCTGCGGCCTTCGAGGTCGCGCGCGAAATCGCCGGCAAGAGTCCCGATGCGATCCGCGCCGCCAAGCGCATGTTGAACAATTTGTCCGTCGATCCCGGTCCGGCGCTGCTTGCCGAATCCATCGAGCAGCAGAAGTTGCTGGGCAGCCCCAACCAGACCGAAGCCGTGCGCGCCAACATGGAAAAGCGCCCGCCGCGGTTCGCGGAGGCTTGATACAAAGGACTCCGTCATCACCGGGCTTGTCCCGATGATCCACGTCCTTTGTAACCGCGAGCAAGAACGTGGATGGCCGGGACAAGCCCGGTCATGACGATCTGAGAAGTCCTCATAAGAAAAAGAAGACAATGACCGAAACTTCCTCCCCCTTCCTCGGCATCATCAGCGGCCCGCGCAGGCGCGATCACGGCGAGGTCGCCGATCGCGCCGACCGCATCGCCGGCGGATTGCAAAAACTCGGCGTCAAACAGGGCGACAGCGTCGCCATGCTGATGCGCAACGACATCGCCTTCATCGAGGCGGCCTATGCCGCGATGCGGCTCGGCGCCTATGGTGTGCCCGTGAACTGGCACTTCAAGGCGGAAGAGATCAACTATGTGCTGAAGGATTCCGGCACCTCGGTGCTGATCGCGCATGCCGACATGCTGCACCAGTTGCGTGAGGCGATACCATCCGGCGTCACAGCGCTCAGCGTGCCGACGCCGCCGGAGATTCTTAGCAATTACAAGATCAATCCCGATCATCTGGCAACGCCCGACTTCGCGATCGATTTTGAATCCTGGCTCAAGCAGCACCCGCGCTATGACGGGCCGGCGGTGCCGCAGCCGCAGAACATGATCTACACTTCGGGCACGACAGGCCATCCCAAGGGCGTGCGCCGCTTTGCACCGACGCCGGAGCAGAGTGCTAATGCCGAGCGCATGCGAAGCTTGATCTACGGCCTCAAGCCGGGCGCCCGTGCGCTGCTTCCGGGGCCGTTGTATCATTCCGCGCCGAACTCGTTCGGCCTGCGCGCCGGCCGCCTCGGCGGCGCACTGGTGATCATGCCGCGCTTCGACGCGGAAGAATTTTTGCGCGTGATCGAGACCGAGAAGATCGACACCATCTTCATGGTGCCGACCATGTTCATCCGCCTGATGAAACTGCCGGAGGAGGTGCGCGGGAAGTACGACATGTCTTCGCTGCGCCACGTCATTCATGCGGCTGCGCCCTGTCCGGCCGACGTCAAGCGCGCGATGATCGAATGGTGGGGGCCGATTATCTACGAATTCTACGGCTCGACCGAATCGGGCGCCGTCACGTTTGCCACTTCCGAGGACGCGCTGAGGAAGCCCGGCACCGTCGGCAAGATTTCGCCCGGCGCAGAGCTACGTTTCATCGGCGACGACGGCAAGGAATTGCCACAGGGCGAGATCGGCGAAATCTATTCGCGCATCGCGGGCAACCCTGATTTCACCTATCACAACAAGCCGGAAAAACGCACCGAGATCGATCGTGACGGCTTCATCACCTCGGGCGACGTCGGCTATATCGACGCGGACGGCTATGTCTTCATCTGCGATCGCAAGCGCGACATGGTGATTTCAGGCGGCGTCAACATCTATCCGGCCGAGATCGAGGCCGCGCTGCACGCGATACCGGGCGTGCATGATTGCGCGGTGTTCGGCATTCCCGACTCGGAATTTGGCGAGGCGCTGATGGCCGTGGTGGAGCCGCAGCCGGGCGTGACGCTCGACATCGCCTCCGTCCACGGACAGCTCAAGATATCGCTGGCCGATTACAAGGTGCCAAAGCACATCGAAATTCAGTCCAACCTGCCGCGGGAAGACTCTGGCAAGATCTTCAAGCGCCGCCTGCGCGATCCCTATTGGGAGCGGGCGGGGCGGAGGATTTGATCTCTGTCGTCCCTGCGAAAGCAGGGACCCATAACCACCGACTGCGGGCCTTATAAGAGGTCTCTCGCCAGCGTCTCATAAGAGAGGGCACGGAGTATGGGTCCCCGCGTTCGCGGGGACGACGGAGAACTGGCGACTGCCGCCCTCCATCTTTATCTTGCACTGCGGCAAAAAACTTGCACACTCGGAATTGCCGGGCAATTTCTGAGGTGGCCAGCCAATGTCTTCCCAGACCATGCCTTCCGAGATCGAGCTCCGGTTCAACCGTACCGAGGAAACGCTGGCGCTGGAGGAAGACGCTCGGCTGCGGACCGATATCCGCCTGCTTGGCCGAATTCTCGGCGATACCGTGCGCGACCAGGAAGGCGCCGACGTGTTCGATCTGGTCGAACGCATCCGGCAGACCTCGATCCGGTTCCACCGCGACGAGGACAAGCTGGCGCGGCGGGAACTCGAAACAATTCTCGATAGCATGTCGACCAGCGATACCGTGCGCATCGTCCGCGCCTTCAGCTATTTCTCGCACCTCGCCAATATCGCCGAGGACCAGAACAACATCCGTCAGATGCGCGGGCGTGGCGCCGGCGGGCCGAGAGCAAGCACGCTCGCGCAAACCCTGTCGCATGCAAAGACCGCCGGTCTCAGCGCCGCCGACCTGCGCCGATTCTTTGGGGCGGCCCAGGTCAGCCCGGTACTAACAGCGCATCCCACCGAAGTCCGCCGCAAGAGCACGATCGACCGCGAGATGGAGATCGCGGCACTGCTCGACCGCCGCGAACGCGTCCAGATGACGCCGGAAGAAATCGAGGCCAGCGCCGAGCAGTTGCGCCGCGCCGTCCTGACGCTGTGGCAGACCAATCTGTTGCGACGGACCAAGCTGACCGTGCTGGATGAGGTCGCCAACGGCCTGTCATTCTACGACTACACGTTCCTGCATGAGGTGCCCCGGCTGCATTGCGCGCTGGAAGACCGGCTGAACCAGGAGGAGGGCGGCACGCCCGGCGAGCTGGCGTCGTTCCTGACCATGGGAAGTTGGATCGGCGGCGACCGCGACGGCAATCCGTTCGTTACCGCCGACGTCATGCGCGGCACGCTCCGCCTGCAGTCGAGCCGGGTGATGAACTTCTATCTGGAGGAGTTGCACGTCCTCGGCTCAGAACTGTCGCTGGCGGCGCATCTTGCCGACGTCTCCGACGAATTGCGCGCGCTGGCCGAGCGCTCGCCCGACAAATCGCCGCATCGGAGCGGCGAACCGTATCGCCTCGCGGTGTCCGGTATCTATGCCCGCCTGACGGCGACCGCGCTGCGGCTGGAGGTTGAAACCACGCGCCGGCCGGTCGGCGAGGCCGCGCCCTATACAAGCGTGAAGGAATTCAAGGCCGATCTCGATGTGCTCGAGCGTTCATTGATCGCGAACAATTCTGGCGTGATCGCGCGCGGGCGGCTGCGGTCGTTGCGCCGGGCCGTGGATTGTTTCGGCTTCCATCTCGCCCGGCTCGATATAAGGCAGAATTCTGCTGTGCATGAACGCACGGTGGCGGAGTTGCTCGACGCCGCGACCCCCGGCACGTCCTACCTCGCGCTCGGCGAAGAGGCGCGCGTTGCTCTATTGGCGGGCGAATTGCGCAACCCGCGGCCGCTGGCGTCGTCCTTCGTCAAATACAGCGAGGAGACGCTGGGCGAACTCGCGGTGTTTCACGCCGCGGCCGAGGCGCACGCCAAGTTCGGCGCCGATGTGATCCACCAATGCATCATCTCCATGTGCAAAGGCATGTCCGACATGCTGGAGGTAGCGCTGTTGCTGAAGGAGGTCGGCCTTGTTAACCCCTCCGGTCGCAGCGCCATCAACATCGTGCCGCTGTTCGAGACCATCGAGGATTTGCAGGCCTCATCCGGCATCATGGACCGCATGCTGTCGCTGCACGACTACCGCAAGCTGGTGGACAGCCGCGGCGGCGTCCAGGAAGTGATGCTCGGCTATTCCGACAGCAACAAGGATGGCGGCTTCGTCACCTCGGGCTGGGAGCTCTACAAGGCCGAAATCGAGCTGGTCGATGTGTTCGAGCGCCACCACGTCCGGCTGCGGCTGTTTCACGGCCGCGGCGGCTCGGTCGGCCGCGGCGGCGGGCCGAGCTATGACGCCATCATCGCGCAGCCCGGCGGCGCCGTGAATGGCCAGATCCGTATCACGGAGCAGGGCGAGATCATCTCGAGCAAATATTCCAATCCCGAGGTCGGCCGCAGCAATGTGGAAATCCTCGCCGCGGCGACGCTGGAGGCAAGCCTGCTGCATCCCCGGCAGAGCGCACCGCGCAAGGAATATCTCACCGCGATGGAGCAATTGTCGGCCCTGGCCTTTAGGGCGTATCGCGGCCTGGTCTACGAGACCGAGGGCTTTGCCGATTATTTCTGGGGCTCAACCGTCATCACCGAAATCTCGACGCTCAACATCGGCAGCCGCCCGGCGTCGCGCAAGAAGACCCGCGAGATCGAGGACCTGCGCGCAATTCCCTGGGTGTTCAGTTGGGCGCAATGCCGGTTGATGCTGCCGGGCTGGTACGGTTTTGGTTCTGCGGTCGAAAACTGGATCGCGGAGCATCCAGAGCAGGGCATGCCGTTCCTGCAGGAACTCTATCGTGAGTGGCCGTTCTTCCGCACGCTGTTGTCGAATATGGACATGGTGCTGGCCAAGAGCTCAATCGCGATCGCCTCGCGTTACGCCGAACTGGTGCCCGACGTGAAATTGCGCGAAAGCATCTTTGGGCGCATCCGGCGCGAATGGCATTCGTCGATCGAGACGCTGCTCGACATCATGGGGCATGAGCGCCTCTTGCAGGGCAACCCGTTGCTCGAACGCTCGATCCGCAACCGCTTCCCCTATCTCGATCCACTCAACCATGTGCAGGTGGAACTCTTGAAGGAGCACCGCGCGCACAGTCCGGACGAACAGGTGCTGCGCGGGATTCAGCTCACGATCAACGGGATTTCGGCGGGGTTGCGGAATAGCGGGTGAGAGCACTCTCCCTCGTCGTCCCGGCGAACGCCGGGACCCATACCGCGTGATCTGTCGATAAGGCAGGGTAGGAGACATCCTTCCCCTGCAACGACGCTCTGTGGTTATGGGTCCCTGCTTTCGCAGGGACGACCAGTGGAGAGACCTCAGCAAATGAACGCAGTCACGGCTTCATCGCGCCCTGCACACTCGTATAAACCGCATAGAGCGACGACGAGCCGCAGATATAAAGTCTATTTCGCTGCTGACCGCCGAAGCACAAATTGGCGACAGTTTCCGGGATGTGGATCTTCCCAAGGAGATCGCCCTCCGCCGTGTAGCAGCGCACGCCGTCCTCGTTCGGATCGCCCCACCCCACGGAGCACCAAAGGCGCCCGGCGGTGTCGCAGCGCAGCCCGTCGGTAATGCTGGGCTTGGGCATGTCCGCAAAGACCTTGCTGTTCGAAAGCTTTCCGGCCCCGAGATCCACGTCGAACACGCGGATATGCGACGGGTTGTCCGGTCCGTCGGTGAAGCCGGTATCGCAGATATAGAGCTTCTTCTCGTCAGGCGAGAAGCAAAGGCCGTTCGGCTGCACGAAGTCATCGACCACCATCTTGATGTCGCCGGATTTCGGATCGACCCGGTAGACGTTTTTCTTGTCCTGCTCGGCGTCGGCCTTGATGCCCTCGTAAAAGCCGCCGATACCGTAGGCTGGGTCGCAGAACCAGATCGAACCGTCGGCCGCGACGACCGCGTCGTTCGGCGAGTTCAGCTTCTTGCCATTGTACTTGTCGGCGATGATCGTGATCGAGCCATCGAGTTCGGTCCGGGTGACCCGCCGACCGCTGTGTTCGCAAGTGATCAGGCGTCCTTCGCGGTCGATGGTGTTGCCGTTCGAGTTCATCGACGGCTGGCGATAGACGCTGAGGTGACCGTCGTCCTCTGTGAAGCGCATGATGCGGTTGTTGGGAATGTCGCTGAACAGAACATATCGCCCAGCCGGAAAGTAGACCGGGCCTTCGGCCCAGCGGAATCCGGTTGCGACGCGCTCGACGGCCATGGTGCCCGCGAAGGCCGGAAAACCTGATGGCCCGAACGAAACCTTCGGCTTCTTCATCGATTCCAGGCGAGCGTCCGGATAGCGGGCGCCGGAAAGCGGGCCGAGTGGCAGGGGCGGCGATGCCGTTGTTGGCGCGGCGGTCTGGCCGAGCGGCGCGACGGAAGCCGCAGAGGCCGTCTTCATCGTCACGGCTGAGGCGGCGAGTGCTGCCGCGCCGGTCAATATCTTGCGACGGTCAAAACCGCCGCCTTGTTGCTGGGAATCGGAAAGGGTCAGCGAGGTTGTCATGATTTCCTCCCGTGTATTTTTTGTTGGGAGGAAAAACATCTGCCCGCATTCCGGCATAAAGCGGGCGGGCTGTGCAGGAATAACCGGAAATGGCGTAACGCTTGGTAGGGTGGGCAAAGCGAAACGCGCCCACCATCCCAGACCATAGTCTCCGATAGATGGTGGGCACGGCGCTACGCGCCTTTGCCCACCCTACAATTTTCGCTCAGATCGGATCCCAGGGGAAAATATCCGCGGAGCGATCGAGCTTGTAGAACGATCCCTTGAGCGCCGGCATGCCGTGCTCGGCGATGGTCTGCGGCGTCCAGCCTTCGCTCCGCTGCACCGAGCGCAGCGGACGATTCTGGCTGAACAGGAAGATCTCGTTCATGCGTACCCCAAAAATCTGTCCGGTGACGTCCTTGGCGGCGTCGCTGAGCAGATAGGCGCAGACCGGCGCGATCTTCTCCGGCCCCATCTGCTGGATCTTCGCCACGCGCGCCTTCTCGGCTTCGGTCTCGGTCGGGATGGTGCCGATCATGCGGGTCCAGGCGAATGGCGAGACGCAGTTCGAGCGCACGTTGAAGCGGCCCATATCGAGCGCGATCGACTTCGACAGGCCGACGATGCCGAGCTTGGCGGCGGCGTAGTTGGCCTGGCCGAAATTGCCGATCAGGCCCGATGTCGAGGTGAAGTGCACGAAGGAGCCGCTCTCCTGTTCGCGGTACAGCCGCGCCGCGGCGTGGCTGACGTAGAACGAGCCCATCAGGTGCACCTTGATGACGGCCTCGAAAGCTTCCACGCTCATTTTGTGGAAGATCATGTCGCGCAAAATGCCGGCATTGTTGACGACGCCATCGAGCCGGCCGAAATGATCGGTTGCCGTCTTCACGATTTTGCTGGCGGGGATCGCTTCCGCCACCGACTCGAAATTGGCGACCGCGGTGCCGCCGCGCTTCTTGATCTCCTCGACCACTTCCTCGGCGGGGGCTGCGCTCGAACCGGCGCCGTCTGCGGCAACGCCGGGATCGTTGACCACGACCTTGGCGCCTTCGGCGGCGCAGAGCAGCGCGATCTCGCGTCCGATGCCGCGGCCTGCGCCGGTGACGATGATGACCTTGTCTTGCAGTGATTTTGTCATTGTTCCTGTCCTGTTTTCTGCGGCCGAAGCAGAATTCCACTCGTCATGCGCGGGCTTGACCCGCGCATCCACGCTTCTTCAGAAGAAGATGGATTGCCGGGTCAAGCCCGGCAATGACGGATTGAGCGCTGCGCTCGGGCCAGCCATTTCTAACGCTCGTTCGTAAAGATGATCGTGCCACTTGCCGCGAACATACCGCCGACGCCGTGGCAGACCGAGATTTTCGCGTCCTTGACCTGCGCCGGCGCGATGCCGCGCATTTGCCGCACGCTTTCCTGCAGCGCGTACATGCCGTACATGCCGGAATGCATATAACTCAATCCGCCGCCATTGGTGTTGAGCGGCAGCTTGCCGCCGGGGCGGGTGTTGCCGTCGGCGATGAACTTGCCGGTCTCTTCATGCGGCATGAAGCCGAGATCGCCCAGGCCGAAAAGCGGCAGATGCGCAAAGGCGTCGTAGATCATCAGATGATCGACGTCCTTGTGGCTGATGCCGGCTTCGCGGAACGCGGTGGGCCCCGCGACCTTGAAGGCGCGCGAGGAGTTGAACGTCTCCATCTGGCTGACCATCGGCGTTTCCACGCTCTCGCCGGTGCCGAGAATATAGACCGGCTTGTTCGGAAAGTCCTTGGCGCGGTCGGCCGAGGTGAGGATCAGCGCGCCGCCGCCGTCGGTGACGAGGCAGCATTGCAGGATGCGAAATGGATAGGCGATCATCTTTGAATTCAGGACGTCCTCGACCGTGATCGGCGCCTTCATGGTGGCGCGTGGATTCTTCGCGGCCCATTCCCGCTGCGCCACGGCCACCATGGCGATCTGCTCATGGGTGATGCCGTAGGTCTTCATGTAGCGCAGCACCGGGATCGGGAACATGCTGGGCGGGCCGTAGACGCCGAACGGCGATTCGAACTGGCCGTTCAAACTGTCAGGCGGCGTCGAGCGCGGCAGTTTGCCGATCATCGACTTGCCGCTCTCGGCGTGCGTGATCAGCACGGTCTTGCAGAGCCCGGCCTCGATCGCTGCGGCCGCATGGCGGACGTGCAGCATGAACGAGCAGCCGCCGACGGAAGTGCCGTCGACCCAGGTCGGCGTGATGCCGAGATAGTGCGCGATCTGCTGCGGGGTTTCCACGGCAGTGGCGATGCCGTCGATGTCAGACAATTTCAGTCCGGCATCGGCGATGGCGTTGAGCGCCGCATCCGCGTGAAGCTGGATCTGCGACATGTTCGGGATGACGCCGAGCTCGGTGGTCTCGGCTGCGCCGACGACAGCGACCGCATTCTTGCGCATAGTGCCTACCCCTTCGCCGGACGGAACAAAGGAAGGGTGATCTTGTCGTCGAGTTTTTCGAATGCGACTTCGAGCTTCATGTCGAGCTCCAGCGCCTCCGGCGTCTGCGGACAGTCGATGATGTTGCTCATCATGCGCGGACCTTCGTCGAGTTCGACGACGGCGATCGCATAGGGCGGGGTGAAGCCGGGCGCTGCCGGACGGTGGTTGATGACGTAGCTGTAGAGCGTGCCCTTGCCGCTCGCCTTGAATATCGAGACCTTGCGCGAAGCGCAGGAGGGGCAGAACGGGCGCGGCGGGAAATAGACATTGGCGCAGGCGTCGCAGCGCTGCAGGCGCAACTCTCCGGCCTGCGTTCCATCCCAGAAATGCTGCGTTTCCGGTGTGGGTTTTGGTTTAGCGCGCGCGGGCTCCGCCATATCGGCTATTCTCCTTGGGGCGCGGGCGTCGGCCCGCATGTTGCGATCTTGATGCGACATTTGTCTGTTCCCCGTCAACGGTCCAGCCGCTGCTGCATGGCCGCATTCCGAACGCGAGAGCGCTTGTATGCCAGCGTGTCATCGGAGATAGTCCGCGCCACGGCAAATCGCCGAGGACGCCTCTCGACACCAGGGTCGCTTCGGATTGACAAGTGACGCCAAAGGAAGCGAACGAGCAAGCCATGCCGAACCATCCGACACTTGCCAGCCTGGCCGCCGATCTCGACGCTGGACGCACCACTTCGCGTCAACTGGTCGATGAATGTCTCGCAAGGATCGCCGATCCCGCCGGTGAGGGCGCGCGAGCCTTTATTCACGTTGACAAGCACGCCGCGATATCGGCCGCGGACGCGATGGATCATCTGCGTAAAGCGCGCGCCGCGCCGTCGCCATTTGCCGGCATTCCCGTCTCGATCAAGGATTTGTACGACGTCAAGGGGCAGGTGACCCGCGCAGGCTCCCGCGCGCTGGAGGATTCTGCGCCGGCTGAGGCCGATGCGCCCGTGGTGGCGCGGCTGCGCCGGGCCGGCTTCATCGTGATCGGCCGCACCAACATGACCGAATTTGCCTATTCGGGCATCGGCATCAATCCGCATTACGGCACGCCGAAAAGCGTCTTCAATCGCAGCGTCGGTCATGTGCCGGGCGGCTCGTCCTCGGGCGCAGCTGTCTCAATCGCCGACGGCATGGCCTACGGTGCGCTGGGCACCGATACCGGCGGCTCGTGCCGGATTCC
Source organism: Bradyrhizobium sp. 190 (assembly GCF_023073415.1). Lineage (GTDB taxonomy): Bacteria > Pseudomonadota > Alphaproteobacteria > Rhizobiales > Xanthobacteraceae > Bradyrhizobium. The sequence continues at coordinate 372,372 of NZ_JADPJL010000062.1, read as the reverse complement.
GGCGGCTTTTAACGGCATCGTCGGCTTCAAGCCGACGCAGGCGCGCGTGCCGCTCGAGGGCGGCGTCCCGCTATCGTCCTCGCTCGACAGCTTTGGTCCACTGGCGCGCACCGTCAACTGCTGTGCGGTGCTCGACGCCGTGCTCGCCAATGAAGCCGTGCAACCATTGCAACCGCGCCCGATCAAGGGCATGCGGCTTGCGGTACCAACCACGATCGCGCTGGACGACCTCGATGAAGAGGTCGCGAAAACCTTCGAGCGTGCGCTGGAGACGCTGTCGCGGCAGGGCGCGTCGATTGAGCGGATCGAGGTGCCGGAATTCCACGATGTCGGCGTCATGAACAGCAAGGGCGGTTTTGCCGCCGCTGAGAGCTACGCCTGGCATCGCTACCTGATCGTGAGTCATGGCGACGTCTATGACCCTCGCGTCCACGTCCGCATCCTGCGCGGCGAGGGCATCAGCGCGGCTGACTATATCGATATCCTCAACGCGCGCCGTTCGTTCATTGCACGCACCGAACAGCGCATCGCCCCCTACGACGCGCTGGTGCTGCCGACCACGGCGAATGCACCGCCCAGAATCACCGATCTTGCCGACGACAAGGCCTTCGCCACGCAAAATCTGCGCGCTTTGCGCAATTGCACGCTGATCAACATGCTCGACGGCTGCGCGATCTCGCTGCCGGCGCATCGCGAAGGCGAGGTGCCGGTTGGGCTGATGCTGGCCGCCGCGGGCGGATCGGATCGCCGCATCTTCGAACTCGCCGCCGGAATGGAGAACATCATCCGTGTTTGATCTGACCTTCAATGTCGACGACAAGGGCATGTTGACGCCGCTGACACTTGCGATCGAGCAAGCCGTCATCGCTGGCTGGACCGGCCGTGATCCGGTGGCGCGCGACAAGCACATCGCTGAGCTCGAAGCGATCGGCATCGCGCGGCCTGCGTCGACGCCGATCTACTACCGTTGCTCGGCGCGGCGGATCACCTTGGAGGATCGCATCGAGGTCTCCGGCGAAAATTCCAGCGGCGAGGTCGAGTTCGTGCTGATCGGCTGGCAGGGCCGCATCTTCGTCGGCTGCGGCTCCGACCACACCGACCGCAAGGTGGAAGCCTACAGCGTCACGGTCTCCAAGCAGATGTGCGACAAGCCGGTGGCGTCCGTGCTGTGGGAACTGGAGGACGTCATCGCCCACTGGGACAAGATGATCCTGCGCTCCTGGGCGGTCATCGATGGCGCGCGCGTGCTCTATCAGGAAGGCACGCTGGATGCCATGCTGCCGGTGAAGGACCTGATCGACCGAGGTTTCAGCGGCAAAGGCCTGCCCGACGGCTGCGCCATGTTTGGCGGCACGTTTGCTGCCAAGGGCGGCATCCGCCCGGCGGATCGCTTCGAGTTCGAGCTGGAAGATCCCGTGCTGAAGCGGAAGATCAGCCACGGGTATGACGTGATCACGATGCCGGTGTTGGGCTGATCCTGTCGTCCCTGCGAACGCAGGGACCCATACGCCGCGGCACCAATTGTTTTGGAAGACGTTAGCCATCTTGCTTTTATCGATAGGACAACGCGGTATGGGTCCCTGCGTTCGCAGGGACGACGTGGTAAGGGCCTGCCGGAAATCGGGTGGCCAAAGTCCGGGTGGTTTGCGAGACTGCCAGCATGAAAGCAACCGCAAGAAATATCGACCGTTCCGCGTCCCCCGACATCGCCACCCGCGTCGATGCCATCGACTGGACTCAGACGACCGCTGACCTCGACGCACAGGGCTGCGCCGTCCTGAAGGAATTGTTGTCGCCTGACGAATGCGCCGCGCTGGCGGCGCTCTATCCGGACGACAAGAATTTCCGCAGCCGGATCGTGATGGGGCGTCATGGCTTCGGCCGCGGCGAGTACAAATATTTCGCCTATCCGCTGCCCGATCTGATCGCGCAATTGCGCCCCGAGCTTTACGTGCGGCTTTGCCCCGTCGCCAATCGCTGGAACGAGACGATGGGGATCGATATCCGCTATCCCGACCGGCACGCGGCGTTCCTGAAGCGGTGCCACGACGCCGGGCAGGCGCGGCCGACGCCGCTGCTGTTGCAATATGGCGAGGGCGATTACAATTGCCTGCACCAGGATCTTTACGGCGAGCACGTGTTTCCGCTGCAGGTCGCGATCCTGCTGTCTCAGCCGGGCCGCGATTTCGAAGGCGGCGAGTTCGTGCTGACGGAACAGCGGCCGCGGATGCAGTCGCGGCCTGAGGTGGTTCCGCTCAGGCAGGGCGATGCGGTCGCCTTTGCTGTGCATCACCGGCCGGTGCAGGGGACGCGCGGGCCTTATCGCGTTAATCTGCGCCATGGCGTCAGCCGGATCCGTTCCGGCCACCGCCACACCGTCGGCGTGATCTTCCACGATGCCAAATGAGTGCGAATTGAGTTGACTGCAGATTTGTTCGAGGCCGTTCCGGATGCGCACCCGCCGCGTGAAGCGATAGCGGAGGGCGCGGTGTTGCTGCGCAGATTCGCGCGGCCGTTCGAAGCCGAGCTGCTTCCGGCACTGCGCGCGATCGTCAAACAGGCGCCGTTTCGGCATCTGATTACGCCGGGCGGCCACCGCATGTCGGTCGCGATGACCAATTGCGGCAGTGTCGGCTGGGTGTCGGACGACACGGGTTATCGCTATGACGCCATCGACCCCGTGTCCAAACTGCCGTGGCCGGCGATGCCGCCTGTGCTGCGCAGGCTCGCGGCCGCCGCTGCGGCGGACGCCGGGTTCAACGGCTTCGGGCCGGAGGCCTGCCTGATCAACCGCTATTTGCCAGGCGCGAAGCTGTCGCTGCATCAGGACAAGGACGAGCTGGATTTTGCCGCGCCGATCGTATCGGTGTCGCTGGGGCTGCCCGCGATCTTCCTGTTCGGCGGCCCGAAGCGCGCCGACAAGCCGAACCGTTACCGGCTGGAGCATGGCGACGTCGTGGTCTGGGGCGGCCCGTCGCGGCTGTTCTTTCACGGCGTAGCGCCGCTCGCCGACGGCGAGCACGCTGTCATGGGCCGCCAGCGCATCAACCTGACTTTCCGAAAAACGCGGTGATATTCCTTCTCCCCTTGTGGGAGAAGGTGCCTTCGCGGCACGCGAAGGCGGATGAGGGGTCTCTATCCGCGGAGACAGACCCCTTCCGTCTCGCATCTGACGATGCGAGCCACCTTCTCCCACAAGGGGAGAAGGGAAGAAGCATTCCATGTGGCTAGGCGTTCTTCGCCGGATGGATGAACGCCCACGGCGAGACTTCCGAATCCGTTGGCACCTCCACCGAAATCACGTAAGGGCCGCCGTCAGCCAGCGCCTTTTCCAGCGCGGGGCGGAAATGATCGGGCGAGGTCACGCGCGCAGCGCCGACGCCGAAGGATTCCGCGAGCTTCACGAAATCCGGATTGACCAGATCCGACGCCACCACGCGTCCGTCAAAATGCTGGCGCTGGTCGCGGCGGACATTGCCGTAGGCGTTATTGTTGAACACCAGCGTCACGACGCCGATCTTGAACTGCACGGCGGTCGACAGCTCCTGCACGGCGAACATGAAGCCGCCATCGCCGGTGATCGCGACCACCGGCCGGTCTGGATTGGCGACCTTGGCGCCGAGCGCGGTCGGGAAGCCGGAGCCGAGCGTGCCCTGATAGCCCGAGGTGATGAAGGTGCGCGGCTCGTAGATCGGAAAGCCGTACCAGGAAGCGAAACCGACCTGCGATAATTCATCGGTGACGATCGCATTGGTCGGCAGCACCTCGCGCAGGATGTTCAGATACGCCATCTGCGGCTGAACTTTTTGAATCTCCTGCTGCGCCGCCGCGGTGGCCTCGCGGATCTCGCCGCGCCGACCGCTGGTCTTGCTGTAGCCGGCCTTCTTCACCGCCGCCGCCAGATCGGCGGTGCCGGACTTGGCATCCGCGATGACAGCCGCGTCGGACACGTAGCGCCGCATCTCCACCGGATCGATATCGATGCGAACCGATTTCAGGCCGTCGGGACGATAGGGCCAGCGCGACATCGTCGGCAATTCCAGCCGCGTCCCGATCCCGATCATCAAATCGGTGGTCGGCCACAGCCTGTAGGCCGCCGCCATGGTCAGCCCGAGTTCGTGGGCATTGGAGACGATGCCGCGGCCGCTGCGGAACGCCACCACGGGCGCATCGATCATTTCGGCGAGTTCGAGGATTTCCTCGTGCGCATGGATCGCGCCGCTGCCGACGAATATCATCGGCCGCTTGCTGTTTTTGATGAGCGCCGCAGCTTCCTTGATCCGGTCGGGGTCGGGCTGCGGCGCGGGCAAAGCATCCAGCACCCTGGATGGCCCGACCTGCGCGCGCTGGGTAAACACGTCCCATGGCATTTCCAGCGACACCGGGCCGCGGCGGCCCGACATCATTTCCTGAAATGCACGCGAGACCATGGCCGGTGCGACGTCGGGATATTCGATGCGCTCGGCCCATTTCACGAAGGTGCGTAGCGTCGCGAGCTGGTCCGGCATCTCGTGCAGATGGCCGCGGCCCTTGTCCAGGAACTGCGTCGGCACCTGACCGGTGAGGCAGAGCACCGGCTCGTTGCACCCGAACGCGGTCAGAAGTGCCGCGCCCGCATTGAGCACACCGGGGCCGGGCACCACGCTGAATACGCCGGGGCGCCCCGAGGACCGCGCATAACCAAAAGCCATGTAACCGCAGGCCTGCTCGTGGCGTGCCCCGATCACCTTCAACTGCGCCTGATGGAAGGCATCGAACAGGCCGTAGGTTTGCGCGCCGGGCAGGCCGAACACCGTATCGACGCTATGCGCGACGAGGCCATTGACGATCGCTTCGCCGCCGGAGGTTGATTTCATAGCTCTTTCCACTCGCTTGCAGGGATTTTATCAGGCTTCGTCGACCACGCCGTTCTTCAGCACGCCGACTCCCTCGGCTTCAACCTCGATGATGTCGCCGGGCTTGAGATAGCGCGGCGGGTCGAACCGCGCACCGGCCCCCGTCGGCGTTCCCGTGACGATGACGTCGCCGGGCACCAGCGTTGTAAAGGTCGAGAGATAGTTGATCAAATAGCGGAAGCCGAAAATCAGCCGGCCGGTGCGATCGTCTTGCCGCGTCTCGCCATTGACCCGCGTGGTCAGACGAATGTCCGCAATTTGCGATTCACTGGTGTAGGGCACGAGCCATGGTCCCAGACTGCCGGTGGAATCGAAGTTCTTGCCCTGCGTGACGTTGAACTTGGCGTGCCGCACCCAGTCGCGGATGGTGCCTTCATTGCAGAGCGTGACGGCGGCGATGTGATCCAGCGCATCGCTCTCTTTAATATGCCGGCCGGCCTTGCCGATGATGAGCACCAGCTCGCCCTCGTAATCGAGCTGCGCGGAGGCGCGCGGGCGCACCAGCGGCGCGTTATGGCCGACAAAGGAACGCGGCGTGCGCATGAACATGCTCGGGTATTTCGGCGCGTCCTGGCCGTCCTTGTATTCGGCGTTGCGGTCCGGGTAGTTCACGCCGATGCAGATGATCTTTTCCGGCGAGGGGATCGGCGGCTGCCATGTAATCGCATCGAGCGCATGGTCCGGCGTACGCCGCGCCGCATCCTCGGCGAGCTTCATCAGCGCGCCATCAGCGATGACTTCGCGCAGGGTCGGATAATCCTTTGCGAAACGCGCCGAGAGATCGACGATGCCGGAATCGGTCACGGCGCCATATTTCTGCGAGCCGTCAACGGTGAACGTGGCAAGGCGGGGAGGGGTCATCTTCTCAGTCCGCAATCGTGACGTCGGCGACGAAGGCCGGTTCGCGCACCGCCTGGCCGGTGAAGGGCGTACCTTCCTCGAACCAGGAGCGCGGCGCGGGTGCGCCCCACAGCGTTTGCCGGCGTGGGTCCTTCAGCGACCAGCGCAGCGGCTCGTGGTCGTGGTCGCCGGTGAAATAATCGCTGGTGTAGAGTTCGAGCCGGTGGCCGTCGGGATCGCGGACATAAAGAAAGAACGCATTCGAGATGCCGTGGCGGCCCGGGCCGCGCTCGATGTTCTTCAGGTAGCCGCTGGAAGCCATGACGTCGCAGAGATGCAGGATATTCATCGCCGTCGGCGTCCAATACGCCATGTGGTGCAGGCGAGGGCCACGGCCATTGGTGATAGCGAAATCATGGACATTGCCCTTGCGGTGCATCCACGCCGCCGCGATGCGCCCGTTCGGGCCGTCTTCCTCGCCATATTCGGTCAGGCGGAAGCCGAGCCGGGCGTAGAAATCGACGGTGTTTTGGACCTCGGGCGCGAACACGTTGAAATGGTCGAGCCGCTGCGGATGGCAGCCCTTGTAGAGGTCGTAGCGCCTGAGCAGGTGCGGGCGCTTTTCCATCGACGCGTAGAGTTCGAGCTGGAAGCCGGCGGGATCGGTGAATTGCAGCGTGCGGCCCTGGAACGGCTGATCGACAAAGGCGTAGGCGATGCCGTTCTCGGAAAAGAAGCTGGCGGCCTTGTCGAGATCGCCGTCATTGCCGACCTTGAAGCCGAGGCGGTTGCAGGCCGCGACCGGGGCTTTCCGCAGCACCAGCGAGTGATGCTGATGCTCCTCGCTGCCGCGCAGGTACACCGCCTTGTCGTCGCTGTCCTCGACATGGAGGCCGACGGTGTTCTCGTAGAAGGCGCGGCTCTTGTTGAGGTCGACGACATCAAGCACGGCATGGCTGCAGCGGATGATGTTGAACGGCGGGTCGAAGATGTGTGTCGGAACGGGCATGTGTTTTATCCAGTCCTCAATTGTTGATCCTCATGGTGAGGAGGCGCGCCAGCGCCGTCTCGAACCATGTGGCCCGTGGCCCATCCTTCGAAACGCGGGCTTGCGCCCGCTCCTCAGGATGAGGGCAGGCCGAGCTTCTGAATCTTATGCGTCCCGCGGGCGAGCGAGACGTGCTTGGTTTCCATGTAGAAGTCGAACGAGTAGTCGCCGCCGTCGCGGCCGATACCTGAGGCCTTCATGCCGCCGAACGGCGTCGGCAGATGGCGGACGTTTTCGGAATTGAGCCAGATCATGCCGGCCTCCAGCGCATCGGCGACGCGTAGCGCGCGGCCCATGTCGCCGGTCCAGACATAGCCGGTCAGCCCGTACTGCACGCCGTTGGCGATCTCGATGGCGTCCTTCTCATCCTTGAACGAGATCACGGTCAGGAACGGGCCGAACACTTCCTCCTGCGCCACCCGCATTTTTGAATTTGCGCCGGTGACCAGCGTCGGCTGCACGTAATGTCCACCGCCCGGACCGTCATGCGGCTTTCCGCCGACCGCAATGGTGGCGCCGTCCTTCTGCGCGACGTCGAAATAGCTGCAGACCTTTGCGAGGTGCCGCTCATGGATCAGCGGCCCGATTTCGGTGGCGGGATCGAGGGGGTGGCCGACCTTCAAGGCCTTCACTCGCGCCGTGAGTTTTTCGATGAATTTTCCGGCGATGCCTTCCTGGACCAGCAGCCGGCTGGAGGAGGTGCAGCGCTCGCCGTTCAGCGAGTAGATCATGAAGACGACCGCATCCAGCGCCCGGTCGAGATCGGCGTCGTCGAACACGATCACGGGGTTCTTGCCGCCGAGCTCGAAATGGACGCGCTTCAGGGTGGGGGCGCCCTGGGCCATAATGGCCGAGCCGGTCGAGCTCTCGCCGACAAAGCCGATCGCCTTGATCGCGGGATGCTCGGTCAATGCCTTGCCGGCCTCTTCGCCCATGCCGTGCACGGTGTTGAGCACGCCGTCGGGCAGGCCGGCTTGTTTCGCGAGCTTGACCAAAAGGTCCGCCGTTATCGGCGACCATTCCGCAGGCTTATGCACCACCGTGCAGCCGGCGGCCAACGCCGGTGCAATCTTCCAGGTCGACAGCATGAACGGCGTGTTCCAAGGCGTGATCACGCCGACCGGGCCGATCGGCACCCGGGTCGAGATGTTCCAGTGTTCCTCGCTCGGCGTGTTGAGGCCGTCGCGGGCTTCGGCGCATTTGTCGGCAAAGAAGCGGAAGTTCTCGGCCGCCCGGATCGCGGCCTTGGCCATGAAGCGATGCGCCTGGCCGGTGTCGATGCATTCCAGCACCGCGATGTCATCGGCATGGTCCTCGATCGCGTCGGCCACGCGATGCAGCAATTTCTTCCGCGCTGCCGCCGGCGTGTCGCGCCAGGATTTGAAGGCAGCCGCGGCAGCGGTTGCTGCACGGTCGATGTCCTCGGCATTGCCGCGCGCCACCGACGCCAGCACCGCGCCATCCACCGGAGACTTCGTCTCGAACGTCTGGCCGGAGACCGACGGCACGGTCTTGCCGTCGATCATGTGGCCGATGCCTTCGCTCTTTAGTTTGGCGAGCAGGGGCGCTGCGCGGTCGCAGTTGGCCTGAAACACGTCCTTCGGGGTCGCCTTATCCATGGATAGCCTCCACTTTCAGAGCTTCGTGGATGTCGTTGCGTTTCCAGCTTGTTTCCTTGTCGTTGATCTGCATGTCGAACGACAGCGCGAACTTTTGGTTCGCGAACACGGGGTCAAGGTAGGCCGACAAGGTCTTGAAAATATGTTCACCGGCCTTCTTGCGGGTGGCGAGGTCGCGGCCTTCGCCGAGCCGCAGCACCATGTCGAGAAAACTGTAATTCGCAGCCCCGTCGGCGATCGCATAGTGCTCGCACCTGACCGCGCGGACACGAATACCGCCGAGCGGGAAGATGCCGGTCTCGACCGCGGCCTTGCGAACCAGTTCCACGACCGCGCCCATGTCGACGCGCCCGTCGAGATTGCCTGAATATTCAATCGTGAAGTGCGGCATGTTGCGATGACTCCCGTCTTCCCTAACGCATCAGGCGAAGTAGCAGCTCACGGAACCGTAGGGTCCATAGTCCGCCTGGATCGTGTCGCCCTTGCAGGTCTCGATCGGGCGGATGAACGAGCCCGCCAGCACCACTTGCCCGGCCTCCAGCGCCAGCCCGTTCGGCGCGATCTTGTTGGCAAGCCAGGCCACGGATGTTGCGGGATGGTTGAGAACGCCGGCCGCAAGCCCGGTTTCCTCGAGCTGGCCATTGCGGAAGCAGAGCGCGCCGATCCAGCGCAGGTCGGCATCCATCGGCCGTATCGGCCGGCCGCCGAGTACGATGCCGGCGTTGGCCGCGTTGTCGGCGATGGTGTCAAAAATCTTCCGGGTGGATTTGGTTTGCGGATCGACCCGCTCGACCCGTGTGTCGAGAATTTCCAGCGCCGGCACAACGAAATCGGTGGCGTTGAGCACGTCGAACATCGTGCAGTCCGGTCCCGCCAGCCGCGACTTCATCACGAAGGCGAGTTCGGCCTCGACGCGGGTGGCGATGAAGCGATCCGATGGCACCAGCCCGCCGTCGGCAAAGAACATGTCGTCGAGCAGGATGCCTGAATCCGGCTCGTCGATATTGAGCGCACTCTGCATCGCCTTTGAGGTCAGGCCGATCTTGTGGCCCTTCACGACGCGGCCCTCGGCGACTTTGATATCGACCCATGCCTTCTGGATAGCGTAGGCGTCTTCGATCGTTATGCCGGGATGTTCGAGCGAAAGCTGCCGGATCTGTTTCCGGGTCTTTTCGGCCTGATCGAGCCGTTCGGCGGACTTGCGGATTTCGTCCTGGGAAAGGGCCATATGCGTTCGCAAAAAGAGGGTGCTGAAATATGTTTAACATGTTAAGTTATATTGCGCAAACTGATTTGGTGCTTGTTGCAACGCAAAACTTTATCCTTCTCCCGATCAACGATTCCTGATGGCGGACGACTGAAGATGGCAGCCAAGAAATCGCCGGACGGATCGCATGGCGGCGCCGGCAAAGCGGGCGAGATGCGTAGCTTGCCGATGCGTGAGTTCTCCCGCTCGCTGCCGATGTCGCTTCTGCGCGCGCGAGAAGCCGTGATGCGCCAGTTCCGTCCATCCCTGCGCAACCATGGGCTGACCGAGCAGCAGTGGCGGATCCTGCGCGCGCTGACGGCGGTGGATACCATCGAGGTGACCGAACTGGCGCGCGTCGCGTTTTTGCTGGGTCCGAGCCTGTCGCGAATCCTGCGCGACCTCGAAGCGCGCGATCTGATCGAGCGGCGGACCGCCAAGGCCGATCTGCGCCGCGGCGAGGTGTCGATCTCGTCCAAGGGGTTGAAGCTGATCGAGGCCGTCGCGCCGACCTCGGAGGCGATCTATGCCGAAATCACCAGCCGCTATGGCGCGCGCAAGCTGGCTGAACTGCAGGATATGCTGGGTGAACTCGAACGCGGCCTTGCGGAAATGGAAGTGGCCGGTGAGGCAGAGGCTGATACCGACGAGTAAGCGCAAATTTGCATGATGCTAGCGGCCCGATGCATAACGGCCGGGCAAATGATTGCAATCATTTGTCTAATGGTAGACACGCGCGCGATTTTTCGCTCAAAGTGCCGGCCAAGCCGGTCATCAAAACCGGCGCGGGAGTCTTGGGGTTCGCCGCCAATACAGAGGCTGCCCCGGCGCTAGGACAAGGCTGAAATCCGAAAAATGGTCACCATACAAGTCAACAACCTGATCGATTTTGTCGCCGAGGTTTTTTCGCATTCGGAATCCTCGCCCGAGGAAGCCAGGCGCATCGCGACCTATCTCACCACTGCCAATCTTACCGGCCATGACAGCCACGGCGTGATCCGGGTTCCGGTCTACATCCGTTGGAAGAAGACAGGCAACGTCGTTCCCAACCAGATCCCCGAGATTGTCGTCGATACGCCGTCGCTCGCCGTGGTCGATGGCAAGTTCGGCTACGGCCAGACCGTGACGCCGTTCGCCGTGCGGACCGGCATCGAGAAATGCAAGAAGGCGGGGCTGGCAGCGATCGCACTGCGCAATGCCGGGCATATCGGCCGCGTCGGAGACTGGGCCGAAATGGCCGCTGCTGAAGGGCTGGTGTCGGTGCATTTCGTCAACGCCGCAGGCTCGCTGCTGGTGGCGCCGTTCGGCGGCGTCCAGAAGCGGCTTTCGACTGCGCCCTACTGCGTCGGCATTCCGCGCAAGGGGCAGGATCCGATCGTGCTCGATTTCGCCACCTCGATCGTTGCCGAGGGCAAGGTACTGGTGGCGAGCCGCGGCGGCAAGAAGTTGCCGACCGGTGCGCTGGTCGACGCCGACGGCACGCTGAGCGAGGAGCCGTCCGTGCTCTACGGTCCCTACACGCCGGATGGACCTCGGGACCACACCCAGGGCACCGGTGCGATCCGCGCGTTCGGCGAGCACAAAGGGTCGGGATTGGCCTTCATCTGCGAACTGCTCGGCGGCGCGCTCACCGGCACGGGCGCCACCTCGGGCGGCCGCCAGTTCGCCAACGGCATGCTTGCCTTCTATGTCGACCCCAAGGTGATCGACACCAGCAATTACTTCGACGACGAAATCTCGCGCTACACCGACTTCATCCGGGAGACCAAGCCGATCGCCGGCGTCGAGTCCGTGCTGGTCCCCGGAGACCCCGAACGCAAGATGCGCGCCGAGCGCACCAGGAACGGCGTACCGCTGCCTGATGATACCTGGGCTGCGATCGTCAACACCGCCCGCGAGGTCGGCGTCAGCGAGGCCAGCATCCAGCGCGCCGCCAGCTAATCCACTCCACGAACTCCAACTATCGCAACGATCACAAAGGGAAAGCGATCAATGGCAACCAACAACGTCAAGAAAGTATGGGCCTCGGGCAAGGCTGTGGTGAACGCGTGGCTCGCGATCCCGTCCGGCTTCTCGGCCGAAGTGATCGCGCAATGCGGATTCGACAGCGTCACCGTCGACATGCAGCACGGCGTGCAGGATTACCTCTCGATGGTGCAATGCTTTCAGGCGATGAACGGCCATCCGGTAACGCCGATGGTCCGTGTGCCCTGGAATGAGCCCGGCATCATCGGCAAGGTGCTCGACGGCGGCGCCTATGGCGTGATCTGCCCGATGATCAATACCTCGCAGGAAGCCAAGAACCTCGTCCAGTACGCCAAGTACCCGCCGAAGGGCACGCGCTCCAACGGCCCGATCCGTTCGGGCATGTACGGCTCGGCCGGCACCTACCAGCAGACGGCCAACGACGAAATCGTGCTGCTGCCGATGATGGAGACCAGGACGGCCGTCGAGAACATGGAATCGATCCTCGACGTCGAGGGCATCGACGGCGTCTATATCGGCCCGTCCGACCTCGGCTTCTCCTACGGCCTGGTGCCGAAGCTCGATCGCGACGAGCCGGAAATCCTCAAGATCTATGAGAAGATCATCAAGGAGTGCGGCAAGCGCGGCCTCAATCCCGGCATCCACTGCTCGGGCGCCGAGGGCGCGGTGCGCGCGATCAACATGGGCTTCAAGCTGGTGACGCTGTCGAACGAGAGCGGGTTGATGATGACCTACGCCAAGATGCAGGTGAACCAGACCCGGAAGGATTCCGGCGGGAAGGCCTAGGACGTAATAGCGAATGGCGAATAGGGGGTGGAGAGCAGCGTAACAGTCTTTACTATTCGCTACTCGCCATTCGCTATTCGCCGACTTTAAGGAGACACCCAAATGACCCCGGCACCCGTCATTCGCCTGCATCCTGACGACGGCGTGCTGATCGCGCGCTCGAGCCTGCCGCCGGGCATGGTGGTGGCCGATGGGGTCACCACGGTCGAGCGTATCCCGGCGGGGCACAAGGTCGCGATCAAACCGATCGCCATGGGCGAGCCGGTGCGCCGCTACGGCCAGATCATCGGCTTTGCCACCGCGCCGATTGCGCCGGGCCAGCATGTTCACACGCAAAACTGCGGCATGGGCGATTTCGCCAAGGACTATGCGTTCGGCGTCGACGTCAAGCCGGTGCCGAACTTCGATCTGCCGGCGACCTTCGAGGGCATCCGCCGCGCCGACGGCCGCGTGGCGACGCGCAACTATATCGGTATTCTGACGTCGGTGAATTGCAGCGCCCATGTCGCCGGCATCGTCGCCGACATGTTCAAGAAGAACCCGTTCACCGGCGACAATCCGCTGGCGGATTTCCCGAATGTCGACGGCGTGGTGGCGCTGACCCACAAGACCGGCTGCGGAATGACGCAGGACGAACCGCTGGCGCTGCTGCGGCGGACGCTCGGCGGCTATGCGCGGCATGCGAATTTCTCCGCCGTCGTCGTGCTGGGCCTCGGCTGCGAGGTCAACCAGATCGGCGGGCTGATGCAGGAGCAGAAACTCGCCGGCCGCCTGCGCGCGATGGACATCCAGGAAGTCGGCGGCACCCGTAAGACGGTGGAGGCCGGTATCGCCTTCGTGAAGGAGGCGCTGACCGACGCCAACAAGGTAAAGCGCGAACCGGTGCCGGCGAGCGAGCTGACGGTGGCGCTGCAATGCGGCGGCTCCGACGGTTATTCGGGCGTCTCGGCCAATCCGGCGCTCGGCGTGGCGAGCGATCTTCTGGTTGCACACGGCGGCACGGTGATCCTCTCGGAAACTCCCGAGACCTACGGCGCCGAGCATCTCCTGACCCGGCGCGCGGTCAGCCGCGAGGTCGGCGAAAAGCTCGTCGGCCTGATGCGCTGGTGGGAGGAATACACCAAGCGGGAAGGCGCCGAGATGAACGCCAATCCGAGCCCCGGCAACAAGGCCGGCGGCCTCACCACGATCCTCGAGAAATCACTGGGCGCGATGGCCAAGGCCGGCAGCACCAATCTGGTCGATGTGCTCAACTACGCCGAGCCGATCACCAAGAAGGGGTTCGTGTTCATGGATACGCCCGGCTATGACCCGGTGGCTGCGACCGGGCAGGTGGCGGGCGGCGCCAATCTCGTCTGCTTCACCACCGGCCGCGGCAGCGTGTTCGGCTGCAAGCCTGCGCCCTCGATCAAGCTCGCCACCAACACGCCGATGTACAAGCGCATGGAAGACGACATGGACGTCAATTGCGGTACCATCCTCGACGGCGAGGAAACCGTGCAGCAATGCGGCCAGCGCATTTTCGAACTGATGCTGAAAACGGCATCCGGCCAGCCGACCAAGAGCGAGAGCTTCGATTTCGGCGGCGCGGAGTTTGCGCCATGGGTGCTCGGCGCGACGATGTGAGAATGTGCACACTCTGTCGTCGTCCCTGCGAAAGCAGGGACCCATAACCACAGGCGCTGGTTGTGGAGCAGGCGTCAGCGATCCCGCCTTACGTCATAGATCACGCGGTATGGGTCCCCGCGTTCGCGGGGACGACCCACAGATAATTCGGACAGCTAATCCGCACTTCCCATAGGCACTCCGTGCCCGTTGTTAGTGCTTGATCCCACCCGGAACCGGTGTTCTGCTTAAAAAAGCCGCTGGAGTCCGGTCCGTGTCGATCTTCGTCGCACTGCATCACGTCACGCACTACAAATACGACCGACCGATCGATCTCGGCCCGCAAACCGTTCGCCTGCGTCCGGCGCCGCATACGCGCACGCCGATCCTGAGCTATTCGCTCAAGGTCACGCCAACAAATCATTTCGTGAACTGGCAGCAGGACCCGCAGGGCAACTGGCTGGCGCGCTTCGTATTTCCCGAGAAGGCGTCTGAGCTGAAGATCGAAGTCGACTTCACGGCGCAGATGACGGTCGTCAATCCCTTCGACTTCTTCGTCGAGCCCAGCGCCAGCGCTTTTCCGTTGCAGTACACCAGCGATCTCAAGACCGAGCTTGCGCCCTATCTCGCCACGACGGAGCAGGGGCCGCTGTTCGCGTCGTATCTGAAGGAGATTGCGCGCGAGGCCGACAGCACCGTCAATTTTCTGGTCGACCTCAACGCGCAACTGCAGAAAAAGATCAGCTATGTCATCCGGATGGAGCCGGGCATTCAGACGCCGGAAGAGACGCTGGCCTCTGGCTCCGGATCATGCCGCGACTCGGCGTGGCTGTTGATCCAGATCTTCCGTCACCTCGGTCTCGCGGCGCGCTTCGTCTCCGGCTATCTCATGCAGCTGCGCCCGGACATCGATCCCGTCGAAGGGCCGCGCGAGGTCGAGAGCGATTTCACCGATCTGCACGCCTGGGCCGAGGTCTATCTTCCGGGCGCCGGGTGGATCGGGTTCGACGTCACCTCGGGCATGCTGACGGGTGAGGGGCACATTCCCGTCGCCGCCACGCCGCATTACCGCTCGGCGGCGCCGATCAGTGGCAGTGCCGGCTTCGCCAATGTCGAATTCGGTTTCGAGATGAGCGTCAAGCGCATCCGCGAGGCGCCGCGGATCACGCGGCCGTTCTCCGATGAATCCTGGGCGCGTCTCGATGCGCTCGGCGAACAGGTCGATGCCGATCTCCGGGCGGACGACGTGCGCCTGACCATGGGCGGCGAGCCGACCTTCGTTTCCATCGACGATCTGGAATCGCCGGAATGGAACATCGCCGCCGTCGGCCCGACCAAGCAGGCGCTGGCCGATGAACTGATCCGCAAGCTGCACGCCCGCTTCGCGCCAGGCGGGCTGCTGCATTACGGGCAGGGCAAATGGTATCCGGGCGAAAGCCTGCCGCGCTGGGCCTTCGGTCTCTATTGGCGCAAGGACGGCGTGCCGATCTGGAAGAATGCCGAGCTGATCGCGAATATCGAGAACCCGCGCAAGGGGAAGATCGAAGACGCCAAGGCCTTTATGGAAGGGACCGCGAAGCGGCTCGGCCTGGATGCCGGCTATGTCATACCGGCCTATGAAGATTCCGTACACTGGCTGCAGAAGGAAGCGTCACTTCCGGTCAACGTCGATCCCGGCGACTCCAAACTCGCCAACGCGGAAGAGCGCGCGCGCATGGCGCGGGTATTCGATGAGGGCTTGAACAAGCCCAAAGGCTTCGTGCTGCCGATCCAGCACGCGGACGCTGACGCTTCGGGCTGGATGAGCGAGCGCTGGCAGCTCAAGCGTGGCCATCTGTTTCTGATACCGGGCGATTCCCCGCTTGGGCTGCGGCTGCCGATGGCGTCGCTGCCGCATGTCCCGCCGGAAGAATATCCCTACGTGGTCGAGCAGGATCCGATGGAGCCGCGTCTCGAATTGGCCGTCGAGGACAAGGACGCTGTAACTGACGGCGTGCCGGCGAAGCCCGCGCAGAAGCCCAAACCAAAACCGAAGCCGGTTCGCACGGCGACATCAGTTGAGGTTCGTGACGGCGTCTTGTGCGCATTCATGCCGCCGGTGGAAAAACTCGAAGATTACCTCGAACTGATCGCGGCGGTGGAGGCGACCGCCGAGGAACTGCAGTTCCAGGTTCATGTCGAGGGCTACGGGCCGCCCTACGATCCGCGCGTCGAGGTCATCAAGGTGACGCCCGATCCCGGCGTGATCGAAATCAACGTTCAGCCGGCGCAGAGCTGGCGCGAGGCGGTCGATATCACCTTCGGCCTGTATGAAGACGCCGCCAAAGTCCGGCTCGGCGCCAACCGCTTTCTCGTCGACGGCCGCCACACCGGCACCGGCGGCGGCAATCATGTCGTGGTCGGTGGCTCGACGCCGCAGGATTCGCCGTTCCTGCGCCGCCCCGATTTGCTGAAGAGCCTCGTGCTGTACTGGCAGCGTCATCCGTCGCTGTCCTATTTGTTTTCGGGCATGTTCATCGGCCCGACCAGCCAGGCGCCGCGCATCGACGAGGCACGGCATGACGGGCTCTATGAACTGGAGGTCGCGCTGGCTCACGTGCCGCCGCCTGATATCGAGGCCCCGCTTTGGCTGGTGGACCGCCTGTTCCGGCATATCCTCGTCGACATAACAGGCAATACCCATCGCGCCGAAATCTGCATCGACAAGCTCTATTCGCCGGACGGGCCGACCGGCCGTCTCGGGCTGGTCGAATTCCGCGCGCTCGAAATGCCGCCCGATCCACGGATGTCGCTGGCGCAGCAATTGTTGATCCGCGCACTGATTGCAAAACTCTGGCGCGAGCCACAACAAGGCAAGTTCGTGCGCTGGGGCACCACGCTGCACGATCGCTTCATGCTGCCGCATTTCCTCTGGGAGGATTTTCTGGGCGTGCTCGAAGAGCTCAGGCAATCCGGTTACGAATTCTCGCCGGAATGGTACTCGGCGCAGCTCGAGTTTCGTTTTCCGGTGTTTGGCCGTGTCCACCATGGCGGCGTCGCGCTGGAATTGCGTCAGGCGCTGGAGCCTTGGCACGTGCTTGGCGAAGAGGGGGCGGCAGGCGGCACGGTGCGTTATGTCGATAGTTCGGTGGAGCGCTTGCAGGTGAAGGCGGCCACGGGCTTTGTCGAAGGCCGTCACGTCGTGACCTGCAACGGCAGGCGAATGCCGATGACGGCAACCGGCCGCTCAGGCGAGGCCGTCGCCGCCGTCCGTTTCAAGGCGTGGCAGCCGGCATCGGGGCTGCACCCGACCATCCCGGTCCACGCCCCACTGACATTTGACTTGATAGATACCTGGAACGGCCGCTCGCTCGGCGGCTGCGTGTACCATGTCGCCCATCCCGGCGGGCGCAGCTACGATACCAAGCCGGTCAATTCCTATGAGGCGGAAGCAAGGCGGCTGGCCCGGTTTCAGGATCATGGCCATACCCCGGGCAGGATCGACCCTCCGCCCGAGGAACGCACAAATGAATTCCCCTTGACGCTCGACTTGAGGACGCCGCTCCTGATCTAATCGGAGCGACCGTCTTTAGGGAATCGGAATGGCAGGCCAAGGCAGCAATCAGGAAAGCAAGGCCCGTCCGGGCCAGCGCCGGATCGCGCAATGGACGCGCGACTATGCGCGGCTGCCCGGCATTCCCGACGAATATATCGGACCGGACGGCGCGCCCCGCGCGGCATGGAGCCGGTTTTTCGATGCCTTTGCCGCGCTTTCGCCTGTTGATATCGAGCGGCGCTTTGCCTCCGCCGACCGGCATCTGCGCGAAGCCGGCGTCACCTACCGCGCCCCCGGCGAGACCGCCGACCGGCTGTGGCCGCTGAGCCATCTGCCGCTCATCATCGACGAGGCCGATTGGCAGCAACTGACCACGGGCATCTTGCAGCGTGCGCAGTTGTTCGAAATGATCCTGCGCGATCTCTATGGCGAGGGCCGGCTGATCACCGATGGCGCGGTGCCCGCGGCCGCGATTGCCGGCAGCAACGAATATCTGCGCGCGGTTTGCGGCGTCAAACCGCCCGGGGGGCGCCATCTTCACCTCTATGCGGCCGATGTCGGCCGCGGCCCCGACGGGCGCTGGTGGGTGCTCAACGACCGCACGCAGGCGCCATCAGGCGCCGGCTATGCATTGGAAAATCGGCTGGTGCTGTCGCGCGCCTTTTCCAATCTCTACAAGTCGATGAATGTCGAGCGTGTGGCGCCGTTCTTCGAGGCGTTCCGCGATAGCCTGCGCGCCAGCGCCGATCGCGACGAGCCGCGGATCGGCTTGCTGACGCCTGGCGTCTTCAGCGAAACCTTTTTCGAACACGCGACACTCGCGCGTTATCTCGGCTTTCTGCTGGTCGAGGGCGACGACCTCGCCGTCAGCGGCGACCGCGTCCACATCCGTACCGTCGCAGGCTTGAAACGGCTCGACGTGCTGCTGCGACGGGTCGATTCCAATTTCCTCGATCCGCTGGAGCTCAATGCGTCGTCGCATCTCGGCGTGCCGGGCCTGATCGACGTGCTGCGCAAGGACGGCGTCGTCGTCGCCAACATGCCGGGCTCGGGCGTGCTGGAAGCGCGGGCGCTGCTCGGCTTCCTGCCCAGCCTGTGCCGGCGCTTGCTCAGCGAGAATTTGATCATGCCGCACATCGCGACCTGGTGGTGCGGGCAGAAATCCGCGCGTGAGGAAGTGTTGTCGCGGCTGGAAGATTTCGCGATCGAGGGCGCCTATGGGCGTTCCGTTCCGGGCTTTCCGGGCCACGGTCCCGTACTCGCCGGCGAGTTGTCACCGGCCGAGCGCGACCGGCTCAGGAGCGCGATCACCGACCGTGGCATCGACTATGTTGGCCAGGAGCTGGTGCGGCTGTCGACGACGCCGGTGTGGGAGCAGGGACGGATCACGCCGCGCCCGTTCGTGCTGCGGGTGTTCGCTGCCGCAACGCCCCAAGGCTGGACCATCCTGCCCGGTGGCTTCTGCCGGATCGCCGAACAGCCCGATGCCCGTGCCGTCTCGATGGGTGATGGCGCGCGGTCGGCGGATGTCTGGATTGTCTCCGACAAGGCGGTCACGGCTTCGACGCTGCTGCCGGCCGCCGAAGCCGTGCGCATCAGGCGCATCGCCGGCGTGGTGCCGAGCCGCGCCGCGGACAATCTGTTCTGGCTCGGCCGCTATCTCGAGCGCGCCGAGGCGACGCTGCGGCTGATCCGCGCGCTCGGCACGCCGATGCGCGACCCCGTCAAGGGATCGTCGACCGCGCTGCCATCGGTCGAGCGCATCCAGCGGCTTCTGGTGACCTGGGGCGCGACCTCGCAGGCGACGCGAACGAACCCCGCAAGGGTCGTCGCCGAGGCGCTGCAGAGCCCGGACAAATTCGGTTCGGCCCTGTCATTGGCAAAATCGGCGCAGCGTACGGCGAGCTCGTTGCGCGAGCGGCTTTCGCCGGACGC
Organism: Bradyrhizobium sp. 190; assembly: GCF_023073415.1. Lineage (GTDB taxonomy): Bacteria > Pseudomonadota > Alphaproteobacteria > Rhizobiales > Xanthobacteraceae > Bradyrhizobium. The sequence goes on along the minus strand of NZ_JADPJL010000062.1, from coordinate 352,877 downwards.
CTGGCAGATCATCACCGAGATGGTGGAGCGTCTCGCCCTGCAGGTCGACGACGATGACAGCGTCGTCAGCGCCGCCGAACTGACGTTGCAGGAACTGGCGAGTCTTGCAGGTTTGGCGCAGGAAAACATGAATCGCGCCGCCGGCTGGCGCTTTCTCGACATGGGGCGCCGTGTCGAGCGCGCCATCAACACCGCGCGGTTCGCGCGGCAATTCGCCTATGACGAAGCCGGCGAAGAAGATCTCGATGTGCTGCTGACGCTGGTCGATTGCCAGATCACCTATCGTTCGCGCTATCTGGTCGGCCCCGCGCTGGCGCCGGTGCGCGATCTCGCGGTGCTCGATCCTTATAACCCGCGCTCGGTCGCGTTTCAGGTGGCGACGCTGAATGATCACATCGCCGCACTCCCGAGCTTGAAGGAGCATGGCCTGATCGAGCGGCCGCAGCGGCTGGCGGTGGCGTTGCAGGCGACGTTGACGACAGCCGAGGCCGCGACGCTGGATGTCAAGACCCTGTTCGCGCTGGAGCAGGATCTGCTCAATCTCGCCGACGCCATCGGCCTGCATTACTTCCCGCACGGGCCCAATGCGAGCCGGCCGGAGAAGCTGACGGGCCTCGCGTGATCTACGACATCCGTCACGTTACGACATACGCTTACGAAAGCCCGGTGAGTTTCGCGCGGTGCTCGCTGCGGCTGGAGCCGAAGTCGGGCGACGGGCAGCAATTGATCTCCCATTCGGTCGAGATTCGGCCGCGGCCGGCCGAACGTACGGTGCGGCGAGACTTTTTCGGAACCCATACCGAGAGCGTGCTGATCGAGGCCGCACATCGCAATTTGCGGATCGATTCCCGCTCGCGGGTTTCGGTCTCGCGCAAGGCGCTCGACCGCGCCGCGCCGAGCCCGTCATGGGATGATATCCGCGACCTGGCGTTCGAGGCCAGCAGTCTCGGCCCGGCCTCGCCAATCGGCTACGTCTTTGCGAGTTCGCTGGTGCCGGTGCTGGCACCACTCACCGCCTATGCCGCGCCAAGCTTTCCGCCGGGCGGCGGCATCCTTTCAGGTGCCGTCGACCTGATGCACCGGATCCGCCGCGATTTCAAATACGACCCGAAGGCCACCGTGATTTCGACGCCGCTGCGGGAAGTGTTCGAAAAGCGCCACGGTGTCTGCCAGGACTTTGCCCATGTGATGATTGCGGGCCTGCGCGGGCTTGGCCTGCCGGCGGCCTATGTCAGCGGCTATCTCCGCACCATTCCGCCCGCCGGCCAGCCGCGCCTGCAGGGCGCCGACGCCAGCCACGCCTGGGTTTCGCTCTGGTGCGGCGTCGAGCTGGGCTGGATCGGGTTCGACCCGACCAACGACCTGCTGGTCGAGAATGACCACATCATCCTGGCGATCGGGCGCGATTTTTCCGACGTCTCCCCAGTCGACGGCATCATCGTCGGATCACGCAAGCAGAAGCTTGGCGTCGCCGTGGACGTGCTGCTGGTGGAGTGAGGCTGGCTGTTCGCAGCCTTGCCAGGCTTTCTCTTTCCGCGCGATGACTGCCTTGTGACGTCTGGTAGGAGCGGACTGGTCTAAGATTGTCCAGCGCAAATAGTCGCCGCGTCGGAGGGGTACACCACCATGTGGACACGGAGAGAGACGGTCGCAGTCGCAATCACGGCATTAGCCACAGGCTGGACGCACGCCAGAGCGCAGACGCAAGCCCCATCAGTCAACAGTACCTTGCTTCCGACCGGCAAACTGCGCGCTGCTCTGATCACCTCCAATCCCGTTCTGGTGACGCGGCGCGCTGACGGCACTTTTGGCGGCGTTTCCGTCGTCGTGGCCCGCGCGCTTGCTACGCATCTCGGCGTTCCGGTCGACCTCAAGCCCTACGACAATCCCGCGCGCTACAACGAAAGCCTCGCGACCGATGATTGGGACATCGGGCTTGCTGCGCGCGATCCGTCGCGCGCAGAGCACCTCGCCTTCAGCGTGACATTCATGGAGGTCGACAACGGCTATGTCGCGCGCCCCGGCGCGGCACCAACCAACGCCGAGGAAGTGGACCGTCCCGGCGTGAAGATCGCGGTCGCGCAAGGCAGCGCACCCGACACCGTACTGCGTCGTCTCATCAAGAATGCAGAGATCGTTCCAGTGCCCGGTGGGTTGGAGCCGGCGCGCGAGGCGCTGGCGACAGGAAAGGCAGACGTTTACGGCGAGAACCTGCACCTTGCCCACCGTATCGCCGACGCTTTACCCGGCGCGCGCGTGCTGCCTGGACGCTTCAATGTCGTGCAAATGGCGATCGGAGTGCGCAATCGGGCCGCCTCGGAGCTTCCCACCATCGACGCGTTCGTCAACCGAATCCGGTCTGATGGCACCGTGCAGAACGCCGTCGCCGAAGCTGGCTTGCGAGGCGTGCGGGTCCCGTAGCCTACGGTGGGGAATAGTTGGCGAGAGGTGCAGGCGAGACGCGAGGATCAATGCGGATGGCGGGGACTTGAATCCGCAATGGATTGCGCGCCCATCTCGGCTCGCGTGCGCTCAATAGCTTTGTTCGGGTGTTGCGACCGGCGGAAGTCCATGTCGCTTGTAGGCGTTCACGTCGATTTTGTTATCGGCGACACGTCCACTATCCCGAACAAGTCCCGCGGCGTGCCAAGGGCCAATGATCGACGTGTCGTGGTCTCCTCACACTTTGGCGCGATCGGAGATGCTGTCCGCTTACGTGCCGGTCTTGCGCGCCTGCTCGGACGAATCCGCGCGCAGATTGCGGAAGAACTTTTCGACCTCGCGGGAGAGCGTCTCGGCGGTAGCCGTCAGTTCGCTGGATGCGGTGAGAACGGATGCTGCGGCAGTGCTCGTCGTGCCGATCGCGTCGCTGAGCGAATTGATATTGACCACCAGCGTTCCGTTGCCCTGCGCCGCCAATTGCGCATTCGACGATATCTCGCGGGTTGCCGCATCCTGCTGCTCGATCGCGCTGGCGATGATGGAAGTCACCTCGTTGATGTCGCGCACCGCGTTGCCGATCTCGCGAACCGCTTCGACGGAGGTTTTGGTCGAGGTCTGGATCAGGCCGACATTCTGGCCGATTTCGGCGGTCGCCTTGGCGGTCTGCTCGGCGAGTGCCTTGACCTCGTGGGCGACGACCGCAAAGCCGCGGCCGGCGTCGCCGGCACGCGCGGCTTCGATCGTCGCGTTCAACGCCAGCAGATTGGTTTGCTCGGCGATCGCCTGAATCAGGGTGAGCACGCCGTCGATGCGCTGGGTGGCGGCTGCAAGCCCTTCGATTTCGGCGACCGATCTCTCGGTGCGCTGGCCGGCCTGCTCGACGGCGCTGGCCGATTGGCGTACCTGGCGGCCGATTTCCTCGACCGAGGCTGAGAGCTCCTCGGCCGCGCTGGCGACGGCGGAAACGTTGCTGGAAGCCTGCTCGGTCGCGCCGGAGGCGGCGACCGCGCGGCCGCTGGCGTCAGATGAAACGCTGGCGATGGTCTGGGCGGTGCCGCGCATCGATGTCGCATTGTCGGTGACGGCGCGCACAATGCCGCCGATCGCTTCCCGGAAGGCGTCGACCGAGGCCTCGATGTGGCGGGCGCGCTCGCCGCGCGCTTTCGAATCTTCCACCACCTGCGAATTGAGGTTGCGGTTGCCCTCCATCGCTTCCTGGAAGATCTTGATGGCACGGGCGAGCGCGCCGATCTCGTCGGCGCGGCCGGTATGCGGCACCTCGACGCCTTCGGCGCCGTCGGCGACCTTCTTGATGGTTGCGGTGATCACTGAAAGCGGCTTCGCGATCGAGCGGGCGATGATCATTACGCCGATGACGACCACCGCCAGCGCCATGACGCCGAGGCAGGTCAGCACAAAGGCCATCGTGTGGTTGGTGTCGGTCTGTTGCACCAGTCTCTTGCTGCGTTCTGCATAGACCTTGGACAGCGCCTCGAGATCCTTGTTTAGCGCGGTGCGCACTTGACGGTTGGCGTCGTTGTCGCCCCATTCGCGCCCCGCAGCCCCGTTGATCTCGACGCCGCGGCGAACCAGCTCCTTGCGGAAGTCGACGAACTGCTCGATGCGCTTCTTGAAGGTGGCGAACTGCTCGGCGTCGTCCGCCTGGACCAGCGCCTGCCAGTTCTTGACGACCTCGAGAATCCGTTCGTTGAACTTGAGCAACCCGTCGCCGTACTTCTTCACCACCGCCGGCTCGCTCGACATGTAGATGCCACGGGATTCCATCACGACCGCATAGACCAGCGAATTGATGCGCTCGACATTGAGCGCGGCGCGGCTGGCGATCGAGACCGCTTCGGTGAGTTCGGCGTTCTGGCGGGTGTTGTAGTCGGACAAGGCCGTGATGGCGGCGACCAGCAGCGCGAACAGCGCGAAGATCGAATACAACTTGGCTGCAAGCGAAAACCGGGATGCCATGGCGCCACCAAAAACGAGTACGGGATTTACAATTCAGCCGTATCGGCGCGCCGGGATGGTTTCCAGCGATTGCCTACGGCGTAGGCAAATTGTGCTGAAGTTTGATGGAGATTGTCTTAACGCGCGAAGTTCCGAGGACTGCAACTACGTCAAGATAATCAAGTAATTACAAATCATTACGGATATGGGGCAAGTTACGTCCCCGGGAGAATTCGGCAGCCTCTCGCGACCGTGACGGGCTTTGGTATGCCTGTGCAATTGGAGGTCGCGATCCTCTGGCGGCCAGCGGGAGGGCCAGCAAGCGGGAACCGTCTTCCGAAGGGCGTCGGCGTTGGCAGAACAATTGTGATCGAATCAAGCTAGACAGCGAGCACGAGGACGGAATGTCGATTTCGTCTTGCCGGGCGGCAAGCGCGCAATCCTCAAGGCCATCGCCGGAATCGTCGCGGGACGCCTGCTGAAGGCGCCGCGCTGGTTTGATGATGCGTGAGAGCGGGGACTTAATGGTTCAAAGTGCTGCCTTGCCGGCCAACGCCGATCTCTACCTTCACGTCCGTGTGTTAGTCGCCATTATCCTCGGACTCAGCGTCACAAGGTTGGTCAGCGGCATCGCGGCATTGATCCAGCATCCCGGCCGCTACCCGATCTGGTCTGTTCATCTGGGCTGGGTCGCGTGGGCACTCCTGAACGTGGTCACGTTCTGGTGGTGGGAATTTCGGCTGAGCCTGGTCCAGCACTGGACGTTTGGCCTTTATTTCTTCGTTTGCGTGTACGCATCGATGTACTATTTCCTGAGCGTCCTGCTTTTTCCTCAGGATCTGGATGAATATAAGGGTTACGAAGACTACTTTCTCTCTCGCCGGCGCTGGTTCTTTGGCTTTGCAGCCCTCACGGAAGCGCTCGATGTCGTCGATACCTGGATAAAGGGCGAGGCCCATCTACGATCGCTCGGGTTAGAGTATCTCTTGAGCGTGGGTGCATTCGTGCTGCTATGCGCCGTCGCCGCGACAACGCGCAATTTGAGATTCCATATGCTGTTTGCGTTCGGCGCGGTACTCTACGAGATAAGCTTCTTCGCCCGCAACTATGGTACGCTGAACTAGCCGGAGACGCGGTCGTCGCGGCGAGGGCTGCGGAGCGCAGGCAAGGTGGAGGAAACCCAGCATGGTCTATCGCCAGATCATCGGTGCCACCTCCTATGTATTCGCGGATTTGCGCGAACTGCTCGCCAAGGCGACGCCGCCGCGGTCCGGCGATCGGCTTGCCGGCGTTGCGGCGGAAAGCGCGGAAGCGATGATCGCGGCGCGGATGGCGCTCGCCGACGTGCCGCTCAAGCAATTCCTCAACGAGGCCGTGATCCCTTACGAGGACGACGAGGTCACCCGGCTGATCCTCGATACCCATGCGGCGCAGGCCTTTGCGCCCATTTCCTCGCTGACCGTCGGCGGCTTCCGTGACTGGCTGTTGTCCGATGCCGCAACCAGCGAAACGCTCAACAAGGTTTCGCGCGGGATCACGCCGGAAATGGCCGCCGGCGTCTCGAAGTTGATGCGCAACCAGGATCTGATCCTGGTCGCGAAGAAGTGCGCCGTGACGTCGGCGTTTCGCAACACCATCGGCCTGAAGGGCCGGATGAGCGTGCGGCTGCAGCCTAACCATCCTTTCGACGACGCCAAGGGCATCACCGCCTCGATCCTCGACGGCATCCTGCTTGGATCGGGCGATGCCTGCATCGGCATCAACCCCGCCAGCGACGATCCGGCCGTGATCGGCGAACTGCTGCGGCTGCTCGACGGCATCATCTCGCGGCTGCAGATTCCGACACAGGGCTGCGTGCTCACCCACGTGACCACGACGCTCGGATTGATCGGGCAGGGCGCTCCGGTCGATCTGGTATTCCAGTCAATCGCAGGAACGGAGGCCGCCAACCGCAGCTTTGGCGTCGATCTCGCGCTGCTGCGCGAGGCGCGAGAGGCCGGGCTGTCGCTCCGCCGCGGCACGGTCGGCGACAACGTAATGTATTTCGAGACCGGGCAGGGCTCGGCGCTGTCGGCCAACGCCCATCACAACGTCGATCAGCAGACCTGCGAGGCGCGGGCCTATGCGGTGGCGCGCGCGTTCGATCCGCTGCTGGTCAACAGCGTGGTCGGCTTTATCGGTCCGGAATATCTCTATGACGGCAAGGAAATCATCCGCGCCGGCCTGGAGGATCATTTCGGCGGCAAGCTGCTCGGCCTGCCGCTCGGGGTCGACGTCTGCTACACCAACCATGCCGAAGCCGACCAGGACGACATGGACAATCTCCTGACGCTGTTGGCGGCCGCCGGCGTCACCTTCATCATGGGCGTGCCGGGCGCCGACGACGTCATGCTGAACTACCAGTCGACCTCGTTCCACGACGCGCTGTATATCCGCGACCTCTTCGGACTGAAGCGGGCGCCGGAATTCGACGACTGGCTGGTTCGCTCAGGCCTCGCGGATGGCGATTTCCGGCTTGCAGGCAATGCGGGTCTGCTGCCCGAATTTGCCGCGCGGCTGATCGCCTGAACGCTGGCCCTCAGCCCGCCGGCAGTTTTTTCCTGCAACCAATTGAACCCACAGCGAGTTAGAGCCCACAATGAGCTAGAGGTGACCGTCACAATGTTGAAGAATTTCTGGCCCAGCCTTCAATGTCGTGCTTAAATTCATGTCAGCCTTGAGGAAATTTGATGAGAGCTGAAGGCATCGGAACGGCACGGCGTATCCTGTGCGTCTTCCCGCGCTATACGTCTTCTTTCGGTACATTCGAGCACGCCTATCCCCTGACCGACGGCGTGCAGGCGTTCATGCCGCCGCAGGGCCTGTTGCTGATCGCGGCCTATCTCCCGGAGAATTGGCCGGTCCGCTTCATCGACGAGAACATTCGTCCCGCCACCAAAGAAGATTTCGAATGGGCCGAGGCAGTATTCGTCAGCGGCATGCACATCCAGCGCCAGCAGATGAACGACATCTGCCGCCGCGCGCATGCCTTCGATCTCGCCGTGGCGATCGGCGGACCGTCGGTCAGCGCGTGTCCGGATTACTATCCTTCGTTCGACTATCTTCATGTCGGCGAACTCGGCGACGCCACCAACGAGCTGATCGCGCGGCTGGCGCGTGACCCGTCGCGCCCCGAGCAGCAGGTGGTGCTGAAGACCAACGATCGCCTGCCGATGACGGAGTTTCCGATCCCGGCCTACGAGCTGGCGGAGGTCAAGAAATACTTCCTCGGTAGCATCCAGTATTCGAGCGGCTGTCCCTATCAGTGCGAATTCTGCGACATCCCCGGTCTCTACGGCCGCAACCCGCGCCTGAAGACGCCGGAGCAGATCATCGCCGAGCTCGACAAGTTACGGGAATGCGGCGTCACGGGATCTGTTTATTTCGTCGACGACAATTTCATCGGCAACCGCAAGGCCGCGCTGGATCTGCTGCCGCATCTGGTCGAGTGGCAGAAGCGGACCGGCTACGTGATGCGACTGGCCTGCGAGGCGACGCTGAACATCGCCAAGCGGCCCGAGATTCTGGAGAAGATGCGTGAAGCATTCTTCGTGACGGTGTTCTGCGGCATCGAGACGCCCGATCCCGACGCGCTGAAGGCGATGCACAAGGACCACAACATGATGGTCCCGATCCTGGAAGGCATCCAGACCATCAACTCCTACGGCATGGAAGTCGTCTCCGGCATCATCATGGGGCTCGACACAGACAAGCCGGAGACCGGCGACGCGCTGCTTGGGTTCGTCGAGGAGTCGCAGATTCCGCTGCTCACGATCAATCTGTTGCAGGCGCTGCCGAAGACGCCGCTGTGGGACCGGCTCGAGAAGGAAGGCCGGCTGGTCAATGACGACGACGGCCGCGACTCCAATGTCGAGTTCCTGCTGCCCTACGATCAGGTGATCGAGTCCTGGCGCAAATGCATGGAAGTCGCCTACCAGCCGGAAAAGCTGTTCGCGCGCTACCAGTACCAATGCGACTACACCTATGCGCGGCGGATCAAGGTGCCGGTCACGCCCGAGCAGAAGAGCTGGGCCAACATCAAGCGCGGCCTGATCATGCTGCGGAACATTTTCTGGAAAGTCGGCGTGCTCGGCGACTACAGAAAGGTGTTCTGGAAATTCGCGCTCGGACGGCTGCGTCGCGGCGACATCGAGGGCCTGATCGGCCCGGCGATGATCGGACATCATCTGATCATGTTCGCGCGTGCCGCATCGGTCGGTCAGCAGAACGCATCGAACTATTCGATTCGGCTGCGCGAAGCCTCGGTCCCTGCCGAGTAAAAGCCCATGAAAACGCCATGAAAACGCCGGCGCCGCCGTCTCGCCCGCTCGAAGCCTTGCGGAAGCTGACGCCGGCGCGAGTCGGGCTCGGCCGCTCCGGCGCGAGCATGCCGACCGATGCACTGCTTGCCTTTACCCTCGACCACGCGCGTGCGCGCGATGCCGTTCACACAGCTTTCGATGCGCCGCATCTGGTTGCCGGATTGGCCGGCCTCGGCCTGCAGGTCAGGGAGGTTTCCAGCCAGGCGCGCAACCGGCGCGACTATCTACGCCGTCCCGATCTCGGACGCATGCTGGATGCGGATTCACGGCGCGCGCTGGAAAAGCACGGCGGCAGCGCGGGCGAGGTTGTGATCGTGATCGGCGACGGGCTGTCGCCGGCCGCCGTCAATATCCACGCCGTCGAACTGGTTCGCCATCTTGTTCCGCGCCTGACGGAAGCGGGAATCTCGTTGGGCCATGTCGTGGTCGCGTCGGGTGCGCGGGTGGCGCTGGGCGACGAGATCGGCGCCGTGCTTGGCGCGCGGATGGTGGTGATGCTGATCGGCGAGCGGCCCGGCCTGTCGGCGCCCGACAGCCTTGGCGCGTATCTCACCTTTGCCCCGCGCATCGGCCTCACCGACGAGAAGCGCAATTGCGTGTCCAACATCCACAGTGCGGGGCTGAGCTACGATGAAGCCGCCTTCAAGATCGCGTGGCTGGTGCGTGAAGGCATCGCGCGCGGGATCACCGGCGTGGCGCTGAAGGACGAGAGCGGAACCGCGCTCATCGCCGCCAGGCCGATCGATTGAACCCGAAATTGGATCGATAGGCGGCCGCTTCGCCGTTGTGAGCCAAGTCGCGCCTGATATAAGCGAACACGGAGCGGGCAGAGACAGGCTATGGGGAAAACGGGAGCGGCATCATTTCCGCGACACCGCGCATATTTCCAATGTCAATGCGAGCCAGTACGAGGGCTTGTTCGACGCCGCGTTCATAGCAGCCCTTCGTGCCGGAACTGAAGCAGACAAGAGGAATGACTGAGTGTCACCGCCGTCTCCCCAAGATTTGACCAGCGGGACTGCGGCGCTCGGCAGCGAGCCGCGTTCATTACCCGGGAGAACGCCCCAAGGCCGTGCCGGCAGGTGTGGCAAATCAGAGACTTAACGCGCATTTTCGTCATCTTCGTGTCGATTTGCCCCGCCGCGCGCGCTTGCCGGATGGGGTTCGGCCCTGTAAAACGGCGCCGATTAATTTACCGCGTGATTTCAATGGCTAGCGCCGATCGGATGGAGCTGGCAAAGCCGCATTGGCGCCACCAAACTGCATAAAACCAAGCTGCACAAACGGGCCGACGTGAGAACTGGACAGGGTATGCTCGACAAGAACTCCGAAAGTCGCGTCCACGTCGAAGCCATCGAGGAACCGCCGCCGCCGGGCAAGAGTATCGCCTTCGGGCTCGAGCGCATGGGGCTGATCGCGGTCAAGGCGCCGATCATGTCCATGATCATTCTCGCCGCGCTGGTCGTGGCTGCGATCTTTGGCATCTACCGGATCAAGATCGACGACTCCCTGAGCCAGTTGTTCCGCTCCGATTCCAAGGACTACAAGCAATACGAAGCCGTGACCAAGCGCTTCCCGGCGACCGAATTCGACGTGCTGGTCGTGGTCGAGGGCAAGACGCTGCTGGCCCGCGAAAACCTCGAAAAGATCCGCGACATGGTCACCGACCTGCAACTGGTCGAGGGCGTGCGCGGTCTGGTGTCGCTGTTTTCGGCGCGCCAGGCGCCGGAGCCCGGCAAGCTGCCGGCCGCGCTGTTCCCGCCCGAACTGCCGCAAGGCGCCGCCTACGAGAAGTTCACCGAGACCGTCAAATCCAACGAGATCATTCGCGGCAAGCTGTTGTCGGAGGATGGCACGCTGGCCCTGATCGTGCTGTCGCTGGAGCCGAGCGTGGTTTCCAGCAACGATCTCGGCAAGGTGGTCGGCGAAATGCGGAAGATCATGGCCGACGATTTGTCGGGCAGCGGTCTCAACGCCCAGCTCTCCGGCGTTCCCGTGATGCAGCTCGAGATCCGCAACGCGGTCAAGCGCGACGGGCTGACCTACAACATCCTCGGCATTCTGGCCGGCTGCATCATCGCGATCATCTTCTTCCGCAAGATATCGTTCATGGTGGTTGCGGCGTTTCCGCCGATCATCGCGATCCTGCTCGCGCTCGGCGGCCTCGGCTGGGCCGGTTTCAATCTCAACATGTTCCTGAACGTGATGACACCGCTCATCATGGTGATCAGCTTCTCGGACTCGATGCAGTTGACCTTCGCCGCGCGCGACCGCCTGATCGCGGGTCAGGACAAATTGACCGCGTTCACCAACGCCGTGCTGGTGGTGGGCCCGGCTTGCGTGCTCACCCATGGCACCGCCGGCATCTCGTTCATCGCCCTGCAATTCTCCGATTCCGAATTGATCCGAAAGTTCGGCGAGGCTGGCCTTGCCGCCACCATCATCGCGTTGATTGCGGTCCTCGCATTGGTGCCGGTGTTCGGCGTGCTGTTCGTCCGCAACGAAAAGATCTTCGCCGTCAAGTTCCAGAGCGCGGATGCCGGCGTGCAGGCGCTGCGCAATTTCTGTTACTGGATCGCGGTGCGCATGGTCGGACGCCCCGGGCTGTTCAGCCTGCTCGCGTTGCTGCTCGTCGCCGGCCTCGGCTACATCTACGCCACGCTGGAGCCGCGCTATCGCCTCGCCGATCAGGTGCCGGACAAGCGGCAGGCGGTGGCGGCGTCGAGCCGCCTCGACGCCAAGCTCACCGGCGCCAATCCGATCGATGTGCTGATCGAATTCCCCAAGGGCGCCTCGCTCTATGCGCCGGATACCTTGAAGACGATCGCCGAAGTTCACGTGATGGTCGAGAAATCGGCCGGCGTAGGCAACGTTTGGTCGCTCGAAACCCTGCGCCGCTGGCTCGCCGAGAAAGCCGGCAGCAACGACGTCGCGACACTGAAGGAATATGTCAGCGTTATCCCCGAGCATCTAGTCCGCCGTTTCATCTCGGCCGATCAGGATGCCGTGGTGGTGTCGGGCCGCGTTCCCGATCTCGATTCAAGCGAAATCCTTCCCGTGATCGACAAGCTCGACAAGTCGCTCGACAAGGTGAGGGCCGAGCATCCCGGCTTCGAAATCGCGGTCACGGGTCTATCGGCGATCGCCGCGCGCAACAGCGCCAACATGATCGACAAGCTCAACCACGGCCTGACGATTGAATTCCTCATAGTTGCGATCTTCATCGGCTTGGCATTCCGTTCGGTCGTGGTGATGTTCTCCTGCATCCTGCCCGGCATTTTCCCGGTCGTGGCCTCGGGTACGGTGCTGTGGATAATGGGCGAGGGGCTGCAGTTCGCCAGCGTGGTCGCGCTGACGGTGTCGTTCGGCCTCGGTTTGAGCGCCACCATCCACTTCCTCAACAGGCTGCGGCTGGAGAGCAAGCCGGGCGTTACTCCGGAACTGGCGGTCGAGCGCGCCACCGTGCTGGTTGGCCCCGCGCTGATCCTGACCACGGTGGTGCTGGCCTGCGGCCTCGTCGTGACCGTGTTCTCCGACCTGCCGTCGCTGCGGCTGTTCGGCTGGCTCAGCGCGTTCTCGATGGTTATGGCGCTGGTCGCGGATCTCTTCATCCTGCGGCCGACCTCGATGTTCCTGATCAACCTGTCGGAAAAGATTCGCGGCGTCAGTCACGCCAAGCCGGCGAAATAACAGGCCTGCCAATGAACAAGGCTGCCGGGCAACGCAGCCGAAGAGGGGCTGAGGAATGACGTCTGCAGGATTAGCTGTTCGCCCTGCGGCCGATGTCGCCGCCTACCGCGCGGTCGAGCACATCTATCATTCCTATCTCACCGGGCTGATCCTGATGCTGGCCTCGCGTGCCGGCGCTGATCGCGCCGCCGAGGTGGTGTTTCGCACCTTCCGGCGGCAGCAACTGGCGCGCTTCCTTCCCGGATTGAAGAAGCTCGGCCTCGACCAGCTTCCGCATGCGGTCGCGTGCGCCCAATATCATTATCTGTCGAACCAGGTCGGCGGCGTGAAGGTCGAGTATGTCCATGAGAGCGACAGCAAAGCCTGGGTGCGCTATCCGCCGCCGCGCTGGATCTGGTCCGGCACTGCGATCTGCGGCATTCCGTCAGAAGTGTCGCGGGCGATGCTGCGCGGATGGCATGCCAACAACGGCGTCGTGCTCGGCAATCCCAGGCTCGGCTTCGTCTGCACGGGTCAAACCGTCGACGGCCAGCCGGGGCTGGAGGGGTACTACAAGGAGTGGGATCACGAACTCGCGCCCGAGGAGCGGCTGCAGTTTTCGCCCGGCGAGCGCTGTCCGCCGTTCCAGGCTGATCTTGCGCCGCGCCTGCCCGGGAACACATGGCCGGAGGAACGGCTGCAGAAGGTGCTTCGCAATTATGCGATGGAGTACGTCACCTCGATCGTGCCTGAGACGATCAGGGTGCTCGGCCCGGAAGAGGGTGGCCATCTTGCCGGCGCCGCGGCGCGGCTTGTCGGGATGCACGCCTTCGACGAGGTAGCTCGGCTGTTGGGTGGCGTGGAAGCTGGCGCGGCGGGTTTCGCCAAGGCCTTCGCCCGGCTTGCCCGTGGGCAGGACGACGACGCGGAACTGCAGGTGGAAGGCTCAGCCGCGACCGTGCACCAGACGTCGTGGCGACTGATGGCGGAACGTGAAGCGCTGTCGCCCGCAGTTTTCGATGCCTGGAACGAATTGTGGGTGGGGGCGGTGCTGGCGCATGATCGCTTCATGCGTGTCGAAGTGACGCAACGCCGTGACTGCGGCGATCCCTGTTGGCGCTGGAAATTTGGCTGATCAGGCGTAGCTGGTCGTAAAAATGAAAAGGCAGCGCCGAGCGCTGCCTTTCATGCTGTTTCGAAGGCCAGCGTCAGGTCTTCGTCATTGTGATCTTGACGCCGCGGATCTCGCCCTTGGAGTCGATCTGCACGGACTGCTTGTTGCCGGTGGTCTTCAAATTCAGGTTCGCGGCAAATCCGGAAGCCTCGACGAACACCTCGATCTGGCCGCCGCCTGCGGTGCCCTGCAGATTGCCGAAGATATTGCGGCTCTTCTCGCTCCAGTTACCGGAGATGCGGTCACCCTGGCTGGTGACGTCGCTCGACAGATCGAACTTGTAGCTGTCGCTGGCGCAGTGCAGGTTCTGCTTCAGGCCGAGCCCGCTGGCGTTGACCTTGTAGTCTGCCTTGCAGCGGATGTTCTCGGTGGTGCCGTTGGAGAGCGCGACCGTGCCCGAGCCGGCCCAGTTTCCGTCGAAACCGGCAAACGGGCCTCCCGCCTGGGCGTGGCTTGCGGTGACCGACAACATGAGCGCGGCGCCGACGCCGGCAGCTGCGAGAGCCTGACCGAACAAGCTGGAACCAAACAGTTTCATTGTAGTTTTCCCATCAAATCGACGTTCTTTGCAAAGATACGTCTCGCCGCATCGAAGATTTAGTGTTCCCGCAGTATCTTAGGTTCAAATGACGGGGTGCGGTTTCCGGCGCTCTCGGCACGAAAAAGTGCACGGTCGGCCGAGTGGCATCGAAACATTCACACCGACTCCGTCGGCGCAGCATCTAGCTTTGCACCGCATTGTCTGCAACAACCAATTGCCGGGAAAGTGTGGCGGAAATACACTTTAAATATCAGTCGGTTATTTAAGGTGCTTAGGTTGCCGTAAAGGTCGCCGTAAATTTGTCCGCATTTACCATGCTTGTCATCTGTTCGTTGCTGCATTACGCGGCGCGCCTGCCATCCAAACAAATCCGTTCCGGCGCAGATCGAGGAACAGGATTTTGCTGCCGAAATGAAGGAATACGATGCGTAAATTTCTCCTCGCACTCACTCTGTTGTCGCTCGCGGCTTCGTCCGGAGCCCTTGCCCAGCAGCAGCAGCAACAGCGCAGTGGAACGGCGGACGAGCAGAAGGCCTGTTCCCGCGACGTTCAGAAGCACTGCCGTCCGGTGATCGATCAGGGCGATTTCACCATCCTGGCGTGTCTGAAAGAACATCGTTCCAAGATCAGTGCCGCCTGCGACCAGGTTCTCAAGAACAACGGCCAATAAGGCGCGCTGCGTCCGTTAACCCCCGCGGAAAAGCCATTTTCGGCTCTATGACGCGCGTCACGGGCGGGGCTAATCAGCCCAGATAGCATTGGTTTTGGCGGCGTATTCCCCTATATGGGGCTCGCGATCCCCTCGCGTGCGCTGAGCATCGGCGCACGCCACCAATTCCGATTGATGTAGCCAGTTCTTGATGACCAGTGCGAGCGACCTGCGATCCGGGAAGACCCACCGCGACGAGAATTTTCCGGTCGCGTCGTGGATCATTCATCCGCGTCACCGGGCGCTGATCCTGAGCTACTATAATTTCGTCAGGACGGCCGACGACATCGCCGATCACGCGACGCTCGGCGCGGACGAGAAGCTGCGCTATCTCGACCTGCTCGAAGCCGAGTTGCTGGGCAACGGCGACACGCAACCGGAGGCGGTCAGCCTGCGCCGCGCTTTTGCCGAGCGTTCGATGGCTCCGCGCCATGCGCTCGACGTGCTGGTCGCGTTCCGGATGGACGTCACCAAGCTGCGTTACGAGAACTGGGACGACGTCATTCACTATTGCCGTTATTCGGCCATGCCGGTCGGCCGCTTCATGCTCGACGTCCATGGCGAGAGCACCTCGACCTGGGCCGCATCGGACGCGCTGTGCGCGGGGCTGCAGATCAACAACCATCTGCAGGATTGCGCCAAGGATTACAAAAACCTCAACCGCGTCTATCTGCCGCGCGATGCGCTGGCCGCCAGCGGCGCCACCGTCGAGATGCTGGGCGAGGCGAAGTCGCAGCCGGCGCTGCTGCAATGCCTTCATGCGCTCGCGGTGCGCACCGAAACTCTGCTCGATGAAAGCAGGTCGCTCAGCGCCGAGGTGAAGGATTTCCGGCTCGGGCTCGAGGTTGCCGTGATCCAGGCCTTTGCCGACAAGATCGTCGGTATGCTCAAGGTGCGCGATCCGCTCAGTGAGCGCGTGCATTTGAGCAAGCCCGAACTGCTCATGCAGAGCATCGGCGCCATCACCAGCGAAATGATCAGGCGTGCCGCTGGGCGCCGCCCCCAGACAAGACCGGCGGCTGGCGCATGACGGTGCAGACGGCGGCGGCCAACGCAGATTACGGCACTACCGCGTCCGGCAGCTCATTCTATGCCGCGATGCGCATCCTGCCGCGCAGGCAGCGCGAGGCAATGTTCCAGATCTACAGCTTCTGCCGGCAGGTCGACGACATCGCCGATTCCCATGGGCCGCGACCCGAGCGGCTGGCCGCGCTGCAGCAATGGCGCGACGACATCGATGCGCTATATCACAGTCATCCGCCGCCGCGCCTGCAAGATTACGCCGCCTCGGTGAAAACCTTCGGCCTCAAGCGCGAGGATTTTCTCGCGGTCGTCGACGGCATGGAGATGGACGTGCCACAGGACATTCGTGCGCCGGATCTTGCCACGCTCGATCTCTATTGCGATCGCGTTGCCAGCGCCGTCGGGCGTCTGTCGGTGCGGGTGTTCGGCATGCCCGAGGAAGACGGCATCCTGCTCGCCCACCATCTCGGCCGCGCGCTGCAACTGACCAATATCCTGCGCGACATCGACGAAGACGCCGGCCTCGGCCGCCTCTATCTGCCGCGCGAAGGCCTGCTGCTCGCCGGCATCACCAGCGACAATCCGCAGAAGGTGACTGCCGATCGCGCACTTCCTAAAGTTTGCCTGCCGCTGGCCGAGCGAGCGAAAAAGCACTTCGAAAAAGCCGACGAGATCATGAAACGCAATTCGCGGCGCGTGGTGCGCGCGCCGCGGATCATGTCGAAATATTACCGCGCGATACTGGACCTGTTGCTGGCCCGGGGCTTTGCCGCCCCGCGCGAGCCGGTCCGCGTCCACAAATGGGCGAAGATTGCCATCCTTCTTCGTTACGCGATCATCTGATGCAGAAAAACGTTCATATCATCGGCGCCGGTGTTTCCGGCCTCTCGGCGGCCGTGCGGCTCGCCAACGCCAATTACCGGGTGCATGTCCACGAGGCCACGCAGCAGGCCGGCGGCCGCTGCCGGTCCTATTTCGACGCTGCCACCAATCTCACCATCGACAACGGCAACCATTTGCTGTTGTCCGGCAACCGCCATGCGCTGGCCTACGCCAGATCGATCGGCACCGAGGCGGGGCTGGTTGGGCCGAAGCTTGCGCAGTTTCCCTTCGTCGACATCATGACCGGTCAGCGCTGGCAGCTTGATCTTGGCGACGGCAAATTGCCGCTGTGGGTGTTCGACGAGGCGCGCCGCGTCCCCGATACCAAGCTGCTCGATTATCTCGCATTGGCGCCGCTAATCTGGGCCGGCACCGGCAAGCTGGTCGGCGACACCATCCCCTGCAAAGGCACGCTGTACCAGCGGCTGGTGCAGCCGCTGCTGCTGGCCGCGCTCAATGTCGATCCGCCCGAGGGGTCGGCGGGCCTGGCCGGCGCGATCGTACGGGAAACGCTGCTGGCGGGTGGGCAGGCCTGCCGGCCGCTGATCGCGCGCGACGGCCTGAGCGCGGTTCTGGTCGAGCCGGCGATCAAGCTGTTGCAGGACAAGGGCGCCTCGATCCAGTTTGGCCATGAGCTGCACGAACTCGCGATGACGGGCAACGCCGTTGGTGAGCTGAAATTCGGCAGCGACGACGCGATTGCGCTCGGCCCCGACGACGTCGTGGTGCTCGCGGTGCCGCCACGTCCGGCGGCGGCGCTGTTGCCGGGCCTGAAGACGCCGTCGAAATTCCGCGCTATCGTCAATGCGCATTTCCGCTTCGATCCGCCCCGCGATGCCGCGCCGATCCTTGGCGTCGTCGGTGGCCTCGTGGAATGGCTGTTCGCATTTCCGCAACGGCTGTCGGTCACCATCAGCAATGGCGACCGCCTCGTCGACATGCCGCGCGAAGAACTCGCGCTGGCGATCTGGCGCGATGTCTGCAAGGCCGCAGGGCTGCAGGGCGACTTGCCGCTGCCGCCCTGGCAGATCGTGCGCGAGCGCCGTGCGACGTTCGAGGCCACACCGGAGCAGAACGCGCTGCGCCCGGGGGCGGTGACATCATTCAAAAACCTGTTTCTCGCCGGCGACTGGACTGATACGGGATTGCCGGCAACCATCGAAGGATCGATACGGTCGGGCGACCGCGCCGCCGATCTGGTCCTGGCGAGGCCTTAAGGGCCCGACCGGATTTGTTGCGTGACCGGCTTCACAGAGCCCGCGCGCGAATAGAGGGATGCTAGCGATATGCTTTCCGTAGACAAAACAATTGCAGGCGAACCCGTCGCGACAGTCGACCCCGTCGCGCTGGAGAAGAGCATCTCGTCGGCGACCGAAGCGCTGCTCGGTTATCGGCAATCCGATGGACACTTTGTGTTCGAGCTGGAAGCCGACAGCACGATTCCGTCCGAATATATCCTGCTGCGGCATTATCTCGCCGAGCCCGTCGACAGCGCGCTCGAAGCCAAGATCGCGAACTATTTGCGCCGCACGCAAGGCAATCATGGCGGCTGGCCGCTGGTGCAGGACGGCCCGTTCGACATGAGCGCCAGCGTGAAATCCTATTTTGCGCTGAAGATGATCGGCGATTCCGTCGATGCGCCGCACATGGTGCGCGCGCGCGAGGCGATCCGCAGCCGCGGCGGCGCTGCCCGCGTCAACGTTTTCACGCGCTTCCTGCTCGCTTTCTACGGTGTGCTGAGCTGGCGCGCGGTGCCGGTGCTGCCGATCGAGATCATGTTGCTGCCGATGTGGTCGCCGTTCCATATCAACAAGATTTCCTACTGGGCGCGTACCACGATCGTGCCGCTGATGGTGATGGCGGCGTTGAAGCCTTTGGCGAAGAATCCCAAGGGCGTCGGCATTGACGAGCTGTTCCTGCAGGATCCCAAATCGGTCGGGATGACGGCGAAGGCGCCGCATCAAAGCTGGGGCTGGTTCGCGCTGTTCAGCACGCTCGACAGGATCCTGCGGGTGGTCGAGCCGTTGTTTCCGAAGAAGCTGCGCCAGCGCGCGATCGATGCGGCGCTCGCGTTCACCGAAGAGCGGCTTAACGGTGAAGATGGCATGGGCGCGATCTATCCGCCGATGGCCAACATCGTCATGATGTACGATGCACTCGGCAAGGGGCCGGATTTTCCACCGCGCGCGGTCACCCGCAGGGGTATCGACAAGCTGCTGGTGATCGGCGAGCACGAGGCCTATTGCCAGCCCTGCGTCTCCCCGGTGTGGGACACTGCGCTGACCTGCCATGCGCTGGCGGAGGCGGGCGGCGAAGACACGATCAAGAAAATGGAGCAGGGCCTCGACTGGCTGAAGCCGAGGCAGGTGCTCGACCTCAAGGGCGACTGGGCGGTGAAGGCTCCCGATGTCCGTCCGGGCGGCTGGGCGTTCCAGTACAACAACGACTATTATCCCGATCTCGACGACACCGCCGTGGTCGTGATGGCGATGGACCGCGCGCGCCGGGCTTCCGGCAGCAAGGAATACGACCAGGCGATCTCGCGCGGCCGCGAGTGGATCGAGGGCCTGCAGAGCCGCGATGGCGGCTGGGCCGCCTTCGACGTCAACAATCTCGAATACTACCTCAACAACATCCCGTTCTCCGACCACGGCGCGCTGCTCGATCCGCCGACCGAGGACGTCACCGCGCGCTGCATCTCGATGCTGGCGCAGCTTGGCGAGACTGCCGAGACCAGCAAGGCGGTTGCGGACGGGATCGCCTATCTGCGCCGCACTCAGCTCGCGGAAGGGTCATGGTACGGCCGCTGGGGCCTCAACTACATCTACGGAACCTGGTCGGTGCTGTGTGCGCTCAATGCCGCTGGCGTCGATCATCAGGACCCGATGATTCGCAAAGCTGTGGAATGGCTGGTTTCGATCCAGAACAAGGATGGCGGTTGGGGCGAGGATGCCGTCAGCTATCGCCTGGACTACAAGGGATTCGAGGGCGCGTCGTCGACCTCCTCGCAAACGGCATGGGCCTTGCTTGGACTGATGGCAGCAGGAGAGGTCGAAAACCCGGCCATCGTGCAGGGTGTGGAGTACCTAAAAGCCACACAGACCGAGAAAGGGCTGTGGGATGAGGCCCGATACACGGCAACAGGCTTTCCGCGGGTGTTTTACTTGCGTTATCATGGCTACTCGAAGTTCTTTCCGCTCTGGGCGCTGGCGCGGTACCGAAATTTGAGAAGCACCAACAGCAGGGTGGTAGGGGTCGGGATGTGACTTTGGGGGCGGGGGCCGCCGCG
The DNA here is from genome assembly GCF_023073415.1 of Bradyrhizobium sp. 190. GTDB lineage: Bacteria > Pseudomonadota > Alphaproteobacteria > Rhizobiales > Xanthobacteraceae > Bradyrhizobium. The sequence goes on along the minus strand of NZ_JADPJL010000062.1, from coordinate 332,831 downwards.
ATCGCGGACAATTCGGTTGATCGCAATTCGAATGATCCACGACCGGTTTTGATCGTGACAGGATTGGTGCAGGAGGCCCGCATTGCGGCCGGGCCTGGCATGATCGTCATCTGCAGTTCCAGCGATCCGCAGCAGTTGCGCGCGCTGCTGGCAACGCTGGATTCTACCACTTTCAGGGGTGTCATCTCCTTCGGCGTCGCCGGTGGGCTCGATCCTTCGCTCAAATCGGGCGACGTGGTGGTGGCCACCGAGGTGCTGGCCGGCGATACCCGCTTTCTGGCAGGTTTGGCGCTGAACGAGGAAATGATTGCCAGCGCCGCACTGGGCCGCCGGCGCGTGGTCCGCGGTGGCTTGGCCGGCGTCGAACAGGTGATTGCGGCGGCCGCCTGCAAGGCCGCGCTGCATTCGGAGACGGGCGCGGCAGCGGTCGATATGGAAAGTCATATTGCCGCAGCCTATGCGTCCGAGGCCGGCTTGCCGTTCGCGGCGCTGCGCGTCATCTCCGATCCGGCCAGCCGGGCGCTTCCGGCGCTGGCCAAGAGCGCCATCAAGCCGAACGGCGATATCGACCTCGGCAAGGTGCTGCGCGGGGTGGCGCGCAATCCCACCACGCTGCGCGCGCTGGTCTCCACGGGAATCGATTTCAATCGCGCGCTGCGCTCCCTGCGCGGCTGCCGCGGCTTCCTGCACGGCGAAGAGGGGCTCGCCACCGCGGGGATCTGATCCGCAGGGCACCCGGCTTCAGGATTTTCGAAGGGCGTTGAACAAAAAGAAAAGGGCCCCGGTTCGTCGAACCGAGGCCCTTAATCTTTTCCATCTCCACTTAGGCGGCGGTGGATGCCTTCTGTTGCTGCTTGGCGGCTGCGGCAGCGGCCTCGTCGCGGCGGATTTCGGACAGGCGCTTCTGCACCTCGGCCGAGAAGATGTACTGGGCCGGACGCTGCGTGGTGAGATCGATTTCGGGCGCCATCGGACCCGTGGTGCGGACGCCGCGGAGCGCGACCCACATCGCCTTCAGCGGATTGACCAGCGCAGCGTTGGCCGCTGTCGGCTCGTAGCCGCAATGCGCCATGCAGTCGGCGCACTTCTCGTACTTGCCGGTGCCGTAGGTCTCCCAGTCCGTGGTCTCCATCAATTCCTTGAAGGTCTTGGTGTAGCCTTCGCCGAGCAGATAGCAGGGTTTTTGCCAGCCGAAGATGTTGCGGGCCGGCATGCCCCAAGGCGTGCATTCGTAGCTCTGGTTGCCGGCCAGGAAGTCCAGGAACAGGCCGGAATGCATGAAGTTCCACTTCTTGCCTTTGCCGAGCGCGAACACGTCGCGGAACAGCTTCTTGGTTTTGGTGCGGTTGAGGAAGTGCTCCTGGTCCGGGGCGCGCTCATAGGCGTAGCCCGGCGACATCGAGACGCCGACGCCAAGTTCCGTGGTGAAGTCGAGGAACTTCGCGATCTCTTCGGCCGCATGACCGTCGAAGATGGTCGCATTGACGTTGACGGTGAAGCCGCGCGCTTTCGCAGCCTTGATCGCGGAAACGGCGCGGTCGAACACGCCCTTCTGCGACACCGCCTTGTCGTGGTGGTCCTTCAGGCCGTCGAGATGCACCGAGAAGAACAGATAGGGCGAGGGCTCGAACAGATCGAGCTTCTTTTCCAGCAGCAGCGCGTTGGTGCACAGCGAGACGAATTTCTTGCGCGCCACGAGGCCGCGCACGATCTCGCCGATCTCCTTGTGGATCAGGGGCTCGCCGCCGGGGATCGCCACCATCGGCGCACCGCATTCGTCGGCCGCATCCCAGCATTCCTGCGCCGACATGCGGCGGTTGAGGATCGCGTCGGGATAGTCGATCTTGCCGCAGCCGACGCAAGCAAGGTTGCAGCGGAACAACGGCTCCAGCATCAGCACGAGCGGATAGCGCTTCCGGCCAAGCAGCTTCTGCTTGATCAGATAGCCGCCGATACGCATTTCCTTGAAGAACGGTATTGCCATTGAGAGATTTTCTTTCTGGACTTGGAGTCTGGACCTGGCGGTCCAGACTTGGAACTCGTGAAGTGGATCAACCCGCAGTCAGTTCGGCCGGAAGCCGGAACTCGATGTTCTCCTCCCGGCCGGGAAGCACCGACACCTTAACGGGTCCGATACGCCTCAAAGCCTCGATCACGTCGTCGACCAAAACTTCGGGCGCCGAGGCGCCCGCCGTAATGCCGACGGCTTTTGCATCCTTCAGCCAATCGGGGTTCAACTCGCTCCCGTCGGCAATCAGATAACTCGCGACGCCGACCTCGGTGCCGATTTCGCGAAGCCTGTTTGAGTTGGAACTATTGGCAGCCCCCACCACCAAAATGACGTCCACCAGCTTACTTAGATCCCTTACCGCAGATTGGCGGTTCTGTGTCGCATAGCAGATATCCCGGATGTCGGGGCCTTGAATATCTGTAAATTTTGCCTGAAGGGCGGCGATTATGTCCTTTGTGTCGTCCACGCTGAGGGTAGTCTGGGTGATATAGGCCACCGGGGCGTCGACAGGCAGGGGCAGGGCGGCCACGTCGTCGACGTTCTGGACCAGCAGAACCGGCCCTGGAACCTGGCCCATGGTGCCCTCGACCTCGGGATGGCCGGCATGCCCGATCAGTACCAGGGTACGGCCCTTGGACATATACCGCTTGCCCTGATTGTGGACCTTGGTGACCAGCGGGCAGGTGGCATTGAGGACGGGCAAGCCGCGGGCGGCGGCCTCTTCCTCGACGCTGCGGGCCACGCCATGGGCGCTGAACACGGTTACCGCCTGCGGCGGAACCTCTGACAGGTCCTCGACAAAGATCGCGCCCTTGGCTTTAAGGCTTTCGACCACGTACTTGTTATGCACGATCTCGTGCCGGACATAGACCGGCGGACCGTATTTCTCGAGCGCGCGCTCAACGATTTCGATGGCACGCACCACTCCCGCACAAAATCCGCGGGGCTGCGCTAGATACACTTCCATGGGATGATGTCCATTACGCCTGTTGCACCATGTACTTAATTCGCAAATTCATCCGAAGGTCTCCGTGCAGCCGGTCACATTCGGATCTGCAATATCCGCACCATGACCGGAACCCGTAGGTAATCCCCACCCAAGCAGATGGAAGCGCAGGACTATGTGTCAAAAATTGTGCGGCGAGAAAAGGTGCATCGCGCAATGGTTACCAAGATATAGGTAATAAAATACCTAAAACGCGCTGCGAGAAACCATTGCTCCTCACTGGTTCGTCACTTTGTTGCCCATTCGGACGGGCTATACCGGCCCCGAACGCCTGTTCCGGTCCGTTTTGGCGGCTTCGTTTGAACCGTCGGGGAAGTAACCAAAACAACATTAGATCGGCTTCGGGAACTCCGCTAGACAGCGGGCGTTTTCGCCCAGTTCTCCTTTGAGATTTAGAAAGAAACGAAGTGCTGACCAGTATTGTCATCGCCGTTGTCAGAACCTGTACGCGGTTTGCCACTCTCGTCGTCATCCTCTCGCTGCTTCTGGCGGTCGGAGCGAGCTACTATGGCGCCCGGCATTTCGCCATCAACACCGACATCAACACGCTGATTTCGCCCGACCTCGACTGGCGCAAGCGCGACCAACAGTTCGAGCAGGCGTTCGACCGCGAAAAGCTGATTCTCGCCGTCGTCGAGGCGCCGACACCCGAACTCGCCAGTGCCGCGAGCACGGCGCTTTTCACAAAGCTCTCCGGCGACACCAAGCATTTCGAATCAGTGCAGCCGCTGGGGTCGGGCGAGTTCTTCGAAAAGAACGGGCTGTTGTTCTTGCCGGTCGAGGAAGTCGGCAAGGTCGCCGGCCAGCTCGAAGCCGCCGCGCCCCTGATCGAGATCATGGCCGGCGATCCCTCGATCCGCGGCCTGACCGGCGCGCTGGAGACCGGGCTTGCCGGCGTCAAGCGCGGGCAGGTCAAGCTCGACAATACCGAACGGCCCTTCAACCTGATCAGCCAGACCGTCGAGGACATCCTGAACAAGGGGACGGCGACGTTCTCCTGGCGCGAGCTCGTCAGCGACAAGCCTTTGACCGATGCCGATCGCCGCGCCTTCATCGAGTTCAAGCCGAAGCTCGACTACAGCGAGCTGGAACCCGGCAAGGGTGCGACCGACGCGATCCGGCAGGCCGCGACCGATCTCAATTTTGCAGGCCAGTACAGCGCGCGTGTGCGGCTGACCGGCCCGGTTCCGATCGCGAATGAGGAATATTCGACCGTGCAGGAGGGCGCGATCGTCAACGGTGTCGCAACCGTCCTCATCGTGCTGGTGATTCTCTGGATGGCGCTGCACTCCTCGAAAATCATCTTCGCGGTGTTCGTGAACCTGTTCATCGGCCTTTCGCTCACCACCGCCGTCGGTCTGATGATGGTGGGATCGCTGAATCTATTGTCGATCGCCTTTGCCGTGCTGTTCGTCGGCCTCGGCGTCGATTTCGGCATCCAGTTCAGCGTCCGCTACCGTTCCGAGCGTTTCAAGAACGAAGACCTGGCCCTGGCGCTGGAGAGCGCGGCCAGACGCTGCGCGGTGCCGCTTTCGCTCGCCGCGATGGCGACCGCCGCCGGCTTCCTGTGTTTCCTGCCGACCGACTACAAGGGCATTTCCGAACTCGGCAAGATTGCCGGCGCCGGCATGCTGATCGCGTTCATCACCAGCATCACGTCCCTGCCTGCCATGCTGAAGCTGCTTCACCCGCCCGGCGAAAGCGAGCCGGTCGGTTACGCGTTCCTGGCGCCGGTGGACGAATTCCTCGAAAGGCATCGCGTCATCATCGTCGTTGGCACGCTGCTCCTCGTCGTGGCCGGCCTGCCGCTGCTCTATTTCATGAAGTTTGACTTCAACCCGATCAACCTGCGCAATCCGAAGGCTGAATCGATTGCGACCTTCCTCGACCTGCGCAAGGACCCCAATACAGGCGCCAACGCCATCAACGTGCTGACCACTTCGGAAGCGGAAGCGAAGAAGATCGAGGCGCGGCTGGAAAAGCTGCCGGAAGTTCTTCGCGTGATGTCGATCGATAGTTTTGTCCCTGATGATCAGCCGGCAAAGCTGCAGTTGATCGCGAAGGCGGCGAAGGTGGTGGGGCCTGCGCTCAATCCCGACTCGGTCGATGCGGCGCCCTCGGATGAAGAGAATGCGGAGGCGCTGAAGAGTTCGGTCGACAGCCTGCGCAGAGCCGCCGGTGACGGCAAGGGGCCCGGCGCGGTTGCCTCACGAAGGCTGGCGGATGCGCTGTCGAAACTTGCCGGAAGCGACCAGGCGACGCGCGACAAGGCGCAGAACATTTTCGTCGCCCCGCTCAAGATCGTGTTCGATCAGCTCAAGAACACGATGCAGGCAGGCCCTGTCACGTTGAAGACGCTGCCGCCGGAACTGTTGAACAGCTGGAAATCCAAGGATGGGTTGATTCGCGTAGAGGCGCTGCCGAAGGGCGATCCCAACGACAATGACAACCTCCGGCGCTTTGCCGATGCGGTTCTGGCGGCCGAGCCGAATGCGATCGGCGGGCCGGTATCGATCCTCAAATCCGGCGACACCATCGTGAAGGCGTTCATCCATGCCGGCATCTGGGCGCTGCTGGTGATCAGCCTGTTGCTTTACCTGGCGCTGCGGCGGATCGCCGACGTGCTGATGACGATGGTGCCGCTGCTGGTGGCCGGCGCGGTAACGCTGGAACTTTGCGTGCTGATCGGGCTGCCGCTCAACTTCGCCAATATCGTCGCATTGCCGCTGCTGCTCGGCGTCGGCGTCGCCTTCAAGATCTATTACGTCACGGCCTGGCGCGAAGGCAGAACTAACCTGCTGCAGTCGAGCCTGACGCGCGCGATCTTTTTCTCGGCGCTGACGACTGCGACCGCCTTCGGAAGCTTGTGGCTATCCAGTCATCCCGGCACCGCCAGCATGGGCAAATTGCTGGCGCTGTCGTTCGTCATCACGCTGGCCGCGGTGCTGCTGTTCCAGCCGGCGCTAATGGGCAAACCGCGCGATGTCGGGGAGTAGGCAGATATCGCCGATATCGCCGGATTGGCCGGCCGCCTGCTTCTGAGCGGACGGGGCCTTCGGCGCGGTTGCAGGGTTGGCAGGTGCGGGATTCGCTGTACCTGTGGTCTTCGGTGCAGCCGGCGCAGGAGCCGTTGCCGCAGTCGTCGGGGCAGCAGTCTTGGACGCCGCGCCAGCTGGCCCCTTCGGTGCGCCCTTGGCCATGCTGTTGGCAGGGCTCGAGGGAATCGGCGGTCCGACGCGGGTCCAGGTTTCGCCGCCGCACAGGAAGCCGAGCACGCAGCCTTGAATCTCGAGCTGGTCGGTTCCGACCGGCTTGATCGTCGAGCTGTAGAGCTGTCCGTCCTTGGCGTTGTAGACTTGGCCTTCCCAGGCATCGACGCCGGGCTTCTTCTTCATGTCGATCAGGATCGGCATGCCAAGCGTCGGCCGGCTCTGCTTTGCGGCGTCCGGATTGTTCTTGTCCTTGCCGCCCGGCATCTTTTCCCAGGCGACCACGCCCCACATGTTGCCGCTACATTGGGCGACGCGAATATTGGCCACACCATCGGCCACTTTCCAGTCACCGGTGGGGTCCGCGGCCAGCGCCGCGCCAAGACCTGTGGCTAAAAAAACTCCCGAATAAACTATTGTACGCGCGACAGTTCTTGGGCAGTGCAACATGGTTCAGACCTATGTTTAAGTAAGATGATCCAAAGCGGGGGTCAAAACGCCGCATTGAGTGTTTTCAGTTGACGAAACGGCCATCAACCGACGTATGTAGCGAATGCCAAGTTCATATCTAGACGTTTCCGAGCTGTTTGTTGACCGGCAGGCGCAGCGAAGTTCCATGCATGCGCGCCACCTGAACGAGCAGCTCGTCCGTGTGCTGAAGACCATCGGCTACGATGTGGGCTTTCAGAAGGGTCAAGGTCAATACCTGTTCGATCGTGACGGGGCCCGCTATCTTGATCTACTGAGCGGATTTGGCGTTTTTGCGATTGGCCGCAATCATCCTGCACTGCGTGAGGCGCTGAAAAGCGTGCTCGACAGCGATTTTCCCAATCTGGTTCAACTTGATGTGTCCACGCTCGCGGGCGTGCTGGCGGAACGCCTGCTGGAACATGTTCCATATCTGGACAAGGTGTTCTTTGCCAATTCCGGTGCCGAGACCGTCGAGGCCGCGATCAAGTTCGCGCGCGGCGCGACCGGCCGGCCCGGCATCGTCTCCTGTTCCCATTCCTTCCACGGCCTGTCCTATGGCGCGCTGTCGCTGATGGACGATGCGAACTTCCGCGGCGGTTTCGAGCCGCTATTGCCGGGGTGCACACAGATCCCTTTTAACGATCTTGCAGCGCTGGAGCAGGCGCTGTCGTCGCGCCAGGTCGCAGCCTTCATCGTCGAGCCGATCCAGGGCAAGGGCGTCAATCTGCCATCGGACGAATTCCTGCCGGGCGCGGTGGCGCTGTGCAAAAAATACGGCACCATCTTCATCGCCGACGAAATCCAGACCGGCATCGGCCGCACCGGAAAATTCCTCGCGGTCGAGCACTGGAATGTCGAGCCCGACATGGTGCTCTTGGCGAAGGCGCTGTCGGGCGGTCACGTGCCGGTCGGCGCGCTGCTGACGCGCAAGAGTATCTTCGACAAGATCTTCAACCAGATGGATCGCGCGGTCGTGCACGGCTCGACCTTTGCGAAGAACGACCTGGCGATGGCCGCCGGCATCGCGACCCTCGACGTGATCAAGCAGGAGAAGCTGGTCGAGCAGGCCGCCAAGCGCGGCGCCGAGCTTCGTCTCGCGTTGACCCGCATGGTGCCGGGCTATGAATTGCTGAAGGAAGTGCGCGGCAAGGGATTGATGATCGGCATCGAGTTCGGCCCGCCGAAATCGCTGAAGCTGAAAGCTTCGTGGAATCTGCTGGAGACCGCCAACAAGGGCCTGTTCTGCCAGCTCATCACCGTGCCGCTGTTCAAGGATCACAAGATCCTGACGCAAGTCTCCGGCCACGGCAGCCACACCATCAAGCTGCTGCCGCCGCTCGTGATCACGGAAGAGGACTGCAGCTGGATCGAAAAGTCGTTCGACGACGTCATCGCCGCCAGCCACAAGGTTCCCGGCGCGATCTGGTCGCTCGGCAAGACGCTGGTCGACAACGCGGTCAGGAAGTCGGCGTAAAATCCTCGTAGCCCGGATGAAGCGAAGCGTAATCCGGGGGCCTCTCCTTGAGAGACGTGTCCCGGATTACGCTGCGCTTCATCCGGGCTACAATCCATCCTGCGCAACGTATAAAACCGTATCGATTGGAGGAGAGCATGAGCAACATCACCGGCGGCTGTCATTGCGGTGCCATCCGCTATCAGGTCGAGGGCGAACTGATCGTTCATGCGTTGTGCCACTGCACCGATTGCAGACGCCACGCCGGCGCGCCGGTTGTCGGCTGGACGATGTACGCCGAGGATGCGGTCAAGGTGACGAAGGGGCAGCCCAAGACCTACGAGTCTTCGGAGCATGGCCGGCGGCAGTTCTGCGCCAACTGCGGCACGGGTCTCTTCTATACCAACGCAAACTTCTTGCCTGGCATCATCGATATTCAGAGCGCTACCTACGACGACCCCAATGCCGTCCCCGCCATGGTGCATATCCAGACCGCCGAGCGGCTGCACTGGATGGAGCGTGCGCACGAACTGCCGACCTTCGAGCGCTATCCGCCGCAGACATAGCGGCTGCTCGGATTCGCAGGGCGGATACGCTGCGCTAATCCGCCCCTTGACCGCGGGTGGGAGGCTCTACGGCACTGCCGCGCAATAGCGAAAGTGTTGCGCCCATCGGTTCATTTGTAGGCGAATATTCTGCGCATTTTCTGGTGAAGATTTTCCGCGCGTTCACGCCATCGGGATTTTCGCGCACGGCTTTTCACATCGCGGTGAGAACTTTCGTCCGGCTATCCGCTTTTGCGATGCGATACCCAATTGGATGGGATGACTTCATAACAACGAGGATCTCACCGATGACCAAGTCGATCCCAACACTCGCCGCCGCGTTTCTGATGACCGCGATAGCAACGCCCGTGTTCGCGCAAGCCGCGATCCAGGAGCCCGGCGCCTTCGCCTTCTACCATCCCAATGCCGATGTGCTCGGCGGCCGGCCGGCCTATCGATCGTTCGATCAATCGAATGCCTATTACAATTCCAACGCCTACTACAACGAAGCCGTGCCCGCACCGGAACCGCGGCTGCGGCAGAGGTCGGTTGCCCCAAGGCATTATCGCAGGGCGCAGTAGCACGAGCGGCGTAGGTTCAGCGTCGCGGCCTGCACGTGACTGTGTCCCGCTGTGCGAGCCGGCCAGGCCGTCTTCTCGGCGTCCCGCTTGACGATTGACTTCCACGCCTGCGATGCCAGACTTTGCGCAGCGCTACAGGGGTGGAGACGTCTGCATGGCCAGCCTTTCGGCTTCGAACCATGTCGCCCGCGTTTTGTCCGTCGCCGATCAGGTGACCGACATCGATAACGGTTCGCGGATCGCGAATTCCTGGCGGCGCTGCCTGCTCGATCACAAGCTCGATCCCGCCCGCCGCGGACCGCCGCAGACCTTTACCGAAGCCGAAGTAAGACACGTCGCCGAGCCGATGGAGGAATTGATCCGGGTCGCGGTGCCCGAATTGGAGGATCTCGCGCGTGTGCTGCGCGACGCCGGATATTGCGTCAACCTGGCCGATCCCAACGCGACCATGTTGATCAGCCGCCTTCCGGGCGGGACCGATGACAGGATGTTCCTGCAATGGAAGGTCTATACGGGCTCGAATTTCGCGGAAGCATTCGAGGGGACCAATGGGCTCGGCACCGCGCTCGCCGAGCAGAGGCCGATCCTGGTGCATCGCGATGAACATTTTCGCGAGCAATGGGGCATCTTCAGTTGCGCCGTGGCGCCGCTGTTCGACCATGGCGGCCGTCTTGCCGGCGCGGTTAACATCACGTCCTGCCGCGACGACCTTAGCCGAGCCGCGCACCAGCTCGCGCTGGCGGTCACCATGGAAGCCACGCGCCGGATCGAGCGGTCGATCTTCCGCCGCCGTTTTCGCAACGCCTGGATCGCGACGGTGCCGGGTGAAAGCGGCAGCGGGCTGATTGCCTATGATGACGACCGTCGGGTCGTGGGCGCCTGCCGGTCGGCGCGATCGATGCTGTCACTGACCGACGGCCTGGTCGAGTCCGGCATCGCATTGTCGGATGTCGTCAGGTTCGAAAATCAAGCCGCAGACATGCAAGCCGCAGACATGGCGGATGGCCGCGTCGACCTTCATCGAGCCGACGGCAGCCTGCTAGGACGGGGGCACGTTGCGCCGCCGCTGCGCGGGAAGCCGGCGCGGCTTCCACCGGTCAAGCGCCGCGAAGTTCCGGCAGGCCGGTTTGACCGCCTGAACCAGCTCGCCGGCAGCGATCCAGCGCTGATCAGGGGCGTCAACCGCCTGAAGAGCATCGGCGATCACAATCTGCCGATCCTGCTGCGCGGCGAGACCGGTGTCGGCAAGGACGTGTTCGCGCGCGCCATCCATGCCTCGAGCAGTCGCGCGCGGCAAAACTACGTAGCCCTCAATTGCGCGGCGATGCCGGAGAGCCTGATCGATGCCGAACTGTTCGGCTATGAGGCCGGCGCCTTCACCGGCGCGCGCCGCGACGGATCGAAAGGCCTGATCGTACAGGCCGACGGCGGGACGTTGTTCCTCGACGAGATCGGCGACATGCCGATCGCGCTGCAAACGCGACTGTTGCGCGTGCTGGAAAATCGCGAGGTCTGGCCGCTCGGGGCGCTGAAGCCGGTCGCCGTCGACATCCGCCTCATCAGCGCAACCCATCGTGATCTCGGCCGCATGGCGGAGGCCGGCAGCTTTCGCGCAGATCTTTACTACCGGCTACGAGGCTTGGAAATCGGGCTGCCCGCCTTGCGCGCGCGCGCCGACAGGGCCGATGTGATCGCGCTGATCGCAAGCGAGGAGGCGCCCGATTGCCGGCTTGCGCCTGCGGCCTGGTCGGCGCTGCTGGCCTATCCCTTCCCGGGAAACATGCGGCAGCTCCGCCATGTGCTGCGGCTCGCCGGCTGCACGGCCGAGGACGGCGTCATCACGGATGCCGATCTCGACCTGCCGCCGTTCGGTGGCGGCGCCACTGAGCCTGATGCCGCTGCGGCGGAACGTGCGGAAATCACGGAGACGCTGCGCAGCCATGGCGGGCGCGTCACTGATGCCGCGCGGGCGCTGCATGTCAGCCGCGCCACGCTCTACCGCAAGATCAAGCTGTTGAAGATCGATACAAACTCACACTAGAGCTTGAACCCAGGACGCGACCTTCGACGGCTAATCAAGGGATCGTTTCAGTGCGATCCAGAGCTGCGGCGGTATGGCAGCGGCATATAGGATCCGATCTTCTCCGCTGTCTTCGCAACCCACCGCAGCATCAGGTCGGTTCGTGCGCTGTTCAAATCGCCGTCAGCTCGCGGACTGAGTCTATCAAGCTCACCACGCACGAGCGCGCCCTGACTATCGTCACATGCCAATCCAGCCAGGCGTCCGCGACGTGCGCGGTTCAATGGCGGATGCGCGCCGTCAGCCAGAACGTCAATTCTTTGCCGCAGATGATCGACCAGCGGTTCCGCGCCGATAGCCAGGCAGCCATGATGTCCTCCGGCCACCTGGATCACTTCGAGTTGAGAACTGAGATGCCGCCACGCCTGGCCGTCGTGTTCGGCCGCGTAAAAAGCCACAGGGACCTCGAGCGGTGCAGGAAGATATTGCGCCATTGCGACCGAATAAGCGTCCCACAACGCCGGCGGAATCTCGAGCTCGGCCACCGCGATCGGCGCGCTCGTAGACCTCTTGGAGCGTCGCTCCAGCTCCGCCATTTGTTCATACGTCCAGCGCAGCAGGTAAGGCGAAACTATGGGCTTCATCAGCCCGATGATCGCCCGCTGCGCCGGACGGGCACTGACGGTCGGGGGGTCGATCATCGCAACCATATCAACCTTGTGGCCGGCTGCCATCAGCAGGCGGGCTGCTTCGAACGCCACCATGGCGCCGTTGCATTTGCCGCCCAGGAGGAAAGGACCGCTGGTCTGCCTCGCCAGGATAAGCGGCAGGCGATCGGCGGCCATCTGCTTGATCGAGGGTGGAATCGGTTCCCCACGAAGACCATGGGGATCGATGGAGATGATTGGGTAATCGGGACCGAAAAGATCGACCATCCGCCGCAGAGACGAGTGGCCGCTGACGAGGTCCCCATTGAAGAAGTGCAGGGGAGGTCGATCGCCACGGGCATGGAACTGGAAGACCGGCGTCGCCGGCGTGCCCGTCTGCATGGCGATTTTTGGGGCAAGTTGCCGGATTGTTTCTGCCCCGAACAGGATCGTTTCCGGTACGGGGTGGCCGACGAGCCGCTCGACCTCGATGAGCATTTCCATCGCCAGAAGGGAGTCGCCACCGCTGGCAAAAAAATCATCGTCGACCGTCACAGCCTCGGACTTGAGCAGCCTCCGCCATAGGATCAGCAATTCAGCTTCCAGATCCAATGGCCCTTTGTCCACAGCAGGCAGCGGCATCGCGCGCTGATGACCCAACAGCTCGTCGAGCGACTCGCGCAGCCGTCGCCGTTGGACCTTTCCCGTCGCCCCCTTTGGCAGTTGGTCGAGGAACAGAATGTGCCGCGGAATCTTGAACGAAGCCAACTCGCGTTGCAGGAGCCGTCGTAGCTCCGCAGGCGTCGTCTGCGCGCCAGGATGTGGAATGACGACGGCTGCGACGTCATCGCCAAGTCGTGGATGGGCGATTGCGAAAGCAGCAGCTTCGGCTATGGCTGGATGGCGCAGTAGCGCGGTTTCGATCTCAGCAGGGGCGATCTTCTCACCGCCGCGGTTGATTATTTCACTCAGACGGCCGTGCAGGGACAGGAAGCCATCTCCGTCGAGGCTGCCGATATCGCCCGTGCGAAACCAGCCCTCTCTGAAAGCAGCTTGATTGAGTTCCGGCGCATCGAGATAGCCAGATATCACGGTGGGACCACGAACCCATATCTCACCCCGCTCGCCGGCTGGCAAGGGATGTCCATCCTCACCAACAATGGCCACGGTATCAGGCCAAGGTTGCCCGCAAGTCCCTGGCCTGTTCGGCCCGGGCGGCGGCAGGTTGGCGGCGATCTGCGCGGCTTCGCTGGAGCCGTAATGCTCTAGCACCGGCACGCCCAAAATGCGCTGCAGGTCGTCCTGCACCTCTTTCAGCAGCGGCGCGCCACCCGATACGACGAATCGCAGAGTGTGCGCCGCCGGCGCATCCTCAAGGTTTTCTGCCTTGTCCAGCACGGCAGTGTGAAGCGTAGGACCTGCCGAGTACCAAGTCGGCCGCAGGACATCGAGCCACTCATCCAGCGCCACGACGGCACTGTTCGCCGGGAAGGCAATGCTGCCGCCCGTCAGCAGCGGTGTGAAGACCGTTACTTTGAGCCCATGGGAATAGTAAGGGGACGAAACGCTCAGGCAACGGTCCAGGTGTGTGAGGCCGAACCAGGCCTGAAGCCGTGCGGCCGCCGCCAGCATATTGCCATGACTGAACGGAATGAGCTTTGGCTGCGCGGTCGTGCCCGACGTCTGCAGGATGAAGGCGGGCGAGCCCGGATCAGGCTCAGCGTCGATCGCGGGGAAGTTGGAGACCTGCACTGCGATATTGAGTCCGAGCTGACCGTGTCCGACCGGAGCGGCTTCGATGATGGGGAGCCTTCTCCGCTCAGCGGCCTGGCGAGCTTCAGAGGTACTGCCTTGCGGCACGAGAAGAGCGTTCAGGCGCAGCATGTCGAAACGCTGATCGATCTCCGCCCGGGACAGCCGCGGATCAAGAGGAACCGCGACGCTGCAGCAGGCTACTGCCACGATGGTGAGAACCGCGTCCGCGCCGTTCGGCATGAGTATCCCGATGCGGGCGTTGCAATCGAACCCAGCCCACCGCAGCTGCCGGCGGATCTCGTCCAACTGGCGCTGAAGATCGTGATACGTCAGAGGCGCAGACGTGGCGGAGACGATCGCAGGCTGATGTGGGAACCGGTTGGCAGTCCGACCGATGACTTGGCCCAGTGTGCACTGGGATTCCGGCTCTGTGCCGTCGCGGCCAGACGGGACGGGCAAACCTCTCGTTCCCCTGCCAGCAAATTCCCCTCGCCGCTTCAGATCGTACTGAACCATGTCCGGCGCCAATGGACGTTAGGACGGTCCCCTTTGGACCGCATCGTCGGAGTGCAATCAACGTAGTGGGAAAAGATGGCAAAAGACGAGGAGAACAGGGACGTAATCCTTAATTTCCATGCGCGGAACTGTTTGTCGAAGACCAAGGAACAATCGGCTTGGCAGAGCGTCGATTCCAGTGCTTCCAGCCGAAAGGTGCCCCCCCGACTGCTGGAGGAAAACCCGTATCGTTCGGGTTGGCGGCCCCCGGTTGGGGCCGTTTAAATTCGGATGGCTCGGCATCGCAAGTCCATCAAAAAAGCGCGACTTCATGCGGGATAGACGCGAGCGAAATACGAGTCTGAGTTAGACCAGCCGGAGGGTCAATTGACGCCGATCGGGCTCCTCGCGCCGTTCGACAAAATCAGACATCAAGGAGGGAAGCTCGCGCATCTGCAGATCGCAGCGACGGCGCAATTCGCGCGAATACAAAGAGGCGAACTGCAAAGGCTATCGTTAGTGCGGTAGGCCATCGTCCGCTGCGGCGATTTAAGCTTTTCCTAGCTGCCGTTCGAAAGCAACCGACCCAGAAGCACTTCTCGTTTGTTCCCCAAGTGCACTCAGTTCTCACCGACCCGACTCGGGGAAGGTAGCATTCTATGGCTACTTATAACGGGAACAAGTGGCAACAGGCCTGCGTTTATCGATGGGCAGCTCTCTGGAGGAGGCGTACATGCCAGTCTTATTGCTTTGGGCCGTCCCGACCGTGATCGTTGTTGGCGGCGTCGGATACTATTTGCTTCGTGCTGTTCATTAAGCGGAATTGCTAGAGGGAGGGAAAGGCCCGAGTCGGAACGCCGGTCGGGTTTTTCTCGTCGTTGAAGGACGCTTCGCGATGGCAGATGAGCGCGCTTTGAAATTGATTGGCATCATGTTCGCCGCCTTGACCCTGATGGCAATCTCGACGGCGGCTGTAGTGGTGACCGGTCACGCCGCGACAAGCGTCAACGGTGATTATCTCAAATTGGTAGATCTTCATGAGTAGTTCACGGGAGTGGGAGATGCAGTGTGCGAGCGCGACGGTCATTGTCGCATTCGCTACGAGTGTTTGGGTGGCAGGGCAGCGCGTGAATCAACTCGGTGCGGATAAGCAATTCACGCCTATTCTGATCTTAAACTCAGCAGGGAGTTGCGGCGATCGCGCTCTGATGGCTGAAGGTCGACGACTTGAATGGCCTCGGCGCACGGCAGCGCTGGGGCCATTTTATGGCCCCAGCGACTTATAAGAGGAATTTGACTCCGATCATCTTTCCCGTTCGCCAAATAGCGATGCATCTGATGCGGTCATAGGCGACTACCAATGTAAATTGTGCCGGAAGCTTGATCGTGCTGACTAACTCCAAGGCCGCTCCAGTCTCGGACTGGTTACGAATGAGACAGGCAATCGTGTGCCCGCTAAACTCAATGCTCGCTGCCTTCATGCCTCATACGATCCCCTGGCTAGTTTAGGACACGGGGGTTCGGCCTTACTTCTTCTGATTGGAAACTAAATTTTCTAGTGCCTTGGGCGGCTGTAGTCCGGGAGATCGAAGCCGATTGTTGATGTGTGGTGCCGTCTCGGCCTGCCGTGCACGCCGCAAAAGTAGGAGGGCGCTTTTCGGCGGCTGCTTTAAACTTAATCGCCTCTTCCGCTAGGCGTTCTTCAAAAGTCGCCGTGTAAATGACGCGCTTGCGCCGTTGAGCCATGGAGTTCCTCTTAAGCTCGCCCATCGCTGATTAAAGGCCGGTTGATCCTTTCAGTCTGTTTGGCAGCCGACATTAGGGACTTGGATTCGGGAAAAATCGGCAAAATGAATCCGTTGGCCTCTTTCGAACATCACATTCAGGCAACGTTCATTTAGACTCGTTCTAATCCGCCTTTTGGCAGGTAGGTAGGATCATGAGTTCCTTTGACCCGATGGCCGCAGCGGTTGACTGGCTTGACGCCTATCGCGCTGCCACCCTTTCGATTGTTGATTTGTATGGCCCGGACGCTGTGCTGGAGTGCGGCTGCAATGGACAAGCGACGGTAATCGGCCGTAGCGCGCTTATCGAATACTGGCGGCAACGGTTCGATGAGAAACCCGCGGGTGAGCTTCAAGGCTTGGAGACGGCCGGCGACAGGATTTTGGTATCATATGAAGTGCCGGGCGGAACCGTGCAGGCGACACTGGAATACAATGATGCTGGCCAGATCGTTCGTAGCCAATGCGGCCCCGTTTACGACAGCCGCACCTAAACGAACCAAGACACTCGCATTCAAGCAAACAATTCCGCGCTTTCAGGCGTGAAGGTGACGAAGGTCCCGGATTCGTGCAGCGTGGCCAGCCGCGCTCGATCGCAAAGTTGAGCCCTGCACCATACTTGGCCGGGCTGCCGCCATCGCGGAACAGAAAAGGCTCGTTGATCTTCTCGATGTGGATGCCTGATCGCATCGTCGTGCAAAGGCCGCCATGCGAGCGTCAGGAAAAATCGCTCCAGCTCAGCCGTCTGGCATCGACGTCGCCGAGCGAGAGCGCATCCCTGATCTCGCGCGTGCCGTGAAAACTTCCGCGGAGATAGAGCAGGGGCGTGTTCTGCGCGGACAGGGACACGTTTCGTACTTCACCCACGAATATCGAATGGGTTGTTGTTTCGAATTCCTGCGTCAGCACACAATCGAAGGCGGCAACGGCATCTTCCAGGATCGGTGTACCGGTCACGCCGGTGGTCCAGCGCCCGAAGGCGAAGCGATCCTCGCCGTTGATGCCCTTCTGCCCGCTGAAGGTCAGCGCCAGCAGCGCGTGCTCCTCATGCAGGAAGTTGACGGCGAAGGCGCGTTCCTCGCCGATGCGCGCATGCGCGCTCGCATTGCGATTGACGCAGGCAATGAGCGACGGCGGCTTGTCGGACAGCGAACAGGCGGATGTGACCGTCAGGCCGGTGCGTTGCCCTGGCGCCGTGCCTACCGTCACTAGCGCAACGGCGCCGGCGCATTCGCGCATGGCCTGCTTGAAACTTGGCGCGTCGATATTCATGCCTCGATCCCCAGGGTGATGCGGGTGGTTGTGGTTAAACGCGGACCAGCGGATGCGGAACGATCGTCCCGCATCCGCAGCTTCCGTTCTCAAGCCGCCTTGATTCGGTCGGCGCCGAGATGCTTCAGCCGCGGCATCACTTCATGCCGCAGCAGTTCGAGCGAATGGCGCCACGCCTCGGGCTTGTGCTTGTAGTCGAAGCCGAAAACCAGCAGCACGCCGAAGCCGCCGACTTCCTGATAGATGGTCTCGATCTTTTCGGCGACGGTGGAAGGCGAGCCGACGATCCAGTTGCGGCGGGCGCAATAGTCGACCGTAACGTCGCTGTCGGGCACATCGGGCGCGTGCTTCAAATAATCCTTGAAGCCGAAATGCCCGAGCAGCGGCAGGAAATACTCGCCCATCATCCGGCCCATCATGTCGCCGGCCGAGAGCTTCCAGGCTTCCTCGTCGGTATCGGCGACGAACACCTCGCGCACCAGCCGCCAGTCCTGCCGGTTCGCCTTGCGTCCGGCTTTCGCCGCGCCCGCTTCCACCGAGTCCCAATGGCTGCCGACATAGGCCGGATTGAGGTTGAGACTCATCGGGATGAAGCCGCGCTCGCCGGCGAGCTTCAGCGTATCGGAGTTCTTGGAAAGCCCGGCGACGCCGATCGGCGGATGCGGGGCCTGCACCGGCTTGATGTGGGGTTTGAGAAAATCGAACATCGTGTCCGGCTTTGTCACCGTCCAGAACTTGCCCTTGTAGGTAAAGGGCGCGGGATCGCTCCACAGCTTCAGGATGATCTCAAGCGCCTCCCGCGTCATGTCGCGGTTCTGGCCGCTCATGCCGTCGACATTGAACATCGCCCAGTCGCTCGGCAGGCCGCTGGCCGCGACGCCGAAATTCAGCCTTCCCTCGGAAAGATGATCGAGCATCGCCACGCGGTTGGCGAGTTCGGCGGGATGATGATAGGGCAGCAGGAATCCGCCGGGGCCGATGCGGATGTTCTTGGTCTGCAGCAGGGCCTGCGCGATCAAGAGGTCCGGCGCGGGATGGGGCTCCCAGGGCGCGGTGTGATGTTCGCCGATCCAGGCCTCCTGATAGCCGAGCTCGTCGAGCCAGCGCAGAACCTGGAGGTCCCAATCCTGCCCTTCCTTCAACCCGCACTCCGGCGGATGCGAAGGCATCGTGAAATAGCCGATCTCCATGGTGTTCTCCTCGATAGTGTCTACTTGCTTGCGGACGCGTCTTGATGCGCGGTTCCGGCAATGGAGCAAGCGGTGTGCCATCAGGGATCGGCCTCGATTTTCGCCGCAAGGGCCGGCCTTCGGGCGCAAATAGCCCGTGGTCCATGAGCAACGCGCGGGCGCGCGTCTCACTTGTCGCAAGACAAGTCTTGAATCGTGAGACATAAAGCGGCGCCGGCATGTATGGCAGGCAGCCCGGATGGATCTAGCGGTCTTTCGCTTCGAATATTTGCAGGGCACCAAGCAGGAGTTTTGGGTCCTCTTGGCCGACGCAGTGACCGACCCCGGCAAAACGCCATTCGCTGACTTGCGGAATCAGCGCCACGGCCCGTGATGCCATCATTTTATAGATCGCCCACGATTGTTCGGTCGTCGCAACGCAGACGGGGCAGTCGATATCGGTCAGCCACGCGAAAGGATTGCCGCGGCCGTCTCCGGTGTAGACCTGCTCCATCGCCTCACAAATCCGGAGAGTAATGGCGGACTCGATTTCAGGCGTGCAGCGCAGTCGTACCCGGCCGTCCCTCAGAGGGGCGAAGCCATGCCGGATGTAGGCCCAGAGCGAGGACTCGGACCATGTCGCAAACGCAGGCGCGGCGCGATAGCGCTGGAACGCCGCCTCGGCGCTGTTGAACTCGGCCTGGCGGCGCAGCACGCTCTGCACAGCAGCGGTCGACCTGTCGCTCAATCCGGGGCCATCGGCGCGGATCGCATGCGGATCCATGACGGTCGGCTCCATCACGAACAGGCGCGAAAAGCGCTGCGGCAAAAGTTTCGCCGCGAGCAGGAGATCGGTGGCGCCTGCGCTGTGGCCGATACCGAATATATCTAACAGGTCGAGCGCCTCGATCACCCGACACAAATCCTCGGCGAAATCCTGGAAGTGATAGCGGTCGGCCGCCGGCTTGTGACTGTCGCCATGGCCGCGGCGGTCGAGCGCATAGACGGTGTAACGCGACGCCAATTCACGGGCGACCTCATCCCAGACCTCGGCGACAAAGCCGGTGCCGTGCAACAGCAGCGCGGGCGGTTTGCCCGAGCCGTCCTCGCCCCATCGGGCAAGCGCAATGTGTTCGCCGACAGGTCCGACCGAAATCCGTTTGGGGTTCGTCATGGGAGGAACTACCTCGCATCCTCCAGAAGCATCGCAGCGCCTTTCTCCGCGATCATCGCCGTCGGCGTATTCGTGTTGCCCGACGTGATCGTCGGCATCACCGAGGCGTCGGCGACGCGCAAGCCGGCGATCCCGTAGAACCGCAACCGCTCGTCGACGACGGCCATGGCATCATTCGCCGTGCCCATCTTCGCTGTCCCCACTGGGTGGAAGATCGTGGTGCCGATATCGCCGGCGGCTTTCGCCAGCGAGGCGTCGTCGTCGCCGACGGTGGGGCCGGGCAGGTATTCTACCGGGCGATAGCGTTCGAGCCGCTTTTGCTTCATCAGGCGCCGCGTGGTGCGGATGGCATCTGCGGCGACCTGACGGTCGTCGTCGGTCGACAGATAATTCGGCGCGATCGACGGCGCTTCGTCGGGCATCCCCGAGCGAATCCGCACGGTGCCGCGCGAGGTCGGCTGCAGGTTGCAGGCGCTGACGGTAATCGCGGGAAAGCGATGCAGGGGATCGCCGAACTTGTCGAGCGACAATGGCTGCACGTGGAACTGGATGTTGGCGCGTTCGCGGCGTGGGTCGGAGCGGGTGAAGATGCCGAGCTGCGACGGCGCCATGGTCAGCGGGCCGCGGCGGCGGAAGGCATAATCGAGCCCCATCAGGCCGCGCCGCATCAGCGACCAGTAAGTCTCGTTCAGCGTGCGCACGCCCTCGACCTTGTAGATCGCGCGCTGCTGCAGATGGTCCTGCAGATTGCGCCCGACGCCCGGCTTATCGAGCACGACGTCGATGCCGAGCGGCGACAGCCAGTCCGCGGGCCCGATGCCGGATCGATGCAAGACCTGCGTCGATCCGATTGATCCCGCACACAAAATCACTTCGCCTTTGGTTCGGGCCTCGACCACTTCACTACCCTGCATGAAGCGTACGCCGACCGCGCGCCCTTGCTCGACGATCAAGCGGTCGACCAGCACGTTTTTTTCCAGCCGCAAATTGCCGCGGTTCAGTACCGGCTTGAGAAAGCCGCGCGCCGAGGACCAGCGCCGGCCGCGCTTCTGGTTGACGTGGAAGTAGCTCGTGCCTTCGTTGTCGCCGGTGTTGAAATCGGCAATGCGCTTGATGCCCATTTCCTCGGCCGCATCGCCGACCGCGTCGAGAATGGCCCAGGACAGCCGCGGCGCCTCGATCCGCCAGCCGCCGCCGGTGCCGTGATGTTCGCTCTCGCCCAGGAAATGATCCTCCAGCCGCTTGAACAGCGGCTTTACGTCGTCATAGCCCCAGCCGATCAGGCCGAGCTGCCGCCAGTGATCGTAATCGGCGGATTGCCCCCGCATCGAGATCATGGCGTTGATGGCGGAAGAGCCGCCGATCACCTTGCCGCGCGGATAGGCGAGCGCCCGCCCGTTGAGCCCGGGCTCTGCCTCGGTCTTGAACATCCAGTCCGAGCGGGGATTGCCGATCGCAAAGAGATAGCCGACCGGGATATGAAACCAGATCCAGTTGTCGTTGCCGCCGGCCTCGAGGATCAGCACGCGGTTTTTCGGATCGGCCGACAGCCGGTTGGCCATGATGCAGCCGGCCGTGCCCGCGCCAACCACGATATAGTCGAAATCGCCTTCAAGCCTTCGCGGCATCTTTGGTTTCCACCCTTAACGTTCTTTCCGTCCTAATAGTCAGACGGGGATGGCCGGGACAAGCCCGGCGTCTCCTGAGGCTGTTGGGTGGACCGCGCCTTGCATGCTACAGGGGCAGAAGCGTTCAACCTGGAAAGCCTGTTATCTCCATGCCCATCGTCAACCGCGTCGCCGAGTTGCAACCCGACATCCAGGTCTGGCGCCGGGATATTCATGAACACCCGGAACTGCTCTACGACGTGCACCGCACTGCGGCATTGGTGGCGGACCGTTTGCGGGAGTTCGGCTGCGACGAGGTCGTTACCGGTCTCGGCCGCACCGGCGTCGTCGGCGTCATCAAGGGCGGCAAGCCCGCCGGCAAGGGTGAGGTGAAGGTCATCGGGCTGCGGGCGGATATGGACGCGCTGCCGATCGAGGAGGCGACCAATCTGCCCTACGCTTCCAGGACGAAGGGTCTGATGCACGCCTGCGGCCATGACGGCCACACCGCCATGCTGCTGGGTGCGGCGCGCTATCTCGCGGAGACCCGCAATTTCGCCGGCGATGCGGTCGTGATCTTCCAGCCGGCAGAAGAGGGCGGCGCGGGCGCGGTTGCGATGATCAAGGACGGGCTGATGGACCGTTCCGGCATCGAACAGGTCTACGGCATGCATAACGGTCCGGGCATTCCGGTCGGCTCGTTCGCGCTTCGGCCCGGCCCGATCATGGCCGGCGGCGATGCCGTCGTCATCAAGATCGAGGGGCGCGGCGGGCACGCCGCGCGTCCGAACCAATGCATCGATTCCGTCCTTGTCGGCGCGCAGTTGATTACGGCGCTGCAGTCGATCGTGTCGCGCAGCGTCGACCCGCTGGAATCGGCTGTCATTTCGATGTGCGAATTTCACGCCGGCCACGCCCGCAACGTGATCCCGCAAACCGCGGAGCTGGCGGGCACCGTCCGTACCCTGAACGGCGACGTGCGGAAAATGGTGGAAAGGCGGGTCCGCGAGGTCGTCGCCGGCGTAGCGCAGGCCACCGGCGCCAGGATCGATCTGACATACGATCGCGGCTATCCGGTAACGGTCAACCATATCGAGCAGACGGATGTCGCGACGCGGGCGGCCATGGAAATCGCCGGCGATGCCAATGTGCATGTGATGCCGCCGCTGATGGCAGGCGAAGACTTCGCCTTCATGCTGGAGCAGCGGCCGGGCGCGCTGATCTTCTGCGGCAACGGCGACAGCGCAGGGCTGCATCACCCCGCCTACAATTTCAACGACGAGGCGATCGTGTTCGGCACCTCTTACTGGATCAAGCTGGTCGAGAACACGCTGGCCGCGTGACCCGCCAAGGGTTGCCTAAGCCTTCGCCGGGGTCGGCCAGGCTTCCGGGCGGATGGGGACTGTGAGGCAGAGTGTTGGGTGGACCGCCGCTTGCATGCTACAGAAGCACTAGCATTCCAACCTTTGAGGCCAGAGAATTCCCATGCCCATCGTCAACCGCGTCGCCGATCTGCAACCCGATATTCAGGCCTGGCGCCGCGATATCCATGAAAATCCTGAATTGCTGTACGACGTCTACCGCACTGCAGCATTCGTGGCAGACCGCTTGCGCGAGTTCGGCTGCGACGAGGTGACCACTGGCCTCGGCAAGACCGGCGTCGTCGGCGTCATCAAGGGCAAACAGCCCGGCAATGGCGAGATCAAGGTGATCGGGCTTCGCGCCGACATGGACGCGCTGCCGATCGAGGAAGCGACCAACCTTCCCCATGCCTCCAAGACGCCGGGCCTGATGCATGCCTGCGGCCATGACGGCCACACCGCGATGCTTTTGGGTGCAGCGCGATATCTCGCCGAGACCAGGAATTTCGCCGGCGACGCTGTCGTGATCTTTCAGCCGGCCGAGGAGGGCGGCGCGGGCGCCGCCGCCATGATCAAGGACGGTCTGATGGACCGGTTCGGCATCGAGCAGGTCTATGGCATGCATAATGGGCCGGGGATTCCGGTCGGCTCCTTTGCCATCCGCCCCGGCCCGGTAATGGCCGCGACCGACTCGATCGACATCAAGATCGAAGGGCTCGGCGGCCACGCCGCGCGCCCGAACAAATGCATCGATTCCGTGCTCGTCGGTTCGCAGGTGATTACTGCCCTGCAGTCGATCGTCTCGCGGACCCTCGATCCCCTGGACTCAGCCGTGATCTCGATCTGCGAGTTCCACGCCGGCAACGCCCGCAACGTGATTCCGCAGACCGCCGAGCTCCGGGGCACGGTCCGCACCCTGACCCCGGAAGTGCGCGAACTGGTCGAGAAGCGGGTCCGCGAGGTGTGTGAGGGCGTGGCCAAGATGACCGGCGCCAAGATCGATCTCGTCTATGAGCGCGGCTATCCCGTGACCAAGAACCATGCCGAGCAGACCGAGTTCGCAACCAGGGTGGCCAAGGAAGTCGCCGGCGCCCAGAACGTCCACGAAATGCCGCCGCTCATGGGCGCGGAAGATTTCTCCTACATGCTGGAAGCGCGGCCGGGCGCCTTCATCTTCTGCGGCAACGGCGACAGCGCGGGGCTTCATCACCCCGCCTATGATTTCAACGACGAGGCGATCGTGTACGGCACCTCGTACTGGATCAAGCTGGTCGAGAACAAGCTGGCCGCGGCGTAAAAGCGCACAACGCCACTTCAACTTCGATCGCACATGAAGTGCGAGGTCACATCAAGGAAGGCCCGTATCTCGAGTGCGGGCCTTCATTTTTTTGTCGCTCAACCGCGACTTGAAATGCGGGTAGATGCCTCGTCTTCAATATCTGACGTCGCGATCGAGATTTCCAGCGGCATCCGGAAATGCGCAGCCGTGTGTCATCAAGCCGTATCCCCGGCGCGCGCAGTCCGCCGCTCAATAGCGCTCCGGCACGTACATTTCGGGTGGAATCGGCCCGCGGCTATATTCCGGGTTGCGAACCCGCGGCGGCAGTACCACCGGCTCGCGCTTGATTTCCTGGTGGGGAATTTGCTCGAGCAGATGCGCAATGCAGTTCAGCCGTGCCTTCTTCTTGTCGTCGGCTTCGACCAGGTACCAGGGAGCTTCCGGAATGTGGGTACGCTCCAGCATTGCTTCCTTGGCCTTGGTGTATTGCTCCCAGCGGCTGCGCGATTCCACATCCATCGGGCTGAGCTTCCACTGCTTGAGCGGATCGTGGATCCGCATCGTGAAGCGCAAATACTGCTCTTCGTCAGTGATGGAAAACCAGTACTTGATGAGGATGATTCCGGAGCGCACGAGCATACGCTCGAATTCCGGCGCCGACCGGAAGAATTCTTCGACCTCGTCTTCAGTGCAGAAGCCCATCACCCGCTCGACGCCAGCGCGGTTGTACCAGCTACGGTCGAACAGCACGATCTCGCCGCCGGCCGGCAAATACGGAACGTAACGCTGGAAATACCATTGCGTGCGCTCACGCTCGTTCGGCGCCGGAAGCGCCGCGACGTGGCAGACCCGCGGATTGAGTCTTTGGGTGATGCGCTTGATGACGCCGCCCTTGCCGGCGGAATCGCGCCCCTCGAAAATCACCACCACCTTGAGCTTGTGGTGCTGCACCCAAGTCTGCAATTTTACCAGTTCACCCTGCAGACGGAACAATTCCTTGAAGTAGACGCGCCGATCGATCGTCTCCTGTGCCGTATGGTCGGCAAATTCATTGGTCAGCGCATCGAGGCGATCGTCGTCGATTTCTAGTTCCAGTTCCTCATCGAAACTATCCAGCATTTCCGCCTGAATGCGGTCCTGGATCGGCGTCGTGCCATTCAGGGGTAGTTTGGTCATGGCGGGCTCCGGCTGCATAGCGTTGGGTTCGCGTGGGACATCGATGCCCTGCCGTAATCATCGGTCAGGGTACCCTGCGGAAAGCAGAAGGCCGGAGTTTGGTTCCGGCGTCCGCCATCTGCAGGCCCGAGCCGTTGGCCGCCATCGTGCCGGCGACGCCGGATGACAGCACATGGCTGCTGGAGAGGTGAAGTGATGCCGCTTGAACCAGTTTGTTGGTTCAGGGGTTGATCGTCCGTTACAAAAATTTAATCGCGCTGTCGGGCGCCGGCCTCCTCCATCCGTCCTTGGTACAGAAGCGGCCGCGCGCGTGCGGCCGAATATCAGATAAAGGAGGCCGCACCGATGAAGGTCACGCAGCATCTCTGGTTCGAGAAGGACATGGAGGCCGCGATCGGTTTCTACACCTCGCTCGTCCGCGGCTCATCGGTCGACTGGGTTTCGTCCCTGCCTGCCGAGAGCCCGAGTGGTCCCGCGGGCAGCGTCAAGATCGCAGCCTTCACCCTGGGCGACCAGCGCTATATGGCGATTGAGGCTGGCCCCCTCGATCCGTTCAACCACAGCTTTTCGATCATGGTCGAATGCGACACGCAGGCCGAGATCGACCGTCTGTGGGATGCCTTGAAGGAGGGCGGCAAGATCGAGCAATGCGGCTGGCTAAGGGATCGCTGGGGTCTCTCCTGGCAGATCGCGCCCAGACGGCTCGGTGAATTGATGAATGATCCCGACCGCGACAAGGCCAGGCGCGTCGCGGAGGCCATGCTGAAGATGGTCAAGTTC
Organism: Bradyrhizobium sp. 190; assembly: GCF_023073415.1. GTDB lineage: Bacteria > Pseudomonadota > Alphaproteobacteria > Rhizobiales > Xanthobacteraceae > Bradyrhizobium. The sequence continues at coordinate 307,036 of NZ_JADPJL010000062.1, read as the reverse complement.
GACATTGCAGAACTGGAGGCCGCGGCGAGGGGTTAGAGCGTTTTCCAGCGAAGCATGCCCTCGGACTTGATCCGTGGGTGGAGGCCGGTTCGCGTCAAGAAAACGCGTCCCGTTCCGATTCCATCGGAACGAGACTCTAGAACGCATCGCTATTTGCCGCTGCGACGGATTTGTTTGGGCTGGCGGATGAAACGCCGGGCGCGACGCGCGCTGCGGCGCCACAAGGCAGGAGGAAGAGTGGTCGCGCGCTGCACGGCGCCGGGGCTGAAGGGGTACCGCGCAGCGCGTCGACCGTATGGGAGCGTCCTGGCGTGACCAGACGTCCCACATTCCCTTGAGAATGCGATTGTGTTCTTAATCAATTAATGGTTGTGAATCGGATTGTCAATTTTTCCCGTTATATTTCACCAGAAATTGCGACTGCCGGATTGGCGAAATTCAGGCCGCACGTGCTGATTTTCGCAGCGCGTCAGCGGCGATTTTGAGGTCCTCGACGAAGCGCCGGTATTCCCGTGCCTTGGCATCGGCATCGGGCAATCGCAACAGATAGGACGGGTGCACCGTCACCAGCGCCCTGGTGCCGTCGTCGAGATCGATCGGGCGGCCCCGGTTCTTGTTGATCGGCGTAATTTTCCCGAACACGCTTTGCGCCGCGGTGGCGCCCATTGCCACCACAAGGTCGGGTTTGATCGCGGCCAGTTCACGTTCGTACCATTGCCGGCACGCCTTGATCTCCGGCGTGTTCGGCTTCTGGTGCAGGCGGATCTTGCCGCGCGGCACGAACTTGAAATGCTTGACCGCATTGGTGACGTAGACCTTGCGGCGGTCGATCCCGGCTTCTTCCAAAGCGCGGTCGAGCATTTGCCCCGCAGGCCCGACGAACGGCTTGCCGGCGAGATCTTCCTTGTCGCCGGGCTGCTCGCCGACCAGCATGATCCGCGCCGTTTGCTGGCCTTCGCCGAATACGGTCTGCGTGGCGTCTTTCCAGAGCGGGCAGGCGCGGCAACCGGCGGCTTCCTCGCGCAGCGTCTCGATATCGTCGGCGTGTTTGCGGGCCATTTCGCTTGCCTGGTCGTTTACCTTGGCCGGTTCCAGCCGCTTTTGAGGCTTGTGCGGCTCCGTCGCCGGGTTCGCGATCATCGCGCTTGCGGTACGTCCGGCGTCTTCGATCAGGGGTTTAATCATCGAGGCCTCCGGCAGGTTCCGCCAGTATTTCCGGGGCATCTCCTTATGCATGGCCAGCACTTTCAGCCGGGCGGGATTGAAAATGCTGGCGTAGTAGCGCCGCCAGGTTTCCTCCAGCCGATCCGCGGTCGGAGCTTCGCTTTGGCTGACGCCCGGCGTGATCGAGACGGCATGGCCGTCCCAATGCGCGCAGGCGTCCGGCGTCAGGATCGACCAGGGCATGTCGGCGAAACGGCGCGCGAAGAACGGCGCGGCCAGTTCGACGATGTGGTGCTCCGGCTCGAACCACGCGACGAAGTGCGATGTCTGCTCGCGGCCGACTTCGCGGAAGCGGACAAAGGCGTGCATCTTGTGCTCTTCGCGGCGCACGGCCTTGGCCATGGCGGCGACTTCAGCCACATCGGGATCGGTCGCGATGTCGAGCAGATCGTGGTTGCTGCGCAGCCGCCACAGCAGACGATAGAGCAGGGCGAACCGCTCGGGGTTGCGGTGCAGGATCGCAATTTCAGCCAGTTCAACGAATTTAGCCGGTACGTTGAACGTGCCGGGTGGTGGCTCCAGCGGCGCGGCCGTCGGCTCGAACAGTTCGGGCGCATCGCCCGCCACGCGCCATGTTACGTTGGAAGGTTTCACATCGTTCAGTGCCAGCGCGCGGGCGGCTTTGCGCCAGCCGTCGAAATCGGTTTCGCTGTCGAGGGTGATGAAATTCATTTTCTCTCCTCCTCGTCATTGCGAGCGTAGCGAAGCAATCCATTCTTTCTTCGCGGCGCGATGGATTGCTTTACTTCGCTCGCAATGACAGCTGTGGGTTCAGAACCCAAATCCCAACTGCGTCGTCTTCGGTTTGAACCGCTCCGTCAGCTCCGCGCCATCGAGCAGATGCGGCGATGGCCGGTGATCGCTGAGCACGATGAACGGCAGCGCCTTCTTCTGTGGGATATGCAACCGCGCCAGGTCGGCGACGCGGATCGACGTCAGGCGGCGCGTGGCGATGATACGGTCGACTGCCTTGGTGCCGAAGCCGGGAACCCGCAACAGCTCTTCGCGGCTGGCGGTCGAAACAACGAGCGGAAAGCGGTCGCGGTGGCGCAGCGCCCAGGTCAGTTTCGGGTCGATGTCGAGCGGCAGCATGCCTTTGGCCTCGTCGACGATCTCGCCAGCGTCAAAGCCGTAAAACCGCATCAGCCAGTCGGCCTGATAGAGCCGGTGCTCGCGAAGGAGCGGGGGCGGGACCAGCGGCAGCGCGCGGCTGGCGTCCGGGATCGGACTGAAGGCCGAATAATAGACGCGCTTGAGACGGTAGGAGCCGTAGAGATTGGCGCTGGTATCGAGGATGGTTTTGTCGCTGGCGGTGTCAGCGCCGATGATCATCTGCGTGCTCTGGCCGGCTGGCGCAAATCGCGGTGGCTTTGCTTTTGTCGCGATCTCGCCATTCTCCTTTGCCTCATCGAGCTTCAAGCGCAGCCGGCCCATGGTGCGGCGGATCGCCCGCACGTCCTTTTCCGGAGCGAATTTGGCGAGGCTCTTTTCCAAGGGCATTTCGATATTGATGCTGAGGCGGTCGGCATATTTGCCGGCTTCCGCGATCAGCGCATCGTCGGCCTCAGGGATGGTCTTGAGATGAATGTAGCCGCGGAAGTAATGCTCCTCGCGCAGTTTGCGCGCGACGCTCACCACCTGCTCCATGGTGTAGTCGGCGCTGCGAATGATGCCGGAGGAGAGAAACAATCCCTCGATGTAGTTGCGGCGATAGAAGTCGATCGTCAGCTTCACCACCTCGTCGACCGTGAAGCGCGCCCGCGGCACGTTCGAAGAAGTGCGGTTGACGCAATATAAGCAATCGTAATTGCAGGCGTTGGTAAGCAGCACCTTCAACAGCGAGATGCAGCGTCCGTCCGGCGCGTAGGAATGGCAGATGCCCATGCCGGGCGCGGTCGAGCCAAGGCCCTTGCCGTCGCTGGAATCCCGCTTCTCTGTGCCGGAGGAAGCGCAGGAAGCATCGTATTTCGCGGCATCCGCCAGGATTTCCAGCTTACGTTGCACATCCATCGTTGAATCCCTTTGATTCCATTCGTGAATCGCGAAAGTGTCGATCCCGATTGACTCTGCCGGGCCGGTTAGCTTTATATTAGAACATATCATGAACAAATGAGCCAGCCGCGGGTTCACTCGGGAAGAAGCGGTAAGGCCAAATTTCCTTAAGGAGCGGCGCATGAGCACCGCACGCACAAGCACGCTTGCGAATTTGCGCGGGAGCATCCAACGGCTCGAAGCGCATGGCGATGCGCATGATCTCAACAAGGTCGCGCTCGGCCATGCGGCAGCGGATGCTGTGCTGTGCGGTGGGCTTGCGGCAGCAGTGGTGCACGAAGTGTTCGCCGAGGGCCATCAGAGCGCGGCGGCAACGGGCTTCATCGCAGGGCTGGCGGGAAGGGTGTCGCCGCGCCGGCCGCTGGTCTGGGTGCGGCAGGATTTTTCGGAAATTGAATCCGGCGCGCTGTCGATGAGCGGGCTGTGCGAGCTGGGTCTCGATCCGCGGCTGCTCGTGACGGTACGCGCGCCTGACACCGACGCCGCATTGCGGACCGCTGCCGACGCGCTGGCCTGCGATGCGCTCGGCGCCGTCGTGCTGGAAGTCTGGGGGCAGGCGCGCCAGCTCGATCTCGTCGCCAGCCGCAAGCTCACGCTGGCCGCGCAAGCCTCCGGCGTCACTGCGCTACTGCTGCGGGTGGCTGCGGAGCCGCGGCCCTCGACCGCGGAAACCAGATGGATCGTGCGCGCGGCGCATTCGCCGCCGTCAGTCCCTTGGCACGCCTGGGGCGCGCCCGTGTTCGACGCGCAGCTCGTTCGTAACCGTCATGGCCCGGTCGGCCGGTGGATCATGGAATGGAAATGTGATGAGTGCCTCTTCAGTGAACCGGCGGCGTATCCTCAGCCTGTGGCTGCCACGCCTGCCCATCGACCGCATCAAGCGCAAGCTTTTACAGAACGGCGACGCGCTGGATAAAACACCCAGCGTCGTCGTCGCCAAGCAGCACAACGCCATTCTGATTTACGCGCTCGATGATCTGGCCGTTCGCGCCGGCCTGTCGATCGGCCTGCCGCTCGCCAATGCTCGCGCGATCTGCCCCGAATTGACCGTGTTCGATGCCGACGAGATCGCCGACCGCAAGACGCTCGAAGACATCGCCGACTGGTGCGACCGCTTCACCCCATTGGTGGCGCTCGATCCGCCGCATGGGCTCTATCTCGACATCACCGGCTGCGCCCATCTGTTCGGCGGCGAGCGCGCGCTGCTGCAGATCGTGAGCGGTGCATTTAGCCGGCGCGGCTTTGCCGTCAGCGCCGCGATCGCGAGCACCTCAATCTGCGCCCGGACGCTGACGCGCCAGGCTTCCGGAAAGATCATTGCCGATGGTGAGGAAGCCGCGGCCGTCAGTCCGCTGCCGGTATCTGCGCTCGGCGCCGGTGACCCCATCACCGGTGGCCTGCGCCGTGCCGGCCTGAAAACCATCGGCGACGTCGTCTCCCGCGGCCGCCACGAAATCACCGCGCGATTCGGCGCAGGCTTTACGACGCTATTGGAACAGGCGCTGGGGCAGGGCGATGCGCCGATCAGCCCGCGCAAACCGCTGCCGGATTACATCGTCGAGAAACGCTTTCCCGATCCGGTCGCCACCGACACCGTGATCGCGATGAACCTGTCCGCGCTGGCCAGCATGCTGGTCACGGCGATGGACAAGCAGGGCAAGGGCGCGCGGCGGCTGGAAGCAAGTTTTTTTCGTACCGACGGCGCGGTGCGCACAATTGCAGTCGATACCGGCCGTCCGGTGACGAAAGCTGATATGATCGACCGCCTGTTCCGCGAGCGGCTCGATGCGCTCAACGACCCCCTCGATCCCGGCTTCGGCTTCGATCTCATTCGCCTGTCCGCCAGCCGCACCGAGATCGTGGTCCAGCAGCAGCGCGATCTCGACGCCAACATCCATGACAATGACGAACTGGCCGCACTGATCGACCGCATCGCCGCGCGCATCGGGGGCAAGCGCGTCGTCGTGCACCTGCCGCAGGATACCCACATCCCTGAAAGCGCCGTGTTGGCCGTAGCAGCGCAGCATCATCTGGCCGCCGCGGCACAGGCGGCATGGCCGGAGCGCATCGAAAGCGAACCGCCGCTACGGCCGTTGCGCCTGTTCGACAAGCCGGAGCCGATCAAAGTGCCGTTTGCAGCCGTGCCCGACGGCCCGCCGCATCAGTTCACCTGGCGCCGCGTGACGCACGCGGTGGTGCGGGTGGAAGGACCCGAACGGATCGCCATGGAATGGTGGAAACAGAACGGCGATGGCCCGACGCGGGATTATTTTCGCATCGAGGATGACGCCGGCTTGCGCTTCTGGATCTTTCGCGATGGGCTCTATGAGAGCGAACCGGCAGATGCGGAAGGCGAGGCCGTTCCGGTCAGATGGTTCGTGCACGGGCTATTCGCATGAACGGCCCGGTAAATATTGCGCGCGTTGCGGCAGCGCCCGGTTATGCCGAAATCGGCATCACCACCAATTTCTCGTTCCTGCGCGGCGGCTCGGATCCGCGTGCCTATGTGCATCAGGCCAGCGAGCTCGGCATTCCCGTCATCGGCATCGCCGACCACAACACGCTGGCCGGTGTGGTGCGCGCGTACAAGGAACTGGATAATCCCGAGGTCAAGCACAAGCCAAAGCTCCTGATCGGCACGCGCCTCGTCTTCATCGACGGCACGCCCGACATTCTGATCTATCCGCGCGACCGCGCCGCCTATGGTCGGCTTTGCCAGTTACTTACCCGCGGCAAGCGCGGCGACGACATCACGCGGATCGAGAAGGGCGAATGCCATCTGAGGTTTGATGATCTGCTTGAATTCGCCGAGGGCCAGCTTCTGGTGCTGGCGCTGCCGCACCGCTTCGATGCCGAGAACGCGCAGAAAATTCTGAAGCGGTTGAAGGACAGCCGCGCCGATGGCGTCTGGCTTGCCGCGAGCCTGCTTTACCGCGGCGACGACAGACGTCGTCTCGCGGGGCTGCATCGCTTGGCGCTCGCCGCAAAGGTCCCGCTGCTGGCGACCAATGAGGTGCTGTACCATCATCCCGCCCGCCGTCGGCTACAGGACGTGCTCACCTGTATCAGAGAGAAGACCACCATCGATGCCATCGGCCGGCGGCTCGAAGCCAATGCCGAGCGTTACCTGAAACCGCCCCGCGAGATGGCGCGGCTGTTTCGGGATATCCCCGAGGCGATTGCAGAAACCATGCGCTTTGCCGGCCGCATTTCGTTTTCGCTTGACCAGCTCAAATACCAGTATCCGGACGAGCCGGTGCCGCCGGGCAAGACCGCGCAGCAGCATCTCGAAGATCTCACCTGGGCCGGAGTCGACAAATATTTCGGCGGCGAGATCTCTGAGACGCTTCACGCCACCTTGCGGAAAGAGCTCGCGCTGATCGCCGAACTGAAATACGCGCATTATTTCCTGACCGTGCACGACATCGTGCATTACGCGCGCAGCCAGAACATCCTGTGCCAGGGCCGGGGATCGGCGGCCAATTCCGCGGTCTGCTACGTGCTCGGCATCACCTCGGTCGACCCGACCAAGGTCGATCTGCTGTTCGAGCGGTTCATTTCCAAGGAGCGGCTGGAGCCGCCCGACATCGACGTCGATTTCGAACACTCGCGGCGCGAGGAGGTGATGCAATATGTCTACCGCCGCTACGGCCGCCACCGCGCAGCGATCATCGCCACCGTCATCCATTATCGTCCGCGCAGCGCAATCCGCGATGTCGGCAAGGCGCTGGGGCTGACCGAGGACGTCACTGCGGCGCTCGCCGACACCGTGTGGGGAAGCTGGGGCAAGGGCCTCAACGAGATGCAGGTCCGCCAGGCCGGGCTGGACCCCCAGAATGCGATGGTCGAGCTCGCGGTCGAACTCGCCACCGAGCTGATCGAATTCCCCCGCCACCTGTCGCAGCATGTCGGCGGCTATGTGCTGACCCAGGACCGGCTCGACACCTATGTGCCGATCGGCAATGCCGCGATGGACGACCGCACCTTCATCGAATGGGACAAGGATGACGTCGACGCGCTCAGCATGATGAAGGTCGACGTGCTGGCGCTGGGCATGCTGACCTGCATCCGCAAATGCTTTGACCTGATCGCCGATCACAAGGGCCGGCGTTACGAGCTGGCCGACATCAAATCGGAAGACGACGACGAAGTTTATCAGATGTTGCAGCGGGGCGAGTCACTCGGCGTGTTCCAGGTCGAGAGCCGCGCACAGATGAACATGCTGCCGCGGCTCAAGCCGCGGACGTTCTATGATCTCGTGATCGAAGTCGCGATCGTGCGCCCGGGCCCGATCCAGGGCGATATGGTGCATCCCTATTTGCGCCGACGAAACAAGATCGAGCAGGTGAGCTATCCCTCGCCGGCGCCTGGGCAGGGCGACCCGGATGAGCTCTACAAGGTGCTGCACAAGACGCTCGGCGTGCCGCTGTTCCAGGAGCAGGCGATGCGGATCGCGATCGAGGCCGCCAGGTTCACGCCGGAAGAGGCCAACGGGCTGCGCCGCGCCATGGCGACGTTCCGCAATGTCGGCACCATCGGCAAGTTCGAAGACAAGATGATCGGCAACATGATCGCGCGCGGCTATGCGCCGGAATTTGCCAGAAACTGCTTCGAGCAGATCAAGGGTTTTGGCTCCTACGGCTTTCCGGAAAGCCACGCAGCAAGCTTCGCCCAGCTCGTCTATGTCTCGTCATGGTTGAAGCATTACCATCCCGATGCGTTCTGCTGCGGGCTGTTGAATTCGCAGCCAATGGGCTTTTACGCGCCCGCGCAGATCGTCGGCGACGCCCGCAAGAACGGTGTCGAGGTGCGCGAGATCGATGTGTCTTATAGCTTTGCGCAGAACACGCTGGAGCAGGGGGAGGGTAAGTACTGCGCCGTCCGTCTCGGCTTCCGCCAGATCGACGGGTTTCACTGGGTCGATGCGGATGAGGAGAGGCTGAAGCAACTTCAAGCATCATTCCGGGATGCGTTAAAGGTAGAATCCCATTTAGCCAACCGCACGGGGACAGTGCTCCCTCTCCCGCTTGCGGGGGAGGGTCGGGGTGGGGGTGTCTCCGCGAGTCACACTGTTCGTGTGGAGAGAGTTTCCCCCACCCGCATCGCAGATGCGATGCGACCTAAGAGCGAGCTTCGCTCGTCTCGACCCCCGCAAGCGGGAGAGGTGACTACAGACTGGGCCGACCGCATCGTCGCCGCCCGCAACCGCCGCCCCTTCACCTCGCTGGAAGAATTCGCCCGCGACACGGGCTTACCGAAACGCGCGCTGATCCTCTTGGCCGATGCCGACGCCTTCCGCTCCATCGGGCTCGACCGCCGCGCGGCACTGTGGGCGGTGCGGCGGCTGCCCGACGACGTGCCGCTGCCGCTGTTCGAGGCCGCGGTCGCCCGCGAGCAGCCCGACGAGAATGCAAAGCCGCTGCCCGAAATGCCGCTGCCGGAGCAGGTGGTCGCCGATTACCAGACGGTCCGGCTGTCGCTGAAGGGGCACCCGATGGAATTCTTGCGCGAGAGGTTTACGAGAGAGCGCGTCGTCGCCTGCAAGGACGTCAACCACAGAAACGACAAGCGCCGTATCAGCTGCGCCGGCGTGGTGCTGGTGCGGCAGCGCCCGGGTAGCGCCAAGGGCGTCGTGTTCATGACGCTCGAGGACGAAACCGGCATCGCCAATATCGTGGTGTGGCCCAAGGTGATGGAGCAGTATCGGAAAGAAGTGATGGGCGCCCGCCTCATTCTGGTCGAGGGCTATATCCAGAGCAGCCCCGAACAGGTGACGCATCTGGTGGCGCAGCGGATGTTCGACCGCTCCCACGACCTGATCGGCCTCGCCAACGATGCACCCGGCCGCAAATACCCGGTACCGGCAGGCCCCGCGCTGATCGAGCCGCTCAACGACGACCGCCGCGATCACCCGGACAATCCCGCGCAGAAAATCCGCCACCCGCGCGACGTCCGCATCCTGCCGCCGTCACGGGATTTTCATTGAGCCGATTTCTTCTGTTGTGGCCATCGGAGTATCACGATGCACTCATCCTCTGCGTTTTCTCGGCCGCCGCAGCAAAGATCGCCTCGACATTCTCCGGCGCGAAAAATTCCGTCGGCGATATCGTTCCGGCGTTCATGCGCGCAAAGCCGTCCATGGCTGCCTGATTGCCGTGACCCGCGCCAAGGATCCGTTGCAGCTCGGGTGGCGGCGGTTCGAGCGTTGCGAGGTCGCAGGTGAAATCGTACATCGCTCCAACGTCGGCGTCGCGTATGCGCTGGTACTCACCCATGGCCTCCTCGAATGGCCGCGCGCCGGACAATGATTGGTCGATTGCCGTGGCGCAGAGTTCGGCGTCCCGGAATGCATCGAGAATTCCCTGTGCGGTTATGAAGTCCCTGTTATAGCCGGCGTCTCCCACGAGAGCCCAGCCGGGGCCGTAAGGCTTGCGAAAATAGTTCGGCACCGCCGCGCCGGCGAACGGTGCTTCGCGTGTTGCGTTACGCAACCGCTCGGCAAAGTCCGGCGCCTGTTCGATGGCTTTCAAATAATTGCCCTCGATATCCTTCCTGTTTTCCGTAAACTCTGCGTAAGGCCATCCGGCAATGACAAGCGTCAGGTCGTCGTGGGTCGGCATTGCCGCAAATGCACGCCTGTCGCGGATATAGACCTCAAAGCGGCCGTCGGTGGGTATGCCTCTCCAATAACTGTAGTAACCCGCGCACAGTGGCGGCTTCTCGCGGTAATGCTCGGGATGTACCGCCTCGCTCAGCATCGAGTGTCGGCCGTCAGCACCGACGACAACATCGGCATATTCCGTGACAGTGCCGCCTTGCTTCGATCGACCCTTGATGCCGACGACGCGCTCGCCTTCGATCATGATCTCCTCGACGACAAAACCCTGACGGATCTCCGCGCCGGATTCGGCGGCGGCATCGACCAGCAGTTTGTCGAGGATCGTCCGCCGCGGGCAGTAGGCAACGGGATCCTTGTCGGTGCCGGGGGCGCCGGCAATGGTGAATGGGCCAAAGTCGAACGCGTAGGTATGGATCGGCGGGCATCCGGTCGCCACCAGCCGGTCGAGCAGCCCCCATCGCGATAGCGCATTCACAGCGCGGGGATGCACGAGATGGGTCGAGACGGTGTCGCTCGGGAATGACGCGCGGTCGACCGCCAGCACGCGGTACCCCTTGCGCGCCAGCAACATTGCGGTTGGCGAGCCGGCGCAGCGCGCGCCCATGACGATCGCGTCGAATGCCTTGTCCATCGGAATCTCCTTGCAAGGTTGTTCCGCGCCGGTTCACGGCAGCCAGGCTGACCGATCGCGGCGGCCCGACCCATGCATTCGAGTTTAGCGGGAAGCCGAAGTCCCAACTTTGCCGAAACTCCGTGGTTCTTTGCAGGTTGTTCAGGGGTCCAAGGTCGACGGAGCACGGAAATGGATGCTCTATCGGAGGCGCTGGCGTCCGTGCGCATGACCGGCGCCATCTTCTATCACGCGGAGTGCACGGCTCCCTGGGGGTTCCGGGTGCCGCCGCTGGAAGACGTTGCCCACGTGCTAGCCCCCGGAACCGAGCGGCTGGTCAGCTATCATCTGGTCACCCACGGCAAGGCGGTCGTGTGCTTCCCGGGCGAAGCGGACATCCCTGTCACAGCGGGCGATATACTCATCATTCCCCACGGCGATGCCCACACCGTCTCGAACGGCTCGCCTTCGGCCTTCATTGACAGTGGGGCTTCGCTCGGCAGTTTTCTGGCGGGCGAATTGACGACAATGCGATTGGGTGGCGACGGCGAGCTGACCCAATTCGTCTGCGGCTATTTCGGCTGCGAACGTCATGCCGATCGGCTCTTCCTTGCCGGCCTGCCGTTGATGATCAAGATCAACCTGCGCGGCGACCCGGCCGGCGAATGGCTGGAGAGCTCGGTTCGCCATCTGGTCTCTGAGGCTGGATCAGCGCGGCCGGGACAGGCGGTCCTGCTCTCCAAGATGGCGGAAGCGCTCTTCATCGAAACCATTCGCCGCTATATGGAGGCGTTGCCGCCGAAGCAGACCGGCTGGCTTGCGGGTGCGCGGGATCCGGTCGTCGGCGGTGCACTGGCGCTGCTGCACCGAAAGCCCTGTCGTCATTGGACCGTGGAGCAGCTTGCCGCCGAGACCGGCGTTTCGCGCTCAGTCCTTGCCGAGAGGTTCTCCCGGATTCTTGGCGAGCCGCCACTGACCTATCTTGCGCGCTGGCGATTGCAACTCGCGGCCAGGATGCTGCAAACCACGCGGGAGCCGGTGATACAGGTGGCGTCCGAAGTCGGCTATGACTCGGAGGCGGCATTCAATCGGGCGTTCAAGCGCGAGTTCGGCGTTCCGCCGGGACAGTTCAGGCGATCGTGCGCCCGATCGGACCTCATTCCCTCGGGCACGGCGTGAAGGGAAGCAAAAAAGGTATCCCCGTGGGAAGACCTCTGTGGCGCGATCCCTGATCCGCCGGTTTCCGATCTACCAGTAGATCAATCCGCGTCGCGTCTTTCCGGCGCCACTTCTGGCAAATGCAGCTGCGAGCCTTTGCTTTTCGGCGCAATGTGCAGCCAGGGATTCGTATAGCCTTGCCTCCACGAACGGGGCGTGTTCCCTGCTGGTGGACGCTGCATCGGCGGTCGCAGATATCAGCGCACTGATTTGGCGTATCAGCAGATCGTCTGTCGATGGCTGCATAACCTTCTCCTTCGAACTCCGTCCGACAAGATGATTCCTGATTTCGGTTCACCGCAAGCCGGCAAATCACAGGAACCCTAAATGCCGGCTGCGACAGATTGCGCGCGCTTCATTAGAGCGTTTTCCAGCGAAGTGGGGACCGGTTCGCGTCAAGAAAACGCGTCAAATTAAAAATTTAGGGCCTCGTTCCGATTCCATCGGAACGGAAGAGGCACTAAGCTTCAGCGAGAAAGGCTGAACCTGCGCATCTCCTGCAGCCGAGCCCGGCAATATTCCCGGTAAAGTATCTCGATGAGGTTCCACATGATCGACTCCACTGTCTGATCAGAGGATCACGTTACGACGCTATCGTTTCGGGATTTCTTCCTCGGTCGAGAAAATGGCTTCGCGCGAGGCGCGGAATATTTCATGCGGGCAGCGAGCGGCGAAACGGCCTCACGTTGCGGTGACTGTTGTGTATCGTATCCGTCGGATGGCTCCTGCCGGCTTGATGCTTTGGCGACCAGTCCCGGTATAATCCAACCTTGGCTCAATCCGACTTAGTATCGGTCTTGCGCTCGCTCTCGCCATCGTCCTTAAGGTCGTCTTCATCCTTGACCAGCGTCAGCAGCCTCAGCGTCAGGAACGTGAACACCGCGACCGTCACCGCGACGTCGTAGCTGCCGAGCCCGACGGAAACGCCGATCGCACCGGTGGCCCACAGGCTCGCAGCCGTCGCCGTGCCCTGCACGGTAGTGCCGTGCTTGAGGATCGCGCCGCCGCCGATGAAGCCGATCCCGGTGATCACGCCTTCGATGACTTTCGACATGCCGTCGGGAGAACTCGCCATCAGTTGCTCGCTGGCCTGCACGAACCCGCAGCTTGCCATGGCGACCAGCGGAAAGGTGCGCAAGCCCGCGCTTCGCGCCCGCTTTTCACGATCCCACCCGATTGGTACGGCGAGCGCGAAGGCCGCCGCCAGCGTCAGAAAATGAATGCCTATCTGAAATCTGTCCAAAGCCAGCCCCCCGTGAAACCAAAGCCCACGCCCGCGATAAACGAGCGCCGTCGCGCGACCACGCGAAGCTAAGGCTTCAGAGCGGGCAACCGCGATGGAGCTACGGCGCCGCGTTCTTCCTCAACGCATCTGCCGCGGAAATGTTCACGGCCGGCACGGCGCCGTTGGCACCATGACCGGCCACTGCGTCAGTCGACACGCTCACGATCGCTGCCCCGGTCCGATACTGCGGCAGATGATTTTCGAGCGAGTAGAAGACGCACAGCGCGAGGCTCGACCAGACTGCCAGGCTGAAATAAAGCGACATCCAGGCAATCTCGTCCTTCCACTCGGCAAGGTCGTGCGTCACCACCCAGCGCGTGCTCACGTCGCGCAGGCCCTCGCGCGGCGTCAGGCGCTTGTCGCCATCGGCATCGCCGGTTCGCCAGCGGTTCAGGTACATCGGGACGTCGATCGTCATGAGAAACGCCAGGAAGCCCGCAATGCCTGCGATGGCTATGGCCAGCACCACGCGAACCGCACCATGGAATTCCGGCAGCAGGCGGCAAAGACCTACGCCGATGATGAAGAAGGCAACCGCCCACAGCGAATTTTCGATGGCGTTGCCGAGATAGTTTCTGGTCAGCACCGCATACCATGAGAGGCATTCCGCGATCAGGATCAGAGGTACGATCACCCACGCGGCGTTCACGGTCGTTTCCGCCCCGGTCATCGTGCCGAGCTGGTGCAGGAGAATCGCCCATTGCGCGACAAAACAGATCTCGGCCACGGTCGCCACCGTCCGCCCGACCAGAACGCTCGACCACCAGGTGTCGAACAGGCAGATCCGCTGAACATCGGCGCGCGGCAAAAACGACCGGAAGGCGCAGCCGAAAACATAGGCCGCACAGAAGAGCAGCATGGCCCCGATACCAAATGCGCTGCCGGCAGCGCCGGCCGGCTGGAGCGGAAGCTCGCGATACAGCACGAACCAGACGGCGATATTGACGCCGCTCACCAGCGTCAGAAGGCCCCACCACCAGGACACGGGATTAGACCAGGCCAGGGAACCTGACCGCGCCTGCCATTCCAAACTCATTTCGCGCTCCGCCGTAATCGAATTGACATCTGTCTGTAATAATACAGTCATACGTCGAGGCCAATCACGTATGTCGGAGGGGACGTAGAGAAGGGGCGCGGGGGTCGCCCCCGGGGGCGATGTCGGCAGCCGATTCGGTCGAGCCAACTAGGTCCGGCCGATCTTAGGGTGGCTCAAAATGCGGGCAATGAAGCGCGGTCTCACCGCGAATTCGTCATGCCCGGCCTCGTGCCGGGCATCCACGTCTTCTTCACTTGGATAGAAAGACGTGGATGGCCGGGACATCTAGCGCGAAGACGCGCTTCGCGCTTTAGCCCGGCCATGATGGAGACGGAATTCGATCAGAATCTCAGGGCAGGAATTTCACGCCGTAAGTCTTGCCCCGTCGCCAGACCACTTCGCACGACTGGCGCGTCGTATGTTCGGGCACCAGCGCCAATTCAAAGCTGTCTCTGACGTCCAGCGCAGTATCGGTCGCGATCTTGGCGCCGCCCGGCGAGACGTCCAGGACGAAGCATTGAATCTTCGTCATCCCGTTGTCGATCGTCATCCATGTCGGCCGTTTGCGCAGCTCGCGCCGCTGCACCTTTGTTCTTTGCTCGTCGACAATCATCCTGCCCATCCGTCGTTGGACCCAGTCGTCTGGGTCTTCGAAACAGGCCATTAGAGTGAACGCAATTTCGTAAAGTTCCCTTAGTTTATCGTTTCAAATTTACCGGTTTGCTTCGCGAGTTGTAAGGCGAGTTCTCGCAACCTTGCCGCGGCCCTCTGCAATGTCAGATTTTAGGAATCGTAGGGTGGGCAAAGCCAACGGGTCGCGCGAATGCGCGCCCGATGACAGGCTCCGCGTGCCCACCATCTTGCTTGCCGCGAATTGGTGGGCACGGCGCAAGCGCGCCTTTGCCCACCCTACACAACGCTCTCAGAAATTCACCCGGTTCGAGATCGCGCCGTCGACAACGAGGTTCGAACCCGTCGTGAAGGAGGAGGCCGGGCTCGCCAGGAATACCGCCGCGTTGGCGATTTCCTGCGGCGTCGCCATGCGGCCGGTGGGGTTGCGCGCCAGCGCATCCTGATAGCGCTTCGGCATGTTCTGCTCGACCATGTTCCAGATGCCGCCGCTGAAATAGACCGTGCCCGGCGACACCACGTTGACGCGGATTTTCTTTGCCGCGTATTGCCGCGCCAGTCCCTTGGCCATGTGGATCAGCGCCGCCTTGATCGGGCCGTATGAGCTGGCGCTATCCGCCTGCGCCGCCGAAACCGACGAGATAATGACAAAGGCCGCGTCGCCGGTCTTCTCGCCGCCGGCTTCGAGGAAGGGACGCGCGGCCTCGAACGCGTTGACTGCGCCGAGCACGTCGAGCCGGAAATTCTGCTCCCATGAGGCGGCATCGCCGCCCTGTGCCATCGCGCCGGCGTTCGAAAACAGCATGTCGAGGCTGCCGAGCTCCTGCGCGACGCCTGATATCCACGACTTCAATGCGGCGGCGTCGGTGATATCCACGGACGCACCGGTTGCCTTCACGCCCATCGCTTTCAACTCTGCAACGGTGCCGGCGACCTGATCCGCGTTGCGGGCGCAGACGGCGACGCCTGAACCTTCGCCCGCCAGCGTCTCCGCAATCGCCCGTCCGATCCCGCGCGTGCCGCCGAGCACGATGGCGTTTCTGCCCTTCAAACCCAAGTCCATCTTGTTTTTCCTTATGTGATTCCGCCGCATTGTAGCGCCCACTTCGTAGGGTGGGCAAAGGCGCACTTGCGCCGTGCCCACCATCTATCACCGATCGCGCTGTGAAATGGTGGGCACGCGGAGCCTGTCATCGGGCGCGCATTCGCGCGACCCGTTGGCTTTGCCCACCCTACGCGAACTGATTTGCTTCGCGTACAAGCGCAATTTCATGTAGCGACTGCGACCAATTGGCACGACGGGCAAATCAGTCAAAACCTGTCCAGCCCTTTTCGCAAAAATATTCCGCTTAACGCGCAGGGCAAATCACCGGCATAACTCCGCCCGTCTCACGGCGGATGAGGGGCGTTGGCCATCGTCACGAACGTGCGGTGAGATGCGATGGACGCTGAGGGCGCGATAGACGTACGCGCCTGACGCGTACGGCGAAGTCGTGTGGTTCGGGCGCCGCGGTGCTGGCGCTAAGTCCGGGAGAAGCGAAGCTTCTCTCGTGGCGACGGAGGCAAAAGAGCCGTTCTCCGGGAAGAGCACGAAGTAAGCCGTAAAGCCATTGCGCAGGGAAGGCCGGAATGCTCCCGCTGCCCTGTATGCTCGTGTGCACTTTTGTTTGCGCAAATCGCACGCGAGACCGCGGGTGCAGCAAGCACCCGGTCTTCCCTGCGCCCTCTGATTTCGAAGAGGGCAACGAAGATGCAAACCTCGGGCGATCAGCGCCGCGAGAACGCGAAGTTATGTCGTAGAATGGGTGGAGCGAAGCGATACCCATCGCCACACGCACCGGCATTGATGGGTATCGCTTCGCTCCACCCATCCTACGGGCAATGACGGGGAGGAAACGGTGCCCCTGGAATCCGTAGCCCGGATGGAGCGCAAGCGAAATCCGGGAAGATATTGCCAAGCGGATCGCTCTACCCGGATTGCGCTACGCTCCATCCGGGCTACGCTGCGATGCTAGCTAGGACGGAAGAGACACGCCGATGCAAAGCCCCCGCGAAATCCTCTCCGATATCTGGACCTCCACCGGCGGCGAAGCTTCCGCGCTCGACGCGCTCACGCTGACCGGCGACGAACCGCAATTGCCATCCTCGTTTCGCGTCGCTGCCGCCGCACAGGTCGGCGTCGCCGCGACCGGACTGGCGGCAGCCGAGATCTGGAAAATGCGCAGCGGGCAGGCGCAGGACGTCGCGGTCGATATGCGCCATGCCGTGGTCGAATGCCGGAGCGAACGCTATCTGCGCGTCGACGGCAATCCGCCGCCGCCGGCCTGGGACGCGATCGCCGGCGTCTACAAGACGCGCGATGGCTTCGTGCGCCTGCACACCAATTTTCCTCATCACCGCGACGCCGTCTGCACGGCGCTGAACTGCAAGCCGGAGCGCGACGAAGTTCAGGCCGCGCTGATGCAATGGGACGGCGAGGCGTTCGAGTCCGCGGCTAATGCCGGCGGCGGCGTCGTCGCCTTCATGCGCTCCCATGACCGGTGGTCGGCGACGCCGCATGCCAAGGCGCTTGCCGGATTGCCGCTGATCTCAATCACGAAGATCGACGAAGCGCCGCCAAAGCCGTGGCCCGGAGGCGACCGGCCGCTCGCAGGCATTCGCGTGCTCGATCTGTCGCGGGTGATCGCGGGTCCGGTGGCGGGGCGCACGCTCGCCACGCATGGCGCCGACGTGCTGCTGATCTCCAGCCCCAACCTGCCGGCGATCCCGTGGCTCACCATCGACACCGGCCGCGGCAAGCTGACGAGTTTCATCGAACTCAAAGACGAGCAGGGACGGGGCGTGTTGCGCGAACTGTTGGCCGCGGCGGATATTTTTTCGCAAGGCTACCGGCCGCGCGCGATCGCCGGTCTCGGGTTCTCGCCGGAAGATGCCGCACGCATCAATCCCGGCATCATTTATGTCACGCTGTCGGCCTATGGTGCCGCGGGGCCGTGGGCCGAGCGCCGCGGCTTCGACTCGCTGGTGCAGACCGCGACCGGATTCAACCATGCCGAGGGGCAGGCCGCCGGCGTCGATGGACCGAAGGAATTGCCCGCACAGATGCTCGATCACGCTACCGGTTACTTCATGGCGTTCGGCGCCATGAAGGCCAAAGCGCGTCAGGCGCGTGAAGGCGGAAGCTGGCACGTCCAGGTGTCGCTGGCGCAGACCGGACGCTGGCTGTGGAATCTCGGCCGGGTCGCCGACGGCCTCAATACCCGTGATCTTACGGGGGAGATCGTGAGGCCCTTTATCGAGGAGGCTAGCTCAGGCTTCGGTGCGCTGCGGGCGGTCAGGCATTCTGCGGTTTTGTCGAAAACTCCGGCATTCTGGGCCCGCCCGGCGATGCCGCTCGGCAGCCACCCGCCGCAATGGCCGGCACGCGAATAGGGATTCAGGTGACGGTCGAGCCTGCCTTTTCAAACTTTAACCTCACCCGCCAATGCCATTTGCATTTTTAGGGTTGTGCGAGACGCCAATTGGGCACTATTAGGCGGGGTGAGACAAATTGTCGCTGAGTTCCCGGCCATATGTTCAACGATTTTTCCCAGCGATTGCGAATGGTTAGCCCCCGGCGATGGGCGGTGGCGGCAGCGCTTTTGGCGCTGGCCGGCGGGGCCGTTTACGCCGCCACCTATGTCGGCGGCGCTAAGCGCGGGCACTCGGAAGTCTCGAGCCAGTCCCGCAAGGGATTGCAGCGCTACACGCCGAGCCCCGCCGAATGGGCCAGCCTGACCATTCAACCCGTCGCCGAACGCGGCTTCCGCGCCGAGCACGTCACCGAAGGCAAGATCGCGATCGACGAAGATCGCTCGACGCCGGTGTTCTCGCCCTATGCAGGCCGCGTCACCAAGCTGCTGGCCAAGCCGGGCGACAGCGTCGTCAAGGGCCAGCCGCTGTTCGTGATCGAGGCCGCCGACAATGTTCAGGCGCAAAACGATTTCATTGCGGCGATGAGCGCCATGAACAAGGCGAAGTCCGCACTCGAACTTGCGCAGTTGCAAGGAGCCCGCGCCAAGGACCTGTTTGAGGGCAAGGCCGTTCCGCTGAAGGATTATCAGCAGAGCCAGGCGACGCTGATCCAGGCGCAAAACGACATGCGCTCATCGGAAACGGCGATGCAGGCGGCGCGCAACAAATTGCGCATTCTCGGCCTCACCGACGACGACATCGCGACCTTCCAGGAAAAGGGCCGCATCAATCCGGAGACCACCATCTTCGCGCCGATCGCCGGCACCGTGGTCCAGCGCAAGATCGGCCCGGGCCAATATGTGAACGCTGGCGCCAGCGACCCCGTCTACGTGATCGGCGACCTCTCCACCGTCTGGATGACGGCCTTCGTCCGCGAAAGCGATTGCGCGAACGTCGCGATCGGACAGGACGTGACCTTCAATGTGCTGGCGCTGCCGAGCCGCTCGCTTTCGGCGCGGATCAACTACGTCGCCACGGCGATCGATCCTGCGACGCGGCGGCTGCTGGTGCGCGCCACCATCGACAACAAGAACGGCACCCTCAAGCCGGAAATGTTCGCCAACGTCACGATCTATTCGGCGGGCGACCGTCCGGCGGTCGGCGTGCCGAAGCAGGCGTTGATCTATGAAGGCGATCAGGTCCGGATCTGGGTCGCGCATGCGGACAAGACGATTGAATTGCGTCAGATCAAGCCTGGCCTCACCAACGGCGATCTCGTCGAGGTGGTCGGCAATCTCAGGCCCGGCGAGCAGATCGTCACCAAGGGTGCGCTATTCATCGACCGCGCCGCGTCCGGCAGCTGACCCCTCATTGAAAGCTCCGGTCTGAATGGATCGCCTGGTTGCCCTAGCAGTCAGCCGCCGTTATTTGATGGTCGGCATGTTCATAGCCGTGCTGGTCGGCGGCCTGATCGCGTTCAAGCAGCTCAACATCGAGGCCTATCCCGATCCGACCCCGCCGATGGTCGACATCGTGACGCAGAGCCCGGGCCTGTCGTCGGAAGAGATCGAGCGCTACATCACGATCCCGATCGAGACCCAGGTCGCCGGCATCAAGAACCTGCGCACTATCAGAACCATCTCGCTGTACGGATTGTCCGACGTCAAACTGCAGTTCTCGTTCGACTACACCTATGAAGAGGCGCTGCAGCAGGTGTTGAACCGGCTGTCGCAGCTCGCGCCGTTGCCGGGGAATGCGCAGCCGGGCATTTCGCCGCTGAGCCCGACCGGCGAAATCTTCCGCTACCGGCTGAAGGGACCGCCGAACTACAGCGTGCTCGACCTCAAGACGCTGCAGGACTGGGTATTGCAGCGCCGCTTCCGCGCGGTGCCCGGCGTCGTCGACGTTACCGGCTGGGGCGGCAAGACCAAGACCTACGAGCTGCAGGTCGATTTCAACAGACTGGTTGCCAACGGACTGACGTTGCCGCAGGTGCTGCAGGCTGTTTCCAACGCCAACATCAATGTCGGCGGCAACACCGTCAACATCGGCGCGCAATCCGCCGTGGTGCGCGGCGTCGGCCTGATCCGCTCGATCGACGACCTCAGCAACACCATGGTGTCGCAGTCGGGCGGCAATCCGGTGCTGGTCCGCGACATCGCGCATGTCACGATCGGCGAGAAGCCGCGGCTCGGCATCGCCGGCCTCGACCAGGACGACGACATCGTGCAGGGCATCGTGCTGATGCGGCGCGGCGAGCAGAGTTCGCCGACCATTGCCCGGGTCGAAAAGCTCGTCCACGAGATCAACCATTCCTCGATCCTGCCGCCCGGCGTGAAGATCGAGCGCATCTACGACCGCAAGGATCTGATCGACATCACCACGCACACGGTG
The DNA here is from genome assembly GCF_023073415.1 of Bradyrhizobium sp. 190. Lineage (GTDB taxonomy): Bacteria > Pseudomonadota > Alphaproteobacteria > Rhizobiales > Xanthobacteraceae > Bradyrhizobium. The sequence continues at coordinate 286,515 of NZ_JADPJL010000062.1, read as the reverse complement.
CTGCACAACATGGTGGTTGGCATCATCCTGATCGTGCTGTTGCAGTGGCTATTCCTTGGCGATCTCCGCAGCGCGCTGATCGTCGGCGCGACGATCCCGTTCGCGCTGTTTTTCGCCGTCATCATCCTGGTGCTGAGGGGCGAATCCGCCAATCTGCTGTCGGTCGGCGCGATCGATTTCGGCCTGATCGTCGATGCCACCGTGATCATGGTGGAGGCGATCTTCCGCCGGCTCACTCAAACCACCGCGCTGTCCGAAGCCGAGCGCAGCCATATCTCCTTCGACACCACGATGGGAATGAAGAGCCACGCTATCATGTCGGCTTCGGCCGACGTGTCGCGCTCGATCTTCTTCGCCGCCGCCATCATCATCGCCGCCTTCCTGCCGCTGTTCACGCTGAGTGGCGTCGAAGGCAATATCTTCGGCCCGATGGCGCGGACCTATGCCTACGCGCTGGCGGGCGGATTGCTCGCGACGTTCACCGTGACGCCCGCGCTGAGCGCGATCATCCTGCCGTCGCATCTGGAAGAGGCCGAAACCTGGGTCGTGAAAAAGCTCGACCGGCTTTATGTGCCGGTGCTGAAATGGGCGGTCGCGAACCGCAAGATCGTCCTGACCGGCGCCGCGGGTCTCGTGGTGCTGACCATCGTGTTCGCGCGGCTGCTGGGGCTGGAATTCCTGCCCAAGCTGGAAGAAGGCAATTTGTGGATCCGCGCCACGCTGCCGCCGACCATTTCGCTGCAGGAAGGCAACGCGTACGTCAACGAGATGCGCAAGATGATCCGTGCGCGTCCCGAGGTGGAATCGGTGGTGTCGCAGCACGGACGCCCCGACGACGGCACCGACGCCGCAGGTCTCTTCAATGCGGAGTTCTTCGCGCCGCTAAGGCCCAACAGCGAATGGCCTGATACCCGCGACAAGGACGAACTGACCGCGCAGCTACTGGGACAACTGCAGGACAAATTCCCGGGCGTCGAATTCAACTTCTCGCAATATCTGCAGGATAACGTCTCGGAGGCCGTCTCGGGCGTCAAGGGCGAGAACTCGATCAAGCTCTACGGCAACGATCTGCAGGCGCTGACGGATACGGCCAACAAGATCAAATCCGTGCTGAGCACCGTGCAGGGCGTCACCGACCTTGCAGTGTTCACCTCGCTTGGCCAGCCGACCATTCAGATCGACATCGATCGCGCCCGTGCCGCCCGCTATGGCCTGTCACCCGGCGATATCAACGCCACCATCAAGGTCGCGGTCGGCGGCGACAGCGCCGGCGATCTCTATGAACCCGGCAGCGACCGGCATTTCCCGATCATCGTTCGCCTCGCGCCGGAATACCGCAAGAGTGCCGAAGCTATCCATAACCTGCGGATCGGCGTGGCAGGGCAGGGCGGCACGATCACCCAGATCCCGCTCAGCGAGGTCGCCTCGATCAACCTGATCTCGGGCGCCGCCTATATCTACCGCGAACAGCAGGAACGCTATCTGCCGATCAAGTTTTCGGTGCGCAACCGCGACCTCGGCAGCGCGATCCAGGAAGCGCAGGAAAAGGTCGCAGCTCAAGTCCAGTTGCCGCCGGGCTCGCGGGTCGAATGGGTCGGCGAGTTCGGCAACCTGCAGGACGCCATCAAGCGGCTGTCGATCGTGGTGCCGATCAGCCTTGCGCTCATTGGCGTGCTGCTGTTCTTCAATTTCGGCTCCATCGTCGACACCCTGCTGGCCATGAGCGTGATCCCGATGGCGATCTTCGGCGGTGTGCTCGGTCTGCTAATTACCGGCATCCCCTTCAGTGTGTCGGCGGCGATCGGCTTCATCGCGCTGTTCGGTATCGCCGTGATGGACGGCATCATCATCCTGTCGCAGTACAATCAGCTCATCGACGAAGGTTATGAGCGGATGCGGGCGGTGATCCGCGCCGGCGAACTGCAATTGCGGCCGGTGCTCATGACCTGCGTGGTGGCGGGTGTCGGGCTGTTGCCGGCGGCGCTCTCGGAGGGGATCGGTTCGCAGGTGCAAAAGCCACTGGCGATCGTGGTCGTCACCGGCATGATGCTGGCGCCGATCGTGATCCTGGTGACGCTGCCGGTGCTGATCTCGGTGTTCTCGCGCCGGGCGCGGTAGATGCGCTGTGGGCACATGCCCATGTTTCCTGCCCACTCGGTTTGTGGTTGACGCAATCCGGTGGCCGTCCCCAGATGTCGGCAGGGGACAACCGCGGGAGAACACCATGCGGATCGAGGAAAGCCAGGGATCGAACGGCGGGCAGAACGGCCACGCGCAGCCGGCGAAATCGGCGCCGACGGCCGAGCAGATTCTCGGAGAAATCCGAGCCTTCTGTCGCGAGACGCAGACGGCGGAGTCCACCTTCGGACGGCTGGTGGTCAACGACGGCAAGCTGGTGTCGCGGCTGCGCGACGGCGCCCGGATCACGACCGGCACGCTCGACAAGGTCCGCGCGTATCTCGCCGAACACCGGCCCGCTTCGACCGCAGCGGAAGGCCAGCCGTCGCCTTCAGCCAAACCGCTGAACGGCACGGCCGCCGCCAACGCCGTCGCGCCGCCGGGCTTCCGGTTCTTCGACAATCGCCAAAAATACCTGCTGTTCGTCTCGACCTGCAGCGAGAAGACCGAGGTTGGGAATCGTATCTCGCTCGAGCTCGGCAACCTGCAGCCGGCGCCGCCGGCGCTTCGCATCTTCGATGCCGGCGTCGGCGACGGCACCGTGCTGTCGCGGGTGATGCGGGCGGTGCATGCGCGCTTCCCCACGATGCCGCTCTATGTCGTGGCGAAGGAGATCAGCTACGAAGACGTCCGCCTGATGTTGGAGAAGATGGCGGACCGCCTGTTCGAGCATCCCGCGACCGTGCTGGTCGTGACCAATCTCTACTACGCCGAGGCGCCATGGCTGACGCCGCGCTCGGTGACATCTGCGCAAGGCCTGATCTGGAAGGACGTCACGCTGACCGGCAACACCGCGCACGGCTTCGCCGAGCAGATCGGCGAACTCGAAGGCTTCCTCGCCGAGAACTGGCGGGCGGGGATCAGCCCGACCACCGGCAATCCGGTGTACCAGCGCCCGGTCATCCTGACGCTGCGGCGCGAGGATCATTCGTTCCTGCTCGACCCGATCATGCCGCGGCCGGGGCGGGTGATGGCGGACTACGATCTGGTCATTGCCTCGCAACCCTACCGGGCGCGGGCGAGCGTCGAGTTCAAGGCGTCGAAGGTGGTGACGCCGCTGGTCAAGTCGCTGCGGCCGGGCGGGCGGCTGATCGGCATCCATTCGCACGGCAGGGATCCCGGCATCGAGATCATCGACCAGGTCTGGCCGGGCGATGATCCCTTCAAGACCGACCGCTACGCCATCCTGCGCCAGGTCAAGCACGAGCTTGGCGCGGCCGCGCGGCATTACAATTTCAACGCATCCTCCGACGCGCGCTCGATCTTCCGCTATCGCATGCACACGCTCCCGGACGAAGTCAGCGGACCGATCGGGACGTCGACGCTGTTCGCGGCCTGGAACGCCGCGATCTACGTGGCGCAGATCGAGGACAACAGGTTGTCGGAGGTGGTCCGCGGCGGCCGCTACCTCGAAGCCACCGACCGCGTGCTGAAGAAGCATGGCGGCCTGTGGTTCAACGATGAAACCTACGTGATCTCGCGCCGCCGCGCGCCGGCATGATCTTGGGAGGCGCCCGTGACCGTCTCCGATCAGTCATCTCCCAGGCTGGCCACGTTGCTGTCGTCGGCATCAGTCGAAATCTCCTCGCGCGGGCATCAGATCGCGGAACTGCGTGACCATTTCGCTGCAGGCATCGACGTCACCATCACGTTCCTGCCCGGCGACCATTATCGCCACAATGTCGAAACAGCTACGGCGCTGCGCCGCGCCGGCTACAATCCGGTGCTCCATATCGCGGCGCGCGAAATGGCCTCGCGCGATGCGCTCGACGATTTCCTGGCGCGGGCGCGGGGCGAGGCTGACGTCACGCGCATTGTCCTGATCGCGGGCGACGTCGCCGCCGCAAGGGGGCCATTCAAGTCGACACTCGATGTCTGTGCGAGCGGATCAATAGAGGCGCACGGGATCACGGCCGTCAGCGTGGCGGGGCATCCCGAAGGCCATCCGTTCCTCGAACTGCCGGACGCGCTGAACGGGCTTAAAGCTTGGCGCGATTGGGGACGGCGGACAGGCGCGCGCGTGGACGTCGTCACGCAATTCTGCTTCGAGAGCGCTCCGATCCTGCAATGGATTGCTGAAATGGATCGCGCCGGCATCGATCTGCCTGTCATCGTCGGCCTTGCCGGGCCTGCGACGCCGGCGACATTGACAAAATTCGCGCTCCGCTGCGGCATCGGCAATTCCATGCGCGCGCTGCGGGCCCAGATCGGTCGGTTCGGCCGCCTGCTGACGGATACCGGGCCGGACGACGTCGTCAGGGGATTGCGCTGCGCGCCTCCGGCCGCGACGGCGCCGATTGTGGGATTTCACCTGTTCCCGTTCGGCGGCCTGCGCAAGGCCGGCGGCTGGTTGCGAACCTACGACCGCGGCCCGCTCGCATTTGAGCGGGCCGCGATGTCGAGCGCCGGGCTTCAGAACCCGTAAAGCTGCGCCGGATTGTCGACCAGGATCTTCTTGCGGATCGCCGCGTCTGGCGCCCACACCGGAAGCTGGTTCAACAGCCGTCCGTCGTCGATCTGGAACAGCGGCGTGACGTCGGTGATCTTCTTGTCGGCAGGCGTGACCGAGTTCGGGTGCGGCCAGTCTGTGCCCCAGACGATGCGGTCGGGGTTGGCCGCGATCAGCGACTGCGCGAGCGGAATGCAATCGGCATAGTCGGGCCCGAGCTTCGAGGCGCGGTAGGCGCCGGAAATCTTCACATGGGCCTTGCCCGATTTGACGAGATCCACGAGATCGGCAAAGCCGGGCTGCTCGACGCCGAGGGCCGCCTGTGCGCCGCCGAAATGATCGAACACGACCGGCACCGGCGAGGTCATGACCAGATCCTTGATCGCGGTGATCATCGCCAGATTGGTATAGAGCTGCACATGCCAGCCACGCGCCTTCATGCGCTCGACGGCGGTCGTGAAGCGTGGCCTGGCGACACTCAGATCATTGACGCCGCCGGTTGCGAGATTGAGGCGGACGCCGCGAATGCCGGCCTTGCCCATCAGGTCGAGATCGCTCTCCGAGGTCTTGTCGTCGATCACGGCAACCCCGCGCGCGGTCGGTCCCCGCGCCGCCATGCCGAACAGCGTGGCCGAGTTGTCGGTGCCGTAGATCGAGGGCGTGACGATCACCACGCGCTCCATGCGCAGCGCCTTGTGCAGGGCGGTCATCTCCTCCGGAGAGGCCAGTTCGGGCGTATAGACGCGGCCCGAGAAGAACGGGAATTTCTCGGGGTCCGGATGGATATGGGTGTGGCAGTCGCAGGCGCCTGCGGGCACGTCGAAATTCACCGGCGTCGCTGGCTGGGCCGCTTTGGCGGAGGCGGTTCTGTTGTTCATGAGCACTCCGGCGGCGATGGAGGCAAGCATCATACTGCGTCGCGTCAGCATTGGTGTTCTCCCCGGATAATGTTGTTGATTGTTGGTGTGCGGACAGGGCGTCGTGCCCATCGACTTCAGCGCTCCTCCTCGGCGCCGGGCGTTGCTTCGCCTGCGGTGCGATCAGCAGATTATCGGTAGAAGTGAGGTGCGGGAAGGGCGCTCGCCGTCTGGCTGCATTGAGTTATCTGTTCGGTAACGCAGCCGGTCTATCGAACCGGAAGGCGCTCCGATTTGACTAATCATCCGCCCGCCCGGAATATCTCCCATCTCCTGGAATCAGTTCATGCGAAAATTTTCACAAAAGTTCAAAACCGGCGCGTCAGTCGCTGCCGTGGTCGTCGTGTTGCTAGGCGTCTACAGCTATCGCAAGCTTCAGGCGCTGGCGGCCGATCCCTCCGGGGAAAAGGATTGCGGGCCGGCTTTCGGCGGCGAGCAGGCGAAAATCGATCTGGAGCGGATCAAGGCGATTGCGCCGCTCAAGGACCTGAAATGGTCGCAGCTTGGCGGCAGCATCAATGATGCGAGCTGCCTCAACAAGACCGAAATCTACGGCATGGTCGAGGTGCGCAGCGTCGAAGATATCGCGAAGACACTGGCCTTTGCGCGCGACAACAAGCTCTCGGTGACGACCGCCGGCGTGCGTCACAGCATGGGCGGGCACGCCTTCCGCAAGGGCGGCATCGTGCTCGACATGCGTGGCTTCAACAAGATCGTGCTCAACGAGAGTTCGCGATCGGTCACGGTGCAGCCGGGGGCGACCTGGCATGACATCCAGAACGCGCTGCATCCGCGCTTTGCGGTTCGCGCGATGCAGTCGACCGACATTTTCACCGTCGGCGGCTCGATCTCGGTCAATGCCCATGGCATGGACCATCAGGCCGGCGCGCTCGCGAAGTCGATCAAGTCGATGAAGGTGATGCTGGCTGATGGATCGCTGCGCACGGTGTCGGCGACAGAGAATCCGGATCTGTTCAATCTCGTGGTCGGCGGCTACGGCCTGTTCGGCGTCATCGTCGAGGCCGAACTCGATATTGCCGATAACCTGGTCTACCAGACCGGGCGTCGCATGATGGACTACAAGGAATTCCCCGCGCTGTTCGCCGGCGAGATCGAGAAGGACGGCAATATCGGCCTGATGTATGGCCACCTCTCGACCGCGCCGAGCTCGTTCCTGAAGGAATTGCTGCTCTACACCTACACCAAGGTGGACGGCACCGATTTCAAACGCGAACCGCTCGGCGAGGTCTCAGGCACCAAGCTGCGGCGGCTCACCATCAACCTGTCCAAGCAGGGCCCGCTGTTTCAGGAAATGAAATGGTTGTCGGAAAAGCACATCGAGCACCGGATGGAAACCTGTACGGTGACGCGGGCGCAGGCGATCGGATCGGCGGAGGCCTGTCTCGTCAACCGCAACGACCCGATGCACGATTCCGTGCCGTACCTGCGCAACGCGCTGCCCGACGACACCGACATCCTGCACGAATATTTCATCCCGCGCAGCCAGTTCGTCTCGTTTGTCGACGGCATGCGCAAGGTGCTGACCGACAACAAGACCAATCTGTTGAACGCGTCGGTGCGGGTCGTGCATCAGGAGAACAATTTCCTGACCTATTCGCCCGAACCGGCGTTCTCGCTGGTGCTCTACATCAACCAGACCACCGATGATGAGGGCAATCGGCGAATGAAGAAAGCGACGGAGGAACTGATCGACCTCACCATCGCGCATAAGGGCCGGTTTTTCCTGCCCTACCAGCTCTATTATTCGCGCGACCAGTTGCAGCGGTCATATCCGCAGATCAACGACTTCTTCGCGGCGAAGCGGAAGTATGATCCGGCGGAATTGTTCACGAATACGTTCTATCAGAAGTACGCGTCATAGGGCCTGCTCCCGTCATTGCCTGCGACAAACGCGAAGCGTTTGCGCAAGGGAGCGAAGCGACGAAGCAATCCAGATCTTGCCTAGCCCAACGACGGATTGCTTCGCTTCGCTCGCAATGACGACGCCGCGAGCGATGGCGGTAGGCCGCTGCAGCCGCCGGCTTGTTCCGCGTCCAGTACCAGTAGCGCGCCCGCCGCGTAGAGGCGAGCGACGAAGCCGGCGTCGTCGGACCGGGCAATGGTGACGTAGTCGTTCGAGGCGAGGATGCTCCCATTGGCCTTGGCGATGGCTGCCAGCACCTGTGACGGCGGACCGATGACGGCCATCGACTTGCCGGGGGCCGAGCCGAAGGTCAGCGCAACGACCACAGCGAGCCAGCCGCAGATGACGAGGGTAACCGCACCGGCGATCCGGCTCCACCGCCAAGCTCTACGTTGACGCCCGTCAGTAGTCATAGAAGTGCTCAATGCTCGAGCCCCTGGCCTTGAGCTCGCGGTTGATATCCACGAGGCGGTCGATCCGGGCCTTCAGGCCAGCCCTGCGAAACCCGGGCCGGGCATCCAACTCCAGCGAAAACAGCTCCGTCGTGCCCTTGATATCGAGTTTTGCAGCATCGGGCGCAATCACCGTGATGAAGATGTCGTGATTGCCCGCGATTTCCGCAAGGCCAAATCCCTGGTCCAGCAGGCTCTGCAGGATCTCGGTGAAGGCCTTGTAGCGCGGCGTCTGCACCAGTTGCCATTGCGGCGTCAACGCGCGGACCGGCTTGATGCGCTGTTCTTTCGCCAACACGTCAGGCGGCAGTGTCGCGACCGCGAACATGATGTCGCGCGGCTCGTTGTCACCACCGGCGTCGAGCGCCTTCTGGATCAGCGAGGCATAGCCGATCTTGACGAAATATTCCGCGCCGAGCGCGAAGTCGCGTTCCCAGGTGCGCAACTTGCTCGGCGTCGGCGCCGAGATCGCCATCAGGCCGTCGAGCTTTTCGCGAAACGGATATTTGTACCAGGGGATGGTGTAGAGGAAGGCGGCATAATCCTGCAGCACGGCGCGGCCGAATTCGTCGTGCGGGGTACGCTCCTCGCCCCTGATCCATTCGAACGCACGGCCGATGGTATTCTCATAGAATCCCTTGACGGCGTATTCGACGGAATAGCTGACGCCGATGATGTAGATCATCGTCTTTACTTCGGTCAGCGATTCTCCCGTCGCGGGCACGGTGCGGTTGATGGTGCAGAAGCTCTGCCAGAACCCGAAAATATGGCCGAGATAGTTGAAGTGGCTTTCGCTGGAGCGATCGAGGAAGCGGCCGAAATCTTCAAAGGAATAGACGATGTACCATTCGGGAAAGGTGAAGAAGGTGTTGTTCAGTTTGCGCCGATAGCCCGGCTCGTCGATCGCGGGCAGGGTGACGGCCGGCGCACTGGCCGCTGCGGCGCCGGAAGAGGGGCGGCACGCCCCCTCGATATAGGCGAGCGGCATGAGCACCGACAGCGTGATCAGGATCGCGAAGACAGCCAGGATCCGCCGCAGCGATTTAAGCATGGACGGTGGTCCGCGTCCGCGGCGCGAGCCCATAGCCGATCAGGATCGCCACGCCGCCGAGGCCGAGATGCGGCGCATTGGCGAAAAACCGCGTCGAGAGCGGCAGGTTGAGCACGCCGTTGATCAGGATCCCGAAGTCGAGATAGCCGCTGCCGGTGAGCAGGCCGAGCACGCCGTCGGCAAAGTAGAACACGCCGAACAATTGAAAGAACAATTCCGAGGCGCGGCGCGAGGTCATCGCCGCCGCAGCCGCCCACAGCGCCGAGACGAGATGCAGTCCGTCGGCGTACCAGGTGCGGCGAAACAGGCCGAAGATCATGTCATTGGCGTCGATGAAGGCCGGGATGTAGCCGGTGAGGATCACGAAGCCGAGCAGGGCGGCATAGCCCCAGGCGCACAATCTGATGATGTCCATGATGTCTCCGGCCGCGGTCTGTAAGACTTGTCGAATCTCTGCCCAGTCTAGAGTTTTCCAAGTGTCTTGAGCAGCGCATCGTTGAACATGCCGGGGTCCTCGATCTGCGGAATGTGACCGAGCCCGGGCAGCAATGTCAGGCCCGTATCGGGCGACAGCAGCGTTCGCAGATCGAGAGCTTGCTCAACCGGGGTGATCGTATCCTTGTCGCCCCACAGGATCGCGACGGGGACTTCCAGCTTCGCATAGGCATTGCGGTCCGCGCTCGCGGCGTGTGTGTCGGAGCCGAGGAAATAATACAGCCAGTCGGCGATATCGCTCGTGCTGCCGCGCTGCGCCAGCGGCCTTTGCAGGATCGCGACATATTCCGGCGACGCGCGCTCTTTTTTCGCGATCATTGATTGCAGCAGCATTTGCGTTGCCACGGGATTGGTGATGGTCAGCGACACCAGGATTTCGCGAATCCATTGCGGCCGAACCACCCAAGGCGCGTCCGATGGCGCAGCCGTCAATCCGAGCGCCGCATCGACCAGCACCAATGCGCGCGCCCGCTCCGGATATCGCATCGCGAGTTCGGTCGCCGCACCAGCGCCGAAGGAGTGACCGACTATGATGGCGGGCTCAGCTTTCAGTGCATCAAGCACATCGTTGATCCTGGCGGCCTGGTCCTGCCGCGTATAACTGCCGGGACGGTCCGAGAATCCAAACGGCGGGAGATCGAGGGCGATCACATGAAAGCCTGCCGCGGCCAGCGCGTCGCTGGTGTGTCGCCACAGCTCGCTCCAAGCCGCCGTGCCGTGAAACAGCACCACGGGAACGCCGCCCTCCGGACCCTTCTCCTGCACGAAAACGCGGCCTGAACGCGTCGGCACCAGGTGGCCGGTCTTTGGCGCCAGTTGAGCGCGCACGCCGGTCTCGCGTATCGACGCCGCCATGCGAAATGAGGTGATCAGAAGGACTACGGCCAGGAGGAGGACCAACAAGCCGTTGGCCGACCAGCGCAGAATGTTTGCAACCACGAGGCCTCGCAAAATCGATCGATCAAAACGGGGAACGGAAACGGGCCGAGTTTTAGGCCAACGCGAATAGCTGGCGACTGAAAATACCAGACATAATCAGCGCCCGGTTAACACCGGGAGAAAATAAAACTTACTGCCCTGATGGCGTCCGCAGGCCGTGCCAGGCATCGCGCACCTGATGGTAGTGCACTTCCGGCAGATAGTCCGGCGTATCGAGGCCGAGGTTCTTGACGTCGAGCCGGCCGATCGCGCTGAGCAGGGTATAGGAGGCGATCACGCGGTCGCGCTGCGCGCCGATCAGCCGGGCCTTGGCCAATATCAGGTCCTGTTGCGCGTTCAGGACGTCGACGGTGGTACGCTGTCCGCCGGCCGCCTCCCGCTGTACGCCCTGGAGGGCGACGGTGGCGGCGCGCACTTCGGATTCGGATGCGGTGACTGCAATCTTGGCGCCTTCATTGGCGACCCATGCGCCGACCGCCGCAGTCCGGGCCTGGTTGCGGAATTGATCCAGCACCTGCCGGCTGTGGGCCGCGATTTCCTTGGCCTGCCTAGTCTGCGAGGCGGCCATGCCGCCGTCGTAGATCGGTTGCGTGAGCTGGCCGGTGATCGAAGCCTGGTCGGTCCCGAAGGTGCCGAGGGTGGGATCCGACTGCTTGCTGCGGCTGGCGCTGCCTTGCAGCGTGATCGTCGGCATCAGGCTGCTTTCGGCGACGCGGATCGAAGTCGTGGCGACGTCAAAGTCGAAGCTCGCCGCCATCACCGCCGGGTGCTCCCGGAAGGCGAGGCCGGTGGCGTCATCGCGGCTGCGCGGCAGCAGGCGGTCCACGGTTTCGGCGGAGCGGAGCGAGTTGGGCGCGTTGCCGATCACCTGGGCATAGGTCGCCTGGCTGATGGCGAGATTGACCTCGGCGGCATTCAGATCGGCGCGGCCCCGGCTCAGGCGCGCCTCGGCCTGCGCGGCATCGGTGGGCGTGACGTCGCCGGCATTGAGACGCTTCTGGGTGATGCCGAGCGTTTCCTGCAGGAACGCCACGTTGGCGCGCTGCGCTTCGACCAGCGATTGGTTGGCGAGCACGTTGGTATAGACGGTGACCGCGTCGAGCAGCACGCCCTGGCCGACGTTGCGCAGGGCTTCGCGGCCGGCTTGCACCTGGAGTTCGGCCGCGCGCACGCTGTTGGCTGTCTTGAAGCCGTTGAACAGCGTCTGCGTCACGGTGACGCCGACGGTCCAGGGCTTCAAGTTTGCGGACTGGATGGTGTTGTCGGGCAGCAGGTTCCGTACTGACTGAAGGCCGGCGGAGAGGCCAGCTATGATCTGCGGCCGGTAGCCCGCAAGCGCCTGCGGCACATTCTCGTCGGTGGCACGCTGGCGCGCCCGTTCGGCATTGAGCGCGGGATTGGTCTGGTAGGCCTTGGCCAGCGCCTCCGGGAGGTTTTCGCCATGCGCCGCGGGCGCAGCAAACACGACGCAGCTCACCACCCCAAGGTAAATCCCAAGGTAACTCCCAAGGCAAATGCCCGATCGAAGCACGTGCCTTCCAACGTTAGCCGTACGCCAAGTCATCTGATCCTGTAACCAACACGAAAGCGTGATGACTCTTGTTCGAGTCATCCCGCTCCATCTTCCTGTTTATGCATGATCTTCGCGGAGAACCGCCGCCGACTTTCCGGATCACGCGTTGGACGTCCGCTCCCGCCGACGACCCGACACGTCTACCTGTTTAGGGGGCGTCGCCGCCACAGGCAAACCGCCGCGCGACATCAGTACATCAATTCCGTGAAATCAGTGCTTGGCTGTTGCAGGTTCGTCACAGACGAATGTCGGCGGCAAATGCACTATAGGCTCTTGCGTGGCTGGCGTCCGATTCCAGGGCGGTTGGCTGTTCAGCTATGCCCGGGTCCGTATGCGATGCCGAAGTTGTTTGCCGATCCCGAAGCGATCGCGGAGGATATCGTCCGCGATGTCGGAACCAACCTCGTGGTCGGGTTGCCGCTCGGGCTCGGAAAAGCCAACCACGTCATCAACGCGCTGTACGCACGCGCCGCTGCCGACCGTTCGATCAACCTGACCTTTTTTTCCGCGCTGACGCTGGAAAAGCCCAGGCCCTCAAGCCTGCTTGAACGGCGCTTTATCGGGCCGGTGATCGACCGGCTGTTCGGCGGCTATCCCGACCTGACATATGCAAGCGCGTTGCACCGGGGCGAACTGCCTCCGAACATCAGTGTGATCGAGTTTTTCTTCCTGGCCGGCAAATGGCTGCAGGTGCCGTACGCGCAGCAACATTACATTTCGGCAAACTATACCCACGCGTCCTCCTATTTGCTGACGCGCGGGCTGAACGTCGTCACGCAACTGGTCGCGAAACGTGTGGTCGATGGCGTGACGCGCTACAGCCTGAGCTGCAACACCGACACCACGCTCGACATCCTGCGCGCCCGCGAGCAAGGCCGCGCATCGTTCAAGCTCATCGGCCAGGTCAATTCAGAGCTGCCGTTCATGCCGGGTCCGGGCAATTTACCGGCGGATGAGTTTTCCGCTGTTCTCGACAGCCCCGAGACGGATTTTCCGCTGTTCGCCCCGCCCGCCGAGCCGGTCAGTGACGCCAAATATGCGATCGGGCTTCATGCAGCCAGCCTCGTGCCTGACGGCGGCACCTTGCAGATCGGCATCGGGCAGGTCGGCGATGCACTGGCGCACGGGTTGATTGTCCGGCATCGCGATAACGCGCAGTTCCACGCCATCATGAAGCGGCTTGCACCGGGAGCGGTACCCGCGGAGAGCGCACCGTTCACGAAAGGGCTTTATGGGGTCAGCGAAATGCTGATCGAGGCGTTTCTCGGCTTGATCGACGCCGGTATCCTCAAGCGCGAGGTCGATGGCGTGACACTGCACGGCGCGTTTTTCTTAGGACCCAAATCGTTCTATCGCGCGTTGCGCGAAATGCCGGCCGAGCAACTCGCGCGCATCCAGATGATGCCGGTATCCTTCACCAACCAGCTCTATGGCGACGAGGATGCCAAGCGCCGGGCGCGTGTCGATGCGCGCTTCATCAACACCGCGATGATGGCGACGCTGATGGGAGCCGCGATTTCGGACGGCCTCGAAGACGGCCAGGTCGTGAGTGGCGTCGGCGGCCAGTACAATTTTGTCGCTCAGGCATTCGCGCTGCAGGGTGCGCGCTCGGTCCTCGCGCTGGAATCGACACGGCAGGCGGGTCGTAAAACGCTTTCCAACATTCGCTGGAATTATGGGCACCAGACCATCCCGCGGCATCTGCGCGACGTGTTCGTCACCGAATACGGCGTTGCCGACGTCAGGGGCAAATCGGACGCCGAGACCATCGCCGCGATGCTGGCGGTCACGGATTCCCGTTTTCAGGATGAACTGGCCGGGATTGCCAAGGATGCCGGCAAGCTGCCGAAGGAGTATGAAATTCCGCGCAGCCACCGCGAGAACTTTCCGGAGCGGATCGCGCAAGCCTTAAAACCTGCGCGCGATACGGGGCTGCTGCCGTCATTTCCGTTCGGTAGCGATTTTGACGAGGTCGAGCAACGGCTGATCCCGGCGCTGCAGTTGCTGCGGGAAGCGCAGCGGACGCCGCTGCTTTTGCCCGGGTTGCTGTGGCAGGGGATGAGGCAGCCGCCGGACGCCTCGAACCGCGAATGCCTGGCGCGGTTGGGTCTCGATCGCCCGACAACGTTCGCAGAGCGCGCCTATCGCGCGCTGGTCAACGCGGCGCTGGCGCGGAGTGGGGGTTTGTAGGAGGTGCCGTAGGGTGGGCAAAGCGTAGCGTGCCCACCATCGCTTGCACCGAACGCTGGAATGGTGGGCACGGCGCAAGTGCGCCTTTGCCCACCCTACAAGTTCGAGCAAGCCCTACCTGTTCTTGTTCACCGGCTTGCGCTTCTCGATGAACGCCGCCATGCCTTCGGAGCGATCTTCCAGCGCAAAGGTCGAGTGGAACAAATTGCGCTCGACATTCATGCCTTCCGACAGCGGCGTCTCGAACGCGCGGTTGATGGCCTCCTTGGCCATCGCCGCCGCCGGACGTGACATCGAGGCGATCTTTTCTGCAGCCGAGAGCGCCTCTTCCATCAACTTGTCCGCGGACACGACGCGGCTGACGAGGCCGGAGCGCTCGGCTTCCGCCGCATCCATCATGCGTCCGGTGAGGCAGAGATCCATCGCCTTGGATTTGCCGATCGCGCGTGTCAGCCGCTGGGTGCCGCCGATGCCCGGGATGGTGCCGAGCGTGATTTCCGGCTGGCCGAATTTCGCGGTGTCCGAGGCGATGATGATGTCGCACATCATGGCGAGCTCGCAGCCGCCGCCGAGCGCATAGCCGCTGACGGCCGCGATCGTCGGTTTGCGGCAATTGGCGACGCGGTCGCCGCCGATGGCGGCGAAATCGCTGGAGAACATGTCGATGAAGCTTTTCGGCTGCATCTCCTTGATGTCGGCGCCGGCGGCGAACGCTTTTTCGCTGCCGGTGAGCAGGATGCAGCCGATCTTGTCGTCGGCCTCGAGGTCGTCGACGGCAGCGGCAATCTCGCGAAACACGCCGAACGACAGCGCGTTGAGCATTTTCGGCCGGTTCAGCGTAATGATGCCGACCGCGCCCTTGCTCTCGACAATGATGTATTCGAACGTCGCCATGATCCACCCCGGGTACCGATTTGCGGGCAATGTGCCCGCTGCCGGGGTGGGCTTCAAGTGGGACAAGCGGATGAGGCGGCTGTCGCGTCCCGCTACGCCATGAACATCCGTGCGGCCGACGCCATCGTCAGCAGGGCGCCAAAGGCGATAAAGATCTTTCCGATCAGCGAAGTCTTGTCCAAGGTGGAACTTTCGTTGTTCGCGGCCTGAGCAGCGCCCTCCGCTGCGGGTTTGGCCGAGGCCATCGCAACCGTCTGTGTGGCGGGGGTCTCCTCTTGCAGCGCCCGATCGACGTCGTTGAGCTGGTCGGGGGGAACCACGGCGGTATCGGCCGGCGCTTCCGCCTCGGCTGGCTTGTCTGCCGCCGCCTGCAGGACCGTGTTGGCTTTCTCCGACATTGCCGCCGACATCCCCTTGGCGCTATCGGGGGCCGCATCGGTTGCAGTCATTTGCGCATTGGCGTTGGCGAGCCATTCCGGCATCGCGGGCGGGGTAGGGCCACTGGCGTCAGCGACCCGCTTTTCATCGGCTTTCTTGCTCTCGTCGGCTTTCTTGCCCTCGTCGGATTTCGATGCCGCGCGCGTATGTTTGCGATGGACATAGCGTTTCTTCACGGAACGCGAATCCTGCTTGGCGGACTTGTCGGACGTCGCACTCTCCGGCTTCGAGACCGTGGCGGTATCCGCATCCGTGCCGGCGGCCATCGCCGGCGGTGGTCCTGCGAAACTTACCAAAAGTCCTGCTGCGAGAATCAGGGCCGACCGCGCGCTGGCTTTGATCGTCATGTAGAAATCTCCCCATTGGCCGCCGCCCAACCGCGAAAAAAGACCCCGCCGCGTGTCCACAGCACGGCGGAAAAAGGGAATCTTCGGGCAACACTGGGCAAAAGCTGGGCAATGGTGTTGCAGCGGGCGTGTGTCGGGCCTGCCTCGGATGCGAGCCCGCGCAATCAATGTTATGAGCCTGCCATCCGCGCAGCCGGCCGTCCCGATTCCTGGACAGGAGGCCGCCAGCGGGTGCGCCGGGGTCTTCGCTCACGACTTCGTGATCGAATCGTCCTGACGTAACAAATTGAAAGATCGACCGAATTGCAGGGTAGGAGCGCTCTTGCGCGAACGGGATGACGAATGGACCGGCCTGATGCGGTCGGCCATTGCAGGCGACAGTGCGGCGTATCACCGCCTGCTCAAGGCCGTCACGCCGGTGCTCCGGGCCGCGGCGCGCCGTGGGCTGGCTCGGGCAGGGCAACCGGTCGATCAATCCGAGGACATCGTGCAGGACATCTTGCTGGCGGTCCATCTGAAGCGGCACACCTGGGACGTCACCGCCCCGTTTGCCCCATGGCTGTTTGCGATCGCCCGCAACAAGCTGATCGATGCGTTGCGCCGCCGCGGCCGGCGCATTTTCGTCGATATCGACGATTTCGCCGAGACGCTGCCGGGCGAGGCGCCGGCCGAGACGGCGTCGGCGAGCGAGGTTGCCGCCCAGCTTCAGACGCTGCCAGCGCGGCAGCGCGACGTCTTGCAGTCGATCGCGGTCGACAGCGCCTCGATCAAGGATACGGCCACGAAATTTTCGATGAGCGAGGGGGCGGTGCGGGTGGCGCTGCACCGGGGGCTGGCCAGCCTGACCGCGAAGCTACGGGAACAGTGAGAATGGATACCGATCAGCTCATTCGAACGCTGGCTGCCGACAATGCGCACCGGGCGCGGCCCGTCGGCTTTTCGCTGATGCTGGCGCTTTTGGCCGCGGCGCCGGTCTCGCTCCTGATGTTCTTTACCGAACTCGGCATCAGGCCCGACGTGATGGTTGCGATGCGCAACCCGTTCTTCGACCTGAAATTCGCTGTGACGCTGGCGCTGGCGATCGCGGCAATTGCCGTCAGCCTGCATTTGTCGCGGCCCGAGGCGTCGCTGCGCGGATTTGGCTGGCTGCTGCTGGCGCCGGTGGGGATTTTGAGCGCGGCGATCGGTGGCGAGATGATGATGCCGCAGCGGCTTCCGATGATGACGCGGCTGGTCGGCAAGAATTCGTGGATGTGCCTGACGGCGATCCCGCTGATGTCGCTGCCGCTGCTGGCTGGTGCGCTGATCGGCCTGCGCCACGGCGCGCCGGCGCGGCCGGCGGTCGCCGGCGCCATCGCGGGACTGTTGTCGGCGGGATTGGCGGCGACGCTCTACGCCTCGCATTGCACGGACGATTCACCGCTGTTCGTGGCGGCCTGGTACACGATCGCGACCGCGCTGGTGACGGCGATCGGCGCGCTCGCCGGAGCGAAGCTGCTGAAGTACTAGAGTAGCCCGGATGGAGCGAAGCGAAATCCGGGAGTCTCGCCGCTCATGAAAGCGTCCCGGATTGCGCTGCGCTCCATCCGGGCTACGAAAGCTGAATTCACGTCCCGGGCGCATTCTGCTGCATGCGGTGGAAGCGCAGCACCTGCTGCGCCGTCGACGGCCGCAACCGCTCATAGGTGTCCTGGCAGGCGGCAAGATCGGTCGGCTCCGTGCCGGACAGCTCGTCGCGCATCCTGATGATGGTCCTGACCGTCGACCACGACAGCCCCGCGACCTTCGCCAAAATCATCACGCCTTCGGCCCGGGTTTCGATCATCATGTTCTCGGCGATCGCCACCGGCACGTTGGCGAGCGCTGCGATCGACGCATTGGCCTCGTCGAACTTGCCGGCCTTGGCAAACGACGCCACCTGAGGTTCGTCGAGCCGGCCGTCCTCGTACAGCGACTTGACCAGCGCGTGCGCAATCTCGGTGTTCCTGGTGATCGTCGAGGTCGCCGAGCGCGCGCGCCGCGTTGCTTCCTTGACCACGCTCGGCACCTCGGCCGCCTGCTGCGGGTTGGCGGCCTCCAGCCGCTGCCGCACCGTGTCGGAGGCCTTGGCGAGCAGTTTCAGATAGAGATGCCGCGGCACGGACGGACGCAGGCCGATGCAGGTCGTGAGATTGTCGTCGCCTTCGGCGCGGCTGACGAGGCGGGTAAAGCCGCGTTCGGTGAACTCCGCGCCCGGATTGTTCACGGTAGACTGGATCACGTCATCGTTGCCGCGCTGGACCAGCACGTCGGTGACCGCGCCGCTCAGGGTCCTGCGGGTCGAAATCGCCATCAGATGCGCCTGGCTCTTGCTGCGCGCATTCTCGATCAGGGTCTTGTCGTCGAGCCGCATCGATTGCGACAGCACCGGACCTGCCACCTCGATGACATCATCGAAAGCAAGCGCGCGGATGGTGAGCGGCGGGGCGGTGTCGATCGGGGCGAGACGGTTTGCCAAGAGCATCTTGGCCGAGGTTTCGATGTGATCGATCAGACACTGGAAGACGTCGTCGAACAGCCCGATCTGCTCGTCCGAATAGTCCACCGCTCCGTTGATGAAGAGATCGGTTACCCGGCGCAGGGTCTCTACCCGGCGAGCGACGGTACCGTGCGCAAGGGTAGACTGCAGCTCGTCGAGCAGGTTTCCGGGAGAGGGAGATCCGGGAGAGGAAGACTTGGCGGCTTTCGAAATCATGACTCTGTCCTGGAGCAAAAAACCGGCGGCGGCTTCTCCGCCGTCGGAGCTGAAATATGTCGGATCAGGCGCGGGTAATGCGGTTGCGTCCCTGCGCCTTGGCTGCATAAAGCGCGCTGTCGGCGCGCGCGAGAAATGTGTCTGACGTCTCGTTCGAATTCAGCGTTGCAACGCCTGCCGACATCGTCACCTGCATGCCGGGCGAGAACGCGCTCCAGTCGAGCTCGGCAATAATGGCGCGCGACCGGTCGAGCGCCCGCATGGCCTGACCGGCGTCCATGTCGGGCAGCACCAGCAGGAATTCCTCGCCGCCGTAACGGCCGAACCGGTCGACGCTGCGGATGTTGGCGAACATGGTGATCGAGAATGTCCGCAACACCTCGTCGCCGGTCGGATGGCCGTAGGCGTCGTTGATGCGCTTGAAGTAGTCGAGGTCGATCAGCGCGATGGAGCAGGGCGATCCGCTGCGGGTCGCGCGGGCGATCTCCTCCTCCAGCATTCGCATGATACAGCGCCGGTTGGACGCCCCCGTCAATTCATCGAGCTCGGCAAGCTCCTCGATCCGCTTGTAGGCTGCCTTGAGTTCGGAGCTGCGGTCGTAGAGCATCTTGCGCATGGTGCTGCCATACAGTCCCACGAACGCGCATTGACCGATCGTGAGGACAAAGGAAAGCATGGCCGCGACGCGTTCGGTCTGGGTGGTAATCGGCAGGCCGATCGGGGTGCTGCTGAAAAGGAAGATCGGCGCCAGGCCGATCATGGTGAGCGTCCAGGAGGTGACCGCCTGCCGGGAGGTCATTCGCAGCGCGCCGAACCCGAAAATAAGAAACACCACGCTCAGGAAGGCAAACCCGATCTGCGGCGCCGCCAGCAGAAAACAGAGCTGGAGCGCGACGTGGCCGGCAACCTGGAAGATTGTCAGATAGTGGTCTTCGAACCGGTCATTGAAATGAGCTTCCGACAACACAACAAAGACCGAGACCAGTCCGATGCCGGAAAGGAAATAGGCCGACGGAATGATGATCGGGACGGTACCGGCGTAGCAATAGGCCAGCAGCACCGAGGTGATCAGCGTGTAGCTGACGCCCTGTACGGCCAGCATGTGCCGGCGCTGGCCGGCCCGGCGCTTCAATACTTCCAGCGGCAGCCGGACCGGCGCGGCCGTACTGTGGGAACCTTGCCCCTGAAGCAATGAAGCCGCGCTGCTCATGTCCCGTCGCTATTGGAGTATGCCGGACGAAACATTAGGGAATAAAGCCTTTAGGTTTGGTATCTTTTGAAGCCGAATCGGGTCCGTTAAAACCCTGCCATTGCACTGTTTCGCAACGGAAATCTGCCGGATTCCGATAGTGCGGAACCCGCGTGCGCGGTAGCCTTGGGCATGAAGCAGGTGCTGCCCTGCCGGCGAAGCCTTGCTAAGGTCCCGGGTGGTGCGTCTTTAGGAAAGTGTTTCCGTATTATGGTACCAATTTTGGGCAGTAGGTCGCTCTGGCTGGGACAATGGCCTTGTAGTGGCCGTCTGTGGGGTAGGTCACACATGCAATCCGGACATTGCCGTAATGTGAAGAATCTCACTCTTCACATCGAACCGCCGGCCTCTCCCGTCAGACCAACTTTGCGAGACGGCCATTGAACGCGTCACAGGCGGCTTCAGACGAAATTCTGATCGCTCGGATCGCTCAAGGCGACCGGCTCGCCATGCAGGTGCTTTACGGAAGGCACCATGTCCGGGTGTTCCGTTTCGGGCTTCGGCTCGTAAGGGACGAGCAGATTGCGGAAGATCTCATTAGCGAGGTTTTCCTCGATGTGTGGCGTCAGGCCGGCAAGTTCGAAGGCCGATCCGCCGTTACCACCTGGCTCCTGGCGATCACGCGGTTCAAGGCCCTTTCGGCACTTCGGCGCCGCAAGGACGTCGGACTGGATGACGAGACCGCGAACGCGATCGAGGACACGTCCGACGATCCGGAAGTGGTGGTGCAGAAGAAGGATACGGGTGAAGCGTTGCGCAAGTGCCTGACGGCGCTTTCGCCAGAGCATCGGGAGATCGTCGATCTCGTCTACTACCACGAGAAGTCCGTGGAAGAGGTGGCCGAAATCGTCGGTATTCCGGAGAACACCGTCAAGACGCGCCTGTTTTATGCGCGCAAGAAATTGGCCGAGTTGCTGAAGGCAGCCGGCATAGAGCGAGGTTGGCCATGATGGCGGCGAGCAAAAAAATGCTGGATCAAGAGCCCAGCGAAATCGAGATGCTGTTGCCGTTCCACGCGGCCGGCACCTTGAGCACGCGCGATGCACGCCGCGTCGAGGATGCGCTCGCCAGCGATCCCGAGTTGGCCCGGCAATACGCCGTCATCCGCGAGGAATATGCCGAGACGATCGGTCTCAACGAGAGCCTGGGTGCGCCTTCGGCGCGCGCCATGGCGAAGCTGTTTGCCGCGATCGACGGAGAGCCCGTGCGCAAGCCATCGCCTTCGGTGAGCCTGTCCGCCCGGGTATCGGAATTTTTCGCAAGGCTGTCGCCGCGTACGCTGGCCTGGTCGGCGAGCCTCGGCGCCGTGGCGCTGCTGTTGCAGGCCGGCGTGATCGGCGCCGTGCTGATGAAGAACCAGACCGCTTCGTTCCAGACCGCCTCGCTGAGCCTGAACGAGCCGTCGGCAGCGCCCATCACGCGCGATCTCGCAGGCAGCGCCGCGCCGACGCGTGCGCTGGTGCGGTTTGCGCCGGAAGCCCGGATCGCCGACATCACCGCGTTGCTCGACAACTACCAGGCTTCCATCGTCGACGGCGCCAAGGGCGGCATGTTCCGGCTGCAGTTCGGCAA
Organism: Bradyrhizobium sp. 190; assembly: GCF_023073415.1. Classification (GTDB taxonomy): domain Bacteria; phylum Pseudomonadota; class Alphaproteobacteria; order Rhizobiales; family Xanthobacteraceae; genus Bradyrhizobium. The sequence goes on along the minus strand of NZ_JADPJL010000062.1, from coordinate 265,113 downwards.
CAAGGCGATGAGCAAGGACGAAGCCGCCGGCCTGCTCGCCAGGCTGCAGCGCGAGAAGATCGTCAGCCTCGCGGTCGCAACGCCCTAAGAGGCAGTCGGGGCGCCCCGGGAAGGCCGAGGTTCCATGGTTCACGATGGCCCGAATTGGCTGATGAAGACGCGCCGCGCGGCATTGGTTTTTTCGGCGGCGTTTCTGCCATTGATGGCTTTCGCAGCCTCGGCGGTTCATGCGCAGAGCATCATGCGCACACCCAATCTCAATGTCGGGGTGCGGACGCCTACCATCAATCCAACGGTGACGCCGCGGATCAATCCCGGTATCGCGGCCCGGCCGAGCGTGAGCGCCGATCGAGTGGCGCGGACGCCGCCGTCCCGGATCGGCACCATGAGCTCGACGCTGCGAACCCGCCCGGGGGCCGGCGTGCCGTCGACGCTTCCCCATGCGCGATTTTCGCCCAATCTCTATCCGGCTTGCCAGAATGCGTTCCGCGGTCCCGACGGCGAATGCTTCGATCGTCCGGTCATGTCGGCGGGCGGCGGCAACGGCACCTCGGCCAGGAAGGGCAATGGCGGATCGCGCAATAACAATGTGCAGGCTGCGGTCAATACGCGCGTGGTCCAGAACGAGCTCGTCGCCGAAATCGACGGCGCGCTATCCACAGCCGAGGCCGATGAGCTGGCGCGGCGTCATGGCCTGGAGCGCATTTCATCGCAGAGTTTCCCGCTGCTCGGCGGCACCATCGGCCTGTTCCGCATCGTCGACCGGCGGCCGGTGGACACGGTGCGCCGCGAGCTCGCGGCCGACGGCAGCGTGCGTTCGGTGCAGCTCAATTTCCGTTACTTCCTGCAGGACCAGAAGAAGCCCTCGATCGGGGGTGACTCCGCGCAATACGCCGTCGCCCAGCTCCGGCTGCCGCAGGCGCACGCGCTCGTCCGCGGCATGAACGTCACCATCGCGGTGATCGATTCAGGTGTCGACGTCAAACATCCCGAGCTCGCCAATTCGGTCGCCGACAGTTTCGACGCGCTCGGCAGCAGTGAAGGTCCGCATGTCCACGGAACCGGCATTGCCGGCGCGATCGTCGCGCATGCCAGGCTGATGGGTAGCGCGCCGGAGGCGAGGTTGCTTGCGATCCGCGCATTCGGCGCGGGATCGAAGGGCGCGGAGAGTACGTCCTATGTGATCCTGAGGGGATTGAACTACGCGGCCGAGCATGGCGCGCAGATCATCAATATGAGCTTTGCCGGCCCGAAGGATCCGTTGATCGAGCGGGGGATCGCCGCCACCGCAGCCCGTGGCATCCTGATGGTGGCTGCGGCTGGCAATGCCGGTGCGAAATCGCCGCCGCTCTATCCCGCCGCCAATCCGAACGTCATTGCAGTGAGCGGAACCGACGCGCAGGAAAAGCTGTTTGCGGCGTCCAACCGGGGCAACCACATCGCGATATCGGCTCCAGGCGCGGATATCTTCCTGCCGGCGCCGGATGAAAAATATCAGATCACGTCGGGCACGTCGTTTTCCGCCGCCTATGTCAGCGGCGTTGCGGCGCTGTTGCTGGAGCGCAATCCTGCATTGAAGCCGAACGATGTTCGCGCGATCCTGGCGAAGACCGCCCGCGATCTTGGCGCCCCCGGCCGCGACGATCAGTTCGGGGCAGGCCAGGCCGACGCCTTTGCCGCGGTCACCGCGGCGACCGCCGCGCCGGCAGTTCCGCTTGCCTCGGTTTCCGGCAAGCCTGCGGGAGAAAAAACGCCGGCGCTTGACCCGTCTGCCGATAACGCTTCCGTGAGCCGGGCACTGAATGACTCCCCGCCATCGATGGCGTCGGACAAATCGGCCGCAAACGCCGCGAAACAGCCTGCTGCGCAGTGATTTTTGCGGCAATCGCCCCGAACACAAGGTTAAAAAAATCAGCCGGCGTTTTGAACGTTCGGCGAGGGTGCTGCGACTTATCTATGTGGGAGCGGTAATCCCTCCCCATCGGCTGTATTCGGCGCGAGCGCCCATCCACCCCAAGCGCCCCATATGGCTTGACCCGTCCGGTTGTCCCCCCGGACGGGTCTTTCATTTTCGGCACAGGTTTTTTGGAAGCAGCCGCGTCGCGTGCGGCGCGGTGTGGGCTTGCCAGACTTCCGTTCGTCTGCGTGACGCGCGATATTCCCCCGTGTCTTCCAAACGAGATTATCGAGGCGCGCTTCGCAACGCGGCCATGCTGCCGTGCAGCCTGACGGTGAACAGCGCTGATAACTTCGTATTTGTGCGGGTTTGTTCGATTGCTGCGTGCTCCGTAGCTCCACGCACTGGACAATCAGAAAGTTTTCCACAGAATATACCTGTCACGTCCAATTGATTCGTTTCAGGTTGCGTCTTGCGTCCGTTTCTCTCTTACGGGCTGATTTATGGCACATCCTGCAGACGTGGCACGTGGCCGCAACATTGTTGCGCGCTGGTGCAACCTTGCCGAGCAACGGCTGGAATACCTTACCGAACTGTTCGAGACCGGGCGCTGGCGCCGCTATCACACCGAACTCGATTTTCTCGAAAACATCCAGGAAGCCAAGGCCGCCGTCGAAACCTGGCGCGACCTGTTGAGCCGCGAAGCTTCGCTTGAAAACACAGCGATCGATATGGCCTGGCTCGGCCGCCGTCGTAGGGCGCCGCTGCTGCTGACGCCGCTGCCGCGCGATGAAGGGTTCCGTCAGCCGGTTGTACAGTTTCAGCCGAAACCGGCACCAGTTGCAGCGCCGCCGCCGCGCGATGTTCCCGCTCACGTTCTGGTCGCGCTGGAGAGCCAGCTCGTCGTTGCGAATGAGGCGCCTTCCGTACCCGACGTGCTGGCGCTCGACGAAATGCAGTTCCCGGCGCTCGATCTCGATTCGATGAAGGAACGCTATCCGCTGCTGCGCAACGCGATGTAGCGCGGCGCGAGCTAGCGCCGCACCGCGTTGCCTCCGACCACCACCTGTGCGTAGCGCTGGGCGCCTTCGGCTGACAGATCGGTCGTAATGGTGCGGGCATGGTCGAGGCCGACCACGGCGCCGCGCGGGGTTTCCGAGATCATGTTGTTGTTGACCAGCGCCGTGCCGGCGCCGGGCATTACCGACACGCCGACGCCGACGAAGGCGTTGCGGATCACATTGCCTGTGATGGCGACGTCGCGGAGATATTTGCCCCAGCCGGCGATGATCCCGAACGAGGGCGCGTTCTCGATCACGTTGCCGGTCACGGAAGAATCCGCCTCGACATAGATGCCGATCCCGGCGTCGTCGTCCGGCGCGGTGCCGATCGGCCGCTTCGGCAACAGATTTCTGACGATGTTGCCCTGCACGACGGCGATGCGTCCGCCTTCGTTGAAATTGCAGACGGAGACGCCGACGGCCGCGCCATCCACCGTGTTGTTGGCGATCACGGCGCCTTCGAACGCGAATTCCGAATAGAGCGCGACCTCGCGGACATTGCTGACACTGTTGTCCGTGATGTGGATATTGGATGCCGAATTGCCGCGCACCGCGGAGTAGTCGCAATTTTTGATGCGATTGCCCCGCACGATGACGTTGCCGGCGCGGAAAGCATTGATGGCGTTGCCGTATTGCCCGGAGCCGCCGGGGCCGGCCTTGATGTCCTCGATGCGGTTGTCGATCACCAGCGTGCCGTCGTCACCGATCGCCGTGCGCAGGATCTCGATGCCATTATCGTTGGTATCGGTGATGGTGTTGCGCGATACGATCAGGCCCAACGCGTCGAACGATACGACCGCTGTTGTCGCGATCTTCCTGAAGATGTTGCCGGAGATGTCGCCGGAAACCTGTTCCAGCCAGATGCCGTTGCCACCACTGCCGATGATTTCACAATCGGCGATGCGGACGTCGCGCCCGCCGAGGCAATGCACGAGACCGCGCCGCGTCGGCAACGGAATGCCGCCGCCGTCGAAGGTGATGCCGGTCAGGCCGATACTGTCGGCGCCTTCGCTCTGGATCATCGAGGCGCCGCCATTGAATACGAACTTGGTCGCGCCGCGCACGCCGACCAGTTGCGTGCCGTTCGAAAGGCGCAGCATGCCCGTGCGATAGACGCCCGGCGGCAGCGCCAGCGGCACCTGCGCGCGCGCGGCTTCGTCGATGGCGCGTTGCAGTTTCGCAGTTTGATCGTCGGGGCTGCCGGGACGCACGCCATACTGCGTCACGTCGCGTCCGAGCGCCGAGGTCAGCGGCGCAGCGCGCGCCGGCTCCGGCAACATCGCTAGTGCGCCTGCCATACCGGCGGCGGACGCTCCAATGAGATGGCGGCGGTTCATGTCCATGGTGGCCCTCGCGCGATGCAAGTTCTGGCATTCGCGAATTCATAGGTATCGCGAAAATGCGGCGCAGCATGGTGAAGACCGGGAACAAAGGCGGCGATTGTTCAGGGTAGGGTTAATGTTGGGTACGGTCGCGGTCCGTAGGGGTGGGCAAAGGCGCGCTTGCGCCGTGCCCACCATTTCAATTTGCAGAGACAATGGTGGGCACGCTTCGCTTTGCCCACCCTACGAGGTTCTTCGTGCCAACCTCACCATTTCCAGCAGCATCGCTTCGCCGGCGTCGACCAGCTCTTCCAGCGTGATGCGCGAAAAACCTTTGCGCCTGACGGCACCGCCGCGCGCCAGCGGCGGAATATGGACGAAGGCGGCGAGGCGGGGGCCGTTGTCAGCATCGACGGCCTCAAGCGCGCGCCAGCTCAGATAATTGCAGAGATAGCTGCCGGCATCGCGCGAGGCGCGGGCGTCGAGACCGGTACCCTCAGCGGCACGCAGCAGTTTCGCGGTGTGCGGGCCGAACCTTTGCGCATCGGCGCCGTCGGCGATCGAGCCCTTGCGAGCGCGGGTTTGCGCGGCATCGGGCCACAACATGGTGACGGCATTGCGGGCGCGGGTTTCGATACGCACAAACTTGGTGCGGCCGGCCAGGCCGAACATCAGCATCGCGTGCGGCTTGTGTTCTGCGAGCGCCAGCGGCAATTCACGGTCGACCGCCTTGTATGTCACGGGAAAGATATGACTGGACAGTTCGACGTCGGTGAAGGCAGGACGACGCAGCCGCGTCAGCCGCGCCACCAGCGCCTGCGTTGGATTGTGGGGCGCACCGGGAAACGGGCCGAAGCCGGTGACGAGAATGCGAAGTTTGTCGTTCACCGCAGCCACTCCGCGATCTGTTCGGCGGCGACCGCCGGCGTGATGCGGCCGTCGGCGACCTCGGCCTCGGTCTTCTTCACCTTGGCGCGGATCGCGGGATCGGCGCGCAGGCGGGCCATCATCCGCTGCTCCAGCATCGACCACATCCATTTCACTTGCTGCTCGCGCCGCCGGCCCGCGAACTCGCCCGAGGCGTTCATGGCGGTGCGGTGATCGAGGATCTTCTGCCACAGCGCGTCCATGCCCGTGCCCGTCAACGCCGAGTAAGTCAGGACCGGCGGATGCCAGTGCTCCGAACGGGGGCTCAGGATGTGCAGGGCGCCGCGATATTCAGCCGCCGCCAGATTGGCGCGCTTGATATTGTCGCCGTCGGCCTTGTTGATCGCGATCATGTCGGCGAGTTCGACGAGGCCCTTCTTGATGCCCTGCAGTTCGTCGCCGGCGCCGGGCAGCATCAGGGCCAGGAAGAAATCGGTCATGTCGCAGACGGCAGTCTCGGACTGGCCGATGCCGACGGTTTCCACCAGCACCACGTCGAAGCCGGCCGCCTCGCACAGCAGCATCGCCTCGCGGGTTTTTGCGGCGACCCCGCCGAGTGTGCCCGACGCAGGCGAGGGCCGGATGAAGGCGGCTTCCGAATTCGCCAGCCGCGCCATCCGCGTCTTGTCGCCGAGGATCGAGCCGCCGGTGCGCGCGGAGGAGGGGTCCACGGCCAGCACGGCGACCTTGTGGCCGCGCTCGATCAGGAACATGCCCAGTTCGTCGATGGTGGTGGACTTGCCCACCCCGGGCGAGCCGGTGATGCCGACGCGGACCGCCTTGCCGGTGTCCGGCAACAGCGCCTGCACCAGATCGCGCGCTGCGGCCTGATGATCGCTTCGCCTGCTTTCGATTAGCGTGATCGCACGCGCCAGCGCCGCGCGGTGGCCGGAGCGGAGATCTTTGGCGAGTTTCCCGACATCGGGGGAGGGATTCTTCGGCAGGGTCATGGCTTGGTTTACAACGCCCGCGCCATGCAGGCGAGGGGGCCCTGCAGTCCGTTCAGCGCGCCGACGCGGCGGCGGGCGCCTCGCGCCTGAGCCGCCGCCACACCCAGACCAGCACCGGCCAGATCAGTGCGCCGATCGCCATGGCGGCCAGGATCGCGGCGATCGGACGCTCGAAGAACGGGAATATACTGCCGTCGGATTTGATCAGCGAGGTGACGAAACTCTGCTCGATCATGGTGCCCATTACGATGCCGAGCACCATCGCGGCGACCGGATAGCCATTTTCTTCCATGACATAGCCGATGACTCCGAAGGTCGCGACGATAACGACGCCGAATATGTTGTTGCCGATCGCGAACGAGCCTACTGCGCAGCACAGCATGATGACCGGCATCACGGTGGAACGCGGTGCGCGCAGCACGTAGCTTGCAAGCCTGATCATGACGATGCCGAGCGGGATCATGATGATGTTGGCGATGATGAACATCAGGTAGATCGCATACATGCTCGACGCTTTTTCGGTGAACAGCGTCGGGCCGGGGTTGAGGCCCTTCATGTAGAGTACGCCGATGGCGATGGCCGCGATGGTGTCGCCGGGGATGCCGAACAGCAGCGAGGGTACCCAGCCCGAGGCGATGCTGGCGTTGTTGCTGGCGCCGGCCTCGACCAGGCCCTCGACATGGCCGGTTCCGAACTTCTCGGGTTCTTTCGAAAAGCGCTTGGACATTGCGTAGCTGACCCAGGCGGCCATGTCGGCGCCGGCGCCCGGCAGCACGCCGATGATGATCCCGATGATGTTCCCTCGCGTCATCTGCCAATTGTATTTTTTGGTGAGCTTCCACTGGCCCGCCAAGATGCTTCCGAATTTGCGCCGCGGGATCGGCGGCGGTTCCGGCGTCAGCATCGCGCGCATCACCTGCGCCACGGCAAAGACACCGACCAGCGCCGGGATCGGTTCGATGCCGCCGAACAAATTGGTCATGCCAAACGTGAAGCGCGGCACGCCGCCGGGGTTTTCGATGCCGATGCACGCGACGAGCAGGCCGATGAACATGCTGGCGATCGCCTTCACCGGAGAGGAGCGCGCGACCAGCGTGGCGCACATCAGGCCGAGGAATGCGAGCCAGAAATATTCGAAGGTCGAGAACGACAGCGCGATCTCGGCGAGCGGCGGCGCGAGGATCATCAGCGAGAGCGTGCCCGCGATGCCGCCGACGGCGGAGAACCACACGCCGGCGCCGAGCGCAAGTTCAGCTTCGCCCTTGCGGGTCATGGCATAGGCTTCGTCGGCATAGGCCGCGGAGGCGGGGGTGCCGGGAATGCGCAGCAGTGCGCCCGGGATGTCGCCAGCGAAGATCGCCATCGTTGATGCGGCGACGATGGTGGCGATCGCGGCGATCGGCGACAGATAAAAGGTGACGGGAACCAGCAGCGCCGTCGCCATCGTCGCTGATAGCCCGGGCAGCGATCCGATGACGAGGCCATAGACCGAGGCCGCGAACATCGCGATGATGACTTCCCAGGTGGAAATTAGCGCAAACGCTTGGGCGAGGGTATTGAGCATCGATCACCAGGGCATCGGCAAAAGGCCGGGCGGAAGCGGCACGCGCAGCAATTTTGAGAAAATCAGATGGATACCGATCGGCGCCAGCACGGCGAGCGGCAGTGACAGCTTCCAGCGGGCGCCGAGTGCGGTCGACGTCACGAACACGATCAGTGCTGCCGTAATGATGAAGCCAAGCCGATCGGCCACTGCCACGTAGAACAGCAAGAGCGCTGGCGGCAGCAGGGCGCGCAGGCCGTAAAACTTCCCGGTCGGCGGCGGCGGCTGGCCGCCCTCGACCGGAATGAGTTCTTCTTCCTCTTCAAAGGAATGGCCGATCCCGAATGCGATCGCGAGTCCGCACAGCGCCAGACCCGTTCCGATCACCAGCGGAAACACATTGGGCCCGACCGGCTGGCCGGGCACTGGCGGCAACTGCCAGCCGCCATAGGCGGCGGCCGCGCCGAGGCCAACGAGGAACAATCCCGTGACACGATCGGGAAGACGCATGGACTAGCTCCGCAGATATCGGACGATGTCAGCCGATCAGGATCAAACCTTCGAGAGACCAGCGGCCTTCATCGCCACGCCCATCTGCGCGTCGCCCTTGTCCATAAAGGCTGCGAATTGCGCCGCATCGCCCCACACCGTTCCGAAGCCGCGATTGCTCATGAAGTCCTTGAACTCCTTGGAGTCGTAAACCTTCTTCAGCGACGCCGTGAGCTTGGCCGCGACATCGGCCGGCAGGCCTTTGGGACCGGCAATGCCGCGCCACGCACCGGTCGAATAGTCGATGCCTATGGCTTCCTTCAGCGTCGGCACATCGGGGAATGCAGGATTGCGCGCTGTAGCCATGACGGCGAGGCTGCGCGCCTTGCCGGCCTCGATGATCGCGCGGGCTTCCGGCACCGAGCAGGTGGTAAGGTCGAGGCCGCCGGCCGCAAGATCCTGCATCGCGGGCGCAGCGCCGTTCGACGGCACCCAGGCCACGTGGTTCGGCGCAAGTCCCATCGCCTGCATCCAGCCGACCAGCGCGAGATGCCAGATGCCGCCCTGGCCGGTGCCAGAGGCCTTGAACTTGCCGGCAGGCGCGGCCTTGATGGCGTCGGCGAGCTCTTTCACGGTCTTGTAGGGCGATCCGGAACCGACCTGGATTCCGGGCGGATCCTCGTTCATCAGCGCAAGCGGCGTGTAGCTCTTGGGTGCGAGTTCCGTGAGCCCCTGCCAGTGCATCATCGAGATTTCCACCGTCAGCATGCCGATCGTGTAACCGTCGGGCTGGGCGGTTGCGATCGCGGAATGGCCGACCACGCCGGAACCGCCGGTGCGGTTGACCACGTTGAAGGGCTGGCCGAGGTCCTTCTCCAAGAGCGCCGCAACAATGCGCGCGGTCGCGTCGGTGCCACCGCCGGCGCCCCAGGGAACGATCACGGTCACCGGCCGGGCCGGATAGGCCTGCGCCAAAGCCGGCTTGAAGCCAAAACCCGCGACGGCCGCGGCAGCAGCGGATGAAGCCGCGAAGGCGCGGCGCGTGATCTTCTTGGACATCGGTGGTCCTCCCTGCGGCGTCCGTGAGGCCGGGCGCTCTTGTGATGCGACATTCTAGGCGGCTTTGCGTTGTGGTCGCAAGGCATTGGCTCGTGAGGAAAATCGTCGCCCGGTGGGCATCTCGCCACATCCGGAAATCGGGTGGCGGCGATCGGGCTACCCGAAATAGGTATCCATGTGCGGCTCAGTCATCGAGCCGCGATCGATTGCGGAGATCATCATGACGACAGCCTATTACAGCACCGTGCTGAACCATCCCCTGGAAACCGTGTGGGACCTGATCCGCGACTTCAACAACTACCCGGCCTATATCGATGGCGTCAGCGAAAGCGTGATCGAGGACGACAAAGGCGGCGACGAAGTCGGCGCGGTCAGACGCTTCTGCTACCTCGGCAACTGGATCAGGCAGCGGCTGGCGGGCCATTCCGACGAAGCGCACACGCTGACTTATGCGGGCATCGAGCCGTTCCCGTTTCCAGCCGAGCTTGCTTCGGATGCCCCCGCGCCGACGCGCTATGAGGGGACGATGCACCTGCTGCCGGTCGTCGAGGGCAACCGGACCTTCATCGGATGGTCGGTCCAGCTCGATACCAAGCCGCAGGATGCCGATCGCTGGCAGACGCTGTTCCAGTCATGGATTCCGGACTGGACGCATTCGCTCGAGAGAGCGCTGGGCCGCCGGGCTGCTTGAATGGTGCGGCCGTTATTGTGGGCGCTCTTCGTCGTCCTTCGGTCGCGCGCCGCCGAAAATTCTGGCGCCTTCCGGCGTCAGATACGGCTTTAGCGTCTCCCACGGCACGAAGGCGATATACTCGCCTTCGGCGTAGGAGCCGACCGCGTAAGGGGCGTAGTGAAAGGTCAGGCCGGAGCTCTTGCCTTCCTCGGTCGATGGCGCCAGCGAGACCGGCCCGATCTTGAGAAGCTTTGGCTCGATGGCTTCGATGGTGCTGGTGTCAGTGCCTTCCGCGCCGCGCTTCTTCTTCTCGGCCTCCAGCGATGTAATGACACCTCGCCGCATCGCTTTCAGCGTCGGGCCGTTGTCGGCTGTTTCGGTGAAGAATGGACGGATGCTGATGCGCTTGCCCGCTGACCTGTCCCACAGGATCGTGTCGGACGAGCTGTTGGGGTGCGCGCCGCCAGTATATTCGTAGTCGCCCCTGACGATGCTGACATAGCGGCCGTCGACCACCGAGCGCGTCTCGTATTTCCGCTCAAACGACCACGCATTGCGGAACAACTCGGGGTCCTGCTTGCGTTCCTTGTCGGCATCGGCACGGTTCTTCTGGGCCCATGTCTTGCCCTCGGCCAGGCAGTTCGCCGCCAGCGCCGGATCGGTCTTGATTTTCGCGTCGAGGGTGACGCTGACCTCGACCCATTTGGCCTTGATGGAAAAGTCCGGCTTGGGCTCGGCGGCAAACGCTGCGCCAAGCGCCGCACTGCATGCGATGGCGCCCGCGAAACCAATTGTCCTGACGAATGTGAGGAATGCAATGCCGCGCAAGGGCGATCCTTTGGAATTAGCTGCGCCCGGCGGAGAAACTACTCCGCCGCTTCGCTGTGGCCGAGCCGGGCGTTGAGCTTGCGGATCAGCTCTTCGGCGGCATCGGAGATCACGGTGCCGGGCGGGAAGATTGCTTCCGCACCGGCCTTGTAAAGCGCATCGTAATCCTGCGGCGGCACCACGCCGCCGATGATGATCATGATGTCCTCGCGGCCGTGTTTCTTCAGCGCCGCCTTCAATTCCGGCACCGCGGTGAGATGGGCGGCCGCCAGCGACGACACGCCGAGGATGTGCACGTCGTTCTCTACCGCCTGCCGCGCCGCCTCGTCGGCGGTGGCGAACAGCGGCCCGATATCGACGTCGAAGCCGACGTCGGCGAAGGCGGACGCGATCACCTTCTGGCCGCGGTCGTGGCCGTCCTGGCCGATCTTGGCGACCAGGATGCGGGGGCGGCGGCCCTCGGCATTCTCGAACGCATCGATCAGTTCCTGCACTTTTTCGACCCGGTTGGACATGGCGGACGCCTCCCGCTTGTAGACGCCGGTGATGGATTTGATTTCGGCGCGGTGTCGCCCGAACACTTTTTCCATCGCGTCCGATATTTCGCCGACGGTGGCTTTCGCCCGCGCAGCATCGATCGCCAGCGCCAGCAGATTGCCGTTGCCTTCGCCGGCGCTGCGCGTCAGCGCGGCGAGCGCCTGATCGACTTCCTTCTGGTCGCGCTCGGTGCGCAGTCGCTTCAGCTTGTCGATCTGCAGCCGCCGCACGGTGGAGTTCTCCACCTTGAGCACGTCGATCGCCGCTTCATTGACGGGCTTGTACTTGTTGACGCCGATCACGGCCTGCTTGCCGGCGTCGATCCGCGCCTGCGTTTTGGCGGAGGCTTCCTCGATCCGCAGTTTCGGAACGCCGGCTTCGATAGCCTTGGCCATGCCGCCGAGCGCCTCGACCTCCTGGATATGCCCCCATGCCTTGGCTGCGAGATCCCGCGTCAGCCGCTCGACATAGTACGAGCCGCCCCAGGGATCGATGATGCGGTTTGTGCCACTTTCCTGCTGCAGGAACAATTGCGTGTTGCGCGCGATGCGGGCCGAGAAGTCGGTCGGCAGCGCGAGCGCCTCGTCGAGCGCATTGGTGTGCAGCGACTGGGTGTGGCCTTGCGTGGCCGCCATCGCCTCGATGGTGGTGCGCATCACATTGTTGAAGACGTCCTGCGCGGTTAGCGACCAGCCGGAAGTCTGGCAATGCGTGCGCAGCGACAGCGAGCGCGGGTCCTTTGGATTGAACTGTGTCAGCAGCTTGGCCCACAAAAGCCGCGCGGCGCGCATCTTGGCGACTTCCATGAAGAAGTTCATGCCGATCGCCCAGAAGAACGACAGCCGCGGCGCGAAACGGTCGACGTCGAGGCCCGCGGCAAGCCCGGCGCGCAGATATTCGACGCCGTCGGCCAGCGTGTAGGCGAGCTCGAGGTCCTGCGTGGCTCCAGCTTCCTGCATGTGATAGCCGGAGATCGAAATTGAATTGTACTTCGGCATTCTCTGCGACGTGTACGCAAAAATGTCGGAGATGATCCGCATCGAGGGAGCGGGCGGATAGATGTAGGTGTTGCGCACCATGAACTCTTTCAGAATGTCGTTCTGAATGGTGCCTGATAATTTCTCCGGCGGAACGCCCTGTTCCTCGGCGGCTGCTACGAACAGCGCGAGGATCGGCAGCACCGCGCCGTTCATGGTCATCGACACGCTCATCTGGTCGAGCGGAATGCCCGCAAACAGCGTGCGCATGTCGTAGATGGAGTCGATCGCCACGCCGGCCATGCCGACGTCGCCGGACACGCGCGGATGATCCGAGTCATAGCCGCGGTGGGTGGCAAGGTCGAACGCGACCGAAAGACCTTTTTGCCCGGCCGCAAGGTTACGGCGATAGAACGCGTTGGAATCTTCCGCCGTGGAGAACCCGGCATATTGCCGGATGGTCCAGGGCTGGTTGACGTACATGGTCGGGTAGGGGCCGCGCAGATAGGGCGCAACACCCGGCCAAGTCTCAAGAAAGTCGATGCCTTCGAGATCGGCCTCGCTGTAGCCGGGCTTTACCGGAATGCCCTCGGGCGTCAGCCACGGCTCGGCGGCGCCTGCGGGCTGCGCGGGCGCGATGGCTTCAAAGGCGATATTCGCAAAGTTCGGTATGCGGCTCATGGTACCCATTATAGCACATGTGAACGTCGGGGATCGTCACCCCTAATCATGGTCCGGATGCTGGTGGCTGGTGATGGTTGCCATCTTCTCCGGCCCGTAATTCTGCTGCGTGGTCTGGCTCGGCAGATTGGCGATGCCGACCACCCAGCCGAGCCGGGATTCGGTTCCATATTGCCGCGTCGGCACCACCCGGTCGGGGCGGTCGAACGCGCCGGTCATGATCTCGATCCGGGGGCCGCCGATCAGCCGGTAGGTCAGGGGCGTGCCGCAGGCTGCACAGAAATCGCGCTCGGCGATGGAGGAGGACTGAAACGTCGCCGGCTTGCCGCGGGTCCAGGTGAAATGCTCGTGCTCGATATCGGCGAGCGAGGCGAAGGGCGCTCCCGATGCTTTCTGGCACATCCGGCAATGGCAGATGCTGACCTTGGGCGGCGGTACCGACAGCGCAAAGCGGACGGCGCCGCACTGGCAGCCACCGGTCAGGACCGTCTTGTGGTTGTTTTCCGTCATGCTCGCTCCATTCGCCGCCAGGCTTCCTGCAGCATCGCCAGCGCGTCGCCGCCAGCAAAGATGAAATCGCCGACACCGGCATTGCGTAGCGCGGCCTCCTGTTCGCCGGGCCGTCCTGCCAGATAGATATGCTTGGTGTCGGCCGCTTGAAGGGCCTTTGCGGCGGCCGCCGCGTGTTCCACATAGACCTTGTCGGACGAGCACAGGCAAACAATAACCGCGCCCGATGCCTTGAACGCGGCGGCGAGCGCCGCCGTGTCGGCAAAGCCTTGCGTGTCGATCGCTTCGATGCCGCCGGTCTCGAAAAAGCTCTTGGCGAAGGCGGCGCGCGCGGTGAAGTCGGCGGCCGTGCCGAGATTGGCGAGGAAGATCTTTGGCCGGGCGCCGGATGCCTTGAGCTTGTCGTCCGATTTGTCGCGCAGCGCCTCGAACGGTGCGGCGAGCCGCATCGGCGGCAACGGGTCGAACTTGAATTTCGCCTCGCCATAGGGCGGCAGCACGACTGGCCTTGCATCGAGTACGGCGATCTCAGCCTCATGCAGGTTCGGAAATTCGCTCGCGCCCGTCAGCACGTCCTTCCGCTTGGCGATGTTGGCCTCGCGTGTGGCCCGGGTCGCGGCGACCTTGCGCTGGATCAGGTTTTGTTCGAGCGCCGGGAACATGCCGCCGGCTTTCTCGATCTCCTGGAACAGCGACCACGCGGCTTCGCAGAGCTGCTTCGTCAATGTCTCGATGCCGCCGGAGCCGGCTGCGGGATCGCTCACCTTGGCGAGGTTGGACTCTTCCAGCAGCACCAGTTGCGTGTTGCGAGCGGCACGCCGGGCGAACGGATCAGGTAATCCCAAGGCCAGCGTGTGCGGCAATACGGTGATGGCGTTGGCGCCACCGAGACCGGCCGAGAAGGTCGCTATCGTCGCGCGCAGCATGTTCACATAAGGATCGCGCTGCGTCAGCATTCGCCACGCCGTATCGGCCGCGATGAACAGCGGTTTGGGTGTCAGGCCGCAAGCCTGTTCGATCCGCGCCCACAACAGCCGCAGCGCCCGGAATTTCGCCAGCGTTAAAAACTGGTCGGCGTCGGCGGCAAGCCGCGCATAGACCATGCCTTGCGCGTCTTCGAGCGCAATCCCGGCCTGCTCGATCGCGCGCAGATAAGCGACACCGGCAGCCAGCACGTATGCCAGCTCCTGCACTTCCGATCCGCCCGCATCATGGATCACTCGTCCGTCGGCTGCCGCAAGCCGGCCCTTGAAGCCCATCGCTGCGAGGTCTTTGACGACGCTCGTGACCGCGGTCACGATCTCGGCCCAGTCATTGGGGCTGGAGCCCCATACCGCACGGGATCCAAGCGGGTCGAGGCCGAAGCGGATGTCGCAGGCCGCAGGATCGATACCTCTGCGCTTGATGTATTCGGCGACGTGAGTCGCGGCCATTCGCGACTGCAGACCGATCTGGAGCTCGATGCCGATGCCGGCGTCGATATAAATGCCGTCGAGAACCCGCGCGACCGCCTCGGCCGAAGGATCCAATCCAAACCCATGAGCGCCATTGGCGCCGGCGAACACAAGCGTCAGCCCCGTCGCGCCGTTCTCCAGATCGTGCAGCGCCTGCGCGTTGGCCGCCTTTGCATCGGGATGATCGATCCGCTGCATGATCTGCCAGGGCGCGGCGGCGGCACGGCCGGCGACCGGCGCAGCACCTTGGGCGCGGCGATAGATCGGATCGATTTTCAACCCGTCAGGCGTCTTGCTGACCAGTTTCTCGAACGGCGCGCCCTTCAGCACCCCGTCGACCAGCTTGCGCCAGTCCTCGTAGGTCGCCTGCGGAAACTCCGCGGCCAATGTCAGCTCGTCAGTCTTGGTCATCCGGGCTATTTATTCTCTGGTCGTCTCTTGATTTGGCCGGAAATTGCCACGGGGCGGGCGCCAAGCCAAACGGTTGTTTTGGGGCCTTTCGGGGTTAATCGAGGTCGGGCAACCGCTGGATACCCTCGGTCGAAAGCTGCGCCAGCGCGTCGCTGACACGCCGTCCCGCAATGATACGGTCGGGCGCGATCTCGGCCAACGGCACCAGCACGAAAGCGCGCTCGAAAGCCCGCGGATGCGGCAGCGTCAGTTCCGGCTTGTCGAGCCTGACGTCATCATAGGCGATCAGGTCGAGATCGAGTGTACGCGGACCCCAGCGCGTCTCATGCGCGCGGTCACGGCCGAACTTCTTCTCGATCTTGTGCAGCGTGAACAGCAGCGCATGCGGATCGAGACTGGTTTCGATCTCGATGCAGGCATTGGTGAAAGGCGCCTGGTCTTCCTCGCCCCAGGGCGGGGTGGTGTAGTCGGAGGAACGCGCCAGCAGGGCGGCCTGCGTCATGCCGCAGATATTGGAGATGGCCTTGTTGAATGTCGCGCGGACGTCGCCGACATTGCCGCCGAGCGCGATCAGCACGTCCGCCATGTCAGGGCGATTGCCGCTTGCGCGTCAGCACCACGCCGACATCCTCGAAGATCGCGGCAATCGGCGCATGCGGCTTATGCACGGTGACCTTGACCGCGTCGACGCGCGCAAACGCCGCGAATATCGCGTCTGCAACGGCGCCGGCAGCGCGCTCCAGGAGCTTGTAATTGGTGTTCTTGAACGCCGCCGTCGCGGTGGCCACCACACTGGCATAGGATACGGTGTCCGACAGGTGATCGGTGCGCGAAGCTTCCGACAGATCAGCGGAAAGTTCGAGGTCGATGACAAAACGCTGCCCGACTTCAGTCTCGTGCTCCATCACGCCGTGGCGGGCATGGATGACGATGCCGGTGATGAAGATCGTATCGCTCATCCCTGTTCCCTGATTGCGGCGGTGACGCGCAGCGCCTGTACGGTTTCGGCGACGTCATGCGCCCGGATGATCCGCGCCCCGTTCTGGGCCGCCGACAGATGCGCGGCAATTGAGCCGCCGAGGCGCTGATGCGGCTCCGACGGCGTCACCGTGCTGATGAAGCGCTTGCGCGAGGCGCCGACCAATAGTGGAAGTCCGAACGACTGCAACTCGCCGAGCCGCGCCAGCGCGGTCATGCTCTGCTCGGGCGTCTTGCCGAAGCCGATGCCGGGATCGAGCACGATCTTGTCAGGCGAAATTCCGGCACGGGCAGCGATGTCGAGCGAGGCTGCAAAGAAATTGGAGATGTCCTGCATGATGTCTAGAGCAGGATCGGCACTCTCGCGGTTATGCATGATGATAACGGGTGTGCCGCGCTCGGCGACCAGTCCTGCCATGCCGGAATCGCGCTGCAGGCCCCAGACATCGTTGGCGACGGCGGCGCCCTGGTGGAGCGCCCAGGCGACGACGGCCGATTTCATGCTGTCGATCGACACCGGAATGCCGAGCGCGACGATTTCGGGCAGCACCGGCTGCAGCCGTTTCAATTCTTCTTCCGCCGAGATCGGTTCCGACCCGTAGGGCCGGGTGGATTCCGCGCCGATGTCGATGATGTCGGCGCCCTCGGCGACCATCCGCCGGGCCTGGGCCAGCGCGGGCTCGGGGGCGGCGAATTGCCCGCCGTCCGAGAATGAATCGGGCGTTACATTCAGTACGCCCATCACCGCCGGATAAGATCTGGACAACAGCGCAGGCAGCACCGGGTGACCGGCCGGACCGGTGGCGGCGGTGGGGCTGGGCTTGGCTGCGATCATGCGGTGGCTTTGCGCGGTCCGCGCCGCCGAGTCAAGGCGTGAGAGCCGAACCCCGCGGGCTGGTCTGACCGGCTTTTAGTAGCTGATCTTAGGCTGCAGCTTGCGCGCCTGTTCGATCAGTTGCTCGACCGATCTTTCGGAGGGCAGAACCCGGACCAGTTTGCGCTTGGTATTCACGTCTTTCATATTCTGGGCGAGCCGCGCCGGATTGCGGAGCGCGAGCTCACGCACGGTGGTGACGCCGGCCGCGCGCACCAGGCCGACCTTGGCCTTGCCCATCCCGGGGATACGCATGTAGTCGGAAAAATTCGCCCATTCGAGCAGTTGCTGCTCGCTGATGCCGGTCTTCGCCGCGAGCGCCTTGCGTCCCTTCACCGTGCGGGCAGCTTCCAGCAGCGCCTCGGTGGTGCGAATGCCCAACGATTTCAGTTTCGAGGCAGAGTAGGCGGTCAGGCCTTCGATCTCGGAAAGGGGATAAGTCATGATACTCGATGAAAAAAGAATGTGCTGAGGCCGAACGTGCTCACCAAATAGGTGCTATGCGAACTGGCTGAGGCCCGGCGTCCCTGAAATGATTTCGCCCATTTGATCCGCTCCGATTTTGTCGCGACCGAACCTGAAAAGTTCACGCGCCACGTTTTGAATCTCGCTCATGCTCAGACCGAGCGCCATCAGCTTGGTGCCGACCGCCATCAAGCCCCCGCCCATCAGCCGTGCGAAGCCGGCATTGCCGCTGGACGCCGCAATCGCAGCTTCGGCACCCGGAATTTGGTCGATCAGGGCCTGAACCTTGTCGGAGGGCCCCTCGTTACGGAGAAAACCCAGAACGATTCCGACGGTTTTTTCAGCGACAGCGCTATCGATGCCGGCCTTGGAGGCCAGCCGTCCTATCAGTTCGTCCATATTGCCCCGTCCCCAACCGGTTTTACCGGGTCGTCTACTTGTCGATTGATCTTGAGCGCCTGCGATCTGAAATACAAGCGATCCCCGCACATCAAGGCGATGTGGTTCTCGATTCGCGCGGCGAGTGTTGCAGCAATGCAAGAGTGAATGCCGGATTCATGCAGAGTTATTGCGCTGCGCCCTCGATTTTTCTGCCAAAGGTCGGAAAAAAGTATGAGGCACGGTCCTTTGGTGCGCTGCGACCGTGTCGCTGACGGTTTCAATCGGCGGACAGGATGCGATATGATGGTGTGACTTGACACCTAGAGCTTCCCGATGCGCGATGAGGCGATGTGATGGCGACCTCCGATAACAAGACCGCTGATACCGACGAGAAGATTTTCATCGGAAAGGGCGAACAGACGGCCTGGCTGGCGCTCGCGCTTGCCAATCGCCATGGCCTTGTCACCGGAGCGACCGGGACCGGCAAGACCGTGTCGCTGCAGGTGATGGCGGAAGGCTTTGCACGTGCCGGTGTTCCCGTGTTCGCAGCCGATATCAAGGGTGACCTGTCCGGTATCTCCGAAGTAGGCGAGGCCAAGGACTTCATCCTGAAGCGCGCCAAAGAGATGGGTCTCGATTTCCAGCCGGACCAATTCTCAACGGTGTTCTGGGACGTGTTCGGCGAGCAGGGCCATCCGGTTCGCGCCACGGTCACGGAGATGGGGCCGTTACTGCTGTCGCGGATGCTCGACCTGAACGACGTGCAGGAAGGCGTCCTTAATGTCGCATTCCGTGTGGCGGATGAAAACGGCATGCCGCTGCTCGACATGAAGGATCTGCGGTCGCTGTTGGATGCGATTGTTCCCAATGGCCGCAAGAAGGGCCCGGATGCCGAGGAAGATCCGTTTGCCGAGATCCGAAAGGTCGCGCAGGGCTACGGCAATGTCAGCAAGGCAACCGTCGGAACCATCCAACGCCAGCTTCTGGTGCTGGAAAACCAGGGCGGAATGAAATTCTTCGGCGAGCCGGCCTTGGCACTGAAGGATTTCATGAAGACCGACAGCGATGGTCGCGGGATGGTCAACATTTTGGTTGCCGACAAGCTTATGGAGAGCCCCAGGCTCTACGCCACCTTCCTGTTGTGGTTGCTGTCGGAACTGTTTGAGGAATTGCCGGAAGCCGGCGACTTGCTGAAGCCGAAACTGGTGTTCTTCTTCGACGAGGCGCATCTGTTGTTCAACGACGCGCCGAAGGCGCTGATGGACAAGATCGAGCAGGTGGTCCGCCTGATCCGCTCCAAGGGCGTCGGCGTCTACTTCGTCACACAGAATCCGATCGACGTGCCGGACAAGGTGCTGGCCCAATTGGGCGGTCGCGTGCAGCACGCGCTGCGCGCCTTCACGCCGCGCGACCAGAAGGCAGTGAAGGCGGCCGCGCAGACCTTTCGGCCCAACCCCAAGCTTGATACCGCCCGCGTCATCATGGAACTCGGCAAGGGCGAGGCGCTGGTGTCGTTCCTCGAAGGCGGCGGCACGCCGACCATGGTCGAGCGCGTGATGATACGGCCGCCGTCGGCACGGATCGGGCCGATCACGCCGGAAGAGCGCAAGGCGATCATGAACAAGAGCCCGGTCAAGGGCAAATACGACACCGCGGTCGATGCCGAATCCGCCTATGAGATGCTGCAGAAGCGCGTTGCCGGAACGGCGGCGCCTGCGGATGGCGTGGATGGCGGCGCTGGCGCCGGCGGCGGGTTTCTCGGACAGATCGGTTCGATTGTCGGCACGATCTTCGGCACCAACGTCAAGCGCGGCAGGATGTCGACCGGCCAGGTGATTGCGCGAGACGTTACGCGGTCGGTCACCAACAAGGTGGTCGGCGGCATTGTCGCCGATCTGGGCAAATCGGTCGGCGGATCGCTCGGCAGTTCGATCGGGCGTTCGCTGGTGCGCGGCGCGCTCGGCGGATTGCTGCGGCGGTAAAGCTACGGTCTCCCTCTGACCTTCGGAACGAGCGCGTGCTGAGATATCCGTCGCTACGAAGACCGCTCGATATCCTGTTTCTGGTCAGCTGCATCGCCTTGACCGCCACTGTCCTCGTCCCGGAAATCTGGGGCAACGGCAAAACCAAGGATTATCCGCTGTGGTTCTGGGCGGGGCAGCAGGTGTTGCAGGGCGGGAATCTCTACCCTGACAATCCCTCCACCTATTTCGAATTCATCTATCCGCCGCTATCGGCGGTGCTGCTCGCCATCCCGAGCTGGTTCGGCAAGATCCCGCTTTATCTCTGCCTGTCGTTCCTCAACATTGTCGCGTGGTGGATGACGGCGCAGTTCTCGCACGCGATGGCGGGATCGGGGCGCAAGCCCGGGCCCTGGCTGGAAGCGCTGCCGGGCTTAGTCACCTTCACCTTCGTGTTCGACATGTTCGACCTCGGCCAGCCGAACCTCGTGCTGCTGGCGCTGATGCTCTATGGATTCTGGCTGCTGCGCGATCACCGTGGCTGGATGGCGGGCAGCATGTTTGCGCTGGCCACCGCCATCAAGGTGTTTCCGGTGGCGGTGCTGCCTTATCTCGTGTGGCGAAGGCAATGGGCGGCGGCCGCGAGCATGCTGGTGTTCATCGGTGTGTTTCTGTTCGTGCTGCCGGCGCCGTTTCGCGGCTTCCAGCACAATGCCGCGGAGCTGAAGATCTGGTACCAGGGCATGGTGGGATCGAGCTCGGACAAGGGGTTCGGACAGCGCGAAGCGCAGAACTGGTCGTGGGTCAACCAATCGATCATCGCGATGACGCACCGGCTGACGCGGCCCGTCAACTACAACCAGCGCGAACCGTCCAAGCCCGTGCGGACGATGAATATCGCCAACGTCGATTTCAACACCGCGAACTGGCTAGTGCTGGCAGTTTCGCTCGGGATCGGGCTCGGTTATCTCGCGGTGATGCCGCCGGCGTCGCGCCGGACGGAGCGGTCGGATGCCGAGGAGCTTGGCATCCTGTTCTGTCTGATGACGGTCGCTTCGCCGTTAGCCCGCCAATATTACTTCCTGTGGCTGTTCTTTCCGATCACCGTGCTGGCCCATCGTGCCGCTTATGATCCAAGACCTGCGATCAAGACAGGCACGTGGATCTTGCTGGCCGTGGCGGGCGGCCTGCTGTTCCTGTCGCTTCCGCTGTTTCCGATCGACCTGCAGGCCTATGGCAATAATCTCGCTGCCACCATCCTGCTCGTGGCAGGGCTGGCCTGGCACATGCGCCATCCGCCTGCGGCGGATGCCGCCTTGCCTCAGGCGGTAGGCAAGCTACAACTTGATGCCAATAACAAGGCCCACAGCCAGGGATAATTCAGCCATGTCCAAGATCCAGCCGGTCCTCGACCACATCGACTCCGATTTCGACAACAGCCTCGAGCGGCTGTTTGCGCTGTTGCGGATCAAGTCGATCTCGGCCGATCCGGCCTTCGCAGGCGATTGCAAGGCGGCCGCCGATCATCTTGCGAAAGATATCGCGACGCTCGGCTTCAAGGCCGAGGTGAGGCCGACGGCGGGGCATCCCGCGATCGTCGCCAAGGCGAACGGTAGCACCGATGGTCGGCCGCACGTGCTGTTCTACGGGCATTATGATGTGCAGCCGGTCGATCCGCTCAATCTGTGGCACCGTCCGCCGTTCGAGCCCGTCGTCACCGATCACGCCGATGGCCGCAAGATTATCGTTGCGCGCGGGGCAGAGGACGACAAGGGGCAGTTGATGACCTTCGTCGAGGCCTGCCGCGCCTGGAAGAAGGTGACGGGGTCGCTGCCAGTCGATGTCACGATCCTGATCGAAGGCGAAGAAGAAGTTGGTTCGAAGAATTTCGTGCCGTTTATGGAGGCGATCAAGGATGAGTTGAAGGCCGACTTCGCCCTGGTCTGCGACACCGGCATGTGGGACCCGAACACGCCCGCCATCACAACCTCGCTGCGCGGCTTGATGTATGACGAGGTCACCATCAAGGCCGCCAACCGCGACCTGCATTCCGGTGTGTTCGGCGGTGGCGCGCGCAACCCGATCCGCGTGCTGACCAACATCCTCGGCGGCCTGTTTGACGACAACGGCCGCATCACCATTCCCGGCTTCTACGACGGCGTGAAGGATCTGCCGCCGGACATCCTGGCGCAGTGGAAGAACCTGAACCTCACGCCTGAGTCGTTCCTAAAGCCAATCGGCCTCTCGATCCCCGCCGGCGAAAAGGATCGCCTGCTGATCGAGCAAGTATCCTCGCGTCCGACCTGCGACATCAACGGCATCATCGGCGGCTATACCGGCGAGGGCTCGAAAACCGTGATCCCGGCGGAAGCTTCCGCAAAGATCTCCTTCCGTCTGGTCGAAGGCCAGGACCCGCAGAAGATCAAGAAGGCGTTCCGCGACTATGTCACCGCGCGGCTTCCGGGCGATTGCAAGGCCGTCTTCACCGAGCACTCCAGTGGGGCGGCCATCGCGCTCGACTGGAACATGAAGCCGCTGGCGGTTGCCAAGCGCGCGCTGACCGAGGAATGGGGCAAGGAGGCGCTGCTGGTCGGCTCCGGCGCCTCGATCCCGATCGTCGCCGATTTCAAGCGCACGCTCGGCCTCGACAGCCTGCTGATCGGCTTCGGTCTCGACGACGACAACATCCATTCGCCGAACGAGAAGTACGACCTCAAGAGCTTCCACAAAGGCATCCGCTCCTGGGCGCGGATTTTGGGAGCGTTGGCGGAGGCAAAGTAGGGCGCGAGACAGTGTAGGGTGGACAAAGGGCGCATTGCGCCGTGCTCACCATTCTTGCGGAGGCCGAGGTTGGTGGGCACGCGGAGCCTGTCATTGGGCGTTCGCGCGACCCGTTAGCTTTGCCCATCCTGCCGCGCTTGGCACCGTCATTGCGGCGACCGCCGTAGACCCGCACGGGTGCAGAATGTGGTGGTTCTAGGGCGGTCCAGGGTTATTGGTACTATTGCACGTCACCCTATTGAGGCGTTCAATCCCGCAGATGACCGTCTCGTCGTCCGATACGGACCAGCTCGATCTGCCGGCGGCAGACGATACTGTCAGCGACATGATCCGGATCCCGGCGGCACGCATGCCGAAGCGATCAATACCTCTAAAAACGTATCGGGTTTAGTTGCGTCGTGCGCGGGAGGATTGGCGATAGAAGCCGATAGCAGCCGATGACACCATATCAATCCTCGATCACAACCGGCGTGCCGCCGCGATTTTCAGACGAGGTGTTCGATGCGCGGCAGCCATCACTGCAACTGATCTACGACACTGCGCCGATCGGCCTTGCGTTCCTGTCGCCGGAGTGCCGCTACCTCCAGATCAACCAGCGCCTGACCGATATCTGCGGCATATCAGTCGAGGATCATCTTGGCCGCTATGTGCGGGATTGCGTACCGGCGCTGGCGGACGCGGTCGAAGGCATCGTGCAGTCGATCATGCGGACCGGCGATCCCGTTATCGGCGTCGAGGTGGCCGGCCAACGCGCCGACCAGACCGATGAGCGTTTCTGGGTCACCTATTGGCATCCGCATCGCAGCGCCGACGGTGAGATCGTCGGCGTCAATGTCGCCGCCGAGGAGATCACCGAGCGCAAGCGTGCCGAGGCCGCGCTGAGGGCCAGCGAACGCCAGTTCCGCACGCTGGCGGATTCGATTCCGCAACTGGTGTGGATGGCGCACGCCGACGGCGCGATCTACTGGCTAAACAGTCACTGGTACGAATACACGGGCCGGCCCGCTGGCGAGATCAACCCGCATGCCTGGCATATGGTGCTTGGCAATCGCTGGACCGAGGCATTGGCAACCGGCGCCGCCCTGGAGTCGGAGTTGTCGCTGCTCAGCAAGGACGGTGAGTATCGCCCGTTCCTGACGCGCGTCGTTCCGCTGCGCGATCCCCAGGGCGTGGTCTATGGCTGGATCGGCACGCATATCGACATCAGCGAGCGCAAGCGCAGCGAGCGGGAAGTGCAGAGGGCCAGGGATGCGGCCGAAGCCGCGTTGCAAAATCTGCGCGAGACCCAGAACTGGCTGATCGAGGCGGAAAAGCTTGCAGCGCTCGGCCGGCTGGTGGCGGGTGTCGCGCACGAAATCAACAATCCGCTCGGCACCAGTCTGACGGTCGCGTCCTCGCTGGAGCGCAAAAGCCGATTGTTTGCTGCGGAAACGGCGCAGGGAACGCTCAAGCGGTCGAGCCTCAACGAGTTTGTGGACGCAGTGCGCGACGGCTCTGCGCAGCTTCAGGAGAGCCTGAACCGCGCGGCCGGATTGATCCAGTCGTTCAAGCAGGTGGCGTCCGACCGCAACAATTCGGAGCTTCGGTCGTTCGACCTCGGCGATCTCACCGAGCAGGTCGCCACGGGCTTACGGCCGGCTCTGCCGAAGCACGGCGTGACGCTCAACGTCGAGTGCGAGCAGGGCCTTTCGATCAGCAGCTATCCCGGCTCCTACGGGCAGGTGCTGACCAACCTTTTCCTCAACTCGATCGCGCATGCGTTTCCGGACGGCCGGCAGGGAAATATTGCCATCAAGGTGAGCGCATGCGGCGACAATGATGTCGAAATCATCTTTAGCGACGACGGCTGCGGCATGAGCCCGGACGTCAGGCGGCAGGCGTTCGATCCGTTCTTTACCACCCGCCGCCACCAGGGCGGCACCGGCCTCGGCCTGCATATCGTCTACAGCGTGGTGACGGATCGCCTGGGCGGTCAGCTTCGCTTGAGCAGCGAACCCGGGGAGGGGACTGACGTAAGGATCATACTTCCAAGACAGATCCCGGACAGGACGTGAGCGTTACGCCCCGCCAGACCGCCGGCCCCAAATAAAAACGCTGCCCGGGATTGGGCAGCGTTTTGATTCCGGATGTGCAGAGGTATGTGGCCAAGAGTTTAGCGCATACGCGCGGTTCGTCCACCGGATATTTCCCGCGCCCTCACTCCACCGGGTAGGGGCCCTCGCCAAAGACGCGATCGTGATAACCCTTGCTGCCTATCTCGCGCGCGAGCGGACTACGGATGTCCTCGCCGGCCTTGAGCCGCGCAATCAGCGTGCGGAAATCGTGGCGCGGCTGCCAGCCGAGTTCGGCGCGCGCCCGGTCATTGACGTAAACGCGATCGATGCCTGGAATCATTGTCCAGCCGCGCCGTGCAAATTCGGCCTCATGGTCCGGAACGTAACGGCGGACCACGGGCGGCGCGTTGTTGCGCAGTTCCGCCGCGTCGTGACGCGCGAATGGCGTGGTGGCGCTGATGATGTATTTCGCGAAACCGACCGATGGCGCGCGAAGGGCCGCCAGCAGATGCGCGCTGACCACGTCTTCGATATCGACGCGGCGATAGAGGAACTCGTTGGTCTTGGCGTTGGCGTCGGTGTAGGCCTCGCGTACCGCGCGACTGTCGTCCTCCTCGGGAAAGAAACGCGAGGTGCGCAGCACGATGGCGCGAATCGAATGATTGCGCGCGAACAGCTGGCACAGGTCCTCCGCGGCCGCCTTGGTGGCGCCATAGATATTTTTCGGCACCGCCGCGACGTCTTCGGTTATCCATGCCGCCGGCTCGCCCGGCGGCGGCACCAGCGCTTCGCCGAACACGCTTGTGGTGCTGGTGTAGACAAACGCCGCGACGCCGGCTGCGGCGGCTTCTTCGAGCAGATTGAGCGTGCCTGAAATGTTGACGTCGACGAAGTCCTGACGGCCGTGCGTTGCCACATGCGGCTTGTGCAGCGTCGCGGCGTCAGCACGGTCGTGACGCCTTTCATGCAACGGCGCACGAAAGCCCGGTCGGTGATCGAGCCTACGTAATGGGTGAACGCGCCGGGCAGAACATCGATGCCAATCGTCTCGCGCCGCTCCGCCCGCAGCGTACGCACCAGCGCCTCGCCCAAATGGCCGGAACTGCCGGTCACCAGTACCGTCACGCTGCCAAAACCTTTCGCGCTAGCCCGGGCTCAAGTCTTGTAGCTCGGATCGATGCGATCGAGTTTGCGCAATAGCGGCGGCCACACCAGATTGGTCGAGCGCCGTTCCGCGAAATCGGCATTGCTGAACAGTCGCTCGTTCTTGTCGATCACGGCCTGTTCGACCGGATAGGCTGAAGGCCCCAGCATGCGGGTGCGCACCTGCATCGTGCAGGCGCGCTCCAGATGGTACATGCGCTCGAAGGCGGAAGCGACCGAACGGCCGACCGTCAGCGTGCCGTGATTGCGCAACAGCATATGGTTCTTGTTGCCCAAGTCCTTCTGCAGCCGCGGGCGTTCGTCGTGGTCCAGCGCCACGCCTTCGTAGTCGTGATAGGCGAGGTCGTGGGTGACGAACTGCGCCGTCTGGTTCATCGGCAGCAGGCCTTCCATGCAGCTTGCGACTGCCGTTCCGTCGGGCGTGTGCAGATGAAGCACGCAGCCGGCGTCCTCGCGCGCCTCGTGGATCGCCGAATGGATGGTGAAGCCGGCCGGGTTGATGCTGTATTCGCTCTCGCTGAGCTGGTTGCCGTGGAGATCGACCTTGACCAGGCTCGACGCGGTGATTTCCTCGAACATCAGGCCGTAAGGGTTGATCAGGAAGTGATGGTCGGGGCCCGGCACGCGCGCCGAGATGTGGGTGTCGACCAGATCATCCCAGCCATACAGCGCGACGAGGCGATAGCAGGCGGCGAGATTGACACGCTGGTTCCACTCGGCGTCAGTCATGCCGGAAGGAACTTGCTTCAAGCGAGCTTCGGCTGGCGACATGGCGCGCTTTCTCCGGAAAAATTGTTGATTTTCGAAAAGCGAGCCTAGCCCTGTGCCGATCGGGCAGCAAGGCGGACGTCCTGCGTGGCAGTCATGCTATCGCGGCTATGCGCCGTTACGGCGCCGGAATTGCCAGCAGGGTCGAGATGCCGCGGCCGCGGATATCGTAGACGCGCGCGAACACGACATCGTCACGCTTGATTTCCACCATGACGGGCGCGGTGAGGCCCTTGCAGTAGAACTCGCCGAGCGTCATCGCGAAGTCGGCGGACTGGCTGTCCCAGCCGATCGTGAAGTCGGGGCCGAGCGCCACCTGAGCCGGGCGCTGCGGGCCGCATACCGCGACCTTCCACTTCCGCCCCTGCGGCGGCGATTCCTGCCGCTCGACCAGCTCTTCGCGCAGGCCATCGGACGCCTGCTTTAGTGCCAGCCCCCAATAATCCAGCATGAACAGATTGTCGGCGCCGCGAACGGTACCGACGAGGTGATTGAAATGCGTATACTCGTACGGATGCAGGCGGATCATCTCGCTGAGCGGCAACAGCAGGCCGAACGAGAACACCGCCAGCGCGGCGGGTTGCCAGCGGCGGTGATTGACCTTGAGCCAGTTCATGCCCCAGGCGAACGATACGCCGGCGAGCACCGCCATCGGCGGGATGACGAAGACGAAATGCCGGATGCCGTTGTAGAGCGCCGGCCGCTTCACCATCGCGATCACCAGCGGCAGGGTGGCCGCCATCGTCAGCATCAGGAACATGGTCTTGCGGCGCGCCGAGACGTCGGTGCGCGACAGCGACATGAAGGTGCCGACGACACCGGCGAACAGAAGCGCGAGCAATATTTCGGGAAGCTGCAGCGCGAACAGCGTCGGCAGGTAGGACCACGGCATATCAGGCACCGAGACCAGCGCGCCGTCGAACATTTCCTTCCAGGGCTTTTCGAAGAAGTGCGAGAAATAGGTCAGCGCCTTGAAGGGATGGTCCGCCTCCATGATCGCCCACGGCCACACCAGGCCCATGATCAGGTATCCGAGCACGAGGCCGGGCAGCAGCACGTACACGACATGGGCAAAGCGGCGCATCGCTTCGCGCGAGCCTTGCGTGCGAACGTCATCGATCAGCAGCGGCACGAAGCCTACCATCGCGTAGACCAAAGCCAGCCCGCCGAGAATCCGGCAGCCGATGGAAAGGCCGGCGCCAAGGCCGATGATCAGGATGGTTCGCGGCGAGGGGGCAGGATATTCCTCGGCGAGGCGCACCAGCCCCAGGATCAGGATCACCATCGAGACGGCAAACGGCGCGTCTTTCGGGTTCATGAACATGTGCCCGTAGAATGTCGGGCACAGCGCCAGCAGCAGCAGCGTCGCGAGCCCGGCAAGCGGGCCGCCGACGCGCCGCGCCAGCCGCCAGGTCACGGCAAGGCCGATCAGGCCGACGACGGCGCCAAGCAGGCGGCGCGTTTCAAACAGTTCGAGCGGAATGACCTTGTGCAGCAGGGCTGCCGCCATGTCGAAGCCGCCGCCATACATGTAGAGATTGGCGAACGACAGCGCGCCGGTGTCCTTGAAGCCGGAACCGTACATCCGCAACAGCAGGTCGGCATATTCGGCGTGCGTGTAGTCGTCCCAGCCCAATCCGTAGTCACGGAAGGTCAGACCCGCGACAATGGTGACCACCGCCAGCACCAAGATGGCAAGGTCGTCGCAGGTCCGCTCCACCGAGCGCCGCGTAGGCGTATCGAGGGCAGAAGTCGTGATGGCTGACATGGCGATTGGTAACCCAGCGTCCCCTATGGCCCAGCTTGGATATTCTTGAGCCTCATTCCCCGGGTACCCATATAGCGCAGTTCCATTTCCAAGTAATTGGGAATTGTGGCCTAAATCCCTGATGCAATGCAACAAAAGGGCAGTAATTGGTAGGCGGTAAAACTACGGCCGGCGGGCTGAACGGTACCTGAATGGCAAGAATCGTCCGTGACCGGATTCCTGCCTTCGAACGGCGCAAATTACGGGAACCCTCGGCGCAATTGGCGGTTGGCGGTGCACACAATATGACGGTATCGTGGCGTGGGGCGGCTGGCGAGCGTTTCGGGCGCGGCTGAGGGGTTAGTTCAATGGTGTTTGTTCTGTTGGTCGCCGGGATCGGCCTCGTTTTGGCGGGCCTGCTGGCGATCGGCTTCGGGATCCCGATCAAGGAATTCAGTACCGGCAACACGCTGATCATCGCCGGCGCGATCGGCGTTTGCTCCGGCGCGATCGTGCTCGCTTTCTGGATGACGGTCCGGGAGTTGAAGAACATCGCGCGGCGGCTCGGCACTGGCGTCCTTGAAGCGCGCGGCGAGGCCACGGTGCGGCCGGTTCCCGTCGCCGCGACGCGAGATTCCGCCTCCGCCGCTGGCGGCTTCCCGGCCGCTGAGCAACCCGGCGGTTCCGGATCATTCCCGCCGGCGGCGCCTCCGCCTTTCCCTCCAGCGTCACCGCCGCCGTGGCAGAACGAGGCTGTGCTGCGGGATCACCCGATCCCGGAACCGATGCACCCCGAACCGTCGGCGCCGAAGTCGAAGCGCAATTTGCTGTTTTCCTCGACATCGCGAAAGGAGCGCGAGCGCACCCAGGCGCGGGGCGGCGAACCGCTGCTGCCGGACCCGTTGTCGTCAGACCTTCGCTCCAGGCCGCCCACCGTGCCGCCGGTCGAAACCGCCGAACCGCAGCCGGCATCGTTCGAAGATACCTGGCCGAGGGCGGAACGCGCAAATCGCAGTGAAAGCCCGCTGCAGCGGCGCGGCCGTACGCCCCCAACGCTCGCGGAACCCAATGGCGGTCCGGCGCCGCGCCCCGAGGATCATCAACCGGACGTGACGGTGCTTAAATCGGGCGTTGTCGACGGCATGGCCTATTCGCTCTATTCCGATGGCTCGATCGAGGCTCAGATGCCCGAAGGAATGATGCGCTTCGCCTCGATCGATGAACTGCGCGCGCATCTCGATCAGCGGCCCTAGCGCTGGCAATACTTGCCGCGAAGCCCGCTCTGGAAAATAAAGCGCCGCCGTTCTTGTCAGTTTCCCGGCACTTCGTTCATATTCGCCAAGTCGTATGAGATTCCGCTGATGTATAGGCGTGGTTGGATACTGTCCGAACCGTATCGCCGACAGATGCATTCCCAAAAGGTTTGACACATGACCGATTCCGCCGGCAAGACGCCCGTCGAACTGACCGCCAATATCGTATCGGCCTATCTCAGCAACAATCCGACCCAGGCCTCTGAAATCCCGAACCTGATCAGCCAGGTCCATGCCGCGCTGATGCGGGTATCGAGCGGCCGCCCCGAGACGCCGCTCGAGCCGGCCAAGCCGGCCGTGTCGGTGAAGAAGTCGATGACCCCGGAATATCTGGTCTGCCTCGAGGACGGCAAGCGCTTCAAGTCGCTGAAGCGCCATCTGCGCACGCAGTACAACATGACGCCGGAGCAATACCGCGACAAATGGGGCCTGCCGTTGGATTACCCGATGGTGGCGCCGAACTACGCAGTGGCGCGTTCACAGCTCGCCAAGAAGATGGGCCTCGGGCAGCAGGCGCGGAAGCGGAAGTAGACTCCGTCATTGCCTGCGACAAACGCGAAGCGTTTGCGCAAGCAATGACGGAGTGTCTAGGAAGCCGTGGCCAGCGCCTCGCGCGCGTCGGAGCGGATACGCTCGACCATGGAGCGCAGGCCGTTCGAACGTTGCGGCGTCAGGTGATCGCGGAATCCGAATTCGTCGAATACGGCAAGCGCATCCGTTGTCAGGATCTGTTGCGGCGTGCGCCCGGAATAAAGCGTCAGCAGGATCGCGATCAGGCCGCGCACGATGTGGGCGTCGCTATCGCCCAAATATTTCAGCCGCGGTTCGCCGTTGCCGCTGCGGTCGATCTGCCGGGACAGCCAAACCTGGCTGACGCAGCCGTTCACCTTGTTCTCGGCGGAATGCTCGGCCTCCGGCATCGGATCAAGCATGCGGCCGAGCTCGATGACGTACCGGTAGCGGTCGTCCCATTCCTCCAGCAGCTCGAAATTGTCCCTGATCTCGTCGATCGTCATCGTGGCCCGCGTCCGTTTCCTTAAAGTCCTATATAGGATGCGGATCGCGCGAAAGCGACGGAAATGGAACCAGTTCCGCAGGCTATTTTGAGGCCAGCGGCGTCCGCGGCAGCCGCCATTCGATCGCCATGTCGTCTTCCGTCAGCGCCTCCGTGGGCGGCACGGCCGCGGCCACGGCGTCGTCGGCCGTGTCGATCGAACTGGTATGGTCGGGCTTCTTGTCCGGGACGCTGGGATGGTCGGGCTTGGTGATGATCTTGTACAACTGGCGGGCGCCATCCTGGGCGCGCTGGCCGATCGCCGTCGCCGCCTGACCGCCGACTTCGCAAGCCGCCGGCTGGCGCTTGCAGAACTGGCCCATGTCGGAGGCGGCGGCGGTCGCAGCCGATATGGCTTCGGAAGCGCCGATCTGCGGCGCCTTGTCCGATTCAGGCGTCTTTTCCCTGGGCAACAGCACGAGCACCAGCCCGAGCCAGAATGCCATGCGAAGCAGAAAAAACATCTCGCGACCCCGGTCGTCTCTTATGGTTGTGTTGCGGTTAAACCGCAGCTTTGTTCCTGACTAACAGCCGTCGATAAATCGGAAGTATTTCTATTGAGGTAAAGTCGCCAAAAATTGGCTGAAAATTGCAATGATTCGATTCGGCGTAAATTTTCGATTGATGACCACTATCGCGCGAGAAACGCGCGCCGTTCGCGCATCCACCATTTCGAAACCATAGATCGATCGCGCTTGTAACCTGTCGTTCACCATCCGGGTCGAATGAGCGTCGTGCGAGGCGTGAAACGCCCGCGAATGCACAGTGTTGGACGGTCGCTCCCGGCGCCTTAGCGTTCGCTTAAGTTCGCTCTGACACGGTGACGCAAAGATTGAGGGGGCGTTCCGGCGCGTCTGTCTGACGAACAAGCCGAAGCGCGAGAGCCGTGACTGTTTTGAGTATCATCCGCGATTGTCTCGATGCCCTGCTGCATCCCTCGGCACGATATGATGCGTTGACGCGTGCGCGTCACCGCGCATTCATCGCGCCGCGGCTGCTCGGCAGCCTGGTGGCGCTTGCGGCTTTTCCGATCTATCTGGCGATGCGCGGGGCGCCCACGGCGCTCGAGGTCGCGGCCTTCGCCTGGCTGATCGCGCCCATTCTGTTGTCCTGGTTCCTGTCGCGCACCGGCCGCTACGAAGGCGCGCATATCCTCTCCGCGCTGGCGCTGGCGGGCCTCGTCATGATGGTTGCCATAACCACCGGCGGTATCGAATCATTCGCCGCGGTCTGGCTCATCGTCGTTCCCCTGGAAGCCGCGTTGTCGGCCTCGCGCCGCGTGGTTGCGTTCGCTTCCGCGCTGGCGCTGGCATGCGTCGCCTTGCTGATCGCGCTCGGACATTTTCACTTCCTGCCGATGCCGGAGTCGAACGCGGCCCTGCGCAGCGTCCTGATGGGAACCGGGGTGGCTTCCGCGACGCTCTATGCGGCAGGACTCGCCGTCAGCGCCGAATCGCTGGCGCGCACTTCCGTGGCGTTGCTCTATGTGGAGGAAGACCGTTATCGCTTGCTCGCGCGCAACATGAGCGACGTGATTTCGCGTCATAACCGCAACGGCGCTGTGGAATTCATTTCGCCGGCGGCGGAAGCCATGCTCGGCACGCCGGGCGCACGGCTCACCGGCCATGGCCTGTTCGACCGCGTCCATGTCGTCGATCGTCCGGCCTACCTCACGGCGCTGTCGGATGCCGCGCGCGGCAGCGAGCAACGCGTCGAATTCCGTCTGCGCCGCGACGCGGTTCGCGGCCAGAACATTTCCGCGGATTTCATCTGGGTCGAGATGGGTTGCCGGCCGCTCGAGCAGGGGTCGACCGAGGCCGAGGTCGTCGCCGTGATGCGCGACGTCACCGACCGCAAGGTCCAGGAGCAGGCGCTCGAACTGGCGCGCACCGCCGCCGAGCAGGCGGATGCCTCCAAGACGCGATTCCTGGCTACCATGAGCCACGAGCTACGCACGCCGCTGAACGCCATCATCGGTTTCTCCGAGATGATCGTGCACGAAGAGGCGATGATGGTCGACGCCGCGCGCCGCAAGGAATATGCGCAGTTGATCAACGATTCCGGCCAGCACCTCTTGTCGGTCGTCAACGGCATCCTCGATATTTCCAAGATGGAAACCGGCAATTTCGAAATTTCGCCGGAGCCGTTCGCGCCGCGCGCGGCGCTCTTGCACTGCTGCAATTTGCTGGCGCTGAAGGCGCGGGACAACGGCGTCGATCTGATCACCCGCGCGGCGGAGGACTTGCCCGTGATGAACGGCGATCCCCGCGCGTTCAAGCAGATCGCGCTGAACCTCGTCGCCAATGCCATCAAGTTCACCGAGCGCGGCGGCAGCGTGACGGTTTCCGCCGAGGTCGAGGGCGCGCGGCTGATGCTGTGTGTCACCGATACCGGGGTCGGGATCGCCGCCGAAGATCTCGCGCGGATCGGCGATCCGTTCTTCCAGGCCGGCAAGACCTATCAGCGCAAGCACGAAGGCACCGGCCTCGGTTTGTCGATCGTGAAGGGCCTGGTCGCATTGCACAATGGCGAGATGAACGTGCAGAGCACGGTCGGTGAGGGCACCACGGTGTCAGTTGCCTTGCCGCTTGACTTTGCGCCGGTGCTGACGCCTTCCAACAACGTCGCGACGCTGAAACCGGCACTGCGACCCGAATCACAGGATCAAGCCCATCAGGTGAAGAAACGTGCCTAGGCGTATTGACGACGATGACGAGATGCCGCGCCGCCGCCGTCGCAGCGCGAAGGCGGCCGCGATTGAGGTGGAGGAAGAGCGCGGTCTTGTGATGCGCATCCTCCTGCACAGTCCGAAAGACATGGTCGCGGCCCTGCTCGCCGCTGCCGCGATCTGCGCCATCCTCGCCAATGCGCTGTTCCTGCAGGCCGGACGCCATCCCTCGCCGATGTTCGGTTCCGTGGTGACACTGCCGGCGCCGCAAGCTGCCGTCGTGAGCCCGCTGCCGCGCCCGCGCCCGGTCGAACTGTCCTCAGAGCCGCCGGAAATCAGACCGGTCGAGGTGAGGGGCGCTGATCCCAAACAGGTCGAGATCAGGAGCAACGATTCCAGGAACGCTGACCCCAAAAGCCCTGACCCAATGGCCAATCTGGTCGTCAAGTCGACCGGTGCGCCCACCACAGCGCCCGCGAATGTAGCGCGTCCGCCCGCGCCGATTCCGGCCACCGCGCAAAGCGCCGGCGCGCGCCGCGTGGCGGCCGTGCAGCGCGCGCTCACCCAATATGGCTACGGCCAGTTGAAGCCGACCGGGGCGGTCGGTTCGGACACGCAGGCTGCGATCTCCAAATTCGAGCGCGACCGCAAACTCCCGGTGACCGGCCAGATGTCCGATCGGCTTGTGAAGGAGCTCACGGCGATGATCGGCCACCCGATCGACTAGCTTCCGCCTGGTCGCTGGCCTATCGTCGAACTCATGCGATTGAAATCCAGCATCTGGGTGGCTGCTTACCTGCGCCGCTGCCAGACCGAGGGCGTCTTTGGCGCCGTGCGCAAGCGCGGGGCGGAGGAGGCGGGGGCGGTGTTCGTCAAGGTGGCGCTGCTCGACGGCAACGCCATGCTGTATTCACCCGCGCCGCAGACGGTCTATGACGAGAGCCGCCCGGCGGAGCGGTTGTTCGCGCCGGCGTCGCCGCAGCCGGTGCCGGAGCAATCCGTGGAAGAACGCCTCGCCAAGGAACTCCGCTTCGATCCGGACGCCTGGATCGTCGAGACCGAGGACCGGGCAGGGCGGCACTTTCTGGATCTGGCGAAGACTTAGCGCTTCGAACCGTCGGTGCCGGTGCGAACGGCCGGCGCAGTTCCGGGTTGCACCGCGGGGCGGGTTTGCGATGTTGTGGCACGCACGCGATGGCGTTCATCGTCGTACAGCGTAGCGCGGTATTTGGCGCGGGTGACCGCCATGGTCGAGCCGCGCCACGCGGCCAGCATCACGAGCGCGGATCGTTCGCTCAGATGGTCGTACAGTCGCGACAAGCGATAAACGTTATGCACGGATGAGCCGAACTCGGGATTGAGGAACAGCAGCACGCGCTGGAAGGCGGCGCTCGGCATGTCCAGTGCGCGCGCGGCGCAGGCCAGCGGCTCGCCACCGGGATCATGCACCACCTGCTCGGCAATCCGCTGCGGCAGGATCAAAGCTTCGCCGATTTCGAGCGCGAAGTTCTCGGTATCCTCGGCGAACGCGGCCATCTCCAGGATATGGAGCGCGCGCGCGGCGCGGGCTGCGGGAATGCGCGGCGAGGCTTTCAGCGGCGTGTCGGCGAGATTGTGCAGGATCAGCGCGCGCTCGCTGGCGCCTGCGGCAAAGAACATGTCGCTGATTTCGGCGGCATCGTTAGGCCGCATCGCCAGGCTCGCCGCCATCCGCAACTGCGCTTCGGTCGGCGGCTTCACCGTCGGCGTACTGGTCGGAGCATCGGCAATCGATGCTGCGACCGGAAGGATCTGGCCGGGGGACGAACGCCGCAGCCCGAGCTTGTCCATGATCTCGGCCGGCGTTGCCGGATAGATCGCGAGCCGCGCCCGCACCGCGGCGCGGGTAGCGTCGTCGACCTGATCGATCAGGCGGGACGTCAGTTCGATGAACTGCCGCTCTTCGTCGGCGGAATGGGCGCTGGTTTGGACATAGAGGTCGGTCAGCACGCGCAGCAAGGTGGGCCTGATATCGACCCCCTCGCGGCGCGAGAGCGTCATCAGCCCGTCGAATCCCGGAAACATTGGAGCTGCGGTCATGTCAGGTGTGTACGCGACTTCGGTAATCCCTCGCGTCAGCCTACGCACGGCGCTTTAAGAGTTGGTTAAGGAAAACAGCCCGTGAAGAAATCCGATAAAATGCGAGCTTTCGGTGGGCGCAAACAGCCCCAGAACCCGTAACTGTACCGCCTGCACAAATTAAGATGCCGTTAACCACGTTCTGTTCTGAATAATGTCATGTCGCCGGCCAGATCGTGTCCGTGCGGCAACCAGAAAGAACGGAACATGGGCACCATCATTGAATTTCCGGCGGATGCGGCTTCGCGACGGCCGGGCTCAACCATGGATGGCGCTCCACGCGATGGCCTGGGAACCGTGCTGATCCTTCCCGTTGTCCGCATCGAACGTGAAGCCGGCGAAACCGGCGACGGGCGCGGGCCGGAAGAGGGGACGGCGCCCGGTCGCCGTCGCCGTCGGCGCCCCTGAACGACGGAATTTTGAAATGCCGGAGCTGTGCCTCCCGATCCGGACCACCGGGCTTCGGTCACTCCCGGCTCTTATGCTGCTCGTGGCAAGTGCTGTGCTCAGCGGCTGCAGCGGCGGCGATTTCGGCCGCACCCGCGCCGATATGCGCAACGATGACATGCACCGCTGGCTGGGCGCTGAGGCTACCGCTAGCGTCGGCCTCAAGCCCTCGCACTTCCAGCTCACCGAAAACGAGCGCCAGCTCCGCGATCTCGCCTATCCCCTGATCGAACCGCCGCATTCGCGGCCCGCCTGGAAGAGCGTGTTCGGCGATTATCAGCCGTTGCCCTCGCCATGGCGGCAGAAAGTGGTGTTCGACCGCACCACCTATGGACGCGCCCTGATCGACGAGCCGCATCGCTCGCACACCTCGCGTTATCAGCAGTTGATCGAGGACGTCCGCAACGACATCACGAGGTTCGAGCCGTTCTTTGCCTCCGCCGCGCGCGTTATCGAACTCGACCGCAAGCGCGGCACCAGCCTGAAGATGGTGTCGGAACTGTCGGCGCGCGAACAGGCCGATGCGGTCGCCCGCATGGAAGAGAACATCCTGATCGTGCAATGGGTCCAGCAATGCCTGGAGTGGCGCATCTCGTCATATCGCTGGGCGCTGGAGCGGCTGGTGATTCAGGCGCCCGACAATATCGCCGCAGATGCCGACCGGCTGATCGGCGAACTTGCAGCGCAGACGGCCAATCCGCCGCTCGCAGCCCAGCCCGTGATCGGGCGCGCCGTGACGGTGAAGGGCTAGACTAGGGCGTCTACTCACAAATCTGAAAAGCGCCATATACTT
Source organism: Bradyrhizobium sp. 190 (assembly GCF_023073415.1). Classification (GTDB taxonomy): domain Bacteria; phylum Pseudomonadota; class Alphaproteobacteria; order Rhizobiales; family Xanthobacteraceae; genus Bradyrhizobium. The sequence continues at coordinate 228,228 of NZ_JADPJL010000062.1, read as the reverse complement.
GGATGTCCGGATTATGCTCAGGAGCGGACATCTGGGCTGGCCTTCAGCGAGTCTGCTTTTGTGAAGGTTTGCGGATGCCGGCCCCATGATGGTGGCGCGGCACACGCGGGGGGCCGGCGTCCGCAAACCTTCACAAAAGCGGTACACCTGGGGCGATTGATCTTGGGCTCTTACCGGGCGACAGTATTGACATGGAGATACGCTATCCAATCTGGAAAGATCCTTCCTGGCTTCCCTATTGTTTGGCCATCTTTATATTTTTTTGTTCGCGGGTGGTGGTCGCACTCGGACTGGTATTCTCTCAAAAATATCTGCCCTCCGGGCCCGACGTCTGGTCTGCGGGACCGATCTGGTACCACCAATTGCTGCAATGGGATTCGGAGTGGTATTTCAAGATCGCCACAGATGGCTATCAGTATAACGGCGATCCGACTGTTCAACAGAACATCGTATTTTACCCGCTATATCCGATGCTCGCACGGGGCCTGGCGACGATAAGCGGTCTCACGCCTGCGGATGCATTGCTGTTGGTATCGAACGTCGCGGGATTGCTCGCGATTGTCGTCCTTTTCAAGCTGGTTCGCGAGGAATTTGGTGATCAACTGGCTCTCGCCACAATCGCGCTGCTCAGCTTTTTTCCCGCTTCGGTCTTGCTATCGGCCGGGTATACCGAGCCCTTGGCACTGCTGCTAATCGTCTCGTTTTTTCTTGCTTTGAAACGAAAATACTACTTGTCGGCAGCCCTGCTTGCAGGCTTGGCAGTCTCTACCCGATCGACGGGCGTTGTCCTATTGCCTGTCCTTCTTTGGGAGATGTGGGCCAATCGCCATCAGACGAAGTTCCTTCTTTCCCTCGTGCCATGCGTCCTTCTTGCGACGTCGGGCATCTGGCTATTCATGATCTACCTCTGGAGCGCTTTCGGAACTCCGTTTGCTTTTGCGGATGGGCAGGCGGCATTTCATCAGGGAACGACGCTAGCGACAAGATTGATTGCGGCACTAAAGCTTGAGCCGTTCACACGAATGATGCTCAATGATTGGAATCCATGGGGACAAGCTAGCTGGTTTACATTATTGTTCATTACACTAATTGTTTTGGGCTGGTCTCGACTGCGCGCAAGCTGGACGCTATTCGCCATGGCAGTCTTGTTGCTGCCATATCTAACACTCAGCGGTGGGCCAGCAGGCTTCGTCTCGATGAGTCGATTTAATCTCGTTTCATTTCCCCTGTTTGTGACGTTGGCAGGTTTAGGATTGCGAGCGAAGTGGCTTTTGGCAGGAGTGATTGGACTCTTCGGCGCGTCCTTGTTCATGAACACCGCCTTGTTTGCTCGTAGAATTTGGATTGGTTGATCGCTACAAATACTCGCGATGACATGCTTGAGCAACGACCCGGTTTCACGCTGCGTGCCTGTTAGTAGGAAGTTATCCGGCGATCGCGTGTAGCGCGAGTTGGTCAAAGCGCACCCAACAGAGCCCATCAGGGCTCCACTAAGAGGGCAGCGTATTGCAACCCATATCCAAGATTCCCGGACGCTATTATCTGGCAATCTTTGTGCTGGCGTTCGCGACGCTTTCTTACCAGATCCTGATAACGCGCTTCTTCAGCGTTATGCTCCATCATCATTTCGCATTCGCGGCCATTTCACTGGCCATGCTGGGGCTCACCCGCGGAGCGATGGAGGTCTACGGCAAGCCCGAGCGTTATGCCACGGAGCGGGTTGGCATCGAATTCGCCCGCCACGCGTCATGGTTCGCCCTCAGCAGCGTTGGCGCAATGATCGTCTTCCTGTGCGTGCCGCTCGTTGTATCCGCAGCAAATGTGCCCCTCGCTCTGGCGCTGGCGATCATCGCCTTCGTCGCTCCGTTCACGGAAGGTGGGGTTTGCATCACGCTGTTGCTCACCCGTTTGCCCTATCGGGGCGGATGGCTCTATGCAGCCGATCTCCTGGGCGCCGCAGTTGGATGTCTGGGGGTGATCTTAATACTGCTGGTGATTGACCCCGTAAGCGCCACGCTATGGATCGGAGCCTTCGCCGCCGGCGTTGGCTGGACCGTCGTGAGGAAAAGCGGCGACTTCAGCAGTTTGCGTTTGAGCGCGGCTGTCGCGCTGGTTTTGGCCATTGCGGCCACCATGCACTCCGGCCTTGACCTGACCGGTCGAAGCCATCTCGGTGTGTTCTGGGCCAAGGGCGCTGAGCAGACAGGCACGCTGTTCGAACGCTGGAATACCTATTCGCGGGTAAGGGTGCGCGAATTGGCCGAGAAGGTCCCGATTGGCTGGGGTCTGGTCCGCACGCCTGATGCCCGGGTCGATCAACACCACCTCGACATCGATGCTGATGCAGGCACGGTCATCACCAGGTTTGATGGCGACATCGGAAAGCTCGCCTACCTGAAAGATGATGTGATCAATGCAGCCTACCACGTGCAGCCGGCGGCCGACGTCGCTGTCGTTGGCGTGGGCGGAGGTCGTGACATCCTTTCCGGGCTGCTCTTCGGCGCCAGCCGGATTCGCGCAATTGAGATCAACCCGGCGATCTTCGAAGTGCTCACCGAAAAATTCGCTGATTTCTCCGGCCATCTCGATCGCCAGCCCGGCGTATCCTTGGTCAATGCCGAAGCGCGAAGCTACATCAACCACTCGTCCGAGCGTTACGACCTGGTGCAGATTTCGCTCATCGACACCTGGGCGGCGACGCGGCCGGTGCCCTGACGCTCACCGAAAACCGTCTCTATACCGTGGAGGCTTGGGATGATTTTTACCGGGCGCTCAAGCCTGGCGGGCTGCTGTCGGTATCGCGCTGGTACGATGCCGAGAAGCGCCGCAGCGAGCTGTACCGGCTGGTCGCGATCGGGGCGAGCGCATTGCAGCGCAAGGGGGTGGCCGCCACCGAGTTGCGGCATCACGTCGTCGCAGTCAACGTCGGCAACATCGTGACGGTGATTACGCGGCCCGACGCATTCAGCGACGCACAATGGCAGGGCGCGCGCGAGCGGCTTCAAGCGCAAGGTTTCAAGATATTGCTGGGGCCGGACGTCACCTTCGATGCCGTCACCTCGACATTGCTGTCCGACAAGGCGAACCAGGCTTTCTTCGATTCGCTGCCGGAAAACATCGCTGCTTCGACTGACGACAATCCGTTCTTCTTCTATACGTCGCGCTTCAGCGATTTCGTGAGCACCCATAGTTGGGACATGATGAGCAACAATGCCGCGATCGGCATCACCGGCTTGCTCATCATCGTAGCGCTCTGCGCTTGCGGATATTACATCGTGCTGCCCTTCCTCCGTCTTGCGAAGCGGATGCCAATGGCGACGCTGACGCCGCCCGTGGCCTATTTCAGCGCGATCGGGATGGGCTTCATGCTGGTCGAGATATCGCAGATGCAGCGCCTGATGGTCTTTCTCGGACATCCCGTTTACGGGCTGAGCGTCGTGCTATTCACAATACTTCTCTTTAGCGGGATTGGCAGCGCCACGGTCGGTGCGGATACCTCCTCCCGACGCGTCACCGTCTTCAGGATTGCCGCGCTCCTCACCACGCTCGTGGTGGCAGGGCTGCTGACGCCGCTGGTCACCACCTGGGCGCGGTCGCTGTCAACCGACATGCGTATTCTGGTGTCTGTCCTGCTGCTGGCTCCTCCTGCATTCTGCATGGGGATGATGTTTCCGCTCGGCCTCGGTGTCTGGCGCCGTCATCATGAACTGCTGCCGTTCTTCTGGAGCACCAACGGAATTACGTCGATGTTCGCGTCGGTGCTGGGTGTGGCGTTGTCGATCCAGTTCGGCATCGCCAAGACCTATGCGTTGGGGGTGTGCTTTTATGCGGTCTGCGCCATCGTGATCATTGCAAGCCGCTGGGTGCAGTCGATCGACATGTCAGCCGCGAAGGGCCCCGTTAGCCCCGAGGCTAGTATCGCAGGAAAGGAAGGCGCCACGATTCGGCGGCCACATCAGTAAAGGGAAGTCCGAATACCGCGTCTCGCACCCACTGCAGATGCGAATAGTGCATCGCAAGCGCGACATGCGGCGCAGGAGCTTCGCCGAAAATGCCGCTGGTACTCGGAATGTTTCAGCGTCGCGCCGACATCGATCGCGCCATGCGCATCCAAAATCAGGAGCGGCTACGGACGCTCAAGGCCAGTCACGGCGATGCCGTGACGATCTTCAACAGCCACGATCCCGTGGATTACGAGAATTGCCGCTGCGGCCAACACCAGGAAGTGCCGGCCCGCAACAGGCCGTGATCAGCGCTTGCCCCGCGGCGCAGGGGCGGGGGCCGGTGCAGGCGCCGGTTCGGGTTGTTTGGCCGGCGGAGGCTCGGTCTCCACACTGCAGCGCGATGCCGCGAGCGAGGCCTGCGCCTGCGGCATCAACCCTGGCTCGGGCGCCAAGGCCTTCAGCACGATCAGGCCGGTCGCGGTGGGGGAGTCGATGATCAGGCGGTCGGCGGCGGTAACTTCCTCATCCTCCGGGATTGCGGAATGCTGCTCTTCCGTCATCAGGTCGAGTTCGATCACCTTGCGGCCGGCCGAGCGGTCGTTGATCGCGTAATAGGCGACCTCGTTGCGCGTATAGAACGACACCGAGGTATAGGCCTGGCTGACCGGCACCGTCAGCTTGATCGGTCCACTGGTGAGGTCGTAGCGGCAGATCGCGACCGCAAAGGCCGGGTCCATGAACGGCATCGGCGCGTTGTTGGGCTCGGCGAGCGGCAGCGCCGTGACGGCGTTCTCTTTGGTCATCGGCGTCAGCCGCGAATAGGCGTCCTGGGTCGCGATGCGCGGCAGCGCCAGCACGCTGACGAGATGCACCACGCCGCCCAGCAGCACGCCCGCGATGATGGTGAACAGGAGCCGGATCATGGGCAGTTCACCGTTGATATCGAGGGCATCGGCGCGTCGCGCTGCGTCCGCGTCGCAACGCCAACCGGCGTATCGTAGAGCCGCAGCATCAGCGCGTAGCGCTCGATGCCGCCGGTCGGCAGCCAGTTTCCGGCCCGCGAGCGCGCCGCCACGCGGATCTCGAACCCGCCGTCGGAGCCGCGAACGATTTCCTGGCTGGTGAAGCCGTAGCGTTGCAGCGAATTGGCGACCAGATGCCCCTTGCGGTCGAACAGGGTCAACGTCCAGAACCGCGCCGCCGGCGTCACCCCGCTGACGAGCACGTCGCAGCGCCCGTCGAGCGGCCTGTTCTTGTCGTCTGACGTGGCCGAGAAGGCGATGCCGTCACCGGTGCCGATCGGCAATTCGCCGCTGCGGGCGATCGAGGCGCGCGAATAGGGGTCGACCTCGGCGGTGCCGCTCTTGGGCCGCGCGGTCCAGGCGCCGATCGTCAGCGTGCCGAGATCGGTGCCGCGCGTCGCCGTCATGTAGGTCGAGCCGAGACCGACGGCCGTGGCAAGCGCCAACGCCAGCAAGGTGATGAAGATCAGCCGCACGGGCCAGTGCTCCGAAATCTCACGGCATCAGATTCCGGTTGAACCGGCTTCATCCGAAACCTGAAGCGCTTCTTTTGGTTTGAGCATCTCGGCGCAGACGCCTCGCATCCGTTCCGAGGAAAGCCGGTTAACATTCTGCCGGATCATGCCTTTTAATTCTTCCGCTGCGCCGGTGCCGGCTGGTCGCCCGCGGCTGCGATATAGTTCTCCGGGAAGGCCAGCGCACCAGACGTGACCGGCTTGCCCGGCTGGTTCTGATCGTTGGACGAGGTCTTGCCCGCGGCCTTGGCGGCCTCATCGAGCAGTCGCTCGACGCGCACCAGAATATCCGCGCCGCGCTTGGTCAATACCGGCGGCGGTCCCGGCTTGGTGTCCAGCACCCGTGCCGCGCTGTTGGCCGCGACACTGGCCGAAAGGGCGGGCTGCGGCAGTTTCGTACCCATGCCGATGCCGGGGACTTCCTTCACCTCGACGCCCTGATGCGCGACGACCATGATGTCGTGCCAGGTTTGCGCAGGCAACGAACCGCCGGTCATGCGGTTGGTCGGCGAGTAGTCGTCATTGCCGTACCAGACCGCGCAGGTGAAGTTGCCGGTGAAACCGACGAACCAGGCGTCGCGGTAGGCGTTGGTGGTCCCGGTCTTGCCGGCGGTCGGGATGCCGTCGATCGCGGCGCGGCGGGCGGTGCCTTCGCTGACGACATGGCTCATCATCTCCGACATATCGGCGGCAACGGAGACGGGAATGGCTTGCACCGGCTTCTTGCCGTCGCGGTCGAAGCGCCAGACCAGATCGCCGGCGCCGGTGCGCACTTCCAGCACCGCGTGAGGTTTGGCCGCCTTGCCTTTGTTCGGGAAAGTCGCATAGGCGACCGCGTGTTCGAGCACGGTGACTTCGTCGGAGCCGATCGGCATCGACGGCGTATCGGGCAGCGGCGCCGTGAGGCCGAACTTCCGCGCCACCTCGGTGATCTTGACACGGCCGGCCTTCGCGGGGTTCGGCGACTTGCCGCCGAGCGCAATCGATAGTTTGACGGGCACGACGTTGATCGAGCGGGTGATCGCCTGCGTCAGCGTCACCGAGCCGGAATAGTTGTGGCCATAGTTCTGGGGGCACCAGTTGCCGATGCAGACCGGCCCGTCGACTACTTTCGAGTTCGGGGTGTAACCGTTCATCAGAGCTGTGGCATAGACATAGGGCTTGAACGACGAACCCGGCTGCCGGTAGGCGTCGGTCGCGCGATTGAACTGGCTGGATCCATAGTCGCGGCCGCCCACCAGGGCGCGAACGCCGCCGTCGAGATCGGCGACCACCGTGGCGGCCTGGGTCGCGTGATAGTCGCGGCCGAACTGGCGCAACTGGTTTTCGACGGTTTCCTCGGCCGCACGCTGCACGTTCATGTCGATCGCGGTGCGGACCACGAAGACACGCTCGACATAGGATTTCGGAAAGGTGTCGACCAGCTTGCGCATCTCTTCAAAGGCGTAGTCGAGGTAATAGTTCGGTGAATTTTCGTCGCGGCGGTCGACGGCCATCGCCGGATTGCGCCGCGCACCGAACACCTGTCCTTCGGTCATGAAGCCGGCATCGACGAGGTTGTCGAGCACGATGTTGGCGCGGGCGCGGGCGGCGGGCAGGTTGATGTGCGGGGCGTATTTAGTCGGCGCCTTGAACAGGCCGGCCAGCATCGCCGATTCCGCGAGATTGACGTCGCGCGCCGACTTGTTGAAGTAGAAATGCGCCGCGCCGTCGACGCCGAAGGTGCCGCCGCCCATATAGGCGCGGTCGAGATAGAGCTTCAGGATCTCGTTCTTGGTAAGACGCGTCTCCAGCCAGATCGCGAGGAAGGCTTCCTTCACCTTGCGCTCGATGGTGCGCTCGTTGTTGAGGAACAGGTTCTTCGCGAGCTGTTGCGAGATCGACGAACCGCCCTGGCGGACGCCGCCGGCCTGTGCGTTGGTGACGAGGGCGCGCGTGGTGCCGGCGATGTCGATGCCGAAATGGTCGTAGAAGCGGCGGTCCTCGGTGGCGAGCGTCGCCTTGATCAGATTGTCCGGAAAATCCTCCAGCGGGATCGAGTCGTTGTGCTTGATGCCGCGGCTGCCGATCGGATTGCCGTAGCGGTCGAGGAACGACACCGCGAGATCGGACTTCTTCAGCCAGTCGTCGTCGGCGGTTTCGCGAAACGCAGGAACCGCGAGCGCCAGCATCACGATCAGCCCGCCGAGTCCGATGGTGGCGGCTTCCGAGAACGGCTCGATGAAGACCCAGCGCTTCCAGCGGCCGACATAGAAGCGGTCCATGAAGGTGGAGTAGCGCTCGTACAGCTCGCGCAGGCCCTTGCCCGACGAAAACAGCGTCGAGTCGATGCGCGCATCCAGATCCAGAAGGAAGTTCCGGATCTTCTGCTTCAAGTGTGGAGGTACGATCTGGCGCACCGGGACCCTTGGTCGTTCGAAACGCTCACGCACCCGGCCGGGCGCTATCGAGACGTCATGCTTTGTTGTTGCGGCAAACCCAAGGCGCTTTTTAGGACGCTCGGGGACTCTCAATTGTTCTATCCGAGCGGGGGCTATAAACCAATGCTCTCGCTCACCATTTTGGTGGTCAGCCCTAACGCGTTCCCACCCTTTTTTGTGCCCGTAGTCAGCCCGCTTGCGCCGGAGTTGCCGGACCCCCTAGAAGGGCTGCAGCCGAACTCGACCCGGAAACCATCCGACTTCATGACCGCACCGCCCAAGCGAGCTTCCAGCCAGGAGGGATTCTTCTGGAAAACCAAGACGTTGGAGGAGATGTCCAGCGCCGAATGGGAAAGCCTGTGCGACGGCTGCGCGCGCTGCTGCCTGGAAAAGCTCGAGGACGAGGATACCGGGAAAATCTACTTCACCCATGTTTCCTGCAAGCTGCTGGATTCGGGGCTATGCGCCTGCAAGGACTATCCGAACCGTTCCGACAAGGTTCCGGATTGTGTCCCCCTGACGCCCGAGAACGTCCGCACCCTGAACTGGCTGCCGCCGAGCTGCGGCTACAAGCTGGTCGCGGAGGGGCGCGATCTCTACTGGTGGCATCCCCTGATTTCGGGGGACCCCAACACCGTGCATGAAGCCGGGGTTTCGGTGCGCGGCAGGGTGCAAGGCACCGAGGACGAGATCGCCGATGAGGATCTCGAGGACCACATCGTGCAATGGCCGGCACTATTGCCGAAACGGGCGCGGCTGAAGAAGCGGCCGAAGGCCTGAACGTAACGCCCTGAACCTCCTGCCGTGATCGATCACGGAAACGCGACGATATTCCCGCGGGATGCACCCATGCGCGCAGGCGTCTGCCGCGAGGGAAATTTGCCCTCTAAGGTGCCTGCGATATGGCGATTCCATCTCGGCGGCTTTGGCCGCGCAGAACAATATTACGTCCGACATGAACAAGCACCAGCGGCAGGGTCGTGAACCTGCCGACCAGACGACATTGCCTGATGATATCGGCGAAGAGCTCTCGCGCATCACGACGGAGGTCATCGATGTCAGCGATGCGCCGCCGATTGCGCCGCCTGCGCCGCTGAGCCCCGACGAGGTTCGCACCATCCTGATGAGCCTGTTGCTGACGATGTTCCTGGCCGCTCTCGACCAGACCATCGTGGCGACGGCGCTGCCGACCATCGGCCGCCAGTTCAACGACGTCAGCAACCTGTCCTGGGTCATCACGGCCTATCTCCTGGCCTCGACGGCGGTCGCGCCGGTATTCGGCACGCTGAGCGACATTTACGGCCGCCGCGTCATGATTACCGTTTCGCTTGTCCTGTTCACGGTCGGCTCGATCCTCTGCGCGGTCGCGCCGAACATGCCGGTATTGATCGTCGCGCGCGGCCTGCAGGGGCTCGGCGGCGGCGGCATCATGCCGGTCGTGCAGACCGTGATCTCCGACGTGGTCAGCCCCCGCGAGCGCGGCAGGTATCAGGCCTATTTCAGCGGCGTCTGGATGGCTGCAGGCTTGATGGGTCCCGTGCTCGGCGGCGTGTTTGCCGAGCATCTGCACTGGTCCATGATCTTCTGGATCAACGTGCCGCTCGCCATAGGCGCGCTGTTTCTGCTGTTGCCGAAGATGGGCAAGATCCCGGTGTTCCATCGCCGGCGCAAGGTAGACTGGCTCGGTGGAGTGCTGCTGATGGCCTCCGCCGTCGTGGTCATGCTGGTGCTGAGCTGGGGCGGCAATCGCTATGCCTGGCTGTCGCCTGCGATCATGGCGATGATCGGCGCGTCGGTCGCGCTGGCGTTCGCCTTCGTCTGGCACGGGCGCAATGCCGACGAACCGTTCCTGCCGCTGCCCTTGATGGGCGGAACGGTGGTGCCTTACGCGATGGTGGCCGGCGGCTGTGCGCTGGGCGCCATCACCGGGCTGACCGTGCATCTGCCGCTGTACTACGAGGTAGTCTATCATTTGACCGCGAGCGAAGCGGGGCTTGCGCTGATTCCGCTCGCTGCGATTTCCACCTGCGGGGCTGCGATCGCCGGACGGACCATGGCGCGCGCCAAACACTACAAGCGCGTGGCGATCGCCGGCACTTCGGCGGCGGCGATCTTCGGTGCGGTGCTGACCGTGACGACGCTGCCGCTGTGGGCCTTGCTGGTCGTGCTGTCGCTGTTCGCGCTCGGGTTAGGCACGACATTCCCGGTCAGCGTGGTCTCGCTGCAGAACTCGGTGGCGCGCGCGCAGATCGGCACCGTGACGGGTGCGATGAATTTCTTCCGCTCGCTGATGTCGTCGTTCACGGTCGCCGCCTTCAGCGCGATCCTCTTGATGGCGCTGGGCGCGGGCATCTCGCTCGGCGAACATCGGGGACCCGCGAACGCCATACCGGTCGCCGACATGATCACCGCGTTCCACTACGTGTTCGGCGCCGCCACCGCACTGCTGGCCTGTGCCGCGGTTTGCATCATCCTCATGGAGGAGCGGCCGCTCGCCGGCCCCTCGACGCCGGCGGAGATGGCGGAGTAGGGGATACCGTTGTCCTCACACGTGTCTACTTTGCATGGGGTTGTTTTCGATATTTTGTGTTTGTGCCCTCCGGCGCACCGCCGAAGCGCATCCGCATCGCTCCAGGCTGGAGCGAATACTGTCCGTGGCATTCGCAGTCGTCTGTCTCAGGTCCCCGGCCGCGACACCTCGGTCTCCTTGCTGGTGATGAACTCCAGCAGCACCGGGACGCCTTCCTGGGTCTTCTGGATGCCGCGCTGGATGGCGGGGATGATGTCTTCCGGCCTCAACACCCGCTCGCCATAACCGCCGAAGGCGCGCGCCATCGCCGCGTAATCGCCGGAAATGTCGGTCGAGCGGTATTTCTCGGTCGAGATCGGCATCACCTTCAACTCGATCGCCATGGAAAAATTGTTCAACAGGATCGACATGATCGGAATGCGCTCGCGCACCGCGGTCTCGAAATCCATGCCGGTGAAGCCGATCGCGGCATCGCCCCAGACGTTGATGCAGAGCTTGTCGGGCCTTGCCAGCTTGGCGCCCATCGCAAGCCCAAGGCCGTAGCCGAGCTGAGTGGTCTTGCCCCAGCCGATATAAGAGAGCGGTTCGACGGATTTCCAGAACGGCGAGAGCTGGTCGCGCGGGCTGCCGGCGTCGTGGGTGATGATGGTGTTGTTGATGTCGACGGTGTGCTGCAGATCCCACAGCACGCGGTAGGGGTTCAGCGGCGCGTCGTTATGGGTCAGCTTCGGCAGCCATTTCGCCAGCCATTCCTTATGCGAAGCTGCGATCTCGGCGGCGACCGCCGTCGCGTCGCGATCCGTCGTGACAGTCTTGCCGATCTCTTCCAAAAGGGCATCGAGTACGAGCCCGGAATCGCCGACCAGGCCGATCCTGGCCTCAACGTCCTTGTTGAGATGGTTGGGGTCGAGCGTCGAATGGATGATGGTCTTGCCCTTCGGCATGGCGATGCCGAATGACGTCTCGGTGAAGGAGCAGCCGATGCCGAAGATCACGTCGGCGTCGCCCAGAAATTTCGGCACGGCGCGCGGCACGGCGAGGCCGCCCGATCCCAGCGACAGCGGATGCGTTTCCGGAAAGGACGATTTGCCGCCAAGGCTGGTCGTAACGGGGATGGCGAGGCGCTCGGCCAGCCGCCTGAGCTGCGGCCAGGCCATGGCGTAGTGCACGCCCTGGCCGGCGTAGATAACCGGGCGCTTCGCCGCGACGAGGAGGGCGGCTGCTTCCTTCACATGCACGGGATCCGCGCCGTAGCGGGTGCGCAGCACCGGCGTATAGTTCAGCGGTTCCGGCACTTCCTCGTTCCACATGTCGGCGGGGATTTCGACGATGACAGGCCCGCCGCGGCCGTTCTTCAGTTTGGTGAACGCGCGCCGGAAAATGTTGCAGACCTCGGCGGCGATGTTGATCGGCTCGGACGATTTCGAGAACGCCTTCATCGCCTGGCTGGAATTGAAATTCGGGTCGATGTTGGCGAGCCTTCGCGCATAGCCCATCGGCAGCACCAGCACGGGAACCGACTCGCCGTAACATTGCGCCACGCCGCCCATCGCGTTCTCGGCGCCGGGCCCATGCTGCATGCAGAATGCGCCGATCGATTGGCCCGAAGTGACGCGCGAGATCGCGTCCGCCATGTGAACGCCGATGCGTTCCTGGCGCACCATCACGGGGCGGATGTCGGCATTGGCGGCATATTCAATGAGATGGTTGACCGGATAGCCGCAGAGGATTTCGATTCCCTCGCGCTTCATGATTTCCGCAATGGCGGCGCCGAGCTTCATGACGGTCTCTCCCCTGATGCAGGCCGGTTTGGTCCGGCCGATTTGCAACAGTAGGAACAGGATTTTCGGGCCCGGTAAAGCGCTGACAAAGCATACGTGCGGAAGTGCTGATATGCGTTTTGCCGCCCCAGGGGCTCGTTCGGTAAATTACCAAGATGCAGGCCGGCGAAGAATTTTCTTGCGCGCAACGGTTCCGGCAGAGGGCGAAAGCAGATCGTTATGATTCCCGGGCGCGCGGATTCTTCGTCCGCCTTAATCGATCGTTCATTCTGTTCGTCAAGGCCTCTTCAACCGTTCCCGCCTAGAGTTTAACGAGTATGGCGCGGGAGAAATCCGGGAGCGTCGACAGGAGTTTATCAATGCGTCGATTATTGGCACGATTTGTCGACGATGAATGCGGTGCTACCGCCATCGAATATTGCATCATTGCCGCCGGCATCAGCATCGTGATCGTCAGCGCCGTCAGCGGCATCGGCACCGCGCTCAGCGGGAAATTCACCGACGTCAGCACCTCGATCAAGTAGCGGCAAGGCCGCGCAGACATCATGCTAGAGCTGCTATTTGGCTCAACCTTGATGACCTGGGGGCCGCCAATCCTGGCCTACGTGCAAAAATCCGTGGCGCGTGGTTCTCCGCGATATTGGTCGCAGTCCTGCTGATCGATTGGATGGTCAACGACCGGTCGTCTGGCAGTAGCGATGGCGGGCTGGACTTTGGCAGCGGGGACGGGGACGGCGGCGGGGATTGAAACCGGCACTATTTGTCTTTCCCGTCCGCATTGAGCGCCCGCATGACAGCGATCCGCGCGAACATCAGCCAGCCGCTGCCGGTCTCCGCCGCATTGATCAGATTCTCGACCGCGACCTGCCAGTGCGCCTCGTGCTGCACTTTTTCCGGCAATGCCATGACGTAGTCGGCGGCCTGCTGCAGCGTTGCGAGCTTGCGCCCGCCGTGAAGCGGTATCGGATCATCGAACGGGGTCGACCACGGCATCGCGCGCTAGATGATGCTATCGCACTCCTTGCCCAATCATCCGGCCTTTTTGGTCCGGGCGGCTGATCGCACCGGCTTCTCCGCCTTCTTCGGCGCTTCCTTTGCCGTCTCCTTGGCTGCGCGCTTGCCGTCGCCGCTGATCGGCAACAGCATCTCGCGCTGGCCGGCGGCAGCCTTCTTCGGCTTCTTGCCCTTGGTTTTGGCGGGGGCAGGGGCGGCCTGCTTTTCGCTGGCGAGGCTGCGCTTGAGCGCATCCATCAGGTTGATGACGTTGCCGGAGCTCTTCGGCGCCGCCTTTGCCTTGGTGCTTAGCCCGTTGCGCTTCTGATTGATCAAGTCGATCAGCGCCTGCTCGTAGCGGTCCTCGAACTGCTCGGGTTCGAACGATCCAGACTTCTGCTCGACGATATGCCTTGCCAGATCAAGCATATCCTTGGTGATCTTCACATCCTGGATATCGTCGAAATATTCCGTCTCGTTGCGCACCTCGTAGGGGTAGCGCAGCAGCGTTCCCATCAGCCCCTTGTCGAGCGGCTCCAGCGCGATGATGTGCTCGCGGTTGGTCAGCACCACGCGGCCGATCGCGACCTTGTCCATGCTGCGGATGGTTTCGCGGATCACCGCGAATGCGTCGTGGCCGACCTTGCCGTCCGGCACGAGATAATAGGGCCGGATCAGATAGCGGCCGTCGATATCGGATTTCGGAACGAATTCGTCGATCTCGATGGTGCGGGTCGATTCCAGCGCGATGTCGTCGAGTTCGTCCTTCGACACTTCGATGTAGGTATCGGTGTCGATCTTGTAGCCCTTCATGATGTCGTCGTTGGCGACTTCCTCGCCGGTCTCGGCGTCGACCTTGGCGTATTTGATCCGGTGGCCGGTCTTGCGGTTGATCTGGTTGAAGGAAACCTTCTCGGTGTCCGACGTCGCCGGATACAGGGCGACCGGACAGGTCACGAGCGAAAGGCGTAGAAAACCCTTCCAATTGGCGCGGGGGGCCATGGGCTACTCCGAAAAAACGCAACAGACGACCGGAAAGAATACCATCGGATGATCCCGTCTCAAACATGCCCGGGGAGGGAATCTCGGAACGGCGTTAACTGTCCGGCCTGATGCCGCACTGCGACGTTTTGGACGCTGCTGCCGCGTGGCACGGCCCGAAGGGCCGGAACATCACTTCAGATCATGCGTTGCTTTAACCGGCGGTGTCGAAGCATTCGCTGGCATTACAGGCACTTACTCGAAGAGGTCCCCATGGCAACGCAGCGACATGGCCAGATCGTTGAAACCCCGACGGAGGCGCGCCAGGCCGAACCCGGCCCGTCGGTGCTCGCGCTCCTAACCGTTTCGACCGGGCTCGCGATTCTGATCCTGGGCATCGTCTGGTTCGTATTCTTCCGCACGTGAGCGACTGACCGGGCAACGCGTTCGGACTTGCCCCGCCTCCTGCGGAGGGGGAAGCGTGGGCCCTTGGGGCAGTCAATTGGTCATGCTAGGCGTTCGCTTGCGGCCAAGCCCGGCCGCGGAATGCCTGATGACGAAAAAGTAACATTGCACCGTGCGCCCTGTTCATGGCCCGTTCACGCCGGTTAGCCTCATCTTGAGATCTGATATCGTAGGGCTCACTTTTGGAGGCCAGCTTGCGCCTGCTCGTTGTTGAGGACGATCCGGATCTCAACCGTCAGCTTACGACGGCTTTGACGGATGCCGGTTATGTGGTCGATCGCGCGTTCGACGGTGAGGAGGGGCATTTCCTCGGTGACAGCGAACCTTATGACGCCGTCGTGCTCGACATCGGGCTGCCCAAGATGGACGGGATCTCGGTCCTGGAGGCGTGGCGCCGCGGCGGCCGCGCGATGCCGGTCCTGATCCTCACCGCGCGCGACCGCTGGAGCGACAAGGTGCAGGGTTTTGACGCCGGCGCCGACGACTATGTCGCCAAGCCGTTCCACCTGGAAGAGGTGCTGGCGCGAATTCGCGCGCTGTTGCGCCGCTCCGCCGGTCACGCCCAGTCGGAACTGACTTGCGGTCCGGTGTCGCTGGATACGCGCACCGGCCGGGTCAGCGTCTCCGGCAATCCGATCAAGATGACCTCGCACGAATATCGCCTGCTGGCCTACCTGATGCATCACACCGGGCGTGTGGTGTCGCGCACCGAACTGGTCGAGCATCTCTACGATCAGGACTTCGATCGCGACTCCAACACCATCGAAGTATTCGTCGGCCGTATCCGCAAGAAGCTCGACGTCGACATCATCCAGACCGTGCGTGGGCTCGGCTATCTGCTGACGCCGCCGTCGCCCGGAACCTGATGAGCCTTGCTCTTTTATTCGAGCATGATCTTATCCGAAGGCCAGTCGCCATCCGCAGGATTGGAGCCTGGGGATACGCTTTTCGGGATCTTGCTCTGATGCGCGGAAGTTCGCTCGCCACGCGGTTGTTCCTGTCGGCGACCGCGTGGGTGGTCGTGATCCTGGTCATAACAGGCGTGATCCTGTCGTCGGTCTATCGGAACGCGACCGAGCGCGCCTTCGACCGCCGCCTCAACCTTTACCTCCGCACCCTGATCGCTGAAGTCGCAACGCCGGACGAACCGCCCGACAACCAGTTTCAGTCGCTCGGCGAGCCGCTGTTCGAACTGCCCTTGTCCGGCTGGTACTGGCAGATCGTCCGTACCGACGAGAAGGCCGAGACGCGGGCGTCGCGTTCGCTGTGGGACAAGAAGCTGCCCAAGCTCGAGGAGATCGGCGCCGAACTGACGCCCGCCGGCATCCGCCTCGGTTACATCGACGGTCCCGAGGGCCAGAGTCTGCGGGTCGTCGAGCGGCCGGTCGACCTCGGCGCCGACGGCAAATTCCTGGTCAGCGTCGCCGGCGACGCGTCCGAGATTTTCGACGAAATCCGCGCCTTCGACTATTATCTCGGCGGCACCTTCGCAGCGCTCGGGATCGTGCTGCTGCTGACCACGATCTTCCAGGTCCGCTTCGGGCTGGCGCCGCTCAAGCGCATTTCGGAATCGATCGCCGACATCCGCTCCGGCCGCGCCGAACGGCTGGAAGGCGAGTTTCCCGTCGAGATCGCGCCTCTGGCGCGCGAGACCAACGCGCTGATCGACGCCAACCGCGAGATCGTCGAGCGCGCGCGTACCCATGTCGGCAATCTCGCCCACGCCATCAAGACGCCGCTCTCCGTCATCGTCAACGAGGCTTCCGCCCACGCGGTAGATCCCTTTGCCAGCAAGGTCTTGGAGCAGGCCGATGTGATGCGGGATCAGGTGGCGCATCATCTGGAACGGGCGCGCATCGCCGCGCGCGTCACCATCGTCGGTACCGTCACCGAGGTCGCGCCCGCCATCGAGGCGCTGCGGCGGACCATGGAAAAGATCCATTGGGATCGCGGTATCACGATCGCGGCGAAGGCTGATCCCTTGGCCAAGTTCCGCGGCGAGCGCCAGGACCTCGAGGAGATGGCCGGCAATCTGGTCGACAATGCCTGCAAATGGGCGGCCTCGCAGGTCTTCATCGAGGTGAAGGTGGAGCCGCCACTGGAGCCCCGTGCCGGACCGCGGCTCCGGATCATCGTCGATGACGACGGCCGCGGATTGTCCGCCGCCGAGCGCGCTCAGGTGTCCCGGCGCGGCCAGCGGCTCGACGAGTCCAAGCCAGGGTCCGGGCTTGGGCTTTCGATCGTGGTCGATCTCGCCGCTCTCTATGGCGGTAGCCTGGTCCTGGGCGATGCCCCGATCGGCGGGTTGCGGGCGGAACTGGTACTGCCAGGGGTCTGAACGCCTCGCCCGGCTGATTACCTGGGGTTGAGGGGGCGGTATCCGGCAATGCCCGGGGTGGATTTCGCTATTCCTAACGACTTCTTAACGCGCACCCTTCTAAGATTGGCGGCGGGCGCGCTTTGCCGTCCACATGACACACGCATATCCACACCAGGCGAATGAGTCAGACATCGACCGAGCGGCTGAGGGACTATCTCGCGCAGCTCCCGCCCCAATCGCAGGCGCTGCTGATGCGGGAGTTCGAGCGCGCCATTGAGCGCGGGGAAGACATAGCCGTCGCCAATTTCGTGCTCGAGCAACTCCGCAAGGTCGTGCGCGGCACCGAGGAAGACGACGATGCGCGTCCGCGGACCGACGATCCGGCGCGGCTGCTGTTCCGTCCGCTGGAGCCGTTTCTTGTCGAAAGCAACTTTCCGGTGCGACCCGGCCAGGTCCGGCGTGCATCGCTGCTGCCGGTCTGGCAATGGCTGGGCCGCGACGGGGCGCCCGATGCGGCGCGCGCATTCGAGACTGCGCTCGCCGAGATCAGGCAGAGCGGTAGCGATGCCGGCCTCGAAGGCGCGACCCGCAAGTTCCAGCTCGCCGCAGCCGAAGCGATCGTCAAGACGGCCACGCCGGTCTCGGGCGACGACAGGCATCGGGCGCTCGCCCGTATTGGCCCGCCCAATGTCGTCGAGGATTTATTGTCGATCGGAGGCGTGCTGCGGGCGCGAGAGGCACTGGAGACGCTCGGCAGCCGGATGCCGGGCCAGATGCGGGTATTCTCCGAAGCCCAGATTGCGTCGGTAGGCGCGGCGCTCAACGTTCCCTCGTTGCAGACGCCGCAATTGCTGCCGTTCGCGCTGTCGCTGATCATGCAGCGGCTGGCGCAGCCGTGGCAGATCATCCGTCTCGCGATCAAGATGGCGGCATCCGACGACGAGATTCGCGTGGCCGCCACGCCCTACGGCATCGCCGTCACGATCGCGTTGCACGATCTCTCGTTCCTTACGGCCTGCCTGCGCACGGACATCAGGCGCAGCCATTTCGACAATGTCGGCGAGCAACTTAAATCCCTGCACGATGGCGTGCGAGGGCTGCGCACCGAACTCGATCTGCGCAACGACTCCGCATGGGGCCGCCAGCTCACGTCGATCCGCGCCGATATTTCCAATTCGCTGCAGTCGGAGATCGAGAGCGTGCCCGGCCGGGTCCGCCGCATTCTGCGCCAGCGCGCCGACAAGGATATCGCTGCCGCGCCCAAGATCGACGCCTCGGAAGTCGAAGAGATCGCCGCCCTGATCGACTTCGTGGCGGTGTGCCGCACCTATGCCAGCGAACTCGCCATCAACGAGGTGACCTTGCGGACCTATTCCGACCTGCAGCATTACGTCGAGCGATCCACCGAGAGCCTGGTACAGGCGCTGCGCGGCGGCGACACCAAGGCGCGCGCCTACCGCCAGATGCAGGCCCAGGCGGCGATCCGCTTCTGCGAAATCCTGTTCGGCCATGATTATGCGTCGCTGATGAGCCGGGCGGCCGAAAATGCCGTGACCGGCGAGCGCAAGACGACCAGGGCGAGCTAGGCCCCCGCGCATTCACCCAATCCCGCCGACCGGGTCGCCCGAGAGCCTCCTGTCCGGGTATTTTTCTGCCGCAATTGTCAATTGCCGGGCTTGCCGCCGGTAGTGTAAAGCGGCGCATCGGCGGCACTTATTCTCATTCTAAAAGTGCCGTTTCGCCCAGGAACTGCTTGATGACGCTGTGGTTTGTGTTCGCGCTGATGACGGTCGCGGCGATCTTTGCCGTGCTCTGGCCGTTGAGCCGCAGTTCTTCTGCGCAGCCCGGTGGCAGTGAGGCTGTGGTTTACAGGGATCAACTCGCCGAAATCGATCGCGATGTCGCTGCGGGTCTGATCGGCGTATCTGAGGCCGAGGCCGCGCGTGTCGAAATCGGCCGCCGCCTGCTCGCCGCCGCGGAGGGCCAGCGCGACCTGCCGGCGCGATCGAACCTCAGTTTGCGCCGCGCTTCCGCGATCGTGGCGCTGGTAGGATTGCCGATCGCGGCGGTGACGTTCTACCTCGCGTTCGGATCGCCGTGGCTCGGTGATTTTCCGCTGGCCTCGCGCACGCGCACCGCGGACGTCAACCAGCCGCTCGACAACATGGTGGCGCAGGTCGAGGCGCATCTCGAAAAAAATCCGGCAGACGGCCGCGGCTGGACCGTGCTGGCGCCGGTGCTGGCGCGTCTCGGCCGTTACGAGGATGCGGTCCGGGCCTATCGCAACGCCATCACCTATGCCGGTGACGGCGCGGAGCGCCGCTCCGATCTCGGCGAAGCCCTTGCGGGCGCGGCGGGCGGCGTCGTCACGGCGGAGGCCAAGGCCGAATTCGAACGCGCGGTGGCGCAAAGCGCCGATGAGCCCAAGGCCAATTATTTCCTCGGGCTCGCCGCCGAACAGGACGGCCGCCAGGCCGATGCCGCCGCGATCTGGCGCGGCATGCTTGCCAAGGCGTCGGCCGACGCGCCGTGGCGCCCGCTGATCGAGGCGGCGCTGACGAGGGTCGGCGATCCGGCCGCGCCTGCGCTTTCCAACGACGCGGTGGCCGCCGCCAAGGACATGAGCGAGGCCGACCGCGGCGCGATGATCCGCGGCATGGTCGATCGGCTCGCGACGCGGCTGAAGCAGGATGGCGACGATGTCGAGGGATGGTTGCGGCTGGTGCGGGCCTATATGGTGATGGGGGAGCGCGACAAGGCGGTGAGCGCGCTGACTGACGCGCGACAGGCGGTCGCCAACGATGCCGAACGCTTGCGCCAGCTCAATGAAGGCCTGAAAAATCTCGGGCTTGATGGATAGGGCAGGATGCCGGAACCCAAGGGCGAAGACAGAGGATATTCATGACGCGCAAGCAACGGCGTTTGACCATGATTGGCGGTTCGCTCACGGTGCTCGCAATTGCCGCGGCGCTGGTCCTGAACGCGATGCGCGATTCCATCGTGTTCTTTTCCACGCCGACGATGGCGGCCGAGAAGCAGATCCCGCCCGGCCAGCGGTTCCGCCTCGGCGGCCTGGTGCAGCCGGGATCGCTGGTGCGCGGCGACAATCTCGCCGTCAATTTCAGCGTCGCCGATGGCAGCGCCACGGTTCCGGTCGCCTACAAGGGAATTTTGCCGGACCTGTTCCGTGAAGGGCAGGGCGTCGTCACCGAAGGCGCGCTGGATGCCTCCGGCGTCTTCAGGGCCGATACCGTGCTCGCCAAGCATGACGAGACCTATATGCCCAAGGATGTCGCCGACGCCCTGAAGAAGCAGGGGCACTGGAAGGACGATTACGGCGCCAAGCCCGGCGCTGCGGCCGCGGCCGCGCCGGTCCAGGGGGCTTCGAAGTGATCGCGGAAGCCGGGCATTACGCGCTGGTGCTGGCGCTCGGGCTGGCACTGATCCAGTCCACCGTGCCCTTGCTAGGCGCTCGCTGGGGCGATCATGCCTTGATGAATGTCGCGCGCTCCACCGCGCTGGCGCAATTGCTGTTCGTGGCGGCGTCGTTCACAGCGCTGACGATGCTGCACGTCGTATCGGATTTCTCCGTCGCCAACGTGTTCGAGAACTCGCACTCGATGAAGCCGCTGCTCTACAAGATCACCGGCGTGTGGGGCAATCACGAAGGGTCGATGCTGCTGTGGGTGTTGATCCTGGCGCTGTTCGGCGGCCTGGTCGCCGCTTTCGGCAACAATTTGCCGCTGTCGCTGCGCGCTCATGTGCTGGCGGTGCAGGGCTGGGTCGCGGCCGCGTTCTATCTGTTCATCCTGGTCACCTCGAATCCATTTTTGCGCATCGCAAGCCCGCCGATCGAGGGCCGCGATCTCAACCCGGTGCTGCAGGACATCGGGCTGGCCGTGCATCCGCCGATGCTCTATCTCGGCTATGTCGGGTTCTCGATCTCGTTCTCGTTTGCGGTGGCCGCGCTGATCGAAGGCCGCATCGATGCCGCCTGGGCGCGCTGGGTGCGGCCGTGGACGCTGGTGGCGTGGATCTTCCTCACGCTCGGCATCGCGATGGGGTCGTACTGGGCCTATTACGAGCTCGGCTGGGGCGGCTGGTGGTTCTGGGATCCGGTCGAGAATGCTTCCCTGATGCCCTGGCTCGCCGGCACGGCGCTGCTGCATTCCGCGGTCGTGATGGAAAAGCGCAACGCGCTGAAGGTCTGGACCATCCTGCTGTCGATCCTGACCTTCTCGCTATCGCTGCTCGGCACCTTCCTGGTGCGCTCGGGCGTCCTAACCTCGGTGCATGCGTTCGCGACCGATCCGGCGCGAGGCGTGTTCATCCTGTTGATCCTCTGCCTTTTCATCGGCGGAAGTCTGTCGCTGTTCGCCTGGCGGGCGTCTTCGTTGAAGCAGGGCGGACTATTCGCGCCGATCTCGCGCGAAGGCGCGCTGGTGCTCAACAACCTGCTTATCACCGTGGCCTGCTGGACGGTGCTTCTCGGGACGCTGTATCCGATGGTGCATGAAGTCCTGACCGGCAACAAGGTGTCGGTCGGCGCACCCTATTTCAACCTCACCTTCGGTCCGCTGTGTCTCGGCTTGATGCTCGCCGTGCCATTCGGGCCGCTCTTGGCGTGGAAGCGCGGTGATCTGCTCGGTGCGGCGCAACGGTTGACGGCGGCGGGCATCGCAGCACTGATCGCAATCGCCGTGCTGTGGGCATGGACGTGGGGTGGAGCCACGTTTGCGCCGCTCGTGATCGGGCTTGCCGTCTTCGTCGTCGCTGGCGCCATGACCGATCTCGCCGAACGCATGGCCCTGTTCCGTGTTCCCTTGGGCGTGGCGATGGCCCGTGCACGCGGGTTGCCGCGGTCGACCTGGGGCTCGGCGTTCGCCCATGCCGGCGTCGGCATCGCCCTGATCGGGATCGTCTGCGAGACCACCTGGAATAGCGAATATATCGGCTCGATGAAGCCGAACGATGTCGCCAAGGTCGCCGGCTATCAGTTGAAGCTCGATGGCGTCACGCAGCGGCAGGGGCCGAATTTCCGCGAGATGATCGCCCAGTTCGCGGTCACGCTCGACGGCGATGAGCTGCGCGTGATGACGCCCTCGAAGCGCAACTTCACCACGCGTAACTCCTCGACCACCGAGGCCGCGCTGCTGACCCGCGGCGCCAGCCAGCTCTATATTTCGCTCGGCGACACCAATGCCGACGGCGCCATCGCCGTTCGCATCTATCACAAGCCGCTGGTGCTTTTGATCTGGTGGGGACCGGTGTTGATGGCGTTCGGCGGCCTGCTGTCGCTCTCGGACCGGCGGCTGCGCGTCGGCGCGCCGAAGCCTGCCAAGGCCGCCCGCGCGTTGCAGCCGGCGGAGTGAGCCATTGAGGAAGCTTCTCGCCAGCGTATTTGTCGTCGCCATGATGGCCGGATGCCCGGCCGCCTACGCGGTGCAACCCGACGAGATCATGGCCGACCCGGCCAAGGAAGCGCGGGCGCGTGACCTGTCGCGCGAGTTGCGCTGCATGGTGTGCCAGAACCAGTCGATCGACGATTCCGACGCACCGCTGGCACGCGACCTGCGGCTCCTGGTGCGCGAGCGGATCGCGACCGGTGAGAGCGACAGCCAGGTGATCGATTTCCTGGTGGCGCGCTACGGCGAGTTCGTGCTGCTGAAGCCGCGCTTCACGCCGCACACGCTGCTGCTGTGGCTGCTGCCGCCGCTCGCGTTGATCGGAGGCGGTCTGGCGCTCTGGCTCTACAGCCGGCGCCGCGCGAATAATTCCGGCAGCCCGACCGATCCCTCGCGGCGTTTGACGGAAGAGGAAGAGGCGAGGCTGGAGCGCCTGCTCGCAGCCGATACGCCGGACAAGCAGGCCTAAGCCCGCGTCATTGCAAGCGGGTGGGTTTGCGCTATGACTCCCGCAGTTCAGCAATAAACATTGCCCAAGGGAGATCGAACATGGCTCTTTCACTCTACGACGCCACCGTGGCGAACTATCTGCAAACGCTCGGCGCGGTCGGCGGCTTCCTCGAGCGCGGTCTCAAGCATTTTCGCGATAACAACATCGATCCGGAAACACTGGTCGAGGCACGCCTGGCGCAGGACATGCTGCCGTTGCGTTTCCAGATCATTTCCGTCGCCCAGCATTCCCGCGGTGCCATCGAGGGCGTGCAAAGCGGAGAATTCCGCCCGCCCGCGGCCAAGACGCCGTACGATTACGCCGGATTGCAGGGGCTGATCGCGCAAACCCAGGAAGCGCTGTCGGCATGGACGCCGGAAGCCGTCAATGCGCTTGGCGGTCGTGATGTCGTCTTCCATCTCGGCGAGCACAAACTGCCGTTCACGGCGGAGGGTTTTCTGATGTCGTTCTCGCTGCCCAATTTCTATTTCCACGCCACCACCGCCTACGACATCCTGCGCACCAATGGCGTGCCGCTGGGCAAGCGCGATTTCATGGGCCGGCTGAAGATGAAGAGGTGAGCGGCTTCGGCGCGAGGTGGCGCGCCATATCGTGTCCCGCCGGCCGATCTTCTGCCGCGCGCGGAGCGAACGGCGATGCTTTTCCAGCGCGGAGCAGGGCTTGCTGCCCTCTGAAAGCCGTTTTTCGGCCAGCGCTAAGCCATTGATTGCCTGCGTTATTCTGCCGCAGCCATAAGCCTGCGCATTACAAAAGTTTAATTCCCTAGCCAGCGCGCGGTAAGGCGGCAAACCCCATCTTCCGTCCTGTCAGGTGCCCAGCCCCCGCACCGTCGAAATCAGGCTCTGGAGATTTTTGAAACATGACCGAACGTCCCGTCGATCTTTCCCAGCTACCGTCCAACGGCGCGCCGCGCCGTTCGCTGTTCTCCGCGCGCAAGTTCGCGCTGATGGCTTCCGTCGTCGCCGGCCTCGGCGCCGCCGTGTATGGCTTCTCGCCGCAGCAGGGCCCGGTTGATGTCTTCACCAGCGCGGCGCACGCGCAGGTCAACAACGAAGTCCGCAAGGTCGAGCGGCCGATCGGTTTCGCCGACATTGTCGAGCGCGTGAAGCCGTCGGTGATTTCGGTCAAGATCAACATCGCCGAAAAGAGCAGCAAGGACGATAGCGCCAACAAGGACGACGACTCGCCGTTCCAGCCGGGTTCGCCGATGGAGCGCTTCTTCCGCCGCTTCGGCGGTCCGGATGGCCTGCCCCCGGGCCTGCGCGGCGGACCGCGTGGCGGCCGTGGCCCGGTGACCGGCCAGGGTTCCGGCTTCTTCATCTCGCCTGACGGCTTTGCCGTGACCAACAATCACGTGGTCGATGGCGCCGAGAAGGTCGAGATCACGATGGACGACAGCAAGACCTACACTGCGAAGGTGATCGGCACCGATCCGCGCACGGATCTGGCGCTGATCAAGGTCGAGGGCCGCAAGGACTTCCCGTTCGCCAAGCTGTCCGATAGCAAGCCGCGGATCGGCGACTGGGTGCTCGCCGTCGGTAATCCGTTCGGCCTCGGCGGCACCGTGACCGCCGGCATCGTCTCGGCGTCCGGTCGCGACATCGGCAACGGCCCGTATGACGACTTCATCCAGATCGACGCGCCCGTGAACAAGGGCAACTCCGGCGGTCCGGCGTTCGACACCAATGGCGAAGTGATGGGCGTCAACACCGCGATCTATTCACCGTCCGGCGGCAGCGTCGGCATCGCGTTCTCGATCCCCGCTTCGACGGTCAAGAACGTGATCGCCCAGCTCAAGGACAAGGGCTCGGTCAGCCGTGGCTGGATCGGCGTCCAGATCCAGCCGGTGACATCAGACATTGCCGACAGCCTCGGCATGAAGAAGGCGGAAGGCGCACTGGTGGCCGAACCGCAGGCGAATGGTCCGGCGGCCAAGGCTGGCATCCAGTCCGGTGACGTCATCACCGGCGTCAATGGCGAGCCGGTCAAGGATGCCAAGGAACTCGCCCGCACCATCGGCGGCCTCGCGCCGGGCAATGCGGTCAAGCTCAACGTGCTGCAGAAGGGTCAGGACAAGGTCATCAACCTCACGCTCGGCCAGTTGCCGAACACGATTGAGGCCAAGGCCGACACCGACAAGGAAGACAAGGGTGGCCTGAGCAAGGGAACCGGCGTGCCGAAACTCGGCCTCACGGTTGCTCCCGCCAACAGCGTGGCCGGCGCCGGCAGGGAAGGCGTCGTGGTTACCGAGGTCGACCCGAAGAGCGCGGCGGCCGAACGCGGCTTCAAGGAAGGCGACGTCATTCTTGAGGTTGCCGGCAAGAGCGTTACCAGCGCCGGCGAGGTGCGTGATGCGATCGACGCTGCCCGCACCGAGAACAAGAACAGCGTTCTCATGCGCGTGAAGAGCGGCGGTTCGTCGCGCTTCGTCGCGGTGCCGCTGGCGAAGGGCTAAACGAGGACTAGATACACGAGATGGAGGGTTTCGCCGGCATTCGTCGCCCCCGCCGACGTCTCCTTCCGGGGAGCGGGTCTAAAACTCGCTCCCTCTGGCAACCTTCCTGCGGAACACGCCCCCCTCCGTCGGAAGGGCCTAAGGGCGGTGAGGTCCCCCAGCTTCACCGCCCGCTTTTTTCACTTGGGAGCATGATCCGGAAAAGTGGAAACCGATTTTCCGAAAAGATCATGCTCGGACAAGAAGATAGAATGGGATGATTTTTCGAAGAAAAGTCATCCCATTCTTTTGAGGTTGGCCGGTCGCCTTGCATGTGCAGGGCGGCCGCGCCATGGTGAGAGAAAGCCTGTTCCCGTGACCGCAACCGCCCCGCAAATGCGCCTGCTGATCATCGAAGACGATCGCGAGTCCGCCGACTATCTGGTCAAGGCGTTCCGTGAAGTCGGCCATGTCGCCGATCTCGCCAGCGATGGCGAGGAGGGCCTGTCGATGGCCGACGGCGGCGATTACGACGTGCTCGTGGTGGATCGCATGCTGCCCAAGCGCGACGGCCTGTCCGTGATTGGCGCGCTGCGCGAGAAGGGCAACCGCACGCCGGTCCTGATCCTCTCCGCGCTCGGCCAGGTCGACGACCGCATCAAAGGCCTGCGCGCCGGCGGCGACGATTATCTGCCGAAGCCCTATTCATTTGCCGAACTGCAAGCGCGCGTCGAAGTGCTGTCGCGTCGCAATGTCGGCCCGGCCGAAGAGACGACTTACCGCGTCGGCGATCTGGAGCTTGATCGTCTTTCGCATCGGGTCGCGCGCGGCAAGGATGAGTTGACGCTGCAGCCGCGCGAGTTTCGTCTCCTCGAATATCTAATGAAGCATGCCGGCCAGGTGGTGACCCGCACCATGCTTTTGGAAAACGTCTGGGATTATCATTTCGATCCGCAGACCAACGTCATCGATGTGCATATTTCGCGGCTGCGCTCCAAGATCGACAAGGGTTTCGAGCGGCCCTTGCTGCACACGATCCGCGGCGCCGGATACATGATCCGTGACGGCCTTCGGTAAACTGATCCGCACCACGGCGTTCCGGTTGACGCTGGTCTATCTGTTTCTGTTCGCGCTGTTTGCGGCGTCGCTGCTCGGCTATTTCGCCTGGAATACGCGACGGATGATCAACGAGCAGATCACCGCAACGGTGAATGTGGAAACCGCGGAGATCGTCGACATCTACACGCGTCGCGGCTTGCGCGGCCTCGTCTTCACGCTCGAAAACCGGGCGCTGCGGCCGGGGGCCAATCTTTATCTCGTCACCACGCCTGAGGGAAAAGCGATCGGCGGCAATGTCGGTTCGCTGGCGCCGGGCGTGATGGCCTCGATCGGCTGGTCCGAGACCGCCTATCGCCGGCTCGACGAAGGGGACACGGCGCATCACCGCGCGCTGGTGCGCGTCACCGAACTCACCAACGGTTTCCGCCTCTTGGTCGGCCGCGACCTGGAGGAGCGGCGGCGTCTGTTCGGCATCGTCGCCAAAGCCGCGCAATGGTCGCTGCTCGTCGTCATCGTGCTCGGCATCGGCGGCGGCATCTTCGTGGCGCGGCGGGTGCTGCAGCGGATCGACGCTATGACCGGCACCACAAGACGCATCATGGCCGGCGACCTTTCCGGACGCCTGCCGGTTGGGCGCTCCGGCGACGAACTCGATCGCCTCGCGGAAAACCTCAACGCCATGCTGGAGCGCATCGAGACCCTGATGATGGGGCTGAAGGAAGTCTCCGACAACATCGCCCACGACTTGAAGACACCACTGACGCGCATGCGCAACCGCGCCGAAGAGGCGCTGGCGAGTTCCGGCAGCGAGGCCGAATATCGCGCGGCGCTGGAGCGGACCATCGAGGAATCCGACGGCCTGATCCGCACCTTCAACGCGCTCTTGATGATCGCACGCGCCGAGTCCGGGCAGGCGCGCGGCAACATGGATGATTTCGACGCGGCCGACGTCGCCAAGGGCATCCACGAATTGTATGAACCGCTGGCCGAAGACAACGGCATGACCCTGCGCGTCAAGGCCGCGACCGCGCGGCTGCACGGCAACCGTGAGCTGATCAGCCAGGCGCTCGCCAACCTGGTCGAGAACGCTATCAAATACGGCAAGCCGTCGCCGGTAGTGCAGCCGCTGGATCCTGCCGCTGCCGCGCGCACCAGGGAGATCGTGATCGAGGCGCAGCGCGAGGGCGACCACGTGCTGCTCAGCGTCAGCGATCATGGGCCTGGCATTCCCGAAGGGGATCGCAAGCACGCGGTCGAGCGGTTCGTGCGGCTGGAGGCGAGCCGGACGCTGCCGGGTTCCGGCCTCGGTCTCAGCCTGGCGTCTGCGGTGGCGACCTTGCACGGCGGCGAGCTCAGGCTCGGCGATTCGCATCCCGGCCTGACCGCGACGCTGGTCATCCCGGCGCTATCTGCCGCGGGTGACAGGCTTGCGGCTCAAACGCCGGATGTGCCACAGAAGGTGGCATGAATTCCTCCGCCTTGGCCGCGCGGTTCGTGAGCGGGCCGCATATTACCGCCAGCAGCACCGCCGAACAACGCCTGGGAGACTGGCTCGCCGAACTGGAGCCCGCGCAATCGGCTGAGATCGGTGCGTGGCTGGATCATCCGCCGGCCCGGGCCATACTGCTCGGCATCGCCGAGTTCTCGCCATACCTGTTTGACCTGATCCGCACTGATGCCGCGCGGCTGATCCGCCTCCTGGCATGCAACCCGGAACAGCATCTCACCTCATTGATCGAGAAAACCTCGCGCGACGTGCTCGCCGCCGCGGGCGAGGCCGACGTGATGCATCTGCTTCGCCGCATGAAGTCCGAGGCAGCGTTGTTGATCGCGCTGTGCGACATCGGCGGGGTCTGGCCGGTGATGCGGGTGACGGCGGAGCTAACCGACCTGGCGGTAACCTCCGTGCAGACCGCCTTGCGCTTCCTGCTGCGCCAGGAGGTCACGCGCGGCCGCATGACCGCCCTCAATCATGACCGGCCGGAGGAGGGCTCCGGCCTGATCGTGCTCGCCATGGGCAAGATGGGCGCGGGGGAATTGAACTATTCCAGCGATATCGACCTGATCGTGTTTTTCGATCCCGCCGCCACCTCGCTGGTCGCAGACATCGAGCCGGCGCCGTTCTTCGTGCGCGTGACGCAGGCGCTGGCCCGCCTGCTGCAGCAACGCTCCGGCGACGGCTACGTGTTCCGGGTCGATCTGCGCCTGCGGCCCGATCCGGCCTCGACGCAGGTCGCGATTTCGACCGAGGCGGCGTTGCATTATTACGAGCGCGAAGGGCGGACCTGGGAACGCGCCGCGATGATCAAGGCGCGCGTCTGCGCCGGCGACGCCAGGGCAGGCGAGGCGCTGATTGCGGAACTTGCGCCGTTCGTCTGGCGCAAGCACCTGGATTTTGCCGCGCTCGCCGACGTTCACGACATGAAGCGGCAGATGCAGACTTATCGCGGCCAGAACGAGATCGCGGTCGAGGGCCACAACGTCAAGGTTGGCCGCGGCGGCATCCGCGAGATCGAGTTTTTCGCGCAGACGCAACAGCTCATTGCCGGCGGCCGCCACCCGGACTTGCGGGTGCGCCCCACGCTGCACGCGTTGCAGGTCCTGGCCACCAGCAACTGGATTACCTTTCAGGCCTTTGACGAACTAACGGCGGCTTACGAGTTCCTGCGCCGCGTCGAGCACCGGCTGCAGATGATCGCGGACGAGCAGACCCATGCGCTGCCCGAAGATGCCGAGGCCATGGAGCGCTTTGCGAACTTCTTCGGCTATGAGAGCAGAGCGGCCTTTGCCAAGGATCTGCTCGGCCATCTCAACGTCGTGCAGGGACACTACGGCAAGCTGTTCGAGGGCGATCCGGCCGGCTCGGCGAAGCTGCCGCAGCTCAACTACGGTGCGGGGCCAGAGGATGCGCGCCTGCTCGACCATCTGGCGACGCTTGGCTTCAAGAAGCCGGTCGGGGTGGCTGGTACCCTGCAACTCTGGATGCAGGGCAATTATCGCGCACTCCGCAATGAAGCGACCAAGGCCGCCTTCATCGAATTCGTGCCCGGCCTGATCGACGGGCTGGCGCATGCCGAAGATCCTGATGACGCCGTGACCGCGTTCGATCGCTTTCTCGGCGCCTTGCGGCGCGGCGGCCGGCTGATTTCACTCTTGAGGGAGAACCGCGATCTGGTCGCGCTGGTGGCGCTGATCCTGGGTGCGGCGCCGCGGCTCGGTGACATGCTGGCGCGCCAGCCGCAGATCATGGACGGCTTGATCGATCCCCGTTTCTTCGGCGCGATGCCGGACCAGAAGGAACTGTCCGCGCGGCTGGCGGCGACGCTGAAGGACGCCGATTCCTACGAAGACTTTCTCGATCGCCTGCGGCTGTTCGGCCAGGAGAGCCTGTTCCTGATCGGCACGCGCATCCTGTCCGGCACGGTGTCCGCCCAACAGGCCAGCGTCGCCTTTGCCGACGTCGCCGAGGGCATCGTGCACACCGTGCATGGCCTGGTCAGGGATCAGTTCGCCACCCAGTACGGCCGCATCAACGGGCAGGAGACGGCGATCCTCGCGATGGGCCGGCTCGGCAGCCGCGAGATGACGGCGTCTTCCGATCTCGACCTGATCCTGCTGTATGATTTCGACGCTGACAATCCCGATTCCGACGGCGAACGGTCGCTGCACGGCGCGCAATATTTCGCGCGGCTGACCCAGCGGCTGATCTCGGCGTTCACCACGCGGACCAATTACGGCGTGCTCTATGACGTCGACATGCGCCTGCGTCCGTCGGGCCGTGCGGGACCGCTGGCGTCGCGGATCGATTCCTTTGCCGACTACCAGGAACGCGAAGCCTGGACCTGGGAGCACATGGCGCTGACGCGGGCGCGGGTGATTTCGGCTTCACCGGCGTTTCGCGCAAAGATCGAAGGCACCACCCGCAGCGTGCTGACGCGGCCACGCGACGCGGCCTCCACCGCCGGCGACGTCGCCGACATGCGCCGGGCGATTGCGCAGGAAAAGGGCGAGGACGACATCTGGGACCTCAAGCTCGCCGCCGGCGGGCTGGTCGACATCGATTTCATCGCGCAGTATCTGCAGCTCGTTCACGCCTCGGAAAAACCCGAGATCCTTAGCGTCTCCACGCTGCAGGTGCTCGACAATGCCGCGCGCCTCGGCGTGCTGCCGCAGTCCGACGCCGAGATCTTGCGCCAGGCGGCGCGGCTCTACCACGACCTGACGCAGATCTTGCGGCTTTGCGTCACCGGAAAGTTCAATCCGGAGACCTCGGGCGAGAATCTCTTGCGCGTGATGGCGCGCGCCGGTGACACGCCAGATTTCTCGACGCTGGAAGCGCGCGTGCGCGAGACGCAAGGCGAGGTGAGGCGGGTGTTCCTGGCATTGGTGGGCGGCGGTTCTTCCACCTGAAGTGTTCTTGCTTCTTTCCGGATCCGGACGATCGGAACTCCCTATGGCCGCTTTGCATTGTTGCGGGAACAGGAGGCTGGGATGCGCACCGAAATCAACATCTTCGACAAGCCCATTGGCCGTATCAGGAAGACATGCGAACTCATGGGTCTCGGCGCCGATTTCGACCGCAAGCTGCCGGCACTCGAAACCTATCTTGAAGGGCTCGTGGCCGAAGGGGAAACCAGTGAGGACCGCCTGACCGTCAGCGGTCTGACCTTCGTCAAGCAGGTTCCATAGCGATAGCGTGACGGCGTCAGGAAATTTCCTCGGGAAGCTCCCAGGCTGGATCCGGCGCGCAATCCTCTTCCCTGATTTCCTTCACGTGGTAGTGGGCAGGCAGAACCTGTCCACCTGCCTCGTCGGCCACTGGAACGTCAGAAATCAGGCGGGAATCGAGAGCTTGCTTCCAGACGTCTGCCTCGGTCGGAAAGCCCGACCCGATCTGCCTGTCGCCATCGAAAAGTGCGTAAGGCACGAACCTCTCCCAAATTAAAACCCCGCCAGTTATCGCAATAACTGACGGGGCTTTTGAGCTGATATTTCCGGTGGATTTCTCCTTCCTGAGCTATCTGCTCATGCCGTCAACGCGAGAGGGCCGGTCTCGTTCCCGGCTTTTCGGGTCCGGGTGCAAAAATCCGCTCGCGGGGGCCGATAGATGAGATCCATCGCAGACTTGGTTCAGCCAGCGCCATCTGTGCGCGGAATCCGCGCGTTTTGGGAAGTTTGCCCCAATCGCGCGTAACTGTTGCCATTTTTTCCTGTTCTGACGTCGTCCCCTTCAACTCTGCAGCCGGTGGGCCATGCGCAAACTACTATTTGGAATCGCCGTCACAATACCAATTGCTTTTATGTCGCCGGCCACGGCGCTGCCCGGGGGCCATGCGATGATGCATGGTTCTCTGGTCAAGGCTGATCTGATCGAGGTAAAGGGCGGGCACGGCCGCGGGCATGGCTGGGGCCGCGGGCACGGCTATCGTCCGTTTGGTTGGAGCCGCGGCCGGAAGGTCGGCTGGCGCGGGCGTGGCTGCCCGCCCGGTCACTGGAAGAAGGGCTGGTGCTGAAACCGGACGGCCAGCAGCTTTCCCTCTAGGGCGACTACAAGGCCCGCGCCGCGTTGCCCTTGAACAGGATTGGGCCGGTCGGTCGTCCGATGGGGGAGCCGCCTTCAGGCTCCAGCGTGATCTCGAACAGCTGATTTTGCACGGTTTCCGGCAAGGATTCCAAATTCAGCTGCAGTGTCCGCGACTGGCCGGTGAGGCCGATCGATTTCGGGCCGACGGCGCGATCCCACAGCGTCCAGACCTGCAGCGTGCGGCCGGCAGGAACCTCGATCGGGCGCAGCGGAATGAGCTCGACCCGGCCATTCGAAAATGCGTTGACGATGGCCCCGGCCTCTTTGGTCGCGTCATTCACCAGCACGGCGACGTAGACGGGCTTGCTCTGCGCCAGCGCAATCAGGTCGTTGCGAAGGTGACGCGAAGTTGTCAGCGCGCCGATCATGATTACCGCAAACAGCAGCGCGGCGAGAGCACCGCCGATACCGAGGCCGCGCCAGAACCGGATGTTGTCCCACAGCGTGGCGCCGCGCAGCGCGGCGCGTGCGGAGGGCAGGGCGTCGATCGGCGCGATTTTGGTTTCATCCGCGATGCGCTGCCAAAGCGCCGCGCTCGGTGGGGTCTCCTCGGCCGTGAGATCGAGGTCCGCGAGCCGTTCCCGCCACGCGCTGACAGCCTGAGCAAACGATTGGTCGGCTGCGATGCGGCGTTCGGCGGCGGCGTGCTCCGCACCGTCCAGGAGGCCCATCACGTAATCGGCGGCCATGGCGTTGTCGGCGTCGTGCGGGTTCATCCCATGCACTCCTGCAGCGCAAAGAGGCTGCGCCGCACCCAGCTTTTGACCGTGCCGAGCGGAACCTTGAGCCGTCCCGCCAATTCGCCGTGGCTCATGCCGTGAACATAGGCGAGCACCACCACGTCCCGGCGGGGGCGGTCGATCTGCTCGAGACACCGGCGCAGCGCGCTGCTTTCCGGCATCCGCGACAGGGTGGTTTCACAATCGACGTCCTCTACGTTTTCATTTGACGTATCATAGCGATGCTCATCGCGATGAATGCTCAGCGCGCGGTTGCGCACCACCGCGTAGAGCCAGCCGCGCGCGCTGCCGCGGCGTGGATCGAATCCGGCCGCGCCGCGCCAGATCCGGATAAAGGCGTCATGCACCGCCTCTTCCGCGAGGTCCTGCCGGAACAGGATGCGGCGCGCGATGCCGACCATGCGCGGCGCCTCGCTGTCGTAGATCACGCGCAATGCGGTGCGGTCGCCGGCCGCGCATCGCGCCAGGGCGGCGGCAAGCTGCGCCTCGCGCTCCTGATCGCGCAGGTCGGGAGCCTGCAGGCTGGCGGTGATGGTCCCATTTCCGGTCATGTCTATGCCTTTGCATAGCTGTTCTACCTTGAGATGCGGCATTTGGATGCATGTGCCGAAAATTATTTTCAGTGTGCTGCATCCGTTTCACCGTGCCGCCGGTACCCGCTGTGTTGGTCCCGAGAGGATCATTCGAACACAGGGAGCTTTACGATGAATTTTCGCTCAATTTTCGCCGCTTCGGCCGCATTGTTGCTGTCATCCGCAGCCGCCAACGCCGCGCAGGTCGCAGCTCTGATCGGCGGCGACACCATTGCGATGGTCGATACCGCGCAGAAGAAGGCGACGGGGTCCGTCAAGGTCACCGGCATTGCCGGTGCGCTGGTCGGCATCGACGTCCGTCCGGCGGACGGCATGCTTTATGGATTGGTCGACGATGGCAGCATTGTGACCATCGCGATGGACGGTAAGGCCACGATGAAGTCGAAGCTCGACACCATGCTTGCCAAGGGCGTCGCCGCGACGGTGGATTTCAATCCGGTGGCGGACCGCTTGCGCGTGATGGGTGCGGACGGAATGAACCTGCGGGCGAATGTCGATGACGGCAAGGTGACCAAGGACGGCGACCATAAGTTTGCCGACAGCGACATGCACAAGGGCGAAAAGCCGAACATCGTCGCCGGCGCCTATACCAATTCGGTGAAGGGCGCAAAGGAGACGGCGCTGTTCAACATCGATGGCACCATCGGCGGATTGATCAAACAGGCGCCGCCGAATGATGGCGTGCTTGGCGCGATCGGCAAGCTCGGCATCAAGGCGGATGGGGTCGCATTCGACATCTGGTCCGATGGCGCAGGCAAGAACGAAGCCTGGCTGATGGCGGGCGGCACGCTCTACAGCATCGACCTCGCCACCGGAAAAGCGACCGAGGCTGCAAAGATCGCCGGCGTCAGCGGCGCGGTGAAGGATATCGCGATTATGGGAATGTAGGAGTTTCCCACCGCCTTGGACCCTGGCGCACGCTGCGCCAGGGTCTATCCTCAGTCGCATCAGTTGCTTACGCCTTTTTCAGCGC
Organism: Bradyrhizobium sp. 190; assembly: GCF_023073415.1. GTDB lineage: Bacteria > Pseudomonadota > Alphaproteobacteria > Rhizobiales > Xanthobacteraceae > Bradyrhizobium. The sequence continues at coordinate 193,958 of NZ_JADPJL010000062.1, read as the reverse complement.
CTCGATTGCGCCGTGGCGTGACGGTCAGCCGCGAGGCCGGCTTATGCCGTCCGTTTTTCGGTGGTCAGATACGCCGACCGCTCTGTCAATAGCGTCAAACAGGGCCTCCGCCTGCAATGGTTTGCGGAGGCTGGCAACTAGCCCTGCCTGATCGCGCAACGCGACGTCAGCATGCGCAGTGATTAGGATTGTCGGAATTTTTATGCCGTTGCTTGCGAGATGCTGCTGAAGCTCCAAGCCGTTCATTTCCGGCATCTGGAGATCGACAATCAGGCAGTCCGGAAGACCGGCCGGCAACGCCGCAAGAAATTCCTCTCCCGATCCATAAGTCCGGGCACGAAAAGCCCGCGAACGCAGCAACCGACTCAAAGCCTTGAGCACGGCCGGATCATCGTCCACAATGGCAATCCATGGGGAAGCTTCCGCCATGGAAGACTATTGCCGCTGCGCCCTACGCCCGTCGAGTTGGCCCTTGGGCCAACAGGTGCGTGTTCCCGGACAGATTGAGCTTCTCGGCCATCCGCACCAGGTCGGCGACAGTTCGGATGCCAAGTTTCTCCATCATCCGGCTGCGGTGGACCTTGATGGTCTTCTCGACCGTACCCAGCTCGCCGGCAATCTGCTTGTTGAGCCGCCCCGCCACGACATGCGTAAGCACTTCGCGTTCGCGTGGGGTCAAGGTCCTTACCTTCGTTCGCACCACGTCCAGTTCGGACTGAAGTCGGCGCAACTCGGCGTCCAAGGCTTCAGCACGGGATAGCGCTTCAAACAAATCCCGGTCCTTTACCGGCTTGGTCAGGAAATCGATCGCCCCGGCTTTCATGGCACGCACGCTGGTGGGAATGTCGCCTTTGCCGGTAACGAACACGACGGGACGATGGGAGCCACCGGCGGTGGTCAACACATCCTGAATCTCCAGACCATCAAGATCAGGCATCGAAACATCGAGTATGGCGCATCCGGGAATCGCCTCGTCATGCTCTTCGAGGAATGCCTGCGGTGAAGAATAGGGCCTGACGTCATAACCCTTGGTGCGGAGCAGTCGCGACAAGGACTTGAGGACTCCGGGGTCATCGTCAACGAGGTAAACCGTGAACACGCCTGTCATACTGAACTGACTGCAGGTTGATGAGCGGGCAACGAAAATCCTGCAACGGCGCCGCCGCCCTCGCCGTTGACAAGGGTCAGCTTTCCCTGATGCGCCTCTATGATCGTCGAACAAAGGGCCAGACCCAGGCCAAGGCCATGGGCCTTGGTGGTGTAGAACGGTTCGAACAGCCGGCCATTTTCCTTGGGACGGATGCCGTGCCCCCGATCCTTCACGAGTACGTTTATCATTCCGGTTTTCGCCCCTCGGGTCGAGATCAGGATAGACCGCTGGGGAATGGGGGTGGAGGCCATGGCATCCATCGCATTCATGACAAGGTTGAGCAGGACTTGCTGCAGCTGCACAGAATCGCCGCGCGTGAAAAACGGATCATGATCCAGATCAAGCCTGAGGCTGATATCGCGGCCGATCAGCTCGCTGTGCAGCAGCCTGACAGTCGATCTGACAAGGTCATTGACGTTGACGCTTTCCGTCTTCCGCTCGCCCTTCTTGAGAAGACCGCGGAGACGGTGGATAACTTCGCCAGCCCGATTATCTTCATGCACAATGTCCTCAAGGGCGTCGCGAATTTCGGCCAGATCCGGGGAATTCTGCTTGAGGAGATGGAGAGCCGCTTGCGCATTTGACAGGATCGCAGTGAGGGGCTGGTTGACCTCGTGCGCAATCGAGCCGGAAAGTTCGCCGAGCACTGACACCCGCATCAGGTGCTCAATTTCCACACGTTGTAGTGCGGTCTCAGCCTCGGCCGATTTCTGGTCGGTGATGTCGACGAAAATGCCCCCCAGTTGCTTTGGCTCGCCCTTGCTCTCCGCATAGGACCGGGCGCGCATGCGGATCCAACGCGTCTCACCGCTGGGCAAGACAATTCGTACGTCGCTGGCCATGGACCGCTCCGTCCTGAAGGACTTCCGAAGCGAACGGCTTGCGGTTTCGAGATCATCCGGATGAACAGCGGCAAGGAATGCCTCGCGGGTGAGAGGTGCATCACCCGGTAGCCCGAACAGCGCCCTGCCATGTTCGGTAACCCACAATTCATCGGTATCCCGGTCAAACTGCCAGAGCCCGATGTTTGCCGCAGCGGCCGCAAACGTCATCCGTTCATCGCTCTCCTTAAGCAGTTCCTCGGCGCGCTGTCTCCTGCGCCGCTGAATCAGCAAGGCACCCAGAATTATTGTTTGCAAGCCGAGGACGAAAAGTGCGGCAAGAACGGTGCCGCGATACTCATCCCAGATCGTCGGCTTTTTGAACAGAACAACAGTGTCGGGCGGGAGGTCTTTCTCCCTTAGATTCCAGCGTTGCATTGCCCGGTAATCGACGCGGTAGTGTTGCGCGGGATTGGTTCGGGGCGCGAGCGTGGCTGTATCCGCGCCCCCCATGATTTCGATCGCCATTTCAGCCGCCGCAACGCCGATCGACTCGAACGTCTCAACAAAGCCGCCGACGGCGCCCCTGCCGACAAACGTATCGTAAGGGCCGTAAACTGGTGCCGGTGACAGCGCGGACAGATCAGTCGCGACCTGCGCCGGGACGAAGGTCCTACCTTCGGGGTCAGCAAAAACCGTCAGAAGGATGACGATCGCATCGTTGGGCACCTTCGACAGCTCAGCGACGAGTTCTGGGTATGGAAGCTCGAACAGGAATGTCGTCTCGAATTTGCCGCCGTGCTCCCCGATCATCTTGCGAGCTAACGGTTGCCAACGGCGATCCGTCTCGCCGCTTCCAGCGATGACAAACAGCCGGCGAGCCTCAGGTTGAAGCCGCTCCGCGAGCGAGAGCGTCTTTGCCAGATCGAAAGCGGTGATGATTCCAGTGATATCCGATGGCGGTCGCAACGCAGCGTAGGTCTGTGGAGAGATGGATGCGAAGACGACCGGAACGTTGGGCAGCATGGCCCGATGCTTCATTACAAACGGTAACGCGCTGCTGCCGAGCGTGATCACTAAATCCGGTGGATGCTTCCCGTATTTGTCGCGAATAAAAGTCGCCGTTCGCAGCGAATGGGCCTCGTCAGTATTTCTACCCAGATCGAGAAACTCCGCATCGATCTCAACTGATTTCGAGTGCTCGACCAGCCGCTTTCGAGCAGCCTCCGCAATCACGCTGGTGGCGGGAAATGAGTAGTTGAAGGCGTGAAGCATAAGAACGCGCGCAGGCTCCGCAGCGCGGGCCTCCCCCGCGAGCAGGAAAAGGAGTCCGATGCTCCACACGACGATGCGCGTCGTAGCCATGTTGAAAAGGCCGCCACTCAAAACGCTACAATTACAAATTCACAAAACGTGAGATTTGCCCGCAGGGCCCAACGTTACCGCCTTGCAACCATACCACGCTTTTGAGGGCGTATAACACCTCGCCCGTCGAGGATTTGTGAGCAAAATCAACAGTGTTTTTCGCCCGACGGAAACAACCGGCCGATGTTCCCGTGACGCAATCCATGCGCGTGGGGGCCGCAAGGTCCGCGCCAGTGATGCTGGCTGGATCGCTTCGATGTTGGACCACGGTCCAATAGCCTGTGAAAGGACACCTGCGTAGCGTGCCGGATCGCAATTTTGGCGATCGATCGGGAGGCAGCGCGCGAGATGACAACGCTTTTCCCTGCAACCACATTCAAGGCTGACGCCACGGTCGGTGCTCCGCAGGCCGACGGGATGATCTGGATTCCAGGTGGCACTTTCCGCATGGGATCGGACAAGCATTATCCCGAAGAAGCGCCAGTGCACCGTGTTACCGTGGACGGTTTCTGGATGGACCGCCATCCCGTGACGAACCGTCAATTCAGGGAGTTCGTAAGGGCTACCAAACACGTCACCGTCGCCGAGATCCCACCTGACCCCAAGGATTATCCGGGAATACTCCCGCATATGATCTATGCGGGCTCCCTGATGTTCTCTCCGCCCGCGCATCCGGTCAGTCTCCGGGATTTCAGCCAGTGGTGGACCTTCGCCAAGGGCGCGGAGTGGCGGCATCCTTACGGACCCGAAAGCAACATCCGTGGGTTGGACGATCATCCTGTCGTGCATGTGGCTTTCAGCGACGCAGTCGCCTACGCGAAGTGGGCTGGCAAGGATTTGCCAACCGAGGCGGAGTGGGAATTTGCGGCGCGCGGCGGGTTCGCGGACGCCGAATTTGCATGGGGCGATGAATTCACGCCGGCCGGCCGTCACATGGCAAACACCTGGCAGGGAGAATTCCCTCGCCAGAATGCCAATGCCGATGGCTTCGAGCGCACCTCGCCGGTCAGTGCATTCCCGCCAAACGGCTACGGGTTGCACGACATGATCGGCAACGTCTGGGAGTGGACGGCCGACTGGTACTCACCGAAGCATCAGGCGGATGTCGTGAAGGCCTGCTGCATCCCGGAGAACCCGCGCGGCGGCCGCGAGGCCGACAGTTACGACCCCAGAACGACCAATGTGAAAATTCCAAGAAAGGTCATCAAGGGCGGCTCGCATTTGTGCGCGCCGAACTACTGCCGACGCTACCGGCCGGCAGCGCGCCACGCGGAGCCGGTCGATACTTCCACCAGTCACCTTGGCTTTCGATGCATCAGGCGAGGAGCCACTGAAGCATCATAAAAAGGGAGCGACGCCATGTTGAGTACCATATTCGCTACCAAGCCGCCATTTATTGCAACGCCGCCACGCACGACACGTGGTTTACTCAAGTGGTCCTGCGCCTCGCTGCTTGGCGCGACGATGCTGATGCCACTGTCCGGACTGGTCAGCCCTCCGGCAACCGCACAGCCGGCCCAGAAGCCCAACATCCTCTTCATCATGGGCGATGACATCGGCCTCTACCAGCCGAGCATCTACCATCGCGGCCTGATGGTCGGCGAGACACCCAACATCGACCGCATCGGCAATGAAGGCGCGATCTTCACGCATTACTATGCCGAGCAAAGCTGCACCGCAGGCCGGAACGCCTTCTTCACCGGCATGCATCCGCTGCGCACGGGCATGATCCCGCCGCAACTGCCCGGCAGCCCGTCCTATCTGCGGCCGGGCACGCCGGCGGTCGCCAAGTTCCTGCTCGATCTTGGCTACAATACCGGAGAGTTCGGCAAGAACCATCTCGGTGATCACACCGACGCGCTGCCGACCGCGCATGGTTTCCAGGAATTCTGGGGCTACCTGTATCACCTCGATGCGATGCAGGGCGTGAGCTTCCCGGACATCAACAAGTCCCCGACCCAGCAGACAGTTGCCCCGCCATGCAAGAATACGCCGATCCCCGGCATTCCTGAAGTGCCGGGCGCGGTCGATCCGAAAACGGCGGTTTGCCTGACGCCTCCGCGCAACGTCCTGTCGTGCAAGTCCGATGGTTCATCCAGGACTCAGCAGTGCATCGACCAGGGCCCGCTGACGCTCGATCGATCGAAGGGGGTCGACGAGGAAATCTCGGCCAAGGTCATCGACTTCCTCGATCGCAACGACCCGAAGACGACGGGCAAGCCTTTCTTCGTCTGGTACAACCCAGCGCGCATGCATGTGACGACCGTGCTGAATGACAAGTACTCAGCCATGGTCGGCCAGCCTGGCGGCAAGGACTGGGGCCAAAACGAAGCCGGCATGAAGCAGATGGATGACAACATCGGCTATGTGCTGAAGAAGCTCCAGGACATGGGTCAACTCGACAACACGATCGTCGTGTTCACCACCGATAACGGCGCCGAAACCATCACCTTTCCGGACGGCGGCACCACTCCGTTCAAGGGTGGCAAGCTGAGCACTTGGGAAGGCGGCATGCGCGCTCCCGCGCTCATTCGCTGGCCGGGGGTCATCAAGCCCGGCACCATCAAGAACGACATCTTCGCGTCGCTCGACTGGCTGCCAACGTTTGTCAACATCGCCGGCGGCGCAAAGGGAGACGCGCTGAAGAAGCGGATCGAGGCCGGCCAATACCCCGGCATCGTGAAGACGACGCTCGATGGCGTCGATCAGACCGAATACCTCTCTGGACGTTCGGAAACGTCGGCGCGCGATACCTTCTTCTACTATTCCGGCAAGGACCCCTCGGCAGTACGGTACAAGAACTGGAAAATCTACTTCACGATGGTGTCCGACGCCCCGGCGGGCTTTATTGCCGGCGCGCTTCCCTATCACTGGGCCCAGGTCGTCAACATCAAGCGAGACCCGTTCGAGACCTCGATTGGCTCACAATTCAAGACGCTCATGGGCATGGGCGGCACAATCGGCTCCGCTTCTACAGCCTACATCTATGACTGGAACATGCTGCCCATCGGCCAGGCGCTCTGGCTGAAGGAACTCGAGACCTATTCTGCGTACCCGCCGCTCCAGGACCCGGCGAGCTACAACCTCGACCAGGTGATCCAGCAGATCAAGCAGGCCAAAACTGCTGGTCGCAGCGACTAGCAGTACGACGCCAACTCGGCGGGCGTCCCACTGTGGCGCCCGCCGATCAACTCCCGCGCTCAGCGAGCAATCACAACGAAGCGGCGCGCGGGGTCCGTTCAGCAGCAGAAGCAGAACGAGGAGCTTGATCATGAGCATCTTCAAACGCGCATGCCTGGGTCTCGTTACATCGGTCGCAGCGGTTACAGCTCTTGTTTCGCCACTATCCGCGCAGCAACAACAAAAGCCGAACATCCTCGTCATCATGGGCGATGACGTCGGTTACTGGAACATCAGCGCCTACAATCGCGGCATGATGGGCTACCGCACCCCCAACATCGACCGCATTGCAAACGAGGGCGCGATCTTTACCGACTATTATGGACAGCAATCCTGCACCGCTGGACGCGCCGCGTTCATCACTGGCCAGAGCCCATTGCGAACTGGACTCTTGAAGGTGGGCCTGCCGGGAGCGAAGGAAGGCCTGTCTGGAAAGGATCCGACCATTGCCGATCTGCTCAAGCCCCAGGGCTATGCGACCGGGCAGTTCGGCAAGAACCATCTCGGAGATCGCAACGAATTTCTGCCCACGGTGCACGGTTTCGACGAGTTCTTCGGCAACCTCTATCATTTGAATGCCGAGGATGAACCGGAACATCCGGACTATCCGAAAAATCCCGCGTTCAGGGCGCAGTTTGGTCCGCGCGGCGTCATGAAATGCACAGCGACAACCGTCGACACGCCAGGCGATGATCCGCGCTTCGGCCCATGGGGCAAACAGAAGTGCGAGGACACCGGACCTCTCACCAAGAAGCGCATGGAGACCGTCGACGAGGAATTTCTTAACGCATCAGTGGACTTCATCGACCGCGCGAATCGAGACAAGAAGCCGTTCTTTGTGTGGTTCAATTCGAGCCGCATGCACATCTGGACTCGCCTCAAGGCTGATTCCCAGGGGAAAACCGGTCTCGGTATCTATCCCGACGGCATGGTGGAGCATGACGGGCAAGTCGGGCAATTGCTGAAAAACTCGACGATCTCGGCATCGCCAACAACACGATCGTGATCTATACGACCGATAATGGTGCGGAGGCATTTTCCTGGCCGGACGGCGGCACGACGCCTTTCCGAGGCGAGAAGAACACCAACTGGGAGGGCGGCTATCGCGTCCCGGCGATGGTGCGCTGGCCCGGACTGGTGCCGGCACGGACCGAAATCAACGACGTGTTTTCGGCTGAGGATTGGGCGACGACGCTGGTCGCGGCGGCGGGCGAGCCCGACGTCAAGACAAAGCTGCTGGTGGGCTACGATGCCGGTGGCAAGAACTTCAAGGTCCACCTCGATGGGTACGACCAGCGCGACCTTCTCGCCCGCAAGGGCGCCAACAAGCGCCGCGAATTCTTCTACTGGACCGACGACGGCAACCTGGCCGGGCTTCGCTACGACCAGTGGAAGGCCGTCTTCATGGAACAGAAGGCCCATGGGTTCGACGTGTGGGCGCAGCCGATGGTCCAGCTTCGCTTGCCGTCGCTGTTTAACCTCCGATCCGATCCGTTCGAGCGAGCCCAGCATGAAGCCGGCGATTACGTCAGGTGGTTCGTGGAGCACGCCTTTGTGCTCGTCCCCGGTCAGGCGATCGTGGGGCAACACCTGATGAGCTTCCAGCAGTTTCCGCCACGTCAGCGACCCGGCTCGTTCTCGGTCGAGCAAGCCATGGAGAAGCTAAGGAATCCGCCGTCCAGCAATTGAATTGTGGGCCGTGAACTTCAAGGAGTTTATGATGATCATCAAGAGTCGAACTGGCTGCATGATTATCGCCCTCCTGCTTTGCGGGGAAACCTGAAAGGGATCAGCCATGAAACCAATCCTGCGTTTTCCGCCCCTTGACCGCCGCGTCCTCCTCTCGTCGCTGGCGATGCTACCCTTGCTCTCTGCCTCGCTCCGCTCCACCTCCGCGCTGGCACAGGCACGCGATCCACTCCCGTCCTGGAACGAGGGCGCGACCAAGGCCTCGATCCTCGACTTCGTTGCGAGGGTCACGACGCAAGGCGGGCCCTTCTTCGTCCCGGTCGAGCAGCGTATCGCGACCTTCGACAATGACGGCACGCTCTGGATCGAGCAGCCGATGTATATCCAATTGGCCTTTGCGCTCGACCGTGTGAAGACCATGGCGCCCATGCATCCGGACTGGAAGACCAAGCAGCCGTTCGCGGCGGTGCTGGACGGCGACCTGAAGGCGCTTGCGGCTTCAGGCGAAAAAGGATTGGTCGAAATCATCGCCGTGACGCATGCCGGTATGACCACGGCGGAGTTCGAGAAGATCGTTACGGATTGGCTGGCGACCGCGCGCGATCACCGCTTCAAGCGGCCCTATACCGAACTGGTCTACCAGCCGATGCTCGAACTGCTCGCCTACCTTCGGGCCAGCGGCTTCAAGACCTTCATCGCGTCAGGCGGCGGCATCGAATTCATGCGGCCCTGGACCGAGCGGATCTACGGAATACCTCCCGAGCAGGTCGTCGGATCGTCCATCAAGACGCGATTTGAGATGAAGGACGGCGCGCCAACACTTTTCCGGCTGCCCGAGGTCAATTTGATCGACGACAAGACCGGCAAGCCGATCGGTATCAATGAGCACATCGGCCGCCGTCCGATCGCCGCCTTCGGCAACTCCGACGGCGATCTCGAAATGCTGCAATGGGCGACACTCGGCGCCAGTGGCGCGCGGTTCGGCCTGATCGTCCACCACACCGACGCGGTACGCGAATATGCCTACGACCGCGATTCGCATTTCGGCAGGCTCAACGTGGCGCTGGACGCGGCAGCGGTGAACAAGTGGACCGTGGTCAACATGAAGAACGACTGGAAGCGGATCTTTGCTTTTGACTGACGCGGGTCGCTTACCGCGATCGACTAACGCAACAGGCAACAAATGCGGATGGACAAGAGCATTTGGCTCGGTTCGCTGGCGTCGCTCGTCGCCATGACGATTGTGAGCGTGCCCGTCGCCGCGCAACAACCGAAGAAGCCCAATATTGTCGTTATCCTCATGGACAATTTGGGCTACGGCGAGTTGGGCGTCTATGGCGGCGGTAGCCTTCGCGGCGCGCCCACCCCGCGCATCGACGCGCTCGCCGGCGAAGGAATGCGTTTGCTCAACTTCAACGTCGAAGCACAATGCACTCCGTCCCGGTCGGCTCTCTTGAGCGGCCGTTTTGCCATCCGGTCCGGCACTTACGAAGTCCCTATCGGAGGCGTTCCTGATGGATTGACGCAGTGGGAGATCACCACCGCGGAGCTGTTGTCGGCGCACGGATATGCAACGGGTATGTGGGGTAAATGGCATCTCGGCAGCGCCGAAGACCGGATGCCTACAAATCAGGGATTCGATGAGTGGTATGGCATCCCGCGCACGTACGACGAGGCGATGTGGCCGTCCCTCGACGAGACGAAGAGCATGTGGCCGTCGGTCGGGGACAAGCAAGGCTGGGATGCAAAGGTAGTTCATCCCCAGCATATCTATGATGCGCGCAAGGGTGAAAAGCCCCGCCAGGTCGCAGTGCTCGACGTGAATCGCCGCCGCACGATGGATGCCGAAATCGCGGGCCGTGCGGTGGAATTTATCAAGCGCAATGCGGGCGCAGGCAAGCCGTTCTATGCCTACATTCCTTTCTCACTCGTTCACATGCCGACACTTCCAAATCTGGAATTCGCAGGCAGGACCGGCAACGGGGATTGGGCCGATTGCCTGGCCGAGATGGATCACCGCACCGGACAAATTCTCGATGCTATCAAGCAAGCAGGTATCGAAAACGATACGCTCGTCGTATTCGCCAGTGACAATGGGCCGGAGGCAACCCACCCTTGGGAGGGGGACAATGGACCGTGGCGCGGTACTTACTTCACGGCGATGGAGGGCTCACTCCGTGCACCGTTCATCATCCGCTGGCCAGGAAAAGTGCCGGCGGGGCGCGTCAGCAACGAAATCGTCCACATCGTTGATCTCTTCACGACGGTCGCCCGCGTCGGCGGCGCGGAGATCCCGAAGGATCGCCCGATTGACGGTGTGGATCAGCTGGATTTCTTTCTCGGCAAACAGGAAGCCTCTAACCGCGAAGGCTTCCCAGCCTACGTCGCCGACCGCTTGTCAGCCGTCAAATGGCGAAACTGGAAAGTGCATTTGATCTGGCAGGAAAGCATGTACGCTCCGCCGCAGAAATTACCATTGCCGAAGATCATCAATCTGCTCACCGACCGAAAAGAGGAGCGCGATGTCGCTGCGTACAACTCCTGGGTCGCCGATCCCGCAGTGAGAATCGTAGGAGAACTGGAAGCGAGCTTTAAGAAGTACCCTCCGATCAAACTCGGTACACCGGATCCCTACACGCCCCCAGAGCCGGTTTCCCGGTAGCGGCTGGTTCGTCGCCTTGCTCGCCGGCGCGGGCGGCGCTTATCACGGCGCAACCATCATTCGGTGCGGGTGGCGGTCAGGCAGCCTTCTTCAGCGTCTCGAGCGCGTCGCGGACATTGGGGTCGAGCCCGGTGCCGCCGCTGTCCAGATGCGCAAAGATCGCCTTGCGCATCCGCGGGTCCCAGAACTTCCTGATGTGATCGGCGATCCCGGGCACCGCCTTGTCGTGGCCCTGGCTCTGAAAGAATTTTCCGATCTGGTTGGCCATGTAGATCAGCCGATCAGGCGACATGGGTAGCCTCCGCAACGCCAGCATGTTGTGTAACCGCAATCCGCCGTGGATGCGTGAAGATCTCAAATCCATCCGCGCGCGCGATTGCCGCGAGCGTAACGCCGGCGGCGTCCGCGGTGCGAACGGCAAGCGCAGTCGGCGCCGACACCGCGACCATCAGCGGCGCGCCCATCGCGGCGGTCTTCTGCACCATCTCGACCGAGACCCGACTGGTCAGCAATACGATGCCCTCGCAGGCGGAAACGCTCGCCTGCGCCAGCGCACCGGCGAGCTTGTCGAGGGAGTTGTGGCGGCCGACATCCTCACGCAGCGCCACGAGGCCATGCGCCGGCGTCCAGAATGCCGCCGCATGCACCGCGCGGGTCTGGATGTTGATCTGCTGCAACACGGTCATACTCGCCATCGCGGCCATGATCTCGTGGGGCGAGAACACGCGCCCCTCTGCGACGATCGCGGCCGGGCGCACGGCTTCGGCGATGGACTCGATCCCGCAGATGCCGCAGCCGGTGGGTCCCGCGATATGCCGCCTTCGTTCGTTGACGCGCTCGGCCTGCGATGACGCCAGCCACATCCGCAGTTCGATGCCGTCATCGAGCTCGACGATATCGAGCGAGACGATCTCCTCGGGCGATCGGACGATGCCTTCGCTCAGGCTGAACCCGACCGCAAAATCCTGCAGGTTCTGCGGCGTGCCCATCATGACGGCGTAGGTGCCGCCATTATAGGTGAGGGCGATCGCGGTCTCTTCCGGGATCAGGCGTGTGCCTTCACCGAGATGACCGTCGCGCCAGATCTGCCGATCGGCGGTATAGACCGCATCGGGCATGGCTTACTCCGCGGCTTCCGCCGGCGCGATGCGGCGGGAGTGGCGGGCCTGCTCGTCATAGGCCTTCTGCCAGTCACTGGGACCATTGGACGGCGAAATCTGCACCGCCGTGACCTTGTATTCCGGACAGTCGGTGGCCCAGTCCGAGTACTCCGTGGTGATGACGTTGGCCTGCGTATCCGGGTGGTGGAACGTGGTGTAGACCACGCCCGGCGCCACGCGGTCGGTGATCTCGGCGCGCAGCGTGGTTTCGCCGGCGCGGCTCTTGAGCCGCACCCAGTCGCCATCGCGCACGCCGCGCTGCTCGGCGTCATGCGGATGGATCTCCAGCCGGTCCTCGGCATGCCAGACCACATTGTCGGTGCGGCGGGTCTGTGCGCCGACATTGTACTGGCTGAGGATGCGGCCCGTCGTCAGCAGCAGCGGGAACCTCGGCCCGGTGCGTTCGTCGGTCGGGATATATTCGGTGACCACGAACTTGCCCTTGCCGCGCACGAAGCCGTCGATATGCATCACCGGCGTGCCTTCCGGCGCCTTCTCGTTGCACGGCCACTGCACCGAGCCGAGCTCTTCCAGTTTGGCATAGGAGACGCCGGCAAGGGTCGGCGTCAGCGCCGCGATCTCGTCCATGATTTCGGAGGGGTGGTTGTAGCGCATCTCGAAGCCCATCGCCTTGGCAAGACCGATGGTGACTTCCCAGTCGGCGAGGCCGTTGCGCGGCGTCATCACCTTGCGGACACGCTGGATGCGACGTTCGGCATTGGTGAAGGTGCCGTCCTTCTCCAGGAAGGTCGATCCCGGCAGGAAGACATGGGCGTAGTTCGCGGTCTCGTTGAGGAAGAGGTCATGCACGATGACGCATTCCATCGACGACAGCGCCGCCACCACATGTTTGGTGTTCGGGTCGGACTGCAGGATATCCTCGCCCTGCACGTAGATGCCCATGAACGTGCCTTCGATCGCGGCGTCGAACATGTTCGGGATGCGCAGGCCCGGTTCGGGATTGAGCTTGACGTTCCACATCGCCTCGAACTGGTCGCGCACCGCGTCGCCCGAGATATGGCGATAGCCGGGCAGCTCGTGCGGGAACGAGCCCATGTCGCAGGAGCCTTGAACGTTATTTTGCCCGCGCAGCGGGTTCACGCCGACGCCGGGCCGGCCGATATTGCCGGTCGCCATCGCGAGGTTGGCGATCGCAATCACCGTGGTCGAGCCCTGGCTGTGCTCGGTAACGCCAAGGCCGTAATAGATCGCGCCGTTGCCACCGGTGGCGAATTGCCGCGCGGCTTCGCGCAACACCTTCGGATCGACGCCGGTCATGATCCCGGTGGCTTCCGGGCTGTTCTTCGGCAGCGCCACGAAGGTGGCCCATTCCTCGAACTCGCTCCAGTCGCAGCGCTCGCGCACGAAGGCTTCATCGACGAGGCCCTCGGTGACGATGACATGTGCCAGCGCCGTCAGCACGGCAACATTGGTGCCGGGCATCAGCGGCAGATGCAGCGCCTTCATATGCGGCCCTTCCACCATTTCGGTCCGCCGCGGATCGAGCACGATCAGCTTGGCGCCCTGGCGCAGCCGCTTCTTCAGCCGCGAGGCGAACACGGGATGGGCGGAGGCCGGATTGGCGCCGATCACCATCACGACGTCGGTATGCTCGACGGAGTCGAAGTCCTGCGTGCCGGCCGAAGTGCCGAACGTCGTCGACAGGCCATAGCCGGTCGGCGAATGGCAGACGCGGGCGCAGGTGTCGACGTTGTTGTTGCCAAAACCGCCGCGGATCAGTTTCTGCACCAGATAGGTTTCTTCATTGGTGCAGCGGGAGGAGGTGATGCCGCCGACGGCATCGCGGCCGTACTTTTGCTGGATGCCTTTGAATTTCGCGGCGGCAAAATTGAACGCCTCATCCCACGACACCTCGCGCCAGGGATCGGCGATATCCTCGCGGATCATCGGCTTGAGGATGCGTTCCCTGTGGGTGGTGTAGCCCCAGGCAAAGCGCCCCTTGACGCAGGAATGGCCGCGATTGGCTTTGCCGTCCTTGTAGGGAACCATACGCACGACTTCCTCGCCGCGCATCTCTGCCTTGAAGGTGCAGCCGACGCCGCAATAGGCGCAGGTGGTGACGAGGGAATGCTCGGGCTGGCCGATTTCGATGACGGATTTTTCCGTCAGCGTCGCGGTCGGGCAGGCCTGAACGCAGGCGCCGCAAGACACGCATTCGGAGCCGAGAAAGCTTTCGCTCATGCCGGGCGAAACACGGCTGTCGAAACCGCGCCCTGAGATCGTCAGTGCGAACGTGCCCTGAACTTCCTCGCAGGCGCGGACGCAGCGCGAGCAGACGATGCATTTCGAGGGATCGTAGGTGAAATACGGGTTGGACTCGTCCTTCGGCATCCAGTTGTCGTTGGTGCAGCCGTCCGCCTTGGCGAACACGTGGTTCTCGCCTTCATAGCCGTAACGCACGTCGCGCAGGCCGACGGCACCGGCCATGTCCTGCAATTCGCAGTCGCCGTTGGCGGCGCAGGTCAGGCAGTCGAGCGGGTGGTCGGAGATATAGAGCTCCATCACGCCCTTGCGCAGCTTCTTCAAGCGCTCGGTCTGAGTGTGCACGACGAGCCCATTCATGGCGGGCGTGGTGCAGGAGGCCGGTGTTCCGGCGCGGCCCTCGATCTCGATCAGGCATAGCCGGCAGGAGCCGAAGGCGTCCACCATATCTGTCGCGCAGAGTTTTGGAATCTGCGTGCCGGCTTCCATGGCCGCGCGCATGATGGAGGTGCCCTCGGGTACGGTGACGCTGTTGCCGTCGATGGTCAGCGTCACCATCGCTTCGGATTTCGAACGGGGCGTGCCGAAGTCGATCTCTTCGATCAAGGACATTGTCAGTCTCCTATTCCGCGGCCTGCAGGGTGGCCGGTGCCGGGCCAAAATCTTCCCGGAAATGTTTCAATGCGCTCAATACAGGGTAGGGCGTGAAGCCGCCGAGCGCGCACAGCGAGCCGAATTTCATGGTGTTGCAGAGGTCTTCGACCACGGCGAGATTTTCGGAGGTGCGCTCACCCCGGATGATCTTGTCGATGGTCTCGACGCCACGCGTGGAGCCGATCCGGCACGGCGTGCACTTGCCGCAGGATTCGACCGCGCAGAATTCCATTGCGAAGCGGGCCTGCTTCGCCATGTCGACGCTGTCATCGAACACCACGATGCCGCCATGGCCGATCAGCCCGTCGCGCGCGGCAAAGGCCTCATAGTCGAACGGCGTGTCGAACAGCGCGCGTGGGAAATACGCGCCGAGCGGTCCACCGACCTGCACGGCGCGCACTGGGCGGCCACTCGCGGTGCCTCCGCCGACGTCGTCGATCAGTTCTCCGAGCGTGATGCCGAAAGCGACCTCGAACAGTCCGCCGTTCTTGATGTTGCCGGCGAGCTGGATCGGCATCGTGCCGCGCGAGCGGCCCATGCCGCAATCCGCATAGGCTTTCGCACCGTTATCGAGGATGAAGGGGATCGCTGCGAACGACAGCACGTTGTTGATCACGGTCGGGCGGCCGAACAGGCCCTTGTGGGCGGGCAGCGGCGGCTTGGCGCGGACGATGCCGCGGCGGCCTTCGAGGCTTTCCAGCAGCGAGGTCTCCTCGCCGCAGACATAGGCGCCTGCGCCGACCCGGACTTCGAGGTCGAAATTGTGGCTGGAGCCGACGATACCCTCGCCGAGATAGCCGGTGCGCCGGGCGGCCGTGATCGCGGCGTTCATCGCCGCCACCGCATGCGGATATTCCGAGCGGATGTAGATGTAGCCCTTGGTGGCGCCGACGGCGATGCTTGCAATCGTCATGCCTTCGATCACGACGAAGGGATCGCCCTCCATGATCATGCGGTCCGCGAAGGTGCCGCTGTCGCCTTCGTCGGCGTTGCAGACGATGTATTTGCGGTCGGCGCTGGCCTGCGCCACCGTCTTCCACTTGATGCCGGTCGGGAAACCGGCGCCACCACGCCCGCGCAGTCCAGACGCGGTGACGTCGGCGAGGATTTCGTCCGAGGTCAGCGTCAGTGCCCGCTCCAGGCCCTTGTAGCCGTTGTGGTCGCGGTAATCCTTGACGGAGCGGGGATCGATCACGCCGCAACGGGCAAACGTCAGGCGGGTCTGCCGCTTCAGCCAGGGAATTTCTTCCGCAAGGCCGAGTCGCAGGGCGTGCGGGCCGTTACTCGCCATCGCATCGAACAGGGAGGGAACGTCCGCCGGGCTCACCGGGCCGTACGCGACGCGGCCCTTCACCGTCGCCACCTCGACCATCGGCTCCAGCCAATAAAGCCCGCGTGATCCGTTCCTGATGATCTCGATCGGGAGGCCGCGCTTGTCCGCAGCCTGCTCGAGCGCGGCAACGACTTCATCTGCGCCGACGGCAATCGCGCCGGCATCGCGCGGAACGAAAATGCGCATTTTCATCGCTGTGCCTCCGCGACCAGCGCATCGATCCGCGCTTCATCCAGCCGCCCGACGACGCGGCCATCGAGCATCGCCGACGGCGCGGTGGCGCACAGCCCGAGGCAATAGATCGGCTCCAGCGTGACGCGCGAATCGGCGGTAGTGTTTCCGATCGATATGCCGAGCTTCGCTTCCGCGCGCGCGGCAAGCGCATCGCCGCCGGCGGCTTGGCACGCCTCGGCACGGCACAATTTCAGCACATGGCGGCCGGCCGGTTCGTGGCGGAAATCGTGATAGAAGGTGAACACGCCATGGACCTCGGCGCGCGACAGGCTGAGCGCGGATGCGATCATCGGAATGGCGGGCTCGGGCACGTAGCCGAACGCTTCCTGCATCGCATGCAGGATCACCAGGGTCGCGCCTTCGAGCTTGTCATGCTCGGCGATGATCTCGGCGCCGCGCGCTTCATTCCAGGGTTCGTATGCCGATGCCATTTCCGCGTACTCATCAGAGGTTGTGCACTCTGATGAGTAGGGGAATCGCGAGGAATATCAATAAAGCTGTCCCATGTTGCGATTTCAAAACGCAATCAAGACAAGGACATAGGCAATGCCTATGGGCCGATGCCGCGCGGAACGGTTGGTTAACGCCTGATTGTTCCGCAGCGGAACGCGCCCGTCAGATCTCTCACGACGGGCGCGTTTTGCATGCTCATCGTCGTTTTCAGAAAATGCCGGGCACCAGCATCAGGCGAATGCGTGCTGATCGATTTCGGCCTGTCGCATCACAACCAGTTGCCGGACCTGCTGCAGGAAGAATCTCGTCTGCCTACGGCACCGCGCCCTATATGACGCCGGACCGCCGCGCAGCTACTCGCGACGTTGTCGTCGGCGCGGCTCGCCTGCCTGAACGTGCTCAGGCTCGGGCGCATCACCATCGACCGGACGCTCGACGAGCAGGGCAACAACAAGCATATCGACCGCATGGTCGCGCTGCGGCACTGGGCGCAGCCGCTAGAGTTGGATGAAAGTCGGCTTACGGTGCATGTGCTGGAGGCGGTCGATCCCGCCGCCGCGATCCTGGAATTCACCAGGGTCAATCATGTCGATCACATCGTGATCGGCGCGCGGCAGAACTCGATGCTGCGCACGTTTCTGGGCAGCGTCTCGGCCAAGGTCGCGGCAGAGGCCGCCTGCAGCGTAACGGTGGTGCGACCGCCGCGGCTGGCGGTGGTGCCTGTGCCGGGCGATAGCGCGTAGCAGGCGGCGCGTGTGCTCAGTCGAGGGTCTGCACGGGCGGCAGCGTTGTTTTAGCGGAACGCGGCGGGTTCGGCACCGGATAGCTGGTGACGCGGCCACTTCGTTCGGCCCGAGCGGCGGAATTGGATGCGGGCCCTACGGCTTCCGCCCTGGCGCCGCGCACGCTGTCCCTTGAAGACTGCCTGCGGTGCCGCGACGAGCGCGAGCCTTCCAGCCCCCACGACCGCGATATCGAAGGTCCGGCCGTGTAGCCGACGAAGGCTCCGGCGACGGCCCCGACCGGGCCCAGCACGACGGCGCCGGCTACCGCGCCCAGTGCGGCGTCGCCTGCGCGCTGCGCGAGCGCGGCGGAGGGCGCGAGTACCAGGAGCATTGCAGCTGTGGTGTAGGCCTTGATCATATTGGCGTCCCATCCATGAAAGGCCGCAATGCTGATCCGCCTTTATGGCGAGATGCGTGACGCTTTGTGGCCGGAGCATGGACTTTCCAGGTTCCATGGCTTGCCGCGCGCCTGCTGTGACTTTCCTGCCGGCTCGCTAAGTTTTTCGGCGACGTGCGCGCTCCAGGATATCGCTGACACCTGCAGGGTTTCGGACGCAGCGGAACCCGTAGCGGCCGGTGTAATCCGTATCGGGAGAGCGGGTCGAGCGCCCCGACGCGAAATTCAGGTGGCCGGCACCGCGGCCGATGTCCGATATCTCGGTTGCCGCGTCCATGTCTTTAAAGCGCGTCGCCGTCGCGGTCCGCTTGCCCCAGGCCGTTCGCACGATCAGCGCACGCCGGTTGGTGATTACGAAAAGCGTCTGCAGGTCATGCAGCAGCATCACGAACGGGGCGGCAACCATCGCGATGCCGACCATCAAGAGGGGCACGGTCGACTGAACGATCCAGCCTCTGGAGATCGCAAAGGCGGTGACGAGCAGCCAGGGAAATCCGATCCACCAGAGAAACCGCCACATCATCATGCGGGCGATACCGTCAGGCTCGCCTTGCCACAGCACGCGCTCGCCGGGTTGAAGTGCTTCGGTCAGTAGCCGGCGTAAGCCTGCGGAGAATATCGTGAATCGGAGTTCGTCCATGCCTTACTTGGTCGCGCCGTCACAAGGAATGGTTCGGCGCACGGGGAGGCTTGTCGGCGTCACACCGCTTCGCCGCGCGCCAGCGCCGCCGAGTGACGGATCGCGGAAATATTGGCCTTGTAGGCTTCCAATGTGCCGCCCTTGAAGACCGCGGAGCCCGCGACCAGCGCATTCGCGCCGGCGGCGGCCAATTGTCCGGCGACGTCAGGGGCCACGCCGCCATCGACCTCGATGTCGATCGGACGGCCCGCGGCCATTGCCCTGATATCGCTGACCTTGCCGAGCGCCGACTTGATGAAAGCCTGGCCGCCGAAGCCGGGATTGACCGACATCACCAGCACCAGATCGATCAGGTCGATGACATATTCGATCGCACTCGCCGGCGTGCCCGGGTTGAGCGAGACGCCGGCCTTCTTGCCGAGCGCGCGGATCGCCTGCAGCGAGCGATGCAGATGCGGCCCGGCCTCGGCGTGGACGGTGATGTGATCGCAGCCGGCTTTTGCAAACGCCTCGAGATAGGGGTCGCAGGGCGAGATCATCAGATGCGCGTCAAAGATCTTCTTGGTGTGCGGGCGCATCGCCTTGATCACATCGGGACCGTAGGAAATGTTGGGCACGAAATGCCCGTCCATCACGTCGAGATGGATCCAGTCGGCGCCCGCCGCGTCCACGGCGCGGACTTCTTCGCCGAGCTTGGCGAAATCCGCCGCCAGGATCGACGGCGCGATGACGAGGGGACGCGACGCAAATTGCTGAGACATGTGCGCTTTCCCAAAACACTTAAGGGGCGGAACGGCTCCGCGTAACATGCAGGGCGGCCGGGGGCAATGCGACCGCGAAGGCGTCCTGTGGGCGGGAAAAAGTTGCCGGAGCGGGCATCTATTGCCGGGTTTGCCGGATCGGAACGGAAGCGGAAAGCCCGTTTTTATTGGGTTTTTCTGCATGGCACGGCACTTGCTGAGGAATATGCACGAGCTATCGGCCGCGACCGGCGCGGCGTTGTTGGAGTTTTGCCATGTTCCTTGCTTTGGGCGCCGCGTCGTCGGCGATCAATGTCCTCAAGGCCCTGACGTCGTCGAAGTCGTCGTCCGCGCAATCCACCGGCCTCAGCCAGGATGCCAAGACCCCGTTCGATCTAATGTCCTCGAGTTCGTCGGCTTCGGTCGGCTCGGGCTCGGGTTCCGGATCCGGCGGCGGCGGTTCGCAGATATCGCCGCAGACCATGAGCGCGCTGCTCGACGCGCAGAGCCAGTCCTCGACGGGGTCGACGACCACGGCATCCAAAAGCCGCTCCGCCGCGCTGAAGGACCTGTTCGCGCAGATCGATGGCGACGGCGACGGCAAGATCAGCAAGTCGGAATTTGAAGAGGCGCTCGGCGCCGGCGGCACCAACATCGCGCAGGCCGACAGCGTGTTCGGCAAGCTCGACAAGGACGGCGACGGCTCGGTCAGCCTCAAGGAACTGGCATCGGCGCTGAAGGGCGGCAAGAAACCTCACCATGATGCTGCCAGCGAGTCCGGCGGATCGAATTCCGATCCGCAGGCCCTGCAGGGCGCTTCCAGCACATCCGTCACCAACAGCGACGGTTCGGTGACGACGTCGCTCACCTATGCGGACGGATCCAAGGTAACGATGACGTCGGCCGCAGGCAAAAGCTCATCCACATCAGCGGCATCGTCCTACAATTTCATCGAGCAGATGATCCAGCGGCAGGCCCAACAGATTTCATCGGCCGCCACTTCATCGCTCTCGGTGAGCGTCTGAACACGAGACCCGGCGAGATCCCTTCGAACTGCGACCTAGCCGAAGCGATCGCTCCACGCCGGTAGCGCACCCAGAAAGGGTAGCGCGGTCGCACTGTGAACGCCGCGCGCAATTGCGCGGGCGACGGTGTTCGCGGCCACCATGCCGAGTTCGGTGAGGCCGAACCGCGGATCGATCGGCGTCTTGCCGGTCGCGGCGGCATACACCACGTCGCCATCCGTCGTGGCATGGACGGGATAAATGGCGCGCGCCATGCCGGTGTGCGCGATCATCGCCAGCCGTTTGGCCTGCGCTTTTGTCAGTATGGCGTCCGTGACCACGACCACCAGCGTGGTGTTCTCCGAAGACGCCGCGGCCGGGCCGCCCTTGAGGCGTGCGCTCAGCATGTCAGGCGTGAACGAGGGCGGCAGTCCCCGGCCGCCAAACTCATTGCCCGCCTCGAACGGCGCCGCCCAGAACCATGGCCCGTCGCCGACAGTCACGCTGCCCACCGCATTGACCACCGCGAGCGCGCCGACGGTGACGCCGCTTTCGGTTTGCGCGGAAGCGGAGCCAAGGCCGCCCTTGAAATTTGCTGTCGTCGCGCCGAGGCCTGCGCCGACGCTGCCCAGCGCGAAATCGCTGCTCGCCGCGCGCGCTGCGGCGTAGGCGAGATCGCGATAAGGCGGGAAGCGTCCCCATGCCTTGTTGCCGCCGTTGAGCAGATCGAAACAGATCGCGCCCGGAACGATCGGAATAACCGCCTCGCGGATTCTTAAGCCGCGGCCCTGTTCGGCAAGCCAGGCCTGTACGCCGCCCGCGGCATCCAGCCCGAGCGCCGAGCCACCGGATAACGCGATGGCGTCGATCGCCTCGACGGTGCTTTCGGGTTTGAGGAGGCCGTCCTCGCGGGTACCGGGCCCGCCGCCGCGCACGTCGATCGAGGCGACCGCAGGGGTATCGAAAAGGATCGCGGTAACGCCGGAGGCGACGTCCGCGTCGTGGGCGTGGCCGACGCGAACGCCGGCAATATCGGTGAGCAGGTTTTTCAAGGCGCCGGTCCGAGGCTGCATCCATCTGGGTGTCCCACGGATATATCAGCCGTCGGGAATGCTTCAACTGGCAAGCGCGAGCCGGATCATCCTGGCGAGCTCTGATTTGCGATAGGGTTTTGCCAGCAGCAGCACGCCGGAATCCAGGCGGCCATGATGCACGATGGCGTTCTCGGTATATCCTGATGTGAACAGGGTCTTGAGGCCCGGCCGCCGCTTCAGCGCTTCGTCGACGAGCTGGCGGCCGTTCATCGTGCCGGGCATGATCACGTCGGTGAAAAGCAGGTCGATGCCGGGGGCCTCGTCGATGAAACGCAAGGCGTCGGAAGCATTGGCCGCTTCGAGCGTGGTGTAGCCCAGGCTCTCGATCTGGGTCATCACGTAGCGGCGCACCAGCGCATCGTCCTCGACGACCAGAACGGTTTCGTTGCCGCCCTCGATACCAGCCGAGACCAGCACTTCCGCCGCGGTCTGCTGCAATCCCGTCGCCCGCGGCAGGTAGATCTTGACGGAGGTGCCGTGGCCTTCCTCGCTGTAGATCTTGACGTGTCCGCCCGACTGCTTGACGAAGCCGAACACCATGCTGAGGCCGAGGCCGGTGCCCCGGCCGACCTCCTTGGTCGTGAAAAACGGTTCGAATACCCGTTCGAGCAGCGCGGGCGGGATTCCGGAGCCGGTGTCGCTGATCGCGATCATCACGTAATTGCCGGCCGTGACCTCGCTCTGCATGTTCGCGTAGTTTTCGTCGAGAAAGACGTTGCTGGTCTCGAGCGCGAGCTTGCCGCCGTTGGGCATGGCATCGCGCGCATTTATTGCCAGATTGAGAACCGCCGTCGTAAGCAGGTTTGGATCGACCAGCGCGGTCCATGCATCTTCGGCCAATAGCGGCGTGATTTCGATGTTTTCGCCTAGGGTCGGGTGCAGCAGCTTCGCCGACTCCAGCACCAGCGCGTTGACGTCGACGTCAACCGGCTGCAGCGGCTGCTTGCGGGCAAAGGCGAGGAGATGTTTGGTCAGGTTGGCGCCGCGTTCGGCGGCTTCGTCGATCAGCTTGGCGATGGCGGCGAGCTGGGGCTGATCGGCGACTGCTTCCTCCAGAATGCCGATGGTGCCGGTGATCACGGTCAGGATGTTGTTGAAGTCGTGCGCGACGCCACCCGTGAGCTGGCCGACCGCATCCATCTTCTGCGCATGCCGCAACTGGGCTTCCGCGGCCTGCTTTTCAGTCAGGTCCCGGCCGATGAAGAAGTGGCGGTGGACCGGTTCCGACCACGTCCCGGTCCAGTTCAGCGCGACGGCCTTGCCTTCCTTGTCGATATAGCGCGTCTCGAAATTGCGCTTGCTTTGTCCCCGTCGCGCCGCCCGCATCTCCCTGCGGGTGTGTTCGAGGTCGTCGGGGTGGATGAATTCCACCGCGCTATGCCCGATCATGTCGGAGGGCTGATAGCCGAGGATCGCGGTGACGCTCGGGCTCACCTGGATGAAATTCCCCGCGGTGTCGGTCACCAGGATGAGGTCGTTCGAGGAATCGAATATACGCCGCCGCTCCTCGATTTCCTGGCTGAGCGCATGCTGCGTCCGCTTGCTTTCTGTGATGTCGCGCGCGGCTTTGGAGATGCCGACGATCTTGCCGGAGGCCAGGCGGATCGGGGAGATGCTCAGTGAAATGTCGACGGCGCTGCCATCCTTGCGCAGGCGTGAAGTTTCGTAATGTTCAATCGGCTCGCCTCGGCTGATCCGTTCGATGACATTGCGTATCTCGTCGCGCCGGTCCGGCGGGACGATGATGTTTATGTTCCTGCCGAGGGCTTCCGCTGCTGCGAAGCCGAACAGACGTTCGGCGGCTC
The DNA here is from genome assembly GCF_023073415.1 of Bradyrhizobium sp. 190. Lineage (GTDB taxonomy): Bacteria > Pseudomonadota > Alphaproteobacteria > Rhizobiales > Xanthobacteraceae > Bradyrhizobium. The sequence goes on along the minus strand of NZ_JADPJL010000062.1, from coordinate 170,569 downwards.
CGTTCCAGCCGGTAATGGTGCCATCAAGCAATTTGGTGATGATGGCGTCGTTGGATGATTCCACGACCGCGCTGAATAGACTTTCGCGTTCGGTGCGGAGGTCCCTTTCCGAGGCGGCTTGCAGACGCAACGATCCGAGCAGGCGCGCCAGCTTCGCCTGCAGGCCGACATTTTCGACCAGGAGGATCCCCAGTACGAAACTGGCAGCGCAGAGCCCGTACAGACGGCCGGCGTAAAAGCCGAGATCGAACGTGGCCGCGTTGACAACTCCCGACAACGCGATGTCGAACAGCCAGGCGCACATCACGACCATGAGCCAGATGTCGAGCATCGAGTGTGGCCGCCGGAACCACAGGATCAGTAGCGCCATGAAGCTGAGAAACAGCTCGGTCGACAGGATTGTAATCAGAACGGAGTTGAAGTCCCCCTGTGCGCCGCTCAGAAGCGTGGGGAGGATGTCGTGCCCGGCGGTCACGATCCAGGTCGCGACCGACAGCGTAACACCGACGGCGATGACGCTGCCGAACAGTGCACGGCCGACTGACCCGCTGATTTTGGGGCCGCCATCCGTGTCCTTCAGCAATGCGTAGCCGATCGCCAGAAGCGGAAATCCAGTGTGCCAGATCTGGTAGAGCCAGACTGTTGTTTGCGGGCCCGAATTGAGAAGTCCGGTCGGAGAGAACACGCCCGGGAAGGACAGGGCGTGGACGATGGCTGCGGCCGCGGTGAACAGGTAACCGCTCGCAAGCAACAACAGAGCCCGCGACCGGAGCAGGGCAAATTGCGAAAACAACAGAACGGCCGTGATCAGATCGGCAATGGCGAGCGCGGATTGATAACTCGCAATGAACGCCGGAACGGGGGTAAGCGGCACCGTGGCAAACGGCACGGCGCATGCAAACAACACCGCCGAGATACCGACCACAACCAGCGCTGCGGCGCGATCGCGGCGGCTCGCCGGCATGGTCGAAAGAAAGATGATGTTGCGCTCGTCACCCATTGTCGTCTCCGGCAAACTGGCAGCGAACGCGCCATGGCAATAGCTTCAACGCGCGAAAACAATTCATCCGGCGCGGTCGGACATCCAGCCGATACTTGGCGCCACTGGACGCCGCTGGAATCGCAGCCCCGAGGCTACGCTAGCGTCGCCTCGGGGGGAATCAATTCAAGGCGACATATTACCGGACGATGCCGGAAGGAAAACTCGACAATAGGGTAACCGCCTCTTTACCGACCGGCTGAATAATCCCTGTGGAACCGCCGAAATCGACGAATTTCAACGTAAGCTGCTGCGCGACCGATCCGGGAGACTGCGATGCCTCGCGTGCTTGTTGTTGACGATCAAGCCGACGTTCGCACGATGATTTCCATCGTGCTGCGTATCCATCAGTTCGAAATCGTCGAGGCAGAAAGCGCCGCATCCGCATTGAAGCTGTTCGAGGAAGCAAGCTTCGATCTTGCGATCGTCGATATCTTTCTGGAGGGCACCAACGGCTCCGATCTGATTGCAGCGCTGCGCGGGCGCGTACCCGGTCTGCCTGTCATCGCGATTTCCGGAATGACCGCGTTGGACTTTCTGTCCGAAACGCCTGAGGTCTCCAATGTCGTCTGTCTGCAGAAGCCGTTTCGCCCGCCGGACTTGATGCGCGCGATCGAAGCGGCGCTGGGATCGCTCCGGCAATCGGCCGGTGCCGTCGTAACGGCGGCGCGATAGCTCGTCGGCTCTCATGGCTGGCCAACCGTCAAGCGCCCGGTTACCGCTCGGCGCGTCGCAAGCCGTTGCCGTCGACGGCGATCTCGCGAAGCGGGACCGGATCAGCGGCAAACTGCCGTTGCGGCAAGGGAACTGACAGGCAGCAAACGAGGCCTTCCGGGCGCCAATCGAATTCCGCCTGGCCGCCGAGCTGCGACTCGATGCTGGCGATCACGCTGCGCGTTCCGAATCCCCGCGACACCGGCTTCTCGACCGGCGGCCCGCCGGTCTCCACCCATATGATCTTGAGAACGCCTGCCTGGTCTTCTTCCCAGCCCACCGATAGCTGGCCCGACAGCGTCGAGAGGGCGCCGTACTTTGCCGAATTGGTGACGAGTTCGTGCAGCGCCAGCGCGACGGTCTGGGCCGTCGCCGGCTCGAGTTGGACCTCAGGACCGCGCAACGCGATCTGGTCGCCGGTGGAATAGGGCGCCAGCTCCTCCTCGATCAGCCTCCTTATTTCGGCGCCTTGCCAGCTCGACAGCGAAAGCACGGTGTGCACCCGCGCCAGCGCATTGATCCGTCCTTCGACCGAACGGACGTACATCTTCACGTTGTCGCCGCGCGTCAGGCGGACGATGGACTGCGCCAGCGCCAGCGCGTTCTTGGCGCGGTGATCGACCTCCCGCGCCAGCAGGCTTTGCCGTTCCTCGGCCTGCTTGCGCTCGGTGATATCGACGGTGACGCCGCTGACGCGGATGACACGGCCGCCCTTGTCGGTGCTTGCCGCCGCCGTTCCCGCGCACCAGCGCACCTCGCCGGTTGGCCGGATGATGCGGAATTCCGCTTCGTATGATTTCGTGCCTCGGGCGAAGCTCGCCCACGCCTCGTGCAATTCACGTACGTCGTCGGGGTGAAACAGCGCCTGGATATTGGCCGGCGTCAGTTCGAAGCTGCCGGGATCGATGCCGAGGATCTGATACTGGCCGTCGTCCCACATCCAGTCGCCATTGACCCAGTCCCAGTCCCACGATCCCATCTTCCCGGCGGCTATCGCGAGACTGCGGCGCTGCTCGCTTTCCAAAAGCCTCGCGTGCGATTCCTCCAGTTCGGCGGTGCGGGCGCGAACGCGATCTTCGAGCTCGACGTTGAGGCGCTCGAGCTGGCGCGTCTTGCGATAGAGCTCGGCGAACACCTTGATCTTGGCGCGCAATACCTCCGGCACGACGGGCACCGGAACATAGTCGACCGCCCCCATTTCGTAGCCGCGCAGCCGGTCGATGTCGCTGACTTGTATGGCGGATATGAATATCATCGCCGTCTTCTGGAAGCGGGGGTGTTCGCGGATCATGGCGGCCAGTTCGAAACCGTCCAGTTCCGGCATGCAGACGTCGACCAGGATGATGGCGACATCGTTCTTGAGCAGGAACTCGAGCGCTTCGCGCCCGGACGAAGCCTTGACCAGATTCTCGCCGAGTTCCTTCAGGATGACTTCATAGGCGAGCAGCTTCGCCGGCTGATCGTCAACCAGAAGAATATTTACCTTGTCTTGGTCCATCATCTACTTACGCCGGTCAACGGTGTAGCCACATTCGAATGGCGAGCAGCAACTGTTCGGTATTGACGGGTTTGGCGAGATAGTCCGAAGCGCCGGCTTCGAGGCATTTCTCGCGGTCGCCCTTCATCGCCTTGGCGGTCAGCGCGATGATCGGAAGGCGGCCGAACGACGGGTTCTGCCGGATAACGCCGATGGTCTGATATCCGTCCATCTGCGGCATCATGATATCCATCAGCACGATTGCGATATTCGGATTGGATTCGACAAGCGCGATGGCCTCATGGCCTGTCGTCGCGGTCAGCACCTTCATGCCGCGCCGTTCTAATACGCTCGACAGGGCAAAGATGTTCCGGGCGTCGTCGTCCACCAGAAGTGCGGTTTTGCCAACGAGATCCTCATCGGAGCTATTGAGCTTTTCGAGCATTCTCTGCTTTTCGACTGGCAATTCCGTGATCACACGGTGCAAAAACAGCGACGTTTCGTCGAGCAGGCGTTCCGGCGACTCGACGCCTTTCACCACGATGCTCCTCGCCATGGTGTGAAGTTCCGCATCTTCCTCTGCCGAAAGTTCCCGCCCGGTGAACACCACGACTGGCACGTTCGATAGCGTTTCGTCGCTGCGTAGCCGGTCGAGCACCTCAAAGCCACTCATATCAGGCAGCCGCAAATCCAATACGACGCAGTCGCACGGCTGGTTCCGCAGCGTCGACAACGCATCGGCGCCGGTATCGGCGGTGAGGATCTCGATGTCGTCGTGGCCGAGCAATTCGGTGATGCTCATCTGCTCGGCGGCATTGTCCTCCACGATCAGCAGGCGCTTGCGTCGGGGTTTTGCATATTCCTTGATCTGCGACAGCGCCGCGCTGACGCCTTCGGTCGTCGTCGGCTTGTTGACGAAGGAAAACGCGCCGCGCGCCAGCGCATGCTGACGGTCTTCGTCGAGCGTGATGATCTGCACCGGAATGTGCCGCGTCAGCGGGTTGTGCTTGAGCTGGCTCAGCACGGTCCAGCCCAGCATGTCCGGCAGGAATACGTCGAGCGAAACCGCGGCCGGCTGGAACTGCTTGGCGAGTTCGATCGCTTCGGCGCCACGGCTGGCGACCAGCACCTTGAAGCTCTTGTCGTGCGCCAGATCGATCAGCACCCGCGCATAATGCGGATCGTCCTCGACGATCAGGAGGATGGTATCTCCCGGCTCGAGGTTGAGGCGGTCGTCCGGCAACTGCTCGATGACCCGCTCCTGCGTCGCTGCGACCTGTAGCGCCGGCGTCGATGCGAAGGGCGACGGGGCAGGGGCCCGTGGCGCAACCGTCGGACCGGAATATTTCAGCGGCAGATAAAGCACGAAGGTAGAGCCCTTGCCGGGCGCGCTGCGCAGGTGAATTTCGCCGCCCAACAGGCCCGCGAGCTCGCGGCTGATGGCAAGGCCAAGGCCGGTGCCGCCGTATTTGCGGCTGGTGCCGGCATCCGCCTGCTGGAACGCCTCGAAGATCAGCTTCTGCTTTTCCAGGGGAATGCCGATGCCGGTGTCGGTCACCTCGAAGGCGACGACGGCCGCCGCATGGTTGAGGATCGGGTGCTCGGTGCTCCAGCCGCCGACGGCGGCCGATACGGTCAGCTCCACGCCGCCCTCGGCCGTGAACTTGAATGCGTTCGACAACAGATTTTTCAGGACCTGCTGCAGGCGCTTGGAGTCGGTCACCATGCTGCGGCTCAGATTCTCGTCGACCGAGATATTGAACGACAGACGGCGATTATCGGCCTCGTGCCTGAACGGCCGTCCGACGGTCTCCAAGAGGCTCGACGTCAGGATCTCCTCGGCATCGACCGTCACCGTGCCGGATTCGATCTTCGACAGGTCGAGGATGTCGCTGATCAGGTTGAGCAGGTCGGTGCCGGCGCCGTGGATGGTGCGGGCGAATTCGACCTGCTTCGCCGACAGATTGCCCTCCGGATTTTCGGTGAGCTGCTGGCCCAGGATCAGGATGCTGTTGAGCGGCGTGCGCAGCTCATGCGACATGTTGGCGAGGAATTCGGACTTGTACTTCGAGGTCAGCGAAAGCTCGGTCGCCTTTTCTTCGAGCGCGCGGCGGGCCTGTTCGATTTCCTGGTTCTTTCTTTCCACCTCGACGTTGCGTTCGGCAAGCTGCTGGGCCTTCTGTTCGAGCTGGTCGTTGGTCTGCTGCAATTCCTTTTGCTGCGTCTGCAATTCGCCGGCGAGCTGCTGGGATTGCTTCAACAGGCCCTCAGTCTGCATCGTGGCCTCAATGGAGTTGAGAACGATGCCGATGCTATCGGTCAATTGTTCGAGGAAGGTCATCTGCGAGGTCGTGAACGAACTGATCGAAGACAGTTCGATCACGGCCTTGACCTGGTTCTCGAACAGCACCGGAAGCACGACAATATTCTTCGGGATCACGCGCAACAGCCCCGAATTGATCGGCGCGGTATCGCTGGGGATATCCGCCACCAGCCGCTGACGCTTGTCCATGGCGCATTGGCCGATCAGCCCCTCGCCGAACTGCACGACTTGCGGATTCGGATTGGCGCCATCGCCGGCATAGGAAGAGAGCAGGCGCAACTGCGGGCTGTCGGCACTCTCGGTCTGATAGATCACGCCCATATGTGCATTGATCAGCGGCGCCAGTTCGGTCAGCAGCAGCCGGCCGACGGTGGAGAGGTCGCGTTGGCCCTGCAGCATGTTGGTGAATTTGGCGAGGTTGGTCTTCAGCCAGTCCTGTTCGGTATTCACCTGGGTCGTCAGGCGGAGGTTGCCGATCATCGTATTGATGTTGTCTTTGAGTTCGGCCACTTCGCCGCGGGCGTCGACCTGGATCGAGCGGGTCAGGTCGCCCTTGGTCACGGCGGTCGCGACCTCGGCGATCGAGCGCACCTGCGAGGTCAGGTTGGCGGCGAGCAGGTTCACGTTGCCGGTGAGGTCCTTCCAGGTGCCGGCGGCGCCGGGCACGTTGGCCTGGCCGCCGAGCCGTCCCTCGACGCCGACTTCGCGCGCCACGCTGGTCACCTGATCGGCGAAGGTGGCGAGCGTCTCCGTCATGTTGTTGATGGTGTCGGCAAGGGCTGCGACTTCGCCCTTCGACTTCACGGTCAGGTTCTGCTTCAGGTCGCCGTCGGCGACCGCCGTCACCACCTTGACGATGCCGCGCACCTGTTCGGTCAAATTGGCGGCCATGAAGTTGACGGTGTCGGTCAGGTCCTTCCAGGTGCCGGCGACGCCCGGCACCTGCGCCTGGCCGCCGAGCTTGCCCTCGGTGCCGACCTCGCGCGCCACGCGCGTCACTTCGCCGGCAAAGGCGTTGAGCTGGTCGACCATCGTGTTGATGGTGTTTTTCAACTCGAGGATTTCGCCCTTCACGTCGACCGTGATCTTGCGCGACAGGTCGCCGCGGGCCACGGCGGTTGTGACTTCGGCGATGTTGCGGACTTGCGTCGTCAGGTTGGCCGCCAAAAGGTTGACGTTGTCGGTCAGATCCTTCCACGTGCCGCCGACGCCGGGCACCACGGCCTGGCCACCCAATCGTCCCTCGGTGCCGACCTCGCGCGCCACGCGCGTCACTTCGCCGGCAAACGAGCGAAGCTGCTCGACCATCGTATTGAGGGTGTCTTTCAGCAGCAGGATTTCGCCGCGAACGTCGACCGTGATCTTCTTCGACAGGTCGCCTCCGGCAATTGCCGTGGCGACCTCGGCGATGTTGCGGACCTGCGCGGTCAGGTTCGAGGCCATGAAGTTGACGTTGTCGGTGAGATCCTTCCAGGTGCCGGCCACTTCAGGCACCTGGGCCTGGCCGCCGAGCTTGCCTTCGGTGCCGACTTCGCGCGCCACGCGCGTGACTTCCGAGGCGAAGGCGTTGAGCTGATCCACCATCGTGTTGACGGTGTTCTTCAGCTCGAGGATCTCGCCCTTGACGTCGACCGTGATCTTCTTCGACAGGTCGCCCTTCGCCACCGCCGTCGTGACTTCGGCGATGTTGCGGACCTGGCCGGTCAAATTGCCGGCCATCGAGTTGACGTTGTCGGTGAGGTCCTTCCAGGTGCCGGCGACACCAGGCACGTTGGCCTGGCCGCCGAGCCGTCCCTCGGTGCCGACCTCGCGCGCCACGCGAGTCACTTCGCCCGCAAAGCGGTTGAGCTGGTCGACCATCGTGTTGAGCGTTTCCTTGAGCTGCAGGATCTCGCCGCGCACGTCGACCGTGATCTTGCGCGACAGGTCGCCGCCGGCGATCGCGGTCGCCACCTCGGCGATGTTGCGGACCTGCGCCGTCAAATTGCCGGCCATCGAGTTCACGGAGTCCGTCAGATCCTTCCAAGTGCCGGCGACGCCGGTCACCTGGGCCTGGCCGCCGAGCTTGCCGTCGGTGCCGACCTCGCGCGCCACGCGCGTCACTTCGCCGGCGAACGCATTGAGCTGGTCGACCATCGTGTTGAGCGTTTCCTTCAGCTGAAGGATTTCGCCCGAGACGTTCACGGTGATTTTCTTCGACAGGTCGCCCTTGGCGACGGCGGTCGCGACTTCGGCGATGTTGCGGACCTGGCCGGTCAGGTTGCCGGCCATCGAGTTGACGTTGTCGGTGAGGTCCTTCCAGGTGCCGGCGACGCCGCGCACGTTGGCCTGGCCGCCGAGCTTGCCTTCGGTGCCGACTTCGCGCGCCACGCGTGTCACTTCGCCGGCGAACGCATTGAGCTGGTCAACCATCGTGTTGATGGTGTCCTTCAGCTCGAGAATTTCGCCGCGCACATCCACGGTGATCTTCTTCGACAGGTCGCCATTGGCGACCGCGGTCGTCACCTCGGCGATGTTGCGGACCTGCGCCGTCAGGTTGGAAGCCATCGAGTTGACGCTCTCGGTGAGGTCCTTCCAGGTGCCGGCGACGCCGAGCACATTGGCCTGGCCGCCGAGCCGCCCCTCGGTGCCGACTTCGCGCGCGACGCGGGTCACTTCGCCTGCGAAGGCGTTGAGCTGGTCGACCATCGTGTTGAGCGTTTCCTTCAACTGAAGGATTTCGCCCGACACGTTCACGGTGATCTTCTTGGAGAGGTCGCCGCCCGCAATCGCGGTCGCGACGTCGGCGATGTTGCGGACCTGCGCCGTCAGGTTGGAGGCCATGAAGTTGACGTTGTCGGTGAGGTCCTTCCAGGTGCCGGCGACTCCGGGAACCTGGGCCTGACCGCCGAGCTTGCCTTCGGTGCCGACCTCGCGGGCGACGCGCGTCACTTCGGAGGCGAACGAGTTGAGCTGGTCGACCATCGTGTTGATGGTGTCCTTTAGCTCCAGGATTTCGCCGCGGACGTCCACCGTGATCTTGCGCGAGAGGTCGCCGCGGGCGACCGCGGTGGTGACGTTGGCGATGTTGCGGACCTGGGCGGTGAGGTTGCCGCACATCGCGTTCACGGAATCGGTCAGATCCTTCCAGGTGCCGGCGACGCCCGGGACGATGGCCTGGCCGCCGAGCTTGCCGTCGGTGCCGACTTCGCGCGCCACACGCGTCACTTCGGAGGCGAAGGAGCGGAGCTGATCCACCATCGTGTTGATGGCTTCCTTGAGCTGCAGGATTTCGCCGCGGACGTCCACCGTGATCTTCTTCGACAGGTCGCCATTCGCCACCGCGATGGTGACCTCGGCGATGTTGCGGACCTGGCCGGTCAGGTTGTTGGCCATCGAGTTGACGCTCTCGGTCAGGTCTTTCCAGACGCCTGTCACTTCCGGCACCTGGGCCTGGCCGCCGAGCTTGCCCTCGGTGCCGACCTCGCGCGCCACGCGCGTCACTTCCGAGGTGAACACGGAAAGCTGCTTGATCATCGTGTTGACGATGTTGGCCGACTGCAAGAATTCGCCGCCAAGTGGGCGGCCCTCGACATCGAGCTGCACGGTTTGCAAGAGATCGCCTTGGGCCACGGCGGCGACCGCACGCGTGACTTCGCGGGTCGGCCACAGCAGGTCGTCGATCAGCGTGTTGACGGAGCCTTCCATGTCCGCCCACGAGCCGCTCGAGAGGTCGAACTTGACGCGATGCCTTGTCTTGCCTTCCCGGCCGACGACCTGGCCGACGCGCTCCAGTTGCTGCGCCATTCGCTGGTTGGCGGCGACGATTTCGTTGAAGGTGTCGGCGATTTTGCCCTCGATGCCGACGTGATCGCCGGTCATCCGTACCGAGAAGTCGCCCGCGCGCATCGCCTGCAAGGCGTGCAGCAGATCCTGCATCGGGTCGGACGTGCCGTTGGTGGGGGCGGGTTTGGATTGAGCGACCCGGCGAGCGGAGGGTGATGCTCCAGGGGAAAGGTCGCTCATGGTGTTTCCTCGGCCAGTTCGCGCAAAATCACTTCGGCTGAAATGTGATTTCACGGATAGAACCGCTGCCCCATCGGCATAGCAAGCCGGAATAACGGTTAAGGTCGAGAAATCAATGACATGGAACTCAGCCCAAATGCTCAATGCTTCGGGAACCCAAAGGTTCCCATGGCCCGGAAAATAAATGGAACCCGAAATAAAACGCCCCGGCAAGCCGGGGCGTTTGAAGCTCTGATCTATGAGGGGGTCAGGAACCCTTCGGATTGATCTCGGTGTAGTTGCCCTTGGCGTCCCACTTGTAGACGACGTAGTCGATCACCTTGATGTCGCCCTTGGCATCGAAGCCCAGCTTGCCGAGCACGGTGTCCCAATCGCCGGCCTTGATGGTCTCCATGACCTTCTTCGGATCGGTGGTCTTCGCCTTCGCCACCGCTTGCGTCCAGACCTGCATCGCGGCATAGGTGTAGAGGGTGTAGCCCTCGGGATCGATGTTCTTGGCCTTGAACTTCTCGACGATCGCCTTCGCGGTCGTCTTGTTGCGCGGGTCGGGACCGAAGGTGAACAGCGTGCCTTCGGCGGCCGGACCTGCGATCGAGGCGAACTCCTTGTCGTTCAAGGCGTCGCCCGCCATCAACACCGTCTTGAGGCCCTGGTCGCGCATCTGGCGCAGGATCAGCCCGGATTCCTGGTGGTAGCCGCCGACAAAGACCAGATCGATGTTGTCGCGCTTCAGGCGCGACACGATCGCGTTAAAATCCTTGTCGCCCTTGTTGTAGGACTCGAACATCTTCTCGGTGATGCCGGCCTTGTTGAGCGCCTTCTTGGTTTCGTCGGCAAGGCCTTTGCCATAGGTGGTCTTGTCGTTGAGGATGGCGACGTTCTTGCCTTTGTAGTTCTTGACGATGTAGTCGGCGGCAACCAGGCCCTGCTGATCGTCACGGCCGCAGACGCGCGCCACGTTCCAGAGCTTGCGCTCGGTGAACAGCGGGTTGGTCGAGGCCGGCGTAATCTGCAGCACGTTGCCGTCGGCATAGGCTTCCGACGCCGGGATCGACGACGACGAGCAGAAGTGACCGGCCACGAACGGGATCTTGGCGCTGGCGAACTTTTCCGCCACCGAGCGAGCCTGCTTGGGATCGCAGGCATCGTCGCCGATCTGGAGCGCCAGTTTCTTGCCGAGCACGCCGCCGGCGGCGTTGATGTCGGCCACCGCCTGTTCGGCGCCGTTCTTCATCTGCCGGCCGAACGCGGATTCGCCGCCCGTCATCGGGCCCGCCACTGCGATGGAGATGTCCTGCGCCAGCGCCGTTGTCGAAAGCGCCAACGATGCGCCCAATGCCAGGCCGATGAGTTTCAGTGATTTCATGAGGTATCCTCGTGGGTAGGTCGATTTCGGGAAACACCCGGCAGGCCGGGTACGAAAATCACACCCATTGTCGGCTGATTTTACCGCGAAGTCATCGGCAATTTTCGGGCAAATCCCCGGTCCGTTCGCCGCATCTTGCCGCAGCTTGCCGTGTCCCGGATGCGGTGCAGCGTTTTTCACGCTGCTCCGCAGAGCCGGGACCCACGCAGTCGGACAAGCGGACCCCGGATCAGCAGCGCACCACCATAGCGCGTCGAAGACGCGCGTAAACGCGCTTTTGGCGCTGCGCAGCATCCGGGGAACGTTTCCGGCGCTATTCCCGCCGGCCGCCCTCCAGATAGGCGGCGCGGATTTCCGGGCGCTGCAGCAATTCGCTGCCGGTTCCGGACAGGGTGATCAGGCCGTTGACCATGACATAGCCGCGATGGGCCAGTTTCAGCGCGTGGTTGGCGTTCTGTTCGACGATCAGGACGGTCAGGCCGTCCTGCCGGTTCAGGGTCCGGATCGCATCGAAAATCTGCCGCGCGATCAGGGGGGCCAACCCCAGCGAGGGCTCGTCCAGCATCAACAGGCGGGGGCGGCTCATCAGCGCCCGACCGATCGCCAGCATCTGCTGCTCGCCGCCGGACAGCGTGCCGCCGCGCTGGGTTATGCGTTCCTTGAGCCGCGGGAACAGCGCGAAGACGCGTTCCAGGCTGCTCGCCCGATCGGCCTCGCTGCTATCGGTCGCATCAGCCCCCATCTGCAGGTTTTCCGCCACGCTCATGCGCGGGAAAATGCGGCGGCCCTCGGGGGATTGAGCGATCCGCAGCCTGGCGATGTCATGCGTCGGCACGCCGGTGATGTCCTGGCCGTCGAATTCGATCGTCCCTGAGCGGGCGCGGGGCCGGCCGAAGATCGTCATCATCAGGGTCGACTTGCCGGCGCCGTTGGCCCCGATCAGGGCGACGATTTCGCCGGCGTTGATGTCGAGATCGACGCCCTTCAGCGCCTCGATCTTGCCGTAGGCCGCGCGCAGCGAGCGGATCGCGAGCAGGGGCGTTGCGGGTGACGCGCTCACGTGCCGCTCTCCATCACGGCGATGGCTTCCTCTTCGTCGGTGCCGAGATAGGCGGCGATCACCTTGGGATCGTCGCGGATCTGTTGCGGCGTGCCTTCGGCGATCTTGACCCCGTGATCCATCACCACGACATGGTCGGAGATTTCCATCACCACGCTCATGTCGTGCTCGATCAGGAGGATCGAGGTGCCGTGGTCGGTGCGGATCGAGAGCAGCAATTCGCTTAAGGCAGCGCTTTCGCGCGCGTTGAGGCCGGCCGCCGGCTCGTCGAGGCAGAGCAGCGCGGGCTTGGTGCACATCGCGCGCGCGATCTCCAGACGCCGCTGGTCGCCATAGGGCAAATTGCCGGCGGCTTCGTCGGCGCGATCCAGGAGGCCGATGCGGTCGAGCCAGGTCCGCGCCAGATCGATTGCGGCCTGCTCGGCATTGCGCCAGGAGGGTGCGCCGATCAGGCCCAGAAACGTCAGCCCGGAGGCGCGCATCAGCGCGTTGTGCTGCGCCACCATCAGATTCTCCAGCGCCGTCATGCCTGGAAACAGCCGGATGTTCTGGAAGGTCCGCGCGACCCGGGCAAGTTTGGAAATCCGGAAATCGTTCAGCCGCTCGAGCCGGATGGCGTGGCCGTCATCGTGCACGAGCCGCATCGCGCCCGAGGTCGGCTTGTAGAAGCCGGTGATGCAGTTGAACACGGTGGTCTTGCCGGCGCCGTTCGGCCCAATCAGCGCGGTGATCTTGCGTCGCTCGGCATTGAAGGAGAGATCGTTGACGGCGACGATGCCGCCGAAGCGCATCGACAGGCGATCGACCGACAGGATGTGGTCGCCGCTCATCCGTGTCCCTCCTTGACAAGGTCGGATGAGATCGCCTGATTGTGTTTCAGGAAAACGGTCGGCGCGCGGTGGCCGATCAGGCCGCGCGGCCGCCAGATCATCAGCAGCACCATCGCCATGCCGAACACCAGCATGCGATACTGGTCGAGGCCGCGGAACAGCTCGAAGCCACCGATCATGGCGAGCGCCGCGAGCGCTACGCCAAGCTGCGAGCCCATGCCGCCGAGCACGACGATCGCCAGCACCAGCGCCGATTCATGGAAGGTGAAGGATTCCGGGCTAATGAAGCCTTGTCTCGTGGCGAAGAAGGCGCCGGCGAAGCCGCCGAACATCGCGCCTGTCGCGAACGCGGTCAGCTTGGTCGTGGTGGTGTTGATGCCGAGCGCGCGGCAGGCGACCTCGTCCTCGCGCAGCGCTTCCCAGGCGCGGCCGATCGGCAGCCGCCGCAGCCGGATCGTGACCCAGTTGGTGAGCAGCGCAAGCGCCAGGATAATGTAGAACAGGAATACGATGCGGTGGGTCGGCGAATACTCGATGCCGAGTATGGCCGCAAGCCCGTCATCGCCGGCCGAGAGCGGAATGCCGAACAGAGTTGGCCGGGGAATGCCGGTGACGCCGTTCGGTCCGCCGGTCACGCTCTGCCAGTTGAGGAGAACGAGGCGGATGATCTCGCCGAAGGCCAGCGTGACGATGGCGAGATAGTCGCCGCGCAGCCGCAGTACGGGAAAGCCGAGCAGCACGCCCCAGAAGGCGGCGAGGATGCCGGCAAGCGGCAGGCAGATCCAGAACGACAGCCCGAAATTGGTCGCCAGCAGCGCGTAGGAATAGGCGCCGACCGCGTAGAACGCGACATAGCCGAGGTCGAGCAGGCCGGCGAGGCCGACCACCACGTTCAGTCCCCATCCGAGCATCACGTAAGTGAGAACGAGGATGCCGAGGTCGAGAATGTAGCGCTCATTGTAGAAGATGACCGGCACCAGAAACGTAAAGACCAGCAGCACCGGCGCGATCAGGCGTCCGGCCAGCGAAAGCGTGCTTTGCACCGCAGGCGGTACCACACGGATAGTGCCGACCGGTCCCCACCACTGTCGCAGCAACTCGAACACGATGCTGCCGCCGAACACGGTCGCAACCATCGCGGCGAGGTCGCCGAACCGCGTCCAGTAGATCAGTTGTCCCTGTGGTCCCGCTTCGGTGCGCACGCCGATCATCAGCGAGAACAGCACCAGCGCCACCAGCGCGCTGATCAGCGCTTTCTTGAAGATGAAAGCTGCGCCCGGAGCGCGCGAGGTTTGGGCGGCGGGGGGTGCGCTCACGCTGCCGTCCGTCAGACTTTTTCAACTTCGGGCCGGCCGAGCAGGCCGGTCGGAAGGAAGATCAGGACCACGATCAGGATCGAGAACGCGGCGACGTCCTTGTACTCGACCGAGAAGTAGGCCGACCACAGCGTCTCAATCAGGCCGATCAGAAGCCCGCCCAGCATCGCGCCGGGCAGCGAACCGATGCCGCCAAGGACGGCGGCGGTGAATGCCTTGATGCCCGCGACGAAGCCCATGAAGAAATCGACCAGCCCGTAATAGAGCAGGTACATCATGCCGGCGACGGCGGCCAGCGCTGCGCCGATCACGAAGGTCATGGAGATGGTGCGATCGACATCGACGCCGAGCAGCGAGGCCATGGTCTGGTCCTGTTCGCAGGCGCGCATGTCGCGCCCCAACCGCGTGCTCGATACCAGCCAGGTAAACAGCGCCAGCAGCACCACGGTGGTGATGACGACGATGATCTGGACGTTGGAAAGCTGCACTACGAAGCCTTCGGCGCCCTCGTGCAGGGTATAGCCGCCGGTAATGATCGGCGGTACCGGTTTTACGCGCGCACCCTGCGCGACCTGGGAAAAATTGGTCAGCACGAATGACATACCGATCGCGGAGAGCATCGGCGCCAGGCGGAACGAGTGCCGCAGCGGCCGGTAGGCGATGCGTTCCACTGTCCAGCCATAGAGTGCCGTAATCGCCATCGACACCAGCAGCACGATCAGGAGAATAAGGGGGACCGCGGTCAGGCCGAATGAGACCAGGATCAGGAAGGTGATCAGGGCGATGAAGCCACCGATCATGAAGATATCGCCATGGGCGAAATTGATCATGCCGACGATGCCGTAGACCATCGTGTAGCCGATCGCGATCAGGCCGTAGATCGAGCCGAGCACGAGGCCGTTGATCAGTTGTTGCGCGAAATAATCCATGTGCTGCCGTGTCTAGAGCGGGCGGCGCGGCGAGAGCTCCGGCAGCCCGATGCGACGCGTCGTGTCGTTTTCTAACAGGTGGGAACCGGGGGCGGCAACAGCGCCGGGTGCGGCTTAATTGGCTTGTACAGAGCTAGTTTTTGCGCAGCGGTTCCCGCTCCACAGTCCTGCCACGCCTTTGCCGCGCAATGATCGCAGCGGAACCGGCGTTCCCTTGCAACGAATGCCATGCCCCTCCGTTTACTCCAGCTATGGTCAAAACAACGGAGATCCCCGATGACCAATCAGAACAATCCGGGCCAGCAGAACCAGAACCCGGGTCAGAAGCCCGGCCAGCAGCAGCAGGGCGGCGGCCAGAAGCCGGGTCAGCAGCAGCAGGATCCGGGCCGCGAGAAGCCGAACCCCAACCGTCAGGGGAAGCAGATGCCCGATCAGGACCGCTAGGCCGGATTGGTAAGTGAGTAAGAGAAGGCCCTGCCGAAAGGCGGGGCTTTTCTTTTGTGGCGTTCGACCCCGCCACCGTCGTGGTCGAACTCGTGTCCCGGACGCGTCGCGTCACCACAGCGTGTCGAAGACGCGCGTAAACGCGCTGATGGTGCGGGCGCCGCGTCCGGGACACGAGTCCTCGGCCATCCATCTCCTTGCGAAGAGGGATGGACCCCGGCGCGGCGCCCGCCGGGCTAACTCTTCGGCAAGCCTGGTTTTGCAGCGCGGCGATACAGGACGCACAGAAAGGCCAATAGCACGGCGGCCGACAGGCCGAGCGACCAATGAATGCCGATCGCGGCACCGGCGAGGCCCACGGTGATGCCGCTGAAGGCCCGCATCCCGAGCCCGGCCATGTTGAACAGGCCGACAACGCGGCCGCGGATATCGGCGGGGGCATTTATCTGGACCAGCGCCTGCGCCATCGTGTTGAACGACAGCTCGAAGAAGCCTGCGGCAAACAGCAACGCGATCGCCAGCGTGTAAATCCCAACGGAGGCGAACGCGAGCAGCGACAGGCTCCACAGAATGGCGAGCACGATGGCCGTCCGGGGATCAGGCTTGAGTCGTCCCCACGCTTCGAGCGCAATGCCCGCAAGCAGCGCGCCGGCGGCGTCGGCGGCCAGCAGCACGCTGTAGGACACGCCGGGGTCGCCGTGCCCGAGATCGCCGGCAAACCCCGGCATCTGGGCATGGTAGGCGTTGCCGATCATGAAGGAGGTCAGCCCGGCGAGCAGCGTCATCGAGGTCAGCACCCGCTGCGTGCCGATGTCGCGGATGGTCTGCATGATGTCGGCAAGGCCGCGGACGGGGATGCGCCGGGGCGCGGCGTCCTTGGCTCTGGTGGGCGCCCAGAACAGCCAGAGCAGCATCGGCAGATAGAACAGCGTGTTGAAAATGATGCCGTGGGATGGGCCGAGCGCCAGCATGATGACGCCGCCCACGGCCGGACCGACCAGGATGCCGAGATAGCGCGCCGTCGCGTTCAGCCGCACCGCGCTCGGCAGATTGGCCGGGCCTACGATGTCGTAGAGCAGCAATTGGTTCGGCGTCTGCCACAGCACGCCGGCGCAGCCATGGATGACGAGCAGCAGCATCGCGTGCCACATCTCAAGTGTGTCGGTGATGAAGAAGTATCCCCATCCGCTGGAGGCCACGATGAAGAGCAGCATCCCGCACTGGATGATGCGGCGCGGATCGAACCGGTCGGCCAGCGAGCCTACGGCGACCGAAAACAGCAGGAACGGAAGCCAGTGCGACAGCACCGCAAAGCCCGCCAGCGCGGGGGAATGGAATTTCTGGAAGACCACCCAATAGCTGATCACGTGCTCGATATTGTCGGCCATCATGGCCAGCACATAGGCTGCGAACTGGGTGCGATAGGGCGCGGACCTCATGGCCGCGAACGAGCCGGATGCCGCCACGGGGGTCGTCGAAGGTTCGGCGCTCAACAGATCACCTGGGTAAAGCTTGATGCGAGCTAGCTCTTCAGCAAACCCATTTCGGCGATGATCGCGTTCGCTTCCTTGACCGCGTGGTTGGCCGCTGGCACGCCGCAATAGATCGCCTGCTGCAGCAGGATTTCCTTGATGTCGTCGGGCGTGAAGCCGCCCTCGGCAAGGGCCGCACGCACATGCAGGCGGAATTCATCCCACTGTCCCAGCGCGACCATGGTGCCGATCACAAGCACGCGGCGGGTGCGATGGTCGAAATGCGGCCGGGTCCAGATATCGCCCCAGGCATAGCGGGTGATCAGGTCCTGGAAGTCGGTGTTGAACGCGTTGCGGTTCTTGATCGACTTGTCGACCCATTCATTGCCGAGCACTTTTCGGCGCTGGGCCATGCCGTCGTCGCGGCGTTGGTTATCGTCCATTGGTGTCTCCTCCCGTCATTGCGAGCCAACGGGTCGCGCGAATGCGCGCCCGATGATAAACTCCGCGAGCAATCCATTTCACGGCTTGCTGAGACATGGATTGCTTCGTCGCTTCGCTCCTCGCAATGACGTCGTTCGAGTTAGCGTTGCGTCAAAAAGCCCACCAGCGCGTCGGTGAAGGCGTGTGGCTGCTCGACATTCGAAATATGCGCCGCATCGAGGATGGTCATGCTGGCGCCGGGAATCCGGCTGCGCATGAATTCGGCGTCCGCGACCGTCGTCGACATGTCGTGGCGGCCGGCGATGACCAGCGTCGGGCTCTTGATTTTCGGCAGCAGCTCGCGCTGGTCGAGGGTCGACAGCGCCTCGCAGCAGGCGATGTAGCCCTCGACCGGCGTGGTCAGCATCATCGCCTTCATGTTGGCCGCGATCTGCGGCTCGCGTTCGCGAAAATCCGCCGTCAGCCAGCCCGCCATCACGGCGTCGGCCACCGCGGCGATGCCGCCTTGCTTCACCGCCTTGATGCGGTCGTTCCAGCGCGTCGGGTCTGGGTAATGGCAGGTGGTGTTGGCCAGCACGATCTTGCCGAATCTGTCTGATGCGTTGGCGCCCAGCCATTGCCCGACCATGCCGCCCATCGACAGGCCGCACCAATGGGCTTTGGCGATGTTGAGGTCGTCGAGGATCGCCAGCACGTCGCGCCCGAAACGCTCCAATGAATAGGGCCCGGGCGGTACGCTCGACTTGCCGTGGCCGCGCCGGTCGTAGCGGATGACGCGGAACACCTGCGTCAGCGCCTTCATCTGCGGCTCCCACATCTGCATGGTCGAGCCCAGCGAATTCGACAGCATCAGCGTCGGTCCGCCGTCGCGGCCTTCCACGGATACGTTGAGCAGGCACCCATCGGCGTCGATCATCGGCATCTGGAGTTCTCCGGTCTCTTACTTGTCGTCCAGCGAAGCGAGCAGGCGGTCGATCAGGGCTTGCGAGGCGCCCTGATAGGCCATCGGCTCGAACAGTTCAGCGATTCTGCCGGCATCGAGCTGTGCGGTGACCTTGGCATCCGCCGTCAGGACATCGCGCAAATGTTTCTTTTCCTTGACCGCCTTCTTGCTCGCGGCTTCGATCAGATGGTGCGCGTCGCTCTTGCCGATCTTTTCGGCCAGCGCCATCGTCACGGCTTCCGCCATGATCAGTCCGTCCGTCGCGTCGAGATTGACGCGCATGCGCGCAGCATCGACTTCCAGCCCCTCGGCGATGTCGACAATGGCCGCCAGCGCGCCCGAGGTGACCAGCAGCAGCGTCGGTAGCGTCGGCCATTCCGCGTGCCAGGGGCCGGCGCTGCGCTCATGATCCTGCACCTGCGCCGCAAAGATCGTCGCCGCGAGATTGGGGGCCATGGTGGCCGCCGCCAGCGCACTGGCCGCCGCGACGGGATTGCGCTTGTGCGGCATGGTGGAGGAGCCGCCGCGGCCTTCGCCCGAGGGCTCGAACGCTTCGCCGACATCGGTCTGCATCATCAGCGAAACATCGCGCGCGATCTTGCCGCAGGTGCCGGCGATGATGGCGAGAACCGAGGCCGCCTCCGCAATGCGGTCGCGGTGGGTGTGCCAGGGAGCGTCGGGTAGCGGCAACTTGAGCTCTGCTGCCAGTCGTTCTGAGACCTGCATTCCCTTGTCGCCGAGGGCGGCGAGCGTGCCGGCGGCGCCGCCGAATTGCAGCGCCAGCGTCTCGCTGCGCAAGCGCTGCAGCCGCAGCTTCGAGCGGTGCAGCGCCGCGGCATATTCGGCGAGCTTCAGTCCGAACGGCATCGGCAGCGCATGCTGCAGCCAGGTGCGGGCGACTACCGGGGTGTGGCGGTGCTGACGTGCCAGTGCGGCAAAGCCCGCGATCGCGCGATTGGTGTCGGCGAGCAGCGCGTCGATGCCGGCGCGAAGCCCGAGCATGGCGCCGGTATCGATGACGTCCTGGCTGGTCGCGCCCCAATGGACATAGCGCGCCGCCGCGGCATCCGATTTGGCGACATTGGCCGTCAGCGCCTTGACGAGCGGGATGGCGAGGTTGCCAGACCTAGTCGCGGCGTCGGCCAGTGCGGCGAGGTCGAATGATTCGGCCCTGCACGCATTCGTGATCGGTCCCGCAGCGCTTGCCGGAATGACCCCCAGCGCGGCCTCGGTGCGCGCCAGCGCAGCCTCGAAATCCAGCATGTTTTGCAAGGTTGCAGCATCGTCGCAGATCGCGCGCATGGCGGCGCTCGACAGCATCGGGGCAAGCAATGGGGAGAGTGAGGTGCTCATCTGCGCGCGACCTAACCATTCCGGCCTGTCCATGCCAATGCCCTTGTCGGAGCACACGTGTTGCACTTGCGAATATGCATCGCTTATCGCCCTTCCTTTTGGCCCGGCCGTGCTTTACTTGGGGATATCAGACGCGATCCAGGAGGCACCCCCATGGCCATGACGATGAACGGCGAAGTCCAGCTTGCGGCGTCGCGCGAGGCCGTGTGGGCCAAGCTGAACGATCCGGAAGTGCTGAAGGCCTGCATCCCCGGCTGCGAGGAGCTGGAAAAGACCGAGGACAACGGCTTCCGCGCCACCGCCAAAATGAAGGTCGGGCCGGTCTCCGCCCGCTTCAAGGGCAAGGTCAATTTGAGCGATCTCGATCCGCCCAACGGCTACAAGATCTCGGGCGAAGGCGAGGGCGGCGTCGCCGGCTTTGCCAAGGGTGGCGCCACCGTTGCGCTCGCCGAAAAGGATGGCGGTACCCTGCTGAGCTATAATGTCGAGGCCCAGATCGGCGGCAAGCTCGCCCAGCTCGGCCAGCGCCTGATCAACGGCGCGGCCAAGAAACTGGCCGACGAGTTCTTCGCCAATTTCGCCAAGGCCGTGCAGGGCTGATTCCCCTGCAAGGCTGATTCTGACGCAGGCCTCAAGCCCCGTCCCGCAGTCCCGCCAAGTCCATTAGGCATGCCCCAGACGAGGGGCTCCTGAGGTTGCTCATTACCGGGATGGCCCATATTATGGCTTTTGGAATGACTTTAAACGCCTGCGCGGCCGATATGCGGCGGTGCAGCTCAAGAGAGTGCTGATGGCCAAGATTTCCCTGATCGTGAACGGTAACCCCGTAAACGCCAATGTCGATTCCCGTACCCTGCTGGTCCAGTTTCTGCGGGAAAATCTCCGGCTGACAGGCACCCATGTCGGCTGCGACACCTCGCAGTGCGGCGCCTGCGTCGTCCATCTCGACGGCAAGGCGGTGAAGTCCTGCACCACGCTCGCGGTCATGGCCGACGGCCATGAGGTCAAGACCATCGAGGGGCTGGCCGCCGACGGCGCGCCGCTGCATCCGATGCAGGAAGCTTTTCGCGAGCATCATGGCCTGCAGTGCGGCTTCTGCACTCCCGGCATGATCATGACCGCGGTCGATCTGGTCAATCGCAAGGGCCACGATCTTTCGGACCACGTCATCCGCGAAGAGCTTGAAGGCAATCTGTGCCGCTGCACCGGCTATCAGAACATCGTCCAGTCGATCGCCGCCGGCGCCAAGGCGATGGCCAAATCTGCTTAATCGACCAATCGATTTCATCGCGACCGCGATCAGGAAGTTCTCAATGTACGAATTCAAATATCATCGTCCGGGGACCGTGCGGCAGGCCGCCAACCTCCTGTTGAAGAACGAAGACGCCAAGGTGATCGCCGGCGGTCATACGCTGGTGCCGGTCATGAAGCAGCGGCTCGCCAGCCCGCCGCATCTGGTCGACCTCTCCCATATCGAAGGGCTCGACGCCATCGAGATGAAGGGCCGTTCGCTGGTGATCGGCGCGACCGCCAAACATGCGGCCGTCGCGACGTCGCCGATCGTCGGCGAAGCCATTCCGGCGCTGGCCGAGCTTGCCGGCGGAATCGGCGATCCCGCGGTGCGTCACAAGGGTACCATCGGCGGCTCGCTCGCCAACAACGATCCGACCGCGGATTATCCTGCCGCGGTGCTCGCGCTCGGCGGCACCATCGTCACCAACAAGCGCCGCCTCAAGGCGGAAGAGTTTTTTCAGGGCCTGTTCACCACTGCGCTGGAGAGCGACGAGATCATCACCAAGGTGATGTTCCCGCTGGCGAAGAAGGCGGCCTACATCAAGTTCCGCAACCAGGCCTCGCGTTACGCGCTGGTCGGCGTGTTCGTCGCCAAGCGTCCGTCGGATGTGCGCGTCGCCGTCACCGGCGCCGGCTCGGACGGCGTGTTCCGCGCTACCGCGTTCGAGGAAGCGCTGAAGAAGCGTTTTTCGCACAAGGTGCTCGACGGCATCTCGGCGCCGGCCGATGGGCTGAACAGCGATCTGCACGGCAGCGCCGAATATCGCGCGCATCTGATCGGCGTCTTGACGCGCCGCGCCGTCGAAGCCGCGACGGCGAAGTAAGCTTGCCGATTACCGGCGTATCGAGATTGGCTTTCCCAGAACAGGTTTGCCCATGAGTGCATCGGCGCTGCCCAAATCCGTCGATGGCATGCTCGAGTTGTTGACCTCGCGCGGCTATCTGGCCGAGCGGTCACTGGCGACGGTGACCTATCTGTCGCTGCGCATGGGCCGGCCGCTGTTTCTCGAAGGTGAGGCCGGCGTCGGCAAGACGGAAATCGCAAAAGTTCTGTCGGCGGCGCTCGGGCGCAAGCTGATCCGCCTGCAATGCTACGAGGGGCTCGACGTCGCTTCCGCCGTCTACGAGTGGAGCAGTGCGGCGCAGATGATCGCGATTCGCCTGGCGGAGGCCGCCGGCGATACCGACCGCGAGCAATTGTCGTCGGATATTTTCGCCGAGCGTTTTCTGATCAAGCGCCCGCTGCTGCAGGCGCTGGAGCCTGACGTCGCCGGCGCGCCGGTGCTCCTGATCGACGAACTCGACCGCGCCGATGAGGCGTTCGAGGCGTATCTTCTGGAGATCCTCAGCGACTTCCAGGTGACGATCCCCGAGTTCGGCACCATCAAGGCGCCGCAACCGCCGATCGTCATCATCACTTCCAACCGTACCCGCGAGATTCACGACGCGCTGAAGCGCCGCTGTCTCTATCACTGGGTCGACTACCCGGAGGCCGAGCGCGAGCTCGCGATCGTCAAGTCGCGCGTGCCGGGCATCTCGGCAAAACTGTCGCAGCAGGTCGTCCGCTTCGTGCAGGTGCTGCGCGATCAGGATTTCTACAAGTCGCCGGGCGTTGCCGAGACCATCGACTGGGCGACCGCCTTAACGGAGCTCGACGCCCGCTCGCTGACGCCGCAAATGGTCGGCGACACGCTGGGCGCGCTGCTGAAATACCAGGACGACATCGCGCGGATGCAGGGCGATACGCTGCAGAAGGTTCTGAAGGAAGCGACGAGCGAGAATTAACTCGCGCATCGCGCGCCCCGGAGTGACGGGTTGCACCATGACTGATATCGATCACCTCAATCCGCCGACCGGGCATATGGCCGACAACGTCGTCGGCTTCGCCCGCGCGCTGCGTGCGGCCGGGATTCCCGTCGGCCCCGGCGCGGTCATCGACGCGCTCAACGCGCTGCAGGCGATCGAGATCGGCAACCGCGCTGATGTCTACGCCACGCTGGAGGCGATCTTCGTCAAGCGTCACGAGCATATGCTGATCTTCGCACAGGCCTTCGACCTGTTCTTCCGCGCCGCCGAAGACTGGAAGCACATGCTGGATTCGGTGCCGCTGCCGGATCACGCCAGGAAGAAGCCGCCGCCGGCCTCGCGCCGCGTGCAGGAGGCGCTGGCGCAGCCGTCGATGCGCGACGAGGCCGAGCAGATCCAGGAACAGGAGCTGCGGCTGTCGGTCTCCGACAAGGAGATCCTGCAGAAAAAGGATTTTGCGCAGATGAGCGCGGCCGAGATCGCCGAGGTCACGCGCGCCATCGCCAATATGAAGCTGCCGCAGGCCGAACTGCGCACCCGCCGCTATCAGCCGGACTCAAAAGGCCTACGGCTCGACATGCGGCGCACGCTGCGCAGCTCCTTGCGCACCGGTGGCGAGATCATCGACATCAGAAAGCTCGGCCGGATCGAGAAGCCGGCGCCGATCGTGGCGCTCCTGGATATCTCGGGGTCGATGAGCGAATATACCCGCCTGTTCCTGCATTTCCTTCATGCCATCACCGACGCCCGCAAGCGCGTGTCCGTGTTCCTGTTCGGCACGCGGCTCACCAATGTGACGCGGGCGCTGCGGGCGCGCGATCCGGATGAAGCGCTGGCGAGCTGTTCGTCGTCGGTGGAGGACTGGGCCGGCGGCACCCGCATCGCCACCTCGCTGCACAGCTTCAACAAATTGTGGGGCCGTCGGGTGCTCGGGCAGGGCGCCATCGTGCTCTTGATATCAGACGGGCTGGAGCGGGAGGCTGACGCCAAGCTGGCCTTCGAGATGGACCGGCTGCATAGGTCTTGCCGGCGCCTGATCTGGCTCAATCCGCTGCTGCGCTACAGCGCCTTCGAGGCCAAGGCGCAGGGTATCAAAATGATGCTGCCGCACGTTGACGAATTCCGCCCGGTGCATAACTTGACATCGATGGAAGGGCTGATCGAGGCGCTTTCGGCGCCGCCCCCGCCGCACCATCGCAGCCTGATCCGATCGGCAGCCTGAAGGAGGTTCTCCCATGCTCAACCGCGACGAAGACATTCTGCAGGCCGCCGAGAACTGGCAAAAAGCCGGCCACGGCGTGGCGCTGGCGACCGTGGTCGAGACCTGGGGCTCGGCGCCCCGGCCGGCCGGATCGAGCCTCGTCATCAACGATGACGGCACGTTCTTAGGGTCGGTCTCCGGCGGCTGCGTCGAGGGCGCCGTCGTCACCGAGGCGCTGGACGTGATCGCCAGCGGCAAGCCAAAAATGCTGGAGTTCGGCGTCGCCGACGAGACCGCCTGGAATGTCGGCCTGTCCTGCGGCGGCACCATCCGCGTCTTCGTCGAGAAGGTGGGCCAGTCGTGAAACTGGAAACACTCACACAGGTAAATACTGAGCGCGCCGCGCGCCGCCCGGTCATCGTGATCACCGATACCGCCAATGGCGAGCAGCGGCTGGTGAAGGCCAAGGATATCGCAACCGATCCGTTGAGCGCCGAACTCTCAAAGCAGCTCCGCATGGGCAAGAGCGGCATGATCGAGAGCGGCGGCAAAAAACTGTTCCTCAACGTCTACGCGCCGACTGCGCGGCTTGTCATTGTCGGCGCGGTCCATATCAGCCAGGCGCTGGCGCCGCTGGCGCGTTCGCTCGATTACGACGTGACGGTGGTCGATCCGCGCACGGCGTTCGCGAGCCCCGAGCGCTTCCCCGACGTGCCGCTGATCGCCGAATGGCCGGACGTGGCGCTGCCGCCGCTGAACGTCGATCACTACACGGCGTTCGTCGCCGTCACGCATGATCCCAAGATCGACGACCCGGCGCTGCTGCATGCTTTCGAGCGCGACTGCTTCTATATCGGCGCGCTCGGCTCGCGAAAGACTCATGCCAAGCGCGCCGAGCGGTTGAAGGCGCAGGGCGCTGATGATGCCGACATCGCGCGCATCCATGCGCCGATCGGGCTTTCCATCGGTGCGGTGTCGCCGTCGGAGATCGCGGTCTCGATCATGGCCGAGATCACCGCCGAGCTGCGGCTGCCCAAGGAAGGCGCAAAGCAAACCGCGAAGGTGCAGGCGGCATGAAGTTCGGTCCCGCCAGTCCGGCCGACGCGATTGGCGGCGTCACCGTGCATACGCTGCGGCAGGGGGCGCTGGTGCTCAAGAAAGGCACCACGATTGGGCCTGCCGAGGTCGAAGCGCTCAACAAGGCGGGCGTCAAAGAGATCGTCGTGGTGCGGCTGGAGGAGGGCGACGTCTCCGAGGACGTTGCGGCCGCCAGCATCGCGCAGGCGGTTGCCGGCGAGGGCGTCAATGTCGAGCGCGCCTTTACCGGCCGATCCAACCTGTTCGCGGCGCAGGCCGGCGTGCTGGTGGTGGATCGATCAGCGGTCGACCGCATCAACGGCGTCGACGAAGCCATAACTTTCGCGACGCTCGCTGCCTTCAAGCCTGTCGTCGAAGGCGAGATGATCGCGACGGTCAAACTCATTCCGTTCGGCGTCGAAGCGAAGCTGCGCGATGCCGCCGTCGATGTCGCGGGCAAGGGCGCGCTGCGGATTGCGCCTTACACCATCAAGAAGGTCGGCGTGGTCTCGACCCTGCTGCCCGGGCTTTCGCCAAAGGTGATCGACAAGACCTTGCGGGTGACCGCGGAACGGCTGGCGCCCGCTGGCGCCACCATCGTTGCCGAGCGTCGCGTGCCGCATGATGAAGCTGATCTGGCTTCGTCCATCAAGGAATTGCTCGGTCTCGGCGCTGAGCTGGTGATCGTGTTCGGCGCGTCCGCGATCGCCGACCGCCGCGACGTGATCCCGGCCGCGATCACCGAGATCGGCGGCGCGATCGAGCATTTCGGCATGCCGGTCGATCCCGGCAATTTGCTGCTGATCGGCAGTGCCGGCGGCGTGCCGGTGCTGGGCGCACCGGGCTGCGCGCGTTCGCCCGTCGAAAACGGTTTTGACTGGGTGCTGATGCGGCTTCTCGCCGGGTTGAAGGTCACGCGCGCTGAGCTGACCGGCATGGGCGTCGGCGGCCTCCTGATGGAAATCGTCACCCGGCCGCAGCCGCGCACCGTTGCCGACCTCGAAGCCAACCGCAACGTCACCGCCGTCGTGCTTGCCGCCGGGCGCTCGACCCGGATGGGCGGCCCCAACAAGCTGCTCGCCGAAATCGACGGCAAGAAGCTGGTGCGAATCGTCGCCGAGCAGGCGCTGGCATCGAAAGCGAATGACGTGATCGTCGTCACCGGCCATCAGGCCGATCTCGTCGAGCAGGCGCTGGCGGGGCTCAACGTGAAATTCGTCCGCAACCCGGATTTCGCCGGGGGCCTCGCGTCCTCGGTCAAGGCCGGCATATCAGCGGTGCCCGAAAATGCCGACGGTGCCGTCGTCTGCCTCGGCGACATGCCGTTGATCTCTGCCGAACTGATCGATCAGCTCATCGAGACCTTCGCGCCGGACCGCGGCCATCTTATCGCCGTACCCGTCAGCGACGGCCGCCGCGGCAATCCCGTGCTGTGGTCGCGGCGCTTCTTCAAGGAATTGATGACGCTCGACGGCGATGTCGGTGCCCGCCATTTGATCGCCAAGCACACGGAGGCCGTCGCGGAAGTCCCGGTCGACGGCCAGAGCGCGTTTCTCGATATCGACACCCCGCAGGCGCTCGAGGCGGCACGGGGATCGTAGGGTGGGCAAAGCGCAGCGTGCCCGCCATCCTTTCACAATCGCAGAGAAATGGTGGGCACGCTGCGCTTTGCCCACCCTACGAAGCTCCTATTCACCAAGTTGAAACTCCCTCCCGGTTAGATTCTGCAGGTTACCTCGGGGGAGGGGCTTTTGATCGTTTCGACCGTCGCGGCCAAGCGCCGCGCGCTCTTTATCGTTGCGCTGACGCTGACACTGGGCGTCTCGGGCTACATCACCAGGGCGTGGGCGGCCGGCGCCTTCGCCGTCGGCAAATGCGGCGCCTATGGCCAGGCCTATGACTATCCGGCCGAGGCCGCCGCGCGTGCCGCGGCGCTGAAACAGTGCAAGGGCAACTGCACCGCGCTCACCATGAATCGGGCCTGCGCCGCGCTCGCGGTCGATATGACCAATCCGTGCGGTCCCCACGGCTATGCCGTAAAGCCGAAAATTTCCAGCTCGCTCAACGCCGCGACAAGGAAGTGCTACGAATTCGGCGGCAAGGAGTGTGTGATCCGCGCCTGGGCCTGCGACGCCAAGGGGTGAGCTTCCTCACCCGACGTGGTCTTCCGCTTCGGACATATTGACGCTACGCTTGGCGCGAACCGTTCCAATCCCGTCATCGGCGCAAATCAATCATGCAATTCGACACCAAGATCGCGGTCGTGATCCGGACCGACCTCGAACCGTGGCAGAAGCTCAACGTCGCTTCATTCCTCGCCGGCGGCATTGCCGCGGCCTTTCCCGAATGCATCGGCGAGCCCTATGGCGATGCATCCGGCACGAAATATCTGTCGTTGATTGGCCAGCCGATCCTGATCTACGGCGCCGACCGGTCGGGGCTCTCCCGCGCACTTGAACGGGCGCTCGCCCGCAACGTCACCCCCGCGGTCTATACCGAGGACATGTTCAAGACCACGCATGACGCCGCCAACCGCGAAGTGGTGCGCGCCGTGATCCGCGCCGAGCTCAATCTGGTCGGGCTCGCGATGCGCGCCGAGCGCAAGGTGATCGACAAGATCGTCGACGGGCTGAAGTTTCACAGCTAGGGGCGAGAACTGATAAATTCTGAGCCGCCGACTGATGTCGGACGGTTGCTGGAACGTTGATATCGTAATGCGCGACGGCTGCTCCATCGCTTCGGTGCCGAAGGTCCGGCGAGCATGCTTGCGAATGTGAAACCGTTCATAGAGCCAACGCGTAAGCCAAAATAGCCTTGCTCGGCTGGCAATAGAAGTTCTCCAGTCCGTCCAAGGCAACGCGGTTTTCGGCCCAACAATCGGTACGTGATTGCCCTAGCGAGAACTCAAACTTATGAGCCGAGCGGCAAGGATTGCGTTGTTTGCTGGCGTGTTGGCGCTGATCACTTTGGTTGGCGGTGCCAGCCTTATCGTCAGCCAGACCAGTGTACGCCCTGATGCCATTCGTTCGTCCGTTACGCGGTCTGAAGCCGGGGTTGAGAAAGCATGGGCGTTGCCTGCGGCATCAACCTTCAAGAGGGAACTGACGTGGCAGTCGAACCCGTCGTTGTGCGGCCCCGCCAGTATAGCGAACGCGCTGAGATCCCTCGGCGAAACGGCAACCTCCGAGGCTGCGGTTCTGGCGGGGACGGGTCGTTGCAGGACCGGCGTTTGTTTTATGGGATTGACACTTGACGAGCTTGGGGAAGTCACGCGCTCGAAGACAAATCGCACCGTTAGCGTGTTGCGAGATCTCTCACCCGAACAATTCCAGCGGCACCTGCGGCGTGCCAACGAGCCTGGCCGCCGCTACATCATCAATTTCAGCCGCAAGGAAATTTTCGGAGGCGGGGCAGGCCATCACTCTCCGATCGGAGGGTATCTGGAGGCGGAGGATCTGGTCTTCGTCCTGGACGTGAATCGCGATTATCAACCATGGCTTATCGAACGCGACCGTTTGTTTGCAGCGATGGACACCTGGGACGGGAAAAGGAAACGCGGTCTGTTGTTGATCGAATGAGCCCCATCGGCCGGCGAAGAAGTTTGTACCGTTACATGCGTCGGCGAGGTTCAGGTCCGCAAAGTACGCAGGGTATGTTGAGTCATATTTCCGCCCGGCGAATATCTGGCGTAGCCTTAGCTGCGATTGCGGAGGTAACCAGTCATGCGAAACTGTGTTCGTACACTGTCCACGATTGGCGCTGCTGCACTGATCGGTATTCTCGGGCTTGGCCATTCTGCCAAAGCTCAGTCCCCATCGGTCACCCAGTCGCCATGCTTGGAACCGGCACGCCGGGTCCCGACCCGGACCGCCCGCTTTGAAGGCCTCGTGCAGGGATGTGAGCAGGCATGATCAGGAAGGCCGAAGAACGAGACGCGTCCAGCCTGGCCGCGGTGAGCATAGAGGTCTGGCTGAATACGTATCTCCGGAATGGCGTCAGTCCGGTGTTTGCGGACTATGTTCTTGCGGAATTCACGGCGCGGAAGTTTCGTAACGCGATCGGCGATCCCGATCTGACGATCTGGGTATCGGAGAACCGGACGGGAATTGATGGCTTCGTGAAGGTCTGTTCGACGGCTGCGCCGCCACTGGCAGATTGCTCGCCGCTGGAAATCACGACCCTGTATGTTCAACCGAGGCACCAGTCGGGCGGAAGGGGCGGCGCGCTGTTGCGTCATGCCCTGGACCACTGCAGGCGCATGGGTGGCGAAAGCGCCTGGCTGACGGTCGAAGCCGAAAACCGCCGGGCAATCGACTTCTATCTCCGGCATGGCTTTACCAGGATCGGTTCGACGGATTTTGTGATCGCCGATCAGGCCTACGAAAACTACGTGATGAGGACGGACCTTCGGCATCCGCTTGGCTGATCAAAGCGCCAGTATCCGACATTGCGGCACGAACCCATCGTGCCCACGCGGCAGCGGTAGCCGCCTGGCAACTGGTTTGCGCCCGAACCCTACAGTCCGACAAATCCGCGCAGCTTTTTGACTGTTTCGGCGGCGTCCTTGGCTTCCTCGGTTGTCAGGACGATGATCTCGCCGGTACGCTCATGCAGGACGCTGTGATGGATTGCCGCGCCTGAAAGGCCGTCCACGTTCGACTTCACCGCGATGTCGTCGATATTGGAGAGCGGGAATTCGACGGGCTTTTTGTTCCACAGCAGCATTTTTTGCTGCAGCGTTGCCTTGCCGGAATCCTTGTCGAGCGTAAGCGTCGTTGAGCCTGATTTCAAAACAAGCTTGCGCGGAGCTTCTTCGATACTAGCCATGGCAGGTCTCCTGCTGGTTCCCTTTCACATGCCAGGTATCGGGCAATTCTAATCCAGAACGCGGCGACCGAACAGGCCACGTTGGACGGTGCGGGAGGATGCCGCAGCGGTTGCGGCTTTTGGTTTGCCGGCGATTCGCTGCGCCGTCGCAGTCTCGCGTCTGTCGGCGCGGTCGCGGTTGCGGCCTCTGGCGGTCTTGCGGCACGGCCGCAAAACGCAAATACTCCTTCCAGTTGGGCTTCCGATGGGAAGCCCGGCCAAGAAAAGCCCGGGAGCGGGCAACAAGGGAGAGACGTCATGGTGCGGGAAACCGGGGGCAATGCGGCTGACGGCAACAAGTTCGATACCAGCCGGCGCAGATTTCTGGGCAGTTCAGGTCTGGCGGCGATAGGCGCCGTCATCGGCGGCGCGTTGCCGCTCTCGCGCAACGGCGCGGGCATTACCCAGGCCCACGCCCAGGCGGCCCCGGCCGCCGCGCCCGCGCCGGCCAAGGGACCGCAACATCTGAAATTCCCCGGCAAGAACGAAGGGCTGGTCGTGCTCGGCGAAAAGCCGCTGGTCGCCGAGACGCCGGAAAGCCTGCTCGACGACGACACCACGCCGATCGAGAAATTCTACATCCGCAACAACGGGCAGATCCCCGAGGAGGCGAAGGATCCCGACGCCTGGAAAATCACCATCGATGGCGAGGTCAACAACAAGATCGAGATCACGCTTGGCGAGTTGAAATCGAAGTACAAGGCCGTGACGCGGCGCATGGTGCTGGAATGCGGCGGCAATGGCCGCGCGGCGTTCTCGCCGCCGGCGCGCGGCAACCAGTGGACCAATGGCGGCGCCGGCTGCGCGGAATGGACCGGCGTGCCGCTCGCCGATCTGCTCAAGAAGGCCGGGCTGAAGCCATCAGCGAAATACACCGCGCATTATGCGGCCGATCTGCATCTCTCGGGCGACGCCGGCAAGCCGACCATCTCGCGCGGCGTGCGCATCGAAAAGGCAATGGACCCGAACACGATGATCGTGTGGGCCATGAACGGCAAGCCGCTGCCGAACATCCATGGCGGGCCGGTGCGGCTGGTCGTGCCGGGCTGGGCGGGCTCGGCGTCGCAGAAATGGCTGACGCGCATCACCATCCGCGACAAGGAGCATGACGGCCCGGGCATGACGGAGTTTTCCTATCGCACGGCGATCAAGCCGATGGTGCCCGGCGGCAAGGGCGATCCGGCGAATTTCCGCATTCTGGAGTCGATGCCGGTGCGCTCCATCATCACCAATCCTGCGAACGGCGCCAAGTTCGCCGCCGGCACCAAGGAGCTGAAATTGCGCGGCGCATCCTGGGCCGGGGATCTCACCGTCAGGCAGGTGGATGTCTCGACCGATTTCGGCGCGAGCTGGCAGCGGGCCAAACTGGAAAAGCCGAAGAACAAATATGACTGGCAGCGCTGGACCGCGACCATCAAACTGCCGACCGACGGCTATTTCGAAATCTGGGCGCGTGCCACCGATTCCAGGGGCGCGATGCAGCCGCATCAGGCCGGCTTCTGGAATCCGCAGGGCTATGGCGGCAACGCCATGCACCGCATCGCCGTGCTGGTCGGATGATGCAGCGTTTTGCGTGGCTCGCCTTGGCCGGGACGCTCTGGGTTTCGCCGGCAACGGCGCAAACAAGCTTCACCCCGCGCGAGGAAAGCCCGGAGGAGTTTGCCGCGGGCGCCGGCCGCAATGAGGCCTTCTACGCCTGCACCGCCTGCCACGGCTTCCGCCTGGTGGCGCAGCAGGGCATGACGCGCGCACAGTGGGAGGATTCGATCAATCTGATGGTCCGGCGCCACAACATGCCGCCGCTCGACGACAAGGACCGCGAGGTGGTCCTGAGCTATCTCGAGACGGCCTATCCACCGCGCGCGCCGGCGGGCAGGGGAGGCTGGGTGAACCCGTTTGCAAAGTAAGCGCCTGGATTCGAGCTGCGCTCTTGACGCAGCCGCGCTCCAAGCCAGAATGCCCGGCGGCTCGCGCCGGGAGGCGATCATATGAGGTTTTTGATTACTGCGCAGGATACGGCGGGCAATGTGACCCTCAACCGGGGGTCAGTTCCGGCTGCGTTGAAGAAAGCCGGGGAATTGATATCGGACGGCTGCTGGAACGTCGAGATAGTAACGCCCGATGGGGCCACCTATCAGCCCGGTGAGTTCGATCAGTTGAGAGAGCGAGCTGGCCCGGCGGGTCCCGATCTATCGCTGACCGCGCAATAACGGACGTCCGCGCTTAGCCCTCAGTGTCGGCTGCTGCGCCTCACCAGGAGTTACCCCTCCAGGGTAAATCCAACGCGCAGAGCGACCTGGTAATGGCGAACGGATCCATCCTCTATGTGGCCGCGCGTTTGCACCACCTCGAACCATTTCATGCCGCGAATAGTCTTTGATGCGCGAGTGATCGCATTCTGAATGGCATCCTCGATGCTTTCTTCGGAGGAGCCGACGAGTTCCAGGATCTTGTAAACATGGTCTTTCATTTCGGCAGGATCTGGCACGGCGAACCTCCGTTGTCATGTGCGTGGGGAATCCAGCTTTATCCACCTACGGCGGAATCTTGATCCGACGTGAGCCAACGCCATGCTCGCATCCGAGTTCCGGCGAACAGTCATGATTGACGGGGGCAGGCGGCTGGACCGTCTGATAGGCGCGCTTCGCGACGTCCGCTCTACTTCCAGAGCGGACGCCACTTGTGCTCGGGCGTGACCGTGGTTTGCGATGTCAGCAGCACCGCGCTTGCTGAACTCGAAGAACCGCCGCTACCGCACCGCGATCGGCGACACCGTCGAGCCCGAGCCGCCCTGAATTTTGAGCGGCTGCATCACGAAGGCGAATTCGCCGACGCCCTTTTGCGCGAGCTCATCGAGCTTGAGATTTTCAAGCAGATGGATGCCGTTCACCACCAGCGCGATCTGGTGCACCGGAAGCGATAATTGCTTGTCGGGGTTGGGCGCGACCTCGACCGGCCAGTTGTCGGCGCCGAGCAGCATCGGGTCCTTTGCGGCAAGCCAGAGCGCGGCCGGCACGCCGATGCCCGGGCAGGATTTCACGTAGCGGGGATTGTCCTTGCCGTAGAGCTTGCCCCAGCCGGTATGGATGACCACGGCGTCGCCGGGCTGCAGCGTCAAGTTTTGCTTCTTCAGGGCGCCCTCGAGATCGTCCACCGTGATTTCGTAATTGTCGCCCAGCATCTCGACGCCCTTGAAGCCCGCGACGTCGATCAGGACGCCGCGCGTGAACAGCGTGCCGACATTGTGGATACCGAACTTCTTGAAGCCGGTGCGATCGACGTTCTCGTCGACCTTCTGGCAATTGTACCAGCTGTTGAGATGGGTCTGGTGCGCAAAGCCGTCAAACTGGGTGCCGACCTGCCCGAGCTCGGTGATGATGATCTCTTCGTTCGAGCCGCGCATGTTGGAGAACTGGTTCATGAACGTGCGCTTGCTGTGCATGTCGAAGCGCCGCGTTCCGAAGAACGCCATGCTGGGGCCGAGCACGTGCGCGAGTTCGATCACCTCGCCGGTCTTGATCAGCTTCGCCGCGTTCATCACGGCCGCGGGCTTCTGGTGATTGGCCGAACCGCGCTCGTCGGCCGCGCCCCATTTCGACGGACAGCGCTGGCTTTCCGCCGGAACGGTCCAGCTTGGTGTCTGCGCGTAGGCGGCGGCGGAAAACGCAAACGTGATCGCCGCACCCAATGTGAATGCTTTCATCTGTACCTCCCAAGTGAGGGTGCTCTGGAGACGGCACCCCTGGGACAAATAATGCTGATACGATTGAGGCGGTTCAAGCGGCAATCCGCCTTGTCACGGTCACGTTGTGCTTCCACGCACGCCTCGAAGTCCGCTATGATGAGGTCAAATGGACGCGGAAGGCTCGTTGCCCCCACGCCAATCAATATTCATGTCAGGGAGTAAGCACATCATGAAACGCCGTACATTCCTCAAAGGCGGCGCCCTGGCCGGCGCGACGACGCTGGTTGCGGCACCTGCGATCGCGCAAGGCTCGCCCGAGATCAAGTGGCGCCTGACCTCGAGCTTTCCAAAGTCGCTCGATACCATCTTCGGCACGGCGCAGACCTTTTCGAAATACGTGGCTGACGCCACCGACAACAAGTTTCAGATCCAGACCTTTGCGGCGGGCGAGATCGTGCCCGGCCTGCAGGCACTCGACGCCGTGAGCTCGGCGACCGTCGAGATGGCGCAGACGCCGCTCTATTTCTACATCGGCAAGGAGCCGGCGTTGACTTACGCGACCGGCGCGCCGTTCGGCATGAACCATCGCCATCAGCATTCCTGGTGGACATTCGGCGGCGGCGCCGAGCTCTGCAACGAGGCGCTGAAACCCTTCAAGACGCATGCGATTCTATGTGGC
Source organism: Bradyrhizobium sp. 190 (assembly GCF_023073415.1). Classification (GTDB taxonomy): domain Bacteria; phylum Pseudomonadota; class Alphaproteobacteria; order Rhizobiales; family Xanthobacteraceae; genus Bradyrhizobium. The sequence continues at coordinate 136,247 of NZ_JADPJL010000062.1, read as the reverse complement.
AACTCCGGCACGCAAATGGGCGGCTGGTTTCGCAAGGAGATCAAGACATCCGATGATCTCAAAGGCCTCAAATTCCGCATCGCCGGCATGGGCGGCCATGTGCTGGCAAAACTTGGCATCGTGCCGCAGCAGATCGCGGGCGGCGAGGTCTATTCAGCGCTCGAGAAGGGCTCCATCGATGCCGCGGAGTTCGTCGGCCCCTATGACGATGAGAAGCTCGGTTTCTACAAGGTCGCGAAGTACTACTACTTCCCCGGCTGGTGGGAAGGCGGGGCGATGCTGCACATGATCGTCAATGAAGAGAAGTGGAATGCGCTTCCCAAGCAATACCAGGCGATCCTCAACCAGGCCGGTTCGGCGGCGGGCGCTTGGATGATCGAAAAATATGACAGCGTAAATCCTGCCGCCCTGAAGCGGCTTGTCGCCGGTGGAGCGGAGCTGCGCGCGTTCCCGCAACCGGTCATGGAGGCCTGCTACAAGGCGACGCAGGACCATCTGAATGAGATTGCCGAGAAGAGCCCGCTGTTCAAGAAGACAAAAGAGAGCCACGACGCGTACATGAAGGAAGTGCTCTCCTACACGCAGATCGCGGAAAACTATTACGACAACTACCTGCTCAGCAAAATGCGCAAGGGCTGAGTGCGATGAGGTTCGTCCTCAATCGCGAACCTGATCAAGCATGCGTAGCCCGGATGAGCGAGCAGCGACATCCGGGTCTAGACCCTGATCAGGTCGCCGTGGCGCTGACATAAGGAATGCTGCCCACGACGGCGAAAAGCAGGATCGCGTTGGTCAGCATGCCGCCCCAATGCAGCCGGCGGAGCCGACGCACCGCATCGGCATCGCCGGCATCCCTGGCGCTGAGCTGGGCATCCCATTGTCGCAGAAACCAGCGGCGCCCCCAGACCGCGAAAGCCGCGAGCAGGCCAATGCCAATGGCGAAAACCGGCCGGCCAGTCACGGCAAAGACCACCGTCCCGATGACACCGGCAACGCTCGTCATGAGAAAATGGACATTGAACATGCCGCGCAACAGCTGGGTGACGGGCGGGATGTCGAGCTTCACCAGCAGAAAGGCGGGCGCCGCCAGAAAAAAATAACCCATCGGAAAAAGCAGGATGACAATGGCGGCCAAGGCAACGGCGTCCGACGTCATGCGATCACCCCTTCTTTTCCCATCGGGCGAGGGCCTTTCAGCGGCAGCTTATAATAATACCTTGATGTCTTCGACACTATTGGGCTTTGGTCGGACCGCGATGGGGTTCACTCGACGAGTTTCCAATATGCGTCTTTTCGAACCACTTTGCCGTCGTGGAAGGTGTAGAAGTCGCAACCCCGGACTTCCAGCTTCTTGCCATCCCGACCAGTGCCAGTGAGGCACCATTTCGAAATGCCGGTTTGAGATTCCGAATCCACAAAATGCTCGGCGTTCCCGTAATGGACGTCGGGCAGTCCTTCAAAACGCCCAGCCAGCCCTTGCCGCACATTCTGCTTGCCCTCAAAGCGGGTGCCGTACGGCTTATTCCCCCTTGGCATCTCCAAAACGCAATCATCGGCAAAGAAACTCATGATCCGATCCAGATCGTGCGCGTTAAACGCATCGCATATCTCTGTTAGCTTGCCTCGAATATCCATCTGCGCCTCGCTCGGCTTCAACACACGGTCATTTCGCAGGCCAACGCTTCATAACCCAGTCAATCATGTCGTTCGGGCGTGGACAACGCTTTCGGGCGAGGCCTCGGGCGAACGTATTCGCTGGGAGTACGCTCAGCGCGGGCAATCGCGCTTGAAAAGCACTGCGCGAAAAATCTAATTTGCTGAGCAGATTCAATCTGATTTGGGTCGTCCAGCCAGCTCCACAAATATAAATCGCTTCCCTCTTCCCCCAAATCAGTGGCTATTTCCGCGCGTCCCGCCTCGACAAGAGGGGCGTATCGCGGTCGTCACGAACGCGAGGCGGGATGTGGTGGACGCAGCAGCGTCGGCGCGAAGAGTGGATGCAGGGCAGGTCTATCCTGTGAGCGTTCGCGTCGCGCAGGACGTACGGCGCTGAAGCGTACGGCAAAACCGTGTGGTCCCGACACCCGTGGCTGGTGCCAAGCTGCCGGTGGCGAATTCGATCCGACCGGATCGATTGAGCCATCAAGCCGGCAGCGATGGAGGCAAGACGAATTCGTCTCCAGGGAGAGCGCGGCATAAGCCGTCAAACCATTGCGCAGGGAATGCCGGAGTGCTCCGGCTGTACCTGTATGCTCGTGTGCGCCCCTATCTCCACATTGCACACGAGACCGCGGGTGCAGCAAGCACCCGGCATTCCCTGCTCCCTCCGATTTCGAAGGAGGGGACAAGTTCATGCAAACCTCGGGCGGATCACGCCGCGAGAACGCGAACGCATATCTCAATGACGGCCGAGCGAGGGATTTCGTAGCCCGGATGGAGCCAACGGGTCGCGCGAATGCGCGCCCGATGACAGGCTCCGCGAAATCCGGGGCCGTGACGATGCGGTGAGGAATCCCGGATTGCGCTCCGCTCCATCCGGGCTACGGGGCTGTGAGAATGACGCGAATGGGCCGCGGCGCAGCCGATACCCCGCATGTGTGGGATATCGCGCTGTTGGGGCCGCACGTAATCCTCCGCGGGAGGCGATCGGGATTACGCAAACGCCGGTCACGCCCATGTGAAAGTGCGTTTCCAGGTTCGAATTGACAATGACTGACTAGTCAGTCATATTGTGGCATGGCAAATGAAATGACCAAAAAGACCCGGAAATCCGCCCCGAAACCGGCCAATCGCCGGACCGGGGAGATGGCGCCGGCCGCTCCGGTGTCGCCCAAGCCCGCCTCCAACCGCGCCGAACGCGCGGCCGAGCGGCGCGGGGCCATTATCGAAGCGGCGATGGACGAGTTCATTGCGCGCGGATTTGCGGCGACGCGGCTCGACGATGTCGCCAGGCGCGCCGGCGTCGCCAAGGGCACGATCTATCTGCACTTCAAGGACAAGGAATCGATGTTCGAGGAATTGATCCGCACTGCCATCGTGCCGATGATCAACCGTCTCTGGGGTACGCCACCGCAGCCCGGCGCATCGGTGCGCGACATGGTGGAGGGGTTTGCCAAGACCTTCATCGAGGAGGTGGCGACGACGCGGCGCGGCGATCTCGTGCGCCTGATCGTCGCTGAGGGGCCGCGATTTCCTGAAGTAGCTGACTTCTATTACCGCGAAGTGGTGTCGCGAGGCCTTGCCGGCATGCGCGCGCTGATCGAACTCGGGATTGCGCGCGGCGAGATCAAACAGAAAAACCTGGCGCGGTTTCCGCAAATCATGGTGGCGCCCGCGCTGATCGCCGTGATCTGGCAGAGCCTTTTCAGCAGACATGCGCCACTGGACGCGCTCGAAATGTTTCGGGTGCATCTCGATCTGATTTTTGGCGAACGGAGGACGACATGACCTCGTCGCGAACGATAACGATCCTGGCTGCGCTGGCGCTCGCTGCCGTGCTCACGGGTTGCAAGGAGCGCAAGGATCCCGGTTTTCAGGGCTGGGTCGAGGCCGACATGATCTTCGTCAGTCCCGATGAGACCGGCCGCGTCACCAAGCTCACCGTGCGCGAGGGCGACGAGGTGAAGCCCGGCATGCAGCTCTATTCGGTCGACGACGACCTGCAGCAGGCCGACCTCAATCAGAACAAGGCCACGCTCGCCAATGCACAGCAGACCTTCGATCGCGCGTCGTCGTTGAGCAAGACCGGTTCCGGCACCCAAGCCAACCTCGATTCCGCGACCTCGGCGTTGCGTGTGGCAGAAGCCCGCGTCAACACCTCGCAGACCCGGCTGGCGCGGCGTAGCGGCTTTGCGCCGGTCGGCGGCACCATCCAGCAGATCTACTTCCGCGAAGGCGAAATGGTGCCGGCGCAGCGGCCGGTGTTGTCGATCATGCCACCCGGCAACATGAAGCTGCGCTTCTTCGTGCCGGAGACGGAACTGCCGAAGCTTGCGATCGGTGACGAGGTGAGGGTGACCTGCGACAATTGCGCGGCCGACCTCACCGCAAAGATCTACTTTATTGCGACCACGGCCGAATACACCCCGCCGGTGATCTACAGCCTCGATGAGCGCAACAAGCTGGTCTATCTGATCCAGGCGCGGCCGAGCCGGCCTGATGTCCTGCGCGTCGGCCAGCCGATCAGCGTGTTTCTCAATCCTCGAACGCCAATGGCGGACAAGCGATGAGTCCGGCTCCTGCATCAGGCCCCGATATCGCCATCAACGTCGAGGGCCTGTCAAAATCGTTCGGCGGCCGCGAGGTCGTGCATGACCTTTCGATGCAGGTGAAGCGCGGCTCGATCTACGGTTTCCTTGGACCCAACGGCTCCGGCAAGACCACCACCATCCGCATGCTGTGCGGGTTGCTGACGCCTGACGCCGGCGAGGGGACCTGTCTCGGCTACGACATCCGCCGCGACGCCGACAAGATCAAGCGCCTGGTCGGCTACATGACGCAGCGATTCAGCCTGTATCAGGATCTCTCGGTGCGCGAGAACCTCGAATTCGTCGCACGGCTTTACGGCCTGCGCGATGCGCGGGGCGCGGCACGCGAGATGATCCAGCGTATCGGCTTGAACGGCCGCGAGGAGCAGCTCGCCGGTGAGCTTTCGGGCGGCTGGAAGCAGCGGCTGGCGCTCGGCGCCTGCACGCTGCCCAATCCGCAATTGCTGCTGCTGGACGAGCCGACCGCCGGCGTCGACCCCAAGGCGCGGCGCGATTTCTGGAACGAGATCCACGCGCTCGCCGCCGAAGGGCTGACGGTGCTGGTCTCGACCCACTACATGGACGAGGCCGAGCGCTGTCACGAGATCGCCTATATCGCCTATGGCCATTTGCTGGCGCACGGCACGGTGGACGAGGTGATCGCGAAATCGGCGCTGTCGACCTGGACGGTCTCCGGCGACGACCTCAACGGGCTCGCGGCCGAACTCGCAGGCAAGCCCGGTATCGACATGGTGGCGCCATTCGGCACCAGCCTGCACGTCTCGGGGCGCGACAAGCCCGCGCTTGAAGCGACCATCGCTCCCTATCGCAATACGAGGGGATGGCAGTGGCAGGATAGCGAGCCCTCGCTGGAAGACGTGTTCATCGATCTCATGACCCGCTCAAAGGACAACTTCCAATGAGTGCAATAGAGACGACCAATCAAGATCGCGGCGGCAGCGAGCCGGCCTTTGGCTTTTGGCGGCGCAGCTATGCGATGCTGGTCAAGGAATTCATTCAGCTCCGGCGCGACCGCGTCTCGTTCGCGATGATCGTGATGATCCCGGTGATGCAGCTATTGCTGTTCGGCTACGCCATCAACACCACGCCGCGCCATCTGCCGACGGCGGTATTGATCCAGGAGGACAGCGATCTGGCGCGCTCGGTGCTGAAGGCGCTGGAGAATACCAGCTACTTCCGATTCACCCGCGAAGTGCACAGCGTCGCCGAGTTCGACGACCTCCTGCAGTCCGGCAAGGTGCTATTCGGGGTCGAGATCCCGCGCGGCTTCGAACGCGCGGTGCGGCGCGGCGACAAGCCGGCGCTGCTGGTCGCGGCTGACGCCACCGATCCGGTCGCGGCCGGCTCGGCACTCGGATCGCTCGGCATGGTGGTGCAGACCGCGCTCGCGCACGACCTTCACATCGGCGATCCGCCGGAGCTCCCGTTCGAGATCAGGGCGCATGCCCGCTACAACCCGGCCGCGGAATCGCGGCTCAATATCGTGCCGGGCCTGGTCGGCACCATCCTGACCATGACCATGCTGATCTTCACGGCACTATCCGTGACGCGCGAGATCGAACGCGGCACCATGGAGAGCCTGCTGTCGATGCCGATCAGGCCAGTGGAGGTGATGTTCGGCAAGATCATTCCCTACGTGATCGTCGGCTTCATCCAGGCGACGCTGATCGTCGGCATCGGGGTCCTGCTGTTCGGGGTGCCGATCCTCGGCAGCGTGGCGCTGCTGGCTGTTCTGACGACGCTGTTCATCACCACCAACCTATCGATCGGCTACACCTTCTCCACCATCGTGCAGAACCAGTTGCAGGCGATGCAGATGTCGATGATGTTCTTCCTGCCCAGCATTCTCCTGTCCGGATTCATGTTTCCGTTCGCAGGCATGCCGGTCTGGGCGCAGTATCTCGGCGAGGGGCTGCCGCTGACGCACTACATCCGCATCGTCCGCGCCATCATGCTGAAGGGCGCTGCGCCTTCCAACCTACAATACGACACGATTGCACTCATTGCCCTGATGTTGCTGGCAATGACGATTGCGGTTACACGTTTCCGCCGTACGCTGGACTGAGGTGAACGCGCGCCTGATGCAATCGGCGGTTTTGTTCGGTGCAATTTGGGTTTAGACGGAGATGGTAATTTTCGTGCCATGGGGAGGCAAGAAGCCGGCGGTGATACCCACCGACTTCGAGCACGCGCTCACGCAGGAAGTGCTGCGCACCGAATTGATCCGCATCAAGGCGCTGATCGGGACAGTGGTGCTGCTGTCACTCATCTCCGGGAGCATCTTTTTCTTTGCGCCCGATGCGGTAATCCGGCTCTGGCACGGCAACCTCAATCCGCTTTACCTCTACGCCGTCGTCGTGCCGTTCATCCTGTTCGAGCTCTGGGTCCACGCTGTCATCAGCAGGCACCTCGAGGTCCACCACGATATACCGAAGTTTCGCCGCTATCTCAGCGCCTGTATCGAGACGTCGATGCCGACCGCTGCGCTCGCGCTGCAGATCAACAGCATGGGTTCGGAAGCAGCGCTCGGCTTCGTTGGACCGTTCATCTATTTCATCTTCATCATCCTCTCGACGCTGCGGCTGGATTTCTGGCTGTCGACCTTCACCGGCTTCGTTGCGGCGGCGCAGCTGCTCTGGATGGCAATGTTCTACCATCCGGCGGGCCATAGTGCGCCGGAAGCGAGTTTCCACTATCACGGCGCGCGCAGCCTGATCCTTTTGATCTGCGGCATGTTGGCCGGTGCGGTCGGCATGCAGCTACGTCGGCAGTTCGAGGCGAGTATCAAGGCGGCGACCGCGCGTGACCGCATCACCAACCTGTTCGGCCAGCACGTTTCGCCGCAGGTAGTCGAGCGGCTGATGGCCGAGGGCACCAAGACCGACAGCGACATTCGCCACGTCGCCGTCATGTTCGTCGATTTCCGCAGCTTCACCGCCGGCGCGCGGTCGCGCTCGCCGCAGGAAGTGGTGGACCGGCTAGACGGCGCCTTTGCCATTTTGGTCGAGATTCTCGATCGCCATGGCGGAATCGTGAACAAGTTTCTGGGCGATGGATTCCTGGCGTTGTTCGGCGCGCCGCTGGAGGCCGCGGACCCCGCGCACCGGGCTGTCGCTGCGGCGCGTGAAATGCTGGAAGCCAATGAACGGGTCAACGAAACGACGAGCTGGCCGCTGCGGATCGGCATCGGCATTCACATCGGCGAGGTGGTCGCCGGCAGCATCGGCTCGCCCCGGCGCAAGGAATACACTGTGATCGGCGACACCGTGAATTTCGCCTCGCGGTTAGAGGCGCTCAACAAGGACTTCAATTCGCAGTTCCTGATCTCGGAGGCGGTTCGCGATGCGCTCGGCGAAGCCTGCGGCGATGCCATCTCGCTCGGCGAGGTCGAGGTCAGGGGCTATGAGCGGCCGATGGCCGTGTGGCGGTTAGGATAGGGGAGTATCGAAATGCAGCGGCGTTATATCACTGTGGACGTTTTTACCGACCGCGCCTTCGGCGGCAATCCGCTTGCCGTGGTGCTCGATGCCGGCGGGCTGTCGACCGAACAGATGCAGGCGGTCGCCACCGAGTTCAATTATTCGGAGACGACCTTCGTGCTGCCGCCGGCCGATCCCGCCCACGACGCGCAGGTGCGCATCTTCACGGTGAACCGGGAGCTTCCGTTTGCAGGCCACCCAAACGTCGGCACCGCCTTCGTGCTGGCGACGCTGGCGGCAAAAACCCGGGCGCGGCTGCTATTCGAGGAGGGCGCGGGCCTCGTGCCGGTCGAGATCGTGACGGAGCAAGGCAAGGTCATCAGCACCGAATTCACCGCGCCGCAGCCGCTGAAGCGGATGTCGAATCTTCCCGTCGAACAAGCCGCGGCCTGCCTCTCGCTTTCGGCGAGCGACGTCAACACCGACCGGCATCCACCGCAGATCATCTCGGTCGGGCTGTCGTTCCTGGCCGTCGAGGTCGCCTCCCGCGAGGCGCTACGACGGGCTCGGCCCGATGCTGCGGCGTTCGCGAAAACCTTCCCGTGTGACGGCAGCGACGCCGTCTACTTCTATACCCGCGACGTACCGGAAGGCGAAAAGCCATGCGAGCTGCAGGCGCGGATGTTTCACCCCGGTGCCAGCGGACTGTCCGAAGATCCGGCGACCGGCAGCGCGACGGCAGCTGCCGCGGCGCTGCTTGCCGATCTCGACGACATCAAGGACGGCGAACTGCGATTGAAGATCGGGCAGGGCGTCGACATGGGCCGGCCGAGCCTGTTGCTGACGCGCGTCCGCAAGAAAGATGGTGCGATTGTCTCCACTCATGTCGGCGGAAGCTGCGTGCAGATAATGGAAGGAACGTTCCGGCTTGATGGAAAGGGGTAGTCGCTTCGTAGCCCGGATGGAGCGCAGCGTAATCCGGGGCAGGTCGATCCGCCTGCGGCACCGTTCCCGGATTGCGCTGCGCTCCATCCGGGCTACGGTTCTACACCTGCGGCGCCACCAGATTCTCCACCTTCACGCCGTCGCGCTCCTCGATGATCTCGGCGATCCATTGCCGGTGGCACTGGGTGTGGTCGCGCTCATAACAGAGAATGCACACCGGACCGGATTTGTTCACCAGCGCCGACAGCTCATCGAGTTCCTCCTTGGCCTGCACCGTCTTCAGATGTGCCGAATAGATTTTGTGCAGCAGGCCGAACTTCCCGCTGCGCGCCGCTTCGCGACCACTCTTCGGCGTCCCGAGGCCCTTCAGGTGCAGATAGGAAATACCGCGCTCGTCGAAGCCGGCCGCAAGTTGATTCTTGGAGAACCCCGGCCGCCGCGAGGACGCGACCGCGCGCACGTCCACCAGCAGCTTGACGCCTGCGGCTTCGAGTTCATCGAGCACCGCCTTCGCCGGCGTGTGCTCATAGCCGATGGTGAAGAGGCGTTTGGTCTTGCGGGCCATGTCGATCCAGACATTATGTCGCTGGCGCAAGGCTACGGTAATGGTCGATCGATTGCTACATCCGCGTTGCGGCCGGAAGCGGCGTGTCGCATAGTCCTGCCAAAGAGCCAGTCGATGGCCATTCTCGCTGGGGGACAGATGAACCGAATTAGCCGCTCGCTGACAACACTCGCGCTCGTGCTTTGCGGCGTTGCCGCAGCGCACGCCCAGACCAGCTATCCCGACCGCCCGGTGAAAATCATCGTCCCGATCGGCCCCGGCGGCAGTTACGATCTGGTCGGGCGGCAGCTTGCGGACGCGCTGTCGAAGCGGATGGGGCAGGCCTTCGTGGTCGAGAACAAGCCGGGCGCCGGCACCGTGGTCGGCACGCAGGCGGCCAGCCAGAGCGAGCCGGATGGCTACACGCTGGTGGTCGGCGGGCTCTCCAACATGGCGTTCAATTCGGCGCTGTATTCGAAGCTCGCCTACGATCCGCGCAAGGATTTCGTGCCGGTCGCACTGATCTACAAGTTCGGTTACGTGATGGTCGGCCGCAAGGATTTGCCGCATGGCAAGCTGGCGGACATCGTCGCCGCCGCAAAGGCCAACCCGGGCTCGATCTCCGTCGCGACAGCCGGCGTCGGCACCGGCCAGCATCTGGTGGCCGCCGCCTTCATGAAAGCCGCGGGCGTGAAATTCCTGGAAGTGCCCTACAAGGGTTCACCGCCGGCCTTCACCGATCTGCTCGCCGGCCGCATCGACCTGTTTTTCGATTCGAACGCCGCCGGGCTCCCTTACGTGCAGTCCGGGCAGGCGAAGGGCATTGCGCTGCTGTCATCGAAGCGCAGCCCGCTGGCGCCCGACGTGCCGACGATGTCGGAAGCCGGCGTATCCGGCCTCGACGTCGATTCCTGGCTCGGGATATTCGCACCCGCAAAGACGCCGCCGGACGTCATCGCAAAGCTGCGCCGCGACATCCGCGCCTCGCTGCCCGACCTGAAGGAGCGTTTTGAGAAGAGCGGCGGGGAGGTGTGGGATCTGCCTGACGACAAGCTCGACGCCTTCATCGCCTCCGAATACGAAAGCTGGACCAAGCTGATCCGCGAGGCCGGCATCAAGCTGGATTAGGAGTTACTTCACGCGCTCGATCAGCTCCATTGCGCCCGCCGGCGCGCGCACCTTGCCCTCGTGGATGACATAGGCGAACACGTCGCGCGGCGTCTTCGCGGGCTTCGTGGCATCGACGCGCGGCAGATCGTCGGGCTCACCGCCGCCGGCCCAGGCCTGAAAGCGCTTGGCCCAGGCGTCGAGCTGCTTCGGCGGATAGCAGGTCTTGAGCTCGTCATTGCCCTTCTGCAGCCGCGCATAGACGAAGTCGCTGACCACGTCGGCGATCGCCGGATATTTGCCGTGCTCGGCGAACACGACCGGCGTCTCGAATTGGCGCAGCAATGCGATGAAGTCAGGCACGCAGAAACTGTCGTGCCGCACCTCGACCACGTGCCGTAGCGCGCGTCCCTCGAGTTTGCGCGGCAGCAGTTCGAGGAACTTGCCGAAATCGGCCTCGTCGAATTTTTTGGTCGGCGCGAACTGCCACAGCACCGGACCGAGCCGGTCGCCGAGCTCCAGCACGCCGGAATCGTAGAAGCGTTTCACGGAATCGCCGGCTTCCGCCAGCACTCGACGATTGGTCGCGAAGCGCGGGCCCTTCAACGAGAACACGAAGCCGTCCGGCACCTCGCGCGCCCATTTGCGAAAACTCTCCGGCTTTTGCGAGCCGTAATAGGTGCCATTGATTTCGATCGAGGTCAGTTTCGACGCGGCGTAGGACAGCTCCTTCGCCTGCGTGAGCTTTTCAGGATAAAACACTCCGCGCCACGGCTCGAAGGTCCAGCCGCCGATGCCGATAAAGATGTTGCCGCTATTTCTTGCGGTCGATTTCGAAGGCTTGCTCACGGGAGGACTCGTCGGAACGGAGGGAGGAGGATCTGGTGGATGTTAACCAAATCGGCCCTGATTGGCCAGTTTGTCGCAGTGGGCGACAACCTTCCGGAAACGCGGGATAGCGGCGAAGTGTGACAGCCCGGGATATGGACACGGAAGTTCCTTCGACGGACAATGAACATGGCACTTGGCGCGCCAATTGCAAAGCATGCGGCATCGCAGGCCGATGCCGGCCAGAGGGTCTGGCAGTCGAGCCTGATGCTCTCCGTCTGTATCGACGCAGGTTAGGGATTTAGTTTGGCTTCGAGCGGACCCATGATCGGCAAGCATCATCCACCGCAACCGGCCTCGGCTCCGGGCAAGGCCGGCGCGCCGGCGCAGTTCGGCGCGTTGCTGATGACCGATGGCGGGACCCAGCGCAACGGGCCGCCGTACTTGTTCAGCGGACTGACGGAAACTGAAATCGCGCATGTGCTGGGCTCCGGCAAGCGCCGGGTGCTCTACCGCGGCGCGCAGCTGTTCAGCCAGGGCAGTCCGCAAGACGGCATCTTCCTGATCGAAAGCGGACGCATCAAGGTGTTCTACACCGCGCCGTCGGGCCGAGAGATCACGCTAGCCTATTGGCACTCCGGCAATTTCGTCGGCGGCCCGGAAGTCTTCAAGCAGGGCCTGCACGTCTGGTCGGGCATCGCAGCGGTCAACAGCACGGTGCTGCATTTGCCGGGCGATGTACTGCGGCGGATGGTGATGACGATCCCAGCGCTCGCTATCGGTATCATCGAGGGCCTCAGCTTCAAGGGGCAATGCTATTCCGCGCTGGCGCAAATGCTCGGGACGCGCTCGCCCACCGAGCGGCTCGCGCAGCTCCTGCTGCATCTGATGAATTTGTACGGCGTCGACGAGCATCATGGCATCTTGATCGCCGCGTCATTCACGCACGCCGATCTCGCGCATATGACGGGCGTGACGCGCCAGTCTGTTACCGTCAGCCTCAAGCGGTTTACTGAGCTTGGAATCCTGAGCGCACACGGCTCCAATCTCGTCATCAAGAACGCCGACATACTGAGCGAAATCCGCGATGGAAAGCTCGCCAAGGCCGCGGCTTCCGACGAAGCATGATGATCGGCGGCGGCCGGCAAGACCGTATCGCACAAGCGCCGTAAACCGCTCGATCTCAGGCCGATACCATGCTGTGGCGCGGGTCTTCGGACGGGATTGGGTGATTAAATTGTAATCAGGAAGCTCATCCGACAGGCCAACCGAGACAGCATTTCTGTCCATTTATTGAGCATCCGGATATTTCTTCGCAATACGTTGCTGGTTCGAAGCGTTCGTCGTTTCGGATTCAAAGGCAGCCGTTCAGAGTTCGCTTACCGGACGTTTCGACGTCCAGGATGGAAGCAAGCGAGTTCACGGCAAATGACGTCAACTTCCTTCTTTAGCCACGTTGTTCGCGGACCGGGCCATCGCGAACCGAACCCGCCGCAGGTCGTCGGCACGGGTCCCGTGGCATATCGCTTGCACCATTACCCTCGTCAAGCCAGTCAGCCTGCTCACCGCCGAGCAACCCCGTCACAGTCCGTTGCGGCCGGGGCTCTCCACGTGGGCATTGCACAAAATCCAGCACAGTTCAGTTCGAAAGGATTTGTCTAATGCGCGTCGGCCCTGCGTCTAAACTCTCTGGCTTCCTTCCCTTGCTCGTCGCCGCAACCGTCGGGTTTGCGCCTGCGACCGCAGGCGCAGAGACCCTCGAAATTGGAATCGGCACGCAAAACACCACCACCAACACGGTGACCGGCGGTGTCGTTCTGAAGGAGCTCGGGCTTCTCGAGAAGCACCTGCCGAAGACCGGCAAGTACAAGGACTTTCAGTACAAGCTGAGCTGGCAGAACGCGACATCGGGCCCGCCGATCACCAACGGGATGATGGCCAACAACATCCAGATCGGCATGATGGGCGACTATCCGCTGATGGTGAACGGCGCCACAGGGCAGGCCACCAAGAACGAAACGCAGCTCGTCGCCATCATCGCCTACAATGCGGTGGGTGGCGGCAACGGCATCGTCGTCCACAAGGACTCGCCGTTCTACGAACTGGGCGACCTCAAGGGCAAGAACGTATCGGTGCCGTTCGGCTCGGCCGCGCATGGCATGATGCTGACGTCGCTGCAGAAGCGCGGACTGCCGCCCGATTTCTGGAACCTGGTGTCGCAGTCGCCGGAAGTCGGCACCACCAATCTGCAGGAAAAGCGCATCGACGCGCACGGTGACTTCGTGCCGTTTGCGGAGCTGCTGCCGTTCAAGGGCTTCGCCCGCAAGATTTATGACGGCGCCGAAACCAAGACTCCGACATTCCATGGCGTGGTCGTGCGCAAGGATTTTGGCGAGAAATACCCGGAGATCGTGGTGGCCTACATCAACGCATTGATGGAGGCGAACGACTGGATGCGGAAGAATCCCAAGTTCGCAGCCGAGAAGATCGAGGAGTGGACCAAGATCAATAAGGAAGTGATCTACATCTTCCTGGGCCCCGGCGGCGTGCACACGCTCGATGCGACCATCAAGCCGCAGTGGGTCGAGTCTGTTGGAAACAATTACGCGATCCTGCAGAAGCTGAACATGATCAAGGAGCTCAATATCGGCGCCTGGGTCAACGACAAATATGTTCGGCAGGCCTTCAAAGAGAAGGGGCTCGACTACGACAAGCAGCTTGCCTCGTTCGATACCTACAATGTCACTGGTACCGATCCGATCTGTAACGCGCCGGTCAACGATCCCAAGAAGACCGGCGAGATCTGGATCCAGGGCGGCGACATCGTGCCGTTCAGCTCGCCGGTCTGCACGCTGCTTGGCGTGAAGAAGCTCGGCAGTGAGGGCAAGAAGTTCAACGCTGTCTATCTCGTCGATCACCAGCTCGGCATCAAGGTCTTCGCCGACGCCGCGTTCTATTCCGTCGGTGGCCAGGACCCGAAGAAGCCGGACGTCGTGCCGTTCCTCCTCAAGAAGGATGCGGAAGCCTATGCCGCCAAGAACGGCGCCAAGCTGGCGACTTATGCCGAGGTGCTCAGCGCCATCAATGTCGGGCAATAGGTGGACTGATGGGAAGCATGGCAAGTGCGAAAATCGTAGCGCTCCCGATGATCGAGAAGCACTCCGATCCCGAGCCGGCGGCTGTCGCCGCGAAATCTTCCGCAGCGGAAATTTCCGCTGTGGAAACTGTGGCCAACGCGTCTGCGCCGGTCACTAGTTCGGAGCTTCCTGTACCGGCGTCGGAGCCCGTTCCGACGGTTTCGCTGACCAAGGTGTTACGGAGCCTGTTGGCGCAGATCACCCGCGAACGGCTCATCACCGCTGCGCTTGCCTGCATCTCGATCGGGGCCCTGTTTCTGTTCTGGTACCTCGGAACCAAGTACCGGTTCGAGTTCTACATTCGCTTCAAGAACGTTCCGACGCCCTATGAAGTGTATCAGCAGCTGACCCAGGTCGGGCTTTCGAACAAGTATCTCTTCAATATTGCCATCAGCGTCCGGCGCATTCTGCTTGGCTTCTTCATCGCCATGGCCATCGGCGTTCCGCTTGGGCTTGCGATCGGAAAATATCAGCGCGTGCGCGACCTGTTTATGCCCGTGATCGAGATCTTGCGGCCGATCCCTGCGATCGCCTGGGTTCCGATGTCGATCATGCTGTGGCCGAACAACGAGGCCAGCATTGTCTACATCACCTTCATCGGTGCCTTTTTTCCCATCCTGCTCAACACCATTCACGGCGTTCATTCGCTGGACGGCGTATTGGTCCGGGCGGCGCGCTGCCTTGGCGCAAGCGAGTTTCGCCTGTTCCTCAACGTGATCCTGCCCGGCTCGCTGCCGCACATCTTCACCGGCCTTGCCGTCGGCATGGGCGTGGCATGGGTGTCGCTGATCGCTGCCGAGATGATCTCGGGACAGTTCGGCGTCGGTTACTTCACCTGGGAGGCGTACTCGCTGGTGGATTATCCCGCGATCGTGCTCGGCATGATCACCATCGGTTTCCTCGGACTGGCTTGTAGCGGCATCATCAGGATGGTCGGCGTTCTCCTGATGCCATGGCTGGCATTCGCACCCGGAGGCAGGCGATGACGATGGCAATGACAGATACCGAAACCAACAAGGGCTTCATCGACGTGCGTGACATGGGCGTCACGTTTGGCGCCAACGACAACAAGGTCGTCGCAGTCGAGAATGTGTCGCTCAACGTGCAGCCCGGCGAATTCGTCTCGCTGATCGGACCCTCCGGCTGCGGCAAGTCGACTTTGCTCAGCATCGTCGCCGGCTTCGTCAAGCCGACGCTTGGCGAGGCGCTGCTCGATGGCAAGGCGATCACCAAGCCCGGTTCGGACCGCGGGGTGGTGTTCCAGCAATACTCGCTGTTCCCGTGGCTGTCGGTTCGCAAGAACGTCGAGTTCGGCCTGAAGATGGCGGGCGTCGAACAGAGCAAGCGCAACACCACCGCGCGGGCGCTGCTCGATCTCGCAGGCCTGCTTTCGTTCGAGAACCATTATCCGGACCAGCTCTCCGGTGGCATGAAGCAGCGCATCGGCATCGTCCGCGCGCTGGCGACCAGCCCGCAGGTTCTCTTGATGGACGAGCCGTTCGGCGCGCTCGACACGCAGACGCGCGTCGTCATGCAGGAAATCCTCACCAACATCTGGCAGCAGTTCCGGATCTCGGTGCTGTTCATCACCCACGATATCGAAGAATCGATTTTTCTCTCCGACCGCATCTACGTGATGACCGCGCGGCCGGGCCGCATCAAGGCGGAAATCAAGGTGCCGTTGCCGCGTCCACGCAGGGCCGAGATGACCGACACGCCGGAATTCATGAACCTGGTGCAGGAGCTCAAGGGGCTGATCCGCGAAGAGTCGCTGGCTGCCATGGCTCCCGAGATCAAGGATCGAGGCCTTTCAGGCTTCGGAATGAAAGTGGGACCGAAAGGAGTAGGCGAAATCTTCTAGAACACGCTTGAACGTCGCGGCCGTACAGGCGCGAAAACACCAATCAAAGACATCAACCAAGGAGAGACGCGAAGAGCGCGCGCGTCAACGACGACCTGCGCCTGCGTCACAGATCGGAGAATTCAATGGCAACGAAACCAAATATACTTTTTTTCCACGTCGATAATCTCGGCATGGGCGAACTCGGCTGTTACGGCGGCGGCATTCTGCGCGGCGCCGATACCAAGCGCATGGACGCTTTCTCCAAGCAAGGCGTCAAGCTGACGCATTATGTCGTCGAGCCGCAGTGCACGCCGACCCGCTCGGCGCTGATGACCGGTCGTTTCCCGATCCGCTCGGGCAACCACACCATCGCGCTCGGCGGCAATGGCGGCGGCATCGTCAAGTGGGAGCGCACCATCGGCTCGATCCTGTCGGAAGCCGGCTACGCGACCTCGATCTACGGCAAGTGGCACATCGGCGCCGAGGACGGACGCTTTCCGACCGATCACGGTTTCGACGAATGGTACGGCCCGTTGCGCACCTATGACGAGTGCATGTGGCTGACCGATCCGCACTACGTGGCGGAGCGCGACGGCTTCTCGCACATGCATGAAGGCGTCAAGGGCAAGGGTGCATGGCCGCTCAAGGATGAGCAGCTCACCATGGAGACCAAGAAGACCTGCGACCTCGAGTACCAGAAGCGCGCCATCAAGTTCATGGAAAAATCCGTCAAGGCGGACAAGCCGTTCTACTGCTACTTCAACCACTCGCTGATGCACTTCCCGATGAGCCCGCGCGACGAATTCGTCGGCAAGAGCACCAACGGCGATTGGGGCGACTGCCTATTGATGCTCGACCATGACTTCGGCGTGCTGCTCGACAAGCTCGACGAACTCGGCGTTGCCGACAACACCATCGTCGTGATGTGCGGCGACAACGGCGCCGAGGACCATCTCGCCGGCCGTGGCACCGGCGGTTTCTTCGACGGCTCCTACTTCAGCTCGGCGGAAGGCGGCATCCGCACGCCACTCCTGATCCGCTGGCCGAATCGCATTCCCGCAGGCATCGAAAGCAACGAGATGGTTCATGTCACCGACATGTTCACGACGCTGCTGTCGATGACCGGCTGCAAGGCGCCCGCCGACCGGCTGATCGACGGTGTCGACCAGAGCCCGTTCTTCCTCGGCAAGCAGGAAACCTCCAACCGCGAGTCCTGTATCGTCTGGCTCAAGGACGAACTGCACGCCGTGAAGTGGAAGGACTTCAAGATCAACTTCAAGCGGCAGCAGCATTTCCACGATCCGGAACTGGCGCTCGGCTTCGCCCGCATCACGCATCTGAAGGAAGACCCGAAGGAGCGCGATGCCGTCAACCAGCGTTACGTGCGCTGGTGGGTGATGCAGCACGCCCAACGCATTATCAGGGATTTCGAGGAGAGCGCCAAGAAGGAGGAGCTGATTCCGCCCGGCGCCGCGCTCGATTTCGTGCCCAAGCAACACGCCAAGGCCTGAATGTGATGACTGCACCGACGGGAGCGGAAACGATCGCGCATGGTGCAGCCGACAATCGCCAGGGAGAGGGCTGCTGCCCTCTCCCTGGCCAAACCAAGGCGGGCCTGGTGCCCGACGGGGTCAACCGTGACTCCATGAGCTGGATTCCGGGCGGCAGCTTCCTGATGGGCTCCAACAGCTTCTATCGGGAAGAACGCCCGGTCCGTCCTGCCTTCGTCGAGGGTTTCTGGATCGACATCTATCCCGTCACCAATGCCGAGTTTCGCAAGTTCGTCGACGCGACCGGGTACGTCACCTATTCCGAACGCCCGCCTAATCCGGCGATGTATCCCGACGCCGACCCTGCGCTACTGGTGCCGGGTTCGCTGGTGTTCGTTAAGCCCGATCGCCCAGTCAGCCTGCGCAACAATCTCGCCTGGTGGGAATATCGGCCCGGCGCGGACTGGCGGCATCCAGAAGGGCCGGGGAGTTCGCTCGCCGGCCGCGACGATCACCCGGTCGTGCACGTGGCCCATGAGGACGCACTCGCCTATGCGGCATGGTGCGGCAAGGAGTTGCCGACCGAAGCGGAATGGGAGTTCGCCGCGCGCGGCGGTCTTGAAGGCAAGGCCTATCCCTGGGGCGATGCCGCCAATCCCGAAGGACGGTTTCTCGCCAACACCTGGCAGGGCCTTTTTCCCCACGAGAACCTGAACGACGACGGATACGAGGGCACCTCGCCGGTCGACGCGTTTCCGGCCAATGGCTACGGCCTGTTCGACATGGTCGGCAACGTCTGGGAATGGACGTCGAGCCCTTACGATGCCGTGCCGGATCAGCCGCCGCAATCCTGCTGTCATCCGAGCGCCGGCGATGACCGATCGACGCGCCGCGTGGTGAAGGGCGGCTCGCATCTCTGCGCTCCCAATTACTGCCTGCGTTACCGGCCGTCGGCCCGTCAGGGCGAAACGGTCGATTCTTCCACCTGTCACATCGGCTTCCGCTGCGTCGTGCGTAAACCGCCGGGCTGACGAGAATCAGCCGCCGGACTCGAACAAGCCGTCAACATCTTTTGGATAGATCTCATGCAAGTCGCGAACCCCACCGTTAGCCAATCAGAATTCGAAGACTCGCCGTCGATATCAGCGGTGCTTCGCGCCCCGAACCTTTTTGTTCGTGAATCGCTGGCCGGTGTGATCACGGCGCTGGCGCTGATCCCCGAGGTGATTTCGTTTTCGTTCGTCTCGGGCGTCGATCCCAAGGTGGCGCTGGTCGCCTCGATCGTGCTTTGCCTCGTGATGTCCGTTCTCGGCGGCCGGCCGGCCATGGTCACCGCGGCTGCCGGTTCGATCGCGCTGGTGATCGGACCGATGGTGAAGCTGCATGGGGTCGGCTACATCCTGCCGACCATCGTCCTCGCCGGTATTATTCAGATCGTGTTCGGCCTTGCCGGGCTGGCGCGGTTGACGCGCTTCATCCCGCGTTCGGTAATGATCGGCTTCGTCAATGCGCTCGGGATCCTCATCTTCGCCGCGCAGGTGCCGCACATTTTCAACGTTCCCTGGCTCGTCTATCCCTTGTTCGCATTGACGATTGCCATCGTCCTCGTCATGCCGCGCATCACTACCGCCGTGCCGGCGCCGCTCGTCGCCATCATCGTGGTGACGTCGATCGTGATCCTGGGGCACCTCACGGTTCCTAATGTCGGCGGCGAGGGCACGATGGCGCCTGGCCTGCCGGGCATCACTGCGTTTGCCGTTCCCCTCGATCTCAACACGCTGCGCATCATCTGGCCGACCGCGATCAGCGTCGCCTTTGTCGGTCTGCTGGAAACTCTGCTGACGGCCAAGCTGGTCGACGACCTGACCGACACGCGGTCGCACAAGGGCAAGGAATCCTGGTCGCTCGGGGTGGCCAACATCGCCGCCGGGTTTTATGGCGGCATCGGCGGATGCGCGATGATCGCCCAGACCGTCGTCAACGTGAAGATCGGGCAGGGCCGCACCCGCATATCGACCGCAGTTGCAGCCATCGTGCTGCTGGTGCTGGTGACGGCGCTCAGCAACCTCATGGCGCAGATACCGATGGTCGCGCTGGCCGCCGTCATGATGATCGCTGCGCTCAAGACGATCGACTGGCACAGCGTCAGGCTGGCGACGCTCAAGCGCATGCCGATCCCGGAAACGCTAGTCATGGTGACGACTGTGGCGGTAACGGTCGTCACCGGCAATCTCGCGATCGGTATCGCCGTCGGCGTGGTGCTCGCGATGATCCTGTTCGCACGGCGGGTCGCGCATGTCATTCGCGCTGAGCGGACCGTGAGCCAGGACGGCCAGTCAGTCCGATACAGTGTTCACGGGCCGCTGTTCTTCGGTTCCAGCAACGATCTCGTCGAGCGCTTCTCTTACGGCGAAGATCCCAAGCGCGTCCTGATCGATCTCACCCATTCCCAGATCTGGGATGCGTCGAGCGTCGCGGCGCTGGATTCGATCGAAACCAAATACCGCGACCACGGCGCCGCCGTCACCTTCACCGGGCTCGACCAGCGCAGTTCCTCGTTTCACGAGCGGCTGACCGGACAGCTAGGCGCGTGAATTTCGTATTGCAGGACGAAAGGACTATTCGATGGCCATCACCCAATGGATATCGACCCTCACCAGCAAGATCGTGCGCGCCTGGGCCGGCCGCTACCGGCCGGAGCGGCACTACATGCGCGGGGCCGGACCGGCCTCGAAACGCAGCCATCGCCAGGGCGCCGGCTCATAGGCGTGATCCTCAACAAAAAAGGCTCCGGAAAACCGAAGCCTCTTGATTCGACCAATCGGCGCCAAACCGGCTTCGCGTTCACTTCAGGACTTTCCGTGCGTCGCTGGCGTCTTGCCCGTCAACCCCTTGAACGGGTCGAGGGTTTGCCTGGCAAGACGGTTGTGGAGTTCGCAGATCTTCTGCGACTCGGCGACCGAGGTCTCGTAAGCCCGCTTCACGAATTCGCTCTGAACCGTCATCGCCTTGTCGAGCGAGCGAACGCCGCTGAGCTGTTCGACAAACGATCCGAACTCCTCGATCGATTTCCTTGTGTAGTCGCGATAGGCATTGGCGATGGTCTGCAGGCTTACCGGCGCAGTCTCCGCTGCGGACTCGACTGGCGCGTGCTGGATCGACGCGGCCTCGGCGGGCGCGGCCTCTACTGCTGCGGGCTGGATCGATGCGGCCTCGGCGGGCGCAGCCTCGACTGGTGCGGGCTCGGCCGGCGAGGGCGCCGCGGTGGGCTGCAGCTCGGGCGACGCGGCAACGGCATCGACGGGTTCGTCGATGGCCGGCTGATCGACCTTCGGGCTCTCCGCGTGAACCGGTTCCGGTCGCGGTGGTTGATCCTGATCCGGGCTTTGCAATTCAACCGGCGCCGGGCTCACGGTAGGGCTCTTGGTCGGGCTCTCTTGAGGAGCGGCTTTCTTGCCCCGCTCGCCCTTGCCCTTGCGCCGTCCGGATTTCCCGGCCGGTTTGCCCTGTTCTGTATGCGACATCTTCTTCCCCTAATCCCTGTCAACCCGAAGGTCGAGACTCTGCCTTGTTTGCGATGTAATCGCGGTTCTTGCTTGTCCGTTACGCGGCGCTCGCGTGGTGAGATTTTGGAGGGCGGCGTCGGCGACCCGATTTGTCGATGGGGCTGACGCCGGGACTATTCCTCCATAAGCTTTTTCCGTGATATCAGTTCCCGGTCAGGCGTAGGGGATCGTTGAGTATGAATTCGCAGTCAGTCGCCGGTCTTTTGGGAGCCATCGTCGCATCGATCGTGATGGTGGTTGCAATCGCCTATGGGCCGATCGGCCAGTTCGGAAAGCCCGCCAAGCCGGCGAGCATCCAGCAACCCGCGCCGCTTCAGCCGGTTCCGGCGGCGCCAGCCCCGCGCGGGCCGGTGATTCGGGAAGTGCCGAACTAGGGGCGCGGGACCGCCCCTTGCGGAATGCCCCGGGCATTCCTATCTGGTATTCAACGGCGACGTTGACGCTTCAAAGCTCCGGCGCTGGGACGACCATGAATAGTTTGGCTGCGCCGGATGTACGCGCGCCCTCTGTTCGTGGTCGTTGGCATTTTCAGAGCATTTTCAAGCGAAGCAGGGCGCGGATCCGATCCGGCGGCGGCTACCGAGTAGCCCGCGCTAGGCGGACACCGGGGCGGTTTCGCCCCGTTTTCACCGTCCGGTCACCTCGTTCCTGAAGCTCGCCTTGGCATGTCGGGCGGCGGCGGATATACGCTGGCGATCATGAATGACGCCATCAAACCGGGCCCCGAAACCCCGTCGCAGGCCGGTTTGCCTGAGCTTTCGGTCGTTGTGCCGACCTTCAACGAGCGCGACAACGTCACCGTGCTGTACCGGCGGCTGGAGGCCACGCTGTCAGGCATTTCCTGGGAAGTGGTCTTTGTCGATGACAATTCCCCTGACGGGACCTGGGAAGTGGTTCGGGCGCTGGCGCGGAAGGATTCCCGCGTCCGCTGTATCCGCCGGGTCGGACGCCGCGGACTGTCGGGTGCATGCATCGAGGGCATTTTGGCCTCGAGCGGCCCCTATGCGGCAGTGATCGACGCCGATCTGCAGCACGACGAAACGCAACTGCCGAAGATGGTCGCGCTGCTGCGGAGCGGCGAAGCGGAACTCGTGGTCGGCAGCCGCTATGTCGAAGGCGGCAGCGCCGACAGTTTCAACAAGCAGCGGGCAGGGGCCAGTCAGCTTGCAACCGAGGTCGCCAGGCGCACCCTGAAGGTCGAGGTCGCCGATCCCATGAGCGGCTTCTTCATGATCCGCCGCGATCGCTTCGAGCAATTGGCGCCGCAGCTCTCGACCCAGGGCTTCAAGATCCTGCTCGACATCATAGCGACCGCGCAGGGCAAGCTGCGCACCATCGAAATTCCCTACACGTTCGGCTCGCGCCAGCACGGCGAGAGCAAACTCGATTCCATGGTGGCGCTGGATTTCCTCGGCCTGGTGCTGGCCAAGCTGACGCACGACGTGGTCTCGCTGCGTTTCCTGTTGTTCGCAATGGTCGGGGGCACCGGCCTTGTCGTGCATCTCGTGACGCTGTTCATCGCGCTCGAAATCTTCAAGGAGCCGTTTGCGGAGGCGCAGGCCGCCGGTGCGCTGACTGCGATGACCAGCAACTTCATCCTGAACAATTTTCTCACCTATCGCGACCAGCGGCTCAAGGGATTTGCAATCCTGCGCGGCCTGTTGCTGTTCTATCTCGTCTGCGGCGTCGGACTGCTCGCCAATGTCGGCGTCGCGTTCGCGGTCTTCGATCAGGAACCGATCTGGTGGCTCGCAGGGCTTGCCGGCGCGCTGATGGGCGTGGTCTGGAACTACGCGATGTCCGGACTGTTCGTCTGGCGCAAGCGATGACCGGAAAATGAATTCGAACGAGGCTCGGGTTGCGCTCAATACGGGTCTGGCGATCCTGGGGCTCGTTGCGCTGCGCCTGATCGCCGCGGCGTTCACGCCGATCACCTTCGACGAAGCCTACTATTGGATGTGGTCGAAGCATCTTGCTGGCGGCTACTACGATCATCCGCCGATGGTCGCGGTGGTGATCCGGCTCGGCACGCTGATCGCAGGCGATACCGAGTTCGGCGTACGGCTGGTCTCGATCCTGCTGGCGCTGCCGATGAGCTGGGCGATCTATCAGGCCGCCGCCATCCTGTTCGGCAGCCGGCGTGTGGCTGCGTCGTCGGCGATCCTTCTGAACGTCACGCTGATGGCCGCGGTCGGCACCATGATCGTCACGCCGGACGCGCCGCTCCTGGTGGCTTCCAGCCTCCTGCTGTTTGCGTTGGCCAAGGTGCTGCAGACCGGTCACGGCGTGTGGTGGCTGGCGGTCGGCGCCGCCGCCGGTTGCGCGCTGCTGTCGAAATACACCGCGCTGTTCTTCGGGCCGGCGATCCTGATCTGGCTGGTCGCCGTTCCCAAGCTGCGGCATTGGCTGATCTCGCCGTGGCTTTATCTCGGTGGGCTCGTGGCGCTAGTTCTGTTTGCGCCGGTCATTCTCTGGAACGCCGGGCACCACTGGGTTTCCTTCATCAAGCAGATGGGGCGGGCGAGGATCGAGGATTTCCATCCAGTCTACATCGCCGAACTGATCCCGACGCAGATTGCGTTCGCGACGCCGCTGGTGTGGATCCTCGGCGCGATGGGGCTGTACGCGCTGTTCCGCCGACGCGCCGGCGCGCTGCCGGCGCGCGTGCTCGTCAACATGATGTTCTGGGTCATCGTCGCCTATTTCGTCTGGCACTCGCTCCATGCCCGCGTCGAGGCCAACTGGTTTGCGCCGGTCTATCCGGCGTTTGCGATTGCTGCCGCCGTCGCCGCGCATCTGGTCGAATGGGAGCCTCGCTGGCAGCGCCTGGTCGACTTCTGCCGGCGCTGGGCGTTGCCGGGCGGCGTCCTGATGTTCGTACTGCTGGTCGTGCAGGCCGACACCGGCGCGCTGTCGGGCTATCGCCGCGATGCCACCGTGCGCAGCGTCGGCATTGGCTGGCGCGAAACGGCTGATGGAATTGAGGCGGTGAGGGCGCGCATCGGCGCAACATGCGTGCTTGCGCCGGATTACGGCACCACCGCATGGCTCGCCTTCCATCTGCCGAAGGGCACCTGCGTCGTGCAGCACGGCCAGCGCATCCGTTGGATCAACTTGCCCGAACCTGATGCGGCACAGCTCGCCGGCAAATTGCTATATGTATATGAGGCGCGGCTCGGCGATGCGCCCTATCTGAAGGACAGGTTTGCCCGTGTCGAACGGGTCGGGGAGGTCCAGCGCAAGCGCGGCCCGCTGCTAATCGAGACCTATGCGCTCGATCTGCTGGACGGCCCCAAAGTCGAAGTGCTCGAGCGCTCGCCGCCGCCGGAAGCGCGATAGAGCGCGCGGCCGGTCACTCCGCGGCGTCGGGATGCGTGCGTTGATCCATCGTGGGATGTTCGCCCCGCCACAGCCAGACCGTGAGCGTGCCTGATCGGCCGCGAATCTGCGTCTCGACAGGGCCGGCAAGGCTGCCGGTTTTCAGCCGGGCGCCGATGCGCTCCGCCGCGATGCGCAACGTATCGCTCAGCGCCAAACGGACATCGTGACGGGCCGCCACTTCCATCAGACGGCTCGCGATGTTCACGGTGTCGCCGGTTGCGGTGATGTGCTGATGGTTTCGGCCGCCGAGCCGGGAAGCGACGATCGGCCCGAAATGCGCGCCGATCTTGAAGCCGATGCGATGAGCGATTGCAGGCGGCAACGCCTCGATCCAGCGTTCGGTCTTGACGCAGAGCGCGATCGAACATTGCGCCGAGCGCGCAGCGTCATCCGGCGCTGCCTCCGGCAGGCCGAACAGGATCATGGCGCCATCGCCGAGGAAGCTCGTGATCATGCCGCCGCAATGCGTCACTTCCTTGTCGACCAGGGCGTGAAACTCCTTCAATAGCCCCCTCGTGGCGTCGGGATCGAGCGTTTCGCTGAGCGAGGTAAATCCGGACAGGTCGACGAACACGACGGCGGCATTCTGCCTGACCGGCGCCAGCAGGAAGTCGGGATCGCGCGTGAGCCATTGCTGCAGGCCCGGCGTCTGGAATTGTTCGAGCAGCTTGTTCTGCGCGGCGAGATGCTGTGCGCTACTCCGGCCCGACCACAATTGCAATGTGCCGAACAGGATGATCGGCGGTGCAGCAGCGGCAATGGTGGTTGCGGCGTCGAGCCATATGCCGTGCGCGAAAGCAATCGCATTCGCAGCCAACCACGCCAGCGCCACCGCGCTGACCGTCAAGAGACCGATTGCATTTCGTCGCCAGGCCAGCAAGCCGACCAGCAGCACCGGGAGCAGGATCGTCGTGACGGCCTCGACGATACGAACCGACCGGTCGCGCACGACGCTGTCTCCTGCGACCAGATGCGTAATCGCGGTGGAAATGATTTCTACACCCGGCATCAATGAATCGAACGGCGTCGGAAAGAAGTCGCCGGCGCCGGTCGCGGTCGCGCCGAGCACGACGATCCGGCCCTGGATGGCTTCCTTGTCGATCTGGCCGTCGATCAGATTTGCGGCGCTGACGGTGCGAATGGTCTGGCGCGGGCCGTAGTAGGAAATCGGCAGCGCATAATCGGAAGCAGTCGCGATCGGCCGCTCGCCGAACAGCAGGCGGTCGGGCTCGATCGTCAGCTTCTGGCCGATCGCGACGGACGCGACGCGAAGCGGAAACGACAATTCGATTCTGTCGCGCGTCCGGAACAGCATCGGGACCGAGAGCGGCGTGCCGGTCTGGCGCGTCGTGACATTGGCGATGCCGACTTCCGCGCGGTCGGCAAATGCCGGCAGCGGCAGCAGGAAGCGATCGGCCTTCGGCAGGCGTGCCAGCGGCCCATCGTCCTCCGCGGAAGCCTGAACGGTGTTGGAAAATACCGCCGCTGCCGCAAGCACGGTCGGACTCGTCGTCAGCGATTTCGCGAGTGCCGCGTCGCCGTCGGCGGGCCCTTTGTCGACCAGCAGGAGATCGATCGCGATGACCTTCGGCTCCAGCCGCGCGATCGCCTCGACGATCCTGGCGATCTCCGTGCGCGGCAGGGGATAGGTGCCGGCGAGCTTGACGATGGTGTCGTCGATCGCAACGATCGTGACGAGGTCCGGCGGCGGCTTTACGCCGCGCACGAGCGTTCGCATATCGGTCAATGCCGACTCGAGGCGGTCGAGAAACCGCAAATGGCCGCTGGTATGGCCGAGCCATATCGCGCCTGCCCACAATACCGTGCAGAGCAACGCAGCCAGAATAGGAAGACGTCGATGGCTCATTCGCTTGATTTCTATTGTCCCAGTCTTGCCATCAGGGCCGTAACGCGCGCGGGCGGCCAGCGTTTCACGATCAGCTCGCCAGATCCCTCGACATCGACACCGTCGCCGGCGCCGAGTACGACGCGGCCGGGACCGGTGCGGCGCGCAACGCTCACGCGGCCGTCGACGACAAAGATGGAGGTCTTTC
Organism: Bradyrhizobium sp. 190; assembly: GCF_023073415.1. Classification (GTDB taxonomy): domain Bacteria; phylum Pseudomonadota; class Alphaproteobacteria; order Rhizobiales; family Xanthobacteraceae; genus Bradyrhizobium. The sequence goes on along the minus strand of NZ_JADPJL010000062.1, from coordinate 109,665 downwards.
CTCCCTCGGCATCTACCGCCCATTTGGTGCCGCGCACCGCGGCAATCGCCTGCGGCGTCACCACGTTGAACCAGGTACGGCCCGGCTTCTTCGGCACTTCGAGCAGCAGGGCCTTGTTGCTCAGTTCGACGGAATCGACATGGCCGTCGCGGTTGCGATCCCCGAGCTCGAACTTCGCGCCGCTTTCGGACACGATCGTGATCGCCTTCTCGCATCGCAGGGTCTGTATCCCCTGGGCTGTTTGCGCGGACGTGCATCCCAGTCTGGCCGGCTGCGCTGCAGCGTCACCAACGAGCAGCACGAGACTTGAGAAAATAATACATCCGGCGCGTGCTAGCATTGTCATGGCAGCTTCCCTTTCGGGCTATCTGGAGCAGAGGGAGCAGGGATGATACGGTAACGTATCACGTGCCGCCCTCAGTGCAAAAGCATGGGACCGGCGATAGTATGTCTGCCTGCGGGGGTGAAGGTTCGGCGGAATGGGTCCGATCCGGTAAATCGGCATAGCGATCCGGCAGATCGGCAAAGCCGACCGAAAACGGTGGTTTTTAGTCGATTTTTTTTGCCTACCGGTGTCGGCCTGGCGAGCCCCAGAACGTCTTGTAGCGGGCAAACCAAAAATCGAGGTCCGCCATGTCCGGTTCCGCACTGAAACCCGCCGCCGAACTCGCCCGCGGAAACATCGTGCGCTTTCCCAACGAGAGCGCCGAATATCGCCGCGCCCGCGAGCAATTGCTGACGGAAGAAATCGAACTGCGCCGTCACATCGAACGCGTCGCCGAATTGCGCCGCGCGCTGCCGCCGGGAGGGGCGGTGATGAAGAATTATGAATTCGAAGGCGAGGGCGGCAAGGCAACCTTGTCGGACCTGTTCGGCGACAAGCCGACGCTCGTGATCTACAGCTACATGTTCGGCCCGGCCCGCGAGCAGCCGTGCCCGATGTGCACGTCCTTCATGAGTACCTGGGAGGCGAAGCTGCCCGATGTCGAACAGCGCATCGCGTTCGTCTTCGTGGCGCGCTCGCCGATCGCGCGGCTGATCGCGGCGAAGAAGGCGCGCGGCTGGACGCGGCACCGGATCTCTTCGGATGCATCGGGCGACTACACGCGCGATTACGTCAGCGCCGCAGATGCGGACATGCCCGGCTACAACGTGTTCACGCGCCGCGACGGCAGCATCCGCCATTTCTGGTCCGGCGAAATGGGGCCATCGACCGCCGATCCCGGACAGGATCCGCGCGGCGCGCCCGACATCGATCCGCTGTGGACCATTCTCGACACCACGCCGGAAGGACGCGGCAGGGATTGGTATCCGCGCCTGAGTTACTAGCGGCGGCACAAGTGGACGTTGCCGGCTCTATTTACAAATCCTGGAATTGCTGTATGTGATCGCGCGCTTCTCGCCGATCTCTGGGAAAGACGATGCTTCGTATAGACACCAATGTTTCACGTTATGCAGGCCAGCCGGTCGTCCGGCATGGTCGCGCTTTGGCGTGTTCGGTTGGCGTGTATCCAACGAGAGCACCGATTTCGCAAAGCGAACCAGCAGCGTAAGACGGCGGCGGGTCTTCCCTCTGCCGTCCAGGCAGAGAGAAATGATCCGCACGATGCCCTTCGCGGCTAAATGCATCCCCTCAACTCCCTGCCTGCAAACCGAACCGGCCTGTGTCGCGACTGACATGGGATTCTGCCGGAGTCCCGAAGGGCCTTCGGAACGAGGTATATTGCAGTGAAGGAGGATCCAATGCGATCCGATCCCTACCAGGAGCGGGCCAGGGCTTTGGCCGTTGAAGCCGGGCTTGACCCCGATGCGAAGATCGATCGGCCCGGCCAGCGGCCGATGCCGACGTGGTGCCTGTTTCGCGATGCCGCGCGCAAGGAGAAACTTGCGCGGGAAGCGCAGGCCGTTGCCGCTGATATCGCGCTCAAGCCGCAGGTCGCGCAATACCAGAACAGCCCGCTCAGGGTCTTCGGCAAGCACGATGACTCGACGATCGCGCAGATGCGCAATTGCATGTCGGTCGGCAACGCGGTCGCCGGGGTGATTTGCGCGGACGGGCATCTCGGCTATGCGCAGCCGGTCGGCGGCGTGATCGCCTATGAGAAGCAGATCAGCATCTCCGGTGTCGGCTTCGACATCGGTTGCGGCAACATGGCCGTACGCCTCGACACGCCGTTCAGCCAGATCGAAGGCAACGTCGGTACGATCATCAAGGACGTGCACAACGTCATCTCGTTCGGCGTCGGACGCACCAACGACGAGCGGGTCGAGCATGAACTGTTCGACGACGCCGATGCGTGGCGTGAATCCGACATGGGTGCCTACCGGCAGAAGGCGGTCTCGCAACTCGGCACCGTCGGATCGGGCAACCATTATGTCGACCTGTTGCGCGACGAGGCGGGCTTTGTCTGGATCGGCGTGCATTTCGGCAGCCGCGGCCTCGGACATACCAGCGCGACCCGCTACCTCAAGGCTGCGGGCGGCAAGGACGGCATGAACGTGCCGCCCGCTGTCATCGACGAGGACAGCGAGATCGGGCGGCGCTACATCGCGGCGATGCAACTCGCCGGGCGCTACTCCTATGCCGGCCGCGAATGGGTGATCGATCGCGTGCGCAGGATCATCGGCGGCGAGGTCACCGACATGGTTCACAACCACCACAATTACGCGTGGCGGGAGAACCATGGCGGCAGGGATTTGTGGGTGGTGCGCAAGGGCGCGACGCCGGCATTTCCCGGCCAGCGTGGCTTCATCGGCGGATCGATGGGCGACGATGCGGTCATCGTTGAAGGCGTCGACAGCGAGGAGGCGAAGGCTTCGCTCTACTCGACGGTGCACGGCGCGGGCCGTTTGTTTGGCCGCAAGGAGGCCAAGCGGCGGTTCACGCGGGCCGAGATGGACGCGTGGCTGCAATCGCGTGGCGTGACGCTGGTAGGCGCCGACCTCGATGAAAGTCCGATGGCCTATCGCCGGCTGCCGGAGGTGCTGGCCGAACACGCCGGTTCGATCAGGGTGCAGCACACGCTGCGTCCGTTCGCGGTGGCGATGGCTGGCGAGAATGAGTTCGACCCGTTCAAGGATTGAGGCCGAACTTGGCCCAATATGGGACATCCGGCGTGGCTCACGCCGAATGTCCCTGTTTGGGACCGATCCCTGCAGCATTACGGCGGTAATTTCTCCAATAGTTCCATGGATTTGGGCCCGCCTTACATCCGCCCGCGTTTAATCCGGATTTAACTAAAAGTCGCCTTAATGACGCTCTGTGCCTCTGCGAGATGCTGCAGGGAACGTCTCCGGACGCGGCATCAAAGGGGGTCTTGGTGGTAATTGTCCTGGGCGTTGTGTGAATGAGTAAGCGTACGCGTGCGTTCGGCCCTGCGGCCCACAACCGCAGGAAATCCTCTCGCAAGGGTATCTCCCAACGTTTTCTCGGCGGTGTCGCGCTCGCGGGCCTCGTGCTGGGCTGCGCGTGGACCGTTTACACCAACGTGCTCGGCGCCAGCGTCTATCCATCCGTGAACAGCGCCGCCTTCGAGGCGCCCGCCGTCAAGAACCCGACTACCGTCGCTGCCCATCCGGTGCGGCCGGCTTTCAACGAAATATTCGCATCGCTGGAGCAACGGCCGCTGGTGATGCCTGCGCCGGAGAACGTCGCGTCTTCGCTGATGTTCACCGAACGGTTCGCCGCAGCGGCGGCGCAAGGCCAGCCATCCAGAGCTTTCGAGCCCCAACCGGTCGAAGCGACAAAGCTGGCGGAAGCTTCGCCGCCGGCCGAAGCGCCGAAGGCCGTTCAGGCGTCGAAGCCCGCGGAGACGCCGAAGCCGAAAGTTTCCACCCCGGCTACCAAGCTCGCCTTGAACGTTCCGGCCACGCCGCCGAAGGAGATCGAAGCCAAGACTGCGGAGGACAAGACCGCGAAGGTATCCTCCGGCTCTTCCGTTCGCGACATGGCGCAGCGCGCCAAGGCCGCCGTGATGTCGATTGCTTCAAACGAGAAGCAGACCATGGTGGAAAAGCTGTGGGGCAAGCAGCCGGCAGCTGGCGGGTTCCTGGCTTACGCATCCGCCGACGCCAGCGTCACCGGCAGTATCATCGATACACGAAGCCAGAACCCGATGATGGGCGGCTCGCCGCCCTATGACCGCCAGACCGCGGTCTACGATATCGCCGCCAAGACGGTGTATTTGCCCGACGGTACCAGGCTGGAGGCGCATTCGGGGCTCGGCTCCAAGATGGACGACGTGCGCTATTCGCATGTGCGGATGCAGGGCGTGACGCCGCCGCACATCTACGAAATGAAGCCGCGCGAGGCGCTGTTTCACGGCGTGCCGGCGCTGCGGCTGACGCCGATCGGCGGCGAGGAAAAGATCTACGGCCGCGACGGGCTGCTCGCGCACAGCTACATGCTCGGGCCGAGCGGCCAGTCCAACGGCTGCGTCTCGTTCAAGGACTACTACGCATTCCTCGACGCCTACAAGAACAAGGGCATCCGCCGCCTCGCGGTGCTGGCGAAGATCCAGTAGCGCGTCGCGGAACAATAGGCATTTGTGGTTATGGGTCCCGGGTCAAGCCGGGACGACGGGGTACTTCTGAACACAAACCCCAGACGTGTCTGGAACGAGACTCGATTGTGGTTATATTTGCTGATCCAGAGTGAGTCTCCGCTCGACAACCAATCTGGCGCGAAGCGACATGTGTTCCGCAATGCTCGTCGAAACTCCACCGCCCTTCGCGACCGAAGCATTCGTCGATGCCGGTGCGGCTGTTGCCCGTCTCGAAGAGATCTACGAGCGCAATACCCGGTTCCTTCGCGATCGCTTTGAAGCCTATGTCAATGGCGGGGCGTTCACGACGCGCGTGCGCGCCTGTTATCCGTTTGTGCGGATGACGACCGCAACCCATGCGCGGCTCGATTCGCGTCTCGCTTACGGCTTTGTCGCGGGGCCGGGCGTACACGAGACCAGCGTGACGCGCCCGGACATTTTCCGCAACTACCTCACCGAGCAAATCGAGCTGTTGGTCAAGAACCACGGCGTGCCAGTTGAAATCGGCGAGTCGAACGAGCCTATTCCGATTCATTTCGCCTATCGGCGGGACATCAACATCGAGGCGGCGCTGACTATTGCCGACAGCTCGGCCTTTACGCGAACGCTGCGCGACGTGTTCGATACGCCCGATCTTGCCGCCATGGACGATGCGATCGCCGACGGCACGTTTGAGCTGCCCCCTGGAGCACCCGAACCCCTGTCCCTGTTCCGTGCCGCGCGCGTCGACTACTCACTGCGCCGTCTCTATCACTACACCGGCACCGATCCTGAGCATTTCCAGAATTACGTGATCTTCACGAACTACCAGTTCTATGTCGATGCCTTCGTGCAACTGTGCCAGCACCGCCTCGCATCGGGCGAAACAGGCCCCGATGCCTTTGTTGCGCCCGGGAATGCGATCACGCGCAATGCGCGGCTTGGCGGTGGCACGACCGGGATTACGCCTGAGCGCGCGCCACAGATGCCTGCCTTTCATCTCGTCGAGCCGGGCGATCGCGGCATTACCCTGATCAACATCGGCACCGGTCCGTCCAATGCGCGGAACGTCACCGACCACGTCGCGGTGCTGCGGCCGCACGCCTGGTTGATGGTGGGGCATTGCGCGGGACTCAGAAATACGCAGCGGCTCGGCGACTACGTACTCGCGCATGGTTACGTCCGCGAGGATCACGTGCTCGATCATGAGCTGCCGCTCTGGGTGCCGATCCCGGCGCTGGCCGAAATGCAGGTCGCGCTCGAGGAAGCGGTCGGCGAGGTTACCGGGCTGACCGGCTTCGAGCTCAAACGGGTGATGCGCACCGGAACGGTCGCAAGCGTCGACAATCGCAATTGGGAAATCAGTGGCCCGTCGGTCATACGACGGCTGTCGCAATCCCGAGCTGTCGCGCTCGACATGGAGTCCGCGGCGATTGCCGCCAACGGCTATCGCTTCCGCGTCCCCTACGGCACCCTGCTGTGCGTCTCCGACAAGCCGCTGCACGGCGAAATCAAGCTCGCCGGCATGGCCAGCGAATTCTACCGGCGACGGGTCGGTCAACATCTCGAGATCGGCCTGAAGGCGCTCGAACGGCTCAAGCACCAGGAATCCGAGCGTCTGCATTCGCGCAAGCTCAGAAGCTTTGCCGAAGTCGCATTTCAGTAGTCCGTAGGGTGGGCAAAGCGACAGCGTGCCCACCATTTCGAAGCGCGCTCGACGATGGATGGTGGGCATGTCGCTGACGCTCCTTGCCCACCCTACGAAGCTACGAAGTGGTCAACGCTGTGACGATGACGACACAGCGTCTGCTCGATCTTGAAAAAATCCCTTCAGCGCTCTTGCAACTGAAAGATGTTTCGTCTATTGACCCGCTCCTTCGCTTGGCCATGTGTTCGGGCTCGTTGTGACCCCGACTGGCGCGGGCCGGTCTCCGGTTTCGTGTTCCGCCAGGTGAAGACGCGATAGTAGCTCAGCGGTAGAGCGTCGGGGTGACCCGAAGGTCGCCGGTTCGATTCCGGTCTATGGCACCACAAAGGATAGCTCAGTTGGGTAGAGCAGATGAATCATAATCATCGGGTCGTGGGTTCGAATCCCGCTCCGCTCCGGTTCAGCCTAAAAAGCTGATTCCCATTGAAGGGGACCGGACGCGCGCTTCAGTCGCAGTCCGGCCGTATTGCCGCAAGGCTTTTCGTCCGAACCTAGACACTGTGAGACCGGCTTTGCGCCGCGGTGGATACCGCTTGCGTTGATGCCGGGTGGCAACGCTTGACCGCTCGACACTCGTCGAGCGATCGAGCGCGTGCGCCCGCCATCGCGCAAGCTCAAACCTGGCCCGCCGAGCTTTCAGGAAGCGTCGTCCGCGTCCCCACGTCCTTTGCAAAACGAAACCCGCTTTCCGACCCCGCGAGGGCCGGAGGGCAAACCTATGGAGGCGTGCCATGACCTGGCATTTGCTGATGAAGACGCTGACGGTGAAGGATGGCGAGCGCGCGTTGCTGACGCGTAACGGCAGGCTCGAGCGCGTGCTCGAACCCGGTCGTCACCGGCTGCTCGATTTCAGGCGTCAGTTGACGGCGGAGATCTTCAACGTCGTTCGCACCGAATTCCCCCCGGAGCGTTACGCGGTGCTGAAGGCCGCGCGGCCCGATCTGGCCACGGAGCTGTTCGAGGCGGTGGAGACGAAGGCGAACGAGATCGCCATCGTCAGCCTTGACGGTCGTCCCGTGCACCTGATGACGCCCTGGCAGGCGCGCGTCTACTGGAAGGTCGCAACCTCGATCGATGTCGAGCGCATCGACGTGGCCAGCGATCCCCGCGTGACCGCGCGTCACCTGGCGATGATCGAGCGCAACCGTCCTACCATCGTGACGGAAGCGGTGGTCGAGAACCACGAGGCCGGTCTGCTCTACGTCGAGGGCCGGCTGGTGGAGCGGCTCGCGCCCGGTCGGCACGCCTTCTGGATCGCCGGCCGCAAGATCGAGGTGAAGCGCCTCGATCTGCGTCCCCAGGCGGTCGAGATCACCGCGCAGGAAATGCTGACCAGGGATCGCATCGCGCTGCGTGTGACCCTGACGGCATTCCGACGGATCGTCGACCCCGAGCGCGTGGTTGCGGCTGTGCCCGACGTGGATGCGTGGCTGTACCGCCTGGTGCAGTTCGCGATCCGCGAAGCGGTTGCCGGCCGCACGCTCGACGAGGTGCTGTCGGCGAAGGCTGCGCTGGACGCGGAGCTGCGCGACTACGTACGTGCGCGCATCGCCGATAGCGGTGTCGAGGTCTCCGAACTCGGCGTGAAGGACGTGATCCTGCCCGGCGAGATCCGCGAACTCGTCAACAAGGTGGTGGAGGCGGAGCGGGTCGCGAAGGCGAACCTGATCCGCCGGCAGGAAGAGACGGCGGCGACGCGGTCTCTTCTGAACACCGCCAGGCTGATGGAGGAGAACCCTCTGCTGCTGCGGCTTAAGGAGCTGGAGTCGCTGGAGCGGCTGGTGGAGAAGGTCGGCCGGATCGACCTGCATGCGGGTGACGGGCAGGGCCTCGACGCGCTGCTCACAAAGCTGGTCCGCTTGAAGCCCGCGGAGAACGCATAACAGGAAGGGTCGCCCATGGGCGGCCCTTCATTTTTTGTTTTCAGGCATCGTGCAGCTGTGTCGATAAGGGTTTCTACGACAGTACCAATGTCTTCTCACCGTCCCGGCCGGCCACCCGTTCGTGCTCGGCGATAACCGCGACAACTCTAGCGACAGCCGGATATATTCCGCTGGAGAATGTCATCGGTCGCGTGGGCATGATTTGCCTTTCCATCGATGCCGGTGGCAACGGCGCGCAGCCCGCCATTCGTCACGGGCGGATCGGCACGGTGGTGCAATAGCGTGACACCAGTGGCTGCATTACAACGCCGGCCCGCAACGTCCGACGCGGATCTCGCCGTGGCTGCTCATTGAGAAGCAAAGGCCGCCATTTCAAACGCTAGTCGGCTTGCCGTGCGCCGGAATTGGAACCGCACGGCCCCGTAAGCTTACGGTGTTACCCATGCGTATTTTACGGTTGCGTCCGGACGCCCATTTGCATCTAACTCCTTGAGAGCGCGAGCAGGCAGCCTCGCGCCCGAGCGTTTGAAGTTTATTTGTTAGAGTTGAGAGTTTGTTTGAGTGAGTGTGCATAGAGAAAGCAGATTTAAGCTCATGTTCAGGCCGCCGTTCCGGGACACTCCAAATGGCGATGGTCGCGGACCTTTCACCGCGGGTTCCCCGCAGTGACGCCTCCTGCGGGAATGGGTAATCGCCTTCTTGCAGCATTGCCGGCATCGGACCTTGACCTGCTGAGGCCCGAGCTTGAGATGGTTGCGCTTGATCAGGACGCGGTCATCTCGCGGGCGGGTGACGCGATCGAGTACGTCTTCTTCCCTCATAGCGGCGCCATCTCGCTGATGATCGACATGGCGGACGGGCATACGGTTGCCATCGCCGCAGTCGGGCGCGAAGGGGCGGTAGGTATTCTTTCGGTGCTCGGGCCGTCGTCTGCAGACAATACCGCGGTCGTTCGTGCCGCCGGCACCGCCGCCCGGATACCCGCATCGCGATTTCACACCGCTTTCACCCGGAGCCCAGCGATACGGCACGCGGTCCAGATTCACGTCAAGGCGATGCTGAAGCAACTTCAGCTCGGTTCGGCCTGCAACGCGCTTCACCCGGTCGAAGCGCGCATGGCTCGCTGGTTGCTTCAGCTTCGCGACCGCGTCGACCATGATGTGCTCCCGCTCACCCAGCAGGCGCTCTCGCAGATCCTCGGTGTGCGACGTACGACCGTGACGCTCCTGATGCGCAAGCTGCGCGCGGGTGGAGCGATCAGGTCCGATCGACGAGGCCTGATCGAGATCGACCCGGCGCGGCTCGCGGCGGCAGCGTGCGAATGCCACAACGTCATGCATCTCGAAGTCGAGGAGATGTTCGCGACGAAATCGGCCCGATCTCGCGCGGCGGCTCCGCCCGAAGACCGACGCATTCCAGGAATCAAATCGGGCGGTGCCATGTGAGCGCGTTTCCGCGCAACCGCTCGATCTTCCGCATCGCGACTTGCCGCTGCGGCATTCCCGGAAAAACCTTCAAACAGCGGATTCTCCGCCCGATCCGTTTCTCTGCCGCCAATTTCGGCCGGGTGCTTGCTCGGATGCCGCCTCGAGCCTCGCAATCTCTCGCAGCACCTTCGCCGTCTGGCGCAGATCATTGCGCTCAGGACCCGGCTTCAGCCGTCGTGCCTCGTAAAGAAAGTCCTTGGCCTGCAGCAACCAGGTGGACGTTTCAGTCGATATTTGCATTCGCGCCATGGTGTCCCCCCATCGCGATGACAGCCTGATCCGTGTCGACGCCTACGCTAGCGAGGCCTCGCTGCGGTGCCGGACCCGGATGCTCGGCTCGTCGACCCAGGCTTCCCGCGCGAACCAGGCGTGATCGGCGCGGCAAATCGGACAACGGGTGCGCGAGAAAAACACCGCGCTTCGCGCAAAGCTCTCACGATCAGTCTTGATGCCGGTGGGAATCGCGTGCCCGGTTTGCGGACACTTGACCATGACCATACCCATGTCGCCTCCCTGGAAATTGCTTTCTTATTTGTCTCTTGCTGAAAAGCACCGGCCGGTTGGAGTTCGCCTTGTCGGTGCGGGTTACTTGGGGGGCATCGCGCACCTTGTCTGATCGAGCATTGGGCAGTGGGGCTCATGCTCGCTACTGGGCTTATTCCTACCGGCCGGATCCCTCCTCAAACGAACCTTGGACGTTGAGCGCAGCTTTGTTCGCCGGCTCGATGAAAAACCTTGGTGAAGTATTTCCTGATAGGCTCACTTGTCGCGTTCAGCGTGATTTTCACTTCGCTTTCACTCACGGCACGATTGTCCTTCTCAGGCGAAAGCATTCCCCGCGACGCTCGCCAGCGTCACGAGAGCTCGCGCTCCGTGTTCCGATCAGATTTTGGATGAGCCTTGACCAGCCCCAACGTTACTTTGCCCCACGAAAAGCCGGACTGTCGGTTCGGTTTGCGACTCTCGCGCAAATTTTTTTTGAAATTGTCAACATACACCATCGTATATTTGCGGAGTGGTGTGCATAACAGGGATATCCTGCGCGAGCGTGAAGCCTTTTCGTCAGCGTGACGTTGCGAATTTTTCAGCGTGACGTCGCAACGGGCGTCGGCGTTCACTGCGCAGTAGCGGTCGTCCGCACCGTCTGCTCAAACAAAAACCCCGGCATCGCTGCCGGGGTTTTGCATTCCTTGAGTAACGCCTTGAGTGGCTGGATCAGAAGTCCATGCCGCCCATGCCGCCGCCCGGAGGCATCCCGCCGCCGCCGCCGGCGTTCTTCTTCGGCAGTTCGGCGATCATGGCTTCGGTGGTGATCAGGAGAGCCGCGACCGACGCCGCGTTCTGGATCGCCGCACGAACCACCTTGGTCGGGTCGATGATGCCCTTGGTGACCAAATTGCCGTATTCGCCGGTCTGCGAGTCGAAGCCGTAATTGTACTGCTCCTTCTCGAGGATCTTGCCGACGATGACGGAGCCGTCTTCACCGGCGTTGATCGCGATCTGGCGGGCCGGCGCGGACAGCGCCTTGCGCACGATCTCGACGCCGGTCTTCTGGTCGTCGTTCTGGGTCTTGATGCGCTTGAGCTGCTCGGAGGCGCGGAGCAGAGCGACGCCGCCGCCCGGCACGATGCCTTCTTCAACCGCCGCACGGGTCGCATGCATCGCGTCATCCACGCGGTCCTTGCGCTCCTTCACCTCGACTTCGGTCGCGCCGCCAACGCGGATCACGGCGACGCCGCCCGCGAGCTTGGCCAGGCGCTCCTGCAGCTTCTCGCGGTCGTAGTCCGAGGTGGTTTCCTCGATCTGCGCCTTGATCTGCTGGACGCGCGCCTCGATATCGGCCTTCTTGCCGGCGCCGTTGACGATGGTGGTGTTTTCCTTGTCGATCATCACCTTCTTGGCGCGGCCGAGCATCTGCAGGGTCACGTTTTCGAGCTTGATGCCGAGATCTTCCGAGATCGCCTGACCGCCAGTCAGAACGGCGATGTCCTGCAGCATGGCCTTGCGGCGATCGCCGAAGCCCGGAGCCTTGACGGCAGCAACCTTGAGGCCGCCACGCAGACGGTTGACGACGAGGGTGGCGAGAGCTTCGCCTTCGACGTCTTCCGCGACGATGACCAGCGGCTTGCCGGTCTGCACCACGGCTTCGAGCAGCGGCAGCAGCTCGTTCAGCGAGGAGAGCTTCTTCTCGTTGATCAGGATGTAGGCGTCGTCCATTTCAACGCGCATCTTGTCGGCGTTGGTGACGAAGTAGGGCGAGATGTAGCCGCGGTCGAACTGCATGCCCTCGACGACGTCGAGTTCGGTCTCGAGCGACTTGGCTTCTTCCACCGTGATGACGCCCTCGTTGCCGACCTTCTTCATGGCGTCAGCCAGGAACTTGCCGATCTCGGCGTCGCCGTTGGCGGAGATGGTGCCGACCTGAGCGATTTCCTCGTTCGAGGTGACCTTCTTGGAGTTCTTGACGAGGTCGGCGACCACGGCTTCCACAGCCAGGTCGATACCGCGCTTCAGATCCATCGGGTTCATGCCGGCGGCAACCGACTTGGCGCCTTCACGGACGATCGCAGCCGCCAGAACGGTCGCGGTGGTGGTGCCGTCGCCGGCAGCGTCCGCGGACTTGGAGGCGACTTCGCGCACCATCTGCGCGCCCATGTTCTCGAACTTGTCCTCAAGCTCGATCTCCTTGGCGACAGTGACGCCGTCCTTGGTGATGCGGGGAGCGCCGAACGACTTGTCGAGCACGACGTTGCGGCCCTTGGGGCCGAGCGTGACCTTGACGGCATTGGCGAGGATGTCGACGCCGCGCAGCATGCGGTCGCGAGCATCTACGCCGAATTTGACTTCTTTAGCTGACATATTTGGTATCCCTGAGTTGATGCTGGATCTCACCCTGTCGGGGAGGCGCCTCGCGGGCGCTCCTCAGGGTGAGCGTTGCAGGCGGTGGCTTAGGCAGCCTTCTTCTTGGAGGCGGGGACGTCGAGTACGCCCATGATGTCGCTCTCCTTCATGATCAGGAGATCTTCACCGTCGATCTTGACCTCGGTGCCCGACCATTTGCCGAACAGCACGCGGTCGCCGACCTTGAGGTCGATCGGGATCAGCTTGCCGGCTTCGTCGCGGCCACCCGGGCCCACGGCGGTGATTTCGCCCTGCGAGGGCTTTTCCTTGGCACTGTCCGGAATGATGATGCCGCCAGCAGTCTTCTCTTCGGCGTCGATGCGCTTGACCACGACGCGGTCGTGAAGCGGACGGAATTTCATGCAGTCCTCCTAAGTTTCTGAAGATGTTGTCAGAATTGGAAATTTTGGCAGTCCGGGCAGGCGAGTGCCAACACGGCTGCGGCTGATTTAGGCCAGTCTTGTTCGGGGGACAAGGGCTTCTAGCAGAAAAATTGGCACTCAAATATGACGCCTGCCAATTTCGTTAATCATGATTAATTCGGCGGACGGGGTCGCGGACCCCGTATTAGCAGGTGCGGTAAGCTGCTGCTAACGCGTGAATTTTCAACAATTCATTAAACATTTAGGCTTGTGATGGGTTGGTATCGTGCGTCACATTTCTCTCATGTGAGCGCATCTCCGCCGGGGTGGCTCGGTGTGTGGCCACCACGTGAAATGCGCTTCCAGCAATGGAGGTTTGGCATGGTCTCGCGGGTTGGAGTTGCTTCCGAAGACTTCCGGAAGCAGGTGCTGGGTTACGGGCTGACGACGGCGCAAATCCTGTATCGGATGCCGGATCACCCCTCATTGCTGCAGACCTATGTCTGGCAGAACTACGATCTCTGCCCGAAATTTCCGGCGCTCCAGGACTTCCTCGCCTTCTGGCAGGAAAAGCTCGATGGCCCGCTGTTCTCCGTCACCGTCGCGCATTCCAGGCTGATCAAGCCAGCCGAACTGCGCGCGGTGGATGGCGTGTTCAGGCTGCATTGAGGCCAACGCTGGCGCCGTAGGGTGGGCAGAGCGAAGCGTGCCCACCCTGCCAATTTCGATCTCGCGCTTGATGGTGGGCACGGCGCGAAGCGCGCCTTTGCCCACCCTACGAAATTGAATTCGTGTTAGCCTCCCGCGACAAACAAAAAAGGGAGGAATCCATGGCCAAGCAGAAGGCGGCATCACGTCCCGCGGCGCAGACCGCCGTGAAGAAAAAATGGTCGGGCCACAAGACGGCAGCCAAGTCTTCGGCCCGCAAGACAGTCAAATCCAAGGCGAGGGGCGTTGCAGCGGCCAAGCCCAAGCCGGCCAAGAAGGCGCGACCGAAGCAGCGCATCGCCATCAGCCATCACCGCGAAGAAGATTTCAAGGCCGACGGTCTGCGCACTTACGCGCATTACCGCGACCTCGGCATTGCGGAGGCGACCCACGGCCTGGCGCAGGCGCATGTGATCCGCCTGCAGGGGCCCTGCAATCCGGCGGAAGTTTCAAAGCTGCATTACCACGACGTCGAATTCCAGATGGTCTACGTGCTCAAGGGCTGGGTGAAGACCTACATGGAAGGCCAGGGCGAGACGCTGATGAAGGAAGGCAGCGCCTGGACGCAGCCGCCGCGCATCAAGCATCTGATCATGGATTATTCCGACGACGTCGAATTGCTGGAAGTGATCTTGCCGGCGGAGTTCAAAACGGTGGAGTTGGCGAGCTGATCTTGTAGCACGGATGAAGCCAACGGGTCGCGCGAATGCGCGCCCGATGACAGGCTCCGCGAAAGCCGGGGCCGCTCTCGCAAGCTAACGAACTGATCCCGGATTGCGCTTCGCTCCATCCGGGCTACGAGTTGACGACCTTACGTCAACACCCCCACGATCGCCCCCATCAAACACGTCGTCAGTGTGCCCGAGACGATCGACTTCAATCCGAGCGCATTGATCTCCTCGCGCCGCTCCGGGGCCATGGTGCCGAGGCCGCCAATCATGATGCCGAGGCTGGCGAAATTGGCAAAGCCGCACATCGCGTAGAGCATGATCAGCCGCGAGCGCGGGTCGAGTGTATCAGTGCCGAGTTTTGACAGGTCGAGATAGGCGATCAATTCGTTGAGCACGGTCTTGGTGCCCATCAGGCTGCCTGCCGTGACGGCCTGCGACCAGGGCAGGCCCATCAGCCAGCACACCGGCGCCATCAGGTAGCCAAGCAGGCGCTGCAGCGAAATTTTGGCGCCGCCGATCTCGGGCAACAGCCCGAGGACGGCATTGACGAGGTAAACCAGCGCGACCAGCACCAGCAGCATCGCGATGATGTTGAGCAGCAATTCGAGCCCGGCCGTGGTGCCCTTGGCGATGGCGTCCATCGTGGAGGAGGCGTGCATGTCGGGATCTTCCAATGATCCACCCGTGCGCTTGTCCGAAGTCTCCGGCACCATGATCAGGCTGATCAGGATTGCCGCTGGCGCGCTCAGCACGGAGGCAATGACAAAATGCGCCGCCGCGTCCGGAATCAGCGGTGCGAGGAAGGTGGCGTAGAGCACCAGCACGGTGCCGGCGATGCCGGCCATGCCGCCGGTCATCACCAGAAACAATTCGCTGCGGGTGAGTTGCGCGAGATAAGGGCGGATGAACAGCGGCGCCTCGACCATGCCGAGGAAGATATTCGCCGCGGTGGACAGGCCCACCGCGCCGCCGACACCAAGCGTGCGCTCCAGCAGCCACGCCATGCTGCGCACGATCGGCGGCAGGATGCGCCAATAGAACAGCAGCGTCGTCAGAACGCTCATGACGAGCACGATCGGAAGCGCCTGAAATGCCAGGATGAAATCCGCGCCCGGCGCCTTGAGGTCGAAGGGCAGGGCGCCGCCGCCGAGATATCCGAACACGAAGGAAGTGCCGGCACGCGTCGCCGCCGAGATCGTGTTGACGGCGTCGTTGATGGCGCCGAACGCCTTCGCGACCGGCGGCAGCTTGAGCAGCACCAGCGCCGTGACGACGGTGACCGCAAGCCCGACTGCCATTTGCCGCAACGAGACCGCGCGGCGGTTATCACTGAGCGCCCACGCAATCGCCAGCAATGCCAGCACGCCGAACGCCGATTGCAGTTGCAGCATGAATCCCCCGCCAACCCCGGTGCGATTATGCCAGCGCCGCGCGGCCGCGCAATGCCGTGTTGCGGGTCTGCACGTTGACATCTGCATCCCGCTCAGCCACCCCGTCTCTCCATGTCCTCGACGATGCCGGTGGGCGCCCGCGACCTGCTCAGGCACGGGCCGTTCCTGTTCTTCCTGTTGTCGCGAAGCCTTTCGCGCTTCGCCAGCCAGATCGCCGCCGTTGCGATCGGCTGGCAGATCTACGACATCACCGGCAGCGCTTTTCAGCTCGGCATGGTCGGGCTGGTGCAATTCCTGCCCACAGCGCTGCTCGTTTTCGTGGCCGGCCATGCCGCCGACCGGTTCGAGCGCAAGCGCGTGGTGCAGCTCTGCCAGCTCGCGGAAGCGGCGACCGCGCTGTTCCTGGCGGTCTCCACCTTTGGCGGCTGGCTCACCGACGTACAGATATTCATCGCTACGTTCGTGATCGGGATCGCCGGCGCCTTCGAGAGCCCGGCCACGGCCGCGCTTCTGCCGCTGATCGCCCCCAAAGGTTCGGTGCAGCGCGCGACTGCGATCTCCTCCGGCGCAGCCCAGGTCGCGACCATCACGGGACCTGCGCTCGGCGGGCTGGCTTATGTGTTCGCGCCAAGCCTGCCTTATTTCGTCATCGTCGCCTTCTGGCTGGTGGGCGCGGTTCTGACCGGCTTCATCCACATCACGAAGCAGGAGCTTTCGAAACCGGATGCGATCGCCGACGATGTGTTCGCCGGCGTGCGCTTCATCCGCAGCAACCCGGCGATCCTCGGCACCATCTCGCTCGATATGTTCGCCGTGCTGCTCGGCGGCGTCACGGCGTTGCTGCCGATCTATGCGCGCGACATTCTTGAAACCGGCCCGCTGGGTCTCGGCATCCTGCGTGCCGCGCCCGCGGTCGGCGCGCTGCTGATGACGATCGTGCTGGCGCGCTACGTTATCAACCGACATATCGGATTACGGATGTTTCAGGCCGTGATCGTGTTCGGCGCGGCGACGGTCGTGTTCGCTCTCTCGCAGTGGATGTGGCTGTCGGTGCTGGCGCTGGCGGTACTGGGCGCGGCGGACACGATCAGCGTGGTGATCCGTTTTTCGCTGGTGCAGCTTTCGACGCCCGACGAGATGCGCGGCCGGGTCGGCGCGGTCAATTTCCTCTTCATCAATGCCTCAAACCAGCTCGGTCAGTTCGAAAGCGGCGTCACCGCGGCGCTGTTCGGCGTCGTGCCGGCCGCCGTACTCGGCGGCGTCGGTACGATCGCGATCGCGCTGCTGTGGATGAAGCTGTTCCCGGCGCTGCGGAAGGTGGAGCGGCTGGAGTAGGGGTTGCGCTACGATGTCTTAGCATGTCGTCCCTGCGAACGCAGGGACCCATACCGCGTGATATCTCGTGTGAACACGAACGGTAGACGTCTCGTAACCCAATCCGCGCCGCGGAGTATGGGTCCCCGCGTTCGCGGGGACGACGCCGGTGGGTTTGTCTACCCCCGCCCGACAAACGGCATCTTGCTCGCCATCACCGTCATGAACAGCACGTTGGCATCCAACGGCAGGCCGGCCATGTAGGCGACGGCGTCGCCGACCGCCTTCGCGTCCATGCGCGGTTCCTGTTTCATCGTGCCATCGGGCTGCATCACACCGGGGCCGGCGACCATGCGGTCGGTCATTGGCGTCGCGGCATTGCCGATGTCGACCTGGCCGACCGCGATATCGTACATGCGGCCGTCGAGATTGGAGGCTTTGGTGAGACCGGTGATCGCGTGCTTGGTCGACGTGTAGGCCGCCGAGAACGGCCGTGGCGCGTGCGCCGAGATCGAGCCGTTGTTGATGATGCGGCCGCCGCGCGGGTTCTGATCCTTCATGATGCGGAAGGCGTGCTGCGTGCACAGGAAGGGACCGGTGAGGTTGGTGTTCACCACCGCCTGCCACTGTTCGAGGCTGAGATCCTCGAAATTCACCGGCGGCGCGCCCATGCCGGCGTTGTTGAAGAGAACGTCGAGCCGGCCATAGGTATCCTTCACCTTGGCGAACAGCGCCGCGATCGAGCCGGGATCAGTCATGTCGGCGGACACGCACAGGCTCTTGCCGACATTGTCGCCGAGCTTCTTGGTTTCTTCCAGCATCTCCATGCGGCGCCCGGCCAGCACCACGGTGAAGCCGGCATTCATCAGCGCGAGCGAAGCGGCGCGCCCGACGCCGGTGCCGGCACCGGTCACGATTGCGATCTTGTTTGTTGCGTCGGCCATTGTTTCCTCGCCTTCAGTTTTTTGTTTCTGTTTCGGATTTGTAGGGTGGTCTTGGAATATTCTGATGCGCCGCCCGCAGTGCCGCCGACCAGCGGGAACGCAGATCGTGGAAATAGGGCTCGCCCGCCTCGATGCGGTGGTTGAGATCGGCCTCGCAGGCATCTGTCCGCACTACCAGCACGTCGATCGGCAGGCCGACGCCGAGGTTGGAGCGCATGGTCGAATCCATCGAGATCAACCCGGTCTTCAGCGCCTCATACAGTTCGACGTCGTAATGCATCGCGCGGTCCAGCACCGGCTTGCCATATTTGTGCTCGCCGATCTGCAAATAGGGCGTGTCGGTGGTGCATTCGATGAAATTGCCGGCGGTGTAGACCATGAACAGCCGCATCCGCGAGCCCTTGATCTGTCCGCCGAACAGGAAGGAGACGTCGAAGCTGACGTCTTCGGATCGCAGCGCCGGGCCTTCGGTGGCATGGACCAGGCGGATCGCCCGCCCGATGCGCTGCGCCGCCTGGAACATGGTCGGCGCGTTCATCAGCGTCTCGATCTCGCCGGTGTTGGGGTCTTCGATGCCCTCGGTCAATGTCGACAGCACTGACTGGCTGATCGCCAGGTTGCCGGCGCTGGCAATCGCCATGATGCGCTCGCCGGGTTTTGAGAAGACGTGCAGCTTGCGGAAGGTCGAGACGTTATCGAGCCCGGCATTGGTGCGGGTATCCGCAATCATGACGAGACCGTCCCGAACCAGAATTCCGCAGCAATAGGTCATTCCAAGTCCCCGAACGCGCCCGATACCTTTGGCGGCCAAACTAGTAGCCAATTTCAGGGGGGCATCCAACCCCAATTCCCGTGGCGCGGCATGCGCCGGCGACTAAAACCCGCCTTGCCCGAGGCGGCATGGCGTCTCACGCCGGCGAATATCCGCCGGGGTGCGGTTGGCCCACCCGATGGGCGAGTTCTCGAAGATCAGGGCAGCCCGATCGCGGTGCAACTTTTCCGGGAACGGGGTATGCAAAGATAGTGTCGCCGGCCGGCATCGGCTGCGTTACGTTGCGACCACCCATAGCTACAAGAAAAGAAAATACATTGGGAGGCTGAATGCGCGCCTGGAACCTCATGGTGCTTCTCGGCACCGCACTTTTCGCTGCAAGTCCCGCCGCCGCGCAGAAAAAGGGCGGCACGCTCAGGCTCTACCACAACGACAATCCGCCCTCGACCTCGCTGCATGAGGAAGCGACGATCGCCTCGGTGACGCCGTTCGCGGCGATCTTCAACAATCTCGTCGTGTTCGATCCCGCCAGGGTTCATGAGAGCATCGACACTGTCATTCCTGATCTGGCCGAAAGCTGGTCGTGGGATTCCACCAACACCAAGCTGACCTTCAAGCTGCGGCAGGGCGTGAAATGGCACGACGGCCAGCCGTTCACGGCCAAGGACGTGCAGTGCACCTGGCGGATGCTGATCGGCAAGACCGAGACCCAGGACTTCAAGCGCAATCCGCGAAAAGTCTGGTACACGAAGCTGCAGGATGTCAGCATCAACGGCGATTACGAGGCGACGTTCGAACTGAGCGAGCCGCAGCCCAGCCTGCCGGTGCTCCTGGCGAGCGCGTTTTCGCCGGTCTATCCCTGTCATGTGCCGCAGCAGGTGATGCGCACCAAGCCCGTCGGCACCGGCCCTTTCAAATTCGTCGAGTTCAAGCGCGGTGAGTCGGTGCGTCTGGTGCGCAATTCCGATTACTGGAAGAAGGATCGTCCGTATCTGGACGAGATCACGTTCCGGATGATCGACAGCCGCGCCACGCGCATGCTGGCGTTCGCCACCGGTGACTACGACATCACTTTTCCCTCCGACGTCAGCGTTCCCCTGATGAAGGACATCAAGGCACGCGCGCCGAACGCGATCTGCGAGATGACGGCCACGGGAACCCAGATCAATCTGATGGTCAACCGCGTCAATCCGCCTTTCGACAATCCGGATATCCGAAAGGCGATGTCGCTGGCGCTGGACCGCAAGCCCTTCAACACCATCCTGATGGAGGGGATGGCGCGGATGGGCGGGGCGATGCTTGCCAAGCCCGAAGGCGAATGGGGTATGCCGCCGGAAATGGTAACTTCGCTGACCGGCTACGGTCCGGATACCGAAAAGAACATCGCCGAGGCGCAGTCGATCATGCAGAAGCTCGGCTACAGCGACGCCAAACCGCTGCAGATCAAGATCCAGACCCGAAACCTGCCGACCTATCGCGATCCCGCCGTGATCCTGACTGACCAGCTCAAGAAGATCCACATCACGAGCGAACTCGACATTCTCGATACGCCGCGCTGGTACGCGCGGCTGGCCAAAAAAGATTACACGATCGGACTGAACGTCACCGGCGTCAGCGTCGACGATCCCGACGGCAACATCGTCGAGAACTATTCCTGCAAGTCGGAGCGCAACTACACGCAGTATTGCAATGCCGAGGTTGACCGGCTGCTGGCCGCGCAATCGAGCGAGCTCGACAAGGAAAAACGCAGGAAGATGGTCTGGGATATCGAGCGGCTATTGGTCGAGGATGCTGCGCGGCCGATCATCCTGCACTCATCGGCCGGCAATTGCTGGCAACCCCACGTGAAGAACTTTCGGCCGCATGACAACAGCCAGTACAACAATTTGCGGTTCGAGGATGTATGGCTGGATAAGTAACGGAATCGTAGGGTGGGCAAAGGCGCATCGCGCCGTGCCCACCATATCTCCACGATCTCAATGTTTAATGGTGGGCACGCTTCGCTTTGCCCACCCTACGAGTCCTTGCAATGACGGTACAAGCTTACTGCGACTGGCTCTGCCACTGTCCCGATCGTCCGGCCCGATCGACCTTGACCGCCACCGTCAGCGTCTCCGCACCGCCGCCATAGCGCGTGCCGCGCACCGGCGCGGCGCCGAGATAGTCCAGCCCGATCGCGACACGGGCATGGGCATCGGTGGTGCAGATGCCGTTGGCGGCATCGAAGCCGACCCAGCCGAGATCAGGCACATAGGCTTCCGTCCATGCGTGGCCGGCCTGCTGGTGCACGGTGCCGTCGGAGCGCAGGAAGTGTCCGGAGACGAAGCGCGCCGGCACGCCGCCCGAGCGGGCGCAGGCGATGAAGATGTGGGCGTAGTCCTGGCAGACGCCGCGCTTGAGCGCGAAAGCTTCCGCCGCCGACGTGCCTGAGTTGGTGGGGTCCTCGTCGAAGGTCATATGCTCGTTGATCTGCACCATCAGCGCGTGCAGGAAGCCGAGCACGTCGCCATCGGATTCCGAGCGCATCTCGCGGGCAAACGTCGCCATCGCCGGATTGACCTCGGTCAGCGCGGTCTGGCGCAGGAACAGGCTCGGCGGAAAGCGCTCGTCGGTGCCGCGCAGCACGCCGCCGGTATCGTGGGTCTCGATCAGGCCTTCGACACGGATGGTGAGGTCGGCGATCGCGCCGTGGGTGAGCACATGCGTGACGTTGCCGAATGCGTCCTGGTGCATGTCGAGCCGGGAGTCCGTGGAGACGTCGATCTGCCATTCGGCGACATATTGCCCGTCATGGCTGCCGGGCGTCATGCGCAAAATCTGGATCACGCCCGAGGCCGGTGGCTCGTAGCGATAGCTGGTGGAATGGGCAATTCGCAGGCGCATTGGGCTAAACCAGTTGAGGTCCTGACCGTCATGCCCGGGCAGTAGCGCGAAGCGCGTCTTCGCGCTAGATGTCCCGGGCATCCACGTCCACCGGTTGGCATAGCAAGACGTGGATGGCCGGGACAAGCCCGGCTTTGATGGCGTTTGGTTGCGTTTCGTCCGAAATCTCTAAATCAAATACTGCCGGGTGATGATCTCACCGAGGCGCGCATTGTCCGAGATGAATTCCTGGATGAACTCATGGACGCCGTGCTGAAAGATATCGTCCATATGGCTGTGTTCAAGCCGGTTGCGGACGCCGCGGGCGTGGCGCTGGGAGGCGCCCTGGCGGCCATAGGCGACGCCGATCTGGTCGAGATTGCGCACGAGGTTGCTGTAACAGCTCGCCAGCGAACGCGGCAGGGTGTCGTTCAGGATCAAAAGGTCGGCAATCAACCAGGGTTTCAGCGTCTCGCGATAGACCCAGTGATAGGCGGTCAGCGCCGACACCGAGCGCAGGATCGAGGTCCACTGGTAATAGTCCAGCGGGCCGCCGACATGTTCCTCCTCGGGCAGCAGCACGTGGTACTTCACGTCGAGAATGCGGGCGGTGTTGTCGGCGCGCTCCAGGTGCAGGCCGAGGCGGGAGAACCAGTAGGCGTCGTTGCGCAGCATGGTCCGGTAGGCCGAACCGTCGAACCGCAGCGAGGTCTCCTGCACGAAGCGGAGGAACCGCGCCAGTTCCTCACGGCTGGAGGTGCCTTTGCCCCAGACCTCCTGCAATTCGATCCAGGCCGAGTTGATGGTGTCCCACATCTCTGACGTCAGTGCGGTGCGCACCGAACGCGAATTGAGCCGCGCTGCCTCGATGCAGTTCTTGATCGAGGAGGGATTGGAGGGGGAAAACGCGAGGTACTCGACGACGTTCTGCTCGTTGGCTTCCTGATAGGCCTCGTAGAAGCTCGCGCTGACGCCGGCGGTCAGCAGCGCCGATTCCCACTCGTTGGTCTTGCCGATATAGGCGGCGGGAAGTGCTGTGACGCGCAAGGTCGCGTCGATGGTGCGCGCGATATATTCGGCACGTTCGACGTAGCGGGCCAGCCAGTAGAGGTTTTCGGCAGTGCGCGACAGCATACGAAAATTTCGCTCTCTATTCGTCCAGTATCCAGGTGTCCTTGGTGCCGCCGCCCTGGCTCGAATTGACCACCAGCGAGCCTTCCTTCAGTGCCACCCGCGTCAGCCCGCCCGGCACGATGGTGACGTGCCTGCTCCCCGTCAGCACGAACGGCCGCAAATCGACATGGCGCGGCGCGAGGCCCGACGCGGTGCAGGTCGGGCAGGTCGACAGCGCCAGCGTCGGCTGGGCGATGAAACCCTCGGGCTCGCGCTTGAGCTTGTCGCGGAACGCCTCGATGGTTGCTTTCGTCGCGGCAGGTCCAATCAGCATGCCATAGCCGCCGGAGCCGTGCACTTCCTTCACCACGAGGTCGCTGAGATTGTCGAGCACGTACGACAGGTCCTTCGGCTCGCGGCAGCGCCAGGTCGGCACGTTCTTCAAGATCGGCTCTTCGCCGAGATAGAATTTTACGACCTCCGGCATGTAGGAATAGATCGCCTTGTCGTCGGCGATCCCGGTGCCGACCGCGTTCGCCAGCGTGATATTGCCGGCCGCATAGGCCGACATCAGGCCGGGCACCCCGAGCGCCGAATCCGGGCGGAAGGTGAGGGGGTCGAGGAAATCGTCGTCGACGCGACGGTAGATCACGTCGACGCGCTTCAGCCCCTCGGTGGTGCGCATGAACACCTCGTCGTTCTTGACGATGAGGTCGCGGCCCTCGACCAGCTCGATCCCCAGTTTGTCGGCCAGGAAGGAATGTTCGTAATAGGCGGAATTGTAGACGCCGGGCGTCATCAGCGCGACGGTGGGCTCCGCCGAGGCCGAGATCGGTGCCACCGAGCGTAACGCCGAGAGCAGTTCGTCGGGATATCGCTCCACCGGTGCGACGCGGTGGCGGGCGAACAGATCCGGAAACAGCCGCATCATGATTTCGCGGTTTTCCAGCATGTAGGACACGCCCGAGGGCGTCCGCGCATTGTCCTCCAGCACGATGAAATTATCGGCGTCGACCCGGACGATGTCGATCCCGGCGATGTGCACGTAGACGTCGTGTGGCACGCTCTGGCCGTTCATCTCGGGCCGGAACACCGGGTTCTGGAAGATCAGGTCGTCGGGGATGATGTTGGCGCGCAGGATGTCGCGGCCGTGATAGATGTCGCGCAGGAACATGTTGAGCGCGCGCACCCGCTGCTTCAGGCCCTTTTCCAGCGTGGCCCATTCCTTGGCCGACATGATTCGCGGGATCACGTCGAAGGGGATCAGCCGCTCCTGGGCTTCGGCGTCGCCATAGACCGCGAAGGTGATGCCGATCCGGCGGAACAGCAGTTCCGCCTCCTGCCGGCGATATTCCAGAGCGTCCGGAGGCGTCTCCTTCAGCCAACGGGAGAGCTCCCGATAGGCCGGGCGGAGGTCGCCGCCGGGACCATTCATTTCATCGAACGCAGCTGCCATAAATTCTGAATATCCCCCAAGTCATGCGCCACAGTGCATGACCTGAAGGGATGGTAGCAAGGGCCGGGCCAGCGCGATATGCATTGGCTTGCGGCATTTGGTATGGGTAGTCCGCCGTGCTGCCCGGAAAAAAGGCTGCCGGGTGCTTATTTCGGCAGCAAACCCCCGTGACTTCAATGCGTTGCTTGCGCAAGGTACGGGGCAGGTGGGGAGAAGTCATGAGCGAGATCGTCACGGCGGGTATTCTGGTCATTGGCGACGAGATCCTGTCCGGCCGGACCAAGGACAAGAACATCGGCTTCATCGCCGAGTACCTGACCAATATCGGGATCGACCTCAAGGAGGTCCGCGTCGTCGCCGACGATGAAGCCGACATCATCGCCGCCCTTGATGCACTGCGGCATCGCTACAACTACGTCTTTACGACCGGCGGTATCGGCCCGACCCATGACGACATCACCGCTGACAGCGTCGCCAAGGCGTTCGGTGTCGGGATCGACCATCACCCCGAGGTGGTGGCGCGCTTCCGCGAACGCTGGACCGAACAGGATCTGAACGAGGCGCGGCTGCGCATGGCCCGGGTGCCCGATGGCGCCGATCTGATCCAGAGCGCCACCATCCTTGCTCCCGGCTTCAAGCTCGGCAATGTCATCGTGATGGCCGGCATCCCCTCGATCATGCAGGCGATGATGGACATCGTCGCGCCCAAGCTGAAGTCGGGTGTGCGGATGCTCTCGGACTCGGTCCGCGCCAATGCGCGGGAAGGCGACATCGGCGGGCCGCTGCGCGAGATTGCCAATGCCCATCCCGACACCATCATCGGCAGCTATCCGTTCATGGACGAGGACAAGAAGCCGAACACCAACCTCGTCGTCCGCTCGCGCGATCCGGAAAAACTCAACGCCGCGATGGCCGCGGTGAAGGAGATGCTGGCGGGATTGAACGTCGCGCGGTAGCGGCGCGAGTGATCCGGTTTCGAAGTTACGGAGAACAAGGGTGACAAATCGTTCTGGAGCGCGCTCATGACGGCGCGCGAAAATGCCACTCCGCCGCCGGAGAAAGCCTTTCCGGTCTCCTGGGACCAGTTTCACCGGGATTGCCGGGCGCTGACCTGGCGGCTCAACGAGGTCGGCCCGTTTCATGCCATCATTGCGATTACCCGCGGTGGGCTGGTGCCGGCGGCCATCGTGGCGCGCGAACTCGGCATTCGCATCATCGATACCGTCTGCATTGCCAGCTACGACCACACCCGGCAGGGCGACCTGCAGGCGCTCAAGGGCGTTTCGACTGAGGTGGCAAAGCTCGGCGGCGGCAGTGGCAAGGGGCTGCTGATCGTCGACGACCTCGTCGACACCGGCAAGACCGGGCGGCTGGTGCGTTCGATGATGCCGGATGCGCATTTCGCGGCTGTCTATGCCAAGCCGCAGGGTAAGCCGCTGGTTGATACGTTTATCACCGAGGTGTCGCAGGATACCTGGATTCATTTTCCCTGGGATACTGCGCTGTCGTTCCAGCCGCCGATCCGTCCGTGACGGGGCGTGGCTAACGACTGAGCCAACCCATGCCCCTTCAAAACCGCGTCACGCCCACCGGCGACATCATCGCCACCCCGCATCGCGGCCTGTTCACCGGCAATCGCGGCATCATCCACGAGCCCGCGACGAAGACATTGCTGAAGAAGCGCTGGTCGAGCCCGGCGTGGATCACCTGCGTCTGCGAATTCCGCGGCTGGCGGCGCAAGGTGATGGCCACCCGAAGCTGGACCGAGCTGTTCTTTCTCGACGAGGCGACCGCATTCGCGGCCGGCCATCGTCCCTGTTTCTTTTGCCGCCGCGACGATGCCAACCGGTTTCGAGCGGCGTGGGAGGAGGGCAATGGCGTGGTGGACATTCGCGCGCGGGAGATGGATGGCGTGCTGCATCGCGAGCGGCTGGACCGGGGGAAGAAGCGGCTCCATCCGCTTCCGATGCCGGTTGCGCAATTGCCTGATGGCGCGATGGTGCAGGCAGGTGAGGAGAGTTTCTTGATCGTGCAGGGCAGGGCGATGCAATGGTCGATGGCTGGCTATGTCGAGGCGGATGGCAAGATCGAGAACGCGCTGCTGCTGACACCGCCCTCAACGCTGCGCGCGCTCAGTGCCGGATATCGGCTGGTGCTGCATCCGAGTGCGGAGAATTGAAAGTTTGAGCCCCGCTCTGTCCTCCGTCATGCCCGGGCTTGTCCCGGGCATCCACGACTTCCTTTTCTAACGGAAGCCAAGACGTAGATGGCCGGGACAAGCCCGGCCATGACGGCTGAAACAGACGGGAACGTTTCAGCCCAACTTCTCCCGCGCCAGCTTCGCGCCCGCACCCAGCGCCGCCAGCTTCGCCTCCGCAATATCCCGCCGCATCGGCGCCATGCCGCAATTCGTGGTCGCGACGATGTTGCTCAGCGGCACGAATTTCGACACCGCCTCGATGACCTTCACGACATCCTCGGCCGTCTCCACCGTATCGCTGGCGACGTCGATCACGCCGGCCTGGACGACCTTGCCAGGGAGAAGCGCCAGTAAATCCAGCGGCACTTTCGAATTGCGGCACTCGATCGCGACCTGCTGGATCGGGCTCTTGGCGATTGCCGGAAAGATATCCTCGTATTGCCGCCACTCGCTGCCCAGCGTTTCCTTCCAGTCGGTATTGGCTTTGATGCCGTAGCCGTAGCAGATGTGCACGGCGGTGGTGCAGGTCAGGCCTTCGGCGGCGCGCTCCAGCGCCTTGATGCCCCAGTCGGAGACCTCGTCCATGAAGACGTTGAAAGCGGGCTCATCGAACTGGATCACGTCGACGCCGTCGGCCTGCAGCGCCTTGGCCTCGTTGTTGAGCAGTTCGGCGAAGGCAAACGCCATCTTGACCTTGTCGCCGTAATATTTGTCGGCAACCGTGTCGGCGATGGTCATCGGGCCGGGCAGGGTGAATTTCAGCTTGCGGGTGGTATGGGCGCGGGCGACGCGGGCTTCATCGGCATGGACGCGGCCCTTCAGCGTCAGCGGCGCGACCACTTGCGGCACCATCGCCTTGTAGCGGTCTTTCCTTATGCCCATCTCGACCTTGTGCGCGAAATCGATGCCCTCGACCTTCTCTAGGAAGCCATGGACGAAATGCTGGCGGGCCTGCTCGCCCTCGGTGACGATATCGACGCCGGCATCCTCCTGCAGCTTCACCGCCAGCATGGTGGCGTCGCGCTTGGCGCGGGCGAGCTCGTCGCCCTCGGATTTCCAGGGGGCCCACAGCGTATTGGGCTCGGCCAGCCATTCCGGCTTGGGCAAAGAGCCTGCGATTGTGGTTGGAAACAGCATAGGGGCCTCCCGCTCGGTTCTGATTGAGCGCCTGTCTGCCATGTCTTATGATCGAGGTACAGAACAACGAAAGTCGCCATCGCGGGGAATATTTCCGCATCGACAGCTAGGGGAGCCATGATCGACCTGCACTACGCGCCGACGCCCAATGGCTGGAAAATCTCGATCATGCTGGAGGAACTCGGGCTTCCCTATCAGGTCATTCCGGTCAATATCCGCGCCGGCGAGCAGTTCAGGCCGGACTTTCTGGCGATCAGCCCGAATAACCGCATTCCGGCCATCGTGGACCATGAACCCGCCGACGGGAAGGGGCCGTTTTCGGTGTTCGAGACCGGCGCGATCCTGATCTACCTCGCCGACAAGACCGGACGCTTTCTGCCGAAGGAAACGCGGGCGCGCTCCCGCGTCATGGAATGGCTGATGTGGCAGATGAGTGGGCTGGGGCCCATGCTCGGCCAGCACGGCCATTTCGCGCTCTATGCGGCGGAAAAAATCCCGTACGCGATCGAGCGCTACCGCGACGAGGCGGCGCGGCTCTACCGCGTGCTCGATACCCAATTGGGCAAGACACGCGCCTACGTCGGCGGCGATTACTCGATCGCCGACATCGCCTGCTTCCCCTGGACCATGACGCACAAGGCGCAGGGCTTTACGCTCGACGACTATCCGAACGTCAAGCGCTGGTACGCTGACGTGCGCGCGCGGCCGCAGGTGCAGGCAGGATTGGCGATCGGCAAGTTCGTGAAGGAGCCGTTCGATGAGGAGGCGCGGCGGAATATGTTCGGGCAGAAAGCGAAGGAGATGACGGGGAGGAAGTAGGTATCGTCATCCCTGCGTAACGGCTTCGCGGTTATCGCTGGAGGTGCGAGCTCTTGCGAGCCTCGAAGGATGCGAAGCCGAGGGCCCTCCACCCTTCGAGGCCGCGGCTGCGCGACGGCACCTCAGGGGTGACGTGAAAATACAGCGCTGCAAACACGATAATAAAGGAAACCCCATGATCGAATTCTTCTTCGACTGCTCCAGTCCCTGGACCTATCTCGCCTTTCACAATATCCAGCCGCTCGCCAAGGAGCTCGGCGTCGAGATCAATTGGCGGCCGATCCTCGTCGGCGGCATCTTCAACACCGTGAACCCGAGCGTCTACGCGCAGCGCGAGACGCCGGTGCCGTTGAAGGCGCGCTACATGAAGAAGGACCTCGCCGACTGGGCGAGTTCTGCGGGGCTTGCGATCAAGATGCCGCCGACTGTGTTTCCCGTGAATAGCGTCAAGGCGATGCGCGGCTGCATCTGGCTTGGTCAGGACATGGTGCCGTTTGCCACCGCGGTGTTCGAGACCTATTGGGGTGGCGACAAGGACATCTCACAGGATTCCGTGCTGACCGAAATCTGCAAGAAGGCTGGCATCGACCACGTAAAATTCTTCGAGGGCATCGGCCAGCAGGCGATCAAGGACCAGCTCAAGGCCAATACGGATGAGGTAATGGCGCGCGGCGGTTTTGGTTCGCCGACCATCTATGTCGACAAGACCGACATGTATTTCGGCAACGACCGGATGCCTTTGATCCGCGAGGCGCTGGAGCGCCTGAAGGCGCGGGCCGCCTGATGCCGAAAGCCGTCGTCTGCCGCGAGCTCGGCCCACCGGAGAACCTGCGCCTGGAAACGTTTGACGCCGCACCCTTGGCCCCCGGGCAGGTGCGCGTCGCCATCCGTGCCGCCGGGTTGAATTTCCCCGACGTTCTGATGGCGGCGGGCGAGTATCAGCTCAAGCCGCCGCTGCCGTTTACGCCGGGCATGGAAGCCGCCGGCGATGTCGTCGAGGTCAACGCGGCCGAGGGCGTCGCGGTAGGTGACCGTGTGATCGTCAAGATGCGGCACGGCGCCTATTCCGATGAAGCGGTCGCTACGCCCTCGCAGCTCGTAAAACTGCCGTCGACGTTCGACTACGCCGAGGGCGCGACGTTTCTGGCCGGCCACGGCACGGCCTATCACGCGCTGATCGACCGTGGCCGGCTCGAGCCGGGCGAGGTGCTGCTGGTGCACGGCGCGGGCGGCGGCGTCGGGCTCGCCGCCGTCGAGATCGGCAAGATGCTGGGGGCGACCGTGATTGCGACGGCGTCAAGCAACGAAAAGCTCGCGATTGCGAAAGCGAGGGGCGCCGATCATCTCGTGCGCTACGATCAGGAGCCGTTCCGCGATGCTGTCAAGCGCATCACTGGTGGGCAGGGCGCGGATGTGGTGTTCGACCCCGTCGGCGGCGAGGTGTTCGAGAATTCGATGCGCTGCATCAACTGGGGCGCACGGCTTCTGGTCATCGGATTCACCGGCGGCATCGGGCTGGCAAAGACCAATCTCCTGATGATCAAGGGGGCGAGCGTGCTCGGCGTCCGCGCCGGCGAAGCAGTGCGGAGAAATCCTGCGCTTGGCGAGGTCAGGATCAAGGCGCTGACGGAATGGGCGGAAGCGGGAAAGGTGCGTCCGAATATCTCGCACCGGTTGCCGCTTGAGGATTACGCCAAGGCAATGCGGCTATTGATCGACCGCAAGGCAATCGGGCGCGTGGCGTTGACAATGGGGTGATGCCGTAGGGTGGGCAAAGGCGCACTTGCGCCGTGCCCACCATTCTCGCGTCGTAAAAAGTTGGTGGGCACGCTTCGCTTTGCCCACCCTACGGTCCGGCTACTTATATTCCCGCTCCTGCCACCACGGGAAATAGTCTGGCATGTCGCTGGAAACCTTGTTCTTGAATTCGGCCGGGCGCTTTTCCAAAAACGACACCACGCCTTCCTTGACGTCGTCGCTTCGCCCGCGGGCGTAGATGCCGCGGCTGTCGACCTTGTGGGCTTCCATCGGATCATCCGCGCCCATCATGCGCCACATCATCTGCCGGATCAGCGCCACCGACACCGGCGCGGTCTTGGCCGCAAATTCTTTTGCCAATGCACGCGCGGTCGGCAGCAGATCGTCCGGCGGCACCACCTTGCTGACGAGGCGGCCGGCGAGCGCTTCTTGCGCCGGGAAGACACGCCCCGAATAGCACCATTCCAGCGCCTGCGAGATGCCGACGATACGCGGCAGGAACCAGCTCGAGGCAGCTTCCGGCACGATGCCGCGCTGGGAGAACACGAAGCCGAAGCGCGCGGCCTCGGAAGCAATGCGGATGTCCATCGCAAGCTGCATGGTGACGCCGATGCCGACCGCCGGTCCGTTCACCGCCGCGATCACGGGCTTCAGGCACTTGAAGATTCGCAGCGTCACCTGGCCGCCGCCGTCGCGCACCATGGGATCGCTGTAGTCGACCGCGCCGCTGGCAAGCCGCTTCACCGGGCCGCGGCGTGCGTCGCGGTCGAAGGTGTTGGCGCCGGAGGAGAGGTCTGCGCCGGCGCAGAAGCCGCGCCCCGCGCCGGTCACGATGATGGCGCGGACATTGTCGTCCTTGTCGGCAGCGTCGAAGGCGACGATCAGTTCCTGCTGCATCGTGCCGTTGAAGGCGTTGAGCTTGTCGGGCCGGTTCAGCGTGATGGTGAGAATCTGATCGTCGACCTCGTACTGGATGGTCTCATACGCCATGGGGTGTGTTTCCTTCCTGTGTGTTCTTGTTCGATTTGCCCAACGCATCGTCATACCTGGGCAAAAGCGCGAAGCGCGTCTTCGCGCCAGATGTCCCGGGCATCCACGTCTTTCTGTCTATCGAGAGCGTAAAGACGTGGATGGCCGGGACAAGCCCGGCCATGACGGAGGTATACAGAAGCTACTTCTTCGGCGGCGACGGCCACGGCCGCTGCGGGCCGCGCAGGCCTTCGAATGCCTTGGCCATGCCGAGCACGCCGAGATCGTCGAAGCGGCGACCGACGATCTGCACGCCGATCGGGAAACCCTTGCTGTCATGACCGCCATTGAGCGAGATTGCGGGATTTTCAGCCATGTTCCACGGCACGGTATAAGCGATGTGCTCGAACGGCTTGTCCGGATCGTTGACCGGGGCGGCGAACTCGGCAGGGAAGTTCACCACCGGCGACACCGGCGAAATCACGTAGTCCAGGTCGCAGAACAGTTTTGCAGCCGCCGCGCGGATCGCCATCGTAGCGTTGAAGCCCCTGACGACGTCGACGCCGGAAAGTCTTGCGCCGGCTTCCGCCCATGTGTGGATGTAGGGCAGCACCTTGCCGCGTTCCTCGGGCGAAAGTTTTGAGAGATCGTCCCACATTCGCGCCCGAAAGAAATTGTCGATCCCATCGAGCATCTCGCGCGTCAGGATGCCGTCGACCTCTGTGACGACGGCGCCGGCGGACTCGAACGCCTTGGCCGCCTTGACGGCAACGCTTCGCACGTCGCTTTCGAGCGGCTGGCCGGTGCCGGCATCGAGCATCAGGCCGATGCGAACCTTGCGCGGTGATTTGTCGAGTGTCTTCCAGTGAATGCTGCTGTCGGCCGGCAGGCTCATGCCGTCGCGGCGGTCCGGCTTCGACAATACGCACATCATCAGCGCCGCATCGTCGACGGTGCGGGTCATCGGCCCGGCGACGCGGCCGACATAGGGCGGATCGTACGGAATGCGCCCAAAACTCGGCTTCAGCGCGACCAGGCCGCACCACGATGCCGGCAGCCGGACCGAGCCGCCGATGTCGGTGCCGAGATGCAACGGGCCATAGCCTGCCGCGCCTGCCGCGCCCGCGCCGGAGGAAGAGCCGCCGGGATTTTTGCTGAGGTCCCAGGGATTGCGGGTGAGGGGATGGAAGCTTGAGAGGCCCGACGACAGCATGCCGTAATCCGGCATCGTGGTCTTGGCGAAGATGATCGCGCCGGATTCACGCAACCGCGCGGCGGGCGGCGCATCCTTCTCGGCCGGTATAAGCTTGACGCTGGCGGCGCCGAGCGGGATCGGCTGGCCTTTGGTGGCGATATTATCCTTGATGGTGACGGGCACGCCGTCGAGCGCGCCTGCGGGCTCGCCTCTCTGCCAGCGGTCAGTCGACGCCTTCGCGGCAGCGCGCGCGCCGTCCGGATCGAACAAATAGAGCGCGTTGATATGCGGCTCCCACGCCGCAACATGCTCGATCACTTCGTCCAGCACTTCCGACGGCGAGAACTGCCTGGCGCGATAGCCGGCGATCAGGTCGACGGCGGAAAGGTCATGCAGCGAGGTGATCCCTTCTTCGGCGGCTGGTTTATGCATGCGAACCTACCGGCAAACGGGTTTCGATGATGCGGGCGAACATGCTGGCGCCGATCGGCAGAATCTTGTCGTCGAGGACGTAGCCGGGATTGTGTACCGGCACCGAGCCGTCATGGCCGATCCAGAAATAGGCGCCGGGCACCACCTGCATCATGTCGGCGAAATCCTCGCTGCCCATTTTGGGCGTCGAGCGCGTCAACACATTGGCCGGATCGACGATCGTCTTCGCCACCTCCTCGACCACCCTGGACTGTTCTTCCTCGTTGACCAGCACGCTGAAACCATCGCGGATATCGACGGATATTTCGCACTGGAAGGTCGCGGCAATGCCGGCGCTGATCGCGCGCATGCGTTCACGGATCAGCGCGCGCACGCCGTCGTCGAAGGCGCGCACCGTGCCGCACAGCTTGGCGTCGCCGGGGATTACATTATAGGCGGAGCCCGCGTGAATCTGGGTGATCGACAGCACCGCCGCCTTCAAGGGATCGACGTTGCGGCTGACGATCGTTTGCAGCGCCTGCGCCAGCGTGGTCGCGATCATGACCGCATCCTTGGAACGTTCCGGCATCGCGCCATGCGCGCCGTAGCCCTGGATGTTGATGTCGAAGAAGTCGGCGCCGGCCATCGCCGGTCCGGGCAAGATCGCGATCTCGCCGTGGTTGAGGTCCGGCGCATTGTGCAGCCCGTAGACCTCGTCGCAGGGAAATTTCTGGAACAGGCCGTCCTTGATCATGGCGCGCGCGCCGCCGAGGCCTTCCTCGGCGGGCTGGAAGATGAAATGCACGGTGCCGTCGAAATTCTTCGTCTCCGCCAGATAGCGCGCGGTGCCGAGCAGCATCGTGGTATGGCCGTCATGGCCGCAGCCGTGGAAGCGGCCGGGAATCGTCGAGCGCCATTTCAGGTTGGTATTCTCTTCCATCGGCAGCGCGTCCATGTCGGCGCGCAGGCCGATGCGCTTGCCGCCATTGCCCTTGCCCTTGAGCACGCCGATCACGCCGGTGCCGCCGAGGCCGCGATGCACCTCGATGCCCCAGCCCTTCAGCTTCTCCGCGACGATGCCGGAGGTACGCACTTCCTCGAAGCCGATCTCGGGATGGGCATGCAGATCGCGTCTGATCGCGGTGAGTTCCTCGGCGTAGCTGTCGATGCGGTCGATGGTGGGCATGTCTGTTATCCCGTGACTGGAGATGTTGAGCGAGATTGAGCTGAAGGTGTGAAGACAGGGCCGTTCGGCTTGATGCGGATGCCCGGACGCAGCCGCGTCCAGGGGAGCGCTGCCGTATCGGCCGGCATCGCGCCCGGCGCGGCGCAGATCAGGAGTTTTTCGGCGATCGGTTCGAAATCGGCGCGGAAATGCACCGAACTCTTGTTGACCAGAATTTTCTGTTCGGTCGGCTCGATGCCGACATAGCGGTACATCGACTGGTCCGCGAGTTGCGCCTTGTAGGAGCCGACGACTACTCTGATATTACCGATGCGCAGACAGGCCGATGGTCCCATGTCCATGTCGCGTCCGCGATAATAGGGGCCGGACGCCAAGAATTTGCCGTCGGACAGTTTTTCGACGACGAAAGTTTCCCTGTATGGCGCATCGCCTGATATGCCCGACTTGCCGCCGAGATCGAGCGTGACCGTGGCGCCGACGCCGGCTGCATGCGCGGCCTTGGCCGACTCCGGATCGTAGATCACGCCAGTAGCTCCGGACGCCTTGTTGCGCACCAGCGCGCGCAGCATGCCCGTGGTGTCGGAATCGCCGCCGGCGCCGGGGTTGTCCTGGGTGTCGGCGATGACGATCGGCTTACTTGCCGATTTCGCCAGCTCCATCGCGAGGCGCACGCCGTCATCGGGCGAATAGATGCGGCCGTCGAAATCGTCCTCGTGGCTCTCGACGAGCGCCACCAATTTGTCGGCGGCGGCATCGGCGTCGGCCTGGGTCCGGCCATAGGCAAACACGCTCGGCCCGCAATCCCGGAAATCCGCGGCCGGAAAGCCCGGCGCGAACGACAGCGTCGGCACCGCGACGCTCTCGAGCGCCGCGAGCTTTTCATAAATGCCCTTGGTCGGCTGGTCGTTGGTGCATTGCCAGGAGATCGGGATCAGGAACGGCAATTGCCGGAACGCTTTTGCAAAACGCTGCCCCGTCTTCAGCATCAGCGCGAGGTGTCTTGCACAGGCGCGGCCGGTATCGGCCATGTCGATGTGGGGATAGGTGCGGTAGGCAATGAGCGCATCGGCATGCTCCATCATCTCGGGCGAGACATTGGCATGGAGGTCGAGGCTCACGACCAGCGGCAGGTCCTTGCCGATCACCTTGCGCACACGGGCAAGCGTTTCGCCTTCACCGTCGTCGTAATGTTCGGTCACCATGGCGCCGTGCAGATCGAGATAGACGGCATCGATCGGTCCTGCCGCAGCGATGCCGTCAACCATCTCTTTCATGACGCGTTCGAAGGCCTCCCTGGTGACATGCGCCGATGGGACCGCGGCCGCCGAGATCGTCGGGACCAACTCCCAGTCATTGGCTTCGGCCGCCTCGACGAAGCCGGCCAAGCCGACATTGATGTTGCGCATGACCTTGAGCACGTCTGCGCCATGCGCCATCGACGGCCAGCCGCCGCCGTGGACGAAGTCGTCATAGGTCGCCTTGGTCGGCGCGAAGGTGTTAGTCTCGTGCAGAAAGGCGCCAACGGCGATGCGGGTCATCAAGTCTCTCGGTCAATGCTTTTCGTCGGGGGACGTTAAGCGTGACATCGTGGCAAGCGCAAGCTGCGAAGCAATTCCGTTTTGCATGCCGCCCCACCGTCATTGCCTGCGACAAACGCGAAGCGTTTGCGCAAGGAAGCAACTTGTCCGCCGTCGCTCAACGAGCGAATGCGGAAGCAATCGATGCCGCGCCTTGCGGCGCGTGGCTCACGTCAGCGTCGCAAGCAAACCCGCCATCAAACGGCCACGCTCGGTGAGGCTGTCGACCTCGATATGTTCGTTGAGCGTATGAGCGTCGGCGCCACGGACACCCAAGCCATCTAAGGTGGGGATGCCCATGGCGCCGGTGAAGTTGCCGTCGGAGCCGCCACCGGCACTGCCATGCGGGAGCTCGACGCCCATTTGCCTGGCCACGCTGCGCGCGTGTTCGTAAAGCGCCATCGTGCCGGCATCGGGTTCCCACACCGGCCGGGTCACACCGCGGGTGACCTTGAACGTCACATCATTGCTGCTGCCGGAAAGCGCGAGCATCCGTTCGACGCCGCGATCGAGGTCGGCCTGTCGTTTGGCCATGCTGAGCGCCTCGCCCGTGCAGGTGGTGGCAACGCAATTCACCCACTGGCCACCATGCACGATGCCGACCGAAAAGGTGCAATCTTCAGTCGTCATGCCGTCGATAGTGATAATCTGGCGTGCCATTTCGCGGATCGCAGAACGGCCGGCGGAGAGCGTGGCGCCGGCATGGCTCGGCTTGCCGATGGCTTCGAGATTGAAGCGGGCAATGGCATATCGCCCGGTGACCACGCCGTTGTTCGTGCGGCCCGGCTCCGGCACCAGCACATATTTGTTGCGGGCGGCTTCGGCCTCGATGATGTCGCGGGTCGATGGCGTGCCGACCTCTTCGTCCGGCGTGAACAGCACGGTGATCGGCAGCGGCGTTGTGAACGAGGCGCGGGCCAGTTGCCGGATTGCTTCGAGGGTGAGGTAGTTGCCACCCTTCATGTCGAAGATGCCCGGGCCGTAGCACTTGTTGCCTTCGCGCCGCCACGCCAGCTTTTCCAGCGTGCCGACGGGATGGACGGTATCGAGATGGCCCGCGACCAGAATACCGGGCTCGCCCCGCTTCGGGTGAGGGAAGCGCGCGCGGACGCAGCCGGCAAAACCCTGCCGTCCGGCGATGCGTTCGATGGTCGCACCCATGATGGCCATTTCGCGCGCCGCAAGGTCGAGCATACGATCGACCGCACGCGCATCCCAAGTGGGGCTTTCGCATTCCACCCAGGCCCGCAAACCCTGCAGCATGGTCTCGGAATCAAAGGGAAGGTTGGCAGGATTCATAATGGGTCCTCCCGGTTAGGCCGGAATGTTTGGTTTCGGTGTGGGCCCTTTACGAGAAGGACCAGCGGCGAATTTGTAAAGGGAAAACATGGCGCGTTCGGACCTTCCCGGTGCGAGGTAGGGGCAACGGTAATTCTGGCATCATTCTTGATTGTAGACTTTGGAGAAGGCGTGTTGGCGGAGCTGAACCGGGGCTACAATCCATTTCGGCGGCGGGCGTAAGCCGGCCGCGAAAGGACCTGTCCGGAAGGCTGTCCTGATTTCTGCCTGAGCGCCGGCGTCACCAGTGTCGTCGGGTCAAAAGGGTGTTGTGAAGCTGAATATCGACCCTATAGTCCGGTCAGAAACCGGGCAGGGGCCCGAACAATAGGCGTTCGGGCGTCGAGACGACAACGGAGGTGAAGGAATGAACGCGTTCAGAAAAGCAATTCTTGCTGCGACTTGTGTCGGCAGCCTCGTGGCGGTGGCAGCGCCGGCGCTTGCCCAGACCACATTGCGCGCCGTCATGCACTCGGATCTGAAGATCCTGGATCCGATCTGGACCACGGCCTACATCGTCCGCAACCACGGTTACATGATCTACGACACGCTGCTTGCGCAGGATGAAAAGGGCGAGATCAAGCCGCAGATGGTGGAGAAGTACGAAGCCGCGGCTGATGGCAAGGGCTACACCTTTACGCTGCGCGACGGTCTGCTGTGGCATGACGGCAAGCCGGTGACGTCGGAAGACTGCATCGCCTCGATCAAGCGCTGGGCCGCGAAGGATTCCCTCGGCCAGAAGATGATGACCTTCGTCGACTCCATCGACGCGGTCGATGCCAAGACTTTCACCATCAAGCTCAAGGAATCGACAGGTCTCGTGCTGCTGGGCCTGTCCAAGCCGTCGTCCAACGTGCCGTTCATGATGCCCAAACGCGTCGCCGAGACGGACCCCAACAAGCAGATCGAGGATTTTACGGGATCGGGACCCTTTGTCTTCGTCAAGGATGAGTGGAAACCGGGCGACAAGACCGTCTACGTCAAGTTCGACAAGTACAAGCCGCGCGCCGAGCCGGCCTCGGGTCTTGCCGGCGGCAAGGTCGCCAAGGTGGATCGCATCGAGTGGCGCGCTATTTCCGACGCGCAGCAAGCGGTCAACGCGCTGCAAAAGGGCGAGATCGATTACATCGAGCAACCCAGCCACGATCTCCTGGGCACCTTGAAGAAGGATACCAACATCTCAATCGTCGAGGTGCCGCAAATCAAGGCGCAGTACGTCTTCCGTCCGAACCACCTGCACAAGCCGTTCGACAACCCGAAAGTCCGCCAGGCGCTGTGGTACGCCTTCAATCAGGAAGACTTCCTGATGGCGACCATCGGTGACGAGAACTACATCAAGGCGTGCAAGGCGCTGTTCATCTGCGATTCCCCGTTCGGGACGACCAAGGGAACGGATGCAATTCTTACCTCGAACGCCAAGAAGGCGCAGGAACTCTTGAAGGAAGCGGGCTATGACGGCACGCCCGTGCTGCTGATGCACTCCACCGACCTGAAAGCTTTGACCAACCTCGCGCCGGTGGCGAAATCATTGATGGAAAAAGCCGGCTTCAAGGTCGACATGCAGTCGATGGACTGGCAGACGCTTGTAGCGCGCCGGGCCAAGAAGGATCCACCGAGCGCCGGTGGCTGGAATGCCTTCCTTACGGCCTGGGTCACGGCCGACGTGATGAACCCGGTCTCTGCCGCCTATGTGAATTCAGGGTGCGAAAAGGCTTCGTTCGGATGGCCCTGCGATGCAGAGATGGAGAAGCTGCGCGACGATTTCGCGCGCTCATCCGATCTGGCCAAGCAGAAGGAGATCGCGGAAGCGGTCCAGAAGCGCAATCTCGAGATCACGGCCATGATCCCGGTCGGCGAGTACGTACAGCCCATTGCCATTCGCAAGAACGTCAAGGGGCTCTTGATGGCGCCGGTCCCGGTGCATTGGAACATCGAAGTCACGAAGTGATGTGAAGGAAGCGGGCGGCTTCCCGCCGCCCGTTTCGTTTCGGGGATCGACCTATGTATGGCTACTTCTTCCGGCGATTGCTCGGCACGCTCCCCGTGATGCTGGTGGTCGCGGTCTTCATCTTCCTGATGCTGCGGCTGACCCCGTCCGACCCGGCGGCAGTCATCGCCGGCGACAATGCCACCACCGAACAGGTGGCGCAGATCCGCAGCCAACTCGGCCTCGACCGGCCGATGATCGAGCAATTCGTGATCTGGTCGGGCAGGGTGCTGACCGGTAATTTCGGCGAAAGCTTCTTCTTCAAGAAGACGGTGGCCTCGCTGATCGGCGAGCGGATCGAGCCGACCCTGTCGCTCGCCTTGTTCACGATCCTGATTGCGGTGTTTGTCGCTGTTCCGCTCGGCGTGCTGGCGGCGCACCGGCACGGTTCGTGGATTGACCGCATCGTGATGGGCTTTTCGGTGCTCGGCTTTTCCGTGCCCGTGTTCGTGATCGGCTACCTCCTGATCTATTTGTTCGCGGTCTATTTGAACTGGCTGCCGGTGCAGGGCTATCAGCGAATCTCGGAGGGGGTTGGCGGCTGGGTGCAGCGGCTGATCCTGCCGTCCGTAACCCTGTCGGTGATCTATATCGCGCTGATCGCGCGCATGACGCGCACCAGCGTCCTCGAGGTGCTCTCGGAAGATTACATCCGCACCGCGCGCGCCAAGGGACAGTCCGAGCGAAAGGTGCTGTTCCGCCACGCGCTGCGCAATGCGGCGGTGCCCATCGTTACCGTGATCGGCCTTGGCGTGGCGCTGTTGATCGGCGGCGTCGTCGTGACCGAAAGCGTGTTCACGATTCCCGGCCTCGGCCGGCTGACGGTCGACGCGGTGCTGGCGCGCGACTATCCGACGATCCAGGCCGTCATCCTGCTGTTTTCATTCGTCTACGTCATGATCAACCTGGCGGTTGATATGATCTATACCGTGCTCGATCCCAGGATTCGCTACTGATGGTGGACGCGACGATCCTCGAACCCGTTCTGCCGGCCAGCCCGACCAAGCCGGCTGCGTATCGCAAATTGCTGCGCAACCCGGGCGTGGTGTTCGGCGCCGCCGTCATTACGATCGTATTGCTGATGGGGCTATTCGCGCCCTGGCTCGGAACCATTGATCCCACGGCGATCAGCCCGATCGCACGAAACAAGGTCCCCGGCGTGGAAATCACAATGCGGACGGACACCGGCGAACGCATCAAGATGATCGCCAAGTTCGGCACGGACAGCCTGGGACGTGACGTCTACAGCCGCGTGGTCTATGGCGCGCGCGTCTCGCTCTTTGTCGGCATCACGGTAGCACTGATCAGCGTCGCCTGTGGCCTGTTCATCGGTCTGCTCGCCGGCTTCTTCCGCTTTCTCGACGCCATCATCATGCGGATCATGGACGGGCTGATGGCGATCCCGGCCATCCTGCTGGCGATCGCCATGGTGTCGCTGTTCCGCTCCAGCGTGTGGACGGTGATCATCGCCATCACGGTTCCGCAGATTCCAGGCGTGGTCCGGCTCGTGCGCTCCATCGTGCTCAGCGTGCGCGAGGAACCTTATGTCGAGGCGGCGGTGACGCTCGGCACTTCGACCCCGAAACTGCTGTGGCGGCATGTGTTGCCCAACACGATAGCGCCCATGATCGTGCAGGGCACGTTCATCTGCGCGTCCGCCATCCTCATCGAAGCCATCCTGTCCTTCCTCGGCATCGGCGTGCCGCCGGAGGTGCCGACCTGGGGCAACATCATGGCCGAGGGCCGGCAGGTCTTCAGCCTGTATCCGCACAACATCATCTATCCCGGTATATGCCTGGCCCTGACGATCCTTGCCGTCAACGTTCTCGGCGACGGCTTGCGCGATACGCTCGATCCCAAGATGGCGAAGCGGGTGTGATGTGAGCAACACTGTCCTCGAAGTCTCGAATCTTAGCGTCGCCATCAATGGCGGTGATCGGACGCATGCGGTGCAGGGTATCAACCTGACCGTCGATGCCGACGAGATCGTCTGCGTGGTCGGCGAATCCGGCTCCGGCAAATCGGTGACGGCGCAGGCCGTCATGGGCCTGCTGCCGAAGGGGGCGATGCAGGTCGAGAGCGGTTCGATCCGGCTGCAGGGCGATCAACTGCTCACCAAATCCGATGCCGAGTTGCGCGCGATCCGCGGCACCCGCATGGCCATGGTGTTCCAGGAGCCGATGACCGCGCTCAATCCGGTCGAGCGGGTCGGCGACCAGATCCGCGAAGTGCTGGAGATCCACACCAGCCTCGACCAGAAGGAGCAGCGCGCGCGTGTGCTCGAGATCATGCGCGCGGTGCATCTGCCCGATCCCGAACAGATGATCGACGCCTATCCGCACCAACTCTCCGGCGGCCAGCGCCAGCGGATCATGATCGCGGCGGCGCTGGTGCTCGATCCGGCGCTACTGATCGCCGATGAGCCGACCACGGCGCTCGACGTCACCACGCAGGCGCAGATCCTCAAGCTCGTGCGGGAAATGCAGGGGCGCAAGAAAACCGGCGTGCTGTTCATCACCCATGATTTCGGCGTCGTCTCCGAGATCGCCGACCGTGTCGTGGTGATGCAGATGGGCCGGATCGTGGAGCAGGGCCCCTGCGAGGAGCTGCTGCGGAACCCACGCGAGGACTATACAAGGATGCTGCTGGCCGCGGTCCCGAGCATGACGCCGCCGAAGCGGTCGCCGGTGACCGGACCGGTGGTCCTGCAGACCGAGAATCTTTTCAAGACCTATGGCAAGCGCTCGCTGTTCCAGCCGAAGGCGCGCGTGGTTGCCGCAGTCAAGGACGTCTCGCTGACGATCCGGCGCGGCGAAACGCTGGGCATTGTCGGCGAGTCCGGCTCCGGCAAGTCGACGGTGGCGCGCTGCGTCGCGCGGCTGGTCGACGCCACCGACGGCGGCATCAAGATCGACGGCGTCGATATCGCGGCGATGCGCGAGGCGAAATTCCGCCCGATGCGCCGGCGCATTCAGTTCATCTTCCAGGACCCGTATCGATCGCTCAATCCGCGGCGCACGGTCGGCGAAGCGATCATCGAGGGGCCCATGAACTTTGGCCTCAGCCGCAAGGAGGCGTTGCAGCGCGCGCGCGACCTGATGGCCGTGGTGCATCTGCCGCCGGCTGCGATCGATCGTTTCCCGCATCAGTTCTCCGGCGGCCAGCGTCAGCGGATCTGTATTGCGCGGGCGCTGGCGATGGAGCCTGAATTGCTGATCGGCGACGAGCCCGTATCGGCGCTCGACGTCTCTGTGCAGGATCAGGTGCTGAAGCTACTCGACGAAGTGCGCCGCAAGTTCGATCTGGCGGTGCTGTTCATCACCCATGATCTGCGGGTGGCCGCACAGGTCTGTGACCGGATCGCGGTCATGCAGCGCGGGGTAATAGTCGAGCAGGGCGCCACGGCGGACGTTTTTGCTGCGCCCCAGCACGAATACACCAGAGCGCTGTTCGACGCCGCGCCCGGCAGGCATCAGGAATTTGCCGCCAGCGCGTGATGGCGTTGCGTTCCTTCCATCAATGACAACGGCGTCAGCAGTGGCTGTCGTGCAGCAGTTCCAGCCCGTCATTCAACAGTGGGGAGCGGATTTGCGGATGTTGAGGCGGAGGGGAACGCCGATCCCGCGCTGGCTTGCTCGCCGTAGATTTCGACTTTTCGGGATGTTGTTCGCTCGGCATATCGTCAGCGCTCCATTTTGCTGCACGACAACATTTTGACCGGCGTTGCGTTCCTCACGCCGGATGCGCGGTGAGATGTTCCAGCATTAATTCGCATACACGCTCCGGCGCCTGATCCGCCGCGAAATGGCCGACGCCCGGAAGCACCTCGAAACGATAGGGCGCGGCGATGAAATCGACGGTGCCTTCGGCGGCGGCGCGGCCGACGGTGTCGTCGGCGTCGCCCCAGATATAAAGCGTCGGCACGCGAATGGGGCCGAGCGGCCCGCGGATCGCGCCGCGCGCGCGATACCAGGCAAGTGCAGCTTCCATCGCATCCTTGTTGCCGAGCACGGCGAGGTGCCTCTCGATCGCGTCGGCAGGGACGCCATTGGCGGCCAGACGCTCGCGCAGCCATTTGGCGTCGTCAGCCAGCACGACATCGGCGGCATCCGGTTCCAGAAACGCCTTGTGATGCTTTGAGCGCTGCGCCTGCTCGCTGTCATCCATCAGCGCGCGATTGAAAGCGTTCGGGTGCGGCCGCGAAAGAATGGTGAGCGAGGCTAGCCGTTCGTGGTGACGGTCGGCGAGGCCCCAGGCGATGCTGCCACCCCAGTCGTGGCCGGCGAGATGAAAACGCGCACTCCCATAACCCGCCGCCGCCACGATCGCCATGGCGTCGTCCATCAGGCGGTCGATCAGGTAA
This sequence comes from Bradyrhizobium sp. 190, assembly GCF_023073415.1. GTDB lineage: Bacteria > Pseudomonadota > Alphaproteobacteria > Rhizobiales > Xanthobacteraceae > Bradyrhizobium. The sequence continues at coordinate 66,630 of NZ_JADPJL010000062.1, read as the reverse complement.
TGCGAAAATTCGCGCGGGTCCGGCCGGGCGCCCGGCGAATAGCCGCGCTGGCTCGGCGCAATGGCGCGATAGCCCATGTCGCCGAGGCAGGCGATCTGTGCGCGCCAGCAATGCATCGATTCCGCAAAGCCGTGCAGCAGCAGGACCAGCGGCGCCCCTGGCGTGCCGGCGGTAATGACATCGAAGGCGAGATGCGGCGCGATGGTGATTTGTTCTGATGCCGGCATGGGGCGATCCTGGACGGGCAATCGGGCCAATCCATGGTGAGACATATTTCAACGAGGTGGGCGGAATTGTGCAACCCGGGAAAAGTGCTGTATTGGAAGCCGCATAGAGACCCGAGGGGACAGACGTTTGCATTATCTGAGGTCCATACTATTCGATGCCGCCGTGGTGATCCTGACGCTGGTCGTTTCGCTATCGGTGCCGTTCATGGCGCTGTTCAATGCGAGCAGCGCGACGGTGCGCGCGGTCTCCCAGGTCTGGGCCAACGGCATCATGTTCCTGATGAAGTATGTGGTGGGGCTGGATTATCGCATCGAGGGGCGCGAGCACGTTCCCGACGGTCCCTGCATCATCGCCTGCAATCATCAATCGCTATGGGAGACCGCGGCGCTCTGCGTGATCTTCCCCGATGCCAGCATCGTCGCCAAGAAGGAGTTGAGGAAGTTGCCGCTCGTCGGCTGGTTTCTGGGGCGCTATCCGATGATCCTGGTCGACCGGTCGGCGGGACGCCAGGCGCTGCGCCAGATGGTCGATGAGGCGAGGCGCGCGGTCGGCGAGGGGCGCAAGGTGCTCTTGTTTCCGCAAGGCACGCGGCAGGCGATCGACGAGCCTGTGAAATTCCAGTCGGCCGGCATTTCCGCCCTGTACACCAACCTCGACGTATCAGTCGTGCCGGCCGCGTGCAATTCCGGCCTGTTCTGGGGCAAGAAGACCTTGATGATGCATTCAGGCACCATCACGCTGTCCTTCCTCCCGCCGATTGCGCCGGGCCTGCCGCGCAAGGAGTTTCAGGACAAGATGGAGCGGATGATTGCGGAGGAGGCTAACCGGTTGCTCACGGTGACCGAGGCGAAGGTCCGCTAGCTTGCGCGGCGCGCTGCGAGCCAGCCGCCCAGTGGTGCCAGGAACGCCAGGCACCAGATGAACTGTGCCGCTTTCGGCGCGACAAAGGCTGTGGTCGTGCCGATCACGAACACCACGACGGGGACCAACGCTGTTGCCAGTAATTGCGGATCGTGACGGCCCCGCAGCGCGAGAACCCACAGCAGCGCATTCAGCGCGGCGATCACCAGCAGGTGGAAGCCGTAGATCACGGCGACCACGCCATCGAGCCGGTAGCTGCCGTAGAGGCCGTTGGTCACCGGCAGGATGATGATCGCGAGCAAAAAAAACAGATTGAGGAACACGACGCCGCGGCCGCCTTCCGGCGCCACCGCAAGCCGCCGGTGGTGGCTGAACCAGAACAGGCCGGCGACGATGAAGCTGATCGTCAGCGCAATGACGGGTTGGGCGTAGACACGCATCAGGTCATGCCAGCCGGGCGCGTTGGCAAAACTGCTGGCTTTGGGGAGATCATAGGCGAGCAGCGTCATGGCAACGCCGAAGATGGTGTTGCTCAGCATTTCCAGCCGGCGCATTTCGAAAAGATGGGTTTGCGGCAATTTGATTCCCCAATCGTCCTGACAGTCTCAGCGTCGCTGCGACAGCCCGACCGGCCTTAGCCTCACCAGTCCGTCTTCGCTTTCGCTTCGCTCAAGCTACGCCGGACACGCTTCGACCTGGCGGTCTTCGCGTGGCTGCGCCACGCGTAGCCCGCCAGGGCGAAGCGTGGTGCGGGCGGTGGGACTCGAACCCACACGACGTTGCCATCGAGGGATTTTAAGTCCCTTGCGTCTACCAGTTCCGCCACGTCCGCTTAGTCTCAGGAGATCAGATACTTAGCGCGTTTACCGGAGAAGTGGAATTGGCATGTTCCCCGGCCGAACGCATCCTTTGCTTTAAGCGAGCGCGTCTGCCAAAGCAAAGCCTCAATGCGGACACTTGTGCCTGTTTTAGGCAATCTCAACACTATCCGCCTAACGAAGGTCCGATGCCGATATCGCCGTCCCACTGCCGGTCATTCAAGCGCTGCCTTGCCGCGCTGGCGCTGGTTGCGCTCGGAGCCGGCCTGTCCGGCTGCGCCGGGGTGAGCGACGCCATTTCCCCGGCCTTCGCCGACCCCGCCAAATACGATCTCTACGATTGCAAGCAGCTCGAGACGGAGCGCAAGAATCTTGCCGCCCGCACCGCGGAGGTGCAGGGGCTGATGACGAAGGCCGAAACCGGCGTCGCCGGTCCCGTGGTGGCGGAGATGGCCTATCGCAATGACTACATTGCCCTGCGCGGACTGTCGAAGCTCGCCGATGAAGCCTGGCAGAAGAACAGGTGCCAGGAATCGAAACCGGAAGCCAGGCCGGCGCCGGTCCCGCCATCGATCGCGCCGGCTCCCGACGCCAAGAGCGGCCGTTCGAAGGCCAGCCGTGCGGCGAATTAAAGCTACAGAGTTTTCCGCTTACACCCGCCAGTCATAAATCCAGTCCTGCCGCGCCAGCATGCGCTGTGGGCCCATCGCCTTGATGGCGAGGTCGCGCGCCAGCGCCAGCGGTCCGGTGAGATGATAGATGCGCCCCTGTTGCCGTGCGGCGCGCTGCACCCGCAGCACACGGCCGCGCCGCAGTCGGCCATAGCGCTTCAGCGTTGCCGGGATGCCCGCGATATTGTCGCCCGGGCTTTCGCTCAAGCATTTGGCGAGCACGGCGGCGTCCTCGATCGCCATTCCCGCGCCTTGCGCGGCAAACGGCAGCATCGCATGCGCGGCGTCACCGAGCAGCGCGATCGCGCCATCAGTCCATTCGCCGATGTCGGGCAGCGTGAACAGCGCCCATCGCCGCCAGCCGTCGACGGCCCCGATCAGCATCCGCGCGGTGGCTGGCCAGCGTTGCGAGGCGAACGCGTTCTTCAGTTCATTGGCGTCGCCGGGTGCGCTCCAGCCCGGCCGGTTCCAGGTTCCCGGCACGATCGCGACCACGTTGATCTGCCGCGCGGCCGCGATCGGGTAGGCGACCAGATGCGCGTCCGGCCCCATCCAGAGTTGCACCCGCGGCGCGGTATATTCGCGCGGCAGCGTCGTCGCATCGAGGGTTCCGCGCCAGGCGATCAGGCCGGAAAATTGCGGTTGCACTTCCGGGAACAAATGGTTCCGCACCGCGGACCAGATGCCGTCAGCGCCGACCAGCGCCACGGCCAGTTCCTGCTGCCGCGCGTTGCCGCGGCGCTGGACCACGGTCAGCCCCTTGGCGTGCGATGTCGCGTCCTCGAACTGGCAGCCGAGCCGCAGGTCGATGTCCGGATGGTCGTTGACCTCTGCCTGCAGGGCTCCCTGCAGATCGGCGCGATGCATCACCCAATAGGGCGCGCCAGCGCGAAGGCTGGCGGCTTCGCCGAGCGGCAGGCGAGCGATCTCGCCGCCTGCCCGCGCGCTCATGATAGTGATGGCCTCGGGCGTCACGGCGCGCGACGCAAGCCGCGACCGCAGGCCGAGGTCGACGAGGATTCGGCTGGCGTTGGGCGAAAGCTGCAGGCCGGCGCCGGCTTCCTCCAGCCGTTCGGCCTTCTCCAGAATGATGACGCGAAAGCCTTTCGCGGCGAGCGAAAGCGCTGCCGTCAGTCCCCCGATCCCGGCACCAGCGACGATGATGGTGCGCGCGGCAGCCACCGAAAGGTCAGGCGACCTTGTCCTTCAGGACGCATTCCGGCGGGCGGGCCTCACCTGCGGCGAGGTCGGCGGCAAAGCGGTACAGCGTGGAGCAATAGGGGCAGATGATCTCGTTGTCGTTGCCGAGGTCGAGAAACACGTGCGGATGGTCGAACGGCGGATTGGCGCCCACGCACATGAATTCCTGCGAGCCGATCTCGATTACCGAGACTCCGGCGTCGTTATGGAAATGCGGGACGACATGGTCGGACATCAGTTTCACCTTGGATAGCAACGGTAGGCGGACACAATCAACGCGATCCGGCAAGCCCGAAACGCCGCGCACCATAATGGGGGGTGCCGATGATTCCTAGAGCGGTTGTTCAGCGATTCCTGGAGGTCCCCATCGCACATTTGCTCATGCAAATTCGACACAATATTGTCGTCGGGGAAAAGCCCTTCTTTCGTCGGGGCAGTTGTGTCTTAAAAACGGCACACCATCTTGAGAAAGACGAAAATATTGGGCTTTTTGGGATGAGGCGGTTGCGGGTCGGGTCAGCTCTTATAGGGGCGATAGGATGCTTGGCGCTCAGCGTGGCGGTGTGCGTGGCGCTGTGGCCGCATGCCCGCGAGGCCGGCGCCATTCTGGCGGCGCAGGACGACCCGGCGGCGCTATCCGATATCCACATCGATTCAGCCCTTCGAAGCAATCAGGCGCTGGTTGCCGACCATATCGAGGCAGCACTCGCGGAGGGCGATTCAGATCTCGCCAACAGCTTCGTCGAACTCGCCCGCGACAAGGGCATTGCCGTCAGCGACGAACTCTCGAAGCGCGTCAGCGATGCCGTTACTGACGCAGGTTCGGCGTCGCATTTTGCCAAACGCTTTGCCACCGGTCTGGTGACCGGTAACGCCGACGACGTCGCGAGCCTGTCGGGCACGGTCGCCGGCGATCTCTTCGTGTACGGCGATATCAGGGATGTCGTGCGCGAGGGCAAGCACCTGGCGACGGGCGAGGACGTGGACCGGCTGGTGCTGGGCCTGGCGACGGTAGGGCTCGCGGTGACCGCCGCAACCTATGTGTCTGTCGGCGGCGTCGGCCCGGTGCGCGCCGGCCTCAGCATGGTCAAGGGAGCCCGCAAGGTCGGGCGGCTGGGCGAGGGGCTGACGCAATGGGCCGGGCGCTCGGTGCGCGAGGTCGTCGATGCGCCCGTGCTGCAGCAGGCGGTCGCGAAGGGTTCGGTGCTGCGGCCCGGCCAGACCATCAGCGCGATCAAGGCGGCGTTCCGCGCCGAGAAGGCCGGTGCGCTAGTGCGGCTGGCGAAAGACGTCGGACGCGTCGGCGAAAAGGCCGGCACGCGCGGGGCGCTCGATACGCTGCGCATCGCGCAAGGGCCGAAGGACGTTGCGCGCGCCGCACGGCTTGCCGAATCCAAGGGCGGCCAGACCCGCGCGATTTTGAAGGTGCTCGGCCGCGGCGCGCTGCTATTGGCAACCGGCGCCTTCAATCTGACGATGTGGGTGTTCGGTGCGCTGTTGGCGCTGTTCGGTTTTCTGTCGTCGATCAAGGCGACCACCGAACGGGCTACCGAAGCATGGCTGCGTCGCAAGAAGGCGCGGCGGTTAAGAAAGCAGGCGGCAGCCTTGCCGTCCGGCCCGGCTCTGGCGGGCACAGTCGCGCAGGGCTAGACTTGCAGCCATTGCAAGATCGTTCATTCCAATCCCCCAATAAATGGAACTGATGATGCCGAGTTTTCACAACGGCGCTGTCGAAATTGCCTATCTCGACGAAGGCGAGGGTGATCCGATCGTTCTCGTGCACGGCTTTGCCTCCAGCAAGAACGTCAATTGGGTCTATCCGACCTGGGTTTCCGATCTGAGGAAAGATGGCCGCCGCGTGATAGCGCTCGACAATCGCGGCCACGGCGATTCCGAAAAGCTCTACGATTCCGCTGATTACGAAATTGCGATCATGGCAAGCGACGTCATCGCGCTGCTGGATCATTTGGGAATCGAGCGCGCCGACATCATGGGCTATTCGCTGGGATCGCGAATGACGGCGATATTGGCGCGCGAGCAGCCGCAGCGGTTGCGCTCGGCGATCCTCGGCGGGATCGGGATCGGGCTGATCGAGGGCGGCGGCCCCGGCGAGAACGTGGCCATGGCGCTGGAAGCGCCATCGCTGGAAGACGTCACCGACCCGGTCGGTCGGACGTTTCGCGCCTTCGCCGACCAGACCCGCTCCGACCGTCGCGCGCTTGCTGCCTGCCTGCGCGGTTCGCGGCGGCTGATGACAGCGGAGGAGGCCGCCGGGATCGGCGTGCCGGTCCTGATCGCAGTCGGCACCAAAGACGAGATCGCGGGCTCAGCCGCGGCGCTGGGGAAAATCATTCCGGGCGCCGAGGTGCTCGACATTCCGAACCGCGACCACATGCGCGCCGTCGGCGACAAGGTCTACAAGGTCGGCGTCACCGACTTCCTGTCGCGGCGGCAATGAGCGGTCGCGCGCGTCACTGGTGAAGCGCCTGATAGCCGCGATCAGCACTACCGTGGTCGCAAGCCACGCCAAGCGTGCGCCGTAACGATCATGCGGGCCTGATATCACGGCGCAGATGAACGCGTTGCCGAGCAGGGCAGACGTGACCGTGCCGGCGAGCAAGGTGAGATCGTCGAACGGCCGGCGCAGCACGCCGTGGCCGAACAGGATCGCGGCCAGCAGCATCGACGCCAGCGCGACGGGAACGTGAATCCGGTTGATTGCGGTGAAATCGAAATGCCAGCGCTGCTGCTGCGCCGCGCGCATCGGCTTCACCTGTGCGGGAAGAAAGCGCTCGACGATGCCGTAGGTATGGCCGAGCCAGACACCGATGCCTTCGCCGGTAGCGGCCTGGCCCAGTTGCTGCACTGTGGCCGTCAGCGCCGCCTTGGCCTGCCAGGCCGGATATTCGGCCAGCGAATGCAGCACGATAAAGCTCATCTCGTCGTTCAATCCTCGAAAGCGGCCCAGCGTGTTGAACATGCTGTTGCCCCACAGGAACTGGTCGGCGGTGGCGGGAAGCCGGTCGCGATAGGGGCAGAGCTTGAAGTTCTGCTTCGGACAATGATCGCGCAGATACTGCGCGACGATGCCATCCTGCAGCATCCGTCCGAAGGCTACGCCGTAACCGCCGGGTGTCCACGCCAATTTTCCGGACAATGCGAAATTGGTCGACAGCAGCAGCGCTGCTCCCGCGACGATGGTGAGGCTGCCCTGCGTCAGTCCGGAAACGGAAATCCGCCCACGCAGAAAGGGACGCGCGATCCAGCCGATACAACACAGTCCGAGCAGCACCGCGAGCGTCGCGCTGTGCGTCGCCGCGGCGAAAGCGGTGAGGCCGAACAGCAGGCATTTTTCCGGAATCGAAGTCCGCTCGCCATGCGCGACCAGGATGAAGAGCGCCAGCACGGACAGGCCGACGAAAATGTCGGTGAAGAGAGTGCTGGCGAGCCACGGCAGCGAGGTGGTCAGGGCCAAGATGAGGCTCATGGCCAAGAGCCGCAACGGCTGGGACTGGCCTAGCACGCGCAGCGTCAACTGCAGGATCCACAGCGTCGCCAGCGCGTGGAATCCGAGGTTGATCCAGAAGCTCGAATCCTCGCCGAAATGAAGATAGAGGCCGAACGTGGTGGAGCGGCTCGGCACCAAATAGCCCTCGTACCACCGCGCCAGGTAGCCGCCGGTATCCCACTGGAGCAGGGGGTAGCCATTCCACAGGGCGGGCGCCAGCAACATCAATGGGATGGCGATAGCGGCGATCCAGGCCGACCGCGAATCCGCAGCCGTCCGCGCCTGCACTACCTGCGTGCTGGTGTGACTTTCCCCCATTGGGTCCCAGCATCCGGGAATGGCAGGCCGGCCGAAATTGACCAATAGTCGGACATTATCCGGCTTGATTTCCGGAATTGATTGACCACCTTGAATTGACCCCGAATGGCATTCGGCTGCGGTTTACTTTGCCGAAGCCTGCCCGGGACAGCCGTCCGCCCGCCGTGCTATCATATCGGCCAACCAAGCGAATTTGCGAGAGCCCCCATGGCAGTGCATCAGGTCAATCCGCAAGGGTCGAAGCTCGCCGCGCTCGATCCGATCTGGGATCGCGTCCGGGGCGAGGCGGAGGACATTGTCCGCCGCGAGCCCGAGCTCGCTTCCTTCATCTATTCGACTGTGCTGCATCACGAACGCCTCGAAGATTCGGTGGTGCATCGTCTCGCCGAGCGGCTCGATCATTCGGCACTCTCAGGCGACTTGATCCGCCAGACCTACGACGAGGCGCTGCGCGACGAACCCGATCTCGGTAATGCGTTCCGTGCCGACCTGGTCGCGGTCTACGACCGCGATCCCGCAACCTCGCGCTTCATCGATCCATTGCTCTACTTCAAGGGTTTTCACGCGCTGCAGACCCATCGCCTGGCGCATTGGCTCTATCAAAAGGGCCGCAAGGATTTCGCCTACTATCTGCAGAGCCGCTCGTCGGCGGTGTTTCAGACCGACATCAATCCCGCCGCCAAAATCGGCCGCGGCATTTTCCTCGATCACGCGACCGGCTTCGTTTGCGGCGAGACTGCCGTGATCGACGACGACGTTTCGATCCTGCACGGTGTCACGCTGGGCGGCACCGGTAAGGAGAACGAGGACCGTCATCCCAAAATTCGCCGCGGCGTGCTGATCGGGGCCGGCGCAAAGATTCTCGGCAATATCGAGATCGGCCATTGCGCACGCATCGCCGCAGGCTCGGTGGTGGTCAAGCCGGTGCCTCACAATGTCACGGTGGCCGGCGTTCCCGCCAAGATCGTCGGCGAGGCCGGCTGTGCGGAGCCATCGCGCACCATGGATCAGATGCTCGGCGCGATCGGGCTTTGATTTTCCACACTTTCTGGCAGCCGTATTTGTGAAGTTACGGCTGGTAGTCTGCGCCGTCTCGTCCTAAAAACCTCCCGGAAATTCAAAGAATCCGATTGGAGACCGCCGTGGACGTTCAGGAAGTCAGGAAGCTCGACGCCTATCTCAAGCGCGTATTCGGCAATCCCAAGATCCGCGTCGTGCCGCGGCCGAAGAAGGACGACTCCGCTGAGGTCTATATCGGCGAAGAGTTCATCGGCGTGCTGTTCGTCGACGACGAGGACGACGATCGCTCGTTCCAGTTTCAGATGGCGATCCTCGAGGAAGATCTGGCCGATGTCGGCTGAGATGCGCACTCGCGCCACAACGCCGTAGCGCCGTAGGGTGGGCAAAGCGAAGCGTGCCCACCATTTCGAAGCGCGATCGGTGATAGATGGTGGGCACGTCGCTAACGCTTCTTTGCCCACCCTACGAGTCCGTGGCTAACCCTTCGGCCCTCGCATCTGCGCTGTCAGGCGATCCATCGCATTCGCAACGTCACGCCATTGCGACAGCCAGCTCCGCGGAAAGCGGAACGTCAGGTCGGCGCCATCGACGCGGCGCTCGCTTAGGCACATGCCGGGCGTCTGACTGTCGCGCAAACAGCGCGCGTTGAGGCTCGGCGTAGCGGCGAAGAACAGGTCCTCGTTGGCGTAGGGCGAGCCGTCGCGAAACGTACGCATCGTCAATCCGTCTTCCACCAGCGTTGAAGCCTGCTCGAGGTAACGCGGATAGATGGTGCGCACCCGCATGTCGGGCGCCAGCGAGTCGTGATGGGCTGATATCGATACGAAGATCCGATCGATCGGCTGTACCTTCTCCTCGATCGTATCGGCACTGACGTGCTTCGGCGCATCCGGTGGTTCCAGCGACGGGAAGACGAAACTGAGATCGACCCGCTCCTGCGGCCCGGAGTGGCGCTGGATCTTGCGGCGGATCGCCGCCGTCGGCACGTTGAAAAGCGTGGCGCCGACGCTGACCGGCAACCGATCGGGGGCGCTGGCAGGGCGCGCCACCCAGGTCGGCCACAGCAAATAGGCGACCAGCGCAACGGCGCCCGCGGTGATGATTACCGCGACCATGATCAGGATCATGTGCGAGCGCGGGTCCCTGCGGGTGTCGCGGGCGAGGTGCTGGGCCGTCGAAAGCAGGGTCATGAACGAAGCATCGGTCGAGGAAGAGCCAGGCGAATCATCTTCGAGAATATGCCATGGGGCGCGTGATTTCCTCATGATTTCGCAGGGTTTCCGACCTCGCCAGCCATGCGCAAACGAGGTCCCGGGGGGTGCGTTGTTAACCTTTCCTTAAGGATGCTGTGGCGGCCGCCGCCCAATTTTGCGAAAGCAGGGCGCACGGTTGTCGAGTAGGGGAAGTTACCATGTCGCCCGAAGCGTTGAATTCCCTGTTCGCCCTTTTCATCGGCTTTGCATTCGCGGGCGCGCTCGCCAGCGGCTATCAGGCGATGGCGGCGCGGCCGGCGGGGTTCGGGCTGCTTGGGGAAGGCGTGGCGCCGAAGACGTTTGCGGCCGTGCCGTTTCTGGTTTTCGCCGCACCCTTCATCATCATGCGCAACACGCTGCGCGGCGCGCAGATCGAGCGCCGCCGCTTCGAATTCGTGATGATGGCGACCGTGCTTTCAGGCTTCTGGAGCCTGATGTCCGGCACGTTCTTCCTGATGACGCTGCGCGCCACCGGCGTGCTGGCCTGAGGCTAGCGTCCTGCTCGCTTGATCCCGCGCCAGCGGTCGTGCCAAGGTCTCCGCCAACGGAGACCTTTTTGCTATGGCGATCTACGAACTCGACGGACAGGGGCCTGAATTCCCCGGAGACGGAAACTATTTCATCGCAGATACCGCCGTCGTGATCGGCAAGGTGCGCCTTCTGAATTCGGCCAGCGTGTGGTTCGGCGCGGTGCTGCGCGGCGACAATGAGTGGATCGAGATCGGCGAAGGCTCCAACGTGCAGGACAATTCCACCTGCCACACCGACCCGGGCTTTCCGCTCACGATCGGCAGCAACTGCACCGTCGGCCACAACGTTATCCTGCACGGTTGCACGCTTGAAGACGACGCGCTCGTCGGAATGGGCTCGATCGTCATGAATGGCGCGCGGATACGCCGCGGTAGCGTCGTCGGCGCAGGCTCGATCATTACCGAAGGCAAGGAGTACCCCGAATATTCCCTGATCATCGGCTCGCCCGCGCGCGTGATCCGGACGTTGACGCCGGAGCAGTCGACGGCGATGAGGCGTGCCGCGAAGTCCTACGTACGGAACGGGCCTAGATTCAAAAATGGACTGAAGAAGATCGGCTGAAGCCGGAAGCCTGCTTTCCGCCTCAGCTGCCTTCGCTCTCGTTCGCCTCGCGGGCGCCGGCGACCTTTTCATGGCCGGCGGCCCACAGCGCATGTTGCTCGCTGCCATCCTGATACGGATTGGCTTCTGCCGGAATGTTCTGGCGTGCGGCGCGCTGGCCTTGCTCGAAAGGGTCTGGGTCGGAATTCATGGTGGCGTCTTTCCGGCTTTCGATCTTGTCTTCTTCGGCGTCGCGGCCTTCGAAATCCCCGCACTTTTTCGCAGCGCATCCTTTAGATCGATGGGAATGCCGTGCTTCTTGAGCAGGTCTGCAAAGGCTTCATCGGCCAGTTCCTGAAACGTCCCCATCCTGTCGCGTGCAAGCTGGGTGAGCTTGTCGAGCGTATCGTCATCGAAGGCGATCAATTTGCGCAAGCGTGACCACTCCGGGCGTCGAGCGGTTGTGAATGAATGTTCTGGCGGGGGAATCGTTCCGGCAGGAACCAGGGCGCGGGTGCCGTCGTTGCTCCGAAAAGGAGATTTCCGATGAAGCTGGTATCTGCAGCCGCCGCAGTTGCGGCAATCACAATCCTGATATCCCCGGTCGCTTCGTTTGCTCAGAGCGCAGGCGGATCCGCGGGCGGATCGTCTGCCGGCAGCAGCAGCGGTAGCGCCGCCGGCTCGCCGAGCGCAGGCTCTGCCGGTGCCGGTTCGCAAGGCATCAGCGGCGTTCCTCCCGGGCCCGCCGCTCCCGGAGGACTTAACAATGCCGGCGAAGATCCAAGCGGCGCGGCGAACGCGTCCAGGCGCGCGTCTCCACCTGCGCCTGGGACCAACACCGCCGGCACCGCACAGTCGTCAGGCGGCGGTGTCAATACCGGTAGCGGTGTCACGACGGGCTCGGGAAGATCGGCGCAGACAAGCGGCGACGCCGAGATCACCGAAGAGAACAAAGCGGTCGATCGCAAGATCAAGAGCATTTGCCGCGGCTGCTGATATCGATTCCCGGCCAGCTCCGCTTCCACGGAAGTGAGCAAAGTTGCCCGGCCACCTCCTACTCGATACGGCTGGCGCATCCGGCCCGTTCAGGTATGCGGCTGACCTGGGACGTCCGGTCGCACGACGGGAGCAAAAATAGGCCAAGTCAACTCCGAGAACTCGTTCTAGACTTACCCCGGGATCTGCGAGGATCCGACGCCGAAAGCGCCGAGCACTTCGAGGGCGAGATCACAGCGGCATGAATAACGCGACCATGGTGTTTTCATCACCGAGGCCGTGGTTTTGATTCCGTTCGCTGATGCGCCGTTTGCATCTGATCAGGGATGTTGAACATGCTCACAGCCCCGGCATTGACGTTACTGTTTCTGGTGATCGTGATTTGTCTCGGTGCGGCCTTCGTCTGGATGTTCTGGGAAATCGAACAGAGGACGTCCAAGCCGCATCGGATGCCCAAGCCATACCGCAAGAGCGGTCACGTCGGATAGGCGATCTCGACAGTGTCGTGCGCTATCGCGTGCTGCGCGCGATGCTTTGGCGTGTGTGGTCACCGGCCATCATCCGCAATTTTCCGAAAAATTGCGACTATTAGTTGATACATCCTTAGATGGTCGCATGGAACTTTGCCGCGCGTGCATAGAACCATCGCATGTCTGGCAAAGAATTTGTGGAGGCGGGAAACTTGTAGTGCCGCGACCTGTCGCGGATGGTGGTTCGATTGATCGTCTCATCCACGTCAGATCTCTCGTCGGCCCTCAAATCGTGCACACGAGAGTTTCGAACTTCCGTCAGCTTGATCGTGCTGTTGTGGGGCTTGTGTTGCGCGCAGCCGGCGATGGCGCAATCGCTGCCGACCGGCGGAACGGTAGCAAGCGGAAACGTTTCGATCAGTTCGACTTCGCCGACCAGTCTCACGGTCACCCAATCGAGCCGCACCGGCATCGTCAACTGGTCGAGCTTTTCAATCGGGCAAGGCAATCAGGTCCAGTTCAATAACGGCAGCGGCGCGACGCTCAACCGCGTGACCGGCAATGTGCCGTCGTCGATCAATGGCGTCCTGTCGGCGACCGGGTCGGTCTATCTCGTCAATCCGTCGGGAATCGTCGTCGGACCGAGCGGGATCGTCAAGACCGGCGGCAGTTTTGTCGCCTCGACGCTGGATGTCCGGGATACGGATTTCCGGGCGGGAGGCGCACTGACCTTCAGCGGCAACAGCAACGCCTCCGTTGTCAACCTCGGCAAAATCGGTTCGTCGAAGGGCGACGTCGTCCTGATCGCACGGCAGCTTCGTAACGACGGCTCGCTGACGGCGCGCAACGGCACCGCCGCGATGGCCTCCGGCAGCGAGGTGGTGCTGAGCGACGGCTCGCTCGGCAATGGCAAGGTGCTGGTGCGGCGTCCGGCGCAGGATGGCGAGATCCGCAACAGCGGCGCAATCCGCGCCGCCGAAGTAGAGCTGCGCGCCAATGGCGGCAACATTTATGCGCTTGCCGGCAACACCGGGCGGACCATTACGGCAACAGGCGTCGCCAGCAAGGGCGGACGAATTTTTCTCACGGCCGAGGGTGGTTCGGTCAACGTGACGCAGAAAGTCGTGGCGCGGCGCGTGCAAGCAAACGTGGCACGCGCGGGGATCGCCAGCCAGCGCGGCCCGTTCACCGGCGGAGACGTCATCGTCAGCGGCGACAAGGTCGTGGTCGGCGGCACGATCGAGGCGAAGGGCAGCGGCGGCACCGTCGTGGTGACGGGCACGGATGTCATCCTGACTTCGGGCGCTACGATCGACGCCAGCGGGACATCGGGCGGCACCGTGCTGATCGGCGGCGATCGGCTCGGCGGATCGGACGCCACGCTGAAGTTTCTGCCGCAAACCATCGCCAACGCGCAGACCACGACGATCGAGGCAGGTGCGACGATCACGGCCGACGGCACGTCAGGCGCCGGCGGCAATGTGGTGGTGTGGTCTGATGGCACGACGTCGTTTGCCGGCGCCATCAGCACCCAGGGTCTGCGCGGCGGCTTCATCGAGACGTCGGGGCATGTGTTCAACTTCGCCGGCGGCAGCATCAATGCCGGCAGGGGCGGTGCATGGCTGCTCGATCCCGTGGATCTGACGATCGATGCGACGCTCGCCGGCACCATCGCGACCGCGCTGAACGGGGGCAGCAACGTTACCCAGTTGACGAGTGCGTCCGGCAGCGGCGGCACCGGCGACATCACGGTGGCAAGCGGCATCAGCTGGTCGACCAACGCGACGCTGACGCTCAGCGCCTATCGCAACATCGCGGTCAACGCCAACATCGCCAGCACCGGCGGCGGCGGTGTCGTGCTGGCCGCCGACAACGCCGGCACGGGCACCGGTACCGTGACGTTCGGCGGTGGCCAGATATCGACGGCGGGAATGGTGTCGATTTTCTACAACCCGACCGGCAGCAGTTCGACCGTCAACACCACCAAATACACGGCGCCGACGCAGACGAGCTTCAGCGGCAACGTCACCGGAGGTGCAACGCTCAAGACGCACATGCTGGTCAACAATGTCTTCGACCTCCAGAACATGAAGAACAGCCTGACCGGCACCTATGCGCTCGGCCGCGACATCGATGCGAGCATCACGTCCGGCTGGAACAGCGGCGCAGGCTTCGAGTCGATCGGCGCCGGGGTCAGCTTCAACGGAAACCTCGACGGCCTGGGCCACACGATCTCCGGCCTCTTCATCAATCGGATAACCCAAAACGTTGGATTGATCGCCTATCTCGGCACCAGTGCCTCGGTGAGCAATCTCGGCGTCATCGGTGCGACCGTCACCGGCCGGACCGCTGTTGGCGCAGTCGTTGGCTCGAACTACGGGACGGTCACGAATGTCTACTCGAGCGGATCGATCACCGCCACAGAAGCCGGCGCCGGCGGTCTCGTCGGCTACAATTTTAATACTGTGTCGAATGGTTACTCGAGCAGCACGGTGCGCGGACCGCTGTATGTTGGCGGTGCCGTCGGGTTGAATAATTGTAGCTCTTCCGGCTGCGCTAGTGGCCCCGGCTTGCTATCGCAGATCTATGCGACGGGCGCTGTGATCGGTACCGGCACCGGCCCAACCTCCATCGGCGGCCTCGTCGGCCTCAACGCCAGCTCAGTCACGGCGTCCTACTGGGACAGCTACACCAGCGGGCAGACGTTGGGCGTCGGCTCCGGCGGCTCGGGCGGCGTGACGGCCGTGACCAGCGACCCGGCGCTATCAGCCGCGGCCAATTACGCCTTCAAGCAGAGCGCCTACGGCAGCTTCAGCTTTCCGGGAGCAAGCACGGCTGGCTGGTTCATGATCGACGGCCAGACCCGTCCGTTCGGCCGCTGGGAATACCAAACCACCATCACCAACGCGCACCAGTTGCAGCTGATGGCGATGAATCTCGGCGCGAGCTACACGCTGGCGGGCAATATCGACCTCAGCTCCAGCCTGGCGGCCGTCAGCGGTAAATATCCTGGCATGTGGTCACCGGCGGGCTTCGTCCCGATCGGCAGCACCGCCACGCAATTCACCGGAGCGTTCAACGGCCAAGGCCGCACGATCGCGAATCTCACGATCAATCGGCCGAGCGCCGCCAACGTCGGATTGTTCGGCTATATTGGGTCGAGCGCAACGATCAGCGATATCGGCCTCGTCGGCGTCAATGTGAGCGGCTCGATAAACACCGGCACGCTGGTCGGTTACAACGAGGCGGGCACGATCACGCGCGCTTATGCCACCGGAGCTGTTACCGCCAGCAGCGATGTCGTCGGCGGTCTAGTCGCCAGCAACACGGGCAGCATCATGCAGTCCTACGCGGCGGTGACGGTCACCGAGAGCGGCGCCGGCCACTCTGCCGGCGGGTTGGTCGGCTCGAACAGCGGCCTTATCCAGCAGTCCTATGCGACAGGGGCGGTCAGCAGCGGCGGCACCAGGGTCGGCGGGCTGGTCGGCGGCAACAGCGGCAACGTCCAGCTGTCTTATGCGACCGGCGCGGTGAGCGGTACCAGCGATGTCGGCGGCCTGGTCGGTTACCACACCAACTTCGGCAGCATCGCGCAAGCCTACGCAGCCGGCGCCGTGAGCGGCGCGAGCGCGGTGGGTGGGCTGGTCGGCACGAGCAACAATAGTGCGACGATCGCACAATCCTATTGGGACACCGTGACGTCCGGCCGCGCGATCGGCGTCGGCAGCGGACCCACAACCGGCGCGATAGGCCTGACCACCAGCCAGATGCAGGACCCCGCGAACTTCGCCTCGACCTACGCCGGCTGGGACTTCGCCAACGTCTGGTCGGCGCCGAGCGCCGGCTATTATCCGCAGCTCTACGGCGTCAACTATGTCCTGCGCATCGATCCCGCCAATGCGTCGCGGGCCTATGGCGACGCCAACCCGGCTCTCACTTATACGTCCTACGGCCTGCACACGGGCGACACATCAGCCATTCTCGCTGGCCTCTCGCTGTCGACGGCGGCGACAATGACGTCCAATGTAGGAAGCTACGCGATCACAGCGGGCGGCAGCGTCACCAGCATCGGCGGGCAGGCCTATCGCCTGATCCAAGCGCCCGCAGCGCTGACGGTGACGCCACGCTCGATCACGGTGACGGCCGATGCGAAGAGCCGCGCCTACGGCGATGCCAATCCGGCGCTGACCTGGCAGGTCGGCGGCTCCGGCCTGGTCAACGGCGATACGTTGTCAGGCGCGCTGGCGACGTCGGCGACGACAGCCAGCAACGTCGGTACCTACGGGATCGGTCAGGGCACACTCACGGCCTCCGGCAACTACGCGCTGAACTATACGAGCGCCAACCTGACCGTTACGCCGCGGTCGATCACGGTGACGGCCGACGCCAAGAACCGCGCCTACGGCGATGCCAATCCGGCGCTGACCTACCAGGTCGGTGGTGCGGGCCTCGTCAACGGCGATACGCTGTCGGGCGCGTTGGCAACATCGGCGACGACCGCCAGCAATGTCGGCGTCTACGGCATCACGCAGGGCACGCTGGCCTCGTCGAACTATGCGATATCCTCGTTTACTGGCGCCAACCTCACCGTCACCCAGCGTGCGATCACGGTGACGGCCGATGCCAAGAGCCGCGCCTATGGCGACACCAATCCTGCGCTGACCTATCAGGTTAGCGGTGCGGGCCTTGTCAACGGTGACAGCCTGTCGGGCGCGCTGGTGACATCGGCGACGACAGCCAGCAACGTCGGCACCTACGGGATCGGGCAGGGCACGCTCACGGTCTCGGGCAATTACGCGCTGAATTATACGAGCAACAACCTCACGGTCACCCAGCGCGCGATCACGGTGACGGCCGATGCGAAGAGCCGGGCCTATGGCGACGTTAATCCGGCGCTGACCTATCAGGTCGGCGGCTCCGGGCTAGTGAACGGCGACATGCTGTCGGGCGCGCTGGCGACATCGGCGACAACTTCGAGCAATGTTGGCAGTTACGGGATCACGCAGGGTAGCTTGGCGGCCTCGGGCAACTACGCGCTGAACTATACGAGTAACAACCTCACCGTCACCCAGCGGGCGATCACCGTCACGGCCGATGCGAAGAGCCGTGCCTATGGCGATGTCAATCCAACGCTGACCTATCAGGTCGGCGGCTCGGGCTTGGTCAATGGCGATACATTGTCGGGCGCGTTGGCGACATCGGCGACAACAGCCAGCAACGTCGGCACCTACGGAATCGGGCAGGGCACACTGGCAGCCTCGGGCAATTACGCGCTGAACTATACGAGTAACAACCTCACCGTCACCCAGCGGGCGATCACGGTGACGGCCGATGCGAAGAGCCGGGCCTATGGCGATGTAAATCCTGCACTGACCTATCAGGTCGGGGGCTCGGGCCTCGTCAATGGCGATACGTTGTCGGGCGCGCTCGCGACGTCGGCGACCGCAGCCAGCAATGTCGGGATCTACGGCATTACGCAAGGAAGCCTCGCAGCCTCGACCAACTACGCGCTGAACTATGCGAGCGCCAATCTCACCGTCACCCAGCGGGCGATCACCGTGACGGCCGATGCGAAGAGCCGCGCCTATGGCGAAGCCAATCCTGCGCTGACCTATCAGGTCGGCGGCTCCGGCCTCGTCAATGGCGACACACTGTCGGGTGCGCTGGCGACGTCGGCGACGACTTCCAGCGATGCCGGCGTCTACGGCATCACGCAGGGGACACTGGCGGCCTCATCGAATTACGCCTTCGCCTTTGTTGGAGCGAACCTCACCGTTACGCCAGCGGCAACCCCTCGCGTACCGGCCGCAGAACTCGCAGCTTACGTGAAGTCGCGGGTGGCTTTGCCCGCGCCGCAGCCGCCCGCGCAGATGCGCGAGCCCGTGAGCATCGAGCAACCGTCTGCCGCAATCATCTGCAAATCCAGGCAATGCCTCGAGCTTCCTCATCCGCGCAATCGGCGGATTGGCGAACGCGCCAGATTCGTCGACACGATGATCAGTCGCGATCGGCTGCCAGCCTTTGCCGACAATTGATGTCGATTGGGTGAGGCCACGGCGAGCGGCCACACACATTTCGATGTGTTGATGCACGCGTAAGTTGGTTTGAATGGATCTGTTTCAACCGTTCGCGCTGCAGTTATGTCACACAAGGAATTCAACCTTAAGCCGTTCTTAATCCATAAACCATATTGGTTGACTTATTCATTGTTCGCCGTGTGCGACAGAGCGTCGGAACGTGCAGCTCATGCGGACTCACACGTCGATACCCCGAAGCCTTCGCAGGCTGCGGACGTCATGATGCTAGCGCTTTCAGGACATTTCGGATCGCGCATGACACTAAGGGGGCGAACATCCGCGCGTCATGGAAGCGGAATCGGCACCTGTTGCGCGCTGATCATGACCTGCACTGTTGCGGTCGCGCCCGATGGCATCGCGCAGGCGCAAGTGGTGGAGCGCAATCTGCCGCCGGAGCCGCCGCGCCGCGCGTCGGCGATCAAGCTCGATACCAACGATCTGCTGAAGAGCGATGATGCAACGCCGCTCGGCGTGAACGTTCAAGCCATCGTCCTGATTGGAGCAAACGCCGGCGCGAAACAGGTCGGCGGCGCGAAGGGCGTCGATGTGAGCGAGGTCAGCGGAATCGACGCCGCCGCGCTTCGCGAGCAACTCACGCCATTTGTCGATCGGCCGCTCAGCCGCAAGCTGATTGCCGAAGTGCAGACGGCGGTGGCCGCGGCTTACCGCGACGCCGGGCGTCCATTCGTGTCGGTCACGCTGCCGCCGCAGGAAGTATCGTCCGGCGTGCTCCAGTTGCGTGTGATCGTCTTCAAGGTCGACGGCATCAAGGTCACGGGAGCCGCAGCCGAGAGCTACCCGCAAAGCCGCATCCGCCTCGTCCCCGGACAGGAAATCGATGCCCGTAAACTCGAGACCGATCTCGACTGGGCCAACCGCAATCCGTTTCGGCAGGTCGAAGCGGTATTCGGTCCCGGCAAGGATCTCGGCCTGACCGACGTCAACATCCAGGTGACGGACCGCAAGCCGTGGCAGGTGTACGCCGGCTATACCAACAGTGGCACACTCCTGACCGACCGTAATCGCTATTATGTCGGCGCCAGCGGGGCGCCGTCCGCCGATATCGTCGCGTCCTATCAGCTCACCGGCAGCGGGAATTTCTGGATGGACGACGGGCTGTTCAGCCGGCCCGACGACGCGAAATATGTCAGTCAGGCGGGGCGATTGCTCACGCCGCTCGGATTGCGCACGAGTCTCGAAGTCGTAGGCGATCATGTGCTGACCAATGAGCGGCCCAACAATCTGTTCCGGATCAAGACTCAAACCAGCCAGGCATCGGCGATCGTTCGAACCGCGCTGTCCGGTCTGCTGCCCCCGGCGGCCGGCGATCTCCTTGGCGGCGTCGAACTCAAGCACCAGCTGCGCACGACCATCTTCGATGGTACGCCCGTCGCGGAGGGCAGCGCCGATGTTGCCCAATTGGTGGTCGGATGGAACGGGCGCTGGTCGGACAATTTGGGCGCCAACACCCTCGACATCCGTCTCAAGTCCAATCCCGGCGGCATCTTGTCCGGCAACAATGCGAGCGCCTGGAATGCCTTCACCAATGGACGCGTCACCGACGTGCAGACCAATCTCGTCACCCTCGAGTATGGCCGCGTGACGCCGCTGCCGAAGAGCCTGTCGCTGAAATCGGAAGCATCCGTGCTGGCATCCTCCAAGCCGCTTCCGGACACCGAACGCATCGGGCTCGGTGGGATACACGCCGTGCGCGGTTATGTGACCGAAGACGGTGCGGTCGATCAGGCCGTGATCCTGCGCAACTCGCTCTACGTCTCGATGCCCAGCATGCCTTCGTGGATGCCGGGCACGCTGGCGCCGTTCCTGCTGGCCGACGTCGGGTGGGGGCGGGATCTGTTTTCCCGGCGCGACTCCACGCTGTCGTCGGTTGGAGCCGGACTAGACTTGGCGGCCGGGTCGAACTTCAATTCCAAGCTGCTGGCGGCCCGAGCAATGACCGACGGGCTGCATACCCCGGCCGGATCCTGGCGCGTATCGTTGCAGGCGTCGGTAAGCTACTGAGGTTTTTGCACGCCGCGGCGGTTGCGGGGGTCAAAAAAACAAGGCCGTCGACGCAGTATACCGTCAACGACCTTGCCAGCCCCGGATATTGAAATCGGCTCACGCCATCCGGTGAATTTCAGGATGCCCGGGATTCTTGCGGGCATATGTGAACCAGTTCACAAAGGTGGAAAAAAGTTGCGGCAAGGCGTGCCGTAACGGTGGAAAATATCCCGCCGCCCGGCCGCGTGGTGCCATAGCCCGATCGGGCCGCCACCCAAGATACTTGCAATGGCGGTGCTTGTGAGGCGGCTGGCAGGCAAGGCACTGATCAACGTGTGATTTCGGTGGCCGCACTCCGCAGAACTTCATCGTCAAACGCCATCGAGACCGATCAGCCGCGCGCCTTGGCGCGGCTGCGGTTCACGCTACGGCTCGCGCGGGGCTTTGCCTTGGCTGCCCGCTTGCGCGGCGCGGGAGCCGCGGAGGATTCGGAGGCTTGCGCGCTGGCAAAGGATTGCCGCAAGCCGTCGATCGCTTCGGTCAGCGTTCCGACCTGCTCAGAAAGCTTCTTGGTGTCGGCCTGCTGCGCGGCGAGCAGGCGGCGTACGGACTGCAGCTGATCCTGCACCACCTGCAACTGATCGATCGATTCCTGCTGCGTCGCTTCCAGACCCTTGGTCTTCTCGACCAGTTGTTCGGACGCCTGCGCGGCGCGCGCCTGCAACTGCCGGGTCGCGACCGCGCGTTCGGTCTCTGGGGCGCTGCCGGTATAGGCACGCCAGAGCGTGATAGAGGTTACGCCAATCACAACAATGACGAGGGCCGCAGCGGCGATCGCAATCGGCTGTCCGCCGAAACGCGCGATGGGGCTGGCACTCCGGGGCGCGAGTTCGATCATGCGACTCTAAATCCGGACGTGATTCTAAAGTTCCAAAATAGCACAGGCCGGACGGCGCTAAAACCCGGGATTTGCCGGGCGAGCTTGGGACTCCGGGCAAAACCCTTAGGCGACCGGGGTTTGAGCTGCAGGAACGGCCCCGGAAGGCTCTGGGGCTACCGGATCTGCGCCCGGATGAATTGACCGGCGGAGGCCAACGCGCGGCGGCCGTCTTCGAGATTCGCATTCCAGACCGGCCATGCATGGATCATGTGCGGCCAGATTTGCAGCGTCACATCGACATCGGCCACCCCCGCGGCCTCGGCAAGCCTCGTCGCGTCCGCGAGCAATGTCTCGGCCGATCCGACCTGAATCAGGACCGGCGGAAAGCCCGTGAGATCGGCAAACAGGGGCGAGATCAGCGGATCGCGGCGATCGATGGATGGCGGCGCATAGGCATCCGCTAGTTCAGCGAGATAGGCTTTGTGAATCAGCGGATCGACGGCGTCCTTGGTCGCAAGGGTCTCGCCGGACATGGTGAGATCGGTCCACGGCGAGACCAGCCAGGCGCAGCCGGGCAGCGGCTCTCCCGCCGCGCGCAAACGGCTGATCAGTCCGAGCGTCAGGTTGCCGCCGGCGCTGTCGCCGCCAACCGCGATATCAGTCGCTGCAATGCCTTGCCGGCGCAGAAAGCGCCATGCCGTGAGCGCGTCTTCATGGGCGGCGGGGTAGGGATGTTCAGGGGCAAGCCGATAGTCGATCGCAAGCGTGCGCATGCGTGCCGCGCGCCCGGCCTCCGTCACCAACCGGCGGTGACTGACAATCGAGCCGGAGCAATAGCCGCCGCCGTGGAAATACAGCAGCACCTGCGAAGGCTCGCTGCCGGGAACGATCGACCACTCACCGGCGACGCCATCGCAATCGACCGCCTCGTATTTCACATCTGGCGCCACCGGCCAGGTCGATCCGACCTCGTCGAGACGTTCACGTCGTTCCGACCAGCCGACCGGCCGCGGCTTCGAGCCCAGCAATGTGCGGATGGCGTCGATCTCGCTGTGCGCCAAGGTGCGTTCTCCCGCTGCGGGAGGCCATCATCGCATATCGGTCGGGCAGCGCAAAAACATTGGAAGTCCACGTCCCGGGTGGCGCTGGTGGTATGGGCTTCCACCGGCCGCGCCGTACCCAAAAAGGTGCGGCCAGCCTTTGGGGGAAGGCTGGCCGCGCGCGAACCGGTCTGGGACGGGGAGGGGTGGGGATGTGACCGGGTCGCGGGTTCGTAAAATCCTTTGTTGGTTATCGATCTCGTGACGAGGCGGTGGCGACCGCAGGGCGGCTGTCACCGAGCGAGACCCAGATATTCGGATCGCTCTGCGACTGACGCTTGACGAAGCGGTAGCCGGTCTCGGTCCAGGCCAGGACGGTTTCGTTCTGGTTGTCGAGAACGAACTCGCCCTTGTCGGTCTTCACGGTCAGCACCGCGTGGCCTTCGCCCTTCTTGTCGCGCACCACCGTGATCAGCAGCGCTTCGCGCGGCCATCCGGCGTCGATCAGCATCTTGCGCTTCAGAAGCACATAGTCCTCGCAGTCACCGTAACCGTCTGTCGGCAACGACCATTTCTCGATCACACCCCAATGATCCATGTCGGTGATCGGCTTGACGGTCTCGTTGACCCACTTGTTGACCCGCAACAAATCCCGCCACGCCGTCTGCGACATCACGATGTCGCGCGGCTGTGATGCGCCGCCACGGCAATCGCCGGGATTCTCGGCGCAAAATTCGACCCAGCCGATCGGCGAACGCGCGGCCTCGCCCAGGCTGGCATAGAGAGCCTCGCCGGCTTTCGCCGAGACGCCCATTGAAGCGTTTAACCCCAACAGGACGGCGATGACCGCCAGTCCCTTCCCCTGTCCCCTGAACAACATTGTGGCCCCCGTTTCTTGTTGGGACCATGTTTCGCACAAAGGATTTGCGCTGCCGCTAAGTCAGGCAAGTACATTTGACGTGAATACAAGTAAAAGCTGCGGAAAATTCGATCTATACTTGAATTGAATTCGACTAAAATTTGAAACAACTGCAATTGATTCAAATTTTACATATTAACGCGCGCGACGCTGCGCCAGCGGCGGATACGCGCGCGAAGGCCCGCCGCGTTAACCGCGTTTTGCAGGGCCTCGGACACGGCAAAGGCGGCATCCGTGGTGTGGATACCGCCTTTTGAGGCTGAAAAGTCAGGGATTTTTGTCGGCTGGCGCTTTACCGCGCGGTAACCGCTTCTTCGAGCGCCTCGCCGACTTGCTCGTGGACGAACTCGAGCGCGAAGCCTTCCTCGAGATTTCGCACCACGCGGGACTGCACCTTGCCCAGCATGACCAGCGATTTCAGGGGCGGGCGGTTCTCGGCGGCGATGGCGGCGCCCGACAGCGACAGGTCGATGATGCGGCAGGTCATCTTGCTGCCGTCCTCGAGCGTGAGCAGGGCGATCGGATTGCGCGGCACGATACGGTCGTGGCGGCGGTCTTCCGGCAGATTGAGGATATCGCGGTTGGCAAGCCAGGTTAGCTGGGCGGCGAGCTTGTCGCGCTTGCGCGCGGTGGCGCCGACCGTCATGGCAAAGCCGTTGTCGATGATGCGGGTGATTTTGCCCTCGACCCGGCCGATATGGTCGAGATAGGCGATCACACGGTCGCCGACATTGCCGATGCCGGGCGCCAGCAGGGCCAGTCCGCCCGGCGACATGTTAATAATCTGGCAAGGAAATTCGCGACGATCCGGCAACATGTAGCGGCCGAGCAGGTGGACTTTGACACGCTGAAAGCGCCGTCGCTCCTGGGCGGCCGGTACTGTGGTTGTTTTCTTTTGCGCAAACGACATCTTCGCCACCAGACAGCCGGTCCTTCGGCGTCAGGAAGACCCTAAGGCCGACAAGGTTAATGATGTGTTAGCGGCAGATGAAGTGCGGGCACGAGAGGTGCCCGATGCGCCTGCAGGGAAGCGCGGCCCTTCCTTTCTCGATCATTGTGCATTCCTCGACATCGCAGGAGCTCAATTAGCATGATTAGAAGAATCGGCAGGCGTTCCCATAGTCACTGCGTACACCGCGGCCTCCTCGATACCGTCGATGTTTAGAAGGTCATTAAGGCTGTCATCCACAAAGCCCCCAACGGGGCAAACACCCACGCCAATGTCAGTCGCAGCAAGACAAATGTTCTGCATAGCATGCCCCGCCTCCAACAGCACAAAACGATAGGCTCTCTCGCCGTATTTAATCTTCGACCGACCGAAGACCGCCGTAAACACCATCAATGCCGCAGACTTTTCCACTCCTTCAAGCCCGGGCATAGCAGTCACAAGCTGCGGACTAAGATCGCCTTTCACTAGCTCTGTAAGTCCGTGGGCTCTCACATCATAATGATACAAGCCGGCATCCAGCTCCGTAACATTCATCGCGATAATGTAAAGTTCCAACGGATAAAGGCCGCCCGCGGAAGGCGCGCACCGTAGCTGGCGCCCGTCAGATATCCCAAACGAGCAAAATGCCAGGTCAGCGATTACCTTAGCCGCAACAGGAGCACCTGAATACAAGCGACACGACCGTCGGCCTGCAATGGCGCGCAAAATCGGCGATGCCTGCTTGGCTTCTGGCGCGAGCAAGCCGACCTTTGGCGCATGCATATATCGCTTAAAGCCTGTCGGTGCGACGAATATCGATTCCGCGCTCAGAGCGAAACCCGTGGCATTGCGCGCTATCTTGCTGTTTTCGTGGTACACTTCCGAAATCGAAAACAGATTTCGATCCCCCAGAAGGCGTCGTCGTGCCTCGACGAGCCCAAGCTCAAACAGGCCCTTCATTCTCAAATTCCTTCCTTCGAATTCACGGAAAGGGATGTGGGTGTAAGTTTAACGAATCCGCGGCGCGATCTGGATACGGATTGCACTTTGCCCGAACAGATAGCCGATGCATTCCCGTGCCAAAAAACAATGGCTGACACCCCGGGACAATTGCTCGAACCACATGGAAGCCACACTCCCTGATGTCAGGAGAAGTCACATCAACTACAATCACTTCGTGGCCTTGCGCCGAAAGCCGATCCACGCAGGTCTGAATCGCTGTCAGCACATCGTTGGGTCCGGCACATGCATGGTTATCCAAATCAACGAGTTTGTCCGATGAAAGCGCGAATTCGAACGCCGGCCGAGCCGACGGCCGAAGAGGCCAAAGTACGTGTTCTTCTATGCGTGAGAACTTTTCAGTCCTTGGGTCTGGCACGTGCGTCCCACCATCGATCAGGCCCGCCGCCCACATCAAAGACTGCGCCAACTCGGTCAGAGCTCCAACTACTGCGCGTCCTGGAACCAAGTTTGCGGACGATGTAAAAATAGCTCCGCGTTCTTTGTCGATCGGTCCGTCCCACACGGAAACATATGCAGGAATCCCGAGGTCGGTGGTGACATCCAGAACGGTTATGTGCCTCCTTAAGTCCCCAAACCGCGAGCACGCATCCGACACCAGACCTTCGGCCAAACCATCCAGGTTAACCTTTGGTGGACGACGCATCTGCAGCCACATCAGCATCGCTGCATCACGCTCAACGATTTCGCATATCGCGGACAGAATCGCCTCTTCAAGCGTATTGCCACATGCCAGTCCAGTCGTAATCTGCTGGATAACCGGCGCTTCATCGACCACGCTTTGATAGGGCTGGTACACTGCAAAAGCTGGTACGAGGATCCATTCGCGACGGGTTAGAGAATATCCATTTACCCATCCGATCGGCTCATCGCACCCAACTGACTTGTAACCAAATCCGGGACGACAATATTGATCGGCGTCGTAAAGCGTCAACGATTGTGGCGCTACAGCTCGCATGCTGAGTGTCTCGTATGAAAGGACCGTGATTTCATCATATGGGACAAATGCCGCCGAGTACCGCTCTATCGCCTCGCCGATTGCCGCGGCTATTGCCTGGTCTCGAACCAGCGACGTCGACCCACTGATGCGGTTATCGGATGGAAAGCCGAGCCGATCGTAGTCGCCGCGCAAGCAGCCACAACCGAAGATTTTTGGCGCACCTGAGGCGATGGGTGCCTCGAACAGAATTTTAATTACGCCTGTCTCTTCGTCCACGAGCCGTACGGCTTTACGGATCGTCTCTTCCGGCAGTGATGGTGGTCGATGCTGAAGTCGCATGACGACTATTCTCAAGTCACGCTACACCTGTAGCTTTTCAGAGGGCTTCTCGAGGAGTCCATCAGCGCTTGATTGGGATCGGATATCCCAAATCTTTTCCATCGGGCGTTTTCGTGCCCGAGTGCACGACGGGCAACGAGGGAGCTTCAAAATTTCATGAAAGCGCGACTCAAACGTGTGTAGCTCAAGATGCAAAACCCGCCCATGGACGGCTGAAAGATCATTGCTAGCCAATACTCTCAGGACATCGAGCGCGACGAAGTTTCCAATAATATTGGAGAATGGCGCGATCGTTGGCCAATCGTGCGCACAATCCTCAACCTTTCTCCAGTAACGATGGAGTGCCTCGTGGTCCGCGGGCTGATCCGAGTTTGCGCGGTTCCGCAGCTCAAAGCATGTAAAGCACGCCGTTTGTTCCGGGATGACGAAAGGACCAATTATACCGCGGCTCCGGTCAATTCGTGCTGACACCCAACGGATGCCATGTCGTAAGCAGGCGGCATTTGTTCTATCGTAGCCCGCCAAAGACATGCTGTCGCCGGCTAGTACGACGATCGTCGCACTCGAAACCATGTGCTCCCAGTCAGGCAACTGTTCCACGCTTGCGACAACGGGCTTAGTTGTCCCACGTTTCTGTTTTGAGAGCTCGGCCGCGACAATCTCCGCTCTAGGCTGACCAAGACCGTCAACGTCGTAGCCCCATACGGCATCTGAATGCTGCACGCTGTGTGGATCAACGAGCACAAGGGTCCCAACCCCAGAGGCCGCTAGCGTCCGAGCAATGCTGAGCCCAGTACCGCCAAGACCTGCAACTATAACCGTCGAAGCTTGCAAACAGTCCCAAGCTTGAGCCGGACCAGGTCCGTAAAGCCGCCAATAAGCGTTCTCGTGATGACCGACCCCGACTGGATCTCGTCCATTCCCTTCCTCATATAGAATTTTCTTTTCCAACATAAGCATCAGAAATTCTTCTAATTCTGGCCGGAAGCCCTCGTCCACACTCCCCATTAGATCTCGGACCAACCTCCCTCCATGAAGCTGGTTAAGCAGGTTCGGCAATTGCGAAGCGACGAACTCGCCGGAGAGCATCACAGTTCCAGAAAATGAACGCAGGAGAAGATTCTCGTGATCCACAGGTATCACTTCGACGCCGGGACGTAAGCGGAGGCGATTGGGGAGCGTTGGAGGATATTCCATAGCGTGGACCGAGTAAGGGGTGACAAATCACGCCTACATTGCGCACAAGACCCGTTGGCTCTCGCTCTAGTAACGAGGCTAGCGGACGGAGAGATGGTCGCACTGTATCGCCGCTGGTGAACGCGACCGGCCACGTCACCGCCACGCTGACGAGATCGTTCGGCGGTGACGCATAGCGCTCCTGCTATGTTCTTACTCCGCGGTCAACTGATGGCCGCAAGAGCTACAACAATTCGCGATTATTTGGCAGCTGCTGCTTCCGCCGGCCCGTTCATTTGCAGCCTGCAGCTCTCGGTAAACCTGAACAGCAATCATGTCTCCAACCACTTGAGCTACCTGCTCCCTTTCCTCGACACTGATACGAAGTTGAGACAGTTTTGTAATTCCTACCTCTTTAGCCATGGTGACCACTCCGTTGTACAGGTTTGCGTTAAAGTTCTACGGTTTCATCAGTTCTACAATTCTACGTTTCAATTTGGATGCGTCGGACGATTTAGTTTTCGCTCGCTTCGGATCCCATTTCGCCAAGAGCCAGAAACGATTGACGAGCGCGAGCAATTTCCCTCGATGCTTGGTCTGAAATGAAAGGAACGAGCGCTGCAGCAACCGTTTCGATCGTCTCAACTCGAAACTGGATAGCTGAGAGCGCACCAATAACTTCGTTGGGACTGATCTTCTCACTCATGAGGCCAACACCCGTTCGAAGTCGCCAAAGATACCCGCCGCGCTACTCAAGTAACTCAGTCAAACGATCTTTTGATGAGGACGAACAGTTTCCGATTATGTCGCAGCTACCATTGGAGCAATTTCCGATAATTGCACACCCTGCAAGCTTTACCCTGTCGTTGATCCTTCGAAGCTCGCGGTAAACGTGGATAGCAACAAGCTCTCCAGTTAGCTCCGCGACCTTCTCTCGATCGATTACAGAGAGGCGGAGTTTCTTTGCTTGGCCCGGATGGCGTTCCTCCGACATCGATATCACTCATCCGGTAGCGTGGGGTTCGAGGTGCATCGCTTGCGTCCGCCGCTTTGCGGCGAGTTTGAAGACTCTGTCGACCGGCTCTGCCGGAGGCTCCACCGTGACCAGCGAGGCTAGTTCTGAGAACAACTGCTCGGCTGCCTCGCTAATGGTTTGCGCGTATGCGTTCGAAGACAACATGACGTGGCACAGGTGACATTGGTCATTGAACTTGTCCGGAAAATCAGCTTCCCCAGCTGCAGCCCGCAAGAACGGTAGGAAGAACTGAGGTCCTACCGCCTCCAATATGGCCAAAAGTTTGCTATCTGCAGCGCTGTCCAGTATCGACCGCAATGACGCGTCATTCACGTTCCCCATACGCAGCGGTGGCGAAAATCCACCGGGAGAACAGCATGGATAGACGTCCCCCCGTCGGTCTACCGCCAGCTTTTTAAAGTGCTCTCTGCAGTTTCCGTACGGTCTCGCGAACTTCGGGCCAAACTCATCCGAACGAATCTCGGTTGCGCCTCGACCGACTGGTTGGCACGGCATAACAATAATTTCTACTCTATCTGCGAGATCGCCAAGTGAGGCCTGAAGCTCATTGCTGGAAAGGGATGAAGTAGAAACCAGGTTGATTGCAACCTTCAATCCTGCGAGCAAGGCGGTGTTCGCTGCTTCGATGACCGTACCAAGGTCGAGGAACTCTTGGTGGAACACACTTGTGCTGATGTGAATTGCGCGAAGGCCGGTTCTCTGCAGATCGCGAATTAGCCGAGTAGCGCGCTGGGATCTGCCCCAAAAACCGTTTGTTGTGATGGATGAAGTGTAACCTAGCTCGCCAGCAAATCGAACGACTCGCTGCAACAAATCGACGAACATGAATGGCTCGCCGCCGCTGATTCCAATTTCCCGGATCGAGGGTATCTCGCGCGCTGTCTCGATAATGCGAGCGATGTCCTCGAAGCGAGCGGCGCCTGAGCGTGAAGGGTGAGAATCATTGCAACAATGTCGGCAGCTAATGTTGCACTTTGAGGTAAGCAACACCCCAAGGACGCTGGGACCCGAAGCAACCGCGATAGGCGGGAGCATGATAGCCACCCCTAGAGTCGCGAAGCCAAATACACGTCAGGATTGCCTGACGCGGTTGTAGCAAGCAAAACATACGCAATCGAGCTTCAGTTGTCACGCGAAATTTCGCACCCTACGATTTACCGCTACTTTGAGCAGTGCCGGGGCACGTGTGCAGATCTCGATGTCGGCGCCTGCACTGAAAGCAATAGGCGGGTCATTCTTGACATAGCGGCACCCAAGCTTTTTCAAAGTTGCTACAAACACTTCGCCTGCCGCGCGCATTGCTAAATTCGGGCACAGATTGCGAACCAGCGATTTTGGAATTGAATTTGTCACGCGGCCTGCGGTCGCCGCGCAACAATCCGGTTGTATCCCCATAACAATACTGGACAAGCCAGCAGGGCCGCCGTCCCGAAGTCGAAGGCTGCCGCCGCACTGCCTGTTGCTTTGGCAATGGCGCCGGCAACCGCCGGGCCCAGCATCATCGCGGCGTAGTAGACGGTGTAGAAGATACCCATCCCGATGGCGCGCGTTTCCGGCTGCAATACGCGCGCGGGGAGGCTCATGATCGGTCCCGAGGGCAGGGCGCTGATTAAGCCGATCGTGATCACGAGAGGGATTACCGCTGTGCCGCGGGGTAGCGCCAGCATCAATAGCGCGAACATGATGCATCCGACGACAAGCACCGATTGCGGCCGCTTGGTCCAATCGGCCAGAAATCCGCCGGCCGTTCCGCCGAGCGCCGCGAGCCACAGCACGATGCTGATGGCCGAGCCCGCCGCCGTGATCGACCAGCCGCGTTCGACCAGCAGCGTGGGGCCGAAACTGAAAATCATCGCGAAGCCAATGTTGAACAGGCCCCAGATCAGACCCGCGATGATCACGGCGAACAAGGTGTTGCGGTCGAGCCGTGAGGCGGCTGAAGGCGCGTCTGCTGCAGTCGACGGCGATCGATAGGCCGCAACAAGAAGCAGGATGGCGAGGCCGATCAGCGCGGCAGTCGAAAGATAGACCGCGCTGACGCCATAGGCGGTGCCGACCGCCGGCAAGGTCAACAGCGAGATGGCGACGCCGGCCGGCCACGAGTTGATGAAAATCGCCATCGCGGTCGCGATTTCCCTGCCGGCGAACCAGTCAGTGACCATTTTCGACATCAGGACATTGAGCAAGACGCCGCCACCGCCCGCGATCAGCCGTCCTGCAATTTGCCAGCCCCAGGAATCCGAGGCCACCATGGCAAGTTGGCCGATCAGCATCAGCAATAGCGCGCCTGACACGGTGGCCTTGTCGCCAAACCTTTTTCCGATCGCACCACCCGGCAACGACAGCGCGACGCCTGGCGTCAAATAGAGGCCGATCAGGAGTCCTATATCGGCAAGGCTGGCATCGAATTTGGTGCCGAGCAGTGGCGCAACTGCAGCGACACTCTGGAACTGAAACGCCATGGTGAGCCGCACGGTGAACAGAACGGCCAGAATGCCCCAGCGATTGCTCAACGCTCGCTCCTCACCGGGTAAACAATCACTGCGACGAAATTGGCGCAGTGATTGCGGTATCGCCTACTTCTGAGCGAGTTGATTGAGATCCTGCTTGATCGTGTTCAAGAGCGACTCCAATCGTTCCTGCCGAAACGGCGGTTGCTGCTCGGGAGTGGCTTCAACGGGGCGTTCGGGTCGAGCGGATCGAACAGGACGCCTCGGGAACACAGGGCGCACGGGCTCCTCGGCATGCGGCTCGCTTTTGACGAACTCACCATGCAGCACGTCCTCGCGACGTCCCATCAGCCAGAGCACGGCCCAATAGGCCACCGCCAGAAAAATTACGCAGAAAGTACCGATCTCAAACATAACTCACGTCCAATCGGCCAAGTATCTCTGGGAACGCCGATTTTGGTCAAGTCTGCGAGAGGCGATTGTTGCGCGCGGTGGCATTACGGTTACTCTTGCGCCCGGCCGTCCGGCCAGAAATGCCTGCGAACGGAGGTTGCGAAATGCCGGGTGTGAAGCGGGAACGCGACGATTGCGTCGGCGTTCTCACACTGGATGAGCCTGCGACGCTCAACGCGATGACGCCCGACCTGTTGGGCGACCTCGCAACTGCGATTGGCGAGATGAGTGAGGATCCGCAGGTGAGGGCGCTGGTGCTGACAGGCGAGGGTCGCGGGTTCTGTTCAGGGCAAAATCTCAAGGCCGCGCAAATCCTGGGCGACGACATCGTCGCCGGCGTGATGAAGTATTACTGGCCAACGTTCAAGGCGTTGCGCGAGTGCCGCGTGCCGGTCGTGGTGGCCGTCAACGGCGTGGCGGCGGGCGGCGGCTTCAGTCTTGCGATGGCGGGTGACATGATCGTTGCCGCGCGTTCGGCGCGCTTCATTCAGGTGTTCAGCCGCATCGCGCTGGTCCCCGATCTCGGATCAACCTGGCTGCTGCCGCGCCTTGTCGGCCGTCAGCGTGCGCTCGAACTGATGATAACCAACGAGCCGCTCACGGCCGATCAGGCCAAGGAGTGGGGGTTGGTCCGTGAGGTGTTCGATGATGCCGCACTTCGCGACGGCGCGCTTTCGCTGGCGCGCAGGCTCGCGAGCGGGCCGACGCGCGCGCTGGTCGCGACGCGCCGCCTGATCGACGAGAGTGAACACGCCAGCTATGCCGATCAGTTCCGCCGCGAGATCGAAACGCAGGCGGAAATCCGTCTCAGCGCCGACGCGGTGGAGGGGCGCAACGCCTTCCTCGAGAAACGTCCGGCGGTGTTCACCGGACGCTGAGAAGGGATCATGCCACATGAAGATCGACAATGTCGCAGACCTTATCGCAGAGACGCTGGCGCAAGCCGGCGTCAAGCGTATCTTCGGCGTGGTCGGCGACAGCCTGAATGGCCTCACCGACGCGCTACGCAAGCGAAAGGCGATCGACTGGATTCATGTCCGGCATGAAGAGGTCGCAGCC
The DNA here is from genome assembly GCF_023073415.1 of Bradyrhizobium sp. 190. Lineage (GTDB taxonomy): Bacteria > Pseudomonadota > Alphaproteobacteria > Rhizobiales > Xanthobacteraceae > Bradyrhizobium. Next base: position 33,895 of record NZ_JADPJL010000062.1, on the reverse strand, counting down.
TTCGCCGCCGCGGGCGAAGCGCAGATCACAGGCGAACTCGCGGTCTGCGCCGGATCGTGCGGACCCGGCAATCTGCATCTCATCAATGGCCTGTTCGATGCGCACCGCAGCCGTACGCCGGTACTCGCCATCGCCGCGCAGATTCCGTCGGCTGAAATCGGCGGCGGTTATTTTCAGGAGACCCACCCGCAGGATCTGTTCCGGGAATGCAGCCACTATTGCGAACTGATTTCCGATCCGTCGCAATTGCCTTACGTCCTGGAAAACGCCATTCGCGCGGCCGTGGGGCGGCGCGGTGTCGCCGTGATCGTCATCCCCGGCGACGTCGCATTGCGATCAGCGCCGAAGCGCGGCATCTCGCCGAATGCCGGGCTGCTGCCGGCTGCGCCCATTGTGCGACCGGCCGAAACCGAGCTGGAGGCGCTGGCCAAGCTCCTCAACGGCGCCAAGCGCATCACGCTGTTCTGCGGCCGCGGCTGTGCCGGCGCGCATGATGGCTTGATGCGGCTTGCCGAGACGCTGAAGAGCCCGATCGTGCATGCACTCGGCGGCAAGGAGCATGTCGAGTTCGACAATCCGTACGACGTCGGCATGACCGGCTTTATCGGTTTCTCGTCCGGCTATGCCGCGATGCATGCCTGCGACGTGTTGCTGATGCTCGGGACCGACTTTCCCTACAAGCAGTTCCTGCCGACGGACGCGAAGATCGCGCAGGTAGATATCCGCCCGGAAAATCTTGGCCGCCGCTGCAAGCTCGACCTCGGCCTAGTCGGTGATGTCGGCGCCACGATCGGTGCGCTGCTGCCGAAACTGAAGGCGAAGACCGATCGCAAGCATCTCGATGACAGTTTGGCTCACTACAAGAAGGCACGCGCCGGGCTCGACGAACTAGCGCAGGGTACGCCCGGCCAGAAGCCGATCCATCCGCAGTATCTGGCGCGCCTGTTGAGCGAACAGGCGTCCGAGGATGCGGTGTTCACGGCCGATGTTGGCACGCCGACGATCTGGGCGGCGCGCTATCTCGTCATGAACGGCAGCCGGCGCCTCATTGGTTCGTGGGTTCACGGCTCGATGGCCAACGCCATGGCGCACGCCATCGGCGCGCAGGCTTCGCAGAAGGGGCGGCAGGTGATCTCGATGTCGGGCGACGGCGGGTTTGCCATGCTGATGGGCGACCTGATCACGATGACGCAGATGAAGCTGCCGGTGAAGATCGTGATCTTCAACAACGGCGTGCTGGGGTTCGTGGCGATGGAGATGAAGGCTTCCGGTTTCATCGAAACCGGCGTCGATCTCAAGAATCCCGATTTCGCGGCGATGGCGCGCGCGATGGGCATTCACGCGGTGCGGGTGGAGGATCCGGGCGAGCTCTCAAACGCGATCCGCGACGTGCTGGCTCATGACGGTCCGGCCGTCCTCGATGTCGTTACCGCCACCCAGGAACTGTCGATGCCGCCGACCATCACGGCAGAGCAGATCAAGGGTTTCAGCCTCTGGGTGCTTCGCGCCGTGATGAGCGGCCGCGGCGACGAGGTGATCGATGTGGCCAAGACCAATTTGCTGTCGCGCTAGGCAGTGTATTCGGGTGCAACCTTTGATTCGGCTGGATGGCTGTTCAGTGTGCTAAACACTAAGGCTCTATGTCCAAATGGCTTAAACAGTTTCTATTTGGAATTTGGGGTCTTCTGCTGATCCCGCTGATCACGCCTATCCTCAAAAAATGGTTGGAGGAAAACGTCTTCTCCGATCCTAACGATGTGGCCACGACGGTTTTTCGTAACGCTGTGGCCACGACCGCTTTTGATAACCTTGTCGCACTGGGCCAACAGCGTTGGTTTAAATTCGCAGTGGTCTTTTCGACCGGAGTCGTAATTGGCGTCTCAATAGAATGGTTGAACCGGAAGTCGGATGAGAAGAAAGCTTCCGAGCTCCGGAGCCTCGGTTCTAAATTTCGCAGTCTTTCAGATAGCCTCAAAATTCGGGGCGCGTCGTCAGGATGGCCGGACAATGTGCGGGATCTTAAACCTGCAATCATGTCTGCACTTGGCTCCGCCAGGAAATTTCATCTGTGGGTCCCGGATGAGCACGTGTACCAATTGCCCGATGCGTCATTCCTTTGTGAATACTTCAGATGTGTCGGTAAGCTTTTAGAGGATGGACAATTTGACAAGGCCAAAAGTGAGGCGCTCTCCTGGAAGCCATTCCTCGATAACGTGACGCTGTCTTGAGTTTCCGCGCTGGTCCAACCAAACTAGGACCGCTGTGCTGCGTGCCACACCCTGGGCTAGTGCTCTGAATCTACTTCCGCTTTCGGCCGAACCGCGGACAGGGCCGGGCTTGCCATTGGTTGGCCCCGGTCGCGAATGACCCCAAAGCGAACGTTGCGCGCCCAAGGCAGGAACTGTGGTATCCTCCGTCAAAACGCGATGGGACGGTTCAGTGAAGCGGCGGCCCCTCAAATGGCCCTTGCTGCTCGTGCTGAGCGTCCTCGTGTCCTGCCATTGCACACGGATCTGAAGATAACTCTCCCGGATATCGAGGAGGACCAAGTCGTGAAGCGGGACTTCGACCTCATCGTCTATGGCGCAACGGGTTACACTGGTCGTCTCATCGCCGAGTATCTGGCGACGTCCTATCGCGGCGACGATGCGCCATCCTGGGCGATCGCGGGACGCTCGACCGACAAGCTCCAGAAGGTGCGCACCGACATCGGCGCACCGGGCGATTTGCCTTTAGTGAAGGCGGATGCCGCCGAGCCGGCCAGCCTGCGTTCGATGTGCGAGCGTGCGGCCGTGATTATCACGGCGGTCGGGCCTTATCAGCTCCACGGTCCCGAGCTTGTGGCGGCCTGCGCGGCCACGGGCACGGCCTACGTTGATCTGTGCGGTGAACCGGCCTGGATGCGGCGCATGATCGACGCCCATCACGAAGAGGCGAAACGGACCGGCGCGCGCATCGTCTTCTCCTGCGGCTTCGATTCCATTCCGTTCGATCTCGGCGTGCTCACGTTGCAGGAGAAGGCGCGCGAGAAATTCGGACGCCCGGCGCGGCGGGTCAAGGCTCGCCTGCGCAAGGTCAAAGGCGGGATGTCTGGAGGCACCGCAGCCAGCGCCCAGGCGACATTGGCCGCCACCGCGCGCGACCCGGCCCTGATCCGGCTGCTGACCGATCCCTTCGCGTTGACGCCGGGGTTCACCGGGCCGTCTCAGCCGTCGGGCCTTGTCCCTGAATACGACCCGAGCCTGAACGTGTTGCTTGTCCCGTTCCCAATGGCGCCTATCAACACCAAGAACGTGCACCGCACGAATTTCCTGTTGGGTCATCCCTACGGCGCGGACTTCGTTTACGACGAGATGATGGTCGCGCCGGGATTGGGGGAAATCGCTGGCGTGGCGACGGAGACGTTCGCCACGATGGTTTCCTTGCTCGGGACCGGCGGTCTCAAGCGCGGCGCAGGCCCGACTCGGGAAGAGCGCGAGAAGGGCTTCTACGACATCCTCTTCCTGGGCGAGCTGCCGGATGGCGGACGGGTCGAGGCGGTAGTCACGGGCGACCGCGATCCGGGCTACGGCTCGGCCAGCAAGATGATCGCCGAGAGCGCTCTCTGCCTTGTGCGCGACGTGCAGGGCGATGGCGGCATCTGGACGCCGGGCGCACTGATGGGTCCGGCGTTGCGCAAGCGTCTGAAGGAGCGCGCCGGCCTCACCTTCAGCGCGCGTTGAGGTAACGCTCAGAACTGCAGCGGCGCGCTGGATACCGCGGCGATCTCGGAAATCACAGACAAAAAGCAGGGAGGATGCCATGAGCGGTGCAAGGCTAAAACATTACGGCTGGGGTCGCGAAGACGAAGGCATGACTGCCGAGGAGCAGGCTTTCGTGCTCGGCCGCTATCACGCGAAATTCGCGCGCGATGCGTTTGAGACAAAAGCCGTGCCGCGTCTTGAGGACCTGGCACTGCGGGCGCCGCGCGTTGCACTGCCGAGCTCACTTGCCGCTTTCTGTACGAGCGAACGCTACGACCGGGTCGCTCACACCTACGGCAAATCCTATCCGGACTACGTGCGAGCCATGCTCGGTGACTACGACAGCGCGCCCGATGTGGTCGCATATCCACGCAACGAAGCAGAGATTTCCGCTGTGATGGACTGGGCCGGTAGCGTCAGCGCCTCGCTGACACCGTTCGGGGGCGGGTCGAGCGTGTGCGGCGGCGTCGAGCCGCGAATAGATGGGCTTCGCTATAAGGCGGCCGTCACACTTGATCTGCGCAATCTCGGCAAGGTTGTTGAGGTAGATCAGATATCGCGCGCCGCACTGATCGAAGGCGGTGCCTATGGTCCATCGTTGGAGAACCAGCTTAAGCCGCACGGCGTCACATTGCGGCATTTTCCGCAGAGTTTCGAATATTCAACCCTTGGCGGCTGGATCGCGACGCGATCGGGTGGTCATTTCGCCAGTCTCTACACGCATATAGATGATTTCGTCGAAAGCCTGCGCGTCGTGACGCCGCGCGGCATACTGGAAACGCGTCGATTGCCGGGGTCGGGTGCTGGACCGAGCCCCGACCGCATGTTCATAGGCTCTGAAGGCACGCTCGGCGTGATTTCGCGCGCCTGGATGCGATTGCAGCCACGTCCGAAATTCCGCGCCGGCGCATCGGTTCGTTTCCATTCGTTCTTCGGTGCTGCACGCGCGTTGCGCGCCATCGCACAGGCCGGCCTCTATCCATCGAACTGCCGCATCCTTGACGCGCAAGAGGCGTTCAACACCGGTGCGGCCGACGGCAGTGTCGCGATCATGGTGCTCGGCTTTGAATCCGGCGACCATTCGCCGGATGCCCGGATGGCACGTGCGCTTGAATGCTGCGGCGACCATGGCGGGACGCCGGAGGCCGCAAAAGCCGGCGATGCACATCTCGAAGGTGCAGCAGGAATCTGGCGGAACGCATTTATTCGCATGCCATATGCGCGCGAGTTTTTGACCCCGGCCGGTCTCATCAACGACACGTTCGAGACCGCTATCACCTGGGACCGGTTCGAAAGTTTCCACGACAAAGTGAAGGCGGCGACGGAGCGTGCGATCCTCGAAGCGACTGGCCTGAAAGGCGAGGTCACATGCCGCTTCACCCATGTCTATCCGGACGGGCCCGCGCCCTATTTTTCATTCCACGCACTCGGCCGCCATGGTGCTCTTCTGGAGCAGTGGCAGGCGATCAAGAATGCGGCCAGTGACGCGCTGATTGAGGCGGGTGGTACGATCACGCATCATCACGCTGTAGGCCGTGATCATCGGCCTTGGTACGATCGCCAACGCCCGGGTCTTTTCGCGGCCGCGCTTCGGGCAGCAAAAAGAGAACTCGATCCACAAGGCATGCTCAACCCGGGAGTGCTCATCGATCCGTAATGCGGATCGACGCGCCAACGGACTATGCGAATAATTGTGTTATTTGCTGCGGTGCACGAGTCCGCTGTTGGTTCGCATAGCAGACCTGACAAGCCGTCCGCTCGGTAGATTTATGGGTCCACGCCCTGGCTCAACCGACCTGGCCGACGAATTGCTGCAGTTCCGGCGTTCGGGGCGCAGCGAACACCTCCTTTGGCACGCCTTCTTCATGCACCTTGCCATGGTGCATGAAGACGAGCTTGGTGCCGACGTCGCGCGCAAAGCGCATTTCATGCGTAACCAGGATCAGCGTCATGCCCTCGCGCGCGAGTTGCTCGACCACGCGCAGCACCTCATTGACCAGTTCGGGGTCGAGCGCCGAGGTGATTTCGTCGCACAGCAGCACCTTCGGCCGCATCGCCAGCGAACGGGCAATGGCGACGCGCTGCTGCTGGCCGCCGGACAGTTCGCTCGGATAGGCGTCCATCTTTTCCGATAGTCCCACCTTGGCAAGCACCTCGGCGGCGGTCGCGCGCGCTTCCGCCTTCGACACCTTGTTGACGACGGTCGGCGCCAGCATGACGTTCTCGGCCGCCGTCAGATGCGGAAACAGGTTGAACTGCTGGAACACCATGCCGACATGGCGGCGCAGTTCGCGCAGATTGGTGTTGGCGCCGGCGACTTCGATCCCATCGGCGGTGATGCTGCCGGATTGATAGGTCTCCAGTCCGTTGATGCAGCGGAGCAAAGTGCTCTTGCCGGAGCCGGAGCGGCCGATGATGGCGACCACGTCGCCCTTGGCGATGTCGAGCGAGACGCCTTTCAGCACCTCGTTCGCACCAAAACTCTTCCTGACGTCACGAATGCTAACGAGCGACATTGAGGCGGCCTTCGATTTTCTTCGCCCACCAGGACAGCGGGAAACACAGGCAGAAATAGATCAGCGCGACCAGCGAATAGACCAGGAACGGCCGGAAGGTCGCATTGTTGAGCATGGTGCCGGCCTTGGTCAGTTCGACAAATCCGATGATCGAGGCGAGCGCCGTGCCCTTGATGACCTGCACGGAGAAACCAACGGTCGGCGCGATGGCGATACGCGAGGCCTGCGGCAGGATGACGTAGCGCATCTGCTCGATATAGCTGAGCGCGAGGCTGGAGGACGCCTCCCATTGGCCCTTCGGGATCGACTCGACGCAGCCGCGCCAGATCTCGGTCAGAAACGCGCTGGTCCAGAATGTCAGCGCCAGCGTCGCGGCCGTCCATGGCGAGACCTCGACGCCGAACAGCGCAATGCCGAAGAAGAACAGGAACAGTTGCATCAACAGCGGCGTGCCCTGGAAGAACTCGATGTAGATCTTGGTGAACCATGCCAGCGGCGCGATCCGCGACGTCCGCATGAACAACAGGACCAGGCCTACGATGCCGCCGCAAAAGAACGCGATCAGCGACAGCACGATCGTCCATTGGGTGGCGATCAGCAGGTTGGAGAGGATGTCCCAGAAGCTGAACTGCAGCACGGTTCACCTCGCTTTGAAGATGACGCGGCCGAGCGCGCGCAAAGCCGCGCGCGTCAGTATCGCCAGCACGAGGTAGGCCAGGGCGACCAGCAGATAGACCTCGAAGTTGCGGAAGTTCCGCGACGCAATGAAGTTCGCGGCATAGGTGAGGTCTTCCGCCGAGATCTGCGACACCACCGCCGAGCCCAGCATCACGATGATGATCTGCGACGACAGCGCCGGATAGATTTTTCGAAATGCCTGGTTGAGCACGATGCGGCGCAGCACCTCCCATTTGGTCATCGCGAGACTGAGGCCGGCTTCGATATGGCCTTTGGGCACGGCCTCGATGCCGGCGCGGATGATCTCGGTCGAGTAGGCGCCGAGATTGATCACCATGGCGAGGAAGGCGGCGGTGGTTTCGCTGAGCTTCAGCCCCAGCGCCGGCAGGCCGAAGAAGATGAAGAACAACTGCACGATGAACGGCGTGTTGCGGATCAATTCGACATAGACCGCAACGACGCGGCCGAGCCAGGCGGGGCCGAAGGTGCGCGCCGAGGCACCGGCGGTGCCGACGGCTATGCCGGCCACCGTCGACACAACAGTCAGCACGATCGTGAAGACCAGCCCCTGTAGAAGCACGTTCCAATAGGGCAGCAGTTCGGCGAATTGCAGTTTGTAAGACACTGCGGTGCCCCGGCTTGCGTTAGAAGCCGGGCGGTAACGGCGCCTTCAGCCACTTCTCCGACAGTTTGCCGATCTCGCCTGACGCCTTCGCCTTGGTGATGATCTCGTTGACCTTGGCCAGCAGCGCGGGCTCATTCTTGTTGAGCCCGACATAGCAGGGGCTGTCCTTGATCACGAATTTCAGCGCCGGCGCGCGGGCAGGGACCTTTTCGGCGATCGCGGCCGCCACCGTGTTGCCGGTGGCGATCAGGTCGACCTGACCGGACACGAAGGCGGCGATGGTGGCGTTGTTGTCCTCGAAACGCTTGACGGTCGCGTCCGGCGGGGCCGAGGCGGTCAGCGCCTGTTCCTCGATCGCACCGCGGGTGGCGCCGATGGTCTTGCCCTTGAGGTCGGCCGCGCTGCCAACCGTGATCGCCTTGGTGCCGAACACGCCGGAGAAGAACGGCGCATAGGCGATTGAGAAGTCGATGACCTTTTCGCGCTCCTCGTTCTTGCCGAGGCTTGAGATCACGAGGTCGGCCTTGTTGGTCTGCAAATAGGGAACGCGGTTGGCGCTGGTCACCGGAATGATCTCGGTCTTCACCCCGAGTTCCTTGCCGATCAGATTGGCCATGTCGATGTCGTAACCCTGCGGCTTGAGATCGAGGCCGGCGGAGCCGAACGGCGCAAAATCCTGCGGCACGGCGATCTTGATCACCTTCGACTTCATGATGGAATCGAGGGCGTCGGCATTGGCCTGCGTCGCCACCGCGGCAGTGGCCAGTGCGGCGGCAAGCATCAGTCTCTTGAACAGCATTCTAGGAATCTCCGAGGTTACGGCGAATAAGCGCCTCCGAGATTCCTCTCGGTGCGTACAATTCGGCTGATGTGGCCCGGCTCCACGTCGTGATTCGACCCTGCCTGACGCCTCGCATTTAGGCAATGCTTGGCGGTGCTTTTTTTGGAGGCGTTTGTGCGTTGTTTTCGAGCATGGTCACGCGACCATGCGTTGTGCTGCGGCGTTCGTTGAACCCGTCGGTTCGTGATTACCGCAGGCCTTCATACACCATGAAGCCGCGCGCGATGGCGAGCTTGCGCAAGGCGCGCGGAACGAGCTTTTGCGGCCGATGCAAATAGCGCCACGACGTCACCTTGAAATCCCTGATCGTGCCGAGGTCGCCTTCGAACGGCGCCAGCACTCCGGTCAGGCTGATCGGCGCATGCGCGCGGTTGTTGAATGGCAGCAGCAGCAACTCCAGATGCGCCGTCGTACCGTCTTCCGAAGTCGCGGTGATGCCGGCAATCGCTGCCAGCATTTCCTCTGCGACGTAGCTGACGATGTCCTCGATCTCGCGGCGGCTGTCCGGGGTGAACAGCGCGGAGAAGCTCGTATCCTTCAGGTCGCGGCCGAGCAGGGCGCAGACCCGGGTTCCGGCGACGCGAAACGGGTAGCCGGCATCGTTGTCGTAGGACAGCACGAAGATGTCGCCGAGCAGCTCGCGCACCGCGCCGGGTTCGATCTCGCTGCGGTCCGGTGCCCGCGCATCGCCCCGCTTCGCATCCCAATAGGCGAAGAACTCGCGGCTCGATGGGTGTTTCATAACTAATCCTCGCCCCGGGTTGCATTAAGCGAGACACTTCTGTCCCGCTTTTGCGCAACACGCCTTCCCTTGCGTGTTGTGCAGGACGGGCTTTGCAGCGTCCATGCCGGGAACGCGATTTGGCCGCGCGCGCCACGCCTTTGCGTTGTTAACGTTAAGTTAACTATGAGGTTGGCGAAGGCGGGGCGGCGTGCGTAGTGTGGAACGCATCAGTCGGCGCCGGCTTATCTCAGGGTTCTCGGCGCAGTTGGTACACAGGTGGCTTCAAACAGTTTGGTCATCGCGCGGGGAGGGGTGGGGATGTGATCCTTAGCTCCGGGTGCGAGAAGACCGACGAGATAAGGGAGAGCTTTCTCAGAGCTCTCCCTTTTTCTTTGGACGGCGAACTCGCGTCCGGGACACGGATAGTGGCGATTGTGCACTTGCACAGGGCGGGCAAAGCCGCCTATCTGGATCCATACGCCTCTAAGCTGCCTTGCAAGGTTCTGGCCCTTTGGAATCCCAGCCTTACTCATCCTCGGTCGAGCCGCCGGAGACCCCGCACGAGCCGATCCTGACGCTGCCGGGCGCGCTGACGGCCTATATCGCGCTGATCGCAGCGATTCATTTGCGCGTGCTGCTGCCGGTGGAACTGGAGAACTGGACCATCGACGTGTTCGGTTTCATTCCGAAGCGCTACGATTCGACGCTGCTCAACATCACCTTTCCCGGCGGCGCCGGCGCCAAGGTCTGGACCTTCGTCACCTATTCGCTGCTGCATGCCAATCTGAGCCATATCGGCTTCAACATACTGTGGCTGTTGCCGTTCGGCAGCGCGCTGGCCCGCCGGTTCGGTCCTGTCAGGTTCTTCGTATTCATGGCAGTGACGGCCGCGGCGGGTGCACTGGCGCATCTCGTCACTCATGAGCACGCGATCGCCCCGATGATCGGTGCCTCGGCCTCGGTATCCGGCGCCATGGCGGCCGCCATTCGCTTCGCTTTCGTGAAGGGAAGTTTTCTTTCGTTCAGCCGGGGCGATGCGGATGCCGCGGCGAAAGTTCCAGCGCTGTCGCTGGCCCGCGCGCTGCGTAACCCGCGAGTGCTCGGATTTCTGGCGGTGTGGTTCGGCGTCAACATCATCTTCGGCCTCGGGTCGATTTCGATCGGCTCCGAAGGCGCCAGCGTCGCCTGGCAGGCGCACATTGGCGGATTTCTCGCCGGCCTGATGTTGTTTTCGCTATTCGATCCGGTGCCGCGTGCGACGCCGCATGCGGCGGATGCTTCATCGCCGGACGAGGCTGGCCGCGTCTGATCGCCGCTTGCGGCGAACGACGATTTCATTCATCATCCACTAAAGTTGTAATGCAAGCCTATGCCGCTGCCGTGCTCGACAGCCGCGCTTGTAAACCGTGTCCCGAAACAAACCGGCGCGGAACTGTTGATTGAAGACTCGCGGAACAAGTCGGGCCCAGGGGGCGCGAACGGATTCAGGGAGGCGCCAATGACGGTACGTTCAATTCTCGACACCAAGGGCCATCAGATCCAGAGCGTCGAGCCGGACGTCAAGCTTTCGGCTGCGATCAAGATCCTTGGCGAACGCAAGATCGGCGCCGTGCTGGTGATGAACCAGGGGCGCCTTGAAGGCATCCTTTCGGAACGCGATATCGTCCGGGTGCTGGGCGAGCGCGGCGCCAGGGTGCTCGAGGAGCCGGTCAGCGCGGTCATGACGCGCAAGGTCGTGAGCTGCCGCGAGTCCGACACCGTTTCCGGGATCATGGAAATGATGACGATCGGCAAGTTCCGCCATTTGCCCGTGGTCGAGGACGGCAAGGTGGTGGGCCTGATTTCGATCGGCGACATCGTCAAGCGCCGCGTCCAGGAATACGAGACCGAGCAGGAAGCCCTGCGCGACTACATCAAGACGGCCTGATCGTTATTCTTTCTCGATCTTTTCGACTGCCGGCTCGGCTGCGCCCGCCGGCGGCGGCGCCAGAATGTGGATCGCCTCCTGGATCGACTCGATGGCGCGTTCGGCCGCGCGCACGCCGTGGGCGATCAGGTCGTCGGCGCGATGAAAATCGAACCAGCCGATCTTTCCGACACGGGGCGAGATCAACAGATCGGGCGGATCGCCGGCAAGCCGTGCGCGCGTGATGCGGTCCTGCATGATGTTGAAGGCGTCGACCATGACCGAGGAGATGCCCGGCCGTCCGCCGCCGCCGAAGAACTCACGCTTCATGGTGCGCTCGGCGGAGAAGAATTTTCCGATGCCGCGTTTCCGCGGCTCGGGTTCAGCCGCCGGTTCAGGCATCACCGACACCGAAACGCCGGGCGTTGGGCCGTGGGAATAGATCGTCGTGGAGTGCGTGAAGACGTCGCTGGAAAGATTGGCGGCGATGACGATCTCCGCGCCGAGCGCGCGTGCCGCCGACACCGGCACCGGATTAACCAGCGCGCCGTCGACCAGCCAGCGGTCGCCGACCAGAATCGGCGAGAATATTCCCGGCAGCGCATAGGAAGCGCGCATCGCATCCACCATCGGGCCATGGGTCAGCCAGATCTCGTGACCGGTGCGCACTTCGGTCGCCACGGTGGCAAATTTCACCGGCAGATCCTCGATCAGGCTCTGGCCCAACGCGCCCTCGATTTCGGCCGCAAGCCTGGCGCCGCCGATCAGGCCCGAGCCGTTCAGGCGGATGTCGAGGTAGGAGAGGACGCTTCGCGGCTGCAGGCTGCGCGCCCATTCTTCCAGCTTGTCGAGATGTCCGGCGGCATAGGCGCCGCCGACCACAGCGCCGATCGACGTTCCGACCACCACGTTGGGGATGATTCCGTGGGCCACCAGCGTTCGGACGATGCCGATATGAGCAAAGCCGCGCGCGGCGCCACCGCCCAGCGCGAGTCCGATCACCGGCCGGCGGATACTGCCAAGCCCTACCTTGTCCTGGGCATCGGATCCCTTTTGGCCGCGGCCCATCCAGCTATCCAACACGCAAACTCTCCTGCGGCTGCAACGATATTCGCCACGGCGCGGAAGCGCCAGACCAGTCCATCTCAATCCGGATGCATGGTTTATGCCCGGGGAAAGCGGCCTAGGCAGGGAATGTGACTGGACCACGACCGCAGGATTAACATTGGGGGGTTATGCGGGTTCCGCTACCGCTGCCGGCCCGAACTCCGCTACGGAGGCTTGAATTTGCCGCGTTTTCGGTGAAAAGCATGGCCATGATCTCGGGCGGTAACGGTATCGTTGGATTCGGGCGGGGCGGATGGCCTTTCCCGGCGCTGGCGTTCGCGTTGGCGCTGCTCGCCGCCCCGGCCTCGGCCCAGATGTTCTCGGACCGTCCGCCGCCCGTGCCGCCGGCCGCGGTTCCGGATGTCCAGACCGGGCCCGCCATGAATCTGGCGCCGCCGTCGGGGACGGGAACGATCCCGCCGATTCCGGCACCGCTGAACCAGCCCACCATCGTGCCACCATCGATCGCGACGATCCCTCCGGGGACGCCTCCACCAGGTGCCGCAGCTCCAAATCAGGGGGTGCTGTCGCTGACGGCGCGCTACGGCAAGGATCTGCCGGTCATCAACGGCGGGCTGGTGTGGCGGGTGTTCGCCGACAAGCCCGACGACACCGGCACGTTCAAGCTGATCCGCGAGGAGCGCGGCGCGACCCCCAACATCGTGCTGCCGCCCGGCAATTACGTCGTCCACGTGGCGCTTGGTCTGGTCAGCGCGGTGCGGGCGGTGAGCCTGAAAGCGGAGACCGATCGCGTGGGCTTCGTGCTTCCGGCCGGCGGACTGCGCATCGAGGGTCGCGTCGGCTCCAGCAAGATTCCACCGAACCAGATTTCGTTCGCGCTCTACAAGGGCAGCCAGTTCGAAGGTGGCGCCGAACGCACCCCGCTGCTTCCAAGCGTCGCCGCCACGGACGTCGCGCTGCTGCCGGAGGGCACCTACTACATCATCTCCAACTATGGCGACGCCAACTCCGTGGTGCGCTCCGACATCCGCGTCCAGGCCGGCAAGCTGACGGACGTGACCGTCAGCCACCGCGCGGCGGTGATCACGCTGAAGCTCGTCAGCGACCGGGGCGGCGAGGCGCTCGCCAACACCGCATGGTCGGTGATCACGCCGGGCGGCGACGTCATCAAGGAATCGATCGGCGCGTTTCCTCGCGTCGTGCTGTCCGAGGGCGAATACCGGGCGATTGCCAAGAACGAGGGCAAGGTGTTCGAGCGCCCCTTCAACGTCGTCAACGGCGTCGACGGCGAGGTCGAGGTCGTCGCGCGCTAGTCTCGGGATGGGTTGGCGGTACACCGCAGCGCCCGAACACAAAATCGCGAAAACAACCCCATGCAAAGTAGAACCCGGCAACGACCTCGGCGTGTCGGCTTCAAAACCGCGTTACGATATCGGACAGCGCCGGACGCGGGCGGTCTTCGATCGGCTTCGCCGGCGTGCCGATATGGATGAAGCCGGCCAGCCTTTCGTCTGCCTTCAATCCAAGCCCGTCGAGCACGTCTCGGTCGAACGCGAACCAGCCGGTAAGCCAGTTGGCGCCATAGCCGAGCGCGGTGGCGGCGGTGACGATGTTCATCGCGCTGGCGCCCGCGGACAATTCCTGCTCCCACGCCGGCACCTTGGGATGTGGTTTGGTGAAACTAACCACGGCGATCACCAGCGGCGCGTCCATCAGCCGGCGTTTCTCGATCTCGATGTCGGCGGTGGGTGCAGCCGGATTCTTCTTTGCGAACACCTGCGCAATGACGTCGCCGGCCCGCGCCCTGGCGTCGCCCTCGAACACGATGAAGCGCCACGGCGTCAGCTTGCCGTGGTCCGGCACCCGCGCGCCGATGGTCAGGATGGTATCGAGTTCGCCCGCCGTGGGGCCGGGCCCGCTCATCTCGCGGGGCTTGACCGAGCGGCGGATCTTCAGGAGTTCAATGGCGTCGGGCACAAGGGTCTCTTTTGTCGGAAATGGCTGTGCCAGAGATAGTGGCACAGCCGGTCCAGCGGAAGCCGATTTAGACCGATTATGATCAGGCCGCGGCACGCGCCCGCTTCACATCCGGCGGCGTTGCTTCCTCGACTAGCGCGGCCAGCGCCTCGTCGGTCGGCATTACCTTCTGCCCATCGCTGCCGAGCCGGCGGATCGAGACTGAATGGGTCTCGGCTTCCTTCTTGCCGACGACGAGCAGGGCAGGGATTTTAGCCAGCGAGTGCTCGCGGACCTTGTAGTTGATCTTCTCGTTGCGCAGGTCGATCTCGACGCGCAGGCCGGCGCGCCGCGCGGCGGCCGCGACCACCTTGGCGTATTCGTCGCCTTCGGAGGTGATGGTCGTGACCACCACCTGGATCGGCGCCAGCCAGAGCGGAAAATTGCCGGCAAAGTGCTCGATCAGAATGCCGATGAAGCGCTCCATTGAGCCGCAGATCGCGCGGTGTACCATCACCGGGGTCTTCTTCGAGCCATCGGCATCGATGTAGAACGCGCCAAAGCGTTCCGGCAGGTTGAAGTCGACCTGTGTGGTGCCGCATTGCCAGTCGCGGCCGATGGCATCGCGCAGCACATATTCGAACTTCGGCCCGTAGAACGCGCCTTCGCCCGGGTTGATCTCCGTCTTGATGCGATTGCTGCCGCTGGCCTGAATTTCCGCGAGCACGGTCGCCATCACGCGCTCGGCGTGATCCCACATCTCGTCGGTGCCGACGCGCTTGTCGGGCTTGGTCGAGAGTTTTATCGTGAGTTCGCCCTCGAAGCCGAAATCGGCATAGGTCGACAGGATCAGATCGTTGATCTTCAGGCACTCGTCGGCAAGCTGCGCCTCGGTGCAGAAGACGTGCGCATCGTCTTGTGTAAAACCGCGCACGCGCATCAACCCGTGCATGGCGCCCGATGGCTCGTAGCGATGCACCACGCCGAACTCGGCAAGGCGCAAGGGAAGGTCGCGGTAGCTCTTCAAGCCATGCTTGAAGATTTGCACATGGCCCGGGCAGTTCATCGGCTTGAGCGCAAACCAGCGCTTGTCTTCGGCTTCGTCGCCGGCGGATTGGGCCGCGAACATGTTCTCGCGGTACCAGTCCCAATGGCCGGAAGTTTCCCACAACACCTTGTCGAGGATCTGCGGCGCGTTGACCTCGCTGTAATCGCCGGTCAGGCGGCGGCGCATATAGGCGATCAGCGCCTGGAACACCGTCCAGCCCTTCGGGTGCCAGAACACCACGCCGGGGCCTTCCTCCTGGAAGTGGAACAGGTCGAGCTCGCGGCCGAGCTTGCGGTGGTCGCGCTTCTCGGCTTCCTCGATCTGCTTGAGGTAAGCGTCGAGCTCTTCCTGCTTGGCAAACGCCGTGCCGTAGATGCGCGTCAGCATCGGGTTGTTGGAGTCGCCACGCCAATAGGCGCCCGCTACCTTCATCAGCTTGAAGGCATTGCCGACCTTACCGGTCGAAGACATATGCGGGCCGCGGCACAGATCGAACCAGTCGCCCTGGAAATAGATCTTGATCGGCTCGTCGCCGGGAATGGCGTCGACCAGTTCGACCTTGAAAGCCTCGCCCTTGTCGCGGAACACCTGTTTTGTCTTCTCGCGATCCCACACTTCCTTGGTGAAAGGCTTGTCGCGCGCGATGATCTCGCGCATCCGCTTTTCGATCGCAGCGAAATCTTCGGGCGTGAACGGTTCGTTGCGGAAGAAGTCATAATAGAATCCGTTCTCGATGACAGGTCCGATGGTGACCTGCGTGCCCGGCCACAGCGACTGCACCGCTTCGGCGAGCACATGTGCGCAGTCATGCCGAATCAGTTCCAGCGCGCGCGCGTCTTCGCGGTTGATGAGCTCGATCTTCGCATCGCCCGAGATCGGATCGTTGAGGTCGGCGACCACGCCGTCGAGCGCCATCGCCACCGTGCGCTTGGCGAGCGAGGGCGAGATGCCCTTGGCGATGTCGAGGCCGGTGATGTCCCTGGGGTATTCGCGTTTCGCGCCGTCCGGGAAGGTGAGGGTGATCTTTTCCAGGGGCTCGGCGGGTTTCAAATTGGCAAGGCCGAACTGGAATCCAGATGCAGGCGTATTCTGGTCAGGCATAGTCGTCTCCTAAAGCTCACTCCTGCGAACGAGCGCAGGTAAGCGGGAAGCAGCGGTATAGCAGGGGATTCGGCTCCTGCAATCGGGCAATATCGAGAAATTCAGGTCAAATCCTGCTTACAATCAATGGCCTTAAGTCCGATCGATCGAGCGCCACGCGAGGGGCGCCGCGACCAAGGGTTGCGGCGCCGACAGGCATTGTCTAGCTTTGGCCATTGCTGCCATTACCCTATTGATCACGCCGGTCATGATGCTCCGCCTTTTCCTTCTCGCAGCCCTGCTGCTGGTTCACGGCGAGGTGCGTGCCGAAACGCCGGCCGAAAAGGCTGGATTTGCACCGCGACTGACCATTTACAATGCCAAGGGCCCAGCCAATTCGTGCGGTCCGGGTTGCGATCGCTGGATCGCGGTCGAAGGCCAGGTCGATGAGGGCGCGGCGGCGCGCGTCAGCCGCTTCCTGCGCGACGTCAAGGACACCAGGCGGCCGATCTATTTTCATTCGCCGGGCGGGTCGGTCAGGCCGTCCTATGTCATCGCCCGCCTGCTGCGCAGCAGGAAGGCCGTCGCCCGGATCGGACGCACCATCGCAACCGCCTGCGTCGGCGGAACCCAGGTCGACGCGGCCTGCCTCAAGATCAAGACGGCCGGCGGGGAGGTTGAGGCCGAACTTACGACCCGTAACGCCATGTGCAATTCTGCCTGCGGCTATCTGTTTTTCGGCGCCACGACCCGCGAAGTCGCGCCCGATGCCGCGATCGCCGTACATAACTCCAGGCTCACGCTCGTCGCTCGTGGGCCATTCTCGGCGCAGCAGATTGCCGATTTCAAGCGACACAGCATGGCGAGGGCCGACCGCGAGCGCGCCGCCTTCGTCGTTTCCATGGGCATCAGCCGTGAGCTGGACGATCTCATCAAGACGGTAAAGTTCGAGAGCTTGCATGTCCTCACGCGCGCCGAACTCTATCGCTTCGGCATCGACCAGCGTCCGTTGCTTGAGACGGCTTGGACGCTTGAGGCTGCGTCGCGACCATACGTCCGCAAACTTGCCGCGGCAAAACAGGGCGATGGCGCATCGTTCCGAACAATGGAGTGGCGGCTGTTCTGCGAGAACAAGGATCGCGCCAGGCTGACATTCGTGCGGGAAGCCGATCAGGGCGCTGGCAGCATCAAGACGATGATGTTGATGGCGGGTTCGGACAAATCCGTCGCCTTTGGACGATATCCCGCGCGCGTCGGCAAATACGAAGTGTGGAGCGATGTCGTCGCGCCCGATGCAATGCAGGCGATGTTGGCGGCTTCCAGCCTGCAGATGGGCGAGGGTACGCTTGGCGCGGAAGGCAAGACCAAGCTCGCGACGTTCGACATCGATACGCTTGGCCTCGGGACGTCGTGGACGCAGCTCTTGACATCGTGCCCGGCAAACACCGCCCGGCCTGCAGCCACGTCTTCCAATCTCAATGCAGCTCCCGCGATTCCGGCGACTTCCGCAGCTCCCGCAATGCCGGCGAAGTGAGCGCAAGATGCGGAATCGATAACCGGACATGCATTTTCATGCCGTTGCATTAAAACTCGCAACTGCTACACGCGCCAAGTGAACCGCTTTGCGCCTACGGCACTCATGCTCGGCAATGTCGTCACCGGCTGCTCGGTGTTGGCGCCCGCGGGCATGTTGAGCGAACTGTCTTCCGGTCTCGATGTCTCTATCCGCACCGCGGGTCTTCTGATCACCTTCGGCGCGATCATGCTCTGCGTCGGCTCACCTGTTACCGCGTGGCTGACGTCCAGGATCGAGCGCCGCACCCTGCTCACGGCGACGCTCGCGGTGCTTGCGCTTACCAACTTCGCCTCCGCCTTCGCGCCTGACTACGCGAGTCTGCTCGCCATTCGCCTGGTGATGCTCGCGGTCGGCGCGCTTTACACGCCGCAGGCGGCTGGAACGGCCGGGCTGATCGTGCCGGAGCAAAAGCGCGGCAGCACCATCGCCTATATCTTCCTCGGCTGGTCGCTGGCGGCAGCGGTCGGTTTGCCGCTGATCACGTTCATCGCCAGTCGCTATGGCTGGCGCGCCGTCTATGGCAGCATCGGCCTGATCGGCTGCGTGAGCTTCCTCCTTCTGGCGTGGCGTCTGCCGCGCGGCCTGATGGGCGCGCCGGTCGACCTCAAGACATGGGCCGATATCGGCCGCAACCGGTTGATCGTGTTGTTGCTGTTGATCACCACGCTGCAGATGTCCGGTCAGTTCGTGGTGTTCACCTTCATGGGGCCGCTGCTGGCGAGGCTGACGGGGGCGGGGCCGGATGCGATCGGGCTGGTGTTCGCCGTCTACGGCGTGTGCGGCGTCATCGGCACCGCGATCGCAACGCGCATCGTCGATTCCTGGGGCGCATGGAAGACGTCGGTGCTGTTCACAGGTCTGTTGCTGACGGGCGTGGCCGGCTGGGCGCTCAGCGCCGGCATCTACCCGCTGATGGCCGTGTCCGTCGCGATCTGGGGCCTCGGCTTTGCCTCCACCAATTCGATGCAGCAGGTGCGGCTGGTCGGCGCGGCGCCTACGCTGGCATCCGCCTCGGTGTCGCTCAACACATCGGTGCTCTATGTCGGGCAGGCGGTGGGATCGGCGATCGGCGGCTTTCTGTATGCGCGCGATCTGTTCTACGCCGCGGGTTATGTAGCCGCGGCCTTCGTTGCGCTGGCGGTGGTGACGGTGATCCTGACTCGGCCGAAAAAGAGTCTTAGCGGAGCATGATCTTGAAGAGGCCGGTTATCGGCTTGCGTTGGGGGCGCTGGCGACCCGGGTCAAGGCGGGCGTTGCCGCCATCTTGACCAGCACGTCCTTGATCGGGTGCTCGGTCCAGGCCTGCGTTACGTAATCGCGGTGCGTGACGCCATTAGGCGTCTGCACGAACACGACGCTGCCGGGCCGCAACGGTCCGTCCATGCTCTCGGTGACTGTGATGCCCTTGTCGCGGAGCATCTGCATCAGCTCAAGGTCGCGCCGTTTGGTGTAGCGGGTGTAGGAGCTGACGAAGAAGCCGGTCCGGTTCTTCTCGATCCAGGACGCGAACTTCTCCATTTCACCGTAGACGGCGTCGAGCAGGAATACGCCGCGGACGCGGTTGGGGATGCCGCCGACCTCGAGGCTCCAGGCGGTCGGGAGGAAGCCACCGCTATAGCCGACAATCACGATCGGCAGGTTCGCGAACGCCTGGGCTGACTTCGGATCGCCATAGAGGCGGGCAAGGTGGCTCGCTGACTCATCAATGAAGTGCTTGAAGCCGCCCGGCTGCCAGAACTTGCCGGCGCTGGAGTCCGCGGCGTTGACAGCCATTTGCGGGGCGAGCAGCACGGCGTTGACGCCGGAATCCGAGATCTGCTGCGGCACCAATTGCCGGTCGCGCACGTCGCGCTCCAGCGTCGCGCCGTTGCCATGGAAGAACACCACGATCACGCCCGGCTTCCTGACATCGAACGTCTCGGGGACGTGCACGAGCACGCGGCTGTCGTTGTAGGTCTCGTCCTGCCAATAGACCTTGCCGCTGTAACTGCGATGGCCCTTGCGGTCGCCCTTGGAGATGTTGAGGAAGGGCTCTTCGGAGCGCGGATTGGTGCCGAAATAGGGGAAGGCCGAGGACTTCATGCTGACCAGCGTCGTCAGCTCTTCGCGCTCATTGCGAGGCAGGGTCAGCGTCGGTGTCAGTGAGGCAACCCTCACAGGTTCCGTGCGAACCGTGCGCGGCGGCTGTGGCGCGAGCGCAACCTGGCGCTGGACCTGTGGCAGGCTTTCATTGGCGGTCGGGAAACGGTCGGCGAATTGCGGCGTGGGGAAGCGGTCGTCGAACGTAACGATTGAAGTTTGGGATTTGGCGGGCCGGGATTTTGCGCCTTCCGTGTTCGCCGCCAGCATTCCGGCGCTCGGCGCCTTGCCGCACTGAACCAGGACAAAGGATAGCGGCCCGATCAGCGCAGCCAGCGCAAACCAGTGCCATCGTAGCGGCAGGGCGCGCCGCGGCACAGCCGACGATGTCGGCCGGCCGCGACCAATTGTCTGGAATTTCGGATCAGCTCCGACCATCCACCCCAATGTCCCAAGATCACCGTCAACCGAGGTTAAGCTCGCACGCGCTTAGACGACGTTAAGCGTCCGGAAAAACTCCCCACGTCCGGAAGCCCCGAGGGGACCATGCAATCGTGTCGCGATTGTGGGACCGTCACGATGTTTTCTCAATCCAGTAGTGGCACGGGAAAAGTGACGGTATTATAAAACCTATTCGTGTCTCAATTTAAACCCTTGTAAACATTGCTTGAATTGAAGGGCGTCAGCCTGCACGATGCAGCTCTCGGCTGCGGGCGCTTGAAGGTGGGGTCCGAGATGGCGGCATCAGAAACGGGAAGCCCGGCTTGGCGCGGCGCGCACGCCGGCAGCGGCTCCAGCGTTTCGTTCCTGGTGGCGGTTGCCATCGTCGTGGCCGACATGGTCGGGGTCGGCGTCTTCACCAGCCTCGGCTTTCAGGTCAAGGACATTCCCTCCGGCTTTTCGATCGTGTTGCTGTGGACGATAGGCGGCATCGTCGCGTTGTGCGGGGTGTTTTCCTACGGTGAACTCGGCGCGATGTTTCCCCGCTCGAGCGGCGAGTACAACTTCCTCGGCCGGGCCTATCACCCGGCCTTCGGTTTTGTGGCGGGCTGGGTGTCGGCGACTGTCGGATTCGCCGCACCGGTTGCGCTGGCTGCCATGGCATTCGGCGAGTACGGCAAGTCGGTGCTGCCGGATGCGCCGCCGCTGGCGCTTGCGGTCGGTGTGGTGTGGCTGGTGTCGCTGGTTCAACTCACCGGTGTCAGGCACTCCTCGACCTTTCAACTGATCGCGACCATCCTGAAAGTATTGCTGATCATAGCCTTCCTGGTCTGCGGCTTCGTGATCGGCTCCGGGCAGCCGGTGTCATTCGCGCCAACAGCTTCCGACTTCACGCATGTCGTCAGCGCGCCGTTCGCGATCAGCCTCGTATTCGTGATGTATTCGTTCTCGGGGTGGAACGCGGCGACCTACATCATTGGCGAGGTGAGGTTGCCCGAGCGCAACGTGCCGCGGGCGATGCTGACCGGAACGCTGATCGTGCTCGTATTGTATGTCGCGCTCAACGCGGTGTTCCTGCACACCGCGCCGATCGACAAACTGGCCGGGCAACTCGACGTCGCCCGCATTTCCGGCAGCTACATCTTCGGCGAATTCGGCGGCCGCATCGTCGGCGCGATGATCTGCTTCGGGCTGATCTCATCGATCAGTGCGATGATGTGGATCGGGCCACGCGTCATGATGACGATGGGCGAGGACATTCCGGTGCTGAGGCCGTTCGCCCGAAGGTCGACCGGTGGTGCGCCGGCTTACGCCATTCTGTTTCAGCTTGCAGTCGCGAGCCTCTTGCTGTTCACGCGCAGCTTCGAGGCGGTGCTCGAATTCATCCAGTTCGCGCTATTGTTCTGCTCGTTCTTTACTGTGCTCGGCGTGATCAAGCTTCGCATCACGCATCCTGACCTGCCGCGGCCCTACCGCGCGTGGGGATACCCGGTAACCCCGGTGGTTTTCCTGATCGTGACCGGTTTCATGATGTACTATCTTTTGACGGAACAGCCGTTGCGCTCGTTTCTTAGTCTTTTGATCATGTTTTCAGGTCTCTTGATTTACGCCGTCTTCCGCAAGCGGGCAGATCAAGTCCCGGCGGTCGCAGCGGGTCGCGAATGAACATGCTGCAATCTCTGAGAATGGCGACGCTTGGTGCCGTGATGCTGTTTGCGGCGGCGCTTCCTGTTCATGCCCAAACTGCATCCGCTGACGATACCGCGAAATTTCTGGCGGGCATGATGCCATCGGCGGATTCGCCGCTCGCGCCGCTCACCAATGACCCGGCCTGGCAACGCCACGCCAAATTCTTCGACACCGCGTTCGAGAAACTCGAGCAGCGCCAAATATCGCGGATCCGCGCCTGGGCGGATACCAATCTGGCGGCGCCCAAGCCGACCATGTTCTACATGTTCTCAGGCCCGGACTTTCTCTATGCGAACGCGTTCCATTCCAAGGCGTCGACCTACGTGCTGAGTGCGCTCGAGCCGGTCGGCTCGGTGCCGGACCTATCGAGACTGCCGCGCGGCGGCATGGCGTCGGCGCTCTACAATGTCGAGCGCTCGCTGGGTTCGATCCTGAGTTTCAGTTTCTTCATTACCAAGCAGATGAAGACCGATCTGCAGGCGGGCCAGATCAGCGGCACCTTGCCGATCCTCTACGTCTTCCTGGCACGCTCGGGCATGACCGTCAGAAGCGTCAGTCCGATCTCGCTGGACGACCAGGGCGCGGCGTATTTCGCAGGCGAGAATGCCGGATCGAATGCCGTGCGCGGCGTCCGCATCACGTTCGTCGGCAGCGACGGTCAGGAAAAGACGCTGTATTATTTCTCGACCGATCTTTCCAATTCCGGTGTGAAGGCGAGCGGCTTCCTGAAATTCTGCGAGACGCTCGCGCCCGCCAACAGCCTGATCAAGAGCGCGTCCTATCTCCTGCATTCCGGCAACTTCACCACCGTGCGCAACTTCCTGCTCAACAACAGCGCCACCATCATCCAGGACGATTCCGGAATTCCGCTGGCCTATTACAGCACGAAGAAATGGCGCCTGTTCCCGTTCGGCCGCTATCTCGGACCGATCGACGAATTCCAGGGGCGCTACCAGGAGTCATATGCTGCACTCTTCCGCCGCGCGCAGCCGATCGATTTCGGCATCGGCTATCGCTGGCGCACGCCTGAAACGAATGTGCTGCTCTCGGTGAGATTGCCCGACGATGGATCGCCCGCTATCGACGCCACGGCGTCGACGGAGGCGCCGCCGCCACCGCCGCGTCCGCGCAGGCCGCGGCCGCCGGCGGATATCGGACCGCAGCCGAGAGGCGGGGGGTTCTTTCCGCAGCCGCAAGGCGGCGGGTTCTTCTTCTGGCGGTAGTGCGAACTCAATTCGTGAAGGCTGATGCGCGTCAGGGGCCGTTGA
Source organism: Bradyrhizobium sp. 190 (assembly GCF_023073415.1). Classification (GTDB taxonomy): domain Bacteria; phylum Pseudomonadota; class Alphaproteobacteria; order Rhizobiales; family Xanthobacteraceae; genus Bradyrhizobium. The sequence continues at coordinate 10,657 of NZ_JADPJL010000062.1, read as the reverse complement.
CGCCGCGCCAGCGTCCGTAGCGCCACGGCAGATACCATCGCGCGCCTGGAGGTGTCGTGAGCGGCACGTTGTCGATGCCGGATGTGCCCCAGGGGTGACACCGCAGGATCCGCGCCAGCGTCATCCATCCGCCGCCCCACAGGCCGAAGCGTTCGATCGCTTCGTCGCTATACACCGAACATGTCGGAAGATGCCGGCAGTTGTAGCCGACCAGCAGTGACAGCGAATGCCGATAGATCCAGATCAGTGCGCGCCCCGCGTTGCGCGGCAGACGACGGACAGTGCTGGCACAATCCGTGCATTGTTTTCGAGGTGACGATGAATGACCTGCGGGCACCATGCTGAACTATGTACGTACTTTTGCGGGTGTTCCAAAGCAAGGAACTTAAGCCGTGCAGATATTTACGCCACAGTTTGGAATTATCGCACCGCAAAACACCGGGGCACGCCAAGGTATTATGGACGACACACGTCAGTACAGTTACCGTTTCAGCAACGCTTCGATAACAGAATCATGCCGCGTTGAAGTGGGGCCGTTGCCATCGCTCCCTGAGGGGGCTTGGGGGAAGGAACCAAATTGAGGTTTGTGACGTCGCTGAAATTTCGCGGCTGGGCGCTCCTCGGCGCCACCGCCTTCTGTCTCGCACTGCCTGGCGCGATCACGACGCTGGGCAACTTGGCGTACGCCGGCGGCACTCTCGAAGAACGCAAGCAGCCGATGCATTTCAAGTGGAATGCCTGCCAGCCGGATTGCAGGGGCTGGGTTTCGGCAGTCGGCATCGTCACATCGGATAGCCCGAGGGAGTTCGACGAATTCGCCAAGGGTCGCCAGCTCGCCGGCGCGACCATCGTGCTGGATTCCAGCGGCGGCTCGGTCAATGATTCCATCGCACTTGGCCGCCGGTTCCGCAGTCTCGGCGCGCTGACCACGGTCGGCACCACCGTGCGCACGCAGGGCGAACGCGCGAGCGTGGCGCCGGAAGCCTATTGCGAGTCGATGTGCGTGTTCCTGCTTCTCTCAGGCAAAACCCGCTATGTCCCGCCGGTCGCGCGTGTCCGCGTGCACCAGATCTGGATGGGCGATCGCGCCGACGATGCCAAGGCCGCGAGCTACACCGCGCAGGACCTGATGATCGTGCAGCGCGACATTGGCCGCCTCACGAAATACACCTTCGACATGGGCGGCACCGGCGATCTGCTGTCGCTCGCACTCAGCGTCCCGCCGTGGGAAGATCTGCACGAATTGTCGCGCGTTGAATTGCGCCTGGCCAATCTCGTCACGACCGATGCGGTCGCCGATGTGTTCCCGCAGGACAATGCATCGGTGCCGATGGCCGAGGCGAAGCCTGCCAAGCCGCAGGATCGCTTCATCAGTTCCACCGTCGGGGGCGACGCGCAGCCGCAGCCGGGCAGGTCCACCAAGACCGCCGAAGCCGCGGCTCCGACCGGCGGCTCAGCGACCGCGCCGACTCAGCCGCAGAAGTAATCTGCATCTGCCCAGATAATGGTCATTATCCGCGAAAGCGGATGATCCAGTGCGCCGCGGCGCTTGTGATCGAACGAGAATTCCCGGCGTACTGGATACCCCGCATTCGCGGGGTATGACGACGGTATGCGGGGCTCGCCCCTTAGGCCGACGCCGGCTGCTTTGCCCGGGCCTCGATCTGGCCGATGGCGTCGACCACCGCGTCGAAGGTCAGCATGGTCGAGGCGTGGCGGGCCTTGTAGTCGCGCACCGGTTCAAGCAGGCCGATGTCGGCCCATTTGCCTTGCGGGGGACCGCCGTCTTCCTTCAGCATCTTGCGGACGGTTTCTCGCAGTTCACGTAACTCGCCAGCCGTCGAGCCGACCACATGGCTTGCCATGATCGAGGAGGAGGCTTGGCCGAGTGCACAGGCCTTCACGTCGTGGGCGAAGTCGGTGACCACGGGCCCGTCCATCTTGAGATCGACCTTGACCGTCGAACCGCACAGTTTGGAGTGGGCGGTGGCGCTGGCGTGGGGGTCGGGGAGGCGGCCGAGGCGGGGGATATTGCCCGCCAGTTCGATGATCCGCTTGTTGTAGATGTCATTCAGCATGAGAATCGGTGTCCCGGGCGGCAGTCCGAGCGCCCTTGGCGGCTGGGTTTCATCGTCCTATATATGGACGGGAACGGCCGAAAAACAGCCCGGCCTTTCGCCGAGGCGTGCCGAAATGGAAACCAATTCGCCCGCCAACGTATTGTGATGGGACTCAGGCGCCCGGCGGCAAAACCGCCCCGTCTGCCCGGTGACACTCCGGTCTTTCGGACCGGTCGAACGGAGAAGACATGGACGCATTGATCAAATCCCTCCGCCCAGGCAAGGCGCCTGACTTGAAGCCTTCCGAAGTGAAATCGCCCGATGTGGCCCCGGAAACTCGTCCGGCCGAGCTCGATCCGGCCGAATTCCTGGCCGCCGCCGTTCGCGCCGACCTGCCGCGCCCGTCGCGTGGGGAGGCCGAGCAGGCCGTGCTGACGCTGCTCAGCTATATCGGCGAGAACCCCGGCCGCGAGGGCCTGCTGGATACGCCGCGCCGGGTGGTCGAAGCCTTCGACGAACTCTATCAGGGCTACCACCAGTGTCCCGCCGAGGTGCTGGACCGCACCTTTGGCGAAACCGCCGGCTATGACGATTTCGTGCTGGTCCGCGACATCGAATTCACCTCGCAATGCGAGCATCACATGATGCCGTTCTACGGCAGGGCGCATATCGCCTATACGCCGGTCGAGCGGGTGGTGGGATTGTCGAAGCTGGCGCGCCTGACGGATATCTTCGCCCGCCGCCTGCAGACCCAGGAGCACCTGACCGCCCAGATCGCGGCCGCCATCGACGAGGTTTTGAAACCCCGCGGCGTTGCCGTGCTGATCGAGGCGGAGCATACCTGCATGTCGGTGCGCGGCGTCGCCAAGCATGGCGCGATGACGTTCACCAGCCGGTTCACCGGCATGTTCCGCGACAATCCGGCGGAGCAGCAGCGTTTCCTGTCCCTGGTGCGAGGACCGAACCGGTAACCTCGCTTGAATTTTGGCGAGGTCTGTCGTGTCCACCTCAAAACATGATCACGATCGCGAAGAAGGGCTGGATTTCCAGCCCAATTTCGACGCGTCCGGGCTCGTGACCTGTGTCGCGACCGATGCCGCCACCGGCGACGTGCTGATGGTCGCGCACATGAATGACGAGGCGCTGCGCAAGACGATCGCGAGCGGCGAGGCCTGGTATTTCAGCCGTTCACGCAATGCGTTGTGGCGAAAAGGTGAGACGTCGGGTCAGACCCAGCGCGTGGTCGAGATGCGTCTGGATTGTGATCAGGACGCGGTCTGGATCAGGGTCGAGCAGATCGGCGCCGCCTGTCACACCGGCCGGCGCTCGTGCTTCTACCGAAAGGTCGACGGCGATACGCGATTGTCGTTCGTTGACGCCGACCGCCTGTTCGATCCAAAGGCGGTCTACCGCGAATAGCTCGGGATTGTCTGGCCGAACGCTCGGTTATGTCAGCAGCTCGGCGATCATGCGGGCTGCACGTCTTGCCCCATCGGCCTCGACTGGATCGGGCTTACCCGACCTCGACAAAGCCAGCATCATCGCATCGGCAATCATGTCCGGCGTGGAGGCGGCGAAATCCATTTGAATGCCTGCGCCATAGCGGCGGAGGCGATGAGCGACATGAAAGGTCTGCTCAAAATGGTTTCGCAACGGAAAATAGACGAACGGCGTGCCGGCGGCAGCAAGTTCCATGCAGGTGGTGAGCCCGCCTTGCACCAGCGCAAGATCGCAGGCCGCGAGATGGCGATCGAGATTGGCGACGAAGGCCCGCACCTCGACGCCGTCAGGTGCTGCCAGTGACGCCGCATCGATGCGTGGGCCGGCGACCACGATCATGCGCAGCTCGGCAAGCTTCGCCTTTACGATGGGATAGGCCTGAAGGATACGTCGGATCAGGTGCGCACCGATGCCTGAGCCGCCGACGGTAACAATGCAGATCCGCTCGTCGTCGCGGTAACCCAGCCTTTCGCGAAGCGATTGCCTGTCGCCGAAAGTCTGGGGATGCTCGCCGATAACGTAGCCGGCAAAATCGAAATGCTTCGGTATCCAGTCGCGCATCAGAGGCAGATCTGCGCCGAACGACAGGGGGACGATGTCTTCAGGTGCGCCGACGAAAATCGAGCGATCGCGCACGCCCGGGTGTTGCTCTATGTGCTCGATCATCTCCGCATTGTAATCGGCCGTCAGCAGCGCTTCCCGTTCCCCGCCGGCCGGCATCGGCACGTAACCGACAAAGTCTGTCAGCCAGGCGAGCTTTGCCTTCTTCAGTTCGGGGTGCTCGTGCCAGTAGTGGTCGATGTCCCAGGCTTCGTCCGCGATCACCAGGTCATAGGCGCCTTGCTCGACTGCGTCCTGGAAGATCATGAAGTTCTTGATCAGCACTTCATCCATGCGGCGAAGCGCCTGAAAGCAGTGCAACTCATGCTCGCCGCTTTCGAGCTCGATATGCCGCGTCTCGCTGGCAAGTCGGGCGCTAAGCGGATGGACATGTTCGTTGTTGGATTCGAGCAGGCGTGTGACGGGGTCCTGTGCCAGCCAGTCCACTTTCAGGTCAGGATGGAGCTTTCGCAGTTCGCACGCGACGGCAATATCGCGACGGCCATGGCCGAGACCGATCGGAGACGAAAGATAGAGGGCGCGTTTCTCGCGTATCGTGCGTGGTAATGGCGCACGCGCAGGCGTGATGATGCCCAGCCGTCGATCGATGAAGTCGTTGATCAGGGTGTTCGCCTTTGCCGGATACCGCCCGAGAGGGTTATGGCCACCGCCGCTGATCGTGACGAACTCCGAGCCGCTCACCTCGGCGTGCGCGGCCTCCGCGCGCCCGTGGGGCTGGATCTGGTCGTTGTCGCCGTGGATGAACAGCATCGGACAGCGAATCTTGCGGTACATCTCTTCGCTGACGTCGAAGCGGGGTGGAATGTTGCGCGCTTCCACCGTATTGATCAGCGTCGGCCCGCTGGTCTCGACGGCCCAGCCGATTCCGTCTTCGATCTGCTTGGTTGAATGCGGCTCGCTGCAGATGTTGCGAATGAAGAACTCCGCGAAGTCAGGATAGTTCTTCAGCCAGTAATCGCGGTTGTACTTGTCCCAGCCTTCGTAACTTTCCCGCTCCGCCGAAAAGTGCGAGGCGGCCAACCTTGCGTAGGGTGGAGGTCCGATGGTTGTGACCGTACCGACAACAATCGCCGCTCTGACGCGCTCGGGATGATACGCCGCGAGGATGGAGGCGAGCAGGCCGCCGAACGAAAGTCCGACCAGGATCGGCTGGCCGACGTCGAGAGCATCCATGACGGCGAGTGCGTCGGCCACATAATTGTCCAGCGTGTAGGCGGCGACATCCTTCGGCCGGTCGGATTTGCCATTGCCTCGGCCGTCATAGGTGATGCAGCGGAAGCGCTCGCTGAAATAGGGTAGCTGGGCCTTGTAAATTCGGGAGTGGACGATGCTCCAGGGCGGGATGAACAGCATGGTTTCAGGCGCGTCGCCGTAGATTTCGTAGGCGAGATTCACGCCGTCGCGGGTAACGAAACCCGCGCTGTCCGGCAATTTTGCGCGCATGGCGTCACCTCTTGTCTGACGAGGATCCTTCCGCAATCCGGATGAGATCGCCGACGCGACGAAGCGACGCTCGTATCGGCGAGCCTTTCTTCTCGAGGCCGAGCAGGAACAGGCTTTCGCCCCCTATAAAGCTGGCGGCGGCGATCGCGCCGGCTTCCTCCGCCGAGAACGGGCCGAGGGGACCGATCTTCTGTTCAGCCGCCCGTGCCAGGCCGACGATCAGATCGACCCAACCCATGATGCCGGCGCGGATCACCTTGGCTACTTCCGCGTCATGCCAGCTCACGGCGATCAGTTCCTGCAGCACCCGCACGTAGCCTGAGGCAATGTCTTCATCCAGGTAGTCGCAGGCGCGGTCCCACTGCTCGGACAGTTTTAGGGATGGGTCTCCGAACAATTTGTTCTGCCGGTCCAGAAGTTGGACATTGAGATATTCGAACAGCTGGAGGACCAGGTTCTGCTTGGACCCGAAGTGATAATGAATCTGGCTCAAGGGCACAGCTGCCTCTGCCGCGACTTCACGGGTCGACAGTCCGGCATAGCCGGCGCGACGCAACACCTTCTTGGCAGCTTCGAGCAAGCTGGTGCTGGTTTCGATCTTCTTCACTGCCGCGCGCGCCATGGTGCCTCGTGATGTGATGGAAGTACGCCAAGACGCTACATGAAACCCGGTCGAAATGGCCAGGCTCGCCGTTTCACCCTCCGCCCGTCGGAAGACCGATGCCCGGCACCAAGCCGGGCACCGTGGAAACAGCTAGTGCATGTCACCCTACCTTCGCCTTATGTCGTGGCAGCGGGATCAGCATCGACACCTGTTGCCGGTAGCGTCGGTACTGGTCGCCGAACAGCGCTATCAGGTCGCGCTCCTCCAGCCATATGCCGATCAGAATGTAGCCGGTGGTGGCGATGGCGAACACCAGATGACCAACCGTCATCGTCGGCGTCGCCCAGAACGCGAGCAAGAAGCCGAGGTAGATCGGATGCCGAACGACCTTGTAAAACATTGGCGTTTTGAACTCTGCCGGAGGCAACTCGCGCCCGAGAAGGCGCGCCAGCACCTGGCGCAAGCCGAACAGTTCGAAATGGTTGATCATGAAGGTGCTGGCGAGGACCACCGTCCAGCCGATCCAGGAAATCGTCTCCAGGAAAATTGTCGCAACCGGATCGGTCGCCGACCAGACGATGCCTGTCATCGGCCGCCACTGCCAGTAGAGCAGGAGCAATGCGAGGCTGGCAAACAGCACGAACGTCGTGCGTTCAACCGACGGCGGCACGAGGCGGGTCCACCAGCGCTTGAAAGCTGGCCGCGCCATCACGCTGTGCTGGACGGCGAACAGGCCGAGCAGGAGGACGTTGATGAGCAGGGATGGAATGAACGGCCCCGGCTGGCCGCTGTCGATGGTTTTGGGTACCGGCAGGTTGCCCACGAAGGCAATCGCATAGAGGAAGGTGGCGAGAAACAACAGGTAGGTAACGGTGCCATAGAGCATCGCAACCAGGCCGCCGGCGGTAGTCTTTGCAGAGGGGGGATTGATGGCGTGATCACTCATGAGTTGATCCTGTTTCTGAAAAGTTGAAGAGATGCCCTTTCAATGTTCGTCGTCGGGGAACCCGTGCCCTAGCGTTTCTCTGTGGTTCCCGCGGCTTACGGTCGCCCAATATTAGGTCGGTCGATCGACCGAAATAGTTCAAGGCCGGTGCGGCTTTTTTTTGACGAGGAGCGCCCTTAACGGGCTATTAACCATAATTGCGGCAGTCTCGACCGCGTATAGGCGCTGATTGCCAGGGCCTTGAGAGGCCGCGCGGTCGTTTCGCGAGGAGCGGGCACCAGAGACATGTCGGTCGACACAACAAGCGCCACGGCTGCGGCAGGTGTCGATCCCACGCGCGCGAGAATCGCGGGCTCGATCAAGCAGGCCGCGTCGACCACCGGCGCCAGCTTCGAATATCTGCTCGCCACCGCGAAAATGGAATCCAATTTCAACCCGAAGGCCGCCGCCACCACCTCATCGGCGCGCGGGCTGTTTCAATTCATCGACCAGACCTGGCTCGGCACCGTGAAGGAAGCGGGCGCCCATCTCGGTTACGGAAAATATGCCGACGCCATCACCAAAAATCCTTCCGGCAGCTATTCGGTCAACGACCCCGACGCGCGGGCGGCGATCATGAAACTGCGCGACGACCCGGATGCCGCCTCGTCGATGGCGGCGGTGCTGACGCAGTCCAACAGTTTCAGATTGACCGGCAAGATCGGCCGCCGCCCGACCGACGCCGAACTCTATATGGCGCATTTCATGGGCGTCGGCGGCGCCGGCAAGCTGATCCAGAACGCCGAGGACAATCCGAACGCTTCTGCCGCGCGGATGTTTCCGAACGCGGCGGCGGCCAACCAGTCGATCTTCTATGATCGCTCGGGGCAGGCACGCAGCGTCTCGCAGGTCTATTCGGTGCTGAACACGCGCTACGCCGCCGCCGCTGACTCGCCGGTGACGCGAACCGCCATGGCGGCTGCCGGCGGCGATCTGCCGAGGCGCGTCACGGTCGCGAGCAACGCCGCGCCGGCGGCGGCAGCGATCGACAACGCGGCCTATCTGTCGAGCTTCCCGGATCAGCGCGCGGTGACGCCGGTTGCAGCAACGTCGCAGACCGCCGCGGCATCATCGGAGCCGATCTTCCGCTCGCTGTTCCAGGCCGGCGAACGCACGCAGCCGATTTCGCCGGCGGTGCAGGAATTGTGGGGCAGCAATTCGTCGCTAACCTCAGCGAGCACCGTCTTGTCCGAACATAAGCCCGAGGTTCGCGCACCCGGCCGGCTCGATCTCTTCAGCGACCGCAACGGCACGTTCAGCAGCTAAGCGAGGCTGCTGTCTCCGGCGCAGCGTTGCCAATTTCACCTGCAACCCGCCAGAGGATCCGGTTCGGAGATTTGTTACCGCCGCGCTTCATGCCACTGCACAACGGTGTTCGCGACTGCATAGCCGCAGATCAGAAGCAACAGCACAGCAATGACGGAATTGTCGGCGAGGTAGGCCACCGCGGCGAAGCCGGCGAAAGCAACGATCGATAGTGCCGCGGAAACCCCGAACCGCCGTCGAATTTCCAGGGGTATCGACCGATTGAACAGCACGTACATCATGTAATAGCGCGACGAAAGATCATCGGTGAATTGCAGTGGAAAGTATCTGCGCGCGCTCATTTCTGCACGCACCCCTATCCATGCAGACACCAGCAACAATGCGCCGCTGAACACCGCCAGCAAACTAATCACGCTGTAAACCTCCGGGCTCACTCGTGCCACCCGATCGCGCCAATAATCGCCCAAACGACAACTGACTTCATCCAGCGCATTCTGATTACTCCGTGAACGCTGCAAATTTCCAGAAAAGCGGGACCGGTAGATTCATACACTGCGCCCCGAATGCTGTGCAGAGAACGCTAAGTTAGGAGGCGGTGCCTCCGACCTTCCCCGCACCCTTAACAAAACGTCAATGAAACCAGCCGTTTATGGTGAACCCTTTGTTAAGTGTCATGGTTTATTTTTTCTAATAGTGGCACCGCGTCACGGTGTCGTCTCACGTTGCGTAAGCCAGGACCATGATCGTTCGGCAGTTCATAAGTTGGATTCGTACCGCTCCGGCAGGCGAGCGGGCAGAGGCGACGCGGGCTTTGGCGCGGGCCTGGTTGATTTCAGATCTTTCCGAGGACGATCGCATCGCCGCCGAAGGCGCGCTGCTGATGCTGCTCGACGATCCATCGCCGTTGGTCCGCCAGGCCATGGCGGAAGTATTTTCGCGCAGCCCGGACGCGCCGGCCGCGATCGTGCAGGCGCTCTCGCTGGACCAGCCCTCGATCGCGCTGCCGGTGCTCGAACATTCGCCGCTTCTGATCGATGCCGACCTCGTCGACATCGTCGCGACAGGCAACAGCGACATGCAATGCGCCATCGCTCGCCGCATCAATTTGCCGCCCTCGGTTTCCGCCGCGATTGCCGAAGTCGGCTCGGCGGCCGCAGCGCTCGAACTGATCGAGAATGCCTACGCTGAACTCGCGCCGTTTTCCTGGGATCGCATCGTCGAACGTCACGGCCATCTCGCCGCGATCAGGGAATCGATGCTGGTGCTGGAAGGCTTGCCCGCCGCCACCCGCGTCGCGCTGGTCGCCAAACTCACCGATACACTGGCGCAATTCGTCGTCGCGCGTAACTGGCTGAGCGCCGACCGGGCAGGGCGGCTTGCGAGCGAAGCGCGAGAACGCTCGACCGTGAACATCGCGGCGCGATCGCGGGGCGATGACATGCAGGGTCTGGTGCGGCACCTGCGCGCGACAGGGCAATTGAATGCCGGCCTGATCCTGCGTGCGCTGTTGTCGGGCAATATCGAACTGTTCGAGTCCTCGCTGGCCGAACTGGCCGATCTGCCGCTCGCCCGCGTGACCGCGCTGCTGCATGACCGCGGTGGCGCCAGTGTTCAAGCGCTCCTGATCCGCGCCGGCCTTCCCGAATCGACTTTCGCGGCGTTTCGTGTGGCGCTCGAGGTCAGCCATGAAACCGGCTATGTCGATACGATTGGAGGCGCGGCGAGACTGCGCCGCCGCATGGTCGAGCGCGTGCTGACCCATTGCGAGACCGACCGCAAGGCCGCCGAGCCGCTAATGATCCTGCTGCGGCGCTTCGCGACCGAGTCCGCGCGCGAAGAAGCCCGCATGTTCTGCGAGGAACTGGTCGCCGACGAAGCATTCGTGCCGCCCGAGCGCGATCTGATCGCGGCGTAAATCCGAAGATTTCGTAGGGTGGGCAAAGCGAAGCGTGCCCACCATCTTCCTCACGTAGTGCGAGACCGTGTGGTGGGCACGGCGCAAGTGCGCCTTTGCCACCCTACGAAGCTGCAACAATACACTCGGTGTCGTCCCTGCGAACGCAGGGAGATGGACTCACGTTTGAAGTGCAACGGTTGATTTGAGGAGAGAGAATGCCTCGGCTGGGGTTTTGAAGTCGAGGCATTTTCGCGGCGTCTCATTGTAAGTTCGGACGATGC
>NZ_JADPJL010000081.1 GCF_023073415.1 Bradyrhizobium sp. 190 | reverse complement strand
AAACGGCTTCGGCTACCAGAGCGTCGGCTTCGGTGCGACCACGGACGGCGTCTATATGCCCGGCCCAGCCGGTACCGGCGGTATCGCCTTGACGTCGGCCTGGGGTATCCGGGGTGCGTTCAATCACAACTGGAATCCGTACTGGTCGTCGAGCCTGTTCGGCAGCTACTCTGCTGTCCGGTATGACGGCGGAGCGAACGACAATCTGCTGGGTGCGGGAACCACCTCGGCCAAGGGAGCCTACTGCGCTGCCTTCGCCCTCAGCCATCCGGGTCAGGCATTGGCCGGGAACGCTACGGGTGCCTACACCTGTAACCCCGACTTCAACGTCTCGCAGCTCGGCGCCAATCTCCGCTGGACACCCGTCAAGAACCTGACGTTCACGGGCGAAGTGCAGTGGTTCCATCTCGACCAGAAGATGTCGGGTTCTTCGGTGTTCACGGCGACCGCTCCGAAGCCGAACGCGCTGTACGAGTTCAAGGATCAGAACACCGTCCTGCTCCAGCTCCGCGCCCAGCGCAACTTCTGACAGTTATGGGGCGATGCGGCAGAAGTCGTATCGCCCTCGGCAAGCGTATCCGAATCATCGCTTCCGCGATCCGGGGCGTCTTGAGCAGGCATAGCAAGCACTAGAGAACCTCCGGCAGGAAACTGCCGGGGGTTTTTCTTTGTCGTGCTCCGGAGCTGCCGTTTGTGGCCCCGTATCCGTCAGCGCGGTGCCGCCGCCTGGAAATCCAGGCGGATTGTATCTGCGGAAAGGGCGGGGCGGCGGGATCGTTGAGGCGAAACATCGCCCGGCGCGACGTGGTCGGCGGCGCCGTGCAAATCTGAATGCTGCTATTCGATGCGGGCGCCGCGATGCAGGTCGGCTTCGATCTGGAGCTTGGTCCCGCCGCCGAATCGCGCGCGATAGACCTGCATGTTCTCCATGATCCGCTGCACGTAATTCCGCGTCTCGGAGAACGGGATCTGCTCGACCCAATCGACCGCGTCGACCTTGGGATCGCGCGGATCGCCGTAACGCTCGATCCATTTCTTGACGCTGCCGCGACCGGCATTGTAGCCGGCGAAGGTCAGGATGTAGGAGCCGCGGTAGTCCTCGAGCAACCCGCCGAGCTCGGCGGCGCCAAGCGTGGCGTTGTAGACCGAGTCGGTCTTCATCCGGTTGAGGTCGAAGCTGACGCCGGCCCGTTTACAGACATAGCGTCCGGCGTCGGGCGTCACCTGCATCAGCCCGTAGGCCTGGGCCGGTGAGACCACGGACGGATTGAAGGCGCTCTCCTGCCGCGCGATCGAATAGACGACGCTGCGCTCGACCTCGGGTCCGATCTGCTTGAACGACGGGATGCCGGTGACGGGATAGGCGTAATGGTCGAACGGCAGGCCGCGGTTGAGCGCAGCCTTGCCGAGGAGCAGCATGCCGCGGGCGTCGCTGTGGCGCGCGGCGAGTTCGCCGAGGCCGGCCAGCGCATCGGGATCGCCGTTCTCACCCATGTCGGCGAAAATCGGGATCGCGAGCTCGCGCTCGTCGAGCTCATAGAGCAGTTGCACGGCGCGGACGATCTCCAGCCGCTCGGCCCCGCGGCCGCGGGGGACGCCGTGCAATTCGAGCTGCGGCAGGCCGAGCTTGGCGCGCGCCAATTGGCCGTAATAGCTGGTCGATTGCTCGGCGGCGCGGCCGTAAGCCGCGCGGGCTTCCTGCGTGCGGCCCGCAGCTTCCGCGGCGCGGCCCTGCCAATAGCCGGCGCGCGCAAGTGCTGTCGGGTTCACGCTGCCGACACCGATGCGCGCGAAGTGCTGGGTGGCGACTGCCGGATCTCTCAAGAACCGCAGCGCAATCCAGCCCGCGGTGAATTCCTGCTCGGTCTTGTAGATGTCGCGCGAGGGAAGCGCCGCGTCCCGCGCAATCAGATAGGCGGTTCGGTGTTCGCCGACGTCCAGCATCTTGCGCGCCAGGAGGCGCCGCTCGATCCACCATTCGTTGAGATTGTGCAGACGGTTCGGATCTTTCGGCACCGCCAGCATGAGCTGTGCGGCCTCGTTGAACTTCTCTTCGCGGCGAAGCCACTGGATCCTGGCGAACATGTAGCCGGGGTCGCCGTGCAGCTCCCGCGGCACCGCATCGAGCAGCGTCTTGAGGTTCGAGGATTTCTTGTTGGCCGCAATGCGCGCCTTGGCCAGCGCGACATGGCCTGAACCGAGCCGCTTGGCGGCGCGCATGCCGCCGGCTTCCTGCTCGGTGCCGTAAAGCAGCGAATCCATCCGCGCCTTGTGGTCGCCTCCCGTCAGGAATGCGCCGAACATATCGAGCACCGCGCTCTCGGTGTCTTCCGACATGCCATCATGGCGCCAGGCCTCGCGGACCAGCCGTTCGGCATTGGTGCGATCGCCGCGGGCAAGCATTGCCTTCGCCAGCGCGAGCTTGCCCTTGGCCGAAATCGGCGACTCGTTTCCGAACCAGGACCAGACGGTCGCGTCGTCGCGGCGGTCGTCCCACACCGCTGCCTCGATGCGCCGGCGCAGAAAGGTTTGCGACGGCCAGCTCGGATTGGCCGAGACAAACGCACGGTAGCGCTCGACCGAGGCGCCATTGTTGTCGCTGCGCAGGATCAGCCATTCCGCAAGCTTGCGGGCGACCGGATCCGATATCGCCGCCTGCGCCTGGTTGGCGTCCCCAGGCTTCTGCTTGCGCACCAGCTCGATGACGTTTTCCAGGGCGTCCTTGTCGGCCTGCGACGTCGAGGAGGTCGCGGCTACCGCTGCCGGCGCCACATGCTTGCGCGGGGGCGGCAAGGCGGCATGCTGGCGGGTCGCGGGCGCTAGCAGTGGCGGTGGTGGTGCCGGCGCCGCGGGAGCAGGCGCCGCCGCCGCCGGGGTGTGGGCGACGGGCGCGGGGGTCTGTGCCGTGGACTTTGGAACGACGTTACGGGCGATCGGCCGCGGCTTCGGCAAGGGAACTTTTGGCTTGGCCCAGGCATCCCAGGGGAATGCAGCCAGTCCAACGGCCAGCGCCAGGCTCGTGGCCAGTGCGGTCGATCGCAATGCGCGGGCGCGGGCGAAAGGGATCACGACTTTCCTCTGCGACGGCGAATCATTCAATCGCTCCAGCCTTAGGTCTATTTGATTGAATATGTGGACAAAATGCTAAAACGTCGCGGCCGGTCCTGTTTGCGCCATCACCACGGCAAAATCGCGGCTATATGCTTTTCGCGCCCGGCAGATACCGGTTCGCGCTAGGAAACGGCGTCGAAACAATGCTCTAGGGCCATACGGCACAGCCCTTTCGCCCGATCGCCAGACCCGATATGAATTAAAATCCAGTTTCGGTTGTGCCGTTTCTTAAGCGTTCGGAGGAAGTCCATGGCAGCCAAGACAAAATTCCGGGGATCGTTCACCGCCTTGGTCACGCCATTCAAGAACGGCTCGCTCGACGAGGCGGCCTTCCGCGGGCTCGTGAGCTGGCAGATCGAGCAGGGGTCACACGGTCTCGTTCCCGTGGGTACCACCGGCGAAAGCCCGACGCTGAGCCATGCCGAGCATCATCGGGTAGTCGAGATGTGCATCGATGAGGCGAATGGACGCGTGCCTGTCATCGCCGGCGCGGGCTCGAACTCAACGCGGGAAGCCGTCGACCTTGCTGTTCACGCCGAGAAGGCCGGTGCCGATGCCGTGCTGGTGGTGACGCCGTACTACAACAAGCCGACCCAGGAAGGGATGTATCAGCACTTCAAGGCGGTAAATGACGCGATCGGGATCCCGATCATCATTTACAACATCCCGCCGCGCTCCGTCGTCGATATGTCGGTCGAGACCATGACCCGGCTGTTCGAGTTGAAGAACATCGCCGGCGTCAAGGACGCCACCGCCAATCTTGCCCGAGTGTCGCAGCAACGCCATGCGATGGGGCCGGATTTCATCCAGCTGTCCGGCGAGGACATGACCGCACTGGCCTATATGGCGGCGGGAGGACATGGTTGCATTTCGGTGGTCGCCAACGTGGCGCCGAAGCTGTGTGCCGAGCTGATGTCGGCTGTTATGCAGGGTGACTACGTTACCGGACTGAAGATCCAGGACCGCCTGACGCCGCTGCATGATGCCGTCTTCAAGGAGCCCGGCCTCGCGGGAGCCAAGCATGGCCTCAAACTACTGGGGCGGCTCGAAGAAGAAGTGCGCCTGCCGTTGATGAACGTGACGCCGCCAACCGGCAAGGTGATCCGCGACGCCATGGTGCATGCCGGCCTGATCAACTAGGCCAATGGCTGACCTCGCGCGGTGAACGAAGAGGGGAAGCCAAGATGCTGAAGGAATTCCGCGAATTCGCGATGAAGGGGAACGTCGTCGACCTCGCCGTCGGCGTCATCATCGGTGCGGCCTTCGGCGCGATCGTGACCTCGCTGGTCGGCGACGTCATCATGCCGATCATCGGCGCGATTACCGGCGGTCTCGATTTCTCCAATTATTTCACGGGATTGTCCAAGTCGGTGACGGCGACCAACCTGGCCGACGCCAAGAAGCAGGGCGCCGTACTGGCTTGGGGCAGTTTCCTGACGCTGACACTGAACTTCCTCATCATCGCTTTCGTGCTGTTCCTGGTCATTCGCGCCATGAACCAGCTAAAGCGCAAGGACGAGGCGGCACCCGCGGCGCCGCCGAAGCCGACGCCCGAAGTAGAACTGCTTACCGAGATCCGCGATCTCCTCAAGAAGAGCTAACGTGGCCGAGAAGAACGAGCGCCCGATCAAGGTTGTCGCCGAAAACCGCAAGGCCCGGTTCAACTACGCGATCGAGGACACCATCGAAACCGGCATTGCGCTGACCGGCACGGAAGTGAAGTCGATCCGCAACGGCAAAACGACGATTGCCGAATCCTATGCGGATTCCAAGGACGGCGAGATCTGGCTGATCAACGCCAATATTCCGGAATATCTGCAGGCCAACCGCTTCAATCATGAGCCGAAACGGCCACGCAAGTTGCTGCTGCACCGAAAGCAGATCAACAAACTGATGGGCGCGGTCGATCGCGAAGGCATGACGCTGATTCCGCTAAAGCTCTATTTCAACGAGCGCGGCCGCGCCAAGCTCTTGCTGGCAATCGCCAAGGGCAAGAAGCTGCACGACAAGCGCGAGAGCGAAAAGAAACGCGATTGGGGCCGGGAAAAAGGCCGCCTGATGCGGGCGCGGGGATGAATGTCGTAGGACGCCGTAGGATGGGTATCGCTTCGCTCCACCCATCCCACGGCACTTCGCTTCGCTCGCAATGACGGCTGATGGAGAATGGTGTCCATGAACCAGAAGAATCTGCTCGAAGTCGACTGGAGCAAGATCCCGGCGCCGACGGACGACGGCGCGGCGGCGCATCTGGTCGGCATGACCATCCCGCCGATCAGCCTGCTTGCCACCGACGACAACTCGGTGACGCTGTCGGCGCTTGCAGGTCGCACGGTGGTGTTCGCCTATCCCCGCACCGGCGAGCCCGGCAAGATCAGTTTGGTCGACGATTGGGACATGATCCCAGGTGCGCGCGGCTGCACGCCGCAAACCTGCTCGTTCCGCGATCTGTTCGCGGAATTAAAAGCCGCCGGCGCCAGGCAGGTGTTCGGGCTGTCGACGCAGGACAATGTCTACCAGACCGAGATGGCGTCACGGCTGCATTTGCCGTTCCCGGTGCTGTCGGATGAGAAACTGGCGCTGACGCGCGCCCTGAAGCTGCCGACCATGGCGGTGGCCGGATTGACGCTGATCAAGCGGCTGGCGCTCATCATCGACGACGGCCGTATCACTCACGTCTTCTATCCGGTGTTTCCGCCGGACCGAAATGCCGGCGATGTGCTGGCGTGGCTGAAGGCAAATCCGGTGTAAATTGTAGGGTGGGCAAAGCGCAGCGTGCCCACCATCTCTCCGAAATTGTTGGCGTCAATGGTGGGCACGCTTCGCTTTGCCCACCCTACACATCCTACGAATCCAAATCCTTCCGCACCTTCGCGAACACGTTGCGGAACATCTCCGGCGTCAGCACCCGCGTATTCGTATTGTAGCGCGAGCAGTGATAGCTGTCGTAGAGCCTGACGGCGCCGGCCTCATGCACGGCGCCGTGCGCAAAAGGCGCGGCGGCATTGCGGATCCCGAGCGCTTTCAGCGTCGAATCATGGGCGATCCGGCCGAGCGCCACGATCGCGCGAAGCCTGGGCATGGCGGCGATGGTCGCGATCAGGAAGTGCCGGCAGGTGTTGATTTCGGCCGGCAGCGGCTTGTTCTGCGGTGGCACGCAGCGCACCGCGTTGCTGATCCGGCAATCGACGAGCTTCAATCCGTCGTCGGGCCGCGCCTGATAGACGCCCCTGGCAAAACCATATTCGAGCAGCGTCGCGTAAAGCAGGTCGCCGGCATAGTCGCCGGTGAACGGGCGCCCGGTGCGGTTGGCGCCCTGCAGGCCGGGCGCCAGTCCGACGATCAACAGTTGCGCGCTGGCATCGCCGAATGAAGCGACCGGCGAATTGTACCACTCCGGCTCCCGCTTGCGCGCCGCCTTCCGGAAGTCGGCGAGCCGCGGACAGAGCGGACAATTGCGATCGGGTTCGGGGGAGGGAAGGGCGGCGACGCTAGCCATTGGCGAACCATTGCGCTTTCGAGTGAAGCGGATACCGGCTCGCGTCTGGCAAGCGTGTCAAAACAAAAAGCCCCGGTCCCGTTTGCATCGGAACCGAGGCTCTAGCAGAGCGTCAGATCACGCTCAATCGTCGAATTCGTCGTCACCGGCGGCCCGCGGCGCCATGGTGGTCGCGCGTTGCAGGAATTGCGGAGCGTGATGACGCGGTTCGCGCGGGGCAGGGCGCTCGGAGGGATCGCGGCCGAGCTTGGACTGCAACTCGACGAGGTCGGTGAAGACGTCGGCCTGGCGGCGCAGTTCGTCGGCGATCATCGGCGGCTGGCTCGAAATGGTCGAAACTACCGTGACGCGAACACCGCGACGCTGCACCGCTTCGACCAGCGAGCGGAAATCGCCGTCGCCGGAGAAAAGCACGATCTGGTCGACATGCTCGGCGAGTTCCATGGCATCGACGGCGAGCTCGATGTCCATGTTGCCCTTCACCTTGCGGCGGCCGGAAGCGTCGATGAATTCCTTGGTCGCCTTGGTGACGACGGTGTAGCCGTTGTAATCGAGCCAATCGATCAGCGGACGGATCGAGGAGTATTCCTGATCCTCGATAATCGCCGTGTAATAGAACGCACGCAACAGCGTCCCTCGGCTCTGGAACTCCTTGAGAAGGCGTTTGTAATCGATGTCGAAGCCGAGCGTCTTGGCGGTTGCGTAGAGGTTGGCGCCGTCGATGAAGAGCGCAATCTTGTTGGAAGCGGGTGACATCAAATGGTTCTCACGTTGTTGTTAGCTTTTCTAGCGCAGCGGCCATCGACCGCGCGCACTTTCCAGTTCTGTTGCCTAAAGTTCGGTGAATCGTGCCCCACGACAGTCACCACTGCAATTATGGTGCGGCGAGGGCGAAAAACCTATACTTTTGACTGTGCAATGAAGAGATTTACTTGTCCTGTCCGGCAACCTTGCCGCGTCTGGACGCTCCGGCCATTCTGGCCCCGAAGCTGGGGTTAGCAGAGCCCATTAGGAAGGCCAAATCACAAATTTAGTCTTGCGAAATAGCTTCCGCCGCTATAACTAGCCCCCAATACCGACATATTTGGCCCCAAATAACGGAGCGACAGTCTATGGCGCGCGTCACCGTGGAAGATTGCATTGATAAGGTCGACAACCGGTTCGACCTGGTGTTGCTGGCGGCGCATCGCGCTCGTATGATTTCATCCGGGTCACAACTAACGGTTGATCGCGACAACGACAAGAACCCGGTCGTTTCGCTTCGGGAAATCGCCGATTCCACTATTTCCCCGGAAGACCTGCGCGAGGAACTGGTTCATTCCCTGCAGAAATTCGTCGAGGTCGACGAGCCAGAGCCCGATACAGTGCCTTTGATCGGCTCGGCCGGTGCCAGCGTCGATGCTGACGACACCGAGGTCGCGGTCGAGCGCATGACCGAGGAAGAGCTCCTCAAGGGCCTGGAAGGCCTGGCGCCGCCGGAAGAGCAGCCCGAAGAGGACGAGTAATCCGGAACATCCCGGGCCGTCCCAAACTCCCCGATCTGTCAAAGGCCCGGACCTCCGTCCGGGCCTTTGCTTTTGTTGACATTTTTGCGGTTACAATGCGTCCTTGGCAGGCGCGGCCGAAATCGGCTGACTTAGCCTGTCCGGCGGGTCACCGGGGTGGGCGTTGGATGGCCGCTGGCCCAAGCGAAATTGAACCGTTGCGCGGCCCGAGCGGCGTGCATCGCCGTTCGAAAACGCATTAGATACGTAAACGGTGAGACCCATCCGGGTCTGTTGGAAGAAGGCAGTGATGTGATGGCGTATTGGCGCCGCAGTTCCCGGCAAATGCAGGCCGCGACCAACCAGGTCGCGGTCGCGCCGACGTCGCCTGTGGCGGAAAGGCCAAAAACGCCGCGCTCGCGCATGATGCGGCAATACGATCTGGTCGAGCGCGTCCGGTCGTACAACCCTGACACCAACGAAGACCTGCTGAACCGCGCCTATGTCTACGCCATGAAGGCGCACGGCACCCAAACGCGCGCGTCCGGCGATCCCTATTTCTCGCACCCGCTCGAAGTCGCGGCGATCCTGACCAACCTCAAGCTCGACGACGCGACCATTGTCGCGGCGCTGTTGCATGACACGATCGAGGATACCGAGGCGACGCGCGCCGAGATCGACAACATCTTCGGCCACGAGATCGGCGCGCTGGTCGAAGGGCTCACCAAGCTGAAGCGGCTCGAGCTGGTCTCGCGCGAAGCCAAGCAGGCCGAGAACCTGCGCAAGCTCTTGCTGGCGATCGCCGACGACGTCCGAGTGCTGCTGATCAAGCTCGCCGATCGCCTGCACAACATGCGCACGCTGGAATTCGTGCCGCACTCCTCGCGCCGCCGCATCGCCGAGGAGACGCTGGACATCTATGCGCCGCTCGCCGGCCGCATGGGTATGCAGGAGATGCGGGAGGAGCTCGAGGATCTCTCGTTCCACACGCTCGATCCGGAAGCCTATGCGGTGGTGATGCAGCGACTCGATGCGCTCGCCGACCGCAACCGCAACCTGATCGGCGAGATCGAAAGCCAGCTCTCCAAGAATTTGCAGAAGAACGGCATCGCCGCGCGCGTCTACGGCCGCCGCAAGCAGCCGTTTTCGATCTGGACCAAGATGGAGCGCAAATCGGTCGGCTTCGAACAGCTTTCCGACATCTACGGATTCCGCGTCGTGATGCCGGATATCGAAGCTTGCTACCGCGCGCTCGGTGTCGTGCACACCACCTGGCCGGTGGTGCCCGGTCGCTTCAAGGACTACATCTCGACGCCGAAGCAGAACGATTACCGATCGATCCACACCACCGTGATCGGTCCCGGCAACCAGCGCGTCGAGTTGCAGATCCGCACCGAGGAAATGAACCAGATCGCGGAATTCGGCATCGCCGCGCACGCGTTCTACAAGGAAGGCATGGGCTCGCCGACCGAGCGGCTCAAGCACGAATCCAACGCCTTTGCCTGGCTGCGCCACACCGTCGGCATCCTGTCAGAAAGCGCCAATCCGGAAGAGTTTCTGGAGCACACCAAGCTGGAGCTGTTTCACGACCAGGTGTTCTGCTTCACCCCGAAGGGCAAGCTGATCGCGCTGCCGCGTCAGGCCAACGTGATCGATTTCGCCTATGCCGTGCACACCGATGTCGGCAACTCAGCCGTCGGCTGCAAGATCAACGGCAAGTTCGCGCCCTTGTCGTCCGAACTGCAGAACGGCGACGAGGTCGAGGTTTTGACCTCGGTCGCCCAGTCGGCGCCGCCCTCGGCCTGGGAATCGCTTGCGGTCACCGGCAAGGCCCGCGCCGCGATCCGCCGCGCGACGCGGACCGCGGTGCGCGATCAATATGCGGGTCTCGGCCGCCGCATCGTCGATCGCCTGTTTGCCCGAGCCAAGATTGAATACGCCGACGACAAGCTGAAGGGCGCGCTTCCCCGGCTGGCGCGCGCCTCGATCGAGGACGTGATGGCTTCCGTCGGGCGTGGTGAACTCAAGGCCTCCGACGTCGCCCGCGCCATGTATCCGGACTACAAGGAAGAGCGGATGGTGCGCTATGGGGCCAAGAAGAGCCTCGCGGTCAAGCTGAAGCTGAAATCGCCGCCGCCGCATCCGGCGCGCAGCGCCTCCGTCATCCCGGTGCGCGGCATCAATTCCGATCTGCCAGTGAAGTTCGCGCCGAACGGCGGCGCCGTGCCGGGCGACCGCATCGTCGGCATCGTCACGCCGGGCGAGGGGATCACGATCTATCCGATCCAGTCGCCGGCGCTGAAGGACTTTGAGGAAGAGCCGGAGCGCTGGCTCGACGTGCGCTGGGATATCGATGAGACCATGCCGCAGCGTTTCCCGGCGCGGATCCTGGTCCATAACGTCAACGAGCCCGGCAGCCTCGCCCAGGTCGCCACCGTGATCGCCGAGCACGACGGCAATATCGACAATATCAGCATGTCGCGCCGCTCGCCTGACTTCACCGAGCTGACCATCGATCTCGAGGTCTATGACCTCAAGCATCTCAGTGCAATTATCGCCCAATTGCGCGCCAAGGCCGTCGTGGCCAAGGTCGAGCGCGTCAATGGGTAGGCGGTATCTTCATGTCGGGCTTGACCGGGCAATCCATCCTTCTCAATTAGATGGGCGCGCGGGTCACGCCCGCACTTTGTGCTAACGATGTCGCGTCAGATTGCCTGAGAGATACGCAATGCCCGTGCCCCCGCTGCGCCTCGGTGTAAATGTCGATCACGTCGCGACCTTGCGCAACGCGCGGGCCGGCGCGCGGCCGGATCCGGTGCGTGCCGCGCTGGCCGCAATCGAGGCCGGCGCCGACGGCATCACCGCGCATCTGCGCGAGGATCGCCGCCACATCCGCGACAGCGACATGGCCCGTCTCAAGGCCGAGATATCGAAGCCCCTGAATTTCGAGATGGCGGCGACCGAGGACATGCTGCGGATATCGCTCGCCACAAAACCCCACGCCGTGTGCCTGGTGCCGGAGCGCCGCGAGGAACTCACCACCGAGGGCGGGCTGGATGTGGTCGGCCAGCACAATGCGCTGGCCCCGTTCATTGCGCGGCTGAACGATGCCGGCATCCGGGTGTCGCTGTTCATCTCGGCCGACCCGCAGCAGATCGAGATGGCGGCAAGGTTGCGCGCGCCCGTGATCGAGATCCATACCGGCGGCTGGTGCGACGCCGTGGTCGACGGCCACGCGACAAAGGCCGAGGCGGAATGGCAGCGAATCGTGGCGGGCGCAGCCCTGGGGCAGGCTGCGGGACTGGAGGTTCACGCCGGCCACGGCCTCGACTACCAGACCGCGGAGACGATTTCGGCGCTGCCTGAGATCGCCGAACTCAACATCGGCTACTTCATGATGGGGGAGGCGCTGTTCGTAGGCCTCGGCGAGACCGTGCGGCAGATGCGCGCCGCCATGGACCGCGGCCGCCAGAAGATTGCGGACCGGTCATGATCATCGGCATCGGCTCCGACCTGATCGACATTACAAGGGTTGCCAAGGTGATCGAACGCCATGGCGACCGTTTCCTCGACCGCATCTTCACCGACGCCGAGCGCGCCAAGGCGGCGCGCCGCGCCAACAACGAAAAGATGGTGGTCGCGACCTACGCCAAGCGATTCGCGGCCAAGGAGGCCTGTTCCAAGGCGCTCGGCACCGGGATCCGGCGCGGCGTCTGGTGGCGGGACATGGGGGTGGTGAACCTGCCGGGGGGCCGTCCGACCATGACGCTGACCGGTGGCGCGCTGGCCCGGCTGGAGGCGCTGACGCCGGAGGGGTTCGAGGCACGGATCGACCTGTCGATCACCGACGACTGGCCGCTGGCGCAGGCCTTCGTCATAATTTCGGCGGTCGTTCCCGGCAAATCATAAGACGCGCAGGCGTTTGCGTCGGGGAAACGGGACAAAACTAAAAAACATTGATTTATCAATGGATTATAAAGTTTTTACGAGGCGCTTGATTGCGCGCCCACGAACAACCGTCTAAAACGCCGCGACGACGTGTTCGAGCCAGGGCTGATTCAGGCTAGCGCCGGAATTGGCCTTCAACATCAGTATTGAGACCATTTTCCTGACGCGAACGTACCAGGCGATTCGCGTGCGGAAAACGTTCTGCCACCGTGCGGGCTAGGGCTCGCGGGAATTGGGAAAGCGATGAGCGTGACATCCGGCACAAAATCTGAAAGCGGCTTGGGTGAAACCATCCGCGTCGTCATCCACGCTCTCCTGATCGCGCTCGTGATCCGCACCTTCCTGTTCCAGCCGTTCAACATCCCCTCGGGATCGATGAAGGCAACGCTGCTGGTCGGCGATTACCTGTTCGTCTCGAAATATTCCTACGGCTACAGCCACTATTCCATTCCATTGTCGCCGCCGCTGTTCTCGGGCCGCATCTTCGGCTCGGATCCGAACCGGGGCGACATCGTGGTGTTCCGCCTGCCCAAGGACGACTCCACCGATTACATCAAGCGCGTGATCGGCCTGCCGGGTGACCGCATCCAGATGCGGGAAGGCCTGCTCTACATCAACGACAAGCCGGTCAAGCGCGAGCGGCTTTCCGACTTCATCGGCGAGGACCCTTGCGGCTCCGACGCTACCGCCCGCGTCAAGCGCTGGAAGGAAACGCTGCCGAACGGCGTCAGCTATGAATCGCTCGATTGCGTCGACAACGGCTTCTACGACAACACCAACGTCTACACCGTGCCGGCCGGCCACTTCTTCATGATGGGCGACAACCGCGACAATTCGACCGACAGCCGCGTGCTGTCGGCGGTAGGTTATGTGCCGTTCCAGAACATCGTCGGCCGGGCGCAGATGATCTTCTTCTCCATTGCCGAGGGCGAACATGCCTGGATGTTCTGGCGCTGGCCGACCGCCGTGCGCTGGAATCGCCTATTCACAATCGTGCGATGAACGACGAAACAGCGACTATTCCTGACACATCGACCTCGGGTGAGCCGGGCCAGCAGGCCGAAGCCGCCGGCGTCGCCGCGCCGAAAAAGAAGCGCGGCAAGGCTGGGGCAAAGGCGGCCGCCGCCGCGATCGAGGGGCGCATCGGCTACAAATTCTCCGATCCCGCGCTGCTGACGACCGCCTTTACCCATGTCTCGGCCTTGAAGCCTGCGACCCGCCATCGTGCCGACAGCTATCAGCGCCTCGAATTTCTCGGCGATCACGTGCTCGGGCTGATCATCTCCGACATGCTGTATCGCGCCTATCCGCGGGCCGACGAGGGCGAACTGTCGAAACGGCTCGCCGATCTCGTGCGCAAGGAAAGCTGCGCCGACGTCGCAAAATCGCTCGGGCTGCTCGACGACATCAAGCTCGGCGCGGTCGGCGCAGGGGCGGGCGCGCGCCTGCGCAAATCCGTGCTTGGCGACATCTGCGAGGCCGTGATCGGGGCGATCTATCTCGACGGCGGCTATGCGGCGGCGTCGCAATTCGTCGAGCGCAATTGGCTGGAGCGGATGCGCAAGCCGCGCCGGCCGCTGCGCGATCCCAAAACGGTGTTGCAGGAATGGGCCCAGAGCAAGGGCTTGCCGACGCCGGTCTATCGCGAGATCGAGCGCACCGGGCCGCATCACGACCCGCAGTTCCGCGTCGCCGTCGACTTGCCGGGATTGGCGCCCGCCGAAGGTGTCGGCGGCTCCAAGCGCGCCGCCGAGAAGGTCGCGGCTTCCATGATGATCGAACGTGAAGGCGTAGGCGGCGGCAGCAATGACAGTTGAATCCTCAGCCGAAGCTACGTCCGCCGAGACCCGTTGCGGCTTTGTCGCGCTGATCGGTGCTCCCAATGTCGGCAAGTCCACCCTCGTCAACGCGCTGGTCGGCTCCAAGGTCACGATCGTCTCGCGCAAGGTGCAGACGACGCGGGCGCTGATCCGCGGCATCGTGATCGAGGACAATGCCCAGATCATTCTGGTCGATACGCCCGGCATCTTCTCGCCGAAACGAAGGCTCGACCGCGCCATGGTGTCCACCGCCTGGAGCGGGGCCCACGATGCCGACGTCGTATGTGTGCTGCTCGATGCCAAGGCCGGAATCGACGAGGAAGCCGACGCGATCCTGAAGAAGCTGGCGACGGTTGCGCACCCGAAAATCCTGGTGCTGAACAAGATCGACCTGATCCCGCGCGAGAAGCTTTTGGCGCTGGCGCAGGCCGCCAACGAGCGCATGAAATTCGAAAGCACCTTCATGATCTCGGCGCTGTCGGGCGATGGCGTCGCCGACCTGCGCAAGACGCTGGCGAAGAGCGTGCCGCCGGGACCGTTTCACTACCCGGAAGATCAGATGTCGGACGCGCCGTTGCGGCATCTGGCGGCGGAAATCACCCGGGAAAAGATATACCGACAACTCCATCAGGAACTGCCGTATCAATCGACCGTCGAGACCGACAGCTGGACCGAGCGCAACGACAAGTCGGTTCGGATCGAGCAGACGATCTTTGTCGAGCGCGAGAGCCAGCGCAAGATCGTGCTCGGCAAGGGCGGCGCCACCATCAAGTCGATCGGCGCGGATTCGCGGAAAGAAATCGCGGAGATCGTTGGCGTGCCCGTGCACCTGTTCCTGTTCGTCAAGGTGCGCGAGAACTGGGGCGATGATCCCGACCGCTACCGGGAAATGGGGCTGGAATTCCCCAAGGAATGATCAGGCGACCAGGCAACAACGAAGAACATGCCCGATGAACGTACCCCGCAACGTGGTTTGGTTTGAAGTCCTGCTGTATCTGTCGCTGACCCTGGATGCGGTGTCGGTGGCGTTTCAGGACCGCACGCCCACAGCGAAGATGACGGCGCAGATGATCAACACCGGAACGCTGATGGCGGCCGGCCTGATCCTGCTTTTGGTCTACTTCGTCCGGCTCGCCGCCGAGGGCCGCAAGAACTGGCCGCGCTGGGTGCTGGCGGCAGCGCTGGTGCTGTCGGTGATTTCGCTCGTGCAGGTGATCGGCCAGAAGGGCCTCGAGTTCGACAGCGGCATCGAGGTGATTTCCTGCGCGCTGACCGCGGCGGGGCTGTACTTCTCCTTCACCGGCGACGCGGTGGGGTGGTTCGATGCGTGATAGTCAGGGCTGCGTAGGGTGGGCAAAGGCGCACTTCGCGCCGTGCCCACCATCCCGAGGCGACACAGTTTGTTGATCGTTGGTGGGCACGCTCCGCTTTGCCCACCCTACATGTTCCAAAATCCTGTAAACTCCACCCCATGGAATGGACCGACGAAGGCATCGTGCTGGGCGTGCGGCGGCATGGCGAATCCTCCGCCATCGTCGAGCTGCTGACGCGGGAGCATGGCCGTCATCTCGGCCTGGTGCGCGGCGGCGCTTCCTCGCGGATGCGGCCGCTGCTGCAGCCCGGCAACAGCGTCACTGCCGTGTGGCGAGCCCGGCTCGACGAGCACCTCGGCACCTACGCGATCGAAGGCACGCGCCTGCGTGCGGCGACGCTGCTGGCGTCCTCCCATGCGGTCTATGGCGTGACCCATCTGGCCTCGCTGGCGCGGCTGCTGCCGGAACGCGACCCGCACGAGGACATCTACGAGATGCTCGACCGCACGCTGGATGATTTCGACGATGTCGGCGGCGCCGCGGCGCACCTCATCCGATTCGAACTCGCGATGCTGGCCGAACTCGGCTTCGGCCTCGATCTGGAAAACTGCGCCGCCAGCGGCGAGACCGCCGACCTGATTTACGTCTCGCCGAAATCCGGTGGCGCGGTGTCGCGGCGGGCCGGCGAGCCGTACCGGGATCGGCTGCTGCGCCTGCCGGCTTTCTTACGCGAAGGCGAGGGTGGCGCGAACGGCTGGTCGGACCAGGACCTGCAGGACGGTTTCCGGCTGACGGGGCTATTCCTGCTGCGCCACGTGCTGGAACCGCGCGGGCAGGGGCATTCCGATGCCAGGGACGGGTTCATCAACGCGGTGACGAGGAATCGGGCGCGAATCAGTTCCGCGGGTTGACGCGCCACCCTCGGACGTCGTCCCCGCGAACGCGGGGACCCATACGCCGCGGCCCATCAATAGCGCAGCGGCCCCAGCCGTTTTTCGCCACAAACACCTGTGGTTATGGGCCCCTGCGTGCGCAGGGGCGACGGATGCCCCCATTCGCATCTTGCCCGATTCAGCCGAAAAGTTTAACGCCTCCCCATGGGAAAACGACAGCTACCGCCGGAAGAACCGGCCGAAATCCACGAGGTGATGCTGCGCGATGCGCTGGAAGAGCGCTATCTCGCCTACGCGCTCTCGACCATCATGCATCGCGCTTTGCCGGACGCCCGCGACGGGCTGAAGCCGGTGCACCGGCGCATCCTCTACGGCATGCGCCTGTTGCGGCTCGACCCCGGCACACCGTTCAAGAAATCAGCCAAGATCGTCGGCGACGTGATGGGCTCGTTCCATCCGCATGGCGACCAGGCGATCTACGACGCCATGGTGCGCCTGGCACAGGATTTCGCCTCGCGCTATCCGCTGGTCGACGGCCAGGGCAATTTTGGCAATATCGACGGCGATAACCCGGCCGCCTACCGCTATACCGAAGCGCGCATGACTGAGGTCGCGCGGCTGCTGCTTGAGGGTATCGACGAGGACGGCGTCGAGTTTCGACCCAACTATGACGGCCAGACCAAAGAGCCGGTCGTGATGCCCGGCGGCTTCCCGAACCTGCTCGCCAACGGCGCGCAGGGCATCGCGGTCGGCATGGCCACCTCGATCCCGCCGCACAACGCGGCCGAGCTGTGCGACGCCGCGCTGCATCTGATCGACAAGCCCGACGCCAAGTCGAAGTCGCTCCTGAAATGGGTCAAGGGCCCAGATTTCCCGACCGGCGGCATTATTGTCGACTCCAAGGAAAGCATCGCCGAAGCCTACATGACCGGGCGCGGCTCGTTCCGCACCCGCGCCAAGTGGACCCAGGAAGAGGGCGCGCGCGGCACCTGGGTCGTCGTCATCACCGAGATCCCGTGGCTGGTGCAGAAGTCCCGGCTGGTCGAGAAGATCGCCGAGCTCCTGAACGAGAAGAAGCTGCCGCTGGTCGGCGATGTCCGCGACGAATCGGCCGAGGACGTTCGCCTCGTGATCGAGCCGAAATCCCGCGCCGTCGATCCGGCGCTGATGATGGAATCGCTGTTCCGGCTCACCGAGCTCGAGAGCAAGATTTCGTTGAACCTCAACGTGCTGATCAAGGGCAAGATCCCCAAGGTGGTGGGGCTTGCGGAGTGCCTGCGCGAATGGCTCGACCATCTGCGCGACGTGCTGGTGCGCCGCTCGAACTACCGCAAGACCCAGATCGAGAACCGGCTCGAAGTGCTCGGCGGGTACCTGATCGCCTATTTGAACATCGACAAGGTGATCAAGATCATCCGCACCGAGGACGAGCCGAAGCCGGCGCTGATCAAGGCGTTCAAGCTGACGGAAGTCCAGGCCGACGCCATCCTCAACATGCGCCTGCGCTCGTTGCGCAAGCTCGAGGAATTCGAAATTCGCACCGAGGACAAGAACCTTCGCGGCGAGTTGAAGGGCATCAAGTCGCTGCTCGGTTCCGAGACCGAACAATGGTCCAGGGTCGGCGAGCAGGTCCGCAAGGTTCGCGACATCTTCGGGCCGAAAACACCGCTCGGCAAGCGCCGCACGATGTTCGCCGATGCGCCCGAGCACGATCTCGCCGCCATCGAGGAAGCCTTTGTCGAGCGCGAGCCGTGCACGGTGGTGATCTCCGAAAAGGGCTGGGTGCGCACGCTGAAGGGCCATGTCGAGGATATCTCGGGGCTCGCCTTCAAGACCGACGACAAGCTCGATCATGCGTTCTTCGCCGAGACCACGTCGAAGCTGCTGGTGTTTGCCACCAACGGCAAATTCTATTCGCTCGATGTCGCAAAACTGCCGGGCGGCCGCGGTCATGGCGAGCCGATCCGCATGTTCATCGACATGGAGCAGGACGCCGCAATCGTCTCGCTGTTCGTCAACAAGGGCGAACGCAAATTCCTGATCGCGAGCAGCGAAGGCCAGGGTTTTGTCGTCAAGGAAGAGGATTGCGTCGGCAACACCCGCAAGGGCAAGCAGGTGCTCAACGTCACCATGCCGAACGAGGCCTGTGCGATTGCGACCGTGCAAGGTGACACCGTTGCCGCGATCGGCACCAACCACAAGATGGTGCTGTTTCCGCTCGACCAGGTGCCGGAGATGGCGCGCGGCCGCGGCGTGCGCTTGCAGAAATATTCCAGCGCCAAGCTGTCTGATGTCGCCGTGTTCGAACTCAAGGCGGGATTGACCTGGAAGGATTCCGCCGGCCGCGAGCAGAGCATGAGCGCCAAGGAATTGTCCGACTGGCGCGGCAACCGCGCCGACGCCGGCCGCCTCGCGGGCGGCCTGCCGAAGTCGAACAAGTTTTTGCGCGGGGTCAAGTAGGGCGAGAATGTAGGGTGGCAAAGGCGCGCTAGCGCCGTGCCCACCATCTATCGGCGTGTTCATCGAGAATGGTGGGCACGCTTCGCTTTGCCCACCCTTGCTACGATTCTGTCTGTAATAGTATTCGATAATCCGCGCGCTATATAAGTCGCCATCGATCCGGACGAGGCGGAATGGCGCACGATCACTCTCATCACAATCATTCCCACGGGCATGATCATTCCCATGGTCACGCCGGCCACAGCCACGCCCCGGACAATTTCGGCTGGGCCTTCGCCATCGGTGCCGCGCTCAACACGGCCTTCGTCATTGCCGAGCTGATCTTCGGCTACGCCGCCAATTCGCTGGCGCTGATCTCGGACGCCGTTCACAATCTCTCCGACGTGATCGCGCTTCTCCTGGCGTGGGGCGCGGCGTGGCTTTCGCAGAAGCAGCCGACGCAGCGGCATACTTATGGCTATCGCCGAGCTTCGATCCTGGCGGCCCTGTTCAATGCGGGGCTGTTGCTGGTCGCGGTCGGCGGTATCGTCGTCGAGGCGGTCAATCGCCTGTTTGCGCCAGCGCCGGTCGCGGGCTGGACGATCGTGGTGGTCGCAGCGCTCGGCGTCGCCATCAACGGTTTCACCGCGCTATTGTTCATGCGTGGCCGCCACGGCGACCTCAATATTCGCGGCGCCTATCTGCACATGGTGGCGGACGCAGGTGTTTCGCTCGGCGTGGTGGTCGCCGCTCTCATCATCATGCTGACGGGCTGGCTGTGGCTCGATCCCACGATCAGCCTCGTGATCGCCGCCGTGGTGTTCTGGAGCGGATGGGGGCTGGCGCGCGACAGCGTCAATCTCGCGCTCGACGGTGTGCCGCGTGGTATCGAGCTTGCGAAGGTGAGGGATTATCTCGGCGGGCTGGAGGGCGTCACCGAAGTGCATGACCTCCACATCTGGGCGATGAGCACCAATGAGACCGCGCTGACCGCGCATCTGGTGCGGCCCGGAGGCAGCGACGACGCCTTTTTGCACGGGGTCTGCGAGGAACTCTCGCACCGTTTCAACATCCACCACGCCACGTTGCAGATCGAAGCCGCCGCCGAGGTGTGCAAGCTGGCCCCGGCGGAGCGGGTGTGATGCCGTAGGGTGGGCAAAGCGCAGCGTGCCCACCATTCTGACTTCGGAAAAAATGGTGGGCACGTCGCTCACGCGCCTTTGCCCACCCTACGAATTCTTCGCTTAGAGGATCCCCGCAAACCGCAGCGCCACGCCGGCTACGCACGACCCTGCCAGCACCCACAGCATCCCGATATTGAGACGGAAGATCGCCGTCGCCGCGGCAGCCGCCAGCACGAAGGCCGCGACATCGAGACTTCCCCACACCGGCATGTCGAACGACAGCCCGAACGAGCGAACCGGCGAGGTCTGCCGGAACAGCGTGTGCAATCCGAACCAGATCGAGAGGTTCAGGATCACGCCGACGACCGCAGCGGTGATCGCAGACAGCGCGCCCGCGAGCCCCTTGTTGCCGCGCAGCGTCTCGATATAGGGCGCGCCGAGGAAGATCCAGAGGAAGCAGGGAATGAAGGTGACCCAGGTCGCCAGCAATCCGCCGAGCGTGGCCGCAACCATCGGCGACAACGCGCCGGGATCGCGATAGGCGGCCATGAAGCCAACGAACTGCAGCACCATGATCAGCGGGCCCGGCGTGGTCTCGGCCATGCCGAGGCCGTCAAGCATCTCGCGCGGCTGCAGCCAGTGATAATGCTCGACCGCCTGCTGGGCGACATAGGCCAGCACCGCATAGGCGCCGCCGAACGTCACCATCGCCATCTTGGAGAAGAACAGCGCGATCTGGCTGAATACATTGGCCTGCCCGAGCCCGATCAGCAGTGCGGCCACCGGAACCACCCACAGCAACAGCCACACCGAGCTTACGCGCAGCGCACGGCCCACGTTCGGGCGTACGTGCTCGGGCAATTCTTCGCCGAGCAGGCTGTCGACGGCGGCCGTCTTCTTGCCGCCACCGCCATGTTCGATGGCGGCGAATTCCGGCCGTCCGCTCTTCGCGCCGAAATAGCCGATCACGCCGGCTGCGATGATGATGATCGGGAAGGGGACGTTGAAAAAGAAGATCGCGACAAAGGCGATCGCCGCGAGCGCGATCATCATCCGGTTGCGCAGCGCACGCTTGCCGACGCGAACGACCGCATGCACCACGATCGCGAGCACCGCGGCCTTCAGTCCGAAGAACACCGCCTCCACGAAGCCGACATTGCCATAGGCCGCGTAGACGTAGCTCAACCCCATGATGGCGATGACGCCGGGCAGGATGAACAGGCCGCCGGCCATGATGCCACCGGCGGTCCGGTGCAACAGCCAGCCGATATAGGTCGCGAGTTGCTGTGCCTCCGGCCCCGGCAGCAGCATGCAATAGTTCAGCGCATGCAGGAACCGGCTCTCGGAGATCCAGTTTTTTTCTTCGACCAGGATGCGATGCATCACCGCGATCTGCCCGGCCGGACCGCCGAAACTCAGCACGGCGACCCGCAGCCAGACCCGGAAAGCTTCATCGAAGCTGATGCCGTGACCGAGGTCGCGCCTTGTGCCGGCCTCGGTCGTCTTGTCCATCGTGGCATCCATTACGATTTCGCCTTGTTGGTCGGCCAGTTGTGCGTCTCGCCGGTCGCGTCGCGGCACCAGCGGTAGAACGCGTCGTACAGCGTCATGCCGGCCTCGAGCTGTTCGAGATCGTCATCGAACATGCGCGACAGGCCTAGCGAGGCGGCGAGCAATCCCGGTGCTTCCGGTGCGAGATCAAGCCGCCCGGTATCGGCGCCGCGCACCATCGCTGCCAGCCGCAACAGGGGCGGCGTCGCCAGGCCGAATTCCTCGATCATGACGTCGAAGGTGCAGAGTTCGCCGCGGTGACTCCAGAACACGTTCTCGACATCGAAGGGAGCTGCCTTGAAGCGCTCGCCGACCGCGAGCACCTCCGGCGGCGAGACGAACAGGAACACCGCGTTCGGATCGACAAAGCGGCGGATCAGCCAGGGGCAGGCGATGCGGTCGATCTTTGGCCGCGCGCGGGTGACCCAGACGGTGCGGCCCTTCGCGTCGCGTGAGGGCAGTTTCTCAGCCGGCACCAGCGGCAGTTTGGCCGCCTTCCAGCCTTCAAAACCGCCTTCCAGCGCTTCGGCCGAAACATCGAGATGCCGCAGCCAGGCGGCGGTACCTTGCGCCAGTTTCTGGCCGCGCAGGCAGACGACGATGGCCGGTCGGCCGGAGAACTCTTCACCCCAATCGGCGGCTTGCTCGTGGTTGCGCCTGATAGCACCGGGTATCAGCCGCGGGTCGGCGGTGAAATCCTCGTCGGTGCGAACGTCGATCAGGGCAGGCGTGTTCGCCGTGCCGATCAATTTGGAAAGCTTGTCCGGAGATATCGTGGTGTAGGATGACATGGCTGCGCCCTCGTAAAAACGGGACGCGATACTTGGGCATGTCGCCTCGTGGGGGGATCGCAAAACCCCCATGGGCGCGAATTAAGCCCTAGAGACTTCGTCTGTCAACTGATTCACGCGGTGCCGTAGGATGGGTGGAGCGAAGCGATACCCATCTTCGTCGGATTGTACGCTTGATTGATGGGTATCGCTGCGCTCCACCCATCCTACAAGAGGTGCTTGCGCCCCACCGCCTTCGGTCCTAGCTTGCCCCCCATCGGGGGCAAAGCAGGCTCCCCGTCAGACGGTCCGCCGTCCAAGCTCTGCGCACCTCTCGACGTGTCGAGGATGGCGCATGGATGCTGGGATGACCGATATCGCGACTGAAACAAAACCTTCCACCGCAAACGCGTTGATCAGGCTGCTCTATGCAGCGCGCGCCTTGCGTGGTTTCGGCGACGGTTTTGCCGTCATCATCCTGCCGGCCTATATGACGGCGCTCGGTTACGACGCCATCGCGGTCGGCATCGTCGCGACCGCATCGCTGCTCGGCACGGCGCTGCTCACACTGATAACAGGCTGGATTGCGCCGCGTCACGACCTGCGCGCGCTCCTGATCTTTGGCGCAGGTCTGATGGCGGCGACCGGCCTTGCATTTCCGGGCGTGGAGCACTTCGTCCTGATCGTGCTCGTGGCGTTCATCGGTACCATCAATCCCTCGGGCGGTGATCTCGGCGTGCTGGTTCCGCTCGAGCATGCGGTGCTGGCGAAGAGCACGACCGACGACCGCCGCACGCAGGTGTTTGCCCGCTACAGCCTGATCGGGGCGCTCTGCACCGCCGCCCGCTCGCTGGCGGCAACCTTGCCCGATCTGCTGGTTTCGCACGGCAGCAGTATGCTCGGCGCGTTCCGTCTGATGTTTTATGCATACGCTGCGCTCGGGATATTGAGCGCGGCGCTTTATCGTTACGTCCCGCATGCGCGCGGCGAGGAGAAGGCGCCGCAAACCCCACTCGGGCCGTCGCGCGGCACCGTCTACAAGCTCGCGGCGCTGTTCAGTATCGATGCCTTTGCCGGCGGTTTCGTCGCCCAGTCATTGCTGGTGCTCTGGCTGTTCGAGCGTTTCGACCTGTCATTGTCCGCAGCCGGATTGTTTTTCTTCTGGTCGAGCACGCTGAGCGCGTTTTCCTATCCGGTCGCGGCCTGGATTGCCAAACGCGTCGGGCTCGTCAACACCATGGTGTTCACGCACATTCCCTCCAGCATCTTCCTGATTATGGCGGCGTTCTCGCCGAACCTCTATCTGGCGCTCGGGTTGCTGCTGTTGCGCTCGGCGCTTTCCCAGATGGACGTGCCGACCCGCACCTCCTACGTCATGGCCGTGGTGACGCCGGCCGAACGGCCCGCGGCCGCCAGCGTCACCGCCGTGCCGCGCAGCCTTGCATCCGCAATCAGCCCGGCGATCTCGGGCGCGCTGCTGATGACGTCGTTTACGGGGCTACCGCTGGTGGTCTGCGGCACGCTCAAGATCGCCTACGATCTCGCGTTATTGTTCTCGTTCCGCCATATCAAGCCGCCGGAGGAGCAGCGTTAGATTTTTTGTGGCGCGCGACTACCAGGGCGATCGCCGTCCGTCGGGGAGGGGGTCCATCAATCGTCGTTCATCACGAACATGCGACCCTTGCGCCAGCTTGATCTCCGGAGAGTCGGGCGCGTTGGTCTCTTCCGAGCGAAAGGCGAGTTTCTGGTTTGCCTGCACCTGGTATTTGGCGGCCTGCGCGAGCCAGTACCATTTCTTGTCCGGTTCGCTCAGCGCGCGTTGACGGCACTCAGCTTCCAATTCACGTAAGCGGATCGCTTCTTGCATTGCCAATTCCAGAGCCTGGAAGCTCCAACCTGTCGGAGCTTCGAAACCACCGGAACCCGGGTTCCGGTAACCCCTCATGACAAAAACTTCTTGACGGCCTGCTATGCAGGAACGACGCAATTGATTGAAATTTAGGAACGGATTGACGCGAAAATTACCGTGTGCCCGCCCGACAAAAGGGCGAGCGGCGCTTGCATTTGAGGGGGGCTGCGGTTTCGCAAGGCTACGCCCGACAGGCCCGTAGCGGCAAGAACGTCGTAGCCATTCGCCCGATCCTGCTACTGACATCTGCCGCCATCGGATGGACGGGCTCTCATCCGGAAACTGTCGCAGCCGCACCTTGTTCGACCCATCCTCGCAGCACGCGGGCGGTCGCCTCATCCATTGGAAAGAAGCTCTCAATGCGAAGCTCCTGCAGCGTAATGTCCTGCGGGATGCCCAGCGTCGCGATGGTCGTGAACAGCCGCAGGTCGGTCGTGCCTTTGCGAAAATGCATTGGCAGCACCGGCGTGATCGCCAGTTCGGCCGGCGGCGCATTGACCGCCGCCTGGACGCCTTCATAAGCCAGCAATCGATTCAGAAGGGCCGCGGTCTCCGCCGATCCGTCGGCGGCAGCGTCGGCTTCCACGCTCCGGATGAAATAGCCGACCACCTCGACCCAGTTTAAAAGATGTGGCCGCAGCACGTCCGGAGCGACCAACGCGTCGGCCAGATTGATCGCGGCATCCGGCGCCAAAGGCCCGACCAGGAATTCGACCAGACGGACGGCGCCGGAATTGCTTTGCAGCAGATTCCAGTGCCGATCGACCGCGACGGCAGGAAACGGTCCTTGCTGGGCCAGCATGAAATCGAGCGCAGTGCGAATTTGAACGAACTCGGGGGCGGCGAGGTTGGTCTGCCGCCACACCGGCGCGAAGCCGGCCGCCATCAGCATCGAATTATGCTGGCGCAGCGGCACGTCGAGGGCAATGGCGAGCCGTATCACCATGTCACGGCTTGGCGATGCGCGGCCGAGTTCGAGAAAACTCAGGTGCCGCTGCGAGATGTTGGTTCGACCGGCGAGCTCAAGCTGCGACAGACCCCTTTTGCGCCGCCACAACCGGAGGCTTGCTGCGAAATCATGCCGATGCGCCATGAGTACCTGCCAGGTAGTTTGCCGGGGCTTTGCCGATCCGCAAGATGCCACAACCGGACTGAACAAGTTAACAGGATATGGGGGACCGCGTGGGCGAATGGATCGGCGTTGCGATCGCATTGATCTCGAGTTGCCTCGGCGGCACCGCGGCGGCGATCACGCGCTATCTCGCCGGCAACACCGACCCGATTACGCTTGCGATTCTGCGCTGGGCGATCGGCTTCTGTTGCGTGCTGCCGGCGGCGCTGTTGCTGAAGGCGCGATGGCCGCAACAGCGGGACTTGCCGGCCGTCGCCGCGCTGGGCTTTTGCTTCTTCGGCGTGTTCTTCGTTCTCTACAATATCGCGATGTCCTACACGACCGCCGCACGCGCCTCGCTCGCGCTGGCGACATTGCCGCTGCACACCATGGTGGTCGGCGCAATACTCGGCATCGAGCCGCTGACGAGAAGGAAATCGATCGGGGTCTGCGTCGCGGTGCTCGGTGTCGCCGCCGCGCTTGCAACGGGATTGTCGGCCGCGCCACTGGGCGCCTGGCGCGGCGAGCTGATCATGACCGCGGCTGTCTTGTGCATGGCGTTCTACAATGTCTGGTCTCGCCCCTTCATCCAGCGATCGAGCGCGCTTGGTTTCCTCACCGTCGGCATGGGAACGGGTGCCGCAGCCCTGGTCCTGGTCGGCTC
The DNA here is from genome assembly GCF_023073415.1 of Bradyrhizobium sp. 190. Lineage (GTDB taxonomy): Bacteria > Pseudomonadota > Alphaproteobacteria > Rhizobiales > Xanthobacteraceae > Bradyrhizobium. The sequence continues at coordinate 45,470 of NZ_JADPJL010000081.1, read as the reverse complement.
GTTGACGGGAAGCGTCGCGGCATTGAGCCGGTTCAGCACGCCACAATGGATCGCCGGCATCTATCTCGGCATTGCCGGCGGCGCGCTGGCGTTCATCCTGTGGGTGCTGGCGCTGGAACGGGCGTCGCCGACGCGTGTCGCCAATACCATGACCGTCAATCCGCTCGCGGCGGGGCTGCTGGCTACTCAGTTGGTCGGAGAGCCGATCACGCCCAATCTTGTGCTGGGGCTGGTCGCGGTGTTCGCCGGGATTTGGATCGCAACGTCGGAGGCCAGGAAGCCTTGAATGCGTGACGCTCACGCCGCCGCGATGGCCTCGATCTCGATCAGGAAATCCGGACCGTAGAGTTTCGATACCTCGACCAGCGTGACCGCAGGCGCTGCCGGCGGGGTCACCGAGGCGAAGAAGCGGTTCCGGGCTTCGCGGTAGCGAGCGAGATTATCCATGTCGGTGAGGAATACCGTGAGCTTTACCAGATTGGCCGGCGAGCACCCGCTGGCCTTCAGGGCAATCGAGAGATTCTGAAACACCTGCTCCGCCTGGGCTGCAAAATCATTCCTGCCGACCACATTGCCGCCGCGATCGAGCGCGGTCTGGCCGGCGATGAAGATGATGCGCCCCGCGGTCACCTCGACGATCTGCGAGTAACCGGGCGGAGAGCCGAGTTCGGGCGGATTGATGCGGTTGATTATTTCAGACATCCTTCTCTTTCGTCAGGCTTCGAGGTGGCGGTGCGCGCAGCAACAACAGCGCCAACAGCGCGGCGAGGCTGAGCGCCGACGACACGATCAGGATGCGACTACCCATGACGTCGATCAGCAGGCTGAACGCCAGCGGCGCGCCGGCCTGGGCAATCCGCGCCGGGGCGCCGATGATCCCGAGGCGGTAGGCATAGTTCTGCGGCCCGAAGATCGCGAGCGGCATCGTGCCGCGCGCTATGGTCAAAATGCCGTTGCCGGCGCCGTAGAAGACCGCAAAAACGCTGGCCGCGCCGCCGCCCGCCAGGCCGAGGATCGCCGCGCCGATCGGTAGCGTCAGGCATGCCAGCCGGCCCGAGACCAGCGGGTGATAACGACTGAGGAAACTCGCCTCGAAGATGCGGGCCGCCACCTGCGCCGGACCCATCAGCGCGCCGGCCGCGACCGCTTGCAGCGATGTCGCGCCGGCGGATTCCAGGATGCGCGGCAAATGCGCGGCCATCGCGCCGGTGACGGTCCACGCGGCGGCAAAGGCGAACGCCAGCAGGATCATGGTGCGGTCGATCGGGATGTGCGGCTTGACGGCGGCGGCAACGGCGGCCTTTGCGCCCGCGACCGGCGGCAGCATCAGCCAGTTGATCGGTAACCCGATCAGGATGTGTGCGGCGGCCCAGGCGAAGCAGGTGTTGCGCCAGCCGATCGTCTCCAGCCCCCACGCGGTCAGTGGCCATCCGACGGTCGAGGCGAAGCCGGCGAACAAGGTGATGCCGGTGATGGAGCGGCGTGCCTTGTCGCCGTAGATGCGGCCCAGCGCGCCGAAGGCGGCGTCGTAGAGACCCGCACCCATGCCAATGCCGAGCAAGAGCCACGCCGCGAGCAGGACCGGTATCGAATAGGTGAGGCCGAGCAACGCCAGGCCCGCCGCCAGCACGATGTTGGAAATCGACAACACGGACCGGCCGCCGACCAGATCGATCTGCCGGCCGATGCGCGGCCCGAGCATGGCAGAGATGACAAGCGATGCAGAGAAGGCGGCAAAGATCCAGTTCGAGGAAACGCCGAGATCGCGTGCGATGGGATCGGCGAGGATTGCCGGCAGGTAGTAGCTCGAAGCCCAGGCCAGCGTCTGCGTGGTGCCGAGCGCGGCAATGATGGAAAACTGGCTGCGGTTCACGGCGGTGTCTCTTTCCTGGACCAATAGAGTGCCAGCGGTCCAAACAGGATCCCTGCCGCCAGCACCGAAAATGCGGGCATCCAGGCCGATGAATTCTGCGGGCCGCCCGCTGCATCCAGCGCGACGCCCAGCGCCCACGCACCAATCGCGGACAGGCTGAAGCCGACGGTCGAATGTATTGCCATGGTCGCGCCGCGATAGCTCGGGTCTGCAGCCATCGACATGCCGGAGGTGAGCGCGCCGGAATCGGCGGGAACCGTGATGGCATAGATCAGGATCAAAGGCAGCAACAGCCACGGCGACCTGTCGGCGAAGACGCCGATCAGAAACGCGACCGCAGCGGAGGAGAACATCACCGCCGTGACGGCGCGTTGGCGTCCGAACCTGAGCGCGAATTCATTGCCGAGAATGCTAGCGGGCATAGCGAGCAGCGAAAACACGACGCTGACCACGATCGGCGTCAAAATCGAAGCGTCCGAATTTTTTAGCGAGACAAAGGTCCAGAACGCCACGATCCAGGTTCTGATGGCGTAGAGTTCGAAACAATGCGCGCCGTAGCCCAGCACGAACCCCATGGCTTTCCGGTTCTGGAACACCGGTGCGAAATCCAGCAGGCGTCCCGTAGCCGGCGTCGGCTCGACCGGCCGCAGCAGGAAGCAGACGGTGAGCATCACGAGCGGCCCGGCGGCTGTGACGAAGAATGCGCTACGCCAGCCCCAGGCCTCCGCAACAAGTTGGGAAACCAGAAACGACAGACCGACCCCGAGCGAGAAGCTCGACGTGTAGAGCGTGATGGCGCGGGATGAATCGCCCGGCGCAAGGCGATCAGTGAGCGCCTTGAGGCCCGGCATATAAGCGCCCGCAAAACCCACGCCGGCGATCGCGTTGCAGAGCGCGCCCGACCACAGCCCCGTGGCGAACATGCCGAACAGCAATGTACCGAGCGCACTGAGCGCAGAGCCTGCGATCAGAATCTTGCGTGCATCGATGCGATCGGTCAGCGTCGCCAGCACCGGCACTGTCAGCATGTAGCCGGCGGCGCCGGAGCCCGCCAGGAGGCCTGCCTGCGCGCCGCTCAAATGCCATTCCGGAATCAGGAATGCGGCAAGAATGGAAGGCACGACGACGTGTGGAAGCAAGCTCCCAAGCTGCCCCACGCACATCGCGACGATAGCCGAGCGACCTTCCAACGAGATCCCGTTCACTCCCTTACGACGGGGACGCGCAGCCGCATCCAGTCTTGCCGTCCTGCTTTGCTTGTGCATCCGCCACGCAACAGGCGTCAACATCCGATAATGCAGGGCCGCCGCAGCAATTGCTGGCATCTGGTGCGAGCGAGCGGCTACAGACGCCGGTCTCCGGCAGGACCCAGTTCGACCCGCTCCGCGGCCTCGCGGTCGCCGGCGATGTCGGCGGCGATCGAACGCACCTGTTCGTATCCCGTGAGCATCAGGAAGGTCGGCGCGCGGCCGTATGATTTCATGCCGGCGAAATAGAAGCCCGGTTCGTCTTGCGCCAATTCCCGTGCGCCGTGCGGCCTCACGGTGCCGCAGCTATGTTCGTTCGGATCGATCAACGGCGCCAGCGCGACCGGGCATTCGATCGCCGAGTCGAGCCGGATGCGCAATTCGCGGACGAAATCCAGCTCGGGGCGAAAACCCGTCGCCACGACGAGTTCGTCGACGACGATTTGGCGGCCGCAACAGGCCGAGCCCGCGCCGACGACGAGGCGAGGGCCGTCGGCAGTGAGCTGCGAAACCCGGAATTCGCTCTCAACCTTGATTCGTCCTGCGGCTACCAATGCAGCAAACGCCGCGCCAAGCTCGCCGCGGGCGGCAAGCTTGTCGTTGGCGCCGCCGCCAAAGGCTTTCGCGGGATCGTTGCCGCGCAACAGCCAGATCGCTTGGGTCTCCGGCGCCTGTTCCGCGAGTTTCGCGAGATCGGTCAGCGTGCCGATCGCGGAATGTCCGGCGCCGAGCACTGCGACGGTCTTGCCGGCATAACGCGCACGGCCTTTGCCCAGCACGTCGGGCATGCCGTAGGCGATCCTGTCCGCGGCCTGCGTCTCGCCGATCGCGAACAGGCCGTTGGCGCCGGCCGGATTGGGTGAGTGCCAGGTGCCGGAGGCGTCGATGACCGCATCGGCCTTCACGACTTCGGGACCTTTCCCGTTCTGATACCGGATTTCGAACGGCGCTGTTTCGCGGCCCTTGGTCTTGAGCTTGTCGAAGCCCACCCGGCTGATACCGGTGACGCGGCTCGACGTGCGGATATGGGGCTTGAGTGCCGTGTTGGCTGCGAGCGGTTCGAGATAGCTTTCAACCATCTCCGCGCCGGTCGGGTACTGATCGGGTTCGAGAGAATTCCAGCCGGTCGTCGCCAGCAGGCGCGCAGCCGCCTTGTCGATATTGTATTCCCATGGCGAGAACAGTTGAACATGGCCCCATTGCCGCATGGCGTGGCCGACAGTTTCGCCGGCTTCCAGTACGATCGGCTGCAGGCCGCGCTCCAGCACATGGGCGGCGGCGGCAAGGCCGACTGGGCCGGCTCCGATGATCGCGACGGTTTTGGCTTCGCTCATGTTGTCCTCCCATAAAACTAGAACTATCGAAATAATCGCCAAAAGAACGCGGCTCACTAGGCCGCGGTCTTGGCATCTGTGGCTTCGGCGCTTTCAGTGCAGCATTCCGCGACCAGAAAACCGACCAGCTCCCGCATCACTTCGTAGTTGGCGTGGCAGATCAGCGTGGTCGCATCGCGCACCTGGGTCACGAGGCCGACCACCACCAGCGCCTTGATGTGGTGGGAGAGGGTGGAGGGCGCGATCTTCAGTTTCTCCTGCAGGCGGCCAACCGCAAGGCCGGCGCCGCCGGCGCGGATCAGTGCGCGGTAGATTTTCAATCGGGTCGGATTGCCCAGCGCTTCGAGATGGGCGGCGGCGTCATCGAGTTTCATGCGGACATGCTTTCATACGAATCCAGGCCCGTCAACGGTATTTCTAGAATTATCGAAATAGCTGGCGGTGGCAACTTCTGGCGTTCGGGTTGACAGGGGATAATATATCGATAAATCTAGATGTATGGAATCAGAAAAAGTCATTCTCGCGCTGGCGGCGCTTGCTCAATCGACCCGTCTCGATGTGTTCCGGTTGTTGACGAAGCACGAACCGGATGGGCTCGCAGCCGGCGACATCGCCAAGGCACTCGCCGTGCCGCAAAACACCATGTCGTCGCATCTGGCCATCCTGTCCCGGGCGGGACTGGTGACGGCGCGGCGCATCAGCCGCTCGATCGTCTATCGTACCGATCTCAAGGCCTTTCAGGCGGTGGTGCTGTTCATGCTGCGGGATTGCTGCGACGGGCGGCCCGAGATCTGCGGACCGCTGATCGAAGACCTCACGCCTTGCTGTCCGCCAAAGACAAGGAGGAAAGCGCATGTCTGATCGCATCTACAACGTTCTCTTCCTGTGTACCGGAAACACCGCGCGTTCGATCCTGGCGGAATCGATCCTGCGCAAGGATGGCCGCGGCAACTTCCGCGCCTTCTCCGCCGGCAGCCAGCCGAAGGGGACGGTCAATCCGTTTGCGATCAAGGTGCTCAACCGCCTCGATTATCCCACGGACGAATTGCGCTCGAAGAGCTGGGAAGAATTCGCGCGAAGCGACTCACCCGTGATGGATTTCGTTTTTACCGTTTGCGACAACGCGGCCGGTGAGTCCTGCCCGATCTGGCCGGGCCAGCCGATGACGGCACATTGGGGGATCGAGGACCCAGCCGCAGTTGATGGTACCGACATGGAAAAGGAAGCGGCATTCGTCGCAGCCTTCCGCTATCTCAAAAATCGAATTGCCGCCTTCTCCAGCCTGCCACTGGAAAGCATCGACCGCCTGTCGCTTGGGACGAAGTTGCGCGATATCGGCCGCATCGCCGGCTCGACGTCAAGCCAAGAGAAGGCGAGCTGATGTCCGAATTCGATCTGCCGCGCCGGCTCGCTGCCGAAGCACTCGGGACCGCGCTATTGGTCGCGACCGTGGTCGGCTCCGGCATCATGGCCGAAACCTTGACGAAGGACGTCGCGCTTGCGCTGCTCGGCAACACGCTGCCGACCGGCGCGATCCTGGTGGTTCTCATCAGCATTCTCGGGCCGATCTCGGGCGCGCATTTCAATCCCGCGGTATCGCTGGTCTTTGCTTTGAAAGGCGAACTGACGCCGCGCGATGCGCTGGGTTACGTTGCCGCGCAAGTGGCCGGGGGGATCGCGGGAACCATGGTGGCGCATGCGATGTTCGCGCTGCCGCTGATTGACGCCTCGCTGAAAACGCGAACCGGCGGCGCGCAATGGTTCGCCGAGGGCGTCGCCGCATTCGGCCTGGTGGCGACCATCCTCGCCGGCATCAGGTTCAACCGCACGGCCGTGCCCTGGCTGGTCGGCCTCTACATCACGGCGGCCTACTGGTTCACGGCCTCGACCTCGTTTGCCAATCCCGCCGTTGCGATCGCGCGTTCGATGACCAATACGTTTTCGGGTATTCGTCCCGCGGACCTTCCTGGCTTCATCGCGGCCGAACTCTGCGGCGCGGTCGTGGCGCTGATCTTCATGAACTGGCTGCTGCGCGGGGCAGGCGAGGCGGCAACGACCAAGGAGGCTCATCCGTGAGCGTAACGATCTATCACAACCCCGCCTGCGGCACCTCGCGCAACACGCTGGCGATGATCCGGCAGAGCGGCGAGGAGCCCGAGGTGATCGAGTACCTGAAGACGCCGCCGAGCCGCGCCCGGCTGGTCGAGCTGATCAAGGCCTTGGGCCTCACGCCACGGGAGCTGTTGCGCGAAAAGGGCACGCCCTATGCCGAGCTTGGCCTGGCCGATCCAAAGTGGAGCGACGACGAGCTGATCGACTTCATGCTGGATCACCCGATTCTGATCAACCGGCCGATCGTGGTGACGCCGAAGGGCGTGCGGCTGTGCCGGCCGTCGGAGCTGGTGCTTGATCTGCTCGACAACCCCATCCAATCCTTCGTCAAGGAGGACGGCGAGGCGGTGACGCGCTCGAAGGGTTGAAGGGCGCGAGGCTTTCACCCGTCACGATTGCGCGGCATAATGGCGGCATGGAACTCACGCCCCGTCTGCGCCTGATGAACTGGCTGGTCAACCAGGGTCTCACAGGCCTACCCGAAAATGATCTGATCCGCGGTTTCTGCCAGCGCTGCTGCGCCGAAGGCCTGCCCGTATCGCGCGGGATGGTCTTCATCGATACGCTGCACCCAATTTTTGAGGGTCGTGGCTTTCGCTGGAACGACGCCGAGACCAACGAAAGCGACGTCTTCGAATATGGTTCGACCAACGAGGGCGAAGCCGCGCAGGCATGGCGCAGTTCGATCTTCTACCACATGCTCGAAAACGGTCATGAGGAACTGCCGGTCGACCTCGCCGATGGCGAGACTAACAGGTTCAAGTTCGTGAACGAACTCGCCGAGAAAGGTCACAAGCATCTGGTGGCCTATGTGCATCAGTTCGGCGAGGCCGGCACCATGGGGCAGATGGACTGCGTCTACTCCTATTGGGTGACGAGGCACGACGAGGGATTTGGCGCGCAGGGCCTGGCGGCGCTGCGCGATCTCGTGCCGGTGCTGGGGCTGGCGATCAAATCCGCGGCGCAGGCCGACATCACCAAGACGCTCGGCCGCGTCTATCTCGGGCGCGACGCGGCCGAACAGGTGCTGCGCGGGCGGATCGCGCGCGGTGTCACCGAGCGCATCAACACGGTGCTGTGGTTTTCCGATCTGCGCGGCTCGACCGCGATCAGTGAGAGCATCGATCCCGGCGAGATCATCCCGTTCCTCAACGATTATGCGCAAGCCTCGATCGACGCCATCCATGACGCCGGCGGCGAGGTGCTGAAGCTGATCGGCGATGGCGTGCTGGCGATGTTCATCCATGACAACATGGCGGTGGCAAAACGGACAGCACTTCGCGCCGAACATCGCTTCCGCCGCAACATGAAGGCGCTCACCGCCCGCCGCACGGCCGAAAACCGGCCGGTTACCACGGCCCATGTCGGCCTGCATGTCGGTGAGGTGTTTTACGGCAACATCGGCAGCGATGACCGGCTCGACTTCACCGTGGTGGGACCGGCCGTCAACGAGGTCAGCCGCATCGCCTCGATGTGCCGCTCGGTCGACCGCGAACTTTTGATGTCGTCGGCATTTCGCGCAGGCCTCGACGCCGCCGGGCGAAACTATCTGGTGTCCACCGGCCGCTACGCCCTGCGCGGCATCGGCCGCGCGCAGGATCTGTATACGCTCGATCCTGACATCGCTGCGGATGAAGTCGTGGCGGGCAAATACGAGCGTTATCTGGCGGGCTAGTCCTGTTTTGCCCCGTCATCCGAGCCACCTGGTCGGGCGCGAAGCGCCGCCGGATGACAGGCTCCGCGAAGAATAGATTGCTTCGCCGCACTCGTAATGATGATTTCAGCTCGGCACTGCTAGCAGCGCGCCGCTTCTCCCACCATGTCCGGCTGCCGCGCCAGCGAGACCGCCGGCGACAGCAGGATCACCAGCGCCTGCGCGCCGAAAATGGCTGCCGCCAGATAGAGGCAAGCCTCGGCGCCATAAAGCCCGCCGACGATGGCGCCTAACGCAGAGCCGAGCGGACGGGCGCCGTAGCTCATGATGTTGATGGCGGACACGCGCCCGAGCAGCGATGGCGGCGTTACCGATTGCCGCAAGGTGGTGGTCGAGATCACCCACAGGATCGGGCCAACACCGAGCAGGAAGAAGCTCAGGCACGCCAGCCATGGCGTCGGCAGGATGGTCGTCAGCGCCATTACCATTGCGGCGACGAAGCCGGTGACAGGCCCGAGCCCGATCACGGTTCCGAAGGCGAGCCGCTTCATCACCCGCGTCGCCGCGAGCGCGCCGGCGACCATGCCGACGCCATACATCCCAAGCGTCACGCCGACGCCGGTGGCCGATAGCCCGAGGTGGCGCACGGCGTAGGGCACGAACACGGCAAGCAGCAGGAACGACGCCGTGTTGAAGATGAATTGCGTGATGAACACCGGCCGCAGCAGCGGGTGATGCAACACGAACGCGGCGCCTTCCTTGATCTCCTGCAGCGGATGGCGGCGCGGGGCAGGGGCGCGGGGCGGTTCATAGATGCCTGACAGCAGCACGACTGCGATTACGGACAACGCCGCCGCGAATCCGAAGGCGGGGGCGGCCCCGACCCATCCGACCAGCACGCCGCCAAGCGCCGGACCGCTGGCGAACGCGATCGTGCGCGCGAGTTCAATCCGTGCATTGGCTGCAGGCAATTGTTCCGAGGTGACCAGCGACGGCACCAAAGCGGGTGCGGCGACGCTGTAAGCGACCGTTCCGCAGACTGCGATGAAGCCGAGCAACGAGAGCAGCGGCAGCGTCATTTGGCCGAGCCAGATCAGCAGCAGAATGCCGGCTAGCGCCGCGGCGCGCAGCGCCTCCGAGGCCGCCATCACCCAGCGCCGCGAGATGCGGTCGGCGAGCAGGCCGGCAGGGATCGCGAACAGGATGAAGGGCAGCGTCAGCGCGGTCTGCAGCAGGCCGGTCTGGCCTTCGCCGACGCCGAGCAGCAGCACCGCGACGATGGGGGCGGCCGCCAGCGCGATCTGCTCGGCCGACTGCGCGGCGAGGTTCGACCAGGCCAGGCGATTGAACGTTGCGGGCAGGCGAGGCGTGTCGGCGGCGGACATGGCAAAATTCCCTTGGATTCGATCTGTCCTCATTGTCCGGCCGGAGGACGACGCAACCCACCCGTTTCCCGATAAGGCAGAAGGAAGGAACAGGAAAAAGGCCCGCTGCGAGAACTGCGGCGGGCCTCTTTAGATTTCGATTGGAACGGCGGAGCAGTTCCCCCGGGACAGCTACGACGTGGGACCGAGCGTTGCCTTGCCCGTTCCAGAGATAGTCGTGGGCGGCGTCACCACGTCATCGTCATCTGCATCAAACGCGGCGGGCGGTTCGGTGGGAGCTGCCAGTCGTTGTGCGGCCAGCGCGTTGGTCAGGGTGGTCAGCGCATCAGGACCGGCGGCGAAACCGCCCTCGGCGAGGATCTTGTCGATGATCGGCTTGAACGCCGAGACCGACAGCAACTGCGCCGCAAGGCCGTCGCCGAGGCCGATACCGTTGCCATGGCCATTCATGGCGCCGTTGCCGCCGCCACGGCCGAGCATGCCGCCGGTGTCGAAGATCCGGATGTCCGAAATCTTCTCGATCGGCTTGACCGCTTCGGCCAGCGCGTTCGGGATGATATTGATGCGCGCCAGCGTGAGATCGTAGTCGACCATCTCCGCCGAGAGCTTGTTGCGCGCTTCCGCCTTCAATGCCGCCACCTCGGCTTCGGCCTGGCCGAGCGATTTGACGCCGGTGGCCCGGGTGATCGCCGCATCGGCGTCGGCCTTGGCCAGCACGCTGATGGCTTCCGCCTTGTTGTTGGCGGCCTGGTTTTCGGCTTCCGCCATCACGGTGATCGGCATCGCCTCGGTCTCGGCGGCCTTGCGCGCCGCGATCACGTTGATGATCTTGTCGCGTTCGGCGATTTCGACGGCTTTGGCGGTGGTGACCTTTTCTTCAGCCGCGATCGCCAGCGCGCGCGCGGTCTCGGCGACGGTCTGCGCTTCCGATTGCTCCTTGCTCTTGGTCGCGACCGCAATCGCGCTTTCCTGGGCGACGATCTGCAGATCGCGTTCCATCTCGGTGTTTCGGCGCTTCACCGCGAGATCGGCTTCGATCTTTCGCGTGTCGCGCGCCTGATTGGCTTCGGTCTGCTTGTTGGCGACCGCCAGTTCCTGCTGGATCCGATACTCGGCCTCGTTCTGCACGGCGGTCTGCTCGACCTGCGCGGTCTGCGCGCGCATGGCGGCGGTCTTGTTGGCGATGTCGCGCTGCTGCGCCAGTTCCGCCTCGCGCTTGGTGGCTTCGATCGTCAGCGTGGTTTGGCGAGCGACCAGGTCCTGCTGCGCGATATTGACCTCGGTGGTGCGGACGATCTGGTTACGCTCCTGTTCGCGTTCCCTGGTGATCTTGGTCAGCGTCGTCAGGCCGTGGGCGTCGAAGAAGTTGCTCGGATTGAAATGCTTGATGTCGCTCTGGTCGAGCCGCGTCAGCGAGACCGATTCGAGCTCGAGGCCGTTGTTCTGGATGTCGGCGCCGACTGCTTCCTGCACTGACTTGACGAAGGTGGCGCGCTGCTCCTGCAGCTCTTCGAGGTTCATGGTGGCGGCCACCGAACGCAGGCCGTCGACGAATTTGGCTTCGATCAGCTCGCGCAGCTCGCCTGCATTGTTGGTGCGGCTGCCCAGCGTCTGCGCGGCGAGCGCGATCGACGAGGCATCGGGTTTGACGCGGACGTAGAATTCGGCGCCGATGTCGACGCGCATGCGGTCCTTGGTGATCAGCGAATCCGGGCCGCCGCGCGTGACCTCGAGCCGCAGCGTCTTCAGGTTGACCGCGGCGGTCGAGTGGAAAACCGGAAGCACGATCGAGCCGCCGTCGAGGACGACTTTCTGGCCGCCGAGGCCGGTGCGGACATAGGCCTCGTCACGCGTCGAGCGGCGGTAGAGCTTTGCAAGCAGGAGACCGATAACAAGAATGACAATGACGCCAATAGCGACGGGTATTGCAAGTTCCCACATGTGTTAAGCCCTGTCTGAACGTTGTTGTGCAATGAGGTCGGTTGGAGCGGAAATGGCGATAAAGCTCTTGGCGTCACGGTCGACCAGCAACACGCTGGCGCCGACCGGGAGCGGTACGGAATCGGGACTGGCGCGCGCCACCAGAGAATGCCAGTTGCCGAAGACATCCTTGAGACGAACGCGGCCGGGCAGCCCCTGATCGAGCGGGCCGATCGATACTTCGGCGACATGACCGACGAAATCGGCCTCATCCACCACATAGGTCTCGTCGCGCGGGATGATGCGGGCGATGCCGCGGCTGGTGACCCGGATGACGGGAATGCTGCCGGCCACGGCGGCGAGCACTGCGATCGAGGCAGGGATCGAAATCCCCACACCATGGGCCAGCCCCTGCAGGAAGAAACCCGCGATCGAGAACACGCCGAGCGCGAGGATGATGAGGATCAGGAGCGGCAGGCGTCCCGCATTGATCCAAAGGAATAGCCCGCCCAATCCGTTGCCGCTGTCGGAGTCGACGGCGACTTCCTTGCCGACCAGTTCGCTGATCGAGAACCCGACCAGCGTTGCCAGTAATTCGATGCCGCCGAGCGCCAGCATGATTGCTGCAGCCACGGCGAAGGGCCGCACGTCCGGCGCTAGCAGGATGTCGGTCAGGGCACTCATTGCTGCGACTTGATCCTTTCAAGGCGGGCCGCGATTTCCTTTTCGCGGTGCAACCGGTCGAGTTCGTCGAGCTCCTTGTCGCCGGGCACGCCGGCCGCCGGCACGCCGGTGACGCGTGCGATCGCCGCCATGGCCCGATCGGGACTCACTGTTTTAGTCGCGCCAGCCGCGCGTCCGGTTTCCTGCGGCGAATGCTTTTCGAGGCTCGCTTCGAGATCGGCGAGACGGGTTTCGGCTTCACGCCGCGCGCCAAGCATCGCCTGTAACGCCTTGGTCTGCTCGTCGATTTCGAGTTCGATGAAATCCATCGCACGTTCCAGCGCCGTTCCCTGCGATTCCAGATCAATTTGCCGTGCGACGCCGGCGCGCGCGAGATCCTCGCGGCTTTCCGCAACTGCGAGACGAATCTTTTCCGTCAGCCCGGCAATTTCGGCGTCCAGTTCCTCGCGACGGCGCTTGAGGCGGAATTCCTCGGCGCGCGATTTGCCGAGCGCATGGCGTGCGTCGTCGGCGCCGGCGTCGATTTCGCGGATCGCCTGTTTGACCAGCGCGACCTTGTTGCTGTTCTCGACATTGTCGATCGTCTCGCTGGCGATGGCGGCAAGAAGTCTACCCATACGCGCAAGGATACCCTCGTGAACCATGGTCTTCTCCTCCAGTGCTGTGGATTTCGATTTGACGGCGATGTGGATTTCGTAAGCGCGGCCATCCGAGACCAGATGAGCCGGGAAGGGACTTTCCCAGCCGGCAAGGTAGCCGGGGATTTCGAACGGCACCAAGACACGTCCATGGACAGTGCTAATTGTCAGTGAAGTTGGTCCCTTGATCGCAAACAACTTGTCGTCGAGTGGGATCTTGCGCATTGCCGTATCCGCCACGTAGCCGGCGCGGTCACGGAGGCCGAGCGTTACCAGACGGGCCGGCAGGCCGGTCTCGATGCGGATCTTTTCGTAAGCTTGGGCGTGAAGGGCGACGAGGTTGGCGCCAACCGGCGCAACTTCGGCGAGGATCGCCATCATCCGGTCGTAGGCGGCAAAGGTCGCCTCAATGGCGGCGATACCGGCCTCGTCGGGGACGAGGGCGTATCGCAGCGTGGCCGTAGGCGTCTCGACCGGGATCTTGATCATATTTTCAATCATAAAGCACTTCTTCAGTACTTTCTAGTTGGCTTGCCGGTATCATTTTCGTGATTGCTAGATGCAGTTGCAAGTGAGTTGCAATAAAAATGGATATCGACCATCTTGCTGAGATGGACGCCCGAACGCCCGCATTAGGCCCGAAGACCCCGATTGAGGGTGTACCGATGACCGACACGACTGCTGCCGGCTGGCGAGCTGACGCCGCCGCTGGCACCCAGCGCAGCCTGCCCGAGGTCAATTCGACCATCTCGGTGCCCTTTGGCGGGCATTGGTCGCGCCGGCTGCTGGCCTTCCTCGGCCCCGGCTACCTGGTCTCCGTCGGTTATATGGACCCGGGCAACTGGGCGACCGACCTCGCGGGCGGATCGAAGTTCGGCTACACGCTGCTGTCGGTGATCCTGCTGTCGAACCTGATGGCGATCCTGTTGCAGGCGCTCGCCGCGCGGCTTGGCATCGTCACCGACCGTGACCTGGCGCAGGCCTGCCGGGCCAGCTTCTCACGGCCCGTGAACTTCCTGCTCTGGGTGGCCTGTGAGGCGGCAATCATCGCCTGCGATCTCGCCGAGGTGATCGGCACCGCGATCGCGCTCAATCTGCTGTTCGGCATTCCCCTGATCTGGGGGGCACTGATAACTGCGCTCGATGCCTTCCTGCTGCTGCTGTTGATGAACAAGGGTTTCCGCTTCCTCGAAGCCTTCGTCATCTCGCTCTTGATCGTGATCGCAGTTTGCTTTGCGATCCAGATCACGGCCGCCGCGCCGCCGGTGGCCGCGGTGCTGAAGGGCTTTTTGCCGTCGACCGAGATCGTCACCAATCCTGAAATGCTCTACATCGCCATCGGCATCATCGGCGCCACCGTGATGCCGCATAATCTCTATCTGCACTCCTCGATCGTGCAGACCCGCGCCTATGAACGGAACGACAAGGGCCGCCGCGAGGCGATCAAATGGGCGACGACGGATTCGACGATCGCCTTGATGCTGGCGCTGTTCATCAACGCCGCGATCCTGATCGTCGCGGCCGCCACCTTCCATGCGACCGGCCGCACCGAGGTCGCCGAGATCGGCCAGGCGTATGAACTGCTGTCGCCGCTGCTCGGGCTCGGCATCGCTTCCACCCTGTTCGCGGTGGCGCTGCTCGCCTCCGGCCTGAACTCGACGGTCACGGCGACTTTGGCCGGCCAGATCGTGATGGAAGGCTTTTTGCACCTGCGCCTGCCGAGCTGGGCACGGCGGCTGGTCACGCGCGGCATCGCCATCGTCCCGGTCGTGATCGTCACCGCGCTCTATGGCGAGCGCGGCACCGGCCAGTTGCTGGTGTTCAGCCAGGTCGTGCTGTCGATGCAATTGCCGTTCGCGGTGATCCCGCTGGTGCGGTTCGTTTCCGACCGCCGCAAGATGGGTGATTTCGCGATCTCCCGTTCCGTCGCCGCGGTGGCGTGGATCGTCGCCGGCATCATCGTCGCGCTGAACGTAAAACTCTTGTTCGAAACGTTCTTCGGCTGAGACGGGATTCGTAGCCCGGATGGAGCGAAGCGCAATCCGGGAATCTTGATGCGGCCCCGGATTTCGCTGCGCTACATCCGGGCTACAAGTGCGCTCTAATCCTGCGGCTCGGACAGCATTTCGCCCGATGCGTCAACCCGCAGCCAGCCTGACGGCGCCAGCCGCTGTTGCGGCAGGAAGCGGCCCTTGTAGTCCATCTTCTTGGAGCCCTCGATCCAGTAGCCGAGATAGACGTAAGGCAGCCCGAGCTTGCGCGCCCGGGTGATGTGATCGAGGATCATGAAGGTGCCGAGCGAGCGGCTCTGCTGCGACGGCTCGAAGAACGAATACACCATCGACAGCCCGTCGCTGAGTACGTCGGTCAGCGCCACCGCGATCAGCTCCTCGCCGCGCCCAGTGATGCCGGTATCGACGCCGCGTTTACGGTATTCGATGATGCGGGTTTCGACATGGCTGTCTTCTACCATCATCGCGTAGTCGAGTACCGTCATGTCGGCCATGCCGCCGTGGCGGTGGCGCCTGTCGAGATAGGCGCGGAACACGGAGTACTGCTCCGACGTCGGCACCGCGCTGCGCTGCTCGCCGACGATGTCGGCGTTGCGCGCCAGGACTTTCTTGAAGTTGCGCGAGGGGCGGAATTCGTTGGCGACGACACGCACGGAGACGCAGGCGCGGCACTGGTCGCAGGCCGGGCGGTAGGCGATCGACTGGCTGCGGCGGAAGCCGCCATGGGTCAGGAGGTCGTTGAGGTCGCCAGCCTTGTCGCCGACCAGATGCGTGAACACCTTCCGCTCATGCCGGCCCGGCAGATAAGGGCAGGGCGAGGGTGCGGTCAGATAAAATTGCGGGGTATCACGCGAGTGCTGGGTCACGTCGGGTCGTCACGCCTCCGAAACAAATCAACCATAGCGCTTTCGCGCGAAGTAGACACCGGTTCGCGTTAAGAAAACGCCTCAAAACGAAAAAGCGCCGGTCCGGCCCCGATTCATTTTCGGGCCGGACCGGCTCTAACATCGCGCCCCGAGGGCCGACGGTCAATTGGTTTGCTGCTCGCTCAGTAGCTGCTGCGGGCCGAAGGCGCTACCTGGGTACGAACCGAGCTGTTGATGACCACGGTTCCCAGGATGATGTCGTGCAGCAGCCGGCGGCGGCTGGTGAACAAGCCCACCAGCAGCACCAGCGGCGTCAGGAACGAGATCGAGACCCAGTACAGCACGGCATGGCAGGCGCCGAGCACGAAATAGCCCGGCGCGCCGTACCAGGTGCGCACTTCCAGATCCATCGCGCGCATGCCCATGGTGGCCGAATGCGGGCCGCCGATCGAGGCGCCGTAATAGACGATCGCCCACACGATGGTAGCCGGCCACGCCAGCCAGAACAGCATCCAGCCGAGGCCGAGCGTGATAACGCCGAACACGGCAATGAAGATGTAGCCCAGGATGACAGGAACTGACAGCACGACGAGGTCGATCAGGAACGCAAACACCCGCCGCGTCAGCACGCCGCGAAACAGTTCCGGCTGCAAATCGGGATCGAACGCATGCGGCGGCACCCCGCCGTCGTTCCGCCAGGCGCCGCCAGCATTTGAAGCGCCGCCAGTATTGCCAGAGCCGCTATAAGACATGGTTCGTCCTCCAGGCCGATATTCCCGACCGTGACATGGGAACCAGCCGGGCCGCCGCCAAGGGCCTGCGACCATTAACAGCGTGCAATATTCGGGTGCCGGCGCGGGGGCGTACAATGTCTCCGTCGTCCCTGCGTTCGAACGCAGGGACCCATACCGCGTTGTGCTCTCGAGTGAGACGAACTGGCCGACGCTTTTCGTCAAATGACCGCCGGTGGTAGCAAAGGCAACGGGCCCCATCGTTCTATTGATGGGCCACGGCGTATGGGTCCCTGCGTTCGCAGGGACGACAGCGGACTACTTCTCCGCCTTCAACCTCTCCGCGGCCTTCGGCGCAAAGTACGTCAGGATCCCGTCCGCGCCGGCGCGCTTGAAGCCGAGCAGGCTTTCCATCATCGCGCGGTCGCCGTCGATCCAGCCGTTGTTGGCAGCGCCTGCGATCATCGCGTATTCACCGGACACCTGGTAGACGAAGGTCGGCATCGAAAACGTGTCCTTCACCCGGCGCACGATGTCGAGATAGGGCATGCCGGGTTTCACCATCACCATGTCGGCGCCCTCGGCGATGTCGAGTTCGACTTCGCGCAACGCCTCGTCGGAATTGGCGCTGTCCATCTGGTAGGTGCGCTTGTCGCCGGTCAGCGTTTTTGCCGAGCCGATGGCGTCGCGGAACGGGCCGTAGAAAGCGGACGCATATTTCGCCGCGTAGGACATGATCTGCACGTCGAGAAAACCTTGATCGTCCAGCGCCTCGCGGATCGCGCCGACGCGGCCGTCCATCATGTCGGAGGGCGCAATGACGTCGCAGCCGGCTTCCGCCTGCACCAGCGCCTGCCGCACCAGCACCGCCACCGTTTCGTCGTTGAGGATTTTGCCGTCCTCGATCAAACCGTCATGGCCGTGGCTGGTGAAGGGATCCAGCGCCACGTCGCAGAGCACGCCGAGCTCAGGGAATTCCTTCTTGATGGCGCGCACCGACTGGCAGACCAGATTGTTCGGGTTGAGCGCTTCGGAACCGTTCTCGTCGCGCAAGGACGGCTCGGTATAGGGGAACAGCGCGATGCAGGGAATGTCGAGCTTCATCGCGCGCTCGGCGTCGCGCACCGCCTGATCGACGGTGAGCCGGTCGACGCCGGGCATCGAGGTGACCGGCGTGCGCGCATTGTTTCCGTCGACCACGAACATCGGCCAGATCAGGTCGTCGGTCGTCAGCACGTTTTCCCGCACCAGCCGCCGCGCCCATTCCGCCTTGCGGTTGCGGCGGGGGCGAATGGCCAGGTCGAGCGGGCTCGAGGCGAGGGCGGTCTGTCGCCGCGGCGCGTCGCGCATTTCGATCGGACGCCCGAATTTGATCGCCATGTGATGGGTACTCCTGAAGGCGCGGGTCAGTTTTGATTTGTTCCAGTTCTAGCACCTTGAAGGTCGCCCGTCACCGAGCCTTGATCCATCTCATCGGCAATTGATTTTACCGTCCCGGCGGGCCAAGACATGGGACCATGAGAACATTCCAGCACGCGTTGAGCCCCGATTCCGAGGTCGGCTTCCATGTCTGACGCTTCGGCGCGCGATCAGGGGCGGGACAAGTCCAGAGACAACGCGATGTCGATGGCGGCGATGTCGTCGGAGCGGATCGAGCCCGACGAGAATGTCTGGACGCGGCGGCTGGTGCTGTTCCTGCGCATCATGGCGGTTATCTCGATCCTGAAGGGCCTGTACCACTGGGCGCAGGTCACGGGATTCATCGGCGGCGAGGAAGAGGCATTCGAGAACCAGTCGATGGCCTGGCAGACCGCGACCGTCTATTTCGCCGTGATCGAACTCGTCGCCGCCGTCGGGCTGTGGCTTGCGACGCCCTGGGGCGCGGTGGTGTGGCTCACCACCGTGGTGTCGATGGCGGTGATCGAACTGATGTTTCCGGGCATCTATGGCGGCAGCCTGACGGTGGTGGGGCTTGAGGCCGTGATGCTCGGCGCCTATCTCGCGCTCGCCTGGATGGCCGCGCGCGAACGCCCGCCGTAGGGGGCCTTGCTGCGGTGCGCCCCCTCGGCCCGCAAGGGCGGGGAGAAGAGAAGCGCAACGTGTCAGTTTCCCGCCATAATTCATCCGCGTGCAGAAACCGCGACGCCAACCCCTAAAATTTTCAAAAATTTTCCCGGTAACGTTTCAGTCACCGTTAAGGGCCGTAAAGGGTTCCACCACACCTGTTACGCGAGCGTTTCGATTTCAGGCCCACCTGTTTCCGAATGCGACAGGGCCTGCAGACGAAGCGTGAACATCACGCTTTCACCGTCAATGAAATATTGCAAAAAGCCTTGATCCATGGGGCTTAATCGACAATTCACTCTGTTAAATTCATGATCTCTTTATTCTCTTATTTAAGCGGATCTTCAAACCGCCCCCTTAAGTTGAAGCTATCAGGCGGGACAGAAGTTTCGTCGAAATAAGTCGAAAAACGACGACAGGGGAAGTGTCATGATCAAAGCCGTTGCAACGGCGGTGGAAACCGCTGAACGCTCTGCCGGTCAAACTCCGGTGCAGCCGCTCTATCTGGAAGCGTTGACTTTGGTGGAGCGGCTTCACCGCCGGCTGCTCGACGTCATCAAGGACGAATTCGATCGCCGCGGCCGCGCCGACATCAATTCGGTGCAGGCATTGCTGCTCTATAACATCGGCGACAAGGAGCTGACCGCGGGCGAGCTGCGCACGCGCGGTTACTATCTCGGCTCCAACGTCTCCTATAACCTGAAGAAGCTCGTCGAGCTCGGCTTCCTCGATCATCAGCGCTCCCGCGTCGATCGCCGTTCGGTCCGCATCCGCTTGACCGCGCAGGGCCAGGAAATCCGCAAGATCGTCGACGCGCTCTACCAGAAGCACGTCAAGACGGTGGAGCAGGTCGGCGGCATCTCGAACGAGGAGTTCGCGACGCTGAACAAGTCGCTGCACCGCCTCGAGCGGTTCTGGACCGACCAGATCCTGTATCGGCTCTGAGAATTACGTAGCGTTTTCGAGCGAAGTGGACACCGGTTCGCGTAAAGAAAACGCATCAGAACAAGAAACTCTTCCGTCTAGCGGCCAAGCCGGCCACTCGAGAAGACCGGCAGCCAACAGCGGACAATGAACTGGCAAGGCAGTAAGCCCTGCTGAAAGCGCATCGGCCCCGGTCTTCGGGGGCCGGTGCGTTTTGCTTTTTGCATAACCTCAAGTTGACGTTTTCAACGAGCGTCTACCCGATCGCTTGCCTTCGCACGACCGATTGTGCTCTCGCACGATCCGATTGTACCGCTTGCACAATCCGGATTGACTAGCCTTCGACGCCCCGCCCATACTCCCTGAAAATACAGGCTTCGCGCACGTACCGGCCGCAAGAGTCGTGACGGCTTGATGCCCAAATGGGGAAAACGGGCTTGTCGGCATCGCGGCGTCCCATGTTCGGCGAGCAACAGCGGTTCGTGCTGCTTCTGATCGCGCCGGCTGCGTTGCTGCTGCTGTTGTTTCAGGTCGTGCCGATCGTCATCGGCGCCAACGCCAGCTTTCGCGACTGGGCACTCTACAATCCCAAAAAGACCTGGATCGGCTTCGACCACTATGTCGCCGTGATATCGGATCCGGCGTTCCTTTACGTGGTGCTGCCGAACACCTTCCTGTTCATGGTGCTCAGCGTTGCCGGGGCGCTGGTGGCGGGGCTGGCGCTCGCGCTGCTGCTCAACCGGCCATTTCGCGGACAAAAGCTGGTGCAGACGATCCTGCTGGTGCCGCTGATGGTGGCCCCGGTCGTCGCCGCGATCATGATCCGCTGGATCTTCAACGACCAGTTCGGCATCGTCAATGTGGTGCTGGAAGCCATTGGCCTCGAAGGGCAGCCATGGCTGGTGCAGCGCTGGAGCGCCTTCGGCATCATCCTGCTGACCGACATCTGGCTGTGGACGCCATGGTTCACGCTGCTGCTGCTCGCCGGCCTGCAGAGCCTGCCGAAGGAGCCGTTCGAGGCCGCTGCCATCGACGGCACTACGACCTGGCGGGTATTTCGTTTCCTGACGTTGCCGATGCTGCGGCCGGTGATCGTGGTCTGCGTGGTGATCCGCGCCATCGATGCCTTCCGCACCTTCGACATCGTGTGGACGCTGACCGGCGGCGGCCCGGGCCGCTCGACCGAGTTGTTCAGCCTCTATGCCTATGTGCTCGCCTTCCTCAATCTCGATCTCGGCCGCGGCTCGGCGGCGGCGATCGTCGGCGGGTTGATCATCCTCGTGCTCGGCGTGGTGATGTACCGTCTCGTCGACCGCATTGCGAAGGCTTGACGCTCATGCCGATGGTGACGCACCCCGAATTCCTTCCCGACCTGCCGAACTGGAGCCGCAAGACGTTCTTTGCGCTCGCCCTCGCCGCCATCTGCTTTGCTTTCGCCTTCCCGGTGCTGTGGCTGATCCTGACCTCGCTGCGCCCGGAGTCGGGGGTCTATTACGTACATCGCGGCACCGAGTTCACTCTGGGCAATTTCAAGGAGGTGCTCGGCCAGGAACGCATCATCGAGGCCTTCATCAACAGTGCTGTCATCTCGACGCTGGCGACGGTCTTTTCGCTGTTGGTGACTGTATCGAGCGGTTACATGCTGTCGCGCTTTACCGGCCCCGCGACTCGCATGTGGTTCGGCACCATCTACATCTTCCGTTGCGTGCCCTACATTTCCTGGGTGCTGCCGCTCTACTTTGTGGTGCAGGCCTGGGGCATCTATGACACCTATGTCGGGCTGCTGCTGCCGCATATCGCCGTCCACATCTGCTTCTTCTCCTGGCTGATGAAGGGGTTCTTCGATGGCATCGATCCCTCCATGGAATATGCCGCCATGATTGACGGCTGCAGCCGCTGGGGCGCGTTCATCCGCGTCGCCATCCCTTCGGCACTTCCGGCGATTTCCGCACTTGCCGTGCTGTGCTGGCTGTTCACCTGGAATGAATTCTTGTTCGCGCTGATCCTGACCGGCAACCGCGTGCCTGTGATTACAGTCGTGATGGCGCAGTTTGTCACTGAAATGGGCCTGCATTGGAATCTAATGGCCGCGACCGCCGTAATGGCCCTGCTGCCCGCCTTCCTGATCGCGCTGTTCGGCCAGAAATACGTGATCAGGGGGCTGAGGATCTAACTTTAGGAAAGACCAAGCCGAGGCAACGAAAGACACAACGACAAAAAGAGGAGGAAAGGCGATGCAGGGACTGGCAAGATGGTTGATGGCGGCGGCCGCGGCCTTGATGGCTGCGACCAGTGGTGCCACTGCACAGGTGAAGGAGCTGAGGATCGGCTATCAGCCGAGCCCGATCCAGGACGCCTCGATCGCGATGTTCGAGGCCTGGGGCGCCAAGAACGGCGTCAAGATCGTCAAGGTGCCGAACTCCTACGGCGTCTATGTCGAGAAGATGACGGCGTCGCTGACCTCGAACTCGGATCAGTATGACGTGATCTGGCACAACGACGACTGGGGTCAGACCTGGGCGCATCTGCTGGAGCCGACCGACGACGTCGAAGCCAACAAATACGGCTCCAAGTGGAGCATGGCGCCGCTCGTGTTCGCCAACGCGCAGGGCCAGAACACCGTTGTGCCGATGGGACAGACATTCAGCGTATTCTTCTACCGCTCCGACCTCGTCAAGCCGGAGGAAGTGCCGAAGACGCTGGAAGAACTCGTCACCATGAGCAAGAAGCTGCAGGCCGACGGCAAGGCGAAGTTCGGCTATGTCGGCGGCATGTCTATGAACCACTCCTGGTTCAGTTGGTTCTGGTCGATGTGGGGCAACAATTGCGACGTGCTGATGCCGTTCTACGAGCGTGACAACAAGAAGCTCGCGGAAGGCGGTTGGAAATCGAGCATGACCGACCCCTGCATGCAGAAGACCGTCGAATACTGGTGGGATGCGATCAACACCCACAAGATCGCGCCGCGCGGCATGCCGGCGTATGACCGCAACGAAGCCAACGCCATCTTCATGGCCGGCGATGCCGCGTTCACGGTAGCGGACACGCTGTGGTGGGGGCAGTTCAACGATCCCAACAAGTCGAAGATTGCCGGCAAGGTCGCCGCCGCGCGCTTCCCGCTCGGCCCCGACCGGAAGAAGCCGTTCGGCTGGGATGACATCTGGGGCTGGGCAATCCCGAAGTCTATACCGGAAGAGCGCAAGAAGCTCGCCAAGCAGATGCTGAATGCGATGATGCTTGACGAGGAAGGCCAGACCAAAATGTTCAAGGCGACCGGCGCGCCACCGCCCAACACGACATTCTGGCCGAAGATCGCCGAGCAGGATGCCTTCATGAAGCTGCTGAAGGAAGCGGTTCTCGACTCCCCGGATAAAGTGCGTGGCGCCTACTACTTCCCGCAATGGCCCGCTGTGCACAAAGCGTTCAACGACACCGTCACCAGGGCCGTTACCGGCAGGCGCGAAGACATCGCAAGAGTGCTGGCCGAGGGCGCGCCGCTGGTCAGCAAGGCGGCGCAGTAACCGAACTCAAAACCCCGCCGCGCCTGTCGCGGCGGGGTTGTCTTTGGATAATTCAGTGAGACGGCGGTAAATGGCAGCAATTTCACTCAGCAAGCTCAACAAGCATTATGGCTCGCTGTTCCACGCCGTAAAGGACGTCGATCTCGAAATCGCCGACAAGGAGTTCGTGGCGCTGGTCGGCCCGTCCGGCTGCGGCAAGTCGACGACGCTGCGCATGATTGCGGGGCTGGAGGACATCACCAGCGGCGACATCCGCATCGGCGACCGGCTGGTGAACAATCTGCCGCCGCGCGACCGCGACATCGCGATGGTGTTCCAGAACTACGCGCTCTACCAGCATATGAGCGTCTACGACAATTTGGCCTTCGGCCTGCGCAACAAGAAAACGGCGGAGGCCGAGATCAAGGCGGCGATCGACCGCGCCGCCGGCATGCTCGGGCTGCACGAACTGTTGCAGCGCAAGCCGAAACAATTGTCCGGCGGCCAGCAGCAGCGCGTCGCGCTCGGCCGCTGCATCGTGCGCAATCCGCAGGTGTTCTTGTTCGACGAGCCGCTGTCGAACCTGGATGCCAAGCTGCGCGCGCAGATGCGTATCGAGATCAAGCGTCTGCATGCGGCGATTCCGACCACGTCGGTGTTCGTGACCCACGACCAGGTCGAGGCCATGACGCTCGGCGACCGCGTCGTGATCATGCGCGACGGCCGGGTTCAGCAGATCGGCACGCCGCTGCAAGTCTACGGCAAGCCCGCCAACAAGTTCGTCGCGGGCTTTATCGGTGCACCGGCGATGAATTTCATCGACGTCAGCGTACGCAGTGCAGCGGGTGTGACGGCAGTCGAGGCAGAAGGCCTGCGGCTCACGGTCGGGCCTGCAGACGCGTCGGCGCTTGCGGCCCACGGCGGCCGCCGCGTGATCCTGGGCGTACGGCCGGAGCACCTCGTGCTCGGCGAGGGCGCCCCGGGCCGTGGTTTCGATGCCCGCGTCGAGGTCGTCGAACAGCTCGGCTCCGAAATTTTGCTGGAGACGAGGGTGGGCGGCGCCAGCGTCACCGCCGCCCGCGTGCCGGCGGAAACTGCGATTGCGCGCGGCGATCAAGTCCGCCTGTCGGCGCAGGCTGGCCGCCTGCATTTCTTCGATCCCGAAACCGAGCTGCCGATTTCGGGGTGAAATCAGGCCGAAACGCCTGCTTTTGTTGCCAGCACGACCGGATTTCCCGAGACCGGGTTCCCCTGGCATGGAACCATCTTCGCTTCTGCGAATTATCAGCCCTGTCACGGAACAGGTGAGGCATGCAGGTCGAGCGCGGAATTCAGATCATGAACTTCGAGGTGGTGGGTGATGCCTATGCCATCGCGTCGAACTACTTGCGCAAGACCGGCGCCATTGCCGACAGCCTCGTCACCGACGATCGGCTGCTCGAAATCATCGTGAAGATGTTTCAGCGCGGCGAATTCAACAGGCTCAGGCTTGCGAACAAGGCGATTTTTGAATTCGAAGCGCGCCTACCGGCCTGACTGCATCACCCGCATCACGCAACTCAGGAGAAATCCATGGAAGCCGCGATCGACCGCATCATGCATACCTATGACCTGCTTGTGAACCGCAGCACGGCTGCCAGCGAGGAGGCGCGCGCCAAGGTGACGGAATATCTCACCACGCTGGTCGAGGCAGGCGAGAAGGATCCGCACCGGCTGACG
Organism: Bradyrhizobium sp. 190; assembly: GCF_023073415.1. Lineage (GTDB taxonomy): Bacteria > Pseudomonadota > Alphaproteobacteria > Rhizobiales > Xanthobacteraceae > Bradyrhizobium. The sequence goes on along the minus strand of NZ_JADPJL010000081.1, from coordinate 20,807 downwards.
GTGTGCGGGCTGACATATTTGCGTCAGCTCGACGGCAGCAACGATCCGGTGAAGGCCGGGTATACGGGGCTTTAGCGGAAAGGCCGTTTGCGGCCGCGGCTTGGCCGGCGCTAGGGCGGCGCTCCCGAGGGGAGCCTTGCTGGCTCGCGCGCTCCGTCATAGATTTGCTGATCCGATCGACGGAGGCTCGCCATGACCTCAATTACCCGTCGCGTGTTCCTGTCGCTTGCGGTTGCTCTCGCACCGGCCTCAGCCATCGCCCATCACGGCTGGGGCGGATACAATACGTCGAAGTCGTTCACCATCACCGGCAAGATCCTGAAATCGACCTTCGAGAATCCGCACTGCGAGATCGAGATGGAGGTCGAGGGCAAGCACTGGCACTTCGTCCTGGCGCCGCCGTCGCGCATGCTGGCGAGGGGCGCAACCGCAGACCTGATCGCGCCCGGCAAGACCTGCACGGTGTTCGGCTATCCCCATACCAGCAAGCCGGACGAGGCGCGCATCGAGTACATCGTGCTCGAAGGCAAGCGCATCGAATTGCGGTAGGACGGCGTGGAGCATCAGGCAGCCCCATCGATTTTCCTGACCTTGCAGGAAAGCGCGCTGGGTCATGCGATGCGCAGCTCACCTTCGCTTTATCCCGCGGTCGAGATTCTGCACATCATCGGCTTCGTGGTGCTGGTCGGGTCGATCCTGGCGCTCGATTTGCGGCTGCTCGGACTGGGGCGGGCGATTGCAATCCAGCCGATGGCGCAATTGTTGTTGCCGTTGTCGCGCGCGGGCTTTGTGCTCGCGATCTGCATGGGATTTCTACTGTTCAGCGCCGATGCGTCGCATGTCGTGAAAAACCCGGCGTTCCAGAGCAAGCTGCTGCTGATTGGGGCGGCACTGGTCAACGTCGTGATCGCGCATGCCGGCCCATGGCGTCATGTTAAAAGCTGGCATGACGAAGCGCCCGGCGGAGCCAAAGCCACCGCGCTGATCTCGCTCGTGCTGTGGCTTTGCGCCATCTGCGCCGGTCGCCTGATTGCGTATTTCTGATGGAGGCTGCCATGCGTCGCATGCGCTTCGTCATCCTCATACTCCTTCTCGGACTCTGCGGCACCGCGGAGGTCGCCGGCGCCGCCGACGCGGCGAGCGCCTGGAAGGCGTTGCGGGCAGGCGGTCACGTCGCCCTGATGCGCCATGCCGATGCGCCGGGCGGCTTCGGCGATCCGCCCGGATTCCACGTCGACGATTGCGCCACGCAGCGTAATCTCAGCGAAAAGGGGCGGGCGGATGCAGAGAAAATCGGATCGCGGCTCCAGCGGGAAGGGATTGTGTTCGAAAAAATCCTGAGTTCGCCGTGGTGCCGCTGCATCGACACCGCCAAGCTGCTGAAGCTGGGGACGGTCGAAACCGAGGCGACCTTCGGCAATGTCGTGGTGCTGCGCGATCAACGAGAGACATTGACCTCGGGCGCCCGCGCGCTGATCGCCAAATGGACGGCCCGCGGAAACCTCCTCGTCGTGACGCACGGCGCGAACATTCAAGCCCTGACCGGCATCTCGCCGGCCAGTGGCGAGATCGTCGTCGTCAGAAGCGGAGGCGATCGCACTGAGCCTGTCGGTCGCTTGCTTCTCGATTAAGCCGTAGCTCACGTCCAGACGCTATCGCGCGTCCGCCCTCGCGTCTTTGTTGCGATACCGGTTCCAGTTTGCGATCACGGCCTCATATCTGACCGCCTTCGCTGCAGTTTGGATGGGCGCGCCTTCGCCTTGCGTCCCATGGATCCTCGTACCTGGAAAGACGATAAAGTATCCGAGCAGGCCGACGACCATCATCCCGTAGATCAGGAAGGCCGTTCTCAGCAAGCGTCTCGATTTAATCTTGTGTTCGCTATGTGAGCGTGATTCAGACATTTGCGAGATCCATCTGTCAGCCCCAGGCGTTTATGGACCCAGCAAAAGCATTGCGCTGTGAACTGGATCACGTAGGGCGTATTTCAATGATGCCGTGCCACGCAGCCGGCGCAGGCTGCGGGCTTGCGCGTGCTTGATGCGGGTAAGCGTGCCACACTATGCTGCAAGCAGGACACATCAGGAGCCGCGCGTCTCGGGACGCAAAAAAAGCTCATCTGTCGTCAAGAGATATCGAAAGCGTTGGCCGACAGGCAAATCAGCTAGGTGTTGTGTCCAGCAGCTCTCGTAAAAATATTCCGCTTAACATGTCGGGCAAATCAGCGGCATGACTCCGCCCGTCTCACGGCGGATGAGGGGCGTTGGCCATCGTCACGAACGCGCGGTGAGATGCGATGGACGCAGATGGCGCGATAGACGTACGCGCCGGAAGCGTACGGCGAAGTCGTGTGGTTCGGGCGCCGCGGTGCTGGCGCTAAGTCCTGGAGAAGCGAAGCTTCTCGGGGGCGACGGAGGCAAAAGAGCCGTTCTCCGGGAAGAGCACGAAGTAAGCCGTAAAGCCATTGCGCAGGGAAGGCCGGAATGCTCCCGCTGCCCTGTATGCTCGTGTGCATTTTCTTTAGCGCAAATCGCACGCGAGACCGCGGGTGCAGCAAGCACCCGGTCTTCCCTGCGCCCTCTAGTTTGAAGAGGGCAAACGAAGATGCAAACCTCGGGCGCAAGGCGTCGCGAGATCGCGAATGTGCGGCTATCGTAGGCGGCTATCGTAGGATGGGTAGAGCGAAGCGAAACCCATCACCTTCTGCGCCGGCATTGATGGGTATCGCTTCGCTCCACCCATCCTACAAGATTGCTTCGCTTCGGCAGCAATGACACTCTCAACCAAATCGCGCCCACCAAACAACAACACAGAGGAAACCCCATGCTCACGCTTCATCACCTCAACGACTCCCGCTCGCAGCGAGTTCTGTGGCTGCTGGAGGAGCTCGGGCTTCCTCACGAGATCAAGCGCTATCAGCGCAACGCCGAGACCCGGCTCGCGCCACCCGAACTCGCAAAGATCCATCCGCTCGGCAAGTCGCCCGTCATCACCGACGGCGACACGACGATCGCGGAGTCCGGCGCCATCGTCGATTACATCATCCGCCGTTACGGTAAGGGCGCGATGATGCCAGCGCCGGGAAGCGCGGACTATGAGGCCTACAACGAGTGGCTGCATTATTCGGAAGGCTCGGCGATGCTGCCGCTGATGCTGAACCTCTATGTGTCCCGGCTGAAAGAAGCGGGCGCGCCGCTGCATCCGCGTATCGACAGCGAGCTGGCCAACCATCTCGGCTATGTCGATGGCGCGCTGAAGGGGCGGGAGTTCTTTGTCGGCCCGTCGCTGACCGGTGCCGACATCCAGATGAGCTTTGTCGGCGAGATGGCAAAAGTGTTCGGGAAGCTGGAGCCCTACCCGAACCTCGCGGCCTGGCTGGGACGGATGCACGCCCGCCAGGCGTTCCAGCACTCGATTGCCAAGGGTGGCCCCTACCGGTTTGCGTGACTCTCCGTCGTTCCGGCCAAGCGAAGCGCGAGCCGGAACCCATACGCCGCGGCCGTGGGAAGGGGCACCCTGGCCGACGCCTTCGTCTCCCAATGACCTTCCGGGGGTATGGACCCCGGCTCAAGGCCGGGGCGACGAGGGAGGGGGGCGTCATCCCCACCATATCTGGCATAAATATCAGCCCTGTACCGCAAGTGCTTGGCCAATTCCGGCCGATGTGGTATCTCGCAGACGCTTCTTTCGACCGCCACACGTAGCCGACCGCTTCGCCCCTAAGGGCTTGCGGCGGTGGAGATATTTCGCCCAATGACCTCCTCGTCCTCGAGCTCCAACACCGCTTCCGCGCCCGACTCGTTCTTCACGGCCACGCTCGCCGAGGCCGACCCGGAAATCGCTGCCGCGATCAAGGGCGAACTCGGCCGTCAGCGGCATGAGATCGAGCTGATCGCCTCGGAAAACATCGTCAGCCGTGCCGTGCTGGAAGCGCAGGGTTCGGTGATGACGAACAAATACGCGGAAGGCTATCCGGGCGCGCGCTATTACGGCGGCTGCGAATGGGTCGACGTCGCCGAGACGCTGGCGATCGAGCGCGCCAAGAAACTGTTCGGCGCGCAGTTCGCCAACGTGCAGCCGAACTCCGGCAGCCAGATGAACCAGGCGACGTTTCTGGCGCTGCTGCAGCCCGGCGACACTTTCATGGGCCTCGACCTCGCCGCCGGCGGCCATCTCACCCATGGCTCGCCCGTCAACATGTCCGGCAAGTGGTTCAAGGCCGCGCATTACACGGTGCGGCGCGAGGACCAGATCATCGATATGGATGAGGTCGCAAAGCAGGCCGAGCAGGTGAAGCCGAAGCTGATCATCGCCGGTGGATCGGCTTATTCGCGTGCCTGGGATTTCAAGCGCTTCCGCGAGATCGCGGACAGCGTTGGCGCCTATCTGCTGGTCGATATGGCGCATTTCGCCGGCCTCGTCGCCGGCGGCGTCCATGCCTCGCCGGTGCCGCATGCCCACGTCACCACCACCACCACGCACAAATCGCTGCGCGGCCCGCGCGGCGGCCTGATCTTGTGCAACGACGAGGCGATCGCCAAGAAGTTGAATTCGGCGATCTTCCCGGGCCTGCAGGGCGGTCCGCTGATGCATGTCATCGCCGCCAAAGCGGTGGCATTCGCCGAGGCGCTGCGGCCCGACTTCAAGGTCTATGCGAAGAACGTGGTCGAGAATGCCAAGGCGCTGGCGGAAACGCTGCGCGGTCACGGTTTCGATATCGTCTCCGGCGGCACCGACAACCATCTGATGCTGGTCGACCTGCGGCCGAAGGGACTCAAGGGCAACGTGTCCGAGAAGGCATTGGTGCGCGCCGCGATCACCTGTAACAAGAACGGAATTCCTTTCGATCCCGAAAAGCCGTTCGTCACCTCCGGCCTGCGCCTCGGCACACCGGCAGCCACCACACGCGGCTTCGGCGTCGCCGAGTTCAAGCAGGTCGGCGGCATGATCGCCGAAGTGCTCAACGCGCTGGCGCAGGCGGAGGACGGCAAGGCGCCGCTGGTGGAAGCCGCGATCAAGGAACGCGTCAAGGCGCTCACCGCCCGCTTCCCGATTTATCAGTAAAGGCCTCATTGGATGCGCTGTCCCAGCTGCAACAGTCTCGATACGCAGGTGAAGGACTCGCGTCCGACCGAGGATTCGGCCGTGATCCGGCGGCGGCGGGTGTGTATCGCCTGCAACTTCCGCTTCACGACCTTCGAGCGGGTGCAGTTGCGCGAGTTGACGGTCATCAAGCGCAACGGCCGTCGGGTGCCGTTCGACCGCGACAAGCTGGTCCGCTCGCTGCAGATCTCCTTGCGCAAGCGGCCGGTCGATCCTGAAAGGGTCGAGAAGATGGTTTCCGCGATCGTGCGCGAGCTCGAAAGCGGCGGCGAGGCGGAAGTATCCTCGGAGGCGATCGGCGAGATCGTGATGGAGCATCTGCGCCAGCTCGACGACGTCGCCTATGTCCGCTTTGCCTCCGTCTATCGTAATTTCCGCGAAGCCAAGGACTTCGAGGCCGTGCTCGGCGAACTCTCCGCGGAAGACGACGCACGGGTCGCCACGTTACGCAAATGATCTTCCGCATTCTGGAAGACCAGTACGCGCAGAAATTCAAAGAGGCCAAAGCCGCGGATCAGCGCTTCATGCAGCTTGCGCTCGCGCTCGGCCGACGCGGGCTGGGCCGCACCTGGCCGAACCCGGCCGTTGGTGCCGTCGTGGTGAAGGACGGTGTGATCGTCGGCCGTGGCTGGACGCAAACGGGCGGACGGCCGCATGCCGAGCCCGAAGCGCTGAGACGTGCCGGTGAAGCCGCGCGGGGCGCTACGCTCTATGTGACGCTGGAGCCCTGTTCACATTTTGGCAAATCGCCGCCCTGCGTCGATGCGGTGATCGCGTCAGGCATTGCGCGCGTGGTATCGGCGATCGAAGACCCTAACCCTGAAGTGGCCGGGCAGGGGCATGCCAAACTCCGTGCGGCCGGGATTACGGTCGATGTCGGTCTCGGCTCGCAGGAAGCCGCGCGCGATCATGCCGGGCACTTCCGCCGTATCCGCGACAAGCGCCCGCATGTCATACTCAAGCTCGCCGTCTCCGCCGACGACAAGATCGGCGCCGCGGGCCACAAGCCCGTCGCGATCACGGGCGAAGCAGCGAAGACACGCGTACACCTGTTGCGCGCGCAATGCGACGCCATCCTGGTCGGCATCGGCACCGTGCTGGCGGACGATCCGGTACTGACCTGCCGCCTGCCGGGGATGGAAGCGCGGTCGCCGGTGCGGGTGGTGCTGGATCGCGCGCTGCGGCTGCCGGGCACCAGCAAACTGGTCCAGTCCGCGCGCCAGACGCCGCTCTGGGTCATGACGTCGGACTTCGCCGAAGCCCCCGCGGCCATGAAACTCGGCGCGGCCGGCGCGCAGGTGATGCGCGTTGCGGCGACCGTGCAGCCGCCCGGGCTGGATCTGCCGGCGGTGCTGCGCGCGCTGTCCGACAAGGGCATCACGAGGCTGATGGTGGAAGGCGGCTCGCGGGTCGCCGTGTCCTTTGTCGCCAGCGGCCTGGTCGATGAAGTCTGGCTGCTGCGCGGGCCTGAAACCATCGGGGCTGACGGTATTCCCGCGCTGGACGCATTGCCGCTGTCGGCTCTCACCGGGTCGCCTGCCCTCAAGACACGTGCTAGCGAAAGCCTCGGCATAGACACCCTTACCGTTTACGAGCGCGCCTAATGTTCACCGGAATTGTCACCGACATCGGCGAGATCGCAGCCTTGACGCCAACGGCGCAGGGCCAGTTGCACCGCATGCGCATTACCTGCGGTTACGACCAGGCCACCATCGCCGATGGCGCATCGATCGCCTGCAATGGCGTCTGCCTGACGGTGGTCGCTTCCGGCGTCGAGGGCGGCAAGACCTGGTTCGACGTCGACGCCGCCGCCGAAACACTTGGCATGACGACCGCAAAGCACTGGGTCAAAGGCACCAAACTCAACCTCGAGCGCGCGCTGAAGATCGGTGACGAACTCGGCGGCCATATTGTCGCGGGGCATGCCGACGGCATTGCGACCATCGTCAAGCGTGACGATCTGCCTGACATGGCGCGGTTCGAATTGCGCACTACACGGGAGCTGGCGCGTTTCATCGCCACCAAGGGCTCGGTGACGCTGGATGGCGTGTCGCTGACCGTGAATACGGTCGAGGATGTCACGTTTTCGGTGCTGATCATTCCGCATACGCTCAGCGTCACCACGCTGAGCGGCTGGCGCGCAGGCAGCGAGGTCAATATCGAGGTCGATCTGATGGCTCGCTATGCGGCGCGGCTGTCGGAAATGAAGTAGCGGCGACAACAAATGTGTCATACGCGGGCTTGACCCGCGTATCCATCCTCTTAACAAGGTGGGCTTCTGGTAAGATGGATTGCCGGGTCAAGCCCGGCAATGACAGTGAAAGTAGCTTAATGGCAGATGCACGGCGCGCACCGCTGAAGGATCAGACCGACATCACAGGCGCGCGCGCCCTGATCGTCGAGGCGCGGTTCTATGACGACATTCAGGACGCGCTGATGGAAGGCGCGGTTGCCGAGCTAAAGGCGGCCGGCGTGACGCATGACGTCCTCACGGTTCCCGGCGCGCTGGAAATTCCGGCCGCGATTGCGATCGCGCTCGATGCTGCCGAAAACAACGGCAAGCCTTATGATGCGGCAATCGCGCTCGGCTGCGTGGTGCGCGGCGACACCATCCATTTCGAAATCGTCTCGATCGAATCCTCGCGCGCGCTGATGGACCTCGCGGTCGCCAGAGGTTTCCCGCTCGGTAATGGCATCATAACAGTCAATACCGACGCGCAGGCCTGGGCGAGGGCGCGCGCCAGCGAGTTGAACAAGGGCGGCGACGCCGCACGCGCGGCGCTGGCGATGCTGCGGATCAAGCGCCGGCTGACAAAGGCCTGACGATGGCAGACAGCAAGAAGCCAGCGAAAAGCCCCGACAAGAAAGCCAACCGCCGTGGCGCGGCGCGGCTCGCCGCCGTGCAGGCGCTGTACCAGATGGACATCGCGGGCGCCGGGATCAACGACATCTTCGCTGAGTTCGAAAGCCACTGGCTCGGCAACGAGGTCGAAGGCGACAAATATCTGCCGGCGGAGGCTGCGTTCTTCAAGGATGTGGTGGCCGGCGTGGTGCGCGACCAGGCCAGGCTCGATCCCTTGATCGACGATGCGCTCCAGAAGGGTTGGCCGCTGAAGCGGATCGACGCGATCCTTCGCGCGGTGCTGCGTGCCGGTTCCTATGAGCTGGAACACCGCAAGGACGTGCCGGGCCGCGTGGTCGTGTCCGAATATGTCGACGTCGCGCATGCCTTCGTCGAAAAGGAAGAGACCGGCATGGTGAATGCCGTGCTCGACCAGATCGCGCGCCAGTTCCGCGCCGAAGAGTTCGCGCGTGGCTAGCGGAAAACCCGCGTCCGGCGAGGACTCGCTGATCGCGCGCTACTTCCGGCCGCTTGCAACTGACCCGGGCGCCTTTCGTCTCGACGACGACGCCGCGGCGTTGAAGCCTGACGGCTCCGACATCGTGGTGACGACGGACGCCATCGTCGAGGGCGTGCATTTCCTGCCCGACGATCCCCCCGACGCCGTCGCGCGCAAGGCGTTGCGGGTGAACCTCTCGGATCTCGCCGCAAAAGGCGCAACGCCGGCGGGCTTCGTGCTGACGCTGGCGCTACGCAGCGCCGACGAGGCCTGGCTAAAGCCGTTCGCGGCGGCGCTGGGCGAGGATGCCGCGCAGTTCGCTTGTCCGCTGCTGGGCGGGGACACGGTGTCGACGCCCGGACCGCTGATGGTCTCGGTCACCGCGTTCGGCCGGGTGCCGCCGGGGAGAATGGTTCATCGCAGCGGCGCAAAACCCGGCGAGCGCGTGATGGTGACGGGCACGATCGGCGACGCCGCACTGGGGCTTGCCATCCTGCGCGGCGGGAAGGTGCATGCCGCCGCATCCGACAAGGCCGTACGCGAGGCGCTGATCGGACGCTATCGCGTTCCACAGCCGCGCGTGGCAATGGCTGAGATCGTTCGCGGCCATGCCAGCGCGGCGATGGATGTGTCTGACGGTCTCGCCGGCGATCTCACCAAGCTCTGCGGCGTGTCCGGCGTATCCGCGGTGATCGATCTGGTGTCGATCCCACGGTCCGACTCGGCGCAGGATCTGGTGTCGCGCGGCGTTGTCGGACTGGAAACACTGATCGCCGGCGGTGATGATTACGAGATCCTGTGCACGCTACCGGAGGATCGCGTCGAGGCGTTCGCGCAAGACGCAAATCGCGTCGGCGTCGCGGTGAGTTCCATCGGAACGATAATCGCGGGAAGCGCGGTTCCGAAGTTCATCGACGGGCAGGGCAGGGAAATCACGCTGGATCGTCGCTCTTACAGCCATTTTTGAAGATAGGGTCGTTAACGCTTCGGCCTTTATTTCCCGCCCGCCATTGCTATTTCGCCGAAAAACCTATAGGTGTATTGCCATTCGATTACCGTCGTGCCTTTTCGAACGCGCTCCCTAAGGAGCTTCTTCCAGAGACATCGTCGATATTGGATTTGAATCCGTGCGATCGCCGTGCGGAATGAAAGCCTAGGTGCTTTGGAGAAGAGAAAATGGCTACGGGAACAGTGAAGTGGTTCAACGGTCAAAAGGGTTTCGGTTTCATTGAGCCGAGCGATGGCAGCAAGGATGTGTTCGTGCACATCTCGGCCGTCGAGCGCGCGGGCCTCGGCGGACTGGCCGAAGGTCAGAAGGTTCAGTTCGAACTCAAGACCGACAAGATGCGGGGCAAGGTGAGCGCGGAAAACCTGTCGCTCGTCTAAGGCCTCGAAACGGTCGTTTCACGGATGTACTGGAATGGCTAGTGAGCCCGCTCGATCCTGATGGGATTGGGCGGGTTCTTGTATTTTGGGCCCGGCCCCAACCTCAAGGCCAGCGCGCGCCGCCACGCGGACGACAAGTTGGCCGGCCCGGTTAGCGGTGAATCCTTTCAAAAATCGACGGATTCTGACCTCCGCGGCGTTGCGCCGGGGAGACGATTTTGGCATGGTCCCGCCGATTTGAGGTCACCCTTCTGGGCAGGGAAGGCCTCCATAATAAGCGCCGGCCGCGCTCGCGGGATGGCGTGGGGCGGAAAACCAGCATCTGAGGCAACTTCTATGACAGCATTATGGGTGATTGTGCTCTGCGGAGCGCTTTCGATCGTCTACGCCATTTGGGCGACGTCTTCCGTTCTGAAAGCGGACGCCGGCAACCCGCGCATGCAGGAAATCGCGGCCGCGGTGGCCGAAGGCGCGCAGGCTTATCTCAAGCGCCAGTACATGACGATTGCCATGGTCGGCGTCGTGATTTTCGCCCTTCTGGCCTACTTCCTCGGCATGCTGGTTGCGATCGGCTTCCTGATCGGTGCGGTGCTGTCGGGCGCCGCGGGCTTCATCGGCATGAACGTCTCGGTTCGCGCCAACGTGCGTACCGCGCAGGCCGCGACCACCTCGCTGGCGGGTGGCCTCGAACTCGCCTTCAAGGCGGGTGCGATCACCGGTCTTCTCGTCGCCGGCCTCGCTCTGCTCGGCGTCACCATCTATTTCGCCTATCTCACCCACGGCATAGGGCTGAAGGCCAACGACCGCGTCGTCGTCGACGCGCTGGTGGCGCTCGGCTTCGGCGCCTCGCTGATCTCGATCTTCGCCCGTCTCGGCGGCGGCATCTTCACCAAGGGGGCTGACGTCGGCGGCGACCTCGTCGGCAAGGTCGAGGCCGGCATCCCGGAGGACGATCCGCGCAACCCGGCGACCATCGCCGACAACGTCGGCGACAACGTCGGTGACTGCGCCGGCATGGCGGCCGACCTGTTCGAGACCTATGCGGTGACCGCGGTCGCCACCATGGTGCTGGCCGCGATCTTCTTCGCGACCTCGCCGCTGCTGGTGCCGATGATGACCCTGCCGCTTGCCATTGGCGGCGTCTGCATCATCACCTCGATCATCGGTACCTTCTTCGTCAAGCTCGGCCCCAGCCAGTCCATCATGGGCGCGCTGTACAAGGGCCTGATCGCGACCGGCGTGCTGTCGCTGGTCGGCGTTGCAGCCGTCGTTTACTGGCTGATCGGTTTTGACACGCCGCTGCGCGCTGGTAACGCGTCGTTCACCGGACTAACGCTGGTATGGTGCGGCATCGTCGGCCTGGTCGTCACCGGCCTGATCATCTGGATCACCGAATATTACACCGGCACCGACTATCGTCCCGTGAAATCGATCGCTTCTTCGTCGGTTACCGGCCACGGCACCAACGTGATCCAGGGTCTGGCGATCTCGATGGAATCGACCGCGATGCCCGCGATCGTCATCATCGCCGGCATCCTCATCACCTACAGCTTTGCCGGTCTGTTCGGCATCGCGATTGCGACCACGACGATGCTGGCGTTGGCCGGCATGATCGTCGCTCTCGACGCCTTCGGTCCGGTCACGGACAACGCCGGCGGCATTGCCGAAATGGCCGGCCTGCCGAAGGAAGTTCGAAAGTCGACCGACGCGCTCGATGCGGTCGGCAACACCACCAAGGCGGTCACCAAGGGCTACGCGATCGGCTCCGCCGGTCTCGGCGCGCTGGTGCTGTTCGCGGCCTACAATGAAGACCTCAAGTTCTTCATCGCCAACTCTGCCAAGCATCCGTACTTCCAGGGTGTGCTGCCCGACTTCTCGCTCAACAACCCCTACGTGGTGGTTGGCCTCTTGTTCGGCGGCCTGCTGCCGTACCTGTTCGGTGCGATGGGCATGACCGCAGTCGGCCGCGCGGCCGGCGCGATCGTCGAGGAAGTGCGGCGCCAGTTCCGCGAAAAGCCCGGCATCATGCAGGGCACCGACAAGCCGGACTACGGCAAGGCGGTCGACTTGCTGACCAAGGCGGCGATCAAGGAAATGATCATTCCGTCGCTGCTGCCGGTGCTGTCGCCGATCTTCGTCTACTTCGCGATCTACGCGATCGCGGGCGGTGGTGCGGCCGGCAAGTCGGCGGCGTTCTCCGCCGTCGGCGCCATGCTGCTCGGCGTGATCGTGACCGGTCTGTTCGTCGCGATCTCGATGACCTCGGGCGGCGGCGCCTGGGACAACGCCAAGAAGTACATCGAAGACGGCCACTTCGGCGGCAAGGGCTCCGACGCCCACAAGGCCGCGGTGACCGGTGACACCGTCGGCGATCCCTACAAGGATACGGCGGGTCCCGCCGTCAACCCGATGATCAAGATCACCAACATCGTGGCGCTGCTGCTGCTGGCGATTCTGGCGCACTGAGCGCGAGAAGCTGAACGAAAAGAAAAACCCCGCGGTGCGAGCCGCGGGGTTTTTGATTCTGTGCAGGTTGAAGCTAAACCACCAGCATGTTCAACGAATCCGCAGAGACCGGCGGACAACATGGAGATTAATCGATGTCGCTGTCATCCGCCCGAAACTATGCGCTCCGCGCCTCCAAGTCGCAGGATCAGAAGGAGGCCGCCGAATTGCTGTCGAAAGCGATCCTGGAATTGGCGACGTCGATTGAAGCCACCGATGCCAAGATCAAGAAGATCAACAAATCATCCTGACCGGAAGCACGGGAGCCCCCTCAGCCGGCGTCCATCTGCAGGCCTTCGCGCTTGATGATCTCGCCGAATTTCAGTGTTTCCGCCTGCACGAAGTCGGAAAATTGCTGCGGGGTGCCCCAGTCGGCGGTCGCGCCCATGTTGCCGATGGTCTTCTTGACATCATCACGCGCCAGCATCGCCTTGATCTCCTTGTTGAGCGCCTCGACGGCGGGAGCGGGCGCGGCCTTCGGCAGGAAGATGCCGAACCAGGAGGAGACGTCGAACTTCGAAAGTTCGGGCACGCCCTCGCGGATGGTCGGGATGTTCGGCGCCGCCGGGCTGCGCTCGGGCGTGGTCACGCAAAGCGCGGTGAGCTTGCCGTCCTGGGTCTGCGGCAGTGTGGGATAGAGGTTGTCGAACAGGATCTGGATATCGCCCGCCAATGCCGCTTGCAGCGCCGGACCGGCGCCGCGGAACGGCACATGCACCATCTTCAGGCCGGTGAGCTGCAGGAACCAGGCGCCGGTGAGGTGAGGGCTCTGCCCGACGCCGGAGGAGCCGTAGGTCAGCTTGTCCGGATTGGCCTTGATGTAGGCGATCAACTCCGGGATCGACTTGATGCCGGTCGACGGATGCGCCGACACGATGTTTGGGATCCGGATCATATTGCTGACCGGCTGCAACTGATCGGCCTTGTAGGTCATGTTGCGGAAGATGCTGTAGGCGATCGCGTTCGGACCGGGATTGCCGACCAGGATGACGTGGCCATCCGCCTTGCCCCGCACGGCTTCGGCAGTGCCGATGGTGCCGCCGCCGCCCGAGCGGTTTTCCACGACCGCCGACTGGCCCCAGGCGGTCTGCAGATGCGCGGCCAGCAATCGTCCCATCACGTCGGTGCTGCCGCCGGCGGCGGCTGGCACGATGAGACGCACGGTCTCGGTCGGCCGCCAGTCGGAGCCGTAGCTCGCGCGCGGCAAGATTGCCGCCGCCGAAACGGCTGCAGCTCCGGTCAAAACGCGGCGTCGAGAAATAGCTTTAATCGTCACAAGTTCACTCCCTGCTGAATCATTATTTGCAGGAAAGCGTAGGCAGCGCGCGCGCAGAGAGCAAGCGGGCGACTTGGCGCAGGATTTCCGCGTCGCGGAACAGAGTGAATCAGAGCTGACAGGCCTAGTTGAAGCTCAAGAGCTTGAACAACGGCGTCAGGTAGCTGAGTTCCTGGCCGGACGTGGGCGTGGTGCGGCTGATGAAGTCGAAGATCTTGCCGTCCTGCAATCCGTAATTGGCGAGCCGCTGCACCTGGCGGTTCTTGTCGAAATAGATCGCGATCACGCGCTGGTCGACGACCTGCTGGTTCATGAAGGCGACTTTCCGCTCGGAGCGCTGCGAGATGTAATAGAACACCTCGCCGTTCAGGGTCGCGACCGTCGACGGCGTTCCCATCACGATCAGCACCTGGTCCTGGCTGGCGCCGATCGGGATCTGCTCCAGCGCGTTGGGCGGCAGGATATAGCCCTTCTGGAACTGCTCGCCGGTGCACCCGGCGAGCGCCGCGCAAATCAGTGCCACGGCTGCAGCCGCGCGAAAACCGCGCCGGCGGACGGTCAGGCGGCGCGGCGAGGGCACACAGGTGCTCAGGTGGTTGATCTCGGTCATCTCAGGAATTAGCCCGTCCTCTTGCATCGCGCGGTGCGTTGACGTACCGGGCAGCACGCTGGATTGCAACACGCGTGGACTCCGGGCAAAGAACCTGGAGGGCTCGCTTGCGGAACCCACAATGCTTTGGCCATTCAATCACTTCAGGAAACCCCGGACGCCGTTGCGCGGCACCATCGAGGCCATCTATGGCATGATCGTGACGCAGGCGCGAGAACCGTTGTTTTACCGGGACTTTGGGGTTCCAGACACGGTTAACGGCCGTTTTGACCTGCTTCTGCTGCATTTGTGGCTGGTCTTGCGGCGCCTGAAATCGGTGGAGGGCGGCACAGCCCTGTCACAGGGGCTGTTCGACCATTTTTGCAACGATATGGACGATAATCTGCGCGAGATGGCGGTTAGTGACCTCAAGGTGCCGAAGCGCATGCAGGCCTTCGGCGAGGCCTTCTATGGCCGTATGGCGGCCTATGACATGGCGCTGACGGAGGGCCGCGAGGCACTGGCGCAGGCGATGTGCAAGAATATCCTGAACGGCGAGAACATCGAAAAGGCCCGCCTGCTTGCGGCCTATGCCGAGGCGGCCATGGCTGCTCTCGACTGTCAGGACGAGGCGACGCTGGCGAGCGGTTCAGCCAGGTTCCCCCTGCCGGAGAATGGCGCGCAGCAATGAGCAAAACTGGTACGACCAAGTCTGGCACGACAGAGAAGCCCGACCCGTGGCGCGTTCCCGTCGCGGTGGCGCAGATACCGGAGACGGGCCTGCACCGCGACATGGAAGCCGATCAGGCCATCCGCAACGCGGTGGCCGATGTCGGGGGCCTGCGTGAGGTGCTCTCGGTGCAGGCCTCGTTCGACGTCACGCCAAAGAGCGGCGGCCGCTTCCACGTCGCCGGCCAGGTGCGGGCGCGGATCGGACAGACCTGCGTGGTGACGCTGGAGGAGATCGAGACCGATATCGACGAGCCGATCGATCTGATCTTCGCGCCGCCCGAGCAGATCCCACAGATGGCTGCGCTGGTCGATGAGGCCGAGGCGAGCGACGAGGAGACACCCGACTCCCCGGAGCCGATCGAGAACGGCATAATCGATCTCGGCCGGGTCGCCACGGACGCCTTGTATCTCGCGGTCGATCCATATCCGCGCAAACCCGGCGCCGTATTTGAGCCGCTGGTCGAAGCCGTTGATCCCGAGGATCACCCGTTCGCCGCGCTCAAGGCGTTGAAGGCAAAACCGAAAAAGTCCGGCGCCAGGAAGCCCAAGGGCAAGTAGCCGGCAGTTAAAGTGGCCGGCGAAGCTGCCAGCGGTTAGAGGTGGTTGTGATATCCCGCCAAGAATGTCCCATAAGATATTGAATTATATCGGGATATTTTGTATTCTGGATTTCAGGCCACAGCGCTTGCCTTTCGCCAAAAGAGCGTGGTCAAGAGGTTGTGTCGGGACAGGGACACGCTATTGTCGCGGCCCGGCGGGGGCGCGGTATTGCGCTTTGCCGAGCATCGCTTTGGCGGTGCCATTCCAGTGTGCGGTCGCGCTCTACGAGGGCCGCAAGAGATCAGGTTTCCGGGACGTTCATGCCGCATAAGGTTCGAATCGCGCTTGACGCCATGGGTGGCGATGTCGGCGCATCGGTCGTCGTTCCCGGCGCCGCCATCTCTTTGAAACGGCATCCCGACTGCGAATTTCTGCTCTATGGCGACAGCAAGCAGATCGACGAGCAGCTTGCCAAATATCCGGCGCTGAAAAAGGCCTCCCGCGTCGTCCATACCGACGTGACCGTCAGCATGCACGACAAGCCGAGCCAGGCCCTGCGTCGCGGCCGCAAGAACTCGTCGATGTGGCTTGCGATCGACGCGGTGAAGAAGGGCGAGGCCGACGTGGCGGTTTCTGCCGGAAATACCGGCGCGCTGATGGCGATGGCGCGCTTCCATCTGCACACCATGCCCGGCATCGACCGGCCAGCCATTGCCGGCGTATGGCCGACGGCGCGCGGCGATTCCGTCGTACTCGATCTCGGCGCCAGCATCGGCGGTGATGCGCATCATCTGGTGTCGCTCGCGGTCATGGGCAGCGCGATGGCGAGCGTGCTGTTCGGCCTGAAGCGTCCGACTGTCGGCCTGCTCAATATCGGGGTCGAGGAGGTCAAGGGCGGCGAGGAGATTCGTAAAGCCTCGGAACAGCTCCGTGCGATGAACCTGCCCGAACTCGACTATATCGGCTTCGTGGAGGGCGATGGGATCGGCGCGGGCGCGGCTGACGTGATCGTGTCAGAAGGTTTCAGCGGCAACATCGCGTTGAAAGCCGCCGAAGGAACCGCGCGGCAGATGGCGGATTTTCTGCGCAATGCGATGGCGAGCAGCTGGCAATCCAAGATCGGCTATCTGTTTGCCCGCAGCGCCTTCAAAGCGCTCCGTGACAAGCTCGACCCGAACAAATCCAATGGTGGTGTTTTGCTCGGATTGAAAGGTGTGGTTGTTAAAAGCCATGGCGGAATCAACGCCGAAGGCTTTGCCTACGCAGTTGATGTTGGCTATGAGATGGTCCGCTGCGATCTCCTCACCAAGATCAGTGCGCTGGTACAGGCGCAGATCGCGCAGGAGGTTGTGTCGTGACTGCAATACGTTCGGTCGTGCTCGGCTGCGGCTCATATTTGCCGGAGCGGATTCTGACCAATGCCGAATTGGCGAGCCGCATTGATACGTCCGACGAGTGGATCGTGCAGCGCACGGGCATCCGCGAGCGCCACGTCGCCGCCGAGGGCGAGTTCACCTCGCACCTGGCTATCAAGGCTGCGCGCGCGGCGCTGCATCATGCGAGGCTCGACGCCCAAGCGATCGACTTGATCGTGCTGGCGACTTCGACGCCGGACAACACCTTTCCGGCCACCGCGGTCGCGGTGCAGGAGGGCCTCGGCATCAACCACGGCGCTGCCTTCGACCTGCAAGCGGTCTGCTCCGGCTTCGTCTTTGCGCTGGCGACCGCCGACAGTTTCCTGCGCGCGGGCACTTACAAGCGCGCGCTGGTGATCGGCGCCGAGACCTTTTCGCGGATTCTGGACTGGAACGACCGCGGCACCTGCGTGCTGTTCGGCGATGGCGCCGGCGCGGTCGTGCTGGAGGCGCAGACGGAGCCGGGCAAATCGAGCGACCGCGGCGTGCTGACGACGCATTTGCGTTCCGACGGCCGCCACAAGTCGAAGCTCTATGTCGATGGCGGTCCGTCCTCAACCCAGACCGTTGGCCTTTTGCGGATGGAAGGCCGCGAGGTGTTCAAGCACGCTGTCGGCATGATCACGGACGTAATCGTCGATGCCTTCAACGCCACCGGCCTGACGGCCGACGATATCGACTGGTTCATTCCGCACCAGGCTAACAAGCGAATCATCGATGCTTCAGCGCACAAGCTTCATATTGCACCGCAGAAGGTGGTGTTGACCGTCGATCTGCACGGCAATACGTCGGCCGCGTCGATTCCGCTGGCGCTGGCGGTCGCGGTCAAGGACGGACGCGTCAAGAAAGGCGATCTGCTACTGCTAGAAGCCATGGGCGGCGGCTTCACCTGGGGTTCCGCGCTCGTGCGCTGGTAGGCGCGGCGTCGAACGATCGATTAAATTATGGCCTTGTTCCATGCGCATGCATGATGCTCACTGTTGACCATTGCGAGCTAACCTCATAATTTCAGAGAATAAATTGTTCGCCGAGAGTGCGGGGCAAGGCGATGACCGGGAACGGAAAAACAGTCACACGCGTCGATTTGTGCGAGGCGGTCTACCAGAAGGTGGGCCTGTCGCGAACGGAATCCTCTGCGTTTGTCGAGCTCGTTTTGAAAGAGATTACCGATTGCCTGGAGAAGGGCGAGACGGTGAAGCTGTCATCGTTCGGTTCGTTCATGGTGCGCAAGAAGGGTCAGCGGATCGGACGTAACCCGAAGACCGGTACTGAAGTGCCGATCTCGCCGCGTCGCGTGATGGTGTTCAAGCCGTCGGCCATTCTGAAGCAGCGGATCAACGGCCACGCGGTCGGCAACGGCGAAGGCAAGGCCGACTAGCAAGGCTGACTAGCGAGACTACTGACGAGAACGAGTAACAAGGCGAGTACTGCGTCTTCACCAACAAGATGAGTTGAGAGGAGCTGGCATTTGGACAAGGCGCCGGATGCGTTCCGCACCATCAGCGAAGTCGCTGAAGAACTCGATATCCCCCAGCACGTGCTGCGGTTCTGGGAGACGCGGTTCGCCCAGATCAAGCCGATGAAGCGAAGCGGCGGGCGGCGTTACTACCGCCCCGACGACGTCGACCTGCTCAAGGGTATTCGCCGGCTGTTGTACGGCGAGGGCTACACCATTCGCGGCGTGCAGCGGATCCTCAAAGAGCACGGCATCAAATCGGTGCAAGGCCTTGCCGACCAGACTTCCGCCGTCACCTTCGGCGCGGTCGAGGAGGCCATCGGTCTCAGCCTGCAGGAGCCCGAGGAGGGCGAGACGCCGACCGTCGATGCCGACGACGAGGATTACGAGACCGAAGAGAAGGAAATCGACTACCGCTTTGTCGATACCGACGATGACGGCATTTTGCTGCCGTTCGCCAAGGCCAAGCCCGGTCCCTCGGACGCGGACCGTGAGCGCCTCGAACGGGTGCTGCAGGACCTGGTCGCCTGCCGCCAATTGCTGGACAATGCGATGAAGGACGGCTGAGCGGGCGGACCGGAACTGGCCGGCTGCCGGCCTCAAAGAGGCCGCTCGCGCGCCTTGCGCCGGGCGCTGATCGCAGCTAATGGAACGGCATCGGAGCGTGGCGCAGCCCGGTTAGCGCACTAGTCTGGGAGACTAGGGGTCGGAGGTTCAAATCCTCTCGCTCCGACCAATTTTCCAAATACTTTCAATGCCGTTTCCGAACCGGATGGTTTCCACCCTATCGCCCGTTGCCATCTGGTTGCCAATTCTGTTCGCTGGTCGTTCTACGAGCCTGCTTTGTTTCTGGGGATGATCGGCAAACGAACGTAAGGCCGCTTCAGTTGGCGGCCTCTTTCATAATCCTACGAAGGTGTGCCGGACTTAGCGGCCTTGTCCCGATCGTCCTCAAGCTTCTGAATGGCGTTCGCCACCAGGACGCCGCGCCGTGCAGGATAGACATCGATCACGCGCTGAGCCTTGTCCACACTCCACAAGGGCCTCAGCGATCTCCGGCGCCGTCGCACCGGCTTCGGCGAGTAAGGTTGCCGCCACAGGTTCAGCACCTGCCGGCGTAATCAGCGATCCGCCTCACGCGCGCTTCTTCTTTGTTGCCGGTCAAACGCTGGCGCGCCTCGGCATTTGTTAACCGCAGCTCTGTATCTTCGTGGTAATCGCGGACGACATCGCCGCGAGAGTAATGCGCAAGAGCCGTCGCTGCCTCAACCCAGCGGCGGCTTTTTCGCGAGGTTCACCTTGGCGGGCCCTTTCTTTCGCCGGATTTCTGTCACCATCTTTCGTGTGTTCGAATCTATGGGGAGACATGGACGTGGCAACAGGTACGGTGAAGTGGTTCAATGCGACAAAGGGCTATGGATTTATCCAGCCCGAGACTGGCGGCAAGGACGTGTTCGTTCATATCTCGGCCGTCGAGAGAGCAGGTCTGAGCAGTCTGAATGAGGGTGCGAAGGTAAGCTACGAAGTTGTGGCCAACCGCGGGAAAGAATCCGCCGAAAACCTCAGGGTAGGTTGATCCGGCACTTACGTTCCGCCATTACGCTAGCGGGTTGCAAACGGCCCCGGGCCTACCGCTAAACCGGGGCCGCCAACTCCCGACCGTGGCTTGGGGGCGATACAGCCGGGAGCTTTAGTTCCTAGAGCAACGCCAGCCAGATCAGGCCGGCGACGAAAACGATGACCCCCGTTACCGTTGCCACGGCAACAACGCGGCCGCGGCGCATTGGCCATCATGCAATTGTTCCGTCACCCGGCCAAGCCGTCGCTTGTTCGATCCGCGGGCGGCCAAGTAACGCGTGAGCGCAGGGTTGGCGAACCAGCGGGGGCGGGGGCAAGCCGTCCCGACGATTGTCATTCGTTGTGGTCTTCTTGACCGTCGCTAGATGCCGAGCACCCAGACGGCCACGATGGCCCCGAGCACAGCTACTCCGCTGACAGTCCAGCCAGTCAGGTAAGCCGCACCGTCCGTTTCCGGTCGATCGACCATGCTGTCGCGCCACTGGCTCACGGCGGTCTCCTCTGGATTGACACTGCCTCCCGTCAGTAGGTCGTTGGCGGAGGCCAAAGGTTCAACGAGCGCGGGGGGCACCCTGTGGCCGCGCCGCCGCGCTGGATCGTCTTTCTCAAATCACCATTGCGCAGCTTACGTCTGGTCGGCGTGCTGGGACTTAAAGCGCATCGCGGTCGGGCATGGGCGATGCATTTCCGCCGGTCTGCCAGTCAACCCGGTGCTGGCTCGCAGCTCCGACAATCAATAGGCTTGCGCCAATCGGCAGATCGCCGAAAGCGGGGAGATGGACTCACGTTTGAAGTGCAACGGTTGATTTGAGGAGAGAGAATGCCTCGGCTGGGGTTTTGAAGTCGAGGCATTTTCGCGGCGTCTCATTGTAAGTTCGGACGATGC
>NZ_JADPJL010000066.1 GCF_023073415.1 Bradyrhizobium sp. 190 | reverse complement strand
TGGCAGGGTGATCTCTCAACTCGGACACCGTTCGTGAGGAGAGACCGTCACCCCACCCCGCCGCTTCGCGTCGACCCTCCCCCTCCAGGGGAGGGTAAGAGACGTCGTGCAATCTTACCCCGCCGCTCTCGCGTCCCTGATCGCCTGCCAGACCTTGGCCGGCGTCAGCGGGGTGTTGAGCTGCTTGATGCCGAGCTCGCTGAGCGCATCCATCACGCCATTGGTGACGCAGGGCGGGCCGCCGATGGCGCCGGATTCGCCGCAGCCCTTGGCTCCCAGCGGATTGGTGCGGCACGGCGCGGAATCGTCCAGCGTTACGGCGATCGGCGGAATGTCGTCGGCGCGCGGCACGCAGTAATCCTGGTAGCTCGCGGTCAGCAACTGCCCTTCTTCGCTGTAGGCGACGCCCTCATAGAGCGCCTGGCCGATGCCTTGAGCGACGCCGCCATGCACCTGGCCGGTCACCAGCATCGGATTGACCGCGATGCCGACGTCGTCGACCGTGGTGTAGCGCACCACCCGCGTGATGCCGGTTTCCGGATCGATCTCGACCTCGCAGATATGCGTGCCGTTCGGCCAGCTCGGACCGTCCACTTCGCCTTCACTGTCGACCGAGAGCCGCGCGCCGTCTTCCTTCTTGGCGATCTCGAACAGGCTGATGCGCTTGTCGGTGCCGACCACACTGAGCCAGCCATCGCGATATTCGATATCCTCGACGGAAGTCTCCAGCACGTTCGAGGCCTTCTCGCGCGCTTTGTTGATCATGTCGTTGCTCGAGACCGCGACCGCCGTGCCGCCGACGAATAGCGAGCGCGAGCCGACGCTGCCGAAGCCGGTGGCCAGATCCGTGTCGCCCTGCACCACGTCGATCTTGTCCATGGCAATGCCGAGCGTATCAGATACCATTTGCGTGTAGGTGGTCTGCAGGCCCTGCCCCATTGCCATGGTGCCGGAATGCAGGATGATGCGGCCCTCTGCAGTGGCATGCAGGCTGACCTTTTCGGTATGCGCGCGCCCGCCGGTCCATTCGATGTAGCTGGTGAGGCCGCGGCCGTAGAGCAGGCCCTTCTTCTTCGCCGCTCTCTTGCGCGCGGCAAAGCCGTCCCAGTCCGAAAGCTCCGAGGCGCGCGACAGCATGTGCGCGAAGGCGCCGGAATCGTACACCTGGCCGACGGCATTGGTATAAGGCAGTTGCGCGGACTTGATGTAGTTCACCTTGCGGATGGTGCGCGGGTCCATGCCGATCTGCCGCGCGGCGGCATCCATCAACCGCTCGACGATGAACACGGCCTCGGGGCGCCCTGCACCGCGATAGGCGCCGACCGGCGCGGTGTTGGTCATCACCGATTTCACTTCGAAATGCACCAGCGGCAGATCGTAGACGCCGGTCTGCACGAACGGACCGAGCACCAGCGGAATGATGTTCGCGGTCCCCGACGAGTACGCTCCGGTGCCGCCGATCGAGCGCACCCGATAGGCGAGCACGCGGCCTTTGGCGTCGAGCGCGAATTCGCCGGTCGAAGTGAGATCGCGGCCATGCGTGCCGCCGACGAACTCGTCGGTACGGTCGCCACGCCAGCGGATCTTCCTGTTCAGCTTGGTCGCGGCGTAAGCGACGATGCCGTCTTCGGGATAGAGGCTCGTCTTCTGGCCAAAGCCGCCGCCAATATCGCCGACCAGCACGCGCACACTGTCCTTCGGCCGCTTCAGAATGGATTCCGCGAGCAGGTCACGGGTCGAGCCGGGGGTTTGCGACTGCACGTGCAGGATCAATCGCCCGGTCTTCTTCTCGATCTCGGCAATCGTCGAACGTGGCTCCATCGCCGAGGGCACCAGCCGCTGGCTGACCAGATCGAGCGAGACTTTATGCGCCGCGTTTGCAAACGCTTCTTCAACCTTGGCGGCGTCGCCATAGCTCATGGCGGCCACGATGTTGTCGGACGCCTCGGGCCAAACCGCGGGTGCGCCTGATTTCACCGCCTCGACGGGATCGACCACCGAGGGCAACACCTCGTAGTCGATTTCGATCGCCTCGGCCGCCGTCTGCGCCAGCACCCGCGACGTCGCTACCACGGCCGCCACCGCCTCGCCGGCATAGCGCACGATTTCATGGGCCAGCAGCCGCCGCGGCGGCACCGTCATCGGCTTGCCGTCCGGCCGCTTGAAGATCGCGAGAGTGGGCAGGGTGCCGATATCGTCCGTCACCAGATCGGCACCGGTATAGACGGCCTCCACCCCGGCCATATCAAGCGCGGCCTTGGTGTCGATCGACTTGATCCTGGCGTGGGCATGAGGCGTGCGCAGCACGTAAAGCCACAGTGCGCCCTCCTCCGGCTTGTCGTCGATGAACTGTCCCTTCCCGGTGAGCAGTCTCTGGTCTTCCAAACGCTTGACCGGCTGGCCCGCACCAAAACGCATATTGCCGGGAAGAATATTCATCAATTTGTCCTTCGAGCTTCTTGTCGGATTGGGCGGGGTTTTAGCGGTTTTTCCGCCCGACACAACTCATTCAATTCGCTGCAATAAATGCGCCAAGGCCCGCGGCGCTAACCGCCGCGAGCGGGTATGATCCTGTCATCAATTGGGGGTATCAGCTGCGGCCGATGTCCACGATGTCAATATTGATCTCGCGCGTCTGCGAGCCGCGTTTCAGGCTGATACGGATGCTCTTGCCGGCGCCGATCTGCTCGATCTGGTCGGTCAGGTCGGAAAGCCGGTGCACCGGCTTGCCGTCGGCCTGGACAATGACGTCGCCGAGCGCACCCGAGCCGAGATCGACGCCGCGGATGCCGGCGCGCTCGGCTGGGCTTCCGGGCGCGGTGCGAACGATGATCACCCCTTCGATGCCTAACCTGGTCGAAACGGCCTCGCTGGCGGCGACAATGCCGATGCCGGGCGTCGGCACGCGGCCGCTCTTGATCAATTCGGGGACCACGCGATTGACGATGTCGGCGGGGATCGCAAAACCAATGCCGGCGCTGGAGCCCGAAGGCGAGATGATGGCCGTATTGACGCCGATCAGCCGCCCCGCCGAATCCAACAGCGGCCCACCCGAATTGCCGGGATTGATCGCGGTGTCGGTCTGGATCACGTTCGAGATCTCGCGGCCGCTGCTGGTCGGCAGCCGGCGCTTGAGCGCGCTGATGATTCCGCTGGTGAGCGATTGGTCGAGCCCGAACGGGTTGCCGATCGCAAACGCCGATTGACCGACCTTGAGTTCGGTCGAACTGCCGAGCGCCACCGGCGGGGGCAACTGACGCGCATTCTTGATCCGCAACACCGCAAGGTCATAGTTGGGCGCAACGCCGATGAGTTCAGCCTGCGCCACCTCGCCCGAGGCGAAGCGAACCGCGACCTCGCTGCCGTCCTGTACGACATGATTGTTGGTCACCACGTGGCCGGCATTGTCCCAGACGAAGCCGGTGCCGGAAGCCGCCCCAGCCGCGCCATCTCCGCCTTCGTCTTCGGCCAGAGGATTGCTGGCGGCAGATCGTGCCGCCACCTGCACCACCGACGGCGACACCCGCTCGAAGAGTTCGATATTGGCGCGCTCGGCCTCGGACAGCGGCCCGCGCTGGTCGACGGTCCGCGCGACCGTGTTGGTCCACGGGCTGTAGCGGATATTGGAGACGGTCAGCGCCACCAAGACGCCTGCGACAATGGCTGCGAAAAGCACGAAGCGACGGTTCATGGATTACTCCCTTGGCAAAGGCCGCTCGCGTGCCAAGGTGGATGACGCAAGCAAACAGGCCCTTCAGCCGTCTGGAATCGCCTAAGCAACGTTCCAGCCCGCGGGAGGTTTCCTGCTCTCATGCGGGATCTGAAGGGGCTACCGCCTGCGCGAGATCGCGCAGCGCCGCTTCGACCACCTTGCGCTGCTCGCCCGTCAGCGCCGCCTGCGGCGGAACGGGATCGCCGACCGCGTAGCCCTGAATGTCGAGGCCTGCCTTGATGCAGGCGGCCAGGTTGAATCGCGCAAAGGCTTCATTGATGCGCCACAGCTTGCGTTGCAGCGCCATCGCCTCATCCCAGCGCGCCGCCTTGCAGAGATTGTAGAGTTCGACGCTCTGCCGCGGGATGATGCAGGCAGGGCCCGCCATCCACCCCAATCCGCCGATCAGCATCACCGCCGCCGGGATATGCGCGGATGCCGAGAACACTTTGATGCTGTCGCCGCAGCGGTTCATGATCGACAGCAGCCGGCCGGTATTGGTCGAGGCATCCTTGATGTAGTTGATGCGCGGGTGGGTCGCGAGCCGCGCGATCACATCGAGCGTCAGATCTGAACGCTGGAATTGCGGGTTGGTGTAGATCACGACGGGAATATCGACCGCGTCGGCAATGGCGCGGAAGTAGGATTCGACCTGTGCGTCGGCGACCCGGAAATACGCCTCCATGATCGCGAGAATGCCGTCGGCGCCGAGTTTTTGATGCGCCCTTGCCTGCGCCACCGCGTCCGCTGTCGACGTCGACGCGACGCCGGCGATCACGGGCACGCGCCCCTTTGCGGCTTCGATCGTGGCCCGCACGACGGTCGCGCGCTGCGCCTGGTCGAGATAAGCGAACTCGCCGGTCGAACCGAGCGGCGTCAACCCGTGCACGCCCGCCTTGATGAGATCGTCGCACAACCGGCCCAGCACCTCGGTGCGAATTTCGCCCGAAGCATCGACCGGAGACACCAGATAGGGAAAGACGCCGTGGAAATCAGCCATGGAAGGAAAATGCCTCAGGCGGGAAAGTCTGGATTTACCATGGCTATCCGGAATGCAAACATCAGCGCGAGCATTGCGCCGACACGTCGCGCCAAGGATGCCGTCTCGGTAAGCTTCACGCCAAGCTCCTATGTCAGCCGGCACAACGAGGTGCCGGACCATAGCTGCATCGCTTGCCGGGAAACAGCCGGGAAATGCCGCGTTTCGCAACATCCGGGTGCCGCACATTGGCCCAAAGATGTCCACAGATGTGCACAGGTTCTAACGATTTAACTCACGATAATTTCACGACTTTCTTCGCAGTCTCCCTCCCCCGACCAAGCGCGAGAGTATTTTTTATGGCTCTGCAAACAGTCGCTGATGCATCCTCTTTCCGAACTTCCGAGTTCAATACGCGCGACTCTGCTCGAACAACAGCAGCTCCCGGTTTTCGTCACTTCCTTGGGACTCCAAACCCATCGCAGCGCTTCCGCGCATTCGGGATCGACCCGCTCACTTCACCTGAACATCTGCCGGAACTCCGGGCACTGATGCATCGCCTGTCGCGCCGGATGGATGCCGAAATACACTGGCCGCCCCACCGCAGTGGATCGGCGGAGCACTGGGAAAACCCCCTGATCCCCTCAGGTTACACCTATCTGCTGCAATTTGTGGCGCACGATCTGGTTCATTCGGCGATCCCGCTTTCAGTTTCGGGGAGCCTGGGCGCCGGCACCGCCAATGCACGCCGTGCGCCGCTTCGGCTGGAAACCCTGTTCGGAAGCGGTCCTGTCGGATCGCCGCATATCTACGCGCTCGACGCGCCGAGTGACGACCGGCGCACCAAGCTGCGGCTCGGGCGAATGCGCTGGAAAGAGAACGAACCCGTGACCGGCTGCCCGTTTCGCGACATCGCACGGACCCGGGCCGAGAATGTGACGGGGATCGACCGCAGCATTGCAGGCGTCCGGGTTGCCCTCACCGAAGCCTTGGTCGCCGATCCGCGCAATGACGATCACGCCGTGATGTCGCAACTGACCGCGCTGTTCGCGCTGCTGCACAACGCCCTGATCGATCTCATACGCCGGCAGGAACGCAATAGCGGGCCGAACGGCCAGTTCGGTGCCGCCTATAAGCGCTTCTTGTGCGCCCGCGAGGCAGTCACGCTGATCTATCACAACATTCTCCGCAACGATCTGATGCGGCGGATCAATCACCCGGCGATCTATGCGGCCTATAGCGGGCCGGCTCCGCAGTTCATCGATCGGCCTGATGAATCCAGCCAGGGTCTTGCGATCGGCGACTGGGAAATTCCGTTCGAGTTCTCGCACGGCGCGTTTCGCTTCGGTCACGCCATGGTGCGACACGAATACTGCATCAATGATCTGTCGATTCAGGACCTCTACAGCACGCTTGAAAAGACTTCCGCAAACGATCCGGTCAACATGCCGCTCGATGAAACCTGGATGGTGCAGTGGTCGCGCTTCTTCGAGATCAATGAAACCAGGCCGAACTTCAGCCGGCGCATCGGACCGTATCTCAGCGACGGGTTGGGCAACGATCAACTCTTTCCGGCGTTCGACGAGACCGAGCGAGTTGGCCTGCTCTACCGTGACCTGCTCGGCGCCGGGATCGCCGGCATGTGGTCGGTGGACGCGCTGATTGCCGAGATCGCGACCCGGAAACCGCACTTCATCGCCATGTCGCGCTTGCTTGCCGACCGCACCTACCGCGTCAGCCAGCTCCGCGAATGGCTGGTCGCCGCACCGGCGTATGGCGCGCTGACGGCCGAAGACATCGAAACCCTTTCGAACGATCCGCCGCTGCCCTTCTTCATCCTGTTCGAAGCGATGCAGCAACCGCAGGCAGAGGGCCAGCGCCTTGGACCGCTCGGCTCGATCATCGTATCGGAAGTGATTTTCGGCGCGCTCGCGGGCGATCCGCGCTCATCCAGCGGCGACGCGCTCGCAGGTCAGCTTGCCGATTTGTCTCGCGAATACTATCCGGCGAATTTTTTCGAGGAAATTCCCGACATCTCAAGCATGGCGCAGCTGGTGAAGTTGACCACCGAAATTGCCGAACTACAGCAGGCCGTGCCTGCATTTTTGTGAAACGGAATTGTTCCGTCTCACGCAACCCGAGGAGTATGACGATGCAGAGGATTGAAAGGCTACAGGTGACCAACCATGAGCGTTGGGGCAAGCTGGTGAAGACCTGGGCGACCGGCACGAACTACCTCGACGACGACAACGTCTATCCGCTGCCGGAGACGATGGACGAGTTCAAGGAGCAGCTCGCCAAGGCACAGGTATTCGCCACCGTGCCGGATCGCTTCAAGCACATCACGTTCGTGAAGCAGGAACAGGACACGATCACGGTAAAGTTGCCGCCGAAGGTGATGATCGAGGATTCCGAGGCGCTGCTCAACCAGCCCGGAGCTACCTATCCGCTTCCGCCGTTCTACAAGCGCCTGTTCAACGGTATGGATCCCGTGATCCCGGAGAGCGAGAAGTTCAGGGTGCATGCCGAACGTATCGGCGACTACACCATCAGCGCCTGCGCCTGAAATCCACGAGCGGTGTTGTCACCAGTACAATGGCGCAATGCCTTCGACCGGAAACCCTGCGCCGCGCAAGCTGCGGCGCAGGGTTTCCCACCGCGCCCTGATGTTGATGGGGTGCGCCTGCAGGAGCCAGCGTGTGATGGCCACGTCGGTCGGCGCATCTGACCCAACCCAAAACGAGCGAATGCCGTTCAGAAATCGCTGCGCTTCCTCGCGCGCCAACTCGGGCTGCCCCAGTTCGAACAGCGCGGCCGCACGCCATGCGGGCAGCGTCTGAATGACATTGGAGGCGCGGTCGCAAGCCTCTATGGCGCCCGCATAGTCGCCGCACAGGCAGCGAATGATGCAGTGATAGCCCCATTCGAGGCGTGAGGGCGCCAGCGAAAGGGCAAGCGATTGGCTGGCGCGTAGCTGAGCTTGTTCGATCGAGCCGCAGAAAGCGCAATAGTGAGCGCTGGACAGCAGCGTCCACGGATCGTTGTCGTTCAGCTCGCAAGCGAGGTCCATGTGCGGCGCCGCCTCGGCCTCGCGCAACGCAAACGTATAGGACCAGCCGCAACAGAGATGCGCCCTGGAATCGACCGGATCGAGTTCAACGGCGATTTTCGCCAGTTCAAGGGTCGCCTTTGCCTTGTCGAGATTGCGAAGGACCCCGGGATGCACGAGATGCTCGATGTTGTTCATCTGCACAAGACTGCTGTAGAACGGCGAGAAAGCAGGATTTTCCCGGATCGAGTCGCGAAAGATCACGACCGCCCGCTGCCAGCTTTCCTTGTCGAACTTCGCGATGAGATTCTGGCCGCGCAGCCAGCGGTCGTGAAGATCGAGCGAAACGTCGGGCTCGCCTGCCAGCCGCATCAGCCGCTCGATCGACAACTGCACGTTCAAGGAAGTCGCGATCCGGCGGATGATGCGCTGCTGCGTTTCGAACCAGTTGCCGAGGCCGAGCCGGAAGCTTTCGCTCCAGACGTAAATGCCGGAGGTATCGTCCCGCAGCACCATCACGATATTGATTTCGGCACCCGCCTGGTACGCGGTGGTTTCGATGCAGTATTGCGACGCCGTGCCCGAGTCGGGAAGCACGACGGCCGCGGGAGGACGATCGACCACGCTCCATTCACGGAAGCGGACGAGACAGGCGGCGAGATGTTGGGAGAACCCCTGCACCAGATGGCTGTGGTCGTCGTCGACGCCATGCATCGCAAAGGGCAGCAGCACCAGGCGCGTCCTGGCCGGTGCATTGACCGAGGGCGAACCCGCGACCGCCGGCTGGAGAGCAATCCCCCTGACCATCCTGACCGCGAATTCGTCGTTAGCTGCCGAGGCGGCCCGATCGACCGGCATGCGCTCCAGAATGCCAAGCTTGATGTTCGCGACGAGCTCTTCGGTGGCCGATGACGGCTCCATGGCATAGTCGCGATCCAGGAGATCCCACAGCGCCTTGTAGATGCGCAACGCACCGGCCGTGTCGCCATCTTCCGCATGCGCCCGCATCAGATAGCGGCAGGCATATTCATGGGTCGGATCGAGATTGACGATCGCGGCCGCTATTCTTTTTCTGGAATCGGCGGGAACGCTTGCGGAGGTCAGACCTTCTTCAAGATTTCGCATCAGCCGTTCATGGATGGTCTGCCGCTTGGCCAGCACCCAGACCCGGAACGACGGGTCGAGATCGTCCATTCCTTCGAGCAGCCGCCCGTCGAGCTGTGGCGTATCGAGCAGCAGCGGGTGAACGCGTCCGCCTTCGGCGAGTTGGATCACGCTTTCGATGTCGACTTCGATTCGTCCGACCTCGATGCCGATCATCAGCCGCTCCGCGACGAAGCCGTCATATCCGGCCTCCTCCAGCATCGACCGCAGTTCGCGAACGACCTGGCGCAGCGAGGCACGTGCCTTTTCCTCGTCCGAACGACTCCAGAACAGGCCGACCAGCCGCTCGCGGCTCTCCTGCTTCGCCTCCAACAGCGCAAGGTAACTAAGGACCGCGCCGGCCTTGCGGGTTCGCAGTTCGATTGCCCGGCCGTTGAACCGCACGCCGAGCCGTCCGACCAGCGACACCGAAAGGCGCGGAGCGCTTTCGGGCGCCGCCGTGGCCTTGTCCGCTGTCATGGCGTTCGTGCTGGCCGGCATGCAGGGTTTCCGGAACCGGTTGGTTAATTCCAGCCAGTCTATATCAAAGAAACACCTCCGGTATAGGTTGCGCCGCCCCCGGTTCGCGCAATCGTATCTTGCAGCCTGGCCGTGACGATTTCGGAAGGCTCGAGTTGCAGGCCCGGGGCAATCACGCGGACCACGGGAACGGCGAAGCGCTGCCGCGTCAGATCGAGGCAGAATGTCTCGATTCCCAGTTTCTCCAACCGCTGTACGATCAGTTCAAATATGACGCTCGCTTCAGTTGCGCGAAGCGGCAGATGGGCCGCGTACTCCGCAACCGGCTGCAACAGTCTGCACTGATCGGCATCGATCGCCGCGCGCTGCAGGTGGGTGCGATCCTGGGCGTTGAGCGCGTCATCGCCCCGCTCGCTACGTTTGGCTATAACGACGGCGTCGGCCAGTTCGAACTGACACATTTCAAGCGTAGCCGAGCGGGCCGCGGCCTCAAGCACCGGCCGCGCGGCGAGGCCGAAAGCGAACCCGAAACCGTCCGCCCGGCACGAGACGGCCGCGACGCAGGGCACGCCGATATCCGTCGTGATATCGAGCAGCCATGTCCGGCGCTGCACCGATGCGCCATTCCGGAGCTGTCGCAACAAACCTTCCGCCACGATGCCGGCTTCATGCTGCGGCGGAATCGATCGGGCCAGTTGACCGCCCCGCCACCACAGGCTGGCCGCATCGCGCTCGATCAATTCCAGCAGGCCGTGCAGTGCTGCGGCATCCCGTGACGGACCGGCGGCCGATCCGATGCTCAAGGGGAATGGCGGCGCGAAGTCGCGCTGCGCCGGCGGACGGCGCAGGCAGATGTCGGCCGGAAGCCACGCTTCGCCGCCGTCGGTCAGCCGCGTTGCGCGGCACCAGGAAAGCGCTCGCTCTGGTTGCATGCGGCGTTCTGAAACGGCAGCCACCAGCTCCAGCGCCTTCGGACCGAGTTTTCCGGCCCAGTCGTCGACGCCCCGTTTGAGCAACAGGTCGCTCCCGGCCTGCAATTGAGACAGATACTCGATTCCCTCACCGATGCAGCCCTGAAATGCATCCCGCAACGTCAGACCGACGCCGGAAACACCGACCACCGGGCTTCCGTCATGCAAGGAATCGGCAAGCGCTGGATCGAATTGCGCGCCAAAGCTGAACAGGCCGGGCGCATCGGGTGAGGCCAGTTCGAACACCCGCGCAAATCGGGAAGCCGCGATGAGCAGATGCGCGCGATTCGCGGTCTCAGGATCAATCGGGTTGCCGGATTCCGAGGCATATTCCAGCGCCTGCAGGATGTGTCTGGCATCGTGATCGCCCGCGGCGTCCACTTCGTTGCCAATAAGCAACGATGCCGCGCGTGCAAACAATTCCTGCATCGAATTTTCGGTACCGCTCACGGTGACCTCACGACTTGACGCGCATTCTCCGGACGAGAGGCCAGCCCGCCCTCGCCCCGGAGGAACTTATGCTCGCGAAAGCCTTAGTCATAGCCATGGCAGCAGATATTGCCCGCTCAGATTATGCCAAGCCTACCTTGATTCGTAGCCGCAGCCGCGAATGGCTGATCGCCTGCCGTTGGGGACCGGAGGGCGAATATCTCTCGATTGCGACGGCCGGCCCGATCACGGAGCCTCTCGCACTGGTTGCACCGCAGGTAATCGCGCCGATCCACAGTCTGGTCGGCGTGCTGGTTTCCGAGTCGGAATCGCAATCCACCAGCACGTTCCTGTTGGTCCGCCAGTTGCCTGGTGCGATCGAGCTTGCCGGCACGTTTTTTCCGGCCGACGGTTACGTGCTGCTGCAGGACCACGGCGATATCCATCTCGTCTGCAAGGCGCGCTACTCGCACAGCTGCGGCTGGCTCGACGGCAAGGAGGTCCGCAAGGACATTCCCGATCCGGCACCCTATTCGGCCGAGGCAATGTCCTGGCATATCGAAGCGACGCGCCGTGACTGGATCGGCGAGTTCATTCCCGGCAGCAGGCCGCCGGAGCGGCTTGCGATTCGCGCGACCGGCTGACGCCTCCAACCGGATTGAGGGGCGGCACGAGATTGCCGCTCGTCTTCCTGCGGAAGACTATCTTCGCGAGGGAAACTTCCGCCGCTCACGATCGGCAGTATTGAACATTGCGACCGTGGCCTTCGCTCCGGGAGTTCGACTGGCGACGCTTTCAACCAGCTTCGCGATGCAAAGCCGAACATGCGGACTGGTCGTTCGCGCATAGGCCTTGAGAACGCGCAAGGCCCCCGGCTCGGCAAGCAAGCGAACCGGCGAACTCAAGCCGGGAGATCCGGCCCCCGGAGATTCGAACAGCTCGCCGACCGAAACACCCAGCACGGAAGCTATTTGCGACAACCGGCTGGCGCCAACCCGGTTGGCGCCCCGCTCGTATTTCTGGACCTGTTGAAAGGTAACGCCGATCCGTTCCGCGAGCATGGTTTGGCTCATGCCGCGATTGACCCGCAACATACGAATCCTGGCGCCCACCATCACATCGAGCGGGCCAGACTTCCTCGTCGCCATGGGCAGGCTCCCAACTGTTCAAGCTGGAACCCTAGCACAACCTCAGGAACTGTGGGCGCTAATTTGCGATCACAGGAAGCACTTTTACGCGCTGCTCGTGCTCGATCGTCAACCGGCCCTTCGGGTCGATCGCCGCCTTCATGGCCGGCGGATGACCGGTTTCGAGAAAGTGCTGCAGGACGGCACGATTCTCGTCCGAAAGCGCAAACAGCCCGCGCATCAATTCAAAGAATCCCGGCTCTTCCGCTACATAGAGCAGTTCGCGCAGTTCCGCGCCGGTATATTGCCCCAATGCCGTCAAAAGCCATTCGGTTTGGTCATTCGGATCGCTCTCAGGCACGCGATTCAGATAGTAGACGACCGATTCCGCACTCATTTCATCCCCCGGTACCTCGTTATAGCTTACAGGCCCCCCATCCGGGCGGCTTTCTGGCAGCTAGCTCCCGAGTTTAACACTGCGTCCGCCTTCGTGATTTCAGCGTGATCGCAAGTGCGGCGGCGCCCGAAATTCAATTCCGCAGTTCCCGTCGGGTCAGGATTGTGGCGAACCGGTGCAATCAGGCGCAGCCTGGCGCAACATTCTTCCCAACGCGAGCGGCCGGGGATTTCCCGTTGCCCGAACCGCATCACCGCGAAATCAGAAGGCCTTGGCGATGGCGCGCTGGGCATCCTGCTGAATTGTCTTCAGATGGCCCCGGTCTCGGAAACTCTCGGCGTAGATCTTGTAGACGTCTTCAGTGCCCGATGGCCGCGCGGCAAACCATCCCGCCTCGGTTTCGACCTTGATGCCGCCGAAGGATTGATCGTTGCCCGGCGCCCGGGTCCGAATCGCGCTGACCGGTTCACCGGCAAGCTGGCGCATATCGAGCTGCTCCGGCCCGAGCGCCTTCAGCGCGCTCTTCTGCTTCGGCGTCGCCGGCACGTCGATTCGCTCGTAGTAGGGCACGCCGAGTTCGGCGGTCAGAGTGGCAAACAACTGGCTTGGGTCGCGGCCGGTTCGGCCGAGGATTTCGGCGGCGAGCAGTCCCATCACCATGCCATCTTTGTCGGTCGTCCAGACCGAGCCGTCGCGCTTGAGAAACGATGCGCCGGCGCTTTCCTCGCCGGCGAATCCGAACGCACCGCTGCCGAGGCCTTCGACGAACCATTTGAAACCGACCGGGGTTTCGACCAGCTTGCGGTTCAGCTTAGCCGCGACACGGTCGATGATCGAGCTGGAGACGATGGTCTTGCCGATCGCGGCCTCGCTGCCCCATTGCGGCCGATGCTCGAACAGATAGGCGATCGCAGCCGCAAGAAAATGGTTCGGATTCATCAGGCCACCCGTGCGCGTCACGATGCCGTGCCGGTCGGCGTCGGTGTCGTTGGCAAAGGCGACGTCGAACCTGTCGCGCATCGCAATCAGGCTCGCCATCGCGAACGGCGAGGAACAATCCATGCGGATTTTTCCATCCCAGTCCGCCGTCATGAAACGGAACGTCGGGTCGACGGCGTCGTTCACAACTGTCGCATCGATTCCGTAATGCTCGATCAGCGGCTGCCAGTAATGAACGGCGGCGCCGCCCAGCGGATCGATCCCGATTTTCACGCCCGATGATTTGATCAGCGCCATGTCCACGGCATTGCCGAGATCGGCGACATAGGGACGGATGTAGTCGTGCAGATGCGTCGAGGGCGCCTTGCGGGCGCGCTCATACGGCACCCGCGCAACGCCCTTCATGTCGGCTTCCATGTAGGCGTTGGCGGCCTTTTCGACCTTGGCCGTCACATCCGTGTCGGCCGGGCCACCATGCGGCGGGTTGTATTTGTAACCGCCATCCTCGGGTGGATTATGCGACGGCGAGATGACGACACCATCGGCAAGTCCGCTCGTTCGGCCTTTATTGTAGCTCAGGATCGCATGCGAGATGACGGGCGTCGGCGTGTAGCCGCCGCGCTCGTCGATCATGATGTCGACGCCGTTGGCGGCAAACACTTCCACCGCGCTCACCAGCGCCGGCTCGGCGAGCGCATGGGTATCGATGCCGACGAACAGCGGGCCGGTCAGCCCGGTTTCGCGGCGGTGATCGCAGATCGCCTGCGTCGTCGCCAGGATATGATTTTCGTTGAAGGAGTTTTTCAGCGACGTCCCGCGATGGCCCGAGGTTCCGAAAGCAACGCGCTGGGTGGGATCGGAGGGATCCGGTTTCGACGCAAAATAGGCCGTTACCAACTGCGGCACGTTGACAAGGGAGGCGGAATCGACCGGTTTGCCGGCAGCGGGATTGGGGGCAGTCACATGACCTCGCGGAATGGGTGGTTCGCTGGATTATACGTAGAAGCGATGGCATGGGCAAAATTGGGCATGTCGCCTCCGAAGCAAGCCGATGCAGCCGCCTCTAGTAAACGCCGCGTTGCCGAAGCAGTTTCCTACCGCCCTGCGCGAAATACGGATTGTTCAGGCACTGCGCCGAACGGCCCGATGCGGACGCGGCGCACTGTGCCAGCGAAGTGAAGCTGCAATCGATATTGCCGCCGCCAATGGCGTAGGTTTGCAGGCAGACCGGGTAGTTCGGATCGTAGGTCTGGGCATGCGCGGACACGGCTGCAACTACCGCTGCGATGGTCAGAATCGTACAAGCCAATAGACGCAATGGGGGGCTCCTTCGGGGCAGTTGGACAAGCCAATGGAGCTTGATTGCTTCCAACCCGGAAGAGAGCCTAGCATGCGCCCACCGTTACGACGAACTCCGATACCGACGCGTCGCAATTCGCCTGATAATTTTTCAACGCGAGACGCATGTCGTCGGGCAACGCAATCGATTTGTGATCCACCAATGAGGTCGTCACGGTCACGAAGGTGGCGCGTACGCACTCGGTGCCATCCTTGAACGCGTGGACCGTGAGCTTCACCGAGGTGCGTCCGATATCGCGCACGATGACCGCGACGTCGAGGACGTCGCCCATGCGGCTGGGCTTGGCGAAATCCGCCGAGACGTGCGCATAGCCAAGGCCGGTCCGTCGCGTTCCGACCAGTTCGTGATAGGGCAGTCCCAGCGCATCGCCGTACCAGTCCTCGATCACGCCGTTGAACAGGTTGAGATATTCCGGCGTGTAAACGATTCCGGCCGGATCGCAGGAGCCGAAGCGCACCGGCAGGCGCGTGCGCCAGATGCCGTTCGGTAGCTCGGAGAGTGTCATGGATTCAAAACGGGCCATGCGGTGGGTTCATTTTAGTTTAGGTATAAAGTATTATTTTATAGCCGGGCCGGCGCGCAGAGTCGAGCATTGAAGTCTCCATACGCCGTGCCCCGTCCCTCAATCGGCAATTCCGCGTTGAAGTGCAGAGCCACATTTTCGAGCAAATTTGGGTGGTTTCCTGCATGGGCAGACCCGCCACGCTTGCCCAGCCACGATATCCTCCGCTACGGTCGAAGTGCGGCAGGCGTCCGAATCCAGAAGCGAGATCGTTCGTACCACGCGTCCGCCGGGAACTTGATTTGGTCCTAAAGAATTTACACGTTCGTTTCAGAACTTTCTGCTGCCGACCCGCTCGGCCGCAGAAGGGAATTTCGGGAGGCATGGGTTGATGGCCGGCAAGGAGATCGCGCTGATCGACGAAGAGAACATGACCGGGGAAGACGCTGATAACCGCGCCCAGGTCAGGGTATGGCTTCGCCTCCTTGCCTGCACGTCGTTGATCGGCGCCGAGCTTCGCCGTCAGTTCCGGGAAGAGTTCGACTTCACGATGCCGCGCTTTGACGTGCTGGCGCAGCTCGATCGCGAGCCCGTTGGGCTGGTGTTGGGTGAGCTGCCAAAGCGCCTGATGGTCACGGCCGGGAATCTGACCCCGATCGTGGATCGCCTGGTCGAAGATGGCTTCATCACGCGGTCGCCGTCGCCGCTCGACCGTCGCGTGCAGATCGTTTGCATGACGGCCGAGGGCAGGAAGGCGTTCAGGCGGATGGCGAAGAAGCATGGGCTTTGGCTGGCTTCGCTGCTTGCCGAAGTCCCGAAAGGGCGGCTCGACGGATTGGTCAAGGAGCTCGACGACCTGAAGAACGCCGTGAAGCGCGCGACGGAGCAGGCCCGCGCTTGATCTCGCGCGCCGCAAGGCTAGCGGCGCAGCTTGTATCCCGCCGCATCGCGATCCCAGGTGTCCGGAGTCCTCCCGGCCTGACGCAGCGCGACTTTTCGTATCTTGCCGTTCTCGGTCAGCGGCATCTCGGTGACGATCCGGACGAACCGCGGCACGGCGAAATAGGCCATCTTGCCCTCACAGTGTCTGACGGCATCGATCGGCTCCAGCGCATGGCCGGGTTCGAGCTGGACGGCCGCTGCAACCTCGTCCTCTCCGAGCTCGGACGGCAACGGATAGATGGCGCAAGCCGCGATTGCCGGATGCTTCAGCAGCACCTGCTCCACCTCCCAGGACGAAACATTCTCGCCGCGCCGGCGGATGGAATCCTTCATCCGGTCGACGAAGCGGTAGTGACCATCTGCATCGCGCACCACCCTGTCGCCGGTGTGAAACCAGAGATTTCGCCACGCTTCAGCCGTCTTGTCCGGCATTCCGAAATAACCCGTCGCGAATGCGAGCGGCTCGCGCGATCGTAGTAGCAACTCGCCGGCCTCACCGTCCGGGAGAGGCGCGTCGCCGGGACCAACGATGCAGGCCTCCACGCCCTCGACCAGATGGCCCATGGTGCCGGGGCGGTCGGACGGGATCGTGCCCGCGAACACGAAATTCGTTTCGGTCGAACCGTAGCCGTCGAGCAGCGGCACGCCGAAGCGTTCGAGAAACGGACCGTGAAATTGACCAGAGACGCCGCCGCCGAGCGCGACCCGCAGGAAATGCGCGGTGTCGTCGGCGGATTTCGGCTGCGTCAGCAGCATCACGGCCATCGCGCCGAGGAGATAGCCGACTGTCGCCTGATGCCGTCGCGCCGCAGCCCAGAAACCGGAGGCTGAGAATTTCGGCTCGAGCGCGTAGGTGCAGCCGTTCAGGAGGGCCTGATAGAACGCATTCAGCGCATTGGTGTGGAACAGCGGCAGCGTCGTGAACAGCACATCGCCCTCGCGGATGCCAAGCGCACGCGCCGAATAAACGCCCCACCAGAACATCTGCGCCTGCGGGCAGCAGACGCCCTTGGAAGGCCCGGTGGTACCCGACGTATAGAGGATCGCGACCGTGTCGCCCGGCCGCACAGACGCGGGCGGAGCCCCCTCGCCGAGTGCAGGCAGCGGCGCGATCGACCCCGGCACGACCGAAGACGCCGCGCTATCGCCGATCGCCCAGATAAGATCCGGCAGCGCGACATCGCGTTCCAGCGTTTCGATGGCCGGCATAAAGCCAGATTCGATCACCAGTAGTTTCGGCGTGGAGTTGCGCAGGATGTGGCTGAGCTGGATGCCGCGCAGCGCGGTGTTGATCGGCACGGTCACGGCGCCCATCCAGGCGCAGCCGAGATAGACTTCCAGGAATTCCGGCCGGTTCGAGCACATCAGCGCGACCCGGTCGCCGGCCTGAATTCCTGCCCGCATCAGTCGGGCGGCCGATGCGGCGGCGATCGCGGCCGTCTCGGCATAGCTCCATCGTGTTTCGCCGAAGACGAACAGCGTGCGGTCGCGATATTGCGCGGCCTGCCGCGTCAGAATGGTCGAGAGAACCCGGTCGGCCGGCGGGAAGCGTTCAGCCGCCTGCGACCAGATCGGCTGCCTGGCCGCGCTGCTATCACCTGCCTGCACACGCGCCTCCTGGGGTTTCGCCGGGCTGATCTGCGATAGATCGTACTTGGCCAGCAAGATAGTTTAGGCTTAAAGTATTCACGAAAGCTGCCGCCGCAGCAAGGGCTGCGGGCGGGTTCCGGCGGCCATCCCTTGCGGCGGCTGGAGGCACGAACAGGAGCTATGTCCGCAATGAGCCTCGACACTCCGTATCGATCGCCATCCGATGCCTTCGCAGCCACGGCCGCGAGGCGGCCGGACGCGCCATTCCTGCTGGCGCCCGCAAGCGCGGGACTGCCCTACGCGCCGGAAGGATTCAAGATCGAATACGGCGCGTTCAAGACCGAGGTTGACCGGCTGCGCGCCGAATACGCAGCCGCCGGCTATGGACGCGGGGCGCGGGTTGCGTTGTTGCTTGAAAATCGCCCGGTCTTCTTTTTGCACTGGCTCGCGCTCAATGCGCTCGGGGTTTCGATCGTTCCGATCAATCCCGATGTCCGGCCCGACGAATTGTCCTTCCAGCTTGAGTTGTCACAAGCCGACCTGCTGGTAGCAACGCCGGATCGCATGCAGGTGACGAAGGGGGCGGCGCTCGGACGCGCCCGCCTGATCGATACCGACAGCCGCATCCCGCCGTGTCAGGCGAACGTCGCCGCCCAAAGCCCTGACTTCAACGATGAATGCGCGCTGCTGTTCACCTCCGGCAGCACCGGCAAGCCAAAGGGCTGCATGCTCTCGAACCGCTATTTCCTGCAGGTCGCCGACTGGTACCTCGCGCAGGGCGGCGTGGCCGAACTGCAGCCGGACCGCGAGATCAACCTGACGCCGCTGCCGATGTTTCACATGAACGCGCTCGGCTGCAGTGCGGTCGGCATGATGGTGCTCGGCGGCGCCGTGGTTCCGCTCGACCGCTTTCATGCCAACCGCTGGTGGCAGTGCGTGGCCGACAGCGGCGCGACCGTCGTGCATTGTCTCGGCGTCATCCCGGCCATTCTGCTTCAACTGCCGGTGACCGAGGTCGAACGGCAGCACCGCGTGCGCTTCGCCTTTGCGCCCGGCGTCGATGTCCGCCACCGCGCCACCTTCGAGGAGCGCTACCGCATCCCGATCGTCGAGGCCTGGGCGATGACCGAGACCGGCGGTGCGGCGGCTACCACCACCGCGCGCGAACCGGCGGGGTTTGGCGCGCGTTGCGTCGGGCGGCCATCGGAAGGCATGGAGTATCGCCTCGTTGACGATCAGGGCGCCGATGTCGCGCCTGGGAAACCGGGCGAATTGCTGGTCCGCGCCAAGGGCGATGATACTAGAGCCGGCTTCTTCAGCGGCTATCTGAAAGATGAAGAAGCTACCGAAGCCGCTTGGCAGAACGGCTGGTTCCACACAGGAGACCTCGTCTTCGCCGATGAAGACGGGTTGATGTATTTCTTCGATCGCAAGAAGACCATCGTGCGACGCAGCGGCGAGAACATCGGCGTGCTCGAGGTCGAAAGCGCGCTGTACATGGATACGCGCATCGGCGGCTGCGCGGTGACCCCCGTACCCGACGACATTCGCGGCGAGGAGGTCTTTGCGTTCATCGTGCCGAACGCTCAAGTCGATGACGCCGATGCGCTCGCGGCCTCGATCGTCAAGACCTGCGCCGAGCGCCTCGCCTATCACAAGGTGCCCGGCTACGTCGCCATCGTCGACGAACTGCCGCTGTCGTCGACGCGCAAGCTCGCCCGGGGCGAGATCAAGACGCTCGCTGCTGCGTCCGTCAGCGACAAGCGCGCGATCGACATGCGCGCGCTCAAGGCGAAGTTGCGCCACGCCTGAGCGAGGTGGCCGGCTGCCGTTACGGCAGCAGCTTGTATTTCCCGTTTTCAATCTGGACCAGGATCCGCGCGCGGCTGTCGACGCCGTGGCGGTCGGCCGGCGTGTAGGTGTAGATGCCGTGCGCGCCCACGACATCCTTGGTCGTGAACAGCGCCTCGCGCAGCGCGTTGCGGAACGCCGGCGTTCCGGGCGCCGCACCCGTCGCCTTTGCGCGTATGGCGGCATCCATGAATACCAGCCAGCCATCGAAGGCATAGGGCGAGAACGCATCGGCCGGCGCCTCGCCATTGGCCTTCTCATAGGCCGCACGGAAGGCGAGAACCACCTTGCGGATCGGATTGCTCTCAAGAAGCTGTTCGCCCGCCGTCACCGGCCCGGTCGGGCAGATGATGCCCTCGGCGGACTTGCC
Organism: Bradyrhizobium sp. 190; assembly: GCF_023073415.1. Classification (GTDB taxonomy): domain Bacteria; phylum Pseudomonadota; class Alphaproteobacteria; order Rhizobiales; family Xanthobacteraceae; genus Bradyrhizobium. The sequence goes on along the minus strand of NZ_JADPJL010000066.1, from coordinate 51,542 downwards.
GGCAAGCCGCAGGAAGTCCGCGCTGATCATGCCGTGATTGCCGTAGAGCGGCCCCTTGTAACCACGCTCGGCCAACGCGATCACGGGCAGCGCACCCGGCGTTCCAGTCCCGCCCAGCATGATCGCATCGGGCCGCGCGGAGACCGCACGCAGCACCTGCGCGGTAACCGAGTTGTCGGAACGCGCATAGCGCTCGTTGGCAATCACCTTGATGTCAGCCTTCTCGGCGGCTTGCAGCAGCGAGTTGTACATCAGGTCGCCGAACGCGTCGGAAAAGCCGATGAACGCCACCGTCTTCAAGTTGCGGCTCTTCATGTGATCGACGATGCCCTGAACGAGAAGCGGCGTCGGCTGCGGCGTTTGCACCACCCACGGCCCGCCCTCTCCCGCCGGCACCGGCGCGATCGGCGAGACCGCCACCATCGGCACCTTCATCTCGATGGCCGCGGTGGCCATCGCCAGCGTCTGCGGCGCGCCTGAGGTGCCGATCAGGAAGTCGACCTTTTCCTGCTCGACCAGCTTGCGGGCGTTGCGTGTCGACGCAGCCGGGTCCGAGCCGTCGTCGAGCTGGATGACGCGGACTTTTTCACCGTCGATCTCACCGATATAGGCCTGGCCAGCGGCCAATCCCTTGGCGTTCGGCACGCCGATCGAGGACACCGGCCCGCTCAGGCCGGTGACGAAACCGACTAGGATTTCGGCATGGGCCGGCGCGATCGCACCGAGCAGAACGGCTGCGCCGATCAACAATGTCTTTTTGTTTTTCATAATTTCACTTGATGTGGAGAGGAGGCTCAACCCTGCGTTGGCACCAGCGCAAGAACGCGTAGCGGACTGCCGGAGCCGTTCTGGATCTTGAGCGGCGCGGCCACGATCACAGCACCGGTTGGCGGCAGCTGATCGAGATTGCACAAGCATTGCAGGCCGTAGCGCCCGCCGCCGTGCAGGAAATGGTGCGCCGGATAGGGCGGCTCGAGATGACCGGCCTGGCCGGCATCCGTCCCGATGGTCTCGGTGCCGAAGCCGATGACACCGCGCTCCTCGACCAGCCAGCGCATCACGGCGGCGTCCGGCCCCGGCGTATGCGCGCCGTCGTCCTTCAGGTTGGCGTAGTCGCGCCAGCCTTTCTTCGACCAGTCGGTGCGGAGCAGCACCCAATGCCGTTCCGGAATCCGCCCGTGGCTTTTTTCCCAGGCCTCGACGACCGGAATCGTCAGCAGGAAATCCGCATCCTTTGCAGCTTGCGCCGAGCAATCGATCACGCAGGCCGACGCGATCATGTCGCGCACCGGCAGCGTGTCGACCGAATTGTTCGGCAAATCTTTGCCGGTGAACCAGTGGATCGGCGCGTCGAAATGCGTGCCGGTGTGCTCGCCAAAAGTCAGGTTGTTCCAGTACCAGGCAGGACCACTCGCGTCGTAGCGCGAAATCTGCTGGATGCGCACCGGCGCGGCCTGGCCGAATTCGGGTGGCAGCACAATGACCGGGAAGTCCGGGCTGAGCGTAAACGTCAGATCGACGACGCGCACCGCGCCGGATGCAACCGCGCCGGCAAATTGCATGAGACCATTGCTGTCCATTGCGCCTCTCCCGTTTCTAAGCAAATCCGCCTATGCCCCGAGTTCACGTTCGACCGCCTTGGGATTAGCCGCAAGGCGCTGGCGAATGTCTTCGGCAACATCGCCCACGAACACATCTTCCAGTCCGCGCTTGAGCGCCGACACGATCGCGGCCGCGACCGCCCGAGGCGCGACCTTCGGCGGCGGCACCGTCTGGAACCATTCGATATCGAGCGGCCCCGTAAACACGTTCACAACCTTGACGCCGCCGGGCCGAAGCTCCGCCCGCAAGGAATGCGACAGCGACAGACAGGCGGCCTGCGATGCAGAATACGCGCCGAACATTGGCCAGTTTGCGAGCGCATAGACCGACAGGATATTGACCCAGGCCGCCGCACTGTTGACGCCATCGGAGCCCCGCATCCGCATCGCCGGCCCGAACGCCTGCGCCAGATGCACGAAGCCGAGATAGCTCTGGTCGATCTCGTCGCGCATCACGCTGGTGCCTTGACGATCGAGCAGCCCGCCGGCGCGGACATGTTCGGTGGTGTTCACGAGAATATCGACCTTGCCGCCGATATCGGCCGCAAGGTCCGCGACCGACTTCTCGTCGCCGATATCGAGCGGTACGATCTGAACACCCTCCAGCGCGCGCAATGCATCCTCGCCGCGGAACGGCTTCCACGGTTCGGCGACACCGACGAACACGATCGATGCACCCGCCGCCTTCAGCGCGGCCACCGCTTCCTGACCGACGATGCTCCGCCCGTTCGTCACCAGAACGCGCCGGAACTTCGGATCGGCTGTCATCTCACGCCACTGCCTGTCGTCCGCCATGTTGGGGGTCTCCCGTTCGGGATGCGCGAAGGCTACCGCCTGCCCGCTCTTGTCCAATTGAAACGACATCACGACCGGCCGCCCCTCTTCGCAATCAGCATGCAGGTGCGTCACAAGTTTTGGTCCGCATTCCATCGCGACCAACCCGACGCGCCATGGCGCACGCTCGCGAAAATGCACGTCGGCCGGGATGTGCAGCGTGGTTTCGGACAACAGCGTGCCACGCCGCGGCGCGTCAGCGAAGACGAGATCGGCGGAAAGGCACGTAGGGCACGCATCGCGCGCCGGATAGCAGAACGTCCCGCAGGCGCCGCAGCGCTGCAGCATGAAGCGCCCTTCGGAAGCAGCCCGCGTAAAACCGTGCGAGGCGCGGCTGCGAGCGCGTGGCGGCGACGTCGGCAGCCGCGTCCGCTGCAACGGATTCTTCCGGCGCGGTTTTATGATCGGTTCGATCATGCGCCTGGTCCCGCGAGGATCGCCGCGCCCGAGGCGAGGCCGCGATCATAGTTGATCATTCCGAAGCCCGACGCCAACCCGATGCGCGCATCCCTAACCTGCGTCGGACCGGCCTGCCCGAGCACCTGCCGCATCGCCTCGACTACCCCGAGATAGGCGCCGCCCGCCCCCGCCTGCCCGACCGATAACTGGCCGCCGGAGGTGTTGTGCGGGAAGCTGCCGTCGATCGTGAGATCATGCTGCCGCACGAAGTCCGGCCCTTCGCCCTTGCGGCAGAAGCCGAGGTCCTCGAACTGCATCATCGAGATCACGGGGTAATCGTCGTAGGTCTGGACGAAGTCGAGATCATCGGGCTTGACGCCGGCCATCGCATAGAGTTCGTCGACGTCCATCGCCCATCCGCCCCGCACCTGAACGGGATCGTCGCCGAACGCATTGTGGCGCTCGATCGTCGAGAGAATTTTGGCGGCAGGCAGTTTCAGGGAAGCGGCGACGTCCTCGCTCATCACCAGGAACGCCTCCGCGCCGGCGCACGGCATCACGCAGTCGAACAAATGGATCGGATCGGCGATCGGCCGCGCCGACATGTACTGCTCGATGGTCAGCGGCGCTTTCATCAGCGCATGAGGATAACGCAACGCGTTGCTGCGTTGGGCGACTGCGATCTTGCCAAAGTCTTCGCGCCGCGCGCCGAACGTGCGCATGTAGTTACGCGCGATCAGCGCAAAGCTCGCATTGGCGCCGCCGGCACCGTAGGGATAGACGGCATCCTGATTGAAGCGCGAGAAATTCTCCAGCGTGTAACGGAAGGAATCGACGTGGTTGGTGTCGCCAGCGACGCAAGCCACGATGCGGGCGTCGCCCGCCTGCACAGCCCGCGCGGCGCGGCGGAGTGCAGCAATCGCGCTCGCGCCCCCGAGTGGAATGGTGTCGATCCACCGCACGCAAAGGCCGAAATGCTGGGTGAGGCTGATCCCGCTATCGAGCCCCGCCGTGAAACTCGAAACACAGAACCCGTCGATGTCGCGTGGCGTGATTCCGGCCCCATCGACCAGCGCCTTCAGCGCGCGACCGATCCACCACTGCGCGCTCTCGATCGAGTAGCGCACATAGGGAATCGTCACCGGAACTGCCATCACGACCCGATCATAAGGTGTTCGGATGGAGTTTTGCATCGGACTGCAGAGTTCCTGTGAGCCGTTCAGAGCACGGTCAATTTGACGTCGATATTGCCGCGCGTTGCGTTGGAATAAGGGCAGCGTTCGTGGGCGCCGGCAACGACTTCCTCGGCGACAGATTTCTCCAGTCCGGGAAGCAGCACCTTGAGCTCGACGGTGAGCGCGTAGCCGACCGCGACCGGCCCCATGCCGACTTTGGCGGTGACGGTCGGCTCCGCCGACGGCGTGATCTTCCGTGTGCGCGCGACCAGCTTCACCGCACCGAGAAAGCACGCGGCATAACCGGCGGCAAAAAGCTGCTCCGGATTGGTTCCCGGTCCGCCCGGACCGCCCAGTGATTTCGGCAGCGACAATGACACCGACAAAAGACCGTCCTCGCTCGCGGCCTTGCCGTCGCGCCCGCCGGTCGCGGTCACTTCGGCTTCATACAGAATCTTGTCTGGCTGCAGCATGTCTTGTCCTCAGGGGCTCTTCGGTTTGTCGGCTTGCGCACGCGCCACGGTGGCGCGAAAATCCTGGCGGGCGCGGTCGTTGGCCAGCGCGAAGCTCGGCCCCCGGCTCGGCTCAGTGCCGTTGAGGCGCCGCAACTGCACCCACATCTCGGCGCTCTTCAACGCCACTGCCGCACAGTTGACCACGGGCGCATGCCCGATCTTGAAGCCATGCTCGCTCGCGATGAGGAGACCGGGCAACACGCCGGCCGGAATGATGACATCAGCGCCCCGATCGACGAGTGGCTGGGCGCAAGCCGCGAAGTCGGTCAGCATGCGCGCTTTCGCCGCCGTATCTCCTGCAAACGCGGCGCTGAAATCCTCCGGACGACAGCCCATACCGGTGACGTGCTCGACGCGGCCGGAAAGCCCGTAACGATCGGCCTGCTCGTAATGCCAGACCTCGAAGGCTGAATCGAGCGTGACGAGGCCGAGCCGCCGCCCAAGCTGCGAGGCCGCGAGCAGCGTCGCCTCGCCTGTCCCGACCACCGGAATCGTGAGCGCCGAGCGCAGTTCGTATAATCCCGGATCCTGGAAGTGGCCCATGACATAGGCGTCGAAGCCGCTCTCCTGCGCCGTGAGGCCGTTGTCGACCGCCTGGATCGCGCAACGAAATTCGCTGAGGCGGCCGAAGTCGCGATCGGCAGGCGTGATGCCCTCGACATGGACGCTGGCGCCGGGCGCCGCGATCTCGTTCAGATAGGCCGCAAGCCGCGCCATGTAGGGCGCGCTCGTAGCCTGGTCGACGAAGCTCTGCCAGAAGATGCGCACAGCGGATATCCTGTTCACCGGCGAACCGTGCCGAGCCTCGAACCTCCGCGATCATGGAGGGTGACGACACGCACAAGCCTGTCGTTGCGGAGGCGCGCTGTAGAGTGACGCCATCCCATCGACCGAAATATTTCAACCACAAAATAATTTTGACGTCAATTGAACGGCGCGCCGGCGCACGCTGCGCACGACAGGATCGGTTTGCCGAAAGGACAGGCAGATAGCGCCTCACCCTTTTGCATAAGCGAATTCAGCTCTCGCGGCCGCTCGCAGCGCCGCAAACTTTTTCCGCGGGACGCGAATCTGGCGTATTGACCTGCGGTCGAGAAATACTTTAGGCTTTAAACAATTGACAGGGAGTGAGCGCCGTGCAGACGCACGTCGCGTTGATGGTTGCGTTGATAAAGGCTCTTCAATCGTGGCTGAGATCATCGACCTCGGGACAGCGGGTGCTACGGGCGGGTTCGCATTCGCCGCGGTTGGTCCCGCCGTTTCAGGTCTTGGCCATCTGAATGGCAATGAAATCACCAACGAGGCCGGCAAAAGCCTCCGGCATCTGATCGGGAAGCGGCACCATGCCTCCTGAGAGTTCGCGCAAGATGCTGCCCTCGATAGCTCCAGCGACCTTCGGAGCCACCGGATGAACGTGCGGATCGCCCGTCGGAGCAACGACCAGCGTGGGACAGTAGATCTGCCCCAAACGGTCCTCCATCCGATAGCGATTCACCACCCGATGCCCTTCCGCCGCCATCTCGCCGGCCCGCAAGGCGTCGATCATGAAGCGCTGCAGCAGATCGATATCATCAACAGGATAGAAGGGCTGCCGGCGCGCCCAGAGCTCAGTGAGATGGGCGCCGTCGGTACGCGCTTCCACATCGTCGATGACGCGCATGCCCTCGTGTTTGGCGCGGCGCGCCGCGTCGACGAAAGGACAGGCCGACAGAACCAGCGCGCTCACGCGCGCAGGCGCCGATGCTGCCATTTCCACCGCAATCGCCGCACCGGTATGATGGCCCACGATGGCGGCGCGCGGTTCTTCCAGCGCATCGAGCAGCGCGAACGCACCTTGTGCCCACAGCTCAATCGAGGGATCGCCGGCAGGGGAATCGGAGTCCCCGAAGCCGAGCGTGTCCATCGCGATGGCGCGGAAATCGCGGCCGAGCAGCGGCAACACATCGCGGTACTCGTCCCACGAGCGCGGCGTCTGATGCAACAGCAGGACGGGAAAACCGGTTCCCGCCACGGCGACGTGGATGCGGCCGAGACGCGTCGTGACGAAGCGACGCTCGACGTTGGAACCGGTTCTGGTAGCGCTCATTTCATAACTCCCATGCCGACGCGGGGACCATGCCTGCGCCGGGTTTCGGCGACAACTGCGGCATCGATCGTGCTGGTCCGACCTCGATCCATGCTGACATCTCGCTCAGGTCGCGGCTGTTTTCAACCAAGGGGAATGCAATGCGCAAGATGTTGAGTTTGACTGCACTCATCGGCGGCCTCGTGGCGGCCTCGACCGCACAGGCCGACATCACGATCGGATTCGTGACGTCGCTCAGTGGACCCGGCTCCTCGATCGGCATCCCGTACGGCCGCGGCATCCAGGCCGCCATGGAATACAAGAACGAGGTCAACGGCGAGAAGATCAAGCTGATCCAGCTCGACGACGGCTCCGATCCCTCCGCCGCAACCCGCAACGCGCGCAAGCTCATTGAAGAAGAGAAGGTCGATCTCCTGATCGGCACCGCGACCGCCCCGTCGACCATCGCCATGATGGCGGTCGCGACCGAACTGAAGGTGCCGATGATCGCGGTCTCCCCGGTGATCGGACAACCCAACCCCGCGGATCAATGGGGCATTTCCGTTCCACAGCCCGCCTCGCTGCTGGTCAAGGTCGTCGCCGATCGCATGAAGCGCGATGCCATGAAAAACATCGGCTATATCGGCTTCTCCGACGCTTGGGGCGATCTCGTCTACAACGGCGCCAAGGCGGTTGAAACCGAGGACGGCATCAAGGTGCTGACCAACGAGCGTTATGCGCGCGTCGATACGTCGGTCACGGGCCAGATCCTTAAAGTTCTCGCGGTGCGTCCGGACGCCGTGCTGATCGGCGGATCGGGCACGCAAGGCGCGCTGCCGCTGCTCGCGCTCGGCGAGCGTGGCTTCAAGGGCAAGACCTACGGCACGGTCGCGCTGGTCAATCCCGATTTCGTGCGCGTCGGCGGCAAGGCCGCGGAAGGCATTCAGGTCTCCGCCGGTCCGGTCATCGTGGCCGAGCAGCTTCCCGACAACCATTTCGCCAAGAAGCTCGCGCTCGAGTTCCGCGCCGCCTTCCTGAAGGCCAACAATGTCCCGACCACAGACGGTTTCTCGGCCTACTCCTTCGACGGCTGGAGGATCTTCACCTCTGCCGCCGAGCGTGCGCTGAAGACCGCGAAACCCGGCACCGTCGAATTCCGAAAAGCTTTGCGCGATGAGATCCTCAACACCAAGGAGCTCTCGGGCGTGCACGCGGTCTACAACTTCAAGGCCGGCGCCTATCACGGCGTGGACGAGCGCGCGCTGGTGATCGTCCGCCTGAACAACGGCGCCTGGACCTACCAGCCCTGAGCGAAGTCGAGGCGTAACACGGAAGGACGGCCGACGGCATGACGGCAGATATCGCAGCGATCCTTGCAATCGACGGAATAGCCACCGGGGCGGTCTACGCCCTGGTGGCGATCGGCACAGTGCTGATCTTCACCGTAACGCGGGTGATCTTCATTCCGTTCGGCGACATCGCGGCCTTCACGGCGCTGACACTGGCGGCGCTCGACGCCAAGCAGCTTCCCGGAACAGTCGGGCTTGTCGTCGTGCTGGCCTGCATGGCCAGCGCTATGGAGGTCGTCTCGCTGGCGCGCGCCGGCGAGTTTCGCGCGGTGCCGAAGGCCGTCCTCGGCTATCTCGTGTTGCCCTTGATTGTCGTCGGGATCGTCTGGCTGACGATGCGCTTCAACCCGCCGATGCCGGTCCGGATCGTGCTGGCGCTGCTCTTGATCATGCCGATCTCGCCACTTTTGGACAGGATCGTGTTCCGCCCGATCGCGGACGCCTCGGTTCTGTTACTGCTGACGGTCTCGGTCGCGCTTCACTTCGCGCTGGTCGGACTTGGCCTGCTGTTCTTCGGCCCCGAAGGCGTCAGGACCGAGCCGCTGACGTCGATGGCGATAGAGATCGCCGGCGTTCACGTCTCCGGACAGACGGTGCTGATCCTCGCCGCGGCGCTGGTGTTCAGCGGCCTGCTGTTTCTGTTTTTCGACTTCACGCTGATCGGCAAGGCGCTGCGCGCAACTGCCCTGAATCGGACCGGCGCCCGGCTGATGGGAATCCGCCCGGCGCGCGCCGGAACCATCGCCTACCTGCTGGGGTCGCTGATGGCCGGCGTCTCCGGCATCCTGATCGCGCCTGTGAACACCATCTTCTACGACTCCGGATTCCTGCTCGGCCTGAAGGCCTTTGTCGGCGCCATCGTCGGCGGCATGGCCAGCTATCCAGGCGCGGCGCTCGGCGCATTCGGCGTCGGCATCATCGAGAGCTTCGCTTCGTTCCAGAGCAGCACCTTGAAGGACGTCATCGTGTTCTCGCTGCTGATCCCCGTCCTGCTCTGGCGCTCGCTCGCCTCGCAGCATTCCGAAGAGGAAGTCGAGGAATGACACTGCAGCAGATCCGTCTCATCATTGCCGCGGCGATCGCCTGCCTCGTGGCCGCGCCCTTCGTGCTCAATCCGTTCAGCATCACCTTGCTGAACTACATCGGCATCTACGCGCTTGCGGCAATCGGGCTCGCGCTGCTGACCGGCGTCGGCGGCATTGTCTCGTTCGGCCAGGCGGCCTTCGTCGGCGTCGCAGCCTACTCAACCGCCTGGGTCACGGCGGTGAACGGCTATTCGCCATGGCTCGGACTGGTGCTGGCCGTCGTCCTGACCTGCAGCATCGCCGCGATCCTGGGCTTCGTGACGCTGCGCCTGGGCGGCCACTTCCTGTCATTGAGTACGGTCGCCTGGGGACTGGCGATTGCATTCCTGTTCGGCAACATCGATGGACTCGGTCAACATAACGGCATCTCGGGCATTCCGCCGATTTCGATCGGTCCGCTCGCCTTGGTCGAGAGCCGGCAGATCTATTTCCTGATCTGGGCGATTGTCGTGGCGGTTCTTTTCGTCTGCTACAACCTGCTCGACTCCCGCATCGGCCGCGCGATGCGCGCGCTTCGCGGCGGCAATACGCTGGTCGAAAGCCTCGGAATCAGCGCGTTCCAGATCAAGCTGGCGACATTCGTCATCGCTGCGTTCCTTGGCTCGCTGTCCGGATGGCTCTATGCCCATCTCGGCCGTTTCGTCAGCCCCGGACCGTTCGAAGCGGCCATGGGCATCGAATATCTGATGATGGCGATGGTCGGCGGCGCCGGCAGCATTTTAGGCGGCGTGGTCGGTGCGGCAATCGTCACGCTCCTGAAGAACAGCGTGCAGGACTACCTCCCGCTGATCGCAAAAGGTGCCTCCGGTCAGCTCGAGATCGTGGCGTTCTCGGCGCTGTTCATCCTGTTCCTGCAGCGCGCCCGGCAGGGCATCGTCCCGTTCCTCGCAGGTTTTCTCCCCGACCTGAAGCAGTCCCGTCCGCAGGCGGCGACGGCGCTGCCGCGCCGCGAGCAGCCGCCGCCCGGCACGCTCCTTCTTAAAGTGAGCGATGCGCAGCGGCGATTTGGCGGCCTCGTCGCCGTCAACAATGTCAGCTTCGACGTGAAGTCTGGCGAAATTCTCGGGCTGATCGGGCCCAACGGCGCCGGCAAGACCACGATGTTCAACCTGCTCACGGGGGCGCTGCGCGCCAACAGCGGCGAGATCGCATTCGCGGGCCGCTCGATCACGCGCGACCAGCAATTCCACATCGCCCGCGCCGGAATCTCCCGCACCTTCCAGCACGTCAAGCTGCGCCCGCGCATGACGCTGCTCGACAATGTGCTGCTCGGCACCTATTCGCGCACCAAAACCGGTCTTCTCGCCGGCGCCCTGCGCCTCAACCAGGCGGAAGAGGCAAGCGCCCGCTACGAAGCGCTGCAGCAGCTCGAACGGGTGGGCCTTGGCGACAAGCCGTTCGAGCTCGCCGGCAACCTGCCGCTCGGCAATCAGCGCGTGCTTGAAATCGCCCGCGCGCTCGCCGCCGATCCGACGCTGCTCGTGCTCGACGAGCCGGCGGCCGGCCTGCGGCGTCAGGAGAAGCTCAAGCTCGCCGAACTGCTGCGGTCGCTGCGCGCGGATCACCTGACCATCCTGCTCGTCGAGCACGACATGGAGTTCGTGATGTCGCTCGTCGACCGCATCGTCGTGCTCGATTTCGGCTCAAAGCTCTGCGAAGGCGAACCGGCGGCGATCCGCAGCGACGCCCGCGTCCAGGAAGCCTATCTCGGAGGTGTCGCGTGACACAGATGTTCTCGATCGAGGATGTGTCGGTCGGCTACGGCAAGGTGGAGGCGGTACGCAATGTCTCGCTGTCGGTCGAAGAAGGGCAGATCGTGACCGTGATCGGCCCGAACGGCGCCGGCAAGACTACCCTTCTGATGGCCGCCATCGGTCTGCTGAAGTCCACGGGGCGGATGGTGTTTCAAGGCGCCGACCTCGCGCGGATCGACGTCGAGGGCCGCGTCGAACGCGGCCTCTGCCTCGTGCCCGAAAAGCGCGAGCTTTTTGCCGACATGTCGGTCGCCGACAACCTGCTGCTCGGCACCTACAGCCTGCGCGACCGCTCGACGACGCGCAAAAGCCTCGACGACGTGTTCGACCGCTTCCCGCGGCTGAAGGAGCGCAGCAAGCAGGCCGCCGGCACGCTATCTGGCGGCGAGCGACAGATGCTGGCGCTCGGCCGCGCGCTGATGGCGAAGCCGAAACTCCTCGTGCTGGATGAGCCCAGTCTCGGCCTGGCGCCGCTCATCGTCCGCGAAATCTTCCGCACCATCGCCTCGCTGCGGAGCCTCGGCGTGTCGGTACTTCTCGTCGAGCAGAACGCCCGCGCCGCGCTGGAGACCGCGGATTACGGCTATGTGCTGGAGACCGGCGAAATCATCCAGTCCGGTCCGGCGGACACCCTGATCCACGATCCGAAACTGATCGCAGCCTATCTGGGCGGCCACTGACGCGCGACGGCGACCGCATCAAGCGACGGGCTCGCGCGCCAGACCCATGGCCCGCAGCGCCGAGGCAAAGGCCGCAAGCCGCTTCTCGCGATAGGCGGCCAGATCGACGCCTTCATAGTTCATGAATCCCTGGCCGGTCTTCATGCCGATGCGCCCTTCGCGCATATTCGTTGCGATGATGTCAGGTGCGGCGTAACGGCCGTCGCCCAACGCCTCGACCAGATAGCGGCTGGCATGATGCAGGATATCGCCGCCGCCCCAGTCGATGAACTCGAGCAGGCCGAGCACCGCGAAGCGAAATCCAAAGCCATAGATCACGGCCTTGTCGATATCCTCCGCCGAGGCGACGCCTTCCTCCACCATGCGGGCGGCCTCGTTCATCGCCAGCGACTGGATTCTGGGAACGATGAAGCCCGGCCGCGCCGCGCAGACGACCGGCACTTTGCCGATACCTTCGAGCAACGTCTTCATCCGCTCCGTGACCTCCGGCGCGGTGAGCCGTCCCGGCGACAATTCGATCAGCGGCACCAGATAGGCCGGATTGAGCCAGTGCGCATTGAGGAAGCGGCCGGGATCTTCGATCGATCCCGCGAGATCGTCGACCAATATCGTCGACGTGGTCGAAGCGATGATCGGGCTTGCGCCGGCCAGCCGCGAAGCCTCGGCCAGCGCCGCCTGCTTCAAGCTGAGGATCTCCGGCATTCCTTCGAAGACGACATCGCAGCTCGGCAACGCCGCACCCGCCTCCTGCCGAGGCACAATCGTGATCCGTTCGGCGATTGTGGGCACAAGGTGTGCCGGGAGCAGATCGATGCGCGAGAGGATCTCAAGCGTCGAGCGGATTTCCGCCTTGGCTTCGGCTGCAAGCGCCTCAAATGCTGAAGGTTCCCGTTCCTTGAAGTCGACGACGACAACCCGGTGGCCGGCGAACGCGAATACGACCGCAATGCCGCGGCCCATTCGGCCGGCGCCGAGGCATCCGATGACCGGCCTCATCGGAAACCCTCGACGAGAAGATTTTGCAACGCGGCGCGGTCGAAATCGCCGAGGCCGAGCGACGACAACGTCCGGCCCGTCACAGCGAAATCCTGCCCCGTGATGGCGGAGCCGATCGCCAAGAATGCCTTCACGAGCGGCGTTTGCACGCCTGCGAGACCCGCCACGGATGCGAGGAACGACAGGCCAAGACGCAGATCCTCCAGCATGTAGCGGTGCTCGACGAGGATGAGGCGTTCGGACCAATCGCCGGAATCGGTGAGCTGGTCATGCGCATCGCGCGCATACATCCAGGGTTCGCCGTCCTTCGAATAATGGTCCGCTAGCGGAAAATGAGGCCCGCCATAGCCGAACGCCTTGCGGATGGAGATGCGCTCGGCATCGAGCGCGTCCGTCACGCGGCGGATCGCCGGCTGGGTTCCTTCCTTGTGGATGTCCCATTTGTCGAAATGTTCGATCGGACCGGCGTTCATGGTGATCAGCGGCGGATGAATGATCGGACCGGCGTTCATCAGCGCGCCCGAGAGCGCATCGCCGCATGGCTCGATAGCATTCGGAAACGCGCGTTCGATCACATCAAGCGCATACGGTGCGAGGCGCAATGGAAACACGCCGGTCGGCAATCGCGTTCCTCGGCCTGAGATGCGGACCGCATAAGGACCTTGCTTGCGCGCCAGCCATGGCAGGGTCCCGGTCTCTGCAGTTGCGATCTCGGCCCTGTTGCCAGCATCCCGCGCGGCGCGGGCAAAGATGTAGGAGCCGAACGTGCCGGGCGGCAGAAACACCACTTGGCCATCGCGCAGATGCGGTGCGGCGAGATCGGCGATCGCGGGCTGCGCGAAAGCCGGCGCCGGACACAGCACGAGATCGGCGGCGTCGATGGCTTCCGCGATCGACGACGTGATTGTCGCGAGCCTGGCATCACGGCGCCCCGATCGATCGATGACCGTTATCGTACCGCCCTGCGCGCGATGCGCCTCGACATCTCCAGGATTTCGCCGCCACAGCCGGACTTCATGACCGGCCAAGGCGAAGTCGCCGGCTGCCGCGAACGAACCGTTGCCACCACCCAACACTGCAATCTTCAAGATGTCCTCCGCTTCAGATCCCGCTACGCCGGTTTCGCCTTGACGTTGTTCTCCTGCCACCCCGCCCAGGTCGGTCGATCGATCTGGAACAGGTCGGTGGAGCGCGCATACCAGCCGCTGCCGTGCATGCGGGCGATCAGGCGCAGCGCCTGGGTGTCGATGTGACAGCGCTCCTTGTCCAAAATCACCGCATCATCGACATGGGCGCGGACCACGCGGCCGATGACGGCGGTCTGCCGCGGCCCCGTCACCAGCGACGTGAGTACCCGGCATTCGAACGACACCGGCGATTCCGCAATGCGCGGCGGGCGCACCGCCTGCGAGGCAGCCGGCGTCAGTCCGGCCAGCGTCAGCTCGTCGATCTCGGGCGGCGCGTCGATGCAGGTGACGTTCATGGCCTCGGCGTTGCTCTCGGCGACCAGGTTCACGACGAACTCCCCGGTATCGAGAATATTCGCCGCCGTGTCCTTGAACCGCTCCGAGCCTGCCAGAAGTCCGATCGCGACGGTGGGCGGCTCATGCCCCATCACGTTGAAGAAGCTGAACGGCGCGGCGTTGATCACGCCGCTCGCAGAGAGCGTGGTGATCCAGGCGATCGGCCGCGGCGTCACCGTGGCCGTCAGAATCTTGTAGCGGTTCTGCGCCTCCAGCGTCTCCATGTCGAAGATCATGCCGGCCTCTCAGATCGCGACCACCGGATGGCGCAGCCGGCCGATGCCCGTGACTTCCGCTTCCACCACGTCGCCCGGCCACAGCCATTCCTGCGGAGAGCGCCCGGCGCCGACGCCTTCGGGCGTGCCCGTCGCGATGATGTCTCCCGGCTCAAGCGTCATCGCGGCTGAAATATCAGCGATCAGGAGCGGTACCTTGAACAGCATATGGCGCGTGTTGGAGCGCTGCTTCTCGACGCCGTTCACTGTCAGCCAGAGATCGAGCGCGTGCGGATCGGTGATCTCATCCGCCGTGACGATGCACGGCCCGAACGGCGCGTAGGTGTCCTGTCCCTTGGAGTAGATCCATTGGCCGGCGCGGCGATTGTCGCGGGCGCTGACGTCGATCATCACGCTGTAGCCGAACACGAAGCCGAGCGCGTCCGCCTCCGACACCCGTCGCGCAGTTCGCCCCATCACGACCGCAAGCTCGACTTCCCAGTCGAGTTGCTGCGTGATGGCCTTGTTGTGATGAATGGCCTCGTCCGGCCCGATGACGCTGGTCGGGGGCTTCGAGAAGATGATGGGCTGCTTGGGCAGGTCCTTTGCCGTGTCGAGGGCACGGGACGATTCCGCGACGTGCTCGACATAATTGAGACCGATGCCAAAAATGTTCTTGCGCGGACGCGGGATCGGCGCCAGCAGCCTGGCATTCGCCAGCGGCAATGCGGCGCCCACAGGCCAATGGTCCCTGCCCTCGTTCAAGATCTTCTTGAGCGCCGCCAGCGCGGGCGGCCCGAGATCGATGAAGTCAAGCATCGATGACGGAAGGGAAATTCCAGCATGGTGGCCGGCCTCCTCGACGTCCACGACGAGGTCGTCGACAATCGCACCAAGACGGGCAGCAGCCTCAACGGTGCTGCGGTAGGTAACGAGACGCACGGTTTCTCTCCTTATTAGGCTACGAGGGGCTGGCGGCCGCCATTGTCGCCAAAGGCTTCCTCGCGGTAGAGCCCGAGCGCGTGCATGACCGGCAGGTCGTTGAAGGTGAAGATGCAGGCGTCCTCGCTTGCGGAGGCATTGACATGCTCATGCCAGGCCCATGACGGAACGCAGAAGATGTCGCGTTCCTTCCAGTCGAAGCGCTTGCCGTCGATGATCGAGTGACCGCTTCCCTTGGCGACCTGATAGATGAAACTGCCGGTGTGACGATGCGCGCATGTGCTCTCGCCCGGCCGCAGCATCTGCATCGATGCGCCGATGGTCTGCATCACCGGCCCGCCGGTCACCGGATTCACGTAGTTCATGAGAACGCCGTCATATAGCGAACCGTCGGTGGCCTTGCCGTAGCGCTGCAGCGCCTCGTAGGTCGGTCCCCATTCATATTTCAATAGCGGCGAGTATCCCTTGGACCACTCGGCGCCCGCCGGACGCAGGCCGGGACTTCCCCAGGTATGCGTCATGTCGTCGACGGGATAGCCGACGCTCTGCTGCAGATCCGGATGGACCACGTAGAAGTTGGCTTCGAGCGTGTTGACCAGGGGAATGTCGAGGCCGTCCTGCCAGATGCAGGGTGTGCCGTCGCTGGAGACGCCGTGTTCGTGCCACGTGCCGTTCGGCGTCAGCACGAAGTCGTTGGCGCCGAGCGTCATCTTGTGGCCGTCGACGATGGTGTAGGCGCCCTCGCCTTCCATGATGAAGCGAAGGGCGGAAGCCGAATGGGCGTGCGCGGACGCGACCTCGCCCGGATGCATGACCTGCAGGCCGGAATAGAGCCAGCCGACCGCGGCGGCGTGATCGCGCCGGCCGGGATTGTTCAGATAGATGACGCGCCGCCCGGCTTTCTCGGGCGACACCAGTTCGACGGAACGCAACACATGCGCGCGGAGGTCCTCGTAGCGCCACAAGACCGGAACGGAAGACGATTTGGGCTGCCAGGGTTCGATCTTGTTCGCGACCGTCCAGAGCGCGCCGGCTTCCAGCCTTTCGAGTTCGTCGTAATAGGCGAGCAGTTCCGGCGTGTCCTCGACATTGGCCCGCCCGGCCACGTCTTCCCGGTGGTTTTCACGAGCTTTCGTTGCCATGTCGCCCTCCTGTACTGGCGCCGTGTTCGGCGTCGCGTTGTCAGTCCATCTTAGTCGGGTATCATCGCGATCGCCTGGATTTCGACCTTGGCGCGATCCTCGATCAGCCCCGATACCTGCAGCGCCGTCATGGCCGGGAAGTTCCGGCCCATGACGCGGCGATAGGCCACGCCGATTTCCTTCAGGCGCGCCGAATATTCCCTGCGGTCGAGCAGGAACCACGTCATCGACACGATGTGTTCGGGCCCCGCGCCGCCGGCACGCACCACCGCATCGACGTTCTTCAGGGTCTGGCCGATCTGATCCACCAGATCGTCGGACTCGAACTTGCATTGTTCGTTCCAGCCGATCTGGCCTGCGACGAAGATCATCTTGCCGCGGGCGGCGATGCCGTTCGCGTAACCGCTCGGCTTGGCCCAACCGGGCGGCTGCAAGACTTCGAACATTTCATACTCCCGTAGCAGGACGCGACTGGACGCCCGCAGCTAGGCTCTCAGGACGTCGCGTCCGATAATGAGTTTCTGGACTTCGGTCGCGCCTTCATAGATGCGCAACGCACGTATCTCGCGGTAGAGCTGCTCGACGATCTCGCCGGAGCGCACGCCGCGGCCGCCGAACATCTGCACGGCGCGGTCGATCACCTCCTGCGCGGTTTCGGTCGCGACCATCTTGGCCATCGCCGCTTCGCGCGTCGTGGAAGCTTTCTGCACGTCGCGCCGCCAGGCCGCGCGATAGGTGAGGAGCGCACTGGCATCGACATCAGCGGCCATGTCGCCGAGAGCTGCCTGCGTTAACTGCTGGTCGCCCAGCACGCCGCCGAACATCCGCCGGCTCCGCGCATGCGCCACGGCCTCGTCGAGCGCACGGCGGGCAAAACCAAGTGCTGCGGCTGCGACCGAGGCGCGGAAGATATCGAGGGTGCGCATCGCGATCTTGAAACCTTCGCCCGGCGAACCCAACAACCGCGCCGCCGGAATCCGGCAACCCTCGAAACGCAATGTCGCCAGCGGGTGCGGCGCCATCACGTCGATGCGGTCGGCAATCGAAAAGCCGGGATCGTCCGGAAGCACGACGAAAGCCGAAATTCCCCGCGCCCCCGGTGCCTCGCCGGTTCGCGCAAACAGCGTGTAGACGTCGGCAATGCCGCCATTGGAAATCCAGGTTTTCTCGCCATCCAGGATGTAGTGGTCACCCTCGCGCCGGGCGCTGCAGGCCATGGCGGCAACATCGGAACCGGCTTCCTTCTCCGACAGGGCAAAAGCGGCAACCCATTCGCCACGCCGCGCCTTCGGCAGCACCAGCGCGCGCAATTCAGGCGAACCGGCAATCGCCACCGCGCCGGTGCCAAGTCCCTGCATCGCAAAGGCGAAATCGGCGAGCCCACTGTGCCAGGCCAGCGTCTCGCGGGCTATGCAGATCAGCCGGGAATCGATCACCGCATCGGGCCGATCGCCCGCGACCGACGCCTCCAGCAATCCCGCAGCGCCAAGCTGGCGAACCAGCGAACGGCAGGTCGCGTCGACGTCACTGCTATGCGTATCGCCAAGACCCGCTGCAAATGCATCGAGCGCCGCCGCATATTCGGTGTGACTGGTATCGAAGAACGGCCACGCGAGATGTTCGCGAGACGGCCCGCGTAGTTGCGAAACCGGGGTCATGTCAGTCTCCCGCAAAGGCCGCCTCGGCGTACGCCGCCAAGCGCCACGCGCTCCAATAATGTTTCATGGCTAAAATATCCTGTCAAGCGAGCCGGTCCGGCCCAGACGCCGGCCGGCTGTGCATCAAGCCCACGAAATAGGCTGCAAAATTGCACATAACTGCACGCAGGGCGTTTTACCATGCGCAAACTCGCAAGTTCGATTGACATCATTTTTGTTTGATGTCTAAAATTATATTCGGTCATCCGGAGTTCCGGGCGAGGCCTCAGGAGGCGAGCATGGCAGAACGCTCTTTCGCGCGCGAGGTGGAAGACCTGAAGCTGGGCGCCGGCCAGGAATTTCGTGGCGAAGGTATCCTCGCCATTACCAAAGCACTGCTCGAATGCGGCGTCAGCTATGTCGCCGGCTACCAGGGCGCGCCGATCTCGCATCTGATGGACGTGCTGTCGGACGCGCAGGATATCCTTTCCGACCTCGGCGTGCATTTTGAATCGAGCGCCAGCGAGGCGACGGCGGCGGCGACGCTGGCCGCGTCCGTGATGTACCCGATCCGCGGCGCGGTCACGTTCAAGGCACCAGTCGGCATCAACGTCGCGTCCGACGCGCTCGCCAACCTGTCCTCGGGCGGCGTCACCGGCGGCGCGCTCATCATCATCGGCGAGGATTACGGCGAAGGCTCCTCCATCATGCAGGAGCGTTCGCACGCCTTTGCGATGAAGTCGCAGCTCTGGCTGGTCGATCCGCGGCCCAACGTGGCGTCCATCGTCAAGGCCGTGCACGATTCCTTCGAGCTATCGGAGGCGTCGAATACGCCCGTCATGCTGGAAGTGCGGATCCGCGCCTGCCATGTCCATGGCCGCTTCGCCACCCGCGACAACGTGCGCCCCACCTTTCCGCTTGCCCGCGCGCTTGATGCGCCGTCGCGCGACACCAACCGCATCGTACTGCCGCCGGCCTCGTTCCTGCACGAGAAAGAGAAGATCGAGCACCGCTGGCCGGCAGCGGTCGAATTCATCCACGCCCGCGGCATGAACGAGACGTTCGACGGCGATATCGACGATATCGGCATCATCATGCAGGGCGGCATGTATAACGGCGTCATCACCGCGCTGCGCGAGGCCGGCCTTGCCGACATCTGGGGCGAGACGCGCGTGCCGCTCTACGTGATGAACGTGACCTATCCGATCGTTGACCGCGAGGTCATCGACTTCTGCCGGGGCAAGAAAGCCGTGCTGATGGTCGAAGAGGGCCAGCCCGAATTCATCGAGCAGTCGCTGCACAAGATCCTGCGCAACGCCGACATTCCGGCCAAGCTGCACGGCAAGGACCTGTTCCCGATGGCCGGCGAGTACACCGCGCAGGTCATGGGTGCAGCGATCGGCGCCTTCATCCGCCGCTGGCGCGCGGATGCGCTGCCCGATGCCGCGCGCGCGCCGAACATCGACCGCGTCGAAGTCGACGACAAGATCCGCGCGCTGGCCGACGTAGTGCCGCCGCGGCCGCCGGGTTTTTGCACTGGCTGTCCGGAGCGGCCGATCTTTTCCGCGATGAAGCTGGTGGAAAAGGAACTCGGCCCGCACCACATCGCCGCCGATATCGGCTGCCATTTGTTCTCGATCCTGCCGCCGTTCAATATCGGCGCCACCACCATGGGTTACGGGCTCGGCCCCGCGTCGGCCTCCGCCTTCAACGTTCCGGCGAGCAAGCGCTCGATCTCGATCATGGGCGATGGCGGCTTCTGGCATAACGGGCTGACCAGCGGCGTCGGCAACGCCGTCTTCAACCAGCATGACAGCGTGATCGTCGTGGTCGACAATTATTATTCCGCCGCCACCGGTGGCCAGGACATCCCCTCCTCTCGCGCCGACAACCGCTCTCGTTCGACCAAGCATCCGATCGTCGAGGCGGTGAAAGGCGTCGGCGCCAAATGGGTACGTCAGATCGACCGCACCTACGACGTCTCGCACATGCGCGACACGCTGCGCGAGGCGCTGACGACCAAGGAAAAGGGCCCGAAGATCATCGTCGCCTCGTCGGAGTGCATGCTGAACAAGCAGCGCCGCGTGAAGCCGCTGGTGGCTGCGGCCGCCAAGCGCGGCGAACGCATCGTGCGAGAGCGTTTTGGCGTCGATGAAGACACCTGTTCCGGCGACCACGCCTGTATTCGCCTGTCCGGCTGTCCGTCGCTGTCGGTGAAGCCGACCAGCGATCCGCTGAAGGACAATCCGGTCGCCGCCGTCGATAACACGTGCGTTGGCTGCGGCCATTGCGGCGAGGTCGCGGACGCAGCCGTGCTGTGTCCCTCCTTCTACCGCGCCGACATCGTTTCCAATCCCACCCCGTTCGAAGCCCGGCTCGACCGCATCTGGCGGCGGCTGATCGGCGCGCTGCAGCGCTGGCGGGCGGGACGGCGGATCATGTTCCAACAGGAGGCGGTATGAACGTCTCCGTAGCCCCCTCCTCCGTCGCGCTCAGTCAGGCCCGGCCCATCACTGTCGCGGTGCTCGCGATGGGCGGCCAGGGCGGCGGCGTGCTGGTCGACTGGATCGTGGCGCTGGCCGAGCGGCGCGGCTGGTTCGCGCAATCGACCTCGGTGCCCGGCGTCGCCCAGCGCACCGGCGCCACGATCTATTACATCGAGATGATCGCGCCCGATGCGAACAAGCCCGACCGTCACCCCGTGCTGTCGCTGATGCCGGCGCCGGGCAAGGTCGACATCGTGATCGGCGCCGAATTGATGGAAGCCGGTCGCGCCATCCTGCGCGGCCTGGTCTCGCCCGACCGCACGCTGTTGATCGGCTCCTCGCACCGCTCCCTGGCCGTGGTCGAGAAGACCGCGCCCGGCGACGGCACCGCCGACGCATCGCAGGTCTACGAGGCGGCCAATGTCGCAGCAAACCGCTTCATCGCGTTCGACATGGCCGAAATTGCGGATGCCACCGGCAGCGTGGTTTCCTCGGTATTGTTCGGTGCGCTCGCGGGCTCCGGCGCTCTGCCCTTCACGACCGAGGATTTTGAGGAAACCATCCGCTCAGCCGGCGTCGGCGTCGATGCCAGCCTGCGCGCCTTCGCCGCCGGCCGCGAACGGGCCCTCGCCACGCTCGCGCAGGATCCCAAGATCAAGCCAACGGCAAAGCCGCCGCTCGCCAAACGCTTTCCGCGTCTCGAGCCAATTGGCCACGCCGATTACGACGCGCTGGTCGCGCGGGCGCGGCAATTGCCAGAAGCGCTGCACGGCATCGTCGCGGCCGGCCTGCAACGCGTCGTCGATTATCAGGATGCCGCCTATGGCCGCGAATATCTCGATCGGCTGGAAGCGATGCCGCGCGACGCGATCGGGCTGATGCAGGCCTTTGCCAAGTATCTCGCCATTGCGATGGCCTATGACGACGTCATCCGCGTGGCGGATCTCAAGACGCGTGCAGGACGGTTTGACAGGGTGCGCCGCGAGGCGCGGGCCGGCGATGACCAGATCCTCGGGATCACCGAATTCTTCCATCCAAGGATCGAGGAAATGGCAGGACTGCTGCCGCCGCGTCTCGGCGAGAAGATCGAGCGTAACGCTCGGATCGCCCGGCTGATCGATCGCGGACGAAAACTGCGCACGACCGCTCCCTCGGCATTCCTGATGCTGTACTGCGTGGCGGGCTTGCGGCGATTCCGCCGTGGCACGCTGCGGCATGTCCGCGAGATGCGCCATCTCGATCAATGGGCGCAACGTATCAGGAAATTCGCCGCAAGCGACCTCGCGCTCGCGACCGCCGTGTGCGAGGCGCGCCGTCTCGTCGGCGGCTATTCGGACACGCATTCGCGCGGCGAATCGAAATTCGACAAGGTCATGCTTGCGTCCGAGCGCCTGGCCGGCCGGCCCGATGCTGCCGAATGGGTGCAGCGGCTGACCAAGGTCGCGCTGAAGGACGCCGATGGCACTGAGCTCGACGGCGCGTTGCGCACCGTCGAGACCCTGTTCGAGGACGCCTGAGGATGGATCAATTCGAAGTCGTGGTGTCGAAGGCCGAGGCGCTCACGCCGCGCATTCGCGAATTCGTGCTTGTGCGCGCCCACGACGCGCCGATGCCGGGCTGGGCCCCTGGCGCCCACATCGACGTCCATCTGCCCGATGTCGGCCGGCGCTCCTATTCGCTGATTGAGACGGCGTCACCGCGCGCGGCCGCTGAGCATCCGACCGCCTATCGCATCGCCGTGCTGCAGGAAAGCAAGAGCCGCGGCGGCTCCACTTTCATGCACGGTCTCAAGACCGGCGATCGCCTGACGATCTCACAGCCGGCGAACAATTTTCCCCTCGGCGCGGGCGCCGGCGAAGTCGCACTCGTCGCGGGCGGCATCGGCGTGACGCCGCTGCTCGCGATGGCCTGCGAATTGAGCGCAGCGAAACGGCCGTTCTCGTTCCATTACGCCGGCCGCAGCCGCAGCGAGCTCGCCTTTCTCAGCGAGATCGAACGGCTGGCCAGCGCTAGCGCGACCATCCACGCCGACGACGAGGCCGGCCGCTTCTTCGATCTCGAAGGCCTGATGACGCGGCTCGCGCTCGACGTGCCGCTCTATCTTTGCGGGCCGCTGCCGATGATCGAAGCCGCCATCGCGCTGGCCAAGCAGATGAACTGGCCGCAGGGACGGCTGCATTTCGAGATATTTACGGCCCCCGAAGAGAAGTCCGGGGACTCCGCGTTCGAGGTCGAACTCAAGAACAGCGGACGCGTCTACGAAATTCCTGCCGGCAAGACCATCCTCGACGTGCTGCTCGAGGCCGGCGAAGACCCGATACATGACTGCAAGCGCGGCGATTGCGGGATCTGCCAGACCACGGTGATCGACGGCATTCCCGATCATCGCGACTACATCTTGAGCGAAAGCGAGAAGGCGTCGAACAAGGTGATGCAGATCTGTATTTCGCGCGCGAAAACCAAACGCCTCGTGCTCGACCTGTGAAGGAGGAACGCATGACCCGATATGCCGGCAACGCCGCTGCGCTTCGAGCCCTGGTCCGCGACCAGGAGGTTCACCGCGACGTCTATGTCAGCGAAGAGGTGTTCCAGCTCGAAATGGAGCATATGTTCCCGAACAGCTGGGTCTATGTCGGCCACGACAGCCAGGTCCCCAATCCCGGCGACTATTACGGCACCACGATCGGCACCCAGCCGGTGCTGCTTGTGCGCCATACCGACGGCAAGGTGCACGTGTTGCACAACCGCTGCCCCCACAAGGGCACGCGGATTACGTCCGAGACCTGCGGCAACACCGGAAAGTTCTTCCGCTGCCCCTACCACGCCTGGAGCTTCAAGACCGACGGCTCGCTGCTCGCGATTCCCTTGAAGAAGGGCTACGAGAACACCGGCTTCGAGCAGAGCCATGCCGCGCCCGGAATGGCGCCGGTGCGCCACGTCCGCAACTACCGCGGTTTTGTGTTCGCCAAGATCAACGACGGCGGCCTCGACTTCGAGGAGTTTTTCGGCGAAAGCCTGTCGAGCTTCGACAACATGGTCGACCGTTCGCCGGTCGGCCAGCTCAAGGTCGCCGGCGGCGTGCTGCGCTACATGCACAATTGCAATTGGAAGATGCTGGTCGAGAACCAGACCGACACCTGCCATCCGATGGTGGCGCACGAGTCCTCCGCCGGAACCGTGGTCGAGGTCTGGAAGAAGGCGCCGCCCGGCACCAAAAAGCCGATGGCGGTCGAGATCATCGCCCCCTTCATGAGCCCGTACGAGTTCTTCGAGAACATGGGTATCCGAATCTGGGACAACGGCCACGGCCACACCGGCGTGCACCACTCGATTCATTCCGACTATTCGGCGGTGCCCGGCTATTTCGAGAAGATGAAAGCGGCCTATGGCGAGGAACGCGCGAAGGCGATCCTGGACGAAAACAGACACAACACCGTCTATTTCCCCAACATCATGATCAAGGGACCGATCCAGTTGTTGCGGCATTTCAAGCCGATCGCGGCCAACAAGACGCTGGTTGAATCCTGGACGTTCCAGCTCGTCGACGCGCCCGACATGCTGCTGGAGCGCACGCTGATGTACAACCGGCTCATCAATGCCCCGACCTCGATCGTCGGCCATGACGACCTCGAAATGTATGAGCGGGCGCAGGAAGGCCTGCACTCGAACGGCAACGAGTGGGTGAACCTGCAGCGCCTCTATAGCCCCGACGAGGCCGAACAGACCAACGTGGCGGTCAACGGGACCAGCGAGTGGCCGATGCGCCACCAGTTCCGGGCGTGGACCAAGTTCATGACGATGGGGATGTGACATGAGCATGGTCGCCGAGGCTCCCCTGAAGAATGCGGTCCCCACCGATCAGGAATTGATCGACTTCGTCGTCCGCGAGGCGCGGCTGATCGATCAGCAGCGTTTCGACGAATGGCTCGACATGTACGCCGACGATGCCTTCTACTGGATGCCGCTGGAATGGAATCAAACCGATCCGCGACTGACCTGCTCGCTGATGTACGAGGACAAGCTGCTGCTCTCGATCCGGGTCGAACGGCTCAAGGGCGCGCGGACTTTTAGCCAGAAGCCGAAGAGCCGCTGTCATCACGTGCTGCAGACACCGCAGGTGGATTCGCGCGACGCCGCCGCCAACAGCTACGTCACCTGGACGGCGATGCATTATGTGGAGACCCGCCTGGAAGAGCAGACGCTCTATGCAGCCTGGGCGACGCATCATCTGAGCGTCGAAGACGGCAGGTTGAAGATCAAGCTCAAGCGCGTTGACCTGATCAATTGCGATGCTGCCTTCGGCAACATCCAGCTCTTTATGTGACGGAGGATGAGCGTGGTCCAGCACACGGCGATCGTGAGCGGCGGCAATACCGGCATCGGCGCGGCGATCGCCCGCGGCCTCTTGGCCGAGGGCTATGATGTGATTTCGCTGTCGCGGCGCAAGCCCGACTGGAGCCACCCAAAACTCTCCTCGCGCGAGGTCGATCTGCTCGATGCGACGGCGACGCGGCAGGCGGCAGACGAGATCGCCGCGAAAGTTGCGATCACCCACGTCGTTCACAATGCCGGCGCGATCCGCGCCAAGCCGCTGGAAGAGGTCGCTGACGAAGATGTCGGCGCATTGGCCCAGCTGCATTTCGGCGCCGCGATTGCGCTGGCGCAGGCGGCGCTGCCGGGCATGAAGCAGGCTCGCTTCGGCCGCATCGTGCTGCTGTCGTCGCGCGCCGCGTTGGGAGCCGCCACGCGCACGGTCTATTCGGCGACCAAGGCCGGCATCATCGGCATGGCGCGGACCTGGGCGCTTGAGCTTGCCCCCTTTGGAATCACCGTCAACGTCGTCGCACCCGGCCCGATCGGAGATACCGAGATGTTCGAGAGCGTGATGTCGCCTGAATCCGAACGCGCAAAAAAGCTGGCGCAGTCGATTCCGCTCGGCCGCCTCGGCAAATCCGCCGACGTCGCCCGCGCGGTCACTTTCTTCAGTTCACCAGATGCCGACTTCATCACCGGGCAGACGCTATATGTCTGCGGCGGAGCCAGCATCGGATCAATTTCCATCTAGCCCGGTGAGATCCCAGCCATGGACGCCACAGTCAAACAAAAGGCCAGATCCCCGAAGGGCTCGCGCGGGCAAGCGTTGCGGCCGGTCGAGCCGGCGCACGAATCCGACGGCGCGCATCTCGAATTGCGTATCTGGCTGCGGCTGCTCTCCTGCGCCACCCGGATCGAGAAGGCGCTGAACGCAAAGCTGCGCAAGGAGTTCAACACCACACTGGCCCGCTTCGACCTTCTGGCGCAACTCACGCGCAAGCCTGAAGGCGCGACCATGTCTGAAGTTTCCCAACTTCTGATGGTCTCAAACGGCGCCATCACCGCTCTCGTGCAGAAGCTCGAAGCCGACGGCTTCATCCATCGCGAGGTCGATTCCGACGACCGCCGCACCTTCCGCCTTCGCCTGTCGCAGGAAGGCGCCAAGGAATTCGGCCGGATGGCGCGCCGGCATGAGGAATGGGTGATCGCCCTGATCGGCGAACTGTCACATGTCGCGCAGTCGGACCTGCTGCAGCATCTGACCCTGCTCAAGCGCCGCCTCGACAAGCACTCCTGACGCGGACGCTAGGCCGCACCATCGCAACACAAGCAATGCGCGCAGTCCGTTCCGGACTCATTTGAGTCTTTGCTCGAAGAACGCCAAGATCTCGTCGCGCGCTGCGATCGTCGGCTGACCAGCCTCGTCGATCAGGTGCGCGGTGACGACGCTATGTGGCGTCGTCACGTGATGCTCGAAGAACGGCGCAAGATCGGTATTCGCCGCGCTATCCGGGAGCACCCGCCCGATGAAGCGATCACCGAGCGCGCCCCTATAGGCCGCGAAGCGTTGCACCATGCAGAACTTGTCGCCTGCGAAGCGATAGGCCAGTACCGTCAGATCGTCCCGCTCGAGCCGTTCGCGGACGGCTTTGACTTCGTCGGGTGCGATTTCGATACCAGCCGGATTATTCAGCGGCAGCGACGGCTGCGAGAGCACCGGCGCGAGCATCGACGGCTCAAGCATCATGGTCAGCGCAAAATTTCCCGTAAAACACATGCCGATGGCGCCGACGCCGGGACCGCCGCACTCGCCATGCGCAAATCGTGCCAGCGATCGCAGCCACTTCGTCACGGGGCTGGATTCGTTCGAGGCCAATGCACGAAACTCGGCGCTCACGCAGGCGCGCTGAAAGATCGCGGCGCCCTCCTCTGCGCCTGGAACCGCGCCATCGCGGCCGAACAGTGACGGCATATAGACGGTGAAGCCGGCGTCGCGGACCCAGCGCGCAAACCGCGCGACATGCGGGCTGATGCCGGGCATCTCCGTCATCACGATGACGGCTGGCCCTGCGCCCGCCACGTAGACAACCTTGCTGACGCCGTCGAGCGTAATGTCGCGGCGCGTGAAATCCTCGAGCGGATCGTCCTGCTTCATGGATCGTTTCGGCATCGGCACAATTCCTTGTTGGGTGATGGATACCCGGACAGGGGCCACAGCGCAGGACCGACGGCGCCTGCGGCCAAAGGCCTGGTGCAATGTCTTCACAGATATCATTGCGATTTTGAAGCCAACGGGCTAGTGTCAAAATTGACACTTATCGGGTATTTTTTGACATGACCAAAGTCGCGGTTCTCGAGATCGCCGGATGCATGGCCTCGAGCGCAGCCATCACCTACGACGTCATGGCCACCGCCAACCGGATCAGCGCGGTGAAGCGCGTCCTGCCATTCAAGGTTACGACAGTGCGTTGCGGATCCCGCCGCAGCAGCGTCGACCTGCGCGGGATCGAACTCGTCATCGTCCCCGGTCTTGGAACGGCGTCGGCCGACGAGTTGGACACGAAGTTGAAAAGCCCGATGTGCCGGCGGGCGGTCGACATGCTGACCCGGGCGCACGCGACCGGTGCCATGCTCGCCGCGTCCTGCGCGAGTACCTTCCTGCTGGCGGAGACAGGCTTGCTCGACGGCCGGCGGGCAACCACGACATGGTGGCTCGCGCCGCTGTTCCGGCAGCGCTATCCCACCATCGAACTGCTGACGGAGCAGATCGTCGTCGCCGATTGGCCGATCGCAACAGGTGGCGCGGCCATGGCGCAGATGGACCTGATGCTTGCGGTCGTCGGCCGGTTCGCTGGACCAAGCCTGGCGAGAGCCTGCGCCAACTATCTTCTGCTGGATGAGCGGCGCTCCCAGGCGCCGTTCATGGCGATCAACTATCTGGCGAGCCAGGACCCCAGGATTGCCAAGGCCGAGAAATGGGTGCGCGACAACATCGCGCGCGACTTTGCGATAGAGGAGCTCGCCGAAGCCGTTGCGCTGGCACCACGGACATTTGCCCGGCGCGTCTCGGCGACCTGCGGCGTTTCACCGATTCAGTTCGTGCAGCGGATCAGGCTGGAGACCGCGCGATTGCTGCTTGAGACCACACGGCTGTCGGTCGACGAGATCGCGCGGAGGGTCGGATATGCGGAGCCTTCCACGCTTCGCCGGCTGATCCGGCGCGATACGAAACATCCGCCCGGACATTTCCGTCCCGCCGCCTGAGCGTCTCCCTTGCCCACGATGCGCCAGCCTCAGTAGCCGAGTATGGCCTTCACCTCGAGATATTCCTCAAATCCGAACACCCCGAACTCACGCCCATTGCCGGACTGCTTGTAACCGCCGAAGGGCAGGCTGCGGTCGAAAGGCGCACCGTTGAGATAGACGCGCCCCGCGCGGATGCGGTTGGCGACAGCACGAGCGCGGTCAATATGCCTGGACTGCACGAAGCCCGCCAGCCCGAACGGCGTATCGTTGGCGATTTCGATCGCCTCATCCTCAGTATCGTAGCTCATGATCGACAGCACGGGGCCGAAGATCTCTTCACGTGCAATCGTCATTTGCGGCGTCACGTCACCGAACACGGTCGGACGAACATAATATCCGCGGTTGATATCGGCCGGCCGGCCCCTTCCGCCAGCCACCAGCGTCGCGCCTTCATCGACACCGGACTGGATGAGATCTTGCACTTTCTCAAACTGCGCCTGGCTCACCAACGGCCCCATGGTGGACGCCGAGTCGAACGGGTCTCCCAGTCGGATGGTGCCGACAGCCTCGCGCGCAGCTGCGAACGCCGCGTCCCGTTGCGCGCGAGGGATAAGCATGCGCGTCGGAGATTGGCAGTTTTGGCCGGCGTTTGTGTAACAGGCGTGAACGCCCTGGATCACGGCAGCTTTCAGGTCGGCATCGGCAAGGATGATGTTGGCGGATTTGCCGCCCAGCTCCTGCGCGACGCGCTTGACCGTATCCGCCGCAAGCTTGGCCACCCTTACGCCGGCCGTCGTCGATCCCGTGAACGACACCATGTCGATCTCGGGGTGGGCGGCGATCGCCTCGCCGACCGTTGGTCCGTCACCGTTGACGAGGTTGAAGACACCCGGCGGGACGCCAGCGTCATCGACGATCTCCGCAAACAGCATCGCGCTGAGCGGCGCGATTTCGCTGGGTTTCAGGACGACGGTGCAGCCGGTGGCGAGCGCCGGCGCGACTTTGGAGGCAACCTGGTTCAGCGGCCAGTTCCACGGCGTGATCAGTCCGCAGACACCGATCGGCTCGCGGCGCACGGTCCCGCTCCCCATCCGCTCCTCGAACTTGTAGTTCGCCAGCACGCGCGCGGCTTCCTCGAAA
Organism: Bradyrhizobium sp. 190; assembly: GCF_023073415.1. Taxonomy (GTDB): domain Bacteria; phylum Pseudomonadota; class Alphaproteobacteria; order Rhizobiales; family Xanthobacteraceae; genus Bradyrhizobium. The sequence goes on along the minus strand of NZ_JADPJL010000066.1, from coordinate 22,444 downwards.
TGAAACAGCGCGACGGTCGCCTGACGCTCGGTCGCAAACGTGATCGGCGCGCCCATCTCTAAGGTCATCATCCGCGCCAGTTCCGGCAGGCGCACTCTAAAGCCCTCGATGATCTTCTGAAGCCAGGACAGACGCGCTTCGACGCTCGTTACGGAATATGTCGCGAAAGCGCGGCGCGCTGCCTTGGTGGCTCGATCCACGTCTAGCCTTGAGCCCAGGCTGATCTGCGCGAATGTCTCCTCCGTCGCCGGGTTGACTATTCCGAGGGTTGACGGCGCGGCTGGATCCACCCAGGCGCCATCGATGTAGAATTTTAATTTTTCCATTGTTTCCCGTCCACGACGTTACGCCGCGCATTGTTTGCGGTGTGCTTCTAGAGGTGCCTGCCCTCATCCACCGGCACCACAATTCCCGTCGAACTGGTCAAGTTGACGATGCAGGCCACGGCCGCCCTCGCGACATCGTCGGGCGTGGTGACGTGGGCGAGCGGGAGTCTTTCGGCGGTTTTCTGAAGCTGCTCGCGGGTCCGGCCGGCGACAAAATCCGTATCCACGCCGGCTGGCGAGACCGAGAACACGCGGATCTTCGGCGCGAGTACTTTCGCGAGCGCGATCGTGAGCGCGTCGACGCCCGCCTTTGCAGCCAGATAGGCCAGGCTGCTGCCCAAGCCCGTGCGCGCCGCGATCGACGAAATGTTCACGATGGCAGCGCCACTGCCGCGCTCCAGCAAGGGTCGGAAGGCGCGCACCATCGCGAATGGCCCGCGCAGATTGAGCGAAACGGTCCGGTCGAAGATGTCGTCCGTCAGTCCCTCGAGATCATTGGCCAGCACAGGCGTCGTGGCGCCTCCGCAATTGACCAGCACATCGAGCCGTCCGTACTGCGCGTCCACGGCCGTCGCGGCCTCGGAGATGGAAGACGGATCGTCGATCGCGATGCGCATCGCGAGATGCCCGCGGCCTTGCAAGGCCCCGACCACCTCTTCGGCCTGCGCGCGGCGACTGTTGTAGCCAACCACGACAGCAGAACCCATGGCGGCAAGCCGCGCCGCGGTTGCCTTGCCGATTCCGCTGCTGCCACCCGTGACGAGCGCAACCTTCGGGATCGACAGCGCAGGAATTTCAATAGCAGTCATCTATGGCGGCCTCACATCGTGATCTTTGCAGCCTCGATCACGGGACGCCATTTGGCGCGTTCGCCGTCGATGAACGCCTTGAGGTCATCAGGAGGGCCCCCAACGCCTTGCAGCGAGTTTTGCTCGAGAATGGTCTTGCCCTTGTCGCTCCTGAGGAAAGCGTTCACCGCATTATTCACCTTGCTCACGATGTCCTGCGGCGTACCGGTAGGTGCTACGATCGCGTACCACGCGGTCGCCTCGAAACCTTTGAATCCCGCTTCCTGCACCGTCGGCACATCGGGCAGTTGCGCGACGCGCTGGCTCGTCGTCACCGCCAGCGCGCGGATCTTGCGGTCGGCCACCAGCGGCAGATAGGTCGGCATGAAATCCATGGCGACGTTGACTTGTCCGCCCAGCAGGTCCGTGATCAGCGGCGCTGAGCCGCGATAAGGCACATGCGTCATATCCACGCCGGCAAACTGCTGGATCAGCGCCGAGGTAATGTGCCCGAGCGTTCCATTGCCGGGATGGCCGACATTGACCTTGCCCGGGTTCTGTTTGGCATAGGCGATCAGTTCGGGAAGCGTCTTCGCCGGAAAGTCTGGTGTCGCCGTGATGATCATTGGAGACTTGGCGACGAGCACGACCGGCGTGAAGTCCCGCTCGGAATCGTAAGCCAGGCCCTTGTACATGAACTTGTTGAGCGCGATCGGCGCCGGCGTCCCGAACAGCCACGTATGGCCGTCGGCAGCCGCCTTGGCGACCGCCGTGCCACCGAGATTGCCGCCCGCTCCCGCACGGTTTTCGACGATGAACTGCTTGCCGAAATCTTCGCTCAGCGCGTGCGCGACGGCGCGCGCAAGGGTATCAACGGCGGCGCCGGCCGGGAACGGCACGACCATGGTGACCGGACGGTTCGGCCAATCCTGCGCGACAGCATGGTGACACGACGCAATGGCAAGTGCGACGCCCAGGAGGCCGAAAGAGAGCAGGCGCATGTTTCCTCCGAATTGTGTGCGAGACTCGCGTTGGCAACAGCGCTTATTCTGCAGCAAACTTGTCCAGGCCTTTGCGGCCCAGCCATTTGGATAATTCGTCAGCAACGGCTTCGTTGTTGAGATCGGCAAAGGGGATATGCGTGTTGCCACGCAGACCCGCATCTGACAGCAGCAGGACTTCGCAATCTCCGCCGTGACGATTGACGATATCGCAGAAGATCCGCGCCACCTTGACGGAGGCGGCCCAGATCGGACGCGTGTCGGTGTAGTCGCCGAACACCATCTGTATCGGAAACTTCGTCAGCTTCTTGAACTCGGCCAGCGGCACGGAGTTCGGACCGTACGGCGCATCCGGCTTGGGCTCGGGCCCCTCGCCCTCCGGGAAAACGAAGCCCGGGGTTTCGTAGGCAACGATGCCTTTCATGTTGTCGGTCTTTGCCTTCAGTGCCGACAACAACGCACGCCAGCCGCCCGCGGAATTGGTGACGGCAATGACGGGGCCGATCTTGTCGATCGCCTGGCCGCCGGCCTCCGCCTGCAGCAATGCATTCTCGAGCGTATCGAACTCGTCGTAACGGGCGCGCGTCGCCTGGTTCCAGGCTTCCTTGTCGGCGGTCGGAAACTGCAGTCCCGCATGCCAGTTGAGATAGGTCAGGCCGAAACGCCAGGCGGCAAAGTTGCGTTGATCGAAATAATCCGGCGTGTAGGCGATCGGCTCGCAGCTCCAGTTCGCGCGACCGACGCGCGGACCGTCCCACAGGTAAACGGGATATCCCTGGCGCAGGAAAATGCTCTTGTAGCCTTCGCCGCCGTCCCAGCGGCTTTCCCACACCTTCGTGCTCGAGCTGTGCCACATGATCAGGCCGACGCTGCGCCTTTTCGCGGGGATGAAGTATTCGACGTAACCATGGTCGCAGGACAGCGTCTGGCTGGGATCACCTGGCTTGGCGACGATTTTGCCGCCAACTTCATATGCGCCCGTCGATTCCAGGACGATCGGAGGCTTCGGTGGTTTGCGGCCCTCTTCCGCGAACGTCGTGTTGCTTAGTCCGGCAAACAACAATGCCGCGGCAAACGGCTGCAACTGTTTCCAGCCTTTCAAAGGGCTGCTACCGCGATTCATCATCTGCCTCCTCCCCAAATGGCGCGCGCCGCTTTTCGCGGTCTCTGCGCGCGTTTCCTATGCGGCGTCCTGTGCAGCCGACTGGCTCACCGGAAGATTCAGAAACCGTGCGGCGTTGTCGCTGATGAGCTTCCTGATGGCGGCGCGCGGCATCTGCAGGTCGAGCAGTATCTGGGTGATGCTGCGGAAACCATCGACCGGACGCTGCGACCCCTGCAGCCCGAGGTCGGACGACAGGATCGTGTTGTCGACGCCGGCCACCTCGATCAGGTGCGCGAGATCATCCGGGCTGTACTTCAAGGATTTGCCTTCGATGAACATGCAGATCGAATGTTCCATCTTGACGCCGACCGCGACGAGCTGGCGGATATCGGTGTCGTTGCAACCGACAATGTAGGTCGGATGATTGACCATCATCTTCTTGACGCCGCGCCGCGCCGCCTCGTCGAACAGGATGTGCAGTTCGCTGGCAGGCAGGTGGCCACCGGCCAGGATGATGTCCGCCTCGGCGATGAGGTCGATGACCTTCTTTGTATCGTCCGTGAGTTTGCCGTTGGCGTCGAGCGCCGAAAGCGGAATCGGATCGAGCATTTTCTGCGAGGTCTTTGGAAAGGTCGAGTTTCCCTTCGCCATCGCTTCGATATGGTTCGCCGCTGACAGCGTCGGCATCCAGACGATCTTGGCGCCAAGCTTGACGGCATGATCGACCGCGTGGGGGTTGATGCCACCCGACGCATTGTTCAGCACAATGCCGGAGAACAGCTTCACATTGGTTTCGGGGAACAGCTTCTCCAGCAGGATCGCATGCGCCATGCCGGCATAGAAGTGATCCTTGTAGAGCACGGCGCGGAATTTCGCGGCCGCCGCATCGAGCAGTTCCTCGTGATGATCGAGGATACGCGGCATGGCAGCCGGACCGCTATGGCAGTGCAGATCAATCGCGCCGACCAGAAGCTCGGCGACATCAGCCGCGCGCGACAGAGGCGGCAGCGGCACGGTTGTCGGGTAGGACACTTGCTTGTCGGCCATGGTCGGGGGCCCTTTCAGTTGAACACGTATCAGGCAGCGGATTTGCCGGCGGGGCTTTGCGCGGGCATCGGATAATCGTCTTCGTTCAGCACCCAGCCCGGCTTGGCCGAAAAATCCATGCGCGGCGGGCAGAAGATGTCGACGAGAACATTGAGCTTGGGATCGACGGCCTGCGAAGTGTGAATGGAGGACGGCGGAATCACGGCTATGGAAGGCGATCCGCAGCTCTCGTGATCGTCATTGCGCCACTGGGCCATGTCAGTCGTCCATGGCCAGCGCAGATGATGAATGAAGGTGCCGGCCAGCGCCAGCGAGCACTGCTCGAAATCGTCATGGTGATGCGGCGACATCTTGCTCGGATCGCGCGGGCCATTTTTCGGCTCGAGGAAATTCACCATGAAGGTCGAGCAGCGGAATATGCGCCCGAACCGGCCCGGCGTTGCCGCGACGTCGAGACTGTAGGTCCGGATCTTCGCGCCGCCGCTTGCCTCCGGCCACGGCTCGAACGGCGGCAAATTGGGATGCGGCGACGCGTAGGACGCGGCGTTGGAGCACAGAACTGCGAGATCTTCCGATCGCGTCGTCACCATCCGCACCACCTTGGCGGCGCCGAGCAGCGTGACAGAGCTTGCGCCCGCCGGCACGAAAGTGATGGAGTGACCGCCAACGACCTTGCGCTCGTTGCCCCACACGATCTCGGCGCCGGCGCCTGGATCGGGAAGCAGCACGACATATTCGTCGGGCTGGTCGGCGCGGCTCAGCACCGCGCCCTTGTCGGCGTCGCTGTAGGCGATGATGAAGTTCTGGCCGCGGGCGTACCAGGTGCGCGCCCCGTTCTGGTTTTCGGCCGGCGGTGTTTCGTAGAACTTCGCATACTCGGCGCCCGCGAAATGGGTGGCGGCGGGTTTTGCGCCAACTGAAGCGGCCGCGAGCGCTGCGCGAGGATCAGAGCTGTGATACATGTGAGCCATCCGTGGTTTGCACGAGGGTTTTGAAATCGGTGAGGGTTTGCGCCGCCGCACGGCGCATCTGGCCCTGATCCGACGAGATGATGAAGGCGCTGGCGCCGAGGCCCGCGAAATCCTTGGCTTCCGCCGCGCTCGCGACCATCACGCAGACCGGCTTGGCGGCTTTCTTCGCCGCCGCAATGATCCTGATAACCGCGTCCTTCACGGACGCATCGGCCGACGATTTGGCGCCAAGGGCGACGGTGAGATCGCCACGACCGATGAAGAGCCCGTGGATTCCGTCGACGGCGGCGATACCGTCGATTTGATCCAGCGCTTCGGGATCCTCGATCATCGCGATCGCGCAGACCGATGCATCCTGTTCATCGACAAGGGTCCACATCGGCGTGCCGCCATAGGCGCCGGCGCGGGCCGAACCGGAATAGCCGCGCCGTCCGCCGCGGTATCGCGCGGCGGCGGCAATCGCGCGCGCCTTCTCGACGGTTGCGACGTGGGGCACCAGCACACCGGCTGCGCCGCAGTCCAGGCAGGACAGAATCTTGGCCGGATCGTCCGACGACACCCGCACGATGCCGGCGAGGTTGCTGGCGCGCGCGGCCAGCAGCATGACGTCGGTCATCGCGCGATCGATCGGCGCGTGCTCCTCGTCGATCACGACGAAATCATAGCCGAGCGCACCGAATATCTCGATCGCGTGCGTGGTCGGCGTTTTGATGAACGAGCCAACGACAGTCTGCCGCGCGGAAAAGCGGCGGCGGAATGACGAAAAATGCGGCCTGACGATTTCTACAGACACGGCTGTTCCTCCCCGCCATCTGCTCGGGACCGCCCTCAGAAGGGGGCACCGACGTGGCTTGGCGAAAACCATTGCAGGGCGGACGCCGGTGGGCCATAGCTATTCCGCCGCGTTCCACCAGGTGGAATTGTATGCCGCTCAAAACCAACACCGTCGAAGCCGCCTCCCGCACCCTCCTGCTGCTGGAGGAACTCAATCGCCACCGTGTCACCTCGATCGATCGCCTGCACAGGGCAACTGGACTGCCGAAATCGACGGTGGTGCGGTTGATGAAGTCGCTATGCGCAATGGGTTATGCGGCGAACGACCGGCGGCAGGGCGGCTACGCGGTCGCCTCGCGGGTCAAATCGCTGAGCAACGGCTTTCACGGCGATCCGCTGGTGGTGGAGGCCGCGCGCCCGTGGGCGCTCGCCTTCACGCGGCAATATCACTGGCCAATCGCCATCGCCATCCTCGACAGGAGTTCTGTCGTGGTCCGCTTCAGCACCATTCCCGACAGCCCGGTCTCGCCATTTCACGGCACCCTCAACACGCACCTCAGCCTGCTCGGGCGGGCGCTGGGGCGTGCCTATCTGGCCTTCTGTCCCACGAGCGAACGCTCGATGCTGCTCGACATGCTGACACGGTCGCAGGAAGCGGAAGACAAACTCGCCACCGAGCGTAAACGAGCGTTGGCTTTGCTGGCGACGATCCGCAAGCAAGGCTTCGCCGAACGCGACCCGATGGTCGAGCCGCGCTCGTCCGGCACGATAGCGGTCCCCATCCTCGTCAACCGGCGCGTGCTGGCCACCGTCGGCATGACCTACTTCACGTCGGCGCTCGACCGCGCGGACGTCGTCCAGCGCTATGTGCCTCTTGTAAAGGCCCTGGCCGACAACATCGCCGCAAGTGTTTCGTCGCTGCAGCAATAGAGGCTACAGCCCGGCATCGTTTGGCCCCGTCTTTGGTATAGCGACAGGCTGTGAACGGCCTCTTGACGGTCCGGAGCAATTCCGAAACCCTGCTCTTTCTTCTGGGGACTGATTTCGGTGGTCCGCTCTCGCCCGCGGCCAGGATCGACAGACTCTTTCCTGAAGACGACGAGCGGAAGTGGCACCTCTATTGCTTGCGGGCAATAGGCGTGCGAGGGGGAAGGACACAGTATGATCCGCATGTTTCTTGATCGGCTCTACCTATTCTCCGGCTATCTCGCCGGACTTTTCCTCATTGCGATTTTTGTGCTGATGCTGCTGCTGTCGGGCGGCCGGCCGCTCGGCATCAATATTCCGGCGGGCGATGATTTCATCTCCTGGTGCATGGCGGCGACAGCCTTCCTCGGGCTCGCGCATACGTTCAAGCATGGCGAGATGATCCGCGTCGGGCTTCTGATCGATCGCCTCAACGACAACGTCCGCCACTATGTCGAGATCGCAGCCCTCCTCGTCGGCGTTGGCTTCATCGGCTTTTTCGCGTGGCATGCCGTGATCATGACCTGGCAGTCGTGGAAGTTTTCCGACATTTCGCAAGGGGTGATTGCGGTGCCGCTGTGGATTCCGCAACTCGGCTACAGTGGCGGCCTCGTGATACTCTTCATCGCTTTCGTGGATGAACTGGTCCATGTCCTGCGCGGCTTCACGCCGCGCTACGAATTGCCCAAGCCGCAGAGCGCCGAGGAGATCATTGAACGCGCCATGCAGAGCGGGGTCTGACATGGAGCTTCTCTCCATCGCCGCTATCCTGCTCGGATTTCTTGCGCTGCTGCTCGGTGCCGGCGTCTGGATCGGCGTCGCCTTGATGGCGACGGGATGGGCCGGCATGCAATTCGCCGGCGGCGCCATACCGGCGGGCAGCGTTCTTGCGACAACGGTGTGGGGCAACAGTGCGTCGTGGTCGCTCGCGGCATTGCCGCTCTTCATCTGGATGGGCGAAATTCTCTTCCGCACGCGGTTATCGGAGGAAATGTTCCGTGGGTTTGCGCCCTGGCTGAACTGGCTGCCGGGCCGGCTCATGCACGTCAACGTGCTCGCCTGCGGTGTGTTCGGTTCGGTGTCGGGATCGTCAGCCGCGACCTGCGCCACGGTTGCCAAGATCGCCCTGCCGGAACTGAAGAAGCGCGGCTACGACGAAAACTTGAGCCTCGGCTCTCTGGCCGGTGCGGGCACGCTCGGCATTCTCATCCCGCCGTCGATCACCATGGTGGTCTACGCCGTGCAGGCGAATGTCTCCATCATTCAGGTTTTCCTCGCCGGATTTTTGCCGGGCCTGATGGTAATGACGCTCTATTCCGGCTACATCGCGATCTGGTCGCTCGCCAATCCAAATCGCACGCCACCGGCCGAGCCGCCGATGAGCTTTCGTAGGCGCATTGCAGAGTCGCTCAATCTCATTCCTTGCCTGCTGCTGATCGTTTTCGTCTTTCTGTCGTTGCTGATGGGCTGGGCGACGGCGACGGAATGCGCAGCCTGGGGCGTGTTGGGATCGCTCGCGATCGCGTGGTGGCAGGGGGCGCTGACCTGGCAGTCCTTCTGGGCGAGCGTCATGGGCGCGACGCGGGTCAATTGCATGATCCTCTTGATCCTGGCGGGCGCTTCCTACATGGGCACGTCGATGGCCTATACCGGCATCCCGCTGGCGCTCGCGAGCTGGGTGAACGGCCTCCAGCTCAGTCCTTATGCGCTGATCGCGGCGCTGACCGTCATGTACATCGTGCTCGGCGCGGCGCTCGACGGAATTTCCATGATCGTGCTGACCACCGCCATCGTCATTCCGATGGTAAAGCAGGCCGGGTTCGATCTGATCTGGTTCGGCATATTCCTGGTGCTGGTGGTGGAAATGGCGGAAGTCTCTCCGCCCGTCGGCTTCAATCTGTTCGTCCTGCAGACCATGAGCGGCAAGGACTCCAACACGGTCGCCAAGGCGGCCCTGCCGTTCTTCTTTTTGTTAGTTCTCGCGGTTGCCATCATCACGGTATTTCCTGATATCGTGATGTTGCTGCCGCGGATCGCGTTTCCCGGCTAGAAAGAGGTGTTGTCATGTTGAAGCTTATCAAAACGTGCGCGATGGTCGCCTGTGTCGCAGCGCTTGCCGGCCCTGCAATGGCGCAGACAAAATGGAATCTTCCGGCGGCCTATCCGGCGGACAATCCGCATTCGGTGAATTTGATCGCGTTTGCCAAGGATGTCGGCGACGCCACCGGCGGCAAGCTGCAGATCACCGTTCACCCCGCGGCGTCCCTGTTCAAGGCGCCGGAAATCAAGCGCGCGGTCGCAACCGGACAAGCGCAGGCGGGTGAGGTTCTGATCTCGCTGCATGAGAACGAGGATCCGATGTTCGGCATCGACGTCGTCCCGTTCCTGTCGACGAGTTACCCGGCAGCCAAGAAACTGTGGCTGGCGTCGAAACCCGCCATCGAAAAGAAGCTCGCCTCCCAAGGCCTTATGCTTCTCTTTGCGGTCCCGTGGGGTCCGCAGGGCATTTATGCCAAGAAGGATCTCAACACCGTCGAGGACATGAAAGGCCTGAAGTGGCGCGCCTATAATGTCGGCACCTCCCGCATCGCCGAACTTGTCGGCGCGCAGCCCGTCACCATTCAGGCGGCGGAACTGCCGCAGGCCCTGGCCACCGGCGTCGTGAACGCGTTCATGACCTCGGGCTCGACCGGCTACGATAGCAAGTCGTGGGAAACCATGACGCATTTCTATGATACCCAAGCCTGGATTCCGAAGAACGTCACCTTCGTCAACAAGGCGGCTTTCGACGCGCTCGACAAGCCGACCCAGGAAGCGATCCTCAAGGCGGCGGCGGTCGCCGAAGAACGCGGCTGGAAGCTCGCGGAAGAAAAGGCGAAGTGGTACCTCGAACAACTTCAGGCCAACAAAATGAAGGTGCTGCCGCCGCCTGCGGCGCTGAAGACGGGTCTTGAGAAGATCGGGGAGCAGTTGACGGCCGATTGGCTTAAGAAGGCCGGCCCCGATGGTGAAGCCGTGATCGCCACCTATAAGAAGTAGGACGATCGTCATCGCGCTCAGTAGCGTCCGGCATTCGATTGCCGGACGCGACAGTTTGAGAAGGGCAATCGGCCCCCCTCACCTCACCCAGCTTCGATGCACTCTTCCATGATCCCATCGATCTCGGCGGCCGAGAGAACGCCGATCTCGGCAATGAATACGATCCGTGTCCGCAGCACCCCGGCAGGCAGCGCCCCGCCCGGCGCCAACGTCGCGCGCCCGCCGGCAAGCTGAAACACCGTCAACCGCCCCGGCTGCTCCACAGTCTCGAACAACCCCTTCGCCCGAGCGAGCTTCGGCGCCAGCCGACCGATCGCCTGCTGCAACCGGGGGAGCGACACCGGCCGTTCCGATGTCCAGCTCAGCGTCTCGAACCGGTCGGCCGACGGCCGTCGCGGCCCCGGCTCGCGCGGCGCGGGCACGCGGTCCACGTCCGCGGGGAACAGCAGCGCTGCGGGGACTTCGCCATGCAGCGCATCGACAACCACCGCCGCCGGACGCTGCGCCCGGACGACATCGCGCAGCTTTGCGCGACCCGCCGCATCCACCAGATCCACCTTGCTCAGCGCCACCACGTCGGCCGCCCGCAGCTGAGACCGCAGCAACGCGTCGTTCAATGTCTCCGCCGGTGTCGTCGCGTCCACGACGCACAGCACCGTTTCCAGCGGCGCCTCCCGCCAGATCAGGGGATCCATCAGGTTGCGCACGATATCCGAGGGATCGGCGACCCCGCTGGTTTCGATCACGATGAACTCCGGCCGCGGATCACGCCGCAGCAGGGCGGCGAGCGTGCGCAAGAGATCGCCTTCCAGCGAGCAGCAGATGCAGCCGTTGCTCAGGCTGACCACCCCATCGCTGGCGCCCGCGATCAGCTCCGCGTCGATGTTAACAGCGCCGAAATCGTTGACCACGGCGGCGATCCGCCGCCCCTCCGCATGCGCCAGCAGGTGGTTCACGACCGTGGTCTTGCCCGCCCCGAGGAAGCCGGTCACCAGGAGGATCGGGACTGGCAAGATCAGCTCTCGGTAACGGGCCGGCGCACCGGCCGGCCGGGCCTCGCCGCCACATCCAGCACGCCATCTGATATCAACGGCTCGCCGCTGACCACCAGATGCCGCACGCCCTCTGACGGATGGTTCATCGCCGAGAAAGTCGCCCGGTCGGTCAGCGCGTCGAAATCGAACACGACAATATCGGCATCCGCAGCCACCTGCAGCCTTCCCTTGGCGCGCATGGCGGGCGTGCTGTGGGAAAGGATCTCCGCCGGGATCAGGGCGCATTTGCGGATGCCTTCCAGGAGCGACAGCTTCTTGCGCTCACGCACCCACTCGCGGATGAAGCGGGTGAAGCAACCCGCCGAACGCGGATGCGAGGTGGCGTCATCCGGCAGCGGCCAGGCGTCGCCGGTGTAAGCGCTGCCGTCCGACAGGGTCCAGGGCATCGCGTCGGACGCGATCGCGCCACCGGGATACAGCACCGAGATGTCCAGGAGGTCACGATGGTGCGGATTGTTCTCCGTATCCAGGATATGCCACAGCACCAGCGTGGAGGGCTCCTCCGCCTGCGCCGCCAGCAATTCCCCGCGGTCGCGGAAGCGCCGCCCGTCGGTCACCCGCTGCACCGAATCGTAGCCGAGTCCATTGCGCGCCTCGAACTCCGGATCGCTGAAGAAGGCTGCCGCCAGCACCGTCGAACCGGTGCCGTACGGATAGGCCTCCACCGTGATCGGCAGGCCCTGCGCCTGCGCCTTGGCTATCAGCACGGCGCAGCGCTCGACGTCGGTCTTGCTGGAAGAGTTGAAGTGGCAGATGTGCATGTGCGCGCCGGTGGCGCCGGCATAGCCGATCAGGCGGATATAGGCCTCGGCGGCGCTTTCCGGATCGATACGGGACATGTAGGCGACGTGGGTGAAGGTCGCCACATCATGCGCCGCCGCCAGTTGGCACACCGCGGTCAGCTCCTGGACGCCGGCGCCCGGGGCATAGGCATTGAGGATGCCGATGCCAATGCCGCCCTCGTTCAGTCCGATTGCGAGGCGGTCGAGGATGCCGGCCACCTCCGTGTCGCTGGCCACGTTGTCGATCCAGCGGCGATCGCGCATGGCATTGCCGAACGCCTCCAGCGAGCTTTCGGCGTTTGAGCCGGTCATCGCGCCGATGCGCGCGAAGGCCCAGTTGGCGGCGGCGCCGTAGTTCAGCACGCGTCCCTTGGCGGCCTGGCGCCGATACCAGGATGCGACGGGCAATACGCCCGCCTCGAGGTCGAGCGTCGTCGTCACCCCGTCGAACGCCTGCATGCGGTCAGCCGGGATCGACTGGCCGTGCGCGTGCAGATCAATGAAGCCGGGAGCCACCACCAGCCCGGTCGCGTCGATCACCCGCTCGGCGCTGCCGAGCCCGGTGCCGACCGCGGAGATCTGACCATCCACAACAGCCACATCGCCAATGGCGTCCATCCCGCTTGCCGGATCCACCACCCGGCCGCCAGTGATTATCAAGCCACTCATACCGTCATTCCCCACACGCAAAAACTTTAGGCAAGGCCGGCAGCAGCGCCGCAGGCACCTGGAGCGCCCACGCACGGGCGGTCTCGGCTCCAATAGAGACAGATTTTTGGACCGACGACCACCTCCGCCGATGCTGATTCATCAAAACAACCCCATGCAAAGTAGCAGGCGGCTGTCGCATGAATGCTTCGAAAAACAGTTTGACACGTCGGGCAAATCAGCGGCATTCCTTCATCATCCCGTAATCTCGTGAACGCCCGTCGCCCCGCAATAGCGGGCGCGTCCATACGATTGCGGCTCAAAATCCTCGCTCACAATTGAAATTGCACCGGACCGCGGCGGCGAGCGATCGCCTGCGCGTGGCCGAACCGCGCGCGTGCCGCGCGCACCAGGGAATCTCGACATGAACACCGCTCCGGACCTCACGATGCCAACGGCGATCGCCGCAACCGGCCAGACCAACGCTGCCGCAGCCCCGCGGATCAAGCTGCTGTCGCACGGATTCTCCATCGACCATCCCGACCCTGAAATCGGCGAACAGCTCATGGCTGATACACTGGGGGTCGCCGACCGCGAAGCGATGCATGGCATTCTCAGGCAATTGGTAAAGGCCAGCGTGAGCGGCGAGAGTCCCGACGAGGTCAACCTCTCCTTCATGATCTCGATGGTGAAGAGCATCAAGCCCCGGGATTCAATCGAAGCCATGCTGGTGGCGCAGATGGTTTCGGTTCATGTGATGGCGATGCGATGTGCCCATCACCTCGCGAATGCGGACGACCTCGCCCAGCACGACAGTGCCGCGCGCGCATTGGGCCGGCTCGCCCGCACGTTTCCGGCCCAGATCGAGGCGCTCAACCGCTACCGCAGCCATGGCGAGCCCGCCATCACCGTGCAGAACGTGTCGGTCGGGGATGGCGGCAAGGCCATTGTCGGCAACGTCACGCAGCATGCGCGCGTGATCGTTTCGGACAAGAACCCGGCATCCGCGGCGCGGAAGGCGCCGAAGGCCGCGGGCTCCAGGCGACGGCGCGCTCCCGCTGATGCCAAGCGGGAAGCACAGGCATGAGCGATCACGTCAGAAATACCGGCCCGATGCTGGCGAGCCCACGTTGTGGCGCCAAAACCCGTTCCGGCGGTTCGTGCCGCTCGCCGGCGGTGCACGGCAGGAAGCGCTGCCGCATGCATGGCGGCGCACAGGGATCTGGCGCGCCAAGGGCAAACCAGAACGCGCGCACGCACGGCCTGTTCACCAGGGATGCGATTGCGGAGCGAAGGGGGGTACAGGCGTTGTTGCGGGAATCGCGGAAGTTGCTGGAGGAGATGAAGTGATCGGGCTGCACCGGGAACTACGGAAAGGCAGGGAAGTTGACCGTCATGAAGATGGCCAAGGCAATCCGGCAGCAGGCAGCCACCGCAGAGCGGGTGGCGGTGAATACGGCTGACACATACGTTGCCGGCCAGATGAGAACACTGGCGCAGGCTTTCAAAATCCAGGCCGAGATCATCAAGAAGAACAAGAAGAAGAAAAAATGAGCTTCTCGATCAAAGCGATGTGCCAACACGGCGATCTGGTCCACCGCAGGAAGACGGCCGAAGGCGCCCTGAAGAAGGCCCGGGAGATGTCGCGCGCCGGCTGCTACGACATTTACATCACGACGCCCGAAGGGCGGGACTACCACTCTTCCGAGTTCGCAGATTTGCCTCGTACGCCCGCCGTTGCGCGCGTGCACCCGAAAACCCGCCCTCCCGACAAGCCCATTTCGGTTTCGCGTACCCCGAGATAGCGCCGCGATTGCCTTCGCAAACCGGAACGAAGTGCGACCTACTCGATTATCACTGATTGATCAGGAAGCTTGCCCATGGCCGACGACATGCCCTCCCCGCCGCTTGTGTATGAAGGCCTGGATCCCAGTCCGGAATCCAAGTCCACGATTGAAGAGGTTTCCGATGCGGTCCGGGGCGCCGCCAGTCGCGTCGGCGACGCGATCGAGAAAGGGAAGAAACCCGGCATGCCGCTCAGCATCCTGAGCAACATCGCGCGGGAAGCGCCGCTCGGCTCGCTGCTGGTCGCGTTCTTGCTGGGTGTGGCTGTAGCTCGGCGTCGCTAAGCAGGAGCGCTCCGGCCGAGACCGGACGCCTTCGCGACCTCTGCCATGCCGCGCGCCTTGGCCACGTCATCAATCGCCTTGAGCGCAGGATTGTCGCCCATGTGGCGCCGGCACCGGGCCGCCACTATGACCCCACGATTTCGCCATACGCATCGTGTTGTTCGCTCGCACGACCCTTCCCGTCAGGCTAGCCTTCGGAAACATGGACATGGGCGGTGATTTCATTGGCCGCTGGCGTGCGGGCAGCGGCAGGAGAACGGCACGGCAAGCGAAACCCGGACAGTACAGCGCGAAGGTGCTTGCTTGCGGCTCATTGCTGCTCTCGTCTGTCATCGTCGCTGGCATGGCGACGCAAACGGCATTGGCGGAAACAGCCGCGCCGGCCGCGATAGGCGTCACTGACAACGAGAAAGAGCAGGATGGGCCCGGCGTCGCGCAAGCATCCCGCACGCAGAAGCCAGAACCCGAAACAGTGCTGCGACAGCCTGAGGTGCAGAAGCCAGCGCCGGAAGCTGCCGTTCAAATGCCGGAAGCACGGAAATCGAGCCACGAGGCCAAGGATTTACCTGTACCACAGCTCGTCTTGCCGGGCGATCTGGCGAAGAAGATCGGCCAGAAGATCTGGCTGAATGAAACAGGCGGAAAACCTGATGCGATCACGGCATGGAGTGCGAACGAGGAATTCGCTTCCTTAGGGATTGGTCATTTCATCTGGTTTCCTGTCGGCAAATGGCTGCCATACGAAGAGAGCTTTCCGGCCCTGCTCGAATTCATGCGCAGGAAGAATGTGCATTTGCCCGCCTGGCTGGACCAGACGCAAATTCCGGCCAACCCGTGGACAAGCCGGGCCGAGTTCAGGAGGAACTCCAACTCACCGCAGATGAAAGAGTTGAGGCAGTTTCTGCTCGACACCGTGCCGGAGCAGACGCAATTCATGGTGGCGCGGGCGCAAGGTGCGATGGAGAAGATCCTCAAGACGACGCCCGACGGCACGGAGCGCGAACATATCGTCATCCAGTTCACGCGCGTCATTCGCGCCTCCGAGAATTTTTATCCGCTGATCGACTACATCAACTTCAAGGGCGAAGGCACCAACCCGAACGAAGCCGCCATGAACAGGGAGACCGGGCGGCGGCAGGGTTGGGGTCTCAAGCAGGTGCTGCTCAAGATGAACGGCGATACCAGCGATCCGAAGGCCGTGCGCGCCGAATTCGCCGATGCGGCGCAGTTCGTCCTGCAGCAGAGGGTTCGCAACCTTCCATCCAACCGTGTCTTCGAGGTCGGCTGGCTGCGCCGCGTCGCGACCTACCGCCGCCCGATCGCGGATCCGGAATCGAGCCCCCAACGGGCTCTGAGGAAATCGTTGCGAGTGACGGCGGCTCAATAGCTTTCCTATGAAGAGGACAGTTGCCGTTTTTGCGTATGCGTGAGGCTGCTTGTCCCGCAACGTTCGTCAGGCAATCGCGGGCTGCGCCTCGCTGACGTCAGCCTTGGCGCTCTTCGCCACCACCTTCTCATAGGCCGCCTGCGGCCGTTCGCCTACGCTTGGGCCGGTTCGACGCTTCGGTTTCAAGCCGAGATGGATCTCGCGCAGCTCGCCCATCAGCTCGGCCCACATGGTCGTGCCGCCGTCGCTGAGCAGTTTGGCGCGAATGCCGGATTACGGTGACACTCAACTCCAGTGAGAGTTTCGTGCACTGAACCGTAATTCGAATTGGCGCTCCCTAGGGGACTTTACGGAGCGTTGAAAATCAAAGGGTTAGCCTATGGTGGGACTGAATATCGTTCCACGTGATCATTAGCTTTTCCAACACGAATGTCTCACCGCACCGCCCCCCAAAAGTGGGGCTCGGCACTAACTTGTGATAGATTACCCGCCGAATCGTGGACGGGATGACAGTCATGATCACTGACGGGACCATATCGGGCGACGACAAGCGCGAGCCTACACCGCCGCCCCCGCCGCCGCCCACTGATCAAGATCACCGAAAGAACGAAACACCGCGACTGCCGACGGGCTAGAGGCGAGCGACTACCGCGACAAGTAGCGAGAGCAATCCGCAGAACAGTGCGAGGACGCCGCACCGCTTGGCATAGTCCAGCCATTTTGCCATCCGCTTGTTGAGAGCGGTGTTGGTAGCTTGGCCTTCGAGGAGACGGTCAAGATAGGCCTCGTAGACTTTCTTGGTGTCGATATCGGGCCTCATCGCCCATTGCCAAAAGTCGGCCGACCGGCCCGGTAGGTGGATGTCTGCGGTCCACATACTGGCAAAGCAGCAATAGGCACCTCCTATGAGCGGAACGGCGATGCCTACAGGCACCCATGCAAAAACTTTTGGGATCGGCGCAGCTGTAAGAAATATAGCGGCCGCCGCTGAAATGGCGGCACTGGCAACCGCGATGTAGAATTGAAGTAACGCCAAGGCGTGCCGGTCGCCCTGATGAATGAGATCGACGATCGCAGCGTTGCGCACACGCGCATCATTACAGGCAAATTGAATGTCGCTTGATTCCAACATCGCGCGGCCCCCTCTGTCGCCCGACCGAACCTCCTCGGATTCGCGCGGTAAATCAACCGGCGCGCTAGCTTAAGCGCGTCATGCAACTAACTGCCCTTCCAATCGACCCGCCCCTCACCGGCGGGTTTGCCGGCGAAATGTCCCCGCCCAAAAGGATTAGGGCGCGTGTGATTTGGGACCGTAAGCAGCTTGACTGCGCCTTTGACGCATTCGACGATAGCGGGGAAAACGAATGGGATTGAGGTCGGCCGACGACATGCATGTGCGTCTCAAATATTTGTCTGAGGATGTAGACCGGCACGGTAATGTGCGATGCTACGTTCGCGCACCCGGAAAGCGCAAGATACGCATCCGTGCATTCCCCGGCACAAGCGAATTCATGGAAGAGTATCAGGCCGCGGTCGCCTCGGCGGGCGACTCGCCGGCGCGCCAAGCCAGCGAAGCGAAGCGCGGCTCGTTTCGGTATCTTTGCATACGCTACTATGCAAGCGTGACTTACAAATCCCTCGACGCTAGCACGCGAAATTGGCAACGTCGCGCGTTGGATGAAATCGCGCAAGACCATGGCGCGAAGCGCATCGCTATGATGTTGCCTCGGCACGTCCGCCGAATTCGCGATGCTAAAATCGAAACGCCAGCCGCAGCAAATTAACGCGTGAAGGCGTTGCGTGCAATGTTTTCTTGGGCCAACGAGGCAGAAGAAACGACCGTCAACCGGGCGATCGGTGTAAAGAAGCTAAAGTATGTCTCGGCTGGTCATCACACCTGGACGGCGGAAGAGATCGAGCAATTCAACGAGCGCCACCCGATTGGGACTCAGGCGCGGCTTGCATTTGATCTTCTGCGTTACACCACTGGCCGGTGCGAGGACGCGCCTCGGTTCGGTCGACAACACATCCGAGGTGGACGTGTCCAATTTCGGCAAGCGAAGAATGAACATCGCAACCCGATCGACATTGACATACCCTTGCATCCCGACTTGAGGGTGAGCATTGATGCAACGGCAGTCGGCAACATGACGTTCCTAATGACGGAATATGGCAAGCCGTTCACGGCCAATGGGTTTGGAAACAAGTTCAAAGATTGGTGCCGACAGGCTGATCTGCCGCACTGTTCAGCACACGGCGTGTGCAAAGCGACTTCGACGGCGTTGGCCGACGCGGGCGCTACTCCGCATCAGATAGCCGTTACCGGCATCAGACGCTTGAAGAAGTTGAGCGGTATACAAAATCCGCGAGACGTAAGAGGAATGCCGACGCTGCAATGGCAAAGCTCAAGTGAGAATCTGAATGAAGAGCGTCAGCGACGGAATGTTTGAATCTTCTTATACCGATCTTTATGATGGAGCTCGCCATTCCACCGCGCGTCTTCGTCAACTGCTTCTCGTTGTCCAAGACAACACTGACCACGCTTTGTGGCCTTTAGCGATTGTGAATGCAACAACGTGCCTGGAATGGTTCGCAAGGAGCGTACTTCAACAATTGATCGATTTTGCGCCGGAACAGATCAATCCCGAGGCGCGCATACTTCGTGACTTGAAGATTAACTACGCTTTAATTTTACAGGCGCGTTCAACTTATTTGTCAGTGGGTGCCATCGTTGCGATGAGTCGCAATTTTTCCTCGTTCGACGAAATTGATGTCACCTTGACTGATTTAATGAACAATCGAAAGCCGAGTGCACTCGCTCGAATGGCCACGCCTCTGTATGACTTGACAACTCTCGCCTTCCGTCGCGGTCAGCGAACGAAAACTGTGCTCGCAAAACAACTCAATGAAATGTTCAAGAGAAGGCACGAATTAATCCATGGATCGCCTAGGCATTTGGCGTTCGAAAATGAACTTGAAACGCAATTCAGTAAACGCGAGTTATTGGCGTTCATCCATTGCGCCATTCAGTACATTAAGCAGATGGATGCCGCATTGAGGAGGTCTGCTCCTCAATTGGCCGAGCGTACCACGATCGACATCAATTGGAATCTAAGGCGCAAGCTCGATAATAGCGAAGTTGAGGTTGAGAGAATAGCAAAGGCAATTGAGCGACGTATCGCTGGCGATCCCGATGAATTGCGAGAATTTCGTCAGACGCAGCGAGTTTGGCGCCTTTGGCGCGATAAGGAAAGTATCTTTCAAAGCGGCAGTTGGCGCGGTGGGACCGGCCGGACAGCGGTTATTCTGAGTTACCGAACCTCATTCAATCTTGAACGGTTACGTAGCCTTGAAGCCTACATCCGCGAACTTGATGGCGCGGCACCGATGCGAATTTGACGGATCGTGCGATCAAAGATCGAACATTCGCTGTCCCACTGGAAAAGTCAGTGGGACAAAAGCCGCAAAAATATCAAGGAAAATAAGGTCTTGCAGACGAGGTGGCGCTCCCTAGGGGAATCGAACCCCTGTTTCAGCCTTGAGAGGGCCGCGTCCTAACCGCTAGACGAAGGGAGCGTACGGGAGAGGGAATAGCCGCGAAATCGGCTTGCTGCAAGGCGGAAGCTTCTATTCATCATGCCCGGGCTTGTCCTGGGCATCCACGTCTTTGGCTGCCAACTGAAGAAAGACGTGGATGGCCGGGTCAAGCCCGGCCATGACGGTGAGGGTGAATCAGGGCTCGCTGACGAATTTGAGCTTTCCCGCCGGTTTCAGCGTCTTGGCGTCGAAGGTGCGGATTTCGGTTACCCCGCCGATATCCAGCGTCAGCACCAGCCGCTCGCCGGCCACCGCCGTCGAGACGATGCGGGCGCCCTTGGGCAGCGTCGCGATAATGTCCGTCGCGGCTGCCGCGGGGCTTCCCTCGCCCTTGTAAAGACGATACCCGACGGCGGTCAGGACCACGGCCACCGCAAGTGCCGAGGTCAGGCCCGCGATCAGCATCATCCGCCGCACCCGCGCAAACAGCGCGGCCTGCTCGGGGGTCGGTTCGGGCGCAACGGTATCGGTCATGCAAGGCTCTTGATAAGGCTCATAGTTGGAACAAGGCTCTTCTTCAAACAACGGTCAAAGGCTGGAGGTCACCGTCGGCGGCGACGAGGGATCGCCCCGCCTCGACCGCGTGCTCGCGGTACTCCGCCCGGAACTGTCGCGCTCGCGGCTGAAAGCGCTGATTCTGGCCGGTTCCGTCACCGCCAAAGGCGCCCCCATCCGCGACCCCGCTTATCATGTCGCTGCCGGAGATACGATCACAATCGACGTCCCCGAAGCCGTCGCGCCGGAGCCGCAGGGCGAAGATATCGCGCTCGACATTATCTATGAGGACGACGACATTATCGTCATCGACAAGCCGCGCGGTCTCGTCGTGCATCCGGCCGCGGGCCACGAGAGCGGCACGCTGGTCAACGCGCTGATTGCCCATTGCGGCGCAAGCCTTTCCGGCATCGGCGGCGTCCGCCGGCCGGGCATCGTGCACCGGCTCGACAAGGATACGACCGGGCTGATGGTGGTCGCCAAGAACGACCAGGCGCATCAATCGCTGACCGCGCAATTCGCCGATCACGGCCGCACCGGTCCGATGCAGCGGGGCTACATGGCCTTCATCTGGGGCGTGCCCAATCGCCAGCGCGGCACGGTCGACGCGCCGATCGACCGGCATCCTTTCGCCCGCGAAAAAATGGCGGTGCGCCCGGGCGGACGCGAGGCGATCACCCATTGGGAATTACAGGCGGCGTATCAGGGGCGCGACGGCAAGCCGGTCGCCTCGCTTCTCGCCTGCCAGCTCGAGACCGGGCGAACCCATCAGATCCGGGTGCACCTCGCCCATATCGGCCACCCCCTGATGGGCGATGCCGTCTATGGCCCGCACTTCAAGACCAAGGCCGGCCAGCTCGGTGCCCAAGGTAAGGATACACTCACCGCCCTCGGCCGGCAGGCCCTGCACGCCTATCTGCTCGCCCTGGAACACCCCCGAACCGGGGAATTTTTGCATTGGGAGGCGGCTCTGCCGGAGGATTTACGCCTCCTGCAAATCGCGCTGGAAGCGGCCGTATGACGCAGCCCCTTCAGAAAAGATAAGCCATACCAAATGGTTATGGCTGCCACACGGGGACGTGACGTCAGCATTCCTTCCCTATTTGTTCGTTTTCGGCTATGTTGCACCTGCGCTGAATATCCAGCGCGGAACATCGCAGCCTGGTCGGCTTTAACACAGCGATCACCTGCCGGGCCCGCCGCTATCGGGGGCCTGAACCACTGGAGGGCGCTCAAATGGCCCGTACAGCTACCTTGCCGGTTCTCAATGGAGAATCCGGCCTTTCTAGATACCTCGCCGAGATCCGCAAATTTCCGATGCTGGAGCCCCAGCAGGAATACATGTTCGCCAAGCGTTGGCGCGAACATGACGATCGCGACGCGGCACATCACCTTGTCACCAGCCATCTCCGGCTCGTGGCCAAGATCGCCATGGGCTATCGCGGCTACGGCTTGCCGATCTCCGAGGTCGTCTCGGAAGGCAATGTCGGCCTGATGCAGGCGGTCAAGCGGTTCGAGCCCGAGAAGGGTTTTCGTCTCGCTACCTACGCCATGTGGTGGATCAAGGCGTCGATACAAGAGTACATCCTGCGTTCCTGGTCGCTCGTGAAAATGGGAACCACCGCGAACCAGAAGAAGCTGTTCTTCAACCTGCGCAAGGCGAAGAGCAAGATCTCCGCGCTGGACGAGGGCGATCTCCGCCCCGACCAGGTAGCGATCATTGCCAAGCGCCTCGGCGTGACGAATCAGGACGTTGTCGACATGAACCGCCGCCTCGGTGGCGACGCGTCGCTCAACGCGCCGATCCGCGACGACGGTGAAGCCGGCGAATGGCAGGACTGGTTGGTCGACAACTCGCCCAACCAGGAAGCCGTGATGGCCGAGCACGAGGAGTTCGATCATCGCCGTCAGGCGCTGAACGGCGCCATCGGTGTGCTCAACCCGCGCGAACGCCGCATCTTCGAGGCGCGGCGCCTGGCGGAAGAGCCGATGACGCTGGAAGACCTCGCCGCCGAATTCGGCGTGTCGCGTGAACGCGTGCGGCAGATCGAGGTCCGCGCTTTCGAGAAGGTGCAGTCGGCCGTGAAGGGCACGATTGCCCGGCAGGAAGCCGAAGCGCTCGAAGCCGCGCACTGATCGCGCCATCGAGGTAACAGTTGACGAAAGCCGGCGGCAACGCCGGCTTTTTGTTTTTTGGGGTGCTGCTTTCACAAGCGCGTCGTCCCTGCGAAAGCACTAGCTGATTCACACATCTTTGAGGGTTTCCCACGCGGAGGCGACGCCCAAGAAGTATTGGAGGCCATGCCTGATGGTGATGGGGCCGGGTTTGGTGCG
>NZ_JADPJL010000052.1 GCF_023073415.1 Bradyrhizobium sp. 190 | reverse complement strand
CATCAAATGGATGTTCACAACAGATAAGGCGCGCGCCAAAATGGCCCGCGCCTATCCCGCCGCTTCCAAAGAGTCATAATCACTGTGCAGAGCTACTAGTTGCACCTGTCGCTACGGAAGCGAAGCTGTCGATCAACAACATATCGAGAACGCTAGGCGACCGCCTCGATCTCTCAGAAGATCTACTGCAATTGACGGAAGGCATAGCGCGGCGGCTGGGCTACGCTTCGCTTCGGTTGCCAGGCCTGGCCGCGCACGACGCCATGAACATGCATCTTGTCTGCCCAACAGCGCTTATCTTTGTTCCGTGCCGCGGTGGCATCTCCCACAGCGAACTTGAATGGTGTGAGCCGGACCACGCTACTGCTGGCGCTCGGGTTTTGTTGAGCGCCGCCTTCGCGCGCAGGTACTTCCTGACAATACCGCACATTACCCATCATTCTAGGAACAGAGACACATGCCCATTCTCAATCGCGTCGCCGACCTCCACTGTGATATCCGGGCGTAGCGGCGCGACATCCACGCGCATCCCGAGCTTAGCTTTGACGAACATCGCACTTCGCGCGTCGTCGCCGAGCGCCTGCGGGTATTCGGCTGCGACGAGGTCATGACCGGCCTCCGTAGGACAGGCGTGGTCGGCGTAATTAAGGGCAAGATGGGGGCGGCCAGCGGTGACATCCAGGTGATCGGTTTGCGAGCCGACATAGATGCGCTCGATCGAGGAAGAGACCAATCTGCCCATGCCTCCAAAAACAAAGGGGTGCATGCCTGTGGTCATGACGGTCACACCGCGATCCTGTTGGGTGCGGCGCGCTACCTTGCCGGGACCCGCAATTTCGCTGGTGCGGCGGTCGTTATCTTCCAGCCGGCGGAAAAGAGCGGGCCGGCGCGCGGCCGCGATGATCAAGGACGGCTTGATGGAGCGCTTCGGCATCGATCAGGTCTACGGCATGCACTCGCATAGCGCGCATTACGACGCGGGCTTGCAAGTCATTCATCTCATGAATTGCGCCGATATGTTGGCCGCCGCGCAGCGCGCCAAGGATGCGGGCGCAACTCGCTTCTGCATGGTCTCGGCTTGGCGCAGCACGAGAGCCGGCTTGGGCTCGCCGCCTTCTGGGCGGCCTTAGCGCACCTGCGACGCCAGATGACGGAGGCGCTGTGCCAACTATACCTTAGGGCTCAAGCCTGCGGAGGGTTGCGTTCTGAAACATGTGGAACAAATGATCCTATTGACACAAGGATGGATCATATGTTCAGTTGGGGATTACGGGATTATCGGAGGTAACAATGACAGGGCCGGGTCAGGGGCAGAACAGGGACGCAGTTGGCGATGCGGCGAAATCGCGATCTGAAGCCGCATACTTTCGCGAGGCGAAAGTCGTTCCTGGCGGATCGATGCGAGCGGCCTCTTGGTTCAAGCCCCATCCCCCTTATGCTGCTCGGGGCGAAGGTTGCTGGGTCGTCGATATCGACGGAAAGCGCATCCTTGATTGCGCCAATAACTTCTTCTCTCTCATTCATGGCCACGCATTCCCCCCGGTGCTCGATGCGGTACGCGACGCGATGAACAGGGGGACGGCATTCGGCTTGCCCACGGAGAGTGAAATCCTGCTGGCGGAGGCATTGGTTGCCAGGAATCCAAGGATGGAGCAGACCCGCTTCTGCAATTCTGGAACTGAGGCGGTCCTGGCAGCGGTTAAAGCGGCGCGTGCCATTACGGGGAGGGAAAGGATCGCCAAGTTTGAGGGGTGCTATCACGGCGCTTACGATTGGATCGAGGTAAGCCTAGAATCAACACCGGCCAATTGGGACGACGAGAAGGGGAATCCGGCCTCGGTACGAAACAGCGCCGGTACCCCGGGATCAGTGCTGCGCGAAACCGTGGTGCTTCCCTATGATGATCCTCAGCGTTGCGCCGACATTCTTCGCCGCGAAGGTCAATCGCTAGCTGCAGTTGTTCTCGACCCTCATGCATCCCGCGCCGGAACGGTGCCTGTACCGAAAGAAACCGCGGCCGTCGTGCAGGAGGCCTGTCGCCGTGATGGGATTCTCCTTATCTGCGACGAAGTCATTAGCTTTCGCCTTTCATTCGAGGGTGCTTCTCCGCTTTTCGATCTTGAGCCTGATCTCGTGACGACGGCGAAGATTATTGGTGGCGGTCTTCCCATTGGTGCGATTTCCGGTTCGGCCGATCGGATGTCGGTATTCAACCACGCGGATGGCAAGCCGAAGGTCTCAATGGGGGGGACGTTCAGCGGCAATCCGCTGAGCATGGCCGCAGGGCTCGCATCCCTTACCCACTATTCGCGGCCGGCGATCGACAGATTGAATGGATATGGCGATAAGCTCCGGGAGAGGGTCCGCGAAGGATTTTCCGCGGCGGGGATCGAAGCTGGTTTGACCGGAATGGGGTCGCTGTTTCGGCTTCATCTAGGCTCGACCAAGGTCACCGGGTACAGGACTGCCTACGTCGGTGCTGAGAAGGTCGGACTGATTCGCCGAATCCACTTAGCGATGCTCGACGAGGGCATCTTATTGACACCCAACTGCTCCGGCGCTCTATCCACCCCCATGACGGAAGCCGAAGTCTCCCTCCTCGCCGACAAGCTCGTCTCTGTCGTTGCCAACGAGGCGGCTGAATACAGCGCGCTTGATCCGTATGGACGGCAATCGAAGGGTTCTCTCAATCACCTGAGCTGGAACGAACAAAAACGGGCTGATGGATCGCCATGCTAGTTGCACCTTATCGTGTTGGAGTTGACGTCGGTGGTACCTTTACCGATCTGGTGCTTGTCGATGCCCGGGGCGCTGTCAGAGCATTGAAGTCTCCGTCAGTACCAGCCAACCCCACTGAGGGTGTTCTCGCCGCGGTTGAGCTGGCTGCTCAATCTCTGAAGAGCAGCGTCAAGACGTTCCTTACCAATACCAACCTGTTCGTTCATGGCTCGACGGTTGCTACCAACACGCTGCTCGAAAAGAAGGGGGCGAAGGTCGGCTTGTTGGTCACGGAAGGGTTTCGCGACTCGCTGGAGATCCGTCGGTCAATCCGGGAAAATGTTTGGGATCATCGTCGGCCATTTCCCCAAGTTCTGGTCCCTCGTTACCTGAGGCTGCCGGTAAAGGAGCGAATGGAGCCCGACGGCAGTGTCCGGATTGCATTCGATCGGGATTCGGTTGCGGATGCGGCGCGCGTCTTTGCGGAGGAGGGGGTTGAGGCAGTCGCGATCTGTTTTCTGCATGCCTATGCGAATCCGGCGCACGAGCGGGCCGCGAAGCGCGAACTACAGAAGCTACTCCCGAACGTGTGGATCACCGCATCGTCAGAAGTTGCGCCGATGATCGGTGAGTACGAGCGGACCTCGACCACCGTCGTCAATGCGTACGTGGCTCCCCGCGTCGTCCCCTATCTAAACAGACTGGCCGAGCGGCTCGGGTCGTTGGGGCTGCCGCGCAAGCTCTTGATGATCCAGTCGAACGGCGGAGCAATCTCAATCGATGAGATTGGCCATGCGCCGGTGAGCCTGGTTCTCTCGGGTCCTGCAGCCGGCGTCGGTTCGCTCAAGTTTTTTGGAAAGGACACCGGATCGGAGCACTTGATCTCGATAGAGGTCGGGGGCACAAGCTGTGATGTCACGCTGATGCAGCACGGCGCCGTCAGCATGACCGATCAAATCGTGGTTGATGGCTACCATCTCAACATTCCCGCGGTTGACATCCATACCGTCGGCGCGGGAGGTGGCACCATTGCGTCGGTAGACGGCGCCGGCCTTCTCAAGGCAGGCCCGGAAGGGGCTGGTTCGACGCCGGGACCGGCCTGCTACGGCCGCGGCGGCGACAGGCCCACGGTGACCGACGCCCAACTCGTTCTCGGTCGCCTGAAGCCAGGTCCCTATGCCGGAGGAGCAATCAAGTTGGACCTGGATAGGGCGATCAAAGCCATCGACACCCACGTCGCACGACCACTTTGTCTGAGTGTCGAGGATGCGGCAGCCGGCATCATTCAGCTGGTCGAGCAGAACATTCTCCACGCGGTGGAGCAGGCCTCTCTCGAAAAGGGATACAACCCACGAGGGTTTACCCTCGTTGCAGCCGGCGGAGCCGGGCCCTTGCATGGCCCGGCGACGGCACGGCTTCTTGGCAGCCCAAGTCTATATGTTCCGCGTCTGGCAGGCGTGTTCTGCGCCTTTGGCATGTGCAACTCGGACCTTCGCCATGACCATGTGCGAAGTTGGCTGAAAGACCTCGACAGCGACAAGGCATCGAGTGCCGCAGTGCTGGAGCACGCCTTTGAACAGATGCAAGCGGCGGCCGGTGAAATCCTGACCCGCGAAGGATTCGAAGGCAATAGCGCGGTCCTGCAGCGCGCCTACGATCTTCGGTACTTTGGCCAACAATGGAACGTGGCGGTTGAATGTCCCTCGACCGATCCTGCGGTCATACGGGCATCCTTCGAGACTGTCTATCAACGGCTGTTTGGGTATGTGCAGCCCGCGGGGGCAATAGAGATTGTTAATCTACGACTCGCGGCGATCGGCAAGCAGGACGCCCTGGAGATTGCTCAAGTGGCTCCGGCCGTCTCGGATCCGGTGCCGCATTCACGTCGACGCGTCTGGATCGACAGGAAAATGGGGTTCGCCGACACGCCCGTCTACGACGGCACGATACTAACGCCACGTCAGCAATTGGTGGGGCCTGCGATCATTGAGGAAGCGACTACAACTCTTTTCATCGCTCCCGGTGATCAGCTTACTATGACGGATGCGGGCAACTACCGTGTGTCAATCGCTCGTGCGGCAGCCGCAGCATGAAAACACACCCGGCTGCCATTCGTAGCAACGTGGGAATGACGGACTGTGGTTACGAACCGAGCGCAAAGTCAGAGCACGAATTCTTCCCTGCCTCGATCGGCAGTACAAGTGTAAATAGGGTGAAATTATGAATGTCGCGGCCGCCACCGATCACGATCCTGTTCTGCTCGCCATTCTGCAGCGGCAGCTTGACCATATCAGCTTACAGATGGGCACGATCATGACGCGCACGGCTCGCAGCCCGATCTTCAGCCAGAGCCACGACTTTTCTTGCTTCCTGAGCAACGCAAGCGGCGAGACGGTCGCACAAGCTGACGGATTGCCGATTCATTCGGGAAGCGGCGGTTTCGCTGTTCGCGCGGTCCTCCGGGACTTTGCAGGCCGCATCGAAGATGAAGACGTCTTTATCCTCAGCGATCCGTATGTAGCCGGCGGAAACCATCTGCCTGACTGGACGCTCATTCGTCCCGTTTTTGTTGATGGCGAGTTGGTTGGATTCTGCAGCAACCGGGCTCATCAGTCCGACATCGGTGGTGGCGCTGCGGGAACCTACAACGCAGCGGCTACCGAAATTTTTCATGAAGGGATTCGGCTGCCGGTGCTCAAGCTGGTCGAGAAGGGGGAGCTGCGAGACGATCTCTGGCGCATGTTGCTTTTAAACTCTCGCTGCCCAGACCTTATGGAAGGTGATCTGGGCGCAATGCTGGGATCGACACGGATCGGCGCAAATCGGATGGCGGAGGTCATCAGTCAGTATGGCGTGAACAGGGGTAGTGCCTATTTGAGAGCTCTTCTTGATTACGGAGAGCGGAGAATGCGCCAAGCTATTGCCGAACTTCCCGATGGGACCTGGGAGGGCTTCGATATCAGTGACACTGACTGCTTCCAGAGCGTCGACGTCGAAACACATGTCAAGGTCACGATCCGCGGCGACGAGATCACGTTCGATTTCACCGGCACATCGCCGCAAATAAAGGGATTTAAGAACAGCGGTATCGCGAATACACATTCTGCCGTCTACTGCTCACTATCATCGTTCTTACATCCGGACATTCCGCGCAACGAAGGAGTCTATCGCTGCGTCAAGATTATTGCCCCGGAAGGCACGATCGTAAATGCGCTGCCTCCTGCGCCCATGACGATGAATACGGTGTTTCCGGCCATCGATATCATGAATGCATGTTGGGGCGCGTTGGCGCAAGCCGACCCTGATCGCGCATGCGCAGGGTGGGGCAAGGCAGTCTACGGCATCTCGGCCGGTAAGAAGCCCTCTGGTGGAGTTTTCGTACTTTACCATTGGCACGGCAGTTCGGGCGGCGGAGCGGTCAATGGGCGCGATGGCTTCTCTACGACCAGTCATCAGATGACACTCGGCGGAATGTGCATTCCGAATGTGGAAACATATGAACAATCCTATCCCCTTCGCATTCACCGGTGTCAGATGCGCCTCGATGCTGGAGGCGCCGGACAATACCGTGGCGGAACCGGGGTCGACTATGTAGCTGAAGTTCTGGTCGGCGGAGAGCATCTGTTGCGCAGCGAGGGCTCACGAAAGCCAACGGGCGGAGGCGTCAACGGGGGGCTCTGGGGTGCAAAGGGTTCATTGAGAGCCTTCGATCTGACTACAGGCGAAGAGTTTAATTGTCCGCAGTACGGCGTTCAGCAGGTCAAACCGTTCCGCCTCGTCATTGAATCGTCTGCTGGCGGAGGATGGGGCCATCCTCATAAGCGGGATCCGGACGCCGTGCTCAGAGACGTTCGCGATGAACTCGTCTCCGTGCAGGCTGCACTGAACATCTATGGCGTCGGGATTTCCGAGGACCGTAGGTCTGTCGTGTCAACTGCCGCGAGAGAACAAAAATAAAGCAAGAGTGGAGTGCCGGCAGATTGCATGTGGAACCAGAAAGCGGCACGGATGGATCGTCGCCGGTGCTGGAAGGTCACTGCATCTTGCGAGGTCTGTAACGGCAGCGGCGTAGTCCTGTTCGGTAACGTTTGGCCATGTCTCAACCTCGCCTGCGATGGCTGCGAATGCCGGATCCTCTGACGAAACGCCGAACATGGCGCTCGCGAGATTGCGGGATACGAACGGGAGTGGAGCGAATGAACGGTGCGGAAAGTCTGGTCAGAACCTTGGTTGGAGGTGGCGTTGACGTCTGCTTCACCAACCCAGGCACCTCAGAGATGCATTTCGTCGCCGCGCTCGATCGGGTCGAAGGCATGCGTTGTGTGCTCGGCCTGTTCGAGGGCGTGGTGACCGGGGCAGCCGACGGCTATTTTCGTATGAAGGGGAAGCCGGCATCCACTTTGCTGCATCTCGGTCCCGGCCTCGCCAACGGGCTGGCCAATCTCCACAACGCCAAAAAGGCGCGTTCCGGCATCGTCAACATCGTGGGCCAACATGCGACCTATCACATCGGCTACAATGCGCCCTTGACCTCCGATATCGAAGGCCTGGCGTGGCCGATGTCGGCCTGGGTGCGCACCTCGCCGGACGCCAAGTCGGTGGCGGCAGACGGCGCCGCCGCGATTGCCGCTGCGAAAACCTCGCCGCAGCAGATCGCAACCCTGATCTTGCCCGCTGACACGGCGTGGAACGAGGCGGACGGCATTGCGCAAGTGCGCGAAGATCATCGACCTCTCAGCTATTGCGCGCAGGCGGTCGAACAAGCCGCGCGCATCCTGCATGCCGACAGCGTCCATACACTTCTACTCGTCACCGGAAGCGCGTTGACCGAGCAAGGGCTCGCACTCGCGCAGCAGATCGGAGAAAAGACCGGCTGCACCGTGATGAGCGAGACCTTTTATCCCCGGATGGCGCGCGGACGTGGCCGGTTCTCCGTCAACACCGTTCCTTATGCCATCGAGAAGGCCCTGGCGGTCCTGAAGGAGTTCAAGCACATTTTGCTGGTCGAGGCCAACGATCCCGTTGCCTTCTTCGCCTATCCGAACAAGCCGAGCATGCTCAAGCCGAACGGCTGTGAGGTGCATCGTATGACGGACTGCGGAGAGAATTCGATCGCGGCGCTGGAGGTATTGGCGGATGCGGTGCACGCCACGCCCCATGACGCCAAGCCGCAGAAATTTGTCGAACTCATCAAGCCGACCGGGGCCTTGACCCTCACCTCGATCGCACAGGCGATCGCCTGTGCCATCCCGGAAAATGCTATAGTGGTGGATGAATCCGTCACCACGGGCCGCGGCTTTTTCCGGCCGACGGCTGCAGCTGCGCCGCATGAGTGGCTGCAGAACATGGGCGGCTCGATCGGCTTTTCCACGCCGGTTGCGACCGGTGCCGCGATCGCTTGCCCCGATCGGAAAGTGATGTCCATGGTCGGCGATGGCAGCGCCATGTTCACCATCCAGTCCCTGTGGACTCAAGCGCGTGAGGGGCTCGACGTCGTCACCATCGTGTTCGCCAACAAGATCTATCAGATCCTTCGCAACGAGTTCGACAACGTGGGCGCCGGCGAGCCGGGCAAGCGGGCGCAGGACATGCTCAAGATCGACCGGCCGACGCTGGATTTCGTCGCAATGGCCAGAGGCATGGGCGTGCCGGGCCGTGCAGTCACGGCGGCGGACGACTTCAACAAAGCGCTCGATGAAGCTGTCCACGAGCCGGGTCCGCGCTTGATTGAAGTTCAGATATAGTGGGCAACCACAGAGCGGAACAACAAAACGGCAGGCCAGTCGACAAATTTACAGTCGCAGCGATGATCTGGATTTCATTCCGCCTACGGAAAGGTACTTGGGTGAATTCTGCTCCTGGACCAAAGAAATTCTAGAGCGTCGCTCGTACTGGTAGTAAGGATTGTAGCTCTAACTCGCAACTAGTATCGCTGGATGCTTTTGTCAGCGCAAGCCGAGCCTGTGTAGGAACAAAGCTTCCATTGGCGCGTGACCGGGCTCCTGGGAACCTGGCAACGCGAGGCGCGCGCTCTTGTGCGGTTCGTGCACTGCCCAACCATGAACGAGCGGTCATATAGTTCGGTCGGCTTGTCGGTTATGGCTCCTCTTAATCTTGATGACGGGTTTGTGGAGCTTTATAGTCGGTAGATGGACATCAGGCACTTTCGCTATTTTGTGGCAGTCGCCGAGGCGCTCAGCTTCGCGAGGGCCGCTCGTGACCTAAACATGAGCCAGCCGCCGCTCTCAAAGCGCATTGCCGATTTGGAAGGAGAACTGAGCGTCAAACTGTTTGATCGTACCAGCAAGAAGGTCAATTTGACCGCGGCGGGCGAGGCGTTGCTGCCGCAAGCGCGGAATGCGATGCGAGCATTTGAGGTTGCTGTGCGTATGGCGCGGTCATTATCGCCGAGTCAATCACGGCACCTTCGGATTGGATTTCCTCCGGAAACTTCGCGAGCCCTGCTATCGGAGCTCAGCAGCCGGCTGCAGCAGCAGATGCAGGTACACCTTGTTGAGGCCTCCACGGCGGAGCAACAAAGCCTCTTAAGGGCTGGAGAGATAGATATCGGTGTTCTTCGGCATCCGTTCGAGAAACGGGGACTTCGGGTCTCGCCACCGCTCGGGCAGCCGCTGGGAGTTGTTATTCACGCTGAGCATCCACTTGCAAAACGTGATAAATTGCGCCTCTCTGAATTAAGCCCTTATCCGCTCGTGCACTTTCAGCGTCACTTGGCGCCGGGCTTTTACGACGAGTTGCTGAACCTCTGCCGCGCTGGAGGCTACGTTCCGCCAAATATCTTGCACAGCAACACAACCATGACAAAGGCGCTTCTCAGGATAGAATCGGCGGTGGCAATTGTGCCAGAGCGGCTCACTAAGCGGCGCCGTGAAGCCGGACCAAAAGAATATATCTGGAGACCTCTGGAAGGCTCACCGATCCATTGGTGGACGTCGGTCGTCTGCCGATCAGATGAGTGTGTCGGATTAACGCGCGTGGCTTTCGATGTGATATTTGGTTCTTTGCAGGAACACGAAAATTGGGTCCCTATGCCCCGTCCGGTGATAGGTCGACGGAGCGATGCGAGGTTAGCAAGACATAGAGCGCATCGAACCGCGCGCGTGGCTCGCAAACAGGCTTTCAACCGAGCCTGAGATCCGAGTTCCCGATGATCTTGGGTGACTACGTAAAGAACGCTCAGGCCTGGTCCTGGTTTGATTGATCTCGAATTGCGCCGTGAGCTCTAATACTTGACCCGCTGGTTATCTTGCAAGTCCTAGTCTCTGAGCAAGACGCGCGGCCGAGACTTGTCGTTGCTGCGTGAGGGCTCCTTCAATTCCATTTCGTGACCTCGATCAATTGTCGCCGATACTAAGCTCTCGTTTTGCTCATCGACATGAATTGACCCAACGTCTGCTCTTCACTCGGCGTCAAGGCACTAGTGGCTCTGCACAGTGATTATGACTCTTTGGAAGTCGCGGGATAGGCGCGGCCCATTTTGGCCCGGGCCTTGTCTGTTGTGAACATCCATTTGATGCGGGAGCGGGCAGCATTTCGCTTCCGTTCCCAAGCGGCGATTTCGCGGCGCAGTCGCTTGGGATTGTCGATCCTGCGATCCAGGCACTGGCCGCGCAGGACACCGATCTCGATCTCGACCATGTTGAGCCAGCTTGCGTGCTTGGCCTGATACAGGGCACCGGCGGAGTGGGTCGATAGATTGTCTTGAACGACCCGGATGATCTCGGCGTCGGGATAATGGACGTCGACGAGGTCGCGCATGCATCGGGCATAGTCTTCCGCCGCTCGCCGTTCGGTGACTTTGACCTTGCGCCAGGGCCGATGCACGTCGAGGAGGACAAAGAGATTGACCGTGCCATTGCGACGATACTCGTAATCGTAACGTTCGAGCTGACCCGGCCTGGCCGGGATGGGCTGACGCGCCTCGCCGATAAGCTGCACCGGGCTTTCGTCGAAGCACACCACCGGCCGCTTGGGATCGGGCGCCTCGGCGTAGAGATCGAGGACATCCTCCATGCGGGCGACGTATTCGCCATCGACCTGCGGAATGCACCACATGTCCTTGCGCCAGGGCTTGAGGCCATTTTCGGCCAGGCGCCGCCGAACGGTCTCGTGCGACAGGCTCTTGTGTTCGGTGAGCTTGACCATCGCACCTGCCAGCAAATCGAGCGTCCAGCGGGCGCGGCCTTCCGGGGGACTGGCGCAGGCCGTCGCTACCAGCAGGGCTTCTTCCTTGACCGTGAGTTTGCGTTCCGCCCCGGGACGCGGCTCGTCGCTCAGCGCCCGTTCCAGATTGCCCTCCACGAAGCGGCGCTTGATCCGGTACACGGTCGAGCCGCCCACGCCGACGCTCCTTGCGATCTCCTCGTCGCCGGCACCGGCATCGGCAGCCAGCAAGATCTGTGCTCGCTTGAGCTTGCGCGACGCATGCTTGCCGCTGCTGAGCAGCGCCCTGAGTTCCGTGCGCTCGACTTGGCTGAGGTCGACCCGATAGCGTACATTCATGGCGTGCCTCCGTGTTCGAGGCACGCACAAACAACTGAATCGGATGGCCGGCGTGAGTCCTTCGGCAAAACCCTTCACGCCCACGCAGGGGCAATACCTGGCCTTTATCCACCTCTACACGCGGCTGCACCGCAGACCCCCGGCCGAAACCGACATGCAGGAATATTTCCGCGTCAGCCCGCCTTCGGTCCACCAGATGGTGATGACGCTGGAACGAGCCGGCCTCATCAGGAGGCAGCCAAGAACCCCGCGCAGCATCGAGGTCCTCGTTGATCCCAAACTCCTCCCGGAGCTAATCTGATCGACGAA
Organism: Bradyrhizobium sp. 190; assembly: GCF_023073415.1. Taxonomy (GTDB): domain Bacteria; phylum Pseudomonadota; class Alphaproteobacteria; order Rhizobiales; family Xanthobacteraceae; genus Bradyrhizobium. The sequence goes on along the minus strand of NZ_JADPJL010000052.1, from coordinate 62,534 downwards.
CGCAACCCGTCATAATCACTGTGCAGAGCCACTAGGTGAGGCCGGCACGGTCTCGTTCTTGTCGAGATGACGGCTACAGCAGTGGGCGCCAACGCGCGCAATGCAATAGCCGTCGTCGCCTCCTGCGCAGCTCGGTAGTTTAACTCGGCTGTCGGCCACAGTTGCCCGTGAAGTGCAAGCTGAGGCGTTGCGCGGGCTTGAACTTCTTGGGTAGCGAGGAACCGATCCCGGGTGGCTCACAACCGCCACCGGCTACACCGACATGTACATGCAGAGCTTGTCTCTTACGGTTCAGGAGACTCTAGAGCGGATCCTCACGCCGGCGATCTTCAGATCTTCAGGGACGGTGCGGCGATCTGGCGAATGACGGAATTCGTCTGTCGCTCCAAGCCAAGCGCTTAATTGCGCGAAGTTCGATAGGTCATCGCTGCAGATCCCTATGTACTTGAGGGATCGACCAGAGAAACTTACAGCTAATCTGGCGACGCGCGAAGCGTGCGATGAGCAAAAAAATTGCGGAGTGCTGACCGCGGAGCAATTCCGGATGACGTCGCCTTGAAGAAGGCGTTGACCGTCGAGCGCGCGGAGGCGTTGGAGATCGCGGGAGAACTCTCGGAGCGCCGTCGCGCGTGATCAATCAATTTGCGCTGACCTTGGAAGGGCTGAAAGCCTGCGATACTGAAGACGAATTGCGGCCGAATGTGCTTGTGCCCCATGCCGTGGAAACAGTCTGCACGCACTTGAAGCCTTACTTCGCCGCCTCGACTCGAGCGTCGTCGAACCGCCGGTGCTCGCCAACGAAAAGACCCACACCCGGCGAGACGAAAAGCGTTTGGCGGCCCAGGCCCAGCGGTGGCGATGTTCCATCACTCACGTGACTGCAGGGGTAAGCGTCCCCAAGGCAAATCTGGCGGACCATACCTGCATCCTGCGGACCGACGCCTAACGAGGGTATAACGAGCTCATCTTGCAGGGCGCAATTCTCGACCGATCCGAGAAGCGTGCTGAATACCTATAAGGCGTTCGTGCTTCGCCATGGCCGACATCGACGAGAATGCGCGGCGCAGGCGCTCCGCAAAAAGGAATCCCACTGGTCGCCAATAGCGATCGAGAGGTACATCGGATGAAAACGCCGTTTGAGATCGAGCGCTCCATCAATCGCAAGAGTGCCGAGGGGTGCCTCAGGCGATGCAGACGCTCTGTCGACTGTTCAGCTCGGCGGCAGATCGTCTGCCGAGATCAGATCCGCAAAGCAATCGGGACTTTCTTTGAAGAGCTGGGCCTCTCGATTCTCTTTTCGGTGCTGTTGTCGGAGACACATTAAATCATCCGCTCTCGAGAAACAGAGTGAAATTCGACCGTCGCGCCATGTGGAGCCTGATCCTCACAGCATATTGGACGGCGCACGCATTTCAATTCCGACCCGATATTGATCTTTCCTTGATTGGTATTGGCTTCCCCGGAGGCGTTCTGATTGCAATGGCTGTCGAACGTTTCGGGTGGCCTGTCAGCGCCGACGGAGTTGTTAGGCCGCGGCGCGGGCGTCATGAGCGGCGTCATTCTCTCAAGAGGATCGCGCGACACACGCCGTCACTCGTGCAGACGCCGGAAGTCACGGCGCTGGTAATGCAAGGCCCATTTGGCATGCTGTTGTCTGCCTATACCTCGCGACTTGGCATCCGCGGGGTTGCACGTCAATAGGGGCGCGGTGACGCGGCTAAGAAGTGCAGGAGCCTATCATCCACTCCGGCAGGAGGCGACAATGCGCAATAGCTCACATGCTTCGCGCCACATTTCAACAAGGTGCTGCGCTATATGCGGCGGAAAGTTCGGATTGATCCGCCACTACTACTGGCGAACCGCGCTTTGCTCCAAGAAGTGCGTCGAACATTTCAAGATCCGCCGGGAGGCTGACTATGAATGGCTTCGGCGCGTAGCAACAGCCTGTACGGCGCACCGAGTACCAAGCTGACATTGAGGGGGAGGCATTTTAGAAATCATGCAAACAAATACTCGTCAGAGGTTCTGGATCGTCAGCTTGCTTAGTCTAGTTGCTGACAGCGGAGCCCGTCTGTGGCGCTGCACCCCCTGGGTCATGTGACCGCGACGCAAGGTGATCAGATGCAGCCACTATGGATACCGGCCTCGCGCGATGACGAGGAATTCTCGCCTCGAGTAATTTGCGCATACGCTTTGCTCGCCATCTTAGTCAATGTTATTTTCGTCGGCTTGATTTTATTCTGTTCTTGAGCTCGAAGCCTGAACAGCAAGCGAAGCTGCGGAAGCTTGAGCAGATTTGCGATTTCCGTTCTTTAGCACCAGCTGTTCGATCAATTCCAATCTGGTATGGACTCCCCCAAAATTGGTATTGGCCCCAACGAAGGTGGTTCGGTCACAATCTATCGAAATGGGGCTTTGCGCGCACCGACAGCGAGTGACGTGTCGCTCAGCAGCTGGCAAGGTTTGGGAAAGAATTTAAGCAACGCACCCGGAGATGAACTTGAGTCACAGGACGTCGGGCCATTCCGAGCAATCACTCAAAACGCCGACGTTCGTCGACGCCTATCAGCCTTCGTTGGAAGACTCGAAGTCTGGGCGTTCTTCAACTAGCCTCCAGCCGATACGTCATCAGCCAGGTACCGCGCGATCGAATATGCGATCCTTTGTTAAGAATGCAATTCTGGCGAGTCTTTCGCTGCAAGATCTGGCGGCGATAGGGGAGCTTCTAGAACCGGTCGTCCTGAGGGAGCGCATGATTCTCCAAGAGCCGAAGAGGCATCTTGACTTCGTGTACTTCATCGAGACTGGCCTCGTCTCGCTGAGGATTGTCGCCGAAGGAAGCATCCTTGAAACGGCGGTAATAGGACATCAAGGTGCAGTCGGCGCTTCGATTTTGTTCGGGGGGCATCCTTCAACACATCAATCCGTTGTGCTCTTTCCCGGGAGCTCGCACAGGATTCGTGTCGGGGACTTGCGCCGGATCATGAACGCGCGCCCTGAAATCCGGGAACATCTTTCGCGGTACGTTCAAGCGCTGAGCTTGCATTGCGCTCAGACAGGATTATGCGGCGTTCGGCACGATCGCGAAAAGCGGCTCGCATCCTGGCTCTGTTTGGCAAGTGATGCCGTTGATGCTCACGTACTCCCGGTCACGCATGAGTATCTTTCGTCTGTCCTTGGTTTGCGCCGCCCAGGAGTAACAGAGACGCTAATCCGATTCGAAGAACAAGGTTTGATTCGCAAGACGCGGGGCGTGTTGCAGATAGATGGACGCAAGTGTCTCGAACAAAAGGCGTGCTGTTGTTACAAACTTATTTCGAGCGCTTATGCTCGGCCTACGTCTAAACCTGCGACAAATGAGACGACAGGATAGCCAAATCGGTCAGGCTCTGGTTCATCTCTTTAGTTGCCCGTTGCCGACAGGTTGGCGGTGTGTATCGGTGGCATTACTTGCGCGCCACTGGGGCGTACGCTGATTGTTCTTGGGACTGTTGGCTTCAGTATCATTTCGATGCGGCCAAGTTGATGGCGACGCGCGTCCGCAATCGGCGGCGGTACGAACCGTACCATTGTGACGCTGCGGGAGCACGTCTGACCCGCGCGCGAACATATCGGGTCGTTTCGTACAGAATGTGTGCGCTGCATATGAACGCAATGTGTCTAACTGATCGCGGGAGGAGCGGAATGATCCGCATCGCGGCATTCCTCGGCCGAGTTAACGCAAGGGCGAATTGGATGCAGTACGCTGCTTGGCATCAGGTGAGTGCCGACCTCCCGTCCACGCGGCGAGGCGCGGCGCTGTTCTTGGACAATCTACAACGGGAAAGCGTCCATCGGGCCAGCGGTCGGAAGAACTGGGTCGCGAGATGGACAAGGATTGGAAATGCTCACTGTCTTCGTGGTGATCTTAACATCAGAACGGGAGCGTTCGAAGAGGCTACGGAGGCTTGGCTGTGCGGCCTAACCGCCTTCGAAGTTGCCAGGCGGCTGGTTGATGACGGCGATCCGCAGGTTGGAGCCGTTTCGGCCAAGATTGAAGCCGGCATTCAGAGACTCGGGTTGTCCCTGGAGCAGAAGGCAGAGCGAGTAAAAATCCCGTGCTGGGACCAGTTCGAGTTTTTCGCGTACTACCTGCCCGCCGGTGGTTCATGTGCGCCGGCAGTTATTTGCATCAGCAAGGAAGAAGAAACCGGAGCGAGGCTTCTGGGCAGGCTCTTGCCGGTTGTGATTGGTCGCGGCATATCCGTTCTCGTGGTATCTTACGATGAGATCTCAGATCGCTCCTACGGCCAATCGGAAGTCCTTTCTTGCTGCCTGGATTACTTATCGTTTCGGCCCGAAGTGGATGCCGGTAGGATTGGCGTCTATGGAGAAGGTATGTCGGCTGTTCTAGCCACCGACTTCGCTGCCTCTGATCGCCGAGTTGCTGCGGCGGTTTGCGATGGTGGTCTTTGGAATTGGGCGCGGATCTTGGCGTCTGTCGGCTGGATGGCGGGAGCAGCAGATGTACCTGAGGAGGAAGCAGTGTCGGCTCGCCGCTCGCGGTTGGTGCGACAGTTGAGATGCCCAGTTCTCGTGGTAGCCGGTGGACGCGGCTTGGTTAGCGTTCCGGAGGCCGTCAAGCTTCAAGCTGACTGCGCTGCCGCCAGCCTCGACCTGCAGTTGTCAATCCCGCGCATGATCGAAACCCCCGTAGGGGAAATCGAAAACTTCGTCGTTTCCGATGATTGCATCTTTGAATGGCTGGAGCAAAACCTGGCGCATGCTTGAGCTGCGCAAACTTGTCGGCGAAGAGCACTCGCGGCCTTGCATCGCTTGATATTCGGGCCGATGATTACAGTTCCTGAGCGCCTCTCATTACAACGTTCTTCCTCAACCCTAAACCCCGCGAGTGCAAGTCGGAGGAAAGTATCGGGAACGCGATGTAGATCTGGTGAGCTGCCTTTCAGAGGAAGCGACCGCCACATTGCCGCGGAAACCGCGACCAATGTACACTCATCTGTCAAGATGACCGGCGATCTCGTCTCGCCGCGACGGGGGCTGCCAATCCCAACGCGTTTTCGGTATCGGCGAACTCCGGATCGCCGTCCTACAATATGCCTATGCTCAGTTTTTGAGCTGCCAATCGGCTATTCTTGGCAATCAAGGCCAGCCGTTTATTGAGGTAATCGAGAGACGTCTCATCGAGCCCGTCAAACATCGTCAAGTTGATAGCCTGTCTTTTGGTTGACAGCTTCGTTATTTCTCCCCGCGCCTTTTGAGTAAGCGACATCTGGACGAACCTTGCATCATCAGGCGAGGGTTCGCGAGCCAGAAAATCCATTGTTTCCAGCTTCTTTGTCTGGTTGGTAACAAAAGCGGGATGAATCCGCAGCTTATTTGCAACGGCAATTCCCGAAACGCCCCGGCCGTCATCGAGCTCGTCGATGGCCATCAAAATCAGCCATTGCGGTTCGGTTACTCCCAACATCTGTGCCCAGCCTTTGTGTATCTCCTCAAGTTGAGAATGAATCTCGACGATGTTCCAGATGAAATCTCTAACGGCTTTATCGAGTTGTTTTTTTTCGGCCATGTCGGTCATTCGCTAATCCTCGGTTCCACCGGAGGGCACACGTGATTCTCCACTTGCGGTCATCTCACCTATCCGTCTTGGAGCGCGGACAAAACCCCTAAAGAAATTGACTTTTGTAATTAATTTCAGCGTCAATTGGACGGCCATTTCGAACTGCACTCCTGACGGTCATGCTAAATCTCCAAGTTGAGCCTCGGGGATGTCCCCAGGGGCTCTTGCGTTTTGTTCCAAACGATGTTTCTGCCTCTATTCTTAAAGTGGCGGTGGATTGTGACCGATTTACCACATTCCGTCCAAATTCCGTCCAAACCGGTGATGTTGATAATTAATTAATTGCAACAATTGATCTAGCGAAATAAAGCTGGCTTGACAGCGAGGGGGCTCCTCGAAGTCGTTCCGTCCAGCACCCGCCTGTGAGTGAGGCTAGCAGCGGCGGATCTTTGAAGGACGGAAACGGCGTTTCCACTTGGAGGTTCATCTATGAAACTAACGAAGAGTCTTATCCTTGGTTCTGCAGCAATGTTCGTGGGCGCGGGGGCCCAGGCCGCCGATCTTCCCGTAAAGGCGAAAGCGGTCGAGTACGTGAAGATTTGCTCGTTTTACGGAGCAGGCTTCTATTACATTCCGGGAACCGATACCTGCATCAAGCTCGGCGGTTACGTGCGCGCCGGGACGGTGCTGAACTCAAACGGTATGTACAGCAGCCCCTTGAGTGGAGTTGGTGCTGCTCACAACCGTCTCAGCAATTACTACACGAGTCAGTCGCGTTTTAACTTCAACGTCGATACGCGCACAGCGACCGAGTACGGCGTCCTTCGTACCTACGCCGATTTGGCGTTTACCTGGACTGCGGGTTCCTATACCGGCGCCGGCACAACCGCCAGAAACGGATCGACTGCGTACAGCGGAAGTAATCCCGCGGGAAGCGGTAGCGGCCAAGTTTCCGGCGGAAATCTCAGCGTGTACTACGCCTTCATGCAGTTCGCTGGCTTCACGTTCGGTAGAGCGCAATCGCAGTTTTCCTCTCCCTGGACCAATTATCCGGGAAACAGCTACGACGGTTTGCCGGGCGGCGCCGGCTGGGAAGCTGTGAACCAGTTCGCCTATACAGCTGACTTCGGCCAAGGCGTCACAGCGAGTTTCTCGGCCGAGGATCAAGTCGCCCGAACAAGCAACGTTTGGAACGTGAGTGCTGCGAGTGCCGCCGGTCTTGCCGCTGGTACTTACGGCGCTACCGACATCGGCGGATCGCGAACGCCAGATCTCATCGCGGCGCTTCGTGTTAATCAGGCTTGGGGCCTCTTCCAAGCATCGGTTGCCGCGCATAACAATCACGCTGCCTACTATGGCGCTTCCGAGGTTACTGGCTATCCGGGCGACAAGTGGGGCTGGGCTGGCCAGCTGGCATTGTCAATCAAGAACATCCCGACCGGTGCCGGCGACACGATCAATATCCAGGGTGTGTATACAAAGGGCGCAAGCATTTACAACTTCCATTCGTATGCTTCGAGCACCTACGCGATGTACGGTGGTACCGGACTCCCTGGTGCTTACCAGAGCGTCGGCCTTGCCGGTGTGTCTGACTCGGTGTTCGTTGCCGGTGCAGGTCAGGAGTTGACTACGACGTACGGCTTCAACGGTGCCTACACTCACAACTGGGATCCATATTGGAGCACCAGCGTTTACGGTGCCTGGGCTGCTGTCCGCTACAACGACACAGCGCAGGGATATATCTGTGGCGCGTTCGTGGCGACCCTAGCTCTCTCGAGCGGCGCAGGTGGCTGCAATCCTAATTTCAATCTTGCGGTTGTTGGCACGAGAACGATCTGGACACCAGTCAAGAATCTGGCCTTCTCTGCCGAACTCACCTACGCGATGCTCGACCAGAAATACGCAGGCGGAAGCACTATTGCGCTGCCGCTACAGTCGGGCATTGCCAAGCCGGCTGCTACATATGAGCTGAAGGACCAGAACGCCCTCACACTACTGCTCCGCGCTCAGCGCAACTTCTGATTGAAACCAACCGCAAAGGAGAGATATCGACCAGCGTTAACCTCCAAGAAGGCTCCCGGCATGCCCGCCGGGGGCCTTTTAAATAGATTCAGTTTGCCAGAGCATCGCGACCCAGGACCCGAAACGGCAAGCTGCCCACGCTTAAGACCAATTCTGGTCGCGCGGACGCAGCCCTGCGAATTTTCAGGGACCAAGAACAGCGGTATGCCGCTTCGTTCTGCCATCGCTTTACCGAAAAAATCAATCGTCGGACCCGAAGCTCTCCGATTCTGCAAGAAACTCCGTCATCAGGCGCGGCGGTCCCGCTTGCGAGGAACGCGCCCAGTACTTCGGGCTCGCAGATTTTATCCTACAAGTTGTCGAGAACGCGCGTGCAATGCGGTTCGCATCTGCGCCGCAGACGCGCGGCCTCCAAATCCGGGATCCGGCTGGTGAAGGAAATGCCGAGACTAAGAGAGCAATTTGCGACCGGTGGAGCGCGTTGGTTCGGTCGATCGGCCGGATTTCTTGTCTCCTGCCGCATTGCGATGATTTTCAACCCATGATGCTCTCGGCGAGTTGCAGGACGTTCATGAGAAGCTCGTTCCCTCGTCAGGTGAGTATCGATTCAGGATGGAACCGCGCGCCATATGTTGGGTGATTGCTATGCGCGAGAGCCATTATCTCGTCTTCGTCTGAACGTGCTGTCACGTTAAGCTGCGGCGCGCATGACTCCTCGAGTTCAACAACAAGAGAATGGTTGCATCCAACGCAAATCGGCGACGGGAGTTCTTTGAACAGCCCTCGGCCGTCATGCGTTACATATGAGGACCGACCGTGCATAGGGCGACGTGCACGCGCTACACGTCCGCCGAAAATGCTCCCAATACATTGGTGTCCGAGGCAGATGCCCAGGATTGGGATGAGAACCTGAAAGTTCACGGACGACGACCTTAGATATTCCGGCCTCAGCCGGCGTGCAAGGACCGGGGGAGATAACCGGCGCGCACGGCTTAAGGTCAACAAGCTCATTGACGCTGACCGCGTCGTTCCTGATCACTTCCGTCGCTTTGCCAAGACCGCGGAAAAAGCGCGCAATGTTGAACACGAACGAATCGTAGTTGTCGATAATGACAATCAAGATGCACCGGATGCTTCAGCACAAAACGCGTCAAAAATTCGCTGTGCTTTGGCAAGCGTCGCCTCATATTCAGCCTCCGGATCCGACATCGCCGTAATGCCGCTACCCGCATGAAACACAGCCGCGTCATCCTCGATAGTCACGGTGCGGATTGCAATATTCCTGTCGATGCGCCAGTTGAAACCGATGAAGCCGATCGACCCGCAATAGACCTCCCGCGCCACATGCTCCATTTCCGCAATGATCTCCATTGTTCGCACCTTTGGCGCCCCTGGAATCGAACCGCCGGGAAAGCGGGCGCGAAGTAGGGTGACGGCGTCCTGGTCGTGTGCAATCACCTGTGACGGTCGACACGAGGTGCTGCGCTGAGGCATAGGCTTCGAGGTTGCACAACGCTGGAAAGTCGGCCGAGTCTGGAGTGCAAGCGCGTGACAGATCGCTACGCAGCAGGGCGAGGATCAGGTGTTCTCGGCTCGGTCCTTTTCGGACGCAATTAGAATTGCAGCGCGGCGCAGATCCTGCCTGTGCTCGGCTCTTTTTCTTCCGCATGCTGTCGCCTTCAAGAGCGATGCGGTGGGAGTTGTGGATGATCCGGTCGAGGATAGCATCTGCGTCGTGCCATTGGGCAACCGGCAGCAGGGCGGTTATGAGGGTGGATTTGCGCCTGTAGCGCTCTTCGAAGATTTCGAGGAGATCGAGGCGCTGCTGGTCGTTGAGGGTGTGGGTGCCCCAGTCGTCGAGGATGAGCAACTGGACACGCGCGAGCTTATCGATGAGGCGCGGGAAGCGACCGTCGAGACGGGCCAGGCGACGACTTCGAACAGGCGCGGCATCCGCAAATAAAGGACGGAATGATCGAGCCTGGCAGCCTGGCGTCCTAAGGCGCACGCCAGCCAGGTTTTGCCGGTTCCCGTCAAGCCGGTGATGATGAGGTTCTCATGGGCTTTCAGCCAGGCGCCTTGTGCCAGTTGCAGAGTGTTGCGCCGGTCAAGCCCCCGCCGGGCCGCGAAGTCGATGTCTTCAATGCAGGCATCGATGAAGCGTAGCTTTGCTGTGGCCAGGCGATTGGTCAGACGCCGGTCGGCGCGCATGGCGGTTTCGCGATCGAGCATCAGGCCGAGCCATTCATCGCGGCTGAGATCGGCGGCATTGTCCTGTTCGGCCAATTGCCGGTAGGCCGCCGCCATGCCGGCAAGGCCGAGCGCCTGCATTTCGTCGATGGTCGGGTGTATCAGCATCACGATGTTCCTTTCCTTCATTGATAATAGGCGCCGCCACGGATGTTGGCGTGTGAGGGCGTAGCTTTGACGGGCTCGGCGGCAGGGCTTATGCGGTCGAGCCCGGATTTGAGGATGGCGCTCATCGAGGAGTAGCTGATCGCGTTGATGGCGAGCGCCCTCTCGCAGGCCGCTTCCAGCCGATCGCGCTCGTACCGCCGCGCCAGGGAGATGATCCCCATGGCGGAACGATAACCTTGCTCGGGATGCGGGCGCTCGCGCATCATCCGCTCGACCAGGATGGCGGCGTTGACGCCGATCCGCCCCGCCATCTTGATCAAGCCCGCCGGCGTCATATTGGCGTAACGCTGATGGGCCTTGGGCATTTGCTCGTTCACGGTGACATGGCCGCTACGCTGAGAGCGGCGCACATGGCTGGCGACACGTGTGTGATCCTGGAAGATCTCAACCGCCCGATAGGTGAGCCGGACGTCCACCCGACGACCGATCAGCCGGTGCGGCACCGAGTAAAAAGTCTTGTCGACTTCGACGTGATAGTCGGCATGTACCTTGGCCGTTTTCCACTCGGCGTATTCGAACCGCTCGCTGGGCAGCGCCAGGGCGGCGCGTTCGATCTCCTCGAACACCTGCCGGCGGGATTTGCCGATATGGCGCGTCGGCGGTGTTAAGCTCCTCGAGCAATTCATCAATCGTGTTATTGAGATTGGCCAAGTTGAAGAACCGCCGGTGACGCAGCCGTGCCAGAATCCAGCGCTCGACAATCAGCATCGCGCCTTCAACGTTGCCCTTGTCGCTCGGCTTGGGGCTGCCAGTCGGCAAAATCGCCGTGCCGTAATGCTCGGCCCATGGCGGTAAAGGTCTGGTGAGAGTCGGCTCGAACCACAATGCTTGGCGCCCGGACGGCAGATTGTCGGAGACGATCGTTTCGGGAACACCGCCGAAGTGCGGTGCAGATGGGATGGCCAGAAACCGCATGACGTGTTTCCTTCAGCAGATCAGCAGGCGCGCCCCATCAATTTCCTGCAGTCTTGATCCTCCCAAAATTGGTAGTTGCCTCGCCTCGTCCTACCAGGTCTATTCGCAACCTCTTCCGCAAACCCTTTATCTCGGGAACTGCACTGTCCCCCTCGGGGCCATAATGCCGCCGTGCAAAGACTTTCAGGGCTCATGAACGAATCTATATTCGAATCCAAGTCTATGTCTTCTTATCCACTGCCTAGCACGTCAGCTCTTCAGGAGCCTCGCGGGCGCGTGACTTGCGGGTTGTGGCGCATCGCATCGCCGATGGCATTGTCAACAATGGAGCTAAGCTTCTTGATTTCCGGAAGTGGTCCTCGCCCCCTTTTACAATCACGCCGCGCTAATGGTCGGTTGGCGTTGAAGAGCGAGATCATACGGCTCGACGTTCGCCGCAAACGTGGTGCATGGAGCAGCGATTTCGCGCGTGCCTATCAGCCGATCAGCCGATCGCGCTGGCGGCGAGACGTACCTCTAGGATCTCCGGACGTCGACTATGAACGTGTGCGGCCGGGCATGGCAGCGGAAGAAAGCTTCTTCTGCAGGGAGCGGGCTGAGAAACTTAGGATGAAGTTCAAGATGGTGTATGGCGGTCATGGTTTTGGCAAAGGATTCCGGACGATCCGGTTTGGCGAAAAGGCGAGCTGCAACTGAGCATGGTATTCAGCGTCGAGTCGATGGTCACCTATGCCGACGGCGCGACGTATCACGTTGAGGATCTTCGTCGTCCCCGAGCAGGTGCCGCGCTTCCTGACCTCGGGAGGGCCTCGCGTGGTCTCGATCACTGGCGAGTCAATCCGGGTGGAAGGGAAACGCTTTCGCTGCTGGTGGGTCGGAACGACCTCGGTGGACCGGGAAGTCTTGCCTTCGTCGACAAACCAGCCACAACTCGAAGACGTGTCTAATCTTCGCGGCTATGTTGACAGGCTGCTAGGGGGATAAAGGAGGAAATGCAACCATGCCCATATGGGATTACATCATCGTCGGTGGCGGCTCGGCTGGCTGCGTGCTCGCCAATCGCCTGAGCGAGGATGCGAACGTGAAGGTATTGCTGCTCGAGGCCGGTCCGCGCGACAGGTCAATGTGGATCGAAATCCCCGCAGGCCTTACCAAGCTCCTGAACCATAAGAATTTCAACTGGAACTACGAGATGGAAGCCGAGGACGGCCTGGCCGGCCGGCGGCTCCCATATCCGAGCGGCCGCACGTTGGGCGGTTGTAGCTCGATCAACGGCATGCTCTATGTGCGGGGTCAGCCTCTCGATTACGACACCTGGAGCCAACTTGGGAATCAGGGATGGTCCTATGAGGACGTGCTGCCCTACTTCAAGAACTCCGAGCACTACGAGGGCCGGGGCGACGACTCGCGGAACAAAGGTGGACTCCTCAATGTCCGCGAGATCGATGAGCACCATGTGCTTGGTGATGCCTTCATTGATGCCGCCGAAGGCAGCGGCTTTCCGCGCAACCCGGACTACAACAATGGACGTCAGGAAGGCTTCGGCTACTATCAGGCGACGATCAAGAACGGCCGGCGCTGGTCAGCCGCTCGTGCCTTCCTGGATCCAGCGCGTAGCCGGCCCAACCTGCGCATCGAGACCGATGCGCTGGTGAGTCGTATCCTGCTCGAGGGCAAGCGCGCGGTCGGCGTCGCCTATACCAGGCACGGGGACAAGTTTGAGGGTCGCTGCGGCCGGGAGGTGATCCTGTCGTGCGGCGCGGTCCAGTCGCCGGCCTTGCTGGAGCAATCCGGCATCGGCCAGGCCGAACTCCTCAAGAAGTTCGGTATTGCGGTCCGCCACGAATTGAAGGGGGTCGGCGAAAATTGCGGCAATCACTTCGCGCCGGTTATGAAGTGGCGCGTCAATCGACCGATCACGATCAACGAGCAGGCGCGGGGGCTGAGGCTCCTGCGCGAGATCGTGCGATACTACGTCAGAGGCACGGGCTTGCTCACCCGGTCAGCGGGCCCGGTGTTCGGCTTCGTGCGAACTAAGCCCAGCCTGGAGACGCCCGACGTGCAGTTTATAGTGACGCCAGCGAGCTACGATCCCGTGCGGGTGGGGCGCCTCGAGAGGCAGCCCGGCATGACGGTCACGATGTACCGGTGCCGGCCCGATTCGCGCGGCTCGATTCACATCAAGTCGCCGATGGCTGGCAGCGCGCCCGCCATCCGGCCGAATTTCCTCTCAGCGGAGACAGACCGCGACTGCGCCGTGGCCGGCATGCAGGTCGCGCGCAGGATCATGCGGCATCGCGCCATCGCCAAATACATCGCGTTCGAGCGCCTTCCCGGTAACAAGGTGCAGAGCTATGACGAATGGCTTGACTACGCGCGCCGCACCGGACAGGGGCTCTGCCACATCGTTGGGACCTGTAGGATGGGCCACGATCCGATGGCGGTGGTCGACGACCGCCTGCGCGTGCACGGCCTTGCCGGCCTGCGCGTGATCGATGCCTCGATCATGCCAACCGTCCCCTCCGGCAACACCTATGCGCCCACGATTATGGTGGCTGAGAAGGGCGCCGACATGGTCAAGGTAGACGCGAGGATGGCGTAAAGCTCGCGGGCCGAGGGCCTCGATCATCTCCTTCAATCTAGCGCCTCGTACAAGGGAACATTGGATCATTGCCGCTGCAACGTTTCACGCCTCGGTTTCGGCAAAATTGTTTGCAGTAATGGCACGATGACAGGCCTGCCAAGCTCGCTGAGGGCGGTGCTTCCCTTGTCGGCTTGCCGACCTTAGGGTCATCAATCGGCCCGGCCAAGGTCGAGAGAGATGGTTCTGGTCGCCTCTCGCACCGAGCTTTATGCTTCCTTGAGGACAAACCTTGTGGTGTCCTCACCAGAACGCGCCTAACATCGACGGCTAACCGCGAGTCCTGCGTCATCCCATACCGACATGCAACAATTTGCTTCCGGCAACTACCAACGCTGGTAATTGATTTACACAACAGAAGCATGTCGACTGTCGATGAGTGTTGAGCCGGTCAAACGGCACCTACAACGAGTTCGGCATGCAACATCAATCACAATCTTTCGTCGCCAACAGCCCTGATCGACGCGCGAGCTCGTCGCGCGCAGAAATCTTTCGCATCCGTGAACTCGCCTTTCTCGTGAAGGCGCATGATGGGCTCTCCGGCGCGATCGCCGAGCGCGCCGGTTTTGAAGGGGTGTGCGCATCGGGCCCACTCAATTGCGCGCGCAATCGGCTCCCGCTATACAGAAGAAGCCCGACGGAGCCAACTCGTCGAGGTGGTAGAGCGCATAGTAGACTCGACCGAAATGCCTGTGCTGTTGACGGCGATAGTCGGTTCGCGAATAACGACAATGGGGTCGTCTTGGCAACGCAAACTCGGTCATTCGTCTTCGATACTAACCGACGTTGCCCAAAATTGGCCGAAAGAGACGGGCGTTTCCGAAGTTCCCTGGCACATCGAGGTTCATCTGGCGTTCATGGCGCTGCAGCGCGGCCGGCCGCCATAGCAAGCAATCAGCCCGCGCGATTGGGCAAGCCAGCAGCTAGGGCGGCGAACAAGCTTTATGCTGGCGACCACGGAGCCGATTTTTCGAGAGTTCGGGCCAGCATTTGAGACCGTGTAGGTCTTGCTGAAACACGTTACGCGGCCTCGGAACTTCAAGAGAAGGCGGAGTTTCCCATGTTTAGAAGCTTGGTCAGAGCTCTCCTAAAACTGGCCTCAGAGAAGGTGGCTCGCAGCGACTTTGTCGGAAGAAACACGTGGAGATCTCTAACGGCTTCAAAAAGTCGAGCATTGAGGACACTGTTCTCTGGCGCCTGTACTTAGCTTAAGGCGGTGCGCAAGGATAATCAAAGCAAAGGCAGGTGCGACATGCGGCGCAACGATGAAATGAAGCTCGGAGTGATGGTCCTTCAGGGGGGATCTCACGAAAGTGCATGGCGCGATCCGCGCGTACCAGCGAATGGCGGAATAGATATCGACTATTTTGCTCACCTAGCAGCACTTGCCGAAGGTGCGGCATTTCACTTCATATTTCGGCCCGATAGCCCAAGCGTAGTAGATCAAGATCACGCAACCATAGCTCGTGTAAACCGAAACGATGGGTTTGAGCCCATCACACTATTGTCGGCGCTTTCATCGAGAACACAACACATCGGCCTTGTTGCGACAGCGACAACGACGTACCACCAGCCTTATCATCTTGCACGCATGTTCGCCTCACTTGATTACCTATCGCAGGGACGCGCGGCCTGGAACATTGTCACCTCCGGATATAAATTCGAAGCCGCAAATTTCGGCGAAAACGAACTTCCAGACCATGACACACGGTATGCAAGAGCGAAAGAATTCGTAGAAGTTGTCAAGGGCCTTTGGGACACGTGGGAAGACGATGCTTTCATTCGCGACAAGCAAAGTGGTGTTTTCGCGGACACCACGAAGCTACATTTGCTTAACCATCGGGGTGACTACTTATCAGTTAGAGGTCCACTTAACATTGCACGGCCGCCGCAAGGGTATCCCGTGTTAGTTCAAGCCGGCGCATCCGATGCTGGAACAACATTCGCTGCAGAACTCGCCGAGGTCGTATTCACCGCCACACCCTCCTTAGAGGAGGGAAAACGATTCTATGCAACTCTCAAAGAGAAAGCGCGCGCACTTGGTCGTGATGACGATCAGATGCTAATCATGCCGGGTATTGTCCCGATCGTTGGGCGAACTAAGCAAGAAGCGTCTGAGAAGCTTGAAAGACTACATTCGTATACGCACATCGACGTTCTGACGGGAGTGGCCGATCGGTGGCTCGGGTTTGTCACCGACCTGCGTTCAATTGATCTCGACTCATTGGTCCCCGAGACTTTACCGCAGACTAATTTATTCCAGAGTCGCCAGAAACTGCTCCTCGACCTGGCCGTGCGCCAGAAATTCACTTGGAGACAACTGATCCGCTTCATATCGGACAGCAAAGGCCATCTCATGGTTGTTGGAACGCCGGACGAAATTGCCAACGTCATGGTGGATACATTTGACCAACGTGCGGCTGACGGATTCAACGTATTACCGGCGACCTTTCCCGACGATTTTAAGGATTTTGTTGAACTCGTCGTTCCCGAATTGCGTCGAAGAGGCAAATTCAGATCCAGATACGTCGGACAAACGCTAAGGGAGAACCTCGGTCTTAAGCGGCCGTTTAATCGGTTTACCCTGGCAACTGTAAGCAGTCGTCCGTGAAAAACTATCCAAGCCATTGAGCGGGATGCAAGCCCTCGCTGAAGGCGCCCTTCAGATCATGTTCAAGCGTGAGACGGTGTGCTCATCAATTTGCAAGCCAAATAAGCAAACGTGACTACGGTTACGGTTTTGTCCCAGTTCGGAGCGGCGCCGGCGGTGGACCACTGTCGAGAAGCTTCGGATCGTGGAGGAGGCGCTTGGGGCCAGCGTTTGTTTTGCTCAGCTATTCGCCGGCGGCCGTCGAGGAGGCGGCACGGACCTGCGGACGTTTCTTAGTCGTCGCCGGCAGCGCACTCACCGAGCGCGGGCTTGCACTCGCGCAGCAGATCGCCGGCATGACCGGCTGCACGGTTATTAGCCAGACCTTTTAGCCGCGGATCGCACGCCGGCGCCGCCGCTTCTCGATCAATCTCATTCCCTACGCAATCGACAAGGCCCTATCGGTCGGTCGCCTATCCGAATAAGCCGAGCATGCTCAAGCTCGAGGGCTGCGATGTCCATCGCATGACCACCCTCGGGCGAGAACTCGGTGGCGGTCCTGGAAGCACTCGGACGCTCATGACACCCCCACGACGTCAACCGCAAAAGCTCGTTGAACTCGTCAAACCTCGACGCTGACCTCGATCACCCGTGCGATCCCCGAGAACACCTTCGTGTCGATGAAGCCATCGCCACCGGGTGCGGCTTCTTCCCGCCGACCGCGGCGGCAGCTCCGCACGATTGACTGCAGAGCATGGGCGGCTCGATCGGCTTCTCGACGCCACTCGCCACCCGGGCCCGCGGTCGCCTGCCGGGATCGCAAGGTGATCTGCATGGTGGGGCGGCGGAGCGCGATGTTCACCATCCAGTCGCTGTGGACCCAGGCTCGCGAGGGGGCTCAACGCGTCACCGTCGTGTTCGCCAAACCGCATCATCAAATCTTGCGCGGCGAGTTCGACGGCGTCGGACCGGGCCGCGTGGTCACAGCGCCGACGAGTTCAACAAGGCACTGGAAGAAGTTAGACTAGTGTGGGAGGCAGGTCTACGCTTTGATTTAGGTGCAGATTAGCACCAACGGCCGGCTCCGAGCGTCCCCAACCACAACAACGTCGAGGCGAGCGCAAGCAACGCAAGTCAGAGTAGCGTGCCGGGATCTGCGTTGCGTACGGGGGGATGCTCGGGCGGCCGCCTGCTTGAAGCAGGAAAATGTAACGCGCCCGCTGCCTGCAGGCTGGCGAGTGTACCGGCGTCAATCTTGGTTGGCCGCTCAACAGTTGCTGGTCGATGAACGCGCAGCGATCGATCGGCACGTCCGTGAGCTTGACCGGTCGGCGGAAGACCTGGCCCCGCTCGACCGCGAGATCGCGCAGGACGCCATGGACGATCCCGCGGTCAATAGATTGATGACAATCACCGGCGTCAATCTGGCGGTCGCCGCCGGGATCGTGGCGGCGATCGCCGACATCAGCCGGTTCAGCAGCCCGCAGAAGCTGGTGAGCTATTTCGGGCTGAACCCGCGGGTGCGGCAGTCGGGACTGGGAGCTGCCCATCACGGCCGCATCAGCAAGATCGGCCGTTCGCACGCGCGCGCCATGCTGGTCGAGGCGGCCTGGGCAGCGGCCAAGGCGCCCGGTCCACTGCATGCGTTTTTCGTCCGCATCCGCGCCCGGCGCGGCCATCAGATCGCCGCGGTGGCCGTGGCTCGCAAGCTCACTGTGCTCTGCTGGCATTTGTTGAAGAAGGGCGAAGATTACCTGTGGGCGCGCCCAGCGCTGGTCGGCAACAAGACCCGCGCGATGCAACTTCAAGCCGGACATCCGCAACAGAAAGGCAACTGGCGTGGACCAGCCTATGCCTACAACATCCAGTCGCTGCGCGACTGCGAGATGTTGATTGCCGCCCAGGCAGAGCAAAGCTACAACGGTTCGTGTCACAATGGAAACCGCGGCGGCCAAAATCCGGGGCGCGGGCGCCTCAGCTCGGCAGGACAACATAGGCAGTCCGGTGACGCTTGCAGCCGATGCGTCACGCTTCGCCACGAGGTCGCCCGCGCCCGACAACCATAATCGCCGCTGACGGCAAGTGCCAGCCAGGAATGCAATCCCGTTCCACGCCGGCATGCCGCCGTGCTCGGGCCGGTCTAGGCCAAGCCTTGCGGTGGCCGCAAACGCGGCCAGCCTTGACCGCCTCTGCGCGCGGCGGCTGAGTGATCGGTGGCCGGGACGAAAGAATGACCCGCAGCGCGACCGAACAAAAGAATGGACTTAGCGTTTCCGCAATCGTCGTCTCGGTCTTGAAGAAATCGCTTGTTCATCTCATCCGTCGAATGCAGGTTGGCGCGGTGCTGAGCCGGGAAGCTCATGTAGGCGAGCACGTCGGCCTTGGTTGATCCATGAAGGCGGCGAGCTTGGGCAGCTTGGGACGGGGCTGGTCGGCGATCTCGCGCCACTGAGCCCTGGCCGCTTCGGCGTCATCCTGACGGCCATCACTGTTAACGCCGATCGCGACGATCACCGCGACCGACACGATGCGGCCGTTCTGACGCACCTTCACATAGGTGGCGCCGATCCACCAATACGGCCAGTCCCCCTCGATCGGGCGGGGCGAGAAAGGCCTCCCTTGTAGTCGATCTCACCGCATGGCCGGCTCACCTGGCCCTTGGAGATCCCGCTCAGATCGTCGGCCGAGCGGGTCGAGACGCCCTGCACGTAGGCCTCCAGGATCACGGCGGTCAGCGCCTTCCCCGCCATCCCGCGCGGCTCCAGGAATTACAGGAAATAGCTTTTGCGCGGAACTGCAGGAACCAGTGCTCCGATGGCAAGGGAGAAGCACAAGCGGCGAAAACCGCGAGGCGAGAGTACCGAAGTGGAGCATTGGGGCGGACCGATTCGCAGTAGTGATGAAGGCCCTGTAGTGGGGCTGGAGCGAAGGGATCGGGTCAGGCGGTCGTATGGTCGAAACAACTGGAAACAGGAAGATGCAGATACATACGACAGACAAGCCGTTCAATGTTACAAAGAAGCAAGTGTACGAGGCTTACAAAGCGGTCAAATCCAATGCGGGCGCGGCCGGAGTGGATGGGCCGACGATCGAGCAGTTCGATTCCGACTTGCGGAACAATCTCTACAAGCTTTGGAATCGGATGAGTTCGGGAAGCTACTTTCCACCACCGGTGCGCGCCGTCTCCATTCCCAAAAAGACTGGAGGCCAGCGGATTTCAGGTGTGCCCACCGTAGCAGATCGCGTGGCCCAGATGGTTGTCAAACAACTCATTGAGCCGGACCTGGACCCAATATTTTTGGCAGAATCCTATGGCTATCGGCCGAGAAAATCGGCGCTCGATGCTATCGGCGTCACGCGTAATCGGTGCTGGAAATATGACTGGGTCCTAGAGTTCGACATCAAAGGTCTGTTCGATTCCGTTGACCACGGATGGTTGATGCGGATGCTGGCGCACAGGATCGCCGAACCCCGGGTGCTCCGCTTGATTAAGCGGTGGCTCGAGGCCGGCGTCCTTGAGAGCGGCCAATGGAGACCGGTGGAGTCGGGCACGCCGCAGGGGTCGGGGGTCAGCCCCATCCTTGCGAATGTCTTTCTTCACTACGTCGTCGATCTCTGGGTTCACCAGTGGAGAAGACGGCGGGCAGCCGGGACGGTGATCGTCTGTAGATGCGCAGCTGATATGGTGTTCGGCTAATCAGTTCGAGGCAGATGGGAAGCAGCTCCTCGTGGATCTCAAAGACAGGCTGCTGCAGTTCGGCCTGTCGCTCCATGAGGGCAAGACCCGGTTGATCGAGTTCGGGCGATTCGCCGCCCACGCACGAACCGCCGCTGGGCAGCGAGGCCCGGAGACCTTCGACTTCCTGGGCTTCACGCACTACTGCGCCAAAACCAGGAAGAACAAGTTCATGGTCAAGAGGAAGACGCAAGCCAAGCGCCTTGCTCGAAAGCTGAAGGCAATCCGAGAAGAGATGAAGCACCGCATGCATGCTCCGCTACGGGAACAGCATCGGTGGTTACGTCAAGTGCTGAACGGTCACTATCAGTACTTCGGAGTGATCTTCAATTATCGATCACTGCGCGTGTTCAAGGCATGCGTCGTCAAGGACTGGCGTAAGGTGCTCGGCAAACGTAGCCAAAAAGGCTGCATGAACTGGGCGAATTACCGCCGGCTCCTGATCGCCTTCCCTCTTCCGGAACCGGTGATTCACCAGGCATGGCGGCGATGATCGACCCGCCTCAGGTCCTTTCTGAAGAGCCCACTGCGGTAACGCCGCACGGTGGGTTCTGTGGGGGCGAAAGCCAGCAATGGCTGAGCTACCCGACAAAGCCGCCCGCCCGGATCTGTGAGGGCAAAGCCGAATGGCCGAGCTACTCGACCACGATCCGCGCGCAAATGGCGACCTCATTTCTCATCGCAAGGCGGCCGTGGCGATCGGCGTTATCGTTGTGTAATCGGATAACCGTGTTCCAAGCCAAGTGCGCGTTTCTCCTCATGTCGGTTCCAGGACCTGAGCATTCGCGATCACACGAGGCTTGCGCGTTGCCGCTGGCCCGCTGCGTGAGCGTACCAGCGATTTTTGTAAATAAGCGCTCTGTCATTCGCATGACATGCACTCCTAAAGCTTTTTGCATCTGCGCGGCGATCCGGCATGCCCCAGCTGCTCGTTAGCGAGCCTCGCTTCGTCGCGTTGGCTGAGCCTTTCAGCTGAGAAGTCGGGATTGGGTGGTGGCGCATTGTCACATCAATTTATTGCCAAAACAGAACGGCCATCACATTGGTTGATGTATCACCGGCCATTGCCTTCCAAGGCGCCGGCGAAATCGAGTGCGGGGCCTATAAGGGATCGCATGGCGTATCCGACTAAGTCGGTTAGCATACATCGCTGTAGATTTGCGCTGCTTGAACAGAGGGGCGATATCTTCTCAAAATAGCGAACACACTTACCGATCGTCATGCGAGACATTTGTATAGCCCAGACGGGCGATTTGGATTCAAGAGCTGGCTGGCAGGGTTAGCTGGCTGCCGCATCCGCCCATCTGATCTGGTAGCTGCCCAAGCGACATAGCCAGTGCTTTATTTGTTTGAACCGAGAGGGGCCGATCGGGCTACCCGTAACATTTGTATAGAACGTCCAGTTCGGCCCGATCTTGTCAAGCCGCCTGTCGTTCTCGCTCGTCGCCCTGCGCATGCTTGGCAGATGGAATAGGAGAATGAAATGCAACAGCAGATTACCCTCTCTGATGCTCCTCGTTCGACCAGACACTTTCGGAATACCGCTTACGTCATCACCGAGAGCAGGGAGTATTTCGATGCAGCCTATGCGGCTGGTCTCATGGGCATCCAGGGACGCTCCACGACCCGGCGCGCCTTTGCTTTGGGTGCCGGCCCGCTTGACAGTCGACCGAAGATAATCGATTTTGTGCGATGCTCCTACCTAGGCCTCGACAATCATCCGGTGATCGTCGCTGGCGCGATCGAGGCGATTGAGGCGAATCGGTCATTGCACTGGTCGTGTGCACGAACGCGGCTCAGTTTCGATCTTCTGGCAGAGCTTGAAGCGACCCTCTCGGAGATGTTTTGCGCGCGAGTGCTCACTTTTTCCTCCGTCATGCTCGCCAATCTAGGCGCCATGCCCCTCCTTGCTTCGGGCCAACTGACGGGCGGAAGGAAACCTGTTGTCGTCTTCGATCGCATTGCGCACATGTCGCTAGCCTATCACAAGCCGGTGATCGCTGATGAAACGCGGGTGGAAACGATTGCGCACAACGACATCGACGCTCTCGAGCGCTTGTGCCGCGAACATCCAGTAGTCGCCTATGTATGTGATGGTGTCTACTCCATGGGAGGAAACTCGCCCATCAAGGAACTGCGCCAGCTCCAGGACCGCTATGGACTCTTTCTCTACATCGACGATGCTCACGGCATATCGCTGTTCGGACGCCAAGGCGAAGGATTTGCTCGCTCTCAGTTTTTGCAAATGCTGGGTGATCGCACGATCATAGCAGCCTCGCTGGCCAAGGGATTCGGCGCATCGGGCGGCATGTTGATGCTCGGAACGGCCGATCAAGAGACTCTGTTTCGTCGCTACTCCATTCCCTACGCGTTTTCGGTGGCCCCCAATCTGGCGGCTGTTGGTGCTGCGCTCGGCTCGTGCAAGATCCACCGCTCGGCGGAACTTGGCGAACGCCAGAGGCGGTTGGCGGAACGGATCAAAATCTTTGACTGTCGTGTCGCAACTGCTGAGCGAGGCAATTCACTTCCGATCAGATTGATCGCCATCGGATCGGAAGCCAAGGCGATTACAATGGCAAGAGGGCTTCTCGATGCCGGTTTCTATACGTCGGTGACATTCTTCCCGACGGTCGCGCGAGGAAGGGCAGGGATTCGGGTATGCATTACGGCCGATCATGAACTCTGCGACATAGAGCGGCTGTGCGATGCCATCTTAGAAGCAGTATCCAACACAACCGAGAAGCCCGATACCGGACCGGCTTTTCCCTGAGGCGGTGTCGACCATTCACCGGAGGAATCATGGAGCTGTCCGGCGGAAGGGACGAGAGCTTGTCAGCTGGGCGCGCCGGCACCAATATTGTTGCACCCGAAACGTATGTTTCTCTAGGTTAGCAAAGATGGCGCGCCACCATCTCGGCCGCGGCCGAAGCGTGGCTGTGCTCGCCAACTGGACGACGCAATGACGATATTTCGTCGTCCGTGAAGAACCTCCCAAGCGATTGAGCGGGAGTCGATTTGAGGGGCGGAGCGAGGTTTGAGATTGCAGGCTTTTTGGGTCTGAGGGCCTGAAAGCTTGCAGTTTCATTTTCAGGATTTTGTCGAATCGCGCGTCGGGATTCCATCGTCACATCGGGGAGGACGATGCGACGGAAGGAACGACGGGACAGCGGACAGGCCGATCTTCTGCGCTCGCGGCTGGACGCGATCATCGACATGAACCATGCGCTGGTGAAGCTGGCGCGGACGATCGACTGGTCATTTCTCGAGGAACGGTTCGGCGCGGTCTACGAGGACAAGCTCGGGCCGGCCGCCGCTGCCGACGCGGCTGATGGCGGGTCTGGCAATCCTCAAGCACACTTACGACCTCTCCGATGAGGTGTTGTGCGAGCGCTGGATTGAGAACCCCTATT
The DNA here is from genome assembly GCF_023073415.1 of Bradyrhizobium sp. 190. Classification (GTDB taxonomy): domain Bacteria; phylum Pseudomonadota; class Alphaproteobacteria; order Rhizobiales; family Xanthobacteraceae; genus Bradyrhizobium. The sequence goes on along the minus strand of NZ_JADPJL010000052.1, from coordinate 39,239 downwards.
ACCAGTACTTCTGTGGCGAGGAGTTCTTCCAGCACCGCCTGGTGTTCGACCGCTCCTCGCTGACCCGCTGGCGCCAACGCATGGGCGAGGAGAAGCTGCAAGTGCTGCTGCAGGAGAGCCTCTCGGTCGCCACCAAAACGGGGCGATCAAGCCGTCCGACCTCAACCGCGTCATCGTCGACACCACGGTGCAGCCCAAGAACGTGATGTTCCCGACCGATGCGCGGCTTCTGAACCGGGCGCGCGAGATCCTGGTCCGGCTGGCCAAGCGGCAGGGCCTCGCGTTGCGGCAATCCTATGCGCGGGTGGGCAAGTTCGCCCTGATCAAGCATCAGCGCTATGCCCACGCCAAGCAGTTCAAGCGCGCCAACAGGGCCCTGAAGACGCTCCGAACCTATCTCGGCCGCGTCATCCGCGACATCACCCGCAAGATCGAAGGCCGCACCGACCTGCTCGGTGAGATTGTCCTCGGCCGCATGCTGGCGCTGGCGCGACGGGTGCTCGACCAGAAGCGGCACCAGCGTGGATCGAAGGTCTACTCGTTGCACGCGCCGGAGGTGGAGTGCATTGGCAAGGGCAAGGCCCACCGGCCTTACGAGTTCGGCGTTCGTCGCCACCACGCTGGCGCCGGTCTGCGGCGGTCAGTTCGTCACCCATGTGAAGGCGCTGCCCGGCACCCCCTATGGCGGCCACACGCTCAAAACCGTGCCGGACATGCGGACGCTGATCGGCAACATCATCGAGCGTTTCGTTCGACAAAGGCTATCGTGGCCACAATACCCCACCCCGAATACAAGTTCAGGTTGTTCATCTCAGGCCAGAAGCGGGGGGACGCCCAAGATCAAACGTGAGTTGCGCCGGCGCTCGGCCATCGAGCCGGTCATCGGCCACCTTAAATCCGAACATCGGATGGGCCGGAACTATCTTTGGCACCGCCAGGGCGATGCGGCCAATGCCGTCCTCGCCGCCACCGGCTACAACTTCCGGCGTCTCCTCCGCCTGGCTGGAGCTTTCTTTGCGCCAAATCCTCGCCCAGCTCATCATCCGACCTTCAGCTCGTCCCAAGCTGAAATCCACGTTCTTCACGGACGACTATTTCCTCCTGGTCATGCGCTGCTGTGCCTTACCAGCGCCCGTGGGCTCGCCCATTAGCCGGACACTTTGACAACTATGCTGAAACCAGGAACGCTCAAAGGCGAAAGCGACCGGCGTATCGTTACGGGAGGAGCGCGCGGAATTGGACTTGCGATCGTACGCCGGTTCTTGACCGATGGCTATCAGGTGGCATTTGTGGTGACAAGAGCAGAGCATGTGGAGCGAGCGCTTGAAACCCTTAGTTTTCCGGAAGACCGGCTCTGTGCTGAAAGCATCGACGTAACTCGACCAAATGAGATGGCAAGATTTATCGATCGCGTCCGGACAGGTTGGGGCGAGATTGCGATTTTGATTAGGAATGCCGGAATCTCCCCCAAGCGCGTGAACCAGGATACACCATGGCTTTCGCAGACGTCGCTCGAGGAATGGGCACGGGTCATCGACGTCAATCTCAACGGCTCCTTCATTCTCACACGGCTCTTGGCGCCAGGAATGATTGCGAAGGGCTATGGACGCATCATCAATGTCGGCTCTCTCGCGGGCCGTGCCATTCCGTTGATCGCAGGGCCGCATTATGCCGCGTCGAAGGCAGGACTGATTGGATTAACCCGCGCTGCTGCGCGGGATCTTGTTCGATACAGTACGACGTCAATTGTATCGCTCCTGGGCGGATTCTCAGTGATCTAACGGCCCACCCGAGGCCGCGGTTAACCGCTCCGCTCTTACGCGGATGCCGGTCGGCCGGCTTGGAGCGGCTGAAGAGGGTGGCGCACGTCGCAGCCTTTCTCGCCTCGCCGATGGCGGGCTATATCACCGGTGCCACCATCGATATCACGGGAGGCGAGTTCGCCGCTTAAGCCGGTCCATCTGCGATTGTTTTTTCGCAGAATCACGCCTCGCGCTTCAATGTGACTTAGATCCGACATGCGCAAGCAAAGTGCTGCAAGACCGATGCCTGAAGCAATATCACCCCAAGCTTATCGATTGCCATCGTTCACAGAGGCGTTGGGTGCGCGTCCTGGACTAATACGGAGCAGCTACGGCGGATCCGAGGAAGTGGCTGCAATTACCGCGGGCGCGAAGTCCCCGACTTCGACGCAGTCACATCACGGCCAAATGCGGGCGATCTCGGCGAGAGACAAGAGGCTGAACTTGCAATCGCCGGCGGAGTTGCCGCTGCCTTTCCCTGGCTATGCACATTCCCGCTCGATCGGAAAGATCGCGGCCAATGTAACACGAGGATACGATAAAGCGCGTGACGCGAACGGGTTTGATATGTGCCGTCCTGGTCAGCAATGGAAGCGAAATGCTTCATGCATCTATAGTCATGGGAACTTGGGCTTGAAGATCAGCCGCCGCTGGCCCTCTCTCTCATCTTTGCCGTTCCTGATGCGGCTCACAATGCACCGCCCCATGTGGCCGCTATTCTCACTTGAGGCCTGGACGTGCGAAAAGTACGGGGAAGTGCCCCCCGATCACCCGCGACAAGTGCGCGTGCTGTTTCCGGAACGAACGATGTAGGTTGAGCCGACACCATTCCGTCACGGACCAGCACGCGGGCATAACGGTCATTTGCCGTTATCTGTCGGACGACATTCTTACCCTTCCTCGACCCTGAGCGCAGCTATCGCTTCCATTTGGTAGGCCGCATCGGGTGCAGTATTGGTCTACAATTTGCAACGCCTTAGCTCTTCTACTGTCTCGCTTGCGATCCGTTCGGTCGCAACATTCGCAGCGAAATTTTTAGAGTACGCATACGGCGAAGACCGCCTGATTGACGCATGCGCGCGGGCACGGCGAGCTCTGTGATGGCGTTGCGAGAAGGTCAGGCACCCTGCTGATCGGCGGGCTTGGCGGCTTTGGCGCAGGAGCTTCCATTGCCAGGCGGCAGTTCGTGCAGGTGCGAAGCGGGAAGATCGGCGATACGCGCGAGAACGTCGGCGAGCCAGGCCTTGGGTCGACTTCGTTGAGGCGACAGGTCGTGATCATCGTCAGCATGATGGCGGCACGGTCAGCGCCACGCTGGGTGGCTGGCGACGGTCCAGTTGCGCCTTCCCGAGGCGATCCCTCTCAATGCGCGCTCAGCACAATTGTTGGTCAAGCAAATCCTGCCATCGTCGAGGAAGCGGGCGAAGTCGTCCCAGCGCCTGAGCATGTAGTTGATCGGTTTCAGGACCTCGGAAGAGCGCGAGAGGTTTTCGCGCTCACGCAGCAACCAGACGTGCATGTCCTCGAGAAGCGGCTTGCTCTTTTCCCGGTGTACGGCACGCCGCTCGTCGGCGCCGCGGCGGTTGATGGCGCGCTCGATCTCGAACAACGCATCGAGGCGTCTGACCGTCTCCAGCGCGATCGGAGAGACCGGTTTGCCCTTCTTACCTTCCCGAGCATTTTTCTCGATGTCAGCCAGCTCGAAGAAGCCCCGCCGCGCATGGGCAAAGCAAAACGCCGGCGTAATTGGCAGCACCTTCCTCTGCGGGTCGAACAGCGGCTCGAAGCCGTTGTAGCAATCGGCTTGCAGGATACCGGCGAAGGCGGCCAGATGCTTCTGGGGATGCTCGCCTCGTCGGTCGCTCGAGGCGTAATAGACCGCCGCCGGCGGCGCAGGCCCGGCGAAGGGCCGGTCATCCCACACATAAGTCCAGATCCGCCCGGTTCGTGCACTTGCCCTTCGCTAGGATACGGATGGTAGTGTCATCGCCATGAAGGCGCTCGGCCGCGAGCACATGGCGTTCGATCAAGTGGAAGAGCGGTATGACGGCGAAGGTCACGTGGCCGACCTGGTCGGCCAGCGTCGACAACGGCAGGTCGATCCCCTCGCACTTGAAGCGCGCACTCTGGCGGTTGAGCGGATATGCATGCCGAACTTGTCGAACAGGATCGTCGCCAGCAATTGTGGGCCGATGAAGCCGCGCGGCGTGGCATGGAACGGCGCGGGCGGCTGGCTGATCTTCTCGCAATCGCGGCAGGTGAACTTCTCGCGTACGGTCTCGATCAGCTTGAAGCGGCGCGGGATCTCCTCCAGCGTCTTGGTCACATCCTCACCGATCTTCGCCAGCCGCGATCCACCGCAGCAGGCGCAGGTCGTTGGAGCCTCAATGACGACGCGCTCGCGTTCGATGTCATCCGGCCATGGCTTGCGCACCGGCCGCTTGCGCATGAAGGGGCGGACGTTCTGCGTCTTCGCCGCTGCCGCCTGCGCGGCAAGCTCATCCTCGCTCGCCGTGGTGACGAGTTCTTCAAGCTCCAACTCCAGCTGCTGGAGCAGCCGTGCCGTGCGCTCGGAGCGCTGCCCGTACAGTTCGCGTTTGAGCTTCTCGATCCGCAGCTCGAGATGCGCGATCAGCGCCTCGTTGTCCGACAGCTCCGCCCGCGCACTGGCAGCCACCGCCTCGGCTCGCAGCCGCGCCTCACGCTCGGCCTGCAGCGCCGCCAAGGCACTGACAAGGTCCGATGGAAGATCCTCCGGCTTCGGTATCATGAAGCCATTGACGCAGCAGATTCAAACCGTAAAAGCGGCTATCCGACCCGCGTCGGACGCTGGGTTTCTTGAGGGTTGCGCCAATCGATCCCGGACAACAGATAGCTCAACTGCGCCGGAGAGATCGTTACCGATTCACCGGCACCCGATGGCCAGATAAACCTTCCTCTCTCGAGTCTTTTGGTAAACAGGCATGCTCCCTGGCCATCGTGCCAGATCATCTTCACAAGATCGCTGCGGCGACCGGGGAAGACGAATAGATGACGGCTGAGCGGGTCTTTGCGCAGCACCTCCTGCATTTGGAGTGCCAACGAGGGAAAGCCTCTGCGCATATCCGTGTGCCTGTCGCGAGCCACACTCGCGCGCCTGTCGGAACCGAGATCATCGGCGCACCAGAGCATCGAGAACTCGACGCAGCGCGTCTCCATCAACGTCGCCATCGACCCGGATGCGGTGTCCGCTACCAAGATCAATCTCGATGATCCCTTGGCTCCTCCGGTCGACGCGTCGGAGCCGTCGTCAATGGCGCTTCGGCCATATCCCGCGGCGGCACGGACGGCCCAATCTCGACCGGCACTAACGGCGCTATACTCGTACCAACGTGCTTGCAAAGCTCTTTGCGCCACCTGAACAGCTGGCTCACATGAAGGCCGGCCATGCGAGCCACCTCGGAAACAGTGGCTCCGGGCTCGAGCGATGCTGCAACTAGCCGTTCCTTTTCATCCTACGACCACCGACGCGGCGCTCGACCGATGTGATCATCTCAGCCCACGAAATTGTCATAGCGCTTCTCCTAGAATTATCCCTAGGACCTGCATGCTGTCTGTCGCTAGAGACCCATTATGCTGCACGTGAAATTCGGTTGCTGGCCATGGCGAAGACCGCCGCGACCGCGCTTGAAAAGCTGGCCATATCGGTCTTGAGCATCCGAGGTGACAGCTTGAGGCAGTGAATATCGGAGCAACGGTCGCGCGCATGAATACGCCTCAGTGGTTCCTTTTATAAGCTAGTCATGGGACTGGCTTGATGATTCGTCGGTGCCACGACTCGGTTTGGCGGCGCGACTCTGGATCGTGAGGAATTCGCGGGTGCAAGCCGCTGCGCACAGTGCGGTATTGTTTTGTTTCCAACAAGAACAAACGTTCGTGTTGTTAGATGCGCCGTAACGTCGAGTTCGCAACACTACCCCTGTGAGCGGAGCGCGCGCTATCTAATTGTAAACCCGCTTATTTTTTCATTCCGGTCCGCGTTGGCACGGTCCTTGCTGATGTCTGGCGACGATCTGTCGACGACTGCGCGCGCGTCGACGCGCAGTGCTAGACAGGAACAAACAAAACCGTGGGGTTTCTGCGAACGGCAGGGCCTAATTCGATCGCTTCGGTATTCGGGATTAACATCGACGCCGCGGAGACGACTCTGGATAAGATCTGCGCTAGGTCCAGTGCCTCCCTTTCGTGCCAGCCGCAAAGCGCTGGCCATAGCTCGCTCGTCGCATCTGAGTTTTCGGAGTAATGGAATGGCTAAGAAAATGCAGCCTTCGATCGGAGTATTATCGCATCTGCGGGTCATCGAGATCGGTAGCTCGGCTGCAACCAGCTATTGCGCGAGGCTGTTTGCCGACTTCGGCGCTGATGTTCAGAAGGTTGAGCCACCACTAGGCGATCCACTTCGGCGCAGCGCGCCACTAACCCTCGGTGGCCAGAGCGTGTGGTTCGCATTCTTGAACTTCAACAAGTCAAGCGTCATCATCGATGCCGGCGAGCCCGATGCGATCACACGGCTGACAGCACTGATCGAGAATTGCGACATTTTGGTCGATGGCCGGGATGTTGATTCAGCAGATTGCCCGTCCATTGATATCGATGCAATCCGGCGGCGGCGCTCCGGTTTGATCTACCTCGAAGCGAGCTGGTTCGGTCGCGAGGGAGCCTATGCAGAATTCGCCGCCACCGATTCGACCGTCCGCGCGCTTGCCGGCCTCATCAAGCTGGCTGGACCCGTTGAGGGCGCGCCGTTACACGCACCGGATTTCCAGACGGGTATCTTAGCCGGCTTGTGGGGATTCATTGCCGCGCTTTCTTCGGCAGTTGCGCGAATGCAGGGTGGGGCGGGGCGGTCGTGGTCGCTCAGCATTTTCGAATCGACCCTCGCTCTGAGCGAGTATCTCATGTTAGAGGCGTTTGCGCGCGGCAACGTGATGCACAGGATTGGCATTAATCGCTTCTGGCCGGGCTTTCCGGTCGGCATTTACGAAACAAAAAAAGGTTGGCTCGGGGTTACGACGGTAACGCCGGCACAATGGCGCGCATTCTGCGACATGCTCGGCCTGTCCGAATTGCGGGATGATCCCGCTCTGGTCCTCGGCGAAGATCGTCTGCAGCACGCGGAAGAGATCGAAGGACAGTTCATACCAAAGTTGAAGACGAAGACAGCGGAGGAGTGGTTTGTGGAAGGGTTGAAGCGGAAAATACCGATCGTGCCGGTGCCCGAAATATCCAATCTACTGCAGGACACGGAGAAGAAGGCGCGCGGCGCAATCGTGCCTCTCCTGATTGGCGAAGAAGATATTCTGACGGCTGGTTCGATGCAACGACTGACATTGACGCCGCCGCGCCGGGGCGGAAACGTTTCGGCTCCGGGCGAGCAGCAGGCTTTTGCGAATACTCGAACGCATCTGTCCCTCGCGCCACCGCCGGCATCGGATTGCATGGCCGGCCGGCTCCCATTGCAGGGGGTTCGCGTAGCCGACTTCTCGATGGGCTGGGCGGGCCCGTTGTGTACGCGCACGCTGGCTGATCTCGGCGCGGACGTCATTAAGATCGAGGCCATCCAATATCCGGACTGGTGGCGCGGTGTTGACCGGCGCCCTGCTTACGTGGACAGCCAGACGTACGAAAAGACGGTGCGCTTCTGCGTCATGAATCGCAACAAGCGCGGTATCACACTCGATCTGACGCGGCCGAACGGCCTCGCCCTAGCCAAACGGCTTGTGGCGAAGGCCGATATCGTCGTCAACAATTATTCAGTCGATGTGCTGCCAAAGCTCGGACTGGGTTACGACGTGCTCAGAACGCTCAACCCTCGGCTGATCATGATGTCGATGTCAGCCTTTGGTGCGGACAGCGTCCATCGCGATTGTCGGGCCTACGGCTCGACCCTGGAGCAGGGTTCAGGGTTGCCGAGCGTGATCGGAAACCCCGACGGGCCCCCTGTTATGAGCCACATCGCATTCGGGGATCCCGTCGGCGGGTTGAACGGCTGCGCTGCAGTTCTGGTCGCTCTGATTCACGCCCGCACCACCGGGCAGGGGCAGTTCATTGACCTGGCGCAGATCGAATGCATGATGCCGTTTGCGGCGCCATGGATCGCGCTCCACTCGACAGACGGTATGCCGCCCCCAAAGTACGGCAATCGACATCCCCAGTTCGTGCCGCATGGCTGCTTCCGGTGTGCGGGTGATGACAACTGGATCGTGATCGCGGCGACCGACGAGCACATGTGGGAGAGGCTTGCGCTGCTTATTGGCCGGCCAGACTGGGCGAAGGACGCAACGCTGAAAACTGCGGAAGCTCGTCGTCGTGTACAGGACGTCATCGAGAAAGGGATAGAGGCCTGGACGCTCGCCCTCGATGCGGATCAGGCCATGTCCAAGTTGCAGGCCGCTAAGATTGCGGCCGGCGTGGCCCGCCTGCCAATTGACCTGCTCAACGATCAGCATCTCAGGTCGCGTGGATTTTTGCAGGAAATCGAACGCGCTTTCATCGGCTTGCATCCGCAGCCCTCGCTACCGATTCGCGAAGGTGCAGGGCCCTATGCCATTCGCACAGCGGCGCCGACGCTCGGACAGCATAACGGAGAGATCCTCTCGGGGCTGCTCGGCCTCTCCGACGACGAGATCAATCAGCTGCTGCGGGAGGGCATCATCGGTACGGCGATGCTTTCCGAACGCGAGCTCGCAAAAACAAAGATGCTATCGCCAAACTGACAGATCGGCGCTACCAGCGTGTTTTAGGTACTCCGCAGGCTCGGCAGATTCTCGACCGCTGATCAGAAATTCACGGTGGCTAGGTCCGGTCCGAACTTCCGGAAGGCGGAATAGCGTAGCACAAATCCCCTGTAAAAGCTAATCGCCTCGAATAATAACTAGAGCATTCCCCGACAATCGAAGGAGTTCACAATCAGTTGCGAGAGGATTCAAAGTGCCTGCAAGGCCTGAAGGCGGAGGCGTATCCTAGGCTCTTTTCGCTGGATCTTCGGTTGAGGTTCCTGCTTGCGGTGAAGCCGGGCGCACTGCAGCGAGAGGTGGGCGAGTGGTTTGGAGTGAGCGAGGCGAGTGTGAGCCGACAGCGAACGCTCGAAGGCCAGCAGAGCGATGCGCGCCGGTCCGGCCGCACCGAGGCACACAAGGAGACGATTCTTGCGATGCTGAAGGCAACAACGCTGGATATGGCAATCGAGAGCTACGCCGGAACCTGGCAAAAACGGCATTTCGCGCAAGAAAAAGACCGCGCACGTCAGCGAGCAGGACCGGCCGGATGCCGTGAAGCGGCGGCAGGATTTGCTAAACGGCTCGCACGGGCTGGATAGCGAGCGACTTGTCTTCATCGATGGGAGCTGGGCTTCGAACAAAATGGCCTGCCGCTACCGCCGCTGTCTGCGTGGAGAGCGTCTAGGGGCGGAGAGAGGTTTGAGATTGCAAGCTTTTTGGGTCTGAGGGCCTGAAAGCTTGCAGTTTCATTTTCAGGATTTTGTCGAATCGCGCGTCGGGATTCCATCGTCACATCGGGGAGGACGATGCGACGGAAGGAACGACGGGACAGCGGACAGGCCGATCTTCTGCGCTCGCGGCTGGACGCGATCATCGACATGAACCATGCGCTGGTGAAGCTGGCGCGGACGATCGACTGGTCATTTCTCGAGGAACGGTTCGGCGCGGTCTACGAGGACAAGCTCCGGGCCGGCCGCCGCTGCCGACGCGGCTGATGGCGGGTCTGGCAATCCTCAAGCACACTTACGACCTCTCCGATGAGGTGTTGTGCGAGCGCTGGATTGAGAACCCCTATTACCAGTACTTCTGTGGCGAGGAGTTCTTCCAGCACCGCCTGGTGTTCGACCGCTCCTCGCTGACCCGCTGGCGCCAACGCATGGGCGAGGAGAAGCTGCAAGTGCTGCTGCAGGAGAGCCTCTCGGTCGCCACCAAAACGGGGCGATCAAGCCGTCCGACCTCAACCGCGTCATCGTCGACACCACGGTGCAGCCCAAGAACGTGATGTTCCCGACCGATGCGCGGCTTCTGAACCGGGCGCGCGAGATCCTGGTCCGGCTGGCCAAGCGGCAGGGCCTCGCGTTGCGGCAATCCTATGCGCGGGTGGGCAAGTTCGCCCTGATCAAGCATCAGCGCTATGCCCACGCCAAGCAGTTCAAGCGCGCCAACAGGGCCCTGAAGACGCTCCGAACCTATCTCGGCCGCGTCATCCGCGACATCACCCGCAAGATCGAAGGCCGCACCGACCTGCTCGGTGAGATTGTCCTCGGCCGCATGCTGGCGCTGGCGCGACGGGTGCTCGACCAGAAGCGGCACCAGCGTGGATCGAAGGTCTACTCGTTGCACGCGCCGGAGGTGGAGTGCATTGGCAAGGGCAAGGCCCACCGGCCTTACGAGTTCGGCGTTCGTCGCCACCACGCTGGCGCCGGTCTGCGGCGGTCAGTTCGTCACCCATGTGAAGGCGCTGCCCGGCACCCCCTATGGCGGCCACACGCTCAAAACCGTGCCGGACATGCGGACGCTGATCGGCAACATCATCGAGCGTTTCGTTCGACAAAGGCTATCGTGGCCACAATACCCCACCCCGAATACAAGTTCAGGTTGTTCATCTCAGGCCAGAAGCGGGGGGACGCCCAAGATCAAACGTGAGTTGCGCCGGCGCTCGGCCATCGAGCCGGTCATCGGCCACCTTAAATCCGAACATCGGATGGGCCGGAACTATCTTTGGCACCGCTAGGGCGATGCGGCCAATGCCGTCCTCGCCGCCACCGGCTACAACTTCCGGCGTCTCCTCCGCCTGGCTGGAGCTTTCTTTGCGCCAAATCCTCGCCCAGCTCATCATCCGACCTTCAGCTCGTCCCAAGCTGAAATCCACGTTCTTCACGGACGACTGAAAAATCTCACCAAGCCTTGAGCGGGCTGTATTTTCCTGGCGCGAGGGCCTCCTTTGCGGTTTGAGGGCCTGAAAGCCTGCAATCCCATTTTCAACATTGAACGAAGCCGCCGGCGCGCCATTGAGTCCCATGCCAGCCGCCTTCTCACATCGCGAGTAGGGCACGTCGAATGGACAGACCGGTAGGGTCGGTAACGATGATGCCGACAGCATCTACACGTAGCTTCGATTCTCGCCGTTGCTCGGGCCTGTGCAGTGGGTCGTTCAATCCAGCTTCTCGGAGCTCGCCCACCCGCGGCACGCTCCTGTCCGCGACCTCATAGAACCGTCAAGATTGAACGAACTATTTGGAAATGTTATTATCCAATTTGTTGACGTAGAAAAACAAAAAGGCCGGACCTAATTGTGGCATACAACGTCCTTGACGCGAGAATTGGCGAACGCATTCGAACTCAGCGAAAGCGAATCGGCCTCAGTCAGAAGGAACTCGCGAGTCGGCTGGATATAGTTTTTCAGCAGCTGCAGAAGCACGAGAATGGCACAAGTAGAGTGCCGGCCAGTCGGCTTTACGAAATTGCCCGGGCACTGAACACGCCCATTTCACATTTCTACGAAATTGACAAACGCGAATCGCTGCGACGGTCGCCACTTTCCGATCTGTCTACGACACTCGGCGCGCAAAAGGGGAAGTTGGCAAAACAGGTGCTGGAGCTTGTCACGGCTTTCATGAAGATCAAGGATGAGGATGCTCGAGCGGATATTGTCTCCTTGGTCGCAAAACTATCGAAGTCGAGTCCAAGGCGATAGAACCGCGGCCAGGTTCGGATCCCTGTGGGATAACATGCGTTACGACCTTTCTGCAGCTGCTTCGGCTAGTGCTTTAGCACTCGTTTTAGGTGTTTCTCGGAGGCTCTGCTCGCAACACCAGCAACATGTGCTTCCTTCGCTTCCAGCGCGATGTCGTGCAAGCCATCGATAAACCGCTGATTCACTGACTCCTTCGTTCGCCGGAAAGTGATTTCCGGGAATTCACTGAGAGTCTGCGCTCGCGCGATAGCCACCTCCACGAGATTGCTCGTATCAGCCACCTCATGAATCAATTTGTGGCCTGCCGCCCACGAAATTGGCACGGCCTCGCACCCATAAATGACATCAGATGTTGCTGCTCGACCCACGAGACTCTCCAGCATATAGCTGCCGACTATACAAGCTATTCCGTGCTTCAATTCCCACATAAGCAGCTTGGTTCCCGGCGATCCGACGCGCCAATCGCAACATAGCGCGAGCTGAAAGCCGAGGCCTATTGCGTATCCGCCGACCGCCGCAACCGTCGGCTTAGTGACTTTGAGTATCGTAGAATAGAAATCAATCACCCTTTCGATATACGCCTCCACCGCCGCCCGTCCGGAAAACTGGGCCACCTCTTTAAAATCACCACCGGCGCAAAAAGATCGATCATTCCCCCCTGTCAATACTAAAGCCCGTATAGCTGGGTTGTCGTCTGTCTCTTGGCATATGGAGCGAATGGCGTTCTCGAGTTCCAGACTCATCGGATTATGAGCGTTGGCGTGGTTGAACCGCGCCAGCAGAACCGCGCCTCGAGCTTCCGTTTCTAGAATTGCCATGGTTTCTCCAATCAGTCGCTTGCATCTGCGAGGATGCGGTACCTCACCGCATTGAAACTCAGAAGTCGGGATCACATTAATACATCTAACGAGAGAACGTATCAATACAATAATACACCTAATGTGAGAGTGCCATCGCGCTCCCGTGCGCTGCTTAATCCGGCGCATCCGCAGCTACTCGATTGGCAAGAGGTCGTGCCGAATAAGGTTCGCGAAGTACATGTCTGCTCCCGTCCTAAGAATTAGGCTGGCGCCGACCTGTTTCCGTCCGCTGAAAGGTAAGAGGCGTCCGCTGACACCAAGTTCGCGAGCGAATTAGCACGTGAAGTGCCGACGGGCGAGCTGGTTGTCGTGGGGCGGCTCGGCGAAAATCGCCTGAGACCATCCAAATTGGGTGCTGAGTCTATATGGTTTACTCAACACAGTAGCGCAAAGCGACGAATGCTGATCCCCAATGGTTTGGGGGAGCGGTCATGCGCTACAACTTGATGGATTTGCAGTGCATCCCCATTTCAACCTGTTCTCTCGAAGGGACATCAGGCACGGACGCGCAAGGAAGACCGGCGGTGAACGGCACCTCTGGGGTGCTGCACACGGGAGCGTTCTTGCGGGACCTGCCTGAGCGCTGCCGTCTCTATACAACAGCTTACAACCACTTCAATCGCGTGAACCGGGCGACTGGACCCGATGGATGAACGCCCCGACACAAGTCATCAGAGCAGGCTACAGATGAGTAGGCAGCCCTATCGTGCGCGTCCACCAACACACCTCTAGCGCCAAAAAGAGTGACATCGGCTCTGTGGCGCGAAGCCGCGGCGGGCTGTCGATGAAAATCCACTCGCGCACGGATCGCTAAAGCACAGATGGAGAGAGCCGGTCCCGCTTGTCTGAACAGAATCTCCGCGTCGATAAGTGGAGCGTCTGCCGGGGTTAGGCCGCCAAGCGGAATGGCGGTTGGGTGAAGTAGGCTTGATCCGGGGTTATGTCGTCAAGACTCGAATGAGGACGCCTGCCGTTGTAAAAGTCGAGATACCGGCCGATCGAATGTCGTGCCTCGCCAACGGTTTCGTAGGCCCGCAGATAGACCTCCTCGTATTTGACGCTGCGCCACAGCCGCTCGACGAACACGTTGTCCCGCCATGCTCCTTTGCCATCCATGCTGATGGCGATGCCGTTGCTGGCGAGCGCGCCGGTGAAGGCCGCGCCGGTGAACTGAGAGCCCTGGTCGGTATTGAAGATTTCGGGCTTGCCGTGACGAGCGAGGGCGTCCTCCAGCGTCTCGACGCAGAACGCCGCCTCCATCGTGATCGACAGCCGCCACGACAGAACCCGGCGGGTCGCCCAGTCGAGGACGACAGCGAGATACACGAAGCCGCGTGCCATCGGGATGTAGGTGATGTCCATGGCCCAAACCTGGTTCGGGCGCGTGATCTCCATGCCGCGCAGCAGATACGGATAGATCTTGTGGCCCGGTTCGGGCTTGGTGGTGCGCGGACGGCGATAGAGCGCCTCTATCCCCATCCGCCGCATCAGCGTCTTCACATGCCGGCGGCCGATCTTGCATCCCTGCAAAGCCAGCAGGCCTCGCAACATCCGCGAACCGGCGAAGGGAAACTCCAGGTGCAGCCGATCCGATGCCGCATGATCGCGAGGTCGGCGGACGACACCGGGCGCGGCAGATAATAAACGCTGCCGCGGCTGATCTTCAAAACTTCCGTCTGCCTGGTGATCGACAGATCGTGTCCACGGTCGATCATCGCTTTGCGCTCAGCAATCCCGCCTTGGTGAGCGCTCCTTCTAAAAAATCGTTCTCCAGCGTCAGCTCTCCGATCTTGGCATGCAGCGACTTCACATCGACTGCAGGCGCGGCCGGCGGCCCGCCTCCGGGTCCGAAAATCTCGGAAGCATTGCCCTCAAGCTGCGATTTCCACGCCGTAATCTGATTGGGGTGGACATCAAAGTGCTCGGCCAGTTGGGCTATCGTCCGGTCGCCCTTGTTGGCTGCCCGCGCCACCTTCGCCTTGAAGGCCGGTGAGTGATTCCGGCGTGCTCGTCTGCTCATAGTCTCTCCTGATTCGCGGGCCAATCTTGCCCGCCGTCAGGCAGAAACTCCACTTATCGCCTTGTTCAGATTTCCGGAACCGGCTCTGAGGCACAGATGGTGATCACCAACAAACCCTACGACGGAACTGCCTCAGATCGCAGCTCAACGCGCGCAGGCTATTCAAAACTTTCCGAACATGATCGACGCAAGAGCGGGCGAAAGATATCTATCGCGAGCGCAACCACTTGCAACGCTCTTCACAAGTTAAGCGGTTACCGATCGCCACCAATACAAAAAGCTCGGCGCGAGCATACTGGCATTCCTCCAACTCGCCGCCGCGAATCTCGCTGCGCCTACTCAGTGGGCGCCCTAGTTCTAGTTAGAGAGCCAAAGTTTTATCTAGTCCTGAGTTCGCCCCGGCTGGTGGGTTTGCCCTGACGCGCGGTGGTAGCGACGGGAGCTGGCGCGGAGCCCTAGGCATAGCGCAGCGCCAGATCCCGGCGCGGGTGGCAGGTCAACGCGAACTCGGACGGGGCTCTCCATCCTAGCTGCGAGTGTAGTCGTATATCATTGGAATTGGCCTGCCAGCATCCGAGGGCAATGCGAGCCTGAGCCACGCAGCTAGGAAACTGGCTGGCGATCACGGCCGAGACAAACTCGCGGCACGAATGCTTCCTGGCTGCGCCGCACCTGCTTGGATAAGAACCGCCATGTTTCCAGGCTGGTGCTGGTTCTTCCACATTTTCCTGTGAGCGCGCGGAATTTCGGCCCACGTGAAGACTTCGGACAAGCAGGGATCTATGCGCCGTTCAACAACAAGCCGGTTCGCTTCCCGCACTTGATATGGATTCGCGAAGTGGCTACCCTGAATTCTTTTCTGTCGCATCCAGATGAAGCGAGCATCCATCGTAAGGTAGTAACCTGAGGTCCCACCACAGAAGACGACCATTCCGCCGCGTTTCGCGACATAGCAGCTCACTGGAAATGTCATTTCTCCAGGGTGCTCGAAGACAATATCGACGTCGTTGCCCTTTCCTGTGATCTCCCAAATGGCCTTTCCGAAGCGGCGCACCTCCTTCATGTATTCGCTGTATATAGCGGTTTCCTGGATCTCGGGAAGTCGACGCCAACAGTCGAACTCTCTCCGATTTATCACGCCCTTGGCCCCCAATGACATTACGTAATCACGCTTCGACTCATCGGAAACGATGCCAATCGCGTTGGCACCCGTCACGGTTACGAGTTGGACTGCCATCGAGCCAAGCCCGCCAGCCGCACCCCACACCAAAACGTTTTGGCCTGGTCGGATTTCGTGTGGGCGGTGACCAAGCAACATCCTGTATGCTGTGGCCAGCGTGCCCGCATAGCATGCGCTCTCCTCCCAAGTTAGGTGCGTTGGCCGGGGTAATAACTGACGCGATTGAACGCGTGCGAATTGCGCAAGGGATCCGTCTGGAGTTTCATAACCCCAGATCCTCTGAGAAGGTGAGAACATGGGATCGCCGCCATTGCACTCGACATCATCGCCGTCGTCCTGATGGCAATGGAGAACCACCTCGTCGCCCACCTTCCATTTCTTAACGCGATCACCGACCGCCCAAACAATTCCCGCAGCATCGGAGCCTGCGATGTGATGGGAGTGCCCGTGCAGGTCGAGCGGCGAAATTGGCTGCCCGAGGGACGCCCAAACACCATTATAGCCTACCCCTGCCGCCATAATCATAACCAAGGCGTCCTCTTGTCCTAGGACGGGCGTGTCGACTACCTCCAGTCGCATTGCATTTTCTGGATCCCCATGCCGCTCCCGGCGTATCACCCAAGCGTACATATGCTTCGGTGCATGACCCAATGGCGGAATTTCCCCTATTTCATAAAGATCCTTCTCGATCGGCCGATCATAGCTTGCCACTAACCTATCATAGTCACCTTGTTGATTGATTCCGCTCATGTGTACCTCCTGTCAAATGTTAACAAGCGCAACGAAGCCGGTTCATCACGCTCGGCTCTCCGCAACGGACGTCAGGCGATCGCCTGCGGCCGCTATATGATCAGTTGGACGAGGCCACTTGGCCGCAGGACTTTTGCAGTCAGCTGCGGAGATCGCCGTCCGGCGTCTCAAGCTCCGCAAGTCACAAGAGCCGCGAAGCGCCTTGCCTAGAGCATGGCTTCTTGTCCGTGCGGCTACTGTGCTACGAGTGTCCATTGGTCTTCCAAATCCTACCGCATCGGCCAGAGGCCGAAGCAAGCTGATTTCGGGCTTGAAGCGATCGGGCGACACGTGCAATCAGGCGCACGATATCTTCTCGCCTAGAGCTTTCCGTATCTACGGTCCCCGCGCATAGGCATACAGGTGCTTCTTCGGGTGTCTCGATCCAGAACATCCTTCCTCCGATTATTGCCGAGGCAGCGCGGCCCTGAGCGGCCCAAGAGGCTCCGCGCGGTCGCGTCCTGCTAATTAAGCGCTGCGGGCCCATTCTTGATCGCGAATTGCTCTTTGACCGATCAATCCCGTCCATTGGTGAAGAGCAAAGATACATCTAACGAGAGAATTATCAACGAATCAAGACATCTAAAATGAGAAGTTCATCGTTGTCTTGGCTCGAAAAGATCGATAAGCCTAGAAGGCATTCGAGAAGAGCCGCCGCGACCAGAAACACGTGATTAGACCAGCTCCGGTAAGAGTTGAGTAGGTTGCATGACGATTTAGGCTGAGCCGTTCCGCAGCCGAAACGACGACGGCTCACACTTATGGGAGAAGTGCATGGCAGCGCTAAACGTTTACACGAGGGGTGGCGTCCTGGTGGCGCAGTTCAATCGAGAAAAGCCGTTAAACCCGCTCAACCGAGAACTTGAGCGAGGGATCTTCGAGACTTGTCGATTGGTCCAGGACGAACCCGCAGTGAAGGCGATGGTCCTTACTGGTGGAGTGCACCGCTCTTTCTGCGTCGGTGATGATTTCAACGAAGCAAGGGAAGTTAAGACGTCGGCCGACGTTGAGGACTTGTTAGACCGAATAATAGGGCTTTATGTTGCGATTCTCAGCGTGACAAAACCTACCATAGCGGGAATGGACGGATACGCCATAGGCGCTGGACTCGAGATGGCGCTTTGCTGTGATTGGCGCGTAGGAACCCCAACAACCAAGGCGCTCGGCTGGGAACTTAAGCAAGGTCTGGCTTGCCCAATTGGGGCCTACATGCTGGAGAAATCGGTCGGGCGCGCGGCGATGTCGGACATTATCTTCGGTTCCGAGGTTGTGCCGGTCGAATGGGCCGCAGAACACAAATTCTTCCATGAGATTGCTGAGACGAAGGAGGTCGTCGAGAGGGCCATCTCTCGGGCTGCGATCCTTGGCGCCTATCCGGAAGTCAGTTATCGGCGAACGAAAGAGTCTGTGAACCGTTCCTTCATCGCAGGGCTGCGGGAGCTGACGCCGAGAGCGATCAGTATTCTTTTAGACGGGTTCCTTAGCAACTCCGCCCAGGCCCATTTTTCACGGGTTCTGCGACGATAGCGGCCAGAATTCAAGGGAGAAAAAGGGCCCTTGGCAAGTACCCTCGCCATGACGTTGCCGATCATCCACTTGATCTAACCTGATACAGGGCGTGCCATGGCTAGCGACTCCCTTAGGAGAATCTACTCCCTTTACGTAATCCGAAGCCTCAACAAGTAGGCAAGGGGCGCATCATCACCGGGAAGATTGGTCGACTCTCATCGTCGACCGAAGCTACTGCGTTCAGCAGATGCACCTTGCAAGAGTTCGTAGCGACAACGGGTGACGGCAGCGCTGATTCGGCTCACTCTGTACGATACGATCGAAAGGCAGCATCTGCTCAAGGTCCGCAACCTTGATCAAACGTCTGATTTTCCGAACGGTGTTGCGCGAAAAGGGGATGCTAATGAAGGACTGCGAGTTCGGCGACAATGATTTCCTGGCTGCCCGCCCTGCACAGTTGACCCGATGCGAGACGCTAGTGCTTCTGTCCAACGTAGCTGATCGTTGCTCCGCAAATCGGCGATAGTTCGAATGCAGTCCCCCATTTGACTGGCTGACGAGCTTGCGGCCGATCTCGCGAACGGGGCAGGCTAGGGCGGCATTTCGGCAGCAGGCTTTATTGTTGACGGTGGCCCGTGTGCTGCTACTTACCTTGGCTATAATGGGAGCTCATCATCGCAACCCGATTGACGATGTGCAGATCCAACCGCTGGAGCCGCGCGCCATGCTCGCGGTTTAGGCGATTGAGCCCCTGATCACCGCAGCTGCGTCGTTTGGAAGAAATGGCCTTCTGAGCCGCGATGTCCACCGTTACTCGCTTAAGATGGCGCGTCCGCGGCGCGACGGCCTCAAGAGCCTGATCTCGACCCGTAATCATCCCCCGAGGTACCCCTTGTCGCGGTGAAGCGGCATAATCTCGATGCATCAACTCCCAGTCGGGCGCAAAGCTCCACCGGCTCGTGGCTTCAGTTCATGTTCCAGCCTCAGCCGAATCTGACACTGCTCGACACCCTTGCGGCTGCCCGCGCTGGCAAGAAGTTAGGTCGGCAATCCGCTATCGAACATTACTGTGAGCCGAGAAGTGAAATCGTTCGGGGGTGCTCTTGTCGACCAACATTGTCGGCAATACCTCAAACTACAAAGAGCCTATTGGTTAGGTCGGCCAGCCGTCTTCAACGCTCGCGAGGACCTCTCTTGAACGGTACGACAGAATGTAAAATTTGCCAATCGCGTCGTCTCCCTGGAACGGCCATTTGGCGCGTCGCGGAGGGAATCGCTACTAGGCTCAGTTGATGGGCTACGGATCCGCTCGACACTTGCACCAAAGTTGACGAGCGACCTGTGTGAACTTCAAGTCAGTGTGCCCATCGACTGTAGTCGTTTCCAGAGATATCGCGTCCGCCGCCGCGCTACTCCAAATGTTGAGCTACGTCGGCCATCGCCGCTCCCAATAGCATCGCCGACGTTTCGAGGTCTAGCTCTGCCATCTCTGCCTCCGCATTGCGAAGCAGGTCAATAATGCTCAGCAGTTGCTTCCGCCGTTTGGCGTGGGCCACAGAATGATTATCCTCAGCGAAGAGTCCCTTGTCGCGTCGTGCTTTTAACCGATAGGGGAGCTCGCCAGCTGTCGGTTTAGTAGGTGCCTTAAGAGAGAGACAAGCGACGTCATTGACCATTTCGGTATCCAGCGCGATCAGGCAAATTGGAATAGTTCTCGTTGAGCTATTCTCAAGAAGGCGCTGACATGTTTTCAATGCATCTCGTGTCGGTGGTGACGCAACGAGGATGAGATCCGGCAGAAGTGCGATGGCCAGAAGCACGCTGTGCTTGAATTCGGTCGTAATCACATGAATCGGGGATCCATCGATGCATTGATCGATGACTTGCTTCAACTCACCGAGGTGCGGCGCTGCCGCTATCACTAGCGCCATTGGGATGCGTCGTTCCATCGAGCCCTTGGTTCGTAATTGGCCGCATTCTGGCAATGCGTTTGGAAAGCTTGTACTGTTGATCGATCGTGTCATGTGCGGCCCCTCCTTGTGATTCTTGAATGCGCGAGTCGCCGCTCGGTCTAAGTGTCTGGAGAGCTCTCCCGTTCTGTGGTCAGCGCGGGCTACCCGCGTCCTGTCTGTGTACTCACAGAGGGTGACGCTTGAATCGCGAAACCAGTCGCCCGAGCTAGTAGCGATTGCACTTCTAGACACATGATCTTCTAGCAGGCGCTTATGCGTTGTCAGGCAAGATCACGTCTTCGTTCTCCTGAACATTTTAAAGCGCACCACCAAAACGACTGTCTCGGTGGTGAAGAATAGAGCAAAGATGAAGGAAGTCCGCCGACCATTTCTGGTAGGAGGCGCAAGATCGCTTTCGGTTTACATACTCATCTTAATCGTCCATCCTAGGAGTTACGCGGTGACCTGAAGGCGTTAACTATCCGCCGGAACAAGGTCCCTGGGCGAGACCGAACCGCGGATGCACCTTCGTGTTCAAGCTGCTGCGGTCGATCGCCTTCTTCGGAGCTTCCGAGGATGGTCACACGTTCAAACGTGAGCTGATGGACATCGAAGCTCACTGTCCCCCCGCCTACGACCGAGAGGAGGAATGCTGGCCTGAAGCTGCTCATTCACTGCGCAGATCAACTATTCCGATTTCCAATCGAATGCTTGGAAAAGGGCATAGCGCTGGTACGGGCGTTCACCCACAATTTCATGGATCGTCACACGAAGGAGACCACCATGCATTTCGTCACCCAAAAGTTTTCTCTGCTCCTGATGCTGCTCGCGACCGCCGGCTATTCGTTTCCGACGGTTGCACAAACTGACGCCCCTATTATCGCTTCGATCCGCAAAACCGGCGAAGTCAGGGTAGCGATTACCTCGCTACCCCCTTACATGACTGTGTCGCCAAGCGGAGAGGCGACGGGTCCTAATATTGACCTGCAGAACATGGTGCTCAAACGCATGGGTCTGCCACCGCTTACGGCGATGCACATGCAATGGGATGCCATGATCCCCGGAATTCTGGCTCACCAGTTCGACTACATTGGCGCCTATCTCGCGATCACGGAAGCCCGCTGCGAAGTACTGGTGTTTTCGGCGCCCACTTACGCATCTCAGGCCGGGCTATTTGTCCTGCCTGGGAATCCGAGGCATTTGATGGGCGTCACGCAGCTTGCACACAGCCCCGACATCAAGGTAGCTGTGGTTACAGGGTCAGCCCAGGAAGCATATGTGCTGAAGCAGGGAGTGAAGCCCGAGCAACTCGTGCGCGTCCCTGACGTTCAGGCTGGCAGCGCTACGGTGATCGGCGGTCGGGTGGACGTGTTTATAGTTAGTCAATTCGGCGTCCCCAATCCGGAGCAGAAGGGTCTCGAGCTGGTCGTCGACGAACAGTCGCCAGTGGACGGGTTTGCAATCGCGTTCCGCAAAGAGGACGTGCGTTTCCGCGACGCATTCAACGAGCAGCTCAGGCCGTTGCTAAGAAACGGCACGATACAGAAGCTGTACGAGAAGTACGAGGGCCCCAGCGGGGATAGGGTAGCCCAGCTGATCGCCAAGTTCACCAAGGCCGGTGACCTCGTGCCAAGCTGCGAGTGAAGAGCAACAGCAGTGAAGGCTATTCTGGAGTACTGGCTTGTGCTTGCGCAGGGTCTGTGGGTGACCATATGGACATCAGTTTGCATCATCGTTGGTGCAGCACTCAGCGCGGTCGTTCTCGGCGCTCTGAGGCTCTCTGACACGCCGGCGTTACGGGTGGCGTCAATGCTCGTCATCGAGGCTATTCGCGCTCCCTCGGCTCTGATTCTCCTGTTCTGGGTGTTCTATGCGCTCCCGCTGCTGCCGGGTATGCCGCGGCTGAGCCCTCTCGCTGCGGCGATCCTCGTGCTTGCGCTCGATGGAGGCGTGTACGGCGCTGAAATCGTTCGTGCTGGTATTGAGGCCGTGCATCGCGGGCAAACCGATGCGTGTCGTGCACTTGGGCTGAGCAAACTGCAGAGTTTCACGAAGATCGTTCTGCCACAGGCGCTCTCCCAGATCGTGCCCGCTTTCGGCAGTCTAGCGAGGAGCATGATCAAGTGGACCGCGATCGCGAGCTTCATCGGCGTCCATGACGTGCTCTATGTTGCGAACTTTGTTCGCGGCCAAACATATGAGACCGTCACCGTCTTTTGCCTGCTTGCTGCCTTTTATTGGATCCTAAACGTTCTTTGTGGCTTTGCTTTCCGCGCGCTTGAGCAGGTCCTGCCGCTGAACCGTGCATTGCGAGTTGCGCGCGTATCGGTTCGGGTCGCATCCAAAGCAGATGCCAGTGTGGGAGCCGCCGGATGACGTGGGATTGGAGCTTTGCCTTGAAGATCCTGCCGGATCTGATGGCGGGCGTTTTCTATACCGTGCTGGTGACGCTTGCGAGCTCGGCGATTGCGTTAACAGGGGGGCTGCTGCTGGCAATCTTGGAGAGTGTGAGCACCGCGTTCGGGCGGGCATTCGTGCGTTTCTGGCTTGAACTCGCCCGAGGTGTGCCGGCCCTCGTGCTGCTGTACTTCGCCTTCTATGTGCTCCCGGAAGCGGGAATTACCCTTCCGGCAATGCCTATTGGCATTGCTGTGTTAGGAATTGTCTACGCCGCCTACTCCTCGGAGGTTTACCGAGGCAGTCTTATCACGATCCCTGTTGAGCTGCGCGACGCGTGCGTGGCGCTAAATTTGAGCCCGTATGTTACATGGCAACGCGTGCTCGTTCCGTTGATGATCAAGCGGTCTCTCCCTGTCCTGGTTAACTATGTACTCGGTCTTTTCCGAGAGACCACGGTGCTGTTTGCGCTCGGGATACCGGTGCTAATGGGGCAGGCTATTGTGGTTGCCGACCAAAGCTTCCGCTATCTTGAGCCTTTCACCTTGGCCAGCGTCATCTATCTGGGCATGAATTTGCCGTTCCTCTTCCTCCTTTCCAGATTCAAGGTCAAATATGCTTAGCGCCGTGGAATTTAGCCGCTCTGGACCCTTCGTGCCCGCGGCCGCCGCAGCCCCGATGGAGGCAGATGGATCCGCGAACAGATCGCAGCAGGCAATGTGGTCGATCGAATTCGAAAAGGTCTCGAAATCCTTCGGTGCTCACCGCGTGCTGGTGGATCTTGACCTGCACGTGCGGCCTGGCGAGAAGGTCACCCTGATCGGACCGAGCGGTTCAGGAAAGACGACTGTGCTGCGCCTGGCGATGACCTTGGAGAAGCCCACCGGTGGGGATATCCGGGTTTTCGGAGAGAGTATCGTCTTCGATGCGGCGGGCAAACCGATCTCCGGCTCGCAAGAGGCGCGAATCCGCCGCCGGTGCGGCATGGTCTTCCAGCAGTTCAATCTGTTTCCGCATCTGACCGTGTTGCAGAACCTGATCTTGGCGCCAACGACCGTGTTGCGACAGTCGAGGGAGCAGGCGGAGAAGAGCGCGTTCGAGTACCTTCGGATAGTGGGCCTGGAAAACAAGGTGCATGCGTATCCCGCTCAGCTTTCCGGAGGTCAGCAGCAGCGCATTGCGATCGCGCGGGCGCTCATCTTAAGACCTGAGATACTCTTGCTCGACGAAATTACCTCGGCGCTGGACCCTGAGCTCGCCGGAGAAGTTCTCGACGTGGTGCGAGGTTTAGCGCAGGAGAGCAAGGTGACACTGCTGATCGTCACCCACGAGATGCGATTCGCGCGCGATGTCTCAGACCGCATTGTTGTCTTCGACGCGGGTCGCATCATTGAGCAGGGCTCGCCCGAAAAGATCTTCACCAATCCCGAGTCCGAGCGCACGCGCGCCTTTCTGCGCTCCATCCTGAACCATTGAAAGAATCATACCCGTGCAGATCCTTTCTGAAATTCCCAAGGCGCGTGCGGCCGAATGCAGCGAGCGGGTCAAAAACAGCAGATGACCTTCAAAGAGATCTACTACCGCGTCCAGGAGGTGGCGGGCGCATTGGCTGAAGCTGCTGTCGAGCCGGGCGATCGCATTGGACTAATGTTGAACTCATCGCTGGAGCACATCGAACTGTATCTTGCGATCGCTTGGCTTGGCGCCCCGCGCCTGAAGTGGAGGAGTTGGCAGTGCTGGCAGTAAATGTGGCTCTAGGAGAGCAGGAGATCCTGGCGGTGGTCAAGCTGCCCGGGCAGGGCAGGATCCGCTGAGCACTTGCTCCAACGTACCATAAAAGAAAATCAACGTCGACCTCCAAGGCTTCTTCGATGCAAGATACATGTACCGATCTGACTGGCGCTGTTGCTCGATTCGTTTCAACTCTCAACATGGATGACGTGCCGGCTGGTGTGAAAGCCGAAGCTCGCCGTCTTTTGCTCGATTCGATTGGCTGCATGCTCTCAGCCACGCGCACGCGCATGGCGCCGATCGTCTATGGCATGGCTAATTTCTTAGGGGAGGGCAACATCGCGTCTGTCGCGGGCCGCAAAGTGCGCGCGAGCCTTGCGGGCGCCCTGTATGCCAATGGCCGTCTCGGGAACTGTATGGACCTCGACGATACCTTTCCCGTCGGCCATCACTTCGGCATAGCGGCTGTCGTTGCCGCGCTCGCGCTAGCGGAGGTGCGGAAGGCCACCGGCTCACAGTTGCTGCAGGCGGTGATCGCTGGATATGAACTAGGCGGGCGGGTGGCGAGTGCATGCGGGCCCATCATGCGCATCAAGGATGGTCGCCTTGCTGGCTTTCCGGAGCTCTACAGTTGCTCCGCGTCGGTGGTATTTGCGGCAGCAGGCGCGGCAATCAAGCTGGAGTCTCAGGACGAAACTGTAGCGCGCCATACGCTTGGTATAGCTGGCTCGAATACCCCTGTGCCGGTGACGAGCATGTGGGGCGAAACCATAGATCTGCCCGATAGCAAATACGCGGACGCCGGTTGGGGAGCACTTACCGGCGTGTTCGCAGCGCGCTCAGCCGCGCTTGGCGCGACCGGCTTATATGCCATCTTTGACGGCGACCGTAACATTATCAAAATGAGCGGTACGGATCGTTTCGAGCCGGATACGCTGGTCGGCGGCTTTGGCTCGCGGTGGATGCTTGCTGACATCACCTACAAGCCGTGGCCGGCGTGCCGCTGGATTCATCAACCGCTCACTGCCCTCTCCAGAGCCGTCGGAAAGGCGAGTTTCGACCCTCAGCAGATCGAACGCGTCGTAATTGCTACAAACACGATGCTATGCACTCCACGTTTTACCAATCCTGAACCGCGCACGTTCTGTTCACGGCAGTTTAGCATTCCACACGCCGTGGCCATGGCGCTGCTCGGAGTACCTGTGGGTCCGGCTTGGTTAGCCGAGGACAATCCCGCCGTTAGGGTGTTGCGGAAGAAGGTGAGCATTGAGCAATGGGATCATGGAAATACGTTCGCAAGTCATATTGAGCGCGGGCAGCTGCGCAATATGCCGGCACGCGTGACGATTTTGATGCGCGACGGCACGCGCCTTAAAGCTGAAACGGAGTTTGCTTCAGGCGACCCATGGGTGGTCGACACCGCCTGGGGTGACGAGCAGGTAGCTGAAAAGGTTCGCGTTGTCAGCGGACTATCCATAGCGCGCGCGAATGAGCTAAGCGACGCGGTGTTGAACGTCGAAGCGCAACCGGATATCGAGTCGATCGTATCAGTGCTGCGTGATGCTTGAGAAACAATTCAGAGATCGAGGTAGGTCTCCGAGAACACTATGCTGAGCGGGAGGTCAGTCACAAATTGTTAAACGAGTCAAAGTTTGTTGCATCGTACTCGATAGTCGTTCAACAGTCGAAAGGGTGGACAGCCACGACTTATTCCACCGCTTCAGCATAAGGCCTTTCGTTTCCGAGCCAGTAGGCGCCTGATCCTCTGCTCCCCCAATCTTTGATGTAACTGAAGCAATGTAGCGGAAGCACTTACTGGAGTGTCCAACCACAAGTAGCCTCTTTGAGCGCGCGCGAAAGTGCCGTCCGGCTTTTGTCATTGAACTGCGAGCACGCCTATCGTACCTCGTGCGGGCCGACGGCGTATAAGAGCGCCGATTTTTTTCTCGCCCGCACTTCATTGCTGGGCAACGGCTGCACATCGGCGTTAGGCTTGAATGCGTGCTTCGTTTCGCGCAACTCGATATTCTCTCCGCAATGCAGAAGACCATCGTCATATATTTGTGATGGGGAGCTGGATCTCTTTGGGGGGAGGGTCGAAGTATTTGATCGTCTCCATCGAATATTCGAACGCTCTTTTCAGCGAACGATAGCTTGGCGCGATGCGGCCGCATCGCTCTCGCATGGCGGCTCCGGCGATTGGCGTTAGTGTGGTGCAATCGGCTGAGCCCACCAGAATACTCATTCGGATTCCAAGCTGCATCCTCTCTTTTGGCTGAACCGTGGCCGGGGGCCTCAGACTCTTCATGTAATGCACTTTGCCTCGGCGCCCACCGCGAAGCCATTTTACCCGCTCACGCGGGGTCTCGGTGATCGAATGGAACTCGCCGCCGATCCGCTATCGAGCCCCGTGATCATCGTACATGTAGACCGATGGCAACGTCGGCCGCCGTCAGCCCAAAGGCCGGGACGAGGAAGCTGTCAACGTCGTCCCTCCGTCCCTCCTGCCATCGGCCACAATCTTCGTGTGTCTAGATCGGCGCATTCGCCGATCGAGCATGTGCGTTTTCGAAGTTCTGCTATCAACGTGCGAACATTTCGTGTGATTATCACCGTTTAACCGCGAGTTCTGCGCCATCCTATAGCAGGATGCAACAAGCTGCGATCCAGTCAACTACCAGTCCTAGTAATTGATCTACATAACAGAAGCATGTCACCTGTCGGTCGATACGTCGGCAGGTCAAACGTCACCTACGAGGAGCTCGGCATGCAATATCAACCACAATCTGTTGTCGCCAACGGTCCTGGTCGATGCGCTGGCTCGTCGCGTGCAGACTTCTTTCGTGTTCCGGTCTCCTCCAATTGCGACCGCTCCTTTCTCATGGAGGCGCATAACGGGCTCCCCGGGGCGATCGCCAAGCGTTGTCGGGATCGGCCCTGTCAATTGCGCGCTCTCTCGGCCACCGATATGGGAGCAAAACTTCACGGAACCAACTTGTCGATGCGGAGCACATAGCAGACTTGACCGAACTGCCTGTACTTGTTGACGCTTACAGCGGCTTCGGGCATTGCGACGATGCGCGCCTGCTAACGACGCAGACTCCGTCACTCGCACTCGTGGGATACGAACTGGCGTTGCCACGGCTTGGCCGGTATCGACTGAAAAGAGAATAGGGATCGTTGCCGAAGTCGCCTCGGACATCCTTGGATCTCAAGGTTCATCTGGCATTCATCGCTGGCCGCCGCCGGCCGGCGGCCATGTGAGCAATTCAGCCGGCCGAGTTGGGAAGGCGCCTTTTATGCTGGGGACCGAGAGTTGGTATCTCGAGGAATTCGGCCCAGCGTTCGAGATCCTGTGGATCTCGCTGAAACGCGTTCCGCGGTGGAAATCGTTCGCGGCTCAGCTCGACATCACCTCGCAGCGAATAGTCTCAAATAGAGAGTGAAGCAATCAGCTCTTAGTAACTTCGGATCCTTGACAAGCCGTGGGAAACTAACATGACCGAGAATTGGCCAATTCGGCGCTTGAAAGACGTTTCTGAAATTGGACGTTCAGCCTCTGCTTTCAGCTCGTTGCAGTTGCCGGCCCCGATGTTTGGAGCGCTTTGGTCGGAGCTCCCGCTAGGCTGGCTTGAAAGGATGTATATCGGGCGACTTTGTCGGAAGGCGCGCACTCGTCAAGGTCTCTCGTAGCTGCAAAAACTCGCACATTGAGGCATGCGGTTCTGTGGCGGCAATAAGGACGCCGTACGAGCTGAACCCGCTGCGCAACAATAGTCCAATCCAAACGGAGGTTCAGCATGCGGCGCAATGATGAAATGAAGCTCGGAGTGATGCTCCTTTCTGGAGGGTATCATGCTGGTGGATGGCGCGATCCGAACGTACCAGCGAATGGCGGAGTTGATATCGACTATTTTGCTCACCTAGCAGCACTCGCCGAAGGGGCGGCATTTCAGTTCATATTTCTGCCCGATATTCCAAGCGTAATGGAGCAAGATCAAGGAACGACAGCTCGTGTAAGCCGAAATGATGGGTTCGAGCCTATCACACTATTGTCGGCGCTTTCCTCGAGAACACAACACATCGGTCTTGTTGCGACAGCGACAACGACGTACCACCAGCCTTATCATCTTGCACGCATGCTCGCCTCACTCGATCACCTATCCCAGGGAAGGGCGGCCTGGAACATTGTCACCTCGGCAAATAAGTTCGAACCCCCCAATTTCGGTGAAAAGGAGCTTCCCGATCATGACTCGCGCTACGCTCGAGCGAGGGAGTTTGTAGAAGTTGCCAAGGGGCTTTGGGACACGTGGGAAGACGATGCTTTCATTCGCGACAAGCAAAGCGGTGTTTTCGCTGACACGACGAAGCTGCATTTGCTTAACCATCGGGGTGACTACTTGTCAGTGAGAGGTCCACTTAACATTGCACGGCCGCCGCAAGGGTATCCCGTGTTAGTTCAAGCTGGCGCATCCGACGCCGGAATAGCATTCGCTGCAGAGCTCGCCGAGGTCGTATTCACGGCCGAGCCTTCTTTAGAGAACGGCAAACAATTCTATGCAACTCTCAAAGAGAAAGCGCGCGCATTTGGGCGGAATGACGATCAAGTCCTAGTCATGCCGGGCATTGTTCCAGTCGTCGGGAGGACCAAGCAAGAGGCCTCTGAGAAACTTGAAAGACTACAATCGTATACGCACATCGACGTTCTAACTGGAGTGGCCGATCGTGTGCTGGGTTTTGTCACCGACCTGCGTTCGGTGGATCTCGACTCATTGGTTCCCGAGACTTTACCGCAGACGAATTTTGTGCAAAGTCGTCAGAAGCTACTCCTTGACTTGGCCGTGCGCCAGAAATTCACCTGGAGACAACTGATCCGCTTTATATCGGACAGCAACGGCCATCTCCTGGTCGTTGGAACTCCGGACGAAATTGCCAATGTCATGGTGGATACATTTGATCAACGTGCGGCTGATGGATTCAACGTATTGCCGGCGACCTTTCCCGGCGAACTTAAGGATTTTGTTGAACTCGTCGTTCCCGAGTTGCGCAGGCGAGGCAAATTCAGATCCGGATACGTCGGACAAACACTAAGAGAGAACCTCGGTCTCACGCGGCCACTTAATCGGTTTGCACAGGCAGGTGTAAGCAGTCGTCCGTGAAAAGGCGCCCAAAGTTGTTGAGAGGAATTCGCCTTTGGCACGGCGGTGGGTCTTGAGATTCCCTCGAACCTCGGGCGTGATTCCGTGGTCGCGGCGGAGGGGGACGTTTCGACTGAAGAGCCGGAGACGATGAGGGAAAGGTGATCTGTTTCGCGCCAGGCTTCATTAATCATCAATCTGGGCAGCTTGGCGCCTCATCGACTGGGACTGGATCGATCGCGAGATCACCGCCGCTCTAAGCGACCAAGGCCGGTGCGCGATCGCCAGCCGGTTCATGATCGGGCTGCTGCTCAAAGGTATCCATGGCCTGTCCGACGCGATTCCGCGAGCACTGGGTGCCTACGGCGCGTGCTTCCAGCACTTCACCGGTGGAAGTTTTTCCGGCACAATTTCCGCACGAACGCTCCGATTTCAGCCATTGGCGCAAGCGCCTCGGCACGAATGCGGAATTTGTGCCGGCCGAAAGCCTGCCAGCCCGGGATATCTCACAGTCGATAAGCGCATCGGAGCTCCGAATCAGCGAAAGTTGTTTTGCGAGAACGACTTCTTGATGATTCGAGGAGAGCCCCGATGCCGACGGAGTGTAACGCGGAACGGTTTGACTTTGGACTCGTCGGACGCCGCGAAGTTGTGGGTAGTTTTGACGGGGGGACGATCACCTCGGACGCCGGAGCCTTGCTGCTGGGGGCGACGGATCGGGTGATCGGCCTGGTTAATCGGTTGGCCACGTGCTTCACCGATTATCGCAGGCCGGAACTGATCGAACATCGCGTTGCGACCTTGGTGGGTCAGCGGGTGTTCGGGATTGCACTGGGCTACGAGGACCTCAACGATCACGACGAGTTGCGTCGCGATCCGGTGATGGCGGTGCTGGCCGGCAAGCTTGAAGCGGGCCGAGCGAATTGCGCACCGGTGGCAGGGAAGTCGACCCTCAACCGTCTTGAACTGAGCCGCGAGACGGCAACGCGCTATCACAAGATCGCCCATGATCTGAGTGCCATTGAGAGCCTGTTCGTCACGCTCTTCCTGGAAGCCCATAAAACGCTGCCGGAGGAGATCATCCTTGATATTGATGCCACTGACGATCCGCTGCACGGGCACCAGGAAGGACGGTTCTTCCATGGCTACTACGATTGCTACTGCTATCTGCCACTCTACGTCTTCTGCGGTCGGCATCTGTTGGCCGCCAAGCTGCGGCCAGCGAATATCGACGCTGCCGCCGGCGCGGTGGAGGAGATTGCCCGCATCGTGACGCAGATCCGGGCGCGCTGGCCGCACACGCGGATCATTCTGCGGGCCGATTCAGGCTTCGCCCGCGAGGCCCTGATGGGGTGGTGTGAAGCCAATGCGGTCGACTACATCTTTGGCCTGGCGAGGAATGCCCGCCTCAAGGACACGATTGCGGTCGAACTCGGCGAAGCGCAACAGGAGAGCCAACAAACTGGCAAGCCGGCACGCCGCTTCAAGGACTTCACCTGGTCGACCCTCAAGAGCTGGAGCCGCGAGCGGCGTCATCGCCAAGGCGGAGTGGACCCGGGGCGAAGAGAACCCGCGC
This sequence comes from Bradyrhizobium sp. 190, assembly GCF_023073415.1. Taxonomy (GTDB): domain Bacteria; phylum Pseudomonadota; class Alphaproteobacteria; order Rhizobiales; family Xanthobacteraceae; genus Bradyrhizobium. Next base: position 8,550 of record NZ_JADPJL010000052.1, on the reverse strand, counting down.
TTCATTGTCACGACGCTGACCCAAGGCGACGGCCGCCGTCTCTACGAGGATGTCTATTGCGCCCGCGGCGAAATGGAGAATCGGATCAAGGAATGTCAGATCGACCTTTTTGCCGACCGCACCTCGACCGCCACCATGGCGGCTAACCAGCTTCGCCTGTGGTTTGCCTCGATGGCTTATGTCCTGATCGAGGCTACCCGTCGCCTGGCTCTGCAGGCGACCGATCTCGCCGATGCCACCTGCGGCACCATCCGCCGCAAGCTCTTCAAGATTGGCGCCCTCGTCACCCTCAGCGTTCGTCGGATCAAGTTCGCCATGGCCTCAGGCTGTCCATACAAGGCAGTCTTCGCCACGGCGCATCGTGCCCTCGATACCACTTGAGCCGAGACCGGATCGCCAACAGCGCCAATGCGGCCCGCAAACCGATGCCGCGCGCCCGTCTCCACCCGCAAGCCGTGTAACATCGGACGCCGAGACTCGTCCCGCGCGAACACTGCGATCGGAGCGGACGGGAAACACAAAATCAGCCCGAAAACGGCTTCCGGTAGCTCAAACCGCTACCTCACGATTGGTGGTGTGCGATATCCGGGCTAGCGGCGCATGAGGCCAGCGCGCAGAGGCGCGATGTCACGCGGGTGAGGGTGGATACTACGTTCAACCCGGGTTACCTTGCCGACCGATGCCAAGCTTGCCCATGGGGGGCTGAGGGGCTCAATCGCCGAGGCCGTGAGCACGGCCTGCGGCTGCGGCAGTCGTTCCTGCTCTTCGCCAAACGCGCCGCGATGATGGCGGGACCCTACGACCACTCCAAGCAGTTCAAGCGCTACCATCTCGAGCTGCGGAGCTAAGCTACGCACGCGGCTCGGCCGTCTCATCGGCAGCATCCGCCGTAAGATCATCGGCCAGCCAGAGCTGAGGCTGCGTTTGAGCGGCCGCTGGCACGCGCCGAGCAGTTTCAATCACAACAGCAAGGGTCGCGGGTGAAAGCTCTATTACTTCCACGCCCCCGGGTCGAATGCTTCGGCAATGCCAAGACCAGCGCCCTACGAGTTACCGGCATGGACAACGTCCGTTCTCGACGGCGATGTAGACCCCTCTGCGACAGCAGGAGAAGGCGTATCCAAGACGAACATAATCAGATTGGTATTGATGTAGGTAAGAACACGTTCCATGTCGTTGGACTCGATGCTGGTCCAATCTTGTTACGCAAGAAGGGATCGAAAAAACTGAGCAGTCTCTGACTAATATACTGTGCTGCCTGATCGGAATGGACGCTCTTGCAACGAATGCAGAAACGGGCAACGAATGCAGAAACGGCTCCCCGGATACTTCTCGAAGCCTAATTCAACACCATCTCTCTTCTTTAGGCCGGCGAGGTATTGAGGCGGCGCATTCCAAAATGTCCTCGAGGCGACAGCCTCAAATCGAAGCCGGATAGATTGGGCACACTGCGAGATCCCTTTGTGGCTTCCTTGCAATGCGAGCGTGGTCCATAGACCTCGTTAAACTTTAAAAGTGCAGCCCATCCGTCAGCTCCTGAATCGTTCTGGAAACAGGCCGCGGGCGACAAAGTCACCGACCGGTGAACGGCCGCTCGGCTGTTCACGCTGCAACAGGTCAGCTGTTAAGTTTGCACCGTCGCCCTTGCGCCCAACGGCGATCGCGATCTCGACCGCAAAACCCTCGGGCACCCTGAGCACGGTGCTCGCCTTCTCCACGTCAAATCCGCTCATGCCGTGTGCGGCCCAACCTGCGGCCGTTACCTGGTTGGCAAAGTTAGCCCAGGCGGCGCCGGTGTCGAAGGAGTGCGTGCGGGAGAATTGCGGGTCGGTCTTCCTGGGAGAGCTGAAGTGCTTCCTCGACAGCAGATAGATCAGCGCCGCCGCGTGTCTCGCCCAGCCCTGGTTGAACTCGATCAAAGGGCTAAGAAAGGTGTCGAATTCTGGCTGGCCGCGCAGGGCATAGAGAAAGCGCCATGGTTGGGAATTAAAAGCCGACGGCGCCCACCGAGCGGCCTCGAAGAAAGTGTTCATAACACCTTCCGGGATCTGATCCTGTGTAAACCCACGCGGCGACCAGCGGCCGACGAATATCAGGTTTGCGGGATGTTCGGCTGCACGAATTTTGGAGGCCGATTTCTGAATGGTCACTCTCTTCTCCTTCGTCCTTTTGGCACTCGGCTGCGCCCGCCCGCATGTCGCGGACGTGGCGCCTCGACGAATCCGGGTCCTCTTAGCGAGAGATCGATTTCGGTGTTTTCGCTGCCCGTGATGATCATACTTTTAAAACTTGGAGCTACGTGAGCGCAATCGTGGTATTGACGATCTGCTCGGCGTCGACGCGCGGCAAAGCCGAGTCGCTCGGGCCACTCAATTGCGCCGCCGTATCAGGCCCCGCGCTCCTCTAGCCGGTGATCGGCGATTTGTCGGATATATCCAGTTCGATTTCACGCGACACCTCTATGATGGTTTCTGGATGATGGCCATTCTCGAACAACGAGTATTTGACCGCTTGGTCGCGACTCACGAAAAGGCCGCCAAAAATGCCGTTCTGTTCGCGGGCAACCCAATTGCCATGACGATTTCTGCCAACAAAGACGGTCGACGGTGTGGGGCTGCACGAAGGAGGTTCGAGGAGCTTCATGATCATAATCCTTGCATGATCTTCCAAGGGTGTACTCCCTCGTCGGCCGAGAACTGCCAAGTCCATACTGTAGAGCCTGTAGGAAGTTTGACTTACAGCGATTCAATTCATCCCGTCGAACATGATTTTGAGAAGAGCATACCGACCTCGTAACAGCAGCATAAGGTCACATGTTGCGGCACGTCTGATTGATACTCGTGACTTGAAGATCTCCACCCTGGGTCACGGAATTAGCGGTCCTGCGGCAGCACAAGCGTGCCGATTGCGTACTTGCAGCCGCTTTTTTGGAACCGCGAGGGTCTTCGGTCGGGGAAAGCATCTGGAACGGGCGTGCCTGGAGTGATCTGGTTGTGAAACTGTCCACCTGCGCCGAAGCTCAGCACGACGTCCTGGCCGGTTTTCTGTTGGAAAGCTGCAGCAATCTACTTGGCCGGCTCCGTGAAATTCTCGGCAACCGGGTCGATGCTCGCCGCTTCGGCGCTGGCAAGAACAAAGTTTGTCAGCTCATTCATTTAGGGTCAAACGAGCAGGCGTCATCGGCAACTCCTGGGACGCGTTGACGGTGGCTCTTTCTTCCTCATCCCAGCAATCGGCGTGCCACTCACGGAATCTGCTGCGCGCCTTGGTTGACGCAGAAACACGCGCGCTGCCAACGAACGTGTGGAATGGCCGTTCCGCTTTGTCGAGCTTCCGACATCAGGGTCCTGAATCGGACATTGGGGAACGTGATAAAGGCGGCGTCTGGGCCAATCGTCGATGTCGCCTCGAACGCGCGCGCCCCTCCACGAAATCCGCCGCAGTTCGGCAGATCAGTGCAGAAAACGAGCAAACGGCAGCTGCAATTTTTTCGACTCCCCGCCAGCAACTTCTGAGCGGCATGGCAGGCGAGATGGAGCATATCATTCTGGAATTCGAACGAAGCGCAGGTGAAGACGGAGATTCAACATGCTACACATGATGCTCCCGTGCTCGAAAGGCAAAAGAAGGCAGGCCCCGTCCTTTCCGTTGGCGGAGATCTAGATTACCGGAAGCTCTCGAATAAAAAATTCCCGGTGTGCCGCGCTGCTCGTACTCAGCCAATGTTGTGAACCCGCCCGGATCCTTTCTGCGACGTGGCGTCGTTTGTACGCTGACTAACGGCATACCTTATATTGCCGCTGGAGCGAGGTAGCTATGGGCGGGACCGTAGGGGTCCCGCAGCAATGGTTTGACCAAATCACGGTTATCGCATTCCGCTGGTTGCTCATAAGATGCCATGCATCCGATCCTCGGCGTCGATGGGTTCGCGTATCTTCATCAGCTGCGGCAGCGCCCGAATCTAACGCATGTTGGGCAAGGAGCGTCCGAAGGAGGTTGTTGAACACGCGCAAAAGCACAAGCTGCAGTGCCCCGCAAATAATTTGATTGTCGAGCATGGACACGCCTCGCTGCTCCGCGCCATCGTCGTTGCTCCAGGACCTTGCAGCGAGAAAGAGTGCGAATGCTTTTTACGGGGCCATTTTGGTCCGGTTCCCCAAAGGAAGTCTCCTGAAGTCTCAAACCAGCCGACGGAGGACAAGACCTATAAGGGACGGATCGAGTGTTTACTGGCCGATTTGCCCACTTCTCTGCCGGGCCAGAGCCCTATGCAGCACCGGGGGCGGAGTCTGCGGCAGGTTGGAGGTTCGAATCAGACGTAAACTCCGGTTGGCTTGCGGCCGGTAGTTGGCTTGCGGCCGGTGCGTCGTACTTTTCACGATTTCCATCTCCCGAGGGTGTTGGCAATGACCGACTGGCCCGCCTTGGAGAAGCTCTCAACAGCCGTTCAATTTTGTCTTGACGGTGCAACAGAAACCGAGCGCCTCGCATCCGCAAGTTACTTTCTGCCCGCCTCCGGCTCGTGGCTAACGCATTGCCAACGGTCTCTTTCAGTAGCCGAAAACGATTGTCGGCCTCGAGGGGCAAGTAGAGCATTCTCTACCAATTTTCCATCGTGCGACTTGCAAAAAAAACCGTGGTACGCGACCTTGCGATTCTTCATAAGAAAGTGCTCCCCATGAACTGAGTAGGTCTTTAGAAACGCTTGCGGAGAGAAAGCAAAGCGTCCGGACATTTCAATACCAGGAGTAAGGAATCTCACGGCTGCCTCATCCGTTTCGCGTCGAGATTGTAGACCTGACCGAACCGGTTGCTGAGGAAGTCCGCCAATGCGATCTCCTCCTGTCGGACGAAGCCCTTTGCCGGCAGGCTTTTCTGCGCCAAAAGGTCGATGACGGTGGCAATGCCGGCCGCAGTAGTGATCTGGATAGCACTTAGTTGTCGCCCCGCAACAATTCCGGCATACATCTTGTTGGCATAGGTTTCCTGCACATACCTCCCATTTTGCCAACCGCAGACAGTGACAAAGATGACGACAACGTCCTGCATTGTCGCGGGTAACGCCTTTTCGAGGAGATCCTTCAGCACATTGCGGCGGTTCTTCAGATTGAGGTCGTTCAGCAGCGCCTTAATGATCGCCTGATGACCAGGATACCGGATGGTGCGGTAGTTCATGGTGCGCACCCTGCCTTCCAGAGTCCTTGCCAGCGTGCCAAGGCCGCCGGAGGTATTGAAAGCTTCATATGTCACACCGTCGAACGAAAACTCCTCCCGCTCCTCCATCGCCGGCACACTCACCAGTCTGCCTTCGACAATGGCTTCGCAGGGCTCGATATATTCGTTAATCAAACCGTCGGTGCTCCAGATCAGGTTATAGTTGAGCGCGTTGGAGGGATACCGAGGCAGCGCGCCGACGCGCATGCGTATGCTGTCGAGGTTATCGAAGCGCGAGGCCAGATCATTGGCGACGATCGAAATGAAGCCGGGCGCCAGACCGCATTGGGGAATGAATGCGCGCTCGGCATTTTGCGCCAGAGTCTCGACTTTCTTTGTGGTGGCGATATCCTCGGTCAGATCAAGATAATGCGCGTCCGCCGCCAGTGCGGCGTCGGCGATCTGTTCCGTCAAATGGAAGGGTGCGGCCGAAAGCACGGCGAATTTACGATTGAGCGCCGCTACCAGATTTGCATGATTGGCAATGTCAAGCATCGCAGTGGAAATCGCTGGATGGCAGTCGATCGTGGCGAGTTGCTCGACGCTACGGTCGGCGACAGTCACTTTGTAATCGCCGGTGTCGGCCAGCATCGATGCAATGGCTCCACCAATCCTGCCTGCCCCAATGACCATGAGGTCTTTCATGTTTGTCCCCTCTTTCACTTTGGGTTTTCAGGAGTTTAAGCAAGGTTTGGACGATTCATAGCGATAAAAGACTGCATTTCGACCTATATGTTTCGGCAGGTTGACTAATCATGTCGACGTATCTGAAAGGTGCCCAAGCGCCCGACTGCGGACGACGAGAACTGTTGACGCTTCGGGGTGAGAAAGCCCGCATGCCGAAGGTGACATTGGCGAAAAAGGTTGTCACCTATCGCATGCCCGGCTTCAGCGCTTGGAAAGAGAAGGGGTGATTGGCGGTTATGGTGGCCGGTCGTTCCAGGAATATGCTTCGAGATTTCCCTCTGAATGCGGCGGGGTCGTCCCGCTCCGGTGGACCTTTCAATTACCCACAAATTCTCCTCCAACGATGGCGCCCAGCCCGATGGCGGAGAGGCGTGACAGCCCGCGCCCATAACGGTATTGCCGGGCCGCGGATCGCTGGTGCGGGCTAGATAACCGCCGAGCCGGGCGATCTTGATCAGATAGTCCGAGAGCGTGTTCTGTCTTGCTTTTTGGTTTGTCGTTGACGAGGCGATCGAGCACGCCGATTTCAGTCGCAGTCAACGCGAGGGTTGGTGGCGCGTCTGGGGCGGAACGGTTGAGCATCGTCATCCAGACCCGCTAACTCAGGATGCAAAAGAGCGAAATCAGATTGGTCAGACGCTGGGCGATCCTGAGCTTCGACTCCTCAGCTTTGCAGCCGATTTGAGGATCTTGTGGAACACCTCGATCTTCCATCTCAAGCATACCATTCAAGCTTCTCAATGGCGTCGGTGCGGGAACCAACAGGCAGGTCGGTGATCAGCTTCCAATCGATCTTCTTTCTGTTCTTCGGCGTCCCGCGTTCTTCGGCATGGATCACCGTCAGGGTCAGAGCGGGATAGCGCTTCTGCTTTCCGATCGGCGGCAGGACGCGAATCTTGCGATACCTGATCTCAAGAACGGCCTGGTCGCGATCGCCGTTGCTGTCTCTGACTTCGACGCGGTGGAGCCCTTTGACGACGACCTCGTCCATTTCGTCGGCGATCGTGTGATCCCCATGTCCAGCCAAGCGGTCGACGCAGGTCCTGATCAGGAAATGAGTTCCGATCTCCTGTGCTGCGCAGAAGAGCTCGTAGATGTCACTCTCGCGATCACCGATATGGATGCATCGTCCCGGATGATCCAACAGTTGCGTAGACTGCTTGAGATTGTCCAACCACCGGATGCTTTTCGTTTTCTCGATGGGAATCCGGGTCGGATTGATCTTCTTTTTAAGGGCTAGCGTCCCCTTGAATTTCTTCCGGGTCCAGAACTTAGCGGCCGTCAGCCCCAGCGGCATCCCCCCGCGAGGCTCGAATGCATCAGGATGCCGCAAACCGTGTGCGATCTGAGGCGACCAGCCTTATCCCGTCCACTGTTTATGCTCTTGGTGATGTCGATCGCTTCTGACTTTTCGCGTTGATAGCTGAACTCGGTTGTATCGTGCCGCACAAGAACGAGACCTTCAGTGGCGGCGGCACGATCAGGGAAATGGCCGGCCAGAATGTCCGCTTCGCTGACCCGGTCATTAGAGAAGAAGCGGTAGGCTGCCTTGGTATTCGCTCGTAGCAGACGAGCGGAATGCTTTGTCCCATGGGGCTTCCAATCTGCGTGAGCAGTTTGCGGAATCTGTCGCCGAGCCGCGCGTCCCTAAACTCGCATCCACTACTCTCTCGATCAATCCAACATTCACTTTCCAGGGACCGCAAACAGCCTTTTGCCGATCTTATTCCTTGATGTCAGGCCCATAGAGCACCTCGTGAATCAGGTGCTCAGCAAGGAATCACAAGTGATCCTTGCGATTCAAGAATTTCCGATCAGCGGATCAGCCCGAGTGGTCAAAGTTATGGGTAATTGAAAGTCGGTGCACTGCAAGCCCTTCGCCGTGCCGCTGGCGAGCGCGCCATTATGAATCCGAGCCCACTCGCAGTGGAGCAGGCTGCCAATCGGCGCTCAAATTTTGCATGCCGAATGACACTCTCCAAAACGATCTTGAGCTTCTCATCGTCGGTCCACCGACGGCGTCGGCCACTCTCAACAACCTCGAACCGCTCGATCTGAGCACTGCACTTATTGCTGTCCATAAGGGCTGTACACAGCACTCGCCTTAACCCGACAAGGCGGCCCTCACCGGAGGGAGACTAATTGGGCCATGATGCAGGAATGCAGACTACGGGTAGAGGTTAGAGCCGGCCCCGGAAATCTGCACAGGACGCTAAGTGGAGTTTCTGCCTGACGGCGGGCACGATAGGCCCGCGAATCAGGAGAGACCATGAGCAGACGAGCCCGCCGGAATCACTCACCGACCTTCAAGGCGAAGGTGGCGCTGGCAGCCATCAAGGGCGACCGGACGATAGCCCAACTGGCCGAGCATTTCGACGTCCACCCCAATCAGATTACGGCGTGGAAATCGCAGCTTGAGGGCAATGCTTCCGAGATTTTCGGACCTGGGGGCGGGCCGCCGGCCGCGCCGGCAGTCGATGTGAAGTCGCTGCATGCCAAGACCGGGGAGCTGACGCTGGAGAATGATTCCTAAGAAACGGCAGCACCTACTTTCGGCTCCAAGGGCTGGAGAACAAAGCCGAATGCCTTGGCACGCCGATGCAAATTGTTGACCACTCGCGTCCGGTAACGCGTCTCGTAGGACGAGGC
>NZ_JADPJL010000067.1 GCF_023073415.1 Bradyrhizobium sp. 190 | reverse complement strand
CTCGAGGCTGCGGGCTGTCCTGGAGCTTGCACATCATCGCCTGCATCACAGGCTTCACGAACTCGGCGCCAGCCACGAGCATGTGCCGATCCATTCGGTTCACGTTGAACGCGAGCATTGATGAAACGAAAACTTAGGATAAAAGGAATCTGCTGTCGGTTTCCCGCGGCCTCGCTGTTGGCAGCGGGGCGTGGGCGCACACGGACCATGGCATGTCCTGGCTACGTCCTCTGGCATCGAAGGTGAAGCCGCGTCCATTTTTCCACTGGATAGACGAAAGATCATGGGGATTCGGAAATAGGGCATTATCGATCGCGATCTCGCGCCGGTCCGCGATGTGGACCTGTACCGGATGGGGTAGGGCCAAGACATCACCCGGCTTGGGATAGACTATCGTCGAATAGTCGGGTTGAAGTTGGTCCGTCGGCGACGATTGACATAGTGAGCCTTGCGCTTGAAGCCGGGGCGAATGCGGTAAGCCGCGAGGTCGCGCGAGTCCGGGGACCAGCTCAGCGCCGAAAAGGCATAGTAGTTGCCTTCCGATCCGTCCCAGCTTGGCGGGATCCTGCGAGATGCGGAAGCCGAGCCTTCGATCATGATCGGCAGTTCGAAATGACGGAAGGGAAGATCGTCGGCCTGATAGCTCTTGTGGCTCGCCTCGTTCAGCGCCGCTGCGAGGCGGGTCTGATCAAAGGCCGGCCGCTTCACGCCCGTGGCGGCATTGACCAGCATGAACTTGTGCTCGCTCTGGGTGATCCGAGGATAGACGAACGCATTGCCCTCGGTTACCCCAAGGACACTTCGGAGACGTTGACGGTGAGCTGGCCATAGCGACCGCCGATCGTGAGACCCCGCTCGAATCCGCTGGCACCAGCTGCGGAATTCGCAAGGCCCGAACCGATCGCCTTCGGCTGCGCGGCTGCCGATCCGCCGTGGCTCAATGGCGCGAGCGCTAAAGGGCTGACCTTGTACATGGCCGTTCGCTCCCTTTTTATATTGGCTTCGGTATCCCGGATTGGGCTTCTTTAATGGTGGTGTGCAGCACAGTTCAAACGTCTCCTCCAGGAGCTGCACTGGCTTGCTTGCGCGCAATCACCGTGCCCGGCCACGTTCCGGGTCGCCATGACGCTGCGCCCTTTGCGGATCTAGATCAACGGAACACGCCCGGATGGAATGCCCCATCGGACCTTCTTCAGAAGAAGCGCCGTTTTTGGCTGCGCGCCGGCAAGCCTGAATTGGCCTGTGTCGCGCGGCAAACGCCAGGAGGCATGATCCTCGCGTAGGGCCTGGAGCCGTTTGGCGATCTCCGGCTCGTCGAGCCATTCGATCGTGTCCTCCTTGCCACTTCTCAAAGCCTCTAGACGATCAGGAGCAACGAACTGTAGTACGGCCCCGGCACAATCTTCGCCTACGTCGGAAGTGAGGGCAAAGACATTTGCGGTCCGAAAAGCTGGAATTTCTTGGCCCACCGATCAAGTACCCTTAGTGTCGCGGCCAGTCGTTCGATGACGGCATTGCTAATCCTTCCTTTCGCGCGCGGGTCAGTCAGTGGATCAGAATCTAATCGGCCATCGAGATCCAGTCGAGCAATGACTTCGTCCGCATCAACCCGCGTTTCGCGCGCGAACTTTTGCCACTGGCGCGAGCCGATTTGATCGAGCTTGTATTCGCCACCAACTTTCAAGATGCCCACCGGCCATTTCGACGGACATGCCGAGAGCGATGGACTGTGGGTGCCTTCTGAAGAGATCCTCAGCTCGTCCAGAACTGGCGATCGACAGCTTAGGGGTGCAAAGACGGCGGTCCGCTTTTGGCGACGCGACGTGCGGCAGGTCAATATCGAGTGACATTGTCCGATGCACAACGATGTCGGAGTCGGACATAGGCACGGAGCTATGCGTCAATGGCCTAAGTCTAGCACCTCGTTTTCTCGGCCTCGTCTTGCGCGACGTTATCTGGAGGTTCATCAGATCCACTTCTGAAGCGGCATAACGCAATTGAGGTGATGCAATCATGAGAGTGCATCAAAACTTCCCCGCATAAACTCCCGCTCTTTCGCAGCGGAGTTCTTTCCAATTTGAGTGCGGATACCGCGCTACTGGCATCTTGGAAGGTTTTGTTTGCCCAGGATCTGAGGAGCGAGCTAGCTCACTCTCACATTGCGCAAGCACGCTTTTTCCAACGTGAGGCGTGGGCCATCGCTCCGATCTTCAGGCTAACGAAGTTTCTGCTATTCGCAAGAAGTTTGAAAGCAGTAGGTGCCCTTGTTGGGTAAGTATCGATTCGGGATGGAACTGCACGCCGTAGGTTGGTTGATACTGATGTGCGAGAGCCATGATCTCGCCTTCCTCGGAACGCGCTGTCACATTGAGATGCGGGGCGCATGTCTCATCGAGCTCAACAACAAGAGAATGGTAGCGGCCAACGCAAAGCGGCGATGAGAGTCCAGTGAATAGCCCCCGGCCGTCATGGGCAATATGCGAAGACCGCCCGTGCATGGGGCGACGTGCACGCACTACGCGTCCGCCGAACACGCTCCCAATACACTGATGCCCGAGGCAAATGCCGAGAATGGGGAAGCGACCTGAAAGTTCGCGGACGATGGCCGTAGATATGCCGGCCTCGAGTGGAGTGCAGGGGCCGGGCGAGATAATCACTGCGCACGGCTTGAGACCAACAAGATCGCTGGCGGTCAACGCGTCGTTCCGGATCACCTCCGTTGCTGCGCCAAGTTTTCGGAGATAACGGGCAATGTTGAAGACAAATGAATCGTAGTTGTCGACGATGAGTATCAAGATGCACCGGCTGTTTCAGCACGAAATGCGTCAAAGATTCGCTGCGTCTTGGCGAGCGTTTCCTCGTATTCGGCCTCTGGATCCGACATCGCCGTTATCCCGCCACCCGCATGAAACACAGCCAGGCCATCGTCGATCGTTACGGTGCGGATCGCAATATTCGTGTCCATATGCCCGTTGAAGCCGATGAAGCCGATCGCCCCGCAATAAACATCTCGCGCAACACGCTCGATTTCGGCAATAATTTCCATTGATCGCACCTTTGGCGCCCCGGTAATGGAGCCGCCGGGAAAGCAAGCTCGCAGTAGGGTAACGGCGTCTTGCTCTTCTGCAAGTTCACCCGTAACGATCGACACGAGGTGGTGCACTGAGGCATAGGATTCGAGGTTGCAAAGCGCTGGAACTTCGACCGAATGCGGCGTGCAAACGCGCGAAAGATCGTTACGCAGGAGGTCGACAATCATAATGTTCTCGGCGCGGTCCTTTTCGGACGCGACTAGGATTTCAGCGCGACGCTGGTCTTCCTCGGAATTAGCGGAACGCGCAATCGTGCCCTTGATGGGGCGCGTTTCGACTTTTTGTCCAGCAAGCTTTAGGAACCGTTCCGGGGAGCTCGATGCGATGGTGAGCTTGCCGTAGCGCAAGAGGGCCGCAAAGGGCGCCGGGTTCACTAAGCGCAGCTGGCAGTAGAAGGCAAGCGGATCAAATGAGGGCGACATCCTGGCACTGAAGCGCTGCGCAATGTTGGCTTGGAAGACGTCTCCGGCCAAAATCAAGTCGACGACGCGCTGTACCGCCGCAATGTAGCCGTCACGGCTGAAGTTCGAATGCCATCCGCCGGGTGTGCCCAGGGCGCGATTCCGCGGCGACTTTGGACTGGCAAGCAGTGCTGCAAACTCATCGGCTCGACGGCGTGCACGCTCGCTCCGACGTGCGGGATCCTGTTCCGGCCATCCGGTAGAAACGATCCAGCATCTGTCGTCGTGGTGGTCGTAGCTGACCACCACATCATAGAAATGCAGGACGGATTGGGGCAAACCCAGACCAGGAATTGCGGGCGCCGGCAATTGCTCCAGTGTCCTGTTTAGATCGTAAGCAAGAAAGCCGGCCGCGCCTCCCTGGAACGGCGGGAGATCGAGGCGATGCTCTTGCGGATACTTGGCGAGCAGGGTGCGAAGAACTTTCCATGGATCGCCCTCAAGAGCCTCTCCATTGCAACTCGCCTGTCCGTCCGCGACCATATAGGTGCTGAACGGGTCGCAGCTCAGATATGAGTAGCGCCCAAGCAACTCATGTCTTGCGGCGCTATCGAGAAACGTAAGGTGCGGTCGATGCGCGAGACTTCGCATCGCTGTGACAGGCTCAATCCATTGCAGTTCTCGGACGTGCATCGGGCTGTCAGTCACTGAGGGCTAGCGTGCTGTGAGACGCGCTCCGATTGTGATTCTCACCCCAACGAGAGCGACGCTCGTCCATGATCAGCAAACTCTTGAGATCGATTATCAAGTTACCCCCGTCGGTGGACACGGTGCACCGACCAAATTGATTATCGCTGTATTCAGGCAAAACGCACAGCTGTTGATACGTTGTAGTCGGCCGCGAACCGCAGTTCGCGGAGTGGTCGTACCCGACTGATCGATTCCTGGTATAGATCATGCGCTTTGAAAGCAGCGAGATCCGCCTCGTTGTCGAACTCACCATAAACCACGACGTCGATGTCGTTGCCGAGCTGGTCGGTCTTGCGGTTGCGGGCAACCTCGAGCCGGCGGGCATGCGGGATTTTGGTGAGAACCGAGAGGCCTTCGATCATTTTATCGATGTGGGTCTTATCCTTAGCTGTGAACAGGACGATGTGACGTATCATGGATAGCCTGAGGAGTAATGAGTAGGTCGCATAACTATCGTGGGATTGAACCGGCTGCAACGCTAGCACCACATCCCGCGCTCGCCCGGCAAGATGGTCGCTGCTGCCGCAGTCTTGCCAGGACCGTGGTCTGCAACGGAACTCGCCAGAACTGCCGGTCAGGACGCAGGAAGGGCAAGGCGCTCAATCGATTGAATGTGGCGCGCGAGCAGGTTACAGGCTTGGTCGACGTTGCGCGCTCGCAATGCCTGCAGAATCAGGCGGTGATCCTGATTGGATCGCGGTCGCCAACCGCTACTTCGCGCCATCGCGAACACCAATCGAGAGTTTGCAAGCTGTAGTCCGTCGAGACTGGCGAGCAGGCGCGGCATTGCACACGGCGCCGCCAGCGCGTGGTGAAAGGCGCGGTTGGCCATCTCAAAATCCTGAATGGTCTGGGCATTCTCTCCTTCAACCAGGGCGAGCTCGATCCGTGCCAAATGGCTAAAGGTGAGCTTTGGAGCCGCATTGCGCAGGGCGACCACCTCGAGAGCTCCACGCATCTCGGCGATCTCCTTCACGGAATTGGTATCGAGTGGAGCGACCCTCACGCCACGACGGGGCACAGCGACAACGAGATGTTGAGCCTCCAGTTGGCGAAACGCCTCGCGCACGGGGACATGGCTGGAATTGAACTCTCGCGCGACATGATCCTGCCGGAGCGGGGCGTCAGGCGGCAGAGCGCCGCTAATGATGCGCTCACCAATTGAGCCCGCAATGTGCTGGGCAATTGTGGTGTTCTCGTCTGTGATCATAGATTATCTATCACAACTGAGCGGATATATTGTGCCCCGTTCGGCGACCGGCCCGAGATGATTCGACATCGAACCTTGATTCGCCCGATGTTGCAGGATTTCGCCGGGCTTGAGCAGTTTTTGCGGTCTTTGCGCATCGATTAGCTTTACATCTTTTTCGGAAAGGCTGGCTTTGGGCGGCGATAATCATCTCCCAGCGGTTCCTAAGGCAATTTACTGGCATCGATCGCTCGACTATCGATAATCGGCGCTGGTATCTATGATTGACGCGGGTAAGAAGGCAAGTGCAAAGGCTGCTGCTATGGGAGTGGAGCGGATCGACGGCGGCGACAGAGCGCCGCTCCGCAGTGGCTGGGAGCGCGCCGAGGTCGAAGCGCTCTATGGCCGGCCGTTTGCCGACCTGATGTTTCAGGCGCAGAGCGTTCATCGGGACAGCTTCGATCCAAACCACCTTGAGACCGCGAGCCTGCTCAGCATCAAGACCGGCGGCTGTCCGGAAGACTGCGCCTACTGCTCGCAGAGCGCTCATTACGACACCGGGCTGAAAGCCACCCGCCTGATGGATTGCGCCGATGTGGTCGCCGCCGCAGAGCGCGCGAAGGACGCCGGCGCGAGGCGCTTCTGCCTGGCCGCGGCCTGGCGCAGTCCAAAGGACCGTGATCTCGATCAGATCTGCGACATGATCAGCGCTGTCAAAGGCCTCGGGATGGAGACTTGCGTCACGCTCGGCATGTTGACGCGCAAGCAGGCCACACGGCTCTTTGAGGCCGGGCTCGACTTCTACAATCACAATGTCGACTCCTCGCCCGAGTTCTACGGCAAGATCATCACCACGCGCACCCTGCAGGACCGCATCGATACACTTGCACATGTGCGCGAGGCCGGCATCAAGGTGTGCAGTGGCGGCATTATCGGCATGGGCGAGCGCCTCGAGGACCGGCTCGCCATGCTGGTGCTGCTCGCCAATCTTCGAAAGCCTCCCGAAAGCGTGCCGATCAACCTGTGGAACCAGGTCAAGGACGTGCCGGTCAACGACACCGCGGAGCGTCCCGATCCGATCGCGGTGGCGCGGCTGGTCGCGACCGCCCGGATCATGATGCCGAAGAGCGTCGTGCGGTTGTCTGCCGGACGGCAGTATATGAGCGATGAACTGCAGGCGCTGTGCTTCTTGGCCGGCGCGAATTCGATCTTCATCGGCGATGTGCTGTTGACCACCAAAAACCCGAAAGCCGACCGCGACGCGAATTTGCTGGGTCGGCTCGGCATCACGTCCGCACCTTGCCTCAAGTGAAACAGGCAGCGAGCACGCTGTACGCAAACTCCAGTGTAGGGGACAAATGCAGATTACGTTGATGAAAGGAAAGATCGATCGTGCCTCGGTGACCGAAGCCGATCTGCACTCTGAGGGCTCGATATCAATTGATCGCGCGCTGCTCGACGCGGCAGGTTTCCTGATCAACGAACGCGTCGAAATCTACAACACCGAAACCGGAGTGCGCTTCGCCACCTATGTCACCGCAGCGCCCCCGCGGTCGGGCACCATAGACTTGAATGGTGCAGCTGCGCGACTTGCCATGCCCGGAGACAAAATTGCTATCGTTGCATATGCCTCCTTTGATGAGGCGGAAGCCAAGCTCTTTAGACCCCGTGTTGTGCTGGTTGACCCAGAAAACCGCATGCTACCAAGTTGAAAGCTAAAGGTGATGTTGGAGCCTTTGTGCTTGACGACATCAGAACTCTGGCGCGATCGATGCCTACGCTGGAAGTGAAGAATGAACTCAATCCATTCGGTCAAATTTGCCGATTACGTCGCACATTTGCATGCTCTGAAAGAGGACAACCGGCTGCGCAGCCTCAAACCGCGCGCAGGCGTCGATTTCGCATCGAACGATTATCTCGCGCTGGCGAGCGCTCCACGTATGAAAATGGCTGTCTGCGCCGCGCTTCAGGCCGGCACGCCGATCGGAGCCGGCGGCTCGCGGCTTCTGCGCGGCAATTGTGAGGAGCACGAGAGCCTCGAAGCAGAAGCTGCCAGGTTCTTTGGGGCGGAGACGGCGCTGTTCTTTGGCGGCGGTTATGTCGCAAATTTTGCTCTCCTAACAACGCTGCCGCAGCGGGGCGATTTGCTTGTTCACGATTCGCTCGTGCACGCGAGTATTCATGAAGGCGCACGAGCTGGCAGGGCCGATTTTCGGATAAGCCCCCATAACGACCCCCAGTCGGTCGAAAGCACAATTCGCGACTGGCGCGCGAAAGGCCGAACCGGCCGCGTCTGGATCGTGGTCGAAAGTCTCTACAGCATGGATGGCGACTTCGCACCGCTTGAAGACCTGGTCGCGATTGCGGATCGGTACGACGCGTTCCTGATCGTGGACGAAGCCCATGCCACAGGCGTCTACGGCGAGCAGGGACGGGGGCTCACCGCACCCTATGAGGGGCGCGAAAATCTCTTGGTCGTTCATACCTGCGGCAAGGCGCTGGGTGCTGCCGGCGCACTTGTCACTGCTTCCAGTGCACTGCGCGACTTCATGGTCAATCGCTGCCGTCCGTTTATCTTCGCCACCGCGCCGTCACCGTTGATGGCCGTCGCCGTGCGGGAGGCTCTCTTAATCCTGCAGGAGGAGCCTGAGCGCCAGCAGCGTCTGGCCAAGCTGGTCGCGTTCACGCATCAGCAGATCAGTGAACGCGTTAGGCGAAGTCCTTCGGACTCGCAGATCGTGCCTTATATCGTTGGCGACAATTCACGTGCTATGCGGCTCGCCTCTGCGCTGCAGGCTCGCGGCTTCGATATCCGCGGAATCCGGCCGCCAACTGTGCCGGCGGGCACGGCCCGTTTGCGGATTTCACTGACACTCAACGTCGGGGAGGATGACGTGCGTGCAATGCTCGATGCGCTCTTTGAGGAGACGAGGGGCTGGCCTCGATGAGCCAGCGGATCGTGGTGACCGGTACGGATACCGGAATCGGAAAAACGGTATTTTCCGCGGGGCTCGCCAATCTCCTGGGCGCAAACTATTGGAAGCCGATTCAGGCGGGTCTCGACGGAGAGACCGACACCCAGGTCGCCGCAAGACTGGGCAGTCTCTCACCCGATCGCATCGTGCCGGAGCGCTACCGCCTTCGAACGCCCGCTTCGCCGCATCATTCCGCCGAAATTGACGGAGTTCGCATAGACGTAGATGCGCTCGATATTCCGGACACTGGGGAGCGACCGCTAGTGATCGAGGGCGCCGGCGGGGTAATGGTGCCGCTGAGGGGCGCCACACTTTATGCTGACATCTTCGAGCGATGGCAGCTTCCAGTCGTGCTTTGCGCGAGCACAGCGCTGGGTACGATCAATCACTCGCTGCTGTCGATAGAGGCTCTGCGAAAGCGCCAGATCGGCATTCTTGGGATTGCCTTCATTGGCGAAAGAAATTCGGAGAATGAGAGCGCAATTTGCGAGATCGGGCGGGTGCGTTGGTTGGGGCGATTGCCCTGGCTTTCTCCTCTCGCAGCAGACACGCTGCAAGTCGCGTTCAAAGCCTCATTCCGTGCTGATGATTTCCAGCCATGATGCCAAAGAAAAAGTCGCCGATCTGGCATCCGTTCACGCAACACGCGCTTCAAGACGAGATAACAAGGGTTGTGCGAGGTGATGGTGCTTATCTCCACACAGCCGATGGTCGCCGTATCATCGATGCAATCTCATCCTGGTGGGTCGTGACGCATGGACATTGCCATCCACACATCGTGAGCGCGATTCAGAAACAGGCAGAAAAGCTCAACCAGATTATCTTTGCCGGCCATACCCACGAACCGGCTGAGGAGCTTGCTGCACAACTTTTGAAACTCGCTCCCCGCGGCCTCGACTATGTCTTCTTCTCCGACAGCGGCTCAGCCAGTGTGGAAGTCGCCTTAAAAATGGCACTCGGCTATTGGCACAATATCGGCAAACAGCGAATACGCATTGTCGTGATGCAACATTCCTACCACGGCGATACGGTCGGGGCGATGTCGGTCGGTGCTAGAGGTGTGTTCAACGCGGCGTACGGGCCTCTGCTGTTCGACGTTACCTCAATCCCGTTTCCCACTAGAGGGCATGAACAGGCAACGCTCGATGCGCTCGAATCTGCATGTCGAAACGAAATGCCTGCCGCCTTTATTGTGGAGCCTCTGATATTGGGGGCGGGCGGAATGCTGATGTACCCAGCCTGGGTGCTAAGAGAGATGAAGCGGATTTGCGAGGCCTCGGACGTCCTGTTCATTGCCGACGAGGTCATGACGGGCTGGGGCCGCACCGGAACATTATTCGCTTGCGAGCAGGCCAACGTCACGCCCGATATTGCCTGCTATTCGAAAGGTCTCACGGGAGGGGCGCTTCCCCTTGCGGTGACACTCTGCCGCGCGGATATTTTCGACGCGCATTATTCCAAAGATCGGACACGTACGTTCTTTCACTCGAGTTCATATACTGCGAATCCAGTGGCCTGCGCCGCCGCAAAGGCCAACCTGGATCTCTGGCAAGATCAGGAATGTCGCCAGCGTGTGGCGTCAGTCGCCACAATGCAAGAACAGGCAATTGAGTCATTCCGCACCGACCCACGGTTTGAAAACGTCCGTCGAACAGGCACGATTACAGCACTCGATCTGAAAGCAAGGCAAGCGGGCTATCTCGCGTGCATCGGTCCGAAGCTTCAGGCGTTCTTTAAGGACCGAAATCTGCTGCTGCGGCCGCTCGGCAATGCGATCTACGTGATGCCGCCGTATTGCGTCAGAGCGGCAGACCTTGACGAAATCTACGGCGGCATCAGGGATGCTGCCGATGCGATAACTTGAAGGCGTGCTTGCGTAACTCCCATGTGCAGGGCGCCAACGCGCTCCAAGCTCGCTCCGCACGACGAATTAGCGGCTGAGGAGTTCTTATTTGATGGTCGAACGACTATCTGACCGTTTTGATGTGTCTGTCTATGATTCTGGAAAAGTGGGTTTGTGTTTCCACTCACGATGACAGTTTTTCTCTTGCCTTTCTTGGGAAACGAGGCCCCAGGGACGCGGGTCAATCGACGGATCGGGATCCGAGATAAGCCACATTCGGAGGGCGCCTCTCAGACGAGATTTTGACGTTTGCGGGTTGGTTCCCATTTTCGTTCGCAATACGCGTCCCTCCCGGCGCTTGCTCCGAGAAGTGCCGAGGTCTCGTGATTCTGGATGATGGCGGCGCTGGCGTCTTCACCCACCGCCGCTTCAGATATCCACGACTACCGAAGTCGCCTTCGTAGGGCGATGGAGCTTAGAGCACCGGGGACTCTTGATCCACGCCTTGTGAGTCGCTCTAGGCGGGACTATGAAGGACGCGACTTTCGGCAAGCTCGGCGCCTCTTTTCTGAGGAACCCAAGGACCTCAGGTTCGCCAAGGCAGGCGCAAAGCCATCGCACCCTCCCACAGTAACCATGCAAATCAAGCAGCGGGAGGCGCAAATCCGGATTGCCGTCCTTTGACCGCGCAAAGCCAAGTTGGTGGCGCTGACGCTCCAAGCGAGGGCCGGTACATGCAGCCGCCGGCTCGGCCAGTCGGAATCCCTCAAAAGGGGCGCTCGCAAGCGGGATTTGGGCGTCGACACGAGGCTCATTGCATTAATCAAGATTGAAATGTCGTTACAGTCGGTAATCAAAATCTCGTCACAGTACAGCGGTGCTGACCCGGAAGAAATCCGCATGCCAGGAGACGGACCACACCATGATCGACCACGCGTGCGATTAATAGCTCCGGAGATACAGCTCTCAAGTGGGGGTCCGGCGCACAGCAGATCCTTCAACCAGCCTAGCATGGTGCGTCCTAATACGTGGTCCTTTGTCAAAAACGTGATTCTGACGAGAATTTCTCGTCAAGACCTCGCGGCAATAGGGGAGTTCCTTGAGCCGATCGTCCTGAAAGAACGCATGGTGCTGCAAGAGCCGAAAAGGCACCCTGATCATGTCTATTTTATCGAGTCGGGCCTCGTCTCGCTAAGGATTGTCGCGGCCGGGAGCTTCCTTGAAACGGCGGTGATAGGACATCGGGGAGCGGTCGGCGCTTCGCTCTTTGTGGGAGCGCATATTTCGACGCATCAATCTGTTGTGCTCTTTCCTGGAAGCGCGCACAGGATTCGTGTCGAAGATTTGTGTCGAGTGATGACCGAGTGTCCTGGAATCCGAAAACAGCTCTTTCAGTACGTTCAAGCGCTGACCTTGCATTGCGCTCACACTGGATTATGCGGGGTTCGGCACGATCGCGAAAAGCGGCTCGCGAGCTGGCTTTGTTTGGCCAGTGATGCTCTTGGTGCCAATGTGCTGCCAGTCACCCATGACTCCCTTTCATCTGTCTTGGGGTTGCGCCGCGCTGGGGTAACAGAGACCTTGACCCGATTCGAAAAACAAGGGTTGGTTCGCAAGATGCGCGGCGTCTTGCAGATTGATGGACGCAAGGGCCTCGAGCAAACGGCCTGTGACTGTTACAAACTTATTTCAGACGCTTATGCCGCGACTGAGCCCATGATTTCAGCAAATATTTAGGCGGGTTAGCAAAGTCGCCTCGGCGTTCTGATTCATCCTTTAGTTTATTTTAGCGTCCAGTTGCTGACCGGCAGTGTTGTCTGCACGCTTCGCATTGATCTGTGCAGCCATATGCGTCGGTGACATTTCCCCGGACAGTTTGATAGCATCATTTCGGACGGCGCCAAGCAGGCACTCAACGTACGAACCGCACGTCCTAGACGGCCACCGGCTCGGCATCCTTGCTCCGGCTGTCGGGCGACGTGGAAAATTGACCCTCCATACTGCCTCAGATGAGAATGTTACCGAAGCGGACCCCCGTTGTTCCTGGATTCGGTTTGCCGCGAGTCCGAGCAAGCCGCTCGCGAAGCGCGCTTTCCATAGCGCTATAGCGAGCGAGCGGCTTGCGGTGATTAGGCGAAGGCACCTCTCGGGACCCGGACCTCAGGTACGGAGCGTGGGTCGATGCTTAACGTGATCTCTGCGCTGCTGGTGAGCTGTCGAGCGGCCTTTGATCGCCAATTCTTCACCAGCCGCTGCACCGTACGCCGCTGACGCCGCCCGAACCGACCGGGCGCATGCGCTTCCAGCCGGGAGAGAAGATCGACCGCGGACAAGTGCGGAACCGCCGCGGTTCATTCCTCGATGATGGGAATGTAGGGTCGAGCATCGATGGCCGACGTGGCACAGGCTTGCGCCGCACATAGCGGCGCCGATGAATGATCCGCTGCTCGCCCGCGTTCCAACCATCGCCGAGCTCTCGGGCAAAAGCCACCACGTCACTTCGCACCGGCGCGGCCGTCATCCCTGACATTCCGGCCCGCCGATCGACGCGCTTGCCAAGTTCATTTTGGGCGTCCCGCATCTGCGCCAGCAATGCGAGCGGATCAAGCGAGCGGTAGATCTCTCGCAGCCTATGTTTGAATGCCTCATCGAGACTCGGATGAACCAACGCTCGTTCGTACGGCGTTTCTGGAGGAAGATAGCGCTTGACCACTTTGGCGCCTTCGCGTCTTCTCCTTCAGCTTAAACGAAGGCTGGAAGAAAATTGATGTGCAGCTGAGCCGCCGTAAACAGGCGAGCTAATGAGCGAGCGGCATCAATGCCTTCAAACCGCCCATAGCCCACCAAGCGGCGAACGACAGCTCCGTTCTTTTGCTCCACGAATGCCTGATCGTTCTTCTTGTAGGCCCTGGAACGAGTTACTTCGACATCGTGAGAGCGGCACCATGACACGACCGTGCGTTCATGAAGGCGCTGTCCTTGTCAAAATCGAGGCCACGAACGGGCCAGGGAAATAGGCTCTGCGCGCGTTCGAGAGGCTCGACCACAAGAGCTGCTTCACGCACGACGAGCGGAAGGCATTCGGTCCACCCCGTTGCGACATCCACCATTGTTAGCGTCGATCGTGCCCCGTGGCGTGGTGTAACTGACAGCAGCTCACCGCGAATTTTACGGCGGGTCGGAAGGCATCAGCTTGCCAGGGCGGGCAAGCCGACGATGGGATCATCGCTCAACGGCGAGATGGTTTCCAGTGTCATGTAGCGGGCGCGCTGGACGGCCGATTCGTCGTTCTGTTCGAGCAGGATCGCGCCGACCAGGCGAACGATGGCGTCTTCATTGGGGAAGATGCCGACGACGTCGGTCCGTCGCTTGATCTCGCCGTTGAGGCCATGAGAGGCCCGACCGGGTCCATTGGATTGGTCTCCAATGGGGGACAGCGGCAAGGCACTGCCAGAGCCGCGGTCCGAGCTGAGGTCGGGAGTCGGACTGGTCCATAATACCTGTGAAGTCGTCGAAGGAAACGAGACGCATGGGGGGAAGGAGCCGGCCCGAGAGGAGCCCGCGCGAGAAGGTCAGGGGCCGGACACAGAGCCGGGTTGCCTTGCCGCCGAATCTCGAGCGGGTGAACGCGGCGGCCAAGCAGGCTGCCTAAACCCGGTTCACAGCCTTGCTGCACCACATCGACGAGGACGCTCTTGATCGGGCGTTTCGATGGCAAAAGCGGCAGGCCAGCGCGGGGGTCGATGGGGTAACGGTGGCGAGGTACGAAGAAGGGCTCACGGATAATATCCGCGACCTTTGCGCACCGGTCCACACTGGTCGCTACCGGCCACAGCCGGTGAGGCGCGTCTACATCCCCAAAGCCGATGGCGGCAAGCGGCCTCTCGGTGTACCGGCGCTAGAGGACAAGATCGTCCAAAGCGCGGTGGCCGAGGTGTTAAGCGCCGTCTATGAGGTCGACTTCCTCGGATTCCCCTACGGCTTCCGGCCGGGGCGGAATCCTCATATGGCGCTTGACGCCTTGCACACGGTGATCATGAGCCAGCGTGTGAACTGGGTGCTCGATGCCGACATACGCAGCTTCTTGGACGTGGCTTCATAATACCCCTGGTTCATGCGGTTTGGTCGAAAAGGCTGGATTGCGGGGCTAACACCTTGATTGCGGGGCTAGCACCTTGATGTGGAGTCCTTTTTGCTTCCCGCGCACAACGTGCACGGCTTCGAGTTCGCCGCGCTTGACTCGCTGCAATACGGTTTGACGCGAGATCCCGAGCGCCCGCATAGCTTCGCGCATCGGCAGAAAGTCGTCGGACGTTTCGCCGTTGAAGCGCGCCTTGAGTTCATCGGTCAGACGAATGCGCCAGGGAGCGCCTGGCGTGAGCTGCTCGCCGGAGATAATGCCGTCGTTGAGCAAACGATGGATCGTCGAGGGAGCGACACGAGCGCGGCGGCGGCTTGCGGTTTTTCTTGGAAGCTCGGGATCTTCCAGTGGCGGCGCAAATTACCGACGCGGTGCTGTCGAAGTGATGCCCGTAGACCGTCGTGCGGCCCTGCCGGTTGAGGATGCCGGCGATCACGGCATCGGGATAATGCATTGCTAATCGTCGCAGGAGCGCAGCTGTATCCTCGTCGGTGCGGATCGTCGCTGGCCGAGACAGTGCGCACCAGAGGGTGTCAGAAAGAATGTGTAAGCAGGTTTCTGTGAGTTTACCTTACCGAGGAGACTCACATGACAACCGACACGACGATTACACCTGAACTACTGGATCAACTGCTTGCTAACTATAAGAAGCCTGAAGACCTCACTGATGCGGACGGGCTTTTCAAGCAGCTGAAGAAGGCGCTGATTGAGCGGGTAGATTTCGAGGTTGCCAGCGCGGTAATTTCAACCAAATGCGCAGTGCAAATTGTCATTGGTCCTACCAGACGGGCGGCCGCGGCGCTTGGGCTGCGGCGGGTTTGTGAGCGGGCGCGAGCGACGTTTTGCGGTACGAGGGCAGCGTGCTGGCGGAGATCGTCGAGCAGGGCACCCACGCCGCGCTGACCGCGCGGCATCTACCGAGGGCTGTTCGGATCTGGATCATCCGACAGAACCACACAATTGCCTCCGCAAGCAGGCTGGACACCGATGGCGGACACGATTTCACTGGTACCGATGATGATGGCAAAAACTCCTTCCCGGTGTTCGAGTCGTTCGGTTTGTCAATCCGAATGTCGTGTACTACAGCTCACCCACCGGTGCCAAACAGAAAATGATGCGGGTCAGTGATCGTGACGTGTGAGACACGACCCGCTCAAGAATAGGGGTACTCTGACCTGTTCGGCGACCCCGTCATGACGCTCGCCGCCATCGATCGCCTCGTCCACCACGCCACCATCGTCGAGATGAACGTCGAGAGCTATCGCCGGCGCACCGCGCTCGAGCGAAAACGCGGCCCAGGACGGCCACCGTCGCACGCGACCCAAAAACGCTCGCTGATTGACGCTCCGCGACAATCAGAACCAACAAAACCCTTGCGCGCGACAATCATCGCGGCAATCACCACCACGCCGCGACACTGACTCGCCAACCTGATTGTCGCGCACTCCCCACCCAGATTGTGTGTCGCGCTATACCTTGCCTGCTTCAAAAAGCCGGTCTCATCGATGACCAGAACCGTGTCCTGATCGCCAAGCGTTCCAGCGCGTACCCACGTACAAGGTCGCGCAGCGCGTCGGCGTCCCACCGCCCCGGTCCAGGATCTCGATAGCGGGAAATCGGCCCACAAGAAGAGGTAGGTGACAGGCAGGGTAGATATGTAACAATGGATGCCGCCGAACAGTAGACGAGATGAAGCAAGTCAGACGGGGCGATAGAATGATAGACGACGAGCTAGCGAGAGACGCTGGGGTTAATGCCCGATCAAAGGCTATACGCCGGAGAATTGTGGAGCAAGGAGGGGGCGCGCTTGTTAACATTGAGATCAGGGCCGCGCGAGATGACGCTCATTGGCGAGCCGATCCGAGTGTAAGGGACGTTAGCCCGGCTAGCTTGAAGGAGGAAATGCAATCCATGCCTGCATGGGATTAAATCATTCGCTTGAGAGAGATGCGTGCATGAACCTGTTGCTGCTTGAGGTCGGGCCGCGCCACAGGTCACTATGGATCGAGATCCCTTCAGGGCACACCAAGCTCGTGAACCTCAAGAAGTTTACTAGAAACTGCACGATGGAGGCCGAGGATGGCCTAGCCGGCCGACGCCTCCTGTATGCGTTTGATGTGCAGTTTAGCTGCTACCAGCCAGTTGGCGGGCACTTCGAGAAGGAGCCCGCTATTACTAACGCGGTCTATCATAGATTCGCGCGGCTCGACCATGAAATCCCCGACGCCCGGAGGCGGCCCGCCATCCGGACGAATTTCCTCTCAACATGGACTGACCGCGACCGAGCGGTCGCAGACACGGAGATTGCGCGCAAGATCATGCAGCATCGCCAAATACATCGCCTTAGCAACGTCCCGACGAACAAGGTGCAGAGCTACGGCGAACGAGCGCCCATCATGCCTTGACGCTATCCCCTACGGACTATCGCGAAGCCTATCTCATTGGTCATGAAAGAGCTCAGACGCATGTGCGGCAAACGGCATCATCCAGGCTTATTGCGCTGCCGTCTGGACGCGGATGACACGCGCTGACGCTGAGATCATCATCGTCGAGGTGTTCGCAGGATCCTTTACAGATTGAGACAAGTGCGACCCCATTGAGGTGCAGAAGTGACTGTTGCGCAGCGTATCGCCCTCGCTTTGAGGCGTCATGGGGTTAAGGTGATATTCAGCCAGAATGTGCCGCCCGCCGTGATTCTGGCTTGCGAAGCGATTGGCATTCGGCAGCTCGCTTACCGACAGGAGAACATGGGCGGCGCGATGGCGGACGGCTTTGCGCGTGTGTCTGGCCAAATCGCAGTGGTTGGAGCCCAGAATGGGCCCGCGGCAACCTTGCTCGTTCCGCCTTTCGCCGAGGCATGCAAAGCGAGCGTGCCCATTGTTGCTTTGGTGCAGGAAGTCGCGCGCAACCAACTCGATCGTAATGCTTTCCAGGAATTCGATCATTTCGCGCTTTTCTCTTCGTGCGCCAAATGGGTTCGGCGAGTTATCAGTGCAGACCGGATTGATGACTTTGTTGACGCTGCCTTCGTCGCTGCCGGCAGCGGCCGGCCGAGCCCGGCAGTCTTGTTGTTGCCAGCTGATCTGTTGGGAGAGAAGACAGTCACGCCAACGCGTGAACGCCGGTCGAACTTTGGTGAATGGCCAATTGATCGCTTGCGGCCGAGCGAAGCAGAGATCCGCGCCGCCGCGCTATCTATTGCGGCGGCGAAGGCTCCCGTCGTCGTTGCAGGCGGCGGTGTCGTATCTCCCGCTGCGGCCAACGCGCTCGCCAAGTTGCAAGACCGTGCACATTTGCCGGTCTTCACCACGAATATGGGCAAAGGCGCTGTTGATGAGATGCACCCGCTTTCCGCAGGAGTCCTTGGCGCTCTGGTTGGCCCTGGCTCGCTTGGAAAACATTCCTTGCCGATCCTCAAAGAGGCGGATCTTGTGATCCTGGTCGCCACGCGCACCAATCAGAACGGGACCGATGGCTGGCGACAGATTCCTTCCAAGGCACGCGTCATACACATCGATGTCGACCCGCAGGAAATTGGGCGCAATTACGAGGCAATGCGCCTCGTTGGCGACTCCGCCTCCACACTGGAAGCACTTTGTGGCGCGATCGATCAACTCGACCTATCCTTGCGTCGCGATATGCGCGAGGGTTTGGAGCACCGCATCGCTGCGGCTTGGAAGAGCTTCGAGAACGATCGGTCCGTATTTTCAGGCAGCAACGGCACTCCCATTCGTCCCGAACGTGTATTGCACGAACTGCAGATGCGTCTGACTCCCGAGACAATCGTGGTCGCCGACGCAAGCTACTCGTCAATGTGGGTCGTCGGGCAGCTCCGCGGCGTAACAACAGGCCAGCGGTTCCTCACGCCCCGCGGTCTCGCTGGGCTTGGCTGGGGATTGCCGCTCGCGATCGGCGCCAAGGTGGCACGTCCGGCTAGCCCTGTCGTAGCCTTGGTCGGAGACGGCGGCTTTGCGCACAGTTGGGCGGAGCTCGAAACCATGGTTCGCAGCAATGTGCCCGTGGTCGTTATCGTGCTCAACAACGGTGTCCTCGGATTTCAAAAGGATGGACAAAGAGTGATGTTTGGCAAATATATATCAGACTGTCATCTATCGCCGGTCGATCATGCGGCCATTGCACGCGCATGCGGATGTGGCGGAACGCGGGTCACAGCGCCAAGTGATCTGGGGAAGGCGCTCGACCTCGCGCTTTTTGAGCAGCGTCCGTGGCTAATCGAAGTCGTGACAGATCCATCGGCTCATCCACCCATTTCGCTCTTCGATGGCATGCTTGGTCGGGCCGGCGTGGCCGCTTGAGAACGGATTGGATTGCGATCAACCGCGCTCACCGCATAAGAGAGTCATGTTCACGCCGAACGAATGTCGCCCGCCGGATCCAGTTGGTTTCGAAAGGCGGGCGGCATGTCACCAGCGATCGTCAGGTTCCTTAGCAAAGCCGTCCTCCGGGCGGTACTTGCCGTTGGTGGAGTGCGAAGAGATTGCGCTTTTTAAGATGCAGGGCCGTTCCATCCGGGAGATTGGGCGCTGTCTCGGTCGATACGCCTCGACGATCTCGCGAGAACTGCGGCGCAATGCAGCCAACCGTGCCATGATGGAGAACGAAATGATCGCTTTGCGGAAGACAAGTGCAGGCTTCGGAATCGCGTTGACAGAAGCGCCTCCGGCTCCTGCCCCACGGCCCGGAGAAGTGACGTTGGCTGTCGAAGCCGTCGGCATCTGCGGATCGGACGTGCACGCGTACGAGTGGACCGACGGCTACGCGTTCATGGTACCTTATCTACCCGTGACGATGGGGCACGAAATTGCCGCCAAGATCGTGCGTGTGGGCCCGGACGCTTCCCTGGCGGAGGGGACACGGGTAACATTGCTGGGCGGTATAACGTGCGGGCGCTGCGCGGCGTGCCGAGCCGACAATCCAGCTGGATGTACCGACAGAAGGATGCTCGGATGGACGCGTGACGGGGGGTTTGCGAAGCATCTTACGGTCCCTGCGCGCGTCTGTTTGCCTCTGCCACAGAACATTCCACCCGCCATCGGCGCTCTAGCCGAACCGCTCGGCGTTTCCTGCGAAGCCGTCCTGACGGGCGGGGTTGGTCTGGGCGATACCGTGCTTGTGCTCGGTCCCGGCACGATAGGCCAAGGCATGGCCTTGATAGCGCGCGCCGCCGGCGCGGCACGGGTCTTAGTCGCGGGGCACGGAGACGTTCCACGCTTCCAGGTCCTCAAGGGCATGGGTTTTACGGATCTGATCGACGTGGCCGATGCTCCACTCAGCGATCAGGTATTTAAGGCGACGAGCGGCGCAAAGGTCGATGTCGTGCTGGAGGCCACGGGTCATCCCGCCAGCATCACCGAGAGCCTGAAGGTGCTTAGACGAAGGGGGGGGGTCGTCGTCGGCGGCATCCATTCGATGCCGCTTAATCTGTCGCTCACCGACTTCGTCCGGCAGGGTCATCAACTGAGGGCAAGCTACGGAGCTACGCGAAGTACCTGGAATAAGGTGCTGAGCCTACTCGCCAGCAATCCCGAGAGCTTCCGGCCCATGATTTCCCACGAGCTTACATTGGATCGCGGATTGCAAGGATTCGAACTGGCCCGCCAGCGAGCTGCAAGCAAAGTGATATTGATGCCATGATCGATCTATCCGAAAGAGTCGCCTTCATCACTGGCACCGCCCGCGGTCTCGGCGCTGCCACCGCCGCAAAGCTAACGGCTATGGAACTTCGTTCGTGCCGACCTTTCCAAACAGCTCGATGAGACTGCCTCCGTGTTGCGCCAGGCCGGTCACGAAGCGTTCCCCTTGCATCTCAACGTTAGCGATTCGAACGCGATAGCCGCAGTACCTGAGCAATTGGAGAATGGCAACCGCAAGTCGCTGTTCCCGTGAACAACCGCGTATAAATCGGAGACGGTACGTCGTCGATTTCTCTGGAGGGGAGGACGAGGCCATCCCGATTGATCTCAGGGCTTCCTTCCCTGTTGTCGAAGCTGTTTATCCCTATGACGCAAGCCAACAAGCGGGGGACGTATCATCATGATGACGAGCCAAGGCGGGCACACGTTCCAGCGATATCACGAGAGCATACTGAGGCGCCACGAGGGCGGGCCGAATGGGTTTCCCCGAAATTTCGCCCTAGAACTCGGACCCATAACATAACTGTCAACAACATCTAATTACCTTGAAGAATTTACATGACTGTGGACGGAATACTTGAAACGGAGACGCTGCCGCCGATGTAATAGTACAAGTGTTGAGCGATGCGGGTATCGCATGGCCTTTGGTATGTCAGGCGGACATACCGGAAACTCGGACGACACCAGGACAGGTAAGAACGATCTTAGTACGTGAGGAGTCGCTCGCGGCTGTCATGGCCGAAGTCTATGGCCGCCTCACGAGGTTTGCCAGGTGTGGTGCTTGGACCATGGTCTCTGGGAAGCGGAATGATCGGCATTTTGGAGGGGTATCTATCTAGTACGCCGGAGCTATGCAGGATTCTGGGCGACGAGGTGATCAGTCGGCGTGGCTTGCCGGCATTTGGATGACCTCAACGCCTTCGTTGAAATCTGATACCTACTATGAGATTCGGCAACTGATTTGTGCTTTTGAGCCGCCGCCAGGTCTTTGATGCGGCGATCACCAGCTTAAACACCATCAGCCTGGCAGTGGTCGCTGACAACGAGGCCTCCCTGTGTACCGGGAGTCGTAGAAGGCCGGCAGCGCGTCGCGATCCTCGATCATGCATTCGACCGCCGATCGTATTTGGCGCGGTGTTTCTTATCGCCGTTTCGGCGGACGCCCGGGTCGGCGCCCGGTAGACCTCGCGCAGATACGTCTTCATGCTGGCCTGCATCGAGAGTGGGACCCTGTCCAGAACATTCCCGGCCTTGTGCACCCAGCATCGCGATGCCGCGCCCCGAGAAAGATTTCGTCGAGCGCCTTCCAGAAGCCGAGAGCGCCGTCGCCGACGGCAATTTCCGGGGCAATCTGCAACCAGCGCTGTTTGATGTCGATCATGAGCTCGCGCCCGCTCTGCGTGCTCTCCCGCCCCCCGACCTGAAAGCCGATCAGTTCCTTTTTGCCTTCCTCGGTAGCGCTCGTACTCGCTTTGCCACTCGACCGTCTGCCAGGAAACCACCGCAGGCGACAGGTTGGGCGCGTCCTTGCAAGGCCGCCAGCGCCTCCTGGTAAGCGGCAAAGAGACCCCCGTCTGGCGGACTGGGTGAGCGATCGGCTATCGGCTGCTGAGTTTGTGAGCCGATGTAAGCTTCTATGTCTGCGGCTAGTTCGCGGCAATGATGGCATCACATTGGCTGGCTGCTGGTCACACAGCAGGCGCAAGTTCTACGAGCTGCATGTTGCAGGGAGCTCGAGAGTGGCAACGACGACAGTCGACGGATGGCAAAGCTCTGGCAGGTCGAGAAGACCGTGCGTGGTCAAAGCCCCGAAGCACGCGTTGCCGCGCGCCAGCAAGCCTCCACGGCGATCGTCGCAGATCTCTTCGATCTCTGGCAGCAGACCTTGCGGCGGATCTCCGGCAAATCAAAACTGGCCAAGGCGATCCGCTATGCCGTCGCGCGCCGCGCCATCTTCGAACACTTCCTGACCGATGGTCGCATCGAGCTCGACTCCAACATCGTCGAACGCGCCATCAGGCCACAAACAATTACGAGAAAAAATAGTCACTTCGCTGGTAGCGACGGCGGCGGACGGGTCCCGTCGCGGAGTTGGTAGGAATTAGGGTTGGCGTAGTCTCCGGGGTGATGAACCTCGAATCATCCGGCGTTGAAGCGTCGGACTGGAGACCACGCCATGAACAAGTCTATCACGACGCCTGATTCCTTGCAGCCTGCGACCGAACTGGCCGTTGATCTTTTCGACAACTGGTTTGACCCGATCGAGACCGAGGTGCGGGCTCGATCGCGGCAGTTCATCGAAGAACTACTTCGGAGCGAACTCGATGCTGCGCTGTCGCGGCCGCGCTACGGACGCAGCCAGATGGCCGGCAATGAAGCAAAAGCTGGCGTCACGGGCCATCGCCACGGCAGCCGGACGCGAAGGCTGACGGGCACGTTCGGACCGATCGAGATCGCGGTGCCGCGGGCCCGGCTTGGCGACGCCGAGGGCAAGACCACGGAATGGAAGAGCGGGGCGTTGCGAGCCTATCAGCGGCGTACGCTTGCCGCCGATGCGCTGATCGCGGGCAGCTATCTGGCCGGCACCAATACGCGGCGGGTGCGGCGCGCGCTGGCGGCGCTGTTCGGCGGAACGGTTGGCAAGGACACGGTGAGTCGGACCTGGCGCAAGGTGAAGAGCGACTGGGACGCATGGAACAGCCGTTCGCTGGCCGAGGAGTCGATCGTACGGCTGATCCTCGACGGCACCGTGGTTCGCGTGCGGCTCGACCGCAAGGCGACCTCGATCTCGCTGCTGGTTGTTCTCGGCGTGCGCGCGGACGGCCAAAAAGTTCTGCTTGCGATCAAGAGCATGGGCGGCGAGAGCGCCGAGGCTTGGCGCACGGTGCTCGGCGATCTCATCAAGCGCGGGCTCAGGCGTCCCGAGTTCCTCATCGTCGACGGCGCGCCGGGGCTCGACAAGGCCATTGCCGCGGTCTGGGACGGCGTGCCGGTGCAACGCTGCACGGTCCACAAGCACAGAAACCTTCTGGCCCACGCGCCCGAACGCCTGCATGAGGAGATCACCGCGGACTACAACGACATGATCTATGCGACGACACCGGAGGAGATCGCGGCTCGCCGCAAGGCCTTCATCCGCAAATGGCGGCTGAAGCATCGCGCCGTGGCCGAGAGCCTGGAGGAAGCCGGCGATCGTTTGTTCACCTTCGCGCGCATGCCGCCCAGCCAGTGGCGCAGCTTGCGCACAACCAATGAAATCGAGCGGCTGCACGAAGAGTTCAAGCGCCGGATCAAAACCCAAACCGTGCTGCCGTCGGCCGACACCGCCGCGATGTTGTTCTGGGCGTTGCTTGCATCAGGGCAGATCAACATGCGCAAGGTCGACGGCTGGCAGACCCTCGCCACAAAACCCATCGATCAACCGATTGACCTCGCCGCCTGAAACGATACTTTCGTGTTACTCGGAGAACGCGCCAAACCGAATTCCAACCGCATTCCGGACGGCACCGGCGGACGGACCTGGGCGACCATCGCAACACTGCTGCAGACAGCGAAGATGAACAACGTCGATCCGTTCGCCTGGCTCACCCTGACACTTCAGCGTATCGCCAACGGCTGGCCGAGCAGCCAATCGACGCGCTTATGCCGTGGAACCACGCCGCCTAACGGCCTCAGCTTGCAGCTTACGCCTTCTGGAAATCGCCGGTTGAGATGGCCCTCAGGTAGAGCTCCGCCAACAGCGCATCCAGGCTCCTGGTACGCCGCGCCCACAGCGGCAGGATTGCCGAACTGAACCGGATCCGCTTGCCGTCGCCGGCCGCCCCGCGGTCTCGTATCTTCGCCCGCGCCACCTCGACTGGGCCGATGCCGGTCTGGATCGTCAGCGCCGGGCCGTTCTCTACCGCACCACACGGGCGCGACGCCAGCCAGCTTCAGATCCTTCATCGTGGCAACAAACGTCCCGACTTCCACCTCGATCGTCTGCGTCAGATCTGTCGCGTACCGGCACGCAGAATATTGGTCAGTGGATCATCGATCTCGTCGGGCTGACGAAGCGGCACAATGTTGCTAGTCTCGTTCATAGCGTATCTCCCCGTGAGAAGTTTTGGCAGGCTCGATACGCCGCCTATCTCATACCGTCATCACCCGGTTTCCCGCATAGCTCCGCGACAGGTGCTAGGTCGACATCAACTCTGCATTGTCGTTCCCCCAGAAACGTCGCAACGCAGGCAAACATACGGGAGCAACTGCCAACCGACGTTCTGATAAGGCCTCCGGCAAACGCGACTATCGGTGTCTGGTTTCTCACAAAGGCTCAAGTCTTGTCAGGTTCAAACCACATGTGTTCCTTGAAAGACCCTTCTAAACTCAGAATCGCTAGCTTAGTAGCGAAGACAACGCTGGCATGGCGATTGCTTGTTAAACGCAGCAACCCTGAGCGAGCGCGAGCCCAATGTCCCAGCGACAAAGCAGATCGTCGCGAATAGCGTCGAAATTCCCTTTCGAGGTAACGTTTTCCTACTCTATAGCGATGGCAGATGGTTGCCTCAATACTTTCGACGCTCGGGATCGTGCCACTATTTCAATTTCTCTTGCTGGTCGAGCTAGGAGAACGTGATGAGATTGCTCATACTCACAGGCCGTCCAGATTGCTTAGGCGAAAATGATGTACCTATCAGCAATGCGTTCCGTCGTTTCGGCTGGGAAGTAATTTTCGGCGAGATCACGGCTATAGGGGCAGATGACTACCGTTACTTCACACGGGGTGTACTGGTGCCGGCAAATGGCGAGCCATACCATCTTGGCTCTGCGGCACGGGGGAGTCGGGGCGTGTATTTTCTTGACGAATGCCAGCTTATCTGGGTCACTAGTGCGCCCCCATTTATCGTGGCCCGCGATGTTTGGCGAATGCTGTGGCTAGCTTCCCAACATACCACCTTCGTAAACAGCATTGAAGGCACGTTGTTTCTAGAGACAAAACATGCATTGGGCCACATTGTTCCAAAAGTGAATAGGGCTTCTTCATATATATCGAATGATTTCTCGGTACTTTGGGAACACTATCGGCAGAGCGCAGATCAGTGGTGGGTGGCGAAGCCGCCAAGCGGCACTTGCGGGCAAAACGTGTTCTTGCTTCCTCCCAACGGACCAAATGTACGAGCGATCCTCCAATGTCTTACCGGAAATGCTGACGCGCAGAGCGAATTCGGCGGTCTCGTAGAACGCGAATTCATTGTCGCCCAGAACCAGTCCGGGTATGGATTAGGTGGCTTCAAAGCTGAGTACGCTATTCTTGAGCAGTTCATTCCCGAAGTAGCGCAAGGCGAAAAGCGCATCATCGTTGCCTGCGGGCAGGCGGTTGCCTGGCATGGTCGGAAAGGATCTCCAGACGATCACAGGTCGAATATCGCGCAAGGAGCAAAGCCGGTTCCAGTTGACTTGAATTCCGCTGAAATCGAGCTCGCCGAGTTGATCGGGCGAAAGCTGATGGAGTACGGGATCAATTTCGTCGGGTTAGATATGGCTTATCCCTACATAATAGAATTTAATCTTATAAACCCGGGGGGACTATACGATGCAAAGCTAGCTTCCGGGGTAGATCGCTCCGATCAGGTTACAGAGCTAATCATTTCTCGCTTTCAGAAGCATTATCATTCATGATCGCCCGCTGGCCTTATCACTTCAGTTGCGTGCGCTCTCGGGGCGGTCCTCCTTCGGGCGAGCCATTGGACCGCTCATAGCCCTGCATTCCAGAAGATGGACCAGGTCCGTTGGCATCGATCATACCCGGTTCTCGTCTCACCTCTGCTTCAAGCGCTGTCTTCGCCAGCCGAATACGATCAAGACGCCTCTTGTTGTTTCTCGACCCAGGTACCGGAGGATATGCCGTGAAACGGATCGCAGAGACCCTCGGGGTGGCCTGTTCCAACCTGGTTGAGCGAGCGGACGGCGAGCGCCCTGAACCTCCTCCGAATTGATGGACACCTGTAGTAGGCTCGATGAGCCAGGAGGTGTCGGATGGAAGGACGTCAACGTCGGTCGTTTACAGACGACTATAAGCGGCAAGCGGTTGATCTGGTGGCATCGAGCGGCCGCTCGATCGGGTCGGTCGCCAAGAAGCTTGGCCTGCGCGATTCCGTTTGCGGCGCTGGGTGGAACGACGTGAGGCTGGGCGCGAGCCGACGGCGGCGGCGCGGCGCCCCACAACGCAGGCGACGCTGCCGTCGGCGGACCATGCGGCGGAGGTCGCCCGTTTGCAGCGGGAGAACGAGCGGCTGCGCATGGAGCGCGACATTTTAAAAAAGTCGATCGCGATCTTTGCTGGAGTTCCGAAATGAGATTCCGCTTCATCGAAGATCGGCGCGCCGACTATCCGGTGAGGATCCTGTGCGACGTGCTCGGGGTCTCGCCAGCCGGCTATTATACCTGGCGTGCGCGCCCGGAGAGCCAGCGAGCTGCCGCCAATCGGGAGCTCGTCGTCGACATCAAACGGGTTCGTCGCGATACATCCGGGCGTTATGGCAGCCCGCGCATTCATGCCGAGCTGAGAGCCCTGGGCCGCGAGGTGAGCCGCGGTCGCATCGAGCGATTGATGCGCCGGCATGGGATCAGGGCCATCATGGCGCGGCCACGACGGGTGCGTACCACCGATAGCGGCCACGACTTCCCGATCGCCCCGAACATGCTCGATCGGAACTTCACCACCGCCGGGCCGACCGATCAGCGTGCCATTGTGCCGTGGTCGCTCGATAATCTAGAGCGCCGCCGCGGGTCGCCGCATTGCGCCGGAGCTCACGAGAAATCGTGCATGGAGGGCGATCAAGCTGACGCGCGATTGTTCGCACTCCCTGACCCTGCGCGCGCAAAATGGCGATCTCCTCCCGTTCGGCAAACGAAAGGTAGCGCCCTGATGGAGGTTTTGACGACTCCGAGAAATGTGTTGGTGGCACGCCGCCCGCCCTCCGGAACCAGCGTACTCCGACAGCCGGCGACACCCTGGCGTCTACCGCAGCATCCTCGCTCGAGCGCCCCGAGGCAATCGCGGTCCAGAACTGTCTACAATTCTCTCGCCGCGCCCCTGAAGGGCGGCCTGGCGATCTCAACGCTGCTCGCACACACCGATCCGAACGCCTGTATCTCTTCATCGCAACCTCTTTTGCTAGAGTGTTGAGAGGATCGATTGAATCCGCCCAATAAGCTTCGGCGGAGTATCGGAAGATGATGCAGTCCGCTGGCCTGCGGGCCTCGATGAGCCGTAGGGCAGATTGCTATGACAACGCCCCGATGGAGAGCTTCTTCCACACGCTCAAGACCGAACTCGTCCATCACCGGCGCTATGCAACACGTGAGAAAGCCAGACGTGATATCTTTGCTTACATCGAGGGCTTCTACAATCGGACGCGGCGCCACTCGGCCATCGGCTACATCAGCCCGGTCGAGCTGGAGCTAAAAGCAGCTTAACCCTGTCCATTTTTTCGGGGGAAGATCAGCTGGCTTTTCTGCAGCTGGCCAATAATTCGCCGCAAAAACGCGAAGAACATGTAGCGCCTTCAGACTCTCATCGTTCAAGTCTTATAGGATGCGAGAAAGGTTGGCATGCAGGCCGCCGGCAGGATCCCGGTCGATGGTATAGACCGAGGCCGTGCCCAGGTCTGCTTCCCTGCCTAAGGGTGTTGGTTTGGACTTGTTGTAACCGCGGCTGACAAATGCACTTTCTAGGCTCAAAGAGGCCCAATGGACGCTCCCGTATCCCAATCACTTTTAAGGACGCTCTCTGAGGCCGTGGCTAACCTGCCCCCCGGAAGGTCGCCTCGATTTGCTGGCCTTCAGCTACACCAGTGGCACTGTAGCTATGAGCCGGGGTAGTACTGTCGCAGTTGGAGAAAGCACGACCAAGCTTGAAATACACCTCGCCCGCCGTGGCAGGGTTAGAGGCTTTGCTCTCATATCAAAGCAAAGAGAATTGCGCTGTTGACCCCATACGGAATTGCGACGCACGGGACGTTTCTGCCATTTTTTCGAGAAGCAGGTTTCGAGATTACTACCCATGGCACATTCGAAAAGCGGACAGACGCGGAGATAAGCGCGATCAGCCGCGAGGCGATTTTCGACGCTGCTAAGGTGCTGATCAAGAATGCCAAAAGCCGGATGCGCTCTTTTTTTCGTGCACTGCATGCGGATCGTGTCTCATATTGAGAGAGCGAGATCGGGTGCCAGTGATCTCCAGTACCCAAGCCATGCTTGGCACTCGCTATGCCTGGCCGGTTTCCGCAAGCTGATCGCAAGCTTTGGCAGCTTAACGTCCGACGATCGATAAGGGGCTTGGAAATATAACTCCTCCAAAAGCGGGTGTGATGATGTTCATTCCTGCGTAGCCTGCTCGGCTGAGAGGGACTAGCCATTCGTCACGAAAGTACAAGGTTGGGAACTCACGGTGGATCGACATTAGTTGCTTCGAATCCGCGACCGTGCCCTTCGTCAAGAAGTCGAGGGGGTGAGACAGCGGTCAAGCCTATAAAATCGGCACCTGATGAATACAGGAACTCACGTGCAAAGGAACACCAAAGACCGTGCGGGAGCGCGTTGACCGACGGGGCGGCGCTGAAGCTGCTGTACTAGACATCAAGAATGCCAACGTTCATTGGCGCGGGTCGGTTGAATGGACCGACGCAATGGGGCGGTATGCTCGCCAGTTGTGGGGCGCTTTGAGGGGGCAGCACGCTGACCCCTCAAAGCGCTATCCCGCCGCCCTTCACAGAGGCCTCTCTTACACACCGCAGATCGGACGTTGTCCGCCGCTCCGCCATCGAGTCCATCATCGCACCTGAAGGGAAGGGCACCTCAGGCGACGCTACGTCGATGCCGCCAACATCGACTCTCAGTCATCGGCCCACAAGCTCTGCTCCTTCAATACAGGGACAATCTGCTCCTGGTAAACTTTGCTTGCGTCACTCTGTCCGTGCCTCTTTGGGAAGGACTAGCGCCTTATGGAGCAAATGGGTCGCGAGGGTTCGCGACACGCTTCCGGGTAAACGACGATGAGCTTGAGCAAATTGCATATATTAGTCGAGCTGTAGCAGTTGGCACGTGTCTTGAAGGGCAGGTAACTCAGCATCTCTGCTCAAGGAGCCGCAATGGTAGCATACATGTTATCACCTCTCAGTTCGGCATATGCGTCGCTTGGAAGTTCGAAGGCCACAGCACCAGTATTCACCTTGGCGCAAACTCGCGCAGGCTCTGCAATATGATGTCCAAAGACAGAACAGCCGAAGCAAAAACAGTGTCGGAATCACGACACGGACAAAAAGGCCGACGGCCGGGTGATCAGTACATCATTGTGGAGCTCTGCAAAACTGCGAGATTGGCGTTGCCGATGGTGTTGTCGCAGATTGGGCAAATCGCGATGATGACCACCGATCTTGTCTTCATCGGACGAGCCGGCGCTGATGTGTTGGCTGCGGCAGCGCTGGCTGGGAGGATTTATCTGTTCGGATTCACATTCGGATTGGGGCTGCTGGCGGCGATCCAGCCGGTGGCGGCGCAGGCGTTTGGAGCGAATAATCTAAGCCTGATAAGGCGCTCTCTGCGCATGAGCCTCTGGGAGGCCGTGCTGTTATCGTTCCCGATCATGGTGTTCGCGCTGCAAGGACAGTCAGTACTGCTCGCCATTGGCCAAAAGCCAGATGAGGCATGGCTCGCCCAGCAATATCTGCTCGGACTAACGTGGGGCACGGCGCCGGCCCTGTGCTTCGCAGTCCTTCGCAGCTTCATGGGTGCGGTCAATCGGCCTGAGCCAGTGTTGTGGATCACGCTCGCGGCCGTCCCCATTAATGCGCTGCTGGTTTATCTACTCATGTATGGGAAGCTCGGGTTGCCGCGACTGGAGCTGTTCGGGGCAGGCCTTGCAACTACCCTCGTGAATTCCGGGACGTTCTTGGCTGGTCTATACCTCGCCACGATGCGTCTACCTTTCCGTGACTATCACGTGTTGGCACATCTCTGGCGCTTCGATCGCGCCTTGATGCGGCAACTAATCGTGATCGGAACACCGATTTCGATCAAGGGGCTGATGGCGTACGGACTCTCCTCGGCCGCCGCGCTCCTGGCGGGCCGGATTAGCGCTAGCGCACTCGCCGCCCATCAGATCGCGGTTCAGGTTGCCGTGATCCTGTTCATGTTGTCTTACGGCATCGCCACTGCGACGGCCGTGCGCGTTAGCCATGCGGTCGGACGGAATGACGGCCCCGGCGTCAAGCGGGCGGGTCTGGTCGGAATGCTGCTCGGTATGGTGGTCGCCACGATAGTGACATTTGCGATTGTCGCCGCACGCTTCCAAATCACCAATCTATTTCTTGGAGAATCGACCGGCGATGCCGGTGCGACAACCGGACTAGCTGCAAAGCTTGTTTTGGCCGGTGCGAGCTGCTACATCACAGAGGCCGTCGCCACCATTGCGGCGGGTGCCCTGTGTGGACTAAAGGACACGCGGGTGCCGCTTCTCTTCCTATGCATCGCATATTGGCTGGTCGGCCTCTCCCTTAGCTACGTGCTTAGTTTGAATATTGGCCTTGGCGCCGTTGGTATCTGGATCGGCTTATCAACGGGAGCGACCCTCTACGGTGCTCTCCTCGCCTTGCGTTTCTGGCTGCTGGCTAACAGGATTGCTCATCGGAGCCGGCGCTTGCCCGTGTAAACCTAAGTGGTCGTCCGTTAAAGCACCGGGGTGGAACAGGCAAGGGTTCGCGATAGCAGCTCGAGGAACATGCCCGAGAGTTCTCTTGAGCATCCGCGAAGCCTCGGCATCCTCGACCTCGAACGCGGCGCGTCGAAGTGCAGTATTCCGAGTGATGCCAGCGGGCGATCCCAGGGCGCCACTCCTCGCCGCCGCATATCGCATTGGGCCCTCGCGCGCAGGAGTTCCACAAATCTACAGCCGACAACGTCTAAATCCTGCGCAGGGCCTGTGCTAGAATTTTGCTTATGACGACGCAAACACCCCCATCCCTCGGCATCCTTCTCCTTGATCGCGGCGAGCCCGCCCGCCCGTCGAAGACTCGCGGCTCGCTGTCAACCCCCGAAACATTCGACTTCCCGGTCCTACTCGAGACCGTGCCCGGCGCCTGGGCGGACAGCGTCGTGCGCGGCGACCCGGGGCTAGAACCGGCGTACGTCGCCGCCGCGAAGCGCCTCGTCGAACGAGATGCCGCCGCGATCATCTCGAATTGTGGCTTCACGATTCGCTACCAGGGTGCCGTGGCGGCGGCCGTGAATGTACCCGTAGCGATGTCGAGCCTGCTGCTTCTTCCGCTGCTACTGCGCCAGGCGCCGAAGCAGGCGAAGATCGCCGTCGCCACTTTCGACTCCACGCGATTGCGCGAGGAACTGCTCGGCATCGACGACCGCGCCGATCGAGCACGCATCGTGATCGGCGGCATTGAAGGCAGCGACTTTTGGCACGACGAGATGAAGCGGCCGCCGGCATGGAGCGGCACCGCCGGCCTAGAGAAG
Source organism: Bradyrhizobium sp. 190 (assembly GCF_023073415.1). Taxonomy (GTDB): domain Bacteria; phylum Pseudomonadota; class Alphaproteobacteria; order Rhizobiales; family Xanthobacteraceae; genus Bradyrhizobium. Next base: position 49,254 of record NZ_JADPJL010000067.1, on the reverse strand, counting down.
GACGTCGTCGCCTGCTTGGCGCGGCTGCGCGCGAAGCATCCGGAGGTGGCCGCGGTGCTGCTCGAGTGCACGGCATTCCCTATGGTGTCGGCGGCCGTGCGCAGCAGCACGAAGCTGCCCGTTTACGACATCACCGATCTCGCGCGGATGACGCACGCTTCCGTCGCACGACCAATTCGCCATCATTCGCGAATGAAATCGAGCTAGTCCGAAAACTTTTTCGGTCGTGCGAGCTTCTGCCGAGAATCGGCAGTCCTGAGATAACGACGAGTTGCAAGCCGACCATGAAAGAAGAGGTGATATCTCCGCTCTCTAGGCCAATTGCGAACTCGCCGCGAAGTTCTGGGGCCGCACCTTCTCCGCGCTGCGTGCGCTGAGGCTTCCGCGAGCACGCCGAGGCGCTGCGCAGCCTCATCGAACAGCAGTGCCAGTATCCACGAAACAAATCGCCATTGTTAGAGAAAACTGCGTCCATCACAAAAGCTGCTTGAGGTGGAGTTTATGCCAGAACATCTTTTGTGCGAACCCCATCGAGTATTCCGAAGGATCCTTTCTTTAGAAAACCAGCGGCGCTACATCGAAAGCGTCAAGCCGAACTTGATAGTTCGTAGCCATTCTGGAAGGAACAAGAAAGCTGATGCGTTTTAGAAAACTCAATGAGCACTTGGGTGCCTCGAGTCGTTCAGTTTCAACTAAGCCTGAGCGAGTGCTTCGTAATATGGATGTCGAAGAGGTTGTTGTTGCAGGTGTTTCGCCCACGGGGCAGAGTCTTCCAGAGCTCGCAGAGACCTGGATCACTGCGGAGAACTAAGGATATTTTCGATGGTCGTGATTCTTCGAAAGGACCTATCAAAAGAACGGACCTTTCTAGCAGTTGTAGCGCGATCGATCTTGCTAGGACCTGATCCGGCGATGTCGCTTTCGCTGGACGTAACATCTCGATGGGGAGGACGATCGCTTGGCAGGCGGGAAAATCGACCGCCAGCCGCATCAAGCTTCGGATCCTTGTCGCGCTGATGAACGAGGTAGAAAAAGGCCGTCAATTGCTGGACCAGATCATCACTATCAAGGCCAGCGATCTCGTCGGCGGATCGGGAGTGCTACGGCACCTTTCGGCCGGCGCAAACCATGCCACTCTGCGATGTCGCGACGCTCATGATTATTCTGAGCGACAATTCCGCCACGCCAATGATCCGACGTACTTGCAGTGAGCACCGCCGACGACTTCCTTACGACGCTGACCGCCATCGCTGAAGGCCGGCTGATCAGCGCCCAGGCTTCGCAGATCATCCGGGAAATCATGTCGCACCGGCATTAGAGTGGAGCAAACCAAGAATTTCTCCGTGCGGCATTGCTCGTGCAATATGCCCCCGATGACAACCAGCCTTGGACAGGCGGGCGCCCACCTCAGCTACGATCGAACACCGCTTGGTCTGGCGATCCGCAACGAATTCGATCGCGCCGACTAAACCAACGCCTCGCACTTCTCCAACGATTTCTAGTTTATGCGAACCGTTTCTTTGAGTCGTTTTTGAAAAAAGGAGCCAACAATCCTGACACGGTCAGTTAGTTGCGTTTTATCAAAAACATTTAGAACGGCATTGGCAGCAGTGGCCGCAGATGCGCGAAATAGATGCCCCGACTCGATCGGCGGTCTCCTCCAGAACTGCGTAGACTTTTTCGCCAACGATTGCTCCCGAAAGCGGGACGTAGCCGGACGTCAGCCCCTTGGGCGACTGTCACCAAATCGGGCTCGATCGAGTATAGGGTGCAACCGAAGTCCGCACCGGTCCGACCAAACCTGAAAATTATTTCGTGCGCGATCAAAAGAACGTCTTAGCGCCTGAAGCAGGGCTTGAATTCAACGCCAATAACCTGCAGGCGGCGGCGTTGTCCCGGCCGTACCCAGCACCGGCTCAGCAATGAACGCACCGATCGTTTCCGGCCCTTGACGTATGACTGGCTCAAGCTCGGCGGCAGGCCGCCGAGAAAAAGAGTCTTCCGTTTCAGCAGGCTCAGCGCCCAAATAGTGATGGGGCGTGTCCGTGTGCAATCGGCGCAATCTGCTCGGAAACGGAAGGTCCATGTGATCATGTTGATGTCTGGCTATCAGACCAAGAATGGATTCAATAACATCGGCGTCCAGGATTCGATCAAAGTCTTCAGGGAATGTCCGGGCTCATGAGCACCACCGGAGCGCCGGGAGTCGTCAGAAACTGCTCCTTGAGCTAGCCGCTCGCCACAAATTCACTTGGACAATAGCGCCCTGGCGTGGCACCCAGCCGTAAAATGCTTGTCGCAGCAGCAGCGGTAGAGCCTTGCGCGCCTCTGTGCCGACAGCTCGAACTTTCTCGCCAGCGTCTGCTCGTCGAGCCAGTCACTCACGGCCAAAGCCGACGGTGCTCTATGTTGTTTGAGAAGGTTGCAAGAGCGTCAGTCGTTCGTATGCGCATCCTAGTCTCCTTGCCTAAGCACAATCTGCGACCATCGCTCCCACACAAAACCGACGCTAAGAGTCGTTTAGGATGAGTGAGAGCATGGACCGCCTCGAGAGAGCCAATTGCCGATTAATCGAGCGAATTACTTAGTCCGGCACTGCAGCGCCCCTCCTGCAGCTGAGACACTCGACCATGAAATCGGACGGTCGAGGCGAGGAAGGGGTAGGTAGCCCACCCCGCCCAGATCGTGTATTGAATCAATTATCCGGCTTCCTTGATGTCTTCGCTGAACCGAGCGAGTTGCCGTAGCCATTGCGCGGAGCGAGACAGCCTTTGTCAAGTGTCAAGTCAGTGTGGGTGTCAATCGGTAGCAGGCCCGAGACGCAAGGAGCGTCCCGATTCTGGTTTCCGGTTTCTCAGCCCAACTGCGCAGCACGCGTACTTCGTGGGCAACGCGAACCGCCTACGCCTGAAAACGTCGATCGTTCAAACCGAATGCGAAGCCCAAGTCAAAACGCGGCTCGGCCGTAGCAAAAGAGGGAATGGAAAGGTGTGGTCAGAGCTTCGCCACCAGCGGGTCCCAGCCCGGAGGGGTTTCCCTGAAGACTGAAGAAGCATTCCTTTTTGAAAATCGGTGGGTCGTAATTGGATAACTCTCAGCAAGACCACTCCCATTGTTAGTAGGTTTCTTTGTTGCCCGTTCTCAAGTAGGAGGCGATCTGTTACGCGTTCCGTTGATTGCGCAATCGGAACGTGCTTCTTCAAGCAACTTGCTCGCGGAGGAGAGAATGGGCGGAATGGCTGTCAAACCCTCTACCATGCGGACTTTGGAAGCGCTCGAAGCACTTGAATCAAACGTCCGGTCATACTCTCGCTCTTTTCCGGCAGTCTTCAGTCGAGCGCGCGGCTCGATTATGTTAACGGATGATGGTCGAAAGCTCATCGACTTCCTCTCGGGTGCTGGAGCGCTGAACTACGGCCACAACAATCACGAGATCAAAGCCGCACTCACGCGATATCTTGCATCGGACGCGGTGGTCCACGGGCTTGATATGGCCACCCCGGCAAAGCTCGAGTTCATGGAGACCTTCAGCTCGGTCATTTTGCGGGAGCGGAATCTACAATACCGATTCCAATTCACCGGGCCAACAGGTGCTAATGCGATTGAGGCAGCTTTGAAGCTCTCACGCAAAGTCACGGGGCGACAAAACGTCATCTCGTTCACGCGCGGATATCACGGCATGAGTTTAGGAGCCATTGCCGCAAGCGGTAATCGCTTCTATCGCGTGGGTAGCAGTGTTTCTTTGTCTGGCGCAACTTTCATGCCCTATGATGGCTATTTCGGGTTGGCCGTGGATACAGCTAACTTCGTCCGAAACGTGTTGATGGACGAGAGCAGTGGAGTCGATTATCCAGCTGCGATACTCGTGGAAACTGTGCAGGGAGAAGGCGGCATAAATGTAGCAGGCAGGGAATGGTTGCAATCAATTCAAGACATAGCAAGAAGCGTTGGTGCCCTATTCATAGTTGACGATATCCAGATGGGTTGCGGTCGGACCGGTGAATTCTTCAGCTTTGAGTTCGCGGGGCTGTCGCCAGATATTGTGGTCCTGTCAAAATCCCTAAGTGGATTTGGTCTGCCACTATCGATGTTGTTGATCAAAGAGGAATTTGACTCCTGGCAGCCGGGAGAGCACACCGGTACTTTCCGCGGTAACAACCTTGCGCTTGTCTCTGCAACGGCGGCCATAGATCTTTACTGGCGGACGCAGACTTTCTCGCAGGGTGTTCAGCGCATGGGTAAGCTGATGCGGCGCCGGCTTGACGCCGTTGCATCCCAACATGGAAACAGTTTTGCTGTTCGAGGGCGAGGCTTGGCTCTGGGGTTTGATTGCCAAATGGCCGAAATCGCGGAGATTACGACACGCAAAGCATTTGAAAAGGGACTGCTTGTCGAACGTTGCGGACCCCATGATCAGGTCATAAAATTCCTCCCTGCACTTACGATCGATCTTGAGACTCTGCACGAAGGCCTTCAAATATTCGAGGACTCTTTGGCCGAAGCATTGAAATCGACAAGATCGCGCTGAGTTGCCTGTCGCGCAGCCAGGAACGCACAGGTGCGTCCGGGGATATCGACTCTTCAAGGGAACGAGCGGGCGTGCTCCGCCGACGTCCCGGCCGTCAGTGCGCCTTCCAGAGACACGGTATTGCATCGCCTCGCCGATGCGACAAAGAGCCAGACATCACGATGAGAGTTGAGGTGAGGCGAACATGGGTTCAAAGGTCCACGATAGCTAGAGCTCCCTGGCTCACCAGCGCCGATCGCAATTACGTCATCGTTTCCAAATTTGACCCCCGTATTGCCTCACCTGAGCATGTTACTTTCGCTTGACGGATGTAGCTCCGACTGTCGGCCGGTCCAAAGGCTGCATCACTGCTCGCAGCATCGGAGGGACTGGGGACGTCGCGTAGTGCCCATCACACGCAGCGGCGGCCCCGGTCCCGGGATCATCGGCCAGTACCGCACCCTCAGCCGTGCGCAGGATGATCGTCTCGGCTGTTTTGCGTTTGAGCGATCCCAACAAGCGCTGCGCGATGGCGTGCTGCGGCGGACTGAACTGTTAGGCACAATGTTCGGCGAGGCGACCGAGAATTGCCAGCGCGGTCAGACGGGGCTCCGCCGCGAGCCAGCGTTCAATGTCAGCAAGGTGTGGATCGACCATTGATGGCATTCTCATGCGTTTTTTGTATGGCTTGCGCATGCGCCGATGGATGAGGCGCTGCTCCCCCAGATGCACATCATTGCCGAGCCCCTTCGCGAACGCTGCTGCGCTCTCTGTCGGCGCCAGTGGGCTGGTTGCTGCCGCGAGCTTGCCCGCGCTGGCGCCGACGCGCGTGCCAAGCTCCGCCTGGGCGTCTCTCATCTCAGCCAGCAGAGCCACAGGATCGAGCGTGCGATAAAGCTCTCGAAGACGCCGGTTGACGACCTTGCTCAACTTCGGATGCGCCAGTGCTCGTTCATAAGGCGTGGCTGGAACATGATAGCGCTTGATCACCTCCGCGCCCTCGCGTCGCTTGTCCTTCAGCTTGAAGGACGGCTGGAAGAAGTTAGTGTGCAGCCGAGATGCCGCATACAAACGTTCGAGCACGCGCGTCGTCTCGACACCATCGAAGCGACCGTATCCCACGAGTCGCCGGACGACCGCGCCATTCTTCTGCTCAACGAAAACCTGATCATTCTTCTTGTAGGCGCGCGAGCGTGTCACCTCGATCTTTTGCGTGCGACACCAGGACACGACGACATCGTTCATAAGCGCGCTGTCGTTGTCGAAGTCAGCACCGCTAATGAGCCAGGGGAACAGGTTCTGTGCGCGCTCCATGGCTCGCACGACGAGGCAGCTCTCGCGCGTTACTAGCGGCATGCATTCGGTCCAACCAGTCGCGACGTCGACCATCGTCAGCGTCTGAATGAACGAGCCAGCTACAGATGTGCCGCCAAGGACCACCATGTCAACCTCGCAGAACCTTGGCGGCGGATCGTGCCAGTCGTTGAACGTCCGGATCGGAACTTCACGCCGTACCGCCGAATAAAAGCCGACCCGCCGGCGCTTCCCGCCGGCTGCGGCAATTTTGGTGTCGACCAGCAGGCGATCAATCGTGGCCGCGCTGACGCCGAGCACCAGCGCTCGATCGGTCTGGTCGAGCTTGAGCCGGCCATGCTGCTCCAGCGAAGGCAGCAACGTCGGAATCGTTACTTTGAGACGCTTGCCGCGGATCCGATCCGAGGCCTCCCACAAGCGCCACAAGCGCATCCCTGATAGGGGCGCCATGGGTCGGACTTCGCTGCCGCCGGGCCTCCGGCGAAATTGCGACACGGATGGCAAGCGCCCGAACCGCGTGCTTGCGATGCCAGCCTGTCACCGCGCAAAGCTCGTCGAGAATGCGCCCCTTATCTGCCCGTCCCGCTGATCGATAGCGGTCGACCACCGCCGCCGTGATCTCGCGCCGCGCACCCATGCTGATCCTGCCATCGGCGACACCGATCCGATTCGGTATCGCCGCCCCAATCCTGACGGTCAGTTCTCCGGTACCATTCTTGATGAGGCAATGCGGGGTCAATATTGCAGGCCGAATGACACCCTCTGGCCCAGGAAGGACCAGAGCATGAAGCGCAGCCGCTTTTCGGAAGAGATGGGGTATTCGGTCCCGACCGCCTGACCTGTTTGCCGTGTAGCGCGTTTTGACTGACGATCATGGACCGATTCCATCCAAAGGAGGAAAAGCCATGATTTACGTCGGCCTCGATGTTTCGCTGAATTCCATTGCGATATGTGCGGTGGACGAGACCGGAAGGCTTATCCAGGAGGGAACGACGTTGGCGGATGCGCCATCGATTGTGCAGTACCTCGAACCATGGGCTGGTCAAGTTGAGCGGGGGGCCTGGAGGCAGGACCGACCTCCGGATGGGTGACCGCGAAGCTAATCGAACTGGGGCTATCGGCGGTCAGTTTGGAAGCCCGCGAGATTAAGGCGGCACTTTCGGCCATGCCGGTGAAGACCGATCGGAACGACGCCCGTGGGATCGCGCAGGTGTGAGAACGGAATGGCTCAAGCCTGTCCACGTCAAGAGCATCGGCAGCCAAAGGGCGCGGACATTGGCGGCTGCTCGCAAGCATATCGTCCGCTCCATCGCTGCCGCGGAGCAAGTCATCCGAAGACTTCTGCGTCCCCTCGGTCTCGAAGTTGGGGTCGTCTCGCGGAATCTGTTTGCGGAATCCGCTGCTTGCCGGACGCGAAGCGCAGATGCGGGGGTACGCCCGACTGCATCGGCTGGTTCTGAAGGCGGTGCGTAGCGACCCGGCATATCGGCTCTTGATGACGAGCCCAGGGATCGGCCCGGTCCCTGCGTTGACCTTCCGCTCCACTCTGGATGATCCCAGGCGATTCCTGTATTCCCAATCCGTGGGCGCCTATCTCGGTTGACGCCACGACGATACCAGTCCGGCGAAATTGATTGGGTGGGACGGATCACAAAAGTCGGAGATAGGGAGGCGCGCACGGCCCTGTTCGAAGCTGCCAACATCGTTCTCAGGCCATTAACCCGATGGTCTCCGATGAAGGCTTGGGCAGTGCGTGTTGCACACCGGCAAGGGAGCAAGCGTGCGAAGGTCGCGCTGGCCAGAAAGATGGCTGTCGTCCTTCACCGAATGTGGGTCGGTGGAACCGAATTCCGATGGACAGCGGCGACGTAGGAACGCCATCGCCATTCCGCTGGGATGGTCGAGTTCGTATGATCTGTCGTGACATCCCGTCCAGGCGGGTGACTACGCCGAATAGCTTGGACCGACCATCGAATCCCATCATGTGGCGGCTTTGCTGAGCACGAACAGAAGCCAGGGACCCGCGGCGCGTGCTCTTAAGGATTGGCAGAGACAGACCGAATACAGAAGCAGATCATCGGGATTTTCAAGGAGCACGAGGCGGGCGTTCCGGTCGTCGATCTGTGCTCGCAACCCAGCATCTACGATGGAAGGCCAAGTTCGGCGGGATGGAGGTGTCCAAGGCCAAGCGGCTGAAGACGCTGGAGGACGAGAAAACGCGTCTGAAACGGTTGCTGGCCGATGCCACGTGGACAACGCGGCGATGAAGGACTCTCGGGAAAGAAGTGGTGACGCCCGCGGGGAAGCGGAAGCTGTCGTCCATCTGCGAGAGGCATTCGGAATGAGCGAACGGCGGGGTGAAAAGCCATCGGCTGCTGCCGCATGACCATGAGATACAGGATGCCCCCGGGCTGACGATGCCAGCCTTCGCCAGCGCATGAAGGCGATTGCCTATGAACGCCGCTTCGGCTATCGGCGGCTGCAGGTTCTGCTCGAGCGGGAGGGCTATCTGATCAACCAAAAGAAGCTCTTCCGGCTCTACCGGGAAGAGAAGCTGAGGGTGGTCGCCGTAGCGCGTTGAACAGACTCCCGCGACGGGATCTGGCGCTGCGCTATGCCGAGGGCTCCGCGCCAGTCCCGTCGCTACCACCGCCCGTCGGGGCAAACCCACCAGTCGAGGCGAACTCAGGTCTGGATAAAACTTAGATGTGGTGGAACGGCCCGCCCCAACAGCATGACCGTGCTAGAACGTGGTCGTTGTTCGAACGCCCAAAGAAGGGACCGTTCCGTGAGACAGGCTAGCACCATTGGGTTGGATTTGGCCAAGCACGTTTTCCAGGTTCACGGCGCGGATGCCGAGGGCTCGCCGGTATTCAACCGGAAGCTACGGCGCAGCGAAGTTCTGCGTTTCTTCGAGAAGCTGCCACCATGCCTGGTGGGGGTGGAAGTATGCGGTAGCGCCCGCTATTGGGCGCGCGAGATCGCAGCTCTCAGTCATGAGGTACGGCTCATTCCGCCGGCTTATGTCAAACCCTTCGTCAAGCGAGGCAAAACGGACGCCGCGGGCGCGGAGGCCATCAGCGAAGCGGTGACCCGAAAAACCATGCGCTTCGTCCCGATTAAGACGGCCGAGCAACAGGCTCCCGCGATGGTGCTGAAGAGCCGCGCTTCTGGTGCGGCAGCGAACGCAGGCGGTCAACGCGCTGCGCGCGCATCTGGCCGAATTGGGGATCATCGCCACCGTCGACCTGGCAAAGGTTGAGGCGCTGGTCGCAATCGTGCGGGACGAGACAGATGCTCGCCTATCCGCAGCAGCACGCTTCGCTGATGGCTATTGTCGCCGAGATTGAAGCTTCAGCCGACCAGATCGACAGGCTCGAGCGCGCAATCGTCTTGGAGGCCAAGCACGATGAGGACATGCGTCGGTTGACCACGATCCCTGGCGTCGGCGCCATAACGGCGGCGACCATCAAGGCGCTCGTGCCGGATCCCGGCGGGTTCAAGTCGGCTCGCCACTTTGCCGCCTGGCTGGGATTGACGCCGCGGTCTCATTCAAGCGGAGGCAAAGAGCGGCTGGGACGAATATCGAAGATGGGAAATCCGGAACTCCGCGCTCTCCTCGTCGTCGGGGCAACAGCCGTCTTGCGGGTCCCCCGAAACGATGCTCGGGCGCGGCCGTGGCTGAGGCGCTCCTTGCCAGAGCCCTTCAAGGTTGCCGCCGTCGCGCAGGCCAATAAGATGGCGCGGATCATCTGGGCCCTTCTGAACAAGAGCGAAACTATCGGCGTCCCGACACACTGGCGATTGCTGCGGTCGCTGTCTGATGGACGCAGTGACCGCCAGAACGATCTGAGCGGCGCAGGCCGGCAGAGGGCAAGGTGCAACAACAGACGATGAACCCATGGGACGAAATCCCGAAACGAGTGAAGCTACTGTCCCCAATGCGCTCAAGCGCGTAAAATTGATTTAGCACCTCGTTTTGCGGATCTCATCGAGGCCAGCGGCCATGCGCCGCGCGCAAAAGGCCGGACATATGACCGCCCGTTCCAATGGCATGAAATCGATTGAAAAAGCTCTTGCCACGCGGGCCCACATATGGGGGCAAGGTGAGATCGGTTAGGCACGACAGCCCTGGTGCCGCGACCGCCCAACCAGAGGCGGAGGTCTTCGCTATCGTAAGCCTTGCCGCCAAGAAGTTTCCTTGCGGCGGATCAACGTTTTGCCGGTGGGCAATCGTGCGCCTCACCGTCGGTCAGAAGCACGTGTCAAGCGACGTCCGGATTTGACCCCGCAGCGACATGAGAAAGTGACCCCCTTGTTGTTTGCAGGACTGAAGCAAGCCGCTCGCGAAGCGCGCCATTCATAGCGCTGTAGCGAGCGAGCGGCTTGCTTCGCGGCTTCTTCTCCGATTTGGCTTCTGGTGTAGCGGGCTTCTGCAGAAGTCCGCTGCGGCGCTTCTCCTTCAAGCGATAGCTGTCGCTGCGGATCGTAATTACGTGACTATGGTGCAGCAGACGATCAAGGATCGCGGTGGCGACCACAGGGTCACCGAACACGCCAGAGTACCCCTATTCTTGAGCGGGTCGTGTCTCACGTCACGATCACTGACCCGCATCATTTTCTGTTTGGACACCGGCTTGCGGTACTGAAGGAGCGGTCGGGGCGCGGTCCCGCCTACGTCGTTGTCGCGCTGCCGGACGGACGGCCGCGGGCGGTTCGGATCGCGTCGACGGATCTTGCCGAGACGCCGATCACTTCCCGCCCGAACGCCGGCGATCTGCCGCGCATCAGTGCACGTACGCTGATCCCATTGATGCAACATTTGAGCGCGAGTCTGAGCCTTCTCGACGAGAAGGTGATTCGCGATGACCCACCGACCGCTTCCAGGTCGCGTTGCGTATCGACCCCTGCCGACGTTGGCAAATCCACCCGGCCGTCCGACGGCCGACATTCCGCGCCTGTGGCCGAATCTGTCGACCGCGACGCAAACCCAGATCGCTCAAATCCTCGCCACGCTGCTGCGGCGAACGCAAGCGGTTCCCGGCACGCCCGGAAGGGGACTGGGTCGTGCTGATCAGCTTGAACGTCGCTGACGAGCGGCTCACGACTGCGCACCGAGCCAAGTTGGCCTATGTCTACGTGCGGCAGTCATCCGTGAACCAGGTGCGCCAGCACCAGGAGAGCACGGAGCTGCAGTACCGCCTCGTCGATCGCGCCATCGGTCTGGGCTGGCCGCCGGAGCGCGTCCAGGTCATTGACGAAGATCTGGGCAAATCCGGTGCTGGCGGTGTGGATCGTCATGGTTTCCAGAAGCTCATTGCCGAGATCGGCCTTGGCAATGCCGGTCTTGTGGTGAGCCTCGACGCTTCTCGCTTGGCCCGCAATAACCGGGACTGGCATCAGCTTCTCGAGCTGTGCTCGGTGTTCGGCGTGCTCATTGCGGATGGCGAGCGGCTTTACGATCCGCGCGCCTACCACGACCGCCTGCTGTTGGGCTTGTCCGGCATCATGAGCGAGGCGGAGTTGCATCAGCTTCGGATGCGCCTTCATCAAGGGGAACGCCAGAAGGCGGCGCGGGGCGAACTGCGGCTGCCCCTGCCAGCCGGGCTCGCCTATGATCGAGCGGGCACAATTATTCTCAATCCCGATGAGGAGGTGCAGGCCTGTCTTCATCTCGTGTTTGCCAAATTCCGGGAACTGCAAAGCGCTCGCCGTGTGATGCGGTACTTGGACAGGAACGGATTGTCCTTGCCGGTTCGACCGCTGCTTGGACCATCTCCACACGAGATCGTCTGGCGTGCGCCAGATAGTGCACGCGTCCTTAGTATCCTTCAAAATCCGGCCTATACTGGGGCGTATGTTTATGGCCGCCGGCAAAAGGATCCGAGCCGATGCCGGCCAGGATCGCTGACGGGAACGGTCAAGGTAGCGATCGGGGATTGGGCGGTTTGCCTCCACGCCGCTCACCCAGGCTATATCAGCTGGGAGGAGTTCATGGCCAACCAGGGGCGACTGGCAGATAACGTCTGCCGCTATGAGGCGGGACACGCTGGCGTACCGCGCAAGGGGGCAGCCCTGTTACAAGGAATTGCGATCTGCGGCCGTTGTGGACGGCGCATGAGCATGCGCTACACGGGCCCGAATGCCGACTATCCGGTCTATTGCTGCCGGTCGGATCGGGACCAGCAAGGCAGTGTTCTGTGCCAGGAAGTCCGGGCCTTGGCGGTTGACGCACTGGTCGAGCGGGTGGTCCTCGATGCCCTGGTGCCGGATCAGATTGAGATCGCACTCGCGGCGGCGGGCCAACTGGAGCAGGAGAGCCGTCAGCTCGAGCGCCACTGGGCGCTTCGCGTGGAGCGCGCTCGCTACGAGGCCGAGCGCGCTCGGCGTCAGTATGACGCCGTAGAGCCCGAGAACCGTCTTGTGGCGCGCTCACTTGAGCGGGCTTGGGAAGAGAAGCTGCGTGTCGTCGAGGCAGTCGAGCAGCAGCATGCGCGTTGGCGCGTGCAAGAGCCGCTTCTGATTGGCCCGGCGGAACGCGCAGGGCTACAAGCGCTCGGCGAGAACCTGCCGCGGATTTGGAATACGGCCACCACGTCGGCAGCCGATCGCAAGCGCATTCTGCGATTTGTCATCCGCGAAGTCGTTCTTGATCAGAAGCGGACCCGAGGTCAGGTGTGGCTTAAGATCGTCTGGCAGACCGGCGCAACCAGCGAGCATCACGTGCAACGGCGCGTTCACACCTACCGCGATTACATCGACATTGATCGGTTGCGGCGACGGATCGTCGAGTTGAATGCTGAACACAAAATGGATGGCGAGATCGCGGCAATACTCAATGAGGAAGGCTTCGTCGCGGCCCGAGGCTGCGCCTTCACAGGCGAGAACGTCTGGGTGTTGCGCACCCGCTGGGGCATTCCCACCGTCAAAATCAACGGCGTGGACAAGAATCCGATGCGCTGGCCCGACGGCAGCTTCTCGATTCAGGGCGCAGCGGCTGAGCTCGGAGTAACCCCGCAAACGGTGTTCGATTATCTCGCGCGCGGATTGCTGGCAGGTCGTCAGTTAACCAAAGGCCAGCCATGGCAGATCGAGCTCTCAGACGAACAAATCAGTCAGCTTCGCAATCGGGTACGACGCACCAAGCGTTCGAAGAAGGAGGCATCATGAAGTCATCGGGTCGCTGAAGACAGAGCCCCACTCGCCGACGCTGCGATTGCTGGTCAGCAGGATCGCGCCTCTCTCGTAACGACGGCTAACAAGCTGGAAGAACCATGCGCGGCATTGGGCTCAAAGGGCAGATACCCGAGCTCGTCGATGATCAGGAGCTTTGGCTTGGCAAATTGCGCGAGCCGCTCCTCGAGCCGGCCTTCGCCGTGACCGTTGGCAAGCTGCACAACGACAATTGTGGCTGCGACGAACTGAACGGAATGCCCAGCCAGAATCGCTTCGCGCCCAAGAGCGACCGCAATGTGCGTCTTGCCAACGCCAGGTGGCCCAAGCAGCAGCACGTTCTCGCCATTGGCGATCCAGCGGGCGCTCGCAAGCTCTCGTATCTGCTTGGGATCGAGCAGGGCTGGGCCGAGAAGTCGAAGCCCGACAGATCGCGAACGAACGGGAAGCGAGCAAGTTTGAGCGTCATCTCGATGCGCCGTTCATCCTTGCGGGCGATCTCGCGCTCGCACAGCAGCACCAGAGTCTCGCATAGGCTCAGCTCTTGTCGGCCGGCTTCATCCAACAACCCATCAAACTGGTCGCGGACAGCCGTCAGCTTCAGGCGCGTCAGCATATCGCTCAGGCGGTCGGGAACAATGGCTCGCATCAGAACCCCCCTCCCACAATCGCTTCGTACTCGTCGAGTGGTCGCAGCAGCGTCGGCGACGGCGGCGCGACAGGCGATAATGCGAGCTCGCCAGCACGGCTCGGTTTAAAGCCTGTCAGACCCTCAAAGTATTTAGGATCAACGACGCGACGGCGCCGACCGACACAGACTGGATGAACGGCCGCCTCATGGATCCCGTGGTGGATGCGCACCACGTCATCGGCGATCGTCGCTCTCACCGTCCACCGATCAGCCGCCATGGCACAGAGTAGGCGTTGCCATCGATCTCGACCGCGCAGTCGGCCTGCACGCGCCGGATCAGTTCACGAGCGGCCTGGAAGGGCGGCCTCCCCGCGATGGGCTTCAGCGCAAGCGCCTCATCACGCCTGAAGCGCTCAATCGGTGCTTCGCCAGTCGTGCCATGCTGACGTAGGTCGGCGATCTCCCGCGTCCAAGCCTCAAGGTGCGCCTCAAAAGCCTCCCAGCTCGGGAAGGTGCGCCCGGCGACCGCGTTCCGCTTGACGTAGCCGAAGCCATTCTCGGTCTTGCCCTTGGTGCGGGCTCGATATGGCGCGCAGGCCCGTGGCCGAAGCCCCAGTGCTTGGCAACGCGGTCAGCTTATCATTGAACACGACGGTGTGCGTCGTGGCATCGTGTTCCACGACCAGCGCACGCGCATTATCGAACAGCACCTCCTCAGGCACGGCACCAAACTTCACAGTAGTTTGCGCCTGGTCAACTACCAACGCTAGTAATTGATCTAGATATCAGAAGCGTGTCAGCTGCCGGTGAATGAGGATCGGGCCGTCAAACGTCACCTGAAAGGAGTTCGGGATGCGAAATCAACCACAATCTGTTAGGACCCCGGGACCCTATCCAATCCGCTGGGATGCGCTGGCCGATCGCGGGCGCATCGCGCGCCTTCACATCTGCTTCAACCGCTACTTCTCCTTTCTTGTGGAGACGAATGATGGGCTGTCCGGCGCGTTCATGGAGCGCGCCGGTTGTAAAAGCTTTTGGGCATGCCGCCTGTCAATTGCATCCTCTCTCAGCTAGCACGATGCGAAAGAAGCTTCACGGGACCAAACTCGTCGACGTGGTCAAGCACACACTGGACTCGAACCGACTGCCTGCGGCTGTTGACGGCGATAGCGGCTTCGGGAACTTCGACAATGCGCGCCTATTGGCACGCAAACTCCGTTATTCGCGCCCATTGGATACGAGCGGGCCTTGCCCCGAGTTGGCGAGCTATCGCCAATTTTTGGTGACGGCCGGAGCCGGTCAGGCGGCGGCGGTTGTGAGCTGACGGTCGGTCGGCTTGGCGATGACCTCGATCCCGTCGTTGAATGTCACACCAAGAACGAGTTTTGGTAACTGGTTGGTGCCATCGAGACGGCGCCAGCTTTTCTGCGCGGCTTCCAGCAGCTTGAAGACAATTGCGAGCGCGGTCCTGTTAGACAGCAGCCCTTCGATCGGATCGTGCGGTGGCGCACGGTGGCGAAGGTGCTTTCAATGGGGTTGGTGGTCCGTAAATGTTTCCAGTGCTCGGCTGGGAAGTCGTAGAAAGCAAGCAGCGTGTCTCGATCCTTGCTCAGGCAATCGGCGGCCTTCTCGTATTTCAGCATGTATCTCTCGCACGGCGATCAACGGAAATTGGAAGTCGCCATGCTGATTGCTATGGATCCGAAAGTGTACATGTTCGACGAGCCGACAGCGGGCATGAGCGCCGATGAAGTGCCAGTTATTCTGGATCTCATTCGCAAGTTGAAGACCGTGAACCACAAGACGATCCTTCTTGTCGAGCACAAGATGGACGTCGTCCGGGATCTCGCGGATCGGATCATCGTACTTCACAATGGCCAATTGGTTGCGGATGGTGCGCCGAGCGACGTCATCCAATCCGCAATCGTGCAAGAAGCCTACCTGGGGACGGGCAAGAGGTCGAAAAGAGGCTCAACATGACCCCGTCACTTCTGAACCTCGAAAATGTGCATACATATATCGGCCTTTACCACATTTTGCAGGGCGTGAGCTTTCGGGCCGAGCGGAATCGCATCACTCTTCTGCTTGGTCGCAACGGCGCAGGCAAGTCGACGACGTTGCGAACAATCATGGGCTTGTGGCCGGCCTCGCGCGGGCGCATCAGCTTCGGTGCGACCGACGTTTTCGGGCGTCCCACTTCGGACATATCCCGTCTCGGCATCGCCTACGTTCCCGAGAACATGGCGTCTTTCCGGACCTCTGCGTAAAGGAGAATCTGCTGCTGGCGGGCAGACAAGCATCCCGCCTCTCGGACCTCGATCAAGGACGTCTCGAATGGATCTTCCAGCTGTTTCCCGCTGTGCAGAAATTCTGGAACCGGCCTGCAGGCAAACTCTCAGGCGGCCAGAAGCAGATGGTAGCAATGGCACGTGCGATTGTGGAGCCACGCGAGATGCTTCTGATCGACGAGCCGAGCAAGGGGCTGGCGCCCAGCGATCATCGACAACATGGCAGGTGCTATGATCAAGCTCAAGGAAAGCGGTGCGAGCATTCTGCTAGTCGAGCAGAATTTGCATCTCGCTCGTGAGGTCGGTGACGACGTCGCGGTCATCGATTCAGGAAAGATCGTCCGCGTCGGCCCGGCGAAGGAATACTTCGAGCGCGAAGATCTACTCAAATCACAACTAGGTTTCGCGTAATGCCCATGAACCGTTCCGATATGATGCCTCTATGCCCCTGGCCTTGTTGCCGCTTCTGATGGGGCTGGCTTATTTCGCCATCGGCAGTGCCAGTAGATGGTGCACGCTGACGATCGCCGGGCTGGCGATGGGGATGATCATCTTTACCATCGCTTCCGGCATGACGATCGTCTTCGGCTTGATGGACGTTCTTAACTTCGGTCAGGGCATCTTCATCACTGCAGGTGCCTATTTGTCGGCGACGATTTTCGTCGCCTTGAGCGGCTATGTCGTCTCACCCTACCTAGGCGACAATCTGCTCGTCATAGCTCTCGCGTTAATAGCAGCCACGGTCGGAGCTGCAGTAGCCGGGCTGATTTTCGAACGATTGTTGGTCAAACCGGTTTACGGCGACCATCTGATGCAGATCCTGCTAACGACGGGTGGTCTGATCGTCGGCGAAGAGATCATCAAGATCATCTGGGGAGTACAGCAAGTCAGCGTGACGTTGCCGCCGTTCCTAAGCGGAGCCTTCGCCTTCGGCGATGTCGCGGTGGAGCGCTATCGGGCCTTCGCCTTCTTGGTCGGAGCTCTTGTTTTCGCCGGCCAATATTTCGTCTTCACTCAAACGAAGGTCGGGCTCTTGATACGGGCGGGTGTTCACGATCGTGAAATGGTCGAGGCGCTTGGCTACCGCGTGCGCCGCTTGTTTGTTGCTACCTTCGTGTCGGGCTGCGCGCTGGCTGGCTTCGGTGGCGTGATGTGGGGCCTCAATCAGCAGACCCTCGTACCGCAGATCGGCAGCCAACTGGGCGTGCTGGTCTTCATCGTCATTATTATCGGCGGGCTTGGATCTACGGGCGGCGCTCTCCTGGGCGCTCTCCTGGTCGGCATTACCACGAACTACGCGAGCTTTATCGAGCCGAAAGTCGCCTGTTCTCGAACATCGCTGTCATGGCGGCAGTTCTTCTGTGGCGCCCAAACGGGTTGTATTCGGCGGGTGTGCGATGAGCACCTCCATTGACCGGACACGTCTGATTTCCACGGACCGGCCGGGGAGCCGGTTCCTCGTAGTGCTGCTCGTCGCAATTGTTTTGATGCTCCTTCTTGGCCCGTTCATGCTGGGAGGAGCCAAGGCGATCAGCATCTGTGTCAAGATCATGATATTCGCAGTACTGGCAGCAAGCTTCGACCTGTTGCTCGGCTACACCGGAATCTTCAGCTTCGCCCATACCGTCTTTTTCGGGGTGGGCGCCTATGGCGTCGGCATCGCAATCGTACGAATGTGACCTAGTTGGGGAGCCGTGGCCGTTGGCACCCTTACGGCCATCGCGGTATCAAGCGTGCTCGCGCTGGCCATCGGCCTGTTCTCGTTGAGAGTGCGGGCAATATTCTTCTCGATGATTACGCTTGCCCTGTCGGCGGCTGTGCAGACGCTTGCGATCCAAGTCTCGAGTGTGACAGGCGGGGAAGACGGCATTATTTTCCGCCTGCCGCTGGCCTTGATGCCGAGCTTCCGCCTGTTTGATTCGGAGGTCTTCGGTTTGACCATAGATGGCAAGTTACTCTGCTACTATCTGATCTTTGCGACGAGCCTGGTCTTGTTGCTCTTACTGCTTCGAATCGTTAACTCGCCGTTCGGACGCGTCCTGCTGGCCATCCGGGATAACGAATTTAGGGCTGAGGCGATCGGCTATCCCGTCGTCGTCTTCCGCACGATTTCGAACATCGTCGCGGCAGCTTTTGCTTGTCTTGCCGGGGTGATGTTGTCGCTGTGGCTGCGCTATTCGGGACCCGATGCGTCACTTTCGTTCAAATCATGCTCGACATCCTGATGATCGTCATCATCGGCGGTATCTGAACCCTCTACGGAAGCGTTTTGGGTGCGACCGCGTTTCTCGTCGCCCAGGGGTACTGCAGGACTTGCTAAAATCGGCGGGCGGCGTGCTTGACCCCATACCGATCATCGGCCAAATCTTGTCTCCCGACCGGTGGATGTTATGGCTTGGACTGCTCTTCATCCTCACAGTGTACTATTTGCCGATGGGCATCGTCGGTGTTTTGCGCAGACGCGCGCAGAAGCGCCTGGGCGAGATCAAGCTGTCAGCAGGACCGCGACGCGGCTAGTCTACCGCTGGATGGAACGCTTCAGGTGACAGTTCCGGCGAAACAATGTTCAGAGCCGACTCTCTGCGCTCTCAACGAGAAGGCTCACAGAGCTGCCACAGCGTCGAGGCGATGTCGACCGGAATGATAACGAGATCGCATCTAGCTACTTCAACAGCCGCAAGGTCTCGATCTTTGCCGGCTCCAACGAGATCCAAGTGGGCGGGAGGGCGGCATCAACCAACCGTCGACGCGAATTTTTTCATAGGTATGCTCGCCGTAACTGATAAAAAATGGGCGCTCCGGTGAGCGGCCCAAGTCAGGGAGGAAACGAGTTGGACGCCAGCGTCACGTCATGCCGCAAACGGGGTGTGGTTCATGCCGAGGCTGTCCGCGACCGCCTTGTTGACGATCCGGCCGGCAAGTACGTTGAGGCCGGCCAGAAGGTGCGGATTGTCGCGCACCGCGGCAATGCCCTTGGCAGCCAGCGCGAGCCCGAACGGCAAGGTCGCATTGTTCAAGGCATGGCTCGACGTCAGCAGGACGGCGCCGGGCATATTCGCAACGCAATAGTGGATGATTCCTCCGACTTCGTATGTCGGATCCGCGTGCGTAGTCGCATGCGATGTTTCGAAGCAGCCACCCTGGTCGATGGCGACGTCAACCAGCACTGCGCCCTTTTGCATCTTGCTCAGCATCGCTCGGGTGACCAACTTGGGGGCGCTTGCGCCCGGCACAAGGACCGTTCCGATGACGACGTCGGCAGCGAATACCTCGTCCTGGATCGCCTGCATCGTCGAATATCGCGTGCGGACGCGACCTTCGAACAGTTCATCAAGCTCGCGCAGCCTGCGTATCGAGCGGTCGAGCAGCGAAACCTCAGCGCCGAGACCTGCTGCCATGCGTGCCGCGTGCGTTCCGACCATGCCGCCACCGATAACGGCAACTCTTGCCGGGCTGACGCCGGGAACGCCGCCGAGCAGCAGGCCGCGACCGCCGCTGTAACGCTTCAGAGCGGCACCGTTCTGATGTCTGGTAGCGACGACTATCTCGCGATTGTCCTTGTGTGCGATATCGAGGATTACGAGCGCGTCCACCGCAGCGAACTGTCGCGGCTGCCACACGTGGCCCGCATCCAATCCAGCTTCGCAATGTGCATGAAGTTGGCGACCGTGCGGTGCCGCCTGGCGTGTTTCGACAGGCAGCGGAGAGGTTGCCGAACTTTAAAGGATCGGACCGTCTAAACCTCTTCGGCGTGCCCCTTCAGACCTGCTGCCATGGTGAGGTGGAATGTAACCGCCGTGTGTTAATGTCTGTGAAATATACTCCAAGAATTTCACATTTGACAAAGGGTCCGTTCGTCTTTTAGCTGGCAGTAAAGATGAGGGGCGGATCAGCCCGAGAATTTCACCCATTGCTGTGTTCAGGCGGCCTCTCAGCTTGCGCCAATGCGGGGCGGCCTCAACGGAGAGCGCTGCCGTCTTGGCAGGCCGACGCCAGATGGCTTGATGGCGATCATACGACTTGGCTTTTGATCCTATCGTCACGACCCACGATGCTTCCAAAAGCTGGAGCGTCTGACCCGTCCTTTCGACACCATATCGGGGAGCGCGCGCAAGCCGCGCACTCCGCGATCATCCGGCGTCTTCCGGACGTGGTGTAACCAGGCGTTAGTAGATGGCGTAGACCTTGCGGATCGTTTCGATCACATCCCAACGGCCGGTCCAGCCCGGAGGCAAGACCACAAAATCGCCTGCAGTGACGGCGTTGGCCTTGCTAGTGGCTTCGTCAGTGATGATTGCCTTGCCCGACAGAATGAAGGCCACTTCAGTGTCAGGACGATCGTTTATGGGCCACCCGCCGGGCTGGCATTCCCAGATGCTGATGTTGCCTTTGGCATTCGGAGCAATCTTGAGCAAGCCGAGTTGCGGATCGCCCTTGTCGGCCCCGGGACGCTGACCAGCGGGTGGAAGATGGCCGGAAGTAACGTCGACGCCCTTGATAAGTGTCATGGCGGTCATTCGGATCTCCTTTGGGTTCTGTAACTGATGTCGTCAGTGAGCGCCGGTCAACGACTCGAGCACGCCCGCGACGCGGGAAGGGCGCTTTGCGAGGCGCTCCTCGGCGTCTCCGATACCTGCCGCATAGTGGCCAAGATTTACGCCGAGCCAACGGAAGGGCTCGGGCTCCCATTGCGGCGAACGGTGATTGACGATCGGCAGATGGTTGATCTCTTCGTCGCGCAAGAGGATCAGGTTGCGCAGGATGCGTCCTGCAAGATTGCTCGTCGCGACGCCGTCTCCGACATACTGACCTGCCCATGCCACGCCGGTCTTGCGATCCAGACCGACGGACGGGTGCCAGTCGCGCGGAACCGCAAGTGCACAGCCCCACCGATGGGTCACCCGCACTCCGCTCAGGGCGGGAAAGAACTCCGTCATGGTAGCTTGAATTTTCTCGTGCACGTCATCTACGAGGTCGTACTGCGAGGAAACCTTCGAACCGAAGTGATATGGCGCACCTCTACCGCCGAAAACCAGCCGGCCGTCGGCTGTCACCTGGGCATAAACCCGCAGGTGGCGCATATCGTTGAAAGCCATACGATGGTTGAGGTTTAACTCCGTTCGCAAGCGCTCCGAGAGAGGTTCGGTTGCGAGGACGAGCGAGTACAGCGGGATGAGGGCACGGCGGTACTCTTTAAACTGCGTCGTAAATCCCTCGGTCGCGCGAACAACGACGGGGGCGCGAACGCTGCCGCCAGGGGTGGTGATGTTGTTCTTCGAGAAGCTCGTCGCGGGAGTTCTCTCGTAGATGCAAGCGCCGAGGGCCTCGACGACCCGCGCGAGGCCGCGCACGAGACGGCCGGGGTGTACAACCGCGCAATGATCGGTGTAGAGCGCACCGACGCATCCCTCGGCCGCCACCAATGCGGTAGCTTCTCGGCCATCCATCAGCCGCCACTGGTTAGGCAGGCCAAACGCCTCGGACGCGCGGACGGCGGCCCGGGCGCGGCTGACCTGCGCCGACGACCTGGCCAGCGAGAGAAATCCCTGTTTAGTGTAGTCGGCATCGATGCCTTCGTCACGCAAGACATGGCCGATCTCGTCGACTGTGTCGTTCATGGCCGACTGAAGCGAGAGCGCGGCCGCGTGGAGGAAGATTTGGCGACGTGCTGCAGCGAGAGTGGGAAGATTGCGGACGCCCATCCACCGTTGCGCCCGGAGGCGCCGTACCCGACATGCTCCCGCTCGATGATCACGACGTTCAGGGTCGGGTCGGCTTTCAACAGGTAGTAGGCGGTCCACAAACCCGTATAGCCTCCACCGACAATCGCAACGTCGGCATCGATGTCGCAGTACAGCGCAGTCCGAAGCCCGGTCTCTTCGTGCCAGAGCGGAACATTGGGAAGGACCGTAAGGCCGTGATTAAATGTCATATGGAACGTCCAACCTTCGAGGCGTGAATAGTCTCGTAAGGCCGTAAGGCGCCCTGAGCGGTGCGTCCATGGCGCACTTCGACAAGCAACGACTCGAATGTTGTACAATTGTCTGAGACAACAGGTCGACCAATGGGAAGGTGACACCCTCGGATGATCACAGTGAATGGCCTTGTTGCTATCGATGCTCTCGGCCTCGCCTTCCGGGCTGGCGCCGCGAGTGGCGGTCGCCTTGTGACATGGGCGCACGCCTGCGACCTGCGTGACCCCTGGCGGTGGGTCACCGCCGGCGACCTGGTGATGACGACAGGTGCCGGCATTCCGACGAACTCGGTCGAGCAAGCGGACTGGCTCAACCGTCTGGCAGACATCAACGTAAGTGCTCTTGTGGTCGCGGCGCGGGACGATGCTCCTCGGATACGGATCGAATGCTGACCGCCGCAGACGAGCGCAAGTTTCCCGTGCTCGAGGCAAGCTTCGAACTCGAGTTCATCAGCTCGCGCGAAGGGTTATCGAGAGCGCACTTCAGTCGGAGCGAAACCGGCTCGAATCAAGTCAACGGCTATTTCAGTCGTATACTTCCGCGCTCCGCGAGGGGACCGATTTCGAAATCGGCTCGCAACTCTCGGCAGACGTCAGGGTTGGCACGTAGAAATTTTGGATCTGACAAGCAGTCATTTGATTGCCTCGTCGGGTGAACCACCGGTGCGCGGTGGTAGATCGGAAACAGTGGAAATCGCAGGGCGTGGCCGCGCGACCTTGAAGGTACGGCATTGCAAGGAAAACAAGATCATTGATCCGCTGCTGGTCCACTATCTGGCAGGTCTTGTGGGCGTCGAGCTTGAACAACAAGCGATCGAGCGAGATCATCGCCGAGTGGAAGGAGAGATCCTCCTGCGCGACTTCCTGAAGGGCGCAGTCGATTTCGCCGCCGCGCGCGCAGTGCTGGAGCGGCGCGGCCTGCACGGATCGCTGGTTAGTCTTGCCATCGATCCAGCCAGCTGTCCGACGTGGGGGGTTCATGAGATCCACCATGCGCCCGACTTGCGTTCGATCAGCCCATTGTTTCTCCACGAGGATATCGTCATCGCGGTTACACTCGATCGGGAAGATCTCATTCTGAGTATGGTAAATGCCCTGGGCGCGGAGTCGAAAGCAGGCGTCAGTAGACCGATCATCGGCACTGATTTCCTGGAGCGTCAATCAAGTTCGGCTCTCGCTCGCGCGGGCGCGCGAAAGCCAGGTGCGGCTGGTCAGGTACGGGACAACCGTGACCGCCTCCGCACTGGCGCCCAAGACGCTGGCCGAAGCTCGCGGGCTAGTTGATCGATATCTGGGCCCTCTCGTTGCGTATGACCGAGAGAACGATGCCTCGCTCTTGCAAACGCTGGCCACGTTTCTCGCCAACGACGGAAGCTGGAAGGTAACGGCTGGCAAGTTGGGCATTCATCGGCAGACGCTCGTCTACCGGCTGCGTCTGATCGAGGAACTGACGGGGCTGAAGCCGACCTCGACCTCGGGGACAGCTGCCTTCTGGCTCTCGTTCAATGCCGGCCAGTCTGCTGGCATTTTGGATGAGTAGAGCGCCTCCCGGCAACCAACTTTCTCATAGTCGCTTGGATAAGCCAGCCCGCCTTTGGCAAGCTTCTTCCTGCTCTGATACGCTGTTCTCTTCGAGTAATTCCATGAAGGGGACAAGGTCCTGGTCGAGAGTTCAGGCCCCTGCCCATGCGGTGCTCGGCTTTGAGATGGCCGATGACGGGCTCGACAGCCGACCTGCGGCGTAGTTCACGCTTGATCTTGGGCGTCACCCCCTCGCTTCTGGCCGGAGATGAAGATCCTGAACTTGTAATCGGGCGGCGCGTTGTGGCCGCGATATCCCGTGTCGGCGAGGAGGCGCGCGATGATGTTGCCGAAGAGCGCCTTCATGTCCCGAATCACGGAGGCCAGCGTGTGACCGTCATAGGGATTGCCGGGCAGTGACTTCACATGGGTGACGAACTGACCGCCCTTTGCGTGGCCGATCGTGGTCGCAACGGAGACCTTGACGCCGAACTCGTAAGGCCGATGGGCCTTGCCCTTGCCGATGCACTCGACCTCCGGCGCATGCAGGGAATAGACATTCGGCCCACGCTGACGCTGCTGCTGCTGCCCACGCGCCGCGCCAGCGCCAGCAGCTTTGCGAACGCCGCTTCGAGCCCGCCGTTACCGTCGATCTTGCGGGCGATGTCGCGGATCACACGGCAGAGATAGGTTCGCAGCGTCTTGAGCGCCCGGTTGGCGCGCTTGAACTGCTTGGCGTGGGCGTGGCGCTGATGCTCGATCAGGGCGAACTTGCCCACCCGCGCATAGGATTGACGCAAACTCACCCCATGCCCTGCCGGAGCTCACCGCCTGATATGCCGCGAGCGATCGTCCCGCCACCCACCGTGGAGCCCGACAGCTGTAAGCAATGCGAAACAGCACCCACGGCATCACCCACGCTGCCCCAGGCAAAAAGATTCGCGAAGTGAGACCCAGGAGTCGGGCACGGCTAGCGTCCTTGCGCCGCAAAGCCAATCGATAGAGCAATCAACGCGCCGATGATGCATGTTGGCGATGGCACCAGCTGGCATCGCGATCAGCATTACAGGCAGCGTAAGCGCCGTCTAGGCTAGGCGCGCCTATCATCGCTCGGCCGGAACTTCAATTGGGACGGCAAAGCCTGCCTTTACACGGTCCATTATGACCATTGTCTTGAAGCCCTTAATGTCCGAGTTCTCATAGAAGAACCGTCGGGTGAACTGCTCGTAGTCCTCCATTGTCCGCGCGGTAATATAGAGAACAAAATCGGCGTCGCCAGTCACGTAAAATCCGTTGACCACTTCAGCGGACGATTTGATCGCCTTCTTGAACCTGTCGATGATGTCTGAACGCTCACGCTCTAGGCTCACTAGCACGAGCATTTGAATCGGTCTTCCAACCGCCTTTGCCGAAACAATTGAGACATCCGCCTCGATAATTCTTTCTGACCGGAGTCTCTTCAATCGGCGTTGACAGGCCGTAGCTGAAAGCCCCGCCATTGCCCCGATCACCTCGGAAGTTAAGCGGTTGTTCTTTTGCACGATCTCGAGGATCCGGGCGTCTATTCGGTCATATTGCATAATCGGCTCCAGCCTTCAGCTGCATGTCGCCGAAGAATGCCTGCGTCACGCAGGAAATCCTCCGAACGGCGGGGAAATGCGATGCAAATCTGTTTGCGACATCAGTATCCTGATTGCTCAGGAAATTTCAACAAATGACCACGCGGGACTTTCAAATGGTCCACCAGACGGTTCGCCACAAAAGCTCGGATTTGGTCGGGCTTGCTCCCACACATCTGCAAAATCTGCGTCGTCGCGATTTTGTGGCCGGGGCTGCGCTCGTCGACGGCCGATGGATAGTAGGCGAGCAAAGAGACATAGTTGTCGATCCTGCTACTGGGGAAGAGATCGCTGAGATTGCCCGTTGCTCAGCCGCCGATATGGATCGAGCGATCGCGGCAGCTGAACGGTCGTTTGCTGCATGGCGTGCTCTGCTGCCCGCCAGGCGGGGGGCGATTCTTAGGTCTTGGGCTTCATTAATGCTCGACCATTCGGAAGAGCTCGCCATTCTGGTGACCAGCGAGCAGGGCAAGCCGCTCGCTGAGGCGCGTCACGAAATTGCGTACGGTGCCGGATTTCTCGAGTGGTTTGCTGCAGAGGGAGAGCGTGCATACGGGGAGACGATCCCCAGCCACAAGCCCGAAACTCTGCTTCAAGTTCGGATGCAGCCAATCGGGGTGGCGGCGGCCATTACGCCGTGGAATTTTCCTGTCGCGATGATCACGCGAAAGGCGGGAGCGGCTCTCGCGGCCGGTTGTCCCATCATCGTGAAGCCCGCTCCCGAGACGCCGCTTTCGGCTCTCGCCGTGGCCAGATTAGCCGAAGAGGCCGGGGTGCCGCGCGGCGTATTTCAAATCCTAGTCGGCAATCCCATCGAACTTTCCGCGCCGCTGTTGCGCGATACAAGGGTACGCGCTCTTTCCTTTACGGGTTCTACCCAGGTTGGTCGTCTACTTCTTGAAGGTGCGGCCCAGACTGTAAAGAAGGTGTCGCTCGAACTCGGCGGGCACGCCCCCTTCCTCATCTTTGACGATGTCGATGTTGATAGGGCTGTCAAAGGGGCAATCGCGGCAAAATTTTCGACATCTGGTCAGGACTGTCTGGCCGCGAACCGTTTCTACGTACAAAGGGGTATCTATGGTGCCTTTGTCGATGCGTTTGCTGCGGCTGTTGCTCAACTGAAAGTGGGTCACGGTCTGGATCCTACAACAGACATTGGCCCCATGACGAAGTTGCCGGTCGCCAACAAATGCAGGGCCCAAATCGATGATGCAGTGAAAAAAGGGGCGCGCCTGTTTTCCACCAACCAGGGCGTCAGTCTAGGTCCGAACTTCGTTCCTCCCGCGCTGCTAAGCGATGTCACTGAAGGAATGCTGATCGCTCATGAGGAGACGTTTGGGCCTGTGGCTGCTGTACTTCCGTTCGATTCAGAAGAAGAGGTCACTGCCCGGGCAAATGCTAATGAGATGGGACTGGCGGGATACATTTACACGGACAGCCTACGTCGAGCGCTCCGACTTTCTGAGCAAATCGAGTGCGGCATGCTCGGCATCAATACAGCGTCATTCACGGGCCCATCCATTCCCTTCGGGGGGTGGAAGCAATCCGGACTTGGTCGCGAGGGGTCGCGGCATGGCTTAGCGGAATACATGGAGCTAAAATACGTCTGTTTCGGCGATTTGGCGGGTTAGGAGAATTGGAATGATTGATATCAAAACCATCGCTGAACGAGATCGCTCGAGTGTTCTGCATCCCTTCACTCAGCTCAAGGAGTTCGCCACTGGCAAGATTGGTGACCCAACGATCGTTACTGGCGGCAAAGGCATCCGAATCAACGACGCGCAGGGCCGTAGTTACATCGACGGCTTTGCTGGCTTGTACTGTGTCAATATTGGATACGGTAGGACCGAAGTGGCAGAGGCGATCGCGCGGCAGGCTTATAAGCTGGCATACTACCACACATATGCGGCGCACACGACGGAAGAGCTAGCGATACTGTCGGATCGTCTCGTGCGAATGGCGCCCGGCAATCCAAGCAAAGTCTTCTTCGGGCTGTCCGGATCAGACGCTAACGAAACACAGGCTAAGCTCGTCTGGTACTACAATAATCTCCGTGGCCAGCCTAAGAAAAAAAAGATCATCTCGCGCGAGCGAGGCTACCATGGGTGCTCAGTAATTTCCGGTTCTATGACCGGTATGTCTTTCTACCATGATCATATGGACCTCCCTTTCTCAGGTATCTTGCACACTGGTGCACCGCACTTCTATTGGGGTGCAGAGCCAGGCGAAACGGAAGAGTCCTTTTCTCACCGCCGCGCAGCGGAACTCGAAGAGCTTATCGTCAGAGAGGGGCCGGAAACGATTGGCGCCTTCATTGCTGAGCCGGTGTTGGGTACCGGGGGGATTACTCCGCCTCCTACGGGTTACTGGCGCGAAATTCAGGCCGTCCTCAAGCGCTATGACGTTCTTCTGATCGCTGACGAGGTAATTTGTGGTTTCGGTCGGACGGGTGCGGACTTCGGCAGCACACTTTACGAGATTGAGCCAGACTTGGTGACAGTCGCAAAAGGGTTGACGTCCGGTTACATGCCCCTCTCGGGAGCGATTGTCGGAGAGAAGGTGTACGCGGTTATGGAGGAGGCTGCGGACCGAGTTGGGGCATTTTCGCATGGATATACGTACTCCGGTCACCCCATCGCGGCCGCGGCTGCGAACGCAGTCCTCGATATCGTCGAAGACGAGCGATTAAGCGACCGGGCGAGGATCGTCGGATCGCATTTCCAAAAGCGACTTAAGGAACGATTTTCGCAGTTGGAAATCGTCGGCGAAGTTAGAGGCGTGGGCTTACTTGGCGCAATCGAGTTTGTTGCGGATCGCCAGACGAAGCGCCGATTCGATGCGCAGCTCAAGGTCGGTGTTCGCATTTCGAAGGCGGCTCGTGATCGGGGACTTATTGCTCGACCGATGCCGCACGGGGACATTCTTGGTTTTGCCCCACCCCTCGTCGTGTCCGAAAGCGAGATAGATGAGATTGTTGACTTGGCGTATCGAGCAACCAAGCAAGTAATGGACGAGCTAGCGAAAGAATCGGAAACCGGTTCAAAGTGATTCCATTGCGCCGGTCTGGATTGCTAAGTTCGCGCTTGGGCCAGTACTTCCTGTAGCAGATCAGACTTGAGCTCACGAAGGTCAATAATGGAAGCCAAGCTGCCAGCACGAAGCGCTTCAATGATAACCTCGTTGTGTGCGTCCCGGCGGCGAAGAATTGCTTCTGCTTTTTCATTTCGATGTAGCGAAGGCGATGGGTTCTTGTGACCGGAGCCGATAGGGGCTTGGGCCTGGAGTTTGTGCGGCAGTACCGGGAAGTCGGCTGGCGCGTCATTGCGGCTTCATGGTGGCCGGACGACGCGGTTCAAGCCTTCGACTATGGTGGTGAGTCGTTAGTGTTGAATGTTCAAGACAGCAACTCAACGTGAGCTGCACCAAGCTAAGGCGGCAGGTCGACCTGTTGATCAATAATGCAGGTTATCACCCAGGCGCTCGAAAGCTCGGCCAGCTGGATCACTCGAATTGGCAAGCGGTGTTTTATATCAACGTCATCGCGCCGCTCTCATCGCAGTGTTGCATCCAGGTTAAGTGAAAACGGAAATGGGAACGCAAGCCGCGGACATTGAGGTTGGCGAAAGCGTCACAGGTACGCGCAAGGTAATTGCGGCTCTCGGTCCGCCAACCCAGGACTCCTAATCAACTATGACGGGGAGTAGCTCCCTTAGTGACATTACTGCGAGATTGTTCATGACGTCAGCGAGAGCTTCGCCATGAGGTGGAGATTGCCAGCGCCGAATTAAGAAAGGACGAACCAGATGTCCGTTGATTGACAGGTCTCATTGAGGGTGGAAACGACCTCGTCGTTCTCAGTGTGCTTTTCACTAACGGAGAGTGGGTCGAAATCATTGACTGACGTGTCGAGCGACAAAGCAACCAACGGATGAGCCAGCGTAGAACCGGCCATCACCTGACTGCGGCGATGCAGAAAAGCAGCTTCAAAAGGGGAGGGATTGCATAATTTCCGCATCATCTCCGGCATGTTGGCGCGATACTGCGCAGTATTTCGCTAATCTTCATTTTAAATAGCGCGTCTTCGCCAGAACTTTTGAAACGCGAGCTCAGCAGATCAGTCCAGCTCCGACCCTTATGCATCCAAGCACTCGACCAAAGGGCCTTGCCGTCCTGCTGTGCTCCATCCGGGACTTTATGCAGAAAACGACGATCAGAATTGATGCTATCACCCGCGTGCGCAACGACCTTACGTCCGGTGACTTTTTCTGCGATCTGGTTCACTCCTATCGGCGCTGCTGCCACCATGCCCACAACGAGCGCATCTTGCGAGAAAGGGCTCACTGCGATGGCTGGCCTCTACTGCGCGGCTCGATCCATATCAAGTCCCCGGTACCTGGCAGCGAGCCCGCGATCGGGCCGAATTTTCTCTCGGCGGAGACCGACCGTGACTGCGCGGTAGCCGGCATGCAGATCGGGCGCAAGATCATGAATCATCCTGCGATTGCCAAATACATCGCCTTCGAGAACCGTCCTGGCGACAAGGTGCGAAGCTACGACGAATGGCTCGACTACGCGCGCCGCACCGGCCGGGGGCACGGCCATCTATCGGCACTTGCAGAATGGGTCATGATCGGATGGCGGTGGTCGATGACCGGCTGCGGGTGCACGGCATTGCAGGCCGGCGCGTGATTGATGCCTCGATCATGCCGACCGTGCCGTCGGGCAACACCTAATGCGGCCACGATTATGATCGCCGAGAAGGGAGCCGACATGATCAAAGAAGATGCCAAGGGCGGCTCGCGGCCCGAGGCACGGATCTATCCCCTCCGGCCTTCCCGCACGAAATCTAACTAGTTGGAGAATTTACATGACTGTGACGCGCGTGCTTGAGACAGAAACGACTGCCGCCGATCTAATAGCACGAGTGTTGATCGATGCGGGTATTGACATGGTCTTCGGTATGGCAGGCGGGCATACCGGAACGCTGTTCAATGCGCTCGAACGACACCAGAATAGGGTACGAACGATCTTGGTACGCGAAGAGTCGCTCGCGGGAGTCATGGCCGAAGTCTATGGCCGCCTCAAGAGGCTGCCAGGTGTGGTGCTCGGACAAGGACCATGGGTGCTGGGAAATGGAATGATCGGCATTTTAGAGGGGTATCTGTCCAGTACGCCGATGCTGTTGCTAAGCGACTTTTCGGACCTGACGCAGTTCAACATGCACGCCCCGTATCAATCCGGTACCGGCGATTATGGCGGCTGGGATGCTCGCAACGGCTTCAAGAGTGTTTCGAAGGAAGTATTCAGCGCTCTCAATCCTGTTCCGGCAGTCCAGGCAGTTCAGCTGGCGATCAAGCATGCAGTGGCTGGTCAAGCGGGCCCCGTCGCGGTGCTCTTCGGACGGGATGCGCTGCTCGGAACGGTCAGCCCCGATTCGATGCCACGGATCTATCCCACGTCCCGCTATTTGCCTCCGCGCCCGCAGGGAGCGGACGCGGAGGCAATGGCCAAGGTGGTCTCCGCGATCCGGGCCGCGAGCAAGCCGGTGATCGTCGCGGGTAATGGTGCGCGCATCGCCAACAGTTATACGCAGCTTCAGGCGCTTGCGGAGGCGATGAATATTCCCGTGGTGACCACGGCATCAGGAAAGGGATGCTTCCCTGAAACTCATGCGCTGTCGCTCGGCGTCTTTGGGACTTTTGGTACTGCGGCAGCAAACGCCTGCGTCGCTGATTCCGACTTTGTCGTGGTAATTGGATCCAAGCTCGGCTCGTCTGACACCTGTAATGAACATCCAGACCTTCTCGATCCCGAGCGTCAAACCTATGCGCAGATCGACATTGAACCGAAGAATGCGGCCTGGACCTTCCCGGTTGATTTCCAGCTGATCGGCGACGCGGCAATCGTCATGCACGACATGAAAACTGCCGTTGCCGCTTGCACGACAGACAGTCGGAACGACGATGGGGCTGGGCGCGTCTCGCGCCTCCGCAAAGAGCATGGCTACTTCAATCAGCCGGCCTACCAGTCGAATGAGAAGCCTATCCACGCCCAGCGTGTGATCGGTGAGATGATCAAGCACTTACCTGCAGAGTCTATCGTGACCTGCGACGCGGGCGAGAACCGGATTTTTATGACCAATCTGTATCAGGTGAAGCAGGCTGGGGGATTTCTCATGGCGGCCGGTGCCGGGCCGATGGGATTCGCGGTTCCAGCGGCCCTGGCTGCCAAGCTCGTCCATCCCGAAAAGGTCGTAGTGGCGGTGGCGGGCGACGGGGGATTTGCAATGACCATGAATGGCCTCATGACGGCCATTGAACACGATATCTCGATCATTGCCATTGTATTCAACAACAGCGCTCTTGGGTGGGTATTGCATGGTCGGGGCGCATTTACAAAATTCGCAGATTTCGATTTTTCGGCGATTGCCCGGTCCATGGGTTGCCATGGCATTCGGGTGGAGGATCCGGACAAGATCGCAGACGCTTTGCAAGAGGCGTTGAACAGCGGAAGGCCCACTGTGATCGATGTCGTTATCGGCCTCGAAAATATGACCTATGAGGCAGTCACTTCACCGTTAATGAGACGGAAGAAGGCAAGTGGCGAGTATCAATAAGATGAACGTCATGATCCATAACAAAGTGAGTTCAAGGCGACTGCGCCGAGAACCACTGGGGGTCCGCGCCCTTCAGTGCTGCACCTACTTGCTACGGATTCTGCGGAGATTGAAGCTGACCGCCACTCTTAAACGCTGCGGCAACTTTTCGACGGGCTCGACGCCAAAGTGGTCCACGCGATCTTGCGCTAACTGTTTCCTGCGAATCGGCACGCACAATGTGCTGACTTGCAACTGAGAGGAGAGGGCCCATGCCACATTGGGATTACATCATCGTCGGCGGCGGCTCGGCCGGCTGCGTGTTGGCCGGCCGTCTGACCGAGGACCCGAACGTCAATGTGCTGCTGCTCGAAGCGGGACCTCCTGACAAGTCAATGTGGATCGACATCCCTGCAGGATTTACGAAGTTGCTGAATCACAAGAAGTTCGACTACAAGTTCCAGATGGAACCGGACGACAGCATCAACGGCCGACGTTGTCCTTCGCCGAGCGGCCGGGGGCTGGGCGGCTGCAGCTCTATCAACGGTATGCTTTATGTGCGCGGGCAGCCACTCGACTACGACAGCTGGGCCGCCCTCGGCAATCGCGGCTGGTCGTATGCGGACGTGCTGCCTTACTTCAAAAAGGCCGAGAACTACGAGGGTGTGGGCGACGCATCGCGTGGCCGGGGCGGCCCGCTCAACGTGCGCGACACGACGGGCCGCCACCCGCTGTGCGACTCATTCCTCGAGGCTGCGGTGGGCAGCGGCTTCCCGCGCAACGCCGACTACAACGATGGGGACCAGGAAGGCTTCGGCTACTACCAGGTGTTGATTAAAGGCAGGCGACGCTGGTCGGCCGTGCGGGCGTATCTGGACCCGGCTCGCAGTCGACCCAACCTGCGCGTGGAAACCGGTGCTCTCGTGAGTCAGGTCTTGCTCGAGGGCAAGCGCGCGGTCGGTGTCACGTTTACCAGTAAGGGCGAGCAGCGAGAAGCACGCTGCGGCGGCGAAGTAATCATCTCATGTGGCACGCTGCTGTCGCCGGGCGTGCTGGAGCGATCCGGCATTGGACAGCTGGACGTCTTGCGGAAGTTGGGCATCGAAGTGCGCCACGAGCTCAACGGTGTCGGAGAGAACTACGGCACTCACTTCTTTGTGGGCGCGTCACACCGGGTCAATCAGCCGATCACGCTTAACGAACAGACGCGCGGACTGAGCCTGCTCCGCGAAATCGTGCGCTACTACATGACCGGTACCGGCGCGCTCCTGGGCACCGCGGGCCCGGTGTTCGGGTTTGTGCGCACGCGGCCGGATCTGCCGACCCCCGACGCGCAGATCTTTATGTCGCGCGCCACCAACGCAGCGTCATGGCCGCGAATCGAACTCGAGAAGGAGCCTGGCGTGGGCGTCGCGGTGTGCCAGTGCCGGCCCGAGTCGCGCGGCTCGATCCACATCAAGTCGATCGCGCCCGACGCCGAGCCCGCGATCCGGCCGAACTTTCTGGCCACGCAGACCGATCGCGACTGCACCGTCGCCGGCATTCAGATCATCCGAAGGATCATGAAGCATCCCGCGATCGCGAAATACGTCGCCTTCGAGAAGCATCCCGGCGACCAGGTGCAAAGCTACGACGCCTGGCTCGACTATGCGCGCCGCGCTGGGAGGGGGGCCTGCCATCCCGTCGGCACCTGCAAGATGGGCAACGGTCCGATGGCGGTGGTCGATGACCGCCTGCGGGTGCACGGCATTGCAGGCCTGCGCGTGATTGATGCCTCGATCATGCCGACTGTGCCCTCGGGCAACACCTATGCAGCCACGATGATGATCGCCGAGAAGGGCGCGCACATGATCAAAGAAGATGCCAGGGTGGCGCGTGACATCGGGTACTCATATGCGGTCGTGCCCGCACAGGCACTCTGAGGTTTCCCAACTAGGACTGAATGTCCATGACCACGAGCAGCACTCGCGCCTCTACAAGCCACTTACACGCCGAAGGACCCGATGCATGTTCGAGAGCAATTTCCTGCCTGACAAGGGCCAGTGCAGCTATCAAGTGATTTTCAATGCCTTTAAGCGGATTGCTGCGCAATATTCCGAGAACGAGAAGGATGCGCTGTTCTCGAAGACGGCTGCCGATTTCTACCGGCTTCATCTGTCCTAATCCTGCCCTTCGACGTCAGAAAGATCTAATCAGCAATGCAATCCGGCAGCACTTACGATTTTATTGTTATCGGCGCGGGCTCCGCAGGCTGTGTTCTGGCGGCGCGGTTGTCTGAATCCGGCCGATATTCCGTTCTGCTGCTCGAAGCGGGAGGCAGAGATAGCAGCCCATGGATTCATATACCCGTCGGCTATGCAAAAACCTTTGGCGATTCGCGCATCAACTGGCTGTCGCAAAGCGAGCCCGAGCCAGCCCTAAATAATCGCGTCATGTTCCAGCCGAGAGGTAAGGTCCTCGGCGGCACAAGTTCCATCAACGGAATGCTCTACATAAGGGGCAACCCCGCCGATTTTGATGATTGGAGACGGTTGGGCTGCGAGGGCTGGGACTACGAATCCGTCCTGCCGTATTTTCGCAAAGCCGAGGACAACGAACGCGGCGCGGATGAATTCCATGGGGTTGGTGGCCCGTTGCATGTTTCGAATCAGCCCGAGCGAGAGCTCGCCAAATTGCTACTCAAAGCCTGCATGCAGGCTGGCATTCCGCATAACCCAGACTTTAACGGCGCCCAGCAGGACGGCGCGGGTTACTTTCAGACCACGCTGAAGGATGGCCGTCGTTGGAGCACGGCGACGGCATATTTGCGGCCTGCACGAAATAGGAAAAACCTTACAATTTTGACGGAAGCTCACGCGACACGTGTCCTAATCGAACACGGCAATGCGGTCGGGGTCGAATTCCGGTCTTCCGACGGATTGTCTAGGGTCTATGCCAACGGCGAGGTCATTGCCTCCGGCGGCGCCTATGGCTCGCCGCAGCTTTTGCTGTTAACGGGAGTCGGCCCTGGCCAGCACCTGCAGGATATGGGGGTCCCTGTCCTTCATGACTTACCGGGCGTCGGCTCGAACTTGCAGGAGCACTTCGGCATCTCGTGCGCTTGGCGAATTAACCGCAAGCTGTCTATGAACCACCTCCGCGGCAGCGTTCCGCATCAACTTGTGGCGGGCCTGAAATACATCTCCCATCGTGCCGGACCGTTGGCCCAAACTGGTATCCATGTCGGCACATTTTTCCGCAGCGATCCGAGACTAGACCGTCCCGATCTAGAATTAATCATGAGAGCATATAGCACGATGCGCAACTCGCGGGGGAAAATGATTCCGCATCCGTTCCCAACATTCGGCATGGGCGTGCAGCATTTGCGGCCGGAGGGCCGCGGCACGGTACGGCTGAAAAGCCGCGACCCGCTGGTTCAGCCGGAAATCCGCTTTAACTTCCAGCGTAGCGCGTCTGACAACCAGGCGATCATCGCTGGTATTCGGACCGCGCGCAAAATCGCCTGTCAGGATGCGTTGAAAGATCTTGTTGTGGAGGAAGTCCTGCCTGGCCCCTCGCTCACAACGGATGAGCAGTTGGTGGAAGATGTACGTGGCCGTGGCGCGGCCGTCCTACATCCGGTGGGAAGCTGCGCAATGGGGCTCGGGCCGGACGCAGTCGTCGATCCCCGGCTGCGCGTGCGAGGGGTTGTCGGACTGCGCGTGGTGGATGCGTCGATCATGCCGTCGAATGTACGTGGCCACACGAATGCGCCGACGATCATGATCGCGGAAAAGGCGTCCGACATGATTTTGGCCGACGTCAAAGCAACGGCGGCTCAACGTGCAGCGTATTGCTAGGAGCATTTCTGATAAGGGGCAGAGTAGTGGTGGGACCGAATCCCTGTTCGCTTTGCTATTGGCGCGAGAACGTGATCTGCACGTCATCGACGTTCCAGCCCTTCTTCGATGACCGGTTATGGGCACGGCATTGCAGGGCTGCGCGTAATTGATGCCTGCATCATGCCGTTCGTGCCCTCAGCCAACATCTATGCAGCCACGACAATGATCGCTGAGAAAGACACCGAAACGATTAAGGAAGATGCCAAAGCCGGCGTGCAGCTCACGGCGCGAGGTCGCGGTCTGTCCGCGATGGCTCAGAGCTACTCTTAACGGTTTCGTCAAGAAAAATTTGGAGCAAGACGTGGACGATACCCCTTGTATCGATCGGGGGAACTTGCTGCACGATACGGAAGACGTTCGTGCGACAACCGCCGACAGAATCAACCTTGCTGGCCCGGCGATCACCGTTCTTGCGGGCTACTGCGCGTCGAGCTCACCGTTCGGTTTAATCTTTGTGGGGCAGAATGTGGAGTGAGGCTGAACTGTTGGCGCACGCATACGCATTTGAGTCCACAACCCGACCTGCAACATACTCCTCTCGAGAGACAAGAGGCGCAGCAAAGGCGACTCGGCATCGTGCGTAGCTGAGACAAGAAGAGCAATTTGAATGTTGTGGCTGAAGACCCTCGCTTCAAACAAGTAACGCTTTTGGAGTCCGTTAGCTTGTTTATCGAAGCAAGAAGGAAGGCCTTGTTCGGTAGTTCGCACTGCCTTCTGCGCAAAAGACCTCTAGCTCGCGCAGTCCACCGCGGAGCGGCAGTTGCTGCCCGCGTAGTGGCTTGTAAATCGATTCACCGCCAAGGCCATTTCACTGGACCGCAACTATGCTCGAGCCGCCGTACTCGTGCTCGTACCGATCCATCCTTCGGAACGTCCGTTTCCATCAAGCAGGTCTGCCAAAGCTTCTGAGTGGTACTCTGACAACGAATTACCGACAGCGTTGGCGATTGCCACTCGGCAAGCTCAGCATCGCAGGATGTAGACGAGCTTGGTGGCCCGGCTGATAATCCGCCAGGCAGGCGACGCATGTAAGAGACAATGGGAATGACTCCAGGATAGCGCCAGGGCTCCCACTGTTACGCGTTCGTAAAGTCCGAATGGGGGCCGCAATCCTGGCGCGGGAACGGTCTCAGTCCACTTCACGCTCGAGGTGATTGTCAAAATATCGTGGATGGTTACGCCCTCGTAGGCGCTGCCTTGAGCTCGGGGATGTAGCCGGTAACTGGCGCATCCAGTTCTTCATGCACTGTCCTGAATTGCCGCGGCAGCCAAGATCGAAGTCTCCGACCTGTCTATGGACGCCGAGAACCGTCCATGGCCGTTCATGGCAGGCCCAATCGCCAAGCAATATTGACGTTGTTGTGCTGCGCAATTTTACCGTCCTGAAGACGGGGAACGCGACGGGTGTCGAGAGTGTTTTCAGCGTGGCGAACTCCATCGACGGTCCTGGGTAGGTCCGAATGCTGCGTAGGGACTACCTCGTCTGTTTCCTGCAAATGATCCATGCGCCTCAATGAGGCGCGCATCCCTATGAAGGGAGCTGACGTTGCATCGTTCACTACGGGCACCTCTACTGAGGAGGCAATGCGCGCAGTAGATGTCCTGAGGCAACGAGGACTGTTATCTCAGACCTCCACGCCGAATGACGGGTTGGGCTCATGCGCGGCGCTGGCCGCAGTTGCTCTAAAGCTCATGATCCCTCCCTTTGAACGCTCCGCTAGACGGCTCCGGGTACTCCAACGCCTACGCAACCAATGCGGTCCCACAAGCTCAGGATATCTTCTCTACTTACCAAAAAGACGCAGGATTCCTGCTTCTTCTCTGTGAATAAGGAAAGAAAAGGGCTGCCGATGTATGCGTACATACGTTCAATATATCTTATTGAGCCCCGGTGCTCAGATAACGAAGGAGGGACAACCAATGAGCTTTGTGATTAGCCGCAGACGCTTAGTGCAGGTAACTTCGTCGGCCATCGCGGCGGGCGCGCTGTCGAACGTCACGGGTTTGGCATCGGCGCAACCGGCAGGGGAATTGAGGGTCGCGACTAGTGGCGGAAACTGGGGCGATGCTATCGTGAACGCTTTCGTAAAGCCGTTCGAAGCGGAAACTGGAATCAAAGTGACACCCATTTTTCAGGATGTCGGAGCGGCGCAAATCGGTATGATGGTGAAAACCAATACCGTGTCGATTGACGTCAGCACAGTCGGCGCGGTGCTGGGGGAAACTCTGGCGACCGGCGATTTCCTTGAGAAAATAGACTATTCTTACTACGATAAGAATGACTTAGACGCAGTGCCTGACTATTGTCGGAAATCGTTCGGGTTTGCCAGTTATATATATTCTACAAACATGTTCGTTAACACCGGTAAGTTGCCGACCGCTAAGCAGCGGCCAACCACTTGGGCTGAGTTCTGGGACGTGCAGAAGTTTCCGGGGGTGCGCTCACTAATGTCCGGTGCTGGCATCCCAGGGCCGTTTGAGGAGGCACTCCTGGCGGACGGTGTTCCTATGAATACTCTATACCCAATGGACATCGATCGGGTCTTTGCAAGTCTGGATAGGATTAAGCCGCATATTCGAAAGTGGTGGGCAAGTGGAGCTGAAATATTGCAGATAATGCGCGATGGCGTTGCGGACCTCGGCCAATCCTACGACGGTCGAATAAATTCGTTGATCGATGCTGGCGTGCCGATCGACATCGGACGAAACCAGGTGAAGCTCACCTGGGATTACTGGATCATTCCAAAGGGTAGCCCGAATGCGCAAAACGCTCAAAAGTTTATCGCGTCGACCGCCCGTGCCGACCGTCAGGCCACGTTTGCCAAATTGTTTGCTCAATCTCCAAGCAATCGCAACGCCTACAAGAGCATTCCTGATAACATTGGTCGCAAACTTGCGACCAACCCTGATTATGCTGCTGGCAGCTACCCAGCTAACGCGAAGTGGTACACAGAGATCGGATCTGACGGTTTATCGAATCTAGATCAACTAAAACAGCGCTGGAAAAAGTGGATCGTTCTCTAACGATACCTGCGCTTCGTGCAAGGTCTTAGCTAAGTGGGGCGCGCTGATTTCAATATTCGGCGCACACCATTATTGGTATGCGCGCGCATCCGTCTTTGGAGCAACTCTGATGAACTTGCATCTTGGAAACGTCACCCAATTTTCCTCCAAGGAGACGGCATTGAATGAAAATCCCGTAGCTGCGCAGATTGAATTTCGTCATGTCACCAAGATGTACGCGCGAATTGCTGCAGTTAAAGGCGTGTCGCTCACAGTTGGACAAGGCGAGTTTGTAACCATACTAGGTCCTAGCGGTTCGGGTAAGACCACGGCTCTAATGCTGCTCGCAGGGTTCGTGGCGCCAAGCAACGGAGATATCCTAATTTCCGGGAAGTCGGTGGCCGCAGTGCCGTCTTACCGGCGCGACCAAGGTATCGTCTTCCAGAACTACGCGCTGTTTCCGCATCTGACGGTGCGCCGTAACCTTGAATTCCCGCTCGAAATGCGCGGCATGAAAGCCCCCGACCGGGTAAAGCGGGTCGACCGGATGCTCGAACGCGTGCGTCTCGCTGAGTTTGGCGATCGTATGCCGTCGCAATTGAGCGGCGGGCAGCAGCAACGCGTGGCGCTCGCCCGCGCACTGATCGCCGATCCGCCGATTCTACTGCTCGATGAGCCACTTGGCGCACTCGACCGAAATCTTCGCGAGCAGATGCAGGGCGAAATTAAGAGCCTGCACAGGGAATTCGGCAAGACCACCATTTGCGTCACGCACGATCAAGAGGAGGCGCTCACGCTTTCGGATCGCATCGTCGTCATGCGCGCTGGACAGATTGAGCAGACTGACACCCCCGAAGCCCTATACGACCGCCCTACGACGCGCTTCGTAGCGACCTTTCTCGGCGAAGCTAACATCCTCGAAATCCGCGATTTCAAGGTCGAAGCCGACGCTGCGCAGCCTTCCGGCACGGTTGCTGTGGTCCGGCCGGAACGTGTCTGCATTGCCGCTCCCGGGGCACCGAAGCGTGCCGACGCGGACCTGCGCCAGTCCGTCACGGGCAAGGTGGACGACATGATCTATGCCGGGCCCTTGCGCAAATACCAAGTGCGGGTCGGTAACAGCATGGTGATCGTGCGCGAGCATGTCGCCTCCGGACAGCAGACATTCAAACCGGGCGAGGAAGTATGCCTGGGTTGGCTGCGGTCCGATGTCCGCTTCGTCAAGTCTTGAGAAGCTACGAGGGAAGGCGCAGTGGAAGTGCTTCAGAAATTCGGACGAATGCCTGCCGGACTCACCATTCCCGCAATCGCAATCCTGCTCGTTGTGGTAGGAATACCGACCATTCAGCTCTTTCTGACCAGCCTCAATGCGCCGTCGTTTTCCCTAGTTAACTATCAGGCGTTTTTTGAGCAACGGGCCGATGTCGTCATTCTTTTCCGAACCGTCACGATGAGCGTCGTGGTCACGGCCATCTGCGTTATCATCGGCTACCCAACCGCCTATCTGATCGTGGCCGCCCCACAGCGTTTGCGCATCACGCTCGTGGTATTGGTGCTCATTCCTTGGTTAACCAGCGGTTTGGTACGCACCTATGCATGGACCGTGATTCTCGGTGATCATGGACTCATCAACAATCTGCTTATCTACCTTGGAGTGATTTCCAGTCCGCTGACGCTCGTCTACAACCGCCTAGGCGTCTATATCGGCATGGTGCACATCATGCTGCCGATGATGATCCTGCCGCTGCTCAGCGCAATGCAGGGCATCGACAAGTCATTGATGGCGGCTGCCCGCAGCATGGGCGCGCGGCCCTTCGCCGCCTTCTGGCGCGTGTTCTTCCCGCTCAGCCTGCCCGGCGTGCGAAGCGGCGCTTTGCTGGTCTTTGTAGGGTGCCTCGGCTTCTATATCACGCCACAGGCCCTCGGCGGCTTGAGCGATGCTATGCTTTCAGGCTTTATCGCCGATCAATTTCAAAGTACCTTTGACTTGGCGCCCATCGCCACCTCAGCCTATATCCTATTAGCCATTGCCATGGTCGTGCTCTCTGTATTCGGATTCAACCTGTCCGATGTGCAAGGCCGTCCCGCACAGATATCGCATAGGGCTCGTTTGAGTCAATTTTCCTCACTTGGCCAAGGCTCCCGCTATATCAACGAGATCGTCACACATTATCGCGCTAAGCGCTGGGCGAGCCATCTCTATCAAGTCGCTCATGGCGGTACTTGGTCGAAGCTCGTTGGTGTCGTCTTTATGTTGTCCGTATTGGTATATTTGCTATGCCCGGGCTTGATTGTCATCATTATGTCGTTCAGCGGTGCCGCGTTTCTAGAATTCCCGCCCTCGAGCC
Source organism: Bradyrhizobium sp. 190 (assembly GCF_023073415.1). Classification (GTDB taxonomy): domain Bacteria; phylum Pseudomonadota; class Alphaproteobacteria; order Rhizobiales; family Xanthobacteraceae; genus Bradyrhizobium. Next base: position 8,400 of record NZ_JADPJL010000067.1, on the reverse strand, counting down.
TTTCACTACGCTGGTACCAGTCGTTTCTTGGTGACCCATCATGGACCGGGGCTCTTTGGACCAGCGTCCAGCTTGGCATTGCGACTACTATTGCATCTACCATAGTTGGTACGCTGGCAGCATACGGACTTAGCCGCACATCTTCGAGGCTACGCAGCTTTCTGATCATGGTGATCCTGACGCCCATTACCATACCCGTTATCGTCGTCGGAGTTGCGGCCTATCTCGGTTTGGTCAACCTCGGGCTGCTCGGCTCCAAGACTGGCATTGTCTTGGCGCACAGCATCGGAGCCATCGCCTCTGTTGTTGTCATCGTCTCGGCCACTTTAGCTAACTTCGATAGAACATTGGAGCAGGCAGCTCAAAGCATGCGGGCTGGACCACTGAGAACATTTACGAGAGTGACGCTTCCGTTGATCCGACCAGGTATCATCGGCGGAGCTGTGTTCGCTTTCATGCACTCTTTCGATGAGGTCGTTGTAACTTCGCTGGTCAGTGCGTTTGCGGTCACGACTCTCCCGTTGAAGCTGCTGGAGAACATCAAGCAGCAGATCGACCCAACGATCGCTGCAGTGGGGTCATTGCTGACGCTCATGCCCTTGCTTTGGCTTGTTGCTCTTTATTTCGTCTGGCGACGGTCGAGGCTGAATGCTTCCCATATGCTGACGGAACCGGCGACTTGACGACGAACGCAATCGGTTGCGTTCCAAGCGCGTCCAAGTCCTGACTTATCCGAGCAGATACCACCTCTTACTTAAATTCGAAGGAAATGATGCCATGGCAATGCCAAAAGGACCACAGGCTTTCCCGCGGGATGAATATTTGCGACGTCTCTCCGCGGTTAAATTGGAAATGAAGCGGCGCGAGACTGACGTGTTGGTGGTGACCAGTCCGTCCAACATCACGTATCTTACCGGCTACACTGCTAAATCGGGATATGTTCCTCAGGGCTTGGTTGTCTCGCTGAAGGAGGACGAGCCCACTTTCCTGACGCGTCGCATGGATGCCCCTGCTGCACTCCATCAGATGTTCATGGATACCGGTCGAGTAATTGGGTATTCGGAAAATTTGGTAGGCCATCCCGAGATGGACGGTTTTGACGTCATCATTGACTTCTTACACGAGCACAACTGTGCCCGCGGCGGGTTAGGGCTTGAGGCGAAGTCGCTCGCGTCACAAACGGTTGAGAAGTTTAAGAGCAAAATGCCGGAAGCGAAGATGGTCGATTTTAGCAATGCCATAACTTGGATCCGGTTGGTCAAGTCTGATCTCGAAATTTCGGTTATGAAGGAGGCTGCCGCAATCACCGACGCAGGGATGTTGCGGGCAAAAGAGGTCATCCGTCCGGGCCTCAGAGAATCTGATGCCGCAGCTGAGATCATTGCGACCCTGGTGCGCGGTGCCAATGGCAAGGCAGGAACAGGTCTGTCAGGTTTCTATCTGTGCGCGTCTCCGCGCTCTGCCACGGCTCACATCCCCTGGAGCGAAGATGTGTTCCGCAACGGCTCTCAGATCAATTTGGAATTTGGCGGTCAACGCCATGGCTATGTCTCGGCTTTAATGCGGACATTTTCAATCGGAAAGTCCTCAGACCGCCTGCGACGCATTCACGAAGCCGAGGTAGCGGGTTTGGAAGCCGCCCTTGGCGCCGCAAAGCCCGGTGCTACCTGTGGCGATGTCGCTGCGGCGTTCAATTCCACCTTCAAAAAGCGGGGGTTTATAAAGGAATCGCGCTGTGGTTACCCGATCGGAATCGACTGGTTAGAGTCAACGGCTAGCCTCAAAGAAGGTGACCATACCGTATTACAACCGAACATGACCTTCCATCTTATGCTCGGGAACTGGGTGGATGAGGACTTTGGGTACGTGATTAGCGAAACATTCCGAGTTACCCACACTGGAGCTCAAGCGTTCTCCAATCTTCCCCGGCAGCTCTTTGAACTATAATCTCCAGCTCAGTGATACTGCGCAGTCTGTTGCACTCCAGTTCGTCCTCGATGCATGTTGTTAGGAAATGCGCTACTCGTTGAGTGAGAGACGGCATTTTGGCATAGTTGCTGTTTTAAGTTGCAAGCTTTCGCCGCTCAGATCGCGGCGACGGCGCGGCGATACGGTGTTTTCGCATTCGTTGCTGCTCGGTTGGGGGCGGGTATTTCGCCCCGAGCCGAAGGAAGCCGCCCGCAACAATTGGGCTTTGTGCCCGCGAGGGTGTCCCGAATTCCGAGGCGACGCAAGTTCTCTTGCCGTCATTGGCCGATGGCGTGGTGACAATCACCCGGCCCAGTGCGGGAGGCCGAGGCGCGGACATTGCTGATCGAGAAGCTCTCGCTCACGACCAAGAAGCTACAGCACGAGCAATTCGGACACTCCTTAAAGCGTAGAGCGCTATGGATCAGTTCGAGCTGCAGCTCGCCTGTCTGGAGGAGAACCCGCGGCCGAGACCACGGCGCAGAGCGCACGGCCGACCGGGCCGTCATTGGAGCGCCGCAAGCCGGCGCGCCGGCCGCTGCCGGAGCATTGGCGCGGAAGCGCAATGTCTATCCGGTCCTGGCGACCTACCCATGTTGCGGCGACAACCGATTGGGCAAGATCGGAGAAGACGTGACCGAGATGCAGGAGGTCGTTCCGCGCTAGCGGAAAGATCCAGCACGTGCCCGAGAAGTTTGTTTGCCGGTCCCGGCCAAGGGCAACACCCGGACCGGCGGGCCGTGAATCTCTGAGCGCGACGACCGTCGGTTTGCCGGGCCACACCCGCCGGCGGCCGTGTTCTTTTATTCGCCGGATCGTCGGTGAGCATCTAGAGCAGCATCGGAGGCTGTGCCGGATTGAATGCAGGCCGACGCTTACGCCGGGTTCAGCAAGCTCTACGAGGCTATTCGCAAAGGAGGAGAACCAGATTACCGAAGCCTCGTGCTGGGGCCGATGGCTGGCGCAAGTTCTTTGACGTCGCGCGGCTGACCAACACGCCGATCGCGGCCGAGGATGTCAGGCGCATCAATGTTCTGTTCACCATCGCGCGAGATCAACAGCCGCCCGCGTCGCAGCGTCGGCGAGTAACGATCCTCACTTTCACGAGCGGGGCTTAACGTATGATCACCTAATCGGAATTCGCGGCAGCTTCCCGCATGATGAATTTCTAAAGATCCAAATTAACAATCTGGATTCAGTTACAGCCTCAGTGAAATTTACAACATTCGCGTTCGGCAATTGCGGCGGCTTGCAGCCGGCCCGCGCGGATCACGCCATCATCTTGGGTGCGGCGTAAGCTTCGAGGGACGCCGAGGCGGACGAGTCGTCGCGGTCGTCGAGTTCCTTGTAACCGAGCGCAATCCCGAATACACCAAGCCCGACGAGCGTCGGCACAAGATGCTCGACAAGCGCGAGACACCGCCGATCGATGAAACAGTCGGCAAACCGGCTAACCAACGCCCGATCACCCGATCCGACGCGCCGAACAGCAACGCCCTGCCATCCGAAGTGATTGCTCCACCGTCAAATCCTGCCACCACGGCACGGGTTTCCACAGGGCCAAACTCAAACACCGGGTCGAACAGATTGTGCTACTCTCTGTCGGCATCGCGAGGTTCCATAAAAGGCTTGCGTCATGCGATTCGTGGCGGCCAAGGCGCTGCGGATTTGTCTTCACGGCCAGAACTCGCACGACGATCTTCGCGTCCGGGAGCTGCGGCTACAGCCCCAGCATGTCCTGCGCCGCGAAATTCCCGCAGCGCATCTCCAGTTCGCCGCGTGCCTTGTGCAGCCGAGCCGCTCAGCACATCAACCGTCACCCTCGTGAAATCGTGGTGCTGTGTTTAACCACAATCTCTCGCCGCAGCCGTCAGCGCATGCCCTGGATCTCGTACTCCCGTACCATGTAGGTTTCGGCGCCCCGGCGCGAGGATCAGCGGGCAGGGGCCGAGATGTGCGCCGCGGCCGATCTAGCCGCTCAGGTAGCGCATGTGCCTGTACACGGTCACCAGCAGCAAGTCGATCCGCGCGCGCTCCATGGCCTGCAGCATCCTGCGCTGCGGCGCCTCGTGTTCCGCCTTGGGAAAGGAACGCCGGTCATGGGGAAGTCGTCCTCATTGGAAGGCCTCCAGTGCCTGTCGATGGACTTGATGCGATCGGCAGAGAATCATTTCCTGCCAGTCTGGGTGCTGCGGATAGAAGTACGCCTTGGAGAGTTTGCGGATGCCGCGTCCCAGCTCCGTGTCGGCGTCCTGCGGCCGATAGCGGAACAGCCAGAGGTCCTTGCGCGTGAAGCCCGTCTTGGGGCCCTTCACGACGCCGAGTGTGCCGTACTCGAGGGCCACGTAGGTATGCCGGTCACCCAAGATGCGCTCCCAGTATTCGGCTTGCGTCCCGTACAGCTCGACAGCGGACGAGTTGCCGATCTCCGGCGACGTGACGGACAGGCCGAAGATCCGCTTCGCCCGTTCGTAACCGTCCAGTCCTGACTGTTGCTCGCATTGCAGCTCGCCGTAGCCGAAGCGCCCGAGCCCGGTGTGGTAGTCGACGATGACGACCTCCTCGCGTGAGGCGACGCCGTGGTCCGCCACGATCCGCTCTAGCGTGCGACGCGCTTCCGTGGGGCCGCTTCCACCGAAGTGGGCTCCCCCGGGTCGCGTGTACTGACCGGAAGTGAGAGCAATCTGGAACTGGCGTTCGCCGCGCTTCGTCTTGTAGGCGTCAAGCGCGGCTTCGGCACGCTGCAGGCCCTCTTCCGAGATGTCCTCGCACACGATGTAGTCGTGCAGTTCCTCATAGCCGGGGTTCGGAGGCACTGGCTTCGAGAAGTCAATGAAGTTGCGGTTGAGGTCGCACCCTTCCGCGGTCACGCGCCGGTCCCACGCGAAACCGTAGCAGTTGAGCGCGTGCACGAACAGCACTGCCGTGGACGGTGGAAGCTTCTCGTGGAAGCCGGCGCGCAGAAACAGCAGCTGCGACGCCGAGCCGCAATAGCCCTCCGGTCCGTGCGTGCCGGAGATCAGGATCAGGAGCTTGCGGGCGTCGCGTGGTCCGTACCATGCCGCATCTGTGTAGAGCGCTTCCCCGGAAGGGCCCGGGGTGCTGCACCGGTAGGCTTTCGCCCCCGCTGTCGCGGTCAGGAACTTCTGCCGGGCCGCCGTGTAGGAGTCAGAGAAGAGGACGGGTGCAAGCTCGTTCGCGCTATCTAGGTTCATTCCTTCGAAGTCTCCGTGGAGTAGCCGCCGCGGTTCGCGGCGAAAAGATGCTAAGCGGCTCGTCACGTCGAAATTCTCGGATAAGCCGCGCCCGTCCGGCGGAATCCTGCATTCGTGCGCGCCCAGATCACTGAAATCGGGCGCGCAAGCGATTATCATTCCTGCCCGCGCATGGAAATCGCAGCATCCGCGAAGCCTCGGCATCCTCTACCTCGAACACGGCGGCGCGCCGGTGTCCGCCTAAGCCCGGCTCATTGCCTCGGGCCGACTCGTCCGTGATCTGGGTAACCATCGAGGGCGGCTGGCCGACCGGTGAGCCGACCCGGGCGCTGGAGCCGGCGTACATCGCGGCTGCCCTGTCGCTCGTGGAGCGCGCATCGTGATCCGCGACAACGAAGGCGGCTGAGCTGTGGTGAAACAATATCATGCGGCCGCGCAAGCGCACGAGAGTCGAGTTGATCGAGTTGGACGTCGCCGGTGCGCGGCGTGGCTGCCTGCCGCGCACCTGGACATCGCGGCGCTGCTGCTCGAGTCACACCGCCTTTCCACTGGTCCCGCGCGATCCGCCGCACGATGAAGCTGCCCAAGTCTAACGTGAGCGACCTTTGCCGGATCATGATGGCGGCGGCCGCGCCGTGAGCACGTGACAAAGCGAACCGACCCCGGGCATCGCTTTTCGCTGGCGCGCATCCTCGATGTGGGAGGTCATACCTGGAGACGTGACCGGACTTCATCCTCAGGTTGCCACGGCCGCCGGGCCCATTCCGGCTTGGGAAAGTAGCCCGTGCCTTGGCGGAACAGGCGCGGCACGCCGGCGCGCTCGATCCGGCTAGCTCGATCAGGGCCGGGCTCGTTGTTGTCACCGACGTCACCGAGGTCCCAAAGAAATTCTTTTACGTTGCGTCGAACTGAGATGCTTCGTGTCCACTGTAGGCGTGGTCTACAGCGTTACCTCAGCTGACGGAAGTACACGAGCTATCGTCTCCGCCAGAAGTGATGCGTACACCCGAGTTCTTCTTTGCATTCAAGAGCCCCCGCACACGCCACAATGACAGTACGATCCATTTACTTGCCCTCGACGCTCAATCAGAATTCCGATCGCCAGTGACCTCTCGTCTATTTTGTCCATACGTCATGCGACTTCATCCAGTCGAAAAAGTTCACCGCTTTACTGTCGAATCAATAGGACTCGGCGACGACTTCCCAGAACTGGAGTCCATCGAATGAAAACACCCTCATCGCCGCACTTCACGCCCGTGGATCTGAAGCCGTATTTCAATGCCAGGCGCCGGGAGCTGGACGAGCGGCTCGGCAAGCGCGCGGGCGACACCGGCTGGATCGACTCATTGCGGGGACCGCAGTCGCATCGCGGCATCCCGTTTCTATTCGGCGACGATGCCGGGCCGGATGTGCTGGCCTTGCGGACTGGGGAGGATCCTACCGAAATCTCACTGTTACCCACATTGGCCAGCTACGTGCTCTTTGTGCATGTGGTCACGGACCATCAACCCGTGAGGCCTGAAGGGTTTGGCGAGATCGGGCCAGCCGCGCACTCTGCGGACGGCAATCCGCTCGGCAATCGGGTGTCGACGTATGCGCTCCGATATGCCGACGGCAGCGTCGCGGACGTGCCCGTGCTGCGGCGGTTCGCAATCCAGCAGAAACACATCGTATGGAGTGCGAGTGCATTCGGGGCCGTGCCGCTGCGTGGGCCCATCGTGCATGCGAGCACCGGAGAAAACTTCGCGCTCGGGCGAGCGGCGGGCACTAGCTTCATCAACGGCGAGGCTCGCACTGAATCGGGACGCATGGATCGTGAAGGCGAGAACTTGTGGCTCTATGCGCTGCCGAATCCGCATCCAGAGAAGGAGCTCGTGGGCCTCAGCCTGCGCCCGGAGCAAGAGGCTTCGCTCGTCTATGCGGTGAGCACGACACAGCTGTCGGAGCATCCGCTGCGCTTGCAGGGCCGTCGCAAGCTGAGGATGCGGCTGCCGCCCGGGGTGCATCTGAACAAGCTCGGCGAACTGGATGTCGACCATCGCGGCGAGCAAATCGGCATGGACCTGGGCTCGGTCATCTCCGCCCGCGCCGTACTTGAGTACTCCAGAACGGATTGGCTCGGTGACAAGCCTGACGTGCAGCCTGTGCGCTCCAATGACGAGATCATCGTCGAGTACTCCGCGCACCCCGATGCAAGGCTCTACCTGCGCTCCGACGACGGCCGCTTGCATGTTCGAGACCTTCAATCGCTGGACGCCGTCGGGAACGCAGCAGGCACATCGCTGGACGCGGTGCCCATCGAGCAGGCGAGGCAACCCGTCAAGATCCGCATCGTTGAGAAGGTCAGCGGTGTGCGTGTCGCCGCACGCCTGCATCTCCACGGAGCGCACGGGGAGTATCTGCCGCCCAAGGGACACCATCGCAAGGTGAACACCGGCAGGTTCGAGAACTTCGCCGGCGAGCTGGCGAACGGCCTGAATCAGTACGCCTATGTGGATGGCAGCTACGACGCGGACCTGCCGATTGGGCCCGTGTACGTCGAGATCAGCAGGGGCTTCGAGGTGCGGCCTGTGCGTCGCATCGTCGAAGTCACCACGGACACGGAAAGCCTTACCTTCGAGCTGGACAGAGTGCTGCGCTGGCGCGAACAGGGCTGGGTCAGCTCCGATACGCACGTCCATTTCCTGAGCCCGCAGACAGCCCTGCTGGAGGGCAAGGCGGAGGGTGTCAACGTCGTCAACCTGCTCGCGGCGCAGTGGGGCGAGTTGTTTACCAACGTCGCCGATTTCGACGGACGCACGACGATCGGGGCGAAGGACTTCGGCGGCGACGGAGAGTTCCTCGTCCGCGTCGGCACGGAGAACCGGATGCAGGTTCTAGGGCACATCTCGCTTCTTGGCTACGAAGGCGAGATCATCAATCCGCTCTCTTGCACCGGATCCAACGAAGCGGCGATCGGCGATCCGCTGGAAGCGATCATGGCTGACTGGGCGGAGCGTTGCCGGCAGCAAGGGGGACTGGTCGTGATGCCGCACTCGCCCAACCCGCAGGCTGAGCGGGCGGCCGATATCGTGCTCGGCTTGATCGACGCGATGGAGATGATGTCGTTCAACCCGCTACTGCGCAGATCAGCGCCTTCGGTCTGGCCGACTGGTACCGGTACCTCAACATTGGCTACCACCTTCCGCTGGTGGCAGGTTCCGACAAGATGGACGCG
>NZ_JADPJL010000041.1 GCF_023073415.1 Bradyrhizobium sp. 190 | reverse complement strand
ATATGGTGGTCTCCGCGGCGCCGGCTCACACTACCAGCGAGGCCGCCGAGTGACATTTCAACTTTGCAGAGTTAGGGACATCTCAACTTTGTTGCAACACCCGATGTCGAGAACAGGGCGATCTAGATACCACGCATCTTATGATCGGCCCAGTTCTTGAGGTCGCCTGCCGTTAGTACCTCGAGGAATGGGTTAGCCCTGACAAGTTTTTGGCGGGTGGTTCGACCAGTCGCGTCAGCGGCGGCCATAACGGATGCGGCGTCGGCATGTTCTGCGCCGGATAGCAGAGCCACGGCGCCGGCTGGTCCAGCAAAATAGGCTAGATAGAGAGAACCGGACGTGAGGGGCAGACCCCGTTTTTGCAGTGTCCTGGCATATTGCTCAACCAGCCGCGTAATGATCTCGCGAGTGAGTTCTGCGTCCCGGCGTAGCTTTAAGAGTTCTTTATCGCTGCGGCCTTTGATCAGATCGCGGCGATGCTTTCGGACGGCTTCGAGCCATGTGTCATCAAGAAATTGACCCGCCCCTGTGGCGCTGGAAAGCTTGTTCCTCTTATTCGCAATTCCCGTCGATTCGACTTTGATGATGCGCTCCACCAGAGCCTTGACGTCGATTGCCTCGATTGTCTGCCGGTTTGGATAAGTATTGCGAAGTATGTAGAGGCTTAAGATCACGGCCAACGCAATCGCCGCCGTTAAAGCGATTGCGGCGATTGCCATGCAAAGCGAATCTCGCGATCTATCGGTAGCGCACCGCTCGTCCAGGCGAGGCGGTCTGATTTCGTCCACTCTCGCTGCTTCCCTTGTGCGAGCGCCGTGATCCGGTTTCACGCCGGCTGAATCGACATTGCACGAAAACCATTGTGCTAGGTCTGGCATCGGGAGGACAAGTTCAATGCTTGAAGCAGACTATCGAAGGAATATGGACGACACGGCTTGACCTCGACCATCGCCTTCGACCGATCCATCCTTGCAGCTTTGTTGGATGTTGTGGGTTTAGGCTTAGGCTTCTTGTTGTGCTCTGTGTACTTGGGTTTAGGTCTTAGTTTCCTGAGAACGTGCTTCTTGTCGTCTGTACGGCTCCTAACAGTGCTCAAATCCGTTTCTGGAGTCGTGGCCGCCGTCACATCCGGTGCCAGTGTTGGTTCGGCAGGTGAGGTCGGCTGAACCGATGCTTCTTGCTGCAAACGGTGGATTTCGAGCCGATCAGCCGTCTCCAACGTGTCGGCTGATACGCTTACGTCGGCTGTTAGTTGCTCGAACGGATCTGGCGCACCTGTCTTCGCGCGCGGCGGTGTCCCCAGCTCCATGATAATCAGTGCGCTGAGGCCAACAACGATGAGACCCACCCTCATCATGATCTACTCTTCCGCAACGAAGATGCTTGCCCCGAGTTGGGGGAAATAATCTGCCCAACGCCGCAGAACGATTTCTAGGATCCAATGAGGCGGGTTCGCGGCAGAATTGACTTACTCGCAGCAGCGACGAGGTAAGTCTAATAATAGGGTTAATACACCGAGCACTCACCCACTCCGACGTCTCGCTCAGCTGGAGATCTGGAGCAGAAGGTGTCCAGGATTCACGGTACGTCACCACTCCACATCCGAACGGATGTAACTGATATCATGTCAGCCACCCGAACGTTTGCGATCCGAATTGACGACTCGGCTTTTGGCCTGCCGCGGTGACATTCTTTTCTTGAGTTCGGGAGCGTCCGTCCAGTCGGCGCGAAGCGATTTCGGTAGGGCAGCAGCGATGGGTGTTCGGAGTGTATCGGACGGTGTTCACCTCGGGGGCATCAAGTATTCGCTCGGGTACGATGCATCAGCCTCGTGGTGGCTCTCCGCGGATTCGTGGCCAAACTTCCGGACCCACACGGGAGATAACAGCGCCGGCAATGGCGGCAACGGCTATTTTGCCGGGAGCCTGATCGGTAGGAGCTACGCTGCTTTCGAGCCGCTAAACGTGGCGCAGGCCCGCTCCCATGCGACAGCCGACGCCTATCAGACGAACATTGCGTATTTTGATCAGTCCGCGAGCCAGATCGCAGGAATTGGCGGTGATGGCGGCAATTGGAATGCCGCATTAGGCGGAAACGTCGGCGCGTTCGGGTCTGTCGGCCCTGGCGCGATCGCCACCGGTGACAACAGCGCCGGCAATGGAGGCGATGGCTACTTCTTTGGAGCAATGGTGCATGCTCCTGTCGCAGTATATGCCCCGGTCAACATTGCGGTGGCGGGATACAATTCCAGTGCCCACGCTGATCAGACGAACGATGTGGTGTTCGATCAATCCGCGTTTCAGATGGCCGGCGTCGGGGGCAATGGCGGGAACGGTAATGCCGCGATGGGTGGAGATGTGTCGGCCTCCGGAACTGGCCACGGGTCCCACCAAACCATCGGCGGGTCAGGCTTCGCGTCCGACCACGGCGGGACTGGCTCCGATGTGATCGCGAGCGGGGGTAACCACGCCGGCAACGGCGGAGACGGATACTTTTACGGGGGCATCGTTCACGCGACGTTTGCGTTTTACTATCCGATCAACATCGCGGTGGCGGGATACAATTCCACTGCCAACGCCGATCAGACCAACAATGTGGTGTTCGATCAATCCGCTTCTCAGGTGGCCGGCGTCGGGGGGAATGGCGGGAACGGCAATGCCGCGATTGGCGGAAGTTCGGACATTTTCTCTTCTATCTTCGAATTGATTGGCTCTGACGTCATCGCGACCAGTAACAACAGCGCCGGCAACGGCGGCAACGGCAATTTCTCGGGAAGCATGGTCGACGTCAACGTGGCGATCTATGCCCCGATCAACATTGCAGTCGGCGGCTACAATTCAACGGCCGAAGCTCATCAAAACAACAACGTCGAGTTCGATCAGAGCACGATCCAGATGGCCGGAATCGGCGGTGACGGCGGCCACGGCAACGCTGCGTTGGGCGGCGATTTCGCCATGCAGCTGTTGTCGGACCTCCACTTGCTGGATCATGCCTAGAGCTTATTCCGTTTCGATAGAATCGAAACGGGGCTCTGGATTTTTGATTTCACGTGTTTTCTTGACGCGAGCCCACCCCGGAGCAAGCCCGGGGTGGGCTTTCGTTTGAAAACGCTCTGGCGGGATTGGAGCTGTCCGTATCCCGGCGGCGAGAGGGTAGCATTTCGGGCGTACACCGTCGCTTCGGGTGGCATCAGCTTTGGCAGCTAGATCGATCCGGCATCCAAATCCAAGATCGTTGCTGTCCACATTGGGACGCACAGTGTGCAAACCAGATCAGGGAGACTGACATGGCAAAGGCAAAGGCATTTCCTTCCGACACGATCGCACTCAAGATTTCGACCGGCGGCAACAGCGCAGGGAACGGTGGAGACGGGTACAACGAAGGCAATATCATCAGCAACCCGAGTATCAAATTCAATCCAACCAACAAGGCCGAAGGCGCCGACGTCCACGTCAAGAACGGCGATGACGTTTACCAGAAGGCATACTGGGACGCCGGCGGCGCGAATGCGAAGGCAGAGAAGCATTCCAAGGCAGAGGGCGGAAAAGCCGTCTCGAATGGCGACCAGGAATCGAAAAGCGGCCATAACAAATCCGACGTGGATGCCAACACGAAGGCCTATCAGGAAAACTACCTCAAGGCGGATATGAGTCAGAACGTGTGGGCCGGCGTCGGCGGCAATGGCGGAGACGAAAACTACGCGAAAGGTGGTGACGTTGACGTCAATATCCTGAACGACTCGCTCAACAGTCACGAGACCTACTATATCGACGATTCAGGCATGGGGCACGGCTGATCGACGCTTCCGAGGGGCAGAGAACCGGCAGCGGGGGCTGCCGGTTCTCACTTCGCCAGCGAAATCGGCAAACAACGGGACGGGTAGGGTCGGACTTCAGATCTCTGGCGGGAACGCAATGCTGATGCCACCGCTCCGGCTGCAAACAATGTCACCACCGCGAACCCCGTTGAAGGCAGCCTTGCGGGCTTGCGCGGGATCGCTCGGGCTCGTCTTCGCGTATAGCTGCAGCTACAATCTCCTTCTTCTCGCGCCTTCCATCTATCTGCTTCAGATCTATGATCGCGTCCTGTCGAGCCGTAGCGGCGCTACGCTCCTGATGTTGACGCTCATCGTTGGGTTTACCGTCGTGATTGGCGGCGTGCTTGATGCACTGCGCCGTGCTGCATTGGGCCGGATGGGCGAGTGGCTTGAAGAAGAACTGCATCCGGCAACGCTCTCCACGTGCTTCAAATACGCGTATGAAGCCGATCGAACGCGGGCATCGGAAGCCTATCGCGATCTGACGACCCTGCGTCAGTTCGCCCAGTCCGGAGCCTGCTCGACCCTGTTTGACGTGCTCTGGACGCCGCTCTTCCTCGGCGTTCTCTTCCTCGTGCATCCGTTGCTGGGCGTGATCGGCACGCTGAGCGCGCTTCTCCTGCTTGGTCTCGGGCTTCTCGGCGATCGGCTCACCGAGGGCCCGCTGGCGCGGTCGGCCGCCGCACAAACGAGGAGCCAGGGATGGTTCGGCATGGCGGTCGGAAACCTCCATGTGATCAGGGCCATGGGAATGCTCGATGGTGCCGCACGCCTCATCCGCCAGGCTGCGCAGGATGCCAGGAGCGAGCAGGAGGTGGTCCAGCGCCGCCACGAGACCATCATGCTGATCTCCAAGCCCGTGCGGGCGCTGACGCAGGTGCTGATCATGGGCACTGCCGCCTGGCTCGTCCTGGAACAGGGCAGGAGCCCGGCCATCATCTTTGCTGCGAGCATGCTGTTCGGACGCGCGCTCCCGCCCATCGAAGGGGCGATTGCGGGCTGGAAGGCATTCGCGATGGCCCAGGCCGCCTACCGCCGGCTCAACGGCATCATGTCCGCTGTCGCCCCGGTTGCGAACGTCAAGACCCTCCCGGACAGGCCGAACGGCGATCTCATCGTGAACAATGTCGCCGCCGTCCTGCCAGGAACGAGCCACGTGTTCCTGAATGGCGTTTCGTTCTGTCTAGCGCCCGGTGAATGCCTTGGCATTATCGGTCCCTCCGGCTCCGGCAAATCCACACTTGGCAAGATCATCGCGGGAATCTCCGGTCCGACGGCGGGCTCGGTCCTGCTCGATGGCATCGACATTTCAGTCGTGCGCGATCTGGGCGGCGGCCGGCGCCTCGGATATCTGCCGCAGGATATCGATCTCTTCGGAGAAACGGTAAAGGACATCATTGCCCGGCTGGACGACGCCGATTTGCAGAAGGTCATTGAAGCGGCAAAGCTGGCCGGCCTTCACGAGACCATCATTCGGCTGCCGCAGGCGTACGATACGGTCCTCGTTGGCGGAGGCGCCAATCTTCCACGCGGGTTTCGCCAGCGCCTCGGCCTTGCACGGGCGTTCTTCGGCGATCCGCACCTCGTGGTCCTCGACGAGCCGAACTCCAGCCTCGATGCGCTCGGCGAGCGCATGCTGTTCGACGCCATTGAATGGATGAAGGCGGCCAATACCACTGTCATCATCATCACCCACCGGATCGGGATCCTGGGCGTAACGGACAAGATTGCCATCATGCAGGACGGCGCGGTTACCGCCTTCGGCGAGAGCAGGGAAGTTTTCGAGAGGTGTTTGGCGCGCCCGCAAGTTGCTTCGCGCGAACCGGTGCGAGGTCGTTCGGACCAGAACTGCGAAGGCAGTATTGGCGCCTCACCGCAACCGATTTCGCCATGACTTGCGGCACACCTTCTCCCTATCGCTTTGCCCGAAGGGAACGGGATCTCATGAAAACTTCATTCGCTCAGATCAGGATTCGAGAGGTCTCAGGGTGGTTGAGATCGGTGGCGCCAGCGTTCTGCGATCGGCTGCGCCGCGTCACCTGGATTTACATCAAGCATGCTGATCTCTTTGCCCGAAGGGGATGGGATCGTCTGAAAACTGCATTTGCTCACGTTGATATTTGGGAAGCCCCACGGTGGCTGAGATCGGCGCCGCCGGCGCTTCGCGAACGGCTTCGCGGTGTCACCTGGACAGGAAACCTGCTGGTGTTCGGCTTTGTGGTTGGTCTCGGTACCTGGTCAACCTATGCCCCGCTTGAGAGCGCCGCGATTGCTGTCGGCACCGTCGAATCCGAGTCGAGCCGCAAGACGATTCAGCATCTCGAGGGTGGCATCATCAGGGAAATTCTGGTCGCGGACGGCGACGTTGTCCGCGCCGGACAAACGCTGATCTCGCTGGAGGACACCAAGGCTCGCGCCGAAGCCCAGAGCCTGCAAGGCCAGTTGTGGGAGGCCATTGCACGAGAAGCACGGCTGCAGGCGGAACAGCACGGAGAGGAGCGGGTGTCGTTTCCGGCCTGGCTGGAGACGGCACAGCGCGCTATTCCGTCGGTCACGGATGTTCTTGCCGGCCAGCAAGCCATCTTCGAGACGCGTCGGCAGGTCTTTCAATCGCAAGTGACCGTAAATCGGGAAAAAAGATCGCAGGTGGAAAAGGAGATCGAGGGACTCAGGGCGCAGGAAAGCGCGGCCTCAAGGCGCATCGAAATCGTCCGTGAAGAAGCGGCGACCGTCGCCATGCTCGTTAACAAGGGACTTGAGCGGCGTCCGCGGCTTTTGAACCTCGAGCGGGAGATGGCTGACATCGAGGGGCGGCGGGGTGAGATTGTCGCGCAGATATCGCGCGCCGGGCAGGTTATCAACGAATCGCAGGCAACTCTTCTCAAACTCGAGAACGACCGCCAGAACGAGATCGCGCAGTCGCTGCGCGAGGTGCAAAACCAGATTTTTCAGATACGTGAGCGACTGCAGGCGGCCGACGACCAATTGTCACGAACGGCCGTCAAGGCGCCCCAGGATGGCGTGGTAACGGACCTTCGGATTCATACCCGAGGTGGCGTGATCGGCGCCGGCGCAGCTCTCATGGACCTGGTTCCCCGGCAAGATCGGCTCATCGTGATTGCGCGCGTCAGGCCCGAAGATATCGATGTGGTCCGTCCCGGACTGAGCGCCGAAGTGAATCTCCTGCCCTACAATCAGCGCCGCGTGCCACCGCTCCATGGGACTGTGACGCACGTGTCTGCCGACCGTCTGGTCGACAAGCGCACGGATCAACCCTACTACGCAGCGAAGATTCGCGTGCAGGATCCGACAGGCGCCGGGATCGATGGTGTCCAGGTTATTCCGGGAATGCCGGTCCAGGTGTTCATCAAGACGGGGCGCGGCACCGTGGCGCTCTACGCCCTCAGCCCTCTGCTCGACAGTTTCCACAGCGCGTTCCGCGAGGATTAAGCTGCGACCAGAACTGCGAACGCAGGCAGCCCTCAGGATGACCGCACGCGTGAGGGCTGGGCATGACCGTTGGCTCGCCGGCTCCAGCGAACGACCGCCTCGGTGCGGTTATGAGCGGAGCATTTTCGCATGATGCGTTGAATATGCATTTTTACGGTGTTTTCCGAAAGGTTGAGCCTGACGGCAATCAACTTGTTGGGAAGACCGAGCTGCAGCGCCTCGAGCACATGTTCTTCGCGTGGCGTAAGGTCGACCATCGCCTTCTCCGGCACAATCCTGGTGGCGCCGTTACCCTCGTTGGTTCCGAACAACTCGGGTGCGTCGGAGCATTCCGACATCGTCTTGAGACTCGACGCTCCACTTTGCCCAACGATCGGTAACGGTCGGTAGACCCCACCGGCAAGAACCAGGCGTAGCCCGGCGATAGCGACTTCGACCGGGATCGATATCGGAAAAAAGCCGCGCACTCCCCGTTGCATCGCAGCTGAAGCCGTCGCGTCGTCATCGCGGTTTGACAACACAGCAACGGACGCTTTCGGGCAAGATTCTGCGAGGAGGGCGAGGCTATCCTCGATCGAAGGGTCAGTGACCTGCTTGTCCCCGATATTCAACGCAATCAAGCGGATATCTCTGGCTGATAGCCAGTTCAGGCTACTCGTCGTTTCCATCTCGACGATCTCGAATCCAGTGAGTTCTCTCTTGAGGATATTGAGGATGCACGTACGCGCCAGGATATGCTGCTCGATGATCACGATCACCGGCGGGTTTTGTGACCCCTGGGCTAGTTCCGCGAGATTAGTAAAATCGTCCATGATATCCCCGAGTTCAGAGAAACGCTGGGCACTCCACCAGTTTTGATTTCCATTTTCCATGGAGCAAGTCTGCCCCACACACTCTGCAGCGAATTGCTGCTGATCGCGACGTTGCTCCCGAACTTCGAGTTCGTTCGCAGGAACGTCGTCAGGGACCTTCTGGTCCGCGGCAATAGATCTTGGCAGCGGTTCTGGTTGTTCCAGGCTAGCTGCAAATATTGCGATACGCGCTCGCCGCCGCCGACTTCGCGGAGCCATCGACCACGTATGCTTCATCGTCCGTCACGAGATATAGAAACGGCCTGTCTCCGGTATCTTCGCCCGACGCTTTTTTTCCTTTCACACGGCCGCAAATGGTGTCGACGGGCTGCCCGAGCGTATTCTTGCGGATGGCCCGTTTCATCTCACCGAACTCGGCGGACGCCGGGTCCTCCAACTTCGCAGCAATGGTGGTCCTCGCCTTGATAATGACCGGATCGGACGTCTCAGCGGGCCGAACAGATGCCGGAGCCTCGACTTTCGCTTCGATGACGGCGGACTTCGCCTCTTTCGCAGCGAGATGGGACCTGTCACGGACGTGGGCGGTTGACGGCGCTTCCGTCTTCGCCGCGACACCGGGCTTTCCCTTTGTTGTCGCGGAACTGGCCTTGGATGACGCTGGCGCCGGTTCAACCGGCCGACTGGCCGCGGTCATGTTGAGACGGCCGAGCCCGGTCGCGTCGGTGCACGCGTCCATGTTCGCTAGGGGCAGTGAAGGGTAGCTACAGCCAACCAGGGTCGCAGCCAGAACACCAATGAGAAGCGTTCTCATGCCAATCCCTCATAAGGGGCCTGAGTTCCACTCGCACTTCTTGCGGCGATCTAATAATGTTGCGCTGGTTGTCTATCCTTTGCGCAAAAGTATTAACTGCTGCTTAAGCGCCCGACCGTTACCGAGCTCGCCCGTGAGTTCGCCGCTCGATCATGTCTTTCAGGCATCAACCGCAACCTTCAATGCCTCGCCACGGATCTCTTCGACGAGCCGTTCTTTCAGCCTGACGAATTCGGGTGCGGTCTTGATCTTGTAGGATCGCGGATGGGGTAGATCGACCACGATCTCGGCCTTGATACAGCCGGGACGTGCGCTCATCACGATGACGCGGCTGCCGAGGAAGATCGCCTCTTCGATATCGTGCGTGACGAACAGCACGGTCTTCTGGTCGCGTTCCCAGATCCCGAGCAGCATTTCCTGCATCAGCGCGCGGGTCTGATTGTCCAGCGCTCCGAACGGCTCGTCGAGCAACAGGATCTTGGGATCGTTGGCGAGGGCGCGCGCGATGGCCGTGCGCTGCTGCATGCCGCCGGACAGTTGCTTCGGCCAGTGATTTTCAAATCCCGATAAACCGACCCGCTGGATGAACCCGTCGGCGATCTTGCCGCGCTCTGCCTCGGAAATCCCGCGTTCGCGCAGGCCGAACGCGATGTTTTCACGCACTGTCAGCCATGGGAACAGCGTGTACGACTGAAATACCATGCCGCGATCCGCGCCAGGCCCGGTTACTTCGAGCCCGTCCAGGATAACGCGGCCGCTTGTCGGCCGGTCTAGGCCTGCGACGATGCGCAGCAACGTGGATTTTCCGCAGCCCGACGGGCCGAGGATGGTGACGAAGTCATTGTTGCCGACGCTGAGGTCGGTCGGCTCCAGAGCCCGCGTGGGGGCGTTGCCCTGGCGCGCAGGGAAGATGCGAGTGACCTGATCGATCTTCAGCTTGGTCATGCCAGCTTCCACGGAAACAGCCAGGCGTTGAAAGCCTTGAACAGGAAGTCCGAAACGAGGCCGATCAGCCCGATGACGATGATACCGAAGATGATCTGGCCGGTATTGAGCAGGGCCTGGCTGTCGGTGATCATGTGGCCGATGCCCGACGATGAACCGATGAGCTCGGCGACGATGACATAGGTCCAGGCCCAGCCGAGGACGAGCCGAAGAATTTCCGCGATCTCGGGGGCAGACGAGGGCAGCAGCACGCGGCCGATGATGCCGCGGTCGTTGGCGCCCAGCGTGTAGGCTGCTTCAACGAGGTCGCGCCGTGTGTTGCCGACGTTCACGGCGATCATCAAGATGATCTGGAACACCGAGCCGATAAAAATAACCAGCAGCTTCTGCAACTCGCCGATGCCTGCCCACAGGATCAACAGCGGGATAAAGGCTGACGCCGGCAGATAACGGGCAAACGAGACAAACGGCTCCAGGAACGCCTCGATCGGCTTGTAGGCGCCCATCAGAACGCCTGTAGGCACCGCAATGATGGCCGCCAGCACGAAGCCGCCGACAACCCGCCAGATCGTCATGCCGATGTCGAACAGGAAGCCGTGCTTGGTCAGGAGCTCCCAACCTTCCTGCAGCATGGTCAGCGGGTTGGCGAGAAACGTTTTCGAGACGTAGCCGCCAAAGGTTGCCCATGCCCACAGGGCCACGAACAGGACAAAGAACGCAAGGCCATAGACCGTGCGCTGCTTCGATGTCACGGGATCGAGGGGACGTATCACAAGGCAAATTCCTCAAAGCGGTACGATGATCATGGGAAGTCCCGCTTCCTCACGTGTGGGAAGCGGGACCGGAGTTGCGCCGACCGAACCTACTTGATGTAGCTCGTGTCAACGAGGTCATCGATTTTCGGAATCGATTTGATGATGCCGATCTCGAGCAACAGATCTGCGGCTTCCTTGGTAAAGGCCTGGAACTCGCCCGCGAAGAATTTCTGGTTCGCGGCCTTGTCCTGCCAGCGCAGATATTTTGCCGAATTGCCGAACTGCTCGCCGGACTGCTTCACGTCGGAACCCATGATCTCGTAGGACTTGGCCTGGTCCTTTTCGATCAGGGCCACCGCCTCGAAATAGCTGTCGGCCAGCGCTTGAGCGGCTTTCGGGTTTTCCGTCAGGAATTTCGGCGTGCAGCCGAACGTGTCCATGATCATCGGATAGTCGAGCGTGGTCGCGATGATCTTGCCCTTGTCCGGCGCGGCACGCACCGTCGACAGGTAAGGCTCATAGGTCATGGCCGCATCGTTCTGACCGGACACGAATGCCTGCGCCGCCGCGGCTGGCTCCAGGTTCACCACCGTGACGTCCTTGACCGAAAGGCCATTTTTCTTGAGCATCCAGGCCAGCGTGAAATAGGGAGCGGTGCCGGGTGCGGACGCGGCGACCGTCTTGCCCTTCAGATCCTTGATCGAGGCAACGTCGTTTCGCGTTGCCATGCCATCGGCGCCGTAACTTTTGTCGAGCTGGAAGATCTGCTTGGTCGCGACGCCATTGGCATTCCAGGAAATCCAGGTTTCGACCGTGGTCGCCGCGCACTGGATGTCACCTGAGGCAATGGCCAGATGCCTGTCCTTCTGCGGGATCTTCTTGATCGTCACGTCGAGGCCGTTCTTCTTGAAGATGCCCGCCTGGTTGGCGAGCGTCAGCGGCGCAAACCCGGTCCATCCGGAAATCCCGATGGCGACCTTGACGTCTTGCGCGATGGCTGGCGCTGACACTAGAAGAGCGGCGGTTGCGGCGAATATTCTAAAACTGGACATGATTGTCTTCCTTCTGCCTGACGTATGGATTTGGTTCTGTTCGTCCTACTGCTGCATAAACTGTGCCGTACTTCATACGCATAGATCTGCCTCTCAGCCGCCCTTGAAGCGGGCAACCAGTTTGTGAGACTCGCCCGGATAGAGCAGGCGCACAGCCGTCAGCGGCCGCGCGCTGCGCCAGGTATGCCGGTCGATCACGAGGCACGGCGCGCCGATCGCAATGTCCAGGGCCGCCGCGGCCTGTTGGTCGGCCACAATGGCGCAGATCGAATGTTCGGCTTCCGTCCACGGGACATGGTGAAGCAGCCACGAGCCGGGCGGTTCGGTCGCAAAATCCGCCGCAGCCGCCTCGGGCACGGCGTCGAGATCGATCAGCCTGTCCTCGATGGCGAAAGGTACATCATCCGCGCTGTGCCGGCACGCGATCGCGATCACCTTGCCGGTCTGCCGTGCCCCGAGACGGGCGCGGTCGGCGGCGGTCGCGGTGCGGCGCGAGCACTGGATCAACTCATAGCCGTAAGCGCGGCCGAGCGCGGTGATCTCGGCGCGGATATCGGCGATCTTGAGCACCGCCGACAGGAAAGTGGGACGGCGTACAAACGTGCCGGCCTTTCGGCGCCGCTCGATCAGATCGGCTTGCGCCAGGTCCGACAGCGCCTTGCTCACCGTCATGCGCGAGCAGCGATAGCGCGCCATCAACTCGTGCTCGAACGGAATGCGGTGACCTGGGGGCCATTCACCGGTCAGGATCCTCCGCTCGATGTCGAGCCGGATCTGCTTGTACAGCGTCGGCTTGTCGGCCGCCGGAAGTTTCTCGCGGTCGGTGGCGAGGCTCATGCCACGAGCCTCCGTACTGCCGCATTGAATGCGGCGCGCGCCTGCTGGCGGAGGCGGTGACGTCCATTCTCGACGAGCTTGTCTCCGCCCGCCCAGACACAGGCGACGGCACCCGAGCCCGCTGCAAAAATCCAGCCGTCGAGGACGGTATCCCCGCGGCGTCCCGCGAGCGAGGGGTGCGTGGTGTCGAGGGTCACGATGTCGGCGCGTGCACTGGCCTGGAGGCCGACGAGCGGTTGCGCGAGCGCCTGGGCGCCGCCGGCGAGCGCTGCGTCGAACAGCGCGCGACCGGTTGAGACGCCCGGACCACCGGACAACACATTGCGCTCCCGGTGTTTTAGCCGCTGGCCATATTCGAGCTGGCGCAATTCGTCGGTGACGCCGACCAGCACGTTGGAATCGGTGCCGATGCCGAACCGGCCAGCTGCGTCCAGGAATTCGCGGGTTGAAAAAATGCCGTCGCCGAGGCTCGCTTCAGTCACCGGGCAGAGGCCTGCGACCGCGCCACTGCCGGCAAGCGCGGCGGTTTCCGTTGATGTCATGTGAGTTGCGTGAATGAGGCACCAGCGCTGATCGACGGGTGCATGTTCGAGCAGCCACTCAACCGGCCGCCGCCCCGACCAGGCGATGCATTCATCGACTTCTTTCGTCTGTTCGGCGGCGTGAATATGCACCGGTCCGCCTTCGGCCAGCGGTGCAATGGCCGCCAGTTCATCAGGCGTCACGGCCCGCAGGCTGTGCGGCGCAACGCCGACATTGGCACCCGGTAGCGCGCGGATGGCCGCGCGCGTGGCGGCTGTCAGCCTGGCAAACTGGTCGACCGAGCAGATGAAACGGCGCTGGCCGGGATGCGGTGGCGCTCCACCGAATGATCCGTGCGCGTAGAAACTCGGCAGCAATGTAAGCCCGATGCCGGAGATCTCGGCGGCCCGCGCAATTCGCGTCGCCATCTCCGCAGGGTTGGCGTACGGCGCGCCATCGCGATCATGATGCAGATAATGAAATTCCCCGACGCGGGTATAGCCACGCTCGAGCATCTCGACATAGAGCAGCGTTGCGACGGCTTCGGTGTCTTCCGGCGTCATCTCCAGCGCGAAGCGATACATCGTCTCGCGCCATGTCCAGAACGTATCGGCGGAATTGCCGCGTGTTTCGGCGAGCCCCGCCATGCCGCGCTGGAATGCGTGACTATGCAGGCTGGCTATTCCGGGGATTGCCAACGGGTGGCGTTCATCGTGTTCTTCCGGCGCCACGCCGCTCGAGACCTGCGTGATGGTTCCATCTGTGACCACCACCTGCACGTCATCGGCCCAGCCCGAAGGGAGCAGTGCTGATCCGAAATGCAGAGTGGACATGTTTCCAAACCGGCTGGACAGAATACCAACACGATTTTATGTATAGACATATAGATACGTCAAGCTCCTGCCGCCGAGGAGAGCTGCATGGCCGAGCGCTTCGATCGAATCTGGCTCAACGCCCGGCTCGCCACGGTCCGGGAGGATCTGCCCGAGTTCGGTGTGATTGAGGACGGCCTGGTCGCCGCCCGCGACGGCCGCATCGCCTTCGCAGGCAGCCGTTCCGACTTTCCATCTGATGCCGATGCGGCCGAACGGATCGACTGCGCGGGGCGGTGGATCACGCCCGGGCTGGTGGATTGTCATACCCATCTGGTATTCGGCGGAAACCGCGCGCACGAATTCGAGCTGCGGCTGCAGGGAGCAAGCTACGAAGAGATCGCGCGCGCGGGCGGCGGCATTGTCTCGACGGTCGCAGCGACGCGAGCATCCAGCGAGGCCGAACTTGTTGCCGGCGCGCTGCCGAGGCTCGACGCCCTGATCGGCGAGGGCGTGACGACGCTGGAGATCAAATCCGGCTATGGGCTCAATACGGAAACCGAGATGCGTCAGCTGTCCGCCGCGCGTGCGCTGGGCCGTAACCGACCGGTCACCATCCGGACATCGTTCCTTGGCGCGCACGCGCTGCCGCCGGAAGCCGATGGCGACAAGGATCGATACATCGATCTGGTTTGCCAGGACATGCTGCTGGCTGTGGCGAGCGCCGGGCTCGCCGACGCGGTTGATGGCTTCATGGAAGGCATCGCGTTTTCAGGCGAGCAAACGGCGCGCGTGTTCCGCGCGGCCAAGGCGCTGGGATTGCCGGTCAAACTGCATGCGGATCAGTTGTCGAATCTCGGCGGCGCCGCGCTCGCCGCGGAATTCTCCGCTCTGTCCGCCGATCACCTGGAGCATACGGATGAGGCCGGTGTTGCCGCCATGGCGCGGGCAGGCACGGTAGCGGTGCTTCTGCCAGGTGCGTTCTACTTCATTCGCGAGACGAGGAAGCCGCCGATCGAACTGTTCCGCGCCCACGGCGTGAACATGGCGCTCGCGACCGATTGCAATCCCGGCAGCTCGCCGCTGACGTCGCTTTTGCTCGCCATGAATATGGGCGCGACATTGTTCCGGATGACCGTTGCCGAATGCCTCGCCGGCGTGACCCGGGAAGGCGCGCGTGCGCTGGGTATTCTGGATGAAACAGGCACGCTCGAGGCCGGCAAATATTGCGATCTCGCGATCTGGGATATCGATCGGCCGGCCGAGCTGATCTACCGGATGGGCTTCAACCCGCTGCACCGCCGGGTGTGGAGGGGAAAATGAGCGACCGGCATGCACCCATTGTCGTCTCGCCCGGACGGGTCAGCCTCGACGATCTGGCGCAGGTGCTTGCAGGGGCGGCCGTTGTGCTCGATCCATCGTTCTGGCCGCGCGTCGAGGCGGCATCGGCCATCGTTGCGAAGGCAGCGGATGCGCAAGCACCGGTTTACGGCATCAATACCGGGTTCGGAAAACTGGCGTCGAAACGAATTCCTCCCGACCAGACCGCGCTGCTGCAGCGAAACCTCATCGTGTCGCATTGCTGCGGGGTAGGGCTTCCTACGCCCGAACCGATCGTGCGGTTGATGATGGCGCTGAAGATCATCTCGCTGGGACGAGGCGCCTCGGGCGTTCGCCGTGAAATCATCGAGCAGCTCCAGGCCATGCTGGCGCGAGGCATTTATCCTCTGGTACCGCAGCAGGGATCGGTCGGTGCATCCGGCGATCTGGCACCGCTTGCGCATATGACCGCTGTCATGATCGGCGAAGGGCAGGCGCTTGTCGGCGGAAAAATTGTGCCGGGCCGCGATGCGCTGGCCGCGGCCAATCTCGCGCCGATCACCCTCGGCCCGAAAGAAGGTCTTGCCCTGATCAACGGCACGCAGTTTTCAACGGCCTATGCCATTTCCGGCTTGTTGCGCGCCCATAGCCTCGCCTGCGCTGCGCTGGTGACGGGCGCGTTGTCAGTCGACGCTGCCATGGCGTCGACCGCCCCGTTCCGCCCGGAGATTCAGCAATTGCGGGGGCATGCCGGGCAGATCGCCGCCGGCGCAACGCTTACAGTGCTGCTCGAGGGCAGCGATATCCGCATGTCGCATCTCGAAGGCGACGAGCGCGTGCAGGATCCCTATTGTCTGCGTTGCCAGCCGCAGGTGGCCGGCGCCGCGCTCGACCTGCTGGTACAAGCCGCCCGCACGTTGACGATCGAGGCCAACGCCGTCACGGACAACCCGCTGGTACTGGTTGAGACCGGCGAAATCGTCTCCGGCGGAAATTTTCACGCCGAGCCGGTCGCCTTTGCCGCCGACCAGATCGCGCTTGTCTTGTCCGAGATCGGAGCCATTAGCGAGCGGCGCATCGCGACCCTCGTCGACCCCGCGCTGAACTTCGGCCTGCCGCCGTTCCTGACCCCCGATCCCGGTCTCAACTCCGGCTTCATGATCGCCGAAGTCACGGCCGCCGCGCTCTATGCCGAGAACAAGCAACGCGCCACAGCCTGCTCGATCGATTCGACGCCGACCAGCGCCAATCAGGAAGATCATGTGTCGATGGCCGCACACGCGGCACGCCGGCTGTCCGATATGGCTGACAATCTTGCCACCATTCTCGGCATCGAGCTGTTGGTTGCGGCGCAAGGCATCGGTCTGCGTGCGCCGCATTCGACCAGTCCTGCGCTGGCGGCGGTTATCGCAGTACTGCGCGAGCAGGTGCCGGCGTTAGGTGGCGATCGCTACATGGCCGCCGATCTTGCGAACGCAACTGCGCTGGTCGAAGCCGGCAACTTGCCGGCCGCCGCGATTTCGGTGCTTGAGAGCAACCCGTTTCCAAACCTTGCCGAGAGAGGCCATTTGTCATGAACCGCCGATTGGACAACGACCGCATCATCCGGGCGCCCCACGGGCCTGAGATCACCGCCAAGAGCTGGCTGACGGAAGCGCCGCTCCGAATGCTGATGAACAATCTCGATCCTGATGTTGCCGAAAGGCCGAGCGAACTCGTCGTCTACGGCGGAATCGGCCGCGCCGCGCGCGACTGGGAGAGTTTCGACCGCATCGTTGCCTCGCTGCGCAAGCTTGAGGGCGACCAGACATTGGTGGTCCAGTCAGGCAAGCCAGTCGGAATTTTCCGCACCCACGCCGATGCGCCGCGCGTCCTGATCGCCAATTCGAACCTGGTGCCGCACTGGGCGACGCTCGATCACTTCAACGCCCTCGACAAGCAGGGGCTGATGATGTTCGGGCAGATGACGGCCGGATCGTGGATCTATATCGGCAGCCAGGGCATCGTGCAGGGAACCTACGAAACATTTGTCGAGGTGGGGCGGCGTCATTACGGCGGCAGCCTCGCGGGCAAGTGGATCCTGACCGCGGGTCTCGGCGGTATGGGCGGTGCCCAGCCGCTTGCGGCGACGATGGCCGGGGCGTCGATGCTCGCGATCGAATGCCAGCCGAGCCGCATCGAGATGCGGTTGCGCACGGGCTACCTTGACCAGCAGGCGAGCACGCTTGACGAGGCGCTATCGATCATGGCGCAAGCAGCGGAGAGCAAGCAACCGGTCTCCGTCGGTCTGCTCGGCAATGCCGCCGATGTTTTTCCCGAGCTGGTGCGCCGTGGCGTCAGGCCGGACATCGTCACCGACCAGACCAGCGCGCACGATCCGATCAACGGCTATCTGCCAAAGGGATGGACGCTTGCTGAATGGGAATCGAAACGCCAGGCCGATCCGAAAGCGGTTGAAGCGGCCGCAAAGACCTCGATGGTCGGCCACGTCCAGGCCATGTTGGATTTCCACGCACAGGGCGTTCCCACGCTCGACTATGGCAACAACATCCGCCAGATGGCGAAGGACATGGGATTGAAGAACGCATTCGATTTTCCCGGGTTCGTTCCGGCCTACATTCGTCCGCTGTTCTGCCGCGGCGTCGGGCCGTTCCGCTGGGCAGCGCTATCGGGCGATCCCGAGGATATCTTCCGGACCGATGCCAAAGTGAAGGAGCTGATGCCGGAGGATAAGCATCTTCACAACTGGCTCGACATGGCGAAGGCACGGATCAAGTTCCAGGGATTGCCGGCGCGGATTTGCTGGGTTGGTCTTGGTGATCGCCACCGGTTGGGCCTAGCGTTCAATGAAATGGTGGCGAGCGGCGAATTGAAGGCGCCGATCGTCATCGGCCGCGATCATCTCGACAGCGGCTCAGTTGCGAGCCCGAACCGCGAAACCGAAGCGATGCGCGATGGTTCGGACGCGGTGTCCGACTGGCCGCTGCTCAATGCGCTGCTCAACTGTGCCAGTGGAGCGACGTGGGTTTCGCTGCATCACGGCGGCGGCGTCGGCATAGGCTATTCGCAGCACGCCGGCATGGTGATTGTCGCCGACGGAACCCCGGAAGCTGCGCGCCGTATCGAGCGGGTACTTTGGAACGACCCCGCGACGGGTGTCATGCGTCATGCCGACGCGGGCTATGAAAGCGCGGTTGCATGCGCCCGTGCCAACGGGCTCGATCTACCCAGCCTGGCGTTGTAGCGCACCGGAGAGTTTATGCCGCCGATGGTGCGCGTCGGGCTCGATGTTCCCTCAAGACAGCGAGAGAGGCCATGGTGAAACCGTTTCCGTCGAAGACCCATATCGGCAACCACGTGCTGCATCCCGAAACGCTGATGCTGAACTACGGCTACGATCCGCAACTGTCGGAAGGAGCCGTCAAACCACCGGTCTTCCTGACCTCGACCTTCGTCTTCAGGACCGCCGAAGACGGACAAGACTTCTTCGATTTCGTCTCGGGCCGGCGCGAGCCGCCCGAGGGGACGGGCGCGGGCCTCGTCTATTCACGGTTCAATCATCCCAACAGCGAGATTGTCGAAGACAGGCTCGCCGTCTACGAGCGCGCAGAGTCCTGTGCGCTGTTCTCGTCCGGGATGTCGGCGATTGCGACCGCGATTCTCGCATTCGCACGGCCGGGCGACGTGATCCTGCATTCGCAGCCGCTCTATGGCGGAACCGAAACGCTGCTTGCGAAAACGCTTGCAGGCTTCTCGATCAGCGCGGTGGGCTTTGCCGACGGCATCGAAGAAGCCGCTGTCGAACTGGCGGGGGACGACGCCATGCAAAAGGGGCGGGTTGCGATGATTCTCATTGAAACCCCGGCTAATCCCACCAACGGCCTGGTCGATATTGCGATGGTCCGCCGCATCGCCGACAACATCGGCGAGGCGCAGGGCTACATGCCGATCGTCGCGTGTGACAATACGTTGCTCGGGCCGGTGTTCCAGCGGCCGATCGAACATGGCGCGGATCTGTCGTTGTATTCGCTGACCAAATATGTCGGGGGCCATTCCGACCTGATCGCCGGCGCTGCGCTCGGCTCAAAGGCCCTCATGAAAGACATCAAGGCGTTGCGAAGCGCGATCGGCACCCAACTGGATCCTCATTCCTGCTGGATGCTCGGCCGCTCGCTCGAAACGCTGGGCTTGCGGATGGAAAAGGCCAACCAGAATGCACGGCTCGTGGCGGATTATTTGCGCGACCACGACAAGGTAGGGAGGGTTCACTACCTCGCTCATCACGACGAAACCTCTCCCGCCGGCCGTCTGTTCGCGAGGCAATGCACCGGCGCGGGATCCACGTTTTCGTTCGATATTGTCGGCGGCCAGGCCGCCGCATTCAAATTCTTAAACTCGCTGCAGATCTTTAAACTTGCGGTGAGTCTGGGCGGTACGGAATCGCTTGCCAGCCTGCCGGCAAGCATGACCCACTCCGGCGTTCCGGTTGAAATCCGTCAAAAGATCGGTGTTCTCGACTCCACGATCCGATTGTCGATCGGCATTGAGCACCCCTCTGATCTGATCGCAGACATTACGCAGGCTTTGAATCAGGCGTAGTTGCATGTGAGGCTTGCCGTTCATGCGTCGGATTGACTTCCGCTCGAGGCTTGTCGGTGGCAAAATCACTCTCCAGCCGGGGGCTGAAACGGTTAAGAAAAGGCGCATCGCCGCGACGGGGCAAAGGGCCGGTCAATATGAAACCAGTATTCACACTGCCGCGCCGTGCCCTTGGTCGGACGCGGCTTCAGGTTTCGGTCCTGGGATTCGGAACCGCGCCGCTTGGTGATCTCTTCGTGCAACTGGATGACGACGCGGCCATCGATACGGTGGAACGCGCGTTCGAGCTGGGTATCAATCTTCTCGACACTTCCCCGCACTATGGCAACGGCCTCGCCGAACATCGTTGCGGCACCGTGGTCAGGCGCGTGCCGCGCCAGGACATCATCGTTTGCACCAAGGTCGGCCGCTGGATGGACCCGTTTCATCGGCGAGCCGACGGTTCCGGCTTTGTGGGAGGGCTGCCGCACCGGGCAATGTTCGACTATTCCTATGACGGCACCATGCGTTCGGTGGAACAGTCGCTGTTGCGGCTGGGGACCGACCGGCTGGACCTGTTGCTGATCCACGACGTCGACGTCTGGACTCATGGCATCGACGCGATCGAGGAGCGGTTTCGCGAAGCGATGGCTGGTGCGTATGTGGCGCTGGACCGGCTGCGCGGAGAGGGCGTTGTTGCGGGCATCGGGATCGGCGTGAACGAGGCCGAGATGTGCGTGCGTTTCGCGCAGGCCGGATCGTTCGACACCATGCTGCTCGCCGGGCGCTATTCCCTGCTGGAGCAGCCGGCGCTGGCGGAGTTTCTGCCGCTTGCGCAGCAACAGGGAATCGGTGTGTTGCTCGGCGGCGTATTCAATTCGGGTATTCTGGCAACCGGGCCGGTGAGCAGGGCCAAATACAATTATAGGGATGCGCCACCCGAAGTCCTGACAAAGGTGGCGCAGATCGAACGTGTATGTGGTGCGCATGGCGTTGCCCTGCCAACCGCGGCGTTGCATTTTGCTCTGGGCCATCCGGCGGTGGCGAGCGTTGTGCTGGGAGGCCAGACTCCGCAGGAGGTCGAGCGCAACGTCGCCGCGCTGTCCAGCAAAGTGCCAACCGCGCTATGGGCCGATCTGAAGGCCGAGCGTTTGCTGGATGCGGAAGCGCCCGTTCCGAAGCCGGTAGGCGGCTGATGCGGATCGATGCGCATCATCATTTATGGAGCCTCGCTCGGGGCGATTATGGCTGGCTGACGCTCGCGCTCGCTCCGATCCATCGTGACTTTTCGCTTTCGGACTTGGCGCCGCACCTCGCCGCCGCTGACATCAAGGGGACGATTTTGGTGCAGGCTGCGCCGACCGAGGCGGAGACCATGTTTCTGCTCGACATCGCAGCGAAGGGGCAGGTCGTGCGCGGCGTGGTCGGCTGGACGGACTTTGACGCAGCCGACGGCGAGGCGCGCATTGATGCACTCGCAGCCCACAAACTCCTGATTGGGTTGCGGCCGATGGTGCAGGACATTCCCGATGACGATTGGCTGCTCCGCCCTGCCTTGGCACCGCTATTGGCGGCGATGGCCCGGAACAGCCTGGTATTCGACGCGCTGGTGCTGCCGCGCCACTTGTCGCGACTGCTGCGGGTCGTTGATGATCATCCTGAGCTGCAGTTCGTGCTGGATCATTGCGCCAAGCCGCGACTTGCAACCGGCGAGCTCGCGATCTGGCAGGGCGATATCGCGTCGCTCGCCGAACGCCCCAACATCGTCTGCAAGCTATCGGGTTTGGCGACCGAGGCCGCACCAAGCTGGCAAATTGCGGATCTACGGAAGGCCGTGGATCATGTCGTTGCGTGCTTCGGGCCACATCGCCTGCTGTGGGGAAGCGACTGGCCGGTGGTCAATCTCGCGGGCGGTTATGAAAAATGGCTTGCCGCCGCCGAAACCCTGCTGGCCGGTCTGTCGCCGGATGAAAAGGCCGCTATCTTCGGCGGTAACGCGGCGCGCATCTATCTCTCGCGCCGGGGAGTAGCTTCGGCTGAGGTACGAAAGGTTCTTTCATGAGCGCTGAAATCAAACCCTATCGCATCTCGATCGGCGACGACGTGCTCGACGATCTCAAGTCGCGGCTGCGCAACACGCGCTGGCCGGAAGCCGAACTGGTCGAGGACTGGAGCCAGGGCGCACCGCTGAAATGGATCAAGGACATTTGCCACTACTGGGCGCAAGAGTACGATTGGCGTGGGCGCGAGGCGCGGCTCAATCGCTTTGCGCAGTTCACCACCGAAATCGACGGGCTCGACATTCATTTCCTGCACGTCCGTTCGCCGCACCCGGAAGCGATGCCGCTGGTCATCACGCATGGTTGGCCGGGTTCGGTGGTCGAGTTTCACAAGGTGATCGAGCCTTTGACCGATCCGACCGCGCACGGCGGCAACGCCGCCGACGCGTTTCACGTCGTTTGTCCCTCACTGCCGGGCTTTGGCTTCTCTGAGAAGCCGAAGACAACCGGCTGGGGCGTCGGGCGCATCGCGTCAAGCTGGGCGGTGTTGATGGATCGCCTTGGATATCAGCGCTATGGCGCGCAGGGCGGAGACTGGGGATCGGCGATCACGACCGCAATCGGCGCGCAGGACGCCGAACATTGCGCCGGCATTCACATCACGCTAGCGATGTCGACGCGGCCCAACGTGGAAGGGCAGCCGACGCCGGAGGAAGCCCGCGCCCTGAACGGCATTCAGCATTACGCCGATTGGGATTCCGGATACTCCAAGCAGCAATCGACCCGGCCGCAGACACTCGGTTACGGCTTGACGGATTCGCCGAGTGGACAGGCCGCTTGGATTCTGGAAAAGTTCTGGGCCTGGACCGATTGCGACGGCCACCCCGAGAACATCCTTGGCCGCGATGAACTGCTCGACAACGTCATGCTCTATTGGGTGACGGCGACCGCCGCCTCGTCGGCCCGCCTGTACTGGGAGAGTTTTGGGCCCAAGCGTCGCACGCCGTTCAAGGTGACGATACCGACGGGCGTCGCCGTGTTTCCCAAGGAGATCGTCACGCCGGTGCGGAAATGGATGGAAGCGAGCTACACGAATATCCAGCACTGGAGCGAAATGCCGAAGGGTGGTCACTTCGCGGCTTTCGAGCAGCCCGATCTGTTCGTGCGGGAGGTGCGGAACTATTTCAGGACGCTGCGGCAGCCGCCTGTATTCTGATCAGTTGCGCGGCCGCTCAGAGATACCAGGCGAGCACGGCCTTGAGCAGGGCGTTCTCGATCACCGGAAGAACGACGATCTGGTTCATGCCGGCAGCGCGTGCGAGCTGCGCCGCGATCGATTCATCGACCTTCAGATGTTCGTTGATGGCCGGCATGCCCGTCGCCCAGGCACCGCCGATGCTGCCTTCGCCCTTGCGTATGGTCTTTGACGCATAAAGCGAGGCCAGGTCGGCATTCTTGCTGCAATCGCCGGACTGAAACACCAGTTCCGTTCGCGACGGGTTCGGCACCCAGATCTCAAAGCGTCTCGCGATCGGCGTTGCCTGCGCAGATAGGAACGTCATGACCCAGGTTTGCTCCGGCGGCGTCACGTAGGGAATGCCGACGCCGCAATTGATCCCGATTTCGCTCGCTTCCTCCCAGCGCAGAAAACTCTTGGCGTTGTGCAGGTCCTTGATGATGAGCGGCATGCCGGCTTTCCAGGCACGGCCGGGCAGCCCGAACCCGCGCGGGAATTTTGTGTGTCGGGAATTGAATTCGAACATGTCGGCGGTGCCGTAATAGCCGTCGACGAGGCCCATCTCGTGGGACTTCTCCGGATCGTTGTGCCAGAGCTCGATGGCGCCGACGTGCTTTTCGTCGTCGCCGCAGAACAGCACCATCACGGCCATCAGGAATTCGCCGGCGAAGACCGGCAGCGCCACGCCGCAGGTCAAGCCGGCTTCGATCGCCTCGTCCGTGCGCTTGAAGTAGGAGTTTGCGAATTCGGTGAGGATGACGGGATGCCCTGCGGCCCAGGCCTTGCCGGGCAGGCCTTCGTCATAGGCGAACAGGGCGTTTTCGCTGACGGCCTTGAACTCCGCGTACTCTTCGCTGCAAAGACAGCCGCCGAACTCCAGGCGCGTGCGGGTTCGGTCGGGCACCCACAATTCAACCACGCGAATGAATGTCTTCATCGGACGCACCTGTCACTACGCCTGACATCAGCATCGGCGATTTAGCGACGGTATGTGCGATCAAATTACAGGCAGGCGCCGCCCAAAGATCGTGCGGAGGCGGCGTACCTGACGAATGGATGAACTTTCAGTTCCGATAAGACGGATCAGTCCGATCGAGCTTGCGCAGCAGCGCCGGCCAGGCGAGGTCACCATTACGGGCACCCCGGCCGGGTTTCGGTTGCATTCTCTCATAGGTGTCTTCGAGGATATTCTGCGGCGGGTAGATCAGCTTGGTATTGCAGGACAACGCCATGACCTGAACCTGGCAGGCACGCTCGAGCCGAAACAGGACGTTGAAGGCCGCCGGCACGGTGCGGCCGACGACGAGCAGACCGTGGTTGCGCAGGATCATGGCTTCATTGTCGCCGAGGTCTCTCACCAGCCGCTCGCGCTCGTCGACATTGTCGGCGATGCCTTCGAAATCGTGATAGGCGATGTGGAGAAACCGCATCGAGGTCTGGGCCAGTGGCAGCAGCCCGCATTCCATCGCCGAGACGGCCATGCCGGCCGGCGTATGCGTATGCGCCACGCAGTCCATGTCGTGCTTGGCCATGTGGATGGCGCTGTGAATGACGAAGCCGGCGACGTTGACGTCGTAGTCCGACGCATTGAACAGCGTGTTGCCGTCGACATCGATCTTGATCAAGCTGGAAGCGTCGATCTCCTCGTAGAGCATCCCATAAGGATTGATCAGGAACTGGTCGGTTGTCCCGGGCACACGGCAGGAGATGTGGTTGGCCACCATCTCGGTCATCCCGTACATCGCGGTGAGCCGGTAGCAGGCCGCGAGATCGACCCGCGCCTGCCATTCCTCCGCGCTCACCTGCTCGCGAACCGATTTTACGACCTTGACGGCGGGCGAACTGACGGGAGGATTCATGGCGTTTCTCCACGGTTGAATTATTGGGCCGGGCGGGGCCGGATCATTGGCCGGCAGGATAGCTGCAAAATTCGCTGCGCTGCAAGGCGAGCACCGCAGGCGTTATTGCAGGTCTGGCGGTTAAAATTCGAATGCGCTATGGCACGGACGAGGTGAATGCCATGACTGAAGGACGCTACCGGCTGATCGGCTCGACTGCGTCGCCTTACGCCATCAAGTTGCGCGCGCTGCTGCGATACCGGAGGGTTCCGTTCGACTGGGTCATCATGACCAAGGCACTGCGCAAGGCGACCGAGCATTTGCGGCCCAATCTGATTCCGGTGCTGCAGTATCCAGACGGTACCTATCGCGGCGAGACCACGACGCTGGCCTATGATCTGGAGAGCCGTCACAAGGAGCGCTCCGTTATTCCCGACGATACGTCGGTCGCGTTTATCTGCGATCTCCTGGAAGACCTCGCCGACGAATGGGCGGTGAAGCCGCTATTTCTCTATCGCTGGTGGGATCCGGAAGATCAGGCCTACGTCGCGCGCTGGGCCGGCGAGGAATGGTCGGTGTCGGACGCCGAAACCGGCAGCGCAGAGGAAATCGAGCAATTCCGGAAGCGGCAGATTTCGCGCATGGTCATTCTCGGCGCGACGGCGGAAAACAAGCCGCTGCTGGAAGAGAGTTTCTTGCGGATACTCGCGGCATTCGAGCCGCATGTCGGGATGACCAGTTATCTGTTCGGCAGCCAGCCGTCGCTCGCCGATTTCGCGTGGTTCGGCCAGCTCAGCGAGATGGCGACCGATCCGACGCCGATGCGGATCATGCGCGCGAAGGCGCCGTTCGCCGATCACTGGGTGCGGCGGCTGGATGATGCATCGGGGGTGGAAGGGGAGTGGTACCTGCGCGAACAAGCGCTTGGTGGCATGGCCGAAGCGCTATTGAGAATTGCCGGCGAACTCTATCTGCCGTTCCTTGTCGCCAATGCGGAGGCCTTTGCCAAAGGCCTCGAGCGGCTGGAGATCAATGTTTGGGGCCTGCCTTATGCGCTCGCGCCATTCAAATATCAGGTGAAGTGCCTGCAGCAGCTTCGCGACAAGTTTTCCGCCCTCGATGTGGAAAGCCGGGCTGCGCTGCGGCCGGTGCTGGAGCGCACCGGGTGCTGGCAGCATTTGGCCAGTAACTAGTTAAAGCACGAGGCCCGCTTCACCTCCCGTGGCGGCTGCCCAGCGCCGTTGCGATCGATTCCGGATTCCTGATGCGCTCGATCAGCACGTCGATGCGATCGCCGCCCCAGAACAATTCGCCGTTGAAGACCATGGTCGGCACGCCGAACCGCCGACCCTTGCGCATGCGTTGGCCGCCAGGGTGTCGCGCTGCGCCATGGAATCCCGGAGCCCCGATAAAGCGTTGGGCGCGCAGTATATTACGTAAATGCTAATTTATTTCGAAAATTATTGCTAACGTCAGACGCTAGTCATAGAGTGCAGCAACGGTTGGAGCAGGAATCTGCCCCTTAAGCCGGAGCGCGCGCTCTCAGGGACGAGATGTGATGGCCAGAAGTCTGTTCGATCCCGCGTCATTGGGCGCCCTGCGACTTCCCAACCGGATCATCATGTCATCGATGTCGCGTGATCGCTCGCCCGGCGGCGTGCCGACGGCTCTCAATGCCTCTTACTACGCGCAGCGCGCGACGGCCGGGCTCGTGGTTACCGAGTCAACCGCCATTTCGGCCCGCGGCGTAGGCTGGCCGAACACGCCCGGCATCTACACCGAGGCTCAAGTCGCAGGCTGGAGCGCCGTCACCGATGCCGTGCATCGCGCGGGTGGACGCATTTTCTCCCAACTCTGGCATTGCGGGCGCAACTCTCATTCGCTGACGCAGCCGGGCGGCGCGCTGCCGGTGGGGCCATCGGCCATTCTGCCCCCAGGCACCATTCGCACAGCCGAGGGCCGTAAGCCGCTCCAGGTGCCGCACGAATTGTCGGCCGATGAGATCGCCGGCATTGTCGAGGAATATCGCGCGGCCGCGCGGAACGCGCTCGCGGCCGGCTTCGATGGCGTACAGGTGCACGCGGGCAACGGCTTCTTGCTCGACCAGTTCCTGCGCGACTCTGCCAACCGGCGCACCGATGCCTACGGCGGTACGGCGCAAAACCGCTGTAGACTCCTCGTCGAAGTAGTGGCTGCCGTCTGTGAAATCTGGAGCCCGGAGCGCGTTGGCGTACGGTTCTCACCCGCGAATCCGACAATTTATCACTTGCGGGACTCCGATCCGGCGCGGTTGCTTGCCACAGCGCTTCAGATGCTGAGTGAACTGCGTGTCGCCTACGTGGACATAGTGGAAGGCTCCACCACGACGGAGCCCGCGACCCACGAACTCGATTACGCGACGCTGCGTCGCAGCTTTACCGGCCGCTATGTGGCCAACAATGGCTTTTCCAGCCGCGCGCACGCTGAACGCGCGCTCGCGAGCCATGCCGACCTGATCTCGTTCGGAAGGCTCTTCATCGCCAATCCCGATCTGCCGCGCCGGCTGAACACTGGTGCGCGCATGAATCCGCTGAATCAGGACGAACTCTATTCCCCCGACCACCGGGGCTACACCGACTACCCTTTCCTTGACCAAAACAACGATCAGAACAACGCCACCCCGGCTCCATAGGAGGAACACCCGTGAAATCGACCAAATCCGGACACTCACGTCGCGCCGTTCTTCGCTCTCTTCTTGCGGCTCCCTTGGTGCTGAATAGCCCCAGAGCCCTAGCCAAAGCCGGCTATCCAGATCGTCCGATCCGTCTCGTCATGACGCTGCCGGCAGGTACATCCGCCGATGTCATGGCCCGCTTTATTGCCGAGAAGCTCCATGCCGAGCTGGGTCAGGCCGTGTGGGTGGACAATCGCCCTGGAGCCAGTTCCAACATCGGCTACCAGGCCGCAAGCACCGCGCCGGCCGACGGCTATACACTGCTCTACGGTCTCCTGTCGGTGATCCTCAATCAGTATCTCTTCAAGACCTTGCCGTACAAGCCGGCGGACTTCACGCCGATCATCCACTTGCTGGACGTGCCCTTCGTGCTCGTCGTGCGCGCCGAATCGCCTTATCGTTCGGCTCAAGAATTGCTCGATGCCGCCAAGGCAGATCCGGATAAACTCACATACTCATCCTACGGCCTCGGCTCTGCCAATCATGTGGCCGTGCTTCAAATGCTTCAGTCCACCGGGGCAAGAATGATCCACGTCCCGTACAAAGATGGCGGCTTGAACGATCTCCTGGGCGGACGCATCGACTGCTCGTTGGACGTGACGGCCACGACCATCCCTCATATTGCCTCGGGCGCCTTGCGCCCGCTGGTCGTATCTACACGCCAACGGCTTGAGGAACTCCCCAACGTGCCGACGTTCGAGGAAGCGCGGCTGGGCGCGCCGCTTTATTCCTGGAACGGCATCTTTGCCCGCGCCGGCACCCCGCCAGAGATCATCAACCGCTTGTCCTCCGCGCTCCAGACGATCACCGCCAGGGACGACTTCCGCAAGAAGGTGAAGGAGTTCTTGCAGATTCCGCAAGGCGGCACGCCCGAACAATTTGCGTCGTTCCTGGCACAAGATTCGAACAACTGGGGCCCGATCGTCGCCAAAGCCGGCATTCGGATTGAATGACCTGCTGCGAGAGAGCGAACTTATCTATTTGGCTGCGACGGCGCTCTCCTTGGCCACTTCGGCGAGCAGACTGCGTGCCCATTTGTGGAGACCCGACTTGGCGGTTCTCGCGCTCCAGTACATGTCGATGCTGATCGGAACGCGAAAGGGCAGCGGAGCGATATGCAGACCACCCTGCATGGCGCGCGCCAAATGATGTGGGATGGCCGCGATGAGACTGCTGCCGGGAATAATGCGTTCCAGGCTGTCATGACTGGGCAGCGTGATCGCCGGCTCCAGCACGATTCCCTTGGCCTTGAGGACATCGATGTAGAGCGGTTGCCATTCACCATTGTGGGTTACGAACACATGTTCCGCCTTGCAATAGGCT
This sequence comes from Bradyrhizobium sp. 190, assembly GCF_023073415.1. Lineage (GTDB taxonomy): Bacteria > Pseudomonadota > Alphaproteobacteria > Rhizobiales > Xanthobacteraceae > Bradyrhizobium. The sequence goes on along the minus strand of NZ_JADPJL010000041.1, from coordinate 52,920 downwards.
GAAAGCGTGATCCGGCCGCGGGCGAGAGCATTGGCGGGATCCATCACGCACACATAGTGGTCGGTGAGGATGTGTCGGCGATAAAAGTTCTCGCCGATGATCCCAACCGGACCAAGGACGATGTCACACTGGTTTTGTTTGAGGTGGACATTGCCGTGTCCCGCCGCGTCAAGCAGCACCAGCCGCGCGTGCGGCGCCGCGCTTCGCAGTCTGGCGCTGAACTGCGGGATCAAAGTCTGCCGTTCGTGATGGTTGCAGGAAATCGTGATGGTACCCTTCGCGACCGCCGGATCGAACTCCGCCGGCGAAGCCAGTCCCTCGATTTGCCCGATCGTCTCCCGGGCCCAGAGCACCAGAGCCGCACAGCGTTCGGTTGCGGTGACGCCGTTGCCTTGGCGAACGAAAAGTGGGTCCTGAAAGGCGCCGCGCAATCGTTCGACCGTGTAGCTGATCGTGGACTGGTTGACGTTGAGCCGCTCCGCGGCCGACGAGAATGATTGCAGGTCGTAGACCAGGACGAGCGTGCGCAACGCGCCGATGTCGACCGGATCAAGCGAGTTGATCGTCAAGGTTCTGCCTCCACGCACGCGTTTCCCGGCTGCCAGCCTAGCACAGGTCATGCAATATTTCGATAAACTACATTCAGTCTATCGAATTGAGTGATCAATCGGCGCTGGATACGCTCCTCGAAAGAATTTTTCAGGGAGGAGGAAGATGATGAGCGCCGTACCAGTGGTCGCAGATATCTCTTATGACGCTCTGCTCGACGATCCCTATCCCATCTTCCGTCGCGTTCGCGACACGGCTCCTGCCGTCTTCGTGGCGGCAGCCAACCTGACGCTCGTCACGCGCTTCGATGACATCATGAAGATCGAGCGCGATCCCGCGACCTACTCATCCGACAACCCCGCTTCCCTGGTCAACAAGGTGATGGGACCGACCTTCATGCGCAAGGACGGCGCGGAACACGCCGTGGGGCGCAAGGCGATCGAGCCTTCTTTCCGGCCCGGCACGATCAAGGAGCACTGGGCGCCCAAATTCGCCGAAATATGCGAACGACTGCTCAACTCCGTGATCAAGGCGGGCGAGGCGGATCTCTTCCCGGCGCTCGCCGCGCCGATGGCTTCGCTCAGTCTGATGGAAATGATCGGCTTCAAGGAGATGCCGTGGGAGACGCTGGCATTGTGGTCGCAATCGCTGATCGACGGCGCGGGGAACTACTCACGCGATGCCGAGATCGAGCGGAAGGCGATGGCGGCGGGCGCCGGGATCGATGCCGCGATCGAGGCAGTGCTTGACCATCACCGCGAACACCCCAACCCGTCGATCTTGTCGTCCATGGTGCGTGCGGATCCACCGATGCCGATCGAGGAAATCCGGGCCAACATCAAGGTGATCATCGGCGGCGGGCTGAACGAGCCGCGCGATGCGATCCTCACGCTCACCCTCGGCCTGCTGGCAAATCCAGCGCAAAAGCACAGCGTTCTCGCCAAGCCGGAACTATGGCCGACCGCGTTCGAGGAGGCGGTGCGCTGGATCTCGCCGATCGGCATGTATCCGCGCCGCGTGACGCGCGAGGCCGATCTGTCCGGCGTGACGCTGCCGGAAGGCCTGCAGATCGGGCTCTGCGTCGGCGCGGCGAACCGGGACGACAGGCGCTTCGCCGATCCGGACCAGTTCGACATTTTCCGGCCCAGGCAATCGCACCTGGCCTTCGGTGCCGGAGCGCATTTCTGTGCGGGCACCTGGGTATCGCGGCAGACCGTCGGGAGGATCGTGGTGCCGATGCTGTTCGAACGCCTTGCTAATCTTCGGTTGCGCGATGATGCCCCGCCCGTGCTTCGGGGCTGGGTATTCCGCGGCCCGGTGTCGCTGCCTGTTCGTTGGGACGCCTGAGGGAGGAACAATGCCGAAGATCATCTTTATCAACGCAGACGGGGCCACCCGCGAGGTCGTCGCCAGCACAGGCCAGTCCGTGATGGAGGCGGCCCTCGCCGCCGGCGTCAGTGGAATCGTGGCCGAGTGCAACGGCGCGGCCGCCTGCGCCACGTGCCATTGTTACTTCGACTCAAACGCCGGGTGCACCGGCGAAATCGGCGAGCACGAGAACGAGATGCTCGGCTTTACGGCCTCGGAGCGCACGGCAGATAGTCGCCTGAGTTGCCAGGTGCGCGTCGTGGCGGAGATGGAAGGCATGACGATACGCGTGCCATCCGTGCAATAAGGAACGAAAGAGAACGGCCATATGGCAACGCCAAGCATCCGCAGTGACGTAGAACTAGGCGGCTCAAGCAGCGAGGCCAGAGCGCAATTCGTGCAGTAGTCCTTCGGCCTGATGAACGTCCGCGGCGGTGCCGAACGCCACATGGTCGGGACGCACGAGAACGGCGCACGCGCCTCTTGCCGAAAGCCAGTTGGCAAGCAGGCCGTCTTCCTCCGTCAGCGACGCGCGCTCGGACGGGTTCTGCGCAATTCGATATGCGGCGACACCCATTTCCTGCGCTCGCCCGAGCAGTGCAGGCGGCGCATCGAAATCTCCGGCGAACAGAACAATGAACCCGCTGGGAAGCACGTCATCGAGGCGCGCGCGGCCGCCCGGACCGACGACCCAGGGCTGAGGACACGGCTCTCCGGCGCCCGGTGAAAGCGATCCGTTGGCGCCATGGCCGACAAGGCCGTGGCGGATCGGTGGAAACAGGTTCTGGCGGACCTGGACGCCTTGTCCGGCCGCCATCGCCTCAATCAGTTCGGCATCGCGTGTGCGCGCCTTTTCCGGATCCAGTTCGCAGATGACGCGACCGAGCCGCTTCGTGATTTCGATTATTTCTCGCACCAAAGGCCGGCGCTCTGCCTCGTAGGTATCCAGCAGGCGCTCCGAACCACCCCGAAGCGCATGTGCCAGCTTCCATGAAAGATTGGCGGTATCCTTGACGCCCTGCACCATGCCTTGCGCAAGAAAGGGCGGCATCATGTGGCAGGCGTCGCCCGCCAGAAAGACGTTGCCGATCCGCCATCTCTCGGCAACCAAAGCGTGGAAGGTGTAGGTAGCGGAACGCCACAGGCGCGCCTGATCCTGTCGCAGCCACGGGGAGAGTAGTTCCCAGATGCGTGTCTCGCGATTGACCTCGTCCGCGTTCTCACCCGGCAGGATCATGAACTCCCAGCGTCGCAGCCGTTCAGGCCCTACGACATAGGTGTGCGGTCGCGCCGGACTGCAGAACTGTATGTTCGTCTGTGGAAGCTGCGCATGTTCGTCCTCGACGATCATGTCCACTACGAGCCAAGGCTCGTGAAAATCGAGGTCCTCGAAGCCAATGTCGAAACTGCGACGGACGAAGCTGTTTCCGCCGTCGCACCCCACGACAAAACGCGGGGCTCGCCGAGCGATCTCGCCTGTCGCTTTATCCCTGAGCGTCAGAATTGGTTTATGCGGGTCTTTCAGCTCGACCAACTCAAGCCCGGTGCGCAGCGTGAGGTTAGGGAATCTTGTCGCATTTTCGCGCAGCACGCGCTCGAGCTGGGGCTGCAGGAATGTGAGATAGGGTGGCCACGCGAGTGGATACGGCTCCGGTGGGGATTCGAACCGCCGCAGCAGAACGCCCTGCGCAGAACGGTATTCAGAAGGGCGGTAGTCGCCGATCGTCTCCGCGAGAGCATCGGTCGCGCCGATGCTCTGAAAGATGCGCATCACCTCGTGGTCCATGCCGATTGCACGAGGAAGGCTGTAGACTTCGCTGGCCGCGTCCACGCCCTCGACCCTGATTCCCTGGGAAGCCAGCAGATTGCAGAGGGTGATGCCGACCGGTCCGAGCCCGACCACGACGACCTCCGGTGCATCGGCTGAAGACAATCGAACTCTCCCTTTTCTTTCGATAGAGATCGTTGCTGCACCGGTACGCGCGGTGCGGCCAGCGGCGGCGGAAAAAACCGCGACGATAATGGGAGCGCCGCCACAAGCCAGCGGCGACACCGCTCGCTTGCGGCCGGAGGCCCTGAATGTTTGGTCAGACGCTCAGGGCGTCACGCCGCGCCGGCACCCAACAGGACGAAGGCAAGCGTGGCGGGCTTGTCTCCCGGATTGCGCCAGGCATGGCGCGCGCCCTGCTGGACAACAGTATCCCCCTGCTTGAGCTGGACGGTTACACCATCGTCGAGCTCCAGCACGATCTCACCGTCGATCACGCAGGCATAGTCCACGGTTGGCGTGGTGTGCATGCCGGGATTTTCCATCTCGAAGGTCTCGGCGATTCCGGGCGCAGCCACGGCATGCTCGGGGCCGGCGAGCGCCGGGTTGAACTCCGGCGACATCATGACACGGTCCGGAGGGAAGGTGACGACGAGGAAGGTCGAGCCGCCCGGGCCCGGCAGCAGGCTGCTGCCGGGAATCGACATCGGATCCTTGCCGTCCGCCGGCAGCGACGGTTTGGCCATCCAGATCGGCGCAGAAACGAAGCCCGGAGTATGCTTGAGGGCCATCTCGCGAGGGGAAGTGCCATCGCTCACCACCACCGATTTTCCGGCGGCGTTCTTGGCCGTGACGACGCGTCTGAAGCTCATGTTTCCTCTCCTTCGGTGTTCGTTCAAGGATAGATGACGAAGTTGGAGAACCCGCCGTGGCGCTGCGCGATGCCGGAAATGGCCTCGTTCACTTCGGAGAGCTTGCGGCCTTGCGTTTCGAGCATCGACAGGTCCACCGCGCCTGCGGCAACGAGGTCGGCCATTTCCTGTCCTTCCTGCGTGGTAAACCAGGCGGAGCCATAGAGGCGCTGGTTGTGGTCCATCAGCCAATGAACGTCGATCGCGACCGGTCCCATGACCGCTCCGATATCCACCGCGATGCCACCGCGGCGCAGGCCGCGAAGGCCTTGAAGGAACGTCTCGTGCAAGGCGCCCGGCCCGAGACAATCCAGGAAGGCGTCTACGCCTTCACCGTCCGTATGCTTCATGACAAAATCGGTGACGCTGCCGTCGTCGATCGAGAACACCTCGATGCGCGAGGGCGCCAGCGCCTTGACGTCCTTCAGCAGCTTGCGGTCGCGGCCGGTGCCGAGGATCTTCTTGACGCCCATGGCCGGACCGAAGATCGCCGCGGCGATGCCGAGCGTGCCGCTGATGCCGTTGACGAGAATGGTATCGCCCGGACCGGCATTGGCCTTCTTCAGCGCCGAGTAAACCGTGCCGAGATAACCGAGCCGCGCCGCCTGTTCGTAGGTCATGTTGTCGGGGATCTTCACGATCGCGGAGGAGGGAGCGACGGTGTATTCGCTCAAACCTCCGATCGGATAATCGGCAAAGGTTTGCAGCGCATCTTCGCTAAAGCCGAAATAGCCCTGGAACGCATAGTGCTTGCAGGAGATGGAATCGCCACGCCTGCAATGACGGCAAGTGCCGCATGAGCGCCCGGGATTGATGTAGACGCGGTCGCCCGGTTTCAGCCCGTGTACCTGCCGGCCTACCGCGGCGATTTCGCCGGCCGGGTCGAGCCCGAACACCGCGGGAAGCGGCGGCTGCGGCATGTGGGGAAACCACGTTGGCCAGTTGGCGAGGATGTTGCCGAGATTCGGCACGATCCCGCAGGCCTTCACGCGAACCAGCACGTCCATATCACCCGGTTTGGGTGTCGGCAGTTTTTCCAGCTTCAACTCGCCGCCAACCGTGTGCATCCGGGCAGCGGTCATCGTTTCAGACACGACCATCTATTCCTCCCTTTTGTGACGTGAACGCAGGCTTGGCGCCGGCTGTCCCTCGCGCACTGTCGCACGAAATTTCGAAAATGCAATATCTTTTCGTAATATTATAGGCAACGCGATGCGACGCGGCGAGCGCGCAGCCGAGTTACCGTCAGAACGGCCTTACATCGATAGAAGGGAGTGGAGTGCTGCGCGCCGCGTTATTCGGCCGCGACGTGAGCGGCCCGGCTGTGACGTTCCTCGTCCGCTGCGACGAAGAGATGGCCAGCGTGTTTGATGACGTTTTCGGTGGTCTCGCGGATGTGCCGCTCGATCAGTTCCTGAGCTTTTGCCGCATCCCGTGCGATCACCGAATCCAGGATCATCTTGTGCTCGACATCCTTGTCGCGCCACTGCGGCCGGAACTGCGACGACATACGCCGGTAGCGGTGTGCGCGTTCGAAAAGCTTCTGGCGGATCTCCAAGAGATTGGGCGAACCGCAGGCTGCGACAAGCGAGAAATGAAAGTCGCCGTGAAGTTTGGCCCACTCTGCTGAAAGATAGTAATTGGAGCCGAGGCGGCTCTGGAGACGGTCCATCCGATGGAAAGCACCGATAATATCAGCCTCCCAATCGTCGTTACCATGCTTGATGGCAAGGGCGATGCATTCGCGCTCGACGAGTACGCGGACGTAGGTGAGGTCATTGAGGTCGTCAATCGACACCGGTGCGACCACAAAGCCGCGCTGATCCTCCGCGATCACCAGCCCTTCAGCCACGAGACGCGACAGTGCTTCCCGCAGCGTTGAGAAGCTGACGGCGTACATCTCGCGCAGACCCTCGAACCGAAGCTTCGCGCCGGGCTTGAGCGCGCAGCTGATAATGTCGGCGCGCATCCGCTGCAGCACGTCGGTCCCGCGGGTTTCTCCTGCCGGCTTGAGCCTGTCGCGCATTCACGTCGTCCTAAATTGCTGTCCGTCCACCACACTATGCTGATTTTCGAAAAAATCAAACCACGCCTGATGAATCGGCCAGGGCGAGGGGCCGTGGAACCCGATCTCTTGGCCTCTGTCGTGCCCGTACACGGTTATCCGCCTTCCGCCATCATCCGCCTTCCGCCACGATCCCGTGAATTTCCGGCACTTTCGTTCGCCTGGTCGGGCCTCCTTCATCAAAACAAGGCCTGCAATCCGGTCTGGGCCCGGCCGAGGATCAGCGCATGCACATCATGGGCGCCCTCATAGGTATTCACTGTTTCGAGGTTCAGCATGTGCCGCATCACGCAAAACTCGTCCGAGATGCCATTGCCGCCATGCATGTCGCGCGCGAGCCGCGCGATCTCGAGCGCCTTGCCGCAATTGTTGCGCTTGATCAGGCTGATCATTTCGGGCGCCATGCTTCCTTCATCGAAGAGTCTGCCGACGCGCAGCGCCGCTTGCAGCCCGAGCGCGATCTCCGTTTGCATATCGGCGAGCTTCTTCTGATAGAGCTGGGTATTGGCGAGAGGTCGTCCGAACTGCTTGCGATCAAGCCCGTATTGACGCGCGGCATGCCAGCAGGCTTCGGCCGCGCCCATCGCTCCCCAGGCAATTCCGTACCGCGCCCGGTTGAGACAGCCGAACGGTCCGGCCAGGCCTTCCGCGTCAGGCAGAAGCGCTTCTTCGTCCAATTCGACGCCGTCGAGAACGATTTCGCCGGTTACCGAAGCACGCAACGACAGTTTGCCTTCGATCTTCGGCGCCGAGAGGCCGGGCAGCCCTCGCTCCAGAACAAAGCCGCGAATCTTGCCGCCATGGGCGTCGGACTTCGCCCACACGACAAAGACATCCGCGATCGGAGCATTGGTGATCCAGATCTTCGCGCCGGTCAGCCGATAACCGCCCGCGGTCCTGGTTGCGCGTGTTTTCATGCTGCCGGGATCGGAGCCCGCGTCCGGTTCGGTTAGGCCGAAGCATCCGATCCATTCCCCGCTGGCGAGCCTGGGCAGATATTTGTGCCGCTGCGCCTCCGAGCCATAGGCATGGATCGGATACATGACCAGTGACGATTGCACCGACATCATCGAGCGGTAGCCACTGTCGATGCGTTCGACCTCGCGCGCGATGAGGCCGTAGGCGACGTAGGAGGCGCCGATGCCGCCATAGCTTTCGGGAATGGTCACGCCCAACAGGCCAAGATCGCCCATCTCACGAAAGATCGCCGGATCCGTGTTCTCGTCCCGAAAAGCCTTTCGGACACGCGACGCCAGACGCTCCTGCACGTAGGCGCGTGCCGTGTCGCGGATCATGCGTTCTTCCTCGCCAAGTTGTGCCTCGAGCAAGAAAGGATCCTCCCACGCGAACGGATTGCTGCCCTTTGCGCCTGCCATGTTTCTGATCTCCTCAAGTCCTCTGAAAGCTTTCGCCGGCATGTCGCCGGCCAAATCCGAGTCCGTCTTCTCACAAAATTTCGAAATTATCAATTTTAATCGAAAATGTGTTGCCTCCGTCGCTCCGATGAGGTAGCAGAATTCAAACATCTTGAAGTTTGGGAGGTGAAGATGCCGCATTTGGTGCATGCGATCGGGCATGTGAAAATCAACACCACCGTGACCGAGGCGGTGGTGCGGGAAGCAACCGAAATACTCGGATTGCACGTCACTTACTCAGACGAGCGCCAAACCTGGCTAAGCTCCAACGGGCGCGCGGCTGAGCTGGTGCTGCTCAGGTCGCATGAGAACTCGACACATACGATCGGGCTGGAAGCGCTCACCGTCGAAGCGGTCCGGGAGGCGGAGTCCCGGGTCGAGGGCGCCGGCTGCCGGATTCTTTCTCGCGAGCCGAGCCTCGAATGCATGGCCGCGGGCGTAACTTTCGCGACGCCGGAGGGGCTGCGTTTCGAGATCCATACGCCAACGCGTGACAAGCTTTATGCCCGACGGTACCCGACCCATGGAGTCGGACCGAATCGGATGGACCACCTCAACCTGACAACTCCTGATCCCGCTGCAACGCGCCGGCAGCTCGAGATCATCGGCGGCCTTCGTTTGTCGGAACGCATGGTCGACGACAGCTTGAGCTGGATGTATGGCGGCAACCGTCTGCATCACATCGTCGGTGTCGTTCGTGGCAAGTCGGGGCTGCATCACTACTCATTCGAGTTCAAGGAGTTCAATGACTACCTGAAGCTCGGCGACCTGCTCGATCGATTTGACAAGGAGATGCTTTGGGGGCCGGGCCGCCACCGGCCGGGTGACAATACCTATGCCTATTACACCGACTCCAGCGGAGCGATGATCGAATGCGCCGGCTCGATGGCGTCGATCGCGGACGATGAGGGTTTTGTTCCAAACGTCATCACCAACCTCGAGCGCCCCGGCAATGTGCGGTGCATGAATGTCTGGGGCACGCCGGCGCCGCTCGAGTGGCGCCAGCATCATTTTCCCTTTACCGCCATCAACTGACAGAAGGTCCGGGCACTTCGGTCTTCGCGCGCATGCGCGAACGCATACGGACGGCACAGCAGTACGAGGTTATGCCAATGCAAGAAAAGCTCACTTTCCGCTCTGACGGGCTCAAGCTTTCGGCCGTTCTCCATGTGCCGGATGCGAGAAAACCGGGCCAGCGACTGCCTGCGTTCATTGTCCTGCACGGCTTCGTCGGGTCGAAGGACGAATCCCACGCTGAGATTCAGGCGCAGATGCTCGAACAGATGGGCTACGTGGCGCTTCGTTTCGATTTCCGCTCCTGCGGCGAGAGCGAGGGCGAGCGGGCGCAAGTGCGCTGCTTCGATCAGGTGGCGGACGCCAAGAACGCACTGACGTTCCTCGCCGAGAGGGAAGAAGTCGATCCCAAGCGTATCGGCGTGGTCGGCCACAGCTTCGGTGCGGCGGTCTCCGTCTATGCGGCGGGTGTGGACGATCGTTTCGCCTGCGTGATCTCGTCCTGCGGCTGGGGTGATGGCGAGCGGAAATTCCGCGGTCAGCACCCGACGCCCGAAGCCTGGGCGAAGTTCACCTCCCTTCTGGAAAAGGGCCGCAGGCACCAGCAGGAAACCGGTAAGAGTATGTGGATCTCCCGCTTCGACGCCGTCCCGATCCCCGAACACCTGCGCAAGAATCTCTCCCCGAAGGCGATCATGGAGATTCCGGTGGAGACGGCATGGAGCATGTACAATTTCCGCGCCGACGATGTGGTGGGAAACATCGCTCCACGTCCGATACTTTTTCTGCATACCGCCAACGACACCATCACGCCGACGGAACAGTCGATCCGCATGTTCGAAAAGGCCGGCCTGCCGGCCGAGCTCATTTTGATCAGCGGCACGTCCCATTTCCCGCTCGCGCCCGAGGATGCACCGCGCACGAAGTCGATCATCAAAGGGTGGCTCGACAAGTTCTTTCCCTCGCCGCTGGGGGCCTGAGCGTGGGTGCGGCTTCGGATATGGTCGCGATCGGTTCTGATACACTGCAAGGCTTCGCGGCCGCGCTTCTCAGGGCAGGCGGATTTACGGCCGATCAGGCCGAACAGACGGCGGCGATGCTCGTGTGGGCCAATCTGCGCGGCGCCGACTCGCACGGCGTGCTGCGGATTCCCCGTTACGTCGAGATGGTGGAGCTCGGGCTGATCAATCCCGCCGCCGAACCGCGCCAGGTGTCGGGCAAGGGCGCGATAGCAGTAATCGACGCTCAACGCGCGCCGGGCGCGGTGGGAATGAACATTGCCGCACGAACGGCGACGAAACTCGCAGACGCCCACGGCATCGGCTGGTGCGCGGTTCGCTCCATCAGCCATGCCGGTGCGATCGGATACTACGCGCAACAGGTCGCCCAAGCGGGTAAAGTTGCCATCGTCATGACCGCTTCAAAGCCGCTGATGATCTATCATGGATCCAAGGCGGAAGGGGTGTCGACGAATCCAATCGCGATTGCCGCGCCCACCACCAATCCGGACCGCCCGCTGCTCCTTGACATGTCGACGGCATCGGTGGCGCTCGGGAAGATCATGGCCGCCAGGGATGCTGGTCGGGCAATTCCGGCGGGCTGGGGCGTCGATGAGAATGGGGAAGAGACGATGGACCCGCGCAAGGTGAAGGCGGTTCTGCCCATGGCCGGCGCCAAAGGGTCGGGCCTCTCTCTGATGATCGAGGTGCTCGCCAGCGTCCTGACGGGCAATCCCCTCATTGCCGTTGCACTTGCCGGAGGAAGCGATCCAGGCGGCAATGGCCTGGTTGCTGTGCTCGATCCCACGGCATTCGGAGAAGGCTTCCCTCTCGAAGTCGATCGCCTTGGCGCCGCCATCAACGGCTTGCCGCCGGCGACCGGATCGCAACGTGTTTATCTGCCGGGTGAACGTGGCTTCGAGGAGATGGAAAGACGGTCGCGCGCAGGCATTCCGCTCGTGCAGGGCACTCGGTCCCGGCTGCTCGCGCTCGCTTCGAAACTGCGAGTGGTGGCGCCCGAAGGCCTCGTTTAGTGATCACGAGTGAGATTGAACCATGAGACTGTTGTCGTTTTCCGAAGCCAACCGAGAAAGCTGGGGCGCGGTGGTGGGAGAGGCCGTGGTCGATCTCGGCAAGGTCCTGCCGCACTATCCAACGTTCGCGGATTTCATCGCGAGCGACGACTATGCCCGCCGCGACGAGCTCGTAGGCGCGGAAAAACCGGGTCCGAAGCTATCGCAGATCAAGTTCCTGCCAGTCATTCCACGGCCGGAGAAGATCGTTTGCGCCGTCCGCAACTATCTCGATCACCACAACGAGGCGCTGGCTTCCGGCCTGAAACGCGAGTTGACCGAATATCCGCCGATCTTCCTGCGCGTCTGGCGCTCCCAGGTCGGCCACGACGAGCCGGTAATCCGGCCGAAGGTCTCGGACCATCTCGATTGGGAAGGCGAGCTTGCGGTGGTGATCGGGAAGGCTGGCCGTCACATCAGCCAGGCCGATGCCTGGGCGCACGTCGCCGGCTACTCGATCTTCAACGATGTCAGCGTGCGCGACTGGCAGCGGCATGCTCAGCAGATTGCTTCGGGCAAGAACTTCGTCGGTACCGGCCCGTTCGGGCCGTGGCTGGTGACGCCGGAGGAGATCGGCGATCCGACGAAGCTCAAGGTCGAGACGAGGGTCAATGGAACAGTGATGCAGTCGGCCGACACTTCGATGCTGATCTTCTCGATCCCGCGGCTGATCGAATACTGCTCGACCATCTTCGACCTCGTGCCGGGCGACGTTATCGCGACCGGCACGCCCGCCGGCGTCGGATTCGCGCGCAAGCCGCCGGTCTTCCTCAAGCCCGGCGATGTGGTCGAAGTGGAGATCGAGAACATCGGCGTGCTGCGAAACCGCGTTATCGACGAGTGAGGTGCGGTCGTCGCGACGTGCCTTTCTCAAATGTTTTCGCCGGAACGCAGGGCGAGACGAAGTCGCCTTGAACGCGCCGTTCGGCGCGAAAGTCGTAAAAGCAGGAGAGGGGAGGAGCATGATGATTGGGATGCCCAGGATTGCGCGATCGTTTGCGTTCATTGTTACAGGGCTGCTTGTGCTCGCACCCTCGGTGACATCAGCGCAGACTTATCCGAGTCGGCCGATACGCGTGCTGCACGGGTTTTCAGCCGGAGGTGCGGCCGATGCGCTCGCCCGCATTGTGTCCGACGGCCTTTCGAAGCGGTTGGGACAGCCGGTCGTCGTGGAAGCAAAACCTGGCGCCGGTGGAAACATCGCCGCCGCAACCGTCGCCAATGCGGCGCCCGACGGCTACACGCTGGGTCTCGTGACGGGGGCGCACGCAATCTCCGGCGCGCTTTACAAGACACTCGCCTACAATCCGACCGACAGCTTCGAGATGGTTTCGACGCTGGTCTACTACGCCCTCGTCATTGCCGTGCGGGCGGATTACCCGGCGAAGAATCTGCCGGATCTGATCGCGATGGCGAAGCAAAAGCCGAATGAGCTCAGCTTCGGGTCGGTCGGGTTTGGCAGCACTCATCATCTTGCGGGCGAACTCCTGAACACCACCGCCGGCATCAAGATGGTCCACATCCCTTATCGGGGCGATGCACCGAGCGTGACGTCGCTGCTTGGCGGGGACGTGCCGGTCATCGTTGGGACCACGGTGCTGCTGGCCGGGCAAATCGAAAGCGGCGCCATTCGCGGACTGGCCGTTACGTCGCCCGCCCGGACGCCGTTGCTGCCGAATGTGCCCTCGGCCGACGAAGCCGGGCTTAAAGGATACGATGTCCGGACCTGGGCCGGACTTGTCGTCCCGAAAGGCACGCCAGCCGACATCGTGAAAAGGCTGAACACCGAAGTCGCCTCGATGCTTGCCGATCCCGCGGTGAAGAAGGCATTGGAAACGGCGACAGGCGGCGAAGTGCGCGGCAGCACGCCCGAGGACATGCGGTTGCTCGTCCGATCTGAAATCACGAAATGGTCGAAGGTTATCGACGAGGCGAAAATCGCGCGCATCGAGTGACAAATCACCGCTGTCGAGGGAATTCCTGCCGACGTCCGCAGTGACCTTAATTCCTACGACAATGGACCGTTTCAGAGGAATGAATGCCTCGGTCAGGCCGCGACGTGGCAAGCGATTGCGGCTCAGGATGGTTCGCGTCGACATATCGCAGCCCTTCCTCCTGCAGCAGCTCGCGCATGTTGTTGATGTCCAGACCTAGCCCGCCGGCAGCGTAGCGGTGGTGGTGGCGACTGGGCTTGACGTTGGTTTCGAAAACAATAATAATATCGAAAATAAAAAATAATTTCGAAATATGCCCCAGGGATGGCGAATAGGGTTCGTGTCCTGCCGGTGGCGAGCAACAGGGAGGATTTGATGCTTAGACGGACATTCAACGCACTTGCGATTTCGGCCGCACTACTCACCGTCGGAGCGGGATTTGCGGCCGCCAACGAAACGCTGAAAATCGGTGTGAGCGCGTCCAAGACCGGGCCGCTGACGGCGGGCGCCACCGCCGTCTACTGGCCGAACGTCAAGCTCTGGGTTCACGACGTGAATCAGAAGGGCGGCATCAAGGTCGGCGACAAGCTGCTGAAGATCGATCTCGTCGAGTATGACGACAAGAGCGGTCCTGAAGAGGCGGTCAAGAACATCCAGCGGCTGGCGACCGTTGACAAGGTCGACTTCATCGTCGCGCCCTATACAACGGGCATCAACCTGGCGACGGCGCCGCTGATCTCGCGCTACGGATACCCGCAGCTCGTCGCCACCGGCAACGCCAACGAACTCGAGGCATTCGTCAAGCGCTGGCCGAACTCGTTCTGGTTGCTCGGCAAGGCATCGGATTTGTCCACCGGCATCGTCGCGACGCTGAAGACGTTGCGAGACAAGGGCCAGATCGGCAACAAGGTCGCGCTTGCTCACGTCGCCGAGGCGTTTGGTCTGGAGATGATTCAATCCGCCAAGCCCGCGTTCAAGGAGGCGGGATTCGACATCGTATACGAGACGTCATATCCGCTCGGGACGCAGGATCTGGCGCCGGTCATCAGCGGCGCAAAGGCTGCCAAGCCCGATGCCTTCGTCGCCTACTCGTATCCGCCCGACAGCTTTGCGCTTACCGAGCAGGCTCGAATCCAGGGCCTCAACGTCGATGCTTTCTATGTAGGCGTCGGTGGAGCCCTGAGCGGTTACTCCCAGCGCTTCGGCAAGCAGGTTGAAGGCGTGCTGGCGATGGGCGGCATCAACCCGGGTGACGAGGTCTACAAGGCCTATCGCGAGCGCCACAAGCAGGTTACCGGGCAGGACGCGGATTATTGGGCCAGCCCCGTGGTCTATTCCTCCCTCCAGATCCTCGAGCAGGCGATCGTGAAGGCCGGCAGCACGGATCGTGCCGCAGTCGTGAAGGCGATCTCGACCGGGACGTTCGAAACGGTCATCGGCAAGGTCTCGCTTCAAAACAACCTCATCGGCAGGGTCTGGACCGTTGGGCAGTGGAACAACGGCGTACTCCAGGGCGTCAACGGACTTGGGGTCGACGGCGCCAAGGCGCCGGTCAAGAAGCCGGCCTGGAATTGATCTGAAGACGGGGACAGGCGCGGAATTGCCTGCGCCTGTCTTCCGCTGACTTTCGGGACCTTTCACATGCAGATCATCGTCACGGGCACGCTGCTCGGCGGAACCTACGCGCTGATCGCGCTGGGGCTCACGCTGCAATATGGCGCTGCGCGCATCATGAATCTTGCCAATGGCGAGACGCTCGTTGCCGCGTGCTTCGTTTCGTTCTGGTTGTTCACTGCCACGGGGGTGAACCCTCTTCTCGGCATGGTGGTGATCGCGCCGATGGCTCTTGTAATAAACTGGCTGATCTACGCGTGGCTGCTGCGGCCGCTCGTCCGTCGCGCGAAGAACCGCGGCATGCTCGAAGTCGATTCGATCCTGGCGACCTTCGGGCTTCTGTTTCTGCTCCAGGGCCTGATGCTGCTTGGCTTCGGCGGAGCGTATTTCAGCTACAGGTTCCTGGCCGAGCCTTTCCTGATCTTGGGCGAGCCCTACGGGTTGAACCGCGTCGTGGCGTTCGTTGCGGCCGTGATCGTCGCGTCTCTGCTCTATCTCTTTCTGTACCACACCAGGCAAGGCACGGCGGTGCGTGCGGTTGCTGTCGACCCCGCATCGGCGCGACTCGTTGCTATCGATGTCGCCAGAACTGCAGCCTTCGCCTTCGCGCTTGGTGGCGCGCTGACGGCCTGCGGAGGAACGCTGCTCTCCACTTTCTACACGTTCAACGCCTCGATGGGCGTCATCTTCACCATGAAGGCGCTCATTATCGTCATCATGGGTGGGGTGGGCGACGTGCGCGGGGCGACGCTTGCGGCGCTGATTCTTGGCGTCACCGAGACGGCCGTAGCGAGCCTGATTGATCCAGGCCTGACGCTCGCTGCCAACTATGCGCTCTTCGTTCTGGTGCTGTTGTTCCGGCCCCAGGGCATACTGGGGAGGGCCTCCGCATGATGAGCCTGCGTCGCGACGAACTGGCGGTTGCGGGTAGCGGGATTGCCGCGGTTGGGCTGCTCTCGCTGCTGCCGCTCTTCAGTGACGGCTTTGCGCTCTCGTTTGGCGTAAACCTGATGCTCTATGTCGCGATGTGTACGGCGTGGGCGCTGTTCTCGGGCCCGACCCGTCTCGTGTCCCTGGCGAGCGCCGCTTTTTTTGGCGTGGGAACGTATTCTGTTGCGCTGGGTCTGGATTCCCTTCCGTTCCCCGTGCTCATCGCCATCGCCGCGCTCAGCTCCGCTGCGCTCGCGGGGCTGGTGGGCGCCGCGACCCTCAGATTATCCGGCGTTTATTTCGTGATTTTCACGCTCGGACTTGCCGAGCTGATCCGGCAGGTCGTGGCCTGGTCGCAATCGCGTTTCGCCCACAAAATGGGACTCTACGTCTTCACGGATTTCACCGAACGCGATCTCTACTGGATGCTGCTCGCGCTGACGACGCTGGTTTTTGGCGTGGGCTGGCTGATCAACCGGTCGCGCCTGGGCTTCGCGCTGCGGATCATCGGCGATGACGAAACAGTGGCGCGTCATGTCGGCATCGCAACAGCCCGCGCCAAGATCGTCTTGTTCATGACATCAGGTGCTTTCATCGGTGTCGCCGGCGCGATTGTTGCGCCGCGCTACGCCTACATCGAGCCGCAAGCTGCTTTCAATCCGATGATCTCCTTCCTCGTGGTGATTATGGCGCTGCTCGGCGGCACTCGCCGGCTGTGGGGACCGTTGGTCGGCGTCATTCCGTTCACCATCGTGATGGAGTTCATCACCGCCCGTTTTCCGAACCACAGTTCGGTCGTCATCGGGATTACGTTCCTGGCGATCGTCTATCTGTTGCCCGACGGGATAACAGGCCTCATCGAGGGCATGCGCGATCGGATCCGGCGCCGGACCGCGGCTGGGACCGGCATCGAGGCGCCCGACGCAATCGAGGAGAAGGCGGCATGAGTGCAGCAACCGTGCTCAGCGTTGCGCACGCGCGCAAGGCATTCGGCGGGCTGATCGCCGTCAACGATGTCAGCTTCGATGTCGGCGCGGGCGAACTCATCGGGCTCATCGGACCCAACGGTTCGGGCAAGACCACGATGCTCAATTTGATCTCGGGCGCGCTCCGGCCGACATCCGGCGAAATCAGGCTTGCCGGTACGCGCATTTCAGGACTTGCGCCGGAGAAGGTCGCGAGGATCGGTATCGCCCGAACCTTCCAGCTCGTGCGCGTCCTGCCTTCCATGACGGCGATCGAGAATGTGATGGCAGGCGCGGTGTTCGCGCGCAACCGCCTGTGGGGCCCGCCCGCCCGCGATTTCGCGGGTGGTCTCCTGGCCCGCGTCGGCCTGACCGGTCGCGAAAGCTCCCCGGTCGCGGACATGACCTATATCGACCAGAAGCGGGTGGAGCTGGCGCGCGCGCTCGCCGCCGATCCGCGACTGTTACTGCTCGACGAGTGGCTCGCCGGCCTTAACCCCTCCGAGCTTCTGATTGGCATCGATCTCATTCGCGACATCAGCCGGGAAGGGCGGACCATCATCATGGTCGAACATGTGATGGATGCGATCCGAACGCTGTGCAGCCGCTGCGTCGTCATGAATTCCGGCGTCAAGATCGCCGACGGGCCCGCTGCTTCTGTGCTGGCCGACCCGGATGTCATTCGCGCCTATCTTGGAGATGACGATGCTTGAGGTAAGCAATCTCGGTGTTCGCTATGGCCGCCACATGGCCTTGCAAGGCGTGTCGCTGCACGTCGGAAAAGGCGAAATTTCCGTCATGCTCGGTGCGAACGGCGCGGGTAAATCCAGCCTTCTGAAGGCGGTCGCCGGCATTGTGCCATCCGAGCCAGGAACCGAGATCCGCATGAACGGCCGCGTGATATCAGGGCTGGCGGCGCATCTGATCGTCGAGCATGGCATTGCGCTCGTTCCCGAGGGGCGCGGCGTATTCGGTGAACTTACCGTAGAGGAGAACCTGGCACTCGGCGCTTTCGCGAAGCGCGCGCGAGGAAGCGAGCAATCGACGCTCAGGCTTGTCCACGAGCTCTTCCCTCGCCTTGCCGAACGCAAGCGCCAGCAGGTACGCACGATGTCGGGCGGCGAGCAGCAAATGGTCGCGATCGGCCGCGCGCTCATGTCGATGCCTGACATCCTGATGCTGGATGAGCCCTCGCTCGGTCTGTCGCCGCTGCTTTCGAAGGAGTTGTTCAGATCGCTGAAGAAGATTGCCGCCAGCGGCTTCGGCATCCTGCTCGTCGAGCAGAACGCCCGGCTGAGCCTGAAAATAGCCGATCGCGGCTATCTGATCGAAAATGGAGCCATCGCAGGCGAGGACACCGCCCATAATCTTCGGCACAACCCTGCAGTCATCAACGCGTATCTGGGCGGCGGCGGCGCCGACCAAACGCCTGCGGTGTCGTAATTCAGGATTGACCCATGAAGCCCAGAGATCCCGTTCTCCCGGAAAAACTCCCTGTTAGCTGCGAGTTGGAGTGGAAATGGGTGCGATCAGCACCTGCGCCGCCCGCGCGGGAGTCCTGCTCGAACCGCGACATTTCCCCTTGGCCAGAACCGCCAGCTTCCGATCTTATCTGCTCCATCCTTTAGCGCGCTCCGTTCTCAAATCTTTCGAACAGGCGCAAACAGCTCTTCCAGCGACAAAAACGCAAGAACGGGCTTGCACACTGCAGCACCGAACCGCTTGCGGCGCGACCCTGCAGGCGCAGCCACCCTTGACCTGGATCAAATGGTCTATCGCAACAAGGGACAGTTTTGCGCTTTCGAATGCGCAGAGGCTGGAATGAATTCTTCAAGCGCGGTCCGGCGCTGCCGATATCCGGTTACGTGACCGCAAGCACTCATCAGGCCAGCACCATTGACTGCACCGGAAGGCGATGAGGCGTCCATGAATCCATTGCTCAAGGAAATCCAGCACAATCCCCTGTTATGGCTGCTGGCGTTCGTGCCCGTGCTGTTCGTCGCGCAAGGCATCAAGCCGGACGCGCACACGCTGCTCTTCGTGCTGTCGGTCCTGGCCATCCTGCCGCTCGCCGGACTGCTAAGTCACGCTACGGAATCTGTCGCGGCCAAGACAGGCGACAGCGTTGGAGGCCTGCTCAATGCCACGCTTGGAAACCTGACGGAGCTCGTCATCGCGCTAACCGCGCTGCACGCCGGGCAATATACGCTCGTGAAGGCATCGATCGCCGGAGCGATCGTCACCAACACGTTGTTCATGCTCGGCATGTCATTTCTGCTCGGCGGGCTGAAGCACCATGTGCAGGAATATGACAGGGGCAGCGCCCGGCTGCAGGCGAGCCTGCTTTTCCTGGCGACGATCGCGATCCTGATTCCCTCAGCAGTCTCCGTAGCAGATTCTGCGGCCGGATCGGAGTTTACCGAGAAGTTGAGCATCGGCCTGTCCGTGTTGCTCATCGTGGCCTATGGCCTGGGCCTGCTGTTCTCGTTGAGGACTCATCGCGAATTGTTTGGCGGGGCCGGCCACGCCGAGTCTGCCGAGACGCACTGGCCGATGGGGTTGGCCCTGGCGACGCTGGCCGGCGTCACCGTACTGGTCGCGCTGGTGAGCGAGATTTTCGTCGAGTCGGTGCAGCACGCCGCGCTGACGTTTGGAATGACGCCGGCCTTTGTCGGCTTCATCGTCGTTGCGCTGGTGGGCGGCGCTGCGGAAATGGCCTCGGCCTTTTCCGGCGCACGCAAAAACCGGCTGGACCTGAGCGTAGGCATTGCGCTGGGGAGTGCATCCCAGATAGCGCTTTTCGTGGCACCGGTATTGGTGCTGCTCAGCTACGTCATCGGGCCGGAGCCGATGAGCCTGCAATTCTGGCCGGGCGCGGTGGTCATGATGCTGATCGCGACCATGACCGCGTCGCTGGTGACCAACAGTGGCCGCTCGGCATGGTTTGGCGGGGTGCTCGTGCTGATGGTGTACCTGATATTTGCCATGACGCTTTACCTGCTGCCGCCCCGGACCCAAGGCGAAAGCAAACATGCATCGATCACAGCCACGACTCAGATCGAACATCGGCTGCGATATCCGAGCTTTTACGGGGCCGACTAGTGCTAGACCGAGCCCCATCCCGGTACGTTCCGCTCTGCCATTGCACACACCTGCGAGCGCCTGCTCCTGACTCAGATCAAGGGTATCCGAATAGCGATCACTTCGGTTTGCCGCTCAGCCAACGTCACCTGCCCGTTGGGACAATGACCATTGGGGCAATAGTCCGGGCAGGGCGTTCGCGTTAACTGATGCCAATGCATTTTGTCCCTCAGGCAGGGGGTGCCAATGGCGGGTCAGTGGGAGTTTGACTTACGCGCTACGCTGTGCCGACAACTCGCCCAGCGTGAACCGGAAAACCGGGCTCTTTGGATGGCCGAGGCGGAGAACTGGTCGCGCCTGTCGAAAGAGGGAAACCGCGGTGCCGCCGAAGAAAGAATTTGCTCCGGCATCGCGGCGAGTTTGCGGGTGCAGGCGGAGCGGACTTTTTGATTCCTGGCATCGTCAGGATCGTGCAATCGGGATCCGGACGTTCCCGGCCGATATCGCACGCCAGTTGTGCGATCCATCCCCGCACCGCCGGACCGAACGCTAGCCAACTGAAGGATGGCGGGAAATCGGCAACTTGATCCGGAACACCGCACCCCATCCGGGCTCGTTGCTCGCGGATATCTGACCATCGTGGGCTTCCACAATCGTCCGCGCAATGGATAGCCCCATGCCCATCCCTTTAGGCTTGCTGGTGACGAACGGCTCGAAGACCTCCTTCAGTCTGTCTTCGGGTATGCCCGGACCATGATCCGATACCGCCATCTCGGCAAATTTCTCGACGCGCGAGGTCCGGATGCTGATTGCCCGGTCGTCGCTGGGCGTGTCCGCCATCGCATCGATCGCATTGACGACCAGGTTAAGAATAACCTGCTGGAGCTGGACGCGATCGCCGACAATTGGGAGTGCAGCAGGCGAGATCATGCTACTCAATTTGACCTCTCGCCCGACGGCCAGTGCCGAAAGAAACTCGACTGTCTCCCGCACGAGCTCATTGAGGTCGATATGCTGCGGTTCGAAAGGTGCCTTTTTCAGCAGGCTGCGCATCCTCCGAATGACCTCGCTGGCGCGCCGGTCATCTCGCAGAATATCATCAACAATGTCTTTGAGCTCTTCGATGTCAGGGTGCGAAGACCGCAGCATTGACTGTGCCGTTTCGGCGTTCGTGAGAATCGATCCAAGCGGCTGGTTGATTTCATGGGCAATTGATGCGGTCAGCTCACCGGCCATCGAGAAGCGGTTGATGTGGGCAAGTTCCGCCATGCGCTGCCGCGACTGTACTTCGGCCATGCGGCGTCGACGATGCTCATGCAGCAGGATCGAGATAAGCCCGGCTTGTATCAGAACGACCGCACCAACGAATGCGATTTGCCAGGAGTACCGCTGCCATACGGATAGTTCGCGGAAATAGATTTCGCTGCCCGGGGGGAGACCACGCTCGCTAATGTCCCAACGCAGCATCTGCCGCCAGTCGAAGATTACCTTGTTGCTGGAGACTTCCGCCAGGTGTGCCGGCATCGCCGCGCCGGTCAGGAGCCGCAAAACCATCCTGGCTGTATCAGCACCATGCTTGGTGGTGCTGTAAAGGCTTCCCCCGACGATCCCGCGGCCAATGTATTGATCGAGAAAGCCATAGACGGGTACGCTTGCCGCCCCGGAAACACGTTCAACAACATCGTGCGGGACGAATGGCTGGCCGCTGCCGTCCTGAAACACTGTGATGATGAGGACGATGTCGCGTGAAGGCAATCGTGAAAGCTTCGCAAGAAGTTGTGGCAAAGACAGGTCCGAGAGGTAACTAAAGGAGACCCGGTTTTCGTATGGACGGAAATCATTTTGCGCCTGGGCGAGAAGCTCTTGGTCGAAATCTGAGGTTCCTGAAACAACCACTACTCGTTCGGTCTCGGGGTGGAGACGGAGCGCCAGCTCGAGTGTCGGCGCAAACTCTCTCTTGATCAGCACCCCGAACGTGTTGGGCGTCAGGGAGCGAGTACCCAGTTGTCCTCTATCCAGCCCGCAGAACACAATTGGTGTCTCCGGAAAGATCAGGTTTCCATACGCCATCAAGAAGTCGAGCGCCGGCGCCATGATGGCGACTGCGACATCGACCTTCTTGTCTGCATACTTTGCGCGGAGGAAGTCGCGCAGGAGCACCTTGTAGGAGTCTGAACTAAATCGGGACAGATCCATTGCTTCGCGATAGACCTCGATCGGGTCGGGGGAGTCGGACCTGAGCGTGTGGACGAATTCCGCTTCCAGGAGCGATAAGCCCGGCAGTTCGACGCGTTCGTCAAAAAGCAGAACGATATGCCGCGTTGCAGCCGACACCGGCGAACAGCCAGTGATCGTCATTAGAATGCTGATGACTGCTATCAGGAGGAAGGTGCGCAGTTCCGCGGCAGCGCGCGTCGCTGTCCTGGGTGCTGCGGCTGCCAACACTGGCAAGCAAATGCCGAGAGGCGCGCCAAATCCTCGCATGAACCCACCACTCGGATCGAGTGATCCGCGTCTGTTCATCGTACGCCCGCGCTGGACGGCTTCCCTATAACAGCACGATTTGGGATTTCGTGGAACTGCGCAGTCCAAGGCGTCCGCCGGAAATGCGGGAGGCGATATCCCCGGATCTGACTTATCCTATCGACTTCGCTCATATTCAATTTCATCAAAGGACATTGTCCTTGAGGGCATTGTTCGAAGGATCACGTGATCCTGATAGAGTTCGCGGCTCGCTGCGACCGCGATATTAGGTCAACGAAGCTTATTGACCTGGATCAATCACGTGGAAGGCGGATGGCTTTCGGTGGTCCCCTCAGCAGAGGAGATCGATGTGAAGAAAATCAGCATCAGGCGGGCGTTGTTGGCTACCGCCGTTTTCGCGTTCGGAACTCTCGGCTCGGTAGCGTGGTCACCTAGCGCCGGGCTTTCGCTGTCGATTGAGAGCGCGGAGGCGAGGGTAGGACGGCCGTTGACCCCGGTGAGCGTCGCAGGCGTTGCGCGACGACAAACCCGCCGCGCCGTGGTTGGCACAGCCGCCGTGGGTGCAGCCGCTGTAGGCACAGCCGCCGTGGGTGCAGCCGCTGTAGGCACAGCCTGTGTCCGCGTGCTGGTAAACGGCCGATATGTCTGTCGTTGAATTGTGACGTTGGGCGCAGGCAAATCGTGGGAACTTGGGCGGGACGTCGTCTGATTAACTCGCGAAGCCGTGTGCCGTCGTTGTCATAACAATCGGGCGGCGCGGAAAGCCTTCTGACGCTCCTCCGCGCCGCCTTCGGCTTATGCAGCGGACAAAGGCAATTGTTTTTCGATTGAACTGCTGCGATCATTTCGTCGGTCAAAGGCAGGCGATTTGTCGATGCGAAGTTTCCGACTGCGGGCTGCGGGCGTGATCACGGCGTCGATCATAGCCTATGGCGCAGTCAGCGCCTCTGCGAATCCGCTGACGCCGTTCCGTTATGAATCACAAGCGCAACGACATTGCCCTGCCGATGTGGTCGTCTGGCTCGATCTCGGCAAAGGGATCTATTACTCGAAGCGGCAACGACGGTATGGAAGCGGCCCTACAGGAAGTTTTGTGTGCCGGGAGGAAGCCCGCAGCAACGGCTATCGCCGCTCGCTGCTGGGGCTGCGGTAGGCCCGAGCGAACTCCACCAGGATTCTTCGCGCTCAAGGCAGTTGCAGCGTCAGGTGGACCACCTGAGGCGATCCTTTCGCGTCGGGCCGGAAGCCGAATTTCCTGAACAGTTTCAGCATGGCGGTGTTCTCGGGCAACACTTCGGCGACCAGTTCCTTGAGACCGGCATCGCGCGCCAGGATAGCGAGATGCCGCATCAGGATCGTGCCGATACCCTGGCCCTGATAGGCGTCGACGACGAGGAAGGCTATTTCGGCTTGGCCTGGCCGCACCAGGATGTAGCGCCCGCTGCCGGCGATAACCGGGTGTCCGTCTTCATTGATTTCCGCGATCAGCGCGACATGGTTGTCGAAGTCGATATTGAGGAAGAAGGCCATTTCCTGCTCGGAAAAGCCCTTCTTTGGCACGAAGAAGCGCCGCTGAAGCGATTGCATACTGGTCTGTCCGATCGCCGCAAGCATTTCGGCCCGGTCATCGGGACGAAGTGCACGGATAGTGATTGGACGGTCGTCGCGAAGATGCTCACGGATCGAATATTCGGCGGCTTCAGGCATGACAGAAGCTCCCCGGCTCCGACAGTGCACCTTATCAGCCAAAACGACCGTTGCGTGCTGCCGTTTGATCTGGATCAAGCGCGAGCGTGGGCAGGCGCCAATAGGCTCCGGGTGGCAGCGGAAGCTCTATTGTGCTGCATCCGGTCCGCGGTGGGGCCGTTGCGCGCGTCCACGAGGTCGAAACGATGGCCCAGAGGGTAGTTCGGCAGACGACATCCGGAGGAGAGATCATCCAGCTGGCGCTCCGCCTCGGTCTGCTGGCCTTCCTCGTTTACTGGTCATTCGTCCTTGTCCGGCCATTCATTCCCATCCTGGTCTGGAGCATGGTTCTGACCGTGGCCCTGTACCCGCCGTACAACTGGCTATCGGTGCATCTTGGCGATCGGCCAAAGCTGGCGGCCGCGATCATCACGGTCATCAATCTGGTGATCGTTATTGGACCGGTGACATGGCTTGGATACGGCGTGGTCGATGGCTTGAAAGAGCTTGCTCGCCAGCTGGGCGCTGGCGCGCTGGTCATTCCGTCACCTCCCGAAGGCGTCAAGGCGTGGCCGGTCGTCGGCACCCAGATCCACGAAATCTGGCACCATGCTTCGACAAACCTCAGCGTCGCGCTCAAGGAAGTCGCTCCGCACCTCAAGCCATTGGCTGGTCCGGTGCTTGCCTTCGCCGGCAGCGCCGGCTTGGGAACGCTCAAGTTCGTCGCGTCGGTGGTGCTGGCGGGCTTCCTGTTCCATTACGGTCCGGGCCTCGTGGCGGCGGTAAAGAGGATTCAAGCGCGTCTGGTAACCCCGCGCAGCCAGGATTTCGTCGCGCTCGCCGGGTTGACGATACGCACGATAGCGCAGGGAGTTATCGGCGTGGCCGTCCTGCAATCGCTGCTGGCCGGTATCGGATTGAAGCTTGCAGGCGTGCCTCATGCGGGCGTGCTGGCCTTCCTTGTACTGATTTTCGCGATCCTGCAGATTGGGTCGGCAATCGTCCTTATTCCCGTCATCGTATGGATCTGGGCTACCAAGGATTTTGCCCTCGCTCTTCCGTTGACGGTGTATCTCCTGGTCGTGGGGTTAGCCGACAATGTCCTCAAACCGATTCTCATGGGACGTGGGCTGAATACGCCCATGCTTGTCATTTTCATCGGTGTCCTGGGCGGGATGCTGGCGCATGGCATCCTCGGGCTGTTTGTCGGGCCCATCATCCTGGCGGTAACCTGGGAATTGACGATGGCATGGATTCGCGAAGAGCGGACCGACGCGGCCGCTACTGGCGCCGAACAGAGTACCGAAAAAGTCGCCGCGATGCCCAGCGTCTAGGCGCATTTCGATTTGGCCGCGCGTCAAACGAGAGTTCTTCCCCTTGACCTATATCAATGGTCCCCGCCGCCCGAGCGCAATCCTGATGCAGGGCTGCAAGCAGTGAGAGATTTGAGCATGTTTACCGACAAGCCGGCCATCTCTGGCGAAGTGCTTCCGGGACTCTTTGCATCCGGCCTCGAATATCTGATCGATATCGGGCAACGCAGTGTTCTGTTCCTCGATGTGATGCGCGAGCGCGGACTGCAATACCGCGAACACATCGCTGAAACGGCACCTCATGTCCTCAACTATGAAGTAGAATTGATCCTTGATGGCAGAAACCTTCCGCGACCGGTCAACTACGGGCTGGTACGCGTTGCTCCGCCAAGTGGCGTGGAGATCGATAACAAGCGCCGCCCGTTCGTGGTGGTCGACCCTCGTGCGGGTCACGGGCCGGGAATCGGCGGCTTCAAGGCCGACAGCGAGATCGGCGTGGCAATGAAAGCCGGCCATCCCTGCTACTTTATCGGATTCCTGCCCGAACCGATGCCGGGCCAGACCATCGAGGACATCGCGAGAGCCGAGGCCGTCTTTATCGAGAAAGTTATCGCCCTGCATCCGGAAGCCGACGGCAAGCCGTGCGTGATCGGCAATTGCCAGGCCGGCTGGGCGGTCATGATCCTGGCTTCGCTGCGGCCGGAGCTGTTCGGCCCGCTGATTATCGCCGGTGCGCCGTTGTCCTACTGGGCGGGCGTCCGCGGCAAGAATCCGATGCGCTATTCGGGTGGGCTATTGGGCGGAAGCTGGCTGACCGCGCTCACCAGCGACCTTGGCGGCGGCAAGTTCGACGGGGCGTGGCTGGTCCAGAATTTTGAGAACATGAATCCCTCGAACACGCTCTGGACCAAGCAGTACAACGTCTATTCGAAGGTCGACAGCGAGGCGGATCGCTATCTCGAGTTCGAGCGCTGGTGGGGCGGGCACGTCAATTTGAATGCCGAGGAGATCCAGTTCATTGTCGACGAGCTGTTCGTCGGCAATAACCTCGCCGCCGGACGCATCAAGACGTCGGACGGCCAGACTGTCGACCTCAGGAAAATATCCTCTCCCATCGTCGTGTTCTGTTCAAAGGGTGACAACATCACGCCGCCGCAACAGGCACTCGGCTGGATTCTCGATCTCTACAGCGATGTCGACGATATCAGGGCTTACGGGCAAACTATCGTCTACACCGTTCACGAGACTGTCGGACACCTCGGAATCTTTGTCTCCGGAGGCGTCGCCAAGAAGGAGCACAGCGAATTCTCCAGCAACATCGATCTGATCGATGTGCTGCCGCCCGGGCTTTACGAGGCGACCTTCGAAGCCAAATCTGCCGACACGGCCAATGCCGATCTTGCCGGTGGAAAGTGGATCATGCGGTGTGAACGCCGCACGCTGGACGATATCAGGGCCATGGGCGGCAATACCGCCGAAGATGAACGCCGGTTTGCGACGGCCGCACGTGTATCCGAAATCAATCTCTCGAATTATCGGAAGTTCGTGCAGCCGTGGGTTCGTGCGGCAGTTACGCCCCAAATGGCGGAGTTGATGCGCCGATGGCATCCGCTACGCGTCTCTTACGAGGCCTTTGGAGGCGATACCGTAGCCATGAAGGGCGTCGCGAGAGCTGCTGACAAGGTCCGCGAGCAGCGTAAGCTGGCGGCAGAAGACAATCCGTTCGTCAAGTTCCAGGAGACCGTCTCGAAGAACATCGTCGATGTTCTCGATAAATGGCGCGACGCGCAGGAAACACTCAGTGAGGCGCTCTTTCTCGGCATCTATGGATCGCCCGTGGTGCAGTCCGCCGTCGGCGTCACGCCGGATGCCGACGTTTCGCCAAAGCCGCAAATGTCGTCGGAACACCGCAAACGGCTGGAGGCTCGCATCGCAGAACTCAGATCGCAGGTCGGCAGCGGCGGCCTCAGGGAATGCGTCATTCGCGGCCTGCTCTATGTCGGAAGTTCGCGGGGAATGGTCGACGAGCGGAGCTTGGAGGCATTGCGGCGGGCTCGCGCGAACGACGCAGGCTCGCGTCTGACGCTCGCGCAGTTCAAGAAGATCGTGCGCGAGCAATTCTTCATACTGCTGCTCGAACCGGCGGCGAGCCTCGCCGCCATACCCAAATTGCTCCCGCCTGGTGAAGACGAGCGGCGTGCCGGCCTGGAAGCAATCCACGCCGTCCTGTCGGCGAGTGCGGAAATATCCGGCGAAGCAGCCAAGCGGTTCGATCGCGTCACTGAATTGTTCGGTCTCGCGGGAAAATCGCGGGCAAAAGCGTCTTAGTCTCTTAATGTGCTTGGGAGTTGGACATGAGCATTGCATCTCGGGAAACGGCCGAAGCCAAACCCGGCGCCAAATATGATCGTCTCATCGCAGCGGCGAAAACCATCCCTGCGGCGGCTACCATCGTCGTGCATCCATGCGACGAAAGCTCGCTGCGCGGCGTGGCCGATGCAGCGCAAGCCGGTATCATCAAGCCGACACTTGTCGGGCCATCGGCGAAGATCAAGGCGGCCGCGTTCAAACATGGCATCGATATCAGCGGGTTCGAACTGATCGATGCCCCTCATAGCGAGGCCGCCGCGGCAAAGGCCGTCGAACTGGTTCACGCGGCCAAGGGCGAGATGCTGATGAAGGGAAGCCTGCACACCGACGAACTTATGCGAAGCGTTACCGCGAAGACGACCGGGCTGCGCACGGAGAGGCGGATCAGTCACGTCTTCATCATGGATGTTCCGACTTATAGCGAGACCGTGTTCATCACCGATGCCGCGATCAATATTTTTCCGGACCTCGATGTCAAGCGTGACATCATACAGAATGCGATTGATCTCTATATCCAGATCGGAATCGGCACATCTCCCCGAGTCGCTATTCTCTCGGCGGTCGAGACCATTACATCCAAGATACCGTCGACCATCGAGGCGGCTGCGCTCTGCAAGATGGCGGACCGCGGGCAGATCACGGGCGGGCTGCTGGATGGGCCGCTCGCATTTGACAACGCAGTCGACCCGGAAGCGGCGCGGATCAAGGGCATAAAGTCGGAAGTTGCAGGACGAGGGCAGATCCTGGTAGTGCCGGATCTCGAGGCCGGCAACATGTTGGCCAAGAACCTGGCGTACTTCGCGAAGGCGGATAGTGCCGGGATCGTATTGGGTGCTCGCGTTCCGATCGTGTTGACGTCGCGCGCCGATTCACCGAGAGCGCGCATGGCATCTTGCGCGGTCGCGACGCTCTATGCCGATGCGCGCCGGCGCCGCGCCCAGACAATTGCAGCGTGACGGCCATGGATATCATCCTTGTCGTCAATGGAGGCTCC
Organism: Bradyrhizobium sp. 190; assembly: GCF_023073415.1. Classification (GTDB taxonomy): domain Bacteria; phylum Pseudomonadota; class Alphaproteobacteria; order Rhizobiales; family Xanthobacteraceae; genus Bradyrhizobium. The sequence goes on along the minus strand of NZ_JADPJL010000041.1, from coordinate 24,388 downwards.
TCAAGCGTCAAGTTCCAGGTGTTTGCCGTGGATGGTAACGGTGGGCTGCGCCGGCAGATCAAGGGGCTGATGGACGGGATCGGCAGCCGTCCACGGCTACGCGCTAGCGGGGCGGCAGGGGAGGCGTTGGCGGATCGATGCTATCCGATCGAGGCTGTATCAGACGTTCCGACCGCTTTGATGCTCGCCAGCGCCTGGCTACGGGACGAACATCAATTGAACCCGCTCGCCGTCGGCCACCGCGTCGTCCATGGCGGTCCCGACTACGACCGCCCTGTGCTGATCGACCACGGCGTGATCGCGCGTCTTGAGCGGTTGACAGCACTTGCGCCGTTGCATCAGCCCCACAACCTGGCGCCGATCCGAACCCTGCTCGCCAAGTTTCCCGCTCTGCCGCAGGTCGCCTGCTTCGATACGGCCTTTCACCGTGACCACGACGAGGTCGCGGACCACTACGCCATACCGCGCCGGCTGCACGAGGAGGGAGTCCGCCGTTACGGATTTCATGGTCTTTCCTATGAGTACATCGCAAAGACCCTGCCGGACGTCGCACCTGAAATCGCGAGGGGCCGGGTGATCGTGGCGCATCTCGGAAGCGGCGCGTCCATGTGCGCCATACACGGCGGACGCAGCGTGGAGAGCACAATGGGCTTCACCGCGCTCGATGGACTTCCGATGGGAACGCGCACCGGCCAGATCGATCCCGGCGTTATCCTTTACCTGATGACCGAAAAGGGCATGTCGCCCGCCAAGGTGCAGGATTTTCTCTATCGCGATTGCGGGCTGAAGGGACTTTCCGGCGTCAGCAACGACATGCGGGAGCTCCAGAACAGCAGCGATCCCCACGCGGCGTTTGCCGTCGACTATTTCGTCCACAGGGTTTCGCTGCAGGCCGGAATGCTGGCAGCGGCCCTGCAAGGCCTCGATGGTTTGGTCTTCACCGCCGGGATCGGTGAAAATTCCGTCGGCATTCGGGCACGGATCGCGGAGCGGCTCGAATGGCTCGGGGTGTCTCTCGACCTGGCCGAGAACGCTCGCCACAGCCTTCGGATATCGCGCGCGGACAGCCGAATTCCGGTCTACGTCGTGCCGACCGATGAAGAACTCATGATCGCACAGCACACATTGTCGCTGCTGTGGAACAGGCACTCATCCTCCAGCCTGAAACGGGAGAGAGCGTCATGACAATTCCCGTATTTCCAGAAACCAAGGTTGCGCTGAAGGGCCGGAAGGGGCTGATCGTGGGTATCGCCAACGATCAGTCGATCGCATGGGGATGCGCCAAGGCATTTCGGGCCTTGGGCGCGGAGCTCGCCGTCACCTATCTGAACGAACGCGCCAGGAAGCACGTCGAGCCGCTGGCGAAGGCGCTCGAGGCCTCGATCTTCATGCCGCTCGATGTGAATACCGAAGGGCAGACCGAACAGGTGTTTGAACGGATCGCCAAGGAGTGGGGACAGCTCGATTTTCTGCTTCACTCGATTGCCTTCTCTCCGAAGGAAGCGCTTCATGGGCGCGTGGTCGATGTCGGGCGCGACGGCTTCCTCAAGACGATGGACGTTTCCTGCTGGTCGTTCATGCGGATGGCGCATCTGGCGGAGCCGTTGATGAAAAACGGCGGAACGCTGTTCACCATGACCTATTACGGCAGCCAGATGGTCGTCAAAAACTACAACATCATGGGCGTTGCGAAGGCGGGCCTCGAAGCCGCCGTCCGCTATATCGCAGCTGAGCTCGGTCCCAAGGGGATCCGGGTGCACGCGATTTCGCCGGGGCCGCTGGCGACGCGTGCAGCTTCGGGAATTCCCGAGTTCGACGAGTTGATGGACAAGGCACAAACCACCGCGCCGACGCGGAGTCTCGTCAGCATCGACGACGTCGGTGCCGCGACGGCGTTCCTGGCGCTCGACGGCGCGAAGCTGATCACGGGCGGCGTCATGTATATCGACGGCGGATACCACATCATCGATTGAGCATAGAGTCATGGCGCAATCACATCCCGGCGTCGTGATTGCCGATCCCGGCAGCGCGGTCGATCTCCGGAGGCGTGTCGATGTTGCGTCAGTTTCTCGTTGGCGCGGCCGCAAGCGGTTGCAACATCGCGATCCATGCTCTGGTGATGGTGGCCGTCATAAGGGTGGCGCGCCGCGCGGATGAGTTGGCGACGGCATATCAGACGCTTCGATTGATCGCGATCATGATCGCCACCGTGACGGTCCTGATGATCGCGCATCTCGCCGAGGTGCTGGTCTGGTCATTGATTTACGCGGCAGTCGATGTTGCGCCGGAAGGCGCCGATCTCGTGTACTTCGCCTTTGTAAACTACACGACGCTCGGCTATGGCGACGTGACGCCGGTCAAGCGTTGGTCTCTGCTAGGGCCGATGACCGCGATGAATGGCGTTCTGTTGTTCGGCTGGTCGACGGCGGTGATCTTTGAGGTGTTGCGGACGACATTGCTGGCGAGCGGCGAAGAGGGAGCTCACGAGAAGCGGGGATGGCACAAGTAGCATTTTACGCACACCGCTCGCGCTCTTGATCTGTATCAAGCCGGCCGAGGGGGAGGCCGTCAGTCTTCCAGCGGCACTCTGGATTGACCTTGAGAGGGCTGCATCGATCCGGAGCCTCTGACCCAGCTCGATCTCGAAGCGGGTGCGGAATCGCTGGAGTACAGCGCATGCCGCTGGCGCGATATTTCCTTTATGTCGGTGGAGTATTGTTCACTCTGGTGTTCATTCTGGACGCATGCCTGACCAGACTGCCGGTCATGGAGAGTGCGCACGTCAATTCGCCCGTTATCCGCATTCATTCTGATCGCAAATGGCCGGAGCGTATCGTGTTCGATACCACCCTCCCAACCATCGTTCCCGCGCCGACCGCGATCACGGAAGACCGTGTCGCCAATCCTGCAACGGCCACCCCAAGGGATAAGGAACGCCAAGCATTTGCGTTGATGCAACCATCCGATGTGAAGCGGCTGGAACCAACCACCTCAGGAGGGCGAGACCTGAAACCGCAGCGACAACGCAAAGTCGTGAAGCGGCACGTGTCGCCCCGTTCGTTCCTCGTAGCGCGGCAGCCGCAGTTTGGCTGGTTTGGCAACATCTGGTGATGGCATCGGCAGTCTTGCTCGTCGTGAGTGGGTAAACTCCGGAAGCAAGCTACTTTCGATCCGAAATCGGACCGTCTTAGCCTTCTTGTCCGCGGATTCTTCGACCATTTCAAAATTCCCCGCGGACGCTCGCCGTAGAAGCGCCGCTAGCCTCGTCGGGGCATGTCGTCAGTTTCGGGCCAAATGCACGACGTGCGGACGCAAGGCAAATCAATCATTCAAAGTAACAACAGTGTGGCGGCGCAGAGGATGAGAATTGCCTGCCAGCCGGCCTTGACGGTGCTATTTGTCTTGCGCGAAGACCTGGTACCTATTCTTGCGGGCAGGTAATTGTCGTTGGCGGGCGGCCCGCCTGCTTGAAGCAGAGGATCAGAGATCCGAGGCGACTGACACATCGGCATGATGATGTCCTCCGGCGAGCACTCCCATTTGAGAGTCTTGCCGTCAACCAACCCCACGACGATCCAAATCCGGTGATGCAAATCAATTGGTAAGCAGCACTGATCAAACTGTGTTGTGCATCGCTGCCATCGGGCAACCGATTGTACATCGGCAACCGCCCCTTTTTCACTTTGGAATGCAGAGCGGTCTTAACGTCTCGTCAGAGCTCCGGGCCTTGGCGTACTCAATCAGTGCCTGCCGAGCCGCGTCGCACCGCTCTGCGCTGGTAAATTCCTGGGTCGAAATCACGGCGCCGTTGGCAACGCCAAGCCAGCTAACGATGATTAGAACGTGGGGCACAACATCCTCCTCACCGGAGCAATGACCTGCCGATGACTCGCATGGGTTATGTTGGTCACGACGCTCTTTGATGCGTCCCCGCGCGTTGATTTAGGTCAAGCGCCGCTGACGGCCCTTTATGGTTTTCGCCAAGTAGTGCCAGCACCCAGCATTCGCACTAACGAAAAAAGCCCCGGCATTGTGCCGGGGCTAAGGCTTTGCTTGCTGGAGACAAACGGTTGATCAGTAGCGAGCTGCGACAGGCGCCCCGTAACCGCCGAAGCGGTAGTTGAGGCGCAAGGTGACCATATCCACGTCCTGGCTGACCCGGTTGTTGAGCACTGCGGCAAAAGGCGCGACAATCGTGAACGTATTATTGGCATCGCCCATGAACAGGTGGTCGTATTCAAGACCGACCGACCAGTTCGGTGCAAAGCCGTACTCAAATCCGACACCCACGACGCCGCCCCAGCGGGTCGAGCTTGCCGAAGCCAGTTCAGCGCCGAAGTTAAGGTTGTCGAGGATGCTAAAGCGGTTGCTGGTCACCGCCGCGCCGCCCTTTATGTACAGCAGCGCTGCATTCCAGGCGTAACCGATCTGGCCGGTAAAGAGGCCGATGCCATCGGTTTTGGTGCGAAGCGAGAGCGTAGGATCGAGCAGGCTGACGCGCGTGTGGCTGAGATCTGCCCAATCGCCCTGGGCTTCCACGCCAAACACCCACTGATTGGCTTGCCAGCGATAACCGATCTGGCCGCCGGCGACGCCTCCGGACCGCGAGTTGCAGCCCTCAGCGAAGGTGCCCAACACGAACACACCGTCGTTAACGAAATCCCAACAATTGCGGCTCTGACCCCAGCCGCCGTTGGCGCCGATGTAGAAACCGGTCCAGTCGTAAATCGGAGCCAGGACCGGTGCGGGTGGCCGTGCCTTGACCGCCATATCTGCAGCGGATGCCGGGCCGGCGATGCCGACCAATGCTACAAGACCAACGGTAGCCAGCAGAAAACTCTTCATTTTATCTCTCCATTTCCGTTGGCTTTAAATTGTCCCCGCCAACGGGTGTTGCGGGCATTGCATTGATTCCAACTTGCAACTGAAGCCTACGTACTTTAGGCGAAAGGCCCGTGCCAAAATGGCAACATTCAAGAGCAATTGGCGAGCGCTCATTATCGTTCTGTTGATTATCGTGCACATGGCGGAAGCGTGCTTCGTAGGGTTGTGGTCCCCCTTTGAACGCTGCGGATTATTCGATCTTCCTTGACCGCGGGTCGGTACTTTCCGCCGCGTCGCCGCTGTCTTGTTCCCGTCCTTCGTCAAGCCATGACGTAATGCTTCCCGATGCGATCGCGCGCCTTGGCAAGTGAGGAATGATTGTGCCAGCGGTCACGACTAATCCTTCCTCGAACTTGGCGCGTGCAAAGTTCTTGGCTTCGATTTCGGTTTCAAACGTTTGCGTCGACCGAGAGCGCCGGCTTCGGACAGCTGTACCTCTCCATGGAATTTCGAAGGTCACATACCAGCTGTGCTTCTTCATCCGATGCTTCCGACGGATCTGCTAGCCGCGTCTCCAGCAACACGATCAGCGGTAGTGCAATGCGATCAGTTCGGCGACGCACGCAGGACGCTGACCGCCTTCGATTTCGATCACCATATGATAGTTGACTCTCAGACCATCGGGCGGGACGTCCTCCACTTCCGCGATGCTGGTGTGGCCCCTGATTCGTGAGCCGGCTGAGACAGGCGAGAGGTAACGTATCCGGTCCGCGCCATAGTTCAAGGTGTTGCGCAGGCCCTTGCAGCCCATCACGGAACGAATGAACATCGGCGCCAGGCTGAGCGACAGGAGTCCGTGGGCAATGGTGATACCACCGGGAAGTTCTTTCTTCGCCCGCTCCTGGTCGACATGGATCCATTGATCGTCGCAGGTCGCCTGCGCAAAGAGGTTGATGCGTTCCTGGGTGACTTCAATCCATTCGCTGGTTCCGAGTTCGCTGCCGACCGCCGCCTTGAACTCACTGAAATCGCTGAAGATGCGCATGTCAGGTCCTTACTCGAGCACGCTGCGGGGTCAGATCTTCATCTCTGGAACGCTGGCTGGAATGAACAAATCCGCTTCCGTCACCGCCATGACCTCGGCCACGGTGACGCCCGGCGCGGTCTCCTGCAGCGTTATCCTTCCGCCGGAAAAGCCGATCACCGCCATGTCGGTGACGACGAGATCGACCGGCCGGGAAGAGGTCAGCGGCAGCGCACATTTCTGGACAATTTTAGATTTCCCTTTGGCGGCGTGCTGCATGGCGACAATGACGCGCTTTGCTCCGCTCACCAGGTCCATCGCACCGCCCATCCCCGGCACCATCTTGCCGGGGATCATCCAGTTTGCGAGGTGCCCTTCTGCGTCGACCTGAAGGCCGCCGAGGACCGTTATGTCCACGTGACCGCCGCGGATCAATCCGAACGACATCGCGCTGTCGAAGACGCATGCGCCGGGCAGGGCACTGATCGGCCGTCCGCCGGCATCGGTGAGCAGGGGGTGGGCCATGCCTTGCTCCGGCATCGGTCCCGTGCCGATCAATCCGTTCTCCGACTGAAAAAATACCTTGAGATCGGACGGAACGAAGTTCGCGACCAGCGTCGGAATCCCTATGCCGAGATTGACGAGGTTACCTGCGCGAAGTTCGCGTGCCACCCGTCGCGCGATGAGCGATTGAGCGTCCATGGGTCACCCGTTGGCGATGAGGTAGTCGACGAGCGGCGCGGGCGTTACGACATGGTCGGGCGCAATGACGCCGACGGGGACAATGTTCTCCGCGGTAACGATGACGGTGTCGGCCGCCATTGCCATGACGGGATTGAAGTTGCGCGCGGTCAGCGCGTAGGCGAGGTTGCCGAGGTAATCCGCCAGAAATGCATGGATCAGCGCGAAATCCGAACGAAGCGCCGTCTCGAGCAGGAAGCTTTTGCCGTCGACCTCGATCTTTGGTTTTCCTTCCCCGACTATGGTGCCGACACCCGTCGGCGTCAGCACGCCTCCCAGGCCGCAGCCGCCGGCCCGAATCCGCTCGACGAGGGTGCCCTGAGGCACGAGGTTGACCGCGACCTTGTTGGCCATCATCTGTTTTTGTACGTTTGGATTGAGCCCGATGTGGCTCGTGGTCAGCGTCGAGACCAGCGCCGCGTCGAACAGTTTACCGACACCTTTGCCGGGGACCGCGGCATCATTGCTGATGATGGAAAGCTCGGATTTCCTTTGCCTGACCAGTTCGTCCAGCAGACGCTCGGGCGTTCCGACCCCCATGAACCCACCGACCATCACGGTTGCGCCGTTGGGGATTCTGGCGACCGCTTCTTCCACAGAGACGGCTTTCATCGGAGTCTCCGAAATTCGCTTGCGCTTGCAGGCGCGTGACCGAAAGTGGAGCGGACCCGGCGTGAACCTTTGATCTGCATCAAGAGGGGCAAGCGGTACCGAAGGCCAAGATCACTTGGCTCCAAGATCACTTGGCTCAACGAGAAGATTGCATCGCTTGGCCAAAAGATACCGAGAGATACAGCGCCTGAACGCCTTGAACCTCCCGGCGCGTCGCCGACCACCGACTTGGAGCAAGTCCCTGGTGTTGTGGGGCGAGAAGGATGGCCGGACTGCTCCCGCTGATCTCTGGACGATGGCAGGCAGCCCTGCCGGATTGAAGCTAATCACGGTACCGGGCATTGGACGTCTGCGCCGGATACTTTGGCGCATGGCTCAGTGAGCTGGCCGGAGGCGAGTTAGCGATCCAGCTTCGCCCTAAAGGTCCAGTTCCGCCAATCGTATCCGGTCCAGCAACACGATTTGCCGCTGCGTCTGGCCGAGGAAGCCGAGAATGCCCATGCCGTGAAGGTGTGACAGCGCCCGGGAGACCGTTTCGAGCGTCAGGCCGAGATAATCGGCGATATCGCGGCGAGACATCGGAAGGGCCATCACGCCGGCGGCCGTCAGGCGGGGGTCCATCTCGAGCAGGAATGCGGCCACCCGCTCAAGTGACGTCTTGCGCCCCAGCAGCAGCATGTGTTCCTCGGCATGCCGGAGGTTTGTCGTTGTCATATTCAGCAGATCGAGCGCCACCATCGCGTCGGTTTCCGCAACGTGCTCCAGGCTGCACCGTTTCATCAGCCTTACTGTCGTATCGACGATCGCTTCAGCGGTAAACCGGTGGGTTGCTCCGTTCTCCAGCCCAAAAATGTCGCCGGCCAGGTGGAACGCGCCGATCTGGCGGCGGCCGTCGGAGAGGAGCTTGTGGGTGCGAACCGCACCGTTCGCGACCTGGTAGATGTAGTCTGCAGGCTCCGCTTCTCCGAATATCTCGGTGCCCTTGTTGTACTTGAATTCGCTCAGGATTACCTTTGCGCGCGAAAGCTCGCCGAGCTGTCCGAGAGCCTTCGGTCTGCTGCCGGGATGGGCGTTGATGTTGACAAACATAGTCTCCCCCTGTTTGAGACAATTTGTCTGCATTCCCGGGACTCGCGCTGCCAATGGCCTTAAAAATACATGGCTGGTGGCTCCCGGGAACGTGTTAAACCAGACCGTGCAGGGTAGGCTATTGTATCGAGGGTCATTGTCCTCTGGGACAATGACCGGATGGGCAAGGTCTGATAGGTCACCAGTATAATTTTTCGAGGATGTAGCCGACGCCTCGGCGACCATCCAGCTTTTATTTATCTTTTCGGCGAAGATGGGGATTAGCTTCATCGAGGCTAACGGCGGTTCTGAAGCGATGATATCGCGGATCAGTGCGTTGTTGATTTGCGTAACTTTGGTCCTGGCCTCTCCCCCGGTGACGGCGCTAGAGGGGCGGTCGCGATCAATACTAGTTCTGGACCAATCCCAATCCACGGGACCGTTTTTCCTTCAGATATTCTCTGGGCTCCGCGCCGGGATCAGCGCCGATGCCAGCGCTCACACCACGCTTTTCTCCGAAAGTCTCGATCTCAGCCGTTTTGATGGCGAAGCCTATGATGAAAGTCTGCGCCGTCATTTCGGCGAGAAATATCGAGACAAGAATATCGGCGTTATCGTCGCGATGGGCTCCGGGACGCTCGAGCTCGTCCAGCGCTGGAGGAATGAGCTATGGCCGGGAATTCCTGTCGTTTTTGGAATGGTCGATGCGGCCGACTACGCCCGGCTGAAATTGCCGAACGATGTGACGGGCAGCATTCTCAAGACGGTGCTCGCCGATTCGATCGGGGTCGCGCGAGCGGTGGTGCCTGATCTGGAAACCGTCGTCTTCGTTGGCGATCATTGGGACCGCCAGAACGTGTTCGGGAGTTGGGGCCTTGAGATACCTCAGGCTACCGCAGGACTGAATGTCATTGATCTCGTGGGCGCGACGATGGTGGAGGTGCGGAAGAGGGTTGAAGCGCTTCCCGCGCGCAGCGCCATCATCTATTCCGCAATTTATTCCGATGGAGAGGGTACCTACTTTTCGCCTGCCAAAGGGTTTGAACTGGTTGCGGAGAAGGCGAACCGACCAATTATTGTTGCGGCGGAACCGCTTGTTGCGCTGGGCAGCATCGGCGGCCCTGTGATCGTTCCCGGTCTGATCGGCGCTGACGCCGCAAAGCTGGCCCTGCGGATTTTGCACGGAGAACCGGCGTCTAGTATTCCCGTAACCATGTCCGATGCGGTGAAACCGATCTTCAATTGGCTGCAGATGCAGCGATGGCGGGTTAGCGAGTCCGACCTGCCTTTTGGAAGTGAAGTTCGTTTTCGCGAGCCAGGCATATGGGAGAAATACCGCTGGCAGACCCTTTCTGTTGCGGCCGTGCTGTTGATACAGGCCTTGTTGATTTCGATTTTGCTGCACGAACGGCACAGGCGAGCCAATGCCGAACGCGAATCCCGGAATCGCCTGACCGAGTTGGCGCATGCGAACCGTCAGGCGACAGCTGGCGAGCTGTCGTCCTCGATCGCCCATGAACTAAATCAGCCACTCGGTACTATTTTGACCAATACCGAGACGGCAGAACTGATATTGAATTCTCCGTCGCCGGACTTGAGCGAGGTCAAGGAAATTCTTGCTGACATAAAGCGAGATGACATTCGCGCCAGCGAGGTCATCCATCGAATGCGCAGCTTCCTGCGAAGGGTGCCTTTTGAGGACAAGGCTATCGACCTCAACGATACCGTGCGCAAGGTATTCGATTTCCTCTCGGTCCAGGCGTCGGCTCGAAACGTCGCACTGTACTTCGAGCCGTCTGGAGAACCGATTCAGGTGAGGGGTGATCAGGTTCAGCTTCAGCAGGTTATCATGAACCTGGTCGTGAACAGCATGGATGCGATGGCCGCAATACCGAATGGACGGGCGGTGATTGGGCGAACCGAGATGAATGGTGGGTCGTCCGCAGTTATTTCGATTTTGGATTCCGGTCCCGGAATTCCCGCCGAAAAGTTGAACGAAGTCTTTGATCCCTTCTTCACCACCAAGAAGCAGGGAATGGGAATTGGCCTGTCGATCTCGCGCACCATCGTACAGGCGCATAAGGGACGTATCTGGGCGGAAAATCAAAGGGAAGGTGTCGCGGCGTTTCATTTGTCTCTGCCGCTAGCTTTATCGTAGGGGGATCTGTTGCCGGGGCTTGTGTATATTGTTGACGACGACGCTTCCTTCCGCACGGCTATCGAACGTCGTTTGAAGAAGGCCGGTTACGAGGTCGCGACTTATCCGTCGGCCCAGCATTTGCTCGATTGCCCGCCGAGCGAAAACAAACTGGGCTGCATTTTGCTCGACGTGCGGATTCCGGGATTGAGCGGTCCGGAGCTGCAGGGGCGTTTGAGTGAAATCGGCTCGACCTTGCCGATCGTGTTTCTCACGGGCTATGCGGATGTCCAGACCACGGTGCGGGCCATCAAGGCAGGCGCGGAAGATGTTCTCACCAAGCCGGTATCGTCGGAAGAACTTCTTGGTGCAATTGAACGAGCCATGGCTCACCACGAGGTAATGCGTGGCCAGAGAAGCCAGCTCGACGCCCTGCGCGCCCATATTGCGAAGTTGACGCCGCGCGAGCGCGAAGTCTTTGAACTCGTCATTCGCGGCAAGACCAACAAACAGGTGGCCAACGTGTTGGGCGCGACCGAACGCACGATCAAGGCGCATCGCCACAGAGTGATGGAGAAGCTGCAAGTGCAGACGTTTGCCGAATTGGTCTCCCTTGCAGAGCGGGCCGGAATTTTAAGAGAATCGTCGGGTACCGGACAGGCGAATTGAGGAATCGTCAGCTGGATTTGAGTTCGCATTGTCCCATGGGACAATAGAAGATGGGGGACTCAGAGCTTACTAAAATAGCGTGGTGAGTCGGGCGAACCACGACTTGATCAGTTTCGGCGGAAGCTGACAGGTTGCAGATCGTCTCCTGGAAGACGTTCAAGCGCGATGGACGGGATAACCACCTTGCGGAATCGAAATGTCGTCTTTGTCGTCGATGATGACCTCGGGACGCTCAGGGGGCTAAAGCGGCTGCTACGCGAACACGGTTACGATTGCGTCGTGTTTTCGTCTGCCGAGGAGTTCCAGAACCATGACGATTTCGAGTCGGCATGTTGCGTGGTTCTCGATATCAACCTGAACAACGAATCTGGAATTGAACTGAGGCATCGTCTCAGGGCGGCAGGCATTTCACTGCCGGTTATTTACATCACAGCCAACGACAGCCCTGCTGTCCGCATGGCAGCAATCGAATCCGGGTGCATTGCCTATCTTACAAAGCCGTTCCGGGCGAAGTCCCTGATTGAGCCGATCGAAAAGGTAACGGCCGGGGCGGCGTAAGTTGTCGCCGCCGCGAATGCTACGCATCATTCATCGATATTTTGCTCGAACGTCTGCGTCGGAGTTCCCTGCCGAACCGCAGCGAACTGGTTGACCGGCAAGGCCGTGGTCACTGCCAGGACGCTGGAATCCACAACCTCGAGCTGAAGCTTCTGGCCTGTCTCCATCTCCATGATCAATTTGGGATCAGCCAGATCGGCGGCGATGCAGGTGTTGGTGAGGCACCAGACATACGGAAACCGGTAGGCGGCGCCCTGATCGATCGTGATCTTTACGCCGGCCTGCAGGTAGAGCCCGATGGGAAGGAACATTTGCAGCCGCGCGGCCTTGTCGCCCTCGCGCTCGATCAAGTCGACGCGGACGGCGGACTGGCCCGTCTCAAACGTCCCGCTGATCGATGTCCGGCACACCATGTTTGTGCCAGGAACCTTGAAGCAGAACTTGCGCCAGTCCGAATATTTGATGTCGCGCGCCGCGCGCTGGCCACGCAAAGCGAACTCTTGGCCGGCTAGTTTCTCGCTTGCCGGGCCGCCGTCCGGCTTCGCAGGCTGTTGCGCAGACGCAGTTCCAATACCGAAATTCAACAGCATCAGCACCGATAGTGCTGTCACCAGGTGAGATTGACTGTCGTATCGGCGTAACCGCTGACTTGTCATTTCTCGCCTCCGTCGCTCTATCCGCGTCAGCGTCATCTGTGCTTGTCGAGGAACGCCCCGACCAGCGGGGTCCACAACGGAAGGCCGTCGGGCGAACTGACCAGGAAATGTCCTTCATTGCCGAACGGGGGAAGCAGGTGATATTCGGCCTTCCCACCGGCCCCGGTGTAGGCCTCGTGCATTCGCCTGGATAATTCCGGACCGAAGAACGTATCGTTCTCGATGTAGATCCAAAGCATGGGAGTACGAGCGGCTCGTCCGAATTCCCCGGTCGCCAAAACCAATCTGTCGGGCGCGCAATTGTTGTTGGGCTTTCCGCCGACGCGTCCGCCACGCCCCGCCGCGAATGCCACGATGGCGCGCACCCCCGGGAGGTTCTCGCTCGACAGCGCAATGGCGGCCCAGCCGCCGGCCGATTGGCCGACGACAATGACATTGTCCGGCACGATCAGCTTTTGATCGGTCATGTATTCGATGATCCATTTGTCGATCAGGGCGACGGCGCGTCCGGCATCGCGGAAGTTCGGATTGTCGCAACTGCCGACCTTTGAAAAGAACAGCGAGTACAAGCCGCGTTCCGCGTCATCGAGCGCGGCTGCGCCATATCCGGTGCCGGAGGGCGCAACGACCATATAGCCCCGCCGGGCGAACCACATCGCCGCGTCCCTGAATTCCACCAGCGGAAAGAAGCCGCGTTCCTTCTGGTTCATCGAAACGCCGTGGTTTATGACCACGAGTGGAAACGGACCCTTCCCGACCGGCCGAACCACATACGCGATCGTGGGCAGCGTAACCGGGATCGCCCACACCTCCTCCTGAATGGTCTGATCTGCGGGGCGCTCATCAGTGAAAGCCGCCACGGCCAGCGCCATGACGGAGGCGATGGAAGCGATAAGAACGCGCACCAGATATCGAAGCATGGCGTGCATTTCGGGTTTTGCTGATCCCGGCCGTTACCGAGTAACGAAAGCCTTTCTTGATGAGACTGAGTGGCTTTGATCTGGATCAATGGAACTCGCGGTCACGGCTTCACTGTCGCCCGGACTTAAACCCCGGCAGGAGTGAATAATGATGATGTTGCATCACAGGCGATCGGTCGTGGTAGCCCTGTTTGGATTGCTGACCTCTGCGGCCATTGCGACGCCGGCATCCGCGGAAGTCGGGACGGTGAGGGTTGTCTTCACCAAAGGTGGGTTCATCGTCGGCGTCGGAGGTGGCGAGGGTGTGCTGACATTCCGCGGCAAAAACTATCCATTTACGGTTTCGGGAGCCAGCATCGGCTTTACCGTTGGCGCATCGACCACCAAGCTGGTCGGCAGGGCAGTGAACCTGAGGAGCCCCGGTGACATTGCCGGGTCATACGCCGTGGTCGGCGCCGGTGGCGCTCTTGCGGCCGGAGCGGGCGCCGTGCAGTTGCAGAATGCCAAAGGCGTGATCCTGCAGCTCAGCGGTCCAAGGGTTGGCGTGGAATTGTCGGCCGCCATGGGCGGGGTTACGATCGCCATGCGATGAGTTTGCGGAAATGAGTTTGAGTCGAGGCGCCCGTCGGGCGCCTTCAAGCTCGCCGGAGTGTCGTACCGGCAATCATTCGCCCCAGGCGATCGTAATGCTGATGTCACCCGGAACACCTCCGGGAAAATCGACGATCTGATAGCGGATGCGGTAGCCGCGCGGTTTCAGGTAGTCGGACCAGAGCTGAAAGATTTCCTGCGCTATTCCCGTAAGGGTCTTTTCCCAGCCCGGCTCCTGCTGATTGATGGCGCGGCCGTTGTCGGTGCACAGCGTGTGGGGGAACCGATAGACCTGAACCTCGCTCAGCCCATTTCGTACCGCGCGCTGGATGACGGTCGAGGCAAGCTTGACCTTTTCGTCCTCGGTCAGGCCCGATGGTTTGCTTAGTCTTTCGATCAGCTTGTGCTTTTCAGATTCGGCCGCGGCCGTTCGGCGGGCGTATTGTTCGGCCCTTTCGGCCTCCTGGAGGGCGGCTTGTTTCTGGATATCCCTCGCCGTGGGCAGCAGATCGTCGATTTTCTCGGGCATGGCTGATCCTTCCTCAATGACCGTCGCGCCTGAACCGATAGCTAGCCTCAGCGCCGCGACCGCTCCTTTGATCCAAATCAAGCGTTTGCGACGCCGCGCGATTTTCAGTTTGCGGCAGCGCCTTGCCGAGCGAGAAGATGGCATGAAGCGGTTACTTCGGTTCGCAATCGCCGCTGCAATGGTTGCGGGTCTGCACGATCCGAAGCAGGCAGGCGCCCTCGATCTCTCCGGGGCATGGGCCACCAGCACGGATGAATGCCCCAACGTGTTCGTCAGGAGGGGACGGGCGAAGCAGATTGAGTTTACCGCACTGTCGGATCAGCACGGAGGCGGCTTCATCGTGGAAGCCGATCGTCTCAGGGGAAAATTTGCCCGCTGCAAGATAAAGACGAAGAAGGAGGATGGCGACACCGTGAACATCATCGCGGGCTGTGCGGCCGATATCATGCTTTCCAACGTCCAGTTCAGCCTCAAGATGCTCGAGCCGAACAGGATATCGCGGATCTTTCCGGGCATCGCGGACATGGCGATCAGCTATCACCGTTGCCCGATCTGATCATTGTTGCCGTCGACGAGCAGGGCCGGGCACCGGGGCGGGTTGATTCATATCAAAGGTCAGGCGCGGCTGCCGATCAGTACTGGTGGGACTAAAAGGGGGCGCCGGGTTCTGGAACCCATTTGGCTTTAGAAGTGGAGGGAAATTTGAGCGATCAACTTCATCCACTGGCGCCGCACCACTTGCCCGGTTTCATCACGGCGCCCGGCGACACGGACGTCTGGATGGTCGTGATGGGTGTCTTCCTGATTGTCGCCGTGTTGGCGGTTGGCAACCTCTATCTGAAACTGCACTCGCTGCCCGAGCGAATGGCTCACAAGTCGCAGAAGTTGCAGTTCGAGATCGTGGCTGTCCTGGGGCTCCTGGCGCTGTTCACCCATATTCATCTGTTCTGGATCGGAGCTCTGTTGCTTGCGATGATCGACCTTCCGGACTTCAGCACACCATTGCGCAGCATCGCAGGCTCGGTCGAGAAGATCGCGGGCACTTCGCCGGACGATGTTGTCGTTGGCGAGGTGGGCAATGCTCCAGCCCTCGCGGTGACGGAAGAGCCGAAGCCGCGCGCGTCGAAGCGGGAGGTGCACGGCCATGCTTGAGCTGATCATTTGCTCCATGCTCACGATCCTGCCGGACTACCTGTACCGCCGCTATGTCCAGGGCAAGCGTATCGGCAAGGAAATTACCTTCTTTTCGGTCTGGTTCGAACTGAGATACGGCATCGTCGCTTGCCTGATGCTCACGGTCTCACTCATTACCCTGATCTTTTATTTCCACCCGTCGACCAGCTCCGCGGCCCTGTTCTTCAGGACGGTTCCGATCGTTCCCGAAATCCCGGGGCGTGTCGCCGAGGTCCGTGTCGATCATAGTGCCCCCGTCGCCAAGGATGCCGTGCTCTTCAGGCTGGACAGCTCCAAGCAGGAGGCGGCGCTGGAGACCTCGCGGCGGAAGATCGCAGAAATCGATGCCTCGTTGGTCGCAGCACAAGTGGAAGTGCTGAAAACAGAAGGCCAGATACAGGAGGCGAAGAGCTCCGTTCAGCAGGCTCAGGATGAGCTGCAAGTGAAGACCGAGCTGCAACGGCGCAACCCGGGAATCGTGCCGCAGCGCGACATCGAAAAGCTGCGGGTCATGGTCGACGGGCGCCAGGGATCACTCGATGCGGCCAACGCCTCGAAACAATCGGCCGAGCTGCGCGTGTCGACCCTTCTGCCGGCCGAGAAGGCGAGTGCGGAAGCCGCGCTGGCGCAGGCACAGGTCGATTATGACAAGACCTTCATCAAGGCCGGGGTAGCGGGACGCGTGGAGCAGTTCGTCCTTCGCGCCGGAGATGTAGTCAATCCACTGATGCGTCCTGCCGGAATTCTGATTCCGGAGGGAGCAGGGCAGCGTTCGCTGCAGGCTGGCTTCGGGCAGATCGAAGCCCAGGTCATGAAGGTCGGCATGGTGGCCGAGGCTGCGTGCATCTCCAAGCCATGGACCATCATCCCGATGGTCGTCACCGGCGTTCAGGACTATATCGCCGCGGGTCAGTTCCGTGGCGGAGAGCAGTTGATTGAAGCGCAGAATATCGCAAGACCGGGCACGATTCTCGTGTTCCTGGAGCCGCTCTACAAGGGCGGGCTCGAGGGCGTGACGGCGGGAAGCAGTTGCATCGTCAACGCCTACACCAGCAATCACGAGCTGATCTCGTCCGGCAAGCTGGGCACGGCTAAGAGTTTCGGCTTGCACGCGGTCGATGCGGTTGGCCTCGTTCATGCGCTGTTACTGCGAATCCAGGCTCTGCTGCTGCCGATCAAGACGCTGGTGCTGAGCGGCCACTGACAGATGCTGTGAACAGTGAGGCCGTATGGATTCGATCAGAATGCCGTCATGGCTTCGGATGGTCCTTGTCGCAGGCGTCGTCGTTCTGGTGGCGGGGGCAGGTCTGTTCGGCTATCGCTGGTATTCACGGCCGACGACGCTGACCGTCGCTGTCGGATCGCTGGACGGCGAGGCCACGAAACTGATGTCGGCGCTGGCAAGCCGGCTCACCGCAGCGAATGCGACAGTACGTCTCAAGCTGGTGGAAGTGACCGGCGCGCTCGAGGCGGCCGACGCGTTTTCGTCGAACAAGACTGACCTTGCCGTCGTGAGAGGCGATGTTGGCGACCTGTCGCAGGCGCAAGCCATCATCATCCTCGCGCATGCTGTTGTATTGCTTGTTGCACCTCCGGGATCCTCGATCACCGATGTCGCCGGCCTGAAGCGCCTCACCGTCGGCGTGGTCGGCGGCGAGATAAATCGGAAAGTCGTCAGCGTTCTGACGGAGGAATACGATCTCGGCCGCGCCAATGTCACGTTCCGTAACCTCGGGCTCGCGGAGACGCGGCGCGCGCTCGAAGCGAAAGAGGTGCGCGCACTTCTGATCGTCGTTCCCCTGGCTGAGAAATACCTGGCAATGCTGCGAGGTTTCTTTCTACAAAATCCGAAGACCGCGCCGGTCCTTATTCCTATCGATGCGGCCGGCGCCATTGCCGGGAAACAAGCCGCTTACGAAAGCTTCGATGTTCCGAAGGGAACGCTCCGGGGCTCGCCTCCGATTCCCAGCGACGATCTGACCACGCTCAGGGTTTCGTTCTACCTGGTTGCCAACAAGCAGCTCGATAACGATCAGGCCGGCGCTTTGGCGGAAGCGTTGATGAAGGCGCGCAGGGACCTGCTCGGCGAATTGCCAATGCTGGCGCAGATCTCCGCGCCCAGCACCGACTCGGATGCCTATCTGCCGGTCCATCCGGGTGCTGCCGCCTTCTACAACGGCACGCAGGAAAGCTTCCTGGACCAATGGGGAAACGCCATCTTTCTGGCTCCGATGATATTCGGAGCCTTGGTCTCTGTGGCGGCGGCGGCGTGGAAGTTTCTTCGCGACGGCGAACCCCGCAAGAGCGAACAAGCGCTGGATTCACTCTATGCCCTCGGTCACCGCATAAGATCGGCAGAGGGCGAGCAGGAGCTGTCTGAAATCGAGCGCGAGATCGACAAGGTCCTTCAGATGCAGCGCGTCAAGGCAGCGGCCGGGGACGAAAACGCCCTTGATGTCACGACCCTCAACGTAGCCGCGCATCGCCTTCAGAACCTCGTCCATGATCGGCGGACGCTGCTGTCCGCGCGGCCCGACGGCAAGGCGCTGGCTTGAGCAAGCGCAACTGCCCCAGCCCTTGCAGTTCGCGTCGAACGCGGACCTTTGATCCTGATCAAAGGTGCGGTGCCGTTTCCGTCGTTCGTTTGTCCACGATCGGAAGTGGAGACACAACCATGTTGCGTTGCGGGAAATTTCTGCTGGCGTTAGCGATCATGATTACTGTTCCGAGCATTGCGACGGCGCAGACGACCGATAGCAAACCGCCGGAGCCTGAGCAGACCTTGCTGAAACCCGAGCAGCTCGATGCGCTGGTCGCGCCGATCGCGCTTTACCCCGATGAGTTGCTCGCCAATGTGCTGGCGGCTTCGACCTATCCCCTGGAGGCCGTGCAGGCCGACCGCTGGGCGAAAGCCAACAAGAGCCTGAAAGGCGATGCGCTCAAGGCAGCGGTCGACAAGCAGGCATGGGACGACAGCATCAAGGCGCTGGCCGCTACACCCGATGTTCTCGCGATGATGAGCGACAAGATCGACTGGACCAAGAATCTCGGCGATGCCGTGTTGGCCCAGCAGCCCGACGTGATGGACGCGATCCAGCGGCTGCGCGCAAAGGCGCACGCGCGCAACAAGCTCGTCACCAACAAGCAGCAGAAGGTCAGCGTTCAGCAGCAGGAGAACAAGGAGGTGATCGTCATCGAGCAGGCGCAGCCCGATACGGTCTACGTTCCCTACTACGATCCGGCGACAGTTTATGGTGAGTGGCCCTATGCGGAATATCCGCCGTATTATTTCGGCTATCCATCCTACATCGGCGCCGGCGTGGTTGCCGCAGGGTTGGCATTTGGCGCCGGCTGGGCGATCGGGCGCTGGGGCAATTACTGGGGCGGCGGTTTCAACTGGGGTAACCGCAACCTCTACGTCAATCACTACAACAGGACGACCAACATCGGAAATAACTGGCAGCACAACCCGGCGCACCGCCAGGGGGTCCGATACAACAACGCCGGCGTTGCGCAGAAATTCGGCAACAACAACCTGCGGGCCGGCGCAGCGGATCGGATGGACTATCGCGGCCGCGACGGCCAGAAAGTACTCGACGCCGGAAAGGACCGCGCCGGCGCGGGTGATCGTGCCGGTGATCGCGCAGGCGCCGATCGGCCGGGCGCCGGGGACCGCGCAGCCGGTGATCGCGCCAAAGGAAGCGACCGCGCCACGGCAGGTGATCGTGCCAAGGCAGGTGATCGTGCCAAGGCAGGCGGTGGTGGTGCGAAAGGCGGCGAGCGCGCCAAGACAGCCGACCGCAGCCGTTCCAGCGCGGGCAACAAGGGCGGGCGCGATACGGCGATCAGGAACGTGTCGTCGGGCAGGGCGGCCAATGCCCATTCTGCCCGTGGCCACGCAAGTTTTGCCAGCGCCGGTGTGTCACGCGCAAGCATGGCTGGCGGCGGCCATCGCGGTGGCGGCGGTGCAGCATTTGCCGGCGGCGGACGCGGTGGCGGAGGGTTTGGCGGTGGTGGAGGTCGCGGCGGTGGTGGCGGCCGACGCTCCGATATCGCGCTGAAGCACGACGTCGTGCTGCTCGGCCAACTGGACAACGGCCTCGGCTATTACCGCTTCAGCTATCTCGGCAGCGACAAGGCCTATGTCGGGGTCATGGCGCAGGAAGTGCAGGCGATCCTGCCGGGAGCGGTCACGCGCGGCGCTGATGGCTATCTCCGGGTTCACTACGACAGGCTCGGGATCAAGTTCCTCACCTACCAGGATTGGCTCGTAGCCGGCGCGCGGATCCCCCTGCGCGGGAGGATGTGACGATGACCAGGCTTCGGTTGGCACAGAGCTGTCGTAAGCACACTACCGGTCTTCTGGCAGCGGCGGCGCTGCTGCTACTGCTGGGGATATCGTCCGCTAGTGCTCAGCAGGGTTTCAAGACACCGGAGGAGGCCGCCACAGCGCTCGCCGCCGCCATCAAATCGGGTGCCACGCGAGACATCCTCAAGGTGCTCGGTCGGGATGGCGTGGACATCATGTTCTCAGGCGATGAAGTAGCGGACCGCGAAGCCCGGGATCGGTTCGTAGGCGCTTACGACGCCAAGCACAATGTGACCGTCGAAGGCGACAAGGCTTTTCTGGTCGTGGGAGCCGACGACTTCCCGCTTCCGATTCCGCTCATCCGTCAGGAGACGAACTGGAAGTTCGATACGGCCGCTGGCCGGCTCGAGGTCTTGTACCGGCGCATTGGGCGCAACGAACTCGACGCGATTCAGACCTGCCTTGCCTATGTCGATGCGCAGAATGAATATGCGGAGAAAGACCGTACCGGCGCCGGTCCCGGCGTCTATGCGCGGCGCATCGTCAGTTCCTCCGGCAAGAAGGATGGGCTCTATTGGCCGGCGTCAAACGGTGATGCGAGCCCGCTTGGCGAGCTCGTCGCACAGGCTTCTCAAGAGGGGTACAAGGCGGGGGCGGGACGTATGCCGTACCACGGTTACTACTATCGCATTCTGACGCGTCAAGGGCCGAACGCTCCCGGCGGTGTGCTCAATTACATCGTCAAGGGCAAGATGATCGGGGGATTTGCGCTGCTCGCTTATCCCGCGGAATACGGCAATTCGGGCGTGATGACCTTCCTCGTGAATCATTCCGGCACCGTCTACCAGAAGGACCTGGGTGACTACACGATGTCGCTGGCCGAGCGGATGACGTGGTTCGATCCCGACCAGACCTGGAAGAAGGTCAACACACCCAGCCCTTGACGAATTTCGGAGTCAGTCAGCGCGACGAGAACACATTCTTCAACTGCACCAGGAATGTCACCAGCCACGCGCACGCATACATGCCGGCAAGACCAAGCGCCGTTCTGCGATCAATCAAAGACAGGTTTGTCCACCACCATATCCGGTAAAGCCATATTCCTGTCGTGGCTATGCCCAGCAAGCAGACCAGCATCTTGAGAAAGGACGAGTTCGCGACACCTAAAGCGCCAAACAAAAGCGTTGCCGGAATGAGAAACATCGTGCAGGCGGATATCAAAATCTCGTTCATGGGTCCTCAAGACATCTACGAATCGCAGGCTACATATGCAGTTTGCAGCAACCTGTACCGTTCCGGAAGGGACGCCGATGCGGCTGATAATTGGCTTGCGCCGCCCACGATGCGTTCGTCCAATCGGGTCTGAACGAGGAATGACGATCAGAAGCGAAATGAGTTTGGGACAGTGCGGCTGCCGGATTACTCTGCTTGCGATCATGGAAATTTGAGCGTTGAATTCGCCGCGTCATGCGCGGCCGCGGTGCAATCTTTGAGCGAGGCAGGATGGTGGCGTACCGGCCTCGCAACCGCCCTGAAGCAGCCAGACGCACGCAGCCTCCATGCGGCAACGATCAGCACGCGCTTCGATCATCAACAAGGGAGGAAAACGATGAGCACTTGGCTTAGTGAACGAGAGCAGCGCCTGGTCGCGGGTGCCGAGGCGGCATCGGCGGCAACGCCGATCCCCACTCAGATTGTTTCCAACGGCGAGTATCTCCCGCCCCCGCAGAGCGCTACGCAGAAGAAGGTCGAGGCGCGGATCAACGAACTCGCCGACCAGAACGGCAAGCACCTCGGCTTGAGCCGCAGGCAGTTCCTGCACACGAGCTGCGGCATGGCGGCGGCATTCCTCGCTATGAACGACATCTACGGCAATGTTTTCCAGGTCGCGGCTGCAGAGGCCCGCGAGCCCGAGCTGATGCTGGCGCGCGCGCAAGGGCTCGCCGGCCAGTTCATCTTCGACGTCCAGACCCATTTCGTGCGCGACGACTTCGATCACAAGGAGCTCCTGGGCCTGGCGGATTTTGCGAGCCAGCACTGGAACCCGAAGATGAAGGAGGAGGGGGTCTCCTCGCTCGCCCGCTACAAGTTCCTGAACTATGTGAAAGAGATCTACTACGACAGCGACACCAACATGGCACTCTTGAGCGGTGCGCCGTTCGACGATCCGAGCTGGTGGCTTCTGTCCAACGAGCAAATCGTCAAAGCGCGCGAAATCATCAACGACTTCGCGGGCTCGCGCCGCCTGTTGGCGCACAGCGTCATCACTCCCAAGCAGCCTGGCTGGATGGAGGAGGTCGACAAGGCAATCGAGGTCTACAAACCGGATTCCTGGAAGTCCTACACGATCGGCGACCCGCTGGCGCCCTCCAAGTTCCCATGGCGGCTCGACGACGAGCAGGTGATGTATCCGTTCTACGACAAAGCGGTGAAGGCCGGCATCAACACGCTGTGCATCCACAAGGGACTGCTGCCGCCCGACTACGAGAAGTCGTTCGCCGGCGTGTGGGAATACGCGACCGCGTGGGACATCGGAAAGGCGGCGAAGGACTGGCCGCAGATGAACTTCGTGATCTATCACTCGGCGCTGCGGGCGTTCCTCGAACTGCCGGACAAGGCCTGGGCGGAGTTCGAGCAGACCGGCCGCATCCAGTGGGCCACGGATCTCGCGGAAATTCCGCAGAAGTTCGGCGTCACCAATGTCTATGCCGAGATCGGCACCTCCTTTGCCAACTCGGCGGTGGCGCATCCGAAGTTCTGCGCCGCGCTGGTCGGCACGCTGATCAAGGGTATGGGGGTCGATCACGTCATGTGGGGGACTGACTCGGTCTGGTACGGCTCACCGCAGTGGCAGATCGAAGCGCTGCGTCGCCTCGAAATTCCGGAAGACATGCAGAAGAAATACGGATTTGCGCCGCTCGGCGACGCCAATAGCGCCACCAAGCAGCTGATCTTCGGCGGCAACGCAACCAAATTCTATAAGATCAGGCTGAAAGCGGCTGAGAACACCAGGATGCCGGCCTTTTCCGCGGATCGTCTCGCTTCGCTCAAGAACGAGTATACGCTGGCGGCCAAGGAGCCCTCGAACCTGCGCTACGGCTACGTTCGCGCCGCGTAAATTTCCAACGGCCGCGCCTGCGGAGTGAGTAAGCTTCGCGGGCGCGGATCGAAGCTCTAAACCTTCTTCGGTGACCAGCGATAGGCCTTGGCGCAGGCGCCGCCCATCAGCATTGCCCGCTCGGTGTCGGTCAGGCGGTCGGTCTTTAGGAAGGGTTCAACGGCCTGCTCGTAGTTGACGACTGCGAACGCACGCGTCCAATCCGTGCCCCACAGGCAGCGGTCGAAACCCCAGGCGTCAAATATGCGGGCAAGCGGGTCCCAGATGTCCGGGAAAGGATAGGGCTGCCGGGAAAGTGTGCAGGCGCCGCTGACCTTGATCACGGCGTTGGGACGCCTGGCCAGTTCCAGCACCTTCGGGAGGTTGGTCCAGGGCTCGGGCGGCGCAGGCGGCACGCGTGGCTGCAGGATGCCCAAATGGTCGACGATGAATCGCGTATCGGGGTGACGTTCGATGAGCGCAATGCCCGCGTCCAGATTGTCCCAGCACAGGATGTTGAGTGGAAAGTCGTAACGAACGGCCGCGCGCGCAATCCGGTCGAGGCCGGGATCGTCAGTCGCGCGCTTCTCCTCCTTCCTCAGCATGACGCGGATTCCGACCGCGCCCGGCGTTTTCTTCCACTCGGCGACGACGTCAGCCACATCAGGATCATCAGGGTCGAGCGGCTTGACGATGGCGAGCCGGCCGGGATGGGCTCGCTGCACTTCGACGGCGTAGCTGGCGTCGTAACGGTACAGGGAAAAGGCGGAGATGAAGATCGCGCCATCGACGCCGACCTTGTCCATCGCCGCTACCATCTCGTCACCCGTGACGTGATCCGGCCAGTTCGGCACGCTGTGCCAAGGTCGCTTCGGCGTGTTCGCCTCATAGGCGTGGACCTGGGAGTCGATAATCGTCATCGGAACATTTCCCTTGCGCCGCGATCAGGTTGATCAGGCCACGGCCTCAATCGCCTTGCCGTTGACGCGGGTCTCGCCCTTCAAATTGTCGACCGTCACGTAGGTGTCGTACCAGGTGAGGCGAGGCCGGACCCCAAAGCGCTCGGTCAAGTCCGCGATGCGCTCCTCTGTAAACCAGGCTTCCGCCGATTCACGGCTGTCCCAGAGATAAACGCCGCCGGTGCCATTTTCACCATTCAGGTAGTCCTTTCGGATCAATCCTTTCCTGGCGAGGTCGCGATAGGTCGGCGCGGTCGAAGTGCCTCCTCTCACCGCCAGCTCCTCGGAGCGCTTTGGCAAATCGAACTGAACGACAACGATGCAATTGGGCATGAACGGTTCCTCCCGTTTGGTCGGCAATCATGCGCTGAATTCGGGTAGACGGTCAAAGGCTGACCGCGCGGCGACGACCGCTTCTGGCGGATTGTGTTGAAAAACTCGACCGTTGAATCCGAAGGAGATCACTGATTCATTCTGTCGGTGTGGGCGGGAGACTTGAATCGATGATGGGTCCGCGGCAA
>NZ_JADPJL010000016.1 GCF_023073415.1 Bradyrhizobium sp. 190 | reverse complement strand
CGCGTCCATCTTGTCGGAACCTGCCACCAGCGGAAGGTGGTAGCCAATGTTGAGGTACCGGTACCAGTCGGCCAGACCGAAGGCGCTGATCTGCGCAGTTAGCGGGTTGAACGACATCATCTCCATCGCGTCGATCAAGCCGAGCACGATGTCGGCCGCCCGCTCGGCCTGCGGGTTGGGCGAGTGCGGCATCACGACCAGTCCCCGTTGCTGCCGGCAACGCTCCGCCCAGTCGGCCATGATCGCTTCCAGCGGATCGCCGATCGCCGCTTCGTTGGATCCGGCGCAAGAGAGCGGATTGATGATCTCGCCTTCGTAGCCGAGAAGTGAGATGTGCCCTAGAACCTGCATCCGGTTCTCCGTGCCGACGCGGACGAGGAACTCCCCGTCACCGCCGAAGTCCTTCGCCCCGATTGTCGTGCGTCCGTCGAAATCGGCGACATTGGTAAACAACTCGCCCCACTGCGCCGCGAGCAGGTTGACGACGTTGACACCCTCCGCCTTGCCCTCCAGCAGGGCTGTCTGCGGACTCAGGAAGTGGACGTGCGTATCGGAGCTGACCCAGCCCTGTTCGCGCCAGCGCAGCACTCTTTCCAGCTCGAAGGTAAGGCTTTCTGTGTCCGTAGTGACTTCGACGATGCGACGCACAGGCCGCACCTCGAAGCCCCTGCTGATCTCGACGAACACGGGCCCAATCGGCAGGTCCGCGTCGCAGCTGCCATCCACATAGGCGTACTGGTTCAGGCCGTTCGCCAGCTCGCCGGCGAAGTTCTCGAACCTGCCGGTGTTCACCTTGCGATGGTGTCCCTTGGGCGGCAGATACTCCCCGTGTGCTCCGTGGAGATGCAGGCGTGCAGCGACACGCACACCGCTGACCTTCTCAACGATGCGGATCTTGACGGGTTGCCTCGCCTGCTCGATGGGCACCGCGTCCAGCGATGTGCCTGTTGCGTTCCCGACGGCGTCCAGCGATTGAAGGTCCTGAACATGCAAGCGGCCGTCGTCGGAGCGCAGGTAGAGCCTTGCGTCGGGGTGCGCGGAGTACTCGACGATGATCTCGTCATTGGAGCGCACAGGCTGCACGTCAGGCTTGTCACCGAGCCAATCCGTTCTGGAGTACTCAAGCACCGCGCGGGCGGAGATGACCGTGCCCAGGTCCATGCCGATTTGCTCGCCGCGATGGTCGACATCCAGTTCGCCGAGCTTATTCAGATGCACCCCGGGCGGCAGCCGCATCCTCAGCTTGCGACGGCCCTGCAAGCGCAGCGGATGCTCCGACAGCTGTGTCGTGCTCACCGCATAGACGAGCGAAGCCTCTTGCTCCGGGCGCAGGCTCAGGCCCACGAGCTCCTTCTCTGGATGCGAATTCGGCAGCGCATAAAGCCACAAGTTCTCGCCTTCACGATCCATGCGTCCCGATTCGGTGCGAGCCTCGCCGTTGATGTAGCTAGTGCCCGCCGCTCGCCCGAGCGCGAAGTTTTCTCCGGTGCTCGCATGCACGATGGGTCCACGCAGCGGCACGGCCCCGAATGCACTCGCGCTCCATACGATGTGTTTCTGCTGGATTGCGAACCGCCGCAGCACGGGCACGTCCGCGACGCTGCCGTCGGCATATCGGAGCGCATATGTCGACACCCGATTGCCGAGCGGGTTGCCGTCCGCCGAGTGCGCGGCCGGCCCGATCTCGCCAAACCCTTCAGGCCTCACGGGTTGATGGCCCGTGACCACATGCACAAAGAGCACGTAGCTGGCCAATGTGTGTAACAGTGAGATTTCGGTAGGAGCCTCCCCAGTCCGCAAGGCCAGCACGTCCGGCCCGGCATCGTCGCCGAATAGAAACGGGATGCCGCGATGCGTCTGCGGCCCCCGCAATGAGTCGATCCAGCCGGTGTCGCCCGCGCGCTTGCCGAGCCGCTCGTCCAGGTCCCGGCGCCTGGCATTGAAATATGGCTTCAGATCCACGGGCGTGAAGTGCGGCGATGAGGGTGTTTTCATTCGATGGACTCCAGTTCTGGGAAGTCGTCGCCAAGTCCTATTAATTCGACAGTAACGCGTTGAAATTTTTTCGACTGGATGAAGTCGCATGACGTATGGACAAAATAGACGAGAGGTCACTGGCGATCGGAATTCTGATTGAGCGTCGAGGGCAAGTAAATGGATCGTACTGTCATTGTGGCGTGTGCGGGGGCTCTTGAATGCAAAGAAGAACTCGGGTGTACGCATCACTTCTGGCGGAGACGATAGCTCGTGTACTTCCGTCAGCTGAGGTAACGCTGTAGACCACGCCTACAGTGGACACGAAGCATCTCAGTTCGACGCAACGTAAAAGCATTTCTTTGGGACCTTGGTGACGTCGGTGACATTCCCACCTGAGAGCAACCCGCCGGTTTTCGGCTGTCGCTCCGAGTCAGCTCCCGGAATTTGCGACCCCGGCGCATCTTGAGTAGATCCGGCCAGCCGGCACTAGCCCCGTCAGAATGGCAAGGCGTTCAAAGAAGTAGAAGATCAGCTCGACGTTCTCTGCAGTGTCGATGTCGCGCACGACTGCTCTTCGGGTAAAGCATCCATTTGTGAGAATTCCAGGCGGACGCTCGCACGCCGGAGCTGACGCTCTCCGCGATCAACTGCGTCACGGTACGCGCCGCGAATACGGTACTTGGCGCCTCCTGAGGGCCAAGTGCGGAGGCCAGCCAGCCGCAACGCCAATACCGCGGCGAAGGCCGTGGCCGCGGTATCCCGGCTGGTGTTCGGAATTGCCGATCCCAATAGAAACCAGATCCGCGGAAACATGGTCGATCCACAGTCCAGCACCCGGCCACAGGGGCTCCGTCGGGCGAACCATGACGGCATGGGTGGTGTACAGCATAGCCCATACCTGCGAACGTCACATATGCTGCCATCGATGCCTTTGCGTGGTGTGTGTGCGTTCTGCCACCCGGTGGGAGGGGCGAGCGTGGTTGACGGGTGACCAAATCATCCGGACGCACATGGATTTCGAGCAGCCGCCGCACGTAAGTGTTGGCGACCGCCTCCACCTGAGAGTCGCCCAGCTGGGCCAAGGCTCAGTAGAGCAGGCTTGTCGCCTAGAGCGAGTCGCTGCTGCTCTCGGCAGCCCCAACAGCACTGGCGTCTTCGACCTTGCCGCCGGGAGTGCAACTTCCCGTGCGGCTTCATCTCTGAGGAGGATGCTTCCGAGTGCGGAACGGTGATAGAAGCCGAAGCCCTAGAACGCTGTCCAGTGTAGGGAGCGCGGCAGCATCCGGCGCAGCGCGGCATGCGCGTCGACGATTTGGAACCGCTCTGGATTAGCGATAGCTGCGAGCCAAAGCTCGCCGACGAACGCCCCTCCTGTCCGATCGCCACCCGGCGTGAACGCCCATTCTCCGTCCCCAATGCGCGCCCAGTGAGGCCGCCCTGAGCTGTAGCGCCTCGGGTCTGCGGAATATGCGCCAGCATACCCGCGCGCTCGGATAGATATTCGCTTCTCGACAACGTTCGGCTCCAACAAAGTTCCTCTGCTTGCCTTGGCTCGGCGCGCGGAGTAGGCAGACAGACGGGGTTCAGTTGCCGATGTAGACGCGGCCGCGCTTCTTGGCGATGCGATAGACCACTACGCTCAGCAGCGCTATCAATGATCCGTAGACGGGGAATATCCAGGTCATGTGCTCGCGTTGCAGCCACACCATGAGATATGGTGAAGTCCCGCCAAATAACGAGACACCCAAAGCATAGCCGAGGGCTACCCCCGTGGTCCGCACGGCACGCGGCATCAGCGTGGTGGCGATGAAGTTGTAGAGTCCCATGTTGAAGCCTACGATAGCTCCGCCGAACACCATGACGATGAAGAAAGTGGAGATGCCCTTCTCCGAATAGACCAATGTAAGAAAGAAGCACGGGATGAGCAGCAGGCGCAGCAGCGTGAACGCGCGCGAGGGTCGCACCTTGTCCGCGAAGGCGCCCACGTAGGGGGCGGTGACCATCCAGGTCAGCCCCATCAGCGTCAGGATTCCGAACACCCAGGTGCTATTCTCCTTGAACACCGTATTGGCCATGTTGGGCAGACCCGCAATCCATGCGTAGTTAGCGATCTGCACCGATCCAATGACCAGGACGACCGCGAGCAACGAGAGCCGGACGCTCCATAGCGTTTTCCATATGCCGCTGGTAGTTTCGTGAATGCGCGACAACTCATCTTGGCGATGCATCGCGCGATTGACCAAAGTCTCCGGCATGGCTCTCCGCAGATAAATGATAAACAAGCCGAGCACGCCGCCAAACGCGATGGGTATACGCCACGCCCACTCGCGCATCACCTCAGGTGCCACTGAGGCACTCACCAGAAAGGCGACCATGCTGGCCCCGATGGCGCCCAGCTGAATGAACGTACCACCGATCAGGCCAAGGTAACGCCCTTCCTTCCCCGGTGGTGCTAGTTCGATCGCGATGGCGTTCGCGACACCCGACTCGGCGCCAAGGGAAAGTCCTTGAATGATTCGAATAAGAAGCAGCGCCACAGCTGCCGTGACGCCGATATCGTTATAAGTCGGCAAGATGGAGATCAGCAATGAGGACAGCGCCATCGCCGTCACTGAGATCATCATTACTCGCTTATGGCTGATGCGATCTGCGACTGGACCAAGCAAGGCAGCCCCGAGCGGCCGCGCGAGAAAGCCCGCCCCAAACACCGCGAGCGCCGCGAGCAGCGAGGTGATCGGATCACCGGAAGGAAAGAAGTGCGGCGACAGAAACGCAGCCATCACGCCGTAGATGTTCCAGTCATAGGCCTCCAGGGCTACGCCTCCACCGAGACCGGCTGTCATTCTCCTGGTGACAACTAGCTTCTCTGGCCGAATCGGGGCGGCAGTGGCTTGAGTAATATCGTGCATGTGTCCGGTTCCGCTCGGCTGGTGACAATCGGTTACGAGTATCGATCGTCGGAAAATTCAGGACAGGATCGCGCCTGGCACAGTCGCGTCATATTTGGCAATCAAGTAAGCGGCGCCTTGGCAAATTGGCTATTAACGATCCAATGCCGCTCGCATATGCCACCCATCGGCTTCTGTCTGTTCACCGCCGCATCGATCAACGGCGGTTCGATCGAGCGTGCAACACGCGCGATCATGCCCGCAACTCTTGCGTCATCTGCACTTCGTCGCGGAGTTGCGACTGCGGAACAATCTGGATCTCTATCCTACCGCTCGTCTTAGCTGTGACGGTCTTGGCGAATTCCAGCGCCGCAAGCTGATAGTGAGTGTCCGCAGCCAGCGTGTGGCCGAGCTTCATGACGATCTTGTCAGCCGATTGCGCACGGGCAACGCCCGCAGGCGCGCAGACAAGGATGCAGGCTGACAACGATCTAACAATATTGTGCGATGTGCTGCTCACGGTGTCTCCCCCTGGTATTTTATGACGCGGCGGTTGACGCCGGTGAGGGAGAAGTATGGTGATCTGCCAATTTCCGCGTTAGGACGCTCTTCCATATTTCTTGTACTTTTAGACGAGATGTACTTGGAAGCGGGAGTGCAGAAACGAGCAATGCAACGTTGCGTTGCACAAATATTGCGGCGCTTGACGAGGCCCATCAAACGGCATGACTTCGCGGAAACCCTATATGGCTGTTTTATTATCCTCGTGGCGTCGGTGACGAATACTTGCAGCGCAACAACAAATCCATGCGACAGCAATCGATGAGGCTTCTTAGAAATCGAAGGATTTCGACAACGCGTCCTAACGTCGGCAACAGCGCACTTCTATCCCCCCGTTGCGCGAACCGCCGCTCGCGATGTGGAGCCTGCATCTTTGACGGCTTTCCTCTCGCGTTATATTCGTGCCAATAGCCGAGACGCTCCTGCTCTTTCAGGGCCAGGTCGAGAAACGAGACAGTCGAACCACCGGTCGATGCCGAGGTTACCGCAAAGCAAACCAGATTCCTTCCCCTGTTTGGCGTCTACGCGGTAGCTCTCGATGATTGATGCATGGATGGTCGGCGTGTTGCGGCACCTCAAATCCTGACCTGGCAAGTCGAATAGATAGCCCGAGACGGAAAATCCGGCTCGCGGCCTACTTCGGAGAACGCTTCACGGTTGATGGGCGTCACGCATGCTTCTGTCCGAAAACGCACGTGCCTATGTTGGAAACCCGCCAAGTTGATTGCGAACGCGAGATTCAGCTGGGAAACGGCGAGGGATTCCTCTGATTCCAGTGGCCCAAATCATGCAATGCGCTAGGCGAGTTATCTGGTAATCGGATCTCGCGCTGGGAGACGGCCTTAGACATGCGGAATGAAAGGTTGATCGAGCTCGAGCGCGAGCAGTGCCGGGAAGACTAATTAAACGACTGCTTACTTGCATGCTTTCAGCGTCCGATTCACTCGATAGGAATCGAATTGCCCGCGTTAGCTATGGAGACACTATGCGCATCTGCGGTATCAAGCTGACGCATGACGGAGCGATCGCTCTGGTCGAGGATGGACGGCTTGTCTTCTGTGTCGAGCAGGAAAAGCGGAGCAACAATCCGCGGTATCAACGCATCGACAATCTCGATGCAGTTGTTCTCGCTTTGGCGGAGCACGGTCTGGACGCGCGGGATGTCGATCAGTTCGTCATAGACGGCTGGTGGGGGGAGGTAGAGTCGCAGTTCCACGTCCTCAGTGGGGCGGCGCCTATCACTCTAAAAGGGGCGACGTATTTTGAGCGCCATACCGAAGGCCTTCTCACTTCGCGCGACGGCTTTGGCCTGATGCTCGACGATACGGTCTTCCCTTATAAAAGTTATCCGCACGTCACAGGCCATGTGGCATCGGCATACTGCACTAGCCCCTTTGCCAAAGCCGGACAACCCGCGTTCTGCCTGGTGTGGGACGGCGGCACCTTTCCACGTCTCTATTATGTAGAACGCCACGCAGCCCGGTTCCTCGGATGCCTGTTCCCGATGATTGGCCAGGTCTATGCTGCCGCGGGCTATCACTTCGGACCGTTTAAGCAGGCGAACCGTACCGACTGGGACCTCGGTGTGGCCGGCAAGCTGATGGCCTACATCGCGCTCGGGTCGGTTGATGAAGACATTGTCACGGTATTTCAGGAGCGCTATGAGGAGCGCTTTGCGGCCGACACTGAGCTTGTCCATCGTTACAGCGCGGAGTCCTCGCGTGGCACGGGCTCCCCGCTTGGGGCTGTGCATGACTTTTTCGAGGCCAGCGCGCTCCTGTTGAAGGCCAAGGCACCCGAAGATGTGCTCGCATCGTTTCATTGTTTTCTTGAGCGTCTGCTCCTCCGCGAAATGGCGACTGCTTTGCAGCGGCATTCGTGTTTACCGCCGCGCAATTTGTGTATAGCCGGAGGCTGCGGCCTCAATATCAAATGGAACAGTGCACTACGTGCTAGTGGCCTGTTCGATGCCGTCTGGGTGCCGCCCTTTCCGAATGACAGTGGCTCGGCAATTGGCGCCGCTTGCTCCGCTCTAGCGGCGGACAAAGGCTTCGTGCCGTTAGAATGGTCGGTCTATAGTGGTCCAGCCCTGCAAGCTCGCGATGTCCCGCCAGAATGGGAGGTCGCGCCGTGTAGTATGGGTGAACTTGCGACCATTCTCGCCAGCAACAAGCCCGTAATTTTCCTTGCCGGCCGCGCCGAGCTTGGACCACGGGCATTAGGTAGCAGAAGCATTCTCGCAGCCGCAACTTCACCGCGAATGAAGGATTATCTCAACGACATCAAACTTCGCGAACACTTCCGGCCGGTGGCGCCGATATGCCTGGAGGATCGTGCGCCGGATATTTTCAGTCCTGGAACGCCGGACCCTTACATGCTTTTCGATCACCAGACACGAGCAGAATGGCGCGACAAAATCCCTGCTGTTGTACATCTCGACCAATCTGCGCGATTGCAGACCGTTTGCAGGACCTCTCAGCAAAAAGTCGCCGAACTTCTCGTGGAATATGAAAAACTCACGGGCATTCCGCTGCTTTGCAATACGAGTGCTAACTTCCATGGACGTGGGTTTTTCCCGGATGCCGCAGCCGCCTGCGAATGGGGACAGGTTGAGTACGTATGGTGCGATGGCATGCTGTGGACGAAAACTCCGTAAGCGCAGTGTCCTACCGATATGGCGTCACTTTCGATGCCCCGGTCTATTTCGGGGACACCGTCACCGCAAAGCTGGTGGTGCGTGAGAAGGACGAGTAGCGCAACACCTGCATCTTTACTGCCACGCGGTCAGCAACCAGAGCGGCACTGTCGTGGCTTCAGGCAGCACTTCCTGAAGGTCTTTTGATGCAAACAGCTGACGGTGACGGCCTGGTAAAGCCTGGTCATACAAAACAATGCGGATCGGCAGCCGGCGTACCAGGCGCCCGCGATCGAAACCTGGCAAGCAAGCCCTGGTGCGTGCGGCCGGCCGAAGCCAGTCTCCTGAGCCGAATTCCCCGCTAACAGGACAATTTGCGGGTATTTTCGGAATCCGGGGAGCTGAACTAACCCACCTATTCGGTTGCCCGCTTCAGACAGTGCAATTCGCAAAAAATTTCGCCGGAGGAGACCCCCCGCGAATCGTCCCTATCGGGTGCTTGTGACCGGGGCTTACGCCTTCATCGCGCCCTTCACGGCTTCCGCCGTGATCGGCAATGCGCGGACGCGGGCGCCGGAGGCATTGAATATGGCGTTGCCGATGGCCGGTGCGACGACCGTCACGGCCGGCTCGCCAACGCCCGTGACCCTGTCACCGTTGGCGATCACCGCAACCGCGACCTCCGGCACCTGGCTCATGCGCAGTGGCGTGTAGGTGTCGAAGTTGGACTGCTCGATGCCGCCGTCCTTCAGCGTGGCCTTCTCGTACATCGCAAGCGACAGGCCCCACAGCGCCGCACCCTCGACCTGGGCGCGGACGTTGTCGGGATGCACCTCGGTGCCGACGTCGGTCGCAACCGTCAGCTTCTTCACCTTGACTTCACCAGACGGCGCGACGGCGACATGGGCGACGCAGGCCGTCCAGCTTGCGGTCTGCCGCTCCTGCGAGGACACGCAGGCTACCCCCATGGCTTCTCCCTTCGGAAGCTGCTTGGTGCCGTAGCCGGCAAGCCCAATTGCTGCGAGCAGTGTGTTGCGCAGCCGCTGAGCGCCGCCATCGTTCTTGCCCTTGCCGTCCAGTAGCGTGATGCGATACTGCGCGGGATCCTGGCCGGCCGCATGCGCGAGTTCGTCGATCATGCTTTCGACCGCCCAGAAGGTCCAGCCCGGCGCCACCGAGCGCAGCGGACCCGAAGGCGTGGCGTTGTGCGCGAGCTCGTTCTTGATCGCGCGCACATAGTGGTTGGGCACGGAATAGAAGAAGTCCGCACCATTCACGGTGAACGAATCAAGCGGTCCCTTCTTGTCGACCGATGGCGTCAGGAAATCGGGGATTCCCCAGCGCGCGGTCGGCCAGGCCGAGACCACGTCGTGGTTGAGCGCGATCAGCTTGCCGTCGGCGTCCAAACCGGCCTTCACCTTCTGGAAGGTCAGCGGGCGCGAATAGTCCATGGTCATGTCGTTTTCGCGCGAATAGATCACCTTGACCGGCTTGCCGACGGCTTTTGCCGCCTGCACCGCGGGCACCATCATGTCGGCATCGAGCCGCCGGCCGAAGCCGCCGCCCAGCCACATCTGGTGCATGACGACGAACTTGGGATCGATCCCGGCCGCACCCGCCGCGATCGCGCCGGAGCGCGTCGCGAACTGGTTGCCGGAATAGATGTGCAGGATGTCGCCCTTGAACTCGGCCGTAGCGTTCATCGGCTCCAGCGGCGCATGGATGTTGATGCTGGTGGTGTATTCGGCCTCCAGCACCTTGGCCGCGGTCCCGAACGCCGCCGCCGTATCGCCGTCCTTGACGAAGAACTGTCCGGAATCGTCGAGCGCCTGCAGCCGCTTGGCCTCGTCGAGCAACGACTGGCTGGACAGCTTGGCGTTCGGCCCGTTGTCATAGGTGATCTTCAGCGCGTCCGCCGCCTTGCAGGCGTTGGCATAGGTATTAGCCACCGCCACCACCCAGCCGGTGGTGCTGCCGGTCTTGTCGTCCAGCGTCACCGCCTTAATGAAGCCCGGCACCTTCTTGGCCGCGGTATCGTCGACCGATTTCACCGTGGCGCCATAGCGCACCGGCGGGGTGACGATCTTGCCGTAGACCATGCCCGGCAGCATGACGTCGATGCCGTATGCCGTTGACCTTCGGAGGGATATCCAGCTGCGGAACCGAGACGCCGACCATAGTGTACTGATCGGGGGTCTTCAGCTTGATCGCCTTGAGCTCGTCCGGTGTGAAGGTCTTGGTGATCTTGCCGCTCTTGACGATGTCGGCAAAACTCATCGACTTCTTCGACTTCGGATGCGCGACGGTGGAGTTCCGTACCACCAGTTCGCCGGCCGGCACGCCCATCGAGGCGGCCGCGGCTTCCGTCAATGCAATACGGCCCGCGGCGCCCGCGCGGCTCATCGCATCGAAGTTCATCATCGTGCTCCAGCTGCCGCCGGTAATCTGCGCGCCGAGCACGGGGTCGTTGAACTTGGGATCGTTGGAGGCGAGCTGGACCCGCATGTCCTTCCAGCTCGAACCGAGCTCTTCGGAAACGATCTGCGCCATGGTCGAAGCGATGTGCTGGCCCATGTCCGCCTTGCCGCAGGTGACGGTGACGAGGCCATCGGGGGCGATCGAATACCAGACCGAGGGTTCGAAATTTGAGGGCCCCGCGAGCGCAGAATCGATGCCGGGCACCGCGGCGTAGCCCAGCACGAGTCCGGTAGCTGCCGAGCCGACCAGGAACGAGCGGCGGCTGAGATCGGCCGGCGCGCTATCGGTGACTTTGATGTACTTATTCATGTGGCCCTCCGCTCGGTGCCGGCGTTGGAGGCGGTACGCATTTCGGATGCGGCGCGCATGATCGCCTTCTGAATGCGCGAATAGGTCATGCAACGGCACAGATTGCCGTCCATATGCGCGACCACTTCATCCTTGGTCGGATTGGGGTTCTTGGAAAGCAGCGATGCCGCCTGCATGATCTGACCGGACTGGCAGTAGCCGCATTGCGGGACCTGCTCGAGGATCCAGGCCTTCTGCAGCGGATGATCGCCCTTGGCGGACAGACCTTCGATGGTGGTGATCTTCTTGCCGACGGCGTCGCTCACCATCGTCTGGCAGGAGCGAACGGCTTCGCCATTGACGTGAACCGTGCAGGCGCCGCAAAGACCGGCGCCGCAACCGAATTTCGTACCGGTCATCTGCAATTGCTCGCGGATGACCCAGAGCAGCGGCGTATCGTGTGCCGCATCCACGGAGAGGTCTCTGCCGTTGATGTTTAACTTTGCCATTTGCCAAAAACCTCCTTACGGGACGAATTCGAGGCGATTGAACTTAACTACATTCCGGTGAAAACGAGTGGCAGCATCGCAAAGCTGCTCCAACTCGCAAAGTTACGGCACCCGCCCGCAGCTGACCTGCACCGGGCCGATCAGGCAACAGGCGAAATACCTCAAACGAAGCCTACACTCCGGGATACCGACCGCGGCTGGCACAGGCGTACATGTTGATTTCCATGCCGACCGGCAGTTCTACGATCTTCGGCGCGTTCCACTTCATCTCTTTTTTTCGTGGAGAGGCTGAGCTTGGCCTGCGCATCGAGCACACGCCCTCTTGCATCCTCGGCAACTCTCCAAGCCCGATGACGCAAGTTGAAGAACTGGAAACTACCAATGTACCGGCTCGGCAGAGGAGCCCTATTGCATTTCCCGGGTAATCCGAACATGCGTCCGATCAACGAAGTCCCTCATGTCTCGGCCGGCTCGCCTGAACAAGTTGCGATCGACCGTGAGCAACCGGTCGGGCAGTGCCTTTCGGCATGTTTCGCGGATGAAAACACCGCCGACCGGTTGCTCGTCGGCTTCCGCCTTCCGTTCGGTGCATGCCCATCCTTCGCCGCCGTAACGTGACCTGACCTGCGTAGCGAGTAGAAAGGCCTTCTTCCGAGCATACAGTCTTGCATTCGGATCGGTTTCGATATCGAGGCCCGATACGATGCCCTTGCCGTCAATGAAGACCGTCAAAAGCACCGGATGACCCGCAATTATCGTGCCCTCTCGGCTGGTCTCACGATCGAACTCGAAGTGAATTGCTCGTACCCCATCGGGCTCGGCCGGGCACTCATCCCACGCGGACCAAGCTGGCAGCTTGGCCTTTGGTCCCCTGGCGCAGCTCAGATTCGCGTAGCCGGCGTCCGATACAATACTGACGGGCCTGCCAACGGTGATATCGCGAACATCATGTTCGGGCTCGACCTGCGCGACAGCGGCTTGCATACCAATGGCAAGAATGAGCCCAACCGATATCACGGCGCGACGTGCCGATTTCATTTCGAACCCTCAGTCACCGTCTTGCTGGATGATTCGGCGCCCGCCTTGTAGATGTCACATACGCGCGAGGTGTTGCCAAAGAAGGTCGTACATTGCGCGTAGGTCGGCTCGCCCGCGCCCTTAACGTGGGCGATCACATAGTCAGCAACCGCTGCGATATCGTTCGGTCGCAGAAACGTGCCGCCTTCGGGAGGCATGCGTTCACCGACATCCTGCCGCGTCATGTCGTAGCACTTGGTGGTGTCATAGGCGCCTCGCACGAAGAACGGCATGCCGGTCCCGGGCCGGCCGCAAGTCACGGTCTCGATGATCTGCTCCTTGGTCAGCTCGGTCTTGCGCAGCGACAGCGCATCACCGCCGTAGCCGCCGCCGCCATCGCCGTGCCATTTGTGGCAGCCCATGCAATTGGCCTTGCTGAATAAGTCCTTGCCGGCACTGGTCGGGTCCGACACTGGTGCTTGCGCCGCCTGACCATGGGCGAAACCTGACATCGAAAGATTCAGGGCGACGACGCTCACGAGCAGGATACTCGTCGCCACTGGAGATGCGTTGAAAGCCATCATCACGTCTCTCTTTTAAAGGGCTGGAGGGTCCGGATTAACGGACCCTCCTTTGCGAGCACGTCAGAGCGCCAACACGTAGAGCATCGATCCCGGCTGTATCTTCTTCAGTTCGGGCGTCGAATCGATGAACCATTTGTCCCAGGCGCCGCCCAGGCCGACCAGGATGGCGACATACTGCTTGCCGTCCACGGTGAAGGTTATGGGCGGCGCGTTGACGCCGCCGCCGGTATTAAACTCCCAAAGCTTCTGCAGCGATTTGGCGTCAAGCGCCATCACTTCGCCGGACGGCTGTCCGGTGAAGACGAGGTCGGGAGTAGCCAACATGCCACCCAGATTGGGGAACGGCGTTTCCATTTTTTGGACGATCTTGCCGGTCGCCACATCGATCGCGGTCACGCTGCCCGTGATCTTGAACGGCTGGCTCGTGCCGCCGCCGGTCCAGAACTCACGCGGCTTCAGTTTCTCCGGCGTCATCACCTCGACCTTGACGCGATTGCAGCTCTCGATCACTGGGATGTACCAAAGCTTCAGGTCGGGATTATAGGCCGTCGGCGGCCAGTTCTTACCGCCCATGTTGCCGGGGCAGATGTCGGTCTCCATGTTGGTGCGGCTCGGCGTCACCGACGCAATGTAAGTCTGCACGGCCTTGTTCGGGTCATACTCGACCGGCTTGCCGGTCTCCGGGTCGAGTCCCTTGGTCCAAGTGACCTTTTTGACGAACGGCACCCCCCACACGAACTTGCCGGTGGTGCGATCGATCGCGTAGGCGAAGCCGTTGCGGTCCGCTTCAAGCGCGAGCTTGCGCGGGCCACTCGGTCCGGGTATGTCGACCAGCACGTTCTCTGCCACGCTGTCGTAGTCATAGGGATCGTTCGGCGTGTGCTGAAAGTGCCACTTGACCTTGCCGGTTGAGGCATCAAGGCCCAGCGAGCTGTCGGTGTAGAGGTTGTCGCCCGGCCGATAGGCGCTGTCCCAGTCAGGCCCGGGATTACCGACGCCCCAGATGATGGTGTCCGTGGCGGGATCGTAGCTGCCGGTAACCCAAGTCGAACCGCCGCCGGAGGCGGCCGCGTTGTTGCTGTCTTTCCAGGTTTCGCTGCCGGGCTCGCCCTTGCCCGGGATTGTGTAGGTGCGCCAGATCTCCTTCTGGGTCGCGAGGTCGGTGGCGGCGATCCAGCCTCGGATGCCGTACTCCGCGCCGGCGACTCCCGTGATCGCCATGTTCTTGACGATCAGTGGCGCGCCGGTGATGACCTCGCCCTTGTCCGGATCGGCAACAGTCCGCTGCCACGCAACCTGGCCAGTTTCCTTGTTGGTCGCGATCAGCCGGCCATCGAGCGTATGCGAAATGACGAGATCACCCCACAGCGCGACGCCGCAATTGTCGACGCCGCAGCAGGCCACGGCACCAGCCCAGTCACGGTCCGTCTTGGGATCCATCTTCCAGACCAGGACGCCACGGCCACCATGGGCATCGATCTTGTAGACCGAGCCCCAGCCATCGGTCACGTAGAGAAAGCCGTTCTCGGCAATGGGAGTGCCTTCCAGCCCGCCATGGCTCCAGATCCCACCGCCTTCGACCCCGCCGAGGTGCATGGTCCAGGCGACCTTCAGGTTCTTCACGTTATCGCGGTTGATCTCCTTTAGAGTGGAGAATCGGTGAGCCGAATAATTCTGATGATGATGCAGCCAATTGCCCGGCTCCTTGTCGACCTTGAGCAGCCGTTCCTGAGTGACCTCATCCGCGGCGCAGACCTGCGCCGCCGCCATCATGCCTCCCGCGGCGATTGCAACCGCAAGCAGCCGCGCGCGCGTCGATTTTCTTGCGTGATTTGACAATCGCTCCATGAGTAGTGCCCTCCTTTGGTTTGGTATGGTTATGATTGATCGAACGTCTGGCAAGCGTCCGGGCGTTCGGCTGAGAAGCCTTATCCAGCGGGCTCACCGGTCCGCTGTCTTAGATCCGGGCGTTCGTGAAACTTGCACCTCCGTTTCTTTTGTTCCGGCATTCTGGAAAACGACGGCGCATGTGAACGTCTCGCCTTCGACAAGTTTCTGCCGAGACTGGAGCAACATGACGTGGTATCCATCCGGCCTGAGCTCGAGCGTCTCGTTCTCCGGAATCGGAATGGACTTGATCGCACGCATGGCGGGAGCACCTTCGCCGCGATCGACAGTGTGCTTTTCCGAAAAATTCGCGAATGGACAGCGGACGCGCAAGATGGCGTCAGCTTCGGCTGCATCGTTTTTGATTGTCATCAAAAGCGGCAGATCGACACCGATCTGATCGGATGCGGAAACCCGAGCATTCGTCACCTTCAGCGCCTCGCCTGCAGCGGCGAACCCGGGCGTCAGCGTCAGCCCAAGTCCGACAGTCAAAAGTCGGATCGAAAAGAGCCGCAACCCGCCACCACCGCGCACAATCCGCTTGCCGCGATCGATGTCGGTGCGGCCGCGAAGTTCGGAGCGATCGGCGTCCATGAAAAACGGAATCGCCAGCGGGCCGACACTATACTGGTTGGCAAAGAGCTGCTGTGGAACGACCAGCAGCCGCGCGCCGGTCGACGCGACGGCGCGCCTGCTCGCAATTCCAGTGCAGATCAGCGCGCCGAGCCCAAGAAGGACGTTGCCAACACGAAGACCCCACACGATCGCGCCTCCCAACTGTTAGATGTAGTCGATATTCCGACGCGCCGACCGGTGTCTCCCCGTACCGGGCGACAGGCGCCACGACCATCCGCACCAGCGCATGCAAAATGAGCAGTGCACCGCCGAGCGGAACGACAAGATAGTGGTAGACCATCGAGATTGGCAGTGACCACGCGGTAGCCGTCTCTATTAGCGAGAGCATTTCGCCGCCATAGAGGACGAAGACAATGCGAAGTCCGGTCATCGCGAGGTCGGTAATGTCCTACACCGCGCCATGTAATCACGGGCAGACAGTCCGCCGGCGCCTTGAACTCAGGATGGACCCGAAGCTTCACGCCAAATGTTTCACGCTGCCAATCCCCCTTCGCGCTTTCTTGATATACGACGATAGACTTCAATTGAGCGAAAGTATTGGCGAACAGAGCGCAACGCGTTAGGACGCATTTCCGAATTTCTTGTACTTTCTTACGTGACATCGGCATCTGGATAGCTGCGCCGATCCATTCGCCGCCTTCAGCGGTGACAAGTGCGGTGCCCTTCTGCGAGCCCCCAGCGCGCGGTTGCCGAAAAGTCCAAGCATTCGCACAAAGTGTCCTAACCCCGGCACGGGGTCGCTTCTACCATTTGGACGAGTAAGCCCACACGTCCACGGCAGCCGAAGCTTACTTCCAGGTTCGCAGAGGTCGAGACGATCAGAAGCGGCAGCTCGAAAGATCAATCCCAACATCATGGCTAAGCGACCTAACATGAACTGTTATGCCATCGGCGATATCGCCGACGTCGCAAAGACCGTGACCGAATATGACGTATATGCATGCGCAGACATTGTCGGCGACTTCTGCGGCCTGCACCTCGATGAGGAGTACGTCAAGAATACGCGCTTCAAAAAACGGATCGCGCAGGGAGCGCTCTCGGTCGGCCTTCTCTCCACGTGATGGGATATATGGTAGCAAAGGCTCCGGAAGCGCAGTGCCCTACCGATATGGCGTCACCTTCGATGCCACGGTCTATTTCGGGGGACACCATCACCGCAAAGCTGGTGGTGCGTGAGAAGGACGAGGAGCGCAACACCTGCATCTTTACTCCGAGGTCACGAACCAGAGAGCGGCACTATCGTGGCCTCGGGCAATAACTACCTAAAGGTCCTTTGATGCAAACAGCTGACGATGTAGTGCTGATGGAGCAGCTTGGCGCAGTGCGCGTGCTCACCATCAATCGCGCCGACAAGATGAACGCGTTCACGCCGGCGTTGATGCACGAGCTGGACCACATGCTTGACGATGCTGCGCGGGATAACGCGACCCGCGTCGTCATAATCACGGGGGCCGGACAAAAGGCCTTTGTGGCTGGCAACGACATCGACGGCCTTATCGAGATGAATGGCGTGGAGGCCTATCGCGACATGCAAAGGGGTCAGCGCGTCCTGTTCAGGCTATATGAATTCGCAAAGCCGACTATCGCCATGGTGAATGGCTATGCATTGGGCGGCGGCTTCGAGCTCGCGCTGGCGTGCGACTTCATCGTCGCGTCCGATACGGCGCGATTTGGCTTTCCGGAGATTACACTCAATACCATCCCGGGTTGGGGCGGAACGCAGCTCGCGGTCAGAAAGATGGGGTTGGCGCGCGCCAAGCAAATGGTGTTGACCGGGCGCCACTATACGACCGCGGAATGCCGGGAGTTTGGTTTCATTCATGTTTTCGCTTCCGCGCCAGAGCTGAAGTCGGCGGCGCTGGCCTTTGCCGAACAGCTCGCAACACACGATTCGTTCGCCATGGAAATGGCCAAGCGCACTGTCAACCGCGCCGCCGAAATCCCGCTGAATGCGGGACTGGATCTGGAGGCCGCGAACTACGCCGTCAACTTCGACACCACTGCCGCCCGCGAGGGTTTGCGCGCCTTTGCCGCGCGCCGCAAGCCCAAAAAAGCGCTCACCGACAGTTCGACTTCCGAGAAATCCAAGTGATCCCATGAGCATGCCCCATTCGCTGAACGATCAGCACCTGATGATCCGCAATTCCGTTCGGCGTTTCGCGAAACGCCAGGTCGCATCCTGCTCCCAGCAGTTGTGGGAAGAATTACGAAATAAGGCTTGCAGGCTCGGCCTTGCCGGCCTGCCCTACTGTGCGGCGCGGGCCAGCGTCCATGAACGATAGGGAATCCTGATTTTATCTCCGCAACGATACGATTGTTCGCTTTGTAAGCTGCGCGATTTTGGCAGCGGGCGTCTTCGCCTTCGAGTGCGCTCGCAGTTCCTTACGTCTGCCTGCGTGTATTCACGACGGATCACCGGCGGACGTACGCAACCGTGACCCGTCATTACCCTGCTTCGAATGGACTCCTTTTTAGCGTCCGAAAATTTTGAGGCCTTCATCGTCTCCCGACTTCTCCCAGCCGAGGGGATTCGGCAGCGCAACACTCACCAAAAACGCTCCAGTTTGCCGACCTCATCTCACGGAGGTGATGGCCCTACCGATTCTTGGAGGAGAATGCGGGGCTCAGGACAGTTAGAAGCTACTCGAGGCTGGTATCCATGGAACGGACCTCCTCTATGAGGCTAGCAAGAAGGAGCCTATGCTAAGCGATAACCACTTTGCCAACGTAAGGACATTGTCACCTTGCTGGATCGGACAAGAAGCGAGCTATCGCATGGGCGGCCGTGGCGCTTGCCCGGAAATGCCGATTAGATCGTCATGCACATAAGCGGGCGAGTATCTTGCCCAAAGTAAGCACATGCCGGTTCTACCAGACCCAACAACACGGGTCCGTTCGTCGTCATTTCAAGCATCTTAGGGGATAACTAAGGAAATAAGGAGATCGGTTTCTCTGGCGTGCAGAACTTACCGACCGGTCGTCTGATCGATGAACTTTTGCCCGCCAGAACCTCGACGCGACCGAAATGAGCTATGCGCAGGGGAGCGATATGATCGTCGAGGCCACCGAGCTCGAGGCGTTGACTACCCTCTACGTCTTCAGTCCAGAAGAAGGCTGGGGCAGATATCCTCGTGTGTCATATGGCCTGACGACGGGTCGCTGCGATGTGGTGCTCGCTTGGCCAAGTCCCTGGATCACTGCGACGATCTTATCAAACTGGTGTATCGAGGCGGCGGCGAGAGACTCGCGACGATATCATCATCCCTTATCAGGCTGGTCCAAATGCCAACCCGGAAGATGCTCGCTTCATTCTCGGTGCCAGCCCCGGCGGCCATGGAATCTACGGAACAAGCAGCTTGGATCGGGTGCCTACCGAGGAAGCAATTGAGTCCCAAGCGGTCGCCTTGAAGACGATCCGCTGCCAAACAGCCTGACTGCAGAATGGAGAGGAACACTATGTCGGTTTTCAGAAGCGGAGAACGGTCGTCGGATTGGTGCGAACTCACGGGTTTCGAGTTTGTCGAACTCACTGGGCAGCTTCGCCCGATAGGGATCAATGCCAAAAAACAGCGTCTACTCGTCACACGCGGATCTTGCCGGTTGACGAGCCGAGAGGGGGCGCAAGTGCTCTGTGAAGGTCAGTTCTGTGACGTCGATGAGGCCAACGGTCCTTTTGCTGCGGATGCCGGCGATCTCACGGCGCAAGTCCTCATCTTTTCCGGTAGATGGGGCACTGAGTTGGGCGGATGCGGCATTTTCAAGTTTGGTCCGAGCACTCCAGCTTGGGCAAAGGGAGACCCAGTTAGCTATCCCAAGTCGACCAATTTCGACTCTCACTATCACGACTGTGACGAATACTGGGTCATCATGGAGGGGGCTGGCACCGTCCTGGTCGGATCGCGCAGCTTCGAAGTCGAGGCGGGTGATTGCGTCGCCATTGGCATGGGTCACCATCACGATCTCCCTCAGGTTCGGGCCGACATAACGGCCGCCTATTTCGAGACAACACTCGAAGGCAAGAAGCGATTTGGGCACCTCTGGGAGCACAAGCACGGTCCGGCTGACATTCGCGCGGAGGGGGGGTGACTCGGTTCAAGTCCCACCCATTTGAAGGAAACATTCATGACCTATAAGGTCCTGCATATTGGAGCCGGCGGCTTCGGAGAGCGCTGGTGCGATACGTTCCTGCCGCCGTACGTGACAGACGGGACGATCGAGGTGGTCGGCCTGGTGGACATCGACACCGAAGCCATGGAAAAGGGCCGGAGGCACCTCAGTTTGAAGACGGAGCAGTGCTTCACCTCGGCACAAGAAGGTTTCCGGGCGGTAAAAGCCGATTTCTGTACTATCGTGATCCCGCCCGCTCTGCACGAGTTCATCGTCGATCTAGCCCTTGCTCGAGGAATGCATATTCTGTCAGAGAAACCGATTGCCGAGACAATGGAAGCTTCTGTCCGGATCGCTGACAAAGTGAAAGCTGCTGGTCGCAAGATGGGAGTAACCATGAGCCACCGGTTTGATCAGGATAAATCGACACTG
The DNA here is from genome assembly GCF_023073415.1 of Bradyrhizobium sp. 190. GTDB lineage: Bacteria > Pseudomonadota > Alphaproteobacteria > Rhizobiales > Xanthobacteraceae > Bradyrhizobium. The sequence continues at coordinate 66,640 of NZ_JADPJL010000016.1, read as the reverse complement.
AGAGAACTCATCAGTGCGGACGCTCTCGGCCGGGTCAATACGGTATCGTGTCGGTTCGCTGGCGATTACCGCGTTTATGATTCGTGGAGACGTTTTCGCCACGAAATGGCTCATCCCATGCTAATCGAGGGCGCAGTGCATCACCTCGATATCATGGCCGATCTGGCGGGGGCACCCTGCACGTCAATTTTTGCCCGTTGTTGGAAGCCGGAATGGGCGGAATACAACGGCGACACAGACGTCATAGTGTTGATGGACTTCGCCAACGGCGCGCATGGAGTATACGAAGGGTCCTCAGCACAATCGACGGGGCTCAACGACTGGACGTGCGAATATTTTCGAGTCGAAACGGCATCCGGGACGGCTATCCTCGATCATCGCGAGGTCGAGGTGTTCCATCGAGACCCGAAGCGGATGTATCAAAAGAGCCAGCAAGGGAAAGGGCAGCATGTGTCGCCGCTCGCTGGGAAGAAGTGGCACAATTCACTGTTGATTGAGCAATTCTGCCATTGGCTTGACGGCGGCCCGGCGATGGCTACCAACGTCGAGGACAACCTACAGTCTGTGGCGATGGTGTTCTCCGCCATTGAAAGTGCACAGCTCGGCCAGCCTGTCAAAGTACAGGAATTTCTGCAATCCTTTCGAGAGGGGCTCCAATCGCACCACAGTGAGGTGTTGGGCTTATCTCACAATGGCTGATTTTTCATTCAGGGCAACCAGCCCTCCTGCAATGTTCGCTCCCATGCAAGGTGTCGCAACCGTAGCTAGCCACCACTACTTTCGTGATCGCTGTTATTCGGCACGAGGTTGGCCGTCCAAGCTGCTTTGCAGGGCGTTGCCTGCGGCTCGGGAGTAGGAATGGCAACTCTCGCCTATGTTCGAACAGCGGGTGCCTTGAGTGCGATCAGCGTCATCTACCGAATTAGAAAAGCTGACGCCGTACTTATCGTCACCCCCCATACCGCGAGACCTGAGGGACCTTTGCCAATGTGATCCAATCCGTTCGCACCGAAAGCAGCTGTGAGTATCTCTGCCTTCCGTAAAAGAAACACGAGACACGAAAATATCTCATCTGAAACGCGAACTCCCCCTCCACGAAGCATCTTACGACCACAGAATCACGCATCGAATTTGCAACGAATCCCTCTCGCAAACCCTCATTTTCCGGCAAAATCGTTCAGTCAATCGCCGTCGTTCTCGATTCCACATCAGTGCGTTGGACATTCTTCACGGACGACTGCCTCAGCAGTCCGCTCATGCACTTGTCGAGGCCGAGCCAACGTCTCTTTCTTTGATGAACGTTGCAGCACGAGCGGCTCAGGGCGAATCAGCTTTGAGCTTCGCGCTGAGTTTATTACTCAAGAAAACCCAGTTCCAAGCTATACGCAGACCCAGGTTACGAACTTGGTGTTGGGATATCCTATCCCTCGATCGCCTCCGGCCTTCCGGCGCCATAGCCGGAATCCCTGATTTCGCCGAATGGCACCTCAGTAAGTGCAACGGGTGATCCATGCCCTTTCGATGTTCTCCCGTTCGCAGCCACGTTGTCGATCGGGTATAGGCAGGTGAGTCCATTAGGAAGACGATTGGCCTCGGAGACAACCTCGTCACACCTTCTGAAGCGCGCAATCAGCGCCACCAGAGCCACGTGGTAGGACGCTTTTCCGATTTCTTCTGCTTTCTCGCGGACAACAGCATCTCTATATGCACCGGCCTCGGTTCGCTGCAACGCACAATTCTTTCCGCAGCAAGCAGTGCTCTGTTGTGAACGCACAGCGGACGGTTGCCGAAAAGTACAAGCATTCGCGCGAACTGTCCTAACGCGGGCACTGAACGGCTTCTACCATTTGGATGACCAGATATCTGACTATGCCTTCGCCGCAAAGCTGGTGTTGCTGAGAAGGACGAGGAGCGCAACGCCTGCATTTTATTACGAGGTCACAACCAGAGAGCGGCACGATCGGGGCGTCGGGCAGCAACTACCTGAAGGTCCTTTGATGCAAACAGCTGACGGCGACAACCTGGTGGTGGCGGAGCAGCTTGGCGCCGTGCGCGTGCTCACCATCAATCGTTCCGACAAGATGAACGCGTTCACGCCGGCGTTGATGCACGAGCTGGACCACATGCTTGACGATGCTGCGTGGGATAGCGCGACCCGCGTCGTCATGATCACGGGGGCGGGTCAAAAGGCCTTTGTGGCTGGCAACGACATCGACGGCCTTATCGAGATGAATAGCGTCGAGGCCTATCGCGACATGCAAAGGGGTCAGCGCGTCCTGTTCAGGCTCGATCAACGGAACTGCCAAGTGCCCGCCGACCATCTTCTGGAGCAAGCTTCAGCAGCCATCCATGACCAACCTGTTCTCGATCGAAGGAGCGATGGAGGCGGCGCGCAGGCGCTCCAGATCCATGGCATCTACGACATCAAGAGCGAGTTTGCGATCGTGCGTGGCTTTGGTGATGCCAAGGTGCTGAAAATCGTGGAACGCGCATGCGAAATGGAGCGCACGATCATCTGGCGCGAACTACTCGCGCAATGAAAGCAAAGCGTGTGCGCTGACGTTTGAGAACAACTGCTGAGTCCAGCCTGAGGTTTCCATGCTCAAGGGCATTAAGGTTTTGAGTTTCACGCACTTTCTGCAGGGGCCTGCGGCCGTGCAGATGCTGGCTGACGCCGGGGCGGACGTAATCAAGATCGAGCCTCCTGGAGGCGCATTTGAGCGCGGCTGGTCCGGCTTCGATGCCTTCAAGCAAGGCGTGAGCATTTTCTTTCTGCTCGGCAATCGCAATCAGCGGAGCCTCTCGCTAGATCTTCGCAATGAAAAGGCGAAGGATATCGTGATGCACATGGTGCGCGAAGCCGACGTGCTGGTTGAAAACTACCGCCCGGGTGTCCTGGAGCGGCTTGGCTTCGGCTATGAAGACATGAAGGCCGTCAACCCCCGCCTCGTATATTGCTCCTGCTCGGGCTATGGATCGTCCGGCCCCTACTTGAAACGGCCGGGCCAAGACATGTTGCTGCAGGCGATGAGCGGCATGACCATGCTCTCGGGCGGGGCCGACGCGCCGCCTACCCCGGTTGGCTCCGCAATTGTCGATCAGCACGCCGCCGTGCTTGCAGCGTTCGGCGTCGTTTCGGCGCTGCTTTCGCGTCAGCGCACCGGACGCGGTGCCCTGGTGGAGAGCAACCTTCTCAATGCAGCCCTCGATCTGCAGATTGAGCCGTTTACCTATTACCTCAATAAAGGCCGGCTCTGGGCGCGCACGGACCCGCCACTGGGCAGCCGCTTCCACCCCGCTCCGTACGGGATCTATCGCACGGCGGACGGCTGGATCGCGATTTCGCTAACGCCTATATCGCAGATGGCCGCGGCGCTCGACTATCCGAAGCTGGCAGCTTTCAACGACCCTAAGGATCCGATGCGTCGGCGCGACGAGATCCATCACATCGTCTATGAGCGCGTGCAGACCCGCAAGACGGCGGAGTGGATGGAGATCTTCGATGCCCACAACATCTGGTACGCGCCGGTGAATGACTATGAAGAGGTCGAAAGCGATCCGCAGGTCGCACATAACAAGATGATCATGACGATCGAGCACCCTCAAGCCGGCGAGGTGCGGCTCTTGGCGCATCCGGTCCGCTACGATGGCGAGGCGCCACCGCTACGGCGATTGCCGCCGCGGCAAGGCGAACATACCAGGGAAATCTTGGCCGAGCTTGGCTATGCAGCGGACGAAATCGACGCATTGTCTGACGGCGGAATAGCCATCACCAATAAGGCCGCCTCGTGATCATCGCAACCAAGCCGGAATCCTGGCGACTACCAAGCTTCAGCAAGTTCGAGATTGGCCGAATGCATGCGGTGACCCGCACGTTCACCGAAACGGAAGTGGACACATTCGGCTACCTCTCCGGAGACCTCAACCCACTGCACATGGATGACGAGTTCGCCTCGCGTTCCCCGTTCGGCAGGCGGGTTGTGCACGGCCTGCTCACCGCCGCCGTGGTGTCGCGGACGTATACCGAACTGACGGGACCCGGTTCGCCTATGTCGGACAAGAACTGCGTTCCTGAAGCCGGTTTTCATCGGCGACAAGATCACGGCCAAGGTCACTATCGTCGGCAAGAAGGAAACCAAGCGGATTCTGATCCTGGATACGATGGTCCGCAAACAGACGGGCGAGGCAGTCCTCAGCGGACTTTCGGCTTACAAGTATCTGCGTTTCCGATAGGGCCTTCGTTCCTGCAGCAGAAATTCGCCAGACGGCGGATCCTTAAAGAGGACGGGGCTGGCATATTACCGCGACCGATGCTATAAAATGACTGAAATCGTTTTCAGAATTCAACGATCACCGACCATGGCGTCCTCAGAGCCGATGGATGACGTAGAAGGATCAGTTCCGGCGAGACTGGGCCAACGACCGGCGGCAGTCCGCTCCTTCTTTTCACGAGGCCAGCCAGCGCACCGGCAACCGTGTTGTTCACTGCCGGTCGTGAAGATTGAGCACTACGATTACGGCTCCGAGATCAAGTCGCTCAACATCCATTTTGCACCGCTGGAGAAGATGAAATCGACGCTGCCCTACCCGCATCGGCACGACTTCTATCATATCGTCTGGGTGACCCGCGGCACCGGCTGCCACATCATCGACTCCGTCAAATATGAAGTGCGGCCGAACAGCCTGTTCTTCATGGCCCCAGGGCAGATCCACGATTTCACGCTCTCGGAAGACGCGATCGGGCACACCATCAGCTTCAGCCCGGAATTCTTCGCTTTCAGAGTCCACAACCGGCATTCGCTCACCGAAATTCCGATCTACAGTTTCGAAAATCTCAACAATGCGCTTTATCTGGACGAGATGCAGGCCGAGAGCCTCCGCCAGATCACGGACGCCATGATCGAAGAATACACGGCGGAGAAGACCGGACATGAGGATGTGATCTGGTCCTATTTGCGGATCTTCCTTATGAAGACGTCGCGTATAGCCGTACCTTCCGCCATCGTCGACTTGTCGTCCCGAAGTCTGCTCCTGTCACGCCGCTTCAAGAGCGCGCTGGAGAAGAATTTCGGCACCATCAACGAGACGGCGGAATATGCCAGGCTTTTGAAGGTAACCGAGCGCGCGCTCAACGAAGCCACTCGCCAAGCCCTTGGCTCAACTGCGGCCCAGCTCATTCGCGAGCGGATCATGTTAGAGGCCAAGCGGCTGCTGCTGCACTCCGATATCAGCGTGGCCGAGATCGCCGATCGTCTCGGCTTTGAGGACCCCGCCTATTTCAGCCGCTGTTTCAAGAAGCACACCAGCCGATCGCCGATCGAATTCCGCCAAAGCCTCGCCACGCTAAATCTCTGATCCGATCGCCGAAACCAAAATGGCTGCCCTCCAACCCGTCGGGCGGTCGCCACGAAGATCTCACCTAACCTATGTTTTCTCGGAAAGAAGCATGCCGGACACCGCCAACAATTCGATCGAGCTCACTGCCGCGCAGCGGCGACTGTTCACCGAGGTCCTGGACGTCATGGCCCGCAAAGTGGCCGAAGACGAGCCGACATTGGGCGTCGAATTTCCGCATGTCACGGCACCGGACGGCTCCTGGATCAAGCTGCCGGCTTCGCTGTCTGCTGGCTATAACGGCGAAGCTTGGAGCCACGGCAATTGGCTGTGCGGCTTCTGGGTGGGCCTGTTGTTGACCTGTTATCTGCATACCAATGAGACGAAATACCTGATCTGGGCGCGCGAACGCATGCGGCTAGTGGCGCAGCGCGCGGACGACCCCAACACCCATGATATCGGCTTCATATTTGACAGCAGCGCTATTCCCGCGCACGTGATCACTGGCGATCGCTGGTATGCGGAAATCGCTATGAGGGCGGCCGACAAGCTGCGGGCACGGATTATCACCACGCGAAGCGGCGCGTATCTCGCCTCCTGGGGTCCGCTGGACGACCCCCGCGGGCAATGCAGTTCAGCGATCGACACCATGGCTAATCTCTCGCTGCTGTATTGGGCAACCAATTATAGCGGCGATCGCAGCTATCGTCTGGCCGCCGAAGCGCATGCCGACATGACGGCAAAGGCTTTCATTCGCCCCGATCATTCCACCTATCATGCGGTGGAGTACGACGTGGTGAGCGGCGCGCGGAAGCGCGGCTATACGTTCCAGGGAGCAGGCAGTGAATCCGCCTGGACCCGCGGTCAGAGCTGGGCCATCTACGGCTATGTCAACTCCGCGCGAGAGACCGGGCAGCGCCGATATCTGGACCTCGCAGAACAGCTTGCAAATTACCATATGAAGCGGCTCGCTGGACGTCAGGTCCCGCCGTGGGACTTCGATGCGGCGGAGGCCGACGCCGACATTAAGGACACGGCAGCAGCGGCCGTGATTTCATCCGCGTTGCTCGAACTGGGGCGGCTGCATCCCGATGACACCGCAGCTTCAGCGTGGACCGACCAGGGATTGGCGATGCTGGAAGCGCTGTGCCGGAATGAGTTCGCGCGAGAGGGGTCGCATCGCGGCTTGTTGAAGAATTCCTGCTACTCGAAGCCGCACAATGAGGGTGTGCGCAGCGCGACCATGTTCGGCGACTTCTTCTTCACCGAGGCGCTGTGCCGCGTCATGCTGCCCGGTCAATTCCGACCTCTGATGGCGGTGCCGACACTCGCGTGAGGTGAACTGGCGTTGCCGACCTGATCTGCCCGGCACGCGCGACTTCCGGGAATCTCGGGTCGATGTCGCCTGAACGTCGGGCTTTCGCCACGTCTGGGGATCGTCTGCCGCATTCCAACGTTTCTCGTGAATGATTGTCTCTGTCGAATGCTGGGTCCGCTCGTAAGCTGCGTTCAATAAGCTGCTTGATCCGCTTGTGCGCTTCGCTTTCGCGCAGACCGTGATATTTTCGTGTGCGAATTCTTCTTCGCTCAACGAATTCCGCGGCACCGCCGGACATGAGCCATCTTCCGTCTAATGGCGAAAGAAGAAGCGTTTACACATGTTAGCGACCAGGTGCACCGGCGTGCCGCAAATCGCGCATATATGCCGTGGCTGCCCCTTCTTCATTGCCTCGCGCATGGCGACGCGCGCTTGAACCAATTCGCTGTAGCTGTGTACCGCGCGTCGGGAAGTTGTCGATGCGCGCCTGGCCCGGTCGGCCGATGCGGCCCCACTCCCCGAATGAGTGACCAGCAGCCGAACAGGTCCGGCTGTACGTCGAGCTTATAGTAGCGACGCATCTTCTTGCCGGCATCGATGCGGACCAGAATGATTGCGGCATGGTCTCAGGCTTTCTTTCGTCGCTATAGCGAAACCGCGCCTGTCCGGGCTAGGAGCATCGGTCCGCCGCGGCGCCAAGCTCTTGATGCAGCCCCTTTGGCTGACAGGACCTCTCACTGGTTGTATAAGCAATGCGCTTCGCCCCGATTCCCCTCGCCTTCACTTAACTTATTGATTTCACTAACGAAAAATGACATTGACACGCTTCTACCACTTCCATACATTTTGGGAGCGAATAGCTTGCGGGCGTTTTGGGAACGGCTTATATTGTCATGCGTGTCATTGCGAAAGGAACGCTGCGCGACTTCTGGTGCCGATACCCCGAGGCGGAGGAGCCGCTGCTTGCTTGGTATCGCGAAGCCGAAGCAGCCGATTGGGATCAACCGTCGGCCGTTAAAACTCAGTACCGGAATAGCAGCATTCTGAAGAACAGCAGAGTCGTCTTCAACATCAAAGGGAACGAATTCCGGTTAGTCGTTAGCATCAATTATCCCTATCGGGTCGTCTATATCCGCTTTGTGGGGACACATGCGGAGTACGACGGGATTGATGCGGAGGAGGTGTGAGATGAATGTGAAGCCGATTAGAACCAAGGCTGACTATGAAGCGGCTTTAGATCGCATTTCCGAGCTGATGGAAGCGCGCGCCGGTACGCCCGAAGGCACCGAATTGGATGTGCTCGCTGATCTTGTTGAGCTGTACGAATCCAAGAATATTCCTATGGGCTTTCCGAGCCCCGTCGCTGCTATTGAATTTCGTATGGAGCAGTCGGGACTTTCGGCGCGGGACTTAGTGCCGTTTATCGGCAGTCGCGCGAAAGTCTCTGAAGTGCTTTCCGGGAAGCGCCAAATTACTATGACGATGGCGCGCGCTCTTCACGAGCATCTAGGTATTCCGAGCGATGTACTGCTCAAGGGAAGATCTGTTGGAAACATTGAAGAGTCTGAGATCGATTGGGCCAAATTTCCCGTCGCCGAAATGATGAAGCTCAAATGGCTCCCGAAGCGCCCGAAGGTAACTCATTATGCTGAGGAAATAATGCGCGACCTCATGCATCGAGCCGGGCGAACAAGTCTAGTTGTCGAAGCCATGTACAGAAAGAATGATCATGCACGCGCAAATGCAAAGTCCGATCCGTTTGCTCTGAATGCATGGTGCTTGCAGCTACTAGCGTTAGCCTCAGAGAAAAAGCTACCCAAGGAATATAGGCCGGGAACAGTTACTCCGGATTTCCTTAGGATGGTTGCGAAATTGAGCTGGTCTGAGAATGGGCCACTTTTGGCAAAGGAGTTTCTTGAAAAGAACGGCATTCATCTGATCATCTTAGAGCATCTTTCCAAGACGCACCTGGATGGAGCCGCTCTAAAGTTGGCGGATGGCACGCCCGTTGTTGGACTAACGCTGCGTTATGATCGGATTGATAATTTCTGGTTCTGCTTACTTCATGAGCTGGCCCACGTCGGTAGACACCTTGAGAATGCAGCAGACGTTGGCTTTGTTGATGATCTCACTTTGCGTGATAGTGCTGGAGCGAATCGCGATTCTAGAGAAGATGAAGCAGACCAATGGGCCGAAGAAGCATGCATCCCCAGATCCATTTGGGAGAATACTGATGTGCGGTTTCACCCCACTCCAACCGGCGTGATCAATCTCGCTAACGCACTTCAGATTCATCCGGCTATTGTCGCTGGGAAAGTTAGACATCAGTTTCGGAATTATCGGTTGCTATCTCATTTTGTGGGTACAGGGGAGGTGCGAAAGCACTTCAAGAGTTACGAAATGTCTCACTAGAACACGAAAGCGAGAAGGTTATGGTGGGCGTCTATCTGGTGAATGTTCTTGATGTGGCGAGATCGCTTGGTATTGATCCCACAAGGGTCACTCCCGAGAGTGTGGCCCAGTGGCTCGTCGCAGAGTACATGAAGAAGCGGCGAGGCCGTTTCAATTACAACCCCGCTATCAACAAGACCTTCGAGCTCTTTCGCGGAAGATGTCCGCACCAGACCAGCCCTCTGAGCATCGTACGTACTACCGCAGAACCCCGTTACCAAACTGCTAACCAAGGGCGCTCCATTCCCGACGGACCATAAAGGCTGTCAAGCAACGCTAGTCGCTTGCTGTGGCGAATTAGACCCCATGGATTGATGTTGAAACAAAATAGGAACACTGAGGTGGGAGTGTCAACTCCGTCACTGCGCTGGGAGCATTATTCGCCAACGGGCTATGGGCGGCGCGGGCTTGCGGACAGCTCCAAAGTGCTCTCTAGGGAGCAACAGCGCCACCCAAGAACACAAAAGCAGATCGCCGGACCTAAAAGTACAACGAAAGCAATATCAAATAGGATCGCAGCGTCAGTTCAATCCTGCCCGCCTCGGCTGACGAGGCCAGCCGTCGTTCCACAATTCACGCTTCTCGTAACACCACACGGCCTAAGCTCGGCCGCCGAGCGGGTTCTCCAGCAGACCTCAAACCGCTGGCCGCCCTACGCCTCGCTGGTCACCAGCATGCGATAGAAGCCATTGGTAACGTGAAGCCGGCTTTGACTCTGTCCAAAACGACCTACTTTCAAAGCGCTTTATGTCTGGGTTTTCGTGTACTAGGCACCGAGTGAAGTGCTCGTACTCTTCCATATTATTTGCTGTTACGAGGAGAACGAAGTCGGTCTGTCCGGTAACGTAGAATCCGCTCATCACCTCAGGCATTTTGCGGATTGCCCGCTTAAAGCGATCGATTATGTCGCTCCGATCACGCTCAAACGAAATGTGAACCAGCAGGGTCACGTTTCGTCCGACCGCTTTTGGGGAGACGATTGAAACGTCTCCTTCTATGATGCGCTCCGATCGTAGGCGTTTCAGTCGACGCTGAACTCCGGATGCAGACAAACCGACCTTCGCGCCGAGTTCTTCACTGCTCAAACGATTGTTCCGCTGCACGAGGTCAAGAAGACGAGCATCGATTTTGTCGAGTTGCATGGCTGTGACCATGTTTAAGAGATCGAAATTCGGGAAACCTGATGAGCAGTTCGCGATCGGACGAGGTAGCAGAGTAAACGTGGGAAAGCGCCTATGCGCTCTCGGTGCGGCATCAGATTATAGATTTCTCCGCGCAGCCAAATTTTTCATCAATGCGGTCAAGCCGAAAGTCCAGTGCTCGCATTCGTCGCTCGGACGCATCCGGTTGACGAGTGTTCCAAGCTCTGGCGATTTGATGGTGACGATATCGTCGCGCTTGTGGGTAAAGCCTTGGCCAGCAATATCGCGGTCCTTTACCGGCGCGAACATCGTACCAAGAAACAACACGAAACCGTCAGGGCACTGATGCGCGGGCTCGAGGGTCTGCACAACTAGATCCTCAGGGTCTCTGCTGATCTTGCACATCGATGAATGCGCCTCGAGAATGAACCCATCGTTGCCGGTGACGGTCATTGCAATGTCCATCTTGCGGATATCGTCGAGCGAAAGGTCCGGTCGAACACCCGCAGCAGCGGTCCAATGGCGCAGGATGCATTGTTGTCCTTGGCCTTCGACAGCAACAGTGCCGAACGCCCCTCGAAATCGCGCAAGTTGACGTCATTGCCAAGTGCAGCGCCGACAATCTTGCCGCGGCTGGAGACCGCGAGCACGACCTCCGGTTCCGGGTTATTCCAGGTCGATTTGGGATGAAGCCCCGCGTCCATTCCCGTTCCGACGGAGGACAGCACCGGCGCCTTCGTGAAAACTTCAGCGTCACGCCCGATTCCGACCTCGAGATACTGGCTCCAGGCCTGCTGTTCGATCAGTACCTCCTTCAATCGCATCGCCTGTGGTGAGCTAGGCTTGAGTTTGGAAAGATCATCGCCGACCAGGCGGGCCACCTCAGCGCGAATTTTCGCGGCCGCCGAGGGGTTCCCGAGCGCCCGCTCCTCGATCATCCGCTCCAGCATTGAGACTGCGAAAGTCACGCCGGCGGCCTTCAACACCTGGAGATCGATCGGCGGAAGAAGCCAAGGCTTGCCTAAGTCGCGGCTATCCGGAGGCGTGTTCCTTAGGACGCTATCAAGATCCGAGATCCGGGTGACGGGCACCTCGCGAATCGCGCGAACCGGATCAGCCTCCTCGGCCAGCATGCTCATGGTCGGAAACCGCGCGGTTAAGTCGTAGACGCCGTCCTCCCAAACAGCCACCACCGCAGGCCCGCCCGCAGAAGGCAGCCAGACCCGGCCGACCAGCGTCCCGGCGGTGCCGTCATCTGGCAGAACTGATGCAGCGCTCAGCGATATCATGTGCAATCCTCAGGATTTCATCGGTATCTTCGACCTTCGCGTCGGAACTGCAAGCCGCGTCCCGTCGTCAGCGTCCCCAGTGCAACGCCAGAGGATTTGCTTCCCGCGCAAGCTCGATCAGCCCGGCCCTTGTATCCGGATGAATCTGCTCGAGCGGATGGCGCACCGCCTCGCATTTGATGACCTTGCCTTCCGCCATCACACTCTTGGCGGCACGCAAACCGCATTGCCGGTTCTCGAAGTTGATCAAAGGCAGGACGCGGGCGTAGGCGGCCGCGGCGTCTGCGCGACGTCTCGCCTTCTGATTATCGATAACATCGCGCAGCAGATCCGGAAGCACCGCGCTCGACATGGTGCCGGTGGCGCCGGCATCGAGATCGGCCATCATGGTAATCGCCTCCTCCCCGTCAAATGGGCCAATGATGGACTCGCCACCGGCCTCGATCAGCGAGCGGAGTTTTGCCGCGGCAAAAGGTACTTCGATCTTGAAATAGCTGACGAGCGGCACCGCACGCGCTAAACGCGCCAGAAACGGCACCGTCAGCGTCACGCCGCTTAGCGGCGCATCCTGAACCATGATTGGAATCTTCGCAGCCTCGGCAACACGATCGAAATGCTGCAATATGCCCGCTTCATCCGCCCGCAGGCCCATGCCATGGTAGGGCGGCATCAGCATCAACAGGCTCGCGCCACGCTCGGTCGCATAGCGCGCCCGCTCCTCCGCGATCCGGGTGCTGAAATGGCTGCATGTCACCATTACCGGCTTGCGGCCGGCGACATGCGACGGGCAGAGATCGACCAGCGTGTCGCGCTCCTTGTCCGACAACAGGAACTGCTCGGAATAATTAGCCAGAATGCAGATGCCATCGACACCCTGATCGATCATGCAGTCAAGCACACGCTTCTGGCCTTCGAGGTCGAGGTCACCGTTTTCCGTGAACGGGGTGGGAGCGACCGGGAACAGGCCACTGTAGACCGGAGAATCTGCTCTTGTCATGACATGCTTCCCACGTATCGGGAGAGGTGAGTTCGATCGACTGTCTAGATCTTTTCCGCCTCGATCAAACCATCCAGAACGATCAGCGACTCCAGCAGATAATAGGAGCCGAAGATCGTCTCAGCATTGGTCGCGGAGTCCCGCGCGCGGGCGTCGCGCCGCTTGTTGAAGCAGGCACCGACCAGCATGCCCTGCGGACGGTTCTCCCCTGCGGCGACAGGCGTAAGATAGCCGTCGATCAGAGCCCTAGCTGTGCGCTCGCCTGCGTCTTGATATTTCGCGCGGAGATCGGCGGACGGCGCAAGCCGCCCCAGCTTGAGCAGCGCCGAGCAAGCGATTGCAGTAGCCGCCGTATCGGTCTCCGTACTGGGGATCGCAGGATCGTCGAAATCCCAGAACGCCACGAGGTCGGGAGGTACATGCGACAACCACCAGTCGGCGCCCGCGATCAACTGGTCCATCCAACGCTTTTCCTGAGGAAGATGGGCAAGCGCGACTGCGGCATAGACGAGGCCCCAGGCCTGCGCCCTTCCCCAAACGCTGCTGTCGCTAAAGCCCTTGTGAGTAAACTGTCGGACGATCTCGCCGTTCGCCGGATTGAGCTCGCTCGACTGCACAATCGAGCCATCGGGCCGCATGTGAATATCCAGCACCCGCGTCGTATGTCGCGCAGCGACGTCGGCGAATGACGCTTCCCCTGTCTTGTCCGCTGCCCAGAACAGGAGCGGAACCGCCTGCAAGGAATCGATACTGCTGAAGGAATTGCCGACGTCCTCCGACTCCTCCGCGTCGCTGCCGAGCGGAATGAGGTCCAGCCTCGGGTCATACTGCCTCTTCAGCGATTTGGCAGCATCCAGCGCCAATGCCGCGGCATCCTTGTCCGCGCACAGGAGGTCGCCAAGTGCAACGCCGTAATAGAAACCAAAGCCCTTGAACGCAGTTTGCAGGTGCGCCCGCGGTTTGAGCCGGCCGCTCCACAGCGCGGCAGCATCCTGATATCTGTAGCTTCCTGTTCGCCGCGCAAACCACCACAACATGCCCGGCCACGCGCCGCCGGTCCAGTCGCCGTCGACAGTCGTCGTCCATTTTCCCGTCGCGGCCTCGGCCCAATGCGGGAACTCCGATTGTAGGCTCTCGAGCGTCTGATCGACTCGGCAGCGCATTCGTTCGATCGCCTCTCCCCATCGGGGCCCTGCTGTGCTCACTATTTCCTCCAGTTTTTTTCCGACCGCCTCTTCCCTCTACATACATCTGCGATCGCCTTCTCCGCCTAGGACGCAGGCCTGTTCGTCGCGTTGCGCGTCCATTTGAGGTGATGCTTGCCTACGGCGACGAGTTCGCCACGCTGATTGGTGACGTCCACATTGGCGAGCGTGCGGCGGCGCTCCTCGTCGATTTTGCTGATGGTATAGGTCACTGTCACCGTGTCGTTGATGTAGACGGGTTTTAGAAACCGCACGCCATCGTAGCCAAGCGACACGGGCGTCGAATCGACACCCTTCCTCAGGCTTTCCTCAATCATTCGGGTCGAGGCCGTGGATATGAATCCGACCATCAACGCGCCATGGGCAATGCGCTTGCCGTAAATCGAATGGCTCATGAATTCGTCGTCTACATGATTTTGCGAAAGATCTCCGGTCAGACCCGCAAAGAGATAGATATCGGACTCTCCGACTGTCTTTGAGAATCGAACGCTATCACCAACCTTCGTCTGCATCTCAGTCATTGTTCTTGCCCTTCCGCTATTAGCTATCTCAATGTGCATGGTGCGCACGTTATCGCCTTTCCGTTTTCATGATCGAAGAACTGCAGCGCCTTGCCATCCACCCACATCTGCACCCTGGCATGAGGGCTTACCCCGGTCTCCGGCGAAATGCGCGACGCCATGATCGTGCTGTCCGCAACGTTGAGAGCGATCACCAGTTCCGAGCCGAGTTGCTCGGTGACGGTGACGACCCCGCTGAAGGATGAACCCGTATTGCCGGAAGGCATGCCTAGACGGATCTGCTCGGGCCGGATACCCAGAGTCACCGTTTTGGCGCTATGCTTGCGTAGGACTGCCGCCTGTTCATCCGGCAGCTCGACTTTGAAATCCTTCGCCTGCGCCGACACGACGCCGTGTTCTTCGACAAGCTCGACTTCCATAAAATTCATGGCAGGCGCCCCGATGAAGCTCGCGACGAACCGGTTGGCCGGCCGATTGTAGACCTCCAGCGGCGTGCCGATCTGCTGAATCCAACCGTCCTTCATGACTACGACCCGGTCACCAAGCGTCATCGCCTCGACCTGATCATGGGTGACATAGACGGAAGTGGTAGGCACGCGCTCGCGCAGCGCCTTGATCTCGATCCGCATCTGCGCACGCAGCTTGGCATCCAGGTTCGAGAGCGGCTCGTCGAATAGGAAGACTTGTGGCCGCCTTACGATACACCGTCCGAGAGCCACACGCTGCTGCTGCCCGCCGGAAAGTTGAAACGGCTTGCGAGCGAGGAGAGGCTCCAGACCAAGCATTTGCGTTGCGCGGGTGACCTCGCTCCTGATTTCCATCTCAGGGACTTTCCTGTTTCGCAACCCGAATGCCAAGTTGTCGAACACCGTCATGTGCTGATAAAGCGCATAGTTCTGAAACACCATCGCGATGTCCCGATCTTTTGGCGGCACGTCATTGACGACTTTGTTGCCGATTCGGAGAGTCCCCGCGCTGATGCTCTCAAGACCCGCAATCATGCGAAGCGTCGTCGACTTGCCACATCCGGATGGACCGACGAGCACCACGAATTCACCATCTGCGATATTGAGGTTGACCTCGTGAACAACCTGAAAGGTGCCGTACTTCTTTACGACATCATGTAGAACGATCTGTGCCATAACCTTCCTCTGAGTCGCGCCGGCTACATGCGTAGCCCGCGAATGACGTATTTCTGACCGAAGATGGTCACCAGCAGCGCCGGCAGCATCGCAAGCACGGCCGTCGCGCTCATCAAATTCCATTCCGTTCCGGTCTCGGTGACGAATTGCGCCATAGTTGACGTAATTAGGGGCGTGCGTTTGCCAGAGAGGATCAGGGCGAACAAAAACTCATTCCACGTCGAGAGCCAGCAAAGGATCGCCAGCGCGGCTATCCCAGGCATAGCGGCGGGAAGCGCGACTCGACAGAACGCACCCCATCGCGTGCAGCCGTCGATCAGGGCCGCATACTCCATCGACGGGTTGACGCCGTCGAAAAAGCCCTTCATCAGCCATGAGAAGAAGCAGACGTGCACCGCGATGTGCGGCAGTAACAGACCGAGATAGCTGTCGTAAATCCCAAGGCGGGTATTGACCAGATAAAGCGGCAGCACCCAGGAAATGTAGGGAACGGTACGGAAGACGTAGATGGTCGCAAACCAGCTGCGCTGGATCCAGCCGCCGAAGCGCGACAGCATATAACCGCTTCCGACCGTGATGCCGAGCGAGAGGATGGTCGCCAATGTTGAAAGCACGAAGCTGTTCCACATCGCTTCCAGCACCTGGGACTGATGCAGCACCTCGACGAAGTTGTTGAGCGTGAAATTGGTGCCGCGCCAGATGTAGAATGCGCCAGACGCGGGACGGACCGACGTCACGCCCAAGATCATAATGGGACCGACGAACAGAACGAATATAGCAACGATGCTGATCGCAAAGATAGCACGCCGCAGACCATCAAGAGCGAGCGCAATCATCGCGATACTTCCACGCTTCGGTTGACGAGCTTATAGAGGACGCCGCCAACAAATAGCATGATGATCGCGCCGACCCCGGCGGCGGCCGCGCCACGTCCGATGTCCAGATCAACGAAAGCCAGAACATAGGTGTAGACGCTGAATACTTCCGTTGATCGAGCAGGCCCGCCGCCGGTCAGGATCCAGACCTGGTCGAAAGTGCGAAACGCGTCAATTGCGCGGATCAGGACACAAACGATGATCACCGGACGCAGCATTGGCATCGTGATGCGCCTGAAGATACACCATGGCGTTGCGGCATCGATCCGCGCGGCCTCGAACGGTTCGGGCGGCAGGCCCTGCAATGCGGCTAGCAGGATGATGGTGAACCACGGTGTCCAGATCCAGATGTCAGTCATGATGACGAGCGCAAAGCTCGGCCAGCGGTCGGATAGCCAGCCGATATCGGCAAGACCGAGATACGAGAGGAAGTTAGTAATTACGCCGAACTGATCATTGAAAGACCACCTTATCATAGTCGCGGTGATAACAGGCGCGATCGTCAGCGGCAGCAAGATGATGGTCCGCACAACTGCCCTGCCAAAGAACGGACGGTTGAGCAATGATGCCAGAGCGAGGCCGAATGCAAGCGACAGGCCAACCGATGCGGTCATCAGGAGAAACGTATTGGGCAGAACGATCTTCAAGAAGACAGGGTCGGTGAAGACGGCGACGTACTGCTTCAGTCCGACCCAGGTCCTTTGCGGGTTGACAAGCGACCAGTCGCGGAAGCTCGCATTCATTCCGATCAAGATCGGAATGATCTCGAAGCAAGCGAGAACGATCGCAGCCGGCGCAATGAGAAAGAGCATGAAGCGCTCTTTCTCATCGAGTCCTAATTTCGTGGAACGAACAATCATCAGTCGTTAGCCACAGCGCCGGCACGAATGGCATCGGAACTAGCCTTAAGGGTAGCAGCAATGTCCTCACGCTTGCCCTTCATTGCGCGGATCAGCGTGTCCGAATAGACCTTGTGCACGGTCGCCCAGTTGCGGAAATAGTAGGCAGCATGGACATGATCAGGCTTGAAAAGGATCATGCGGAGCCTGCGCCAGGTCAGGTCGTTCTTTTCGAGCGTGGGCCAGACGTCGGTGTTTGGCGGCGGGGCCCCGGTCTGCTTCCACTGCTCGATCTGACCGTCGGAATCGCCAAGCATCGCGCCAAGCAGCTTTTTGGCCGCAGTCTTGCGATCACTTGGAAGGGTTTTTGGGATTGACCAGCCCCAGACGTCGATCCAGGTGCGGACGCCGTCGCTCATCGGGCCGACCGGAAACGGCGCAATGCCGACCTTTCCTGCGACCGATGACCTCTCGGGGTTATTGAAGGTGCCGAGGAACGTGGTGTCGGCCACCGTAAATGCGGCATCACCAGCCTGGAAGATCGCATTCGCCTCATCGCGCGAATAGGTCGTCATGCCAAGCGGGCTTATTTTCTTGCCATTGAGAGCATCCCACCAAAACTCCGCAGTCTGCACCTGGCACGGAGAGTAAATCATCGGCTTCCAACCGTCGGCTGCAAGCTTCTTGTTGTCGCGCTCATACGCGGGTGCATAGATGTCGCAATTGTTGTTCCAGAGCGTCCACCAAAAGCTGAAGAAGGTGTTGGTGTAACTCATGCCGCCGACATAACCCCACTTCACCTTCTTTTCGGACTGCAGGGTCTGACTGATCTTGACGAGATCGTCCCATGTCTTGGGCAGTTCCGCCTCGGGAATGAGGTCGGTGCGATAGAACAGAATGCCGGCCGTGGTCGTCATCGACACCGCCGTCGTCTTTCCGTCGGCAGTATGGAATGGCTCAAGCTGCCCCACCTCGACCTTGCGGGCATTCGGAACGTCATCAAGCCGTTCAAGATAGTGGGCGAGATCCTGTCCCCAGTCATCATTGTTCCAGATGATGTCGCATTGGTCGTTCGTCCCGGAGGTCAGCATCTGGGTGATCTTCGGCAAATAGACGGTGTAGGACGTTACCGTCTTAGTCAGCTTGACGCCTTGCTTGATTGCCCATTTCTGCAGGATCGCGACGTTTGCGACTTGCACCGGATGATTGATGTAACAGATGCTCAGCGCTGTTTCCGCTTGCGCCGCCGTCGAAGAGCAAACGGCACCGAAGGCGCCACCGATAAGAAGCGCGCGCGCGAGCTTATTTTCCATTCCCATGGTTTCCTCCTCTTAGAAAAAGCGTGCTTCTGGAGAAGCTTGTTCTTGTTCAGTTGAGAGACTCAGAGCCGACGGCGCCCTTGCCGTAGAACTGACGTCGATGAGCGGCGAAAGTATTGGCGAACAGAGCGCAACGCGTTAGGACGCCTTTCCGAATTTCTTGTACTTTCTTGCGTTACATCGGCATCTGGATAGTGCGATCCATTCGCTGCGACGCACAAATTGCTTTGCGGTGACAAGTGCGCGCGCTTCTGCGAGCGCCCTGCGCGCGATCGCCGAAAAGTCCAAATATTCGCACTGTGTGCTAACGCTGGCAGCGCGTCCTTCCACCATTTGGAAGAGTATGCCCACACGTCCGCGGCAGCAAAGCCTGCTTCAAGGGGTTAGCGGATGTCCGGCAGCTTGAAAGATCAAATCCAACATCATGGCCAAGCGACCTGACATGACTGCGATCGGCGATACCGACCAACGTCGCAAAGACCGTGACAGAATATGATGTATATGCATTCGCCCGGCATCGTGGCGATTTGTATGGCGTCCACCTCAACGAGGAATATGCCAAGTACCACGCGTTTCAAAAAAGCGGATCGTGCAGGAAACACTGTCGGTCGGCTTTCTGTCCGCCGTTATGGAACACATGTCAGCAAAGGCACGCCCCTGCTCATCATCAATCGCCCCGACAAGCTGAACGCGTTCACGCCGGCGCTGATGCGCGAGCTGGACGATGCCCGGCATGATATTGACGGTAATCTCCGGAAAGCCGAACCGCGCCGTCTCGGAGGCGACGATGAAGTCCTAACTTTAAGCAAGGCCGAGCAGACGATTGCGGTGCCCACCGTATCGGTCTGCGTATTGGGATCGCCAGATCCTGGAGGTCCCAGAACGCCACCATGCCAGCCGGCACATGCGACAGCTACCAGCCGGCGCCCACGATCAACTGCTGCATCCAGCGCGTTTCCTGCTGACGATGGACGAGCGCGACGTCGGCATAGAGGAGACCCAAGGGCTGCGCGCCCTCAAACGCTGCCTTCGCTAAAGCCCTTTTGAGTAAAGAGATGTCAGAGAGCCGACGGCGCCTCTGTCGTAGAGATCCTTCAATTGCCGAGCGTCGTAGCCGAGCTCCTTTAGGATTTCTTCTGTCTGCGCCCCGAGCTTCTGCGGCGGCAAACGTACTTCCGGCACCTCGCCGTCGTAACACACGGGATGGCTGACGAGGGTAATCGGCGCCCCTGTCGCCCCTTTCACGACCTGGAAGCTTTTATTGTGAACGACCTGCGGGTCGACGACGACGTCGCAATAGTCATTGATGCGGGCGTGCCAGATTCCGCCAGCCTCAAGCAGCGCAAGGCACTCCGATGTCGTGCGTTCGGCGATGTTGGCCGCAATAGCTGCCGATGCCTGGTCGCGCCGCCGATAAGCTTCCGTGTCGGGAACGCGCTGATCGGCGGGAAGCGAAAGCACATCCGCCAGCACGTCGAGCGATCCGAGCGAAATCGCGATGTGTCCGTCACGGGTGGCATAGATGCCGTAAGGTGCGTCATAATACCATCCTGCGATCGGCCCCGGCTGGCGGACATCGTCCGGTCTCTGCCCGTTGAGATAGCACGTGAAGGACTCCATCTGCAGGTCGAGGGCTGCTGACAGCAGGCTGACATCGACCCGACACCCCTGCCCAGTGCGCGCTTTCCTCACCAATGCGGCCAGGATGCCAGCCGCAAAGAGAACGGCGCCGTGATGATCAACTGCCGAAACACCCACAGCGCGCGGGCCGTGTTCGCGGCTTCCGGTGATGGTAGCAAGGCCCGCCAACGCTTGAA
Source organism: Bradyrhizobium sp. 190 (assembly GCF_023073415.1). Taxonomy (GTDB): domain Bacteria; phylum Pseudomonadota; class Alphaproteobacteria; order Rhizobiales; family Xanthobacteraceae; genus Bradyrhizobium. Next base: position 46,391 of record NZ_JADPJL010000016.1, on the reverse strand, counting down.
CCAAGAGGTCCTGGCCAGGTCGATTGACGTACGGCCCGTCCGCGCCATATCCGGACGCAGCGGCATAGATGATATCGGGCTTGATGTTCCTGGCGTCCTCATAGCCAAGCCCAAGCTTGTTGAGCACGCCAGGCCGGAAATTCTCGGTGATGACGTCCGATGTTGCGATCAGCTTTTTCGCAACGGCAACCGCGTCCGGCTTCTTGAGATCGAGCGTCAGACTACGCTTGTTGCGATTGCCGGTCAGAAGCAGCATGGATTGGCCATCTACCTGCTTGTCCGCCCCGCCCCATTTCCGCTGGAAGGCGCCGTCCGGCGGCTCCACAGCGATCACGTCCGCGCCGAGATCGGCGAGAAATTGCACGCCCATCGGGCCCATCAGGAAGTGGTTGAAGCTGAGGACCCGAACGCCCTTGAGAAGATCGACCATACGTTCTTGCTTGGCTCTCTCTGACGATCTCGCGGAGATGTCGCTGAACTCCCGCCTCTCTGAAATCGTTTTCATGATTTCTAGTCACCCCGACCAGCGGAGTCAAGGGCGTTAAGCGCCGCACGGTCGGAGCATGGCCGCCGGCGCGCTCTGCTTGCTGTGGCTTGGGCGCGCGCATACTGTTCAATGAAAAAGCACCGATCTCGTGCACACTGCGCTTGAGATAGCAACGCTTCAGGTGGTTTAACTCGAACGGATGTTAACAGCCCGTTATGGGACAATCCGAGCAGATCAGATGGACAAGAAATCGATCGCTGATCCCAAAGGCCGGTCGCAGCCAAGGGTGAAGATCGAGGACGTCGCGAGAAAGGCGAACGTGTCGCCGGCGACGGTGTCGCGGGTTCTAAATCATCCAGAAATTGTCAGGCCCGAACTGCGCGATAAAGTGATGCGATACATCACCGATCTATCCTATACGCCGGACAGCGCGGCCCGGGCGCTGAAATCGGGACGCATGCGGACGATCGGCGCGATTGTTCCGACGCTAGGCCTTGGCATCTTTGCCGAAGGCGTGGAGGCCCTGCAGAACCGACTAAGCGAAAGCGGCTACACGTTATTCATCGCCAATTCGCAGTATGATCAACGCCGCGAGTTGCAGGAGATGCAGAGCCTCATCGAGCGCGGCATAGACGGCATTGTGCTAGTGGGAGGCTCGCACGGTCGGGAGTTACGAGCTCTGGTAGAGCAAACTGGCGTGCCCGTCATTACGACTTATGTCTCGAAGGCGGGCGGCGGCATTCCTGCCATTGGCATCGACAACGAACGCGCCACTCGCGAGATGACCGAATTTCTTCTCGGCCTGGGACACGTTCGTTTCGGTGCAATTGCCAACATTCGGCCGTCAAATGACCGTTCGCGCGCGCGACTCGATGGCATCCAGCGCGCTCTCGCTGAAGTCGATATCCGACTCCAGCCGACTCAAGTCATCAAGGCCGACCACTCGCTCGCGCAAGGACGAAGCGCGCTTCGCCAACTGCTCACTGACCATCCCGACACGACCGCCGTGATCTGCACCACCGACACGCTGGCCATCGGCGCCATTACGGAAGCCCGCAAGATGGGTTTGAGCGTGCCGCGGGCGCTTTCGATTACCGGTTTCGACGACGTGGAACTGTCGGCACAGATGGATCCGCCGCTTACGACGATCAGTATTCCCGCCGCTGAAATAGGCCGCGGCGCAGCCGACTATCTCATCAATGCGATCGCGGGAAGGCCCGTCCCCAAGAGCGTCCTGTTGCCCTATCGCCTGGTGATGCGGTCGTCCACCGCGTCACCACGGACCGCCGACCGCCTGCCAAGGCGGCCGCGATGAAGGGCCGCAGCCCCGGCTGGCATGCAGGACGGCTGTTCGCGAATGCTATTTCAGTGTAAATGGCGCTTATCCGTAATTTGCAAAGGTGCTGCGTTGAACGCCAAGCCTGACCTCATTCTTTGGACGTCTCCCTTGCCGCATGTGGTGCTCTTGACATTGAATAGGGCATCCAAACGAAACGCGCTGAGCAATGATCTGATCGCGGAACTCGCGGCCGCCCTTTGCAAGGCCACGCTGGATGATGACGTCCGCTGCGTCGTTCTTCGTGGCAGCGATGCGTTCTTTTCCGCCGGTGCCGATATCAAGGAAATGCGGCAACGAGGGTTCGAAGCCGTCGACAATTCCGCGCGACGTTCTGCCTGGCGGGATATCGCTAATTTCCCCAAGCCACTTATTGCCGCGGTTGAGGGGATTTGCTTTGGCGGTGGTCACGAGCTCGCGCTGCTGGCCGACATCGTGATCGCCGGTGAAGGCGCCGCCTTCGGGCAGCCGGAGATCAATATCGGGATATTGCCGGGAGACGGAGCAACCCAGCGATTGACCCGCGTGGCCGGCAAATCACTCGCGATGCTCATGATCCTGACCGGACAATCCATCTCTGCGCGCGCAGCCCATCAAGCTGGGCTTGTTGCCGAGGTCACGGCAGACGGCAAGGCGCAGAGCCGCGCTCTCGAAGTTGCCGAAATTATTGCGCACAAGCCGCCGCGTTCCATAGAACTGGCTAAAGCGGCTGTACTCGCCGCCTACCAAACCACGCTTGATGCCGGTCTAGAATTTGAACGACAAGCCATCAGGCACGCATTCACGACGTCCGACCAGCAAGAGGGAATGAACGCCTTTTTTGAGAAGAGGTCGCCTAGCTATCGGGGAAATTAGAATCGGTCAACTGGAGGGACGACAGAAGATCATCAGAGCCCTGCGCCGGCAAAGCTCAATCTATCGCGACCGGATTACCTGGCTTGCCACAGCGGGAAAAACATTCGATTTCCGCAGCCGAAAACGTGCTCCGGAGGATTTCCATCAACTCGTCGACCATCGGCGGAGTGTCGTTGTACTCCTCGAGCCGGCGAATGACCGCGGAGGATATCCCCACTTCGCCCGGCCAGCTGCTTGACCGACCATTTCAGAATGCCGCCGGGCGCCCGCAGTTGCGTCCCAGTGAGCCTCGATGAGCCATTGTGGCGGCCAGAAAGTTTGTCGTGGTGCACATCCATCCAAAGCTAAGCAATTCCCGAACGCTACCGCCCCGATTCCTGAGCGGCACGGCCGTGCACCGGTACCAGCGGAAAGCGCCGTCTGGCTGTCGCAGCCAATATTCGAGGCTGTTAGCCTGCCCCTTCTCGACTGAGACCGCACACTCTATGAGAGCTACATCGCGGTCCTGTTCATTGGAGCAGATCCATCCACTCTCTGACAATAGACTGATGTTCTTCGGGTAGGAACGCGGGTTTCACAGACAGACGGTTATGAACGTGGTGCCAGCGGGTCGGCTTGCGACATCGGCGGGATCGATGGCGAGCGCCTCAACGGCATCGATCATCTGCACCTGGCCTGCCCTCTCCTTTCGATCCCACCGTCTCGAAACCGGAGCGCACGTTGCGCCTACTGGGGAGAGTAGGCCGATCCTGCAGCCGTCATCGACCAAGCCACCGGGCTTTCGCGACGGTCAGGTGCATGTTCTTCTTGCGGTTGGTCGCGCTATCCGCACTTACGCGCACCGCATATGGTGCACCGGGAGCCAATGATCTTGTAACAATTACCGGCGACACTGCATGCGGGCGATCTGGATGACTCTAGCGCCGCGCCGACTGCGGACGTTCAATTCGCGACGCCTATTTGCGTAAAACGCGTCGCGCCTCAGCCAACATGTCGTAGATCCAACAGCTCGGATCGCGGCCGTTTGATCAAAACTCCCGTATTTCCGGAGCCGTCGCGATCTGCCGGCGTGAGCCGTGCCACCTAAGACGCTGGCACGCTCCTTGCTGAAAGGGGAGCAGAACGACGTGCTTCGCACCGCGCCGGCGGAATACATCGCCTTAGTGTCGGATTCGGGCGCGGAGTCTTGGTTGAACACGACACACGCAGTTTGTCGAATGACGACGATAACAATCGTCATCTTTTCTTTGAAGGATAATAGCATGTCCGGCGTTGCTGGTGTTTTTCTGTTGCCTTCAAGTCATTCACAGGAGACCGTTTATGATCGGCTCCAGCACATGCTTCCGAAACTTGCACTTCGTGGACAGGCGGGGTTCGGTCTTGCCGTCTTCATGCATGAAAAACGTGTTCAGTATACAAAGTCGTCTCAGCCGGCACGCGAATTAACAACAAATGACTATAATGAACAGTATGCGAATTTCAGGCCCCGCGTAGCGATTGCACACATTCGTAGTCCGTCTAACAGGGAGCGCGACGAGAGCGACGTTCAGCCTGTTCACAACCATAAAGACGGTTTCCGCCATTTGACGATTTCCCTAGACGGGGCCTTGGTCAACGCTGATGAACTTAGAGAGGAATTGCTCGTCCAAGGGCACAGCTTTGACGGCAAAACTGATGCCGAACTCTTGCTCAAGCTGATTGAGCGTACCTGTCAAAGTGATTATTGGCAGCATGGTCTGCCGGTGAATCACGAAAACCTCTTTCGGGAGATAGATGACCGTGTCGATGGCGCCGTCAGCGCACTCTTGTTGGATGGTGAAGGAAATCTCATTGCTTTCCGCAACCGATATGGTTTGCGACCTTTGGAATTCATGCAAACCGACGACGGCTTTCTGCTTTTTGCTTCGGAAAACTGTGCCTTTTCCGGACTACAAGGCAAGGCAGACGAAATTTTACCAGGCCACATCAAGTATGTGAACGGAAAAACGGGAGTATGCCTTGATCGATCTGTGGGCGATGCTCGACATAAAACCAAGCTGTGCGCCTACGAGACGCTTTACCTAGGAAGCCCCAACACGTCGAAACGCCAATCTCATCTCGAAACCCGTTACAATATCGGAGTGGCTCTTGGTAAACTTATTGCGCCGAGACTGGCAGTAGAAGTGGGGTCCGCCCCTTTTATCGTTTCTTCCATGCCGCGAACCGGAGGGCCGTATGCTGATGGTCTGTTTGCATCACTCGCCGAAGACGGTGCCATCGTCCGACGTCACGAAGTCGTCGCAACACAGTTTTCTCAGCGGACGCTTGTAGGTATCATTAGCGAGCGAAGATCTCTTATTGACCAGAAATACCGTGTCGCAGAGGAGGACGTTGCTGACAGCACCATAATCATGGTCGATGAAGCCCTCATTCGCGGCGATACGAGTCGGGCTGTCACGAATATGCTCCTTTCCGCCGGGGCAAAGGCTGTGCATTGGGTAATCGGTTCACCACCTATAGTGGCGCCAAATTACTACGGCATGGGTATCGACACGATGGATGAGTTGGTGTTCTGGCAAATATGGAAAGCTCTGCCATCCGAACAGCGGAAGCAAAGCCTGCGTTTTCATAACATCGAACCGCAAATGCTCAGGATCATCGAAAGCACAATTGCCGTATCCATCGATGCTGCGACTATCACTTATCTACCCTTCCAAGTTCTCGTATCCTTGCTTCCGCAGGGGCATGATGGAATCGATTTGTCGCCGTTTACGTTCGAGATGCCAACCCCAGCGGGGCAAAAACGCGCGAACAAGAATTTGAACAAGTTAATCGCCGATCTTCCCTTCCCGGAATCAGCCGTTGCCTGAGGTCATCATGAAACCTACTCTAGTATTTGATTGGAATGGCACGCTGCTCGACGACGCCGATGCGTTGCTGAAAACGATCAATCTCATTCTAGGGCGCTTCGGTCGCCCTGATATCGATATGCAAACTTTTCGGCAACAGTGCGAGCTCCCGCTTTCTGTTCTTTACCGCAGTGTCGGAATGTCGGAAGGTGAAGCCGCAATCGTGGATAGCGATGGCAGCGCTATTTTTCACGACACCTACGAACCGCTGGCGCGCAAGGCCGATCTGCGCAAAGGCGCGCGCTGCATTTTAGAAGCGGCACGTCGACAGGCGGTCTCAACGATCGTTCTCAGCAGCTATATAGTCGATCCTCTTCGTTCCCAAATCCGCAGGCTTGGAATCGACGATTGCGTCAACGAGGTTCTAGCCTTCGAAAGCCGCGCCACTCAATTCAAAAGCATGAGCAAAGGCGAACGGCTTCGCCTGTATATGCAAGCAAATAATCTGAAGCCAGAGTCAACCTTCATCATCGGCGATATGCCGGTTGAAACGGAAATTGCACGCGACCTCGGGCTTATCAGCATATCCATTACCGGCGGATTTGTTTCCGAGTCGCGTTTGCAGGCTGCGCAGCCGGATTACATCATTCATGACCATCATGAGCTGCTGCCAATTTTGCAAAGGCACGGCTTTTTTCGGAACGCATAGGACCATGACTGAAACTCCGCTGACAACCGCCCTCCTACGGCGGCGGGACAAAGGATCGGCCTTCGGCGCAGGACGCATGGGAACTGACAATGGATCGACGTGGAAGCCTGTGAACGGGCTTTCGTTGCTGAATTGGCGCGCATGTAGATGCTGTCGTTTTGTCATCGCCTTCAAGCCGCGGGTTGAGGCAGCAGTCTGCCTCGGGCAACACGGATCGTTCGCCCGTTTGCCCGACGAAGCTTGGTCCTTGACCGCACAACATCCTATCCTGCTTCAATGCACTCCTGACCGAACAGATCCAAAAGTACGGTTTAAACGTTCTAGATGCCCCGTAACGTGAAGCCCGGAGCATGCAGAACAGGGCTTTCTAAACGCCCTTGTTGGATAGATTTCCGTGTGGCCGCCGGTGTTCTCGTTGCGTCAGAGATTTGTTGACCTCAAGCCGCTCGCAGTGGTGATTTCTCCTGGCCCCTGCACCCCAAGTGAGGCCAGGATATCTACGGCGATGTCCGCGAACCTTCAGGTGCCTCCCCATTCTTGGCATCTGCCTCGGACACCAGTGTATTGGGATCGTTTTCGGTAGACGGGTGGCGCCGGTGCGGCTTGCCGCACGCGCCCAAGCCCTCTTTTGTGACGGCTGCTTCTGACAGAACAGGGGAATCACCTGGGCCATGCGTGCTAAGACGACAGCGCAGCCGAACTCCCGGGCCCCTGCAGGTTTTCAAACGGCCTTCAAATGCCCTTCAAAGCTCCTTTAAAAGCATCCACGATCGAAAAGCCGCGCGTGGTTGACGACCGGCAGAAAACCGGCGACAAAAAGAAATCCCTCCGCATAGCCGTTCTCTAAGTTCTAAATGGAGAATTGCGCGATGCGTGAGCCAAGGCTCGAAGTCAGTCTGTGGGGATTCAGGATTAATGCGGTCGGCGCGCTGGCGGTTTGTGCGGCAGTGTTGATCTTTTTTTGCGGCTCTGGCGGCATGGCGGTTCTAGCTCGTACATGATGCAGAGCACGTAAAGCACCAAAGGTGTTGCATGCCGAAGATCGAGAGCGGGAAGCCGCTGCATTGCATCGAGCTTGTTACCGGTGAAAACCTCACGGGAACGGTGCTGGTCTCGGATGAAGAGATTCGCGCCCGGATCTATAGCTACGCGGACTTCTTTCACATCAAGGGGGAGCAGCCGGTCTTTTTGCAAACCGAGACGAATGAAATCGTCTCGCTGCATTCCAACGTCACGACGATCGCAGGAACGAGTTCGCGCAACATCGCGCCGCAACGGGAGACGCACCGGCAAGAAATTCTTTCAAACGTTGCTGTCGTTGGCCACGATCCGTGGAGAGCCGAGGACAGAGTCAAGAGGGTCTCCTTCCACGTGAAGCATACGAATGGACTGATGCGCCATGACCGTAAAGTCAAAGCGATCGGCCGCAACCGGTTCCCAACGGAAGAGCACCTCATCATCTTCAACGATACTGCCCAGGGCTTGACGGTTCGAGCTTGGTATAGCGCGACCTATGGCGGGGAGTTTGAGGGGCCGAAAGAGCTCTGGCCAACCTTCGAAATCGAATTCGAAGAGCCGCCAAGCCTACGGGACTACATCGAGCACGTCTCGGATTACGTGAATTTCCTGTCGTTTTGCTTCGGTGTGCAGCTTAAGCCATCGGCAATCCGGATCGACCGCCTTTCCTTCGCGCAGATGATGGAAGCCGCCGAACAGCACGAATATCCCGGCGAGCATGAAGTGCACTATATCTGGCCCGAGGCTGAGGTCGACAATCGCGATCTCTGGGTCGGCGGCTCGCCGGTACGATGCTGGGACGACAAGGAGCTGGCCTCTTTCCGGGAATGCCTTGTTGCCTGGATGAACCGGGCGGCGGCATGGCGGCGACCCAACGCACTCATGATGGCAAGCTTCGGCTTGAAGAATGTGGTCTCTTCGGAACGGCTGCTCAACGCTTGCCGCTGGCTTGAGGACATCCCTATCGCGAAAGCGCAACCCATGCTCTCCGGTTCCGATATCGATGCAATCTTGGCCGTGGCGGCGGCGAAAGCGCAAGAGCTCGGCCATGACGTTGCCATTGGCGAGCGGATTGCGGGCGCTATCCGCTGGATCAGGGCGGAAACTGCCGAGCAGCAGTTCAAGCGGCTCGTTGGCATGGTCGAAGCACGCTTCGGCAAAGGCGTTCTGCCCGACGAGGCAGTCTACCACCTCAAGCGCGCGATCAGCTTTCGCGGCAAGAGCGCCCATGGCCACTTCAATCCGGAGAGCGACGCCCAATTCCGCGCCTTCTCGAAATCGACGCGGGCGATGGAGGCGCTTTGCTACCTTCTGACCGCTCTCGAGCTACCTATCCCTGAAGAAGGAATACCGCGAGCTGGGTCCAATCCCGTGCTCCGGGATTATCGGCTTGCCTGCGACTAGAAGCAGGCGGGACCCCGCGGAGAGAGAAACGCGATGTATGCAAAGAACCTTGCTCGTATCCTCGGCTTACTGAACCAGAATAGCGACGTATCATATAGCTCGCCGCAGGAAATGGATCAGCGATTTGAGTCAATCCGTCGATACGGCCGACTTCCTCGCGGAAGGGAGCGGCGCGAGGAGAAGCTATCCGGCCATCAGATAGCAGCTGCCATCTTCGGGCTCGTGACGACGCATCCCGGCTGGGCCGGGCATGTGGCGACGGTGCTTGAAGGGTTGCGCCCGGTTGGGGGCGCCGACGCGTCCTTCTTCATGGCGGAGACGATCAGCGACGTTGTCACCGTCCTTCTGGCAAACAAGATAGCCCGGGCGAGTTTCGTTCGCATGAAGCTGACCATCGCCGAAACGGGCGTGAATAGCCATGGCGGGGCCGAGGTTGTCTATATGCGCGATGGAGAAAAGCGGCGAGCCTACTTCGTACCGAAGGGATCCGTTGCGCTGCTCGCGAAGGGAAGCGAAATCGGTTTCGATCCTGACTGCGGCCGGATGAACGCGCCCGCGATGCGCGAGATGTCGTTTACCCAGGAATTCTTTCGGCGGCTGGCGCGGGAATGTGAGCTTGCCGAGCGCTTTCCGGCACCACCCGAAGGCGATGGCTCGGAGTACGATGCCGAAGAGGCCCAGCAGGAACGCTACCGGAAGCTCGGCGTACGCAATGGCTCGCGCTTTCTCCATGTCGGCGTGGATAACCAGGTCACGTGGCCGAAGGAGGAAAAGCTCATCACCTTCGATCAATACCAGCTTGTGCTTATGCCCAAGACCAAGGACCACGTGCAATCGGTTCACATCGATCTGACGGCCAACCGCGTTGACGAGTCGACCGCCATGACGGTCATCAACCGCTTTCTTAGCGTGATGGCATGGTGCGACGACAATTTCGCGATCGCGGAATATGGATGGTCGGGAAATCCTGTGCCGGTTCCGTTGTCAAAGCGCGATCTCGCCTTCACAATGGCGCATGACTACATTTTTGACCGGAAGATACCGAATTCCGAGGAGGTCCGGCGCGCGCTTGCGCTTTACCGAGAAGCGCGCAATGCACAGCAAAACGGATTCATCAGCTATGCCGTGCTGAACTATTACAAGATCATCGAGATCCGGCATCCCGGCAAAGAGGCCGCGCGGACATGGTTTCGCACTCATTTTGAGGCGTTGCAGATTGAGCCCAAGGAAGACGACGACATCAACCGCTTCCTGGCCTTATGCGGTAACGACCCGCCGCACAAATACATCCACGATTCATGCCGCATCGCGGTAGCTCATGCAGGTAAGCACTCGAAATCCGATCCCGACGACGCCCACGAGGTCGTTCGTCTGCACACGGCGGCCCGTGTCATGCACAAATTGGCGCGTCGCTTCATCGAGCAGGAGTTTGCCGTTTCGGACGTGATGTACTCCGGCGATTGAGCCAGGAGTAAGACTTGCTTTGCAGACCGCATTAGCCGGCTCTTGACGCGAAGCGCCGCCGGCACGCGCAAGGGATCGGGGTTAGGCCTTCACGACTGATCTGGATCGGCTATGTTCGGCGGTACGTTCGTTCTGCCAGCACGTGACATGAAATCGGAAAGTGAGATTAAGGCCTATTTGCAGACGCCCGCGGGCAGGCTCGCGCGACATCGCATGCGGCGGCGCAAGCAGGTCCTGCTCATAGTCGAAGGCGTGGAGCCTCGGTCGAAGAAGATGTCCGAGGCCGAGAGGGCGGCGTTCCAGTTCCAGGTTGCGGAGCAGCTTGAGGAGACGAAGCGAACGGCGCTTCGCGGCCCGATTAGCGCTGCGGATTCGGCTTGCGACCACGCACAAGACGCCACACAGGTGCATTCCATCGTCAAGAACCTGCTTGATCTTCTTGGCCGACAGGGATCGGCAGACGAGGATTGGCAGAAGAAACGCTTCTATAAGGATGACTCGCAAATTCAGGCGCTCTCGGTGTCATGCGTTCACGGTGAGACCCGGCCATCCATCACCATTGCAGCGCGCCGGCTTTCGACCATGATCGATGATATCGAGCTTGCGGCTCACGCGACCCGCGGCCTGGACGAGAAGGACTCAGATCACCCGCATCATGAGGAGCGGGATCAGGAATGCATCACGAGTTTCAGGCAACTGATCGATCGGGAAGCTGGCCTAGGCGCGTCAGAGGCGAGATCGTGGCCAACCCTGACCGAATTGTCGGAGGCAATCTCCGGGACGGAGCGATGATCCAGGCGCGCCAGAACTTTCGCGTCAGCGTGACACGCGCGAAGATCCGTACGACGATCCTCACACCAAAAGATGATATATGCGTATTGCTGACGCGTCCGGACTGCCAGCCGGTGCGGCTGACGGAGCAAGCTTTACAGGTGGATATGGCAACTCATGACGGCCGAGGGCTGTTCAACAAATTGGCTTTCCGGCTTGCAGAGAGCAACTGGGAAGGAATGAGCATTTTGGTAGTTCGGGGCACGTTACGAAGAGGCGGTCGGAAGATCCACAGAGACAGCCAAGGCCATAATCCGTGGCGCTGTGCCGTGAGGGTAACGTGGTCGTCCGTGAAGAAGGCGTAAGCCACTGATCTGGAATCTCGATTTGAACTAAGGGACGTTTCCAGATTGCAAGGTTTTGATGCTTTGGGCGTCGGAACCTTGCGATTTCGTTTTCGGGATTCCCTCGAAGCGGGAAGCATGATTCCTTGTCTGCATCGGGGGGGGACGATGCGGCCGAAGAAGCATCAGACGACTGGATCGAACGATCTGTTCCGGGCTCGGCTCGACCAGATCATCAATCTGAAGCACGAACTGGTTTTGCTAGCCGGCAAGATCGACTGGGACTGGATCGACGGCGAGATTGCGCCGCTCTACAGCGAGCACGGCCGGCCGGGGATCGCGACCCGCTTCATGATCGGGCTTCTGCTGCTCAAGCACATTTACGGGCTATCCGACGAGGGGGTGTGCGAGCGCTGGGTCCACGACCCGTATTTCCAGTACTTCACCGGCGAGTAACGTAATGTAGTGGCACCGCGCGTAGAAGCGTAGCCACTCCGGAAGCATTCGCGATCGCAATCGAGTAATCGCGGATAGCAGAGTCAGACTGTGCTGTCAGCTCTTATCAATGAGCTCGGACCTGATCAGCCGAAAAATCTCAGCCTGGTACAGCGCGTCGCGCAGCGCATCATGCGTCCCGGCCAAAGCTGGTTTGAGCTTTTCAGCAATCCTGCTCGAACGCGTATCACTCCAGCGGCAGCCCGTCGCACCCATGTAGAGCGCCTTGATATCGAGCGCCGTGAAGCCGAATGGATTGCTGCCCGTAAACCGATGGAAATAGTAGTTCACGAAGGACCAGTCGAACGGCGCGTTAAAACCGACGAATACGAGGGTTTCATTCCGACGCGCCAAGGTCAAGAGCCAGTGCGAAAAGGTTCGCATGGCATTGGAGGGCATAAGTCCTGTTCGCGCGAGCTCGTCTAGAGAGAGCCCGCTCACCTCCAAAGCCTTGGGATCGAAGTTCGCGTTGATCGGCTTCAGCTCGCACGCGAATGTCTTCTCTGGCTCGTAGATGGAGCAGGCACCGATAGACAATAGACTGAATTCGCCGGGGATCGGACCGGCGGTTTCCACGTCGACCGAGACGAAAACTTCGCGCTTGTCGCTCATGAGATCAACGGCTCCGCTGGAACGAGTGAGGGGCGGTTGCGGATCGCCTGCCAGTGCTCTCGGAACGCGCGCCGCCTGTCGTCCACAGTGCCGGACGTTTTCCAATGAAGCCCAGAAAATGTCGTAATGTCGAAAGGCAAGCTCGCGCCTTCAAGCACCATTACCATCGTCGGCAGGCCGCGGCCCAGAGCGTATCCAAGCTCAAGAAAGCAGTTTGGCCGCGCGCCTGTGATGTCAGCTAGCACCACGCTGCTGCGATGGAGCTTCGCGAATATCTCTTGGTCAATTCGGGAATACTCATAAGCTTGGCGGCCGTCGATAACGACGAGGTGATACCCAAGCTCACCTTCGACCACGGGCTGAACCACCGTATCGAAGAAATTCTGGACGTCAGCATAGTCGGGCAGATCAGGGTTCAGTAGTCGGACGGCGAAGGCTTTGGGCCTCTCAAGTGACTCAAGCAGCTCGACCAGTACAGAAACGCGATCCGCGATCGACTGCCGCTGCGGGAAGCGAATTCTGTTGACCCAGTCATGCGCATCACCGTCGTCGGCAATCTGAAACAGGCGGCGGGTCTGGCTGCTAGCCAGCCCGAAATTATAGAGGCATCGCGCACCGGTTGTTTCGGGACAGAGGGCAAGATTGAGCGGAATAATCGGCTTGCCGGCATCATGATAGAGGTTTGCAAGATAGAGCACGCCCTCGGTGCCTCCCAGTGCAATGAGGATATCGCCAAATCGAGCCTGAGCCTCCATCCGCTTGCTGTTCATGTTCCAGTGCGCCGCGCTCTCGATTTTGATTAGCTGTGAGGCGCGCAGCTCGTCCCAGAGACCTACATAGTCCTCCGGAATCTGATCTTCAGTCTTTTGATGTTGCACCGCGACCGCGAGGGGACCCGGCACGTTCGCCGGTCGCAGCGCCAAACTGTCCTTGATTGTCTTCCAGATCAGCCAATCGAAGCAGATCGGTAAAGCGTCGACCTTGCGCAGCGGCTCAGCATCCACAGGGACCACGAAGTTGGCGCCACGCTTGATCAGCTCTTTTGCCAGCCCAGCGATCAGCTCCCTCGCCCCGTGGACCTCGCTTGCTGGCGCGACTGTTGTATCATCCACAACGCTCCCAGAAATGTGAATGCGCCGGCCGTAGAGAGGGGACCGCGGCATTACCTATCCTCCATCACCGGCGAGGAATGAAGCGCCGCGGCGACTGACTTTAAATGCTCGAACCGGAGCGCCTGCTGCGGATAGGCTTTCGCTAAGGCGGCGGGGTAAAGACGCGTGCGAATATCCGAATATGTCCAAGCCGGATTGCTGCCGCGGGCACCAGTGACCGCCACAAGATCGGAGATCTGCGTCTCCGGAAGGTTCAGACCGGCGAGATCCATCTGAAAGAGCTGGCGGCGTTCTTCGTCCGAGGGCCGCTTGAACTCCTCAATGATTGCTGCGCGCCGACGCAATGCGGCATCGAGCACCGAGAGCCGATTGGTGCAGAGGATGACGACGATGCGGCCGCCATACTGCCGAAGATCGTCGACGCCCTGGATCAGAGTGTTCACCGCCACCTTATCCTCGTGATGGCTGTGTTCCTGCGCGCGGGACGCGCCAAGGCTGTCTCCCTCGTCGATGATCAGGATGGCACGCCGGCTCTTGCCAGCCGACTGGATCACCTTGCGAAAGGCTTCAGCAATCAGCGTTCCCATCTCGCCGACCATGCCGCTGCCGCGCACGCGGTTCGACAGCTTGAAAAGGATCGAATCTTCGCTCCTCGCCTCGGCGACGAGCTTGTTGGCGATGCATTCGGCCATCGCCGTCTTGCCGGTCCCAACGTCGCCATGAAAGATCACGAGCGGGTACTGCTCGGCGACAAGTTCGCAGATCGCGAGCTTGCCGCCATGGTGCTTTCGGTTCCATTCGCCGAGACCACCGACATTCAGCAGCAACCGAAGCTGGTCATGGATACGGGCATAACGCGCAGCAAATCGTAGCAACGTCTTTTCCCGCTTGGCGAGCGCCTCGCTAGGCAGTGGGGTTTCGCTATCGAAGATGCTCGGCTGACTCACTTCACCCAATCCTTTCTCTGCATGCCATAGGCGTTGCTGACGTAGTTGCGGCCGCCTGAAGACGTCAAGTTGGCGTGACTGGTATCCTCGTATGACGTAACCCAGCCGATTTTCAGCTTTCCTTTCACCGCCTCGCGCGCCGCGCTCGTGTACGCTTCGGTGTAGCTGAGGATGACACGCAGATATGCACCCGCGACCTTCGGCCAGCGCACCCCGCCAGGGCGGCTCGTGGTGAGCGAACCCGCTTCCGTGTCGACCTCAAACCTGACGGCTTTGAGCTCGAGGCCATTACTGAGAAGCGTGACGTCAACCCACGAGAGGTAGCCTGCTTTTGCGAGAACCTCGATGTCATGAGCATACAGCGCCGCCTCTGCAGCAGTCCAGGCGCCAGTGCTGTCGGCGATCATGATGAGATCGGCTTTCACGCGCCGAACTACATTCTCGATGTCGACGACCGTGTAGGTGGCAGTGGCAGTGGCGGTTCTGGTCTGGCTCATTTCAGTCCTCCGTCTTGAAGCGAGGGCCGAAGATCTCCTTCCAGACCTCATTGTCATTTTCGGCCGATGCAAAATTCGCGGTCTCCCACGCCGCCTCCGCCGCTGCGACGATCTCCTTGCGCTCGGCTTCCGAAATCCGGCCTGTCACGTTGTTCAGGCTGTAAACAGGGTCGAGGATGACAACGGGATCGGTGAAGGTCCCGAACGGCGCCGTATTCTCGGGGAAGCTAATCTGCTCTTTCAGACCCGATTGGGCGATGTAGAGAAGGAAATTCCGGAAGCGCTGCTCGATGCTCCCGAAATTACCCTGCCTCGCCAGCAGATGGGCCATGATGAGCTCGATCGCGAAGGATTTGAGCGGCTTGATATCGGCATGGTTGCGCCACTTCTTCGCCAAGCGCACCAGCGTGCGGAAATCGCTGTCCCGGTTCTTGCGATCCCGGACGAACTTGATCTGACAGGGAGCGCAGGTCTGGATTTTCGACCCGTCATGGATATCAAACTGCCAGCCATAGCCTGGCCGGTTCTCGTCCTGTATCACCGGGACAATGTCGACGCTCAGCCCCGTGCCGACAAAGGTCACGGTCGCAGCCTTGCGCTGGATCTCGAAATCTTCGACCGATTTGTTGGGATACTGCTTGATCAGCAGGTCGTAGATGGTGTTGTTCAGACTATCGAGCGTCTCCTTATCGGCATCACGCCCGGAAATATAGAATACCACGTCGACATCAACCGGATCGACGCTCGTCTTTCGTAAGATGGTATATTTGGCGAAGGAGCCAGCCTTTACTACCTTTGTGATCTTGATCTCGGTCTTGTCGCGGACGGTCTTGCACAGTTCGGCGATCAGGCGATCCACCTGTTCATGATATTCCGTCCGCTTGTCGTCAGGGAGGCGCAGGACATTGCTGTCGTAGTAGCGCAGTTCCGTGTTGCTCAACGCCATCATCACCCCTTCTTTCTCGTTCGGCGTCTACCCAGCGCCAACCCCGAATGGGTGGAAGCCGCGGTAGCCGGTCTCCTTGGCGGTTTACAAAACCGGGAGGCGAGCGCTCCGACCGACGGCGCTATCTCCACCAGCCCCACGCTTTCGTGTCGCCGGGCAGCTGACTGGATGTTCTCTGGGAGAGCTGCCCGACTTGATCTGCGAGAGGACAATCAAACTGCGTTGAGGGGAATCGTAGCCTCCGAAAAAAGGGGCCACTCCGAAGGAGTGGCCCAAGTAAGGGAGGAAACGCCCTTGAGGGCCTCTGGGATCAGGCCGCAGCCTGTTCGATCGGTGAAAATGGCAAGCCGAGACTCTCGGCCACCGCCTTGTAAGTCAGCCGCCCCCGATAGACATTGAGGCCTGCCCGCAGATGTGGATTTTCGAGGACGGCTGCAAATCCCTTGTTAGCGAGAGCCAAACCAAAAGGCAGAGTTGCGTTATTCAGTGCTTGGCTAGAGGTCAGCGGGACAGCTCCCGGCATATTGGCCACACAGTAGTGAATGACGCCGTCCACCTCGAAAATTGGATCAGCGTGCGTCGTCGGACGCGATGTCTCGAAGCATCCGCCCTGATCAATAGCTACATCCACGATGACGGAGCCTTTGCGCATCGAGCTCAACATGCTCCGGCTGACAAGTTTCGGTGCACTCGCGCCGGGAACCAGTACGGCGCCGATCACAACGTCCGCTGCAAATACTTCCTCCTCAACAGCTTCTATCGTTGAGAACCTAGTACGAACGCGCCCTTCGAATAGTTCATCCAGTTCACGAAGCCGGGGAAGCGAACGGTCAAGGATTGTGACCTCGGCACCCAAGCCTGCCGCCATTCGTGCCGCGTGCATGCCGACAACGCCACCTCCGATGACGACAATACGAGCCGGCTGGACACCCGGCACGCCGCCAATCAACAGCCCGCGCCCGCCCCCATACCGCTTCAGGGCGCTACCTGCCGCCTCGATCGCAAGCCTGCCCGCAACCTCGCTCATCGGCGCAAGGAGCGGAAGACCGCCATGCGCGTCAGTCACAGTTTCGTAGGCGATTGCTGTACAGCCAGACTTCATGAGGCCCTTGGCCTGCTCGGGGTCCGGGGCCAAATGAAGATAAGTGAAGAGGATCTGATTTTCTCGCAGCTGAGTCCACTCGGACGGCTGTGGCTCCTTGACCTTTACGATCATCTCGCTCGACGCGAACACCTCGCGAGCAGATTCCAGAATGGTTGCGCCAGCCTTGCGATAATTGTCATCCGTAGCGCCTATACCAGCACCGGCATTGGTCTCGAGCAGCACGCTGTGGCCTGCGGCCACATATTCGCGGACCGCTCCAGGGGTCAGGCCCACGCGGTATTCGTGCGTCTTGATTTCCTTGGGAACGCCGACCTTCAATTGCAATCTCCTAACTTGGATCACCGATATATAATCGAAAGAGCGGTGCAGACCTGAGACGCGGGCGGCCAAGTGGCGCCGAAATTCAGCGATTCTTAGCAACGTCGCGCAGTATTCCATCGAGTGACGTTCCATCGCCGAACTCAGCACCAGCGCGCGGATCGATTCGAATGCAATTATCCGTCATCACAATCGCGCGTCGGCAGAGGCATTGGAGACGAAAGGATATGACACCTAATATCTGGGCGATGCTTAACCTGAACCGGTTCGGCCTCAACACTACCGTGCTGGTTGAATTAACGTCCGACAGTCAAAGAAACGAGGCTCTGAATTTGTTCGAAACCGGCATCGTCAAATGCCCATCAGCGAGTCGCTGCTTTTGATGTCGGCGATGACGATCTTCTCATAGTTCCGGCTCGCGATATCGAGGTGGTTTCGGGAGAATGGGCGCCTATAGCAAGCTGCAGATGGATTTAGAGGCAGCGGCGAGCCGGACTAAGAGTGCGGCCCATGGCGTCAGGCGCTCTTTTGATTTCAGGTTAGAATGCTCGCCTCCTGGGCCTTTGGGTAGGGCGAACGCAAGGGGCGTCGCGCTCCCGCTTCCCATGGGAGAGCCATGCGCTCACGGCGTAAACTGTGCCGAACATAGCGAAAGAGATGGACAGCAGAATAACAATTAGCATAGGCGGCACACTTAGTTTCGTTGGGCAACACGAGTCTTGTCGGATTTCCTGTCGGACACCACAAGCCCCTGTTCGCTACCTTGATGAGGCTCTCTACACCCTGACGTTACGTAAGGTTCAAGCCGGCTCAAACAGATTCATGCGAAGCGCCTGCAGAATCTGACATTTTTCATATCGGCAGATTGCTTGCTTATTCACGCAGCATCATCGATTCGCCCATCACGTAGGGATGGACTCCGCGCGACCGCGGCCGACGTTGGGTCTACTCCGCACATCTCTCTGCCGCCAATCGGCAGGAGGAGCGATATGAAACCGCACGCTCGGACAGCTGCGGTCGCGTTGGTCATATCTCGATTGTCATATCGTCGGATTCTATGAGCTCGAAAAGATGGGCGTATTGCGAGATCGACTTGTTCCGCGGCGAGCTAGCGGATACGACTATGTCAGCCACCGCTACGTTGCTGCGGGTTATTAATGTCCAGTGAAAAGACGAACTTAACACTCGCACCGAATGGCTTGAGAGTACAGGTGCTTTGACCACTCCAAGTGGTCCGACTTCTTAATGAAAGTAACTCGAGGTGAACCGCACATTTTCGCATACAGCGTTTGATTGTGGATTGCAGGTGACGTGCCGCCTTCCTACGTGAGTGGCTGAGTATGGACGTTTGAACGCATTGGCATTCGATGAAAATCTATCAAGCATTCGCCCTGATAGGCTGTTCCATCAACTGGCGAGTAGTCCTGCGGATCAAAGCGATTCCGGCCTTCACGTGGTTATTCGTGCAGCTGGCCCAGATCTCGAGCGGCCCTCCACCGGCACAAGCCGGCGTCCCGCCAAGCGGAGCTCCCGTCAATCCGGCCACGCCTGGTGACCTGGATGCGGATTACAAGTCAGTTAACGCTCGCTCACTCCCGGCCGGGCATTGTCGCGTCAAGGATTCGGAGCTCAGCAACGTTCGGCTTGGCTCAAACTACGCAGACGTTGTTTACCTGTTCGGCTGCGCAGGCACCATTACTTCTCGTGAGACCGTCCAAGGAATACAGTTTCACGTGCTTGCTTGGAATGATGGGCAGATCTTAGCCCTATTCGTTAATGGAAAGCTCTCGATCACATCGCCGTCCGCCCTTCGGTAGATCCGGAGCAATGCACCGATCCCGCCCGGCGTACGGGAGGACGAGCCCGTGGGCACCAGTCCGCTCAATGCGAGGAGCGCGAACCGTTTTCCCATTAAAGTGCAGATCGCAGATATGCGTAACGTTGCCAGACGCGGGTTGTCTGATCGCATCCTGCTCAGCAGAGGTTAGAGGGCTTAAGATCATGGAGCTTCAGCTCGGCCAAATCTCTCAACCTCGCCTGTTTATTGAGGAGCCACGTGGCCATGCCAACAATGCCGATCACGGTGGTTGTGATAGCAGCTGACTGGCAAACATATTCGTAGCGGTTCGCTCCTCTTCGCTTCCGGTTCAGGCGACGATGACAAAAGTTCCCCATCATACCATCCAGCAGTTCAGCAGAGCAGCCAAACAGCTCCCGAAACCCTAGTAAGGACATTGACCCTTTTTGGCGAAAAGTTGGGCTGAACATCTTTTTAGCTTCACCAGCCGCAACGGGGGAGCGGGATTGGCGTGCGCGGCCAGATGGATCGAACCAAAGACGGTCCTTGTTAGGCCCATCGCAGCTGCCCAATCGTCACCGAAACTTGAATAGCCGCCGTAGCCGCCGTGTGGCTGACTCCAGCTGGCGGGGCTCGCCGGTGACCCGAGAGGGCCACATTCGATGCGACCGTCAGCGGTAGTCTCGGCACGGCCTTGGTGTTCGACTCGTAGCGGCGTGGCAACAGCTTTCAGCAGGAGCGACTAACTGCACTGACGGGCTCTCGTGAGGCCGCCCTTGATGTAGGCAGGTCGGATGTCGGCCAAATAACGGCTATGGGACAGCTTGTCCTTAACGCGCACCGAATGTCACCTCACGACACAAAGGTCAATTGGGTGGTCCCGGCGTTGTGGCTGATGGCGCGGCGCCTGGCTGTACCGCCGGTGGCGGCTGCGTCGTGGCCGATGGCGCGGTGGTTGGCTGGGCTGCGGCCTGCGGGGAGCGGCCGACAATGACGGTGAGCAGGCCCTGGCCCCACAGCCGCCGCGCGACCTTCCTGGCATCCTCCAGCGTCACCGCGTCGACGAGGGCATTGCGCTTCTCGATATAGTCGATCGGCAGCTTGTCGAGCTGATACTGCAGCAGCGCCTGTGCGAGATTTGACGACGTATCGAGCGCGAGCATCTGCGAGCCCTTCAGATACGACTTGGCCTCGTCGAACTCCTGCTGGGTCGGGCCTTCCTCGGCCATCCGGCGGACCTGCTTCTCGATCTCTTCCACCGTCTCGCCGGCGCGATCGGCGCGGGTGCCGGTATTGCCGACGAACAGGGCGGCATGATCCATCCACAAGAGCGTCTCATAGACGGAATAAGCAAGCCCGCGCTTCTCGCGGACTTCGCGGTAGAGCCGCGATGACAGATCGCCGCCGCCAAGAATCTGGTTGACGACGTAGGCCGCCATGAAATCCGGCTCGCTGCGGCGGACGCCGGGACCGCCGAAGGTCACGACCGTCTGCGGCACGTCGAGCGGAATGCAGACGCGCTGCGGCGGCTTTGCCGCGAGCACGTCGGGCACCTCTGTCAACTGCGCCTTGGCCGGCAGGCTGCCAAAGGTCTTGTCAAGCAGCTTGCCGAGGGTCTCGGGATCGACGTCACCGACCACCGCAATCTTGAGCGTGTCCTTCGCGATCACGCGGCGGACATAGTCCTTGAGATCGGCGATCTCGATTCTCGGCACGCTGTCCAGCGTGCCCTGGGATTGCCGTCCGTAAGGATGGCCGTTGAAGGCGACTTCGAGGAACTTGCGATTGGCGAGCGAACTCGGGTTGGTGGACTCACGCCGCAAGCTCGAGAGCACCTGCGCGCGGATGCGTACGACGTCGGGCGCATCGAAACGCGGCGAGGTCAGCGCCATCCGCAGGAGGTCAAAGGCCTCATCCTTGTTGTCCTTGAGCATGCGCAAGGAACCGCGGAATTGGTCGCGGGTCGAGGTAAAGCTCAGCTCGATGGCGCGGCGATCGAGCCGCTCGTGATAGGTCTTCGAGTCGAGGTCGCCGGAGCCTTCGTCGAGCAGGCTGGCCGTCAAGTGGCCAACGCCGGGCTTGTCGGTGGGGTCCTGGGTCGCTCCGCCGCCGAAGGCATATTTCATCGCGATCAGCGGGACGGTGGCGTCCTGCACGAACCAGGCTTCGATGCCGCCGGGCGAGACCAGGCGCTGGATCTTGGTGGCGGCCTGCGAAGGTGCCGAGGCGAGCATCGCGATTGCAAGCGAAGCTCCGCCGATGAGGGCCGCACGCCGTGTGAAGGAATAGGTCATGAGCGCTTCTCCTCGCGTTTGGGCGCGGCATCCTTGATCAGATAGCCGGTCACTGAGCGTTTCTTGTCGAGCCATTTCTGTGCGGCGTCACGGACCTGCTCGGCGGTAACGGCACGAATCCGGTCCGGCCAGCTCCGGATATCGTCGATGGAAAGTCCCGTGGTAAGCGCGCCGCCATACCAGCGCGCCAGCGTGGCCTGGTTGTCCTGGGCGTAGATCGCTTCCGCAATCAACTGGGTCTTGACCCGCTCGAGATCCTCGGCGCGCGCGGGATTTTGCGCGAGGTCGGCGATCACCTTGTCGATGGCATCCTCGATCTGCGTGAACTCGACGCCGGGCTTCGGCGTGGCGGAGATCATGAACTGCGAGGGATCGAGCGAGGTGCCCTGGTAGCTTGCGCCGGCGCTGATCGCGAGCTGACGGTCGATTACCAGCGCGCGATAGAGATAGGAGTTGGAGCCGCCGCCCATCAGTTGCGCGAGCACGTCAAGCGCAGGACTCTCGCCCGCGGCCGCGGTGTGAGCCGACGGCACCAGATAGTAGCGGCGCAAAGCCGGCTGCTCGACGCGCGGATCGGACAGGGTCACGGTGCGCGGCGCCGCCGGCGTCGGCTCCTGTGGCCGCAGGCGTTTTGCAGGGATCGAGGGCTGCGCGGGGATGTCGCCAAAGTTCTTCTCCACCATCGGGCGGATTTCCTTGGGATCGACGTCGCCCGCGATGATCAGGATCGCATTGTTGGGCGCGTAGAAGCGCTTGTAGAACGCGAGCCCATCTTCGCGGTCGAGCTTTTCGATCTCCTGCCGCCAGCCGATAATGGGGCGGCCGTAGGGGTGGTTGAGGTAAAGCGCCGCCATCATCTGCTCGGTGAGCCGCGCATCGGGATTGTTGGCGACGCGCATGTTGAACTCTTCGAGCACGACGTCGCGCTCGGACAGCACGTTCTCATCTTGGAGAATGAGACCGGTCATCCGGTCAGCCTCGAGTTCCATCATCTTCGTCAGCTGTTCGCGCGGCACACGCTGGAAATAGCTGGTGTAGTCCATCGAGGTGAAGGCGTTCTGGTTGCCGCCGACGCGCAGAACGGTCTGGGAGAATTCGCCGGGCGGATGCTTGGCGGTGCCCTTGAACATCAGGTGTTCGAGGAAATGCGCAAGCCCCGATTTGCCGGGCGTCTCGTCGGCGGAGCCCACCTTGTACCAGATCATCTGCGTCACGACGGGTGTGCGGTGATCCGGGATCACCACCACCTGCATCCCGTTCTGAAGCGTGAAGCTTGCCGGTCGTTCCGAGGTGAGCGTGGTCTGGGCAAGGACGATCCTGTTTTCAGGAACGTACCGCAGGCTAGCATTGCTGCTATTATCCATGTTGTATTCGTTCGCCAGCGCGGTGCGCGTCATCAAGACCATTGCAACAGTGGCCGTGCTTAGCACCTTGGTCGTCACGGAACTCCAATTCTTCATGGCATCACCTTTGGTCGCATAGAGATCCTCATTCTGCAGCGGACGATCCCGACAAAGCAGGGGAGCCGCATGCCGTGGCAAGCAGGGGAGCAAAAGCCGGGCCAATCGCCTGATGCTCCCGCGCATGGACCGCTGCGCGGGCAACTGAACGCAAAACGAAGCGTGGCGCGTGCTTTCTCTTCCTAAAGCCAACCCGCACTCGTCTGGTATCCGCCAACATGTTGCGAACACGACGTTGCACACGAAACGCACGACAACTCGCCGCCTCGCGCTGGCCTAAATCCTGCGACGCCACATACCGCATGGAGATTTGATCTCGCGCCAGAGGCACTGCTCCGCCGCTTCGCGGCCGCGCCGGCATCCGCCAGGAAACATCCAAAGCTCGTCGCCGCGCCACCGCACCAGCAGTACCCGGCCACCCTTCGAGCCTGCCACCAGCATGTCCAAGCGATCATCCCTTCGACCGTTCAATATGCCGATAAAGCGTTTGGCAACCGAGACTATTTCCTAAATAGGCCTCCCGGTTTCAAGGGCCGGAGCGGCCAAATCCCGAGGACGGCGTCATCTGGGTCTGTGGCGCCGGCGAACACGGCGTCATGGCATTCACCGACTTCGGAAACGAAAACCTGATCGAGCTCGTCCGGATGCACAAAGAACATCCGACTTGGCTCAAGCGCTGGCCGACTAATCCAATCGGCCTGTGGCCTACGCCGGATGCGTACTCAGCAGAAGTGAACGACACAATTATTCCTCGCGGAACCCACTGATCCGCAGAGTGAGACGAACACATGCTTTGCAACGGCGCCATCTGATTCCAAATTGCACGAAATCTTAGTGGGCTTGAAGGCCGAATCAGTCATCTCAGCTTCACCAAACGTCCTTATTAGTTTTGTCGGTGCATCGAGAGTGCTCTCAACAAACTGAAGGACTTCAGGTGCGCTAAAGCGTTATGGCAATCTACTTGCAACGCGTGGCATCTGTTTGGCGGGAGCGCTTGTATGCTGGATCTGATAAGGCTTGGTCTTTGCCAAAATGCGGGCCGGCCGGTCGACATCCCCACTTTCGACCGGGCGGGTTGTGTATCCCCCTATGAGGATGTCACTCTGGAGTTCTTAATCATGGACCACACTTCATCCGCGCGGCACCAAGCCTCTGAGGACGACCTCGTGAGCGCCGCATTTGAGAAGTCATGGCGCTTTGTCGAGACGGATCCATTGCTTGTGCATAATGCTAAGGAATTGCTGCGCGATCGATTACGAGCTAATCTGGAACTCTCACTGAGAAATGGCGAGCAGGACATACTGCATATTGCAAACAGCGCGATTTGGACGCTTCGCACTGAACTAGGACGACCGTGGGACCAATAGTATGGCAGCCCCGCCTCGGCTAAACTAAGGGAGAATCCCTGTCACGCGCACGCTAAGTGCGATCGCGACTCGTTTTGCATCAGATAAATTCGGTATCTAAAGGTTCCGACCTATGGATCAGCGCGCTGTTCCAATGAAACCGCCTGGTCGCACAAGCACGGTGACCCAGGAGCCCAACGAAAGCGTGCGCCAACTGCTCGTCTCTTATGACATTATTCAGAGCCCGAATGAGCGAGCGGCCCGCACGCTTCTTGGGCTTCGCATCGTATCCGCTTGTGTACATCTCGACAGCCTAGTTTCGGCTTGCGATATTCTCACTCCTGAGCTGGGGATCCCAGTCCAAAAGCCGACTCCAAGTTTGCAGACCGGTTGACAGAAGAACATCAGAGGGACCTTGACTTCGTCTCATACGGACAGCAGCAACGAAATCTCAGTGCTCGCGAAGGTCCTGCCCGGCGTTAACACCTCCATATCCACGACGTGCATCGATGCACGTCGATCTTCATAAATGTACCGCACGCGCCAGAGCGGCCCCAACTCCGGTGTGACGCTGAAATCGCCAGAGTCAAGCGCCCTTGCGATCATTCGGACAGCGTCACTGTTGCTTATTGGCAAGGAGAACGCCGCATCAATAAGTACCGCCAAGCTCACGCCGTCTGCGAGCAACGTACGTGCAATGTTGTCGCCGTGAACACGCCGCAAAGTTGAGACGATTGCCGCTACGGCAGCTGGATCATTCAAAGGCACTCTGGGCTAGTCCTCTTTGAGCCACGCACATGCTCCTGGTCCAGCGCCAGATGAAAGATAACTGAAGCGGATCTGGTTCTCTCGCACCTTCGCCTCCTCCGGCTTTGCGATGGTTGTAGTCCTTTGCGACCAAACCCCGGCGTCGGCGTCGGTCTCGCTTATCACCCAGCCACCACATATTCGCAGCTGGCTAGAGGCGTAAGGTCAACGCGGTACGCGTGCCCCCTTACTTCCTTGGTAACATTGCCCCTCATTCGCAACTCTCCTTACGAAGACGACCTTCTATAGTCGGAAGAGCAGCGCAAACTTGCGAAGCTAGCTGCGAAATAGCGCAGAGATCCGGCGATTATTGACCTATGACGCATTACTCCGGACAGACGGACTTCCTCGCCGAGCTCAGCGCGGATCAGCCAGACCAGACACTCGAATTAACGGCACGAACGCGTGATCGCGCGTCGCGCGTTAGTCGTGTTCGCGCCGTCTTTCGACATCAATGGCGGTGCCATGCGGCAGAGGGCACCCGCACACTGACTGGGAGCGCAGAATCGGCGAACGAGATGCCATATACCGATCCAGCGATGAACGTGAGGGATTCGGCACGACCCGAACCTGAGCTCGCAAATGATTCAAACGCGCCTCCTTCAACGGATGGTCGGAAGCCTACCGGGGTCTTTTAATCCTCCAGCAAGCGGGGATTTGGGCGGCGGTCTTGCCGATGGTGGAATCCTCCAACTCAACCGTAATGGTGTGCTCAATGAGTCTAGCTCAGTGTTGTTGACGTCTCAAAAGCAACGGCCGTGCCAACGGCGTTCAAATGCAGCACCGCACCAGCGGCCATGCTTTTCCTGCGCGCGACCTGTTACGGACTGACTGTTGCACGTCACCATTTCGTTCCTGTATGTCGCTCTTTGCGACGACATCTGCGGCAGCGCAAGATGCGCAAATCAAGGTAACGTGGTCGCCGCCTTGCATGAGGTCTCGTGGTGGCTTTGATGTTTGTTTCGGCCGACTTGGTGCTGAATGGTCGGCCTCTGCTTCGCATCGCTGCGGACCTGGACGATCTCAATCGCCACATTTCTGGGGATGATCATTATTAAACGATGGCGCAACCAGGCGCTGCGCAAAGCGACTCAAGCCATTGCTGCAGAATGCATAAACCGGAGACTGAAGTCCGTTAACAACCGTCTCCAGCCGGGAAGAGCCGTCCTTATGATCTTGCGCGCAGATTGCGGGTACCCATGGTCGGTCTCCGCTGTCTCAGCAAGATTAACACGGCATGCGTCAGCGGCTTCTCGCTGACGTCACTTCACCGCGAGCCGCGGAAATGGAGCGGCCGTTCACAAGAACGACTGCATGGTTGGAAGAAAACTAGCGCATCGTCGAATTCTGTTCAGCTACCAGAATCGAGAAGCCCCTGCTCCACGTCGAGTAGCTTCCGCGCGATTCCTTCTTCAAGAAACGCTCATTGTCGTGTTAGAGACAAGCCAATCGCCTATGGCGTTGAGCGAATGATTTCGCTATTTGTCGGCGCCTCACTGCGTGCGGCAAGTTTGGGTTTAGCGGAGCCGATCATGGCACAAATCCCTCAGGAGGCGTCCAGAACCGCCTTCTCAAGAATTGTCAATTTTCTCTACGTATCGGTCGCGGACATCGCTTTCTTTATCGCAATTCTGTTTGCTGTCGGTTTCGTTCTCCTCGCGCCGATTGACAAGGTTCCCTACACATGCGCGGAAGCGCTTGCCGAAGACAGCGCTGATAGCTCTGTTTGCCAATCAACACAGCGTCATGGCTCGCAAGCGCTTCAAAGATTGTTGGAGACAGTATCTGCTGAAGTGCATTGAACGAGAAACTTATGCGCTGCTAGCGAGTCTCAGTCGCGCTCGTGCCTGAGCTTCCGCTGCCGCGGCATCGAGCCGCTCGCTCGGCGCGCAGCATCGCCTTCAGGGTGGTCACATCGCTGGCCACGCGCTTTAACCGTGATCTCGGAATGGGAGGCGCTGATCGGGAACGCCATCAAGCCTCTTATGCTGATAAACCTATACCGCAACCCCGACTGACTATACGAGGGTGTTCACCTCAGGGTAGACGCGGCAGACGAGCCGATTGTCAACGAATTTGCGAGGAGCTTCGCGGTCGGAGCCGGTCATCGGCCACTTTAAGTCCGAGCGTCGACTGGGCCGCAACTACTTTTGTGCCGGGAGGGCAACGTCACCAAGGCCATCCACGACCACAAGTTCCGACGTCTTAGGTAGCTCAGCCTATTGTTGTGACAAATCCCGGCCAGCTTCTTCGCCAGACAACACCTAATCAATCTGATTCAAAATCAGGTATTTCACGGGACGACCACTTGCGAGTGGCCGCCAGAGAAGTGGGGGGCATGGACCAGAAAGCACAATTCCGATTACCATCCCTTTTTTCATTTTTTTCTCCTCCGGCGCCTGCGCTTTGGCACTTCAGGAGACTTGTTTTGCGGAGCCGAACAGAAATTCCCGTAACAAACCTTTTCACCCTTGTAGTTGGCCAGGGCCTGAAGCAACCGCGGCGCGAAGCGCTGTTTCACTTCTTCGTGGATAGGCTCCGGATGGTCCAACGACTTCAGCGCAAGCTCGATCAACTCGATCGCGCGATCCTTGTTGCCGCTCTCGTAATAATATTGAGCGATCGCTCCATAGGACTTGAACTTATCGCCCTCGCCGCGTTGCGGAGGATTCAGCGTCAGCATGTGTTCGGCCAACTCCTTGCCCATCGCAAAGCGCTCGGCAGGCGGAACGTAGGAGTTGTCCTTCACCGGATCGAAGAGTTCGCCCATAACTCCGGCCATCCACACCTCCGATCTTTGGCCGATCGCGTCTCGAATCAATCGGCGCATGGCCGGCAAGCCCGTCCGCATGTCGTGCATCTTGTGAAGTAAAAGATCTACATGAATCAGGCGGAAGCTGATGTCGTCCGGCATCACGGCGACGGCCTCTTCGGCTGCCGAAAGCGCCGTCACCCAATCCTCGGCCTTTATCGCGGGCGTAAGTTTGGCGAGTATCGACTTACGCAACGCTAGTGTTTCGCGCAGGCGCTGAGCTTCGCCGATTCGCTTCGTATCGGCGGCTTTGGCTTCATCGCTGGTGCGCCAGATGCCATTGAGAACCTTCGGCAAGACGTTATCGAGTTGCGTCGGATGACCGATAAAGGCGATGTGGCCGTCACGGTCGACCACGAACGAGGTAGGAATCCCGAGTGAAGAACTGGGCTCCATCCAAAGCTTGTTCATTTCTCCTGAATAGTCGAGCGCGATTGAATAGCCCAGCTTCGGGAATTTTTCGGTCAACCACGCGTCCAACTTGGCTCGAGCCTCGTCCAGCGTTGGCCCTTCTTCGTTAGCTGCGACTCCGACGACCTCAAGTCCCCTGTCTCTGTATTCCTCTTGGAGTCGCACCAAATGGGGCATCGCCTTCACACATGGCTCGCACCAAGTTGCCCAAAATTCGATGATGTAGACCTTTTCTCCTTGCAAGCTCCTCAGGGGCTGGCCACGCAACCAGCTCTGCACTTTTATGGGAGGAGCCTCGGATTCCATGCGCAGTACCATTTTGCTCTCCAAGGTTATTGCCAGAAGCTGCGCGGCTTTATGCGCGAGCTTGTCTTTGTAGGAAACGGGGGCGCGCGGGTTCAAGGAAGGAGAACATCGCCTATCTTGCGCGTCTGCGTGCCTTCAGCCCTCACTTCGTGTTGAGGCATCTCAATAGCAACGCTCATGCCAGCGCCGTCAGCGCACTTAAGCGCCTGACTACGGTTTCAAAGCCTCCACGGCGGCGCAAGCCGCGGTGTTTTGAACCCGACGTGCTTTTGCGCCGTTGTCAGAAATTGAACACGGGTTGTTCGGTTGGCAACGCCAGAGCAGCGTGGTTAGCATTGTGGATCCTCGAGCTAACCTATCACGTCAACCAGAATTAGATGAGAGCGACGATGCAGATCACGAGTCGAGCGATAGAGCCGCGGAGCAGTGACGCGCGTTCTGAAGACAATCATGAAATCATTCGCAGGCATGCAGCTTGTGCTGTATGAAAGCCGAGATCCATGAGTTGTCGAATCGAACGGGCCTATGACAAACCAGCCAAGGTCTTTAACCCGCACGCGCTTGGTGACATTGGCGATTAGTCCCGACACTGCCTTCACCATTCTGAAGCAATCTTCAAGCTTGGACGAGAGGCGATCGGCATCACGTCTGCCCCCCATCTTGTAATGCCAGTCCGTGTGCGGTTGACGACGTCGATGTCCGACATCCGACGACGGGTGTCGCCATTCCAGAAGGCAAGCTGACGTCTATGCGTGCTTCACTCTTCTCAAGCAAGGCACGCATCAAATTCTGCGAGCGGCACGCCGATTGCTAGGATCGAGCAGCGAAGAGCCGCTGTGACCAGAAAGCAGTGGCACCGTTTCCGTCCCTAGGAGCTGTCCGGTGACACTTGCCCGATTAATCCTGATCAATGCAACTCTGATTCTGCTTATGCTCGGAAATGCGGAGGCGGCGAACACCAATGTGGCGCTCGCCGCGATTCGCGAGCCCGCGAAGGAGACTGCAGCTTCGTTCGAGCAGAAGACCTGGGACGAGGCCGTGGTTGGGGCGAGTGGACAGTTGTACAGCCAGATCACCCAAGGCGCTTCATTTCAGATGTTCCTTTCGGCCAACGGCGCCAGTGGTTCGCGTTGTCTGGTGCCGAAGAAGCTTTATATCCCCATCCCGCAGGGCCCCATGTTGGTCAAGATTTGCGCCGACAGCACCGTGATACGCGCCTTCGTCAATTTTCTCGAAACACCGGAAACCCACTCCGTCGTCGCGCGCGATGGCTACGGGTTCGACGACCGGAGTAGACGTGCATGGGGCGCTTTTCGACAGAAATCTGGCAATCGCTCGGGCTCACGATCGAGCTCGCGAGCCTGACGACCCTGATCCTGCTAATCGTTGGTACGCCGCTCGCGTGGTGGCTAGCACGGTCAAAGAGCTTTTGGGCTGAGGCGGTGGCCGCGCTCATCGCGCTGCCGCTGGTGCTACCGCCAACGGTAATCGGTTTTTATCTGTTGGTCTTGCTCGGCCCGAGCGGCCCTGGCGGCCTTCTCGCCTCTCTCTGGGGCGGACGCACGTTCGCTTTCACTTTTGCGGGACTCGTGGTAGGATCGGTGTTGTGGGCGCTGCCTTTCGTGGTCCAGCCCATCCGCAACTCCTTCGTTACCATCGGCAACCGTCCGCTGGAAGTTGCGGCCACTTTGCGCGCCTCTCCATTGTATGCGTTCTTTACCGTCGCCCTGCCCCTGGCGCGACCGGGTTTTCTCACAGCCGCGGTGCTTGGTTTTTCGCATACAATCGGCGCATTCGGCCTCGTACTGATTATCGGCGGCAACATTCCTGGACGCACCAAGGTGGTGTCGGCCCTTCTCTTCGACTATGTCCAAGCGTCGCGCTGGCGCGAAGCAAATCAGCTTGCCGGCGGCATGGTGATGTTCGCCTTTGCGGTAATCATCCTTTTAACGTTGATCGAGAAATGCTGCGGAACGAGGCGCACGTGAGAACAGCCACACCAGGCCGGATCGAAATCGCCTTCAAGAGGCAGTTGGGTAGCTTTCCACTCGACGCGCAGTTCAGCGTACCGGCTAAAGGTGTGGCAGCGATTTTCGGACCGCCAGGCTGCGGCAAAACCACGATCGCGCGCTGCATCGCCGGTCTCGAGCATTTACCCGACGCTTTCTGTGGCATCGATGGTGAGTTGTGGCAGGATGAGACCATGTTCCGCCCACCGCATTTGCGCCCCATCGGTTATGTGTTCCAGGAGGAAACCCTTTTTCCCCATTTGACGGTCCAGAGAAACCTGCTCTACGGCACGCCCAAAGGCGAACCGATGCTGATCGTCTTTGAGAAGGTACTCGCATTTCTGGGTATCGCGCCGCTGCTCGACCGCTCGCCAGCGCACCTCGCCGGCGGCGAGCGGCAGCGCGTTGTAATCGGCCGGGCGCTGTTATCCCAGCCAAAGTTGCTTGTAATGGACGAGCCGCTTGCCGCTCTTGACCGCTGCGCCAAGAGAGAGATTCTGTCGTTGCTCGAGTGCCTGCAGAAACAGTTCGCGCTGCCGATGATCTATATCAGCCATGACATGGCTGATATTGAACGCCTTGCCGATCATCTCGTTATCACCGATCATGGCACGGTGACTGCGGCTGGGCCGTTACATGTCTTGCAGACCGATCCTGCGCTGCCGCTTGCGGCAAGCCGCGAGGCTGCTGTCAGCCTTGATGCCGTGACCGCCGGCTATGACAGACGCTATGGCCTACTCATCCTCTCCGTCAAAGGTGCGCGCTTGCTGGTGCCGGCGGCGCCCCTTCCACCCGGCGTGCACCAGCGGCTGCGCATCGCAGCCAGCGACGTCAGCCTTGCACGCGAAGCGCCGCTCGCAAACTCCATGCTCAATGTCTTTCCGGCGCGGATAAAGGCCTGTTTGCCGCTCTGCCCGGGTGAGCTCACGCTGCTGCTTGGGCTCGGCAGCGGAGGCTCTGGCGCGGAGATTTTGGCGCGCATTACGCGTTTCTCCTTTGATACGCTAGGGCTCGAGAATGGAATGGACGTATTTGCCCAGATCGAGGGCGTCTCACTGCTCACGGTGTCTGGACCTCCGCTGCCGGCTATAACGGCTTCCACGCCAGCGGAAGATGCTGGACAGGAAAGCGCCGCGGCCTGATACCAGCGGAAAGAGGACCAAGGCCATCTTCACTAACTTCTCCTAGATTGATCCCAACCGCGTCATGACAATCCTCTACCGGCCCAGGACAGGAAGTCGATATGCTGCTCGCCGACTTAACCCAGGATCTCGCGCGGCAACGCGCGCGCGTCGGCAGCATCGTCCAGCGAAACTTCAGGACGCAATGAGCACGAAGACCATGGTCCCGCTCGAAATGACGGGCACGAGATTTCGATCTGCCAGCCACCCGGCACCGGTGCCATTTGGTGTAAGCTTCTAGGCTAATGAGCTTGGCAGCGCCACAGTTATCCCTTCCTGCGCGATGAACGAAGGATGTCGATCTGCTCGTGTTCAATAAATTCTCCAAGCAGGAGGCGTCCAAGATCTGCGCGACGAACTTGCCGATGCGATCATATCTGGCGTGCCGCTCCTCACCGGCGTTCCCGAAAAATGCCTTGCCGCCTCCGGACTTTCACCGGAGATTTCGGCACGACACCTTGCGAGCACCAAGTCGTGGGGGAATGATGGCGCGACATCACAGGGCGCCTGCCGCGCGTCCGGGCGCATTCCAGTTCGGCTAGAGCTACTTACCGATCATCATATCCGACGACTTGATCACGGCCGACATGGCATCGCCAACCTTGAGCCCGTCATCGTCCACGGCCTGATGACCATCGATGAAAACCGCCCGGTACCCGCCCACTCTTTTGAGCGTTCGTGGTGCCCTCAAGCACGGCGATCACGAGGCTTGTCAGGACATTGCGTGCGCTGAGCCTTCATCTTGTCCAGTCCCGACATTGCTTCGCCGTCGTAACTTAACCGTGGCTGGGCAACTCTTTCAACGGCTGCAACCTGCCGCCTGCACACGCCATGAGGAAGCAGTGAAGCATTCAGCCGAAACGATGGCGTTCAAATGCCTGCATGCCCAAGCATCCGATTGTCGCATTCCGGCAACCGAGGATTTTGAGGACGAATGGCATATAGTTTGCTTCGCTGTTGCCGGAATGTCGCTCTCCGCGCAAAAGCAACCTTGTGAGGACAATATGCTTGGAATAGGAAGTAAGTTGCCGTCGTTCGAAATCACAGGCGTGAAGCCCGGCTTTCACCTGCAGTACGAGGAGGGGCAGAGCGCATTCGAGACGTTGACTGAAGATAGCTTCTCCGGAAAATGGAAAATCATCTTCTTTTACCCAAAAGATTTCACCTTCGTCTGCCCGACCGAGATCGCCGAGTTCGCGCGCCTGTCCAGCGATTTCGCCGATCGTGATGCAGTCGTGCTGGGTGGCTCGACCGACAACGAGTTCTGCAAGCTCGCCTGGCGGCGCGAGCACAAGGATCTGCATCATCTGCCGATCTGGCAATTTGCCGACACCAATGGCGCGCTGGTCGATGGCCTGGGTGTGCGATCACCTGACGGCGTCGCCTATCGCTATACATTCATCGTCGATCCCGACAACACCATCCAGCACGTTTATGCGACCAACCTGAATGTCGGCCGCAGCCCGAAGGACACGCTGCGAGTATTGGACGCGCTGCAGACCGACGAGCTGTGCCCCTGCAACCGCGAGATCGGCGGCGAAACTCTGAAAGTAGCCTGAGGTATCATGTCTATCGAGCAATTAAAGGACCAGATTCCAGATTTCGCCAAGGACGTCAGACTCAATCTGGCGTCGATGGTGGCTGATGAGACGTTGTCACCGCAGAGCAAATACGGGCTATTGCTGGCGACCGCGATCGCGACCCGCGCCCCGGTAGTGATCGCCGCAATGGAATCCGCGGCGGCTGCCGTGATGACGCCGGCGGCGGTTGCGGCTGCGAAATCCGCAGCTTGCGTGATGGCGATGAACAACGTCTATTACCGTTTCGTTCACCTCGCTTCCAATCCGGAATACAAGAGCATGCCGGCGCGGTTGCGCATGAACGTGATCGCCAATCCTGGGGTTGACAAGGCCGATTTCGAGCTGTGGTCGCTGGCGGTTTCCGCCATCAATGGCTGCGGTGCCTGCGTGGATGCCCATGAGAAGGCGCTGCAGGAAGCCGGCGTCGGTTCCGCCGCGATCCAGACTGCGGTGCGCCTTGCCGCGATCGTGCAATCGGTTGCGGTTGCGATCGAGGCGGCCGGGCACGGCGTGGTCCAGGCGGAGGAGTGATGCATCCGCCCTCTTGTTGTGGGAGAGGGTCAGGGTTAGAGCGATATCTACGAACCTGAGTTCGCGGAGGGGCCCGAGCTTTGCTCTGATTTCGGCCTCTCCGCGCAAGCGGATCGAGGCGACCTGCCAGGCGTTCCGCTGATTGCAAGGAAGACTAACGCCGCGCTGAGTCCCAGTCTGGCCCGACAAGGACCGTGACGCGAACACTCTGATCGTCAAGCTGATGCGTACCAATGTGGCACGCGTTTGCACTCGGCACTCGGTCGTGTTCCAGCGATCACGAATTCTATGCCTCACCGCACAAACGTCGATCTCAGAAGTTGCAGGAGATTGAGAGCCGCCACCCTACCCTTTCCGGGGCGGCTGCATTACGGCACCAAAAGTGCTGCGGTTCGAAATTATCGCCGAGATCGAGCGTGTGACGCGAGAGGTCTATTGCGGGCCGATCGGTTTCAACGGGCACATCGACACGAAGATTGCGATCCGCACCGCAACGATGGACGATGACCTGCCGAGTTCATGAGACGGCAGGATAAGGGCGGTGTCGAAACCAGAGACCGAA
This sequence comes from Bradyrhizobium sp. 190, assembly GCF_023073415.1. GTDB lineage: Bacteria > Pseudomonadota > Alphaproteobacteria > Rhizobiales > Xanthobacteraceae > Bradyrhizobium. The sequence continues at coordinate 12,047 of NZ_JADPJL010000016.1, read as the reverse complement.
TACGGGAAACGCTCGCCAAAGGCACAACAATCTTCGACGCATTTCGTGCTGTAATACCTAGTGCATCTGCGTCATCGAAAGCTACCACCACTTTTTCGTCTTCAACATTGTTCGATTTTTCCGTAAGCTTGGTAGAGCAACGCAAGTTACCCAAACGACATGGTCAGAGACCGGATGCGATCAACCTAAGTTGGCCAGATCTGAGCTCAGCAGCAGAATAGGACCAGTCCAACAAAAGCGAGATTGACAAACAAGCCGATCAAGGCCCATGCGCGGATGGCCACGGGCGAGAGTCCCTCATCATCGCGCGAAGTCGAAATCCATAGTGACTGCATCTGCGTCACCCTCCAAGAGCCCTCGCGGTACTACAATCGCATTCACAAACAGCATCTCTAGTCGTTGTATGGGATGCCGCGACCACATTTCGGCTTCCATGCGCCGCATCGTCACCGGCGATCTCGGCGCGGACAGGGCCGATTCGAGTTATGGGTCGCTGGCAGTAAGTGCCATCAACGGCAGCGGCGCCTGCATGGACGCCCATGAGAAGACGTTGCGGGAAGCCGGCGTTGGTTCCGCCGGCGGATACCGGACCGATGATGATCATGCCGGATCAACTTGCCGAACTCTAGCCGCCCCTCAGAAGACGTTCGCAATCTCGCGCTCTTGTGCTCAATGCCTTGGCCAACCGTCCGATGACGGCATTGTCTAATCCTTCCTCTAGCGCTCGCGCGCGAATGTCAGTCACGAGGTCGGGAATCTGCTCAGCCATTGAGATCAGACTGGCAATAAGTTCGTCCGTATCAATGCGCGTTTCGCGGGCAAACTTTTGCCACTGGCGCAAGCCGATTAAGTCCAGCTTGTATTCACCTCCAACTTTCATTGCGAGCTTGATCTTCCGAATGTCCACATCGTCGTAGGGAAGAATGCTGGCGACATCGTAGAGCGGCGCAAGACGTACATGGGGACCGCCCGCCAGAAGCAACGAGTAGTTCTTGGCGTGCGCATCAGGCCCCCCGATGAGCCAATTAAAGCCGAGGGCGCTAACGAAGGTCTGAACGTCGGCCGCGCGGTCGGTCGAGTTGGTACGCAGGATGTCGATCACATTGGCTGGCGTCGGTCCACCTTCGTTCTGATATTTCTTCGTCGGCGGGATGCCCATTGCTTGGCAGACATCTTCCTGGTGGATCCGGATGATGTCGTTTCCGCTGAGTTGCCGATCATAGCGCTCGACCACAATGGCAACTTCGTTTTCAAACCGCATCACTTTGGTGTCTGCGACCGGGAGGCCCAGATTGCGCGCGAGCAATAGGCAAACGTGCTCATTTTCGGCGTGTCCGTCGAAATGGCCTGTCGGCGGTTTCAGGATATGCGTGGTCGGAACGCGCCCAGACGGAATACCCCATTGGCCCTTTTTCAAAAGAAGAGCCGTTTTCGGCTGGGCGCCCGCGAGACTGAATTGGCCGGTGTCCCGCGGCAAACGCCAGGCAGCGTGATCCTCTCGCAAGGCCTGGAGCCGTTTGGCGATTTCCGGCGGGCCGAGCCATTCGATCTTGTCGTTTTCGCCTGTTCTCAAGGCTTCCAACCGATCGGGCGTGACGAACTGGATCGCACCGGCGCAATCCACCCCTACGTGAGAGATGAGGGCAAAGGCGTTGCGGGCGGAGACCTGGAATTTCTTGGCCCAACGATCAAGCACACGCTCATTGTCGGGCAGAAGTCCCCACAGGAAGGCCTGAACGGACGCGGGACCATGTTGCTCGGCGGCAAGCGGCATCGAGAGTGATAGGGGATAAGCTCCCTGCGTGCCGCGCCAGTTGCTGTCATAGATAAAGGTCAGCCGGCCGCGCGCATCGCTGCGCACGCGGCCAACTTCTTTGCCATCCAAGAGCACGACAAGTTCGTTCGTCATGCTTTGCCCTTTTTGGCTTTGGCGACGATGGCGTTGATATCGACGGCGGATGGTGCCGAGACGCGACTAGTACTAGTACTGGACTCGCTGCTTGCATCCAAAAGGATGCCAAGAGCGTCAAGGGCGCGGAGCACGAGAGCCAATTCGGCGCGCGGGTGACCATGCTCGATATCGATCACCCATTGACGGCTGACGCCAATGCGTTTGGCCAGTGTCGACTGATCGAGCTTGAGACGCTTGCGTCTGTCGCGAATAACGGCGCCTAGGTCGGCAGGTGTGCGTATGAGCATGGGGGATCCAAATGTCAGCGTTCGCCTACAATAGCAGATGTCACCGTTCGCTTACAATAAGAAAAGTTACCGTTCGGCGACATCTGCGAATGTCGTCGATCGCCGACATTATTGTAAAATGACCATCTTTTCAATAACATAGGTGCGACTTCGCACGGCTCCTCGGAAGAAAAGCTCGCGAGCCTAAGCTGGATCAGGCCGCCTCATTCGGCGGTTTCCCCGTTTGGTGATGTCCGTGAGAAGTATCCGCCGAATTACAGCGATGAGTTCGCGGAGAGTCCCCCCTCACCAGAGTTCGAGCTTTGCTCCAATCTCAGTCTCGCAAGCGGTGCGAGGCGAAACTGTATCCGCCGCGAGATCGTCTCAATCCATGGCGAGCACACGCCGCCTGTCGTACAGCCTTCACCCAAACTTGAATAACACCCCATATCCCCCACGCGGGTAGCTCCATTCGATGTCACCGGTGGGCTCTCCGATAACGCGGCAGGTGCCGCACTCGATGCACCCGTCGACGGTGATCTCGACCTGGCCCTTGTCGTTGAGCTCATAGCAGCGCGCGGGGCAAGCTTTCAAAAGCGCAAGTAGCTGCGGCGATGGCTCGGTGTGCGAGCGTACCTTGATGTGGGGACGACCAACGTCGACAAGATATCGGTTGTAGAACAACTTATCCTCAACGCGAACGGAGGGCTCGACAGTCATGTTTCAGCTCCTTGGGTTCGGCATCGAATTTGGCTGATCAGCGCCAGGCGCGAGCGAGGCGGAATGCATCGCCGAATAAACCTATCCAGGACCGCGCATTAACGAAGGATTTCAACGTCACCTTCTCTTTCTCAGTCTTTGGCGTGCCGTCGACGCGCACAAAGTTCTGCATCGCCCTGGAGACGAGCTGCGGATAGGTGAGAAAAAAGTTTTGCGAATTGGTGTGCATCAGCGTCGGCATATCCTTGTATTTCTTCAGATCCTTGATCACGAAGGAGTCGTCCAGCATCCTCTTGTAGAGCGCGAGATTCTCAGCGCTCATGGGAGCCCGGCGCGACCGCACCTGCGAGATTGCTTCGGCCGCGATGCGGCCCGAGGTCATCGCGAGGTTAGAGCCCTCGCGATGAATGGCATTGTTGAGCTGCGCCGCATCGCCCACCACCACCCAGCCCTCACCATAAAGCTGCGGGATCGCCTTGTAGCCGCCCTCAGGGATCAGATGCGCGGAATATTCCTTCACCTCGGAACCCTTGATCAGCCGCCCCACGGACGGATGCCGCTTGAAGCGATCGAGCAGTCCATAGGGCGTCTCGCCCGTGCGCTGGAAGTCGGCGACGAGACAGCCGATGCCGAGCGAGATGCACTCCTTGTTAGCATAGATGAAGCCCATCCCAGTCATGCCGCGGGAAATGGTGCCGACCGCCTCGATCACGACGCCCTCGTCGCCTTCAAGATTGAACCGTTCCTCGATGGTCTCGCGCGGCAAGAAGTGCATTTCCTTCACCGCGAGTGCCACCTTATCAGGCTTGGGACGCTCGCGCAGACCCGCACGCGTGCCGAGCAGGCCGTTGACGCCCTCGGCCAGCACCACGACATCCGCATGGACTTCGCCGTCGCCGCGATCCGTGCGCACCCCGACGACCTTGCCATTGGCATCCTGCGCGAGCTCGGTCACCGTGGTCTCGCACAGCACCGTCGCGCCGGCCTCGCGTACCTTCGAGGAGAACCATTTGTCAAACTGCGCGCGGATGATGGTGTAGCGGTTCGGCCGCTGCTCATTGAACTCGTCGGAGCAGTAGTGCAGGCCGACATGGGAGCGATCGTCCATCATCCAGAACCGCTGCTCGACCAGATGGCGCTCGAGCGGCGCGTCCTCGCGAAAGTCCGGGATTAGCTTTTCCAGCATGTCGGCATAGAGGATCGCGCCCTGCACGTTCTTCGATCCCGAATATTCGCCGCGCTCGAGCTGCAGCACCTTCATGCCCCGCTTGGCCATGGCCAGCGCCGCGGCATTGCCCGCCATGCCCGCGCCGACCACGATGGCGTCGAAACGTTCTTCGATCATGAGCCTCTCCTTCTCACTAGTGGCGCTAGCTCGCAATGCGGTCGCGCGAATGCGGCGACAGCCGTGCACGAAATGCGGCCGTCAGCGCCGGCAGCAGATGAATCGCATCGGTCACGATGCCGATATGGGCGAAGTCGAAAATCGGAGCGTTCTTGTCAGTGTTGATGGCGACAATCAGGTCCGCGCCCTCGACGCCGACGCGGTGCTGGATCGCACCGGAAATGCCGGCAGCGATGTAGAGCTTTGGCCGTATGGTCTTGCCGGTTTGTCCGATCTGCCGGTCGGAGGCGACCCAGCCCTTCTGTACCAGTGGTCGCGAGCAGCCAAATTCGGCTCCAATCATGGCGGCGAGCTGTCGCACCAACTGAAAATTCTCGAGCGATCCCAGGCCCAAGCCGCCGGCGACAACGACATCGGCATAAGCGAGGTTGGATTTTGCGGAATCCCGGTCCGGGATGAACGATAGGACCTTGGTGACGATTTCGTCTTCGACGAGGGCAAGCGGATGAATGATGATACGGGCGGCATCGCGTGCGACGCGCTCGGGCATCGGCATGACGCGTGGGCGAACGGTTGCCATTTGCGGCCGGTAATTCAAGGTGTAGATCGTGCAAAGTAGCGTGCCACCAAAGGTCGGACGCGTGGCCGCAAGCGAACCATCCGCGTCGACGTCGAGTCCGGTGCAGTCGGCGGTGAGACCCGTCAGTAGCGTTGTCGCGACCGAGCCCGCGAGATCGCGACCGAGCGTGGTGGCGCCCAACAGCAGGATCTCGGGCTTATAGGTGTTGACGAGATCGGTCAGCGCCTTGGTATACGACTCGTTGCGATACTCCGATAGCACATTGTCGGCCACGAGATATACAAGATCAGCGCCGTAGCAGAAGGATTCGAGGGCGGCGCTGCGCGTCGCCTCGCCCTCCGGGCCGATTACAACCGCGGCGAGATCGACTTTCAGCTTGTCGGCGAGCTTGCGGCCCGTACCTAAGAGTTCCCAGGAGACGGGATGCACCTGACCGCGCTCCTGCTCGATGAAGACCCAGATATGCTTGTAGGCCTTGAAGTGCTCCGGCAATTCTTTCTTCGCTGCTGCGCGGCCGCCGGCGGCAGGCGTGGGACCTTTGATGACGCTACTCATGGCTCAAACTCCTCACAATCAGCGCACCAGCACCGCAAGATAGGCTTCGGATTTCGGTTTGCGCTCGAAGATGCGTTCGATCAGCGGCTCCGCCGGCTCCTTGGCAGCTTCCACTAGCACCGCCTTGGCGGCGCGCGGCGAGGCGCAAAGACCCACTTGATGATGGTCGGTGAGCCGCGCAGGCACCGTTCGAGACGTCCTCGAAGCCGGCTTGCTGCGCGCTCGATTTCACCACCGGCGCCCGTGCCGCGCACGGGGGGCGACCATCGAGGCCGCCGCAAATCTGGTTCGTCAATTCCAGCCTAGTGATCAGGCAGGGCAGGTTTGTGTGCACCCCCTGCACGCCGCCTTCGGCGCGCGGCTCCGCGTCGACGGGGCGGGAGGTGAGCTCGAGTCCGGCGATTTTGGCGACATAGGTGAGCTGCAACAGACCGAGCCGCCTAGCCATGTCAGGCCCTACCTGAGCGGTGTGGCCGTCGATGATCTGTTTGCCGGTGAAGATGATATCGGGCGTGCTAAACCAATCACCGATTTTCCGGATCGCGGTCGCGAACGCGTAAGTCGTGGCAAGCGTGTCGGCGCCGGCAAAGAAGTGGTCGGTCAGCAGCACTGGACGATCGGCACCGAAGGTGCGCCTTGCGCAGGGAGTTCTCAGTCGATGGCGGCCCCATTGTGAGCATGATGATCTCGTCGCCAAATCGGTCACGCTATTCGAGCGCGGCTTCCATCGCGAACAGGTCGTAGGGGTTGATGATGGTCGGCCCTCTTGGCGCATGGGGGTGTTGGTCACGGGGTGCACGCGGACCTCCGCAGAGTCCGGGATCTCCTTGACGCAAACGATACTGCTCCAGAGGTACCGTGGACGCGCGAGTTACCCATTGGCGGCCATCTCCCGCTCAATCCCGGTCTCAATGGCGTTAAAGGCAATTTCTAACGGCATTATCGCGAACGTGACCCACAAGATCATCCCGGCGCGAGTAGCGAGCATTAACAACAACATCATTGGTCTTGCTCCGAATCTCATCTCGGACAGCCGATAATTCGGTCAACTCGGCGTCAATGGCGGACTTAGTCGGAGAACAGCAAGTGTTGTACCAGTTGCGGCGCCATCGAAAACTTGGTGTGAAACCAATGCGTTGCGAGAAGTTGATAAACTGACTGTCGAAATCGCCTGCAGTTCAAGTCCGACATAGTCGGGAATGCGACAACGCCACTTCGCGCGTTGCTGCATGGAGTTGATCTCCATTAAGAGCAAGACGGGTTAACGCGCCGATCCGACATGGTTAGTTGCTAACCGTCACTGAAGTGATGCGCGGGGTTACTTCAGCGCACTCAATGGCACGAAGGCCGCCGGCTTCTTGGGCTCCGCGACCGCATCCTGCAACACCTTGAACACCCGCTGTTCGATCGGTGATGATGCTACGAAATCGGCATAGGCCTGCTCCAGTACCGCCTTGCACCGCGCCGTCACCTCTGCCTCCGCGGCACCGGCGAATTGTTCCTTGGCGAGATATTGCCCCATGCGCCTTAAGATATGCAGGCGCGCGACGTTGACGATTTTGGGGTCGTAGTCGACGCCGAGAAGGGCAAAAAAATCCTCCGCCGAGCAGGCCTTGTTGAGTTGATAGAGGATGCCGGCAGCCGATTGTGTGTCGCTCATCGAATATCTCCCTGGGTTAGGTCGCCGACCCCTGCTCGGGACCCGGAATAGGCTGGTCGCCTCGCGGCAGCCCCGCCTCGCGCAGGCGACGCTGCGTATGGCCAATCGCGCCTCCAGAAACTCGAAATGGGTCGAACAGGACGGCGATCGCGTCGCCGGAAACAGCATCAGATGACGGTCGAGGTCGAAATCGCCGATAAAGCAGCGATGGCTCCGCTGCGACCGCACGCGCGTGCCGGGATGCCGACCACGGTGACGTCGGACGGCTCTCGATGATAAGTGAATTGTCGCTCGGATGCGCGCGTCGCATCCGACCTTGATCGGACCCATGGTCTTTTGTGCTGGCGTCGACCATCACGCAGTCCTCTAGGGTAGGCTGGCGCTTACACCGCGACCAAGACACGCCACCAAGGCTGATGCGGTAATAGAGCATTAAATTCCTAGCCACTTCGGCACTCGCCGATCACGACACAGGCGTCACGTCGATGAAGAAGAGGTCGACGGTCGCGCCAGGATGGATGTCGGTATGAGCCAGGAAGCGGCCGAACCGGAACAACAGCCGCTCCGGAATTCGCCAGCCGGCTGTCCAGAGAGGGCTCGTGGTGCAACAGCAGATCACGGTAAGGATGAGCGCGATAGGTCAGCAACTTCGCGAGCTGATTGTGCGCCGAGCGACCGCGCAGAGACACACAACCAATGTCACCGCGAATCAGCGCGCGCAGCGAGCGCTTTCGCCCTGGAGAGATAGCTGCAACTGGATCGGTGGTAACGATGCTGGACATGGCCCTCACGCGCAGTCGGTCAACGATCGTTCGCAGACGTCGCGCCAGATCGCCACCACGGTCTCGCGCGGCACCGGCCCCTTGTGCTCGACGGCATGTTGGCGCACCCGCGACAAGATCCGCCTCGCCTCCTCTGCGTTGATGGCGAGCTGCAACTCCTTAAACAGCGAGGTGATTGCCGAAAGTCCGGAATGCTTGCCGATCACGATGCGGTTGGAGCGGCCGAGCAATTGCGGGTCGAGCGACTGATAGGTGCGTTGATCCTTCAACAAGCCATCGACATGAATGCCGGATTCATGAGTGAACACATGCCCACCCACGATCGCCTTGTTCAGAGGAATCGCACATGTAGCCGCGGCTGCGACGACTACGGCTACCTTCTCGAGCTCCGGCAGCACGATGCCGGTTTCGCGCCCGTAGAGCTGTTTGAGCGCGACCGTGACTTCCTCCAGCGGCGCATTTCCCGCCCGCTCGCCCAGTCCGATTACAGTCACCGAGGCGTGGCTCGCGCCGCCCTTGATGGCGGCACGCGTATTTGCGGTCGCGAGCCCAAGATCGTCATGGCCGTGAAATTCGAGGTCGAGATCGGTTGTCGCGCGCAGACGCCCGATCAGTGCGAAGGCGGAGTCGGGATCGAGCACGCTGAGCGTATCGGCAATGCGGAAGCGCCGCGCGCCGGCGGCCTTTGCAGTTGCGATCAGCGTGATGAGGAAGTTGACGTCGGCGCGGGAGGAGTCCTCGCCACCGACAGCGACCTCAAGCTCCTGCTCGCGGGCATAACCGACCACCCGCTTCACCTGCTCCAGTGCCAGCTCGCGGTCACCGCCAAGCTTGGCGGCAATCTGCACGTCAGAGGCCGGGATCGACACATTGACCATGGACAGCTTGGCCTCGATCGCTGCGTCGATATCGGCTTCACGCATCCGGCACCAGCCAATGGTAGTGAGCGGCAGGTCGGCTTCGACAATGGCGCGGATGGCGGCGATCTCCACTGCTCATGGCGGGTGTCCCCGCCTCGATCTCAGTGACTCCGGCCCGTGCCAGCGCCTGCGCGATCGCTACCTTTTCGGCCGTGGTAAAGGCGACGCCCGGGGCCTGCTCGCCATCGCGCAGCGTCGTGTCGGTGAGCACGATCGGCTTGGTCCGAGCCGTGTCGGACCATGGAGATTTCGCAGCGGCGGCGGCGGTCATGGGGGCTCCTTGTTGCTCTTGCCAAAGAAGGTTTCAGCAACCCGCATGCCAAGTCAGCATTCGACTTAATTCACTGAGAAAGCGCCAATTTTCACGGCAGCCCGGCTGTTGCAAACGCGACAGCGTCGCAAAACCGACGGGCCAGCCCGCCAAAATCGGCCTCAGCCGCGTCCACCTGTACGTCGTCGCCCCCCCCAGGACCGGCGCGGTTTTCGACAGGAAGGCTCGCCAACAGACGATCCGTTCGGCGCGCCTCAGCTAGGGCATCCGCCGGCAACAGAGCGTCTCGTCGCCGCTCTGCCATCCGGCTCTCGCCGCTCTCATCGCCAAAGCAGAGGTTGAAGTCGTTACATTGCGTGCACACCGGCGTCGTGCACATCACGAGGCCATCGTCCTTGCATAGGGTTCGATAGAAGAAGCGCTTCCAGCGCATATTGTTGATATTGCGCGCGGCGAGCGGCGCGAAATGACGGCTTAACAGGCGGGAGATTTCGTCACGATCGCGTAATTCGAGATCTTCCCATAAGTGATTTGGCTCGAGGGCGCGACGCGCGATCATTGCAGCCAGCCAGCGGCCGGTCTCCCCCTCGGTCGATCGTTGCGCGAGCAGGAGATCACGCAACGTAGCGACCTCATCGTTCCCATCGCGTTTGAAATGCAACAGCTGCTGCTCGGCATTGATCCGAATCGACGGAAAGTGCTGCTCCAGCAATGCCGCCAGCTCTTCGCTGGACAGGCCGGCCTTGTCGGAAATCCACCCGCGCTCCATCGCCGCGGCGGCCAGAATGGACGCAAGCACGTGGCGATCGAAATCGGTGTCGCTATTGAAGTCGGCCTTTGCGGGATGGCAGCCTGTAAGCAGCTGATAGGTCGCAATTGCGGTATGTGGCTCGCCACTCTCGTCAGGCACTCTGGTGATACTCATCGGAACCATTGTACTTCGAACATCGCTTTACGAATCCACTACGGTCAAGCATGCTTCGGCGAATCCGGTGCTGGCGCCAAATCTTCGCCAGAACGCCGGCCTCCCAGAGCCAAGATCGAGGAGGCCGGCATTCATTCGCGCGCTCTCTTTACGAGGCGGCGAGTTCGGCGGCGGTCTTGCCGACGATGGACTCGTCGACCGGTTTCATGACGCCGTGCTCCATCAACATGTCCTCGAGCTCGTCCATGGAGATCGGGGTCGGGATGATGCCCTTGCCCCCATTGTTGTGTATCCTAGTCGCGAGATTGCGATAGTGATCGGCCTGCTGGGAGTCCGACGCATATTCCAGCACGGTCATGCGGCGCAGTTCCGCGTGCTGCACGACGTTGTCGCGCGGCACGAAATAGATCAGCTGGGTGCCGAGCTTCTTGGCCAGCGCCTCCGCCAGCTCAAGCTCCTTGTCGGTCTGCCGCTCGTTGCAGATCAGGCCGCCGAGCCGCACGCCGCCGGAGTTGGCATATTTCAGGATGCCTTTGGAGATGTTGTTGGCGGCATACATTGCCATCATCTCACCGGACATCACAATGTAGATCTCCTGCGCCTTGTTCTCGCGGATGGGCATCGCAAAGCCGCCGCAGACGACGTCGCCGAGCACGTCGTAGGAGACGTAGTCGATGTCCTCATAGGCGCCATTCTCTTCCAGGAAGTTGATCGAGGTGATGACGCCGCGGCCGGCGCACCCCACACCCGGCTCCGGGCCACCCGACTCCACACAGCGGATGTCCTTGTAGCCGACCCTCATCACGTCCTCGATTTCGAGGTCCTCGACGCTGCCGGCGTTCGCCGCCAGGCTCAGAATAGTGTCCTGGGCCTTGGCGTGCAGGATCAGACGGGTCGAGTCTGCCTTGGGATCGCAGCCGACGATCAGGATCTTGTGGCCCATCTCGGCCAGCGCCGCCAGCGTGTTCTGTGAGGTGGTCGACTTGCCGATGCCACCCTTGCCGTAGAATGCGATTTGTCTCAGTGAAGCCATGTTGCTCTCCATCAACCGATTGCCAAAGATTGCGCGATTTGCGCGCGAGCTTGTTTCTCCTTAGAAACAGGGCACACGGGTTCAGGGAAGGAGAGCATCGCTAGTCTTTGCGCGTCGGCGTGCACTCAGCCCTCAGTCAGTGTTGCGGCAACCTACTAGCAACCGCCATGCCAGCGCTGTTCTTGCTGTTTAAGCTTCTGATTTCGCTTTCAAAAACATAGCCCAGCTTCAGGCGACAGCTGTTTTGAAGGTGACAGCAGCTCTGCCGTTGTCAGTAAGCGAACAACGATTACAGCGCTCCAACCGGCAGGAGACTCGCCGTAGGCCATTTCGGTACGCCCGTGTGCGGAAGGAAACTTGCTAACCGACTTAAGCCGCAGGCCGCGGGCCACAAGGTGATTGCCAAGGATCTCGTGGAGGAGCCGTGGTGCGTGAGGCGCTGCGCCGCTTCTTCGGCGAGCCAAGGCATCCTCCAGCGTCTCGACGCAGAAGACTGCTTCCATGGTGATCGACGCCGCCACGACAGAACACGACGTGTTGCCCAGTCCAGCACCACGGCGAGATAGACGAAGCCACTCGCCGTCGGGATGTAGGTGATGTCCATCGCCCAGACTTGGTTCGGGGTCGCGTGATCTCAATGCCGCGCAGCAGGTATGGATCTTGTGGCCGGGCTCGGGTCTGGTGGTGCGCGGACGGCGATAGAGCGCCTCTATCCCATCCGCCGCATCGGTGTCTTCACATGCCGGCGGCCGATCTTGCACCCCTCGGCAGCCAGCAGGCCTCTCAGCATTTGCTGAACCGGCGAAGGGAAACTCCAGATGCAGCCGGTCGAGACGCCGCATGATCGCGAGCTCGGCGTCCGGCACCGGCCGCGGCAGGTAATAAACGCTGCCGCGGGCTGATCTGCAAAACTCCCACCTGCCTGGTGATCGACAGATCATGCTCGCGGTCGATCATCGCTTTGCGCTCAGCAATCTCACCTTGGTGAGCGCTCCTTCTAAAAAACTATGCGCGGCGCTGCGCTCCCCCTGTGGCATAGAAACGGGCCGGCGCTAGATTGCCGACCGGAAGGGAGCGG
>NZ_JADPJL010000014.1 GCF_023073415.1 Bradyrhizobium sp. 190 | reverse complement strand
GGGTATCGGGCGACATCGCCGCGCGCTTTGGCCGGTGGCCACCGGCCAAAGCGCTCAGTCGCTTCCATCGCACATTTTGCTCAATGGGCAGATACAAGGGGTCTGTCTCCGCGGAGAGAACCCCTCACCCGTCTCGCCGCCGCTAACGCGGCGTCGATCCACCCTCTCCCACAAGGGGAGAGGGAAGCAGCGCTCGACGCCGCAATCGTCACTGCTTCCCCGCCGGCTTCCTCTCCACCGGATGGATGTCGATCCCGCGCAACCTTCCCATCCGCAGCACATCCATCGACAACTCCCGCCCGATGCGGTCGCGGTCGAGGGCGCGGATCAGGTCGTCGACGCCGTTGATTTCGATGCCGTCCAACCTGATCACGACATCGCCCGGCAATAGCCCTGCCTTCGCCGCCGGACTATCCGGCTCGATCTGCGCCAGCAGCGCGCCCATCTTGTTGTCGACGCCGGCGACCACGGCATGTCGGCGCGGGACCGGCGCGGTCTGGCCCGCTACGCCGATGTAAGCGCGGCGGACATAGCCGTGGCGGATGATCTCGGACAGCACGAACTGCGCGGTGTTGCTCGCGACCGCAAAGCAGATGCCCTGCGCACCGCTGATGATCGCGGTGTTGATGCCGATCACCTCGGATGCCGACGACACCAGCGGGCCGCCGGAATTGCCGGGATTGAGCGCGGCGTCGGTCTGGATCACATCCTCGATGGTCCGACCGCTGACCGAGCGGATCGAACGGCCGAGCGCCGACACCACGCCGGCGGTGACTGTCGATTCAAAGCCGAGCGGATTGCCGATCGCGACCACGAGCTGGCCGCGGCGCAGGCTCTTGGAATTGCCGAGCGAGGCGTAGCGCAGATCGCGTGCGCCATCGGCCCGCAGCAGCGCGAGGTCGGTGTCGGGATCGACGCCGAGCACATGGGCGTCGGTAACAAAACCTTCGATGTCGCGCAGCCTGATTTCTTTCGACGATCCGACCACATGGCTGTTGGTCAGCACAAGACCATCGGGCGATATCACGATGCCCGAGCCAAGCCCGCCGCGCTCACGCGCGCTGCGCACCTTTGGCCCGGTCTCGACGCGGACGACGGCTGGGCCGACGCGTTCGGTCACGTCGATCACGGCATTGGAATAGGCATCGAGCAAGACCCGGTCATTGTCCCGGGCAGGCTCGGCCGCTCGCGATGACGGCCCGTCATCGGCGATATCTGACGTAAAATCCAACATGACGAGATTCCTTCGACCTCATCAGATGGTGGCCGGGAACCGCATTCGCAAGATGCCCGCAACGAGCACGGGGCTGGCCTGCTAGGGCGTCCGTCTGAGGCTCGCCGGCCGCGCCTTGACGGGATCGAGCAGCGCCCAGTCGCCCTGCTCCAGCACATAGCCTTTTGGGAACGGTGCGCGCAGCTCGAGCCCGAGCGAGCGCAGCACGCGGTCGTCACGGTAGTAGCATTGCAGGACGACGCGGACGAGCGTCGCAGCCGCAGCGCCGCCGGTGGCGCGGAACTCCTTCGCAACGTCATCGCGTCTGGCCGCATCGAGTTCAGCCAGCGGTTGGCCTGCGAGACGCGCGAGATGATCGAGCGCCTGCGCCACCAGCGCCGTGTCGCGGCCAAGCGTCGCCAGCATGTCGGCCTGGATCGCGGGATCGTCCGCGCCGGGTACCTTGTATTCGTCGCTGGCGGGAACGATCATCGCGGCGACGGTGCGGAGATCGTCGCGTTGGGTCGATGTCAGTTCATTGGCTGCGGACATGGCGCTCTCAATCGAAGAGGTTGGCGAGGCGTTGCTTCATCTGGTCGGCGACGTAGAGCGCGATCGCCTGGATGGTCGAAGTCGGGTTCACGCCGCCTGACGTCACGAACACGCTGCCGTCGACGATGAAGAGATTCTTCACGTCATGCGACCGCCCCCATTCGTTCACCACGGAGCGCGCAGGATCGGTGCCCATCCGCGCCGTGCCGAGCAGATGCCAGCCGCCCCAGGGTATAGGATTGTTGATGCAGATGTCGGTCGCGCCAGCGGCTTCGAGAATCTCGCGGCCGCGCGCCAGTCCATGCTCCATCATCTTCCGGCTGTTCTCGCCGATCGTGTAGTCGATCTTAGGCGCAGGAATGCCGTGGCCGTCCTTCAGCACGGGATCGAGCGTGACGCGGTTGTGTTCCTCGGGCAGATCCTCGCAGATCGCGGAGACCGCGAGCCGATGGCCGTTGAGCTGGCGAAAGACACGGTGATGATCCGCGCCCCACGGCAAAATGCCCTTCTGCTCGCTCGCCACCGCTTCGAACACGGGCCCTGCGCCGCGGCCAAACTGAATGCCGTAGCCGCGAACGAAGCCGCGCGAAAGATCGGTGTCGTAAAACTCCTTGCTCCAGAGGCAGGTCGGTGGCGCGCGGTTACTGTCGGTCGGCTCCTTCACGAAGCCGTAGATCTGCGCATAGGGATGAAACATCAAGTTCTTGCCGACCAGGCCGGATGAATTGGCCAGCCCATTCGGGAAACGACCGGAGACGGAGTTCAAGAGCAGCCGCGGCGTGCCAACGCCGTTGCAGGCGATGATGACGACCTCGGCCGGCTGGAACTGCTCGACGCCATCCTTGTCGTAGTAGACGACGCCCGAGGCCATGCCGTGCTCATTGGTCAGGATCTCGCGCACGCGGCAATGAGTCTTGAGTTCGACGCCGGCGCGGATCGCGTGCGGCCAATAGGTGATATCGGTCGAGGCCTTTGCGCCTTGCGCGCAAGCCGGCGTGCAGTGGCCAAGATTGATGCAGCGCGCCCGGCCTTCGTAATCCATCGTCGCGACCGTGGTGTCCGACGGCCACCAGTGCCAGCCGAGCTTGTTCATGGCCTTGCCGATCAGCGGGCCGGAAAGTCCGAGCGGCTGCGGCGGCATTGGCGGGCGCGTCGGCGGCGAAAGCGGGTCACCTGACAGGCCCGAGACGCCCATCATCCGGTCGTTCTCTTCAAAGAACGGCGTGAGTGCATCGTAATCGATCGGCCAGTCATCAGCGACGCCGTCGAGCGTCCTGACCTTGAAATCGGAGGGGTGCAGCCGCGGCCAGTGCGCGGTGTACATCACGGTGGAGCCGCCGACGCCGTTGAAGTTCACGACCTTGATCGGCGAATTGTCGTCGTTAACAGGATAGTCCTCGGGCCGGCCGCGGATGTTCGGGCTGGTCGACCAGTCGCCATAAAACTTCGCCTCCCAGTCACGCCCCGTGCTCGGATATTCCGACGGCTTCATCCAGCCACCCTGGTCGAGGCAGAGGATGTGCATCTTGGTTTCGGCCAGGCTCCACGCCACCGCCGCGCCGGATGCGCCGGCGCCGATGATCAGGACGTCAACGGGGTCGTTCATTGTGATTCGCTTCGCTCCCTGAACTACGTCGCCTAAGGGCGATCTCGGCTTCACGATAGGGGCAGATGCGGCCAGCAGTAAAGCTGCGTGAGGTGGGCTTGGTCGGACAAACCTGCAACCCTGCCGCGCCTCGATACCGGTTTGTTCGCGGGCGCAAGACGGGATAGCCTTGCACCAAACCATAAGCACGGAGGCGACGCCGATTCCGGATTTCGACGCCATCATCATCGGCGCGGGCATGTCGGGCCTATACCAGCTCTACCGACTGCGCGAACAAGGTTTTCGCGTGCGTGTGTTCGAGGCCGGCACCGATGTCGGCGGCACCTGGTACTGGAACCGCTATCCTGGCGCGCGCTTCGATTCGGAGAGCTATTCCTACGGCTATTCGTTCTCCAGGGAGTTGCTGCAGGAATGGGAATGGTCGGAGCATTTCGCCGGCCAGCCGGAGACGCTGCGCTATCTCAATTACGTCGCCGACAAGTTCGACCTGCGCCGTGACATCCAGTTTCGCAGCCGGGTGACGGTAGCGGTCTACGATGAGGGCTCGCGGAGCTGGAGCATTACCCTGGAAGACGGCAGCCGCATCAACACCCGGTTCCTGATCACCGCGATAGGCCCGCTGTCGACGCCGACGCTGCCGCGGATCGAGGGGCGCGACAGTTTCAAGGGGCAGTCTTTCCACACCGCGCGATGGCCGAAGGAGCCCGTCGATTTTGCCGGCAAGCGCGTCGCTGTGATCGGCACCGGCGCAACTGGCGTACAGACCATCCAAACTATCGCGGGAAAAGTCGGGCATCTCACCGTGTTCCAGCGCACGCCGAACTGGTGCGCACCGCTGCACAACGGCAAGATCGACGCCGAGACGCAAGCGAAGATCAAGGCGGGATATCCCGAGATGTTTGCCCGCTGCCAGGAGACTTTTGCCTGCTTCCTCCATACGCCGGACCCGCGCGGCGCGTTCGAGGTTTCGGACGAGGAGCGCGAGGCGTTTTATGAAAAGCTCTATGGCGAGCGCGGCTTCGGCATCTGGCAGGGCAATTTTCGCGATATCCTGATCGACCGCAAGGCGAACGCGACGATCTCCGATTTTGTCGCGCGCAAGATCCGGCAGCGGGTGAAGAATCAGGCCGTGGCGGAAAAGCTGATTCCAAGGAACCACGGTTTTGGCACGCGCCGGCTGCCGCTCGAGACCTTCTATTACGAAGTCTATAACCAGGACAATGTCGAACTGGTCGACATCACGGAAACGCCGATCGAGCGGATCACGCCTGAAGGCATCAAGACCAGCGAGAAGGAATACGCGTTCGACATCGTCATCTACGCGACCGGTTTTGACGCCATCACCGGCAGCTTCGACAAGATCGATTTTTGCGGAGTTGGCGGCGCACGGCTGAAGGAGAAATGGAAAAGCGGACCGGAGACCTATCTCGGCATCATGGTCCATGAATTTCCCAACATGCTGATGCTGATGGGGCCGCACACCGCGCTCGGCAATATTCCGCGCAGCATCGAATACAGCGTCGACTGGGTAACCGGGCTGATCCGCTTTGCCATGGACAACAAGCTGACACGACTGGAGGCGACGCCGGAGGGCGTGAAATCCTGGACCGATCACGTCAACGCGCTCGGCGAAGGACTGCTGTCCAACGAGGTCAATTCCTGGATGACCGGCATCAATTCCAACGTCGAAGGCAAGCAGACCCGCATCGTCGCCCGCTACAGCGGCAGTGCGCCGGCCTACCGCGCAAGGTGCGATGAGGTCGCGGCGAAGGGGTATGAGGAGTTGCGGCTGGGGTAGCATTTAGATGGTCGCCACATGCAGAAGAGCCGTAGGGTGGGCAAAGGCGCGTTAGCGCCGTGCCCACCATCTATCCGCAGCAATCCTCGTGAATGGTGGGCACGCTACGCTTTGCCCACCCTACGGCCTACGGATCTCCCGCTACCACGCATCAATACAGGGCCGCTTCTTCGTCGTGCGCGCGTCCGGCTTCGGCACCGAGCGGAGCCCCGCCATGATCCACTGCCGCGTGTCGGCGGGATCGATCACCTCGTCGATCTCGAGCACTGAGGCGATCGAGACCGCCTTGCCGTTGGCGTAGAGTTCGTCGACCTTGGCCTGGTAGTACTCCTCGCGCTCGTCCGGGTCCTCGATCGCTTCCATCTCCTTGCGGAAGCCGAGCCGCACATAGCCTTCGAGCCCCATGCCGCCGAATTCTCCGGTCGGCCACGCCACCGTGAAGAACGAGGCATGAAAACCGCCTCCGATCATGGATTGCGCCCCCAAGCCATAGCCCTTGCGCAGGACGATGCCGAACAGCGGCACGGTGAGGCTCGCGCCGGTCACGAACATGCGCGCGACGTGGCGCACGATCGCGGTCTTTTCGGCTTCGGGCCCGACCATGAAGCCCGGCGTATCGCACAGCGACAGGATCGGAATGTCGAAGGCGTCGCAGAGCTGCATGAAGCGGGCGGCCTTGTCGCCGGCCGGCGCATCGATCGCGCCGCCAAGATGCTTCGGATTGTTGGCGATCAGGCCGAACGGCTTTCCTTCGATGCGGATGAAAGCGGTGATCATGCCGACGCCAAAGTCGCGGCGGATTTCCAGCACCGAGCCTTCGTCCGCGAGAAGATCGATGACGTTGCGGATGTCGTAGACCCGCAGGCGGTTTTCCGGGATCGCCCGCCGCAACAACCGCTGGTCCGGCGCCTTCCAGTCGGCAACGGCGCCCTGGAAGTACGACAGATATTTTTGCACAGCAGCCGTCGCTTCCGCTTCATCTTCGACCAGGATGTCGATGACGCCGTTCGGCGACTGGAACGACACCGGCCCCACTTCGGCTGGATGATAGACGCCGAGGCCGCCGCCCTCGATCATCGCGGGGCCGCCCATGCCGATCGACGCGTTCATCGTCGCGATGATGACGTCGCAGCAACCGAGCATCGCGGCGTTGCCGGCGAAGCAATAGCCGGAGACGACGCCGATGACGGGCACCAGCCCCGAGAGCTTTGCGAACTGCACAAAGGACGGGCCGTCGAGGCCGGTCATGCCGAGCCGGTCGGTATCGCCGGGCCGGCCACCACCGCCCTCGGCATAAAACACCAGCGGCATCCGCCATTGCTCGGCAAGGCCCAGCATGCGGTCGATCTTCTTGTGGTTCATGTGGCCCTGGGTGCCGGCCAGCACGGTGTAGTCGTAGGAAATCACCATGCAGCGGGCGGCATCCGCGCCGAACTTTTCCGCGTTCACGGTAGCGACGCCGGAGATCAGGCCGTCGGCAGGCGTGTTGCGGATGAGATCGTCGACCGTGCGCCGCCGGCGCTGGGCGGCGATCGCGAGCGAGCCGTATTCGACAAACGATCCTTCATCGACGAGCTGGGCGATGTTCTCGCGTGCCGTGCGCTGGTTGGTCTTGCGGCGGCGCTCGACTGAAGCCGGGCGGTTTTCATCCAGCGTGATGGCGTGGCGTTCGATCAGTTCAGCCAGGTCGGGGCGGATGTGGTCGAGGTCGACATCCTCCTCTTCAGTCACATCATGGGCGTCGATCTCGGCGGGCTCCAGATAGAGGATCGCCTCGTCCTGCATCAGCGTCACACCGGCTTCCGCCGCTACCTGCGTCACCCTGCCGCCATGCGGCGCCGTCACCAGATGCTCCATCTTCATGGATTCAAGCACGGCGATCTGCTGGCCGGGGCGGACGAGATCTCCCTCCTCGACATCGATGGCAACAATAGTGCCCTGCAACGGCGCCGGAACCGCGACCGAGCCGTCCGGCCCGGTTGCCGATGCCGCGACCGCAAGGGCGAGCGTGTCGTCATCGGCGGCGTTGCCGGATTCGATCAGCGCCGTCTCGGCGGTCGCTTTGGCCTCGCCGACGAGACCAGCGACATGGGCCTCGATGAAGCCGGTGCTGACGCGGTTCTCGACAAAATCCGGATGCGCCAAAATCGCCGCCAGGAAGGGGATGTTGGTCGCGACGCCACCGATCCGGAACTCGCGGAGCGTCCGCGTCGCCTTGTGCACGACGTCGGTCCAGTTGCCACCCGGCGAATGCACGATGACCTTGGCGAGCAGCGAGTCGAAGGCCGTGCTGGTGCGGTATCCCGAATAGCCAAACGTATCGACGCGAACGCCGGGGCCGGACGGCAGGTCGAACAGCGCCAGCGTTCCGCCGGTTGGCTTTGTTCCGCCGGTCTCGTCCATCACCTCCATGTTGACGCGGAGCTGCATCGCATAGCCGCGCGGTTTGGGGATATAGGCCTGCGCCAGACCGAGCGAACCCAGCGTGGCGCCGGCCGCGACCGCGAGCTGCGACTGCACCAGATCGAGGCCGAGCACTTCCTCGGTGACGGTATGCTCGACCTGGAGCCTCGGATTGGCCTCGATGAAGGCAAACGTCTGGTCGCTGGTTTTGGCGTCGTTATCGACGAGGAATTCGAAGGTGCCGAGATTGTCGTAGTTCGCAGCAGCCGCGAGTTCCTTGGCGGCGTCGATAATGCGCCCGCGCAAGGCGTCGTTCAGCGACGGGCTCGGCGCGACCTCGATCAGTTTTTGGTTACGGCGCTGGATGGTGCATTCACGCTCCCACAAATGGCTGATCGCACCGTGGTGATCGCAGATGATCTGCACCTCGATGTGGCGGGCGTTGCGGATCAGGCGCTCGACATAGACGCCGTCGCTGCCGAAGGCGGCATTGGCCTCGGACTGGCAGCGCGCATAGGCTTCCTCCAGCTTGTTGGCGTCATCGACGATGCGCATGCCGCGGCCGCCGCCGCCGGCGATCGCCTTGATCATGATGGCGCCGCCCTCACCCAGGGATTCAAGGAAGACCCTTGCCTCTTCCAGGCTGGTCGGCCCGCTGCTGCCCTCGATGATGGGCACGCCGCATTGTTTTGCCAGCGCCTTGGCCCGCGCCTTGTCGCCGAACAGGTCGAGCGCCTCCGGCGACGGCCCGACGAAGACGATGCTTTCCTCGATGCAGCGCCGGGCGAGCGTGGCGTTCTCGCTGAGGAAGCCATAGCCGGGATGCACGGCGTCACATCCGGTCGCCTTGGCGGCTGATATCACGGCCTCGATGTCGAGATAGGCCCGCGCGCCGCGCCCGGGGATCTCGTGGGCCGCGTCGGCGGCGCGGATATGCATCGATTGCGCATCGTCGGCGGAATGGATCGCGACGGTGGCAAGCCCGGCGTCGCCCGCCGCGCGCGCGATGCGGATGGCGATCTCGCCGCGGTTGGCAATCAGCAGTTTGTGGAAGGACATGAACGGTTCCGATCAGAGCGAAATGATGCGGCGATCGGCTCACCTCGCCCCGCTTGCTTCCATATCCCAATCAGCAGCACGATGCGGCCCGCCGGCAGTTTCTTGTTATTGAACATGAAACCTTTGCCGAGATTCTGCGCAAGTGGAATTTCGTTCCGCATTACGGAAATTCGCACAGTAAACTGAGGCGCTTAGCGGTCTACCGGCAATCGAGCCGGGCTTCGAACCAGTTCTGCAGCGACGCCGAGAGCGGCGGCCAGGCCCGCTGGAAGGGCGTGAGTTGCCTTGCGTTGGCACGGTAGATTTCGCGCAACTCGTGCTCGATTGCTGGAAGATCGACACCGGTGCAACGGCCTTCGTTGACGATCAGCCGACCGTCCACGACCACGTCGCGGAGCAACGACGCATTGCCGCGGGCGAACAGAAGATCGATCGGATCGACAGGCATGATCTGGTCGCGGTCAAGCCGATCGAGATCGATGGTGACGAAATCGGCTGGCGCGCCGGGTAGGAGCGCGCCGGTTCCAGGCGCGCCCGTCGCCTTGCGGCCGTTGGCGATCGCGAGCGCGAGGAATTCGGACGTGGTCCACGTGCGCTCGAAGCCGAGACCGCCGTGCATCATCTGCACCAGCCGCATCTCGCGCAGCACGTCGTCATCCTCGTCGAGCGCCAGTCCATCGACGCCTACAGCGATGGCGCAGCCGCATTTGTGCGCGGCCGCGATCGGCGCCAGGCCGGAGCGCAGATGCAGATTGGAGGAGAAATTGGTGACGATGCGCGCGCCGGAAGCGGCAATCATCTCGATCTCGTCGGGGCGGGCATGGATGCAATGCGCCAGCGTCAACCGCTCCGACAGGAAGCCGATGTCGCGGAGGTAGCGGACGATGCCGTCAGGAAAATGCCGGCCCGCCCAGGCGCGCTGATAGATGGTCTCCAACAGATGCATGTGGATGCGGCGTCCGGTCTGCGCCGAATTCTCCGCCACCGCCTCCAGTAGCGGTTTTGAGCACCACTGCACGCCAGCCGGGCCAAGCTGCACATCCACCTTCGGACCTGCGATGGCCGCGGCAATCGCGTCCGTCAACTCGATATAGGCTTTCGGTGACATCGGCGCGCGAACGAACATCTGCTCGATCGTGCTGCGATCGTCTTTGGAGAGGTTGGAGAGAACCGGTTCTTCATTGCCATACACCACCGGATTCTGGTCGCGTACCGCAAGCGCGAACGCGATGCGGATACCGACGTCGGACGCCGCGCGCGCGATGGCGCTGGCTTCCTCGACCAGCGGCATGGTGCCGCTTGGGCGAGTGTAGTGGATCATCATCACTGCGCAGCCGGCGCGCGCCGAACGCGCCAGCGCAGACGCCGCGGTCAGATACGGGTCGACCGGCGTGCCGAGCGCCGACCTTAGGATCCAGCTCTCAAGCGGCATGCCGAGCGCTCCGAATGAGGACGCGGTCGGGCGCGCATGGTCGTGGGCGTTGACGAAGGCAGGAAGCACGAGGGAGCGTGGCCTCGTCGCGGGCGGCACTCCCTCGCAGATGGATGTAACGATTCCATTGTCGTGCTGCAGTACAACGTTTTCGAGCAAGCCGCGGTCTGAGCCGGAGAACAGGCTGTGTGCCGGAACTTCAATGGTCATAATCGCACTCCGTCATTGCGAGCGAAGCGAAGCAATCCATCGCGCCACGGAGAAAGAATGGATTGCTTCGTCGCTTCGCTCCCTTGCGCAAACGCTTCGCGTTTGTCGCAGGCAATGACAGCCCGAAGCACCTGACTCAATTCGCCGTATACACCAATTCCCGCTCCGCGCGCGGCGGCAGGAATTCGCGCGAGAAAATCTCGGCGGGCGCAGGCGCGCGGGTGAGCTGATAGCCTTCGACGATGATGCCGATGGCGCGGGCCATGCGGTCGTCCTTGACGTCGCCGACGCCAATCTCCTTCATCTCCGGCGAGACGATCAGCTCGTCGAAGGAGTATTGCAAGCGGCGCTTTTCGACCTCGACATTGATCAGGTTGTCGTAGTTCACCGCGGCTTTCATCCCGGCGTTCTGATCCTTGGCGATCGCGATCATGCCCTTGTTGACGGCGCGGACGAGCCCGGCGACGGCCTTCGGATTGGAGGCCAAAAGCTTGCGCGAGACCATGACGCCGTTGGAATAGAGATCGAGACCATAATCGCCGAACTGGAACCATTTGTAGTCCTTGTCGGGGTCCTGGCGGTTCAGCACCAGGTTGAAATAGCTCGTGATATTGAACACCAGCGCAGCATCGATGTCGCCCTTGATCAGCATCGGCTCCTGCAGGTTCGGCGCCATGTTGGAGATCTTGATCTTCTCGCCCTCGAGCTTGTTCTTTTGCGCGAACACCGGCAACAGCCGCGTGGTTGGCGTGCCCTGCGCGCCGCCGAGCGTATGGCCTTCGAAATCCTTGATGGTGTTGATGCCGCTGGTCTTCTTGGTGACGATCGCAAACGGCGGCTGGTTCCAGATCATGTAGACCATGACAGGGGCGTCCTGCGGCTTGGTCGAGGCGTTCTGGATGATGGCGTTGACGTCGCCGAAGCCGGCATCATAGGCGCCGGACATAATGCGCGTCACCGTCGCGCCGGAGCCCTCGCCCTGGTCGATCACGACGTTGAGGCCCTCTTCCTTGAAGAAGCCGTTGTCCTTGGCATAGAAGAACGCGGCATCGGACCCTTGCGTCTTCCAGCCCAGCGTAAACTTGATCGTCGTCTCCTGGGCATTGGCGGCGCCGGCAAACAAGGCGGCTCCCAACAGCGCTGCACTAAGTCTGGCTAACATGGCGATCTCCTCGACTGGGTTGGATGACGGTTGGCGGAATCTTTGCTCATGTCGCGATCACGTCGCTCTTGCGGGTGGCCCAGCCGGTGACGCGTCCCTCGATCACGGAGAAGATCACGTAGAGCGCGACGCCGAGGCCAGCGAGCACGAACAGGCCGGCGAACACCAGTGGCACGTTGAAGTTGGAGGACGCGGTCATCATGACGTTGCCGATGCCGCGGTTGGAGGCGACAGTCTCCGACAGCACTGCACCGACAAAGGCGTAGGAGACTGCGACCTTCAGCGAGGCAAAGAAGAATGGCATGGTGCGCGGCAGCCCGACATTCCAGAGAATGTCGAGCTTGCTGGCGCCGAGCGCCTTCAGCACGTCCTCGAGTTCGGGTTCGGTGGTCGCGAGCCCCGTCGCAATGTTGACCACGATCGGGAAGAAGCAGATCGAGAGCGCGGTCAGCACCGCCGGCACCGAGCCGGAGCCGAACCAGAGCACGAAGATCGGCACCACGGCGACTTTCGGAATCGAGGAGAAGCCGACCAGCAGCGGATAGGCCGTATCGTAAGCCGTCTTTGAAACGCCGATGACCGCGCCGAGCACCACGCCGAGGCCGACACCGAGCACGAAGCCGATCATCGTGGTCGCCAGCGTCTGCAGAATATGCGGCCACAGGATCGGGAACTTCTCAAACAGCGTGACGAACACCTGCGACGGGCGCGGCAGCACGAGGTCTGACATGCCCGTCATCAGGCAGAACAATTCCCAGGCCACGAAGAACAGGACGATCAGTCCCGCCGACCAGGCCTTCTGGCGGTAATCGAAATCGGGCATGGTCAGGCCGCTCCCTGTGTTGCCGCGACCTCTTTCGAGGCAGTTCTGGCATCGACGATGAACGCGCGCAGCTTCTGGTTCAGTGCGACGAAATCCGGCTCGAAGGTCATCGCGACCGTGCGAGGGCGGGCGAAGGTGACGTGGCTGTCGTCGAGGATGCGGCCGGGGCGCGCGCTCATCACGCAGATGCGGCTGCCGAGGAACGCCGCCTCGCGCAGGTCGTGCGTCACCAAGAGCACGGTCGGCTTGTGGGCGATCCAGAGATCCTGAAGGATCGACCACAGCTCTTCCCGCGTGAACTGGTCGAGCGCGCCGAAGGGCTCGTCGAGCAAGAGCATCCGCGGCTCATGAATCAGCGCCCGGCACAGATTGGCGCGCTGAAGCATGCCGCCGGAGAGCTGCCAGGGGTAGCGGTTGCCAAAGCCCTTGAGGCCGACCTGCTCCAACAGCGCATTGGCCTTGTCGCGGAATTCGGTCTTGCGCAGCTTGCGGAATTGCGAGCGGAACGGTTCGACGATCTTGAGAGGCAGCATGATGTTCCGCTCGATCGTCATCCAGGGCAGCATGGTCGGATTCTGGAACGCCATGCCGACGCGCAAGGCACGCGCCGCCACTTCCCGCCCGCCGACGATGACCACGCCGGTGGATGGCTGCACCAGCCCGCTCGCCAGCCGAAGGATGGTGGACTTGCCACATCCGGAAGGCCCGACGAGAGCAACGAACTCGCCGTCGGCGATCCGCAGCGTCGTCGTGGCAAGGGCCGGCACCGCGCGGTCGCCGCGGCCGAACGTGACCGAGGCCTCCGAGAGCTCGATGGCAATGGGCGCGGCGGAAGCCGGGACCGGCAAGCCAGAGAATTCGGAATGTGGTTGCATGCGCATCATGGCTGGAAGTGCATGCAAGCCGAATGCCAGCCAAACTTGCCTGTGAAATCAGCGGTATCGCGGATCTCAGCCGAAACGGGCGGATTCCTTTTGTGCAATCCGGCTCTCAAACTGCATGCAATTGAGGCGCTCAATCCGTGCACAATTGTGATAAAGAGCGCCATTCGAAGCACACTTTAAGGATTCGTCGATGGCGCCCCGCGCCGCCAGCAAGATCGCTGAATCATCCGACAAGGTCGGCGTGATCTGCCGCGCGCTCCGCCGCGCCATCATCGAGCAGGCGCTGGAGCCCGGGGCGAAACTGCCCGAAGATTCGCTGGGCGAACGCTTCGGCGTCAGCCGCACCATCGCCCGCCATGCGCTGGGGCAACTGGCGGCGGAAGGCCTCGTCGAGCTTCGCCGCAACCGGATTGCCGTCGTGGCGACGCCGAGCTGGCAGGAAGCGCGCGATGCCTTTGATATCCGGATCGAACTCGAACGGCTGGTGGTGCGCCAACTCGCCGGCAAGCTGACCAAGAGCCAGATCGTCGAGCTCAATACCCATGTCGATGCCGAGGACCGCGCCCGCGACGGTTCCGATGCGGTGTCAATCAGGCTCGCGACGGAATTTCACATTCTGCTCGCCAATATGACGAACAGCCCCATCCTGGTGCGCTATGTCAGCGAGGTCGCCTATCGCTGCTGCCTGACGCTGTCGCTGTACAGCCGTCCGCACTCGTCGGAATGCGCGATCAATGAGCACCGCGCCATCATCGCAGCGCTGGTCAAGGGCGACGAAGCCAAGGTTATGAGCCTGATGCACAGCCATCTGGATTCGGTCGCCAACCGTGCGCTGGTAGCCCCTGCCCCGCAACGCGGCCGGGATCTGCTGGATATTCTCGCGCCTTACGCGGATGAGGCGGATAGTGCCCGCGTAGTGAAACTGCCGAAGGTGGTGCGGGCACGGTAGCTCCAGGCTCCGTCATTGCGAGCGCAGCGAAGCAATCCATCGCACCGCGCAAAGAAAGAATGGATTGCTTCGTCGCTTCGCTCCTCGCAATGACGGCAACTTCGCCCTACGCCTCAATGCCCATCTGCACCAGAATGCGCTCGGCGCTGTCGTTCCAGACGTCCATCTTCACGATCTGGCCGCCCTTCACCACGAAGCGGTCGACGTAGCGGTTGCCTTCGAACGGCGTGCCGTCGATCCATTCGCCGTAGAGCGTGCCGATGCTGTAGACGACGGTTTCGTTCGCGCCCGGGCAAACGTCGAAGCGGTCCATCTGCTTTTTGACCCAGCGATATCGCCGCGCGTTGAAGCCGGTCGGCCCGCGCGGATGATCGAACTCGCGTCCGCCGGTGAAGGTGATGATCGTGCCGGGCTTCATGTAGGCCGCGGCGGCCTCGGGGTCCGGGATCATCGACGCCGTGAGATAGGCCTCGACCACCTCGGCATCGGACATCCCCTTGGGTTCGGTTTTCGCAACGGACATGGCGGTTTCTCCTGATGGATAATACTACAATCGGACCGTCAAACTGCATGCACATATTTTGAACAATTGAGCCTCGAAACTGCACACAATCTGGAGCTGCCCCGCGAGCGCGCTTCCGCTAGGTTCGGGGCCAGCTCCAGCCCTGCTCGGACCCATGAACGCGAAAACGGCCTTCGATCTCATCTTCCGCAACGCCAGGACGCGGTCTGCCGCCACGACGGTCGATATCGGCGTCACCTCCGGGCGGATTGCCGCCATCGAACCGCGGCTTGCCTGTGAGGCGACAGAGATCGATGTCGGCGGCAGGCTCACGCTGCCCGGCTTTGTCGACACCCACATTCACCTCGACAAGGCCTGCCTGCTCGGCCGCTGCGGCCACGACCATGGCAGCGTGGCCGAGGCCATCGCCGCGGTCGCGGCGATGAAGCGCGATTTCACGGTGGAAGACATCCATGCGCGCGGGGCGCGGGTGATCGAGCGCGCCATCGTGCACGGCACCACCCGCATGCGCACCCATGTCGAAATCGATCCGCGCATAGGCTTGCGCGGCTTCGAGGCAGTCAAGGCGCTGAAGCGCGACTATGCCTGGGCGCTCGATCTCTCGATCTGCGTGTTTCCGCAGGAGGGCCTGACCAACGATCCCGGCGCTGAGGACCTCCTGATTGCGGCCTTGCGCGATGGCGGCGATGCGATCGGCGGCTGTCCCTATATGGACACCGACCCGAATGCGCATCTCGAAAAAATCTTCGGTCTGGCGCAGGAGTTCGACGTCGATATCGACCTGCATCTCGATTTCGACCTCGATCCGTCCTGGTGGCATCTCGAAGAGGTCTGCCGCCAGTCCGAGCGCCGCAATTACCAGGGCCGCGTTGCGATCGGCCATGCCACCAAATTATCGGCGCTGCCACCGGACCGGCTGAAGGCAGCTGCAGCGCGGCTCGCCAAATCGGGCGTCGCCGTGACCGTGCTGCCCGCGACCGATCTCTATCTGATGGGTCGCGACGCCACGCATAATGCGCCGCGCGGGTTGACGGTGGCGCACAAGCTCGTCGAAAACGGCGTCGTTTGTTCGGTCGCGACCAACAACGTACTCAATCCCTTCACGCCGTTCGGCGACGCCTCGCTGCTGCGGATGGCGAATTTCTACGCCAACGTCGCGCATGCCGGCGTGAGCGAATTTGACGCCTGCCTCGACCTCGTGACCGAGCTGCCGGCGCGGCTGATGAACCTGCGGGATTACGGTATCGCGCCGGGCAACCCGGCCGACCTGATCGTCCTCGACACCGACAGCGGCCTGAACGCGATTGCGGAACTGCCCGACATGCTGATGGGATTCAAGAACGGGCGGCAAGTGTTCGAGCGGCGGAAGCCGACGCTGTTTCCGCCGCTAGGATAGCCATTCCAGAGCGTCGCCATGCGCGAGCCTGACCCGGCCATGACAAAGGGCACGCCCTCTCGCGATTGACGGCCCCGTTAAACCGTTGTTGTTATCAGTCAACGCAAGAACAACAACGCGGGGCAGGAAATCATGAAAAAAGCCACTCAAATAAGAAGCGTCGAAACGCTCGCCTGCGACGCCGGCTGGCGGAACTACCACTTCGTCAAGATCATGACCGAGGACGGCATCGTCGGCTGGAGCGAATACGACGAGGGTTTTGGCGCGCCCGGCGTCACGGCCGCAATCGAGCGGCTGGCAGCGCGCGTAGTCGGCAAGAACGCTTACCAGCACGAGCGGATTTACGCGGAGCTGTTTGCCGCAACGCGGCCGGCCGCGGGCGGCGTGGTGGCGCTGGCGCTTGGCGCCATCGAGAACGCGCTGCTCGACGTCAAGGCCAAGGCGCTGGGCGTGCCCTGCTACGAACTGCTCGGCGGCAAGATCCGCGACCGCATCCGGGTCTACTGGTCGCATTGCGCGACCTGGCGCATCAACCATCCCGACTGGTTCAAGCCGGCGATTACCGATCTCGACGGCGTCAAGGCCATCGGCCGCGAGGTGCGCGAGAAGGGTTTTTCGGCAATGAAGACCAACATCTTCGTCTACACCGACGGCAAGCCGCAGGGCTGGCGGCCCGGCTTCGGCTCGCCGTTCGAGCCGGAGATCAATGTCGACCGCAAAGTGCTGCGTAATCTCTGCATGCATCTCGAAGCGATCCGCGACGGCGCCGGGCCCGATGTCGATTTGCTGCTCGACCTCAACTTCAACGCCAAGACCGAAGGGTATCTGAAGATACTCCGGGCCATCAAGGACATGGACATGTTCTGGGTGGAGATCGACACCTTCAACCCGCAGGCGCTGGGCTACATCCGTCGCCAGAGCCCACATCCGGTCTCATCCTGCGAGACGCTGCTGGGCCTGCGCGAGTTCCTGCCCTACTTCAACGAACAAGCAATGGATGTCGCCATTATCGACACGCCCTGGAACGGGGTGTGGCAATCGATGAAGATCGCCGCCGCCGCCGAGCATTTCGAGGTCAACGTCGCCCCACATAATTTCTACGGCCACCTCTGCACCATGCAGAACGCGCACTTCTCGGCCGCTGTGCCCAATCTGCGCATCATGGAAACCGACATCGACCGCCTGGCGTGGGACCATGAACTGTTCACGCATGTGCCCGAGATCGTCGATGGTCATCTCGTGATGCCGGACCGCCCCGGCTGGGGCACCGAACCCAACGAGGAAGGCCTGCGCGCCCATCCGCCCAAGAGCAAGGGCGGGCTGTTGAATTACGGACAGAAGAAGTAGCTTAGCCTTCGTAGGGTGGGCAAAGCGCAGCGTGCCCACCATTCAATTTGCGCAATCGGCGAGATGGTGGGCACGCTTCGCTTTGCCCACCCTACACTCAATTATCACTCGGCCGGCTCGCGAACGCGCTCTCGATCACGTCGCCGATCGGCTGCCAGGAATTGCCGTCGAACTGCACCAGCCGCATCTGCTTGATCGGGTGGAAGTCGGCCGGCCCGGTGTTCATCGCAATTCCCGGCAGCGCAATTGGGCTCTGGTAATTCCTCAGCGACGCTGCCTGCCGCATGATGTTCTCGCGCGACAGGTCATCGCCGCACTGGGTCAAGACCTGGACCAGGGTTGCCGCCGCCGCATAGCCGAATATGGCGTTGCCATCTTCCTTGTCGCCGTCGGGATAATATTTGTCCATGAAGGCCAGCCAGTCCTTGATGGTGAGGTCTTCCTTCCAGGTGGCATCACTGGCGTCCTTCAGGAACGAGGTAGAAATCACGCCGACTGAATTCTGAAGCCCCGCCGGCCTCAGCGCGTTCGCGATCGAAGCTGCAGCGTTGACCAGCAACAACTGCGGGTGCCAACCGAGGTCAGCCGCTCTACGGATGGCGCGCGCGGAGATCGGCGGCGCGCAATTGAGCACGAGCACTTCAGCGCCGGAGTTCTTGAGGATGTCAACCTGGTCATCGATTGACATGTCCGCATCGATGGCGATATCGGCCACGATCATGTTGGCGGTGAGGCCGAGCCCCTCCTGCAATCCGCGAAACAGATCGCGGCCGAACTGATCGTTCTGCCAGAGCACGGCAATCTTGCGGCTCGGATAGGCGGCCTGGATGTAGTTGGCGTAGATCCTACCCTCGGCACGAAATGTCGGCTGCCAGCCCATCGTCCACGGAAACCGCTTCGGGTGCGCCCACTCTTCGTCGCCGGAAGCGACAAAGAGCTGCGGGATACTCCGCTCATTGAGATAGGTTCGCGTCGCCAGATTACTCGGCGTGCCGAACGATCCGAACATCAGGTGCACGCGCTCCTGCTCGACCAGTTCACTTGTGTGCTCGACCGCCGTTCTCGGATTTGAGCTGTCGTCGCGGGAGATGAACCTGATCTTGCGCCCATTGATGCCGCCGCGTTCGTTGATCATGTCGAAATAGGCGGCCTCCGCCCTGCCGATCGAGGCAAAGGCGGCCAGCGGCCCGGTATAGGGCATGATGTTGCCGATGCGGATCTCGGTATCGGTGACGCCGGCGGCGCGGGTTGACTGCGGGGCGACCCAAATCGATGCCAGCAACAATGCAGCCAAGAAGGCTGGTGACAGCCATTTTATTCTTATTTTCATCAACGGGGCCCTCGAACGTCGAGCTGTTCAGAGCTCGTGACGCCACCCAGCGATGACGATGATAGCGCAGGAGATCAGGTTGTTAAACGAAATGTTGGCGGCGCGGCTTTGCCACGCCAGACGGGTTGCCAGTCTTCATAGAATGAGACGTTGCGGTTCAGGCGTGTTTGATGTCCGATATACCCTCCAGCAGCGGACGAATTCGAACATCGCTGGAAATCAAGTTGCGTCTAAGCAGTGCGTGGCAAGGAGGTCGAGGCATGAGGATAGCGATCGCAGCTCTGGGAACGGCCCTAGTCCTGTGTAACCTGGGCACGTTTAGTGCCGCAGTGCATGCGCAGACGGCCCAAGTCGTTCGTGAACCACGGGAAAGGCCCCTCATCAGGGTGCCCGTCGTAAGGCCAGCTCCCTACTGGGATTACAATATTGTTCCACGATATCGTTATCGCCCTGAGGACGACCGGGTCGATCCATGCGGCGGGCCCGTAGTGCCGGTGATACGCTATGGGCCTCAAGAGCAAACGGTTCCGTTGTGGCTGGCGAACGAATTGGGTCTTGGCCGTGTGCATGGTCGAGATTGGCCGTGTAAGGGTCGAAACCGGTAATGCAACGATTGAGCAGAAACGTAGCCCGCACGAGCGAAGCGATATGCCGGAGCTATGCCCCCGGATATCGCTACGCTCATCCGGGCTACGTATCAGCGTAGCGCGATATCCAGCCAGCCCAACGGATTGACCGTGACGCGGTCGCCGGTGTCGACCAGCACGGTCGTGGTCTCGGCTTCGATGATCGCGGGTCCCGTCAGCACGTGGCCGGGGTGCAACTCGTCAAGCGTGTAGACCGGGACTTCGCGCCAGCCGCCGAAGAAGGCTTGCCGCCGGCTGCGCGGTGAACAGGCGCTGGATGACGCGGCCTCGCGCGCACGCTCGTCCTGCCGCTGGACTTCGCCGACGGCGGCGACTCGGGCGTTGACGAAGACCACTTCCTGGCCACGCGAGGCGTAGGTGTAGAGCTCCTCGTGCCTGACGTGAAAGCGGTCTTCGATCCGGTCGACAAGATCGGCCGCGTTCCAGTCGAGGCCGTCCAGCGAGACGTCGATTTCAAAGATCTGCTCGCCGTAGCGCATCTCGGCGGAGCGCTCGATTGCAATCTTTCCGTTGAACCATGAGCGCAGCCGGCCGGCGGCCTGCTGCTCCAGTCCGGCAAAGAGCTCGCGCACTTCATCGGCGGTGATGCGGGCAGCCGCGCCATAATGCGTGCGGCCGACCTCGTAGCGGAGATCGCTGGTCAGCATGCCCCAGGCGGAGAGAACAGATGCCACCGTCGGCACGATGATGCGCTTGATCTCGAGTTCGCGCGCCACTTCGGCCGCGTGCAATCCCGCCGCGCCACCGAAACTCAGCAGCGCAAATTTTCGGGGATCGACGCCACGGCGCAACGTCATCAGGCGGATGCCGTCGGCCATGTTCAGATTGATCATGCGGTAGATGCCGGCGGCGGCTTCCACGCGCGACAGCTCCATCGCCTTGGCGATGCGGTCGACGGCTGCTTCCGACGCCGCGCGGTCGAGCGGGCGCTTGCCGCCCATGAAGGCGGTGGCATCGAGATAGCCGAGCACGACATTGGCGTCGGTGACGGTCGCGGCCTGCCCGCCATTGCCGTAGCAGGCCGGCCCCGGCGCCGAGCCCGCGCTTTCCGGCCCCACCCGCAGCGTACGGCTGGCATCGACGCTCGCGATCGAACCGCCGCCTGCAGCGATGCTCGCAATGTCGAGGCTGCGCAGCGCGATGCGCTGGCCGGCCAGCATGCCGTCGGCGGACAATGATGCCTGCCCGCCCGAGATCAGCGAAATGTCGGTCGAAGTGCCGCCCATGTCGAACGGCACGAGATCAGGGATGCCGACCAGATCAGAACAGCGCCGTCCGCCCGACATGCCGCCTGCGGGGCCTGACAGCACGGTGCCCGCGGCGAGCCGCGAGGCCTCCTCGACGGGCGCCATGCCACCATGCGACAGCACGACAAAGAGACTGCCCTTGAAACCGGCCTCGCCAAGCCGCGCTTCGAGGTTGGTCAGATAGCGGCGCACGATCGGCTCGACATAGGCGTTCACGATCGTGGTCGAGACGCGCTCATATTCCTTGATTTGTGGCAGCACGTCGCTGGAGCGCGAGATGCTGATATCAGGCAGCGCCTGCCTCAGCCGCTCGACGGCGGCAAGTTCATGCACGGGATTGAGATAGGAATGCAGGAAGCACACCGCGACCGAGGTCGCGCCTGATTGCCGGATGCCGGCAATCGCGTCGTCGAGCGATTTCGCATCCAGCGGAAGCAAAACTTCGCCGCTGGCCTTCAGCCGTTCCTTGACACCAAAACGCAGTTCGCGCGGCACCAGCGGTTCCGGCGGCGGCGAGCGCAGGTCGTAGCGATCGGGCTTGAGGCCCTCGCGCATCTCGATGACGTCGCGGTGGCCCTCGGTGGTCAAGAGCGCAACCTTTGCGCCCTTGCGCTCCAGCAGCGCATTGGTGGCCACCGTGGTGCCATGAACCAGCCGGTCAGTCGCCGCGAGCATTTCCGCGCACGTGACGTTCAAACGCAGCGCCAGTTCATCGAGCCCTGCCATCACGCCGAGCGACTGATCCGCCGGGGTCGATGGCGATTTCGCAAATATCGTCCGCCCGCTCTCATCGGTGGCCACGAGATCGGTGTAGGTCCCGCCGACGTCAACGCCTATCCTGAACATCATGAGGACGCCTGCTCCGCCGGGACTTCAGTCAGGCCCTGCTCGCGGTCGCGCTGGCGCGCCTCCGCCGATCGTTTTGCAGGCGGTCCCCAGCCGCCACCGCCGGACGAGCGTATCTCGAGACAGTCGCCAGGGCGCAGCTCGATGCCGACTTCCTTGGTGCGCAGCACGCGCGGTTCGCGGCCGTCCGACAGTAGACGGTAATGATGCGGCTTGCCGTCCTCGCCGCCGAGCATGCCGCAGGGACCGTGCCGCGCGCCGTCGCCTGCGGTGTTGCCTTTTGCGATCTTCTCGGTTTCCAGCACCAGATCGAGAGAGACGCCGAGGCCGCCGCGATGCTGACCATCGCCGCCCGAGCCGGGGCGGAATTCATGCGTGCGGAAATGCAGGGGAAAGCGCACCTCGGCGACTTCGAGACTGCCGAACTTCAGCCCGCCGACCGAATGCCATTCGCCGATCGACGACCAGCCGTCGCCGCCCGACGACGCACCACCGCCGGGCCGCGCCTGGAACAGGTGCCAGATGAAGCTTTTTCCGGTGCGCGGGTCTTCGCCCTGGATCGCGATCCGGAACCGGCGGCTCCAGCCCGCCATCGCGCGTTCCGGGCACGACGCCGACAGCGCCTTCACGATGGCTTCCACGATTTCATTCGAGGGATGGCTGGTGCACAGCGTCACCGGCCGGCCCGGATCAGCCCACACCACCGTGCCTTGCTTCGCGATCACCTTCAGCGGCCGCAGCGCGCCCGTGTTCTTGGGGATTTCCGCGTCGATCAGATAGGCAAAGGCCATCGCAACCGCCGCCTGCATATTGGCGTGCGAGGAGTTCACAAAACTGGTGGATTGCGGATCGGACTCGGAGAGATCGACTTCGACGTCGCTGCCCTTCTTGGTCACCTTCGCTGCGATGCGGATGTCGGTGCGGCCATGGCCGTCATCGTCGAGAAACGCCTCGCCGTGGAAGACGCCATCCTTCCAGGTCGAGACGACAGCCCTCGTCTGCTGCTCCGTAGCATCAAGGATCGCCTCCATGGCGGCCTCCACCACCGGCGCGCCGAACTCGGCAAACAGCCGCGACAGCCGTCGCTCGCCGAGATGGGCCGCGCCGAGCATCGCGGCAAGGTCGCCGCGGAACTCGCGGGGGTTACGAATGTTCAGCGCCAAGAGATCGAGCAAATCGTCGCGCAGCTTGCCGGCCTCATAGAGCTTGATCGGCGGGACGCGCAGGCCTTCCTGATAGATCTCGGTGGCGGCGGGATTATAGGCGCCATGGGTGGCGCCGCCGATATCGCTCTGATGCGCGCGGACGATGGTCCAGAGCAGACGCTTGTCGCCGGCGAAGACCGGCACGAAGGCGGTAAGATCGGGCAGATGACTGCCGCCGTGATAGGGATCGTTGAGCAGGATGACGTCGCCTTGTTGCACGTCCTTGAACCGCTCCTCGACCGCGAGCGTCGCCCACGGCAGCGCACCGACATGAACCGGCAGGTGATCGGCCTGCGCGATCAGGCGGCCTGCGGTGTCGCAGATCGCCAGCGAAAAATCGCGGCTGGAATTGAGGATCTGCGAATAGGAGGTGCGAAGCATGGCTTCGCCCATCTCTTTCACGATCGAACTGAGCCGGTGCTGGACGACGGAGCGCGTGATGGGATCGATCTTGGCGGACATTCGGAGCCGTTGTTATTCGTTTCGTATGATGGGTAGAGCCCTTGCGAAACCCATCACTATCATGCGCTGGCGCTGATGGGTATCGCTTGCGCTCCACCCATCCTACGAGGCCAATTAAAGCGTGCGTGCGACTTCTTCAAGCGCGCCCGATGCTGCGTCAATGATCGCATGTATATCGGCATCCGTCATCGGGGTCGACAAGGCCATCAACCCGTTGCCCGCAGCCAGCACGCCGTAATTGAGAAATGCGCGATTGAAAACCGCCTGACGCCGCGCTTCCTCGTCGCTCAGATAGGCCGAGCGATAGTCGCGGACCGGCCGATCGGCGAAATGAATCTTGAGCAGCGAACCCAAGCCCACCGTGCCGCCGGGCACGCCGTGGCGCTTGAACGCGGCGTCGATGCCGGAGCGAACCGCCTCACCCATCGCATCCAGCCGCGCAAACGCCGCATCGTCGAGCAACTCCATTGCAGCGATCCCTGCCCGCATCGTCACGGGATTGGCGGAGAACGTGCCGCCATGCGGCAGCGCCGGCTTGCCCGAGCGCGGATCGAACACCGCCATGACGTCCCTGTGGCCGCCGATCGCGCCGACCGGAAAGCCGCCGCCGATGATTTTTCCCAGCGTGGTCAGGTCGGGGGCGATGTTCCAGAGGCCCTGCGCGCCGCGATAGCCCAGGCGAAACGTAATCACCTCGTCGAAGATCAGCAGCGCGCCGACCTCGCGTGTCACGTTTCGCAACGCCTCCAGATAGGCCCGGTCCGCCGGTGCGAGGCCGGCACGGTTCGGCATTGGATCGACGAGCACGCAGGCGAGCCCCTCGCCATGCTCGCGGATCAGGCTGACGGCCGCCTCCGTGTCGTTGAAGGGAATGGTGACGACGTCGGCCAGCACATTTTCGGGCGTGCCCTTGGCATAGGCGACCGATACCGGCGCGTTGCGGCCCCAGGCTTCCGGCGTGGGGTCCAGGCTCACCTCGGCATAGTCATAGGAGCCGTGATAGGCGCCCTCGCATTTGGCGATCTTGGGACGGCCGGTATGCGCCCGTGCCGCCTTCAGCGCCATCATCACGGCCTCGGTGCCGGAATTGGCAAACCTGACTTGTTCGACCGACGGCAAACGCGACACCAAAAGTTCGGCGAGATCAACCTCGGACGCGGTCGGCAGACCGAATGCGGACCCCAACGCCAATTGAGCAGTCGCCGCCTTGATCTGGGCAGGATGGGCGTGGCCGTGGATCTGCGACGTGAAATTGTTGATGCAGTCGATGTAGACGTTGCCGTCGAGATCCCAGACCCGGCAACCCTCGCCGCGCGCGGCGTAGATCGGATAGGGCTTCATGAACACGGTGGTGCGGGTGTTGCCGCCGGGCAGGCTCGCCAGTGCGCGGTCGTACATTTTTTGCGAGGACGAGTTCGGATCCGGGTACATGCACAAATCCATCCAGAGGTCAGGTGTACATCAAAAACACAATCGTCCCGACGATCAAGGTCGCGGCCATGAATAGCAGCACTGCAGGAAGGCCGAAGATCGTCGCGACCACCCCCGTCGTGGATTGCATCAGCGCGGCGCCAAGGAAGAACGCGAGGTTGATCGCGGACAAGGCTTTGCCGGCATTCTGCGCGCCGGCCAGTTGTTGTGTCATGCCGAAGAGCAGCGGCTGTGCCGAGATAGCGAGGCCGATCAGCACCAGGAGCACGCCGTCAAATAGCGGCGGCAATGCGGTCACGCCCAACAGTTCCGACAGCGGATAATGCGGCGCGCCGGCGGCCATCAGGACGAGCAACAAGGCTACGAGGGAATGGGCAGCGGCCAGCAGCTCGCGCCGGTGGCCGATGGTGCGATCGAGGATTCCCACCAGCACCGGTCCGGCGATCAACGCGAGCGTGAACAGGCCAAGCGCATTGCCTGCTTCAATCCGGCCAAGCGCCTTGATCTCCATCAGCCATGGGCCGCCCCACAATCCGCGCAACACCAGCGTGGCCGCCAGCGAGACCAGCGCCAGCGCGATTAAGCCGCGAAGCGGACGCGACAGGCCGATTCGAAGGACCTCAGCCATTTGCGACAGCGGCGAGGAATTATCCGCGTGCGCAGCCGGCTGTTTCGGAACCAGTGCAAACACGGCAATCGCCACCACGGCACCAAAGCCCGCGGAGATCCAGAAACCCGCGCGCCATCCCCAGAGTTCGACGACAAAGGCCAGCGGGCTCGCCGACAGCAGCATGCCGATATTGCCGATCGACAGGATGATCCCGGACCACAGGCCGAACCGCGCCGCCGACATCTGTTTTGCAGCCAGCGTCATCGGGCACATCAGCATGCCCGAGGTGGCGACGCCGAGCAGGAACTGCCCGAACAGAAAGCCCTCCGGCCCGGTGGCGAGCCCCGACGCCAGCGCGCCGACGATGGTTCCCGCGAGCAGGCTCAGGGAAACTGGCCGGACGCCGAAGCGATCCATCGCGGCGCCGACCGGGATCTGCGATGCGGCGAAGGCGAAATGGTAGATCGAGGTGAGGCTCGCCAGCGTCTGCGGGGCGGTGCGGAAGTCGGCCGCCATCACGTCGAGGCTGATCGCCGGAATCGTCCGCAGCAGCGTCGACAGCATGTGGCCGCAGGCCAGCGCCAGAAGCGCAAAAATCAGTGCGCGGATGTTTATCCCCGCGTCATCGGCCTTGCCGTCCATGAGCCGTCTCGCCCCAAAACTGTCTTGGGGCGAGGTATCACCAATAGGGTGGGAACGCGAATCCTCCCGCTTGCGACGATCAGTTCCGGTGGAACACCAATGTCCTGAGCTCGATGCTTTCGCGCGGGGCTGCGTCGGCCGGCGTGGTCGGATCGGTGAAGGCGGTATGCGGCCCGAACCGCGTGCGGCCGTCGGTTGCGGAATCGTAGCACTTCAGCAGCAGCGCCTCGTCAGTCCTCATTTCCGGAATGTAGTACCAGCGATGGTTCGGATTGTATTTTACGGAATAGGTCTCGCCACTGCGGTTCGGATAGATCAGATCGGAGGCAATGAGATCGCCCGCCTCGACCGTCTGGCCGTCGCACATCGCAAGCGGCGTATCGCGCAAGGGCCCGCGGATCGGCCGCCAGACATTGATGACCTGCACGCGTCCCTTCAGAAGTTCGTCGGCCTCGACGGGCAGATGTTCGCGAACGCGGTTGGCGCCTGATTTATCCGTCTGGTCGACATGGACGCGCGTGGCCGGCTGGCGCGGCCCGGCGCCCCTGACATCCGCGGCGCCCTGGACGCGCTTGCGCACGGTGTGGTCGAAGATGACAACGCGATCGGCCTTGAGCGTTGCCTTCAGGAAGGCCTCCACGGCGGGATAGTAGACGCCTCTCACTTCCTTATCGTCATAGAAATCCTTGACGATGGTGGGATGGCGGACCAGCGCAAAACCTTCGCGGTCCAGCGAGAGGTTGCCGGCGATCAGGCGCGCATCGAAGATCGGGACGTTGTGCGGTTCGGGCAGCGCGGTTGATTTGGGTTCGCCCGGCGGCGGATCGAAGGCGTAGGTGCGGGGCTTTCCCGGTGTCGGCGCGAGATAGTTCAGTTCGGCCGTGACGAAGGGAAGCGATTCGAGTTTTGCTTGTTGCAGGCCCATGGTGGTCTCCTGGACTCCATTGTTTGTTCTGTTTGATCTTGGTCCGGCCGCCGAGCCTCACAAGGCGCTTTAGAAAATAGCAACGTTGCCATTCCCGACCGCGGCAAACGGGAAAAATCCTTGTCTGAAGTGCCCACCGAACCGCATGGTATTTCCGGCGTTCACGCGTTCGTCAGAGGACGCGAGCGCGCGTTACAGGGCGTGCTTGATCCTGCCGGCGCGCGGAACCATGATGCCTTTCGAGCCGATCAACCCTTCGGCCCAACCAGCGGCACGGAAGACCGCGAGCGGGAGAACAACATGCAAGTCACGATGAAAGATCGCGTCGCCGTCGTCACTGGTGGCAGCAGGGGGATTGGGCTCGCCGTCGTGCGGCGATTTGCCTCCTCCGGCGCCAGGGTCGCGATGCTGGCGCGCGGCGCACAGGACCTCAAGGCCGCGCGGGAACCGCTGATCAAGGACGGTCTGGAAGTTCGCGACTATGTCTGCGACGTCTCAAAAGCGGCTGATATCGCGAATGCGCACGAAAAGATCGTCGCCGATCTCGGCCCGGTCGACGTCCTCGTCAACAATGTGGGCACGGCGCGGACGATGGCGTTCGAGAACATCTCCGACGAAGCCTGGCAGGAAGACCTCGACCTCAAACTGTTTGCCGCGATCCGCTTCTCCAGGCTGGTCTGGCCGGGCATGAAGGCGCGCAAATGGGGCCGCATCATCAACGTGCTCAATACCTACGCCAAGGCGCCGGCGGCGGCGTCGGCGCCCACCTCGGTATCGCGGGCGGCCGGCATGGCGCTGACCAAGGTGATGGCGAGCGAAGGCGGCGAGCACAACATCCTGGTCAATGCGATGCTGGTCGGCCTGATCATGAGCGATCAATGGGTGAAGCGGCACGCCTCGCAGGCGCCCGACATGGATTTCGAGGTGTTTGCCAAGAACCTCGCCAAGGGCACCCCGCTGGGGCGCATCGGCACGGCGGAGGAATTCGCCAACCTGGCGTGTTTCCTGGCCTCCGAGCAGGGATCGTTCATCACCGGCACCGCCATCAATGTCGATGGCGGCCGCTCGCCGGTGGTGTAGCGTAGGGGCTGCATCCTTCGAGACGCGCGGCGTTGCCGCGCTCCGCAGGATGAGGTCAACCTAGCTGGGCGCAGCGCCCCGCAAGACAAAAAGGCCCCCGTCGCCGGGGGCCTTCTCGCTTTTCTTAAACCGCGTCCTTGGCGGCCTTGACCGGGCGGGCCCGGACGATCTTGCGGGCCGGCTTGGCCTTGAACATCATTTCCTCGCCCGTGAAGGGGTTGGTGCCCTTACGAGCCTTGGTCGCGGGCTTCTTGACCACGACGAACTTCGCGAAGCCGGGGACGAGGAATACCCCGTTCTTCTTGAGCTCCTTGTGGCCGACGTCAACGAGCGCTTCCATCACGCCCTTGACCTCTTTCTTCGAAACTTCGGTGGTGGTCGCGATCTTCTCGATCAGCTGCGACTTAGACATTTGGGTAGCCATGGTTGCTCCATTGATTCTGGCACAGGCGACGATATGGCGGAAACCGCCTAAAAAACAGGGTTTCCGACATTCTGCACAGCTATCTCGCTAGTCGAGTTGAAGTGATTCGTCCAATTTTGGCTGGTTTTTAGGCCTCCAAAGCCGCCGGGCCCCTGTTTTTAAGGGCTTTCAGACACCTTTTCGGGGCAGTTTTTCCACAATCTCAGACTGCGCATGCCAGAAATTCAATTCTGGCGAGCCGCAACCTTTTGCGCCCTTCCGAAAAATTGAGCAGGCTGAACAGGCGGTAAGCACGTTGATTTCAGAAAGGATTTTCCGCTTCGCACAGCGATTAGAAAATGACTCGCGTTCGCCTTCCATCGTAACATCCCCCTCAAGGCGGACGCCTGAACGGTCCGCCATCAATATCACCTCCGGAGATTTCGCATGGATTTGACGCGCCTTGAGATCAATCGCCGCACCGCGCTGCTGACGTCGGCGGCCATCGCGGCCAACGTGATCAATCCGATGCGGGCCTTCGCGCAGGAAACGCCGCGCAAGGGCGGCGTGTTCAACGTCCATTACGGCGCCGAGCAGCGCCAGCTCAATCCGAGCATTCAGGCTTCCACCGGCGTCTACATCATCGGCGGCAAGATCCAGGAAAACCTCGTCGATCTCGACGCCAACGGCCAGCCGGTCGGCGTGCTCGCCGAAAGCTGGGAAGCCTCGCCCGACGGCAAGACCGTGACGTTCAAGCTGCGCAAGGGCGTCACCTGGCACGACGGAAAACCGTTCACCTCGGCCGACGTCGAATTCACCGCCATGAACATGTGGAAGAAGATCCTCAATTACGGATCGACGCTGCAGCTCTTCCTCACATCAGTCGAAACGCCGGACGAGCAGACCGCGATCTTCAAATACGAGCGACCGATGCCGCTCAATCTCCTGCTGCGCGCCCTGCCCGACCTCGGCTACGTCTCGGCCAAGCACCTCTATGAAAGCGGCGACATCCGCCAGAATCCAACTAACCTTTCACCGGTCGGCACCGGCCCGTTCAAGTTCGTCAAATATGAGCGCGGACAATACATCATCGCCGACCGAAACGAGAATTACTGGCGGCCGAACGCGCCCTATCTCGATCGCATCGTCTGGCGCGTGATCACCGATCGCGCAGCGGCTGCGGCACAGATGGAGGCCGGCGAGCTGCATTACTCGCCGTTCTCAGGCCTGACCATTTCGGATCTCGCGCGGCTCGGCAAGGACAAGCGCTTC
The DNA here is from genome assembly GCF_023073415.1 of Bradyrhizobium sp. 190. Lineage (GTDB taxonomy): Bacteria > Pseudomonadota > Alphaproteobacteria > Rhizobiales > Xanthobacteraceae > Bradyrhizobium. The sequence continues at coordinate 57,601 of NZ_JADPJL010000014.1, read as the reverse complement.
ATCGTCTCGACCAAGGGCAATGAAGGTAACGCGCGCACCAATACGCTCGAGTTCAACTTCCGCCGCAAGGAATTGTCCGACATCAAGGTTCGCCGCGCGATCGCGCATGCGATCAACGTCCCGTTCTTCATCGACAATTTTCTCGGCGATTTCGCCAAGCTCGGCACAGGCCCGATCCCCTCGACCTCGACTGATTTCTATCCGGGTGCGAACACGCCGCAATACCCCTACGACAAGGCCAAGGCCGCAGCCCTGCTCGACGAAGCCGGCTTCAAGGCAGGCCGCGGCGGCACGCGGTTCTCGCTGAAACTGCTGCCCGCGCCCTGGGGCGAGGACATCTCGCTGTGGTCGACCTTCATCCAGCAGTCGCTTGGCGAGATCGGCATTCCCGTCGAGATCGTCCGCAACGACGGCGGCGGCTTTCTCAAGCAGGTCTATGACGAGCACGCCTTCGATATCGCGACCGGCTGGCACCAGTACCGCAACGACCCTGCCGTCTCGACCACGGTCTGGTACCGCTCGGGTCAGCCGAAGGGCGCGCCCTGGACCAACCAGTGGGGTTGGGAAGACAAGAACGTCGACAAGACCATCGACGACGCCGCGACCGAAGTCGATCCGGCCAAGCGCAAGGCGCTCTATGCCCAGTTCGTCAAGGAGGTGAATACGGAGCTGCCGGTCTGGATGCCGATCGAGCAGATTTTCGTCACCACGATTACGGCAAAGGCACGCAACCACTCCAACACCCCGCGCTGGGGCTCGGCGAGCTGGCACGATCTTTGGCTTTCCGCCTGACACCTTATCCGCCAAGATAGGTCTATGCGCATCCTTGGCCTAGCGGGGCGGCGGCTCGCCGCCTCGATCCCGACCCTGATCCTGATCCTGATCGGCGTGTTTCTGCTGCTGCAGTTCGCACCGGGGGACACTGTTGACGCGATGATGGCGCAGATGGGCGGCGGCGACGCCGCGACCGCCAAGGAGCTGCGAAAATTCTACGGGCTCGACCTCTCGATCCCGGCGCAACTCGGCAACTACCTTTGGCGGCTGGTGCGGCTCGATCTCGGTTTTTCCTCGATCTACGGCAAGCCGGTGGCGTCGGTCATCCTGGAGCGGCTGCCGCCGACGATCCTCTTGATGACCGCGTCGCTGTCGTTCGCGTTCTTCTTCGGGCTTGTGTTCGGCGTGATCGCCGCCCGCGCCGTCAACCGGTGGCCGGATACGCTGATCTCCACCCTCGGACTGATCTTCTATGCGACGCCGTCGTTCTGGTTCGGTCTGATGGCGATCGTGGTATTTTCCGTTTACCTGCAATGGCTGCCGCCCGGCGGGTTCGAGGACATCGGCACGGTGCGAACCGGCATCTGGCGCGTATTCGACATTGCAAGCCACCTGGTGCTGCCGACGCTCACCCTCGGGCTGATCTTCCTCGCGATCTACCTGCGCATCATGCGCGCCTCGATGCTGGAAGTGCTCAACCTCGATTATGTCCGGACCGCGCGCGCAAAAGGCCTCGACGAGACCCGCGTGGTGACGCGGCACGTGCTGCGCAATGCGCTATTGCCGATGGTGACGCTGATCGGGCTGCAGGCCGGCACCATGCTGGGCGGATCGGTGGTGGTCGAAAGCGTGTTCTCGCTGCCCGGCCTCGGGCGGCTGGCCTATGAATCGGTGGTGCAGCGCGACCTCAATACGCTGCTCGGCATCGTGTTCGTCTCGGCGCTGCTTGTGATATCAGTCAACTTCGTCGTCGACCTGATCTATGCGCGGCTCGATCCGCGCATCACGGCGGGTTAACGCGATGGATGCGGTCAAGCGCTATTTCAGAAGTCCCGCCGCGGTCGCAGGCCTGATCCTGCTCGTGATCGTGATTGCGATGGCGATCTCGGCCGGCTGGTTCTATCCACGTGATCCCCTGGCGCTGGCCGGCCGCCCGCTAATCTGGCCGTTCTCCAATCCACGCTTTCTGCTCGGCACCGACAATTCGGGCCGCGATATCGCCGCGCAGATTTTCTATGGCGCGCGCATCTCGCTCCTGATCGGTGGCGTCGCCACGGCAATCGCTATCCTGATCGGCATCCTCGTCGGTGCCTTCGCCGGCTATTATGGCGGCTGGGTCGACAACGTGCTGATGCGGATCACCGAGGCGTTCCAGACGCTGCCGAACTTCGTGCTGCTGCTGGTGCTGGTCGCCGTGTTCGGCTCGACGCTGACCACCGTCACCATCGCGGTCGGCGTGGTGTCATGGCCGGCGCCGGCGCGGCTGACCCGCGCGGAATTCCTGTCGTTGCGCAACCGCGAATTCGTCCAGGCCGGCCGGACGCTGGGGATGAAAAACATCCAGCTCATCTTCGGCGAAATCCTGCCCAATGCGCTGCCGCCGGTCATCGTCTATGCCAGCGTGGTGATGGCAGTCGCGATCCTGCTCGAAAGCGCGCTGGCCTTCCTGCGGCTGTCCGATCCCAATGTGGCGTCCTGGGGCAATCTCATTGGCCTCGGCCGCGACGTGCTGCGGTTGCAATGGTACGTCTCCGCGATCCCCGGCCTCGCCATTTTGGTCACCGTGCTCGCGGTGTCGCTGGTCGGCCAAGGGCTCAACGACGCGCTCAATCCGAGGCTGAAGGGGCGATGAGCGAGCAAGAAGCCATCCTCTCGCTCGAGCATTTGAGCGTCCGCCTGCCCCGCGGCGCTGATCGGACGCATGCGCTCCGGGATGTGTCGCTGGAGATCGCGTCCAACGAAATCCTCTGCGTGGTCGGCGAATCCGGCTCCGGCAAATCGATGATGGCGAATGCCGTCATGCGGCTGTTGCCCAATGAAGTGACGATCGACGGTGGCCGGGCACTGTTCGAAGGCCGCGATCTCTGCGCGGCATCCGTTGCCCAAATGCGCGAGGTGCGCGGCGCCGGCATTGCCATGATCTTCCAGGAGCCGATGACGGCGCTCAATCCGCTGCGTACCATCGGCGACCAGATCGCCGAGATGTTCTCGATCCATACCGAATTGTCAAAAGCCGAGATCGGCGCGAAGGTGCTGGCCCTGCTCGCGGACGTGCGGATTCCCGATCCCAAGGTAGCGGCGAAAGCCTACCCGCACGAGCTATCCGGCGGACAACGCCAGCGCGCCATGATCGCGATGGCGCTGGCGCTCGATCCAAAACTGCTGATCGCGGACGAGCCGACCACCGCGCTCGACGTCACCACGCAGGCGCAGATCCTGAAATTGATCCGCGACCTGCAGCAGCGCCGCAGAACAGCGGTCATGTTCATCACCCATGATTTCGGCGTGGTCGCCGAGATCGCCGACCGCGTGGTGGTGATGCAGCACGGCGTCATCGTCGAACAGGGAATGGCAACCGACGTGCTGCACCATCCGCAGCATGCCTATACCAAACAGCTCATTGCCGCCGTCCCGCCGCTGAAGGCGCCGCCGCCGCGTGCGCTCGCAGCCGACAATATCCTGACGATTGAGGATGTCTCGAAAACCTATCGCACCGGCGGCTTTTTGGGACGCGGTGCGCGGGTGACGCCGGCCGTGAAGAACGTGTCGCTCAGCCTGCCGCGTGGCGCAACGCTCGGCATCGTCGGCGAATCCGGCTCGGGCAAATCGACGCTGGCGCGCTGCATCGTGCGGCTGATCGATCCGGACAGCGGGTCGATCGTGCTCGATGGCAATGACTGGGCGAAGATGACGCGCGAAAAAGTCCGCCGCGAGACGCGCCATATCCAGATGGTGTTCCAGGACCCGTTCGCTTCGCTCAATCCGCGCCGCAAGGCGGCCGAGTTGGTGGCGCAGGGCCCGATCGTGCACGGCACGCCGCGCGCGCAGGCGATTGCGGATGCCAAAGAACTGTTCGCGCTGGTCGGGCTCGATCCTTCCTCTGCCGATCGCTATCCCCATGAATTCTCCGGCGGCCAGCGCCAGCGCATCGGGCTGGCGCGGGCACTGGCGCTGAAGCCGGATGTGCTGGTCGCGGACGAGCCGGTGTCGGCGCTCGATGTTTCCGTGCAGGCGCAGGTGCTGAAGTTGCTTGCTGAATTACGCCAGCGGCTGGGGCTCTCCATCGTCTTCATCACGCATGATCTGCGTGTGGCCGCACAAATCTGCGACCTCGTCGCCGTGATGAAGGACGGAGAAGTGGTGGAGCACGGGCTCGCAGGCGAAGTGTTCGGCAACCCGCAGCACGCTTACACGCGGGCGCTGCTCGATTCGATTCCGGGTGGGGAGTTTGCGAGGGAGCACGATACAGCGGCGGTGTAGCTTCTCCCTCTCCGCTCTTGCGGGGAGAAGGAGAAGTTCAGGCCATCTCCCTCGCATCTCGGCGGCGGTAGACCAGCAGCATCAGCGGGGCCAGTTTGCGCAAAATGCCGTGGCCCACGATCGGCACCGGCCCGGTAAACGGCAGCGCCAGCTCGTTTTCCGGCACGCCGCGGACGGCCTTGGCGAGTTCATTGCCGAGCGGGATCGTCAGCGCCACGGCGCGGCCGTTGCAGCCGGTCCAGCCATAGGCGTTGGGACCGAGCTTGTGAATGCGCGGCAGGAAATCCGTGGTCATGCCGACATAGCCGTTCCAGACGTAATCGAACGAGACCTCGCCGATCTGCGGCCACAGCCGCTGTAAACGCTCCGTGACGCGCGCCTTGATCCGCTCCACCTTGTTGCCGGGGCCGACCACCGCGCCGCCGGTGACGAGGCGGTTTCGGGCGTCATAGCGCGCGAAATAGAGTTCGCCGTGGGTGTCCGACATCGCCTGCCGGCCGGGAATGATGGTCTTGCGGACATTATCCGACAGCGGCTGCGTTGCCATCTGCCAGGACAGCACCGGCATCACCTCGCGCGCGATGTCAGGCACAAGCGACTTCGAAAATTCGCCGCTGTAGGCGTTGGTTGCCACGACAAGCGCGCGGCCGGAAATCTCGCCCTTTGCCGTCTTCACCACCCAGCGGTCGTTCCGGCGCTCAAAGCTTTCTGCCGGCGAGCGCGCATAGATGCGAGCGCCGAGTTCGAGCACGGTGCGCGCGAGGCCGCGGGCCAGCGCAAGCGGATTGATGTGGCCGCCGGTCCTGTTCCAGAAACCGCCGAACCATGCATCGGACCCGAGCATGTCCCGCGTCTGTTCGCGCGACAGCAACTCAACCGGCGCGCCGAACTTCGACCATTGCCGCACCCGCCGCTCCGCGATCTTGATGCGGCCGGGCGAATGCACAGGCTGAACCCAGCCGGCCTGTTCCCCTTCGGCATCGATGTTGTAGCGCCTTGTCACGTCGAACAGATACGAAGCACTGTCGCGCAGCATGCCGACAAAACGCTCTCCCGCCTCGCCGTGCTTCGCAACAATGTCCTCCGGATCGGGCCGCGACAGCGTCGGGATCACCTGGCCGTTGTTGCGGCCCGATGCACCCCATCCCGGTTCCGCTGCCTCGACGATCGCGACATCGACGCCCGCTTCGCGCAGATGCAGCGCGGTGGAAAGGCCGGTGAAGCCGCCGCCGATCACGATCACGTCCGCCTGCTGCGTGCCGGTCAGTTCGGGCAATTCAGGCCCCGATGGCGTCATCGCCGCCCACAGCGAATTGGGCCAGCGGACGTTACTCTTATTCATCGGTATCCTTTCTTGCAGGCAACTGATCGTTCTGCTTAGTTTAGCCCGCTAATCAGCCTCAAGGAATAACAGAGTGGCACTCAAAAACGTCATCGGAATCGATCACGCCGTGGTCATGGTGAAGGATCTCGACAAGGCGGCCGAGAATTACAAGCGGCTGGGCTTCACCGTATCGCCGCGCGGCACCCACAGCGCGCATATGGGATCGGGCAACTACACCATCATGTTCGACCCTGATTATATGGAATTGCTCGGCGTGCTCAGGCCGACTGAACATAATGAGCCAGCGCGGGCGTTTCTCGAAAAGAGCGGTGAAGGCATCGAGCGTATCGCCTTCACCGCCGTGGATTCGGCGCGGGGCGCGGAAGAAATTCTCGCGCGCGGTTATGTCCCTGTTGGCCCGACGGATTTCGAGCGGCCGGTGACGCTGCCGGATGGCACGGAATCCGAAGCCAGGTTCCGGACCTTTCAATGGCCGACGGTGGAAGCGCCGGGCGGCCTGCGCATCTTTGCCTGCCAGCACAAGACGCGCGAGACGGTCTGGATTCCCGAACTGATGAAGCATGCCAACGGCGCCAAGCGCCTGAAGCAGGTGCTGATCGTCGCGCCGGAGCCGGCCAAGGAGGCCGCGCTTATGTCCAAACTGATCGATCGTGACGTTCGCAACGAGTCCGATGGCGCTATCGCGGTACCCTCGGGAGGCGATCGTGCCGACTTCGTGTTCCTGACCAAGGACCAGCTCGGCAAGCGCTACGCGAACGTATCGCTGGCCGGCCTGCCCGAACGCGGTGGCGCGGGGCTCGTGATCGTGGCCGATGTCGCGGCGGCGCAGAAGGTGCTGGGCGCGACCGGCGTGAAAAGCGCTGGCGGCGTGGTGGTGCCACCGGCTGAAGGCAACGGCACAATGCTGGCGTTTGTGAAGGGGTAAGGAATGCCTCCTGTCCCGGACGCGGTGCAGCCTAGGCGATGCGAAGCATCGTCCGGCAACGCTGCTCCGCAGAGCCGGGACCCACAGCCGCAAAGCGTGGACCCCGGATCAGCAGCGCATCACGCCGCAAGCGGCGCGCTGCGCAGCATCCGGGGAACGCGACAGCCCGCTACTCCGCTGGCGCTGCCGCTGGCACTTGCGCGCTGTAATCCACGCTCGGACTCGTCTTCGCCAGTGCGAACAGGCCCCCGGCCATCACCACATAAGCCAGCGCCACCCCCGGCGTGACGCCGAGCCCGCCACCGATACCGACGGCTTCGCCGTGCATGAAGCCGAAATAGGTCATGACGGCGCCGGCCAGCGCGAAGGCAGAGGCTTTAAGAAAATCGCGTTCGATCACGAACACGCCGATCGCGCCCAGCACGAGGCCGGCGAGGATCGAGCCGCCGCCCATCACTTCGAGCCCGTGATAAAGCACGCCCTGCTGCGGCAGCGCTGCAATCGCGGCAGTCTTCACTGCATCCGCCTTGTCGGCGGCAAGTCCGCCGACCGACTGGGCCGCTGATATCGTCGAGCCGAGCATGGTGTCGACCTGCAGTTTTGCCCATGCGGCGAGATGCGGCGTCAGCGCCAGCACGATCGCGGGTGCGTGCTTGGCCGGCGTGGTCTGGAACGCCTGCGCACCGATCAGCATGCCGATATAGAGCAGGATCGGCGAGATCGCGACCACGGGCACCAGCGCCAGCAGCACCGAGATGATGCCGAACCAGCTCAGCAGCACCACCATGATGCCGGTCGCCGCCGAATAGCCGATCCGGCCGCCCATCGCCTTCCAGCCGGGATGGCCGATATAAACAGCGTTGATGAAGGGATTGCCCATTAGGCAGCCGATCAGGCTGACGACGCCGTCGGCGGTCAGCACGCGCGTCGTCGGATATTCGTCGCCGGCCGCTTCCGCGCTTTCGACATTGTCCATGGCTTCGACGAGGTCGTAGATGCCGAATGGGATCGCGGTCACCAGGATGATGCCGAGGAATTCGAAGCCGGAGAAGACGAGGCCGAAGGCCGGCAGCGGCACCGAGAAGCCGAAATTGGCAAAGGCATCGCCGACGCCCTTCAGACTCAGGCCACCGAGGCCGAGACCGAACAGGTTCGAACCCCAGGCGATGAGCATGCCGGCCGCGATGGCGACGAGACCCGCTGGAATTCCTCTCGGATACTTCACGCCGCCGAACCAGGCGACCAGGATGATGGCAAAACACACCAGCCCGATCTGCGGCGTCATGAACATTTCCAGCGCCGGCCGCATCGAGATGAAGGTGACGGAGACACCGGCGAGCGTGCCGAGCAGTGCCGCACGCGGCGTAATCTTGCGAATATACGGCGCGATGAACCCGCCGATCATGAGAATAAAACTCTGGAAGAACACCCAGACGAGACCTGCCGACCAGCCCTTGATCGGATCGCCCGTCTTGAGCGTGATCGGCAGCATGATCACGAAGGTGACGATGAACATGTGCGGCACGCTGACGCCCGACGGCAGCGCGCAGACATCGTTACGGCCGGTCTTCTGCGCGAGCTTGTAGGCGAGATACGCATAATAGAAGGTGGACAGGCACATCATCAGGCCGAGCGCCGGCAGGATGCGGCCGAACACGATGCTGTCAGGCATCTTGAGCACGAAGCGCAACAACCCGGTCAGCACCAGCATGTTGACGAGGATGTTGGTGCCGAAACCGAACAGCGCGTTCCAGTCGCCCGGCGTCCACAGCGCCGGCTTGAAAGTGGATGTGCCTGCAGTCTCCGTCGTGCCCGTGCTCATCGTAATCCCCCCGCTACTGCCGACCTTGGAATCTCCGGTAAAAGTGCCTCCAGCACCGCGGCCGAGTCCGAGACCCAGCCGAAGATGCCGCCCTGGGCCTTGATCATCTTCAGGCCCATCTCATGAAACTCTGGAAAATAGGATGCGCAGCCATCTGCCAGCACCACGCAGCGATAGCCGCGATCATTGGCTTCGCGCACCGTGGTGTTGACGCAGACCTCAGTGGTGACGCCGCAGACCAGCAAATTCTCGATGCCGTAGCGCTGCAGCACGTCGCCGAGCTCGGTGGCGTAGAACGCGCCCTTGCCCGGCTTATCGATCACGATCTCGCTGTCGAGCGGATACAATTCGGGAATGATGTCGTGGCCGGCCTCGCCGCGAATGAGAATGCGACCCATCGGCCCGGGATCGCCGATACGCAAAGACGGCGCGCCGCGCTCGACCTTGGCCGGCGGCGCGTCCGACAGATCGGGCAGATGGCCCTCGCGGGTATGAATAACCAGCATGCCGGCCGCGCGCGCCGCATCCAGCACGGAGGCGATCGGTTTTACCGCTCGTGCAAGCTGGCTGACGTCATTGCCGAGCGTCTCGCCGAATCCGCCCGGCTCCATGAAATCGCGCTGCATGTCGATGATGAGGAGCGCGGTCGCCGCCCAGTCGAGCTCGATCGGCTCCGGCTCTGCTGCGAGCTTTGCTGAGTTCGCCATGACGTACGCGCCCCGAACGAGAGAACTCTTCGGGAGAAGTCAAGCAAGGCCCATGCCATTGTGTACAATGGCGCCAGGCGATCGGTCTGGAGAAAATCAATCATATTGTCAGTCTGTTACTCGCGGATGCCGATCTCGGCTCGCCTTCATCGAACGCATCACGAGCGAGCAGTTGCCCATTAGCTGTGCATGCTGCGGTTGCGCTTACCCGATCGAAGAACGGACGATCTGTCATTTCCCGTTCGCACCTTTCCCAACAACTGGACCAGCCAGGCAAGGCCGGCATCCATCATCGCCACTTGCGGAAGGACGACGTTGATCGAGAAACGCGGCAGCGGCAGCGGCGCCTTGACGGCAACGACGTTGAAGCGGGCGCCATATATCTCCACGAACCGTCTCGGCAGCGCGGAAACCATCTCGGTTTCGGCCAGCACCGAAAGTGCGAAATTGAAATTCGGCACGGTCAGGGCAACGCGCCGCGCCGCCCCTTTCTTGGCAAGCTCAACATCCACGAATCCGGTAACATCGCCGGTATGCGAAACGACGAGATGCTCCATCTCGCAGTAGCGCTTGAGGGTCGGATTACGCTGGAACGAATGCCCCTTCCTAACGGCGATGACGAACTCCTCCTCGTAGAGCTTCTGTTTATGGAAACGGACCGGAATATCGTCGAAGGGAATGATTGCGATATCCGTCGTCCGGTCTTCGAGCTCCTTCAACGCATCCTTCCACGCCAGATGAGGAGCGGTGAAGCCTTGCACCGGAAGAAGCTGCCGGATGCCTGCATCGACGCCCGGCGCCACCCTACGCAACGTCTCCAGCAGCGAAGGCAGAATGACCGACGACACGCCATCCGGCGCGCCAATGACGAAACGGCGCGTCGAATGCCGCGGATCAAACGGCGTCGCTGTCGAAACCACCCCGCGGACACGCGCGAGAATTTCAGACACCGAGGTTGCGAGTTGGGAGGCGCGTTCCGTGGGCACGACACCTTTCGGAGTTTTCAGGAATAACGGATCGCCGAGCAGCGTTCGCAGGCGTCCAAGACCATGGCTGATCGCGGACGGCGAAAGATGCAGCCGCTCCGCCGACCGGCCGACATGCCGCTCCTGAAAGACGATTTCGAACAGCACGAGCAGGTTGAGATCGATCCGGGATAGGTCAGTCTGGTTCAGCATAATGCTGAAATCATATCACTGGATTCAGTATCATTGAAGTGGGATTTGGGTAGCACCGCCGGCCAGTTGCCGGCCCAACCCGAATGGAAAGACACCGAAATGATCCAATCGAAGCGCTGGAGGCGCTTGGCGCTGAAGGCCGCACTCGCCATGCCGCTGTCGGCCAGCGCCGCACAGGAGCCGACGTCGGCAGTTTCGGAGCAGGAGCTTGTCGATCTGGTCCGGAAGTCCGAGGCTCGGGCTTCGGCTTTCATGCGCGGCGACATGGACAAATGGGCCGGCCTGACGCGCATCGCTGACGATTTTACCCTGATGCAGCCGTTTGGCGGTGAACCCAGCCGGGGTTTTGACATGAGTCCCGAGCGGCTGGCGCGGCTCGCCAGCTATTTCAGAAACGGCGACGCCAAAGTCGAACTGGTCCAATCCTACGCGTCGGGCGACCTGGTCGTCCTTGCAGTGATCGAGCGTGAGCACGGCGAGGTCGGCGGCTTGCCGGACCAGGACTGGTCGCTGCGGGTGACGCTGGTCTATCGCAGGCAAGGCGCGGAGTGGTGGCTGGTTCACCGCCACGCCGACCCGCTCGTGCGCCACGTCGGGCTTGAGACCGCGGCCGCATTGGCCCGCGGTGCAACTCTCGACAAGAAATGAGGCGGTCTAGTTGCCGCTAAGCAGCGGGGTCCCGAAAGCCCGCCGCCAGACCGACAGAAAACGCGGAAACCAGGAGTGAGCGACCGCGCCCTGATAGGCCCATGTGCGATACTTCTGACCGTTTTCGGATAAGAGCTCCTGATATCCGCCGTGCGTTTCGGTCGCGGTACGAATGTCGCGCAAAATGTCCTGCGCGCAGGATCTGTATCTATGCGTGCCGGAGTGTTCATCGTACTCCAGCATGCGATCGGCGAATTCGACGTTAAACGTCGGCCAGGACGAACGTCCCTGATAGGCGGGCGCTGCAATCTTGTGGATCAGCTTGTTCAGCGGGTTGTCCACGGATACCAGGAAGTGAGAGGTGCCAGGTATTCGAAATCGCGGTTCGGCGAGTATCAAATCCGTCGTTGCCGCGAACAACGCGCGTTCGGCCTCGTCGCTCAAATCCCAAAATCCCTGGTGCACGTTGACGAAATCGAGCGCAATGGAAAACACCGGCGGTTCGCTGCCGGCGTGCAAGGCATGCCTGATGTAGCCGGGCCTGCCGAACAGCCGGAGCAGCTCCTTTTTGTATTGCGAGAGTTCGCGTCCGAGCACGGCTTCCAGCTCGACCCGGTCGATCACCCCAAGTTTTATCCCGCGGAGAAAAGTCGCGTAAACGCATGCATTGGTGACAAAACGCCTGCGTTCGGCGCGGGTATCGGTTGCCGCAGAGCGCGGTGCGGTTACGTCACACAGCAAAGCCGTGACGCCGCCGTCCTCGAACGGCTCCAGCGCTTCCGCAAGTTGAAGTATCGCCTTCTTCAGATCCCCGCGATACTCGGCGAGCAACAGACGGCCGGCGTGCGCGCCTTGCGACATCGCCAGATACGAAGATGTCCTTTGATCTGCACTGATGATTTGCTCGAGGCCTGCGAGGATACCCAGCAGCGTATCCGAAGGCAGCGAAAAGTAATTGATGCCGATGTAGCGGTCGCGGCCGGCCGGAATAATGGTGGTCGTGACAACATTGGAGCGCACGGCCTCCAACATCAGCCGGACGCTTTTTTCGAGCAAGCGAACCCGACGGATGGCATCGTCAGAATCCATGATGGTTTCGGGATCGAGAACATCGGGATAAAACCACGCGAAGTCCCGCGGATAATAGGCGGTTGCGTGCGGCGCCCCCGTGACGAGAAAGGCTTCCTGCGGAGAAAATGCGCTGTCGACTGCGTGCCGGTACAATTCATCGATTCCCAGCGACAGGCGATGCGCTTTTCTCAGGAACCGGTCGCCGAGAAAATTGACCGCCTGAATACCGTTGGCGACGAGGCTCGCAAACTGTCCCTGATAAAATCGGTATTCGCGATGTGACGGAAATGAAATATCGCTATTCATGGCTTGGATGATCGATGTCCTGATCTTCGAGGTCACGCGTTGGTACCCAAACAGGATTGATTCGTCTCTCCGCCAAAGCACGGTGGCCTGTCATCGAATTGTCATCTTGCTCGATCTTGGCCCCCGCCTGCTTCCCTGGTTTGGCTCCCCGGCCGAAAATTCTCGATCAGCCGCAGCAGCACGCGTGCGCCGGCGTCGGCATCGGCGATCTCGACATGCTCGGCCGGGTTATGGCTGATGCCGCCGCGGCAGCGCACGAACAGCATGGCGACGTCAGCAATGTCGATCATCGCCATGCCGTCATGCCCCGCCCCGCTCGGCAGTTCGAACACGCCATAGCCTTCGGCGGCAACCGCTTCCGCCATCTGCGCTTTCAGCGATGGCGCGCAGGGCACGGTACGGTTTTCGTGGGTGACGTCGATCTGCAGCGACAGTTCGCGCCGTTTCGCAATCGCCTCGATCCACCCCACGATCTCCGCCACCGCAAGCTTGCGGTGGGCATCCGCCGGCGCACGAATGTCCAGCGTGAAGGATACCCGCCCCGGAATGACGTTGGTGGCGCCCGGCATTGCGTTGATGATGCCAACCGTACCGACCAGCCCGGCGTCATCCGCCTTGCAGAACGCCTCGACCGCGACGATGCATTCGGCGGCGCCCGCCAGCGCATCGCGCCGCAGCGCCATTGGCACCGTGCCAGCATGGCCGGCCATGCCGGAGAGGTTCGCCGCCAGCCGCGTGGCGCCAGCGATTGCCGTGACCACGCCAACGGGCAGGTTCTGCTGCTCTAGCACCGGCCCCTGCTCGATATGCAGCTCGACATAGGCATGCAGTTCGCCGCGGGCGCGCGCAGCCGCGCCGATTTTGGCCGGGTCGAGCCCGAATGCCACCATGGCGTCGCGCATGGTGAGCCCGGCTGAATCGCGCGTGTTGAGCACGCTTTCGTCAAAAGTTCCGGCGATGGCCCGGCTGCCGAGCAGCGTGGAGGAAAATCGTACCCCCTCCTCGTCGGCGAAACCGACGATTTCGATCGCAAACGGCAACCGCACGCCCCGCCGGTTCAGATCGGCGACACAGGCAATCGCGGTGATGATCCCGAGCGGCCCATCCCATTTGCCGGCGTCGCGCACGGTGTCGTAATGCGAGCCCAGCATCAGGCATGGCAGCCCCGGCCGGTCGCCTTCATAGCGGCCGCAGACATTGCCGATGGCGTCGAGATGCGCCGCCATGCCGGCATCCTTCATCCATGACATGATGAGATCGGCCGCGATGCGATGTTCAGGCGAAAGGAAGATCCGCGCCAGATGCTCAGGTGTCTCGGAAATCGTCCCGAGCTGATTGATCCGGCTTACGATTTCATCGCCGAGCATCGGCTCATCCAATATCGAATGCGTTGTCGGCCAGATGCGCCAGATTGGCGTGCCAGTGCTGCGCGATCTCCAGCCGCGTCGGCACCCAGACGCGTTCGTGGTGTCCGATGTAGTCGAGGAAGCGGATCAGCGCTGCCGCGCGGCCGGGGCGGCCGACGACCCGGCAATGCAGGCCGACCGACATCATCTTCGGCGCGGTTTCGCCTTCCCTGTAAAGAACGTCGAAGCTGTCCTTGAGATAGGTAAAGAATTCCTCGCCGCCGCCAAAACCCTGTGCATTCACAAAGCGCATGTCATTGGCGTCGAGCGTATAGGGAATGACCAGATGCGGCTTCGACCCGCGCGCCTTGATCCAGTATGGCAGGTCGTCGGCGTAGGAGTCGCAGAGATAAAGCAGACCGCCGGCTTCCATCAAAAGCCTGAGCGTATTGATCGAGGTGCGCCCGGTGTACCAGCCGAGCGGGCGCGCGCCGGTTGCCTCGGTGTGGACGCGGATCGCCGCCGCGATCTCCGTCCGCTCCTCGCTCTCTGACATATCCTTGTGCTCGATCCATCTGAGGCTATGGCTGGCGATGTCCCAGCCGGCCTCCTTCATGGCGGCGACCACATCGGGATTTCGCTTCAACGCCTTGGCGACGCCAAACACGGTGGCTGGCAGATTGCGTTCGGTGAACATACGCCACAGCCGCCAGAAGCCGGCGCGCGAGCCATATTCGAACATCGATTCGATATTGGCATGGCGCTGGCCGGGCCAGGGCTGCGCGCCCAGCACGTCGGACAAAAAAGCCTCCGAGGCGCGGTCGCCGTCGAGAACATTGTTCTCGCCGCCTTCCTCGAAATTCACAACGAACTGGACCGCGACCCGCGCGTTGCCGGGCCATTTGGGATCGGGCGGGTTGCGCCCGTAGCCGCGAAAATCGCGCGGGTAGGTCGGCGCGGCCACGTCTACATTTCCTCGAAGCGGATCTTCTGCGCGCCCTGCCACAGTACGGTCTTGCCGAACGCGGTCAGGTTCTCCAGCCCCGAGGTCAGGGTGATGAAGTGATTGCCGGCGAGCTGGCCCATCTTGCTCGCAAAGTGCACGCCGCCATAGGCGAGCAGGATTTCGGTCTCGCTGATGCCGCCCGGATAAAGAATGATCTGGCCGGGCGCGGGATAGCTGGTGTGGTTCTCGTAGGAGACGCCGAAATCGAGATCGCCGAGCGGCATCCAGACACCCTCACCGCTCCAGCGGACGTGGATCGCCTGGCTCTCGAACGGCATCGCCTTGCGGAAGGCGGCAACGGTCTTCGGCGCCAGTTGCTCCTCAAAGCGGGCCTGGAAGGTGAATTCACCGGCACGGACAATCAGTTGGCTCATCGATCTCTTCTTCTGGATGTATTTGAGGAAGTGGTTCAGCGGTATCCATTACAGCCGGAACAACCGGAAGCAAGGCCGATTCCGGCCTTGTCGGGCAGATTCAACGAGAGCAGCGGAGCCGGGAATTTGCCCTTGCAGGACCTCAATTATGGGTTCGCGCCGGGACCGGCCGGGGCGGCCCATCGCCATGCTCGAAGGCGCCGCCGAAGTCGGCGATCGGGGGCGATACCATGGCGCGTTCGCGCGGGAACGCTTCGGGCATCTCTTCGCGAATGAAGGCGAGCAGCTTTTCCCTGATCTCGCAGCGCAGATCCCAGGATTGCGGCGCGGATCTGGCGCTGACCAGCGCCCGAAGCTCGATCGCCCGCGGGCTGGCCTCGATCACCTGGAGATTGACCACCGCGCCATCCCACAATTTGGTCTCGCGCACGGCCTCCTCCAACCGCTGCCTGATCCGCGAGACATCGGTGCAGTAGTCGACATGGAAGGCGATGGCCCCGATCAGCGACTGGGTGTCGCGGGTCCAGTTCTGGAACGGACGCTCGATGAAATAGGACAGCGGGACCACCATCCTGCGCCAGTCCCACAGCCGGACCACGACGTAGGTCGAGGCGATGTCCTCGACCCAGCCCCATTCATTCTCGATGATGACGGCGTCCTCGATTCGGATCGGCTGGGTGATCGCGATCTGGACGCCGGCGATCAGGTTTGAGAGCAGCGGCCGGGCAGCAAGGCCGAGTATCAGGCCGGCGGCGCCCGCGGAGGCGAACAGGCTGACGCCATACTGCTTGACGGATTCGAAAGTCATCAGGGCGGTGGAAACCGCAATGATGACGATCAAGATATCGATCACGCGCTTGAAGACGCGGACCTGGGTGACATGCTTGCGGGCGAGAAAGTTCTCGTCGGTATCGAGGCGAAACCGCTGGAGATAGCGCGCCGCCCCCATATCCACGGCGCGGACCGTTATCCATCCGATCAGCGCAATGACGGCGACGATGAAGAAGTGCCGGAGCTGTTCCCGAAGCACGTCGTTTAATGGCGCCAGCGGCAGCACCAGCGCCCCGGCCACCAGACAAAGCGCCAGCCGCGCGGGCCCGGCGACCCTTTGCAGAAGCAAGGTCACCACCGGCCAGCGCGTCCCAGCCGCGCGCTTGATGATGCGCGCTGCGATACCGTGCACGAACAGCGCAACGATAATGGCGCCCACGACGAGGCCGAGGCCCACCATCCATTGTGGCACCCAGCCAAATATCTGTTCGAACCTTGACAGAATATCGTCCATGCAATTCCCGCTGCGTGGCACACGCTCCGCCGCTAACGCGGGCTGCAGCGGATGGGGTCCCGTGGCTCACGCAGCGCAGCAATTCACTGAGCGCATTCCGGATTCGATTGGGAACGCGGGTTCCCCGCATTAGTCCATATTCACGCCTCGCCGCGCCAGAATGCGGTCTGCAGCGGAAGCTGGTGTTTGATCATCGCCACGCCATCCACCACCTTCAGGCCGCGTGCGGCGCAGGCCTGCATGAACTCGGTCCGGCGTGCGGCGATGATATCGAACACCGCGCAGTCGGCCGACAGCTTCGCGGGATCCATCGGCAGGGCATCCGTTGCATGCAGCCCGAGCGAGGTCGCGTTGACGACAAGGCCGGCGTCGTCGAACCGTTCATCGAAGCTGATGTCGATTCCGGTGAAATGGTTGCGGAGTTTCGTCGCCAGCGCATCGACCGGACCCGGCGTCTCGTTAAGGATTCGCAGCCGCTTCAGCCCAGCCGACGCGAGCGCATGGCAGATCGCGCGGCCCGCCCCGCCCGCGCCGATGACGACGCAGCGCCGCTCCGGATCGAAGACATCGGCCTCACGCGCGGCATTCAGGAAACCACCGCCGTCGAAGGATTCGCCGACCAAGCGTCCGCCGGACTCGATCCGGATGGTGTTGACCACGCCTTCGAAACAGGCGGCCGGCCCGACGGCGTCACAGAGCTCGAACGCCGCCGGCTTGTGCGGCATGGTGAGGTTGAAGCCGGCAATATTCGGCGACTTCGCCAGTGTGCGGATCGTCTCTGACAAATGTTCCGGCGCAATGTCGAGCGGCACCATGTGCCAGTCGAGCCCTGCGCCTTGAAAGTAAGGCGTGTAATGGCGCGGCGCGCCAACATGTCCGGCGGGGTGGGCGAAGATGAACACGAACCGCGAGGCACCGGTCGGAAGCCGCATCGCTCTTACCCCTTCACGGCGCCGGCCGTCAGCCCGCTCACCAGATAGCGGCGGACCGCGAGAGAAAAAATCAGGACCGGCGCCATGACCAGCGATCCGCCGGCGGCGATCTTGCCCCACTCCCAGCCCTCGTAATTCATGAAGTTGACCACGGCAACGGGCGCGGTGCGCGCATTCGTCCGCGTCAGGATCAGCGCGAAGAAGAAGTCGTTCCAGGCGTACAGAAAGCACAGGATCGCGGTAGCGGCGAGGCCGGGCGCGACCATCGGCAGCACGATTTCGAGAAAGACAACGCGGGTCGGCGCGCCGTCGACCAGCGCCGCCTCCTCCAGCGATCGCGGCACCGTCTCGAAGAACGGCTGCATCATCCAGATCACCAGCGGCAGGTTGAAGCTGGTGTAGACCAGCACCAGCCCGGTGACGGTGTCGAGCAGTCCAATCCAGCGATAGAACAGGAAGAACGGAATCGTGAACGCGATCGGCGGCGCCATCCGCGTTACCAGGATCGCAAAGCTCAGCGCATGCTTGCCCCGCCCCGCCCATCGCGACAGCGCGTAGGCCGCAGGCACGCCGAGAATGAGCGCCAGCGCGGTGGAGAACGAGGCGCTCATCAGGCTGTTGACGAAGGAAGCCGGGAACGCGCCCTGCCAGAGCGAGGTGTAGTTCTGCGGCGTCGGCGTGAAGATCAGTGGAGGCGGAAACTGCAGGATCAGGTCGTTGGACTTGAAGCTCATCTGCAGCAGCCAGAGGAACGGCGACAGCAACACGATCAGCGTCACGCCGATCGCCACGAGCCGGCGAACGCTGGCGGAACGGCGGATCGGCCCGCTCGAGCTTCCACTCATGCCATGGCCTCCCGGCGGCGGCCCATCCACACCACGCCGAGGCTGACCGCAACGACCAGCAGCAGCATCACGATGGTGACCGAACTGGAATAGCCGATCTCGTTGAAATCGAAGGCCAGCAGATAAGCGTAATAGTTCGTCACCTCGGTGACGCTGCCCGGCCCGCCGCCGGTCAAGAGGAACACCAGCGGGAACGCCTTGACGCTGTCGATCAGGCGAAACATGCCCGAGATCACCAGGATCGGCGTGATGAAGGGCAGCGTGATGTAGAAAAAGATCTGCAGACGGTTGGCGCCGTCGACCAGCGCCGCTTCGGAAAATTCGTCCGGAATGGTCTGCAATGCGGCCAGCACCATCAGGAAGGTGAAGGGCAACCATTCCCAGGTGTCGGCGATGATGATCGCGGTCAGGGCAAAATCGACGCTGGAGGTCAGCGACGGCATCGTGATGTTGAGCAGGCCTGCGGCGTAATAGAGGGGGCTGATGTCGGGCGTGTAGATCAGCTTCCAGATGATCGCCACCACGATCGGCGGCAGCACCATCGGGATCAGGAAGAACGTGCGGGCGAATTCCACGACGCGCGACTGTGTGTGCAACAGGAGCGCCAGCAACATGCCGAGCAGAACCTGGAACAGCACGCCCCAGAACGACAGCTTGGCCTGCACCCACAGCGAATTGACGAAGCGCGGATCATCAGGCAGCAGGCGATAGTTGCGCAAGGGCGAACTGAAATCGGTCGACGAGCCGGGATTGACCAGCTGGAATGGCGTCAGGCTGGTCACGACCAGATAGATCGCGGGCAGGCCCGCGATCATGAACAACACGATCAGGCTCGGCGCCAGCGCCCAGCGATTGAAGCGGCGGCGCTCGGCGTCGACCAGTCCTCTTCCACTCAAAGCGCAGTCCCGCCCCGGCGCATATTGGCAATCGCCTGCTCCTGCGCAGCGTTCATCGCAGCCTGAGCCGGGAGCTGTCCGGTCGCCACCTGCTCGAACGCCTTGTTGAGGACATCGCCTACGATCGGGAATTCCTTGACGGTGCGATAGGCCATGTAGTTCTCGCCCTTGGCCGGCAGACCCAGCACCTCGAGATAGAGCGCGCCGAGGTCCTGACCGTTGACCGTGTTGAGCTTGCGATATTCCTCGCTCTCGATCACGGATCTGCGGCAGACCGAGGAATGGCCGTGCTCCTTGACGAGGCGCATCGAGATTTCCGGGCTGAGCGCCCATTTGATGAATTCCCACGCCGCCTTCTTGTTCTTGGCGTTTTTGGGAATGCCGAGCCCCTGGCTGTTGGCGGCCGGGAAATCGCGCACCGGTCCGGCCGGCATCCGCACGACGCGCGAGGTGTCTTTCACCTTGCTATCGCCGGACATCAGGATCGGCGTGATCCACGCGCTGGAATGAATGAAGATGTTGGAGCGGCCGGTGAGCAGGGCTTGCCGGGCCTGGTCCTCGGTATAGGTCAGCACGCCCTTCGGCGCGTAATTCTTCAACAGGTTCGCGTAGAATTCGATCGCCTGAATCGCTTCCGGCGAGTTCAGCGCCGGCATGATGTCGGCGGGCGGATTGCGGAAGATGTTGCCGCCAAAACCCTGGATGTAGGGCGGCAGGCACCAGTGATGAAGCTGGAAGCTGACGAGGCCGCTGACATTGTCTGTGCCGTTGATCGCGGCGCAGACCTCCTGCAACTCAGCAAAGGTCTTTGGAACCTTCAGCCCCTTCTTCTCCATCAGGTCCATACGGGAGAGGCCCATCACCATGGCGCCGCCTTCCCAGGAATAGCCGTAGGTAGCGCCCTTGGCGTCGCGATAAGGCACCTGTGCGCCCTCGACGAAGTCCTTCGGTTTCCATTCCGCCGGCGTCAGATTGGGATCGCCGGTGAACTCATCGAGATTGGCCAGCAGCCCCGCCGCGACCCAGCGCGAGGCGAGAATGAAAGTGACGTTGACGAGATCGAACGCCGAGCCGCCCGACGACAGTTCGAGATTGGCCTGCTGGTTGTAGACCGGAAATGCCGAGAGCTGCAGATCGACCTTCATGCCGGTCTGCGCCTCGAATTCCGGGATGTAGTTCTGCAGCAGGGTGAAGAAGCGGTGCTGGAACGATGCCCCGCGCAGGGTGACGCCGGCGAAAGGTTTAGTTTGCGCGATTCCCGGCATCGGGAACGCCGCCGCGCCGATTGTGGCGGCGCCGGCCTGAAGCAGCGTTCGGCGGCTGACGGCTGCGGATTTATGGTCCGAATTCTTCTTGGTCATGGCGCCCTCCCTGACGAGCTTTTCGATAATATGACCGACATAAAATGTACTGTCAAAAGGAGGCTTCTCTCAAATCCGCTATTTTTGTGGTATCAATTGACATCGTATCGCAATAAAGCAGACAATATTATTTCAAGGCTTGAGGGGTAACGATTTGCCCAGGGACGCCGAACTCCGCCAATCCAACACCCACGTCGCGCGCGAAATCGCCAAGCTCATTGTCTCCGGCGTATGGCACGAGGGCTGGACGCTGCCGCGCGAGATCGAGCTCGCCTCGCAATTTAGCGTCAGCCGCACCTCGATCCGGGAATCGCTGTCCGTCCTCAAGGCGAAAGGCTTGATCGCGGCGCGGCAGAAGGCCGGTACGCATGTGCGCGAGCGGATCAACTGGAACATGCTGGATGCGGAGCTTCTGGAGTGGGCATGGGCGCTGCGTCCCACGGAAGAGTTCGCCCGGCAGCTCACGCAGGTGCGGCGGATCGTCGAGCCGGAGGCCTGCGCGATCTGCGCCGAGCGCGGCTCCGATGCCGATCTTGCCCGCATTGAACGGGCCTATCGCGAGATGGACGCCGCCGGGATGGACAGCCGCGCCTATTCCGAGCCTGATCTGCGCTTCCACCGCGGCATCCTGACGGCGACCGGCAATGATTTTCTGGTCGCCTTTGGCGCCACCGTCGAAGCGGCGCTTCGGATGTCGTTCGATCTTTCGACGCTGAATCCTGGTGCGCCGCGCAAGAGCTTGCCCTATCACCGCGCCATCCTCGACGAGATATGGGCGCGCAATCCCGATGGCGCGCGGCGCGCGATGCACCGCCTGATGGACTTGACCGAGCGCAATATCATCTCGGCCCTGTCACGCCGGCATGGCGAAGCGATGGCGGCAGCGGATGCCAGCCGTGAACACGACGCTTAACAGAGCAGCCCTAAACGCTTGCTTTCCCTTGCTGTTGTGCGTTTCATTCCAGGCAAACGTCAAGCGACCTCAGGAAACACCCATGCCCGCAAGAATCATCGGAATGATCGGCACCCAGCAGGAAGGCGTCGCGGTTCACCTCATCAAGGGACAGATATCGCGCCAATGGGTGATCGACTTCACCCGTCTGCACGAGCAGTGGAACTATGATTCTGTTCTCGTTGGATATTACGCCTCCGCCGCCGAAGGTTTTGCGATTGCGCTCTATGCGGCCGACCACACCGAGCGGATCAAGTTCCTGATCGCGCACCGGCCGGGCTCGGTGGCGCCGGCACTCGCCGCGCGGCAGGTCGCGACCTTCGACCAGCTCACGCAGGGCCGGATGGCGCTGCATATCATCGCCGGCACCAGCGACGCGGACCAGGCGAGCGAAGGCGACTTCCTGCCCAAGAACGACCGCTACCGCCGGGCCGGCGAGTATCTGGACGTGATGCGGAAGCTCTGGACCAACGACAGCCCGATCAACCACCAAGGCGAGTTCTACCGCGTCGAGGGCGGCTATTCCGACATCAAGCCGTTTCAGCAGCCCTGCCCGCCGCTGTTCTTCGGCGGCTCATCCGAAGGCGCGCTGGAGATGGGCGCGAAGCACTGCGACGTGTTCGCCATCTTCGGCGAGCCGCTCAAGGAGACACGGGAACGGATACAGGATTTCCGCCGCCGCGCTTCAGCCTTCGGGCGCAGCATCAGCTTCAACATGTCGCTACGACCGATCATGGCGGAAACCGAGGGTGCTGCGTGGGACAAGGCCAACGCCCTGCTGGCGGATGTTGAGCGCAAGACCGGCGCCGCGCCGCAGCCGACCAACCGTTCCGCCGAACGCCTGCTCGGCTACGCCGCGCGCGGCGACGTGCATGACGAGCGGCTGTGGATGGGGATCGCGCGCGCCACCGGCGCACCCGGCAATACGTCATGCCTGGTCGGAACGCCGGAGCAGATTGCGGCGGCGGTGCTGGAATATTACCGGCTCGGCATTCATTCCTTCCTGCTGCGCGGTTTCGAGAATCCGCACGACACGATGGCAATCGGCCGCGACTTGATTCCACTCATCAAGCAAGGGGCGCTTGCGATCGACCGGCAGGCCGAAGCGGCCGAATAGTGCTTCCGAAGAATCTGCAAGCACCTCAAGATGTCGGCGTAATGCATTGGAGCCCCAAAAGAAAACGCATGGAAGAAATCGCATGAAGGCCGTGGTTGTCGACAGCTACAATTCGATCGACGGCATCTCGATCAAGGAGATCGATACGCCCGGCGTTTCCAAAGGCGAAGTCCGCGTCAAGGTCGGCGCCGCGGCGGTCGGCTTCGTCGACGGATTGAAGGTGCAAGGGCTTTATCAGACCAAGGATCCGCTGCCGTTCGTGCCGGGTACGGAGTTTGCCGGCATCGTCGACGCCGTTGCCGACGACGTCACCGCGTTCAAGCCTGATATGCCGGTGGTCGGCATGACCCGTTCCGGCGCGCTGGCTGAATACATCTCGGTATCGTCAGCGGCGCTCAAGCACCTGCCGCCGCAAGTTCCCTTCGAGGCCGGCGCATCGTTTCAGGCAAACTATCTGACCGGGCTTTACGCGTTGGATGCCCGTGCGTCGTTGCGCGAAGGCGAGATATTGCTGGTGCTGGGCGCGGCCGGCGGCGTCGGCATCGCCGCCGTCCAGATCGGCAAACTGATAGGCGCCCGGGTGATCGCCGCCGCCTCGACGGCGGAGAAGCGCGCCTTCGCGGTGCAGTTCGGCGCCGATGACACCATCGACTACACCAAGTCGGATTGGCGGGACACGCTCAAGGAACTCACCGGCGGGCATGGGCCGGACGTTATTTTCGACCCCGTCGGCGGCGAAGTCTCGCTGCAGGCGTTTCGCTCGATTGCCTGGCGCGGGCGGCATCTGGTCGTAGGCTTCGCCTCGGGCACCATCCCGGCGCTGGCGTTCAACCTGCCGCTGCTCAAGGGCGGTGCGCTGCTCGGCGTCGATCTCGCCCAGATCCAGAAGCGCGAGCCGGAGACGCATACCCGCCTGATGGCGCAATTGTTCGACTGGCTGGCATCGGGCAAATTGCGGCCCGTGGTCGGCAAGGTCGTGCCGTTCGAGAATTTCCGCGAGGCGTTCAAGACCATGCAGTCGCGATCGGCGCTCGGCAAGATGATCGTCAAATTCGACTGAGGTGACGCATCAATGCAGGATACGAACTGATGCCTCTGGAAAATAGCAACAAATCGCGCCGCCTGATGCATACGCGATCGGTCGAATGCGAAGGCTTTCTGCGCGACGACGGGCTCTGGGAAGTCGAGGCATGGCTGCGCGACACAAAGCCCTTCACCCAGCGCGCCGATCGGTTTCGCGGCGAACTGAAGCCGGGCGATCCCGTGCACGATATCGGCCTGCGCATTGCGATCGACGACAGCATGACCATCCGCGAAGCGGAAGCGATGATGCGCGCGACGCCCTACCCGACCTGCGTCGAGGTCGAGCCGATCCTTGAACGTCTGATCGGCGAGCGCATCGGCCCCGGCTGGCGCGAAACGGTGCGGCGCAAGATCGGCCGGCTCGAGACCTGCACGCATCTGATGGAATTGCTCGGCCCCGCCGTGACCACGCTGTACCAGACCATGTCCTACGGCAAGAAGCCGGAAGGCAGGGACACGCTGGAGAACCAGCAGAACTCCGGCGAACGTCCATTCTTCATCGGCGGCTGCCATTCCTGGCGCACCGACGGCCCGATCGTCGCCGCGATGTTCCCGCAGTTCGCGACCAAGCCGACCGCGAAGGATTAGACGCGAGAGCGAACGCGATCATAGATCGCAAGCGCTGCCGCCAGTACGCACCCGGCGATGATGCCGATCGTCAGGTCTTCGATCAGCGTCAGGCCGAAGGTCGCGATCAGCACGCAGGCCGGGCGCCAGTCGTGAAGCAGGCGCGAAAATTCTTCCTTCTCGGCCATGTTCCAGCACACCACCACCAGCACACCGGCCAGCGCCGACAGCGGAACAAAACTCGCCAAGGGCGCTGCGGTCGCCATGAACATCAGCACGAACAACGCATGCGCCATGCCGGAGACCGGGCTGCACGCGCCCGCGCGGATATTGGTGGCCGTACGGGCGATCGTACCTGTCACGCTGATGCCGCCGAAGATGGCGGAGGCGACGTTGGCGATGCCTTGCGCCACCACCTCCATATTGTAGCGATGCTTGCGCCCGGTCATGCCGTCGGCGACCTTTGCGGACAGCAGGCTTTCGACTGCGCCCAGCAGCGTGAAGGAAAGCGCCGCCGGCAACACTTCGAGAATGGTTGCGTAAGAGATATCAGGCAGACGCGGCCCCGGCAGACCATCCGGAAGCTGGCCAAAACGGCTGCCGACCGTTTCCACCGGCAGGTGGAACAGCCAGGCAGCGACCGAGGCCAGAACGACCGCGATCAACATTCCCGGCCAGTTCGGCACGAGGCGCCGCAGCAGGAAGATCAAGGCGGCCGAACCAACGCCGACGGCGAGCGCAGCAGGATTGAGCGTCGGCAGCGCTTGCCCGAGCGCGGCGAGCTTTGGCAATAACGGCCCTGGTTCGGCGGCAGGCAGTTTCAATCCGCCGAGATCCCTGAGCTGGCTGGCAAAGATCGTCACCGCGATGCCGCAGGTGAAGCCGATGGTCACCGCATGGGGAATATAACGGATCAGCGCGCCGAGCCTCAGCAAGCCGATCAGCGTCAGCATGAAACCGGAGATGAAAACCGTCAGCAACAACCCTTCGAGGCCAAATCGCGCCACGGTGGCCGATACGAGGACGATGAACGCGCCGGCGGGACCGCCGATCTGATAACGGCTGCCGCCCAGCGCCGATACTAAAAAGCCGCCGATGACGGCGGCATATAATCCCCGCTCGGGCGACACGCCCGAGGCAACGGCGATCGCCATCGAGAGCGGGAGCGCGACAATCGCAACTGTCAGCGCGGCCAGCATATCCTTGCGAAAGCTGGCGAGAACGTAGCCCTCCGACAACACGGTGACGAGCTTGGGGCGGTAATGATGGGCGCTGGCAGAGCCATCAGGCATTGCATATTAACCGATCAAGGATTCGCGGATTATAGCGAAGGGCTAAAGGCGGAACCAGAAAAACTCCCGATCATCGCAATGGCGTGGAGATGAGCCCCCGTAAAAGCACGGATCAGCCGACGCCAGCATGCCTGAGGTTGCGATGAGCGATCGCGGCATCCAGCAACACTTTCGACGTCGACAGCCCGCGTCCGCTTTAGGTTGTGCGCATCCTTCGCACGCGCCACCAGTAAAGAGCGACGACCTGCACGTGTGCACTTGTTTTCGTGAGACGAAATATTCGCATTGCGAAATGTCATCACAGCATCACGCGCAAAAGGACGCAGCCGGAACGAATTGGCAAATTGGGCGTGACGCCGCGTCGGACAGGTGCCACTATCCAGCTATAAGCAAAAGCTGCGCACGTCGGACGAAGCGCGGCTGCCGAGGGGGAAACAAAAGCGTCAACGTCGGCGCGTGAGTTCCTTTAGGCCGAACTCGTCCGTTGGCGTCGCATGGGACAACAGATCGTCCATCGTCTGCTGATTTCGTTCCCCGCCTTGCTCGGGGTTCTCTTCCTCTGCTTTTGCCTGTTGCAGGTCGTGCCGGCCGATCCGGCGATGATCATTGCCGGGCCCGATGCCAAGGCCGAGACCATCGCCGCCATCCGCCTGGAACTCGGCCTCGACAGATCTATTCCCATCCAGTTCTTCGAATACATCCTGCGTGTGCTGCGTGGGGATCTCGGCCGCTCCATCATTTCCAACCGGATGGTGAGCGAGGAACTGGCGATGACCATCGGGCCTACGGTCGAACTGATGCTGGGCGCGATGCTGCTCGCCGTGCCGATCGGGCTCGCGCTCGGAACGCTGGCCGCCGTCAACCGCGGCCGCCTCACTGACCGCGTCATCATGGCCTGCTCGGTGGCCGGCGTATCGATGCCGGTGTTCTTCATCGGCCTGATCCTGATCCAGTATGTCGGGTTCAAATGGGCGCTCTTGCCATTCACCGGCCGCACCGGGCCGATATGGGACGGCGGACTGCCGAGCCTGATCCTGCCGGCGCTGACGCTGGGCGCGGTGCTGATCGGCCCGATCGCGCGCCTGACGCGCACCGCCGTGCTCGAAGTGCTCGGCGCCGATTTCGTACGCACGGCGCGCGCCAAGGGACTGCGTGAACGGGTGGTGATCATCCATCACGCGCTGCGCAACGCCATGATCCCCGTCGTCACGCTGATCGGGCTGCAGGCGGCGTTCCTGCTCGGCGGTGCCGTCGTCACCGAGACCATGTTCTCGTGGCCCGGCGTCGGCCGGCTCGCCGTCGGCGCCATCGTCTCCAGCGATTTTCCGACCGCACAGGGCGCGATCATGATCCTCGCGATCGCCTTCCTGTCGATCAACCTGCTGGTCGATGTGCTCTACGTCTATCTCGATCCGAGGGTGCAGCGACGATGAGCGCCGAGGCTCTCGATACAGGCTTTGTCCAAGAGCGCGACACCGGCGTATTCGCCCGTTCCGGGGTGCTGCGCCGTCTGGCGCGCGACCGCGTGGCTGCCATGGCCGGGCTGGTGCTCACGGTGATCGTGTTCGCCGCAATGTTTGCGCCCTGGATCGCGCCCTACGATCCCTACTTCACGGATCTCACCAAGGTGATGCAGCCGCCCGGCGCAGAGCACTGGTTCGGCACCGACAACACCGGCCGGGACATCTTCAGCCGCGTCATCTACGGCACGCGTAACACGTTGATGCTGGGGCTGGTCGGCGTGATCGTCGGCGGCGTCATCGGCGGCGTTCTCGGCATCCTCGCCGCCTATTATCGCCGTCTCGATGGCTGGATCATGCGGCTGGTCGACGTGATGCTGGCCTTCCCCGCGATCCTGATCGGGCTGGCGGTCGCCGCGATCTTCGGCGCCGGGTTGACGGCCGTGGTGATCGCGCTCGTCGTCGCCACCGTGCCCGATGTCGCGCGAGTGGCGCGAGGTGCTGCGATAAGCGTGATGGGCCAGGAATTCATGGAAGCCGGCCGCGCCGTCGGCGTGTGCGACCGCGAACTGATCTGGCGCTATCTGACGCTCAACTGCATTTCGACGATCTTCGTGTTTCTTACCTTACGCTTCGGCCAGATCATCCTGATCGGCGCCGCGCTCGGCTTCCTCGGCATGGGCGCGCAACCGCCGACCGCCGAACTCGGCATGATGGCAGCGCAAGGCCGCGACTTCCTGTTCATGGCGCCGCACATCGCGACGATCCCGAGCTGTGCGATCTTCGTGATCGTGCTGGCCGCCAATCTTCTGGGCGACGCATTCCGCGACGTCCTCGATCCGAGGCTGCAGACATGATCAGGATCGTACTGGGAATGTGTCTGGCACTCAGCGTTACGGGCCCGGCAACGGCCCAGACGCTCCAACTGATGAAGGGCATCGACGCGCCGCATTACGATGCGCAACGCACGACCTGGGGACCGACCTCCGACATCGTCAACATGTTCCAGGACACGCTGGTGGCGCTCGACTGGGACGGCCGTACGCCGGTTCCCTATCTCGCCAAGTCGTGGACGATCAGCGAGGACGGCAGAACCTATACATTCAAGCTCCGCGACGACGTGTCGTTCTGCAGCGGCAAGAAATTCACCGCCGATGACGTCGTCTACACCTTCAAGCGCCTGAAGGATCCCGCGATCAAGGCGCCCTATGCCTGGCGCGCGGGCAATATCAAGGAGCTGCGCGCGCCCGACCCCCACACCGTCGAGTATGAGCTGAACGAGCCTTACTCCGAACTGCTGCTGCAACTAACGATGTTCACCAACGTCATCCATAACAAGGAGAGCGTCGAGGCGCTCGGCAAGGATTACGGCATCAAGGGCGCCGACGGCACCGGACCCTGGTGTTTCGATAGTTGGCAGCCGCGCACCGAGATCGTGCTCAAGCGCCACGACGCCTACAAATGGGGCCCGTCTTTGTACAAGAACAAGGGGCCGGTGAAGTTCGAAAAGCTCAGCATGAAGATCATGCCCGAGGAGTCCAGCCGCGTCGCAGCGATGATGGCCGGGCAGTTCGACATGACCCACCAGTTTCCTCCGGCCTTCATCGCCCAGGCCAAGGCCGCCCCGATGCTGACCGTCACCGCCGCCAAGCCGAATTTTCAGTTGCTCTATTTCGGCTTCAAGACGACGCGGCCGATGGTGGAGGACCGGCGGGTGCGAGAGGCGATGAGCATCGCCATCAACCGCGGCGAGATTGCCAAAGGTATCCTGCTCGGCAACGCCGATCCTGCCTTCACTATCGTCGATCCCGACGCCCTCGATCACGACGCCGGCACCAAGGGCATCGTGAAGGAGGACATTGAGCGCGCAAAGGCGCTGCTCGACGAGGCCGGCTGGAAGATGGGCAGCGACGGCGTCCGCGAGAAGGACGGCGTCAAGCTGCAGCCCAAGGTCTACTATACCCAGGCCGGCAACACGCCGCGGGTCGCCGAGGCGATCCAGGGCTACCTGCGCCGCATCGGCGTGCAGTGGCAGCTTCAGCCCTGGGACTCCACCATTGCTCCCGCCAAGATGGCCGAGCAGGACTACGAAATCTGGTCGGTGACAGTGCCCTATCTGTCGGCCGGCGACCTCATGAACATCTACTTCGACTCCAGGAACATCCCGACGCCGAACCGGATGAACTGGAAGGACGCCGAGACTGATGATTGGCTGAAGCAGGGCCGCTCGGCACTGACCGAGGCCGACCGCGCCAAATACTATGCGCTGGTGCAGCAGAAGGTGATGCGCGAGCACCTCTGGATACCCGTGCTCAACATCAACATGGACCAGGTGGCCAACAAGAAGATCACCGATGCCAGGCCGCACATGATCTACCAGAACACTTTTTACAAAGGCCTGGACGTGTCGCGCCAGAAATAACAGGGAGAGAATACGATGCGCAGCATTTTGACGGGCGTTGCGGCGCTGCTGGGAGCGGTCGGAATTGCTTCAGCCGCCGAGGCGCAGACCTTGCGGGTGATGAAGTCGCTGGACGCGCCGCATTACGACGGCCAGCGCACGACGTGGTCGCCGACGTCGGATATCGTCAACATGTTCCAGGATACGTTGGTGGCGCTCGACTGGGACGGCAAGACCGCGATCCCCTATCTCGCCAAGTCGTGGACGATCAGCGAGGACGGCAGAACCTATACCTTCAAGCTGCGCGACGACGTGACGTTCTGCAGCGGCAAGAAGTTCACCGCCGCCGACGTCGTCTACAGCTTCAAGCGGCTGAAGGATCCCGACACCAAGGCGCCGTATCATTGGCGCGCCGGCGACATCAAGGAACTCCGCGCGCCCGATCCCTACACCGTCGAGTATGAGCTTAACGAACCCTACTCCGAATTGCTGCTGCAGCTCACCATGTACACCAACGCGATCCATAGCAAGGAGAGCGTGGAAACGCTGGGCAAGGACTACGGCATCAAGGGAATTGACGGCACCGGACCGTGGTGCTTCGAGAGCTGGCAGCCGCGCACCGAAATCGTGCTGAAGCGCCACGACGCCTACAAATGGGGCCCCTCGATGTACACGAACAAGGGCCCGGTGAAATTCGACAAGCTCAGCATCAAGATCGTGCCCGAGGACGCCAGCCGCGTCGCCGCGATCATGGGCGGTCAATTCGATCTCAGCCACCAGGTTCCGCTGCAATTCATCGCGCAGGTCAAGGCTGCGCCCAACCTGACTGTCCAGGAAGCCCAGCCGAACTTCCAGCTGATGTATTACGGCTACAAGATCACGCGCCCGATGGTCTCCGACAAGCGCGTGCGCGAGGCGATGAACATCGCGATCAATCGCGCCGACATCGTCAAGGGCGTCATGCTGGGCAATGCCGAACCGGCGTACACCTTCGTCGATCCGAAGGCGCTCGACTTCGCCGAAAAGACCAAGGGTGTCATCAAGGAGGACGTCGAGCGGGCGAAGCAGCTCCTGGACGAGGCAGGGTGGAAGGTAGGCAGTGACGGCATCCGCGAGAAGGACGGCATGAAGCTCGCGCCCCGTGTGCTGTTCACGCAGGTTAGCTATTTCCCGCGCGTCTCCGAAGCCATTCAGGGCTATATGCGCAAGATCGGCGTCGACTGGAAGATCGTCGGCTACGACTCCACGATTGCGCCAGCCGAGATGGGCAAACAGGACTACGAGCTGTGGACCGTGACGGTGCCCTATCTGTCGGCGGGTGAGCTGATGAATATCTATTTCAACTCGAAGAACATCCCCACCCCCAATCGCATGAACTGGAAGGACGCCGAGACCGACGAGTGGCTGAGCGCCGGCCGCGGCGCATTGACCGACACCGAGCGCGCGCTCAACTATGCGCGCGTGCAGGAGAAGGTGACGAATGAGCATCTGTTGATGCCGGTAATGAACGTCGCGATGTATACGACGAGTTCGAAGAAGATGAAGGGCGTCAGGCCGCACATGCTCTATCAGAACACCTTCTACAAGGGACTGGATTATTCGTTCTGATGGATACACTCCTCGAGGTTCGTGGGCTGAAAACCCACTTCGCGACGGATCGCGGCCTGTTCCGCGCCGTCGACGGCATCAGCTTCAGCGTTCCCCGCGGACGCACGATCGGCCTTGTCGGCGAGTCCGGCTGCGGCAAGAGTGTGACGTCGCTGTCGGTGATGGGCCTGGTGCCGAGCCCGCCGGGCAAGGTCGAGGCCGAGGCGGTGCTGTTCGGCAATCGCGACGTGCTGCGGCTTTCGGCCGACGAACGCCGCAAGCTGCGCGGCGGCAAGATGTCGATGATCTTCCAGGAGCCGATGACCTCGCTCAATCCGGTCCACACTGTCGGCCAGCAGATCATCGAGGCGATCCTGGCCCACAGCGCGATGTCGCCGCGCGCGGCGAGAGAACGCGCGATCGAGATGCTCGACCTGGTGCGTATCCCCTCACCGGCTCAGCGCATCGACGATTTCCCGCATAACATGTCGGGTGGCATGCGCCAGCGCGTCATGATCGCGATGGCGCTGAGTTGCGAGCCGGCGCTGTTGATCGCCGACGAGCCGACGACGGCGCTGGATGTCACCATCCAGGCCCAGATCCTCGACCTCCTGAGCGACCTGCAGCAGCGGCTCGGCATGGCGATCCTGATCATTACGCACGATCTCGGCGTCATCGCCGAGGTCGCTGATCAGGTGCTGGTGATGTATGCCGGCCGCATCGTCGAGAGCGCCGACGTCAACGACCTGTTCGCCGATCCGCAGCATCCCTATACGATCGGCTTGCTCGGCTCGATCCCGCGCATCAACGTCGACCGCGAACGCCTCGCCACCATCGAGGGAACGGTGCCCAGCCCGAACAACCAACCTGCCGGCTGTCGCTTCGCGCCGCGCTGCCCGTTCGCGGACCTGCGTTGCAAGCAGCAACCGCCGCCATTGCGCGATATCGCACCCGGCCATCAGGTGGCTTGCTGGAAGGCGCCGGTCGAGGTGGCGTCATGAACGATGCCCCGGTTCTGCAGGTCGACGGTCTGGTCAAGCACTTTGCGGTCACGCGCGGCCTGATCCGCCGCAAGGTGATTGGACTCGTGCGCGCCGTCGAGGATGTGACTTTTGAGATCGCCCGCGGCGAGACGCTGGCGCTGGTTGGCGAATCCGGCTGCGGCAAGTCGACCACGGGACGCCTGATCCTGCGCCTGATGGACCCGACGTCGGGCTCGGTGCGCTTCAAGGGCAAGGAAATCGCCAATCTCGACAAGGATTCGCTGCGCCGGATGCGCAGGCACATGCAGATCATTTTTCAGGATCCGTACGCCTCGCTCAACCCGCGCATGACCGTGGGCGAAATCCTGGACGAGCCGCTGCGGGTCCACGAGATCGGCAACGCCTCGTCACGCGCCGCGCGCGGGCGTGAGCTCCTTGACATCGTCGGCCTGTCGCCCGAACACGCCAGGCGCTATCCGCACCAGTTCTCGGGTGGGCAGCGCCAACGCATCGGCATCGCCCGCGCGCTCGCCGTCAATCCCGACCTGATCGTCTGCGACGAGCCGGTGTCGGCGCTTGATGTCTCGATCCAGGCGCAGATCGTCAACCTCCTGCAGAATCTGCAACAGCGCTTCGGCCTCTCCTACCTGTTCATTGCCCATGATCTCGCCGTGGTGAAGCACATCAGCGACCGCGTCGCGGTGATGTATCTGGGAAAGCTGGTCGAGATATCGGACAAGAAGACGCTCTACGATCGGCCGCTGCATCCCTATACCCAGGCGCTGCTGGCGGCGATTCCCAAGCCCGATCCGGGCTTGCGCACCACGCGCGTCATGCTGCAGGGCGACGTGCCGAGCCCGTTCAAGCCGCCGACCGGTTGCCGCTTCCACACCCGCTGCCCGCATGCGCAGCCACGCTGCGCGGCCGAGGAGCCGAAGCTGCGCGAGGCAGCGCCCGGCCATCGCGTGGCCTGTCACTTCTTCGAGACGTTGCCCATCCCCACCATCATCGCGCGCGCCGGCCTCGCCAACGGCAAATTCGCCGAGCGGCTGGCGGCGTTCGAGGCCGCCAAGCAGGCGAAGACGCTCGTCTGAGTTAGCCGGCGTGTTCGATGGCGCGGATGGCGCCGCGCAGTTCAGCGAGCCCGCGCAGCCGGCCGATCGCAGTATAGCCGGGATTGGTCCGCTTGGTCTCCGCGAGATCGTCGAGCATGCGATGGCCGTGATCCGGCCGGAACACGATCTGATGACTGGATGAACGCTTGTGGTTCTCGGCAAGCAGCGCCTTGAGCACCGCGATCATGTCGACGTCGCCGTCGAGATGATCGGACTCGAAGAACGACAGGCCGTCGCCTTCCCGCTTGGTCGCGCGCAGGTGGGCAAAGCCGATCCGCGGCGCGAAGCGTTTCGCCATCGCGGGCAGATCGTTCTCCGCCCGCACGCCGAGGGAACCAGTACAGAAGCAGATTCCGTTGGCCTTGGAGGGCACCGCGTCGAACAGCGCTTGATAGTCCTCGGCTGACGAGGCAATGCGCGGCAGGCCGAACAGCGGCCGCGGCGGATCGTCCGGATGCAGCGTCAGCGTCACGCCGAGGGCTTCGGCGACCGGCGTCACGCGCGCGAGGAATTCGCTGAGGTGCCGGCGCAGCACCGCGGAATCGATGCCGCGATATTGCTGCAAGCGGTCGCGGAATTGCGGGATCGTCAGCGGATCCGTCGTAGAGCCCGGCAGCGCGCTGGCAATGTTGGTGACGAGGACATCGATATCGGCCTCCGTCATCTGCGAATAAACCTCCTTGGCGCGACGCCGCGCGGCCTCGGAATATTCGGCCGGCGCTTCCGGCCGCTGCAGGATATGCAGATCGAACGCAGCGAAGCGCTCCTGGTCGAAGCGCATCGCCTTGGCGCCGTTCGGCAGTTCCCATTCGAGATCGGTGCGGCACCAGTCCACGACCGGCATGAAGTTGTAACAGATGATCTTGATGCCGGCGGCAGCCACCGCCTCGAGGCTTGCGATCCAGGCTTCGATCGAGCGCGTCGCGCCGCCGCCGAGCCGCTTGACGTCATCGGGGATCGGAATCGATTCCACCACCGACCATGTCAACGGCGAACGACCGGGCTGGCTGTTCTCGATCAGGTTCTTGCGCTCCTCGACCGCGGCGCGCGTCCACGCCTCGCCGATCGGCACCTGATGCAGCGCCGTCACCACATCGGTCGCGCCGGCCTGGCGGATATCATCGAGCGATACGGGATCACTGGGGCCGTACCACCGCCATCCCTGCAGCATCATGGGCGATCTCCTGAAACGAAAAATGCAATCAAGCCGTCAGCACGACCTTGACGCTCTGCGAGCGGTCGAGCGCCAGCCGCACTGCATCGGGCGCGACCGAT
The DNA here is from genome assembly GCF_023073415.1 of Bradyrhizobium sp. 190. Classification (GTDB taxonomy): domain Bacteria; phylum Pseudomonadota; class Alphaproteobacteria; order Rhizobiales; family Xanthobacteraceae; genus Bradyrhizobium. Next base: position 23,468 of record NZ_JADPJL010000014.1, on the reverse strand, counting down.
AGTGGGCGTTGAGCTGTCACCAGCGAAAGCACATCGACGCTGCCATCGGCGATCAGTTCGACCGCGGTGAAGAATTCCGTCCCGAAGCGGAACGAGCCGCGGAGGTCGATCTCCTTGGCCATGACAGCATTCGCCGGCACCGGGATCTGCCCGCCGGGCAGGTTGCCAACCTGAACCACAACACCGCCGCGCCTGATGACGCCGATGGCGCTGGCAAGGCCAGCGGCCGTGCCCGAGACTTCGAATGCGACATCGAACGGACGCGCCGCAGCTTCCGCCTTCAACGCCTCTTCGCCACCGGAGATATCGACGACATGATTGGCGCCCAATCGCTTGGCAAACGCCAGCGGCGCCTTCGCAATATCGACGACGGTCGTCTCCGCGATCCCGGCGCGCTGCGCCGCCAGCATGGTGAGCAAGCCGATGGGACCGGCGCCGAACACCACGGCGCGCTTTCCCGCGACGTCGCCGGCGCGGGCGACCGCATGCAGGCATACCGCAAGCGGCTCGGCGAGCGCCGCCGCCTGATACGTCACGTGGTCCGGAATCTTCACGCATTGCGCCGGGACGGCGTCGAAGTAGGACGCAAAGCCGCCCTGCATGTGCGGGGTCTTCGAAGCCGAACCCATGAAGAAGATATTCTCGCAGAGGTTGGGCCGGTTTTCACGGCAGGGCTTGCAGTGGCCGCACCAGCGCGACGGATTGACCGCGACGCGGTCGCCAACCTTCACGCCGGGCGCGGAGCCCGCGATCTCGACCACCTCGCCCGCAATCTCGTGGCCGAGCACGAGCGGCGAGGTCACGACGAAATCGCCGGTGCGAGCATGGCGATAGTAATGCATGTCGGAGCCGCAGATGCCGCCGGCGCCGAAGCGAATCCGCACCATGCCTGACGCCAACGGATCGAGCGGCCGCTCGACCATGCGCAGATCTTCCGGGCCAAACAGCGTTGCGGCCAAAGCCATCGATGTCATTTTGAGAGTCCCATATACTTCGGTAGCCAGAGCGTCAGCTCCGGGATGTAGGTGATGGCGATAAGCGCCAGCAGCAGCGGCACCAGCCACGGCAGGATCGCCATCGTCGTGCGCTCGACGGATAGTTTCGCCACGCGCGCGAGCACGAACAGCACCATGCCGAGCGGCGGGTGTAAGAGGCCTATCATTAGGTTCAGCGTCATGATCAGGCCGAAATGAATGGGGTCGATGCCCAGTTTCAGAACGATCGGCAGCAGGATCGGCACCAGGATGGTGATGGCGGCGATAGTGTCGATGAAACAGCCGACGAACAGGATCAGGATGTTGGCGAGCAGCAGGAACACCCATTTGTTCTGGGTGATCCCGAGCATCGCATCCGTCAGCGTCTGCGCCGCCTGCGACACCGTCAGCAGCCACGCAAAGATCGAGGCCGCGGTGACGATGAACAGCACCGAGGCCGTGGTCTCGATGGTGTCGAAGGTCGCCTTGGCCACCGTCTGCAGCGTCATCGAGCGGTACCGCACCAGCCCGAGGAACAGCGACCAGATCACGGCTGCCACCGCGGCTTCGGTCGGCGTGAACCAGCCGAGCGTCATGCCGCCGATCAGGATGACCGGAGCCATCAGTGCCATCACGGCGGAGAAATCGAAGTACCAGTCGAGCGCCAGCAGCGCCACGAGACCGATGCCGACCGCCATGTTCACCGACATCCCGCCGACGACCAACAGCCAGACCACCAGCGGGAATGCCAGAACGATAAAGATCTCGAGGGCGGCCGAACCGATCTGCGGCCATGAGAACGGCGTGTCACTGCCCCAGCCGTTCTTGTGGGCGAAATAGGCCACCGTCGCCATCATGGCCAACGTCATGACCACGCCGGGAATCACGCCGCCGAGGAACAGCGCGCCGATCGAGACGTTCGCCATCATGCCGTAGATTACGAACGGCAGCGACGGAGGAATGATCGGCCCGAGCGTCGCGGACGCCGCGGTCACGCCGACGGCGAACTCGGTGGAGTAGCCGTGATCCTTCATCGCCTTGATCTCGATCGTGCCGAGGCCTGCGGCGTCCGCGATCGCGGTGCCGGACATGCCGGAAAAGATCACCGAGCCGACGATATTGACGTGGCCGAGACCGCCGCGCATCCACCCCACCAGCGCGACCGCGAATTTGTAGATGCGCCCCGTCACGCCCGCGATGTTCATGAGGTTGCCGGCCATAATGAAGAATGGCACCGCGAGCAGCGGAAAGCTCTCGACACCGGCGATCATGCGCTGCGCCAGCGTCACGTCGGGCGTGATGCCGGTAACGAGAATGTAGACCAGCGACGATACCGCCATCGCCAGTGCGACCGGCAGGCCGATCAGCATCAGCAGCAGAAATCCCCCAAGCAGCAGCAGCATCGCCCTACCCTTCCGTTCCGTCGAATGCGCCGGGACGCTCCAGGATAGAGTAGCCCCGCCGCCAGTTCTCGACCGCGATCTGGATCGAGCGCGCGAACATCAGCACGAAGCCGAGCAGCACCGCGTAATACACAAAACCCTTTTGAAACTTGATCGTGGTCATCCGCTCGTCGCCGATGATCTGGATGAATTGCCAGACCAGCTTGATCGCATAACCGAAGAACGCGATACGGATCAGGTCGATGACGGTCGAAAGCGCGCGCGCCGGCAGATGCGGCAGATAGCGGAACAGCAGATCGACCTGGATGTGCCGCGACAACCGCACGCACATCGCCGAGCCGATGAACACGACGCCGATCAGGCAGTAGGTCGCGATCTCCTCGGTCCAGGCATAGCTGTCATTGAGGACATAGCGGGTGAAGAACTGCAGGAAGACCGACAGCGCCATGATCCAGAAGATCACCAGCGCCAGCCAGTCCTCGGCGGCGTATTGCCCGAGATCGGCGCCCTTGGGGACCTCGTCCTCGAACGTATGGGCGATCTCGTCCGCCGTGATCTGCTTGTGAACTTCAACCATCGGCTTGCGCCCTCCCCGAACCGGCGTTTGAAAGCCACCGCCGTGCCTGCCGTGGAATCACAGCAGGCACGGACGAAAGCCCAACCGTTTATTTCACCGCCTGGATGCGTTCCCAGTCGGCCTTGCGGTAGTCGAAGCTCTCGAAGCTGACGGTCTTGAGGACGGTGTCGCGGAACTCAGACTTGTTGACCTCGGTCACCGTCAGGCCCTTCTGCTTGAAGAAATCGACCAGCTTGGCTTCGTTGGTCTTGATCTCGGCGGTCGCCTTCGCCGCCGCTTCCTGCGCGACGTCGGTGAAGATCTTGCGGTCTTCCTCGGACAGCTTCTTCCAGAGCGCGGCGGAGATCACGGTGTTGAGATGATCGACGATGTGGCCGGTCAGCACGATGTGCTTCTGCACTTCGTAAAATTTCTTGGCCTCGATGGTCGTGAGCGGATTTTCCTGGGCTTCAACGGTGCCGTTCTGCAGCGCGAGATAGACCTCTGCAAACGCGATCGGCGCGGTATTGGCGCCGCAGGCGCGCGGCATCGCGAGATAGGCCGGAACGTCAGGCACGCGAATCTTGAGGCCCTTCATGTCGGCGCAGGTCTTGATCGGCTTGTTCGAGGAGGTGTGGCGCACGCCGTAGTAGGTCACCGCGAGGATGCGATGGCCGGTCTTGTCCTCGTAGCCCTTCGTAAGCTCCTTGAAGACGTCGCTCTTGGTATAGGCCAACAGATGGTCGGCGTCGCGAAACGTGTAGGGATAATAGGTCACGCCGATCGGCGGAAAGCTCTTGGCCGCGAAGCTCGAGCCGGAAATGATCATGTCGACGGAGCCGAGCGAAAGCCCCTGGTTGATGTCGGTTTCCTTGCCGAGTTGCGAGGCCGGATAGACGTCGATCGCATAGCGCCCATTGGTGCGCTTGCCGATTTCGCCAGCGGCCCAGACGGAAGCGGTGTGGAACGGCTCCGAAGTTTCGTAGACGTGCGCCCATTTGAGCTTGGTCTGCGCCATGCCAGATGTGGTCGCGGCCAACAGCGCAGCAGCAGACGCCGCGAATGCAATCGTCAATTTCTTCAACACGTGAATTCCTCCCTTGCTACAATTTGCTTTTGTTACCCAACCGGCGCGGCATTTCGCCGAACCGTTCGAATTCTTTCGTTTTCCTTGGTCGTTCAGCTGCTCCTCGCGCGGACGCGGGACGCGGACGAGGCTTCGGCCCCGAAATTTTGTGCAAAGCGGGCCTGCGAACGCGCCAGGTGTTCGCGCATCGTCACGCGCGCCGCGTCTGGATCACGCGCGGCAATGGCATCGCGGATCGCCCGGTGCTCGGCCAGCGCCGCGCTCCAGGATTGCGGATTCTCGAAATAGTGCGCGAGCTTGGCGAAGTAGGGATTGAGCCGCTGGTCGAACAACTCGCCGACCACACGGACCAGCACGGCGTTATCGAGACATCCGGCTACCGCGACATGAAACGCGCGGTCATGGATCATCGAGGCTTCGCCGGGATGCTGCACGGTGGCCATCGCTTCCAGCGAAGCCTCGATGCGCGCGATGTCTTCAGATGTCGCCACCCGCGCTGCCTGTTCGGCGATGGCGCCTTCGAGGAATTCGCGCGCGCGCAACAGTTCGAACGGACCTTCGATCTCGGCCGCCGCCAGCAAGGGCGGTGCGAGCGCCGCCGGTTCACTGACGTAAATTCCGGAGCCGACGCGGATGCGAACCCGGCCCTCGACTTCCAAAGCGATCAGCGCTTCGCGTACCGTCGGCCGCGACACCTTCAACTGTTCGGCAAGATCGCGCTCGGTCGGAAGCCGGCTGCCGACGGAGTATTCGCCGCTGTCGATCAAGGCGCGGAGCTGATCGGCAACCTGGCGATATAGGCGTCGCGCTTCCACGGCTTCGAGCGGCACGCTCGGCTCTCCCTGACGATCCCCTGAAGTGATCGATTTTTCTTGCTTTGATCGGGCCAAGGCCAATAAATCGGAAATATTGGCCTTACCAATTGACCAAAGATTGATAGATCGAGTCTCCCATGTCAAGCGAAACGGCGAAAAGCCTGCCTTCCGGCCCGAAAAACGGCGATTTGCGCCTGTCCAACGCCAACCTCGACAGGCTCCCCAGCCAGGTCCAGCGTCCAGCCTATGACCGCTCGCGCGTCACGCCGGGCATCGTTCATCTCGGAATCGGCGCGTTCCACCGGGCACACCAGGCGGTGGTGATCGACGACCTCCTTACAATTGGCGCCACGGATTGGGGAATCGTCGGGGCCAGCTTGCGCAGTTCGGAAACGCGCGATGCCCTCGCCCCGCAGGATTGCCTCTACACCCTCGCCGTTCGCGCCGGCGCGGGCACCGATCACCGGATCATCGGCTCGGTCCTCGCATGCGAAGTCGCCACCGAGAAACCCGCCCCGCTGATCGCGCGCCTCACCCATCCGGCCACGCGCATCGTCTCGCTGACGGTCACCGAGAAGGGCTACTGCCACACGCCGCAAACCGGCGACCTCGACGAGCATCATCCCGACATCGTTCATGACCTGCAGAATCCGGGCACGCCGCGCTCGGCCATCGGATTCCTGGTGGCAGCGCTGGCGCGCCGGCGGATTGCAGGCGCAGCCCCCTTCACCGTTCTGTCGTGCGACAATCTCTCCGCCAATGGCCATACCGTCGGGCGGATCGTGACGCAGTTCGCCGCCTTGCGATCGCGCAATCTCGCCAAATGGATTGAAGCCGAGGTCGCCTTCCCTTCGACCATGGTGGACCGGATCGTGCCGGAGACCACCGATCTCGACCGATCAGAGGTTTCCTCCGCGCTCGGCATGAACGATGCGTGGCCGGTAGTGACGGAGCCGTTCACGCAATGGATCGTTGAAGATCGCTTTCCGGCCGGACGGCCGGATTTCGCGGCCGCGGGCGTGCAAATGGTTTCGGATGTGACGCCGTTCGAGCACATGAAACTGCGGCTGCTCAACGCCAGTCACTCGGCGCTGGCCTATCTCGGCTATCTCGCCGGCCATGAGACCATCGCTTCCACCATGACCGACCATCGCTTTGCAGCGCTTGCCCGACAGGTGATGCACGACGCGGCGCCGACGCTTACGATGCCTGAAGGCACCGATATTGCGGCCTACAGCGCGTCGCTGCTGCAGCGCTTTTCCAATGCCGCTCTGCATCACCGTACCTGGCAGATCGCGATGGATGGCTCGCAGAAACTGCCGCAGCGGCTGCTCGCCACCATGCAGGACCGGTTGCGGCTGGACCTTTCGATCGACACCCATGCGCTCGCGGTAGCGGGCTGGATGCGCTACGTCACCGCAAAGGACGAACAGGGACGCGCCATCGACGTGCGCGATCCGCTTGCCAGGGAACTGGCTGATATCGCCGAGCGCGCCGGCCCCTACGCGGAGCGCCTTGCTCCCGCGCTGCTGGAGGTGCACTCGATTTTCGGCAACCTTGGCAGCGATCCTCGCATGCGCAGCGCCGTCACCGAGGCGCTCTCAAAACTCTATGCACTCGGTGCACGTCAGACCGTGCAGACGTTTCAGCCAGCATGATTGCTAGGTCAGAACCATCTGGTGGCAAGGCCACGCCGCGACCGCCATTCATTTCGGAAATTCAGCCGGCTACGGAGACAACAAGGTCCTGGTGAGTTGGTGATCGGGATCGGCGAGCCCGTCGATGACATCGAAATGATGCCGGCCGGGTTCTTCGATGATGCGGGTTTTCGCGCCGAGCCCAGTCCAGATGTTGGAGAGGAGCGCGTTCTGGCGGACGAATTCCGGGCGCTCGGCGCTGCCCACCCAGCACGTCACGCGTGCATTCTGCATCGGCTCCAGCAATGCGGGGCTTTCCACGAGCGCCTCGGCCTCGTCTATCCGAAGGTCCGTATTCATGGCGGCCTTCATCAGCGGACGAAGGTCATGAACGCCGGAAATGGAAACGGTGTGGCTGATGCGCTCCCGGACACGGTCCGGGAGCGGCGACGTCGCCGAAATCATGCGCGTCACCAGATGCCCGCCGGCGGAATGGCCGGCCAGAAAAAGCGGGCCTTCGACCATCGCGGCGGCGCGCTCGACGGCCGCGGCAATTTCGCACGTGATCTCGGAGATGCGCACAGTCGGGCACAGCGTGTAGGAGGGCATCGCCACCGCATAGCCGCTTTCAACCGACCCGCGCGCGAGATGCGACCAAAAGCTCTTGTCGAGCGCCTTCCAGAATCCGCCATGGACGAAGACGACCAGGCCCTTTGGCCGGCCTTCCGGCGCAAAGAGGTCGAAGCGGTTTCGTGCGCGCTCGCCATAGCTGATATCGAGCGTCGCGCGGCCGCTGCCTTGAAGCGCGTCGCGATAGGCCTGCGCGGGCTGCACCCACGCCGCCGGCCAGCGTTCGCCGCCCGGAATGTTCGGAGCATTCGCATAGGCGTCGTTCCAGTCGGAAATCTGATGAAAAATCACGTGGTTCGGTTTCCATTTGATTCTGTGGGCCGGGCGGATGTCCGATCGATGCCCGCAGGCAACCAGACTATACCGGGAAGCGCACCTTGCGCCCATAAATTTCAAGCTTGAAATAATCGATATCAGCGCGAATAATTCCACCGGGGCGTGGACCAGGGAAAGACATGACCGATTTCACGCGAACAAAATCCCGGTTCGCCATCCCGGATGGCGTGATCTATCTGGACGGCAATTCGCTCGGTCCCCCGCCCGTTGCAGCCGCCGATCGTGTCGGCCGCATGATATCGGAGGAATGGGGCAAGCACCTCATCAAGGGCTGGAACGTCGCCGGGTGGATGACGCAGCCGCGGCGCATCGGCGATCGCATCGGCCGGTTGATCGGCGCAGCCGACGGGACGGTGGTCGTGGGCGATACGCTGTCCATCAAAGTCTACCAGGCGCTGGCCTCCGCGCTCGAACTCAATCCGTCGCGGCGCGTGATCTTGTCGGACACCGGCAACTTTCCTTCCGATCTCTACATCGCCAGCGGTCTGCTTGAATCGCTCGACCGTGGCTACGAGTTAAAGGTCGTGGCCCCCGAAGACGTCGAAGCCGCCATCGACGAGACGATCGCGGTGCTGATGCTGACCGAGGTCGACTATCGCACCGGCCGGCTGCACGACATGCGCGCACTGACGCGCAGGGCGCATGCCGCCGGCGCGTTGACGGTCTGGGATCTGGCGCATTCCGCGGGCGCGATTCCGGTCGAGTTGGAAGGTACTGAGGCCGATTTCGCAGTCGGCTGCACCTACAAATATCTCAATGCCGGTCCTGGCGCGCCGGCCTTCATCTATGTCGCGCCGAAGCACGCCGATACGGCGCGGCCGGCGCTTTCCGGCTGGATGGGTCATCACGCGCCCTTTGCCTTTGACCTCGACTATCGGGCCGGGCCGGGTATTGAGCGAATGCGGGTCGGTACGCCCCCGATCATTGCGATGGCCGCGCTCGACGCCGCCCTCGACGTCTGGGACGGCGTCAACATGACTGACGTGCGCCATGCATCGATCGCGCTCGCCGACCTGTTCATCCGCGAAGTCGAAGGACGGTGTCCCGAACTGACGCTGGCTTCGCCGCGGGACGGAAAGCAGCGCGGCAGCCAGGTTTCGTTCCGTCACCCGGATGGCTACGCGATCATGCAGGCGCTGATCGCGCGCGACGTGATAGGCGACTTCCGCGCGCCGGACATGATGCGCTTCGGCTTTACGCCGCTCTACATCGGAGAAGCGGAGGTGCGCGCGGCAGTCGAAATCATCGCCGACGTCTTGACCAATCGCCGCTGGGATACCGCGGATTACCGCAAAAAGGCGCTCGTAACATGACTGGCGAGCCCGACGACTCCTCGCCTGAGGCAGCCCAGATGTCGTTCGAAGGGCGCATGTCCTACAGCGATTATCTGCATCTGGAACGCGTTCTGAACGCCCAAGAGCCGCTCTCGAACGCGCATGACGAACTGCTGTTCATCATCCAGCACCAGACTTCCGAACTCTGGATGAAGCTCGCCATCCACGAACTCCGTTCCGCCATCAAGGCGATCCGCCACGACCAGTTGCAGCCCGCCTTCAAGATGCTGTCGCGCATCGCGCGGATCTTCGAGCAGCTCAATACCGCCTGGGACGTGTTGCGGACGATGACGCCCAGCGAATACACCGAGTTTCGCGATCAGCTCGGGCAATCCTCGGGTTTCCAGTCGTACCAGTACCGCGCGATCGAGTTCCTCGCCGGCAATCGCAATTTGGCGCTGCTTGGCCCGCACGCCCACCGCGCCGACATCATGGCGAAGCTCGAGGAAATTCTCGCCGAGCCGGGCCTCTATGACGAGGCGCTGCTCCTGCTGGCGCGCAACGGCTTTGACATCGGCGAAGACGCACGCCGAACCGACTGGCGCGTCAAGCGCACGCCAAACGACGAGGTTTTGGCGGCCTGGAAGACCGTCTATGCATCGCCGGCGAAACACTGGATGCTCTACGAGTTTGCGGAAAAGCTGGTCGACTTCGAGGACTATTTCCGCCGCTGGCGCTTCAACCACGTCACGACGGTCGAGCGCATCATTGGCCTGAAGCGCGGAACCGGCGGCACGTCGGGCGTCTCCTACTTGCGCAAGATGCTCGAGGTCGAACTTTTTCCGGAACTCTGGAGGCTGAGAACAGAACTCTAAGACGTCAGCCGATAAGCGGGTTTCAGCGCGGCACCACTGCGGTAGCTTCGATCTCGACGCGGGCGGCTTTCTCGACCAGGCGCACCACCTGAACCAGCGCCATCGCCGGATAATGCGCACCAAAAATCTCGCGGTAGGCGCGGCCAAGTTCTTTCAGGCTCGCGAGATATTCCTCGATGTCGACGACATACCAGGTCAGACGCACGAGATGCTCAGGCCCGGCGCCGCCCTCGGCAAGAATTTCGGAAATGTTGGAGAGCGTCTGACGCACCTGCGCGACGAAGTCCGGCGCCAGATGCCCTTGCGTATCCCAGCCGATCACACCGCCGGTCACCACAAGCCGGCCATCGGCGGCCATGCCGTTGGCGTAGCCTTTCGGCATCGGCCAGCCACTCGGCTGCAGCACTTGCGGGCCGGATGACGAGGTATCGGACTTGGGATTAGGCACCACCGTCAAGGTGGGGCCTTTGGGCGCGGTCACCGGCTGTTCTCCTTCGTCGAGTTCAAAGCATTCACTCCGCGGCGACATCAGGCGATGAGGCGGCTCCGGCCGACGCCATCTGCCTCAGCGCAAAGCGCCGCAGCTTGCCGGTTTCGGTCTTCGGCAGTTGCGCGACATATTCGATCGCACGCGGATATTTATAGGGTGCAATCGTCTGCTTGACGTGATCCTGCAACGCCTGCGTCAGCGCGGCATCGGCAGCAGCGCCGCCGGCCAGAACCACGTAAGCCTTGACGATCATGCCGCGCGCATCGTCGGGGGCGCCGACCACGCCGCATTCGGCCACCGCAGGGTGCGACAGCAACGCCGTTTCGACTTCGGGACCCGCGATGTTGTAGCCGGAAGAGACGATCATGTCGTCCGAACGGGCGACAAAGGAGAGCCGGCCGGTCGCGTCGCGGAAAAAGGAATCGCCCGTCAGATTCCAGCCGTCGCGCACATAATTCAACTGCCTGCTGTCGGCGAGATAGCGGCATCCGGTCGGCCCGCGCACCGCAAGCTTGCCGACGGTATCAGGTGGCAATTCGTTCATGTCGTCGTCGACGATTTTTGCATCGTAGCCCGCGACCGGTTGCCCTGTCGTCCCGGCGACGGCGTCGCCGACCCGGTTGGTGATGAAGATGTGTAGCAGTTCCGTCGAGCCGATGCCGTCGAGAATGGTCTTGCCGGTCTTGCGGGTCCAATTTTCGAACACCGGCGCCGGCAATGTCTCGCCGGCGGAAACGGCCAGCCGCAGCGACGACAGATCGGCGCCCTTGTCCATCGCCGCCATCATCGCGCGATACGCCGTCGGCGAAGTGAAGCAGATCGTCGCCTTGTAGGTCTCGATGATCTTGACCATTTCGGCCGGCGCCGCGTTTTCCAACAGCGTTGCGGTCGCACCAAACCGCAACGGAAAGATCGCCAGTCCCCCAAGCCCGAACGTAAAGGCCAGCGGCGGCGAGCCGACGAAGACGTCATCCTCGGTGACCTTGAGAACTTCTTTGGCATAGCCATCCGCCACAATCATGAGATCGCGATGGAAATGCATCGTCGCCTTGGGTTCGCCCGTAGTGCCCGAGGTGAATCCGAGCAAGGCGACGTCGTCGCGTCCCGTTTTCACGGCGTCGAACTTCACCGGCTTGTTCAGCGCTACCCGGTCGAGTTCGGCGTCATGGTTGGACGTGCCGTCGAAGTTCACGACCTGCTTGAGAAACTTGCTGGTCTTCGCGCACGCGACCAGTTCATCAGCAATGCGGCTGTCGGTCAGCGCCAGCGCAATCTCCGCCTTGTCGATGATCTTGGTCAGTTCGCCGGCACGCAGCATCGGCATGGTGTTGACGACGACGGCACCAGCCTTGGTGGCCGCAAGCCATGCCGCCACCAGCGCCGGGTTGTTGCCGGACCGGATCAGGACGCGGTTGCCGGGCTTGACGCCGTAATTCTCCACCAGCGCATGCGCGAGGCGGTTGGACCAGTCAGCCAGCTCCTTGTAGGTGCGCTGGCGGCCGTTGCCGATCAGCGCGATCCGATCACCCCAGCCTTGTTCGACGATACGGTCGGTCAGTTCGACCGCGGCATTCAGGTATTCCGGATATTGAAACTCGGGCCGGTCGAGCAGCAGGTCCGGCCATTGTTCTGATGGAGGCAGGTTTCGCCGCGCGAAATCGTCGACATGGCCCGACGGGCCAAGAGGTTGGCTGGGAGTTCTACCTGACATTTTCATCTCCCCTCGCTTCCATCAATGAAAGGCTCGAGATCAATATCGAGGACGCCCGGCAACGCCGGCTCGCAAATCATTTTAGGCTTAAAACAATTTTTCGCAAGGGTAGAATCACGAACGGAATCACGCCTCCCCCGCCCCAACCTGACGGCGGCAGCGCCATGGGAACCCGTCAGGCTGCGCGATAGGCCGGCGCCGAGGCCAGGAAGCGGCCATAGGCGGCGGCATCGGGCGGGGTAAATTTCTCCACCAGTGGATTGGCCCGGCGCCCGGACACGCCGATATCGGCCAGCAATTCGTCAAAATGCTTGAAGTGATAAGGCGCGACGCACAGCCCGCCATAGACACCGGCCGCCGGCCGCTCGACGCGCCTGAAATGCAGCATCATCTCGATGTTGTCCTGCATCTCCTTAGGCGTCGGCTGACGGACGAGCTGGCCATCGGCGTAGCGCACCAGCCAGTTCGCCGCGAGGTCGGCGCACAGCACCGTGCAGAAGCTGGAATTGAAGCCGACGAACCCCATCTCGGGCAGGTCCGGATTGGCGATCAGCCGATAGAGCCGGTACTGCCCGTCAGGGTCGACAAGTTTGTCGCGGTACGCCTGCGGCAGGAATGGCACGCCAAGTTTGTAGCCGATCGCGAGCACGGCAACATCAGCTTGGACGCGCTGCCCGCCGGTCGTCACGATGGAGTTGCCGTCGTAGCGCTCAAAGCTGCCTCTGATAGCCTTGATGCGGCCGTCAGCGACCATCGGAAAGAAGTCGGGGGTTGCGATCGGCACCGAGCAGTTGACGCCGTCTTCGATCCTCTCCTTCGGCACCATGTCGCACTTGCCGAGCTTGAGTTGAACTTTCAGCAAGCTCTCCAGTCCACGCCAGTTGGCCCAGACGAGCGGCTTTGCGACCGCATGCGCGAACCGTGACATCGCGCCGATGCCCCAGCTCCGGAACATCTCCTCCTGCGCGCGGATGTAGAGAATGCGTTTGAAATTGACCAGGCCGCCGATGAAATAAGGAATTCGCCATACCGGTTCGCGATACACCAGCGTCACTTCGGCAGCGCCGGAATGGACCGCATTGACCGCAATGTCTGTCGCCGACTTCGAACCGCCGAGTACGACGATCCTCTTGCCTTTGGCGATCATCGGATCGTTGTATTGCGAGGAGTGCAGGATGCGCCCGCCCTGCGCCTTGAACGATTCTTCGCCGGGCAGGCTGAGCGTCTGGGGCTCGTTGAACTGCCCGGTACACACCGCGACGAAATCGAAGTCTTCATGGCTGGTGCTACCGTCCGGCCTGCGCAGATCAAGCCGCCAGCCCGGGGCAGAATCCGGGCGCCGGGTCATCTGTACCACGGCCGTGTTAAAGCTGACAGCACCGAGGAGATCATTGTCCTTGGCGTACTCGGTGAGATAGGCGTGGACCTGCGGACCCTTCGGCCATTCGGGATAAGAGTCCGGCATCGCCTTGTCGGTGTAGCGATAGAGATCCTTCGGGCTTTGCGTTTGCACCTCGGGATAGGACCGCGCCGGCTCCCAGACGCCACCGAGATCGCCGCTGCGCTCCACGATCGTGATCCGATGTCCGCGCGCGACGAAGGCTTTTGCAGCGGCCAGACCGGATACGCCGGCGCCGATGATGCAAACCTGTTTTTGCCTGACCATGACAATTCTCCAGCAGGGTTCGGCCCCAGAACTGAGGGCTCAACGCGTTGCGATTTCCGGCGCAGTTGTTCGGCGGCGCGCGGAGCTATTCGTTGGCCTCGGGCGGCAAAAAGTTCACCTCATGCTGCGCCGAGATCCGAACCACCTCTTCGGGATCGGTCAGATTGTGGAGCTGGTTGAACAGCGCTTCCAGCTTCTGCATCGGCGACACCCAGAACAGCGCACGCGCCGGCTTGTCTGACTTGTTGAAATAGCCATGCGGAATGCCGCGCGGCATCCGAACCAGGTCGCCGGCCTTGGCCTGCACCCAGACGCCGTCGAGCTTGAGGTCGAGGGTACCCTCCTGCACCAGGATGAATTCATCCTGCGTCGGGTGGACGTGCACCGGCACGAACTGGCCGGGCTCGCTGTTGGTCTCGAAGGCAAAGGTTGAATCGGTTACGGCCTTGGGGAAGTAGACCTGACCCAGGATGTTCCAGGTCTTGCCGCCGTAACCGGTGCCGTTGGCGGTGATGCCTTTTTCGAGTGCTGCCATTGTCCATCTCCTCTGTCGCAGTTGGCTTGGTTGCGATGTTCCGAATGGTTCACGCAGGCTGGATCGAGCCGAAACGGCCGTCTAGCCGCAAAACGAATCCCGCCCGCGCGACATGCGAATTTTCGGATTGCTGCGGCGCGGAAAGATCGCATCGCGCTCCGATCGGGCATCAACGGCCATCAAATCGCCTTCCCAACCACCGCGCCCGCAGATATTATAGGCTTCAAATAATGCAAGGGCCGGGCCGTGGCGATAGCTACCAGCATTCCCCAGCATGATCCCGCCGCCCGGCTGGCGGCGTTTAACCGCGTTTCGACCGACAGTGTCGACGCTGCCGCCGATGCGGTCGGTCGGATATTCTGCCCGCATCGCCTTACGCCTGAGCACAGGACATCACCCGACTTTTTCGCCCTGCATAACAGCGCCGTCTTTGGCGGATTCTCCGTCAACTACGTCGCCTATGGCGGGTCGGTATCGATCGACCCCGGCTGTCTCGAGCGATTCTTCCTGTTGCAGATTCCGGTGCACGGTTCGGCGCGGATCCAAACGGCGGCGCGCGACATCGCAGCCGTTCCCGGCGCCTGCGCTTCGCTATTGTCGCCGACGATTCCCACACGAATGACCTGGCTGGGCGATTGCGCCCAGCTCATCCTGCTGGTCGACCGCCGCCTGTTGGAGCAACGGGCTGCGGCGCTATCGGGCCGGCCGGCGGGCGCGGTCGAGTTCGAACCTGCGGTCGATCTCTCCTCCACAGGCGGCCGAGCGCTTCAGTCGCGGATTCTGGAGCTCGTCGATCTCGCCGAACGCCTCGGACCGCGACGGCCGCTTTCGCCGATCGCAGCAGCCAATCTGCGCGAGGCGCTGTTGGGTACCTTGCTCCACGGCCAGCGCCACAGCGCCAGCGATGCGATCGAGCGATTTGGCGGCCGGGCCGAAGCGCTGCCGCAGTCGTTACGGCGAGCGCGCGAATTCCTCTATGCGCACGCGGACGAGCCGCTCGATCTCGTGCAACTGGGGGAAGCAGCAGGCACAGGTATCCGTGCGCTGCAGCTCGGCTTCCAGCGGCATTTCGGAATGTCGATCTCGGAGATGCTGCGCGATATCCGGCTCGCGCATCTCAATGCCAGATTGGCCGCCGCCTCCCCTGGCGACAGCATCACCGATATCGCATTCGAGCTTGGATTTACCCATCTCAGCCGGATGGCGAGCGCCTATCGCGCCAAGTTCGGCGAGACGCCGTCGGCAACCCTGCGCGGGATGAACTAGCGCCCGGCCAGTTGCTTCGTCGCCTCAGCCCGCTCGCGCCTTCGCAGACTTCTGCGCCGACGCCTTGGTCTTCGCCAGCAGGCGCATCAGTTCGCGGACGTCCTTCGGCGTCAAGTCGCCGAAGACATCGGCAATCCACAATTCGTGCTCCGCCGCCATCTTGCGGAATTCGGCCCGCCCTGCCTTGGTCAGGCGGATCACCTGCACGCGGCGGTCGGCATCCGACGTGCGGCGGTCGAGGTGCCCGGATTCGACGAGGCGCTCGACCAGCCCGGTGACGTTGCCGTTCGAGACCATCATCCGCTTGGAGACGTCAGATAGCGTCATGCCCTCCGGCACCTTGTCGAGCTGGGCCATCAGATCGAACCGCGGCAGCGTGACGTCAAAGCGCTCGCGCAACCGGCTGCGCACCTCACCCTCGATCAGGGTCGTGCAGGTCAGCAGGCGCAGCCACAGCCTGAGTTCGTCGCCATGATGTTCGGGGAGTTCGACGGCCTTGGTCTCTGAATCGAGGATCATGATGCAAATCTTGTCCGGCTTGGGCGTTCGGTGATCCGAACAGAGCGCAGCTTGCGGATCATTGCCCAGATTTCTTTAGGTTTCAAGTAATTGGCGCATGGCTTGCATGGACGCGTTGTGCTTGCAGGCGCCGTCACGGTCAGAATAAGCTGCAGCCAGAGCATTTGGTGTGGCGTGGGTTTCGGCTGCAAAGGCCGAACGGAGGTAATCATGAAGCAGTCGTTGAAGCTGACCGGACTTGCCGTCTTGCTGGGTGTTGCCGCAGCTCCGGCCGCAGCGCAGGAGAAAATCAAGATCGGCGTGATCACGACCTTGTCCGGCCCTGCGGCAGTGCTCGGCCAGCAATCGCGCGACGGCCTGCAACTTGGAATCAAGGACCTCGGCGGCAAGATGGCCGGCAAGGACGTCGAGGTCGTCGTCGTCGACGACGAGCTCAAGCCCGACGGCGCCGTGACCAAGGCCAAGGGCCTGCTCGAGCGCGAGAAAGTCGACTTCGTGGTCGGACCGATCTTCTCCAACATCCTGCAGGCCATTCACCGGCCGGTGACCGAGAACAAGACGTTCCTGATCAGCCCGAACGCGGGGCCGTCGAGCTACGCCGGCAAGGAGTGCAGCCCGTTCTTCTACGTGACCTCCTACCAGAACGACCAGGTTCACGAGATCCTCGGCAAGGTCGCGCAGGACCGCGGTTACAAGCGCATGTATGTGCTGGTGCCGAACTATCAGGCCGGCAAGGATTCAGCGGCCGGATTCAAGCTCGACTACAAGGGCGAGATCGCTGAGGAAAGCTACACGCCGCTCGGTACGCTTGATTTCCAGGTCGAGCTGACCAAGATTTCCTCTTCCAAGGTCGATGCGCTGTTCACCTTCATGCCGGGCGGCATGGGCGTCGGCCTCGTCAAGCAGTACCGGCAGGCCGGCCTCGCCGACAAGATTCCGGTGCTGTCGGCATTCACGGTCGATGAATCCACCCTGCCCGCGCAGCAGGACGCCGCCGTCGGCATGTTCGGCGGCGCCAACTGGGCGCCGAACATGGACAATCCGCAGAGCAAAAAATTCGTCGCCGCCTATGAAGCTGCCTACAACAGCGTGCCCGGCACCTATGCCATGCAGGGCTATGATACGGCCATGCTGATCGACAGCGCGGTGAAGGCGGTGAAGGGCGATCTCAAGAACAAGGAGGCGGTGTCGGCCGCGCTCAGGAAGGCCGAGTTCACCTCGCTGCGCGGTGACTTCAAGTTCAACGTCAACGGCTATCCGATCCAGAATTTCTACCTGACCAAGGTCGCCAAACGCGCGGACGGAAAATTCCAGACCGAGATCGTCGAGAAGGTGTTTTCCAACTACGGCGACCGTTACGCCAAGGATTGCTCGCCCGCGAAATAATGTTTGGGAAGGGAACAGCCAATGAAGACCGAAATCGCCGGCATCACCCGCGCCAATGAAGGCATCCAGGGAATTTCCTGGAGCATCCTCGGCCAGACCTATGTGCCGAAGCACGTCACCGAGCATTCCTTCTCATGGCATGCGACGTTTCCGCCGGAGACCTTCGTGCCGCCGCACATTCATCCCGACCAGGACGAGTATCTCTACATCCTGGAAGGTCAACTCGACTTCTTCCTCGACGGCACCGAGACGCAGGCCACACCGGGCGATCTGGTGCGGCTGCCGATGGGCAAGCCGCACGGCATCTTCAACAAGTCCGGCCGCACCGCGAAGACGCTGTTCTGGGTGTCGCCGACGCGGCGGCTCTACGACCTGTTCTGGGTGATCCACAACATGAAGGAGCAGACGCCGGACGCGGTGGTGGCGCTGGCCGCCGAGCACAACATCCACTTCCTGCCACCGCCCCCGGGGGCGTGAGGCGTTCTTCGTAGGCGCCCGTAGCCCGGATGTAGCGCAGCGAAATCCGGGGCCGCTGCCTGATCTTGCGAGAATCCCGGATTGCGCTTCGCTCCATCCGGGCTACGGGACTACGGGACCTTTACCGCACCGCCGCCAATCCCAGCGGCGGTGCCGCAAAGCCGGCCTTGGAGGCATAGCCGCGCACGATCGCCTCGCGCTGGGCGTGGCTCAGCACCTTTTCGATATCGGTAAAGCCATCCGGCGCCAGTTGCTCGACCGCGTCGATCACCCCCTCGGGGCCGCCACGGCGGTTCGCGCGCACGATCTCCGCCGTCATCGGCAGCCGCTTCTGCTCATAGGCCACCAGCGCCTGGCGCGGATGCTCAGCTCGCGCCAGTTCGTCGGCCAGCGCGCGGGCATCGAGAATCGCCTGCGAGGCGCCGTTGGAACCGACCGGATACATCGGATGCGCGGCGTCGCCGAGCAGCGTGACCCGGCCCCAGGTCCAGTGCGGCAGGGGATCGCGGTCGCAGCACGGATACTCGTAGAATTCCGGCGTCGCCGAGATCAGGCTGCGCACGTCGACATACGGCACCTTGAATCGCTCGACATGCGGCATCAGCTCCTCGCGCTTGCCGGGCCGCGACCAGTCTTCGCGGCGCGGCGGCTGCGAATTGCCGTCGCCGATCTTCACCATGACCGCCCAGTTGGTCAGCCGGCTCGCCGGGCTCGATCCTTCCGCGATCGGATAAATCACGACCTTGGCGTTCAGCCCGCCGGCCACGATCATCGAGCTGCCCGTCAGGAACGCCGGCCAGTCGCGCGCGCCGCGCCACAGCATATGTCCGTTCCAGCACGGCGGCCCCTCATCCGGGAATAGCATCTCGCGCACGCGCGAGTGAATGCCGTCGGCGCCGATCAGAATATCGCCGCGCGCGGTTTTTACATGGGCACCAGTGCGGTCGAAGAAATGCGCGACCACGCCGCCCTCGTGCTGCGCGAACGCGCCGAGACGGCAGCCGGTGTGGATCGCCTCATTACCGATCCGTTCCTCGACGGCGCGATGGATCACGCTTTGCAGACGGCCGCGATGAACCGAGAATTGCGGCACGTCGTGTCCGGCCTCGAGCCCGCGCGGCTCGCTCCAGACTTCCTGACCGTGGCGGTTGAGATAATATAATTGGTCGGTGCGAACGGCGGCAGCATCGAGCCGGTCCAGCAGACCGAGACCTGTCAATTCTCTGATCGCATGCGGCAGCGTGTTGATGCCGACGCCAAGCTCGCGGATGCTTTCGGACTGCTCGAACAATTCGCAGTCGATGCCACGCGCGCGCAACATCAGCGCAGTGGTAAGGCCTCCGATGCCGCCCCCGACGATGATTGCTTTCATGCGCTCTACTCCACTCTCTTCCTCAACCTCGCCCCGCTTGCGGGGAGAGGGAAGGATAGAGCAAGCCTGCCATCCGGCCTATTCGGCTGCAAGCGGCTTTGTCGCCTCGGCTTTCAGCTCGGCGCGGGTTTTCGGCTTACCCTTAATTTTGAGGTCCTCGAAATCCTGCCGGTCGCGCACACTGTTGCGGAAGATTTGTTCCTTGCCGGTGAGATATTGCGGCGGACAGGCGATATCGGCGCCATACCAGGCCGCCGCCCGCATCGTGAACGACGGATCGACCAGGTGCGGCCGGGCCAACGCGACGAGATCGGCGCGGCCGGCAGCAAGGATGGTGTTGACCTGGTCTGCGGTGGTGATGTTCCCGACGCACATGGTCGCGACCCGGGCCTCGTTGCGGACCTGATCGGAGAATGGTGTCTGGAACATCCGGCCGTAGATCGGTTGCGCGTCGCGCACGGTCTGGCCCGTGGAAACATCGACCAGGTCGACACCGGCTTCGCCGAACGCGCGTGCGACCGCCACCGCGTCGTCTCCGGTGATGCCGCCCGCCGCCCAGTCGGTGGCGGAGATTCGAACCGACATCGGCTTGTGCGCCGGCCATGCCGCGCGCATCGCCTCGAACACTTCCAGCGGATAGCGCAGCCGGTTGGCGAGCGTGCCGCCATATTCATCGGTACGTGTGTTGGTCAACGGGGAGATGAAACTCGCCAGCAGATAGCCATGAGCGCAGTGCAGCTCCAGCATGTCGAAGCCGCAGGCCTCGCCACGCAAGACCGCGGCGACGAACTCCTGCTTGACGCGATCCATCGCGGCGCGATCCATTTCGCGCGGTACCTGGCTGTCGGGGAAGTAAGGCAGTGGCGACGCCGAGATCGTGTCCCAGCCGCCCTGCTCCAGCGGCCGGTCCATGCCCTCCCACATCAATTTGGTCGCGCCCTTGCGGCCGGCATGTCCAAGCTGCAGGCAGATCTTGGCCGCCGAATTGGCGTGGACGAAATCGACGATCCGCGTCCAGGCCGCCTGCTGCTCGTCGTTCCACAGACCGGTACAGCCGGGCGTGATGCGGGCGTCGCGGCCGACGCAGGTCATCTCCGTGAAGATCAGCCCGGCGCCGCCGATCGCGCGCGAGCCGTAATGCACCAGATGGAAATCGCCGGGCACACCCTCCTTTGCGGAGTACATGCACATCGGCGACACCACCGCGCGGTTTCTGACTTCCATCTCCCGCAACTTGAGCGGCTGGAACATCGGCGCCACCGGCTTGTCGGTATCGACGTCGAAGCCCTTTGAACGGACCTGCTTTGCAAAGGCCGTGTCGACCTCGCGGACGAACTCCGGCGCGCGCAGCGTAAGGTTATCGTAGGTAATCGCCTTGGCGCGGGTCATGACGCCGAAGGCGAATTGCACCGGATCGAAATCCCAGAAGCGGTCGACATGCTCGAACCAGACCAGTGAAACGTCGGCGGCGTGCTGGGTCTTCTCGACCTCCTCGCGCCGGCCATGCTCGTAGGTATGCAACGCGGCATCGACCGTCGGCGCCTGCGCCATGGCGTCCGCCAGCGCAATCGCGTCTTCCATCGCGAGCTTGGTGCCGGAGCCGATCGAGAAATGCGCGGTCGCCTTGGCATCGCCGAGCAGCACCATATTGTCCTTGACCCAGCGCTGGCTGCGGATCATCGGGAAATTGCGCCACATCGAGCGGTTGATCAGCAGCGGATGGCCGTCGAGGAACCAGCCGAAAATCTCCGCCATCCGATCGGCGGATTGCTGTTCGCTCAACCCTTCCAGACCCGCACGCTGGAAGGTTTCCGCATCCGTCTCGAAGATCCAGGTCGAGCGTCCTGCCTCATACTGATAGGCATGGGCGATGAACGGACCCCACTCCGTCTCCTGGAAGATGAAGGTAAAGGCGTCGAGCGGCTTGGTTGAGCCCATCCACGCGAACTTGTTGGAGCGCAGGTCGACCTGCGGCTGGAAGTGCTCGACGTGCTTGTCGCGGAAGCGGCTATTGATGCCGTCGGCGAGCACGATCAAATCGGCATCGGCGAAACGCCGCTCGTCGTCGATATCGGTCTCGAACAGCAGCGTCACGCCGAGTTCGCGGGCCCGCTCTTGCAGGATCAATAGCAGCGTCCGGCGCGAGCAGCCGCAAAAACCGTTGCCACCAACGCGGTGCACGGTGCCGCGGAAATGCACGGCGATGTCGTCCCAATAGGCGAACTCTTGCGTGATGCGGCGATAGCTTGGCGGATCGTATTTCTCGAAATTGTCCAGCGTCGCATCTGAAAATACCACGCCGAAACCGAACGTGTCGTCGGTGCGGTTGCGCTCATAGACCGTGATCTCGGCCTGGGGCCGCTGTTTCTTCAAGAGGATCGCGGCGTAGAGACCGGCCGGTCCGCCGCCGATAATCGCGATCTTCATCTGCCGCCTCCGAAACAGGCCGTCGGGCTAGTTCGAAATTACTTTAAGCCTAAAATAATTTTCCGGCAAGGGGGCTGGTGGGTAGCCCGGATGGAGCGAAGCGCAATCCGGGATTCCCGCGACATTCGGGCGGCGGTCCCGGGTTTCGCTTCGCTTCACCCGGGCTACGATCCCGCTAGTTCCCCTCGAATACCGGGGTCCGCTTGTTCGAAAACGCCTCGAACGCACGGCCGAAATCTTCCGTGGTCATGCAGAGCGCCTGGGCTACCGCTTCGGCCTCGATCGCCTCCTCCACCGACATCGCCCATTCCATCGCCAGCATACGCTTGGTCATGGTGTTGGCGAAGGTGGGGCCTTCGGAAATCTGCTTGGCCATAAGCTGCGCCTGCGGCAGCACCGCCTCCGGGGTGACGATACGGCTGAAGAAGCCCCAGCGCTCGCCCTCCTCCGCGGTCATGAAGCGGCCGGTGTAGAGCAGTTCGGAGGCCCGCGACTGGCCGATGATGCGCGGCAGGATCGCGCAGGCGCCCATGTCGCAGCCGGCGAGCCCGACCTTGTTGAACAGGAACGCGACCTTGGCGCCGGTGGCGGCCAGGCGCAGGTCGGAGGCCATCGCGACGATCGCGCCGGCCCCGGCGCAGATGCCCTCGACGGCAGCCACGATCGGCTGCGGGCAGGCCCGCATTGCCTTCACGAGATCACCGGTCATCCGGGTAAAGGCGGTCAGCCCCTTGGTGTCCATCTGTATCAGGGGACCGATGATCTCGAACACGTCGCCACCCGACGAGAAATTGCCGCCCGCACCTGACACGACGATGGTCTTGACCTCGTCATCCATTGCGCAGGCGCGGAAGAAATCGGTGAGTTCGCGATAGCTTTCGAAGGTCAGCGGATTCTTGCGCTCGGGACGATTGAGCGTCACCGTGGCGACGCGATCGACCACGGCCAGCAGGAAATGCTTCGGTGAATAGTCAGCCAGCGGCAGCGTGACTGGATTGGCAGGCTTGCTCATGGGATCTCCCTGAATTTAATCGTTATCGATATGACGGCCGATCAGACTTCGCCGCCCGCCACCGCAATGGCCTGTCCAGTGATCGCGCCGGCGCCCTCGCCGCACAGCCACAGCACGGCGTCGGCTACCTCCGATGGCGCCACGAGGCGTCCCTGCGGATTGTGTTTTGACAGTTCCGCGATGGCCTGCTCGCGGCTGCGGCCGGTCTTCTTGATGATGTTGTCGATCGAGCCTTCCAGCAGATCGGTTTCGGTGAAGCCGGGGCAGACGGCGTTGACGGTGACGCCGCTCTTCGCCGTCTCCAGCGCCAGCGAACGAACGAGGCCGATCACGGCATGCTTCGCCGCGCTGTAGGCCGAGACATAGGCGTAGCCTTTCAAACCGGCGGTGGACGCGACGGCAATGATCCGCCCGTGACGGCGCTCGACCATTCCAGGCAATACGGCCTGCGTGGCGTGGACCACGCCCATGAAATTGACGTCCATCATCCGCTGGAACAACGCCGCATCGGAGCGGCCGAACGGCGCGGATTCCGCCGCGCCCGCGTTGGCAATGAGGATGTCGATCGGCTGCCGCGCGGCAGCTTCCGCAACGGCCGATTTGACCGACGCCTGATCGGCGACGTCGGCTACGGCTGCGAACTGCGCCGCGCCGGAGGTAACGGCTTCATCCAACGTCGCGCGGTTGCGGCCGAGCACCGTTACCGTCGCGCCCGCCTTCGACAGCGCCGCCGATATCGCTAGTCCTATGCCCCGCCCGCCGCCGGTGACGAGCGCATGGGAGGAACGCGACAATGAGGACATCGGTCAAGCCTCCTGGATGAGGGTTCAGCATATATTTTAAACTTCAAGCTTTTGCAAGGAAGTGGCTGGAGCCCACGGTCACGGCAGCCTAAATCAAAGGGTCGTCCCTGCGAACGCACTAGCTGATTCACACATCTTTGAGGGTTTCCCACGCGGAGGCGACGCCCAAGAAGTATTGGAGGCCATGCCTGATGGTGATGGGGCCGGGTTTGGTGCG
>NZ_JADPJL010000034.1 GCF_023073415.1 Bradyrhizobium sp. 190 | reverse complement strand
TTGCTCGATGACGCCGAGATGCTGGCCAGCATCGACGAAGTGATTGCGCTGCTCAAGCGGCAGTCCCGCACCCTTGAGGGCGAGATCGGCTCGATGATCAATGACGACTCTCTGTGGGCATGTCTCTCCGATACCTTCCGCTCCATCAAGGGCGTCGCCGATCGCGCCGTTGCCTGGATCATGGCCGATCTGCCGGAGATCGGAACCTATTCCAACAAGGCGATTGCCAAGCTCGTCGGGGTCTCCCCGATCGCCAATGACAGTGGCAAGCGACGGGGCAAGCGGCCGGTCCGTGGCGGTCGCGCCGGTGTCCGCTCGATCCTGTTCCTGGTCGCCGCCATCGCCGCCCGTTACGACAAAAGCCTCGCTGACTTCCGCGCAAGACTGGTCGCCGCCGGAAAGGAAAAAATGGTCATCCGCATCGCCCTGGCGCGCAAGCTGCTCGTCCGCCTCAACGCAAAAGCACGCGATGCGCGCGCCCAGTACGCCAATGCAACTTGACTTCCAAGATAGTCGCTCATCCGGCGCTTCGCGCCACCTTCTCCCACAAGGGGAGAAGGGGAAACGCGATGCCGCCGCGTTCTCAAATCGCGCCATGCGTGCTACAGCAGACATCATGTGTCTACCGGGCGATTGATTTGGCAAAGGAAAAACGCGTTCAGAAATGGCAGCGCGACCCCGAGGGGATGCGGCTCCGCATTCTCGAGGCCGCCAAGCAGGAATTCTCCGCCCATGGCCTGGCCGGCGCCCGCGTCGACCGCATTGCGGTCAACGCCGGCGCCAACAAGCGCATGCTGTATTACCACGTCGGCAACAAAGAAGACCTCTACCTTGCGGTGCTGGAAGGCGCTTATGAGAAGATCCGTTCCGAGGAGCGCGGGCTCGATCTCGAACATCTCGATCCGCCGGAAGCGATCGAGCGGCTGATCGATTTCACCTGGAACTACTTCCTCCGCAATCCGGAATTTCTGGCGCTGCTCAACACCGAAAACCTCGCCAAAGCGCGCCATCTGAAGCGCTCGACCAAGGTCAAATCCATGCACTCGCCGTTCGTCGAGATGATCCGCACGGTGGTGACGCGCGGCGTCGAAAGCGGCGATTTTCGCGTCGCGGTCGATCCGGTGCAGCTCTACATTTCGATTGCCGGGCTCTGCTTCTTCTATCTCTCCAACAGCGCGACGCTCTCGGTGATCTTCGGCCGCGACCTCCTGAAGAAGGAGGCGAGGGACGAGCGCCTCGCCCACATGGTGGCGCTGGTGCTGGCGGCACTGACGGGGAAATCGACGGCGGATTTCGGCAAGCCGGCATTGCCCGGCGTGCGGTCGCCGGCGCATCAGCCGGTTTAGCCTGTCGTTCCTGCGAACGCAGGAACCCATACGCCCCGGCCCCTCGATGTCAGGCGGTAGCCTTTGATCCTGCAGTAACAATTGACGCCGGTGGTTATGGGTTCCTGCTTTCGCAGGAACGACGGCGGTAGTCCAAATTGCCGCACGAAAACCCGCTTGCCAGTATTTATCCAACGGGTTAATTTCTTCCCCGAAAAGACGATCATCAGGGAGCGGGACGTGGCGGAGCTGAAGCGCGAGAGCGGCTTGTCGAAAGCGCTGAACGCAGCGTGGGTGCGGCCGTTTCTGTTCCTGCTCTTCATCGTGGTGATGTGGGACCTCACCATTCGCCTGTTCCAGATTCCGGCCTACCAAATCCCCGCGCCCGGCGATGTCGTAGCTGTCTTGCGGACGGATTGGCCGGAGCTGTTGCGGCAGGCCTGGCCCACCACCTACGCCACCATTTGCGGCTTCCTGCTGTCGGCGGTGTTCGGCATTCCCGTCGCCATGCTGATCGCGGGATCGAAGACGGTCGAAAGCTATATCTATCCGCTGCTGGTGTTCTCTCAGTCCGTGCCGAAGATCGCGATCGCGCCGCTGTTCGTGGTCTGGTTCGGTTTCGGCATCATCCCGAAAGTGATCTCGGCGTTCCTCCTCGGGTTTTTTCCGGTGGTGGTGTCCGCGGTGCAGGGCTTCAAATCGGTCGACCCTGATATGGTCGATCTCGCGCGAGCCATGCAGGGCAGCCGCTTCCGCGTATTTTGCGCCGTCAACCTGCCGCATGCGATGCCCGCGATCTTCTCGGGGCTGAAGGTCTCCATCACGCTCGCCGTGGTCGGCGCCGTGGTCGGCGAGTTCGTCGGCTCCAATTCAGGCATCGGCTACGTGATGCAGCGCTCGATCGGAACGTTCGATCTGCCGACGATGTTTGCAGCGCTGGTGATTCTCGCGTTGCTTGGCGTCGTCCTGTTCTGGGTCGTCGACCGCATCGAACGCCTCGTGATTCCCTGGCACGTCAGTCAGCGCGACGACATGATCTTTGCTTCGTAAGCCAAACCAGAAAGCGGCCCGCCTCAAGGGCCGCGCCACCACCAACGGGAGGATGACCATGATACGAGTGATAGCGGCGATCTCCGCCGCCCTGATCTGGACCGCGCTTTCAGTTCTTCCGGCATCGGCCGCCGACAAGGTCGTGCTGATGCTGAACTGGTACGTCTATGGCGAGCACGCGCCGTTCTACTACGGCAAGGCCAAGGGCATCTATGCGGCCGAGGGCATCGACCTCGAGATCCAGGAAGGCCGCGGTTCGGCGGCGACCACGCAGGCGGTTGCGGCCAAGACCGCCAATTTCGGCTATGTCGACGTGCCCACCATGATGCGCGCGGCGGTGAAGGGCGCGCCGATCGTCGCCACCGGCGTGCTGCTGCAGACGAGCCCGATGTCGGCAATGGGCTTTGTCGAAAAGAACATCAAGAAGCCCGAGGACATCAAGGGCAAGACGGTGGCGATCACGCCGGCTGACTCGATGACGCAGATCTGGCCGCTGTTCCTGAAGAAGACCGGCCTGAAGGAAAGCGACTTCCAGACGGTGGCCGGCGACGGCCAGACCAAGCTGAACGCCGTGATCAACGGCCAGGCTGACCTTCTGCTCGGTTACGTCATGGACCAGTCGATGAAGATCAAGGACGCCACGGGCAAGGACGTCAACGCCATCAAGTTCGCCGACTACGGCATCAACATGGTCTGCTCGGGCGTCGTCGCCAACACCGAGTTCGTCAAGGCCAATGCGGACCTCGTCAAGCGCTTCATGTCGGCGACGACCAAGGCGGTCGAAGCCGCCGAGAAGGATGCCAAGGGCGCGGCGCAGTCGATCCTCGACGCCAACCCGAAGGGCGGCAAGATCGAGACGCTGACGAAGGGCTTTGAGCTGACGATCCCGCTCTACCGCACGGCGGAAACCAAGGGCAAGCGGCCGTTTCAGGTGACCGATCAGAACATGACCGACACGGTAAACCTGATGGTCGAATATGGCGGATTGGATGCCAAGGCCAAGGACAATCCGAAGGCGTTTTACACCAACGACTACCTGCCGCAGGGCGGTTCGTGAGTGATTGATGATTGACCTATCGTCGTCCCTGCCGAGTGCGCGGTTGCGCACGGAGCAGGGACCCATAGCCACCGGCCTGCGTTGTTGCAGAAGGTCTCCGCCCCCGTGCCCAAACGACAGGGCACGGCGTATGGGTCCCTGCGTTCGCAGGGACGACGGGCGGAGAGGACCTTTCTAGAATGGACTTGGCTGAATGAACCCCGCGACCAAACCCACCGAGATCGATCAGCCAGGCGCGCATCTGCGCCTGGTGTCGGATCGCGCCGGCGGCGCTGCGTCGGGCATCACGCTATCAGGCGTCTCAAAAACCTATCGTTCCCGCGACGGCGACGTGCCGTCGCTGCGGCCGCTGGATTTCCACATCAACGAGGGTGAGTTCTTTGTCGTGGTCGGCCCGTCCGGTTGCGGCAAGTCCACGCTCCTGAAGATGATCTCCGGGCTTCTGGCGCCATCGACCGGTGAAATCCTGGTCGAGGGCGAGCAGGTCACGAAGCCGCACGGCAATGTCGGCATCGTGTTCCAGAACGCGCTGCTGCTGCCCTGGCGCAACATCTTGTCCAACGTGATGTTGCCGATCGACATGAAGAGGCTGCCGCGCGACGAATATTTGCCGCGGGCGAAAGCGCTGTTGAAGTTGGTCGGCCTGGAAGGTTTCGAGAAGAAGCTGCCGTGGCAATTGTCCGGCGGCATGCAGCAGCGCGCCTCGATCTGCCGGGCGCTGGTGCACGATCCCAAGATCATGCTGATGGACGAGCCGTTCGGCGCGCTCGACGCCATGACGCGCGAGAAGATGAACGTCGAACTGATGCGCATCCAGCGCGAAACCGGCAAGACCGTGCTGCTGATCACGCATTCGATTCCGGAAGCGGTATTCCTCGCCGACCGCGTGCTGGTCATGACCGAGCGGCCCGGCGCGATCGCGGCGATCTACGACGTGCCGCTGCCGCGCCCGCGTTCGCTGGACGCGATGGCCGATCCCGCCTTCACCGAACTGGTGCAGCGCATTCGCAAGCATTTCTTCACCCAAAGCGCGCTGGACTGAGAGCTGGCTCGATGCCCTATCGCTTGGCCGTACGCGATATATCGTTCTTTGAACGCCCGGTCACTTTCGCCCGGCCGTTCCGGTTCGGCGCGGTCGTCATCAACGCGACGCCGCAGGCTTTTGTGCGCGTCGAGATCGAGGTCGAAGGCAAGGGCAGGGCGACAGGGGCCAGCGCCGAATTTCTGGTGCCGAAGTGGTTCGACAAGCGGCCGCATCTTTCGCCGGAGGAGACGGTTACCGAGCTGCGACGCTCGCTGATGATCGCGCGAGACATCTATCTGGCGCGCTCCAGCTTTGAGACGGCGTTCGGCCTCCACGCCGCCTGCATCGGTGCGCAGGTCGAGGCCTGCGCCAGGGAAGACATTCCGCCGCTGGCGGCGGCTTACGGG
This sequence comes from Bradyrhizobium sp. 190, assembly GCF_023073415.1. Classification (GTDB taxonomy): domain Bacteria; phylum Pseudomonadota; class Alphaproteobacteria; order Rhizobiales; family Xanthobacteraceae; genus Bradyrhizobium. The sequence goes on along the minus strand of NZ_JADPJL010000034.1, from coordinate 91,115 downwards.
CCGGCCGAAATCGACAAGGCGATCCTTGACGCGCTGCTGCGCTGTACGGGCGCCAACTTCTTTGATGGCATGGCGGCAAATGTTGCCGGCATCGACGCACGCCTGTCGCGCGATCTGACCGATGCCGACGTGTCGCAGTTTCTCGCAGGCCGCAAGGGGTTGGCGCGGGTCGCGATCCGGCACACGGTCGGTATGGATGACAAGGTCGAAGGCGAGGGCGGTGTCGCCGACACGAAGGAAAACGCCGGCGCGCGCTATTTCAAGCTGAAACTTAACGGCGATCCCGCACACGATGCGGATCGCCTGATCAGGATCGGCAAGGAACTCGCCGCGCTGCCGTACGATTACCGCGTCACGCTGGATGCCAATGAGCAATATGCCGATCTCGCGGCGCTAAGCTCGTTGGTCGAGCGGCTCGATCGTGACGCTGCGCTGCAGCCGATCGCAGCAAATCTCCTGTACATCGAGCAGCCGATGCCGCGCGACATCACGCGCCAATCGCCGCTCGGAGGGCTGGCGCGGCGCGATTTCATCGTTGACGAAGCCGACGACTCCTATGACGCGTTTCCGGTCGCACGGGCGCTCGGCTATCGCGGCATTTCCTCGAAATCCTGCAAGGGCATCTACAAGTCGGTGATCAATGCGACGCGCGCGGCCAAATGGAGTGCCGCCGGTGAAAAATGCTTCATCGCAGGTGAGGACCTGACCTGTCAGGCGGGACTGGCGGTGCAGCAGGATCTCGCGCTCGGCGCGCTGATCGGCGTCACCCATGCCGAGCGTAACGGCCATCACTACGTCGACGGCTTTGGCGATACGCCGGCCGCGGAGGCGGAAGCGTTCCTGTCAGCGCATCCCGATCTCTATGTCCGCGACGGCGACAAGATTCGGCTCGCGATCCATGACGGCGATCTCTTGACGGGATCGCTGACGACACCGGGCTTCGCCACGGCAGTACATCCGGACTGGTCCGCGATGTCGCCGCTCGTGCAGCCAACAGCAAGAATTTCTTTGGAGAAAGCAGTATGACGACCAAACGCCTCGGCCTGATCATGAACGGCGTGACCGGCCGGATGGGGCTCAACCAGCACCTGATCCGCTCCATCATCGCGATCCGCGACCAGGGTGGCGTTCTGCTGTCTAACGGTGACCGCATGCTGCCCGACCCGATCCTGATCGGCCGCGACGCGGACAAGGTCGAGCGGCTCGCCAAGCGCTTCAGCGTCGAGCGCTGGTCGACCGATCTCGACAAGGCGCTGGCCGACAAGAACGATACGATCTTCTTCGATGCCGCGACCACGCAGGCGCGTCCCTCGCTGCTGACCAAGGCGATCAACGCCGGCAAGCACGTCTATTGCGAAAAGCCGATCGCGACCAACCTGGAAGAGGCGGTGGCGGTCCTCAAGCTCGCCAACGCCAGGGGCGTCAAGCATGGCACAGTGCAGGACAAGCTGTTTCTGCCGGGGTTGAAGAAGCTCGCCTTCCTGCGCGATTCCGGCTTCTTCGGCCGCATGCTCTCGGTGCGCGGCGAGTTCGGCTACTGGGTGTTCGAAGGCGGCTGGCAGGAGGCGCAGCGGCCGTCGTGGAATTATCGCAGCGAGGACGGCGGCGGTATCATCCTCGACATGGTCTGCCACTGGCGCTACGTGCTCGACAATCTCTTCGGCGAAGTCGAGAGCATCTCTTGCCTCGGAACGACCGATATCCCCGAACGTCTCGACGAGAAGGGCAAGACGTACACGGCGACCGCCGATGATTCCGCCTATGCCACCTTCCGCCTCAAGGGCGGCGTGATCGCGCATATCAATATGTCCTGGGTGACGCGGGTCTATCGCGACGATCTCGTCACCTTCCAGGTCGACGGCACCCACGGCTCGGCGGTGGCGGGCCTGACGGATTGCGTGATCCAGGCGCGGCAGGCGACGCCGCGCCCGGTGTGGAATCCGGACGAGAAGCGCACCCATGATTTCTACGCCGACTGGCAGAAGGTTCCCGAAAACGTCGTCTATGACAACGGCTTCAAGGAGCAGTGGGAGATGTTCATCCGCCACGTCTGCGAGGACGCGCCCTACAAGTTCACGCTGCTGGAAGGCGCCAAGGGTGTGCAACTCGCCGAATGCGCGCTGCAGAGCTGGCGCGAGCGGCGTTGGATCGACGTTGCCCCGATCAAGGTGTGAGGAGGCCCAACCATGAACAAGCCCGTCCTGCCGATGTCTTCGCTGTCACTGAAACTGCCGACGGCGAACCGTTCGATCGAAACCTATCGCCTGGCGGCGTCGCGGACGTTTCCGGCGAAGCTCGAAGGCACGCTTAATCGTGTGGCGTTCTCGGCCGCGCATGTGGTCGCCGATCCGCTGGCGGATAACGATCCCTGGCTTAGCGCCGCGATCGACTGGGACCGGACCATTGCGTTCCGAGAGCACGTCTGGGACCTCGGCCTCGGCGTCGCGGAGGCGATGGACACCGCGCAGCGCGGCATGGGGCTGGACTGGCCGACCTCGCTGGAGTTGATCCAGCGCTCGGTGAAGGCGGCAAAGGCCAAGGGCAACGCGCTGGTGTTTTCCGGCGCCGGCACCGACCACCTCGCGGTGGAAGATGCCAGGACCGTCGACGACGTCATTCGTGCCTATGAGGAACAGATCGCGGCGGTGGAGAAGGCTGGCGGCCGGATCATCCTGATGGCTTCGCGCGCACTCGCAAAACTCGGCCGCAGCGCCGACGACTACGCAAAAGTCTATGACCGTGTGCTGTCGCAGGTTCGCGAGCCGGTGATCATCCACTGGCTCGGCGACATGTTCGACCCGGCATTATCAGGCTATTGGGGCACTTCCGACCTCGACAAGGCGATGGATACCGCGGTCGCCATCATCAACGCCAATGCGGCCAAAGTTGATGGCGTAAAAGTCTCGCTGCTCGACAAGCAGCGCGAGATCGACATGCGCCGGCGGCTGGCCAATAACATCAAGATGTATACCGGCGACGATTTCAACTATGCCGAATTGATCGCCGGCGACGACAAAGGCTTTTCGCACGCGCTACTGGGTATTTTCGATGCCATCGCGCCGGCGGCGTCCTATGCGCTGTCGCGGCTCGCGGCCGGCAACGAGGCGGGCTTCCACGACGTGCTGGGGCCGACCGTGCCGTTGTCGCGCCATATCTTCCGGGCGCCGACGCGGTTCTACAAGACCGGCATTGTGTTCATGGCCTATCTCAACGGCCATCAGGACCATTTCACCATGGTCGGCGGGCAGGAGAGCACGCGCTCGACGCTGCATCTGGCCGAACTGTTTCGGTTGGCCGATAAAGCAGGGCTGCTCTCCAACCCTGAAATGGCGACACGGCGCATGAAGACGGTGCTGGCAACGCGCGGCATCGAGGACTGATGCGCGATTTTTCTTCCGATCATCGCTGGCTGTCGCTGAATACGGCGACGGTTCGCAAGCAGGGCGATCTCGTTCAGATCATCGACGCCTGCGCGCGCCATGGCATCCGCGCCATCGATCCCTGGCGCGACCAGGTTGCCGCTGTTGGCCTCGAGCGCGCGGTTCGAGCCGTCCGCGACGCCGGGCTGGAATTGTCTGGCTACTGCCGCGGCGGCATGTTTACGGCGGATGCGGCGCGCCGCATCGAGGCGCGTGACGACAATCGCCGCGCCGTCGACGAAGCCCAGGCGCTGGGCGCGCCCTGCATCGTGCTGGTCGTCGGCGGCCTGCCGCAATATTCACGCCCGGGAAGCGCGCCCTCAAAGGACATTGCAGGCGCGCGGACGCAAGTCCACGACGCCATATCCGAAATGCTGGAATATGCGAAAGCGGCCGACATGCCGCTGGCGATCGAGCCCTTGCATCCGGCCTATGCAGCGGACCGTGCTTGCGTGAATACGACGAAGCAGGCGCTGGATATTTGCGACCAGCTCGATCCGCAGCGCACCGGCGCCCTCGGCGTCGCGCTCGACGTCTATCACATCTGGTGGGATCCGGAGTTGATGCCGCAGATCGCGCGCGCGGGAAAGGATCGCCTGCTCGCGTTTCACGTCTGCGACTGGCTGGTGCCCACGAAAGACATCCTCAATGACCGCGGCATGATGGGTGACGGCGTCATCGACGTCACATCTGTGCGAGCGGCGGTCGAGGCACAGGGCTTTGCCGGCTATTCCGAGATCGAAATCTTCTCCAACGACTGGTGGGGAAAGCCGATGGACGAGGTTTTGAAGATTTGCATCGAGCGGCATCGGAGCGTCGTTTAGCAACAGTCAATCGAACCGGCTTGTTCGCTGTCTCAATGGCGGACGGTGTTGTCTCATATGTGAACTGCCGCGCGTTCTCTTTTCTGATAGCGTAGCGCGAAGAGACAGCGCGCGGTTCCAGATTTAACCTTTTGCGCGGCTATTTAGATTAACAAAGGGTTACCGTTGCGCCCGCGAGAACTCCGGCGCTAGCTACTCCGCACGGAGAACGTCTCCGATAGCGATGAGCGACAACATGAAAATCCTTTACGCAATTGCGACCCTCGCCCTGCTGTCGACGTCGGCGCAGGCCTGGCAGGTTGTGGAACGCTGCACCCATAGCAAGTTCTATGGCAGGGTGTGCACGACGTCCTACCTGGACGATCCGCCGCGCAACGCGGCGCAGGATCAGGAAGACGAAAAGGCAAGGCGCGCCAGCATCGAGAAATGGGAAGCGTTCTGCAAGCCGAAACGCACCTACGATGACGAAGGTGTCGTCCGCCTGGTTTACGCCCGCAAGGGCTGCGAGTTCGGCCGCAGCGAGTAACGCGCTTTCGCTCCTCGCAACCAGCGAGGAGCATTCCGAGCCCGCTGGCTCGACGAATTCCGGCGCCTTGTCGCGCCCGAAAGACCGCTAAATCTTTATCGACCAAATTGCGACCCGGTTAGTTACGCCGCTTTACGCCGCCTCAATGCTTGTCGGGCATTCCTGACGTTCGGCATTCATTTCAAGAGGCAGTGTCAATGCGCGTCTTCATCGCAATCTCGATTGTCGTCGCTTCGGTATCGTCCGCGTCCGCGCAATTCGCGATGGATCACGGCAATGCCGCGGCTGCCGCCCAGGCCGCTCGCGCGGCGCGGGCTGCAGCGGATGCCAAGGCCGCGGCCATTGCCTCCGGCGCGCCGCTGCTTCCCAGCCAGCAAACCAACTTCTACGTCGGCAGCGGCGGCACCGTGAAGATCGCGCCCCGGACAGCCGAAGAGCTGAAGGCCGATGAAGCCGCCCAGGCCGCCTGGAAAGAACGCTGCCGGCCGGTCGTGGTAGAAGACCGCGAGGGTCTGCGCCGCGTGAGATATGCCGAACGGGATTGCGATCTCTCCCGCTTCAACACCGCCGGCAATTAGGGCTGCTGCGTGGGTCGGAATTCACCGACCTCGCAGGAAGCGAGCACGACCGCCGGCGCGCACTGGCCGGACGCTGCGGCGTTATCGCGATTGAGCGAGGTAGGCGATGATCTTTTTTCGATCGTCGCTCGATGAGAGGCCGCCATACGGCTTCATGCTGTTGCCGGGTACGACCTCGTCGGGATTTGCAATGAAGCGATCGAGCTTCTCTTCATCCCACACGAAGCCTGCCTCCTTCATTGCGCTGGAAAACCCGTAGTCCGGTAGCGACCCTGCTTTCCGTCCGACAATCTTGTGCAGGTTGGGGCCCAGCCGATTGTCGCCCTCCCTCACCATGTGACACGTTCGGCAGGCATTGTTGAACGCCAGTTGCCCTGAAGCGCTCTCCGCACCTTGCGACGCCTGAGGCAGGGCAGAAGATGATGGAAGCATGCAGATTCCGCCCAATGCGCCTATCAGTAAGATCCGACTACTGTGCCGCAAACGTGTGCCTCGCCGGCTGGACGTTGGCCAAGCGAAAAGCGTGCTGAAGTGCCGTTGACTCATTCGATCACCTCGTCAGCCAAGGGATTGGGTTCCGGTTAGGGACTTGCGATCTGTGGCAGCGTATTGAAGCGCGCCTTCTGCTCGTTGCTCAGCGCGGCATAGAACTCATCCAATGCCGGCTGCACCAGCGCGGCCGCCTGCACCATGGCGTCAAGCCGCTTTTCCATTGCCTCCAGCCGTCCGAGCGGTGTGAGCGGTACGTCGTCGGGGCAGGCGGCCTGTAACCGTTCAACCGCATTCTTCGTCGCCTGGCTCAAGCGGTCGAGCGCTTCCTTTTGCTTGCCAGCCGGATGTATCACCGCCTCGATCCGCTCGATCGGAAGCTGCGTGAGGCTGGACTTCGGCTCACCGCACTTCTCGGCATCAGCATTCGCTTCCTGCTGCGGCTGCTGTTGCGCCCGGTCGCCGACGTTCGGGCCGAGCGCGTTGAAACGCGCCTTTTGCTCGTCGTTCAGTGAATTATAGAACTGTTCCAGTGCCGGCCGTACGATCTTTACCGCGTCGAGCGTTGCGCTTACGCGATTCGTCATCGCCCGCAGGCGACCGGGTGGCGTCATCGCATAGGAATCGGCGCAGCTGAACACGTCGGCCGCCTTTGCCGCGGCGGCCTTCAATTCATCAAGCAGGGCGCGCTGCTCGGGCCTCGGCTGTACTGCCCGCGCGATCTCCTCGATCGGCCAGGCGGTCACGCCCTTGTCCGGACCTTCGCACAATTGCCGGAGAGTCCGTGAGCTGACGCTTGCGCGTCCGCGCGCTCGATAATCGGTGACCGCAGCGCCAGGTTCCGGATATCGGGCGTAAGCGGAATACGGGGTATCAGCACCCCAGAACACCGTGTCGACGAAGTCGTCGTAAGCGTAGGCCCAATAGCCGGGGTCGTAGGCGGTGGGCCAGAAGGTGTAGTTGAAGATGTCGGAATAGGCGTAGGGCCAGAACACCGGGCCAAGCCAGGCCACAAACGCAGCGCGGTGCCCCTTCCGCCAGGCGTGGCGGGGAGCCCAGCGGTTCTCGCGGGCCATGAGCGCGGTTCGGGCTTGCAAGGCATCATTGCTACGGAAGTGCGCAGCAAACCGTCCACGGGCCGCAGCCTGCGCGGCGGCAGCAGCAGCAGCGGATCGTTCAGCCGAAGGCTGCGGTCCCAGCCGCTGCAGGCGTGCCTGGTCGCCTTGCTGCAGGCGTTGTTCGCGCTGGAGCAGACGGTTCTGTGTCTGCAGCAATCGGTCCTGCGCGCGTTGCGCCCGACGGCCTTCCGGATTTTGCGACTGCAATTGCTGCACGCGCTGTTGCAAGCGATCGATGCGGCTCTGCCGCGCTGTGCTTTGGCGCGACAGCATGTCGCGCTGCCGCTCCTGCACCATTTGCTGCCGCTGCTGGATGCGCTGCTCACGCTGCGGCGCCCGCGTTTCGATCTGTTCCTTTCGCGACGACCGGGCGTCCCCAGCGGGTGATGTGCTCGGGCGCGATGGTGCAGCGATGCGCGGCTCGGGATGTCTTGTCATCGCCGGTCGCTGCGGCGGCGCGGCACGTTGGATCTCGGGTCGTGGTCCTGCAACGCGCGGTGCGGCCGGTCGCGGTGGCGTGGCGATACGCGGCGCCGCATGCGGGGCCATGGCTGGACGCTGTGGCGCGGGAGCCGCACGGAACGCCGGTGCGGCAGGGCGCGCCATGGCCGGAGGTGCCGCCGGGCGGGCCATCGCGGCTGGTGGTGCTGCTGGGCGGGCCATGGCAGGTGGTGCTGCTGGCGCAGCCCCGCCCCCCGGGGCTCGGATTTGGGCGAACGAGCCGGTGCTCACCGCGATCGCGGACACACCAAGAAAAAACGCTGTAACGCGAACAGCGAGCGGAAGCATGATCTCAACTCCCTCGTGCTTCGCCACCCGGAAACATCAACGCGCAAGCGCAGAAATCGTTCGCCTGGCTCTATGACGTGCGTTTTCGATTTTGCAATGCGGGACTGCCGCAATTCGTCACAGCCCTAGCCGATCTCGCAGGGCACGCTCAAGAATCCGCGGAAGCGCACACGGCCGCCGCGGACCGGCTCGCCGGCGAGCTCATAATCCGGAAAGCGTGCGAGGAAACGCGAGATCGCGATCGCGCCTTCGAGCCGGGCCAGCGCCATGCCGGCGCATTGATGCGCGCCGGTGCCGAAGGCCAGATGCCGGTTCGGCGTACGGCCGATATCGAAACGTTCGGGATCGGCGAACTGAGCGGGGTCGCGGTTGGCGGCGCCGATGCACAGCGTCACCGGCGTGCCCGGCGGCATCGCGATGCCGCCGAGGTCGAACGGCTCGACGGTCATGCGGTTGCCGAGCTGGTTGGAGCTCTCGAACCGCAGCATTTCCTCGACCGCGGTCTTGATCAGCGCGGGATTCTCGATCAACCGCCGTTTCTCGGCTGCGTGGTTCGACAGCGCCACCAGCCCATTGCCGATCAAATTGGTGGTGGTCTCATGGCCGGCATTGAGCAGGAAGATGCAGTTGTGCAGCAGCTCCTTTTCGGTCAGCCGCTCGCCATTGTCTTCGCCCTGAATCAGCCGGGTCAGCACATCGCGGTCGGGATTGCCGGGCTTGGCCCGTCGCCGCGCCACCAGCCCTTCGAGGTACGACAGGAAGTCCTCCACCGCCTTGTTGCCGCGGGCAAAGACGTCCGGGCCGATCACCGGCTCCAGCGCGCCAAGGATGGCCAGCGACCAGTCGCGCAAGGGCTCGCGCTCGTCCTCGGGGACGTCGAGCAGGTTGCCGATCACTTCGATCGGGATCGCGGCGGCGAAATCGTCGATCAGGTCCACCTTACCCTTGGCGGCCATGGCGTCGAGGAGGCGCTCGACCAAGCTGACCAGATCGGGCTCCATGCCGGCGATCGCGCGCGGCGAGAGCGCCCCCATGATCAGGCGGCGGACGCGGGTGTGGGCGGGGGGATCGTTGAAGACGAGGCTCGTGGTGTGGTGCTCGTAGAGCAGGGAGTTACCGTACTTCGGCGAGAACTCCTTCTTCTTGTCCGAAGAGAAGGCCTTGGTGTTCTTGTAGGCTGCAACCAGGTCGTCGTAGCGGGTCAGGAAATACGAGCCGTTCGGCAGCCGCTTGACCGGATCGGTCTCGCGCAGCGCGCGATAGGTCGGGTAGGGGTCGGTGTAGAACTCCGGCGTCAGCTTTTCGAGGTCGAAGGTGGCCGCCAGTTCGCGCGCATCCAAATTCATGGCCCGCCATACTCTTTCGGGAAGATTAGGTAAGCGACTGTCAAATTAGTCTCATTTGCAACTACCTTAAACGCCGTACCCAAGGCGTCAAGCCGGAGCGCAGCTTCCAGGCCTGCGCCATCGGTGGCGCGTTCGGGTTGCGGCCGATCCGGGATGAGCCGGCAAGGCGAGCGCCGGATTCCCGGAAAAATGGTGCTCGAACAAGGCGATGAAGCTGTGTCTTTGACGTCACCCCGCAAGAGAATTCGTTTGGTGCGCTGCAATAGATCCTTGACTTCGTCAAGGTGAGTGATTACTCACGCCCCCATGTCTAACCTGCGTATGACCAGTGACTTGCGGCGCCAATTGATCCTGAGCGCTGCCAAGCGATGCTTCGCCCGTAACGGCTTTGCCGGCACCACGACCAAGAGCGTGGCGGCGGCCGCGGCTATTTCAGAAGGGCTGTTGTTCAAACACTTCCCCTCCAAGGCCGCACTCTACGCCGAGATCCTCGCGGAGGAGTGCGAGGCCGATCCGGATTTCGCGCACCTGCTCGGCCAGGAGCCCTCAACTGCCACACTGGTTGAACTGGTCAAGGGCATGGTTGGCCATTTCATGGAAGTGTCCGACGGGTCGGATCAGGAGGAAGCGCAGCGGCTGCGGCTGATGACGACGAGCCATCTCGACGATGGCGAGTTCGCGCGTCTGCTCTACGACAAGATCGGCGGCCTGATCGGCCCGGTGTTTGGCGCATCGATCGAAAGCGCTGTAGCGGCGGGCGACGCGTCGCGGATCGGCAGTGATCCGCTCAACCTGTTCTGGTTCGCCCACCACACCGTGCTGATGGCGGCACTGTCGCGGCTTCCCGCCGTGCCTTGTCTTTCCTACGGCAACGCCGCCGATCTGGAGCGGCAGCTCTGTCAATTCATCCTGCGCGGCATCGGACTTACCGAAGCCGCAATTGCTTCTCATCTGGACGGCGAGCTGTCACCGAATTCGGGACAATCGGTAACTGCAGAAAGTGCATGACATGAATATCGTGACTGAACCCAAAATTTCGGGCAAGCCGATTACCGACAAGCCGCACAAGCGGCCGGTCCGGATGGTGCGCTGGTTCATTGTCGTGGGGACGCTGCTGGCCTTGCTGGTCGGCGGTCTAGTCTGGTTCAACTACTTCCGTGGCAAGATGATCGCGCAGTTCTTCGCGAACAACAAGCCGCCGCCAACCAGCGTGAACATCGCCACGGCGAACTCCGAAACCATTCCGAATCTTTTGACCGCGGTCGGCGATCTCGCCGCCGTGCATCAGGTCAACGTGACCTCCGACGTGAACGGCCGCATCACCGAAATCCAGTTCACGGCGGGCGCCACCGTGAAGGCGGGTACGCCGCTGGTGCAGTTGTTCGACGGTCCGGAGCAGGGCGACCTCGCCAACTTCAAAGCCCAGCAGCGCGTGGCGCAGATATCGCTGGATCGCGCCAAGCAATTGGCCGAGCGGCAGGTCGGACCGCAGGCGACCGTGGATACGGCGCAGGCTGCGTTCGATCAGGCCAGCGCCAGTATCGCCAAGACGGAAGCCATCATCTCGCAGAAGCTGGTGCGGGCGCCGTTCGATGGCGAACTCGGCGTTCGCAAGGTCGAGGTTGGACAATATCTCACGGCCGGCACGCAGATCGTCTCGCTGACCGATCTGTCGGTGCTGTTTGCCAACTTCACCGTGACGGAAAAGGATTCCGGCCAGCTCAAGGTCGGCCAGATCGTTCGTATCGCGGTCGACGCCTATCCGGGCCGCACCTTCGAGGGCAAGATCACCACCATCGAGCCGCAGATCGCGACCGAGACGCGCAACATCCGTGTGCAGGCGACGATCCAGAATCCGGATCGCATCCTCAAGCCCGGCATGTTCGCCACCACCACCGTGGTGCTGCCGGATAAGCCGCCGGTCGTCACCGTGCCCGAAACCGCGGTCGACTACACGCTCTATGGCGACTCGGTCTACCTCCTCAGCGAGAAGAAGGAAGAGGACGGCAAGACCAGCCTCATCGTCACGCGCACCTTCGTGCAGGCCGGCAAGCGCATCGAGGGACGCGCCGAAATCCTGAAGGGATTGAAGGACGGCGACCGCGTGGTGTCCGTGGGGCAGCTCAAGCTGCAATCGGGGGCGGCGGTGACGATCTCGAACGATCCGGTGCCGCCGATTCCGGCGAAGCCGCCGCGCTACTAGCGGCCGCTAACAACTGACGATCGCGCGGCCCGCGGGCCGCGCTGGCGAAAAGGCGGGCGGCGGTCCTGGAGATGAGACCGCGCCCGAAAATGCTGAACTCAGCGGGATAAATCTGCGATGGCCTTAACCGATATTTTCATCAAGCGTCCGATCCTGTCGGTCGTCGTCAGCCTGCTGATCCTGCTGATTGGTCTCAGGGCCGCGAGCGTATTGCCGATCCGGCAATATCCGAAGCTGTCGAACACGGTGGTTACGGTCACGACCGTCTATCCGGGCGCGTCGGCCAATTTGATCCAGGGTTTCATCACCACGCCGATCGAGCAGGCCGTCGCCTCCGCCGAGGGTGTCGACTACATCACCTCGTCGTCCGTGCAGGGCACCAGCACGATCCAGGTCTACGTCAAGCTGAATTTCGATCCGAACCAGGCGCTGACCGAAGTTCTCGCCAAGGTGAATTCGGTCAAATATCTGATCCCGAAGGAATCGAACGACCCGGTCGTGGTTAAGACGACCGGTCAGACCACGGCGGTGATGTATCTCGGGTTCTCGAGCGATGAACTCTCGGGGTCGGCGATTTCGGACTATCTGACCCGCGTGGTGCAGCCGGTGCTGTCGACGGTCGACGGCGTGGCGTCGGCCGATATTCTCGGCGGGCAAACATTTGCGATGCGGCTGTGGCTCGATCCGTTGCGGATGGCGGGGCGCGGCGTGTCGCCAAGCGACGTCTCGGCGGCGATCGCCGCTAACAACTTCCAGGCCGCGGCCGGTCAGGCCAAGGGCTACTTCATCGTCTCGAACGTTCAGACCAACACCGACCTGCGAAACCTCGAGCAGTTCAAGAAGATGATCGTCAAGTCCAAGGACGGCGGCTTTGTGCGGATCGAGGATATCGCCACCGTCGAACTTGCCGCCCAAAGCTCGGATGCCAGCGTCGCATTCAGCGGCGAGCGAGCGATCTTCATCGGCGTGCAGGCAACGCCGCAAGGCAACCCGCTGACGCTGGTCAAGGGTGTGCGCGCGCTGTTTCCGGAGCTCGAACGCAACCTGCCGCCGTCTATGAAGATGAAGGTGGCTTATGATTCCACCAAGTTCATTCAGTCATCGATCGACGAGGTGAAGAACACGCTGATCGAGGCCGTGCTGATCGTCGTGGTCGTGATCTTCCTGTTCCTGGCCTCGTTCCGCTCGGTCATCATTCCCGTGGTTACGATTCCGCTGTCGCTGATCGGCGTCTGCAGCTTGATGCTGGCGATGGGCTTCAGCTTCAATCTTCTGACGCTGCTGGCGATGGTGCTGGCGATCGGACTGGTGGTCGACGACGCCATCGTTGTGGTCGAAAATATCCATCGACATCTGGAGGAAGGAAAAACGCCAGTACAGGCGTCGCTGCAGGGCGCGCGCGAAATCGTCGGCCCCGTGATCTCGATGACGATCACGCTGGCGGCCGTGTACGCGCCGATCGGTTTCCTCGGCGGCCTGACCGGTTCGCTGTTCCGCGAATTCGCCTTCACGCTCGCGGGCTCGGTGATCGTATCCGGCGTGATCGCGCTAACGCTGTCGCCGATGATGTGCTCGGTTCTTTTGAAAAGCGCGGACGAGGGGCGGTTCGCCAGGCTGGTCAACCGGGTGTTCGGTGCGATGACGCGCTGGTACGGCCGCCAGCTCGACCGCTCGCTCGATTATCGTCCGATCACCGGTGTGTTCGCACTGACGATCCTCGGTCTGGTGGGCTTCCTCTACATGAACACCTCCAAGGAGCTGGCGCCCGAAGAAGATCAGGGCATCGTGTTCTCGGTGACCAAGGCGCCGAAATACGCCAACATCGACTATGTCGATTTTTACGGCGAGAAGCTCGATAAGGCGTTCGCCCAATTTCCCGAGACCGATCTCCGCTTCGTCCTCAACGGCATCACCGGCCCGCAGGGCGGCATCGCCGGCATGCTGCTCAAACCATGGGACGAGCGTGAGCGTTCCTCGATCCAGTTGAAGCCACTGGTGCAGGCCGAACTGAGCAAGATCGAAGGTGTTCAGGCGTTTGCGTTCAACCTGCCGCCGCTTCCGGGCGGGCCGGGCGGTCTGCCGATACAGATGGTGATCAATTCGACCGCCGGCTTCCAGGCTGTCTACGAAGAGATGAACAAGCTGAAAGAGGCCGCACGCAAGAGCGGCTTGTTCATCGTGTCCGACAGCGACCTCGATTTCAATCAGCCGGTGGTGCGCGTCTCCATTGATCGTTCCAAGGCCAGCGATCTCGGCATCAACATGGCGCAGGTCGGCGCCACGCTGCAGACGCTCCTGGGCGGCAATTACGTCAACCGCTTCAACCTCGAGGGACGGTCCTATCAGGTGATCCCGCAGGTGCCCCGCGGCATGCGGCTGTCGCCGGAATCGCTCGGCGGTTACTATGTCCCGACCAACACCGGGCAACTGGTGCCGCTGTCGACCATCGTGTCGATCGAGACCGGCACTGATCCGAATGCGCTGACGCATTACAACCAGCTTAATTCCGCGACCTTCCAGGCGGTGCCGATGCCGGGCGTGACGGTCGGGCAGGCGGTGGACTTCCTGGAGGGCGAAGCGAAAAAGTTGCCCGCCGGCTTCGGTCACGACTATCTGGCCGACTCCCGCCAATATGTGCAGGAAGGCAACCAGCTTGCGATCACCTTTGGCTTCGCGCTGATCATCATCTTCCTGGTGCTGGCGGCGCAGTTCGAAAGCTTGCGTGATCCGCTGGTCATCATGATCAGCGTTCCCATGGCGATCGTCGGTGCGCTGATCCCGCTGTTCTTCGGCGTGGCCACCATCAACATCTATACCCAGGTCGGGTTGCTGACGCTGGTCGGCCTCATCACCAAGCACGGCATCCTGATGGTGGAGTTCGCCAACGAATTGCAGCTCAAGGAAGGTCTCGACAAGCGATCGGCAATCGAGATGGCGGCCCGCATCCGGCTGCGTCCGATCCTGATGACGACGGCGGCGATGGTCACCGGCCTGATCCCGCTGCTGACCGCAACCGGCGCCGGTGCGGCGAGCCGCTTCTCGATCGGTCTTGTCGTGGTCTCCGGCATGTCGATCGGCACGCTGTTCACGCTGTTCGTGCTGCCGGCGGTCTATGTCTGGCTGGCTACCGACCACCAGGCCAAGGCCGACTCGAAGCGGACCAGGGAGATCGCCGATTTCGATCTCGGAACGCAGTCGCTCAAGCCCACCTGAGCCTTCAGCGCTGGAAAGATGTTATGGGCGACGGCAGCGGACATCGCTGCCGTCGCCTTTTTCGTGTCGACAGCCGGAGACGCCACCGGTTCTGCATGCTAGGAAAGAAGAAAAACAGGGAGCCAACATGACGAGCGACTTTCCCGCCGGCAACTACCGCTTCATCCCGGCCGTATTTCAGTATTCAGGCGGTGTGGCGGCCAACCCGGGTCATGAAATCGAACGGGTGCGTTTCGACAAATGGCTGCCGCTGGCCGAGGGATTTGCACAAATCGCAAAGTACATTCAGGCAGCGGGCAGGCCGCTGACATCGTTCTGCGCCTGCGAGCTGCGTTCGCCGGCAGCCTTCACCGACGAAGGATTCCGCAATTTCAACCTGCACTACGTCAAGACGCTGGCGGAGTGGGGCATCTATGACGGCAAGACCAATCCGGTCGCGCGCAGCAATGTCTGTCCGGAGATCGATCCGCCGACCGAACCGTCATTCTACGCCTTCTCGTTTACGCGGCCGAGCCAGAGCACGGCGTCGAGTTTCGTGATCGCGGGCAGCGGCGAGTCGCAGGAAGGAAACGCCAGCTATGCGGAGCGTACGGTGCGCTACCGCGACCTCAGCCCCGAGGGCATTGCGGAAAAGGTTCGTTACGTCGTCGGCGTGATGGAACAGCGCATGGGCGCATTCGGTTTTGGCTGGAACGATGCGACGGCGACGCAGACCTACACCGTGCACGATTTCCATCCCGTCCTTGCCGAAGCCATGGTTCGCCGCGGCGTCGCGCGGTCGGGATTGACCTGGCATTTCGCACGGCCGCCCGTGATCGATCTCGAATATGAGATGGATTGCCGTCGGGTGCTGCGGGAGGTGGTGATTTAGCGACTGCCCGAAGGAATTAGCCTTCTTCGTCATTGCCTGCGACAAACGCGAAGCGTTTGCGCAAGGGAGCGTAGCGACGAAGCAATCCATCTTTCCTTTGCCGCGCCATGGATTGCCTCGCTGCGCTCGCAATGACGGTTCTCTGCGCCTACCTCTCCCTTGGATCCAGCGCATCGCGCAGGCCGTCGCCGACCAGATTGAACGACAGCACCACGAGGAAGATCGCGAGCCCCGGCCAGACCGCCATCCAGGGCGCGTTGGTGAGGAAGCGTTGCGCAGCGTTGAGCATGCTGCCCCAGGACGGCGCGGGTGGCTGCTGGCCGAGGCCGAGGAAGGACAGCGCGGCTTCCGCAATGATCGCGGCGGCGATCGACAGCGTCGCTTGCACCAGAAGCGCCGGCATGATGTTGGGCAGGATGTGAAACAGCGCGATACGCCAGCGCGGATTGCCCATGGCGCGCGCGGCCTCGACATAGTCCTCGACCTTGACGCTCATCACCTGGCCTCGCGTGAGCCGCACGAAGATCGGCGTCGCTGATATGCCGATCGCGATCATCGCATTGCCGAGGCTCGGCCCGAGAAACGCCGCCAGCGCAATCGCGAGAATCAGGAACGGGCAGGCCAGCATCGCGTCCGTCATGCGGCTGATCAGGGCGTCGATGAAGCCGCCGCGATAACCCGACAAGAGGCCGAGCGGCACGCCGATCGAAAGCGCGATCCCGACCGAGATCGCGCCGGCCAGCAGCGACGCCCGCGCGCCGTAGATCACGCGGGCAAGAATGTCGCGGCCGAGCTCGTCGGTCCCGAACCAGTGCAGCGCGGAAGGCGGCTTGCGCACCAGCGACCAGCTCGTCGCGATCGGCTCATAAGGCGAGATCAGCGGCGCAAACAGCGCGAGCAGGACGAAAGTTGCGATCACGACAAGGCCCGCTACCGCGCCCTTGCGCTTGAACAGGCGCCGCAACGCGCGGCGCGCCGGGCTCTCCAGTTCGTCGGAGACGGCAATCGGTAACGCGCTGAGCGTGGTGTCGGCCATGGCCTACGTCCTCAGCCGTGGATTGACGAGGACATAGGCAATGTCGGCGATGAGATTGAGCGTGATGTAGATCGTCGCCGTCGTCAGCACGACGCCCTGCACGACCGCGTAGTCGCGGTTGAACACGGCATCGACGATCAGCTTGCCAAAGCCCGGAATCGAGAAAATCTGTTCGGTCAGCACCGCGCCCGACAGCAGCGTGCCCAGTTCGAGCGCGCCTAGCGTAATGATTGGCGTCAACGCGTTGCGCATGGCGTGCTTGAGAATCACGGAGCGTTCTGAAAGGCCCTTGGCGCGGGCGGTGCGGACGTAATCGCTTTCCAGCACCTGCAGCATGGCGCTGCGGGTATGCCGCATCAGGATGGCGGCGATCGCATTGCCCAGCACGAAAGCCGGCATGATGGTGGAGGCGATGCTGGCGCGCCAGTTCTCGGTCAGCGGCACATAGCCCGATGCCGGCAGCCAGCCGAGCTTGATGGAGAACAGGAAGATCAGCATGATGCCGAGCCAGAAGTTGGGTGTCGAGATTCCCCACAGCGCGAAGAAATTCGCGCCATAATCCCAGGCCGTGCCTTTCTTGACCGCCGATATGATTCCCGCGGGGATACCGACCAGAAAGGCAATGACGATGGCCATCGACGCCAGTTGCATCGTCACCGGCAGTTTCTGCGCAATCAACTCGCGCACCGATACCTTGTTGCGCAGCGACTCGCCGAAATCGCCCGACAGCACTCCCTTGACCCAGTAGACATATTGCACCGGCACCGGCTGATCGAGCCGGTATTGCTGGCGGATCTGCGCGATGACATCAGGGTCGCGTTCCTCACCCGCCATGACAAGCGCCGGATCGCCCGGCAGCAATTGCTGCAGCGAGAAGATCAGGATCGAGACGAAGAACAGCGTCGGGATGAGCTGGACGACGCGCCGTACGAGGAAGTTCAGCATCGTTCAATCGTGTCCCGGGCGCAGGGCAGCGTGCAACGCTGCGCTGCAGAACCGGGACCCATGCGAGAGGGATGGAGGGTATTGGACCAATCGGATCCCGGCTTAGCATTGCACCGCTTACGCGCTGCAATGCATCCGGGACATGAGAGCGAGAGAACGCTGCTCACTTCAGCTTCAGCCCGACCACGCGCACCAGCCCGTCCGGCATCTGCTTGTAGCCTTCGAGCTTGGTGGTATGCGCGATCAGGATGCGGCGGTGATAGATGTAGAGCAGCGGCTTCTCTTCGAGCACGACCTTCGCCAACTTTTCATAGATCGCCTTGCGCTGCGCCGGATCCGTCACAAGGCGGCCGTCATCGAGTGCCTTGTCGGCTTCCTTGTTTGACCAGGCGCTGTAGTTCTGCGGCGCGTCGGTCTTCTGGAAGACGTAGGAGTTACCGTCCGGATCGATCCGCCCGCTCCAGGCCAGCAGATAAGCCTGGTATTCTCCGGCTTCGGCCTGTTTCAGCGACGTTGCGAACTCGGTGACCCTGAGCTTCATGTCGAAACCGGCCTCGGCCGCCATCGACTGGATCACCTGGGATGCCGCTTCGGTTTCCGCGCCTTTCGAAACCATGAAGTCGACGCTGATCGGCGGCGTGACGCCGGCTTCCTTCAACAACGCCTTGGCCTTGGCCACGTCGCGCTTCGGCACCGGAAACGCCTTCTGGTAATAGGGATGATCGGGATTGACCCACTGGTTTCCGGGTTTGAACTCGCCGTTGGACACCACCTGGCTGATCGCGTCGCGGTCGAGCGAGAGGTCGAGTGCCTGCCGCACCTTTGCGGACTGGCTGAGCGGCCCCTTGGCCTTGTCCTTGCCGACGTTCAGCGTCACGCCCTGATAGCCGAGCTCGATTGCGCTGGACAGTTTGAGTTTCGGATCCGACTGCACCTCCTTGAGGTCCGTCGCAAGCACGCGTTCGATCAGGTCGAGGCCGCCGGATTTCAGGTTGGCAAGGCGCACCGTCGCATCCACCAGCGGCAGATAGACGATGCGGTCGATGTGGATGTTATCCTTGTTCCAGTAGTCGGCGAATTTTTCGAACACCATGCGGTCCTGCTGCACGCGCTCGACGAATTTGTAGGGACCGGCGCAAACCGGGCGCAGCCCGAACTTGTCGCCGGCCTCTTTTGCCGCCTTGGGCGACACCATCATCCCGGCGCGATCGGTGAGCTGCGCGACCAGCGGCGAGTAGGGGGCCTTCAATATCAGCTTGATGGTGAGGGGATCGACGACATCGATGTGATCGACCGCCGCCAGTTCCGGTTTTCGAAACGAGCCCGGAAATGTCAGATGGCGCTCCAGCGAAAACTTTGCGGCTTCCGCGTTGAGGGGCTCGCCGTCGTGAAACTTGACGCCGGGCCTGAGCTTGATGGTGACTTCCTTGCCGTCGGCCGAGGTCTCGTGGCTTAGAGCGAGCTGCGGCACGATGTTGAGCTTCTCGTCAATGTCGAACAGCTTGTCGCAGAACGACGCGAACACGATGCGGCCCACATAGGTGCGGGCCATGGTCGGGTCGAGGATGTCAGGATCCTCGGCGAGCCCGATGCGAAGCGTCGTCTGGGCCTGAACGGTGGCCGGAAGCGACAGCAGCAGCGCCGCCGCGGTGACTGCCAAACGAAAGATTTTCATGCTGCCATCCCCTTATCCACGATTACGCTGTTGGCCGTGTCCCTGATATATCAACCCCGGCGCGGCTTGCACCTTCCGTGCCACCGCTGAAGGCGGCGACCAATTTTTCCAGCACCGGCGAAAAGCCGCCATCGGCGGGAACGATATTCTCAGGCGCCGGCAATTCCGCAATACGGTGACAGGCGGTGGCGTGTCCCGTGCCGTCGGCGAGCAGCAGCGGAATTTCAGTGCGGCAGCGCGCGATGACATAGGGGCAGCGGGTATGGAAGCGGCAGCCGGACGGCGGGTTGAGCGCGCTCGGCATCTCGCCCTCCAGCACGATGCGGCTGCGTTTGGCCTGCGGCTTGGGCACCGGAATGGCCGACAGCAGCGCGCGGCTATAGGGATGCCGGGGGGCGGCGAACAGCGCGTCGGCGGCCGCGGTCTCGACGATACCGCCGAGATTCATCACGGCGACGCGGTCGGCGATGTGTTTTACGACCGCGAGATCGTGGCTGACGAAGATGTAGGCGAGGCCAAGCCGGTCCTGCAGGTCGCGCAGCAAGTTGAGGATTTGCGAGCGGATCGAGACGTCGAGCGCCGATACCGGCTCATCGCAGATGATGAGTTTCGGCTCCACCGCCAGTGCCCGCGCAATCGCGATGCGCTGGCGCTGGCCGCCGGAAAATTCATGCGGATAGCGGCGGGCAAAGCGCGGTTCGAGTCCGACCAGCCGCAACAGTTCTTCAACCCGCTCACGCCGGCGTGGTGACGGTACCAGATCGTGCAGCGCCAGCGGCTCAGTGAGGATCTGGCTGACGGTCATGCGCGGGTTGAGCGACGCATAAGGGTCCTGGAAAATGATCTGCGCGTCGCGGCGGAAGGCGCGCAACTTGTTGGCGTCAAGCGAGCCGAGGTCGCGGCCTTCGAAGCGCACGGTTCCGGCATCGGGTTCGATCAGCCGCAGCACCAGCCGGCTCACGGTGGATTTGCCGCAGCCGGATTCGCCGACCAGCGCCAGCGTCTTGCCAGCCTCGACGGTGAAGCTGACGCCATCGACCGCTTTGACATAGGCGGTGGGCGTTCCGAATACCGAACGCGCGGCAACGAAATGTTTCACCAGGCCTTCGACTTCGAGAAGCGCGGTCATGATACCAGCCGCTCCAGCGGCGCCCGGATGCAGCGCGAGGCGTGGTCGGGACTGACGATCGCCAGCGGCGGTGGCGCGGCGATGCATGTCTCGACGACAAACGGACAGCGCGCGGCGAAGCGGCAGCCGGATGGCGGGTTCGCCATGTTCGGGACCATGCCCTCGATCGTTGCCAGATGCGCGGCGCGGCGGCCGAGCCGCGGGATCGAGCCGAGCAGGCCGACGGTGTAGGGATGCTGGGGATTGGCAAAGAGTTCGTCGACCGGCGCGCGCTCGACGATTTCGCCGGCATACATCACCGCGACCTCGTCGCAGACCTCGGCGACCACGCCGAGATCATGGGTGATCAGAATGATCGCGGCGCCGCTGGCAGCCTTCAGTTCCCGCATCAGATCGAGGATCTGCGCCTGCAGGGTGACGTCGAGCGCGGTGGTCGGCTCGTCAGCGATCAAAAGGCGCGGGTCGCAGGCCAGCGCCATCGCGATCATCACGCGCTGGCGCATGCCGCCGGAAAGCTTGTGCGGATATTCATCGATCCGCTTGTCGGGTGAGGGAATGTGGACGCGGCGCAACAGTTCGATGGCGCGCTCGCGCGCCTGCCGCCGCGAGCCGCCGCGATGGCGCAGTATGGTTTCGATGATCTGGTCGCCGATGGTAAAGCTCGGGTTGAGCGAGGTCATCGGCTCCTGGAAGATCATCGCGAGCCGGTTGCCGCGCAGGTCGCGCAGCGTATCGTCAGGGACATCGAGCAGATCAAAACCGTCGAAGCGGATCGAGCCGGAGACCTCGGCGGAATGCTTTGACAACAGCCCCATGATCGCGAGCGAGGTCACGCTCTTGCCGCAGCCGGATTCGCCAACGAGGCCGAGCGTCGCGCCATTGGCAACGCTGAGATCGACGCTGTCCACCGCGTGCGTGGTGCGGCCGTCGTCACCGTGGAAGACGACGCGCAGGCCCTCGATTTCGATCAGCGGGCTCGCCGTCATGCCTTGCCCGCCGTCGCGGCTTCAATCGTTGCATCGATGACCGCCCGGTCGGTAACGCCGGCCGGATTCTTCCGCGTCGGTAGGAAGGGGCGGAAATACACCCAGCGCTCGCGGCTGACCTGTTCCAGCCGATCGAGTTCGGCGAGCGGATCGGTGTGATCGTCGACGCGCAGGTCGAGATCGGACCATTCCTCGTCGCCCTGGATCAGTAGGGCCGCAGATTGCTTGCCGCGCTTGTCGCCGCCCGCGGCTTCGCCGGCTTTCATGGCCGCGATCAGCCGCTGCGCAAAGGGCAGGCTGGCATTGGCGGCATAGGCTTTTGCGGTGTCGTCGAGCACGGCCGCGCCCGCCAGCATGTTGCCGGCGAGGGAAAAGCTGTCGCCCTGAATATGTCCGCACCAGTCGACGCATTCGGTGCCGGTATGCGCGGCGATCCGGCCCTTGATATCCATGACATGAAGCTGTCGGGCCTGACGGCCGCCGTCCGCGGCGATCAGCGTGTCCACCACCTCGCGCGGCTCGCGCCCTTCGCGCAACAGCTTCACCCCATCGATGCCGTAATACGGATTGACCAGCGCTTGCGTCGCGACGCCGCCGATGCCGGGTGCGACATGCGGCACGCGTGCGCCGACGGCGAAAAACCTGGTCGCGACGGCGATGCCGATTTGGCCGGTTGAGGGATCGCGGGCGATGATCGACCAGGTCATCTTGTCTCTTCTCTAACTATCGTCCCGCCGCGTAGCCTTGCATGCCCCTGGGATTGGCGGCGGCGCGGCGGCGACGGCCAACCCTCGAGGCTGCGGTGAGGCGGCCTTCCGACCAGTCGGGGCCGATTTCGACGACATGGCCGCGGTTCTTCAACGCATCGGCGGTCGCCTTCGGCACGCGGTTCTCGACCACGAGCACGCCGGGACGCGCGGTGCGCGGCCAGAACGATATCGGGAAGTGTTCGGAATGCCATGCCGGCGCGTCGATCGCTTCCTGCAGGTTCAGTTTGGCGTGGACATGGCGCAGGAAGAATTGCGTGGTCCATTGATCCTGCTGGTCGCCGCCCGGCGACCCCCAGGCCATGTACGGCTCGCCATCGCGATAGCACATGGTCGGCGAGAGCGTGGTGCGGGGGCGCTTGCCCGGCGCCAGCGCCGCAGGGTGATCTTCCTCCAGCCAGAACATCTGCGCGCGGCTGCCGAGGCAGAAGCCGAGTTCCGGAATGACCGGCGAGGATTGCAGCCAGCCACCGGACGGCGTCGCCGAAACCATGTTGCCGGCCTGGTCGATGATGTCGAAATGCACGGTGTCGCCGCGCACCTCGCCGAAGCGGCCGACGGTCGGCTCGCCTGCGCCCATGGCGCCGACCGCCTCGCGATGGCCCTCGGCGCGGCGCAGCTTTACCACCGAGCCGAAGCCCTCGACCGAGCCGGGCAAGAAATCGAGCGAAGCCTTGTCCTTGGAAATCAGCTTGCGGCGCTCGTCGTTATAGGCGTCCGACAGCAGGGTCGCGATCGGGATGTCGGTGAAGTCAGGGTCGCCATAAAATTTCTCGCGATCGGCGAAGGCGAGTTTGGCGCATTCGATCTGCAGATGAATGAATTCGGGGCCGGCGGGATCGAGCCCGTCGAGCTCAAAGCCCTTCAGCAGCGCAAGCTGCTGCAGCATGACAGGACCCTGGCTCCAGACGCCGGGCTTGCAAACGGTGTAGCGGCCGTAGTCGTAGGTCAGCGGCGCCTCGACGGTCGGCTGCCAGCGCGCCATGTCGTCGGCCGAAAGCACGCCGCGGTGCGGTGAGCCGGAGACGTCCATCACGTCCTGCGTGCGGCAGAACTTGTCGATCGCTTCCGCCACAAACCCCTGTGACCAGGATTTTCGCGCACGCTCGATCTGCGCGACGCGGTCGGAGCCGGCGCTTTCGGCCTCCTTGAGAATGCGGGCGTAGGTTTCCGAGAGCTGCTTGTTGGTGAAGAGC
This sequence comes from Bradyrhizobium sp. 190, assembly GCF_023073415.1. GTDB lineage: Bacteria > Pseudomonadota > Alphaproteobacteria > Rhizobiales > Xanthobacteraceae > Bradyrhizobium. The sequence goes on along the minus strand of NZ_JADPJL010000034.1, from coordinate 68,005 downwards.
GTGCCGGGCCTGGGCACTTCGTTGTTCGGCAGGTAGACGGCGGCCGATGTCGTCCAGTGCTTCCTGAACAATTTCTCGACGATCTGAATCGTCGCCGCCGCTCGCTCGACCAGCGGATAGCCGTCGCGGGCGTAGGCAATCGCGGGCTCCAGCACGTCGCGCAGCCGCATCGTGCCGTAGTCGCGAAGCAGCAGCATCCAGGATTCGAACGTGCCGGGTACGCAGGCGGCCAAGAGTCCGGTGCCGGGCACCATTTCCAGGCCTTCGCTCTTGTAGTGTGCAATGGTCGCCTTCGCCGGCGCGGGACCCTGGCCGCAGATTACCTCGGTGCGGCCGCGTTGGGTGTCGTGGACGATGATGGGCACATCGCCGCCGGGACCGTTCAGATGCGGCTCGACTACCTGCAGCGTGAAGGCGGTGGCCACGCCGGCGTCGAAGGCGTTGCCGCCTTTTTCCAGGATACCCATGCCGACGGCGGTCGCGATCCAGTGCGTCGAGGTCACGACACCAAAGGTGCCTTCGATTTCCGGCCGGGTGGTGAACGGATCGGGATTGATGTTGCTCATGAGAGTCCGATGCGGTGCTGGTATCGTGGTGCTGAAACACTTGACCACAGGCGCGGCTGGATGCCAACCGCTGGGATGCCACGCATTGCACCCATTCCCGTGATCATACCAAGGCTGCGGTCTCAACCGGATGGTTGACGGCATGGCAGGCGACGCCGTCGATCAGGACGGGCGCTTCCTTCCGGCAGAGATCGAACGCCAGCGGGCAGCGCGGATTGAAGGCGCAGCCGGGCGGCGGATGGATCGGATTGGGGATTTCGCCCTTGACCGGAATCCGCTGGCGGCCGGACATCGCGAGATCGGGAACCGCGCCCAGCAGCATCTTGGTGTAGGGCATCCGGGGATTGGCGAACAATTCGCGGCCTTCGGCAATCTCAACGATGCGGCCGAGATACATCACGCCGATCCTGGTCGCCATGTGGCGGACCACGGCGAGGTTATGGCTGATCAAGAGGTAGGTCAGCCCAAACTTGTCCTGAAGGTCGCGCATCAAATTGAGGATCTGCGCCTGCACGGAGACGTCCAGCGCCGAGGTCGGCTCATCGCAGACGATGAATTCGGCCTCCGAGGCCAGCGCGCGCGCAATCGCGATACGCTGGCGCTGGCCGCCGGAGAATTCATGCGGATATTTCAGGCCGTCATCGGCATGCAGGCCGACGACGCTCAATAATTCACCGACGCGCATACGGATGTCGCGCTCGCCCTGGATCAGGTCGAAGGCCCGGATCGGTTCGGAGACGATGGCATCGACCCTGAAACGCGGATTGAGGCTCGCATAGGGATCCTGGAAGATCATCTGGATGCGGCGCCGCAGCCGCTGTCGCGCCTGGGCCTGCCTCGCATTCGTCATCGACACGCCGTCGATCACGACCTCGCCCGAACTCGGCGGCAGCAGTCCCACCACCATCCGCGCCACGGTAGTCTTGCCTGAGCCTGACTCGCCGACGAGCGCGAATGTTTCACCCTTCCTGATGTCGAAGGTCACGCCGTCGACGGCTTTCAGGAATTCCAGATGGCCACCTTCCAGCACGCGGTTGAGCCACGGTTTTGAGACGTCGAACACGCGACGCAAATTTCTCACATCGACAAGGGAGGCCGTCATGCCGCGGTCTCCTTCACGGTTTCGTTTGGCGCGGTATCGAAGAGATGGCAGGCCACGGCGTGCGAGCCGTGCTTGAGCGGTTCCGGCCGATCGACGCGGCAACGATCGAACGCAAAGGCACAGCGCGGATTGAACGAGCAGCCCGGCGGGATCGCCGACAGCCGCGGCATCGAGCCCGGAATCTGCACCAAGCGCTTGTCTTCGCCGGCGAGCGTCGGGATCGCGCCCATCAGTCCCTTGGCGTAGGGATGCAGCGGGTTCTGCACCACGTCCTGTACCGGGCCGATCTCGGCGATCCGCCCCGAATACATCACCGCCACGCGGTCGGAAGTCTCCGCGATCACGCCCATGTCGTGGGTGACTAGCATCACCGCCGTGCCGTGATCGCGCCCCAGGCGCTTGATCAGCGAAATGATCTGCGCCTGTACGGAGACGTCGAGCGCGGTGGTCGGCTCATCGGCGATGATCAGTTCCGGTTCGGCGCAGATCGCCAGCGCGATCACGACGCGCTGGCGCATGCCACCGGAGAATTCATGCGGATAGGCGTCGATGCGTTTTTCCGGCGCGGGGATTCCGACCTCGGCCAGCAGATCGATGGCGCGCTTGCGCGCCGCGGTCTCCGAAAGATTCATGTGGGTCCGGATCGTCTCCACGATCTGGTCGCCGATCCGGTAGAGCGGATTGAGGCTGGTCAGCGGATCCTGGAAGATCATGCCAATCCGCTTGCCCCGGATGCGGCGGATTTCTTCCGGCGGCAGATGGTCGATCCGTGTCCCCGACAGATAGATCTCGCCGCCGGCGATGCGGCCGGGCGGGTCGATCAGCCCGATGACGGCGAGGCCGGTGACTGATTTGCCGGCGCCGGACTCGCCGACCACGCCGAGCACTTCGCCCTTGGCGATATCGAAGGAGACGCCATTGATCGCGCGCAGCGCACTGCGGCGGGTGAGGAATTCCACCTCGAGGTTACGCACGGAGAGAACGGGAATGGTCATCGGAGCTTTGGATTGAGCGCGTCGCGCAGCCAGTCGCCGAGCAGGTTGATGGAGAGGATCAGTCCCGCCAGCGCAATGCCGGGAAAGGCCACGATCCACCATTCACCGGCGAACAAATAGTTGTTGCCGATCCGGATCAGGGTGCCGAGCGAGGGCATGGTGTCGGGCATGCCGGCGCCGAGGAACGACAGCGTCGCCTCGGTAATGACGGCGAGCGCGAGGTTGATGGTTGCGATCACGAGGATAGGTCCCATCGTATTCGGCAGCACGTGCCGGAAAATGATCTTGGGCGCGGGAAGGCCGATCAATTGCGCAGCCGCGACATAGTCCTTGTTCTTCTCGACCATGACGGAGCCGCGCACGGTGCGGGCATACTGCACCCAGAAACTGAGGCCGATCGCGACCACCAGCACCGCCAGCGTACTCATGGCATCGAGCCGGTTGCCGAACACGGACTTGGCGACGCCGTTGACCAACAGCGCGATCAGGATGGCGGGGAAGGTGAGCTGCACGTCGGCGATGCGCATGATCAACCCGTCGACCGCGCCGCCGACATAACCCGCGATCAGGCCAAGCGTGATGCCGAGCGCGCCGGCAAAGATGACGCCGAGCACGCCGACCACGAGCGAAATCCGCAAGCCGTAGAGAATGGCGGAAAACACGTCGCGGCCCTGTTCGTCGGTGCCGAGCAGGAACGGGCTCTGGCCGTCGGCGGTCCACAGCGGCGAAATACGCGAATTCATCAACTGAAGTTGCGCCGGATCGAACGGGTTCTGCACCGCGAGCTGCGATGCAAACAGCGCCAGCAGGAAGAACAGGACGGTGACGGCGGCCGCCACCATGGTCATTCGGGAGCGGCGGAACGAATAGAAGATATCGCTGTCGAGCGCGCGCTTGATCCAGCCCGTGCCGGCACGCGCTCGCGGCGCGCTGGGCTCTACTCGGTGTGGGACGACGGCGTCGGACATTGGGCGTCTCGTTTAGGCCGGACGGCTGATGGTCGAGCGCAGGCGCGGATCGACGACGGTGTAGAGGATGTCGACTATCAGGTTGATGGTGACGAAGATCAGCGACACCATCAGCAGGTAAGCCGCCATGATCGGGATATCGACATTCTGGACGGCCTGCACGAACAACAATCCCATACCCGGCCACTGGAAGACGGTTTCGGTGATGATGGCAAATGCAATTACCGAGCCAAACTGCAGCCCGGCCACGGTAATGACGGGAACCAGCGTGTTCTTCAGCGCATGGCCGAAATGGATCGCGCGCGTGGTCAGTCCACGGGCGCGGGCGAATCGGATGTAATCGGTGCGGAGCACTTCGAGCATTTCAGCGCGCACGAGCCGCATGATCAGAGTCATCTGAAACAGGCCGAGCGTGATCGAGGGCATGATCAGCGCCTTGAGGCCGGAAAGGGTGAGCAGGCCGGTGGTCCACCATCCGATCCGCACCACATCGCCACGGCCGAATGAAGGCAGCCAGCCCAGCGTCACCGAGAACAGATAGATCAGGAGAATGCCGATCAGGAACGTCGGCAGCGAGATTCCGATCAGCGACACCGCCTGGAAGAATTTTGTGAGAATGGTGTCACGCCGCAGCGCCGAATAGACTCCCATCAGGATGCCGAACACCATGGCGAAAACGGTGGCGCAGGCGGCCAGTTCCAGCGTCGCCGGCATCCGCTCCATCAACAGGTTCGAAACCGGCTGGCGGAATTGATAGGAGACTCCGAACTTGAATTGCGCGGCGTTGACGAAGTAGCGGGCGAACTGAACCGGGACGGGATCGTCGAGGCCGAGGGACTTGCGCACCGCCTCGCGTTCAGCGGCCGGCGTATCCAATGAGACGATCTGGTTGACGGGGTCGCCGGCGAAGCGGAACATCGAGAACGCGATGACGCCGACCGCGATCATGACGCCGATGGCCTGGATAGCGCGGCGAAGAGTGAAAGCGAGCATGGATTCCTTTCACTGCTCTTTGGATGCGGCGGCGGACGTCGCTGTCGCCTCGAAAAGAAAAGTCCCGGAAGCCGTTAAGCCGCCGGGACCTGTGTTGACGCCTGGCTAGTCCTGTTTGGTCGCCCAGTACAGCAGGACCTGATTGTCGGCCCGCTGGCTCAGCTTGACCTTTTTCGATACGCCCCACGCCAGCGCCTGCTGATGCAGCGGGATATATCCAAAGTCCTTGGCGCCGATTTCGTACGCTTGCTTGATCAGGAGATCGCGCTTGGCCATGTCGGATTCCTGCAGCACCTTGTCGGTGAGCTCGTCGAGCTTCTTGTTGCAGTAGCCACCGAGATTGCCCTCGCCGCGGCTCGACTTCGGATCGTCACGGCATCCCATGATGTCGAACAGGACGTTGTGGGAGTCGAGCGTGCCAGGAGTCCAGCCGAGCAGATAGAATGAGGTCTGGTAGCCGCCGGGCTTCAACACCTTGGCGAAATACTGCGCCTTGGGCTGGGCCAGCAGCGTCACCTTGACGCCGATGCGGGCCAGCATGCCGACCACGGCCTGACAGATCGCAGCGTCGTTGACGTAGCGGTCGTTCGGGCAGTCCATCGTGACTTCGAAGCCATCGGGATAACCGGCTTCGGTCAAAAGCTTCTTGGCGCCGTCGGCATCTAACTTCGGCCGCGTGAAGTCACCGGAGAGCTTGAACAGTTGCGGCGCGATCATCAGCGGCGAGGGCGTCGACAGGCCGCGCATGACGCGGGTCTTGATCAGTTCGATGTCGACGGCCTTGAAGAAGGCCTCACGCACCTTGACGTCCTTGAACGGGTTCTTGCCCTTGACGTTGGAATAGAGCAACTCGTCGCGCACCTGATCCATGCCGAGGAAGATGGTGCGAAGTTCGGGTCCCTTCAACACCTGGGCGTTCGGGGTGGAATCCACCCGCGAAATATCCTGGATCGGAACCGGCTCGATGACGTCGACTTCGCCCGAGAGCAGGGCGGCCACGCGCGTGGCGTCCGAGCCGATCGGCGTGAAGACGATTTCTTTCAGATTATGTTCGGGCTTGCGCCACCAGTTCGGGTTGGCCTTGAACACGGTCTTGACGCCGGGCTGATGGCTTTCGATCGAGAAGGCGCCGGTGCCGTTGGCGTTGAGCGAGGCAAAGCTCGGTGTCGTTGCCGCCGCGGGCGTCGGGTCGATGGAATTGTTTGCCTCGGCCCATTTCTTGCTCATGATGTACCAGGTATCCCATTGCGAATTGAGAATGGGATTTGGCGAGGTCAGGACGAAGTCCACCGTGTAGTCGTCGACCTTGACGACCTTGGCGTCGGTGGGAATGCGCGTCTGCAGGTTCGAGCCTTTTTTGCGAACGCGATCCGCCGAGAAAACCACATCATCGGCGGTGAATGGATCGCCGTTCTGGAATTTTACGCCCTTGCGCAAATGGAACCGCCAGCGGGTCGGCTCCGGCGTTTCCCAGCTCTCCGCCAAAGCGGGTATGATTTTCAAATCCCTGTCGCGAGCCACCAGGCCTTCGAAGACATGTCCGAGATGGGCGTGGGTGGTGCTCTCGTTCAGCGTATACGGGTCGAGCGATTTGAGGTCGCCCTGGTTGGCGTAGCGCAGGGTCTGGGCCGATGCTGGGACCATCGCGAGCGCGATGATTGAAGCCGTGGCCGCTGCAAGCAAACTTCGACGTACCGACATTTGTTCGATTTCCCCGCTTTGATCATCCATTTCGCGCCTGGCGGCGGATATTGCCGAGCCATGTTGCCAAAGTCCAGCCGCCGCGCAAGCATCATTATCCCGCACCGCGTGCCGGTTTGCGCGGCGGTGCAGTATTGACTAACTTCACCATAAGACGTGCGTGCAAGCACGTTACATTGAACTTTCGGAGTGCCGATGGCGGAACTGAAGGCCGACGTTCTCGTTCTGGGGGCGGGCATGGTCGGCGTGAGCGCCGCCTTGCACCTGCAGAAACGCGGCAGGAACGTGGTTCTGATCGACCGGCATGAGGTTGCCGGCGAGGAAACCAGTCATGGCAATGGCGGACTGATCGAATGCGCCTCGGTCTTTCCGTATATGTTTCCCCGGGATTTGGGTCAGATCCTGCGCTACGCGTTCCTTCGCGCGCCGCAGGTGCGTTACCATTTCAGGGATTTGCCGACCTTCCTGCCGTGGCTGACACGGTATTTCCTCGCCTCGTCGCCGCAGCGTGCACTGCACAGTGCGATGGCCGAATTGCCGCTGATCCAGCGTAGCCTGATCGAGCATGAAGCGCTGATTGCGGAAGCCAATGTGCCGGAGCTATTGCGGCGGAGCGGCTGGATCAAGCTGTTTCGTTCCGAGGCAACGCTTGCGGGCGCCGTCGGGGAGCTGGAGCGTGCCAGGCAGTATGGGGTCGCGGGCGAGATCCTGGACACGGCGGCGATTATTGCGCGCGAGCCGCATCTGACCGGCGATTTCAGCGGCGCAATCCACTTTCCGGCGCCGGGCTTCGTGCCGGATCCCGGCGGCCTGGCCAAAGCCTATTCGGCGCTGTTCGGCCGCAAGGGTGGGCGATACCTTGTCGGTGACGCACGAACGCTCGAACAATCCGGGGGACGGTGGCGGGTGGCGACGCTGGAAGGCACCATTACGGCGCGCGACGCCGTGGTGGCGATGGGGCCGTGGTCCGATCAGATTTTTGCGCCGCTCGGCTATTCGATCCCGCTTCAGGTCAAGCGTGGTTACCATTTGCACGTCAAGCCGCGCGGCAACGCGGTCTTGAACCATCCCGTGCTGGACACCGATCTCGGCTACCTGCTGGCGCCGATGAACCGCGGTATTCGCCTGACGACCGGTGCGGAGTTTGCCCACCGCGATGCGCCGCCGACCCCGGTCCAGGTCGAGCGGGCCCTGCCGCGGGCGCACCGACTGTTTCCGCTGGGCGAGCCGGCCGACACCATGCCCTGGATGGGCGCGCGGCCCTGTCTGCCCGATATGTTGCCGGTCATCGGCAAGGCCCCCCGCCATAGCGGGCTATGGTTCGATTTCGGCCACCAGCACCACGGCCTGACGCTCGGACCCGCAACCGGCCGGCTGCTGGCCGAAATGATGACCGGCGAGACCCCGTTTGCCGACGCCAGGCCTTTTGCCGCCGAACGTTTTGGTTGACCATACCCGACGATTGACGGGGCTGGAGGCGGGGTCTTGTCCTTGCGCGACGCAGGGCATCGTGTCGATACTGTCACAAGCCAGCAAAAGGAGCGGTCATGAAAGTTAACGTCGAAATAGATTGCACGCCGCTGGAGGCCAGGCAGTTTTTCGGGTTGCCCGACGTCTCGCCGATGCAGACCGCCGTGATGGACAAGATGCAGCAACAGGTGATGGCCAATATCGATAAGGTCTCTCCGGAATCGCTGATCCAGAGCTGGTTCACGTTCGATCCCAAGATCGCCGAGCGGTTCCAGGACATGTTCGTGACCATGGCCGGCCTCGGCGGCATGGGTCAGAAGGACAAGAAGTAAGTGGCCATCGCGGAGGGCGGGGTGGGGGCAGGGACGGACGAGCAAAGACTCCGGCCGCCGAGCCTGTTCCTGATGCTGGCCGAAACGAGGGCCTTGTTCGAGCTGAACTCGAGCCTGTTGCTGTCGCCACTGCTGATGCGCGCGCCGAGGGGCGACGGGCATCCGGTGCTGGCGCTGCCGGGCTTTCTCGCCAGCGATCTGTCGATGGCGCCGATGCGGCGCTACCTGAAAGAACTCGGCTACGATACCTATGCGTGGAGCATGGGCCGCAATTTCGGCGGCGTCGCTTCCAAGCGCGGCGCGTTGCGTGACCTCCTGCGGCGCATTCATGAATCAACCGGCCGCAAGGTCAGCCTGGTCGGCTGGAGTCTCGGCGGCGTCTATGCGCGCGATCTCGCCCTGCAGATGCCGGACATGGTGCGCTCCGTGATTACGCTCGGCAGTCCGTTTGCCAACGACATCCGCGCGACCAACGCCACCCGGCTCTATGAGGCGCTGACGGGAGAGACCGTCGACGACAATCCGGAAATCCGACAAGCGATCGCCGGCGACCTGCCGGTGCCGGCGACCTCGATCTATTCCCGCACCGACGGGATCGTGAACTGGCACACCAGCCTGTTGCGTCCCTCCAAAACCGCCGAGAATATCGAGGTCTATCTCGCCAGCCATATTGGGCTCGGCGTCAATCCCGCAGCACTATGGGCGGTGGCTGACCGTCTGGCGCAGCCCGAGGGGGAATTTAAGCATTTTGACCGATCAGGACCATTTGCCATTGCCTACGGCCCACCTGAAAATGCACAATCCTGAGCCAACGCCCTGAGCTTAGGGCATGATCCCGAAAGGTCCCGCCCGGCAATTGATGCAGGATGGTGAGAGGTTTTCGGATATGCTCCAATAACAAAGACATTCTAGACGCCAGAAGCGCCACCAAGGCGCCGCGTTTTCTACTGCGGGAGGAAAATATGGCGGACGCCAAGAAACTGTCTTCGATGGACGCGTCGTTTCTGTATCTGGAAACGCCTGAGATGCCGATGCATGTCGGGAGCATGGCGATCTTCCGCCTGCCGGAGAACTACAACGGCAACTTCTTCGAGGACTTCAAGGCGATGATTGTCTCGCGGCTGCACATCGCGCCGATCCTCAAAGCCCGTCTGGAAAAGGCCCCGCTCGACATCGATCATCCCTCCTGGATCGAGGACGACCAGTTCGACATCGACCGTCACATTTTCCGTGGCAGCCTTCCGGCGCCATACGACCGCGCCACGCTCGAGCGCATCGTCGGCTGGATGCATGCCAAGCTCCTCAACCGCGCCCGGCCGCTCTGGGAGTTCTATGTCTTCGAGGGCATGAAGGACAACGAGATCGGGCTCTATTCCAAGATGCATCACGCCTGCATCGACGGCGGCGCCGGCGCGGCACTGACCAACATGATCTACGACGTCACCCCGGTGCCGCGCGTGGTCGAGCAACCGATTCCGCAGGCCAAGGGCGGCAACGAGCCGCGCGATATCGCCGCCAATCTGATCGATTCCTACCAGCAGCTCTGGCGCCAGCCCTTCGACGGCTCATCGACACCGAAGACCCTCGATCTGCCGCGTTCGGGCAAGAGCGATCTCGGATCGATCCTGTTCGACAATGCCATGTTCCAGATCGAGAGCGCGGTGAAGTTCGCAGGCAGCATTCCCGCGATGCTCAAGAGCGTCTCCGACGTGGTCGGCAAGATCTCCGATCCGAAATCGCGCGACAGCATCGCCAGCATGGTTTCGCCGCCGACGATTTTGAACAAGGCGATTTCGTCGGAGCGCAGCTTTGCCGGGACCTCGATTTCGCTGTCGCGGGCCAAGGCGGTCGCCAAGGCGTCCGGCGGCAAGCTCAACGATGTGGTGCTGGCGCTGTCCTCCGGCGTGGTCCGGCGCTATCTGTTGGAGCGCGGCGCTCTGCCGGCCAAGTCGATGACTGCGGCGGTGCCGATCTCGCTGCGCGAGGAGGGCAACACCGAGGCCAATAACCAGGTGTTCGGCATGATCTGCTCGATCGCCACCAATATCGAGGATCCGAAGGCGCGGCTGGAGGCGATCATCGCGCAATCGACCAAGTCCAAGGAGATGTCGCATCCGCTGCGGGCTTTCATGCCGCAAGTCTCCAATATCTCCATGCTCGGCGCCCCGATCCTGGTGCAGATCCTGGCGCTGCTCTACAGCCGCTCGGACTTGTCGAACGTGTTGCCGCCGTCCGCCAACATAACCGTGTCCAACGTGCCGGGGCCGCGGCAGACGCTTTATGCAGCAGGTGCGGAACTGCTGCACATCTTCCCGGTGTCGATCTCGACCCACGGGATCGCGCTCAACATCACCGTGCAGAGCTACCGCGACCAGCTCGATTTCGGCTTCATCGCCGGCGCCAACATCATCCCCCATGTCCAGGTGATGTGCGACATGCTGCCGGTCGAATTTGAAGCGCTGGAGGCGGCGTTCGCGCCGCCGCCGAGCATGACCAGCGCGGCTGAATAGGGTCGGGCGATGATTGAAATGCCGCCGCTGCAGTTCGCCCAGGTGAACGGTATTCGCATGGGCTACTACGAGGCGGGGCCGAAGTCCGACGCGCCGCCGGTCATCCTGTGCCACGGCTGGCCGGAGATCGCGTTCTCCTGGCGTCACCAGATCAAGGCCTTGAGCGAGGCCGGCATCCGGGTCATCGCGCCGGATCAGCGCGGCTATGGCGCAACCGACCGGCCCGAGCCGGTCGAGGCCTACGACATGGAGCATTTGACCGGCGACCTCGTCGGGCTGCTCGACCACCTCAAGATCGACAAGGCAATCTTCGTTGGCCACGACTGGGGCGGCTTCATCGTCTGGCAGATGCCGCTGCGCCACATCGACCGCGTCGCCGGCGTCATCGGCGTCAACACGCCGCATTACGACCGCCTGCCGGCCGATCCGATCGAGCTGTTCCGGAAGCGGTTCGGCGACAGCATGTATATCGTGCAGTTTCAGGATCCCGCCCGCGAGCCCGACAAGATCTTCGGCAGCCGCGTCGAGCAGACGTTTGACGCGTTCATGCGCAAGCCGTTGCCGCGCAAGGACGGCGCTTCGGCCGCGCCGTCTGTCGCGGGTGTCGGCGCGTCGGCCAAGACCAACCTGGCTTTTCCGCAGATGATCGCCGCCTACGACGCAAAATTCGATCCGCGCACGCCGATCCTGTCAGCGGAGGAAAAGAAGGTGTTCGTCGATACCTTCACGAAAACCGGCTTTACCGGCGGCATCAACTGGTACCGCAACTTTTCGCGCAACTGGCAGCGCTCGGAAGGCCTCGACCATACGGTGCGCGTGCCGTCGCTGATGATCATGGCCGAGAACGACGCGGTGCTGCCACCATCGGCTGCCGACGGCATGGAGAAGATCATCCCCGATCTGGAAAAGTATCTCGTGCGCGACAGCGGCCATTGGACGCAGCAGGAAAAGCCGGACGAGGTCAGCGCCAAGCTGATCGAATGGCGTAAACGAAGATTCGGATAGAAAGCTAACGCATCGTCATTGCGAGGAGCGAAGCGACGAAGCAATCCATTCCTTCTTTCCACTGAGCGATGGATTGCTTCGCTTCGCTCGCAATGACGATTGAGGCAGGCAGGAGACACTTCGACAATGGCGTCCAGCAACAAACTGAATCCGATACCGCATCCGCCGAAGAAGCCCGTCGTCGGCAACATGCTGTCGCTGGATCCGAACGCGCCGGTGCAGCATCTGGTGCGGCTCACCAAAGAACTGGGGCCGATCTTCTGGCTGGACATGATGGGCGCGCCGCTCGTCATCGTCTCCGGCCACGATCTGATCGATGAACTCTCCGACGAGAAGCGCTTCGACAAGGCGGTACGCGGTTCGCTGCGCCGCGTCCGCGCCGTCGGCGGCGACGGGCTGTTCACCGCCGATACCAGTGAGCCGAACTGGAGCAAGGCGCACAACATCCTGCTGCAGCCGTTCGGCAACCGCGCGATGCAGTCCTACCATCCGAGCATGGTCGACATCGCCGAGCAGCTCGTGAAGAAATGGGAGCGGCTCAACGCCGACGAGGAGATCGACGTCGTCCACGACATGACCGCGCTGACGCTCGACACCATCGGCCTCTGCGGCTTCGACTACCGCTTCAATTCGTTCTATCGCCGCGACTATCACCCGTTCGTGGAATCGCTGGTGCGCTCGCTCGAGACCATTATGATGACGCGCGGCATTCCGCTGGAAGGCCTGTGGCTGCAGAAGCGCCGCCGCGACCTCGCGCTGGATGTCGCCTTCATGAACAAGATGGTCGACGAGATCGTCGCCGAGCGTCGCGGCAACGCCGAGGCCGCCGAGGGCAAGAAGGACATGCTCGGCGCGATGATGACCGGTGTCGACCGCGCCACCGGCGAGCAGCTCGACGATGTCAACATCCGCTACCAGATCAACACGTTCCTGATCGCGGGCCACGAAACCACCAGCGGACTTCTGTCGTGCACGATCTATGCGCTGCTCAAGCATCCCGAAGTGCTCAAGAAGGCCTATGAGGAAGTCGATCGGGTGCTCGGGCCCGATATCAACGCGCGGCCGACCTATCAGCAGGTTACGCAGCTCACCTACATCACCCAGATTTTGAAGGAGGCGCTGCGGCTGTGGCCGCCGGCGCCGGCCTATGGCATCGCGCCGCTTCAGGACGAGACGATCGGCGGCAAGTACAAGCTTAAGAAGAATACTTTCGTCACGGTGCTGGTGATGGCGCTGCATCGCGATCCCAGCGTCTGGGGTCCGAACCCGGACGCGTTCGATCCGGAAAATTTCAGCCGCGAGGCCGAGGCCAAGCGCCCGGTCAACGCCTGGAAGCCGTTCGGCAATGGCCAGCGCGCCTGCATCGGCCGCGGCTTTGCGATGCACGAGGCGGCGCTCGCGATCGGCATGATCCTGCAGCGCTTCAAACTGATCGATACGCATCGCTACCAGATGCATTTGAAGGAAACGCTGACGATCAAGCCCGACGGCTTCAAGATCAAGGTGCGGCCGCGCGTCGACAAGGATCGTGGCGCCTTCGCCGGCCGGGCAGCGGTGGCCGTGGCCGCCTCGAACGCCGCGGCGCCGCAGGCGCGGGCCCGCCCCGGGCACAACACGCCGCTATTGGTGCTATTTGGCTCAAACCTCGGCACCGCGGAAGAGCTGGCGACGCGGGTGGCCGACCTCGCCGAGGTCAACGGCTTTGCGACCAAGCTCGGCGCGCTCGACGATTATGTCGGCAAGCTGCCGGAGCAGGGTGGGCTGCTGATCTTCTGCGCTTCCTACAACGGCGTCGCCCCTGATAACGCGACGCAGTTCGTCAAATGGCTGGACAGCGGCCAGCCGAAGGATGCGCTCGCCAAGGTGCGCTATGCCGTGTTCGGCTGCGGCAACAGCGACTGGGCGGCGACCTATCAATCCGTGCCGCGCTTGATCGACGATCAGCTGGCTGCGCATGGCGCGCGCAGCCTCTATGCCCGCGGCGAGGGCGATGCCCGCAGTGATCTCGACGGCCAGTTCGAGAAATGGTTCGCGAAGGCCGCGCCCGCGGCGATGAAGGAACTGGGCGTCGATTCCAGCTTCGCCCGCAGCGCCGACGACGCGCCGCTGTATTCGGTTGAGCCAGTGGCGCCGTCCGCCGTCAACGTGCTCGTTACGCAGGGCGGCGTCGCGCCGATGAAGGTGCTGGTCAATTCCGAACTGCAGAACAAAAGCGGCGCCAATCCTTCCGACCGCTCGACGCGGCATATCGAGGTGCAATTGCCGCCCGGCATCACCTATCGTGTCGGCGACCATCTCAGCGTCGTGCCGCGAAACGATCCGGCGCTGGTCGATTCCGTCGCGCGCCGCTTCGGCTTCTTGCCTGCCGATCAGATCCGGCTGCAGGTGGCCGAAGGCCGCCGCGCGCAATTGCCGGTCGGCGATGCCGTGTCGGTCGGGCGGTTGCTGACCGAGTTCGTGGAGTTGCAGCAGATTGCGACCCGCAAGCAGATCCAGATCATGACGGAACATACGCGCTGTCCCGTCACCAAGCCGAAGCTGCTCGCCTATGTCGGCGACGACGAGGCTTCCACGGAGCGTTACCGCTCGGACGTTCTGGACAAGCGCAAATCCGTATTCGATCTCCTGGAGGAACATCCGGCCTGCGAACTGCCGTTCCACGCTTACCTGGAAATGCTGTCGCTGCTGGCGCCGCGCTACTACTCGATCTCGTCGTCGCCGTCGGGTGATCCGGCGCGCTGCAGCGTCACCGTCGGCGTCGTGGAAGCGCCCGCCAGTTCGGGACGCGGCGTCTACAAGGGCGTGTGCTCGAACTATCTCTCCGGCCGCCGCGTCGGCGACAATGTGCATGCCACGGTGCGCGAGACCAAGGCCGGCTTCCGCCTGCCCGATGATCCGACCCAACCCGTGATCATGATCGGCCCCGGCACGGGACTTGCGCCATTCCGCGGCTTCCTGCAGGAGCGCGCGCATCGTAAGGCGCAAGGTGCGAAGCTCGGCCCCGCGATACTGTTCTTCGGTTGCCGGCATCCCGAACAGGATTTTCTCTACGCCGATGAGCTGAGGGCCTTCGCCGCCGACGGCATTGCCGAACTGCACACCGCGTTCTCGCGCGCCGACGGGCCGAAAACCTATGTGCAGCATCAGGTGGCGGCGCAGAAGGAGCACGTGTGGAGCCTGATCGAGCAGGGTGCGATCGTCTATGTCTGCGGCGACGGCAGCAAGATGGAGCCGGACGTCAAGGCCGCGCTGGTTGCGATCTATCGCGAAAAGTCCGGCGCTGGCGCCGAAGGCGGCCTGCGCTGGATCGACGATCTAGGCACGAAGAACCGTTACGTGCTGGACGTGTGGGCGGGTGGATAGGTTCTTCGTAGGGTGGGCAAAGCGCAGCGTGCCCACCATTTTCACCACGATTCCGCTTGCAATGGTGGGCACGCTTCCGCCTTCGCTCGTTGAGCTACGGCGGACAAGTCGCTTTGCCCACCCTACGGTTCATGGCCGCGCAATCATGCTACAAGCCTTGGCATGATTCCCTGGGAAAAACTCGACACCGCCCGCATTCCCGGCACCGACGATGAACTCCGCCTGATGCGCCGCGGCAAGGAGTTCTCCATCATGCTCGGTACTAACGAGCTGATGAACAGCCGCCTCTCGGGGTCGGAAGCCGCACTTGCGACGCTTGCGGCGAAGAAGATCGAAAAGGTCGCAAAGCCGCATGTGCTCATCGGCGGATTGGGCATGGGCTTTACCCTGCGCGCGGCGCTCGCCGTGCTCGGAAACAATGCGCAGATCGTGGTGGCCGAACTGGTGCCTTCGGTCGTCGCCTGGGCACGCGGCCCGATGGCGGAAATTTTTGGCGACAGCCTCAGCGATCCCCGCGTGAGCATTCGCGAATCCGATGTCACCGAAATCATCCGCTCGCACCGTTTGAAATTCGACGCCATTCTGCTCGACGTCGACAACGGCCCGGAGGGGCTGACCCGCAAGGCCAATGACGCGCTGTATAGTCCGTCCGGATTGGATGCGGCGCGCACGGCGTTGCGGCCGGGTGGCGTGCTGGCGGTCTGGTCTTCCGGGCCCAATGCGCCGTTCACCAAGCGGCTTCGCGGCGCTGGCTTCGACGTCAACGAGGTCAACGTCCGCGCCACCGGAAGGGGCGGCGGTGCGCGTCACGTGATCTGGATCGCGACGAAGAATTGAGACTCGTTGAAGTCAATTCTCGCCGTCGTCCCTGCGAAAGCAGGGACCCATACGCCGCGGCCCGGCTGATGAAGGGCAGTGGTTGACGCCTTGCTTAACTCACGACGCCCTGTGGTTATGGGTTCCTGCGTTCGCAGGAACGACGAAAGAGCTCACGCCGCCTTCGCCGCCGCGCGATGGGCGTGCTCGTCGATCGCGCCGATGATCTGCGGCCACATCGGGATCGGCAGCGCGTGGCCCATGCCTTCGATCATCAGCAGCTTTGCGCCCGGAATTGACGCCGCCGTGTCCTTGCCGCCTTCGGGGCGCACCAGCGGATCGACGGTGCCGTGAATGACGAGCGTCGGCACCTTCACCTGACCCAGGCGCTCCTTGCGGCTGCCGGAGGCCAGCACGGCGCGCAATTGGCGGCCGACGCCGTTCGGATTGAGGCCGCGCTCATAGGTACGTGCAGCGCGTGCGGGGTCTAGCGCCTCGTCTTCCGGGAACGAGCCGACGCGCAGCACTTTCCAGGTTTTGGCAAAGCGCGCAAAATACTCTTCCTTGGTGGTGGGCGGCGGCGCCATCAGCATGGCGGCGGCCTCGCGCGTCGGCGGCGGTATTTTGGGATTACCCGTGGTCGACATGATCGAGGTCAGTGAACGCACCCGCTGCGGGAACGAGAGCGCGACTTCCTGCGCGATCATGCCGCCCATCGAGGCGCCGACCAGATGCGCGGACTTGATGCCGAGCACGTCCATCAGGCCGACCGTGTCCTTGGCCATATCGATCAGTCTGTAGGGCGCCGCCACCGGGATCTTCAGGAACCGCAGCTTCAGGAGTTCGAACGGCGTCAGCCTTTTGCCGCCAGACATATGCGAGGACTTGCCGATGTCGCGATTGTCGAAGCGGATGACGCGAAAGCCGCGCGCGGCGAGCTGGCGGCAGAAATCGTCATCCCAATGGATCATCTGGGCGCCGAGCCCCATGATCAGCAACAGCGGTTCCGCGGCCGGATCGCCGAAAATCTCAAAGCAGATATCGATGCCGTTGGCGCGAGCGATCTGTGGCGGCTGATGGGCGAGCATCGCGTTTGTCTTCCCTTGGGTGACCTGAGCTTTGAGTAACTATGGCACGGTTTCCCGCATCGCAGAAGGCTTGGCAGTGGTTGACCGGCCCGCCGCAACGGTGTGGTATGGGGCCAAATACAAGCGAAGCGTGGCAAGCGCTCGTAACCTTTCGGGAGAGGGCGCCAATGGCCGACAAAGGCAACGATCCTGCCGTGATCTGGCAGACCATGCTTGGAGAGATGGAGAAGGGGTTCAACTCCTTCGCCAACCAGGCGATGACCTCGCCGGAATTCTCCAAGGCGATGAATCAGGTCGGCGGCGTGACGGCCGGCGCGCAGAAGCAGCTTGGCGAGCTGATGGAGAAATACCTGCTCGCGATGAACCTGCCGAGCCGGGCGCAGATGGTCGGCATGGCCGAACGGCTGCAGTCGATCGAGGGCCAGCTCAACGAGATCAAGGCGATGCTGCATCAGGTGCATCATAACTCGCTGGCGCAGGACAGCGGCCTTGGCACGCCGCGGCCGCCGCGCACCAAGCGTCCGCCATCGGAGGGAGAGCAGAAATGAACGCTCCCGCGGGTCTCGATCTGGTCTCCATCTCGGAGCGGGTCCAGTCCGAGGTGCAGCGCGCGATCCAGCGCAGCATCAAGGGCGTCGAATATTTTTCCTCGTCCGGCCCTTCGCTCGGCTCGACGCCAAAGGACATCCTGGCCGTCCGCGGCACCATGAACCTCTATCACTATCGGCCGATCGCGGATGAAATCTACCGCATTCCGATCCTGATCGTGATGGCGACCACCAACCGCGGCTATATCCTCGACCTGGTGCCGGGCCAGAGCTTTATCGAGTTTCTCCTGAAGCGCGGCTATGACGTCTACATGCTGGACTGGACCGCGCCGAAGCCGGAAGAAAAATCCCTGCGGATGGAGGACTACGTCCTCGACTTCATCCCGGACTGCATCCGCCGCGTGCAGCAGGATTCTGGCGAGCACGACGTCAACGTGATCGGCTATTGCTTCGGCGGCGTGCTGTCGCTGCTCTACGGCTCGATCTTCAACGACGGGCCGATGAAGAACCTGATCTGCTTCACCACCCCGATCGATTTCCGCGAGATGAAGCTGTTCTCGAATTTCTCCGACCGGCGCTATTTCGATGTCGACCGCCTCGTCGACAGCGTCGGCAATGTGCCGCCGGAAATGATCCTGTCCTCGTTCGAAATGCTGCGGCCGGCCTCGCGCACCGTCAGCCAAGTGCAATTGTGGGAAAACATCTGGAACGACGAATACGTCAAGGCCTACCGGATGATGGATCGCTGGGGCACGGACACCTTGCCGCTGGCCGGCGAGTACTTTCGCGCCATTACCAAGGATCTGATGTGGGACAACAAGCTTTACAACGACACCATGTCGGTCGGCGGACGCGCGGCTGATATTTCCAAAATCAAGGTGCCGATCCTGCATGCGGTCGCCGAGCACGACCACATCGTGCCGTATGACGCGGCAAAACATCTGATCGCCAAGGTCGGCTCAACGGACAAGGAAGAGGTGATGCTGAAGGGCGGTCACGTCAGCGTTGTCGCCGGCGCCAACGCGATCAAGCGGCTGTGGCCGAAACTGGACTCCTGGCTAGGTAAGAGATCAACATGAGCGAAACACGTTCCTATCCCCGCCACGTCAAGACCGACGCCGGCGACATCGAATTTCGCCTGATGTCGCGCAGCGACGAGGCCGCGGTGCTGGCATTTGCGCAAAAGCTTCCGACGCATGATCTGCTGTTCCTGCCGCGCAACATCAGCCAGCCCAAAGTGCTGTCGGCCTGGATCAACGAGATCGAGCGCGGCGCGATCGTGAGCCTGGTGGCGATCAAGGGCGGGACGGTGGTCGGCTGCGGCACGCTGGTGCGCGACCCGCATTCCTGGTCGCCCCATGTCGGCGAGATCCGGATGGTGGTGTCGCTGGACGTGCGCGGGCAGGGCGTCGGCCGGGCACTGTCGCAGGAGACTTTCGCCATCGCCTTGGGCGCAGGTCTTGAAAGGTTGTCGGTGCAGATGACGGTCGACCAGCAGTCGGCGATTGCCCTGTTCGAGAGCCTCGGCTTCAAGGCCGAGGCCCTGCTGCGCGACCATGTCCGGGACGTCGATGGCAAGAAGCACGACATCGTCGTGCTCGGGCATAATGTGGCGCAGGTACGGGCACAGATGGAAGCCTATGGGCTGCCGGGGGCGGTCCAGCACTGACCGGCCGTACACCGCCCGGACAAAAACTCGCAAAACAACCCCATGCAAAGTAGAGCGTGGCGGCTCCGACATTGGACTAAAGTAGAACTTTTGCCGGTTCTCTGGGCAAAGCGCTCATCCAACATGCTCATCACGGACTCGTGATATCGCGCTGCAACATTGATGTTGCGCCGCACCATTAACTATGGCACAACACTCGTGCCCCGGGCCAATCCGGACGGGGTGAGCCCATAGCTCAAACCTGAGGATGGAGAGACCCCCAATGACCACCGAAACCAATTCCGTGCTGAACACCGTCAAGGAAGCCTTCGCGCCCGTCACCGAGGCGTTCACCAAGCTTCAGAACCTGGAAGTTCCGGAAGCTGCCCGTGAGTTCGTGAAGAAGCAGGCCGAGACCGCCAAAGTTCGCGCCGCCGACATGCATGCCGGTTCCGAGAAGGTCACCGCTGCCATCGAGACCGCCGTTGCCGGTTCGGTTTCCGAGGCCGCCAAGATCAGCCGCAACATCCAGCAGGCGTTCTATCAGGACGCGGAAGCGTTCTTCGTCGGCATCGACAAGCTGGCTTCGGCCAAGTCGCTGAGCGAAGCCGCCCAGATCCAGTCGGACATGGTCCGTGCGCGCGGCGAAGTGCTCGTCTCGCGGGCGAAGGCCACCACCGAGTATCTCGGCAAGCTCGTCACCGAGGGTGCCAAGAACGCACAGGACAACTTCGCCAAGGTCTACTCCAAGACCGCCTGATCGCGATCCGCCTGACAACTGCATTTTCGAAGGCCCGCTTAGGCGGGCCTTCTTTTTGTCTGCCGCTTGCGTGCCCCGGCTGCTGCGCAGCGCCAAAAGCGCGTTCACGCGCGTCTTCGACGCGCTATGGCGGCGTGGTGCGCTGCTGATCCGGGGTCCATCGTGTTGCGTGGGTCCCGGCTCTGCGGAGCAGCGCGAAGCCGGACGACGCTTCGCATCGCCTAGGCTGCACCGCGTCCGGGACACGTCGAGCGCGAGGCGTTAGAATTCGAATTCACCATTCGAAAGCCGTCATGACCCTTCCCGCCACCTTCATCGATACCCCCGCCGACGCCGCACGCGCCGCCGAGCTGCGCCGCGTGAAGTTATTGGCAACGTCAGTGCTGGCGGCGACCTTCGTAATTTTCTTGGCAGCGAGGGCGCTGCTGCCCCTGCATCCCGCCTTCGGCTTTATCGCAGCCTTCGCGGAAGCCGCCACCATCGGCGGTCTCGCCGACTGGTACGCCGTGGTCGCCTTGTTCAAAAGGCCGTTGGGCTTGCCGATCCCGCACACCGCAATCATCCAGAGCAACCAGCACCGCATCGCCGACAAGCTCGGCGAATTCATCGAGGTGCATTTCCTCGAATCTGCCCCGGTCGAAGCCAAGCTGCGGCAGATCGATTTCGGCTCGTTCATCGCCGACTGGCTGCGCGACCGAAAGCGCAGCGAGGATCTCGCGCGCTTTGCGCTGCGGCTGTTGCCCGAGGCGGTGGCGGCGACCGAGAACTCCGGCCTGATGACCTTCGTCAGCCGCCGCATCACCGCGCAACTGATGGCGATCGATCTCGCCCCGCTTGCCGCCGGAACGTTGCGCGCCTTCGTGAAGGAGGGCCGGCATCAGGGCCTGCTCGATGATCTCCTGCGCGGAGTGCATCAGACCATGACGCAGGCCGAGACCATGGCGATGATCCGCGAAAAGATCCGCGCCGAATTGCCGACGCTGCTCAAACTCTATCGTGCCGACAAATTTCTGGTGAACAAGATCGTCGCCTCGGCAAGCGCATTCTTCGAGGAAGTCCGTAGCGATCCCGCGCATCCGTTTCGCGGCGAGTTCGACCGCATGGTGCTAACCTTCGTCGACCGGCTTGGCACCGATCCGGCGTATGCCGAGCGCATCCAAGGCCTGAAGCGCGATCTGCTGGCGCGCCCCGAGCTGTCCGGCCTTGCGCGCCACATCTGGGCCAACGCGCGCTCGTTCTTCGAGCGCAGCGCCTCGGGCGAGACGCAGGTGCTGGAGCAGTACCTGGTGCGCATGTTCGTGACGGCAGGCGAGGCGCTGGCAGGCGACCCCGAACTCCGTGCTGAAATCAATCAGGGGCTCGTTGCGGTGATGCGGACCGTCGTCGCCGAGCAGAAGAGCGGGGTCTCGGGCTTCATCTCCGACCAGGTCAAATCCTGGGACATGGGGCAGTTGATCTCGCTGATCGAAATCAACATCGGCCGCGACCTGCAATACATCCGCTTCAACGGCTCGCTGATCGGTGGGCTTGCGGGGCTTGCCCTTTACACGCTCGAATACCTGCTGCGGCTGCTGTGACTAATTAATCACGTCAACGCTTTTAGTTGTTCCGACTGTGATCTGCCCCGCTTGCAACGGCAAAACCGGTTCCTTAGCTTTTTATGGAACAATGTTGCGTTGCGAACGATTCTACTGCGTTGCGTCTAACTGAACCAGTGGCGTGGCTGCCGAGACGTAAGGGGCCCGCCCGAGAGGAGACATAATGTCCGTTGCTACACAGACGCTTTCGCCGCCGTCCAGAACGCTGATGTTTCTGGAGGGGCGAGCCATTTCCGAACTGGGCGCTTTTCTCGGTGCGTTGCCGCTGCTCAGCCTCGCGCCGCGAGGCGATGGTCATCCGGTGCTGGTATTGCCCGGGCTTGTTGCATCAGACACTTCCACGCGTCCGCTGCGCAGCTTCCTGAAGAGCCGCGGCTACGCCGTCTCCGGCTGGCGTCAGGGCCGCAATCTCGGGCTGCGCCACGGCGTGCAGAACGCGATGGTCGATCTCGTGCACGAGTTGAGCGACACGCATGGCCGAAAGGTCTCCCTCGTTGGCTGGAGCCTCGGCGGTCTCTACGCACGCCAACTCGCCAAGATGATGCCGGAGCGCGTGCGCTCGGTGATCACGCTCGGCAGCCCGTTCGCCGCCGGGCCGAAGGCGACCAACGCCTGGCGCGTCTACGAGATGGCAAGCGGCCGCCGTGCCGACGAAGAGGATGCACGTTTCGGCGGAGCGCTGTCCGGCACGCCGCCGGTGCCGACGACCGCGATCTTCAGCCGCACCGATGGCATCTGCGCCTGGCAGGGCTGCATGGAGAAGACGTCAGCGTCTTCCGAGAGCATCGAGGTCGAGAGCAGCCATTGCGGCATGGGCCATCACCCAGCCGTCGTCTACGCCGTCGCCGATCGCCTGGCGCAGGCGGAAGGCGAATGGTCGCCGTTCGATCGAAGCGGCTGGCGCAGCCTGGTTTATCCGAACCCGCATCGGTAGACCTCATTCCGGGCCATGGTTCGAGACGCGCGGCTTTGCCGCGCTCCTCACCATGAGGACCTCCCAAGGTTTGACCTCATCCTGAGGAGCGGCCGCTTGGCCGCGTCTCGAAGGATGAAGCGCGGCTCTTGCCGAGATTGTCGCTCCCCCGAAAAACGCGCTATGCCTTGACGCATGCCGCCGCCGCTTGCCCGCATCGTCCAGCAGCTGAAGCGCGAACCGTCGCGCACCGGTTCGATCGTCATCACCGTATTCGGCGATGCCATCGTGCCGCGCGGCGGCTCGGTCTGGCTCGGCACGCTGCTGGAGTTCTTCGAACAGCTCGACATCGACGCCAGCGTGGTGCGCACCGCGATGTCGCGGCTCACCGCGGACGGCTGGTTCGAACGCAATAAAGTCGGCCGCAACAGCTTCTATCGCCTGGTGCAGAGCGGGCGGCAAACTTTTGATATCGCAACGAAACACATCTACGGCCCGCCAGCCTCCGACTGGACCGGCCGGTTCGAATTGCTGCTGATCGGCAATGGCGAAGACCGCGACGCCGCGCGCGAGGCGCTGAAGAATGTGGGCTTCGGCAGTCCGCTGCCGGGCGTGTGGGTCGCGCCGTCGGGCGTACCCGTGCCGGAGGAAGCCGCCGGCGCTATTCGTCTCGAAGTCTCGGCCGAAGACGACAGCGGACGGCGCCTGCTCAGTGAAAGCTGGCCGCTGCATCGCACTGCCGACGCCTATCAGAAGTTCATGAAAACCTTCGAGCCGCTGCACGGCTGGATCGTCAGCGGCGAACGGCTCGCAGAGGCGGATGCCTTCACCGCGCGGATCCTTTTAATCCACCATTACCGCCGTGTTGTGCTGCGCGACCCGCTGTTGCCGACGGCGCTGCTGCCGGCGGACTGGCCGGGCAGGGCGGCTCGATCGCTGTGCGGGGAAATCTATCGCGCGCTACTTCCCGCGTCCGAACAATGGCTTGACCATCATGCGACCAACGAGACCGGGCCGCTGCCGAAGCCCGGTGCGGAACTCGCCAGGCGATTTGGCGATCCGTAAATATGTTACAAAAATGTATTGCATATCTACATTTATGTTATATATTTCCTCCCAACGACATCAGGGAGGTCCGCCATGTACACGCAGGCGCTCAATTCGTCCGAGGGCGAAGACCGCAACGTTGAGGACGCCGCGCGGGCCGCGCAGTTTCAGGCGCGCATCGACGCTGACGAACGCATCGAGCCCAACGACTGGATGCCGGCAGCCTACCGCAAGACGCTGACGCGGCAGATCTCCCAGCACGCGCACTCCGAAATCGTCGGCATGCTGCCCGAGGGCAACTGGATCACCCGCGCGCCGTCGCTGCGCCGGAAGGCCGCATTGCTCGCCAAGGTGCAGGACGAGTGCGGCCACGGGCTCTATCTCTACGCCGCCGCCGAGACGCTCGGCACCTCGCGCGAGGAACTGGTCGACCTGATGCTGGCGGGGAAAGCAAAGTATTCCTCGATCTTCAACTATCCGACGCTGACCTGGGCCGACATCGGCACGATCGGCTGGCTGGTCGACGGCGCGGCGATCATGAACCAGATCCCGCTGTGCCGCTGTTCCTATGGTCCTTACGCGCGCGCGATGATTCGCGTCTGCAAGGAGGAATCCTTTCATCAGCGCCAGGGCTTTGAGATCATGCTGATGCTGTGCCGCGGCACCGACGAACAGAAAGCAATGGCGCAGGATGCGCTGAACCGCTGGTGGTGGCCGGTGCTGATGATGTTCGGTCCGCCCGACCAGGCCAGCCAGCACAGCGACACCTCGACCAAATGGAAGATCAAGCGTTTTTCAAACGACGAGCTGCGACAGAAATTCGTCGACGCCACCGTACCGCAGGCGCAGTTCCTGGGACTTTCGATTCCCGATCCCGGCATGAAACAAAACGAGGCGGGCAACTGGGAATACAGCGCGATCGACTGGGAAGAATTCAAGCAGGTGCTATCAGGCAATGGCCCTTGCAACCGCGACCGTCTCGCCGCGCGACGCAAGGCGCATGACGACGGCGCCTGGGTGCGCGAGGCGGCGATGGCCTATGCCGAGAAGCGCCGGCAGCGCGCCACCCTGCAGGCCGCAGAGTAGGGAGACCTTCTAGATGGCAACGCCGAACATTCCGCTCTGGGAAGTCTTCATTCGCAGCCGCAACGGGCTGGCGCACAAGCATGTCGGCTCGCTGCACGCCACCGACGCCACGCTGGCGCTGCAGGCTGCGCGCGACATCTATACCCGCCGCGGTGAGGGCCTCTCGATCTGGGTGGTGCCGTCGAGCGCGATCACCGCGTCCGATCCGTCCGAGAAGGGCATGATGTTTGAGCCGGCGGAATCCAAGATCTACCGGCACCCGACGTTTTACGACGTGCCGGATGAAGTGGGGCATATGTGAAGTCCTCATCCTGAGGAGCTTGCGAAGCAAGCGTCTCGAAGGATGGCGGCAACGGGACTCGTGGCCATCCTTCGAGACGCGCCTTCGGCGCTCCTCAGGATGAGGTCGGAATGTGAAGAGGCAGGAAGCATGACCGTCGCCAATATCACCGTCTCCGAAACGCCGCTGGTGCTCTACACCCTGCGCCGTGCCGACGATGCGCTGATCCTGGGGCATCGGCTGTCGGAATGGTGCGGCCACGCGCCGATGCTGGAAGAGGACATGGCGCTCGCGAACATGGGTCTCGACCTGCTCGGCCAGGCGCGCGAGCTCTATGCCTATGCGGCCAAGGTCGAGGGCAGGGGCAACGACGAGGACAAGTTCGCCTATCTGCGCGACGTCAGGCAATACCGCAATCTGCTGCTGCTGGAACAGCCGAACGGAGATTTCGCGCGCACCATGGTGCGGCAGTTCTTCTATGCGACCTTCGCGGATCTCTACTGGCGCGCGATGATGCGCTCCAGCGATGCGACGCTGGCAGCGATTGCGGCTAAGTCGGAAAAGGAAAGCGCCTATCACGTGAGGCATTCCTCGGAATGGATCGTCCGTCTCGGCGACGGCACCGAGGAAAGCCACCGCCGCGTGCAATCGGCGATCGACGAACTCTGGGCCTTCACGGGCGAGATGTTTTCCGTCGATGACAGCGAGCGCGGCCTGATCGATGCCGGCATCGGCATCGATCCTGCACCGCTGCGATCGCAATGGCTGAAAACGATCACCGGCGTCGTCGGTGAGGCGACGCTCGCCTTGCCGAAGAATGACTGGATGCAGCAGGGGGGCCGCAGTGGCCGGCACAGCGAGCATCTCGGCCATCTCCTCAGCGAATTGCAATCGATGCCTCGAACATTTCCGGGGGCGACATGGTAACGGCCGTCCTCAGCGACAGCGATCTGCGCCGGCGCGCCTGGGAGGCGGCGTCGCAAGTGGTCGATCCCGAGATACCTGTGCTCACCATTGCCGACCTCGGCGTGCTCCGCGATGTCCAGATCCATGACGGCCGCGTCGAGGTCGCGATCACGCCGACCTATTCGGGTTGTCCCGCGATGAACATGATCGCGCTCGAGATCGAGCTAGCGCTGGAGCGCGCCGGCATCGGCCGGCCGACGGTTCGCACCGTGCTGTCGCCGGCCTGGACCACCGACTGGATGAGCGAGGACGGCCGTAACAAGCTTCGTGAATACGGAATCGCGCCGCCGCAGGCCTCAAATTCGCGCCGCGCGCTGTTCGGTGAACAGCACGTGGCCTGTCCGCAATGCGGCTCGCAGAATACCGAGCTGCTGTCCGAGTTCGGATCGACCTCCTGCAAAGCGCTGTGGCGGTGCAAGAGCTGCCGCGAACCCTTCGACTATTTCAAGTGTCATTGACCATGTCCGTAGCGCCGCGCTTTCACCGTCTTGCCGTCAACGACCTCCGCCGAGAGGCTGTGGATGCGGTGTCGATGACTTTTGCCATCCCGAAGGAGCTGGAAAGCGACTACAGCTTCATGCCGGGGCAATACCTCACCTTGCGCACGACAATGGACGGCGAGGAAGTGCGTCGTTCCTATTCGATCTGTTCCGGCCCCGACGACGGCGAACTGCGCATTGCGGTGAAGAAGGTGGATGGCGGCGCGTTCTCGAACTGGGCCGCGGACGAATTGAAGGCCGGCGACGAGCTCGACGTGATGACACCGACCGGGCGCTTCGGCATCACCCATGCGCCTGACGAGGCGCGTATCTATGTCGGCTTTGCCGCGGGAAGCGGCATCACGCCGATCCTGTCGATCGTCAAGGGCGTGCTGGCGCGCGAGCCGAACAGCCGCTTCTTCCTGTTTTACGGCAACCGCGCGACAGCAGGCATGCTGTTCCTCGAAGAGCTGGAGGAATTGAAGGATCGCTTCATGCAGCGGCTTTCGCTGTTCCATGTCATCTCAGGCGAAGAGCAGGACATTCCGATCCTGCACGGCCGTCTCGACGGCGAAAAAGTGCGCGTGCTGCTGCGCTCGCTGGTCCCCGCCGCGAGCGTCGATCACGTCTTCATTTGTGGCCCGATGGGCATGAGCGAGGACATCGAGGCGACCTGTCGCGAGATCGGCATTGCCGAGGAGCGCATTCATGTCGAGCGTTTTGTCTCGGAGTTCGGTGGCAAGCCGCGCCCGAAGAAAGTTATCGCAGCGTCCGCGCCGCCCAAGGCGATGGCCTCGCTGATTATCGACGGCAAGCGCCGCGAGGTGCCGGTCGCCGAGGAAGAATCGATCCTCGATGCGGCGCTGCGCGCGGGTATGGATCTGCCGTTCGCCTGCAAGGGCGGCATGTGCTCGACCTGCCGCGCCAAGCTGGTCGAGGGTGATGCGCAGATGGAAGTGAATTATTCGCTGGAGCCGTGGGAGCTGAACGCGGGGTTCATCCTGACCTGCCAGGCGCGGCCATGTTCGAACAAGGTGGTGGTGGACTACGACCACGTTTAGAGAATCGCGGGATCGTTGACACCTCAGGTGCTTCGTCCCAACACTGACTACGTAAAGAGGCCTGATCAAGCAGGCCCGTGAGATACAGGGAGAGAAACGTCGTGTATCCGTCTTGCCGAGCGGGCAACCCGCTATGAACGTCGCGCTTTCGCCCGACGAGATCGCCCGCGCCTGCGCGGATGCGATGTGGAACGAAGACGACGCCAGCAAGGGCCTCGGCATGAAAATTGTCGAGGTGAAGCCCGGCTTTGCGACGCTGACGATGACGGTGGCGCCGCACATGGTCAACGGCCAGCGCATCGCCCATGGCGGCTTCATCTTCCTGCTGGCCGATTCCACCTTCGCCTTTGCCTGCAACTCCCGCAACGAGCGTGCGGTTGCCGCGCAATGCGACATCACCTTCATCCGGCCGGGCAAGCTCGGCGATGTGCTGATCGCGACGGCGCGGGAAGTTTCGCGCAATGGACGGTCCGGGATTTACGACGTCCGCGTCACCGCTGGCGATGTCGTGATCGCCGAATTCCGCGGCCATTCCCGCACCATCGCCGGAACGTGGCTGCCGGTTGCGGACAACGGGGCCACACAAAGATAGCGAGAAGGGAAACGCCATGGCCATGGCAAGATTGAAATCCAGCGGAGGCGGTTACAGCGCTGAATTGGACGAGGCCGAGCGCGCCTCGCGCGACGAAATCATGGCGCTGCAGACCAAGCGTCTCGCCTGGTCGCTCAAGCACGCCTACGACAATGTCGCGCATTACAGGAAGACGTTCGATGCAGCCAGCGTGCATCCGTCCGATTTCAGGCAGCTCTCCGATCTCGCCAAATTCCCGTTCACGGTGAAGACCGATCTCCGCGACAATTACCCCTTTGGCATGTTCGCGGTACCGCGCGAAAAGCTGGTCCGCGTCCATGCGTCCTCGGGCACGACAGGCAAGCCGATCGTGGTCGGCTACACGCAGGGCGATATCGACATCTGGTCGGAGGTGATGGCGCGCTCGATCCGCGCCGCGGGCGGGCGCACCGGCATGCTGATGCACAATGCCTATGGCTACGGCCTGTTCACCGGCGGCCTCGGCGCGCATTATGGCGCGGAAAAGCTCGGCTGTACGGTGGTGCCGGTCTCCGGCGGCATGACCGAGCGGCAGGTGCAACTGATCAACGACTTCAAGCCCGACATCATCACGGTGACGCCGAGCTACATGCTGGCGATCTCCGATGAGTTCAAGAAGCAGGGCCTCGACCCGCGCAAATCGTCGCTGAAGTTCGGCATCTTCGGCGCCGAACCCTGGACCAACGCGATGCGCGCCGAGATCGAGCAGACGTTTGATATGGAGGCCACCGACATTTACGGCCTGTCGGAAGTGATCGGCCCCGGCGTAGCGCAGGAATGCGTGGAGACCAAGGATGGCCTCCATATCTGGGAGGATCATTTCTACCCCGAGGTGATCGATCCCGAGACCGGTGCGGTGCTGCCCCACGGCGAAAAGGGCGAACTGGTCTTCACCTCGCTGACCAAGGAAGGCTTTCCGATCATCCGCTACCGCACGCGTGACCTGACACGGCTGCTGCCGGGCACCGCGCGGCCGGGCATGCGGCGCATGGAGAAGGTGACGGGGCGATCGGACGACATGATCATCCTGCGCGGCGTCAACGTATTCCCGACCCAGATCGAGGAAGCGCTGCTGGCCACCGATTGGTGCGGCGGCCATTTCATCATAGAGCTGACGCGCGAGGGGCGGATGGACGAGATGACCGTGCTCGCCGAAGCCCGGCCCGAAAGCTGGGACGGCAGCGGGTTGCCCGCGCATGCCGAGAAAGTCGCGGTCTTCATCAAGAACACCATCGGCATCACCGCGCGCATCAAGGCTATAGCGCCGAACACGCTGGAACGTTCGCTCGGCAAGGCCAAGCGGGTTTACGACAAGCGGCCGAAAGGGTAACCATCGATCCTCATGGTGAGGAGGCGCGGTAGCGCCGTCTCGAACCATGTAGCCACAGACGGGCCTACATCCTTCGAGACGCGGCTAAGATGCCGCTCCTCAGGATGAGGAGTGAGAGTTGAGTATGCGGGGATAAAAATGGCGGAAGGTGCCTTTCTCTACATCCTTCGATGTGCTGACGGTAGCTTCTACATAGGGACCACACGAACGACATTGGAAATAAGAATTGCTCAGCACAACGCCGGAACGCTCGGCGGCTACACCGCGACCCGACGGCCGGTAACGCTGGTGTTCTCGCAATGGTTCGATCGCATCACCGACGCCATAGAGAACGAACGCAAGCTGAAGAAATGGAGCCGGGCAAAGAAGGAGGCTTTCATTCGAGGCGACTTCACGGCTTTGAAAGAGCTTTCTGCGCGCAGGTCGCGGCATCCTTCGAAAGCGACACCATTTGACTAGCCTCTTGCACTAAACCACCGGTCCGCTACTCATGGCCAAGCGGCCGCTTGCCGCAGAATGGGTTCGAGCCAACCGGAGATGTCGTGAAGCCGGCTCCCAAGTCAGATAAACAATCAGTCCAGGCCCGCTGCGTGCGCCTGCCGGCAAAGGCCGTCGATGCCGCGTCGATCTCGCCAGTCATCGAGACGCACGCGCTGTCGCGCCGCGAAAACGATCTGCTGATCGAACTCAAGGCCGCGGCCGTCAATCCATCCGACGTGAAGGCCGCGACCGGGTTGATGCCTTATGCCGTATTCCCGCGCACACCGGGCCGCGACTATGCGGGCGCCGTGATCGACGGTCCACAAGGCTGGATCGGGCGCGAGGTGTTCGGCTCGTCCGGCGATCTCGGCATCCGCCGCGATGGCACGCATGCCACGCATCTAGTGGTCGAGGCGGACGCGGTAGTTGAGAAGCCGGGTAGCATTTCCTGGGAGGAGGCCGCCGGCATCGGCGTGCCCTTCGTCACCGCGATGGAAGGCCTGCGCCGCGCCGGAATTCCCAAGGGCGGCGAGACCGTGCTGGTGATGGGCGTCAACGGCAAGGTCGGGCAGGCGGCGACGCAGATCGCGACTTGGTACGGCGCGCGGGTGATCGGCGTCGTCCGCAAGAGCGAGCCCTATGAAGGCCATTCCAATTCGCAAGTCGAGGTCATCGACGCCTCCGCGACCGATGTCGCGGCGCGGGTGCGCGAACTCACCGGCGGCAAGGGCGCCGACATCGTGTTCAATACCGTCGGCGATCCCTATTTCCAGGCGGCGCATCAATCGCTGGCGTTGCGCGGGCGGCAGATCCTGATCGCTGCGGTCGATCGCATCGTGCAGTTCAATATCCTGGAATTCTATCGCGGCCAGCACACTTACGTGGGCATCGATACGCTCGGCCTGTCGTCGGTCGCGACCGGTGCGGTGCTGCGGGAACTAGGCCCGGGCTTCGCCGGCGGACATCTCAAGCCGTTTCCGATCAAGCCGAATGCGATCTATCCGCTGGAACAGGCCAAGGCTGCCTTTATCGCCGTGGCCGGCTCGTCGCGCGATCGCGTCATCCTGCGTCCCTGGGCATAGGCTTTCACGCGCGGTCTTCCAACTTTACGCAGAAAACAAATCTCTCCCATTTTCATCAGAGACAACGATTTTGTTCTGCAATCGGCGGGTCGGACGAGGGATTAATTCTCTGCATTGGCTGGCCGTGGACGGCCCCATGCTTCCAACGTAATAGCAGCACGGAAATTGCTTCCTATTTAAGCGATGACGGCCGGGCGGCCGCGCGGAAAACTGGGAAAAGCCGGTGCTGGACAGTGGCAATATCGTCATCATCAGCGGACTGCTGATCGGTCTCGTCTATGGATCGGTCGGGCTGTTGAGCGGGTTTTGCCTGCTCAGCAGCCTGCGGGGCTTTTGGACGGAAGGCGATGGCCGGCTGGTTCGCACCTACGCGCTGGCGATCGGCGTGGCCGTCGCAGCGACGCAATTGCTGGCGGCGGCAGGTCTCGCCGATATCGGCAAATCGATCTATCTGCAGCCATCCTTCTCCGCGCCGGTGATGTTCTTTGGTGGCCTCTTGTTCGGCTACGGCATGGTGCTGTCGAATGGCTGCGGTTCACGCGCCCTGGTGCTGCTCGGGCGCGGCAACCTCCGTTCTTTCGTGGTGGTCGTCGTCCTCGCGATCTTTGCCCAGATGACTCTGAAGGGCCTGATCGCACCAACGCGTATCGCGATGGTCGGTGCATCGCAAACCACGGCCACGGCAAACTCGGTGCCGGCGCTGTTTGCGGCCGCGGGCTTGAGCGCAACGGCCGCGCGCATGCTGGCAGCCTCGATCATTTCGGCTGCGCTGATCATCTTCGCCTTTGCGCATCCTACGTTCCGGCGCTCGCCGGGCCAGATCGCCGCGGGTCTCGCGGTCGGCCTGCTGGTCGCGGCCGGCTGGTTTGCTACCGGCTATCTCGGCGCCGACGATTTTAATCCCACACCGGTCACCTCGCTCACCTTCATCGCGCCGATCGCGGATGCCCTTCAATATGTCATGCTGTCGACGGGATCGACGCTGAATTTCGGCATCGTCACCGTGTTCGGCGTGTTCGCCGGCAGCCTTGCCACTGCGCTCCTGACCGGACGCTTCCACCTCGAGGGCTTTCAATCGCCGCGTCACATGCTGCGCTCGGGTGGCGGCGCGGCGCTGATGGGCGCCGGCGGCGTGATGGCGTTCGGCTGTTCGATCGGGCAGGGCCTGACGGGATTTTCCACGCTGGCGCTGGCGTCGCTGATCGCATTCGCCGGTATTTTGGTCGGCACCGCGGCCGGCCTGCGCGGCGCACTCCGCGTCCGCCCGCTGGCGGCGGCTTAATCCGCCGCCTTCGTCACGATACGGATTTCCGAGGTGAGCGTCCGGTGCACCGGACACTTGTCGGCAATCTCCATCAAGCGCTTGCGTTGATCGGCATCAAGTGTGCCTTCGATTGAGATCACGCGGTCGATCTGATCCAGCATGCCCTCCCGAGTTTCGCATTCCTCGCAGTCTGTTGCGTGTATCTTGCTGTGCTTCAGCGTCACGGTGACGCGATCGAGCGGCAGCGATTTGCGGTCGGCATACATCCGCATCGTCATCGACGTGCAGGCGCCAAGGCCTGCAAGCAGGAAATCATACGGCCCGGGTCCGCTATCCTGGCCGCCGACGGCCAAGGGTTCATCCGCCACCATTTCATGCGGACCTGAGGTGACGATCTGCTGGAACTTGCTGTTGCGGGTTTCGCGCACCACGACGTTGCGCGGCGCCTCGCTCGCGGCAGCGGCGGACTGCGCTGCGACCGGCTCGATATAGCGTTCGGCCCAGGCGGCGATGACGCCGGCGACATAGGCAGCGTCGCGCTTGCCGGACAGCAGATGATCCGAGCCTGCCAGTGACACGAAGCTCTTGGGATGCTTGGCCGCGACGAAAATGTTCGTGGCATTGTCGATCCCGACCGTGTCGTCGGTCGGCGCATGCATGATCAGCAGCGCCTTGTGCAGCTTTGCGACGTGCGACATCAGGCTGTGTTCGGCTATGTCGTCGAGAAATTCGCGCTTGATGTGAAACGGCCGCCCGGCGAGTTGGACCTTCACCTTGCCGTGCTTGCGGATGTCCTCGAGCTGATCCCTGAACAGATGGGTGACATGGACGGGATCGGAGGGCGCAGCGATCGTGACGACCGCCTTCGCTTCCGGGATCTGCCCGGCGGCGGCAAGGATCGCCGCGCCGCCAAGGCTGTGCCCGATGAGGAGAGTGGGGGCTCCGCGGGTTTCACGCAGATGTGCTGCAGCGCGGACGAGATCGGCCACATTGGAGGAGAAGGTGGAGTTTGCAAATTCGCCCTCGCTGGAGCCGAGGCCGGTGAAATCGAACCGCAAAACCGCAATCCCTTTGGTGGCCAGCGCGGTTGCAATGCGTTTCGCGGCCAACACGTCCTTGCCGCAGGTAAAGCAATGCGCAAATAGTGCGTAGGCCTGCACGGGTCCATCCGGCGTATCCAGCGCGGCTGCAAGCTGATGGCCACCTTCACCGGTGAATTGAAAGCGTTCGCTCGGCACGGGCGTTCTCCCTAGTCAGTTTGCGGCTTTAGTCTCCCGAATATCTCTGCTCAGCCCACGGGTCGCCTCGGTTGTGATAACCGCGCACTTCCCAATAGCCCGGCGCATCCTCTGCAAGAAATTCGATGCTCTGCAGCCACTTCGCGCTTTTCCAGAAGTAGAGATGCGGCACCACCAGCCGCACCGGGCCGCCGTGTTCCTGTTCGAGCGGCGCACCCGACCAGCTATGGACGAGAATGGCATCCTCGGCGGCGAAATCCTCCAGCGCCAGGTTGGTGGTATAGCCGTCATGGGAATGCAGCACCACGAACCGCGCCTCGTCGCGCGGCCGGCAGGCATCGAGGAGATCACGGGTCGAGAGCCCCTCCCACTGATTGTCGTAGCGCGACCAGGTCGTGACGCAGTGAATGTCTGAAACGAACTTGCTCTGCGGCTGCGTGGAAAACTGCGAAAAGTCCCAGAAGATGGGATTTTCGACCGCGCCATAAACATCGAGCCGCCAGCGTTCGCGCGAAACGTTTGGCGTCAGTCCGAGATCGAGGGTCGGCCAATCCTTCGTCAGGTGTTGTCCAGGCGGCAGCCGCGCCTCGTCGGGTCGCGAGACTTTTCCCGTGAGAAATTTCCCCTCGCGCGCCCAGCGTTCCTTGCTGCGCGTCAGCTTGCTCTCGGGCGGCGGCTCGTGGTCATTGGTCATGTCGATCGCGACCTTGTTGCCAGCAGTATAGCGACACAGACATGAACCGCCAGCGACGAAAGCTCTTACCCCTCATCTTGAGGAGCTCACATCTATTTCGGCGCTCTTGGATCGATCGGTGTCGTGCCGCGCAGGCCCAGAATATCCTCCAGCAACTTGGCCCCCGCAAGCAACTGCGCCTCGCCGCGTGGCGGCGCCACCACCTGCAGTCCGACCGGCAGGCCCGATGCGGTAAATCCGCACGGCAACGACAGCGCGGGACAACACACCAGCGTGATCGCGTAGACGATGCCGAGCCATTCGACGTAGTTGTCGAACTTCTTGCCGGCGCATTCGGCGACGTAGCGGTTCTCGACCGGGAAGGGCGGTACGATCGTGGCGGGCGCGAGCAATAGATCGTATTTGTCGAAAAATTCCAGCGTGCGCGCGGTCATGGTGACGCGTTGGGCTTCGGCACGTTCGAGCTGCTCAACCGTCAGCTTGAGGCCTTCCTCGATGTTCCAGATCACCTCGGGCTTGAGCAGGTCGCGCTTTGAGCGCAGCAGCGCTGCCTTTGACAGCGCGAAGTCGAATGCGCGGAGCACGTGGAAACATTCATGGGCCTCGCGCAGGTCGGGATGGGCTTCCTCGACGATGACGCCAGCTTCCGCAAAGCGCTGCGCGGCCTTGCGGGTGATGGCCGCGACTTCAGGATCGACCGGCGTGATGCCGAGGTCGGGCGAATAGGCGATGCGCTTCGGCTTGCTGCCGGAACGCGCGGCGGAAAGAAACGAATTCGGCAGCACGGGCAGCGACAGCGGATCGGCTGGATGCTCGCCGCTCATGGCATCGAGCAGCAGCGCCAGGTCCTCCACGTTGCGCGCCATCGGACCCTGGACGCCGAGATTGCGATCGACCGCCGCGGCCACCGTATGCGCGACGCGGCCGATGCTGGGGCGCAATCCGACGATGCCGCAGAAGCTCGCGGGGTTGCGTAAGCTACCGCCCATGTCGGAGCCATGCGCCAGCCATGCCGTGCCGGTCGCGAGCGCCACCGCCGCGCCACCCGACGAGCCGGCGGCGGAGCGGGACGTATCCCAGGGATTGCGCGTCGGGCCGAACACTTCGTTGAAGGTGTTGGCGCCGGCGCCGAATTCCGGCGTGTTCGACTTGGCGTAGATTACTCCGCCATTGTTTTCGAGATGCTCGACCAGGATATCCGACTTCGCCGGGATATTATCCTTGTAGATCGGCGAACCCTGCGTGGTCAGGACGCCGGCGACATTGGTGAGGTCCTTGATCGGGATCGGCAGCCCCGCGAGCAGCCCGCGCTCGCTGGCCGGCTTCTTCATCAGCACGGTGGCGTGCTTTCGGGCGCGGTCGAAGCACAGCGTCGGCAGCGCGTTGACTTGGCCGTCGACCTCGGCGATGCGTTTTTCCAGTACGTCGAGCAGGTCGAGCGGGGTGACTTCACCCGATTTCAGCTTGCCGACAATGGCACACGCCGTCTCTCGCACCAACTCTTGATCAGCCACTTCGCTATCTCCCGCGCGTTTCCGTTTGTTCGTCGCAGATGGTGCTGTAGAACATTTTCCGGCAAAGTGGAAACGCACGGACGTGCGTGGCCGACCGGAGATATTGCATGACGACACTGTTTTCTGCGCTGGACTGGCGTGCGATGAGCCAGCAGGAGCGCGACCTCGGCCTCAATAACGGCGTCGCCGTGCCAGGCAGCATCGAGATGGTCGCCGGCTGGGAGCAGCGCTCCGCCGGGATGCGCAAGCGTCATCCCGGGCATCTCGACCTGCGGTATGGCCCGCGCGAGCGCAACCGGATTGATTTTTTGAAAGCTGCTGATGCCGCGCCGACGCTGCTGTTCATCCACGGCGGCTACTGGCAGGCGCGGGCGAAGGAGGTTTTTGCCGTTATGGCCGAAGGTCCGATGGCGCATGGCATCAACGTGGCACTGATCGGCTACACGCTGGCGCCGGAGGCCACGCTGGACGAAATCGTCGCCGAAATCCACGCCGGGATCGATTACCTCACCGGACAACTGCCCGCGCTTGGCGCCGCTGCCGGCGGCATCGTGGTATCAGGCTGGTCCGCCGGCGGGCACCTGACCTCGATGGCGCTGTCGCATCCGAGGGTGAGAGCGGGGATGGCGATCTCAGGCATCTACGATCTCGAGCCGATCCGCCATTCCTATCTCAACGATAAACTGCAGGCAGATGAAGCAACCTCCCGCCGCAACTCGCCGATGATGCAGGAAGGCGGTCCGTCAAAACCGCTGTCGCTGGTTGTCGGCAGCGCCGAACTGCCGCTGTTGCGCAAGCAGACCGCCGATTTCGCCGGCCACCGAGCGCGATATGGATTGCCAGTAACGTATGAGGAAATTCCCGATGCGAACCATTTCACCATCATGTACGAGATGATGTCGCCGAAGGGGAGGATCACGACGCTGATCCGGCAGTTGTTTGAGCGGACGACGGGTTAGTCGTCGCCGTCATTGCGGACGGGCTACCTGTCCAATCCTCATGGTGAGGAGGCGCGAAGCGCCGTCTCGAACCATGAGAGCCCGTGGCCCATCCTTCGAGACGCATCGCGTCGCGATGCTCCTCAGGATGAGGTCGGTGGATTTTTCAGGACGAGGTCTGTGGGTGCTGCTGCAAGCAGCCTAACCCCACCCAGCCGTATACCCGCCGTCCACGGTAAAGATCACCCCCGACGTGTACCCCGACCGATCAGACGCCAGGAACGCCATGAGGTCACCGATTTCGCGCGCATGCGCTGGACGGCCGAGCGGCATGCCTTTCTGGAATTCCTTGTAGCGGTTCTCGTCGCCGAACTGGTTCTTCGCCCGCGTCTTCAGCAGCGTGACGTGGCGGTCGGTGCCGACGGGGCCGGGATTGATGCCGACCACGCGAATATTGTCGGCGAGGCTCTTGCCGCCGAGCGCGCGCGTAAACGCCATCAGCGCGGCGTTGCCCGCGCTGCCGCAGATGTAATTGGCGTCGAACTTTTCACCGGCAGCACCGATGTCGTTGACGATGACACCGCCGCCGCGCGCCTTCATGTGGGCGTAGATCGCGCGGGTGAGGTTGATGTAGCCGAACACCTTCAGCTCCCAGGCGTGACGCCAGGTCGCCTCGTCGATCTTGTCGATCGAGCCGCCGGGAATGTCGCCCGCATTGTTGACGAGGATGTCGATATCGGCAGCTTCCTTGGCGAGCCTTGCGATGTCCTCGCCCTTGCGCAGGTCCACAACATGGGCGGTCGCGCCGATCTGGTGCGCCGAGCGCAGCCGCTCGGTCAGCGCTTTCAACTGCTCGCCGCTGCGAGCCGCCAGCATGACGTCGCAGCCTTCCTCGGCAAAGGCTTCGGCCGCGGCCGCGCCAATGCCCTTGGAGGCGCCGGTAATCAGGACGCGCTTGCCGCGCAGGTGCAGGTCCATGGAATTTCTCGCTTGGGTGAGGGAGGCAGTAGGGGCCGTAAATTGTTAGGCTTGCGGCGCCATGGCGGTCAACATTGCAGTGCAGCGTTGCGCAGGTGGCAGGTTTGGTCCATTGCAAGGCAATCAAATAACCGGCATTAGCCGCCTGACAAACAGCCAAGGAAACTCTCGATGAGCAGCGCCAAAAAGCAGTATCGGATCGCGGTCATTCCCGGTGACGGCATCGGCAAGGAAGTGGTTCCGGAGGGCCTGCGCGTGCTGGAGGCGGCGGCGAAAAAGCACGGTGTGTCGGTTCATTTCGATCATTTCGACTTCGCATCCTGGGACTACTACGAAAAACACGGCGAGATGATGCCGGAGGACTGGAAGGCGAAGATCGGCAAGCACGACGCGATCTATTTCGGCGCGGTCGGCTGGCCCGCCAAAATTCCGGATCACATTTCCCTGTGGGGCTCGCTCATAAAATTCCGGCGCGAGTTCGATCAATACGTCAATCTGCGCCCGGTGCGGCTGATGCCCGGCGTGCCGTCGCCGCTTGCCAACCGCAAGCCCGGCGATATCGATTTCTGGGTGGTGCGCGAGAATACGGAAGGCGAATATTCCTCCGTCGGCGGCCGCATGTTCCCGGACACCGACCGTGAATTCGTGACGCAACAGACCGTGATGACGCGTGTTGGCGTCGACCGCATTCTGAAATTTGCTTTTGATCTCGCGCAGTCACGCCCGAAGAAGCATCTGACCTCGGCGACCAAGTCCAACGGTATCTCGATCACGATGCCCTATTGGGACGAGCGCGTGGAAGCGATGGCGAAGAACTATCCCAAGGTGAAGTGGGACAAGTACCACATCGACATCCTCACCGCGAATTTCGTGCTGCATCCGGATTGGTTCGACGTCGTGGTCGGCTCCAATCTGTTCGGCGACATCCTCTCCGATCTCGGTCCCGCCTGCACCGGCACCATCGGCATCGCGCCGTCGGGCAACATCAATCCGGAAGGCAATTTCCCGTCGGTGTTCGAGCCGGTGCACGGCTCGGCGCCCGATATCGCAGGCCAGGGCATCGCCAACCCGATCGGCATGATCTGGTCCGGCGCGATGATGCTGGAGCACCTCGGCGAGAAGGAAGCGGCTCAGTCGATCGTCGGCGCGATCGAGCGCACGCTCGGCGAACGCACGCTGCGGACGCGGGATCTCGGTGGCAACGCCGATACGACCGCCTGCGGCAAGGCTGTAGCTGACATGGTGGATTGATTTCTTCCTTCTCCCCTTGTGGGAGAAGGTGTCGAAGCGAAGCGTAGGCGGATGAGGGGTCTCCATCCGCGGAGAAAGCGTCAGCCTGCCCACCATATCGAGCGGAGTGTTGATGGTGGGCACGGCGCTTGCGCGCCTTTGCCCACCCTACGATTTCACTTCCCCTTCACGATCCTTCGGCAATGCTCCCAGGCCGCGCGCATCAGATTCTCGCTGGCTTCCGGCGTGCGGAAGGCGGAATGCGCCGACAGCGTCACGTTGGAAAGTTTGGTCAGCGGATGATCCGCCGGCAGCGGCTCGATGTTGAAGACGTCGAGGCCGGCATGGCGGATCTGGCCCGACTTCAACGCATCGATCATGGCTTCCTCGTCAACGATGGCGCCGCGCGCGGTGTTGACGAGGATGACGCCGGGCTTCATCGCCTCGATGCAGGCGCGCGAGATCAGGCCGCGCGTCTCGTCGTTCAATAGCAGATGGATCGAAACGACGTCGCTCTCGGTCAGCAATTCATCGAGATCGACGAACTCGACCTTCGGATGTTTCTTCGGCGAACGGTTCCAGGCGATGACGCGCATGCCGGAGCCGATCGCGATGCGTGCGACTTCTGCGGCGATGCCACCGAAGCCGATCAGGCCGAGCGTCTTTCCGGTCAGCTGCATGCCGTCGTCGCGCAGCCAGTTACCGGCGCGTATCCCGCGGTCCATCTTGGCAAGGCCGCGCGCGCCCTCCCACATCAGCGCAATGGCGCATTCTGCGACAGCCGTATCGCCATAGCCCTTGATCAGGTGCACGTGGATGCCGGTCTCGGCGAGTTCGTCCGGGTTCATGTAGCTGCGCGCGCCGGTGCCGAGAAACACGACGTGCCTGAGCCCGGCGCACTTCTTGGCGATGTCGGTCGGCAGCGCGGTGTGATCGACAATGGCGATTTCGGCGCCGTCGAGAATTTCGGGATATTGCTCCGGGCTGATGTCCGGGTCCCGGTTGATCCGCACCTCGGGATCGCCCGGCTTCTCCAGACGCTCGAAGATCACGGCCAGCGATTCATTGGCGTCGACGAAAACTCCACGCATGGCATTTCCCCAAGTTCTGTTTATCAAGTTCTGTTTATCAAGTTCGATTTATCAGGATGCGACGCCGGCCAGTGCCAGCACGGTATGCATCAGCACATTGGCGCCCGCCGCGCAATCGGCTTGCGTGGCGTCCTCGAGTTCGTTGTGGCTGATGCCGTCCTTGCAGGGCACGAACACCATCGCCGCCGGCATCACGGTGTTGAGGTTGCAGGCATCGTGGCCGGCGCCGGAGGTGATGCGGCGATGCGAAAGCCCAAGCATCTTCGCGGCATTCTCGACAGCGTCCACCAGTTTGGGATCGAAGTGCGTCGGCGGCTTGCGCCAGATCAGGTCGAACTGGACGTCGACCTTGCGCCGCGCCGCGATCTCGGCAATCGCGCTGCGCAAATCCTTATCCAGCGCATCCATGATGGCGGCATCCGCGCTGCGGCAGTCGACGGTGAAGGCGATCTCGCCGGGAATGACGTTGCGCGAGGGGTTGGCAATCACCGCCTCGCCGACGGTGCCGACGGCTTTGGGGCCGTGCTTCTTCGCGATCGCTTCCATCGCCAGCACGATTTCCGACAGCGTCGCCAGCGCGTCGCGCCGCAGCGGCATCGGCGTCGAGCCGGCATGGCTTTCGAAACCGGTGATCTTGCCGTCATACCAGAGCACGCCCTGGCCGGAATCGACCACGCCGATAGTCTTGTTTTCCGCCTCGAGAATCGGCCCCTGTTCGATGTGCAGTTCGACGAAGCCCGAGAATTTCTGCGTCCCCACCGGGGTCGCGCCGCGGTAACCGATGCTGTCGAGTGCCTGCGCCACGGTGACGCCTTCGGCATCCTTACGCGACAAAATGTCGTCGGTGGTGAAGTCGCCGACGTAAGCCGCCGACGCCATCATCGCCGGCGCAAATCGCGAGCCTTCCTCGTTGGTCCAGTTGCAGATGCAGATCGGCGTCTCGGTTTCGATCCCGGCATCGTTGAGCGTACGCACCACCTCCAGCGCCGCCAGCGTGCCGAGCACGCCGTCATATTTGCCGCCGGTCGGTTGCGTATCGAGGTGGGAGCCGAGGCCGATCGGCGCTTTCGACATGTCGCGGCCCTTGCGCAGCCCGAACATCGAACCCAGCGCATCGACATGCACGTCCAGCCCTGCGGCCTCGCACCGCTCGCGGAACCAGTCGCGCACCTGCTTGTCCTCGGGGCCGAGCGTCAGCCGCCGCACACCGCCTTTCGGCGTGGCGCCGAATTTGGCGGTTTCGTGAATGGTGTCCCACAGCCGGGCGGAATCGATTTGCAGGTTGGAGGCGATTTTTGTCATTGGCCGTTCCGAAGTTCAGACGATACGC
Organism: Bradyrhizobium sp. 190; assembly: GCF_023073415.1. Classification (GTDB taxonomy): domain Bacteria; phylum Pseudomonadota; class Alphaproteobacteria; order Rhizobiales; family Xanthobacteraceae; genus Bradyrhizobium. Next base: position 26,931 of record NZ_JADPJL010000034.1, on the reverse strand, counting down.
GAGGCACGCTTTTTCAATGACGCGCCTCGCGCGGCGCGTCAACAATGACGCCGCCGCGCGCAAGGCTGGCGGCGAGTTCGACGACGCGCTCCACCGCTACCGTGTCGGGGGAGGCGAGCCAGCTTGCCGAAAATGTCAGCGGGGCTAACTGCAGATTGGTCGACAATAATTGCAACCGCCCGTCTGCCAAGTCGCTCTCGACAATCGCGGTAGGTATCAGGGCGATACCGAGACCTTCGATCGCCATGTGGATGACGGTTGCGAGCGAGGCGCTGGCATGCAGGCGTATCGGCGGCAGGTCGGGGCGGTTGAACAGGGCGCGCACGATCTCATAGGGCTGGGTCCGGCGCGAAAAAGTGATGATCGGAAATTTCGCCAGATCATGCAGGGTCAGCGCCTGCTTGCCGAGGCCGAGCGACGGGCTCGCCAGAAAGCCCACGGAATAGTCGCATAGCGGCCGGTTGTTGACCATCGGAGCCGTCAGCGGCCCGAGCACGAAAGCGAGTTCGATTTCCTGTGCGAGGAGCCGGTTGCGCAGGTTCGAGGTGATGTCGACCTCGATCTCGAGCGAGAGGTTCGGATAGGCGTGATTGACGCTCTTGATGAGCTGCGGCAGCCAGGTGTGAACGATGGTTTCGGCGACGCCGAGCCGCAGCACGCCGCGCATCGCCGAACGATCGCCGACCACCGCCAGCATTTCCGAGCGCAGCCCGATCAGCTTCTCGGCATAGACCATCAATTGGCGCCCGCTTGGCGTCGGCAGCACCATGCGGCGGTCGCGCTGCAGGAGTTTCACGCCCACCTCGCGTTCGAGCTGGGCGATCCGTTGCGAGATCGCGGGCTGGGTGGTGTTGAGCTTCTGCGCAGCGCCGCGGAAGCTGCCCAGCGTCACCACCCACATGAAGGTCTCAATTGCCTTGAAATCAGTCATGCACCCTCTGCCCGCAGATTGATAACTCAGATTTATCGAACTTGATTAAAAAAGACGATTAGACATTATCATAGTCCTATGCCGGAGTAGATGTCGACAAGAATGGAAGCGGGGACAACGATGACCAGCTTGGCGAGGACGGAAACACGCGGTCACGATACGGCGGATTTATCGCCGAGCGTCGCGGCCCGGCATGCCTGCCGGACCGGCATGGCCCATCACACGGCGGGCGTCGCCAACGGCTTCGTCCAGGGTAATCTCGCAATCCTGCCGGAAAAACTCGCGGGCGCTTTTCACCGCTTCTGCCAGCTTAATCCCAAACCGTGCCCGATCATCGGCATGTCCGATGTCGGCGATCCCCGCATTCCCGCCCTCGGCATCGATCTCGACATCCGCACTGATCTGCCGCGCTACCGCGTCTGGCGTGACGGCGAAATCGTGGAGGAGCCGACCGACATCATGGCGCACTGGCGCGACGATCTCGTCGCCTTCGTGCTCGGCTGCTCATTCTCCTTCGAAGAAGCGCTGCTGGAGGAAGGTCTGCCGATCCGCCATATCGAGCGCGATGTGCGCGTGCCGATGTTCCGCACCAACATCGCCTGCAGCCCCGCAGGGCCCTTTGCCGGTCCCATGGTGGTGACGATGCGGCCGTTCAAGCCGGCGGATGCGATCCGCGCGGTGCAGATCACTTCGCGTTTCCCCTCGGTGCATGGTGCGCCGGTTCATATCGGTCTTCCCGAGTCGATCGGCATCGCTGACCTCGCCAAACCCGACTACGGCGATCCTGTGCCGGTCGAGGCGGATGAAATTCCGGTGTTCTGGGCGTGCGGCGTGACCCCGCAATCGGTCATCCAGGCCGCGAAGGTGCCGTTTGCGATTACGCATGCGCCCGGATTGATGCTTGTGACCGATCTCAGGAACAAGGCGCTTGCCGTGCTTTGATGCAGTTCCTGCTGATCATTGAGGCTTTACCGTAACCTTCGCCCGTTTCATCGATAGTCGCCATCCAACAAAGGATATCGCCATGAACATCACGCGCCGAAACGTACTGCTTGGAGCCACTGCTGCCGCAGCGCTCGGCCCGATCGCCGCCCGCGCCCAAACTACCGAAGTGGTGATCGGTGTGATCTATCCGTTCTCCGGCGCCAGTGCCCAAATGGGCGTCGATGCCCAGAAGTCGTTCGAGACTGCGCTCGACATCATCAACAAGAACCATGATTTCGATCTGCCGCTGGCGAAGGGCGAGGGGTTGCCCGGCTTCGGCGGCGCCAAGATCCGCCTCGTGTTCGCCGACCATCAGGCCGATCCGCAGAAGGGCCGCGCCGAGACCGAACGCCTGATCACCCAGGAAAAGGTCTGTGCCGTCATCGGTACCTATCAGAGCTCGGTCGCGGTCACCGTCAGCCAGGTTTGCGAGCGCTACCAGATCCCGTTCATCTCGGCCGACAATTCCTCGCCGAGCCTGCATCGCCGCGGCCTCAAATTCTATTTCCGCGCCGCTCCCCATGACGAGATGTTCTCGGCCGCCATGTTCAATTTCTTCGACGTGATGAAGAAGAAGGGCGCCAAGATCGACACGCTGTCGCTGTTCCACGAAGACACCATCTTCGGCACCGATTCCGCTAACACCCAGCTCAAGCTGGCTGCCGATCGCGGCTACAAGATCGCAACCGACATCAAGTATCGCTCCAATTCTCCGTCATTGTCGGCGGAGGTGCAGCAGCTCAAGACTGCGAACGCCGACGTGCTGATGCCCTCGAGCTACACCACCGACGGCATCCTGCTGGTCAAGACCATGGCCGAGCTCGGCTACAAGCCGAACGCGATCGTTGCCCAGAACGCCGGCTTCTCCGAGAAGGCGCTGTATGATGCGGTCGGCGACAAGCTCGAAGGCGTGATCTCGCGCGGCAGCTTCTCGCTCGATCTCGCCGCCAAGCGGCCGATGGTCGGCAAGATCAACGCCATGTTCAAGGAGAAGTCGGGCAAGGACTTCAACGACCTTACGTCGCGGCAGTTCATGGGCCTGCTCGTGATGGCTGATGCCATCAACCGCGCCAAGTCCACCGACGGCGAAAAGATCCGCGAGGCGCTGGTGGCGACCGACATCCCGGGCGAGCAGACCATCATGCCGTGGAAGCGCGTCAAGTTCGACGAGCTGGGCCAGAACAACGACGCCGATCCGGTGCTGCTGCAATATATCGGCGGCAAGTTCGTCACCATCTTCCCGCCGCAGGCCGCCATCGCTGAGGCTGTCTGGCCGATGAAATAAGCCGTCGCTTCTTAGAGAGACATCACAAGCGCAGCGTCGTCCCTGCGAACGCAGGGACCCATACGCCGAGGAGCATCGGTTTCATCGTGGCCTCACGTCCTTCTTTCAAATGTGACTCCGGTGGTTATGGGTCCCTGCGCCCGTGCGCAATGCGCACTAGGCAGGGACGACCTGCGATGGAGGTATCCCGATGACCGCCGAGACTATCATCCAGAGTCTGGCGAGCGGTCTCCTCATGGGGCTGCTCTACGGTTTGATTGCCGTCGGGCTCGCGCTGATCTTCGGCCTGATGGACGTCGTGAACTTCGCCCATGGCGAATTCCTGATGATCGCGATGTATGCGACGTTCTTCCTGTTCGTGTTCTTCGCGATTGACCCCTTGCTGGCGGCGCCGCTGGTCGCTGCGGCGCTGTTCGTGTTTGGAGCGGTGGCCTATCTGTTGATCGTGCGGTTTGCGGTCCGCGCCAAGGCCAACGCCGGCATGGTGCAGATCTTCTCGACGTTTGGATTAGCGATCGTCATGCGCGGCGTGGCGCAGTTCTTCTTCACGCCGGACTACCGCAGCGTTACGCATTCATGGCTCGGCGGCAAAACAGTTTCGGTTTTCGGCATTTTCCTGCCGGTGCCGCAACTGGTGGGCGCCCTGGTCGCGATCGCCGCATTCGGTGCGCTTTACCTCTTCATCAACCGCACCGACTTCGGCCGCGCGCTGGAAGCGACCCGCGAGGATGCCGGCGCGGTGGCGCTGGTCGGTATCGACAAGAACAAGGTGTTTGCGCTGGGCTGGGGCCTCGGTGCGGCGCTGGTGGGCCTCGCCGGCGCCGTGATGGCGATCTTCTTCTACATCTATCCGGACGTCGGCGCTTCGTTCGCGCTGATCGCCTATGTGACGGTGGCGCTGGGCGGCTTCGGCAGCGTGTTCGGCGCCTTCGCCGGCGGCATCATCGTCGGCCTCGTCGAGGCCACGACCGCAATGCTGCTGCCGCCTTCGCTCAAGGCGGTCGGCATTTACGCGGTCTATCTCCTCGTCGTCTTCATCCGGCCGCGCGGCCTGTTCGGGTCGATGTGATGGATACGAATTTCGCCAGAAGCCGCCGCCGCGACCTCATCGTCGCATTTTGTCTTGCCGCTGTCGCAGCCGTGGTGCCGCTGTTCGTCAAGGACTCCTACGTCCAGAACATCATGGTGCTGACGCTGATGTGGGGGGCGCTGTCGCAGAGCTGGAATATCCTCTCCGGCTATTGCGGACAGATCTCGCTCGGTCACGCGCTCTATTTCGGGATTGGCGCCTATACCACGACGCTGCTGTTCACCAAGTTCGGCGTCTTGCCGTGGTTCGGTATGCTCGGCGGCGGCGTCATCTCCGCGGTCATTGCCATGGCGCTCGGCTATCCCTGCTTCCGCCTGCGCGGGCATTACTTCGTCATCGCCACCATCGTCATCGCCGAGATCGGGCTGTTGCTGTTCCACAACTGGGATTGGGCAGGCGCGGCAATGGGCATCGAGATTCCCGTGCGCGGCGACAGCTGGCTGAAATTCCAGTTCCCGCGCAGCAAGCTGCCGTATTTCTACTTCGCGCTGGCGCTGGCCTGCGTTGCCTGGTTCGTCACCTGGTGGCTGGAAGATTCCAAATGGGGCTATTGGTGGCGCGCGGTGAAGGACAATCCGGACGCCGCTGAAAGCCTTGGTGTCGTCGTGTTCAATTCCAAGATGGGCGCAGCGGCGGTATCGGCGTTCCTGGTCGCGATCGGCGGCAGCTTCTATGCGCAGTTCGTCTCTTATATCGATCCCGAGAGCATCATGGGCTTTCACATCTCGCTGCTGATGGCGCTGCCCGCGGTGTTGGGAGGCATCGGCACGCTGTGGGGGCCGATGCTGGGCGCCGTCATCCTGATCCCGCTGACGGAATTGACGCGGTCCTACGCCGGCGGCTCCGGCCGTGGCGTCGACCTGATCGTCTATGGCGGCCTGATCATCGCGATCTCGCTGGCGCGGCCGCAAGGGCTGGTCGGTCTGTTCTCGCCCAGGCGCAAGGAGGCGGCCCGATGACGACGACGCCACTCCTCGAAACCCGCGGTGTCTGGCAGCGCTTTGGCGGCCTGATTGCGAACAGCGACGTCTCGATCTCGGTCGGACGTGGTGAAATCGTCGGCCTGATCGGTCCGAACGGCGCCGGCAAGTCGACGCTGTTCAACCTGATCGCGGGCGTGCTGCCGCCGACGCAAGGCTCGATCATCTTCGACGGCGAGGACGTCACCGCGTTGCCGGCGGCGGAACGCTGCCAGCGCGGGGTCGGCCGTACCTTCCAGGTCGTGAAGAGCTTTGAGACCATGACGGTCATCGACAATGTCATCGTCGGCGCGCTGGTCCGCACCACGGTGATGCGCGACGCCCGCCGCAAGGCGTATCAGGTGCTGGAGTTCTGCGGCCTGGCCGCGCGGGCCAACGTGCTCGCCAGCGATCTGGTGCCTTCCGAAAAGCGCCGGCTCGAAGTTGCGCGTGCGCTGGCGACCGAGCCGAAATTATTGCTGCTCGACGAAGTGCTCACCGGACTGACGCCGGTCGAAGCCAAAACCGGCGTCGAGCTGGTGCGCAAGGTGCGCGATACCGGCGTCACCGTGCTGATGGTCGAACATGTCATGGAAATCGTGATGCCGCTGGTCGACCGCGCCATCGTGCTCGACCTCGGCAAGGTGCTGGTCGAGGGCAAGCCCACCGACGTCGTTCGCGATCCGAAAGTCATTACCGCCTATCTGGGGGATCGTCATGCTGTCGGTGCATGAAGTCACCACTGCCTATCAGGGCCTGGTCGCGATCTCGGCGGTCTCGATCGAGGTGGCGAAGGGCGAAATCGTCTGCGTCGCCGGCGCCAACGGCGCTGGCAAGTCCACATTGCTGAAATCGATCGCCGGTGCGGAACGGCCGCGCTCCGGCACCGTCTCGTTCGACGGCACCAGGATCGACGGCATGGCGCAGCACGTCATCACCTCGCGCGGCATTGCCTATGTGCCGGAAAACCGCCGGCTGTTTCCGCGGCTGTCGGTGCGCGACAATTTGCGGCTCGGCAGCTACCTTTTTCGCGGTCAGAGCAACCGCGACGAGCCGCTCGACCTCGTATTCCAACTGTTCCCGCGCCTGCAGGAACGGCTGGAGCAGCGCGCCGAAACGTTGTCCGGTGGCGAGCAGCAGATGCTGGCGATCAGCCGCGCGCTGATGACACGGCCACGGCTGTTGATGCTGGACGAGCCCTCGCAGGGCATCATGCCGAAACTGGTCGATGAAATCTTCCAGGCCGTGAAGCGCATCCGCGACGCCGGCATGACCGTGCTGATCGTCGAACAGCGCATGTCGGAATGCCTGGAGATCGCCGACCGCGCGTACATCCTGCAAACCGGCCGCGTCCTGATGCAGGGCAGTGCCGCGGACATCCGCGTCAATCCGGATGTCAGGAAGGCTTACCTCGGACTGTGATGCACCGGGGAGAGAGCGTCCTGGATTTCTCCGTCATGCCCGGGCTTGTCCCGGGCATCCACGTCTTGCTTTCTCACCGCGTCAAAGACGTGGATGGCCGGGACAAGCCCGGCCATGACGAGGAGGCGCTAGTCGTGCCCATGCTCCGGCAGCGTCAGCCCGAACACCTTCGTCAAATCCTCTACCTGCTCCGGTGACAGATAGCGCGGGTTCAGCCCACGCAGCAGCAGGTACAGTTTCGCCGTCTCTTCCAGTTCCTCGATCGCGTAGACGGCAGCCTCCAGTGTATCGCCAGACACCACCGGCCCGTGGTTGGCCAGCAGCACGGACGAGTATTTCCCGGCCAGTCCCTTGATAGCGTCGGCCACTGCCGGATCGCCGGGCCGGTAATACGGCACGAGCGCGGTGTGGCCGCATTTCATCAAATAATATGGCGTCATCGCCGGCAGCGCGGCGCGGGGGTCAATCTCGGGCAGCATCGACAACGCCACCGAGTGGGTCGAATGCAGATGCACCACAGCGCGTGCGGCGGTGCGGGTCTGGTAGAGCGCGGTGTGGAGGGGGACTTCCTTGGTCGGCGCATCGCCGGAAACCAGTTTTCCGTCGGGGCCGAGCCGCGACATCCGCGCCGGATCGAGCGAGCCCAGCGAGGCGTTGGTTGGTGTCACGAGCCAGCCGCCGTCGTCGAGTTTCACGCTGATATTGCCCGAGGAGCCCGGCGTCAGCCCGCGCTCGAACAGCGAGCGGCCCAGGCGGCAGATTTCCTCGCGGATCCTTGTTTCGCTCATGAACTGAACCCCGTTTTAAAACCTTGTCTCACGCTTTGGCAGCGCGGCCAAGCCGTGATACCCAGAGGCAAGGCCGCCGGCCAATGGCGGCTAGAATGAAGCCAATTGAGGGACCGCCGCATGCCAGAATCCGCCAAACCGCGTGTCGCCGTCATCGGGCTGGGCTCGATGGGCTATGGCATGGCGACTTCGCTGCGCCGCGCCGGGCTCGAAGTGACCGGCTGCGACGTCTCGGCGGACTCCGTGGCGCGGTTCGTGGCCGACGGTGGCAAGGGCGCCGGGACGCCGGCGGAAGCGGCGAAATCGGCCGACATCGTCGTCAGCGTGGTCGTCAACGCCGCCCAAACCGAGACCATCCTGTTCGGCGCCAATGGCGTCGCTGAAACCTTGGGCAAGGGCGCGGTGTTCATCTCATCCGCCACCATGGACCCCGACGTCGCCCGCCGGCTCGCCAAACAGTTGGAAGCAACCGGGCGGCACTACCTCGACGCGCCAATTTCCGGCGGTGCGCAGCGCGCGGCGCAGGGCGAACTCACGATCCTCGCATCCGGCAGTCCGGCCGCCTTTGCCAAAGCCCGTCCCGCACTCGATGCGATGGCCGCAAAACTTTACGAGCTTGGCGATGACGCAGGCCAAGGCGCCGCGTTCAAGATGATCAACCAGTTACTCGCCGGCGTCCACATCGCCGCCGCCTCGGAAGCAATCGCGTTCGCCGCCAAGCAGGGCCTCGACATCCGCAAGGTCTACGAGGTGATCACGGCGTCTGCCGGCAATTCCTGGATGTTCGAGAATCGCATGCCGCATGTGCTCGACGGCGATTATTCGCCGCGCAGCGCGGTGGAGATCTTTGTGAAAGACCTCGGCATCATCCAGGACATGGCGCGCTCGCAGAAATTCCCGGTGCCGGTCGCCGCCGCCGCGCTGCAGATGTTTCTGATGACGGCCGCATCAGGCATGGGCCGCGACGACGACGCCTCGGTGGCGCGGATGTACGCCAAGGTCACCGGCACGCATCTGCCGGGTGAGCCGAAGTAGCCGGAAGCGACAATCCGACCGAGGGGCGCAAGATGCCGACTGAAGTTGCGAAATCTACCCTTCTTATCAGCGGGCCGCGCTTCTACAGTCAGGCGGACGAGGATCATTTCTTCGCATGGCTTCAATCAATTCCCGAAATCGAGAAGGTAACGGGAGTTGTACGCGACCTGGAACTGACTGTCCGCCGTCCAATGGACAAAGAAAGTCTCCGCGATCTCATTGCGCTCATGAGGAGGTACAATTTGGATCGCGGCCCCCTTAGGCCTTTATGTGCCGAGCAGACGGACGAATACTTTCGGAACAGTTGGATGGTCTCAGGTTGAGTCACGTCCTATCAAGATGCAACTCTTCAGAGCAATGATTAGCGAGATCAGGACCCATGCCCCGCTTTGCCGCCAATCTTTCCATGATGTTCACCGATGTGCCGTTCCTTGATCGCTTCGAGGCTGCGGCGAAAGCAGGCTTCACCGCGGTCGAATTCCTGTTTCCTTACGACCACCCGGCCGAGGCCGTCGGCGAACGGCTGAAAAAGAACGGCCTGACGCAGGCGCTGTTCAATTTGCCGCCGGGCAATTGGGACGCCGGCGAGAAAGGCTTTGCCGCGCTGCCGGAGCGCTTTGACGATTTGAAGCGAAGCCTCGAGACGGCGCTTCCTTACGCGAAGGCGACCGGCGTCAAGCGGCTGCATCTGATGGCGGGTATCGCCAACCGAAGTGAGCCGAAAGCCGTCGAGCAGTTTTATAAATCGGTGGCGTGGACGGCGGAATTCTTCGCGCCCCACGGCCTCGACGTCGTGATCGAGCCGATCAATGCCCGCAACGTGCCCGGTTATTTCCTCAACGATTTTGGCTTCGCGCGCGACCTGATCGCCGAGCTGAAGATCCCGAACCTGAAACTGCAGTTCGACATCTATCACTGCCAGATCATTCATGGCGACGTCACCATGCGGCTGCGCGAGATGATGCCGATCACAGGACACGTCCAGATCGCCAGCATCCCCTCGCGCAATGAGCCCGACGGCGAGGAGCTGAACTATCCGTTCCTGTTCGCTGAACTCGACCGGCTCGGCTATGGCGGCTTCGTCGGCTGCGAATATAACCCGCGCGGCAAGACCACTGACGGCCTCGCCTGGTTCAAGCCCTATGCCGGAGTGAAGCCGTGAAACTGTCCTTGGGCTGCATTGCCGACGACTACACCGGCGCCTCCGATCTCGCCAACACGCTGACGCGTCAGGGCCTGCGCACGGTGCAGACCATCGGCGTACCGTCGGACGACCTCGCGCTGCCGGAGGTCGACGCGGTGGTGGTGTCGCTCAAGAGCCGCTCGATCGAGGCTGATGTTGCGGTCGATCGTTCGCGCGCGGCGGAGAAATGGCTGCGCGGCCGCGGCGCCGGCCACGTGCTGTTCAAGATCTGCTCGACCTTCGATTCCACCGATGCCGGCAATATCGGCCCCGTCATGGACGCGCTGCGCGCCGATTCCGGCGACGCCATCGTTCTGGTGACGCCGGCCTTCCCGGAAACCGGCCGCACCGTCTATCAGGGGAATCTGTTCGTAGGCGCCGTGCCGCTGAACGAAAGCCCGCTAAAGGACCATCCGCTCAACCCGATGCACGATTCCAATCTGGTGCGGGTGCTGGCACGCCAAAGCCAGACCAAAGTCGGGCTGGTCGATCTGGCGACGCTGGCGCGCGGCGCGGACGCGGTTCGTGGGCGTCTCGCCGATCTTGCGGGCAAGGGCATCGGCGCTGTTATCATCGACGCCGTGTTCGACCGCGACCTCGAAACCATCGGCGGCGTCGCGCTGGATCATCGCCTTTCAGTCGGCGCGTCCGGCATCGGCCTGGGTCTCGCGCGGGCGCTGGTCGCCTCCGGCAAGGTCAAATCGGCTGCCGCGGGCGCGGTCTCCGGCACGCCGGTCGGCGGACCGGCGGCGTGCCTGGCTGGGAGCTGTTCGCAGGCGACGTTGGCGCAGATTGCGAACGCCGAAAAGACCATGGCCGTGCTGCATCTCGACCCCGAACAGATCATCGCCGGCCCCGGCGAGGTACGGCGGGCGCTGGCCTGGGCGACCGACCGAATCAGCGGCGGCCCGATCCTGATCGCCAGCAGCTCGACGCCGGATCAGGTTGCAGCTCTGCAATCTCGGCATGGCCGCGATGCAGCCGGACATGCCATCGAGCAGGCGATGGCCGATATCGCCGAGGGCCTGGTGCGCACAGGCGTGCGGCGGCTGGTGGTCGCGGGTGGTGAAACTTCAGGCGCCGTCGTCGATCGCCTGCGCATTCCCGGATTCCTCGTAGGCGCAGAAATCGCTGCAGGAGTGCCGGTTTTAAGCGCTGTCGGCGCCGACAGAGGCGAGATGTTGCTTGCCCTGAAATCGGGCAATTTCGGCGGGCCCGAGTTTTTTTCCGACGCGCTGAAGCTGATGCGCTGACCGCTTCGCCGGCATTCACCTCCCGGTAAAATCGGCCAGCATCGGTATTTTAGTCAACGTGCGTTAACTCAACCTGAGGCAGCATCGGTTTTGATGTTGGCAAGGCGTCTCCGTTTTCCCGCCTTGCCGCCATCCGGCGTGCCCCGCGCGCCCAAAACCAAGAGATTCCTGCCATGCTCGCCAAATACTCCATCCGCACCAAGATCATCGCTGTGGTGGCGTTCCTGCTCGTCGCGATGACGGGCATGGGCCTGCTCGCCGTCCGCAACATGCGGGCCATCAACGCCAACACGGTGGACATCGCGACGAGCTGGATGCCGAGCGTCCGCGTGCTCGGCGACTTGCGCGCCAGTGTCATCACCTATCGCAACGTGATCCGCGAGCACATGCTGGCTGAGACGCTGGAAGAAAAGCTGGCGGCGGAAAAGACGCTGGCGAGCGTCATCGAGTCCAACACCAAGATCCGCGCGGCCTATGAGCCGTTGATTACGTCTCCGGAAGAGCGCGCGCTCTACGCTCAGTGGTCTCAGCTCTGGGACAAGTATCGCAAGGGAACTCAGGAGGTCATGGAGCTGTCCCGCAAGGCGGCCGGCCAGATTCCGACGGAAGCGAACGACTTGAACAACACCACCGTGAACAAGGTCGGGCTCGACGCCGACGCCGTCCTGAAGAAGGATATCGACCTCAACAACGCGGGCGGCGACAAGGCGGCGCAGGAGGCCGCCGACAATTATGCATTCGCTTTCATGATGCTCGCGACCATCCTGGGTGTGGCCGTCATCACCGGTATCGCCGTCAGCTATTATCTGGTTCGCGACGTATCTGATGGCATCGCCTCCATCGCCACCCCGATGCAGGCGTTGGGCCAAGGCGATTTGAGCGCGGATGTGCCGCATCAGGGCGAAAAGACCGAAATCGGCGCGATGGCGGACACCTTGCGGGTATTCAAGCAGGCGCTGATTGCCAAGAAGGCCGCCGACGAGGCCGCAGCCACCGACGCCGAAGCCAAGATCGAACGTGGCCGGCGGGTCGACGGCATCACCCGCAATTTCGAAAACGTGATCGGCGAGATCGTGCAGACGGTGTCGTCGGCTTCGACGCAGCTCGAAGCCTCCGCCGGCACGCTGTCGGCGACAGCCGAACGCTCGCAGACGCTGACATCAACCGTGGCCTCGGCTTCCGGGGAAGCCTCCGCCAACGTGCAGTCAGTGGCGTCGGCGACCGAAGAGCTTTCTTCGTCGGTGACCGAGATCGGCCGTCAGGTGCAGGAATCGGCGCGGATGGCGACGGACGCGGTCGGTCAGGCCCGCGTCACCAACAACCGGGTCAGCGAATTGTCCAAGGCGGCGGGCCGGATCGGCGACGTGGTCGAACTCATCAACACCATCGCCGGCCAGACCAACCTGCTCGCGCTCAACGCCACCATCGAGGCGGCGCGCGCCGGTGATGCGGGCCGCGGCTTTGCGGTCGTGGCGTCGGAAGTCAAGGCGCTGGCCGAACAGACGGCAAAGGCCACCGGCGAAATCAGCCAGCAGATTGCCGGCATCCAGGGCGCAACCCAGGAGTCCGTGAGCGCGATCAAGGAAATCAGCGGCACCATCGAAAGGCTGGCGGAAATCTCCTCGGCGATCGCGGCTGCCGTGGAAGAGCAGGGCGCAGCAACGCAGGAAATCTCCCGCAACGTGCAGCAGGCGGCCAGGGGCACCCAGCAGGTCTCAACCAACATCACCGCTGTGCAGCGCGGCGCCAGCGAGACCGGCGCGGCCTCCTCGCAGGTGCTTTCGGCGGCGCAGTTGCTGTCGGGCGACAGCAAGCGTCTCAGGCTCGAGGTCGGCAAGTTTCTGGAGTCGGTTCGGGCAGCCTGACAGCCGGCCGGCGTCAGGCGAAGGGTCCGGCTCCAGGCAAGGGGAACCGGGCGCTTTCGCGTTTGGCGCGAAGTCGGCAGCACTACAACCCGACTGGATATTAAGTAGTTGCACGCAAGCGGAAATTAACCGGTCCCCGCTACGCTGCTCGCGCATCTCCGGGATTCGCGCGTGAAGGTTGCCGGTTCCTTTGCGCCGCAAATTTCACCTCCGGAAAACTGCTTCAGAAGAATTTGGGGTCGTCGACATGATCAAGCTCAACCGTATCGGAAACAAACTGGGCTTGGCCGGGGCGGTCGGCGTCTTGCTGGCGATCGGCATGGTGGCCAACCAGATGGTCACCGAATCGAAGATCGAGGATTCCAGCGATCGCGCCACGCGATCGCAGCAGGTGGCGAATAATGCGCTCGCCGCGCATATCGACCTGCGCAAGATTCAGCTTGCCGCTGACGACGTCCGCCTGGCGAGAACTCGCGCTGAAGTCGAAAAGGCCCTTGCCGATCTGCAGCGCCACAAGGCGAGCGCGGCAAAGGAGCTGGAGGCGGCGCTGGCAATAGCCCAGCGGCCGGAAGCCAAGGAACAGCTCCAGAAGACCAAGGCGTTGATGGAAGGCTTTGCCGCGGCAGTGGAAGATCTCGCGAAGGCGCAGACGACGCTGCTGGCGCAGATCGAGAAGCGCTCGGTCGTTTCCGAAGAATGGAACAAGTCGGTCGATACTCAGATGAAGTTGCCGGCCATGCAAAAGCTGGACAACCGCCTCGAGATCGAGCGTTTGTTGTTTCAGGCCGATGGCAAGGTGAACGCGCTGCGGGCGAATGCCTGGAAGCTCGGCGCTACCGGCGAGGCCAACCTGGTCACGGAGATGGCCAAGACCGAGGCCTCGCTCAAGGATGTCTTCAACAAGTTGCGTGGCGAAGCCGATGATCGGGATTTGCTGGTCGTGGTCAGCAACCTTTCCTCGATCGTGAAGCGCTTCCTGGCCGCCAATGAGGAGGCCGTCAAGACCGAGCAGTCGAAGAGCGAGATCATCGCCACCCGCACCGTCAAGGCCGCCGCTGACGTCGCCCACCTGATGGAGACGACGGTCGAGGGCGCGCAGAGGGATGCGAAGATCTCCAAGGACGCGGTGATGTTCGATACCGAGCGCGCCAACCAGATCAACCTGATCATGGCGATCATCGTTGTCGCCTCGCTGATCGCCTCGGTGGTGTTCTCCTTCCTCGGCGTCGCGCGTCCGATGACGCGGCTGAACGGTGCGCTGGGCAGGATGGCCGGCGGTGATCTCGACGTCGAAATTCCCGGCGCCGGCCGCGGCGACGAAATCGGCGACCTCGCCAAGACGGTGACCGTCATCCGCGAGAACGCCGAGCACAAGGCGCGCGAGGAAGCCGAAGCCAAGGTCGAGCAGGACCTGGTCGCGGCGAAGCGGCGCAAGGCCGAAATGATCAAGCTCGCCGACGATTTCGAAGGTGCGGTCGGCAATATCGTGGAGACGGTGTCATCGGCATCGACCCAGCTCGAATCCGCCGCCGGCACGCTGACGACGACCGCCGAACGCGCCCAGGAGCTGACCACGATGGTCGCCGCGGCTTCCGAGGAAGCCTCCACCAATGTGCAGTCGGTGGCCTCCTCCACCGAGGAGATGGCGTCATCCATCACCGAGATCGGCCGTCAGGTTCAGGAATCGGCGCGGATGGCCAATGAGGCCGTCGATCAGGCCCGCACCACCAATGGCCGGGTCAGCGAACTGGCGAAGGCGGCCGCCCGCATCGGCGCCGTGGTCGAACTCATCAACACCATCGCCGAACAGACCAACTTGCTGGCGCTCAACGCCACCATCGAGGCGGCGCGCGCCGGCGACGCCGGCCGCGGTTTCGCCGTCGTGGCGTCTGAGGTAAAGGCGCTGGCCGAACAAACCTCGAAGGCGACCGGCGAGATCGGCCAGCAGATCACCGGCATCCAGGCAGCGACCGAGGAGTCGGTCGGGGCGATCCAGGCGATCAGCAGCACCATCGAAAAGCTGTCGGAGATCTCCTCGACCATTGCCGCCGCCGTGGAAGAGCAGGGCGCGGCCACGCAGGAAATCTCCCGCAACGTGCAGCAGGCCGCCCGCGGCACCCAGCAGGTCTCCGCCAACATCACCGACGTGCAGCGAGGCGCCGGCGAGACCGGCACGGCCTCTTCGCAGGTGCTCTCCTCGGCGCAGTCGCTGTCGTCGGAGTCGAGCCGCCTCAAGGCCCAGGTCGGCAAGTTCCTGAATTCGGTGCGGGCGGCGTAAGCAGCCGACAGGCCGCAAGTCAAAAAGGCCCACCTCTAAACCAAGGGGAGGGCTTTTTGCTGTTCGTGAACCCCCAGATGAAACTTGCCTGAGGCACCGACCGCGCAAGGCTCCGATTATTAATAAAACCCAGTATATCTACTGAGTACAAAATTAACGGGAAGAAAGCGGCCGACATATACGATTCCGCGAAATGGGGCGCACGACATCCGTCGTCGCGTGGAGATCAAGCATGTTTGGAACGATACGCCGGGCCAGGATGACGGTTGGCCGAAAGATCTACGCTCTCATCTGCCTCAGCTTCATCGGGCTTCTGGGCGTGACCTTTCTCGAGTCGCGGGAACTGGCATCGGCCCTCGACCAGCAGAAGCAGATCGAGCTGCGGCACCTCGGCGACCTCGCGCTAGGCATCATCAAGGAAGAGCATGCCGCGACGCAGAAGGGCGGCGTTTCGGACGCCGACGCCCAGAAGCGCGCGATGGCGCGGATCGGGGCGCTCCGCTACGGCAACAACGATTATTACTGGATCAACGATATGCATCCGAAGATGGTGATGCATCCGATCAAGCCGGAAATGAATGGCAACGATCTGTCGAGCTACAAGGATCCGAACGGCAAGCTGCTGTTCGTCGACTTCGTCAATACGGTCAAAAAGAGCGGCTCAGGCTTCGTTCCCTATGAGTGGCCCAAGCCGGGCTTCGACAAGCCGCAGCCGAAATTGTCCTACGTGGTCGGCTTCGCGCCGTGGAACTGGGTCGTCGGCACCGGCGTCTACATCGACGACCTGAAGGCGCAGACCTGGGCTTCGACCCAGCGCTCCCTGATCGCTGCCGGCGCGATCCTGCTGTTTATGCTCGTGGTGTCGATCTTCGTGGCGCGTAGCGTCACCGGCCCGCTGCAACGGATGACGGTCGCGATGAACGATCTCGCCAGCGGCAACCTTGCCGTCGAGGTGCCCGGCGTCGGACGCGGCGACGAGGTCGGCGAGATGGCCAAGGCCGTCGAGATCTTCAAGAGCAATGCCGTCGCCCGTCAGACGCTGGAGACCGAGCAGCGCGAGGCGGAGATCCGCGCGACGAGCGGCCGCAAGGCAGACATGCACAAGATGGCCAACGATTTCGAAGCCGCCGTTGGCCAGATCGTCGAAGCGGTGTCGTCGGCATCGAGCCAGCTCGAAGTATCCGCGGGCACGCTGACCGCGACCGCGGAGCGCGCGCAGGAGCTCACGACCGCAGTCGCGGCAGCCTCCGAGGAAGCTTCCACCAACGTACAATCGGTTGCCTCCGCCACGGAGGAGATGGCCTCGTCCGTCACCGAGATCAGCCGCCAGGTGCAGGAATCGGCGCGGATGGCCAATGACGCCGTTGATCAGGCGCGTGTCACCAACGACCGCGTCAGCGAATTGTCGAAGGCGGCAACCCGCATCGGCGACGTTGTCGAACTCATCAATACCATCGCGGGCCAGACCAACCTGCTTGCGCTCAACGCCACCATCGAGGCGGCGCGCGCCGGCGAGGCCGGCCGCGGTTTTGCGGTCGTGGCTTCCGAAGTGAAGGCGCTGGCGGAGCAGACCGCGAAGGCGACCGGCGAGATCGGACAACAGATTACCGGCATCCAGGCGGCAACCCAGGAGTCGGTGAACGCAATCCAGGCCATCAGCGGCACGATTGAAAAATTGTCGGAGATTTCGTCGACCATTGCGGCCGCCGTGGAAGAGCAGGGCGCCGCGACGCAGGAAATCTCCCGCAACGTGCAGCAGGCGGCGGCGGGTACCCAGCAGGTGTCCTCCAATATCGGCGACGTGCAGCGCGGCGCCGGCGAAACCGGATCGGCGTCCTCGCAGGTGCTTGCGGCGGCGCAATCGCTGTCGGGCGACTCCAACCGCCTCAAGCTTGAGGTCGGCAGGTTCCTTGACTCGGTGCGGGCGGCCTAATCGTACTGACTATTCGGTCCGAAGCCGGCGCCTCCTGCCGGCTTTGCGACCGCCGATGGTTGCGAATCAGAAGCGCAGGCTGCCCTCAGGCAGCCTGTTGTTCGGCTGCACGAGGAGCGGGAAACATCCCTAGATCGTAAAATTGCGATTGCGGCATTGGCCGACCAATCGCCCTGAGTGAAACTGATGGCGAATGCGGCCAACGAATTTCCGAGATCGGGAAAACTTGGTAATATGGACGGGCATTGTGAAGATCTGATGCCAGAAGATCTGATGCCATGTGTTCTGCGTCAATGAAGACGAGCCAGAACTCAAGACGCTTCATTCGATGGCAGGGCGCATCGAGGCGCCCGTCCGCCATGGTCAAGTTGCGCATACGATCCCTCTCAATTCCGGCTAGCGCTTTTTTTCGTTGTTGCGACGATCGCTACCGACGGCTCGGATGACCGCCGCGTGTCGTTGCTTGATGAACTAGTTGAGTCTGACTTCGTGAAGATCAGCCGGTCTCCGGATATCGATCATTTCCGGAGTATCGAAGCGTTGGGGGAAGCCAACAGCATTCCGCTCGATTATCGGGACTTCGCCGCATCGTTCGCATCGCTGAGGCTGAAGTCCTGCACGATCTATCTGCAGCGGACATTTCCGCGAATCCTTCAGATTCAATATTCCACGTCCGGAGCGATCATCGGCCTGTTGATGGACGATGCGGCTTCGCTGACGCTGAACGGTGTGGAGGGCCGCGCGCCGGCACTCCTGCTGGTCAAGGGCAGCGCGCAGTGCGAGATCGTGGAGCAGCGGGCCAATCTGGTCGCCTTGGTGAATTTCGATTCCGTCGACGATCGCGGCTGGCCGGGTGAACTCGGCCGCGCTCAGTTGATCGCGACGGAACCCGCCAAGTTCGAGGCGCTTCGCACGACGTTGCGCGATGTCCTGATCCTTGCGTCGCATTCACCCGATATCCTCGATCAGCCTGATGTGATCGAGAGTGTTGAAGAATCGGTCCTGCAGGCGGTCGATCTGGTGATGGCTGCCGCATCGCCGGCGCCCGAAGGCAAGCGCTTGAGCCTGAGCCATTATCTGGCGCTGGTCCGGAAATTCGACGAGTTCGTCGCGCTCAACGCCGGCAAGACGCTGTACAGCGCCGACGTGGCGCGACAGCTTGGGGTCTCGGTCCGCACGCTGCATAACGCCGTGGTTGCGATTCGCGGCATGAGCATGCATCGTTATATGCGGCTGCGGCGGCTGTGGAGCGTGCGTCAGCAACTGCTGCGGGGGACGTCGCTGCAATCGATCAAGGCGGTCGCACTCGTGAACGGCTTCTGGCACATGGGCGAGTTCACTGCGCTGTATCGCGAGTTGTTCGGCGAAACGCCGCAGCAGACTTTGTCTGCGGCACGTAAGAATACGGACAGTCAGTCGTGATACCGGCGAAGCGAGCGGCGATACCGTAGTTCTACGATTTCCTCAAGTATCTCCGCTTAGCCACTGATTAACCATCGTATGAAACCTTAGCGGCATGAGTGTCGCTCTGTGGCGAAGCCGCCGCAGGAGCCCTTCGTTCGCAACGAACCGGCTCGTCCGACTATCCGGCCCGACGCTTTTCAACCGTGATCCCGCTGCGCGGGAAACAACGGCATCCCTGCGATTTCGCTGACACTGCTGCTTTCAAGGACGCCCATCATGTCGAGCATCACCCGCTTCGTTCTGAATCTATCCATCGGCGCCAAGCTCGGCATCGCCTCGGGCCTCGGCGTTCTGCTCGTCGCCACGATGGTGACCGTCCAGATCCGGTCCAACGCGGCGATGCGCGATCTCGACGCGCGGATGGCCGGGCAGCAGACGATCGCGCGGGATGCTGCGGAGGCAAAGGCGTCGATCGCGGCTATGCAGGTCGGTGTCCGGGATCTTCGTCTGGCCAATAGTTCGGCTGACCTGCAAAAAGCGAGCGACGGTGTCGCTGCCCGCGTGAAATCAGTGAGCCATTTCGCCGACGAGATGCTCAAACTGTCCAAGTCCGCCGAGAATCGTGCCCGCATCGAGAAACTCAAGGCGAGGGCGGCAGATTATTCGAAGGGCGCTCAGCAGATCGCGGCTGTTCGCGGCGAATCAATCGCGGTGGGCAGCGGCGCCGACGTGGCTGCGAAGGTCGCAAAGCTGAACGACGAAGTCATGCGCATCGCCCGCGAAGTCACGCTGCCGATCGTTGCCGAACTCGAGCCACTCGCCAACCAGATCGCCGAATTCGCCAAGCACAACGTGGAAGAACAGGCTGCACAGGGAGCCCGGGAAATGGCTACGGCGGAGTGGGAATCCCTGGCGTTGGGTATCGGCACGGTTCTGTTGCTGATCGTATCCAGCATATTTTCTTTCTTCACGATCTCCCGGCCGATGCACGCATTGAGCGTGTCGATGGACGAACTTGCCGGCGGCAATTTCGCAGTAGTGCTACCCGGCCTCGGACGCAAGGACGAGCTTGGAGCCGTGGCCGGCGCCGTCGAGAAATTCAAGGTCGTTTCGGAGCAAAAGTCCCGCGACGAGGCGGAAGCCAAGATCAAGCAGGATCAGATCGCGGCCCAGCAGCGCAAGGCCGATATGGTCCGGCTGGCGGATTCCTTCGAGACGGCGGTTGGCGAGATCGTCGAGACCGTGTCGTCGGCCTCTACCGAACTCGAAGCTTCCGCCGGCACACTGACGGCAACCGCCGAGCGCGCCCAGCAGGTGACCACGATGGTAGCCGCGGCCTCGGAGGAGGCTTCCACCAACGTGCAGTCGGTGGCATCGGCGACGGAGGAACTGTCTTCCTCGGTTAACGAGATCAGCCGCCAGGTCCAGGAATCGGCGCGGATGGCCGGCGAAGCCGTCGACCAGGCGCGCCACACCAATGAACGCGTCAGCGAATTGTCGAAGGCAGCCGCCCGCATCGGCGACGTGGTCGAACTCATCAACACCATCGCCGGCCAGACCAACCTCCTGGCGCTCAATGCCACCATCGAGGCCGCGCGCGCCGGTGAAGCCGGCCGCGGCTTTGCCGTCGTGGCCTCCGAAGTGAAGGCGCTCGCCGAACAAACCGCAAAGGCCACCGGCGAGATCGGCCAGCAGATCACCAGTATCCAGGGCGCAACCCAGGAATCGGTGAACGCGATCCAGGCAATCAGCGGGACCATCGAAAGGCTGTCGGAGATCGCATCGACGATAGCAGCGGCGGTGGAGGAGCAGGGCGCGGCGACGCAGGAAATCTCCCGCAACGTGCAGCAGGCCGCCCACGGCACCCAGCAGGTTTCCTCCAACATCACCGACGTGCAGCGCGGCGCCAGCGAGACCGGCTCTGCGTCGTCGCAGGTGCTCTCCGCGGCGCAGTCGCTGTCGTCGGACTCCAACCGCCTCAAGCTCGAAGTCGGGAAGTTCCTGGATACGGTGCGGGCGGCCTGACGAGGTCGGCCGCGGCTCCGGCATAGGAGCTATGCCGGGGAAGTGACGGGCGGCTGTGCTGCAGGAATTGGCCTTTTTGCCCTGTTTCGGCTAAATCAGCGCAATCGAACTGGGCTCTTTGCAGCGCCAGTTGCCATCCCGCCGCGGGGCCCCGGGGAATGCCACTTACATGATCGCGCTGGTCCGTATCGCGCTGAGCAGGCCGTATACGTTTGTCGTGCTCGCATTGCTGCTGTTGATCATCGGACCGCTGGCGGCGCTGCGCACGCCGACCGACATCTTTCCGGACATCCGCATCCCGGTCATCGGGGTGGTCTGGAACTATACCGGCCTGCCGCCGGACCAGATGTCGGGGCGCATCATCACGCCGTTTCAGCGGGCGCTGACCACGACGGTCAACGATATCGAGCACATCGTCGCCAATTCCTACAACGGCATTGGAATCGTCAAGATCTTCTTCCAGCCCAATGTCGATATCCGCACCGCCAACGCCCAGGTGACGGCGATCTCGCAGACGATGATCAGGCAGTTGCCGCCCGGTGCTACGCCGCCGCTGATCCTGAATTACAGCGCAGCCACCGTTCCGATCATCCAGGTCGCGCTCTCGGGTGAGGGGCTGACCGAGCAAAATCTCGCCGACATCGGGATCAATCAGCTCCGCACGCCGCTGGTCACCGTGCCCGGTGCCGCCATTCCCTATCCGTTCGGCGGCAAGCAGCGCCAGGTTCAGATCGACCTCAATCCGGCCGCGCTGCAGGCCCGCGGCCTGTCGGGACAGGATGTCGCCAATGCGCTGGCCGCGCAGAACCTGATCACCCCGGTCGGTACCCAGAAGATCGGCCAATTCGAATACATCATCCAGCTCAACAACTCGCCGCTTCGGATGGAAGAGCTCGGCGGATTGCCGATCAAGACCGTCAACGGCGCCATGGTCTATATTCGTGACGTTGCTTCCGTGCGCGACGGCAACCCGCCGCAGACCAACATCGTTCACGTCGACGGCAACCGTTCGGTGCTGATGATGGTGCTGAAGGCGGGCGCGACCTCGACGCTCGATATCATCGCCGGCATCAAGCAGAAGGTGATCGACGTCAGGGACCAGCTTCCGGAGACGTTGAAGATTGGCTTCATCGGCGACCAGTCGGTGTTCGTCCGCGGCGCGATCGAGGGCGTCGCCGTCGAAGGCGTCATCGCCGCGCTCCTGACCAGCGTGATGATCCTGCTGTTCCTCGGAAGCTGGCGTTCGACGGTCATCATTGCCGTTTCGATCCCGCTGTCAGTGCTCGGCGCCATCATCATGCTGTCGGCGATCGGCGAGACGCTCAACATCATGACGCTCGGCGGGCTGGCGCTGGCGGTCGGCATCCTCGTCGACGACGCCACCGTCACCATCGAGAACATCAACTACCATCTGGAGCAGGGCAAGCCGGTCGAAACGTCCATCCTTGACGGCGCCAACCAGATCGTGACGCCGGCCTTCGTATCCCTGCTGTGCATCTGCATCGTGTTCGTGCCAATGTTCTTTCTGCAGGGCGTTGCGCGCTTCCTGTTCGTGCCGATGGCCGAAGCAGTCATGTTTGCGATGATCTGGTCGTTCATCCTGTCGCGCACGCTGGTGCCGACGATGGCGAAATATCTCCTCAGGGCGCATGTCCACCACGACGGCGAACCGCCGCCGTCGCGCAATCCGCTGGTGCGCTTCCAGCGCGCCTTCGAGGCGCGGTTCGAGCGCGTTCGCGGCACCTATCACGATCTTCTGTCAATGGCGCTGGCACGGCGGCCGCTGTTCGTCACCGGTTTCCTCGGCGTCGTTGCGCTGTCCTTCCTGCTGGTGCCGTTCCTCGGCCGCAACTTCTTCCCGGCGGTGGATGCCGGCAACATCCTGATGCACGTCCGCACCCAGATCGGCACCCGCGTCGAGGAGACGGCCAACCAGCTCGCCGACGTCCAGAAGGCGATCCGCAAGATCATCCCGCCCGGCGAGATCGACACGCTCACCGACAATATCGGCATGCCGATTTCCGGCATCAACATGACCTACAACAACACCGGCGTGATCGGCCCGGCGGACGGCGACATCCAGATCAAGCTCCGGGAAGGTCACCGTCCCACGGATGAATACGTCCAGGCCCTGCGTGAGCAATTGCCGCGACTGTTTCCCGGCATGAACTTCTCGTTCCTTCCGGCCGACATCGTCAGCCAGATCCTGAACTTCGGCGCGCCGGCGCCGATCGACCTGCAGATCCGCGGCGCCAACCTCGAAGCCAACTTCGCTTACGCCAACAAGCTCTTGAGCCGGATCCGCCGGATTCCCGGCATCGCGGACGCGCGCATCCAGCAATCACCCAACAACCCGACCTTCAACATCGACGTCGATCGCACGCGGGCGCAATATGTCGGGCTGACCGAGCGCGACGTCACCAACAGCCTCGTCGTCAACCTCGCCGGCAGTTCACAGGTCGCGCCAACCTTCTATCTCAACCCTGACAATGGCGTGTCGTACTCGATCGTGATGCAGACGCCGCAATACAAGATGGACTCACTCAGCGCCTTGCAGGCGCTGCCGATCACCGCCAGCGGCAATCCGCAATCGCCGATTCTGGGCGGCATTGCGGACGTAAGGCGTTCGACGTCGAGTGCCGTGGTTTCCCAGTACGACATCCAGTCGATGGTTCAGATCTTTGCGACGCCGCAGGGGCGCGATCTCGGCGCGGTCGCTGCCGATGTCAGGGCAGCGATGGCGGACACGGCCAAGGACGTGCCGAAGGGATCGTCGGTGGTGCTGCTTGGCCAGGTCGAGACCATGAACAGCGCGTTTTCCGGCCTGCTGTTCGGACTGCTTGCCGCCGTGGTGCTGATCTATTTCCTGATCGTCGTGAACTTCCAGTCCTGGTCCGATCCTTTCGTGATCATCACGGCGCTGCCGGCGGCACTCGCCGGCATCGTCTGGATGCTGTTCACGACCCAGACCACGCTCTCGGTGCCGGCGCTGACCGGCGCGATCATGTGCATGGGCGTGGCCACTGCCAACAGCGTGCTGGTGATCAGCTTTGCCCGCGAGCGCTACGAACAGCTCGGCGATCCCGTCGCGGCCGCTCTGGAAGCCGGTTTTGTCCGCTTCCGTCCGGTGTTGATGACGGCGCTTGCCATGATCATCGGCATGACGCCAATGGCGCTGGGTCTCGGCGAGGGCGGCGAGCAGAACGCCCCGCTCGGGCGCGCCGTGATCGGGGGGCTGATTTTTGCGACGATTGCTACCCTGATGTTTGTCCCTGTGGTGTTCAGCATGGTACACAAGAAGCAAGGCGCCCAAGCCGCCGCCCCGTCGGAGATGCCGCATGCCCACTGAACCGCGCCCGCCGGTCTCGCATCGGAAACTGGGCATATTCGGGGTTGTGGCATTGATCGGCGCGGCGCTGATCGTCGCCACCGGCATTCGCGCCCGCGAGGATTCCAGCGCGAAACTGAAGGAATGGACCGACGCACAGGCGGTCCCGTCCGTCGCCGTCGCGCTTCCCAGCGGGAAGGCGCTCAGTCCTACCATCGATCTGCCGGGTCGGCTGGAAGCCTATTCGCGCGCGCCGATCTTCGCACGCGTCAGCGGCTACCTGAAGAGCTGGAGCGCCGATATCGGCGCTAAGGTGAAAGCGGGCCAGGTGATTGCCGAGATCGAGGCGCCGGACCTCGACCAGCAATTGCTGCAGGCGAGGGCCGATCTCGCCAGTCAGCAATCCAGCGCGCGTCTGTCCGAAGCCACGTTGAACCGGCGCAAGACTTTGCTCGCCTCGAATTTCGTCTCGATGCAGGAGATCGACGAACGCACGGCCGATCTCGCCAACAAGAAGGCCGCCGTCAATTCCGGCCAGGCCAATGTCGAGCGGCTGGAAGCGCTTGCCGGCTACAAGAAGATCACGGTGCCGTTCGACGGCGTGGTCACCTCGCGCGAGACCGATGTCGGCGCGCTGATCAATGCCGGCGGCGGCGCGGGCCCTGCGATGTTCGTCGTCTCCGACATCACCAAGTTGCGCGTTTATGTGAACGTGCCGCAGAACTACGTGCCCGCGATCAGGATCGGCGCCAAGGCGGTGCTGACGATGCCGGAATATCCGAACCGCACGTTTGCGGCCACGGTGGAGGCATCCTCGCAATCGGTCGACGTATCTTCCGGCACCACGCGCATGCAGCTCGCGCTCGACAATGCGAACGGCGAGCTGATGCCGGGCGGCTATGCCAGCGTCCGCCTGCCGCTGCAGCGCGATGCCGTGCCGCTGCATATCCCCGCAAGCGCGCTGATCTTCAACAAGGACGGTCTGCGGGTCGCCACCGTCGGTCCCGACGACAAGGTGTTGTTCAAGACCGTGACCATCGCGCGCGACCTCGGCAGGGAGATCGAGCTTGCCTCCGGCCTTGCAGCCGACGACCGAGTTATCACCGCGCCGCCGGACGGTCTCGCCGACGGCGACGAGGTTCGCGTGGTCGGCGCCAAGGACGGCAAGCCCACGACCGCCTCCGAAAAGCAGGACGTGAAGGGGTAGAGGGCTTTCGCGCGACGTAGACCGTAGGGTGGGCAAAGGCGCCTTGCGCCGTGCCCACCATCCATCCGGGATTGTCGCCGAGAACGGTGGGCACGCTTCGCTTTGCCCACCCTGCGAATGTGCTCCCGGCAATGCCAGGCGGGGGCTACCCCACCCGCCACTCCAGCACGCTGTCTTCGGCCGTGACGATATTGCCGACCGATCCGACCGGCGTCCGCTCCATATTTAGTAGATGCACGAGCGTCGCTGAGTCCGTGGCGGGAATGCGGGCCAGCGCCCGCGCATCGGCTTCGGTGCGCAGCATCACCACGCCGTGCTCGACCTCGCCATTGCCCTTATAGATCACGGTAAAACTCTCGACCTTGCCCTGGCCTGACGCTTCGGTGACGAAGTCCGGCACCTTGCGACGGCTGCGGTCGGCTTCGGCCTGTACGCTGGTGTCCTGCGCGAACGCCTGCTTCGGCGCCTCGCGCGACAGCACCAGCCCGTGATGCTTGGTGACGAAGCCCCCCTGGCCGTAGAGCAGGCCGAGCTTGCCGCCCTGACGCAGCTTGCGCACCATCGCGACGGCGGCGTGCGTCATATAGGTATTGAGCGGCGCGCCGAAGAAGGTGAGGCCGCCGGTTACCGTCGGCTGCACATCGGGGCCGAGGCCAAGCGTTCGCCGTGCCATCTTGGGCACGCAGGGGAAGCAGCTATAAAGCTCGATGGCGTCGAATTTCCTGCCGTCACCCTCGGCCAGATCCATCACGGCCTTCAGAACCGCGTTCTGCGGATGGCTTTCGTAGAACTGGTCCCTGACAAGATAATCGCGCGGCTCTTCCGCCGAGGCGCCGCCGATCGGATAGATCAGGCGATCTTCGGGCACTCCGGCCGCCCGGGCCTTTGCCAGCGACGTCAGCAGCACCGCGCCGCCCATGTTCACGGTCGGATTGGCCACCATCAATTTTGTATAGGGCCAGGCGATCAGCCGGTTTTCCGGCGTCGGCGTGGTGATCTCGTCTGGCGCAAAACGCTTCTTCAGCCATGAATTTTCATTCTCGGAAGCGACGCGCGCGTAAGTCGACCACAGCGCGCCGGATTCCGCCAGCGCCTCGCGCGGGGTTTGGCCCCAATGTGCTGACGTGGCGGATTCATACAGCGGATAGACCGTGATGGGGCGGAACACACCGAGCTTCACCGCCATCGGCTTCTGGAACGCCGCGCCGCGCTTCGGCTCTTCGACGTCATGGGCGAACGGCGTCCATGGCAGCGCGATGCCGCCACGCTCGGCCTTGGTTGCGGTGGATTGCGCCTCCGCGCCGCACACCACGGCCACGCCGCATTCGCCGCGCGCGATGCGCTTTGCCGCTTCGTGGATATAGCGGATCGGGCTCTCGCCGCCGACCGGGCCATAATAGCAATGCGCCGGGCTGGCGCCGAGCCGCGCGGCGAGCTGCTTTTCGGGATCGCGGTAGCGCCAGCTCAGGAAATTGACGACGTCGAGCGAGCCGAGTTCGCCGAGCAGTTTTGCCCCGCTGTCCGCTTCCGCGCGCCGCACGGCTTGTTCGAGCAGCGCCAGCGGCTCGAGGCCGGCGGCGATGTCCTTCGGTCGGTCGACGATCTCGCCGACGCCGACGATGACGGGAATGCGGTCTTCGGGGAGGAGGGTGGTGGACATTTTTTCTTGTTCTCTTTCTGGAAATTCAGACTCGTAGATTCCATGGGGCGGTGAGCGTGTCCCTTCCGATAGGTTTGGGTTTCCACACTCGAACCATCGGAGCGTCAGATGCAAGCATCGACCGTAGACACGCCCACCGCCGGCCATTGTTGCACGATTTTCGTTGCAATCGAACTGAGTCAGAAGGCTTGGCTGGTGACGCTGCACAGCCCGGACCGGGACCGGATCTCGCGTCGGACGCTTGAGGGCGGTGACGATGCCGGGTTGCTGGCATTGCTGGAGGGCGTCCGGACGCGGGCGG
>NZ_JADPJL010000061.1 GCF_023073415.1 Bradyrhizobium sp. 190 | reverse complement strand
AGAAGGAGCGGGACGCCCGACCGACAGGCCAATTGCGAAGCTGAAGCGAGAGCGACGACGCCCCGATCCGCTGGTCAAAGCCACGCCACAGCTGCGCGAATGGTTCGAGGCCGAGCCATGGCGGACCAGCAGCAAACTCCTGTCCAAGCTTCAGGCAGAAAACCCCGGGGTCTACCCGCGCAAAGTACTCCGAACCCTTCAACGTCGTCTCAAATTGTGGCGCAGCGAGCAAGCAAGCGCACTGGTGTTTGGCTCCGGGGAAAACGCGGCACAAAGCGATGTGATTGTCACATCACCGGAAAGTCCCCCGCTGCTCGACGGAGCGTCGGTAGTCTAAGGTAGACCGGTGATCGACCGTGCTCAAGGCTGGCGCGATGCGCCACCGCCTTCGGCGGCTGGCGGCCTTGACCACGCCCGATCACCGGTCTGTTGGCTTGGCAAGCGCTCGGTCGAGGACCGAGCGCGACATCGGCGCGCTCGTAATGACGACCAGTTGTGAGACTGGCCTCTTCGCTCCCCTCGCTAGGGAGCAAAATAGATGAGGCAACAAGAGGTCTCTCGGGAACATCGCTAGATGCGGCAATACGGCCTCTTATCCAGTTTGTCGCGCTACACCTTGACGACATGACCCCGGATCAAGCCTACTTCAACCTTCCGCCGCTCCGCGTGGCGGCCTAATCCCGGCAGAGGATCCACTTATCGACGCGGAGAATCTGTTCAGACAACCGGGACCAGCTCTGTTTGGCTTCAGGGGGTGATGCCATGTCTGATCGATTTCCAGTATTCGAGGTTTTCTTAAAGCAGCGCAGGCGAAGATGGTCATGGTCGGTCTGCACCGACGAAGGCACGCCGGCAATGACGGGGTCAAGAAGCAGCCGATCCGCTGCCAGCTATGAAGCCAACAGGGCGCTTTTTGTGTTGCTGCTTAGCGTGCCGTATCGTTCCCGACTTTCGTCTCGACCGATCCAACCTGATCAAGAGGCTCGCGCGCAGCGCTCGCCTCCGCCCCAACTTTAGAGTACGTGACGCTTCGAGAAAAGTCTGCTCGTCAGCGGGCCCTCCGCTCTGGATTTAAGAGACGGGCCAGCGTTCGGCTTGTTTAAGGCTTCTCTATCGACACTCGGCTTGTTCTCGTCTCGAAGCGACGCAGAAGCGAGCCACAAGAGAGACGATCGGCACGATTGTCGGGGCTCCGAAAGAGACTTTTTTGCAGGGAGCCGGCAGATCGAGGCAACCCATTAAGTCTTTCTCGGAACCCGCACGGCAGTGCCCGTAAAACCACTAGCCGCCAGCAGCGGAGGCCCACACTGAGGTTCCTGGGAGAACACGTGCATCCTTTGAATGCTCTGTATCTTATCTCGATCCGGAGTTAACCTCACGTAGATAGTGCGCCGTTTCTGAGGATTGTGCGTTCTGGTCGTCAGAAATCCAGAGCGACTTTCAAGCGAGCTTTCTCTAGGCGATACCTGAGTGCAGTGAGACTGTTAGCGAACTCGGTCAATTCGCGAATACTGAACTCACCAAAAACAAATTGATCGAGTGCTTCCTGTTGTGCAGCAAGGCTCGCGAGATGCTTGTAAGTCTTGTCCGTCAGCGACAGCTGTACGACCCGGGCATCGCTCGTGGAGGGCTTGCGCCGCAGGAGCCCTTTTTTCTCGAGGAGCTTCGATTGGGTCGTTACGAATGAAGCGTCGACGTGCATCAATTTTGACACCGCATTGACAGGAACACCGTCTTCTCTGTCCAAGTCTGCCAAGGCCATCAAGATCATCCACTGTGGCCCAGTGATGCCAAGTACATTCGCCCGGAATTGGCGCAGTTCCTCCAGATACACATTGATGGATCTGATCTCCCACATGAACCGCCGGACCACCTCCTGCCCCTCAGCAGAGCTACTGCCGAGGGCTCTTGCTGGGCTGGGCAAATCCGTCGGCATTGTATCTCAGGGTTTCCATCGTTGGCTAGGGTTTCCTTTAGAGCAAATCAAAAAAAGGGACAATGCCTCCGGAGCAGACAGATCAAAATCGTTAGTACGATGCGGACAAAAGTGAAGCGTCGCGAATACAGCGATGAAATAAAGACGCATTCTGCACGTTGCGAACGTACCTACTCTTTTTCACTTCAGGTTCGGCCGATATTGAATCGGGGCGCTAACATTCGCGCCTTGATCAGGTAAGGCCACCAGGTGGCATTCAACGACACGCAGAGCCTTTCGAACAAATCTATCGCCAAATCAGGACGGTCCATCACATTGATTGATGTCTGTTACCGGCGTTACCGGCCTACTGCTTCCCAACGATACTGGCGTGGAACGATACTGGGGTGTGGCATTTCCACCAAAGTACGATGGCGGACGGGCTGGGTCTTTCTGCGCTGCGGCTGCGCGGCCTCATGGCGTGGCTGTTCTGGCGGGAGCTCGCGCGACCTGGTAGGCCGAGCAGCTTCTTGCCAAGGCGAGGGTGATGTCATTAGGAAGCACGTCGATTATGTTCAAATGGTAGAGCCGGAATGAGCCCGGTCGAAAGCATCTTCCAGGAATTTATTGATGCCATCCAAACCGCAACCAACGCGGATGAATTCGAGCGTGTCGCAACGCGGCTAACACAGAGGCTCGGCTTCCAGCAATTTGCCTATCTGAGCCTGACCGGCGAGACGCCGATGTTGATCTCGTCCTATCCCAAATCCTGGACCAGTCGGTACTTCCAACTTAGATATCAGCAGCTCGATCCTGTGGTGCGCCGCGCGCGTGCCGAGCACGCGCTATTCAGCTGGGGAGGCGAGGCGTCGGCCCTGGCCGGAAATCGCGAGCAGCGCCGGTTCTTCGATGAAGCGACGACCTTCGGGATTAGATCAGGTATCACTGTGCCAATCAGGGGTGGATTTGGACGGATGGCTGCATTTACGCTGGCGACGGGCGACCGCGATCTTCACCCCGAGCGGCTCGTGGCCGACGGGAAGGATCTGGTACACCTCGTCGGGTTGCACTTTCATTGTCATGTCGCCGCCAGACTTGACGTGCCCTCTGCCGGTAAATTAGCCGCAAGTGAACTCACTCAGCGCGAGCGCCAATGCCTTGCATGGACCGCGCGCGGAAAAACTGTCGCGGATATCGCGGTGCTGGTCCAGATTGCACCGCGTACTGTAATTTTTCATCTTGAGAATGCTCGCCGCAAGCTCGGCGCAGTATCTATTGCCCAATGCGTCGCTGAGGCCTTGCGACGCGGTTTGTTGTCCTAATCACCCACACCCTCCATCACGCGAGTTGCGGAAGAGACCTGGCGCTTGTCACGTCAGTGATTACTTATTGTACTCTGTCCAAAAAGGTCCAGCGTAATCAAGCTGCACCAGACCACCTGTAAAATCTAAACAGGCGATTTGAGAGTTGTCTGACCTCCTGATAATTTGAGGACGTTGGCATGCATGCCCTCGGACTTCACGCCCTTCAATTTGGCTCTCATATGGACTTGCTCGCGGCGATGACTCGATTGCGGCGCTGTGCCTCGACTGTTAGGTTTCGTGAAGGAGTCAGTGTTGCGGTTCGCGCAGAGATGGAGGAGGGCGCCAAGCACGCCACGAAGGTCTGGGCTGTGCTCCGTTTCCCCGTGAGCCGATCGAGGACCACCGGAATGCCGTCGCCCGCATAACCCACGAACAGCTTGTCGCTGGCCCGCGTGGGACTGGCGCATCGTCACCGGCAGGCGCCTCAAATGCGGTATAGTTCGTAGAACCGGCGGTAGCGGTGATTGTTCGGCTCGGCTGCGATGTACTCCTCGCATAGCCTATTCGTCAGAACGAAATAGGTCTAGCGTGCTCGGTTCTCCTTCAAGTTCTGCTATATGCTCGCCGCTGCAGTACGTTTTCAATTTGTATTGCATAAGTCATTGTAGAGACCGAGAATGTAATATAGGCTACTACCTTTAAGCGAGCTTATTATTGGGGTTCTCATCATGAATAAACTTCTAGGACTTTTCCTGACCGCTCAGTTCTTGTTGCTCTCCGGTGAGGTCTTGGCCCAGGGACTTCCGGCTCCGTCGTATTGGAAGAATGTGCGTGGCTCGGAATTGTTTGTATGGTCCTCCAACAACGGGAGCATACAAGGCACTTTTACAAATCATGCTCAGGGCTTCCAATGTCAGGGCATTCCATATCCTGCATCCGGCGCCGTTAAACCGACCGGTCTGTATTTCGTTGTAACATTTGCCCAATGCAATTCCTTCACGCGCTGGGTCGGAAGGACCAATGGTTCTCAAATGCCAACATCCTGGACATTGTTTTATGTCGACGGAAATGGCCGACCGCAAAAACTGAGGGGGGCCGATACCTTCACACGGGTGTGGTAGCTAACTGAGGTTCGTTTTTCTTGCTTCTGCCGCGCAACTGAGACCTGGATCACCGCCGGGCCTCAGGTCCTCGACGCCGACCGTTTCCCATCCCTGGTCATCTTCCATGGCTAGGTCTCGTATATCCGTCCGGCGTTGGCCGCAGGCGGAGCAGTCAGCGCCTCAAGCACTGGGGTTATCCTTGTAGAACGTGATAATCAGATTTTCGAATCCAAAGTCGGTGAATGCCTTGACGCCGGTTTCTCCGACACCATGGACCGAGATGGCGTCGTCCTCGAGCGATTCATTCTTGGCGACCTCCCGCAGCGAGTCTTCGCCAAGTTGGGCGGCGCGATTGATGATGGTGACGGGATGAACCTAGTTGACGTGATGGTAACGCAGCTCGAGCGGAGATCGCTAAGGTTGGCGGCATCCATCCAATAGCAGCAGCTCCTCTAGCCGATGAGCCGGATAGGACGCGATCCGGGTGAGGACATCGGCCAGTCAGGCCTGCGGATCCAAATGCCTTTATCTTGGCTGACGATCAGGCTGTATATGGGGGCGGCGCAATCATCGACCACGATTAGGATGTGGAAGCTGCGGCTATCTGTGAGCTAATTCGATCCGAAGTCGATTGAGCGGCCATTCGGCGCTGTCGGTATCGTCACCTGAGGTCGCGATCGCCGTTTGCCGCGGCTGCCCGGCGACGAACTGCGAACCTCTCTTCCCGGTAGAGCCGGAAGAGTTTCTTGTGGTTGATCAAATAGTCCCCCGCTTGAGCAGAACATGCAGGCGCCGATAGGCGAAGTGACCGCACTCCTGGGCGATCGCCTCATGCGTTAACACAGGGAGGCTCCGCCCAGGTCGTCTCGTATCTAATGGTCACGCGACAATGGCCGATGACTTTATACACGCAGCCTCGCTCGTCCCGTGACTATCCATGAAATGCATGACGGCTTTCCACTTGGCCGCGGGCGTCATCGCTTCTTTAGCAACAGGTCCTTCGGCGCCTTGTCCGGTGGACGGCCGCGTTGATTGCCACTTCATTGGGCGTGCCGGTGCTGGCCGATTGCCAGCGTAGGTCGTCGCGGCGATCACGAAGCGGCAAAGCAAAGGTCACGGTTCCTCGAAAAGCTGTATCACTAGGGCGGCTTCAGCGTTTTCAAAAACGTCTCGCCCAGCAGCGACAAGCGCCCTTGCACCTCAAGATGGGGCTTCGGTGACGGCGCCGGAAGCATGGCTCGCTCTTCAGCGCTTCGATCTCACTGTCGGCAAGGCGTGCAGCACGTCGAGGCTGGTATGCGCGATCTCTACTGACCTGTCCCACGGACTTAATTCAGGTTGAAGTTCGCTCTGCGTGCAAGACGAGGACAAAAGCGTAAAGCGCAATCGCTTCTGAAAGAACAGATCATCGAGATTTCTGAGGGAGCAAAGGTTGCATTTCGTCGCCGATCTGTGCCGAATTCAAGACTCTCCGCCCCTGCATCGCGCAGCGATCCGGCGTCGCCCCGTATTTGCGAGGCGCCCCGTAGAACTCTTGCTAGAGCTAATTAGGACTCGTTCCAGCCCGGTGGGGCGACTGACTCGCGATTGGTAGCGCGATCAGCTCTTCAGCCAAGACTTCGGATTTGATGTTGGCCACGAACTGCGAGCACGCTGATCGATCCTCGGGCGAGCCGACCGTACAGAAGGCGGACGGTTATTTCACGCGCTTGCCTCGTTGACGGTCAGACGTCTCACGTCAGCATCAGGCCTGAACACGTGCGTTTCTTTGCGCGCGAGCCAGCAACAGGCGCCATCTGTCAGGCCGATCCCGGAATTTGCTTGAGGCCAACACGTCTCTCTCGCAGTAGCTGGTCACGACGCGGTAGGGCCTAGCACAGATATCCAAGACGTCGCTCGTTCGTCCTATGTGAAAAACATAGGGGTCTATATTTGCGTACTTATGTGAGGGCTTCAGTGCAAAAAAGAATTGTTGGACGGATATCTAGCCGAGATGAGTCTAATTTTAGTTGGCCATGGCCGTCCCGCCAGGTCGATAGCATCGCGATGGATCGCGACTGGGGCCTTGGTTGGTTGTGCAATCGCGTATTCACCTTCCATGGCCCATGCCGAGTCATTAGACGATCTAAGGCAAGAGCTGAGACGTCTGCAGGCTCGCGTTCATTCACTTGAGGCCGCCGAACAGACGGGATCGCGCGCCGATCGTGCAGCGGCAAAGGGAGCGAGATTGGCGCAAACGGAAGCAGAGGAGGCGAGGGCACGCGCGGAGGAGCGCGACAGCAGGCTGAAACTGCTCGTGCGAAGGCGCAAGCAGCGCAGACGGAGCAGATCCACTGCAAGGGAGTTTCCCCGGGAGCATGCGAATTCCGGGCACCAACACGTCTTTCAAACTTTACGGACAGTTTTCAGCCGCGGATCGACAATGCAGCTTCCGTTGAAAGTGCCGACCGGCAGCGTGATTCCCAAAGGCTCGATCAGGAAGCCCATGCCGATCGTCGGCCGGCTGGAAGCGATCGTGAAGCCGATGCCCGCGGCATGCAACTTGCGCACCATCCCTGGCGCTCCTGCTCAAGATCTTCTCTGGGTGAGCAACGTGCCGTCGACGTCGGATACAACAAGCGCAATGCGGGTCATGGAGGCACCGTTCTGAGTTGACGGAGGATGTCTTCAACAATGGCATCGACAACGCGTCGGCCGAGACCGTGATCGTGTTCGCTCAGATCCAGTGGTTCAAACGGCGCGACATTGCTCGCGGCATTAAAGCGATCGCCGTCTTCGAAACGCCGATCGAGCCATTCGGAATCATCCGGCGATGTGCTGGCATTGGAACATCACCTATTCCGCAGCTCATACGGCACGCCGAAGGCTTTCGCCCTTGCGAAAATGCGCTCCGCGATCTGCAGATCTTCGGTGCTGTCGATTTCGTACCACCTGAGATCGTCGCAACGCGCCGTGGCGAGCTGTAGGCCACGCTTTTCCACCAAATAGGCGAAAAGCTCCTCGGTGTAGGCCTGCGTAGCTCCGGAGCCGATGATATCTTCGAGAGCTGGAACGATCATTGTCCTGAGGGTCGTCGCCGAGAATCGTAGCAGGTTCAGCGTCTTGAATAGCCTTGGACCATCCGCGTTAAGCTTTGCTGAGGTGTGCTTCATGCGGAAACCGGAGATGAAGCCTCTATCCGACAATAGAACCGCCGACCCCTCCATCAATGCATTGAAGGGGGCGACTGCAGCCACATCGGTCGCCTCTCCGAACAGAAGGTAGCGTAACGCATCCTCCTCGAAAAAGACGTCGCCCTCGAGAAGAAAGCAGTCCCCGGAAAGAAGGGCGTCCCGCGCCAGCCATAGGGAATAGGCACTGCCTGTACGGTCGAAGACCGTCGACTCGACATAGTTGATTTCAAGCTCGCCAAAGCGGCTGCCACAGGCGTATTGAATGGCGTCCTTCCGGTAACCGACGACGATCGTCACCTCCTCAACGCCGACGGACTCCAGATTGCGCAGAGCGTTGTGAATGATAGGAGTTCCATTGACCGTGACCAGCGGCTTCGGGCGTAGATCGGTCAGCGGACGCAGGCGGGAGCCCAAGCCGGCCGCGAGAATGACGGCTTTCTTGGGAGCATTGATAGCCATTTCATTCCCCTTATCGCGCATTTGTTTCCAGGCGTTGAGGACCTCGACGAGCAGCCTAAGGCCGTCGCTTATGGTTGCTACAGCGGCGTGATGCCAATCCAAGTCCTTGGAAATGCAACCCTACGAGTCAAAATAGAAAAATCATGGTCCTCATCGTTCGTTCTCCGAAAGAGAAATCAACTCGTGGCTGTTCTTGTGTCGTCCAAACAAATGCGCCGTGAGATATCACTTGAGCGTGACGGCATGGAAGACGGTGCATGACAGGTGTCTGTCGAGAACGAATCCGTTGTTGCGTGGATGAAAGCCTATTGTCGTAGTTCAGGCGGATGCCAGCATCACGATATGTAGAAATCGGTGTTTGATAATACTTCGTAGGAACGATTACGACGGGCCGGCGGTTCTGCCAGGAACTCGCGAACGAGAGGAACTCGTCCGCGGTGCTCTTACGCGAGTGAATGAGGATCGCGTCGGCTCCCGCGGCGGCGTAAGCGCTAGCACGTAAAAGTGCTTCGTCCATTCCATGGCCGGCGATCAGCGCTTCGATCCGAGCCACGAGGACCGAGTCGTCCGCGACCGTATCTTTAACTGCTCGTAGCCGGCCAGAGAATTCATCGATATCGGCTAGGGGATGCCGATCGCCAACAAACGAGTTCATCTTTGGAAAACAGCTGTCCTCCAGCGCAACTCCGGCAGCGGCCCCGCTGTAGGAGTTTGCGCGCCAGGAGGCGCGCATTATTGAAATTCCCAAAGCCGCCATCGCCGTCAACGAGCACGGGCAGTTCGGTCGAGTCGACGATGCGCTCGACCACATCGACGATTTGACTCCATGAAGCTTCGTTGGCATCGCGATAGCCGAGAGAGCAGGCAACTGACAGGCCCGACGCCCAGAGACCTTTGAAGCCTGCGCGCTTGGCAATGGCGCCGGAGAGTGCATCATGAGCCTCCATGAGGAAGGAGATGTCGCGGTTGGAGCAGATCTCCGCGCGCAGCATTTCGGCAAGGGAGGGGTCAGCACATCGATCAGGGCCGTTGGCGAAGAAAGATCGTGATTGATCTTGCATGCCGACTCCTAACGGGCGCGTTTGACCGACCGGCCATTCAGGGCGTGCGCCGCGCAGGTCGCGATCGAGGCGAGGCAAGCCGCTCGGCCAATCCGCAGCTCGACGGGTAGATGACATGCGTCTGTTTTCTAGATCAATCACTAGCTTTGGTAGTTGACCGCTCCGCAAATTGTTACTCCTCGCTATGGGATGCCGCGGAAGTCCGGGCTTAGCCCTGACAATCACAAGATGTTCGATCGTCGGTGGGCGGAAAGTAATAGAAAACGCATCCGTTCGACAGCCGGAGACCTCGTCGACTCAGCACTTCTTGCTCTGGTCGCGTCGAGACGATCCGAGATCTCGACTTGCAGGTGCGAAGCATTGTGTAGGGCGGATCGAAGGGATTCGGTCCTCGTGAGCTGCGGCCGGTTCTCTTCGTTACGCCGGGTTCTTGCCGCAAATGAGGGAGCAAAACGCATCGCGCTTTAAACCGCGCTCTTCTTGACCGATATATCAACTAATGTCGCGGCTGCTGCAACGACGATGTCGCGTTTCCGACGTATGTCGCGATTGCTTCGATCGCTAACGCATCATCAATCGCCAATTCGCTCAAGCGTCTATCCCATGCCTCAGTTTCGTGAGCTCCCGCAACTTGGTACGAGCCTTGCTGTTCTCATCCCAGGTTCGCGGAACTTGTGGAGTACCGAATGCAGGGTATCTTTTGCATCAAGCAGATTTTCGACTTCGTGCAGATCCGCGCGCGTCCCGTGGGCAACAACGAAGTGCGCCAAGGGGAGGCGGACCATCACGAATATGTACGACCCGTCCAAGCTGCGAGCAGTGCCGGTACTAAGCGACGAGCTGGCTGGCGAGCTCACCGTCCTCGCCATGGGCCTCCAGATGCCGCTGAGTCCTTACGCAAGGCACTGACCGTCGGCGCCAATCGCACCGCTGACAGCCGCGTTTGGTGCGCGCCGGCCGCTGCATTCGCGCAACCGGATCGCAAACCAGAACAGGTTGTCACGATCGATGTAATGCTCGATGGCATCTTGGTCGGCGCCGGGATGGCCGGCAATATCGCCGCAGTAACTGTAGCCAAGCGCGGCATGAATGTGCTGCGGCCGGGGCGCGACGAAGAGTCGCCCGCGCCCAGTACGACCGCGCACGATCCGGACAAGTCGCCGGCGTTCGGAAAGTTCGCACGTAAACAGGCAACTACATCGTTGAGGTCTGATCGTGGTTACCAGCTACGAAGGCAGAACCAGGAACGTCGATCCCTTATTGTGCCTCGAGGAGGAACTGTTCGACAACCGCTATCTTGTCGAAGTCGGTCGTCTCCATATCAGCGCGCGTGCGCACAACGTTGTCGCCGCAGCTGTTTCTCTCGTGAAAGCCAGCCCGCACTGCTACGAAGTGCAAGATGCAAAGCACCCTCGACGGCTGCATGGAATGCGGCATGTACCGCGCCCTCGGGAGCGCCCCAAACGAGAAAAAAGAGAGCTGTCCGAGCGACGTTTATGGTGTGCTGTTCGAGTGTAGGTGGCCGCTGCATCTGCCGGCTTGATCGGCGTACCCGCAGTTTGGGTTCACCTGTTCTTTTTGGGCGCATGCACGAAAGTCCACGAATTCGAGAATAGCGTTTGTCATAGCGCGCGAGTGTTCAGCTGTATGAGGAGCGGAGCCCAAGGCTCAGGTGAGCAAAACGGGACTAGGTGCTGGGTAAGACACGCTCAATTGAACGCAAACACCGGCCGTTTTTGCCGGTCTCGTGAGGCGCTACATGGACCTTTTCAGCTTCATCGAATGCGCGAAGCGGACGCAATCCATCAAGGCGCTGTTCGATCTTCTTGTGAGCTGTGCGAGCGAGGAGGGCTTCAGTGAAGTCGCTTACGGAGCACTCACCTGCGCAGAGCCGCCTCGTCTACCGGAGTATCTGCCGCCCGCAGTGACCGTGAACTTCCCGCCTGACTGGTGCCACCGTTATTTTGAGCGCAACTACCATGTCATCGACCCGGTGGTCCGGCGAACACCAATGATTTCGGGGCCGTTTCTGTGGGACGAACTCGCCAAGCAATATCAACTGCAATCAGGCGAGCAGCGCGTACTGGACGAGGCCAGAGAAGCGGGTTTGAAGTGTGCCATGAGCGTGCCGTTATTTGGGCCCTCGGGCCAAATCTCTGTGGCATCGTTTGCATCCCCCGTCGACGATGCCGATCCTCAGTATCGCATCAGTCATCTCTATGTACTGGCCTGGCACTTTCACCTCGCATTTGCGGAAATCGCGCGGCCCTCGGCTAGCAGCTGCATCAGGAAAGTTCCGCTGTCGGATCGCGAAAAAGATTGCCTGCGGTGGGCGGCAGAAGGGAAATCGTCATGGGCAATCGGGATGATACTGAAGATCAGCGAGAATACGGTCAATTTTCATTTTAAGAACGCCATGCGAAAACTCGATACGACGAGCCGGACCCAGGCCATCGTGAAGGCAGTTCGACTCAATCTCATTGAGTTCTCGGCGGCTCCAGGGCTGCCAACTTGATGCGGGCGCCTGCCGCGGGTCATGTCTTCGATCAGTGTCCTTAAAGCATCAATGAGAACGCGCCGATGAGACCTATTATGAAGAAATCAGCGAGATGGGTGCTTCACCTTGTGAATAATTTATCGATTGTGGCCGTCGCGATCCTGGCCTCATCACAAGTTAGCGCCGATGATGAGGTGATGACAGCTGCCAGGCAGATTTTCAAGGCAATCCCCTCGGCGGTGCCTGTGGTGAAGGACAACCCGGTCACCCGCGAGAAGATCGAACTCGGCAAGATGCTATTCTTTGATCCACGCATATCGGCCAGTGAGATCATTAGCTGCAATTCCTGCCATAACCTTGGGACGGGCGGAGTCGATGCCGGTCCGACCTCGGTCGGTCACGGATGGCAGCAAGGGCCACGTCGGGCCCCAACCGTCTATAACGCAGTATTTAATGTAGCGCAGTTTTGGGATGGACGCGCCGTAGATCTCAAGGCGCAAGCCAAGGGACCCGTGCAGGCGAGTGTCGAAATGAATGCGACCGCAGATCGCGTGATCAATACGCTCAATTCGATGAGCAACTATGTCGTCAGGTTCAAGAAGGCGTTCCCGAGCGAGGAACCGCCGGTCACCTTTGATAATTTCGCGAAGGCGATCGAGGCTTTTGAAGCGACTCTGATTACGCCGGCCGCCCCCTTCGATCAATACCTCGAAGGCAATCCGAACGCTCTCGATGATCAGCAGAAGGCAGGATTGAAGCTATTCATGGAAAAGGGATGCTCCTCTTGCCACAACGGCATCAACGTTGGTGGACAGGATTATTTCCCGTTTGGCGTGATCGAAAGGCCGGCCGCAAGCCTGCTTCCGACTGCTGACAAGGGCCGGTTCGCGGTCACTAAGGCGGCCAGCGATGAATACGTTTTTCGAGCGGCGCCGTTGCGCAACGTCGCTTTGCGAGCCCCATACTTCCATTCGGGTCAGGTTTGGAGCCTTAAGCAAGCAGTCGGCGTGATGGCTAAAATCCAGCTCGGCACCAAGCTTAGCGACAAGGAAGAGAACGATATTGTGGCATTTCTGAATTCGCTGACCGGGCAGCTGCCTAAGATCGAGTATCCAATATTGCCCCCGCGTTCCGCCGGGACGCCGGCACCCTCTTTAGGCAGATAGTACGGTTTTTCATTGTAGCGGGATTGCGCGGTGTTGAACCGAAAGTCGCGGAAGCATGGGAGACGCGGTTGAACCGGGCTGGTATTCTTACCGGCTGCGTCCATCACCATTGTACCGGCGCCGTCGCCCAAACGCGCCGTTCCCATTTTTGCCCGTCGCGTTGAGCAGTAGTCACGCCGAAGATGGTCAAGGGATTGCGGCTCGCCGGCGGGAGCGGATTGCATAAATTAGAGGCGTCACTCTAGGAAATAGAAAGCGAGATTGCACGGCGATAAATAACAAAAAAGAGCCCTGGCCATGGGCCAGGGCTCTCGATCCGCCGTTTGAACGCGAAGAGATCAGTAGTTGAGAATCATCGGGGCGAACTTGTAATTGATCCGCGCGGCCAGGATATCGAAATCCTGACTGATGCGATCGTTGCCTAGTGAACCAGTCGCACCAGTGAAGGCCACAGTGCCTTCTTGCCTAAAGAGGTGGTCGTACTCGACGCCGAGCGACCAATTGGGTGCGAAACCGACTTCCACGCCAACGCCGACCGTCCCGCCCCAACGCGCGCTGTCTGAGCTCGCCAGCAGCGCGCCGGCCGAGTTGATTTGATAGGTGTTGCTGGTCACCGCGGCACCGCCCTTGGCGTAAAGCAGTACGTTGTTGAAGGCGTAGCCGATCTGGCCAGTGATCAAGCCGAACGCATCGGTCTTGGTACGGTTGGTACTGGCTGGGAAGGCGAGGCTGACATTGGAACCGCTGAAGTCGGCCCAGTTGCCCTGGCCCTCGACACCGAACACCACCGGCCCCGACTGCCAGCGATAGCCGATCTGGCCACCGATGGTCCCGCCGATCGCGTCATGGGAGCCCTCAGGCGTGACGCCCGCAAAGTCCCAGGAGTTATGGGCTGTGCCCAAACCGCCGTTCATACCGAGATAGTAACCGCTCCAGGCATAGATCGGAGCAGCTACCGACGGCGGCGGCGGCGCCTTGGTGTAGACGGGCTGCGCAGCGAGATCCGCGCCGAATGCGGGCACCGCCGCGCCAAACGCGACAATGCTTGCAGTCACAAGCAACAAGTTCTTCATTCCAGTTTCATTCCGTTTTATTAGCCCCCAGGCCACCCGCGTCTTAGCAACGTTATCGCGAATTGCTGTAGCCACAGCGCAACACTCACTTCGACGAAATGGCTTGAATCTCACGTTGCGTGAGGTTGTGGACTTGGAGGTCGTGACCAAATTTACGCAGCAAACATCGATAGCATATCCGATCCGAGGGCGCGCGCTGAGAGTGCTAGAATCGAAGCTCGCTGATAAAAGGTGAGCATTGTTGCGAGGTCAGCGATGCACGGCGTCGAATAGTTTAGCTGACTCATGTTCAATTCTGCGGCTAGTAAAGGCGGAGCTTGGACTTCGGCTTTGTCACAGCGGCAACGTCGACCATCAACTTAATCACGCGCGACTCTTCACAGAATGTAAGCGAGCAGAAGGCGCTCTAAGGCGGAGCAAGACGAATCTGGCCGAAGCATAGGGCTTATTCGCACGGTCCTTTTTGACTATCTGTCGTCACCGGAAGATCGCGTGCTCGGATAGGACTTTTGGAAGCGTTCTGGGTCCAGCGATAACGAACCTAACGGTCCATCGAAAACGAAGCTCACGTTGGAACTCGTGTCGCGACGAGCTGGCCGGAAGATCGCGATGCGGTTCAAAGACTCTTGAACGTCAATCAAAATGAAGCGAAGGACCGGGAGATCGAGGCCACTCTCAATTGCTGACAAGTACGGGAGCAGCTGAGAAGCGGCGCGACGATATCTTCTGTTTTGCGAAAACAGCCTGTTGGTGTCCAATCAGTTAGACGCGAGGTGTATGCCGCTATCATTCTCTAATTCGGTAGGGAGCTCGCTTTCAGATGGTCGCTCGTCTCCACTCCAACGAAAACAGCGTCGCATCGATGCTCATCTGAGCCTGTCACGATCGATCACGCTGTCGTGCTTCCAAAAGTTGGCGCCAAGCCGCACGCTCGCGCCGATTCCTCAAAGTCACTTCAGGCGATTACCGATCATTCCCTTCGTTGAACACCATGTCCAACTTGATTTCTGAAGGCACCGGACGGAGCCTGGCAGGCGAGGCGAAGAGGCGGCTTGAGCTCTGTCAAGTTGTGTGCCGGCTTTCTATGCTCGTCCTGCCAAGCGTGCTGTGGCCGCTCGAAAAAACATTCCGTTGCTCATGCTGGACACTGGATGTGGCCGCCACAATCCCGGCGCAATCGGCGCTAGCGGACGGCTCAAGAAGCGTACCTGGGTATGTGCGCACTCTTCGAAAGCCGCGCTCGAACAAGGCGGCCGCTATCGTGTCATGCTAACGCACTATGATGACGTGTTCATTCCGCTCGACCCTCGCAGGCGTTTACTTAGAACCACGCCGCGAGCCCGTTTCGCTGCATGCGAACGCTTTGCACGATCCGGCTGCGCAGGCGTAAGCATGCATACTCTGTACTATGCTCTTTCGATACGCCGAACGTTCTCGTCGAATGCGGCCGATGAGCGTCTTCTGCAGTCGGAGCGTCATCGTGTTCCGGTCGTGGCCGACCTTTGCGCGGGCAGTGAGATCTGCATGGATCGTTTGATCCTGCCGGAGAGAGCTGGCTGAACTTTGACGCGCGGCTCGGGATCGTGTCGACCGATGTTTCCGAGAAGATTCGTGTGGCGTGGTGCTGCGAAGCGAGCCACAACGGCCTTGGGAAGGAAGGCGATTAAATCGGAAAGCCGTCAGGTCTTCGCTGGATAGCCGAAGAGTTCCCATGGGCGGCTGCAGGCCTTCTCTGCGGCTGTTTGCTGCCCGGTCAGCGTCCCAGGTGTGGAGATCCGCCGACCGTTGGGACTCCCTGCGTTAGCTCACTATCGTGGTCCCGAACGGCTTGGCGGGTTCGAAACATGACGCGTTTGCTTTGGACAGAAGCATACAGGGACGCCGATGTGATTTGCGAGTTATCGGGATCCTTCCGACCCGCGCACGGCCATTCGCATTTGGCCCGGCTCTTGCACCAATGGCTGCGCAATGGCTTTGGCGAGGCGTCACAAGAGGCGATGAAATGCGAACACGACTAGTTGATCATCAAGCGATTCTTATAAACGTCCTGGAAGGAGCGCGCTCTTCGCGGTTTCTCCATTAATAGACACTACTGTCGATGAGGTTAACGCAACGAGAGATTGTGCTGTAATCAAACGTGGCTCTAGCTTCTGCACCGCAAAATGAAAGAGGCCGCTGAACGCCGCTCGGTATCCTGAGGTCACAATAGCGCTTTGGTTGAATCAGAGCAGCTCGCGACCGTTGCTGTTGTTTGGCAGGGCAAAGACATCCCGATAGAAGAGTTATGAAGTACCTGAACGACGGCAACAATCCACGACATACCGAGACGCAACTCTGTCATGTCGGTCGAGAGCCCAGTAAACACGCCGGGATGGTCAATGTGCCCATCTATCGCGGCTCTACAATTCTTTCGGAGACCCTGGAAGAATGGGAGTCGCGGAGACGCAATCCGATACCCAGCTACGGACGCTTCGGATCGCCGTTGTCTCGCGCATTTGAGGCTGCCATTTGCGAATTGGAGGGCGGCCACCGTTCCATCCTATTCCCATCGGGATTATCTGCTTGCACGCACTCGCTTCTTGGGGTTTTGAAGGCGGGCGACCATCTGTTAATCAGCGATAGCGTTTATCAACCTGTGAGAGTTTTCGCGGACCAAGTCCTCGCAAGGCTTCGCATTGAAGTGCAGTATTTCCGTCCAACGCAAGGTTCGGAGCTCTCAACAAAAATCAAAGCAAACACCCGGGCCGTCTATCTGGAGTCGCCCGGATCCATGACCTTTGAGGTTCAGGATGTCCCCGCACTCGCTGCGATCGCGCATCGATCTGATGCGCTCGTGATCATGGATAACTCTTGGGCGACGCCTCTTTTTTTCAAGGCGTTTGACCACGGTGTCGACATCTCCATCCATGCCGCGACCAAGTATATCGTTGGTCATTCCGATGCCTTACTTGGCATTGCGACTGCGAATGAGGCCGCCTGGCCCACGTTGCAGTCGAGCGCCCATCATTTCGGAGAGATAGCTGGGCCAGACGATATCTATTTGGCCCTGCGGGGACTTCGTACGCTAGCGGTCCGCATGAAGCAGCATTGGGACAATGGCCTCAAGCTGGCGGAAAGCCTGCAGTCGCATCCGGCTGTCGACAAGGTCTTGCACCCAGCGCTTCCCAATGATCCCGGCTATGCAATCTGGAAACGCGACTTTTTGGGCGCAAGCGGACTATTTGGAGTCGTCCTGAAACCGATGTCTCGGCCTCAACTTTCGGTTCTCTTCAATAGCCTGCGGCTTTTTGGCATCGGTGCATCCTGGGGCGGGTTTGAAAGCCTCGTTCTCCTGGTTGACCCACCGAAACGAACGGAAACGCCGCTCGCCTTCGAGGGGCCGTTGATTCGCATCCATGCGGGCATGGAGAGAGCGAGCGACCTGATCGCGGATACGCATCAGGCGCTGCAAGCGGCTGGAGAGGTTACGGTTGGCCGTGTTGCTCGCCGGGAGGAGGGCGCGATGATTGGCTGATCTCAAGGCGTGCTGAAGACAGCAGCGTTCTGTAACTCAAGGGTGGTTCTGAAGGACTGTCGCGTGTCTAAGCGATCACAGGTTTATCAGGATCAGCTGCCGGGGACCCCATGGAGAATTCGTTCCAAGGGAAGGTTTCAGGAAGATTTGCAAATGCTTCTATGTATTCTTGGCTTATCATGAAAGGCCCGCAGTGAATGCGACATCATTTGGCTGAACACGGCTAGCATTGCTGGCGAAGAACTAGAGCTGCGCTCGTGGTTTTCGATGTCGAAATAATCCTGCATCGCCGGCCGGCACGTCGGCTCTCGTGCCACAGTGACAGCTGCGCGCGATTGAGCGGGTGCCGCAGAGTCTCGCAATCTCCGTGCAGTCGCTTTCGCAATTGGGACTGTAGCCGCTTTTGCAGATAGAGGTGGTCAAGCGCGGCTATGTTGAGAACCGATAGATTCCGATCGAAAGACTGCCGCGGCAAGCCTCACCAATTCCGGCCCGCGAACGGCGCCTTCTATCTCTATGCTGATGTCTCCGACTTCACCTCCGACTTCGCCTTTGCCAGGACCATGTGTCCCTGCAACGCCCGGCGTTAACTTCGATCCCTTGCAGGGCAGAAGTTCATGCGCGTCTCCTATCGCGTTCCGCCGATGGTATGCGCGAAGC
Organism: Bradyrhizobium sp. 190; assembly: GCF_023073415.1. Lineage (GTDB taxonomy): Bacteria > Pseudomonadota > Alphaproteobacteria > Rhizobiales > Xanthobacteraceae > Bradyrhizobium. The sequence goes on along the minus strand of NZ_JADPJL010000061.1, from coordinate 81,691 downwards.
GGTTGTCCGAATCTCGTCCTGGTTAAGTGGAGCATGATCTGGGAGCGTCCCGCCCGTGCGAATGTCCCAATCAGTCATGCCTGCGGAATAGGCAGGGACCGAGAACTGCAAACAGTTCTGACTCCGCTGATACAATTGGCCTTGGTGGGGCGGGACACGACGCCACTTCAGCCGGAGCGGCTCAGATACCTGCGTGAGTGTGGGAGAGAGCGTCATGCCGACAATCGCAACTGCAAAGTCCGCGCGGGCGTCTCGACCCTTGTACAAGATCCTTTACGTTCAGGTGCTGATTGCGATCCTGATTGGCGTCGTCGTTCGGCTGGCTGTGGCCGTCGCTTGCGACCAACGATTTGGTCAAGGCTCTTGGCGACGGCTTCATCAAGCTTACCACAATGTTGACGGCGCCGATCATCTTCTGCACTGTCGTGTCCGGGATTGCCCATATTAGAAAGTCGGCCCGGTTGGCGTTAAAGCGCTTATCTATTTCGAACACGTCTCCACTTTTGCCCTGGTGCTCGGCCTGGTTGTGGGCAGTTTGTTCCAGATCGGCCGTGGCTTTGCCGCCAAGCCCGATGCCGTGGAACTTGCCAACTGTGTGAAACTGGACCAGGCCTCAAGAACCGTCGATTCATCCTTACCGTCATTCCCGAAAGCGTCATCGGCGCGCTGGCGGGCGGGGATATCCTGCAGATGCTCTTTTTTGCGATCCTGTTCGGCTTCTCGCTGAGGCGCTGGGCGAACGCGGCGCCGGCCGTGCCGAGCGCCGCAGCACCTGAAAGAGCCGCGCTAACGTTCATCGCGTCGCGCCTCTCGTTGCGTGATGCGGTCAAGAAGTCGTGCCTTTGCGAGAAGAAGAGTCGCGTCTAGCACCGTGTGCACCGTTCCCGAAGGCGGGGAGAAGTTGTGTTGTCAGTATCGATCACATGCAGAAACGTCTGAAACATATGATCGAGCCCCGGTATCGACCCGCATGCCGCAATCATTCGCTACTCAGACATTTTAATCGTCCTCCTCATCATCAGCAGTGTTGGGATTGGCATTCCAGCGTCTTACCCCAGAGTCCTTCGGTATATTGAAACGAATCGTTCGAGCATTTGTTCAGTTTCGAACGCCATCGCGAGGTGTTTCGACGCAACTCCTGGGAGCTTACTGTCAGTCCACGCCGACTGTATTCGGGTGTGAAGGAGTGCTGGACAACAATTTGGATTTCCACAGTCGGAGCGAATCATGGTCAGCCAATTCCAGGGATGATTTCGGATTGAATCGTGGTTGCGGCAAATAGGGAAGCATCCAACGGCAGATTCCCAAATGCGAGTTGACAAAGGAGATAGTTGGCACCTGCCTCTTCCAGCTGGCAAAGCAGAGCCTTTCGTACAGAAGCTGGAGTTCCGACTACACACAGTTCACTTGCGAGTGCCGCATCGAAGGTTAGTGGGAGGTTTGGTGGTAGCGGAATGGCATTGAGCTCGTATAGGAATCTAAAGCTCTTGAGCCATCGTTCGTAAGCAGAGGTCGCGAGCGAATGGGCATCTTTCTCAGAACGCGCAATAACGATCATACGCAGCAACCCGACGAACGGCGCATGATCATCAGCGTCACGGTTGCGGTCTAGGTGAGCGCGGAAGGTATCGGTAATTTTGCGAACACTAGAGGAGGGGCCTACGCACGCGAGATTTGCACCATTCGCGGCGGCCCAACCTGCGGACTCTGGTCGATTGGTGGTAATCCATATCGGCGGCCACGGGCGCTGATGAGGTCCTAGCGTCAAAGGAACGTCGTTTAGCTCAAAATGGTCGCCCTGATAGCATAGAGTGCCGCCTTTCATCGCCTTAATAAGGATCTCGCTGGCTTCCTCATAACGTCCTGGCGCCGCGTCCGCGCTGATCCCGAAGTAGCCCCATTCGATCGGTAGAGAGCCGCGCCCGATACCCAGCTCGAGCCTGCCACCGCTCAATTGGTCGAGCATGCAGATCTCCTCGAACGCGCGTAGCGGATGATAAAGATTAAGCAGCATTACCAATGGGCCCACACGAAGTTGCCTTGTCCGCTGTGCGACGCTCGATAAGAACAGATTCGGTGACGGGCATCTCCCGTGAGGCGTACAGTGGTGCTCTGCCACATGATACGCATAGAAACCGAGGCGATCGTACGCCTCCGCTAGTATGAGGCGATCTGCGTATTGTCGAGCGATATCACGGCTGTCCGCATCCAGGTGATCGAAGATGCCGCAAGTTATTTTTGGAGGGAAGACGTCTCTCATTCGATTATCTCCAAGTGCAAGTTGGTCCGCTCAATTCCGGGCATCGAGCGGTCAAAGACGGACGGCTCCTACTTTGGTGGCACTTTCCGTCTCCTGTGTTGTGGTCGTTGCGACGTTCATGCCGCCCACGATTGTTCTTCCGCCTCGACGGCTTTAACGACCATCAGAGAGTAAGGGTCGACCCGTGGCCACTGTTCGTCGTTTAGCCAGAACTGACCTCTGCCCTTGGCGTAAATCGCACTCATCTTTTGTGACCTGGTACGATCGCCGAGGTAACGCAAAAGGAGACATTAACTGCGCGAAGCGGGCGGTCTTCCAGTTCTTAAGAACTCAGATATGTAACCGACTGCTGCGAGAAACGCGTCCATTTGCGATCTCGTGCCAATGCTAACCCGGATACAATTTTCCAGGTCTTCATCAGGAAAGAAGGCAACGAGTATCTTTTGCGTTTCCAAGGCTGCCTGCCACCATCTACCGTCTTTGCCCTCCGGCACTCCGGCTAGCAAGAAGTTTGCATGGGAGGGTGTTACAGAAAAGCCAAGTTGCGACAGAGCGGTCGTAACTCGCTGTCTTTCGTGCCTGATATGTCTATGGTTCTCCTCGTAAGCGGCGCGATGCGCCAGGACGCTGATGCCCATCGCATGCGCGACCACATTCATGTTGAAGACGTTCTGGATATTACGTAGCCTCCCAATGAGCTCGGGGTGGCCGAAACCGAAGCCGACGCGAATGCCAGCGGCAGCATAGCTTTTCGAGAATGTTCTGAGGAGAAGAAGATTCGAATAGCGACTGACGAGGCGCATACCGTTATCGGGTGCGAAGTCTACATAGGCCTCGTCCAAAACGATTAACCGGTTCGAGTTTGCCACGAGGCACTCGATATCGGATATCCGAACGAAGGATCCGGTCGGATTGTTCGGGTTAGCTAACACAATGAACTTGGCATCTTTCGCGGGACCAAGAAGCAATTGCTCCATAGGCAAAGAATCAGCATCGCGCGATTTGATTTCGAGCAATCGAGCGCCCTGCAACATGGCAAGTTTTCGGTTGAACGAAAAGCCCGGCGAGATCATTGCCAGGCTGTCGCCCGGGGCAAGAAAAGCTCTGTAAATTAGCCCGAGAAGCTCAGACGATCCGTTACCGGCGATTACATGATCTTTCGATAGGCCGTAAGCATCGGCGGCTGCTTTCCTCAAGCCAATATTGTCATCTTCCGGATATAGATATTGCCGCTCGAGAGCCGCCATCGCACTTTGCCACACCATTGTTGGTAGTGGAAATGGGTTCTCATTCGTGTTTAGCTTCACGTAGCTAGCATCCGGTGCGGGCCGGCCGGACGGCACAGCATCTAATTGTCTCGCTGCCTGCGAAAGAGAAGAGAGCACACCTTGCAATTTTGCATCAGACACATCGTTCTCCTTTAAGCCGCCGAGGCGATTCGGATTGTCAGCATGCCGACCCGTTGCGCCGGCGATGGCAGAGCTGGATGCCTCATTGGGATAACAAGACGGCAGCCATCCAAATCTTGCTGGGGGCGGCAGCTCGAACTGCCGAGTTTCTTAGAGGTTGGTGAACCTGCCGCTACGTGCCAACCCCAGCGAAGCCGAAGATAATCGTCGGCGGTCGAAGTTTTGCGCGATCTGGCGGCTCAATGCCGGAATGGGATTGGCTGTCATTCTTGAGTTGGCCAGAATGACATTCCAGCATTTAGTCCAGGTGCCAGGCAAAACTAATGCCGCGCCCTCGTCGCCTTCCGGAAGACGCATCCGGGGTAGGGTAGGACCGCAAGCATCGCGGAGAGCGCGAGAAGCAACGCGAGTAGCTCGCCATTTGCGCTGTTGCGGAGGTTTCATGATTTCCTTCATTGGCTGAATATGCGGGGCCGTCGCGACGATCAGTTCTACTCGACGGGTTCGACAATACTGTCGTGCCAGCGGTAAACTACGAAGCCGGGAGACGCGTTGTCTCCTTTGGTATCAAATCGGATCGTCCCGACTACTGTTTCGATCGGCTGCGAACGAAGCGCCGCTGCCACCCGGGTGGCGTTGAGGGAGCCGGCCCGCTTCACCGCGTCCGCCCAAGCTTGGACGGCCGCATAGGCGTAGAGCGTATAGCCTTCCGCAGACAGTTTGGAAGCCTTGAGTCTAGCCACGACGTCCGCGGCTTGGGAATTCTTGGTGGCATCGGGCATGAAGGTGAACAGGGTGCCGTTTCCGGCTCTGCTCGTGATGGCCCAGAATTCGTAAGTCATCAACGGATCGTTCGCCATGATCGTGAAAGCTGCGCCTGCGTCTGCCGCCTGGCGCACAATCAACCCGATCTCGGTGTAATAGCCGCCAATATAGGCGATCTGGATTCCGTCCCTTTTCATCCTTGAGACCAGGGCCGTGTAGTCCTTTTCGCCGGCTGCATAGCTTTGCCGAATGACGTTTTTGCCCGCTTCCCGAAGACGCGACTCGACGACATCGGCAATACCCTTGCCAGCGGTGCTCTTGTCGTCAAGTACGGCAATTTTGTTGTTCGGGTAGTGTCGCAGGATGTATTGGGCTGCCACGACGCCTTGTTGGTCATCGCGGCCGCAGATTCGAAATACCGTCTTGAGACCACGCTCTGTCAGCTGCGGATTAGTTGTGCCGGGCGAAATTTGAATAACTTGCGCTTCAGCGTAAATGTCGGAAGCTGGGATCGAGGAAGAAGAACAAAGGTGGCCAACGACCAACTTGACCCGATCCGCCGTCAGCCGATTCGCTACTGCGACAGCCTGCTTGGGATCGCACGCGTCGTCGGCGACGCTCAATATGACCTTTGTACCGGGAAGTAGGCCGGAGGCATTCAAAGCATCAACGGCCGCGGCAGCACCCTCGCGCAGCTGCACACCAATCGCAGCAGTGCTTCCGGTCATCGGTCCGGCGACGGCAATATTAATGTCTGCAGCGGGCGCAGTCGAAACCAAAGCACAAGCAAGGATGGCTGCACTCGCGGCTGAACTGACACGATAAATTGACATTCGGAGCTCCCGATATGGCCGGAGTTTGCGGTCAGTCGTGCTGTGCGCCAGACCTTCTGAGGTGTCGCTTAGTCGCGAGCCGGGCTCGCGCTGATCAAACTTATGTAACACCATTGATTATCATCCATTTCGGCCCCGTAGACGCCGAGAGCTCTCGCCCAGAAGTCCATCACGTACTGCAGGTCCAAGGCGATCCTCCACGGATAGCCGGAGTAGTCTCTGAGCGTTCTGCCAAGAGACCGCGCCACCTACTTTGAGATCGTACAATTTGACGCTGCGTGCGATTCAAGCCCCCTCAAAGACTCTTGGATGAATATGGCCAAACTGCCGGGCCCCAGAAGCAGACGAGGAAAACTTGAGAAAATGCAGCGCATGCCTCAAAGCATCTGGCACGAACCAGAAGGGGACGTTCGCTCGCCACCGTTGGAGATTTCGCTCGGAATTACGAAAGATGTATGCAGAAGGATCTTTCAACTCGGAACACCGACCCAGGCTCGTTTCGAGTTGCCAAGTCCGAGCGGTCAGGTGTTGAGCAAGCTGCTCGGGCTCACCAGTGGTCAGGACGTCTCACCCCCGAGGCAGGATCGTGCCTGGTCACAAGGTACATTTGGCTCTCCGCACTTGGTGCTGCTCGCGCCATTGGCTTGGGAGCTTGGGACGACGGCTTCGAGCATCAGGCTTCAGACGCCGGAGGTGCTTGCAAGCCGACCGGCGCCGCCATAGGGGCCTGTCAGATTGCTGTGTAGATCGGACGTTGGTTCTACATTTGCCTTAAGGCCGCTCGTGGCTCGAAGCGCATGACCGGCTAATCGAGATCTAAATCGGCTGCTCAATTGAGATCCGACAGGTTCCGAAGCGCGCTGGCTGAACGCAAACGGCAGCCGCGCACGGATTAGGCGCGAGTGCCAGCACGGCTAATCACTGTAATGCGGCAAGTGCAAGATCGAGATACTGCATTAGTCCGGGATCCCAGCCAGCCAAATTGCGAGGTGCGCTCAATCGCGCAAGAACTTTCAGTATCGTTGAAGCTGTTGATTCCGCTCCTGCGACTTCGGTGATTAGCGAGCGCGCTTGAAGGGCCACAGCAGTGACCCGTTCGCTGCAAGGATGCTCGCCTCTAATCATACAATCGCGCAACTCCTTGTGGATCCGTTGCCACCGCTCCTCTCGATTTGGGTCTGAGGCGCATCTGCATCGGGGCGTTTGAGCGCGTTTCTCAACCCGCGACATTGCATCTAACGTCGCAGGTAGCTCATCCACACTGACATGTACTTCGTCATCCGTGGTCATGTTACGTAAACGATCTCGCAACTGGGTCGTACGTTCGACTTGAACTTCGATGCGCTCCAAGTGGTTGCGCAACAGGTCGGTAAGCGAAGAGCTGCCTTCCATGGCTCCGCGGATCTCCTCAAGTGAGAAGCTAAGCTCACGCAGTGCTAGAATTTGGTTCACTCGTTGTACACTGTCGCGGTCGTACATTCGGTGGCCACCATCGGTGCGCTCCGCCGCACTTAATAGCCCTATGTGCTCGTAGTGATGCAGAGTGCGTACCGTTACGCCGGTAGCCTCTGCAAGTTCGCCAATGCGCCATCGACGCCTTCGTGGTGTAGCTTTGGTCATGTTTCTCAGTTTCCAAGCCTACAACCTGACATTGCGTGAGATTCAAGCTATTTGAATGATCTAGCTGAACCGTCTTCCATCTGGGCGCAACCAAGGTGACTTTGCTCATATCGCCGATTGATTAAGCGGTGATGCGATGGTGACCATCAAGATCATCAGGAACGTCAATTCGGCTTCGCTGGCTGCTGCGCTTGATGTTGGCGAGTGCCGTACCATTCTTCGCTCATTCGTATCAAGACCGGTAACGTCGCGAATATTTCATCAGAATGTTTCCTAAGATCGAGAGGCCCTTCCGCTCGTACAAACCACTGCATCGCCGCAACGTTTTGGCTCCGCTAGTGAGGGGCGAAGCCAAGCTCATGCAGCGATCGAATTTGATATACTCGTTCTACGCCCTCACGGTCGTACATCCGCTGAGCGCCTTTGGTTCGCTCCGACGCACCTAATGGCCTGTGTGCTTGCAGTGATGCAGGATGCGTACCGTTATGCCGGCAGCCTCTGCAAGTTCGCCAATGCGCGTCGACGCGTTCGTGATGTAGCTTTGGTCATGTTTCTCGGTCTGCGAGGCTACAACCTGACGTCGCGTAAGAGTCAAGACATTTCAAGGGTCTAGTGAACCGACGTCCATTGCCGCCGCAAGCAACGTGACTCTCCTCAGAGTGCCAATTGATCAAGCGGCAGATGCAACGGCGTCCATCAAATTCCTCAGGGTTGCCAAGTCGCTCTCGCTTGTGGCTTCACGAGCGAGAACAAGCTTGGCGAGTTCCGTTCGATTCTCTGGTGTTTGCATGGATGCCGGTAACGCCGCGAATGCTTCATCAAGAATCTTTCCCAAGGCCGAGAGTTCTTCCGGATCGTAGACGCCACTGTATTGCTGCAACATCGGCTCCTTATTTATCATCGCGCCAAGTGGGCGCACATCGTCCAGTTGTTTGGTTGCGGTAGAGTCAAATGGAGACAAACCGGCGACGTACATCGACGAAATGCAATTCGCATTCAAGTGATGCAGTTTTGCAACACGGTCGCGCTGTGCTTTGACTTGAATCGCTGAGGCGATATCGGACCACTTTCTCTAAAGAATAGCCCAGCCAAGTGGTCTCTATATGCAGGCGGATTGGCCGGGTGAAGAGTACGAAGTCTCAAATTCGCAGGGACGCAGATCCTGAGAGATGGTTGCAAGAAATGCGGAAAGCCGAATGCGTGTGTTGATCGGCAGCCGAGGCTGGGAAGAACGACGATAGGGTAAGCGATCGAGTGGCGACGGGCTGTCCGACATGCTCGCGTTACAGGTGATGCGCTACTCGAAGTCCTCGAAGTATAAATTATAGCGATAACGATGCGCATCGCGACCCGCGGGAGTGACCCGCCAGCAGGCGATCATCCTCGACCAGCGCCACTAATAGACCGATGCGATGCTGGCTCATCGTCGCCCGTGTAGATTCGCCGAGTATCTTAATACGCTATCCAGGACGCAGCGTGTTGACAAAGGACCAATGCTGCTATCATTGAATTGATAACATTGCGAACCGCTTGGGCGGGGGATCCGTGCGCGCGCCGCAAATTGTCGCCCATTCAGGTGAAGCGAGAAAGCCGTCACGTAAACGTACTTAGTGGGTCGCGCTTACGAAAAATGAGGGCCAGTTCGCACTAAGGATCTAGATCCTGATTGATGTGAAGAGCAGGTGATGAGACGTTCTGCCTAAATTTCAAGAACGGGTGGACATTTGCGTGGTCTTACGCGCAGAAGCCATTCGGGAAGCCTCCTGCAATAATATCTCGCGCATCCAGATGCTTGCCGGATCGCTGTTGTGAAAGGCAGGCCATTGTACGGCCTCAGTGAATGCGGGAAGTGATAGTGGAAGTTGAATGATCCGCAGATGCGTCGTTTCTTCGAAATGCTCAACCAGCCTTCGTGGCATTGTCCCTATGCGGCCGGTGTCTGATAGCATAGGCGGGATCATGCTAAAGCCCTGCACAACGACCTCGATACGTCTCTTGAGACCATGTTCGAGCAAGAAACATTCCTCGATCGAGGACTTTCGCGTCAGCCCGAACCGAACCGCAACGTGCCCCATCGACATGTATCTCTCGAATGTAAGCTGCCTTGGCAGCTGCTTGTTGGAACAGCAGCCTACACACACAAGTGTCTCCTCGAACAGTGTCGCTTTAGGATGCTCGTTCGACATGAACAATTTTGGTAAGATAAGAAAATCGACTTCACCGCGCCGGAGAGGCTCATCCGGCTCATCGGCCAGTGGCAGCAGTTCGAAACTGACGCCGGGAGCTTCCCGGGCGGTACGGTTCACGATCCTCGGAAAAAACACGACTGTCATGAAGTCGGAAAGGATGATCCTGAAATGGCGATTCGAACGCGCTGGGTTGAACGTATCCTGCGAAATAATGGAGCGCCGGATGTGCAAGAGAGCCTCGCGAATTGGGGCGGCCAGCTCTTCCGCACGCACTGTTGGGACAAGTTCGCGGCCCCTCATCGTAAATAGCTCATCGCGGAAATAGGCGCGCAGTCGGGCGACGGCCGCGCTCATGGCCGGCTGGCTCAAGTTGATGCGGCGTGCCGCCGCGGTAAGGTTGCGCTCGGTCATCAAAGCATCGAGCGCGACGAGAAGATTTAGATCAAGGCCTTCAAAACGCATGTCTGTTACTCTGTTGAAAGCGGCGGCGACTCCTGTGACTGTTTCACTCTCCTCGCCAAGACCCGAGTCCGCAACGGAATCTGCTGGCCATCGGGGATCGCTATCGCGCCCAGCCATTCCCAAAATTATAGCGCCCCAGATCTCGTACTCGATCGGAAGCACGTCGGTCCGCGCGAAGGAGAGCTGACCGGGCGTGGAAATCGCTCGCAGTTTTGAAGTACGCCATCACGGTAACATTCGCTCGGAAACCCTCCACGATCACAGCGGCGCTAGTGCTTACCGCTACGCCGGTGGCTTCAGCGCTTTTGCATGGCCAATCGCCGGCTACGTGATGTTGCTGGACTCATGGTCGAAACTCCAGCCCTGCTTACAACCTGACGCAGCGTGCGATTCAAGCGATTTGTCGTTTAGGTATCGTGTCCTGGCAGGCGGGCGTCTTCTCTTGATTGAAATGCATTAGTTGCGATGATGCTGGTATGCCAAATGCCGACTGCCGCGATCGCCGATGATCATCTCGTTCGCGTTGGGCCAGTTCTGAGAACATTTCGCTTCACGGCTGTTGCCGGGACGCTCAAGGTCCCGGCGTTCAGGAGGATTGTATCGCTTGACCACACGACAGAGTCGATGCCTGGCATCGATTTCTTGATGGCAATTCGGCGCGGGCTGCGGCTGTTCGACTGTGCAATCCCATTCGTGCAATAGAGGGCGTTCGTGTCCTCTTGCAGGGCTAGCCATCCGAAGGATTGGCAGGCAGGGAGCTTATCTGGGCCGGCTGCTCTTGAAGCCCCTAAAGATATATCTCGATTGGCGAAGAGCGGGTGGTCAGACGCGGCGAGCAAACTAGCAGTGCCTGCGACGTCGCGTGGCCTCTCGGGGAGAAGCCATGCGGGACGCCTCCTCCAATATTATCTGCCGCATCCATATGCTTGCCGGATCAGTATTGTGAAGGGCAGGCCATTGGAGGGCCTCCGTGAATGCGGGAAGTGGCAGCGGAAGATCGACTATCTGCAGAGGCGTGGTCTTTGCGAAATGCTTGGCAAGCCTTCCGGGCATCGTTGCTACACGGCCGGTGTTCAATAGTATAGGCGGGATCATGCTAAAGCCCTGCACAACGACCTCAATGCGTCTCTTGACACCGTGTTCGAGCAAAAACCATTCCTCGATGGAGGGCCTTTGCGTCGACCCGAACGTGGCCGCGACGTGCCCTATCGACATGTATCTCTCGAATGTAAGCTGCCGTGATAGCTGCTTGTTCGTGCGGCAACCCACGCACACGAGCGTCTCCTCGAACAGTGCCGCTTTAGGGTGGACGGTCGACATGAACAACTCTGGTAAGATAAGAAAATCGACCTCGCCGCGCCGAAGAGCCTGATCGGGGTCGTCCGAGAGAGGCAGGAATTCGAAGCGGACGGCGGGAGCGTCCCGCGCGACACGGTCCACGATCTTTCGGAAGAACACGACTGTCATGAAATCGGAAAGGTTGATCCTGAAGCGGCGATCCGATCGCGCTGGATTGAACGTATCCCGCGAAATAATCGACAGCTGGATGTGCAGCAGAGCCTCCCGAATTGGGACGGCAAGCCCTTCCGCACCAGGTGTTGGGACAAGTTCGCGGCCCCTCATCGTAAATAGTTCATCACGAAAATAGGCGCGGAGCCGGGCGACTGCCGCGCTCATGGCTGGCTGGCTCAGGTTGATGCTGCGCGCTGCGGCGGTGAGATTACGCTCGGTCATCAGAGCGTCGAGCGCGACGAGGAGATTCAAGTCGAGGCCTTTGAAGCGCATAATCTTGAGCTATCCATGCTGTGAATGGGTTACATAAAAACAATCGATTTTACCAATTTTGCGGAATGACGGATAGCAAAAACGTCAGTCAAATCGAATTCAGGCAACCAGGCTGATTAACGATCTTTGCCCTGGCTCCAAGAGAACTCAAGTGTTTGCTGAGCATCAACTTAACCCTGCCATTTCCGCGAGATTCGGCGGAATGCGTAAGCCGCATCACCATGGGTCGATGCGACAAGCGCCGCGTAGTTCGCATGGCCGCCGACTGCCGATAAACCTTCGTATAGTCTTTCCAACTCTGAGTATATCGGCAGCTTACCTCCGTGCTGCTGAACCGGCGCTCGACTCCGTCTTAGCTTCTCGAAGACACCGGAGTCGAATACAGGCGTCAAATACGTCTGCGCTTCGGTCAAATGGATCGCGCATCCTCGCAGTCAAATTGTGCCAAAACTGCAGGGAAAGTCCCTCGTAGGTTTGGTGCGAGTGCCAAGAGCGCTGGACCTAATCTCCGTCATGGGTGCTTATCGATCTTTCCGTGATGAGTTGACGGACATGCTCTTTTCGGCGGGTTACATCCCAGAACCGGTCCAGAGCGCAGATAAGTGCCAAAAATGCAGTCGCTTTCTAAGAGCGTCCTTCTTGATCGCGGAGACGCAGTTAGACAGCGATGCTCGCGGTCGAGCGACGCGAGCATCTGGTCGCATCTGGAAAGGCTATCCCAACCATTCTGCTCACGGGCCGTCCTGGGGACGACCGGCCGCGCGCGCTACGTGCCAGCGTGTCCCGTTACCTGAGCAGGCCATTCAGCGAGCGCGAACTGCTCGCATGCATCAACAACTCCACTCTCAGAGACCGGACAGTGCGCAGGGGCAGCCATGAACATAGTCCTTTCCAGTTCAGCGAGAGGTCTCTCAATGCGCTCTCAGGTGCAGTGGAGGGTGTGCTGGGAGAATGAGTTGCGACTCGCCGACCACATCGAACTGTCCGAGTTCTTTCGAGAGACCTACGGACCGACCGGCGAGTTTAATGCAAGTCCGTTCGAAGGCGGTCGAAGTTGGGCCGGCGCGAGGCCTGAGGTCCGTGTCATTGGCTACGACACGCGCGGCGTAGCTGCTCACATCGGGGCACTGCGGCGCTTCATCAAAGTCGGAGAGGTCGACCTACTGGTGGCCGAATTGGGATTGTACGGTGTACGTCCGGATCTTGAGGGACTCGGAATCAGCCACTCAATGCGCGTGATGTATCCAGTACTCCAGCACCTTGGCGTGCCATTCGGCTTCGGCGCGGTTCGGCATGCGCTGAAGGAACATCTTACAAGGCTGCTCGAGCGGCCCGGTCTGGCCACCGTACTCTCGGGCGTTCGCGTGCGGTCAACCCTCCCAGATGTGTATCCCAACTTGTCGCCCACGCGGACCGAAGACGTGCTCGTTGTGGTTTTGCCAATTGGACGGCCGATCAGCGAGTGGCCGACTGGTACGTTGATTGATCGCAACGGGCCAGAGCTGTGAGATATCTCGACTGCTTGTCCGCAGTGCGTAGCGAGTGCGCTGAGGCCGCCGGGGATCGCAGCGTCTATTTGACGTTTGACGACGGTCCTAATCCGCTTTGCACATCGGATGTCCTGGACGTGCTGGCGGAACAGCGGGTGCCGGCGACGTTCTTTGTTATCGGCGCGTACGCAGCAGACCAGCCGAAACTAGTCCAACGAATGATCGCAGAAGGGCACGAGGTCGCAAACCACACGATGAATCATCCGGACCTATCTAGGTGCAAACCGGCTGAAGTGCAATTTGAAATACTAGCGGCGAGCAGCGCCATCAGAACGGCGTGCCCCCAGGCCTTGGTGCGACACATCCGTGCGCCGTATGGCATGTGGACCGAACAAGTGCTCGCTTCGTCAGCGAGGGCTGGATTGGCTGCCCTGCACTGGTCGGTCGACCCGCGAGACTGGTCTCGTCCTGGCGTGGACGCAATTGTCGAGATGGTGCTGGCCTCTCTCCGGTCAGGTGCAATTGTGCTCCTGCACGACGGATGTCCTCCCGACGAGTTGGGACGGGGCACTCACGCTGGTCTGCGCGACCAGACCCTGAAGGCGCTTTCTCGCCTCATTCCAGCAATCCGCGGCCGTGGATTTGCAATCCGCTCGCTTCCTCAATCTCAAAGAACAGACACGCCCCTATGAACCTGCTTGCCACAACCAGCACTGTCACTGTCTTGTCTTATGCGTTGCTCTCGACTGTCTATAAGGGCGTGCAGACGCTTTATGCCCTGCCGACAGACGTCTCATCGCTGGACAATGCTATCGACACCGAAGCTCTGCCGAGCGTGGATGTCATCATCCCCTGCTTCAACGAGGGCCCGCGTACGCTCTCGGCGTGCCTAGAGTCCATCGCAAGTCAAGACTACGCAGGAAAACTGCAGGTCTATGTTGTTGATGACGGTTCTGGAAACCTCGACGATGTGGCGCCCGTCCACGAGACCTACACTGACGATCCGAGGTTTAAGTTTGTTATGCTGCGAGAGAATGTAGGAAAGCGCAAGGCGCAGATCGCCGCAATACGGCGCTCATCTGGAGACTTGGTGCTCAACGTCGACTCGGACACGGTACTCGCCCCCGATGTGGTTACGAAGCTTACCCGAAAGATGCAAAATCCGGCGATCGGCGCGGCCATGGGGCAGTTGACAGCCAGCAACCGGAGCGACACCTGGCTCACCCGATTGATTGATATGGAGTACTGGCTGGCTTGCAACGAAGAGCGCGCGGCACAGGCTCGCTTCGGTGCTGTTATGTGCTGCTGCGGCCCCTGTGCTATGTACCGCCGGTCCGCGCTTCTTTTACTGCTAGATCAGTACGAGACGCAATTTTTTCGGGGAAAGCCGAGCGACTTTGGTGAGGATCGTCATCTCACGATACTCATGCTGAAAGCAGGGTTTCGAACCGAGTACGTTCCGGACGCCATCGCCGCAACGGTGGTCCCGGATAGCCTAAGGCCGTATCTGCGCCAACAACTCCGGTGGGCACGGAGCACTTTCCGGGACACGCTACTTGGGCTGCGCCTGCTCTCCGGTCTCGATCGCTATCTCACACTAGATGTTGTCGGGCAGAATCTCGGGCCGCTATTGCTCGCTCTATCATTATTGACGGGGCTCACGCAGTTCGCACTCACAGCCACAGTGCCGTGGTGGACATGCCTACTGATCACATTAATGACCGTGGTCCGCTGCAGCGTGGCGGCGTTGCGTGCTCGGCAACTTCGATTTCTCGGCTTTTCTCTGCACACACTCATCAACCTCTTTCTCTTACTACCCGTGAAAGCCTACGCGTTGTGTACCTTGAGCAACAGCGATTGGCTGTCACGGGAGGCTGCCAGCGTACCGAAGAAGGGTGAACAGCAGGTCGTCATCCGAAACCCGATCACTGGACCGAACGCTACAGGAGCTTCGGGAGTTTCTGGGTCAATTCGCAGGACGGATCTTTCGCGCGGCTCGTCGAGGTTGGCGACCTCTGACGGCGTTTGCAGCGGCAAGTGATTCTTCAACCGAGGTGGACGATCTGTGCGCTTGAACGAGAAGTATGAATTGTTAGAACGGGAATTGGCCGCCGACGATCCGTGGCGGCTCGACGGTAGTCCGTTCGAGCGGGAGCGTCACACGCAGATGCTCCGGCTATCAATTTCCCAAGGGGTCATCAGAAATGGTCTCGAAGTCGGGTGCGCGGCCGGCGCATTCACGGAAAAGCTAGCACCTCACTGCCAACGGCTCACGGTGATTGATGTCGTGCCGCGAGCGATTGGTCGCGCGTCCGCACGGACGAAGCGGTGGTCGCATATTGCGTGGACAGTCTCCGATATTCAACAGTTCTCGACCGCCGAGCGGTTCGATCTGATCGTCGTGGCGGAAGTTTTGTATTACCTCCGTGACGTGGCCGAGATGCGCACGGCCATTGACAAGCTGGTGAGTATGCTCGCGCCGGACGGGCATCTGATTTTCGGATCAGCCCGAGATGCCAACTGCCGGCGCTGGGGTCACGCTGCTGGTGCCGAAACGGTCATCGCCATGTTGAACGAAACCTTGGTCGAGGTCGAGCGCGTGCAGTGCCAGGGTGTGTCGGATAATGAAGACTGCTTGATCGCCTGCTTTCGGCGTCCGTTTCGATCTTCAATTCAATCGAATCGCCAACTTTAATAGGGAGGCACTATGCGCATCTGCGGCATCAAGCTGACGCATGACGGGGCTATCGCTCTTGTGGAGGACGGGCGGCTGGTCTTTTGCGTCGAGCAGGAGAAACGTGACAATAATCCGCGGTATCAATCCATCGACAATCTTGATGCGGTTGTTGTCGCTTTGGCCGAGCATGGTCTGGATCCGCAGGATGTAGATCAGTTCGTCATCGACGGCTGGGACGGGGAGGTCGAGTCGCAATTCCAGGTCCTCAGTGGGGCGACACCTATCACTCTCAAAGGGGCGCCGTATGTTGAGCGCCATGCCGAAGGCCTTCTCACTTCGCGCGACGGTTCTAGCCTGATGCTTGACGGCAGGGTCTTCCCTTATAGAAGCTATCCCCACGTCACAGGCCATGTGGCCTCCGCATACTGCACGAGTCCTTTTGCCAAAGCCGGACAACCCGCCTTCTGCCTGGTATGGGATGGGTCCATCCTTCCACGTCTCTACTATGTAGAACCCAGCGGCGCGCGCTTCCTCGAATGCTTGTTTCCGATCATAGGCCATGCTTATGCTGTCGCCGGCCATCACTTTGGACCTTATAAACGGGCGAGCCGTACCAGCTGGGACCTAGGAGTTGCCGGCAAGCTGATGGCCTACATCGCGCTCGGGTCTGTGGATGAAGACATCGTTGCAGTGTTTCGGGAGCTCTACGAGGAGCGCTTTGCGGCCGACACGGAGCATGCTCGACGCTACCGTGCCGAGATCAACAGCGCGGAGTCCTCACTTGAGGCTATGCACGACTTTTTCGACGCGAGCGCGCTCCGATTGAAGGCCAAGCTGCCCGAAGATGTACTTGCATCGTTTCATAGTTTCCTCGAGCGTCTCCTCGTCCGGGAAATTGCTGTTGCTTTGCAGCGACATTCACGTCCGGGACCGCGCAATTTATGCATAGCCGGTGGTTGCGGTCTCAATATCAAATGGAATAGTGCACTTCGTGCTACCGGACTGTTCGATGATGTCTGGGTGCCGCCCTTTCCGAACGACAGCGGCTCGGCAATCGGTGCCGCTTGCTCCGCAATGGCGGCGGAGAAAGGCTTCGTTGCGCTGCAATGGTCGGTTTACAGTGGCCCGGCTCTGGCACCCAGCAGCAACGCCTCGTCCGAATGGGACGCTGCGCCATGCAGTATGCGTGAACTCGCTACCATCCTCGCGAGCAACAAGCCCGTGGTGTTCCTGGCCGGCCGCGCCGAACTTGGACCACGGGCATTGGGTGGCAGAAGCATTCTCGCAGCCGCGACATCGGCGGGAACGAAGGACCATCTCAACGACATCAAGCTTCGTGAGCTCTTCCGGCCAGTGGCGCCGATATGCCTGGCGGACCGTGCGCCGGAAATTTTCAGCCCCGGAACGCCTGATCCTTACATGCTTTTCGATCACCAGATACGGGCAGAATGGTGGGACAAAATTCCTGCTGTTCTACACCTCGACGGATCTGCGCGATTGCAGACCATTCCAAGAACCTCTCAGCACAAAGTGGCCGAGCTTCTCGTCGAATATGAAAAACTCACCGGCATTCCGCTACTTTGCAATACGAGTGCCAACCACCATGGACGCGGGTTTTTTCCGGATGCCGCAGCGGCCTGCCAGTGGGGAGGCGTTGAACACGTCTGGTGCGACGGCCTGCTGTGGACCAAAACCGTTGTAAGTGAGCGATCGCCGGCCGAACGACTTCTTTCAGTCTAGGATCAACGTATGTCCACCGCAGCAATCGACTTTACCGGCCGTAGGGAAGTCATAATGGCGACAAGATTGCCGTCAACGGGCTGTCGTTCGCCGTTGCGCCGGGAGAGTGCTTCGGCCTGCTGGGGCCGAACGGCGCGGGCAAGAGCACGATCGCGCGTATGGTCCTCGGCATGGTACGGCCTGATGCGGGCAAGATCACAGTGCTCGGCGAGCCGCTCCCCGTACGCGCAACCTTGGCACGCGTGCGTATCGGCGTGGTGCCGCAGTTCGACAACCTTGAACTCGAGTTCACCGTACGCGAGAACCTGCTCGTATTTGGGCGCTACTTCAGAATGAGCGCACGCGAAATCGAAGCGATCGTGCCGTCACTGCTTGAGTTCGCCCGCCTCGAAAGCAAGACGGATGCGCGCGTCGCCGGCCTATCCGGCGGCATGAAGCGGCGGTTGACGCTGGCGCGTGCGCTGATCAACGACCCGCATTTGCTGATAATGGACGAGCCGACCACCGGCCTCGATCCGCATGGACGCCATCTGGGAACGCCTGCGATTACTTCTGGCCCGCGGCAAGACGATTCTTTTGACCACTCACTTTATGGAAGAGGCCGAGCGGTTGTGCGATCGGCTGTGTGTGCTCGAGAATGGTCGCAAGATCTCCGAAGGCAAGCCTCATACGCTGATCGATGAGCAGATTGGATGCGACGTTATCGAGATCTATGGCGGCAATCCGCATGAGTTGTTGGCGCTGATCAAACCTTACGCGCGCCGCATCGAAGTCAGTGACGAGACGCTCTTTTGCTATGCGCCAGATCCGGAGCAGGTCCGCGTGCGGCTGCGCGGGCGCGCGGGTCTACGCATTCTGCAGCGTCCTCCGAATCTAGAGGATGTCTTTTTGCGGCTAACCGGGCGCGAGATGGAGAAATGAATCGTGGGTGAAGGCTACATGGCGGCCATGCCTGCGAACGCATATAACTGGGTCTCGGTATGGCGTCGGAATTTTCTGGCATGGAGGAAGGTCGCGCTTGCATCGCTTCTGGGGAATCTCGTCGATCCCATGACAAATCTCTTTGGTCTCGGCTTTGGCCTCGGAAATATTGTGGGGCGCGTTGACGGCGCTTCATACATCGCGTTTGTAGCGGCTGGCATGGTGGCGACGAGTGCGATGATCTCCGCGAGCTTCGAAGCGATGTACGCGACTTTCGCCCGCATGGATGCCAAGCGAACTTGGGAAGCAATTTTGTACACGCAGCTCACGCTAGGCGACATCGTCCTCGGTGAACTGGCGTGGGCAGCGACAAAGGCCGTTCTGGCCGGAACTATAATCGCGATTGTTGCCGCTACATTGGGCTATGCCGAATGGGCCGTCAATTCTTTATGTGCTGCCAGCAATCGCTCTCACTGGCCTCGTCTTCGCGACCTTGCGATGGTCGTCATATCGCTTGCGCCCAGTACGAGTATTTCGTGTTTTACCAGACGCTCTTCATCACGCCGATGATCTTCCTCTGCGGCGCAGTCGTTCCGGTAGCCCAGCTGCCCAGCATCTTTCAAAGCGTGGCGGGCATACTGCCGCTGGCACAATCGGTCGACCTCATCCGGCCCGCGATGCTGGGGCGCCCGGCTGGCAGTGCAGCCCTCCATATCAGTGCGCTTTGCATATACGCGGTGATACCGTTTTTCCTGTCGACGGCGCTGTTTCGCCGGCGCCTCATGCGTTAATGCGACGTTCCGCAGAAGCGATGGAGACACACGATGTTGTACCGCCAATTGTGCCGCGACAGCTCGAGACGGCGCAGCATACGGCAGTTACATGTACGGTTCCGTTTTGGAAGGACGACATGACTGGCTCAGCGCGCTATCTTTGTCGACTGCCTGCCCTCTGCTGCAAGCACCCTAGTGGGCGCTGCCTCTGTGCCGCGACTGAAGCGCGAAATCGCGCGCATGGATGTCAACCTGTGAGCGAAGGCGATCCAGTGAATTTGTCAGCAGTATGGAACGCGGGCGCCACAATGGCTGAGCTCATATCGTTGAGTAAGCCGGGCACCACGTAAGAATCCTTGGATGCTGGTGATGTCTGAATGGCGTTCGCAGCCGCGAGCGACAGTGCAGCTTAGTGGAACGATGCTGAAATCAGGCCAATAGGGCCTCCTGTCACGAGGAATGGAGAGCAAGATGCTGTGTCTGGGACTGAGCGGCGGGTTGGATAAAGTATATGAAAACCCACTCGAGCTTGGGAATACATTTCTGCACGATGGCGCGGCAGTGCTCGTCCGGAACGGACGCGTGATTGCGGCGGTCGAAGAAGAGCGCTTCAATCGGATCAAGCACTCTAACAAATTCCCGAGTAGTTCGATTCAATACTGCCTTTCGGCTGCGGGAGTTCAGCTCAGTGATATCGATCGTATCGCGTTCTACGCTACCGAGGCCTATTCGAATGCCATGCTCGAACGTCTGGTCATTTCCAACCCAGACGTCTCCATTCCATTGGATGCCAAACTGTTGCTGCGGAAAATGTTGGAGCAGGAGTTCGGCACTGAGGTCGATGCTTCGCGTGTCTCATTCGTAAGCCACCATATCGCGCATGCCGTCAGCGCGTTTGCGATGTCGGGATTCGACCAAAGCTTGATTTTCGCGATTGATGGCGGTGGTGATTTCCTCTCTGGGCTCTTGGCACGAGGTTCTGGAACCGAAGTTACGCAAGTCGAAACGTTCCCGGAGAGCAATTCTCTGGGGCTATTTTATCTCGAGACGATCCGGTATCTCGGCTATGGATTATTCGACGAATACAAGGTCATGGGGCTTGCACCTTACGGGGATCCCGCGCCCCACCGCGAGCTTTTCAAGCAGTTCTACGAACTCTCCGACAATGGACGTTACCGGGTCCACCTGGACCGCATCGGTCCGACGTTGCTCCGCAACATCGAGGTTCGACGAAAGGGAATGCCATTCACGCAGCAGCATCGAGACGTAAGTGCTTCATTGCAGGAAGCGCTGGAGCGGATCGTGTTTCATATCCTCAGGCATCACCGCGGGGCCACCGGTATGAAGCGGTTATGCCTAGCTGGAGGGGTAGCCCACAACTGCACCTTGAATGGTAAGCTGCTGTATTCCGGGCTCTTCGAAGACATCTTTGTGCAACCCGCGTCTCACGACGCTGGCTGCGCGTTAGGCGCTGCACTAATGATTTCTAACGAGTTCGGCCGACCGGCGCCGCGCGAGCGACTGCAGGAAGTCTATTGGGGTCCTGATCTCGGGAGCGACCGCACCGTGGAGCAGGAGCTAAATGCATGGGCCGGCCACCTCGACGTTGAACGTAGTGATAACGTGGCACGGAGTGCAGCCGACTGGATGGCTAATGGAGCGGTGATCGGCTGGGTGCAGGGTCGTTCGGAGTTCGGGCCACGTGCACTTGGCAACCGCAGCATTCTTGCCGATCCTCGGCCTGCCGCAAACAAGGACCGGATCAACGCGATGGTCAAAAAGCGCGAGGGCTATCGACCGTTCGCGCCATCAGTGCTTGAGGAGGATGCGCGCGAATTTTTCGACCTGCCTGATGGCACGCACGAATTGCCCTTTATGAACTTCGTCGTTCGCGTGCACCGCGCCAAGCGTGACTTGCTCAGCGCCATCACGCATGTTGACGGTACGGCGCGGCTGCAAACAGTGTCGCGCAAAGCGAATCCGGCCTACTGGGAGCTTATCAGTGAGTTTAAGAAGCGGACAGGAATTCCGGTTCTGCTCAATACGTCCTTTAACAACAATGCCGAGCCAATCGTGGATTCGGTTGCAGACGCCATTGCCACATTTCTGACCACAGACCTAGATGGACTTGTGGTCGGGCCCTTCCTCGTCAAAAAACGGGCGACAACGTTAAAGGACTGGAGCTCACTCGCGGTTTCGTTGCCGGCTTATGCATCACTTCATCGCGTCCGCGCTTACACAGCCCGAGATCGCCAGGAGACTTTGTGCGGCATCCGTGTGAGCTCGTCCAGCCGTGGCGCTGTGCGTATTTCCCATGATTTGTTCGATCTGCTGATGGGGATCGAGGGCGAAGCCCTGCTCGGGGATCTCCTCGAGAAAACTACGCTCGATCAGGCTAGGCGTGAGGTTCTCGTCAAGGAACTTCGGGAATTGTGGGAGCTGCGCCTCGTTCGAGTACATCCACCATATGCCGCTCGGGTGCATCGAGACCGCGATCAAATGCCAGACGAAGCATAACAGCGGCCAGAATAGGAGATCTTCAATAATGTTCCTATCCATGCGGTATCCTGCAGCGGGCCGACGCAAATGCTTGTTGGAGGCTCGATGAACGATCGGTTCGTGGTTTCTCGACGACGTACTGGTTTGGCGATTGTCTGTGGTCGCTCGCGGCAGCTTGGCGTTATGCGCAGGGGACGGGGCGGACCCTAGCCATCGATTGGCGTGGCTCCTGTTATCTGGACGAACCCTTCACCAACGCCTTTCCAGTCTTTTTCGAACCAATTCAAGACATCGCTGGCGTACGCGTCATCTGCGATGACCAGATTAATCAGTTCTCATTCCCGGGTCCGTTTTTCCCCGACTGGTGGAATAGGCCATCGATCGACTGCGTTTACCGGCCAGATGAACAAATCTTCCGAGAACGTGACGAGCTCAGCCATCTATTCGAAACCCTGCAGGATAGTGAAGCTAACACCGTGGTGTGTGATGATGCTTGTCTGATGTCGCGTTGCGATGAGGATGCGGAACGACAGATATTCAGAGCATCAAACCGCGATCTGAAATCCAAGCTCGAATTGATGCGATCTATCAGGAACACTTCTACACCGTTGTCGGGGTTCATATTCGACACGGCAACGGCGAAGATGTTATGGGGCACGCGCCGTACTGGGCCGATCCAGAGCTCGCCTTACGGCAGGTATGCACTGCGATTCGTAAGGCCAAAGCGTTACCGCATCAAAGACCTATAAGGGTGTTCTTGTGCACGGACAGCGCGCAGGTCCTTGATCGGGTGTCGGGTGTGTTTCCCGATCTATTTACTATCGAAAAACGTTTCCAGGCGCATCAGACCGGGCCATTACATAGTGCAGCCCTCGGGGCCGATGGCGGTGTTTCCGCTCTCATCGATATGTATCTTCTTGGGCGATGCGATACCGTGATCCGTTTTCCGCCGACTAGCGCCTTCACGCGCTATGCGAGCCGTTTCGTGCCCCGAATCATTGAGTTCGACTTGAATGATTTCAGTCGTTTGATCTGGAATGAAAAATCGTCCGCTGTTATCTCGGTTGGGTGCAGATCATAACCAGCATTGTCGTGGATCATATCGCCCCTTAGCATTGCCCCTATAGCCCTTCGGTCCTGTCGACGATGTTGTTTCCTCTGCAAGGATTAGCGTTCGACAATAGGGGGAGCATCGACGAGCGCCCCGGGGGGCGCACTCCGCGGGGGCGGACTCCTTCGCATCGACCAGCATGCTTGTGATCGTGAGGGCGGGGGCGTCTGAGAAATCCATTGTTTTCAGCTTCTGGTCGCCTCATCATTCAGCCGGAGAAGCTGGCATCGTTGACCAAAAGGTGCAGAGCGTCCGCCGACAATGGTGCCACTTCGCATGCGAACCTCACGTAAAGCGTGAGCCACGTCAGATTACAATCCCCAGCGACTGCCGGGCGACAGTAAGAATCGCGACGTGTCGTACTTTCCCATTTCCTAGTCTTGATATGGGAAGGCGTTCGTCTTAGTTCATCTGCTCGCTTCATGGGATAAGCGGACCCAGTCGATCGGGAGAGGATGAATTGGAAATGATTATCGACCTTATGCTGGTTCTCAGGACGCGCGGAGTGTCAAGCAACCACACGTCATCCGTCGCACATAAAGGGTCGAATTAAGTGAGATCGATAGCTGTTGTGTATCGACCCAACTTAGGTTGCGGACCCCACCTGGCTGCATCAGCAGCAGGCAACTAGCGACCATCGCCAATGCCGCACGGTACCCGCTTTGAGGATGCGCCGGGCCTATGCACCGCGCCACGCACCGACGTGTTTGCGGGCACTCGCATTCGGCTTGGTGCGCGCAGCGCATTGCTGCTGTCCGAAGCCAAACGGGCCTATGTCTGGAACGATCCAAACTGTCGCGAACACGACACTCGGCCGCAGAACTACAGAGGTTCGTCTGCATCGCAACTGGCCCAAATCCTGCACGGTCGCTCACGGGCAAGGACAGAATCGGAGGCGTGTTTGAGTTCCGACCGGAGAAATGACGATGCCGTTGCCGATCCATCGTCGGCGACGGATGTGCGCTGTCCATTTCAGACCGATAGGGGCCCCATCCCGCAGGGAGAGCAGAAGACTGTGCTGTTGACCGGGGCATCGCGTGGCATCGGCCACGCCACCGGAAAGCTATTTTCGCAAGCGGGTTGGCGCATCATTTCTTGCGCGCGCCAGGCCTTCGATGGCGGGCTATGCCCTTGGAAGTCAGGTGCAGACGATCATATCCAGGTCGATCTCAGCAACCATCGGATGTTGCCTGGTGCCATCGCCGAGATCAAGGAGCGCCTTGCGGGCGCGCCATTGCACGCATTGATCAACAATGCCGGCATTTCACCGAAGACCTCGAGCGGCACGCGACTGACGTCGTTGTCGACGTCAGTCGACACCTGGATGAGCGTGTTCCACCTCAATCTCGTGGCGCCGATTCTGCTCGCGCAAGGCCTTTTTCGCGAGCTGAAAACTGCGTCGGGATCAGTTGTCAACGTGACCTCAATTGCGGGTTCGCGGGTGCACCCGTTTGCCGGCAGTGCTTATGCGACGTCGAAAGCTGCGCTCGCCTGCCTAACGCGCGAAATGGCGCACGACTATGCGCCGCATGGCATTCGCGTCAATGCGATTGCGCCCGGCGAAATCAAGACGGACATTCTGTCACCTGACACGGAAGCCCGGCTTGTGCCAAACATCCCGCTGCGCCGCGTGGGCACGCCAGAAGAGGTCGCGCGGGTCGTCTTTTTCCTATGCTCGGATGCGGCGAGTTATGTCACCGGCACCGAGGTTCCGATCAACGGTGGCCAACACCTGTGATCGGACGCACCCGGAATAGTCAATTCGCAGCTGATTTGAGTTACCTCAATGGAACTCGCGTTCGCCGAGAAAACTCGCGCGTCGATGGCGCGAAAAGTAAGCAGCAAAATCGAGGCACTATAATTTTACTGCCTTGTTTACTGTCGTGCCATGAAAATGCGTTATCTCTTGCCGTCATCCGTGAAAGTTGGCCCGAGATCGAGGATGGCATTGCAACACAGTACCCGCAAATCCGAACAAGGTGACAGGGAGGACGGCCAGAACAACGGAGACACGGTCATGCTGCATATCGCTTCTGTACGCGAAAGGCCTAACTCAAGGTCAGAAACGGACCTCGAGGTTACAATTGCGCCGTCGCATGAGAACGCGCTCGCCGGCATCTTCGAAATTGCGAAGCTTCTGACTGCTCCCTGCCGCCTCGAAGTCACATTGGCCAATGTCGTAGATCTTCTACAATCGCTTGTGCAGGTACGGCACAGCATCATCTCGCTTTTCGACGATGATGGCGTAGCGGACATAACCGTTGGCGCCGGATTGAGCGAACGCAGCGACGAGCGCGACCGGATGCGACCGCCGCAGAAGGCAATCGACCTGATCGCGGCGACGGAGGGGCCGCTCGTCGCCGAGAACGTCACGCTGCATTCTGCCTTTAGTGCTTCCGACCTGGATGTGCTTGGGGCCTCCGACGACATTCCGGTTTCATTCATCGGGGTTCCTATTCGCATCGATGCGAAAGTCGTAGGTGCGCTGACCATCGACCGCCTTTTGGACAGCAGGTCAAGTATCCGGCTCGATTACGACGTCAGGCTGCTTACCATGATCGCCGACCTGGTCGGTCAGACGGTAAAGCTGCATCGACTGTTCGGGTGCGATCGCGAGCGACTTATGGCGGAGAAGGACCGGCTGCAGAAGCAGTTGTCCGAGCTAAAGCACCCGGTGCGGGAGGGGAAGAAGGTTAGTGTCGAGGGGATCATTGGCGACAGTCCGGCGCTGCGCGCGATGCTGGAGAAGATCGCTGTTGTAGCTAAGTCGAATAGCACCGTTCTGTTGCGCGGCGAATCCGGTACAGGGAAGGAGCTGGTCGCTAAGGCCATTCACGAGCAATCGGCCCGCGCTAAGCGGCCGTTCATAAAGCTCAATTGCGCGGCACTCCCTGAGACGGTCCTCGAATCCGAATTGTTCGGCCATGAGAAGGGCGCCTTCACCGGCGCGTTCAATGCACGTAAAGGTCGATTCGAGCTCGCCGACAAGGGGACCCTGTTTCTAGACGAGATTGGGGAGATCTCGGCCTCGTTCCAGGCAAAGCTGCTGCGCGTGCTGCAGGAGCAGGAATTTGAGCGCGTCGGCGGTAATCAGACCATTAAGGTCGATGTTCGCGTGATCGCCGCGACGAATAAGAACCTAGAAGAGGCGGTGGCAAGGAACGAGTTCCGAACCGACCTTTATTATCGTATTAGTGTGGTCCCCTTGCTGCTGCCGCCGCTGCGCGAAAGGCGCAGTGATATTCCGCTCCTCGCTGCTCAGTTTCTTAAGAATTTCAACAGCGAAAACGGCCGTACGTTGACATTCGATGCGAGTGCGATTGGAGTGCTGATGAACTGCGGTTTTCCTGGCAATGTCCGCGAGCTCGAAAACTGCGTGCAGCGGACAGCGACGCTCGCCCATGGACCATCGATTGTCAGAGACGACTTTGCCTGTTGCCACGGTCAGTGCCTTTCCGCGATTCTGTGGAAGAGCGCATCGGATGAGATAGCGCTGCAGCCGGGCCCAATTGTACCAGTGCCCGCGAAACCGGCCACATTCCAGGCTGCTCCATCGGCGGCGTTTGCGGTCTCGCCCGGCGGCAGCGAGCAGGCTCCGCTGGCGCCTGCCGGCGCACCTCTCGTCAGCGGTGCGAACATGGTCGATCGCGAGCGCGTTATCGCGGCTATGGAGAGGTCAGGCTGGGTGCAGGCAAAGGCGGCGCGCCTGCTTGGAGTGACGCCGCGTCAAATCGGATACGCGCTGAGGAAATACGGTATCGAGATCAAGCGTTTCTAATAGCGCGGTTCGCCTGAGCGCGTCAAACAAGCCGCCTCGTGATCTGAACGACGGTCCGCTATGCATACGAGATTTGAGTTTGCTAGCGTGAGCTCATGCAGAGCCGAATCTCAAAAGATGCGTTCACCTCAGTGAGACGCAGAGGGCGATTTGCTCCTGTGATTCGAAGTATCATGGAGTACGAATCGGCTCAGGCGGTCACAGTCGCTCGTGAGCTATGCAGCTCCGCTACGGGAGCGGATCTACTAATGCATTGAGGGGAAGCGCATCCCGGGTCGGCCGCGCTCTTGTTAATCAATGGCGGTAGCTGTCGCATTCACGACGAATGTCGCAATTCTGGCGCTGGGGAACGTTGCCGACATTGTCATGAGCCTCGCACAAGCCCTTGTGTTGCTGTCCGTTTTCGAAATCGCTGCAATGGTACGAGGCTTGCTGTTCGTTCACAGGCCCACGTAACGCCTGGAGAAGCACATGCACAATGTCGTCTGCATCAAGCAGGTCCCTGACTCCGCGCAGATCCGTGTGCACCCCGTCACCAACACGATCATGCGCCAGGGGGTGCCGACCATCATCAATCCTTACGATCTGTTTGCATTGGAAGCCGCGCTCGAGCTGCGCGATAAATTTGGCGGCGAGATCACCGTCCTTACAATGGGGCCGCCGTCGGCCGAGGAGTCCTTACGTAAGGCACTGACCTTTGGCGCCGATCGCGCCGTACTGCTCACCGACCGCTGCTTCGCGGGCGCCGACACATTGGCGACGACTTACGCACTGGCGACTGCCATCCGCAAAATCGGCAAGGAATACGGCCAGCCCGACCTCATCTTTACGGGCAAGCAGACCATCGATGGCGACACCGCGCAGGTTGGGCCCGGCATCGCGAAGCGGCTTCGTGTGCTACAGCTCACCTACGTCGCCAAGATCAGAGCCCTCGATCTCGCCGCACGCACGATTGAAGCGGAACGGCGCTCAGAAGGCGGCGTCCAGGTGCTGCGTACGAGACTGCCGTGTCTTATTACCATGCTGGAGGCGACCAACCAGATCCGCCGCGGCGCCATGGCGGATGCATTGCGTGCCGCCCGGGCCCAGATCGTGAAATGGAGCGCGCAGCACGCAGATGTCGAAGACATCTCAAAATGTGGTCTCAAGGGCTCGCCAACGGTCGTCAAGCGGGTCTTCGCGCCAACTGCGCGCGCTGAGAAGGCCGTATTGGTGGAGCCTGCCGAGCAACCGGCGGAAGCATTAATTGACGCCATGTTCAAGTACCAGCCGAGGCTTGAAGCCGACCTTGCAGCCCTGACCGGCGATCCCTGATCTGAAGCAGTTTTAGCGATGAGCACTGCAATAAAAGCTGCCGCGTCGATTAGGGAAGGGCGCGCTGCCGTCAAGAAGAACGCGGAGCATTTCAAGGCCGACAACCATTTCTGGGTAGGCATTGAGCAGGGGCGCGGCGACGTGCATCCCATATCCTGGGAGCTGATGGGAGCCGACCGGAAACTTGCGGGAAAGCTGAAGGTCGATGTCGCAGCCGTCGCGCTCCGCCTCGAGCGCGAGGCGATGCGCAATGCCGCGCGCGCATCCTCTTACGGCGCCGACATGGTGTATGCCGACTTGGTCTATAATGTGCAGCAGGAGCATCGCAAGGAGTTCTACACGAAGGCGCTGATCGACGCCGTCAACTCCCACAGGCCGACAATCCTGCCATCCCGGACGACGTTCGGCTGCGATCTGACCGGCTCCGTGACGGCCACGTTGCTTGCCGGCAGCACCTCGCTGCCGTGCACGATCTACAAAATGAATAGGACCGCAAATGGCCACCGTACGCCCGCGCGTGATGGCAATGCCCGAGCGCGTCACGCGCGATCTTGGCACTGTTATCATCTATTCCGTGGATCTGCTCAAAGCCGGCCTCGTCGCCAAAATGCTATCGTTTATACCTGGCCGCGAATCCGCTGAATCCAATCTCGCCTATGCCGGCGTCTTAGTTCCCCGCGGTTTGGGGTTAGGGTACCCCGGACAATCGCCAGCTCGGCGCAGCGCTTGCCGAATATGGCGCTCGCGTCCGTCGGTACAGAAGGGCCGTCTCACGTACGACGGGCAAATAGGGCAAGCCGGCAAGACGGCAAGCCGAGTCTGTATATCGCCTCCCGGTTTTTTCCGGCGCACCCAGCATCGTGTCGGCGTCGAAGGCACCGACCTGATCATCGGCAACAACACGCCGATCTTTCTTCACGCATCGGTAGCGCCAGCGACGCGAGCCAGTTTATGGCCGTCGCTCACAGCCGCATTGCGTGCGCGGCCATCGCCGCATTCGCGACCGGCTCGGAAGAAGGCAGGAATTCCAAACGGCGCAACTGAACGAAGGAGAACGCCCATGATCGACGATAGGTTCGATGCAATCGTAGTCGGCGCCGGAATGGCCGGCAACGCTGCGGCGCTAACCATGGCCAAGCGCGGCTTGAAGGTGCTGCAGCTCGAGCGCGGCGAATACTCCGGATCTAAGAATGTGCAGAGTGAAATCCTGAATGCCGACATGCTGGCCGAGCTGATCCCGGATTTCCGCAAGGATGCACCGCTCGAGCGTCATGTAACCGAGCAGCGGTTCTGGATGCTGGATGACTGCTCCCGCATGGGGCTGCGCTATCGCTTTGACGATTTCAGCTACGGGCCTTCCAACCGCTACACCATTATCCGCGCCCCGTTCGACAAATGGTTCTCCTCCAAGGTAAGGGAGGCGGGTGCCACCGTCCTGTGCCAAACCAACGTTACGGAGCTGTCACAGAACCGCCGTGGCCGTGTCATTGGTGTGCGTACCGACCGCCAGGTTGGCATAATTTACGCCGATGTGGTGGTGCTCGCCGAAGGCGTTAATGGCTTGCTCGGCACGCGTGCGGGCTTGCGCGAAAGGCCGAAGCCCGATCAGGTTGCGCTGACAGTAAAAGAAATGCACTGTTTGCCGCGCGAGGCCATCGAAGCCCGTCTCAATCTCAAGGGCGACAAAGGCGTTGTGATCGAGGCCGTCGGCAACATCTCGCGCGGCATGACGGTCGTAGGTTTCATCTACGCGAATAGAGAGAGCATCTCCCTCGGGATCGGCTGCTTAGTCTCCGAGTTCCAGCGCACGGGAGAAACAGCCTACGAGCTACTCGACCGTTTCAAGCGTCACCCGTCGATCGTACCGCTAATCGACGGCTCGAATATTAGAGAATACTCCGCACACCTCATTTCCAAAGGCGGCTACAACACCATACCTAGGCTCTATGGCAAGGGCTGGGTGGTTGTCGGGGATGCCGCCCAGCCCAACGACACCATCGATCACCAAGGCGGGAATGTTTCAATGATCTCAGGGAGAATTGCCGCGGAAGCGATCTTCCGCGTGAAGTCGCGCGGCGATCTCATGAGATGGGATAGCCTCTCACTATACAAGAAAATGCTGGATGGATCCTTTAAGCACGCGAAAAGGCGTGACGTGCTATCGCTGCTGCATACGCAGCCGCAAAATTTTCTTCTCACCCGACAGCAGCTCGTCTCGAAGGCGATACAGAACTTCAGTCGCGTCAACAGCGCGCCGGAGGCGGAGAGGTCGGACTTACCAGCACGGCGGCCATGGTGATCGTCCGGATAGACGTGAATCGCTAAAGGAAAAGCCAGGCAGATCGCGCTGGTCGAGAGGCCGTCGCTGCATAAGCGCGGAGTAAATTATGACTAAGAACCGTCGCATGAAGGGGATCCGGGGGCATTTAATGTTATTGCCATCCTCCAACGATGAATGCACTAAATCCCTCCCAACGCGATCAAGGCAGGGCGCTCCACCTCCTTGGAAGAGCTGGACCACGGTATCATTGCGTCAAGTGGCGTTTCAGGAGCGAGCGATCATGAGGCGGCGATTCAACACCGAAAGTTTCGCTCGGCCACTTTGGTGCTCGCTGCCGAACACGCCAGCTGCTGGGACCATAGTAATAGTCGTGTGCGCTTGCTCGCACTCGGCATATTTGCGGTACACCTTGTAGGCGAACACCGGCCGACGGGTACAAGGATGACGCGACGCTGTGTGGCGCCAGCATCGACGTTACATTCCGGGTTTGTATGGGCGCGGGGCTCCTATGCGCGTCAGCGGGAAGCGTGGTCGGGACATGCTGCGCTAGCCAGTGCTGGCTCGCCTGTTCGATCGCGCCCGGGTTCGTCATCGCCGTGCTCTTATCCTTGAGGGCCGCATCGAGTCACCGGCCAGAATGATGGCAGCTTGCGCGATCTGCGAAAAGGCGAGAGAAGCTGACGTACCCACGCACGACGGATGCCTGCGACGCAATTTCTACACGTCCATGATGGACCTAAGTTAAGCTCCGGCTCGGCCAAAGCCTGCCGAGGCGCCATGGGTGGACACAAACAATTTGAGCTCCGCGCGTTTCTTTTGCTTGGAAGGGCGAATCGGGAATAGGCTCTTGCTCACGTACTGCTCGACAGGAGCTGAGTGCATCTGATCGTAGTGATAAGAGCACCAAGACGACATTGTCGTGCGCGGCCCTCGCAATACAGGCTCGCCACACAAGACCTTCTTAGAACCGTCGGGGTTTTTCACGTTGCCGCTCCGAAGTAACGGGCAATCTCTTGGAATGTCGTGCCGGTCATGGCGAGCGAGGCTTGCCGCCAAAGCTCGACCTTTCTGCGTTTAGTCGGCATATCACCTCCCAGTGATCTGTGCGGACATAACAAAAGCCTTCGACCTGAGCTGGTTGTGTGCTGGCACGGAGGAGCAAGCCGTCACACGCGCGAAACAGGCGGCTCCAGCAAGCGCACTAGGAATCACGTCTGCTGTTTTTCGACTATCGTTACTTTCTTGAGGAGCTGGGACACGTGGACCGGTGCTGCCTACTTTGATACCGTACAATTTGACGCTACGTACGATTCAAGTCCCTTTAGGGCGCTGGTAGAAAAATATGTCCCAACTCGTCGGCTCCAGGAGCAACGATCATACGAAAATTGAAGGAAGCAACGCCATTCCTCAAAGCATCGGTCGTTGCTAGCGGGCGATCTTAAGGTGCCGCCTTTGTGAGGGGTTCAGCTGACGCGGTGTCGGGTCTCTCTCAGGCGAATCTTCTCGCCGCAATCATGCTGTTCGCTTATGGGTATTAAGCGACCTGTAAATCGAGGGCTCCGCCAAGTGCACGCCGCTTGCCGGGCGAGTATGCTACTCCATATTTGTGGCTCGGGAAGATGAGATAGCCCCAGTTCGCTTCTAATGACCGCATGGCGAGAAGCGTCACTGAGCCGTGCGGTAACGTTCGAAGCTCGCACCGGAAGTTGAGTGGATTGCCTTAACCTGGTCGCGTCACTCGATGCCGCCGATAAAGATTCTATGGCGGGCGATGCAAGACGCATTCGAGCACGCACACTGCCTTTGCAGAATTGGTACGTCGAGAACGCCTAGATCTCACGGCGCTGTATCGAAGCGGCGGACATTCCGGCACCATCCCAGCAAGCGAAGCTCAGTGCGAGCTCCCGCTGATCGCCGCCGAGAAGATTGACGCCAAAGCGGCCGCTGGCGAGTATCGCATCGTGAGAGTCTCAGAGCAGTCATTAATGCCGACCAGCAAGCAAGGCAGCTCCATGAAGTTCGAGGTAAGAGAAGTTACCGTTAACCCGCGGCGTCCCAACGTCTTTCCGGCCCCAACAATGGCGGCGCAGCTCGCCAGATTTCCTATCGCCTAGCGAAACTCGATCTGGCCGATGGACTTAGTTTCGTTCATATCGGGAGGCAATTGGTGGCTCATAGCCCACTTGCGGACTGGTAGTTGGTTTCGGACGCTTGCGCCATGCGGAGATTGCTTGGCTCGCGATGAGCCTCGCCCTATTGCTCGCCGACAATCTTGAGAAGGCGCTCTCTCTCGGACAGAAGATGCCCATCCAGTGTAGTGTGCAGCGCACTCCGCAGCTCGGGTGAGATCGAATCGTCTGTATCGATCAGTTCCCGAAATTTGCCAAGGATACGTTCGATGTTTCCGATCGATCCGAGTACCATGGTCATTCGCCAGGACATCATTGTGTGTCTCCTTTGGCGCGAAAGCGTGCAAGCGATCCGGGCGGATATGTCGACGATCTCGGCCGGGCACGTAGCGCCGGCGTCTGCGGTCCAAGCGGCGGTCCATTGTCGCGCGGCGCTCTGGCCTCGATCCGCTCGACAAAATTCTTTCCGTTGGCCTCTAGCCTGACATGCGAGTTGCCGCTGGGCCTGCGCCGCCTCCATCTGACAAAGCTCCGTCTCGGTTTGTGAAGCATTTTCATGACTTACCTTTGCCGTCTTAGTTGGATCACGGTTTTCTGTTGAAGCTGTGCATTTCGTCCACCGATGCTGACCATGTCTCTCGCCCGCAGCTCGCCTCGTCAGAATGCGAGAGAGCGCGGCGTCGGTGCTGATGGGCTTTCTGAATACTGATGTGGTCGTCCTCGAACGACGCGGCGCCTCAATGCCGTCCGCGGTGAGCAACCTTGCGAGCGAACACAGCTCGGCTGGAAGAGCGCCCCTGTCTCAAGGCTCGCTCCGGGCGAGAGCAGCACACGCGTTCCGCCTGTCACATTGGCCTGCCTCGTCAGACTCTGGCCAACCAGGAAGGTGGAATGGCGAATCGCGAAAGACGCATGAGATCGGCCGGTGCGAAGATACTGATTTCGCCGACGATCAGGCAGTCTATGGTAATGAGGTTCCAGCGTCTCACTGGTCGCAAGTTTCGTCTCGAAGGTGCGCAGGTTGCGGTTGTTCATGCCAATTCTGGGCGAGCGAAGGTGAGGGCGCGATCGCGTTCCGCGCGGTTATGGATCTCGACCAGCACGTCCATGCTATGCGCCATGGCGACGGCCTCAATGTCCTCTGCGACCCGGTAGACCTGTCATTAGCGCCCCTCCAGGCTCCGAAATTATGCCCTGACAGCGAAACGTCGCCGATGGAAACTCTCGGGATTCAAATCTTGTAATCTCCCAGCTTGCCGCCGGATGCCAGCGCCGCCTTTATCCAGCGCGGGGTCTTGCCCCTGCCCGACCACGTCTCCGAAGGATCTGACGGATTACGATACTTCGGTAAAACCGCGGGATATTTCCTGACTTCGGAGGCGCCCGGCGCCGGTGCGGCCGACCTTTCCCTGAGCTGCTTCAGACGCTGCTCGAGCACGGCCTTCTCGGCACTCAGTTTTTCATCCAAAGCCTGCAACACCCGAAGATGCAAAGCCCACAGCTCCTCCGTATCCATCTGCTCAAATCGCAGTTGCTTCATGAAAGCCCCCAATCATGACCGCAGTCACCTACTAAAGACGATAATTTAGATACCCCAAGGTGACGGTAGACCACGGCGATCCCGCAGCAGGACAGGCCGAGTCATCGGCCGAGACTGGGATCTCCTCTTTTCCCCGCTTCGGTCTTGCTCCGCGGACCGGCATGCGGAACCCCTTAGGTCCTACATAAGCTTGCGTCCTTCCCTCTTCATTACCGAAAGTTCGACTCGAACAGCTATCAATTGCACATTAGCATTCGTGTGCACGGCACCTAGACTGCGATCATAGCGGCGAGTTGCCATTCGTGCGCAGGGAAGCCTGCCGCCACAGCCGACCCCTATCGAGGGTTGTGTTGTGTAGGCTACGATAGGTCATTGTCGGATTCGCAGCCTACAACCTGACGCTAGGTGGTATTCAAGCCCTTGAGTGCTCTTGCTGAACCTTATTTCACTGTGGCCTCAGCAAGTCTCGATTGTCGAAGTCGTCATCGCCGCCTCCAGGCGCCACCGTGGCGCGCTGCAGGAATGGCGACGTATGGTGAGCCGACTCGCGCGGCGCCGGACGGTCGGACGGATCTCGGCCCAGTTTCGACTGCAGCTCCACAAGATCGATGAAGGCGTCGGCCTGCCGGCGCAGTTCGTCGGCGATCATCGGTGGCTGGGTCGAGATGGTCGAGATCACCGTGACTCGCACACCGCGGCGCTGCACCGCCTCCACGAGGAAGCGGAAGTCGCCGTCGCCGGAGAACAGCACCATTTGGTCGATGTGCTCCGCGAGCTCCATAGCATCAACCGCGAGCTCGACGTCCATGTTGCCCTTGAGCTTGCGGCGGCCGGAGGCGTCGATGAACTCCTTGGTCGCTTTGGTGACCACGGTGTAGCCGTTGTAATCGAGCCAGTCGATCAAGGGACGGATCGACGAATATTCCTGATCCTCAACCATCGCCGTGTAGTAGCAGGCGCGCAGCAGCGTGCCGCGGCTCTGGAATTCCTGGAGCAGGCGTTTGTAATCAATATCGAAGCCGAGCGTCTTGGCGGTCGCGTAAAGATTGGCGCCATCGATAAAGAGCGCGATCTTGTTTGAAGAGGATGACATCAGTGGATTACTCGCTTAAGCGTCTTTGGCAGGCGGCAACGACCGGCATTTTCAAAATGCACTTTCGCGCAACCTAAAGGCGGTTTGGGCAGAAGGACACAGCCTGCCAAATGCAGGCCGGCATTGAGGAACCCTCGGCTGTCTCGCTTGGACAATTGAGAACAGTCTGGGCGAGGGAATGAGAAAAGTGGAATGGGCGTGCGGCGGACCTCCGCTGGCTAGCTCTCCCGCAGCAACCATGGCTATCGGGATCTGATGACAAAGTGTTTCATGCGTACCTCTTGAAGTAGAAGATCTTAGCGACGAACAAGACGTTAAGAACGAACGCCGTTCTGAAGCTCTCGCCGTCCTTGAAGTGAATTCGGTCGGCGACACCGTCCTGTTGAAAACTTATGACCGTCTCCAACTTCATACCCTCAATTATCATCAGCGCCGTGCTTGCTGAACCCGATTACTAAGTGAAACCCTGATCGTAACGACGACGCCCGGCATCGGGTGCTGGCCACGAGATGATCTGCCTCTGGTTCCCGGAAGCAAGCTTTCGCAATAAGTCGCAGTAGCCCATGTTTCCGAACGCGTCGCCGAGCACCTGAAGTGCGACATGATCGGCGCTACCGCACGCCAGATGAGGCTGGGTACTAGTCCGGACGGGGCCAATCAAAGCTTACCGGCTTGTTGGCGGCAACTCATTTTGATCGTGCGTTTGCCTTCGCAGCATCTCGAACTGATATCACGTAGCGACATTGGTCACTCAAGCTTGACAACTTGACCTTCAGACAGGCTGCGATGGCGTCCGGATCCGGTATGCGGCTGCTACAAAAAGCGAAACACGTTCGGTGTGCAAGCCTGTTGCTCCTCCGCTGTCGCCGACTGATCTCGCGCACTCGCCCGTTCGATGCATAGAGCTGTTGTCGTCAGTAGAGCAACAATAGGGACTGCTGCCCAGTAATGTGCTCTGTAGATCCAAGACCCACGCGTGCGCTGCTTTTGATTCATTATATCCTCGTTTAGTTGGAACATCCTGGGGTATTGCCCTTTCTGCGCGATGCGCAATATGGCCTTCCTATCGGGAACGCGCCGCAGCCACTGAAAGCATCGATGGCCGAAAAGCACTCTTGCCGGCCGGCACGCCGATCTCAGTGCTGCTTGCGGCGCTCGGTCCCACCACCGTAATGTCAACCTCGGCGGCGCTCGCAACCGAAATCAAGATCGAAAGAGACCGGCTCAGTTGCAGGTGAATCGCGAGAGAAATTGACATGTTGAGCTTCCGATGTTGTGCCGAAGTCCATTATCAGTGTTGTTGTACCTGGCAGCCGACCGATAAGACCCTACGCCACGAACGCAGGGGGAAAGGACCGCGGAGCGGCGTTGCGATGGCCGCTAAGAGACACGCTGAACCCTTAGCTATCCGGGCGTTCCCTCATGCGCAGTGGGACGCTGAGGCAGCAATCCATCTGGCAAGAGACTCGTGGGTGGGGTCTGTTTCGCACTGGGCGTTTGAGACATTCGCAATGTTTAGTACCTGTCAGGACGATTTTCGTGACAACCGGAAGCCGTCGCCACTTGCTTTGAGACCGTACAATCTGACGCTACGTACGATTCAAGCCCAATCGAGAAACGACGTGTGAATATGTCGAGACTCGTACATGTGGCTCAAATGTCAGGCCTAAACTGACATACGACTCGCAGTTCACCTCATTTGCGGAGGGGCCGACAAGCACATTGATCCGTGGACAGACGCGGGGAGGCGGTCGGTCGAAAGGAGTGACGCTGCAACACATCACGGCAACTTCCGTCGGAAGACGGTTAGGGATTGTCTGTTTGCAGCGAGGGCATTGCCGCTAGCGTTCGCTGCTTCGTTTGGTATTCCCAAGACGTAGTCTCTCTCTCTCTCTCTCTCTCTCTCTCTCTCTCTCTCTCTCTCTCTGCAGATGCCTTGCTGTTCGGAAGGCGATCGCGCTTGCTTGGCCCAGCGATTGCATGACCATCTACATGAAATCGAAAAACCCATTGTACGGTGCGAAACATTGGCGTCAGCGGGCGGAAGCAACGCGGACCAAAGCGGAGTCGCTCGGCTGTTTCAGATCCAGAGACAGGCTCGTTAAAATCGCCAAGGAATATGAGCGGCTAGCCCGGCGAGCGGAAGAATGGCAGACGTTAAGAGAGGACCGGGATGCAGAGTCCAATCATTCTTAATGCTTCGCTGCTTCTCGACAAGTCCCAGGTGGCTCACGCTCAGAGCGGCTAAAGGTTTCCGGTGACTTTTATCAGCCAGTCTGCCGCATGTCGCGCCCGGCCATGCAAGCAGCTTGTCCTCGACGTCCGAGCCCTGGTTACTCTGAGGTAACCGAAGTCAATCCACCGCTTGAAACGCCCAGAGCGGTAGGGGAGAAAAGTCTAGAGACTGCCGTGTAGGATACCGTGGCACCCCGAGCGTGGAAGGGAGATGGATAGCGCATAAGGCCGGGGCAGAGTACCCGTACGCACGCGCGCCTGCAAATAGGAACGCCCCGCCCCGTTGAAAGGCTGGTCGGGCTAGTCATCTCGGTAGCTTGATGGGCGGCACGTGGTTTGCAATACGTGGTCTGTGGGCGACACGGTCTGGTACCGCGCCGATAACCCACTGGCCCGACGCACCTCGTA
Source organism: Bradyrhizobium sp. 190 (assembly GCF_023073415.1). GTDB lineage: Bacteria > Pseudomonadota > Alphaproteobacteria > Rhizobiales > Xanthobacteraceae > Bradyrhizobium. The sequence goes on along the minus strand of NZ_JADPJL010000061.1, from coordinate 44,379 downwards.
CCCGGCAGCGTGCGTCGGGCTTTTTCATGGCTTTCAGCATAGGAGGAGGGACGCTCAGGCGCATCACCTGGTCTTAGTCGTATTTAGCCGATTGTTGGATGATCGGCGCAGCGGCGCGATTTCTACTTGCATTGTGGGATTTGGAACACTTGTCGCGCACGCAACAATCAGCGTTTTACAGACGGAGTTAGACCTCCCGGCGTAACAATTGTGTATTGGGGTTCGAACACTATCAGCAACACGGGAAAATTTCCGATCCAGATTGCAGTAGGGACCCCAACGCCTGCTGTCGGCGGAATTCCTGATAAGTGCAAGAGCAATGCGTGGCGGAGTACATCGTGTGCGCCGATCGTTGTACACAAGGCTTTGCCAGCAGAAAGCGTTTTACGTCTGCGTGCGTTACGACGAGCGCCTGTCGCGATCCAATCCGTCGAGTAGATCGTAGCCGCCCTAACGCGCCGCGGAATCGATGCGGCGCTCTTGAGAGCGCCCAAATGACTGGCGATCTCCGGCATCGAGTCGCATGAGATGCGATGGGTTGAAAACAGACGGATCTGGCTCCTCGTTCGATGATACGTTTGTTCGATTCCCGACAGTCTGTCGTTGGCCGTGTGGAAATGGGCGCACAATTCTCAATGCTGCAATATCGCTCAGCGGCTCGCCGGCTGGACGCACATGGATAGCTTAGCGGCATATCACTTGCATGATTAGTCTTGGGCATGGATCCCCCCATGTCCCAACCAGCCCGGGTTGGGGCCCGACGCATCCGTTCCCCCGGGTGCGTCGGGCATTTCCTTGCTGTTTGGCAGATATCAGATGGATGGATCAAATCGCACTAGGGTTCAAGTCACTGTTCAACGCGCCACGTGTCATAGTGAAATTCACGCAAACGAAAGCTCCGGGAGCCCATTGGAAATCCGGGTGCGCCATTGCGAAAAGTGATCGAGGACGCGCACTTGCTTAAAGGCATTGTTAAGAGCGCGAGTCTGCTCTCATTCGTGATTCATGGTCGCGTTGCTCGGCGGGCGTGCTGTAAGTGCAGATTACGTTGCTCCGTCGATCGAGCTGCCGGCCTAGTGGCGCGATGCAATAGGCAAGCGGACCGGCGGCGCTAGCGCAGTGGTAGCGCCGGGTGAACGATCCGCTTCAAAACGCGCGTTCGACAACGTCAATAGTCTCAGTATAAACATTCTGGAAGTGCGTTGCGGTCGGGAATTCGGGTATACGCATCGGCTAAGATCAAGATGCTCGCGCTTTCGAACACCCGCATGCTGAGCCAGCAGAGCTATGTCGCCTGGGTGGCGCTGGCAGTTCGACCAGCACGCTGCGGTTCGGTGCGATGGAGACCAATGCCCAGACCAGCGGTGCGCAACAACAAAAGTGTCGGATGAGGGGCACACAAATTATCGCGGGCATCTTCTTGAGCGCGGCAGATTCAATAACGTCGTGCAGATCCGGCACGTTCAGAACTGCTGGCCGGAACCGTCTCGCTCATGAGAACGCACTGATCACCCAGTAGATGCCGGCCCAGAGCAGCGCGTTAAGGAGGATCGCCACAAGGGGCCAGAAATTCCATGTTGCCGGTTGCGAAGCATCAGGACGCGATGCGATACCGGCTCTGCCGCCTTCAATCACGCGCAGTCTTTGTTTGCGCCAGTGCGTTGTTCGTACCATATTCTTGAGTTGGCTAATTGATCAGTATTGAAGACCATCAAATCAGGCGAATAGCGTCCCGACGCTGGTGGAAACACGGTCGTTAGGCTGCTAAGCCTGATCGCTCTGGAATGGCGCGCCTGCGAGATGCGGCTGTATTGCCCCCTCCGCTCCGCGCCGAAGCTCAAAGCTTGTCTCATAACCGGGGTCGTCAGCTTGATCGTCGCGGCGACCTCAGTCGATTCGGTGAAGTTCGTGACGACTGCCACATCGATATCTGGCGGTTGTGCAGTTACGGATCGGCTTTAATGCCGATCAAGGTCAGTAGACCAAATCTCAATCTAAACTCCTGGGACATTGACCAGTGCGCCGCCTCTAGCTGCAGCGGTTTTCATCTCAGCAATCGGCGTGCCGGACGAGAAAGTGCTGTGAGAATCATCGAAGAGAGAAAAACAACGTGTTTGCCGCGGCACCGGCGAAATGATTTAGCCGCTGTAGTCAGGTTTCCCACGTCGTGTCGTCAACCGGACATGGCGCTCGTACGACAAGAGCAAATGCCGCCGGAACCTCGTGCCGCCAAACGGCCAGCATCTGCGGCGGACTTGCGGTGTTTTGCTTTGGGTGCCGGGCGCATCGTGCCCAGCTTCATTGAAGCGGGCGACTTCGCCGACACGTCGAGAGTGCTCGCTGAGAGGTACGGGCCACCTGCGAATCTCGCTGCTCCGGGCTACGCCTTAGACCATCCATTGATGTTAAACGGGTTCGTCCGCCTCCGAACGATCTCTGAGGGCGCTCACGACTTGCACTAACCTAAAACTGCGAAGAGCCGCCACTCGGCAAAATTTGCTCAGGCGATGCGGATAGATCCGTCCAGTGTTCACCAAGCGTCCTCACGGATGACATTCAAACCTGCGACCGACCCGCGCACTCGAAAGGCACCTCCGCGTCCGAAACTCCCTTCCGCCGGGTTGAACGGCCTGATGCCCGCAGCCGCGTGGTGCAGCGGCGCCCAAGTGCGAGCTCTATTCGGGCTCTCAACGCAAATCAAGTTTCGCCACATAGATGACGCATTGGCACTGTTTCAGGCTCGGCCAGCAGCGAAAGGCTTAAGAATGAGCAGTACTAGATCGAGATGCAGCATCAGACCGGCAGAATCGCGGCCTCCGGCCCCATGACTCGCCCAGCTGCCCAAGCACTTCGTCAGCCATGACGCAGAGTACGGAGCAAAGATCCTCGTTGCGATTACATTGGAGAGCTCGTCCCGAGCCAGCTTTGACGATGTGAAAAGGCGTTAGCTGAATCATCATCTACCCGCCCCGGTCGCCGACGCGGCACAGTTCGTTCGATCCGGGGCATCTCGCACCAGAGGTGCTGGATCGCGATGACTTGTGGCCGTCGATGAGCACATGGCAGTGCTCTGGGCGGTGCCTGGCCGGACTGCGCCATGATCGAGGTGTTCAACGCGGCTCGCTCAAATTGAGCCACCGAGTGTGCGGGCGAAAGGAGCTCGCCGCGCGCTGCTTTTGAGCTAGGCGGGTCCTTTCCGGACCCCCACCGTGCACTATGGCAACTTGCCGCGCGCCATCGAAAAGGAGAATCGATGCTGAAAGCAAAACCCTGCTCGACAAACCTCTTTGTGACCAGATCGAGCATATACGTGCGGAAGCTGACGCCTTCATTGAGACGAGGCTGAAGGAGATGGAACCCTGTCCGGCGCACCGGGGGGTGTACTGACATCGGAAACGGGCCTGGCGGCGTGTGCTCACGGGCGTTGGTAGGAGAAAGTGAGATGATCTACATCTATGGTTTGCGCAACGGGTTTTTGAAGATCCAGAAGATAATGCAAACGGAAGGACCGAATTCAGATATTGCGCAGCAGTTCTCGCTGGAGGCGATAGAGGATTCCAAGGACAATGTGGTCCACGTCGATTTCAAAGGCACCTGCCAGGTGGGGAGGGGCTAGTGAGAGCGCAAATTGGGGAAAAACTTGAGGCTGGCCGCGTACGACATGGCCAGTTTGCCAGCGCGCCGGGTTCAGGTCCTTGCGGTCACTTCTTTGTGCAAGGGCATTGCGGATGTAAACTCAAGATCATTGGATTTGTCCGCCCAGGGTGGGAGCATGTGTCCGTCTCGACGCCGCGGCGTTGTCCGAACTGGGAAGAGATGTGTTTCGTCAAAGACCTGTTTTGGGATGAAGAGGAATGTGTAATGCAACTGCATCCGCCTCAGTCGCAGTACGTGAATAACAGCCGGTATTGTCTCCATCTCTGGAAGCCGATCAACCAGGACATTCCGATGCCGCCAGCAAGCTTCGTAGGCGTCGTTGGGCTTGGACCATCCGAAGCCGCGATGTTGTTTGCGCGGATCGAGGCGCTATCGTGACGGACCCATCCGCGACATTCGCGCCGTCGGATCATGCCGAGCGGCCGCGGAAACAATTTGTTCTATTTCGCAGGGCATCTTCTGAAGATCGGGAAAAGCTTGGCGGACTCGGTCTCTCGTTGGCAAGAGCTGTACCGCCGGCTCGACTAAAAGGCGAAGACCGGCATTGTTCAAGCAATCGTTCTCAAAGCACGGCGGGCGGGATCCGCACCTATATCGCGGCGCAGTTGGCCGTTCCGAACGTTCCGACACTAACGGCCTGTGTTTCCTGGCGTCTGAAGATCCGCGCCGAGGCATCCTCGACTGTTTCGTCCTGACGTACTGGAAATCAGCGCCATGGCACAAATCCCAATTTGCATTCCGAACAAGCGAAGGGCCGATTCATGGGGATCGCCCTGCAAGGTCGAGGACAGGATGAAGACGACGTGGGGAACCGGTCTTTCCAGCGCATGCGTACACTGGTGGCCACCGCTAATCAGATCGCATTGTTAGCAACCATGATAGCCCCGAGCACACTAAACACAGGTCGGATACACTAATGCAAAGAACCTGTGCTTGCCCGGATCGGCGAACCTCGCAACGCACATCCCTACGTCTGTGCAATAGCGTCGACTTAGACGCGGCTTTGGACAGGTCCGGTACGCCGGCGCTCCGTCGTCGCCTCGCTGCATGGCGACGTCGCCACGCGAAAAAGATGCCTAGCGACAACCTTGCCAGAGACCCAAAAGTGTTAAACGGAGCCGATGAGCACGTGGAATAGGAGCTGTGCTGGGTTGGCCGTCATTCTGCGATCATACTGGTATCGTCTGAGCTAATGACAGTCCTCTTCTAAACTCTGTGATCCTTGTCGCCGGCCGCTGGCCGGGCACATGGGCAGTTTGTCTCGTTGTGTTTGAGAACGTACAATCTGACGCTGTGTACGAGCGTGAGTTTCCAAAATGCTGCTGTCCTGTTGCAACCGCAACGGACGAGCAGGTAGATGGGGCTTTGGTATGTGAGCAGATGCGCGGAGCTCATCGGCCGACAGGTTGCACGGTTGAGTAGGCCACGCATCGCCGAAACGTGGCCGGCAGTTAACCAACCGCACCATAGACCGGACATGGATGCAAGCGATCCGATCGCACTTCAATGAGCTCGTGCGCGATGGGAGCCCGCTGCATTGAGCTCCGGCTCAAGACGATCGCTCCATCAGACTCAATTCGAGATCGCGGAAGATGGTGTAGTTCCGCCGGATCCACTGATGCAGCTCGCTGGACGAATCCTTCTCTTGGCGCAGATAGCCGGTGAAGGAAAAACGCAGTCTGTTGATATAGATCTTCAGAAATACTGGCAACGCGCTGAAATGGAGCACGTGGCCGCGGTCCAACGCCTCTGGCAATTGGCTCCGCAGCACGAATTCATTGTGGACGGTGATTAGCGCCCGTGGCGGAATGTGCCGCCGCAGCATCTCATAGCTGCGCGCGGCCACGCGGTTGGTGTCGGCGACGAATAGGATGACCGGCGCAACGCGGCGACGCTGCGCCTCCTTCATGAAGCCGATCTCCTCGCACATTTTGAAGAACTCGTCGAAGGCGTGGAAGCCGAGATCGATCACCTTGGCAAACCCGTCATTGACGATCAGCGGGTCCATCAGCCGCATCTTGCCGTAGGTATCGATCACGTCTGCGGTCTCGGTGATATTGGGCAGGTAATCGAGCAGCGAGGGCTCCCTCAGATTTATATCGAAGGAGAGCACCTTGCCGTTCTTCAAGAGCAAGAACTCGCTCAACAGCCGCGCGATCATGGTTTTGCCGACCTGCGGGGTAGGAGAGCAGATGACGTAGACGGGCGTTGCTGACATCGCAGCTATATCGGGCGAAGTTCGTGCATAATCCAGCTCTGCATGCGACGGAACGAGGCGACTATTTTTCGCCGCCGCGCGTCACCGACTTGGCACCGACCAGGTCCGTCAGCTTGATACGGTCGTATTCGCTCCAGACATTGGTGAGCCAGTGCCGAACATAGCCGCGCAGCACGAACGAGTAGTTGGTGGCGTCATCGTGCCGGCCCTTGTTGGCGACGAAGTTGAGGAACGGGACGGAAGCGACCTCGACCTGCTCATAGGCCATCTCGTTGAGCTTGGGGATGGTCAGGTCGGTAGCGTGCTTGATGCGATGGAAATAGGAGTTGTAGGTCGACTGGTCCCACTGGAAGAACTGGGTGTCGTTGATGAAGTTCTTCACCAGGAAATATCTGGCTCCGCTCATGAAACGCGAGGTCTCGGCAATCTCGTCCAGCGAGGCGATCGAGGATCCCAGAATATGGAACACGGCAAAGGTGCTCTGGCCGGACCGCGCGTCATCCAAGAAGCCGATGTCGCGCAGTGATGCGAGCGCAGGTGACAGCAAGCCCGCGCGGACGTCGATCACAGTGACGGATACCCCTGAGCTCAGCGTATCAAAGATCTTCATTTGGTCGGAGGTCGTCGTCATGTCGACGATTTCGGTGATGTCGGGATGGAAGCGCTTCAGAGTGCCGCGCGGCGATTCGGTGTCGAATGCCCGGGTCGGCACGTTGTTGGCGCTGAAGTAATCCAGGAGCGTCCGCGACACGGTCGTCTTGCCGACCCCGCCCTTATCCGCACCCACCACAATCACAACCGGCTTTACCATGGAATTCCCTTCACAAGCGCTAACCCCGATCGCGAAGCGCGCGATCAGCAAGTCTTGAACGCTTCTTTGGAGGCAAACGTGGCAGAAAGAAGGGACAAGCGGATCTTTGAGACCTTACCAAAGCAATTGGTGGGCTTTCTAATATCATTCCATCACGACGTATCGCGAAATGCATGCGAACAAGAATGTTGAGCGGTCACTACTGATGGTGCTCCACGTCAGGTTTGCAATAATTTGGAAGAGAAGTGCGGCGACGGCGCTCGGTGATGATCACTGCTTTCACCATCAGCTGCACATCATCGATATGGATATGTAATTAAGTGCTTGAATCTCACGTAGCGTCAGGTTGTAGCGTGGAAAAGCGAAGATCAACGCTATGCGACGCAAGCGTCTATCGCTCATGGCAAATCAGGCTCGAGCGGCAAGGAAAGGGCGCGCTGAAACTTGTCCCCTGGCTTAGGTGTTTTCGCTAAGCTTGCGTATTGCTTCGTTGCCAAGCCATTGAATTCTCTATCTCTCTCTCTGCATGCCCGGGTTCGAATGACGTTATCCCAAGCTTCTCCTTCTAAGCTGCAACAACCTTCAGAGATACCAGTTGGCGAGCACTTGGCTAGCCGAGCCCGGGCTCTGCTTGGTCTCCATCCGTTCGCTGCGGAGATGTCCAAAGATCGGGTTGCCAGTCTGCTGCCAGAATACTTGGCGATGTCACAAGCGTTCCCGTACCTGCAGGCGGGATCGCAAAGGGATCTCATATTCGACGCAATACATCGCAATCGAGACCTCCCGAGGGACGTTGAGCTGACCAGTGTGGTCGCAAATTTTATCTGCTGGGATGAAACGGGAGGTCATAGTCGGGTTCTACAAGGCGGCAACGCTGCGCTACCCAGCACTCTGAACACAGAAAACTTCCACTCAAAGCTCTTTAAACGAGATGCGTGGCGCCTACTTGGCCGAGAAATACAGCCTAACTACAGCGCCAGAACGAGCCGTTACTTGCGTGCGCTATATCATGGCTTGTCGTCGAGAGACCCCATAATGCGCTGCGCCTACATGGTTGCCTTTGAGCTACATGCTGCGGAAATGATCCAGGCACTTTGGACCACTTTAGTCATAACCTTTGATGCTCGATCTAACGATCTTGAGTATTTCCAGGTCCATGTTGGCGGCGAGGATCCTGCGGAGAAATATCACGGAGAGATGACAAGCAGGCTCATTAGCGAACTGGTCCCTGCCGACTGCAATAGCCGTTTGTTGGATGAATTCGACCGGGCGTATGATCTCAGCTTAGAGTGGTGCCGCAATCTAGTCGGAATTGATTCGCTTGACGGAGATGGTCGGCCGGAGGTTGAACACAGTGGCCGCTGTCACTGTGGGTCTGTCAAGTTCTACGTACGAGCGCCAGCAGAGATTTCTGCAGTGAAGTGCAATTGCTCAATCTGCGAAATGTCTGGATTTTTGCACATGCTCGTTGCCGACGACAAGCTCAGGATTGAATGCGGCGAAGAACTCCTCACTACATACAAGTTCAATAAGAACATCGCTCGGCATACGTTTTGTCCGGTTTGCGGCATCAAGCCATTCTATCGGCCGCGATCGAATCCTTCAGGATTCAGCGTAAATGTTCGATGCCTAGATGGAGCGACGATCGAAAGCATAAGAATAGATGATTTCGACGGCCAGAATTGGGATCTGGCGATCCGCTCGTTGCAGGCGGATTAGAAGAGTCGAATTTGAGTGAATCCGAAAGGCGCGCACAATGAGTGATAAACTTGGTCTGCTTTCAGAAGATGCCATCGCGAAATACCGTGCAGAGCTGGCAGATAAAGGTACGGTCCTGATTGCCCCCGATACGCTGTTCACCAAAGACGAGTTGACGAGGATCGATCAGCTGCAGTCCGATATTCCAGAAGAACAGGTTCGGAAGGGCGATGCCGGCGATTGTCACAATGTTTTTGTGAAACGAGTGCGGCTAGATCACGCCGGCCATAATCCTAGCAACGTGAATGGTACAGCTTCAGCGCAGATCATCGAACTGCTGGAAAGAAAAGAGCGGGTCTCTGCGCTTAGAAGGATCTTCGGAGCGTCATCGGAGTACGTGATTCGTCGATGCCAAGTGCATCGCATGCCGCCTCGGTCCTTCGTTAGTATCCATTTGGATGCTGAGAGCGACCCCGACTTCGAGTATTCTGTAATTGTCCAGCTCGCGACAGAGTTCGAGGGCGGTGAGTTCGTCGTGTATTCAACCGACCGTAAACTCCAAGTGTTTCGTCCACACTTAGGAACAGTGCTTATCACAACATGTAGGTTCTGGCATGAGGTAAGGCAGGTGCACGCGGGGGAACGTCGGTCACTCGTCTACTTTTGTTCAAAATACGACGGTGCGAACCGCCGGATAGTCGAAGACCATTCCGCTCGCGTGCGGTCGGCTAGCTAGATGGCACGGCGTGTGATGGCGTCGCGAATGAGGTCTATTGATGCAGGCCGGATGCCCTAACTGGATGCGCCCGTAGCTGCGCACAAAGATACTTTGTGGTCTTCGTCGCCCGTCGCTATAACGGAAGGACTTTGTTCTGGCCAACCCATCGCCCTGTCGCCCAGGGCTATCGCGCATTCGTTGGTTGTGCTGGTTCGGTATGCCCAGCAAACTCTTCCTGCCGGAGAAGCCCGGGGCATGACGATGGGCAACAATGACAACGCTCGCGCGCATGCTCGCGCTCTGGCCCAGTGATCGCGTGCCGTCAACGTCGCCGGAGCTCGCGTCACCGATCACGCACGAGCGTCTCGGGTTTGGGCGACAAGCGCGAAAGGACACGAGCCGAATTGATCGTGCCCAGTTAGAGATCGCGAGCCGCGAACCCGTGGAGAGCTCTCACGTCGAGCACCGCCGTCGCGGACGCGTCCTTCGGTCAGGTCGGCAGGTCTGCCGCGCTTCATGCCATGTCGTAGCAGAACTAGTTGTAGTCTGGTAACTTAGCGTAAGCTTACGAAAACGATCTTGCTCGATACTGTCGCACTCGCGCGCGGAATCTAGATGGCACCGACAAACGCCGCAGCGCCGGCCTAACTACTTTGATCAACTGAAGAACAGGGCCAATTACCGCAAAGTTGGCTGCCGATCTGCATCGCTCCGGAAGTCTGGTGCTCCGCGCGTCGGGAGTACAGAAACTAAACCGTTTGCACGGTTGTGGTATGTTCATGAGAAGCGTGACAATTCGTGCGCCGAACAAGGTGGGTTTGGAATGGCAGAATAAGACAGCGGCGCGAGCGGCCACTGAAGAGAGTGCTTTGCCATCTCATCAGGCGCCTTTGGGCTCCAGCAGATGGTTGGGAACAGGGCTGTTGTGCAAGTTGGAACAAATGGACCGAACAAAGCATCTTGAAGGGTGGAACATGGGGCAGTGGTCCAGATCAGACTATCCTCAATAATCGATGCTCGAAATTCCGGCCCACCAGCCTGTCGCGCGCGATCACGAGACACTCCACCGTGCCTGCCTCTTGGTCGGCGGCAAGCGGAATAACGCCTTCCTTGTGTATGCTATCAAATAGCAATCCTTCATCGACAAAGCAATCAAGCGCCGTTCGGAGGGAGTTTAGTCGGACATTCCGCACAGATGAAATCACGTAGGAATGGGAATAGTCCGCTCCTAGCAACCGGTCAGCAATGCTGTGCAGTACCGAGCCACCGCCCCACCGACCGTTCGCTTCATTAAACAGCAGCCGCCCGTCGATCGAGAAAATGGCATCTATGTTGATCATTCCGCGGTAACCCAATGTCCGCGCAAGCTCCACAAATCGATAGGCGTGCGCGTAAGCGGTCGAGTACTGCTCATTGCTCAGGTCGCTCGGAAGCTCTAGACCAGTCCAGACGAGAGCTCTTTCGGCCCGATCTTCGCTTCGATGCAGACGTATGTTTCCACTGTTGACGTATGCGATTGAACCATTTTCCTCGATTTCAAACTCGAGGTAGAACAGAGAACGGGCCAAGTGGTATGATTCTACGACGACTGTTTTACAGGAGGGGGTTGTCATCTCAGACCAAAGTGCATCAGGATCAAACGACGGCCAAAGGACCCGCCGCGTCTCCCTTGCCCCAGGTAGTGGAGCGCTCTCCTTGCCAGTTAATATGACATTTCCAACCCCGCCGGCTCCATTATCTAACTTTACAATGACGCTGCCGGTTTCAAGCTTTAGGGAGTTGACCGCTCTGAACAATTCTTCTGAGCTTGTTGCTATGCATCCACTGGGCAACGGAAGCGTGACGCTTGTTGCCAATTGACGGAAGTGGCTTTTACGATTCAATAGATCAGGGCCTCGCTGCAGAGCGAAGTCCTCCCCGTTCTGCTGTATGCCGAGCATTGCCGCCAAGCGCGCAACGCCTTCAGTGGAATAGCAAGCACATAGTTCCCAATGTGTTTTCTCACGAATGTGGCGGCGGATTTGTTCCACAATTGTATTGGACTGCAGAGTGAAGTCACAAAGGACTCGGGTCTCGTCCGCGTTTTCTGGCACGAGCACCAGGACAGTCGATGGGTCGAACCTTAGCGTCGCGCCAACGTAGTGAAGCAGGTCATTTGGGATCGCTACCGGAGAGACAATTAGGTCGCCCGCTTGCGCAAACCATACGGAGCGCCAGGCCGACTTGGCTGCAAGCGAAAGTTGGATTGCCGTCAGATCGGCACCCGACATTTGGGCGGTACCGGCGTTCATAATTAGGATCCGCGGCATCAACGAGCTCCGTGGTACTTGGCATATTGCGACGGAAGCGCAAGCCGCACTACGATTAACGTGCGGCAGCGTATTAATGTAGAGCAGTTGATCGAAACGGCTCAGTGAGCTTGAGACGGAAGATCGCCTGCGGGAAGCAAGGGAAATATTGCCAGACCCAATCCGCGATATTCATTTGGTGCCTCCCTGCTGGCTTCGCGCATCGAGCGCTTTCAGCATAAAGTGCTGGATCTTGCCCAACCCCGTTCGCGGCAATTCTTCCGTGAAAATGATTTCGCGCGGCACTTTGAAACGGGCGAGCTGCGACTGCATATGCGCGTTCAGTGCTTCCGCTTCAATCCGCGCGCCCGACCGCCTGATCACATAGGCGACTGGTACTTCATCCCAACGCGAATCGGGCCGACCCACGACAGCGCATTCTGCAACATCGGGATGCTCCACAAGCACACGCTCGACTTCCGCCGGATAAATGTTTTCCCCGCCGGAAATGATCAGATTCTTCTTACGATCATGGACCCAAAAATACCCATCGGCATCGCGGCGGCCGATGTCGCCAGTGTGATACCAGCCGTTATGCAGCGCCTCGCGCGTTGCTTCTTGATTGCCCCAATATTCGCAGAAGACATTAGGCCCGCGCACGGCGATCTCGCCCAGGGTGCCTGGCGGCAGTTTGTTGCGCCCATCATTGATGATTGCCGCTTCGCAGAGAAGGCCGGGCAGGCCAGCCGTACCCTCACGTGAGAGATCACCGCCGAGCCTCGTATAGACAGCAATTGGGCAGGTCTCCGTCGATCCATACACCTGCAGCACTGGTACGCTGCGTGTGACAAAGCGTTCGATCAGGTGCTGCGGCACCATGGTTGAGCCGGTGGAAATTGCTCTGAGTGAGGTCAGGTCGGTGGTCGACCACTGGGGATGCTCGGTCAGGGCTTGAATCGTGGCAGGCACCAGCACGGTCAGAGTTGGCCGTTCGCGCTCGAACGCAGCAAGCGTCGCCTCTGGCGTAAACCGCGTGTGGATCGTTACCGTCGCGCCGTGATGCAACGCTGGCGTCGTCTGGATATTGAGGCCACCCACGTGGAACAGCGGCAACACTGTCAAGACATGATCAGCCGAGGTGAGGCCATGCATGTGCTGACTCATAACCCCATTCCACAGCAACGCCTCTTGGCGCAGCACAGCCCCTTTCGGCCGCCCTGTGGTGCCCGAGGTATAGACGATCAGAAGCGGGCAGGACAGGTCCGTGTGCGGATTGCGACCATCGCCGCGCCCTCGGTTCAGCAGGCCATCCCATTTACTTCCGCCGAGGGGCACAAAATCCAAGCCGACGACAAAGATATCCGGCAGTTGCTCCGCCAGCACCGGCAGGAGTGCCTCGAAGGCTTGTTCGACCACCAGCACCCTGGGGGCGGCGTCGGAAAGGATGAAGAGCTGCTCGGCGAGCGCAAGCCTCCAGTTCAGTGGCACGAGCATTGCGCCGAGCCGCGCGCACGCATAGAGCAGCACCAGATGTTCAGGCCGGTTAAGGCTGAGGATCGCGACGCGATCGCCTCTCTCCACACCGAGCTGGCTTTTTAGGGCGCGCGCGACCTGCTCGATCCGTTGATTGAAGAGCGCGTAGCTCAAGGTCTCGCCCTGGAAACGGATCGCGGGCTTGTCGGGAGAGAACGCCGCGTTGCGCTCAATCAGCGTGCAGAGATCAATCATTAGTCTTCCGTTTTCCCTGGCTTGCGCAGTACTTTCCCTGCCGAAGCGGCCAATGAGAGCTCCTCAACGTCGCTCGAAAGGTATCAATTACGGCTTTATTGTCTTAGATGAGGCGTCTCCCGTCAGGTATCTGCAAGAGTGCAGCTTGTGACGAAGCCATGGGGCCTCAGATAGGGTGGATGTAATCCGGAGACTCAAAGTGTAGGCTCTTGCTCACGTACTTCAGTTTTGCCCGACAGGGGCTGCGTGCATCCGACAATGGTGATAAGCGCACCATGACGAGAGTTTCGTGCGCGATCTTCTCAGTACAGGCTCGCCACACATATAGGCGGCTCCGGCATCTCCATCTTTGAGGCCGACAATGGCCCGGCATTGGCCTTCAGTGTGGTTGACTAGCAAGACCTTCCTGGAGCCGTCAGGTCTTTTCACATTCCCGCTCCGAGATACTCGGAAATCTCTTCTATGTCGCGCCGATCCTGGCGAGCGAAGCTTGCCGCCACAGCTCCTTGGGAGCTTCTGCAACCCAGTCGACTTTTATGCATTTGCGCGATCTTGTCGCCATACCAGCTCCCAGGGGTCTGTGCGGACAGAACAAAACCACGCTTCTCGGATTGAGCGCGGCGCGGCCGGAAGCCGGCGCCACCTGTTTTGAGATCTTACAATTTGACGCCACGTGCGATTCAAGTCCTTTTGGGCGGCCGTCGTGTGCATATGTTCATCTGGCCCGAGCCGGGCTAGCGTGCCAGCGCCAAGGCCTTAAGGACGCCGTCTTGGTGAGCGGCGCAGCTGATGCCTGGCGGGTTTCCATTCAGGGCTGATCTTCTTGCCGCCATCATGCTGTCCGCTTCTGGGCAAGAAGCCGAGCTGCCAAAGGAGTCGCTATCGAGACAGATTAGGGACGAGTGTCACTCGCATGCAGGGCACTAACTCAGGATGCGAGCTGCCTCGGATTTTTCTGATCAGAACCTTCTTTCGATGTGTGCGCGAATCGCATTTGCTTTAGCGTCAATCCAGCCGCGCTCGCGCGCGCTTGCGACCATCTTGGCATAGGCTGCTTCCCAGGTTTCGTTGTCCTTGGGGCAGCCAGGCAGGATAGGCATAAATCAATAGGCACCAGCGCGTTGTCGTGGTCAACGAGCGTGATCCCTTTCAAGTCTGAAGGCTTGGCGGCATGCGGGCCCTTCAAGACGAGCTTAAACCCGCAAAAATCGAAGGGCTCCGCCAGTTGCACCCCTCTCTCGGGCGAGTATTCTAAGATCATAAACTCGGCTCCTTCATTGCGGCTTTCAACATAAGCCTAGCCGTAGAGTTTCGTTACGAATAGCGAATTGCGGTGAAAACACGCACTCAGCCGTACAGTAGCGTTCGAAGCTCGCCACGGAAGCTGATGAGTGGATTGCCTTGAGCTGCTCGCGTCGCGACAACCCGGCCGATAAAGATCCCATGAGTGCCGATGATTTGGTGGTGATGCAAGACGCATTCGAGCACACAAACTGCGCTTTGCAGTACTGGTACGTCAAGGACGCCCTGATCCCATGGCGTTGTATCGAAACGATGGACACCGTTTGCGCCATGCCGGCCGGCGAAACGCAGTGCGAGGTCCTGCTGATTGCCGCCGAGAAGACTCACGCCAAAAGTGCCGTTGGCCAGTATCGCGTCGTGAGTTTCGGAACTGGCATTAATGCCGACCAGCAGGCAGGGAGGCTCCATGCAGATCGAGGTAATAGAGCTGACAGTTAAGCCGCGCCGTCCGTGGGCCGTTCCGGTCGCTACAATGGACACGCCGCTCGCCAGATTTCGCATGGCTTGGCGAAACTCGATCGCCTCGATTGACCGAATATCGCTTATCCCGGGAGGCGATTGGCAGCTCATAGGCTAGCTCCAGAGTGGCGTTTGACTTCGAACCTTTGAGGCATGCGGAGATTGCGTAGGTTCGCGACCGTTGAAGTTGCCTCCGCGCTGTTCGCGTTTGGTGGCACCGATAATCTGACTGATCTGGCGATGCAGCTGAACACAGCATAGACCGCACTCATCTGACGAATCTCCGACCCGATTTTTGAAAACTTTCCATGATTCTGCCGTTAAAATCCCCGGGCTAGGGCACCGCTATTTCGTTCAAAAGGTGCATTTCGCCTCTCCATCACCGGCTGCACTTATCGGCCCTCTCAAAACAAGGGAGACCACGGCTCCGGGCTGACGTGATTGAGTTCCGCGAACCTTCTGAATGCTGAATAGCCGTCGTCGAACAGCGGCGACGCCGAGCAGTATTCGGAGCGAAGGGAGCTTGGCTGGGAGGTTTTGCGCGCATCACTGCGCTCCGGTTGAAACCGCCGCCTCGCGCGAGAGCAGCGCGCGGGTCGCCGCCCTCACATCAGCCTGCCGCATCAGACTTTCTCCGACCAGGAAGGTCGAAATGCCAAGCCGCGAAAGACGCAGAACATCGCCCTGCGAGCGGATACCGCTTTCGCCGACGATCACGCGATTCTTCGGTACGAGCGGCGCCAGCGCTTCGCTGATCGTAAGAGAGGTCTCGAAGGTGCGCAGGTTGCGGTTGTTGATGCCGATCATCGGCGAGCGAAGTTTTAGCGCCCGATCGATCTCGTCGACGTCGTTGATCTCGATCAGCACATCCATACCATGGGCCATGGCCGCAGCCTCTATCTCACGAGCGGCTTCGTCTTCGAGCGCCGCCATGATGATCAGGATGCAGTCGGCCCCCTGAGCGCGCGCTTCTGCCACCTGATAGGTGTCGAACAAGAAGTCCTTGCGCAGCACCGGAAGATATGTTGCCGCGCGCGCCGCGACCATGAAATCAGGGTCCCCCTGAAAGAGGTGCGTGTCCGTCAGCACCGACAGACAGGCCGCGCCGCCCCCTTCATAGGCCCTGGCTAGCGAGGGCGGATCGAAGTCGCTCCGGATAAGGCCTTTGGAGGGAGAGGCCTTTTTGATCTCGGCGATCAGCGCATATTCATCTGCTGCGTGCTTGTTGCAGATGGCGGCGAGAAAACCCCGCGGGGGCGAGGCCTGCCGCGCCAGCGCTTCGACCTCTGAAAGTGGCAAGGCGCGCTTGGCGGCTGCGATCTCTTCGCGCTTGTAGGTTTTGATCTTCGTCAAGATATCGGACATCGGTTAGGCTCGGCTGTTAAGCGTTGGATACTGCGATTAGGTGTTTCAACCGCGCCGCCGCGGCACCGCTACCAAGCGATTTCTGCCCAAGAGCGACGCCTTCCTTCAAGGTTTTGGCACGGCCGGCCACGATCAATGCCGCGGCCGCATTGAGAAGCGCGATATCGCGATACGGGCTTGGGGTGCCGTCGAGCACGCTTTGCAGCGCCACTGCATTGGCATCGGCATCGCCGCCCTTCAGTCCCTCGCTGGCACAGCGGGGGAGACCGGCCTCTTCGGGGGTCACTTCGAAGGTGCGGATCTCGCCGGTCTCAAGCGAGGCAACAAAGGTCGGGCCGGTCAAGGTGAGCTCATCAAGTCCGTCCAAGCCGTGCACCACCCACACCGACTCAGCGCCAAGAGTCTTCAACACTTGCGCCAAAGGCAGCACCCACTGCCGCGAAAACACCCCAACTATCTGTCGCTTGACGCCCGCCGGATTGCACAGCGGTCCGAGCAGATTGAAGATGGTGCGGGTCGCAAGCTCAAGCCGGGTCGGGCGGACGTGCTTCATAACGGGATGATGGACCGGCGCAAACATGAAGCCGATGCCGGCTTCGCGCACGCAGCGAGCGATGTCTTCAGGGGTGATGTCGATCCTCACACCGAGCGACGCCAACACGTCAGCAGCGCCCGAGCGCGAGGACAGTGCGCCGTTGCCATGTTTGGCCACCCGTACGCCAGCACCAGCGACGATGAAAGCGGCGCAGGTCGACACGTTGACCGAGCCCAAAGCGTCGCCGCCAGTGCCGACAATGTCGACGGAATCGTGCGGCGCATTGACTCGCAGCATCTTACTCCGCATCGCGGAAGCGGCGCCGGTAATTTCGTCCACCGTCTCGCCGCGCACCCGCAGCGCCATCAGAAGTCCGCCCATCTGCGAGGGTGTGGCTTCGCCCGACATCATGCTGTGAAAAGCTGATGCCGTCTCCTCGCAGGTCAACGTGGCGCCACTGGCGAGCTTGCCAATAATCGATTTGAGGGCGTCCATCGTGCTTTCGAACGTGCTTGGTTGTAGCTATTGCCAGCGTTTTGCCAGGGCGAAGGTAGCCTCTTTGATCGATGTGCCGACCTCCATGTTCCAGCTTAGTGACAAAGGCCGCGCGCTGTTTGTCGCACAACATGTGTTGAGGGCCTTCTTTCAGCTCTTTGCCCTCGTCGGATGCGAAATCGACAGGCGGCATGATCTGCCAGCCTTCCGGCTTCATCAGCGGAAGGTCGATTCGAACAGGCGTCAGTTGCAAATTGGCATTCATGCGTTCGGCGACCCGGCGGGCGCGTCAGCCGGTAGCCATGGCTTGCGTGGCGTAGGTTTGGTCATAATTGATTCCTACAACCTGACGCAACGTCAGGTTCAATCCCTTTTAATGGCTTGGCTGAAACGTTTGTGCCGCCCAATATGCAATCTCGCGCGTTCCAGAGTGACGGGGACACAAGCGACCAAGTGCAGCCCGCCGCCCTCTGAGAAACCGCCCTCCCAGGGCAGTTTAGCTGAATGGAAACACGTTCTGCGCGTGTTTCCGGGCAGACCAGGACGACTGAGAAATCTTGGCGGCCGAGGAGCGGGCCGCGCGCGGCGGCCACCAGTGCAGGGGTCCTCGCGCAAGTCATGATACTTCCCACATTCATGCTGGTTATCGAATCGATCGGGATGGACGCCAGATCAAGCCTTCAGAACTCATCCTGGCTTGGGCTGACGAACATGGCTGGACGACTATCGCCGACAACAGCCGTACGGCCCGTAGGTTACATGGTTATCCTAGGATCTTTTTCATCGAGATCGTCACGACACCTAGCGTTGTCGTGTCAGATGGGCTCGAGGGCGCAATCGTCCATCCGGAGCATCCGCGGACAATGGCGATCGCTTACCGGCTGTTCACGACAAAGGCCCGGATTCCGCACAGGCAGGCGCGAAGTCGAGAACTCGTAACAGTCGCTAGGCAGTGTCTGGAAGTCGTTTAGCTTCTGGATCGTCGAGGCTGACAACTTCAAAGCGGCTGAGCCTCCTGAATCGTGCTTCCGCTCCTTGCGCCGCGCGACATCGCCACCACGTGACGGTCGACGCTGTAATTATTGAACCCAAGAAGCTTAAGATCACGATGGGGCGCAAAGAATGAGAGGAACGAATCCAAAAGGAAACCCGCCGTGACCTAGCCAAGTTGTGTCGACAACGGCGACTGTTATTGCCCCAAGAACGACACGCACAATGACGTGACCGGGCCCCTCGACCTTGCATAGATCTCGGCGCAACTACCCAGCAGCTCCACCGGATCGCGCACCAATCCCCGAGCGAGCGTATCTTCCACTGTGCAATACATGCGGCTCAGAGCCGCGAGCCATTACGCAGCATTCATGAATGTGGTCTCCTCGAGGTGGTGAGGGCGCAAGAGGGTGGGGTACGGAAATAGTCGGCTAAAATGCTGATCGTGCTGGCTCGATGCCACTCGCTCGACCTGCCGCTTCAGATCGGTGATAGCGGCGTGAAGCCTCGCATTACGATCACGCACCGCCTCGATAGTCCCCTTTTATCGGCCCGCGGGACGTCTGGTCTGCGGGCTTAGAACGGTGTGGTTCATGGACGGGTCGGTCTTTTATTCGTTTTCAGGTGCGCGCGATCATTAGACCAGCATTCTCCAGGGCATCCAGGATCTTGCCCGCATCAGCCGGCGCATCGTGTTGGCGCTCGCCAGTGAGGGCGCCGGCAATGACCGCGTACGCCTCCTCGTGCTCGGCCGGCTTGTGCACAGTATATTCGCCGCAGACATTGCAGGCAATCATCGGTCGGCCGCTCCAGGGATCATGTGACGCGATTTCGCACCAATCATCGGAGTTGCATTTCGGGCACTGCATGGGCGAGGGGCTCCTGCCAGTTCTCAGCTCGCGAGCTCGGTTCTAGTCAAGTCCAAAGGCGCTTGGGCAGCTTACCTCTGCAGAAGCATCGGCAGTGTGGAGCTCGCCTCGGCCATAAGTGAATAAAGCTAGCGAGGCCAGCGCGGAAATAAACGAACAGACGTGGCAAATGTGCGCGGCGTTCGCAGCGCGCAAGCGGCGCGCCTCTTGGATCCGTTGTGGCTCACAAGTCCTGAGCCTCGAAACCGCCATTTCAGCAGCGGCGCCGGCGAACATTGCAAGGAAAGCGAGCGCAGCCCCCAACGCGAAGTACATCGCTGCTGAAGAGAGGGCGCCGATAAGGCTCAGATCGATTGTGGCTCTGGTTTCTACGCCTTCGAGAGATGACAAGACTGCAAGCCCAGCTCCACAGTTGATCAATATCAGAGCGCGAAGCGCAATCGGGACTGAATCGAGGGCAGCCTCTCTGACAAATGTGCGAACTTGGACCTTGCGAGGGGCGCTGAGTATCTTCGCGGTTCAGGCCGTGATGCCATTTCCCGTCTTTTACCGCCTGCCCTTGATCGAAGTGTTCTTCAAATGTTGATTGTTTGTTGGGCTTGTCCACTAGGTGTGCTCTTCGGTCCGTTCGGGGCGACGAGAACGTCGCTTCGGGCGCTTGGGTCGCGGGATTTGATCCTTTGAGAGGCGAAAAGCTAGTCGGGCCCCAAAGGCGATAAGCGCAAGCTGCGTGCTTGAGACAGCAAATCGCGTTCGCTCAAGGACATATCGGCGTCGGAAGCTGATGAATCCCATTCGTGTGATGACCTGGTGCTGGCACAGAACGTTTTTGAAACCGGTCGCGCGTGTTGCGTTAAACTTCGCTGATGCATCAGCGCCTCAGTGGTCGCCACCGGAGCGGGTTCGAACCCGGTCTCCTTTAGCTGCTTCGAAAGTATCGATACTGGAGCACATTGAGTTCAGATCCGGCTCTCATCGGCTGAAGGCCGCGGCGAAGGTGATGCGTTTCCACTTATCTTCCTTTCCGTGAGTGTGGAGGTAGACCCAGCCGCCGATTTGGAAGCCGTCAAATCGAAGGATCGGCATGATCAGCGCCTTCTCGCTTTGCGCCTGATCCGATCGCTACAGTCTGAAGACGCCGTAACGTGGCCGCTCGATGGGAGTATTGAGCGAAGCGCTCAGGACGATTGCGAGCGCGTTTCTGGTGTCGACGGGATCGAGAATGCCGTCGTCCCAGATTTCGGAAGTTGCATAGTAGGCGCTCGATCGTTCCCGATACTCTTCGACAATAGGCTCTCGAATGGCCGCCAAATCTTGTTCCGATAAACGTCCACCCGCCCGGGCCAATTGTCTTGCCTTGACATGGGTAAGCACGCCTGCCGCTTGCTCTGCACCCATCGCTGAAATCTGAGACTGCGGCCAGGAGAACATAAAGCGTGGATCGAAAGCTCGTCCCGCCATAGCGAATGTCCCCGCTCCGTGGGAGCGGTTGCAAATAACCGTGAATTTAGGCACCGACGCTCCAGAGACGGCCATGATCAGCTTGGCGCCATCCTTGGTGATGCCACGCCGTTCGTATTCGCGGCCGACCATGAAACCCGTGATATTCTGCAGAAACAGCAGGGGCGTTCGATTCTTGTCGCACAATTGGATGAAGTGAGCGCCCTTCAGCGCGCTATCGCTGAGCAGCGCGCCGTTGTTTGCAATAAGCCCGATCTGATATCCATAGAGGCGGGCGAAGCCGCACACCAAAGACTCGCCATAGCGAGGCTGGTATTCGTGAAATCGGCTGCCGTCGACCAGACGGGCGATAATCTCCCGCATGTCGAACTGCACTCGAGGATCCCTGGGAAGAATGCCGTACAACTCAGACGCATCGTAAGCGGGCGGCTCAGGAGCGACCCTATTGATCGAGGCTTTCGTAACACGATTGAAACGAGCGACAATGTCCCGCGCGATGGCAATCGCGTGCATCTCGGAGTGTGCGAAATAGTCACTCGTTCCAGACACGCTGGTATGCATATGAGCGCCGCCAAGCTCTTCGACGGATACCGTTTCGCCCGTGGCCGCTTTCACGACTGGGGGGCCCCCTAGAAAAATCGCGCCCGTTCCCTCCACGATGATGTTGTAGTCGCTAAGTGCGGGTACGTACGCCCCTCCCGCGGTGCAATGACCCATTGCGATGGCGACTTGCGGCACTCCCATCTTTGAGAGAATGGATTGGTTGCGGAAGATTCGACCCGCGTAATACCGATCCGCGAAGAACTCCGCCTGCAAAGGCAGGAATCCACCAGCACAGTCGCACAGATGAACCACGGGCAGACGGTTCTCGATCGCTATATCCAAAGCGCGCACGATCTTCTTGACAGATAGCGGGTACCATGCGCCGCCCTTCACGCTCGCGTCATCCGCGTGAACAATGACTTCGCGACCCGATACGATGCCGATGCCGACAACCTGCGCTGCTCCAGGCACCTCGCCGTCGTAAGCCTTGTTAGCGGCTAGCGTCGAAAGCTCGAGGAACGGAGTTTCTGGATCGAGCAAAGCCTCAATCCGATCACGCACAAACAGCTTGTTTTGCCGACGCAGGCGCTCAAGGTCCCGTTCGGGACGGTTGAAGCGGGCGGCACGTTGCCGTTCCTTTAATTCGGCCGCAAGTCGTTTGTTGTGGAGTTCGTTGAGGCAAAAGTCGTGGGATTTGACATCCGCTGCAGAAGCGATCCGCTGCATCTCAACGCCCTTCATCGGAGAGCGTAACCAGCACTGCGCCTCGCTCGAAGCTCTCGCCTTCGTTGAAGTGGATTCGGTCAATCACGCCGTCCCGTGAAGAGCGTATGATGGTTTCCAACTTCATGCTCTCGATTTTCATGAGCGCCGTGCCTGCGGAAACGGATTGACCAGGCGAAACGCTGGTTGTCACGACGAGGCCCGGCATTGGCGCGCGGGTCAGAAGATGATCCGCCTCATTATTCGCGCAAGCGAGCGTTCTCAACGGGTCGCGGTAGTGCAAAATGCGCGTCCTGCCGCGGATATGCACGTGAATGACCTCGCCGTCGATGGCGAACCTGACCGGTTCGCTTTCGCCAGCGATGGTAAGGACGCCGCAACCCTCGGCTTGCTGGGAGAGCGCGACTGGGGCAATCACTTTATTACACAAGCGAAGGCGATAGCCCTGTTGGCAGCGTGAAAGCGATAGCTGATAATCTACGCCATCAACTTCAAAAGAGTGTTTCACGTCAGTTTCTCCAGCTGCCCAGCGCGGCGTGAAGCTCGGGCACGGCATCTGCCGATTCGCGGACAGGTCTCGTCAGGAGGGCGGCTGTGGCGAGGAAGGCCGATAAGTCGGACGCAGCTTCGCCCGATGCGATGTGCGGATTTTCCTCAAGATATCCCGTATGGACGTGTCCGCTCAGAAAAGCCTCGTCGCGGAGGATACGTGTGAGAAAGTGTGCGTTTGTCTCGCAGCCGAGAAGCACCAGTTCACCGATTGCGCGATGGGCCTTCAGCGCAGCCTCATTGCGCGTCGGCGAATGCACGATGATCTTTGCGAGCATGGGATCGAACGCTGTCGTGATCTGCTGGCCTTGCACGACGCCACTGTCGATCCGTATGCCGTCGCCGTCCGGATACTCAAGAACAAGTACCTTGCCAGTCGTCGGAACATATCCGCGTTCCGGGGCTTCCGCATACAGTCTAGCCTCGATCGCGTGTCCTTTCGAGACAATATCGGACTGCGAAAATCCAAGTTCGCGGCCCGCGGCGACATAGATCTGTTGAGCAACAAGATCGATGCCGGTGATCATCTCGGTCACACTATGCTCAACTTGCAGACGCGTATTCATCTCAAGAAAATAGAACTCTCCGCCGCCGTAGATGAATTCGACAGTGCCTGCGTTCTGGTACTTGGCGGCACGCGCGATGCCCGCGGCAGCTTCGCAGACCCGCCTGCGCAACTCCGGCGACAGTGCGGGGGACGGCGCCTCCTCGATGACCTTCTGGAACCGGCGCTGCACCGAGCACTCTCGCTCGAAGAGATGGACCACGTTTCCGAAGGAGTCGCCGAGCACCTGAACTTCGATGTGCCGCGGGTTTTCGACGTATCGTTCGACGTAAAGCCGGCCATCGCCGAAGTATCTCTGCGCCTCACTGCGCGCCTGCGCAATCGCATCCTCCAAGTTAGCGAGGTCGCGCACGAT
Source organism: Bradyrhizobium sp. 190 (assembly GCF_023073415.1). Lineage (GTDB taxonomy): Bacteria > Pseudomonadota > Alphaproteobacteria > Rhizobiales > Xanthobacteraceae > Bradyrhizobium. The sequence continues at coordinate 21,050 of NZ_JADPJL010000061.1, read as the reverse complement.
CCGCATGCCCTTGCCGCCACCTCCAGCCGATGGTTTCACCAGCAAAGGAACGCCAACAGTTCGCGCCCTGAATGTGAATGTCGCTGGATCATCTTCTTCGATCGAAGGTGCAACCGCAAAACCGTTCCGCTGAACGAAGTTGCGGGCCCTGATTTTGTCGCCCATCAGCTCGATGCTTTCCGGAGTTGGCCCGATGAAAGCAATGCCCGCCTTTGTGACGGCCCTGGCGAACTCAGCATTCTCGGAGAGAAATCCATAGCCCGGATGAAGAGCGTCGGCGCTCGCCTTGTGGGCAGCAGCAATGATTTGCGGGATATCGAGATAGGCGGCAATCGGCGTGCGACCGCTGATTGCAATCGCCGTGTCAGCCATGGCGACAGCCGGCGTCCCCGCATCCGCATCGTGGTAGACAACTGCAGAGCGAAGCCCCAGCCCTCGCAAGGTCTTGATGATTCGTACGGCAATCTCGCCTCTGTTGGCGATCAGAATGGTTTGGAAAGGTAATTTACGCATTCGCCTGTTCGTCCAAGCAAGTGCCCAGCGCCGAGAATTCCGTCATTCGCAAGCGGTTGGTGCAGCCTCAATTGCCCGCGCCCTTTCATCTGTCCCCATTCGGCGTTACCCTCCTGGATTCAGCCCCAGGGGCTATTCTCGAACGTGGGCAATCGAAGCCGCCGGGCTATCGGCGCTGGCTCATTTCGAGCCTTCCTTTCCCTTGGCAGAGTCTCGAAACGATATCACGTAGCGACATTGGTCACTCAGGTTTACGAACTTGGCTCTGAGACAGGCAGTGATGGCTCCTGCATCAGGTATGTGGCTGCTACAAAGGCGAAGCACGTCCGGTGTGCAAGCCTCTCGTTCCTCCGGCGTCGCCAGCCGATCTCGCGCACCCGCCTGTTCGGCGCATAGACCCATTGTCGTCACAGCAGCAACAGCAAGTGTCGCTGCACAGCGGTGTACTTTGAAAAACCAAGACCGATACGTTCGCTGCTTTTGATTCACGATATCCTCTTCAAGTCGATAAATCCTGCGGTATTGTTCTTTCTGCGCGAAGCGCAGCATGACCTGTCTACCGCGAAACAGGTCGGAACCATTCAAAGCATTGACGGCCGCGGAAGCGCACTCGCGTATCTGCACACCCATCGCAGCGGTGCTTCGGTCGCCTATTCGTAGATACCGTAACTTCCGAGCGCATCGAGGCGGCTAAACGGCCGATGAGCCAGAGCCGCCAACGCCGAGCGAAACAACGATTGCGACCCGGCTAGACGAAAGAAGTTACGATAGCGGTAAGATATACCTCGGGGGCAATTGTGGATTGAGCGACCTCCAACATGCTCCCGAAGCTGCATCTGGTTGAGGAGAGAGAACCAGGAGCGGTCTGTAACAGCCGGGGCTATCACCCACATGCTGCGCAGATCGGGCCAAATTCGCATCCTGTTCCGGGTGCAACGTGGCCAGTTTGCGATGCGGCCGATAGACCAGTTCGCTTTCGGGTAAGTGCTCGAGCATCGTGATTTTGCGACGTGAGCTCACGAGTGTGGGGCATTAGCAATTCTCATCACTTGGCGGGAAGCTTTGAGGTGGCCAGAGGCGGCGCCACCTGTTTTTTAAGATCGTACAATCTGACGCTACGTGCGATTCAAGCCCTCGCCAGGACTGCTCGTGTGGATATACCTAAAACTCGCAGGCCCAAGAGCCATCTGGCGCGAATAGAGTGAGAGGCCTTTCACGGCAAATCTCAGTTCCATTCCCATCTAGCCCGAGCGGAGCCGTGCACGTAAGCGACAGCTCCAGCACGGCTGATCCCTTTAAGCAGGCAAGTGGAGAGATCGAAACATTGAATAGGTTTGCGATCCTTGTCAGCGTAAACTGCGCGCGGCGGTAGCAGTTCGAAAGCGAAGAGCGTTTATTCCCGAGATGGCAGGCGCTTTAGATGTGCCGCCTTTACACGTTCGTCCTGGAAGAAACTTGACCTAGCGCGCCTTCGAAGGAGATCGTGGCGCCTATGGGTCGTATCTTGCTGGGTCCGGCTGCCACCGAGCTGTGTGAGGCATAAGCAAAGCAACTTTATCAACAGCTCAATACGTGTGCACCCGCTTCGGCTTTCTCAAGCGAATCACTCCCCCTTGCGAATTGTGCGGGGAGGGCGACTACGTAATGATACGGAGGGCTGGTGTCGCATTCTCTTCATGTACGAAGTGCATCTCATCTACATGAAACCCAAAAATCCGTTCTACGATCCCGAATTCTGGCGAGGCCGTGCGGAAGCGACGCGGACCAAAGCGGTGTCGTTCGCTGAAGGCAAGTCCAGAGATAGGCTCCTTAAGATCGCCGAGGAATATGAGAAGCTAGCCCGACGCGCAGAGGAGTGGCCGACGCTCAAAAAAGATGGCGACGCCGAGCCTGATCGCAGCTCCTGATGCTTGGCCGGCTTTTTGATAAAATGCTGAGTAGCTCTCTCGGAGCGGCTAGGTTGGTTCCTTTGCTCGATGCGTCACACGGATGCGGGCCGATTTGGATTACTCGGCCGTTAGCCGTTCGGTCATCGTGATCAACCTCACGATCAAACAAGCGATGCCTAACGTTAGCACCCTGGTTCTTTATCTCGCAGATCCGGTACCATCCAGAACCTTGGTCGCTATCTCTGGAGGAGGCTGATTGCGACGTGTCAGCCAACCATGGAGTTATCCGCGGCTGCTGATCTATTGCACGAACCTGGGTGTCACACGCTCTGATGCAAGCGAAAAGCCATCCGATGAACCAGCCTAGCCTTTTCGTACCGCTTCTTTGCGGAACCCTTGCGATGGCTAGTTGGAGTATCGGCAACGTCCTGTCCAAGGCCGCCCTCTGCTGTATCGAGCCGCTCTCGCTACTAACAGGGCAGTTGGCTGTGAGTGCCGCAAGCCTGACCGTTCTATCCATCTGGTCAGGCGCGCCGCCACGCTTGAGCGATTGGCGTGCTGGCCTTCCGGGCCTCCTGCAGCCGGCGCTTGCGTCTGGTTTGTCGATCTTCGGCCTGACGATGCTACCGGCTTCTGTGGAAGCGATCCTGTTCGCAGTTGAAACGCCAATGATCATACTCCTCGCGTGGCTGATCCTTGGCGAGACCCCCAACCGGGGCGTCGGCTTGCTCTGCTTGTTGGCCTTTGCCGGAGTTGGTTTGCTGAGCTGGACCTCTGAACCCGATCCCTACGCAACGCGCGGACTGGGAGTCGGCCTCGTCCTCGGCGGTGTTCTATTTGCTTCACTCTACAGCGTCACAGTCCGTTTTGATGTCGCGTCGGATCGATGCGCTGCGACTTACGACAGCAAGCCAAATCGTCGCGTTCGCAGCAGTGGGATGTGTATGGATTGGTGTTCGTCCATTGCCGACGCTCACGCCAACTATCACTGATGTTATTTTGGTGGTCGCATCCGGATTGCTGCTCATGTCAATTCCATTTCTTCTCTACGGCCCTGCGCTGGAGCGCATGAGCGCGATCGCGGCCGCGCTGTTGCTGCCGCTAGTTCCGATGTTTACGTCCATCTTCGCATCTGTTTTCCTTCAGGAAACCCTGACTGCAAGACAGTGGCTAGGGGCTGCCACTGTTCTCGTGTCGGCGCTTGGAATGCCCTTGGCCCTGCGTTCCAAACCGCACGATTGACCTGGATCAATTTGGCGCAGGACACGTCGTCTCGCCCGCGGCCCAACCAATCAAAAATGCCGCGGCTTCCTCGGCCGCGGCCAAGTTACGGGTGGACAGTTCCTTTTTCAGATGTCTGGGGCAGGAGATCGAAATTTCTACCCATTTCACCCTCTTTGCGGGCAGCCCGCTCGATCCTCGGCGACCAGATTCATTTGGACCGTCGGCACTTAATCCACCCGGAAGATGGCTCCTCGTTTCTCGTCCGGCCCAGATGACGCGACAGAAGCAGGATCAGATCGTCCCGCCTTGTATCTGCGCGCATCGCACGCTAGCCGCGAGAAGTTGCGCCGGGGCCTTTGCTTGCAGTCCAGCGATCAACGAGCTCGCTGAGGAGTCCGAAGGGAAGTGCACCGCTGCCGAGGACGACATCGTGGAACTCGCGCGTGTCGAACGCCCGGCCCAGCTGAGAACTTGCCTTGCTCCTCAAGGCGAGCAATTGCTGCATGCCCACCTTGTACGCAGTAGCCTGACCCGGGATGACGACATAGCGTTCCACCTCACTTATGATTTCGGACAAGGGGTTCGGCGTTACCTTGCGTAGGTAGTCGATCGCTTGTTGGCGCGTCCAGCGACTAGTGTGGATGCCGGTATCCACCACAAGCCGCGCGGCGCGCCACAGCTCCGCCGCGAGCCGTCCGAAATCGGACATCGGATCGCGATACGCACCCATGTCCTTGGCAAGCGATTCAGCATATAGCGCCCATCCTTCCGAATAGGCGGTGTACGAGGCGAACTTCTGGAAGGCGGGAACTTCCGTTAGTTCTCTCGCAATCGCATTCTGCATGTGATGACCCGGCACGCCCTCGTGGTACGCGAGAGCTTCGAGCTGGAACGTCTTCAGGATTTCCATTCTGGACAGGTTGACGTAATAGACACCGGGCCGGCTTCCGTCAGCCGGCGGGCGCTGATAGAAGGCGAGGGCCCCAGAGTTCTCACGGAAGGCCTCGACGCGCCTGACAACCAAAGGAGCTTTGGGAAGCCTGCCAAAAGAATTGCCGAGCTTGCGGTACATCGCATCCAAAATGCGGGATGTTTCGCGGAGGTAGGTGCTCCGTCCCTCCTCGGTATCGGGATAGACAAACTTGGGGTTTGTCTTGATGTGCTCGAAAAAAGCGGCGAGTTCGCCGCCAAAGCCAAGCGAGTTCTTTATCTTTTCCATCTCTCCGTGGATCCGGGCGACCTCCTCCAGCCCGTACTCGTGGATTTGTGCGGCCGACAGCTCCGTCGTGGTTATGTGCCTGAGCGCCTGCGCGTAGAACTCAAGTCCGTTGGGGTGCTTCCAGGCGCCGTCGTCCGTGCTGGACGAGGCTTCGAGCCGGCCCGCCGCCGCAATCAAATCGACGTAAGCCGGCTGGACGAACCTGATCATCGCTTGGATGGCTGCTTCAATGAGCTTGGGCTTCTTCGCGTAAGATATTGGCAGCGCCTCGAGCTTGGTGCGGAAGTCCGCAAGCCACGTCGAGTCCTTTCCTGAAGCATGAAAGGGCACGCCGCTCAGAAGATTGCGACAATCCCGGATGACCTTGTCATAAACAAATCTGGGAGCGAAAATCCCCTTGCGAGAACGCAGCTCGACACCGTCGATGAGTTGTGCGACCAACCTGCGGACGCCCTCGAGGCGAGAGATGTAGGCCTCCGCATCCTCGACAGCGTCGATGGGATGATGGTTGAGCAGGAAGGCCGGAATGGACGATTGCCAGCCACCCATTTGGTTTAGCGGGTAGTTGTAATGCCGGAACTTGTCCGCTTCTAGCGCTGTCACGCAGTTACTCTCGAATAGCCGATAGCTGAGCTTGGCCGCGTCCGGCAACGTCTGCGGATCGAAGTCCGCGCGCAGTCGATCAAGGTCCTGCCGAATCTCGCGAACCGCTTGGTCCCGTGCTGGTTCGTCGATCTCGTCCCATAGATGCTGGCGATCTTTGCGCCCCAGCAAGGCGGCCTCTCTCATCGGGCTCAGTCGGATTTGCCGTTCGAAGGCCTGTTCGAAGAAAACACCGAGCGCCTCGGTTTGCGGTGCGGCCGTAACCGACTGAGGCATGGTAGGCTTGTTCATGGTGTTCAAGGTCCTCGATTGAAAACTGCGGCGAGTCCGCTCCTGAGGATCACCGCACTGCTGTTGTGAGGATGCCGCGAACGAAGCAAGCGGCGTGCCGAATTGAATTGCAGGTTTTTGACGACACTTCGTAAGTGTGTGTAGCGTCAAGTTGCTGACATTGGTTCCAAGGCTGATTAATCGCCGCTGCTAGTTGTCCGGCAGGACGTTGCGCAGCGGGAAACCGTTTTTTCGAAAAGCTTTCCCATGGCGTACTCGATGTGCGCCTTTGCAGGAGTCGGAGACGAGCACCGACGCAAGGCATGAATGCTGTGCATCACTCTTTGAGGACGCGCGCAGAAGGTTGGTCTTGAAATCACGCCGACGCTGATTCGCGCGGTGTCGTCGTTGCGGCCTAGCGACGGGGAGGCGCCCGGGAGGGTACGCGGGAACCCCCGATTCGCCCAGATTTGACGGCGGGTTGCGCTTTGCTCATGGAAAATAGGGCTTTCCCCGCCCATAAACGAACTTGCGGGGGCTACATGGTCGCACCGGCGAATAAGCCGGCTATAGAAACATGGCCCTTTTAAGCGAGTACGGCCGCACGAAACGGAATTCGCGCCGGCATTCGGCCGAGCAAATCGCCCAGATAGCCGCATCTATCCGGCAATGGGCGGGACGATGCCGATCCTAGCCGCCGAGCGATCACGTTCGGCGCGGTCAAAGCCAAGATGCAGGAGATTTCATTAGCGAACTGCGGTCGATGAAATGTCGCCGCATGTTGGAGAGAACACTAGCGGCCGCAGTTCCGCAATCGATGGCGAACGGGGGCAGCGACTTCCTCCATCTTGTTCTAGGAGGCGCATCTCACCTTCGAGGGTAAGTCCGTTGCTGAAATCGCCATAGCCCTCGGTGCGCTGGAGCGCCTTCTCGACTTCCGCTACGGCTCGCGAGAGGGTTCGGCCTGCTCGGAATTCTCATGGTAAGGAGACGACGAGAATGACCCCGCTCGCGGTCGCGGATCAGCTATGGTCGGCATTTGGCGCCGGCCAAGTCGGTCAAGTTGATGCGATCATATTCGCGCCAGACATTCGCGAGCCAGTGCCGAACATAGCCGCGCAGCACGAAGGAGTGGTTCGCGGCATCCTCGTTCCGACCCTTATTGGCTACAAAGTTCACGAACGGGACGGAAGCAACTTCGACCTGCTCATAGGCCATCTCGTTGAGCTTCGGGATCGTCAGCTCGGTCGCGTTCTTGATTCGGTGGAAGTAGGAGTTGTAGGTCGACTGGTCCCACTGGAAGAATTGAGTGTCGTTGATGAAGTTCTTCACCAGAAAATACTTTGCACCAGTCATGAAACCGGCGGTCTCAGCGATCTCATCCAGAGAAGCGATGGAGGATCCCAAGATATGGAATACGGCAAAGGTGATCTGGCCGGACCTCGCGGCATCCAAAAAACCGATGTCGCGCAAGGATGCCAGCGCCGGGGACAGCAAGCCTGCGCGGGCGTCGATCACGGTGACGGATAGCCCTGAGTTCAGTGTGTCGAAGATCTTCATCTGATCCGCAGTCGTGGTTATGTCGACGATCTCGGTGATCTCGGGGTGGAAGCGCTTCAACGTTCCTCGCGGGGACTCCCCAGGCCACATTGCGACTTTGCTCGCCTTCAGTGTCATTTCAATAACCGCTGAGAGCGCTTCCCCTCCTGGCACAAGCTATACCTGAATAATCGGTCATCATCCGCAAGCGAGAAGCTCGACTTCGCAAGCCATGCCGATCAAACTTGATTTTTTCACATGAGCCATAGATGCCTGCGTGGTTAGCCGTGGTCATCGTTCTTCCAAGCCTACAACCTGACGCTACGTGAGATTCAAGATGTTTGATGCTCATCTATATAACGGCGATGTACTTCTGATGGTGGTCGTGGTGATCATCTGATGGTGGTCGCGGTGATCATCGCCGCAGTCGGCTTTTTCCGAGAACGGCTGGTTCGCATGCTCACAAACCTGACGTGGAACACCGCTCACAGCAACTAGTCGTCCGTATCCCAACGTCACTGATGGCCTCGCACTAAGAAACTCTACACCAATCGCGTTGGTGAGGCGTCAAATATTCCACTATCCCTTCTTTCTGCCATGTTCGCATCCAAAGCAGAGATTAGCTGATTGCACACGTCGCGGTCGGCGGTAGCGAGTGCTTTAGGGGGATTCCATGACAAAGCCGGTTGTGATTGTGGTAGGTGCGGACAAGGGTGGGGTTGGCAAGACGACCGTATCCCGAACGCTTCTGGACTATTTCAGTACCAATAACGTGCAGACACGCGCATTCGATACGGAGTTGTCTTCTGGGTTTTGCCAAAAACAAATCGGGACGCCCAGTGTCCCTTTCCGGCAGTCTTGCTGCCCGCACGAATGTCAAGAAGTCAGGTGCTTACAATGTCACAGCGGTGGCCTAGATGGGAGATGTCAGCGAATCCATAATAAGAGTTCTGCGGCGCTTGCTAAGAGCATTTCGGTCGCTTTTCGATTTCGTAATTTGGCTCGTCGTTATCGGCCTCATCACGACCGGGGTGAACCAATTCTTTTCGTTGATCACCACGGGACGACTGCTTACATCCGACGACACTCGTCATCGCTGGCAACTTGTTTTGTTCGGATGGCATGATTTCGCAAGGCCCGCATTGATAATACCGGGCGGTATGGTGCTGTCTCTTGCGTGCCTAGCTCTGGTGCTGGCTCTGTCGAGTGCGGCCCTATGCGATCGAAGGCCATCGGCACGAGTTTACGGCCTGATAACCGAGCGGCTTTTTAACCTCGTATAGGCCTTCTTTGCGGCCTGTTCGCCTTGCAGGTTGCGGCGCACCTGCTGGTGATTTGTTATGCGCAAGTGTGGGTGATACGCGATCCTTTTTCACCGGACTGCTTCGCGATGTGGTCGCTGCAGTGTTTTATCTGATATTTGCCCTGGGCGCCTTCGCGTTGAGCGCGCGAATGATTTACGAACTGGTCATTAGGGGCACGTCCTTAAGCATCCGGATATTGATCTCCTTCATCAGAGATAGGCGATCAACGCCGTCGCTCCCGCCAGGCCGATGCATCTGGCGGTATCCTTGTGATCTCCGCCCTGCATCTGACCGCCCCCGGCGAAGGAACGTTGCAAGGCGGCAAGGATTTGCAACCTGCTCTGGACTTTATGCTTGAAGCGATCACCCGAACTCGACCCCGGATCATACTGTGCTAAACCGATACAGGCGCCGCCGAGGCTTGGTTGCGACTGGAATCGGAAGTGAAGAAGATGGACCCGCCGTTCGTGTGCGTCCCCGTGAAATCATGACTAAAATTTCAAGAAAATGAGACGCGAGGCTCGGGGAGTCTTGCCCTATCTGGCGGAGCTATTCTTATTGAAGAGCTTGTTCGGCAACAGCTCCTATCGGCATGAGGAAGTGCTAAACCATCTAAACCGGCTGTCTGCGAGCCCGATCGAAGGCTTTCCGGCGTTCATCAGCGGTGCAAATTGGGGCGTTGACATCCTGATTCTTGACAGCAATCAGAGGCCTTCTAACTCCCCCATCACCAATGCGCTCGGCCTTGTCGGGACTGCCCAGTTGGCCGCGGCAAGAAAACTACTCGCGGAAAATCGATGCAGCTCGCAACCGCTCCTCGTGCTTGTGCACCATCACATAGATCCCTCCGGCGAGTATTGGCCGCGCCGTGAGGATGTTTTTGCGTTGCCTGGACGCAGATAGCGTTTTGAAGTGGGCCCAAGACAATAAGCCCTCAATCATTCTTCACGGGCACTTGCATATGCCGTACGTGTGTTCGGATCCGGTGGACATCGTGTCGTGCGGCTCTGCGCTTTTTGGCCCCGAAGGACCACTCAAGGATCAGCTTCGTGATGGCCCTTCCGCGTTTGTGCTGTTTGTCGAGGGCGATCAGGTGCAAGTCCGCTGTTATCAAGAGGATAAGAGAGAGATATAGCTCTCGCACAACGTTGCACCGTAGGCGGGTTTGAGATTGTGAAAACTAGGGGAAAGATAGCGGCCTTTAGATCCTCGAAAGCACAAAGCTCTTCAGAAAGGCGCATCTCGACATATTGGCGCTCAGGCTCGGCCAGCTGAGCTTCAAGTAACCTGCGATAGTAGTGGATGCGGTTGCGATGAGTGCGCATGGCTGCCAAATCTTCGCTGATCATCGTCGGACTCGTATTCTGAACGCGTTCAAGGCATGACTCCGCGTGCATTGTCTAGGGTAGAGAATAGGTAATCCCGAGATCGCTTTAAGAGTATGTTTCTGCGTGACGCTTCACATTGTGTCTGTGGTGCATCACTTTCGTACTTAACGTACCAAAGAAAGACGTGCTGAACGTACCAAGAAAGAGTTCCGCGGATGAGCGAAGGACGATGTGGAAGCCATTGCGCGACTTCTCCGGAAACGGTTCTAAAACCGTACATTGACCGACTCCCCGAAAGTACTACTCGCTCAACGCAATATCTCATTGCAACGATTGCGCGAGACTGGATCAAGAGATGAACCTCTTCACAAGTGCTCACCTATTCAATCCGCCTCAAGTGCCGGTGTGCAGCATGCGCCTGGTGTTCGACATCAGACGCGCGGCTTGTTTCAACAACCACCGGTCTTGTTGCAAAGACGACAGCGCCCCCAAAACCCGCAGGGAATGCGCGTCGCGTCCGCTGGCATAGATCCTACACCCCATAAGCGGCATCGAAGCGGCGCTCATAACGTCGGCCATTCGGCCCGTTGCCAGGTGGCGCGCGCGTTGTGTGTTGGGAGGTGATATGCGATCTGAACTTCTCTTTTGGGGGGCCGCAGCAACTGCGGTCGTAGTAAGCGGCGCTGTCAATTCGGCGGATCTCAGGCCGGCAGTAAAGGCTCGACCGGCACTGTGGCGCTGGACCGGAGGATATATCGGCGGCCACGTCGGCGGGGGGGCTCCGGCTTGACTTCGTTCAGTGATCCCTACGGTCCGTCAATTTACGGCGATGTCGTCGATACGCCTGTGTTCCTCGCCGGAGGTCAGATCGGCTACAATTGGTAGGGGGACCGCTGGGTTTTTGGCCTTGAGTTGGATGCCAGTGGCGCCGTCTCGGACGGTACAAATACCTGCCTTGCCTTCTCCCCCATTGTTGTGATCGCGACCTGCACGGCAGGTCCAAACGTCTTTGTCACAGGGACCACTCGTGTGGGTTACGCTTTTGGCCCTCAGGGCCATACGCTGGCCTACGTCAAAGGAGGCGTCGCTTGGCAAAACGATCGCGGCGAAATCGCCAATAACAACGAATTTAGAGAAGGGAACTTTGCGGGCTTCCCGCGGGGGCAACGCAGTTCGATTACGGTCGTTTCGGGGGGACCGTCGGTGTCGGCCTTGAGCAAGCGCTCACGGCCGCTTGGTCCGTCAAATTTGAGTACGACTACATGGGGTTTGGCGGGCCGGATGTGGCGACCCCTTCTACCGTGCAGCTTCCGCCTTTTGCAATCGTCCCAGCCAACACAAGCAGCTTATCTAGCAATTATCACGTCGGAAAGGTCGGTCTGAACTATCGTTTGGCATGGATCCGAGGGCGCCGGAATGGTCCGATGCGCCCCTGTACCCGACAAGCGCGACCGCCAAAGCGGCGCCTTTTGCATATACGCGATTGGTCACTCGAAGGCGGCTCACGGCTCTGGCTCAGCCGGGGAAAATTCAAATGGGACTACATTCTTGCGCCCCTGATGCCTGGAGATGCCGGCACTCCTAGTTCAAGGCTCACGTATGACGGGCTGGACGGAGTTTCCGGCGAATTGTTCGGACGTCTTGACAGTCCCTGGGAGGCTTCCTGAAGAGCAATGTTGGCATCGGGCGCTTCAACAAAGGAAAGATGAACGATGAGGATTCGAGCGTCGGCTACCGCGAAGCCTACAGCAACACGATATCAGGCCAGGCGAACGGAAAATTCATGTACTACACGGCCGATGCCGGTTACGATTTCCTGCGCGGCAGCACCTACAAGGTGGGCGCATTTGTGGGATGGACCTATTATGGTCAGAAGTCCGACTCGATAGGATGCGTGCAGACCGTCTCGCCGTATCCATGCTTGACGCCGAGTGACAGAAGGCTCATAGGCAGCCAAGACACCGATTGGAACGCGCCGCGCATCGGCCTCAGCGCCGAGACCACGTTTGCTTGAGCGCCGGCGCGTGAGCGTCGACGCGGCTTACCTGCCGTGGACGGATTTCAGTGGTCGCGACCACCATCTCCTTCGCCAGAGAACAACTTTCTACGATCATCGCGGGGACGGTGGCGGGGGCGTCAAATTGGAAGGAAATCATATCCTACATCATCACTAAGAATCTCAGCGTTGGCGTTGGCGGCCGATATTGGGCAATGTGCACCAAGAAGGACAGCAATGCCACCTTCGTCTGCTGCGGCGGCACGGATACCCTAATTCAGGGGCCTTCTCTCGCGAAGTACAGCATGGAGCGATGGGGCACGTTTTTCCAGGCTTCCTATAAGTTTGACTGAACCTGCTCGCTCATCGCTTTAAGCCGACAAAGGCTGCGACTATACACGGCGAAAGCTCGGCTCCTGTGGCTAGCGTGAGATGGATGCCAGAAATAGCGCTGCAAGCTTTAGGGCCATTCAAGCCCGAAAGCTTGCAGCGATTCACGAAGGTAAGGGCCAGGTCCGCGGCACTGGTGCACGTCATGCCAAGGCGATCTTCGATTTCAGAGCACCGCCGGGCTTGAGACGTCACTATCTCGCCATTCGGAGGTCGATTCCTCCGCCGCAGCCAACTCCTAATCATTGGACAGCTTTATTTCGAGGCATACGAAAAGCAGGTGTGTCGAAAACCGATCATGGATAAGCGACACCTCCGTTTTTGTCGCTGCTCGGCCATAACGCCACACGATGCGCGGCATGCCTTGCCGACGCTCCAAAAGATCGGCGGTGGTGATGCCTTTTATCGCGTCAGGTGGAATGAAGCTCTACTTTGAAGAGTACGGTCGCGGCTATCCAATCGTTTTCGTTCATGACTTTGAATCGGATCTGCACAGCTGGGAAGCACAAATCCGCTATTTTTCCCGTAGCTATAGATGTATCGCCTACAATGCGCGGGGATATCCACCGAGCGACGTTCCCGATAATCCAGCCGCGTACGGTTGGGAGTTCGCCGTACATAACATTGATGCCGTTATGCGCGGTCTATCAATCAGTCGAGCCCACGTGGTTGGATCGAGCATGGGTGCCTTTGCATCTCTGCTTTTTGGTTTGTGGTACCGCCAAGGGGCCAGTGCGATCTTTGCAGCCGGAGCAGGATTAGGATCTCCAGCGTCGAATCGTGAAAGTTGGTCAAGAAGCGCGACGGTTTTGGCGCGCACATTGACGGCACGAGGTATCGATGCCATGGCCGAGAAAATGGCGGGCCACTCCACGCGCATTCGACTGAAGCACAAAGACCCCAAGAGCTGGCAACAGTTTGTGGGGCGATTAAAGCACCATTCTGCACGCGGGATGTCCAATACTCTGCTTCAGTGCCAAGCCGTGCGACCGTCCTTGTACGACTTCCGAGATCAATTTTCAAACATACCGTTACCGGTGCTGCTCGCGGTGGGCGACGAAGACACGGCATGTCTTGAAACCAGCTTGATGCTCAAATCCACATTTCCGTCCGCCGGCATTTGGGTCTGCCCCAATACGGGCCATGCCATCAACCTCGAAGAGCCTGCGGCATTCAACGCGCATGTTGAAGGTTTCTTCAGCTCCGTAGAGCGAGGAAGCTGGGGTCATCTCGATCGGCGGAAACAGTCCGTCTCAAGCCATGAGAAGTCTACAGCCGCTCGATTGATTTTCGACGGAGCGCTTCCATGAAGCCCTGCATCGGTGTCTATCTTTCGGAGCCGGTCGCCGCGCGGCTCGCAGTCGCAGCAAAAAGTCCAGGGGCGACCAAATCGGCGATCGTTGAGGCTGCGCTCGCTCATTTCCTCGACCCTGATCGTAACATCAAAGAGGCCTCAATTGATCGGCGGCTGAGCGCCATACACCGGAACCTCGAACAGCTTCATGACGATGTGCGAATGGTAAGCGAGACTGTTGCGCTTCAGGCTCGATTTCTTCTCGCGGTCACGCCGCCGCTTGCAGCTGCCGACCAACCTAACGCTTGTACCCTCGGGCTCGCGCGCTTCGACGAATTTGCTACCCAGGTGACAAGGCGGGTTAACCTAGGAACTTCCCTTATAAAGGAGACAATCGAGCGGGTAAATTCGACTGAGCGGGAGCATGTTGCAACAGAACCGGTGGGGCCAGAAGCGCTGACGCGCTCAACACACCCGGAACAGAAGGCCGGTGCAACGACTGTCGCCGGCAACAAACCACAAACCCCGCATTCTGCCGGAGGGGCATGGTGCGAGCACGAACCCGATTCAAGAGCCGAGCAAACAATCCGTGGCGCGATATCGCGGTTCGCTTTGCCGCCCTGGCGTGCGACGGCGCAACAGCGGTCACGGGCCTTCAACGCAGATTGGCTTTTAATCTTTCGCGTGTTCTTGCCGTTCGTCGCTGCTTACTACCTTTCTTTTCTCTTTCGTAACATCAATGCGACGATAGCTGGGCCGCTAACTTTCGAGTTTGGTTTGGGTGCCGATGAACTTGGTCTCCTGACGTCCATCTACTTCCTGATCTTTGCGGCGGCCCAGATTCCTATCGGGATATTGTTGGACCGATACGGCCCACGACGAATCCAGAGTGTCGTGCTTTTGGCAGCCGCCGCCGGCGCAGCGCTGTTTGCCATCGCTGACAACGTTTTGCTTCTTCTTCTCGGCAGGGCGTTGATCGGTCTCGGCGTTTCCGCAGCATTGATGGCCGGATTGAAAGCGGTCGTTCTCTGGTTTCCCGCCGAGCAGGTCCCAATGCTCAATGGCCTTATGGTCATGCTGGCTGCACTTGGCGGCGTGACGGGGACATTGCCGGCCGAATACCTGCTCGTTTCGGTCGGCTGGCGGGGATTGTTTGAACTCTTAGCCATCGCATCGGCTGGATGTGCACTTGCAATTTTCCTTGTCGTGCCAGAGGCCACGGGCTCATTGGCAGCGAAGGGGACCACCATTGGACTGAGAATGATTTATGCTGATCCTCGCTTCTGGCGTTTGGCGCCCCTATCTGCGAGCTGCATTGGTACCGCTTGGGCGCTACAGGGATTGTGGGCTGCCCAGTGGTTCTCGGATGTGGAGGGCCTGGACCGGTCGGGATTGCTTCGCAATCTGTTTGCCATGGCAATTGCATTGAGTGCGGGCGCCCTGGTGCTAGGGGTTGCGGCTCAGAAGCTCCGGCGATACGGGATAGGACCACAGGCGCTCTTGGGCTCGGTCGCAATTCTGTTTTTCGCTGCCCAACTGGCAATAATCCTGCGAGCCCCTCTGCCATCATCCGCTCCGTGGATCATCATCGCTGCTGCCGGCGCTGCAACTGTCCTTAGCGGCGCGATTCTGTTCGATTTCTTCCCCAAAGAGCTTGGTGGACGTGCGAATGCGGCGCTTAACGTCTTTCACATCGGTTACGCGTTTGTGGTCCAGTCTCTTCTCGGTTTCGTGGTTCAGCATTGGACGCCTGAGCATGGCCATTACCCGGAAGTTGCTTACCAGACCGCCTTTGCAGTGAACCTTGCAGGTCAGGTTGGCGCATGGTTCTGGTTTATTACACGTGTGCCTGGGACGAAGCAGCTGCGCTAGGAGCAAGGACTAGCGCCGGTGCGCCTCCAACTCGGCCGCGCGGCATCGTGGGACATATCTGTATCGGTCGGTAGATCGCGCGACCTGTTGCCGGACAGCTCCTTTGCCGAACGCGCTCAGGAAAGTACGGCTAGTGTGTTCAAGATGGTAGAGCCGGAATGAGCCGGGTCGAAAGCATCTTCCAGGAATTCATTGATAGTATCCAGACCGCAGTCAACGTCGATGAATTCGAGCGTGTCGCAACACGACTCACACAGCAGCTCGGCTTTCAGCGATTTGCCTATCTGCGCCTGACCGGCGACACGCCAACGTTGATTTCGTCCTATCCCAAATCCTGGACCAGCCGCTATTTCCAGCTTGGATATCAGCAGCTTGACCCTGTGGTGCGCCGCGCGCGTGTCGAGCACGCATTGTTCAGTTGGGGAGGAGGGGGCTCAGCCCCGGTCGGAAATCGCGAGCAGCGCCGCTTCTTCGATGAAGCGGCGACCTTCGGCATTAGGTCAGGCGTCACTGTGCCGATCAGGGGCGGATTTGGACGGATGGCTGCATTTACGCTGGCGACGGACGACCGCGACGTTCACCTGGAGCGGCTCGTGGCCGACTGGAAGGGCCTCGTACAACTCGCTGGGGTGTATTTTCATAGTCATGTCTCCAGCAAACTTGCTGTACCCTCCACCGATAAACGTTCCGGAACTGAACTTACTCAGCGCGAGCGCCAATGCCTTGCATGGACCGCACAGGGAAAAAGCGTCGCGGATATCGCGGTGCTGGTCCAGATTGCGCCGCGCACGGTAGTTTTTCATCTTGAGAACGCTCGCCGCAAGCTCGGTGCAGCATCTATTGCCCAGTGCGTCGCCGAGGCCTTGCGACGCGGTTTGTTGTCGTAATCATCCACACCCTCCCATTTCGCAAGATGCAAAACAGACCTGGCGCGGTTGTCACGCCGTTCATTATTTATTGTACTCTGTCCAAAAAGATCTAGCGAAATCAAGCTGAACCAGACCCACCTGTAAAATCTAACAGGCGATTAGAAAGTTCCTTTCTGGTCTTGAGGCCTCCTGATAATTTCGGGAGATTGGCATGCATGCCCTTGGACTTCACGCACCTCAATTTGGTCGGCATCTGGACTTGCTCGCGGCGATGTATCGGCTGCGGCGGCGTGTCTTCATGGACAGGCTCGACTGGTCCGTGTCCGTCTCAGGTGAATTTGAGCTCGATGTGTATGACACGCTCGGGCCGACTTATCTCATTCTGATGTCAGACGGCGGAGAGCCGGTTGGTTCGGTTCGTCTGCTTCCGACCATGGGACCGACCATGTTGGCCGACACCTTTCCCGTCCTGCTCGGCGGGACCCTCGCGCCGCAGGACGAAAGAATTCTCGAAAGCTCGCGCTTTTGCGTCGACACTAGGCTTATCACCGAGCAGGCCGCCAATAGTCTCAACCGCGCCACGCTTATCCTTTTCGCCGCGATGATAGAGGCGGCACGCGGCGCGAGCGCAGACAACATCGTGACAGTCACCGATACGCGTATGGAGCGCATTCTCCGGCGAGCAGGCTGGCCATTGAGACGGATCGCTGCGCCACAGCAGGTCGGATCGACGATGGCCGTTGCCGGGTTTCTCGACACGTCCGAACAAGCGCTTCACAGGATGTACGAACGAGCCGCCGTCAGCGGTCCTGTGCTTCTCTCACCCGATCCTGTCAACGCGGCCGCCTGACCACACGCGCCTCTTGAGCCCGGAAAAGGTGATTGGCACGCAAATGTTCGCAGACCCACGACATAGTCATGTGGTGTTGATTAATCTGTCGCGCGGCGAGACGCCAATTTCGGCCGGTCTTGCCGCGCGTCACAGCAGCTTCTCACTACTGCACACAGGCTTAGAGATGTTCGCCGTCCCGTTGACGGTTATCGGCGAATGCCAACCGGCCGGGATTGACGTTCGTCAGCAACTCACCCAGTCGATGATGCAGCTGGACGTCGACCCCCTTTCCATTTGGCGGGATCGCCGTTTCACAGACAATCTGGCTTCAGCCCAAACCGGTATCATTTTCTATGGAGGAAGTTGGCTCGAAGAGGAGATCTTTATTGCCGCCCTGCAAACGGCCGAGCGGGGATATGACGTACGCTTGCTTTCGGACCTCACCGCAGCGCGTGTTGACAGGGACCGATCTCTCGTTCTGAATCGACTTGCGCTTCACGGCATCTTGCCGACGACGGTGAGACAGATGCTGCTGGAATGGGCGGTGTGTCTGGACGATGCGCTTTTGAAACAAAAGGTTCAGCAGCTTTTGTTGTGAGATGGCCTCAACCTCGGGCGCCTTCGCTCCGACAGCCGCGCTCGCGCGGACTGAGGCCGCGGGGTCCTTGCGGCTTCGATCCCTGACGCTGATACGGAGCGTGGCGGCGGCTAGGCATCCGTCCGACACCTTCTTTCGATCGGGATGACAAGCAAGACCTTGCCTGAGCTGAAACTAAGTCGCCGGAAAATCAAGTTTCTTCATGAGCACGACGTCTGCTACGGTGATCTTATCGCCTAGCTGCTCGACGACGATCCTGGACGTCCTGGGATGGCAATTTCTCGACTGTGCGCTGTCACCTTTACAGCAACGTATTCGGGAAAACGGATGGCCAGTATTCCGCGGCCGATCCGTTGGTGCGCTCTCCACCGGGACCGTTGACGGATTTCGAACGCGTCATGGCAAGCCCCTGCAGGCTGCGCGACTCCACAACTGCGTCAGGAAGTGCCTGAAGGATGCTGAGCTTTCTCATAGCAGCTCGCCTGCAGTGTCTTCTGTCGACGGTTTGATGATGATGGCCAGGAGTGCCATGGCATTGACCCACGGCGAGCCGCAGCCGACGGCTCGCCGCAAGCTCGCAAAGCGCTAAAGATCGTAGGCTAGACTGCTACCTCCGGCGCGAAGGCGATTCCGGTTCATGCGTCCGATGCAAGTTAGTGCGTGCGATGCGTCCAGCTCGGCGATGGCCGTTTGCAAACTGGCACTTGCCGCATCGCGAGGCGGTGCCGTGAGCCCTTACTCATTCTTTCCGATGCTAGCCACGTATGACTCCGGCAACCCCATTTTGCGGGCGACTGCTCGTAGTTCAGCTGCGTAGTTCGGTTCGGTCGTCTTTTCCTGCGCGATGCTCGGAAGATTGAAGCAAAGCGCAAGCTCGGCCGTGCCATTGGAAAATTGGGCGCGAACAGGTTCAGGTCGATATGCTGCGACGCTCGACTCTGAATAGAGCCGATCTAACTCGGAGTGGGTGAGAGTCGCGGTTGTGCCGTAGACCCGCCCATCCGGATCGGCCAGCAACGTCGCTCGATCTCCCAGCCTCAGTGCAAACCGCTCGATATAGGCCTGCCTGACGTTGAGCGGCCGAAGACCTTTCGCCTCCAGGCCTTCCGGATCCATGAACAGACCATAGAAGAAAACCGTCACTCGCTCTGCCATGAAGAAACTGTAGCCGTTACCCGTTCTCAAAGAAAAGCCTACCGACGCTTCTTAGGCCGCCCTAGACGACAGCCTTGATCGGAACGCATCCATCGCATGCGTCACTACAATGCCAATGATCGCAGTGATGAAAGTCCGTAAAGTGCCGAATGCATACAGTCCGGAAAGCTGCGAGACCTACGCGTTCAGCTTCAAGCTGCTGTTCGACTTCGCCGCGAAACGGTTCGGCACGCGTCCGTCACGGCTGACGATCGAAGACCTGGACGCGCCGCTGATCGCCGCCTTCCTGGCCCACATCGAACAGGAGCGCGGCAATGGCGCCGCCACGCGCAACCTGCGGCTCGCCGCCATCAAGACGTTCATGCGTTATGTGGAGCACCGTGTGCCCTCCGCCCTGGAGCAGATCGATCGCGTCCATGCCATCCCGGTCAAGCGCCACGACCAGAAGCTCTTCCGCCATCTGACGATGGAGGAGGTTCGCGCGATCCTCAACGCCCCCGATCTTGCGACACGATTCGGCGTGCGCGACCGGGCGATGATGCAACTCTGCTTCGCCGGAGGCTTGCGGGTCTCCGAGCTGGTCGGCGTTCTGACCGAAAACCTGTCGCTCCAGCACGGAGCGAGCGTGACGATCCGGGGCAAGGGCCGCAAGGAACGCTGCCTGCCACTCTGGAAGGACACCGCGCGCGACCTTCGCGCCTGGTTGAGCGTCAGGGGAGCAGTCCGCGTGCCGGAGCTGTTCGTCAACGCACAGGATGAGCCGATGACCCGTGCGGGCTTCGAGTACGTGCTCGACAAGCACGTTCGTGCTGCGGCCGAGGCGTGCCCGTCTTTGCGCAGTCGTTCGATCTCTCCGCACCAGCTTCGGCATAGCTGCGCGGTGATCATGCTGCAGGCGACGCACGATATCCGGAAGGTGGCGCTGTGGCTTGGGCATGCCGATATCCGCACAACCGAGGTCTATCTCCGCATGGATCCCTCGGAAAAGCTCGAGGCAGTGGAAGCGGTCGTTCCGCCGGAGCTGCGCCGCGGTCGGTTCAGGGCGCCGGATGCATTATCTCTTTGTTGGAATCTACGTCCGATACGACGTGAGGCTTCATTATCATGCTACGGTGACACGCCTTCGGTCCGTTCGGTGCGGCTGCACGATCGTGCCGGCCACATCAGCAAGTTGAGCCTTCTCCCGTCGATCTTGGAACCGGAGAAGGACGCTGTTGTTGCGCGTGAACCTGGTTGGTGCGGTGACGCCGTCATTGGCCTTGGTGATGCCTGTGAGCCGATGCTCTCCTGTGAAGCTGCTTGGGCCCACGTCCATACCGGCCTTTTGCTGGCGGATCACGCGCCACAATACGCTCGCTGCGCTCGCCGACCTTTACCCGCAAGGGCTCGTTCGCGATCTTCTTCCCCTGCCGCCAATCGGCGGCATTCCTCGCGAGGCAACAAAATCGCTCAGCCCGCCATCCTCCGCTCACGCTGCGGGCCAAGGCTGCGGGGCGGTCGTTGCGGCGCTCACAGATCGCCATCAAGGCCGCGATGGTCGCGGGCTTGGAAACAGCAACAGGAGATCACCATGGCTCAGATTGGCACCTTCACCCGCGCCGAAGATGGCTCGTACACCGGCACCATCAGGACGCTCTTGCTCAACATCAAGGTACGCTTCCTTCCGGCCGAACCCTCCGAGAACGAGAAGGCGCCGGACCTGCGCGTGACGGCCGGCAACGTTGAGATAGGCGCCGCGTGGCAGCGGACCTCGAAAGAGAACACCGTCTATCACTCGGTGAAGCTCGACGACCCGTCCTTCCCGGCGCCGATCTACGCCAACCTCGTCGCAGTCGATGACGGCTACGCGCTCGTCTGGTCGCGCTGACCCTCGGCTTGCGGCGTCTCGCCTCGCGCGAGGCGCCGCGGCTCTCCTCAACGATATTATGCGGAGCGCCGCCATCCAAAACGCGCCGAAAAACCTGCGCTCAAATCAGGCCAATCCGCATAACGCCACGCTCCGCATAATCCGCGCTGGACGAACCCGCTCCGCGGGAGGGTATCCGCGTTGAGCGCGGCGCATCCCCCTGAAGCCAGCCAGTGTCTCTGACCCCGGCACCACCCGCACAGCGATGTAATCCATCCAATTTCAGAAGAGCTTGCCCCTGGCAAGATG
>NZ_JADPJL010000068.1 GCF_023073415.1 Bradyrhizobium sp. 190 | reverse complement strand
TACTCGATGCGCTGTGGCAAATGGTCGGCTTTTATCTGGGCTGGAGCGGCGGTGAAGGTCGCGGTCGCGCGCTTGGCCTGAACGAGCTGAAGTTCTCCGGCCAGGTGCTGCCGAACGCCCGCAAGGTTGTGTACAACATCGACATGAAACGCGTGATGCGTTCAAAGCTGGTGCTTGGCGTTGCCGACGGCTGGCTTTCCATGGATGGCGAGATTATCTATCGCGCCAAGGACCTGAAGGTCGGGCTGTTCAAGCAAGGCACCGCGCCTGCCTGAGCACCGCGATCACGCTATCAAAATATCTTCACGCAAAATATCTTCACGGACGAACGGAAACGGTAGGGCGAGGCGATCATGAAGCGGGTTGTCATAACGGGGATGGGCATTGTCTCGTCCATCGGAAACAACACCCAGGAAGTGCTTGCGAGCCTTCACGACGCGAAATCCGGGATCACGCGCGCGGATAAATATGCCGAGATGGGCTTCCGTTCGCAGGTGCAGGGCGCACCGACGCTCAATCCGGCCGACGTCATCGACCGGCGCGCGATGCGCTTCCTCGGCGAGGGCGCGGCGTGGAATCACATCGCGATGGAGCAGGCGATCCAGGATTCCGGGCTGTCGCCTGAGGAAGTGTCCGACGTCCGCACCGGCATCATCATGGGATCGGGCGGGCCGTCCGCGCGCACCATCGTCGAAGCCGCCGACATCACCCGAAGCAAGGGGCCCAAGCGGGTCGGGCCGTTCGCGGTGCCGAAGGCGATGTCGTCGACGGCGTCGGCCACGCTTGCGACCTGGTTCAAGATCAAGGGCGTGAACTACTCGATCTCGTCGGCCTGCGCGACCTCGAATCATTGCATCGGCAACGCCTATGAGACGATCCAGATCGGCAAGCAGGACGTGATCTTCGCCGGCGGCTGCGAGGAGCTCGACTGGTCGCTGTCGGTCTTGTTCGACGCCATGGGCGCGATGTCCTCGAAATACAATGACACCCCCGCCACCGCCTCGCGCCCCTACGACATCAGCCGCGACGGCTTTGTCATTGCTGGCGGCGCCGGCGTGGTGGTGCTGGAAGAACTCGAACACGCCAAGGCGCGCGGCGCGCGCATCTACGCCGAAGTGGTCGGCTACGGCGCGACATCTGATGGTTACGACATGGTTGCGCCGTCGGGCGAAGGCGCCGAACGCTGCATGCGCATGGCGCTCGAAACCGTGAAAACCCCGATCGATTACATCAATCCGCACGCGACCTCGACGCCGGCCGGCGATCCCCCGGAAATCGAGGCGATCAGAAAGGTGTTCGGCACCGGCGACAAGTGCCCGCCGATCTCGGCGACCAAGGCGCTGACCGGCCACTCGCTCGGCGCCACCGGCGTTCAGGAAGCAATCTATTCGCTGCTGATGATGAACAACGGCTTCGTCTGCGAAAGCGCCAACATCACCGAGCTCGATCCGGTCTTTGCCGACATGCCGATCGTGCGCAAGCGCATCGACAACGCCAAGCTCGGCACCGTGCTGTCGAACTCCTTCGGCTTCGGCGGCACCAACGCCACGCTGGTATTCAAGCGGATGGATGCGTGATTTCGCTTTTACCCCTCCTCGCTTGCGGCGAGGCTTTGCAACGATCTGAAACGGGGCGGGCATGATTATCGAACCGCGCGTGCGAGGCTTCATCTGCACGACGGCACATCCCATTGGCTGCGCCACAAATGTTCGCGAGCAGATCGCTTATGTTTTCCGGCAGGGTTCGATTCCGGAGTGCCCCAAGCGCATCGCTGTGCTGGGGTGTTCGACCGGTTACGGTCTCGCGAGCCGCATTGTCGCGACCTTCGCTGGAGGCGCGGAAACCATCGGCGTGTCGTTGGAGCGCGAGCCTTCAGCGAGCAGGACAGGCAGCGCCGGCTGGTACAACAACCGCGCATTTGAGATTGAGGCCCAGAAGATCGGACGATCTCCCCTCACTTTGGAGGGCGACGCTTTCTCGAACGACTTGAAGAAAGCCTTCATCGACCGTGTGCGCGAAAAGTTCGGACAGCTGGACATGCTGGTCTACAGCATGGCCGCTCCTGTCCGGACAGATCCGGACACGGGCAAGACCTATCGCTCGGCGATCAAGCCGCTCGGCAAGCCCGTCGAAATCAAGACCCTTAACACTGAAACCGGCGAGGTCTTCGAGACGACGATTGCGCCGGCGAGTGAGGATGAAGCGGCCGCCACGGTCGCGGTGATGGGCGGCGATGACTGGAAGCGCTGGATCAACCAACTCGCGGACGCCGGTGTCCTAGCGCCGGGCTTCCGGACGCTCAACTACACCTATATCGGCAGCGAACTGACCTGGCCTATCTACTGGCAAGGTACTCTGGGTCGCGCCAAGGTCGATCTCGACCGCAAAGCGGAAGCGATCCGGGGCCGGCTCGGTCAGGATGCGGCCCGCGTGGTGGCGCTGAAGGCCGTGGTCACTCAGGCGAGTTCAGCCATTCCGGTGGTGCCGCTCTATGGCACGGTGCTGTTCAAGGTCATGAAGCAACTCGGGCTTCACGAAGGATGCATCGAACAGATCGATCGCCTGTTCCGGACACGCCTTGGCCCGGATGTCGCAGTTGACGAGGCGCAGCGCATCAGAGTCGACGACTGGGAGCTCTCGCCCGAAGTCCAGGCGGAGGTGTTGCGACGATGGCCCCTCCTCTCCACGGAAACGCTCGGCGAATTGGCAGACCTTCCAGAATACAGGAGACAATTCCTTCGCCTGTTCGGGTTTGGCATCGACGGCGTCGACTACTTGCAGGACGTGGACCCCCGCGTCGTCGCGTGAGTCATCCCCTAGATTCGTAGGGTGGGCAAAGCGAAGCGTGCCCACCATTTCAGGACAAAGCCTGACGATGGATGGTGGGCACGGCGCAAGCGCGCCTTTGCCTACCCTACGGCTTTTCACCCCGCCATGATCTTCTCCGCGCGCTGGAACGCAGGACGCGCCACGCAGCGGTCGATATAGGCGTCGAACGACGGCCGCGGCGGCACCATCTTGAACATCCGCACCGCGAAGTTCAGGCCCGAGCCCAGCATGATATCGGCCGCAGAGAATTTTTCGCCGAGAATCCATGGGCCCTTCTGCAAGGCGGCATCGAGCACGTCGAAGGTCTGGTCAGCACTTCCCCACGCCGCCGTGCTCGCCGGCACTTCGAGCTTGGTGAAGAGCTGGATCAGCGCCGGCTCGATGCAGCTTGGCGAAAAGAACAGCCACTGCAGATATCTCGCCCGCAGCGGATCGGTGGCGGCGGGCGCCAGTTCGGTTTCCGGATAGCGGTCGGCGATATAGGCACAGATCGCGGCCGCCTCTCCGAGCGCGGCGTCGCCGTCCTTCAACCCCGGCACCTTGCCCATCGGATTGATCTCGAGATACTCCGGCGCCTTCTGCGCGCCGGTCGAAATGTCGGTCAGCACGCGCTCGTAAGGCAGCCCAGTTTCTTCGAGCAGCCAGATCGCGGAGATCGAGCGCGAGCGGGGTGACCAATAGAGCTTTATCATTCTTCAACGTCCTCTTTGATCAGTTGAACGTGAGTTCAGGTGGCGCGATCTC
Source organism: Bradyrhizobium sp. 190 (assembly GCF_023073415.1). Classification (GTDB taxonomy): domain Bacteria; phylum Pseudomonadota; class Alphaproteobacteria; order Rhizobiales; family Xanthobacteraceae; genus Bradyrhizobium. The sequence continues at coordinate 434,537 of NZ_JADPJL010000068.1, read as the reverse complement.
ACTCCTGCTTAAGGTAAGCCGCGACCGCCTTGTCCAGTCTGGCCGCAAGTAAGGCGCGGGTATGATCGCGCAAGGTCGAACTGGCAACTGCGTCCGCCGGGGCTGCCGGGAAGTCCGCCGCCTCGAGCTTGGTGAGCGGATCTTGTCCCAGGCGCCCAAAGCTTCCCGCAAGGATGGCGCCTAGATCCGCAGACGGCCTCTTAGCGATGGCGAAACTCTGACCGTCAAATACCCTCACCACAAAATTGGCGAACAGGGACGTGTTGCTCAGGGGTCCCGAGCCGTGATGAAGCACGCCAATGCCCGGGAGCGATTGATTGGTGCCCTGCAATTGTGCTGCGTAGGTCGTGAAAACGAAGTAGCGCGCGCAATTCGAACTTGCCGCGATCTGTCTGACGACGGCCGTCAGCTCTTCGTCGTCGTTCCGAAGCAGCCTTGTCGGGGGACGGTAATAGGGCTCGAACGCGCCCTTGGCATAGGCGATCTTCCGCACGTGAACCCCGGAAGTGGCCGCGCGAACGCGAGCGACGACGAGATCATCAAGGCTCCACGCGTCGATGGGCACCTCCGTCAGCTCGTTCCCGAACACGGTAAGGCCGACTTTCTGAACCGCAAACTTGTCGCCAATCGCTGAGATGATACCGATCTGGCAAGGCCCGCTCTCCGCCGGTGCGGACCGCTTGGCACCGGTTTTGGTTTTTGGCGCGGCTTTCTTGGCGGCGGGTGCCGCCGACGGCGCTGTGCCTCCCGGTGCGGGCTGGGTTTGTGCCGATGTGGAAATAGTGAAGCACGACAGCAGGATCGCGGCGGCGAAGGATCGAATCATGAAAACCCAGAGCTGGCAGAGCATGTGGCGGGAGTAACTAAACTAGAGCGTGTGAGCCTCCCTCGCAAGGCGAAGGTCGTCCACGTTCGCTCGCCCTGCTGCTGCGCTAACGCTTCAAGGCCGAAGCATATACGGTAGTGTCTTGTCCAGGCTCGCTGTCAGCAAGGCGCGCGCGTATTCACGAAAGGCAAGGTTGTTGGCCGCCTCCTCAGGCTTGGTTGGGAACGATGCCTCGGCCAGTTCGCTGTAAGGACCCAAAATCAGCGTGCCCAGCAGCATCCGCTTCACCAGCGGGTCTACGTGCGTAAGCGCCGAGCCGTGTCTGATGATCGAGAAATCGCGCCCGTCAAATACGCGGATGTAGCTGAGGGCGAAGAAATAGATTCGATGTCCGACCAGGACATCATGGTTCACGATGCCGATGCCGCGAACAGTGTAGCTGTAGGTGCTGAATCTGCTAATCGAGTTGCCCACCAGCACGTATCGCTGGCAACTTGTCCCTTGAGTAACCTTCCGCATGCGATCGGCCAGTTCCGCTCTCTCATCGCGAAACAACTCGTTCTTGGGCTCCTCACGTGCCGGAAATCTGGATTTGATATAGGGGATTCTGAGCACCGTAAGCCCGGGCGGGGCGGCGGCGCGGGCCCGTGCGAAGACGAGATCCTCAAGTCCCCAATTGATCGGCACCACCGTCTCCTTGCTCTGGAACACGGTCAGGCCGATCGTCTTCACCGTGAACTCGTCGCCAACGACGACAATGACGCCGAGCCCGCATGAGCCGCTGCCGCCGGAAGCTTGTTTGCCTGCCGTTACGCTTCGCGCCGCCGGCTTCCGGACGGCGGATTTGACGGTCGATGGTGCTGGCTGCGTCGCAGTTGTTTGCGGCGCAGGTTGGGCCTGTGCCGACGCCGAAAAACACGATAGAACGATAACGGCGGCGAACAATCGAAGCATGAAGGGTTCAGGCGGGAAGCACTGCAGGACAGAAGAGCTAAACTAGAACGTGCAATTCTGCTTCGCAAGGCTGCGTCGTGCCTATCGTCCCGCTTCCGAGGTCTTCTTCCATCGGTAATACTTCATCATGCGGCCCGTCATCGGCTCGATCTGTTCTTTCTCGAACACAAAGCCTTCGCGCTCGTACCAGCGCCAGGCCTTTTCATTCTCGCGCACGCAGCGCAGCCAGATTTCATTCGGCAGATGTCGGCGCGTAAAGGCGAGCAACTGGCGCCCCAGGCTGTTGCCCTGATATTCCGGCGCCACGAACAGCTGGTCGAGATAGCGGTCGGGCAGATGCAACGCGAGCATTGCCGCCAGCGCGTCATTGTCATCGGCGACGTAGAGGCTCCAGCCCTTTTCCACTTCCATCGGAACGCGGGCGCGCAATTTTTCCAGCAGGGAGTCGCTGGCGTCTTCCAGACCGGTCGAGACCCAACTGTCCATCCAGACTCTCGCGACCTTGTCATATTCATCCGATCGGGCAGGGCGGATCGTCGGCGGTGTCATTTTCCTCGTCCTCGGTGGCAGCGTGTTGTCATCCCATGAACGTGGGACGGACGCCCTGACGAATCTGATATAGCCCTGAAGGTTGGGGGAGGGGCGATCTTGTCGATGGCTGATTTGCTGGTCCGGCCTGGCGTCATGGGCTTCGCGGCCTGCGTCATGGTAGCCGGCGGCAACGTGCCGGCCTCGGCACAATCCGCCGTCTGGGATACGGCGATCTCGAACACGAACTGGTATGTGCCGGTCCCGCAGCTGCTGGCCTATGCGGCGCCGACGACCGGCTTTTCCAATCCGATTCCGATTGGCGATCAGACCCTTTGGGCGCTCGGGACCTCTACCAACGGCTCCTTCACCGGGACCAGCTCCGCGCAGCTTGCCATCGGCTCGAATATTTCTACCAGCAATTCCACCATCCAGGGATTTGTCACGACCTCGGGCCAGATCACCATGGTGTTCACGCCGACCTCCGGTGGGGTCACGACCGTCGGCCTGGGCCAGATGCGAACCATCAACGGCGTGGCGCAGATGGAAATGCAGATGATCACCGGGCAAAGTCTTCTGGTCACGCATTGGGCGTACATGCTCCCGTACAATCCGGCCACCTTCACGCCGCCCGCGCCGGCGCCGATTCCGGCCAATTCGGTGCCGGAATGGGCGTGGACGTTGGGCTCGCGCTGGCGGATCGCCAGCCCCGCCATGTTCGGTACCGCCTCGCCGGGACGCTTCGTGATCTCCAACTATCAGAACGGATATTTCTGGGGCAACGGCGCCGCGCCCGCGGGAAGCAGCAGTGGAAATTTCACCTTGCTCGGCTCCGTCACGCCCGAGGGGAGGGTGCTGTTCAACACCCTGTCGAACGGCAATCTGACGAGCCTCTATGGCGCAGCCACGGGCGACGCGTCCGGCTCACAAATGCTCACCAGCACCTACGATCTCGCGGGCAATCCTACCGGCGCGCTGGCCTACATGTCCCTGGTTCAGCCCTACGCCCAGGTGCTGGCGGGGCAGAACAATCGCGCCGGGCTTGGTGCCGCTGCGGTGCTTGACCAGATGGCGTCGACCCCGCTGGGGCTGACGGGAGCCATGGCGCCGACATTCTCGATTCTCGACAATCTCGATGCGCCGGCACTGTCGAGCGCCGTCAGCCAGACCCTGCCTGTCCTCGCCGGCGCGGCGTCGCAGGCGACCTACGTCACGCAACGTGCGCTTCAGCAGACGGTTGCCGGCCGCCTTGACGAGGCCTATGGGCTGCGCACTGCGGAGGCTGCGGCAGAACGGCATCTATGGCTGCGGCCGCTCGGCGGCGTCGCTAGCCAGAACGGTTCCGACGGCGCGCCGGGATATCGTGCAACCGGCGGAGGCGTTGCCGCCGGCATCGACGCGCCAGTGTCGCCGCGTGCGGTGCTGGGTGGCCTGTTTTCGTATTCGAACCAGACGATCACCGGCAGCAATGACGCGGCGCCCAATCGTCTGGGGCTGCAGACCTATCAGCTTGGCCTCTATGGCGCCTACGCGTTGAGACCCGGCACCGAGATCGCTTTCCTGGTTGATGGCGGCATCAATCAGAACCAGGGCAACCGCTCGCTGCTATTTGTGAACAGCATGGCTGTTGCGGATTATCTCAGCTACACCGGCCACGCCGGGGTTGCGGTTAAGCAGTTGATTCCGGTGCAGCCGGGCCTCTCGTTTCTGCCATCGCTGCGCCTCGACTATGCGGAGGTCCGCGCTAATGCCTACAGCGAAAGCGGCGCGGGCGGCTTGAGCCTCAATGTGGATTCGCAGATCTATCGCGAACTGATGCTAAGTGCGGGAGTGAAGGGGTCTTATCGGATCACCGATCGGATCCATCTCGTCGCCGATACGGGCGTCGGCTACAATTTGCTGAATGACCGGTTGCAGATATCAGCGACCTATGTCGCCGGTGGCGACAGCTTTGTGACGACGGCGTTCAATAGCTCGCCTTGGCTTTATACGGCGGGCATCGGACTGGTCGCGAACTGGACCGACAATCTCGATCTCAGCGCTCGCTATGGCGTGCAAACCAGCCCCTCCGGCTTTCTCGGCCAGTCCGGTTCGTTCGCGCTCAGGATAAATCTCTAGCGGGAACGTTTCAGGTCCGTGATTTGCGCGACGGCGGTCCCACCTTGCGCGCTTCGCGCAACGCGTCGGCTGCGAGGCAAACCACCTCAGAGATCTGCTGAAGCTGTCCAGCCAGCGGACTTGTCTTGCGCCAGACCATGCCGATGGTTCGCGACGGCTGCGGATTGCTGAAGCGCGCGACCGAGACCGTCGCCGAGCGTGTTTCCACCGTGACTGCCATTTCCGGGATCAGGGTGACGCCGATGCCGGCGCCGACCATTTGCACGAGCGTCGACAGCGAGCTTGCGTCCAGCACTTCCCGTGGCGGCGACTGCATGTTGCAGAACGACAGCGCCTGGTCGCGGAAGCAGTGTCCCTCTTCGAGCAGCAAAAGGCGCATCTCGCGCAGCGTCTCGTGGCTCGGGACCGGCGTTCCCTCGTCCTCGCCCGGCCGCACCAGCAGGAAGTTTTCTGAAAAACACACGACCTCGGTCAGCGAAGGTTCGGATACCGGTAGTGCTACGATCGCCGTATCCAGCCGGCCTTCGACGACCTCCTTGATCAGCTTCGGCGTCAGCGTCTCGCGGACGTGAATGTCGAGTTCCGGATGCATCCGCGCGAGGTTTTCGATCACCTTCGGCAGCAGATAGGGTGCAATCGTCGGGATCATGCCGATGCGCAGCCGCCCCGCGAGTCGGTCACGCGAGGCGCGCGCGAAGTCGCCGAGTTCGTCGACCGAGCGCAGGATCTCTCGGACGCGCTGGACGATCTCTTCGCCGAACTTCGTCAGCGTGACCTGTCGTGCGCTTCGCTCCAGCAGCACGCCGCCGAGGGTTTCCTCCATTTCCTTGATCTGCATCGACAGCGCCGGCTGCGAGATGGAACACGACTCGGCCGCGCGCCCGAAATGGCCGTGGCGTGCCAGCGCATCGAAGTAGCGGAGCTGTCTGAGCGTCATCTGGATCATCAGGACATCTTATCGGTTCGATCATTAAAATCAACTTTACCTGATGGAAGGCGATGCTTAGATTGCTTCCAATCCGACCAGGAACCATCAGGAGACGACCATGGATGACAAAACCAAATGCCCGTTCTCGGGCGGCAATCGCGTGCGCTCGAACCGCGACTGGTGGCCGGACGCGCTGGACGTTTCGGTTCTGCACCGGAATTCCACACTGTCCGATCCGATGGGCGAGGCGTTCGACTACGCCAAGGAGTTCAAGACGCTCGACCTCAACGCCGTGGTGAAGGATCTGCATGCGTTGATGACGGAATCGCAGGAGTGGTGGCCGGCAGACTTCGGCCACTATGGCGGTCTGATGATCCGCCTGGCGTGGCACAGCGCGGGCACCTACCGCATCACGGATGGCCGCGGCGGTGCGGGTGCGGGTCAACAGCGCTTCGCGCCGCTGAATAGCTGGCCTGACAACGCCAACCTCGACAAGGCGCGCCGGCTGCTGTGGCCGATCAAGCAGAAATATGGCCGGAAACTCTCTTGGGCCGACCTGATGGTTCTCGCAGGCAACGTCGCCCTCGAATCGATGGGCTTCAAGACCTTCGGTTTCGCCGGCGGCCGCACCGACGTCTGGGAGCCCGAAGAGCTGTTCTGGGGTCCGGAAGGCACCTGGCTCGGCGATGAACGCTACAGCGGCGAACGCCAGCTTGCGGAGCCGCTCGGCGCCGTGCAGATGGGCCTCATCTACGTCAATCCAGAAGGGCCGAACGGCAATCCGGACCCGCTCGCGGCGGCCAAGGACATCCGCGAAACGTTCTTCCGCATGGCGATGAACGATGAAGAAACCGTAGCCCTGATTGCCGGCGGTCACTCCTTCGGCAAGACCCATGGCGCCGGCGATCCGTCGCTGGTGGGAGCGGACCCGGAAAGCGGTGCCCTTGAGGATCAGGGTCTTGGCTGGAAGAGCAAGCATGGCACCGGTGTCGGAGCCGATGCCATCACCGGCGGTCCGGAAGTCACCTGGACGCAGACGCCGACCAAGTGGAGCAACCTGTTCTTCAAGAACCTGTTCGAAAACGAATGGGAGCTGACCAAGAGCCCGGCGGGTGCGAAGCAGTGGAAGGCGAAAGGCGCGGAAGCATCGATCCCGGACGCCTATGACACGTCGAAGAAGCATGTGCCGACCATGCTGACCACCGACCTGTCGCTGCGTTTCGATCCGGCCTACGAGAAGATCTCGCGGCGCTTCCTGGAGCATCCGGACCAGTTCGCCGACGCGTTCGCGCGGGCGTGGTTCAAGCTCACGCATCGCGACATGGGCCCGATCGCGCGCTATCTCGGCCCGCTCGTGCCGAAGGAAACGCTGATCTGGCAGGACCCGATCCCGGCGGTGGATCATGAGCTGATCGGCGAGCAGGACATCGCCGCGCTGAAGGCGAAGATTCTTGGCTCAGGCCTGTCGGTGTCCCAGCTCGTCTCGACCGCATGGGCGTCGGCGTCGACGTTCCGCGGCTCGGACAAGCGCGGCGGCGCGAACGGCGCGCGCATTCGTCTCAGCCCGCAGAAGGACTGGGAGGTCAACCAGCCGGCCGAACTCAAGACGGTGCTGCAGAAGCTCGAAGCGATCCAGAAGGAGTCCGGCAAGAAGGTTTCGCTTGCCGACCTGATCGTTCTCGGCGGCTGCGCGGCGGTCGAAAAAGCCGCCAAGGACGCTGGCCTGGACGTGAAGGTGCCCTTCACGCCGGGACGCGCCGATGCGTCGCAGGATCAGACCGACGTCGAGTCCTTTGCCCCGCTCGAACCGCGGGCCGACGGCTTCCGCAACTATGTCAGCGGCAAGAAGCATCAGTTCATGGCGCCTGAGGAGGCGTTGGTGGACCGGGCGCAATTGCTGAGGCTGACGGGGCCCGAGATGACGGTTCTTGTCGGCGGCCTGCGCGTCCTTGGCGCGAACGCCGGCAATTTCAAGCACGGTGTGTTTACCACGCGGCCCGAGACGCTGACGAACGACTTCTTCGTCAATTTGCTCGACATGAGCACGCAATGGCAGCCCGCCGGCTCTGACGGTGCGTATGAGGGCCGGGACCGCAAGACGAATGCGGTCAAGTGGACCGGCACCCGCGTCGACCTGATCTTCGGTTCGCACGCGCAGCTCCGCGCCTTCGCGGAGGTCTATGGGGCCGCCGACTCGAAGGAGAAGTTCGCCAAGGATTTTGTGGCGGCGTGGACCAAGGTGATGAACCTCGATCGTTTCGAGGCTGCCTGATCCGTAAGAGAAGCTTGCGCGGTTTGCGCGAAGTCATTCGTAAAATAAAAAGGGCGGCCGAAAGGCCGCCCTTTTTCACATGGCATGCGATCAAGCGCCCAGCGTACCGGCCTTCGCCGCCGCATAGCGCTCGGCGATCTTGGCCCAGTTCACTGTGTTCCACCACGCCTTGAGATAATCCGCGCGGCGGTTCTGGTAGTTCAGATAATAAGCGTGCTCCCAGACGTCGTTGCCCATCAAAGCCCGCTTGCCGTCCATCATCGGGTTGTCCTGGTTCGGACGGGTCTCGATCGCGAGCTTGCCGTCCTTGGCTACGGTCACGAACACCCAGCCCGAGCCGAACTGGCGGCCGCCGGCGGCGTTGAAGTCGTTCTGGAATTTTTCCATGCCGCCGAGATCGCGGTCGATTGCGGCCAACACCTCGCCTTCGGGCTTGCCGCCGTTCGGGCCCATGATCTGCCAGAACATGGTGTGGTTGGCGTGGCCGCCGAGATTGTTGCGGACGGTGAATTTGATGCTGTCGTCCAGCGCATTCAGATTGCCGAGTACGTCCTCTATCTTCGCCGTTCCCAACTGGGCATTGGTCTTGGCGACATTGTTCAGGTTGGCGACATAGGCCGCATGGTGCTTGTCGTGATGGATTTCCATCGTCTTGGCGTCGATGTGCGGTTCGAACGCATTGGTCGGATAGGTCAGCGGCGGCAGCGTGAATGGGCCGGTTGGGGCCGCGGCCGGTGCAGGAGCGGCGGCCTGCGCAAAGACAAGACGTGGGGCTGCCGCAACGGCCGCAATACCGGTTGCAGCAAACATCAGTTGGCGCCGAGACATGGATGACATCGATTTCTCCTTACCTGTGGGCAATTGGTTGGGTAACCTGTAAACGGGACGCCATAAGCCGCTGCACGCGGCAAGCTACGGGTGATTATCGGGATCGGGTTTCGTTTTCTGTCCTCGCGCCCCTGCGGCGGAACCGCACAGGTGCCTCAATACTCCCAATGTAACGCAGGCGGATAACAAAAAAGGGCGGCCTTTCGGCCGCCCTTTGTTCACATTCCAGCGATGCCTTACTCGCCGGCGGCTTCGCGCTGCGGCGCTTCCGCCTTCTGCTTGGCCTCGAGGTCCTCGCCGGTGGCCTGATCGACCACCTTCATCGACAGCCGGGTCTTGCCGCGGTCGTCGAAGCCGAGCAGCTTGACCTTGACCTTGTCGCCTTCCTTGACGACGTCGGAGGTCTTCTGCACGCGCGCCGAAGCAAGCTGGCTGATGTGGACGAGGCCGTCCTTGGCGCCGAAGAAGTTCACGAACGCGCCGAACTCCATCACCTTGACGACGGTGCCTTCGTAGATCTGGCCGATCTCCGGATCGGAGGCGATCGACTTGATCCACTTGATCGCGGCCTTCATCGCCTCGCCGTCGTTGGAGGCGACCTTCACGGTGCCGTCGTCCTCGATGTTGACCTTGGCGCCGGTCTTCTCGACGATCTCGCGGATCACCTTGCCGCCGGTGCCGATCACTTCACGGATCTTGTCAGTGGCGATCTTGAAGGTCTCGATGCGCGGCGCGTATTCGCCGAGGTCGGCGCGGGCATTGGTCAGCGCCTTGGCCATTTCGCCGAGGATGTGGATACGCCCGTCCTTGGCCTGGCCGAGCGCGACCTTCATGATCTCCTCGGTGATGCCCTCGATCTTGATGTCCATCTGCAGCGAGGTGATGCCCTGGTCGGTGCCGGCCACCTTGAAGTCCATGTCGCCGAGATGATCCTCGTCGCCGAGGATGTCGGACAGAACCGCAAAGCGCGAACCTTCCAGAATGAGACCCATCGCGATACCCGCGGTCGGCCGTTTCAAGGGAACGCCCGCATCCATCAGCGCCAGCGAGGCGCCGCACACCGAGGCCATCGACGAGGAGCCGTTGGATTCGGTGATCTCGGAGACCACGCGCACCGTGTAGGGGAATTCGTGGTGCGGCGGCAGGACCGGGTGGATCGCGCGCCAGGCGAGCTTGCCGTGGCCGATTTCGCGGCGCTTGGTGCCGCCGAGGCGTCCGGTTTCACCGACCGAGTAGGGAGGGAAGTTGTAGTGCAGCAGGAACGTCTCTTTGTACGTTCCCGACAGCGCGTCGATGTACTGCTCGTCCTCGCCGGTGCCAAGCGTGGTCACGACCATCGCCTGGGTTTCACCGCGGGTGAACAGCGCCGAACCGTGGGCGCGCGGCAGCACGCCGACTTCGGCGATGATGTTGCGCACGGTCTTGGAATCGCGGCCGTCGATCCGCTTGCCGGTGTCGAGGATGTTCCAGCGAACGATCTTGGCTTCGAGCTCCTTGAACACGGCGGCGATGCGCAGCTTGTCGTATTTCGGCTCCTGCCCTTCCGGGAAGTAGTGCGCCATCACCTTTTCCTTGGCCTTGCCGACCGCGGCGTACCGGTCCTGCTTGATCGGAATGGCGTAGGCGGAGCGCAGCTCCTGCTCGATCAGGCCGAGCATTTCCTTTTCCAGCGCGCTTTCGTCGACGACCTTGACTTCGCGCGGCTCCTTGGCGGCCTTCTCGGCCAGTTCGATGATCGCCTTGATCACCGGCTGGAAGTGGCGATGGCCGAACATCACGGCGCCGAGCATGATGTCTTCGTTGAGCTCTTTCGCTTCCGATTCCACCATCAGCACGGCGTCGGCAGTGCCGGCGACGACCAGGTCGAGCTGGGTCTCGACCATTTCGTCGAGCGTCGGGTTGAGCACATATTCGTCGTTGATGAAGCCGACGCGGGCAGCACCAATCGGACCCTTGAATGGAGCGCCTGATATCGTCAGCGCCGCCGAGGAGGCGACCAGTGCCAGGATATCGGGATCGTTTTCCATGTCGTGCGACAGCGTCGTCACGATTACCTGGGTTTCATTGCGCCAGCCGTCGACGAACAGGGGCCGGATCGGGCGGTCGATCAGGCGGGAGACCAGCGTCTCCTTTTCGGTCGGACGTCCCTCGCGCTTGAAGTAGCCGCCGGGAATGCGGCCCGCGGCGTAGGTCTTTTCCTGATAGTCGACGGTCAGCGGCAGGAAATCGACGCCCTCGCGCGGCGACTTCGCGGCGACGACGGTGGCGAGCACGATGGTCTCGCCATAGGTGGCGATCACGGCGCCATCGGCCTGACGGGCGATCTTGCCGGTTTCCAGCTTGAGGGGACGTCCACCCCAGTCGATCTCGACGGAATGCTTATTGAACATAGTGGTTTCTTTCATGGGTTCACGAGAGCGCGGGGCCCAGAAACACAAAGACCATGCGCAAGATTGCGGGACGTTGATCGCGATACGAGATCAGCATCCGGCGATCCTGCCATGGTCTTTATCTTTCGGATGGCGTCCATCCTCTCGGCAGTCACGGGCACCTTGCCCTGCCCAGCGGCCGGATTGCTGCTGGACGTTTGTCGGGCACGATCCATTCCGGATGATGCCCTTGCGCATGATCGTCTCCGAACAATTCGGAGTCCGTTTCTCGGAAGATCATGCGAAAACGCGCGCAAGCTGCGCGCGCGTACTCTCAAATCAACGACGAATGTTATGCTTTTCTAGCAGCGCCTTGTAACGCGCCTCGTCCTTCCGCTTGATGTAATCGAGCAGAGAACGGCGTGTTGCGACCATTTTCAAAAGGCCCCGGCGCGAATGATTGTCCTTCACGTGGGATTTGAAGTGCCCGGTGAGATTGTTGATGCGTTCCGACAGGATCGCAACCTGAACCTCGGGCGAGCCGGTGTCGCCGGCCTTGTTGGCATTCGTCTTGATGACTTCCGCTTTGCGTTCGGCGGTAATCGACATCGTCAAACTCTCTCATTGCTGCGACCGGAACTGGCAGTCAGTCCGGTCAGGTTGAACACGCGCTTGGGGATGAGTTCGCCATTGCCAATTTCGGCGAGGGCCAGAAGCCGGCCTGCCACCGTGACATAGACTGTGCCGCTACTATTGGGCGCATCCCGTCCGCGCAACAAAACGGCCTGGCCCCGGTGGAGCCTTGCCGCATCAGCCCGTGTGACGGCCAGTGCCGGGATGTCGTCCAGCGCGGTCTCAACGGGCAAAAGCGCGTCGGCGAGGCTTCCCTCGCCAGACGCGGCTCTATTGCATAAAGCCTCCAACTCTTCCAGCGGAATCATGTCCGTCTCGCGGAATGGGCCCACCAGGGTCCGCCGCAACGCGCAGATATGACCGAAACAGCCCAGAATCCGGCCGATATCGCGGGCCAGCGCCCGGACATAGGTACCCTTGCCGCACTCCGCCTCGAACACGGACTGGCCGTTATCTCCATGTTCTACAAGGGTTAATTCGTGAATCTCGACCGGGCGGGGCTTCAATTCGACGGTTTCGCCGTCCCGCGCCAGGTCATAGGCGCGTTCGCCCTGGACCTTGATCGCCGAATATTGCGGCGGGATCTGCTCGATCAAGCCGGTGAACTGCGGCAGCAGCGCCCGGACAGCGTCGGCCGACGGCCTGATCTCGCTGGTCCGGGTCACCCGGCCCTCGGTATCGTCGGTGTCGCGCTCCTCGCCCCAGGCGACCGTGAAGCGGTAGCGCTTGCGGCCATCCATCACGAACGGAACCGTCTTGGTGGCCTCGCCGAGCGCGATCGGCAGGCCGCCGGACGCCAGCGGATCGAGCGTGCCGGCGTGACCCGCCCGCTTGGCCTGGAACAGCCGCTTGAGCACGGCAACCGCGTGCGTCGAGGTCATGCCGATCGGCTTGTCGAGAATCACCCAGCCATGAACATCGCGCTTGTCGCGTCGCGGCTGGTTGTTCTGGCGCGGCTGCTTGTTGCGCGGATCGTTGTTGCTGCGGCGCTCGTTATCGCCAGCGCGGCGCTCGCCGTCGCCAGCGCGGCGCTCGCCGTCGCCAGCGCGGCGCTCGCCGTCGCCAGCGCGGCGCTCGCCGTCGCCAGCGCGACGTTCGTCGTCGCCAGCGCGGCTCTGGCCGTCGCCACGCGACTCACCTGAAAAAATATTTTTTTCAGGGTCGTGCGAATCGGCGGTCTGCTGCGCGATCACGCCGTTGGCGGTGGGCATCGTCATCACTTGTCGTCCGAATCGGGTGCAAGGTCTCTTTGCACCGCAGGTGTTCTCAGTAATTTCTCGATCCGTTCCGCTTCGTCGAATCGTTCGTCGACGCGAAAGCGAAGGTCAGGAGCAAATTTCAGGTTAACGCGGTGAGCGATCTCGCCGCGCAGGAATTTTTTGTTGCGCGCGAGCGCCGCGAGCACGACGTCGGTATCGCGGCCGCCGAGCGGCATCACGTAAATCGTCGCAAGCTTAAGGTCAGGCGACATCCTCACCTCAGGAACGGTGATGATGTGACCCTCCAGGTCAGGGTCGTGCACGTTACCCTGCGATAGAATATCGGCGACGGCATGGCGCACGGTTTCGCCGACGCGCAATTGCCGTTGCGAGCCGCCTGGGGCGGAACCCTTGGTATGATGGCGAGGCATTGTCGGAAATCCCAATTGTCGTCATCACCCGCCTTGTGCGCAATTGCGCACTGGGCGGGTGATCCAGCATTCCATGCTCAAAGCAAAATTTCGCTGACTACTGGATGCCCCGCCCCAGTGCGCAATTGCGCACAGGGCGGGGCATGACGGTTTAGAAAATAGCCCTTGTAAGATTTGGACTTACAGAGAGCGCTGGATGGTCTCCACGCGGTAACACTCGATTACGTCGCCGGGACGCATGTCGCCGTAATTTTCGAACGCCATGCCGCATTCCTGGCCGGACTGCACTTCCTTTACTTCGTCCTTGAAGCGCTTCAGCGTCGAAAGCTTGCCTTCGTGCACGACGACGTTGTCGCGGATCAGGCGCACATTGGCGCCGCGTTCCACGGTGCCGTCGGTGACGCGGCAGCCGGCGACCTTGCCGACCTTGGAAATGTTGAACACTTCCAGGATCTGCGCATTGCCCAGCATGGTTTCGCGCAGCGTCGGCGCGAGCAGGCCGGACATCGCCTTTTTGATGTCGTCCACGAGATCGTAGATGATGTTGTAGTAGCGGATCTCGATGCCGTTGCGCTTGGCGGCGGCCGCGGCTTCCTTGTTGGCTCGCACCGAGAAGCCGATGATCGCGGCGTTGAAACCTTCCGCCAGCGTGACGTCGGATTCCGAGATGCCGCCGACGCCTGCGTGCAGGATGCGGGCGGCGACTTCATCGGTGCCGAGTTTCTCCAGCGATCCCAAAATGGCTTCGAGCGAGCCCTGCACGTCGGCTTTCACGATCAGCGGGAATTCCTTGCGGCCCGCGGTCTTGAGCTGCGACATCATTTGCTCGAGCGAGCCGCGCATGCCGGAAATCGAGGCGGCGGCGTTCTCGCGCTTCTGGTGGGCGCGATAGCTCGTGACCTGGCGGGCGCGGGCTTCGTTTTCGACCACGGCGAGCCGGTCGCCGGCTTCCGGCGGGCCGTTGAAGCCGAGCACTTCGACCGGCACCGAAGGTCCGGCCTCGTCGAGATTCTCGCCCTGGTCCGAAATCAGCGCGCGGACGCGGCCCATTTCGGCGCCCGCCACGATGATGTCGCCGACCTTGAGCGTGCCGCGCTGAACCAGCACGGTGGCCACCGGACCACGGCCGCGATCGAGCTTGGCTTCGATCACGGTGCCTTCGGCCGGACGTTCCGAATTGGTCTTGAGGTCGAGCAGTTCGGCCTGCAGCGCGATCATCTCGAGCAGCTTGTCGAGATTGGTCTTGTTCTTGGCTGATACCTCGACGTCGACGACTTCACCGCCGAACGATTCGACCTGAACTTCGTGCTGCAGCAGTTCGGTGCGCACGCGCTCCGCCCTGGCGTCGGGCTTGTCGATCTTGTTGATCGCGACGATCATCGGAACCTTCGCCGCCTTGGCGTGGTTGATCGCTTCCACCGTCTGCGGCATGACGCCGTCATCGGCCGCGACCACCAGGATAACGATATCGGTGACCTTGGCGCCGCGCGCGCGCATCGCGGTGAACGCGGCGTGGCCGGGCGTATCGATGAAGGTGATTTTCTTGCCGCTTTCCGGCGAGGTCACCTGATAGGCGCCGATATGCTGGGTGATGCCGCCGGCTTCGCCCGATACCACGTTGGCGTGGCGAAGCGCGTCAAGCAGCGAGGTCTTGCCGTGGTCGACATGACCCATCACGGTGACGACCGGCGAGCGCGGCTCGGTATCGGTGGAATCGTCGACGACGTCGAACAGGCCCTCTTCGACGTCGGACGCGGCGACGCGCTTGACGGAGTGGCCCAATTCCTCGGCGATCAGTTGCGCGGTGTCGGCATCGATCACGTCGGTGATCTTGTGCATCGCGCCCTGCTTCATCAGCATGCGGATGACGTCGACCGCGCGCTCCGACATGCGGTTGGCGAGTTCCTGGATCGTGATCGCTTCCGGGATCGTCACCTCGCGGATGAGCTTTTCCTTCGGTTCGTTGGAGGCGTGTCCCTTCAGGCGCTGGGTGCGGCGGCGGAACGAGGCGATCGACCGTTCGCGCACGTCATCGGCGTTGAGCGCGGTGACCAGCGTCAGGCGCCCGCGTTCCTTTTGCGGGCCCGGCTTGTGGGTAGTCTTGGGGGGCACCGCGGGGCGCATGGCGCCGCCTGGGCCACGGCGAACCTGGCGCGGACCTTCGTCTTCATCGGAACCGTCGGCGGCAACGCCGGGCGCGCGTGCAGGGGGCACCGCTGCAGCCGGACGGGCGGCGGTGGGACGAGCGGCGGCGGGACGGGCAGCCCCGGGACGGGCCGTAGCAGCCGGCGTTGTCGTCGCAGTCTTGGCCTCGGCCTCGCCAAATC
The DNA here is from genome assembly GCF_023073415.1 of Bradyrhizobium sp. 190. Lineage (GTDB taxonomy): Bacteria > Pseudomonadota > Alphaproteobacteria > Rhizobiales > Xanthobacteraceae > Bradyrhizobium. The sequence continues at coordinate 419,124 of NZ_JADPJL010000068.1, read as the reverse complement.
GCTTCTTGGCCTCGACTTCGGCCTTGCGCTTGGCTTCCTCTTCCAGCCGGTGCCGTTCTTCCTCGGCCTTGCGGCGGGCTTCGGCGGCCTCGCGCTCGGCTTGTTCGATGCCTTCGCGGCTGGCGCGGCGCTTGGCTTCTTCCTCGGCCAGCCGCCGTTCCTCGACTTCGCGCACCTTGGCGTCGGCCAGGGCGCTGGCGCGGGCGGAACGCTCGTCTTCCGTCAGCGTCCGAAGCACCACGCCGGAACCGCTGCGCGGTGCGCCGGGCGCTGCCGCGGGGCGGGAGAGGGGGGCCTTGGCAGGCGCAGGCTTGGCGACGACCGGCTCGGGCGCATGCGTTTCGGGCGCGGGCGCGTCTCCGCCAACGCGGCGCTTGCCACGCTTTTCGACCACGACCTGCTTGGTCCGGCCATGGCTGAAGCTCTGGCGTACGGTGCCCGTCTCGACCCGCGGCTTCAGCGTCAAGGTCTTGGTCGGAACACTCAGAGTCTTGTCGCCAGGCGTTTTGGTATCAACCATTCAGCAGTCCTAATCTCGTTACGTTGTGCGCATCCGCACAGTCATTGAAACAGGTCTTCGAAACAGGTCTTCGGAACCGGTTTTCGTCCGTCAGAATTTCTGGCCGCCATCCCCGGTCTTGTCGTCGTCGTCCAGCCGGTATCGAACCAGGATCTGGCAGCGCGACAGGAACGTTTTGCTCGCCGGGCCCGCGAGCAGCGCAGCATGTATCACATTTGACCGGCCCAGTGCCAAATCCAATTGTGCCGAGGTTAAAGCGGTAACAATCGGTAAACCCCGCGATTCACCGATATTTCCGGTCCTTTGCCCGGCGATAGCGTCCAATTTGCGGATTCCGTCGGCCGCGCCGTCGGAAGCGTGAATCAGAGCTCCGGCCCTGCCCTGTTCGAGCAGGCCCTCGACCTTGGCAAAGCCGGAAATGACCTGACCGGCCTTGGCCGCCATGGCCAGCGCCTCGGTGCAGCTTCGTTCCAGCAGTGCCTCGGTATCGGCGGGAAGGGTCGCCGCGGCGCGAACATTGCGCTTGAACCCTCTGCTAAATTGGTGACGCCGCACCGCTTCCGCAACGGTCCGGCGCGAGGCCTCGACCCACAGGCCGCGGCCGGGCAGCTTGCGCTTCAAATCGGGGATTACTTCGCCCGACGGGGCGACCACGAACCGGATCAGCTCGTCGATCGGGCGCACCTCGCGACTGACCGCGCACATCCGCACGGTCGCGGACTTGTCGGTCCGTGGCCCATGGTCGAGATCGGGGTCAGCCAAAGCGAGCATGCCTGTTTAGTGGCTCCGGTCATCTGCGCACGGTCTGCGCGCAGAAAGGATTTTCGGTTATGCGGAACACCCGCATTACGCCGTCTGGTCTTCGGTGGTCTCGGTCGCCTCGGATTGTTTGGCGAGTTCGGCTTCGGTGATCCAGCCGGCAATGACGCGGGCCTGCATGATCATGCGTTCGGCATCGTCGCGCGAGATCTCGTTGGCGTCGAGAACGCCCGGGTACTTGGTCGGCTCGCCGCCTTCCTTGCGCTCGGTCCAGCCGACCAGATCGTCGGTCGCACAGCCCGCCAGATCCTCGACCGACTTGATGTCGTTCTCGCCGAACTTGACCAGCATCTTCGAGGTCACGCCGGGCACCGTCTTCAAAGCATCATCCACGCCGAGCTCCTTACGCTTGTTTTCCAGCTCCGTTTCGAGCTGTTCCAGATATTCTTTCGCCCGGCTCTGCAGTTCGTTGGCGGTTTCCTCGTCGAAACCTTCGATGCCGGCCAGTTCCTTGACGTCGACCAGCGCGAGTTCCTCGACCGAAGTAAAGCCTTCCGACGCCAGCAATTGACCGACCACCTCGTCGACATTCAGCGCTTCCATGAACACCCGCGTGGAGTTCTCGAAATCGGCCTGGCGGCGCTCGGATTCTTCCTGCTCGGTGAGGATATCGATATCCCAGCCGGTGAGCTGCGAGGCGAGGCGGACGTTCTGGCCGCGGCGGCCGATCGCCAGCGACAGCTGATTGTTGGTGTCGGGAACCACGACCTCGATCCGCTCGCGGTCCTCGTCGATCACGACCTTGGCGACTTCGGCAGGCGCCAGCGCGTTGACGACGAAGGTCGCGATGTCGGGCGACCACGGAATGATGTCGATCTTCTCGCCCTGCAGTTCGTTCACCACCGCCTGCACGCGCGAGCCGCGCATGCCGACGCAGGCGCCGACCGGATCCACCGAGGAATCCCGGGAAATCACGCCGATTTTCGCGCGCGAGCCGGGATCGCGGGCCACCGCCTTGATCTCGACGATGCCGTCATAGATCTCAGGCACTTCCTGGGCGAACAGCTTTGCCATGAATTGCGGATGGGTGCGGGAGAGGAAGATCTGCGGTCCGCGGGTTTCGCGGCGGACATCGAAGATGTAGGCGCGGACGCGGTCGCCGTTGCGGAACACCTCGCGCGGCAGCATTTCGTCGCGGCGGATGATGGCTTCGCCGCGGCCAAGATCGACGATCACGCTGCCATATTCGACGCGCTTGACGACGCCGTTGACGATGTCGCCGATGCGGTCCTTGAATTCCTGGTATTGCCGGTCGCGCTCGGCCTCGCGCACCTTTTGCACGATCACCTGCTTGGCGGATTGCGCGGCGATGCGACCATATTCCAGCGGCGGCAGGGTGTCGGCGATGGTGTCGCCGACCTGGGCGCCCGGATTGGCGCGCTGCGCGTCCGCCAGCGAAATCTGGTTCGAGGAGTTCTCGACCTGCTCGACGACCAGCATGTGGCGCGATAGCCGCAGCTCACCCTTCTTGGCGTCGATCTCGGCATGAACGTCGGTCTCGCTGCCGTAACGGGCGCGGGCCGCCTTGGCGATGGCGTCTTCCATCGCAGCGATCACGATCCCGCGGTCGATCGACTTTTCGCGGGCGACCGCGTCTGCGATCTGCAGCAGTTCGAGTTTGTTGGCACTGACGGCCATGGCCTAGTCTCCTTCGGTAGGATCGAGGTCGCCTCTGCGCAGTCTTTCTGCGGCGAGGCGGTGTTTCTTGGTATTGGTCGGCTCGGGCTTTTTGGGCTCCGGCTTCTTGCCAGGCTTCGGCTTCGGTTTGTTGCTCCTGGCCGGATCGCTCTTCTTGGCGTGCGGCGGCGGTGGCGGTGCCAGCCCGAGATTCTGCTTCAACTCGCGCTCGGCCTGCTTGCCGCGCCGCATCGATTCCGCAATCAATTCGTCGGTCAAAACCAGTCGCGCGTCGGAGATGTCTTCCATCACCAGCAGCACGTCGGCATCTTCGCCCGCGCGTATGTCATCCCGATGTAACTGCACGGCATCGCCTTCGACGGCACCGAGCGTACCACGGAAACGCTTGCGGCCCTGATGGGCGACCGCCATCTCGATCTTCACGAGATGGCCGCTGAAACGCTCGAAATCGGAACGGCGCACCAGCGGGCGATCAATGCCCGGCGAGGAAATCTCCAGCCGGTAGGCCCGGTCGATCGGATCGGCGACGTCGAGCACCGGCGACAGCGCCCGCGAGATCGCCTCGCAATCCTCGATCTGCATCGTACCATCAGGCCGTTCGGCCATGATCTGGACGGTGCAGCCGGCCTCGCCTGAAATCTTGATCCGGACCAGCCGGTAGCCCATTCCCTGCAGAACCGGTCCGGCCACCGCCGATACCCGCGCGGCCGCGCCCGGCTCGACGACGAGACGGGGCTCGGCCAAGAGATCGGCATCCACGGAACCAGCAGTTGGATCGGTCATGTCCAGGGTCAAAAGCGTCTTACTTGCATGGGTTTAGGCCGGGCCTTAACCGGCGGTCCGGCCGGCTCCCCGAACCTCGCCTTTAAGGCCCTTCTGGGCCGGGCTCGTTCAGGTAATAAAAAAGAGCGGGTCCCGGGGGGCCCACTCTCAATACGCGATCGTATGAGAACCATAAGTTGCCGCGGATATAGCGGTTTTTCCGCAATCCGACAAGGCCCGCGATCCCGTTAAGTCCGATTTTGCCAAGCTTTGAAAGCGGGGGCAAAGTCTAACCCTTCATTCACGAACGCTGCCTAGATTTCCCGAAAACCAGCCAATTCAGGCCGGTTTGGGCGGGTTTATGATAATTTCACCATCGCTGATCCCGGAACTCGACGACATCGTCAGTCGTGGCGACCCGAAGCGCCGCGCCGATGCCGCGCGCCGCATCAGCGAGCTTTTCCTGCAGGGTGCGGCGAGCTTCCGCTCCGATCATGTCGAACTGTTCGACGGTGTCCTGACCAGTCTCGTCCCGCATGCCGAGCTTGCCGAGCGCGCCGAACTGGCCGAGCGCCTGTCGATGCTGGCGAACGCCCCGCGTGGTTTGGTCGGGCAACTCGCCCACGACGATGAAATTGCCATCGCAGGCCCGCTGCTGCGGCGCTCGCCGCTCATCGACGAAAAGATGCTGATCGAAATCGCGTCCGTGAAGGGCCAGGGTCACCTGCTGGCGATGGCGGAACGGCCCACGCTTTCAACCGATCTCACCGACGTCATCGTCGCCCGCGGCGAACGCGACGTCGTCAGGCGTGCCGCCGGCAATGCTGGCGCAGCCTTCTCGTCGGACAGTTATTCGACGCTGATCAAGCGCGCCGGCCAGGATGGCGTGCTGACGATCAGGCTCGGCCAGCGCGACGATCTGTCTTCCGAACAACTGAAGGACCTGCTGTCCGGCTCCATCGACGTCGTCCGCCGTCGCCTGTTCCAGGTCGTCAAGCCCGAACGGCAGGCCGACATCAAGCAGGCGATGACTATCATCACCGGCTCGTCTGAACGCGAGGAGCGGCGCGACTTTGCGCCGGCGCAGCGCACCGTGCTGAAGCTGCATCGCGAAGGCATGCTCGGCGAAGGCGCATTGCTCAATTTTGCCAGGGCCTTCAAATACGAGGAATCGATCGCGGCGCTGTCGGCGATGACCGGCGTCAAGATCGAAACCCTCGACCGCCTGATCAGTGGCGATCGTCACGATCCGATTCTGATCGCCGGGAAATCCATCGATGTCGAATGGGCGACCGTGCGCGCGCTGATCCTGCTTCGGCTCGGCCCGAACCGGACAGCATCTCCCGCCGACATCGAAAGCGCGCGGGTGAACTATGTGCGCCTGATGCCCTCGACCGCCCAGCGCGTCGTCGCGTTCTGGAAGACGCGGTAATCGGTCTCGCCGACCGCCTCTCCCGTCATTGCGAGCGAAGCGAAGCAATCCATCTCTCTGCTTGCCGAGCGATGGATTGCTTCGTCGCTTTGCTCCCTTGCGCAAACGCTTCGCGTTTGTCGCAGGCAATGACGGACAGAGATCGTGCTCGCTACCCCACCCGCCGAAACCGCAAATACGCCGCCACCCGTCTCTCGCGCTCGGCTTTGCGGCCGTAGCGCGTCATGGTGTAGCCGTCCCACGGTTGTCGCCAGTCGGTGGCGCGTTCGGCGGTCCAGAGAAAATCGGAGCTGCGCATCAAATGCGCCAGCGTCCAGGCGCAGTAATCGTCGATGTCGCTGACGAAACGAAACTCGCCGCCGGCTTCGATGATGCGCGCCATCGCGTTGACCGTTGCGTCCTGCACGAAGCGCCGCTTCCAGTGGCGCCGCTTCGGCCAGGGATCGGGATGGATCAGGTCGATCCGCGCCAGCGAACGCGGTGGCGCCCAGGCCAGCAATTCCGCGGCGTCGCCGGCATAGAGGCGGATGTTGCCGATGTTGCGGGCCTCGATCTGCGTCAGGATCTTGGCCATGCCGTTGACATAGGGCTCGCAGCCGATGAACCCGATGTTGGGAAAGGCTTGTGCCTCGGCGATCAGATGCTCGCCGCCGCCAAATCCGATTTCGAGCCTGACATCGGAGGTGTCGCCGTCGAACAGCTCGGCAAGCCGTGCCGGCGCGGGCGCCCCGATGTCGAGCGCCAGATGCGGCAGCAGATTGTCGATCAGGTCGGCCTGATGGATGCGGAGCTTGTGACCCTTGCGGCGGCCGAAGAACGAGCCGTGCGCATGTGCAGATGCGCCATCATCGGGCGGTGCGTCGCGGTCGCCGGTATCGCGCGGTGCTGATATCATCGCAGCGTCTGGTACAGCCGATACAACAGCCGCGCCCTCGGTTCGATCGAGGAGATGTACATCTGCTCGTAATGGGTATGCGCGCCCTTGCCGTCGACGCCGAGCCCGTCCAGCGTTGCGGTATGCGGCGCGGTGAAATTGCCGTCGGATCCGCCACCGGTCGCCGTGTCGACCAGATCAAAACCGATCTCCGCCGCTATCGTTTTGGCATGCTCGTAGAGCGCGGCGCCGGCATTGCTCTTTTCGTACGGCGGACGATTCAATTCGCCGATCACCCTGACGGTGACGCCCGCGGTACGCGATTTCAGATTGAGGATTTTCGCCGTGAGCTCGTCGGAATCTGAAATCGTCGGCACGCGCAAATCGACCTCGGCATAGGCCTCTTCCGCAATCACGTTCGGTCTTGTGCCGCCTCTGACGACGCCGACATTGACGGTGATGCCGCGCGCAAGATCGTTCATCGCCTCCAGCGTTTGGATGACGTTGCCGAGTTCGCGGATGGCGCTGCGGCCGTCCTCGGGTCGAGTGCCGGCATGCGAGGGCACGCCCTTGATGAAGACCTCAAAGCGCCCGACGCCCTTGCGCCCCGTCACGATCTTGCCGCCATCGCGCGCCGGCTCCGTGACCAGCACGTATTTCGCCTTCCGTCCCTCGGCCTCGATCAGCGCGCGCGAGGTCGGGCTGCCGATCTCTTCATCCGAGACATAGAGCTGGGTGATGCCAAGCGACGGCCGCGCGCCATCAGTGCAAACCTGCCGAAACGCATGATAGGCGAGATAGGCGCCGCCCTTCATATCGTAGATGCCCGGGCCGAAGGCGCTGTCGCCCTCGATCTTGAACGGCAGGCGCTCGACAAAGCCAAGCGGATGCACCGTATCGAGATGGCTCAGCACCAGGATTCCCGGTGCGTCCTGCCCCCATGACGAGCGCGCCACCAGATGATCGCCGCAGCCGGCGTGACCGGTGATCCGCTCCACGGTTGCGGGCAGGCCGCGATAGCCGTCAGCGACGAGGTCGGCGAGCTTGTTGACCTGCTCAGGTGCTTCGGTCGGGGTCTCGATCTCGACCCAGCGGCGGATGCCCTCGAGGATCGGATTGGCATCGAAGGGATTGGCTATCGTCATGTCGTATCCGATACAGCGTCATTCCAAGATGCGCAATTTCGCACCGGGAAATGATGGCATATTCCAGAACACGAAATTCTCAAACCGGCGCGGATGAAATCAGCGCGGATCGGGGCCGTCGCGCGAAGCGATCTGCTCGACCAGTTCGACGATCGAGCGCCGCATTTTGGAATCGCCGATGCGCGTGAACGCGCGCGTCAGAGCGAGACCCTCTGATGTGGCGAGGAAATCGGACACGTAGGCCGGGGAGGCGCCTTCGGCGAAGCCGTTGCCATTCACCGCGCCGCTCGGCCCGCCATCGAACAGAAACGACACAGGTACCTGCAATATTTCGGATATCTGCTGCAGGCGGCTGGCGCCGACCCGGTTGGTGCCTTTTTCGTATTTCTGAACCTGCTGGAAAGTGAGGCCGAGCGCTTCGCCCAGTTTTTCCTGGCTCATGCCCAGCATGATGCGACGCATCCGGACGCGGCTGCCGACATATTTGTCAACCGGATTGGGCGCTTTGGTGGACATCTGCATCGCTCCTGAGATCGCGCGCCGGGAATGAGGCAGTGGAAGGGCTATGCCCGCCGTGACCGTCATATCCTGCTCGAAGGATCGGGTAGAATTGCGGGACGATCTGAGCAATGAAGTGACTGGTTGTTGTTCTTGGCTTGCAACCGCAGAAAGCGAATCGCAGGCTGTCTGTCAACTGGTGGAACCGCGCAGTCGGCGTTTTTTAGTAAACCAGTGACAACCTGTGACGCGAAAATCTCAGGCAGCGCGTTTCGCTGTGCGGCGTCGGAAGACAAGCAGGAGTGCGGCGGCCACGATGATGGCGGCCGGGATATCTCCAAGGCGAGCATAAATCGTCGGCGGCAGCGCCGACGGCAGGCTGGCATCCAGTACGCCTTCGATGCCGAGGCCGAGCCGTGCGACAATACGCCCCGAGGGATCGATCACCGCCGAGATGCCGGTGTTGGCAGCGCGCACCATCGGCAGCCCTTCCTCGATCGCACGCAGCCGCGCCTGCTGCAGGTGCTGATAGGGACCCGTCGAATTTCCGAACCAGCCGTCATTGGTCAGGTTGACGATCCAACCGGGGCGATCGTCACGCGCTGCCACATTTCCAGGAAAAATCGCTTCGTAACAAATCAGCGGTAGCGCGCGCGGCGCGTTCGGTATCTCCATCGCGTGGCGCCGCGTGCCCGGAATGAAGCCGCCATGCACCTTTGTCAGCTGCACGAAGCCGAGCTTTTCCATCCACTCCTGAAACGGCAGGTATTCGCCGAACGGCACCAGATGCAGCTTGTCGTAGACCGACAGCACGCCACCGTCATGGTCGATCACATATATCGAGTTATAGGCACGGCTGACGCGGGCGCCGGGCGGACCGTCGGGGGCGCGCACCGAACCGGTGATCAGCACCGTGCCTTTGGGCAAGAGCTCGGCGATCTGCGCCATCGCGTCCGCTTCCCGCGTCAGGAAGAACGGGAAAGCCGATTCCGGCCAGATCAGGATCTGCGCGTCGCGTACGCCGGTGGATTGCGGTCCCGAAGCGCGGTCGGAAAGCGTCAGATATTTCTGCATCACCTCCGCCTTGGCGCCGTAGTTGAATTTGACGTCCTGCTGCAGGTTCGGCTGCATGATGCGCAGCTTGACCTTGGTCATCTCGGTCGGCTGCAGCGACAGTCGCACGGCCCCGTAGACGCTCATCGCCATCAGCAGCGACAGCGCCGCCACCGGCGCGATCCAGGGCTTTCGGCCGCGCGAAGACCCGTCGATCAGCACTGCCGGGCTGGCAAAGATCGCGACGCTGAGGAAAGTCATGCCCCACAGCCCGATCACCGATGCGGTCTGCGCCAGCGCCAAGGGTTCCGACAGCGCGTAGCCGAAGGCATTCCACGGGAATCCCGACAGCACATAACCGCGCAGCCATTCGCCGGCCGTGAGCCCGATCGCGAGCGCCAGCACCCGCGAAGCATCCCGCGTCCAGATCAGGCGCGCCAGCGCGAAGCCGAGCGCCGGAAATAAGGCAAGGTAGGCCGGCAGGCCGAGCACCGCGAACGGCATCAGCCAGGCAAAGGTCGGCGCATCGACCAGGAAGGCGTTGCCGGTCCAGTAAAGCCCGGGCACGAAATAGCCGAGTCCGAACCAGAAGCCCGACATCGCCGCCGCGGGCACACCGCGCCGTCTTCCGGCCGCCGCTCCGTCGATCAGCCAGACCACGACCGGAAAGGTCACAAACAGCACCGGCCAGGCATTGAACGGCGCCATCGCAAGCGCCGACATCGCACCCGCGACGAGCGCGATCGCCGCACGCCTCCAGCCCCAGGCCAGGATGATCGAGAGTCCCGCCATGCGGAATTTGCTGGTTGGAATCACTGCGAGCCGGCTCCATCGCCGGGGGGCGGCGGCGTATTATCATTGGTCGGCGGCACGTTGGTATCGGGCGCGGCCTCGCGGCGGCTTCGCTCGCGCGTCACGCGCGTCGCCGGGCGCTCCTTCCGAATCCCGATCCGCAGCCGCTTGACCCGCCGCGGATCGGCATCGAGCACCTCGATCTCGAAATTGCCGGGGCCCGCAATGACTTCGCCGCGCACCGGCAGACGGCCGACCTGCGCCACCAGATAACCACCCAGCGTCTCGACTTCCTCGCCGGCCTCGCCGGTGACGAATTCCTCGCCGATCATCTTGCGGGCATCCTCGAGGCTGGCGCGGGCGTCCGCGATGAATGCATTGTCGCCCTGCCGGACGATCGACGGCGGCTCGTCGCTATCATGCTCGTCGTCGATCTCGCCGACGATCTGCTCGACGATGTCCTCGATCGACACCAGCCCGTCGGTGCCGCCATATTCGTCGACCACCAGCGCCAAATGGATGCGCGAGGCCTGCATCTGCGCCAACAGGTCGATCGCCCGCATCGACGGCGGCACGAACAGCAGCTTGCGGATGATGTTGGCTTCCGCCAGCGGCAATGCGAGGTCGACGGCGCGCAGGTCGAGGCCCGCCGGGAACGGCTTCTTGCGCTTCGGCTTGGTGGTGTCGCCTATCCGCGCCTTCGAGGTCATGAACGCCAGCAGGTCGCGGATGTGAACGATGCCTTCGGGGTCGTCGAGGGTTTCGTTGTAGACCACGAGCCGCGAATGCGCCGCGCTTTCGAACAGGCTCATTAGTTCGCCGAGCGGAATATCCCGCTTCACCGCGACGATGTCGGCGCGATGCACCATCACGTCGGCGATGCGCCGCTCGTTGAGGCCGAGGATGTTGCGCAGCATGGTGCGCTCGATGGCGGAAAAGCCGACCTCGTCCGGCGTGGAGGCGTCGAGCACGACCTGGAGATCGGCACGAACCGATCCCGCCCTCCAGCCGAACAGCGTGCGGATCGCCCGCAGCAGCCAGTTGTCGGCGGCCGGGCGCAGCACCTCGCCTTCCTTCACCACCGCCGGCAGGTTGGGCGTGTCGCGCGGATTGTCCTGTATTGGGTCGGAGTCCGGCATTTCAGTCCACCCGCTCCCGGCCAGAATACGGGTCGGGAATACCGAGCTGCGCGAGAATCTCCCGTTCGAGACCTTCCATGGCTTCGGCGTCGTCGTCGTTCTCGTGGTCGTATCCGATCAAATGCAGAAAGCCGTGGACCGCAAGATGGCTGAGGTGATGATCGAACGGCTTCTCTTCGTCATCGGCCTCTTTCCGCGTGGTCTCGTAGGCGATGGCGATGTCGCCAAGCATGCGCGGCGCGTCGCGAGGTGCGCCCGCGGTCGGCTGCAGCGCCGGAAACGACAGCACGTTGGTCGGCTTGTCGATGCCGCGCCAGTTATTGTTGAGCGTGCGGATGCCGGCATCGTCGGTCAACATGACGGCAAGTTCCGCCTCGCCGACATCGGCATCGGCGATTTCGGCCGCGGCATTGATGGCGCGATGGATCACTGCCTCGGCTTCCGGCTCCGTCTGCCAGCAATCGGCGACGACGAGAACCTCGGTGAGGGGAAGGGCGGACGACACGGGCGTTCCAGCGCTTTGCATTTCAGAGTTGGGGTTACGGCCGCGGCCTGCCTGCAGCAGGTCCACGGCCGAAGATTGTTGGGTCAAGATTTTCCGGTCGCCGGTTTCTGCGGCAACCCCTCATAGGCGGCGACGATCCGCGCCACCAGTTCATGGCGAATGACGTCTTCCGCGGTAAATTTCACCTGCGCGATGCCCTCGACGCCGTCGAGCAGCTTGACGGCTTCGGCAAGCCCCGACGCCTGCCCGTTCGGCAGGTCGACCTGCGATGGATCGCCGGTAATGATCATGCGGCTGTTCTCGCCGAGCCGGGTCAGGAACATCTTCATCTGCATCGAAGTCGTGTTCTGCGCTTCGTCCAGGATGATGACGGCGTTGGTCAGCGTGCGCCCGCGCATGAACGCCAGCGGCGCGATCTCGATCTCGCCGGCCTGCAGCGCGCGCTCGACGATGCGCGAATCCATCAAATCGTACAGAGCGTCGTAGATCGGCCTTAAGTAAGGATCTACCTTTTCCCGCAAGTCGCCGGGCAGGAAGCCGAGCCGCTCGCCGGCCTCGACCGCGGGCCGCGACAGGATGATGCGATCGACTTCCTTGCGCTCGAACAATTGCGCGGCATGCGCCACCGCAAGCCAGGTCTTGCCGGTACCCGCGGGGCCTACGCCAAACACCATCTCGTGGCGTTTCAGCGCACGGATGTAGGAATCCTGCGCCGCGGTCCGTGCCCGCACCGGACGCTTGCGTAAATTGATGGTCTCGAACGACGATTTGGCGGTCTTGGCGTCGTACTCGAACAGCGAGCCCTGTGCCAGCACGGCGCGGATCGCGCCTTCGACTTCGCCCTGCGAGAGATCGTGACCTTGCAGAGCCTGCGCATAGAGCGTCTCCAGCACGCGCCGCGCGGCGTCGCAGCCGTCGCGGGAGCCGGCGATGGTGATGTGGTTGCCGCGGGAATCGACGACGATGCCGAGCCGCCGTTCGACCAGCGCCAAGTTTTGGCCGTAGGGGCCGACGAGCGCGGAAGCGGCGCGGTTGTCGTCGAAGTCGATGACGACCTGGGTCTCGGGCGGAATTTGCATGTCGCGGTCAAATTTGCGGCTGGGAGCAAGTGAAGGTGAATCCGATGCGCTTTTTGGCAAGGGTTCAGGCTCCCTGAGTTTCTTGAGAAGAATTGGACATGGTTGAAAGTGTTGAAGAGACTGGCTGCGCGGCTGCGCCGGCGAGTTCGCCGAGCAGGCTGTAACGCTCGAGGCTGTCGATTTTGACCGGCAGCACCTGTCCGATGATGTCAGGTGAGGCAAAGACATGCGCGGGCTGCAGGTACGCGGTGCGGCCGACGATCTGGCCGGGATTGCGGGCCGCGCGTTCGAACAGCACATCGACGGTGTTGCCAATCATGGCCTTGTTGAAGGCCGATTGCTGGCTGTCGATCAATTCCTGAAGCCGCACCAATCGCTCGTCCATCTCAGCCGCTGACACCGTCTCCTGCATGTCCGCCGCCGGCGTGCCGGGCCGTGGCGAATATTTGAACGAATACGCCCCAGCGTATCCGATTTGCATGACAAGCGCGAGGGTCGCGGCGAATTCTCCCTCGGTTTCGCCGGGGAAGCCGACGATAAAATCCGAAGAAAAAGCAATATCTTGGCGCGCGGTACGGAAACGGTCGATGACGCGCCGATAATCATCGGCGGTATGCTTGCGGTTCATGGCAGCCAGGATCCGGTCGGAGCCGGATTGCACGGGCAGGTGGACGAACGGCATCAGCGCGGCGAGATCGCGATGCGCCGCGATGAGCGAATCGTCGACATCGCGAGGATGGCTGGTCGAATAGCGCAGCCGCACGATACCCTCGATTTCGGCAAGCCGATGCAGCAGTCTGCCCAGCGGCCACGTCCGTCCGTCGGGACCTTCACCGTGATAGGCGTTGACGTTCTGTCCAATCAGGGTGATCTCGCGCACGCCGCTATCGGCGAGCCGCTTCACGTCGTCGACGATCTTCGCCACCGGGCGCGAGACTTCCGCGCCGCGCGTATAGGGCACCACGCAGAAGGTGCAGAACTTGTCGCAGCCTTCCTGCACGGTGACGAAAGCGGAGATGCCGCGCGCGCGGATCGCGGCCGGTTTGGGGGCCGGGAGGAAGCCGAACTTGTCCTCGACCGGGAATTCGGTCTCGAGCGCACGGCCTTCGCTCTTCGCGCGTGCCAATAGCTGCGGCAGATGATGATAGCTCTGCGGCCCGACCACGACGTCGACCGTTGGCGCGCGGCGGATGATCTCCTCGCCCTCGGCCTGCGCGACGCAGCCCGCGACCGCGATCCGCATCTCGCGTCCGTTCCGTGCAGCCTCATCCTTGGCGACGCGCAGCCGCCCGAGTTCGGAGTAGACCTTTTCGGAGGCCTTTTCGCGGATATGGCAGGTGTTAAGGATCACCAGGTCCGCATCCTCGGCGCTGTCGGTCTCGACAAAGCCCTCGGGAGCCAGCGTATCCACCATGCGTTGCGCATCGTAGACGTTCATCTGGCAGCCATAGGACTTGATATGCAGCTTGCGCGGCGGCTTCATGGAACCTGAGTGCGGGTGGAAAGGCGCCTGACGGCGGCTGGAGCTCAGATATAGCCTAAATGGCCAAAAAGCCAGAGTTGGGCCTGTCATTCCGGGTTCGAGCTGCGCATGGCCCCGCGGAATGACGGGCAGGCTCAGTTCGCCTTGCCCCACAGGTCGAACAGTTCGGGCGGCGGAACCTCCACCCATTCGTTGCCGAGGTTGATGCGGTAGGGGGTGCCGGCTGATGCGGACAGGCGCCACAATTTTGGATCGACGGGGCGGCCATTGGCGCGCACCCATCGCGCGATCGGATCGAGCGCCGCCGCCTGCTTTGCTGGCGCCAGGGTAAATCCGCCGAGCATCACGAAGCGCAGTTGCCTGTCCGAGGCCAGCCGTTCGATGTCGGAAGGCGTCAGAATCGGATCGTCGCCGAGATATCCGCCGATCGCCATGACGGGCAGGCCGGTCGAGATGATGAGCGGAGCGGCGACGTTGGCGTTGGGGACCGCGACGAGAAACTTTGCGGCCTCGCGATGGGCGATCAGGTAACCGGTGAGCTTCTGGCGGGCGGCTTCCAGCCGCGATGTCCTCAGTGTCGCACGCTCGGTATCCGGCGGCGCGAGCAGGGCGGTCATGTTGGCGACCGGCGCTGCGATGTTGGGGCGTCTCAGGACGACGCTTGCGGTGGTCAGGATCGGCGCCACGAGCAGCGCGCCGATGGAAGCACCGGCGAACAGTTTTGCGAATCGGCTGCCCTGCTGCGGCAATGCATAAAGGACACCAGCGCAAATCGTGGCGATCGCGATCGACGTCAGCCATGTCAGGCTGAGCCAGTCGGATCCGATTCCCTCGGACTGCGCCATGCAGAGATAGATTTGCCAGGCGGCCGTGGCCACGATGATCAGCGGCAGGTATATCCGCCCCTGCTTGCCCGCTTTCCACCTCGACCAGAGCGCGGCGACGGCGATGCCGGAAAACACGGCGAGCGGCGGACCAAGCACGGCGACATAGTAGGTGTGGATCAATCCGCCCGCAAAGCTGAGCACGATCCAGTACATCACGAGCCAGCCGGTCCACACACCGGCACTGATGCGGCGTGACACGGGCGTGCCCGCGCCCCATGCATCCGACCAGGCGAGAACAAGGCCCGCGAGCGCGAGCGGAAGCAGCCAGGCGAACTGTGCCGCGGCTCTTGGCCGAAACAGGCGGAGAGGGCCTGTCGGCGAATCGTCGGTCATAACAGGCTGCCGGACTTCGGTGGTTGCCGGCGCCGTCTCGCCGGAGGCGGCGGGCGAGGAGATTGCCGGATTGCCTGCGGGCGCGGACATCGCAAGGAAGCGGGCCGCGCCATTGTGCACCAACGCGAGCTCCAGCATCGAATTGTGTTTGGTGCTGCCCGCATAGGGCCGATTCTGGGGCGGCGCGAGATCGAAGAAGATCGCCCATGACAGCGCGACGGCAACGAGGATGATGCCGGCGATGGCTTGTCG
This sequence comes from Bradyrhizobium sp. 190, assembly GCF_023073415.1. Lineage (GTDB taxonomy): Bacteria > Pseudomonadota > Alphaproteobacteria > Rhizobiales > Xanthobacteraceae > Bradyrhizobium. The sequence goes on along the minus strand of NZ_JADPJL010000068.1, from coordinate 403,913 downwards.
CTGAACATGCCAGGTGACGGGAGCGCCCGGCCGGGCAAGGCTGAACGTCAAGGCCAGTACCGGAGCCAGCACCAGCGCAGCTCCCATCTTGACGTTGAAGCCTATGCCGATCGCCGTCATCGCGGCGCAGAATGTCGTGAGCCGGCCAGTTTCGGCTGCGCGCATCCCCAACCAAACGGCGGCCAGCAGCACCAGGATGAGACAGCTCTCGGTATTGTTCGACCGGTCGACGGCCACATTGATCGGGCTGCACGCGAGCGACAGCGCGGCGATAGCCCCAGCCGTCCCGCCCCAATATTTCCGCACCAGAATGTAAACGACGAGAATCGCGGCCAATCCCGCCATCACCTGGGCGGCCATGATCGAAAGCGCGCTAAAACCGAGCAGCTTGGCGCTGGCGACTTGCAGCCAGATCGCCACGGGCGGCTTGTCGATGGAAACAAAGCCTGCGGGATCGAACGAGTTGAAGATGAAATTGTGCCAGCTATCGAGCATGCTGCGCACGCCCGCGGCGTAGTACTGCCTTCCAAAATCGTTCTGCGAAAGCTGCCAGGTCCGCGCAAGCACAGCCACCGCCGCAACGATCGAGAGCGGCAAGGCTGCCTTAAAGATCAAGGCCGTCTTCAACATCTGGCTGTCGGGTGATTTCAGGATGCGCCGCTCCCCTCGCGCAGGTTCGCCTGAAACTATCACCTGCGGGTTCCGCGCCCAGTTAACTCGCGGCAAGATTGACGCCGGACTTCAACCAAGCGATGCGGGACTAACCAGCCTTTCGACCGATGCGTGCAATCAGATCGGGCAGTTGCCGCATATCGTCGAAGATCATGGCCGCTCCGGCGTCATGCAGCATCTCGGCATGGCCCGGCTGACAATGGCTGCCGCCGTGGAAACCGAGCACGGTCATCCCGGCGGCGCGGCCGCCGGTGACACCAGGAACGCTGTCTTCGATAACCAGGCACTGGGCCGGTTGCACCTTCATCTGTTCGGCGGCGAACAGAAACAGATCGGGTGCCGGCTTGCCGCGGCTGACCTGCGTAGCGGAGAAAATATGCGGCGCGAGTTGGTCGTAGAGGCCGGCGCAGCTGAGGCCGTGGCGAATCTTTTCGGGCGTCCCACTGGAGGCGACGCATTTGGGCAGGCGTATCGCGCCAATCGCCTCGCCGACATGCGCGATCGCCTGCAAATCGCCCTCGTAAAATTTCAGCGTGGCTGCGTTCACCTGTTGTTCGAAGTCATCAGGCAGCTTCCGGTCGATCTCGCGTTCGATCATTTGGCGCGCCTCGCGTTCAGACACGCCGAGAAAGCGAACGAGCACCTGTTCGGAAGTGATCGGATAGCCATGACGCGTCAACGTCTCAGCATGTGCGCGGCATGAAATGACTTCGCTGTCGACCAGCACGCCGTCGCAGTCGAAGATGATCAGATCGAAGTTCGGATTTGAGTTTTGCACGCGATCAGGATTTATCTTCGTCGAGCGGGACGCAATACAGTTCCAGCCGGTGATCGACCAGCTTGTAGCCGAGCTTGCGGGCGATCTCGGCCTGCAATTTCTCGATCTCCTCGGAGGTGAACTCGATCACCTTGCCGTCGCGCAGATTGATCAGATGATCATGATGGCTGTCGGGCATCTGCTCATAGCGCGCCCGGCCCTCGCGGAAATCGTGCCGCTCGATGATCCCGGCGTCTTCGAACAGTTTTACGGTGCGATACACCGTCGAGATCGAGATCTTGTCGTCCACCGCAACACAGCGCCGGTAAAGTTCCTCGACGTCGGGATGGTCGACCGAATCGGCCAGCACGCGCGCGATCACGCGGCGCTGTTCCGTCATGCGCATGCCGGTGGCGGCGCAGCGGGCCTCGATGCCGGTATTCTTGTGCGCAGGCGGGGATTTCAGTACGGGCATGGTCTCAGGGCCTAGGGACGTCAGGTCGGGGGTCTTTTGCCACCGCCCGCATATTACGACAAGTCACGCCGCATCAGAAGCGCATTCAATTGATCGCCGCCCGGCTGCTGATAATAGCGTTCCCGACGGCCAATGACCTCAAATCCGGCCCATTCATACAGGCGCCGCGCCGGCTGATTATTTTCTTCGACCTCGAGGAACACCTTGCATACGCCGCGGCCCGCGAGATGACCGAGATGCGTCAGCAACAGGTCGCGCGACAAACCACGGCCACGTTGGGTCGCATCGATGGCGATCGACAGTAACTCCGCCTCGTCGGCCGCCATGCGCGACACCGCAAAGCCGATGACCTTGCGTCCCTGTCTGAGCCGGTGAACGAGCGTATTGCGCTCGGTCAGCATGACCTCGAATTCGCCTTCGCCCCAGCCGCGGTGAAATGATGCGCCATGCAGTTGCGCCAGACGCGCCGCGTCGCGCGGACTGGCCGGTTCGATCACGGCCGTGCCGCCGCTCCACCAATCGGAGAACCATGTCATCATGATGCCGGCGGCTGCGCGGCGCCGGCCAGCGGATCCTTCGGCGGCTTGGCATCGGGCGCGCGCAGATAATAGGGCCGTGCCGGTGAGCTCTCGGGACTGACCGCGGCGCCGAGCCATGCCACCCAGGCGATATCGGGCGCGGCCTGCTGATCGATCTTGAAGGGCGGCGGCGCGTCGGCCGGCCAGCGGTCGGCCAGAATCGTCGCCGCATTGCCGACCAGGTGTGGCGCATCGGGACCGAAGCGTGCAGCGTCGAGAACTTCCGCGATCGGCGCCACCTTCGGCTTGATCAATGAACGGCCGTCGCCGGCCAGCACCTGGAAATAGACGTGATCATGCCGCGCATCTATCGCGGTGATGACGGGATGCTGTTCGTCGTTCTCGCTGACCATGGGGGCGGCAAACGCGGTCAATGTCGTCACGCCGACGACCGGCTTGCCGGCGGCGAGCGCAATGCCACGGGCGGCGGAAAGGCCGACGCGCAATCCGGTAAAGCTGCCGGGACCTGTCGTCGCGGAGATGCGGTCGAGCGCAGCAAAGGCAACGCCGGACGCCTTCATCACGCGGGCGATCAGCGGCATCAGGGCTTCGGCATGACCGCGCTTCATCGGCTGCGATTCCTGCGCGAGGACGCCTGCGCTGGTGTCGAGCACGGCCGCGGCGCAGGCATCAAGCGCGGTATCGATGGCGAGGATGAGCATCAGGCTACCCTATAGCGTTTTCGAGCGAAGTGGACACCGGTTCGCGTCAAGAAAACGCGTCAAAACAAGAATCTAGAGCCCGGTTATGATTCAATCAGGACCGAAAAAGAGCTCTCGAGATTCCCATACTGATTGGAAGATTTCTTCCCCGGTTTTGCGCCGGTCCGGCATCCCGGACGGGCAGCGCAAACTCGTTCCCGATTTTCGAAGCCCGAGCGGCGGATGCAACTTCTAGGATGACAAGTCATTGAAAACAAAGGGAATTAACAAAGAATTAGCCATCTGGTGCCACAACCGTCCACAGGGAAATACGGGTCAATAGCGATCCGGACGACGCATTTTCGGCAGGTAAAGCCACGCTCGTCCCCAGAACCGGAGGATTTTTATGCCTTTGTGGAAAAGCAGTTTTGCGGCGCGTGAGGCGCTGGCGCAAGCGATCGCAATCAGCAAGTCGCAGGCGGTGATCGAGTTCAATATGGACGGCACGATCATCACCGCCAACCAGAATTTCCTCGACACGATGGGATACCGCCTCGACGAAATCGCGGGCAAGCATCACCGAATGTTTGTGGCGCCGGAGCAGCGCGACAATCCGGACTATCATGCGTTCTGGGCGAAGCTCAATCGCGGCGAATATCAGGCCGCCGAATACAAGCGCGTCGGCAAGGGCGGCCGCGAAGTGTGGATTCAGGCGTCCTACAATCCGATCGTGGATAGCGCCAACAAGCCGATCAAGGTCGTCAAGTTCGCCACCGACATCACCGAGCGCAAGATCCGCAGCATGGAGGATGCCGGCAAGATCGCGGCGATCGCCCGGGCACAAGCCGTGATCGAGTTCAATCTCGACGGAACCATTATCACGGCAAACAATAATTTCCTCAGCGCCGTGGGCTATTCGCTCGCCGAGATCCAGGGCAAGCATCACCAGATGTTCGTGGCGCCTGCCGAGCGCGACAGCGCGGTCTACCGCGAATTCTGGGCAAAACTCGGCCGCGGCGAATTCCAGTCAGCCGAATACAAGCGCTTCGGCAAGGGCGGCAAGGAGATCTGGATTCTCGCGTCCTACAATCCGATCCTCGACGACGCCGGCAAGCCGTTCAAGGTGGTGAAGTTCGCCTCCGATATCACCGACCAGAAATTAAAGACGGCGAATTTCGCCGGACAGATCGAAGCCATCGGCAAGTCGCAGGCTGTCATCGAGTTCGGCATGGACGGCAAGGTGCTGATCGCGAACCAGAACTTCCTCGGCGCGCTCGGCTACTCGCTGGCCGAGATCGAGGGCGAGCATCACGGCATGTTCATGCCGCACGAGGCGCGCGACAGCGAAGGCTATCGCGCGTTCTGGGCTGCGCTGAACCGCGGCGAATTCCAGTCGGGCGAGTATGAGCGGGTCGGCAAGGGCGGCCGGCAGATCTGGATTCAGGCGTCCTACAACCCGATCCGCGACCTCAACGGCAAGCCCTACAAGGTCGTGAAATACGCCACCGACACCACGGCGCAGGTGATCGCGCGGATGCGTAGCGAGAAGGTTCGCGGCTTGATGGAGACGGTCGCTTCCGGTGCCGAGGAACTCAACGTGTCGGTGCGCGAAATCTCCAACGCCATGGCGAAGTCGAAGGAAACCGCGCACACGGCCGTCGGTCGCGTCGAGGCCGCCGACCAGCAGGCGCAGCGCCTGGCGGAAGCGTCGGAGTCGATGAGCAGCATCGTGCAGCTGATCGGCGCGATCACCGGCCAGATCAACCTGCTGGCGCTGAACGCCACGATCGAATCGGCGCGGGCCGGTGAAGCCGGCCGCGGTTTCGCCGTGGTCGCATCCGAGGTGAAAGGCCTCGCCAACCAGGCCAAGCAGGCGACCGACAAGATCGAGCAGGAGATCGGCAATCTCAACGGCATCTCCGGCGATGTCGTTGCGGCCCTCAACTCGATCAGGCAGGCGATCCAGGATGTCAGCGAGTATGTGACGTCAACGGCTGCGGCCGTTCAGCAGCAGAGCGCGGTGACGAGCGAAATGTCCGAAGGCATGCAGCGCGCCGCCGCCGAGGCCGCCGGCATCGGACAGGCAGCGTAGTGGGAAGCTTCGTAGGGTGGGCAAAGCCACCGGGTCGCGCGAATGCGCGCCCGATGACAGGCTCCGGGTGCCCACCATCTGACTATGCGGGTAAATGATGGTGGGCACGGCGCGAAGCGCGCCTTTGCCCACCCTACGGCACCAACTTACATCGGCCGGACTTCGACCACGTCGGGCACGAAATGCTTCAGCAGATTCTGGATGCCGTGCTGCAGTGTCGCCGTCGATGACGGGCAGCCTGCGCAGGAGCCCTTCATGTTGAGGTAGACGACGCCGTCCTTGAAGCCGCGGAAGGTGATGTCGCCACCGTCATTGGCCACTGCCGGCCGCACCCGCGTCTCGATCAGGTCCTTGATGGTCGCGACCGTATCGGCGTCGGCTTCGTTGAAGAACTCGCCTTCCTCATCCGCCGCCTCATCATTGCCGGCAGTCCCGTCCGCCAGAAGCGGCGCGCCGGACATGTAATGCTCCATGATGGCGCCGAGGATCGCGGGCTTGAGGTGCTGCCAGTCGCCATCCGCCTTGGTCACGGTGACGAAATCGTAGCCGTAGAAGACGCCGGACACGCCGGGCACGTCGAACAGTCGCTCGGCAAGCGGCGAGCGGGCGGCGGCTTCGCGGTTGGCGAATTCGATCGTGCCCGTGTCGAGCACGGTACGGCCCGGAATGAATTTCAGGGTGGCGGGATTGGGCGTGGCTTCAGTCTGAATGAACATTGGTTCTCTCCGGCGTCGCCGGTTCAAGGCCGGCGCGTGGGGTCTCCATAGCAGATGGCGACGGGGCGCGCACGATCAAGGGGGCTAAATCAGTAATTCTCTAGATGGATCAAGCCCTAAGACAGGCCATCGATGTCGGAATCGCTGAGATCGCCGGGCACGATGACGACCGGAATCGGGAATGAGCCTGCGACCTGGGCCATCATGGAGATCAGCGGCCCCGGGCCCTCGGGGCCTGGATTGGCCGCCAGCACCAGCATTGAAATATCGACGTCCTTGTCGATCACGTCGAGGATCTGAGTGGTCGGGTCGCCCTCGCGAATCACCCGCTCCGGCGTGATCGCGGCAATGCCGTTCGCGCGCCCCGAAGCGCGGTCGAGCGCCTCGTTGGCGGCGTCCTCGGCCTCGGCGCGCATCAAATCGGCCACTCCCAGCCATTGCTGGTTCTGGTCCTCGATGGCGATGATGCGCAGCATCACCACGCCGCCGCCGACGCGGACGGCCCAGCGGCTGGCGTAATACACCGCGCGGTCCCATTCCGCGGTGTCGTCAACGATGACAAGGCATTTTGGCTTGTGACCCGTCTCGTAGCTTCGTCGCTGGGTGGTCATGCATGTCCCGGTGCTGCGCCAAACCGACGCATGCTGCCACGGCGCAGCCGCCTTCGACAAGCGGCGTCGCTGTTCCTCAATCTCGCGGCGATGGAATCTTACCCTCCCCTGGAGGGGGAGGGTCGACGCGAAGCGGCGGGGTGGGGTGACGGTCTCTCGTTTCGATCAGTGCCCGAGTTGAGAGACTGTCACCCCACCCCGTCTCGCATTTCGCTGCGCTCATGCGAGCCGACCCTCCCCCTCCAGGGGAGGGTGAACACCACCTCGGATACGTTCTACCGCTTTCGGATGAAACCGACGATATCCCTGGCCGCACGCATGGTTTCATCGGCGATCACGCGGGCGCGGTCGGCGCCGTCGATCAGGATCTTGTCGACATGGCCGGGGTCGGCGACCAGCCGCTTCATCTCGGAAGCGATCGGCGCGAGTTTTGTCACGCAAAGTTCCACCAGCGCGTTCTTGAAGCTGGAGAACTGCCCGCCGCCGAATTCCTTCAAAACGTCGGCCTTGCTGCGCTCGGAAAGCGCCGCGTAGATGCCGACGAGGTTGTCGGCCTCGGGCCGGCTCTCCAGGCCCTTTTCTTCCGACGGCAGCGGTTCCGGATCGGTCTTCGCCTTGCGGATCTTTTGCGCGATGGTATCCGCGTCGTCGGTCAGGTTGATCCGCGAATTGTCCGACGCATCCGACTTCGACATTTTCTTGGTGCCGTCGCGCAGGCTCATCACCCGCGTCGCGGGACCCATGATCAGCGGTTCAGGCTGCGGAAAGAACAATCCGTCATTGGAGCCGTGACTGCGGATCGAATCGGCAAAGTCATTGTTGAATTTCTGCGCGATGTCGCGCGACAGCTCCAGATGCTGCTTCTGGTCCTCGCCGACAGGCACATGCGTGGCGCGATACAGCAGGATGTCGGCCGCCATAAGCACCGGATAGTCATAGAGACCCACCGACGCGTTCTCGCGATCCTTGCCGGCCTTCTCCTTGAACTGGGTCATGCGGCTGAGCCAGCCGACCCGCGCGACGCAGTTGAAGATCCAGGTCAGTTCGGCATGGCCGGCGACCTGGCTCTGGTTGAACACGATGTGCTTCTTCGGATCGATGCCGGCGGCGATGAAGGCTGCCGTAACCTCGCGGGTGTTGCGGGCGAGCTCGGCCGGGCCGCCCCAGACGTCGACGCCTTGCGTGATCGCGTGCATGTCGACGACGCAATAGATGCAGTCATGGGTTTCCTGCATCTTCACGAAGTTGACGATCGCGCCGAGGTAATTGCCGAGATGCAGATTGCCCGTCGGCTGGACGCCCGAAAATACTTTTTCAACAAAAGCCATAGCCAGCTTCCCCAAGGATCCCAAATCGGATGCCTATTTCGCGCTGTCGTTTGCCACGCAGGGGCTGTCAGCGCAAGCTGCTAGCCCTTTGTTTGCCTGACGGCGTTAACCGCGTCGCGCCAGCCGGTGACGCCGAAAAGCCTTAAGAGCAGGCCATAAATCGCAATTCCCGCCGCAATCACGGCCAGCAGCAGGACGGCCTGCACAAACCCGTGCGCGCCTGAGGTGAGGGCCGGCAGCGACCGTGTCGCCAGCCACAGCAGCGCGCCCATGGCGAGCGCGGATAGCGCGATGCGCGGCAGCCGCCGTCGCGCTTCCATATCGATCGAAAATCCAAACGTCTGCGCGCCGCGGCGGATCAGGCTGAACGCCATGCTCCACGCGCCGAGCGCAATCGCCGCCGCGATGCCCTCAGTGCCGTACCAATGGCTGAGCAGAAAGGCCGCCGCGATCGCCAGCACCACGCCCTTTAGCGCTGAAACCAGCGGCGTCATCGTATCTTCGCGCGCGAAGAACGCCGGTGACAGCGCCTTCACCAGCACATGCGCGGGCAGCGCCAATGTCAGCCACATCAGCGCGCGCGCCGTCGCCGCGGTATCATCCGCGGTGAAGGCGCCGTGCTCGAACAACAGCCGCACGATCGGCTCGCTCAGCACCATCAGCCCGAGCGTGGCCGGCAGCGCCAGCCCAACGGCAAGTTCGAGGCCGCGCGATTCCGCATGCGCGACGGCGGTGCGATCCTCCGCCCGCACCGCGCGCGTCAATTCCGGGATCAGCACCGTGCCCATGGCGACGCCGACAATGCCGAGCGGCAGTTCGACCAGGCGGTTGGCGAAATAGAGCCACGACACCGCCGACGGCGAGGAAGATGCGATGATCGCGCCGGCGACCATCAGTAGCTGCGGCGCGCTCGACGCCATCATGCCCGGTGCGGCCTTGGCGAGAAAGCCGCGGATTTCCGGATCAAACGAAATCCGCAAGGGGGCGGCGATGTTGCCGCCACGGCGCAGCACCAGCACCGATAGCTGTAACAGTCCGGCAATGCCTGTGGTCGCGGCGACGATTTGCGCGGCTTGCACCGCATCCGGCCGTATGGCGAGCAGGACAACCATCACCGCGATCAGCGCGATGTTGAACAGCAGCGGCGAAAACGCCGTCAGCGCGAAGCGGCCTTGCGCATTCAGCAGCGCCATCATCACGGTCACTGGCCCTGCAAAGGCGAGGTACGGCAGCATCAGGCGGGCATTGCCGGTGGCGAGCTGCAGCGTCTCGCGCCCCGAAAATCCCGGCGCCAGCGCCGCAATGACGAGCGGCATCGCCAGCACGAGCACCGCTGTGGCTGCGATCAGCGCTGTTGTCACCGTGCCGAGCACGCGCCCCGCAAACGCCGCCGCGGCCACAGCCCCATCGGTTTCGCGCACCCGCAGCCATGCCGGCACCAGCGCCGCGTTCAGCCCGCCCTCGGTCAACAGCCGCCTGACAACATTGACGAGCTGAAACGCCGCCAGGAATGCATCCGCGACGGCGCCCGCGCCGAGCAGCGCCGCCAGCATGGAATCGCGCGCGAATCCAAGCAGCCGCGACGCTAGCGTTCCCGAGGAGACCGTGAGAAAGGAGCGGATCATTGGAGGGGCTGTATAGCAGTCCATAACCCGTCATGCCCGGCCTTGTGCCGGGCATCCACGTCTTTACGGTCTCTCAGCGACGAAGACGTGGATGGCCGGGACACAGGCGAGCGGAACGCGCGGCCCCGCTTCCCTTGCTGGCGCGGGGCCGATCTGGTAGGCCGCAGCCTTCTTGGCCGCGCCCGGCTTATTCGCGCAAACAGCCTTAAAACAGGACGCAACGAATGACTGACGCAAAATACGACGTTCTCGGGATCGGCAATGCGATTTTCGACGTGCTGGTGCAGACCGACGAGGGCTTTCTCGCCCGCCACGGCATGACCAAGGGCGGCATGGCGCTGATCGACGAGGCCCGCGCCGCCGCGATCTACAAGGAGATGGGCCCGGCGACCGAGATGAGCGGCGGCTCGGGGGCCAACACCATCGTCGGCCTTGCCAGTTTCGGCGCCCGCGCGGCCTTCATCGGCAAGGTCAAGAACGACCAGATCGGCGGGCTCTACACCCACGACATCCGCGCCGCCGGCGCGGCCTTCGAGACGAAGGCGGCGGAAAGCGGCCCCGCCACCGGCTGCTCCTACATCCTGGTGACGCCGGACGGCGAGCGCACCATGAACACCTATCTCGGCGCCGCGCAGGATCTTGGGCCCTCCGACATCGATGAAGCGCAGATCGCGGCCTCCCGCATCGTCTATCTCGAAGGCTATCTCTGGGATCCCAAAAACGCCAAGGAAGCCTTCGTCAAGGCCGCTGGCATTGCGCACGGCGCCGGCCGCCAGGCGGCGCTGACCCTGTCGGATTCCTTCTGCGTCGATCGTTATCGTGACGAGTTTCTCGACCTGATGCGCAAAGGCACCGTCGATCTCGTGTTCGCCAACGAGGCCGAGCTGCATTCGCTGTACCAGACCTCGGATTTCGAGGCCGCGCTGAAGCAGTTGCGCGCGGATACGAAACTCGCCGTCGTCACCCGCAGCGAGAAGGGCTGCGTGGTTGCGGCGAAGGATGGCGTCACCGCAGTGCCCGCGTTCCCGATTCAAAAGCTCGTTGATACCACCGGCGCCGGCGACTTGTTCGCCGCCGGCTTCCTGTTCGGCCTCGTCCGCAACGCCGGTTATGAAGCCGCCGGCCGCCTCGGCGCGCTGGCCGCGGCCGAAGTGATCCAGCACATCGGCGCGCGGCCGCAAGTGTCGTTGAAGGATCTGGCGAAGCAGAATGGGTTGCCGGTGTAGGGCTTGCTCGACCTCGCCCTGCCCGTGGCCAGAGCGGCCGGAACAAGGTTGCGCTACCGCCGGTTGAGGATGTTGATACGTCTGCTGACGAATCGCGCTTGAACTTCCATCGGCATCCGCCTTTGTGTAAGCAGCCTTGCGTCGCCATTTTGCTTGATCTCGTCCCTCGGTTGCGAATAAATCCAGCTGGGTAGGGGGATACGTCAAGTGCGTGCATCTAGAACAATAACGCTCGTCGTCACGGTTTGCTTGTTGCTGGCCGGCTGCGGCACGAAATATCAGGAGATGGGCTTTACGGGCGGCGTCTCAGCAGAGCAGATCACCAAAGACACCTATCGTATCGCCGCGCGCGGGAATGGAAATACTCGCTCCACGACGATTCAGGATTACGCTCTCCTGAAGGCCGCCGAAATCACGAAGGCCGCGGGCGCAACACATTTCGCTATAATCAGCGCCGCTGATGCAACTACCTCTGACACGATCGTCATGCCCGGAACGAGTACAACCACATTCAGCGGCAATACGGCCTATACGACGAGGTCGCCGGGATACGTCGACAACATCATCAAGCCGGGCCAAGACGTCCACATCCGAGTCTTAAAGCTCGCGCCGGGCCAGCAGATGCCAAGCGCCTACTCTGCGGACGAGATAATCCAATTTATTGGTCCGAGGGTGCAGCGGGACTGAGATATCGCTTAGCCATCGTCGCGCCCCAGCATTGATTTGCCCGACGGCGCAAATCAAAAAGCGATCTCCCGCAAAAATAGTCCGCTTCTCGTTTCCCCCGAATCATTCCTACAACTTCCGCCATCCCGTCCCCCACAGAGGGGCGTTTCGCGATCGTCACTAAACGGGGCGGGGTGCGGTGGACGCGGCAGCGTCGGGCGCGCAGACGTCGTCGCAGGGCGGGCTCTCTGAGTCCGTGAGCGAAGAGACGGCACGCAGACGAACGGCGCTGAAGCGTACGGCCAAGTCGTGTGGTCCTGGCACCCGTTGCTGGTGTCAAGTCCGCGGAGGATGTGCCGGCCCGACCGGGCAGGCCCCATCCATCAATCCGCGGATGACGGTGGCTAAAGGAATTCGCACACCGGGGAGATCACGAAGTACGCCGTAAAACCATTGCGCAGGGAAGGCCGGATGCTCTCCGCTGGACCTGTATGCTCGTGTGCGCGTTCTTTGTGCGCAATTGCACACGAGACCGCGGGTGCAGCGCGCACCCGGTCTTCCCTGCGCCCTCTTTTCTCAAGGGCGTGAAAGATAAGGGCAAAGCTCGGGCGGAATGCGCCGCGAGATCGCGAAGGTGCGTTTGATGAATGCGAGCGCGCCGCACCTACAGTTGTCGTCACCCGCCTTGTGCGCAATTGCGCACTGGGGCGGGTGACCCAGTATTCCAGAGACAGGAGTGATAGAACCGAGAAGCCTCGGCGTACTGGATCCCCCGCCTTCGCGGGGGACGACGAGTGTAGGCGGGGTGGGTACGTGCCATGCAACCGCGCGACACTCTCATCCTTCTTTTTCACGCCGTCTTCGCCGCCTTCAGCCCCAGCTTCGCTTCCACCGCTTCCCGCATCAAAAACTTCTGGATCTTTCCCGTCACCGTCATCGGAAATTCTTCCACGAACTCGACATAGCGCGGAATCTTGTTGTGGGCGATCTGGCCCTGGCAGAAGGCGCGGACGTCGTCGGCGGTGAGCGTCTCGCCGGGCCGGGTGCGGATCCAGGCGCAGAGTTCTTCGCCGTAGCGATCATCCGCGACGCCAAAAATCTGCACGTCCTGGATTTTGGGATGGCGATAGAGGAATTCCTCGATCTCTCTGGGATAGAGGTTTTCGCCGCCGCGGATCACCATGTCCTTGATGCGGCCGACGATGTTGCAATAGCCCTCGGCGTCGATGATGGCGATGTCGCCGGTGTGCATCCACCCCTGCGCGTCGAGCACGTCGGCGGTCTTTTCAGCCTCGTCCCAATAGCCCAGCATGACGCTGTAGCCGCGGGTGCAGAGTTCGCCGCGTTCGCCGCGCGGCACCACGCGCCCCTCGAGATCGACGACCTTGACCTCGACATGCGGATGGATGCGGCCGACGGTCGACACCCGACGTTCCAAGGGATCGTCGGTCGAGCTCTGAAAACTGACCGGCGACGTCTCGGTCATGCCATAGGCGATGGTCACCTCGCCCATGTTCATCTCGTTGTTGACGCGCTTCATCACCTCGATCGGGCAGGGCGCGCCCGCCATGATGCCGGTGCGCAGCGATTTCAGGTTGAAGCGCGCAAATTCGGGATGATCGAGTTCGGCGATGAACATGGTCGGCACGCCGTAGAGCGCGGTGCATTTTTCGCGCTCGATGGTTTGCAGCGTCGCCAGCGGATCAAAACCTTCGCCGGGATAGACCATGGTCGCGCCGAGCGTGACGGAGGCGAGATTGCCCATCACCATGCCAAAGCAGTGATAGAGCGGCACCGGAATGCAGATGCGGTCCTTTTCCGTCAGCCGCATCGCGCGGCCGACGAAATAGCCGTTGTTGAGGATGTTGTGATGCGTCAGCGTCACGCCCTTCGGCGAGCCCGTGGTGCCGCTGGTGAATTGAATGTTCACCGCATCGTCGAATTGCAACGTCCTGGAGAGTTCGGCAAGCTGCTCGCGGTGCCGCGCGCCTCCCATCTTTGCCACGTCGTCGAAGGCGATGGTGCCCGGAGATTTGGGGCCGCCGATCTGGATCACCGCGCGCAGTTGCGGCAACTGCTGTGCCTGCAATTCGCCCGGCTGCGAGGCCGCGAGTTCCGGCAGCAGCGTATTCAGCATCTCCATGTAGTTGGAGGTCTTGAAGGCGGTCGCGGTGACGATCGCGGCGCAGCCGACTTTTGCCAAAGCGAATTCGAGTTCGCTCAAGCGGTAGGCGGGATTGATGGTGACGAGAATGAGTCCCGCTTTGGCGGCGGCGAATTGCGTCAGCGTCCATTCCGGGCGATTGAGCGACCACACCCCGATCCGCGCGCCGCGCTCCAGGCCGAGCGCGAGAAAGCCTGCCGCCAGCGCTTCGACGCGTTCGGCAAACTCTTTCCAGGTCCAGCGCACGTCATGGCTCGGCGAAACCAGCGCCTCGCGATCGCCCCAGCGCGCGGCGGCCTGATCGAGGCAACGTCCGATGGTGTCGCCGAGCAGCGGCGCGTCGGCGGTGCCGGAGACGTAGCTATCGATGGTGTCGGTCAAATCGGTTTCTCCAAAAACTGGATCAAGTATCAAAGAAGAAATGCGCTGCGCCCTCCCCCGCAAAGGGGGAGGGAGCGGCGATCCTGCGGTAAACTACGCCGCCTTCTGTCCGGCATCCAGCCCGGCATAAACCCCGCGCTCAAAGCCCGCAAAGGCTTCCAGCGCCTTGCCATCGGCGAACGGCAACAGCTGCATCAGGATCACGCCGGCGATGTTGCGCGCCGGGTCGATCCAGAAATAGGTGTTGGCGAGGCCGGCCCAGGCGAGGCTGCCGGCGCTGCGGCCTTCCGCCGTCTTGGCGGTGTTGATCATGAAGGAGAGGCCCCACTTCTTGACGATATCGGGATAGAGATCGACATCGTTGGTGTACATGGGCGCCATCGTCGTCATCTTGCCCATGGTGAGATCGCCGATGTGGTTCTGGCCCATCAACGCGATCGTCTCGGGCTTCAAGAGCTGGTTGCCGTTGCCGCGGCCTTTGTTGAGGATCATCTGGGTAAACTTGATGTAATCGGCCGCCGTGCTGTAGAGGCCGCCGCCGCCCATGTGGAATTCCGGATTCTGTTCGATCTCGAACGGGATCGGCGCCAGCGATCCATCCCCACCGCGCGCATGCACGCCGACCAGCCGCTGGCGCTGGGAGTCCGTGATCTTGAAGCCGGTGTCGCTCATGCCGAGCGGCGCGAACATATGGTCGCGCAGGTAAGCGTCGAGCCGCTTGCCGCTGGCGGCTTCCACCGCCTTGCCGACGAAATCGATGTTGATGCCATATTCCCAGCGCGTGCCGGGATCGGACATGATCGGCGCCTTCAGCGCGGCGTTCTGGCAGCCGAAGATGTCCGGGGTTCCGGTCTTCTCCAGATATTGCGCGCAGTCGCCGTTAAACAAGCTGTAAGCGAAGCCGGCGGTGTGGGTCATGAGATGGCGAAGTGTGATCGGATTCCTGGCGGGACGCAGTTTTGGGTCGCCGCTGGCGTCAAAACCTTCCAGCACTTGCGGGTTGGCAAAGTCAGGCAGCACCTTGCCGATCGGTTCGTCCAGCGAAAGCTTGCCTTGTTCGACGAGCTGCATGCCGGCGGCGCTCGTAATCGCCTTGGTCATGGAGGCGATCCAGAAAAGCTGTCGGCGGTCATCGGATCGTCCTTGGACAGGTCGCGCTTGCCGAACGCGCCTTGATAAATCACCTCATTGCCAGTCGCGGCCATCGCGACCACGCCGGGAATCTCCTTGGCCTCGCATTTTTGACGCAGAATCTGATCGATCTGGGCTTTGCTTTGCATGGGTCACCTCCCGCTATGTTTTTATGGAAGTGGAACGATCTTCCTCCCGGCCGTGCGATCCGGCAAGCGGCCGCGGATGGCCGCCGCCGATGTCGCGATGTCGTGATGGGCAAGCTCTTGATGGGCGAGCCGCGTGGGCAGCGGTGGCGCGGTATGGGCGACGCCAAACTGCAACACCTCGCCACAATCCGCGGTGGGCGATCCCCTCGGTCGGTGACCGGCTTAACCATCCACGATAACGTGATTTCGCCATGATTCCCGTCGCCGATTTTTTGCGGTAAAGCGTTCAGATTCCAGCACAAACGTTGCTCGTTGGCTGGATCAATTGACGAAAATTGTCTCATTTCTGCCTGTCGCGAAGGTGCGCAATGATTTCGACCTGGAGTGAATGGAAGCGCTATCCCCGTGCCGGGCGTGGCGAAAATATCGAGGCCCCGATCTCGCCCGGTATTTACGAAGTCCGCTACGCCGGCACCGGTGCGCTGCATTCCTTCGAGGCGGTCGATAACGTCGCCCAGGCCCTGGCGCTTTTGCCGGTCGGTTCCAAATCCTGGTTCAGCCGCCGCGAGCCCGCCAAGCTGCCCGACCTCGAATACCGGACCTGCGCAACCTCCTCGAAGGCCGATGCCAAGGCGGCGGCGCAACGCATGGTCGGCCGCCGCGAAACCTATATGAGCGGCGCGGCCTGACCTCAAAATTGGTTGACGCAGGGTTGCCTCAGCGGGCGGTGCATTGCTGACGATACAGGCCTATACTCGGACCAATATCCCAAGAAAATCCGAGGAGTAACGCCATGAACCCGCCCGTTGCCGCACGCGCCCAAGCCTCCACTCCCTCGCTGCACGATCGCCTCAAGGATCCCTCGCTGCTGCGCGACCGCTGCTATATCGACGGCGCCTGGGTCGGCACGCCGTCGCGCCCGGTCACTAATCCGGTCAATGGCGTGGAGCTCGCAAAAGTGCCGGCCATGAGCACGGCCGAAGCCACGCAAGCCGTCGAAGCCGCCGAACGCGCCTTCCCGGCCTGGGCCAATCTCACGGCCAAACAGCGCTCCAATACCTTGCGTAAGTGGTTCGAGCTGATCATCGCCAACCGCGAAGACCTCGCGCTGATCCTGACGTCAGAGCAGGGCAAGCCGCTGGCGGAAGCGCTCGGCGAAGTCGATATCGGCGGCGCCTATGTCGAATTCTTCGCCGAGGAGGCCCGCCGCGTCTATGGCGAAACCATCCCGACCCAGCGGCCCGATGCGCGCCTGCTCGCGATCAAGCAGCCGATCGGCGTCTGTGGCGCCATCACGCCGTGGAATTTCCCCTGCTCGATGATCACCCGAAAGGTCTCGCCGGCGCTCGCCGCGGGCTGCACGGTGGTTCTCAAGCCTGCCAATGAAACGCCGCTGACCGCGCTGGCGCTGGTAGCGCTCGCCGAAAAGGCCGGCGTGCCCAAGGGCGTGTTCAACATCCTCACCGGCAACTCGTCGGCGATCGGCAAGGTGCTGTGCGAACATCCGGCGGTGCGCTTCGTCGGCTTCACCGGCTCGACCGAGGTCGGCAAGATCCTGTATCAGCAGGCCGCCGTCGGCGTGAAGAAGCTCGGCCTCGAACTCGGCGGCAACGCGCCGTTCGTGGTGTTCGATGATGCCGATATCGATGCGGCGGTCGAGGGCGCCATCGTCTCGAAATACCGCAACATGGGCCAGACCTGCGTCTGCGCCAACCGCATCTACGCCCAGGACAAGATCTACGACCAGTTCGTCGAAAAACTCTCGAAGAAGGTCGCGGCGATGAAGATCGGCGACGGCACCGAAGCGGGCGTGGTGCAGGGCCCGCTGATCAACATGGATGCGATCGACAAGGTCGAGAAGCACATTGCGGACGCGGTCAAGGGCGGCGCGAAGATCGTCACCGGCGGAAAACGCCATGCGCTCGGCGGCAGCTTCTTCGAGCCGACGGTGCTTTCGAACGTGAAGGCCGACGCGCTGGTTGCGCATGAAGAAACCTTCGGTCCGCTGGCACCGGTGTTCCGCTTCAAGGACGAGGCCGAGGTGATCGCGATGTGTAACAACTCGCCGTTCGGCCTCGCGTCCTACTTCTACTCCCGCGATCTCGGCCGCGTCTGGCGCGTCGCCGAAGCGCTGGAGTCAGGCATGGTCGGCGTCAACACCGGCCTGATCACGACCGAAGTCGCGCCGTTCGGCGGCGTGAAGGAGTCAGGCCTCGGCCGCGAAGGCTCGCATCACGGCATGGAAGAATATGTCGAGATCAAATACGTGATGATGGCGGGGGTGTAGCCGTACTCGTCATTACGAGCGAGGCGAAGGAGTTGTAGCCCGGATGAAGCGAAGCGAAATCCGGGACAAGTTCATCCGCGTGCGAGAACCCCGGATTGCGCTGCGCTCCATCCGGGCTACGCACTTCCCGTGGCTCAATCGCTCGCGTCACCCGCAAACGCGCCGTGACGCCCCACGCCGGAAGCAAACCGTGTCGCGCCTGACAGCGTTTCGCCCGAAGCGATCACCTCCAGCCCGCCGCGCATCTCGTTGGCGATCGCTTCTTCCTCCGAAAGGTCCCATTGCCGCAGCGCCGACAGGCGATCCGCACGCAGGCATTTTTGCGGGAAGCGCGCGATCTCCCGTGCCAGCGCAATCGCCTGCGCGACGGCCTCGCCGCGGCCGACGACGCGATTGGCGAGCCCCATGCGCAGCGCCTCCTGCGCGCCGACCGGGCGTCCGGTGAGAATCAGATCGATCGCCTGCGAATGGCCGATCAGCCGCGGCAGGCGGATGGTGCCGAGATCGATCAGCGGCACGCCGAAGCGGCGGCAGAAGATGCCGAAGGTCGCGTCTTCCGCGACCACGCGCATGTCCGCCCACAACGCCAGTTCCATCCCGCCGGCCACCGCAAAACCCTCGATCGCCGCGATCACGGGCTTTGACAATCGCAATCGGCTAGGTCCCATCGGCGCAATCGTGTCGTGACCGCCAAGCTCGCGCTTCTTGTTGGGATCGCCCGCCGCCACCGCCTTGAGGTCGGCGCCCGCGCAGAAATAACCGCCGGTACCGGTGAACACGGCAACCGACGCTGCTTCATCGGCATCGAACGCAAGAAACGCATCGTACAGCTTCCGCGCGGTCGCGCCGTCAACGGCGTTGCGGCAATGCGGGCGGTTGATGGAAACGACGGTCACGGGGCCGTCGCGTTCGACAAGCACGCTGCCGGTTTCAGTCATGGAGCGCTCCCTGTTGTTTTTCTGAACGCGGATACTCGCATCAGATGACAGGCTGAGGCAATCCAGGAGCCGACGCCGACGGCGTCACACCGTCATTGCGAGCGAAGCGAAGCAATCTATCTACCCCCACGTTGAGGTATGGATTGCTTCGCTTCGCTCGCAATGACGCTGCTAGACCTTCAACTCGTCACCCGTCACCCGCCGATACGCTTCGAGATACCGCTTGCTCGTCGCGTCGACCACGCTGTCCGGCAGCGGTGGGGGCGGGGCGTCGCCGTTCCAGCGGCCGGCGCGGCGCTCGGCGTCGAGATAATCGCGCAGCGGCTGCTTGTCGAAGGAGGGCTGCGGCCGGCCGGGCTTGTAGACGTCGGCGGCCCAGAACCGCGAACTATCCGGCGTCATCACCTCGTCGATCAGGATGATGCGATCGTCCGTCGCGCGGCCGAACTCGAACTTGGTGTCGGCGATGATGATGCCCTGATGACGGGCGATCCGTTCGCCGAAATTATAGACGGTGCGCGCCATGCTCTCGAGCTTGTCGGCGACGCCGCTGCCCAAAATCTCGCGTACGCGTGCGATGGTAATGTTCTCGTCATGGCCGGTCTCGGCCTTGGTGGCCGGGCTGAAGATCGGCGCGTCGAGCTTCTCACTCTCGATCAGCCCGGGTTTGAGTTCCTCGCCGGCGAGCGTGCCGGATGCGGCATACTCCTTCCAGGCGGAGCCGGAGATGTAGCCGCGGATCACGCATTCCACCGGGAATACGGTGGTGCGCTTGCACAGCATCGCGCGTCCGAGAATATCGGCGCGGTGATCTTTCAGGTCCGGCACCTTGCGGATGATCTCGTCGGCATCGGCGCTGATCATGTGATGCGGCACCACGCCTTCGAGCTGACGGAACCACCACGCGCTGATCTGGGTCAGCACCGCGCCCTTCATCGGGATGGTCTCGGCCATCACGACGTCGAACGCGCTGATGCGGTCGGTGGTCAGCAGCAGCACGCGGTCGTCGCCGACGGCATAGATATCGCGCACCTTTCCGCGGCCGATCCGCGGCAGGGGCAAATCGCTGGCGAGCATCGCGTTCATTCGGTCAGGCTTTCGAAACGGCACGCCTGCACAAGCGTGCAAATGAGAAAGCGGAGCAATAGCTCACTCCGGCAGCGGAATGAACTCATGTTCCTGCGGGACGGCGGCAAAACGGCCGGTTTTCCAGTCCTGTTTGGCCTGCTCGATCCGCTCCTTGCTGGAGGAGACGAAATTCCACCAGATATGCCGCGGGCCCTCCAGCGCGTCGCCGCCCAGAAACATCATCCGGGTCGGCCTCACGGCCTTCACGGTGATGCGGTCACCGGGCCGGAATATCAGGAGGCGCGGCCCGTCATAGCGCTCGCCCGCGATCTCGACCTCGCCGTCGACCAGATAGATCGCGCGCTCCTCATGGTCGGGGTCGAGCGGGACGTTGGTGCCGGCCTGCGCCGTCACTTCGGTATAGAACCACGGCGAGACCATGCTCACAGGCGATTTCACGCCAAAGCCGTGGCCTGCGATGATGCGCGCGGTGAAGCCGCTCTCCTTCACGGTCGGCAGCGCTTCGGCAGCGTAGTGCTGGAACGACGGCGAGATCTCTTCCGATCCCGCCGGCAGCGCGATCCAGCTTTGCAGGCCCAGCATCTTCTGGCCGTCGCGGCGCTGCACATCGGGCGTGCGTTCGGAATGCACGATTCCGCGCCCCGCGGTCATCAGGTTCATCGCGCCGGGCTGGATCTCCTGAATGTTACCCTCGCTGTCGCGGTGCATGATGCTGCCGTCGAACAGATAGGTGACGGTGGCAAGCCCGATATGCGGATGCGGACGCACGTCCATGCCCTTGCCGGCGATGAACTGCATCGGCCCGAAATGATCGAAGAAGATGAAGGGCCCGACCATCTGCCGCTTGCCATGCGGCAGCGCGCGCCGCACCGCAAATCCATCGCCGAGATCGCGCGTGCGTGGCACGATGATGAGGTCGAGCGCGTCGCAGGTTTTGGGATCGCCGAGCACGGGATCGTTGGAGGGTTGCCAGCTCATAGGGGACTCCTTGGTGTTTTGTGGCGATCATAGCAGAAATTGCGGGATGGCGTCCAAATGCCTCAACACGTCGTCCCTGGGACCCATACTCTGTGTCCTATCGTTTGGCACCAATGGCAGATATCGTCTCCAACAATCGAAAACGGTGGTTATGGATCCCTTCGCCGTTGAGGAGAAGTCGAGCCGCCGATATATCGGCCGGGTCGGACCGTGGTGCCCGCCAGGATGGCCGGGCTTCGAGGTCGGCTGGGGCATCGACAGCGCATACAGCGGCAAGGGCTACGCGGGGGAGGCGGCGCGGGCGTCGATCGACTGGGTGTTCGCGAGTTTCGAGATCGACGAGATCATCCATTGCATCGAAGGCAGCAACGAACCGTCCAAGGGTGTTGCGCGGCGGCTGGGTGCGCCGCCGGAGGCCGACGGTGTGTTCGACCTCGTGCGCGATATGGTTGCGGCGACCGCGAGCAAAGGAAAGCTGGCGGGCGGCAATTGATGCGTAGCCCGGATGGAGCGAAGCGAAATCCGGGGCGGTATGCCAGCGGATGGTCTGCTCCCGGATTGCGCTTCGCTCCATCCGGGCTACGTGCTGAAGTGGGCTGCTACTGCCGACCTAACTGCGTGGCCTTCTCGACGCGGTCGAATCTCTCCAGCGAGAGGATCGCGTCGGCGAGCTGATCGGCGCGGCCGTTCAGAACGGGGCGGGCGAGGGTGAGGAATTTCTGCTGCATCGCCTGCGCATCCGGAAACGAATTCGGCTCGCCGGACGGATCGGCATAGAGCCGCTCGTGCACGCCGTCATCGGTGGTGATGGAGACGCGGGCGCCGAATGGATGGGTACGGCCGACCTCGAGGCGATCGTCCTGCACCACGTTGAACTTGTCGGCGAGCGCGTTCACCGCGGCGTCGCCGAGCCGGTCGTAATCGTCCCAGCCGAAGCTGCCCTGATCGAGCGCCAGCGCGCCAGTGAAGAACATCGAAAACTGTCCGCCGACGATCGAGGTCGGATGCCGCTTGGTAGCGGCATCGCCCGTCAGCGTGATGCCGTTGCGGTGCAGGCCGATCTCGACACGCTTGATCTGGTCCGGCGTCAGATTGTGTTCCCGCCGCATCGCGATCAGCGCATCCAGCGCCGCATGGGTATAGCGGCAGCTCGGATAGGGTTTTACGCCAATCTTGAGCGTCTCATAGGTCTTGCCGAGGCCGGCGGTCGCCTTGTCGGGATGCGCGTCGTCGCTGTAGCCGACGAGGAGGCCGTGCTTGCCCTCGACGGATTCGGTCGAGCCGACGAAATCGTTGCGGGCCAGCGTGGCTGATATGACGCCGTTCATCGCGGCCGCGCCAACCTGGTAGCGCTTGTTCCAGGCGCCGTTGACCAGAAACTGCAGCGAGCCCGCGGCCTGGCTGCCGGAAACGCCGAAGGCGGATATGATCTGGTCCTTCGACAGGCCGAACAATTTGCCTGCGGCCGCCGCAGCGCCATAGGTTCCCGCCGTCGCGGTCGGGTGGAAGCCGCGCGCATAATGCGAGGTCGGATCGAGCGCATTGCCGAGGCGGCAGCACACTTCATAGCCGGCCACAATCGCAGTCAGGACGTCGCGCCCCGATGCGCCGACCATTTCGCCGACCGCAAAGGCCGCCGGCACCACCGGTGCGCTTGGATGGAGCGAGGAGTCCGCATGCGTGTCATCGAAATCAAGCGAATGGCCAAGCGCGCCGTTGAGCAGCGCCGCTACCGCCGGCGTCCAGGTCTTTGAATCGCCGAACACGGTGGCCTCGCCCTTGCCGTCGAGCGCCAGCGCTTCCAACATCTTAAGCAGCGAGGGCGTCGATTCCGCATCGCGCCGCGCCCGGATCGTGCTGCCGAGGAAATCCAGCGTCAGCACCTTGGCGCGCTCCAGAACCTCCGGCGGAATGTCCGCAAATTTCAGGTCGGCGACATAGGCTGCGAGCGTTGCGGTTTCGTTGGCCATCGTGTTTCCTCGGTTTGCGGCGCAGGGTAGGCGGGCTGATTTTGGCTTTCAAGCCGCCTTCCGGCCGCGGGCATCAGCTATGCTCGGCGTCGTCTAGCACGGGCGCGGTCTACAGATTCCGGAATGCGGCGCATGATGGCTTTCGTAAAACGCATGCTTGGATCGCTCCGTGGCCGCAAGACGCAACTGGCGCTCGCGGTCCGGCTCGCCGTCGCCGCGGTCGCGGCCTATGCGATCGCCAGAGCGCTGCATCTGATGCTGCCGCTATGGGCGGTGCTGACCTCGCTCATCGTCACCCAGATGAGCGTCGGCCGGTCGCTCAAGGCGACCCGGGATTACATGCTCGGCACGGTTGGGGGCGCGGTCTATGGCGGCGCCATCGCGATACTGATCCCGCATTCCGGGGAAGGCGGACTACTGGCGCTATTGGTGCTGGCGGTTGCGCCGATGGCGTTCATTGGCGCCATCAATCCCAGCCTGAGCGCCGCCACGGTGACGGCCGTGATCGTGTTGCTGGTCCCGGCGATGAACCACGCCAATCCGATGGATTCCACGATCGACCGGCTGTTCGAGGTCACGGTCGGCGCGCTCACCGGGCTCGTGGTCTCGTTCCTGGTGCTGCCATCGCGGGCGGTCAGCCAGATCCGCATCAATGCGGCGCAGCTTTTGGAACTGCTGGCTGCTGCATTCGCCGAACTGCTCGCTGGCCTGACGCGCGGGCTCGACAACGACGCCCTGCACCGTATTCAGGATGGTATCGGCACGGCGATGGCGAGCCTCCATGCGACCGGCCTGGAAGCCGAGCGCGAGCGCGCGACGCATTTGTCGTCGGGACCCGATACCGGCCCATTGCTGCGCACCATCCAGCGCTTGCGGCATGATGTCGTGATGATCGGGCGCGCCAGCGTGGTGCCGCTGCCGGCCAATGTGCAGGCAAGGCTGGCGCGACCACTGTCCGATGTCAGCAACGCGATCGTCGGCTATATGCGTGCGGCGGCCGCTTCCTTGCGAAACGGCAGCGGCGCTGTGGACATTCAGCCTGTCGATGCGGCGCTGCAGGCCTATGCCACTGAGGTCGCCGCGCTGCGCAGCGAGGGCCTGATCCGTGGCGTGCCCGTCGATGTCGCGGAGCGGTTTTTCGCGCTGGGATTTTCGCTGGAACAGATGCGGCAGAATCTGAACGACCTGGATCGCTGCCATGCCGACTGGTGCGAGCCCCCGGCTGCGAAGCCGGCCGCTGCAAAAGGTTAGTCGACCAAATCAGCGAGAAAGCAAAGGATCGCTGTATCGCGCTGCGCGTCCGGATTGCGCTAACGGACCTTCCTGCCAGCACCTCAGCCCGCCACCTGACGCAACAGGGCCGGCACGATCAGCCGATGAAACGGCATGATGATTGCCAGATAAGTCCGGCCGAGCCAGTTGTGCGTCTTGACCAGAGTCGTGGCGGTCACCTGCCTGACGCCGCCGGGCGCGGTCACATCCACGACGACGCGAAAATCCAGATGCCTGTCGTTGAAGCCGGCGATGAGGCGATCGGGCGTTTCACTGACGACCGGAAATATTCCAATCATGTCTCTGGGCGGGACCAGGCCCGCACCCGACGTTCTCAGTCCCAGCGGCGCCACCAGCAGGTTGCGCAACGACAACAGCGCCTCGGCCCATCGCGGCTGACGCGCCATCATGCGTTCAGCGGCACGCCTCGCGTCGAGATCGCGATCCCCGATTTCAACGCGGAAGGCGTCGGCGAACTGCGCGCCGGCCAGCAGCGTATCGGTGTCAGCAGGAGGGGTGATCTCGCGGACTTTCATCGGAACGTGAGCTTGCTGGCGAGGACGCGGAAGCGCAAGAGCAGGAGAACGGCAAAAACAGCGGTTCCGACCGACAGCCCGATCCATACGCCAACGGCGCCTGACGGTGTCCAGAAAGCGAGCCAGCAGGCGCAGGCGAAACCGATCAGCCAATAGCTGAGGATCGCGAACAGCAGCGGCACGCGCGTGTCGTTCATGCCGCGCAGCGAGCCGGCGGCGACGGTCTGGATGGCGTCGGCGATGAAGAAAGTCGATCCGACCAGCAGCAGCGTCGCGGAGAGTTCGGCGGTCGCGTCGGTGCTTTCGCCCAGGAAAATCTCTGCAATGCCAAAGCGGCTGACGATCACGGCGAGCGTCAGGATGGCGGCGAGCACGATGCCGAGCCAGGTGGCGACGTAGCCGGCGCGCCGGACCGCGCCGGCGTCGCCGCGGCCGATGGCGTGGCCGACCCGCACGGTGGCGGCCATGCCGATGCCGAACGGCACCATGAACAGGATGGCGGCGACCTGCAGCGCGATCTGATGCGCCGCCAGCGCGGTGGTGCTGATCAGGCCCATCAACAGTC
The DNA here is from genome assembly GCF_023073415.1 of Bradyrhizobium sp. 190. Classification (GTDB taxonomy): domain Bacteria; phylum Pseudomonadota; class Alphaproteobacteria; order Rhizobiales; family Xanthobacteraceae; genus Bradyrhizobium. The sequence goes on along the minus strand of NZ_JADPJL010000068.1, from coordinate 379,066 downwards.
CGGCGGCGCCGAACAGGCCGTATTCAAGCAGGAAGGAGAGCGAGATCGGCGAACCGATGACGATGAGTTGCCACATCAGTCGCCAGTCGATGCGCCAGAAATAGCCGAACACGTGATACTTCCGGAACGGCCGGCGGTACGTGGCGAACCACACGGCCGCCAGGAACGTGCCGAGATTGACGATGGAGGTCGCCAGCCCCGCGCCGAACAGGCCGAGCTGCGGCAGGCCGAACGCGCCATACAGCAAGAGATAGACCAGCAGCGCATTGGCCGGGATCGCGGCCAGCGTGATCCACAGGATCGGCTCCGGCCGGTTGATCGCGCTCATGAAGCCGCGGATCGCCAGGAACCACAGGGCGGGCAGGATGGTCCAGACCAGACCGGCCAGATATTCCTGCGCCAGATGTGCGGTCATGGGCGCCTGGCCCAGCATCAGCAGGACTTGCTCGGCCCAGAACCGCAGCGCCATCAGCGGCAGCGAGATCAACAGCGCCGCCCACAGGCCGACGCGCAGGGAGCGCCGGATCAAATGCGGCTTGCGCGCACCAAAAGCCTGTGCCGCCAAGGGTGCTACGGCCGATACCAGGCCCATGCCGAAGGTGAAGCTGACGAAAAGGACAGTGTGCGCCAGCGACGCCGCTGCCACGGCCTCGGCGCCGAGGCGTCCGATCATGGCGATGTCGGTCGTCATCATCGCGATCTGCCCGAGCTGCGTCAGCGCGATCGGCACCGCGAGCTTCAGCGTCTCGGCAAGTTCAATCGCGAGATGACGGCCGGGCATGGCCGCGGAGGGAGATGGCGCTACGGTTGCGCGTTCAATTTTTTCGAGCGAGGTCATTGCAACAGCCTAGAGCATGATCGGTCCTGATTGAATCAGAACCGAAGCTCCAGCTTCTTTTTGCGCGAACCAGTATCCACTTCGCTTGAAAACGCTATAGCACGGCCGGAGACCGAAAAAGTGACGAGCGCCGCCGCAGCCTATCCGCCGTCTCGCGCCGGCACTCGCGTGATCTTCGCACCCAGCGCATTGAGCCGCTCTTCGATGCGCTCATAGCCGCGCTCGATCTGGTCGGCGTTGTTGATGGTCGAGGTGCCTTCGGCGGCGACCGCCGCCAGCAGCATGGCCATGCCGGCGCGGATGTCGGGGGAGGTCATCGGCGCGCCGCGCAGCCGGCTCGGACCGGCCACGATCGCGCGATGCGGATCGCACAGCACGATGCGGGCGCCCATCGAGATCAGCTTGTCGACGAAGAACATCCGCGACTCGAACATCTTCTCGAACATCAGGATCACGCCGTCGCATTGCGTCGCGGTGACGATCGCAATCGACATCAGGTCGGCCGGGAAGGCCGGCCATGGCTGGTCCTCGAGTTTGGGCACGTGGCCGCCGAAATCGTCGTGGATCTTCATGGTCTGGCCGGAGGGCACCACGAGGTCGTCGCCCTCGACGCCGCAGACGATGCCGAGCCGTTCAAAGCCCATCCGGATCGAGCGCAGATGTTCGACGCCGGCCTTCGCGATGCGCAGCGGCGAGCGCGTCACCGCGGCGAGCCCGATCAGCGAGCCGACCTCGATATGGTCGGGCTGGATCGAATAGCTGGTGCCGCCGAGCGTCGCCGGGCCGTGCACGATGATGGTGTTGGTGCCGATGCCCTCGATCTTCGCGCCGAGCGCGACCAGGAAATGCGCAAGGTCCTGCACATGGGGCTCGGAGGCGGCGTTGCGCAGATAAGTGGTGCCGTGGGCGGCGACGGCCGCGACCAGCGCGTTTTCGGTGGCGGTGACGCTGGGCTCGTCGAGGAACACGTCCGCGCCCCTCAGCTTGGTCGCACGGAACTCCAGCCGGTGCGTCGCGGTGACGGTGGCGCCCAACTGCTCGAAGGCCAGAAAATGCGTGTCCAGACGTCGTCGGCCGATGACATCGCCGCCGGGCGGCGGCAGCGCCACCTCGCCGCAGCGGGCCAGTAGCGGCCCGGCCAGCAGGATGGAGGCGCGGATCCGCGCGCAGAGTTCGGGATCGAGGTCGGCGGCGCGAACTTCCTTGGCGTGGATGGCGAGCGTATTGCGCGCTTTCCATTCGGCCGAGGCCCCGACCGAGCGGATCAGTTCGACCAGCGTTTCGGTGTCGCGGATGCGCGGCACGTTTTCCAGCGTGACCGGATGCTCGGTGAGCAGGGCGGCGGCGATGATCGGCAGCGCAGAATTCTTGTTGCCGGACGGCTCGATCGTTCCCGCGAGCCGGTGGCCGCCTTCAACGATGTATTGGATGGGCGACACGGGCGTGCCTCACACGTCGACATTGGCGCTGAGCGAATTATCCTGGATGAATTCGCGGCGCGGCTCGACCACGTCACCCATCAGCTTGGTGAAGATGTCGTCGGCCTCGTCGACCTCCTTGATCTTCACCTGCAGCAGCGAACGTTCGTTGGCGTCGAGCGTGGTTTCCCAGAGCTGACTGGGGTTCATCTCGCCGAGGCCTTTGTAGCGCTGCAACGCCACGCCCTTGCGGCCGGCGTCGGTCACCGCCTCGAACAGGCTGACCGGCCCGTGGATCGCGGTCTCGGTATCTTTTCGCCGCAGCACGCCGCCCATCCTTGGATAGGACTCCTGCAGCCTGATTGCGTAATCGTCGAGCTTGCGCGCGTCGGCGGAGCCGAGCAGGGCGTCGTCGATCATGGCGACATCCTTGACGCCGCGGACGGTACGCTCGAAGAAGAAGCCTTCGCCTTCGGTGAAACGGCCGATCCAGCCGCGCTCGACCTCGTCGGCCAGCGCATCGAGGCGCCTGGCGATGTAGTCGGCGGCGGCATTGGCGGTCGCGATGTCGCTGGTGATCTTCGGGCTCAACACGCCGGCAATCGCCGCCTGCTCGACCACCTTGCGGTTATAGCGGCTGTGCAGATTGTTCAGGATGCCGCGGATGAGGCGCGCGTCCTCCACCAGCGACAGCAGGTCACGGCCGGCGCGATCCGATCCCGTCGCCGGCTTGAAGACGCAGTCGTCGAGGCCGGTCGCGATCAAATAATCTTCCAGCGCGCGCTCGTCCTTCAGGTACTGCTCGGACTTGCCACGCGTTACCTTGTAGAGCGGCGGCTGCGCGATATAGAGGTGGCCGCGGTCGATCAGTTCGCGCATCTGCCGGTAGAAGAAGGTCAACAGCAGCGTGCGGATATGGGCGCCGTCGACGTCGGCGTCCGTCATCACGATGATCTTGTGGTAGCGCAGCTTGTCGGCCGAGAAATCGTCGCTGATACCGGTGCCGAGCGCGGTGATCAGCGTGCCGATCTGCTCGCTTGACAGCATCTTGTCGGTGCGGACGCGCTCGACATTGAGGATCTTGCCGCGCAGCGGCAGCACCGCCTGGAATTCGCGGTTGCGGCCCTGCTTGGCGCTGCCGCCTGCCGAGTCGCCCTCGACGATGAACAGTTCGGACTTGGCGGGATCTTTTTCCTGGCAGTCGGCGAGCTTGCCGGGCAGCGAGGAAATGCTGAGCGGGCTCTTGCGGGTCAGTTCGCGGGCCTTGCGGGCGGCCTCGCGCGCTGCAGCCGCCTGGATCACCTTGCCGACGATGACTTTTGCCTCGCTCGGATGCTCCTCGAACCATGCGGCCAGCGCCTCGTTGAGGACGTTCTCGACGACGGGGCGCACCTCCGAGGACACCAGCTTGTCCTTGGTCTGCGAGGAGAATTTCGGGTCCGGCACCTTCACCGAAAGCACGGCGGTGAGGCCCTCGCGGCAATCGTCGCCGGTCAGCGCGATCTTTTCCCTTTTCGCGTTGGCCTCGGCATAGCCGTTGACCTGGCGCGTCAGCGCGCCGCGGAAGCCGGCAAGATGGGTGCCGCCGTCACGCTGCGGAATGTTGTTGGTGAAGCACAGCACGTTCTCATGGTAGCTGTCGTTCCACCACAGGGCGGCCTCGACGCCGATGTCGTTCATCTCCGCCCGAACCATGATCGGGGCAGGCACCATCGCCTTCTTGTTGCGGTCGAGATATTTGACGAATTCCTCGACGCCGCCGTCGTAATGCATCGCCTCGCGCTTCTCGACCGCGTGGCGCATGTCTGACAGCACGATATTGACGCCGGAATTCAGGAACGCGAGCTCGCGCAGGCGATGCTCCAGCGTCGAGAAATCATATTCGACGTTGGTGAAAGTCTCGGTGGATGCAAGGAAGGTCACCTCGGTGCCGCGCTTGCCGTTGGCGTCGCCGACGACTTCGAGCGGGGCGACCGCATCGCCATGGGCGAATTCGATGTAATGCTCCTTGCCGTCGCGCCAGACCCGCAACTGGAGCTTGCTGGACAGCGCGTTGACGACGGAAACGCCGACGCCGTGCAGGCCGCCGGAAACCTTGTAGGAGTTCTGGTCGAACTTTCCGCCCGCGTGCAACTGGGTCATGATGACCTCGGCCGCGGAGATGCCTTCGCCCTTGTGAATGTCGACCGGAATGCCGCGGCCGTCATCGCGCACCGTCACCGAGCCGTCGGCATTGAGGATGACTTCCACGGCGGTGGCGTGACCGGCGAGCGCCTCGTCGATGGCGTTGTCGACGACCTCGTAGACCATGTGATGCAGGCCGGAACCGTCATCGGTGTCGCCGATATACATGCCCGGCCGCTTGCGCACGGCATCGAGCCCCTTCAGCACCCGGATCGATTCCGCGCCATATTCGACCGGAATGGGATGCTCAGTATCGGCAGGAGTCTGCCGGGCAGGTTCTGTCATGTGAGGCCTTCGAGGGTGTCCCGAATCAGCTGCGCAATATGAGGCGCTGATTGATCTATTTGTGCCATGAAAGAGGCATTGCGCCTAGCGCAATCTCTCCATCAACAAGTCATTGAATAAATGGCGATTTTTTACCCTTTTTCAAGGTCTCCGAGGACCGATTCTGGCGGTCTCGAAAAGCGCGATTCGACGGCCGATTCTGCGCCCTCGGCGAGCGGATTTTTAGGCGTTGTTGCGGCGGGAATGGCAGGCCGCTGCGGACCTGCTAGAGAAGGCGGTGCGGCAGGTTGCAGTCGTTGTCCACCATCCACAGCGATCCCGGGTTAGCGCTCCATTGTCCTTGCCCTCACTAAAATATCGGCCCGATGTCGACGGCCTCCGGGCCATCGCCGTGATGCTGGTGCTGAATTTCCACGCGTTCCCGGATGCGATGCCGGGCGGCTTCATCGGCGTCGACGTGTTCTTCGTGATTTCGGGCTTCCTGATCACGGGCATCATCACGCGCGAACTGGAACTCGGCCGCTTCAGCCTGGTCGAGTTCTACAACCGGCGGATCCGGCGCATCTTCCCGGCACTGATCGTGGTGCTCGCTGCGACATTGGTGCTGGGCTGGTTCTGGATGCTCCCGGCTGCCTTGGTGCAGCTCGGCAGCGACAGTTTCGCCAGCGCGGCATTTTTGGCCAATATCGCGCTGTGGCTGCAGTCCGGCTATTTCGACGTCGAATCCGCCAAAAAGCCGTTGCTGCATCTGTGGTCGCTCGGCATCGAGGAACAGTTCTATCTGTTCTGGCCGCTGCTGCTGATGCTCGCAATCCGGCTGCGAATGAGCACTATTGCAATGGCTGCGATGCTCGGCATCGCCTCTTTCCTGCTCAACGTCGCATTGATCGGCTCGAATCCGATCGCGACCTTCTATCTGCCGTTCACGCGCGCGTTCGAATTGCTGACCGGTGCGGTGCTTGCCTGCGGCTGGATCAACGTCAAGCATTCCAGCGCGGCGAGCAGCTGGCGCGCCTGGATCGGCGTGGCGCTGATCGCGGTGGCGGCCGGCTTTCTCGACAGCCACCGCGCCTTTCCGGGCTGGTGGGCGGTGCTGCCGGTCGCCGGCACCGCGCTTCTGCTATCCGCGCCGGCTGCGTGGGTGAACCGGGTCGTGCTGGCAAGGCCGGCGATGGTGTGGATCGGGCTGATCAGTTACCCGCTCTATCTCTGGCACTGGCCGCTATTGGTGTTCGCAGGGATGATAAAATTTGCGCCGCTGACGCTGCTGGAGCGCCAGTTGATATTGCTTGCCAGCGTGCTGTTGGCCTGGGCGACCTACCGGTTCGTCGAGACGCCGTTCCGCTTCGGCATGCCGAGCCGGCGCAAGATGTTCAGCCTCGGCGCCGGCATGGCCGTGGTCGCGGTGGCGGGTATCATCGTCGTTTGGGGAAAGGGTCTGGATTTCCGGATTCCAGCGGAAATCCGCGCCATGGCCAACGTGCCGGTGCAGAATGCGCAGTGGCGGGTTCACCAGTGCCTGCTCGATCTCAGCCGCGAGACATCGTTCGCAGAAGACTGCGTCGATCGCGATCGCCGGCCGCTGGTTCTGGTTTGGGGCGATTCGACCGCGGCGGCGCTGATTCCCGGCCTGCGCAAGGCGCAGCAGACGAGAAACTTCGGCATCGCACAGTTGACGTCCAATTCCTGCATCCCCGCCCTCAACGCCGATATCCCGAGCACACCGAACTGCCGTGCCATCAACGACAAGGTGCTGTCCCTCGCGCGCGAGATCAGGCCCGACATCGTGGTGCTGCACGGAACCTGGGAAAAGCATCTCGACAATGTCGCCGAGACGGTCGTCGCGCTGAAGCAGAGCGGTGTGCGGGTGGTGGTGCTGGGCCCGGTGCCGTTCTGGCGGCGCGGCCTTCCCAACGAAGTGATGCGCTATTTCATGCTGCATCACCGGCTCATTCCCGAGCGTTACGACGGCGCGGCACCCAGCGGGTACGACGCGATCATGCGGGAGAAACTGGGGCCGCTGGGTGCGGAATTCATTTCCGCCCGGGATGCCTTGTGCAACGCGGAGGGTTGCCTCACGCGCGTCGGCGGCGGTGCCAGCGACATTACTGTAAGCGATTGGGTGCACATCACCGAAAAGGGCTCGGAGTATCTGATCGCTGCCGTCATCGACCGCTTGCTCGCCGGCGAGGCGCCAGCGAGCAAACCGCGATAGCGGCCTACGTCAATACATCTGCAACGGCAGCACGTCACCGCCGGGCCCGATCATCACGCCCCAGGTATCGCCGGCGCCGATCTCGATCTGGTTGTTGCGCGCCGGCCCGCCCGCGATTTTCAGCGCATACTGGTATTTGCCTGGCGGCAGATCGATCATCGGAGGCCTTGGCGATTGCGGTCCGCCGGCGCCGGCCGCGATCCTGATCGTCTGCTTGTTGATCGAAACCGTAGCCTCGCTCTTGCCGATATTGCCGAACATCAGCTTCGACTGACCGGGCTTCGGTACGACGTCGGCCTTGGCGGCTGCGGCCGGATATTTCTGGGCGAGATTGATCGTGGTCTCGCCCTTGCTGCGGCCGAGTCTGAGCGTCGCCGGTCCGTCGGGCGAGGTGAACGCGAGCTGCACCTGATCAGGCTTCACGACGGCGCCTTCCGCCGTCTCCTGCCAGCCGCGTTTGCCGAGTTCGCTGCGGTAGAAGACGAGCACCGAATTGAGCGTGGCGGGAACGCTGGCCTCGAGCTCCCTGCGGAACGGTGCGTCGCTGCCGGGCATCTTTCCGGTGCCGATCGAGCGCATGGTGCGTTTGCTCGGCACCGGCAACGGCGAATCGGGCTCGGCTTCGAGAACCTCGTCGGCGGTCTTGGCGCTGGGTTCATTGGTCCCCGGTTCGTTGGAGGCCTGAGCGCCGGCTCCGTCAGCCTTGGCGGCCATTTTGGCGTTCGCCATGACCAGGCCGGTACCATCGGCGCTGACCTTGACCTTGGGCCCCATCTGCATGGCGGTGAGCGAGAACGCCTTGCCGCCTTTGGAGAAGTCCATCACGACCATGTTGGCCTGATTGATGACCGAAGGCCGCTCCTTCCAGCCCTGCGACTTCAGCGAACCGCGATAGAATGCGGCGATCGCCCTCACGCTGAAGGCGGAATCGAATCCGAGCCTGCCGTCGGCGCCGTCGAATTTTACGTTTTCCGCATTCTCCGGCAGCGGCACCGGGGTTGCGCTGTCGGCGAGCGGGCGCAGCGGCGCATCCGAGAGATTGGCGGCCTGCGCGACCCGCCGCGCCTCGTCGGCGGCGATCACCTGCTTCGCCATCGCGGCGGCATCGCTCATGAACTTCGCGTCGGCCTCCTTCTTCGCCCTGGCGCGCGCGGCCAGCGCCGCTTCCGTCATCTGCGTGACGAGACTGACAACGGTCAGATCGTACTTGCGTCCAAGCGTCAGCGTTGCGGTCTGCTCGGCGGAGGAGAACCTCAGTGTAACGCTATCAGGCGTGACGACCGCGCCGTTCGTCTCTTCGGTCCAGTTGCGGCTTGCGAGTTCGTGGCGATAGAAGGCAAGTGTTGCTGGCAGCTCGGCGACAACGGCGACCTCGATCTGGCGGCGAACAGAGTCCGAGCCGCCGGAACTCTTCGCGGTCCTGGTCGGCTTCGGCCGCGGCAGGCCAGCCATCTCGGAATCGGCCTCCAACGTCTGCGGCAGCGCGAACGGCGCGACCCGGATTTCCAGGCCGGTCTTGCCGTCGTCGCGACGCAGCAGCGTCAGCATGATCGGTCGCTGCCGATAGAAGCCATCGCCATCGTCATGGCTGTAATAGGCGCGGACGCCGTTCTGGACCGTCTCGCTAAACTCCGCGTTAGGCCACCGCGCCGTGGCATCGGCGGCGGAGAGCGGTTTCCAGCCGATCGCGACCATCTCCTTGCGCAAGAAATCGAGTGTCGCGTCGAGCGCGAGCGGCGCGACGCAGCCGAGATAGGGCCGGTTCTGGTCGAACACGATATCGGTCGCATCGAGCGGGAAGGGTACATTCGCGGTGATCCGCTCGGCGGTGTAGGAAACCACCGACTGATCGGGCCGCCCGGGGCTTTGCAAGAAGGATACGCGAAGGCCCTGCTGAGCTTTCTTGAAAGTCAGGGAAGTGCTCTTCTCGTCGAGGGGGCGGGTATATTGAACCCAGCCATCGGCGGCGAGCAGCTTTTGAGTGGCAGGGCTCGAGAGTGCGACCACGGTCGGAACGCTGTAGCTCATGCTGTAGGACTGTGTGCGCGAGGAATCTTCGACGGCGCCTTCCAGGCGCGGCAGCGCGCGGACGTCCACGATGCCGTTGTCGGCCTTCGCCGCTAGCGGCGCGCCGACCGCGAGCAGGAAGATCAGCGGCAGCAGGCGTTTTCCGGCCGGGACGATCCCGCGCGCGATCTCAGGCATTTTCGTCTCCGGTATTTGTTGCGTACGAACGATGGCCGCGTGGCCGCAAGGGCCGCGGCGTCGTTGACGCCGTTTCCGAAAACTAGTCGCGCCGGCACGGGATTAGGTTCAAACCGGGCCTATTTGGGTCAGCCGCGGCGGCTCACCTGACCGGATTCCACGTCGAAAATCTCGCCGGTCGCGCCGATGTCGACGAATGCGGCCGGATCGGCGCCGGTCATCCAGACCTGCGCGCCGAGCTTTGCGAGTTCATCGAACAGTGCCTTGCGCCTGTTGGGGTCGAGATGGGCGACGACCTCGTCGAGTAGCAGCAGCGGCACGATGCCGGTCATTTCGGCAACCAGCGTGGCATGGGCCAGCACCAGCCCGATCAGCAGCGCCTTTTGCTCGCCGGTGGAAGCGTCGCGCGCCGGCATGCTCTTCGGCGCATAGACCACCTGCAGGTCGGTGAGGTGAGGACCGTCCAGCGTGCGACCGGCCGCGGCGTCGCGGGCGCGGCCGGCGCGCAGGATTTCGCGGTAACGGTCTTCGACGGATGTCCCGGACTGGTTGACCAGCGCATTTTCCATCCAGCCGTCGAGCATGATCTGTGCCGACGGAAAGGCCGAAGCTTGCCCACGTTCGCGCAGCATCGCCGCCAGTCGCGTCACCGTCTGGCCGCGGGTGGCCGCGACCGCTACCGCAAGCTCGGCGGTTTCGCGCTCGATCGCGTCGCACCAATGGTCGTCATAGTTGCGCACTTCGAGCAGGCGGTTGCGCGAGCGCAACGAGCGCTCCAGCGCCGAGACGCGGCTGGAATGTTCGCTGTCGATCGCCAGCACCAGCCGGTCGAAGAAGCGCCGCCGCTCGGAAGCGGCGCCGAGAAACAGCCCGTCCATCGCGGGCGTCAGCCACACCATGCGCAAATGATCGCCAAAGGCCGTTGCCGAGCTCACCGGCTCGCGGTCGATCCGGCAGCGCCGGCTGGTTGACGCCGCCTCCGCGGCCGGCGCATCGAGACCGGTGCCGAGCGTGGCAAGCCCCAGCGCGCCCTCGACCTCGGCCGACACCGCCCAGGAGCCGTCGCCCTGGTTGTCCGCCACATCCTCCAGCGTCGCGCGCCGCAGGCCGCGCCCCGGCGAGAGAAACGAGATCGCCTCCAGGCAATTGGTCTTGCCGGCGCCGTTCGGCCCCACCAGCACCACGACATCCCCGCGCGCCTGCACGCTCGCCGCGCGATAGTTGCGGAAGTGCGTGAGGTTGAGGCGATGGATGCGGGAAGGGGTCATGCTGAGTCGATGTCGGTCTTTCTTCCCCTCTCCCCTTGTGGGAGAGGGTGGCGCCTCACGAAGTGAGGCGACGGGTGAGGGGTTCTTACCGCTCGGCAAGCTTTACGAAAATGTCCTCCAAAACGGCAGAGGGTTGTTGCAACACGTCATTGTTCCAGTAGCGCGCGATTCGAAAGCCTTCCGCCACCAAGGTTGCGTCCCCTGCTTCGTCACGCGCGGATGCTGCGTGCTGGCTGCCGTCAATTTCGATGATGAAGCGCTTTTCGAAGCAAACAAAGTCGAGAATGAAGCTTTGGAAGGGGACTTGCCGACGAAATTTGAACTGCGCGAGCCGTCGGTCACGAAGCAACCGCCACATCGCTAGTTCCGCATCAGTGGGCTCGTGGCGCATCTTCTTTGCGAAGCCGCGGATGCGTTTGGCGACAGGCCTATGGTTTGGTGTTTGCGGCGCGAACCCCTCACCCGTCGCCGAACTTCGTTCGGCGCCACCCTCTCCCACAAGGGGAGAGGGAAGGTCGGCGTCCTCGTCGCTGGAAGTGCTCACACCCGCATCGGCATCAGCACGTAGAGCGCGCCCTTATTTTCCTTGTCTTGCACCAGCGTCGGCGAGCCGGGATCGGCGAGGCGCAGCACGGCGACTTCGCCTTCGATCTGGGCGGCGATGTCGAGCAGATAGCGTGAGTTGAAGCCGATATCGAGCGCGTCGGAGGCGTATTCGACTTCCAGTTCTTCGGTAGCGCTGCCGGAATCCGGATTGGTCACCGACAGCACCAGCTTGCCCGAAGACAATGCGAGTTTCACGGCACGGCCGCGCTCGCTGGAAATGGTCGAGACGCGGTCTACGGCAGCCTCAAAGTCCTTCTTGTCGACGATCAGTTCCTTGTCATTGTTCTGCGGAATGACGCGGCCGTAATCCGGGAAAGTTCCGTCGATCAGTTTCGAGGTCAGCACCACATTGCCGAGGGTGAAGCGGATCTTGCCCTGCGAGAGTTCGATTTTGACTTCGGCTTCATTGTCCTCGATCAGCCGCTGCACCTCGCCGACCGTCTTGCGCGGAACGATCACGCCGGGCATGCCGGTGGCGCCAGAGGGCAGCGCCAGATCGATCTGCGCCAGCCGATGCCCGTCGGTCGCCACGCCGCGAAGCGTTGCCGCCTTGGCGCTGCCGGCCGTGTGCAGGTAGATGCCGTTGAGGTAGTAGCGGGTCTCTTCGGTCGAGATCGCAAACTGCGTGCGGTCGATCAGACGCTTGACGTCGGTGGCGGGCAGCGCGAACGAATGCGTCATGTCGCCGGCGGCGAGATCCGGGAAGTCGCTTTCGGGCAAGGTCTGCAGCGTGAAGCGCGAGCGGCCGGCGCGGATCGCCAGCACCGAACGGTCGCCGTCGGCTTCCAGCACGATCTGCGCGCCATCGGGCAGTTTGCGGACGATATCGTAGAACATGTGCGCCGGCACGGTGGTGGAGCCGCCGGTCGCGGTTTCCGCCGCCAGCGTTTCGGTCACCTCCAGGTCGAGGTCGGTCGCCTTCAGCGACAGCCTGGCGTTTTCGGCGCGGACCAGCACGTTGCCGAGGATCGGGATGGTGTTGCGGCGCTCGACCACACGATGGACGTGGCCAAGCGATTTCAGCAGTTGCGCGCGTTCGACGGTGACCTTCATTGCAATACCCGCCAGAGATGGAAAAAGCCGGGCGGCCCGGAAAGGCAGCGCCGCGGCATTGGAAACCCGAAAAGCCGGATCAGGATCGGATTTGATCAAACCCCCGGGGGGACCGCAAGGTGGCGCGGATGGGGCGCCGGTGCAAGGGAGAGAGCACCCCGTTCCCCACTTTTGCGGCGAAAAATGGCGGCAGAAAAAAATTCTCCCGCCCCACCCAACTCGGGTTTACCCGAGTTGGGTACCTTATCACTATCGAAGTCGGATAAATCCGACTTCGATTGGATCAGGGCGGGAGAGGCTGGGGAGGAGCCAGTGCTGTTCCTATTCCTGCAATTGCCGCTTCAGCGACTCGACTTCTTCGGACAGCGCGATATCCCGGGCCACCAGTGCCTCGATCTTGCGCACGGCGTGCAGCACCGTGGTGTGGTCGCGTCCGCCGAACCGGCGGCCGATCTCGGGCAGCGAACGCAGCGTCAGCGTCTTCGCCAGATACATCGCGACCTGGCGCGGCCGAACCACGTTCGCGGTCCGCCGCGAGGAGAGCAGGTCCGAACGGCTGACATTGTATTGCCGGGCGACCACCCGCTGGATGTCCTCAATCTTGATCCGCTTCGGTTCCTGCGGACGGATCAGGTCGCGCACCTCGCGCTCGGCCATTTCCAGCGTCACCGGCTGGTTGTTCAGTTTGGAATGCGCGAGCAGGCGGTTGATGGCGCCTTCGAGGTCGCGGCCGTTATGGGTGATGGTGCGCGCCAGATAATCCAGCACCGCTTCCGGCACGTCGAAGCTCGCGTGATGCGCACGCGCAGCTGCCACGCGCGACTTCAGGATTCCGAGCCGCAGCTCTTCGCCGAGCGAACCCATCTCCACGACAAGGCCGCCGGCCAGTCGCGAGCGCACGCGATCGTCGAGGCTCTCGAGATCGGACGGCGGGCGATCGGCGGCGATCACCACCTGACGTCCGGCATCGATCAGCGCGTTCAGCGTGTGGCAGAACTCGGCCTGGGTCGACTTGCCCTGCAGGAACTGCAAATCGTCGATCACGAGCACGTCGATGCCGCGCAGCGCTTCCTTGAAGGCCAGCGCCGTCTGCGTCTTCAACGCGGCGACGAAGCCGTACATGAACTTCTCGGCGGTGAGATAGAGCACCTTGCGCTCGCTCCCCGAGTTGCCCGCCCACGTTACCGCCTGCAACAGATGGGTTTTGCCGAGGCCGACACCGGCGTGAATGTAGAGCGGGTTGAACATCACGGGATCGCCGCGGCGTCCTTCGGCGACCTGACGTGCGGCCGCATGCGCCAGCGTGTTGGAGCGGCCGATCACGAAGCTTGCAAAGGTCAGGCGCGGGTCGAGCGGAGAGCCGCCGAGCGCATCGTGGCTGGCGGATACCGGCGCCGTCGCAGTCGCGCGCAATTCTGGCGCGTGCCGGCCATTGGCCTGCTCGGTGCGGCGTTGATCAGCCGGTGCAGTGGCCTCCTTGGCCGGCGCGGCGCAACGCATCGCGGTGCGCACGGTGAGGTCGATCCGGTGCACTTCCGGCATCTCGGCCTGCCAGCAGGTCAGGACACGGTCGGCATAATGCGCCTGGATCCAGCTCTTGAGGAACCGGGTCGGAACCGAGAGATGCACGCTTTCGTCCTGCACGCCTTCCAGATCCATGCGCGCAAACCAGCTCGTATAGACATCCTCGCCCACAGTCGTCCGCAACCGCCCCTTCACGCGCGACCAGCGATCCTGTTCCATATTTGTCATTGCCTGAGAACTTTTCTGAATGAGTAATGGTGCTTGTGAAATCGGCCGGCGGGTTGCCTTGCAGGTTCCCTGCCAGACCTGACCTCGGCGCGGAGCTTCAGCCACCAGACATAGATCGGACATTCGGCGGAATCGCCGTTGCTCAGATCAAGGGCTGGATGGAGTGAGAGGCTACCGCGAGGTCAGCGCGTACTCGCCGGTCTAGCCGGAGTTCGCGTGGGAGGACGACTGAAAACGATGTCCAGGGATTCAGAAGCGGTCTCGATGGAAATGAGCGTGCCGAATGTCGCGTTGATTCCGTAAAGCATAGTACCTCCCCCTCTCGCCGCGAGAACGCGCGGCGAGCAATCACATTACCAGTGTTTCAAAGCCAGTCTGCTGCTACCGAACATCCGCTTGTCCGACCGCTGCGCCGCCGCGTATCTCAGTCTGTCGTCTTCAACACGTTCACGATCTCCGTGTTCCCAGTCGTTGCATCGCCGGTCTGCTTCTTATTCCCCCTGCCTTATTTCCCTTGTCCGGAACGCGCTGAACGCGAGCGCCACGCCGGGAAATTTAGACACAGAACAACCGCTCTCATATTGCTATGAGTTACCAACTCAGCTTCGCTTGGAAAGCGTCGCTAACGCGCACACCGCCGCCGATTTGCACGTCCGCTCTTGGGTCTCATACCGCGCTGGTCAGGAGAGCCTTGAACGTCGCGAACGAGTAACAAATACACCAAGCGCGATTTCTGACAATCCGTGATTCGACGCTGTTGCCGGAGTCTTCGGCGGTGTTGCAACACTGCAATTGCGAAACTCCACACCAAGTTTTTGAATCAGCGCGCAGAATCGCGCGGCGCGAACGAGCGTGACAATTTTCGCTGCACTCGCAAAATTTTTTAAGAAACCGTTACAATCGTGGTTACCGGGACCATTTTTCGAAGCGCTTGCGGTCGCTATGTGGATAAGTGATTAGCGAGACGAAGTTTTTCGGAATTGTTTTTCAGGGTAACCCTGCGCGGCAGCGATGCGGGCAGAAGAAGCCGGCGTCGGATTGGTCAGCCGTCGTGCTTACGCTTCTCGCAAAAGCTCACGACAACGCCGGTGCGCCAAATTGCACCTCGTAAAATTACGGGCGCTAGAAATGTGACACGTAATCCGGTGCTCAGCAACGGGACAATTGAATTGTCACAGTCGCTCTTTTCGCGTGAGCCCGAAATGCAACAGGATGCGCGTGCGCGGTGAAATGGTTTTTCGGGTTCATGCTCGCACGCCAGCATGACTGAAAAAACAAAAGCCCGGCGAGGCCGGGCTTTTGACGAATATCTATCTGTCAGTTCACTTCGCGAGCTTGGCGATTGCGTGCGTCAGGCGCGACACCTTCCGGCTCGCATTGTTCCTGTGAATGATGTTGCGCTGCGCCGCCTGCATCAGTTCCGGTTCCGCGTGCTTCATCGCCTTGAGCGCCGCCTCGCGATCGCCGCTCTTGATCGCTTCCTCGACGGTGCGGACCGCGCCGCGCATCTGCGTGCGGCGCGATTTGTTGACGATGGTGCGGCGGGCAATCTTGCGGGTCGCCTTTTTGGCGGAAGTGGTATTGGCCATGTTCTCAACTATCCTTCGGCTGTCATCGCTCGGGTGGTCGGGCTTGAGCGCGCCGGCCGTTCAAATTGCGTGATCGACGCTGGCGGTGTTTCCAGCTGGTGACGTTTTCCAGGGTGTTCTGACGTAAGCCGTTCTTGAGGATGCCATGGACGGAAGCCAAAGTGCTCCCGAAGCCGGCGCTGCTCAAAGAACAGCGGCGGCGGGATTGCGCCCGCCGCCATTGGGGGTCTTATAGAGGGCGCGTCCTGCACCGTCAACGCTTTCCGCCCTCCCCAAAAGACGGGGAAGGGGGGCGGAAATGGCGCGTAAGGTGCTGACGAGGTTGAATTTCCGGGGTGCCCCCGGTATTGGCTGACGGCCTTTTGGGGGCAATAGATATAAGGTGACGCATGATCCGCGGTTTTTTCCGGCTAATCGGCCTGCTGCTCCTGGCCGGCGGATTCATCTTCATGGTCTATGACGGCGCCCGTTTCGTCGCCGACCAGACCCTGCAGTTCACCCGTTTCGGGCAGTTCTGGAACGACGTCCATCAGTCCAGCCAGCTTGCATTCCGGACCTGGGTCGAGGGTACCGCGCCCTGGCTCTGGAATAGCGTGATCAAGGTCCTCCTGGATCAGCCGGTTTTTGCCGTGCTGGGCGTGGTCGGCATTCTGCTCATGATCCTGTTCCGGCCCCGCAAGCCATTGATCGGCTATTCGCGGGACTGACCGTGCCGGGCTTCCGCTCTGGGGGCCGCGTAACAGGGCTGCGGCATCCGGCGGAAAGACATATATAGAGGTCCAACCGGCCGACGCCGCTGTCGCGTCCGCCGATGTGCTGCCTGGAGGTATTCCATGTTGTTCATGCGCAAGACCACCGCGTTGCCGAGTGCAGCCGAAGCGCTGCCGGGCCGTGCCAGCCCGATACCGACCGCCACCGCGCATTTCGTCAACGGCCGCAAGCTGCAGCCGCCCTATCCGGCCGGCCTCGAGCAGGCGGTGTTTGGCCTCGGCTGTTTCTGGGGCGCAGAGCGCAAGTTCTGGGAACTCGGTGACGGCATCCATGCGACCGCCGTGGGCTATGCCGGCGGACATACGCCCAATCCGACCTATGAAGAGGTCTGTTCGGGCCGCACCGGTCATACCGAAGTGGTGCTGGTGGTGTTCGATCCGAAGAAGATCGCCTACGAGCAGCTCCTGAAGACGTTCTGGGAAAATCACAACCCGACGCAGGGCATGCGCCAGGGCAACGATGTCGGCACCCAGTATCGCTCGGCGATCTACACCTTCAGCGATGCGCAGCGCCAAGCCGCCGATGCGTCGAAGGCAACGTACCAGAAGGCGCTGGCGGCGAAGGGCCTCGGCGCCATCACCACCGAGATTGCGCCATCGGGTGAATTCTATTTCGCCGAGGACTATCATCAGCAGTATCTCGCCAAGAACCCGGCGGGCTATTGCGGATTGGGCGGCACCGGCGTGTCGTGTCCGATCGGCGTCGGCGTGAGTGCCTAGGCCGTCATTGCGAGCGAAGCGAAGCAATCCATCCCTCCGCGCACGGATAGAATGGATTGCTTCGTCGCTTCGCTCCCTTGCGCAAACGCTTTGCGTTTGTCGCAGGCAATGACGGATAGTCTCGCCTTGGGTTATGCCAACCCAAAAAACCCTTTATTAACCATACCCGGTGCAAGACTGGAGCTGTCTCGCTTTAAGGGATGGCTCCGGTGCGGGTTGTGCGCGCGTTTCGACTAACGATCACTGCAATCATCACCGCGCTCGCGCTGTCGGGCTGCATGCGCACGACCGGGCCGGTCGCGGTCGCGCCGCAAGGCGACCTCGATCAGATGGCCTATGGCGAGCCTAACGGCCCACCGCCGCAGGCGGTCGCGACCGGGTCCGGCGGAGGCGCCATCGGCGCGCTTCGCGCGGCTTTCGCCGCGGCGCCACGCGCAGCACCGGCACCCGCCGTCGTTGCCGCACCCGTGGCCTATGTCGAACCCATGCCGGTGCGATACGACGCGGCCTATCACCTCGATGCCGGCGACAGGCTGCGCGTCGTTGTCTACGGCCAGGAAGGCCTGACGAATACCTACGCGATCGACGCCGGCGGCTCGATCACGATGCCGCTGATCGGTTCAGTGCCGGCGCGCAGTCGCACCACGGCTGGACTGGCGGCGGAGATATCGGCGAAGCTGCGGCGCGGCTTCATCAGGGAGCCGTCGGTTGCCGTCGAGATCGAAGCGTATCGGCCGTTCTTCATTCTCGGCGAGGTCGCAGCGCCCGGGCAATATCCGTACGTACCCAACATGACGGTCGAGAGCGCGGTGGCAATTGCCGGCGGCTTCTCGCCACGCGCCCGCCGCGATAGCGTCACAGTCACTCACACCGACGCGTCGGGAACGGCGCGCTTCGTCGTTCCGCCCGGTAGTCCGATCAGCCCCGGTGACACCGTGCTCGTCAGCGAGCGCTGGTTCTAGGGCGTGAAGCCCTTCATCGAGCCGTCATTTGAGCCGGCTCCTTTCCTGAGCATTTGCGTCAGGCAAATGCCTCGCATTTGACCAGAAAAATTCATCATCCGTTTCACCCCAGCGCGGAGGCTGCGTTCTGCGCCTAACTTGCAGTGGCGGACATGCGGCTTCGCACGTGACTGGAAGTCTTGGATTGAGCCCGTGCATCGGTGTCGAACCGCTTTGGTTGCGGTAAATTAGCGCTATGCGCTGACTTCATTCGAAACCTTATTCCAAGTTGCACTGCAGCGATGTAGAAGAACGTCGTCAAATCTAGGCGCGCCGGTTTGTTCGGTTATGTGCCTGCAATCCGGAGTATGACCATGAACTATCATTTGCCGGTTCGCGCGCTGCGCGCGGCGACCGCGGCAGCGTTGCTCGCTTCCATCGCCGTAACGGCTTTGTGTGCCTCTTCGCATCAGGCGTCGGCGGATTCCTATCCGAGCCGGCGGATCACCTTCGTCGTGCCCTATCCGGCGGGCGGCGCCACCGACGTCCTGGCCCGGTTGCTTGCCAACAAACTATCGGAGTCGTGGAAGCAGGCCGTGGTCGTGGAGAACAAATCGGGCGGCGGCGGTGTGGTCGGCAACGACAATGTGGCCAAGGCGCAGCCCGATGGCCACACCGTGCTGGTCGGCATTACGCAGATCATCCAGGCACCGAGCCTCGTTGCGAAGCTGCCCTACGACGTCTTCAAGGATCTCGCGCCGGTCACCCAGATCTCGCTGTCGACGATCGTTCTGGTGGTCCCCGAGCAGCAGCCGATCAAGTCGGTCAAGGAACTGGTCGATTATGCCAAGGCCAACCCCGGCAAGCCCTACGGCACCTTCGGCAACGCCACGACGTCGCACCTCTACGGCGAACTCCTCAAGAAGGTCGCTGATGTCGACATGACCCACGTCCCCTATCGCGGCTCGGCTCCGCTGACGAACGACCTGCTCGCCAACACGGTGACCTCGGCCTTTGTTGACCTGACCACGGCGAGCCCGCAAATCAAGGCGGGCAAGCTCAGGC
Source organism: Bradyrhizobium sp. 190 (assembly GCF_023073415.1). GTDB lineage: Bacteria > Pseudomonadota > Alphaproteobacteria > Rhizobiales > Xanthobacteraceae > Bradyrhizobium. Next base: position 360,157 of record NZ_JADPJL010000068.1, on the reverse strand, counting down.
CGCTGGCGGTTGGTGGCGAGAAGCGCAGGACCGCGTTGCCCGACGTGCCGACGATGGCCGAACTCGGGTACCCCGGTTTTGAAATCGAAGGCTGGCTCGGCGTGTTCGTACCCGCCGCAACGCCCAAGGAGATCGTGAAGAAGCTTTCGGACGAACTCGCCCGCATCATCGCCTCGCCCGAGGGCGTCGCCGGAATCGAGACGCTCAGCCTCGTGCCGGTGGGTGGATCGGCGGAAACGTTCGAGAAGGTCCTGCGCCGCGACTACGAACGATGGGCCGAGGTCGTGAAGGCAACCGGCGTCAAGGGCGAGTGAGGCGGGGCTAGAAGTCCCTGCATCGTCGTTCCGGGGCGCGTCGAAGACGCGAACCCGGAATGACGACAGATCGTCACTTCAAATGCTTGGCGAAAAACGCCAGGCTGCGCGGCCAGGCGATGTCGGCGCTGGCCTTGTCGTAGCTTGCGCGCTCGTCGCAGTGAAAGCCGTGCTGCGCGCCGGGATAGACGTGAACCTCGACCTCGGGCCGCTTGGCCTTAATGGTCTCGACGTCGGTCAACGGAATGCCCGCATCCTTTTCGCCGAAATGCAGTTGCGTCGGCACTGTTGGCTTGTCGTCGGCAAAGCGGACGACGGCGCCGCCGTAATAGCCGATCGCGGCCGATAGACCCGACAGCTTGGTCGCCGCCGCATAGGCGATGCTGCCGCCGAGACAGAAGCCGATGATGCCGATCGGGCCGACATCCTTCACGGCATCGATCGCGGCCTGGGTGTCGCGCAGCATCGCGGCCCAATCCGGATTGGCGACGAACTTGCGCGCGTTGGTCACTTCGTCAGGCGAATAGCCGCTGGTGAAGTCAGGTTCGATGCGATCGAAGATCGACGGCGCGATGGCGACATAGCCTTCGGCCGCCAGCCGGTCGCACACCGAGCGGATGTGGTGATTGACGCCAAAGATCTCCTGGATCACCACGATGGCCGCCTTCGGCGCATGCGCGGGATCGGCGCGATAGCCGCCCAGTTTGAAACCGTCCGAAGCCGTCAGTTTGATATCCTGTCCCACGGGTCATCCCTTCTTGTTTTGGGTCGCACGAAGTCGTTGCGTGAATTTGCGGAGCCGCGGCTACTGCCACATCCAGTTGTGGCCCCAGTCGCCCTTCCAGCCGGCGAGCCTGCCCTTGCGGAATTGCAGAAAGAGCCGGTCCTTCTTGTAGAACAATCCGCTGCCGCCGATGTTGCGGAATGCGAGGAAGATTTCTTCGCCCGGTCGTCCCCGGACATAATTGAGCGGGGTGCCGAGCGCACGCGCGGCTTCGCCAGCGTCCATGCCGAACGCCAGTGGCGTGTTGTTCGACAGCGTTTCGGTGAAAGGCGGCGGGTAGGGGCCGCCGATCGGCGGCAGTTTTTGCGCGGCAGCGTTCGTGAAGCTGCCTGCGATCAGCGCGAGGGCCACGGCGGCTGTTTTCATGATGCAGCCTTCTGCGTTGCCGTACTGTCCAGGCGGTCGAGGAACGGCAGCACGGCATCGATGAAGGCCTGCGGCTGGTCGATGTTGACGGCGTGGCCGGCGGCCGGGATCACCACCTTTTGCGCGCCGGGAATCTTGGTGGCCATGTAGTCGGAGGCCGCGAGGAAAGGCGTGTCGTCGGCGCCGACCACGATCAGCGACGGCACCTTGATATCGGGCAAGGATTCGATCACGCGGGCATCGCGCTGGGTCAGCATGCCGCGCGCGGCGCGCGCCAGTCCCAACGCGTCGCGATGGGTGACGCTGGAGCGTTCGCGGCTGGCCGATTTCAGAACCTCCAGCCCTTCGCGCTCGAAGCGGTTGCCGGTGTCATGCGCGCGCTTATTCCAGACCTCGCGGGCCTCGTCCTTCTTGAAGCCCGGGCCGGTGTCGATGATCAGCAGCGCGCGGACGCGCTCGGGGTGGGCGCGGTAGAATGCCAGCGACATGTAGCCGCCTAGCGAGAGCCCGCCGACGATCGCCGTCTCGGCGTCGACGGCGTCGAGCAGTGCGGCCATGTCGGCGACCGTCAGCGCTTCGCTATAGGCGGCGGTATCCTCGGGGTAACCGGACTGGCCATGACCCCGCATGTCCCACAACACGAGTTTGTGGTGCTTCGACAAGGCCGCGATCTGGCCCTGCCACATCCCACTGGTCGACGAGTAGCCGTGGGTCAGCAGGAGCGGTGGGCCGGAGCCGTGAACTTCGTAGTAGATGCGGACCCCGTCGCGATCGATTGTCGGCATGTGATTTCCCAAGCAATACGCGAAATCCGGCCCACGCCGTCATCGCCGCCCACATCCTAACGCGATCCATCAGGGAATAGGAAATGCGGAAACGGCAGACGCGCCCGCGCAGCGCGCTCGATTGACAAGTCCATCACAAGGCCTTGCCGCAGCGCACAAGCGTGAGCCCTCAAAGCCTTATTCCTTTCGAACGATTCCAAATTGGATTGCCTCCGGGAAAGTTCGGTATCATGCTGCACGCCAACTGGCATTACCCGGTGGTGCCGGCCAATACCCAAAAGTGAGAAGGCCGCCGTAAGCGGCTTCCAACACCGGAAGGGGAAGCGCCAATGCCTAATCTGAATATCAATGGACGGAATATGTCCGTCGAGGCGTCCAACGATACGCCTCTGCTCTGGGTCATCCGCGAGCAATTGCAGATGACCGGTACGAAATTCGGATGCGGTGCCGGCCTGTGTGGCGCCTGCACGGTTCACCTCAACGGCGAAGCCGTTCGCTCCTGCCAGACCCTGGTCAGCGAAGCCGCCGGCAAGAAGATCACCACCATCGAAGGTCTGTCCGCCAAGGGCGATCATCCCTTGCAGAAGGCCTGGATCCTCGAGCAGGTGCCGCAATGCGGCTACTGCCAGTCCGGCCAGATCATGCAGGCGGCATCGCTGCTTTCCAAGAATTCCAACCCGACCAAGGATGAAGTGGTCGCGCATATGGACGGCAATCTGTGCCGTTGCATGACCTATTCGCGCATTCAGAAGGCGATCATGCGCGCCGCGTCCGAAATGCGTACCGCCTCCAACGCCGGCACCGAGCGGAGGGCAACATGAATACGCATGTGAAAATCCCATCCACCGATCTCAGCCGCCGTTCGTTCCTGGTCGGCTCCGCCGCCACGGGCCTCGTGCTCGGCTATGCCGCCGTTCCCGGTATCGATCAGGCTTTGGCCGCGCCTTCCGCTTTCGAACCCAGCGTGTGGTACTCGATCGGTCCCGACGGTCTCGTCACGGTCACCTGCGGCAAGGCCGACATGGGCCAGCACATCGCCTCGACCATGGCGCAGATCGTTTCCGAAGAGCTCGGTTCGAGCTGGAAGGACATGCGGGTCCAGCTTGCCTCCAACGATCCGAAATTCAACGACCCCGTGCTCGGCGCGCAGATTACCGGCGGCAGCTGGAGCACGATGATGAACTTCGATGCGATGAGCCGCGCGGGCGCCGCGGGACGTATCGCATTGACGGAAGCCGCAGCCGGCATCATGGGCGTGCCAGTGGGTGAACTGGTGGTGCGCAACTCCACCGTCTCGCATCCGAAGTCGAAGAAGTCGATGAGCTTTGCCGATATCGTCAAGAGCGGCAAGATCACCAAGAAGTTCACGCCAGACGAACTCAAGGCGATCAAGCTCAAGACACCCGATCAGTACACAATGGTCGGCGTCTCGGTTCCGCAGCTCGATATTCCCCCAAAAATCAACGGCACGGCGAAGTACGGCATCGACGTCATGCTGCCGGGCATGGTCTACGGCAAGGTGATCACGCCGCCGGTGCGCTTCGGCGCCACGGTGAAATCGGTTGATGACGCCGCCGCCAAAAAGGTGCCGGGCTTCATCAAGGCGATCACGCTCGACGACAAGACCGGTAGCACTTCCGGTTGGGTGGTGGCGGTAGCCAATACCTATGCCAATGCGAAGAAGGCCGCCGACGCGCTGAAGATCACCTATGACAACGGCCCGAACGCCAAGCTGTCGAGCCAATCGTTGATCGACGAGGCCAAGCGGCTGCAGGCGCTCGACGATTCCGGGCAGTTCTTCGTCAAGGATGGCGATACGGCGGCGGCCTTCGGGACGGCGGCGAAGGTGATGGAGGCTGAATACACCACCAGCATCAACATCCATGCGCCGCTGGAGCCGATGAACGCCACGGCCGAGTTCAAGGGCGACATCCTGCACATCTATTCCGGCAACCAGTTCGCGACGCGCTCCGGCGCGATCGCGGCTGGCGCTGCCGGGATCGATCCGAAGTTCGTCGTGATGCACCAGATGTGGCTGGGCGGCGGCTTCGGCCGAAGGCTCGACGCCGACATGATGGTGCCGGCGGTGCAGGCGGCGAAGGCCGTCGGCAAGCCGGTCAAGGTCATCTACTCGCGCGAAAACGACATGACCATGGACTATTCGCGTCCGCTGACTTTCCAGAAGGTCAAGGCCGGTCTCGATGGCGATGGCAAGCTGGTTGCGCTCAACCACGACGTGGTCAGTGCGTGGCCGACGCAGCGGTGGGGCATACCGGACTTCCTGACGCCTTCGGTCGACAAGAAGGGCCCGCTCGACTCGTTCACCGTGAACGGTGCGGACTTCTTCTACACCGTGCCCAATCACAATGTCCGTGCGATCAAAAACGAGATGGCGCACAACGCCACCCCATCGGGTCAGTTGCGCTCGGTGGCGCCCGGCTGGACCTTCTGGGCGGTCGAAAGCATGATCGACGAACTCGCTCATGCGGCCGGTCAGGATCCCGCGCAGTACCGCATCGCGATGCTGGACGGCAAAGGCAAGAACGACGGCGGCGCGCAACGCCTGCGCAACACGTTGCTGGCGGCGATGGGCATGGCCGGCTACGGCACCACCAAGCTGCCGAAGGGCGAGGGCATGGGCGTCGCCTGCGTCTCGTCGCAGGAGCGGGCAACCGCAAGCTGGACCGCGTGCGTGGCCCATGTTGCGGTGTCGCCGTCCGGCGAGGTCAAGGTCAAGAAATTGACCGTGGCAACCGACGTCGGCATGCAGGTGCATCCCGACAACATCCGCGCCCAGGTCGAGGGCGCGGCGCTGTGGGGCCTTTCGCTCGCCATGTATGAGAAGGCGACGTTGAAGGATGGCGGTATCGAGCAGACCAATTTCGATACCTACACCCCCTTGCGGATGAGCCAGACGCCGGAAGTCGCCGTCAACGTCATCGCCAACGGCGACAAGCCAACCGGCGTCGGCGAGCCGGCGGTGACGGTGATCGCGCCCGCGCTCGGCAACGCGATCTTCAACGCCTGCGGTGCGCGCATCCGCGCGCTGCCGATCACGGCAGAAGCGGTGAAGGCGAGCATGAAGGCGTAAATCGCCGAAGCATCGATAAGAATGATCCGCCGGAGGTAATGCCTCCGGCGGATTTGTTTGTTCCCCTATCTCGTCGGCGAAATTATACTTTGCGTACCCACGTGGTACAGTGACCGTAGCGGGGTGAGTCGATGAACTCTCACTACCGTGGCGACTCCTTTGCGATTGTCCGCCGCGCGTCCGGCGTTCGCGGATCGCAAGGCAGGAGGCTCATTTTCGTGTTCGAATGCTACTTGGACGATAGTGGCACCAGCGGGTTGCCCATTGTGACCATGGCCGGGTTCCTTGCACCTCTTGAGGCGTGGGAGGAATTGGAGCCGAAGTGGGATTCGATACTCAACGGCTACAACATTGACGTTTTTCACTCCAAGGAGTTCTACGCGACCAAGCCGCCATTCAAGACTTGGAGGAAAATCAAAAAGCTTAGTTTCGCAGAAGAGCTATTCGCCGCGTCTCATGGTCGGATTTTTGGCGTGAGTATCTCCATCAGCGTTGATGAAATAGCGCGCCTAAAAAAGGCCGATCCTGGGTTTTCAGATATGTCCCCTATGGGGGTGGCCTTCTCATCCATTTTGATGAAATCAATTACCGATGAGCAGTTCGGTCCGTATGTGAAAGAGCAAGGCATCTCGTTTTTGATTGAAACCGGCAATCGCAACAACGGGGAGATCGATCAATACTTTCACAAGATGGCCGATCTGCCAGTCTTTGAAGGGTGTTTGCGTTCGATCAGCTTCATTCCAAAAAAACACTGTCGAGCAATTCAGATGGCTGACTTTTACGCCTACTTTAGCCGTCGCCTAGCGCACAGCCACTATAGATTTGGAAGCAAGTTAATATTGCCAGATTGCCCGTATATAGAAACTCTCAAACGTCATGGGCCGCTCTGGCAGAGGCTTGGAAATCGCGATACGACGCGAGGTCTCGCGCTAAACGTTAAGGATTATTCCGATTTCGGTTCTTTCCGCTCGGCACTGACGGAAGTGCTTCTTCCAAAGTAGCTTCGAATCGCCACCGCGCTCGGCTGCGGCGCGCGTATCCGCTCGTTGCCGATCACGGCAGAAGCGGTGAAGGCGAGCATGAAGGCGTAAATCGCCGAAGCATCGATAAGAATGATCCTCCGTCGTCATGCCCCGCGAAAGCGGGGCATCCAGTACGCCGCGGCCGTGCGGCCTTTAGCCAAGCGCCACGGCGTGCTGAATCAGCCACTTGCGCGGATGATGACGGTTTCGGGTGCAGCGCATCACGAACCAGATCGCTAAAATTTTAGCATTTATGGTAGTTCGCTTTCAGCATCCCTCTTAAGCCGCAAGGAACCCATTCTCCGCTAGCCTCGGTTGCAAGTCTTCACTGCTAGGGGTCTGGGGTTTCATGACATCGGTAGCCAACAAGACTTCGACCAAGCGCCGGCTGTTGCTGGCTTCGGATCGGAGCGATCAAAGCAGCGAACTCGCCAGCATTCTGCGATCCGTCGGTCAGGTCGACACGATAGCGACATCTGACATTCCCGACGCGCCGGAGCGCGACCTGGCGGGCATCGTGGTCGACATCAATTTGCGCTCCGCCGAGAGCGTGCAGCTGGTGCGCAACAAGCTGCGCGCCGAGGCCTATCGCGAAATGCCGCGGCTGTTCGTCCTAGCTGACGCGCTGCATCACGGATCGATGCAGGCCTGGGCGCTCGGCGCCACCGACACCATCGCGCGGCCGTTCGACGCGCAAGGAATCCTGCAGCGGATTCGCGCCGCGTTTCCGGACAGCGAAGGATATGACGAGACCGATCGCGGCAAGGTCCTGAACAGGGGCGTCGAAGCGGCGCATGCCGTGATGGTCAAGATCTTCGAAAAGCTTCCGGCCGGCGTTCCCCTGAAATTCAGCGACATCGTCGAGGCCGAGAACAAGATTCTCAAGGCGATCAAGCATTCGTCCTTGCGGGAATGGCTGACGACGGTCGGCTGCCATCACGCTGGCAGCTATCGCCATTGCCTCTTCGTCACCGGCTTTGCGGTCGCCTATGCGCAGCATCTCGGCATGCGCGAGGACGACCAGCGCCGCCTCGCCCGCGCCGCGCTGCTGCACGACGTCGGCAAGGCGTACATTCCGGTGGCGATCCTGGACAAGCCTGGCCCGCTGACGCTGGAAGAGATGGAAGAGATGCGCCAGCATCCGCGCCGCGGCTATGACGCGCTGGCAGCCCAAGGCGGCTTTCCTCCCGAAATGCTTGACGTGGTGCTGCACCACCACGAGTTCCTCGACGGCACCGGCTATCCCAACGGCCTCAACGGCAACCAGATCAGCGACATCGTGCGGCTGACCACGATCGTGGATATCTATGCGGCCCTGGTCGAGAAGCGCGCCTACCGGCTGCAGTTCACCCACGCCAAGGCGTTCGGCATGATGGAAGAAATGGGCGACAAGATCGACCAGCATCTGCTGCACGCCTTCCGCCCGGTGGCGTTCGGGTATTATTGAGTCTTCCGACTCTCCGCCGTCATTGCCTGCGACAAACGCGAAGCGTTTGCGCAAGGGAGCGAAGCGACGAAGCAATCCAGCTACCGGTTATGCCGCGCGATGGATTGCTTCGCTTCGCTCGCAATGACGTGGCAGAGAGTAGCCGCTCAACGCAAGCCTCCGGCCCTGCAAACGCCTAGTTCTCGTTGATCATCGGCGCGCATTGCGCGTGAAGGTGACGACGGGGAAGACCCATGGATACGACAGCGACTTCGGGCGGAAATCTCGACATTCCCGCCGACATTGCGGCCACGCTCGTCAATCCGGCTGCCTATGCCGACCATCGCATCCATGACAGCTACCGCTGGCTGCGCGCCAACAACCCGCTCGGCATTGCCCGGCCCGAGAAGTTCGATCCGTTCTGGGTCGTGACAAAGCACGCGCATATCCAGGCCGTCAGCCGCCAGAACGAGCTGTTCCACAATGCCGATCGTCCGACCACGCTGACGAACCGGGCGGTGGAGGAGCGTGTCCGCAAGATCACCGGTGGACCTAACCTGGTGCGCTCGCTGGTGCAGATGGATGCCCCCGATCATCCGAAATACCGCGCGCTGACGCAGGGCTGGTTCATGCCCGCCAATCTCGGAAAGTTCGAGGCGCGCGTGCGCGAGATCGCGCGCGCCACCGTGCAGCGCATGCTGGACAAGGATGGCGCCTGCGATTTCGTCGAAGACGTCGCGCTCGGCTATCCCCTGCATGTCATCATGGAAATTCTCGGCGTGCCCGAGAAGGACGAGCCGCGAATGCTCAAGCTGACGCAGGAGCTGTTCGGCCCGCAGGATCCCGATACGGCGCGGATCAGGGAACAGCTTACAGCGGAGCAGTTCTCCGGGATGATGCAGTCGGTGGTGGCTGATTTCGGTGCCTATTTCCGCGGCATCACCGAGGACCGGCGCCGCAACCCGCGCGACGATCTCGCCACCGTCATTGCGAACGCCAAAATCGGCGGCGACTACATGCCGGATCACGATGCGACGAGCTATTACATGATCGTCGCCACCGCCGGACACGACACCACGTCATCCTCGACCGCCGGCGCGATCTGGGCACTGGCGGAAGACCCCGCGCAATTCGAAAAGGTGAAGGCCAATCCCGAGCTGATCCCGGGTCTCGTCGACGAGGCGATCCGCTGGATGACGCCTGTGAAGCATTTCATGCGCTCGGCGACGTCGGATACCGAGCTCGGCGGACGAAAAATTGCAAAGGGCGATTGGCTGATGCTGTGCTACGCGTCCGGCAATCGCGACGAGGACGTGTTCGAGGAGCCGTACAAGTTTCGCTGCGACCGCAAGCCGAACCGCCACGTAGCCTTCGGCTATGGCGCGCATCTCTGCCTCGGGCAATATCTGGCCAAGCTCGAGATGCGCATCCTGTTCGAGGAATTGCTGCCGCGGCTGAAATCGATCGCCCTCGACGGCGAAGTGAAGATGACGCAGGCCTATTTTGTGAATGGCCCGAAGAAGCTGCCGATAAGGTTCGAGGTGAGTTGAGGAATGCGTAGGGTGGGCAAAGCGCAGCGTGCCCACCGCCTCTTGCACCGTCGTCGATGAATGGTGGGCACGCTGCGCTTTGCCCACCCTACGCACCACGCACTAGCGTCGTTCCTCGGCAAACGGCGGTGCCGCATACACCACCTTGCCGCCGAGCATCGTCAGCACGGATTTGATCTTGCCGATCTCCTTCACGGGCGCCGTCATGTAGTCCGCCGACAGCACCGCGAGGTCGGCGAACTTGCCGGCCTCCAGTGTGCCGCGCTTGTCGTCGTCATTTGCCATGTAGGCGGTGTTGCGGGTGTACATCTCCAGCACCTGGCGGCGGCTGGGCGCTTCCTCGTCGCCGCGGGTTTTGGTGCCACCGATCGTGGTGCCGTCGAGATACCATTGCAGCGACACGAAGGGATTGTAGGACGACACGCGATGCGCGTCGGTGCCGCCGCCGACCACGAGCCCGAGCTTCATCGCGGTGGCGATCCGCGGCATCGCCTTGGCCTGTTCGACACCGACCTCCTTCTGCAGCCGCTCGCCGCCGAAATAGAGCCCATCCTGCACGCCCCAGACCAGGCCGAGCGCCTTCATCCGCTTCAAACTGGCTTCGGAGGCAGTGTAGAGATGCAGCACGGTCCAGCGCAGGTCGCGCACCGGAAAATCCTTGTTGATGTCCTCAACCACGTCGAGCAGGTCGTGGACGGTGCGGTCCGGATTCCAGTGCAGCTGAATGGTGTAGCGCTTTGACGCCGCCCAGCGCAGCAGTTCGGCAAGCTTCGCCTTGCCGTCGGGCGTGATGTCGCCGTCGGTCCAGTCGGCCCAGATCAGGATTTCGCCTGGGCCGTTGAAGTGCAGCATGGCGTCGCCAAAACCCGGTGGCGAGAGTTGCGTCAGGTTTTGCAGGTCGGCAAGCTCGCTGCCGGGCTTTGGCGCGCAGAGGTGATAGGCGACGCGCACGGTCAGCTGCTTGTCCTGCCACAGCCGGAACACCGCCTGGTAGTTCGCCGGATACATGCTGACGCCGCCGCCATCGACGATGCCGGTGATGCCGAGGCTGTTCATCTCGCGGAAGAATTTCCTGGAGCCGTCGATCTGCTGCTCCATGGTCGGCTTGGGCAGCTTGTCGAAAATCTTGCCGAGCGCAGCGCCGCCGGCGTCGATGATGCCGGTCGGCTTGTTGTCGCTATCGCGCGTGAGTTTGCCGCCGGGCGCCACATCGTTGTCGTCGCGGATGTTCAGCGCTTCCATGGCCTTCGGCGATAGCAGCAGCCAGTCATAGAGATGCTGGATGTAGACAGGATTTTCGGGCGCCACTGCTGCGACCTCTGCCGGTGTTGGCCGGCGCTTCTCGGCAAACTGCTCCTCGGTCCAGCCGCCGGCGACGACGATCCAGGATCCGGGCTTCTGCGCCTTTGCGGCTTGACCGACTTTCTCCAGCGCGTCTTTCAGCGTGGGCACACCGATCCAGTTCACCTCGGTGCCGAAGGTCAGCGCAGCGCGGATGCCGTGGATGTGCCCGTCAGTGAGCCCGGGAATCACGGTGCGGCCACCGAGATCGATCAGTTTTGCGCCCCTGCCAGCGAGCTTCCTCATCGCTGCGGAGGTGCCGGTTGCGAGGATCTTGCCGTCGGTAATCGCCACTGCCTGCTGGGTAGAGAAATCCTTGTCGACGGTGAGGATTTTCCCGTTGAAGAGGATCATGTCGGCAGATTGGGCCGAGGCGATGCCGACCGGTGACGTCACGATGAAAGCCGCCGCAAAATAGCAAGAAAGCCTTGCAGAGTTCGACCTCAGTCCTGGCATTACGTGCTCCCCCTGTGGTTCTCTATGTTGTTCTTCTACTCTTCCGTCGCCGCGTTCCTTCGCAATGACCAAGCCGAAATCGTAGGGTGGGCAAAGGCGCTCTTGCGCCGTGCCCACCATGTTCTTGCTGTGGTCGTGAATGGTGGGCACGCTTCGCTTTGCCCACCCTACAAAATTTTCACCCCAGCCTCTTCCGCAATTCCGCCTTTGCCACTTTCTCCAGCGTCGAGCGCGGCATGTCGTCGACGAAGTGAATTTCGCGCGGCACCTTAAAGTCCGCCAGCGAAGTGCGGCAGGCGGCCATGACAGTGTCATGCAGGTTGGCCGGCGCGCCCTTGACGCCGGCCTGCGGAATAATGAACACGACCGGCACTTCATCCAGCATCGGATGCTTCTTCGCCACCACCGCGGCCTCGCGCACGCCCGGCACCACCGCAATCACCTGTTCGATCTCGGATGCCGCGACATTCTCGCCGCCGACCTTGAGCATGTCCTTGGTACGGTCACCGAATTTTATGAAGCCGTTCTCGAGCAGGGTGACGCGGTCGCCGGTGATGAAATAGCCGTGCTCGTCAAAACTTTCGCGGGTGGCCTTTTCGTTATGCAGATATTCCGAAAACAGCGACAGGCCGGAGGTGCCCTTGATCAGGAGATTACCGGTACCGCCGACGGGCGTAGGCCGGCCGTCGTCCTCGACGATGCGGATCTGATATTCGGGTGCGGCGCGGCCGATCGACATCGGCGTGTTGGGCTGGTTGACCTCGCCGACGATCCCGTGCGTGATGGTTTCCGTCATGCCCCACCAGCCGATCGTCTTGACGCCGAATGCGGCAAACGGCGGCGGCTCGGATACCGCAGTGCCCCAGAGCCGGAACTTGTGATGCCTGGGAATCTCGTGCTCCAGCAGCGCCTTCATGCAGAACGGGATCGTCGAGGTCCAGGTGCAATTGTGTTCCAGCGCCACGCTCCAGAACCGGCTCGCCGAAACCGCGGCTGGATCACGCAACTCGCGCCGACCCACAGCGTCGCCAGCATCGAATAGGCCAGCGCGTTGGTGTGAAACAGCGGCAGGTAGGTCTGGTGCACGTCATCCGCGTGCAGATCCTCATGCGCGGCGTTGACCTTGGCGCCCCACAGCGCATTGGCATGCGTCCACAACACCGCCTTTGGCCGCGACGTGGTGCCCGAGGTGTATTGAACGCTGCAGGGCGCGGACGGGTCGGCGGCGCGGCGCGGCCGGTCGGTGCTGTCGGCGAATAATGATTCAAAACTGTCGCCGCGCGGCGCGCTTTGCGCAGGCGTACTGCCGGCATCATGCGAGATCACGGCGATCCAGCGCAGGCCGCGGCAATTGGCCGAAATCAGTTCGGCATAGGCCGGCTGGGTGATGGCGGCGACCGCGCCGCAATGGCCGGCGAAATATTCCATCTCCGCCGCCGCCGAGCGGGTGTTGGTGGTGACCGCGATCGCGCCGAGTTCGACGCAGGCAAACCAGGACAGAACAGCCTCGATGCAGTTGTCGAGATGGATCAGCACATATTCGCCGGGCTTGATGCCGCGTTTGACCAGGCCCGCGGAAAGCGCGCCGACGCGCTCGTGGAATTCGCCGTAAGACCAGCTCCGCGCCGGAGCCTCGAACGGCGCCCAGATCAAAAATGGATGGTTGCGGCGGCTCTCGGCGCGCATCCGCAGCAGCCACGGCACGTCGAGATCAGCGAATGGTCCGACAATGCCCGGCGTGGCTTGCGAAAGTGACATGGAATTCCTCCCGTGCAGCTTTGGCTGGCTGCCTTGATTTTGCTTGGGAGTAGTTCTGCCATCGGATCACGCGATGGGCAAATCATCGATGCTCTCCGTCGTGCCCGGGCTTGTCCCGGGCATCCACGTTTTGCTGGTATTGCCGCAAGGAAGACGTGGATGGCCGGGACAAGCCCGGCCATGACGAGCAGGGGTGCGCTATTTCACGCCATCCTCATACGACGAAATCTCGATCAGGCTGCCATCGGGATCCCGGCAATAGACCGATCGTAGCGTGCCGCGGGCGCCCTGCTTTGCCACGGGGCCTTCCTCGATTCTGACCCCGTTGGCCTTCAGATGCGCGACGACTTCGTCCGGCGTGCTTGATGTCAGGAAACACAGGTCGTCGCTCCCTGCGGTTTCGTGGTCGGCCGTGAACCATTCGACCTTGTCTGCGCCGCGCGGCCGCACGTTGATCTTCTGGTTACCAAACACCAGCGAGGTCCGCGGCGTTTTGCCCGGGCCCGGGTCGAACACCTTGACCTCCATGCCGAGAATCTTCCGGTACCACTCGGTGCAACGCGCCACGTCGGACACATTGATAACGAGATGGTCGAGCGCGTTAACCCTGACAGGCATGTCTTATCCTTTCGTCGCGGTCGGCGGCGCCGGGTCGCACTGGCCGCACCTGACTTTGTTTGTTACAACGCGGGCCGCGTTCGGTTCAATAGAACAGCGCCTCATAGAAACGGACTGGGTTCTGAAGCCCGGCCTCCAAGGAGAAGTTTTATGATTTCACGTCGCACCGCGATTTGCCTGGCCGTGATCGGCCTTTCCACGACCGCTTCGATCGGCAGCGCTTCGGCGGCGGATTATCCGACCCGGCCGGTGAAATGGGTCGTCGGATATCCTCCGGGCGGCGCGACCGACATCATCGCGCGGCTGCTCGGCCAGCGGCTTTCCGAACGCCTCGGCCAGCAATTCGTGATCGAGAACAAGCCCGGCGCCGGCAACAACATCGCAACCGAGTCGGTCATCAACGCCGAGCCGGACGGCTACACCGTGCTGCTGGTCAATCCCGCGAACTACATCAACGCCACGCTCTACGCCAACCTGAAATTCAACGTCGTTCGCGATATCGCGCCGGTCGCGGCGTTCAATCGCGTGCCGAACGTGATGACGGTCAACAAGGACGTGCCGGCCAAGACGGTCGCCGAGTTCATCGCCTATGTGAAGGCCAATCCCGGCAAGGTGAACCTGGCCTCGTCGGGCAACGGCACGTCGGTGCACCTCTCGGGCGAAATGTTCATGGCGATGTCGGGCGCCAAGATGCAGCACGTGCCCTATCGCGGCGCCGCGCCCGCGATTACCGATCTGCTCGGCGGCCAGGTTCAGGTGATCTTCGACAACATGCCTTCTATTCTGCAGCACGTCCGCGCCGGATCGTTGCGGGCGCTGGCCGTCACCACCACGACGAAATCGTCGCTGTTGCCTGATGTGCCGGTCCTTGCCGACACCATTCCGGGCTACGAGGCCAGCGCGCTGTTCGGTATGGGTGCGCCGAAGAACACTCCGAAGGAAGTCATCGCGAAACTGAACAAGGAGATCAACGAGATACTCGCCGAACCCGCGATCAAGGCCAGGCTGGTCGATCTCGGCGGCGAACCGCTGATCGGCCCCCCGGAAGCGTTCGGTAAGATGATCGTGGCCGAAACCGACAAGTGGAAGAAGGTGATCGAGGAAGCCAAGGTCGAGAAAGTGCAGTGATCTAGGTCACGGAACATTGGCCCGGTCGCGGTGTTTTATGGCAGAGGCGACCTGGCTTTTGCGTCACGTGAAGGAGATCGAGATGCGCAATGCAATGTTAGCGATATTGGCACTGTCGGCGGCGACAGTCGCCACGGTGGCGGGCAGCTCGCCGGCGGCGGCGTACGATTATCCCTATTGCCTCCAGGGCCGGGGCATCGGCATCCCCGGCGACTGCTCATACAGTACCTATGGGCAGTGCATGGCGTCGGCGTCCGGACGGGCGCTCTACTGCAATATCAATCCGCGCGTTGCCTTCGGACAGCAGGGGCGGATGCGGGTTTATCGGGATTATTGATCGAGGCTCCCGAATTCCTCTCGGGATGGCCGGACTGACGCGTGAAAGCTATTTGCGCTGAATGATCCGGCCATCCGCGCCTTCGTTGCCCACTCTCGACTTCGTGATGCTAACGCCGGCTTGACGGCGCTTCTTTTGCATCTATACTAAACCGTATGGTTAAGTATCAAGAAGACGTTCTGGACCGTACCTTTGCCGCGCTGTCCGATCCGACCAGGCGCGCGCTGCTGGCGCGGCTCGGCGATCGCGAAAGCCTTTCGGTCAGCGAGCTGGCGCAGCCGTTTTCGATGTCGCTGCCTGCGATCATGAAGCACCTCGATGTGTTGTCCGACGCCGGCCTGATCGCGCGCGAAAAGACCGGCCGCACAGTCGCGTGCCGGCTGACTGCCCAGCCGATGGAGCTGGCGATGGACTGGCTCAATCGCTACCAGCGCTTCTGGTCCGACGCTCTCGACCGCCTTGCCGCTTTTGTGGAGGAAGACCCATGGCCGCCCAGTCAAGCCCTATCAAGTCAAGCGCCCGCGATGCCGAGCCGGCCGAGCGCCCCAGCCTCACGCTCACGCGCCGGTTCAACGCGGCGCCCGAAAAAGTCTACGCCGCGTGGGCCGACCCGCAAAGGCTAGTGCAATGGTTCGGGCCCGGCTCGGTCGAGGAAGGCTCGGTCAAGGCCGATATCGATCTGCGCGTCGGCGGCCGCTACCGCATCAGCTTCAACGCCAAGGGCACATATAACGAGGTCGGCGGCGTCTATCGCGAGGTCGTTCCGAACCAGCGGCTGGTTTTCAGCTGGGCCTGGCATTCGACGCCGGAGCGAGAATCGCTGGTGACGATTTCGATGAAGCCGGAAGGCAGCGGCACGCTGCTCACTTTCCTTCACGAACAGTTCGCCGATGCGACAGCACGCGACAATCACGAACGCGGATGGACGGAACTGCTGGCCAAACTCGAAAACTACCTGGCCTGACCACAGGAGCCGCTTATGCAGCCGCACATCATCGCGGCCTCGACATGATGAACGCCGCCTACCACTATCTCGACCTGACGCCGCTCGGGCGTCACGAACAGGGCCTGCCCTATCGATGGACTGGGTGCGGCTACGTGACCAATACCAGCCGGCGCCGATTCAGGCATCTTGTTGTCATAGCTAAAATCGCCTGGCCGTCATTGCGAGCGTAGCGAAGCAATCCATCGGGCTGCAAAGAAACGGTGGATTGCTTCGCTACGCTCGCAATAACGCCAAGAATGTGAAGAGGAATGCCCATGCCCTACGTTGATGGCTTCATCGTCGCCGTCCCGAAGAAAAACCTCGCTGCCTACGCCGCGCTATCGAAGAAGTGCGGCAAGATCTGGCGTGAATACGGCGCGCTTGATTACCGCGAATGGGTCGCCGACGACGTCAAGGTCGGCAAGCTCACGTCCTTCCCGCGCAGCGTCAAGCTCAAGCCGGGCGAGACCGTGATATTCTCCTGGATCACCTACAAGTCGCGCGCCCAGCGCGACAAGATCAACGCCAAGGTGATGGCAGACCCGCGGCTCAACGAGATGATGGATCCGAAATCGAAGCCGCCGTTCGACGGCAAGCGGATGATCTTTGGCGGGTTCGAAAGCCTGGTGAAGGTGTAGCTCGTAAGGCAGCCCTCGGCCCGCTGTATGCCGCGCGGTGGAATTGCTGGCCCCGTCTTTCAATCCTGCACCGGCCAGGACGAGATACGCATGCGGCTAGCCTGCGGATAACTGGCCGCCGGCCGCATTGGCTGACGGCGAAGGCGACGAGCGTCCGCGCGCGGCGCTGATCGTCGTCGGTCACCGGTTCAAGAACCGCCAGCGCCTTGCTCCGGCGTCGCCGGAGCGACTGCGTTCTCGCGCGAAGCCCGACGCCGCGGGTTGACACCAGCCGCGCCGCAGCCAGACTGATCCGCATGCGCATCACCCTGATCCACGCCCTGAAACATTCGATTGTGCCGATCGAGGCCTCGTTCGCCAGGCTTTGGCCGGATGCTCGCCTGATGAATCTGCTCGACGACAGCCTGTCGGCCGATCTGGCGCGCGACGGCGGGCTCACCGATGCCATGACCGAGCGCTTCCTCCGGCTTGGACGCTACGCGGCCGGCACCGGATCGGACGCGATCCTGTTCACCTGCTCGGCGTTCGGCCCCTGCATCGAAGCGGTCGCGCGCGCGCACACGCCGATGCCGGTGCTCAAGCCCAATGAAGCCATGATCGAGCAGGCGGTCGCGCGGGGCCGCAAGGTCGGGCTGCTGTCGACGTTTCCACCGACGCTGGCCTCGATGCCGCCTGAGTTTCCGTCGTCGATCGAACTGGTTCCGAAACTGTCGGAAGGCGCCATGGCTGCGCTCGATCGCGGCGACCGTGCGACGTATGATCGTTTGGTCGTCGAAGCGTCAAAAGATTTGCGCGATTGCGATCTGATCGCGCTGGCGCAATACAGCATGGCACCTGCGGCAGAACGGGTCGCCGAGGTAACCGGGCGGCCAGTGCTGACGACACCCGACAGCGCGGTGCTGAAATTGAAGCGAATGCTTACCGCCGGCAGCACTTAGGTTCCAAAGCGTTGAGGGGAGCGCGATGACGGTGCGGTTCAGTCGGCGCGATACGTTGTTGCGAACGGCAGCCGTCGCGGCGGCAGGCTTGATCCCCGTCGCGGCCATTCCCGGCCTTGCCGCTCCGCTGCGCACGCCGTCCCGTAGCGGGGAAATCGACGCCGTTTTGCAGGCTCGGGTCGATGCGGCAGACGTGCCAGGCGTTGTCGCCATGGCCGCAACGGAGCAGTTGGTGATCTACCAGGGCGCATTTGGTGCCAGAAGCATGGGCACGGCTGCCAGGATGTCGGCCGATACGGTCTTCAGTATCGCGTCAATGACCAAACTGCTGACATCCGTCGCAGCGCTGCAGCTCGTCGAACGGGACAAACTCAAACTGGACGAACCGGCGGCGAGAATTGATCCGACGCTTGGGTCGCCTCAAGTTCTCGATGGTTTCGATGCGCACGGGACCCCGCAACTGCGCGCCGCGCGAAAGCCCATCACGCTACGCCATCTGCTGACGCACACATCCGGGCTTAGCTATCAGCTTTGGGACACGAATATCGTTCGCTACAGCAAAGCGTCTCGCAACAATCCGGCGCTGCCCCGTACGCCGCTGATATCAGATCCGGGCGCCAAGTGGGCCTATGGCGGGAGTCTCGACCGGGTCGGCCGCCTCGTTGAAATCGTCAGCGGGCAAAGTCTGGATCGCTATTTCCGCGATCACATCCTCGGTCCGCTCGGGATGAACGACACCGCCTTCTCGCTCACAGAGAAGCAGCGCGCACGTCAGGCAAGTCTGCATTTGCGCAAGGCGGACGGTACGCTTGTGCCGCAGCCCTTGGTGAGACGAACCGACCCGAAAGTGATTTCTGGTGGCGGCGGCATCTATTCCACAGCGCCGGATTATCTGACTTTGCTCCAGGCGCTGTTGAATGGCGGAGCACTTGCGGGGAAGAGCATCCTGCGGCCGCAGACGGTTGCGCTGATGTCTACCAATCAAATCGGCAACCTTGACGCGGGAATTCTCAAGACAACAAATCCGGCATTGTCTGACAACGTCGATTTCTTCCCAGGGGTCCGGCTGCGGTGGGGACTTGGCGATATGATCAACATCGATCCTGTGCCTGATGGCCGCAGTGCAGGCAGCCTGACATGGGCCGGACTCTACAACACCTACTATTGGATCGACCCGGCCTCGCGTATCGCGGGAGTGATCATGATGCAGATATTGCCATTCGCCGACCCGCGCGCGCTCAACGTCTATCGTCTATTCGAGCGCGGTATTTACCGTGCTCATAGGGCAGCCTGAGCGCGGGCGGCCGCTTCAGCCGTCTTTCTTCTTGGCAGGCTTTTTCGCTGCCTTCGCAGCCGCCGCTTCCTCGGCCGCGTTCCGGATTGCCCGCGCATAGCTATCGGCGGTGTTCTCCGCCGAATTTTGCAGCCGCTTGGCCGCGGCGGTGCCGAGCAGCATCGTGCTCTTGGCGATCAGCCGGAATTGGTCCCGGGTCTCCTTGTCCTTTGCCTTGGCCGCGCGGGCCATGATCTGGTCGCGCCGTTTCTTGACGGCGGCCATCAGGCTCTTGTTCTGCGTTTTTGCGATTTGCCGGATGACAACGTCGAGATCGGCTTCAGCCATTATGGGTCACTCTTAGCGCACCATGCGATTCCGCACGGTGCGGGGAACATTGGCGCGTCTTGTTGAAGGATGGCCGCCATTGTGTCGCCGCGGCGCGGTCATTTCAAGCGCCGTTTCTCGCGATCGGACGCTGCGGGCCATCTGCGCAACCCGCCGATAACATTCGATTAACGTTGTATTGGTACGAATCTTCAACCAACAGGAAAGCAAGCAGCATGCGTAACCTCACCGTCTATCAGCGATTTGCGATGATCATTGCGGCGCTGACGATGGTGCTGTTTGCCGTCTCCGCCTTGCAGATCCTGGTGTTGCGGGATGCGGTGCTGGACGAACGGCGCACCACGGTCCGCGATCTCGTCGAGGCCGCGATCAAGATTCTGGCCCACCACGAGGGCGAGGCCAAGGCCGGCAGGGTCGGGCCGGACCAGGCGCGCCAGATGGCCTTTGCCTCGATCAGCGCCATGCGCTGGGGCGAATACTCGGACTATATCGGCGTCTACAGCACCGGAAGTGCCGACGCCGGCGTCACCTACGTGCATGCCAATCCCAAATACATCAACGTCAACCGCTGGGAGTTCAAGGACAAGAGCGGCAAGCTGTTGATTCAGGACATCGTGCGGGCCGCGCGCGCCGGCGGCGGCTTTGTCGAATATCTGGCTCCCCGGTCGGCCGGCGGCGCCGAACTCCGCAAGATCGCCTATGTCGGGGCCTTTGGCGCAGGCGACAAGGCTCTCGCGCTTCAGGCGGGCGCCTATGTCGACGATATCGACGCCGTGGTCTTCCGCCGGATGATCTGGGCAGGGATCGGGGGGCTCGCCGGGTTGGCCATCGCGGCATTCGCGGCGTTCTGGCTTGGCCGCGGCCTGGTCGGCCCGCTCAACAGAACCTGCTCGGCGATGGACGAGCTGGCCAAGGGCAACCTTGCTGTCGACATTCCGTTCGTCGACCGGACCAACGAGGTCGGCCGGATTGCGCGAAGCCTGCAGGTCTTCAGGGATCATCTGGTCGAAACGACGCGGCTCCGCACCGAGCAGGAAGAGATGAAGGTTCGTTCCGCCGGGGAGCGGCGGACGGATCTCGCCCGTATCGCCGACGAATTCGAGCGCAGCATCGGCGGGGTGATCCGGGGCACCGCGACCGCTGCCGACGAGCTGCAGAATTCCGCGTCGTCGATGTCCACGATCGCGGTGGGGACGACGGATCAGAGCGCCAAGGTCGCGGCCGCGGCCGAGCAGACCGCAACGAACGTTCAGACCGTTGCGGCCTCGGCGGAGGAGCTGTCGTCCTCGATCCAGGAGATCTCGCGGCAGGTCACCCAGTCTTCGTCAATCGCCCAGAACGCGGTCGGGCAGGCCAACCGAACCGAGGCCATGGTCGGACGCCTGGTCGAGGCCTCCCAAAAGATCGGCGAGGTCATGGCGCTGATCCAGACCATCGCGGGTCAGACCAACCTTTTGGCCCTGAACGCAACCATCGAGGCCGCCCGGGCCGGCGAAGCCGGCAGGGGTTTTGCCGTCGTGGCCAACGAGGTCAAGGCGCTGTCGTCGCAAACCGCCAAGGCTACCGACGAAATCACCAGCCAGATCCAGGAAATTCGCGACGCGACCGGCTCGACGGTCAACGCCATCCGCGAAATCGGCACCACGATCGGGCAGATGAACGAGATCACCGGCTCCATTGCCGCAGCGGTCGAGGAGCAGGGGGCTGCGACCCAGGAAATTGCCCGCAGCGTGCAGCAGGCGGCGCTGGGCGCCCAGGGCGTGATGCAAAACATCACGGGCGTTCGTGAGGCTTCCAGTCAGGTCGACGCGGCCGCAACCCTCGTATTGAACGCCGCCGCGCGGCTCACCTCGCAGTCCGAGCAGCTCGAGACCGAAACCGGCAAATTCCTCGGCAACATCCGCGCCGCTTGAAGGGTAGGCGTGAGCTTCCTCGTCATGCCCGGCCTTGTGCCGGGCATCCACGTTCTTGCGTCACTTTGGCAGGAAAGACGTGGATGGCCAGGACGTCTGCGCGAAGACGCGCTTCGCGCTTTTGCCCGGCCATGACGGACAAGCAGTGATCGCCGACCTCCGCGTTCAATTCAGCCGCGCACCAATTCCCGTAAGCACGCGAAAATCCGGCTTGGACTGAACGCCGTTGTGCTGGTTGATGACCGGAACGCCGACGGAGACGAAGCCCGAGAAGCGATCGAAGCCCACGCGCACGCCGGGTGAGAGATAGACCGTGGTGCCGCCCGAATTGGGATCCGGAATGCCGGCGATGCGCTGCTTGTCGTGCCACTCGCCATTCAGCTCGAGAACGAGGTCGAGCGTGTAGGGCGTCTTCTTCATGTCGCTGTGGTCGTGATTGGCGTGATAGAGGCAATGCTCCTGCAGCTGGTTGCGGGGCTGCATGCAGTATTCGTGCAACTCCACCTCTTTCGCCGAGCCTGTGGCGCCGACCAGGCGATACGACACCGCGGTGCCGAACAGGAAGCGGTCGCCGAGATTGGTGTTCTGCGTGCCGTTGCTGATCAGATAATAGAGGCCGCTCACGTCGAACGACCAGCGGCCTGTGCGCTTGGTGAAGGCGGCGCCGAACAGGCCGTCCCACGAACCGGAGCCCGGCTGAAATTCGGCCTGAAAGAGCTGGCCGGCGGCGTCACGTTGGTTGGTGTTGCCGGTCGGCGCCTTGAAGCCGAACAGCACGGCGGCTGATGTCCCGGTCTGCGCGTTGTTATGGAAGCGGTATTGCCCGAGCATGGTCACGTCGCCGAAGCCCGCCGAGTTGCCGCGCCGGTTGATGCCGTCGGGGCTCATCAGGCTGCTCATGTCGCTCATATTCATCATGCCCATATGGCCGCCGCTCAGCATGTCCCCCGCGGGTTCGCTGATCCCCGTGCGGCGGACGCCGGCCGCGCGAACGCCAACGGTGAAGTCATTGGTGATGCCGTAGGCGACCGAGAGCGAGACGCTGTCGATCGAGCGGAGCGAGTGCGCATGCGTGCCCTTAGCTGCGGCGGCGAGCAGGTCGGCGTCACTGAGCTGGCCCAGCCGGATGAATTCGTAGCGCACGGATGCTGCGATCAGCCCTTCGGAAAGCGTGTCGGCCGAGATGGTGTTGATGGGCCCGCCGCTACCGGTATTGCCGCCTCCGCCGGGATGATGCGCTTCCGCAGGAGCTGCGAGAAAAAACATTATGGATGAAAATACGCCGGCAGCCGGCCGTTTAAGATACGCACGCACATACGCCCCCTTTACTCACTGTCGGACGATTAGCCATTGCAATCGGGCGCGAGATTGACTGGATCATGCGAGAAGCGCGGCCTGCTCGCGACGGAAGGGAAGCGAAAAAGCGAAGGCGTCATCGCGGGCGCGGCATCGGTGTGGCTGTCGCGTGTTGAGCGAATGGCGAAAGAGGCGCAGTCCGATTGCCCGGTTGTGTGTCCGATTTTCTTCGCGTCGCGCCGCGATGCGGTGGCCGTAATCACGTCCGGCAGTAGCCGCAATCGCGGCGAGCACCGGCCGTAATCGCGTCTGATTGTTTCTCTACATGCCTTAGCCGTCCAGCGCGCGTATCGGAGTAGGACAGTTATGACAACCGTCGTCAGAGATATCTTTGTGTTTGTCACAGCGGCCATTTTTGTCGCAGCCGCTGTGCTCATTACGACCGCGGCCGGTGCGCACGATTTCAAGGTGGGTGCACTCGACATCGCTCACCCCTGGTCGCGCCCGACCCCGAAAGACGCCAACATCGCGGGCGGCTATCTCACCATCACCAACAAGGGAAAGACTGCGGATCGCCTGATCGGAGGCGCCTCACCCTCGGCGAGCCAGATCGAGGTACACGAGGTGATCGATGTGGACGGCATGTCGAAAACACGCCCGCTCGCGAACGGCATTGAGATCAAGCCCGGCAAGACCGTGGAGCTCAAGCCCGGCTCGTATCGTATCTTGCTGCTCGGCCTCAAGGAGTCATTCCAGCTCGGTCAGAAGGTGAAGGGCACGCTGGTGTTCGAGAAGGCCGGGCCCGTCGAGATCGTCTACAACGTCGAGGAAAATGCTGGAGCCGCCGTCAGTGGAGTCGCGCAGCAGCATAAGCACCATTAGGGCGCGGCTTTGCGTGCTCTGCCGGGGAAGGGCTCCCCGCCCTTGAGCATCGAATAGCTCTCCGCAGATCGAGCGATGTCCGCGAACTGCGGCGTCGCCCTGTGTTCGGCGTCACGCGCGGGACGAACCGCGCCGGGCCATCGCGATCGGCGATGGCTGGTCTCGAACTCATCATTCTCCAGCCAGGATCCTGACCAGTGTCCAGCCCGAACCAAATGTCAGCTGTCACCGCGGCCGGCCTGCAACCATCACCGCAAAGAAGACGAGTGACCTGGCCGTTCGCTGCGACGATGTTGTGCGCATCGCTTCTCGGGATCGGGTTGGCCTACTGTGTCCGCACACTGCTGCCCGCATGGGGGCTTGAAGCAGGCATCGCGTCTTTCTTGCCAGCGGATGTCGTCTGTTCGAGCGACAATTCTTCGACCGCGCCGCAGACAACTCGCGCGGACAAGTGAAGCGTTCGAGCTTCCGGCCTCCGGGGAGGCCACCCCGCGTCTGTCTGTGAGCGTCCGCCATCAACCGTTCGGAAACCACACGATCTCTCTTCCTCTCCCGCTAACGAATCGAAAATCGTTCTGCCGCAAGTTCGTGCCCGGGAAAGAAAGGGGAGATCTGACATGAACAGCATGGCCATCATGGAAAACGTTCGCCGATACCGCACCATCGCGTCATTGTACCGCCAAACCGCGGCCTTCCGCCCGCTTCATAGCGGCTCCCTCCTGGCGCAAGCCAGGGAATGGGAGCATCGCGCCGTTGTGGAGCTGGAAGCCTACTATGAGGCTTTCTGTTACGCGGCTTCCGGCAATACCACGACCCACTCGGCGAGCTGCGCAGCGTGAGCTGACGCGGGCGCACCGGAAAACGGACGCGCCTCGGGCTCGTTAAGGAAATTGTAGCGGTGTCGGGTGAGATCAACCGGCAGTTAACCGGCCTTCGCCGTCCCAGGCGGGTGGCTTGATCTGCGAAGGCGCCGTGATCGACGGCGATACGATCAAAATTCACAGCCGCGCATTCGGCTTTGGGCCGTCGACGCTTCAGAGGTTGACCAATCCTGGATCAGGTCGCCTAGCAAATTTCAAGAAATTCTTAAAAGTCGGTGGCGCGCCCGAGAGGATGAAACTGAGAACCGCTATGTCATTACAGGGGCTATAATGTAGCGACGGTCCGCTTCGGGTGGAGCAGTCGCCTCTGGTCGCTTCAACGGCCTTGCTCTTCCCACCACTTGAGCACGCGCATTGCTCGGAGGGTCACCCACTTGGAAGGCTTACCTGGGCCAGCGTCTACCTGGAACCATACCTGCCCCGCAGGAATCCAGTCGAGAGGCCAAGTGCCGTCTGCCAAGCGTTTGGAGCGGACATGGCTGATGGCTTCCGCAAGCCGTGGATCGGGAGTGGCGCCCGTGTGCATCGCGGAGGATCGGCAATAGTCGAGCGCGCGCAAGACATCGTAACGCCAGCCGTTTGGATGCAGAAAGCGCAGAAACTGCTCGTCCGCCGGCTCCCCCGTGCTGCGGCGGCGGAAGAGGTTGCGCTCCAGCAAATAAGCCTCGCCAGACCTGCGTGCCTCGCGTGAGGCCGGAGTGCCGCCGGTGGCCTTCTCATATTCCAACAGCCCCTCCAGCACGTTGATCGTGGTATGGAATGACGAGCGGCCCGACCCATTCGCCCTTTCGCAATTCCAACCGCCGTCATGGAGACGCTCGCCGAGCAGCCGAACGACAATGGATGAAACATCGACTCCGAAATATGCACCGTCAGCAACAGTTCGCCCGTTGATGCACTCTTCGACTTCCCCTTCCCAATAGGGCTGGCCGCCCTCATCCCAGCGCGAGTTGAGACCAACCAGCTCGACTATCCGTTTCGCGCGGTCCGACGAGGGATCGAGACCGAACTCGCGAAGCTGAGAAAGCGAATAGGTCGTAGCCGTCCAAGGCTGGCCGAACTTCTTCCAGTCTTGAAGGGTGAAGCCACGCGGGACGAACGAGCCTCCCGCCCATTGGCCGTCCGCATCCTGGAGAGCCAGTAGTTTGGCCCCCCACCCCACGGACTCGATCTTGGCGCGCTCCGCCGCCCAACCCGATTCCAGAGCGCCGACGAGGTCCCGCATTACCTGCCAGCGGATCGATGGGTCGGAATCGAGAAGCCAATCAGTCACATCGCTCGGAGCAGTCATTTGCCATCCAACTGGCTGGCCTTACAAAGGCACATTGGCCGGTAGCACAGTCGATTGATCGACAGCGAACCTCCAGTGCAGCTTAGTTCCGGATTGGCGGAAAAAATGGCGCACCCGACACGATTCGAACGTGTGACCTTTGCCTTCGGAGGGCAACGCTCTATCCAGCTGAGCTACGGGTGCTTCGCCGGTTCATTTAGCCGATTGGCTGGGCAGGGGCAACGGCCCTTCTCGGGGGTGGGGAGACGAAGGTGGCATGACGCGGGTCGCATCCCCCATGCAAAATTCCGATCCGTTCCTGCCAATTGGTGTTAATCTTGCCGCACTGATCTTCTCGCCATGGATGGGGACGTCCGATGTATAAGAAGGTTCTTCTCGCCTATGACGGTTCGGTCGAGGGGCGGCGCGCGTTGCGGGAGGGCGCAAAGCTCGCACAACTCTGCCGTTCCGAGGTCTTTTTGCTCGCCGTCGTCGAGGTTTCCTCGATCATGACGCCCGAGGCCGGGCTCACGATCCCGATCGAACTGCAGACCGAGGATTACAAGGCCATCCTGAACGAAGGCACCGAGCGGCTGAAGGCGTTGGGATTTAACCCGACCGCGCGACTCGAGGTCGGCGATGCCGGCCAGAAAATCGCTGAGGTCGCCGAAGAAATCGGCGCGCATCTCGTCGTCGTCGGCCACCGCCCGCAGGGGGCGCTGGCGCGCTGGTTCGGCTCGATCGGCAGCTATCTGGTCAAGCGCCTGCGCTGCAGCGTGCTGGTGGCCCAGACCGAGATCAGCGACGCCGAGTTCGAGCGGCTGAAGCCGGCGGAAATAGCAGCCTCGGGATAGTCAGAGGCTGCTTCGAACTTAAGTCGTGGGAACGATGATCTTGCCGATAGGCCACAGCGCGATGCCGGCAAGTTTTAAGTGCGCCCAGGCAAAGGGAATGCCGATGATGGTCACGGCCAGCACGACCGCCGTGATGACATGCCCGAGCGCCAGCCACCATCCCGCCAACACCAGCCAGATGATGTTGCCGATCACGCCGAACGGCCCGGTGCCGATATCCTCTTGCCCGCTATAGGCGTCGCGGGAGACCGCCGTGAAGCCGAACGGGAACAAGGTGTAGGCCGCGATATTGAACGCCGCCCGCGCCCAGGGAATCCCGATGATCGTGATCGCCATGACGATGGCGGCAACCAGCCAGCCGAACGCCATCCAGGCGCCGCCGAGAACGATCCAGATGATATTAAGCAGCAGCGAGACAGGTGACATGGCTGAGAACTTATCTTGCCGTGAACGCGATTGAAATCGAAAATCGCCCCTCGCAGGGAACCCGATTGCCCCAGGCTTCGCAGCCGCTAAACTCATCTGCCTAACGACCGAGCAACAAGGATCGACAGGGAGAAACGTTCATGCGTCCGCTCGAATTCGGCTGGTATCTGCCCACGCATGGCGACACCACGGCCTATGGCCTGATGGATGCACAGATTCCGGGCTCTCCCGAACTGTGCGACCGCGTAGTGCAGGCGGCGGAAGCGGCCGGTTTTGAGTATCTTTTGATCCCGGTCGGCTCGGTGTGCTGGGAAGCGTGGATCACGGGCGCGTTCATGGCAGCGCGTTCGTCGTCCATCAAGCCGCTGATTGCGGCGCGGCCCGGCTACATCAACCCGGTGCTGCTGGCGAAGATGATCTCGACCTTCGACCAGATGTCAGGCGGGCGCATCTGCATCAATTTGATCGCCGGCCAGAATGAAAGCGAGGTCGAAGGCGAGGGCGTGCGTTACCCCAAGGAAGAGCGCTACGCGCTGATGGAGGAGGAAGTCTCGATCCTGAAAGCGCTGTGGACCACGCGCGGACCGCTAAACTTCGAAGGAAAGTTTCACAAACTGTCCGGAGCGCATATCCGGCCGCGCCCGCACCAGCAGCCGTTTCCAAAATTCTATCTCGGCGGCGGCTCGCGCCAGGCCTGGGAATTATCAGCGAAGCACTCCGACGTGCATCTGTTCTGGGGCGATTTGCCGGAAAAGATTGCCTCGAACATCGCCGAGATCAGGGAGATGGCGCGCGCGCATGATCGCGAAAACGACATCGGCTTCGGCATGCGGCTGCAGGTGATTTGCCGCGAGAACGAGGCGGATGCCTGGGAGGCCGCCGATCAACTGGTGCGGCACGCCACCGAGCGGCAGAAGCAGGAAATCAAGACGCTCTACAACAAGTCGGAAGCAAACCTGCGCGTTCAGCAGCTTGCCCGCGAGCATGGCGATCTCCTGCTGCCGCATCTGTGGACTGGCATCACCAAGGTCCGCCCCGGCGCCGGCATCGCTGTCGTCGGCAATCCCGTCCAGTGCGCCGACACGCTGCAGCAATTCATTGATGCAGGCTGTCATTCCTTCTGCCTGTCCGGCTATCTGCATGATGAGGAGGCCGAGCGTTTTGGTCGCCTGATCCGGCCCATTCTGGCCGAGAACAATCGCGGCCGGTGGGCGGCGTAACGCGGACGCGGCTTCCGCCTCCATGTTGCAGCGCATCCGGGCGTATTGCTGCGGTGCGCTCCCGCGGCGTTGATATCGCTCGCGGTGGTGTGGGCCCGGCGGTAAGGTTGAGCCTTAAGAATTCAACTAGGTCCCGCCAAATGAGTGGATCGAGCTCGGTGCTTGCGTGGAGCTCCGCCCTGGAGGAGTTCGCGCTGTTTCGAACGCTCAGTTCCGAACAGCGGCTGAAGACGCTCAACGCCATGGTCCGCCAGGATCTGGTGCGCGGGCAGATGCTGGTCGCGCAAGGCGGGCCCTCGGATTCGCTTTTCCTGGTGCTGCACGGTGCGCTCGCGGTGCGCAAGACCGGCTATCTCGAGCCGATCGCCGAGCTTCGGGCCGGCGAACTGGTGGGCGAGATCGGCTTCTTCGCCGATGTCCCGCGCACCGCCGATGTGATCGCCATCCGCGACACCAGCGTGCTGGCGTTGACGCGCCCGGCCTACCAGAAGCTGGTTGAGGAAGCGCCCGCCATCGTCGAGGCGCTGCTGGCTGCGCTGGCGCGGCGGTTCGCCAAGGAGACCGCGCGCATCGCGCCGTTCCCCACCTCGCCGAAGGCGCGAACGGTGGCGCTGATCGATGGAGGATTGGAGCCGCTGCCGGGCGCTTTCGATCGCCGGATGCGCGAGGGGCTCGCCGCGATCGATGCCGAGATCGTCGACGCCGATCGCCTGCAGGCGATGTTTCCGGGGCGCGCGCTCGATGCACACGAAGTCACCGAGTGGCTCAACAGGCTCGAACACACCGCGCCGCTGGTGGTTTATCTCGGTGGCGGGGAGGCCTCGCACTGGGCCCGCAAGGCCATCCGTCAGGCCGACATGGTGGTGTTTGCGTGCCGCGGGGATGCGCCTGCGGCCGCACTGACTGATATCGAGGCCTTTGCCTGCGAGGTTCATGCCGTCTCGGCCAGACGCCTCGTCCGCGTTCATGACCGGCGAAGCGGCGAGGTCTCTCGCACCGCGGCCTGGCTGGCCCGGCTGCCGGCCTTCATGCATCACCATGCAGCCCTCGAAGACCAGATCGATATCGACAGCCTGATCCGTTTTCTGTGCGGCCGGGCGGTCGGCTTCGTCGCCGCCGGCGGCGGTAGTTTTGGGACCGCGCATGTCGGCATCTACAAGGCCTTTCGCGAACGCGGCGTGATGTTCGATATCTTTGTCGGCACCAGCGTCGGCTCCGCGATGGTGGCCGGCTTTGCCAAAAATCTCGAAGCCGAGCATCTCGAGCGCGGCACGCATGAAATCTTCGTCAGGAGCAGAAGCTTTCGGCGGCCGACGTGGCCGCGTTACGCGCTGCTGGATCACAAGGCGTTCGATCGCGCGCTTGCCCATCAGTACGGCCCCGACTGCCGGATCGAGGATTGCTGGCGGCCTTTCGCCGCCGTCGCGACCAATCTTTCGACCCATAATCTCGAACTGATCCGGACGGGGCCGCTCTGGCAGGCGGTGCGCGCATCGAGCGCGATCCCCGGGCTGTTGCCGCCGTTCTACACGCCGGAGGGCGCGATGCTGGTCGATGGATGTCTCATCGACAACGTGCCCTTGGCGTCGATGCACCAGCTCAAGAGCGGTCCCAATCTGGTCGTGCATTTCGGCGAGCCGGCGGCGGAGCTGTTCGACGTCGACTATGCGTCGCTGCCGGGACGGTTCGAACTGATCGCCGCCATGCTGACGCCGTTCCGCAAGAAGCTATTACCCGCCGCGCCGAGCGCGGTGAACGTGCTGTGGCGAAGCCTGGTTGCGCATCAGCGCTACGATACGTTGCCGGTCGGGCCGTTCGATACGGTGATGCGGCCGCCGTTTCCGGTCGGGATCGACGTGACGGATTTCGATCGCCACACGGAGATCTTTGAAGCTTCCTACCTGTGGGCCAAGGAGGCCATTGCGGCGCTGGAGGCGGGAGGCAGTTCGGCCATCGCCGCGATGCTCGACACCGGCGCGCTGGAACGGCGTCAGGCGACGGCTGTCGCGGTCTCCAATCGCACGCCCAGCAATCGCCTCGCCTCGGCGGCCGGCTTCGGCGCGCTGAACAGATAACCCTGCATCTGGGTGCAGCCGAGCTGGCGCAGGATCTCGCGCTGCTGCTCGGTTTCGACGCCTTCCGCGGTCGTTGTCATGTTGCGGGCTGCTGCGATGTTCACCACCGCCTGCACGATCGCCGCCGAGCCGTCGACCTCGATGTCGCTGACGAAGCAGCGGTCGATCTTGATCTTGTCGAACGGGAACCGCTTCAGATAGCTCAACGAAGAGAAGCCGGTGCCGAAATCGTCGAGCGCGATGCGCACGCCGATGCCGCGGAGCTGATGCAGGATCGTCAGCGCGCTTTCGTCGTCATGGATCAGCACCGCCTCGGTAATTTCGATTTCGAGTCGGTCGGGCGGCAGGCCGGAAGCGGCAAGCGCGCCCGTGATCCGCAGCGCCAGCGTCGGCGATTTCAACTGGATTGGCGAAACGTTGACGGCGAGCCTGACCCGTGACGGCCAGCCGGCCGCTTCAGTGCAGGCGGTCTGCATGACCCAGTCGCCGAGTTCGTTGATCAGGCCGGTGTCTTCGGCGACCGGAATGAATTCCGCGGGCGAGACCATGCCGCGTTCAGGGTGGCGCCAGCGCAACAGCGCCTCGCAACCCGTCACCTCGCCGCTCGCGAGATCGAGCAGCGGCTGGTAGTGGATTTCGAAGCCGCCATCGGCCAATGCCTGCCGCAGGTCCTGCTCCATGGTGAGCCGCGCCTTGGCGCGGGCATCCATGGCGGGCTCAAAGAAGCGATGGACGCGGCGTCCCTCGGCCTTGGCGGCGTACATTGCGAGGTCGGCGTGCTTGATCAGCTGGTCGAGTTCGGTGCCGTCTTCGGGCGCGATCGCGATACCGACGCTGGCGTCGGTCGAAAGGTGGTGGCCGAGGCATTGATAGGGCTGGCGTATCGCCTCGTAAATGCGGGTCACGAATTCCTCGACCTCGGCGCGGCCGCTGACCGCAGTCTGGATCACCGCAAATTCGTCGCCGCCGAGGCGAGCGATGAGGTCGCCCGGCTTGATGCAATCCTTGAGGCTGGCCGCGACCGCCTTCAGAAGTTCATCCCCGACATGGTGTCCAAGCGAGTCGTTGATGCCCTTGAATTCGTCGATGTCGATATAGAGCAGTGCGAATTGTTGGCCGCGAACCGCCTTGCGAAGCTCGCGTTGGATCTGCTCGCGGAACAGCACCCGGTTCGGAAGGTCGGTCAGCGCGTCGTAATGCGCCAGATGCGCGATCTTCTCGTTGGCAACCCGGCGCTCGGTAACGTCGTCGACGACGTTGATGATGTACCGTACTTGACCGGCCGCATTGCGGATTCCGAGCCGCTTGGAGGTAATGTAGCGCGGGCCCATCCCTTGGGTTTCCCAGACGTGCTCGTCCTTGAACAGGCCGTCGGGACGTTGCAGCGTTTTCTCTTCGTCGGCCGCGATGAGCTCGGCGGCGGCGTTTGGAAAAAGGTCGAAGGCCGTCTTGCCGATGATCTGATCGCGCGAAATGCCGAACTGGGCTTCCGCCACGCGGTTGACCAGCAGATAGCGGCGGTCGTGCACATCCTTCACGGTGATCTGCGACGGGATGTGATCGATGATCTGGCTCAGGAAGGCGTAGTTGCGGTCGCGCTCCTGCTCGAGATTGAGCCGCTCGGTGATGTCTTCCATGGTGGCGACCCAGCCGCCGTCCGCGAGCGGCCTGCTGACGGCCAGGAAGGCACGTCCGTCCGGGCACTGCATGACGCTGTGGGTGACCTGACCGCGCGCGACGTTTCGCACGACGAGGGAGCAGAACGCATCGACGTCGCCGTCGAACGATCCGTTGTCCTTGCGATGCTGCATCAGGTCGCGGAAATGGCAGCCCGGCTTCACGATGTCGGTCGACAGGTCGTGCATCTCGATATAACGCCGGTTGAAGGTGACGAGGCGCGCCGAGGCGTCGAACGTCACCAGGCCCTGGATCATGTTGTTGAGCGCGGTATCGAGCCGGCCCCGTTCCGCCTCCAGCCGTTGCTGCGCCTCGCGGCTCTGCCTCGTGATCTGCTTGATGATCAGGAACAGGATCAGGGCGATCACCACCGCGGCCAGCGTTGCTGCGAGGACCAGGAATCTGGTTTGTTCGCGCCAGTCGGAGAGCGCGGCGGTAACCGTGTTGGTTGCGACCACGACGCCCGAGTAGTGGCCGAGCGGGGCTGCAGATCCCAGCCTGTCCGTCTGATCGATCGGGCTTTGCACGCGCAGCGTCTGCTGGGTACCCCGCTCCCGGACCTGCTGCAGCAGCGGCGCTTTCGCGAAATTCTGGCCGATCAGTTCGTCGACCCGCGGATAGCGCGCCAGCAGGGTGCCGTCCGCATGAAACATCGAGATGGCGGCGCCCGTGCCGAGCGCTACGGAAGCGAAGAATTTTTCGTAATTGGCGGGGTTGATGCGCCGTGTCATCACGCCGAGGAAAGTGCCGTCTTCGCCCCGCAATCGATGAGCGATGACCGAGTTCAGATTGCCGGTGCGATAGCTGCGGACCGACTCGGTCAGGATGGATGGCGATCGCGAATCGAATTTGAAGCTCTTGAAGTAGGTCCGCTCGGAAATGTTGAGCGCCGGCGTCGGCAGCGGCCGCGACCAGTTGACCATGTCGCCGTTGGAATCGAAGATGGAGATGTCGCCGAGATAGGACAGAACGCCCGCCTTGGATCTCAGGATCTCGTGCGCTTCGGAGCTTCCGACGTGTTTCCGGAATTCGTTCTCCGAGGCGATGCCGGAAATTTGCAGCCGGGAGATCACGTCGTCGGCGAGCGTATCGGAGTCCTCGAACTGCTGGTCGAAGTGACGGGCAAGCAGGAGGACGGTATTCTCCAACTCGCGTTCGCTGTTGCGAAGCGCGCGCTCGCGGAATTCACCGGTCATCATGATGGTGCCGACGAAAATCGCTGCGACCAGCAAGGTGCCGCAAAGGGTCAGCCACAACACCGGGCCCGGGATGGTCGCGGCGAGGTGCCGCCCGGTGGCTGCGGTTCGGGCCTTCATGCCGTGCAGGTAGTGAAACAGACCGCGCATTCTCCCTTCTCCCCGGGAACATGCATACGATGGGTGGATGTCATAAGCCGTTAGGAAATCCGGTTAGCTAAGGCTTAATCGGGTGTCCTTCGGGCGCGCGATCGCGAGACGAAGCGGTATTCTACTGCTTCTGTTGTTGTGTCGATGCAGATGGAATGCTTGTCCGCGGCGCGCCCCGCCCCACCCCTCAGCGGCGATAGCTGCCGCTGCGTGCGTAGGCGGCGCGGGTTTCCGGCGCGGGGCGGCTGACGAGGCTGGCGCGGGCCTCGCTGGCGCGCGGGGTCGCGAGTTTGAGGTCTTCCAGGAAAATCGGCCTCGAGAAGTAGTAGCCCTGGGCGTAGCGGATCCTGGTCGCGGCCTGCAAATAGGCCAGTTCCTCGAAGCTTTCGAGCCCTTCGGCGATCACGGTCATGCCGAGCGCTTCGCTCAAGGACTCGATCGCCCGCAAGATGCCCTGGCTGCGCGGACGCTTGTGGATGTCGGTGATGAAGGAGCGGTCGATCTTGATCTCGTCGGCGGTAATGTCGGCCAACGCCGACAGCGACGAATAGCCGATGCCGAAATCGTCGATCGAGATCTTGACGCCAAGCTTGCGAAAGAAGGGCAGGATATCGTCCTGGAAATGCGTCTTGGTGACGAAAGCGTCTTCCGTCACCTCGATCATGAAGCGCGCTGGAAATCCGGTGGCCTCCAGCGCCTCGGCAAACGGCCGCATGAATTCGGGATTGCCGGCCTGCTTGGCCGCGACGTTCATGCTGATCGTGGTGTCGGGGCCGAAGGTCTCGTTGATCAGGTCGATCGACTTGACGATCTCCGCCAGCACCAGATGAGTCAGTTCGTCGATCAGGCCGAGTTCGGTGGCGAGGTTGATGAAGGTGCTGGGGGCCTGAATCACCCCCTCGTCGTCGCGCAGGCGCACCAGCGCCTCGACGCCAATGACCTCCTGGGTGCGGATATCGACCTTGGGCTGGAAGGCGCAGCAGAAGCGCTTTTCAAGGATAGCCAGCCGCAGCGATTGCTCGATCTTCATCCGCGCCAGCGCCTCGCGCTCCATGCTGGCATCGAAGAACGCCGCGGCGCCCTTGCTGCCGTTCTTGACGCGGTACATCGCGATGTCGGCGTTCTGGCGCAGCACCTCGTAGCTGCGCCCGTGTTCGGGATAGAGGCTGACGCCGATCGAGGTCGAGGCGAATATCTCGGATTGGTCGATGAAGAACGGCGCCTTCAGCCGCTGCAGGATGAAGTGGATGTGCTCTTCGACCTCGGCGTCGCTCTGGATCGGGTTGAGCAGCAGCACGAATTCGTCGCCGCTGATCCGCGACAGGATGTCGGATTCGCGCAGGTCCAGTCCCAGCCGCTTGGCCATCTCCTTCAGCAGCGCGTCGCCGACCGCGTGTCCGTAATAGTCGTTGATGTGCTTGAAATTGTCGACGTCGAGAAACGCCAGCGCAAAACGGCCCTGTCCGTTGTCGTACTTCAGGAGACTGTTGACGCGATGCTCGATCACGCGCCGCGTCGGCAGGCCGGTCAGCTCATCGTAATAGGCGGAGCGGAACAGGTGATCCTCGAACGCCTTCTGTTCGCTGATGTCGGTCGAGCTCGAGATCAGCAGATTCCGCCCGGCGACCTGGATGGGCCGATGCGAGGTGAGAAACACCTGCTTGGCCGGACCGCCGGCAATGGCTTCTTCCAGCACGGCCGGGCGGCCGGTACGCAGCAATTCGAGGCAGGTTTCGCGGCGATCGCTCAATTGCGAGGCCGACGGCGCCGCGGCGGCTGCCTCCAGCAGGGCAGTCGCGGCATCGTTCATCAGCACGAACTCGCCGTGCTCGTCTTGAACCGTCACGCCGGCCGGAAGCAACCTGAAGACATCCCGCAGGATGTTCAATTCGGATTCAAAAATGCTTTCATCACTGGCCTGCGTCGCCGCCGTCTGAAAGTCGTGCTCGTTGGGACTATGCATGCCACGGAGCTTGGCAAAGTCCCTTGTAGCATTGGTTAAGCGGAACTGCGAAAAGCCGTAACAACCGTAGAAGTCGGCGATTTCCAGCGGTGTTGGGCTTGATCGTCATTAACAGAATGTCAACGGCGATGGAGAGAAGGCCGCTTGCGAGGCGAATGCTGGTTCTCGCGTTTCGCCAGCGGTCCTCGCTCCGCCGGAAAACACGCTAATTCGCCGGAATCCGGCATTGCATCGTGCAATGCACGCCGGTCTTCAGGAAGCGGACCTCCGTCTTGCCGTCGAAGGAGCGAAGCGCCGATTGCAACAGCTTGGTGCCGAAGCCCGCCGGGCCGACATTTTCGACCACGGGACCTTCCGTTTCATCCCAGGTGACGTTGAGGCGATTCTCCGACACCGACCATGACACCTGCAGCAGCCCGCGGGCCGAAGAAAACGCGCCGTACTTGCCCGCATTGGTGGCCAGTTCGTGAAAGATCAGCGCCAGGCTGACCGCCAGTTTGGCCGGCAGGAACAGTGGATCGCCGTTCAAGTTGAACCGGACATGGCCGTATGGCCCGAGTTCGGAATGCAGCATGTCTTTGATGTCGCAGCCGCTGCCGTCCAGCCGCGCGATCAAATCGTCGGTCGCCGATAGCGCGCGGAGGCGGCGATCGATGCTGCCCCAGATTTGCGGCTGGTCCTGCAGGACCTGATGCAGCACGGCGTGGATCGTCGACGTCTTGTTCTTGAGCCGGTGCTGCAATTCCTCGACCAGGAGCTTGCGGTATTCCTCTTCCTTGATCAGGCGTTTCGAATTCTCCCGCTGCTGCGCGACGATCGTTCGGTAATGCTCGACGCCCCAGATGGCGAAGCCGCAAACCGCCCAGAACATCAGCAGCAGCGCAAACCGCGCGGAATCGGCAACGGCGCTACTGAAATTGACGGCGACGCCGAGCACCCCTCCCGCGATTGCCGTCGCGATCCCGACCCGGGCGCCGCCGACGGCGGCGGCCAGGAACACGGCCGGGAAATAGGGCGTGAAGAATACGTCGGGACGCATCTGGGCTATGCCCCACCGCGCGATCGTCGACAAAGCAAGGCAGCCGACTGCGAAGACCGCGCTGAAATGCAGCGAGGGCTGGGAAATTCCCTGCCAGCCGTGCCTGAACTCGTCGATCAATTTCTTCATCGGAGTTGTCACTTCACGTGATCAGCGAATCCAAAATATGGCCAAACCTGACGGAATCCCCCGGATTTCACCGTGATCGGAGGTCGGCCAGCCGGATCAGCAGGCAGATGCACAATGGAACAAGCTCGCTTGCGTTGTTTCCGGCGGCCGGGAATATTGGATTCAACCGAGATCAACAGGGGTACCGAGATGGGACGGTTGGACGGCAAGGTCGCGGTCATTACCGGCGCGACGAGCGGTATCGGACTGCACACCGCGGAGATCTTCGTCGCGGAAGGCGCGAAGATCGTGGTTGCCGGGCGGCGCGCGCCGGAAGGCGAGGCGCTGGCCAGGAAACTCGGCGCCAACTGCATATTTCGCCAGACCGACGTCACGGTGGAAGAGCAGATGAAGGGGCTGATCGCCCTTTCGGTGGAGGAATTCGGCCGTATCGATTGCCTGTTCAACAATGCCGGCGGACCCGCGCAGACCGGCGGCATCGAAGGCCTCGAGGTCGAGCGCTTCGACGCGGCAATGGCGACGCTGATTCGCAGTGTCATGCTCGGCATGAAGCATGCTGCGCCCCATATGCGCAAACAAGGCTCCGGCAGCATCATCAACAATGGCAGCATCGCCGGCCGGCTTGCCGGCTATTCGTCGTCGATGGTCTACAGCGCGGCGAAGGCCGCCGTCATCCATCTCACCAAATGCGTGGCGATGGAACTTGGCGAAGCCAACGTCCGCGTGAATTCGATCTCGCCCGGCGCGATCGCGACGGGCATTTTCGGCAAGGCGCTGGGCCTGTCGGTGGAGGCGGCCGAAAAGACCCCCGCGGTCATGCGGGAGGTCTACAAATCGGCGCAGCCGATCCCGCGCGCCGGTCTGCCGGAGGATATCGCTTACGCCGCGGTGTTCCTGGCGAGCGACGAATCCTCCTTCATCAACGGCCATGATCTCGTGGTCGATGGCGCCATGATCGGCGGCCGCAACTGGAGCCAGCAACAGCAGGGTTATGTGACCCTGCGCAAGGCATTCGATCAGGGTGCCGGGTAAGGGAGAGACGCAAATGTCTGCAACATTCCACCTGTCACCGAAATCGGAAGGCCGCCCGTTCTATCTCGCCATCGTCGCCGGCCTCGCCTGCGCCTTCGTCATCGGCAAGGCGCTGCCATCGACCGTGGATGCGATCTCGGCAGTCATCGAGCCGCTATGCATGAGCGGCGATCCGGCGGGATCGACACAGGACGTCGTCGAGCCGATCTCATCGCATGCGTTGCCGAATGTGCCGGGCAAGCGCGTGACCATCGTGCGCGTGTTCTATGGTCCCGGCGGGTTCACGCCCGCGCACCGGCATGCCGGTTCGGTCACCGCCTATGTCACCAAGGGCGAAATCCGCTCGCAATTGGCGGGCGGTCCGGTCGAGACCTTTGGGGTCGGGCAATCCTTCTTCGAGCCGCCCGGTGCCGTGCATCTGGTCTCGGCCAATGCCAGCATGACCGAGCCAGCCGAATTGATCGCGGTGTTCGTGGCCGACGAGGGCGCGCAGCTCACGACGCTCGTGAAGTAGTTAGCAGCGACACGGATGTAGATCGTAGGGTGGGCAAAGCGAAGCGTGCCCACCATTCAAGACAATGATCGCGGATAGATGGTGGGCACGCTGCGCTTTGCCCACCCTACGCGGCTCACACCGGCTTCAACACCACGCGCAAACCATCCCGCGGTTTCGGGATCGGCCACATCTGCCAGTCCGATTTGTAGCCGGGCTCCAGCGACACTTCGAGATTCTGCAGGAAATGCCGTGCAAAACATTTCGCCTGCATGTAGGCGAAGTGCAGGCCGAGGCACATATGCGCGCCGCCGCCATACGGCACCCACGCAAAACGATGGCGGGTGCGCTGCGCTTCGTCGGAGAAACGCATCGGATCGAACTTATCCGGCTCAGACCAGATCTCCGGCATGTGATGCGTGAACAGCGGGTTGACACCGACCAGCGTGCCGGCGGGAAGGTCGTACCCCCTGAACGAAAAGTTGCGCACCGCGCGGCGCGGCATCGACGGCACCGGCGGCTTCAGTCGCAGCGCTTCCTTGAACGCCATTTCCGACAGCGGCATCTTTTCGAGATTGTCGATGCTGGAGGGATCGTTGGCCTCGATGCCGAGGCCTTTGACTTCCTCGCGCAACTGCTGCTGCCATTCGGGGTGGGCGGCAAGTTCGCCGACAAAGGAGGTCAGCGACGATGTCAGCGTGTCATGCGCCGCCATCATCAGAAAACTCATATGGTCGATGATGTCCTGGGTCGACAGCAGCGCGCCGTCCTCGTGCGTCGCCTGGCACAGTTGCGAGAACAGGTCATTGCCGCCGCCCCGCGCGCGGCGGATCGGAATCTGCTCGGCGAAGTAGGCAACGATCCGCTTGCGGCCTGCAACGCCGCGGCCCATCTGCGTGAACGGCAGCGGCCGCCGGATCGGCGCCACGGCTGCGGCCACCATGTCGATGAAGGCGCGGGTGATCTCGTCGACCTCAGGCCCGATGTCGGCGCCGAGGAACGACGTCGCCGCCAGATCGAGCGTGAGCTGCTTCATCGCCGGATACACCAGCATCTCGCCCGGCTGCGCCTTCCACTGCTTGACCCGCGCGGCAATGCCGCGGTCGAGATCGACGAGGTAGGATTTCATCGGCCCCGACTTGAACGCGACCGACAGCGCGCGGCGGTGCAGGCGGTGCTCTTCAAAATCCAGCAGCATCAACCCGCGCGGAAACAGCAGGCCGAGGATCGGTCCCCAGCCATGGGTGGAGGAGAACAGGCGCGACTGGTCGAACAGCACGAGCTCGTTGGCCTCGGGCCCGAGCATCGTTATGCTGGTCTCGCCGAACAGATGGGTGCGGTAGATCAGACCGTATTTGGCTGCCGACTTCTCGATCTGTCCTTTGGGGTCGGCCAGCACCGCCAGCGTGTTGCCGATGAAGGGCCAGCCCTCGTTACCGGGAATGTGCCGTAACGCCTTGGGGTTCGGCGGCACCGGGATATTGACGGGGGAAGCCACACTCTGCATCGACATGGCAATTGCTCCGGTTGAGCCTCGGAATTGCAAATATTATCCACCCTGTTGGCGGCTTTGTCGCGACCTGAATATTGGCGGGCACCGGTGGCGCACCTAGGTAAATACCCCTTTGGCTCGTCGCCACAAGTGCGTTGGCTCACAATGCCGCAATCGAATTCGCAGCGCAGGAAACCGTGCAGGAATATACAGGAAGTAGGGCGCCTTGGCGCAATAACGAGGCAAGCCTGCAAGCCCCGTCATTGCCTGCGACAAACGCGAAGCGTTTGCGCAAGGGAACCCAAGCGACGAAGCAATCCATACTCGGCACCGGTGAGGGTTAATGGATTGCTTGGCTGACGCTCGCAATGACGGGTGACAGGCTTCGTCCCTTACGTGAGAGACGCGGTCACGCCTTGCGCTTCGCCGCTTCCTTCTGCAGATCTGGCGCGTTGATGGTCGGGATCGCGACCCTGCCCGGGCCGGTATGGGCAAGCGCGGCGGCAGCCTTTTCGTTTTCCATGATTTTCGCCATCACGGCCTGACCCGCCCGCTCGAACACCGCGCGGTTCTCGATCAGGAATGTCTGCGATTCGCGCAATCCCTTGACGTAGCCGTTGATCTCCGGGATCACGTAGCGCGCCACCATGTCCCAGCTACGGCGGGTATTTTCCGGGTTGGCCCAGTCGTGCACGAAGCCGATGATGGTGCCGACGCCACCCGAGACCTGCATCAGGTTCTTGATGGTTTTGACAAGGTCATCAGGCGTGCCGATGGTGGACGCAGCGTTCTCGCCGCCGGCGGTCTTCTCGATCGCGTCCTCCGGCGAGGTGAACGGCTCGAGGCCCGGCCGCTGCAACGTCCGGACATTATATTCGTTGTGCCAGCGCATCAGGCCGGGGCCGGCCTCGCGTTGCGCCTGCTCGCGGGTTTCGGCGATGTGCCAGGAGAGCAGCACGCGCCAGTCGAAGCGGCTCACAGTGGTGCCGGCCTTCTTCGCGGCGTCCTCGGCAAAGCCCCATTGCGTCGGCAGCGCCATCAGGCCCTGCGTCGACATCGAGCCGAGCGAGATGATGCCGATGCCGTATTTGCCGGCGAGCGTCATGCCCGATGGCGAAATCTGGGAGGCCACCACGAACGGCATGTCTTCCTGCAGCGGCAGCAATTGCAGCGCAGCGTCGTTCATGGTGAACCAGTCGCTTTTGGCCGTGACGCGCTCGCCCTTGAACAAGCGGCGGATGATCGCGATCGCCTCGTCCTGACGATCGCGCTGCGTCATCGGGTCGATGCCGAGCGTGTGTGCATCGGAGGCCAGCGCGCCCGGGCCGGAACCGAAGATCGCGCGGCCGCCGGTCATCCAGTCGAGCTGCACCATGCGCTGCGCGACGTTGTAGGGATGGTGATAGGGCAGCGAAACCACGCCGGTGCCGAGCTTGATCCGCTTGGTGCGTTCGCCGGCAGCCGCCAAAAACATTTCCGGCGAGGCGATCATTTCCCAGCCCGAGGAA
Source organism: Bradyrhizobium sp. 190 (assembly GCF_023073415.1). Taxonomy (GTDB): domain Bacteria; phylum Pseudomonadota; class Alphaproteobacteria; order Rhizobiales; family Xanthobacteraceae; genus Bradyrhizobium. The sequence continues at coordinate 319,503 of NZ_JADPJL010000068.1, read as the reverse complement.
TGGTGCTCGCCGCACCAGAATTCATCGAAGCCAAGTGTGTCGATCTGCTCGACGAAATCGAGGTCGCGGCGGAATTGCAGCAGCGGATTCTCGCCGATCGGGTGATGCGGGGCGAGAAAGGCTCCGAATTTCAGGCGTGCCATGCGTGTTCCTCATTTATTTTGTTTTTGGAATTGCTTGGGTCCCAAACTACGGGGAGGGCAAGGGCAAGGCAATCCTCGAAGCCGGGCGGCCAGCGCATGGTTGTCGCGCAAAGTCAGGCGGCATGCCGCAGCCCGGAATTCCCGCGTTTGTTCTTCTCTCACGGTGCGCGTCGTCGAGTGACATCAGAATTGCGCGGCCTCGAGACTGACCTTCCACGTCTCCTTTGCCGACGACAGCGTGATTCTTGCCCTCATGCTGACGATCTTCGGCTACGGCGAGGGGCTGGTCATGGCGCCATTGTCGAGCGTCGTGCTCTCGACTGTGAAGCCCGTGAGCGCCGGCGCGCAGCCTCCGGCATCTACGGCACGACGGCGCAGATTGCGAACGCCGCGGTGTTCTTCGCGATCGAATCGAGTCAATCGAGCCAGCTGGCGCTGCTTGCCGCGTGCGCGCTGTTTGCACTGTCGATCATCGCCTGCGCCGCATTTCTGACGCGGATGCGACGCGTCACGGGATGACAAATTAACGTCATCTGCCAAAATTTGATTGTGGGGAATGACAGCGCACGGCCTTTTTATTTCGCAGTGCAGCAACTATCTGTTCTGTGTAACGTCATCAAGAACAAGCGCCCAGACACAATCGCCCCAGGAGTCATTTTGTCGCTCGCGAAGAACGTCGAATTCTTGCGCCATTTCCCGAAGCTGAACGGGTTCAATGGCCTGGGAATCTATGGCCGAACCGCTTCACCGGCGGGACGGAGTCCGCTCGTCGAAATCCCAGCATTTGGCACCAATCCCGGCGCGCTCAAAATGTTCGCCTATGTGCCGGAGCAGTTGCCGCGCGCGTCCGCGCTCGTCGTCGTCCTGCACGGCTGCGGCCAGACCGCGGCCGCTTACGACTTCGGCACCGGCTGGTCGACGCTCGCCAAACGCTATGGCTTTGCGTTGCTGATGCCCGAACAGCAGGGCTCCAACAACGCCAACACCTGCTTCAACTGGTTCAATCCGGGCGATGTCGCGCGCGGCCGCGGCGAAGCCGCGTCGATCCGGCAGATGGTCGCGCGGATGGTGGCCGATCACAAAATCGATCCCCACCGCATCTATGTGACCGGCCTTTCCGCCGGCGGCGCGATGACGTCGGTGATGCTGGCGACCTACCCGGAAGTGTTCGCGGGCGGCGCCGTGATCGCCGGTCTCCCCTACGGTATCGCCAGCAATGTGCGGGAAGCGCTCGGCGGCATGATGCAGTCGACGTCGCGCCCCGCCGGCAAATTGGGCGATCTCGTCCGCAAGGCCTCCAAGCACAAGGGCCCGTGGCCGAAAGTGTCGGTGTGGCACGGCAGCGCCGATCGCACGGTGAACCCCGGCAACGCCAACGAAATCGTCAAGCAATGGCTCGACGTTCACGGCCTGCCGCCCGCGCCGATGTCGACCGGCGATGTCGACGGCCACCCGCGCGACGTCTGGTGGAACGAAGACGGGCAGACCGTCGTCGAGTCCTACACCATATCAGACATGGCCCATGGCACGCCGCTGGGCTTGGCCGGCAAAGACGAGCGCTATGGTGCGGAAGGTGCGTTCCTGATCGAGGCGGGAATTTCCTCGTCCTATCACATCGCTGATTTCTTCGGCCTTACTGATCGCGTCAGCCCCGCCAGCGAAGCGGCCAAGCCGGCGCCGGCGTCGAAAATCATTCCATCCGCTGCCACGGAATCCCTGCAGTCGTCCGATCTTGCCGCCACGCTGTGGTCGAGGGTCCACAAGCCGGTTCGCCAACCCAAGCCGGCGCCGCGCGAACCGAAGCGCCGTGGGATCGATGTCGGCGCCGTCATCACCCGCGCCCTGACGGCCGCGGGACTGATGAAATAGCCGCGCCGGCCTTCAGCCCCTTGCGGAATTAAATTCCGATCTCGCCGGTGAGGAACGGATTGGTCAGGCGCTCCTGGCCGATGCTGGAGCCCGCGCCATGGCCGCAGATGAAGCCGACGTCGTCGCCGAGCGGCAATAGCTTTTCCTTGATCGAGTTGATCAGCGTAGCGTGGCTGCCGCCGGGCAGATCCGTGCGCCCGACCGAGCCGTTGAACAGCACGTCGCCGACATGGGCGAAGCGCAATTCCTTGTTGAAGAACACCACGCTGCCAGGTGAATGGCCGGGGCAGTGCAGGATGTCGAAGGTCAAGTCGCCGATCGAGACCTGATCGCCCTCGTCGAGCCAGCGGTCGGGCCCGAAATCGCGCACGCCGGTCATGCCGAAGCGCTCGCCGCTGCTCACGACATTGTCGAGCAGGTACTTGTCGGCGATATGCGGGCCCTCGATCTTCACCTGCAGCGCGTCGCGCAAATCAGCCGCGCCGCCGACATGATCGATATGGCCGTGGGTGAGCCAGATCTTCTCGATCGTGACGCCGGTCTGCTTGATCGCCTCCAGAATCTTGGGAACGTCCCCGCCGGGGTCGATCACCACGCCTTTCTTCGAAGGCTCGTGCCAGATGATGGTGCAGTTCTGCTCGAACAGCGTCACCGGCACGATCATCGCGCCGGCCTTCGCTTGGGTCTCGGCCTGGGTCTCGGTTTTGTCATCCATGGCGGGCACCATATTCTACCCTGAATAGGGGTCAACACGGGCGGGAACCGGCATGTGGTCCGTTTCACTCCGTGATAGGTTTGCACATCAGGATATTTAGTGGCGAAAGCCGATATCGCACCGGTCAGATCGCAATTTCGTCACCGGGGATACGCAGTTCATGGACCAAGCCTCCAAATCGCCGCTCGGCGGGATCCGAACGACGGCCCGGGCATTTTTCGTCAGCGACCGCCTCAACACGTCGGGCCTCGAGCGCGGCGACGTGCTGGCAACAACGCCACTGGCGTTTCGCGTCAACGAGAACGGCGTCGCTATACTCTTCCGCTATGGCGTGGTGGTCCTGATCGGACTGAATGCGCTGGAAGAGGAGGAGTTCCTTCGCGGCCTGGACCACCGCATGACCGGCAAGTTTGCGCGGCGTGACGAGGAAATCGCGATCATCGAGCTGGCCCCGGAGAAGGAGGACCTGATTTCCCCGGGCGGTCCGATCTGCCTGCAAAGCCTGTCGCCCGACCGGCTGATCCTGATCGGCGAGGCGCTGGCGAAGAGCGTCGTTCTGGCCCGGCATGAACGCGAGGTTGCCAGTGTCTTTGACACGACCGAACCGGTCGCGCGGGAACTGGCGCAGAGCGGGCGTATGCGCGGCAGCCGTCGCTCGATCCTGAAAAACATCGGCAGTGCACTTCTGGTACGGCACCGGGTGTCGGGGCCGGTCGAAGTGGAAGAAAAGCCCGACGTGCTCTGGGACAAGCCGCATCTGGAGCGGCTGTATGCCCGGCTGGAAGACGAGTACGAACTGAAGGAGCGCGCGGAATCGCTGAACGGCAAGCTCGCCGTGATCGCCGAGAGTGCGCAGGTGTTGACCGATATCATCGACACCCGGCGCTCGCTGCGGCTCGAAGTGATCATTGTGCTTCTGATCCTGTTCGAGGTTCTGGTGACGATCTATCAGCTCGCCATGGGCCGGCACACGTGATCTCTGTCGTCCCGGCCAAGCGAAGCGCGAGCCGGGACCCACAACCACAGGCGTGCATTGCGCGAAGGCTGTAGCTCCAGCCTGGCGTAACAACACCGATCGGTGGTTATGGGTCCCTGCGTTCGCAGGGACGACAATCTTCAAACGGCGCTTCTATCTCACCGCTTGATCTGCGCCTTCAGCGTATCCTCGACGACACGGTCGAACGACGACGCTTTCGGCGGCGCCTTGGCGCGCTGGTCGGCGACGTATTTGTCGCGTTTCGCCACCAGCGCCGCCAACTTTTCGTTGAGCGCCTTGCGCTGGCCCATCTGCTTGTTGACCTCGTCCATGCGCGCTTCGGGCTTCATCGCGCGCAGATTGTCGGGCAGCTCTTCGTCCTTGATGGCGGAAAGCCTGCTGCGCCCGGCAGTCACGTCGGCGACGAGATCGCCATCGCCCGTGACGGCTTCGGACGTAACCTTGGAACGCTTGTTGAGGTAGCTCGCCATCTCCGAGGCCTGTGCCGGCGCGGCGGCGGCGACCTCGGACAATTGCTTGGTCTTGCCCTCAGTGCGCTTCTGCAGGTGTTTCGGTCCGTAGGGGATCACGGTGCCGTTGATCTCCCGCTGCAGGATAATGATGTCCTCGTCGTAGGGCGTTTCGATGATGACGACCTGGCCGCCGTCCTGCGGGATCGGGATGAAGCGGCCATTGCCGTTCTGGGCGATGTCGCGCCACACCCGCTCGGTATCGCGGGCATCGCCGGCCAGCACCGCGTTGACGATGATGTCCCTCTGCTTCGCCACCGAAAGCGTGCGCGGATATTTGGTATCCTGCGCGTAATCCATGTGCGGCGGCGCGTCGCCGACCAGGAACACGATCCGCCTGGTGTCGCCACCAGAGGTCCATTGCAGCTTGTTGACGGCGACATCGAGCGCCTCATTGACGCTCTCCGGCCAGTCGCCGCCGCCGCGGGCTTTCAGTTCCAGAAGATTGGCGTAGAGATCCTGGATGTCGGTGGTGAGTTCGACCTTCTTGGTGACGTAGTCGTCGCCGATGTCGCGATAGGCGACGAGGCCCATGCGGATGTCGGCGTCTGGGTTGGAATCGACGATCGCGGTCGCGATCGACCAGATCTTGCGCTTGGCGCCTTCGAGCAGGCCGCCCATCGAGCCCGTGGTGTCGAGCACGAACGCCACTTCGACGGCGGGTTTTGCGTTTGCCTGTGACAGGCCGGCGGACAGGGGAAGGGCGGCGAGAGCGAGTGCGAGCGAGCGAAGCGTGATGGGTGACTTCATGGATCTCCTCCAGATGTTTCGTCCCCTCGGAACCCAGGTTTCACCGGCTTCGCGGTGGGCGATGGCCGAAAAAGGCGGGCTGGGGTCGAAATTGCGGCTGACGTTGCGCTGGTCCGCCTGTTGGACGGTCCGAAATCGGTTATGGTTCGAACGCCATGGAATCATCACCCGCCCGTCAGATCAGCCTCGTGCCTGCGCCGGACCGCCGTCAGTCGGAGACGGCGCTCGCAATCGCACGCGGCACCGCGCGGCTGTTACGATCGCTGGGGTTCTCCTGCATCAGCGAATTGCCGCTGCCATCGGGCCGGCGCGCCGATCTGGTGGCGCTGAACGAAAAGGGCGAGATCTGGATCGTCGAGATCAAGTCATCGGTGGAGGATCTGCGCGCCGACCAGAAATGGCAGGACTACCGGATGCATTGCGACCGGCTGTTCTTCGCCTTCACGCAGGATCTGCCTTGCGAGATATTCCCGCAAGATACCGGCCTGATCATCGCCGACGCCTATGGCGCCCATCTGCATTGCGAAGCCCCCGAGCATCGCCTGCCGGCGGCCACGCGCAAATCAATGACCGTGCGCTTTGCGATGGCGGCAGCGCAGCGGATCAACCGCTTGGTCGACCCGCAGGGCCACGCGGAGTTTTGAGAGACGGTGCCGTAGGGTGGGCAAAGCGAAGCGTGCCCACCATCTCTCGGCGACCATTGCCTTGAATGGTGGGCACGCTTCGCTTTGCCCACCCTACAATCTTCGCTACGAAACTTCGCAAACTATCGCGGCGCGCGCTTGGCCAGAATCCGCTGCAGGGTGCGGCGGTGCATGTTCAGTCGCCGGGCGGTTTCGGAGACGTTGCGGTTGCACATCTCGTAGATGCGCTGGATGTGTTCCCAGCGCACGCGATCCGCCGACATCGGATTTGACGGCAGCTCCGATTTCTCGGTGCCGCTGGCGAGCAGCGCTGCAACCACGTCGTCGGCATCGGCGGGCTTGGAGAGATAATCCACCGCGCCCATCTTCACCGCCGTGACGGCGGTTGCGATGTTGCCGTAGCCGGTCAGCACGATGGTGCGTGCGTCGGGGCGCTTGCGCTTCAGCGCCGACACCACGTCGAGTCCGTTGCCGTCGCCGAGCCGCAGGTCCACCACCGCGAAGGCCGGCGCGGCCTTGTTGATCTGCGCCAGTCCGTCTGACACGGTGTCGCACGATGTTACCGCGAAGCCGCGGGTTTCCATCGCGCGCGACAGGCGCTCGAGAAACGGCTTGTCGTCCTCGACGATCAGCAGCGAGCGGTCGGCGAGATCGTTCAGTTCGGCGATGGCGTTCAAAGTCGGGTTCCCCCGGGGTTGCAGATGTAGGGCATCATATAGAGCATATGGCGCGGCAGTTTTGCACTGCCAAGGCCCATAAAAGTCGATCGGCTCGCTTTCGCCTAATCCGCTGGGCCTACAGCACTTTCCTCGGCCTCGAAACGGGCGCGCGGCCAGGCGATCTGCACCACGGCGCCGTGATCGGGAAAGGTCCGGTTGGAAAACGAAACCTTGGCGCCCGTCCGTTCCAACAGTGTGCGGGCGATGAACACGCCAAGGCCGAGGCCGGCGCGTGCGCGATGAGCCTCATCGGCGCTGCGGCGCCTTGATAAATAGGGTTCCCCGATCCGTTTCAGCATATCGGGCGCGATGCCGGGGCCGTCGTCGGAAATGATGATTTCGACCGTATCGGCGTTCCACCACGCGTTCACCTCCACGGTCGTTCGTGCGAAATCGACGGCATTTTCCAGGATGTTGCCGACGCCGTAGAGGATGGCCGGGTTCCGGGCGACGACCGGCTCGCGCGTGGCTGCGACAGCTAGCCGCACCTTGATCGCGACGTCGAAATCGCGGTGCGGCGCCACCGTTTCCTCGATCAGCGTCGACAGCGGCATGAGGTCGAACGGCGCGCCGGACGAGGAAAGCTGGGTGATCTTGGCCAGGATGTCCCGGCAGCGCTGCGCCTGCTCGCGCAGGGTTTTCAGATCGGACGCCAATGGCTCGTTGCCGTCAACCGTCTTTTCCAGCTCCCGCGAAATCAGGAAGATGGTCGAGAGCGGCGTGCCGAGTTCGTGCGCAGCGGCAGCCGCAAGGCCGTCGATCTGGGTCAAATGCTGCTCGCGCGTCAGCACCAGCTCGGTCGCGGCCAGCGCATCGGAAAGCTTCCGCGCTTCCTCGGTCGCCTGGAACGCATAAAGACTGGTGACGCCGATGGCGAGCACGATCGAGAGCCAGACCCCGAACAGATAGATCGGCGGCAGCACCAGCGGATCGTCGCTGTCCCACGGCAGCGGCAGGTGGAAGAACACCAGCGCCGAAGCGCAGGCGACCGCGAGCAGGCCGAGCCCGGCCGTCATCCGGACCGGCAGCACCGTCGCCGAGATCAGGACCGGGGCGAGGAACAGAAACGAAAACGGATTCTGCAAGCCCCCGGTCAGGAACAGCAACGCGGCCAATTCGACGATGTTGAGTGCGAGCAGCGCCGCCGCATAGCCAGGTTCCAGCCGCTGCATCGGGTTGAAGGCAACTTGCAGCGCGAGATTGAGCAGCGCCGAGACGCCGACAATTGCGACGCAGGCAATGACGGGAAAGGCGAATTCCAGCCCATGCGCCACGATGAAGATTGCGGTGAGCTGGCCGAGCGCAGCCAGCCAGCGCAGCCGGAGGATCGTATCGAGACGGACATAGCGGTACGGAAGGCGGAAATCGGAGGCTGCAACGTCGGACATTGCTGGAGTTTAGCCGTGCGGGGTCGCGATCACAAATTCGCGCGGTCGTTCGGTCCTGCATGCAGGCCCGCCCGCCGCCAAGCACCCCGAACCCTTGCGCTATCGGCCCTGATGGCCCAATGAACAGGCCGAAATGGTCAACAGCGACGCCACGCCAGCACAGTCGCCCGCGGCGGGGCCGGAAAGCTCCGCCGCGATCGACGTTGCGCATCTCATAAAACTCTACAAGACCACCCGCGCGGTGGATGACGTGTCGTTCCGGATCGCGCGGGGCAGCATCACCGGCCTGCTCGGCGGCAACGGCGCCGGCAAGACCACGACGATCGCGATGATCATGGGGCTGGTGCTGCCGACCTCGGGGCGCGTCCAGGTGCTCGGTCATGCGATGCCGGAGCAAAGCGCCGAGGTGCTCGGCCGGATGAATTTCGAGAGCCCCTATGTCGACATGCCGATGCGGCTCACGGTGCGGCAGAACCTCAGCATCTTCGGCCGGCTCTATGCGGTGAAGAATCTCGCCGAGCGCATCGAACAGCTCGCATCCGACCTCGATCTCAAGGATTTTCTTGATCGCGCCAACGGAAAACTCTCGGCCGGGCAGAAGACCCGCGTTGCGCTGGCGAAGGCGCTGATCAACCAGCCGGAGCTGCTGTTGCTCGACGAGCCGACGGCCTCGCTCGATCCCGATACCGCCGACTGGGTGCGGCAGCATTTGCAGGATTTCCGCAAGACCCATGACGCCACCATCCTGCTGGCTTCGCACAACATGCTGGAAGTGGAGCGGCTGTGCGACCGCGTCATTTTCATGAAGCGCGGCCGCATCGAGGATGACGACAGTCCCGACCAGATCATGGCGCGCTACAACCGGAACACGCTGGAAGAAGTGTTCCTCGATGTCGCGCGCGGACGGGTAGCGGAGGGGACATCGTCGTGAGCGAGATCACAGTCCATCGCGGCATTTCCTGGCACCGTATCCAGGCGATGGTGCTGCGCTACTGGTATCTCCTGATGTCGTCCTGGCCGCGGCTGTTGGAGCTGATCTACTGGCCGGCGCTGCAGATCATCACCTGGGGCTTTCTGCAGAACTACATTTCGCAGAACGATAATTTCTTTGCGCGTGCCGGCGGCACGCTGATCGGCGCGGTGATCCTGTGGGACATCCTGTTCCGCGGCCAGCTCGGCTTTTCGATCTCGTTCCTCGAGGAGATGTGGGCGCGCAACCTCGGCAATCTGATGATGAGCCCGTTGAAGCCGATCGAATTCCTGATCTCGCTGATGATCATGAGCCTGATCAGGCTTGCGATCGGCGTGATCCCGATGACGCTGCTGGCGCTGTTCTTCTTCGATTTCAATTTTTTCGCGATCGGCCTGCCGCTGATCGCGTTCTTCTGCAACCTGATCTTCACGAGCTGGTCGGTCGGAATTTTCGTGTCCGGCCTGGTGCTGCGCAACGGGTTAGGGGCCGAGAGCATCGTTTGGACGATGATGTTCGGCCTGATGCCGCTCGCCTGCATCTATTATCCGGTCGAGGTGCTACCTACCTGGCTGCAATATATCGCCTGGACGCTGCCGCCGACCTATGTGTTCGAGGGCATGCGCGCGCTCTTGATCGATCGCGTCTTCAGGGCCGACCTGATGGTCTGGTCGCTTGGCATCAACGCGGTGCTGTTCGTTGCCTCCTTTGCGATCTTTCTCGCCCTTTTGCGCAGTGCCAAACTTCACGGATCTTTGCTCGGGGGTGGCGAATAAGTCACAGTTTCCCGTGGATTCACGGGGGCTTTAGGCCTTTTGGCGCGTGGACATAACTAATCGGTCCATTGACGCAATATTACGCATTCTGCACTATGCTGCGGCGCAAACAGAGGTCAGAATTAAAATGCCGATTGGTGAGTTTGGCGGCGCACCGCCCCTAGTGGCCGAAGGCAGTCCGGCGCTTACGACGCCGATGTACTGGATGTACGAATTGGGCCATGCGTCGCTCAACCCGGCACGCGCCGTGACCGACGCCACCAAGATCCTGTTTCAAAACCCGCTGAATCCCTGGTCGCACACCCAATTCGGCAAATCGATCGCCGCGGCCTGCGAATTATTCGAACGCACCACCCGCCGTTACGGCAAGCCCGAATGGGGGCTCGACTTCACCGAGGTCAACGGCGTCCGCACGCCGGTCGAGGTCCGCTCGATCTGGGAAAAGCCGTTCTGCCGTCTGCTGCATTTCGATCGCAAGCTGACCCGGCCGCTGCGCAGCCCCCATCCGCGCGTGCTGATCGTGGCGCCGATGTCCGGCCATTACGCGACGCTGTTGCGCGGCACGGTCGAGGCGTTCCTGCCGACGCATGAGGTCTATATCACCGACTGGTCCGACGCGCGCATGGTTCCTCTCACCGAGGGCCGCTTCGATCTCGATGACTATGTCGATTACGTCATCGAGATGCTGCACGTGCTCGGCGGCAACATGCATGTGATCGCGGTGTGCCAGCCCTCGGTGCCGGTGGTGGCGGCGGTTTCCGTGATGGAAGCCGCGCGCGATCCCTTCGTGCCGCTGTCGATGACGCTGATGGGCGGCCCGATCGATACCCGCCGCAATCCTACTTCCGTGAACAACCTTGCGGGCGAGCGCGGCATCGAATGGTTCCGCAACCATGTCATCACCAAGGTGCCGTTCCCGCATCCCGGCGTGATGCGCGACGTCTATCCGGGCTTTTTGCAGCTCTCGGGCTTCATCACCATGAACCTCGATCGCCACACCGACGCGCACAAGGCCCTGTTCAACAACCTGGTGAAGGGCGACGGCGACATGGTCGACAAGCACCGCGAATTCTATGACGAATATCTCGCGGTGATGGATCTGACGGCGGAGTATTATCTGCAGACCGTCGACCTCGTCTTCGTCAAGCACGCGCTGCCCAAGGGCGAGATGACCCATCGCGGCAAGCCGGTCGATCCGTCGCAGATCCGGCGCGTGGCGCTGATGACAGTGGAAGGCGAAAACGACGACATCTCCGGGCTCGGCCAGACCGAAGCGACGCACGCGCTGTGCCCCGCAATTCCCGATCATCGTCGCGTGCATTACGTGCAAAAGGGCGTTGGACACTACGGAGTGTTCAACGGTTCGCGATTCCGTTCCGAAATCGTGCCGCGCATCTCCGATTTCATGATGTTGGCGGCTAACACGGTGATGTCACTGGCGGATACGAAGATATCAGCGGCCAAAACCAAGCCAACGTTGGTCCGTGCAGCCGAATAGTGTCCAGGCTGCATCGATTCTGATGCCCCGATAAGTTGCTGAATAGATTCAAACATTCCAATTTCCGGTCGAATCAAGGGGTGAGTTCAGACTCACTTCTTGAGGCCGTTTTTGACCCCTGGTTCCAGCCAAAATTTTGGGTTCCAACCCCTGCCGGTAGACGTAATTTGGCTGCCAGCCCCTGTATATTGGGCAAATGATTTGTTTTTACGCCGAGCGATTTAGATGCGATTTCCCTGGCGGCGGATATGGCAGAATCCGGGCGAACTCCTGCTCCCCGGACTCCAAGATATGGCTACTCGCGCCCTCCTTTATCGGCGGCCCGCCGAACCCGCGACTCTTTTGGTCAAGCACGGCTCGCAAGTCTTTGCGATCAGGCTGCGCCGGCACCGCCGCGCGAGGCGATACACCTTGCGCATTCATCCAACGGATCGCGAAGCCATCCTGACGATGCCGCCGCGCGGCACGATCATGGAAGCCAAGGATTTTGCGCAGCTTCACGGCGGCTGGATCGCCGCCCGTCTCGGCCGTCTACCGAAGGCCGCACCGTTTCAGGCCGGCACTGTCATACCGTTGCGCGGTGTGCCGCACCGGATCGTGCATCGCGCCGGTGAGCGCGGCACGGTGTGGACCGAAACCCGCGACAGCGGCGATAAGATTCTGTGCGTGGCCGGCGGCGCCGACCACATGGACCGGCGCGTCCACGACTTTCTCAAGCGCGAAGCGCGCAAGGACCTGCACAAGGCATCGCTCGCCTATGCGGCGGATCTCGGCGTGCGGGTCAGGCGGGTGTCGATCCGCGACCAGTCCAGCCGCTGGGGATCGTGCACCTCGGCCGGCTCATTGTCGTATTCCTGGCGATTGATCCTCGCGCCACCCTATGTGCTGGACTATCTCGCCGCCCATGAGGTAGCGCACCTGGTCGAGATGAACCACTCGCCCAGGTTCTGGCGTGTCGTCGGCCGTATCTGCGACCATGTCGAACGTGCCAAGCGCTGGCTCGACACCTACGGCAACGATTTGCATCGTTACGGGGTCGAGGATTAGTTCCTCGTCGTCCCTGCGAACGAACGCAGGGACCCATACCGCGTGATCTATCGAGAAAGCGTGGTCGTAGACGCCCGCGTTAGCCATATCGCCGTAGCTTGCGGAAGCGAAGTTGTCTTCGGTCGTACCCATTACGCCGGCCGCGGCGTATGGGTCCCTGCGTTCGAACGCAGGGACGACGGATTGGTTTGCGGGTTCGGCATCTGCAAGCCATCCACGAGCCGGCCAGGCATTGGGAACCCTTCCGGTTGTGTTAGCCTGCGGATGTCCCTTCGGCTGAAGGCGGCGGAGGCGCTACCGATCGCGAGGTTCAAATGCGTGATTTCAAGAAACGGCCTCTAATCCTCCCGCTCCTCTTATTGCTGGCCTTCGTCGTTGCGGGCGGCCATCCCGCCGGCGCGCAGACGCTGAAAGCGGTCAAGGAGCGCGGCATGCTCAATTGCGGCGTCGGCCAGGGGCTGCTGGGTTTTTCCAGCATGGACGACAAGAACGCGTGGACCGGCTTTGACGTCGACATTTGCCGCGCCGTGGCGGCGGCGATTTTCGGCGATCCCGCCAAGGTGACGTTCATGCCGCTCGATGCGGCGGCGCGCTTCACGGCGCTGCAGTCGAGCCAGATCGACGTATTGTCGCGTAACTCGACATGGACGATGTCACGGGAAAGTTCGCTCGGCCTGATGTTCACCGGCGTCGCCTATTACGACGGCCAGGGCTTTCTGTTGCGCCGGGATGCCGGGATCGACACCGCCTTGCAGCTTGGCGGCAAGACGGTTTGCACCCAGACCGGCACCACCAGCGAGTTGAATTTGACGGACTATTTCCGCGCCAACGACATGGCGCTGAAGGTGCTGGCGCTCGGCACCGCGGAAGAGAGTTTGAAGGCCTATGACGATCGCAAATGCGACGTGCTGACGAGCGACGTTTCGCAGCTCTACGCCGAGCGCCTCAAGCTGTCAGCGCCCGACAGCCATATCATCCTGCCCGAAGTCATTTCAAAGGAGCCGCTCGGGCCGGCGGTGCGGCAAGGCGATGACCAGTGGTTCAATCTGGTCAAGTGGACACTCTATTCGCTGATCAATGCCGAGGAACTGGGCGTCAAGTCGGCGACGATCGACGATGCGGTGAAATCTCCCAACCCCAACATCAGGCGGCTGGTCGGCACCGAAGGCGAATTTGGCGAGCAGTTGGGCGTTGCGAAGGACTGGGCCGCGCGCGCCGTCCGCGCGGTCGGCAATTACGGAGAGATCTATGAGAGAAACGTTGGAACGCAGTCGAGGCTCAGCATCCCGCGCGGATTGAACGCGCTCTGGACCCAGGGCGGAATCCAATACGCGCCTCCCGTCAGGTAGTTCTTCAGGGGTCAGACCATGACCGTGGACTATTATTCGCTGCTGATGAAGGCGGTTGCAGGCAAGGACGCCATCGCGCGCGACCAGATTTACAAGGATGCCTTCAGCCTTATCACGAGATCCCACCTCACGCGCGAGGCCGCTGCATCTCATACCGCCGCGCTCGAAGACGCCGTCCGGCGGATCGAGGATGACATCGCCGCCGAGGAGGCGAGCTCTGCGGCGGCAATCAGCGAAACATTGTCGACAGGAAGGAGCTGGAAGCCGATCGTCATTGGCGCCGGCGCGGTCGCTGTCGTCATCGCCCTGTCGGCTTTGGTCTACGGCTTTGTCGTAACCAAAGGCCCCGCCATCGTCGCAGCCAGCGTGAAGACGTCATCGCCGAAAGAGCTGCGCGGGCGAGAAGATGTCGTCGTAGCGGACCTGAAGCCTGGCGTTGATGGCGGCTCTTCGGGCGAAGTCCTGCCGTTTGCGCTGCAGCGGCAAGTGGTGTTCTACCGCACCACCGTCGTTCCCGGCTCGATTGTGGTCGATCGGGAAAACCGCTTTCTCTATCTGATCGACGCCAACAATTCCGCGCGCCGTTACGGGATCGGGATTGCGCAGGAATGCCTGAAGGGAGGCAGCCTGTCTCGCGTCATGAACAAGCTTGAATGGCCTGATTGGCGATCTTCGGGCGCGAACACAAAGGACGCTGACGCGTTGCTCGCGGCGGCCGGCCGTCCCGGCAGCCTCCTCGGCGCACGCGCGCTGTTGCTGGACAAGCCGGGGCTGCTCATTCACGGCACCAATTCGCCCAAGACCATCGGCCATCTGGTCGCGTCCGGATGCATCCGGCTCGTGAACGACGACGTCGAGGATTTGTACCGGCGCGTTTCGGTGGAAACGCGGGTCGTCTTTGCCAGCTAGCCGCTTCCACGACCCGCATCGCTACGTGATCTAGGATTAGGATGTCTCGTCGTCCCTGCGAAAGCAGGGACCCATAACCACAGTCGCCCATTGTTACGAAGATAGCCGACACCATCGCCCACTGATAGGCCGCGGCGTATGGGTCCCTGCGTTCGCAGGGACGACGCCGAATAATTCGGATCGTAGCCTCGCCCGCTACTAACTGCCTACCGCCCGAACAGCCGGTCCACCAGCCAGCCATCCAATCCCGCTGCCGCTTCCGGGCGTGCCGATGGGTTGGGTGGCGGCGCGGACGTTCGCGCCGGCGCTGGCCGATATCCACCGCCCTGTGGGACCGGTGCCGGCTGCGGCGCTGCGCTGGTCTGCGACGCGGTCTGGAACAGGTTCGACATGAAGCCGCCGCGCTGTGAGTTCGGCAAGCCCGCCACTGCCACGCCCTGATGGGCTGACCGCATGAAGCGGGTCCACACTTCCACTGGCAGGCCGCCGCCGGTCGCCTTCTTGGTCGGCGAGTTGTCGTCATTACCGAGCCAGACGCCGGTGACGAGGTTGGCCGTGTAGCCGATGAACCAGGCGTCGCGGAAATCCTGGCTGGTGCCGGTCTTGCCGGCGGCCATCCAGCCCGGAATCTCCGCCTTGCGCGCGGTGCCCGAGAGCAGCGTCTCCTGCATCATCGTGTTCATCATCGCGACATGGCGCGGCTCGATCACCTGGCCGAGCCGGTCGGGTTGCCGCGCATACAGCAGCTTGCCTTCACTGGTGCGGATCTTGGTCACGACATGCGGGGAGACGCCGAGCCCGCCGTTGGCAAACGGCGCATAGGCGCCGACCAGTTCGATGACGGATACTTCCGAGGTGCCGAGCGCGATCGAGGGATTGGCCTCGAGTTTTGATGAAATCCCGAGCCGGTGCGCGGTCCGCACCACGTTCTTCGGCCCGACTTCGAGGCCGACCCGCACCGCGACCGTGTTGAGCGACATCGCCAGCGCCTGTGTCAGCGTCACTGCGCCGAAATATTCATGGGTGTAGTTCTCCGGCCGCCAGCCCTTGAGATCCAGCGGCGCGTCCTGGCGGATCGATTCCGGTGTCAGGCCGCCTTCGATCGCCGTCAGATAGATGAACGGTTTGAACGCCGAGCCTGGCTGGCGTTTTGCCGTCACGGCGCGGTTATACTGGCTGTCGGCATAGTTCCGGCCGCCTACCATCGCTCGCACCGCGCCCTCGGGCGTCATCGCCACCAGCGCGCCCTGGGTGACGTTGAACTTCACGCTCTTCGCGGCGAGCTCGTCGATGATGGCGGCTTCCGCGACACTCTGCAGCTTCGGATCGATCGTGGTTTCGACCACGATGCTCTGGTCGATCTGGCCGACGAGATCGTCGAGCACCTCGCCGATCCAGTCGGCGACGTAATTGACCGTGCCGGCGCCGGCCGGCTTCACCTTGTAGGAGGGATGTCCGATCGAGGCCTTGGCCTGCGCGTCGCTGATGAATTTGGCTTCCGCCATCGCCGCGAGCACGATCTGAGCGCGCGCTTCCGCGCCTTCGGGGTTGCGGTTCGGCGCCAGCCGCGATGGCGACTTGACGAGGCCGGCCAGCATCGCGGCCTCCGCGACCGTGACGTTTTTCGCCGATTTGCCGAAATAGCGCTGCGAAGCCGCCTCGACGCCATAAGCGCCGGAACCGAAATAGACGCGGTTGAGATAGAGCTCGAGAATTTCGTTCTTGGAGTGCTTGCGCTCCAGCCACAGCGCAAGCTCCACTTCCTGCAGCTTGCGCGCCATCGTGCGTTCCTGGGTCAGGAACAGGTTCTTCGCGAGCTGCTGCGTCAGCGTCGAGCCGCCCTGCGACACGCCGCGATGCATGACGTTGGCGACGGCCGCGCGCGCGATGCCGACGGGGTCGATGCCGTAATGCGAATAGAAGCGGCGATCCTCGATGGCGATGAACGCCTTCGGCAGATACGGCGGCAGGTCCTTCAGCGCGACATTGGTGCCGGCCATTTCGCCGCGCGAGGCCAGAAGGCTGCCGTCGACGCCGACAATCTGGATCGTCGGCGGACGCTTTGGAATTTCCAGCGACTGGATCGCCGGCAAATGCGCGCCGACCCAGACCACGACGCCGATGATCGCGATCGCCGCCCACAGGCCGAGCACCGCGCCCCAATAGATCAGCCGGCCGAACCTGAACCGGCCGCGCGATTTCGCGCGCCGCTTGGCGCCGCCTTTAGCCGCGCGCGGCTTGCGCTCGCGCGGCGGCTCGTCGTCGTCCTCTTCGTGTTTGCGCCTGGGCACTGATTTCTTCGGTTTGTCGTCGTCGACGGCGGCTGGAATGCGATCCTCAGGTGAAAGCCGCAAGTCCGCGAGCGCTGCCGGAAGCCCAAACAGCGGTTCCTTGCGTCCGCCGCTCTTTTTCCGTCCCCACGCCATGACAAACGCCGTTCACACCCGTCTCGCCGCAGGGTAGCGGGGGCTGTTTAAGGGACGGTTACGGAAAGGTTAATGCGGGATTAGGAGGTGCGGCGGGCCCATATTAAGATGGCTGCAAACCACAGCGCGCTCAGGGGAAATTTGCATGGGCCACATCGATCCGACCAAGGAAGTGTTCGCGCAATTCAAGGCCAATGACCGGCCGGGTCCCATCCACATGCTCAATCTGGTTCGCTTACGCGCGCTGGCCGCCTATCCCGACGGCCGCAAGGCGACCGGCGCGGAAGCCTACGCGGCCTATGGGCGCGAAAGCGGCCCGGTGTTCGAACGGCTCGGCGGCCGCATTGTCTGGCAGGGCAGGTTCGAGCTGATGCTGATCGGGCCCGAGGCGGAGCGCTGGGATCACTGCTTCATCGCCGAATATCCAAGCGTCGCCGCGTTCGCCGAGATGATCCGCGATCCCGTCTACCGCGAAGCGGTGAAGCACCGCCAGGCCGCGGTGGAGGATTCCCGCCTGATCCGGCACGCGGTGCTGCCCGTCGGCAAGACGTTTGGGGAGATTCCGGAGTAGCGTTCAAAAAAATCGGCGGCCCCGAGGGGCCGCCGACCGCTTCTTTCCGCCGATCGTTTCGATTGGGTTGCCGCGACTAACCCGCCGGGCCTGCGTCCTCGAGAATCGGGCCGAACATTTCCCAACGCTCGCCGTTGAACTTCATCATCTGAAGCTGCTTGTTGACGCGGTAGTCGGTCGGCGTGGTGTTGGCCGAGATGCCCGGCAGTAGCAGGTCGAGCTGAACGTTCTTCAGGTTGGTGGCCTGCTTCAGTACGTTCTCACGGGTCAGATTATCGCCGCACGCCTTGAGCACATGGATCATCAGCTGCGAGGTCATGTAGCCATAGGAGTTGAAGCTCGAGTCCTTGTCACCATCCGGATAGTACTTCGCCATAAACTCGAAATACTTCTTCATGCCCGGATCGTCCTTCCAGGTCGGATCGAGCGGATCCTTGCCGTAGTTGACGCTGATCACGCCCTTGGAGGCTTCGAGCCCCGCCGGCTTCATCACCGCGCCGACCGAGGTGGCGTTGATGTCGAGGATGTGCACCGGCTTCCAGTTAAGCTCGTAGATCTTCTTGATGGCCTGCGCCGCCTGCTTGGGCGTGGTTGCCGAGAAGAATAGGTCCGCGCCTGCATCCTTGATCTTGAGGATCTGCGAGTCGATGGTCGGATCGGCGACTTCGTAGGAAGCTTCCGCCACGATCATCTTCGCCGCCTTGTCGCCGAGGCCGGCCTTGATGCCGTTCAGATAATCCTTGCCGAGGTCGTCGTTCTGATAGAGCACGCCGATCTTGGCGTTCGGGTATTCCTTGATGATGTACTGGCCGTAGATGCGCCCTTCGACGAAGTAGTTGGGGTTGAAGCCCATCGTCCAGGGGAAGTTCTTCGGGTCGGTGAACTTCGAGGCGCCCGTCGCGGCGAACAGCTGCGGCACTTTCTTCGAGTTGAGGTATTTCTGCACGGCCGCGTTCGAGGGCGTGCCGAGGAGCTGGAACGTGAGCAGCACTTCGTCGCTCTCGACCAGCTTGCGCACCTGCTCGACTGCTTTGGGCGGCGAGTAGGCGTCGTCATACTGGATCAGGTTGATCTTGCGGCCGTTCACGCCGCCCTGATCGTTGATCATTTTCATATAAGCGGCCTGGGTCTTGCCGATGGTGGCATAGGCGGAGGCCGGGCCCGAGAATGGATTGGTCTGGCCGATCTTGATCTCGGTGTCGGTCGCGCCGGTGTCGTATTTTTTCTGCGCGGAAGCCGTCGAGACCGACAGCGCAAATGCGAGCGCCGTCCCGGTGACCAAATGGAAAATACTCTTCTTCATTATGCTGCGTTCCTCGTGTGTTTTTGATTGAGCCGATGATCTTACCGCGAGCTTCATTTGGCCGCACGGATGCCGTCGCTGCCACAATAGTGGCGGAAGGCATGTTGCAATGCAAGGCATCGAAACCCCGGATAATTTCGGGGTCGGGTTCCGTCTGCTCAAAAAGAATCCATTACGTGTGTCAGCCGCAAAATGATGCACGGCCGCGCGGCGTTGCGGGCCTCAAAACAAAGCCGCCGGCATCGTGGGTGATGCCGACGGCTTCTGTCCTTGAATCAGGGGCAGGGTGCTAACCGGCAGGTCCGGCATCCTCGATGATCGGGCCGAACAGTTCCCAGCGATCGCCGTTGAATTTCATCATCTGCATCTGCTTGTTGATGCGGTAGTCGGTAGGCGACGTATTGATGACCATTCCGGGCAGCGACAGGCTGCCAACAACGTTCTTCAGGCTTGTTGCCTGCTTCATGATGTTTTCGCGGGTGAGATCGTCGCCGCATTGCTGCAGGATATGCACCAACAGTTCCGCGGTCCCATAACCGTAAATGTTGACCGTGTTTTGCTTGTCGCCTTCAGGATAATATTTGTCCATGAAGGCGAAATAGGCCTTCATGCCGGCATCGTCCTTCCACTGCGGATCGCCCGGATCCTTGCCGTAGTTGGTCGAGATGATGTCCTTTGAAATATCGAGGCCCGCGGGTTTGAGTGTAGCGGAGATCGGGCTCGCATTGATGTCGAGGATGTGGACCGGCTTCCAGCCGAGGTCCGCAACCTTCTTGATCGCCTGCGCGGCAAATTTGGGCGTCGAGGCGTCGTAGAGCAGGTCGGCCCCCGCAGCCTTCAGCCTGACGATCTGCGAGTCGATGGTCGGATCGGTCAGTTCATAGGAGGCTTCGGCGACGATCATCGTCGCCGCCTTGCCGCCGAGGGCTTCCTTCAGGCCGGTGACATAATCGCGGCCGAGATCGTCGTTCTGATAGAGGATACCGATCTTGGCGTTGGGATGGTTCTTGAGGATATATTGCCCGTAGATGCGCCCCTCGGACTGGTAGTTGGGATTGTAGCCCATCGTCCAGGGGAAGTTCTTCGGATCGGTGAATTTCGATGCCCCGGTCGCCGCCAGTAGCTGCGGCACCTTCTTCGAATTGAGATATTTCTGGACGGCGGCGTTCGACGGCGTGCCGATGATCTGGAAGGTGAGTAGCACCTCGTCGCCTTCGACCAGCTTGCGGACCTGCTCGACGGCCTTCGGCGGCGAGTAGGCGTCGTCATACTGAATGAGGTTGACCTTGCGGCCGTTGATGCCGCCCTTTTCGTTGATCATCCGCATATAGGCAGCCTGCGTCTTGCCGATGCCGGCATAGGCGGAAGCCGGGCCTGAGAATGGAACAGTCTGGCCGATCTTGATCTCGGTATCGCTCGCGCCGGTATCGTACTTCTTCTGCGCGCTTGCGGATGTCGCCGATAGCGCGATCGCAACCGCCGCGCCTGCAAGCAGATGGAGAATGCCACTTCGCATGTCGCTGCCTCCGTTGTGTTGACCGATGATCATGTCCGGTCACCGGTTCGGATGGCCAGCCGTCATCGTTGACAGCGAGTGTGGCGGAACGGATTCGGCAACGCAAGGCAGTGACGGAAAGGTGAGCCTCTCACGCCAGCCAGAGCAGGACCATAGCGAGCGCCGCGGGCGCCGCCTGCACGTAGAGAATCCGGCGGCTGACGGTCGCCGCGCCATAGGCGCCTGCCGCGATTACGCAGAGCAGAAAGAACACCTTGATCTGGAAGGCGAAGCCCGGATTGGGGTGGAGCAGGCCCCAGACGAGGCCCGCGGCCAGGAAGCCGTTATACAGGCCCTGGTTGGCGGCCAGCACCGCAGAATCCCTTGCCTTCTCGATTCCGTTGCGGAAGATCTTCAGGCCAAGCGGCTTGTCCCAGAGAAACATCTCCAGCACGAGAAAGAACACATGCAGCGCGGCAACCACCGCGACCAGAAAATTGGCGATGAAGATCATGTTGCGGTCCCCCAACCGGCAGCGGAATTCGGGTGGACGCTAACACGGCGCGCGTGAAAAATGCGGGGGCGCTCGCCGATATTTTTCAGGGAATGATGACGATGCCAGAGAGCTTCAACCTCGACCGCCTGCCGACGCCCATCGGGACGGCGCTATTGGTCAGCGATGCGGATGGCCTGCTCCGCGCGCTGGACTGGGAGGATTATGAGCCGCGCATGAAGCAGTTGCTGCGCCTGCATTATGGCGTGGTGGAGATGAGGAATGCGCCCGCGCCACGCGAACTGCGCGCCGCATTGACCGGCTATTTCAAGGGCGACCTCGACCGCCTCGCTACGATCGAATGGCGTGTCGCCGGCACGCCGTTCCAGCAAAAGGTCTGGCAAGCGCTGCCGAAGATCCCACCCGGCACCACGTTGAGCTACGGCGCGCTCGCCGCGAAGCTTCGGATGCCCAAAGCCGTCCGCGCCGTCGGCCACGCCAATGGCTCGAATCCGATCAGCGTGGTCGTGCCCTGTCACCGCCTGATCGGCGGCAACGGTTCGCTGGTGAAGTACGGTGGTGGGCTGGAGCGCAAGCGCTGGCTGTTGATGCATGAGGGCGCTCGGATTCAAAAAGGGGACGGGTCGATCAAGCGGCTGGGAGGTGTGCTTGAGGACCCGTCATAGTTTAATCGAGGCCTCGTGTGTTTCGCATGTCCCGCACGATATAGATGAACACAAGAACCGTGGGCGCCCAGGCGAGTATCGCGCCCGCCAGCATCGCATACACTGTCGTCATGATGGCTCCTTGGGTGTCCGCTCCACCCGTGGCTGGATCAGTTTCTTGCCGCGACCGACGCTTCAGGACATTTATAGAGCCATTTCCAATAGGCCCGGTTGCGCTCCTGCTGCCGCTTGTAGAGCTCGCGGCACTTCATCGAGCAAAATTGCTCGAAGTACCAGCTGCGCCGAACCAGCCCGAAGGGGCGCTTGCATTCCGGATTTCCGCAACAATTGGTCATGACGCGACCTCCGCATTAGTACGCCGTATCCAGCGAATGAAATTCTCGTGACCCTTGTCGAGACAGAAGCGTCCGCAGTAGCGTTCACGTGCAGGATCCCGCAGAGAGATGATTTTCGGGTCCTCACTGTCGCAATGTGCGCAGCGCGGTTCTAAATGCATGGCGACCTCCTTCTGAGGAATTGCCACTTGCCGATCAGAATGTGATGCATTGCTGTCGCCTCGTTCTCTCGAGGAGCGACAATGCGAAGTCTCGCGCCGCCACCGCTTTTCTTCAACTTGTCTAGATGTTTGGCGAGATCATCCATGCGTATAGATGGTTCGCGCAGCGCCGGATCGGCTCATTTGCTCGCTGCCGCGCCGTTCTGAGCCAGCGCGGTTTCGAGGCATTCGATCAGGGTCTCCCCGTCGAATGGCTTGCTCAGGAAGCAGGTTGCTCCCGCCTTCAGGGCCCGATCGCGATCGCCTTCGACGGAAAAGGCCGTGACGAAAATGAAGGGAAAGGTCTGGCCCTTGGTCAGCAAGTGGGCTTGCAGATCTAACCCGCTCATCTCCGGCATTCTGACATCGGTTATCACGCACGATGTTTCGTTGAAGTGCGGCGATCGCAGGAAATCTTCGGCCGAGGCAAATGTATGGACGACGTAGCCAAGCGACCTGACGAGATTCCGGGTGGCGGCGCGAACCGAGCCATCATCATCGATGATCGATATGACTGGTGGGTTGGACAAGGAGATTTTTCCTGGAGACGACCAGAGGCTGTCCTTTGCCGTGCCGCCGCATACCGGGAGAGTGCGCCGCAAATCACGGTCGGAGAATCATACTTAGGTTTGCTGCCCGCCCGATGCGGGCCCAATCCCGAGTAGCTCGGCCATCCTGACCAGATCGGGCAACGACTTCGCAGCCATTTTCCTCATGATGTGCCCGCGGTGTATCTTCACGGTGATCTCGGCAATGCCGATTTCGGCGGCGATCTGCTTATTCATGAGGCCGGACGTGACCAGAGCCATCACCTCCCGTTCCCGCGGGGTCAGGGTCGCGAAACGAGCCTGCAAGCCCGAGAGCATCCTGGCTTCATCGCGGCTAACCCGGTCGCGCTCGATTGCCGTGGTTACGGCATCCAGCATGTCCTGGTCGCGGAATGGCTTGGTCAGGAAGTCGACGGCTCCGGCCTTCATCGCCCTGACCGTCATCGGGATATCGCCGTGACCCGTCATGAAGATGATTGGAATGCGGATATCGGCCTTCGCCAGCTCGGCCTGAAAGTCGAGGCCGCTCAACCGGGGCAGCCTGATGTCGAGGATCAGACAGCTGGCAACGTTCGGAAGCGTGCTCTGCAGAAACTCGTGAGCCGAACCGAACACTTCCACCCGCAAGCCCACCGACCGGAAAAGATTGCTCAGTGCTACGCGCACCGATGCGTCGTCGTCGATCACGTAGACGACCGGTTCCTCGGCGCTTGCGAGGGTGGAAGGCGATGCTGGGCGGCCGGTCACGTATTGTCCTCCTGATGCAATGGCAAGGTGAACTGAAACGTCGCGCCGGGACCGGCATTGGCCGAGGCTGATAGCCGTCCTTCGTGTGCACTGACGATCGAGCGGCAAATCGACAACCCCATGCCCATGCCGCTGGACTTGGTGGTGAAGAAGGCATCGAACAGCCGATCGGCATTCTCGGCGGCCACGCCGACGCCGCAGTCGCTCACCGTAACCAGAACCTGGCTTGTCTCATCCTGTTGCGTCCGGATCACCAACTCGCGCAGCCGGTCCTTGACCGACTGCATCGCTTCGATCCCGTTGATGACGAGGTTGAGGATGACTTGCTGCAGCTGGATCCGGTCGGCGACGACCAGGGGGAGGGCGGGGGCAAGTTCCAGCCGCAGCGCCACCCGGTGGCTGAACAGCTCATGCTGCACGAGGCTGATGACCTCGTTGACGACGTCATTGATCTGGAGCGGCGCCTTCTGATCGGCAGTCTTGTCCACGAGCGCACGGACGCGCTGGATCACTTCGCCCGCCCGATTACCGTCCGCGACGATCGATTGCAGGGTGCTGCGCGCTTCTTTCAGGTTGGCAGGCTCGCGGTCGAGCCAGCGCAGGCATGCGGCGGCATTGGTGACGACGGCGGCGAGCGGCTGATTCACTTCATGGGCGATCGACGCGGCGAGCTCGCCCAGCGCAGTCACGCGCGTGACATGCGCGAGGTTCGCCAGCGCTTCATGCAATTCCACTTCGGCTCGCTTGCGGGAGGTGATATCAGTCACCGCTCCGACAAGTTCGATCTCGCCCGACGCATCTGTTACAGCATGCGCGGTGGCATGGACATGTTTGACCGAGCCGTCGGGCATCAGCAATCGATATCCGTGCGCGAAGTCCTTTCCGTCGCGGGATGCGCGGTCGATGGTCTGTTCCACCCGCGCACGATCGTCTGGATGAACGCGCTGAAAAACCGTGGCGTGTTTGATGGAGGGGGCCTTGTCGTAGCCAAATATTCTGAATGTTTCCTCCGACCAAATGAGTTCGCCGCTGGCGACGCGCCAGCCGAAGCTGCCGGTGCGGCTCAATCGCTGGGCTTCGGCCAGATACATTTCACTCTGCCGCAAGGCATTTTCAGCCTCCTTGCGTTCGGTGACGTCCTCGCATGCGATCAGGACGATCAGTTGATTGTCCAGCCGCCGCACGGCCTTGGCGTTTTCACGAACCCAGAGCGACGAACCGTCCTTGCGAACCTTGCAGATCTCCCAACTGTGGGTTTGGCCGATATTTTTCAGGCATATGGCAACGTTGCTCTGAGCCACATGTTGCTCTTCGGCGGGAAAGACTTTCAACACGGATTGCCCAAGCAATTCGCTGACGGAATAGCCAAGTTGTGCAGCGCCGAATGTGTTGACGGACAGGACGGTGCCGGACGCGTCGACCATGAAATACATCACCGGGTTGTGCTCGAATACCTCCTTCCATTGCGCTTCGCTATGACGCAGCGCTTCTGTCGCGCGTTGTTCGGCTCTCGCCCGGCCGTGGAGCACGGCTTCCATCTGCCTGCGGGTACTGCCCACCCGGCGCATCATGATCAGGGAGGCGAGAAGCGAGGCGATGAGCAGTACGACGGCAGTCGAATAGGCCGGGGCCGCCGGTGCGGGGCCGAGAACAAGCCAGATGAAAGCCGCCGCAGCCAACGCCAGCACCATGCTGCCCAGCAGCCATTGCTCGGCCGAGCGCCAAGATTTTATCGTCTGGTTACGCATCATAGGCAGCACAAAAGGCTTGGCCATCCCGGGCCGGCGCTGCGTCGCTAGGTGATCACCATCATCAGCGGCGACAACGTCGCCCTCCTAACAGGCCGCATACTAGCAGCTTTTGGACGTTCGGATGGGTATAAAGATCCAGGCGTTCCCTGCGTGCGTCGATGCGCCTCCCGGGAGTGCCCATCACCCGCCGTGGGCCGGATCGCGATCCCAAACCTAGGTATGATCCTGCCAACCGAATGTAATGTGTGGATCAACCTCCGTTCAATGGTTCGTTTTGTTCCAATGATGAAGCTTATCGGGTAACCCGATGGCACATACTTTCTAAAAAATTGCCCTGCGGGAAAGGCCTTTACGCGAGACCTTCAACCGGACGTCTCGCCGAACGCAAACGTCTCGTTGCAGTTGTCAAACCCGTAGCCCGCGCTCGCCGACCGCAAATTTGGGGATTGATATGCCGAAAGCACGCCTGCACTTGATCTGTTGCTCCGATGACATCGAACCCGAAGCAATGCATCGGAGGCGCGGGCGCGGCTTCCGGTTGTCCGTCATCGACGGAGGCAAGCGAGCCATCGACGCGCCGAGAGAGAAGCTGTGGGAAACCACGCTTGCTCTGTTCGACCTGGGCATTCTGGTTTCCCAGGCAAACTATCTGGCCTTCGTTGCAGCGAGCCTGACGGCTCTTGAGCTCCAGGGTTGGGCCGATCCAAAACAGACCGACTAGATCGCGATAGTGATTTGCCTCGCATGCAAGGGCAATCTCGCTCAAGTGCATGCGACAAAGCAACGCGACGGGCAAATCACCAAAAATCTGTCCAGCCCTCCGTGCAAAAATATTCCGCTTAACTTGCAGGCCAAATCAGCCGCATAACTCCGCCCGTCTCACGGCGGATGAGGGGCGCTCGCGATCGTCACGAACGTGCGGTGAGATGCGATGGACGCGGAAGGCGCGCTAGACGTACGCGCCTGACACGTACGGCGAAGTCGTGTGGTCCTGACGCCGCGGTGCTGGCGCTAAGTTTCACGGGGTTACCTCGTGGAGCGACGGTGGCAAGAAAGCCGTTCACCGGGGAGAGCTCGAAGTAAGCCGTAAAGCCATTGCGCAGGGAAGGCCGGAGTGTTTCCGCTGCCCTGTATGCTCGTGTGCATTTTCTTTAGCGCAAATCGCACGCGAGACCGCGGGTGCAGCAAGCACCCGGTCTTCCCTGCGCCCTCTGACAAGGAAGGCGGGAAGTTCTCAAACAAACCTCGGGCGCAATTCGCCGCGAGATCGCGAAGGTATGCCATTCGTAGGATGGGTGGAGCGCAGCGATACCCATCGCCACACGCACCGGCATTGATGGGTATCGCTTCGCTCCACCCATCCTACAGGACTGCGTATCACGCCGCCGGCTGCGCGACGTTGTCTTCGCTGGAGAGCAGATGAATCAGCGCGCTCTTGATCGCGGCCTGCCGGGTCGGCGCGGTGATCTGGGCGCCGAGCAAATCCGTCACGTAGAACACGTCGCGGGCGCGTTCGCCGAAGGTCGCGACATGGGCGGAGGCAATGTTGAGGTTGAGTTTCGAGATCGCGGTGGTGAGCTGATACAACAGGCCGGGGCGATCGAGGCCGGAAACCTCGATCACGGTGTAACGGTCCGACCACTGGTTGTTGATGGTGACCTCCGGCTCGACCACGAAAGCGCGCACCTTGCCGCGGTTGGCCGCCTTGCGGGCTACCGCTTCGGGCAGCCGCAGCTTGCCTTCCAGCACCTGCTCGATCATCTCGCCGATGCGGGTGGCGCGCCGTCCCTCGTCCTCGTCGCGGTCGTACTCCCTCGAGATCGCGATGGTGTCGAGCGCGCGACCGTCGGTGGTCGTGTAGATCTGCGCGTCGACGATGTTGGCGCCGGCGGACGCGCAGGCGCCCGCAATGATCGACAGCAGCCACGGATGGTCGGTCGCGAGTATCGTCAGTTCGGTGACGCCGCGCGCCTCGTCGAAGCCGACATTGATCGCGAGCTGATGTCCGGCCTGCTCGCTGGCGCGGATGAAGCGCGCCTGGCGGATTTTCCGCTGCAGGTCGACCTTGAGCCAGTAGGCCGGATAATGCCGCCCGATATAGGCGTTGAGCTCGGCGTCCGGCCATTCGGTGAATGCGGCGCGGAATTCGGATTGCGCTACCGCAATGCGCTGCGCGCGGTTCACTTCCGAGAAACCGCCGGTCAGCACCGGCTCGGTTTCGTAATACAGCGTGCGCAGCAACTGCGCCTTCCAGCCGTTCCACACGCCGGGGCCGACGCCCCTGATGTCAGCTGTGGTCAGGATGGTCAAAAGCTTCATCTGCTCGACGGATTGCACGACGGCGGCAAAATTCTCGATCGTCTTGCGGTCGGAGAGGTCGCGCGACTGCGCCACCGTCGACATCGTCAGATGCTCCTCGATCAGCCATGCCACCAGCTCGGTATCGGCGGTGTTGAAGCCGAGCCGCGGGCACAATCGCCGCGCCACCCTGGCGCCTGCAATCGAATGATCTTCCGGGCGGCCCTTGGCGACGTCGTGCAGCAGGGTTGCGATGTAAATCACCGCTCGATGCTCGGGCTGGATCTTGCGGAACAGGTCGCTGGCAACCGTGAACTCGTCATTGCCGCCGCGCTCGATCTCCTGCAGGAAGCCGATGCAGCGGATCAGATGTTCGTCCACCGTGTAGTGGTGGTACATGTTGAACTGCATCATCGACACGATCTTGCCGAAGGCGCGGATGAAGTGACCGAGCACGCCGGTCTCGTTCATGCGCCGCAGCACGGTCTCGGCGTTATCGGACGTCAGGATCTCCATGAACAGCCGGTTGGCTTCCGGATTTTCGCGAAGCTGGGCGTTCACCAGTTTCAGCGAGCGCGTCACCGTGCGCATCGCGTCGGGGTGGAAGGCGAGGTTGTTCTTCTGCGCCAGCTGGAAGATCCGGATCAGGTTGACCGGGTCGTGCTTGAAGACGTCGGGCGCGGCGAGGTTGATGCGGTTGTTGTCGATGATGAAGTCGTCGCTGTCGGGTACCCGCCGCCGCTTGGTGCTCGGCCGCAGCCGCGCCACCATGCGGCTCAGCACCGGCGCGGGCTTGGCCTGCTCGTCTTCCAGCTTGGCGCACAGGATCGCGGTCAGATCGCCGACGTCCTTGGCGACGAGGAAGTAGTGCTTCATGAAGCGTTCGACATCCTGCATGCCGGGATGCGAAGTGTAGCCGAGCCTCACCGCGATCTCGCGCTGCATGTCGAACGACAGCCGCTCTTCGGCGCGCCCCGAGACGAAATGCAGGTTGCAGCGCACCGACCACAGGAAGTCGGCGCAGCGTCGGAAGGTGCGGTACTCCTGCGCGTCGAACACGCCGCGTTCGACCAGTTCATCGGTCTCGCGCACGCGGTAGACGTATTTGGCGATCCAGAACAGCGTGTGCAGGTCGCGCAATCCGCCCTTGCCGTCCTTGACGTTGGGCTCGACCAGGTAGCGCGATTGGCCGGCGCGGCGGTGGCGTTCTTCGCGCTCGGCGAGTTTGGCGGTGACGAATTCGGAAGCGGTGCCCTGCACCACATCCTTGTCGAACCGCGCGACCAGTTCGTCATAGAGCGGTTGGTCGCCGGTCAAGAATCGCGTCTCCAGGATCGCGGTGCGGATCGTCATGTCGCCCCGCGCCTGGCGGATACATTCGTCGACCGAGCGCGTGGCGTGGCCGACCTTCAGTCCCAGGTCCCACAGGCAATAGAGAATGGCTTCGGCGACCTGCTCGCCCCAGGCGGTCTGCTTGTAGGGCAGGATGAACAACAGATCGATGTCGGATTCCGGCGCCATCAGGCCGCGTCCGTAACCGCCGGTGGCGACCACGGCCATGCGCTCGGCGCCGGAGGGCACATGCGAGCGATAGAGATGCCGTGTGGCGGCGGAGTAGAGGATGCGGATGATTTCGTCCTGCATGAAGCACAGCCGCTCCGCGCAGCGGCGGCCGTGGCGATCCTTCAGCAGTACGGCCTGCGCGGTCGCGCGCGCCGCGATCATCTCGGCCTTGAGCAATTGCGCCAGCGCCGAGCGAAACACGTCTTCGCGGCCGGCATGTTTTTCGGCCAGGACATCGACCGCCGCGGTGATCCGCGCGGTATCGAAACGTTCATCCGCCCCGGAGCGGTCCTCGGTCACGACGCTATCCATGATCTATCCCGATATCGGACGGCGCAGGGGCTGTCACGGGCGATTGTAGGTCAAATCAAAGCTATGCCGCCGCGTGCTAGAATGCCAGCCATAACCTGTTGGAAAAGCGTGGATTTCCCATGCCGCATGGGTCGGCCGCGGAGGACCGTGATGACAGCGCGCCGATAGCCCATTATATCCGATGCACAAACAAAAGTCGGGAGAACAAAATGGACGCCGCCGAACTTCGCGCGATGCAGGCCCCGATCAAGGAACGCTACAAGTCGGACCCCTCGGCCGCGGTCATTACACTGAAGGCCAAGGGCTCGATCGACAATGAAGGCATCGCCTGCAAGGTCGAGACCGGCCGCGCGCTGGCGGTAGCCGGCCTGCACCCCGCCACCGGCGGCTCAGGCCTGGAGCTCTGCTCCGGCGATATGCTGCTGGAAGCGCTGGTCGCCTGCGCCGGAGTCACGTTGAAGTCGGTCGCCACCGCTGTCGAAGTGCCGCTCAAAAGCGGCACCGTCATCGCCGAGGGCGACCTCGATTTTCGCGGTACGCTCGGCGTCGACAAGGAAGCCCCGGTCGGCTTCGAGGAAATCCGCCTGCGCTTCGAGATCGGCACCGACGCGCCGCAGGACAAGCTCGACCTGCTGTTGAAACTCACCGAGCGCTATTGCGTCGTCTACCAGACCATCAGGAACGGCCCGAAAATTTCGGTATCGATGAAGCGGGTGTGATGAGGTGACACCCTCCCCTGGAGGGGGAGGGTCGACGCGCGTGTAACGCGCGGCGGGGCGGGGTGAAGGTCTCTCCACCTCCAACAGTGCCCGAGTTGAGAGATCACCCCACCCCGTCTTGCATTTCGCTACGCTCATGCAAGCCGACCCTCCCCCTCCAGGGGAGGGTGAGAGAATGCTGAATGTCCCCCGAACTCGCCTTCATCCTTACGCTTGGCCTGCGCATGGCGATCACTGCGGCGTTCGTGGTGACCGCTTCCATCGTCACCGAGCGCTCGGGCCCGGTGATCGGCGCGCTGATCGCGACGCTGCCGATCTCGGCCGGGCCCTCCTACGTGTTCCTCGCGCTCGATCATGACGCGGCCTTCATCGCCGAGGGCGCGCTGGCAAGCCTGCCGATCAACGCCGCGACGATCTTCCTCGGGCTGACCTATGTCGTGCTGGCGCAGCGCCATGGCGCGCTGCTCAGTTGCCTTTCGGCCGTCGCCGTATGGCTCGCGCTCGCCGCCATCATCCGCTCCGTGCAATGGTCGCTGATCGGCGGCCTCATCGTGAACGCTATTGCATTTGCCATCTGCGTCCCGCTGCTCGCCCGCTATCGCCACGCCAAAATGCCGCCGATCAGACGCCGCTGGTACGACATCCCGCTGCGCGCATCGCTGGTCGCAACGCTGGTGGCGACGGTGGTCACCACATCGAGCTGGGTCGGCCCCAAAGTCAGCGGCATGATCGCGCTGTTCCCGATCGTGTTCACCTCGATGATGCTGATCCTGCATCCGCGCATCGGCGGCCCGCCGACCGCCGCCGTGCTCGCCAACAGCGCCTGGGGCTTGATCGGCCTCGGCATCGCGATTGCGGTGCTGCATGTCGCCGCGTTGCAGTTCGGTTCGGCGATCGGGCTGAGTCTGGCGCTGGCCACCTGCGTCGGGTGGAATCTCGGCCTGTGGTGGCTCGGGCGACGGAAGGCCGCGCGCCGACTCCTGTAGCCCGGATGAAGCGCAGCGAAATCCGGGGTCGGCCGATCCGCTGGCGAGATTCCCGGATTGCGCTGCGCTTCATCCGGGCTACGGTCTCGTTACCCCTTCGGCAATTTCGCCTTCAGCGCATACAGCGCCTCCAACGCCTCGCGCGGGGACATCTCGTCGGGATGCAGCGCCTTCACGGCTTCCATCATTTGCTCCGCCTCGCTCGGTGGCGCGGCTTCCGCGGCGGCGCGGGAGGGGACGGCGAACAGCGGCAGGTCGTCGGCGAGCGCGCGGGCGGTCTGGCCGCGGTCCTGGGCTTCGAGCTTCGCCAGCACCGACTTGGCGCGCGTGATCACCGCTGGCGGGAGGCCAGCGAGCTTCGCGACCTGGATGCCGTAGGAGCGGTCGGCCGAGCCGGGCAGCACCTCGTGCAGGAACACGACGTCGCCCTGCCACTCCTTGACGCGCACGGTGGCGTTGAACATCCGCGGCAGTTTGGCGGAGAGCGCGGTCAGCTCATGATAATGTGTGGCGAACAGCGCGCGGCAGCGGTTGGCTTCATGCAGATGCTCGATCGCAGCCCACGCGATCGACAGGCCGTCGAAGGTCGCAGTCCCACGGCCGATTTCATCCAGGATCACCAGCGAGCGTTCGCTGGCCTGGTTGAGGATGACGGCGGTCTCGACCATTTCGACCATGAAGGTGGAACGGCCGCGCGCGAGATCATCGGCCGCGCCGACGCGTGAGAACAGCCGATCGACGACGCCGATGCGCGCGCGCGATGCCGGCACGTAGGAACCGATCTGCGCCATCAGCGCGATCAGCGCGTTCTGCCGCAGGAAGGTCGATTTGCCCGCCATGTTGGGGCCGGTGATCAGCCAGATCTGGCCGGACTTCTGCGCAGGCCCCGGTGAGAGATCGCAGGCGTTCGCAATGAACGGCTGGCCGTTGCGCTTCAACGCCTGTTCGACCACGGGATGCCGGCCGCCTTCGACCGCGAAGCCGAGCGAGCCATCGACCTCGGGCCGCACGTAATTGTCGTCGACCGCGAGTTTTGCGAGCGCGGTCGCGACATCGAGCAGCGCAAACGCGTGCGCCGCGGCGCGTAAATCGTCGCTGGCGGCGAGCGCCATCGCGCAGAGTCGCTCAAAAATTTCCAGTTCAAGATTCAGCGCGCGATCGCCGGCATTGGCGATCTTGGCCTCGATCTCGCCGAGTTCGGACGTGGTGAAGCGAACCTGCCCCGCCAGCGTCTGGCGATGGATGAAGGTCGCATTCAAGGGTGGCGCCATCAGCTTGTCGCCATGCTGCGCCGTGACCTCGACGAAATAGCCGAGCACGTTGTTGTGGCGGATCTTCAGCGCCTTGATGCCGGTGTCATCCGCATAGCGCGCCTGCATCGCAGCGACGACAAGGCGGGAGGCGTCGCGCAGGTTACGGCTCTCGTCGAGCGCGGGTTCATAGTTCTCGCGGATGAAGCCGCCGTCGCGCTTGATCAGCGGCAGTTGCTCGGCGAGCGCGCGTTCGAATTCGCGGGCGAGGGCGCGCGAGGGACGGCGCAGTGCCTCCATCACGGCGATGATTTCCGGCGGCGGCGCCTCCAGTTGCGCGAGCCGCGCCAGTGCCTGGTCGGCGGCGAGGATGCCATCGCGCAGGCCGGCAAGGTCGCGCGGGCCGCCGCGTCCGACCGACAGCCGCGCCAAGGCGCGCGACATGTCGGGCGCGGCGCGCAGCGTTGTTCTGATATCGTCGCGCGCCGCGCTATCGGCGACAAAGGCCGCAATCGCATCCAGCCGCCGTGCAATTCCCGCGCTATCCGTGAGTGGCGCGGCGAGGCGTTGCGCCAATAGCCGCGAGCCGGCGGCGGTGACCGTGCAATCGATCGCGTCGAGCAGCGATCCGCGCCGCTCGCCCGCCAGCGTGCGGGTCAGTTCGAGGTTGGCGCGGGTCGCGGGGTCGATCGCCATCGTGGTGCCGGCGGCCTCGCGCGAGGGCGGCGACAGCGGCGGACGCTTCCCGACCTGCGTGCGGTCGATATAGGTGACGGCGGCGGCCGCCGCGGTTGCCTCCAGCCGCGACATCGCGGACAGGCCATCCATGGTCGCGACCGCGAAATAGTCGCACAGCCGCCGTTCCGCGGTGGCGCTGTCGAAGACGTCGCGGGTCAACGGCGTCACTGACGGCAATTCGCGCAGCAGCGGGCCGAGATCGGCGTCGCCGTAGAGCGCGTCGGTGACGATGGCCTCGTTCGGATTGATTCGCGCCAGCGTCGCCGCCAGTTCCGCGGTCGCGCATTCCGTGACCATGAACTCGGACGTCGAAATGTCGATCCAGGCAAGCCCGATGCGGTCGCCGCCGGAGGAGGCGCGGGCGCGCGCGATCGCCAGCAGATAGTTGTTGGTGCGCGCATCGAGCAGCGTGTCTTCGGTCAGCGTGCCCGGCGTCACCAGCCGGACCACGCCGCGGGCCACCACGCTCTTGTTGCCGCGGGCGCGCGCCGCGGCGGGATTCTCGGTCTGCTCGCACACCGCAACGCGGTGGCCGGCGTTGATCAGCCGGTGCAGATAATCCTCGGAGCGCTCCACCGGCACGCCGCACATCGGGATATCAATGCCCTGATGCTTGCCGCGCTTGGTCAGCACGATGCCGAGCGTCCTGGAGGCAATCTCGGCGTCCTCGAAGAACAGCTCGTAGAAATCGCCCATCCGGTAGAACAGCAAGAGCCCGGGATGGGCGGCCTTGATCTCCAAGTATTGTTCCATCATCGGCGTGACGCGCGAACTTGCATCAGCGGCAGGCGCGGCTTCGGGGGGCGCAGGGGCGGGGATGGATTGCTGGATCGTCATCAGAGCGTTTTCAAGTGAAGTGGTACCGGTTCGCGTGAAGAAAACGCGTCAAAGCGAGAAGCTGGAGCCGGCCGAGGCTCCAGGGGCGGCAAACTACAAAATTTCGTCGTCCGGTCCTATTCCCTTACCTGCGTTGTCAGAGTTTTTCCACGGCGACCGCCCTCCGGTTCATCACGTCAGCGTTGAGGGCATGACGGACATCCCGCGAAAGCACCACCCGGGAATGACGCCTCAATTGACCTGTCGCGGGCACGCTCCTAAAACTCGCCATCAGTTCCATAGGGCTCAACGCCTAAAGGCCGGCATTCAGGGAGAGATTCAATGCGTGATGTGTTCATTTGCGATGCCGTCCGGACCCCAATCGGCCGCTTCGGCGGCGCGCTCGCCAAGGTGCGCGCCGACGATCTGGCCGCCGTTCCGATCAAGGCGCTGATGGCGAAGCATCCCAATCTCGACTGGGCGCAGGTGGATGAGGTGTTTTTCGGCTGCGCCAACCAGGCCGGCGAGGACAACCGCAACGTGGCGCGGATGGCACTGTTGCTGGCGGGCATTCCGGAATCGGTTCCCGGCCAGACCCTCAATCGCCTGTGCGCATCGGGCCTCGATGCGGTCGGCGCCGCAGGCCGGGCGATTCGATCAGGCGAAATCGATTTCGCGATTGCCGGCGGTGTCGAATCCATGACGCGGGCGCCGTTCGTGATGGGCAAGGCGCCGGAAGCGTTCGCGCGCTCGGCGGAGATCTATGACACCACCATCGGCTGGCGCTTCATTAACCCGCTGATGAAGGCGCAGTACGGCGTCGATGCGATGCCGGAGACCGGCGAGAACGTCGCCGAGGAATTCCAGGTGTCGCGCGCCGACCAGGATGCGATGGCGATCCGCTCGCAGCAGCGCGCGGGTGCCGCGATCGCGGCCGGTTATTTCGCCGAGGAAATCACGCCCGTGTCTGTTCCCGGCGGCAAGGCCGGCCCGATCACCGTCGACAAGGACGAGCATCCGCGTCCCGAAACCACGCTGGAAGGTCTCACCAAGCTGAAGCCGATCGTGCGCAATCCCGGCACGGTGACAGCGGGCAACGCGTCTGGCGTCAATGACGGCGCGGCCGCGATGATCCTGGCGTCCGAGGCCGCCGTGAAGAAGCACGGGCTGACGCCGCGGGCGCGCATCCTGGGGCTGGCATCCGCCGCGGTGCCGCCGCGCATCATGGGCATCGGCCCGGTGCCAGCCACCAGGAAGCTGATGGAGCGGCTCGGCATCAAGATCAGCGACTTCGATTTGATTGAGCTCAACGAAGCCTTCGCCTCGCAGGGCATAGCCTGCCTCCGGCAATTGGGCGTCCAGGACGACGCCGATTTCGTCAACCCGCACGGCGGCGCGATCGCACTCGGCCATCCGCTCGGCATGAGCGGCGCACGGCTGGCGTTGACGGCAGTACACGGCATGGAGAAGCGGGGCGGGAAGCTTGCCTTGGCAACCATGTGCGTCGGCGTCGGCCAGGGCGTCGCGGTCGCGATCGAAAAGGTGAATTAAGCCAACGGTTTGGGAAGGCCAAAAACAGGCCTTTCCCAAATTAGTTATGTCATATAATGATCCGGCGGCGCGGCTGAGCGACAAAATTGCAAAGCAATTTTGCGCTGCGAGCGCAAGGCGAGGGAAGGATACGTCATGACATTGGTCTATCCAGTGCAAAGTCTCGCGGCGCATCCGCCGCGGCTGTCCCCCGCCTACAAGAGCACGGTCAAGCGCTCGCCCTCCAAGCCGCTGATTCCGATGCGGCATACGCTGTCGGAATTGACCGGGCCGGTCTACGGCCACGAGACGGTGCGCGAGAACGATCACGATCTCACCATTCAGGGCAAAAGCGAGCCGCTCGGCGAGCGCATCATCGTGCACGGCCATGTGCTCGACGAAGACGGTCGCGGCGTGCCGAACACGCTGGTCGAACTCTGGCAGGCCAATGCCTGCGGCCGTTATGTGCACGTCGTCGACCAGCATCCCGCGCCGCTCGATCCGAATTTCACTGGTGCAGGCCGTGCGCAATCCGACGCCCAAGGCTATTACCGCTTCGTCACTATCAAGCCCGGCGCCTACCCCTGGGGCAATCACCACAACGCCTGGCGGCCGGCCCACATCCACTTCTCGGTGTTCGGTCACTCGTTCGTGTCGCGTCTCGTCACGCAGATGTATTTCCCCGGCGATCCCTTGTTTCCGTTCGATCCGATCTTCAATTCGGTCACCGACGAGAAGGCGCGCAACCGGATGATTTCCGCGTTCGATCTGGAGAACACAAAGCCGGATTGGGCGCTGTGCTACCGCTTCAACATTGTGCTGCGCGGGCGCAACGCCACGCCGATGGAGAAAAAGTAAGTGCAACAGCCCAAGCCAGACGGGGTCACCCCGTCGCAGACCGTCGGTCCGTATTTCGCCTACGGCCTGACCTCGAACGGCAAATACGACTGGAACGACGCGTTCACCAACAATCTCGTGACGGCGGATACGTCGGGCGAGCGCATTCGCATCGAGGGTCAGGTGTTCGACGGCGACGGCGCGGTCGTGCCGGATTGCATGCTGGAGATCTGGCAGGCCGACGCGCAAGGGCGCTTCTCCGACCCGCAGGACAAGCGGGCGCTGCCCAATACGTCATTCAAAGGATTCGGCCGCATCGGGACCGATGCGAAGGGCGGTTACGCCTTCGACACCATCAAGCCGGGGCAGGTCGCCGATCCCGACGGCAAGCCGCAGGCGCCGCATATCATGCTCGCCGTGTTCGCGCGCGGCATGCTGCTGCACAATTATTCGCGGATCTATTTTGACGGCGAGGCCGCCAATGCGTCAGATCCCGTACTGGCGCTGGTGCCGGCCGATCGCCGCGCCACGCTGATCGCGACGCGCCAGCCGGGCGGCAATGCCGTCTATCGTTTCGACATCCATCTGCAGGGCGACAAAGAGACGGTGTTCTTCGACGTGTAGCTGCATTCACATCGCAGCCGCAGCCAAGCGACAGGCAAGACTTCCGACAGGCAAGACTTCGCACATGATGACGCTTCGCCAGGTCGAGGTGATCCGCGCCGTGATGGTGACCGGCACGATCGGCGGAGCTGCGAGACTGCTGAACGTGTCGGCGCCCGGCATCAGCCGGCTGGTGAAATACACCGAGAAATCGCTGGGCGTCCGCTTCTTCCAGCGTCAGAACGGGCGCTATTTCCCGACGGCGGAAGCCCGCAACATCTTCGAGCAGATCAACGGCGTCTACGAGAAGATGGACGATCTCTCCGAGATCATCTCAAAGATCGGACGCGGCGATCTGTCCGAGCTGCGTATCGGCTCCGTACCCAGCATCTCGCAGGTCATGGTGCCGCGCGCGATCGAACGGGTGCGGCGCCGCTATCCGGAGCTGCGGATCGACATCAACATCCTCAAGATCGAGGAGGCCGTCGATTATCTGCTGCTTGGCCGCGGCGATTGCGTCGCCATGAGTTATCGGCTCGAGCATCCCGGCCTCGACTTTCTGCCGCTGGCGTCGGGCGAATTGTTCTGCATCGTGCCGGCGGGGCATGAACTTGCCGGATGCAAGCAGGTCTCGGCCGCCGAAATCATCCGCTATCCCCTGATCGGCATCGATCCGAACGATCCGTATGGGCGGATCATGGCGGAGATATTTGCGCGCAGCAAACTCGACTACGACATCACCATCCGCGCACGCTTCGGCACGACGGTGTGTGCGCTGGTCAAGGCCGGCCTCGGCATTGCCGTGATCGACCAGTTCACTGTCGCCCATGGCGGCTATCCAGGCGTCGAATTGCTCAGGATTGTCGAGCCGACCAGGTTCGACACCTACATTGCGGTGAAACGCGGCGCGCCGCTGTCGCTGCACATCGAGCATTTCATCGAATGTCTGCGTTCGGAAATGCGGGCGGTAGGACCGGGCAAGGCGGCGCCGCGAAAGCCTGATTCCAGACCTCGCAAGAAATAACATGATGTTATCTATCTGGCATAAATGGGTAATTGTGTTAGGTCGGCAAAGCGCTATCGTCTGGGCGGATCGGGGCGTATCCCGAACCGACCGCCGCCAACGCGCATTGGGACCCCTGACGAGATCATGAGCCCTGCCGCCCGACCGCTCGCTCCAGCCGACCGCCGCTTTCTCACCGGCCTGATCGGCGCGCCGATCGCGCATTCGGCGTCGCCGGCGATGCATGAGCGGGCCGCCGAAGCGCTCGGCGCGCATTGCCACTATCAGCTGATCGAAGTCGCGGGCGCTGCCTCCGAAGAATTGCGGCTACTGCTGGACGGGGTGCGCCGTCTAGGCTTCGCCGGCGTTAACGTCACCTTTCCCTACAAGGAAGCGGTGGTCTCCCTGCTCGACGAACTGTCGCCGGGCGCGCAGGCGATCGGCGCGGTCAACACCGTCGTGGTCCGCGATGGCAGGCTGATCGGACATAACACCGACACCACAGGATTTGCCCGGGCAATCACCGAGCTTGTCCGTGACCCCGCGCAGAGTACGGTTGCCGTGATCGGCGCAGGCGGCGTCGGCAAGGCGATTGCTTTCGCGCTGGCCGGAATCGGCGTCGCCGAGATCAGGATCTTCGACACCGACCGCGCCAAGGCTACGCAACTCGCCAGCCAGATCGGGAAGCGTGGCAAGACGAGCGTGGTCGGAAGCGTCGAGGACGCCATGAGCGGCGCCACCGGGGCCGTCAACGGCTCGCCGGTCGGCATGTTACCGAACCGCGGCACGCCCATTCCGGATGCTCTGCTGCACAAGAGCGTGTGGGTCGCCGACGCGGTCTACACGCCGCTATGGACGCCGCTGTTGAACGCCGCAAAGGCAAAGGGCGCGGAGGTGATGACCGGGCGCGAGCTCGCGATCTATCAGGCCGCGGACGCATTCGAACTGTTTACGGGACTGAAGCCATCGGCCGTCGAGATGGGAAATGCATTCGACGCCGTGATGGCCAAGCGCTACGATAAAGTGAACGCAGCTTAAAACACGGCCGGTCACAAGGCCGCTTGTCGTAACGAGAAGAGGGGATGGAAATGAGATCTGGAATTTTCGCAGGGCTCCTGCTTGCCACCGTGTCGGCCGCAGCCGCATTCGCGCAAGGAGCGCCGATCAAGCTCGCGAATGTCGCCGAACTGTCCGGCGGCGGCGCCACCGTCGGCAACAACTGGAAAAACGGCATCGATCTTGCGATCGAGGAGATAAACACCAAGGGCGGTGTTCTTGGCCGCAAGCTCGAAGTGACGCATGCAGATTCGCAGTCGAATCCCGGCGTCGCGCGTGCGCAGGTGCAAAAGGCGCTCGACAATGAACCCTACGTCCTGCTCGGCCCCGGCTACTCCGGCTCCGTCAAGGTCACTTCGCCGCTCGCCGCCGAAGCCGGCATCGCGCAGATCATGGGCGGCGAGGCCGCTGAACTGACTCAGGGCGGCAACAAGTTTCTGTTCCGCACCTCGTTCGGCCAGCAATCCTCGATGCCGAAGGTCGCCAAATACATCAACGACGAGCTGAAGGCGAAATCGGTCGCGATCGTCTGGGTCAATAACGACTTCGGCAAGGGGGGGCGCGACGTCATCACAAAGGAATTCGCCAAGCACAATATCAAGGTCGCCGCCGACATCTCGACCGAAGCCGGCCAGGCCGATTTCGCCGCTGACGTCAGCAAGATCAAGGCCGCATCTCCCGATGCCGTCTTCATCTATCTCAACGAGGAAGAGAGCGCGCGCATGCTGAAGGAGCTGAAGCGTCAGTCGATATCAGTGCCGCTGATGGGCGAGACCACGCTCGTCGGCCAGAAAGTCGTCGAACTCGCCGGCGATGCCGCCAACGGCGCGCGCGGCCATGTCGGCCTCACCACCGATGCACCGGTCGATCTGGTCAAGGCGTTCCGCGAAAAGTTCCTCAAGAAGTACAACTACGTCCCCGATCATAACGGGCTGAAGGGCTATCTCGCGATCTATATGATCAAGGCCACCACCGAGAAGATGGGCAAGGTCGACGCCAAGGCGTTCGCCGACAATCTTCACGGCCTCACCATCAAGGCTGCGAGCGAGCCCGGCATCCTGATGGATGTGACTTTCGACGAGAAGGGTGACATCGATCGCCAGGGCTTCCTGGTCGAGATCGTCGACGGCAAGCAGGTCGTCAAGCAGGTGCTGCCGAAACTGAACTGAGCCGCGACGGGGCGTGCGCTTGAACGTACGCCCCCGAGATCAGCATGGTGAAATCATTTGACGCCGTCCGCATGTGACGGGTGAGGGGAGGAGCATGTCCAATCTGCTCGATCTGCTCGTGGCAGGCCTTGCGACCGGGGCGATCTATGCCCTCGTCGCGGTCGGGTTCACGCTGCTGTGGCAGACGTCGCAAACCATCAATTTCGCGCAGGGCGAATTCGTGATGCTGCCGGCGTTCCTGATGCTGGCGGTGATGCACGCGGGCGCGCCGTTCTGGCTCGCGATCATTCTCGGCATCCTGCTGTCGCTGCTGCTGCTGGGGCTCGGCTTCAAGCTGCTGCTGGTCGACCCGATGCTGCGGCACGGCGTGCTGCCGCTGGCGATCGCGACCATGGCGCTGGCGATCGGCATGAAAGAGGCGGTGAAGCAGTTCTTCAGCGCCGAAGCCTCGCCGTTCCCCTCCATCGTGCCGGCCGGTGACGTCTCGATCCTCGGCACGGTGGTTTCCCTGCAGAGCCTCGGTGTGCTCGCGCTCGCGATCGCGGTGGTGATCGGATTGACCATGCTCCTGAACCGTACCTCGATCGGCCACCAGATGCAGGCGACCGCGCAGAATCCGACGGTCGCCCGTATCATCGGCGTGCCGGTTGAACGCATGATCCTGATGACGTTCCTGATAAACGCGTTTCTGGTGGCGCTGGCTTCGCTGCTGATCACGCCGATCTATCTGGCGAAATTCTCCTCCGGCGAGGTGCTGGGGCAGGCGGCGTTCATCGCGGCGATCGTTGGCGGCTTTAACCAGGTGCGCGGCGCCATCGCCGGCGGGCTGTTGATCGGCGTGGTGGACAATCTGGCCGCCGCCTATGTGTCGACGCAATACCGTGCCGCCGTGCCGTTGATCCTCCTGATCGTCATCATCCTGTTCCGTCCGCAGGGCCTGCTCGGCCGGCCCGAGGAGCGCACAGTATGACCGCCACTGGGAAATATCTGCGCATCGCGCTCGGCATCGCCGTCATCGCGGCCTTGATCATCGTGCCGATGAACTTCAACCGCTATGGCCTCTACATCCTGAGCCAGTGGGCGGTGATGACGATCGCCGCGATGGGACTCAACCTCACGCTCGGATATGCCGGCCAGGTCTCGCTGGCGCAGGGCGCGTTCGTCGGCATCGGCGCCTATGCGGCGGCGATCATGACCACCCAGGGCGGCATGCCGCTGATTGCGGCGCTGGGCGTGGCGATCGTGCTGTGCTTCGCGATCGGCTGGATCCTCGGTTATCCCGCGCTGCGCGTGCAGCATCATTACCTTGCCTTCGTGACGCTGGCGTTCTCGACGCTGGCGTTTCTGGTGTTCCGCAATGAGGACTGGCTCACCAAGGGCATCTACGGCATCTCAAACATTCCGCGGCCCAATGTTATGGGCTTCGCCACCAACCGGCCGCTGCCGTTCTATTATTTCTGCCTCGGCTCACTTGCGCTCGTCTCGCTGGCGATGTGGTGGCTGATCCGCTCACCCTGGGGCCGCGCCTTTGTGGCGCTGCGCGAAAATCCGGTTAGGGCACTGTCGCTCGGCATCGACACCCGGCGTTATACACTGATGGCGTTCGCGATCGGATCGGCGCTCGGCGGTGTCGCCGGCACGCTCTATGCCCCACTGACGCAATATATCGACCCGGTTCCCTTCAACCTCTCGCTCTCGCTCGATCTGCTGATGATGGTCATCGTCGGCGGCTCCGGATTCTTCTTCGGGCCGTTCCTCGGCGCGATGATCGCGGTGCTGCTACCGGAATGGCTGCGCTTCACGCAGGGTTATTATCTGATGCTCTACGCGGTGGCCGTGATGCTGCTCTTGATCTATTCGCCGACCGGCATCCTCGGCATCCTCGATCGCTATCTGGCCGAGCGCCGCACCAAAGCAGCGTCGGCGCTCCGCGCGGTCGCCAAATCCCGGCTGGAGACCGCGCCATGACCGCGGTTCTCGAAGTCACCAATGTCAAAAAGAGCTTTGGCGGCATCAAGGCCGTCGACGGCGTCAGCTTCGATGTGCAGGAGGGTGAGATCCTTGGCCTGATCGGCCCGAACGGCTGCGGCAAGTCCACGCTGTTCAACTGCATCCTCGGCCAGCTCACGCCAACCGATGGTGAGGTCAAGGTCGACGGCAAGATCGTCACCGGATTGCGGCCGTCCGAATTGAATCGCCTCGGTGTCAGCCGCACCTTCCAGCTTCTGCAGGTGTTTCCGAAACTGTCGGTGCGGGAAAATCTCATCCTCGCCGGGCAGGAACATCAGGGCAACATGATGTCGCGGTTGTTCGGTCCTTCCGACGCCGGACTATCCGCGGCAGCCGACCAGATGATCGGCTTCTTCAAGCTCGACCATCTCGCCACCGAAGCCGCGGGTGGCCTATCTTACGGCCAGCAGAAGCTGCTTGACGCTGCTATGGCGTTCATGGGCGGTCCGCGGCTGGTGCTACTTGATGAACCGGCCGGCGGCGTCAACCTCACCATGCTCGGCGATCTCAAGGAGCGGCTGGCGGCGATCAACCGCGAGAAGCGCGCCACCTTCGTCGTCATCGAGCACAACATGGAATTCGTGATGTCGCTGTGCACGCGCGTCATGGTGATGGCGGAAGGCAAGCTGCTGGCGATGGGCACGCCGGCCGAAGTGCGCGCCAATCCCGCCGTCATCGAAGCCTATCTCGGCCACTGCGGGATCGATCCATGAGTGATACCATCCTGGATGTTCAAGGCCTCGTCGGCGGCTACGGCAAGATGACGATCCTCAACGGCACCAGTTTTTCGGTGCCGGCAGGCTCCATCACCACCGTGATCGGCCCGAACGGCGCGGGCAAATCCACCGTGTTCAAGGCGATCTTCGGCCTGTTGAAGCTCCGCGAAGGCAGGATCGTGTTCAAAGGGCGCGACGTCACCGGGCAGAGCCCGCGCGAATTGCTGACATCAGGCATCTGCTACGTGCCGCAGGGACGCAATATTTTCCCCGAATTGTCCGTGCGCGACAACATCCAGCTCGGCGCCGTCGTCGCGGGGCGCGACATCACCGACCTGCCCGCGAGAATAGAGGCGGCGCTCGACAAGTTCCCGGTGCTGCGCAAGAAGGCGACCCAGCAGGCGTCCACATTGTCGGGCGGCGAGCAGAAGCAGCTCGAAGTCGCCCGCGGGCTCCTGCTCAATCCGCAACTGGTGCTGATCGACGAGCCGTCGATCGGGCTCTCGCCGCTGATGGTGGCGCAGACCTTCAACATTCTGAAAGATTTGCGCGACCGCGGCGTGTCGATCCTGATGATCGAACAAAACGCGCGCTCGGCGCTCGAGATTTCCGATTACGGTATCGTGCTCGAGCTCGGCCAGACCCGGCTCGTCGACACCGCGCAGCGCGTGCTGAACGATCCCCGCATCGGGCAATTGTTCCTGGGCGGCGCCATGACGGAGACGGCCGCATGAACAAGCGCTCGATCGCCACGGTGTCGCTCAGCGGCGCGCTTGACGAAAAGCTCCGCGCCATCGCCGCCGCCGGCTTCGATGCCGTCGAGATCTTCGAGAACGATCTGCTGTCGTTCAGCGGCAGCCCGCGCGACGTCGGCCAGATGTGCCGGGATCTCGGGCTTTCGATCTGCGCCTTCCAGCCATTCCGCGATTTCGAAGGCATGCCGGAGCCGCAGCGCACCCGTACCTTTGCGCGCGCCGAGCGCAAGTTCGACCTGATGCAGGAGTTGCAGACCGATCTGATGCTGATCTGCAGCAGTATTTCTCCGGCGTCGCTCGGCGGCATCGA
Source organism: Bradyrhizobium sp. 190 (assembly GCF_023073415.1). Classification (GTDB taxonomy): domain Bacteria; phylum Pseudomonadota; class Alphaproteobacteria; order Rhizobiales; family Xanthobacteraceae; genus Bradyrhizobium. The sequence goes on along the minus strand of NZ_JADPJL010000068.1, from coordinate 275,994 downwards.
CCGTGCGGCCGCCGATTTCCGCGAACTGGGCGAACGCGCTGCCGCGCGGGGCTTGCGCGTCGGCTATGAGGCGCTCGCCTGGGGGCGGCACGTCAACGATTATCGCGACGCCTGGGAGATCGTGCGGCGCGCCGACCACAAATCGATCGGAATCATCCTCGACAGTTTTCACGCGCTGGCGCCGTCGTTTCCGACGATGCCGATCCAATCGATCCCGGCCGACAAGATCTTTCTGGTGCAACTGGCCGATGCACCGAAACTCGGCCTCGACGTGCTGTCCTGGAGCCGGCACTTCCGCTGCTTCCCGGGTCAGGGCGACCTGCCGGTCTCGGCTTTCGTGGAAGCCGTGCTCGCCACCGGCTATGCCGGGCCTTTGTCGCTCGAGATATTCAACGACCAGTTTCGCGCCGGCTCCGCGGTCCGCACCGCGACCGATGGGCTGCGCTCCCTCATCCTGCTCGAGGATGACGTCCGCGGCGCCGCGGCGGGCGCTCCGGCGATGCCGCTGCAGCCGAAGGCGAAGAGCCGCGGCGTCGGCTTCATCGAGTTCGCCGTCAGTGAAGAAAAAGCCAACAGCCTCGCCGCGCTGTTCGGTCAGCTCGGTTTTCGCAAGACCGGCGCGCATCGCAGCAAGGACGTCGAACGCTGGTCGCAGGGCCATATCGATCTCGTGATCAATTGCGAGCCTGATGGCTTCGCGCATTCGCACTTTGTCGCGCATGGTCCCGGCGTCTGCGCCATCGCCATTGATGTTGACGATGCCGCCAGGACCATGGCGCGCGCGGAAGCGCTGAAGGCGCGGACCTTCTACCAGCCGGTCGGGCCGGGCGAACTCGAGATTCCGGCGATCCGCGGCGTCGGTGGCAGCCTGCTGTATTTCCTGGAAGAGGCCGGCAAGAACTGGGACCTCGATTTCGAGGCGCTGCGCAGCGATGCGGCCGGCGACCAACTCGATGCGGTCGACCATATCTCGCAGTCGATGCCCTATGACGAGATGCTATCGTGGCTGTTGTTCTACACCGGCATTCTCGATCTGGAGCGCCTGCCGCAGATGGAGATCGCGGACCCCGTTGGCCTCGTGCAGAGCCAGGCGTTGATCAACGGTAGCGAAAACCTGCGTGTGGTGCTCAACGGTTCGTCGGCGACGCGCACGCTGTCGGCCCGCTTCATCCACGAATTCTTCGGCTCCGGCGTGCAGCACGTCGCGTTCTCCTGCCGCGACATCTTCGCCGCAGTCGCAGACATGCGCGCGCGCGGCGCGGACTTCCTCAGGATTCCCGACAATTACTACGACGACATCGAAGCCAAATATGGCCTCGACCCCGACATGATGGCCGCGCTTCGCCACAACCAGATTCTCTATGACCGCGAAGGCGACGGCGAATTCTTCCAGGTCTACACCCGCGCCTTCGACGAGCGATTCTTCTTCGAGATCGTCGAGCGGCGTGACTATCACGGCTTCGGCGCCGCCAACGCCGCGATCAGGCTCGCGGCCCAAACCCGGGAATCGCGGCCGCTGACCATGCCCAAGGCGTGACTTGCACAACAAGAAAACCAAAAGGGAAGTGAAACGATGTCGATCACGCGAGGAACGAATATCTCCGCGGCGCTGCTGTTGGCCGCCTGCTGCCATCTGACGCCGGCGTTGGCCGATTCGATTCCCTGCGATGACGGCATCAAGACAGCCTTTCATCCCGACGCCGACACAAAGGTGATCGCAGTCCGGCTGGTGAAGAAGGGCGAGGAGCTGAAGGCGATCGATGCGCAGCAGCCCATCACGGCGGCAGCCGACCTTTGCCTAGTGAAATTGCTGGTCGGCCCCGGCGCCACGGCGGAAAAGGACAAGAACGCGCGCTCCTATTCGGAAGGTATCGGCATCGAGGTCTGGCTGCCGACGCAGGCCAACTGGAACGAGCGCATCCGCAACTATGGCGGCGGCGGATGGGTCGGCGGCGGTCATCGCTATGCGGACAAGATCGGCAGCAAAGTGCCGGCGATCATCAACGCCAATATCGGCTACGCGTCGGGTACGACGGATGCGGGGCAGCCCTGGTATCAGGATGGCTCGTTCGCGTTTCTATCCAATGGCAAGGTCAACGTGGAATCGCTTCGTGATTTCTCCGTGCGAGCGATGGTGGAGCAGGCGGTCAAGACCAAGGCGCTGGTCAACCTCTATTACGGCAAGGCGCCGAAATATACCTACTATGACGGCCATTCGCAGGGCGGCCGCCAAGGCATGAAGCTCGTGCAGGAATACCCTGACCTTTACGACGGCTACATGATCGCGCAGCCGGCGTTAAGCATCGCGAAATTCGGAACGGCGGGACTCTATCCCCAGATCGTGATGAAGACCGAACTCGGTTTCACCTCGGCGGACAAGCCGAAGGCCACGGCCTTTGCCGTCAAGGTCGCCGCCGCCAACAAGCGCGCGGTTGCCGCCTGCGACAAGGCGGGCCTCGGCTTCCTGCTCGATCCCTTTGCCTGTGACTACAATCCCGCACGCGACGCCGACATGCTGTGCGCGGGAGAGGCCGGCGAGGGTGTCACCGGAAATAATGCCGATGCTGCGACCTGCATGAGCCTGAAGGAGGCCAACGCGCTGAACAGGATCTGGTACGGCGCCACCAGCGACGGAAGTTTCGATGCCACGCAGGGCGCGGAAGCGCGTTCCGGTAAATCTCTCGGCAAGAACCAGCTCTGGTGGACGTTCACCAAGAGCACCGCCATCGGGAATCTGATCACCAGTGCGTCCTCCTACGGCGTTGCCTTGGCGCTGCAGGATATCAGCTACGCCCCCGACGCCAGCACGGCGTCAGGCGAACCGATCACAAACGGTTCGACGAATGTACGCAACAAATGGCTTGAGCTGGATTACGCCGGCCTCGCCGACGCCGTGAACAAGGGCGTCGCATTGCAGCCGACGCTGTTCAGCGACCTCATCACGGACAAGGCGGACCTTGCGAAGCTGCGCGATCTCGGCCGCAAGGTCATCGTTCACACAGGCCTAGTCGACGATGCGATCCCGCCTGCTGGCAACATCAATTATCACGAACGCGTGGTGGCGACGATGGGCGGGCATGCCGAGGTGCAGAAGTTCATGCGGATGTATCTCCTGCCGGGTTCGGCGCACTCCTCGCAAGGCCGGGCCTATACCGTCGGAGGCAAGAACGACAACGTGCCGCTGCCGAAATTGCCAGGTAATGCCAACCAGACGCCGACGCGCGAGCAGGATCAGTTCTTCACGGCATTGGTTGACTGGGTCGAGAAGGGCACCGTGCCCGGCGAAATCCTGCTGACCTCGCGCGACAATAGCGTTAGCTATCCCGTCTGTGTCTATCCGCTGCGGACGACGTGGAGCGGCAACGGAGATGCAAAGCAGGCTTCGAGCTTTAGCTGCCGGTAGCTGTCCTTGCGCCGCCGTGGATTATCCGAGGTCTCGCCCGATTACGACGTCGTCGTAATCGGCGCCGGAGCCGCCGGCATGTCGGCCGCGCTTTTTTCCGCCATTCGCGGCGCGAAAACGCTGCTGGTCGAGAAGACCGGGTTTGTCGGCGGGACCTCCGCGCTGTCGGCCGGATCGATCTGGATACCCAATACGCGCCATGCGTCGGCGGTCGGGGCGGCCGATAGCGCGGCGAACGTCGAAAAATATCTGCAGCAGATCGTCGGAAATCATGCCGACGTTGCGCTGCGCGGGGCCTTCCTGAAAGCGGGTCCCGCGGCAATCGAGGTTCTGGAAAATCATTCCGAAGTGAAATTGCGGGCCTACGTTCGTCATCCCGACTATCGCTCGGAGCTTGAGGGTGCGGCGCTCGCCGGGCGCGCGCTGGAGCCGTTGCCATTCGACGGGCGGTTGCTTGGCGAGGCGTTCAAGCTGGTTCGGCCGCCGCTCCCGGAGTTCACGCTGCTTGGCGGAATGATGGTCGACAGGACCGATATCGGTCATCTGTTGTCGTCGACGAGGTCCGCCAATTCGTTGTGGCACTCCATCAAGCTCCTTGCGCGCCACGCGCGCGACAAAGCGAGCCATGGCAGGGGCACACGGCTCGTGATGGGCAATGCGCTGGTCGGCCGGCTTCTGTATTCATTGATGCGTCAAAATGTGGATATCCTGACGGGCGCGTCGCTCGCAAGGATCGTCCGGGAACCAGACGGTCCCGTTACGGCCGCGCGTTTGACCTCGGAGGGAGTATCGCGCGAGATCGGCGTCAACGCCGCGCTGATTTTGGCGGGAGGCGGTTTCAATCGCCATGCCGAGCGCCGGCTCGCCGCACTCGGAACTGAAGCCGGCTGGTCGTCCGTTGCGCCGGGCTCGAGCGGGGATGCGCAGGACAAGGCCCTCGAGATCGGTGCGCGGCTCAGCGAGCGCGATGTCAGCGCTACTTTCTGGGCGCCCGCATCGATCCGGCGGCGGCGCGACGGATCACAAGCGGTGTTTCCACACTTCGTGCTCGACCGCGCCAAACCGGGGACGCTGGTTGTCGACAGCAACGGGCGTCGGTTCGCCAACGAAGCGATCTCCTATCACCCCTTTGCGCTGGAGATGTTGGCGAAGGGAAAATCGGCCATCCCGGCGTTTCTGATCGCGGATGCAGTTTCAGTCCGGAAGTATGGTCTTGGCATGGTGCGGCCAGGTGGCTGGGGCGCCCGAGCTGCTGTCGCCGACGGCTATCTCTCTGCCGCCGATACCATCGAGCAGCTTGCGTTGCGACTGCACATCGATCCCGGTCAACTGCGCGAGACGGTCGACAGGATGAACCTGTATGCGCAAACTGGTCTTGATCCCGAATTTGGCAGGGGAAGCACGGTGTATCAAAATCACAACGGCGATGCATCAGCGGGCGGAGCCAATCCCAACCTTGGCCGCATCGCGACGGCCCCCTTCTACGCAGTCCGGCTTTATCCTTCCGATATCGGCACCTCGTCCGGCCTTGTAACGGACGAGGCTGCCCGCGTTCTCGATGTCGGCAATCAGCCGATTGCGGGCCTCTACGCTTGCGGAAATGACATGCAGTCGATCATGGGCGGAACCTACCCCGGACCGGGGATCACGCTCGGACCGGCGATCGCGTTTGCCTATATCGCCGTGTCCGATGCGCTCGATGTTCGCATCGGCGGCAACGGGGACGCAAAGCAGGCTTCGAGCTATGGCTGCCGCTAAGCTGGCGGGTTAGGCTCCGGTTCGTCGGCAGGGGCGCCAGCACCGGATTGAGTATGATCGAACCGAAAGAAGCCGCCAACACAACGCGCGAAATGCTGGGCCTGCTCGGCTTTCTTCTGGTTGCCACTGCCCAGGTCTCCAACATGATCCTGGCGCGCGGTGTTGCCGGAAGTGTTCCGCCGTTCTCGATCGCGTTCTTTCGCTGGAGCATCGTGGCGCTCGGTCTGCTGCCGGCCGTCGTGATGGCGTTGCGGGAAAAGCCCGGCGTGTTGCATGGGCAGACGCTCGGCATCGTCGCGGCTGGCTTTCTCGGCATGTTCATCTGCGGCGGCCCGGTCTATGTCGCCGGCGTTACGACTTCGGCGATCAACCTGGCGCTGATCATGGCGCTCTCGCCGCTCGTGGTGTTGTTGTTTTCTTTCATATCAGGTCAGGAAGCCATCCATCGAAACCAGATCATCGGCATGCTGTTCGCGTTGGCGGGTGCCGGGTTGATCATTAGCAAGGGGCAAGGCGCTATTGGTTCAGGCGTGGCTGTCGGGGACCTGCTCGCACTGATGGCGATGCTGGGCTGGGCCGGATACACCCTGCTGCAGAACCGTGTCGGCAGCGGCGTGCGCTTTCTGGCGCGGATCGGTTTGTTCGCGGCGGCAGGCGCGCTGTTCTCGCTGCCCTTCGCAGTCCACGAAATGTGGTCCGCGCCTGCCACCGCGTTCAGCGGGCGGGCTGCGCTGGTCTATCTCTTCGCAGGATTGGTCCCCGGCCTTTTTGCCTATTCGGCCTATGCCTATCTCGGCGGGAAGTTCGGCGCGGTGTCGACTTCGTTGAGCCTCTATCTCGGACCGATCGTCAGCGCCGTGCTGTCGATCCTGTTTCTTGGCGAGGCGCCGACCATGGTCCATCTGATCGGCGGCGCGCTGTCGCTCGGCGGCATGTGGTTGAGCCTGCAAGCCAAGCAGAGCGGCTCGCCACCATAACGCAACGTCGGCGGGATTGCCGTGACTGGAAATGCATTCGACGCCATCACGGCCAAACGCTACGCTGATGTGCAAGCGGGGGTAGAATCCGACCGATGACAGAGGGACAGGCGATGCGCGGAGCAGGTTTTCTGCCCATCTGGAGCGACGTTGAGCGAAAAGACCTGATCGATTATCGCCATTGGCGGACGCGCGAGCACACGACGGAGCGCGTAACCACCAGCGGGTTTCGTGCGACACGCGTATTCCAGGTGCGGCGCACCTTCTCACTTGATGTTCGCATCGGGAGTGTCGAATGAAGCCGTCGTTCTCCCTTGCCGCGCTTACCGCGCTCGAACTTGCACCACTCGAATTGATCGCCGCCGCCGCCGCCTGCGGCTACGACCACGTCGGACTCCGGCTTCTGCCTGCGATGCCCGGAGGCGTTGCCTATCCGCTGATGGAAGATGACGCGGCCTTGCGCGCAACCATCGCGCGGCTGGATGCGACCGGCGTGACTGTCGCGGACCTGGAGGTGGTCGCCATCCGGCCGGAAACGCAGATCGCAGCCTTCTCCGCGTTTTTCGAGGCGGGTGCGCGGCTCCGCGCCAGGCATGTTCTGGTCGCGGCATACGATCCCGACCTGGACCGGTTCGCGGATCGCTTTGCCGGATTTTGCGAGGCTGCTGCGCCTTATGGATTGACCGCGGATCTCGAGTTCATGCCGTGGACGAGCGTGCCTGATCTTGAGACTGCCAGACGAATTGTCGAACAGGTTGCGCAAGCAAATGCCGGGGTTCTGGTGGACGCCCTGCATTTCGACCGGTCGCAAAGCTCGGTTGATAACATCGCAAGGATTCCCGCCGGCAAGCTTCACTATTGGCAATTATGCGACGCGCCGGCCGAACGGCCGGCGACATCAGAGGAAATGATGCACGCCGCTCGAAACGAGCGGATGTTTCCCGGAGAGGGTGGCCTCGATCTTGTCTCGCTGGCGCGAGCCATGCCGCCGGATATCGCAATCAGCATCGAGGTCCCGACCGCGACGCTCGCACGAACGGTGGGTGCTGAGGCGCGGGCCCGGCGCGCGCTAGAAGGGGCGAGGCGCATCGTCGCGGCGGCAAGGTAATCGCCTCCGGATTTCGGGTTGACAATCGCTTTCGGTTATATAATAAGTTAGTTATATAACTGATTTGAGACGTACGATGTCAAACCTCGATGCCGCCTTTTCCGCGCTGGCTGACCCAACTCGTCGGGCGATCCTCGCGCGTCTCGCGTTGGGTGAGGCAACCGTCATGGAACTGGTGGAGCCGTTCGAGATGACGCAACCCGCCATCTCCCGACACCTCAAGGTGCTCGAAGGCGCAGGTCTCATCCTCCGGCGTGTCGAAGGCACGAAGCGGCCGTGCCGGCTGGCGCCGACGGCCGTTGCCGAGATCGACGAATGGCTCGGCATGCTGCGAAAGACCCTGACGGCGAACTACAACCGGTTGGACGACGTTCTGGCCGCCATGAAAACCGAAGAGTGAAAGGCAATCCGATGAGCAAGTTGACGCTTAAGACCGAAGGCGACACGCACGTCGTTGTCACCAGGCACTTCGTCGCCACGCCGGAGGCTGTGTATCGCGCGCATACCGAACCGGTGCTGATCCAGAAGTGGCTGCTCGGTCCGGAAGGCTGGACGATGCCGGTTTGCATCAACGAGGCGCGCCCCGGCGGCAAGATCCGATACGAATGGAGCGACGGCAAGGGAGGCGGCTTCTACCTGACCGGAGAGTTTATTGAAACCGTGCCCTTCAGCCGGCTCGTTCACGTCGAACGGATGCATCTGCCCGACCCGACACCGGACAATCATGTCGAAACGAATTTTGCACCACCGGCACGCTGATGACCATGCGGATGACGCTGCCTGATGCAGCGACGCGTGCCACGATGCTGGCGACCGGCATGGAAGATGGAATGGAAGCGAGCTACGCGCGGCTTGACGCACTTTCCTTGCCGGCGCGGCCGTAACGAAAACCGCGAGCGGGCGGCCTACTCCATGACAGCATGATCCGGCGCGACCGACTGCTCGCGCAGGGTGGCTTTGGTCGAGCCGATCATGATCGCGAGCGGGATCGCGCAGGCGGTGAAGATCATCACCATCTGGTAATCATACGAGAACGCGATGATCTGCGCCTGCGCCTTGACCATCATATCAGCCATGGCGCGGCCCTTGTCGGTCGCGAGATCGATCAGGCCGCTCACCGTGGGCATCTGCAGGGCGTGATTGAACGGATTGATGTGCTCCGACAGGACGGCGTAGTTGTAGCGCGTTCCCTGCGTCAGTTGCGCGATCACGAGCGAGATCCCGACCGAGCTCGCGACGTTGCGCATCAAGGTCAGCATCGAGGTGCCGTCGGTGCGCAAATGATTGGGCAGCGTCAGGAACGCCACCGTGGAGAGCGGCACGAACACCAGGCCAAAACCAAAGCCCTGGATCACGCTGATGACCACGATTTCAGTCACGCCGGTCTGGTCCGTCCAGCCAGTCATGTAGAACAGCGAGGCCGCGGTCAGGCTGAGGCCTGAGATAATCAGCGTTCGTGCCTCGATATGGTTCATCATGCGGCCGACCAGCATCATCGCCACGAACGTGCCGCAGCCGCGGCTCGCCAGCAGAAGCCCGGCGGTGATGATGGGATAGCCGATCACGTTCTGCAGGAACGGCGAGGAAAGGGCCATGGTGGAAAACAGCACCAGCCCCATCACGGCCATGAACACGCAGCCGGCGACGAAATTCTTGTCCTTGAACAGCGCGAACTGGATGAAGGGCCGGTCGGTCGTCAGCGAATGCGCCAGGAAATAGTAGAAGCCGATACCGGCGATGATGAACTCGGCGATGATCTCGTTGGATTCCAGCCAGCCGAGCTGCTCGCCGCGGTCGAGCGCGAGCTGCAGCGCGCCGATCGCGATCGCGAGCGCAGTGAAGCCGAACCAGTCGAAGCGCAGGTTGAGGTCCTTTTTGGACTCGTCCATGAAGATCATGAGACCGAGCACGGTAAAAATGCCGAACGGCAGGTTGACGAAGAACACCCAGTGCCAGGAATAGGTTTCGGTCAGCCAGGCGCCGAGCGACGGTCCCATGATCGGCCCCATCATCACGCCCATGCCCCAGATCGCCATTGCCTTGGCGCGCTCATGCAGCGCGTAGGAGTCGAGCATCACCGCCTGCGAGAGCGGCACCAGCGCCGCGCCGAACACGCCTTGCAGCAGGCGGAACACCACCATCTGGGTGATGTCCTGCGCCAGTCCGCACAGCACGGAAGCAATGGTGAAGCCGGCCGAGCAGACGATGAAGATGCGCTTGCGGCCGAAGCGGTTGGCGATCCATCCCACAGGCGCGGTCATGATCGCGGCGGCGACGATGTAGGAGGTCAGCACCCAGTTGATCTGGTCTTGAGAGGCCGACAGCGTGCCCTGCATGTAGGGCAGCGCGACGTTGGCGATGGTTGTATCCAGCGCCTGCATGATCGTTGCCGTCATGGCGCAGATCGTCACCATGTTCCGGCGCAGGCCGGGAACGGCAGCCGATGGTGCGCCCGTCGTCATGGCGTTATTCGTGGTCCTGGTTCGCCACCGCCGGCGACAAGCCGAGCAGGGCCGAGAGCGAACGACGATGGTTGGTGTCAATCGTGGCGTAGACGCTCATGCCGGCTTTCAGCTTGCGGACGTACTTGTCGTTCTTGTCGAAATAGATCCGCACCGGAACGCGCTGCACCACCTTGACGAAATTGCCCGACGCATTCTGCGGCGGCAGGATCTGGAACTGCGCGCCGGTGCCGGGCGAGAGCGAGCCGACTGTGCCCTTGAACGGGTGGTTCGGGAACGCATCGACCTCGAGCGTGACGGACTGGCCGACCGCGACATAGGTGAAATCGGATTCCTTCGGATTGGCGTCGACCCACGGATTCGAGGTGTCGATGATGCTGAATACCGGCGTGCCGGCGGTCACGAAGCGGCCGAGCTGAATCTGCTCGACCTGCGTGGCGATACCGGACATCGGCGCGCGCATCATCGTGTGGTCGAGATTGCGCTGGGCCTGGTCGAGCGCCGCCTTGGCCTGCGCATAGGGCGGGAATTCGCCGATCGGCAGGTCGGGATTGCCGAGCAGTTGCGCTTTTGCGGTGGCGATCTTCTGCTGCAGCAACTGGAACTGCGCGCTCGCGGTGACGAGAGCGGTGGAAGCGTTGTCGAGGTCGAGCTGCGAGCCGAAATTGTTCTTCACCAGTGAAGACTTGCGTTCGACGTCGCGCCGTTTCAGGTCCATGCCCTGTTGCGAAAGCTCGCTCGTCTGGCCGTAAATCTTGAGGTCGGCGATCAAATTGTCATAGGTGACCTTGGCCTGCGCAAGATTGGCCTTGGCCTGCGCCACAGCGAGGCGGAACGGGACGGGATCGATCTCGAACAGCACGTCGCCCGGACCAACCTGCTGGCCCTCTTTCACCACGACCTTCTCGATCTTGCCGGAGATATCAGGCGTGATCAGAACCTTCTGCGCGCCGACATAGGCGTCGTCGGTGGTCACGTAGCGGCCGCCATTGAGATAGAACGTCACGCCGGCCACCAGCGCGACCAGCGGCAACACCACGAGCAGCAGGAAGCGGCGATAGCGGCGCATGCCCGCCATCAGCCGGCGGCGTGGCTCGGCGGCGAGCTTCGGCCGTGACGGCGTCGCTGGGGCGCCTTTCTGCTCGGGCGGAAATTTCAAAACGGGATCAGCCATAGCGCTGCTCCTTTCGAGGAGGCTCGTTCGCCGGATTCTGGATCGCGCTGCGAACGTTTTCCTTGATCAGGTCGAGTTGGTCGAGCAGGCGGTGGGCATCAGTAGGATTGATCCCGTCGAGCGCGGCCGCCGTCAGTTCGGAGCGAAGCCCGGCGAGCTTGCCGAGCAAGGGACGCGCGGCCTTGCGCAGATAAAGGCGGTTGACGCGGCGGTCGTTCTCGTCGCCGCGGCGCTCGATCCAGCCATTGTCACAGAGCTTGTCGATCAGCCGCGTCAGCGTGATCGGCTGCATCTCCATCTGCTCGGCGAGTTCCGATTGTTTCAGGCCTTCGGTTCGCTCGACCTTGGCCAGAACCGCCCATTGCGCGCGGGTGATGCCGTAGCGCGCCGCCTGCCTGTCGGCATAGGCGCGCATCATCCGCTGAACCTCACCGAGCGTGAACAGGAAGTTCATATCCACGGAACCGCGCATGACCTCAGCCTCCATAAGCTTGCGATATAATAAGCTTGCTTATGAATTCCGCATGGCGAGTTAACAATGGCCTGATCCGCTTCCAGCACATGGCTGGGAACCAAGCGGCGGACGGGCTTTGGGATTGGCGTTCAAACCTGCTACAAAATTGGGATATGACCCTGACGAAGCCGACATTTCCCGCGCCCGACCACGATCACGGCCGCTGCACTGCGGAAGCGATGGCGCATGCGGAAGAGGTCTGTGCGCGTCGGACGCAGAAATTCACGCCGATCCGGCGCCAGGTGCTGCAGGCGCTGCTGTCGAGCCACCGGCCGCTCGGCGCCTATGAGGTGATCGACGAACTCGCCAAATCGATGCCGCGGCCGGCGCCGATCACGGTCTACCGCGCGCTCGATTTTTTGATGGAAAATGGCCTCGTCCACAGGATCGAAAGCCGCAACGCTTTCCTCGCCTGCGCGCATGATCATGACGAGACCTCTATGGTGGCATTCCTGATCTGCGATCATTGCGGCTCCGTCGGCGAAATTCCCGCGGCTCCCGTGGCGCAAAGTCTCAATGCGGCGGCGCGCGCGTCCGGATTCGCGCCAAAGCTTTCCGTCGTCGAAATCGCCGGCACCTGCGCCCACTGTCAAAAATAACAAGAACACGGCGGCGAGGCCGGCCACGAGGATAGATGTCGTCCAAGCCAGTAAACCTGTCCGCCGGGCGTGCGCTCACCCCGGGCGCCATCGCCTTGATGCTGATGCTGTGCCTGAGTTGGGGGTTCAACCAGATCGCGGTGAAGCTGGTGTTGGCGGACGTGCCACCAATGCTGCAAGCGCTGATCCGCTCTGTCGGCGCGTTGCCGGTGTTGCTCGCGATCGGCTGGTTCCGCGGCGTGAAATTCTTCGAACGTGACGGCACCCTGTGGCCCGGCGTGAGCGCGGGCGTGATCTTCGGTATCGAATTCGTGCTGATCTATCGCGGCCTGCTGCTGACATCGGCATCGCGTGCGGTGGTGTTTCTGTATACGGCGCCATTCTTCGTCGCGCTCGGCTCGTATGTCTTTCTCCGCGAACGGCTGCGGGCGCCGCAATGGGGTGGCCTGGCGCTGAGTTTCGCCGGGGTCGCGCTGGCGATCGGCGTCCCCCAGGCCAATGTCGACGCGACGGTCTTGCTGGGCGACCTCCTGATCGTCGCCGGCGGCGCGCTCTGGGCGACCACGACGCTGATCGTCAAGACCACCGCGCTGATCAAGGCCCCCGCGGAAAAAGGGCTCGGCTATCAGGTGGCGCTATCGATTCCGATTCTCGCGCTTGCCGCATGGATATCGGACGAAACCATCACCCACGTTCCCGGGCCGCTGTCGCTGTCGCTGCTGGCCTATCAGGCGTTCTGGGTGGTGGGCCTGACATTCCTGTTGTGGTTTGCGCTGGTGAAAACCTACTCAGCCAGCAAACTGTCAGCCTTCACATTCGTCACGCCGCTGTTCGGCGTCGTCGCCAGCTATTTCATCCTGCACGATACGCTGACCATCGCCTTCGGTGTCGCGGCGTTGCTGGTCATTGCCGGGCTCTATCTCGTGAACAAGCCGGATCCGAAGGTCGTGCCGGATCCGAACCTGCCGGCGTAAGCGGATCGGAATCCGCCACGAGTTCGTCATTGCGAGGAGCGCAAGCGACGAAGCAATCCATCTCTCCTCATTCGCGGAGCGATGGATTGCTTCGCTTCGCTCGCAATGACGAGGAGAGGGCGGAGTTTGCGTGCTACCCCGTCTCGATCGGCAGCGACGTATCCTTGGCCCATTCGCCCATCGAGCCGTCGTAGAGGGTGAGGTTGTCGTAGCCGAGCTGGTGCAGCAGGAACAAGTCGATCGTCGCTGAGATGCCGCCGCCGCAGTAGGCGACCACGCGCTTGTCTTTCGTAATGCCCTGTGCCTTGAATTGTGCTTCGGCTTCCGCGAGCGGGACGAAGGCCTTGGTCTTTGGGTCGAGCAGCGTGGCCGCCGAGACGTTGCAACTGCCGGGTACGCGGCCGGGCCGGCCGTAGCGGCTCGGCTCGAGGCCCTTGTGAAACTGCGGGCCGAGCGCGTTGACGACGGCGGTGTTGCGGTCGGCGGTGGCGGCGAGCGTTTGGTGCTTGTCGACGAAAAATCCACCCCTCGGCTTGGCCGTGAAGGTCGCCGGCGGATATCCCTTCGCCGGTCCGGCTTCGAGCGGCCGACCTTCGAGCTTCCATTTGTCCAGGCCGCCGTCGAGCACCGCGACGTTCTCGAAGCCGAGCGATGTGAGCATCCACCAGAACCGCGTCGCCCACATCGGCGTGCCGATGCTGTACAGCACGACCTGGCTTTCATTAGACACGCCGTGACGTCCGAACGCCTGCTCCAGATGCGCGACACCAGGCATCATGAAGCGAAGCTCGGTGCTGGAGTCAGAGAACTCGCCCTGCAAATCCAGAAAGTCCGCGCCCGGAATATGCCCGGCTTCGAACGTGTGCCGTCCGGGCACCGCGAGATAGGGCTGACTGCGGCCTTCGGGCGCGGGTTCGAGGTAGGTGGTGCAGTCGAACAGGCGCAGGTCGGCCTGGCCCAGAATATCAGCGAGTTCCGCTGTAGAGATCAGCCCGTTACGCCCCGACATGATTGGCCTCCCGCGATTTTAGCTGATGCTAGGGCCCGCATCGGGCTATGAAAAGGCGGCCGGGAAATGCGCTTGCCCTTTCAATTCGGCGATTCCTGTCCAATATAGCGGTTAACGGAAGACGAGGTCTTTTGCCTTGCTTTTGGCCGCTGCGGCTGGCCTAAGCTATTGAATGTACAACGTAAAAATCCCCATGTGACGGGGCGCACAGACCGTTCGCCACCCCCTTGGTGAATGTCATCAAAACCTGATATTCGAGGCCCCATGAACAAGCCCGAAATAATTCCGCAAGACGACGTCGCAGGCCCCCGCGCCCGGCATAAAACCACCCAGGTCATGGTCGGCAATGTTGCCGTCGGCGGGGGTGCGCCGATCGTCGTCCAGTCGATGACCAATACCGACACCGCCGATGTCGATGGCACGATCGCGCAGGTCGCGGCACTGTCGCGCGCCGGATCGGAAATGGTGCGCATCACGGTCGACCGCGACGAGGCCGCCGCCGCCGTTCCGCACATTCGCGATGGCCTGCGCAAGCGCGGCATCACCACGCCCCTGATCGGCGACTTCCACTATATCGGCCACAAGCTGCTCGCCGACTATCCGGCCTGCGCCGAGGCGCTCGACAAGTACCGCATCAATCCCGGCAATGTAGGCTTCAAGAACAAGCGTGACACCCAGTTCGCCGACATCATCGAGATCGCGAACAAGAACAACAAGGCGGTCCGAATCGGCGCCAATTGGGGTTCGCTCGATCAGGAGCTGCTGACCAAGCTAATGGACGAGAACACGGCTTCTGCGAACCCGCGCGATGCACGCGCGGTGACCCGCGAAGCCATGGTGCAGTCGGCCTTGCTGTCGGCGGCGCGGGCGCAAGAGCTCGGCATGCCCAAGAACAAGATGATTCTTTCGGCAAAAGTTTCCGCCGTGCAGGACCTGATCGCGGTCTACCAGACGCTCGCCTCGCGTTCGGATTACGCGATCCATCTCGGCCTCACCGAAGCCGGCATGGGATCGAAGGGCATCGTGGCGTCGTCCGCCGCGCTCGGCATCCTCTTGCAGGACGGCATCGGCGACACCATCCGTATTTCGCTCACCCCCGAGCCCGGCGGCGACCGCACGCTGGAAGTTCAGGTCGCACAGGAACTACTGCAGACCATGGGTTTCCGCACCTTCGTGCCGCTGGTTGCGGCATGCCCCGGCTGCGGCCGCACCACCTCGACCACGTTCCAGGAACTGGCGCGCTCGATCCAGGATTTCATCCGCGAGGAAATGCCGGGCTGGAAGACGCAATATCCCGGCGTCGAAACCCTCAACGTCGCCGTCATGGGTTGCATCGTCAACGGCCCCGGCGAATCCAAGCACGCCAATATCGGCATCTCCTTGCCCGGCACCGGCGAAGCGCCGGCCGCGCCCGTCTTCGTCGACGGCAAGAAGTTCCGCACCCTGCGTGGGCCGAGCATTGCAGCCGACTTCAAGGCGCTGGTGATCGATTATATCGACCAGCGCTATGGCGCGGGCAGCAAGGCGCCGGAGACGACGGCGGCGGAGTAGTATTTCTCCGTCGTCCCCGCGAAAGCGGGGACCCATAACCACAGAACTCTGTGGTTATGCCGGGCTGTGGCTCCAGCTTTCACAACAACGTGCTCCTGTGGTTATGGGTCCCGGCTCAAGGCCGGGACGACACCTATTGCATTGCGCTCGTCATCGCCTGAGCTACGATGGTCCTAATCAAGAACGGTTGGGAGAGCGCCCATGTCTTCGTTGTCCGGCAAGCAAGGCCCCCGTTACAGGCACGTATCCGGCGACACCGACCCCTACGAGACCATCAGCGTCGAGAAACTCACCCCGATCATCGGTGCGGAAATCTCAGGCGTCGATATCGGCAAGCTCGTCTCGGACGATTCGCGCTCCAATCGCCAGATGGACGAGATCCATCGCGCGCTCGCCGAAAACCTCGTGATCTTCTTCCGCGACCAGCACATCACCGCGGCCCAACATCTCGCCTTCGGCCGCAAGTTCGGCGAATTGCATGTGCATCCGGCGGCGCCCAACGAGGGCGACCCGGCGCTGATGAAGATCTACGCCGACAAGGATTCCCCGCGCGCCAATGGCGAGGGCTGGCACACCGACGTCTCCTGCGACGCCGAGCCGCCGATGGGATCGATCCTCTACATCAAGCAGTGCCCGCCGCGCGGCGGCGACACGCTGTTCGCGAACATGTACGCCGCCTACGAGGCGCTGTCGGACCGGATGAAGACCTATCTCGACGGTCTCACCGCGCTGCATGACGGCGAGCAGACCTATCGCGGGCTCTATGCCAATTACGGCGTCGCTGACCGGGTGGAATATCCGCGTGCGGAACACCCGGTAGTGCGCACGCATCCGGTGACGGCTAAGAAAGCGCTTTACGTCAACCGTGGCTTCACCCGCTTTATTGTCGGTATCCCTCGCGACGAGAGCGACGCCATGCTGGCCTATCTCTACCAGCACGCGGAAAACCCGCTGTTCCAGTGCCGCTTCCGCTGGACCGAAAACGCCATCGCATTCTGGGACAACCGCTGCGCCCAGCACCGCGCAATGTGGGACTACTGGCCGCACACCCGGTCAGGCACGCGGGTGACGGTGAAGGGGGAGCGGCCGGTGTAGAGACGCGTTGACGTCTCGCGCCTCCTGCGCCAAGCTTGGCCAAAAGCAAAAACAATCGGAGGTCGCCCCATGCTCCGCGCCGAAGACAACAAATTCCTTACCGAAAGTGGTGCAGGCACCGGCATGGGCGAACTGCTGCGCCGCTTCTGGATCCCGGTGCTGCTTTCCGAAGAATTGCCCGAGGCCGACGGGACCCCGAAGAAGATCGTCGTCATGGGCGAGGAGCTGCTGGCCTTCCGCGATACGCGCGGCGTGGTCGGCGTCATCGATCAATATTGCCCGCACCGCGGCGCCAATCTCTGGCTCGGCCGCAACGAAGAATGCGGCATACGCTGCGTCTATCACGGCTGGAAATTCGACACCGACGGCCGCTGCGTCGACATGCCGACCTCCTATCCCGATCTCAACGCAAAAGACCTGATCCGCATCAAGTCATATCCAGTGCGCGAATGGGGCGACATGATCTGGGCCTATATGGGTCCGGCGGAGCAGGTGCCCGAATTGCCCGCGCTGGAAATGGCGCTGGTGCCGCCTTCACATCGCTACGTCTCGAAGAAATGGCAGGACTGCAACTGGGTGCAGGCGCTGGAAGGCTCGATCGACACCGCGCACTTCACCTTCGCGCATCTTTCCTTCGAGAAGGAAGAGAACGAAATCCTCGACATCAAGAAGCACTTTGTGAATCCGTTGACGCGGGTCGCGACCGATCACATGCGCTGGATCGCCGAAGACCCGCGCCCGGTGATCAAGATCAACCCGCACGAGGCCGGCCTGACGGTCGCGGGCGGACGGCTCACGGGAACTGACAACATTTATTGGCGCATCGCTCAATTCCTGATGCCGGTGCACGCCTATGCGCCGAGTTCGATGCCGGGTGAGAATATTTTCGGCCAGAGCTTCATTCCGGTGAGCGATACCAGCTGCTGGATCTTCACCTATGCCTGGAATCCGGAGCGCCCGCTGACGCAGGCCGAGCGCGACGGCTACGACCGCGGCAACGGCGTGATGTCGGAGGTCGACGAGAATTACATTCCGCTGCGAAACAAATCGAACGACTACCTGATCGATCGCAAACTGCAGAAGACCAATAGCTACACCGGCATCAAGGGCGTGTCCGAACAGGACGCCGCCGTGCAGGACAGCCAGGGTCCGATCGCCGACCGCACCCGCGAGCATCTCGGCCCGACCGATCTCGGCATCATGCATTTCCGCAAGCTGGTGATGGATACCGCCCGCGCGCTGCAGAAGGGTGAGGCGCCGCCGCATCTGAAGCATCAGGATCGCTACGCCGTGCGATCCGGCGCCTGCGTAACCAGCAAGACCAAGGATCTCACAACAGTCATGATCGAGCGGTTCGGCGATGCGGCTGGCTATGTCGGTCGTCCCGGCAGGAACGCGGCGGCGGAGTAGGGGGCACACTCTCATCACGTCGTCCCGGCCTTGAGCCGGGACCCATAGCCACCGATGTTCGTTGCGTCAGAATGTGTCTACCCGATCGTCCTATCGATAAGCCGCGGCGTATGGGTCCCGGCTCAAGGCCGGGACGACGTATGGAGAGACAACGCCTACAACGGCACCTTCCGATACTCCCGATTGCTCAGGCTTGCTTCCTCCAGATCGAGGTCGCGCTCGATCCGCCGTCTGGTTTCGTCGGTAATCTTGCCGTCGCGCAGCAGGACGTGGATGAATTTCCGCTCGGCTGCGATCAACTCCCGCGTCAGGGCGGTGCCGGCCGCCGAGATATCGTGGGCGTCGGGATCGAGCACGTCAGGGAGCTGGTTGCTGCGGACTTCGTGCCGCGCGCGCAGCAGCTTGACGACTTCATCGGATAGTTCGCGGTCGTCTGTGATGGCATCGAGCGACTTGAGCGCCGCAGCAAGCGCCTCGCGGCGCGCCGCGATCTCCGCTTCATGCTCGGCTCGATGTTCGTTGCGGCCGTCCTTTGTGACGTCGAGCCATCGTGCGACCAGCGGCAATCCCGAACCCATTCCGACCAGCGTGATGAAGATGACACCGAAGGCGACGAACAGGATCATGTCACGATGGGGGAAGGCCTCGCCGCTCGGTAGCGCAAGCGGCAATGCCAGCGCCGCCGCCAGCGATACCGCGCCGCGCACGCCAGTGAAGGAGATCACGAAAGTGGTCCGCCAGTTCGGAGCAGGATCGCGCTTGCGAATGCGCTCGCTGATCAGCCGCGGCAAATAGGTTGCCGGATAAACCCAGGCAAAGCGCGCGACGACGACAATGATCGCGACCAGCGCTGTGGCGAGCAGGATATCCTCAAGCGGAAACGCTTTCGATTTCTCGAACAGCAGCCGCATCTGGAATCCCGTGAGCAGGAACAGCAGACCTTCGATCAGAAAGATGACGAGGTCCCAGAAGAAAATGCCCTGCAGGCGCGTCGCCGACGAGATCAGCAGCGGGCCGTTCCAGCTGATGTAAAGGCCACATGCCACGGTCGCGAGGATGCCGGAGCCGCCGAGATGCTCAGGAATCCAGTAGGCGAGGTAGGGGGTAATCAGCGACAGCGTGATCTCGACCTGCGGATCGCGCGCGCGGTGTCGTGCGCGTAGCGAGAGCCAGCCTACGGCCAGACCGAACAGGATTTCGGCGACAACGATAAGCGCGAAGGTGCCGGTCGCCTTGGGCAGCGAGAACATTCCGGTCGTAATTGCCGCCACCGTGAATCGATAGAGGATCAGTGCGGTGGCGTCGTTGGCGAGCCCTTCGCCCTCGAGCACGACGAGAATGCGGCGGGGCATGCCGAGCCTGCGCGCAATTGCCAGTGGCGCCACCACGTCCGGTGGCGCGACGATGGCGCCCAGCAGGAAGCCCACCGTCCAGGGCAGCCCGATCAGGTAATGCGTCGCGGCGGCGACCGCGAAGGCGGTGAAGATCACGCAGCCGACCGCCAGCAAAACGATTGGCCGCAAGTTGGCCTTGAACTCGCGCCAGCTCATGGCGACGCCCGCCGAATAGATCAGCGGTGGCAACACCAGGAGCAGCACCACTTCAGGCGGCAATTCCACCATCGGCATGCCCGGCACGAAGGCGAGCACGATGCCGGCGAGCAGCAGCAGAATCGCCGGCGCGATATTGATTCGGCGCGCCAGCAGCGCGGTTCCTGCCAGCACGGCGAGCAGGATCAAAAAGATCTGAAACTTGGCTTCCATGATCGCCCCCATTCGCAGGGAAAAACCGCGGGGTCAATGCGAGAGGGCGCGCGCTCACGGACGAGGGGCGAGGGGCCGCGCCCGCCGAAGGTACGCTTCATCAACTGGTATATCGGTAAGCTGCACATGGCCGCGCGTTGCGACGCAAAGCTGGCGATCGTCTTTCTCGAGGTCGCCAATCTGGAGGCGCCGCCGACGCGGCTGTTGCAACCAGCCGTCGTGATGCGCGTGATCCGCGGCAACCTTGGCCGCCGCAGCGGCGGCGCGGCGGCAGCGCCGTCAGGTGCGCAAGCCTGAGTGGTTGTTACTCGCGCAGATCGTAGCGGTAGGACTTCGAGACGATCTTCCAGCCGTCGCGCAGTTTCATCGCCACCAGATAATCTGTGAAATAGCGCGGCGGCAACTGGCAGCGCACCTTGATGAAGGCGGTCTGATCGTCGGAACGGTCGATGGTGACGATGAAATCCTCGCGCGGGTTGCCTTCAGCCTTGGCTGAGGGCCGCTTGCGCACGCGATCGAGCCAGTCCGGCACGGTCAAAACCTGCAACTCGCCTTTCTCCAGCCAGCGCAAATCGGCGGTGGCGTCAAAGATCGCGCCGAGCTTGTCGGCATCGCCCTCATAAAGGCCATCGAAATAATTCTTGACCACGGCTTCGACGGACGATCGGTCAGGGCTCACGGCTTATCTCCCAGCAAAAGAAGAATTGTTCGAGGTGAATTAAGCCATGAACCGGCTGGTTGCGCTATTGAGAAAAGGCGAACGCTCGCATCGCTGCCGAAGAATGCGTGGGTCCTGCGGGCGCTGCCACCGGCCGTGGTTTGATCCGGGAACCGGGGCGGAAACGGCATTGGCGACGGCCGAACCTCCCGGCCAGTTCGCCTGACTAAGATGACAAGGGCACAATTCACGTCCGCGTGGATCGTGACTTAACTCACAAAGCCGGGCTGCGGCTTCTGGTAGGCAGGCCGGTGTGGTAAAAAAGTACGAGACTCCGGAGGAGTCATGATGATGTCTGGATCGCTAAAATTGTGCCGATGGGTACTTGCAGCCGCCACCCTCCTGCTGGTGAGCGAGCCGGCCCTTGCCGAGAAGCGCGTGGCGCTGGTGCTCGGCAATTCCGCCTACAGGAATGTCGCACCGCTGGCCAATCCCATTAACGACAGCGCCAAGATCGCGTCGACGCTGAAAGACGCAGGCTTTGATGTCGTCGATTCCCGCCGCGACCTGCCGGCGGCCGAGACCCGCCGCGCGCTGCGCGACTTCGCCGACCGCGCGCGCGATGCCGATATCGCGGTGGTCTATTACGCCGGCCACGGTATCGAGGTGGACGGCGCGAACTACCTGATCCCCGTCGATGCGCGGCTGGAACGCGACACCGACATCTACGACGAAGGCCTCTCGCTCGACCGCATCCTGATCGCGATCGAGCCGGCCAAGAAGCTGCGCCTGGTGATTCTTGACGCCTGCCGCGACAATCCGTTCGCCCGGACCATGAAGCGCACGGTTGCTTCGCGCGCAATCGGGCAGGGCCTGGCCAAGGTCGAGCCGACCAGCCCGAACGTCCTGATTGCCTATTCGGCCAAGGCCGGCTCCACGGCTGCCGATGGCGACGGCAAGAACAGCCCGTTCACATCAGCGCTGTCGCACCATCTCACGAAGCCCGGACTCGACGTGCGCCGGGCCTTCGGCTTTGTCCGCGACGAGGTGCTCAAGACCACGGGCAACAAGCAGGAACCTTTTGTGTACGGTTCGCTGGGCGGCGAAGACGTGCCACTGGTGCCGGCGCCCCGCCCGGCGCCCGCGGCGGCAACCGCGCCTGCCGCGCCCACCGTCAATGCGCAGGCCGAAGCCCGCCGCGATTACGAACTGGCGCTGCAGATCGGCAACAAGAGCGCGCTCAATGCGTTCCTAGCGCAGTACCCTGACGGCTTCTACGCCAGCCTTGCCAAGCTTCAGCTCGAAAAGGTTGCCGCCGAAGAGACCCGCGTCGCCGCGACCGAGAAGGCCCGGCTGGCCGAACAGGAGCGGGCACGGCTCGCCGCCGAGGGCGCCCGGAAGTCGCAGCAGGCAAAGGCCGAAGCGGAAGCGAAAGCTGCCGAGCAGGCGCGCATCGCGGCTGAGAAGGCCAAGCAGGTGGCGCAGGATCAGGCGGCCGCGGCCGAACAGAAGCGTGTCGCCAGCGAAAGCGCCAACGCCGACAAGGCGTCTGCCCCAGCACCCGCTGACAAGGACAAGGCGGTGAACGTGGCTGCCCTCGCTGCCGGTCCGCCGCAGGCTGACGTCACAAAATCGGTGCAGGCGGAACTGCGACGCGTCGGCTGCCTGACCGGCAGCGCCGATGGCAACTGGAATAACGCCTCGCAGCGGTCACTGACGCAGTTCAACCGCTACGCCGGGACCAAGCTCGACACCAAGGTCGCCAGCGTCGATACGCTCGACACGATCAAGCTGAAGTCGTCGCGGGTTTGCCCGCTGGTCTGCGAACACGGCTTCCAGGCAGATGGCGACCGCTGCACCAAGGTCGTCTGCGCCGAGGGCTCGTTCCTCAACGACGACAATGAATGCGAGAAGCGTCGCGCCAAGAAGCCGGTGGCAACGCGCGAAAGGCCGGAATCACGGCGCGTTTACGAAGCAAGGCCAGCTCAGGAACCAAGGCAGGTTATTGTCAGGCGTTCTCAAACACCGTCGGGTGCGGGAGTGTCGTCTTCAGGCCGGCCGCTTACCGGCCAGGAACGTGCGACGGGTTGCCACTCGTTCGGCGCCATCATGTCGGGCGTGTGCCCATAGCCGCAGCCGCGTGAACCCGCCGGGGCCTCGGCTCATCTCTGTCTCGACGGCAGGGGGCCGGGGCCCGATTCGAGGCCGGGACGACAGAGAGCTAGATCGCGCTCGCCGCGATATTTACCATCAATGCCAGCAGCGCGGTGTTGAACACGAACGAGATGATGCCGTGCACGGTCGCGGTGCGGCGGATGACCTTGTCGGTGATGCCGACGTCGGAAACCTGCGCGGTCATGCCGATCACGAACGAGAAGTAGACGAAGTCCCAGTAATCAGCCTCGGCATGGGCGTCGCCGCCCGGAAACTGCAAGCCGCCAGGCTTGTTGCCGCGATAGAACTCGTGCGCGTAGTGCAGCGAGAAGGCGGTGTGAACGGTCGCCCATGACAGCACGATCGTCACCGCGGCCAGGATCAGCCCGGCCGGGTTGCCCTTCGAGGCGCCGAGCTCGAGCACGATGGCGGCGAGGCTCGCGAAGGCGCCGAGCGCGGTCAACAGCAGCAGCAGGAAACGCCCGTCGTCCTGCAACATTGCGCTGCGGCGGATATGGGCGACGTCGCAGCGCAGCATCATGATGTAGGCAAGCACGAGATACAGTGCGGTGAATACGTCCCAGCCGACGACAAGCCGCGTCGGCAGCCGCAGCGTGCCGGGCAGCAGCAGGAACGCGATGACGCCGACCGCGAGCGCGACGAAGGTGCGCGGCCTGCCGTAGATCACGCGGACCGGCAGCGGCAGATTGCGGAACCGAACAAGGTGCTCTTCGAATTCCTTGCTCATCCGCTGCCTTCGATTCGCGCTAGTTTTTGCGCTCCGCGACGAAGCGCGCGGCTGCCCGCAATACGTCGCCCTTCGCCCCGAAGATTGAAAGGGCCGAATCGGCCCGCGCCAGCAGATCGTGCACGCGCTGCTTGGCGCCGTCGATGCCGAGCTGGGTGACGAAGGTGGTCTTGCCGAGCGCCGCGTCCTGCCCGGTCAGCTTGCCGAGCGCCGCCGCGTCGCCCTCGACGTCGAGCAGATCGTCGGCGATCTGGAAGGCCTCGCCGAGCGCGCGGCCGTAATCGTCGAGCGCCTGATACTCGCTCTGAGTGGACTGGCCGAGGATCGCGCCGGCGATGCAGCCATAGCGTAACAGCGCACCGGTCTTCATCTGCTGCAGCCGCGCCACGTCGACCGGTTCGCGGTCGCCGAACCGGCCTTCGCCAGCGAGGTCGAGGATCTGGCCGCCGACCATGCCGCCGATGCCGGAGGCGCGCGCCAGCGCCCGCGTCAGCAGCAGGCGGACGGTAGCGTCGTTGTGGATCTCGTCGCGGGTGACGATGTCGAACGCCAGCGTCAGTAAGCCGTCGCCGGCCAGGATCGCGGTAGCGTCGTCGGTCTTCTTGTGCAGCGTGGGCCGGCCGCGGCGCAGGTCGCTGTTGTCCATCGCCGGCAGGTCGTCATGGATCAGGGAATAGCAATGGATGCACTCCAGCGCCGCGCCGACCAGCAGGGCCGCTTCGCGCGGAACACCGAACACGGCGGAACTTTCCGCCACCAGAAAGGGCCGCAGCCGCTTTCCGCCGCCGAGGCTGGAATAGCGCATCGCGTCCATCAGCCGCTTCGGCCGGGTGATCTCGTCGGGCAACAGCGTATCGGACAACAGCTTCGCCAGCAGGGCTTCGGTGTCCTCCGCGGTCTGGTCCAGGCGTTTGGTAAAATCGGCAGTGGCGGTCGTCATTAAGAATAGCTCCAGATCAATTTGGCCGGACAATCGTTGATGGCAACGGCTTCGTCAATTCCATGACCCCGGTCACAAAAGCGCTGGAAAACGCACGAAATATCATGGAGATGTCACGTGGGTGGGGCCAATTCATGGGCCCCGGGCCGGCCTGGGCTGAACCGGAAGCGTCCAATTTGCGCATTGTCCGAATTTTGCTGCTGATCCTGCTCGCGGTGCTGTTGCTGCCTTATCTGGTGACGCCGTTCTACCGAACCGGCCATCCGGTGTCGGCGCTGATGGCCTGGCGCTGGCTCAAGGGTGCGCCGATGTCCCGGCAATGGGTCGATCTCAAAGCGATTTCGCCCTACCTGCCGCGTTCGGTGGTGGGCTCCGAAGATGCCAGATTCTGCAGCCATCGCGGGGTCGATTGGGGCGCGTTGCAGGATGCAATCGACGATGCCGAGGACGGTGAGCCCGCCCGCGGCGGATCGACCATCACCCAGCAGGTGGCCAAGAACCTGTTCCTCTGGCCGGGCCGCAGCGTCGTCCGCAAGGCGCTGGAACTGCCGCTGGCGATGTGGATCGATCTGGTGCTGCCCAAGCAACGGATCCTGGAAATCTATCTCAACATCGCCGAGCTCGGGCCATCCGGGCAGTTCGGGGCCGAAGCCGGTTCCCTTTACGCCTTCGGCCGCTCGGCCGCTTCGCTTTCGGCGCGCGAGGCTGCCTTGCTGGCGGCGATCCTGCCCAATCCCGTCAGGCGTAGCGCCCGCAATCCCGGCCCCGGCGTACGCCGCCTGGCGGGGACCTATATGGCGCGGGCGGGCGCAGTACAGCGGTGCTGGAGCGAAAATCGTGCTTTTTGAGCCAATTTTCGGCCCCTTTAACCGCAAGCTGGCCTAGCTTTACGCCATCCCATCCTCTATAAGCGCGGCCTTATCGACATCGCAGCCCGTGCGCGCAGCGCTGGGCCGTCCGACTTCGGACGATGCCTCCGACAACACCCCTAGAGGACCGTTATGGCCGTTCCCAGAAGAAAAACATCGCCCTCGCGGCGTGGCATGCGCCGCTCGGCGGATGCGCTGAAGAAGCCGACCTATGCCGAGGACAAGGATTCCGGCGAACTGCGCCGTCCGCACCACCTCGACCTGAAGACCGGCATGTACAAGGGCCGGCAGGT
The DNA here is from genome assembly GCF_023073415.1 of Bradyrhizobium sp. 190. Classification (GTDB taxonomy): domain Bacteria; phylum Pseudomonadota; class Alphaproteobacteria; order Rhizobiales; family Xanthobacteraceae; genus Bradyrhizobium. Next base: position 250,535 of record NZ_JADPJL010000068.1, on the reverse strand, counting down.
GCTGAAAAAGAAGGAATCCTGATCGGGTTCGGGGATAAGGCGTCGCTTTTAGCGACGTCTGCCCGAATTTGGCCAACGAGTGGGCCAACGGTTCCATAAGGCGAAGCGATGCTTCGCCGGGGGACATTCCGGTTTTCTAGGAAGGCGCGATACCCATGGTCGGTTTTCCGCTGCTTCTGATTCCGCTCGCGATCTACAACATCATCGTCTTCCTGATGCCCGACGTCTCGTTCACCGATCCGCTGGTGAAGGTGCCGTTGATGTCGGGTGCGGAATGGGCGGTGACGCTGAGCGATGTGTTGCTCACGCTCGGTATCCTGCTGCTGCTCGCCGAAGTCATCAAAGGCGCGCGGCCCGGCGCGAAATATCTCACTGACCATCTGCTGTCGCTGATTGTGTTCGGCGCGGCGGCTGCCGAATTCGTGCTGTGGCCGAAATTCGGCACTTCGACCTATTTCCTGCTGACGGCATTGTCGCTGGTAGATTTCCTCTCCGGCCTTGCATTGCGAACGCGCCGCCGTGCAGTTGCGGTGACGGCGGCGCCTGCGCCTGCACCTCCGCCAAAAGCCGCTGAACCTCCGCCAAAGGCCGCCGAAAAAGTCGAGGCACGGGCCGAGCCCCAAATCGATCCCGCGCCGGCCGCCGCACCTGCGCCCGCTGCGCCATCGGTACCGCCCGCAGCCTCTGTTGCCGAATCCGTGTTGAAGGATCGCCCCGAGCCGAAACCGGTGCAGCCCGCCGTCGTGCCCGAGGCCGCCCCGCCGAAAACGCTGTCGCCGGAAACCCGTTCACCGGAAGTCTCGTCGCCGGAGGTCCAGTCACCGGAGGTTCCGTCGCCGGGACTGCAACCCGGCCCAAGCTTTCCGCCATCTCCGGATAAGCCGGACACGCCTCAGCGCTGACTCATAGCGTTTTCGAGCGAAGTGGATCCCGGTTCGCGTCAAGAAAACGCGTCAAAACAAAAAGCTAGATGGTTTGCCGCGTGCGGAAGCCGGTGCCGGACCGCCGGGTCTGGCTGGCGCCGTAGGCCGTCTGCGCATCAGCCAGCGAAGCCCGCCTCAGGCCGCGGGTTTGCGGCGCCCGGTCGGCGGTCGCGATCAGCTGCGCGACGAAGGTTGGATCGGGCCGCGGCACCGGTCTCTGCGACCAGTGCACGGACTGGGTCACCGGCACCAGCTCGGTGCAGGCCGGTTCGTCGAGGTTGACGAACTCGCCGTCCAAGATTTCGTCTGATCCATCGATATCCAGCATCGCACACCGTAACCGGCTAAACTGTCACGTTTTGGGACATTACGCCCCACTGCGATCTGACTTCGCAAGTCCTATGCCGCTCCCTCCCGATTCGTTCCTGCCGGGCCCGAGAAGTCTGTGAAACGTGGTTTCCGGATTATTTATGAACTTGGCCTAGTCTCGTGTTCGAAACAGCCACTATCCTGAGGCGATGGGAATCACCCGGTGGTGTTCCGAATCGAGGCGTCCCGATGCCCCCTGTCCCGCAAGCCTCCAGCATCCTTGCCTCGCTAGGTCAGGCGGCCTTCCTCTGGGACCTGACAGCGGACACCATCGACTGGAGCGACAATGCCGGCGCGGTCTTCACCGACATTCCGGCGGAGGCGCTGGCCAGCGGCTCCGCCTTCGCCGGGCTGATCGAGCCCTCCCGTTCGATCCGGACCGAGGCGCTCGCTCAATCGGCGCCGGCGCGGGGCGGCGAAGGCGTCGCCTACCGGATCGAATATGGCGTTCGTGCCGCGGCCTCGGCGCCCGTGATCTGGATCGAGGAGACCGGATGCTGGTTTGCGGGGCCCGACGGCAAGCCGGTGCGCGCGCAAGGCATCGTCCGCGTCAACAACGAGCGCCACGCCCGCGACGAACAGCTCATGCGGCTTTCGAGGCACGATCCGCTGACCGGTGAACTCAATCGCACGCATCTGGTCGCTGCGCTGGCGGAAACGATCGAAGAAACCATGCGTTTCCGATCGTCCTCCGCCTTCATGCTGATCGGTATCGATCATCTGGCGCGCGTCAACGACGCCTTTGGCTTCGACGTGGCAGACGCCGTGATCGCCGAGGTCGGAAAACGCATCCGCGCCAAGCTGCGCGGTGGCGACGTGCTCGGCCGGTTCTCCGGCAACAAGTTCGGGCTGATCTTGAGGAACTGCACGGTCGACGACACCAATACCGCGGCCGAGCGCTTCCTGGCAGGAATCCGCGACGAGGTGATCCCGACCAAATCCGGCCCTGTCTCGGTGACGGCCTCGATCGGCGCGATCACCATCCCGCGCTACGCCCGCAATGCCGATGAGGCCATCAATCGCGCCCAGGAAACACTCGATGGCGCCAAGCGCCGCCGCGCCGGATCGTTCTCGCTGTGGCGTCCGAATGTCGAACGCGATGCGCAGCGTCGCGTCAACATCCGCGTCACCGACGAGATCGTCACCGCACTCAACGAGCGCCGCATCGTCACGGCGTTCGAGCCGGTGGTCGAAGCGCGCTCGCGACAGCCGGCGTTCTACGAATGCCTGGTGCGGATGGAGCAGGAGGACGGCCAGGCGCTGCTGGCGCCCGATATCGTTCCGGTCGCCGAGCGATTGGGCCTGATCCGGTTGGTCGATCACCGCGTGCTCGAACTCGCGGTCGCCGAACTTGCGGCGTCGCCGAACGTGCGGCTCAGCCTCAACATCTCGCCCGACACCACAATGGACCCGGATTGGTGGACTTCGATCGAATCGCTGATGCAGGCCCATCCCGGCGCCGGCGAGCGGTTGATCGTCGAAATCACCGAAACGGTCGCTATCCAGGATATCGACGATGTCCGAGGCTTCGTCACCCGCTTGAAGAATTTCGGCAGTCAGATCGCAATCGACGATTTCGGCGCCGGCTACACGTCATTCCGGAACTTGCGCAAGCTCGGCGTCGATATCGTGAAGATCGACGGCGCCTTCGTGCAGAACATCGCGCGCTCGGCGGACGATCGCGCCTTCGTGCATACGCTGATCGATCTGGCGCGGCGGCTGCAGATCAAGACGGTGGCGGAATGGGTCCAGGACGAGGAAGCCGCCGTGATGCTGCGCGAATGGGGCTGCGATTACATCCAGGGCCGCCTGATCGGGCTGGCGTCGCCGCAGCGGCCGTGGAGCGCGACGGCAGAGACGATGCTGCCGGCAGCGGGTTAGGTGATCGTTGCGTCGTCCCTGCAAACGCAGGGAGCCATACGCCGCGGCCCTTCAATGGGGCAATCGGGTAGACGCCTTCTGTAAACAACAAACGCCGGTGGTTATGGGTCCGTGCTTTCGCAGGGACGACAGCGGAGAGAGATTCGACGAGAGTTCTACTCTTCCTTCTTCGGCTCTTTCGACATGCGCTCGAGGCGTTCCTGCATGTCCTTCATCTGGCGGCGAAGATCGTCGATATTATCTTCGTCAGCCGCCGGCTCCGGCACTTTCTCCGGCTCTGACGACGTCGATCCGGGGCGCGGCGGCACGAACGGCTTGAACATCGAGAACGTCTGCTGAAACAATTCCATGTTGCGGCGGACATGTTCCTCGAGCGGCGCAAACGGCGTTCCACTGAAGGTGTTGGTGAGCTGCTTGCGGAATTTTTCCTGTTCGCGCGTTAGCGTGTCGATCGACTGCTCCAGATATTTCGGCACCACCATCTGCATGCTGTCGCCGTAGAACCGGATCAACTGCCGCAGGAAAGTGGTCGGCAACAGATTCTGCCCAGCCTTGTTTTCCTGCTCGAAGATGATTTGCGCCAGCACCGAGCGGGTGATGTCGTCGCCGGTCTTGGCGTCGTAGACGAGAAAATCCTCGCCATCCTTCACCATCGCCGCGAGATCCTCGAGCGTCACATAGGTGCTGGTGCCGGTATTATAGAGCCGCCGGTTGGCGTATTTCTTGATGGTCGTAGGTTGATCTGACTTTGCCATAAGCTCACACAATACACCGAGAGCGGGGAACCCGACGGCATCACCGACGGGCAGACGAGCAACGCAACGCAGCAAAGTAAGCATTTTCAATACGGTTCGGCTACCGTTTTGTGCGGCACGGTTAATTCCAAGGCATGGACGCTGCTATGGAAACCCTCACGGGGATCAATTTGAATGCGCCGCGGAAGGAATTTGGGCCTCGGCCAATTGACATGGGTCAATGGGGTTAACAGGATGAGGTGAGAGACAGGCACGCCATCCGGCCGCCCGCCGTCGAAGAAACCTCAAGCCCAAGAAACCTAATAAGGAGATGTCCATGTCAGACGATGTCGTCATCGTCAGCGCCGCCCGCACCCCGGTCGGCAGCTTCAACGGCGCGTTCGCCACCACCCCGGCGCATGACCTCGGCGCCGTCGCCATCAAGGCTGCGCTCGAGCGGGCTGGCATCGAGCCGGGCCGCGTCTCCGAAGTCATCATGGGCCAGATCCTGACCGCGGCGCAGGGCCAGAACCCGGCCCGCCAGGCCTCGATCGCCGCCGGTATTCCGGTGGAAAGCCCGGCCTGGGGCGTCAACCAGCTCTGCGGCAGCGGCCTGCGCACGGTCGCGCTCGGCTACCAGGCGCTGCTCAACGGCGATTCGGAAATCGTGGTCGCCGGCGGCCAGGAATCCATGAGCATGGCCCCGCACGCGCAGTATCTGCGCGGCGGCGTCAAGATGGGCGGCCTCGAACTGGTCGACACCATGATCAAGGACGGCCTGTGGGACGCCTTCAACGGCTACCACATGGGCAACACCGCCGAGAACGTCGCGCGGCAGTACCAGATCACCCGCGCGCAGCAGGATGAGTTCGCGGTTTTCTCGCAGAACAAGGCCGAGGCGGCGCAGAAGGCCGGCAAGTTCAAGGACGAAATCGTCCCCGTCACCATCAAGACCCGCAAGGGCGACATCATCGTCAGCGACGACGAATATCCGCGCCACGGCGCCACCATCGACTCGATGGCGAAGCTGAAGCCCGCCTTCGAAAAGGACGGCACCGTCACCGCCGGCAGCGCATCCGGCATCAATGACGGCGCCGCCGCCGTGGTGCTGATGACCGCCAAGCAGGCTGCCAAGGAAGGCAAGAAGGTGCTCGGCCGCATCGTGTCTTGGGGGCAGGCCGGCGTCGATCCCAAGATCATGGGCACTGGGCCGATCCCGGCTTCCCGCGCCGCGCTGAAGAAGGCCGGCTGGAACATCGGCGACCTCGACCTGATCGAGGCCAACGAGGCGTTCGCGGCGCAGGCCTGCGCCGTAAACAAGGACCTCGGCTGGGATACCGGCAAGGTCAACGTCAATGGCGGCGCGATCGCGATCGGCCACCCGGTCGGCGCCTCCGGCGCGCGCGTGCTGGTGACGCTGCTGCACGAGATGCAGAAGCGCGATGCCAAGAAGGGCCTCGCCACGCTGTGCATCGGCGGCGGCATGGGCATCGCGATGTGCATTGCACGCGACTGAACTAAAGGCAGCGTGACTGGTTGAATGATGAAAAGATCATCTCGCAACCGCGGCTCGAATTGATAAAGATGAAATGCCCGGTCTCGCGCCGGGCATTTTCATCTTACGCAAGCGCTTCCGAGAGCGCTGCAAAATAAGAGCGCTTCAAAACCCGAAGATTGAGTTTCGTCAAAAGACCGGGACAATTCCGGCGTATCAAGAAGACCACCAAGGAGGACTACGACATGGCACGTGTTGCATTGGTAACGGGGGGTACGAGGGGCATTGGCGCTGCGATCAGCAAGGCGCTGAAGGCCGCCGGCTATACGGTAGCGGCGAGCTACGCCGGCAACGACGCCGCCGCCGAAAAATTCAAATCGGAGACCGGCATCCCCGTCTACAAATGGGACGTCAGCTCATTCGACGACTGCGCAGCCGGCGTCAAGAAGGTCGAAGCCGACCTCGGCCCGGTCGACGTGCTGATCAACAATGCCGGCATCACCAAGGACGGCGCCTTCCACAAGATGACGCTCGATCAGTGGAACGCGGTCATCAACACCAATCTCGGCTCGCTGTTCAACATGACGCGCCAGGTGATCGAAGGCATGCGCGCCCGCAAGTTCGGCCGCGTCATCAACATCTCCTCGATCAACGGCCAGAAGGGCCAGTTCGGGCAAGTCAATTATTCGGCGGCCAAGGCCGGCGACATCGGCTTCACCAAGGCGCTGGCACTGGAGAACGCAAAGGGCGGTATCACCGTGAACGCGATCTGCCCCGGCTACATCAACACCGAAATGGTGCAGGCGGTGCCGAAGGAGGTGCTGGAGAAGAGCATCCTGCCGCTGATCCCGGTCAATCGTCTCGGCGAGCCCGAGGAAATCGCCCGCGCCGTGGTGTTCCTCGCTGCTGACGAGGCCGGCGGCATCACCGGCTCGACCATGACGGTCAATGGCGGGCAGTACATGGTGTGATGGCGTCTCGTCATCGCCTGGCTGTTGCATGTCGCAACGGCTCATAAATTGTCGTCATGCCCGGGCTTGTCCCGGGCATCCACGTCTTTAAAACCATCCGGCGAAAAAGAACGTGGATGGCCGGGAGCGAGCCCGGCCATGACGGAAAGTGCTTGGCCCCATGACTCCCCGTACCGCTACCCTGATCGGACTGACCGCGATCCTGATGTGGTCGCTGCTGTCCGTCCTGACGGTTGCGACCGGAAGGATCCCCGCGTTCCAACTCGCCGCGATGACGTTTGCGATCGGAGCCCTGGTTGCCCTTGCAAGTTTCCTGTTCCGGCCTTCCGCCTTCAACGCGCTCAGGCAGCCGGCGGTCGCCTGGGTCGTCGGCGTCGGTGGATTGTTCGGCTATCACGCGCTGTATTTCCTCGCGCTTCGCTTCGCGCCGCCGGCCGAGGCCGGCCTGCTGAACTATCTCTGGCCGCTGTTGATCGTGCTGTTTTCGTCGTTGCTACCGGGCGAACGGCTGGCGCCGCATCACATCATCGGCGCGCTGCTCGGGCTCGCTGGCACCGTGCTGCTGTTCGCCGGCAATGGCGCGAGCTTTGCGCCCGGCCAGATACCGGGACTTGCCGCAGCCTTCGTTGCCGCCTTCGTATGGGCGGCGTATTCGGTGATGTCGCGCAAGCTCAAGGCAGTGCCGACGGACGCGGTGGCGGGCTTCTGTCTCGCGACCGCAGCGCTGGCCGCGCTCGTGCATTTCATGGTCGAGACCACGGTGTGGCCGGAGACGATCGGGCAATGGCTTGCCATCATCGCGCTCGGCGTCGGACCGGTTGGCGCCGCGTTCTTTGTCTGGGACATCGGCATGAAGCGCGGCGATATCCGCGTGCTGGGCGCCGCGTCCTACGCGACGCCGTTGCTGTCGACGGCGTTTCTGATTCTTGCTGGCTTTGCTCAGGCAACCGCCACGATTGCGATCGCGGCCGTGCTCATCGCCGGCGGTGGTTTGATCGCAGCGAAGGATATGGTTTGGAAAAAGTAGGGTGGGCAAAGCGAAGCGTGCCCACCATCTATCTACACGTGCATCTTTGAATGGTGGGCACGCTGCGCTTTGCCCACCCTGCGAAATCAACTCGGCTCCCATTCCTTCGGCGCTAATTCAAACTTCGAAAACTCAAACCCGGGCGCGACCGTGCAGCCGACCAAGGTCCAATCGCCGTTGCTCTCGGCCGCCTGCCAGGCGTGCGGCGGCACGATCGCCTGCGGCTCTTCGCCAGCCGTGAAATTGGGACCAAGCTTCGCGCTGCGTTGACCTTTTTCGTCGGCGATGCGCAGCGTCAGCGCGGCGCCCGCGTAGTAATGCCAGGTCTCGACCGCATCGATGCGATGCCAGTGCGAGCGTTCGCCGCGCGCCAGCAGGAAATAGATCGCGGTCGATCGCGAGCGTCCATCGGCGTCCACGCTGATATCGCGAAACGTCTCGCGATAATGGCCGCCTTCCGGATGCGGCTTCAGCTCCAGCCGCGCGATGATCTCGGCGGCTTCTTTCGGCAGCGACATCAGGACTTGTTCTTGCGTTCGCGGAGTTCGCCGAACACTTTGTCAGCGCTCGCGCCCTTCATGTGCAGCTTGGCCGCCACCGACGGTTCGTCCGCGCGCAGGAACACGTTGGTTTTCTTCTCCTCACCCAGCAGCACCGGGATCGTCGGCTTGTTCTCCGCGCGCAGCCGCGTCACTTCTTCGGCGCGCGCCTTCAGCGCGGGATTGTCGGTATCGACTGACAGCGCGAACTTGACGTTCGACGCCGTGTACTCGTGACCGCAATAGAGTTTGAAATCGTCCGGCAGTGCGCGCAGCTTCAACAGCGAATCCCACATCATGGGATAGGTGCCCTCGAACACCCGGCCGCAGCCGATCGAGAACAGCGTGTCGGCGGCAAACACCGCCTTTTCGTTATCGAACACGTAGGAGATATGATCGAGCGTATGGCCGGGCGTTTCCAGCACCCGCGCCAGCAGGCTTCCCACCTTGAGCACGTCGCCATGGGCCGCGCGCAGGTCGACATCGGCGATCTTGGTGGACTTGTCGTTGGGGGCAACGACCCGGCAATTATACTTCTGCTTCAGTTCGGCGACGCCGCCGACATGGTCGTGATGGTGATGGGTGACGAGAATATCCGTCAGCGTCCAGCCTTCGCGCTCCAGCGCCTTGATGATCGGGGCGGCTTCCGGCGCGTCGATCGATGCGGTGGCCTTGCTTGCGGGATCGTGGATCAGATAGCCGAAATTGTCGCTGAGGCAGGTGAAGGTGCGAATTTCCGCGGCCATGATAGCTCCGTGGTTAAGGCTTTCGGCCTATTAATTCCAAAGAAATATGGCGTTAACGCTCGCGCGGCAATGCCATTTTCGGCGCGCCGCAATGAAACACGGTGTGGTAGATTGCGCCCATGACCATCGACGTCATCGATCTCCGCGACTTCTATTCGCAGCGCCTCGGCATCGTGGCGCGGCAGCTGATCAACCGCGGCATCCGGGCGCGCTGGCCCGATGCGGCCGGGCAGCGCGTGCTCGGGCTCGGCTATCCTACCCCCTATCTCGGCCTGTTTCGCGAGGATTCCGAACGTTGCATCGCCTTCATGCCGGCGGCGCAGGGCGTGTTGAAATGGCCGACCGCGCGTCCCGCGCTGGCGACCCTGATCGATGAATTTTCGATGCCGCTGCCGGACGCCGCGGTGGACCGGATCCTGCTGGTCCATGCGCTGGAAATGTCTGATGATCCGGAGCGCTTGCTGCGCGAGGTGTGGCGGGTACTGGCGCCGTCCGGGCGACTGATCGCGGTGATCCCGAATCGGCGCGGCGTATGGACGCGCACCGACACTACGCCGTTCGGTCACGGCCGGCCCTATTCGCGTGCGCAGATCACGCAATTGCTGCGGCAGACCTGGTTTACGCCGGCTTCGTGGGGCGAGGCGCTGTTCCTGCCGCCGGTCGGCAATAGCTGGTTCCTGCGCTCGGCGATGGCGTGGGAGCGTGTCGGCGCGGCGCTGTCGCTGCCGTTCGCAGGCGTCCATATCGTGGAGGCGACCAAGCAGGTCTACCGCGCGATCCCCGCCGGCCGCGAACGCACGCGGCTGATTCCGTCACTGGAGCCGGTGCTGGTGCCGTCGTCGACGGCGACAAGGGATAAGCTGAAATCGTAGGGTGGGCAAAGGCGCGCATGCGCCGTGCCCACCGTCTTGTTGGTATCGCTGGCAGAGGTGGTGGGCACGCTTGCGCTTTGCCCACCCTACGAAGCCGAACGTTTACTCATTCCCCGGATTGAAATCTTCGCTGGGGGCGGCTGGCGCGGCCATGCTGTCGGGACGCGGGCCATGTGGCCTGCGGCGCCGGCGCGGGAAACGCTCGCCGCCACGGCCCTCTTCATACCCGCCGGGCGCGCCATTCACCTGCGGCTGCGGGCCGGTGATGAAGGAGGGCAGGCGATCGACGCCGCCGGTATCGGCAATCACCGGCTGCGGCTGGGGTTGCGGCTGATATTGCGGCTGTGGACGATGCTCGCGTTCGCGATGATGCTCGCGCGGCTGCTGGTCGCGCTGGAAGGGCTGGCCGTCACCACGCTGTTCGCGCGGATTGTTGTCGCGGACGTAGGGCTGCGGCTGCTGCGGGACGAAGCCCGGTTCCTGGCCGAAATGCGAGAAGCTCTCGCCCTCGTCGTCGCCGTCTTCCGTCGCCGGCGCTTCGTTGTCGACGCGCGGCTGCGGCTGGTTCTGCCGGAACTGCTCCTGGGCGGCTGCGATCAGGCGGAAGTAATGTTCGGCATGCTGGTAGTAGTTCTCGGCCGCGACCGGGTCGCCGGAAGAGCGCGCGTCACGCGCCAGCTGGACGTATTTTTCGGCGACGTGCGAGGCGGTGCCGCGGATTTTGATATCGGGTCCGTTCGATTCGAACACCCGTGTCATCGGGTTTTGACCACGCCGGTTATTGTTGTTGCTGTTATTATTGTTGTTCCGGTTACGCATCCGCTTGTTGTTCTGACCGTTTCTCATGTCTCGCCTTTATTCCAGCCCTGAAGTTATGCAGTTGCCGTCGTATCCTCATCGGATCCGGGCGCGCTCAGGCGCGCCGAATCACGATGTCGTTCAGATTCATGTCGTCGATTTCGCCAACCATCGCGTTCAGCAAAGACGCGTTCCCCAACCGGCCACGTTCACCGCGCGCCGGACCAAATCATTCAGCCAGTCAAACCAGCCTAATCGTCTTGCGTGACGACTTCGCGTGATCAGCTGTTGCGTAAGTCTTCAAGCGCAATATCAGGCTTTCGTTCGCTTTGCGGTCGAGAGCAGCACAGCTCCAGCTATTGCGCTCAATTCGACCTGCGTTTTGGAACCTTTCACCCGGCGGGCTCTCGTTTCGAGAACTCTGGCCTCACCCGTGTAATCTTACGGGGCCAGCAACCCTGGACCGATGTTGTGAGCGGAACGTAGTCGCTCCCGGGGAATATTCCAAGGGGTTTTTTTGCGTTCCAAAAGGACTTTATCGGGCCATTTTGTGGCCCGCGACGGCCCTCGGAATGCCCGCCAGATCGGCTTTAGGGGCTGTTGCAGGCGTTAACCCTGCGGTCGTCATAAAAGCTTCAATCGGGCCGCTTTGGCCTTGCCCGGCTTCCACGACAAGGGAGCCGTCCGGTGCCAGAAGGCGAGCCGCCTGGGGAATCAGCGCGCGGTAGGCGTCCAGTCCGTCGGCGCCGCCGTCGAGCGCGGCCAGCGGATCGTGATTCCGCACCTCCGCCGCCAGACCATCGATGTCCGCCGAGCGGATATAGGGCGGATTCGAAACGATCAGATCAAGCGGGCCGGTTAGTCCGCTCGCATAATCGCACGCGATGAACGTCGCTCGATCCGACAGCCCTGCGCGAGCTGCATTGGCCCCTGCGGTTTGCAAGGCGGCTTCGGAAATGTCGGTCCCAAATCCTTGCGCCGCCGGCAATTCGGACAGCAGCGCCAGCAGGATCGCGCCGGAGCCGGTGCCGAGATCGGCGATGCGCAGCGGGCGATCCAGGTTCCCGCCGGCTCGCAGCAGTTCCAGTGCCAGTTCGACCACCGTTTCGGTATCGGGCCGCGGCACCAGCGTCGCGGGTGAGAGTTGCAGCGGCAGACCCCAAAACTCTTTCTCACCGGTGATGCGGGCGACCGGTTCTCCCGCGAGACGACGGCGGGCGAATTCTTCGAGGCGAGCCGATTCGTCCGGGGTGAGTTGGCGCTGCGCGGCCGATATCAGGCCGGTCAGGTCGAGGCCGAGTGCGTGACCGATCAGAAGCCGCGCGTCGAGCTCGGTGGATTCGATGGCGGTGGATTTGAACTCCGCGGCGAGGACACGCCGCGCGGTCTCGATGGTCTGGTGGGCGAAATCGTTCATGTGGCGTCTTCGCGAGTAACCGTCCGCTCGTCGTCCCTGCGAACGCAGGGACCCCGAGCGTGAGCGCGCTCATCGCGGCGCCGCGGCTTCTCGATTGAGGCGGTGCGGGTTGGCATCTTGAGCAACGTCGAACGCCGGTGGCTATGGGGCCCTGCTTTCGCAGGGACGACGGTGAGATTGGTGCTCACGCCGCCGCGCCCTGCGCGGCGAGTTGCGCCGCTTGATGCTCGGTCGTCAGCGCGTCGATCAATTCGCCCAGCGCTTCGCCCGAGATCACCTGCGGCAATTTGTAGAGCGTCAAATTGATGCGGTGGTCGGTGACGCGGCCTTGCGGGAAATTATAGGTGCGGATGCGCTCGCTTCGGTCGCCGGAGCCGACTTTCTCCCTGCGGTCGGCGGAGCGCGCTGCATCGACGCGCTGGCGCTCGGCGTCATAGATGCGCGAGCGCAGGATGTTCATCGCGGAGGCGCGGTTTTTGTGCTGCGAGCGGCTGTCCTGCATCATGACCACGATGCCGGTCGGAATATGGGTGATGCGGATCGCGGATTCGGTCTTGTTGACGTGCTGGCCGCCGGCGCCCTGCGCGCGCATGGTCTCGATCCGCAAATCGTCGGTCTTGATGTCGACATCGACGTCCTCGACCTCGGGCAGCACCGCGACTGTTGCGGCCGAGGTGTGAATGCGTCCCTGTGTTTCGGTGTCGGGCACACGCTGCACGCGGTGCACGCCGGATTCGAACTTCAGCTTGGCGAACGCGCCGCGGCCCTGCACCTCGGCGATGATTTCCTTGAAGCCGCCCATGGTGCCCTCGGAAGCCGAGATCACCTCGACCTTCCAGCCCTGCAAGGCAGCAAACCGCTCATACATCCGGAACAGGTCGCCGGCGAACAATGAGGCCTCGTCGCCGCCGGTGCCGGCGCGGATTTCCAGCATTACGTTGCGGTCGTCCATGGCGTCCTTGGGCAATAGCGCCACGCGAATCTTCTGCTCCAGTTCGGCCACCCGCGCCTGCAGCGTTTCGAGCTCGGCTTCGGCCATGCTGCGCATTTCGGGATCGGTGGCGGCATCCGCCAACAGCGATTCGGCACCGGCAATCTCGGCTCGCGCCACGCGATAGGCCTTTACCGCATCGATCAGCGGATTGAGCTCGGCGAGCTCGCGCGTGATCTGGACGTATTTTTCGGAATTCACCTGGCCCAGCAGCTCAGCTTCCAGCGAGGCGTGGTGGGCGAGCAGGATATCGAGTTTGGCTTCGGGTAGCATGGCGTTGTTCTCAGGGAGGCGGATGCGGACGGCTAAGTTGTCGGGCGCGAACCTCGCTACAACGACAGCCCCTCGGCTTCCGCGAATTCCGTCAGTTTCTTCCGGATCGAGACGCTGCCGGACGGCGCTTCCAGTAGCGGCATGATGACAGCCTCGGCCTTCTTGGCGTCGAGGTCGAGGATCATGGCCTTCACCGGACCGTGCGCGGTGGCGGACAGCGATAGCGAGCGGTAACCCAGCGCAATCAGCGCCAGCGCGCCGAGCGGCTTTGAGGCCATCTCGCCGCACAGCGATGCCATCTTCTTCGCGGCCTGCGCTTTGCGCACGATGTCGTGTAGCGCACGCATGATCGGCGTCGACATGGTGTCGAACCGCTCGGAAACCTTGGCGTTGCCGCGGTCGACCGCGAACATGAACTGGAACAGGTCGTTCGATCCGACGGAAACGAAATCGACCTTCTTCAGGAGTTCGTCGAGCTGATAGAGCAGCGCCGGTACCTCTACCATGGTGCCGACGTCGATCCGTTCCGGCAGTGCATGGCCATGCTGGCGCAGATAGGTCAGCTCGCGCTCGACGATCGCCTTGGCCTGGTCGAATTCGGCGACATCGGAAATCATCGGGAACATGATCTTCAGCGCGCGGCCGCCGCCGGCCCGCAGCAATGCGCGGATCTGGCCGCGCAGCAAGCCCGGCCGGTCGAGACCAAGCCGGATCGCCCGCCAGCCGAGCGCGGGATTTTCCTCGATCACGGTCTCCATATAGGGCAGCGCCTTGTCGCCGCCGATATCGAGCGTCCGGAACGTCACGGGCTTGGAGCCCGCGGCGTCCAGCACGGTGCGATAGAGCGCCAACTGGTCGGAAGAGCGCGGCAGGCTCTGGCCGACCATGAACTGCAGTTCGGTGCGGAACAGCCCGATGCCGGCGCTGCCGGTGTCGTCGATATGAGGCAGGTCGATCACGAGGCCCGCATTGATCATCAGCTCGACCGGCTGGCCATCCTTGGTCACGCAGGGCATGTCGCGCAACGCGGCATACTGCGCCTGCCGCCGCGCACGGAACCGCACCCGCTCGGCATAGGCCGATTCGATCTCGGCCGAAGGGCGGACATAGATTGAGCCCGAGGTGCCGTCGACGATGATGGCGTCGCCGGGATCGGCGATGCCGGGGGCGTTCGGCACTTCGCCGACGGCGGGAATGCCGAGCGCGCGCGCCACGATCGAGACGTGGGAGTTTGCGGTGCCTTCCTCCAGCACCAGCCCGCGCAGCCGTTTGCGGTCGTAGTCGAGCAGCGCCGCCGGTCCCATCGCGCGCGCGATCAGGATGGCGTTCTCGGGAAGCTGCTCACGCGACGGCGCATGATCCTGTCCCACCAATTGCCGCATCAGGCGATGGCCGAGGTCTTCGAGGTCGTGCAGGCGGTCGCGCAGGTAAGGATCAGTCGAGCGCAGCATGCGGGCGCGGGTGTCCGACTGCACGCGCTCGACGGCGGCTTCCGCCGTGAGGCCGGTGGCGACCGCCTCGTGCAATTTGTGCGACCAGCCGTGGTCGTTGGCGAACATCCGGTAGGCTTCCAGCACCTCGCGGTGTTCGCCGCCCTCGGCGACGTCGCCGCGCTCCAGCATGCGGTCGAGATCGGCGCGCAGCTTGGTCAGCGCCGCGTCGAGCTTCTTGATTTCCTTCGGCAGGTCTTCGGCGATGTAGTTGGTGATGACGACGCGCGGCTCGTGCAGCACGACGTGGCCGAGCGCGATGCCGTCGGAGAGGATCGCGCCGGTTTTGTGCAGGGAATGCCGCGCCGCCGGTTCCGCGCCGGGCTGCGCCAGCGCCGCCAGTTCGCCGGAGGCGATCATTTCCGCCAGCACCATGGCGGTGGTCTGCAGCGCCTCGACCTCTTCCTCGACATAGGTGCGCTTGGCGCGGTTCTGGACGACCAGCACGCCGAGCGTGTTGCCGGCGCGCAGGATCGGCACGCCGAGGAACGAATGGTAGATTTCTTCGCCGGTCTCGGGGCGGAACGAGAACGCCGGATGGCTTTGCGCGTCGGAGAGATTGAGCGGGCTCGCCTCGCTGGACACGAGGCCGACCAGGCCCTCATGCGCGTTCAGCACCGTTCGGTGCACCGCGTCGCGGTTCAGACCTTCGGTGGCATAAAGTTCGAGCGTGTTATCGATGCGCAGCACATAACAAGAGCAGACCTCGGCCACCATGTTGGCCGCGATCAGCACCACGATCTTGTCCAGGCGTTCCTGGGCCGAGACCTGCTCCGCCATGGTTTCGCGGAGCCGTCTCAACAAGACGCGGGGGCCTCCCGAAGCGCTCCGCATGTGCTGGTATCCTCCCCCGCGAGGCCAGCCCGCCGGGTGGCCGGTAGCTGGCGTGAAACGCACGAAAAACAACAATTTTATTCATTCGGCGCGGCCGCAGGCAACTGATCCCGGCCGAATCGGGATCGCCAAAACCGTGGCGCAGTTTGCGGCAACCCACCTCACAGGCCTATAGCCAATCGAGGCTTGCTTTGCCAAGCAAAACGCCTGCCAGAAGCAATAACGTGTGTGTCAGGGCCGATGCTGCGCCAGCGAAGCGCATGGTCTGCCAAAACCCGCCGGTTTGGCGATCAGACCATGCACTAAATTTGAGAGAAAATCGTTCTAAGTCTGGTCGAGCCCGTAGAGCGTGTGCAGCGTGCGCACCGCAAGTTCGGTGTAGGCGGCGTCGATCAGCACCGAAAACTTGATCTCGGAGGTGGTAATGGCGCGGATGTTGATATTGCGTTCGGACAGCGCCTTGAACGCCTTCGCCGCGACGCCGGCATGGCTGCGCATGCCGCTGCCGATCACCGAGACCTTGGACACGTCGGTTGCGCTGTCGAGCCTGATATAGCCGATCTTGGCCTTCGAGTTGGTGATGGTGTCGCGGGCGCGGTTATAGTCGGAGGCCGGAACGGTGAAGGTGAGGTCGGTGGTCTTGCCGTCCTCGGAGACGTTCTGGACGATCATGTCGACATTGATGTTGGCGTCCGCCAGCGGCCCGAAGATCGCGGCGGCAACGCCGGGCTTGTCCTCGATCTGGCGCAGGGAAATCTGGGCTTCGTCCTTGGAGAAGGCGATGCCGGTGACGACGTGGCTTTCCATGATTTCCTCCTCGCTGCAGATCAGCGTGCCCGGCGGCGTGCCGTGCGGGTCGATATCCTCGGGCTTGTCGAAGCTGGACCGGACGAACACGGGCATGTTGTGCACCATGCCGAGTTCCACCGAGCGCACCTGCAGGACCTTGGCGCCCAGCGAGGCCAGTTCCAGCATGTCCTCGAAGGCGATCTTGTCGAGCCGCCGTGCCTTGGGAACCACCCGCGGATCGGTGGTATAGACGCCGTCCACGTCGGTATAGATGTCGCAGCGGTCGGCGCGGATCGCGGCCGCAATGGCCACCGCGGAGGTGTCCGAGCCGCCGCGCCCGAGCGTGGTGATTCGGTTGGTCTGCGGATTGATGCCTTGAAAGCCGGCGATGACGGCGACTTCCTTGCGATCCTTGAAGCGGGCACTGATCTCGGTGCCGTCGATTTCGAGAATCCGCGCCGAGGCGTGGGCGTCGGAGGTCTTGATCGGGATCTGCCAGCCCTGCCAGGAGCGGGCCTGGATGCCCATGCCCTGCAGCGCGATCGCGAGCAGGCCGGAGGTCACCTGTTCGCCAGACGCCACCACGGCGTCATATTCGCGCGCATCATGCATCGGCGAGGCGTCGCGGCACCAGTCCACCAGTTCGTTGGTCTTGCCGGCCATGGCCGACACGACGACAGCGACATCGTGCCCGGCGTCGACTTCGCGCTTGACGTGACGCGCGACGTTGCGGATTCGGTCGATATTGGCGACGGACGTACCGCCGAATTTCATCACGAGGCGGCCCATGACGACGCGTGCATTCCCTGTGAGGATAAGTTAGATGACCCGCACGGAAAGTGGAGCGCCCGGGCCGAAAGCGGCGTATACATAGCGGCGCGGTCCGGGGCAAGCAACCAGCTTCGTTTTCGGCCCAAAATGGCGCAAATTGCTGTAGTAGCGGGTTAATTCAAGGCAGGCGTATGGGCCGTTTTATCGATGATATCCTGCAGCCCGGCGAGAGGGTGCTGTATTCGACCAACGCGCACTGGATATTCTTCCTGCCTGCGATCGCGGGCTGGGTCGTCACGATCGCGTTTCTGGTGCTCTCCCGCCTGGTAGCGGCTGACACGCCGATGTTGCTGTGCCTGTCGATGGCCGCGATAGCCGCGATTTTCTCGCTGTATAAAACGGCCACCGCCTGGTTCTACCACTGGACCACCGAGACTGACGTTACGAATATGCGCGTGGTCCACAAGACCGGCTTCATCAAGCGGCAAACATTCGAGATGAGCCTCGACAAGGTCGAGAGCGTCGACGTCAACCAGAGCATTCTCGGCCGCATCCTCAATTACGGCGACGTGTCGATCTTCGGAGTCGGCGAGGGCAACAAGACTATTGGCACCATTGCGTCGCCGCTGGCGTTTCGCAATGCCATCACGACGCGACCGGTCGGCACCTGAACCCATGGCCATGCAGCAAAATTCCTCCACCGGTTTCTCGGGTTCCACAGTCGACCCCGCCGAAGTCGCAAAATTTTCAAAATTGTCGGACGAGTGGTGGGACCCCAAAGGCAAGATGGCCCCGCTGCACAAGATCAATCCGTTGCGGCTCGCCTATATCAGGGACGCGGCCTGCCGCAAGTTCGAGCGCAACGCCAGGAGCCTGAGTTGCCTGTCGGGCCTGCGCATCCTCGATATCGGTTGCGGCGCAGGACTGTTGTGCGAGCCGTTCACGCGGCTGGGCGCGCAGGTGATCGGGATCGATCCTTCGGCGACCAACATCGCCGCCGCCAGGCTGCATGCCGACAAGGGGCATCTGTCGATCGACTACCGCTGCACTACGGTCGAGGCGATCGACGTGCGCGAGCGCTTCGACGTCGTGCTGGCGATGGAAGTGATCGAGCATGTCACCGATGTCGGCGCGTTCCTCGCCCGCTGCGCGGCGATGGTCAAGCCAGGCGGGTTGATGGTGGTCTCGACGCTGAACCGCAACTGGAAGAGCTTTGCGCTCGCGATCGTCGGCGCGGAATATGTGCTGCGCTGGCTGCCGCGCGGCACCCATCAGTGGGACAAGTTCGTCACCCCCGACGAACTCGCGCAGCATCTCGCCAACAACAGGCTCACCATCACCGAACAGGCCGGCGTGGTCTATAACCCGCTTGCCGACCGATGGAGCATCTCGTCCGACATGGACGTGAACTACATGGTGGTGGCGGAGGGGGTGTGAGTTGATGCTAGCGCTTTGATAACTGGTGTCGTCCCTGCGAAAGCAGGGACCCATACTCCGCGGCGCTAATTGGGCTACGAGACGTCTACCATTCGTGCTCACGTGAGAGAGCACGGCGTATGGGTCCCTGCTCCCGTGCGCAATTGCGCACTAGGCAGGGACGACACCGTATTCTGCGGCGCGCAATCCTGTCATGACGCCGGTTCTGTTGACCTAACGCATCCCGCCCGGCACGGTGCGGCAGCTTCCTGCCGGTACTCCCCATGCTCTCCGTCGCCACGCTCTGGATTCCCTTCACCATCATCGCTGCGCTGGGCCAGGTCGCCCGCAATGCGATGCAGCGGTCGTTGACGGGGCCGCTCGGGACTTGGGGCGCGACCAATATCCGCTTCCTGTTCGGTTTCCCGTTCTCGATCATCTTCTTTGTGGTCGTGGTGGCGGTGACCGGCGATCCCGTACCTTGGCCGACGGCGGTGTTCTGGCCGTGGCTGCTGCTCGGTGCGCTCAGTCAGATCGTCGCCACCGGTCTGATGCTGCTCGCGATGAACGATCGCTCCTTTGTCGTGACGACGGCGTATCTCAAGACCGAGGCGATCCAGACCGCGATCTTCGGATTCATCTTCCTCGGCGATCATTTGACGCTGCTGAAAGTGGTCGCGATCGTAATCGCGACTGTCGGCGTGGTCATTACGGCGCTGCGGCCGGGCGGCGAAAAGGGCTTTGCGGAGTTGAAGCCGACCATCATCGGCCTGGTCGCCGCCGGTTGCTTCGCACTCTCGGCGATCGGCTTTCGCGGCGCCATCATCACGGTGCCCGGCGTCTCCTTTGTGACCGCGGCGTCCTACACGCTGGTGTTCGGCCTGTTCGTGCAGACACTGGTGTTGACGATTTATCTGCTCGTCCGCGCGCCAGATGTGCTGATGAAGATTTTCGGACTGTGGCGGCCCTCGATGCTCGCGGGCTTCATGGGCGCGTTCGCCTCGCAATTCTGGTTTCTGGCCTTTGCGCTGACGGCGGCTGCGAACGTGCGCACGCTGGCGCTGATCGAGGTGCTGTTCGCGCAGGCGGTGGCGTATTATTCGTTCAAGCAGCCGCTGTCGGCGCGTGAGCTGTCCGGCATCGTGCTGATCGTGGTGGGCGTGGCGCTGCTGGTAGCGGCTTGACTCGGGAATCGGTAGGGTGGGCAAAGCGCAGCGTGCCCACCATTCCAGCGACAGGTGTTCGTTGAGATGCGGTGGGCACGCTGCGCTTTGCCCACCCTACGGCAGCATGTCTCGCGCTAATTCCTATCATCCGGCAGCACCGGCAGCGGAGAGACCTCGACGCCTTCGTCGATCAGGGAGCGTGCTTCCTCCGGCGAGGCCTCGCCGTAGATCGGGCGATGCTCGATATCGCCATAGTGCATCTTGCGCGCCTCGTTGGGGAAGCGCTCGCCGACATTGTCGGCATTTTTCACGATGTGATCGCGCAATTCCTTCAGCTTGGCGCGCAGCTCGCGCTCCTGCGCCATCAAGAGCGGCGTCGATTCGGACGGCGCGGTCACTTCCGCAGGCGCGGCCGGCGCAGGCGGGGCGGCCTCGCGGCCCTTCTTGCTCACGATCTGTGGAGCCATGATGGCGCGCTCGACCTTGACCGAGCCGCAGGCGGGGCAACTCACCAGCCTGCGTTTCTCCTGGCTCTCATAAGCCGTGGAGCTTTGAAACCAGCTTTCGAACGCGTGGCCCTTCTCGCAGCGAAGGTTATACCGGATCATGCCGAACCCCGGACCAGATGCAGATGCTCCGGGCCGGCCTTGGGGTCGGTGATGCCGAAGCGCCGTCCGTGCTGCAGCGACGGCACGGTCTTGCGTGCGGTTTCAACCTTCGCGGGGTCGATCTGCGCAAGGAACACGCCAGGCTCGACGCCGCCCTCGGCAAGAATCTCGCCCCAGGGGGCGATGATCAGCGAATGCCCGAAGGTCTCACGCTTGTTCTCGTGCATGCCGCATTGCGCCGCCGCGAATACGAAGCAGCCGGTCTCGATGGCGCGGGCGCGGAGCAGCGTGTGCCAATGCGCCTCGCCGGTCTTTCTGGTGAAGGCTGACGGCACCGTGAGGAACGACGCGCCGGCTTCAGCCAATGCGCGATAGAGCGCCGGAAAACGCACGTCGTAGCAGATCGTCAGCCCGATCCGGCCCCACGGCAGATCAGAGATCACCGCCGTCTCGCCCGGCTGGTAGTTGGCCGACTCGCGATAGCTCTCGCCGCCGGGCAGATCGATATCGAACATATGGATCTTGTCATAGCAGGCGAGCACATTGCCGTCGGGCCCGATCAGGAACGATCGGTTGACGGCGCGCTCCGGCGAATAGCGCAGGGCCAGCGAGCCGATATGGAGATGGATCTTCAATTCCGCAGCCAGCGCGCGATAGGCCTTCAGCGAGAGATCGTTTTCCTCGGCGGCCAAATGCTCGAACAGCGCCTTGCGGTTCAGTTGCATCATGTTGCTCACCTCAGGCGTGAGCACGTAATCGGCGCCTTGCGCCGCGGCCTCGCGGATCAGCTTGATGCCTTGCTCAAGGCTCGGCTCGGGCAACAGCCCGGTGCGCATCTGCACCATGGCAGCGGTAAAAATGGAGCCAGCGCTCATGAGGAGGCCTTTTCTCCCGCCAGCATGGCGTCGAGCTTGCCCGCGCGATCCAGCGCATAAAGCTCGTCGCAGCCGCCGACATGGGTTGTGCCGATGAAGATCTGAGGGAAGGTCGAGCCGGCGCCTGCGCGATCGTACATCTGGTCGCGATAGGCCGGGTCGGTTGCCACGTTCAATTCGGAGAACGCGGCGTTCTTGCGCGTCAGCAGCGATTTGGCAGCGGTGCAATAGCCGCAGCCCGGGCGGGTATAGATTTCAATGGCGGTCATGGCGCGCTCTGGTTGGCAAGTATTTGAATTATATGGGAGCCCGGTGGCTGTCCACAACCCGCGCGAATACCAGCACATCGACCTGCGTGGCCTTGGCGCGCAGCAGCGCCCGGGCGCAGGCGTCGGTCGTGGCGCCTGACGTCAGCACATCGTCGATCAGGACGACGCGGCGACTCTGGATATCGGCCATGCGCTCGGGAGCGACCTTGAAGGCGCCCTGAACGTTCGCGGCGCGCTGCGGCCGTGACAGCCCGATTTGCTGCTGGGTCGGGCGGATGCGCCGAAGCGCCTCAGTGGCCAGTTTCACGCCGCTTTGGCGCGAAATCACCCGCGCCAGCGCGCCGGACTGGTTGTAGCGGCGGCTCCAGCCGCGCCGCCAATGCAGGGGAACCGGCACCAGCACGTCGGCCTCTGCGAGCAATTCCTGGCCCGCGCGGGCCATCCAGCGGCCCATCGCCGGCGCCAGATCCGTGCGGTCCTGGTATTTCAGCGAATGAACCAGCGTGCGGGCGACGTCGTCATAGCGCACCGCGGCGCGGGCGCGCTGGTACGCCGGTGGGGTGGCGATCGCCTCCATCGACAGCAATTCCGGACCCGGATCATACACAAAGGGGATGCCGAGCCGCGGACAGAATGGCGGTGCGATGAACGACAGTTTGGCCCAGCACGCCGCGCAGACGCCCTCGCCATCGACCGGCTCGCGGCAGGACACGCACAATGTCGGCAGGGCAATGTCGAGCGCGAGCCGCGGAAGATGCGCGAACGCGTCGCGGCAGGCGCTCAACGCGCCGCGCAACTGGCTGGAGATGGAGCGTGATGGTGATGCCTCGGCGTCCATGGGGCGAGGCTAGCGCCAGCGGGCATCGTGCTCAAGCGCAGGATTGCCAGAGACAGGGGAGCCAGCGTACGAACCGGCATGGTTTCGAACCCGACCGCCGCACCCATCCTGTTCGACCGCGCACTGTTGCGTGCGCGGCTGGAGCGCGCGCGGCGTGGTGGGCCGGTGACGTTCCTGCTAGATCGCGTCAGGGAGGACATGGAAGAGCGGTTGCAGGCGGTGATGCGGAATTTTGCCGATGTCGCCGATATCTGGACGCCGGACGAATTGCTGCGAAAGCCTGTCGCTGATCGCTTCCGGTCGATCAGGCGCATCGATCTCGATTCGTCGGAAATTCTGCCGCTGCCACCGCAATCGCTCGACCTCGCCGTCTCGGCGCTCGCATTCCAGTTCGTCAACGATCTCCCCGGCGTGCTGGCGCAGATCCGACGTGCATTGAAGCCCGACGGACTGTTGCTGGCAGCAATGATCGGCGGCGATACGCTGACGGAGCTCAGGCAATCCTTTGCCGCCGCAGAGGCCGAATGCGAGGGCGGGGTATCGCCGCGCGTCGCGCCGTTTGCGGATCTGCGCGATATCGGCGGGCTGTTGCAACGCGCAGGGCTAGCGCTGCCGGTCACCGACGTCGATCGCGTCGTG
Source organism: Bradyrhizobium sp. 190 (assembly GCF_023073415.1). Lineage (GTDB taxonomy): Bacteria > Pseudomonadota > Alphaproteobacteria > Rhizobiales > Xanthobacteraceae > Bradyrhizobium. The sequence continues at coordinate 227,804 of NZ_JADPJL010000068.1, read as the reverse complement.
GTGCGCTACGACAGCGCGTTCGCGCTGATGGCTGATATCAGGCGGATGGGCGCGACCAATATCCTGATCGAGCGGCGGCGCACGCCGACCCGCCGCGCCACCATGTTGCGGATGGCGCAGATCTATAGCGAGCGGTTCGCGGATGCCGACGGCCGCATCCGCGCGACCTTTGACGTGATCTGGCTGTCCGGCTGGGCGCCGCATGAGAGCCAGCCGAAACCGTTGAAGCCGGGCTCGGCGAAGGCAAGTCTCGAGGCGGCCGTGCAGCGGGCGAAGCGCGATTGACGCGCAGTTCCCTTCGGCGGAAGCCGCGAGCGGGGCCGCATTCTACTTTGCATGGGGTTGTTTTCGCGATTTTGTGACGCCAACCCATCAACGTACACTGGGAGCCGCCGACCTCCCGCTTCACATCAACAAATCAATCAGGTGCGGGATCAGCGGAATGTCCGCGGGCGGCATCGGGTAGTCGCGCAGCTTGTTGGCGCGGACCCAGGCGAGTTGCTGGCCTTCGCGCGCGATCACCATGCCCTCCCAGCGCCGGCAGATGTAGAGCGGCATCAGCAGATGGAAGCTGTCATAGGCGTAGCTGGCAAACGTCAGCGGCGCCAGGCACGGCTCGGTGACGTCGATCCCGATCTCCTCATGAAGTTCGCGGATCAGCGTCTGCTCCGGCCGTTCGCCGGGCTCGACCTTGCCGCCCGGAAATTCCCACAGGCCCGCGAGCGCCTTGCCTTCTGGGCGCTGCGCGAGCAGCACGCGCTTGTCGGCATCGACGAGAGCGCAGGCGACGACGAGGGTGAGCTTGATGTCAGCCATGCGCCGCTGTCTCGCTCATGACCGGTAGTCGCCGTTGATCGCGACATATTCCTTGGTGAGGTCGCAGGTCAGCACGCGGTCGCGGCCCTTGCCGAGGCCGAGCGTGACCTTGATCTGGATCTTCGGGTTCTTCATCACCTCGGAAACCTCGGCCTCGTTGTAGGACGGATCGCGCGCACCACTTTTGGCGACGCGAATGCCGTTGAACGAGATCGAAAGCTTGTCGCGGTTGGCGGGCTCGCCGGCCTTGCCGACCGCCATCACCACGCGGCCCCAATTGGCGTCCTCGCCGGCGATCGCCGTCTTCACCAGCGGCGAATTCGCGATCGACATCGCGATTCGGCGCGCGGAGGCCTTGGTGGTCGCGCCTTCGACGATCACCTCGACCAGCTTGCGCGCTCCTTCGCCGTCGCGGGCCACCTGTTCGGCAAGATCGGCCAGCACGTCACGGAACGCCTTGGCAAAAGCCTTCAGCCGGGGATCGCTGGCGCGGCTGATTTTCGGCGCGCCGTCGGCTGCGGCTGCGCCGGTGGCGAAGGCCAAGAGCGTATCCGATGTCGAGGTGTCGCTGTCGATCGTGACGGCGTTGAAGGTATCTTCGACGCCGCTCTTGAGCAGCGCCTGCAGCACGGAAGACGACAGCGGCGCGTCGGTGAATACGAATGACAGCATGGTCGCCATATCAGGGGCGATCATGCCGGCGCCCTTGGCCATGCCGTTGATGGTGACCTTGGCCTTGCCGAGCTTGACGGTAGCGGTCGCAACCTTCGGAAAGGTATCGGTGGTCATGATTGCCCTGGCCGCGTCCATCCAGTGGTCGGGCGTGGCGGCCTCCGTCAGCGTCGTCAGCACGCCGTCGAATTTGGTGGCGTCGAGCGGCTCGCCGATCACCCCGGTAGAGGCCAGGAACACGTCGCCGGTGGTGCAGCCGACTGCCTTCGCCGCGGTTTGCGCGGTCAGCGCCGTCGACTGCTTGCCGGTCTTGCCGGTGAATGCGTTGGCGTTGCCGGAATTCACCACCAGCGCGCGGGCAAATCCTCCCTTAGATCCGCCCCGGCCGAGCTTGGCGCGGCACCATTCAACGGGAGCGGACGGGCATTTGGATTTGGTGAAGACGCCGGCGACCGTGGTGCCCTTGTCCATGACGGCGAGCAGCACGTCGGTACGCCCCTTGTAGCGAATGCCGGCGGCGGCGGTCGCGAGCTTCACGCCCGCAATCGCGGGCATCTCGGGGACATCGGTCGGGGCGAGGGGGGAGATGGTGGTGGACATCGGTGACTTCCGGCTTCGAGAGGGAAGCGCTCTCTATCACCTTCATCGTCTGCGCGGGAGAGGGGGTAAGGTGTGCTTACCCTCCGCGTCGTCCCCGCGAACGCGGGGACCCATAGCTACAGGCGTACGTTATTGTGCACGCTGGAGATACGGTCGAGCGTCACAACTAACATCGGTGGTTATGGGTCCCGGCTTTCGCCGGGACGACGATAGAGTTGGGCTTACTTCTTCGCCGGCGCCATCTTGGAATCCGCGGGCTTGGCGGCATCCGGCTTGGCGTCGGTCTTGGCGGCTTCCGCCGGCTTGTCCATGCGCTCGACCTTGGCGGCTTCGCGCAGCTTGGCGACGTATTCGGCCTGCGCCTTGCGCGTCACATAGGTCTCGATCTGGGCTCTGACCTGCTCGAAGTCCGGCGCCTTGCGGGCGCGCTTTTCCTCGACCTTGATGATATGCCAGCCGAATTGCGACTTGACCGGGTCGGAGATCTTGCCGGGTTCGAGCGTGAACGCGACGGTGGAGAATTCCGGCACCATCTGTTCCTTGGTGAAGAAGCCGAGATCGCCGCCGTCGGAGGCGCCGGGGTCCTTGGACTTCTTCTTCGCCAGTTCGGCGAAGTCGCCGCCCTTCTTCAGCTCTTCCGCGATCGCCTTGGCCTCGTCCTCGGTCTCGACCAGGATATGCCGGGCGTGAACTTCCATTTCGCCGGTGATCTGCTTGGAGGCCTCCTCATAGACCTTCTTCATGGCCTCGTCGGTGGTCGCAGCCTTGCCCTCGGTGGCGAGCAGGCTGTCCATCAGAAGACGGCTGCGGGTGAACGCCAGACGCTTCTTGAAGTCTTCGGAATTCTCGACCTTCTTGTCCTCGGCCGCCTTGGCGACGATTTTCAGATCGATCAGGAACGCCAGCACGTTGTCCTTCTTGGACGCCGGGTCCATTTGCGCGAGGCTGGGGCCGAGTTCCTCTTCCGCGAGCGCCACATCGCTCTGGCGGATCTCCGCACCGTTAACCTTGGCAAGAACAGGGTTGTCCTGGGCACGAACCGGCAGGCTGGCGGCCAGAATCGCAGCCAGACAGGCCGTTGCGGCCAGGGAGGCGAGGCCGAAGCGCAGGCCGGTTTTCGTTTCCGGGAACGAGGTGGTCATGGAAAATCCTTGTCTTGAAGTAGGGGGGCGGCAAAGGCGGCGGGACACTCGCCCAATCATGCGGCCTTGGCAACGCGAAAAGTCTGTCAAAATGATGAATTCCTTGACAGATGGACCCACGTTGACAAGGCCCCAACCCAGCCATATCTGTGCCGGAACCTCCAGCGGCGATAGCGCTTATTTTGCTGCGTTTTTTGCCGTTGAACCTTGGATTGCTTAATTCCCACTCATTAGGCGGATGGCCCCCGGGAGCGGGGTATTTGCCGCGATGCGTCACGGTGAGTTGATAGGCAACTTGGTGGTCCACGTCACGGCTCGCAACGCAAGTAACGGCAAAGGCAGGAATTGGCATGATCGGCGCGCTCGCCCGCAAGTTTTTCGGCTCCGCCAACGACCGGCGGGTGAAGGGATATCAGTCCCGCGTCAACGCCATCAACGCGCTTGAGCCCGAGGTCGCCGCGCTTTCCGACGAGGCGCTGAAGGCCCGCACCGCTGAATTCCGCCAGCAGCTTGCCGACGGCAAGACGCTCGATGACATCCTGGTTCCGGCCTTCGCCACCGTGCGCGAGGCCGCCAAGCGCACCCTCGGCCAACGGCATTTTGACGTCCAGCTGATCGGCGGCATGGTGCTGCATGAGGGCGACATCGCCGAGATGAAGACCGGCGAAGGCAAGACGCTGGTGGCGACCCTTGCGGTCTATCTCAACGCGCTGGCCAGCAAGGGTGTTCATGTCGTCACCGTCAACGACTACCTCGCCCGCCGCGATAGCGAATGGATGGGCCAGATCTATAATTTCCTCGGGCTGACCGTCGGCGTGATCGTCCACGGCCTCGACGACGCCGAGCGCAAGGAAGCCTATTCGCGCGACATCACCTACGGCACCAACAACGAATACGGTTTCGACTACCTGCGCGACAACATGAAGTACCGGCTGGAGGACATGGTCCAGCGCAGCCACTTCTACGCCATCGTCGACGAAGTCGACTCGATCCTGATCGACGAGGCGCGCACGCCGCTGATCATCTCCGGCCCGCTCGACGACCGCTCGGATTTCTACAACACCATCGACACCTTCTTCCCCAAGCTCGACAAGACGGATTACGAGGTCGACGAGAAGCAGCGCACGGTGACGCTTACCGAAGGCGGCATGGAGAAGCTCGAAAACCTGCTTCGCGATGCCGGCCAGCTCAAGGGCGAATCGCTCTACGACGTCGAAAACGTCTCCGTGGTCCACCACGTCAACCAGGCCCTGCGCGCGCATACGCTGTTCAACCGCGACAAGGATTACATCGTCCGCGACGGCGAGGTGATCATCATCGACGAGTTCACCGGCCGCATGATGCAGGGCCGCCGCTATTCCGAAGGCTTGCACCAGGCGCTGGAAGCCAAAGAGCACGTCCAGGTCCAGCCGGAAAACCAGACGCTGGCCTCGATCACGTTCCAAAACTATTTCCGGATGTACCAAAAGCTCGCCGGCATGACCGGTACGGCGCTGACCGAAGCCGACGAACTGTTCGACATCTACAAGCTCGAGGTCGTGGAAATCCCGACCAACGTTCAGGTGGCGCGTCTCGACGAGGACGATGAGGTCTACCGCACCCAGAATGAGAAATACGCCGCGATCCTGGCCGAGATTGAACGCGCCAACAAGCGGCTGCAGCCCGTGCTGGTCGGCACCGCCTCGATCGAAAAGTCGGAGGTGTTGGCCGATTATTTGAAGAAACACGGCTACAAGCAGATCGATTTCGGCTCGGAATCCGGAATGGAGAAGCTCTACGCCGCGGCGCGTGCGGGCAAGCCCGCAAAGCTGTTTGCGGTCTTGAACGCGCGCTTCCACGAACAGGAAGCCTATATCGTCGCCGAGGCCGGCGTCCCCGGCGCGATCACGATCGCCACCAACATGGCCGGCCGCGGTACCGACATCAAGCTCGGCGGTTCGCTCGATATGCGGATCCAGCAGGAGACCGCCAACATTACCGACGAGGCCGAGAAGGCCAAAAAGATCGAGCAGATCAAGGCCGACATCGAACGCTTCCGCGAGATCGTGCTGAAGGCCGAGGACGTGGTCGAGGTCGAGCCCGCCAAGGGCAACAAGCCGGCCAAGACCATCAGCAAGCCGGGTGGGCTCTACATCATGGGCTCGGAGCGGCATGAATCCCGCCGCATCGACAACCAGTTGCGCGGCCGTTCCGGCCGTCAGGGTGACCCCGGCCGCTCAAAATTCTTCCTGTCGCTGGAAGACGATCTGATGCGGATCTTCGGGTCCGACCGGCTCGACAGCATGCTGCAGCGGCTCGGCCTGAAAGAGGGCGAGGCCATCATTCATCCCTGGATCAACAAGGCGCTGGAGAAAGCGCAGCAGAAGGTCGAAGCCCGCAACTTCGACATCCGCAAGAACCTGCTCAAGTTCGACAACGTCCAGAACGACCAGCGCAAGGTGATCTTCGACCAGCGCGTCGAGTTGATGAAGAGCGACAGCGTGGCCGAAATGGTTGCGGACATGCGTCATGACTTCATCGACGACATCGTCGTCAAGCATGTGCCGGAACACGCCTATGCCGAACAGTGGGATGTCGCGGGCCTCAAGGAAGAACTGAAGCGCGTGCTCGACGTCGACCTGCCGGTCGACGAATGGGCCAAGGAAGAGGGCATTGCCGACGAGGAATTGCTGACGCGGATCGAGCAGCGCGTCGACGAGCACATGGCGGCCAAGGTCGCGCAGTGGGGCCCCGACGTGATGCGCTACGTCGAGAAGACGATTTTGCTGCAGACGCTGGATCACCTCTGGCGCGAGCATCTGATCATGCTCGATCATCTGCGTCAGGTGATCGGCTTGCGCGGCTATGGCCAGCGCGATCCGTTACAGGAATACAAGTCGGAAGCCTTCGGCCTGTATGAAGCGATGACCGCGCATCTGCGCGAGGCGGTGACGGCGCAATTGATGCGCGTCGAGATCGTGCCGCCGGAAGAGCAGCAACCGCTGCCGGCGATGGAGGCGCACAAGTTCGATCCGAATACCGGCGAAGACGAGATGGCCTTCGCCAACGCCTCGCTGGTGCCCGAGACCATTGCTGCCGATCGCGATCCGAAAAACCCCGCAAGCTGGGGCAAAGTCGGCCGCAACGAGGATTGCCCCTGCGGAAGCGGCAAGAAGTACAAGCACTGCCACGGCAGGTACGCTTAAGCGATCATTTCAATGACTTTGTCGCCGTCTTGGCGACAGCATTGGTGGCAGGTCATCGCCTGCCACCAATGTTTTGATGACCGTGTCCGACAGATCTCAACGAGCTGCCGTCAATCTTTAGCCACCGGGCGGTGTGTACGAGCCTCGAAGCTGGGCGGCCTTTTGCCGAACTTGCGTAATTTCATCCTGCGTCCACAGCCGAGTGAGGTTTACATTGTGGACGGCGCCGGTAGCAACCACAATGCCTGATATCGCCGGTGCCGAGTTGGGATCGGGTACATCGAAGATCACAAGCACGCCGGGCCCGTTTACAGCAGTGCTGTACATCGAAATCAATTTGCCGCCGGCACCTTCGACCAGCTTCTTTGCCGCTTCGTAGCGATTGGTCTTGGGATTTTCCAGAATGGCGTTGAGAGATTTTGGCGTGTATTGTGCTGTCATACAAAAATGCATGATGTCCTCCTGTTGGGGCGTGTTTGATCGATGAGGCGACAGCCTCTCTTCCGGCTCACATGAAAAACGAGCCGGCCCAAAACCTGGAGATGAAGGACTTTAACCCCGCCGTGGGCATGAGGCCGCTGATACTCCGACGGGCCTTCGGCACTGCCCGCTGGCGGCCTGTCTTCAGGCTACATCAACTTCGCACCGTGCGGAAGAAGTCATGCCTCAGCGGTGAAGCACTCTGGTACCAGCAGGCCAGCCTGAGACAAGCATCGATGACACACTCAAAAGCTTGGGACGCTGCGAAGCCCAGCGGGGAAATGAAGACGCGTCGTTGAGCAGCGCAACGGATCAGCCATCATCGGCGAAAGCAGATGAACCAGTACACCGCGCTGTCTCGGTAAATTCACCCTCGCCAATAGCGGATGCCGCTTTCGCGGCACATGACGGCTCTTGTTGTTCTGCAGTCCGCGAAGGCGCGTCGCGCCTACTTCACCGCCCCGAAGCGACTGTCGAATGAGTTCGTCGACACGATCGGTGCGGAGCCGGAAACCAGATTGTCCTTGGCGGCGGGGGCCGGGGTATCCACCGACGGTTTCAGCGGCGGACGGCTGGCAGCGGCATGCTTGGTGTCAGCAGGCTTCGGCGCCGCAGTCTTCGGCGCGGCGGCTTCCGGCCGTGGCGGCTCGCTGCGCTTGGCCTCGGGTGCCTTCGGCTTCGAAGGCGGCGTGCTGGCGGTAGCGTCAGCCGCGCCGCCGATGCCGACCTTGCGGGCAAGGTTGGAGAAGAACCCGTCATTCTGGGCCGGCGGCGCCGCATTGGCGACGCGCGTCGGTGCCGCGGCAGGGGTGGGCGCTGGGGCTGCGGCAAGCTTCGGTGGTTCCGGCGTACCCATCAGCAGATTATCGGAGGGCGCCTTGGGCGGATTGACGTGGGAGGGAACGGTGCCAGGGGCGCGTGCCATCAACGACAGGCTTGAGCCGTCGCCGGGTTCCGAAAGACCGGTGCTGGCCTCAGGCACACGGGCGGCGAACACCCGGTGCATACCGCCGTCGATGCCCGTGTTGGTCCGGGCGACCGGCGTTCCCTTTGCAATCAGGCGGGCGGTTTCGGCAAGGTCGGTCGCCTGCTTGTCGCGCACGGCGTTGGCGACCTCGTCGGAAATCACATAGGCCGGGCACTTCGCCGAAGCATCGAATACCAGGTCACGCGCGGCGTTCGGCGGCTTGGCGGCATCGAACACGTATTTCTTCTCGCAGAAATCGACCTTCGGCTCCTGCTTCGTCACCTCGAAATGATCATTGCCTTCCTTGATCATCTTCCAGAACGGCATGTTCGGATTGTTGCGGTGCTTGGCCATGTTGGCCGGCGTCATCTTGAACGGATAGGCCTGCAGCTGGAACGATTTCTGGCCGCCGAAGAAGGATTCGCGGCCCAGTGAATAGATTTCCGCGATCTGCTCGTCGGTCATCGCGTAGCAGCCGCGCGATGAGCAGTCGCCATGCACCATCAGTTGCGAGCCGGTACGCCCCAGCGCCTTGTCGAACGCGTTCGGATAGCCGGTGTTGAAGGAAAGATAATAAGCCGATTGCGGGTTCATCTGCGCCGGCGAGATCGCATAGAAGCCTTCCGGCGCCTGGCGGTCGCCCTCGCGGACCTTGGGTCCGAGATCCCCCGACCAGCGGCAGATCGGATAGGTTTTCAGGAGCGCGAAACGGCCGGAGCGGTCCTGCTTCCAGATTTCCAGTTCGGCTTCCTGCTTGAACAGCCGGACCAAGATCGGCGACTGCAGGTCCATGTCTTTCGCCGTCATGTCGGCGATCAGTTTGGGTGGAACCGGCTGGTTGGCCTTGGCGTTGTTGGCGAGCGACATGTCGCCGCCATTGCAACTGGCCAACAGCGCGCCTGCGCCCGCGAGGGCAGCCGACGTGACGAGCGCGCGAACCAGCGAACGGTTAATCAAAGGCTAAGCTCCACACCCACCGGGCATTTTCGCACCCCAAATCACAGCGAACATGCCCTGAAGCCAATGCATAAAATAGTACCCTTTGACCTTCCGCGCCGCAACCCGAACGCGATGCGTCAGCCGCTTCCACGGCAGGCATAGTCAATAGAGTTTAAAGACCGTCTCTGGGCCTAATTAGGGCCGAATCAAGCGATCCGACGAAATAAAGCGCCTTTAAGGCGGCGTTAACGAATGGGGCCGGGCCGGCCGGCCGCCCCTCATCCAAGGCGGAGGGCAACGGCCAATCAGCCGAGCTTGCGGCCGATATCGAGAAATTTCTGCCGCCGCTGCCGGCGCACGCCGTCCGCGTCCAGATTGCGGAGGTCGTTGAAGGCCTCGGCGATCGCATCGCCGGTGGCCGAGATCATGGCGGCGGAATCGCGATGAGCGCCGCCGGAGGGTTCTTTCAGGATCTCGTCGATCACGCCGAATCGCAGCATGTCCTGGGCAGTGATCTTCATGCCGTTGGCGACTTCCTGGGCCTTGGTGCCGTCGCGCCACAGGATCGAGGAGGCCGCTTCCGGCGAGATCACGCTGTAGATCGCGTGTTCGAACATCAGCACCTTGTTCGCGGTGGTGATGGCGATGGCGCCACCCGACATGCCCTCGCCGGTGATGATCGCGACATTGGGGACGCCGAGCGAGAGGCACGTGTCGGTCGAGCGTGCGATCGCTTCCGCCACGCCGCGCTCCTCGGCGCCGATGCCGGGATAGGCGCCGGCGGAGTCGACGATCGACAGCACGGGAATGCCAAAACGGTCGGCCATCTCCATCAGCCGCACCGCCTTGCGATAGCCTTCGGGCCGCGCCATGCCGAAATTGTGCTTGATACGGCTGTCGGTGGTGGCGCCCTTCTCCTGGCCCATCACGCAGATAGGCTCGCCCCGAAAACGGCCGAAGCCGCCCATCAGCGCCTCGTCCTCGGCGAATTTGCGGTCGCCCGCCATCGGGGTGAATTCGGTGGTCAGCGCGTTGACGAAATCGCTGAAGTGCGGGCGCTGCGGATGGCGCGCCACCAGCGTTTTCTGCCACGGCGTCAAATTGGCATAGAGGTCGGTCAGCGCCTGGGACGCCTTGTCCTCTATGCGCGCGATCTCGTCGCCGATGTCGCTGCCGGACGCCGCCAGCGCGCGCAGTTCATCGACCTTGGCCTCTAGTTCGGCAACGGGTTTTTCAAAGTCGAGATAACTGCGCATCTGATCCGGCATCGAGACAATATAGGTAACAACGTGCTTTGAGGCGAAGCGGTTTCGATTCGCTTAAGGAAAGCACGCATCTTCAATGATTTAGCGTGCATCTCGGTCCGGATGACCCGGTTTGCCGAAAGCGCGCCAAACAAGGCCGCAGGCGGGAGACGGCTGTTTCGGGGGAGACGCCGCGGAAGTCAAGGCTGCAATGCATTCTGGTAGCCCGGATGGAGCGGAGCGCAATCCGGGACGGCTGCTCGCGGGAAGACCCCGGATTTCGCTTGCGCTTCATCCGGGCTACGCTGTCTACGCCGCCTTACTTCTCCGCCAGCGGATGCAGGTCGCGCACCAGGCTTTTCAGCCGCTCCTCGACCACGTGGGTGTAGATCTGCGTGGTCGAGATGTCGGTATGGCCGAGCAGCGTCTGCACGATGCGCAGGTCGGCGCCGTTGTGCAGCAGGTGGCTGGCAAAGGCGTGGCGAAGCACGTGCGGCGAGACCAGCCGCGGCGCGAGGCCCGATGCCGCCGCCAGTTCCTTCAGGTCGCGGGCAAAATGCTGCCGCGTCAGATGGCCGCTCTCGCCGAAGGAGGGAAACAGCCATTTTGAGCTTGCGGCGTCTTTCTTCTTCTCGGGCTTGAGCGCTTCCATCGCGGCGAGATAGTCGGCCATCGCCTGCCGCGACGCTTCGTTGAGCGGCACCAGCCGTTCCTTGTTGCCCTTGCCGCGCACCACGATCATGCGGGCGTCGCGCCGCGAGGCCGACAGCGGCAGCGCCACCAGCTCCGAGACGCGCAAGCCGGTGGCGTAAAGCACTTCCAGAAGGCAATACAGCCGTATCGCGCGCAGCCGCTGCTGCGGCGAAACGTTCTGGCCTAGCGTCAATTCCTTGGCCCGCGTCAGCATGCGGTCGACGTCCGGGATCGACAGCACCTTCGGCAAGCCTCGGCCGCGTTTCGGGCCTGACAGGATCGCCGCCGGATCGTCGCTGCGGATGCGCTCGTTCAGGAGAAAGCGGAACAGATGCCGCATCGCCGACAGCCGGCGCGCCACGCTGGAGGATTTGAAGCCGCGGGTGTCGAGGTCGGCGAGGTAGTCGCGCAGCTCATCCGTCCCGGCGCCGGCAAAGTTTTGTCCCTTGCGGCCGAGAAATTCGGAAAAATCCGTGAGGTCGCGGCGATAGGCATCGAGCGTGTTGTCGCCCGCACCCTGTTCCGCCGCGAGCATGTCGAGGAACAGGTTGATCAGTGTCTCGTCTTTGGCCGTCTTGCTGGAACGCATTGCACCCGACATCTCGCAATGGAGATGCCTCTCTCCCCGAGTTCGCCTCTCACAAATCAGACGATAGCGGCTATTTCTTGAGGAACTTGTCTGCGGGGATGGTGACCGTCATTTCCCGGGGCTTCGGCGTGACGAAGTTCGCCAGCGAAAAAATCACGCCATAGATCACCCCGGCGATGATGCCGACGACCGTCAGAAAGCGGAACAAACTGGGCATAGGGGGCTCAGGGCGGCGAATTAACCAATGAAATCATCCAACATGTTCCTATCCCCGTGGCAAGAGTCTCTGGCGGGGGCGTCAATGGGGGTAGTATAGGTGTCGCAGCGCGGAGCAAGTCGCGCAAAACCGCAGGGTTTTTGATGTCCGAGACCGCCGCACCGGCACAAACGAGCCCCACCCAGGAGGCCGACATCACGTCGGCGCTGGGAAGGCGTTCGGTCGTGCTGGTCGGCATGATGGGCGCCGGCAAATCCACCATCGGGCGGCGGCTGGCGGCCCGGCTGCACCTGCCGTTTCTCGACGCCGATATCGAGATCGAGGCCGCGGCCGGGATGTCGATCCCGGACATTTTCGAAGCCCATGGCGAGCCACATTTCCGGGACGGCGAGGCGCGGGTGATCGCGCGGCTGCTCGATGGCGGGCCGGCCGTGATCGCCACCGGCGGCGGCGCCTTCATGCGGGAGGAGACCCGCAACCGCATCCGCGACAAGGCGGTCTCGATCTGGCTCAAGGCGGATGTCGAAATCATCATGAAGCGCGTCAAGCGCCGCGCCGACCGGCCGCTGCTGCAGACCGAGGATCCGATGGCGACCGTCAGCCGTCTGCTCGAAGCGCGCGAACCGGTCTACCGGACCGCCGACCTGACGATAGGTTCGCGCGACGTGCCGCACGACCGCATCGTCGACGAATGTATCGATGCCCTGCGCGCCCGGCTGTGCGTAGGCAGCCCTTCTGCCCAGCCGACAACCGACGGGATCAGCGTTACGCCATGACTGCGCCACTGAAACATTCCGCCGATATCACGGTCGACGTTGCCCTCGGCGACCGCGCCTATGACATCGTCATCGGCCGCGGCGTGCTGGCGTCGCTCGGCGCACGTGTCGCCGCGTTACGCCCCGGCGTGCGGACCGCCATCGTCACCGACCGCACCGTGGCAAAGCACTGGCTGGATCAAACCGAGCGTTCGCTTACCGAGGCCGGCATTGCGACCTCACGCGTCATCGTCGAGGAAGGCGAAGTGTCGAAGACCTATTCCGGTCTCGAAAAGGTCTCTGAGGCGTTGATCGCGGCGAAGATCGAACGCAACGATCTGGTGATCGCGCTCGGCGGCGGCGTGGTCGGCGATCTCGCCGGCTTTGCAGCGGCGATCCTGCGCCGCGGCGTCGATTTCGTGCAGGTGCCGACCTCGCTTCTGGCGCAGGTGGATTCTTCCGTCGGCGGCAAGACCGGCATCAACTCGCCGCAGGGAAAGAACCTGCTCGGCGCGTTTCATCAGCCGGTTCTGGTGATCGCCGATACCTCGGTGCTCGACACGCTGTCGCCGCGCCAGTTCCGCGCCGGCTACGCCGAAGTCGCCAAATATGGCGTGCTCGGCGACGAAGCCTTTTTCACCTGGCTCGAAGCCAACCATGCCGACATCTTCTCCGGCGGCACGGCGCGCGAGCACGCGATTGCGACCGCCTGCCGCGCCAAGGCCGCGATCGTATCCCGCGACGAGCGCGAGAACGGCGAGCGCGCGTTGCTCAATCTCGGCCACACGTTCGGCCATGCGCTGGAGGCTGCGACCGGCTTTTCCGATCGCCTGTTCCACGGCGAAGGCGTCTCCGTCGGCATGGTGCTGGCGGCGGAGTTTTCCGCCGAGCTCGGCATGATCTCCGAGGCCGATGCCGCCCGCGTCGAACGCCATCTTGCCTCCGTCGGCCTGCCGACCCATTTGCAGCATATCGCGGGCTTCGCCCAGGAGGGGCTGGCGGACGCCGACGCCCTGATGGCGCTGATGGCGCAGGACAAGAAGGTCAAGCGCGGCAAGCTGACGTTCATTCTGCTGCAGGCGATCGGCCGCGCGGTGGTCGCAAACGACGTCGAGCCCGCTCTGGTTCGCGCCTTCCTGCAACAGAAGCTGTCGGGATGAGAACGGGATTGTCCGGGTGCATTGTGGGCAATAGGTCGCGCACGGCCGAGGCCGACGCCGCGAGGCAATCATGAGTTCGACTGCGTTCAATCTGCTGCTTGCATTTCTTCTTCTCGCCGCCAACGCGTTCTACGTGGCCGCCGAGTTTGCGCTGGTGAAGAGCCGCGGGTTTCGCATCAGGGCGATGGTCGAGCAGGACCGGTTCGGCGCACGCCTGCTGCAAGGCATGATGGGCAACATCGAGGCCTATCTCGCGTGCTGCCAACTCGGCATCACCATGGCCTCGCTCGGCCTCGGCTGGGTCGGCGAACCGACCGTTTCGGCGCTGCTCGAGCCGGTGCTCATCCCGCTCGGAATGTCGGAAGCCACGTTGCACTTCGTGTCCTTCCTCGCCGGGTTCCTGGTGTTCTCCTCGCTGCATATCGTGATCGGCGAGCAGGTGCCGAAGACGCTCGCGATCCGGGAGCCGATGCCGGTCTCGCAATGGATCGCTTATCCGCTCTATCTGTCGTATCTGGTTTTCTGGCCGCTGAACTGGCTCCTCAACAGCGCGTCACGCGGAATTTTGCGCCTGCTCGGCGTGCAGGAATCCTCGCAGCACGAAATTCTCACCGATTCCGAGATCGAAGGGCTGGTGGAGGAATCGGCCGTGCACGGCGGGATCGAAAGCGGTGAGGCTGAATACCTTCAAAATGTCTTCCGCTTTGGCGACCTCGCCGTGTCCGACGTCATGGTCCATCGCACAGCGATGGTGATGATCAATGCCGACCTGCCGCCGGACGAACTGGTGCGCGAGGTGCTGGCCACCGAATACACCCGCATCCCGTTGTGGCGCGACAAGCCGGAGAACATCATCGGCGTACTGCACGCCAAGGATCTGCTACGCGCGATCCGGGCTTCCGAAGGCGATACCTCGCACATCGATGTTTCGGCCATCATGCTGCCGCCGTGGTTCGTGCCGGAGATGCGGCCTTTGTCCGAACAGCTCAAGGCGTTCCGCCGCCGCAAGACCCATTTCGCGCTCGTCGTCGACGAGTATGGAGAAGTTGAGGGGATGGTGACGCTGGAAGACGTTCTGGAAGAGATCGTCGGCGACATTTCCGACGAGCACGACGTTGTGGTGGCCGGCGTCCGCGCCCAGCCCGACGGCTCCGTGGTGGTCGACGGTTCGGTGCCGATCCGCGAACTCAACCGCGCCATGAACTGGCATCTGCCCGACGAAGAGGCGACGACCGTCGCCGGGCTCGTGATTCACGAGGCGCGTTCGATCCCCGAGCGCGGCCAGAGTTTTACCTTCCACGGTTTCCGCTTCCGCGTGCTTCGCCGCGAGCGCAACCGCATCACCGCGCTGAAGATCGCGCCGCTGCCGCGCGAAGCCGACGGCGAGGATCCGAAACCGAAGCGGGCAGGGACCGCGTTCTGAGCGTCCGCACTGGCACCGCTATTCGATATCGATGGTGATGCCGCTGAGTTTCCACTGGCCGTCGGAGGCAATGAAACCGAGCTGGTACTTCACCTTCTTGGGCGCGGTGTCGAAACGGCCCTTGAGGCGTAACACGCCCTTCTCGTCGATCTTGGCTTCCTCGTCGGGAACGAGCGGGCTTGCGACGATCGCGTCGAACACGGCGTGCTTCTCGACCAGGTCCTTGAAGACGGCCCGCAGCTTGTCGGGCGGAAACTGATCGCGGAACGGCTTTGAAATCTTGGCGTGGAGGACCGTGAAATTATCCGATGCCACCGCGTCGTTGAGCGTTACCAGAATGCTCTTGACCAGGACTTCCTGGACAAAGGGGCTCGGCATGTCCAGCGCGTGCGCCCTGGTTGGGGAGGCCGCAACCAGCAGCGCTACGGCGGCCCATCGGAAGCGTGCCCAATATTGCATCGGACGACCCCATCGACCTGCGATGGCCTCGGGGTCAGTCCGACCCCGCCACCGAACGGAACCTCATCCATCGCTTTGGCGATTGTCTCACAGTTGCAAAAACGGTTCTACCGTCTCTGCCGATCTTCACAGGAAGCTGGCGGACCACCTCATGCCAGATAGACGATGGCTTCCGCGAGCAACCGTTCGGGTGGGTGCGCCGACGTATCCAGCGCCAGCCTTGCATCGGTCCAGGCTTCATAACCGCTGCGTCGTTTCTCGACCTCGGCCCATGTGATCTCGGTCATCCCCTCGATGGCGCGCATTCGCGCTTCGATACGCCGGCGATGCGTCGCCTCATCCACGCAAACGCATTCGATGATCGCGAGGTCCGCGCGATATCTTGCGGCGAGGTTTCGCCATGCGGCGCGGGGGGCCTCGACCGGATTGACGGCGTCGATCACGACGGAATGCCCCAGCCGCAGGTGCTCCTCGGCCAGGGTTTGTGCGATGGCATAGGCGGCGATCCCCGTTTGATCCCGGGGCAGGCCGCCGCGCCACATCGCCGCCTCGATCGGATCGACCGAGAACAGCGGCAGCGAGAAATGGCGCGAAAGCCCTTCTGCCAGCGTGCTCTTCCCGGAACCCGGGAGCCCTGCCAAAATTACGAGCTTTTGCGGCAGCATCGGACGCTCATATTCTTGCGGGCAGGTTTGCCAAATTACCGGCCGGCGGTTTCTCCCGGCGCCTGCGCCTTGATGGCGAGCGCATGGACCGAGCCCCTGAGTTCCGCTTCAAGCGCCGCATTTACCATGCGGTGGCGCTCGATCCGGCTCTTCCCTTCGAAGGCCGGAGATACGATATAGACCCTGAAATGCGTCTCGCCGCCCGGCCGGTGGCCCGCATGGCCCTCATGCAGATGAGATTCGTCCGTAACGTCGAGGCTTTCCGGCAAGAAAGCTTCACGCAACTTGTTTATGATAGCGTCCCTGGTGCTCATGATGGCGGCAGATAATTCTGTTGTCGGCTTTTCGTCAATGGCGCATCCGAACAGAGGTATTAGCAATGTCAAGACTTGAAGCCTCGGGCATTGCGTAGTCAAAGTCAGTCATGGCAATTGATTCATCCAAATTCTTCGATTCCATTCGCATCAAGCCCAACAAGCTGAGCGCGAAGCAGCAGGCGCAGGCGCGCGAGGAAGCCGCCATGTGCGAATGGGCGGGCTGCCAGAACAAGGGCCCGCACCGCGCGCCCAAGGGCCGGGAGAATTCGCGGGAGTACTTTCACTTCTGTCTCAATCACGTCCGCGAATACAATCAGAACTACAATTTCTTCCAGGGCATGAATGCCGACGCCGTCGCGCGTTACCAGAAGGATGCGCTGACCGGCCATCGGCCGACCTGGAAGATGGGTGCCAACACGGCCGGCAAGAAGGGCAAGCAGGCCGCTGAGGATTTTGACGGTGCCGCAGATCCCTTCAGCATGTTCTCCGAGCTCAACGGCCGCGGACGCTGGCGGCCCGGACCGGGCGCCGAGGCCAAGGCCGAAACCCGGAAGGTGATGAACGCCGAGCGCAAGGCGCTGCAGGTGATGGGCCTCACCGCCGAAGCCACCCTCGAGGACGTCAAAGCGAAGTACAAGGCGCTGGTCAAGCAGCACCATCCCGACGCCAACGGCGGCGACCGCTCCACCGAGGACCGCCTGATCGAGATCATCAAGGCGTATAATTATCTGAAGACCGTGGTGCGCGGCGCGTAGCAACAGTCTCGCGTCGTCCCTGCGAAAGCAGGGACCCATACGCCGCGGCTTCTCGATTTTATTCCGCTGCTCGACGGCTTTCGCTCACCAACAAAGGCCTGTGGTTATGGGTCCCTGCTTTCGCAGGGACGACAGCGGTGATTGTGACGCTCACCCCGGCATCGGCCCAATATAAGCCGAACTCGGCCGGATCAGCCGCCCGCCGCGCTGCTGCTCGCGGGCGTGTGCGGTCCAGCCGGCGGCGCGTGCCACGGCGAAGATCGGCGTAAACGCCTGCCGCGGGATTTTCAGCGCGTCGAGCAGGATCGCGGTGAAGAACTCCACATTGGTGTCGAGCGGGCGGTCCGGATTCTTTATCCGCAACGCGCTACGGATATAGGCCTCGACCTCGCCCGCGAACGGCAGATCGGTGTCCTCACCGGCAAGCCGCTCGATCGCGTCCTTCAGCACATCGGCGCGTGGATCGCGGACGCGATAGATGCGGTGCCCGAATCCCATCAGCCGCTCGCCGCGGGCCAGCGCGCTGTCGACCCAAGGCTTGATGCGCTCGGTTGAGCCGATTGCGTCCAGCATTTCCAGCACCGGCTCCGGTGCGCCGCCATGCAGCGGCCCTGTCAGCGCGCAATAGCCGGCGGTGACGGCTGCGAACAAATCCGCCTGCGTCGAGGCCACCACGCGCGTCGTGAAGGTCGACGCGTTCATGCCGTGGTCGCACACCGTGACGAGATAGGCGTCCAGCGCCGCCACCTCGCGTGCATTGGGCTTGCGGCCGAGCATCATCGACAGCGTGTCGGCGGCATGGCTCGCAGTTGGATCGGGTGCAACGGGGTCATTGCCCTTCACGCGCTGGACCAGGGCACCGGCGATGACCGGAAACGCGCCGACGATCGTGGCTTCATGCGCAAGGCCGGCTTCCGCGCGCAGCCCCGCGACTGTCGCGCGAAATCCGTCGACGATCGATAGACCGCGCGTGATGCCGAGCAGATCCGGCAGTCGGGCTAAGGCGCGTTCGCGCCCTGCACCAAGGGCGGCGCGTACCGCGGCTTCGCCGACCGGCTGGCCGGTTCCGCCGCTCCATAGCCGGGCGGTCACGCCCTCAAAACCGGTCTTGCGGGCGAGGTCGCCGACCCGCTCGCCGGCGATGATCAGTTCGCCGCGCTCGCCATCGACATGGCTGAGCACGGTTTCGGCGGCGGGAATCCCGTCCAGGCCGATTGGGGTCTTTGAAAGCTGCATATTCATAAGGGCTCTCCTTTGTCGCCTTCAAAGGTCGGGCCTCTCGACAGATTGATCAATCTTGATTATGTAAATCAATATGAAAAAATCCGCCGGCCTTTACCTTTCGGCCCGCGAGGCCTCCGCCGAACTCGCGATCTCGCAAGCGACGCTCTACGCCTATGTCAGCCGCGGCCTGATCCGCTCGGAGCCGTCGCAGGATTCGCGCAGCCACCGCTACCGGGCCGAGGACGTCCGCACGCTGAAGGAACGGCGCACGCCGGCGCCTGAGCCACGCGGTATGCGCAGTTTCGACGCCGACCTGCCTGTGATGGATTCAGCGGTCGCGACCATCACCGAGGACGGGCCGATCTACCGCGGCGTCAATTGCGTCGACCTCGCCGAGCGCGACACGCTCGAACATGCCGCGACGCTGCTATGGGATGTCACCGGCGCCGATCCGTTCGAACAGGACAACTGCCCCGTCGTGTCGGACGAAATGCGTGCCGTCGCCGAGGCCGCGCGGGGGGCCAGTGCGATCGATCGCACGATCGCCGTGCTGGCGCTGGCGGCCAGCGCCGACCCGCGGGCGTTCACCCGTGCCCCTGAAGGCCGCGCGATGCTTGGCGGCCGCATCATGCGGCTCGTGGTCGCGACCATGCTGAATGCCAAATCCTCGGCAAAGCCGCTTCATCTGCAGATCGCGCGGGTCTGGGCGCCTGATAACAAGCACGCCGCCGATTTGATCCGCCGCGCGCTCGTGCTGCTGGCGGATCATGAACTGAACGCGTCGACCTTCACCGTGCGCTGCGCGGCCTCGACCGGGCTAAACCTCTACGATGCGATCATCGCCGGGCTCGTCGCGCTCAAGGGCCCCAAGCATGGCGGCGCGGGCGTGCTCGCGGCTCAGCTTCTGAAGACGCTTGCCAATGGCGAGGTCGCCCCCGTCATCCGCGAGCGCGTCGCGCTTGGCGAACGCTTCGCGGGCTTTGGTCATGGTGTCTACAAGCATGGCGATCCCCGCGCGCGGGCCCTATTGGAAGCGCTGGCGCGCTCCGGCGCGGATCGCAAACTCACCCACGAAATTCCCGAGCGCATCGCGGAGGCGACCGGCGAGTTCGTCAATATCGACTATGCGCTTGCGGTCCTCGTGCACACGCTCGGCCTGCCGCCCGGCCATGAACTCGTGCTGTTTTCCATGGCGCGCACGGTGGGGTGGATCGCGCATGCCTGCGAACAATTGCGGCATGGCCGGCTGATCCGGCCCCGTGCCCGCTATGTCGGTCCGGCGCCCGGGCGCAGCCCCGTCCGGGCCTGACGGCGGCGCAGCGTCCAAACGCCGAGCGCGATGATGGCCGCGGCAAATACAGCCAGAATCCAGAGATGCTTGCCGATGTGCTCGTGATGCGGAAAACCGGCATAGTGATGCAGCGCCGAGACCGCGAACACGCCCGGCAGCACGTGCGCTAAAGCCCATGCAAGGACCGCTGCAATGTTGACGCCGTAGAACCGGATCGGCCGCATCCCGAGCGCACCCGCCGTGATCGGAACGAAGGCGTGGATCGGCGGCACGAAGCGGGCGAAGAAAACCGCCAGCGTGCCCCAGCGGATGAAGAACGCCTCGCTCTGTGCCATGACGCCGGGATATCCGGACATCGGCCAAGCACCAAGGATTTCGCGCTGCGAACGATGGCCGGCCCAGAACGCCGAGCCGTCGCCAAGCAGGGCGCCGGCAACGGCTGCCGCCAGCACCCCCCACAGGTTCAATTCGCCACCGGGCACGAGCGCGCTCAGGGCAAGGATGATGGTCGAGCCCGGCACAAGCGCTCCCACGACCGGGATCGCCTCCAGCAGGGCCGCGAGAAATAGCGTCAGATAGGCCGCCCACGGATGGGCCGAAACGAATGCAATCACGGGATCGAGGAATGAAGTCACAATCTTGCTGTCCCAGGGGCGCCTGAACCAGAGCTACCAGGCCCGGGCAGGGGTCGAAAGTGCCGGCCAGCCTCCGGTTTTAAGCCCGGCAGGGGCGGCCTGGGCGGCAAAAGTGCGGCGTGATTCGCAGGGCAGCCCTCCAAAAACCTGATACACGACCTATCTCAATGATATAGCAACGGAACTTTGATTGCGCCGCGGGCTTCTGCCGGCCCTTGCTCTCTGCTAGGTTCGTAGTAGCCCCCATCCGCAGCCATTCAACAGATCTGGTTTCGGGAAACGCCCGGGACCTCGGAGGATTGATGACGACCGCCGCCATGAGCAAAGTTTCGGAGCCCGCCGGTTTGCCCGACATGAAGGTGTCGGTCCGGCAGGTTTTCGGTATCGACAGCGATCTCGAAGTGCCGGCCTATTCCGAAGTCGACCCGCATGTGCCGGAAGTCGATTCGGATTACCGCTTCGACCGTGCTACTACGCTCGCCATCCTCGCCGGTTTTGCCAAGAACCGCCGCGTCATGGTCACCGGCTATCACGGCACCGGCAAATCGACCCATATCGAGCAGGTCGCAGCACGGCTGAACTGGCCTTGCGTGCGCGTCAACCTCGACAGCCACATCAGCCGTATCGACCTCGTCGGCAAGGACTCGATCGTGGTCCGGGACGGCAAGCAGGTCACCGAATTCCGCGACGGCATCCTGCCCTGGGCGCTGCAGCACAATATCGCGCTGGTGTTCGACGAATATGACGCCGGCCGCCCCGACGTGATGTTCGTGATCCAGCGCGTGCTGGAAGTTTCCGGCCGCCTGACGCTCTTGGACCAGAACAAGGTGATCAAGCCGCACCCGTCGTTCCGCCTGTTCTCGACCGCCAACACGGTGGGCCTCGGCGATACGTCGGGCCTCTATCACGGCACCCAGCAGATCAACCAGGGCCAGATGGACCGCTGGTCGATCGTCACCACGCTGAACTACCTTGCGCATGACGAGGAAGTCGAGATCGTGCTCGCCAAGGCGAAGCACTACCGCACGCAGGAAGGCCGCGACATCGTCAACAAGATGGTGCGGCTCGCCGACCTGACCCGTAACGCGTTTGCCAATGGCGATTTGTCGACGGTGATGAGCCCGCGCACGGTGATCACCTGGGCCGAGAACGCCGATATCTTCAGCGATATCGGCTTTGCGTTCCGCGTCACCTTCCTCAACAAGTGCGACGAACTGGAGCGGCCGCTGGTGGCCGAATTCTACCAGCGTTGCTTCAATGCGGAGCTGCCCGAGAGTTCGGTGAACGTGGCGCTCTCGTAGTCGTCGTCCCCGCCTAGTGTGCAATTGCGCACGGGGCGCGGGGACCCATACGCCGCGGCGTTTCGGTAGGATGATGGTGCTAGAGATCGGCAGAACAATAATCGCCGGTGGTTATGGGTCCCTGCGTTCGCAGGGACGACGGCGGTGAGGTGGCAATGACGACATCCAACTCCAAATTCCGTACCGGATCCAAGGAAGCGCCGACCGAGCCGTTCAAGCGCGCGGTGACCTCGTGCCTGCGCGCGATCGCAAAGGCGCCGGAACTGGAAGTGACATTTGCGGCCGAGCGCCCCGGTCTCGCGCCGGGCAAGGCGCGGTTGCCGGAGCCTGCCCGCAAGATGACCAAGCGCGATGCGGCGATCGTGCGCGGCCACTCCGACTCGATCGCGCTGAAGCTCGCCTGTCACGATCCCAAGGTGCACCGCAAGCTGATGCCGGGAAATCCGCAGGCGCGCGGCGTGTTCGAGGCGGTGGAGCAGGCCCGCGTCGAGGCGATCGGATCGCGCCGGATGTCGGGTGTTGCGAAGAATCTCACCGCGATGCTCGACGATCATTTTCATCGCGGCAAATACGACGAGATCACCGACCGCGCCGATGCGCCGCTGTCGGATGCGCTGGCGATGCTGGTGCGCGAACGGCTGACAGGCCTCGCCCCGCCCACGGCGGCCAAGAAGATGGTCGACCTCTGGCGGCCGGTGCTGGAAGACAAGATCGGAACCCGGCTCGACAAGCTCAGCCGTGTCACCGAAGACCAGGCCAAGTTCGGCGACCTCGTGCACGATTTGCTGTCGGCCCTCGACCTTGGCGACGAACGCGATGCGGACGCCGATGACGACGAGAACGACGAGAATCAGGACGGCGAGAACGATCAGTCCGGCGCCGAGGGCTCGCCCGATTCCGACTCCGCGCAGGAAATGAGCGCCGACCAGGCGCAGGCTTCCACCGACGAAATGTCTGAGAGCGCGATGGAAAGCGCGCAGGCCTCTACCAGCGACACCTTCGACGACGGCGAACTCGGCGACGACGAGACGCCGGGCGAGGCGACGCGGCCGAATACGCGCGGCGCCAACGAGCCGCGCGGGCCGGAATATCACGCGTTCGCGCCGAAGTTCGACGAGGTGATCGCCGCGGAAGATCTCTGCGACCATGACGAGCTGGAACGGTTGCGCTCCTATCTCGACAAGCAGCTCGCGCATCTGCAGGGCATCGTGGCGCGGCTCGCGAACCGGCTGCAGCGCCGCCTGATGGCGCAGCAGAACCGCGCCTGGGAGTTCGATCTCGAGGAAGGCATCCTCGATCCCGCCCGGTTGTCGCGCGTGGTCACCGACCCCTATCATCCGCTGTCCTTCATGCATGAGAAGGAGGCGACCTTCCGCGACACCGTGGTGACGCTGCTCTTGGACAATTCTGGCTCGATGCGCGGCCGCCCGATCACGGTGGCTGCGACCTGCGCCGATATTCTCGCACGCACGCTGGAGCGCTGCGGCGTCAAGGTAGAGATTCTGGGCTTCACGACGCGCGCGTGGAAGGGCGGGCAGTCGCGCGAGGCGTGGCTGGCCGCCGGCAAGCCGGCCAATCCAGGCCGGCTGAACGATTTGCGCCACATCATCTACAAATCGGCCGATGCGCCCTGGCGGCGCTCGCGCAAGAATCTTGGCCTGATGATGCGCGAGGGCCTGTTGAAGGAAAACATCGACGGCGAAGCGCTGGACTGGGCGCACAAGCGGCTGCTCGGCCGGGCCGAGCAGCGCAAGATCCTGATGATGATTTCGGACGGCGCGCCGGTCGACGATTCCACGCTGTCGGTCAATCCCGGCAATTACCTCGAGCGGCATCTGCGCCACATCATCGAGGAGATCGAGACCCGCTCACCGGTCGAACTGATTGCGATTGGCATCGGTCACGACGTTACGCGCTATTACCGCCGTGCCGTCACCATCGTCGATGCCGAGGAGCTCGGCGGCGCCATCACCGAAAAGCTCGCCGAACTGTTCAGCGAGACCCACGGCGCCGCGCCCGTCTCGGGTCACCACCGGCCGCGCCGCCTGCATTCGTGAGAGCATGCGCCCGCTCATAGGCCGCCGCCGCCTTTTGAAATATGCAGCGGCGGGGCTTTCGGTGGCGGCCGTGCCGGGGGTGGCGCTGACGCAGACCGCCGTTCAGCGGCCCCCGAAGCAGACCGTTCCCGACGAATTCTCGGTCACCGCGCCGGTCTCGATCGAGGTCAACGCCCGGCCGCTGCCCTCGTTCGACACCCGCGACCGGTCGCGTCTGCGGTTTGGCGAGCTTGAATACCGCAGCGGGCTCATCCTGACTTCGCGGTTTCGCGGCTTCGGCGGATTGTCGGGTCTCCGCCTTGATGCAAAGGGCGAGCGCTTCATCGCGATTAGCGACAAGGGCGGCTGGTTCACGGGGCGCATTGTCTACAAGGGCCGCGAGATGACCGGGCTCGACGATGTCGAGGCCTCGCCGATGCTCGGTCCTGATGGCAAGCCGATCACCTCGCGCGGCTGGTACGACACCGAGGCGCTCGCGCTCGACGGCTCGCTGGTCTATGTCGGCCTCGAACGCGTCCATCAGATACTGCGGTTCGACTTCGCCAAAGGATTTACGCGCGCGCATGGCGAATTGATTCAGTTGCCGCTGGGCGTGCGCAAACTGCCCTACAACAAGGGCATCGAGGCGCTTGTCGTGGTGCCGAAGGGCTTGCCGCTGGCGGGAACGCTGATCGCGATCTCGGAACGCGGGCTCGACGCCCAGGGCAACATCACAGGCTTCCTGATCGGCGGCAAGACGCTGGGGCTGTTCAGCATCCGCCGTACCGACAATTTCGATGTCAGCGACGCGGTGCTGCTGCCGTCCGGCGGGCTGCTGCTGCTGGAGCGCAAATTCTCCTGGCTCGGCGGGATCGGCATTCGCATCCGCCGCATCGCACTTGCCTCCATTGCCCCCGGCGCTGTCATCGACGGCCCCTCGATCTTCGAGGCCGATCTCGGCCACGAGATCGACAACATGGAAGGCATCGACGTTCACGTCACGCCGGAGGGCGACACGGTGCTGACGCTGGTCTCCGACGACAATTTCTCGATGATCCAGCGCAATCTGCTGCTGCAATTCGCGCTCGTGGAGTGACGTTGCCGGCGGCGCGGGCAGCGATGAATCGCCCGGCAGGGTTGCGGCCGGAGCGGGTTGAGGAGTGCCGAGCGGCTCGCTAGACATGGCGGGTCGTTTTCCCTCCGGTCCGGATTCCTTAGCCCATGAGCGCTCTGTTTACCCCGATCAAGCTGCGCGGCCTCAACCTTGCCAACCGCATCATGGTGGCGCCGATGTGCCAGTACTCGTCCGTCAATGGCGAGGCCAATGACTGGCACTTCACCCACATCAATTCGCTGGCGCTGTCGGGGGCCGCGATCTTCTGCATCGAGGCCACCGCGGTCGAGGCGATCGGCCGTATCACGCCGGGCTGCCTCGGCCTCTACAACGACGCCACCGAAGCCGCGCTCAAGCCCATTCTCGCCTCGGTGCGCAAGCGCTCGAAGGCGGCGGTGATGATCCAGCTTGCGCATGCCGGCCGCAAGGCCTCGAGCCACACGCCGTGGGACGGCGGGCAACTGATCCCGCTCGCCGAAGGCGGCTGGCGGGCGGAGGGGCCCTCGGCGATCCCGCACAAGGAGAGCGAGACGCCGCCTTTGGCGTTCGACGCGGAGGGACTGAAGCGCGTGCGCGACGCTTTCGTGGCGGCGGCGAAGCGCGCCGAGCGGCTCGGCATCGATGCCATCGAGGTGCACTCCGCGCACGGCTATCTCCTGCATCAGTTCCTGTCGCCGATCGCGAACCGGCGCACCGATCAATATGGCGGCTCGCTGGCGAACCGCATGCGCTTTCCGCTCGAAGTTTTCGACGCGGTGCGCGCGGCGTTCCCGCATGACAAGCCGGTCGGATTGCGCGTCTCCTGCACCGACTGGGTCGAGGGCGGCTGGGACCTGGCGCAGACCATTCAATTCGCGCACGAACTCAAGGCGCGCGGCGTCGACTGGATCGACGCGTCCTCGGGCGGCGTGTCGCCCTTGCAAAAAATTCCGCTCGGCCCCGGCTACCAGGTGCCGTTCGCGCAGGCGATCCGCGAGGCGACCGGCCTTCCTACCATCGCCGTCGGCCTGATCACGGAAGCGAAGCAGGCCGAGGAGATCGTGGCCTCGGGCAAGGCCGACATGGTCGCGCTCGCGCGCGCCATGCTCTACGACCCGCGCTGGGGCTGGCACGCGGCGGCCGAACTCGGCGGTGAGGTTTTCGCCCCGCCGCAATACTGGCGCTCGCAGCCCTCGACGCAGAAGGCGCTGTTCGGCGCAACCACGTTCGGGACGAGGTAGCGTGCCTCTTCCCTTCTCCCCTTGTGGGAGAAGGTGGATCGCTGACGCGAAGCGGCAGCGAGACGGATGAGGGGTCTCTATCCGCGGAGACAGACCCCTCATCCGCCTTCGCTTCGCTACGACACCTTCTCCCACAAGGGGAGAAGGGAAGTAAGAATCGCTTCGCTCCCAATGACGGAGTACGCTCTCTCAATTCGGCTTCGGCGGCGCGTCGGCGGCGCGGACTTGCCAGAATTTAAGCAGGCGGCGGGCGTTTTCGACTGTCAGCTTGCCGTATTGCTCTTTCGCTTTCGCCAGTTCATAGCGGCCCGTGCTGCCGGAGGCGAAGCGGCTGTCGAGCACGGCGGCGACGGTTTCCCAATTCAGTCCGGCGACGCGGCAGGGGATCAGCACGCCGTCATCGCGCAGGCTCTGCATGACAGGGCGGATCACCTCGAGGGTAGAGCCTGACAGTACGGCGAGTGCGGCAACCGTTTCGGCGTATTTCCGCTCTTTCGCAAACGCCAGCAGCGCCGGCTCGTTGAGCTTGCCGTGCTTGGCGAGGGCTGCGACGAAGCGGCGGGCCGCGGTGAAATCGCGCGTGCGCGACATTTCGCGGTTGGCGCCGGCGGCGGCGACGGCGATCGCGTTCCGGATTTCCTCGAACAGATGCGGCGGAGCGCGCGACAACAGCCGCGTGCGCACAACCTCGGTAGCGCTGCGCAACAATTGCGCGCGCTGATCGGCCGGCAGGTCGACGCGAATGCCGGTCTCGACGGCCAGCTCAGGATCGTTCTCCGCCTGCTTCAGCACGATGGCATAGCCGCCAGCCGACATCCGCGCGCCGGGATTGGTGACGAGCCGCCGGCTGACCGAAGGGTAATGCCGCTTCAACAGCGCGTCGGTGACGATCTCGGTCAGCCACCAGCGCCCGGAGATCGCGAGCAGATGCTGCTCGCCCTTGGTTTGTGCGAGCTCGACCAGATCCTCGGCCGAAAGCCGCGCCGATTCGGTCAGCACGGGCCGCGCGATCGAAATCTCGTCGTTCTGCGCGAGGCGCCGGACCACGGCTGGCGGCGCCCGCTTGATGGAGGCGAACTGCGTGCTCATTTCGGCGAGCGCAATGCGCGCGGAGACGTCGGCGAGCGCACGCAGCTCGACGGTCCTGATCAGCCGTTCCAGCACGTCGCCGAACAGCTCGATCTGTTCGCCGGAATAGCCGTCGGCGGACACCAGAAACAGGTCGGTGACCTGCCTCAGCGTATCCAGATGTTTTTCCGTCGAGCCGGCCTTGATGGCCGCCTCGACCTCGTCGGCGATCGATCGTTCCAACATCGCTCGTCCTGAGCGTTTAAAGCCGGTTCTGGCAGCGGATGGTTGAGAATAGGGGGCAGAGTTGAACGATCCGTAAACCATTTGGGTCGCGCGGCGGCGGGATTGGGGCCGTAAGATTGCGGGGGTGGTCGGCCAGTGGCCGAGTGATGAGAGTTTCGCTCCCACGTCGTCCCTGCGAAAGCAGGCACGACGGATGGATGTAGTCGCGATTCAAGTATGACTCCGCGTTCTCGCGGCGCATTGCGCCCGAGTCTTTCCATGAACCTTGTCCCTCCAAAACAAGAGGGCGCAGGGAATGCCGGGTGCCGGCTGGCACCCGCGGTCTCGTGTGCAAATAGTGCGAGAGATGCGCACACGAGCATACAGGTACAGCCGGAGCAGCCCGGCATTCCCTGCGCGATGGGTTTACGGCTTATACCGAGCTCTCCCCGGAGACGAATTCCTTTTGCCTCCGTCACCGGCGGATTGAAGGTTTTGGCGAAACCCGGTTGGGTTCGCAAAACCTCCGCCGGCTTGACACCAGCAACGGGCGCCAGGACCACACGGCTTTGCCGTCCGCTTCAATCGCCGTTCGTCGGCGCGCGGCCTTCGCTCATGAGCAAGCTCACCCTGCGAAAACTTGTTGCGCGCCCGGCGTGCCGCGGCCCACCGCTCCCCGCACCCTACGTCCGTGACGATCGCGATACGCCCCTCTTGTGGGCGCGGGATGGCTGATGTTGTAGGGTTGATTTGGGGTGAACGCGAAGCGGAATATTTTTCATGCGAGGGCTGGACAGGTTTTAAGTGATTTGCCCGTCGGGCAGTCACACAGGACATCACACCACACCCTCCCCTGGAGGGGGAGGGTCGACGCTCATGCAATGAGCGGCGGGGTGGGGTGACGGTCTCTCCACATCCAACAGTGCCCGAGTGGAGAGATCACCCCACCCCGTCTCGCATTCCGCTACGCTCCACGCGAGCCGACCCTCCCCCTCCAGGGGAGGGTAAGTGAAGTTGCGTCAATCCTCCCCCAGCCTACGCATCCTCTTCCACTTGCGCGGACGCATGTCCCGGCGCTACCGGCATCGGAAACTTCTCGTACTGCTTCGGCAAATTCACCGGCCGGTAGCTCGGCATCGCGTCCATGCGCATAAGCGCGGATTCGTGGATGATGGCGCCGTCGGGAATCAAGCGCGGTTCGGCGTCCGGGATGTAATAGCCGAAATGCGTTTTTCGCGCCGGCCACTCCTTGTAGCGCGCGCTCTTCGGCAGATATTCGAGGATCCACCACGCCCCTCGCAGCGAATCGTGCAGCTCGCCGCGCACATCAGGCACGACATAGGAGAACGGTGAGCCCTTGCGCTGAATGCCCCAGGCGAGCTGGTTGACGGTGGCCTGGTTGACCTGCAGGCCGCAACTCGTCGCCTCGTCGATCATCCAGAGCAGCGGATATTTGGAAAGCCCGCTTTGCTTTTCCGGATAGCCGCCGCCGATATCGGCATGCACGCCGGCGAACCACACCTGCAAGATATCCTGCGGCTCGGCGTGCGCATCGTTGAAGCGGTTGTGCTTGTAGGTCTGCGGGTCGTCCCACTTTTTCAGGCGGAACATGCAGCGCCGCTCGTCCATCGAGATCGCCTGACGAAATGTTTGCACGCTCGGGTTCACAAGGGTGAACGCCAGCTCCTCCAGGCTCGGCCAATAGAAGCGATCGGCCCGCGGCACGATCACGCTCGCCACCGTATCCCAGACGCCGACAAAGCGGATGGTCGGCCAGCGCGCCGAGGTGATGCGCGCGAATTGTGCGGCGTTGTCGAAGGCGGTCTGCGGAGCTGCGTCTTCCGCGGCGGCGACATCGATGGCCGACTTGATCTTCGCCCGCAGCTTCGGCGCCTCGTCGGAGGAGAACTGCTTGTAGGCGATCAGGCCGCTCCCTGCGAGATTGACCTGCTCCGGCGAGATCAGCCCCACCTTGTGGATCAGCCCCGCCAGCACCCGCACGGTATAGGCGCCGCGGGAAAAGCCGAACAGATAGATCTGGTCGCCGGCCTGATAATTGTGGACCAGGAAGCCATAGGCCGCGAGCACGTTGTCATCGAGCCCATACCCGGTGGCGAGCCCCAGGATCGCGTTGAAATCTTGGCGTAGCTTGTGCCACGGATCCGGCCGCGCCAGTGTGCCGACCCCCGGATCGTAATAGACGAGCTGCCGCGGCTGTGTCTTCTCCGTCTTGCGCAGGCAGCGATAGAGCTTCAGCACGTTGGAGATGTTCTCGGAAATCTCGTTGCCGGTGCCGTCGCAGCAGATGATGATGTTGCGCATAGTGATGCTCCCCCAGTGCTACCAGAGCGAGTATAGCGAAATTTGGGGATTTTGGATGACGTTGCGGGCGGCGGCCGCGCCTCGTCCACGGCATTCTCAGCGCAAGGCCCGCGTCAGGCCGCCTCGGTGACCGCGCGAATCTTCAGGTGCACCCCGGTTTCTTCCTGCAACGCGCCGATGACGCCGAGCAGATTTTCAGCCGTTGGGTTGCCATCCGGGCCGAACATCCGCATCAGGCTTTTCGGCGAACGCCCCAGCACTTCGCCCAACCGGTCGAATCCGACCGTTGCATTGATATAGGCCCGTAGCGCCGCGCGGCCCTCATCGGTCTCGCCCTGCAGCAGGGCCTGCACCGCCTCCTGAAACAGCGCCCGGCGAAAGGCGGGTTCGCGCTCCGCTCGCGTTCGCACGGTGTCGCGAAAGTTCCGGGTCAGTGGCATGGCGTCATCCTTCGTTGCGCTTTCGCTTCTTGTAATCGCGCCAGCGGCGCAGCGCGGCCTCGATGTCGTTCTGCTGCCTTCGCTTGGTCCCGCCGCCGAGCAAAATGACCAGCACCTTGCCGTCCCAGCCGAAATACACGCGATAGCCGGGACCGCGATTGATTTTGAGTTCGGCGGCGCCTTCTCCAATCGGCTTGACGTTCGATGTGTTGCCTTCGGCCACCCGCTCGATCGCGACCGTCACGCTGGCCGCCGCCTGCACGTCGAGATCGTCGAACCAGCGGCGGAAAGGGCTGCTTCCTTCCGAGAGGTACTCTCAATCCGGATCATGTGGTATCATATATGTTACTATTGCGCAAGCCGTACAGGACCGAGGATCGCGTTGAAATCCTGCCTCAGCTTGTGCCACGGATCCGGCCGCGCCAGCGTGCCGACCCCCGGATCGTAATAGACGAGCTGCCGCGGGGACGTCTTCTCCGTCTTGCGCAGGCAGCGATAGAGCTTCAGCACGTTGGAGATGTTCTCGGAAATCTCGTTGCCGGTGCCGTCGCAGCAGATGATGATGTTGCGCATGGGGACTCGCGGGGGAATCGGTGATGCTACCTTGGCGAGTATAGCGGATTCTAGGAGGGGTAGCCTATGGTGCTAGACGATCGCCAGCAAAGGCCCAAGGTTATCAAAATCGGAAACGGTTAGGCGAGGGCAAGGACGGATATCCGCCAGAACCCAAAAGGAACTCGCGTAACGCTCGATTATCCAGCCACCACTTCCATCCGCCCGCGTCGTCGGATCCATAGGTTTCCCGAACCCGACTTTCTGCAACTGAGCGGGTGCCAGTCCTGGCTGATCCCTCTTTAACCAAAACCGGGTCGGAGGACTGCTCGGATGCCGGCTAACGCCATGGCCGCGCTAGCGATCATCGCCTTGCCCTGTTCGACCAATCTAAGGGTCGTGTCTACGCCTGCCAACAGGAAGGCATCAGCGATCTGGCTGGCCGGAAGATGCGCGTCTCCGAGACGGAGTTCATAAATTCCAACAAGGGGCGTTAGGAGCTTCCTAGCTTCTTCCTTTGGAACGAAATTTCCGAGCAGCCGCTCGAGTGATTTTAGGGAGCCCAGTGTTTCATCCGGTTTGCCAACCGCCTTATGCATTGCGCTCACATCAAGCCGATCTGCGGTGAGCCTCGCGATGTCCTTCGCAAGCGCCAGAAGGCCTTGTTGGTCTACGGCCCGAAATCTATGGATTTTGGCGGCGATTGCATCTGTAGCGTGATGGTGCCGGAAGACAGGAACACCGAACGTTCTAGTGAAATCCTCGTCTAGCGCTGCCATCTCGGCTAGAAACAGAGCCTCAGGAGCAACTGTCTTTGCGGGTCGAGAGCGCATTTGCGCCGCCAGTAGCTCGGCTGAGACGCCCCCGTCGGGCAAGACGTTAGCTCCTGCCCAAATTCTCTGCTGCCACTGCGGAAGCCTGGCAACGTCGTAGGCGTAGACGTTGATTAGACCAAGCTGATTGACGCCAAAATGAACACGGTAGTCAGGCGAACACCGCAACGAGCCTGTGTCACCAGTGTACCATTCCAAGCTTGACCCTCGGTAACTGGTCAACTCCGAAACGACGCGCGGATTGAACCAAAGATATCTGCCGACATCCTCGTTGTTCAATTTTTGAGAAGGAAGCCGGCTCCCCGCCCCATCAATGATGAAGTCAAGGTCGGTCTCCGGCTTGTCCCCTCGCATTCGTTCGCTTCGAAGGGCCGGCTCGATCCATTCTTCACGCCAGAGTTCACCCATTACGCGAACGACGGGCTCACCTTTTCTTTCAAAGCTAAATGAGCGGCCGCCCGTGTTACTGTCAGTCTCTGCCGGGAAAATGGGTACTTCCTCGCCTTCATCAACATCTGTGCGCCACATCTCGAACACCGCCACTGAGCCGCGAAGACTTCCGTCCATTCCTGTCTCGAAGGCACGCGCTTCAAACCGATCATGAGGTCGGCTCTCGACTAAACCCGACTTCACCCACGTGACGTGCGAAGCGTCTCGGAGCGTGGCAGTACGCTGCCGATAGATGGCTATCCGAAGCGCTAGCCTACGAGCTGCTAAATAATCCCGGAGGAAGTCGCTCCTCATTACAAACCCCGCCATGCTCCCATCAGGCTCTAGCACCTCTCTCACAACGTCGACGTATCCTTCTTGAGGCCTAACCCAGCTCGTATCTTCGCGGATTAGTCCGAGCGCTATGATTAGGTCTTGGCTTAGATGCCAAACAGGAGGGTGCCCGGCCCCTACATGTTGCTGGAATACAAAGCTGACGCCGAGGTCTTGCTGTTCGTTGTACTGATAGACCTCGCAAGGTTTGTAACTGTCTTTGAAGGCATACGGTCCTTCAGAGTGACCAATCCCTATGTCGCTCCAGCCCAGCTCCTCAGCTTTCGCTCTATTGCTTTCAGGAAATGCGACAGAACCGACAAAGAACAACTCCTCGCCAGAGATGATGCCGGTACCAGGTCCGCTGGGAAAAGGCAGCGGCTTCGTTTGGGCTAATCGTAGTGGTATCCACACCGCGTTGGCGATGCGACGCCGCCGAACGTCATGCATCTCAAACCATTCTTGCGGCGGAACACTCATAGAGGTTCTCTCTTGGCTGTCGGGCACCCGATCTGCCTAAGTCACAATCCGCAGCTTTGGCGGGTATTCGTTCTAACCGACAGACCTTTTCGACGACAACAGTAACGAAACGGCCGATCCGTCCCAAACGCTACGACTTTCTCCGCTCGACTCAAATCGCCCTCAACTGGCCTTCGCAACCGGCGCGCAGAACTATCATGATTGACCGGCCATCGATGCCGCACGCATCGTTCTATGTCCCCGCCGGTCCTTGATTGACGTCCACCACGTGCCGATCCTGCCCGACCGTAATCACGATCGTGTAGCTCTTCTTCCCGCCAGCCTGATCGGTCGGAGGCGCAATGTGCAACTGGCCGCCGTACCATTCGCCGGGCATGAGCGTGTTGTCCTTGATGACCGTCTGTTCAAGCGCGGCCATGTTGCGTTGGCCCGTTTCGATGGTGGCGGCGAACATGGCCTCGTTTTGCACGGCGGCGTTGTTCTGTGCGATCACGGCGGCTGTCGGGCTGTAGAAAGTACCGGTGCGACCGCTTGGCGTCGTATAACTTCCGTGGCCCGCCTGAGAGGCGCTGTAAGCGTTCGCAGCACCGGCAACGCCAGCGAGAACGGCTCGTGCCACCTGCCGGTTTTTTTCTTCCTGCTGCAGCATTTCGAACGTGACGATCTGCATTCCGAAATCGGAGCCGCCGACGTGCTGGATGGCTTCTACCTGAGCAACGCGAAATTCCGTCGGCTGCTTTCCGAAATTGTTGATGCCGACGACAAACACCGGCCGCCCGTTTGCCTGCAGTTGACGCGAGGCCGGACGCACCAGCACCAGGGAATGCTTCTGGCGTGAAACGAGTGCCGGTTGCCCGTCGCGCATCATCGCCTGTTGCTGTGGATTAGAAGCGCGGAACGCAATGGTTTCGCCGTTCGAAACGCAGCCGCCCAGCGCGGCGCACAGCGCCACGATTCCGAAATTACGCATGACAATGAGCCCCCCAGACCCGTCAGCGATACAATCGCAACCAAAGGGAGTGGGCAAGGGTGAATACGCGTGTGTCCTCACCGTGGAAATACGGTGTGCGCTCAAGGCAAGGAAGACGTGGATGGCCGGGTCAAGCCCGGCCATGACGGAGAGTGGGTGAGGCGTGTGCGTAAACAAAAGCGGCCGGGTCTTTCGACCCGGCCGCTTCAAACTCCGATCCGCCGATTTTGTGCAGCTAAAGCTCAGCTCGCCTTCTTCACGAACACCGGCTTGCCGACCTTCTTCTCGATCGCGCGCTTGAGATCCAGCGCGCGGGGCGAGAGCACGTCGGCCTTGGCCTTCAACAAATACTTGTCGAGGCCGCCATTGTGGTCGACGCTCTTGAGCGCATTGGTCGAGACGCGCAGGCGCACGTTGCGGGCGAGTGCGTCCGAGATGAAGGTGACGTTGACCAGGTTCGGCAGGAAGCGCCGCTTGGTCTTGATGTTCGAGTGGCTCACCTTGTGGCCCGTCTGGGGGCCCTTGGCCGTCAGTTCGCAGCGCCGGGACATTGCAAAATCCTCTTCCATCCCCGCCATAGGCAAGCGCATCTCGCGGCTGCGCGGGGGTCCAAAATCGCGTCCATTTCCAGGAACTGCGGTCGTATAGGGGGAGACGGCCGAACCGTCAAGGTTTTTGGGCGGTGTGGCGCCCCATTCTGAGCCCCGAGCCCCTTGTTTTGACGCGTTTTCTTCTCGCGAACCGAAAGATCGCCCAGGCGCCAGGTCCGGGCAGGCTTCGCTCGAAAACGCTGGTGTCCGGACCGCGGAATTGGGCCGGTTTGTAAGGGGTTCCAGCCACTTAAGGCATCATATAAAGGGCGCAATCCCCGCCGACACCATGGCTTTCGTTAAGGGGTAGGCCTTGGCCTTCCGCAAAGAGGCGGGCGGCGATGCGAGGCCTGATTGTAAGGCGTGGTTTTTCGCGAAAGCTGCGCGTTGTTTGCCGGATATGTCTGCTTACATGAACATCAGCTCGCGCCGATCCCGGGACAATCCATTCGTGACCGCAAAACGCGCCGTTTCGCCCCTCTCGAGGCTCGGTTTCAGCCTGTACGCCCTGGCGTTCGCAGCGCTGGCGCCGCAGGCGGCGTTCGCGCAGGGCCGGCTCGATGCGCAATACGAGGCGACGCTGGCGGGCATCCCGGTCGGCAAGGGTAGCTGGACCATCGAAATCGGCGACGACACGTT
Organism: Bradyrhizobium sp. 190; assembly: GCF_023073415.1. Taxonomy (GTDB): domain Bacteria; phylum Pseudomonadota; class Alphaproteobacteria; order Rhizobiales; family Xanthobacteraceae; genus Bradyrhizobium. Next base: position 193,024 of record NZ_JADPJL010000068.1, on the reverse strand, counting down.
TTCGGCCTCCGCCCAGGGCGGCACCGCGGGCCTGTTGAAGGCGTTTTCCGGCGGCACGGGTTCCGGCGCCAGCCAGGGGCGCGTCGTGGGCGGCGCGCTGGTGGCGAATGCCTATACCGCGACCACCACCACGCAGAAGAAGTCCGAAACCATCCGCATGGTGCTGGCCAATGGCGGGGTGAAGGATTTTTCGATCGAACCGGCGCCGCCGGTCGATCAGGACCGTATCGTCGTCACCGACGCGCACCGCAAGGGCGTGCTCGATCCCATGACCGGCTCGATGCTGCGCGTGCCCGGCAATGGCGAGGTGCTGTCGCCGGATTCCTGCCGCACCGGCACGGGGATCTTCGACGGGCGCATGCGCTACGACCTCAAGCTCGATTACAAGCGCATGGAAACGGTGAAGGCCGAGAAGGGCTATCACGGGCCGGCGCTGGTCTGCGCGATCTATTTCACCCCGATCGCGGGCTACATCCCCGATCGCCCCGTGATCAAATATCTCGCCACCGAACGCCGCATCGAGATCGCGTTCGTGCCGATCGCGGGAACCCGCATCCTGATTCCGTTCCGCATGACCATCCCGACGCCGTTCGGCCCGGCGATGCTGGAAGCGACGTCGTTTGTCACGACCGCAGCGCCGCCGAGGGTGGCGAAGACGCAGTAGGGGTCGGGCGCGCTCGTGATCCACGCACCGCGGTCGTCCCTGCGAAAGCAGGGACCCATACGCCGCGGCCGTGCGGACTAAGGGACTCGGAGTTGCTGCCGGTGCCAAACAATGAACGCCTGTGGTTATGGGTCCCTGCGTTCGCAGGGACGACGGCGAGAGGCTTTACGGAATTCAGTTGACTCTTACCTCGTTCTGATTCGACTCGGGGCCTTAAGGATTTCACCGCCAAACCGTCGCTTGTGGAGCCGTCACAAACTTGATCTAGTGCCGCCCCGGGCGTGTCAGCGCGAGATGTTGCGGTGAACGTATCGGGTTTCGGGAAGAGTCAGCGATTCGGGCGCGTTTCGTTCCAGACTCGTTCCAGAGCTTAAGCCGCGACCGCATCGCCGTCGCAGAATGAAACAGAATCGGCGGAAGATGGTGCCAAACGACGAAGTTCTGAGTTTCCCCGTCATTGCGAGGAGCGTAAGCGACGACTTGTCCGCCGTAGCTCGCAGAGCGAAGGCGGAAGCAATCCATATCTCCACGTGCGGCGCCATGGATTGCTTCGCTTCGCTCGCAATGACGACCGGCACCTAAAGAAACACCTGCAACACATGGCTTTCTCACCTTCCACGTTCGCGAATGATCGCGCGCCCGGCGCCGGCGTCACCGCCGTGCTCGGGCCGACCAACACCGGCAAGACGCATCTGGCCATCGAGCGGATGCTGGCGCATTCATCCGGCGTGATCGGCCTGCCGCTGCGGCTGCTCGCGCGCGAGGTCTACAACAAGATCGCGGATCGGGCGGGTGCCGAGAGCGTTGCGCTGATCACAGGCGAAGAGAAGATCAAGCCGAAGAATCCGCGCTATTGGGTCTCCACTGTGGAAGCGATGCCGCGGGATCTCGACGTGTCGTTTCTCGCTGTCGATGAAATCCAGATCGCGGCCGATCTCGAACGCGGGCATGTCTTCACCGACCGTATCCTGCATCGCCGCGGCCGCGACGAGACGCTGCTGCTCGGTGCCGCCACCATGCGCCCGATCATCGAGCGGCTATTGCCCGGCGCGTCCATCATCACGCGGCCGCGGCTGTCGCAGCTTGAATTCGCCGGCGACCGCAAGATCACGCGCCAGCCGCGGCGCACCGCGATCGTCGCGTTCTCGGCGGATGAAGTCTACGCGATCGCCGAACTGATCCGCCGGCAGCATGGCGGCGCTGCTGTTGTATTGGGCTCGCTAAGCCCACGCACACGCAATGCGCAGGTCGCGATGTTCCAGAACGGCGACGTCGATTATCTCGTCGCCACCGACGCCGTCGGCATGGGGCTGAACCTCGACGTGGATCATGTGGCTTTCGCCTCCGACCGCAAATACGACGGCTATCAGTTCCGAAGGCTCAATCCGTCCGAGTTCGCGCAGATCGCGGGTCGTGCCGGACGCGCCACCCGCAACGGCACCTTCGGCACCACGGGGCGCTGCGGGCCGTTCGAGCCGGAGCTGGTGAACGCGCTGCAGAACCACACGTTCGACAGCGTCAAAATGCTGCAGTGGCGGAATTCGAAACTGGACTTTGCCTCGCTCGGCGCGCTTCAGGTGTCGCTGGCGCTCTCGCCGGGGCATGAGGCCTTGACCCGCGCGCCGATTGCCGAAGATTTGCGCGTGCTCGATCATGCGGCGCGCGACGGCGAGGTGAGGGACATGGCCCACGGCGCGGCCGCCGTGGAACGGCTGTGGGACGCCTGCCAGATCCCGGATTACCGCAAGATCGCGCCGGCTGCCCACGCCGAGCTCGTGACCACGCTTTATGCATTCCTGATGAAAAAGGGCCGGATCCCTGACGCATGGTTCGGAGCCCAGGTTGACCAGGCCGACCGCGTGACCGGCGATATCGACACGCTGTCGGGCCGGATCGCGCAAATCCGCACCTGGACCTTCGTCGCCAACCGCCCGGACTGGCTGTCCGACCCCGACCACTGGCAGGGGATCGCCCGGGAGGTCGAAAATAAATTATCCGATGCGCTGCATGAACGCCTTACGGAGCGTTTCGTTGACCGGCGGACCAGTGTATTGATGCGCCGCCTGCGGGAGAACAGTGTTTTGAATACGGAAATTGGCAAGACCGGCGAAGTGATTGTGGAAGGCCACGCGATCGGCCGGCTCGATGGATTTACCTTTGCACCCGATGCGGCGGAAGCCGGCTCGGACGCCAAGGCGTTGCAGGCGGCCGCCCAGCAGGTGCTCGCCAGCGAGATCGACGCGCGCGCCACGAAGCTTGCCGCTGCGCCCGACGACCAGTTCGTGCTGACGTCCGACGGCACCATCCGCTGGACCGGCGATGCGGTCGCAAAACTCGTTGCGGCCGACGACGCGCTGCATCCGCGCTTGCGCATCATTGCCGACGATCGTCTCTCCGGCGCGCCGCGCGAGGCCGTGCAGGCGCGGCTCGATCTCTGGCTGAAGACGCATATCGAAAAGCTGCTCGGCCCGCTGTTCGGGCTGTCGAAGGCCGAGGACATCACCGGCATCGGGCGCGGCATCGCGTTCCAATTGGTCGAGGCGCTCGGCGTGCTGGAGCGCGCAAAAATTTCCGCCGAGATGAAGGATCTCGACCAGGCCTCGCGCGCCACGCTGCGCAAATACGGCGTGCGGTTCGGCGCCTATCACATCTATTTCCCCGGGCTCCTGAAGCCCGCTGCGCGCGCGCTGGCTTCGCTGTTGTGGGCCGAGAAGCAGGACAATGTCGACATGTCTGCGCTGTCGGGCGCGCAGCATCTGGCGAGCTCGGGCCGCACCTCGTTCCCGGTCGACAAGGCGCTGCATCGCGACGCCTATCGCGTGCTCGGCTATCGCCAGTGCGGCGAGCGCGCGGTGCGTGTCGATATCCTGGAGCGGCTCGCCGATCTCATTCGTCCCGCGCTGGCGTGGCGCGAGAGTTCGCCCGGCGAAAAGCCGACCGGCGCGTTCGATGGCCGCGGTTTTGTGGTGACGCAGGCGATGACCTCGCTGACAGGATCTGCCGGCGAGGACTTTGCCTCGATCCTGCGCGCGCTCGGCTATCGCATGGACCGCCGTGCGCCATTGCCGCCGAAGCCCGCGCCTGAGGTCGTTGTCGAGACCGTCGCCGCTGAAACGCCGCCGGTCGAGGCGAGTGCCGAGGCAACATCAGAGACGCCGGCGGAGATAACGGCAGAGACGCCGGCGGAAGAAGTCGCGGCTGAATTGCCGATCTCCGGCGATCCCGCGCCGTCGGCATCGCTGCTGCCCAACGTCACGCCGGTACCCTTCGTGAGCGAAGAGCCTGCGGTGCCGGTCGAGGCCGCACCCGAGCCCGTCGAGACCACGCCGGCGGAAGCCGCGATCGCGGATGCGCCTCCGGAACAGGAGGCGGAGCCGACGATCAGCGCCGCCGAAGCTGCGGCCGAGCCCGCAACCGCGAGCGAAGCGCCTGCTGAAGGCGCTGCTGCGGAAGCCGTTCCCGCTGAAGCAGCCAGCGCAGAGACAAAACCCGAGACGCCGGTTGAGCCGCAACTCGTCGAAGTCTGGCGGCCCGGCGGCCGTTCCGACGAGCGCCGTCCGCATCATGACCGCAACCGCCAGCGTCATCACGGCCGTCCCCAGGAAGCCGCGCCGGCAGCCGCTGCCGGCGAAGGCGGCGAGGGGGCGCCGCGCGAGCAGCAGCGCCATCGTCGCGGCCGTCGTAACAACGAGTTCCGCAAGCCGCGCGAGGGCGCGCCGGCCAACGCCGCCGCTACACCGGCCGCGGAGGGCGCAGCGCCTGCCGAGGCGCGTCAGGATCGCCCGCCGCGCGAGCGCGTTGAGGGCAAGGGTCGCGACAACGACAACCGCCGCGACAAGTTCGATCGCAACAAGGGCGACCGAAACAAGGGCGGTGGTCGCGACAAGGGCGAGCGCGGCGGCCGTGATTTCGGCGGACGCGACAAGGGCGGCCGTGACAAGCGCGATAGCGGCCCCTCGCACCGTCAATGGGCAACCAGCGCGGCACCGCGCGAGCGCGATCGTCCCGTCGATCCCAATTCGCCGTTCGCCAAGTTGGCGGCGCTGAAGGAGCAGCTCGCCGGCCGAAAGGAATAGTCGAGAGCACAGTTGGAGCGGCAGCGTCTCGATAAGTGGCTGTGGCACGCGCGGGTGGTGAAGGCCCGCACCTCCGCTGCCGCGCTCGTCGAGGCCGGTCACGTCCGTATCAACGGCGTGCGCGAAAAGGCGCCGGGACATGCGGTGAAGGTTGGCGACGTGCTGACGATCGCGCTCGATCGCAATGTGCGCATCCTCAAGGTGGTGGGATTTTCCGAGCGGCGGGGCGACGCGACAGCGGCGCGCGTGCTGTACGATGATTTGCAGAACGGCAAACAATAACTATCTGCAATGGGCTCGCGGGAACGCCTGAAAATCGGCGGCCAGAGGCCCGCCGCTTCCCTTGCGGCAGCGCACCGCATGCGCTACGCAAACCCCGGAAAACAGATCCGTCTCGGAGCCTTGTTCGGAGCCCTGGATGACTTACGTCGTCACTGAAGCCTGCATCAAATGCAAATATACCGACTGCGTTGAAGTCTGCCCCGTCGACTGCTTCTACGAGGGCGAGAACATGCTGGTCATCCATCCCGACGAATGCATCGACTGCGGCGTCTGCGAACCCGAATGTCCCGCCGACGCCATCAAGCCGGACACCGAGCCCGGCCTGGAGAAGTGGCTCGAGGTCAACACCGAGTACGCCAAGAGCTGGCCCAACATCACTCAGAAGAAGGACATGCCGCCCGACGCGAAAGAATTCGAGGGTGTGGAAGGCAAGTTCGAGAAATATTTTTCCAAGGAGCCCGGCTCCGGTGACTAGGCTGTGGATAAGTTAAGGGCTCCTTGAGCCTGTTTTCGGCCCCAATCTGAACCGAACCAGCGTTGCGGATTTAACCCTGTTAGCGGACTTATGGCGGAACCGGCCCCGTAAAGGACCGGAACTCGGCGTAAATCATTGATTTTTGCGGAAAATGTGCTATATTGGGCACATTACAAGCCGATCCTGGCCATGCGTAGCTTTGTGGCCCCGGTGGGTTCCCGTAAAACATCGAACAGGGGCGTGGCAGTTCCGCGCGCAGGCTGTGTCACAGAAAACGCGTAAAAAGAGTGCTTCCAAGACCACGAAAAAAGCCGCTCCGGCCAGCCGCAGCGCAACCAAAGGCCGTGCCAAGGCGACCGTAAAGGCTGCCAGGAAGGTTGCGGCCACAAAGTCCTCAAAGAACAAAAGAAGCGCAATGCCAGAAAAGACTGCCAAGACTGCCGCGAAAGCGACGGGTTCGAAGACCACTGCGTCGAAAGTTGCTGCCAAGGCTCCCGTGAAGACCCCTGTGAAGGCTGCGCCCCCGAAAGCCGCCGTTGCTGCGCCGAAGGCTCCCGCCAAGCCGGTCGTCGCCGCGCCGCGCGTCGAGGAGCCGAAGAAGGTCGTGACCCAGCGTCAGGGCTTCAAGGCCAATGAATTCGTGGTCTATCCCGCCCACGGCGTCGGCCAGATCCTGGCCATCGAGGAGCAGGAGATCGCGGGCGCCAAGCTCGAGCTGTTCGTGATCAATTTCATGAAGGACAAGATGACGCTCCGCGTGCCGACCGCCAAGGTCGCCAATGTCGGCATGCGCAAGCTGTCCGAGCCGGCGCTGGTCAAGAGGGCGCTGGAGACGCTTAAGGGCCGTGCGCGCGTCAAGCGGACCATGTGGTCGCGCCGGGCGCAGGAATACGAAGCCAAGATCAATTCGGGCGACATCGTCGCGATCGCCGAAGTGGTCCGCGACCTCTACCGTTCGGAATCGCAGCCCGAGCAGTCCTACAGCGAGCGCCAGCTTTATGAAGCCGCGCTTGATCGGCTGTCGCGCGAAATCGCCGTCGTGCAGCATTCGACGGAGACCGAAGCGGTCAAGGAAATCGAAAGCCAGCTCGCCAAGAGCCCGCGCCGCGGCGCCAAGGCTGAGACGACCGAAGCTGACGGCGAAGCCGACGAGGCCGATGTCGAAGCCGACGGCGACGACGCTGCCGTGGCGGATGAGGCCGCCTGAAAGGGTTCGACGGATTGAGATAAAAGCCCGGTCGCGAGACCGGGCTTTTTGTTTGGGTTGCGCTAGTTTCCTGTCCTCGCGCCGCTGCCCTTCTCTCTGCACCAGACGGTCGAACTCATTGCGGCAACATGAGCGCCAGCGGGTTAACCCCATGTTAACCATAACCGCTCAGCATCTGGCCTTACAAAGAGCCGCCAAAAGGCGGGTATTCATCGTTCATCCGGGGGCTTGCGGGGGCTCCAAGGAGTAACGCCATGTCGTTACCTGATGTGCGACCCCAAGCAAATCTGCCCCAAGCAAATCTGCTCTCCGAGTTCGCCCTGGCTACGCTCAGCGCATTTGGTCTGGGCTTGCCGATTGCGGTCGCGATCATCTGGATCTGTTCCTGATCTCGGTGTCGCTTGACGCAGTCGGACGGCGAACAATCCGCCTGCACTCGCAATGATAGATAGTTGCCGAATCACCTCAACTCGTCACGCCGCCGTTCGCCCGGAATGTGGCCAAATTTTCGGCCATTTGTGGCCAAATTTGAGAGTGAGGCTTCTGTCCACATTTAATTGAACCGCAGGGGGTGTTTGATGAAGACGCAAATTCTGCTGGTCTTTTTCGCCGCTTGTATCGCTGCCCTCATGCCAACCGGCGTGGCAAATGCGAAGGCCGTGGAATGCAGTGTCGCTCGGCCTTCGAGTGCGCAAGCGTATTGGTCCTGGCGCCTGATCGATGGACGAAAATGCTGGTACGCCGGCAAGACCATGATCTCGAAATCACTGTTGCAGTGGCCCGCGAAGGCGACGGTGCAAGCGAAAGCGACAGTGCAAGCGAAAGCCGATACAGCGCCAGTGCCGGTAACCGTCGCCCCGGTAACCGTCGCCACGGAGAAGCGCAGCGATCCACTCGATGCGCAAGCGCGGCTGCTTGAGTACGCCAACAGTTTCGAAGCGCGGTGGCGCGCGCGGGCGATCGCCGACTAGGCTTGGTCACGAAGCCGCAGGAAGTAAGTGGCGAATGCGTGCGTCCGGCGGGCAGTGTCCGCGCCCTTTGATGGGGCCACCGGAGATGGCGTTTTGAGGGCGCTGACGTGGAAGCCAGCCAGATTTTCGACCTCTTATGACCAGAATAGAAAGCGAAGTTACTCCCGCGCTCAACTAACCGCAGGGGGAGTGACCGATGAAGATGCAAATTCGGCTTATCTTTTTCGCCGTTTGCATTGCTGCGCTCGTACCGATTGGCGTGCTGACCGCGCAGGCCAAAGCGCAGATCAAGCAATGCGTTGCTTCGCCATCAAAGACGCAAGGGCATTGGTCCTGGCGCCTGATCGACGGGCGAAAATGCTGGTACGCCGGCAAGGCCGTGATCTCGAAATCTTTGCTGAGGTGGCCCGCAGCGGCGCCCGCGCAAGCGAAAGCCAAGGTCGACGCGGTATCCGCGCAAGCCAAGGTCAAGGTCGAGGCGGCGCCCGTTAGCGTCGTCGCGGAGAAACGTAGCGGCCCCATGGATGCACAGGCACGGATGCTCGACGACGATAGTTTCGAGTCGCGGTGGCGTGCGCGCGTAACCAGCGAGTAGATGAAGCGAGCTTGATGTCGCTTCCCTTCTCCCCTTGTGGGAGAAGGTGCCTTCGCGCTAGCGAAGGCGGATGAGGGGTTCTCTCCGCGGAGACAGACCCCTCATCCGTCTCGCTGCCGCTTCGCGCCAGCGATCCACCTTCTCCCACAAAGGGAGAAGGGAAGAAGAGTCGCTTGATGATCTTACCTAGCCTCAATCCACCACGATCTTCACGCGATCCCTTGGCTTGACCTGCGCGTGCTGGTCGAGGCCATTGAGGATGCGGAAGCGCTCGGCGGGGCGGTCGACGCCGGTCATGCGGTGGGCGAGGGATTCCACGGTATCGCCGGGTTGCACGGTGATGACCTTGATGCGCAGCGGGCGCGCGGCCTGGATTTCTTCCAGCGTCAGGCGGCGGAACGAGTTGACGGTCTCGCGCGCATTGCGCTCGCTCTCGGTGTTACGCTGCTTGGCGGCGAAGATGAAACGGTAGACGTCGCTGCCGTAGCGCAGCGCATAGACCTTGAATTGCCACTGATCGCCGTTCGCGGAAGCCGAAGCCACCGGGAAACCGTTGATCATCATGTCTTCGCTGGAGCCCTTGTCGACGCCTTCCATCCAGCCGGAATTGAGGTAGTCGGCGAGCGACTGTTCAGCCGGCACGCGCACCACGTCGAAGCGCATCGCCTGCGTGCCGCCCTCGCGCACGCCGATCACGGCCTGCGCGGTGTTATCCAGCGTGAACGTATCGGGGGCTGCAAAGGTGAAGCCGAGTTTCGGATGCAGGAAGCGCCGGCCACGCACAAAACCTTCGCTGGGGTCTTCGCCATAGACGATGTTGTCGATCGCGGCGAGATAGGTCTCGCGGTCGCGCTCGGCGCTCTGCGGCGAGGTGTATTGCCGGGCGCTGGCCTGCGCGTTCTGCACGCGTTCGGGGGTCGCCGGATGCGAAGACAGGAAATCCTGCGCGCGGGGATCGAGCGAGGTCTTGCCGGCCTTCATCGCCGCATTGCGCTCCATCGCGGCAAGGAAGCGCGCCGCGCCATAGGGATCGAAACGGGCACGGGCCGCAATGCCGACGCCGATGCCGTCGGCTTCGAATTCCTGTGCGCGCGAGAAACTCGCCATCGTCAGTTTCGTTTTCGCCAGCGCCAGCGCCGTCAGGTCGGGGTCGTTGCTCATGTCGGTGACGACACGGGTAACCACCGCGGCCTGCCGTGCCTGGTCTTCCCGGATCGAGGCGTGTTTTGCGATGACATGCGCCATCTCGTGGCTCAGCACCGAGGAAAGTTCCGAGGTGTCGCTGGCGAGCGCCACCAGGCCGCGCGTCACATAGAGCTGGCCGGTCGGCAGCGCGAAGGCGTTGACCGCGCCGGAATTGAGGATGGTCACCCGGTAGGGCTGCTCCGGACGGTCGGAGGCCGCGACCAGCCGGTCGACGGTCTTGCCGATCAGGGTCGCGAGCTTCGGATCGTCATAGGCGCCGCCATAGGAGGCGAGAATGCGCTCATGTTCGCGCTCGCTCGCCGGCGTCTGCGCGACAGTGCGGCTCGGCTTCGGCGCGGCCACCGTCGGCGCGGGGGTCTCGAGTTTTCCGAGATTTCCACAGGAAGCAACCGTAAGCGCGGCGCACAGCAGCGCCGGCGCAGCCAATAGGCGGCAGCCCGTGTTTCCTCCGCGCCGTTCTGCACGATGCGTCAAATCAGCCACTGGACCTACGATCCGACCGGGATCGTCGATCTCATCCCTTTTTTGCGCGTGATCCAAACGAAAACCGGTGCCAGCCTTCGGATCAAGCGCTATTTCCCCAGCACCTCAATTTGCCCCACCCTGAGCAGCTCGATCCGTGGTCCTCCCCGCGACGAGACAACGCCGCGGACACGAATCCGTCGATTTTCGAGCGACTTAGGTCCAAGGTTGGCGCCCTCGAACGCCGGTATGATGCGCCTTGAAATAGTCGCAGCAAAGTCCCGTGTCCAGTTCCGCCCGAAATTCAAGTAGGTGATTGCCCCTGTCTGCCGAACGGACAGGACTCTGCCCTCGATTACCGTAAACTGCCCTATCGCTGCCAGAATATCGCCCGGACTTTCCGCGTTTTTTATGGCCGTGCGATCGGCCCAAATGCCCAATTTGGCATCCCGCGCCGCGCCCTCGGCGGCGGCCAGTGCTGCAGCGCAATTTTTTTCGGATATATCGACAGCTGCCAGCGCCTCGCCGCGGCGTAGCAACTCGCTTTGCACCGAGTGTTCCGAGCCGGCCACGAACACAAAGGCGCCTTGGCGGCCATAGCGATCCGGCGTGTCGTCGTCGCCATGCAGCGTCACCTCGCGGCCGCCGGCGATGGCGGACAAAGCGGCCCTGCCGCTGGCTCCGTCGGTTCCACCACGCTCGATGCCTGCGAGGCGGACTTCGCGGCCGTCTTCAAGGCGAAAGCTGCGCGCATCGACCACGGCGACGACACGGCCTTCGCCCTGCGGCTCAAGCGCGCAATCGGCGGCGTCGGCCCACCCCATGGACGCCAGCACCAGAAGTGATGCGGCGCATGCCGGGAGCGAAGCGCTGCCACGCGATGCCGGAGGGATCATGCCGCTGCTCTCTGTTCCGCCTGTTCCTGTATGCTCAACATCAGCCGGCATTGCTACCAGAGATTGCCACGCAGGGGGAGAAAATGGAAGTCAACGGCATTGCACATATTTTCCTCACCGCCTCGAATTACGAACGCTCCCGCGATTTCTATCGCAAGCTGCTGCCGTTTCTCGGGCCGAAGCCGGTGCTCGATACAGAGACAACCTACTATTGCGTCGGTGGCCGCACCGCAGTCGGCATCAGCGCGCCGTCAGCCAAGCATGAAGGCGCGGCGTTCGAGCAGAAGCGCGTCGGCCTGCATCACCTCTGCTTCCGCGCCCGCGAGCGCGCCGACGTCGATGAACTGCACGGCTTCCTCCAGACGCTCGGAACGAAGATCATCCGCGCGCCACGAGAGGATCAATGGGCGCCGGGATATTATTCGATTTTGTTCGAAGACCCCGATGGTATCCGGCTCGAACTCAATCATGTGCCGGGGAAGGGGCTGTTGGGGTGAGAGCGAGATATCGTGCGTAGGATGGGTGGAGCGAAGCGATACCCATCATGTCTCTGCACCGGGATTGATGGGTATCGCTGCGCTCCACCCATCCTACACGTTAACTTGTGCAACGCTGCTTGCTGCAAATCGCGCGCGCATCAAGATCCAGTTGTCGGCATCATGTCATGCGCTGCTTGGTAGTGAGCATCTGTAGCCGAGCACCGCTTCGCAAGAAATAGAGAGCTAATCGCAGTCGAATTGCTGCATCAAGGCGTGCCATCCGAGGGGCATTGGGATAAGTTTTCGTCGCCTTGGTCCAACATGCCGCCTGCTGTCAACCACATATCCGGTGGAGCCAATGCAGCAGATTTCAGACTGGCTCGATAAGCTTGGGCTTGGACAATACGCGCTGCGTTTTGCCGAGAACGGGATTGATCTTGGTGTCCTTCCCGAACTGACGGACCAGGACTTCGACAGGCTCGGTGTCCTGCTCGGCCATCGACGTAAAATGCTGCGCGCGATCGTCGAACTCAAACAAGGCGAACTGGTCGCCGAGCCGGCGCTTCAGCATGCTGCCGAGCGGCGCCACCTCACCGTCATGTTCTGCGATCTGGTAGGCTCGACCGCGCTCTCGGCTCGCCTCGATCCCGAGGACATGTGGGAAGTGATCCGCGCCTATCGGGCCGCCTGCGCGAGGGTGATTGCCACTTACGACGGCAGTCTCGCCAGGTTTGTGGGCGACGGCATACTCGTCTATTTCGGCTATCCCCGCGCACACGAGGATGACGCGGAGCGCGCAGTGCGAGCGGGGCTCGACATCATCGCCGCAGTAGGGCCGCTTGAAACGCGCTCGGAACGGGTCGAGGTGCGGATAGCGATCGCGACCGGGCTGGTGGTGGTAGGCGACCTCATCAGCGGAGGCGCGTCAGAGCAGCAGGCAATGGTCGGCGATACACCGAACGTCGCGGCCCGGCTCCAGGGCCTGGCAGAGCCGGGGGCGGTCGTCGTTGCTGCTTCGACGCGCGAGCTGCTTGGCGATCTATTCATTTTTCGCAGCCTCGGCCTCCGGGAGGTCAAGGGCATCGCCGAACCCATCGCGGTCTGGGCGGTCGAAGGTGGAGCTGCATCGGAGAGCCGCTTCGAGGCAGTGCGCACCGCGCGCTCGATGGGCTTTGTCGGCCGCAAGGCGGAGATCGAATTCGCGCTCTCGCGCCAGCAACTGGCGTGGCAGGGCCAGGGCCAAATGGTGCTGATTTCCGGCGAGGCCGGGATCGGCAAATCGCGCATCGTTGCAACGCTCTCCGAAAGCCTCGCATTGGGGACGCACCGCCGGATACGGTATCAGTGCTCGCCCTACCACACGAACAGCGCGCTCCATCCCTTTGTCGCCCAGCTCGAGCGCGCTGCCGGCATCGGGTCACAGGATGCAGCCGAGCAAAAGCTCGACAAGCTTGAGGCAATGCTTGCGCTTGGAACGGACCAGGTCGCTAACGCGACACCGCTCATCGCCGCGCTGCTTTCGATTCCCACCGGCGAGCGTTATCCGCCGCTCGGCTTGAATCCAGTGCAGCAGCGGCGACAGACATTCGCTGCCCTTCTCGACCAGCTTGAGGGTTTGGCGCGGCAGCAACCTGTGTTGATTGTCTGCGAGGACATGCATTGGGCCGACGCCACGACGCTTGAGCTGTTCGATCTTACCGTCGACCGGATCAGGGGGCTGCCGATACTTGTGCTCATGACCTTCCGGCCCGAGTTCGAGCCGCCCTGGGCGGGTCTTCCCAATGTCAGCCTGCTGCGGCTCGATCGGCTTGACCGGCAGGACACGCGCGCTCTGGTCGAGCAGGTGACGGTCGGTCGGAGCCTGCCAGGCGAAATGATGACGCGGATTATCGACAGGACGGATGGCATCCCGCTGTTCGTGGAAGAACTGACCAAGATGGTGCTGGAGTCGGGATTGCTCGTCGAAAACGCCGGGCGCTATCGCCTCGACAATCCGCTACCGCCGCTCGCGATTCCCGCGACGCTGCAGGATTCCCTCATGGCGAGGCTTGACCGGCTGGCGCCGGTCAAGGAAGTGGCACAGATAGGCGCTGCAATTGGCCGCGACTTCTCATACACGCTGTTGCGATGTGTCGCGGGGCGCGATGATCTAACGCTGTGCGTCGCGCTGACGCAGCTCGAAGAGGCCGAACTGCTGTTGCGCCGCGGGACACCGCCGGAAGCGAACTACAGCTTCAAGCATGCGCTCGTTCAGGAAGCAGCTTACGACAGTCTGCTGAAGAGCCGCCGGCAACTGCTGCATCGGCAAATCGGCGACGTTCTGCGTGAGAAGTTTCCGATTGTCGCCGAGACCGAGCCGGAACTGCTGGCATATCACTTCACGGAGGCGGGGCTGAGCGGAATAGCCCTCGAGTGGTGGCGCAAGGCGGGTCAGCAGGCGTTGAAACGCTCGGCATATACCGAAGCGATCGCACATCTCGGCAAGGCGGTTACGATCGCCGATGGCTCGCCCGATGAGCCGCGCCGGGCTATGAGCCGACTCCATCTTCAAATCGCCTATGGCCGCGCGTTACGGGGCAACCTTGGGCACAGCGCCCCCGAAACGGTGGCCGCATGGAAGCGCGCCCGACAGCTCGCAGCCGACATCAATGATCCGGTCGAATTGGCGCCGATCCATTCGGGCCTGTTCAATGCCTGTCTGACCCACGGCGAGATCGCGCCGATGCGGGAGTTGACGGAGGCAATCATGGGCGTCGCCAGGCAGCGGCCGGAATCGCCGGTGGCCGCAGTCGTTGCACACTGGACAACCGGCGTGACCTGCTGGTTCGGCGGCGATTACCTGAACGCGCGACTGCATCTCGAGCGCGCACTTGCGATCTATGAGGCTGAGCCTGACCCGGCGACCTTCAAGGCGTCGGCGCTGGATCTGCCTTTCGTCATCATGAGGTTTCTTGCTCTGGTGCATTGGCCGCTTGGGAGGATCGATCGATCGCGCCGGCTCGCCGCCGACGCGGTGCGCGCGACCGGAGATAAGCCGGCGCTTTCTCAAGCCAATGCGCTCGTTCACAAGGCGGTCTTCGATGGACTATGCGGGGGCGTGTTGCAGGAAACCGAGACGATACTGGCGCTCGCCCTCGCGCGCGACCATACGATGCCGTTGTATGTAGCCGCCGGCAGCTACCTGAACGGCCTGGCAAAGTGGCGCGCCGGCGACCGGACGGGTGGGCTTTCGGAAATGCAGCGGGGCTGGACACTGCTTCACGAGAATGACTGCTACCTCTGCGAACCGTTCTGGGGGATGCAGGTTGCCGCGGCGAATGCGGAGGCCGGGCAAGCTGAAGCTGGCTTGGAAATCTTGCGGGAGTTGATCTCCTCAACAGGACAATCCGGCCAGCATTGGCTCGATGCTGAACTCTATCGCAGCCAGGGTGAGCTGTTGTTGCGGCTTGATCCGCCGAACGTTGCCATGGCCGAAGACACGTTCCGCAGCGCCCTGGAAATCGCCCGCGCCCAGCAGACGAAAACTTTCGCGCTGCGCAGTGCAGTTGGACTTGCGCGCCTCTACCGTGCAAACGGGCGAGCCGAGGCAATACCCGAGCTGCTCGCGCCCGTTCTTGTCGATTTCGACACGGAGCGAGATCTGCCCGAAATCGAAGAAGCGGAAACCCTGCTCAAGCGTGGAGAAGCGGCCGGGCGCGGCAACTGGTGACCGTTGCTGTCGCTACGAATTGCCGGCTAGTCATTCCGTTTAGCGGAAAACGCGGCAGTGTGGTCTGCGCCTTGCCGCTATGGATGCCATGCGGCATGATCGCGGCGAGCAAAATTCAAAAGCCGCAGGCAATGCGGCAGCCGACTAGGGAGGCCTTCCATGAAGAGAGCAATAACGGGCATGTTCGCGGCCGCGCTGGCGATGTCGGCGAGTGCCGCACTGGCGCAGAGCAAGCCGCCGCTCAAGCTTGGCGGCATCCTCGACATGTCCGGACTTTACGCCGATATCACCGGGCCGGGCTCGGAGACCGCCGCGAAGATGGCGGTAGAGGATTTTGGCGGCGAGGTGCTGGGACGCAAGGTCGAGATCGTCGCGGCCGATCATCTCAACAAGGCTGACCTTGCCGCCAGCATAGCGCGCGACATGCTCGACAACCAGGGCGTCGAGATGATCTACGATGTGGCTGCATCCGCCACCGCGCTTGCTGCCGGCGAGATCGCCAAGGCGCGCAACAAGATCATCATGTATAGCGGCCCGGCCTCGATCCGCCTGAGCAACGAGGCCTGCGGCCCCTACACCGTGCATTATTCCTACGACACTTTTGGGCAGGCCAACGTCACCGGGCTCGCCACCGTCAAGTCAGGTTTCGAGACCTGGTACTTCCTCACCGCCGACTATGCGTTCGGCCAGGACCTGGAAAAGGACACCACCAATGTCGTGGTGAAGGCCGGCGGCAAGGTGCTCGGCGGCGTCAAGCACCCGCTCAATACATCGGACTTCTCCTCGTTCCTGCTGCAGGCGCAGAGCTCAAAGGCGAAGGTGGTGGGTCTTGCCAATGCCGGCGGCGACACTATCAACGCGATCAAGCAGGCGGCGGAATTCGGGCTGACCAGGAGCGGTGGCCAGAAGCTCTCGCCGCTGCTCGCGTTCGTGACGGACATCGATAGCGTTGGGCTGGAGACGGCGCAGGGCCTGTTGCTGGCGGAGGCGTTCTACTGGGACCTCAACGACGACACTCGCGCGTTCTCAAAACGCTTTCAGGAGCGCGTCAAGCGGCCGCCGACCGCCGCGCAGGCCAGCGTCTACTCTTCCGTCCTTCACTACCTGAAGGCCGTGAAGGCCGCCGGTACCACGGACGCGGCCGCGGTCATGAAGGTCATGAAGGAGACGCCGGTCAACGACATGTTCGCCAAGAACGGCAAAATCCGTGAGGATGGCCGCATGGTGCACGACATGTATTTGTTCGAGGTCAAGAAGCCGTCTGAATCGAAGGCGCGCTGGGATTATTACAAGCTGCTGGCCACGATCCCCGGCAGCGAGGCGTTCCAGCCGCTGGAAGCCTCGCGCTGCCCGTTGGTGAAGAAGTAAAGCTTCGTAGGGTGGGCAAAGCGCAGCGTGCCCACCATTCCAGCGGCGAAGCTGGTGGGCACGGCGCAAGTGCGCCTTTGCCCACCCTACGGCATCGTCGCAATGACGATGGAAAGTCACGACAACCAACAACAACGAAAGCACGACACATGAGCGCAAACGAAATGGTCCTCCAAAAACTCGAACAGGGCTTGCTCACCATCACCATGAACCGCCCTGACCGGCGCAACGCGCTCAATCCGGACATGACGCGCGGGCTGGTGGAGGCGGCGCGGCGCGCGGCTGAGGATCACGAGGTGCGCGCGGTGCTTTTGAAGGGCGCCGGTGGCACGTTCTGCGTCGGCGGTGACGTCAAGTCGATGGCGGAGGGCAGGGCGGCGCTCGGCTTCGAGGCCAAGATGGCCAATCTGCGCCGCGGCATGGAAGTCTCGCGCATCCTGCACCAGATGCCGAAGCCCGTGGTGGCGCAGGTCGACGGCGCCGCTGCCGGTGCCGGACTTTCGATCGCGCTGTCCTGCGACATGCGTATCGCCAGCGCGTCCTGCAAGATCACGACGGCTTTTGCCAAGGTCGGATTATCGGGCGATTACGGCGGAACGTACTTCCTGACCCAGATGCTCGGCAGCGCCAAGGCGCGTGAGCTTTATCTGATGTCGCCGGTGCTGTCGGCGCAGGAGGCCTACAATCTCGGCATGGTGACAAAAGTGGTGCCGGACGCCGATATCGAAGCCGAGGCGTACGATCTCGCGATGTCGTTGGCGCAGGGGCCGTCGGTGACGCTGGGCTACATCAAGCGCAACATCAACAACGCCGAGACGATGTCGCTGGAAGCCTGCTTCGACGCCGAAGCGATTCACCACTCGCGCTCGGGCGACACTGCCGATCACAAGGAAGCGGCGAAAGCCTTTGTCGAGAAGCGCAAGCCCGTATTTCAGGGGCAGTGAGATGGCCGAATATCTCAGGCTGCGGCAGATTTGTTTGGTGGCGCCGAACCTCGCACCCGTGATCTCGGACATTTCCGCGATCATGGGCCTCAACGTCTGCTACCGCGACGGTAACGTCGCAAAATACGGGCTGGAGAATGTGCTGCTTCCGGTCGACACCATTTTGCTGGAAGTCGTGGCGCCGACCCAGCCGGGCACCGCGGCGGGGCGCTTTCTCGACAAGACCGGCGGGCGTGGCGGCTACATGGCGATCTTCTGCTGCGACGATCCCGACGCGCGCGGCAGGCACGCCAATGCGATGGGTGTGCGGACGGCGAACGTGATCACGCATGCGCCATACCATGGCGTGCAACTGCATCCGCGCGATTGCCGCGCGGCGTTCATCGAGTTCAATCACACCACAGGCAGCGACGATGTGCTGGGACCCTATCCGCCGGCGGGGCCGGACTGGCAGAAAGCGATCCGGAAAGATGTGACGCTGGCGTTGACGGAAGTCGAGATGCAGAGCCCGGATCCGCAAGTGCTAGCGGAGCATTGGGGGAAAATTCTGGGGATCGCTGTCAGCGGCGGCGAGCCCACGTTGAAATTACCCAATGCCAGCTTTCGTTTCGTCAAGGGCGCGAGCGATCTGATGAGCGGGTTGACGTTCAAGGTTGCTGACGTTGCGAAAGTGCGTGATGCAGCCAAGGCAAAGGGCTGCAAGGTGTCGGGCGATGCGTTCGATCTTTGCGGGGTGACGCTCAGGCTTGTGGAGTAGCGAGATCCATCACCGAGTCGTCCCTGCGAAAGCAGGGACCCATAACCGAAGTTAGTGGTGTAGCGAGACATCTACGCACGTGCCTCTTTCGCGGGCCGCGGCGTATGGGTCCCTGCTTTCGCAGGGACGACGTGTTGAGAGGGGCGCGCTAAATCACCGCCCCTTGAAGTTCGCCACTCGGCGTTCGGCAGTCGCCTTGACGCCTTCCTTGAAATCCTCTGTCGCGCGGAGCTTGGTCTGCTCGGCCAGTTCGTGGTTGGTGGCGGCCATGACGCGGTCGGCGAGGCCGGCGCGCATGGTGGCGCGGGTCGAGATCAGGCCGAGCGGCGAGCACTCGGCGATCTCGGCCGCGAGCTTCATCGCTTCGGCCCGCACCTGGTTCTGCGGCACGCAGAGATTGGCGAGGCCCATGCGGGTGGCTTCCTCGCCCGTGATGCGGCGGCTGGTATAGAAAATCAGTTCCGCATTGTTCTTGCCGACCAGTTCGGGAAGCGTCGCGGTCAGGCCAAAGCCGGGATGGAAACCGAGCTTTGTGAAATTGGCGGCGAAGCGCGCTTCGGGGCAGGTGACGCGGAAATCCGCTGAGACCGCCAGTCCAAGCCCGCCGCCGATGGCGGCGCCATGGATGGCGGCGACGACCGGCTTCTTGTTGCGGAAGATGCGTACGGCCTGAACGTAGAGATGGTTGATCGGCAGGTTCGCCGCCGGATCCTTTTGAGCGCTCTCTTCCTGCTCCTGCCGCTTCGGGTCGGAGAAATCGGCGCCGGCGCAGAACGCCTTGCCTTGCGCTGCGAGTACCGAGGCGCGGATTTCGATGTCCTTGTCGAATTCTTCCAGCGCATCCGCGATCTGGTTGATCAGGGAGACGTCGAAGAAGTTGAGGGGCGGCTTGCGGATTTCGATCAGGCCGACATGGCCGTGCTTCTCGACGCCGATATCAGTGTATTTGGTCATGAAGATTCCCTCTTTGAATTAGCGCAGACCAAGCCCGCGCGCTCAGCGCAGGCCGAGCCCGCGAGCGATGATGCCGCGCAGCACTTCGGTGGTGCCGCCCTGGATCGTCAGCTTGGGCGCGGTCTTGATGGCGAAGTCGAGCTGCTTTTCCAGCGTCTCGCGGTTGGTGGCGGTTTCCTCGACGAAAGCGGCGAGGTCGCGCACGCGGTGCGGCAGTTGCTGTTCCCACACCGTGCCGATGTCCTTGACGATGGAGGCTTCCACCACCGGCTCCTTGCCGGCTTGCAGCATGCCCGCCACTGAAACCGACATGCGCCGCATGGTGTGCACCTGTGCCACCAGCCGGCCGATGCCTTCGGCGCTGCGGGTGTCCGGGTTGGTGCCGACGGCGCGGACCAGTTCGGTCAGCACGTAGTAGGTTTCGAGAAAACGTTCCGGGCCCGACCGTTCATAGGCGAGCTCGCTGGTCGCCTGCTTCCAGGCGCCGTCGATTTCGCCGAGCACGTGGTCGTCGGGAACGAAAAAGTCCGTGAAAACCACTTCGTTGAATTCATACTGCCCGGTGATCTGGCCGATCGGGTTCACCTGGATACCCGGCTGCTTCATCTTGACCAGGAACTGCGTCAGGCCGTGGCGGCGGTTTTCCTTGGTCGGCGGTGACGTCCGGAAGATCGCGATCATGTAGTCGGCGATGTGGGCCGAGGAGGTCCAGATCTTGGTGCCGTTGATCAGATAGCCGCCGTTGGTCTTGGTGGCGCGGGTCTTTGCCGCGAACAGATCGGAGCCGGAATTCGGCTCGCTCATGCCGATCGCGAAACATACCTCGCCACGGCAGATGCGCGGCAGGATGTCCATCTTGATGTTCTCGGGCGCGTATTTCAAAAGCACCGGGCCGCTCTGCCGGTCGGCGACGAAGAAGCGCCGTGTCGGCGCGTTCGCGACGCGCATTTCCTCGGTCACCACATAGCGCTCGAGGAACGAACGCTCGTGGCCCCCATATTTCTTCGGCCAGGTCATGCCGAGCCAGCCGCGCGCGCCGACCTTGCGGGAAAATTCCGGCACGTCGGTGTCTTCGCGGTTCGGCTGGTGCGGATCGAAGGTGCCGGCGGCGATTTCTTCCGCAAGGAAGGCGCGCACTTCCTTGCGCAACTGCTCGCATTCGTTCGGCAGGCGGATCGGATCGAAACGGAGGGCTGCGGTCATTTAATGTCTCGACTTCTTAAGCAGGCAAATCGGTGTTGATGTCAGCGCGAGGCCACCAGCGGCCACAACTCATCGGCGCCGCGATTGCATACGAGCTTGCCGAGTTCGACCGCCCAAAAGCTTTCGGAACCGAAATCGTCGCGCCACGCCAGCGCGCGCAACGAATAGCGATGCAGGATATGCTCGTTGGTGAAGCCGATAGCGCCGTGCACCTGATGGGCGATGCCGCCGCCTTTCTCCGCCGCTTCTGCGCAGCGGATTTTTGCCGCCACCGCTTCGAGGAAGACCTCGTCGTTGAAGGAGGTGGCGTTGACAATGGCGTCCGCGGCGGAGGTGGCCGCGGCCAGCGCCGCCGCCGACTCGCCAGCGAGCCGCGCCAGATTGTGCTGCACCGCCTGGAATTTCGAAATCTTCTTTTCGAACGCGACGCGCTCGTTCGAATAGCGCACTGAAATTTCCAGCATAGATTCCAGCGCACCTGCGATCTGCAGGGATCGCGCGACGCCGCCCATCAGCATCAGCCGGGTCTGGTCGAAACCTTTGGGCGCGGGCTTGATCGTGAGCGGCTGCACCTTGTCCAGCGTCACCGTATCCGATTGGTCGCCGCCGAGATTGAGCCCAGTCTCGATCCGGCATTTGCCGGCATCGACCAGCGCAATGGAGACGCTGCCCTTCGCATCGCTCGCGAGCACTGCGAAATGCTTTGCAGCTTTCGCAAACGGCACGCCGCGGGCACGGCCTGAGAGGCTGCCGTCGGCATTGACGGTAATCCGGTCCTTCGGGCTCGCGGGCACCACCGTCATCTCGCCATCGGGCGAAGAAATTTTCGCCTGCGCCAGCAGCCAGCCTGCCAGCATGGTCTCTGCCAGCGGCACCGCGACCGCAAAGCGACCGGCCGCGCTCAACACGCTGAAACCTTCGGCGAGCGAGGCTCCCGAGCCGCCGCAATCTTCGTCCACCCATGACAACGGCAGGCCGGCCTCGGTCAGCGCCTGCCAGAGCGGGGTTTTCCACGCGCCCTTGCTGTCACGATTGATGGTTTGGGCGTCGGCGAGATCGGCGAAGATTTTTTCCGCGGTCTCGGCAACGATGTTCTCACTCTCCGCCACAGCGTTCCCCGATTTGAGATTGGCATGCCAATCCCGACTGATATTGCCGGGTCCGGCTGCGGTCTTTTCTTGCGCTTTATGATGGGCAAAAGCCATAGCCGTGACAAGCGCTGTCCGCAGGGCGGCATGTGGCGGTGGCATGAAGGCCATCAGGCAAAGAATAAATTCCGCGCAACGGATTTCGCGAGTTTGCACTCCGTTCATCGCGGGATATGGTAGCCGTGAAGCCTGTCCACGGGCGGTTCGAAACCCAGCCAAAAGCAACAAGAGGAAATGCGGATGTCGAAGGATGGTTTGTGCGCGATTGTCACCGGTTCTGCCTCGGGCCTCGGGGCCGCTACCGCCGGCATTCTGGCAAAGGGCGGCGCGCGCATCGTCGTCAACTATTCCAACAGCAAGGCGGAAGCTGAAGCGACCGCCGATCTCTGCCGCAGCGCCGGCGCCGAAGTCGTGGTCGTGCAGGGCGACGTATCGCGCGATGAGGACTGCAAGAAGATTGCGGCTGCGGCAGCAGCCTGGGGCCGTCTCGACGTGCTGGTCAACAATGCCGGCACCACCAAGCATGTGCCGCATCACGATCTCGACGGGCTTTCGGCTGAGGATTTTCAGCGCATCTACGCCGTCAACACGATCGGCCCGTTCCAGATGATCCGCGCCGCGCGTGCGCAGCTCGAGGCTGGCGCGAAAGCCTCCGGCCTGCCGTCGGCCGTCGTCAATGTATCGTCGGTCGCCGGCATTTCCGGCGGCGGCTCCTCGGTCGCCTATGCCGCGAGCAAGGGCGCGCTCAACACCATGACGCAATCGCTGGCACGCGCGTTGGCGCCCTTGATCCGCGTCAACACGGTGTGCCCCGGCTATATCGATACGCCCTGGTTCACCAAGGGCCGCGGCGAGGCCGGCGCGAAAGCGGTGCGCGACGCCGTGGTGGCGAAGGTGCCGCTGAAGGTCGCTTCGACGGCGGAGGATATCGCGCAGCTGGTGTGCTTCCTGGCCTCACCGGCATCGAGCAACATGACCGGGGAGTTCGTTCGCATGGATGCAGGCATGCATCTGGTGTTGTGACGCGCGGACGTCATTGTAAAATTGTAGGGTGGGCAAAGCGAAGCGTGCCCACCATCATCACCGCAAGAAAAATGGTGGGCACGGCGCAAGGGCGCCTTTGCCCACCCTACGCAGCGACGACGGCGGAGAGCACCGTCACCTGTTACCCGGATCGGAAATCATTCCCCTCGCCACCAGCCGGTTCCAGATGAACAGCACCACCAGCGCGCCGATGGTGGCGGTGATGAAGCCGGCGCCCTGATCGGGGCCATAATGGCCGATTGCCTGGCCGATCCAGGTCGCCAGAAACGCGCCGGCAATGCCGAGCACCGTGGTCAGGATGAAGCCGGTCGGATTGTTCTGGCCCGGCGAAAGGATACGCGCGATGATCCCTGCGACAAAACCGACGACGATGATCCAGATAATGCCGCTCATTGCTGTCCCTCCAATGCGTCGATGGTAAAGCAGCGCGGCGCGGTCTGCGCGCCACGCTGAAGTGGCGTCAAATCCAGCGCGACATTTCGTTCTCGTCCGGCAGCCGTCCGTCCGGCGTCAGTTTGTTGACGACGTCGGGTAGAAACTGGCTGAGGCCTTGCAGCAAATCGTTGCGCTCGAGGCCGCTTTGGGAGGCGAGGGACTCGATCTGGTCGGCACCGAGCGCGTTAGCGAGATCGCCGGGCGCGACCTGCTTGTTGGGGCCGTTGCTGACCCAGGAGTCGGCCTGATCGCCAAGGCCATTCTGTTGCAACTGCTTCATGAGGTCACCGAGGCCGCCGCTCAGGATGGTGCCGGCCGCGCCGCCCGCGAGCAGACCGCCCAATCCGCCCTTGAGCATGTCGCTCATACCGCCCGCGCCGCCGCCGGGCATGCCGGCAGTCACATTGCCGGGTGCAGGAGCGGGTGCGGGTCGCGGTGCGGAGCCGGCCTGATTGCCGGTGAAATGCTTGATGCCTTTCCAGGCCAATAGCGCCAGGATCGCCATCGTCATCGGCGACATGCCGCCGCCGCTATCGGATTGTGCGCTGGGGGTGCTGGGGCCGCGCGGGCCGTTCTGCATGCCGTTGAGTACGTCGAGTAAACCCATGGTCGTCTCCTCTGCGTAGCCCCGCGTGGAACATAACGGTGGCGTATGACGGTTACAAGGAGCGGGCGGCCAGCGCCTGCGATAGTCACGGTCCCTGCGCTCTGCTATTTGAAAGCCCGGTGCAACTCGTTGGTGACGAAATGGTTTCGGGCCAAACGATCGGTATTGCGGGAGCGGGCAGCATCGGCTGCTTCGTCGGCGGCATGCTGGCGGCTGGCGGCCGCCGCATTGCGCTGCTGGCGCGTCCGCGCGTGATCGCTGAAATCGAAGCAGGCGGCTTGCGGCCGACGAGTTTTGAAGGTTTGGACCAAACCATCATGCGCGATCGGTTCGCATTGTCGGAAAATCCGTCGATATTTGAGGACGCCGGCATCGTACTCGTCACGGTGAAGAGCGCGGATACCGCTGCGATGGCCGACATCATCGCCAAGCACGCACCACCAGATGCCGTCATCGTCAGCCTGCAGAACGGCGTCGGCAATGCAGCCGTCCTGCGTCATCATCTGCCGGGGCGGCGCGTGCTCGGCGGCATGGTGCCGTTCAACGTGATGGCACTCGGCAACGGGCGGTTTCATCGCGCGACCTCAGGCGACATCGTCATCGAGCAGGATGAGGCGCGCACCGCCGACAAGCTGTCGGTGGACGGCCTGACGATGCGGCCGACTGACAACATTGACGGCGTGCAATGGGGCAAGCTGCTGCTCAATCTCAACAACGCGCTCAATGCGCTGGCCGACCTGCCGCTGCGCCGGCAACTCAGCTCCCGGCCATGGCGGCGATTATTCGCCGATCAGCTGGCGGAAGGTTTGGCTGCGATCCGCGCCGAGGGCATCAAACCGATCTCGGCGACGCCGATCCCGCCTGCGTTGATGCCGTCGCTGCTGCGCCTGCCCAATATCATCTTCGAACCGATGCTGGGACGGACGATGAAGATCGATCCCGAGGCGCGCTCGTCGATGTGGGAGGATCTGAAACAGGGCCGGCGCACCGAGATTGATTATCTGCAGGGCGTCATCACCGAGATCGCCGACCGGCGTGGGCTCGCGGCGCCGCTGTCGCGCCGGATCGTGAAACTGATCCGGCAGGCCGAGCGCGCCGCCAAGGGCTCGCCCGGCCTGACGCCGGAGCAGATTCGCGCGGTGAATTGATTTGGCTGAGCGCGCCCGACTTGCTTGAAGTGGCTGGCCAAGCGATTTCAGGGCCGAGGGAGAAACGAATGAAACGAACGGGTCTGGCGCTACAGGTGGTGACCGCCCTGGCCGTCTGGGCGTCACTGACGCCCGCGCAGGCCGTGCCGCCGACGGTGACGCCGTCGCCGGGCTATGATGCACGGCTGCAGGAGCAGCGGGCGGCGCAGCGCAGGCATGTCGAGCCCGCGTTCAAACCGGCCGTAAAGCGCCGCGGCAAGAAGGTGCCCACGCATTGATCTGGAAACTCTGGGCGATGATGATCACGGATTGACGTGAAGTATCCCCACGTCGTCCCTGCGAACGCAGGGACCCATACCGCGTGATCTATCGATAAGGCAGAACGGCAGACGTCATCTCAAGACAATTGAAGCCGGTGGCTATGGGTCCCTGCGTTCGCAGGGACGACAGAAAATATCTAGCTCTTCTTCTGCTTGGTCGCCGCCTGCTGCTGCTGCTGTGGGTTGAGCAGCCTTTTCAGCTCGTTGACTTTCTCTGAAAGCCGCGGCCATTCACACGAGAACTGGTTCTTGGCGCATTGGGCAGCCCTGATGCGCGCCGCCTGCTTGACCGGACTTGCCACCGGCACCGGCACCTTTTCGGTTTCAGCCGGTGGAGGAGATACCTGTTCGGTGCGCAGCGAGACCTGCTGCCACGCCTGCACTGGCGGCGGCTCCGGCTGTTGCTGCTTGGCCGCCAGCGCGGCGGCGATGTTGCTGCGCCGCTCGCGCTCGAGGTAGGCGGTATATTGCTCGTCGATTCTCTTCTGCTCTTCCGGCGTCGGGTTGGGGCCTGCGATGTCGAAGGTCCGGTCCTGCATGAAATCGTAATAGGTGTAACCGCCACCCGGCTTGCGGCGGCCAGCGAAGTTCGCGTTGCATTCGGCGAGCTTCGCCGTCTTTTCTTCCTTGGTCTTCGCCTTCTCGGCCACGTCAGCGCAGGATTCGAAATCGACAGGCGCGCTGCGCCACCACTGCGCGTCGCAGCGCACCGGAGCCAGCACGACGAGGCTCCCGATGGTGGCAACAACAAACGAAGATGTACGTGAGGCGATCACGGACGGTATTCTCCAGTCGAATTCTCTAGGGAACTTTGATTGAGTCGATTGTCATCATTTTGGCAGCGCTGTCACCCCGAAACTGCACGGCTTTCCCGCTGTCGTTGTGACCTTATCCGGTGGATGTGACTGACGGAACACAGTGCTATGTCGTTGACAATTATTGAATAAATTCAACGACAAATCGAGTTGCCCGCACCGATGCTGCAGTGATTCTAAGTGGGCGAGTCGATAAGCACGCCACATTGTGGCAACAATCAGTCAGCCCCGCGCGCGCGGGCCAGGGTGCGCGATGCCGTTTCATGGAACGTCGCGCGATAGAGCCTTGCAAATTCGCCCATGTGATGGAAGCCGTTGGCTCGGGCGCACGACGTCACGGTGATGGCGTCGGATCCTTTCACGAGTTGTGCACGGGCCGACCAGAGCTGCTTGAGACGCAGATAGCGATGCAGGCTCATGCCGCGAACGCTCGCCACCGCCGTGCCCAGCGTTCTGACCGACACGCCGCATTGTTCGGCGAGGTCGGCGCTGTAGATCGGCGAGGCGGCATGAAAGGCGACATAGTCGTCGACCCTGCGAACGAGGCGGCAATAGCTCCTGCTTGCAAGCCGGCCCGCCACTTCCGGTGGCCTGCTTCGGCGGAACATCTCGTCGATGGCGAGCAGCAGGCTTTCCTGGAGGGCAAGCGCCGAGCGCGGCACCTGCAACAGATCGGGTCTGGCGGAAGCCGTCTGCAAAATACCTGTCGTGACGGATCTGACTGTCGCCAGAGCGTCAGGGTCCGGCGTGAACGGACACAACTCGTCCGGCGTATCGAACCATTCCCGATCCTGCAGGCCAGCGCCAAGGGTAATGATCGCGTGCAGCGATCCACGGGGTTCGACGAACTGCAAATCCAGATTGCCGCGCATGCCGATAAACGTCGGACGGTTCACGGACATGCCGTTGACGGACACCTCGTAATTGTCCTCGATCTGGAAGATGACGACGCCATGCGCCGCGCGGTAGCTGACATCAACGATGCGGGGAAACGAGGTGAGCACGGTGATCTGGCAGAACGGCAACTGCACCATCGCGCGCGCGGTATGGAAATTCGCAAGATTCAGCGGGACGCTGCGCGCATCGGCGACGAACTCGACGGGCCGGAAGGCGTCGATGTCGGAAAATTGCGTGATCGAAAGCGCCGGTGAAGGCGAAAGGTTCTGGAACAGCATCTCGAGGTGACCGGCGCCCGAATCGTCGAATCCGGTCCTTAACGTCGAACGTTCTGGTTAACTTCGTGTTAACAAGTGTGGCCGATGCATCTGCGATGCAGGCCCGGCTGCATGAACATGGCTGTGCGTTCGATACCGAAGGCGGCGGAAAACTGCCAAGGAATTAGAAGGGCTTGGCCGGCGGCGAGGCGACGGCCGGGCCGCCGGTCCAGGCGGAGGCGACGTGTTGCAAATCCATTATAGCTGCTCATGAGGAATGCTATTTGTTTTGCGGCACCGGAAGATTTCATGGTGTTGCGCCAGGCGGGTGGCCCGAGCCACCGGTTCAGTGCGCAGCTTAGCTCACCGCGGCGCCGGCGGGCAGAGTGGCAGAACAATCGCAAGGGGGAAACAGACTGCATGAGCATCACCACGGCCATGACCAGCGTGCCGAAGCCCGCGTCCGATCTGATCGAGGCGTTCAGGAACGCGCCTACCTCGGTCATCAGCGACAATCTTGCCCGACTGCCGGGCGCCGTGGGCCTGCGCCCGTTCCATCGCGGCAGCAAGCTGGTGGGCATAGCGTTCACCGTGCGCACGCGGCCGGGTGACAATCTTGCGATTCACCGGGCGCTTGAACTCGTCGGGCCGGGCGACGTGATCGTGGTCGATGGCGGCGGCGACGAGACGCGGGCGCTGGTCGGCGAGATCATGAAGAACATCGCCGAATACAGGGGCGCCGCGGGTTACGTGATCGACGGCGCGATCCGCGACGTCGCGGCCTTCGCCGCATCCGACTTTCCCTGCTTTGCCCGCACGGCGATCCACCGCGGGCCCTACAAGAGCGGACCGGGAGAAATCAACGTGCCGGTATCCATCGGCGGCTCTGTGATCTCCCCCGGCGATATCGTGGTCGGCGACGAGGACGGCGTGGTGTCGTTTCCGGCCTCGATTGCAACCACCGTGCTGGAGGCGGTCCGCGCCCAGATCGCGCGCGAGGAGGATACACTCCTTGCGATCCGCGAAGGCCGCTACCAGGGCAGCTACGGCAAGTCTTGAAGCGCCGAAATGGAAGCGCAACTGCGCTTGAGGGAGAAACGATGAGTCAGAAGGACGAGTTTCACAATCTGGATAATCCAGCCGACGGCTTGTTTCGCGAACTCGCGTCCGGGGTCACGACGCGGATCTTCTCCGGCGAGCACGCGATGCTGTCGGTGGTGACGCTGGCGCCGCACGCGCAAGGCACCCTGCATCATCACCCCGAGGAGCAATGGGGCGTGCTGCTCGATGGCTCGGCCATCCGCGTCCAGGGGGATGAGGAAATTCCGGTCAGGAAGGGCGATTTCTGGCGCACGCCGGGAAATGTGCCGCACACGATGCGGGCTGGACCGGACGGCGCGCGCGTGCTTGACATCTTCAGCCCGCCGCGGCCCGAGTACAAAAAGGCCGGATCCGGCTTCGGCACTTAGGTAAAGTCTGCGAACAAAACAAAAAAATCGCAGCCACAATCGGGAGGAGACACTAGGTGAAGATTACCAGACGCAACTTGCTTGCGGCGTCGGCCGCGTTCGCGGTGACGCCGGTGCTGGCGCAGCCGGCAAAGAACATGACCCTGGTGGTGCCGTTCCCGCCGGGAGGCTCCACCGACGCGCTGGCGCGGCTATTGCAGTCTCACCTGCAGACCAGGCTCGGCCGGACCGTGCTGGTGGAGAACAAGTCCGGCGCGGCCGGCTCGCTCGGCGCCGTGCAGGTCGCCAAGAGCGCGCCTGACGGCGCGACGTTTCTGGTGACCTTCGACTCGCACGCGGTCATCCCCTCGATCCTCGAAAAGCCGGGGCTGGATGTCGAGAAGGATCTGGTACCGGTGTTTCTCGTGGGCACCGCGCCTTACGTCCTCGCCGCGAACGCCGAGCGGCCATACAAGACCTTTGCCGACGTGGTCGCGGCGTGCAAGGCAAGTCCCGGTGCGGTGAAATACGCCTCCGTCGGCATCGGCACGCTCGGTCATCTCGCGATGACGGTGCTGGGCAAGAAAGCCGGCGTTGAGATCACGCATGTGCCCTACCGCGGCGGCGGCCCGGCGATGAACGATGTGCTCGGCGGCCATGTCGATCTGATCATCGGGTCGGCGGCGCTGATCACGGCGCAACTCGGCACCGACAAGCTGCGTCCCATCCTGCAATTGGGGCGCGAGCGGATGGCTGCGCTCAAGGACACCCAGACCGCGATCGAGGCAGGCTTCCCGGATTTCGAGACGCTGGCCTGGTGGGGCGTTTTCGCTCCCAAGGACACGCCGCCTGACGTCATCGCCAGCATGGCGAAATCGGTGAAGGAGATTCTGAGCGAGCCGGCGGTGGCCTCGCAATTGCGCGAGACGCAGCAGATGACGCTGCTGCTCGCCGACGGCAAGGAGTTCTCGACGTTCTTCGCCAAGCAGGTCAGCATCTGGGGCCAGGTCGTGCGGGAGAACAACATCAAGGCGTAGCGGTGAAAATCCTGATGCCCTCCGGCTGTGTTGCCGCGGCAACATGGCGCGAGCCGAATCAGCGCTACCTTGAACCGGTATGGCCGCAAACAAGGTAACGGCGGTACACGGGGCTGAACAAGCTGCAACTGGAGCCGTCTGTGGACGGCTCCTTTTTGGCTCTTGCGATCCTGTCTTCACGATCTTTCGACCCGGAACCGTAGCTTCCGTGCGACCGAAGAGGCGGTCTGGAGGGCTGGCGATGACGCGCGCCCTTTGATATGAAGCTTCCAAGTACCTGCCTATCCAGCAGGTCCGCGGTCCCGTAGCTCAGCCGGATAGAGCGACGGTTTCCTAAACCGTAGGTCGCATGTTCGAGTCATGCCGGGATCGCCAGCCCTGAAGGGCACTGAGTCCAATCAAGGCCGGTCCTAACCGCGCTTCGGATAGATTTGCAGGAACGCCATCGTGGTGTCCCGCGCCCGCCGCGCGATTTCGCCGGCGCTCGGGCGATCGGTCACCTGAAGCAGCAGGCCGGTCATCAGGTCGCCCGAGAGCAGGCCTAAAAACTTTTCGGTCATCGCGTCGGGATCGCCAACGACAAGCCCGGCTGATTTGGCATTCGCCATGATCGCTCGCAATGCATCGCGCGTGGGTTTGCGCGCGATCGATTCCAGCGCTTGCGCGACTTTTGGTGCGTGCACGGTTTCGGATATGGCCAACCGGAACACCGCGACGACGACCGGATCGGTCGTTTCCGTGAGAAGCCTTGTTCCAAAAGCGATAAGCACCTTGGCCAGGATTTCCCTGTCGCGTAGTTCGGGAAGATCGGCCGGCGCTTTCAGCCGCCGGGCGCGCTCGGTGATGCAGGCGACCAGCATCGCTTCCTTGTTGCCGAACAGCGCGTAAAGCTCGCGTTTCGAAACCCGCGCCCGCGTTGCAATCTCCAGCGTGCTGGTCTGCGCATAGCCGCCCTCCATGAACGCCGAAAGGGCCGCGCCGAGGATCCGCTTCCGGGTCTCGGTCCCATCGGCTTCCTCCTCGCGCGCCTTCATCCTTGGACTCATCGCCTGATTTTTCCACTTGACTTGGTACTATGTAGTACCATATTTCGATTTACGCGGTACCGGATCGTACCAAAATGAGCCCGGATGTAAAGGATGGAAGATCATGAACAGACGCCAGCTATTGGCTGCGGCACTGACGCCGCTCGCATGGCGGGTTGCCTCTGACGTGCTCCCATCCAACGCATTTGCTGCAACTGCGGAGCGCGATGGAAAAATGAGCAAGACAACGCAACGCATCATCGAATGCAACGGAATCCACATCAACATCGCCGAGCAGGGCGAGGGGCCGCTGGTACTGCTGGTGCACGGTTTTCCTGAATCCTGGTTCTCGTGGCGGCATCAGATCGACGCCCTCGCGGCCGCCGGTTTCCGTGTTGTCGCCCCCGACTTGCGTGGTTACGGCAAGAGCGACGCGCCGCAGGCGATCGACCAGTACACGATCCTGCATCTCACAGGCGACATGGTCGGCATTCTCGATGCCCTGGGCGCGGCGACCGCCGTCATCGTCGGTCATGATTGGGGCGCCAGCGTCGCCTGGCAGGCAGCTCTCATGCGGCCCGACCGCTTCAGGGCGGTGGCAGCGCTCAGCGTGCCGCTCCGGCCGCGCGGTAAGGTGCGGCCGACAAGCCTCATGCCCCGCACGGAGCATGCGCAATTCTATCAGCTCTATTTCCAGGAGCCGGGGCCGGCGGAGGCGGAGTTCGAGCGCGATCCACGCGCGACCATTCGCAACATGCTGTTCGGGGCGTCCGGCGATGGCGTGGCCGCGGCCCGCGCGGCCGCCACTGCCGGCGGGCCCGCACCGAACCTCGGCATGGTGCCGAAGGGCGGCGGATTCTTGCAAGGACCCGGCGCGCCGAAAATCCTGCCGTCCTGGCTAGCCGAAAGCGACATCGACTTTTACGGCGAAGAGTTCAAGCGCAGCGGCTTCCGTGGCGCGCTCAATTACTACCGCAACATCGACCGCAACTGGGAAATCACGGGCGCGATGGCCGGCCTGCAGGTAACGGTACCGGCGCTCTATGTCGCGGGCGATCGCGACTTCGTGGTCTCCTTCCCCGGCATGGACCAATTGCTCGCAAACCTGAAGAGCTTCGTTCCCGGCTTGCGCAAGATCCAGATGCTTCCCGGTTGCGGTCACTGGACGCAGCAGGAGCGGCCGAACGAGGTCAGCGCCGCGCTCGTCGAATTCATTCGAGCGCTGCCGAGCCGCTCATGACAACGCTGACGGCCCAGGAACCCTCGTCGCCAGGAAACGAAGCGGTGAGGGTCAAGCAGACGGCGATGCTCGGCGGCCCGATCCTGCCGACGCTCCTGAAGCTCGCGTTGCCGACCGTCGTGGTGCTGGTCGTGCAAACGCTTGTCGGGGTGGCGGAGACCTATTTCGTCAGCTTCCTGGGAACGGAGGCCCTTGCCGGCGTCAGCCTGGTGTTCCCCATCTTCATGCTGATGCAGATGATGTCGAATGGCGGCATCGGCGGCGGCGTCGCATCGTCGATCGCGCGTGCGATGGGTGCAGGCAAGGTGGCAGAGGCCGAGGCGCTCGCATTGAACGCCCTGGTTCTTGCCGTTGTATTTGGCGTCATCTTTGCAGGAGCCGAATGGCTGTTTGGCGAGGCTGTCTACCGGTTGCTCGGCGGTCAGGCGGGAGCCCTCGGCGCGGCCCTCGAATATGGCCACGTCATCTTCTTCGGCGCGGTCTTTGTCTGGATCGTCAGCCTTCTGGCGGCGGCCCTTCGCGGCGCCGGCAACATGGTCGTGCCGGCGGTGGTCATTCTGCTCGGCGTGTTCGTGCTGCTTCCGCTTTCGCCGGCGCTGATTTTCGGCTGGGGTCCTTTTCCCCGGCTGGGAGTGGCGGGAGCCGGGCTCGCTGTCGTCGTCTATTATCTCGCCGCGGCGATCGTGTTGATCGTCTACATGCGTTCCGCCCGCGCTTCGTTGCACTTGCCCTTCGACGCTACGCTCATCACGTGGCGGCTGCTCGGCGATATCCTTCGCGTCGGCGGATTGTCGGCCATCGGCACCATCCAGGCCAATTTGACGGTGGTGTTGGTTACGGGCGCGGTCGGGCTGTTCGGCACGGACGCCATCGCAGGCTACCGAATCGCTTCGCGACTCGATTACATCCAGATCCCGCTGCTGTTTGCGCTTGGCAGTGCGGCGCTCACCATGGTCGGGGTGAATATCGGGGCCGGTCAGGTCAGGAGGGCAGAACGCATCGCGTGGGTCGCCGCGTTCTTCGCGGCCGGTGTTACCGGGATCCTCGGACTTTTCGTGGCACTGTTTCCCCATGCCTGGCTGACGCTGTTCAGCAGCAATGCCGAGGTGCTTGCTGCCGGCTCGCTCTATTTCCGTACCGTGGCGCCGTTCTACGGGATATCGGGTCTTGGGATGCTGCTGTATTTCGCTGGGCAAGGGGCAGGTCGCGTGATGTGGCCGGTTCTCGGTGGAACCGTCCGGCTACTCATCGCGGCAGGGCTCGGCTGGATCATTGTCGTCGATCTTGGCGGAGGATTGCGGGAGCTCTTCATGGCAGGTGCCGCCGGCTCGATCGTTTCCGCTGCCATTGTCGCAGGCGCCCTTTGGCTTCGCGGCTGGGGCCCGGCCGGGGAGGTTTCGAAATAGTTTTCGGCATGCGGCGGCTTCGCTTGCTGCGGCTCGCGATCTCGCGTCTTACGCGCCCTTTTCCAGCAGCGCCTTGAAATCCGCCCGTGCGCGTTGCGCTTCGCGCTTGGCGGTCTCGGAGGCCTCGCCGAGGCCGAAATAGCCGTGGATCAGGCCGAGGCCGTCGTAATAGCTGGTCGGAACGCCGGCGGCGGCGAGCGCGTCGGCGTAGGCCTTGCCCTCGTCGCGGAGCGGATCGAACCACGCGGTCGCGACGATCGCAGGCGCAACGTCTGCGAGATTTTTGGCGCGCAGCGGCGATACGCGCCAATCCGTGCCGTGGGTCTTGTCGGCGAGGTAATGGCCGCAAAACCATTCCATGGTGGCGCGGGTGAGGAAGTAGCCTTCCGCGTTCTCGCTGCGCGAGGGAAAGCGCGCGTTCTCTTTCGCATCCGCGAAATTTCCGGCGACGTCGGTGACGGGATAGACCAGCAGTTGCGCCGCCAGTTTGATGCCGGCGTCGCGGCAGGCGATCGCGGTGGTGGCCGCCAGATTGCCGCCGGCGCTGTCACCGGCCACGCCGACGCGCGTCTCGTCGCCGCCGAATTCGGCGATGCGCGCGATGACGTCTTTCGTTGCTGCGAAGGCATCTTCAAAGGCGCCGGGAAACCGCACCTCGGGCGGGCGGCGATAATCGACGGAGACGACGACCGCGCCGGTCTCGATCGCAAGCCAGCGCGCCTGCCGGTCATGGGTGTCAAGATCGCCCGCGACCCAGCCGCCGCCGTGGAAGAACACCACCGTTGGTGATTGCTCGCTCAAGGTCCGGTAGGCCCGCGCGTTGAGGAAGCCGGCGGCGCCTTTCACCTTGATGTCCTCCGCGCTCGTCACCGGCGGTGGCGGAACCGCCGCGCGCGCGGCCGCCAGCGCGCGTAGTGCCTCGCGCGCGCTCTGCGGCGTCATCGTCGTGGGATCGCGCAGCGGCAACAGCGGAATGATCTGGGCGACGACGGGATCGAGCGGTGTAACCATGCGGGGTGCCTCATTCCGGAACAAGACGACAGCATAGGTAACGGGCGCGGCCGCCGCAATCGTAGCGTTTGGCCAGAGCAGACCGGTCGACTTCCTTCAATTGATAATGAGTCCTGCAAGCAGATGCGCAGGCGCGCGTTGATGGAATCGTGCTCCGTTTACTTTTCATTATCCGTAAACGGGCGTGCGCGGGGAACGGGCGGGCGGGCCGCTCATTACTCCTTACCAGAGGAGTGGTGCGATGGATCAAATTGCCGGAGTGGATCGGGCGCTCGACGAAATGCTGGTGCAACTCGGCGGGATGGTCCTGAGGCTGTCCAGTCCGCAGGTGACGCGGACCGCCGAAGAGCGGCGCGCGCTGGCGTGTTCGGTCAACCAATATTCGGTGTGTGCGGCGCGCTCGGGCGATCCGCGCGTGCACCAGCTCAAGGCCGAGCTGGAAGAGACGATCAAGCCGCACTTGCGGCTGGTTGCCAGCCGGTAACGCGACCACGCCTTCACACCACAGGCACGCGCCGTGCGGCGACTGCGGCGGGCGAGATTACCTCGATGTCGAGCGGTACGCGCCATCGCTCGGTGAGCCGCACGCGCGGTGCTTCGTTGCCGATATCGGCGCCTTCCATGACGAAGCCCTCGAAGCCGTTGGTCATGACCTCGTTGCACTTCTGAACATAGATAGGGAAGCCGCCGATATAGGGCATGAAGACGCGCGGGCGTCCGGGGATATTGGCGCCGACGTACCACGAGCTGCAGGTCGAGCGCAGCGAGATATTCGATACCTCGTTGACATGCTCGACCCACTCATCCTCGTATGCCTGCACCGGTTCGACGGTCGCTGCGCCAATGTCGCGCATGTGCGCCATGCAGTCCGCCATCCAGTCGACATGCTGCTCGATTGCCTGGATCATGCTCGCCAGTACCGACGGACTGCCCGGCCCGGTGATGGTGAAGAGATTGGGAAAGCCCGCTGTCGCCACGCCGAGATAGGCGCGGGGGCCGGCCCGCCATTTGTCCGCCAGCGTCCAGCCATTGCGGCCCGTGATCGCGATCCTGTCGAACGATCCCGTCATTGCCGCAAAGCCGGTCGCGCAGACGATGGTGTCGAGCGGATATTCCGTACCGTTCACTTCGATGCCGTCGGCCGTGAAGCGCTCGATCGGTGTTTTCGACACGTCTACCAGCTTCACGTGAGGTAAATTGTAGGTCTCGAAATATCCGGTATCGACGCACAGCCGCTTGCAGCCGAACACGTTATGGGGGCACAGCCGCTCGGCGGTGACCGGATCCTTGACGATGGAGCGGATCTTGTCGCGCGCGAATTCGGCGATGGTGTCGTTGGCAGCTTTCTCGAACAGCAGGTCGCCAAAGGCACCCAGGAAAGGCAGCCCGCCGCGTTGCCAGGCTTCTTCATATTGCCGCGTGCGCTCCTCCGGTGCGGCTTCGAGCGCGGGCTTCATGTTGAACGGGAAATAGAAGCCGGTCGGCCGTGCGCGGGCTTTGGCGCGCAGGGCGGGGTAGTCGGCCTTGATCGTGTTGCGGTACTCCGGCGTCAACTTCGTGTTCCAGGCCGGCACGGAGTAGGTCGCGGTGCGCTGAAATACCGTCAGCGCAGATGCCTGCTGCGCAATGATCGGGATCGACTGGATCGCCGATGAACCGGTGCCGATGACACCGACGCGAAGTCCGGTGAACTCCACCCCTTCATGCGGCCATTCGCCGGTGTGATAGATCGGGCCCTGAAAATCCTCGCGGCCACTGAAGGGCACATGGTTGGCAGCCGAGAGACATCCGACGGCCATGATGCAGAATTTGGCCGATACCTTGTCGCCGCGATCGGTCTCGATACGCCAGCATTTTGCGGTCTCGTCGAAGGTCGCCGCCGTGACGCGCGTGTCGAACAGGATATGCCGGCGCAGGTCGAAGCGATCGGCGACGTGGTTGGCGTAGGTCAGAATCTCCGGCTGAGGCGCGTATTTCTCCGACCAGTCCCATTGCTGGTCGAGCTCCTCGGAGAACGAAAAGGAATATTGCATGCTTTCGACGTCGCATCGCGCGCCGGGATAGCGGTTCCAGTACCAGGTGCCGCCGACGCCCCCGCCGGCCTCGTAGACCCGCGCGGTGAAGCCGAGTTCGCGAAGGCGATGCAGCATGTACATCCCGGCGAAGCCGGCGCCGACAATGACGGCGTCGAAGGCTGCGCCGGCTTCCGGCGCACGTTGCGGCTGGTCTTGCGTCGCGGGAGGCATGTGGCTTTCCCAGGATGAACCGTTTCCAGTCGCGCGCCCGCACCGCTCCTGTTGCCGGCGGCGCTTCATTCGCTCGCGATCATGCCTGCTAGAACAGCGTAAAGCGCATTGACGGTCAATCGTGCCGGCGCGATCCTGGCCCCGCGGTTACGCGGACCTGACATGCACGCGGGGCACCGTGATCTTCGGTTGCGGAAAATCCCTAGAGCGTCTTGAGGTATTCGATCAGCGCCTTTCGATCGTCCGCCGACAGGGCCGGCCCGATCACGCCTTTGATTTCCTTGTCCTTGTTATAGTCCTTCCTGAATTCGTGGCCTCTGTTCGAGTTTCCGCGAATGGAAGTGTCGAATACGAAACCGTTGGTGATCGGGTCGGTCTTGTAACCGAGCTTCACGGGGTCGTATTCGCGGCTGCCGAGATAGAATGTCGGCGGCCTTTTCTCGGGATCCCCAAGCAGATCATCGATGGTCGGCACCGAACCGTTGTGCAAATAGGGCGGCGTCGCCCATACGCCGTTCAGCGGACGAACCTTGTAGGCAAGCTCACCCCGGAGTTCGTTCGGCATATATCCGTCGATCCGCTTCCGCTCCGCGGGGTTCACGGGCGGCTTCTTCTGGTCGAAGCCGTAGTTGACCGTCTTCTCGACCAGTTCGCCCAGTGCGAACGCGAAACTGCTGCTCTTGATCCCGAGGTTTTCGGGCACCGCGACCGTTCGGTTCAGCATGTCTGCCGCCTGCGCAGGATCGGTTCCGATATGCGAGATCGGAACATTTTCGACCTTGAGGATCGCCTCGCCGGCCTGGTTCTTGGTCCACCAGTCCTTGTTGTTGAAATCGTAGAACGCTTCGCTCGTTACCGGCGGCCGGTGGCATTCCTGGCAATGGGTCTTGTAGAGTCCGGAACCCTGGGCGGCCAGCTTCTGATCGATCGGCGGCAAAATGTCGGCCGGCCATTTCGGAGATCTCAGGCCCGGAAAGCCATCCTTGGCGTTCGGCTGCGTGTCGCCCTTGATCATCTGCTCCATCTTGAACAGC
The DNA here is from genome assembly GCF_023073415.1 of Bradyrhizobium sp. 190. Classification (GTDB taxonomy): domain Bacteria; phylum Pseudomonadota; class Alphaproteobacteria; order Rhizobiales; family Xanthobacteraceae; genus Bradyrhizobium. The sequence continues at coordinate 155,658 of NZ_JADPJL010000068.1, read as the reverse complement.
GCATCCACGTCCACGCTCGATTTATACAGTCCCTTCGACGGATCGATCAGATTGAGCTCCGCCGACACGCCGAGCGACTCGCCGGCGTTGCGCACCATCGGCTGCATGATGGAGCCGTTATACTGCACCCAGTCGAACCACGGCGTGTTCCAGATCCGCGGGTAATGCACCGGCGCGGAGGAGCCGGCATAGTTTTCCGGCTTCTTCAGGTCGATTGAAAACACCTGGTTGCCGATCCGGTTGAGGGCGTCCAGCCGTCCGTAACCTTCCACGATACTCTGGGCGGCGACGCGCTCTTCCAGGTTCTTGACCTGCTTGTACTGATTGAGAACCTGCTCGAGCTGGTTCTTCAGCGTTTCGCGGTCGTCGAGCGTGGCGTCGGGCCCCAGGATGCGCTCGGCGAAGCGGTCGAACCGGCCGGGCCAGTAGCGCGTCAGCAAGAGCGAGATGCCCATGCCCTGCTTCATCGCGAAGAGATTGGTGAGCGCCGGCCCGCCGTCGATGACGACGGCGGTGTCCTTGTAGGTGAAGCTGCCGGTGTGGCAGCCCGCGCAGGTCAGGCCGACGCCGATCATCTCCTTCTTGGTGCGCGGGTTGCGCCATATCGCGCCCGTCGGGTCGAGCATCGGGGTGCCTTTCGCGAACCCGATCGGAAGTGCCTCCTTGCCGGGGATGATGGTATCCGCGATGAAGCCATAGCGGTCGAGATAGGCGCTGTCGCTGAAGAGGCCGACCTTGGTGAACGGCAGCCACGAAATCGTCGGCTGCTCCAGGGCCATGAACCACTCATAGGGGAAGCCGAAGGTCCGCGTTCCCTGGTCGGCGTGATAGAACCAGCTCAATTTGTCCTTGCTGATGCCCTGGTCGAGCCAGACGGTCTTCTTCGGCGTGGGATGCTCCACGATCTTCACGTGCAAATCCTGCCAGAGCTTGGCGATATCGTCCTTGAAGGCGGCATAACCGATGCCGACGATCGCCAGCGCGATCACAATTTTCGCAATCCTCTTGCCACGCATGGCCCGCCCCTTGTCAAAACTGCGCACGTTGCGCGCAATATCCGTCTGTTATCAAAAAACGCCGGAAGGCGAATCACCCTCGGCGTGCGGTTGAGTATGATGCCATCTTATAGTGGCGCTATAGGTCTGTCCATAAATCCGATTCTTCGGGCCGGGACGCGGTCGGCCGGGTCATCGCTCGCCCGGCCTTTTTCAGTATAGAGTCCCGATTATGCAGCAGAGTGTCGGATAGATCACATGAAGGCAGCCGAGGCGGAATTGCTCCCAATTGAGATTGGGCCCAATGAGGCGGTCTCCGGGTTGGTGATGCGGCCGCCGCAATCCCGCGCGTGTTACGTGTTCGCGCACGGGGCCGGTGCCGGCATGACCCATGCGTCGATGGAAACGGTTGCGGCTGGCCTGGCCGAGCGCGGCATTGCGACGCTGCGCTATCAATTTCCCTATATGGAAAAAGGCAGCAAGCGGCCCGATGCGCCCAAGGTCGCCCACGCCGCCGTCCGCGCCGCCGTGCAGGAAGCTGCGCGATGCTGCCCCTCGTTACCACTGATCGCCGGCGGCCGATCGTTCGGCGGGCGGATGACATCGCAGGCGCAGGCGCTTTCTCCCTTGCCCGGCGTGAGAGGGTTGGCGTTTATCGGTTTTCCGCTGCATCCGGCTGGAAAGGCCTCCAGCGACCGCGCCAAGCATCTCGCCGATGTCAAGATCCCGATGCTGTTTCTGCAGGGCACGCGCGACGCACTGGCGGAACTGAGTCTGCTCAAGCCTGTCGTGAAAGGCTTGGGATCGCGGGCGACGCTGCATTTGCTTGATGGCGCCGATCATTCCTTCCATGTGCTGAAGAGCTCGGGGCGGAATGATCGTGAGGTGATGGAAGAGGCGCTGGATGCATCTGCGGCGTGGGTGGACGGCATCGTAGGCTAAGCTTTCTGCTGTCGTCCCTGCGAAAGCAGGGACCCATACGCCGCGGCGGTTATTGTGTGGCGCTGTGGCAATCGCTTTGCCCAAACAACTATGTCCTGTGGTTATGGGTCCCGGCTCGCGCTTCGCTTGGCCGGGACGACGGTGAGAGAGTTGCGCTTCGTTCCATCCCAGCTACGATGCATCCATGACAAAAATCCTGATCGTCAATCCGAACACGACCGTCTCGATGACCGAAACGATCGGCGCCGCCGCACGCGCCGTCGCCGCGCCCGGCACGGAAATATCCGCCGTCACGTCGTCGATGGGGCCGGTCTCGATCGAGGGCTATTACGACGAGGCATTCGCCGTACCCGGCCTGATCCAGGCGCTTCTGAATGCGCCGGACGCCGACGCGGCGATCGTTGCATGTTTCGACGACACCGGCCTCGACGCCGCCCGGACCGCCGCTCGTTTTCCGGTGGTCGGCATCTGCGAGGCGGCGCTGGTGACCGCGGGCCAGATTGCCAAGCGGATCGCCGTCGTCACCACGCTGCCGCGCTCGATCGTGCCGCTGGAAGAGCTGGTGCGTCGCTATGGTTTTGCGGAAAGGGCTGACGTCACCGCCTGCGACGTCGCGGTGCTCGATCTCGACAAGCCCGGCTCGGGTGCGGAAGCGAAGCTGGAAGCCGAGATTTCCCGCGCGCTCGACAAGGGCGCGGAAGCGATCGTGCTGGGCTGCGCGGGCATGGCCGATCTTGCGCTGAAACTGTCGCGGAAGTTTGACGTTCCCGTCGTCGATGGCGTGGCGGCCGCGGTGAAGCAGGCCGAGGCGCTGGCCGGCCTGAAGCTCGTGACGTCACGGCGTGGTTCCTATGCGTCGCCGGGCGTGAAAAAATACGATGGCATCTTGGCGCCGTTCGCGCCGAAATCGTCACGCTGATTGCGGCGCGCCGTAGATCTTGTCACGCAGCCGGCGCATGCCGGTGAGCCAGCGGTCGCGGCTGGACGCCTTGCGCTGCATGTATTCGGCGACCTGTGGGTGCGACAGAATGAGAAAGCGTTCTTCCTCCATCGCCTCGATCACCATGCGCGCCACTTCCGGCGGCTGCAGCACGCCGTCGACCCGCGCGGCGCTCGGGCCGGGCGTCGTCATGCCTGTTTGCACCGATTGCGGGCAGAGCACGGACACACGGATGCCGCGGTCGCCATACTGAATGGCAAGATGTTCGGCGAGCGCGACTGCCGCATTTTTTGTCACGCCATAAGGCATCGAGTTCAGCGAAGCCAGCAGGCCCGCGGCGGACGCGGTGTTGAGCAGATAGCCGGATCCGCGTGCAAGCATGCCCGGCACCAGCGCGCGCGCCGCGAACACATGGCTCATGACATGGACGCGCCAGCTCACGTCCCAATCGGCGTCGGAGGCGGTCTCCTGTCCCTTGCGCGAAAGGCCGGCGTTGGAGAAAAACACGTCGACCGGCCCATACTTGTCTTCGGCCGCGGCGATCAGCGCCTTGATGTCTTCTTCCAGGCCGACATCGGCCGTGATCGCCAAGCCGTCGATGTCGCCGGCGACCTTCGCCAATCTGTCGCGCGAGGTCTTGAGGTCGGCCACGACCACGCCGCGCGCGCCGGCCTCCGCATAGGCGCGCGCCACCGCTTCGCCGATGCCGCTCGCAGCTCCCGTGACGACGCAGACCTTGCCTTTGACATGCATGTTCGGTTCCCCGCTTGTTTCTTTTTCTTGAGTGGGATCGAGAGTGATACGAGCTGCGCTGCGCGGTCAATGCCGGTTTGCGCCGGCGATCAATTTTTTACAAGCACGGCGCACGCCACTGGCGTCAGCTTCGCCACCGTGCGATGACGCGCCGCGAGGGGCAATCAGGATCGGGAGAATTGAAGGATGCTCGAAGTGCGGGATGAGTTGGCTGTGACGGCGCCGCTTGCGGACAAACCGAAGTGGACGAGCGAGGCGGCCTGGTCGCTCTACCGGCTGCCGTTCAACGATCTGCTGTTCCAGGCGCAATCCATTCACCGCCGGCATTCCGATCCCAACCGCGTGCAGCTCAGCAAGCTGCTCAATATCAAGACCGGCGGCTGCCCCGAAGATTGCGGCTATTGCAGCCAGTCGTCGCATCATTCGACGGGGCTTGTCGCCTCGAAGCTGATGGACGTCCAAAAGGTTGTCGCCGAAGCACGCAAAGCCCGAGACGGCGGCGCGACGCGTTACTGCATGGGCGCGGCATGGCGCAATCCGAAACCGCGAGACATGGATGCCATCGTTGAAATGGTCGGCGCGGTGAAAGCGCTCGGGCTCGAGACCTGCATGACGCTGGGAATGCTGGACCGCGACCAGTCGAACCGCCTCAGCGCGGCGGGGCTCGACTACTACAACCACAATATCGATACGTCGGCGCGCTATTATCCGCAGGTGACCTCGACGCGAACGTTTGCCGTTCGCCTCGACACGCTGGAGAATGTCCGGCAATCCGGCATGAAAGTGTGTTGCGGCGGCATCCTCGGCATGGGCGAGGAAGAAACCGACCGCGTCGACATGCTGGTCACGCTTGCGAACCTCGCCGAGCCGCCGGAAAGCGTTCCGATCAACATGCTGATTCCGATCGCCGGCACGCCGCTCGCCGAGGCTGTACCGATCGCGCCGATCGAGTTTGTCCGGATCGTCGCGCTGGCGCGCATCATGATGCCGAAATCATATGTCCGCCTGTCAGCGGGCCGCTCGGCCATGACCGACGAGATGCAGGCGCTGTGCTTCTTTGCCGGGGCGAACTCGATCTTCGTCGGCGACACCTTGCTGACAGCCGGCAATCCGGAGGACGAGGCCGACCGGAAGCTGTTCAAGCGGCTCGGACTGGAGCCGATCTGACGACCGGGTCCGCAACGGCCCGGCCTTCAGCCCTGATAGAGCCCCTTGTCGCGCGCCTGGCGGATCGCGAGCGCCGCCATCATGTCGAGCATCGGCGTCGAAAGTCCGGCGGCGCGCGCGAATGCGGCAGGTGCGCGGACCAGCACGTCGACCTCCATGGCGCGGCCGAGTTCGTAATCCTGCAGGATTGAAGGCTTGTGATCCGGCGCGGGGCCGGAGCGCGCGACGCGCTTGACCTCGGGAAAGCAGCTTCGCGCGACGCTGTTGGCCTCGTCGAGCAGGCGCGGCACGATTTCGGCGAGATCAGGATCGTCGCGCACGGCGCGCGCGGTCTGCCCGGTCAGCAGGCACAGCACCGACATCGACATGTTGGTCAGGAGTTTTGACCAGATCGTCTCCCTGATTTGCGTGACCTCGGGCGACTCGATCGAAGCGTCGTTCAGCGCCGCCCGCAGCCGCGCGACCCGCTCGCTTCGGCGGTCGTCGCATTCGCCGATCAGGAGCCGGTTGCGCTCGGGCGAAAGGTTTGCCACCACGCCGGGTGCGACGACTTCGTTGGACGAAAACACCACGCCGCCAACAATAAGCTGCTTCGGGATGGCCTTGCGCAGGCGACCGTCTGGATCGAGGAACGCCAGATCCGGTACAGGAGGATGTGAAGGGGGAAGTCCGATATCGTACCACCAGGGAATGCCGTTTTGTGCGAACACGACGGCGGTGTCATCGCCGAGCAGAGGTCGGAGGCCGGTGGCAAGACTGGGCAGCCCGGTCGCCTTCAATGTGCAGATGACAACATCCTGCGGTCCCAGCGCGACGGGATTATCGGACGCTTTCACGTGGGCATTGAACTCGGCGCCTCCCACGCGCAGCGTGAGCCCTTTGGCATTCACCGCATCGAGATGCGCACCCCGCATCACGCAGGACACCTCATGCCCCGCGTGCGCGAGCCGGACCGCAAAATGACTGCCGACGGCGCCCGCACCGAAAACGCAAACCCGCATGGCGTGGATGTCCTGAGGAACGATGGCTTGAGTGCCAGTTTCCACAAGCCCGCGCCATTGCGCAACCGGTCATGTCGTTTGCATCGCTGGCATGGCGAAAAATGATAGATCAAATTCCGCAGCCTCGGCATAGTGCCTGATGTAACAACCAACCAAGGGAACGCCGATGAGCGCCAATCCGGTTTTGTGGGATCTCGACGCGCGCGGCGTCGCAACCGTCACGTTGAACCGCCCCGAGGTGAACAACGCCTATGACGCCGGGCTCATCAACGGCGTGCTCGCGGCGATGGATGAACTCGGTAAGAAGCCCAATCTCCGCGTCGTGGTGCTGAAGGGCAACGGCAAGCATTTCCAGGCCGGCGCCGACCTGAAATGGATCAATGGAGTGCGGCCGAAATCGGCGGAAGAAAACGAGGCGGTGTCGCGCGCGACGTTCGAGGCCGTGCAGCGGTTGAATACGCTGCCGATCCCGACGGTGGCGCTGGTGCAGGGCGGCTGCTTCGGCGGCGGCACCGGCGTGATCTCGGCCTGCGATGTCGTGGTCGCCGCCGACAATGCGCTGTTCTCGATCACCGAGGTGCGCTGGGGGCTAACCGCTGCCATCATCATCCCGCAGCTCTGCGACGCCATCGGCGTACGCCAGGTCCGCCGCTACGCGCTGACCGGCGAACGGTTTGGTGCGGAGGAGGCGCGGCGGATCGGGTTGGTGCATGAGGTGGTGCCGGTGACCGAGCTGGAGGCTGCGGGTGCGAAGGTGGTGGAGCAACTGCTTGCCAATGGTCCGGAAGCGCTGGCAGAGACCAAGGCGCTCGCGATGGAAAGCTCGTTCGGCGGCATGGGCGTAGACGACGACGCCTATGCGCGGCTGGTGAAGATGCATTCGGCGCGGCGGCAGACCAGTGAGGCATCAGAAGGGTTGGCGTCGTTTGCGGAGAAGCGGGCGGCGAACTGGGGAGCGGGGAAATAGGTGTCCTACTTGGCACAGACACGTTTGAGACGGCAGTGGCGGATTTGGAAGAGTTTGCTATATTGAAGCCATGACAGCGAAAGATCTTGAGGCGCTCATTGAGCGGGTTCGGCACTGGCCCAAGGAGCGCCAGGAAGACGCGGCGGAAGTCCTGCTCGAAATGGAGCGGCAGGACGCGAGCCGCTATCGTTTGACCGATGCTCAGGCGAAGGAGGTCGCCCGCATCCAGCGCGATATTCGCGATGGAATAGGGACTTTCGCAACTGATGAGCAGATGGCGGCGCTTTGGAAGTCATGCGGCCTGTAAAGCTGCGCTTCACCGCGGAAGCGCGAGAACACATTGCCGCAATTTACAGCTACATCGGAGATCGAAATCCCGTCGCAGCCACGCAGGTGATCGCCCGCATCCGTCTGGCTGCCGAACAGTTGGCTGAATTTCCACGCATGGGACATGTCGGCCGCGTACCGGGCACCCATGAATGGGTGGTGCGTGGCCTGCCCTATATTATTGTCTATCAACTCGATGCTGCCGATACCGACGAGGTGTTGATCCTCGGCATATTTCATGCAGCCCAAGACCGAGAACGGGACTGAAGCCGCGATCACAGGAGCACCACAGCTTGCCATCGAAACGTATCGCCATCGCCGGGCTGGGGGAGATCGGCAAAACCGTGGCGCGCAAGCTGGCGCAAGGTTTGCCAGGCCTTTCGCTCGCGGCGGTCGTGGCAAGGGATCAGGCGAAGGCGCAAGCCTGGCTTGATCGCGAAGGTATCGCCTGCCCGCTGATCTCGCTCCATGAACTGCCCGCCCACGCCGATCTTGTCGTCGAATGCGCACCGGCCGCGATCCTCGATCAGATCTGCCGGCCGATGCTGACCGCAGGCAGGCAGGTCATGGTGCTCAGCGCCAGCGCCTTGCTGCCGCGCCCCGATCTCATCGAACTGGCCAAAGCGCATGGCGGTCAGATCATCGTGCCGACCGGCGCCTTGATCGGCTTCGACGCGGTTTCGGCTGCTGCCGAAGGCACTATCCATTCGGTGCAGATGGTGACGCGCAAGCCGCCCGGAGGTCTCGCCGGCGCGCCCTATCTCGTCGAGAACGGAATTTCGATGGAGGGGCTGACTTCCGCCCTGTGCGTTTTCAAGGGCTCGGCGCGCGACGCGGCCGCGGCCTTTCCGGCCAACGTCAATGTGGTGGCGGCGTTGTCGCTCGCAGGCATCGGCCCCGATCGCACCACGATCGAAATCTGGGCCGATCCGGCCGTGACGCGGAACTGTCATCAGATCAGGGTCGAAGCTGACTCGGCTTCGTTCACGATGTCGATCGAGAACGTCCCGTCGGAGAATCCGAGGACAGGACGCATTACGGCGCTCTCGGTGATCGCGGCGTTGCGCAAGCTGACTTCGCCGCTGCAGGTCGGAACGTAAGCGAGGGCGGTCTGCATCATCCGCGTTTTATAGCGCCGGCGCGAGCGCGCGTTTCAGTTGCTGAAGCAGCGCCTGCACGGCGGCCGCATTGACGCGTCGCTCGGGGATCGTCGCCTTGACCCACAAATCGGGAATCGGGAATTCCGGAAGCACCACCTGCAGCGAGCCGTCGCGCAGCGCGTCGGCCGCGAGATACTGCGAAATGAAAGCAATGCCGTTTCCGGCGATCGCGCTTTTCACCAGCACATGGCCCTCGTTCGAATTCAACAGCGGCCGTACCTGAATGGTGATGCGGCCGCGGGGGCCGTCGAATATCCACTCCGGCCCGGTGGGAAGAAAGCTCAGGCAGCGGTGCTCGACCAGATCGCGCGGGTGCCGCGGCGTGCCGTGTGATTTGAGATATGTGGGCGCTGCGCACAGCAGGCGCTTGAGTGCGCACAAGGGTTCATCGACGACACCCCCGAACGAATGCGGGAATGCGCCGATGGCAACGTCAAAACCTTCCGTGACCGGATCGACCGGCCGGTCAATCAGCACGACTTCCAGTTTCAGCCGCGGATTTTCGGTCTGGAAGGCGCTGAACACATCGGCAAGCCGGGCGATGGTCAGCGATGTCGGCGCCTTGATGCGCAGGTGATCGATCAGATCATGGTCCTTTTCGCCCATGCGCGACAGAAGGTCGCCGACGTCAGCCACCACGCCGCGGGCGCGATGCACATACTGCTGTCCGGCTTCGGTCAATCGCAATTGACGGGTCGATCGATGAAACAGCGCGATGCCGATTTGATCTTCGAGCTGGGTGACGCGCTTTGCCACGACCGAGGTCGAGACTTTCAATTTGCGGGCGGCAGCCGAGAAGCCGGCGGCGTCGGCGGTCGCCAGAAAGGCCTGGAGATTGACGAGCGTATCCATCTACTTTTCTCGATTCGAGAAAGCTGATCGCACAATTTGCCGGATTGTAGTCCGCTTCGCGTTAATTCATAGTCCCGCGAAACAAAAATCATCAGGGATGGGATCGCTGCCGTGTCGGCCAAAACCATTGAAGAACCCGCTCGCCAGATTCCGCTGTACGGCGAATATGAAGTCGCCGTCCTCGGTGGAGGTCCTGCCGGCATCGCCGCCGCGGTGGCTGCCGCGCGCGCGGGCCGCCGTACATTGCTGATCGAGCGTTACGGCTTTCTCGGCGGCATGGGGACGGCCGCAGGCGTGACGAATTTCTGCGGGCTGCACGCCAACGTCCATGGCGAGATGCGCCGGGTGGTGCAGGGCATCGCCTCCGATCTGCTCGCGCGGATCGACCGGCTCGATGGGCTCAACGCGCCGCATCTGATCCTCGGCAAGATCTTTGCGCAGGCCTATGACACGGCGGCCTACAAGATCGCCGCGGATGATTTGCTCGCCGCCCACAAGGTCGACATTCTCTTTCATGCGCTGGGCGCAGGCGTGGTGATGCAGGACGAGAGGCACATCAACGTGCTGATGGTGGAGACCAAGGCCGGGCGTCAGGCGGTGCGCGCCGGCATCTTCATCGACTGCTCGGGCGATGGCGATCTCGCGGCCTGGGCGGGGGCGCCGTTTGAAGTCGGCGACAATGCCGGCAGCATGCTCTATCCCTCGATGATGTTCCGGCTCAATGGCATCGATCCCGAGAAGGCCGGCGAGGCCTGGCGGACGATCCCGGCGCTGATGGAAAAGGCGGAAGCCGCGGGCACGCATCACTTTCCCCGCAAGACCGCGATCATACGGCCGCAGCGGTCGGCGATTGAATGGCGGGTGAATTTTACTCAGCTTGCGCGGGAGGACGGCACGGCGGTCAGCGGGATCGATCCCGAGCAGATGACGCGCGGTGAAATCGAGGGACGGCGGCAGGCGCTGCAGGCGTTCGAATTCCTGCGCACGGTGCCCGGCTTCGAAAAATCCTACATCGTCGATTTGCCGCCGCAGCTCGGCATCCGCGAGACGCGGCGTGTGATCGGCGGCTACATGCTGTCGGGTGAGGACGTGCTCGGCTGCGCTTCTTTCCCGGATTCCATCGGCGTCAATGGCTGGCCGATGGAGCAGCATGTCGCGGGCGATGTGATCTTCAAGTTCCCGCCGATCCCGGAATCGCGCGGCTTCAACGAATTGCCGTATCGCATGCTGGTGCCCGAAGGCATAGACAATCTCCTGATGGCCGGGCGCTGCGCCTCGATGACCCATGACGGCCAGTCGGCAGCGCGGGTCTCCGGCGCCTGCTTTGCGATGGGGGAGGCGGCAGGCACGGCGGCGGCGCTGGCGCTGTCGGGCAATACGATTCCGCGCGACATTGCGGTTGAAAAGTTGCAACAAAGCCTGAAACAACAGGGCGCGTTCATCGGGCGGGATCAGAAGGTGCCCGAGGGGTTGTAGAGCGATGCGTTACGACGGGATGAAATATGCTACGTCGTCCCTGCGAACGCAGGGACCCATAACCACAGGGCTGTGTATTAGCAAAAGTCGTCTGCCCGGGTGCCCAACGAAAGGCCGCGGCGTATGGGTCCCTGCGACGACCCATGTAGATGGGCTATGACAAGAAAAGGCGGAGGGAACGGGATGATGAAGTTTGCACGGCTCGCGCTGGCGGGTCTGTTGGCAGTTGCGGCGGGCGGGATCGCTCGGGCTGAGGACGCGCAAAAGGCCAAAATTGGCGTGCTCCGGCTGTCGTCCTCGGCGCCGGTGTTCATCGCGCAGGACAAGGGTTATTTCCGCGAAGCAGGCCTCGATATCGAACTGAAATTCTTCGACGCGGCGCAGCCGATCGCGGTGGCGACGACCTCTGGCGACGTCGATTTCGGCATCACGGCGTTTACCGCCGGGCTCTACAATCTTGCCGGCAAGGGCACGCTGAAGGTGATCGGCGGCATGAGCCGCGAGAAGGCGGGCTATCCGCTGATCGGCTACTTCGCCAGCAACAACGCCTATGCGGCCGGTCTGAAGACGCCGAAGGACCTGGCGGGCAAGCGCATCGCGGTGACGCAGGTCGGCTCCAGCTTTCATTATTCGCTCGGCCTGCTCGCCGACAAATACGGCTTCAAGCTCGCGGACGTGAAAGTGCTGCCGCTGCAGTCGCTGTCGAATGCCGCGGCGGCGCTCAAGGGCGAAACCGTCGATGCGGCATTGCTGCCGATATCGACCGCGCGGTCGCTGGTGGATTCCGGCGGAGCAAAGTTCCTCGGCTGGGTCGGCGACGAAACACCGTGGCAGTTGGGGGCGGTGTTCGCCTCGCCGAAGACACTGACCAACAAGGCAATGGTGACCAAGCTTCTCGCCGCGCTGGTGCGTGCCGACCGCGAATATCATGACGTGATCCTGGCTTCCGTGAAGGACGGCAAGGCTGATATCAACGACAAGACAAAGCCGTTGCTGGAAATCATCGCAAAATACACCAATTTGCCGCTGGAGCAGGTGGTTGGCAATTGCGCCTATATCGATCCCGAGGGCAAGCTCGACGTCAAGAACGTCGACAACCAGATCGCGTGGCTGCAGGAGCAGGGTTTTGTCGACAAGGGGTTTGCGGCGGACGCGATCATCGCGAAGGAATATGTGAAGGCGGATTGAGGGTGTTCTTACCTCTCCCGCTTGCGGGGGAGGTCGACGCGCTCGTTAGAGCGCGGCGGGTGGGGGAACTCTATCCATTCGGGCGGTATCTGAGGAGACACCCCCACCCCAACCCCGCAAGCGGGAGAGGGAGCGCAGCGGAGCAAGGCTCGAAAGACAAAATGGACCTGATCGCACATCAAATCAGCCACCGCTTCGGCGGGCTCGACGTGCTCGATCGCGTGTCGTTCACGGTTGCCTCCGGCGAGGTGGTCGCGATCGTGGGCCCCTCCGGTTGCGGCAAGAGCACGCTGCTGTCGATCCTTGGCGGGCTGCTGCGGCCAAGCGAGGGAAGGGCGGAGCTGTGCGGTGCGCCGCCGGCCGACAGCCTCAATCCGCTGACCTTTGTGTTCCAGGATTTCGCGCTGCTGCCGTGGTGCACAGTGGAAGCGAATGTCGAATTTCCGCTGGTTCATACCGCGCTTGATGCCGCCGCGCGCCGCGCCGTCGTCGATGACGCGCTGCGTCGGACGGGCTTGTCGGATTTCCGCGGCGCCTATCCAAAACAACTCTCCGGCGGCATGCGCCAGCGCGTCGGCATCGCGCGGGCGCTCGCGGTGCGGCCGGCGATTCTCCTGATGGACGAGCCGCTGTCGGCGCTGGATTCGCAGACCCGCGAATTGCTGATGGAGGATTTCATTCGCCTGCTGGCCGATGGCGCAATGGGCGCGGTCTATGTCACGCATAATCTGGAGGAAGCGGTGCGGCTTGCCGACCGTATCGTGGTGCTGTCGCGCCGTCCGGGGCGCGTCAGGGAGATCGTCGAAATCCCGATGACGCGCGCCGAGCGCGGTGCGATCGATGCGCGCGGCAAGTTGCTGGCGCTGCAGAACGATCTGTGGTCGCTGATCCGCGAGGAGGCGATCGATGCCGAGCGCGAGGTGCAGCATGCTTGAGCGCGCACCGCAGGACGATCCCGCAACCGAAGCCCGGCCGGTCGCCTTTCGCGGTGCCGGCTTTGTACCAAGGGCGGGGCGTTATTCCGGCTGGATCGCGCTCGCGCTTGTCATCGCGCTGTGGCAACTCGCCGGCAGCGCCGGCTGGGTCAATCCGCTGTTCCTGCCGGCGCCTTCAGCGATTGCGGTCGCGATCTACAAGCTCGCGATGTCAGGTGCGCTCTGGCAGCATGTATCGGCTTCGGTCGTTCGCATCGGCAGCGGCTGGCTGCTCGGCACCGTGGCCGGCGTGATCACAGGCTTTGCAATCGGGCTGTCGACGCTGGCGCGCGGCGTCGGCATCACCTTCATCTCGGCGTTGTTTCCGATTCCGAAGATCGCGCTGTTGCCGCTGTTGATCCTCTGGCTCGGGATCGGCGAGGAGCCGAAGATCGCGACCATTGCGCTTGGCGTGTTCTTCTCCACCGCGATCTCGGTCTATAGCGGCGTCGACGCGGTGCCGCGCAACCTGATCCGGATGGCGCAGAGTTTCAATGTGCCGTTCCACGCCATCGTGCGGCGCGTGATCTGGCCGGGCGCGCTGCCCTCGATCCTTGCGGGCTTTCGCATCACGGCGTCAGTCGCGCTGCTGCTCGTCGTCAGCGCCGAAATGATCGGTGCCCAGTTCGGCATCGGCGCCTTCGTGCTGCAGGCCGGCAACCTCATGCAGACCGATCAGTTGCTGGCCGGTGTCGTGATCCTGTCGCTGTTCGGGCTGGCGGTGGGGAAGGCGATCAACGTGCTGGAGGCGCGGTTGCTGCACTGGCGGTGATGCACGTAGGGTGGGCAAAGCGTAGCGTGCCCACCATTGCGCGTGGAGCCACCGGTGGTGGGCACGTCGCTGACGCTCCTTTGCCCACCCTACGGTTCTTGGTACCCCTCACGCATTCCCGCGATCTTCGCGGAACAAATCGAGCTTCTGCTGCACCGGGCGGTCGGAGAACGAGAACAGCACCGCGTCGGTGTCGGCCTCATGCGTGACCCAGTGCCAGCTCGGCACCACGAACAAATCGCGCGCGCCCCATTCAAACGTCTGGTCGCCGATTCTGGTGCGGCCCTTGCCTTCGATCGCCGCGAACACGGTGGCATCGGTCGCGCGATAGCGCGCGGTCTTGAAGCCTTTTGGCAATAGCTGGATGAAGGTGCCGATCGTCGGCATCGCAAAATCGCCGGTCTCGGGATTGGAGAATTTCAGCTTCAGCCCGTGGCAGGCGTCCCATTCGTTGCGCGTCTTGGCCAGCTCCAGCGCCTCGCGGGTGTAGCTGTAGGGATAGTTGAAGATCGGCGAGGTCTTGGATTTGCGCTTCTCGTCGACCGGCAGCAGATTGTGGCCGTAGCGCGCAAAGCTGTCGCCGGCCGGCTTACTGATCTTCTGCTGGTCTTCGTTCGATCCTTCGGCAAAGGAGGCGTCGAAGAATTGCACCATCGGGATGTCGAGCCCGTCGAGCCAGAACATCGGTTCGGATGTTTCGTTGGAATGGTCGTGCCAGGTCATCGAGGGCGTGATGACGAAATCGCCGGGCTCCATCGCGGTGCGCTCGCCGTCGACGGTGGTATGGGCGCCCTTGCCTTCGAGCACGAAGCGCAGCGCCGACTGGCTGTGCCGGTGCGCCGGGGCGACGTCGCCCGGGACCACCATCTGCACGCCGGCAAACAGCGAGGTCGTAACCTTCGACTGGCCGCGCAGGCCGGGGTTTTCCAGCACCAGCACCCGCCGCTCGGCTTCCTTGGCGGTGATCAGCTTGCCGGCTTCGGTCATATAATCGCGGATGGAATCGAACTTCCACAGATGCGGCCGGCAGGCGCTTCGTGGCTCCGGCGTGACGAGATCGCCCAGCACGTTCCACAGCGCGGAAAGATTCTCGCCGTCAATCTTCTTGTAGAACGCCTCGCGTTCCGGGGTCTTCTGCACGGCTTCCATGGTCAGCCTCCCGTCATTCTTTATTGGTTCATGATTGACAGTATACTTACAATATGGGTAGCGTCAATGTCACCCCGCCGGGGCAAAACGATAGAATCCGAGGGAGGTTCCGATGAAGCTGCATGGCTATTTCCGCAGCAGCGCGGCGTACCGGGTACGGATCGCGCTGAACCTCAAGGGTCTTACGGCCCAGCATCTGCCGCATCACCTTCGCAAGGGCGAACAAAGCGCACCCGCCTATCTCGCGATCAACCCGCAGGGGCTGGTGCCCACGCTGGAGGGTGACGACGGTGGTGCGCTGACCCAGTCGCTCGCCATCATTGAATGGCTGGACGAGACCCATCCCAACCCGCCGCTATTGCCAAAGGATCCGCTGCGCCGCGCCAAGGCGCGCGCGTTCGCGCTGGCCATCGCCTGCGACATCCACCCGGTGCAGAATTTGAAGGTTCTGGCCCGGCTGCGCCAGCTCGGCGTGGCCGAGGAAAAAGTGACGGAATGGGCGGCCTGGGCCAATCGCGAGGGCTTGTCCGCCTGTGAAGCGCTGATCAAGGGCGAGAAGGGGCCGTTCTGTTTCGGCGCGGCGCCGACGGTTGCGGACCTTTGCCTGGTACCGCAGCTTGCGAACGCACGGCGCTTCGGCGTCGACGTCGCAGCCTTTCCGCGCCTGCTCGAGGCTGAAGCTGCGGCCAAGGAAATGAAGGCGTTCGCCGACGCCGCGCCGGACAAACAAGCCGATGCCGAGTAAGCCATCACACATCACGATGGATGCGGTCTACACCGCGCCCGGCTACCTGTTCCGGCGCATGCAACAGATCGCGGTCTCGATCTTTGTCGAAGAGTGTAGCGCGTTCGACCTGACGCCGGTGCAGTATGCGGCGCTGGTGGCGATCCACACCCATCCCGGCATCGACGCCACCCGGCTGTCGGCGGTGATCGCGTTCGACCGCTCCACGCTCGGCAACGTGATCGAACGGCTGGAGAGCAAGGCCCTGATCGAGCGCAAGCCCTCGCGCGAGGACAAGCGCGTCAAGCTGCTCCATCTGACCAAGTCAGGTGCAGCCGTGCTGCGCGACATCATGCCGTCGGTGGAACGCGCGCAGCTAAGGATGCTGCAGCCGCTTAAGCCGGCCGACCGCAAGACCCTGCTGGCGCTGCTGACGCAGCTCGTCGATCTCAACAACGAGGCCTCGCGCGTGCCGCTGCGCGCCGAAGACGCGCTCGAACATCTGGGGAAATCGAACTGATGGACGCACGGCCGGTTTTGATCGCAGGTGGCGGAATCGGCGGGCTCGCCGTAGCGCTTGGGCTGGCGCAAAAAGGCATCCGCTCGATCCTGCTGGAAAAAGCCTCGGCGCTCGGCGAAATCGGCGCCGGCATTCAGCTCGGGCCCAACGCGTTCCATGCCTTCGACTATCTCGGCGTCGGCGAGGCGGCGCGTGGTATGGCCGTCTATATCGACCAGCTCCGGCTGATGGATGCGTTGACCGCCGAAGAAATCACCCATGTCGATCTGGGCGATGCGTTTCGCTCGCGCTTCCGCAATCCCTATGCGGTGGTGCATCGCGGCGATCTGCACGGTGTTTTTCTGCGCGCGTGTCAGAATCACGAGTTGATCGAGTTGCGCGTCAGCAGCGAAGTCGTCGGTTTCGATCAGGATGGGTCGTCGGTGACGGCGCGGCTGGTGAATGGAGAGCGTGTCACGGGCCGGCTGCTGATCGGCGCCGATGGCCTATGGTCGAACGTTCGCAAGCAGGTCGTCGCGGACGGGCCGCCGCGGGTGTCCGGCCATACGACCTACCGCTCGGTGATTCCGACCGAACAAATGCCGGAAGACTTGCGCTGGAACGCGGCGACGCTGTGGGCCGGGCCGAAATGCCACATCGTGCATTACCCGCTGTCAGGCTGGAAGGTGTTCAACCTCGTCGTCACCTATCACAATGATGCGCCGGAGCCAGTGGCGGGCCAGCCGGTGTCCGACGAAGAGGTCATGCAGGGCTTCGGGCACATCCACCCGCGTGCGCGGGAGATCATTCGTCACGGCAAAAACTGGCGGCTGTGGGTTTTATGTGACCGCGATCCGGTCGAGCGCTGGATCGACGGCCGCGTCGCGCTGCTCGGCGACGCCGCGCATCCGATGTTGCAATATTTCGCGCAAGGCGCCTGTCAGGCGATGGAGGACGCGGTGTGCCTGTCGCACATGATGGGGCAGCATGACGATTACGCCACCGCACTCGAAGCCTATCGCACGCAGCGTTTCCTGCGCACCGCAAAGGTGCAACTGATGTCCCGCGCCATCGGCGAGCACATCTATCACCCCGCAGGCGGACATGCCCGGCTGCGCAACGAGATCATGAGCGCGAAGACCTCGGAAGAGTGGTACGGCGATCTGGCGTGGCTGTATGGCGGGACGGGGCTGGGCAGCGTAGCAACCGGAAATTCCTCTGTCGTCCCTGCGAACGCAGGGACCCATACCGCGTGATCGATCGATAAGACGCGGTGGCTGACGCTCTGCGTTAATCAACAAGCGCTGCGAGGTTGTCTCCCCGCGTGCCCAGCACACCGGCCGCGGCGTATGGGTCCCTGCGTTCGCAGGGACGACATTGAGTTTGCGAATGCGCGCTACATCTTCATCAACGCCTGGCGGTCGATCTTGCCGGTGCCGGTCTTCGGCAGTTCCGCGATGAACCTGATCTCGCGCGGATATTTGTAGGGCAGTAGCTTCGCCTTGACGTAATCTTGCAGCGTCTTCGTGGCGTCCCTGGTATCGAACTCGCCCTTGTTCATGACCACCACCGCCTTCAGCGTCATACGTCTATCCGGCAGTTCGGCGGCGAAGACAGCGCATTCCCTGATATCGGGATGCTCGGCAAGGCACAGTTCGACTTCTAGCGGGTAGACCCATTGGCCTGATATCTTGATCAGGTCGTCGGCGCGGCCGCGGAAGAAATGGAAACCGTCGATATCACGCAGAAAACGGTCGCCGGTGTAGATCCACCCCTCTTCACGAATGGTCTCCGCCGATTTGTCGGGCCGGTTCCAGTAAACCGGCGTGTTGGAATCGCCGCGTACCCACAAAATGCCTTCCTCATTGTCGCCGACCTCGCGGCCGTCCTTATCCTTGAGCAGGATTTCGTAGCCGGGTACGCGCAGGCCTGCAGCGCCGAGCTTCTTCTTTTCCGGGCGGTTGGAGAGATAGATGTGCAGCGCTTCAGTCGAACCGAGGCCTTCGATGATTTCCAGGCCCGTCAGCGTCTTCCAGCCGTTGAAGACTTCCGCCGACAGCACCTCGGCGGCCGATAGCGCCATGCGCAGCGACGAGAAGTCCGTGGCTGAAGCACCCTCGGCCTTGGTCAGCGAGGTATAAAGCGTGGGCAATCCGTAGAATATCGATGGCCGGTATTTTCCTATCGCCTCGAAGATCGTTGCCGGCTTCGGCTGGCCGGGCAGCAGCAGCGCCGCCGCGCCGACCGAGAACGGGAAGGTGATGGCGTTGCCAAAGCCGTAGGCAAAGAAAATCTTCGGCACCGAGAAACAGATGTCGTCGGGGCCGAGCTTGAGCACGCTGCGCGCAAAGGCCTGCTCGCTATAGGCCATGTCGTGCTGCAGGTGCACGATGCCCTTGGGACGTCCGGTCGAGCCGGATGAATACATCCAGAACGCCATGTCGTCGCGCTTGGTGTCGGCTTCCGGCAGATCGGTGGAGAATCCCTGCAGCCATTGCTGGGCGACCAAGGTTTTCGGCACGGCGTGTTCGCTCGCCGCGCCATTGACCACGACCAGGGTTTGCAGCGGTGTGTCCTTGCAGGCTTCCGCATTGAACCGCGCCGTAAACTCGGCCTCCGCGACCGCGACCGCCGCGCCGGCGTCCGAGAGATAGAACTGCAGCAAATCCGGCGGCGTCAGCGTGTTGATCAACAGCGGCACAAAACCTGACCGCACTGCGCCGAAAAACGCCGCAGGATAAGCCGGCGTGTCGTCGAGGAACATCAGGATGCGGTCGCCGCGCTTCAAGCCGAGCGACTGAAAGCCATGCCCCCATTGCGAAGCCTCGGCGCAGAGTTCTGCGTAAGTGCGCGTGCCGGCGGGGCCGGTTAGCGCCAGCCTGTCGCCGCGCCCTTGGGCGAGATTGTCGAACAGGATACGGCTGGCGTTATAGCTTTCCGGAATCGCAAAGCCGATCTCGCGAGCGCCCGGATTGTCACGGGGGACCAAATCGGAAATTGCTGACGTCATGCTCGGCTCCCAATCTTCTTTTCCGCCTCGTAACGCGCCATGAATTCGGGCGACATCGCGCGCAGCCGCGCGTCGGCGATCCGCCCCGAGCGGGTGATGTAGCTGTAGGCAAAATCCATCAGGTCGAGCTTCATGTGTTCGGGGAAATGTTCGTACCAGTCGGCGCTGGTGCGCGCCGCCGTCACCAGCTTCTGCACGATCGGCTTGCGTTCGGCCTGGTAGCGGGCGAGGCCAGCGGGAATCTCCGTCTCCGCCTCCAGCGCCCTGGTCAGCGCGATCGCGTCTTCGATGGCAAGCCGGGTGCCCGAGCCGATCGAGAAATGCGCGGTATGCAGGGCGTCGCCGATCAGCACCATGTTGCCGTGCGACCAGTTCTCGTTCCAGATCCAGGGAAAGTTGCGCCACACCGATTTGTTCGAGACCAGCGCATGGCCATCCAGGGTGTCGGCGAATATCTCCTCGCAGATGGCCTGCGACTGCTCGATCGTCTTGTGCTCAAAGCCGTAGGCCTGCCAGGTCGCCGCGTCGCATTCGACCAGGAACGTGCTCATGGCGGGCGAATAGCGATAGTGATGGGCGTTGAATGAGCCGAGACCGGTCTTCACAAAAGTCTGCGACAGCGCGGCAAAGCGCTTGGCTGTGCCATACCAGGCGAATTTGTTGGTCGAGTGCGAAACCGAGGCGCCGAACTCCTGCTCAAACCCGCGACGCACCAGCGAATTCAGCCCGTCGGCGGCGACGATCAGGTCGTACCCCCCGAGTTCATCCAGCGACTGGATCGTGGTGTTGTATCGCGCCGCAATTCCCGCCGCGCGCACGCGCTGCTGCAGGATGGTCAGCAGTTCGAGCCGGCCGATCGAGGAGAAGCCGATGCCGTCGATCTCGACACTCTCGCCACGCAAATTGAGCGTGATGTTCTTCCAGCTCTCCATCCGGGGCGTAATGGCATCGACCGTCTCGGGATCGTCGGCGCGTAAGAATTCCAGCGCCTGTTCGGAGAACACCACACCAAACCCCCAGGTCGCGCCCTCGGGGTTCTGTTCGAACAGGTCGATATGCGCGTCCGGATGACGCCGCTTCCAGAGATAGGCGAAGTAGAGGCCGCCGGGGCCTCCACCGATGACGGCGATACGCACGTCTTCCTCCCAATCGACAGTATACTGATTAATTTGGATCGGAGACTAATCCGCGCCGGAAATTTGCGCTACAGAAAAATCATCAGGGAACGAAGAAGCTTCCGGTCCCGCCCGCGTCGGGACCGCCAGCCAATGTCTTGTTTTCAGCCCGCCGGTTCTGTCCACGAACGGATGTCCGCTCTGCGGCGGCTCCGGCTTGACTTTGCCTTCGACGAAAACGCCTGGGGCTCAGGTACAGCGGCGAACCCTCGCGCCGTTCACCACCACGGTCCTGCAGACCTCGGCGTGCTTGCGGACGACGACTGCGCCGCGGGCTCCGGCGCAGCCGGCACGGACAACGCCGTTGGCGCACACCACCGCGCTGGCCTCGATGGCCGGTTTTCTCGCTTCGTTGAGGCGACTAATCGTTGAGGTTAAGTCTCCGCGGCTCAGGATGCCGGCCTTCTTGCTTCTTGGTTGCGGACCCGCTGTAGTGAAGCTCCCGTTCATCGCCGCTAGGAAAATCCAAGGAAAATTCATGGCGCAGGTCAGAGCCAAATGGCTGGTGTTCTATTCCGAACATGTCGAGCCGGTCTCCAAGGAAATCTTTTCTCATGTCGAGAAGATGATTATCGGGACGTTGATCGTATCGGCCGGCGCGCATGTATCGAGCAATGAGCCGTGGATCGAACTGTTCGGATACGTGCGCCATGGTCTCGTCGGCCGCGGCGTCATGTTGTTCGGTGTCATTCTCCTGGTGCTGAACTTCGTCGACGGCCTCTACAAGCTCGCAAAGCTGAATTGGCATATTGCGTACCAAACCGGGATGGCGATCCTTTATGTAGCGCTTTCGATACGGCTCATTCAGCTCATCCTCGCCTTTCGCGGCGAATGATCGGCGGTCCCCGGATCAATGAGGGACCGCCGCAGGCGAGTGGATTATCGCGCCGCGAACTGGGACAGCACGTCCTTGCAGGCCGGCGAAAGCTGCGCGGCGTTGGTCGCCAGACATTGCACGATCCGGCCACCGCCCGGCGCCACGCCGCCGCAAATCGAGCGGACGTCGGCGCCGCAGGCCGACCGCAGCACGAACAGTTCTTCACGCGGCCGCATCGGCCGCAGCACGATCGCGGCCGGCGCCGCCGGAGTAACGGCAGCCGCTGCTCCCGCTGGGGCGGCCGGAGCCGCGCCTGCCGCGGGTGCAGCCGCTGCTGCTCCACCGCCGCTGGCAGCGGAGACGGCTTTCTCGCAACCGGCCGAGAGTTTCGCCTTGTTCTTTTCCAGGCATTGCAGCGCCGGCGCGCCGCCGGTTGGTACGCCCGCGCAGACCTTCGGATAATCGGAGCGGCATGCGCTGCGGACGGCGGAAACCTGCGCGCTAGTCGGCTGCCCGGCTGCGGGGGCTGTTGCAGCCTTTGGTTCGGCAGCTTTGGGCGTTGCTGCCGTTGCCGCCGCAGGAGCAGCGGCCTTCGGCGCCGCGGTCTCGGCCGGCTTGGCGGTCTCAGCTGGCTTGGAAGTCGCAGCCGCCGGCGCTTCCACGGCCCGCACCGCGCTCTGGCAGCTCGATGAGAGGCTCGACATGTTCTTCTGCAGGCATTGCAGCGAGGCCTCGCCGCCCGGCGGCACGCTGGAGCAATGCGCCATGTAATCGGAGCGGCACTGCGATTTGATGGCGTCGCGTTGCGCCTGGCTCGGCGCTTGCGCAAAAACCGGCGCTGCGGTTGCCAGTATCGCGGCGACCGAAAGCCACGGCGCAAGCTTGCTCGCACGTTTCAACGTGTTGATCATTTGAATAAATCCTTTTGCCGTCGCAGGAAGCCGCGCTTCAACCGCAGTAAAATTTCGCAGCAAAAATTTCTAACGACCGGCATCATTTTCGCTTTCGGGTTTCACCGCAAGCGGATTGTTGCTATTTTCATGGGGTGGCGCCGAACGCCGATTTCTGAATAGACATTTTTCTGAACAAACCAATTGAGGCACGAAAAATGAAGCCGATGCGTTCGCCTGCACGCCTGAGTCCGCACCGCACCATCGGACACGGAGCCGCTTCGGTCCGGCGCGCGGCGTTCGCAATTGCGGCGATGGGCGTCTTAAGTGCCTGCGAACAAAATACTTTTGTCCCGCCGCCACCGCCGAAGGTCGATGTCGCGGTGCCGATGCAACGGTCCTTCACGCGTTATCTGGAAGCGACCGGCAACACCGCACCGATCAAGAATGTCGATCTGGTCGCGCGCGTGCAGGGCTTTCTGCAATCGATCAACTATACCGACGGCGCCTTCGTGAAAGAAGGCACACCCCTGTTCACGATCGAGCCTGAAACCTACAAGCTGAAGCTCGAACAGGCGCAGGCCGCGGAAACCGGCGCGCAGGCAACGGTGAGGCAGGCCGAGGCGGACTTCAAGCGCCAGCAGGAATTGGTCCAGCGGCAAGCCGTTTCCCAGGCCACGCTGGATACTTCCACTTCGACGCGCGACAATGCGCAAGCGAGCCTGCTGCAGGCCCAGGTCAACACCAAGATCGCGGCGGTCAATTACGGTTACACCAATGTGGCCGCGCCGTTCGACGGCGTCGTCAGCGCGCATCTTGCCTCCGTCGGTGAACTCGTCGGCGTATCGTCGCCGACGCAGCTCGCCACCATCGTGGCGCTCGACCCGATCTGGGTGAATTTCAACGTCAACGAACAGGACGTGCTGCGGATCCGCGCGGAGGCCCGCCGGCGCGGGATGACGGTGGACGATCTCAGGCAATTGCCGATCGAAGTCGGTTTGCAAACCGAGACCGGCTTTCCGCACAAGGGCAGGCTCGACTATGCCGCCGTGACGCTCAACCAGTCGACCGGCACGCTTCCCGTGCGCGGCGTGCTGCCCAATGCCGACCGCGCGTTGCTGCCGGGGTTCTTTGTGCGCGTCCGCGTCCCGATCGATCAGGAGCAGAATGCGCTTTTCGTGCCGGACGTGGCGCTCGGCAGCGATCAGGCCGGCCGCTATCTGCTGGTCGTGAACGGTGAAAATGTCGTCGAGCAGCGCAAGGTGAGGGTCGGGCCGCTGGAGGGCGAGCTGCGTGTCATCGAAGAAGGCCTCAAGGCCGACGACCGCGTCGTCACCGCCGGGCTGTTGCGCGCGATTCCCGGCCAGAAGGTCGATCCGCAACTGAAAAAGATCGAAGCACAGCCAATAGCGGCCAAGTAGGAGCCGGGCCATGATTTCGAAATTTTTCATCGAGCGGCCGGTTCTTTCCAACGTCATCGCGATCCTGATGATCCTGATCGGCGGCGTGTGCCTGTTCCGGCTGGCCGTCGCGCAGTATCCTGAGGTCGTGCCGCCGACGGTGCAGGTCACCACCCGATATCCCGGCGCCAGTGCGAAAACCGTGATCGATACGGTAGCGCTGCCGATCGAGCAGCAGGTCAACGGCGTCGAGGACATGCTCTACATGCAGTCCTACAGCGGCGCCGACGGCACCTATACGCTGACGGTAACGTTCAAGATCGGCACCGACCTCAACTTCGCGCAGGTGCTGGTGCAGAACCGGGTGTCGAGCGCGCTGGCGCAGTTGCCGCAGTCGGTGCAGAACCAGGGCGTCACGGTGCAGAAAAGATCGACCGCGATCCTGCTGTTCGTGACGCTGACCTCGCCGAACGCGACCTATGACAGTTTGTTCCTTAGCAACTACGCCACCATCAATATCCGCGACGAGCTGTCGCGTTTGCCCGGCGTCGGCAACGTCACCGTGTTCGGCGCCGGCCAGTATTCGATGCGGGTCTGGCTCGATCCGAACAAGCTCTACGCGCGCGGGTTGATGCCGCAGGACGTCATTTCCGCGATCCAGCAGCAGAGCCAGCAGGTGACCGCGGGGCAGGTCGGCATGCCACCAGCGCCTCCCGGGCAGGCGTTTCAGTATACGCTGAACGTCAGCGGACGGCTCGACGACACCACCGAGTTCGAGAACGTGATCGTCAAGACCGGCACCAGCGGCGACGTCACGCGCGTGCGCGATGTCGGCTGGGTCGAGCTCGGCGCCCAGACCTACAGCCAGGTGTTCTCGCTCAACAACAAGCCCGCCACCGGCATCGGCGTATTCCAATCGCCCGGCGCCAACGCACTCGAGGTCCAGCAGGCCGTCGAGAAGAAGATGCAGGTGTTGGCGAAGGCGTTTCCGCAGGACGTTACCTACGACACGCCGTTCGACACCACCAAATTCGTCTCGGAATCGATCAATGAGGTCTACAAGACGCTGATCGAGGCGGGTTTGCTCGTCCTCGTCGTGATCCTGATCTTCCTGCAGGACTGGCGCGCAATGCTGGTGCCCGCGACCACGGTGCCGGTGACGATCATCGGCGCCTTTGCGGCGATGGCGGCGCTCGGCTTCACCGTCAATATCTCGACCCTGTTTGCGATCGTGCTCGCGATCGGCATCGTGGTGGATGACGCGATCGTCGTGGTCGAAGGCGCCGCGCACAATATCGAGAAGGGGATGTCCGGCCATGACGCCGCGATCAGCGCGATGGACGCGCTGTTTGCGCCGATCATCGGCATCACGCTGGTGCTGATCTCGGTGTTCCTGCCCTCGGCGTTTCTGCCGGGATTGACCGGCCAGATGTATGCGCAGTTCGCGCTGGTCATTGCCGCAACCGCGCTGCTCAGCGCCATCAACGCGGCGACGCTGAAGCCGACGCAGTGCGCGTTGTGGCTGCGCCGGCCGGTGCCGCCGGAACAGCGGAACTTTTTCTATCGCGGCTTCAATGCGGTCTATAACCGCGTCGAGGCCGGCTACAGCCGGTTGATCGGCCGCATGGTCGCGCACAGTAATGTTTCTGTCATCTGCGCGCTGATCCTGATCGCCATCGGTGGCTACGGCCTGTCGCGGGTGCCGACCGGCTTCATTCCGATCGAGGACCAGGGCTATCTCCTGGTCGCCGTGCAACTGCCTGATGGTGCGGCGCTTGAGCGTACCCAGCGTGTGCTTACCCAGGTCAGCGAGATAACCGGCAAAGCGCCGGGCGTCGATCAGGTGATCACCATTGCCGGCATTTCCGCGCTCGACAATTCTTCCAGCCTCGCCAATGCGGGCGTCGCCTATTTGATCCTGAAAGAGTGGAGTGCGCGAGGGTCGGGCGAGGATTTGCGGTCGCTGTTCGTCGGATTGAACGAGAAGCTCTCCGTCATCGAGGAGGCGCGGATCCTGGTGGTTCCGCCGCCGCCGATCCAGGGTATCGGCAACGCCGCCGGCTTTGCGATGCAGGTCCAGCTCCGCGACGGCAATTCCGACTTTGCGAAGTTGCAGGCGATCACCGGCGCGATCGTCACCAATGCGACGTCACAGAGCGCGCTGCAGCGGGTGAGTTCGCCGTTCCGCTCGATGGTGCCGCAGTTCGACATCGAGGTGGATCGGGTCAAGACCCAGACGCTGCATGTCACGACCGATCAGATCTTCTCGACGTTGTCCACCTACATGGGTTCGACCTTCGTCAACCAATTCAACAAGTTCGGTCGTACCTTCCAGGTCTATGCGCAGGCGGACGCGCAATTCCGCCTGACGCCGCGTGATATGCAGAACATGATGGTGCGTAACAGCAATGGCGACATGATCCCGCTCGGCACGGTGGCCAAGATCACGCCGGCGGTCGGTCCGTCGCTGATCAGCCTGTACAATCTCTATCCTTCCGCAACCATCATCGGCCTGCCGGCCACCGGTTACAGCTCCGGTCAGTCGATGAACTTGATGGAAGAGATCGCGGCGAAGACCTTGCCGCCGGGCACGGGCTTCGAGTGGACGGCAATGTCGTACCAGGAGAAGGTGGTCGGTGGCCAGATCTACTGGGCCTTCGGGCTTGCCCTGCTGCTGGTGTACCTCGTGCTCGCCGGACAATATGAAAGCTGGTACGCCCCGATCTCGGTCATTCTCGCGGTGCCGTTGTCGCTGCTTGGCCCAATGATCGTGCTGACGGGCTTAAGGATCGAGAACAACCTCTATACCCAGATCGGCATCATCCTGTTGATCGCGCTGTCGGCCAAGAACGCCATCCTGATCGTCGAGGTCGCGCTGGAACTGCACGTGCGCGATCGCAAGCCGCTGTTGGAATCCGCGGTCGAGGCGGCGCGCGCCCGCTTCCGCCCGATCCTGATGACGTCGTTCGCCTTCATCCTCGGCGTCGTGCCGCTGGTGCTCGCCACCGGCGCGGGCGCCAATGCGCGGAAGTCGATCGGCATCACGGTGTTCTCGGGCATGCTGGCCTCGACATGTCTGGCCGTGCTGTTCGTGCCGACGTTCTTTGTCGTGGTCCAGCGGTTCGAGAACTGGCTGAAGGAACGGAAAGTGAAGAAGGCGGGGGCGCAGGCGGCGCCTGCTGCGTAGGGTAGGCAAAGGCGCACTTGCGCCGTGCCCACCATCCATCCACATCGTCATCTTCAATGGTGGGCACGCTTCGCTTTGCCCACCCTACGAAGTACGGATTTCAGCCCTACACCCTCACCATCCGCTTGCCGCGGTTCTCACCGGCGAGCAGGCCGATCAGCGCCTTCGGCGTGTTCTCGATCCCGTCGATGACGTCCTCCTGCACCTTTAGTTTACCCGAGGCCACCCAGGACTGCAGGTCGGCCAGCGCGGCGGCGCTCTCATTCATGTAATCCATCACGATGAAGCCCTGCATGATGAGGCGCTTCACCACGATCAGGCCGGGCACGCCGCGCGGGCCATGGGCCGACGGCGCGCCGTCATATTGCGAAATCGCACCGCAGCAGGCGATGCGGCCGCGGTTGTTCATCAGCGAAAGGCAGGCTTCGAGAATGTCGCCGCCGACGTTGTCGAAATAGACGTCGATGCCCTTGGGGGCGGCGGCGCGCAGCGCCTTGAAGGTGGCGCCGTCCTTGTAATCGACCGCGGCGTCGAAGCCGAGTTCGGAAGTCAGCCATTGGCATTTATCCTTGCCGCCGGCGATGCCGATGACGTTGCAGCCCTTGATCTTCGCGATCTGCCCGACGATCGATCCGACGGAGCCGGCTGCCGCCGAAACTACTACCGTCTCGCCTTCCCTGGGCTTGCCGACGTGCAGCAGACCGAAATAGGCGGTGAGGCCGGCGATGCCGTAGACGCTGAGCAGATGCGTCATCGGCTCCATCCTGGGCATCTTCGTGAGATGCTTGGCGGGCACGGCGGCATAATCCTGCCAACCGGTGTCGCCGAATACGATATCGCCCGGCGTGAGGCCTGAGGCCTTCGAGGAAACGACCTCCGCGATGCTGCCGCCGGCCATCACGGTGTTGGCCTCGACCGCGGCGCGATAGGTGGCGCCGTGCATCCACGCCCGATTGGCGGCGTCGAGCGAGATATAGCGTGTTCGTACCAGCGCCTCGCCATCCTTCGGCTCAGGTACCGCGCCCTTGACCATCTTGAAGTGCTCAGGGCCGAGTTTGCCGGTGGGCTTCTCGACCAGCAGGATCTGACGATTGACGGTGTCGCTCATGATGTTCTCTCCCTCGCATTGTCTTGTTCCGGCGTTTCCGGATGCGCTGGCCACGGACAAGCCGTTCGACTGCGCGGATTGTGCGCCACGTTCAGAAAAATTCCAAATCCTCCGCGCGGCCGCCCTTCACGATGGTGGCGTATTCGACCGCCAGGAATAATCCGCCCGCCACATACACGCTTCGCTTTTGCAGCCGCGCCATCTCCTGTGAGAGCCGCGCTGCGTCCGCGATCGTCGCGGCGACATGAATGTTCGCTTTGGGATTGCCGCGCCTCGCCGCGGCAGCGATGACTTGCGCCCCCGCTCCCTTGTGGTGCGCCGCTGTGCAGACGATGGTGTCGAAGGAAGGCGCCAGCGCACCGATAATCTCGTCTGCCTTTTTGTCGTGCGAGGCGCCGGTAACGAGGATCCAGTCGTCGCGGCCATGAATCGACATAAGGCTGGCTACCGATTGCCGGATGCCATCAGGGGTGTGGCCGACGTCGATCACGGTGAGCGGGTCGTGTTGGATGACTTCGAGCCGGCCGGGCCAGCGTGCCTCGCGCAGTCCGGCGCGTATCGCGGCTTCGATCCGGTCGGGAGCCTTGCGCGGCTGTTCGCGCCGCAGCCAGAGCAGGAACAGTGTGATCGCGATGGCTGAATTGCTGAACTGGAACGCACCGGGCAAGTTCAGTTCGATCCGGCGAAAATCATGGTATCCGAACTGGAAATCAAAATGCTGCCCCGCGGCCGCGGCGTCCTCGTTATCGACGGCGATTTCATCGCGGATGAACAGCGAGCTACGGGCCGGCCAGCGGTTGTATTCGAGAAGATGCGGCCGCAGGTCCCGGCAGTTCTCGCCATAAACGATCGTGCCACCGGCAGCGCAGGCGTCGCTCTTGTCCGATACGATCAATTCAAGCGAGTTGCCGAGCAGTTCGATATGTTCATAGTCGACGGAAGTGACGCAAGTCTCGTGCGCGCCGACGAGGCGGACCGGATCGTAGCGTCCGCCGATGCCGGCTTCGAACACGGCGAAGTCGCATTGGCTTTCCTGGAAGTGTATGCATGCAAGCGCGAACAGCGCTTCGAAGGCGCCGAACTTCTCGCTGATCTTCTTCGAGACGGTTGCAATGGCAGCTTCGACCCGCATTCTCAGGCGTACGAACGCATCGTCGCCGATCTCGACGCCGTCGATCTGAATCCGCTCGTTGAAACGAAAAAGATG
Organism: Bradyrhizobium sp. 190; assembly: GCF_023073415.1. Classification (GTDB taxonomy): domain Bacteria; phylum Pseudomonadota; class Alphaproteobacteria; order Rhizobiales; family Xanthobacteraceae; genus Bradyrhizobium. The sequence goes on along the minus strand of NZ_JADPJL010000068.1, from coordinate 126,978 downwards.
CGGGGAGGTGAACAGGCCGGTCCGCAGGCCATAGGCGCGGCCGATGCCCGCGCACATCGCCGCCGTGCTGCCCTTGCCGTTCGAGCCGGTTACCACCACGGAGATGCGCTGCAGCCGTGCGCGATCGATGGAAAGCGCCTCCAGCAGCACGGCCATGCGCGCGAGGCAGATGCCGTCGCCGTATTTCGGCAGGTCGAACACTACAGCAGTCCCATGGCGGAGAAGGTGTGATGCCAGATTTTTAGAATGAGGTCGCCGCGATTGGATTCTTCCAGCAGCCGGATCGCAGGATTGGAGTTGATCTCGATGATCTCGATTGCCTCCGGATTGCCGCCGACATCGACGAACATGTCGATGGCCGCGACGCGAAGTCCGATCGCGCGCGCGGCCTGCCGCGCCAACGTGATGGACTTTTCGGATGGCGCCGGCGTCAGCACCATCGTGCCGCCCGCACTCAGATTCATGCGCCCGGGAATCTCGCAGCGCTCGCCCCTTGCCGGGACAGCGTCGAGCGACGGATCCTGGTTCGGCAGCGAAGCAGGCGAGAGGCCGCGGACGCGCAGGGCGTCGTTATGGGTGGCGAGCAATTCACGAACGGTGTGCACGCCGTCGCCTGTAACGGACGGCGGATATTTTCGCGCGCAATAGAGCGCGTCGTCGTCGAGCAGGAAAACGCGATACTCGATCGCTTCGACGATCGGCTGGATCAGCACAGCGTCGTAATATTTCGTCACCGCGTCGAGATAGCGAATGAGCGCCGCGTCGCCGTGAATGGCTTGCGCGAAATCGCCGCGCGATCCCGTCAGCGGCTTGACGAAAGCCGATCCGCCCAGTGTCCTGAAATAGGCGTCCGCGTCGCTGCGCTCATGCCCCGCCGGGCGATGCGCGCGATAGCGCTCGTTAAGGAAGAAATATTCGCCGCCAAGCGCCGGTACGCCGGCTTCTCGCAGGATCCTGCTCGCAAAGTGCTTGTCGGACGCCAGCGTCGAAGCGGTCGCGTTGTTCTGCGGATACCAGGAGCATCGACCGGCGCCGAAATGCAGCAACCTGCCGCGCGAGGCGACGCTGAATAGCAATCCCGACCCACCGTCGAGGTCGCGAAACGCCAGTCCGAATTCGGCGCAGGCGAACTCGGCATAGACCGACTGGTCCGGATAAAAGCCCGGTTTTCCCGTTCGAAACTCAGCTGGGCTTCGCATGCGATCTCTTTTGAAACGTTCTTAATTAGACGTGGTCATTTATTGCCAGATCGATGCCGAATTCAGCAAGTTAATTGCGTGAGAAAGCGTTAACGAAGCCAATCGAACCTTTTTGCAAATTCGACCGACAGCCATTCCGAGTTCTCGATTGTGCTGTAGGTCATATTGACTATGTATCTCCTGTGCGCAAATGAAGCGCCAAATCGCCAGTAATTTCGCTGATTTCTGGCACTTCGAGGCCCGAAGACCGAAACGTTCTACATCGAGACGTCAGGAAAAACGAAAACCCATGAGCGCATTCTATAGAGAGAAAGTCCTTTCTGTCCGCCACTGGACCGATACGCTTTTCAGCTTCCGAGCCACCCGCGATTCCGGTTTCCGTTTCCAGAATGGCCAGTTTGCGATGATCGGCCTCGAGGTCGAGGGCCGGCCGCTGTTGCGCGCCTACAGCATGGCGAGCGCCAATCACGAGGAAGAACTCGAATTCTTCTCCATCAAGGTCGCGGACGGGCCGTTGACCTCGAAGCTGCAGAAGATCCGCGAGGGCGACGAGATCCTGGTCGGCCGCAAGGCGACCGGCACGCTGATCACCGACAATCTGATTCCGGGTAAGCGCCTGCTGCTGCTCTCGACCGGCACCGGCCTGGCGCCGTTCGCGAGCCTGATCAAGGACCCCGACGTCTATGAGCGGTTCGAGACCATCGTGCTCGTTCATGGCTGCCGTCAGGTTTCCGAGCTCGCCTATGGCGAGGAGCTCGTCGCCAAGCTGCGCGACGATGAACTGTTCGGACCGTTGCTGTCGGAGAAGCTGCTGTATTACCCGACGGTGACCCGCGAGCCGTTCCGCAACCGCGGCCGCATCACCGACCTGATCTCGTCGGAGCAGTTGTTCAACGACATCCATCAGCCGCCGCTCGATATCGAAACCGATCGCATCATGATGTGCGGCAGCCCGGGGATGCTGGACGAGCTGAAGGTGATGTTCGAATCCGGCGGCTTCATCGAAGGCAGCGGCAACAAGCCCGGCCATTTCGTGATCGAGAAGGCGTTCGTCGAGCGTTGAGTTTTCTTGTCCCGGACGCGGTGCAGCGCCTCTTCGGCGGTGCGCCGCAGAGCCGGGACCTGCCACAATGGATGGACCCCGGACCAGCAGCGCACCACGCCGCAAGTGCGGCGCGCTGCGCAGCATCCGGGGAACGCCACCTACAATGTTGTTGGCTCTCCCCACTCTCCCACTGCTATAAACGCCTCCCAACGTCGCGCGGTCTATCACCGTCGCGACGATGAGGGAGTGTGTGCGTGTCGGTACGCGATGAGATCGGCCCGGCAAAGACCGCCTTTGTGTTTGCGGGCGGCGGCAGCTTCGGGGCCATCCAGGTGGGCATGCTGCATTCGCTCGCCGCTCACGGTGTCGCCGCGGACATGGTGGTCGGCTGCAGCGTTGGCGCCCTGAACGGCGCATTCTATGCCGGCGATCCCACGCTCGATGGCGTGCAGCGGCTCGCGGCCATCTGGCGCGGATTGCAGCGGCACGACGTCTTTCCGATGAGCTGGCGGACGGTGCTGAGCTTCCTGTGGCACCGCGATTTCCTGATCTCCCATGACGGCATCCGAAAGCTGATCGAGGATCACATCCCCTATCGCAATCTGGAAGAGGCGAAGCTGCCGGTGCACATCGTCACCACCGACATCGTCTCCGGCGACAGCGTGGTGCTGTCGGAAGGCTCCACGGCGGAGGCGATCGTTGCGTCCACCGCGATCCCGGGCGCATTCTCGCCGATCCGCTACAAGGACTATTATCTCGCCGACGGCGCGATCTCCAGCAACACGCCGATACAGGTCGCGGTGAACAAGGGCGCCCGGCGCCTGATCATCCTGCCAACCGGGCACGCCTGCGCGAACCAGGCGCCACCGGTCGGGGCGGTCGCCAACGCGCTGCACGCGCTCACGCTCCTGATTGCGCGGCAACTGGTCAACGAGCTCGAAGCGCTTGGGCCCGATATCGAGTATTTCGTGGTGCCGCCGCTATGCCCGCTGGTGGGTTCACCCTACGATTTCTCGCGAACCGCCGATCATATCGATCGCGCCATTCTCTCCACCGACGCATGGTTGACCCAGCACGGCCTGCAGCAGGGCAAGATTCCGCACGAGATGCGGTTGCACAGCCACTGAGTGGCTGGGCGCCGGGTCGTTACGCTGCACTGCGAAAGGCGACAGATTTATTTAAGCCGCCAACTATTTTTTCGAGCCCGACGTCACTTCCGCGAGCATCGCTCGGTATATCGTGTAGCGCTCGTTCCGTCGGTTGGACTAAGCTGGCGCTGGCGACGCGACAATACGGCTGAGGGATTCCATGGAAACGCTGCTGCTTCCGTTCTCGCCACGCTACATCATTTTGACGGTCTGCGCCGTTGTCACGGCATTGCTGATCGGCATCGGGATTTTCGACCATAATCTCAAGGTGTGGGAAATTCTGCTGATCCCGATCGTGATTTTCGGCGCCCTCACATTTGTCGGCATTCGCGATCTCCTGCAAAAGAACCACGCGGTTTTGCGCAACTATCCGATATCGGCGCATATTCGTTTCCTGCTCGAGGAAATTCGCCCGGAGATACGGCAGTACTTCTTCGAGAGCGAAAAGGACGGCATGCCGTTCTCCCGCGACACCCGCGCTCTGGTCTATCAGCGCGCCAAGATGCAGCTCGACAAGCGGCCGTTCGGCACCCAGGAAGATGTCTATCGCGAGGGTTACGAATGGATGCACCATTCGGTGGCGCCGAAGACCCGTAGCGGCGCGGAATTCCGCGTCACGATCGGCGGCCCCGATTGCACCAAGCCGTATTCGGCATCGGTCTTCAACATCTCGGCGATGAGTTTTGGCGCGCTCAGTCCCCAGGCCGTACGGGCGCTGAACATAGGCGCCAAGAAGGGCGGTTTCGCGCATGATACCGGCGAGGGCGGTGTCAGTCCCTATCACCGTGAAAACGGCGGCGACCTCATCTGGGAGATCGGCTCTGGCTATTTCGGCTGCCGCAACCGCGATGGTTCGTTCAACCCGGAAGAATTCGCCCGCGTCGCGGCCGCCGACCAGATCAAGATGGTCGAACTCAAGATCAGCCAGGGCGCCAAGCCCGGACATGGCGGCGTGCTGCCGGCAGCCAAGGTGTCGGAGGAGATCTCCAAAATCCGGGGCGTCGCGATGGGCGAGGATTGCATCTCGCCGGCCACCCACCGCGCGTTTTCGACGCCGCTGCAGATGATGGCGTTTATCGGCGAGATGCGCAGGCTGTCGGGCGGCAAGCCCACAGGGTTCAAGATGTGTATCGGCCACCCCTGGGAATTCCTGGCGATCTGCAAGGCGATGCTGGAGACTGGCATTTATCCTGACTTCATCGTTGTCGACGGCAATGAGGGCGGCACCGGCGCGGCTCCGTTGGAGTTCATGGATCATCTGGGTATGCCGATGCGTGAGGGCGTCAGTTTCGTCCATAACGCGCTGATCGGCATCAATGCGCGCGACCGCATCAGGATCGGCGCCGCCGGCAAGATCGCGACCGCCTTCGACATGGCCCGCGCCATGGCGATCGGCGCCGACTGGTGTAATTCCGCGCGCGGATTCATGTTCGCTCTCGGCTGCATCCAGTCCTTGAGCTGCCACACCGATCGCTGTCCGACCGGTGTGAGCACGCAGGATCCCTTGCGCGCCCGAGCGCTGGTGGTGCCGCTCAAGACCGAGCGGGTCTACATGTACCATCATGCCACCCTGCACGCGCTGTCCGAGCTTCTCGCCGCCGCCGGCCTCGACCACCCGCGGCAACTGCGGCCGATCCACTTCTCGAAGCGAACGTCGAGCACCGAGGTAATGTCATTTGCGAAGCTCTACCCGTCGCTGCGGCCGGGCGAGTTGATCGAAGGCACCCAGGATCAGCGCTTCCGCGACGCCTGGGCGATGGCGCGCACGGATTCGTTCCAGCCGGTGGGATAAATTCTCTGCGGCATCCGCACGCTCTTTTGACCTCATCCGGATGGGATTTCTGGTAACAGATTTGCTTCCGTGGTGGGAACCGATACCCACAAGAAAATGAGATAATGATCTACCTCGATCTCGGGGTCGTTGCGGTCCTGATTGTCATCAACGGCTTGCTCGCAATGTCAGAGCTGGCCATCGTCTCTTCGCGGCCGGCGCGACTGGTGGCGCTAGTTGAAAAGAACGTCAAAGGTTCCCGCCGCGCGCTGGCTCTGGCGTCCGATCCGGGCAAATTTCTCTCGACGGTGCAGATCGGTATTACGCTGATCGGCGTGCTGTCCGGGGCATTTTCCGGCGCCACTCTCGGTCTGCGACTGACGAGCATGCTGGTCGAAGCCGGATGGTCGCAAGGTCTGGCTGACGTCATTGGCGTCGGCACCGTGGTGACGGTTATTACTTACGCGTCGCTCATCATCGGCGAATTGGTGCCCAAGCAAATTGCCCTGCGCGATCCGGAATCGGTGGCGATTCGCGTGGCGCCTTACATGACGCTGCTTGCGAAGATCTCGTTGCCCGTCGTTTGGCTGCTCGACCGGTCCGGCAAGGCGCTGTTGTGGCTGTTGGGGCATCGCGGCGCGGCCGACGAAAAAGTCAGCGAGGATGAAATCCGCACCCTGGTCGTCGAAGCCGAGAATGCGGGCGTGCTCGAGCCCGGTGAAAAGGAAATGATCGCGGGCGTCATGCGCCTCGGCGATCTTCCCGTCGGTGCCGTCATGACACCGCGCCGCGAAGTGAGCATGATCAACCTGACCGACACCCTGCAAGCCATCCGCTCTGCGCTGGCTGCCAGCAGCCATTCCCGTTTTGTCGTCTTCGATCAGGCTGGCGATGCCGCGGTCGGAATCGTCAAGGCCAAGGACATTCTGGATTGCTATCTGTCGGGGCAGACGCCTGATATCGGCAAGCTGGTCCGTCCGGCGCCGGTCATTCCGGAATTTCTCGATGCGAGGGATGTCGTCGCCATCCTGCGCGACTCCACCGTCCATATGGGGCTGGTCCACGACGAATATGGCGTGTTCCAGGGCGTGGTGACCAGCGCAGACATCCTGGAATCGATCGTCGGCGGCTTTCACACGGAGGAGGGGCAGCCGGAAGCGGCAGCCGTCAGACGCGACGACGGTTCGTATTTGATCTCAGGTTGGATGTCCGCCGTTGAGTTTGCTTCGCTGCTCCGGTTCGAGGTGCCGGTGTCCCACGACTACGAGACGGTTGCCGGCTTCCTGCTCAGCCATTTCGGCCGGATACCTGACGTCGGCGACCATATCGAGGTGGACGGTTGGCGCTTCGAGATCGTCGATCTCGATGGCCGACGCATCGACAAGCTGCTGGCCGTCAGGACTGGCGAGGCTTCTCTTGGCGGAGAAGCGTGACGCGAGAGGGTTTAAAACTCGCCGTGCAGCCTTCCGGAGAACACATGGACCGGGCCGCGGTCGGCATTGAACGCCGGGTTGGTGACGAACTGGTAGTCCGCCGTCAGCGTGATCTGCCTGGTGAGGGCATAGGCGTAATAGGTTTCGAGGATGCGTTCCTTGCGGTAATTGAGCTGCCCATCGCCGATCAGTGGCCCGAGCCCGCCGGCGGCGAGGAAGTCGCGATGATCGCGTGACAGCGCGTTGATGGCGCCGGCGATGCCGATCGTGTCGTCCGGCCGCCCCCATTTGGTGCCCTTGATCGAGGTGCCGAGCGACAATGAGGCATCGATGTCGGTGAACGACATGATCTCGGTCTTGCCGTTGTTCCAGCTCCAGCGGCCGAACAGGCCGATATCATCGGTGACCGACTGTTCGACGTTGATGACATAGCCGTATTTGGGGCGGCCCGTGCGCGTCAGCGCAATGTCGAGATTGAGCGCGGGATTATCCAGCGTCTCGCGATAGCTGCCGGAATTGGCGCTGCTCAACCAGCCGATGGTGCGCAGCTTGCCCGGACGGGAAAATATCGAGTATCGCGTCTCCAGTTCAGCCACATACTGGCCGCGGCGGAATACCTGCGTGTCGAAATTGTTGGAGTTGGATACCGCGCCCATCAGGAAATAGCCGCCGCGCAGTGCCCAGTTCTTCTGGTTGAGTTCGGCGGTCATGCCGTAGGTCAGCCCGAGCCTGTCGGCGGCATAATCGAACGCGCCGGGGGCCCAGATCGACCAGTTCATGAAATCCCTGCGGGTATCCTTGGCGTAGGAATTGCCGTCGAAGACGTCGCCGACCGAGAATTTTCCGGCCTGAAGCGTCAGCCTGTTGACGTCGACCTTGCCCGCAAGCTGCTGCTGTCCGCTGGCAAGCTCTTCCTGCTCGCCGCCAAATCCGAAAGTCTGGCGCACATACAGCCGCGAGGTGTTGTAGTGCGGGTAGGGGAAGTTGGACTTCTGGGCCTCGCCGCTGGAAAATCCGGCGAGACCGACGGTGTCGCTCAGGCCAAAGCCCTGCAGCAGTTCGGGGTTGTAGTAGACCTCGCCGCCTTCCCAGAGCCGGGCGTTCAGATAGAGGCTGTTGCTCCAGGTGGCCTGCGCCTGTCTGGCGGGCGTCAGGCTGTTGGTGCCAGTATAGGGTGCGCGGAATGCCGGATAGCCCTGTCCCAGATACGTGCTCTGTCCATGGATCTCCCAGCGGTCGGATTCGGGATCGGTCAGGTCGGACTTCGGCGTCCAGGTTTTTGACCCCGGCCAGTCGACCTTGCGGTTGAGGCCGATGCGCACCTGCTGGAAGTCGAGCGTCGAGCTGTGTTCCGTACCGGAGGGGAAGCGATTGTTGGCGCGATCGAACTGGCTGTAGAGATATTCGAGCCTGACGGTCCAGTGCGGCGCGAAGGCGTATTCCATGCCGGCGCCAGCGGCCCAGCCGGGGCGGACGTTGATGTGTTTCTGGTCAGTGCCGACGTCAGGCGTATTGATGAAGCGCTCGCCGGCCCAGGCGAAACCGCCGGTGGCGTAGAAGAGCCACTGTCCGCTTGCGTAGCCGATGCGGCCTCGCGCGGTGCCGACGTAGTCCAGTTTCTCGACCACTTCGGAGCGTATGCCGGTAAGCGTCGATACGATCGAGTTCGAGGTGAAATAGTTCGGAAAGGTCAGGTCGGCTTCGACGCCGAGCACCAAGCCGGAGGGCAATTGAACATTGTAGCCGCCCTGGACGCCGCCGATCACGCCGCTGAAGACGCTGTTGGTCGAAACCGCCAGCGGATCGGAGAGTACCGCGCTCGAGGAGCCGCGGCCGTAGCCGGTGTGGCCGCCGATGTAGAAGCCGCTCCAGTCGAACGCCGGGCGAAGATAGGGCGCTTTCAGCGGCATGTCGGCCGCAATTGCCGGGCTGCCGAGCGTCAGCGCGCCGAACGCGGCGCCGGCCAGCGCATAGTCCAGGGATCGGCGGTTGCGGTTCACAGTGCGGACATTCCCGGCGCGACCCATGCTGTCGCTGCTTGCCATCACTGCAGATTCGAATGCCTGCCGCCACTCAACAATTGAAGTCATCAACCCCGCCGCCCCCGAATCGGATTCCCTACGGTTCCCCGATCAGCGCCCAGATCGAGATCATTCCGACATTTACGCCTCGATCCTTATTGCAAGTAATTCGCAATAGCCAGAAGGGGAGCCGGCGGCAGCACTTGGATGGCACGGTTGCGTGACGTGCTTGCAACACGTCATCGCCCCTGCCGCTACCGTTCGGACAGATCGCTGACGGGTGTTCGGAGACATCGCTGACACATCGCGACGGGCCGGGCGCTAGCGGCCGGCCTACATCCTCCAAAAGGGTGACCCGCCCGGGGGGACAACCGGGCGGGTCGGGTTCAGCACGGGGTGGATGAGGCGCCCGTGCCGGACGCAAATCCACGAGAAGCGTTTTCGGGTCTTGAAATGGCTTGCTTGAAGAAGTCGCTTCTCAAACAGAGACCAAGTCAGCCGAAGAAAAATCAGTAGGAGCAGGTCCGGACGCGGCCGATATAATTGCCGAAGGCGTCGAACTGGCGAACCCAGCCGCAGCGGCGATAGCCGTCGTAGTAGTAGCCGGGGCCAGAAGCTGCGATCGCGGTGCCGACGATGGCTGCGCCAACGAGGCCGGCTCCGACACCCCAGTGCAGCGGCTTGGCTTGCGCCTGGGTGGTGGAAGCGATCGTACCGGTAACGGCAAGGGTAGCGAGAGCGAGAGCGGCGAACTTGGTCTTGATCGACATGGAAGTCTCCATCCTGTGTTAGGCGGCCATTGTGGTCCGCATGCCCAGTTGGACGGAGGCTCCTCGAAAGCGGTTCGAGGCTGTGGCTGGAAATATGGTTTCGTCGTTTATTTCTTAGATATTTCAGATGGTTGCGAGAATAAATCCTCGATTCTATACTTTACGAAGAAACAATTCCGGATCGAATTTGTCGACGTCGTCGAGCAATTCGCAGAACGCGCGTGCGCCGTGATCGAGCAGTTGTTCGCCCTTCTCCGCGGAGGCTTTGGTGGCGTCGCCGACCGCGCCGCTTTCATGCAGGTCCTGCGTCTGCCACGCGAAGGGGACCGGCCGATGCGCCGAGAGCCAACGAAATTTTTTCTCCATCGCGACGCTGGCGGGATGAAAATCCGCGATCGCTTCTGTCCGCACGGCGTGCGGATAGCGCGCCATCATGATCGAAGTCTCGACCGCGCCGCCATGAATGCCGTGACGCAGCTCTTCCGCGGAAAACAGTCCGTCCGGCGCACCAAAGCGCGACCAGCTCGTGGTGACCACGAGAAGCCCGTGATGCGCGCGCAGATCCTGCGCCACCAGCGACATCGCCGCGCTGTTGCCGCCATGGCTCGTCACGATCACGAGCTTGCGGATGCCCGATCGTGCGACACTCTCGCCGATCGCCATCCACTCCTTCAATGCGACAACGGTCGGCAGCGTCAGCGTTCCCGGGTAATCGATATGTTCGGTGGAAATGCCGACCGGCTGCAGCGGCAGAAACGTGACGGGAAGCGCGACAGGCAGCAGCTCGCGCACCCGCGCCAGATAGGCCTCGCCGATCAGGACGTCGGTTTCCAGCGGCAGATGCGGGCCGTGCTGCTCGGTCGCCGCCAGCGGCAGCACCGCGATCCAGCGCGCGGCGTCCGCCCTGGCGATATCCGGCCAGTGGATGTCGGTCCAGTCGCGGGGCGGAACGGTTGAGGTCATCGAGCGAAGCGTTTCTTTGAATGAATTTGCGGGGTAGCTTGTTAGATATTCCGGGAATTGATCCAATTCCTGGATAAACCGGTGGAACGATATCCACGTCCATTGCCTCCCATCATGGGCCAGAACGATCGACGGAGTCCAACCATGAACCCGGCCATTTTGACGCGAGCGTTAACCGCGGGTCTTCTGGTGCTGGCTGCGGCACTGATGCCGGCGCGCGCGCAGACCCTCGACAAGGTGTCGTTTGGAACCAACTGGGTGGCGGAGGCCGAACATGGCGGCTTCTTCCAGGCGGTTGCCGACGGCACCTACAAGAAATACGGCCTCGACGTCACCATCGTGCCGGGCGGTCCCAACACCAACAATCGCATCCTGCTGACCGCCGGCAAAATCGACTTCTTCATGACCGCGAACACGTTGCAATCCTTCGATGCGGTCACCAACAACGTGCCGGTGGTCGCCGTCGCTGCCATCTTCCAGAAGGATCCTCAGGTTTTCCTGACCCATCCGGAAGCCAAATCCACCAAGCTCGAAGATCTCAAGCCGCTCACGCTATTCGTGTCCAAGGAAGGCGTCGCGAGCTACTTCCAGTGGCTGAAGTCCGAATACGGATTCAGCGAGAGCAAGGTAAAGCCCTACACCTTCAATTCGCAGCCCTTTATCGTCAACAAGCAGAGCGCGATGCAGGGCTATGTCACGTCCGAGCCCTACGCCGTCGAGAAGGCGGCGGGCTTCAAACCCGGCGTGATCCTGCTCGCCGATCACGGTTTCAACGCCTATTCGACGCTGATCGAGACCCGCCGCGAGATCGTCGACAAGAAGCCCGACCTCGTGCAGCGCTTCGTCGATGCTTCCGCCATTGGCTGGTACAATTATCTCTACGGCGACAATTCGGCCGGCAATGCGATGATCAAGAAGATGAACCCGGAAATGACCGACGAACTGCTCAGCTATTCCGTCGCCAAGATGAAGGAATACGGCATCGTCGATTCCGGCGATACCTTGCGCGACGGCATCGGCGCCATGACCGACGCGCGGGTGGCGAGCTTCTTCGACAAGATGGTCCGGGCCGGCGTGGTTCGCCACGATATCGACTACCGCCAGGCCTACACGCTGCGCTTCGTCAACAAGGGCGTCGGCGTCGATCTGCGGCCGAAGAACTGACACGAGATGGCCGAGCCCGCTTTGTCCGAGACGGATATCGATTCGGCGGGCCTTGCAGTGCGTCTGCGCGCCGTTATCAAGACCTATGATAACGGCGTGACCGCGCTCGGGCCGCTCGATCTCGATGTTGCAAAAGGCGAGTTCGTCTCGTTGCTCGGGCCTTCCGGCTGCGGAAAATCGACCGCGCTGCGGTTGATCGCGGGGCTCAGCGCGCCGAGTGCGGGCACGGTGAACGTTTCCCATCACGCAAACAGGAAGGATGGGCGGCATCCCATCGGCTTCGTGTTTCAGGAGCCGACGTTGATGCCGTGGGCAAGCGTGCGTGAAAACGTTCGTCTGCCGCTGAAACTTTCGCATGCGCCGGCGGCTGATGCCGACAGCCGCATCGAGGGGGCGCTGGCGCAGGTCGGCCTTTCCGAATTTGCCGATGCATACCCCCGTGAATTGTCCGGCGGCATGAAGATGCGGGTTTCGCTGGCGCGTGCGCTCGTCACCGACCCGGATATTCTGCTGCTGGACGAGCCGTTCGCGGCGCTCGACGAGATCACGCGCTTTCGGCTCAACAACGATCTGCTTGATCTGTGGCGCAGGCTGCACAAGACCGTCATCTTCGTCACCCATTCGGTGTTCGAGTCGGTCTACCTGTCGCAGCGGGTGACCGTGATGACGGCGCGGCCGGGCCGCCTTGCCAGCGAGTTTCATATCGACACCGTGGAGCCGCGCGGGGAGGAGTTTCGCACCTCGGCCGAATATGCCGCCTATTGCCGCGAGGTCTCCAGCGCGCTCGCGCCTTCCTATTCCGGGCAGCGCAGCGCATGAGCTCCTTCCAGAATATTGGCCGGATGCTGCTGCCAGTCGTTGTGCTGGCGGCGGGCCTGGCGCTGTGGGAACTCGTGGTGCGCGTCAACGACATCCAGCCTTACGTGTTGCCGAGCCCTTATGTCGTGTTTCAGACGCTCGTCAGCGACTGGCCGGTGCTGTCGGAATCGCTCGGCGTCACCTTGCTCACCACGCTGGAAGGCTTTATCGCCGCGGCCATCGGCGGCGTCGCGCTGGCGCTGCTGTTCAATCAGTCGAAATGGCTGGAATATTCGTTGTTTCCCTATGCGGTCATCCTGCAGGTCACGCCGGTAATCGCAATTGCGCCGTTATTGCTGATCTATCTGCCGCAGCAGACCGCGGTCATCGTCTGCGCCTGGATCGTCGGTTTCTTTCCGGTCCTGTCCAACACCACGCTCGGGCTGAATTCGGTGGACCGCAATCTGGCCGGGCTGTTTCAGCTCTACGGCGCGTCACGGCTGCAGACGCTGCGGTACCTGAAATTGCCGGCGGCGCTGCCGTATATTCTCGGCGGCCTGCGGATCGCGGGCGGCCTGTCGTTGATCGGCGCGGTGGTTGCCGAAATCGCGGCAGGCACCGCGGGCGCCGGGTCCGGACTTGCCTTCCGGATCGCCGAATCCGGTTATCGCCTCAACATTCCCCGAATGTTCGCGGCGTTGCTGTTGCTGTCCGTCGCCGGGATTGTCATCTATGGGCTGCTGGCGCTAGTTTCGCATCTGGTACTACGGCGCTGGCATGAGAGCGCGCTTGGAAAGGAAAATTGATGGCTGCCGCGAATACTTCCTCCGAAAAGATCGACCTCCTGATCTACGGGCCGATCAGGCCGATCCTGGAGAACGGCTTTCCGGATCAGTTCGTCCTGCATATGGCGGAGAGCCGCGCCGACCTCGAGCGGTTGACGCCCGATACGATAGCGAAGATCCGCGGCATGGCGGTGACCTATCATATGGTGCCGGCCGATGCGAAGGCGCTGTCGCAGTTCCCGAAGCTCGAAATCATCGCAAGCTTCGGCGTCGGCTACGACCACGTCGATTCCGCCTATGCGCGCGAGCACGACATCGTCGTCACCAACACGCCCGACGTGCTGACGGAAGAAGTCGCCGACGTCGCGATGGGGCTTCTGATTTCGACCTTGCGCGAGTTCGTCAAGGCCGATCGCTACCTGCGCTCCGGCCTGTGGCAGGCACAGAACTATCCCTTGAGCGTCGGCTCGCTGCGCGACCGCAAGATCGGGATCGTCGGCATGGGCCGCATCGGACAGGCGATCGGACGCCGGCTCGAAGCCTCGCTCGTGCCGGTGTCCTATCACTCGCGCAATCCGTCTTCGGCCGTGTCCTACAAGCACTATCCTGACCTGATGGAAATGGCGAAGGCGGTGGATACGCTGATCGTGATCGTGCCGGGCGGCGCCTCGACCGCAAAGATGATCAACGCCGATGTGCTGAAGGCGCTGGGTCCCCGTGGTGTGCTGATCAACGTCGCGCGCGGCTCCGTGGTCGACGAGCCGGCGCTGGTGGCGGCGCTGAAATCCGGCACCATTCTCGCGGCCGGGCTCGACGTCTTCGCCAACGAGCCGAACGTGCCGGACGAGCTGAAGGCCATGCAAAATGTCGTGCTGCTGCCACATATCGGCTCAGCTTCGGTGGTAACGCGCAACGCCATGGATCAGCTTGTCGTTGACAATCTGAAAAATTGGTTTGCCGGCAAGGCGCCGCTGACGCCCGTTCCGGAAACCCCGGTGAAGGGACGCTGATGTCGTCTGGGCGTTCGGGCATTACGGTGGCAGCGCTGACGGCGCTGCTCGCGCTTGCGCCGCAGGTGGCGGCGCAGGATGCCTCGACCCTGAAGAAGGACATGATCGGGCAGTGGGAGCTTGCCACTACCGAGCGCAGCAAGACCTGCGTCGTCACGCTGAAGGGCGATACGACACCGCAGGGGTTCAAGCTCGAGCTCGAGCCCGGTTGCGTGAAGGCGTTGCCGTTTACGAAGGAAATCACGGCCTGGAATATCAAGGGGCTGGATATCGTGCGGCTGCAGGATGCGACCGGCCAGCCGGTGATCGACCTCACCGAAGTCGAAAGCGGCATCTTCGAAGGCTTGCGGACCGGCGAGGGCGTCTACATCCTGCAGAACCTCGCCGCCGCCCGCTCGCTCGCCAAATCGATGGACCAGATGATCGGCGACTGGTCGATGGTTCGCGGCAACGGCCAGACGATCTGCGGCCTGACACTGACCAATACCGAGGCCACCGGCGATAATTTCCAGGTGTTTTTGAAGCCGAAATGCGATCCAGCGGTTGCGGCCTTCGCGCCGAACCAGTGGCGGCTCGAACGCGGGCAGATGATTCTGATGTCGGCCGCCGGCCAGACCTGGCAATTCGAGGCCGACGACAATGCGCAGTGGCGGCGGGTGCCCGATACCGCCGATCCCCTGATCATGATCCGGGGACAATAGGTCCCGGAACCCACAACCAGGGTTCGGAATATTTCTTGGACCCCTGTCGATCCGGCGCCATCCCGTTCGTCGTCTCCCATAGCGAGCCAGTTTTGCGGGCGATCACCGCCGCAACTCGCCCTAACGGGAGTTCCGCAATGCGCTTCATGTATATCGTTACCTCGCCTCAGCCCGATACAGGTCCGTCGCCGGCCCTGATGGAGGCGATGGGCAAGCTGGCCGACCGCGAGATCAAGGCCGGCCGCATGCTCGATACCGGCGGCCTGATGCCGATTGCCATGGCCGGTGCACAGGTCAGGATAACGAACAGCAAGCTCGGTGTGATCGATGGGCCATTCGTCGAGACCAAGGAGCTGATCGGCGGCTACGCGATCTTCGAGCTCCGGGACATGGAAGAGGCTGTGGCCGCCGCGAAGGAGTTCATGCAGTTGCACCTCGAGCACATGCCGGGCTGGGAAGGCACCTGCGAAGTTCGCGTGCTTGCGACACCGGGCGTGGATGGCGCATGCGAGGTCGGCATACGCGCTCACGCCTGATGCGGATGTTCGACAAGCCCGGTCGGCGGCGATGACGGCCGCCGACATCCATCGCACCATTCTGGCGGTCTGGCGCATCGAGCAGCCGCGCCTGATCACCGGCCTGTCCCGGATGTTGCGCGATGTGACGCTGGCCGAAGACCTGACGCAGGAAGCCCTGGTGGCGGCGCTCGAACATTGGCCTGCCACCGGCGTGCCGGACAAGCCCGGCGCATGGCTGATGGCAACCGCCAAACGACGCGCGCTCGACGACCTGCGCCGCCGCCGCATGCTCGCTCTCAAGCACGAGATGCTGATACGCGACCTGGAGCAGGAGCAGCAGGCGATGCCAGATCCGGACGCCGGGCTGGACGATGATATCGGCGACGAACTGCTGCGGCTGATCTTCACCGCCTGCCATCCGCGGCTGTCGCGCGAGGCCCGCGCCACTCTCGCACTCAGGATGATCTGCGGCCTGACGACGGAAGAGATTGCGCGCGCCTTTCTTCAACCGGAAGCAACCATTGCCCAGCGCATCGTGCGCGCGAAGCGGACGCTGTCGGAATCCGGGCTCGCCTATGAAACGCCGCGCGGCGAGGAGCTTTCGGAACGGCTCGCCTCGGTGCTGGAGGTCGTCTATCTCATCTTCAACGAGGGCTACACGGCCGCCCGCGGCGACGAATGGCTGCGGCCGCAGCTCTGTAACGATGCGCTGCGCATGGGCCGGGTGCTGACACTGGTCGCGCCGCAGGAAGCCGAAGCCCACGGCCTGCTCGCGCTGATGGAGCTGAACGCCTCGCGCACCGCGGCGCGCACGGATGTGGCCGGCGATCCGATTTTGCTGATGGACCAGAACCGGATGCTGTGGGACCGGCTTCAGATCCGCCGCGGCTTGCTCGCGCTGACGCGAGCGCATGAGCTCGGCGGTGCACGTGGTTTCTATGCGCTGCAGGCGGCAATTGTCGCCTGTCACGCCCGGGCCGGCGCTGCCGGCGAAACCGATTGGCCGCGTATCGCTACACTCTATGCCGAGTTGACGGCGCTGGTGCGCTCGCCGATCATCGAGCTCAACCGCGCGGTGGCGATCGGCATGGCCGAGGGACCGGCGGCCGCGCTCGCGATTGTGGACGGACTGGCAGGCGAGCCCGCACTGAAAAGCTATCATTTGCTGGAAAGCGTGCGCGGCGATCTGCTTTTCAAGCTCGCCCGATTCGCAGAGGCGCGCGCCGCATTCGAGGCCGCAGCACGATTAGCGCGCAACAAGCGCGAACATGAGTTGTTGCAACGGCGCGTTGCCGATGCGGCCCGGCGCAGCGAAATCGTGCGCTGATTTCTGAATGAGCGGCGCATCTTGCGCACGCCATGATTGCCAAATTCGCTGCAAAAAGCCGTGTTTTTGCGATTCGTAGAACTACGGAATCTCGAGTGCCCATTCCGAACACAGTGATTAACCATTGGCAATTATCGTAACGCCAACACTTGCGGAATTTCCGTATTCGCCCTCGTGCCGCATTTTTCCAAGCGGCCATTGGCACCATCATTCGAGGACGCGGCATGTCGGGATTCTTCTCTCGTCGATCAACCCTGCTCGCAACGGCCATTGCTGCGGCCGGTTTTGGCGCGCTCGGGTTTGCCAGCATCGGCCTCGGCGCGGTCATCGTCGGCGAAACCCGCCGCATCGACCTCGGCCCGAAGGCTGCGCCCGGCATCGATGCGATGAAGACGCAGTACAAGCGGCCGGCAACGATCCCGTTCCCGAAGGAGAATCCCTACACGCCGGAAAAGGCTGCGCTCGGCAAGAAGCTCTATTTCGATACGCGGCTTTCGGTCTCCATGGCGCAGTCCTGCGCGAGCTGCCATAGCCCGGGCTTCGGCTGGGGCGATGGTCTGGCGGTGGGCGTCGGCCACGGCATGGCGAAGCTCGGCCGGCACTCGCCGACCATCGTCAACGCGGCGTGGGGTGAGATCTTCATGTGGGACGGCCGGCTGGCTACCCTCGAAGAGCAGGCGCTCGGTCCGATCCAGGCCGCCGGCGAGATGAACATGCCGCTCGAGCAACTGATGGGACGGCTCGCCTCGATCGGCGAATACAAGCAGCTGTTCGCCGCGGCCTTTCCCGGCGAAGACATGAGTGCCAAGACTTTGGCCAAGGCCATCGCGACCTACGAACGCACCGTGGTCTCCGAGCGTGCGCCCTTCGATGCATGGATCGAGGGAAATGAAAAGGCGATTTCCGAGGAAGCCAAGCGGGGCTTCGCCGTGTTCAACGGCAAGGCGCTCTGTTCCGCCTGCCACGAAGGCTGGAACTTCACCAATGACGGATTCCAGGACATCGGGCTGCCGAGCAAGGATATTGGTCGCGGTGAGTTCGTGCCGGGCGTGGTCAAGATGCAACACGCCTTCAAGACGCCTGGCTTGCGCGAAATTGCGCGCCGAAGTCCCTACATGCACGATGGATCGCTCGCCACGCTCGAAGCGGTGGTTGAACATTACGATCACGGTGGCGTCGACCGGCCGAGCCGTTCCGACCTGATGAAGCCGCTCGGACTCACTTCCCAGGAAAAATCCGACCTGGTCGCCTTCATGAAAACCCTGTCCAGCAACCTCAGTCCGACCGCGGTGCCGGTCCTCCCGCGCTGATCCCAGCCCTACCGATCCAAGGATATCCCATGCACAAGACCATTCTGTTCGCTCTCGTCATTCTCTCCGGCCTGTCGGCTGGCGCGCTCGCCGCCAACCAGGTGATCCATCAGCAGGGCCGGGTATTCTCCTCCGAGAGCGTCACCATCAAGAAGGGTGGCGCGCTGACCTTTGTGAACGACGACAGCATTCCTC
This sequence comes from Bradyrhizobium sp. 190, assembly GCF_023073415.1. Classification (GTDB taxonomy): domain Bacteria; phylum Pseudomonadota; class Alphaproteobacteria; order Rhizobiales; family Xanthobacteraceae; genus Bradyrhizobium. Next base: position 108,820 of record NZ_JADPJL010000068.1, on the reverse strand, counting down.
ACAACATCATGTCGGGCACCAAGGGCAGCGAATTCAATCTCGGCTCGCAGGCGCCCGGCATGTCGACGGATGTAACCTTCAAGGAAGCAGGCGACGTGCAGGTGATCTGCGCAATCCATCCGCGGATGAAGATGATGGTGAAGGTTACGGACTAGTCGCGCCAGGCGGCGCTGCCGGAGATTTGTGATGTCGATTCGCTACAAGATTTTCGGTGCCTTCAGCGTAGTCATCCTGCTCGCCTGTGGGCTCGCATTTTACGGCATTCGAGGTATCTCCACCGCGGGCGATCAGGTGGTGCGTCTCTATGACGGCCCCCTGATGGGGATCAACCACGCGCGCTCAGCGCATGCGGGCTTGAACGAGGCGCGTCTCGTCATGCAGCACAGCCTGACTGACGGGACCACGCGCGAAGCAGTCGCCCGGTTTGAAAAGCTGGTTCGCAACATCTCCGAAGATCTCAGCGTGGTCCGGGACAGGGTCCAGAGTGCGAACGTCAAGACCGCCCGGGAGAAGGCTGAAGCCAGCCTCCGCGGCTGGTCGGACGCCGGACTGAAGATCCTCAAGCCGGTACCGGGCGGCCTGACCGAGATCCCCACGACCTTCACGCTGATGCGGCAGGGCGATGAGGCCGTCGCGGCGCTCGACGATCTCGTGGAACTGGTGGCGGCCTATGGCTTCGACTACCGGACCGAGGCGGAAGCATCGGTCGCATCAGCACGTACCGCCATGTCGGGTATCGCCATCGGCACCGTGTTGATCGGGTTCGTTATCGCCATGGCCTTTGCCTATTCGCTCAGCAAGCCGATTTCGGCCGCGGTGCGCGTTGCAGAACGCGTGGCGGCAGGCAACTTCGCGGATGATATCGCGGTCCGGAGGCGCGACGAACTCGGCCGTCTGTTGAAATCGCTCGCCGTCATGCAGGCGAGCCTGAAAGCCCGCGCCGATCAGGATCTCGCGCTGATGTCATCGAAGGACGAGACCCATGCGCAACAGGTCAATCGGCGGCAGCGCATTGAGGCCGAGATAGAAGCCTTCCGCTCCACCTTCACCGCCGCTCTCGCCAATACCGACCGGATGACGGGCGAATTGACGAACACCGCGCAAACCCTTTCCTCGATTGCGCACGCCGCCGGCAAGCAATCCGTCGAGACGGCTTCCACCGCAGGCCAAACCTCGGCCAACGTTCAGACCGTGGCGTCCGCCGCGAGCCAGCTCGGCGATTCCGTGCAGGCGATCAAGACGCAGGTCAATGACGCCACCACGATCGTGCAGCGCGCCTCCGGAATGGCCGGTACGGCCAACGATACGATTCGGGCCCTCGCCAGCTCCACGCAGCATATCGATGAGGTCGTGGGCTTCATCCGCAACATTGCCGGTCAGACCAATTTGCTGGCGCTCAACGCCACGATCGAAGCCGCGCGCGCCGGCGAGGCCGGCCGGGGATTTGCCGTGGTCGCGTCGGAAGTCAAGGCGCTCGCCACGCAGACCGCCAAGGCGACCGAGGACATTTCTTCCCAGATTGCCGAAGTGCAATCGGCGACGAAGCAGGCGGTCGACAATGTCGGCGCCATCGCTTCGATCATGGATGAGATCGATCGCTTCACCGCGGCGATTGCCGACGCCGTCAGCCAGCAGAACGCGGCAGCGAACGAAATATCGAGGAGTATCGGGCACGCCGCCGCCGGAACCGAAAGCGTCGCCCGAAGCATCGCGGGAACGGCCACCGCGACCGAGAACACCAATCGTTCCGCCGACCTCGTGCTGGCAACAGCGCGCGACCTGTCGGATCAGGCCGCCGATCTGCGCGCCTCCGTCGATCGATTCCTGTCGAACGTGGCGGCTTAAGGGGCGGCTTCACATTCGGGACTGACCGCTTCCGGGGTCGTTGGACTCTGTGGCCAGAGCTGCTTCACGGCCCTGCAGCCTTGCGACCTTGGTCGTGACGAAGACGAAGGCGGCAATGAAGGCGATGGTCATCAGCAGCACGATGGTCGGGGCCGGCGCGCTGTCGATGAAGAACGAAAGATAGACACCGAGGAAAGAGGCAATCACCGCGATGATGACGGCGATCGCCAGCATGACGCTGAACTTGCGTGTCATCAGGAAGGCGATGGCCCCCGGTGCAATCAGCATCGCAATGGCGAGGATAATGCCGACGGCCTTCAGTGCGCCGACGATGGTCAGGGAAAGGACCGCCAACAATCCGTAGTGCAGGAGCCTGACCGGCAGTCCGATCGCTCTCGCTTGCGCCGGGTCGAACGCATGCAGGAGGAGGTCCCGCCATTTGACGACGATGACGCCGGTCGCAACGGTCGCGATAATTCCGGTCTCGACGATGTCACGGAGATCCACCCCAAGCATGTCGCCAAACAGAATGTGATCGAGATGTATGTCGCTCTGGATCTTGACGTAGAGCACGAGCCCCAGTCCGAACATGCCCGAGAACACGACCCCCATCACCGTGTCCTGCTTGATGCGGCTGTTCTCCTCGAGGAAGCCGGTCGCCAGTGCGCAGATCATGCCGGCTGCGAACGCGCCAACCGCATAGGGAAATCCGACAATGTAGGCGATCACAACGCCGGGAAAAACCGCATGCGAGATCGCATCGCCCATCAGCGACCAACCCTTGAGGACGAGGAAACAGGAGAGAAGTGCGGTCGGGATCGCGACCAGCACCGAGATGATCAGCGCATAGCGCATGAACTCGAACTGGAAGGGCTGGAAGAGCGTGTCGAGTAGCGTCATGGGCCGGCATCCAGCGCCTGGGTCGCGCGGCGGCGGGCCGCCAGCATGCCGTGTTTGGGGGCGAGGAAGAAGACCGCGAGGAAGGTCAGCGTCTGCAAGACGACGATGATTCCGCCAGTCGCGCCGTCCAGGAAATAGCTTGCATAGGCGCCGACGAAGCTCGTCGTGGATCCGATCGCAACACTGATCACGAGCAGGCGAGGGAAGCGGTCGGTCAGGAGATAGGCGGTCGCGCCGGGCGTCACCACCATGCAGATGACGAGGAAGGCTCCGACAGTCTGCAGCGCCGCAACCGTCGAGGCTGATAACAGCGTGAAGAACATGATCTTGAGAACGGTCGTGTTGAGCCCGATCGAGCGCGCGTGGGTCTCGTCGAAGAAGGTAACCATCAGATCCTTCCATTTGACGATGAGAACGGCGAACGAGACGAAACCGATGATGGCGAGCTGCAGGGTGTCTTCCGGGGTGATCGCCAGGATGTTGCCGAGCACGATGGTCTGGATGTTCACCGAAGTCGGCGAAAGCGACACCATGAAAAGTCCGAGGCCGAAAAAGGAAGAAAAGATCAGGCCGATGATGGCGTCTTCCTTCAGCTTGGTGCGCTGGTTGAGGAAAAGCATGGCCGCTGCCGCGAGGCCGCCCGAGAAGAAAGCGCCGATGGAAAACGGCAGGCCAAGCATGTAGGCGCCGGCGACACCGGGCACGATGGCGTGAGAAAGCGCGTCGCCGATCAGCGACCAGCCTTTCAGCATCAGATAGACGGAGAGGAATGCGCAGACCCCGCCGACGAGCGCGGAGACCCACATGGCATTGAGCATGTACCCGTAAGTGAAGGGTTCGATCAGCAAGGACACTAGCTGCGATCCTCATCGCCCGATGACGATTTGCGCCTGGTCGCCTGGCCGTCCTGGAATATCACCGCCCGCTCGTCGTCGGTGATCACATCGAACGCGCGCGGCTTGCCGCCTTCGCTTTCGTTCAACACGAAATGCCGCAAGACGCCGCCAAAGGTCTTTTCCAGGTTCGCCTGGGTGAAAATCTCCACCGTGGGTCCATAAGCGAGCACGGTGCGGTTGAGGAGCACGGTGCGATCGCAGAATTCCGGCACGCTGCCGAGATTGTGCGTGGAGACCAGCATCACCCGTCCTTCATCGCGGAGCGAACGCAGCAGCTTGACGATGGCGTCTTCGGTATTGACGTCGACACCCGTGAAGGGTTCGTCGAGCAGGATTACTCGCCCGTCCTGGGCAAGCGCGCGGGCGAGGAACACCCGCTTCTTCTGGCCGCCGGAGAGTTCGCCGATCTGGCGCTTGCGGAAATCGCTCATGCCGACGCGGGCAAGCGCTGCTGCGACTGCTTCATGATCCGCGGCTTTGGCAAGGCGCATCATGTTCATGTGGCCATAGCGGCCCATCATCACCACGTCCTCGACGAGAACGGGGAAGTTCCAGTCGATGTCCTCGCTCTGGGGCACATAGGCGACAACGTTCTTTTTCAATGCGGCATTGACCGGTTGGCCGAGAATCGTGATCTCGCCTTTGGCGAGGCCGACGAACCCCATGATCGCCTTGAAAAGGGTGGATTTGCCGCTGCCGTTCACCCCGACGAGCGCGGTGATCGTGCCTGCCGGGATTTTGAACGTCGCATCGCGCAGAGCCGTGTGACCGTTGCGGTAGGTGACGGTGGCGTTTGTGACGGAGAGGCCGGATCCCGTATTCGAGGACGCGGGATTGAGGAACGGATCGATCATCGCGCTCACTGTGCGAGGCCGTTTGCGATCGTCTCGGACGTCACGCGCAGGAGATCGATATAGGTCGGAACCTTACCGTCGGCGGCGCTGAGCGAGTCCACATAGAGAACACCACCATATTTGGCCCCCGTCTCGCGGGCAACCTGCTTGGCCGGGTCCGGCGAAATAGTGCTTTCGGAAAACACGACCGAGATCTTGTTGGCTCGCACCGCATCGATCACCTTTCGGACCTGCTGCGGCGTGCCCTGCTGATCCGCATTGATCGGCCAGAGATAAAGCTCCTTCATGCCGAAGTCCCGCGCGAGGTAGCTGAAGGCGCCCTCGCTCGATACCAGCCATCGACGCTCAGGCGGAATAGCCGAGAGTCTTGTCTGGATCGGAGCGATCGCCGCAGTAATCTTCTGCTTGTACGCCTCGGCATTCGCCTTGTAGGTCGCGGCGTTCTTCGGATCGTACTTTGCGAAAGCGTCACGGATATTATCGACGTAGATGAGCGCCGCATTCGGCGACATCCAGGCATGCGGATTGGGCTTGCCCTTGTAGGGCCCCTCCACGATTCCCATCGGCTTGACGCCCTCGGAGACGACGGCGCCCGGAACGCCTTTGAGGCGCTGGAAGAACCTTTCGAACCAAAGCTCGAGATTGAGCCCGTTCCAGAGCACGAGATTTGCTTCTTGCGCCTTCAGGATGTCACCGGGCGTCGGCTGATAATTATGAATTTCAGCGTCGGGCTTGGTAATCGACTCGACGGTTGCCGCGTCGCCGGCAACATTTCGGGCCATGTCGGCGATAACCGTGAAAGTCGTGACGGCCTTGAATTTGGTTTGGGCGAACGCCGCTCCCGTCATCAGCCCAAGCACCGCAGTGCCCGCAACCGCCGCAAGAACGGCGCGCCTGCCCCGATCAAACATTCCCTTGCTCTCCTATGTCGCGCGCACGCCGCTGCTGTCCGCAACGGCCTGCGACATTCTGTAATTGCAATTCATTCGCAACTAGCTTGACGTCTAGCGAACCTTCAGACATTTTGCAAATGCGACTTATTCGCAAAATTCTCAAGGGTGGTTTCGTGGGGCGCAGTGGGCTTGACCAAAAGGATATGATGATCGCGAGGGGTTCGCGGGCACGCGACCTGCTCGCTCAGGCCGCTTTGCGACCCACCCGACAGCGTCTGGCGGTTGCAGAACACCTTTTCGCCGCCGGCGGACGACATGTGTCCGCCATCGGTCTCCATGACGAACTCGCCCGACAAGGCACGCGTGTGTCGTTGTGCTGCATCTACAGCAGCCTGCGCCGGCTCAGCGAGATCGGATTAATCCACCGGGTGCCGGTGTATGGAGAGACCGCTTATTTCGACACCCAAGTTTCGCACCACCATCACTTCTATGTCGCTCACGAAGATCGCCTGATCGACGTGCCCAGCGGCACGATCAAGATCCACGGCGTTCCGGCTGCGCCCGAGGGATACGACCTCATCGGCATCGACGTGGTGCTTCGCTTGAAGCCTTCCCGCCAGCCGAGGCCATAGTCGCTCAATCCGCAGAGTCACTCAGCCTGGATGAACCACACCACAAGCCTCCGCACGTATCCGCTCTTTAGATGCAATTGAGTTGCAATAGCAGTAAGGATTGCTCTTTCAGTGAGTAAGTTAAGGCTGAATATTTCCGTCCTCGCAGTAATCGCGATGGCCGAACCGGCGATGGCGGAAACGGATATTGTCGATGGCATTCCGCCTGTGTCGATCGCGACCAGCATGCCGGCCGACGGCGATCCGACGGGCAGCCGCAGATGGCTCGCCCAGCACGGAATAACCTACGGGTTGGTCTACACCGGCGAAGCACTTGGCAATGCGTCCGGCGGCATCCGCCGTGGCAACCTGTACCAAGGCAAGCTTGAAGCATTTGCTGCGGTCGATTTCGGGAAGTTCGCCGGATGGCAGGGCTTGAGCTTCTTCGGCAATGCTTTTCAGATTCATCGAACAGCCGGAATGCGCGGCGAGCACTTCAACAGCCTGATCACGATCAGCAACATCGAGGCAGTGCCTTCGACGCGCCTTTCCGAACTGTGGCTCGAGCAAAAGCTGTTCGACGATCGGTTTGGCTTTCGCTTCGGTCAGCTTGCCGCCGACGCTGAGTTCTTCATCAGCGACTACAGCAGGATGTTCTTGAGCAGCGATTGGCCCACGATCACAGGCGCCAATCTGCCCAGCGGCGGACCGGCCTATCCCCTCGCTACACCGGGCGTACGCTGGAGGTTTGACCCCGACAAGAACTGGTCCGCTCTCGTCGCCGTGTTCAATGGAGATCCTGGGGAACAAGGGACGGTCAACACCACCGGGACCAATTTCAGAATCAACGATCCTCCGTTGCTGATGGGTGAGGTTCAATACCGGCACAATCAGGGAAAAGATGACAGCGGGCTGGCAGGAATCTACCGGCTGGGCGGCTGGCATCATTTTGGAGAATTCCACGACCACAGGTACGGCACGGACGGACTCTCGCTTGCCTCCCCCCTGAGCAATGGCATTGCCCGCCGGATCCGCGGCAACAGCGGCATCTACGGCGTCATCGATCAACAGATCTACCGTCCGGTGAATGGCGGCCCCGATAGCGGCATCGGGATATTCAGCCGGATTTCGGCCAGCCCCTCCGACAGCAGCCACATCAACTTCTTTTTCGATGGTGGCATTGTCTTCTCCAGCATGATTCCGGGCCGCCCCAATGACAAGTTCGGCGCAAGCTTCATCTATGCAAACATTTCCAATCACGCACGGGCCTTCGATCGCGACCTGATTTTTCATTCCGGAAATGGGCAGCCGGTCCGCGACTATGAGATGACGATCGAGTTGAGCTACCAGGCGCAGATCAAGCCCGGCTGGACCTTACAGCCCACATTCCAATACGTGACTCATCCAGGCGGCCACATCTCCGATCCCGACAGGCCGGAGAGGCCGATCAAGAACGGCGCGATATTCGGCGTGCGAACGACCATTGCATATTGAGTCCAGTACGCCGCTTTCGGATGTCGTGAGAGACGAAAACTCCCGGCAGCGGCGCTCGCCGGCAACAAGCGCGAACAGCAATTGTTGAAGCGGCGCGCTGCGGAGGCGATCGGCAGCGCGCCCGATCCGGCCTGAATTCAGATGAAGTGGAACTGCGACCGCTCGCGCTTGGCGAGTTTCGGGATCGCCTGGCCGAGGATGATGTTCTTGAAGTGGTCGGTCTGCTGGTGCTCGGCGAAGGCCGCTTCGCCGGCGAACACCTCGTAGAAGAAGAATTCCCGCGGCTTGGCGATGTTCTGGTGAATCTGGAATTCCTTCACGCCCGGCTCCCGCTGCGCCTGGGGAAGAAAGTCTTTCAGAAGTGCCGCGACCGAGCCTTCCTCTCCAGAATTGACCTCCCAGAATGCGGTGACGATCAGGTGCTGGTTCGGGCTGTTGGTGGTTGTCATGGTGCTCTCCTGTGAAGCCCGGCACCGCTCGATTGTGGCGCCGGTGACTGAAATCACTGTGCCCGGTTTTCTGACGTTGATGCTTCGGCAATAGTCGAACTATGATGTCAGTATTCGGTTCGGAACTGTGGGCGCGCCGCGCGCGTTTTCCGGGCGTTCGTTTCACCCGGCATGGAGCAGGTACATGGCGAAAAAGACCGTGCTCGCGATCGGCATCGAGCCTTCCTTGGTTGACTTCAGCGCCTTCCCGGGGCTCACGGCCGAACTGGTGACGAGCTACATCGGAGCTCAAATCGAGAAGCTTCGCGCGATGGGCTATGACGCCGATAGCTGCCTGATCGACCTCGGCGACACGGCCGAAGCGGTGGCTGCGGCGGCGCTGGGCGCAAAGCATTACGACTGCGTGGTGATCGGCGCCGGGCTGCGCGAGCCGCGAGAGCGACTGCTTCTGTTCGAACGGATCATCAATCTGGTTCACCTCGGCGCGCCGCAAACCCGCATCTGCTTCAACACCACGCCGGCGGACACGGCGGAAGCCGTGCAGCGGTGGATCGAGCCGTGAGGGGAGCGCTCAAGCCGTACGAAGCGAGCCGAGCAGACTGCCGATGATCTTTTGCCCGCGCGCGCGGAGCTTCTTCGGATTCTCCGCACCCGGCAGCAGCAGCGCCACCTCGCAGATCATCGCATCGACCATGCGGCTCACCGTCGCGCTGGCGCGGCATGGCAGCCGAGGCGCGCGGCACCGGCTTTCTACAGGATCCGTTCGAAGTAATATCGACGAATGCCGCCTCCCAACGTCTTGTTGCTCGCCTCGTCGGCGACGGCCTCGTTCAGCAACCGATATCCTGCGCGCCTATACAGTTCGAGCGCAGCCGGCTGCAATTCAGACGTGCTCAATTCAAGTCTTCGCATGTCAAGCCGACGGCATTCAGCTTCCGCAAATTGCAGCATCAACCGCGCGATCCCGCTACGTCGGGCGGACGGGTCGACATACATGCGACGCAGCTCCATGGCATCGATCGCTGCGGGTTCAAGGCCGAACATGCCGACGACTTTCTCCTCCCTCAGCGCGACCCAAAAGCCGCCGCCTCGCTCACCATAGTAAGCGGCGACCCGGTCCATTTCCTCGATCAACGAACGAGCGATGTAAGCTTCAAAGGCATCGCGCATATGCGGCGGCGATAGCAGTCGGTTGACCACAATGAAAATCTCGCGCACTTGAGATGCGTCTTCCTCCCGGAACGGTCGGATCGCTACTTCGGCGCTCACGTTCGATTCCCCTTCATGATGTCGGCGATCCGCGCCGGCGGACGATCGTCCAGATCCAGCCTGCAGCGGCCAGCGCCAGGGCGGCATAAGGGGCCCAGGCCTGCGGCTCTCCCATCGTGCTGAGGGTCATGCCGCTCAGGAGGCACCAGAGAACAGGGATCGGCAGCAGCAATGGCAAAAGCCTGCCGCGGGCGAGGAGCAGAACGCCGAGCGTCGCGATAACAGTCGGATCCGGCGCGATGCCAAAGGCCTCGGACGTGGCCCAGCCACGCCCCTGCAGCGGCGCAAGCAATGGCTGTCCGGCGAGTGCAAAGCCAAGGATGAGATACCCTGTCCAACCGGCAAGTCCGCGCCGTTCGAAGGCGAGACCATCGCGCAACGATCCGATGACGAGCAGCAACACGCCTTCAACGACGAAAGCCGGCGCGGCATAGGCGGCAGCCCAGTTGATGGTCGCGTAGCGATTCCACAGGAAGGACCACCCGACGAAGATCCAAAGCATCGCGAGGATGAGTGCGATCCAGCGTGCAGAGCTTCTCGGCCGCCACGCGATGAGCAGGATGATGATGAGGCCGGTAGCGAGCGTCAGCACGTGCAGCGGCCAGAGCGCCGCATTGTGCAATTCGAACATGCGCCAGTAGACGCGCTGCGAAAACAGCAGAAAATCTTCCGCCCGGTAGGTCCACCACTCCGACATCAAAGAGCCTTCACATGGGCCGAGATGCGCTGCCGCATGGCGAGATCAGGCATGGGGCCAGCGGCGGCCGAGAGGTTTTCACGCACGTGGTCGACGCGGGAGGTCGCCGGAATCGCGACGGTGACGGCCGGGTGAGAGAGGATGAACTTCAGGATGAGCTGCGCCCAGGTTGAAGCGCCGAATTCGCGCGCCCATTCGGGCAGTGGTTCACGCTTGAGGCGGTCGGTCAGCGCGCCTTGCCGGAACGGCCGGTTGACGATCACGGCGATGCCGCGCTCCGACGCCAGCGGCAGCAGCCGCGCCTCCGCCTCGCGATCGACCACGTTGTAGGAGAGCTGCACGAAATCGATCGGCTCGTTCCGCATGATCTGTTCGATCAGATCATGACGGCGGCCTTCGGACGTGGTGATTCCAACGTAACGCACCGCACCGGCCGCTTTCATCTGGAACAGCATCTGCAGATGCGCCTTCCAGGCAAGCAGATTGTGAACCTGAACGAGATCGAACTTCGGCACACCCCAGAAGCGGCGCGATTGCTCGATCTGCGGCGGACCTGCCGCTGCCGAGGACGTCCAGACCTTTTCGGCCGAGAATAGCGCGGAGGGCCGCCCGAGTTTTTGAAGGCCGTAACCTATCACCGGCTGCGACGAGCCATACATGGGGGAGGAGTCGATCATGCGGCCGCCCGCCTCGAAGAAGGCGGCCATGACACCAGCGCATTCGTCGCGGAGCACCGGATCGCCGCCGACATTGAAGGTGATCCAGGTCCCTAATCCGACGATCGGTATCTCCTCGCGAGTCGAGGGTATGGGACGGCGGGCGGGCGCGCTCTCCTGGGCGCGCAGAGAGATTGGCAGCGCTGCGGCGGCCGTCGCCGCCAATGCGGCCTGCACAAACGTTCGGCGTGTCGTCCGCATCCGATGCTCCATAACAGCGGCCGGGAAACTCGCGCAAAGGCGCAGAGTAACGTAACGGAACGCCGCCGCTAGCTTTGCAATACACAATTGCAGATTAAGGCACTGGATCAAATATGCAGTCACGCACCGTACTCAATCTACGATGGACCCTGACGCCGCTGGATGAACTGCAGTCCCCTCAAACCTGCGTGACCGTTCTTGCCAACGATGATGTGATCGTGGACGGAACCGGGTGTCGCCGGGGGCGTCAATGGGCCACAACCGGAAATCCAAGCATCCGGTTTCAGTTGCGGGTCAACGCCGCTAAACTTCCGGGGCAAACGGGGTGTGAACACTACAGCGTAAACCCCCGGTTCCAGACTGAAGGCTCGGGGCGACACTCGCTTGCTTGCGGAATCATGGCGTCAACCACAAGCGAGGGGAGGCGCAGTGAGATGGCTGATCAATGGCTGTTCAAGAGCGAGACTTACGATAACTGCAATTGCGCCATGAATTGTGGTTGCCAGTTCAACCTGCCGAGCACCCATGGCTATTGTCAGTCGGCCTTCGTCGGCACCATCGTTGAAGGTCACTTCGACGATACCCCGCTCTCAGGCCTGAACTGGGCGGCGCTGTACAAGTGGCCTGGTGAAATCAAGGACGGAAACGGCCGGCGCCAGATCGTTATCGACGAGCGTGCAGATGAAGCTCAACGGATCGCCCTTGAAACGATCATCTCAGGCGAGGCATGCGAACCATTGAGCAATCTTTTCGCCGTCTTCGCGTCCACGTGCTCGGAATTTTGCGAGACGTTGTTCCTGCCGATTGACCTCGATGCGGACCTGGAGCTCAGAACTGCAAGGGTAGAGATACCCGGCGTCATGCGGAGCACCGGCAGGCCGAAGATCAACGAGTTTACTGGTCAACCATTCCACATTGCGCTGGCGCGCCCCAGCGGCAGTTTCGAGTTTACCTACGCAGAAATCGGGCTGGGTACCACATCGGTCACGGGTGAGATGGAAATGGCGTACGAGGATTCATGGGCGCACTTTTGCGTTCACCACTTCAATCAGGATGGTTTGGTCAGACAAAGATCAAGGCTCACGGCATGGCTTGGCACATGACCCCGCCTTCCGCGGCTTTGCATCTGAGCATGGGTTTGGCTCTCGCTACCTGTTCGACAGTCACTCGGGCATCTTGATCCCCGCGTCCTTCACGACCTTGCTCCAGTGCGCGATCTGCGACTTGATATGCGCGCCGAACTCGCCGGGCGTGCCGCCGGCGGGCTCCGCCGCGATCTTCGCGAACGCCTCGCGCACGCTCGCCTTCGCCAAGGCCTTGTTGATTGCCTCGTTCAGCTTGCCGATGATGGCGTCTGGTGTGCCGCTCTTCACCACGAAACCGAGCCAGTCCGCGATAATGAGCTCCGGGAATCCCTCCTCGACGACGGTGGGAACGTCCTTCAGGGCTGCCATGCGCGTTGGCGCCGTGACGGCGAGCGCCCGGAGCTTGCCGGAGGCAATCAGATCGAGAACAGGCAGAGGCGTGATGAACTGATAGTGGTTAGTGCCGTTGACGAGATCCCCGATCGCCTGCGGCAGGGCCCGGTAGGGGACGTGGGTCGCGCGCACCCCGGTCTGAAGCCTGAACTGTTCGCCTGCGAGATGGGCTGGCGTGCCCATCCCGCCTGATGAGAATGTGAGCTTGTCGGGCTGGCTTTTCAGCAAGGCGACAAGCTCCGCCATCGACTTGGCGGATACTGACGGATTGGCAACCAGAACGTGATGCGCGGTCATGACCTTGATTACCGGAGCAAAATCGGTGTCATGACGAAAAGCTATGTTCGACAGGAGTGCGGGAGATGCCGAGGCGCCCAATGTGAAGGCCAGGATGGAATATCCGTCCGCCGGTTGCTTGAGGACCTCGCCGGCTGCAAGCGTCCCGATGGCCCCAGGCTTGTTCTCGACGACAATCCGCCAGCCTTCGCTCTGCCCAAGCTCGTTGGCGATGATGCGCGTGATGATGTCCGGCGGCGCGCCCGCGCCGCCTCCGACGACGATGCGGATCATGCCGGACGGGTAGGATTGCGCGACCGCCGGTTGGGCCATTGCTCCCAGGCTCACTGCCAGCAGGAGGCGCCCCCACCAATAGATTCCACGAAATGTTTGCGTTGCCATTCTCACCCTCCTCGTAGGTGCACAGCATCGTGCCGCCTTGGATGTCCCGCTCGCGAAGGATCGGGCTGTGTTGCGTAAGAAACCACAGAAATCGGGGGTGATTCCGCTAAGCGGAACGCTGCATTCCGGGCTGAGCGTCTTCACGGACGTGGTGCGAAAGCAGGACCGGTACGACCGCGTTGCCGAGGCTGCGGCACCCGTTCTGGCCCGGTTGTGTCAGAAGGTGAAGTGGCCGTCCGATCTGTTCGTGCCGGCCGGCGGCTGCATGGAAAGACGCGAGACGAATTTTCCGCACAGTCCGTTCGTGCTCCCAGGGCTGCACAGCCGGGTTGGTGGCCGGGTGGGGTGGCTGATGACGGGCGTCGGGCGCGCTTATCTCGCGTGGTGCCCGGAGAAGGAACGGGAGGCAACTTTGCGCACACTCCGGAAATCCAACAACCCGGAGGATTGGCTCGCGCGCGACCCGAAGAAGCTCGAGCGAGTTCTCAGTGAGGTGCGGCGCCGGGGTTACGCCACACGTGACCCAAGCTACGTGGCGGGTCGATACGGAGAAACCCCGGTTGATGATGGGGCAGCCGCAATTGCCGTGGCGCTGTTCGACGGCAGGCGTGTTCACGGCTCGATCAATTTTCGCTGGATCAGGACGGCGTTCACGGTAGAGGAATTCGCCGCCCGGCACCTTGCCGACCTGCAGGAGGCCGCGCGCGAGATCGTGGGCTCGCTGCAGAGACCGGCAAGGTAGCTAATTCCCAACGTCTATGGTTGATGGCGAGTCGGCTTGGGGTTAAAGGGCGGCGCTTCCGGTGCACGTCGGCTTTGCGCCTGAAAGCTGACTTGCTAGATCAGCTTCAACCCCTTCAAACTCGCATGCCCGTTCTTGCCGACGATGATGTGGTCGTGCACGGAAATGCCGAGCGGCGTGGCGATCTGGACAATCGCTTTCGTCATTTGGATATCCGCCTGCGATGGCGTGGGATCGCCGGAGGGGTGGTTGTGCACCAGGATCAATGCGGTCGCCGATAGTTCGAGCGCCCGCTTGATCACCTCGCGCGGATAGACCGGCGTGTGGTCGACGGTGCCGGTTTGCTGGATTTCGTCCGCGAGCAACTGGTTGCGCTTGTCGAGGAACAGCAGGCGAAACTGCTCCTTGTCGGCAAACGCCATGCCGCTGCGACAATAGTCGATCACGTCGTTCCAGGACGACAGCGCAACCTTGCGCTTTATTTCGCCCTTCGCCACCCGGCTCGCGGCGGCCGCGAGCAATTTGATCTGGTTGATCGAGGCCTCGCCGATACCGTCGACCTCGCGCAGGCGGGCGACCGGCGCGTAAATGACTTCGGCGAACGAGCCGAATTTTTTCAACAGCGCTTTCGCCAGCGGCTTGGTGTCGCGCCGGGGCAGGGCCGGGAATAGCGCCATCTCCAGCAATTCGTAATCGCTCAGCGCTTCCGGCCCGGCCGTATAGAAGCGCTCGCGCAAGCGTTCGCGATGGCCGTGATAATGCGGCGTCTCGGTGGATTGATCCGGGGGAGTGCTGGTCTTGGCTGGCATCGCGGTAACCATGCCGTGCCGGCGAGCTTTTGCAACTCTAAAGTGCGGGAGCGTCTAACGAAAAGGCGCCGCACACGGTGCGGCGCCTTCGGATCGTTTCAAAAGTTGCGCGCGGTCAGGCCTTCACGGCCGCGAACGCATAACCGTTGCCGTCCTTCGAGAGCGTGCCGACGTTCGGGAAGCCGAAATGATAGCCGGCGATCATGCCCTTTTCGGCGATGACGCGATCGAAGAACGCGCGCCGCGTGGCTTCCGCCTTAGGCCCGTCGGCGTCGAACGACGAGAACCAGCCGGGATTCCGCACGTATAGCTGATGGATGCCGGTGACGTCGCTCTGGATGAAGAGTTGCTGTCCGCCCGACGCCACCAGGAAGGACATGTGTCCGACGGTGTGGCCCGGTGTGGCGATGGCCTTGACGCCAGGCGCGAGGTCGGCGCCATCATTGTATTGCTTGACGTTCTTCCAGGTCGGGAAGGTCGCCTGAATCCGCTTGATGAACGGACGGTTGGCCTCCGGCACCTTCTCCACAAGCGCCGGATCAGTCGCGAACTTGAACTCCACCTCAGGCATCATGATTTCCGCGTTCGGGAACACCTGTGCGCTGGTCTCCTTCACCCACAGGCCCGAAATGTGATCGGGATGGAAATGCGAGATCACGACGGTGGAAACCGTCGCCGGATCGAGGCCGGCCGCCTTCATGTTGTCGGCGAGCTTGCCGACAGTTGCCGGGCCGTTGCCGCCAAAACCGGTGTCGAACAGCACGACCTTGCCGCCGGTCCTGACCGCCGTGACGGTGAAGGGGTTGTCGATCTTGTCGGGCCCGATGCCTGCAGCGGTAAGCGCCTTCTTGACGTCGTCGAGCGAGGCGTTCTTGACCATGCCCTCGGTGACCGCACGCTCGATGCTGCCGTCATGCAGGCTGAAGACCTCGATCTCGCCGACCTTGTATTTGAGGCTGTCCGCGGCACGCTGCGCATGCGCCGCGCCGATGAATGAAACCGGCCCCTTGAGGCCGAAAACGAGTGCTGCCCCCACGCTCCCGAGGACCAGATCGCGACGTGAAATCTCGAACATTGCGCTTGCTCCCTTTGGTTGATCCCTAGCCCGCCGGGCCCTTCTGTTCCGAAGGGCTCACGCTAGATGCTACCCCGCACTACCCGGGATATTCCGGTGCGATTCCGGCTCAATGACAGGCGGTTGCCCAGTGTGGAGGGAGTTTCGTAGCCCGGATGGAGCCAAGCGCAATCCGGGGCCGGCCTGTCCACGTGTTGGATCCCCGGGTTACGCTAGCGGCGGCTGTCCGCGTTTTCAGCACATACCGGGCGCCTGCAGGCACGGCTCGCGACCGGGACGGTCCACGCGGAAAGCCTCGATGAAACGGCCTTCCTTCTGGGTCACGAACACGGTTCTGCCGTCAGGACCGCCAAAGGTGAGGTTGGTCGGCTGCTTTCCGCTCAGGGGTACCTCGCGTTCGAGCGATCCATTGGCCGCGATAATGGCGATCTTGCCGGCCGAAAGCCGCGCGAGATAAATCCGGCCATCGACGTCGGTGCGCAGGCCGTCGACCTCGAAATCCGCAAAACCCCTGACCAGCCGCGGCTCGAGCAGCTTGCTGCCGCCGAGGCGATAGGCCCAGACCTGCCGCGAATTCGACTCGCTCACGTAAAGCGTGGCGCCGTCCGGGCTCAGATCGATCCCGTTGGTCACGCCGAGGCGCCTTGTACTGGACATCACTTCACCCTGACCCTTGCCGTCGGGGCCGCGGGTAATGCGCCAGATCTGGCCGCCCGAGGGCGATGCAAATCGCGGGTCGCTGGCATAGAGCGTGCCGTCCGCCGCGATCGCCAGGTCGTTTGGCTGATTGAACCGATCGGAATGAAAGTAGACGCGCGGCGTGGTCTCGCCTGATGCGATGACCCAGACATTGTGCTTCCTAAAATCAGCGACGTACATCCGCCCCTGCCGATCGAAACGAATGCCGTTACCGATGCTGCCTGCAGGAAGCGATGTGAAGAGCTCGGATTGCGAGGCGCCGGGCGCCAGCTTGCCGATGTTGCCGCTCTGTTGAAAATTGACAACGTAAAGGTTGCCTGATGCGTCGACCGCGGGACCTTCGATGCCGGCAGTGTATTCGCCCTGCGGCGTGATCCTCTTGCTTGCGAACAGGGTATCCTCGGCCGCGTTGCTCTGGCCTGCGAAGAAAACGGCACATGCAACGAGATAAGTCGCAACAAGTTGCGCTTGAGAGCCCCGTTCCACCGTCGCCATCATCAGCTCCCTGCGCGGGGAGGGTTAGGCGCCGGCCCAACTATGTCCCAGCCAGCGGCTTCTCGCCGTTGCGCTGCGATAGCGTAAAAATCTCGACGCCGGTCGCGGTCACGCCGACCGAATGCTCGAACTGCGCCGACAGCGAACGGTCGCGCGTCACCGCGGTCCAGCCGTCGGACAGGATTTTTACATGCGGCTTGCCGAGATTGATCATCGGCTCGATGGTGAAGAACATGCCGGGCTTCAGCATCACGCCTTCGCCGGGTCGGCCGATATGGATGATGTTCGGCTCATCGTGGAACATGCGCCCGAGCCCGTGGCCGCAGAAATCGCGCACCACGCTCATGCCCTGCGGCTCGACAAAACTCTGGATGGCGTGGCCGATGTCGCCGGTGGTGGCGCTAGGCTTCACCGCGGCGATGCCGCGCATCATGGCCTCATAGGTGACCTCGATCAGCCGCTCCGCCTTGCGGGCGATCGGGCCGATCACATACATGCGGCTGGAATCGCCGTACCAGCCATCGACAATGAAGGTGACGTCGATATTGACGATGTCGCCTTCCTTCAGCGCGCGATCGCCGGGCATGCCGTGGCAAACCACGTGATTGATCGAGGTGCAGGTCGAGTAACGGTAACCGCGATACATCAGCGTCGCCGGATAGGCGCCATGGCTGAAGGCGAAGTCGCGGACGAATTCGTCGATCCGTGATGTCGGGACGCCCGCCTTGACGATGTCGGTGAGCTCGTCGAGGCACCTTGCGACCAGCGCGCCCGCCTTGCGCATGCCGGCGAACCCGCTTGCGCCATGCAGTTTGATCTGGCCGGTTTTTCGCAACGAGGTGTCTGACGCTTCAATATAGCTCATGGGCGGGTCATGCTTCGGAGGAACGGGAATGGTTGATTTAATGGTCTAATTTAGTGATCGGAGCGGTCTGCGGCAAGCCGAGGTTGGGGTTCTGGAGGCGCTAAAAAGACTTGCATCCAGAGCGTTTTCCAGCGAAGTGGGGACCGGTTCGCGTTAAGAAAACGCGTCAAATCAAAAACCTAGAGCCCCGTTCCGATTGAATCGGAACGGGACTCTAGCCGGAAACTTCCACCACCTGTTCGACCGGCAGCGCGCCGCCGCGGACGCGGATTTCGCGCACCGGATAGGGAACACGGATACCCTCGCGCTTGAAGGCGTCCCACAGCGCCAGCATCACCTCGCTCTTGACGTTGTCCAGGCCGTCCGGATCGGGCAACCAGAAGGTCAGGGAGAACTTCATCCCGGCCTCTGCGAATTCGGTCAGGATGCAGTTCGGGGGCTTGTTCTTGATCGCGCGCGGCACGGCGCCGGCAATGTCGATGGCCAGCTTGCACACCGCCCGCGGATCGGCGTCGTAATTGGTGCTGAACAGCACCTTCACCAGCGTGTTCTTGTCGGTATAGGTCCAGTTGACGACCTTCTGCGTCACCAGATCCTCGTTCGGGATCAGGAACTCGCGGCCGTCGCCGGCGGCGACCGAGATGTAGCGCGTCTTCATCGCGCTGATGCGGCCCGAACTGTCGCCGATGGTGACGAGGTCGCCGGGTTTCACCGATTTGTCCGCCAGCAGGATGATGCCCGAGATGAAATTGGCGACGATCTTCTGCAGGCCCAGACCAATGCCGACGCCGGCCGCACCAGTAAAGACCGCGAGCGCCGAAAGGTTGATACCGACGGTACCGAGCGCGATCGCGATCGCCACCACCATCAAACCGATGCGGATGATCTTGACCAGCAGCACCTGGACCGACGGCGTCAGGTCGCTGGCGCGGGTAATCTTGCTTTCGATGAAGTTGCTGGCGATGTTGGTCAGCCACAGCGCGGCGATCAACAGTGCGCCGGCCTTGATCAAAAGCAGCGGCGTCAGCCGCAAGCCTCCGATCTCGATCGCAAACGAGTCGAGCGTTTCCGCCGCCGGATCGAGCTGGCCGAGGATGCTCAGCGCGGCGATGAACCATGCCGTTACCGATACCAGCTTGACGATGAAGGTGTTGCGGATCACCGAGGTCACCAGCCGGATCACGAGCCACGCCAGCGCCAGCTTGGCGGCGACCATCAGCAGGTAACTGCGGCTTGGCCACGTCATGTGGTACATCGCGATGCGCTCCGCGATCACGAGGACCGCAAACACCGCGGTCGACGCGCTACCAACCAGCACGCGGGCGAAATGCCGCAGCGGCAGCGGCCAGCGCATCGCCAGCGAGGTCATGTCGACCCGCGCGCGGATCGCTGCATCCGCCGCATAGGCGATGCCGGCGGCGGCCAGGATCAGCCCAAACTGCAAATAGAACCATGGCGAGGTGATCTCTGCACCGACCGATCGCGCGGTCGATTGCAGAAACTCAATGATCTCTTTCGGGGCCATGTCCATCGGCAAAATCTCGTCGGGCGCAGAGCAGGCAAATTTGATTCGAACGGTGGGCAGATTTCCACAAACAGGGCGGGCGGGCCATCGATACATGGGCCGGCGAAGTCAATTAAGCCCCTAAAACCGGGCACATTGCCGCTACCGCAGAAATGGGTTGGCGTTCAACTGTGGCAACGATAAGGATGCAATTGCAAGTATTTGCCAAGATTTTGTAGAGGTTACTGCGGAGGTACATGGCTTCTCTCGACTCGGTCAGCATCGCCATCTTTCTGGGCGCCGTTCTGGTGATGGCGGGCATCCTGTCGAGCCTGCTCGCGCTGCGCTTCGGGGCGCCGCTGCTGCTGGTGTTCCTCCTGATCGGCATGCTGGCGGGCGATGCCGGGCCGGGCCAGCTCAGCTTCGATGACGTCCGCACCACCTACCTGGTGGGATCGGTGGCGCTGGCGCTGATCCTGTTCGACGGCGGCCTGCGGACCAAGTTTCAAAGCATCCGTATAGTGCTGGCGCCATCGATGGTGCTGGCGACGATCGGTGTGCTGGTCACCGCGCTGGTCGCCGCGCCAGCCGCCAAATACGCCCTCGATCTGAACTGGACCGAGTCGCTTCTGGTGGGGGCCGTCGTGGCGTCGACGGACGCGGCGGCGGTGTTCCTGCTCGTTCACACGCAGGGCCTGCGCCTGCGTCCCCGTGTCGGCGCAACCCTGGAAGCCGAATCCGGCACCAACGACCCGTTCGCGATCTTTCTCACGCTGATGCTGGTCAAATTCATTTCACTCGGTGAAAGCTCGCCTCTGCAAGTTGTACTGCAGCTTGTGCGCGAAGGCGTGCTCGGCGCCGTCGTCGGCGTGATCGGTGGCCGTCTGGTGGTGGTGGCGCTCAATCGCATGGCGCTGCCGCAAGGCTTGCATGCGCCCTTTGTCGCGACCGCTGCGCTCGTGATCTTCGGCGTGGCGCAGATTTCGCACGCCTCGGGATTTCTCGCGGTCTATCTCGCCGGCATCATCATCGGCAACCGGCCGACGCGCGCGCATAATTCGGTGGTGACGTTTCTCGACGCCGCGACCTGGCTGGCGCAGATCGTGATGTTCGTTCTGCTGGGCCTTCTGGCGTCGCCGCAGCGCCTTCTGGACAGCGTGGGTCCCTCCGTGATCGTGGCGCTGGTGCTGATGCTCGTGGCGCGGCCGCTCGCGGTGCTGCTGTGCCTGGCGCCGTTCCGGTTCAACTGGCGGGAAAAGGTCTTCATCGCATGGACCGGGCTACGCGGGGCGGTCGCGATCTTTCTCGCGTCGATCCCGATGCTGGTCGGGCTGTCCAAAGCCTATCTCTATTTCGACGTCGCCTTTGTCGTGGTCGTCATCTCGCTGCTGCTGCAGGGCTGGACGCTGGGGCCGGCGGCGCGGTGGCTGCATGTGGCGCTGCCGCGCGTCGACCGCGGCCCGCGGCGTGTCGAGCTCGATCTGCCGGGCCAGCTCGAACAGCAACTGGTCGGCTATCCGGTGCGGCCGAGAAGTCTATACTTCCGGCGTGGCCTGCTTCCATCCTGGTCGAAGCCGACGCTGGTGATCCGCGACGAGCGAATCCTCTCGCCCGTCGAGGCCGAGCCGGTCGCGGCCGGAGATTACCTCTATCTGCTGGCGCCGCCGGAAAAGGCCGAGGCGCTGGATCGCTTCTTCGTCGACATGCCACCAAGCTCGGCGCCCGACCCGCATCTGCTCGGCGATTTCATGGTATCGGGCGAACACACGCTCGGTGAACTGGCCCAGATCTACGGCGTGTCGGCCGGAGACGAGCAGGCTAGTCTGACGCTGTCGGATTATTTCGACATTCATCTCGACCATGCGCCCAAGGAAGGCGCCGAGCTCGTGCTGGATCCCATTGTGCTGGTCGCGCGCAGCATCAGTGGCGGGCGGGTTAACGTGGTCGGCCTGCGGCTGCCCGAGGATGAGGAAGAGGCCGTGCCTTTGACGCGCACGCAGAAGGCCAGGCGCAAGCTCGCGGAGATCTGGTCGTCGGTGGCGGGGGTCTGAATTAAGTGCGTAGGGCGGATTGGAGCCGACTTGTCCGCCGTAGCTCGCAGAGCGAAGGCGGAAGGCGCAATCCGCCATTCACCGACAATGAAAAAGGCGCCCCAGAATGAAAAAGAAATTCAGAGTCACAAAGAGCAACGGCAACGTGTTCGCGGATATCGGTCTTCCTAATGCTGCCGAACACTCCATCAAGGCGGATCTTGTCCTGCGCATTGCCGCTCGGATCAAATCAAAGGGCCTGACCCAAGCCAAGGCCGCGTCGCTGCTCGGTCTAGCTCAACCGGATGTGTCAAAACTTTTGCGCGGGCATTTTGCCGGTTACACCTACGACCGTCTGTTTGGTTATCTCAATGCCTTGGGTGAGAAAGTCTGTATCGAAATATCGGAAGCAAAAACCAAGAAAGACGCCCGGCTTGAGCTGGAGATGACAGACTGAGAAAGATCTGGACGCAGCAGCGTCGGCAATTACTCCAGCACCGTAATTCCGGGGCAAATCAGTGAGCGTTTCGGCCCACGGTCGCACGGTCTCGCTTCCAAAAACACTGCCAAACCCGCTGCGCGCAAAATCAAATTTCGCCTGCCGATTCAAAGTGATTTGGGTCGTCCAGATTGCGCAGCAAAAATATTCCGCTTCTCATTTCTCCCAAATCAGCTCCATCTTCGCGCCAACCCGCCTCATCGAAGAGGGGCGTACGCGTCGTCACGATACGTGGAGTGCGGGTTGCGGTGGACGCGATGGCGTTGCGCGCGCAAGGCATTGCAGGGCGGTCTTGAGCTTTGTCTTGGGGCTGTGAGCGATCGATCCGCGCAGGACGAGCGACGTTGTTGCGTACGGCAAAAGCGTGTGGTTCTGGCACCCGTGGCTGGTGTCAAGCTGGCGGAGGTTGTTCGAATCCAACCGGGTTCGATCGGCCGTCAATCCGGCAGCGACGGAGGCAAGAGGAATTCGTCTCCGGGGAGAGCGCGGCATAAGCCGTCAAACCATTGCGCAGGGAAGGCCGGATGCTCTCCGCTGGACCTGTATGCTCGTGTGCGCACTTCTTTGTGCTCATTGCACACGAGACCGCGGGTGCAGCGCGCACCCGGTCTTCCCTGCGCCCTCGCTATTTCGAGGGACACGAGCCGTCGCATCAGCTCGGGGCGCGCGTCGCCTGCGAGCGTAGAGGTGCGTCTGGGCTTGTTGAGGCTATTTGAGTCGACCTTTGGTCGTCGGTCGCGGGGTTCGAGTGACTATTTCGACGGTTGAGGAATAGGCGGACTATCATTAGCTTAGCCGAAGGTCACTCGATGACCTGACGGTGGAAACGCAAGGAGACACAACAATGTCCAGCCCCCTCGACGACCAGCTCGGCTTTGCGCCCGACTACGATTCCCCGGTCCCCTACATGCAGCGGACCCGCGATTATTACGCCGCGATCGGCTACACCACGCCCTACCGCTGGGCGCATTATGTCGATGCGCCGTTCCAGCCACTGAAAAAGCCGCTCGCGAAGTCGCGCGTGACCATCGTTACCACCGCCGCGAAGTATGATCCCACCAAGGGTGATCAGGGTCCTGGAGCTGCTTACAACGGCAGCGCCAAGTTCTACCAGGTCTATGACGGCGACACCGCCAAGCAGCACGATTTGCGGATCTCGCATATCGGTTACGACCGCAAGCACACGACGGCCACCGACAGCGGCACCTGGTTTCCACTGCAGCAGCTTCTGAAAGCCGCCGCCTCGGGACGTATCGGCGAGGTCGCGCCGCGCTTCTTCGGTGCGCCGACCAATCGCAGCCACCGCGTCACCATCGATGTCGACGCGCCGGATATTCTCGCCCGCTGCCAGGCCGACAAGGTCGATGTCGCCGTGATCGTGCCGAACTGTCCGGTCTGCCACCAGACGTCAGCTTTGGTGGCGCGGCATCTCGAGGCCAACGGAATCGCCACCGTCGTCATGGGCTGCGCCAAGGACATTGTCGAACATGCCGCCGCGCCGCGCTTCCTGTTCTCGGATTTCCCGCTCGGCAACTCCACCGGCAAGCCGCAGGACGTGGAATCGCAGGCGCTGACGTTCGAACTGACGCTGCGTCTGCTGGAGTCCGCGGCAGGCTCCCGCACCACGATGCAGTCGCCGCTGCGCTGGAGCGAGGATGCCTCCTGGAAGCTCGACTACAACAACATCGCGCAGATGAGCCCGGAAGAACTCGCGCGCCGCCGCGCCGAGTTCGACAAGCAGAAGGAGATCGCGCGCGGCAACCGGGCGGCGTGAATCCCTTCCTTCTCCCCTTGTGGGAGAAGGTGGTGCGAAGCGCCGGATGAGGGGTATCTCACCGCGCATTCGGTATTCGTGGAGACAACCCCTCACCCGTCCGCGATGCTTCGCATCGCGTCCACCCTCTCCCACAAGGGGAGAGGGGAAAGATAAAACTAGGAGGACGTCCATTTGACCCGACCGTTCGAAGGCGTGAAGATTCTCGACTTCACGCAGGTGCTGGCTGGTCCCTATGCGAGCTACCAGCTCGCGCTGCTCGGGGCCGACGTCATCAAGGTGGAGCGGCGCGAAGGCGAGGACATGCGCCGCACGCCGCTGAGCCGCGAATGGGCCGAGCGCGGCCTCGCGCCGGGCTGGCAGGCCATCAACGGCAACAAGCGCAGCCTCACCCTCGACCTCTCGAAGCCGGAGGCGATCGCTATCGTCAAGCAGCTCGCCGCCCAAGCCGACGTGGTGATGGAGAATTTCCGCCCCGGCGTGATGGACAAGCTCGGCATCGGCTACGCTGAGCTTTCGGCGATCAACCCGCGGCTGATCTATTGCGCCATTTCGGGTTTTGGCCAGACCGGCCCGGAGAGGCTGGGCGCCGGCTATGACGGCAAGATCCAGGCGCTGTCAGGCATCATGTCGATCACCGGCCACGCCGAGACCGGGCCGACGCGCGCCGGCTTTGCGGTTTGCGACGTGTTGTCGGGCTCGACCGCAGCCTTCGGCGTATCGAGCGCGCTGTTCCAGCGCACCCATACCGGCAAGGGGCAAATGGTCGATGTCTCCATGCTCGAGGCGACGCTGGCGTTCCTGTCCGGGCAGGTCGCGGACTACTCGGTCGCCGGCCATCGCCAGCAGCTCTCCGGCAATCAGGCGGTGAGCCGCCGGCCTACCGCCAATCTGTTCAAGGCCGGTGACGGGTATCTGCTGCTTGCCGTCAACAGCGAAAAACAATACCGCGCGCTGATGACTGCGCTTGATCGAGCCGATGCGCTGGAGGACCCGCGCTTCGTCGATTGGTTTGCCCGGCAGGAAAACGAGTCGGCGCTGCGGGCCATCATCGAGGAGGCGCTCGCAAAGAAGAATCCCCGCGAGTGGGAGAAGCTGCTGGAGGCCGCGGGCGCGCCCTGCGCCAGCATCTGGAAGGTCGAGGAGGTGATCGATCACCCGCAGATCGCTGCGCGCGGCGCCATTCAGGAGATCGATACGCCCTATGGACGCCTGCGCTTCGCCGGCAGCGGGTTCCAGCTCGCCCATGGCGGCGGCAGGCTCGACCGCATGGCGCCCGCGCTCAGCGCCCATACCGAGGAGGTGCTGGCCTCGCTCGGCTATGACGCGAAGGCGATCGCGGAACTGCGCGCGCGGGAGATCGTCTAAAGCTTGATGGGATTAGGTTCGATTGCGACCACGAAGAAGGTGCGGCTCCCTCTCCCGCTTGCGGGGGAGGGCTGGGGTGGGGGTGTCTCCGCGGGTGACACTGCCCGAGTGGAGAGAGCCCCCACCCGGCGCTTCGCGCCGACCTCCCCCGCAAGCGGGAGAGGTGAAGCGCGTCCGCTGCCAAATCTAACCAAAAATCATCATGCACTAGCGGCGGGGGACGTCCGGTTCCTGTCCCGTTTTGGGTTGACCAGCGCATGGCGACCCTGCGCCAAGACGCTTTAATCAGCAGAGCTCACCGTCTAAAAGACGCCTTTCCCGATCCATAAGGACAGATCATGCCCGCCTACCGCTCCCGAACCACGACCCACGGCCGCAACATGGCGGGCGCCCGCGGCCTCTGGCGCGCCACCGGCATGAAGAACGAGGATTTTGGCAAGCCGATCATTGCCGTGGTCAATTCGTTCACCCAGTTCGTGCCCGGCCATGTGCATCTGAAGGATCTCGGCCAACTCGTCGCGCGCGAGATCGAAAAGGCGGGCGGCGTTGCGAAAGAGTTCAACACCATCGCGGTCGACGATGGCATCGCCATGGGCCATGACGGCATGCTCTACAGCCTGCCGTCGCGCGAGATCATCGCCGACAGCGTCGAATACATGGTCAATGCGCATTGCGCCGACGCGATGGTGTGCATCTCGAACTGCGACAAGATCACGCCCGGCATGCTGATGGCGGCGTTGCGGATCAATATCCCGACCGTGTTCGTCTCGGGCGGGCCGATGGAATCCGGTAAGGTGAATATCAAGGGCAAGCTCCGCGCGGTCGATCTGATCGACGCCATGGTCGCAGCCGCCGACAGCAATGTCAGCGACGCCGAGGTGGAAGTGATCGAGCGCTCGGCCTGTCCGACCTGCGGCTCGTGCTCGGGCATGTTCACGGCCAATTCGATGAACTGCCTCACCGAGGCGCTGGGGTTGGCGTTGCCGGGCAACGGCTCGGTGCTGGCGACCCATGCCGACCGCAAAGGGTTGTTCGTCGAGGCCGGGCATCTGATCGTCGACCTGGCGCGGCGCTACTACGAGCAGGACGATGAAACCGCGCTCCCGCGCAACATCGCGAACTTCAAGGCGTTCGAGAACGCGATGACGCTCGACATCGCCATGGGTGGCTCCACTAACACCGTGCTGCATCTGCTGGCGGCCGCCTATGAAGGCCAGGTGCCGTTCACGATGCAGGACATCGACCGCCTGTCGCGGCGCGTGCCGGTGCTATGCAAGGTGGCGCCGTCGGTGGCGGACGTGCATCTGGAAGACGTCCATCGCGCCGGTGGCGTGATGGCCATCCTCGGCGAACTCGACCGTGCGGGTCTGCTCAACCGCGGTCTGCCGATGGTTCACAGCAAGACGCTGGAGGATGCGCTGAGCCGCTGGGATATCAAGCAGACCAAGAGCGAGAGCGTCCGCAAATTCTTCATGGCCGCACCGGGCAACGTGCCGACGCAGGTCGCGTTCAGCCAGGAGCGCCGGTTCGAGGAGCTCGATACCGATCGTGCCACCGGCTGCGTTCGCGACGCCGAGCATGCCTATTCGAAGGACGGCGGCCTTGCCGTGCTGTCGGGTAACATCGCGCTCGATGGCTGCATCGTGAAGACTGCTGGCGTCGATGAGAGCATTTTGAAGTTCGAGGGGCCGGCACGGGTCTTCGAAAGCCAGGACGCCGCGGTCGAAGGCATCCTGGGCAACAAGATCAAGGCCGGCGACGTCGTCGTGGTCCGCTATGAAGGCCCGCGCGGCGGTCCCGGCATGCAGGAGATGCTGTATCCGACCAGCTACCTTAAATCGAAGGGCCTCGGAAAAGTCTGCGCACTGGTCACCGATGGCCGCTTCTCCGGCGGCTCGTCAGGCCTGTCGATCGGACATCTCTCGCCGGAAGCCGCCGAAGGCGGGTTGATCGGCCTGGTGGAAGAGGGCGATCTTATCAAGATCGACATTCCCGCGCGTTCGATCAGCCTCGTGGTCGATGACGCCACGCTGGCGAAGCGCCGCGAAGCCATGCTGGCCCGCGGCGCGGACGCATGGAAGCCCGCCAAGAAGCGCAGCCGCAAGGTGACGATGGCACTGAAGGCCTATGCCGCGTTGACGACGAGCGCCGCCCGCGGCGCGGTGCGGATCGTTCCGGAGTGAGACTTGTAGTGAGACTTGTAGGATGGGTAGAGCGAAGCGAAACCCATCGTGTCTCCGCGCATCGGGATTGATGGGTTTCGCTTCGCTCTACCCATCCTACGAAGAAGCTACGTCAGCACCTTGACGCCACCGAGCGCGGTCACGCGGCCGCGCTTGAGCATCACGATCTGCGTCGCGAGCTGACGCAGCTCGGCGGCGTCGTGGCTGACATAGACCATGGGAATGCCTTCGTCGCGGAGCCGCACCAGGTAGGGCAGGATTTCCTCCTTGCGGCCTTCATCGAGCGAGCCCAATGGCTCGTCCAGCAGCAGCAGGCGCGGCTTTGACAACAGCGCGCGGCCGAGCGCGACGCGCTGGCGTTCGCCGCCGGAGAGCTGGCCGGGCCGGCGGTCGAGCAGAGGGCCGATATCGAGCAGGTCGGTGATGCGATTATGCTGGGAAGAATCCACAGCAAGCCTGTTCATGCGCCGGCCGTAGTCGAGATTTTGCCGCACGTCGAGATGCGGAAACAGCCGCGCATCCTGAAACACGTATCCGATCCGCCGTCGGTGCGGCGGGACGTGAATGCCTTTCGAGGTGTCGTCCAGCGTTTCGCCGTCGAGCGCGATGACGCCACGGTCGGGCCGCAACAGGCCTGCGATCATGTTGATCAGTGACGTCTTGCCGGCCCCCGACGCGCCGAACAGGCCGGTGACGCGGCCCTGGCTTTCGAACGCGGCTTCAAGCGAGAACTCGCCGAGCTGTTTGGTGACGTCGACGCGCAGCATGGTCAATTCCCGTGCAGGCGTTTGGTGGCGCGCCGCGCAAACCATTCGGACGCGATCAGGGCGCCCATCGCGATCACGATGGAAATCAGCACCAGCCGTCCCGCCGCGGTGTCGCCGTCCGGTGTCTGGATCAGCGAATAGATCGCGGACGAAATGGTCTGGGTCTCGCCGGGGATGTTGGAGACAAAGGTGATGGTGGCACCGAATTCGCCGATCGCCTTGGCAAAACCGAGCACCATGCCGGCCAGCACGCCCGGCAGCGCCAGCGGCAGGGTTACCGTCGCAAATACCTGCCACGGTGCGGCGCCGAGGGTGCTTGACGCCTGTTCCAGCCGGCGGTCGATCGCCTCGATCGATAACCGAATCGGCCGCACCAGGAGCGGAAACGACATGATGCCGCAGGCGAGCGCAGCGCCGGTCCAGCGAAACGCGAACACGATGCCGAGATTATCGGCGAGCCACGCTCCGACCAGGCCGCGGCGGCCGAAGGTCAGCAGCAGCAGATAACCGGTGACGACGGGGGGCAGCACCAGCGGCAGGTGAACCAGCGCATCGAGGATGGACTTGCCCCAGAATTCACGCCGCGCCAGCAGCCACGCCAGTGCGATGCCGAACGGCGTCGCCACCAGGGTCGCAACAACGGCGACCCGGAGCGAAAGCAGAATGGCCGTCCATTCGGCCGGCGAAATCTCGAACATCAGGTCGAAGGGCTGACGAGGAACTTGAAGCCATATTTCTCGAGGATGGCCTTCGCCGCCGTCGAGCGCAGGAAGGCGAGATAGTCCGCCGTCTCCGGCTTCGCTGTTGTCGTCGCCGCGACGGGATAGACGATCGCGGGATGGGAATCGGCCGGGAATGCGCCGACGATCTTGACGCCGGGCTCGACCTTCGCGTCGGTGGAATAGACGATGCCGAGAACGGCCTCGCCGCGCGCCACCAGCGTCAGCGCGGCGCGCACGCTTTCGGCCATCGCGAATTTCGGCTCTGCGGCTTGCCATGCGCCGAGCTTCTCCAGCGCCGCCTTGGCATATTTGCCGACCGGCACGGATTTCACGTCGCCGGTAGCGATTCTGCCGTCGCCGGCGAGCTTGGCGAGGTCGAAACCGGCGCCAATGTTCACATTGTCGACCTTGGAATCCTTTGGGGCGATCAGCACGATGCTGTTGCCGAGCAGATTGACCCGGCTCGATTCATTGATCGTCTTTTTCGACGCCGCATAGTCCATCCAGTCGGTGTCGGCGGAGATGAACACGTCGGCGGGTGCCCCCTGTTCGATCTGCTTGGCGAGCGCAGAACTGGCTGCGTAGCTGACGGTGATCTTGACGCCCGACTTCGCGGTATAGGCAGCGTCGATCTCGTCGAGCGCGTTCTTCATCGAGGCCGCGGCGAAGACCGTCAGGGACTTGTCCTGCGCGGCGGCGGGCGAGGGGATGGCTGCTGACGATACGGCGAAGGCCAGGAAAAGGCCGGCAAGACGGTTCATCGGGCGCTCCATGCATGATTGCGAGCCGCGGTTGCCGCGCGCAAGACAGGCGTTGGTTGGGTTAAGGCGGCCGTCGGAAGCGCCGTTCCGGTATTTCCTGGAGGACTTGCGGTCGATCAGGATGTCGCCAGCCCCTGACAATAGTCAGGATAGGGGAGGAGGTAAAGGCGGCTGCACCGCCTTGCAGGGTGCAGCCGGAGCATCAATGGTGGTGGTGTCGCTTGTGCCCGCCGCCGCCGTAACCGCGCAATTCCGCATACTTTGTCATTTGCGACGGGGTCAGGATGCTTCCGGTCGACAAATGATATTTCAGATGGGTCTCGCGTAGCGTCCCCTGCGTGGCCGCGACCGCCGCGGTGGACGCCTTCAGGCTCTCCGGCGTGACCGTGCGGGTTGCAAACTGCTTGTCCAGTTCGGCTTCCTGCTCGATCAGCTTCGCGCCCAGCGGCATCGCTTCGGCCTTCATGGAATCGAACAGGCGCTGCATGCTGGCGCGTTGCTCGGTGGAAAGTTCGAGCTTGTCGGCGAGTTCGAGAACGTGCAATGGCCCCGGATAACCGTTCAGTTCGGCTGCGAGCGCCAGGCCCATGCCGCGGCCGGCGCCGAGGTCGGCAATCTGCTGTTCGGAAAGCGCCTTGATCGGCCGCGTCTGCATCCCGGCATAAGGGGTTTGTGCATGCACGCTGGTGACGAAGGCGATGGATGCGATCAGAGGCCAAATCTTCATCGTCATTCTCCGGTGGGTTTGATCTTGTACTGTCAGTGCTTCGCATCGGGCGCGTGCAATACCGCCTTGCAGGCCGGCGGCAGTGACGCCATGGTCATCGGCGGCTTCGGCTTTGGCGGCACTTTCGGCGGCTTGGGATGAAGCACCGCATCGCTGAACCAGTAGGCGAGATCGCCGGTACTGCAGCCTTCGCCGTCGTTCGGTTCGGGCTGGCTTTCGCATTCGCCGGCGCCGGGCGGGCATTTGATGCGGATGTGGAAGTGATAGTCGTGGCCGTACATCGGCCGCACCTTGTGCAGCCAGTATCGATCGCCCCTAGCTTCGCGGCACAGTGCCTTCTTTATCGCGGCATTGACGAAGATGCGCTGCACGCTGGGCTCCAGCGCGGCGGCGCGGATCACCGCAAGATGCGTCGGCGTCCAGGCATGCGGATCGATGTCGAGCCGGTCGGTGCGCACCATCATCACGGCCGACATCTCTTCGCGCTCGTTGCGCGACAATTGACGGCCCGGCATCGGGGTCAGCCAGATATCGGCGTCGAGCCCAACCTGATGGCTGGCGTGTCCGGTAAACATCGGCCCGCCGCGCGGTTGCGACATGTCGCCGACCAATATGCCGTGCCAGCCGGCATCCCTGCGCGCCTTCGCGGCCAGCCGCTTGACCAGCGCGACCAGGTCGGGATGCCCCCAGTAACGATTGCGCGACAGCCGCATCACCTGCCAATTGTCGCCGTTGATCGGAAGCCCTTCCGCGCCCGAGATGCAGCCATGGGCATAGAACCCGTGCACCCGCGTCGGCATTGCCGCCGGCAGCACCTTGCGGCCGAACAGCTCCTTGGCGGCGATGTTGGGATCGTTGGGGTTGGCCAGCGGCGGCAGCGGTTTTGGATGGACCGTGCCCCTGTCCTGCGCCCATGCGCTCACCGCATTGGCGGCGGTCATCAAGATCAGGAGGGGAATCAGAATCAGGCGAGGGTTCATCGGATCACTCTATTCGCGAAAAACGTAGCATGAAATTGGCAACGGGAGACAGGTGCGGCATACGCAATGCTGAGACCCGCGACAGCCGCCCGCCCCCGAGGTTAGGATTGACCCGGTTCCTGCCTCGCATGGCTGCGTCAGGATGCATCCATCGCACGCTGCGGCGTTGTTCGCGCTCGTCCAGCGCAACGGCCCGCGTAACACCCGGATCGAGATTCAACTAGAGCGGGGACGTCCCCTTATTGGCGACCCCGCTCCAGCTTCCATTTCCGGCTCTTGTTATCCGCGCGCCTGCAAGGCCTGCCGGATGGATCGCTCAACCGGCGAATAATCGCCGTCCGCTCGCTCAAGCCTGAACGGATGAGACGGGTGCAGCGGCGGCTGCGCCATGAATCGTGGCGCGGATCCCCGGTGCATTTGCGCGGCGTGAACGAGGAACGGGTGGCACAGATAGACTGTACCGACGTCGCCGATTGCCTGTACCTCGGGCCGGTTGCTTCCCATTTCGTCCAGCCTCAAATGCGACATGCCGGCCTCGCCGGCCGGTTCGAGAAAGCGCGCCATGTGAAGATGCGAGCCCGGCCTTATTCGGGTGGGCGCGTCGGTTTCCCCCACATCGGAGAACAGGAACAGCATCAGCAGCGCGCGTCCGCGCGACGTCACATTGACCCGCCATGCGGCGTAATCGTGGTTGTCGATAAGTTGGTCTTCGCCCGGGAAACTGAGATCGACATGCCAGCCGGCATCGCCGGGATCGTGCGGGCTTGGAAATCGCACGGGGAAGGTGCCGAGGTCGGCTCGTGGCCACCAGCGTCCCTTTCCGGCGAGCTGGTCGAAGGCGGTATGAAGCAGCGGGCTGTTGACGGCTCTCCTGAAGGGTTCGTCGTTGTAATAGCCGAGGCGGATGACTGGCCGCGTCCAGGTTGCGGGATTGTCGGGATCGCAGGGCAGATCGCGCCACAGGATGGCGCGGCCTTGCTCGGCAAGCTCGCGCAGAAAGGCCTGATCGATTCGGACGAAGCCGTCTTGAACGAATTGCTCGATCTGCGCGTCGCTGAGCGCGCGCGCTGGTTTGCTGGTAGGCATGAAAATCCTCTTATCGCTGGGCAAGCGGCCATGGCCTGCGAAGCAGGAGCGGCCGGGCTGTTTTCGGTTGGAACTTCCGCCCGCGTGAGAGCGGGCGTCGCGATCAGCGCGCGAGGAAGAAGACCGAAGCGATATTGGAGGTGCGGATCATCATGGCAAACATAGTCTAGCAAACCAGCTACCAGTGTTCAACTCGGCGATCGGCGGCGCTGTTTCGTACTCGATACAGCGCAATGGATTTCCACACGTGGATCGCGATAACCAGAACCGGCCTTACTGAAGCTCTATATTGGCCGACTTGATCACCGCGGCCCACCGGTCGATTTCCTCGCGCATGTAGGCAGATGCCTTGTCGACCGGGCCGCCGAAAATTCCGGCGGAAAGTTTCTTGAGCTGGTCCTGCACCGCGGGCTGACGCAATGCCTCGTTCACATCGGCATTGATCTTGTCGACGATGTTCTTCGGAGTTTTTGGCGGCGCCACGATGCCGTACCAGGCGACCGCTTGAAAACCCGGAAGCGTTTCGGCCATCGTCGGTACATCCGGCAGCGCCGGAAGACGATCGGACGAGGCCACCGCGAGCAGTTTCAGCTTGCCGGCCTGAACCAGCGCCAGCGAGACGCCGAGATTGTCGAACATGACGTCGACGTCGCCGGCGACAAGACCTTGCAGCGCAGGCGCCGAGCCGCGATAGGGAATGTGCCGCAGCTTTACCTTTGCCATCAGCTGAAACAGCTCCGAGGTCAGATGCGAGGTCGTGCCGTTGCCCTGCGTGGCGCAGATGGTTCTGTCGGAATTGCCCTTCAGGTATTCGATCAACTCGGGCACGCTCGATGCCTTGATGTTATCAGGATTGACGATCAGCGCATTCGGCACATGGGCCATCACGATGACAGGCTCGAACTTGGTCGGATCGAAGCCTAGCCTGGGGTACAGATTGTGATTGATCACAAGCGGCGGCGCGGTGACGAGAGCAAGGTGTAGCCGTCGGGCGCCGCATGGTAGACCTGTTCGGCGCCGATGTTCCCGGCGGCGCCCGTGCGGTTCTCGATGACCACAGGCTGGCTCCATTTGCGTGACAGCCAGTCGGCCACAATTCGTGGAATCGCGTCGGCCGTTCCTCCGGCCGGAAATGGAACGACGATTTTTACGGGACGGTCCGGGTAATCACCGGCCAGCGCCGGCGCGTGATCCTGCACGGAGAAGGCCAGAAGCAGTGTCAGGATCGCCAATCTACGGCGAATGGGAAGAGCTGGCGTAGAGCCGGGCATTCAAACTCCTCCCGCTGCCGTTTTATTCCGTCCAGTCTGAGCTGTCGGCGCTTGGTGTTCGCAGCAAGGGAGGATAGCTTGAACGACCAAGCTTCCGAAGCATTTTTTGCGTGGGACAATGACGCAGCCGCAACTCACTGTCGTGATCATTGGAGGCGGAATTGGCGGGCTCTTCGCCGCGAACGCGCTGATTGCCCGCGGCTTCGATGTTTCCGTCTATGAGCAGGCACCTGCTCTCGGCGAGGTCGGGGCAGGGGTATTCCTGACGCCGAACAGCGTGCGGCAATTGCAACGGGTGGGCCTTGAACATCAGGTGGAACGATGGGGCGCCAGGGTCGGCCACGGCTCTCATTATTTTCGCCACGACGGCGCGCCGATAGCCCCGGTCCAGGTGACGGACTCCGCGGGCTGGAACGCCACCTTCGGCATGCATCGCGCCGACCTCGTCGAGATGCTGTCGCGCGCATTGCCATCAGGTGTGGTGCGCACGGGACATCGCGCCACAAGCTTTGAGCAGGCCGGCGAGGTTGCGCGTGTTTCATTCGCCAACGGTGCGGTCGCCGAAGGTGACGTCGTCATTGCCGCCGACGGCATTCACTCCGAACTCCGGCCCTATGCCGCGCCGCCGTCCCGGCCGGTCTTTCACGGCTCCGTCGCCTATCGCGGCGTGCTGCCGCATGCGCGCATTCCGCACTGGCCGACCGATTGCTGGCAGATGTGGCTCGGCACGGGAAAACATTTCCTCAGCTTTCCGGTGCGATCAGGCGAACTCATCAACTATGTCGGCTTCGTGCCGGCCGATGCGGAAATGAAGGAATCCTGGTCTGCGCCAGGCGATCCCGATGTGCTGCGACGCGAGTTCGACGGCTGGGATCCGCGCATCGGGTCGTTGTTGAGTCAGGTTGAAAAGACATTCCGTTGGGCGCTGTACGACCGCGAGCCGCTGCCGACCTGGACGTGCGGCCGGTTGACGCTGCTCGGCGATGCCGCGCACCCGATGCTGCCGCATCTCGGCCAGGGCGCCAACCAGTCGATCGAGGACGGCATGGCGCTGGCGACAATTCTGGCGCAGACGACATGCGCCGGCGTACCGGCGGCGCTGCTGGCGTATGAGCGGCTGCGACGTGAGCGGGTGGCGGCGGTTCAGCGCGGTGCGCGCGAGAATGGCATGCGCTACGATTCCTCCTATGCCGATCTCGGCGTTCGCGATGCCGAGATATCGGCGCATGCGGCGTTCCGAAAGAGGCTTTACGATCACGACGTCGTGCCGGAAGCGCAGGCCGCGGCGGCTGCCTTGAGTTGAATGGGCGTTATATCACCACCGCTCTTAACCGTCCGGTAACCCTGTCTATCGTTGGCGTATCTTCATGGGCATGCCCGGAGTTTCGCGCATTCCTTGTGCATGCGGCACAGGTGCGACGATCTTGCCCCGTGATTTTACGGACTCCTGCCGATCACGTCGATCGACGATACACGCAAGGCGTGCGGTCGCCGTTCTTTTCGGGCGATGCATGACCACGCACGAGGCCAGTTTCATCGACAAGAGATACTATTTTTTCAGACAACTTATCCGAAAACTGCACGCAGAGTGCGAGTAGAGCGTAGCAATGCCGAAAAAGCCAAGAAAGACCAGAAAGCCAAAGCAGACGGCGATTGTCCGCTTTCTCGGCCGGCCAGCAAAGCCCGCTGTAAAACTGTCAGCCAGCCGTCGGCACGCGACCGGCGAAGCTGCACGCATCGCTGAGCTCAAGGCTGCCCTTGCGGAGGCGCGCAAATCGCACGAGCGCTTGCGGGAGGCGATCGATATCCTGCCGCAGGGCATGGTGCTGCTCGATGCCGAGGGCCGCTACATTCTCTGGAACAAGAAATACGCGGAGATGTACCGGCGCAGCTCGGAGCTGTTCAGCCCGGGCGTGCGACTGGAAGATACGATCCGCGTCGGCGTTGCGCGCGGCGATTACCCGGAGGCGATCGGGCGTGAAGAAGAATGGATCGCCGAACGGCTGAAGAAGCTGTACCAGCCGGGCGAGCGGCATGAGCAGACGCTGGCCGACGGCCGCGTCATCCTGGTCGATGAACGCCTGACCGAGGATGGCGGCATCATCGGTCTGCGCGTCGATATCACCGAGTTGAAACAGCGGGAGGCCTCGTTCCGGCTGCTGTTCGAGAGCAATCCGGTCCCGATGATCGTCTGCGCGCTGGGTGACGAACGTATTCTCGCCGTCAACGATGCCGCGACCCAGCACTATGGTTACAGCCGCAGCGAATTCGAGAAGCTGACGATCCGCAGCCTGCAGGCCTTCGACGCCGGACTGC
This sequence comes from Bradyrhizobium sp. 190, assembly GCF_023073415.1. Taxonomy (GTDB): domain Bacteria; phylum Pseudomonadota; class Alphaproteobacteria; order Rhizobiales; family Xanthobacteraceae; genus Bradyrhizobium. The sequence continues at coordinate 73,166 of NZ_JADPJL010000068.1, read as the reverse complement.
CGTGGACCGGCGACGAGCGCGCGGCGCGCACCTGGAAGCATGTCCGGGCCGACGGCACGCTGATCGATCTGGCGATCTATTCACGCCAGCTCGTTTACGGCGATCGGCCTGCGATCCTGCTGGCGCTGATGGACACCACCGAACGCAAACGCGCCGAGGCGCGGCTGACGTTCATGGCCCAGCACGACGGCCTGACCGGGCTGCCGAACCGCAATTTGCTGGGTCAGCAGATGGACGACATCCTGCTGCGCACACGCCGAAACGCCGAGCAGGTGGCGGTGCTCGTGCTCGGCCTCGACCATTTCAAGGCGGTCAACGATACGCTCGGCCATGGCATCGGCGACAAGCTCCTGCGCGGCGTCGGCAAGCGATTGCGGTCGATGCTGCGCGACGACGATGTGCTGGCCCGGCTCAACTCCGACGAATTCGCAATCGTCCAGAGCGGGGTAACGCGGCCTGAGGATGCGGCGTTCCTGGCGAGGCGCCTCCTGGACGCCATCGGCGATCCCTACCTGCTGGACGGGCATTCCGTCGTGATCGGCGCCAGCATCGGCATTGCGGTGTCGCCCGGCGACGGCGATGAATCCGAGAAGCTTTTGAAGAACGCCGACCTCGCATTATCGCGCGCCAAGAACGATTCGCGCGGCACATTCTCGTTCTTCGAGGCCGGAATGGACGCGCGCGCCCAGACCCGCCGCAAGATCGAAATCGAACTGCGCGAGGCCGTCCACGGCGATGCGCTGCGGCCCTATTACCAGCCGCTGGTCGATCTTGCGAGCGGGCGCATCACCGGATTCGAAGCGCTGGTGCGCTGGCCGCATCCCGAGCGCGGCATGATCTCGCCGGCCGAATTCATCCCCGTTGCGGAGGAAACCGGGCTAATCAACGCCGTCGGCGGTTTGATGCTGCGCCGCGCCTGCACGGATGCGGCGCAATGGCCCGATGACGTTCACGTCGCGGTCAACCTGTCGCCGCTGCAGTTCCGTCTCGGCAATCTGCTGGCGCTGGTAACGGATACGCTGAAGCAGTCCGGCCTGCCGGCGAAGCGCCTGGAACTCGAGATCACGGAGACGCTGCTTCTGGAAAAGAGCAGCGAGGTGCTGGCGACTTTGCATGCGCTGCGCGCGCTCGGCGTCCGCATCTCGATGGACGATTTCGGCACTGGCTATTCCAGCCTGAGCTATCTGCGCAGCTTTCCGTTCGACAAGATCAAGATCGACCAGTCCTTCGTGCGCGACCTCGCCGCCAACCCCGACGCGCAGGCGATCGTGCGTTCGATCATCAGCCTCGGCAAGGGCCTGGGCGTCACGATCACGGCGGAAGGCGTCGAGACCGAAGCCGAAGTAAACTGTCTGCGCAACGAGGGATGCCACGAGGGGCAGGGATTCCTGTTCAGCCGCGCGCGGCCCAATGCGGAGATCGTGGGCATGTTGAAGACGCAAGGCAACTGGAACTCGCCGGCAGGTGCGGCGCTGGTGGCTTAGTCGCAAGCGTAGCCCGGATGGAGCGAAGCGCAATCCGGGGTAAGTCCGCTGATAACGCTGTCCCGGATTTCGCTTCGCTCCATTCGGGCTACGCGCGTCTATTGGCCGCCTGCCGCTTCCGCAAATGATACGTCAGCGCCAGCGCGACGCAGTGGCGCAACGCTTTCTCGGGCAGCTTCTCGCCGGCGTCGAGCAGAATGCTGCGGTTGCCGCCATAGCGCAGTTCCGGATAGAGCTCGCGAAAAGTCTCGACCAGATCGGTCTGGCAGTGGAAATAGACCGCGTACCGGCCGGCTTCCGCCTTCACCTGGTCGATCCGGATCGTGCTGCCGCTCTTGCTCTCGGTGGTGAGATAGCTCGGCTGCCCCCATTTCAGCGCCTCTTCCAGCGCGCCGACGCCCTCGGTGGCGTCGGCGGTATCGAGGATCAGCCGGCGCAGCGCCAGCAGTTTTGATTTGACCGGAGTGGGGTAGGTGCCGAAGACGGCGTCCACCGCGGCGTCTCGCGTGACAGCGCTCGGCTTTTTGGCGATGCTTTTCTTCTTTGCTGCCTTCTTCATCGCGCTGTCAGCACATCCTGCCGTGGCCGTCGCCATCATCCTAGGGCAGGAGGCGGGCGGACGGAAGCGGGATCGAAATCCTACTTCCTTCGCGCCGTTTTGCGGGCGCCGGATCTCGCGGCCGCCTTGCGCTTGCGCGTTGCAGCCGCCTTCTTGGCGGAACGCGATCGTGCCGCTGCGGGCCGTCTGGCTGCGGCCTTGCCACCGCGCGGGCCACCGATCCGGCCGCCCTTTTTCGCCGCGACGTTGGTATCCTTGACGCCGCGGCCTGAGCCGCTCTTGTTGCCGCCGCCGGTTTCCTTGTTGACGGTCGCCCAGGCGCGCCGCTCGGCTTCGTCCTTGCTGACGCCGCGCTTTTCGTAGCCTTCCTCGATATGCTCGGCCTTGCGTTTCTGCTTGTTCGTATAGCTCGATTTGTCACCACGGGGCATGCGGTGTCTCCTCGTTGTTGCGGTTGCTGAAAAAGCAACGCACACCTTGCGAGGGGGTTCCGAGCGGAGCCTTCGCGCCGCGCGAGCCGGGACGGCCGCCTCAACGCGCCGTCGGCGGCGTATCGAGGTCGCCTGACAGGATCGCCTTGCCGGCGTCTTCATAGTGGGCGTCGCGGCCCTGGATCTGCTGCGCGATTGCATGCATGTCGCGAAAGCGGCGCTCGAACTTGTTGGCGTTGAACACGGCCGTGGCGCCCGCCATGCGATAGGCGGTGTCGACCACGGCAGCCGATTGATGGATGGTCCAGGTGGTCGCGATACGCAGCGCGATACGATGCGCCTCCGTGGCGGCCTCGCCGCGCGCCAGATCACGCCAGACTTCGGCGGCGGTCGCGTAGAGATAGGCGCGCGCCGCGCGCAAGCTCGCCTCGGTGCGGCCGATCACTCCTTGCACGGCATTGTTGTCGCGCATCGCCTTCAGCGCCTGCGGCGTCTTGGCGCGCGCCAGGTCGATCGCTGCATCAAGCGTCGCGCGGGCGACGCCGAGCGAGGTCGCCGCAAAGCCCATGCCGAACACCATGTTGGTGGAGAGCTTGTACAGCGGCCCGCTTTCGCGCCGCGCCTGCGGTTCGTCGCGAAGCGCTGCAAATTTTTCAGGGATGAAAAGGTTGTTGACCGAATAGGAATCGGTGCCGGTACCCCGCAGACCGATCACGTCCCAGACGTCGTACATCGTGGCGCTGGTCACCGGAAACAGGATGGTGCGGATCTCCGGCGAGCCATCCGGCTTGCGCCGCGGCGTGCCGTCGGCCTCGACGACGCGGACATGGGCGCCCAACCAGCTCGCCTGCCGCGAACCGGAGGCAAAATCCCAGCGCGCGCTGGCTTTGTAGCCGCCCGGAACTGCCTGCACTTCATGGTTGATCGCGCCCCAGGCCAGAATGCCGGGCGCGACGTTGAAGATTTCGTTGGCGGCGTCGGGATCGAGATAGGCCGCGGTCATCGCGCAGACGCTGCACTGGCCAAGGCACCACGCGGTCGAGGCGTCTGCCTTGGCGACTTCCTCCTGCATCTGCATGAACGCTTCGAGTGAGGCCTCGATGCCGCCAAAACTCTTGGGCAGCAGCGCGCGGTAAAGCCCGTTCTCGATCAGCGCCTGCGTCACCGCTGATGTCAGCCGCCGCGTCCGCTCGATCTCGTCGGCATCGCGTGCGATCAGGGGAGCAAGTGCGCGTGCACGCTCGGCGAGGTCGAGGCCGGGATGCTTGCTCATGCGCTTCCTCGCGTTCTCTTGTTCTTGGGTAGGATGGTGGCCCATCCGTCGCCATCGATCAAGGCGGCGGAGATTGCCGACCTCTCACGCCGTCGCCCGCCCCAGATCGAGCGACGGTTGCGACGGCCGCCTGGCCGACGGGAAGCTCAGCGCCACGGCGACGGCGGCGATGCCGATGGCGAAGGAGCCGACATAGAGCCAGTTGTAGGTGTGGAAGGTGTCGAACACCCATCCGCCGGCCAATGGCCCCAGCGCCATGCCGAGGCTGGCGAAGGCGGAGACGGCGCCGAACACTGTGCCCATGATCCGCGCGCCGAAATATTCGCGCACCAGAACCGCGTAGAGCGGCATCACGCCGCCATAGGCAAGGCCGAACACCACCGACAGCGCATAGAATTCGCCGAGTTGGCCGACGGCGAGATAGCTCGCGACCGACAAGGCCTGCACGAACAGGCCGCCGACCAATACCTGCTTGGCGCCGATGCGATCGGCCAGCGCGCCGAGCAGCAGACGTCCGCCAAGACCGGAGAACCCGGCAAGACTATAGACGGTGACGGCGGTTAGCGGCGCGATGCCGCAGACCATGGCGTAGCTCACCATGTGGAAGATCGGCCCCGAATGCGCCGCGCAGCAGGCGAAATGCGCGAGCGCGAGCGTAATGAATTGCGGGGTTTTGAATGCCTGGGCGGCCGTCCACTGCACGTCAGGCGCGCCGTCCACGCCTGCTGTTGCAGACGCCGCGGCCTGCGGCGCTGGGCGCACCAGCAGCGAAGCCGGAATCAGCAGCGCCAGTGCCACGATGCCGATCACCAGCATCGCCGTGCGCCAGTCGTAGGTGGTGATCAGCCAGCTCGCGAACGGCGCGACCGTCAGCGGCGCCACGCCCATGCCAGCCGACACCAGCGCAACCGCGAGGCTGCGGTGATCCTCGATCCAGGCGCTCGCGGCTGCCATCATCGGCGCGTAGAAACTGCCGGCGGCAATCCCGATCAGGACGCCGAACGCCAATTGGAACTGCCAGAGCGTGGTGGCCTGGCTCGCCGCGATCAGGCCGGCTCCCAGCAACAGCGTGCCTGATAGCACGACGATGCGGGTACCGAACCGGTCGGACAGCGCGCCCCAGAAGAACGCGGCCAGTCCCATGCAAAGGAAATCGATCGTCGCCGCCGCCGAGACGCCGCTGCGCGACCAGCCCATGGCTTCCGAAATCGGCTGCAGGAACACGGCCAGCGACAACATCGCGCCGAAGCCAACGCAGGTCATCATCGCTCCCGCGCCGACCACGACCCAGCCGTAGGAAAATCCGAAGGACTTGCTCATGCGTTTCCTTAGCTCTTTTTGTCTTTTTGATCTGAGCGAGGGAGATCGTGGCCTATCTGTCGCACTCGCGCAATGATCTTACGCCTGCCCGTTCGAGGATTGTCTATCGGGCTCGCTAAGCCCAGATATGCGTCTGCGCTTTGATGCGCCAGCTTGATAAAACGGCAGGACACCCATGCAGGAAATTCTTGTCACCGCGTTTTCCGAGGCTGATCAGCAAGGAGTCCTGGATGTCATCCTGCCAATCCAGCAACGCGAATTTGGCATCCCCATCACGGAAGCCGATCAGCCTGATCTCACTGATATTCCCGAGTTCTATCAGTCGGGGACTGGCGGCTTTTGGGTGGCTCGATCCAATGGCGAAGTCGTCGGCACGGTCGGATTGAAGGATATCGGTTCAAGACAAACGGCCTTGCGCAAGATGTTTGTTGCCGCGCCGTTTCGCGGCCGGGAGTTGGGCGTGGCGGGAAAGCTGCTTGACGTGCTGCTGGCGCATGCCAACGCGCGGGGCGTTGCCGAGATATTTCTCGGCACCACGGACAAATTCCTGGCGGCGCATCGATTCTATGAAAAGCGGGATTTCAGGGAGCTGCCAAAAGCCGGTCTGCCCAAGGCTTTTCCGGTCATGACCGTCGATTCGAAATTCTATGTCCTGCGCGTGTCGTGAGGCGATCGGCGAAGTCGTAGGGTGGGCAAAGCGAAGCGTGCCCACCATCGAGGCTCCGATTTGGATGGATGGTGGGCACGCTGCGCTTTGCCCACCCTACAATTTCCTTTGTCTCACGTCCCTCAGCTATCCACCTTCAGCGCGGCAATGAACGCTTCCTGCGGGATGTCGACCTTGCCGAACTGCCGCATCTTCTTCTTGCCTTCCTTCTGCTTCTCCAGAAGTTTGCGTTTGCGCGTGATGTCGCCGCCGTAGCATTTGGCGGTGACGTCCTTACGCAGCGCGCGGACGGTTTCGCGGGCGATCACCTTGCCGCCGATCGCGGCCTGGATCGGGATCTGGAACATGTGCGGCGGGATCAGTTCCTTCATCTTCTCGACCATGGCGCGGCCGCGGCCTTCCGCACGGGTCCGGTGCACCAGCATCGACAGCGCATCAACCGGCTCGTTGTTGACGAGAATCTGCATCTTGACGAGATCGGCCACCTTGTAATCGGTCAGGTGATAGTCGAACGAGGCGTAGCCCTTGGAGACCGATTTCAGGCGATCGTAGAAATCGAACACGACTTCGTTGAGCGGCAGGTCGTATTTCACCATCGCGCGGGAGCCTACATAGGTCAGCTCCTTCTGGGCGCCACGGCGGTCCTGGCAAAGTTTCAGCACGCTGCCGAGATATTCGTCCGGGGTGAGGATCGTGGCCTCGATCCACGGCTCCTCGATGTCGGCGATCTTGACCACGTCGGGCATGTCGACGGGATTGTGGATCGAGATCTCCTGCCCGTCGGTCAGGTGCATCTTGTAGATCACGCTCGGCGCGGTCGCGATCAGATTGAGGTCGAATTCGCGCGACAGCCGCTCCTGGATGATTTCCAGATGCAGCAGCCCGAGAAAGCCGCAGCGGAAGCCGAAGCCGAGCGCGGCTGATGTTTCCATCTCGTAGGAAAAGCTCGCATCGTTGAGCCGCAGCTTGCCCATCGCCCCACGCAGCGTCTCGAAATCGTTGGCATCGGCTGGAAACAGGCCGCAGAACACCACTGGGATTGCCGGCTTGAAGCCTGGCAGCATCTCGCTGATCGGCTTGCGATCGTCGGTGATGGTGTCGCCGACGCGCGTATCGGCGACTTCCTTGATCGCTGCGGTGATGAAGCCGATCTCGCCGGGACCGAGCTCGTCGACCTGCTCCATCTTCGGTGTGAAAAAGCCGACGCGTTCGACGTCATAGGCTGCGTTGGTGCCCATCATGCGGATGCGCTGGCCCTTTTTCATGGTGCCGTCGACCACGCGAATGAGCACGACGACGCCGAGATAGACGTCGTACCAGCTATCCACCAGCAGCGCCTTCAGCGTCGCATCGCGGTCGCCCTTTGGCGGCGGCAGGCGGGTGACGATGGCTTCCAGGACGTCGGGCACGCCAAGGCCGGTCTTTGCCGAGATCATCACGGCGTCCGACGCGTCGATGCCGATCACGTCCTCGATCTGCTGCCTTATCTTCTCAGGTTCAGCCGCGGGCAGGTCGACCTTGTTGAGGACCGGCACGATTTCGAGATTGTTGTCGAGCGCCTGATATACGTTGGCAAGCGTCTGCGCCTCGACGCCCTGGCTGGCGTCGACCACAAGCAACGCCCCTTCGCAGGCCGCCAGCGACCGTGAGACTTCGTAAGCGAAGTCGACATGGCCGGGCGTGTCCATCAGGTTGAAGATGTAATTCTTGCCGTCCTTGGCGCGGTAGTTCAGCCGTACCGTCTGCGCCTTGATGGTGATGCCGCGCTCGCGCTCGATATCCATGGAATCGAGCACCTGTTCCTTGCCCGCCATTTCACGGTCCGTCAGCCCGCCCGTCATCTGGATCAGGCGGTCGGCCAGCGTCGATTTGCCATGGTCGATATGGGCGACGATGGAGAAGTTGCGGATGTTGGAAATGGGGGCAGTTGTCATGGGGCGCGGGATAGCATTCACACCCCCGGGCGGCAACCATATTGCTGTTTTTCAAGGGGGTTTCTTCACGCCAAGCTAATTCCACTTCGCCCGAAAACGCGCTAGGCACGGGGCCATGTCGACTGCATCCATTTTGCCCACGGCCGCGCGCGGCAAGCGCATTCCCACGATCCGGCGGCTCGGGGCATGGCTGGCCTCGCGCGCCAGCGATCCCAAAGCCGGCCTGTGGCTGGTGACCGGCTTTGCGGCGGTTCACGCGGTCCTGTGGACGCTGATTCTGGTCAATCTGAAGACCGGGCAGGACGTCCATATGGACGTCGCGGAAGCCTTCGCCTGGGGGCAGAAGTTCCTGCTCGGCTATGGCAAGCACCCGCCGCTGTCCGGATGGGTCGCAGGCGTCTGGTTCATGCTCTTTCCGGTCACGGACTGGGCGACCTATGCGCTGGCGATGGCGACGCTCGGTTGCGGGCTCGTGATCTGCTGGTGGCTGGCGTTGCGTGTGGTCGATCGCCGCCGCGCGTTCTTCGTCGTGGTGATGCTGGCGCTCTATCCGATCTTCAACTTCAAGGGCTTCAAATACAATCCGGACCTGTTGCAGCTCGTCACGTTGCCGCTCGTCGTGCTGGCCTATCTCGACGCGTTCGAGAAGCGCAGCATCAGGTCTGGCGTGTGGCTCGGGCTCGCCGGTGCGCTGGCGCTGATGACCAAATATTGGGTGCTGACCATGATCGGCGCTATCGGTCTTGCCGCGCTGATCCATCCTGCGCGCTTGCAATTCCTGCGCTCGCCCGCGCCGTGGGTCGCGATTGCCACGCTCGTGGTGGCAATGCTGCCGCACTTGATGTGGCTGAAGCAGGTCGACTTCGTCCCGCTCACCTATGCCGGCGATACGTATTCGCTCACCGACCGCGCGATGATCGACGATCTCGCGCTGGGCTATGTCAAGCATAATCTCGCACTGCTGGCCTTGCCGGTGGTGCTCGGCGCGATCGCGCTTGGCTGGCGGCCGTTGCGCTTGACACCGTTTCCGGCCCTGGCGCGTGGCGCCAGTTCCGGCGTGAACATGTCCCAGGCGCTCAATGTCTGGGTCATCCAGGCAGTGGTGGCGATCGGACCGCCGCTCGGCGCCCTGATATTCCACGTCTACATCAAGACCGACTGGGGCATTTCGCTGTTCTTCCTGATGCCGCTCGCGCTGATCGCAATCCCCGCGGTGCGGGTTCGCAAAATTGCGCTGTTGAACCTGACGGTGACCTGGCTGGTGATTTCGCTCGTCGTGCTGGCGGCCTCGCCAAAGATCGTCGCCCATGAAATGAATGAAAAGCGCACGGCAGGCGCGACCTACCGGGCGCGCTCCGAACTCGCCCGCGAACTGACGGAAGCCTGGCACACGCGCTTTTATTCACGCTGGCCGGTGGTCGCGGCCTACACCGATACCGGCCAGCCCGTCACCTTCTACAGCCCCGATCATCCGGCGCCGCTGACCCCTGACGAGCCATGGTCGTCCGGTCTGACTTCGCTCGACGACGCGAAGCGATCGGGTTTCATCGGCATCTGCGAGGTCGGCGACTGGAAGCTGGAAAAATGCGAGGCGTGGATGAAGGCCCATGCCGCCAATGCCGAGCGCATGGTGATGACTACGCGGCGATACTTCTTAGGCTACCCCGGCCCCGCGACGGCCTGGAACATCTTTATCGTGCCGCCGGCCAAATAGAAGCAGCCACAAGAAAATCAAAAGGGGGGTAACGCATGGATATCGATCTGACGGACAAGACGGCGCTCGTCACCGGTTCGACGCGCGGCATCGGGCTCGCGACCGCCATCGGGCTTGCGCAAATGGGTGCGGAAGTGATCGTCAACGGACGCGACAAGGCGGCGGTCGGCGAGGCCGTGGCAAAAGTCCAACAGGCTGCGCCGTCGGCCAAGGTGCATGCCGCGACGTTCGATCTCGGCAACGCGGCGGGCTGTGCCGCGCTCGTGAAGCAATTCCCTGACGTCGACATCCTCGTCAACAATCTCGGGATCTATGAGCCGAAGGGCTTCTTCGACATCGAGGACGCGGATTGGACCAAGATGTTTGAAGTCAACGTCATGAGCGGGGTCCGGCTGACCCGGCATTATTTGAAGCGGATGCTTGATAACAAGGACTGGGGCCGCGTCGTGTTCGTCTCCAGCGAGTCCGGCGTCTATATCCCGAAGGAGATGGTGCACTACGGCTTCTCCAAGTCGGCGCAACTCGTCATTGCGCGCGGCGCGGCCGAGACCACCAAGGGCACCAACGTAACCGTCAATTCGGTGATGCCCGGCCCGACCTGGGTCGAGATGGCGCCGGTCCGTCTGGCCGCGCGCGCCGAGGCGGCAGGAACCACCGTCGACGATCTCGTCCAGCGCACCTTCACCGAACGCCGGCCGGCGTCGCTGTTGCAGCGCTACGCCAAGCCGGAAGAGGTTGCCAATCTGATCTGCTACGTCTGCTCGAAAGCCTCCAGCGCCACCAACGGCGCCGCGCTTCGTGTCGACGGGGGGATTGTGACGAACCCGTTTTGATGGTGTCAGGCCGTGGAGCCGTAGGGTGGGCAAAGCGAAGCGTGCCCACCATCTCTCCGAAAACGTTGTCTTGAATGGTGGGCACGCTGCGCTTTGCCCACCCTACGAATACCGTTGATGCCGCTCACGTACCTTCTTCGTTGAACTTGTCGGCCACCAGCGCGGCTATGGCGTCGACCGCGGCTTGCGCTTCCGGCCCCTTCGCCGACACCGTAACGGTGGTTCCCGGTCCCGCCGCCAGCATCATCAATCCCATGATCGAGGTGCCGCCCACGGTCTCGTTGCCGCGCGTCACCCAGACCTCGGCATTGAAGCGTTCGACCATCTGGACGAACTTCGCCGATGCCCGCGCGTGCAGGCCGCGCTTGTTGATAATGAGAAGTTCCCGCGAAATGGCGTCCGCAGGCACGCTCGGCCCGAGTTCCTTTTCGGGCGCGGCCTCGTCGCTCATTTGCCGGCGAGCACGCGGCTGGCGATGGTGACGTATTTGCGGCCGGCTTCCTGGGCCATGGCGATGGCGTCCGGAAGCGAGCGCTCTTCACGCACCTTGGCGAGCTTAACCAGCATGGGAAGATTGATGCCTGCGAGCACCTCCACCTTGGGGCGGCTCATGCAGGAAATCGCAAGGTTGGAAGGTGTGCCGCCGAACATGTCGGTGAGGATGGCGACACCATCGCCGCTGTCAACGCGATTCACCGCTTCGATGATATCGCTTCGACACAGATCGGAGTCGTCCTCGGCTCCAATCGTGATGGCTTCAATTTGTTTTTGCGGACCCATGACATGTTCGAGCGCCGCCTTGAACTCGTCGGCAAGGCGCCCATGGGTCACAAGCACTAGACCAATCATCGGAAACTCCTCGCGGGTGCTTTTTGGTGCACCGCACGAACGCGCCACTTTGACCATCCAGAGGCCCCGCGCAAGAGGGCATCTTGGCTATTGTTCCAGTACTTGGCGGTAAACAGTGAGGCCTGTGCCGGTTTAATCGGTGGCGATATTGGGGCTTATATGGTTACCAATCCCCTTCGAACAATCATCCAAAGGTTGGACCGAATCTGAACTTGCGGTTGTCGTGAGGGCAGCTGCAATCAGCGGGAGGGGGTCATAGTCGCTTCCAACGGGGATTCGCGGTAGTGAAACACCGTTTAGGCGGATAGAGAGTGCTTCCGGCGGCGGCAGGCGCTCCGCATCGCTGGCCGCGAGATCGACCACAATGCCGACAATAGCCTCAATCGCGAAGTCGCAGCGGCGGATGCCGAGGCCCCGGACCTCGATCAGACCGGCCAGTTCCGGCGCCGGGCGGACCCACAATTCTCCGGCCACTGTGTCGAGATGGACACGGTCATCGCCGACCAGAACGGCCGGCGGAAGCTGTCCGGCGCGTCCGGCGAGAATCAGATCGAAGGCCAGCCGGGACTTGCCGGCGCCTGACGGCCCGCGGATCAGCACGGCGCGGTCGCCCACCAGCACCGCGGAGGCGTGCACGCTCGCGCCCTGCGTCATCATGGCGCTGGCAGCCGCACCACGAAGCGCGCGCCGACCACCGTCGGCCTGCCGTCGGCATCGGCTGGGCCGTGGCGATTTTCCGCCCAGACCCGCCCGTTATGCGCTTCGATGATCTGCTTGGAGATCGACAGGCCCAGGCCCGAGTTCTGGCCAAAGCCCTGATGCGGCCGGTCGGTATAGAAGCGCTCGAAGATGCGCTCCAGCGCATCCTCGCCGATGCCCGGCCCGTCGTCATCGACGACGATCTCGATTTCCGAGCGCGCGCGGCGGCAGGTGACGCGCACCTTGCCGCCAGGCGTGGAGAACGATTGCGCGTTGGACAGCAGGTTGGAGATCACCTGCCCGAGCCGGGAATCATGGCCAGGCACGGAGAACGTGTCGGTCGCTCCACGGCCCTCAAAGCGCGCCTCGACCGCGACGTCGTGGCCGAGCCTGGTTTCGTTGGCGACCGAGGTCAGCGTCGTCAGCAGCCGGCGCATATCGACCGGCGCCATGTCCTGGCGCTGCAATTCGGCATCGAGGCGGCTGGCGTCGGAAATATCCGAGATCAGCCGGTCGAGCCGCTTGACGTCGTGCTCGATCACCTCGAGCAGGCGCGCGCGGCTGGTGTCGTTGCGCGCCAACGGCAGCGTTTCCACCGCCGACCGCAGCGAGGTCAGCGGGTTCTTCAATTCATGGGCGACGTCGGCGGCGAACATCTCGATCGCCTCGATGCGGCTATAGAGCGCATTCGTCATGTCGCGCAGCGCGCCCGAGAGATGGCCGATCTCGTCGCGGCGGCGGGTGAAATCGGGAATCTCGACGCGGGTCTGGATGCGCCGGCGGACGCGCTCGGCGCCGTCGGCCAGCCGCCGCACCGGACCTGCGATCGTGCTCGCCAGCAGCAGCGACAGCACGATCATGACGGCGGAGGCGACACCGCCGACCTTCAGGATCGCCAGCCGCTCGGCGGTCACCATCTGGTCGATGTCATCGCCCTGCGTCGAGAGCATCAGCGCGCCATGCACGGCGCGGAACCGCTGCACGGGGACTGCGACCGAGACGATCACCTCGCCGCGGTCGTTGACCCGCACCATGCTGCTCTTGACGCCGTCGAGCGCCTGCACGATTTCCTGGTAGCCCTTGCCGTTCTCGGGGCCGAGTTCGCGATACAGCGGCAGGTCGCCGCGGTTGAGCCAGGTGCGGACCGAGATCGTGGCGCGCTCGACGAAGCCCGGCTTCTCCGTCGAGGGCGGCGGCAGTTCGAAACGCAACACGTCGCCGCGGCCGTAGAGACTGCGGCTGTCGAGAATCATGCCGCCGTCGCCGCCATAGATGCGCGCGCGGGTCTTGGTCGGCGAGATCAGCCGCCGCAACACCGGCGCGACGCGCTCCGGATTGATCGGAAAATCCAGCCCCGAGGATTCGTCCGGCGCGCCGTAGCTTTCGCCGGGCTTGAGGTCGAGCAGGCGGTCCGGATCGATGGTGATGGTGTTGGTTTCGACGGTGGCGGAGGCGGCAATCGCGCCGGCGATGATTTCGGCCTGCACCAGCAGGCTCTGCGCGCGCGCGTCGATCAGGCCGGCGCGGAACTGCGAGAGATAGAGAATGCTCGCCACCAGGGCGACGAGGCCCGCCAGATTGAGCGAAACGATTCGGCGCGTGAGGCTGGAGAAGGAGAGCGCGAAGAAGAATTGCCCGGCCCGGCGCAGCCAGCCCAGCGGCCGCCGCCACCCCTTCTCGCCCGGATTAACGTCGGCAACGCGATCCCGATCGGGGAGCTCCGAAGCATCCTCGTGGTTCAGGCTGGGATCGGACTGCGTTCGATCTAGCAAGGGCTGAAACTGCCGTTTGTGATGCGCCGCTCTGTAATTCTACGCTTCTACGTCGAACGGGCGGATGTGTCAGTCGGCACTTCCGCCCGTAAAACGCAGATCAGGCTTCCTTGAAGCGATAGCCGACGCCGTACAGCGTCTCGATCATCTCGAAATCGTCGTCGACCACCTTGAACTTCTTGCGCAGCCGCTTGATGTGGCTGTCGATGGTGCGGTCGTCGACATAGACCTGATCGTCATAGGCCGCGTCCATCAGCGCGTTGCGGCTTTTCACCACACCGGGCCTGGTCGCCAGCGCCTGCAGGATCAAAAATTCCGTCACCGTCAGCGTCACCGGCTCGTTCTTCCAGGTGCAGGTGTGACGTTCCGGATCCATCCGCAGCAGGCCGCGGTCGAGAGCACGCGCATCCGGCTCCTTCGGCACGGCGGTCGGATCCTTGGGCTGGCCGCGGCGGAGCACGGCCTTGACACGCTCGACCAGCAGGCGCTGCGAGAACGGCTTGCGGATGAAATCGTCGGCACCCATCTTGAGACCGAACAATTCGTCGATCTCTTCATCCTTGGAGGTCAGGAAGATCACCGGCAGATCGGACTTCTGCCGTAGCCGGCGCAGCGTTTCCATGCCGTCCATGCGCGGCATCTTGATGTCGAGGATCGCGAGATCCGGCGGCGAAGTGCGGAAGCCGTCGAGCGCCGAAGCACCATCCGTGTAGGTCATGATGCGATAGCCTTCGGCTTCGAGCGCGATCGACACGGAAGTGAGAATGTTGCGGTCATCATCGACCAGGGCGATTGTGGGCATGAGCCTGCTTTCGAATAAGAGAGTGGCTTAAACGGCGGGCAATTCAGCCAGACGCCGCATAAATGGGCTTCGTACACGGTCAACGAGCAATGCAAGCTGGGCTGAAGTGTGACCGAGTTCCACAAAACGTTTCTGCAGAGATACGCCGTCCCCCATATAGCACCCTGTCGGGTCGAGAAAAGGCCCTTTTTGCAATAAGATGGCCGGAAAGGAACCATGCAGCCCACCGCCGATTTTGAAGCTTCCAAACTTGCCCGTTCGCTGCTGCGGCGCAGCCGGCAGGGCGCGCTCGCCACCCTTATGCCCGAAAGCGGCGATCCCTATTGCTCCTTGGTTAACGTCGCAAGCCACGCCGACGCATCCCCGATTCTGCTGATTTCGCGGCTCGCGCTGCATACGAAAAATATTCTTGGCGACGGCCGCGTGTCTCTGATGTTGGACGAGCGCGCCGCCGGCGATCCCCTGGAGGGCGCGCGAATCATGCTGGCGGGCCGGGCCGAGGAGGCCACAGGCGAGACGGCGAAAATCCTGCGCCGGCGCTACCTCAACGCCCATCCATCCGCGGAAGCCTTTGTGGATTTCAAGGATTTCTCGTTCTTTCGGATCGCCCCGTCAGGCCTGCATCTGGTCGCCGGTTTTGGCCGCATCATCGACCTCAAGCCGGAGCAGTTTGTGACCGAGATCGGCGATGCCGCCGATTTGCTGGAAGCCGAGCAGGGCGCGGTCGAGCATATGAACGAGGATCACCGCGAGGCGATGAACCTCTACGCGACCAAACTACTGGGGGCAGAATCCGGCGACTGGTGCTGCACCGGCTGTGACCCCGACGGCATGGACATGCAGGCCGGCACGGCGACGCTGCGGCTCGATTTCCCGGAACGGGTCACCAGCGCCATGGCACTGCGCAAGATGCTGGTGCGGCTGGCGGGCGAGGCGCGGGCCAAGGGCTAACGAGGGCTAACGCCGGCACCCAAAGCGGATTTGAACGGGGCGCGGACGTTTCCGCGACCTAATCCATGCCCGTTCAAAGGTGACCAGCGAAAGCCGCATGAAATCCCGCAATCGACTGATATTTTCAGTGTGTCTCGCGCTGTTGTCGAGCACGTGCCTCTCCGCACCGTCGCTGGCGCAAAAGGGCGATGTCGCCGCGCTTAGCGCCAAAATCAACGAACTCGGCCGCGCCGGCAAATACACCGAAGCCGTCGCGCTGGCGCAGGCACAAGTCGAAAGCCTCGAGAAAAATTCGATCCCGCGCATCGCGACGTCGGCGCTGCGCTGAACAATCTGGCGCAGGCCTACCGCAACCAGGGCAGGGACGGCGAAGCCGAACCGCTGTTCAAGCGCGCGCTTTCCGTCCGCGAAAAATCGCTGGGAGGCGGTCATCCGGATCTCGGACAATCCCTGAACAATCTGGCGACGCACTGCGAGAAGCTCGGCCGTCACAGCGATTCCGAACCGTTGTCTGGCTGTTGAAGCGTCAGGCGGTGTCGATCTTGCCGTCGGCCGCGAGCCTGAAAGCGCTGCGCACAACTGCCCGACACCGCCGACGAACTCAACGCGATTGCCAAAGGCCTCGGCGTCGAGGCTGCCGATATTCACCTCGGCGAGGGTGCCGCGCGTTGAAATTTTCTAATTGTGCGTCGCAGCAATTTTCAGTCGGGCCGGGCAGCGACGGATGGTCGCGCAACCACGACGGCAAACCAACGAAAAGCGCTGCAGCAAACGATTGATGCAGATCAACCGCCCTCGCTCGAATAAACCAAATCGCGTGGATCGGCTTGGCAAGCCCAGCGTTCATCAGTATTAGGTCGCCGGACCGAGGCCGGAAGGCTATATTCAGGGGTCACCGCGACAGAGCGCGTCAAGCGAGATGCGCGCGATTCGAGTAACGCGGGTTCGAGGAGGATTTCTTCGTGCAAGAGACGGGTCTACGCAACGGTGCCTTCGGCGCCGACAAATTCGGCTTAAGAAATCTCAACACGGTGCACTGGAATCTCGGTGCGCCGCAGCTCTATCAATATTCACTCGCGGCGGGCGAGGCCGTGCTGTCGGCCGACGGTGCGCTGTGCGCGGACACCGGTGAGTTCACCGGCCGCAGCCCCAAGGACAAGTTCACGGTTCGCGATGCGACCACCGACAAGAACATGTGGTGGGCCGGCAACCAGTCGATATCAGCGGATCAGTTCTCCGCGCTCTATGCCGACTTCCTCAAGCATGCCGAAGGCATGAAGCTGTTCGCGCAGGACCTCTACGGCGGCGCCGATCCCAGCTTCCAGATCAAGACGCGCGTCTTCACCGAGCTCGCCTGGCACTCGCTGTTCATCCGTACGCTGCTGATCCGCCCCGAGGCGTCGGCGCTGCAGGATTTCGTTCCCGAGCTCACCATCATTGACCTGCCGAGCTTCCGCGCCGATCCGAAACGTCACGGCGTGCGCTCGGAGAACGTCGTCGCGATCGATTTCGCCCGCAAGATCGTCCTGATCGGCGGGTCTTATTATGCCGGCGAGATGAAGAAGTCGGTGTTCACGACGCTGAACTATTATCTGCCTGCCAAGGGCGTGCTGCCGATGCACTGTTCGGCCAACGTCGGTCCCAAGGGCGACACCGCGATCTTCTTCGGCCTGTCCGGCACCGGCAAGACCACGCTGTCGGCTGATCCCAACCGCACGCTGATCGGCGACGACGAGCACGGCTGGGGCAATGACGGCGTCTTCAATTTCGAGGGCGGCTGCTACGCCAAGTGCATCAAGCTGTCGGAAGAAGCCGAACCGCAGATCTTCGCCGCCAGCAACCGCTTCGGCGCCGTGCTGGAAAACGTCGTGATGGACGAACGCACCCGCGTTCCCGATTTCGATGACGGCTCGAAGACCGAAAACACCCGTTCGGCCTATCCGCTCGACTTCATTCCGAACGCCTCGCGCACCGGCCGCGCCGGTCAGCCGAAGAACGTCGTGATGCTGGCGGCCGATGCCTTCGGCGTGCTGCCGCCGATTGCAAAGCTCTCGCCGGCGCAGGCGATGTATCACTTCCTGTCCGGCTACACCGCCAAGGTCGCCGGCACCGAGCGCGGTCTCGGCAACGAGCCGCAGCCGGAATTCTCCACCTGCTTCGGCTCGCCGTTCCTGCCGCTCGATCCCTCCGTCTACGGCAACATGCTGCGTGAGCTGATCGCCAAGCACAATGTCGATTGCTGGCTGGTCAATACCGGCTGGACCGGCGGTAAATTCGGCACCGGCAGCCGGATGCCGATCAAGGTCACGCGCGCGCTGCTGACCGCAGCGCTCGACGGCAGCCTGCGCAATGTCGAATTCCGCACCGACAAGTATTTCGGCTTTGCGGTGCCGACGGCGCTGCCGGGCGTGCCGAGCGAGATCCTCAATCCCGTCAACACCTGGAAGGACAAGGCCGAGTTCGACAAGACCGCGCGCGCGCTGGTCGGCATGTTCCAGAAGAACTTTGCCAAGTTCGAAGCCCAGGTCGACGCCGAAGTCCGCGCCGCTGCGCCGGATCTGAAGCTCGCGGCGGAGTAATCGCCTCGCACCATTCGAGAACGACGAGGGCGGCCGAGAGGGCCGCCCTTTTCGTTTCACGCTGCGCTGTGCGTTCGCGCCTCGATGGAGGCAAACATCGTGGCGCGCATATCCAGCAGCGCTCGCCGCGCCTACTTGTTTTCCGGCAGCACCGCATTGGTCGGTGTCCGCCGGTCGGTGATCTGCAGCCCGAAAAGGCTGCCGATCAGTTCGACGGCGACGCGCGCGGTACGGCCACGTTCGTCGAGAAACGGGTTGAGCTCGACGATATCGACCGAGCGCACCAGGTCGGAATCGTGCAGCAGTTCCATGATGAGATGCGCTTCGCGATAGGTCGCGCCGCCTGGCACCGTGGTGCCGACGCCGGGCGCGACGGCTGGATCGAGAAAATCGACGTCGAAGCTCAAATGCAGGACGCCGTTTTGCGCCCGCACGCGCTCGATGACCTTGCGGATCAGCACGCCGACGCCGAACTCGTCGATCGCGCGCATGTCGGCGATCGCGACGCCGCGCTCGAACACCAGCTGCTTTTCCGGCGGATCGATCGAGCGGATGCCGAACAGGTCGAGTTTGTCGGGACCGATCGAGGCGCGGGGATGGTTGCCGAGCAGCCCGTCGAGGCCGCCTTCGCCGCACAGGAAGGCCGCCGACATGCCGTGCATGTTGCCGGTTTCCGTCGTCTGCGGCGTGTTGTAGTCGGCATGGGCATCGACCCACAGCACGAACAGCGGCCGGCCCTGCTCCTGCCAGTAGCGCGCAACGCCGTTCACCGATCCCATCGACAGCGAGTGATCGCCGCCCATGAAGATCGGAACGGCGCCGGAGCGCGCCAGTGAATAGGAACGTTCGCTGAGCTCGCGGATCCAGCCCTTGATCGTGTCGTAATATTTGGCATTTGCGGGCGGCGGGCCCTCATCGGGAGCAACGTCAGGCTTGGCCATGTTGCCGTGGTCCTCGACGGCAAAGCCGAGCTGATTGAGGATGCGGCCGATGCCCGCGGTGCGCAGCGCGTCCGGCCCCATCAAGGTTCCGAGTTGCGAGGCCCCGATCTCGATGGGGACGCCGAGCAGCGCGATGCGGGCAGCGTTGGCGTCGGACATAGAGCGGACCTCCGAAGAATCGTAGGGTGGGCAAAGCGTAAGCGTGCCCACCATTGAAGGCAACGATTCGATGGATGGTGGGCACGGCGCAAACGCGCCTTTGCCCACCCCTACGCCGCTACGCCTTGAAATAAGCGATCTGCGTCGTCGTCGCGAGCAACCGTCCCGACGGCGACCACAATTCGCCGTTCTGGTCGCCATAGCTCCTGTGGAAGATCTTGGCATCAGCCACTGCCAACACCCGCGTGATGTCCTCGGCCGCGAGTTCGTCCGACGACGTGTGGAAGTAGGTCGTCAGGGAGACCGTGCCGAACGGTATCAATTCCCGGCGCGCCAGAAATACCCGGCCGAAGAACGCGTCCGACATCGACATCAGCGACAGCATGTCGATCTTTCGCGGCACGTGGTCGCCGATCCATTGCTTTGAGTACGCGTCGAGCGGCGACGCCGCCGGCGAGCCGTAGAAACTCGGCTCGCCCTCGACGAAGCGGAAATCATACTGGTGTGTCCACGTCATCGGCGTGTTCGGAAACGCGCGCGCCTGCTCGAACGGGATGGCGCCCGGAAACGCCGCCTGCTGGTGCGACCAGGATGGACGGCGCTCGGCGAACACGGCGGTCGCCAGCGTCGCGACGTCGCCGCCGCCTTGCGTCATCTCCACGCACCAATGCTGGCTCGAACGGTTGGCCTTGACCACGCGAATGTCGAGATCGAACGCGCCTTCGGCGATCGGCGCGCAGAAATTCACGGTTAGCGACAGCGGATCGCCCGAGCGCTGCGGATGGTCGATCAGCGCGCGCAGGATGGTGGCGGCCGTGCAGCCGCCGAACGGGCCGACAAAGGCCCAGTAGTCCGGGCTGGTCTTGCCCTGCCAGCAGCTATCGCCGGCGGTGATCTGCGTGGCGTCGTCGAAAAGATGCGGGGCTTTTGTCAGCATTGATACTCTTCGATCTTGAGAGGCGCGACGCAGTTGCCGCAAACGCCGTCATTGCTTCGCTCCGCTCGCAATGACGAGGATGCAGTATCGCGACTATTCCGCCGATTTCAATGACGCCAGAGGTAATGGATTCCCGCCGGCCGGGATTTACCGCGTCGCCCCGCGCTGGGCGCCGACTTCCGGCACCGGCGCGGCCGCGCGCACCGGCACGTTCCAGATATCTTCGGCATACTCCCGGATCGTGCGGTCGGAGGAGAACCACGGCATCCGCGCGACGTTGAGGATCGAGGCGCGGGTCCAGGCCGGCACTACCTGCCAGCGGGCGTCGATGCCGCGCTGGGCCGCGTAGTAGGAATCGAAATCGGCCGAGACCATGTAGTGATCGAGATAGCGCAGCGCGTGGCCGATGGAAGCAAAGCGGGCGGGATCGTCGGGCGAGAAGGCGCCGCTCTCGATGGCGGTAATCGCCCGCGCCAGCCGTGGCGAGCGGCTGATCACATCCGTCGCGTCCAGCCCCTGCTTGCGGCGGACCATGACGTCGCCGGCCTCCATGCCGAAGATCGCGATGTTCTCAGCGCCGACATGGTCGCGGATTTCAATATTGGCGCCGTCAAGCGTGCCGATGGTGAGCGCGCCGTTGAGCGCCAGCTTCATGTTGCCGGTGCCGGAGGCTTCCATGCCGGCGGTCGAAATCTGCTCGGACAAATCGGCGGCCGGAATGATCACCTCGGCGAGGCTGACATTGTAGTCGGCGAGGAAGACGACCTTCAGCCTTCCTGCGACATCAGGGTCGTTGTTGACGGCTTCGGCGACGTCGTTGATCAGCTTGATGATCAGCTTGGCGTAGCGATAGCTCGCCGCCGCCTTGCCGGCGAAGATCTTGACCCGCGGCACCCACTCGCGCTGCGGTTCGTCCTTGATCGCCTGATACAGCGCGACGGTCTCGACGACGTTGAGCAGTTGCCGCTTGTATTCATGGATGCGCTTGATCTGGATATCGAACAGCGCCGAGGGATCGATCTTGATCCGGAGCCGCTCGTTGATCAGCCGTGCCAGCGCAACCTTGTTCTGATGCTTGACGTCGCGAAAACGCTGCTGGAATGAGTTGTCGCTGGCGCGCGCCTCTAGCCGTTCGAACAGCGAGAAGTCGTCCAGCACGGCCTCGCCGCAGACTTCGCGCAGCAGCTCCGTCAGTTTTGGATTGGCCAGCATCAGCCAGCGGCGAAAGGTGATGCCGTTGGTCTTGTTGGTGATGCGGCCGGGATAGAGATGGTTGAGATCGTGGAACACGGTCTCCTTCATCAGGTCGGAATGCATCGCCGAGACGCCGTTGATGCGGTGCGAGCCGACGAAAGCGAGCTGCCCCATCCGCACCCGCCGTCCGGACTTCTCGTCGATCAGCGATACCGAGGCGCGGTAATCGATGTCGCCGGGACAACGCTGATCTGCCAACGCCAGATGCGCGGTATTGATGCGGTAGATGATTTCGAGATGCCGCGGCAACAGCCGCTCGAACAGTTCGACCGGCCAGGTCTCCAGCGCCTCCGGCAGCAGCGTGTGATTGGTGTAGGACAGCGTCGCCACCGTGATCTTCCACGCTTCGTCCCAGCGGAAATTGTGCAGGTCGACCAGGATGCGCATCAGCTCGGTGACGGCGAGGCTCGGATGGGTGTCGTTGAGCTGCACCGCGACCTTGGAGGGGAGGTTGCGCAACTGCCCGTCGGAAGCGAGGTGCCGCTTGATCAGGTCCTGCAGCGAGGCCGACACGAAGAAATATTCCTGCCGCAGCCGGAGTTCGCGCCCCGCCGGGCTCTCGTCATTCGGATAGAGGAACTTGCAGATCGATTCCGCGCGTGCCTCCTCGGCGACGGCGCCGAGATAATCGCCGGTGTTGAAGACGTCGAGCCGCAGCGGGTCGGGCGCGCGCGCCGACCACAGCCGCAGCGCGTTGACGTGCTGGCCGCGCCAGCCCACGATCGGGGTGTCGTAGGCGACAGCCTGCACGGTTTCTCCCGGACGCCAGGTGGCGCGGTCGCGGCCGCGGTCGTCGACGTGGTCGACAAAGCCGCCGAAATGGATGTGGTAGACCACTTCGGCTCGCTGGAATTCCCAGGGGTTGCCAAAACTCAGCCATTCGTCCGGGTATTCGTGCTGCCAGCCCTGCGCGATGATCTGGCGGAACAGGCCGAAATCGTAGCGGATGCCGTAGCCGATGGCGGGAATGGCGAGCGTCGCCATGCTCTCCATGAAGCACGCCGCAAGCCGCCCCAAGCCGCCATTGCCGAGCGCCGCGTCCGGCTCGCATTTGCGCAGGTCGTCAAGCCCGACGCCGAGATCGCCGAGCGCCGCTTCGAACACCGGCAGCAGGCCCAGATTGTTCAGCGCGTCGGTGAACAGCCGGCCGATCAGGAATTCGAGCGAGAGGTAATAGACCCGCTTGCTGCCGGCGTCGTAGCTCTCCTTTTCTGCGGTCAGCCAGCGGTGCACGATGCGGTCGCGCAGCGCCAGCGCCGCGGCCTTGTACCAGTCGCGCCGTGTCGCCATGCCGGCGTCCTTGCCGATCGCAAGCCGGAGCTTGGCGAGGATCGCACCCTTGATCTCGGCCAGCGCCAGTTCATCGATCGGCTGGCCCATCGCCGGATAATTGGCCGGATAGTTTCCTGGGAGTTGTTCCTGCAATACGTTGATTCCTGCGATTGAGACTCAGAACGAAGATACGCGCCTTGCCCGGCAATCGAAACGCCGGAGTATGCCGGAGTGTGTTGTGCGCTGCGCTGGTATGATTTTATGCAAGGACCGGGCCGATTTCGCGGCACCGGTGGCCGGCTTTTGGTGATATAATCGAGGCACGAAAGCCTGTGGGATCGCTGGGGTTTGAGTGGCCGGGCGCAAGTGCGCGAAGGAAACGCGTGCCGCCAGAACGGGAGGCCTGCCATGAGGTTGACGATCGAGATCGCCGCCACAGCGTTGTTGGTAGTCTGCATCAGCGCGACCAGCGCAGCCTTTGCCGCCGGCAACGCCGCCAGGAGTGCCGACGGCCTGAGCTGTTCGTTCAGTGTCGCGCAAGGCGCTTCGCCCGCCGCGCGTTGTGCGGCGATCAAGCGGCAGTGCGGCGGAAAGTTCCACGCCAATTATTGCGGCGACAAGCTGTTGTCGGCGATGTGAGGAATTGAGGCCCTCGTTCACATTCGCAGCCCGTGCCAGACTTGGCCTTCCTCTTTAAAGCCGGGGTGACAGAGGTAGAGCTGCAGCAGCAGCCTGGTGTGCATGGCTAGCGATATCTCGTCGAGAGATGCGGAAAGCGAGGCTTGATCGTCACTGTCGAGGGTGGAGACGATCGCGTGCGCCCGCTCGATCGCATCGACCGCTTCCAGTATCAGCAAGCGGATTTGGGTGGCCTTTGTCCCGTCCATCGTTCGATCGTTTGCGGCAAAATCGCCGGGAGGCAACCATCGATAGCTGATATTTCGAGGTGCAGCCAGAACAAATTAAGAACATCTTAGCAAGTATTTGATATATCATTGTGATTCGGCACATCGCTGACACAACATTTATGGTCTATCCGAGTTTGCGAGGACTACATGTCCACTATCGCCTTCGATCAGTTCGCTCTCACCCGTGTCGCCGATTTCGCGCGCTCGCTGTCGCGCCTGCATCAGGCCTCGCGCCGCCGGCCCGTCGACGACGACGCGATCGACCGCGAGTTCAACTCGGTCTGCATGTCGGTGTGGGGCTACACCACGGACGATTTCAGCGACGAGCTGTTTTCGGTCGAGGACCACGCCTTTCTCGACGCGCTGGACGAAGCGCAGGCGCGAATCTTCGCCGCCGAACAGGGCTACGACCTGGTCGACGATCAGGGCATGCTGACCGACTGGTGGGGATATTGCTGGATGATCCTTGCTGAGAAGCGCGGCTTGCTGACGCCGGAAAACCGCGCCGCGGCGCGTGCGGCGATCGAGGAAAAATATCTGTCGGCGCCGAACGTGATCGGGGTGATCGTCGGGCGGTGAATGCACTCGGGCATCAATCGCGTAACCCGGCCCCATTCTACTTTGCATGGGGTTGTTTTCGATATTTTGTGTCCGGGTCCAGCGGTGGAAGATCGTCAGTCCCGCTTTAGTTCACTTCCGCCCGCTTCGCCGGCTTCGGCGCAACCGTCTTCGGTATGGAGGCGGTCGGCAGTTCGACATCGCGTCTCGTCTCGGGAAGCGGCGCGTTGGCCGCGACCATCTCTGCACTGACCGGCGCCACCTTCATTTCACCGAGCCGTGCGCGGACATCGGCCGTGAGGCCGGGATAGGCGGCGACGGGGGTGAATTCCGCCGTCTGGTCGGCCCCCAAGCGAACGCCGGTATAGGCTACCAGGCCGTCTGTGGTGGCGACGACGTCGCCGGAGCGCAGCGAGGTATCGAGCGTGAGATCGACCGGCGCCAGCCCGGACGGGCTTCGGCCGTTGCAGGTGCAATCGGCGCGCAACGCCTTGCGATAGGCGTAGGCGTTTTCGCTGTCGGCATAGCGCTCGCCATTGCCCGCGGCCGCGCTGTCGATATTGCTGCCGTAAAATACCTTGGTGACGCTCGCCGGGCAGAACGCCTGGCAGGTCTGAACCGGCGAGGCGTTGCCGCGCATGGTCAAGGGAAAATATTTGCCGTCGCAGCTTCGCACGCAGAACGCAGGTCCGGAACCCGCGACGCGCGGCGCTGGCGTCGGGTGAGACGGTTGATTCGTGCCGAACGGATCGGCGAAGAAGTTCGAAGGCGCTTGCCGCGACTGCTGCTTTTGTATGCCGCCGAACAGGAAATCGAACAGGCCCTCAGCGGATACGCTGGCAGGCTTCAGCATGAGGGCGCCCGCAAGGGTCGCGGCGGCCACAAGCGTCGCGCGGCGCAGCACGCGTGAAAAAGCCAATTCTGTACGCAACGCCAACTCCACCCAACAAACGCGCTGAAGCGCGACAGACTTCAGTCCGGGGTAACCTTAATGGGCGATGGTAAATGAGCTTTTACTCACGGCGAGAAGCTGGAAAAGAAATGCGGAGAAAGCGTGGCAGGCGCTCGCTCTGCGTCATGGCCGGGCTTGGCCCGGGCCAACCATCCAACCGCGGTACGTGGATGCCCGGGGCAAGCTCGGACATGACGGCAGCGCGTGCGGAGAGGACGAGCCCTCACCCCTTCAAAAATTCACCCGCCTTGTACAGCGAGCGAAACTCCAGCCCTGCCTCGGCGAAGGTTTCCGTCGCGCCTTCCTCTCGGTCGACCATGGTCAACACCAGCACGATCTCGCCGCCGGCCTCGCGCACGGCCTCGACTGCTTTCAGTGCCGAGCCTCCGGTCGTGGTGACGTCCTCGACGATCACGATGCGCTTGCCCTGCAGGGTCTCGCCCTTGGCGAGCCCCTCGACCGCGAGGCGGGCGCCATGCTCCTTCGGCTTCTTGCGCACGAAGAACGCCGCAATCGGATGCCCCTTGATCCAGGACAGCTGCGCGATCGCGCCCGCCAGCGGCACCGCACCCATTTCCAGCCCGCCGACGAAATCGAGATTGTCGTCCTTGAGCGCCTCATAGGTCAGCTCGGCGAGCAGCGCCGCGCCTTCGGGGTCGAGCATGGTCGGCTTGAGGTTGAAATAGAAGTCGCTCTTGCGGCCCGAGGCCAGCGTGATCTCGCCGCGGCCGAACGAGCGCTTGCGGATGATCTCGGCGAGGCGGGCGCGGGAGGCGGATTTGGACAAGGCGGTTTTCCTAAGGCGGTTCAGGCGGGGCGCAATCTATCGGCGCTGCCGGGCACATTCCAGCGCTGATCTCGTGCCGTCAACAGTGGCGCATGCGTCCTGCTTTCGCAGGGGCGCCCCGTTGAAAGCGCGGGTTGTAAGGCCCGGAGGTTCCGGGGTACGGGATGACCAAGCTTTTTGTGGGGGAAACCGTAAATGACGATCGAACTGCACACCTGGAACACGCCGAACGGCCGCAAGATCTCGGTTGCGCTGGAGGAAATGGGGCTGCCTTACAAGGTAATCCCGGTGAACATCACCAAGGGCGAGCAAATGGCGCCCGGTTTCCTCAAGCTGAGCCCGAACAACAAGATTCCCGCGATCCTCGATCCGGACGGTCCCGGCGGTAAGCCGGTCGGCATCTTCGAGTCCGGCGCGATCCTGCTCTATCTCGGCGAGAAGACCGGCAAGTTCCTGCCGAAGCCGCTGGCGGAGCGTATTCCGGTTTATGAATGGCTGATGTGGCAGATGGGCGGTTTCGGGCCGATGCCGGGCCAGGTGCATCATTTCATCGCGCTGGAGAATGAAACCGACCGCGCCTACGGCCTGAAGCGCTACATGGCCGAGACCCGCCGGCTCTATGGCGTGCTGGACCGCCGGCTGGAGGGGCGCGAATTCGTCGCCGACGCCTTATCGGTCGCCGATTTCGCCATCCTCGGCTGGGCCTGGCGCCACCCGCGCCACAAGGTGGAGCTGAAGGATTTTCCGAACGTCGAGCGCTGGTACAACGCACTGATGGCCCGCCCGGCCACGAAGCGCGGCATGGAAGCGAAGCTGGATTAGCGGACGCACCTTGCTTTCTTCCTTCTCCCCTTGTGGGAGAGGGGAAGGGCATCACGCCCGCTTCGCCTCGAACGCCATCTTCACCGCAAGCCCCGCCAGCACGGTCCCCATCAGCCAGCGCTGCACCCGCAGCCAACTCGGCCGTGTGCCGAGAAAGCGCGCGATCGATCCGGCAGCGAGCGCAATCATGGCGTTAACGCCAACGCTGATGACGATCTGGATCGCGCCCAGCGCCAGCGACTGCGTCAGCACGCTGCCGACAGCGGGATCGATGAACTGCGGCAACAGCGCCAGGTACAGCATCGCGATCTTCGGGTTCAAAAGATTGGTGACGAACCCCATTGCAAACAATTTGCGCGGGCCGTCGACCTGCAGCTTCTTCACCTGAAACGGCGAGCGGCCATTCGGCTTGACCGCCTGCCACGCCAGCCACAACAGATAGGCGGCGCCGGCAAAACGCAGCGCGTCATAGGCGTAGGGAACGGCGAACAGCAGCGCCGTGATGCCGAACGCCGCGCACAGCATGTAGAACACAAAACCGAGGGCTACACCGCCGAGCGAGACGATTCCGGCCACCGGGCCTTGCGTGATCGAGCGCGAGATCAGGTAGATCATGTTCGGCCCCGGCGTCAGCACGATGCCGAGCGAGACGAGCGCAAAACCGAGCAGCGTTGCAATGTGAGGCATGGGAGACCCGCGGAAGGAATGCGCAAGTTTCTAGCGCGCGCCGAACCGCGATGTCATTTCGTATATTGCTCCGAGGACATTTCTGGCGATGACAGTGTGGCTAATGCGCCTCGTCCCAATTATTGGCGGCGCGCGCGTCGACCTGCAGCGGCAGCGACAGCAGCACCGCCGGGAACGGTGCGTCCTGCATGACATGCTGCACCACCGGCAACGTCGCCGCCACTTCATTGTCGGGCACTTCAAAAATCAGTTCGTCGTGCACCTGCAAGAGCATCTGCGCCGAGAGTTTCTTCGCCGCCAGCGCGTCTTCCATTCGGATCATGGCGCGGCGGATGATGTCGGCGGCGGTGCCTTGCAGGCGCGCATTGATCGACGCGCGCTCGTTGAAAGCGCGGACCGACGCGTTGGAGGCCTTGATGTCGGGGTAGTACATCTTCCGGCCGAACAGCGTGGTGACATAGCCGTTCTTGCGGCATGATTCCTTGGTCTCGTCCATATAGGCGCGGATGCCCGGAAAGCGCTCGAAATACTTCTTGATGTAGGCGGAGGCTTCCTCGCGGGCGATGCCGAGCTGGTTCGCCAACCCGAAAGCCGAGATGCCGTAGATGATGCCGAAATTGATCGCCTTCGCGCGGCGACGCACCTCGCCCGGCATGTCCTTGATCGGCACGCCGAACATTTCGGACGCCGTCATGGCGTGAATGTCGAGCCCGTCGCGGAATGCCTGCTTCAGCACGGGGATGTCGGCGATCTCGGCCAATAGCCGCAATTCGATCTGCGAATAGTCCGCCGACACCAGCTTGTGGCCGGGCGTCGCGATAAAGGCGCGGCGGATTTTTCGGCCGTCCTCGGTGCGAACCGGGATGTTCTGCAGGTTCGGCTCGTTCGACGACAGCCGTCCCGTGGTGGTTGCGGCCAGCGCGTAGGTCGTGTGGACGCGGTGGGTCTGCGGATGGACATATTCCGGCAGCGCGTCGGTGTAGGTCGATTTCAGCTTCGACACCTGCCGCCATTCGAGGATCTTCTTCGGAAACTCGTGCCCCTGTTCGGCGAGCTCGTCGAGGATCTGCGCCGAGGTCGACCACGCGCCGGTCTTGGTCTTGGTGCCGCCGGTTATTCCCATCTTGCCGAAGATGATGTCGCCGATCTGCTTGGGGCTGCCGACATTGATCGGCTCGCCCGCGATCTCCTGAAGCTCGGCCTCGACGCGGGCCGCAGTCTGGGCGAACTCGCCCGACAGCCGCGACAGCACTTGACGGTCGATCGAGATGCCGCGCCGCTCCATTCGCGCCAGCACGCTGACCAGCGGCCGCTCCAGGGTCTCGTAGACCGTCGTCATGTGCTCGGCGATGAGGCGTGGTTTGAGCACACGATGCAGCCGCAGGATCACGTCGGCACTTTCGGCCGAATGGGCGGTCGCCCTGTCGATCGCGACCTGATCGAAGGTGAGCTTGTTCTTGCCGCTGCCGATCAGCTCGCTTTCGCCGATCACGGCATGACCAAACCAAAGTTCGGCCAGCGTATCCAGCGCATGCGAGTTGCGTCCGGCGTCGAGCGCGTACGACATCAATTGCGCATCGTCGGTATTGCGTAACGTAATGCCGTGCTGCGCCAGCATCACGGCGTTGAACTTGATGTTGAAGCCGATCTTGAGAACGCCTGATGATTCCAGCAGCGGCTTCAGCGCCGCCAGCGCGTCGCCGGCCTTGATCTGGTCGGGCGCGAGGCCGGCGTCAAACAGGCCCGCGCCGTCGCCGGACTGCCGGTGGGCGAGCGGCACGTAGCAGGCGTCGTTCGGCGCCAGCGCCAGCGCAACGCCGCAAATGTCGGCCTGCATCGGATCGTCGGAATTCGATTTGGCGTCGATCGCGAACGTGCCGGCGTCGTAGGCGCGCGCGATCCACGCTTTGAGTTCATCCAGGTTGCGGATGGTCTGATACTTGCTGCGGTCGACCGGCAGTTTTCGGGCAGCTTCGGCGCGGGCGGCGGCGAGCGAGATCGGCGCTCCCTTGGGGCTCGCGGCCTTGTCCTGCTTGTCGGCGCCTTTGGCCGGTGCGGTCCCTCCCTTACCCGAGGGCGCGGCGGCGGCGGAGCCGGGGGCATCGAACAGTGTCGCGCCCTCGGAATAGCCCTCCGGCTTCTTGCCGGATGGCGGCACTGCGAAAACGCTCGCGCCGCTCTTGTTGCCCGCATCAGCCTCCACATCGGCCGGGTCTACTTGCGAATATTCGGCCACGCGGCGGGTGAGGGTGGAGAATTCCATCGCTTTCAGGAACGCGATCAGCTTTCGTGCATCCGGCTCGTGCACGGCGAGGTCATCGAGCGGCACTTCGAGATCGACCTTGTCGTCGAGCAGCACCAGTTGTCGCGAAATTCGTGCCTTTTCGGCGTTCTCGATCAGGGCCTCGCGCCGCTTCGGCTGCTTGATCTCGCCGGCGCGGAACAACAGTTGTTCCAGATCGCCATACTCGATGATCAATTGCGCGGCGGTCTTGACGCCGATACCGGGCACGCCGGGCACGTTGTCGGTGGAGTCGCCGGCCAGCGCCTGCACCTCGACAACCTTCTCCGGCGGCACGCCGAACTTCTCGATCACTTCGGGAATACCGATCCGGCGATCCTTCATGGTGTCGTACATGGTGACGCAATCGGTCACGAGCTGCATCAGGTCCTTGTCCGAGGACACGATGGTGGCGGAAGCTCCGCGCTCGCAGGCGATGCGGACATAGGTCGCGATCAGATCGTCGGCCTCGAAGCCGACTTGCTCGAGGCAGGGCAGGTCGAACGCACGCACCGCTTCGCGGATCAGCGCGAACTGAGGAATTAGATCATCCGGCGCCGGCGGCCGGTGCGCCTTGTAGTCGGGATAGAGCTTGTTGCGGAACGTGATCTCGGATTTATCGAAGATGATCGCCAGATGCGTCGGCCGGTTATCCTCCGGCATGTCGCGCAACAGCTTCCACAACATGTTGCAGAAGCCGAGCACCGCATTGACCTGCAGCCCGTCCGATTTGCGGTTCAGCGGCGGCAGCGCGTGATAGGCGCGGAAAATGTAGGAGGAACCGTCGACCAGGAACACATGGTCGCCCTTGCCTGGTTGTTTGGCGGGCGCCTTGGCAGGGGCTTTGGCGGCGGGAGCGGGTTTCGCGGCGGCTTTGGGGGCTGATTTCGGCATGGCCGAAATTTAGGGATTTTTTGCGCGGATTGACAGCCTGGGCGGGCGGTTTTTGAGCCCAATACACACCGTCATTATCCGCGAAAGCAGAGAATCGTAGCCCGGATGGAGCGCAGCGAAATCCGGGATTCGCGCCAGTCGCGGGATTTCCCCGGATTGCGCTGCGCTCCATCCGGGCTACGAATCCTACTCCGCCGGCTGCAACGCCGGGGCGGCCTTTTTCGGCGCGATCCAGAAGGCCGCGGGGCGCTCGAACAGGAAGTCGGCGCGCAGCGCCAGCGCCAGCCGCCAGATCACCACCGCGCCAGCAACGCCGGCAACGGTGACGATCAGGGAAATCGTCCCGATATCGGTGATCAGGCCGGTCTTCAGCAGCAACGTTCGGGTCACCGCCATCGGCAGGAAGAAGGCGAGATAGATGACGATGGAATGCTCCCCGCAATAGCGCAGGAAATTGAGCCACTGCATCCGAGCCAGCAGCGCGCCCATGACGATGATGGCGCCGGCGCCGGCGAAGCCGAGCGCCAGCGAGACCAGCGGCCAATGGCTGGAGCCCGACATCACGAGGCCGCCATTGACGAGGGCCCATAGCGCCAATCCAATCAGCGCCAGCGCGGGCTTCTCCCGGGAACGGTCCGCCAGCGCGAACACGTAAGAAGCGAACAGATAGCCGGAATAGAAATAGACGAAGCGGGCACAGAATTCGTCGATCACCGTCCAGCCGGTCATGACATGCGCCATCTCCAGTGCGGCGGCGACAAGCCAGATGGCCAGCGGCGGAGCCCGTCGTGACAGTTTTGTGACGACAAAGAACACCGGCAGCAGATAAATGAACCACAGCGTGCCGAACGGCTCGACGAAGGATTCCAGATAGAGGAAGCCGACGTGGCGCCAGCCGCTCTCGGCGGCGAAGCCCGGCGCCTTGAAGCCGAACTGGATCGTCATCCACAGCACGTAGAAGTAAGCGAAGTGGACGACCTTGCGGTCGAGATAGGTGCGCCAGTCGCGGTCGATCACGACGGCGAGAAAAAGGCCTGAAATCAGGAAGAAGTCCGGCATCCGGAACGGCTGAGCGAACATGACGAACGCATGCATGAAACCGGTGTCGCCGGCCGCCTTTTCCACGCCCAGCACCGAATGCATCATCACGACCATGACGATGCAGATACCCTTGGCGTAGTCCACCCAGTCAATGCGGGTGGAATGTTCGGTGACGGCGGATGTACCGTTTAGTGTCATCGGTGTCCCTTTTCGGCGCGACGTGGCCGCATCTTCGGCCCGAACCGTTGCTTTCTCCTTTATTCATACAAATGACATGCCGGCTTACCTCGTTTTTTCCGGTTTCCCCTTTGCTGAAAAATGCTCTAAGACGCCCGCAAAATCGGGATTGGCGTTAACCATCAGATACGGGTTGTTTTCATGCGAATCGCCATGATTGGCACGGGCTATGTGGGGCTGGTATCCGGCGCCTGCTTCGCCGATTTCGGCCACCAGGTCACCTGCGTGGACAAGGACGCCGGCAAGATCGAAGCCCTGCGCCGAGGCGAGATCCCGATTTTCGAGCCCGGGCTCGACGCGCTGGTGGCCTCCAATGTCAAGGCCAAGCGGCTGGATTTCACCACCGACCTGACGGCGCCGGTCGCGGAAGCCGACGCCGTGTTCATCGCGGTCGGCACCCCGTCGCGGCGCGGCGATGGCCATGCCGACCTCACTTACGTGTACGCCGCCGCGCGCGAGATCGCCTCAGCGCTGTCGGGCTTCACGGTGGTGGTGACAAAATCGACCGTGCCGGTCGGTACCGGCGACGAGGTCGAGCGGCTGATCCGCGAAGCCAATCCGTCCGCTGACGTCGTGGTCGCCTCCAATCCGGAATTCCTGCGCGAGGGCGCCGCGATCCGCGACTTCAAATTCCCCGATCGCGTCGTGGTCGGCACTTCGGACGAGCGCGGGCGCAAGGTGCTCGGCGACGTCTACCGGCCGCTGTCGCTCAACCAGGCGCCGCTGATGTTCACGGCACGGCGCACCGCGGAGTTGATCAAATACGCTGCGAACGCGTTTCTCGCCACCAAGATCACCTTCATCAACGAGATGGCGGATCTTTCCGAAAAAGTCGGCGCCGACGTGCAGGAAGTGGCGCGCGGCATCGGGCTCGACAACCGCATCGGCACGAAATTCCTGCACGCAGGTCCGGGCTTTGGCGGCTCCTGTTTTCCCAAGGACATCCGTGCGCTGGTCAAGGTCGCGCTCGACCACGACGTGCAGCTGCGGATCGTCGAGGCAGTCCTCGGAGTCAACGACAACCGCAAGCGCGCGATGGCGCGAAAAGTTTCCAACGCGGTGGGCGGCAGCCTGCGCGGCAAAACCGTTGCCGTGCTCGGCCTGACCTTCAAGCCGGATACCGACGACATGCGCGAGGCGCCGTCGATTCCGCTGGTGACGGGCCTGCTCGACATGGGCGCCAAGGTGCGCGCGCACGATCCCGTCGGCATGGAGCAGGCGCGGAAGGAACTGCCTGACATCGAATATTGCGAAGACCCCTATGAGTGCGTGAAGGGGGCGGACGCCATGGTGCTCGTCACCGAGTGGGTGCAATACCGTGCCCTCGATTGGGAGCGAATCAAAAGCGAGATGGCGCAGCCCGTCGTGGTAGATTTGCGCAACATCTATCGTTCCGAAGACATGGCGGCCCATGGCTTCACGTATGAGAGCGTGGGGCGCGCGACGAGTTGATCTTCCTTCCCTTCTCCCCTTGTGGGAGAAGGTGCCTTGCCGAAGGCAAGGCGGATGAGGGGTCTCTATCCGCGGAGACAAACCCCTCACCCGTCTCGCATCTTGCGATGCGAGCCACCCTCTCCCACAAGGGGAGAGGGCAACAACGCGAGCCGCAATTGCCCCGCAGCTTCGACACCCCCCTTCCGATCGACGCGGTGCTCGATGAACTCGGGCGCACGCTGTCGGCCAATAACGCCGCCGTGCTGGTGGCACCTCCCGGCGCCGGCAAGACCACACGTGTGCCGCTGGCGCTGCTCGACGCGCCCTGGCTGAAGGGGAAAAAGATCATCATGCTGGAGCCGCGGCGGATCGCGGCGCGGGCGAGTGCCGAGCGCATGGCGCGCACGCTTGGTGAGCGCGCCGGCGAGACCGTCGGCTATCGCGTCCGCTTCGGTTCAAAGATATCGCGCGCGACGCGGATCGAAGTCGTCACCGAAGGCATTTTCTCGCGTCAGATTCTTGACGATCCCGAACTGTCAGGCGTCGCCGCCGTGCTGTTCGACGAGTTTCACGAGCGTTCGCTCGACGCCGATCTGGGCTTGGCGCTGGCGCGCGATGCGCAGACCGGCTTGCGCGAGGATTTGCGCATCCTGGTGATGTCGGCGACGCTCGACGGCGCGCGGGTCGGCAAACTGCTCGGCGACGCGCCGGTGGTTGCCAGCGAAGGCCGCGCCTTTCCGGTCGAGACGCGCTATCTCGGCCGCAAGGCGGATGCGCCGATCGAGCGGCAGATGGCGGATGCGATCGCGACCGCGCTGCGCGCCGATCCCGGCTCGGTGCTGGCGTTCCTGCCGGGCGCCGCCGAAATCCGCCGCACGCAGAATTTTCTTGGCGAGCGGGTTCATGATGCAAGCGTCGAGATCGTGCCGCTGTTCGGCGCGCTCGACGCTGCCGTGCAGGACCGCGCCATCGCGCCGGCGCCGAAGGGCCAACGCAAGGTCGTGCTGGCAACCTCGATCGCCGAGACCTCGCTGACCATCGAGGGGGTTCGTATTGTGGTCGATTCCGGCATGGCGCGGGTGCCGCGCTACGAGCCTGATATCGGCCTGACACGGCTGGAGACCGTGCGCGCCTCGCGCGCCGCGGTCGATCAGCGCCGGGGCCGCGCCGGCCGCACCGAGCCCGGCGTGTGCTACCGGCTGTGGGACGAGCCGCAGACCGCTTCGCTCGCCGCCTACACCCAACCCGAAATACTCTCGGCCGATCTTTCCTCGCTGGTGCTCGATCTGGCGCAATGGGGTGTCCGCGATCCCACCACGCTGGCGTTTCTCGATTCTCCGCCGGCGCCCGCGCTGAAGGAAGCCAACAGCCTGCTCCTCGAACTCGGCGCGCTTGATGCCGACGGCCGGATCACCGCGGAAGGCCAAAGCCTGCGCGCGCTGGCGCTTCCGCCACGGCTGGCGCGCATGATCGTGGATTCGCATCGGCTGGGGGCGGGCGAGGAGGCGGCCGAAATCGCCGCCGTCCTGACCGAGCGCGGCCTTGGCGGCGACAGCGTCGATCTCGACGTCAGGCTCGACCAGTTCCGCCGCGACCGCTCGCCGCGCACCGGAAGCGCCCGTAGTCTCGCGCAGCGCTGGGCACAGCAAGTGGCGGCGACGGAAGGGCCGGACAGCGAGGACGCTTCGCCCTCTACCGGGATCATGCTGGCGCTTGCCTTCCCGGACCGGGTCGCGCGCAACCGAGGCAATGGCAGCTTCGTGCTCGCCAATGGGCGAGGGGCTGCCGTCGACCAAACCTCGTCGTTGGCGCGCGCGCCCTATATCGCGGTGGCCGAACTGACCGGCACCGCCGCCCAGGGGCGCATTCTGCTGGCGGCGCCGATCGCCCAGGTCGATATCGAAACACGCTTCGCGGATCAGATCGAAAACACGGAAGAGATATCGTTCGATCGTAACGCCATGGCGCTGCGTGCGCGCCGCAAGCGAACCCTGCACGCAATCACGCTGTCGGAAGCACCGGTCGCGCTGTCGCCCTCGGCGGAGACCGCGCGCATCTTCGCTGCGGGACTGGTCGCCGCCGGGCTCGACAAGCTGCCGTGGTCGAAATCCCTCAAGCAATGGCGCGACCGCGTGATGTTTTTGCGCAAGGCGGAAGGTGATAGCTGGCCGGATCTGTCCGACGCGGCGCTCGCCGCCGACGGCGAGAACTGGCTGGTGCCGGCGTTATACGACAAGACCTCGCTGAAGGAGCTTTCCCCCGGCGATCTCTCCGACGCGCTGATGGCGTTGTTGCCGTGGGAATTGCGCGCGCGGCTGGAGCGCGAAGCGCCGACGCATTTCGAAGCGCCGACCGGCACCATGCTGGCGATCGACTACGAGGCAGAGCAGGGCCCGACCATTGCCGTGCGCCTGCAGGAACTGTTCGGGCTCAACACCCATCCTTCAATCGCCAAGGGTGCGGTGCCGCTGGTGCTGGAATTGTTGTCCCCGGCGCAGCGCCCGGTGCAGGTGACGCGCGACCTGCCGGGCTTCTGGCGGGGCAGCTATGCGGCCGTGCGCTCCGACCTGCGCGGCCGCTATCCCCGCCACCCCTGGCCGGAAGATCCGGCGACCGCGCTGCCGACCCGGCGGGTCAAGCCGCGCGGGACGTGAACGCGCCGGCCGTTAACGCTTCACTCATCCTTTTCGTCAAAATGGCAGCCTCGGCCGCCTCTGTTAGTCGCGGCTTGGCCCCAGGCGTGGTGTTATCGGCGGTCTGGCAATCGAGTGTGGCGTAATGCGTAACCTGATGATCCTTGCCGCCGTTCTCGTCGTTCTCGGTACCTACATGGCGCAGATGGCGGACAAGATGTCGCCGGCGCCGGCCTCCGCCAGCGCATCGCCGAAC
Organism: Bradyrhizobium sp. 190; assembly: GCF_023073415.1. GTDB lineage: Bacteria > Pseudomonadota > Alphaproteobacteria > Rhizobiales > Xanthobacteraceae > Bradyrhizobium. The sequence continues at coordinate 37,246 of NZ_JADPJL010000068.1, read as the reverse complement.
AAAGCCTCCACCCAAACGGTCGCGCAAGCCGCCGGCCGCAGCCTCGACATTCCCCGCGACGCCCGCGGCCATTTCCAGACCGACGGCCGCATCGAAGGTCAGCGCGTCAATTTCATGATCGACACCGGCGCTTCGCTGGTGGCGCTGAACGAAAAGTCCGCGGCGCGGTTTGGCCTGCGTCCCTCGCGCAGCGACTACAACGCGACCGTCACCACCGCCAACGGCACCATCAAGGCCGCGCGCACGCGGCTCGCCATGATCGAACTCGGCGGCCTCGTGGTGCGCGACGTCGACGCCCTGGTGCTGCCCGACGAGGCGCTGTCGGAGAACCTGCTCGGCCTGTCGTTCCTGTCGAAGCTGAAGCGCTTCGAATACGCCAATGGCCGGATGGTGCTGGAACAGTAAGGTTTACCGGTTACCAATCTGCCTTAATTAGCTGCCACAAGCCGCCAGTCCCGCCTATCGCCCAGCCTGCGTATTCGCTAAGGCTGCGGTGTTCCCTTAAGCATTTCATGACAAGGCAGCCCATGTTCCCCAAGCCCAAATCCGTGCTGGTTCCGAATACCTATGAGTTCGAATCCGGGCCAATGGTGAAGGCAACCGGCTTTCGCGAATACGACGCGCGATGGCTGTTCGAGAAGGAAATCAACCTGATGGGCGTGCAGGCGCTGGGCATGGGGCTCGGCGCGCTGATTGGGGAACTCGGCGTCGCCAAGGAAATCGTCACTGGCCACGATTTCCGCGGCTATTCGGCCTCGATCAAATACGCGCTGATTTCCGGCCTGATGGCGGCGGGCTGCAAGGTGCACGACATCGGGCTGGCGGTGACGCCGATGGCCTATTTCGCGCAGTTCGATCTCGACGTGCCCTGCGTCGCGATGGTGACGGCATCGCATAACGATAACGGCTGGACCGGCGTCAAGATGGGCGCCAACCGTCCGCTCACCTTTGGCCCCGACGAGATGACGCGGCTGAAGGAAATCGTGCTCAACGCCGATTTCAAAAACAAGGCCGGCGGTTCCTATCAATTCCACGAGAATTTCCCGGCGCGCTACATCGCCGATCTCACCAAGCGCCCGAAGCTCAAGCGCAAGCTGAAAGTCGTGGTCGCCTGCGGTAACGGCACCGCGGGCGCGTTCGCGCCGCAGGTGATGGAAGCGATCGGCTGCGAGGTGATCCCGCTCGACACCGAACTCGATCACACCTTCCCGAAATACAATCCGAACCCCGAAGACATGGAGATGCTGCACGCGATCCGCGACGCGGTGCTTCAGCACAAGGCCGATGTGGGCTTAGGCTTCGACGGCGATGGCGACCGCTGCGGCGTGGTCGACAACACCGGCGAGGAAATCTTCGCCGACAAGGTCGGCGTCATGCTGGCGCGGGATATGTCGGCGATCCACAAGGATGCGCAATTCGTGGTCGACGTGAAATCCACCGGCCTGTTCGTGACCGACCCGGTGCTGCAAAAGCAGGGCGCCAAGACCGCCTACTGGAAGACCGGCCATTCCTACATGAAGCGCCGCACCAACGAGATGGGCGCGCTGGCGGGTTTTGAGAAATCCGGCCACTTCTTCTTCAACAAGCCGTTCGGCCGTGGCTATGACGACGGTCTCGTCTCGGCGATTGCGATCTGCGAAATGCTCGACCGCGCATCGGACAAGTCGATGGCGGACCTGAAAAACGCGCTGCCGAAGACCTGGTCGTCCCCGACCATGTCGCCGCATTGCGCCGACGAAACCAAATACGGCGTCGCCGACGCAGTGGTGAAGCATTTCGAAGCGTTGCAGAAGAAGGGCGACAAGGTCGCGGGCCAAAAGATCCGCGATCTCGTCACCGTCAACGGTGTGCGCGTTACCGTCGAAGACGGCAGCTGGGGCCTGGTGCGGGCATCATCCAACAAGCCCGAACTGGTGGTCGTGGTCGAAAGCCCGGTGAGCGAAGCGCGCATGCGCGACATGTTCGAGGCGATGGATTCGGTGCTGCGGACGCATCCGGAGGTCGGCGCGTATAATCAGAAGATTTGAGAGGCGACGGTGTTTGACTAACACCCGGTCGTCGTCCCCCGCGAAGGCGGGGGACCCGGTACGCCGCGGCTTCTCGGCTGAAAACGAACGTCTCTGGAATACCGGGTCGCCCGGTCATAGGCGAGCGGAAGCGACGCCGTCCTTCAGACGGCTATGCCGGGCGACGACAAGTATGTGGAGATCGACGCTTACGCCACGTGCAGCGATCCTAGGAAGCTGTCGACCTCGGACTTCAGCCGGCCGGATTGCGACGACAGGCCGTTCGCGGCGTCCAGCAGCTTCGACGTCGCCCGGCCCGCTTCTTCGGAAGCGCGGCTGACGTTGAGGATGTTGCTGCTGACGTCCCGCGTCCCGTTGGCTGCCTGCGCTACATTGCCGGCGATCTCCCGCGTCGCTGCGCCCTGCTGATCGACGGCAGCGGCGATCTCATTGGAGATTTCGTCGATCTCGGCGATAGTGCCGCCGATCGCCTGGATGGCGCTGACGGCTTCGCCGGTGGCGGTCTGGATGTCCTGCACCTGCGCGGAGATTTCCTCGGTCGCTTTCGCGGTCTGATTTGCCAGCGCCTTGACTTCGCTCGCTACCACGGCAAATCCCCGCCCATGTTCGCCGGCGCGGGCCGCTTCGATCGTGGCGTTCAGCGCCAGCAGGTTGGTCTGGCTCGCGATGCTTTGGATCAGCGTAACCACTTCGCCAATCTTCTGAGTGCCGGCGGCAAGTCCCTCGACCACGGAGTTGGTGCGGCGCGCCTCTTCGGCGGCCTTGTTGGCGATTTCGGCGGAGCGCGTCACCTGCTGGGCAATGTTGCTGATGGAGGCCGTCAGTTCCTCGGTCGCCGCCGCCACCGTTTCCACGTTCGACGAGGCCCGTGTCGAGGCGGCCGCCGCCTCGGCGGTCTGCCGCGTGGTTTCCGCGTTGCTCTTGCTCATCGAGGTGGAGAGGCCCTGCACCTCGTTGGCGGTTACCGCGACCGCCTCGACGATGCTGCCGATCTTGCGCTCGAAGCCCGCGGCGAGTTCGCGGCGTGCCGCGTCGCTGTCCTGCTTGGCCTGCCGTTCGGCGGTCATCCGGCTGATATTGGCGCGGGCTTCGGCGGCATTTGCCGCTTCCGCCTCGGCGGTCTTCTGCGCGGTCGTCTCGAACAGGCCGGACAGCTTCACCGCCAGCCAGCTCAGCACGCCGGCCTCGATCAGAACAATGACGGCGTGAAGAACGACGCGGCCGAGATCAGCGCCGCCGGGATAGACCGCCGCCGGAAGTAGGAAGTTCAGCACCAGATGATGCAACGCGACCGCGACCGCGCCGGCAAGGATCGGGCGATAGTCGCAATAGGCGAGGAGACACGACAGCGTGGCAAAGAAATACATGTGCATGTCGACCTGCCAGGCATGGCCGGCGAGTTGGAAGGTAAACACCGACACGCTGCCCATCAGGGCGACGGCAAAGGTAAGCCGCGTCGAAAGCCCGTTACCCGAGGTGCGCCACGACAGGGTCGCGGCCAGCGCCAACGCCGCCGTCAGCGCGGTTGGCGCCAGCCAGCCGCTATCGCGCATCAGGCCGATGGCGAGCGCAATGGGAACATGAAGCCAGAGCAATCCCAGCAAGGCCTTGCTGGTGGTTTCGCGCAAAGCTGCAAGATCATCGCTTTCAATGGTCATTTCCGGATTCCCAATATGCTCAATAAATCGCTGCTTTGTTTGTGAAACAGGCCGCGATCGCCTGCGGATCGATTACGAACCAGGCCCCGGCCTCGTGCAGCCGTGACAATCCCTCAACGCCATCGGGCCGCAGCACCAGCAGCGATGGAACGGCGGTTACGCGGACGATTGCAGCATTGGCTGAAGCGGCGGCCGAGAAGGCCTGCTGAGAATCCCACCAAACGGGAAATGCTACGGCCACGACTTCGGTGCCTGGACGAGCCTGAAAAGACAGTGCTGCGACGCCGATGAAGCTGGCGATCAGCAACAGCACGGCGTTGAGCCATGCCGGCCATCGGTGGCTGAGTGTGACATTCCGACCCATTCCCCGTGTCTATGGACACAGGGCTAATGTTCGGTGAACGGACACGCCCCGTAGAATTACGGAGGTTACTTACGCCGCCGGCACCGGCAGTGCTGTCACCGACTTGATCTTCTCCATCGCAAAGCGCGAGGTGACGTTTTTCAGCGGCACTGCGCTGATCAGCTTTTTGTAGAACACGTCGTAGCTCGCCATGTCGGCGACCACGACGCGCAGCATGTAATCGACGTCGCCGGCCATCCGGTAGAACTCCATCACCTCGGGCATGGCGCTGACCGCGCTGGCGAAGGTCTTCAGCCAGGCTTCCGAATGATCGGAGCTCTCGACCGAGACGAATACGGAAATGCCGAGCCCGATCTTGTTCTGGTCGACCAGCGCCACCCGGCGCAGGATCACGCCATCGGCCTCCAGCCGCTGGATCCGCTTCCAGCACGGCGTTGACGACAGCCCGACCCGGTCCCCGATCTCGGCGACCGACAGGGAGGCATCCTCCTGCAGCACGGTCAGGATCTTGCGGTCGATGGCATCCAGGCGGCGGTTGGCTTCAGGGAGCTGAACGGCTAGGTCGGTCATGAGAAGAATGTTCCATACAATAGGTTTGATACCCTCATATATAGAAAATTCTTCTATAGCAAGCCCTGCTATCGCCCGGTCGTCGCCCGGTCCGTCACTTGACCGTGGCTCAAAAGCTCTTCAACTTCAGCACGTTGCGGGGCAGCGAAGGCGCCGCCGAAACGGGTGCATTTCAGCGCCGCGGCGGCAGAGGCAAACCGCAGCGCCTGCCGCAATTCCTGCTTCTCGGTAATCGCCAGCGCAAATGCGCCGTGGAACACGTCGCCGGCGCCGAGGGTATCCACCGTATGCACCGGGAAGGCGGGGGTCTCCTGAATACCCCCCTTCTCGTCGAGCCAGATCGTGCCTCTCGGGCCACGGGTCCCCGCCAGGAACGACGAGGTCAGTTTGGCGATCTTCTTCAGCGCTTGGGCGTCGTCAGTAACATCTGCGGTTTCCTGCAGCGGCTCGCTGGAGAACACCAGGTGCGTGGAGGCGTTCAACAGGCCCTCGCGCAGCGACATCGCCCGATCGACGTCGACGATCACGGGAATGCCACGCCGGACGGCCTCGGCGCAAAGCTCGGTGCAGAATTCCGCGCAGCGGCTCTCGGTGAGGATGGCGGCGCAGTCGTCCAGCAGCGTGTCGAAGTCGGGCAATTTCACGTGCCACAGTTCCGGATCGCGGAAGGTGACGATGGTGCGCTCGCCGGATGGATCGATCATCACCGCCGAGATCGGAGTCACCAGCCCCGGCATGTGGATGAGATGCTTCGTCTCGATGCCCTCATGCGCCATCTGATCGAAGATGAAACGACTCGATGTTTCCTTGACATCGCCCATCGGCCCGCAGATCGAGGCACGGCCACCGAGCCGAGTGATGCCGATCGCGCCATTGAGCGCGTTGCCGCCGCAGATTTCGTCGAATGCGGTGGCGTTCTCCTTTGAACCGCGCCCGGGAACACCTGGTGTATGAAAGGTGAGGTCGCGCACCGGCATACCGATGCAGAGAATCCGCGGCGGAGTTTTGGGGGCTTTGTCTTGAAAGTTCATCCGGGAATCCGTCATGTCGGTTCCGCCTTCAGCCGGAACCAATGTCCGGAGTTAATCGACTGGTCCATGGACGGTTCCCGCTATGCGCCCGTTTCGTTTCCCCCATGCACCCAGCGTCCGATCAGATGATGCGCAATCGCAAACGGATGCGCCGCAAATAAGCCGTCAGGATGTTCGCGCCGGTGCATCAGGGCGACTTCGGCACGATCGAACCAGCGGGCGTCCTCGAGTTCGGTGCGGTCCACCACGATATCCTCGTTGAGCGCGCGCGCAGCGCATCCGATCATCAGCGATGACGGATAGGGCCAAGGCTGCGTCATGTAATAGCTCACGTCTGTGCAGCGGATGCCGGATTCCTCGAAAATCTCGCGGCGGACCGCGTCTTCAATGGTCTCCGCCGCTTCGACGAAGCCGGCCAGACACGACCACATCCCGGGCATGAACTGCTTCTGCCGGCCGAGCAGGCACTTTTCGCCTGACGTGACCAGCATGATCACGACCGGATCGGTGCGCGGAAAATGCTCGGCCTTGCAGCTCGGGCATTCGCGCTTCCAGCCGCCTTCCTTCATCCCGGTGCGGGTGCCGCAATTGGCGCAGAAGCCGTGACGCTGGTGCCAGGTCACCATCGATTTCGCCATCGCGATGGCGGAGAGCTGTTCCGGCGGCACCGTGCCCTGCATCGCCATGCCGCGCAGCTCGGTCACGGCGACGTCGTCGCGCGTGATCAGCTTCTCCACCGCCGCGGCCGAAATGCCCATGCCGAAAACAGGCGCACCGTCGCGCAGGCCCAAAAAGATCGTGCCGGGATTGGCGCCGAGCTTCACGGCCTCTTCGACCCCGAGCAGCACGCGCGGTCCGTCCGCCTCCTGCCTCACCAGAAGGGAGTCGCGGTAGATCACATAGGCGCCGGCGTTGCGCTGGCTCTCCAGCGCGAACAGTTTTTCGTCATTGGCGCGCAGATGCGCGGCGCGATCCAGAATATGGGTGACGAAAGCGGGCTTCCCCAGCGGATACTTGTCGAATGCGGACATCGGTTCAACCCAACCAGATCTTGCGGCGAAGCGCGTTGATGAAATTCTGTACTTCCTCGGCGTCATGCGACAGTGGCGGCATCACGCCCCAGACCGGGCGCGGCCAGGCCGCGTCGCTGGTACGCCGCGCGATGACATGGACATGCAGCTGCGGGACCAGATTCCCCAAGGCCGCGACATTCAGCTTGTCGCATTTGGTGACCTCTTTCAGCGCGCGCGAGACCCGTGAGATTTCGGTCATCAACTGCGCCTGCGCGACCTCGTCGAGGTCGATGATTTCCACCGCACCCTCCCGGCGCGGCACCAGCAGCAGCCACGGGTAATGCGCATCCTTGATGACCAGCACCTTGCACAGCGGCAGGTCGCCGATGTCGATCGTGTCCTTTTTGAGCTGGGAGTGCAGCGACCAGGCGGAGGCGTCAGAGGGCATCAAGGGTTTCTCTATTTTGGAGCAGCCTTGCAGAGGGCGGCCCTGCAAACACACCCGTCGTGCCCGGGCTTGTCCCGGGCATCCACGTCTTTTTTGCGTTGAATTGGAAGAAGCAAGACGTGGATGGCCGGGTCAAGCCCGGCCATGACGAAACGGGGGTAGTTCCGGCGCATGGCACCCACCACCCCGCTTGCTTTCCGGCCCTTTTGGCCCCAAATAAGGACCGGGAGATTGGCGGTGGACGAGCCACTCGCCAACCGGGTCAGGTCCGGAAGGAAGCAGCCCTAACGAGGTCCGGATCGGGTCGCTCGTCAGTCTCCTACCTGTTTTTCGAGCGAATCGCGCAAGGAAGCGGCCAGTCCGTGTCCGGCGCGAAATTTCGTTCCTTTCCGCAAGCCGGCCCCGAGAGACAATCAATTGCGGATCGACCGATGAGTGATGCTGGCGCTCCCCCCGACAAGTCAGACGGCGCCGACCAGAGCGGTTTTGCTCTCGGCCAGGGCGAGACGGCCAAGCCGTACCGGGTGCTGGCGCGAAAATACCGGCCGTCCAGTTTTGACGACCTGATCGGCCAGGAGGCCATGGTCCGCACCGTTTCGAATGCGTTCGAAACGGGCCGGATTCCGCAGGCCTGGATCCTGACCGGCGTCCGCGGCGTCGGCAAAACCACCACGGCGCGGATTCTCGCCCGCGCGTTGAATTACGAAAAGCCTGACGGGTCGGTGAAGGGGCCGACTATCCACATGCCGAATCTCGGCGTGCACTGCCAGGCGATCATGGAAAGCCGGCACATGGACGTGCTGGAAATGGACGCGGCATCCCATACCGGCGTCGACGACGTCCGCCAGATCAATGACAGCGTGCGCTATGCGCCGGCCAGCGCCCGCTACAAGGTCTACATCATCGACGAAGTCCACATGTTGTCGACGGCGGCTTTCAACGCCTTCCTGAAGACGCTGGAGGAGCCGCCCGAGCACGCCAAATTCGTGTTCGCCACCACGGAAATCCGCAAGGTCCCGGTCACGGTGCTGTCGCGCTGCCAGCGTTTTGATCTCCGCCGGGTCGAAGCCGACGTGCTGATGGGCCATCTTTCCAACATCGCGAAAAGGGAAGGCGTCGAGGTCGAGCCCGAGGCGCTCGGCATCATCGCGCGCGCGGCGGAAGGCTCGGTGCGCGATTCGCTCTCTTTGTTCGATCAGGCGATCGCGCATGCGGCGGGCCTGGTCCGTGCCGACGCGGTGCGGCAGATGCTGGGGCTCGCGGACCGCACCCGGGTGATCGACCTGTTCGAGCATCTGGCGCGCGGCGATATCGCCAGCGCCTTTGGCGAATTCCGCAGCCAATATGACGTCGGCGCCGATCCGGTCGTGGTGCTGTCCGACCTCGCCGAATTCGTCAATTTCGTCACCCGCGTGAAGATCGTCCCCGCCACCGCCGATAACGTCGCGTTCGGCGAGACCGAGCGTGTCCGCGCCCGCGAGTTCGCCGCAAAATTGTCGATGCGGGTGCTGTCGCGGATGTGGCAGATGCTGCTCAAGGGCATCACCGAGGTGCAGACCGCGACCCGGCCGGCGGCGGCTGCGGAAATGGTGCTGGTCCGCATCGCCTATGTCGCCGACCTGCCGACGCCCGACGAGGCGGTCCGGATGCTCGACCAGAACGGCGGCGGATCGCAAATTGCCTCGGGCGGGGCGGCGCCGTCGCGGGCCGCGCCCACCGCACCGGTATCTTCAATGTCTGCCGCTTCGCCGATGCGGACGCCGGCTTCGCCCCGTTCCGGCGCGGAAGCGTCCGCGCGACCGCAAATGGTGGCGCCGTCGGTCCAAACCGAGTCCACGCCCGTCCTGCGGATCACCACGTTTCCGCAACTGGTCGCGCTGGCCGGTGAGAAACGCGATATCCTGACCAAGACGGCGCTGGAATCCGATATGCGCCTCGTTCGCTTCGAGGACGGGCGGCTGGAGGTGGCGCTGGAGCGCCATGCGGCGCGCGGGCTGGTCAACGACCTCTCCCGCAAGCTGGAATTATGGACCGGACGGCGCTGGACCGTGATCGTCTCCAACGAGGCCGGCCAGCCGACGCTGCGCTCGCAGAATGAGCAGGCGAGGAACGAGCACGCGCGTGCCGCGGAGGCCGATCCGCGCGTGCAGGAGGTGCTGGCGCGATTTCCCGGCGCCAAAGTGGTCGAGGTGCGCCGGCTTGCCGCCGAGCCGCCGGAATCCAATATTAACGCTGAAGACCTGAACGAGAGTTCCGACGGCGACGACGACTGATCGAACTCTCAAGAGGACGAACCAATGGCTGATTTTCTCGGCATGATGAAGCAGGCAGCGCAGTTGCAGGAAAAGATGCAGGCGATGCAGGAAGAGCTCGGCAATCTCGAGGTCGAGGGCATATCCGGCGGCGGGCTGGTCGCCGTGCGCATGACCGCGAAGATGGAAGTGAAGGGCGTCAGGATCGATCCCTCGCTGATGAAGGCCGAGGAGCGCGAAGTGCTCGAGGATCTGCTGGTGACCGCGCATAACGACGCGCGGCGCAAGGCGGAAACCGCGGCGATGGAAAAAATGCAGACGCTGACCGGTGGCCTCGGCCTGCCGCCCGGGCTTGGCCTCACCTGAAATGGCAGCAAGCGTTGCCGGCCCCGAAATCGAACGTCTGATCCAGCTCCTGGCGCGCCTGCCGGGGCTCGGTCCACGCTCGGCGCGGCGCGCGGCGCTGCATCTGATCAAGAAGCGCGAAGCGCTGATGACGCCGCTCGCCGGCGCGCTGCAGGTGGCAATAGACAAAATTCAGGTCTGCAAGACCTGCGGCAATATCGATACACAAAATCCATGCACGGTGTGCACCGATCCACGGCGCGATCCATCGACCATCGTCGTGGTCGCCGACGTCGCAGACCTCTGGGCGCTGGAACGGGCGAATGCGACCAACGGCCGCTATCACGTGCTCGGTGCCACATTGTCGCCACTCGACGGCGTCGGTCCGCAGGATCTGACCATCGACGCGCTGGTGGCCCGCGCGCACGAATCACAAGTCAGCGAGATCGTTCTGGCGCTTAACGCAACGGTTGATGGCCAGACCACCGCCCATTACATCACCGATCTTCTGCAGGACGCCAACGTCAAGGTGACCCGGCTCGCGCATGGGGTGCCTGTCGGCGGCGAGCTTGATTATCTCGACGAAGGTACGCTATCGGCTGCCATGCGGCAGCGAACGCTGTTCTAGCCAACACAACGGAACTGATCGACATGACGAAACCACGATTCGGCAAGCGCTCCTGTTTTGTGTTCATGATGGCGGTGGCCTTGGCCGCGCCTTCCGCGTGGGCGCAGCAGGCCGAGCCGGCGCCGAAGCCCGGCAAGCCGATCAATGCCGGCGACGTCCTGTCCGGCGAACTCAACGCCATGAAGGGCGGCAAGAAGAGCAAGCGCGCCGCGACCTATCAGATCACCAGCGAACCGCGCCGTCTGCCGCCGCCGAACGGGCTGTGCAATCTGGAAACCGGGCCCGAGACGTTCCAACTCGTCACCAACAGCGACGCCCAGGCCGCGCAACTGAAAAATTTCATCGGCAAGGCGATTTCCGTCAAGGTCGACGAAGTCGCCTGTGCGCAGGATGCCGGGCAGATGAGCGAAGCCGTCATCACCAAATGGAGCGTGGTGACCAAGCATTGAGTAGCGAACTTCGTCGCCCGGATTGCGCTTCGCTCCATCCGGGCTACAAGAGACTTAAATCCTCACCGGCCCCACCGCATCGAAATGCCCGCGCCGCTGCAGCCACGCCAGCAGGATCAGGCTTGGCACTGCGATCGCGACGGAGATCACGAAGAATAGCGGCCAGCCCGTCGCTGCCGCTACAAAGCCTGCGCCGGAGGATAGATAGGTGCGCCCGACCGCGGCCAGTGCAGTGAGCAGCGCGTATTGAGTAGCGGTGTGTAGCGGGTTCTGGCACAGCGCCGAAAGATAGGCGACGAAGATCACGGTGCCGATCGCGCCGGTGAAGTTTTCCGCCGAGATGGCGACGGCCAGCGCCCATTGATTGACGCCGACATAGGCGAGCCACGCGAACACCAGGTTAGAGATCGCCTGCAGCACGCCGCCGATCCACAGGCTTGCGACCAGCGAATAGCGCCGCGCCACATAGCCGCCGGCAAAACCGCCGATCAGGGTCGCGATGAGGCCGACGCCCTTGACGATGGCGGCGTAGTCGTTGCGGGTGAAGCCGAGATCGATCACGAACGGCGCGGTCATGGTGCCGGAAAACGCGTCGGTCAATTTGAATAGCACCACGAATGCCAAGGCTACCCAGGCATACTTGCGAGCCAGAAATTCGGAGAACGCTCCGATCGCCGCATGCATGACGCGCGAGAACGCCGTCTCATCTCGGGTCTCGGCCTCGGCGCGCACGGATTTCTCCGGCTCGGTGGCGGCCAGCGCCGTGACGGTGCCGATCAGCACCAATGCGGCCATGGCAACATAGCCCCACATCCACGCCGCGTGACGTCCGATGCCGGTGTCTTCGAACGCGCTCACCAGGAACAGCACGCCGGCGGTCGAGATCAGCATGCCGATCCGGTAGGCCGCAACATAGGACGCCATGCCGGCGGCCTGTTCGCTCTCGGGCAGGCTTTCGACGCGGAACGCATCGACGACGATGTCCTGCGTCGACGACATCGTCGCGACCAGGAGCGCGCCGAGCGCGACGAACAGCGGCGAGCGCGCTGGGTCGGTCAGCGCCAGCAGCAGGATCGCGCCGATCAGGAGCAGTTGTGAGAACACCAGCCAGCCGCGCCTTCGGCCGAAGGCGCGCGTGAAGATCGGCACGTGCAGTGCATCGACCAGCGGCGCCCAGATAAATTTCAGCGTGTAGGGCGTGCCGACCAGCGCAAACAGCCCGATGGTGCCGAGATCGACGCCGGATTCCCGCATCCAAACCAATAGCGTCGACCCCGACAGCGCCAGCGGCAAGCCGGAGGAGAAGCCAAGCATCAGCACGATCAGCACGCGCGGCTGGAGATATACCGCCCACGCCTCGCGCCAGGAGGTGCGCGCGGTTTCGGTCTTGTCGGTCGCTTTGGCAGCGGCTTCAGGTGTGGTCATGGAGACGTGTTAGCAGAGATTCGAGGCCACTTCCCCTCTCCCCTTGTGGGAGAGGGTGGATCGAATGAGCGCAGCTCATTCGAGACGGGTGAGGGGTCTGTCTCCGCGGAAAGAACCCCTCATCCGGCGCTACGCGCCACCTTCTCCCACAAGGGCAGAAGGGAGAACCTACTCCCCAGCCTGCAGCTTGCGCGGCACTGGGAACAGCTCGGGTGTTTCGCTCTTGACGAAGCGCGGGACTTCGACCGGCGCATCCGTCTTGCTGAAATCGAGTTCCTCGATCCGTCCGGCGCGCTTCTCGATCTTGTCGGCCGAAATCAATATCTGTCGCACATCCTCGTTGACGTCGCCAAAGTGCTTCTGCAGCTTGAGCACGCGCTCGCGCAGGCGCCCCAGATCGTCGCCGAGGTTGAGCACCTCGGTGCGGATCTGGTCGGCGGCGTCGCGCATCCGCGCGTCTTTCAGGATCTGCTGCATCACCTGGATCGCCAGCATCAGAAGCGAGGGCGACACCAGCACGACGCGGGCGCGGTAGGCCTTCTGGATCACGTCGTCGAAACCGTCGTGGATTTCCGCATAGACCGATTCCGACGGCACGAACATCAGCGCGGTATCCTGGGTCTCGCCGGTGATCAGGTATTTCTCGGCGATGTCGTTGACGTGCTTCATCACGTCGTTGCGCAGGCGTTGGGTGGCGAATTTCTTTTCCTCGTCGCTGCGTGCGTCGTGCAGCGCGGTCATTGCTTCAAGCGGAAATTTCGCGTCGATGCAGAGCGGGCGCTGGTCGGGCAGGAACACCACGCAATCCGGCCGCTTGCCGGACGAGAGCGTGTGCTGGAACTCGTACGAGCCCTGCGGCATGCCGTCCTGCACGATGGCTTCCATCCGCGCCTGGCCGAAGGCGCCGCGCGACTGCTTGTTGGCGAGCACGTCGCGCAAGGTCGTCACCTGCGACGTCAGGTCGGTGAGGTTCTTGTGCGCGTTGTCGATGATGCCGAGCCGCTCATGCAGCACGCGCAAGCTGTCCATGGTGTGGCGGGTGGTCGCTTCCATCGACTGGCCGACCCGATGCGTCACTGAATCCAGCCGTTCGTTGACCGCCCGCGTCATCTCGGACTGGCGGCCCACCAGCGCCTGCGCCATGGCGTCGACCCGACCGGTGGACTCGCTCTGCGCCCGCAGCATCTCGCTCAGGCGCTCCTCCAGCTCGTCGGCGCGAATCGCCTGCGCCATCGCCAGTTCCGCGCCCCGGCGACCGGAGCGGGCGATGATGATGGCGATCACCAGCAGCAGCACCAAAGCCAGCGCGCCGAACCCGATCAGCGCCTCGCCAACGTGAATCGGCAGGTCGCCGACGATGAAAAGAATTTCGTTCATGTGGCTATGTAGCCCGATTCGCTGGCATTCGCGAACGAAGAGGGAACGTTTATGGTAAATGGCGGGTTAATTTTCGTGGTTAACGTTGCCTTAAAAATCATGGTTAAGGCCGCCTTAACGGACGCCCCGGCGCATTGACCGCGACAAATCAGCAGCTTAAATCGCGCGCTATGGCCCTAAGAGAAATCATCATCCTGCCGGACAAACAGCTCCGGCTGGTCTCCAAACCCGTCGAGAAGGTGACGACGGAGATCCGCAAGCTTGCCGACGACATGTTCGAGACCATGTACGACGCGCCCGGCATTGGGCTCGCGGCGATCCAGGTCGCGCAACCCTTGCGGCTGATCACCATGGACCTCGCCAAGAAGGACGAGAACGGCGAGACCAAGCCGCGCCCGCGGGTGTTCATCAATCCGGAAATCATCTCCTCGTCGGAGGAATTGTCGGTCTACGAGGAGGGCTGCCTCTCGATCCCCGAATATTACGAGGAGGTCGAGCGCCCCGCCCAGGTCCGCATTCGTTTCACCGATCTCGACGGCAAGGTGCATGAGGAGGACGCCGATGGCCTGTTCGCCACCTGCATCCAGCACGAGATCGACCATCTCAACGGCGTGCTGTTCGTCGACTATCTGTCAAAGCTGAAGCGCGACCGCGTGATGAAGAAGTTTACCAAGGCCGCGAAACGCGCGGCGGAGTAAGGCCGCCACTCTCTCAACCGTCATGCCCGGCCTTGTGCCGGGCATCCACGCCTTTCTCGCTGCACTAAAGACGTGGATGGCCGGGACAAGCCCGGCCATGACGGAATAAACTGAATCGTCCCGGGATTTTGCGCCTCATGCCTCTCCGCTTGATCTTCATGGGCACGCCCGATTTTGCGGTGCCGACGCTGCTGGAACTCGTGGCCCACGGCCATGAGGTCGTGGCCGTCTATACCCGCGCGCCGAAGCCGGCCGGGCGGGGCATGAAGCTGCAGCCGACGCCGGTCGAGCAGGAAGCGCGGCGGCTCGGGATTCCCGTGCTGACGCCGACGACGCTGAAGACGCCGGAAGCGCTCGAGGAGTTTCGCGCGCACAATGCCGATGCGGCGGTCGTCGTCGCCTACGGCATGATCCTGCCGCAGGCCATTCTGGATGCGCCGCCGCTCGGCTGCTTCAACCTGCATGCTTCACTTTTGCCGCGCTGGCGCGGCGCCGCCCCGATCAACCGCGCGATCATGGCAGGCGATGCCGAGAGCGGCGTGATGGTGATGAAGATGGATGTCGGCCTCGACACCGGCGACGTCGCGATGGCCGAGCGGCTGCCGATCACGGACACCATGACCGCGGCCGACCTGCACGATGCGCTGGCGCCGCTCGGCGCCGACCTGATGGTGCGCGCGATGGGAGGGCTTGCTCGGGGCGGATTGCAACTCCAGAAACAGAGCGAAGACGGCGTGACCTACGCCGCCAAGATCGAGAAGACCGAGGCGCGGATCGATTGGCAGCGCCCGGCGCGCGAGGTGCTGCGGCATATTCACGGCCTGTCTCCGTTCCCCGGCGCCTGGTGCGAGATCGCGAGCGATGGCGAACCGGCACGGATCAAGATTCTGCGCTGCGAACCGGCAAGCGGATCCGGCGCGCCGGGCGAGGTGCTCGACGATCGCCTGACGATTGCTTGCGGCGACGGCGCGATCCGCATTCTGGAATTGCAGCGCGCCGGCAAGGCCCCGATGAAAGCCGCGGACTTTTTGCGCGGCACGCCGCTCAAACCGCCCGCGCGGCTAGGCTGATGCCCCGCTACAAGCTCATCATCGAATATGACGGCACGCCGTTCTCAGGCTGGCAGATCCAGGACAACGGATCGACCGTGCAGGGGACGCTGGAAGCCGCGGTGAAGGCGATCAGCGGCGAACAGGTTCGCGTTCACGGCTCGGGCCGCACCGATGCCGGCGTGCATGCGCTCGCGCAGGTCGCGCATTGCGATATAAAAAAGCCGTTTCCGCCGGGCCGGCTGCGCGACGGGTTGAACGCGCACCTGCGCCCGCATCCGATCGGCGTGCTCTCGGCGGAAATCGTAGCCGATGATTTCGAGGCGCGTTTCTCCGCGATCAAGCGCCACTACCGTTATCGCATCACCAACCACCGCGCCAACCTCGCGCTCGATATCAAGCGAAGCTGGCGGGTGCCGCGCCATCTCGATACGGACACGATGCACATCGCCGCGCAACGCTTGCTCGGCAAGCACGATTTCACGACGTTTCGCGACACCGAATGCCAGGCGAAATCGCCGGAGAAGACGCTCGATCAGCTCGACGTCGTCAGAGAGGGCGACGAGGTTGCGATCCTCACTTCCGCGCGCTCTTTCCTGCACAGCCAGGTGCGCTCGATGGTGGGCTCGCTGGTGTGGGTCGGCGAAGGCCGCTGGAGCGCCGACGATCTCGCCGCCGCACTCGCCGCCCGCAACCGCGCCGCCTGCGGCCCCGTCGCGCCGCCGGATGGGCTGTATCTGGTGCGGGTGGAGTATTAGGCGGCGGCGACGAGTTCGTAGGATGGGTGGAGCGAAGCGATACCCATCGGGCTTGCGGCGAGGTGATGGGTATCGCTTCGCTCCACCCATCCTACGAATCTGTGCGGATGACGACGGCGGTGCACTACGCGAAATACCTATCCAATATCCCCCGATAGATCTTAGTCAGCTTTTCCAGATCGGACACCGGCGTACGCTCGTCGACCTGGTGCATGGTCTGGCCGACCAGGCCGAACTCGATCACCGGGCAATAGCTGGAGATAAAACGCGCATCGGACGTGCCGCCGGAGGTGGAGAGTTCCGGCTTGCGTCCCGTCACCTCCTCGATCGCGCTGACGGCGAGGTCGGTGAACGCGCCGGGTTTAGTCACGAACACGTTGGAGTTGGAATACTCCCAGACGATGCGGGCGCGGATGCGGTTGCCGCAGGCCTTTGCCAGCCGTTCCTCGACGAGCGCGCGCAGCGTGTCCTGCGTGTGGTTGTCGTTGAAGCGGATGTTGAACTTTGCGCGCGCCTGTCCCGGGATCACATTGCTTGCGGTGTTGCCGACGTCGACGGAGGTGAATTCGAGATTGGAGGCCTGGAACTGCGCGCTGCCGTGATCGAGCGGCTCGTCGGAGAGTGCCACGATCAGCCGCGAAATATCCGGCACTGGATTGGCCGCGCGGTGCGGATAGGCGACGTGGCCCTGCACGCCATCAACATAGAGCGTGCCGGATTGCGAGCCGCGGCGGCCGATCTTGATGCAGTCGCCGAGCACTTCGACGTTTGACGGCTCGCCAAGCACGCAATGATCGAATTTCTCGCCGCGCTCCGCGCACCATTTCAGAAGCTTGATGGTGCCGTTGACGGAAATGTCTTCCTCATCGCCGGTGATCAAAAACGAAATCGAGCCCTTGGGCTTGCCACTGACGTTGGCGAGATATTGCAGCACGGCGGCAACGCTGCAGGCGATGCCGCCCTTCATGTCGACCGCGCCGCGGCCATAGAGGAAACCGTCCCTGACCTCGCCCGAGAACGCGCCGAGCGTCCACGCCGTCTCGTCACCGGGCGGCACCACGTCGGTATGTCCGGCAAAGGTGATGTGCGGCGCGCTGTCGCCGATACGGGCGTAGAGGTTGTCGATGTCGGCGGTGCCGGGTTCGCCGAAGGTGACGCGGTGCACCTCGAAGCCGGCGTCCTTCAGCAGGCGCTCGAGCACGCCGAGCGCACCGGCATCGGCAGGGGTGACAGACGGGCAGCGGACGAGGTCGCGGGTAATGGAAACGGCGTCATTCATACCCCGGCTTAACACGCCAAACCGGCGGCGGGCCAGCCTTGTGCGGCACCATTTCGATCTCACTCTGCTGGTCCCAAGGCGGCCGCGTGTCGCGCGGCGCCTTCGGTGCAAGCGGATCGGTGCCGAACCGGTTCGTCTTGCGCGAACCCCTCAGGCAATACATTTCGATGAAGCCCCACACGTATAAGGCAAATACGATCAGGGCAGGCAGCATCATGAAGTAGGAGTCGGGCAGCCGGTCGTCGAACTGGTTGTAGAGGCCGGGGACGACGAAGAACGGCACCATCCACCAGCCGCTCTTGTCGCGGTCGTGCAGCCGCTTCATCGAGGTGGCGAAGTAGACCCACAGCAGCAACGAGATGCCGAGCAGCTTGGTGACAAGCCTGGGAAGATCGGCTGGTTTCAGCGTCCGGTAGACGTCGGAATCCACCAGCTTGAAGATGTCCTTGGCGCCCAAACTGAACGATGTCGGCCCGCCGAACAGGCTCTGGATCGCCACGATCACAGCGCCCAGAACAGTCAGCCCGCCCAACATGACCAGCCCCGCGAGCCACAATTTGGCGCGGTTGATGCGGCCGTCGAAGCGGAACAGGTACCAGGTCCAGTCCATGCGCAAATGCTCCGGAGGGCGGAAGCCCGTGTCCGGTACGTTAGTCGCGCGGGAAAGTCCCCGGTTCGATTAGTCCCGCAGCAGTTCGTTGATGCTGGTCTTGGAGCGGGTGCGTTCGTCGACGCGCTTGACGATCACGGCGCAGGCGGTGGATGGGCCGGGTTGGCCGTTCTTCAAGGGCTTGCCGGGCAGGGCGCCGGGAACCACGACCGAATACTCCGGAACTTCGCCGATGAAGATTTCACCGGTCTCGCGGTCGACGATCTTGGTGGAGGCGCCGAGGAACACACCCATCGACAGCACCGCACCCTTGCGCACGATCACGCCTTCGGCGACCTCGCTGCGCGCGCCGATGAAGCAGTCGTCCTCGACGATCACGGGCTCGGCCTGCAGCGGCTCCAGCACGCCGCCGATGCCGACGCCGCCCGAAATATGCACGCGCTTGCCGATCTGCGCGCAGCTTCCGACCGTGGACCAGGTGTCGATCATGGTTGCTTCATCGACATAGGCGCCGAGATTGACGAAGGACGGCATCAGCACGACGTTGCGGGCGATGAAGGCCGAGCGGCGCACGATCGAGCCGGGGACAGCGCGAAAGCCCGCGTCGCGAAAACGGTTCTCGCCCCAGCCTTCGAATTTCGAGGGCACCTTGTCCCACCACGACGCCTTGCCTGGGCCGCCGGGAATCGCGCTCATGTCGTTGAGGCGAAACGACAGCAGCACCGCCTTCTTCAGCCACTGATTGACCTTCCACTTGCCATCAGCTCCGCGCTCAGCGACGCGCGTCTCGCCCTTGTCGAGCAGTTCGAGCGCGCTATCGACAGCCTCGCGAACCTCGCCCTTGGTCGACGTCGAAATGCCGTCGCGGGCGTCGAAGGCGGAGTTGACGGTGGATTCGAGTGCGGACAGGGACATCGGGATTTCCTTAGGCTTTCGGGCGAAGTTGACGGGCTTTTTCGGGATTTGGGCAGGGAGAGTCAAGGCTCTCTCGTCGTCCTGCGAACGCAGGGACCCATACGCCGCGGCCGGCGTATGGGTCAGGAAGGGCGACGGCTTCGCTTCAGCAAGCTACGGCGGTAGTTGGCAGAGCGTCGGCCACCATGTTTCCTCTATAGATCACGCGGTATGGGTCCCTGCGTTCGCAGGGACGACTATCCGCGATTACTCAACCGCTGCAAAAATCCTGTCAAATCATCCGTCACGTGATCCACGTAAGCCGCATCCCGGCCCTCCAGCTCCCAATCCTCGCGCACCACTTCCTTGGCGCCGTCGGGCACCACCAGCACCGTGGTCATGCCGAGCTGGTGCGGTACCACGAGGTTGCGGGCGAGATCCTCGAACATCGCCGACCTCAGGGGATCGACGCCATGGATGCGCAAGAATTTGTCGTAGGTCTGCGGCGCTGGCTTCGGCTCAAGTTCGGCGGCGATGATGTCGAACACCGCCTCGAAATGCTGGGTTATGCCGAGCCGAGCCAGCACCGCGCCGGCATGGTCGGTCGAGCCGTTGGTCAGGATCAGCTTGCGCCCCGGAAGCTTTGCGATCGCAGCGCCCATCGCGGGGTTCGGCTCCAGCGGCGAGTGATCGATCTTGTGCACATAGGCCAGATAGTCGTCGGCGCCCACGCCGTGCTCGGTCATCATGCCGCGCATGCTGGTGCCGTAGCGGCGGTAATAATCCTTCTGGATCACGCGGGCTTCTTCCGCGGAGATTTTCAGGAACGCGCTGATGAACTCGCCGATCCGCGCGTCGACCTGCTGCCACAGATTGACGTGATGCGGGTAGAGCGTGTTGTCGAGATCGAACACCCAGGTGTCGATGTGGCTGAAGGGGCGGGATGATGTCATGGCTCTCTCAATTTGTCGTCCCCGCGAACGCGGGGACCCATACGCCGCGGCGATAATGGGACGCACGGTGGGAATTGCCTTCTGATACGAGCGCCTCAAATGCAGGCCGGTGGTTATGGGTCCCCGCGTTCGCGGGGACGACGATAGAGTGGGCCGCGAACGCTACCATCACGGCATCGCAAACCGCAGCGTCTTGCCGCCGCTACTCATATCCACCGGCGCAAAGCCGATCCGCGCAAGCCCGCGGGTGCCGCAATCGCCCTGTTCCGATATCTCGAACTTGCTCTCGCGCGTGCAGAGCTCTTTCGGCCCGCCCCAGTTCAACGGCTTGTCCCGGTATTTGATGGCGCGGTTTTCGCCGTCGACGGCTTCGGCAAAGCTGTAGACCTGCTTCGGCTGGCCGGTCACATCGGGATGCAAGCACTTGCCGGGATCGATGCGGTACCAGCCGCGGCTGGTCACCGCCTTGCCGTCGTCGGTGGCGACCGCCGCCATGATCTTGTGCGGCGTGTCGTTGCACCAGGTCAGCCCCGAAGAGGAGGGCTTTTGCACGGCTTCGATCATGGCGGTGAAGAAATTTTGCGACTGCACGATGTCGGCGGCGAGCCCGCGGCTCTTCAGGAACGCCGAGAGGGCGCTTTGCGTCTTCGGCCCATCGACGCCGTCGATCGGAGCGGCGTCATAGCCGGCGATGACCAGCAGCCGCTGGATGCCAGCCAGCCGCGCCTGCTCGTCGTCATACTCGGAATCCTCGGCGAGATAGGCGACCAGATTGCCGTCATCGGTCCGCGTCGGCGTGATCTGGGTGAAGGGCGCAGGCGTCTGGTTGCCGCGGCACTGGCGGGCGGCGGCGATGACGAAATTATCCGGCGCGATGCACAGCGTATCGCTGCCGTTCTGCGGAATCGGCGAAGCGCCGTAGACGCCGAGCGCGCGTGCATTCAGCAAGATGCGGTCGGCGGTCAGCGCGCCCTGCAGCACCACGCGGCAGGCGGCCGGATCGATCCGGAACCAGCCGCGCGTCGCGGTCGCCGCTTTGTCGTCGATGCCGATCGCGGCCTCGACCACATAGCTCATGCGGTTGCAGAGTTTTAGATCGGCGAAGGCGGGCAGCGAGGAAGCGAACAGCGAGATCGCCGCGGCCGGCAGCGCAAGGATCGCGTATCTCCCATACCGCTGCGATCTTGCGCGGAAGCGGTGCGCGAAGGGAGCGGGCGGGGAGATCGCGCGGGTCACTTGTGGATCAGCGTGCCGGTGCCCTGGTTGGTGAACAACTCCAGCAACACCGCGTGCTGCGTCTTGCCGTCGATGATGACGACGCCCTGCACGCCCTGTTCCAGCGCGTAGATGCAGGTTTCGACCTTGGGGATCATGCCGCCGGAAATCGTGCCGTCGGCGATCAGTTTTCGCGCGTCCTTGACCGACAGTTCCGGTATCAATTTTTTCGACTTGTCGAGCACGCCGGGAACGTCGGTCAAGAGCAGCAGCCGCTTGGCCTTCAGCGCGCCGGCCACCGCGCCGGCAAAAGTGTCGGCGTTGACGTTGAGCGTGTGGCCGTCATGCGAGGTCGCGAGCGGCGCCAGCACCGGGATCAGCTCATGGCCGATCAACTGGTTCAATAGCGTGAGATCCACCTTGTCGGGATCGCCGACGAAGCCGAGGTCGATCGCCTTCTCGATGTTCGAATCCGGATCGACCATAGTGCGCGTCGTCTTCGACGCCTTCACCATGTTGCCGTCCTTGCCGCTCAAGCCCACCGCCTTGCCGCCGGCTTCGTTGATATAGCCGACCAGCTGTTTGTTGACCGATCCCGCCAGCACCATCTCGACGATTTCGATGGTGGCGGCATCGGTGATGCGCAGGCCTGCGGCGAATTCCGACTGGATGCCGAGCCGCTTGAGCATGGTCGCGATCTGCGGCCCGCCGCCATGCACGACCACCGGATTGATCGCGGTCTGCTCCAGAAGCACGATGTCGCGGGCAAAGGCCTTGGCGGTTTCCTCGGCGCCCATGGCATGGCCGCCATATTTGATGACGATGGTTTCCTCGTCATATTGCTGCATATGCGGCAGCGCCTCGGACAGGATGCGGGCCTGATCGAGGGGGCTGATATCTTGCGCTGATGTCATGAAGCGGGTCTCGCCATTCCAGATGCCGGGCCGGGTTCTATCCGATTGGAGGGCAGGGCGCAAAGTGGGGGATTTTGCGTTCGCGGCCTCTTTTTCCCCTCTCCCCTTGTGGGAGCGAGACGAGCGAAGCTCGCTCTTGGGTGGATCGAATGAGCGAAGCTCATTCGAGTGAGGGGTTCTTTCCACAAACACAGACCCCTCACGCGGAGACAGACCCCTCATCCGGCGCTACGCGCCACCTTCTCCCACAAGGGGAGAAGGGAAGAGTTATCCCCGCTTCGGCCAGGCCGCCGCGACCGCCAGCGCCAGCCAGCTTACAATCAGCAGCGTCCCGCCGGTCGGCGCGGCCATCGGAAACAACCCATGCCCCGCATAGTGCCGCAGCGTCAGGTCGCCGGCGAACAGACCTGCCGCAATGACGAAGCCGAAGGCGGCCACGATGCCGATGCGGCCATGGATAATCCCGCGCTCGGCCAGCGCGACGGCACCCAATACCGCGGTGGCGTGAAACAGCAGCATCGACGACGCCGATGCCAGCCGCGAAGCGTCCGCGCCATGGGCGGAGGCAGCCGCCAGCATGACGCCGTCGGCGCCCATGATGGCGGCGAGCACGATCAGGATGCGGGCTGTGCGGCTCATCAGGCGCGCTCGTGCAACAGGCGCACCATCGCGGCGCGCAATTCCGGCATGCCGGCGCCGGAGCGCGAGGATGTCACCAGCACTTCCGGAAACGCCGCCGGGTGCTTGGCGAGCGCCGCCGTGGTCTCGGCGATGTTCTTTTCGAGTTCTGGCTTCTTCACCTGATCCGCCTTGGTCAGCACCACCTGATAACTCACGGCGGACTTGTCCAGCGTCTTGAGCACGTCCTGGTCGACCTCCTTGATGCCGTGGCGCGCATCGATCAGCACATAGACCCGCGCCAGCGTGGCCCGCCCCTGCAGGAATTGATGGATCAGCCTGGTCCATGACGCGACCTGGGTCTTGGGCGCCGAGGCGTAGCCATAGCCGGGCATGTCGACCAGCCGCAGTTCCGCGCTGTGAGGGCCGTCGAAGAAGATCAGTTCCTGGGTGCGGCCCGGCGTATGCGAGGTGCGCGCCAGCGCGTTGCGGCCGGTGAGCGCATTGATCAGGCTCGATTTGCCGACATTGGAGCGGCCGGCGAACGCTACCTCCACGCCCGCCATCGGCGGCAGCGTCTCGATCGAGGGCGAGGCCCAGACGAACTTCCATTCGCCGGCGAAGAGTTTTCGTCCCTCTTCGATCAGCTTCGCATCGATGTCGGTATTCATGCGAAATATCCAGTCTGCGTCATGCCCGGGCTTGTCCCGGGCATCCACGTCTTGCTTTTCTGTGTCCTAAGACGTGGATGCCCGGGACAAGCCCGGGCATGACGTCCTGGATAAAATGGTGGCCGCTACCGGCGCCCGTCACGTCTTCTCGACGGCCTTCTTCGAGGCGAACGTCGCCTTGAGATTGTCGAACAGCTCCACCTTCACGCCGTTCTTGCGCATGATGTAGCTCTGCTGCAGCACCGAGAGCAGGTTGTTCCAGGCCCAGTAGATCACCAGACCCGCCGGGAACGAAGCCAGCATGAAGGTGAAGATCAGCGGCATCCAGTCGAAGATCATCTTCTGGGTCGGATCCGGCGGCGTCGGATTCAGCTTCATCTGAATCCACATCGTGATGCCCATGATGATCGGCCAGACGCCGAGGATCAGGTACGGACCGACAACCGGTCCCAGCACCATGGGATCCCATGGGATCAGCCCGAACAGGTTGAAAATCGTGGTCGGATCGTGCGCAGAGAGATCCTTGATCCAACCAAAGAACGGCGCGTGGCGCATTTCGATGGTGACGAACAGCACCTTGTAGAGCGAGAAGAACACCGGGATCTGCAGCGCGATGGGAAGACAGCCGGCGATCGGGTTGATCTTCTCCTTGCGGTAGATCTCCATCATCTCCTGCTGCTGCTTCTGGCGGTCGTCCGGAAAACGCTCCTTCAGCGCCGCCAGTTGCGGCTGCACCGACTTCATCTTCGCCATCGAGGCGTAGGATTTGTTGGCGAGCGGGAAGAACACCAGCTTGATCAGCACGGTCACCAGCAGAATGGAGACGCCGAAATTGCCGAACAGGTGGAAGAAATAGTCGAGCAGCAGGAACATCGGCTTGGTGATGAAGTAGAACCAGCCCCAGTCGATCAACAGGTCGAAATGGTTCAGCCCGAGCTGCTTGTTGTAGCCGCCATGGCCGGCGAGCGGAAAGTTGATGCCGACAACACCGGCTTCCTTGGCCCCCGCAAACAGCCGCGCATTGGCGCTGCCGGTGCCGCCGATCGCAATCGTCTGCGGATCCTGCAGGTAGTCGGCCTGGTAACGAACCTTGGCGCCCGGTTCGGCGAGGAAACGCGCCTTAAGCCGCGCCGACGTGTCGGGCAATAGTGCCGACGCCCAATACTTGTCGGTGATGCCGAGCCAGCCATTCGTGACATTGAACTCGAAGCCCTTCGCGCCATTGCCGAGCGCAGGCGCCTCGGCGACAGCCTTGTAGCCGTGCTCCTGGAGGCCTTTTTCACCGAGATAGCCGATCAGGCCTTCATGGAGGATGTAGTAGCCCGAGACCTCCGGCGTGCCGTGGCGGGAGATCAGCGCGAACGGATAGAGCGTGACCGGCGCACTGCCGACATTGGTGACGTCGTCCTTGACGGTGAAGAGATAGCGGTCGTCGATTGCAATGGTGCGGCGGAACGTGAGGCCTTCGCCATTGTCCCATTTCAGCGTCACCGGGTTGCTCGGTGACAGCGCGCCCGAGCCCTCCTGCTGCCACACCGTCTCGCGGTCGGGAAGCCGCGCCGTCGAGCCCGAGGCGGCGACCCAGCCGAATTCGGCATAATAGGGATGAGCCGTGTTCGAAGGCGAGAACAGCACGATCGCGGGCGACTTCGGATCGACGGTGTCGCGGAATTTCTCCAGCGAAAGGTCGTCGATGCGCGCGCCCTTCAGTGCGATGCTGCCGGAAAGCCGCGGAGTTTCGATCTTGATGCGGGGCGAGGCCGCGATCGCGGCGTCACGGCTGACGACCGGCTGGGCCGCGCCAGGCTGGCCGGCTGGCGTGGTCGCGGAAGGCGTCGAGCCCGGTTGCGGGGTGGTGGAGCCGGGGGTCGCCTGCGGCGACGACGGCTTGGCGAGTTCGGCCTGGGTCTGGCTTTGCGCGCGCTGCCGCTCCATCTGCGGCATGTTGTAGAAATACTGCCACGCGATCAGCACAAGGCCGGACAGAATGACGGCGAGGATGGTATTGCGATTATCGGTCATCGTTTTTGAGGTCTCGTCATTCAATTCGGGTTGCGGCTCGCGCCGCCTTTTCGTTTTGACGCGTTTTCTTGACGCGAACCGGTATCCACTTCGCTCGAAAACGCTTTCGTGGTCGGCTGCCGATCGAGGCGATGCAGCGCCGAGCGGAGATCGTCCATCATGATTGCGAAGTCGCGGGTGAGCGCGGCCCGGCGGCCAACCAGCACATAATCATGGTGTGGTCGCATGGATATGACGTCCAGCCGCTTCACGAGTTCGCGAAGCCGGCGCCGGATGCGATTGCGCTCGGTGGCGGTGCCGTTCTTTTTGGTAACGGTGAAACCGATCCGGATCGGGCCGTCATCGTCGCGAAGGCGGCCCTGCACCACGAAGGCAGCGCTGTTCGCCCGCGTGCCATTGGCAACGGCGAGAAAGTCCGCCCGCTGCCTCAGCCGATCCATGAATGAAATCTCCGGAAGATCCGGCTCAGGCGCTCAGACGCTTGCGGCCACGCGCACGGCGGGCGGCGAGAACCTTGCGGCCGCCGGCGGTGGCGAGACGGGCGCGGAAGCCGTGACGGCGCTTGCGCACCAGTTTGCTGGGTTGATAAGTCCGCTTCACGGGTAGTTCTCCGCTGACCGGGCAATTTGCCTGTTGGATTGATGCGTCCGGTGATGCGGGCCGGCCCGAAAAAAGGCCATTTACGGCCCAAACGAGCCGCCCCCGGTGGAACCGGGCCATCGCGGACAGTTGGCGCGGCTTATACGGGAGCGACCTGTTTTCGTCAACGTCGGGGGTTGCTGCGGCAGCTGTTCTTTGAAACGTCGCAATTGGGGCGAATATATCTGTTTTCGCGGGGTTTTTAGGGGCGAGAAGGCGGCGCGCCCGGACCAACGGAACCAGCGGACATTAGCGATCGGTAATTTGACCGGTCAGGGGCGCAGAACGCATCCTCGGAATCAGTGTACGGGTCAGAACCAGCGCCGGTCTTGTGTCCGGCGGGCTCCAAACACAGACATATCAAGGCGGATATTCGTGTCAGCGACCGACGAACAGCCGACCCCTCAAGCCCCGCGGTGCACGGGCCCGCGTCGGCTCGGCCTGTCCGGCAAGCTTTTGCTGCTGACGATTCCGCTCGTGATGATCGCCCTCCTGATGATCTACGTGCCTTCGATCGCGAATTTCTGGACCAACCGGCTGAACGACCGCCTTGCAGCGGCCAACACCGCCGCCCTGGTGCTGGATGCCGCGCCGCTCGGCATGGTGCCGGATTCGCTGGCGCGGCAGATCCTGACCAGCGTCGGCGCCCGCGCGGTCGCCATCAAGATGGGACAGCAACGCCGGCTGCTCGCCAGCGCCGACCTGCCGGCGGCGATTGACAGAGATATCGACATGCGGACCCTGACGGTGTGGTCCGCGATCGTCGAGTCCTTTGAGACCATGCTGGACACCGGCAACCAGACCATTCGCGTGGTAGGGCCCGCGCCCGGTGGCGCACAATTCATCGAGGTCGTGGTCGATGAAAAGCCGCTGCGGCAGGCGATGTACCGCTTTTCCAGCAACCTGCTGCTGGTCTCGCTGGGGATCGCGATGCTCGCCGCGGGGCTGGTCTACCTCGCGCTGCATTACCTGTTCGTGCGGCCGATGCGGCGGCTGACCGCAAATCTCGTCGGCTTCCACGAAAACCCGGAAAGCGCGGCGCGCATCATCGTGCCGAGCCAGCGCGGCGACGAGATCGGCGTTGCGGAGCGCGAATTGTCCGACATGCAGCGCGACCTCGTCTCGATGCTCTCGCAGAAGAGCCGGCTCGCCGCGCTCGGCCTCGCGGTGTCGAAGATCAACCACGATCTGCGCAATCTTCTCGCGTCCTCGCAATTGCTGTCGGACCAACTCGCCAGCGTGCCGGATCCAAGGGTGCAGCGCTTTGCGCCGAAGCTGATGCGCTCGCTGGAGCGCGCCATCGATTTCTGCCAGTCGACCCTCTCGTATGGCCGCGCCCAGGAAGCTGAGCCCGACCGCCGGATGATCCTGGTCGAACCCGTGGTGACCGAGGTGCGCGAATCCGCAGGGCTCGCCGCCGATGCCTCGATCACCTGGATCAGCGCGATCGAGCGTTCGCTCTCGATCGATGCGGATCCGGACCAGCTGTTTCGCGTCCTCCTCAACCTGGTGCGCAACGCGGGCCAGGCGCTGGAAAGCGCCAAGGGCGATGCCGCAACCTTGCAGATCCGCATCACCGGCCGCCGCGAAGGCTCGGTCGCGATCATCGAGGTTTCCGACACCGGCCCCGGCGTGCCGGCGAAGGCGCGCGAGCACCTGTTCGAGGCGTTCCAGACCTCCGGCCGCCCCGGCGGCAGCGGGCTTGGGCTCGCGATCGCCGCCGAACTGGTGCGCGCCCATGGTGGCGACATCCATTTGGTCGAAGGCACCATCGGCGCTACCTTCCGGGTCTCGATCCCCGACCGTGCGGTGGAACTGCAGAGCGTCCGCAATGAGCGGGCGCGGGCGTAAGGCGCGGCTTGGACCGTGTTTTGTGGCCGTTTGCGGCCGGTTTACCATCGGAAATGGATGGGCAGATCCCGTCAGCCGGACCTTGCAAAGCGGGGCCGGAGCGGGTAGCTAAAGCGCTCTTTCGCGACCGTCCGGACCTTATTCGGACGCATCCGGGCCCCTTAAAGCCCAAATGCACAAGCGAAAACGCGCCCGTAGCTCAGCTGGATAGAGCACCAGACTACGAATCTGGGGGTCAGGAGTTCGAATCTCTTCGGGCGCGCCATTAATATCAAACAGTTGCGGAAGCGCTCCGTTTGAGATGGGGCAAATAAAACGGTTTTTCAAACGGTGTTTGTGGATGCCGGCGGACGTCTAATCCCCGCAATGTGATTGACAGGGCCGAGCAGACAAAGCGGCTCGACGAGCGGCTTCTTATTTATTCGGGATCGGCCCTGAGTCCCCACGCGCCGAACGAGCCTACCGCCAGTTCGAATCCCACTCTCTCCGCCAAATTCCCCGAGCCGACGTATTCTCCAGACGAACTTGTTCGCAATTTAGCCCAGTAATAGTGCCGGTTTTTCGTTTGAGCCATGGACACCCGATCGGCAGAGTCGGCTTACTATTCTCCGAAACGCCCGCTTCTCTCCGAAGCTCTGGACTCCACCGATTCGATACGGTTCTCGAAATTCCAACGTTTCGAGCTACTTATGAACCGCGAGAAAAAAGTTTCTGCGGTTTCTCTTGGGCAACCGAGATATCCGATGGCGTGAGCGGCGCGTGCAGTCGGTCGCGTCTGACATGATTCCGTAATCGAGTTTTCCTTGCGCCGTGTTGCAACCTGAAGTTATGGTCTTTCGAAAGCTACGGCGGGGAAACATGGCGTTTGAACTGGGGCTTCACCCCGGGACGGTTTGGCATAAATGTGATTTTCAGTGCCATACACCCCGCGATCACGCTTGGTCTGGCTCGCCTGACCTGCCAGGCGGTGATCCCTTGGCCGAAAAAGCCCGACAGGACTGGGCTGAAAGCTTTGTCCGAGCGGCGGAGGCTGCAAAGCTGCAGGCCGTTGCCGTGTCTGACCACCACGATGTTTGCCTATCGAAATACGCAATCGAAGCCGCTCAGCGCCTGAGCTCATCGCTGCGCGTGTTCCCAGCCGTGGAAGTCACTTGCGCGGACAACGCCCAGTGCCTTGCGATATTTGACCCGTCGCTGGAGACCGATCGTCAAAAGCTCATTCTAGCTGCTGCGGGCAATATTCTCATGGCGCCGGAGAGTGACGCGAAAACCTGCACGATTGCTCCGGCCCGCGAAACCGTCATAGGGTTCGTCGACAACATTCTCGCAGAACAGCATCTCAAAGATAGCTGTGTGATTCTTCCGCATTTCAGCAAGCAAGACGCTCACAAAAGCCTAAACGAGGTAGGACATCACCCGCGTTTTGCAAACCTTTTGGTTGATGGCGTTTACATCGAGCGCCCTTATGAAGAGTTGGATCCCGTCACACTTGATAAAATCCAAGGTAAAATTGACGACTGGGGACGTCGGCGCCGGGCGGTTCTCGCTACAGGGGATAACCGCGCTGCAGATTGGAATCGTCTGGGCAAGCATGACTGCTGGATAAAACTAGGCGAGCACTCCGTCGAAGCGCTTCGCCAAGCGTTACTAGCTGACGAAGCCCGCATCGCATACAGCCTTGATTGCCGCGCAAGTCGCGCGCCGATCGTTCGAGGATATTCAAGCGTCTGGACGCGCGGCATTCGGTATTATGTGGCGGAAGGAACGCTCCGACTGGACGAAGTTGGGAAGCTTCATAACGTGGTGGACCGAATTTCCGAAGGAAAATCTTCCGGACGGTGCGCGCGATCGTTTGGCGCGAGTGACCTTGTCGACCGAAGATAGGAAATTGTTAGAGACCCTTCGAAAGGACTTTCAGGCGGCAAAGGATGGCGTCGACCGTCTCATCGAGTTCCTGAAACTCGACATGGCACGCATCCAGCTCGATGTCGCCGACGACATGTCCATCACCGGCATCGTCAATGCTATCTGCCGTTGGCAGAAATCGCCCGAACGCATCACCCGATGGGTCGCTTTCATGGATCGCATCCGGATAGTGAGGGAAAGTGGCCTCAATTCGATGGCCGAAAGCGTGCTCGATGGATCGCTTAGCGAAGCTTCATTGCTCCCGACCTTCGAACGGTCCTACTTTGAGGCCATGCGCAGCGTGATTTTCGCTAACAACCCCGAGATTAAGAGGTTTGATGGCGAAGTACATAGCCGCCTCGTGGAAAGCTTCCGCAAGCTTGACCTAGAGCGCATGCGGCTCGCACGTGACCAGATCGCGTACGGGCACGCGTCGCGGCTGCCGCGAAATGCCGGCGGCATCGGTCCACTTGGCGTCCTGAACGGGGAGATCGCTAAAAAGCGTAAGCATCTTTCGATAAGGCAACTGCTGGAGCGCGCTGGACCCGTCGTCCAGCAGATCAAGCCGATCTTCCTGATGAGCCCGCTCTCCGTGGCGCAATTCCTCAAACCGGGAGCGATCTCTTTCGATCTGCTGGTCGTCGACGAGGCGTCGCAGATCGAGCCCGTCGACGCGCTAGGCGCAGTTGCGAGATGCCGTCAGATGGTGGTCGTCGGAGACGAGCGTCAGCTTCCGCCCACGCGATTCTTCGCGAAATTGACCGGAAACGACGAGGACCAGGACGAGGACGAAGAGCTTACCTTCCAGGCGAAAGACGCGGAAAGCATTCTCGATCTTTGCCTTGCGAAGGGCCTGCCGCACCGGATGTTGAACTGGCACTACCGCAGCAAGCATCAGTCGCTTATCGCGGTGTCGAACAAGCAGTTCTACGATAATCGACTCTTCATCGTGCCCAGCCCGTACGACGCCGTCGCCGGCATGGGGTTGAAATTTCACTATCTTCCAGACGCGCACTACGATCGTGGAAACACCCGCACCAATCCGAAGGAGGCACGCATTGTTGCGGAAGCCGTGATCCGTCACGCCCGCGAAGCTCCGGGCAGGACGCTGGGCGTAGGCGAACTTGCAAACCTGCTCGGAGCTCGGCGCCTTCGCGTATTCAACACGCTGTTCGGCTGGACGCTTGAATACCCGCTCTATCGCCGCGACGAGAAGGGACGTCCGAACGACGACGAATGCCCGCTGGTCGCCTGTACGGCGTTGCTGGCACCGATAGCACCTGGACTGGCGCCTGACGATGACGCGACGGACGACCACCTGTGGGGCGCTGAAGGCCGTTCTGCCTTAACTGGTTACTAGGGGAACGCACATCCTTCGCGAGGCCTACGAAGGAGTGCGCACTCTTACGCTGCGCTGTGCTGCTGCAACATGAAAACAGCAACTATGTTGCTCTTGTTCGCGCTACGACCAAACCGCATACGGTGGTATGCCCTTTGGACATGGAGCAGGCGATTGCATATCTCAGGGTTTCTACACAACGCCAACACCGCTCCGGCTTGGGCATCGAAGCCCAGAGATCCGCGATCGAGCGCTTTGCGGCTACGGAATCCCTCAAGATAACTGCGGAGTATGTTGAAGCCGAAACCGGGAAGGGGTCCGACGCCCTGGAACGGCGCCCTCAATTGGCGGCCGCCTTGGCCGCTGCAAAGGCTGCGAAGTGTAGCGTAGTCGTTGCCAAGCTCGACCGGCTTTCGCGTGACGTGGCTTTTGTGGCCGGCCTGATGGCGCAGCGTGTGCCCTTCATCGTGGCCGAGCTTGGTCGGGATGCCGATCCGTTTATGCTGCACCTTTATGCGGCCTTGGCCGAGAAGGAACGGCGCTTGATATCCGAACGGACCAAGGCCGCACTGATGGCAAAAAAAGCAGCCGGGGCCGCGCTGGGGAATTGCGTCAACTTGGCTCAAGCAGGTTCGCTGGGAAGGGTCACGTTGATCGAAAGCGCCGACGATTTTGCTCAAAGTCTGACGCCGGCTCTGCGGGCGATCCGCTCCGAAGGAGCTACAACTCTTCGATCAATTGCTCAGGCACTCAATCGCCGGGGCATCAAATCTCCACGCGGCGGAACGTGGTATCCCTCATCAGTTTCCAACCTCCTATCCCGCTCTGACAGCTTTTTATAGGCGGGAAATTCCGCCTATCGTTGAATGCTGGTGAGCGAATGTGTGCTGTATGCAAAGGCGGATGGCCGCCCCTTGCCATCCCGGCGAAACCTTCGGCGCGCGCTGGCGACTCAAACTCTCCCGCTGAGGCCGCTCCAAAGCTGAGCAAGCGAGATACGTTCTTGCTGCAGCGCCTCCAAGCAGCTTGCTTCGGTATGTCTGGAATCAGCGGTAACGCATCACCGTCGCGGCAATGGAAGTCGTGCACCTCTCGGGAACTCGCCCTAATGCGTTGGCGTTATCATTTTGTTTTCATCGCTCGTGAGGTTGATCTATGCGTGCGTTGCTTAGAGCAGTCGCTATCGCGACAATCCCGGCCTGGTTAGGCACCTTTGTGAATTCTGCTGCGGCCCAAGACTTCAATGACAGATGGTCCATCATTCCAAAAGCGCACGCAGAACCAGCTCCTGAAGCACCCAACCAAACGAAGCAGAACTCGCCAGATCAGCCTGCGATTGAAAAACAGCCAACTGAATCATCGGTAAATCGCTTAGCTCCTCGGTCGGCCAATCGAATTTTTTCCGGGAAAGCGTCTTTCTATTCTTATGCGAAAGGCAAAACAGCCAGCGGCGCCACTTTCAACCGCGATGCCATGACCGCGGCTCACCGAAGCCTGCCGTTCGGCACAAGAGTTCGCGTAATTGATCCTGCGAGCACCAAGTCGGTGGTGGTGCGCATTGTCGACCGGGGCCCCTGGATTCGCGACCGCGTTCTCGACCTTTCCCTTGGCGCGGCGCGCACGCTGGGAATTACTGATCGCGGCGTGGCCCGAGTGCGCGTTGAAGTCCTCTAATCGTGCCCGGAATTCCGCTTGCCGTTGGGCTTCGAAACCCCGGTGCTGCAACGCCTTTCGCCTTCGCACTCTCGTAACGTGACCCATACCCCACTGACCCAGTGCCGCGTTTGGGGTGGTGGGTCATCGGGTGGCTTCCACTGCCCTTGCGATCAGTCTCATTCGTACCTCACGGGCCGCTCTGATTCCATCCATGCGCGACCCCTTCACCACACCGCTCTCAATGGGTGCATCATCCCCAATCGATAAAGTCCATTGCCATTCGTCAATGCCGCCGTGAGGACTGACGGAAATCCTTAAATCAAAAGGATCGTACTCCGATGGCATCCTGCGAATATGTCCCTTTGGGGAGACTGATCAACCCCATTTCCTCCGCCACGCTCAGTTCGCTCCCTTCATCCAAAGTTGTTTCATCGGAAGAATTTCATACCTCGCACCGACATCATCCAGAATTATCGGGTCGGCGGCTGTCAGACGCTCAACCTCCGTTTGGTCCTTTGTTGGAATCATCTACAGGGCCCTGACACACGATCGAACCAACTTCGGCCAGGCTCTGAAGGTAGTCGCCCGGCTGTCTCCTCCAAGCGCGGTCCCGCTCCTCAAATGGTATGCTCCCGGCACTGCTGCGGATCGCGGAAGGCATCGATCCGGGCGAGGCGTGATGCCTCGTTACTTCGATCACATGCCAGCCACCAAAACAAAAAGACCGCCGGATCGACCGACGGTCCTTTCGTTGACAGTTAGGGTTGATGCGCTCGACTTTGCTCTAGCCGTATGACAGTGCCATTCTATGGGAATGGTCTCTTGTCTCTCGTTGGTGCTAGCCGGTGCGAGAACCTATCGATCAAACCCAACCTTGCTTAGAGTTGGGCAAGGCTCAAAGGAAGATCAAGTGAGCTGTGCTGACCTAGATCGACTGTTTTGACGCCGGCTTCTTTGTTCGCGTCGCCGGCTTGCCTTTCTGTTCCTCAATGGCTCGGCAGGGCCGCCACATGCTCAGCCTCGGTCCGGAGAGCGTATCCCTGCTCATTCATGCAGGGATTTGTTACGGCCGGTCCCAGCGACGGGTCTCGCTCGAGTTATTTCGCCTTCGCCATCAGCGCGGTGATCCGCGCGCGGAATTTTTCGATCTCCTTTAGGATGCTCTGGCGGTCCGGTCCAGGAGGAAGCTTGCGGGCAGCCTGTAACAGCTTCGCGGCGATCTCTTCTAGGTCCCGCGGCACCTCTTTTTCGACCCGTTTTACATCGACCCTTTTCGAGATCATTCCCCTTCACCTTCAGTCCCAACTCTACAAGGCGGAGGTTATTCTTTCTGCCAGTCGATCACGAGCCTGCCGCTCGATGCGATCCGGCGGCCGGGCGTAAGAGATCACGCCCTATGCAAGGGTTCATCCGGATGATGAGCGATAGGTGCAGTTCATCTCCAGCGGGCGGTCACTGTTTTCCAACCGCAGAAGCCGCTTCGGTCTCGTGTGCTTCAGCAGGCGTTGTGGCCTTAGTCGAGCGCTCCGGCACCTGAGCTCGTATAGGTAATTGCAGCACGGTCGCTCGCTGGCCTTTCCTGAGCTGTGTCACAAGCACGGTGCTTCCGTCCGGAAACTCGATCGCATCATGATGCCGATATGAAACATCGGGCTCGACTTTGCGAAAGCGAGCAACTCTGACGGTCGTACTCTTTTTCCAACCCCAGTCGTCGTCGTACGCCACTGCGTCTGCGAAGGCTAATTCGGTCCCCGGGAGCAGACAAACCGCCACTTCGGGCTCTGTTTTGGCAGCAAACCCTCTGGTCCCTGCGCCGCGAAACGTTGTGGTGATGAGCGTCTCTCCAGCTTTGGCCGGACGCGAAGCCACTGCATGCAGGCTATAGTCACACATTAGATTTGCTCCTCTTTCAAGACAGCGCACCCACACCCGCGATGGCGCGGGCGTCTATCAGTGTGGTCGATACGATCGTTCAGCTTCCTCTGCCTTGTGGGCAATCCTACGGCGCGCCTTACATCGGCGAGTGCAAATCGCCTTGAAGCCAGCGGCCAAGGGCCTTGGACTTCATAGGATATTCATACGCGGCAAGGGCCGTAAGTACGTGATGGCAGACAGCACATTCAAACGTATGCAAGTCGACGCCTGGGCGTGCTGGCTCGATACTGGCGAGCATCATCTCGGCCTTGCACTTCGGACAGGTGGGGCGCCCAAATGCGACCGGCGGAATGGTGGACGACAGGCGCTGAGATTGGGGCATGATGCCTCCCCTCGAATAGGCGGGAGCGCAACACTCTCTGTCACCGGTAATGCCTCGGAGGCGGAGCGGTGATGGTGCAAATATACGCCGCAGGGATCTCAAACGCGAGTTAATTCGCGCGCCCGCTGGTTCACCTGCCTAGGCTCCAGGGCAGCCAAAAAGCCGGGCGCTGGTCGCCAAGAGCGGCCTTGCGTGGTGCATGCGGCTGGAGCGACCGCTGCAACCGCTCTGCTGCCCCCTCGTCCAACCGCATCGCAAGCATCTGATATCCGTTCCTGGCCCAAAGCCGACATGATCGCTCGAGTCGGCCACGTCCGCTTCAAGGCATAGAGCCGACCAACCTCGATCGAGGCCTCGACGTCCGCTTTTGACCCACAAGAGACATGGGTGACCTTCACGGATATTTGGTTGCCGACATGACGCGAGCGCGCGGCAACGGTCTCCCGACACGTAACACGCTCCCCTGCACAAAGCCGCGCGATCGAGTAGGCGCTAGAGTGCGCGGCGATTATCACTTATACCGGGGTTGGCCGGACGGGTCATTCGTGCAAAATGGAGTGGTGTCCATCCGCGGCAACGAGGCGGGCTCAAGTGCCGAACGATCTGGATTTGCGCATGATGGCGCGGTGCATCGAGCTCTCACGCGACTCCATCGCGGCGGGCGAACTTCCTTTCGGCTGCGTGATCTGTCACGATGAGGAGGTCGTGACGGAAGCCACCAACCGGGTGGTACGCGACGGGGACGTGACCCGTCACGCCGAAATGGTTGCGATGTCGGAAGCGCAACGCGTCCTCGGAACCAAGCGGTTGTCGCGCTGCACGCTTTATACCAATGTCGAGCCCTGCGCGATGTGCTGCTACTGCATTCGCGAGACCCGGATGCGCAAGGTCGTCTATGCAATTCGCTCGCCCATCATGGGCGGACACTCGAAATGGAAGGTTTTACAGGACAAGGAGATCTCTGGCGCCATCCCGGAAGTTTTCGGCCGCGTCCCCGAGATCGCTGGCGCGGTGATGCGCGAGGAGGCGGAAGCGGTGTGGCGGGATTGGAACCCGATGATCTGGAGAATCATCACGTTCCGCGGCTGCTTCGGCGGCGTCGCCCAAGCGGCCGCCGAGGTGCCCGGCCGCGAAGGATTTTTCCGTCGACTGACTCTGTTGCATCGCTGACTGCGGCGCTTAGGACGCCTTCCCTGATGAACCAAATCTCCCGCTCAGCCGACAGTGACTTCACCGTTCTCGATCGGCGCGGAACGCCGCACGGGCCGTTCCGCCGTCTTTTGCGCCACTTCATTCATTTCTTCTCGTATCACCTATCCTCGGCCGCCAGAGCATCCGAACGACCCGGGCGGCGGGCTTCCGCCTGCGCGTACGGCCGACGGTCTTCCACCCCCGCTTCTTTCTGAGTAGCGAGTATTTCGCGAAGTTCCTCGACGGGCTCGACCTGAGCGGCAAGTCCGTGGCTGATATTGGCACCGGGTCCGGCATCTTGGCTCTGGCGGCCGCGCGCGCCGGTGCGGTGGAGGTTTTGGCGCTCGACATCAATCCCCATGCGGCTCTCTCGGCGCTGGAGAATGCGCAGGCGAACGGCCTTGGCGACCGTGTGAGCGTCGCCTGTATGAACCTCCTCGCCGCGCTTCCAGTGCGCCCGCTTTTCGATGTGATCTTATCGAGCCCACCCAAGCATGCTGGCGAGCCGCGCGATCTCGCCGATCGCGGCTGGCACGCCGGCCCTCAATATCGGGACGTGGCGGCCTTGTTCAAGCAGGCCAGTGAGCGGCTGAAGCCCGACGGCTGCCTCTACGTCATGGTATCGTCGGACTCCGATCTCGACCTGTTCGGCCGGCTGATTGATGAGGCCGGCTTCCGCGCACGCCTCGTCTACGAGCGCTCGTTCTACATCGAGTCGATGATTCTCTACGAGCTGCGTGGTCGATAGCGTCGGTCCGGCTGGCTTACCCTGCTGCTGGTCCGCTCGCTCAGCTTCTTGACGTCCGGCGCCTTGGCGGCACGGCGGACGTCGCGTCAACTGGGTTCGCACCGCAGGGGGAATTTACGACAAGTTCGACGGCGAGTTCGCGTCGCGCTCGCAGGCCAGCACAGGGACCGTGCGTTATCAATGGTGAGATGACGTCTGTTATTGGCACTTTTCGGACCTGCCGAAGCGGCCTGACGACGTCCGTTCATCGAGGTAAAGCGGACCTCGCAAGAGCGCGCGGCGATGTCCGCCAATGTGAAGGGTTTCGGATGCCGGCCCCATGACGGTGAGGCCGCGCGCACGGGGCCGGCGTCCGAAACCCTCCAAGGGAGGAAACCGCGCTTGAGGGAACG
>NZ_JADPJL010000031.1 GCF_023073415.1 Bradyrhizobium sp. 190 | reverse complement strand
CACTCATTTTTTTTGACACCCTCTCGTCTGCTTTGTTTCATTATCGTTTTATCACTAAGGGGTGTCCACTTTTTATTCTAGCTGCAAAAAGGGACTTGTGAAGGCGCAATGCGCGCCACAGAAGCAAACAAGTCCCGAAAAGGGACTTGTAGTGGCGCAATGCGCGCCAGAGAAGCAAACAAGTCCCCAAAAGGGACTTGTAGCGGTGGAATGCGCGCCAGAGGAGCAAACAAGTCCCCAAAAGGGACTTGTAGTGGCGCAATGCGCGCCAGAGGAGCAAACAAGTCCCCAAAAGGGACTTGTAGTGGCGCAATGCGCCAGAGAAGCAAACAAGTCCCCAAAAGGGACTTGTAGTGGCGCAATGCGCGCCAGAGGAGCAAACAAGTCCCCAAAAGGCATGAGCGTTGCATAAATCTTTACATCTGCAAGCACTTGGATGAAATCTGAATAAGAACAATTAATTTACAGTTGTTTTTTCGAGAATTACACTAAAAGATCCAACACTTCTTAAATGTAGCTACGTTTTCCCATAAAATGTATTTTGTGCGAGATTTTCGTTTCCTAAGTCACTTTGCTTGTTTTAAAAATGCCAATGCTCGTTCGTAATTCAGGTACCTTCCTTGGTGCACCGCGTGGCTTTCCAGAAGTTGTTCGCGTAG
>NZ_JADPJL010000029.1 GCF_023073415.1 Bradyrhizobium sp. 190 | reverse complement strand
GCCAGACACAGAATCACAGCAATTCGTCACCATGGAAGACCAAATCAACATAGCGAGTCATTCCGTCGCAGCCACGATGTGTGCATCTGCTAGTGCGAAAGCAGGGACGACGAGAGAGATGGGTCGTCGTGGCACGGCTCGGGCCCTCAAAAGTTTTACAAATCACGATAATTCATTCGCCGGCATCGGCCTCCAGGGGGCGGACCGGCGTCCGGTGCCAGCCCTCCTCGTGCTTGCGCCAGTAGGTATCCCTCAGCAGCATTGAGATCGGCCCGGGCCGATCGTTGCCGAGGATGCGTGCGCCGATGCGCGATGCGGGCATGACGCCGCCGGCCGTCGTCGCCAGGAAGACCTCGTCCGCGTGGTCGAGCGCCGATCGGGGAATCGGTTCAACCGCAGCCTCGATGCCGAGTTCGGCGCAGAGTTCCAGCACCGATCGGCGCGTGATGCCGTGCAGGCTGCCGCGATCTGATGTCGTCACCCTGCCGTCCTTCACGAGGAAGACGTTGAAGCCCGGCCCTTCAGTCAGGAAACCCTGCGTGTCGCACAGCACCGCTGTATCGAAATCGGCGTCGTGCGCCTCCAGCAGGCCGGAGGTCAGATCATTCCACTGATAGTTCTTGACCGTGGGATCGACCGAGGCGTCGGGCACGCGTGGCGTCGAAGCAATCCAGACATGGGCTCCCCGCGCCTGCACGTCCTTCGGAACGACATCGATCCAGGGCAGCGCATAGGCGATCAGGTGGTTTTCGCAATCGGCCGGCCGGCGTGATCCCGCAACGCGTGGCCGTCCGCGCGAGGCCACCATCGCGACATAGGCGTCCGAGAGGCCGGTCAGTGCCACGCAGCGATGCAGGATCGCCTCGATCGCGTCGCGGTCTTCCGGTGGCCGGATCCGGCGCTTCGCCATCGAGCGCTCGAAACGATCGAGATGGTCGGCAAGCCGGAAGAAGCCGCCCTTGAACACATGCACGACGTCGTAGACGGCATCGGAGCGCGTAAAACCCCAATCGGTGACGGGCGGCATCGCCTCGGCGATCGGGACGAAGCGCCCCCTGACATAGCCGGCGCCCTCGGCGAAGATCGAGTTCTCCATGCGTCATCTCCCAGATATCGCAACGGCTCCAGCCAGACCAAGCCGTTGCGACAATAGCGCCAGTTATTGGCAACCGTACAATTCCACATTCATTGCAGCGCTCCGAAGCCAGCCCGGAAATACCCGGCTCACCCTTGAGCCCAAGCTTTTTGAATTTTGTAGCCCGGGTGGAGCGAAGCGTAACCCGGGATATCTCTCGGCTGAGAAAGAACTCCGGATTGCGCTGCGCTCCATCCGGGCTACGGCTGCGGACGCCGCACGGCCAGCGCCTGCAAAAGTTTCAGCTATCACGATAATTTATTCGCCGAAACCGGCCGAAAAACCTCCCGTAGCTCGGCCCAACGACGACGAAATCAACCCGGTCAATCGACCTGGCGTCGTTGTTTTCACTACCGGCGGATAACCCGTCGGCCATCGCAATCCTCGGGAGAAGATTCCATGTCCAAACGTATTGCACTTCTGTCCGCCGCCGTGTTCAGCGCACTGGCCCTCACCGCCACCATCACCGCGCCCGCCAGCGCGGAGGAAAAGACCGTGATGGTCGGTGGCGCGGCGATGTTCCCCTCCAAGAATATCGTCCAGAACGCCGTCAACTCGAAGGATCACACCACGCTGGTTGCCGCGGTGAAGGCTGCCGGCCTGGTCGAGACCCTCGAAAGCAAGGGCCCGTTCACGGTGTTCGCGCCGACCAACACCGCCTTCGGCAAGCTGCCGGCCGGCACCGTCGAGACGCTGGTGAAGCCTGAGAACAAGGCGACCCTGACCAAGATCCTCACCTACCATGTCGTGCCCGGCAAGCTCGCCGCGTCCGACCTGACCGACGGCAAGAAGCTCAAGACCGCCGAAGGCGAAGAACTGACCGTCAAGAAGGCCGACGGCAAGGTCTGGATCATCGACGCCAAGGGCGGTTCCTCCACGGTGACGATCTCGAACGTCAATCAGTCGAACGGCGTGATCCATGTGGTCGACACCGTGCTGATGCCGGCGTCCTGAGTTCCCGCGCGCCCCTGACTGGTCCCAACAGGGCGTGTGGATTGGCGAGCCGGGGCAACCCGGCTCGCTTTTTTGTGAACGCGATACGCGCCATGCGTCGATTTGATCGTGTCACGGCGGTAACGGAAAGCCGGTTCCCGGCGTATAAACCAATACCAGATGCAAGCGGGGAACAGCCATGTCGGCCCTCACAGTCAGCGACGAGCAAGCCACAACGACCAAGGCGAAAGTCATCCAGCCGGCCTGGGTGCGAGCCGTGCACTGGACCAACGCCTTCGCGATGGTCCTGATGATCATGTCGGGCTGGCAGATCTATAACGCCTCGCCGCTGTTCGGCTTTACATTCTCCCGTTCGATCACGCTGGGCGGCTGGCTCGGTGGGGCGCTGCTCTGGCATTTCGCCGCGATGTGGCTGTTGATGGTCAACGGCCTGATTTATCTGGTTCTGGGGTTTGTCACCGGCCGCTTCCGCAAGAAGCTGCTGCCGATCACGCCGGAGGGCGTGATCTCGGATACCAAGGCGGCGCTGACCGGCAAGCTCTCGCACGACGATCTCACCAAATACAATTACGTGCAAAAATTGCTTTACGCCGGAATCATCGTCGTCGGCATCCTCATCGTGCTGTCAGGCCTGGCGATCTGGAAGCCGGTGCAGTTGCAATATCTGACGGCGCTGTTCGGCGGCTACGAAGCCGCTCGTTACGTCCACTTCTTCTGCATGGCGGCAATCGTCGCCTTCATGGTGGTGCACGTCGTGCTCGCCCTTCTGGTGCCGAAGAGCCTGCGCGCGATGATCATCGGCCGCTAACTCAAAGGGAGCACGGTCATGGGCCGCATGCGCAACCTTCTCATCCCCGGCGTCGACAAGGCGCTCCTCATCAGGGACGCGGTGAAGACGATGCCGGATCTCACCCGCCGGCGTTTCATCTCCGGCGGCGCCAGCCTCGGTGCGCTGACGCTTTTGACGGGCTGCGATGTGACGGACAGTTTTTCGGCCGAGGAGATGTTGAAGCAGGTCTCGAAATTCAATGACGGTGTGCAGGCACTGATATTCAATCCCAATGCGATGGCGCCGACCTTCCCGGAAAGCGCAATCACAAAGCCGTTCCCGTTCAATGGCTATTATGACGTCGACGACGCGCCTGAAGTCGACGGCAAGAGCTGGAAGCTCGAGGTGCGTGGCCTCGTCGACAACAAGAAGTCCTGGACGCTGGACGAGCTTTATCAATTGCCGCAAGTCAAGCAGGTCACGCGCCACATCTGTGTAGAGGGCTGGAGCGCGATCGGAAGCTGGACCGGCGTCCCCTTGCGCGATTTCCTGAAACTGATCGGCGCGGATACGCGCGCGAAATATGTCTGGTTCCAGTGCGCCGACAGGGACGGTTACAATTCACCGCTGGACATGCCGTCCGCGCTGCATGCGCAGACCCAGATGAGCTTCAAGTTCGCCGACGAGATTTTGCCGCGCGCCTATGGCTTCCCGATGAGGATCAGGGTGCCGACAAAACTCGGCTTCAAGAGCCCGAAATACGTGATCTCGATGGAAGTCACCAACGACTACAAGGGCGGCTTCTGGGAAGACCAGGGGTATAATTCGTTCAGCGGAAGTTGAGTCCGTTAAACTCTCTCGCGTCCCTGCGAAAGCAGGGACCCATACCGCGTGATCTGAATTGTGGAGATGGCTGGAGAAACAGCTTCGCATAACCACGAAACCCTGTGGTCATGGGTCCCTGCTTTCGCAGGGACGACGCTGATAGATATTGCTCCAGAACCGTAGGGTGGGCAAAGCGAAGCGTGCCCACCATTTGGGCCAGATCTACCTGGCGTGCGAAACGACTACGCGGCCGCCATGTCCATCCGACGGCAGAAGCAGGACGCCTTGATCGGAATCTCTGCCCGCGCCTGCGCCAGGTCGAGCCGCTGTTTGATCAGAGCCGTCTCGACCTTTTCTCCGCGACGGACCAGGCATTCGTGCAGCCCGTGTAGCGACCAGAGATTATCAGGATGCTGGCAGGCGCGGCTCAACTTGCCGTCAAGGCCGAGGTCAGAACGGTATACCGCCTCGGCTTCCTCGATCCGTCCCTGCTCGAGGAGAAGTGCCCCCAGCGCGTGTCGGGTCGGCTGCATCCATCCCCACGGCTCGTCATAGGGCAATCCGTCGCTAAGCTCGACCGACTTGCGCAGGTGCGCGAAGGCTGCGTCATGGTTGCCCTTTCGATATTCCAGCTCGCCATTCAGCATGGCTTCGGCCACGCCCAGCAGGCCAACGACATGATTGTTGTGTACGCGGCGACTCTCGGGCACCCGGGTCTTCGCCGCCATGAACAACGCCTTCTCCGTCTCGGCCTCGGCGACATTGCCAAGTGCCGAATGCGCGACCGCCTTGGCGTAATGGATCATGGCAACGTTCGAGCAGTAGAGGTCTCGATCCCCGGGTAGCTCCTGTTCGATGATTTCGCGCCATTTGCCGAAGCGCACGAGGACGTGTTGCTTCATCGTCAGGTAGCCCTCGAGGAAATCCGCCATCGGGGGCGATTCGATACGCAGTACCGCCTCGGGGATCGTGGCGATCAGTTCCTCTGCCGCCGCGATTGCGGGCGTGTACTGGCCAAGGAACATTGCGCCGTAGATCGCAAAGTGGAAGTCGTGGATGACGTAGACCAGGTAGACCCCCGGATCGTCCGAATAGGCGAGGAACCTGCGGTCGGTCGCCAGCGCCTTCTGATTATGGACAAGGACGTCGTTGTAGTGCCCACACAGCACATCGAGATGCGTCGGCATGTGGATGAGGTGACCGGAGTCCGGGACGATC
This sequence comes from Bradyrhizobium sp. 190, assembly GCF_023073415.1. GTDB lineage: Bacteria > Pseudomonadota > Alphaproteobacteria > Rhizobiales > Xanthobacteraceae > Bradyrhizobium. The sequence goes on along the minus strand of NZ_JADPJL010000029.1, from coordinate 103,055 downwards.
TCGCGCAACCGATCACCAGCCCGCAATGCGCGCTGCGGAAATGGCGACATCTCCATCAGGTGGACAAAGAGATGCAAGAGGCCCGGGTGATCCCAAGCAGCGGGGAGTTTGTCGAACGCGTATTCCAGCACCGCCCTGCATTCCTCGGTGCCCGCACCCTCGGTAGGTTTGCCGGAGGGCAGGTCCCACATCTGCCACGGTGTCTCGTTCATGATTGACTCGGCAAAGACCGCCCGGACCTCGAGATCGTCGGGAAAGGCATCGAAGATCTTGCGCATTTCCCTGGTGTAGGCCTTGTCCCAAGGCGCCATATCCTCGATCGCCTCGCGCTGGGGATAGCGCGCAGGGAGGGCCTGGATCATCGCCCGCTCGACCGGAGTAGCCTTTCCGGCATGCGCGAGCGCCGCCTGCATGGCGTCGTAGGATGCCGACAGCGCCATCTGCCGGCCGTGCGGGTCATAGCGAACCCAGGGAAGATTATAGTTGGGTCCCGAGGCGTAGCTTATGCCCCAGTGCGCCATGGCGCATTCGCCGTCGTGCTTCAGCGCCTTCTGAAAGCACTTGATCGCTTCGCTATGGTTGAACCCAAACAGCCAGTTGAGGCCTCGGTCGAACCAAAGCTGGGTGTCAGGCGACGACGTGGTGATTTTGCGGCTGTACGGCCCGAGATCAAAATAGGTCAGGGCGTTTGCCTTCAGCTCCATGATCGCTTCTCCCTTTTTGCGTCGCCGATTGCTTCGGGATGTCAGCTGTCTGGTTTAGTGCCGCTTACGCACAGTGCCGAGCAGACACCCTACCACGAGGCAACGTCACTTTACGCCGCAAACTGCCGCAGGCGATTGTCACGTTAGGGCCAGAAGCATCTGAATCGTAGGGTGGGCAAAGCGAAGCGTGCCCACCACTCATGTCCACGAAAGAGGATGGTGGGCACGGCGCAAGCGCGCCTTTGCCCACCCTACACTTGCTGTACCACCTTCCTTTGAAACGCCGATAGCACCGCACCCAGCGCCAGCATCGCCGCCGAAACATTCAGCGCGAACGACAGGCTGCCCACCGCGTCCGTGATCGCGCCGACCACGATCGGCCCCAGCGTCTGGCCGATGCCGAATGAAATGGTCATGGCGGCGATCGCCGTCGGCCAGGCCTGCGGCGGGTAGTTGAAGCGAACGAAGGCAGTGGTGGAGCCGACCACCGCGAAGAACGCGACGCCGAACACCAGCGCCGAGATCGCGAGCAGCCATACCGAGTGTCCGAAGATCGGCATCGCCGCGCCGATCGCGTTGACGCCGAGAATGATCGTGGTGGCGAGGCCGCCGCGGTCGAGCGCGAGCACGCGCCGCCACACCCATGGGGTCACGAATGCGCTGAGGCCGATCAGACTCCAGAATGCGCTCTGTGCTGCCGCGCCGCCACCGGCGTCGCGGACATAGGCGATCATGAAGGTCATGTAGGCGATGTAGCCGGCGCCGAACAGGAAGTAGGCGGTGAGGTAGATCAAGACCGGCGCCACCGCGAATTTGGCCGCTGCCGTCTCAACGGCCATGGCGCCGGCATGGAGCGGCGCCAGCAGGACGGGGATCGTCATGATGACCGCGAGGAGCGTCATCGCCCACCAGACGATCCACCACGAGCCCGGCCCAAATCCCTGCAAGACAAACGGCGCCACCAGCCCCGACGCCAAAATGCCGATCCCGGGTCCGGCATAGAACAGGCTGAGCAGGAAGTTCGCGCGTTCGGGCCGCGACTGCGCGATCGTTGCGGCGAGCGTGCCGCCGCCGACAAATCCGGCCGCCGCACCGACGCCCGCGAGAAGCCGCGCAAAACTCAGAACGTAGAAATTGCCTGTGATGGCGCACAGCGCCAGCGAGAACACGCAGGCGAGCGTGCCCCATCGTACCGACGCCGCCAGGCCAAAACGCCGGATCATGCGCGAGGCGAGCAGGGCGCCTGCGAGATAGCCGGCGGCATTGATCGTGTTCATGAAGCCGGCCGCGGAATAGGACCAGAGCAACGTGTCGCGCATGTCCGGCAGCACCAGCGCATAGGCAAAGCGGCCGATGCCGAGACCGACGGTTGGCGCTAGCGACAGGATGAGGATCAGCCGCGCAGGATGGGTGTAGAGTTGGGGAGTGTCTGGGGCTCGCACTGAAAACTCCGGCAGGCCGCTATTGTGGCAGGCGAGTACCGGCTTGCACAGGTGTGCCGGCCGCAACGGTGTCTTGCCAATCCTGCAACGGGATCAGCCGATCAGCACCAGAACGACGCCGAGCACCGTCAGCGCGGCCCCTGCCACGATGCGCGCGCTAATCTCGATGTGCTTGAGCAGCATCGCACTCAGCCCCACCGTGACCAGCGGATAGATCGCGGCGAGCGGCGCCACCAGCGTGATCGGGCCGTTACGGACCGCGGCGAACAGCGTGAGCGCGCTGAGGCCGTTGCTGATGCCGGTCATTGCGAACCAGAACAGGCCCGCGCGCGGCGCCTGCACGACAAAGCTGCCCTTGCGGACGCGCTGTACCGTCAGCACCACCAGCGAGGACATGACGTAGCCGATCAGGCAGGCCCAGAGCGGGCTCGGCCAGACCTCAAGCCCGAGCTTGACGATAGGCGGCACGACGCCGCGGATCAGCGCGCTGCACAGCGGCAGCAATAGCGCCCAGCTCCGCCAATGGCCGAGGTCGCGCGGGCGGGTCACGGTAATGATCGCAGCACCCGCAACGGCCACGACGAGGCCGAGAAGTTGCGGCGGATGCAGCGGTTCGTGCAGCAGGATCACCGCCGTTGCCACCGCAAACATCGGCGCGAGGTTGCCGAGCGTCGAGGTGATCACCGGCCCGAGCGCCCGGTTCGAGGCAAAAGTCAGCAGCGTCAGCGAGGCCGGGAAGACCAGGCCGATGGCGATGAAAATGGGCAGCCCGCGCCAGACCACGGGCTCGTCCTGGAGGATCAGCGGCGACAGCAGCAGGAACAGCAGCGTGAAGGAGGGGACGCTGATTGCGGCCCCCGACAGCGGATCGACGGTCCGCAGGCCAAGCTGCGCCAGAACGACCCCGGCGCCCAGGAAGCCCGCCGAGGCAAAGGCGTAGATTATGGCTGCTGTCATGAGGTCCGTCTTGCTGCCTTCTTGAGGGGCGCGGGTTGCTCTTTCCCGGCCATTCTGGCCCTGTTTTCTGCGCCTTGCCAATCCGCTTCCGGCGCTTTAGCACTCCGCCCGGATTTCACATTTTCCGTCATGCCCGGCCTTGTGCCGGGCATCCACGTCTTACTGCCGACGCAAACAAGACGTGGATGGCCGGGACACCTGGGCGAAGACGCGCTTCGCGCTTTTGCCCGGCCATGACGCACCGGAGGTAAACGACCATGGCGATCCATAAACTGCTGCTTCTCCCCGGCGACGGTATCGGCCCCGAAGTGATGGGGGAGGTGCAGCGCCTGATCGACTGGCTGAACAAGCAGGGCATCGCGAAATTCGAGACCGAGCAGGGGCTGGTCGGCGGTTCCGCCTATGATGCGCACAAGGTGTCGATCTCGGAAGGCGACATGGCCAAGGCTGCGGCCGCGGACGCCATCATCTTCGGCGCCGTCGGTGGTCCCAAGTGGGACAGCGTGCCCTATGAGGTGCGCCCCGAGGCCGGTCTCCTGCGGCTGCGCAAGGATCTCGGTCTGTTCGCCAATCTGCGCCCGGCCGTGTGCTATCCGGCGCTGGCGGATGCCTCCAGCCTGAAGCGCGAGGCGGTCGAAGGCCTCGACATCATGATCGTGCGCGAATTGACCGGTGGTGTCTATTTCGGCGAGCCGAAGACGATCACCGATCTCGGCAACGGCCAGAAGCGCGCCATCGATACGCAAGTTTACGACACCTACGAGATCGAGCGTATCGGCCGCGTCGCCTTCGATCTGGCGCGCAAGCGCCGCAACAAGGTGACCTCGATGGAAAAGCGCAACGTCATGAAATCGGGCGTGCTCTGGAACGAGGTCATGACGGCGGTGCACGGGCGTGAATACAAGGACGTGACACTGGAGCACCAGCTCGCCGATTCCGGCGGCATGATGCTGGTGAAGGCGCCGAAGCAGTTCGACGTGATCGTCACCGACAATCTGTTCGGCGACATGCTGTCTGATATCGCGGCGATGCTGACCGGCTCGCTCGGCATGCTGCCCTCGGCCTCGCTCGGCGAAGTCGACGCCAAGACCAAGAAGCGCCGCTCGCTGTTCGAACCGGTGCACGGCTCGGCGCCCGATATCGCAGGCCAGGGCCTCGCCAATCCGATCGCGATGATCTCCTCGTTCGGGATGGCGCTGCGCTATTCCTTCGACATGGGCGCGCTGGCCGACAAGGTCGACGCGGCGATCGCGGCTGTGCTCGCGAGCGGACTTCGTACCGCTGATATCAAGTCCGAGGGCACGACTTCTGCCTCAACCACGCAGATGGGCGAGGCGATCCTGAAAGAGCTGCAGAAGCTGCACGCGTAAGCGCCACCGGCAATCGTAGCAATCGTAGGGTGGGCAAAGCGAAGCGTGCCCACCATCACGAACTCCGCTGGGAATGGTGGGCACGCTGCGCTTTGCCCACCCTACAGTCTGACGACTACGCGCTGCTGATCACTTCATCGGAGCCGGTTCATGGACGCGTCGCATCGACCCAAGATCGCGGAAACAATCGTCCATGAAACGGTGCGCCTGCGCGAGGCGCAGATCGGCCGGCGTTGCGAAGTCCTGTGCAATACGCGCATCGAATATTCCTCGCTCGGCGACTACTCCTATCTCGGGGAGAATTGCGAGATCGCCGACGCCGTGATCGGGAAGTTCACGGCGATCGCCAATTCGGTCCGGATCGGCGCGCCGAACCATCCCATGGGCCGTCCGTCCCAGCATCGCTTCACCTATTGCCCGGAATATTACGAGGCGACGGCCACGCGCGACCGCGATTTCTTTGTCGAGCGCCGCAGCGACCGGGTGATCGTCGGCAACGATTGCTGGATCGGGCATGCCGCCATCCTGCTGCCGGGCGTGACGGTCGGCGACGGTGCGGTGATCGCCGCGGGCGCCGTCGTCAGCCGCAGCGTGCCGTCCTATACGGTTGTCGGCGGCGTTCCAGCCCGCCCCATCCGGAAGCGCTTTCCAGATGCCATCGCCGAAAGTCTGCGCCGCATCGCCTGGTGGGATTGGCCGGACGAGATGATCTTCGAGCGGCTGAACGATTTCCGCTCCGAAGCGATCGAACAGTTTTGCGAGCGCTACGACCCGGCTCTCGCTCGGGCTACGACCTCGTAGAAGCTGCACGCGCAAGTGCACGAACGCCACAAAAAATGCCCGGTCGAGACCGGGCATTTTTCGTCAAATGGATGCTGCTCTCAATACAGCGGGAACTGGGTCGGCTGGCCGCCCAAATCTGACGGCGGGTTGAGCGGCTGGCGGTCGATCGGGCGGTTCAGGTTTTCGCGCGCGAATGTTGGGTACCCGTACGGCGACGGAAACGCGTAATCCATGAACTTGCGATCGCCCGGCAAGACTTCAGTGCCGGCATCGAGCCAGGAGCGGGTGGTGACGAAGACGCGGGTGCGCGGGCCCTGCTGGTACGACCGATTGGGACCGTTCGCGCCGTAATAGGGGCGGCCGTCCCGGTCATATTGCTGCCTGGACTGTGCGCTGGCGGAGGTTGTGCCAATCGCGACGAGGGCAGCCGCAGCAAGCAACATCGCGAGCTTGCTCGCAGCGGGGAATTTTCGGGTCATTGCATCCTCGTCATTGTCCGCCCTTGCGGGGGCCTGGCCGATCGCCAAATCTGATTGCCGGCATTGTAGCCACGGCGGGGCCATCGTCGCTAGGTCAATTGCGCCACACCGCAGCGGAATAATGCGGGGCGAAGCGAAAAAGTTTCATGAAAACCAGTGTCTTGGCCGCTTGTTGCCACAATTGTAAGGGGCTGCGGAAGCACGTCCCGCCAGCGGCGGCTTACATGGCGCCGCGCAGCCGCGGGTTATCGGCGCCCGTCACCCAATCGCCCGACAGCGCTGGCGGGCCGGAAGCGGCGCAATCGCTGCGCCGAAGCTCGGCATGGGCGAACAATTCCGCCAGTTTTGTATCGTTGCCGGCTGTCAGCAGGACCAGCCGGTTCAGCATGCAGGAGATCGCGGTGCGGCGGGTCGGCAAATCCTCGCCCAGGCATGACCACCCGGAGAGACGGACTTTCGGTTCGTCGACGTGTTTGAAAAATCGGAGGCAGGAGCGGGCGGCCTCGGTGCCGCCGACCCGGCGGAACAGAGTCACGGCGCCGAACTTGCTGTCGATGATTCCTGCCGCCTCCAACTCGCGCGGGCCACCCGGGTCCATCCTTGCGGCAAGGTAGCCGGCCGCCGAGCCGACCTGATCGATTTCCTCGCCCGGACGATAGATTTCGAGTTCGGCGACCGGCGTGCCGCCGATGCCGCTCCAGCGGAAGACGTCCTTGCGGCCGCCCTCGGGATGCCGAAAAACTTCGTAAGTCTCTGTCTTACCGGGGAAAATGAGATGGCTTACCGCGAACGCGGGCGCGATGGGCCCGGCCTGGCTCCAGATTTTGGGCGACGTCTCCATCGCCGTAACATCGGGCAAATGGTGCCATAGCGCGATACCGCAAATGGCCATCAGCGCCAGCGTCATGAGATAGGCGCAGAGCCGTGCCAGCGTGCCGCAGACCTCGTCCACGAAGCTTGCCAGCACTGGCCGGATGCTCAGCGTATTGTAGGAACTGGCCGAACCGGCCGGAAACGAATGCATCAAACGCCCAAACACAGCCGCCAAACGTTGTCATATCGGCGTTTCTCGCATAGAAGCGCTGCCTTCTCCCTTTCCGCTTGACGCGGCGGGGCGGCATTTTTCCTCGGAGAGTGAACGATGGGTTACAAAGTCGCTGTGGTCGGCGCGACCGGCAACGTCGGGCGCGAAATGCTTAACATCCTCGATGAGCGCAAATTCCCCGCCGACGAGGTCGTGGTGCTGGCTTCGCGCCGTAGCGTCGGCGTCGAGGTCTCCTATGGCGACCGCACCCTGAAGGTCAAAGCGCTCGAGCACTATGATTTTTCCGACGTCGACATTTGCCTGATGTCGGCCGGCGGTTCGGTGTCGAAGGAATGGTCGCCCAAGATCGGCGCCGCCGGCGCGGTCGTGATCGATAATTCGTCGGCCTGGCGGATGGACCCGGATGTGCCGCTGATCGTGCCGGAAGTGAACGCGGACGCGGTCGCGGGCTTTGCCAAGAAGAACATCATCGCCAACCCGAACTGCTCGACCGCGCAGCTCGTGGTCGCGTTGAAGCCGTTGCATGACAAGGCCACCATCAAGCGCGTCGTGGTTTCGACCTATCAATCGGTGTCGGGCGCCGGCAAGGATGCGATGGACGAGCTGTTTTCGCAGACCAAGGCCGTCTACACCAACAGCGAGCTCATCAACAAGAAGTTCCCCAAGCGCATCGCCTTCAATGTCATCCCGCATATCGACGTCTTCATGGAGGACGGCTACACCAAGGAAGAGTGGAAGATGATGATGGAGACCAAGAAGATTCTTGATCCCAAAATCAGGCTGACCGCCACCTGCGTGCGGGTGCCGGTGTTTGTCGGCCACTCCGAGGCCGTCAACATCGAGTTCGAGAATCCGATCACCGCCGATGAAGCGCGCAACATCCTGCGCAACGCGCCGGGGTGCCTGGTCATCGACAAGCACGAGCCCGGCGGCTACGTCACGCCGTATGAGGCGGCCGGCGAAGACGCGACCTATATCAGCCGCATCCGCGAGGACAACACCGTCGAGAACGGCCTGCAGCTGTGGTGCGTGTCGGACAATCTGCGCAAGGGCGCCGCGCTGAATGCGATCCAGATCGCCGAATGCCTGATCAACCGCAAGCTGATCACCGCAAAGAAGAAGGCGGCGTAAGGCCGAACTCGTAGGGTGGGCAAAGCGAAGCGTGCCCACCATTCAGCATTGCGATCGAGGAAAGATGGTGGGCACGGCGCGTTGCGCCTTTGCCCACCCTACGGCACCTACGCCACTTCCCTCACGCTTCGAAATTCCTTCGCTTCCGGGTCGAGCACGAACAGCGAGCCCTCGGCGACGCCGAAATAGGCGCCGTGCAATTCCATCTCGCGGCGCTCGACGCGACTGCGCACGAACGGGAACGTCATCAGGTTCTCGAGGCTGCGGAAGATCGCAGCCTTCTCGATTCTTACGGTGAAATCCTGCATCGTTTCGCGCTCGCGCTGCTCGACGATCTCGCCCGGCTTGATGAACATGGCCATCCAGCGGCCGATGAAATCGCCCGGCGACAGCGGGTCGATCTTCTCGATGAAGGCCTTGATGCCGCCGCACTGGGCGTGGCCGAGCACCACGATATGCTTGATGCGCAGGACGTTGACGGCATATTCCAGCGCGGCCGAGACGCCGTGGGCGCCGCCGTCGGGCTGATAGACCGGCACCAGATTGGCGACGTTGCGCACCACGAAGAGTTCGCCGGGACCGGCGTCGAAAATCACTTCCGGCGAGACGCGCGAATCGCAGCAGCCGATCACCATCACAGCGGGCGACTGGCCACGCTCGGAAAGTTCCCGGTAGCGCGTCTGTTCGGTCGGCAGCCGCTGCGAGGTAAAGGCCCGATAGCCATCGAGCAGATGTTGCGGGAATGACGTTGTCATGTGTCCTGTGCCTGTCTTTGGCCATGCCTAACCATAAGCCGATGACGGGAACAAGGCTTTCGGAGCCCGGTTTGAAATGTTAGGGCGTGGGGTTCAAGCCTCCAGAGGAACCAGCCCATGATCCGACCGCGCCGCAGCCTGTTGTTCATGCCGGGATCGAACGCGCGGGCGCAGGAAAAGGCGCGCAACCTGCCCGTCGACGGTATCATTCTCGACCTCGAGGATTCGGTGGCGCCGGATGCCAAGGCGATGGCGCGCGACCAGATCGCCAAGGCGATTGCAGCCGGCGGGTTTGGCAAGCGCGAGGTCCTGATCCGCGTCAACAGCCTCGATACACCCTGGTGGGTCGACGACGTCACCATGGCCGGCAAGGCCAGGCCCGACGGCATTCTGGTTCCCAAGATTTCCACCGTGGCCGATCTCAACGCCATTGCGAACCGCCTGAGCGACATCAACGCCGACATGTCCATCCGGGTCTGGGCGATGATCGAGACCGCGCGCGCCGTGCTCGATGCCGACAAGCTGGCGGCGGCTTCCAGGGATTCCGAAACCAGGCTCGCGGGCTTCGTGTTCGGGCCGAATGACATTTCGCGGGAGACGCGGATCCGCATGCAACCGGGTCGCGCGGCGATGATCCCGATGATCACGCATTGCATCCTGGCGACGCGCGCGCACGGGCTCGAAATTCTCGACGGACCCTACAGCGACATCAGCAATATCGACGGCTTTGCAGTCGAATGCGCGCAAGGCCGCGATCTCGGCTTCGACGGCAAGACGCTGATCCATCCGAGCCATATCGAGGCCTGCAACGCCATCTTCACGCCGCCGGCGGAAGAGGTGGCCGAAGCGCGCAAGATCATCGCGGCATTCGAAAAGCCGGAAAACGCCTCCCGCGGCGCCATCCAGCTCGACGGGCGGATGGTGGAGCGGCTGCACGCCGACATGGCCAAGCGCACGATCGCGATTGCAGACGCGATCGCGACGATGGGGCATTGAAAATCTGCGTTCGGCATTCCTTCCCTTCTCCCCTTGTGGGAGAAGGTGGCGCGAAGCGCCGGATGAGGGGTCTCCATCCGCGGAGACAGACCCCTCATCCGGCTCGCCGCCGCTCCGCGTCAGCGATCCACCCTCTCCCACAAGGGGAGAAGGAAGAAAGTGCGTCGTCGTTATTTTCCGAACTTCTCCGCGGCCCACGCATACAGGCTGCCCGCGATCGGCTTTTCGCCACCGCGGCCCTTTGGCGAGATGTGCAGGCCGATAATCTGGGGATCGGCGAGAAGGCCTGAAAAATCCGTCTGTTCGAAGAACAGTTTCGGCTCGGCGTGGACGGCGTAGAAGGATTGCTTCGACAGTGCGTGCTGCAATTCACCCGAGCGGCGCGCCAGCGCGGTGAGTGCGGCGGGGCCATAGATGGCGACGCGGATGTCAGACAGGCGGCTCGATCGGTGTCGTAGCTGGCGCAGCATGAAGGTGACGCGATGACGCAGCGCCAGCCAGTCCGGCGTCAGATCCTCCTGCTCCATCAGCTCCTCGAACGCCCGCACGATTGGATCGTTCGCAGGCAGGTACAAGACCGAGTTGCCGAGCTGGCGCCGACGCTCCCACGCGAAGTAAGGCTTTGCCGGATCGATCTCGATCGGCTTCAGCAAGAGCACGTCGGCGTCGAGCCACAATCCGGCGCGCTCGGCCATCAGCCGCATGCGGAAGAAATCGCTGAACTGCAAAATGGTCCAGTCACGCCAGCTTCCGTCTGGCTCGGGCGGACGCAGCCGTTCGGAAAAGGAATGCGGCAGGATTGCCTCGGCCTCGGCATTGCCGACGCCGTCGGGTAGCCCCGGCAACGGATCGAAACTGTAGACGGTGACCTTGTGGCCGGCGGCGACCTGCGACCGCAGGCAGGTCAGCCGCAGGCCGTCGAGCCGGCCGTGCCAGAAAGTGACGACGTCAGGCCGCATCCGCGTCGCCTCCGCTTAACGAAAGAGCCCCGATGCGATCGGGGCTCTCGTAACAGGATCGGGTAACACGATCAGGCCCAGGCGCGCTCTTTCTTCAGCTTCGCCTCGTAATCGTCGATCGACGATTTCTTTTCCATGGTCAGGCCGATGTCGTCGAGGCCGTTCATCAGGCAATGCTTGCGGAACGGATCGATCTCGAACTTCACCTTGCCGCCGTCGGGGCCGCGGATCTCCTGGTTGGCGAGATCGATCGTCAGCGTCGCATTCGCGCCGCGCTCGGCGTCGTCGAACAGCTTGTCGAGGTCGTCCTGGGTGACACGGATCGGCAGGATGCCGTTCTTGAAGCAGTTATTGTAGAAGATGTCGCCGAACGAGGTCGAGATCACGCAGCGGATGCCGAAATCCAGCAGCGCCCACGGCGCGTGCTCGCGGCTGGAACCGCAGCCGAAATTGTCGCCGGCGACCAGCACCTTGGCGGTGCGATAGGCCGGCTGGTTGAGTACGAAGTCCGGATTCTCGCTGCCGTCATCCTTGTAGCGTTGCTCGGAGAAGAGCCCCTTGCCAAGGCCGGTGCGCTTGATGGTCTTCAAATACTGCTTCGGGATGATCATGTCGGTGTCGACATTGATGATCTTCAGGGGCGCCGCGACGCCTTCCAGTGTGGTGAACTTTTCCATCGATCGCACTTCCCGGTTGAAATGGGGGCAAGGCCGATGATTTATCGCGAATATCGCCCCGGCAAAAGGGCAATTTGGGGCATAGGTCCTTTGTTTTGACGCGTTTTCTTGACGCGAACCGGTCCCCACGCCGCTATCCAAGTGCGGGGCAGACTTTCGCTCGAAAACGCTTTAGCCCGCGTCGGCCTCGATCGCCTCCATATCGGCGTCCGACAGCCCGAAATGGTGGCCGATCTCGTGGATCAGGACGTGGCGGACGATGTGGCCCAGCGTTTCCTCATGTTCGGCCCAGTAATCGAGGATCGGCCGCCGGTAGAGCCAGACCATGTTGGGCAGGCGGGCGACGTCGTCGTTGCTCTGCTGCGGCAGGCCGATGCCCTGGAACAGGCCGAGCAGGTCGAACTCGCTTTGCGCCTGCAACTCGTCCAGGACCTCGTCGGTCGGAAAATCGTCGACACGGATGATCACGCCCTGGCACAGGGTTCGAAAGCCCTTGGGCAGGCGCTCGAACACCTCATGCGCCATGGCTTCCATTTCGGCGAGCGAGGGGGCTTTTGCTTCGGTCCACATCAGGACGTATTTAGCGTGTGTTGTGCCTGGGCGCATCCTGGTTTTGCGAGTTGACCGCGGCGCGCCAATCGGGGACCGTACGGGGATATCAGGCGTGGGTGGACTTAAGATGAAACGGATTGTGACGGTCGCAATTTGGGCTGCTTTTGCCGGGCTCCTGCTCCCCGGTGCGATGGCGCAGGCGCAGACGGCATCACCGGAGCCGCGGGTCGCGATGGCGCCGAAAGCGACGGTCACGGACGTGTCCGCGCAGCGCCGGCGTCCGCTGCGGCGCGTGCCGATCTATCGGCAGCAGGAATGGGCACCCGACGTCTACCCGCGCTACAATCCCGGCCCCAACGCCGTGCGCGATTGCACCGCGCATTACGTGCAGGAGTACCGGCCGAGCGGAACGGTGATCACCCCGCGCATGAACTGCTACTGGCGGCCCGGCTAGGTTTTTCCTGCTCTATTTTTTTATGGCGCATTTCGTTGACGCGGGTCGGGCCGACTCTGCGGGCATCCCACGCTGAAGTTGTGACGGCGTTCTGCACCGGTTGGCGTGCGCAAGGATTGCGGCGAGCCGAGGCCGTCATCCGTTCATGTTCGTGGCGCATTCATTCAGGGTCCATTCAAGTCGCTTGCGTCAGATTGCGTGCAGCGTTGCGGCGAGCGATTCGACGCAGACGTGGCACCCGACCCAAGGAGAGCATTCATGCAGTTCACGAAATTTCTGGGGCTCGCCGCCGTTGGCGCAGTGCTCGCGCTCGCTGCGCCGGCCGAGCGCGCCAATGCGCTGTCGCTCAGCAATCCCGGCGCCGCCGCGGCGGTTCAGGAAGATGCCAGGCTGGCGACCACGGAAGTACATTGGCGGCATCGTCACCATCACCATCACCGTTGGCATCGCTGGCACCATCACCGCCACCACCACCATCATCATGGCCATCGCCACTGGCACCGCTGGTGAGCGCGACTGCCTAGCGCAGCGATCGAGCAGGCCCGTTCATTGCGGGCCTGTTTCGATTTGAGCGCCTTGAAACTGGCGAGATTGCCGCCCGTTATCTCCGTCATAGGGATCAACGAAAGGAGTCCATCGTGAAGCGTTTGATGGGGGCAGCCCTTGTCGCTAGCGCGCTCGTGGTTGCCGGACCGGCCGCGATCAGTCCGGCCGCCGCGGCGCCACAGGCGAAGGCGCAGAGTGCCGGCACATCCGATGCCACGGATTTCAGCGCACACCGCTATGTCAGGCGCTATTATCGTCACGCCGGTTATTATCGTCCGTATTACCGTCCCTATTATTACGGACGCCCCGTCTACTATCGGCCATATCCCTATAACGCGCCGGCGCCGTTCACCTTCGGCATCGGGTTTGGTCCGGTCTGGTGGTGAGCGTGCACAACTTCGGCCAACCGCAAAATCTTTTTTGCGCTTTCTCTTGTGCTTTCTCCTGCGCGTTCATCTTTGGGATCGGCGCATTCATGGCGCGTTCACGTGCCTGTCTTTAATTTCACGTTGGGAGCGAACGCAAAGAAACGCGACGGGGACCAGCCGCAGTGCGGCTGAGGGGCGCGCCGTCGCCGGTTAGGGAGGTTCATCCATGTCGATATCCGATCCCGGACGCGGCCTGGTCCGCTGTCTGGGCGTTACAGCTGCGGCGGTATTCGCATTCGCAGCGGCATCACATCACCGCGCCGAGGCACTCTCGCTAGCGAGTCCCGGTACGGCGCCGTCAGCAAAATACGCAACCGACGGACTGACGACCGAGGTTCAGCATCGCGGCGGTGGCGGCGGCGGTTTCCGCGGCGGTGGCGGCGGTGGTTTCCGCGGCGGCGGCGGTGGTGGTTTCCGCGGCGGCGGGTTTCATGGCGGTGGATTCAGAGGCGGCGGTGCCGCGTTCCATGGCGGCGGCTTCCGCGGTGGCGGCGCGGCCTTTCACCGCGGTGGTTTCAGAGGTGGTGGGATGGCGATCCACCGTGGCGGTTTTCGTGCGGCGCCCGTCTTCCATGGCGGCGGACACCGCTTCGCACATCGTCACGCGTTCCACCGGCCTCACTTCGTCCATCGACACCACTTCGGCCACCGGCGCTTCTTCCATCGTCGGTTCTACTACGCGCCGGCCTACTACTCGTACCCGGCCTACTATTATCCGCGCCGCTGCCGCGTGATCTGGACCTATTACGGGCCGCGCAAGATCTGCCGCTATCGCCCGTGGCACGCGCATTACTACGCGCGCTACGGCTGGTGAGAGCCGAAATGAAACAAGCGCCCGTTCGGGCGCCTGTTTTCTTCAATGCGACGAGCGCTGCTGCTCAACCCCAATCCTTGCCTTCCCAAGGCTTGATCTTCCACGGCGTCAGCTTTTCCATTCGCCACTGTGCCCAATGCTCCGGCGGCCAGTGACTGAGACGCGAGGTATCCTTGGGCGATGTTGGGAGATCGACGATGCGCGGCATGACGCGGCGGCGCGATTGGCGCGTCAGCTCGCTGATCATGTCGACGAATTCAGGCTTGTCCGTCACGCTCGGGTCCCTCGCGAAGGTCTTCGCAAGGGACCATTCTGCGCTTTGCCTGTTAACGCGGCGTTTCCGGAACGCCTCGCTATCTAGACAAAGGAAGGTTAACGCCACTCCCTGATGTCGACAAAATGCCCGGCGATGGCCGCGGCCGCCGCCATGGCGGGTGACACCAGGTGGGTGCGGCCCTTAAAACCCTGACGGCCCTCGAAATTGCGGTTCGAGGTCGAGGCGCAGCGCTCTTCCGGCGACAGCTTGTCGGGGTTCATGGCGAGGCACATCGAGCAGCCCGGCTCGCGCCATTCGAAGCCGGCCTTGATGAAGATCTTGTCGAGGCCCTCGGCTTCGGCCTGTTCCTTCACGATGCCCGAACCCGGCACGATCATAGCGTTGACGTGGGCGTTGACGGTCTTGCCCTCGGCGACCTTTGCCGCCGCGCGCAGATCCTCGATGCGGCCGTTGGTGCAGGAGCCGATGAAGACGCGATCGAGCTTGATGTCGGTGATCTTCGTTCCCGCTGAAAGCCCCATATATTTCAGGGCGCGGTGCTTCGACAGCCGCTTGGCCTCGTCCGCGATCTTGTCGGGATCCGGCACGACGCCCAAGATCGACACCACGTCCTCGGGCGAGGTGCCCCAGGTCACGATCGGCGGCAGTTTCGCCGCGTCCAGCCGGATCTCGTGGTCGAAATGCGCGCCGTCGTCCGAGCGCAGCTTTTCCCAATAGCGCATCGCGGCGTCCCAGTCGGCGCCTTTCGGCGATTTCGGACGGCCCTTCAGGAACTCGAACGCTTTTTCGTCCGGCGCGATCAGGCCGGCGCGGGCGCCGCCTTCGATCGACATGTTGCAGACCGTCATGCGGCCTTCCATGGTGAGCGCGCGGATGGCGTCGCCGGCATATTCCAGCACATAGCCGGTGCCGCCGGCAGTGCCGATCTCGCCGATGATCGCCAGGATGATGTCCTTGCCGGTGACGCCGTCGGGCAATTTGCCGTCGACCACCGCGCGCATGTTCTTGGCCTTTTTCTGGATCAGCGTCTGCGTCGCCAGCACGTGCTCGACCTCTGATGTGCCGATGCCGTGCGCCAGCGCGCCGAACGCGCCATGGGTGGAGGTGTGGCTGTCACCGCAGACGATGGTGGTGCCGGGCAGCGTAAAGCCCTGCTCGGGGCCGATCACGTGGACAATGCCCTGACGCTTGTCGAACTCGTCGTAGTATTCGACACCGAACTCCTTGGCGTTCTCCGCCAGCGCCCGGATCTGCTCGATGCTTTCGGGATCTGGATTGGGTTTAGAACGGTCGGTCGTCGGGACGTTGTGGTCGACGACGGCGAGCGTCTTCTCGGGAGCGTGCACCTTGCGCCCCGTGGCGCGCAATCCTTCGAACGCCTGCGGCGAGGTCACTTCGTGCACCAGATGGCGATCGATATAGAGCAGGCAGGTGCCGTCCTCGGCTTCGTGCACCAGATGGTCGTTCCAGATCTTGTCGTACAGTGTGGTCGGTTTGGACATGAGCGTAAGCTCCAAAAGAAATTCTGTGTGGCGGTCAAGCGCGGATGCGCGCAAGCAACGGACGTCGGCGCAGCATTAAGCTGCGCGCGTAAGTTCCGACGTCGCCGAAGTCGCGAAGCGTCCGAAGAACCGGCCGGGCAGGCGCGAGCGATCGTCGATGACGATTCTCTGAGCGGTGCCGAAGGCGGCGCTGGTGTGATCTAGAACCATTCTGAATTTCTAACACAAGGCGCGCGGCCGCCACAATCAATCGATTGAGCAGGGGCATTATCTAGATAAGTATGGCTCAACAAAAAAGCGCGGGGCAAAACCCCGCGCTTTTGTCGCATCCAGATTCTTGTTTTGACGCGTTTTCTTCACGCGAACCGGTACCCCCACTTCGCTCGAAAACGCTGTGGGAGGACGAATTACTCGCCGACGGCGGTCGCGCGGTCCTGCCTCTCGACGATGCGGGCCGACTTGCCGCGCAGTTGGCGCAGGTAATACAGCTTGGCGCGACGGACCTTGCCGCGGCGCACCACCTTGATCGAGTCGATCATCGGCGACATCACCGGGAACACGCGCTCGACGCCTTCGCCGTAGGAAATCTTGCGGACGGTGAAGCTCTCGTTGAGCCCGCCGCCGGAACGGCCGATGCAAACGCCTTCATAGGCCTGCACGCGGGTGCGCTCGCCTTCGACCACCTTGACGTTGACGATCACGGTGTCGCCGGGCCCGAATTCCGGGATCGACTTGGTCGCCGACAGTTTTTCGAATTGCTCTTTTTCGAGCTGTTGAATGAGGTTCATTGAAATCTCCATCGGCGGCGCGCCCAGCCTTTCGGGGGCTGCGCAAACGTCCATCTATCCTGCCATTGCGCGGATTTGGCGCTCGTATAAGGCATCGGGCCGCGCTTGTCACCCGTCTGTCGTGCTTTTTGTGGCTTTTTGGCCGGGCCTCGCGGCCCACAGATCCGGCCGCCGCGCCCGGGTCAGGGCCTCGGCTTCCGACTTTCGCCAGGCCGCCACTTTGGCATGGTCGCCTGAGATCAGGATTTCGGGGATCGTCCGGCCCTCGAACGCCTGCGGGCGGGTGAATTGGGGGTATTCCAGTAATCCTTCGGAAAAGCTTTCGTCCTCGCCCGAGGCCTGTTTGCCCATGACTCCCGGCAAAAGCCGCACGCAGGCGTCGATCAGGGCCATCGCGGCGATCTCGCCACCTGACAACACATAGTCTCCGATCGAGACTTCCTCGAGGTGCCGGGCTTCGATGACCCGCTGATCGACCCCCTCGAACCGGCCGCAGACGACCACGGGGCCGGGCCCGGCGGCCAGTTTCTTAACCTGCGACTGGGTCAATGGCCGACCGCGCGGGCTCATCAGGAGGCGCGGGCGATCCTGGCCAGCGTCCGCGGCATCGATCGCCGCCGCCAGCACGTCGGCCCGGAGCACCATGCCCGGGCCGCCGCCGGCCGGGGTGTCATCGACGCTGCGGTGGCGGTCGGTGGCGGAGTCCCTGATATCGCGCGCCTCAAGCCGCCACAGGCCTGACGTCAGCGCCTTGCCCGCGAGGCTTACGCCGAGCGGCCCGGGAAACATCTCGGGGAAGAGCGTGAGAACCGTGGCGCGCCAGGTCATATCAAACCCATCACGTGAGCGTCGGGGCGTCGTCGCCTTCGATTTCCTGCGGCAGCTCGATCACCACGCGGCCGCCGGCGAGATCGACCGTCGGCACGACAGCATTGGTGAACGGCAGCAGCATGGTCGGGCCTTGCGCCGGCGCAATCTCGATAATGTCGCCGGCGCCGAAATTATGGATCGCTGTCACGCGGCCGAGCGGCTCGTTGGCGGCGTTGACCGCGGCAAGCCCGATCAGATCGGCGTGATAATATTCGTCCTCATCGGTCTCAGGCAGTTTTTCGCGCGCGATATAGAGCTCGATGCCGTTGAGCCGTTCGGCGTCCTCGCGGGTGGCGATGCCTTTCAGCGTCGCCACCAGATGGTCCTTGGCCTCACGGACATGCGTCACCTCGAACTGGCGCGCGCCGTCCTTGGTCATCAGCGGGCCGTAATGTTTTACGGCCAGCGGATCTTCGGTGAACGTCCACAGTTTCACCGCGCCGCGCACGCCATGCGCGGCGCCGATACGTGCGACGCAAATCGGTGCTGCCACCGTCGGGCGCCGCTACGCTTTAAGCCTTCGCGGCGGCTTCGGCGGCGGCCTTGCGCTCCTTGCGCGGCACGGCCTTTTCAGGATTGTTGCGCGCGGGACGCTTTACGACGCCGGCCGCATCCAGGAAGCGCGTCACGCGGTCGGACGGCTGCGCACCCTTGGCGAGCCATGCCTTGACCTTGTCCATGTCGAGCTTCAGCCGCGACTCATTGTCCTTCGGCAGCAGCGGGTTGAAATGACCGAGACGCTCGATGAAGCGGCCGTCGCGGGGAAAGCGCGAGTCGGCGACGACGACGTGATAGACCGGACGCTTCTTGGTGCCTGCGCGAGCGAGGCGGATAACGACTGACATTTGGTTCTCCTGAGTATGGTTGGATTCGTGTGGGTGAATTGGTTGCGGTTACTTCTTCTTCCCCGGAAAGCCCCCGAGGCCCGGCAAGGTCGGCTTGCCGCTTAAGCCTGTAAGGCCCGGTACATTCGGCAGTCCCTGACGCAGGCCGACCGGAAGATCCTTCGGCAAATTCGGCAGGCCGCCCCCGGCGCCGCCCTGCATCTTGTCGGCCAACGCCTTCATCTCTTCCGGCGAGGGCGGCTTCATGCCGCCGCCAAAGCCCATCGCCTGCGCGATGCCGGCCATCGGGCCGCGCTTGCCCGAACCCATGGCCTTCATCATGTCGGCCATGTTCCGGTGCATCTTGAGCAACTTGTTGACTTCCTGGACCTCCAGGCCGGCGCCGGAGGCGATGCGCTTCTTGCGGCTGGCCTTGAGGATGTCGGGGCTCTTGCGCTCCTGCCGCGTCATCGAATCGATGATTGCGACCTGGCGCTTGATGATCTTGTCGTCGATCCCGGCATTGGCGATCTGGTTCTTCATCTTGGCAACGCCGGGCATCATGCCCATCAACCCGCTAATGCCGCCCATGTTCGCCATCTGCAGCAATTGCTCGCGCATGTCGGTCAGGTCGAACTGGCCCTTGCGCATCCGCTCGGCGGTGCGCGCGGCCTTCTCGGCATCGATATTCGCGGCGGCTCTTTCGACCAGCGACACCACGTCGCCCATGCCGAGAATGCGGCCGGCGATGCGGTTGGGGTGAAAATCTTCCAGCGCGTCGGTCTTTTCGCCGGTGCCGATCAGTTTGATCGGCTTGCCGGTGACCGCGCGCATCGACAGCGCGGCGCCGCCGCGGCCGTCACCGTCGACGCGCGTCAGCACGATGCCGGTGAGGCCGACGCGCTGATCGAAGGCGCGTGCGAGGTTGACTGCGTCCTGGCCGGTCAGCGAGTCCGCGACCAGCAGCACTTCATGCGGATTGGCCGTGGTTTTGATCTCGGCCGCCTCGCTCATCATTTCTTCGTCGAGCGTGGTGCGGCCGGCGGTGTCGAGCAACACCACGTCGTAGCCGCCGAGCTTGCCGGCTTCGAGGGCGCGCTTGGCGATCTGCGCGGGCTTTTGCCCCGCCACGATCGGCAGCGTCGGGATGTCGAGGTCGCGCCCCAGCACGGCCAATTGCTCCATCGCCGCTGGGCGGTAGATGTCGAGCGAGGCCATCAGCACCTTGCGCTTGTCGCGCTGGGTCATGCGGCGGGCGAGCTTTGCGGTGGTGGTGGTTTTGCCGGAGCCTTGAAGGCCGACCATCATGATCGCGACCGGCGGCACCGCGTTGAGGTCGATGGTCTGGCCCTCGGAACCAAGCGTAGCGACCAGTTCGTCATGGACGATCTTGACCACCATCTGGCCGGGGGTGACCGACTTGACGACGGTGGCGCCGACCGCCTGCTCGCGGACGCGATCGATAAAACTTCTGACAACGTCGAGCGAGACGTCGGCTTCCAGCAGCGCGCGGCGCACCTCGCGCATCGCGGCGTCGACATCGGCCTCCGACAGCGAACCGCGGCCCGTCAGCCGATCGAGTATCCCACCAAGCTTTTCCGACAGATTGTCGAACAATGCCGTTGTCCTCTGTCCTGCCGTTTGCAGGCGCTACGTCGATCCATTCACTGTCATCACCCGCGAAGGCGGGTGATCCAGTATTCCAGAGCAGCTCGTTTAAACCGAGGAGCCGCGGCGTACTGGATACCCCGCCTTCGCGGGGTATGACGGCCAGTTATATGTCCCAGCGCAGAACGCCAAAACGATCGTCCAAACACTTTCGCGCCCGAGGGCGCATCGCGCTGTCGGGCGTTGGCCTCCGGCCTCATGGGCCGGGCGGCGGGTCGAAAAGAACGTCTTTCCGAGAAAGTGGGCGGGTTAAACGCCCGGAGGGAGCGAAAGTCAAGGAGAAACTAGGGTGTAATGCTCTGCGGTTGAGGCGTAAGGCTTTGACATGGTTGTATTTTTGAAGATCCAGGTGGCCGGCGAACGGGCTTCCTTTCACCGCAGGTTCAAAGTTCAACCCGCGCACGCCATATAACGCCCCATGCCCTTCGTTCTCTCCCGCCTATCGTGATCTCCCCGTGCCCATCACCCGCCGCCGCGTTTTTGGAGTGCTCGCCGGGGCCGCCGCTGGCGTCGGGATTCCCTCGATCTGGATCAGCAACATGAAAACCTATGACGGCCCCGTTTCCGATCATTTCGACGGCACGCGCTTCTTCGATCCCGATGGCGTGCCGCCAAAATCATTGGCCGAGGTGCTGCGCTGGCAGTTCGGCCCCGATCGCCAGCGCGCGAGCTGGCCGGATTGGGTGCCGAACGCGCACAGCGATAAACCGCCGCCGCGCGTCAGCGGCGACAAGGTGCGGCTGTCGTTCGTCGGCCATGTCTCCTGGCTGATCCAGACCAGGGATCTTAACATCCTCATCGATCCCGTGTGGTCGATGCGGGCCTCGCCGGTTTCCTTTGCCGGGCCGCACCGGCACAACGATCCCGGCATCGCCTTCGACGCGTTGCCCAAGATCGACGTCGTGCTGGTGTCGCACGGTCATTACGACCATCTCGACATTGCGACGCTGTCGAAACTTACAGAAAAGTTTTCGCCGCGCGTGATCACGCCGCTCGGCAACGACGTCACCATGCGCGATACGGACGCTGCGATCAAAGCCGAAGGGTTCGACTGGCAGGACCGTGTCGAACTCGGCAATGGCATCGCGGTGACGCTGGTGCCGACGCGGCACTGGTCGGCGCGCGGGTTGTTCGACCGCAACAAGGCGCTGTGGGCGAGTTTCGTGCTGGAGACGCCGGCGGGCAAACTCTACATCGTCTGCGATTCCGGCTACGGCGAGGGCAAGCATTTCCGCCGCGTGGCCGAAAAGCACGGCCCGCTGCGGCTGGCGATATTGCCGATCGGCGCCTATGAGCCACGCTGGTTCATGAAGGATCAGCACATGAATCCGTCAGACGCGGTGAAGGCGCTCGCCGATTGCGGTGCGCAAGAAGCGCTGGCGCATCATCACGGCACGTTCCAACTGACGGATGAGGCGATCGACGCGCCGGTCAATGCGCTGGCCGATGCGCTCAAGGAGGCGAAGATCGCGCCCGAGCGGTTTGCGGCGCTGAAGCCGGGGCAGGTGGTGGAGATTTGATCCGTCGCCCCTGCGAAAGCAGGGACCCATACGCCGCGGCCGGCGGAAGGGGCGCATTGGAAGACGGCTTCGGTTCAGCAATCCACTGCGGGCGTTGGACAATGCAGAGCGTCAGCCACCGCGCTTCCTCGATGGATCACGCGGTATGGGTTCCTGCGTTCGCAGGGACGACAGCAACTATTGGCTCGCCTTGATCGCCCACGATACGCTCACCGTCACCGATAGCGTCTCTTCGCCTTGCGCCACCGGCGCTCCCGCGGCCATGGGGGAAGCCACTTTGCCGCGAAATACCGGCACGGGCGCGCCTTCCTCGGAAATGCTGATGGGATCACCGAGCGTCACGCCGGCGGCCTTGGCGTAGATCTCCGCCTTGCGGCGCGCGTCCGCGATCGCCTTCTCGCGAGCCTCGTCGAGATGTTTTGAGGCCTGCGTTACCGTGAAATTGATGCCGCCGATATCGTTGGCGCCGGCGCCCACCAGCACGTCGATCACGTTCGCGACCTTGGTGACGTCGCGGATCTTGACCGTGACACGGTTGCTGGCGCGGAAGCTGACGATGCCTGGCGCGCGCTCCGCAGCTTTGGATGGCGTCGCAAATTGCGGCTGCAACGACAGCCGCGAGGTCTGGTAGTCCTTCTCCTCGATGCCGACGCCCTTGAGCGCCAGCAGCACCTTGCCCATCGCCGCGTTGTTGGCTTCCGCCGCCTCGCGCGCGGTCTTGGCATCCGACGTTACGCCGGCGTCGATTTGGGCCTGATCGGGCGCCACCGACACGGTCGCTTCGCCGGTCACGGAAATCGCAGGCGGCGGCATCGTCTGCGCCAGCGCGGGCGCGGTGAGCCACGTGGCGGTAACGACGGCTAGGACGAGCGGACATTTCATGCCGATCACCTCAGCGGCACGTAGACATTGATCACCAGCTTGTCTTCCGCCGTTTTCAGGGGATCGGTGATGTATTCCTCGATGAAAGTATCCTTGGCCTCGAGCTTCTTGTCGTCGAGGTGGTTGGTGATCGCCTCATAGGTGTTGTCCATGTTGTCGTAGGAGCCGCGATGGACGAACTTCAGCGCCTTGCCCTCGGGCGACTTGCCCATGCTCATGTCCTTGGTCAGGTTCTTGGCGTCCTGGTCGACCGGAATCTGGGCCAGGAACGTAAAGCCGGTATCGTCGGTCGAGGTGTAGACGATCATCGAATTACCCGTGGCCTTGATGCCCTGCTTGTCGACCAGGGCGGTCAGCGCCTTGAACGCATCGATCAGGGTGTCGAACGCCGAATCCCAATTCGCGGTGCCCTTCATGACAACCACTTTCTTGGGCTCGAGCGTGAACTCCTCGCCGAATGGGTCGGCGGTCTGGACGCTGGCGGCGGGGGGAGGGGGCACCGGCGTCGGGGCTTTCTCCGCCGTGGGGGTATCCGCGGGCGACTTGGTCTCGGCCGGCGGCGGGACCGGCACCGCCGATGGTGCGGGGCTGGGCGCAGCCGCCGGGCTCGCGGCTGGCGAGGCCGAGGGTGCCGGCGATTGCGCCAGCGCGGCCCCGCCAAACGCAACCATGGAGAGCGCGACCATGGCCGCGCGGAAAGTGCTGATACGGTTCATTTCAGGTATTCTCCATCCACCCCACCTGGCGGCGGCATATCCCGGTCTGCGCCCGCCAGAATGGTGCCATTTTCTAACACGCAAGGTCCGCTTTCGTCCCATGACAGATGCGTCATACGCCCCGCGTACTGGTGCTCCAATTCCGAAGTTCGCAAGTGCGTGCGGCGGGCACTGTTGCGAACTTCGGAATTAAGAGGAGCACCAGCAAGCTTGTCGTTTTCCAGTGAGGTGAATTTGAAGTTCCTATGAAGAGGTTACAGCAAAACTGATAGGAACTTCAAATTCACCTCACTAGCCAGTTGGCCATCATTCGCCATATAAGGCAGGCAGAATTTGGGAAATTCCATGAGCGCGCTCGCCAACCACGCATTTGCCAAGATGAACGGCATCGGCAACGAAATTGTCGTGGTGGATCTGCGCGATTCCAAGGCTGCTGTGACCGCCGAGGACGCGCGTGCGGTCGCTTCCCCCGCGGGCGTGCCATATGACCAGTTGATGGTATTGCAGCCGCCGCGGCTGCAGGGCACCGAGGCCTTCATTCGCATCTACAATAGTGACGGCTCGGAGGCCGGCGCCTGCGGCAACGGCATGCGCTGCGTGGTGCGCCGCCTGTTCGAGAAGACCGGCCAGACCGCGGTGACTTTCGAGACCCGCGCCGGCCTCCTGAACTGCTGGCAGGGCCCGGCGCCCGATCTCTATACCGTCGACATGGGAGCGCCGAAATTCGACTGGCAGGATATTCCGCTCGCCGAAGAATTTCGCGATACCCGCTATATCGAACTGCAGGTCGGGCCGATCGATGCACCGCTGCTGCATTCGCCGTCGGTGGTCTCGATGGGCAATCCGCACGCGATCTTCTGGGTCGACGACGTCAACGCCTATGATCTCGAACGCTTTGGGCCGCTGCTGGAAAATCACCCGATCTTTCCGGAGCGCGCCAATATCACGCTGGCCCATATCGTCGACCGCGATCACATCACGATCCGCACCTGGGAGCGCGGCGCCGGATTGACCAGGGCCTGCGGCTCGGCGGCCTGCGCGACCGCGGTCGCGGCGGCGCGGCTCAAGCGCACCAATCGGAGCGTCGAGATCACGCTGCCCGGCGGCAAGCTTGCGATCGAATGGCGCGAGCGCGACGACCATGTGCTGATGACGGGCACCGCCGATTTCGAATATGAAGGCCGCTTCGATCCCGCGCTGTTCGCCAGCGTCGCTTGAGAACAATGACCGTCGACGTCCTCACCTTCGGCTGCCGTCTCAACGCCTTCGAATCCGAGGTGATCGCCCGCGAGGCGGAGCGCGCCGGACTTTCCGACACCGTCGTCATCAACAGCTGCGCGGTCACCAACGAGGCGGTGGCGCAGGCGCGGCAGTCGATCCGGCGGCTGAAGCGCGCGCGGCCGGGGCTTCGCATCGTCGTCACCGGCTGCGCGGCGCAGACGCAGCCGGAAATGTTTGCCGAAATGGCCGAGGTCGATCGCGTGGTCGGCAATGACGAGAAGATGCGGAGTGAGGCGTGGCGCGATGCGCGTGCAGCGTTCGACACAGGCTTTGGCGTTGGGACAAGTGAAAAGATCGCGGTCGCCGACATCATGGCGGTTAAGGAGATGGCGCCGCACCTGCTGGATGGATTCAAGGCCGGCCTGCCGCGGGTGTTTGTCCAGGTGCAGAACGGCTGCGACCACCGCTGCACCTTCTGCATCATTCCCTATGGCCGTGGCAATTCGCGCTCGGTGCCGATGGGCGCGGTGGTGGATCAGGTCCGGACACTGGCCGAGCGCGGCCATGCCGAGATCGTGCTGACCGGCGTCGATCTGACGAGCTATGGGGCTGACTTGCCGGGCACGCCGAAGCTCGGGCAATTGACCCGGCAAATCCTGCGGCATGTACCGGAACTGAAGCGGTTGCGGATTTCGTCGATCGATTCCATCGAGGCCGATCGCGATCTGCTCGACGTCATCGCCAATGATGAGCGGCTGATGCCGCATCTGCATCTGTCGCTGCAGTCCGGTGACGACCTTATCCTGAAGCGGATGAAACGGCGGCATTCGCGGCAAGATGCGATCGAGTTCTGCGCGCAGGTGCGGCGGCTCCGTCCGGACATCATGCTCGGCGCCGATATCATCGCGGGCTTTCCGACCGAGACAGAAGAGATGTTCGCGCGTTCGCAGGACTTGGTGGACGAATGCGATCTTACGTTTCTGCATGTGTTTCCCTACTCGCCGCGGCCGGGTACCCCGGCAGCGCGGATGCCGCAGGTAGCGGGCGGCGATATCAAGGAGCGCGCGAAGCGATTGCGGACTGCGGGTGAGGCGGCGTTGCGGAAGCGGCTCGCGTTGGAAATCGGCGCGACACGCGAAGTCTTGATCGAGAGCGCGACGCAGGGGCGGACGGAGCATTTTCTGCCGGTGGCGATAGCGGGCGAAACAGCGGGTGCCGTGATGGCGCTAGCGATCAAGAGTCATGATGGTGCGCGATTGACAGCGTGATTCTTCCTTCTCCCCTTGTGGGAGAAGGTGGCGCGAAGCGCCGGATGAGGGGTTCTCTCCGCGGAGACAGACCCCTCATCCGTCTCGCTGCCGCTTCGCGTCAGCGATCCACCTTCTCCCACAAGGGGAGAAGGGGAAGTAAGCAAGCGCTGCCGCTACTCCCCGTTCCACCCGCACGCCCTGAGCCGCTCGCGCATATGCGCCGGCGCCGGTGCCACTACGCGCACCGGTTCCTTGTTCTTGGAAATCGGAATCACGATCTCGCGGGAATGCAGATGCAGGATCGGTTCGCCGAAGCGTGGGCCGTTGCCGTAGATGTTGTCGCCGACGATCGGCCAGCCCATGGCTGACGTGTGCACGCGCAATTGATGGGTGCGGCCGGTCACCGGTTCCAGTGCGAGCCAGCAAAGGCCATCGCCGCGGCCGCGCACTTTCCAGTTGGTGACGGCCTTCTGCCCGTCCGGATCCGGCTTCTGCCACCAGCCGCGCTCGACGTTGAGCCGTCCCAGCGGCATATCGATGGTGCCTTCATCCTCTGTAGGTCCGCCCTCGATCACCGCCCAATAGGTTTTTCCAATCTTGCCGTGCTTGAACAGCAGGCCGAGCGAGGCGGTGGCCTTGCGATGGCGTCCCAGCACGAGACAGCCGGAGGTATCCTTGTCGAGCCGGTGGGCCAGCACCGGCGGCCGCGGCAGGCCAAATTGCAGGCCGTCGAAGGATGCTTCCAGATTGGCGCCGCCCTTGGGGCCGCGATGCACCGGCAACCCCGCAGGCTTGTCGATGACCAGCATCAGCCCGTCGCGATGGAGCACGCGGGCCTGGATTTCATCTGCCGTTAGCCCTGGGATATCAAAGGATGTTCCGGGAACAGCAATGGATTGGTTGTGACTTCCGCTCATGGCGCGAAACCGCTAACACGTCCCCGACATGAGCGATACCACTCCCGGAACCCCCAAACTGAGCTGGTGGCGGCGGCTTTCGAGCGGCCTGAAGCGGACCTCGAGTTCGCTTGGCACGGCCGTTGCCGACCTCGTCACCAAGCGCAAGCTCGACCGCGCCATGCTCGACGATATCGAGGATGTGCTGCTGCGCGCCGATCTCGGCACTGCCGTGGCGGTACGAATTGCGGACGCCGTCGGCGCCGGCCGTTACGACAAGGCGATTTCGGCCGACGAAGTGAAGACGGTCGTCGCGAGCGAAGTCGAAAAGGTCCTGGCGCCGGTGGCAAAGCCGCTGGAGATCGACGCGGCGCAAAAGCCGTTCGTCGTTCTCGTGGTCGGCGTCAACGGCTCGGGCAAGACCACCACCATCGGCAAGCTCGCCGCAA
Organism: Bradyrhizobium sp. 190; assembly: GCF_023073415.1. Classification (GTDB taxonomy): domain Bacteria; phylum Pseudomonadota; class Alphaproteobacteria; order Rhizobiales; family Xanthobacteraceae; genus Bradyrhizobium. The sequence goes on along the minus strand of NZ_JADPJL010000029.1, from coordinate 76,100 downwards.
AATTGAGTGCCGAGGGCCGCAAGATCATGATGGCGGCCGGCGATACGTTTCGCGCCGCGGCGATCGAACAGCTCAAGGTCTGGGGCGAGCGCACCAGGTCGCCGGTGATATCAGGCGCGCAGGGCTCGGATTCGGCGAGCCTTGCCTTCAACGCGCTGACCGCGGCGAAAGAACAGAATATCGACGTGCTGCTGGTCGACACCGCCGGGCGTTTGCAGAACAAGGCCGAGCTGATGAACGAACTCGAAAAGGTCGTTCGCGTCATCAAAAAGGTCGATGCATCGGCCCCGCATGCGGTGCTGCTGGTGCTCGATGCCACGGTGGGACAAAATGCGCTGTCGCAGGTCGAGGCATTTCATCGTACCGCTGGCGTCACGGGCCTCGTGATGACGAAGCTCGACGGCACCGCGCGCGGCGGCATCCTGGTGGCGCTGGCGGAGAAGTTCAAGTTACCGGTGCACTTCATCGGCGTCGGCGAAGGCATCGACGATCTCGCGCCGTTCACCGCGCGGGATTTCGCCAACGCGATTGCAGGAATTGAATCTTAGTTTTCTCTTGTCATGCCCCGCGAAGGCGGGGCATCCAGTACGCCGCGCCGCGGATCGGAATCGAGACGTCACGGAATACTGGATCACCCGCCTTCGCGGGTGATGACAGCAACACAGAGTGTGAAATGGACAAGACCCAGCCGCATCCGGTGTTCAAGCTCGCGACCGAACTCGGTCCGCTCATCGTGTTCTTCGTGGCCAACGCCAAATTCAACCTGTTTGTCGCGACCGGCGCCTTCATGGTGGCGATCATAGCCGCGATGATCGCTTCCTATATGGTGGTGCGGCATGTGCCCATGATGGCGATCGTCACCGCCGTCATCGTGCTCGTGTTCGGCACGCTGACGCTGGTGCTGCACGACGAGACCTTCATCAAGGTCAAGCCGACCATCATCTACGGCCTGTTCGCCGCGATCCTCGGCGGCGGACTCTTGTTCGGCCGCTCCTTCATCGCGATTCTGTTCAATCAGATGTTCAACCTGACGCCGAAGGGCTGGCGCATCCTGACCATGCGCTGGGCGTTGTTCTTCCTGGGGATGGCGGTCCTGAACGAAGTCATCTGGCGCACGCAGTCGACCGACTTCTGGGTCGCCTTCAAGGCATTCGGTGCGATCCCGATAACGATGGTCTTTGCGATTTCTCAGATGCCGGTGATCAAGCGCTACCATCTGGAGCCGGCCTCGCTCGAGGCGAGCGAGGCGGAAGCGGGCGATCTGAGCAAGGGGTAGATTCGTGTCCCGGACGCGGTGCAGCCTAGGCGATGCGAAGCATCGTCCGGCTTTACGATGCACCGCAGAGCCGGGACCCATATATCGTCGTTCGGGTTTCCGCTCGAACATGGGCCCCGGCTCTGCAGCGCACCGCTACCGCGCTGCGCCGCGTCCGGGGCACGAGACCTCAGCTCTTCTGCTTGGCGATGATCTTGTCCTTGATCTTGTCGTAGGTTGCTTGCGGGAGGATGCTCTTGTTCACGAGGTCATCCTTGCCCTTGTACGGCCGGCCCGCGATGATTTTTGAGGAATAGGCCTTGCCGACACCCGGCAGTGCGTCGAGCTGATCGGCGGTCGCCGAATTGATGTCCAGCAGCTCCGCCTTCGGCGCGGGCGCCATCTTCGACTCCGAGGCCTTCGGGGCTGGAGCCATCTTGCTGTCGGATTTGGCCGCGGGCTGCGCGGTCTGGGCCATCGACGGGGTGGCCGTCAGTAGCCCCACAGTCAGCGCGGTGGCGAGAAGAGAAGCGAGCGTGAAATGACGCATAGGGGTGTCCCTCCAAGGACGGTTCAAGAAACCCCATCAAGCTAGCTGCGAATTCGTGGCGGCGCCATGGCTGCAAAATGAACGATAGATAAAACCGAAAAATTATTTGCTCAACGCCTTCTCGATCTCGACTTTCAGCACGCTGTCGAGATTGGCCGGCGTCACCGGTCCGACCAGCTTGTAGCGGATGGTGCCGTCGCGGCCAACCACGAAGGTTTCGGGCACGCCGTAGACGCCCCATTCGATCGAGCCGCGGCCGTTGCCGTCGACGCCGACGACGGTAAACGGATTGCCGTAGCGGCCGAGGAAGCGGCGGGCGTTGTCGGATGAATCCTTGTAGTTGATGCCGACGATCTGCAGCCGCGTATCCTTGGCCAATGCTGTCAGGAGCGGCGCCTCGTCGTGGCACGGCACGCACCAGGACGCCCAGACATTGACGACGGAGACTTTGCCCTTGAATACCGCGGGGTCGAGCCCGGGGACGGGCGCCCCGTTGTGGACAAGGCCTTCCAGCGCCGGAAGCGCGGTTTGCGGCGCCGGGCGGCCAATCAGGGCGGAGGGGATTCTGGAGGGATCGCCGCCATAGAGCCGCAGCAGGAACAGTCCGGCGACGGCCATGAAACCAATCAGCGGCAGCGCCACCAGCCAGCGCCAGCGGCGCGGCGACCCATCCGATGTTGTGGGCGGCGCGGTCATCGGATGTCTGTCGCCTGGCGGCCGGAGCGTCGGGTCACGCCGCTGGCCTCGAGTTCGCGCAGCCGCTCCCTCTGCTGGCGATAATCGATCGCGATCCAGCCGATGAGGATCAGCACGACCGCCGCCACCAGCGCGTAGGAGGTCACGATAAAGGAGGCGTAGGGTCCGAGCATCGTCACGTCATGCCGCCTGCTGGCTGGCTTGCATCATCTGCAAGCTGCGCACGCGCCGGCGCAGGATCTCGTTGCGCATCGCCGCCAGATGCAGCGTGACGAACAGCAGCGAGAAACCGAGCGCCATCACCAGCAGCGGAATCAGGAAGGCGCGGTCGAGCGTCGGCCCGCCCATCCGCAGCACAGACGCCGGTTGATGCAGCGTGTTCCACCAATCGACCGAGAATTTGATGATCGGTAGATTGAGCGCGCCGACCAGGGTCAGGACGGCGGCCGCCCGTGCCGCCCGCGAGGGATCGTCCACCGCGCGCCACAGCGCCATCAGGCCAAGATACATCAGAAACAGGATCAAGACCGAGGTCAGCCGCGCATCCCATTGCCAATAGGTGCCCCACATCGGCCGTCCCCACAGCGAACCCGTGACCAGCGCCAGAAAGGTGAACGCAGCGCCGATCGGGGCTGCCGCTTTCGCCGCGACATCGGCAAGCGGATGCCGCCATACCAGCGTGCCAAGCGCTGCAAGGCTCATCACGCTCCAGACGAACATCGACAGCCACGCATTCGGCACGTGGATGAACATGATCTTCACGACGGCACCGTGCTGATAGTCGTCGGGCGCCATCGCCGCCTGGTAGAAGCCGACCAGCAGCAGGATCGCGGTCGCGCCCGCCAGCCAAGGCAGCACGCGCGCCGTCAGCGACAGGAATTTCGTGGGGTTGGCGAGATCGATCAGCGTCATGGCATCCTGATAGTCGTCAGCGGCGGGGCAGGCAATGCGGCTTGGTTTGTTTCACATGGTCTCCGCGAGAGTTGATCGGCGTCAAACCGCTCAGTCCAGACCGTGCCGCAGGCTGGCGGCGGCGGCAAACGGCCCGATCACGAAACTGACCAGCGAGATCGCGCAGAGGATCGAAAACGGCGTTCCAAATGACAGGGGACCCGTAATGGCGGCCTGCGACGCCGCGACGCCGAAGATCAGCACCGGGATCGACAGCGGCAGCACCAGCACCGCCAGCAACAACCCGCCGCGGTGCAGCGTCACGGCCAGCGCTGCGCCGATCATTCCCGTAAACGTCAGCGCCGGTGTTCCCACCAGCAGCGTCAGCGCCACCGCCGAGGTCGCCGTGGCGTCGAGATTGAGCATCAGACCGAGCACGGGCGTTGCCGCGATCAGCGGCAGTCCGGCCGCGAGCCAGTGCGCCAGCGCTTTCGCGGCACAGGCCAGTTCCAGCGGCGCCCGGCCCATCACGATCAGGTCGAGCGAGCCGTCCTCATGGTCGGCCGTGAACAGGCGGTCGAGGGTGAGCAGGCTCGCCAGCAGCGCGCCGAGCCAGAGGATCGCCGGTCCGAGCCGCGTCAAGAGCGCCAGATCCGGCCCGATCGCGAACGGCATCAGCACCGTGACCGTGAGGAAAAACAGCACGCCGATCAGCGCGCCGCCACCCACGCGAAGGGCGATTCGGATATCCCGTCGAATCAGTGCGGCGAGGGCGGTCATGCGGAGGTCCCCATCCGCAGTTCCCTCGCGTCGATCCCGAGCGGAGCATGGGTCGCGGCGATGATGATGCCGCCGCTTGCGAGGTGGTCGCGCATAATGCCGGTGAACAAGTCCTGTCCGGCGGTATCGAGCGCCGAGGTCGGCTCGTCCAGGAGCCAGACCGGTCGCCGCACCGCGAGCAGGCGGGCGATCGAAAGCCGCCGCCGCTGGCCGGCCGAGAGATACGCCGCCGGCAGACGGGTGGCATGGGTGAGCCCCACGGCCTTGAGGCATTGGCTGAGGTCGCCGGCCGCGCCGCCCAGAAAATCGCGCCAGAATGCGAGGTTCTCGTGCACGCTCAGCGCAGGCTTCAGTGCATCGCGATGGCCGAGATAGTGGGACTGCTCCGGCAAGGTCAGCTCGGCCTCGCCGCCTTCCAGGTCGACCGACCCGCCTGCCGGCACCAGGAGGCCCGCGATCAGGCGCAACAGCGAGGTCTTGCCGGAGCCGTTCGGACCGACCACGGCCAGCACCTCACCCGATGAGGCTTCGAAATCGAGGCCGGAGAACACGCCGCGGCCGCCCCTGATACAGTCGATTTGGCGTCCCGAGAGCCGCATTTTGCTTCGTCACAGCCCTCTGAAATTGATGGGTACCGCGTCAGAATTTGTGGGTACCGCATTGCTGCAGCACGTTTGTCGGTGTGGCGGCGCTTCTAGAAAGATTCTATAAGCCCGGAACTTGATGCAGCACACAATCGGCGGCTGCAAGCCAAGAGCCAGCCTTACGCCGACGGTGTTTAAATACCCTTGCCGGGTATAACTAGAATTTGGGATTTCCTGACATGACCTCGCTCGACAGCTTCAAATGCCGCAAGACCCTCAAGGTCGGCAGCAAGACCTACGTTTATTACAGCCTGCCCGCCGCCGAGAAGAACGGTCTGAAAGGAATTTCCAAGCTTCCCTATTCGATGAAGGTGCTGCTGGAAAACCTGCTGCGCAACGAGGACGACCGCACGGTCAAGAAGGCCGACATCGTCGCGGTGTCGAAGTGGCTCAGGAAGCGCAAGCTCGAGCACGAAGTCGCGTTTCGCCCGGCGCGCGTCTTGATGCAGGATTTCACCGGCGTGCCGGCGGTGGTCGATCTCGCCGCGATGCGTAACGCGATGCAGGCGCTCGGCGGCGACGCCGAGAAGATCAACCCGCTGGTGCCGGTTGATCTCGTCATTGACCACTCTGTCATCGTCAACTTCTTCGGCGACAACAAGGCGTTCGGCAAGAACGTCGTCGAGGAATACAAGCAGAACCAGGAACGCTACGAATTCCTGAAGTGGGGCCAGAAGGCGTTTTCGAATTTCTCCGTGGTGCCGCCCGGCACCGGTATCTGTCACCAGGTCAATCTCGAATATCTCGCACAGACGGTGTGGACCAAGAAGCAGAAGATGACGGTCGGCAAGAAGACCGGCACCTTTGAAGTCGCGTATCCGGATTCGCTGGTTGGCACCGACTCGCACACCACCATGGTGAACGGCCTCGCCGTGCTCGGCTGGGGCGTCGGCGGCATCGAGGCGGAAGCCTGCATGCTCGGCCAGCCGCTGTCGATGCTGCTGCCGGAAGTGGTCGGCTTCAAGCTCAAGGGCCAGCTCAAGGAAGGCGTCACTGCAACCGACCTCGTGCTGACGGTCACGCAGATGCTGCGCAAGCAGGGCGTGGTCGGCAAGTTCGTCGAATTCTTCGGCCCCGGCCTCGATTTTCTCTCGGTGGCGGACAAGGCGACCATCGGCAACATGGCGCCGGAATATGGCGCGACCTGCGGCTTCTTCCCGGTCGACGCCGCGACCATCGATTATCTCAAGACCTCCGGCCGCAAGGCGGATCGCGTCGCGCTGGTTTCGGCTTACGCCAAGGCACAGGGCTTGTTCCGCACCGCGAAATCAACCGATCCGGTGTTCACGGAAACGCTGACGCTCGATCTCAAGGATGTCGTGCCGTCGATGGCCGGCCCGAAGCGTCCTGAAGGTCGCGTCGCGCTGCCCGCGGTTTCCACCGGCTTCGCCACCGCGCTGGCCGGCGAGTACAAGAAACCGGAAGGGGCCGAGAACCGCTATTCGGTCGAGAACCGCGACTTCGATCTCGGCCATGGCGACGTCGTGATCGCCGCGATCACCTCCTGCACCAACACCTCCAACCCGAGCGTGCTGATCGGCGCGGGCCTGCTCGCGCGCAACGCCGCCGCCAAGGGCCTGAAAGCCAAGCCGTGGGTGAAGACCTCGCTGGCGCCGGGAAGCCAGGTGGTCGCGGAATATCTTTCCAATTCCGGACTGCAGAGCGATCTCGACAAGGTCGGCTTCAACCTGGTCGGCTTCGGCTGCACCACCTGCATCGGCAACTCCGGCCCGCTGCCGGAAGAGATTTCGAAGTCGATCAACGACAACGGCATCGTCGCTGCGGCGGTGCTGTCGGGCAACCGCAATTTTGAAGGCCGCGTCAGCCCCGACGTGCAGGCGAACTATCTGGCGTCGCCGCCGCTGGTCGTTGCCTATGCGCTCGCCGGTACGGTGACCAAGGATCTGGCGGTCGAGCCGATCGGCACCGGCAAGGACGGCAAGCCGGTCTTCCTGAAAGACATCTGGCCGACCACGAAGGAAATCAACGCCTACATGAAGAAATTCGTCACCGCGACGATCTTCAAGAAGAAGTATGCCGACGTGTTCAAGGGCGACACCAACTGGCGCAAGATCAAGACGGTCGAGAGCGAGACCTATCGCTGGAACATGAGCTCGACCTATGTGCAGAACCCGCCCTACTTCGAAGGCATGAAGAAGCAGCCCGACCCGATCGCTGACGTGGTCGATGCGCGGATTCTGGCGATGTTCGGCGACAAGATCACGACCGACCACATCTCGCCGGCCGGCTCGATCAAGCTGACCTCTCCGGCCGGAAAATTCCTCAGTGAGCACCAGGTGCGTCCCGCCGACTTCAACCAGTACGGCACGCGGCGCGGCAATCACGAGATCATGATGCGCGGCACCTTCGCCAACATCCGCATCAAGAACTTCATGCTGAAGGGCGCCGACGGCAACATTCCGGAAGGCGGGCTCACCAAGCACTGGCCCGACGGCGAGCAGATGTCGATCTACGACGCGGCGATGCAGTACCAGGCGGAGAGCGTGCCGCTGGTGGTGTTCGCCGGCGCCGAATACGGCAACGGCTCCTCGCGCGACTGGGCCGCGAAGGGTACGCGACTGCTCGGCGTCCGCGCCGTGATCTGCCAGAGCTTTGAGCGCATCCATCGCTCCAACCTGGTCGGCATGGGCGTGTTGCCGCTCACCTTCGAAGACGGCACGTCATGGACGTCGCTTGGCCTGAAGGGTGACGAGAAGGTGACGATTCGGGGCCTGCAGGGCGACCTGAAGCCGCGTCAGACGCTGACGGCCGAGATCGTCTCCGGCGATGGCGCGCTGCAGCGCGTGCCGCTGCTTTGCCGCATCGATACCCTCGACGAACTCGAGTATTACCGAAACGGCGGCATTCTGCATTATGTGCTGCGCAAACTCGCGGCCTGACGCGGATTTGTGATCAGTGCCTCACTTCGAAGTGAGTAGCGAGCAAGAAGAAGGCGGCCTAATGAAAGGGCCGCTTTCGCGCGTCTGGGGTGCGCTTTTTTGGGATCAGATCATGCCCCGTAAAAATACGGATGGAAGACGCTACCACCGGTTCGCACAATGACAGCGATGATGGCCTACAGTTGTATTTCGCGATGGTCCGGTGCGCTCGGCGTTTGCGCAATCATCGCCGTCATCCGCCCAGCCCATGCTGAACCTCGCGCGGTGGTTGAATTGTTTACCTCGCAAGGCTGCTCGTCATGCCCGCCGGCCGACCAGATCATCGGCGAACTCGCCAAGGATCCGTCCGTGATCGCGCTGAGCCTGCCGATCGACTATTGGGATTATCTCGGCTGGAAGGACACGCTGGCGGACAAGCGATTCAGCGCGCGCCAGAAAGCCTATTCGCAGGCACGCGGCGATCGTAATCTCTATACGCCGCAGATGATCGTCAATGGTTCGACGCAAGTGATCGGCAGCGATCGCGCCAGCATCGAGGGCGCGATCAAAAATACAGGCAAGGCCGATGGCGTGATGTCGGTGCCGGTGACGATGAGCTTGTCCGGCAAATTGCTCAATGTCTCGGTGGCCGCCAGCAAGGTGCCAACCGTGGCGCGTGGCGAAGTCTGGATCTGTTCGATCTCGAAGGCCATACCGATCATGATCGGGCGCGGCGAGAATCGCGGCCAGGAAGTCACCTACTACAACGTCGTGCGCAACCTCGTGAAGGTCGGCGACTGGAACGGCAGTCCGGAAAGCTGGACCGTGCCGCTTGAAAATATTTCCCGCGATGGCGTCGATGCCGCGGTCGTCTATGTCCAGGACGGCAGTCGCGACAAGCCGGGTCCGATGCTCGGCGCCGCCTACACCGCGCTGCGCTGATTAGCACTGGCGCTTGCTCGTGTAGCCCGGATGGAGCGAAGCGCAATCCGGGATAGCTTTCTCCGCCCGCGTGATTCCCGGATTTCGCTTCGCTCCATCCAGGCTACGTGCGCTGCTTGCGTTTCACGGCCTGGAACCGCGGCTGATGTTGGAACCGGCCCCACAAACGAAAAAGGACCAACTTTCGTTGGCCCAGTATCGGGATTAACTCCCTCTGCGAACAGGCCCGATCCCGACGGCCCCGGGGGGCTGGGGGCTGAGGAATCCGGAACCGAAAGGACCGGGCCAACGCAGGATTATCTTCTCGCAACCTAGCGGGGCGGGCGGTTGGCGGAAGTGGGGCAGCAATAAGATTCCGCTAACGATCCCGTGAATCGATGTTTTCCGCGATGCCGGGTGGTTCCGCGCGGTTTCCCTCATGTTTACAGCCCCCTTGCAGGGTCCCGCGGTTAGCGCAATCATGTAGAATGCATGATAGGAGGCGCTCCATGAGCTCGATATCGGAGGACACCGATCCAAGCGAGAGCCGCGCAGTGGCGCGCACCGCCACTGCAATCCCCCCGCCGAATCGTGTCACGTTCAATCGTCTCGAACTCAACCGTATCCTCAATCTGTATGGGCGCATGGTCGCCGATGGCGAATGGCGCGACTACGCCATCGACTTCCTGAAAGACCGCGCGGTGTTTTCGGTATTCCGCCGCGCCTCCGAGGTTCCGATCTATCGCATCGAGAAAGATCCGCGGCTCGCGCGCAAGCAGGGCATGTACAGCGTGATCTCGGCGACCGGTCTGATCCTGCGCCGCGGCCACGAACTCGAACGCGTGCTGCTGGTGATCGATCGCAAGCTGGCGGTGGTTTAAGCGGTTCGTAGCCCGGATGGAGCGCAGCGCAATCCGGGACGGTCTCGCAAGCGGATGCAGTCCTCCCGGATTGCGCTGCGCTCCATCCGGGCTACGAGCCTGACCTTCAAACCTTCGGCACCGTCGACCCGCCTTCACCGAGCGCGCGCTGCATCATCACGGTGTCGAGCCAGCGGCCGAATTTGAGGCCGACATTGGCGTGCGTCCCGATCATCTGGAAACCGCATTTGGTGTGAAGGCCGATCGAGCCGGCATTGGCGGAATCGCCGATCACGGCGATCATCTGCCGGAAGCCGCGCGCCTCGCATTCCGGGATCAGCCGCTGCAACAATTGCAGGCCGATGCCGCGGCGGTGGGTCGAGGGTTGCAGGTAGATGGAATTCTCCACCGTGAAACGATACGCCGGCCGCGGCCGATAGGGCCCCGCATAGGCGTAGCCGATCACGCGGCCTTCAACCTCGGCAACGAAATAGGGGAAGCCGCCATCCATCAGCACCCTGAATCGCCGGGTCATCTCGGCGAGATCGGGCGGAATCAGCTCGAACGTCGCGGTGCCGTAGCGCACCGCGTGCTCGTAGATTTCGGTGATGGTGGGGAGGTCGGCCTCTGCGGCGGAGCGAATTTCGGGAACGGACATGGGACAAGATTAGATTTTTTTGCGCAGAAGGGAAGCGGGTTCGAGGTTTCTTCCTTCTCCCCTTGTGGGAGAAGGTGGATCGCTGACGCGAAGCGGCGGCGAGCCGGATGAGGGGTCTCTATCCGCGGAGAGAACCCCTCACCCGTCTCGAATGAGCTTCCGCTCATTCGATCCACCCTCTCCCACAAGGGGAGAGGGAAGCGCCAAAAGAAAAGCCCCGGCCGCGAGGCCGGGGCTTCAACTCATACCTGGCCGGTAAGCGCCCTATTCGCGCTGGCCGAGTAGCTGCAACAGCAGCGTGAACAGGTTGATGAAGTTCAGGTAGAGCGACAGCGCACCGGTAATCGCCGCCTTCTCCGCAATCTCACCACCCTCAGAGGCGTAGCCGTAGATGTAGTCGTTCTTCAGCCGCTGGGTATCCCAGGCGGTGAGGCCCGCGAACACCAGCACGCCGACCACCGAGACGATGAACTGCAACATCGAGCTTGCCAGGAACAGATTGACCAGGCTCGCGATGATGACGCCGATCAGGCCCATGAACAGGAACGAACCCATGCCGCTCATGTCACGCTTGGTGGTGTAGCCGTAGAGGCTCAGCGCGCCGAAGGTCGCCGCGGTGATGAAAAACACCCGCACGATCGAGGTGTGCGTGTACACCAGGAAGATCGACGACAGCGAAATGCCCATCAGCGCCGCGAACGCCCAGAACAGCAATTGTGCTGTCGCGGGCCGCAGCCGGTTGATGCCGAACGAGATCGCAAACACCATGGCCAGCGGCGCGAGAATGAACAGCCACTTCAGGGGGCTGACATACATCGCGTAGCCGAACGGCGTCAGGAAGGCGTTGCCGAACTTGGCGGCGGCGCCGGCCTGGTCGGTGGTCACCGCGGCCATGTAGACGCCGAGCGCCGCAAGGCCGGTGATGGCCAGGCCGATGCTCATGTAGTTGTAGATGCGCAGCATGTAGGCGCGCAGACCGGCATCGACGGTCGCGGCATCAACGCGCCCGGCGGCCCGGCCGAAAGGAGATACGTAGTTACGGTCTAGGTCCGACATGGTCGAATTCCCGTTGGTTGCCCGGCGGAGCGCAAGGGGTTTGCGGCGCCGGTTAGATTTCTATCTCAGATGTCCCGATCTGCCGACGTTAATTTTACGTCTTGAACCCGGCCACTGAACTTGGCTGGTATGTGGGAAACTAACACATTAGACGCAAGCTTCCACGCGCGGCTGAATGTCGCTTCTGCCGTCATTCCCGAGCAAAAGCAGCGTTAACCCGGCCTTTCCGCCGCTACAAATTGTCACAAATTCCGCAGCACGCTGGCCGGCTTCTGGTTCAGCGCCAGCAACGTCCCGGCGAGGCCGAGCCCCACCGTGACGATCAGGGCGGCGGCGACCACGCCTGTGGCGCTGCCGGCCTGCCAGATGAAACTGAGCGTCATCAGCCGGGTCACGATCAGCCAGGCCGCGATCGAACCCGCGATCACGCCGAACACCGCGGTGGCAAGGCCGATCATCAGGTACTCCAGCGCGTAGGCGCCAAGCAGTCGCGCCCGGGTTGCACCCAGCGTCTTCAGGATCACCGCGTCATAGACGCGGTGGCGGTGGCCGGCGGCCAGCGCGCCGCCCAGCACCAGGATCGCCGAGATCAACGTCACCGCGCTGGCGCCGCGGATGGCGAGCACGAGGTTGGTGATGACGGTGCCGACGGTTTCCAGTGCCTCGCGGACCCGGACGCTGGTCACCATCGGGAAGGCGTCCGCCACCTGCTTGATGATCCGGGCGTCGCCGGCCGGGTCCGGATGGACCTCGGACAAGGTCGCGACATGGCTGTGCGGCGCGCCCTTGAATGCGTTGGGCGAGAACACCAGCACGAAATTGATGCCGAGCCCCTGCCAGTCGACGTTACGCAAATTGCTGATTTTGGCCGGAATGTCGCGGCCGAGCACGTTGACCACGATCTCGTCGCCTATTCTGAGCTTGAGGCCGTCGGCGATCTTCTTCTCCAGCGAGACCAGCGGCGGCCCCTTATAGTCCGCGCTCCACCATTCGCCCTCGACCACCTTCGAGCCCTTTGGGACCTCGTTTGTGTAGGTCAGGCCGCGGTCGCTTTGCAGCACCCACTCGGAATCCGGCGATGGCTTGAGTTCGTCGGCCTTGACGCCGCGGGCGCCGACGATGCGTCCGCGCAGCATCGGCACGTCGTCTACCGTCGATTGCGGCGCGACCTGTTTGAGGAAGGCGCCAAAGCGGTCGGCATCGGCGGTCGGAATGTCGATGAAGTAGAACGAGGGCGCTTTCTCAGGTAACGCCGCCAGGAATTGCCGGCGGAGATTGCCGTCGATCTGGGTGATGGTGACCAGCACCGCGAGCCCGAGGCCGAGCGACATCACGACCGAGGGCGTCAGTGCGCCGGGCCGGTAGATGTTGGCGATCGCCAGCCGGAGCATCGTGATTCGGGATCGTGGCATGCGGCGTGCCAGCGCCATCAGGCCGGCCGCGACGCCGCGCAGCAGCGCGAACACTGCAACCGAAGAGATCACGAACACCAGCGCGATCCGCTTGTCATAGGCAAGCCCGATCGCCACAGCGACCAAGAGCGCGATCACCACGGCCATCAGCGCGAGATAGCTCCAGCGCGGGCGATGCCATTCGCGCGCGACTTCCTCGCGAAACAGCGCAGCAACCGGCACGTCATGTACCCGCCCCAGCGGCCATAATCCGAAGGCAAGCGCGGTGAGCAGGCCATAGACGAACGACAACGCCAGTTCGTCAAGGTACAGGGCAGGGATCACCGGCAGCGGCAGCAGCTTGCCGAACACGCCGACGATGACAAACGGCAAAGCCGCACCGGCGGCGAGCCCGATCACCGAGCCCACCGCGGCGAGCAGGATCACTTGCGTTAGATAAATCGTGAAGACGTCGCGCCCGGTAGCACCCAGCGCCTTGAACGAGGCGATGACGTCGCGACGGCGATCGACATGGCTCTTGACCGCATTGGCGACGCCGACGCCACCGACCAGAAGCGCGGCGAGGCCGACCAGCGTCAGGAACTGGGTGAAGCGGTTGATGGTGCGCTCGAGTTGCGGCGAGGCGTTGCTGCTGCTGCGGATCCACCAGCCGGCCTCGGGCAGGGCGCTCCGTGCGCTGTCGATCAACTGCGTCGCGGCGCGATCGTCGGTGCTATTGGCCGGCAGCTTCACCCGGTAGATCCAGCGCACCAGGCTGCCGGGCTGCAGCAATCCGGTGGCACGCAGGCTCTGCTCGCTGACCAGAACGCGTGGGCCCAACCCGACATTGCCGGCGAGCTTGTCCGGTTCGGCCGTGACCGTGCTGCGGATCTGGAACGTGGCGTTGCCGATTGTGATGCGGTCGCCAAGGTTGAGATCGAGCCGCGCCAGCAGCGTGGAATCGACCGCCGCGCCGAACGCGGTGCCAGATGGATCTTGGCGCTCGGCCAGCAGATCCGCCATCGGCATTTTGGGATCGAGCGTTACCTCCCCGAGCATCGGGTAGTTGCCGTCCACGGCCTTGAGTTCGACCAGCGCCAGCCGGCCGTCGCTGCTTCGCGCCATGACACGGAGTGCGGCCGCCACCGAAACCTGGCCGCGCGCGCGCAGGAAGGCGATTTCCTCCGGCTTGGCTTCGCGCTGGATCAGCGAGAAAGCAACGTCGCCGCCGAGCAACGTGCGGCCCTCGCGCGTCAAACCTTCGCTGAGGCTTGCCGCGACCGAGCCGACGCCGGCAATCGCCATCACGCCGAGCGCGATACAGGCGATGAAGACGTAAAAGCCGCGCAAGCCGCTGCGCAGTTCGCGAAGCGCGTAGCGCACGGCAAGGGACGATGCGCGGCTTCGGTAAACGGGTTCGGAAACGGCGGTCATGAATGTCCGTCGATCCGGCCGGAGCGCAGCCGCACCACGCGGTCGCAGCGCTGCGCGAGTGAGGTATCGTGCGTTACCAGCACCAGCGTCATGCCGCGCTCGCTGTGTTTGGTGAACAGGAGATCGACGATCTGCTTGCCGGTGGCTTCGTCGAGATTGCCGGTCGGCTCATCCGCGACAAGAATCGCGGGATCGGGCGCCAGCGCGCGGGCAAGCGCCACGCGCTGCTGCTCACCGCCGGACAATTGCGTCGGATAATGGTGCAGGCGATCGCCAAGCCCGACGGACGTCAGCTCCTGCGCCGCCCGCTCCGCCGCGTCGGGATTACCGGCGAGCTCCAGCGGCACCGCGACGTTTTCCAGCGCCGTCATGGTCGGGATCAGATGAAACGACTGGAACACGATGCCGACCTGGCGGCCGCGGAAGCGCGCCAGCGCATCCTCGTCGAGGGCATTGAACGGCGTGCCGTTGACCACCACCTCTCCGCTGTCGGGACGCTCCAGCCCCGCCATCACCATCAGCAAGGTCGATTTGCCGGAGCCGGAAGGTCCGATCAGGCCGATCGCCTCGCCCGACGCCACACGAAGGCTGATATCTTTCAGGATATGAACGCGTGCAGCGCCTGAGCCGAGCGAGAGGTTGACGTTGGAGATGGAAATGGTGTCCGGCCCGACGCCGGTCAGTGAAGAGGGTTCGATGAGACTGTCCATGGCTCGGTCATATGGCACTTCCACCGCTCGGGTCGAGGGCTTGAAACGGATGTTTGCGCACATACGCGTGTTGATTGTGGCTTTGATGACGGCCGGGCCGGTTTTGGCCCAAGTCCAAGTTCAAGCCCAAGCTCAAGTCCCGGCCACCGCGTCCGCCAAGCCGGTCAAAATGGTCGTCCTCGGCGATTCCTTAAGCGCCGGCCTTGGCCTTCCGGCCTCGGCGGCGTTTCCGGCGCGTTTACAAAAAGCCTTGGGCGACAAGGGGATAAAGGTCGACATGATCAATGCCGGGGTGTCCGGCGACACCTCTTCCGGCGGTCGCGACCGGCTGGACTGGTCGATCCCCGAGGGAACCGAGGCGGTCATCCTCGAACTTGGCGCCAACGATGCCTTGCGCGGGATCGACCCGGCCGTCACCCGCGCTGCGCTGACCGATATCCTGACGCGGCTGAAGGCGCGCAAGATCGCCGTGCTGATGTGCGGAATGCTGGCCCCGCCCAATTACGGCAGCGAATACGCCGCGCGCTTCAACGCGATCTATCCGGAGCTTTCCAAATCCTTCGGCCTGCCGCTCTACCCGTTCTTCCTGGAGGGGGTGGCGGCCGACGCCAAGCTCAACCAGCCCGACGGGCTGCATCCGACCGCAGCGGGCATCGATGTCATCGTGAAGAATATCCTGCCTATGGTGGAGGCATTTCTCGGCACGATCTCCGGGCAACGGAGTTGAAAAAGGGAGCAACTGATAACGTTACCCAAAGGTTTTTCCGTAGCATTGCGGTGTGCTCGCGCCGCGCGCTTCGCAGAGTCACATAAGTCGGGTAGAAAATAGCTATCGGTGATTCGTCACCGGGCGCTGTTACAGGACATGGTCCTTTTCAAGGTCATGCCCAAGCATCGGGAGTCATGCGATGCCGCGTTTATTTGCTGGACTGGAAATTCCGGCCGAGATCGGCCAGAGCCTTTCCAATTTGCGTGGCGGCCTTCCCGGCGCACGCTGGATCGACCCCGAAAATTACCACGTTACCTTGCGCTTCATCGGCGATATCGACGGCATGTCGGCGAATGAAATCGCCTCGATGCTGTTTCGGATCAATCGCAAGCCGTTCGAGGTCAAGGTGCAGGGCCTGCAGAGCTTTGGCGGCAGGAAACCGCGCGCGGTGGTCGCTTCCGTCGAACCGAGCCGGCCGCTGATCGAGCTGCAGGCCGAACTCGAACGGCTGATGCAGCGGATCGGGCTCGATCCCGAGGGGCGCAAATTCACGCCGCATGTGACGCTGGCGCGGCTGCATGATGCATCCAGCCAGGACGTTGCCGATTATCTCTCGGTGCGCGGCTATTTTCCGAGCCGGACATTCATGGCGTCGCGCTTCGTCCTGTTTTCGTCGCGCGCCTCCACCGGCGGCGGTCCCTATGTGGTCGAGGATTCCTACGCGCTAAGTGCGTAGGCCAGAACACAGATGCCGTAGCCCGGATGGAGCGAAGCGAAATCCGGGGGCAACTCTATCCGCTCGTTACAGAACCCCGGATTGCGCTGCGCTCCATCCGGGCTACGCAGCTTCATTTGCATAGCCCCAGCACCATTCAAGGCTTGCAATTTCCGTACGCTTGAGGCCGAAAGGGGGCCATGCTGTCGACCCCGCCCGCCTCGTTCCATGCCCACTACAAGGCCCTCGTCGCCTCCGGCGCAATCGAGGCCGATCCCGCGCAAGCCGACGCCGCCGAAGCGTTCGCAGCCCTTGAGGAGCGGCTTTCAAGCTACAAGCCGGTGCGTAAGCTAAGTCTGCTTGGCCGGTTGTTTGGTGACAAGAGCGAGCCGCCGCCGCGGGGGCTTTACGTCCATGGCGAGGTCGGCCGCGGCAAGACCATGCTGATGGATCTGTTCTTTCAGCAGTCTCAGGTCCAGCATAAGCGCCGCGCCCATTTCCACGAATTCATGGCCGAGGCGCATGAGAAGATCTACGCCTATCGCCAGAACATCGCGCGCGGTGAAATCGCGGACGGCGACGTGATCGAGCTGACGGCCAACGCGATCTTCGACGAGGCGTGGCTGTTGTGCTTCGACGAATTTCACGTCACCGACATCGCCGACGCCATGATCCTGGGACGGTTGTTCTCAAAATTATTTGAGCTCGGCACGGTGGTGGTGGCGACCTCGAACGTCGCGCCCGAAGACCTCTACAAGGGTGGCCTCAACCGTGCGCTGTTCCTGCCTTTCATCACGCAGATCGAAGATCGCATGGACGTGCTGCGGCTCGATGCACGCACGGATTTCCGGCTGGAAAAGCTCGCCGGCGTGAAGATGTGGCTGGTGCCGCCGGATGATGAGGCCGGCGCCGCGCTCGACCGCGCCTGGCGCAAGATGACGGGCAATGCGCCCTGCAAGCCGCGCGATATCACGATCAAGGGCCGCGTTCTGCGCGTGCCCTGTTCAGCGCACGGCGTCGCGCGATTTTCCTTTGCCGATATATGCGAAACGCCGCTGGCCGCGTCGGACTATTTGCGGCTGGCGCACGACTATCACACCATTCTGATCGACCGCATTCCGGTGATGGATTACGCCGAGCGCAACGCCGCCAAGCGTTTCATTTCGCTGATCGATACGCTCTATGACAATGCCGTGAAGCTGATGGCGTCAGCCGAGGCCGATCCGGTGTCGCTGTATCTGGCGACCGACGGCGTTGAGGCCAACGAGTTCAAACGTACCTCGTCACGGTTGATCGAAATGAGTTCGGAATCCTACCTGGCGCTGCCGCACGGGCGGAAGGATTCTGCCGCGAGCGGGTCGAGTACCGGGCTGGTGGAAACCTAATCTCTCAGCCGTCATTGCGAGCGAAAGCGAAGCAATCCACCTCTCCGCACGGGGGTAGATGGATTGCTTCGCTTCGCTCGCAATGACGGTGGGGGCGACGGGAGCGGGAGTTTCCTGGCATACCTGACCGAAATCGAGGCGGGGCCTTAGAATTGGGCACGCCCCGGCTTGAACCGGTCATTCGAAAGGGATAACCAGCCATCCAACTTCCTTATCCACACCCCTCCTCTTCGTCTCAGAAGGACAAATTTCCCATGGCGCGCGACAAGATTGCTTTGATTGGCTCCGGTCAGATCGGCGGAACGCTGGCTCACCTCGTCGGCCTGAAGGAGCTCGGCGACGTCGTGATGTTCGACATCGCGGAGGGCGTTCCCCAGGGTAAAGCGCTCGACATCGCGCAGTCTTCGCCGGTCGATGGCTTTGACGCCCATCTCACCGGCGCCAATTCCTACGACGCGCTCGACGGCGCCAAGGTCTGCATCGTCACCGCCGGCGTGCCGCGCAAGCCCGGCATGAGCCGCGACGATCTCCTGAGCATCAACCTCAAGGTCATGGAACAGGTCGGCGCCGGCATCAAGAAGTATGCCCCCGACGCCTTCGTTATCTGCATCACCAACCCTCTGGATGCGATGGTGTGGGCGCTGCAGAAGGCTTCCGGCATGCCGCACAAGAAGGTGGTCGGCATGGCCGGCGTGCTCGATTCCGCACGGTTCCGCTATTTCCTGGCCGATGAATTCAATGTCTCGGTCGAAGACGTCACCGCCTTCGTGCTCGGCGGCCACGGCGACACCATGGTGCCGCTGACGCGCTACTCCACCGTCGCCGGCATTCCGCTGCCCGACCTCGTCAAGATGGGCTGGACCTCGCAGGCCCGCATCGACGAGATCGTCGACCGCACCCGCAATGGCGGCGCTGAGATCGTCAACCTGCTGAAGACCGGTTCGGCCTTCTACGCGCCGGCCGCTTCCGCGATCGCGATGGCGGAGAGCTACCTGAAGGACAAGAAGCGCGTGCTGCCCTGCGCCGCCTATCTCAACGGCGAATACGGCGTGAAGGACATGTATGTCGGCGTGCCCGTCGTCATCGGCTCGAAGGGCGTCGAGCGTATCGTCGAGATCGAGCTGGGCGGCAAGGACCGCGAAGCCTTCGACAAGTCGGTCGGCGCGGTTCAGGGCCTGGTCGACGCCTGCAAGAAGATCGCGCCCGACCTGCTCGGACGCTGATTTTATTCGGCTTTCGCCCCTTCGCCGGGGCGAAAGCGGTTTCAGGGTTGCAGTTCTATTGGTATATGGTATGCCAACTACCAATGCCGGTGAACTATAGAATTCGCTGCTAAGGGTTTTGGGGAGCGTCCAGATGAATATCCATGAATACCAGGCCAAGGCTTTGCTGCATGAATTCGGCGTGCCGATTTCGCGCGGCGTGCCTGTGTTGAAGGCCTCGGATTCTGAAACTGCCGCCAAGCAGCTCCCCGGCCCGGTCTGGGTGGTGAAGAGCCAGATCCATGCCGGCGGCCGCGGCAAGGGCAAGTTCAAGGAAGCCTCGGCCGGCGACAAGGGCGGCGTCCGCATCGCGAAATCCGTCGCCGAGGTCAATGAATTCGCCAAGCAGATGCTGGGCGCGACCCTGGTCACGATCCAGACTGGCGCGCATGGCAAGCAGGTCAACCGCCTCTACATCGAAGAAGGTTCCGACATCGACAAGGAGTTCTATCTCTCGATCCTGGTCGACCGCGAAACTTCCGAAGTGGCGTTCGTGGTTTCGACCGAGGGCGGCGTCAACATCGAGGAAGTCGCGCACAACAACCCGGAAAAAATCGTGACCTTCTCGGTCGATCCGGCGACCGGCATCATGAGTCACCACGGCCGGACGGTTGCGAAGGCGCTCCATCTTTCCGGCGACCTGGCCAAGCAGGCGGAAAAGCTGGTGGTGCAGCTCTATAACGCCTTCACCGCCAAGGACATGGCGATGCTGGAAATCAATCCGCTCGTGGTCACCAAACAGGGCCAGCTCCGCGTGCTCGACGCCAAGGTGTCGTTCGACGACAACGCCATGTACCGCCATCCCGAAGTCGCCGCGCTGCGCGACGAGACTGAAGAGGACGCCAAGGAAATCGAGGCGTCGAAATACGATCTCAACTACGTCACGCTCGACGGCACCATCGGCTGCATGGTCAACGGCGCCGGCCTTGCCATGGCGACCATGGACATCATCAAGCTCTACGGCATGGAGCCCGCCAACTTCCTCGACGTCGGCGGCGGCGCCAGCAAGGAGAAGGTGGCCGCGGCCTTCAAGATCATCACCGCCGATCCCAACGTGAAGGGCATCCTCGTCAACATCTTCGGCGGCATCATGAAGTGCGATATCATCGCCGAAGGCGTGGTCGCGGCCGTCAAGGAAGTCGGCCTGAGTGTGCCGCTGGTGGTGCGGCTCGAAGGCACCAATGTCGACGCCGGCAAGAAGATCATCCGCGACTCCGGCCTCAACGTGGTGCCGGCTGACAATCTCGATGACGCCGCCCAGAAAATCGTGAAAGCCGTCAAGGGAGGCTAGCGATGGCTGACCATCTCGCCGCACCGACACCGCTGGAAGAACACCGCCGGCTCGCGGTCTTTGCGGGCGAGTGGACCGGCGAGGAAGTGGTCTATCCCTCGCGCTGGACCGCAGGCGGTCCGGCGACCTCGCATGTGGTCGCGCGGATGGATCTCAACGGCTTCTATCTGATCCAGGACACCCGCCAGATGCGCGACGGCAAAGAGAGCTTCGCGACCCACGGCGTGTTCACCTACGACCGCGACGACCGGACCTACAAATTGTTCTGGCACGATTCGCTCGGCTACTACTCGCCGGCGCCGGCTTCCGGCGGCTGGGCCGGCAAGTCGCTGATCCTCGTCCGCGGCTCGCTGCGCGGCAATGCGCGCCACGTCTATGAAGTCGTCGACAACGACAACTACACCATGAAGATCCAGTTCTCGCCTGATGCCGAAGGATGGGCCGACGTGCTCACCGGCGTCTACCGGCGGATTCACTAAACCCATCGTTCCCGGTCACCTACGAAAGCGTTCTCAACCATGTCCGTTCTGATCGACAAGAATACCAAAGTCATCTGCCAGGGTTTTACGGGCAAGAACGGCACGTTCCATTCGGAGGCCGCGATCGCTTACGGCACCCAGATGGTCGGCGGCACCTCGCCGGGTAAGGGCGGCTCGAAGCATCTCAACCTGCCGGTCTTCGACACCGTCGCCGAAGCACGCGACAAGACCGGCGCCGATGCGTCGGTGATCTACGTCCCGCCGCCGGGTGCGGCGGACGCGATCTGCGAGGCGATCGACGCGGAAATTCCGCTGATCGTCTGCATCACCGAGGGCATTCCGGTGCTCGACATGGTGCGCGTCAAAAGATCGTTGAGCGGGTCGAAATCGCGCCTGATCGGGCCGAACTGCCCGGGCGTCATGACGGCGGGGGAATGCAAGATCGGCATCATGCCGGCCAACATCTTCAAGCCGGGCAGCGTCGGGATCGTTTCGCGGTCGGGGACGTTGACCTATGAAGCAGTGTTCCAGACCACCCAGGAAGGCCTCGGCCAGACCACCGCGGTCGGCATCGGCGGCGACCCGGTCAAGGGAACCGAATTCATCGATGTGCTGGAAATGTTCTTAGGTGACCCGAAGACCACCTCGATCATTATGATCGGTGAAATCGGCGGCTCGGCCGAGGAAGACGCCGCCCAGTTCATCAAGGACGAGGCCAAGCGCGGCCGCAAGAAGCCGATGGTCGGCTTCATCGCCGGCGTTACCGCCCCTCCCGGTCGCCGCATGGGTCATGCCGGCGCCATCATCTCCGGCGGCAAGGGCGACGCCGGATCCAAGACCGCGGCCATGGAAGCGGCTGGAATCACGGTCTCTCCGTCGCCCGCGAGGCTCGGACATACCCTTGCCGAAAAGTTGAAGTCTTAATTCAGTCCTTGGTTCTTTTAGGCGCGAATATCCGTCCTAAATAGGGTAGAGGTGCTTTACCGAGCTGGTTCGGGCCTCCGGACCGGCTAAAGCGCCGTTTTCCACGCGCAAAGCGAAAATTACCAGGACGCCATCATGTCTCGCCAGGACGCGAATGCAGCATTTGCCCTCTCTTCCTTTTTGCAGGGCACCAACGCCACCTACATCGACGATCTCTACGCCCGCTACGAGCAGGACCCCGCGTCGGTCGATGCCGAGTGGCAGGAATTCTTCAAGAGCCTGAAAGACACCCCGGCCGACGTCCAGAAGAACGCCGGGGGTCCCTCCTGGGGCCGTGACAACTGGCCACTCACCCCGCGCGACGAACTGACCTCGGCGCTGGACGGCAACTGGATCACCGTCGAGAAGGCGGTCGGCACCAAGCTCGCTGCGAAGGCGCAGACCAGGGGCGCCGAACTATCGACCGCCGACGTCAACCAGGCGACGCGCGATTCGGTTCGCGCCTTGATGCTGATCCGCGCCTACCGCATCCGCGGTCATTTCTTCGCCAAGCTCGATCCGCTCGGCATCGAGGCACAGCGTGATCGCGAAGAGCTCGATCCGCGCACCTACGGCTTCACCGAAGCCGACTTCGACCGCAAGATCTTCCTCGACCATGTGCTCGGCCTCGAATACGGCACGCTTCGCGAGATCGTCGCGATCTGCGAGCGCACCTACTGCCAGACGCTCGGCGTCGAGTTCATGCACATCACCAACGCGGCGCAGAAGGCCTGGATCCAGGAGCGCATCGAGGGTCCGGACAAGGAAATCAGTTTCACCCGCGAGGGACGTCGCGCGATCCTCAACAAGCTGGTCGAAGCCGAGGGCTTTGAAAAGTTCTGCGATCTCAAGTTCACCGGCACCAAGCGCTTCGGCCTCGACGGCGCTGAATCGCTGATCCCGGCGCTGGAGCAGATCATCAAGCGCGGCGGCAATCTCGGCGTGAAGGAGATCGTGCTCGGCATGCCGCATCGCGGCCGGCTCAACGTGCTGACCCAGGTGATGGGCAAGCCGCACCGCGCGCTGTTTCATGAGTTCAAGGGCGGCTCCGCCAATCCGGACGCGGTCGAAGGCTCCGGCGACGTCAAATACCATCTGGGCGCATCAAGCGACCGCGAGTTCGACGGCAACAGGATCCACCTGTCGCTGACCGCCAACCCGTCGCATCTGGAAATCGTCGATCCGGTCGTGCTCGGCAAGGTTCGCGCCAAGCAGGACCAGCACGGCGATCCGCCTGATATGCGCATCTCCGTGCTGCCCATGCTGATGCATGGCGACGCGGCGTTTGCCGGCCAGGGCGTGGTGGCCGAATGCTTCAGCCTGTCCGACCTGAAGGGTTATCGCACCGGCGGCTCGCTGCATTTCATCGTCAACAACCAGATCGGCTTCACCACCTATCCGCGCTACTCGCGCTCCTCGCCCTATCCGTCCGATGTGGCGAAGATGATCGACGCGCCGATCTTCCACGTGAACGGCGACGATCCGGAAGCGGTGGTGTTCGCGGCCAAGGTCGCGATCGAGTTCCGGCAGAAGTTCCACAAGCCTGTCGTCATCGACATGTTCTGCTATCGCCGGCATGGCCATAACGAGGGCGACGAGCCGGCGTTCACCCAGCCTGTAATGTACAAGCGCATCGGCTCGCATCCCTCCACGCTGGAAATCTACGCCAAGCGGCTGATCGCCGACGGCGTGATGACCGAGGGCGAGGTCGAGAAGGCCAAGGCCGATTGGCGCGCGCGGCTGGATGCCGAACTCGAGGCCGGCTCCGGCTACAAGCCGAACAAGGCCGACTGGCTCGACGGCAAGTGGGCGGGCTTCAAGTCCGCAGATCAGGAAGAGGAGGCCCGCCGCGGCGTCACCGGCGTCGACATCAACATCCTGAAGGATATCGGGCGCAAGATCACCAAGGTGCCGGACGGCTTCCGGGTTCACCGCACCATCCAGCGCTTCCTGGAAAACCGCGCCAAAGCCATCGACAACGGCGTCGGCATCGACTGGGCGACCGGCGAGGCGCTGGCATTCTGCACCCTGCTGCAGGAAGGCCGCCACGTCCGGCTGTCGGGACAGGACAGCGAGCGCGGCACGTTTTCGCAGCGCCATTCGGTGCTGATCGACCAGGAAGACGAGAGCCGCTACACGCCGTTCAACCATCTCGGCCACGACCAGGGCCATTACGAGGTCATCAACTCGCTATTGTCGGAAGAGGCGGTGCTCGGCTTCGAGTACGGCTATTCGCTGGCCGAGCCGAAGGCGCTGGCGATGTGGGAAGCGCAGTTCGGCGACTTCGCCAACGGCGCCCAGGTGCTGTTCGACCAGTTCATCTCGTCGGGCGAGCGCAAATGGCTGCGCATGTCCGGCCTCGTCTGCCTGCTGCCGCATGGCTATGAAGGGCAGGGGCCGGAGCATTCCTCGGCGCGGCTCGAGCGCTTCCTGCAGATGTGCGCCGAAGACAACATGCAGGTGGTGTATCCCACCACGCCTGCGAATTACTTCCACGTGCTGCGGCGCCAGTTGCATCGCGAGATCCGCAAGCCCCTGATCATGATGACGCCGAAGTCGCTGTTGCGGCACAAGCGCGCGGTCTCGCGGCTCGACGAACTGGGGGCGGACACCACCTTCCACCGCATCCTGTACGATGACGCCCAGATGCAGCCCGACGAGAAGACCAGGCTCACGTCGGACGACAAGATCCGCCGCGTCGTGCTGTGCTCGGGCAAGGTCTATTACGATCTCTACGAGGAGCGCGAGAAGCGCGGCATCGACGACATCTACATCATGCGCGTCGAGCAGCTCTATCCGGTGCCGCTCAAGGCGCTGGTGCAGGAGCTTGCACGCTTCAAGAACGCCGAAGTGGTCTGGTGCCAGGAAGAGCCGCGCAACATGGGCGCATGGCACTTCATCGAGCCCTATCTCGAATGGGTGCTGAACCAGATCCATGCGCCGAACCGGCGTCCGCGTTACGCGGGCCGTGCGGCGTCGGCAGCAACCGCCACCGGTTTGATGTCGAAGCACCAGGCGCAGCTCAAGGCGATGCTGGATGAGGCGCTGAATTAGGAATCCGTCATGCCCCGCCTTGTGCGCGCTTGCGCACTGGGGCGGGGCATCCAGTACCCGGCGCCGTTAGAGCTCGATCATGACCGTCCCGGCGTACTGGCTCGCCCGCCCCAGTGCGCAATCGCGCACAAGGCGGGCGATGACCATTTTGGAATTGATGAAGCCTAAGGTTACTGAGGAAACCATACCATGACTGAAATTCGTGTTCCGACGCTCGGCGAGTCCGTGACGGAAGCCACCATCGGCCGCTGGTTCAAGAAGGCCGGCGACGCCGTCGCGGTGGACGAGCCGCTGGTCGAGCTCGAGACCGACAAGGTCACCATCGAAGTGCCGGCGCCATCCGCCGGTGTGCTCGGCGAGATCGCGGCCAAGGACGGCGAGACCGTCGCCGTCGGCGCGCTGCTCGGGCAGATCAATGAAGGCGCGGCCGGCGGCGCCAGGGCGGGAGCGGCTGCGCCTGCCAAGGCCGCCGCCCCGGCTGCGGCGCCCGCCGCCGCGCCTGCTGCGGCTCCGAAGGCTGTGGCATCGGATGCGCCGCTGGCGCCGTCGGTTCGAAAGCTCTCCGCCGAAAGCGGCATCGATGCCGCGACCGTGCCGGGCTCCGGCAAGGATGGCCGCGTCACCAAGGGCGACATGCTGGCCGCGATCGAGAAGGCGGCGTCCGCGCCGACCCCGGTCAATCAGCCGGCGGCTTCCGTGCAGGTCCGCGCGCCTTCGCCGGCCGACGACGCGGCGCGCGAGGAGCGCGTGAAGATGACGCGGCTGCGCCAGACCATCGCGCGACGGCTCAAGGACGTGCAGAACACCGCCGCGATGCTCACGACCTTCAATGAGGTCGACATGACCGACATCATGGCGATGCGCGCGCAGTACAAGGACGTGTTCGAGAAGAAGCATGGTTCGAAGCTCGGCTTCATGGGCTTCTTCACCAAGGCCGTCGTGCAGGCACTGAAGGATATCCCGGCCGTCAATGCCGAGATCGACGGCACTGATTTGATCTACAAGAACTACTACCACATCGGCGTCGCCGTCGGCACCGACAAGGGCCTAGTCGTGCCCGTCGTGCGCGACTGCGACCACAAGTCGATCTCCGACATCGAAAAGGGAATCGCCGATTTCGGCCGCCGCGCCCGCGATGGCCAGCTCAAGATCGACGAGATGCAGGGCGGCACCTTCACCATCACCAATGGCGGCATCTACGGTTCGCTGATGTCGACGCCAATCCTGAACGCACCGCAGTCCGGCATTCTCGGCATGCACAAGATCCAGGAGCGGCCGATGGTGGTCGCCGGCAAGGTCGAGGTCCGCCCGATGATGTATCTGGCGCTGTCCTACGATCACCGCGTGATCGACGGCAAGGAAGCGGTGACGTTCCTCGTGCGCGTCAAGGAAAGCCTGGAAGATCCGGCGCGTCTCGTGCTGGATCTCTAACGCCACTGGCTTTGCGCGTGCCGGTGCGAAAGGCCGGCGCTGCGAGCCATGGATCGATGCGCGCTGACTTGTGGGGGTTGATATGACGGACAAGGTTGTTGTGATCACCGGCGGCAGCCGCGGCATCGGCCGCGCCACCGCGCTCGCCGCCGCCGCGCGCGGCTTTCGGGTCGTGGTCGGCTACGCCAGCAATGAAGCGGCGGCAAAGGAAGTCGTCGCGCAGATCGAGCGCAAGAACGGCAAGGCTGTTGCCGTGAAATGCGATGTCGGCAGCGAGGCCGACATTCTCGCGCTGTTCAAGGCCGCCGACGAATTCGGAACGCTCGGCGCACTCGTCAACAATGCCGGCATCGTCGGTCCGTCGGCGCGGGTCGAGGATATGTCGGCGGAGCGCATCCAGCGCATGATGGCGGTCAACGTTACCGGCAGCATCCTGTGTGCGCGCGAGGCCGTGAAGCGGATGTCGACCCGCAAGGGCGGTGAGGGCGGCGTCATCGTCAATCTTTCCTCGGTCGCAGCGAGACTCGGCGCCCCCAACACGTATGTCGATTATGCGGCCTCAAAGGGCGCGGTGGATTCCTTCACCGTCGGCCTCGGCTACGAAGTCGCGGGCGAAGGCATCCGCGTTGCCGCGATCCGCCCCGGGTTGATTGACACCGATATTCACGCCAGCGGCGGCGAGCCCGATCGCGCGCACCGGCTGGCGCACGTCGTCCCGATGCAGCGTGTCGGTACCGCGGATGAAATCGCCAACGCCATCGTCTGGCTGATGTCGGACGAGGCTTCCTACGTCACCAGCGCCATCCTTGATGTCTCGGGTGGGCGGTAATACCTGACACGTTTCTCAGCTACAGGACTTCATCATGGCTTCCTACGATCTCGTCGTCATCGGCACCGGCCCGGGCGGATATGTCTGCGCGGTGCGCGCGGCGCAACTCGGCATGAAGGTCGCCGTGATCGAGAAGAACGCGACGCTGGGCGGCACCTGCCTCAATGTCGGCTGCATGCCGTCGAAGGCGCTGCTGCATGCCTCCGAAATGTTCGAGGAGGCCGCGCACTCCTTTGCGAAAATGGGCGTCAGCGTTTCCTCGCCGAAACTCGATCTGCCATCGATGATGAATTTCAAGCAGCAGGGCATCGACGGCAACGTCAAGGGCGTCGAGTTCCTGATGAAGAAGAACAAGATCGACGTCATCAATGGCAAGGGCAAGGTCCTCGGCGCCGGCAAGGTCGAGGTTACGGGCGGTGACGGCAAGGCGCAAACGGTCGAGACCAAGAACATCGTCATCGCCACCGGCTCCGACATCGCACGGCTGAAGGGCATCGAGATCGACGAAAAGCGCGTCGTGTCGTCGACCGGCGCGCTGTCGCTGGAGAAAGTGCCGGAGAAGCTTCTGATCATCGGCGCGGGCGTGATCGGGCTCGAGCTCGGCTCGGTCTGGAAACGGCTCGGCGCTGAGGTCATGGTCGTCGAATTCCTCGATCGCATCCTGCCCGGCATGGATGGCGAAGTGGCAAAGCAATTCCAGCGCATGCTCGAAAAGCAGGGCTTTGTATTCAAGCTCGGTGCCAAGGTGACCGGCGTCGATACATCGGGCAAGACGTTGAAGGCCAGTGTCGAACCAGCAGCCGGCGGGCCGGCAGAGACGCTCGAAACCGACGTGGTGCTGGTCTGTATCGGTCGCGTGCCGTACACCGAAGGGCTCGGCCTCAAGGAAGCCGGCATCGCGCTCGATAACCGCGGGCGGGTGCAGATCGACACGCATTTCGCGACCAGCGTGAAGGGCGTCTATGCGATCGGCGATGTGGTCGCCGGCCCGATGCTCGCACACAAGGCGGAGGACGAGGGCGTTGCCTGCGCCGAGATCATTGCAGGCCAGGCGGGCCACGTGAACTACGATGTTATCCCCGGCGTGGTGTATACCACGCCGGAAGTGGCGTCGGTCGGCAAGACCGAGGAGGAGCTGAAGCAGGCGGGCGTGGCATACACGTCAGGCAAATTTCCGTTCACCGCCAACGGCCGCTCCAAGGTCAACCAGACCACTGACGGCTTCGTGAAGATTCTCGCAGATGCGAAGACCGATCGCGTGCTCGGTGTGCACGTTGTCGGCCGCGAAGCCGGCGAAATGATCCATGAAGCCTGCGTTCTGATGGAGTTTGGCGGTTCTGCCGAAGATCTGGCGCGCACGTGCCATGCCCATCCGACACGCTCGGAAGCCATCAAGGAGGCCGCGCTTGCGGTGGGCAAACGTGCCATCCACATGTGATCCATATCCGGTACATCCCGGGTAAAGCGTGACCCGCCTTCTCGAAAATCATGCTTTGAACAAAGAAATAGATCGGAGCGACCAATCAGTGGACGTCATTCCGCTCTAGAGGCCACATCGGTGATGCGCCGCCTGTTACAGCCGTTCTGGGTCCTGCTTGCGGTCATCTTCCTGATTGAAGCCTGGCTGTGGGATCATCTCGAGCCGATCGTCGAGCGCGTCGTCGCACGGATCCCGCTGCGCGCCTTCAAGCAATGGCTGTCCGATCGTGTCGATACGCTGTCGCCGGCGATGACGCTGATCGTGTTCGCGGTGCCGGTGATCCCGCTGTTTCCGCTCAAGCTGGTCGGCCTCTGGCTGCTGGCGAATGAATATTGGCTGAGTGCCGTCGTCGTCATCGTGTTCGGAAAACTCGTCGGCGTCGGCGTCACCGCGTTCATCTTCGACGTGACGCGCGCCAAGCTCCTGCAGATGGCTTGGTTCAAGACGGTCTATGAATTTATCATGGCGATGCGCGCCAAGGCGGCGGCCCTGGTCCAGCCGATCAAGCAGCGCATTCGTGAAATGCTGCGTGGCGACGGCGACGGCTGGTCATCGCGCACGCTGCGGCTGATCGCACGTTTCCGCAAGAGCGTGCACGAAGCTCGGTAGTTTCTCGCTGTCGCCACCCGCCTTGCGCGCGCTTGCGCACTGGGGCGGGCGACCCAGTCGTAGGGTGGGCAAAGGAGCGAAGCGACGTGCCCACCATCGATCACCGAAATCGCTGTGAGATGGTGGGCACGCTGCGCTTTGCCCACCCTACGGATCACGGCGTTCGCAGCTGCGCGCCGATGACGAACGAAGGCGCTCAGTGCAGATGCAGCAGATGCGGCGCGTAGAGACCCAGCGCGGTGATGCCGATGCCCGCGATCGCCAATATGCCTGACACCCAGGCCAGAGCGATCATGCCGGTGATGATGGTGGCCGAGGCCAGCACGATGCCGATCTGGAAGGCGGCCGAGGCGATCTCGTAGTGGTGGTATTTTGCGGTGGCGTCGTCGCGCTGTTTTTCGGCGTGCTTGGCGCGCTTGGCGAGTTCTTCCGAACCCTCTCCAGTTTCCGGCTCCGAACGGTAACGCGCCGCAGTCTTGTTCCAGTCGTCGATCTGCTTTTGCAAGGCCGCTTTCGCAGCATCGTCGCCGATGGTCCCCAGGCTGAGCTTGGCGTGCTCCGCGGTGGCCTGAACCGTGGTGCGGCGAATGCTCTTGGCCTGGAAGAACGCCCACAGGTTCGAGGCCTCGACATTCTTGCTGATGGCTTCGGTTTGCGCACCCTTGCCCAGCGTTTCCGACAACGCCAGAAACAAGGCGATCACCGCGATCAGCAACGCGATCTTCTTGTTCGAGCCCGAAGCGTGCTCGGCATGCTCCGCGTGCTCCATGCTTTCATGTGCGCCCATTGATTCCCCTCCTGCGATTGACGCGCGCACGATTGCCGGAACCGCAATGCGAGCGCAAGAGGCAGCTTAAGAGGCCATCGATGTGACGGGAGTGTGTCGGCTGGGCGTACGCGCGCTCATCCGCGCGGGTGGGCGCTCTTGTACACTTCCAGCAGCCGCTCGCTGTCGATGCCGGTATAGATCTGCGTGGTGGAGAGCGAGGCGTGGCCGAGCAGTTCCTGGATCGCGCGCAAATCGCCACCGCGGCTCAGCAGATGGGTCGCGAAGGAATGCCGCAGCGCATGTGGCGTGGCGCTGTCGGGTAGGCCGAGCGCGCCGCGCAGTCGCTCCATGGTGAGCTGGATGATCCGCGGCGAAAGCGGCCCGCCGCGCGCGCCGACAAAAATTGGTCCGGCCGGGGGCAGCGAATGCGGGCACATCGCAACGTAATCGGCGATCAGCGCCAGCACGTTCTGCAGCACCGGCACCATCCGGGTCTTGTTGCCCTTGCCTGTCACGATAAGAACATCGCCTTCGCCCGGCTTGGGCACATCGCGCCGTTTCAGTCCCAGCGCCTCGGAGATGCGCAGGCCCGAACCGTAGAGCAGCGCCATGACCGCGGCGTCGCGCGCCCAGATCCAGGGATCGCGTTCCTCCCCGGCGCGCTCGTCGGCATCCGCAAAACGCTTGGCGGCATCCATCTGGATCGGCTTCGGCAGGCTCTTTGCAACCTTGGGCGCGCGGATGGCGGACAGCGCCCCGACCTTGCCCTTGCCTTCGCGTTCGAGATAGCGCCCGAACGAACGCAAGCCCGCCAGCGCCCGCATCAGCGAACGCCCGGCAATATCGTCGGCGCGGCGCATCGCCATGAAGGCCCTGATGTCGGTGGCTTCCAGCGCCGCAAACTGTTTCAGTGTGACCCGGGTCCCCCAATGCTCGCTGAGGAAAATGAGGCATTGACGGAGGTCGCGGGCATAGGCTTCGAGCGTCTTTGGCGACAGCCGCCGCTCGGCGCGCAGATGCGTCAGCCATCGCGCCATCTCCTGCGCGAAGCCCTCGTCGGCGCAGTCTAGCTCGATCGGTTGAGGTGCCGGAACTTCCTTGGCCATCAGCCTTGCCTTGAAGCTTCTTTTGAAGCTTCTCTTGGAGACAGTGATTCAACGCATTATATCGCACCTCTTTCGTTTACCGTTCGCTAACTTGGCGGCACGGCGCTAGCCTTGCCCTGAACACCTCAAGCCCGATTCCCTGATGGACCACGCCACTCGCGAAACCACCTCATCCGCATCATCGACCCGCGTCGTCGATGTGCTGGTGCCGGTCGCGCTCAACCAGAACTATTCCTACCGGGTGCCGCGCGGCATGGAGCTGAAGCCGGGCGACGTCGTTTGCGTGCCGCTGGGGCCGCGCGAGGTGGTGGCGGTGGTGTGGGCGGAGAACGCCAATCCCGATCCGCGCCTGCATAATCGCCTGAAGGATGTCGGCGAAAAGCTCGATGTGCCGCCGCTGAAGGAGGAATTGCGCAGCCTTGTCGATTGGGTCGCCAACTACACCCTGTCGGCGCGCGGCATGGTGCTTCGCATGTCCCTGCGGATGGGCGAAAATCTCGGGCCCGAGCGGATGCGCCTCGGCGTGCGTCTGGTGGGCGAGCCGCCACGGCGTTTGACGCCGGCGCGGCGTCGGCTGATCGAGGTGCTGTCGGACGGCCTGCTGCATGGCAAGTCCGAAGCGGCGCGGGAGGCCGGCGTCAGCGGCGGCGTGGTCGACGGGCTGGTCGACGAGGGGACGCTCGCCGTCGAGGCGATGCCGCCGCCGCTGGCACCGCCCGCGCCCGATCCAGCCTTCGCGCAGCCGGAATTTTCTCCCCAGCAGCGCACGGCGGTCGATGCGATGCGCGCACTCGCGGCCAATGGCTCTTTCCATGTCGCGCTGCTCGACGGCGTCACCGGTTCAGGCAAGACCGAAGTCTATTTCGAGGCGATCGCGGAAATCATCCGCCGCGGCAAGCAGACGCTGATCCTGATGCCGGAGATCGCGCTGACAGGGCAATTCCTTGATCGCTTCGCTCAGCGCTTCGGGGTGCGTCCGCTCGAATGGCATTCCGAATTGACGCCGCGCACGCGGCAGCGCAATTGGGCGGGGATATCGGCGGGCGAAGCGCCGGTCGTGGTCGGTGCGCGCTCGGCGCTGTTTCTGCCCTATGCCGACCTTGGGCTGATTATCGTCGATGAAGAGCACGACCAAGCCTACAAGCAGGACGACGGCGCGCATTACCACGCCCGCGACATGGCTGTCGTGCGCGCGCATACCGCCAAAATTCCGATCGTGCTGGCGTCCGCGACACCGTCGGTCGAAACCGAAGTCAACGCGCGCAAGGGCCGCTATCAGCGCGTCGCGCTGCCGTCGCGCTTCGGCGGCCAGCACATGCCACATATCGAGGCGATCGATCTGCGCCGCGCCCCGCCGCCGCGCGGCCGCTTCATCTCGCCGCCGCTCGCCGCACAGATTCAGTTCGCGATCGAGAAACGTGAACAGGCACTGTTGTTCCTCAACCGCCGCGGCTACGCGCCACTGACTTTGTGCCGGGCCTGCGGTCACCGCTTTGCGTGCACCATCTGCGACGCCTGGCTGGTGGATCATCGTTTTCGCCAGCGTCTGGTCTGTCATCATTGCGGTTTCTCGATGCCGCGCCCGAACATCTGCCCGCATTGCCAGGCCGAAGAATCGCTGGTCGCGGTCGGCCCCGGCGTCGAGCGCCTGCAGGAAGAGGCGGCCTCGCTGTTTCCGAATGCGCGCACCATGGTGCTGTCGAGCGATCTCATCACCTCGATCGAGACCATGCGCAGCGAGCTGAACGAAATCGCGGAAGGCCGCGTCGACATCATCGTCGGCACGCAACTGGTGGCGAAGGGACATAATTTTCCGCGGCTCAATCTGGTCGGCGTGGTCGATGCGGATTTGGGCCTCGGCAATGGCGATCCGCGCGCCGCCGAGCGGACGTTTCAACTGCTCAACCAGGTGATCGGCCGCGCCGGGCGCGAGCAGGGCCGCGGCGTCGGCTATCTGCAGACCCACCAGCCCGAACATCCCGTGATGAAGGCCCTGATCGCAAGCGACCGCGAGGCGTTCTATGCCAGCGAGATCGAGGCGCGCGAACGCGCCGGCTATCCGCCGTTCGGCCGGCTCGCCAGCCTGATCATTTCCGCAGGCGATCGGCCGACCGCCGAAGGTTTCGCACGAAGGCTCGCCGCCACAGCCCCGATCGACGAACGCATCCAGGTGCTGGGGCCTGCCGAAGCGCCGCTTGCCGTCATCAAGGGCCGCTACCGGTTTCGCTTGCTGGTGAAGTCGCTGCGCAACGTCGATCTGTCGGAATATCTTCGCGAGTGGCTTGCGGCCGGGCCGAAGACCAAGGGTAATCTCAAGCTCGAAGTCGACGTCGACCCGCAGAGCTTTTTGTGAGGGCCGTACCCTTCAATCGGGAATGCGCTCGTCAGCCATTCGACCACAGATTGGTCGTGTATCCCGTCTCGACAAAGGCGTCGATTTTCGCCGCCTGATCCTCGTCGCCACCGGTCCGGGCCGCAAAAATCTTTCCGAACGAGATACGCTTGGCTTCCGGCCAGTGCTCCGGTTCCCAGAGGTGCGATCGGAGCACCGAACGCGCGCAATGGAAGTAGCACCGCTCGATGTGGATCCGGATCGCAAGCAGCGCCGGTCGACCTGACTTCGCAAATGCGGCCAACAGTTCGGCATCGTCAAAGATCTCTGCCCGGCCGGAGAGCCGCAGCGTCTCGCCGGTCCGGGGGCGCAGGAAGATCATGCCGATCCGGCCGGTATCGAGGATGTTCTGCAGGCCGAACGCGAGGTTGTTGCCTGCCCGTTCGGGAAGCAGAACCGTTCTTTCGTTTTCGACACGGACGAACCCGGGTTCGTCGCCCTTTGGAGACACCTCGATCGGCCCGTCGCGACCGGCCGTGGCCATCAGCCCAAACGGGCATGTCTGGAGGAAGTCGATCGCCTGTTCGTCGAGGAAGGGAAGTACCTTGGCCTTGGTGGTCTCGCGCGGTTCGGGGAGAACGTTTCTCAGTTGCTCCACGGTTTTGACCTGGCTCATGCTTGCGTTCTCGTCAGTGGGTTGTGCCGACTGGCTGCGGAAGGCCGTGCGCCTGTGTTTCCGCAGAACCTAGCACGGCCCTCCTGACACCGTGGTGGCCAGAGCGGCGCGGCAACAAGAATGCCTTTAACAAAAAAGGCCTGCCGTCATTTGCGACGGCAGGCCTTTGCGGAAAGTTCCGCGACGGTTACGCAACGCTTACTCGATCTGATGGACCGGAAAACGGCGCGCAGGACGCGCGCTTAAGAGACGACCTCGGCGGTGACGTGGCCGACGCCGGCGCCGGTCAGGCCGACGGCGCGGGCGGCACCCGTGGACAGGTCGAGCACGCGGCCCTTGATGAAGGGACCACGGTCATTGATCGTGACAACGACGCTCTGGCCACGATAGGTCACCCGGAGCTTGGTGCCGAACGGCAGCGAGCGGTGGGCTGCGGTCATGGCGTTCTGGTTGAAGCGCTGACCGGAAGCAGTCTTGCTGCCGGATTCATTGCCGTAAAAAGAAGCCTTTCCCGAGAAGCTGCGCCCGGAGCCCGAGCCGATCGACGCATTGGCGTCCATCCAATTGCTCTTGGCCTTGTGGGCGTGCGCGTGATGGGAATGGTGGCGGTGATGCCTGGATTTGGCGGAAGCCTCGGAGATGCTGCCGCCGACCAGGAGAGTTGCGGCGATCAAGGCGAGAGCCGTACGCGACCGGGTTAGAGTTCCCGGCACCACATTATTGTTATTCAACATTAAACTAGTCCCTCAGACAGTATTGCCACATGCGTGGCAAATGGAACCCCCGTCCCAGTTTCAGTGGTTGCCGTTTGGTGACGCAATAAGGCATGAATTGGGCAGTAAAGCCGGTTTTCGGCCGGCTGACATATCTTGTTACTGAGATCAACTAATCAAACGATATTCCGTAATCTTGGGCGTTAACGAAATTTTAACCTTTAAATTACTGAGAATTACTTGTTATTACTGTAATCCTTGTTGGGGCAAAGATTTGTTCAAGTAATGTTCAAATGAAAAGAATCGGCCCGGTTCGTTCCGGCCGCTCCGCTCATGCCGGCCATGCAAATACGGGCGGAACCATTGCTGGCTCGATGGACCGGCGATTCCAGCGGCGGCGTCGAAGCGGAGTTTTGAGGCGACGGAGGACAGTCAAAAACAACGTCGGACCGGTGCTGATAATTGACGTGCGACAAGGCATCGCCTGTGCGCGCGGTCATGTTGCACCTGCGCGCTCGCTATGTTAGCAAAGCCGCGATTTTACCGATCCCGGCACCTCTCGTGCCGGTCGAAAATCGAAGTCCCGCTTGAATTCCAAGGGCTTGGATCGCTAGGCGCCGCTACCCGTGGCGACGGTTTTTCCCTTGCGAGTTTGACAGCTGAAAAGAGCAAAGTCTGTGGCTGCTGAAGATCCGTCCGTTTCGGGAGTGTCAGGCCGTTATGCTACGGCCTTGTTCGAGTTGGCGCGCGACGAGAAATCCGTCGACACGGTAAGGGCCGATCTCGATAAATTCGAGGCGATGTTGAACGAAAGCGCCGATCTGAGGCGTCTCGTCCGCAGCCCGGTTTTCTCGGCAGGTGCGCAGGCAAAGGCGCTCGATGCCGTGCTCGACAAGGCCGGAATCTCCGGCATCTCCGCCAAATTCCTTAAAGTCCTGACCGCCAACCGCCGGCTGTTCGCAGTCGCCGATGTGATCCGCGCTTTCCGCGCGCTGGTGGCGAAGTTCAAGGGCGAGGCGACCGCCGACGTCACCGTCGCCGAACAGCTCAATGAAAAGAATCTCGACGCGCTGAAGACCGCACTGAAATCGGTGACGGGCAAGGACGTCGCGCTCAACGTGAAAGTCGATCCCTCCATTATCGGCGGCCTGGTGGTCAAGCTCGGCAGCCGCATGGTGGATAGTTCGCTTCGCACCAAACTCAATTCGATCAAGCACGCGATGAAAGAGGCAGGCTGATGGACATCCGCGCCGCGGAAATTTCCGCGATCCTCAAGGACCAGATCAAGAATTTCGGCCAGGAGGCTGAGGTTACCGAAGTCGGACAGGTGCTGTCCGTCGGTGACGGTATCGCCCGCGTCTATGGTCTGGACAACGTCCAGGCCGGTGAAATGGTCGAGTTCGAGAACGGCACCCGTGGCATGGCGCTGAACCTCGAAACCGACAACGTTGGTATCGTGATCTTCGGCGCCGACCGTGAAATCAAGGAAGGCCAGACCGTCAAGCGTACCCGCGCCATCGTGGATACGCCGGTCGGCAAGGGCTTGCTCGGTCGCGTGGTCGACGCGCTCGGCAATCCCATCGACGGCAAAGGCCCGATCCAGGCCGACAAGCGTATGCGCGTCGACGTCAAGGCGCCCGGCATCATTCCGCGCAAGTCGGTGAACGAGCCGATGGCGACCGGCCTCAAGGCGATCGATGCGCTGATCCCGGTCGGCCGCGGCCAGCGCGAGTTGATCATCGGCGACCGTCAGACCGGCAAGACCGCGATCGCGCTCGACACCATCCTGAACCAGAAGCCGCTCAACGCGCAGCCGGACGAGAACATCAAGCTGTATTGCGTCTACGTCGCGATCGGCCAGAAGCGTTCCACCGTCGCCCAGTTCGTGAAGGTGCTGGAAGAGCAGGGCGCGCTGGAATATTCGATCATCGTCGCCGCCACCGCGTCCGATCCGGCGCCGATGCAGTACATCGCGCCGTTCACTGGCTGCACCATGGGCGAGTACTTCCGCGACAACGGCATGCACGCCGTCATCATCTATGACGATCTGTCCAAGCAGGCCGTCGCCTATCGCCAGATGTCGCTGCTGCTGCGCCGCC
This sequence comes from Bradyrhizobium sp. 190, assembly GCF_023073415.1. Classification (GTDB taxonomy): domain Bacteria; phylum Pseudomonadota; class Alphaproteobacteria; order Rhizobiales; family Xanthobacteraceae; genus Bradyrhizobium. Next base: position 39,473 of record NZ_JADPJL010000029.1, on the reverse strand, counting down.
CGCCGGGCCGCGAAGCCTATCCCGGCGACGTGTTCTATCTGCATTCCCGCCTGCTCGAGCGCGCGGCGAAGCTCAGCAAGGACCACGGCTCGGGCTCGCTCACCGCGCTGCCTGTCATCGAAACCCAGGCCAACGACGTGTCGGCCTACATCCCGACCAACGTGATTTCGATTACCGACGGCCAGATCTTCCTGGAAACCGACCTGTTCTTCCAGGGCATCCGCCCCGCTGTGAACGTCGGTCTGTCGGTGTCGCGCGTCGGATCGTCGGCGCAGACCAAGGCGATGAAGAAGGTCGCCGGCAAGATCAAGGGTGAGCTGGCGCAGTACCGCGAAATGGCGGCGTTCGCGCAGTTCGGCTCCGACCTCGACGCCTCGACGCAGCGGCTCTTGAACCGCGGCTCGCGCCTGACCGAACTCCTGAAGCAGCCGCAGTTCTCGCCGCTGAAGATGGAAGAGCAGGTCTGCGTGATTTGGGCCGGCACCAACGGCTATCTCGACGCGCTGCCGCTCGGCAAGATCCGTGCGTTCGAGGACGGCCTGCTGTCGCTGCTGCGCGGCAAGAACGTCGACATTCTCAACGGCATTCGTGACAGCCGCGATCTCTCCGACGATCTCGCCGGCAAGCTGAAGAGCGCGGTCGAAGGTTTCGCCAAGACGTTTGCTTGATGATTTGCCGTTGAGGCCCGGCGCTTTAGCCTGAAGACGCGCTTCGCGCTTTTGGGCCGGGTCTAACAAAAGAGTGGCTTGCGGTCGGGTCTAGACACCGGATCGCCGGGGTGAACTGAGAATGGCTTCCCTTAAAGACATGCGGGTACGCATCGCCTCCACCAAGGCGACGCAGAAGATCACCAAGGCGATGCAGATGGTTGCGGCGTCAAAGCTGCGCCGCGCGCAGAGCGCTGCCGAAGCGGCGCGGCCTTACGCCGAAAAGATGGACGCGGTGATTTCCAATATCGCATCCGCCGCGGCGGGTTCGCCCGGCGCCCCGGCGCTGCTGGCCGGTACCGGCACGGATCAGGTGCATCTGCTGCTGGTGTGCACCGGCGAGCGCGGACTTTCCGGCGCCTTCAATTCATCGATCGTGCGCCTGGCCCGTGAACGCGCGCAGTCGCTGATCGGTCAGGGCAAAGAGGTCAAGATTTTCTGCGTCGGCCGCAAGGGCTACGAGCAACTCCGCCGAAACTTTGAGAAGCAGATCATCGAGCACGTCGATCTGCGCTCGGTTCGCCAGCTCGGCTTCGTCAATGCCGAAGACATTGCCAAAAAGGTTCTGGCGCGCTTCGACGCCGGCGAGTTCGACGTCTGCACGCTGTTCTATTCGCGCTTCAAATCCGTGATCTCGCAGATCCCGACCGCCCAGCAGATCATTCCGCTGGTGGTGGAAGCGCCGGCAGCGAATGCCGGGCCGTCGACGTCTTACGAATACGAGCCGGAAGAGGACGAGATCCTGACGCGCCTGCTGCCGCGCAATCTCGCGGTGCAGATCTTCCGTGCGCTCTTGGAAAACAACGCCTCGTTCTACGGCGCGCAGATGAGCGCGATGGACAACGCCACCCGTAACGCCGGCGACATGATCCGCAAGCAGACCCTGATTTACAACCGAACCCGTCAGGCCATGATCACCAAGGAGCTGATTGAAATCATCTCCGGCGCCGAGGCGATGTAACGGCGACAGGCACGATCAAACTGACGGTTTCTAGATACGAATTCGAAGGAGAGAGTTTATGGCCACACAAGCCAACCAGACCGGACGCATCACGCAGGTCATCGGCGCCGTCGTCGACGTGCAGTTCGAGGGACATCTGCCCGCCATTCTGAACGCGATCGAGACCAAGAACGGCGGCAACCGTCTGGTGCTCGAAGTGGCACAGCATCTCGGCGAATCCACGGTGCGCACCATCGCGATGGACACCACCGAGGGGCTGGTGCGCGGCCAGGAAGTGACCGACACCGGCCAGCCGATCGCGATTCCGGTCGGCGACGGCACGCTCGGTCGCATCATGAACGTCATCGGCGAGCCGATCGACGAAGCAGGTCCCATCAAGTTCGAAGGCAAGCGCGCCATTCATCAGGAAGCGCCGACCTATACCGACCAGTCCACCGAAGCTGAAATTCTCGTCACCGGCATCAAGGTCGTCGATCTGCTCGCACCCTACGCCAAGGGCGGCAAGATCGGCCTGTTCGGCGGCGCCGGCGTCGGCAAGACCGTGCTGATTCAGGAACTGATCAACAACGTCGCCAAGGCCCATGGCGGTTACTCGGTGTTCGCCGGCGTCGGCGAGCGTACCCGCGAAGGCAACGACCTCTATCACGAATTCATCGAATCCAAGGTCAACGCCGACCCGAAGAATCCCGATCCGAGCGTGAAGTCCAAATGCGCGCTGGTGTTCGGCCAGATGAACGAACCCCCGGGCGCCCGCGCCCGCGTCGGCCTCACCGGTCTGACGGTCGCCGAGCACTTCCGCGACCAGGGCCAGGACGTGCTGTTCTTCGTTGACAACATCTTCCGCTTCACCCAGGCCGGCTCCGAAGTGTCGGCGCTGTTGGGCCGTATTCCTTCGGCTGTGGGCTATCAGCCGACGCTCGCCACCGACATGGGCGCGCTGCAGGAGCGCATCACCACGACGCACAAGGGTTCGATTACCTCGGTGCAGGCGATCTACGTGCCGGCCGACGACTTGACCGACCCGGCGCCTGCGACCTCGTTCGCCCATCTGGACGCCACCACGGTGCTGAACCGCGCGATCTCGGAAAAGGGCATCTATCCGGCGGTGGATCCGCTCGACTCGACCTCGCGCATGCTCTCGCCGCTCGTCGTCGGCGAAGATCACTACAACACCGCGCGTATGGTTCAGCAGGTGCTGCAGAAGTACAAGTCGCTGCAGGACATCATCGCCATTCTCGGCATGGACGAACTGTCCGAAGAGGACAAGATCGCGGTGGCCCGCGCCCGCAAGATCGAGCGCTTCCTGTCGCAGCCGTTCCACGTCGCCGAAGTCTTCACCGGCTCGCCCGGCAAGTTCGTCGATCTCGCCGACACCATCAAGGGTTTCCGCGCGATCTGCGAAGGCAAGTACGATCACCTGCCGGAAGCTGCCTTCTATATGGTCGGCACCATCGAAGAAGCCGTCGAGAAGGGCAAGAAGCTGGCGGCTGAAGCAGCGTAAGTTTGAAGTCGTTACTGCCGGGCAACAGCGCGAAGCGCATCTTCGTAAAAATTGACCCGGCAATCTATCGACTCAAGAAATGTTTCGCTTGGTGGACCCGCGGGTCAAGCCCGCGGGTGACAGCGGAAAGAATGGAAAGACCATGGCTACCTTTCATTTCGATCTCGTCTCTCCCGAAAAGCTCGCCTTCTCCGGCGAAGTCGATCAGGTTGACGTTCCCGGCGTGGAAGGCGATTTCGGCGTGCTCGCCGGTCACGCCCCGGTCGTGGCCGCGGTCCGCCCGGGCATCCTGACCATCACCAGCGGCGGGTCGCACCAGAAGGTCATCGTACTCGGCGGTCTTGCCGAGATGTCGGAAAGCGGGCTCACTGTGCTCGCTGACGTCGCTACTTCGATGGAGGACGTCGACCGGGCGCAGTTTGCTGAGACCATTGCCGAGATGGAAGCGAAGCTGGCCGAGAAGGAAGGCTCCGAGCTCGATCGTGCCATCGAGCGGCTCGATCACTTCAAGAGCATCCAGCAGGAACTCAGTTCGACAGCTATGCACTAGCCCCGGGGCACCGCTCCGGGGCGCCATGAAGGCCCGAATATGCCAGCGCTCGTCACCCCGTGACGGGCGCTGAGCTTTTTGTTGGAGTATTTCCTCTCGCGAACCCCGCCCCGCTTGAAAATGCGCTAGTTGCGTCCGGGAACTTCCGGCGGCATTGTCCCGCCGCTGGTGTTTGCCCGGGGCTGGTCTTCATGAAACGCAAGATCGCGGCGATTTTTGCGGCCGATATTGCCGGCTACTCCAGACTGGTTGCCGAGGACGAGGAGGAGACGCTGCGGCGGCTCGTGTCCTACCGTCAGGTGACCGACGATTTCATCGCCAAAGGCGGCGGCCGCATTTTCAATACGGCCGGAGACGCTGTGCTCGCCGAATTTCCGAGCGCGGTCGAAGCCGTGCGCTGCGCGATCGATATTCAGGAGAGCCTCCGTACCCGCAACATGGCCTATCCGCCGAGCCGCCAGATGGCCTTTCGCATCGGCATCACCATTGGCGACGTGGTCGAACGGGACGGCGACCTCCTCGGCGACGGCGTCAACATCGCCGCGCGCCTGGAGGGCCTCGCCGAAGTCGGCGGCATCTGCATTTCGCGCGCGGTGCACGAGCAGGTCGCCAACAAGCTGTCGGTGCAGTTCGCGGATATCGGCGCGCAGGAGGTGAAGAACATCCCGACGCCGGTGCACGCCTACATGGTGGCGATGCGCCGCGAGGACGGCACCTACGCGACGCCGCAGGTCAAGAAGCCGGCCAAGGCGCAAGACGCGGCGCAGCCGAACTGGATGTGGCCGGTCGCGGTCACGGTGGTCAGCCTGGCCGCGATCGGTGTCGGCGGCTTTCTCTATTTCACCAAGCTCGAGACGTCGGCGCCCAAGGCTGTGGCCTCCAGCAGCACCGCAAGTCCGGTGCCGTCAGCCGTTGCATCATCTTCGGCACCGCCTGCTCTAGCGGCAACGGCGGCTTCGCCCGCTCCCGCCGCTTCACCGGCGCCCGCCGCAAAGGCGGCGGTGCCTGCGCCGTCTGCATCGCTGCCGATGGTCGTATCGTCAGAAAAATTCGCCGCCGCCAACGTTCCCTTCGTTAGCGACAAGGTCCGCGCCACGCTTGCTTCGGACTACGCGCCGGCTGCCGATTTCAAGGCGATCTCGCTCAATATCGGCGGGTTCAACGCTTTCGTCACCGCCCAGCCGAGCGAGGAGGTTGCGAAATCGGCCGCGATGGAGCAATGCCAGAAGCGCGCCGATGCCGCGCAATCGCCGCGCAAATGCGAATTATACGCGGTCGGCGACACCGTCGTTTATGCGCACGGCAGACCGCCAATGCCGCCATTGCCCTGGATCAGGCATGACGCCGTGACCGAGCAGCCCTTCGCCGCCAGGGCCGTCCCGCTCACACGCGACGGCGGCAAGGCGCGTCTTGAAAACGTGTATACACCGGCGCGAAAGCACAAGGCGCTCGCGCTGGGGCCCGGCGGCGCGCTGTTCTTTCCCTTTGCTCTGGACAGTGTCGAGGAAGCGGTACGGCGTGCCCTGGAGTCATGCGGCGGGATCGCCGGCGTCCCCTGCATGCTCGTTGCGCTCAACGATAATTTTGTCGTCCCGATTCCGATCACACTGAAGGTCACCGGTTTCTTCAAGGCTGCCGGCACTACGATGATCGCAGCCGATGCGCGCGACGACGTCGCGCGCCGGCTCGTGGATGCGTCAAGCGGCTGGAACGCCGTTGCGGTCGGCGCGGCTGGCCGGCCGGGGCTGGGACTGAAGGCGGCCAATGAGCAGGCCGCCGTCACTGCTGCGCTCACCGACTGCGCCAAGCGCGACAGCAATTGTCAGGTCATCGCCATCGGCCCGTTTTCAGTCGGGCCTAACTAGACCACGACCTGCTGGCCCTGAATTCGATTGATCTGCTCTTGGGAGAGTCTCGGAAGTCCTGAACGCTGTGGACCTCCGACCGACGGCCAACAGCATGAACAGGCTCCGGTAACCCTGGTAGCGGGCAGCCGGACGGGTACGTTCGCGCCCGTGCATGATCAGCGCGCCACTCTGGTCGTGCACCCGCCACTCCCAACTCCGGCGGCGCTTGGCTACAGTCACTTCCATCATGAGAGGCAAGACACCGTACGGTGGCGGGTTATTTCAAAGCTGAGCCTTTTAGTCTGCGGTCGACACAAAAAGGTTCGCTGATACCAAACCACCGACGGTATCGGGCGCCTTCTGCGGGCTCGGCCGGCCGAAAAATATTGAGCGACAAAACGCTGTCAAGCCGCCTCGCGTCCCGCAGCTGTGCTAATGGGCGAATTCCGCGAATACCCGCGCCACCATCCGATAGACGTCGCGCCGGAACGGCACGACCAAATCGGCGACGCGGTCGAGCCGCTCCCAGCGCCAGGAATCGAATTCGGCCGGCTGGCCGTTGCGCGGCGTCAGCGGGTCGATCTCGTCGTCGCGGCCGGTGAACCGCAGTGCGAACCATTTCTGCCGCTGGCCGCGGAATTGGGCGAGACGATGGGTGGGCGGTCCGTCATAGGGCGGAAATTCATATTTTATCCAATCGGTCTCGCCGAGATATTCGGCGCTGACCGCCCCGGTCTCCTCCCACAGTTCGCGCATGACGGCATCGCGTGGGTTCTCGTCGGCGTCGATGCCGCCCTGCGGCATCTGCCATTCTAATCCGGGAAGAACAATTTCCGGTCCGTCGTCCCGGAAGCGCCGCCCGATCAGCACCTCGCCGGAGGGGTTGAACAGCGCGATTCCCACGTTGGGACGATAGGGTTTGTCGGACATGGCGTTTGAGGTGATACCGGTTCGCGCCGCGACAGCGCGTCAAAACGAAAAGAGCTAGCCGCCCGCGAGGTTGGAGAATTCCTTGACCACGCGTTCGTAGACCGGCCGCTTGAACGGAACGATCAGGTTCGGGAGATTCTTCATCGGCTCCCAGCGCCAGTTCACGAATTCGGCCTTGTGTCCGCCGCCGCCGGGGCTTGAGACGTTGATTTCGGCGTCCTTGCCGGTAAAGCGCACCGCGTACCATTTCTGCCGTTGTCCGCGATATCGGCCCTTCCAGGCGCGGCCGGCCACCGTGCGTGGAATGTCGTAGATCAGCCAATCCGGGACTTCGCCGAGTTTTTCCACGGAGCGGACGCTGGTTTCCTCGTAAAGCTCGCGCTTCGCGGCCTCCCAGGTGTCCTCGCCGGGATCGACGCCACCCTGCGGCATCTGCCAGACATGGGTTTGATCGACATGTTCGATGCCGCCGGCGCGGCGGCCAATGAAGACCAGCCCGGCCGCATTGATCAGCATCATGCCGACGCAGGTCCGGTAAGGCAGGTCCTCGTAGCGCGCCATGTCCCTCACGTTTCCTTTGCCTGCATCAAGTCCACTCGCAATCGATCGGTCCGGAGCAGTCCGGGAAAGTCCGGATCGCCGCCATCAGCTTGATCTCTAGCCCGATTTTGATTTCAGCATCGCCGTTGTCAATGGCACAAGCATGATGCCCCGGCTGTCGAGCGTCTTGATCCAGGCGGCAAGCCGCTCGATCGAAATCGGCAGCGCCGAGGCGACGCCCACGGCCAGCCCGCGCTCCTTGGCGAGCGTCTCCAGCTTGACCAGCGTCCGGTCGATCTCGGCCGAGGTTGGCACGGCATCGATGGTGAAATCGGCCTTGGCGAAGGGCATCGATTGGGCCGCCGTCAGGGACGGAGCGGCGCTGCGCGGCGAGGAGCCGTCATCGAGATACCCAAGGCCGCGCTTGGCCGCCTCGCGGATGATCGGCTGCATCACGGTGTCGGTAGCCGTGAAACGTGCGCCCATGAAATTGGCGATCCCGGCATAGCCCTGGAACCGGCTGAGGTGCCAGTACAAGCGGTCGATGTTCTGCTCAGGCGTCAGCGTCGTGAGCAGGGTCTGCGGGCCGGGGTCATTGTCGGGATAGTCGAACGGCTCCATCGGAACCTGCAGCAGGATCTCGTGGCGCTGCGCACGAGCCCGCTCGGCGAGCTTGGCGGGGTCTGCCCCGTAAGGGGTGAATGCCAGCGTTACGGCCGGTGGCAGCTTCATGATGGCATCGGCCGTCTTGGCTGCGCCGACACCGAGCCCGCCGACCACGATGGCTATGACAGGCATCTTGGCAGCCTTGGTGCGGTCGGCGTCGGCCGCATAGACCGTGAAGGGTTTCAGGCCGTCGGCAACCACCGGAATCATGCCGTAACGGGACTTTTCCAGCAGCCGCTGGTCGATGCCGGCCATTGCCATCGCCGGCGCAGGCTCGGCGCCGGTCTTGTCGGCGGCATCGCTGCCGATCACGACGTCCTGGCGCTTGCCGCTGGAGCCGTCGATGATGGTGACGGTCTTGTTGTCTCCGCTTGAAGCCTGCTGTGCAGATTTTGCAGCCTGTTCGGGCTGGCCGGAGGCGGCTCCGGGCAGCTTTTCGTCCGCCGGCTTGCGCAGCGCGATACGGGCGACCGGCTCGCCGCCGAACGGGTTGTCGGTGAAAAGCGCGACGGCGAGGAAGGCGACCAGGAACAGGCCGAGCAGCACAGCCAGCGCCTGCATCGCAGTGAAGGGCAGCCGGAACCGGCGCTTCTGGCGCTCCGTCTTCTGTCCGAGCGGCGTGCTCAGATCGTCGGTCATTTCCGTCATGGACCTCCCCGAATCACCGGGGCCGACGATACCACGACGGGGCAGGGCCACGGCAGTTCCGCCGCCCGGCAAAAAGGGCGACCCGAAGGCCGCCCTTTTTTTGAATGCTCGCCGACGGAGTCGATCAGTTCGCGGCCTTGGTGGCCGGCTTTTCGACCGCGGCCTTGTCGCCGGTGGCCGGTGCTGCGGTCGCGGTTGACTTGATGCCGTGCAGCAGGTCGGCCGCGGTCTTCAGCGCCTTGTCGTCCTTGGCATCCGGCGGCACGTAGGATTGCGAGCCGGTCTTCTCATCGCCGTCGTTCTTCAGATGGCCGCGCAGCGAGGCCTCGCCCTTGGTGTCGGTACGTGACTTCAGCTCGTCCGGCACATCCTGCAGCACCTCGATGTCGGGCACGATGCCCTTGGCCTGGATCGACTTGCCCGACGGCGTGTAATAGCGCGCGGTGGTGAGCCGCAGCGCGCCGTTGCCGCTGCCGAGCGGGATGATGGTCTGCACCGAGCCCTTGCCGAACGAGCGCGTGCCGACAAGCGTGGCCCGCTTGTGGTCCTGCAGTGCGCCGGCGACGATTTCGGAGGCCGAGGCCGAGCCGCCATTGACCAGCACGATGATCGGCTTGCCCTTGGTCAGGTCGCCCGTATGCGCCGCGCGGCGCTGGGTTTCCTCGGCATTGCGGCCCCGGGTCGAGACGATCTCGCCGCGCTCCAGGAAGCTGTCGGAAACGGTGACCGCTTCCTCCAGCAAGCCGCCGGGATTGTTGCGCAGGTCGATGATGTAGCCCTTGAGCTTGTCGCCGATCTGGTTCGAGAGGTTGCCGATCTCGCGCTTCAGGCCTTCGGTGGTTTGCTCGTTGAAGGTGGTGACGCGGATATAGGCGATGTCGTCCTGTTCGACGCGGGCGCGCACCGAGCGGACGCGGATGTTGTCGCGTACCAGCGTCACTTCGATCGGATTGTCCTGGCCCTTGCGGATGATCTTGAGGCGGATCTTGGTGTTGACCGGTCCGCGCATCTTCTCGACCGCCTGATTGAGGGTGAGACCCTGCACGGCTTCGTCGTCGAGATTGGTGATGATGTCGTTGGCCATGACGCCGGCCTTCGACGCCGGGGTGTCGTCGATCGGCGAGACCACCTTGATCAGGCCGTCTTCCATCGTGACCTCGATGCCGAGCCCGCCGAATTCACCGCGGGTCTGCACCTGCATGTCGCGGAAGCTCTTCGCGTCCATGTAGCTCGAATGCGGATCGAGGCCGGCCAGCATGCCCGAGATTGCCGATTCGACCAGCTTGCTGTCGTCGGGCTTCTCGACATAGTCGCTGCGCACGCGTTCGAACACGTCGCCAAACAGATTGAGCTGGCGATAGGTGTCCGAGGTGGCCGCACGCGCACTCGATCCCATCAGCAAGGAACGAGGCTGCGTGACGAAGAGCGTCAAAGCCGCACCGGTGGCGGCGCTGAGAAGAATTACAGAAGTCTTGCGCATCATCCGCGAACCTTTTCGCCTTCGTTAGCGGCCCACCATGGGCCTGAATCGATTGGAGTGCCGTCCTTACGGAACTCGACATACAGCACCGGCTGGCTCGCGGTCGTCGCGAGAATGGATGCAACCTGGGACGTCGATCCCATGGTCGCGACCGGCTCCCCGGTAAGTACAAACTGGCCGATGTTTACCGAAATGCGCTCCATCCCGGCGATCAGGATATGATACCCGCCCCCGGCATTAAGGATCAAGAGTTGTCCGTAGCTGCGGAAGGGCCCGGCGTAAACAACCCAGCCGTCACACGGTGTTGTGACCTGAGCCCCGGCCTTTGTTGCCAAGGAAATGCCTTTTTCTACGCCGCCGGCACCGTCGGAACCGCCAAAATAGCGAATCTTGCGGCCATTGACCGGAAAGGCGAACAGCCCCTTGGCGGAGGCAAAGGCGATCGCCGGGCTTAATCGAGCAGGGTCCTTCAGCGCTCCCAGATTGGGCTTGCCGCCCGGGGCAGCCGGGGCGCCCTGCAGGCTGGCGGTTGCGGCCGCCTTGGCGGCGCTCTTCAAATCCTGCTCCATTTTCGTGATCAGACCCTGCAGGCCTTCGACCTGCCTGGACAGGTTGATGGCGCGGGCGCCTTCGGCCTCGACGTCCTTTTCGATAGCGCTCTGCTTGCGCTGCCGCTCTTCCACCAGCGCGGCCAGCCTGACAGAATCGTCCTTCAGCCTGTCGCGGTCCCGCGCCAGCACGTCGCGCTCGGTGGCGATGGTCTTGCGCAAATTCACCAGCTCGCCGAGATCGGCGGCAAGTTTCTCCGCGCGTCCGCGCAGTTCGGGCACGACCGATCCGAGCAGCATGGCGGTGCGCAGCGATTGCAGCGCATCTTCGGGCCGAACCAGCAGCGCCGGCGGCGTGCGCCGGCCGGCGCGTTGCAGTGCCGCCAGCACTTCGACGATTTCGGTGCGGCGTGAATCGAGCGAAGCCCTGACCGCCTGCTCGCGGCTGTCGAGCGGTCGCAGACGGGCCTCGGTCTCGGCGATGCGGGTCTCGACGCTGCGCACCTGGGTGGCGATATCGATCAGTTGCTGGTTGAGCTTGGAGCGGTCCTGACCGATCGCCGCGATATCGGCCTTCAGTTTTTGCTGCAGTTCGGCCGCCTTGCGCTGCTGCTCGCGCGTGGTCTCCAGTTCCTCCTCGCGCTGCTTGATGGCGTCGGGGGAAACGGCCGTCGCTTGCTGTGCGGGCGCTGCGGATTGCGCTACCGCCGGCGAAAGCGCTGCTGCGACGAAGCTTGCAGAAAGCAGTAGCAGGGAAAGCAAGACAGCCGGCGTCAGCGGCATGACGCGGCCGGCGGTGTCGAATGAGTGAAAGCCCTGCGTTGAATTCATCCGGTCTATTCAGTGTTGTCTGTATTCACGTCACCGTGCCTAGGCGCGATGGTAGGGGTGGCCGGCCAAGATGGTCGCCGCCCGGTAAATCTGTTCAAGAAGCATGACGCGGACCATTTGATGCGGCCAGGTCGCCGAGCCGAACGCAATGCGTAATTTAGCCTTGCGCTGCAAATCGGGCGAAAGTCCGTCGGCGCCTCCGATCGCGAAAATTGTGTTGGCGATACCCTGATCCCGCCAATCGCCGAGCTGCCGGGCGAAGGTCGCGCTATCGATGCTCTTGCCGTGCTCGTCCAGCGCCACCAGCATGGATTTCTCCGGTATCGCCGCCGCAATCGCCGCGGCTTCCTCCGATATCCGGGCCGCGGCGTCGCGCGCGCGGCTTTCCGGAATTTCATGGATCGCGAGGCCGCGAAAGCCGAGCTTGCGGCCGATATCCTCGAAGCGCTCGCGATAGCGCTCGGCCAGTTCCTGCTCCGGGCCCTGCTTCAGCCGGCCGATTGAGACCACGACAAGGCGCATGATGCTGTTTCTGGCGTGCACTTTCCGGCACGCGCGCCTTTGCGCGCGCGCAAGCAGACTAGATGCGCCTCAGCCGATTTGCATCGGCCGAGAGTTCAGATCGCTGCCGCCGCCGGGTTTTGCGCCCACAATCTTTCGAGATTGTAGAATTCGCGCACCTCGGGTCTGAACACGTGCACGACCACATCGCCGGAATCGATCAGCACCCAGTCGCAATTGGGCAAGCCCTCGACATGGATGTTCTTGATGCCGCTTTCCTTCAGGGTTTTCGTGACGTTTTCCGCGATCGCGCCGACATGCCGGTTGGCCCGGCCCGTGGTGACGATCATGTAATCGGAAAAGGCGGATTTGCCGCGAAGGTCGATGGTGACCGTTTCTTCCGCCTTCATATCGTCGAGGCGGGAGAGGATCATATTCAGCGTCTTGTCGGCGTCGGGTTGCGCCTTCAAGGCCGCAGCTTTTGTCGATGTTTTACGCGGGGTCTTGGCAGACTTAACAGGAGCCTTGCTGGGAACCTTGGGTAAAACAGACTTGGACTTGGACAATACAGATGTGGCCAGGGACCATTCCTTTCACTGTATCGCGAACGCCGAATCCTTAGCGTACACGGACCATATTAGGCATGTGGGGTTAATGGTTTCAATATTCCAGTGAATCCCACCTGCCGGTTCGAACTAAACTGTCACTTCTTTGCCTTCCAGCTCCCGTCCGGGTTCCGCAAGCCGGTCGACGACATGTCCAGTTTCAGGCCGGTGAGGAAAGCCCAGGCGGGAGCATGCTGATCTGCTAGCCGGGCCGCCTGATTCTCGGGCAGCCGATAGCGTGCCAAGGCCTGTGCGGCCGGTGCGGCGAGCGCCCGAAAACTCTGCGGCGGACGGTCGATCACCGCAATCGGCACCTCCGCGGCGATGCGCCGCCAGTTTTGCCAACGATGAAATTGCGCGAGATTGTCAGCGCCCATGATCCAGACGAAGTGCACGCCGGAAACGCGGCGGCGCAAATGGATGATCGTGTCGACAGTGTATCTGGTGCCGATGACAGCTTCGAGACAACTGACGTCGATGCGCGGATCGTTGGCTACATCAAGCGCGGCATCGACGCGTTCGGCAAGACCATGCAGCCGGCCGTTATCCTTCAAAGGATTGCCCGGCGTCAGCAGCCACCAGACGCGATCGAGCTTCAGGCGCTTGATCGCAAACAGGCTGATGGCGCGATGCGCCGCGTGCGGCGGATTGAACGAGCCACCGAGCAGGCCTATGCGCATGCCGTTGGTATGGAAGGGGATGGCTTGCGCGGCGGATTGCAATTGCATCAGCCGGGTCACCGCGTGCACGGGCTGGCGTTCACGGCCGCGTCTGCCCGGTGCCGTGAACGCGATATTTGAAGCTCGTCAACTGCTCGGCTCCAACAGGCCCGCGGGCGTGGAATTTGCCGGTGGCAATCCCGATCTCCGCGCCGAAGCCGAACTCACCGCCATCAGCGAACTGCGTCGATGCGTTGTGCAGCACGATCGCGGAATCGACCTCGCTGAGGAATTTCCCGGCCGCCCTGGCGTCCTCGGCCACGATTGCATCGGTGTGGCGCGAGCCGTGGTGTTGGATATGCGCGATCGCAGCATCCACACCGTCGACGACACGCGCGGCGATGACCGCGTCGAGGTACTCGGTGTCCCAATCGTCGTCGGTTGCCGGCTTCACCCGCGCGTCGATCTTTTGCACGGCGTCGTCGCCGCGCACCTCGCAGCCGGCTTCGATCAGCATTTCGACCAGTGGCTTCAGATTGGTCGCTGCGCCTGCACGATCGACCAGCAGCGTCTCGGCCGCCCCACAGACGCCGGTACGGCGCATCTTGGCGTTCAGCACGATCGACTTGGCCATGTCGAGCTTGGCGCTGGCGTCGACATAGACGTGGTTGACGCCTTCGAGATGCGCAAACACCGGCACGCGCGCTTCCGCTTCGACGCGCGCGACCAGGCTCTTGCCGCCGCGCGGCACGATCACGTCGATACCGCCACCCAGTCCTCCGAGCATCAGCCCGACCGCGGCACGGTCGCGCGTCGGCACCAGCGTGATCGCTGCCTCCGGCAGACTCGCCTCGCGCAAGCCCTGCGCCAAGCATTCGTGGATGGCTCGGCACGAACGGAAGCTGTCGGAGCCGCCGCGCAGGATCACGGCGTTGCCGGCCTTCAGGCACAGTACGCCGGCATCAGCGGCGACATTGGGACGGCTCTCGAAGATCACGCCGATGACGCCGAGCGGTACACGCACGCGCTCGATGGTCATGCCATTTGGCCGCTGCCAGCTTTCGGTAACGGTGCCGACCGGATCGGGGATGCCGCGCACCGTGGCTACGCCCTCGGCCATGGAGTTGATCCGGGCTGGCGTCAGCGTCAAGCGGTCGATGAAGGCCGGCGTCGCCCCGCCGGCGCGTACTTCCGCCACGTCCTCGGCATTGGCCGCGAGAATCTTTGCCGCGTTGGCGCGGATTGCTCGCTCGATGGCATCCAGCGCCCGGTCCTTCTGCTCCGGCGGCGCCAGCGCCAGCACCCGCGCAGCGGCGCGCGCCTGGGTAGCGAGGTCGGTCATCAAAGCGGGCAGATCGGCGTTGCCGTCGATTGCCTTGAGAGGCGCGGTCATGGGGAGGCTCGTGTCTTGATTAAGGCCATGTCCTAGCACGGAAATCCCGCTCTTGCGAGGTCCGGAACCGGCATGGCTGGCTGGCGATATCAGAAATAGGCAGCTCGGCCAGTGGCCTACTTGACCGGAACGGTCCCGGCCGGGCCGACCACCAGGTCGTCGCGATGGATCATCTCCGCCCGGCCGCTAATGCCCAAAATGGCCATCACGTCCGGCGAGGAGCGGCCCTTGACCTTCTCCGCATCCTCGGCGTCGTAGGCCACCAAGCCGCGCCCGATCTCGTGGGTGTCGGGGCCGCGCACCACGACCGCGTCGCCGCGGGCGAATTGGCCCTCGACCCGGATCACGCCGGCCGGCAGCAGGCTTTTGCCTGCGCGGAGCGCCGCGACCGCGCCGGCATCGATGGTCAGCGTGCCCTTCGGCTCCAGCGAGCCTGCGATCCAGCGCTTGCGGGCGGTGACGGGATTGGCCGGCGTCAGGAACCAGGTGCAGCGGCCGCCATCTGATATCGCCTGCAGCGGATGTTCGATCTTGCCCGAGGCGATCAGCATATGCGTGCCTGACGTCGTCGCGATCTTCGCCGCTTCGATCTTGGTGAACATGCCGCCGCGCGACAGTTCGGATTCGGCCGCGCCTGCCATGCCCTCGATCTCCGAGGTGACCGATTCGACGATCGGAATCAGTTTGGCGTTGGGATTGGCACCGGGCGGCGCGTCATAGAGGCCGTCGATATCGGACAACAGGATCAGCAAATCGGCGCTCGCCATGGTGGCGACGCGCGCGGCGAGACGATCATTGTCGCCATAGCGGATTTCGTTGGTCGCCACCGTGTCATTCTCGTTGATCACGGGCACCGCGCGCCATTCCAGCAATTTGCCGATGGTCGAGCGGGCGTTGAGATAGCGGCGGCGCTCCTCGGTATCCTGCAGCGTCACCAAAATCTGCCCGGCGCCGATGCCGTGAGCCCCCAGCACTTCCGACCAGATCCGCGCCAGCGCGATCTGCCCCACCGCGGCGGCGCCCTGGCTCTCCTCGAGCTTCAGCGGGCCGCGCGGCAATTTCAAACGGCTGCGCCCCAGCGCAATCGAACCCGACGAGACCACCAGAACGTCACGGCCTTCGCCGTGCAGCTTGGCGATATCAGCGGCCAGCGCCGACAGCCACGCCGAGCGGACCTCGCCCGCATTGGAATCGATCAGGAGCGAGGAGCCGACCTTGACGACGATGCGGCGAAAGTTTTTGAGCGCGGGGCGTTTCATGATGCGGTCGAAATGAGACGGGTGATCGGGAAGCAATACGCGCCAGCTCTCGGTTTTGAAAGTGGCGCGGCCGCGGGAGCGCTTAGGTTTGCGTCAGCCCTGCGGCGGCGTCGCCGGCGTCCACGGGTCCTGGCTGCCCTTGGCCTTGAGCGAAACCGGGGCCTCGCCGATCACTTCGACCAGCGCCTTGAGCGCTTCGGGCACGCCTTCGCCGGTCGCAGCCGAGAGCAGCAGCGGCGTCCTCTTCGCGGCGCGTTTCAGCCGGTCCTTCTGCTTCTTCAATTCATCCGGCGTGACTGCGTCGATCTTGTTCAGCGCGACGATCTCGATCTTCTCGGCGAGGTGACCCTCATAGGCCTCGAGCTCGGTCCGCACCGTCTTGTAGGCCTTGCCGGCATGCTCGCAGGTCGCGTCGATCAGATGCAGCAGCACGCGGCAGCGCTCGACATGGCCGAGAAACCGGTCGCCCAGTCCTGCGCCCTCATGCGCGCCTTCGATCAGGCCGGGAATGTCGGCGAGCACGAATTCGCGGCCCTGCGCGTTCACGACGCCAAGCTGCGGATGCAGGGTGGTGAAGGGATAGTCGGCGATCTTCGGTTTCGCCGCGCTGACGACGGAGAGGAAGGTCGACTTGCCGGCGTTGGGCAGGCCGACGAGGCCGGCGTCCGCAATCAGTTTCAGCCGCAGCCAGATCCAGCGCTCCTCGCCTTCCTGGCCGGGATTGGCGTTGCGCGGCGCGCGGTTGGTGGAGGATTTGAAATGCGCGTTGCCGAAGCCGCCATTGCCGCCTTCGGCCAGCACGAATTTTTCGCCGAGATCGGTGAAGTCATGGATCAGCGTTTCGCGATCCTCATCGAAAATCTGGGTGCCGACCGGCACCTTGAGCACGATCGATTTGCCGTTGGCGCCATGGCGGTCCTTGCCCATGCCATTGGTGCCCTTCGGCGCCTTGAAGTGCTGCTGGTAGCGATAGTCGATCAGCGTGTTCAGCCCGTCGACGACCTCGACGATGACGTCGCCGCCACGGCCGCCATTGCCGCCGGAAGGCCCGCCGAACTCGATGAACTTCTCGCGGCGGAACGCCACGCAGCCGTTTCCACCGTCGCCGGAGCGGATATAGACCTTTGCCTCGTCAAGGAATTTCATGATTTGTACTAGTTAGGGCAGGGGGGCCTGTGCGGCAACCCTCAAGGCCCGCAACATTGGCGAAAAGCCTTAATTTTCGGGCCTTTTTTGAGGCTAGGCCGGCCGCCTTCGAACCAGAAATTTCTGCATCCCTTCCAGCACCAGCTCCTTGCGCTGGTTGAACACGGTCGAGCGCAGCGTCACCACGCCGGTGCTGCGGCCGGGGACGAGCTCGGTCACTTCGAGCGCGGGGTAGATGGTGTCGCCGGCATAGACCGGCTTCAAGAACTTGCTCGACTGTTCGAGGAATCCCACCAGCGATTCCTCAACGACATAGGGGAACAGCCCGGCGCCCGGGGCGGTGTGGACCAGCGTCTGGAACCCGTGCGCGAGCAGATCCGGCATGCCGCGGGCGCGGCAATATTCGACATCGTAGTGGATCGGATGGGTATCGCCGCTTGCGGTCTGGAACGCGGCGAATACCGCCGGGGTCTGCGTCCGGCTCGGAATCACGAAGCGTTCGCCGAGCACGAAATCTTCGAACCAGCGCTGTTCGCTCACCATGCGGTGTTGTGCGGGATCGAAGTCGGTCATGCCTGATTTCCCTGCGATGTCTTGCCATTAGTCCATGGCGTATCGGTATCTCACCGATATGGCTGCGACAATTGGTTCAATTCGTCGTGCCCGGACTTGTGCCGGGCAACCACGTCTTTAAAACAGCCGCGCAAGAACAATAGGCGGTCGCCAATCTCCCAATGAGCCTCTTCGCCAAAATCTCCACCTACGACGAGCGTTCCGCGCGGCTGGCCGGCATCGGGCTGATGCTGCTGTCGATCTTCATGTTTTCGTTCGGCGATGCGCTCGGGAAATACATGGTCGCGACCTATTCGGTCGGGCAGTTGCTGTGGCTGCGCGCTTGCGCGGCGCTGCTGGTGCTGCTGCCGGTGATCTGGAGCCAGCGCGCCGAATTTTCCCGCATCGAACGGCCGTGGCTGCAGCTATTGCGCGTGACGCTTTCGACGCTGGAAGTCGCGGCGTTCTTTCTCGCCACCGTCTATCTGCCGCTTGCGGACGTCATCACCTATTACCTGGCCTCGCCGATCTTCGTCACCGCGCTGTCCGGCATCGTGCTTGGCGAGCGCGTCGGCTGGCGGCGCTGGACCGCGATCCTGATCGGATTCTGCGGCGTCCTGATCGCGCTGCGCCCGTCCACGCAGACCGTGAGCTGGCCCGCGATGATCGCGCTCGGCGGCAGCCTGTCGTTTGCGTTCCTGATGCTGATCACGCGTTCGCTGCGGGCGACGCCGGATATCGTGCTGACGACGTCGCAGTTCGGCGGGACGTTCCTGCTTGGCGCGCTGATGTCTCCGATCGGTTGGGTGACGCCGACCCTCGGCAGTCTGGGCCTGTTTGCTGCGGCGGGAATCGTTTCCGTCGTCGCGCTGTTGTGCATCAACCGTTCACTGAAGCTGGCGCCGGCCAGCGTCGTGGTGCCCTATCAATATTCGATGATCGTGTGGGCGGTGATCTTCGGCTTCGTCGTGTGGGGTGACGTGCCGTCGATCTCGACCCTTGTCGGTGCGGCCATCATCATCGGCGCGGGCTTCTATATCTTCCTGCGCGAGCAGCAGCTCGGGCGCGAAGAAACGGTGGTCAATCCGCCAGCGTGATTTGCTTACTTATCCTCCCCTGGAGGGGGAGGATCGGTTCGCATGAAATGCGAACCGAGGTGGGGTGACGGTCTCTCAACTCGGAAACTGTTCGACGTTGAGAGACCGTCACCCCACCCCGTCTCACATTGCGCTTCGCTCCATGTGAGCCGACCCGCCCCCTCAAGGGGCGGGTAAGAGCAGCTACCGCTCTCTCCTCGTCGAACTTCCCCAGTTCTTCAGCGACGACCAGACACCGCGCGTCAGGCGGAAGCGGTCGACGGGGGTCGAGGAGCCCAGCGCCTCGAAGCGGTGCAGCTCGACGCCGCTCCACTGGAATCCGCATTTCTCCAGGATGTTGCGCGAGGCCGGGCTGGCGACGCGGGCTCCTGAAATCAGGTGCTCGGCGTCGAATTCCTCGAAGAAGAAATCGATCACCGCGCGCGCGGCTTCGGTGCCGAAACCCTGGCCCCAATGCTCGACGCCGAGCCAATAGCCGAGTTCCGGCGCGTCCTGCTCGCGCCGGTCGATGCCGACCATGCCGATCGGCGAATAGTTCTGTTCGATCAGAAACACCGTCTCGCTGTTATCGACGGCTGTCGCGCGCACGAACTCGACCGCATGATCCTGCAAATAGGGATGCGGCAGGCGGCGGGTGTTTTCCGCAATGCGGCGATCGTTGGCGAGATGCGTAATCGCTTTTACGTCCGCGAGCGTCGGCCGGCGCAACGTCAGCCGTTCGGTCTCGAGGACGCAGCTACTTGCTTCACGCAAGACCGGGGTTTGGATCGGGATGTCCTGCAACATGTCGGGCTCCTGATTGCAAAAATGCGCAAAATAAAAAGGGGAGGCCGGTTTCCCGCCTCCCCTTGGAGCCCTTTTTGACTCCGCCGGTTCAACAGGACCCGGCGGACTCAATTTTGTCCACCGTCTATTCGGCCGCTTCCGCCATCGGAACTACCGACACGAAAGTGCGACCGTTGGCTTTTGCACGGAATTCGACATGACCTTCGACCTTGGCAAAGAGAGTATGGTCGGTGCCCATGCCGACATTAAGGCCGGGATGCCAGGTGGTGCCGCGCTGACGCGCGATAATGTTGCCGGGAATCACGTGCTCGCCGCCATAGGCCTTGATGCCCAGGCGCTTGCCCGCTGAATCGCGTCCGTTTCGCGATGAACCGCCTGCTTTTTTGTGAGCCATGGCCCGTCTCCGACTTCGCTAAGTTTTAGATCAATTCCTTGACGGAATCATTTCACGTTTTGTCACGCGTCAACTTTTCGTTGAAGCGCATCACTTCTTGTCGCTTTTGCCCTTCGCGGCGGCCTTCTTGGCCGGGGCCTTCTTTGCGGCGGGCTTTGCCGCAGCCTTTTTGGCGGGCGCCTTCTTCTTGGCGGCCTTCGGTGCCTCGTCATCGCCTTCGGCGGCGGGCGCTACGACCTTTTCCCTCTTCGGCCGCGGGCCGATCGAAGGTTTGGCGTTATCGGTCAGGATCTCGGTGATGCGAAGCACCGTGATCTCGTCGCGATAGCCGCGCTTGCGGCGCGAATTCTTGCGGCGACGCTTCTTGAACGCGATCACCTTGGGGCCGCGCTTGTGATCCAGCACTTCGGCCGCGACGGTAGCGCCTGCCACCGTCGGCGTGCCCAGCACCGGCGTGTCACCGCCGACCACCAGAACTTCACCAAGCTGCACGATCGTGCCGACATCGCCGGCGATCTTGCCTATCTCGAGCACATCATCCGGAACGACGCGGTATTGCCGGCCGCCGGTTTTGATGACTGCGAACATCGTTTTTTTCCTTCGTGTTCGATCCCGGCCTCGGACATATTCCCAACAGGGCTGCCCGGGTCGGCTTTTTGGTCAGTCGTTATGGGTACGATTTTCGCGCGGCCAAGGGCGAGCCCCATAGAACAAGGGCGAGTCCCTTAAGATTTCGCGCAAAAACAAGCGGCGCGAGAAATCCCGCGCCGGATGCGGGGACTTATAGCCGCAGAACGCCGTGAGTCAAGGCAAAGAGACCCAAAAACGGGCCAAAAATGAAGGATTTGGGCCAAAAAGGGCTGACGGCGAGTGGCGGATGGCGAATGGGGAGGCCTCCCCAGCCACCTTCTACTCGCTATTCGCCACTCGCTATTCGCCCGCTGTTTGAAACCAATGGGTTCCCCGCCCGTTATCGACAGCGAAATCCGGCAGGGGCTTGGGCACATGGCAGAAGACAGCGTAACGACCACGGGCATTGCCCGCCACGGGGCCACCCGCCTGCCGTCGGTCGAGGTCGACAGCTTCAATATCGAACTGAAGGACGACGAAGGCTTTCTCGGCGACCGCGCCAGCAAGGGGGCCTTCCGCAAGATCCTGGACGGCTTACGCAAGCCGCTGAAGAAAAATGGCGACGATCCCTTGGGCAAAAAATCCGCCGGCGAGATTGCCAAGACCGAACTCGACGAGGCGCTGGTTGGCGACGACGTCGGCGCTGCGGCCCTGGTGCACGGAGCGATCGAAGAATTCGCCCAGGAGCTGGCTTATGTGACCGGCCGGTTCCTGAAGACCAAGGCGTGGGCCGATACCGAGCGCATCGTGGTCGGCGGCGGCTTCAGGCAGAGCCGGGTCGGCGAGCTCGCGATCGCCCGCACCGACATCATCCTCAAGGCCGAAGACTTCGATGTCGATCTGGTGCCGATCCGCTTTCATCCCGATGACGCCGGACTGCTCGGCACGCTGCACCTGGCGCCGTCGTGGATATTCGAGGGCCATGACAGCATCCTTGCGGTGGATATCGGCGGCACCAACATCCGTTGCGGTGTGGTGGACACGCGCTGGAAGAAGGCGCCCGATCTTTCCAAGGCCGAGGTGTGGATGTCCGAGCTGTGGCGCCACGCCGACGACGAGCCGACGCGCGAAGGCGCGGTGAAGAGGCTGGTCAAGATGCTGAAGGACCTGATCACGGCGGCTGAGACCGAAGGCCTGAAGCTTGCGCCCTTCATCGGCATTGCCTGTCCCGGCGTGATCGACGCGGACGGCTCGATCGAAAAGGGCGCGCAGAACCTGCCGGGCAATTGGGAGAGCAGCAAGTTCAACCTGCCGGCAAGCCTGGTGGATGCGATCCCGCAGATCGGCGACCACGACACCGCCGTGCTGATGCACAATGACGGCGTGGTGCAGGGCCTGTCCGAAGTTCCCTTCATGCAGGACGTCGAGCACTGGGGCGTGCTGACCATCGGCACCGGCCTTGGCAATGCGCGCTTCACCAATCGTCGGAAAGACAACAGCAAGGACGAGAAAAAGGCGAAAAAGGGCAAGGATTAACGCTGTCCAGCGCGGGTAAGGTTGACTGGTTAGGTTAAAATCGGGTTCGCGTTGCCGTTTTGCTCCGCCTTGCTACCGTCATTTCGTCGCTCCGCTGACCGGTGAAGCCGCACTTCCCGGCCAGGATTTCAAAGCAGCGGCACGGGACCGTCAGTGTTTTGTCGCGTCTGGCGGTCCCACCCATTTTTCTTCAGCTCCAGCCGATGCGCGCAAAGAACGCCGCGATGTCGGATGCTGCGCGATCGGGATCCTCGCGATGGGGAAAGTGACCGACATCCGGAAACATCGCGACATCGAGATTTGTAAAGGTCTCGCCGAGCCGGTCGGTCCACTCATAGGGAAACAGCGGATCATGCTCGGCCCAGCGAACACAGGTCGGCACGCCGATCGGCGGTAACGCCGGCGCTTCACCCTTCATCATCCGGATCCGGCCGGCATGGGCTGCGCGGTAATGCGCGAAGCCACCGGCAAGGTTTCCCTCTTTAAGGAAATTGTCGGTGAAGGCCTCGAGTTGATCGTCAAAGACGTGCTTGCGATGCGACCACGCCTTGAGGAAATGCCCGATATAGAGCCCGCAGCTTTCGCGGCTCGCGCCGACGAGGGCAGGCGCCATCTCCATCTGGTGAAAGGATTGATACCAGATGTTGTTGAGGCGCTCTGGCTCCGCCATCCGCTGCCCGACTCCAGGATAGACGAAATCGAAGAAGAACAGGCCGGCGATGCGCTCGGGCGCCAGCCGCGCCAGCGGCTGCATCAATGCACCGCCGACATCGTGACCGACGATACCGGCCTGCGCGAGGCCAAACGCATCCATCAATGCCAGCATGTCGGCGGCTTGCTGGTCGGGCCCGAACAGCCCTTCCGGCTTGTCGCTGTCGCCGAAGCCGCGCAGGTCGGGAGCATGTAGCGTGAAGCGATCGGCAAGCCGCGTCATCACCGGCTCCCAGGTCAGCCAGAATTCGGGCCAGCCATGCAGCAACAACAGCGGTCGCCCGGCACCCATGCGGGCCACGTGAAGTGCCGCGCCATTGGCCTGAACCGTCAAATGCTCCATTTTGGGCTCCTTTTTTGCTCCCCGGGGCCGGGACGGATTTCTTGGCCCCGCGCCTTGTCTGGCCCGTCATCCTCGCCTAGAACTCGCCCCGACCGCGGGTCGAATCCGACCCGTCATGGCGCCTGGAGAGGTGGCAGAGTGGTCGAATGCACCGCACTCGAAATGCGGCATAGGTGCAAGCCTATCGGGGGTTCGAATCCCTCCCTCTCCGCCAGCCGCTCACAGGTCTCGGCGCGTATAATTGTGAAGCCTGGCGGTTCCGCGTTCATGGAGCGCATCGCCTGCATCCACTGTCAAAGCAGCAAAAGCGCCAGGTAGGCCTCGCACCGCGCAAGCAGGCCGACGGCCTTACGAGCCGGCCATCACGGTCGACCTCTCCGCTGAATCTCAACCTACTGTCGCGCCAACGCCGGGAGGATGTGATAGCGGCCGATCTCATGAGAAAATTCGCCACGGTTCGCCAAGAGAAGCAACCCGATCTTTCTCGCCGGCACCAGTCCCACATAGGCCGACGCATTATTGAGACCGCCCGGTTTATCGACGATGTCGAGGTCGCCAAGATCTACGTTTTCCCAAGCCATCGCTTGTCCGAACTCCTTGTCAATATGGAACGCCTCGCGCTGGGTCATTCGCAAGGCCTCGCGCAATTGCGGATCGGCCACGTTGCCGTCGATGCAGGCAGCCATGAAGGTGACAAGGTCTCGTGCGGAGGAGAACATCTGTCCGGTGCCCGGAAAATCGAAATAGCCCTGCTGGTTTCCGGGAGAACCAATCGGCGTGCCCCGGTCGGAATAACCCTGGACGGTCTTCTGTAATAGCTCCGGCGGCACGATCGCACGGTTATCCCGCCCGCGTTCCGGGATCAGTGTCGAATGCATGCCGAGGGGCGTCAGAATACGGCTTTCGACAAGTTGTCCGATCGGAACTCCATAGCGACGCTCAAGTGCGAGCTGGAGCAGGACGTAGCCCGCGTGAGTATAGATGCGCTGCTTGCCGGGCTCTTCGCTGGCGTGCGGCGTCCAGGCGTTCAGCGTGTCGACGAATTCGGCCAGGGAGTACGAGGCGCTTGGCCACGGCGGATGATCCGTCGGCAGCAAGAGACCGGATGTGTGGGTAACGAGCTGGCCAATGGTTACCCGACTGATGTAGCCGCCGTGCAATTCGGTGACGTATTTGTTGACGGGGTCGTCCAGCCTCAATTCGCCGCGGAGCACGCCGAGCGCGACCAGCGTGGCCTCAAACACCTTGCGCACCGAAGCGACATTGAAAAGCGTGTCCGACGTGACGGGCCGCCTCTCGGCCTCATCAGCGAGCCCGAAATTGAAGAACTGTATATGACCGACGACGTAAACTGCGGCGGCGACGCCGCCGGGATGGCCGGTCGTCGTCTCCGGAGCAATGTTCTCCGTCACGATCGCTCGTACGTGTGCGTCCATCTCAGGATCCGCAAGAATGGCTCGCGTCCAGCCGAGTAGAAACAAGAGCGAGAGGCACAGACCCGCGCTTGAGCGGCGAAGCCACAATCTCGTTGAACCTGCCCACATACGGACCTGCATGCGAGATCGCCGGACGCAGGCGGACGAGCCAGCGATCTGAAGGTTGCCTATCGGAAGCCTGCGCATGGCAAGCTAAAAAGCCGCAGCGCGCGAGCCCAATCACTTCAATCAGGGATCTGAGCACGATTGTTTGATGAAGCCGGGCTTCACATCCTTCCTCCGCCAAACATGATTCGCTCGGTCGCGTCTGGTGCGATGCTTCAGATGTGTGGCATGGGCCGTTTCGCAACAACCGCTGCACTGTAGAGCAATTCCGTCCACCTTGGCGGCACGACAGGGATGCCTGGCGCAGCCGGAGGCCAGCCGCCGTTAACGCCCCCTTGTGACAAGAGGTATAGACGTGCCCCGGACGCGCCATATCGAAGGCCCCTGCGTGCCGCCATACGGTTGCATCCATACAAGGAGGTTGCGGCAATGTTCGGTGTGTTCAAGACAAGCGCCGGCCTTTTCCGTCGAATAGCGCAGGGCGCACCGAGCGGGGCGGATCTTGCTCGCGAGTTCCTGGATCGGGCCGGAACCGAAACTCGTACTTCTCCATTGCCGGCGTGGGCCTTGCTTCTTCGTTCTCCCTTCGAGGCAACTGAAAGCATCACATCCTGGCTCGGTGGCGTGCCGCGGGCGCCAGACGACTTCAAATGGCCGCTCGACCGTGATGGAACGCCGCTCTCATTCATCGCCCAAATAGATTTGGCGGATGTGAAGCCGGAGCCCGAGAGCGGCTTGCGCCCGCCAAGCCTGCCGCAAAGCGGCGCCTTGCTGTTTTTCGTCGGTCGTTCCTACGCGTGCCATATCCTGAGGGCGGACGAAATCGCGCGCAGCAAACCGCTCACTCTGCCCGAGCAATTGCCCAGCCTCAGAAAACACGGCTTCTTTAGTGACGAGCAGACGTTCGCCTCTTGGCCAGTACGACTGGTCGCCTATCTGGATCGCGGAAGCGATCGACCCGATTGCTTCCCTGATACGTTTGAGAAGCCCTCCGACTGGATCACCAATTGGGGCATCGCTGCATTTGAAGCCGATCTGGCGATCGATTGCCTGAATCGTGAATTGAAAGAGGCGAAGTGGTTCCATGATTTCGAACGGCGTCAGGCCGCCGCTGGACCCCCCCCCCCGCCAAGATACTCATGTCATAAGAAGCAAGACGCTGCACTACGCACTGATGGCGGAAAAAGCCCCTGCACTTGTCGCGGCGCTAACCGATTGGAGAGACAGAGCACTGTCTCAGGTTCAAGACGACATCATCGACAAGGCTTCCCTCGATGAAATTTTCGCCAAGCGGACGGCGCTGACCAATGAAATGGTAGAGAACTATTGGCCCAAGCTCATTCTGCCAGGCAATGCCAAGAAGACGTGGGAAAAGATCAATGTCCTTCACCCGGGGCTGACCGGCCCGGAGGCATTTCAGAGAATCTCCTCCGCCTATCGACCATTCGTAGCCGCACATATCACGGACTGGCGCGGCCATCGGCTCTTCGGGATCGAGCCTCCCTTTCCGAATAATGGCGAGGACCTTCGCGGCCAGGATTGCCTCATCAGCGTTGCAGCCGACCCCCTGCTCAATACCTGCTCCGAGCACGAATATGGCATGTCGATTTGGTGCTCGCAGCGCGACCTGTTGAAGGCCCGCTATACCCGGGGCCAATTTATCCGCCACTGCGCGGTGTAGTAGGCGGGTCCGCCAGCTTCCGACTAACTCGCCACCTCACAAACCAGCTCGCCACCACCCCGTTCGGTGATCTCGGCGATCTTGCCGTCGACGATGTGGATGCGGCGGTCGGCGCGGGCGGCGAGCGCTGGATCGTGGGTCACCACGACGACGGTCTGGCCCTGGTCCGCGATGTCGCGGAGGATCGAAAACACCTGTTCGGTCGATGCTGTATCGAGGGCGCCCGTCGGCTCATCGGCGACGATGATCTCGGGGCGGTTGGCAAGCGCGCGGGCGATGGCGACGCGCTGGCGCTGGCCGCCGGAGAGCGCGTTGGGGCGCTTGTTGGCGTGCTCGGCAAGCCCAAGCGAGCCGAGGAGAGCAAGGCCGCGCTCGCGCATCTCGCTTTCAGCCATCGTGCCCGCGGCGCGCATCGGCAGCAGCACATTGTCGAGCGAGGTGAACTCCGGCAGCAGGAAATGGAACTGGAACACGAAGCCGCATTTGGTCAGGCGGACATCGGCCCGGTCAGACTCCGATAATTTCGAGGTCGGCTGACCGCAGATCATGACCTCGCCTTCGCTGGGCGCATCGAGCAGGCCCAGGAGATAGAGCAGCGACGATTTGCCCGATCCCGACGGCCCGGTGATGGCGACGAACTCGCCCTTGTTCACCGCAAGATCGATACCGTTGACGAGGGTGTGGGAAACAGCGCCCTCGATGCGGCGAACCAGCTCCACCGCCTGCAAAGCGATCTCGGTCATGATGCCCCCCGGATGATTTCAACTGGATGCACACTCGTCGCCTTGCGCGCCGGGAAATAGGCCGCCCCGGCGCAACAGACAAGCGATATGCCGCCGGCGATCAAATAGTGCGTCAGCGAGTAATAGATCTGCAGCGGAACGGTCGAGCCCGTCAGCGGATTGAAGATCGTGATCTTCGACCAGCCGAAGCAGAGCAGATAACCGAGGATCCACCCGAACAGGATGCCGACCACGCCGATGATGGCGGCTTCGATGATGAAAATCCGTCGCACCGCATACTCGCGCATGCCCAGCGATTTCATGATCGCAATGTCCTGGCGCTTCTCGTGGGTGATCGTCGAGATGATGTTGTAGGTGGCAAAGGACGACGTCAGCAGCATTGCGCCCATCACGGTGAGTACGATGAAATCGCGCACGGTAAAGGATGACAGCAAGTCGGCATTGGCTTCCTGCCACGACACCGACTTGTAGCCGGTCTGCGCTTCGACCTGGGCCGCGACCTTTTGCGCCGACATCGGATCGTTCAACCGCAGCCGGAGCTGGTTGACGACCCCGCTTTGCCCCATCATGACCTGCGCCGGCCCCATCAGCGAATAGATCTGGCTCTCATCGACACGCTTCAGGCCGGAGCGATACAGCCCGGCCACCGTCGAATTGAGTTGGACGCCCTGGCCGCCGATCAGGAGGACGGTGTTGCCGGTTTTCACGCCGAGTTTTTCGGCCAGGGCCTCGCCCATGATGATGCCGTTCGGCGCACGTGAAAGGTCGTCGAGCTTTCCCTCACGCATTTGCGAGGTGAGTTTCGAGACCTGAACCTCACGGCGCGGGTCGATGCCGCTCAAGGTGATGCCGATGCGCGCGCCGCCGTGATTGATGATCGCGGTGGTCTTGGCCGAGGGAGCCACGTCTCCAGGTATCCAGGAGCGCAGTGAGCTCATCGCCGATTCCGGGTATTTGATCCCGGGACGTTTGCCGACATTGGCGATGTCGGACATCTGGACCGCCGCATATTCCTGCTCTGCGGGTTGCGTCGGCACGGAGCGCCGCTCATCCTCGACCGTGATATGCGGCATGGTGT
Source organism: Bradyrhizobium sp. 190 (assembly GCF_023073415.1). GTDB lineage: Bacteria > Pseudomonadota > Alphaproteobacteria > Rhizobiales > Xanthobacteraceae > Bradyrhizobium. Next base: position 11,669 of record NZ_JADPJL010000029.1, on the reverse strand, counting down.
CGACGAGCTGCCGCAGGAAGTCGAGCTGCGACCCCTGCATCAGGCCCGCCATCATGATGGTGAAACCTACTCCCATGGATACGCCGGCCATGCCCACAAGGGTCTGCCGCACCCGGGTGCTGACGTGGGTCCATGCGATGTTGAATATAAGGTTCACGGCGGCTACCGGTTGTTGCTGATGAAGTTGCGACGCGCGTCATTAACGACCGAATCGATGTGGGCGGTCATGGCTGCCGAAATCACCGCATCATCGGGATCCGAAGGCGCTGTGGTGACCGAGGCTACCACGGCAGCTTCAGGTGTGGCGCTGGGCTGATCGGTCGGTTCGTTCACGGCCGCCGGTTCCACAGCTCTGGTCAGGCTGTTGTCGATGCGAATCCGGGCGCCGTCAGCGAGGTCGATGCGTGCGGGTGAAAGCACAGGGGTGCCTTTGGATAGCTCGCCGATGATCTCGATGTTGCGACTGCCACGGATGCCGACTTTGATGGGCACGCGCTTGACCCGGCCGTCATCGACCATCTGAACCGAATCGCCTGCGACGGCCTCTGCCGGTACGACGATGGCCGCCTGCTTCTCGCGGAAGATGATATTGGTCTCGACCGACATCCCGATCCGCAGCGGCGTATCCTGCGGCAGCCGCAAATAGACGCGGAAGGTCTTGCGGGTCGGGTCGCCCTTGGGTGTGATCTGGGAGACCGTGGCCCGCAGGGCCCTTCCGGGGAAAGCCTCGCTTCGTAGAAGAGCCTTCTGGCCAGCCGCGATGCGATTGATCTCCTCCTCATTGATTTCGGCAACGACCTGCATCGGGGCAGGCGGTCCCACCCAGAACAAGACATCGGTGGGACCGGCGATCTCGCCGACCTCGCTGTCGCGCCGCAGTACCATGCCGTCGAGCGGCGCTCTCAGCAACAGCGAGTCGAGCCGCACCTTCTGCGCGGCGATTCGCGATTTGGCTTCCTCGAGCTTGGTCCAGCGCTGCTCGTACTCAGTGCGCGCGGCGTCGTTCTTGTCGCGATCCTTTTCGGCGCGCGCCAGATCACGTTCGAGCTGGCCTCGATTGATGTCCATCTGCTCCAGCGCGCTGCGCTCCTCGGCGTCGTCCTGGCGGCCGAGAATCTGGCCGCTCTTGACCACCTGTCCCTCGCATCGGCAAAGCTCGACCAACCGGCGACGCTGCAGCGGCACCACTTTGGCCCAGCGCTCGGGCTCGACGGTGCCCGTTCCGTAAACCGCTTCGGAAACCGGCGCGAGGCTCGCAATGCTGGTGGTCACCAACGGCGGATGAAGCAAATGGGAGTAGCCGTAATAGCCGGCCCCTGTTGCGGCGATGGCCAGAATGCCGGTTGCGACGAGATGCTGCAATTTCATGGTGCGTCCCCTTAAATCAGAAGCCAAATCGCTTGCGCAGGCCCGATGGAACCTGGTCGAGCAGATCACGAGCATCATCTCTCTTTGCACTCTTCACTGAAGGTGCCGAAATTGCCTTGGGAGATGTCGACAACACCGTGGCGTTGGATGGCGCCGGTTGCGAGGCCGCGGGCGCCGTCGACGCTGCGGGCGCCGGCTGCACGACGGCGGGTGCCGGTGGAGGCGCCGCCGGCGCGACCTGGTCCTGCTCTACAGCTTTTTCGATATTCGGAGCCTTGCCCGCGCCAGCAGTCCGAACGGCGCGCCAGGCTCTCGCGGCCACGACGGCGCGGCCGATCTCATCGCTCGTCATCTTCTTCATGAGCAGCGACATCAGTTGCCGCGCACCGTTGCGGTCCTCGTCGAGTTTGCTCGCCGAAGCGACGATGTAGGCCCAGCTATAGGCCTTCACATTGTCCTTCGTTATGCCGCGCCCGCTCGCGTATAGGCCGGCGACGATCAACATGGCATGGGCGTGCCCCTGATCGGCGGCGCGCGAGAACCAGCGAAATGCCTCCGCGTCGCTACGCGTACGGCCGACGCCTGCTGAATGAAGTGCCCCAAGATAGAATTGGGCATCGTCATCGCCCGCTTGTGCCGCCTGTTCGTAGTGATTGGCCACTTTCTGATCGGACGCGGGGTCGGCGAGGGCGGTGTGGATGTCGATCAGCAGAGCGGAGCAGCAGGCAATTGCGACAACTGTTCGCTTCATGGCCTGCGACATCGCGTAGCGAAATCCTGCCCGCGGTGATCGGTTTGAGATCGGGTTGATCGATCGGAAATTTAGGATGCGCCGCATTGCTGTCCACGCTTTCAGCTTGGCTTCTCAGCCGGGAGTCGACGATCGCCTGCTTGTTACGAGCGGCTGACGGGCTAAGTCTCCCCCAGCACCTCTCGCGAATTGAAGCCTAGCCCACCTGCGCGCCGACAAATGTGCGACCCGTCACATATCCAGCTTGCCGCAGCCGGAACCCGGCTTTTCTTTGCCGGTTCCGTTCAACGCGCATTGAGCTTGAAGCCAAGGCAATGCGTTCACGGATGTGTGCGTTCAAGGACGTGGCGCTTGCGGAGCAAACATTGAGACTCAAGCTGCCATCGAACCTGGGGCTTCGAAGGCCAGTCGACCTTGATCAGGTCTCGCCAGGATCGGACAGCTGCCTCGATCGGGCATCGCGGAATCGAGAAGCTCGCCCGAGCCTCTCGGCCCGGGCGAGCTTCTTTCCTTCGCCTCGAATCAATAGCGGTAGCAGACGTTGACCGGGCCGTAGGGGCTCCATTTCCAGCAGCTGTTATAAACGTGGAAATGATGGCGATGGCCGTGATGACCATGCCCATGATGATGGTGATGATGACCATGACCATGATGATGGCCATGTCCGTGGTGCCCGTGATGGCCGTGGCCTCCACCGTGCCCGCCATGCCCACCGTGACGACCTCCAGCGAAAGCCTGACTCGGGATGGCCAAAGAAGCGGTGGTCAACGCCAGAGCAGCGATCGTGGCCGTAATGATCTTCTTGATCTTCGTCATGGACGTCTCCTGGTTGGGCAGAGCGAGGATCGCCCTGCGATGATCCATCCCTAGAGGCGCTGGCTGCGATGCGATGTGATCAGGGTCACTCTCCCAATTTGGTATGACTCGGGGAGTCCGGTATCTTCCTCATGCGAGGCGCGATTATTTGCTGAATTTGGCCTGGCCGGCTCAAAGCGCGCATTCCCAAGGCTATCACATGCCCATCGGCGAACTCTTCATCCTCGGCTTCTTCGGCAAGACCGTCCCAGTGTGGCTGAAGCAATTCGCCGCCCGCTACGGCCTCGGCGGCGTGATCCTGTTCGACTATTCCTGCCGGACGCGCGAATACGACAACAACATCGAATCGCCCGAACAGGTGCAACGCCTTTGCGAGGAGATTGCCGCGCTGCCGTCAGGCCCGATGGTGTTCATCGACCAGGAAGGCGGCCTGGTGCGACGGCTGAAGGAAAGCCGCGGCTTTGCGCCGTTGCCGAGCGCGAAGGAATTCAACCATCTCGCGCCGGATCACAAGCGCGCGATCCTCACCGCGAGCTTTGCCGAGATGCGGCGGCTCGGCATCCACTATGATTTCGCGCCGGTGATCGATGTCGATTACAACCCGGAAAATCCCAATATCGGCAGGATCAAGCGTTCCTACTCCGCCGACATCGCCGAGGTGGAGGCCAATGCGCGCCTAGTGAGCGAAGTGGCGCGGGCGCAGCGCGTCGGCCTGTGCCTGAAGCATTTCCCCGGCATCGGCGGCGCGGTGGTGGATTCGCATCAGGAATTCATGGATATTTCCGATGCACTTCGGGGTGAACAGGAAGAGCTGTTCTATTCGCTCGCGCCAAAGATGTTCGGCGATGCGGTGCTGGTCAGCCATGCCATCGTGAGGCAATGGGACAAGGATCGCCCGATGACGCTGTCCGCGGCGGGGCTTGGCCGGTTGCGCAACCGCCTTCCGGACACGCTCTTGATCACCGACGACATGCAGATGCAGGGATTGCAGAAGGCGCTGGGCACCAGGGAGGCCAGCCTGCAATCGCTGAAAGCAGGCATGGACATGCTCTGCATCGGCAACAACCTGTTCGATCAGGAGCAGGAAATGGCTGGCATCGCCGAAGACGTCGAACAGAGCCTGCGCGACAAGACCTTGTCCGGTTCGGCAATAGAGAAATCGATCGCGCGGGTGGCTAAGCGAAAGGCGCTCTTGATGGCCTGACGGGCGGAACCCGAGGTCATCTAGGTCAAAATCCGCTGAACGATCTGTTGCGTTGCGAGGCCGTGGAGACTACAAGCCTTTTTTCAACGGAAAGACCGGCGATGGCCCATAATTTCGCGATCAATGACGACGTTCTTCACCAGCAGCAGGGCCCGCAGGGCCGCGCCACGGCAAAGGAACGCAGCATCTACACCATCGTTACCTGCCTGCCGATCGAGTCCGACGGCCGCCCGCGCTATCGTATCAAGAGCAAGACCGAGAACGTCGAGCGCGTCGTGACCGAAGAACAGATCTCCAGGCTCGGCTGACCCCTCGGGGGCATTCCCATCGGAACTGTTCAGTGCCGCCCTACTGCGCCTTCTCGTGCGCCGCGATGCCGAGACGCGTAGCCCGGATGGAGCGAAGCGAAATCCGGGGGCGGTATGTCAGCGGATGGTCTGATCCCGGATTGCGCTTCGCTCCATCCGGGCTACGTGCTGGCTCTGCTTACTGCCGCCCGAACTGACCGCCAAGGCGCCGGCCAGCACGGCCATTCTCATCCATGATCCCTTTGCTTGCGACATCGCCGTCTCCTTTTTTGGATTCGTTGCGGGATGATTTTGGGCCTTGATCCTTGCGAGGCGACCGCAGCCTGTAAATTGGAATCGGCGAAAAATGGCGGCGTCGCCCTCTCTCGCTTTCGCGGCCAGTTGTGAAGCAAGTCATACGCCCGTGACGGACCTTGCGCTAATCCGCGGCCAAACGCGGCCGCCCCAGTCAGCAAGGATCGAACCGATGAAAGCGCGGCGGATGGCCTATTGGTGGTTCAGGTTTGTCGTCTCGGGACGATTTCTCGAAAAGTTCCTCAAGCTGCGTCGCCCCTGATCCATCGCCGCGACGACAGGCGGATCCTGGCCTCTCCCGTCGAACGATCCCTCAGCCGAACGTATTCGTCAGCGCAATGGCTGGTGGCGCGCCGGGCGTGAAATGCCGCGTCGGAGCAGGGCGCCGGCTTCGAGTGCCAAGGGCTCGAAAGCCATCAGAGAACCGGTTGTGACTCATTAACAAAGCAAATGGATTCACCGTAAAAATGCGGGAGTAGCGGGCTACAGCATTTACCTTTGGGTCATGAATTTCGATCCAAAATGGCCGATATAGACCCGATTTAGAGGTGCTTTTAGCCAATTTCGGCCCACCAACAGGGCGCGCTGAGGAATTTCTCCGTAGTCTTACCGGTTCGGAAATTAACCATGAACGAGGATGGGCTCGATAAAATAGTTATATGTCAGGACAAGACCGTCGCACCGCTGATTCGCACTTCACGAAGTGGATGGAAAGCATCACACCTCTCGAAGAGAATCCTGAGATCGTCCAACTGTCCGCCGCGCGCTCGCGTGTCGCGGAAGAGGCGAGCGCTGCGATTGCCCGGCAATTGAACGGGCCCTTGACGGCGTTGCTGCTCTACATGAACGAGATCAAGCAGCACAGTCACCAGTTTTCGCAAGCGCCCGGCAATCGGCTCTACCTGCAACAGGTGGTGGAGAACGCGCTTCAGCAAACCGAGCGCGTCTGCGCGCTGGTGAAGCAGATCTCGGACAATCATCCGGCGCCGGCCTCCGATGCTGCTGGCAAGCAGACAAGCGAGGCCCAGGCCCGCCACCCCACGGATGGCGTCCGCACGGGCCTGACCTTCGCAGCGGGGAACGGCCAGAAGCCGCTGACCAGGCGCGAGCGCGAGGTGTTGAGCCTGATCAGCGAAGGCTGTTCCAACAAGCAAGGCGCCTTGCGGATGAGTATCAGCCCAAGGACATTCGAGAGCCATCGCGCCGAGGCCATGCGCAAGCTTGGCGCCCGCAACACCGCGGATCTGGTTCGCAAGGCGCTGCTGCAGCCCGCCTGATTTTTCCCGGAATGATGCCTGCGGTGCGCCGCTGAGTGCGCGGCTTCAGGTTGGCGATATGCCCTGAGCGGGCAGGCCGGGCGGGGCTGCGAGATCGCGCGTTCTGCCGTTCAGCAGATGTCTTCCACGAAGGAGCGAGCGCGCGGCGCGGGCCGCAACGAGAGCGTCGGCTTGGGCTCTTCCGGGATGATGGTGATGGTCCACGCCGCTGGAACGCTCGACTTGTTTTCTACGATCGATCGAACGTGGCCGGTGACCGCCGATCCGGCCGAACGCATAGTTGCGGTCCTGCCATTGAACTGGGCGATACGGAAACGCCGTACTTCCTTCTGATCGCTCGTTTCAAACGTGAACATGAGGGGACTCCGTTGGTCCCCGCACTATCCTCAGTCAACGTTATCCGGAGGTGAAAATCTCAAACCGTAGAAGTACGGCTAACCGCGCATCTGTGGCGCGGAGCGAATCGATCTTGGCAGGAGTTCTCGTGAGGTTCGCCGCATTCATGTCGATCGGCAGCAGGTATGATCGGATGCGAAGTGCGGCTCTGAAAGACTCGGCGCTTCCGGCGTGATGTCAGCCGGCTGCGTCGGGAAACACCGCTTCCATCTTGGTCTTCAGCGTTGCGGCGTTGAACGGCTTGACGATGTAATTGTTGACGCCGGCCTTCTTCGCGGCGATGACGTTCTCGGTCTTGGATTCAGCCGTGATCATGATGAAAGGCGTCTTGGAGAATTCCGGGCTGGCGCGGACTTCCTTGAGCAGGTCGTAGCCCGTCATCGGCTCCATGTTCCAGTCGGAGATCACAAGGCCGTAGCGCTTGGTCTGCAGCTTGGCGAGCGCGGCCGATCCGTCGCTGGCCTCGTCGACATTCTCGAATCCGAGCTGCTTGAGAAGGTTGCGGATGATACGGATCATGGTGCTGTAGTCATCGACCACCAGGATCGGCATCGACAAGTCAAAAGCCATGTCCTTAACTCCGCGCAAACAGCAGGCCGCCGAACACAGGTGAATGCGCGTTGCCGCGAAGAGTCTCGATTGCCTTTTCTCGAACCCGCACCCGTCAGCACCGTGACAACTATCAGGGCTCATTGAACAGCGCGTTAACTCGGCGCCGGTCGAAACGTCGCAAAGGCCGGGATTGGCCGTAATAATACGGTAAGGGTGCAGGGGATTCGCAATCCTTGCGCGCAACGACGGCGCGATGCGTATCATAGATCGGGCCGCGGCCGCCGCCGGTCGCGGCAAGCGGTTATGCGGCCGCGCAGTGGATGCGCGGATGCAATAGCCTCGTGTACTGCGACTTGACCGTCGCGTAGCACTCGCAGGAAGTCTTGATCAGGCCGTCCACATTGGTGATTTCGATATGTCCGCGGCTGTAGTGGATGAAGTTTGCCTGTTGCAGCGTGTTGGCCACCAGCGAGACGCTGTTGCGGCGCGCGCCGATCATCTGGGCCATCGCTTCCTGGGTCAGGACGAGCTTGTCGCTGCCGGAGAGGTCGCGCGTATGCAACAGGCATCGCGCCAGCCGGGACTCCACCGTGTGGGAGGCGTTGCAGCCGGCCGTCTGCTGGATTTGCGCATAGACGGCGAGGCCGTGCCGCGTCAGTGCGGTACGCAACGTGGCGCTCTGGTCGGCGGCGATACGAAGCTGGTCGAGATCGATGGTCGAGGCGGCGCCGGGCACCAGCACCTCGGCGGTGTTCAGCGCAACGGGGTCGCCGAGCGCGGAGAACGCGCCGAAGATGCTGTCGCGGCCGATCATCGCGATCTGGACATGCTCGCCGCGCGCGAGCTTGACGACTAGCGAGATAACGCCTTTGTGCGGAAGGTACGCACGCTTGAGCGTTTCGTCGACTTCAACCAGCACCATATCCTGGCTGAGATCCGAGGCACGCAGATGCGGACGAACCAGTTCGAAGTCGTCCGCGGTCAGCGAGGACAAAAAACCATTCTGAGAACGAGGGGCTGAATCCAAAGCAGTCTCCTGCCTTACGGGCCAAGCCGGTCTCTGGCGTCCAATGCGCAATCCGAAATGCAGGGCGATCCTTGCACATTTTCCCGGCAAGCAGAACAGGCAAAATAGACGCACGCAGTCAGCGCCCGCACCGGGCCGCATAATAGAGAGGTGAGCGCCCGCCGCGAAAATCCCGCGCGGGCAATATCGCCGCGACAAGCGCGGCTCGACCGGGTGAGACGCATTTGTTGCGCGCAGCACATCGCCGGGCGTTCGATCAACCCGGGCTGCTCATGTCGTGCCAGGTGTTCTTGAAATGCGCGGCCCTGCTCGGCGGCGGCTCGAAAATCCGCGTTGACGACGGAGGTCGCGCCGGCTCTACGACGAGCGCATCGGTCAGCGCCGGTCCGTCGCGGAGCACCGCCGAGGCTGTTTCGAGATGCGGGCAGAACGACGCGAATGCCAGATCCGCAACTGCCGAGAGGGCGCAATGCCGCTTGCATTGAACGCGGCAGATCGAACGTCTCGCGTCAACGGTGGCGCGGGCGCCGCGTGCCGGGACCGAGCATAAATTCCCGCTCTGACGGCGCCAGGTTGGGGAACCGGCCTTATACACTGTAGAGGGCAGACAGCCCGGCGATTAGCCGCAGAAATGCGGTAGCGCACTGATTCGCAAGGCAAAACCGCCTGCGCGATCGTGTGGAAGGTCGTCCCCTTTTCAGGAAGGGTCGTCCCTTTTCAGGAGGGGTTGGCGCATTGAGCACCCGCCGCCACGAGAGAGGTGGTCATGCGTCGCATCCTGGTGGTCGATGACGATCCGATGGTCTGCGCGGCCATCGAGATCTATCTCGATCGTCACGGCTTTGACGTGACGATCGCCGATGGCGGCGAAGCCGGGCTTCATGCGCTGGAAGATTCCTGCTTCGACCTGATGCTCGTCGACATCTTCATGCCGCACATGCGCGGCTTCGAATCGATCAGGATATTCCACGAGCGCGCGCCGGCGGTTCCCCTGGTTGCGATGTCGGGATACGCCTTTGCCAACCTCGACTCGCCGGCGCCGGACTTTTTGCGCATGGCGCTCGAACTCGGCGCCACACGCTGCTTGCGCAAGCCGTTCACGCCGGGGGCGCTGCTGGCGGTCGTCAACGAATGTCTTGCCGAAGCCCGGTCACGCTTCAGCGGCATCGCCCAGTCGAACTAGCGGCCGGCGAACTTCTCGCCGCAGCAATCGCCAGAATTTTTGCGAGCCGCGGTCACGGCCACTTAACCGTGTTTTTACGGTTTGCTGCTTAGGTCAGCTTTAACCATTGGCAGTTCAGTGTCCAATTGCTGCAAATCAGAGCCGTCAAGTTGAGGCATTGTTAAATCTCGCTCTGTATTGCTGGCAGGGCCAAAGAAATGGCTTTGAAACCAGAAGGAAATAGACATGTCAGGCATTGTCCTCTCCGCGTCGGTTCGCCAGAACCTCCTCTCCCTCCAGTCGACCGCTGATCTGCTCTCAACGACGCAGAACCGTCTCGCCACCGGCAAGAAGGTCAACACGGCCCTCGACAATCCAACCAACTTTTTCACGGCCGCCTCGCTCGACAACCGCGCCAGCGACATCAACAACCTGCTCGACGGCGTCAGCAACGGCGTTCAGGTGCTGCAGGCCGCCAACACCGGCATCACCTCGCTGCAGAAGCTCGTCGACAGCGCGAAGTCCGTTGCCAATCAGGCGTTGCAAGCTGCGGTGGGTTACTCTGCCAAGTCCAGCGTCACCACAACCGCGATCACGGGCGCAACTGCCTCGGATCTTCGCGGTACCGTTTCGGCCTTCACCAACACCGCCGCGACCGCCGGCGCGGGCCTGTTCTCGGCTGCCGCGACCGCGGCGACCGGTGCGACGCTGCTGTCGGGCCTGACCACCAACGGCGGTGCCGCCCAGGCAATCGCCGCTAACGACACGCTCACCGTCAACGGCATCACCATCACCTTTGCCGCCGGCAACGGTGCATTGGCCGGTACGGGCAACGCCCGCACGATGGGCATCGGTACGACCCTGAGCGACTTGGTCGCCGCGATCGACACGCTGCAGGGCAACACCACCAACGCCTCGACGATTACGGGTGGTGGCGCGATCCAGCTCAACACCGGCCTTGCCGCCGACCTTGCCGTGACCGGCTCGGCGGGCGTCCTGACCGCCCTCGGCCTCGGCGCGGCTGCTGCCAACACTGCCACCCGTGGCGGCGGCACCAGCGCGCTTAACGGCTTGACCCTGACCATCGGCGCGACCGGCAACGGCACTGCTACCAACATTACCTTCGGTGACGGCACCGGCGGCACGGTGAAATCGCTGAACGATCTGAACTCCGCGCTCGCCGCCAACAACCTCCAGGCGTCGCTCGACTCGACTGGACGGATCACCATCACGACGACCAACGAAGCGGCTTCCTCGACCATCGGAGCCATCGGCGGTACGGCGGCTGCGGGTGCCACGCCGTTTAACGGCCTGGCGGGGGCTGCTCCAGTCCTGGATCCCGAGGCGCAGCTCATTCGCGCTAACCTGGTGTCGCAGTACAACAACATCCTGGACCAGATCACCTCTACGGCTCAGGATGCTTCGTACAACGGCATCAACTTGCTCAATGGCGATCAGCTCAAGCTGACCTTCAACGAAACCGGCAAGTCGACCCTGTCGATCCAGGGAGTCTTGTTCAACTATACGGGCCTCGGCCTGTCCAAGCTGACCGCTGGCACGGACTTCCTGGACAACTCCTCGGCGAACTCGGCGATCACGAGCCTTGGCAAGGCTTCGTCCACTCTCCGCACGCAGGCGTCCGCCCTCGGTTCGAACCTGTCGATCGTGCAGATCCGTCAGGACTTCTCGAAGAACCTGATCAACGTGCTGCAGACCGGCTCGTCGAACCTGACGCTGGCCGACACCAACGAGGAAGCGGCGAACAGCCAGGCGCTGTCGACCCGCCAGTCGATCGCAGTGTCCGCGCTGGCGCTGGCCAACCAGAGCCAGCAGAGCGTGCTGCAGCTCCTGCGCTAAGCGGGACGGCAATCTCAACAATAATGGCGGCGGGGGAAACCCCGCCGCCTTCTTCGTTTCAAAATCCCTGAAGACGCTATGGCGGTATATCCGCCGCCTATTTGCACGAACGATGATTCGCAAACGTCGTGAGCCGCTGCGTTCACCCGCGTCGTCGAACGGGGATTGTGCCGACGCCCGCATCATGATCGACGCCGCCAACGCCCATGTTGCCGCCGGCGCGCTCGACAAGGATCCGGCTGCTGTAGCCCGGGCGAGCGAAGCGACCCCGAGGAACGGTGGTAACAACTTCCCACATTCTATTCGTCCGGCACCGCTCCCGGGGTCGCTTCGCTCGCCCGGGCTACAAGGCTATGGCTTCATCGTCGTCGACCGAGCAAATGTCGTCGACCGCCGCCGCGAACAGTCCATGACGATATTTTGTTCACCATATCCGTATTAGCACGGACGGTGAAATTAACGGAGCCGTGAAATCCGGAGGGCTAGTCTGCAGAAGGCCGATATCTGATTTTTGGAAGGCATGCTGATATGGACGACCTTTTGCGGGAGTTCCTGACGGAAACCAGCGAGAGCCTGGATACGGTCGACAATCAGTTGGTGCGGTTCGAGCAGGACCCGAGCGACGCGAAGATCCTGGATAACATCTTCCGCCTGGTC
>NZ_JADPJL010000082.1 GCF_023073415.1 Bradyrhizobium sp. 190 | reverse complement strand
GATCGAAGAGGCGGTCGAAGCCGATGGTCGAGCGCCAGAGAGGTTCAAAGTTGTAACTGCGCATAGCCAAATCCTCCAATGAGCAAGTTGGTTACGAGCGGCACCGGACACGACCGGTGCCCGTCTCCAGCCCGGGCCCATCAGGCACCCGGACACCACCGCCTGGGTGGCGACAAAAAAATGAGGAAAACCGGTTTTGGTTTCAAGGGAGCCGCAAAAATTTTGGGCTTTCTTTGCTCGTCAGGCGAACAGCTCGGCGCCGGCCGACGTGAAGGTGACGAAAGTTCCGGATTCGTGCATCTTCAGCCAGCCGCGCTCGACCGCGAGTTTAAGGCCCGCGCCGTACTCGGCCGGGCTGCCGCGGTAACGGAACAGAAACGGCTCATTGATCTTCTCGATGTGGATGCGGCCTTGAATGGGCTCGACGGCGTTGGCGATTTCGAGGATCCGGCGCGCGGCCTTTTCAGGATCGGCATAGGGGCGAGGGGAGGCGTATTTCATCGAGTGCCCATTCTTGCAGGCCCATAGCTTGGTCGGACCTCAGCGCCTCGGTGACCTCACGCCTGGCAGGAGAATCGCGGCTTGATATCGGAGGGGCGCCTATCATCAGGCAGCCGCCGGCGTCCATCTCGATTGCGCGACCGCAGACGCAATGCACAAGTATTTTCGTGGCGCCGCTTTTCGCGCCTCTCGCCGAAGGTGATCTTCTGTTCACGTGACATGCGCCCAATCGCCAAGAATAAGACCCAGCCAAAATTAGCCATTCCGGGGTGACTGGTGGTGGGAGATGGACGAGGCCGCGCTCCCTCAATAGATCACGATCAATGCGGCGCCGGCGATCTCGGGAGCGCCCGCGGGAGGCGCCATCAACACCACCGGTAACGACCGTCAGTCTTGGCGCGTTCACTCCGGCAACGGCCAAATACTGGAGGTTCCTGGTGACCTCGCCCATGTACGAGACGGTCAACTGGTTCAGGCCAAAGTGACGAGGCCTAAGCGGCCGCTTATAGTGGCGACGACTTGATCCGGCACCACGATGTCGCGCGCGCAAACTTACTCGCCACTGGCAAAACGTCTTCCCACGACATCCGATTCAACCCACCAGTAGCGCTGATCGCGCGCAGCAACTCTGGTGCGCAGTTTCCTCGCTGTAAGCGCGCTGCGGCCGGTCGTTCGCTGAGGAACGATCGCCGAGTGGGAAGGTTAGGCCGTGTGCCGGGCTCTCTGGCACCTCTATGTGTGTGAATGGACCGGTGCTTAGCACCGGGGGGCTCCCCGCGTTGCGGTTAATGAGGGAAGAGCGACATGGAGCGGACGCATCGCCTGTTGCGGGATCCAAATGCCCTTACGTTCGACAGATCCCAAATGGCTGCGACGCGTGAATCGGAATTTATCGACGACGGTTCCGTTCCTTTGTTTTTGTCCGAGCCTGATCCACGGCATTTTGCATCGTCTAACCCGAGCCGGCCGACAACCAACCTCACGCGGATTGTTGGGCTTGCTGGTCTGACGTTCGCGATCATCTTAGCAGCGGTATCTTATTCCGATGTCACGCGTGTAATTGTCGACAAAGCAAGATCGGCCGCAAGCGGCGCGATCACGGATCGAGCGGCAAAGCAGGCCGCCTCGAGCAAGCTCGACTCGGAGAATTCAGTCAACGAGGTGGGGCCGGCGACTGTGGCGCGCGGAGAGGCGACCGCAAGCACCGATCACACCGCGCCGCAGGGTCCGACCAAAGCCGAAGCAAAGGGAAATCAACGGGCGGCGCCGTCGAAAGCGCTCGACGCCGAAACATTGCTTTCGCTGGTGACACGCGCCAAGCGCCTGCTGGCGGTCGGCGACGTCGCCCCGGCGCGGTTATTACTTGAACGCGCCGCCGGCGCGCAGGACGCAACCGCCGCGTTCTTGCTGGCGCGGACCTATGATCCGGATGTTCTCGGAGCGCGCGATACGCGAAGCATCACACCCGATCCTGCTGCGGCGCGCGACTGTACCGCAAGGCAGCCAGCCTTGGCTCGGCCGACGCGCAACAGCGTCTCACGAAACTTCAGAACTGATTTATGCATATCAGGAGGATGCCGTGCATAAGTATCTTGGAAAGTTTTTAGCCCCGATGACGATCGTGATGATCATGATGGCTCCCGGTGTTGATGCGGCCCACGCTGAACAGATCGACTATAACCCGGCCAAGGTCAGCGACAGCCTGAGGGCGATCTTCCAATTCGGCTCTGTCTCGACACAGAAAGCACTGAACGCGAACACCGTCACGCTGCTTACCGGCACGATCGGAGGCACCTATGTGCAGTTCGGCGCCGACCTTGCCTCCGTTCTTGATGACGACGGCAAACTGCGGGTGCTGCCGATCGTTGGTCGAGGTTCGGTGCAGAGCGCTGCCGACATCCTTTTCCTGAAGGGCGTCGATCTCGGCATCGTACGCGCGGACACGCTCGACTACCTCGAGAGAAAGGGATTTGCCAGCGGCATTAAGAAGCAGTTCACCTATGTGACCAAGCTCTACAATGAGGAGATGCAGGTTATTGCACCAAAGACCACCAAGAGCCTGGACGATCTCGAAGGCAAAACGGTGAGCGTCGACCTGCCCAATGGCGGCACGTTCGTGACGGCCCTGACCATTTTCGAGCGGCTCGGGATCAAGGCGAACTTCGTTTATGTCGAGCAGCGCATCGCTATGGAAAAATTGAAGAAGGGCGAGATCGATGCCGTCGTCGTGGTTGGCGGCAAGCCGTATTTGTCGGTCACCACCTTCAATAATGACGGCCGCTTTCATCTGGCCGCGGTTTATTATTCAAAGCCCCTGCAGAACGACTATCTGCCAGCGACGCTGAGTTCGAAGGACTATCCGAATTTGATTGCCGAAGGGGAGACAGTCGATACGATCGCCGTGCCGGCGGTGCTCGCAGCATACAACTGGCCACCCAGCTCCGAACGCAGCCGCAAGCTCGCGTTGTTCGTTGACGCGTTTTTCAAGAAATTCGCCACGTTGCAGGGCCCGCCATTCCATCCCAAGTGGAAGGAAGTCTCGTTGCCGGCGCCACTCTCGGGCTGGAATCGCCTGCCGCTGGCGCAGCAATGGCTCGACAAACACGGCGTCGAGCCGCCTAGGCAACGCTTTGAGGTGTCTGGAGAGAACCCCGCCGCCGCTGAGAACCAGTCGGAGACCGACAAGGAAGCTCTATTCCAGCAATTTCGTGCCTGGGCGGCGGGCGTGAACGCACAGGCCCAGACCAGCCCGCGGGAAGGCGTCCGGGCAGGGACACAAGAACGCGCCAAGAAGGTTCGAGACGGGGGCCATGCCTCCCGGTCCGCAACGCAAGCCGCGCCCGTCCGGCACGCGCCCCGCCGAGCGCTACTCGCAAGGCGGCCGATCGAGCAAGGTGCGGTGACCGAATGCCAAGGCTACCGCGGGGCCGACCCGGACCCCTGCAACCGAGGTAGCGAGGAGTCCTGGTGGACACCGTTCTCCGGCGCTACTCCGCCCAACGGCGCAACGACCTCTCCGTCCAGCGGCTTCGCCGAGCGATAGCCTGGCTTCAGGTGAGGCCGTCTGTCGGAACGTATTCGTAAATTATCGAAGCCGCCGCCCAGGCGACAGTCGGTTATCGCAGCGACCGTCTCAGGTCCCGGATGCCAATATCGGGAGCTACCTCGCCGAGCTTATCCGGCGCGCCGAGCGTGCGCACCTCGCTGCTGTCGGACACTGAAATAGCGCGAAGGGCGAGCCCACCAAGCAAAAACAGTGCGACCATGAGGAGCCCGGTTCGGGCCGGCGTGAGATATAGATTTGACCGAAGCGCACCATTGCTGCACCCATGGACGTCGCCTGTGAACGCGCGAACTGATGTCGTTGAGTCATTAGGCGATTTGGTGACATGGCGCTCGCGCTGCGTTCGCCGATTGGGCTTGGATCCTGCCCAGCGTCCGGCGGCGGGGGTCGCACTCGCCCCTGTACGTGCTATTTCCGCCCAACTAGCCGTCGATGCCTAGATGCCCGCGATCTCGAGGATCCGGCGGACGGCTTTTTCTGGGTCGGCGTAGGGGCGGGCGCTGGCGAACTTCATGCCGCAGCCTTGTCTTCCTTGTCAGCGCCTCGTGCAACCTTGCGATCTGGTTGAACGGCCGCGCATCCGAGCTGAGGTGTGCCAACAATAAGCATGAGCCGTCCGGGCGGTCACCGGAAGGCTCTTTGCCGCAATTGCCGGTTCGTGACCGGTTCCATTGCTTGATTTCGGCGAGGCCGTGAAAACCGAGCGGTCTTCGGACTGGCCTCTGATCGTTCGGTATTGAGCCCCGCGCGACTGACGATGAGACTAATCGATAAAATTCTAACGACAATCGAAACAGAAAATTAACGTTACTTTCCCGGCGAAGTGTGGGGAGCGATGCCGCGTTTATTGCAACGCGATTCCGACGCCAGTATCAACGCTAGGCGAACAGATCAGCGCCTGCCGATGTGAACTTAACAAATGTTCCGCTGTCATGAATTTCCAACCAGCCTCGTTCAATAGCACGCTTTAGGCCGGCGCTATATTCCGCGGGCGTGCCCTTGTCGCCGAACAGGAAAGGGCCGTTGAGCTTTTCGATATAGATGCGACCATCCTGGATCGGTTCGAAGGCGTGCGCGTGCTCCAACAGGCGTCGCGCAGCCTTCTCAGGTTCGGCGAAAGGACGCTCAGCGGCGTACTTCATTATTTTCCTCGGAAGCGCTGTTGACTGTTTTCGCAATTTCCAGGAGCGCCATCGCCAGTGCAAATGCGTCTGTAGAATAGGTGTTGCTACTGTCGCTAATGGTGACTTGCGTGCACCTTCCGACGACTTGCCACTCGACGGCCTTTGCAAACGCTTCCTTCGCGGTTGCGGTCGTCACCGCCAGCGTTTGACCGTCCGCGGAGGCTTGCACCAAAAATGGCATGCGCTCTGGATATCCGAGTCTGCGGTTCTATCCGACAGTCGAGGGTTGCGCCTGCAACGAGGCGTTCGCTGTAGTGGTCTACTTACGAAAAAGCTTTGCTGCGGTCTCGTTGAGCTCGTCGCGGTCGCGGCCGATTTTTCGCATCAGCTCTTGGGCCTGCTCAAGCGAGATGTCGTACTTCTGCACGAAGTAGTTGCGTTATACGGAGCGTCTGACGTGCGCCGTCGGACGCCGCTGCTGCGCTTCTTTAGCTTCGCCATGCCCAGAGCTTTCGGACATCGGATCCAAGACGGCCCGCACCGCAGGGAATTCTAGACTCCGGCAAACTACTGAGGCGCAAATCACGGACGGCAACCTAAGGGGATCAATTCGGAACAAATGGAAAACAATCGGCAGAATCTGGCGCTCAATTATGCCAAGGACACTCAAATTCTGCCGACTGCGCTCGCCGGAGGGCACACGCCGGCCGTCTTTCCGAAACTAGGGGCTTGATTTGCCTCGGCCTGAAGGGTCGCCAGTTCGATAATTGCGCCCGACAGATCCATAGCGGCTACCTCGACCTGGTCTAACTCGGCCAGTTCAGCCAGCTTCGCCAGCGCGTCTTGGCCGTGTCCACCACCACCGAAAAAGCGCCGTCGCTGTCTTTGATCCTGGCATGTATCCAATAGGCCATTCGCTGGATCATGCTCCTGAGTTCCAAAGCACGCCACTGCTAATTTCAAGCATTGGCATCGCTGCTGGCCCAGTCCCCAATACCCAGCGGTTTGCCAACTCGTTCACCTTTTGTGCTATATCCGCGGAATGAAAAGCGCCCGTGAAATCGAAATCCTGTTCAGGCGGCTTCGCCTCTACGACCGGCTAGAGCGCAGGGCGGAAGGGCTCGTCCGCACAATCCAGAGGGTAATGAGGGAGTGCTATGGGTCTGAACCACGTCCGTTCCGATCGATCACATGCGCGTCCAAGTCGGAAGACAGCGTAAGGAGATCCTCCAGCTTCAACGCGCCGGCATCGGAACGGCATCGGCTGGGCTTTTGCTTGGGAGAATGCTGGCGAAGATCGAAGACCTTTGCGCCGAGCGGGACCGGCTCAAGAAGGAGGAGGGCGGTCAACGAAGGGGCGCGTGCTTGGCGGCCGGAGCTGGTGATGCGCGAACAATTGAAATGGTACGACGAAAAGGCGGATAACTCGCCCTGGATCGACGTGCTCGCGGAACTGCGCCAGCGTGCCACGCGTGAAGGTCACTGCTACCAGCACGTCCAGGCGATCACCGTTGCGATCGACCAATACGCAGAGAAGGCGCTGGGCAACCGGGACTACTTTCTCAACAAGCCCTACGGTGTCGGTTAGCTTTGCGCGACGAAGCGGGCGGATTACGATTTCCTGGAAATTCAAGGCGGGCCGGGCCGTTCACGCTGGCTGGCCATTTTCGCCTCTCTTTGCGTGTCGGCTGCGGTACTGGACTGTTCTAAGTTGATTTCCTAACTAGCTTGCCGTCATAAATCCGTAATTTTACGGCACCGAACCTTTCCCCCGTTCCAGCACTTGGATAGTGGAAAGGCTCGGGCAAATCGTAGGGTGCGTGATGACAGGACATACACAGTTGGCAATCACACCACGGAACCGCTTTCTCGAAGCAGTGCAAAGCGAGTTGGCCGCATTCGAGCGACGTGAACGGGAGTTCCGCGAAAAGGACCGACAAGAGCGAGCTAAGGAATTGCAGATTCCTGCCGATCAGCTTCTGAACAAGCGAACCTCACCCATTGCTCAGCGCTTCTGACAGCATCCAAAAGCAATTCTTGCCCCTTGGCTGCGCCTGCTCCATCATCGATCGCTTGTCTTGCTTTCTGGATGGTAAGAAAAGTGGACTGCCGCACGTCGTCACCAGCTACCAACTTGTTGTCGATCACAATGGATGCAAGCTCGGCAGCTCTTTCCAAATTGCTATCGCCCGCATGCGGATGCGCTGTATTGAGCAGCGCGTGAACCTCGTGTGCTGTAGCACAGTTGTCTCATGTGAAATCCTCCCGGCCAGCAACGCTGTCTTCCTGTTCAAAATGAGTTTTGATGAAGGTCGAACTGTTCAGTCAGCCAATGCGGCCCTCTATTCCACTAGGCGAAGGGTGCGGCGCCTTTTCATTCGAACGAGAGCGTTGACGACCTCATCTCTATCGAGGACCGCGATGAGGCTGTGCACCGTCTGGCTAGCGTCGATACCGGGCCACACGTATTCCCCAAGGATGCGCCTGGCATCTTCCAGAGCCCGCAATACAATTTCCTGATCCGTGTTGTTCATGGTACGCGCCTAACGCTGCGCGGATTCAATTCGATTGGCCCAACGATCGTTCCTACGGCGGGCTCACCCAGGCGGGGTTGCCTGGTAAGGCCACCCGCGAAACGTCGCTCGCCCGGCCGTCTAGAACGTATCCATCATCGTATATGAACAAAACTGTGACCTGAACGTCTTCCTTTGATGGAGATGGTCTATGGATCAGCTTGAAGATCCCCGGGAACTAGAGCGCAAGATCGACCAAGCGACCCGGATTGCTTCGCGCATCACTGACCAGACGACCGTGGAGCGGCTGAGGGCTTGGATTGAGGATCTCAGGCAGAGGCTGCGGCAGCGTCTGGAGGCGAGACGCACAAAGCAGGCGATCAGTGCACGCGCCAGGGAAATTTGGGAACAGAACGGATGCCCTGCAGACCGCGACTTGGACTTTTGGCTTCAAGCTGAATCTGAGATCAGCGAGCGCCAGCGGCAGTAATCGACTGCCTCAGGACTGGCCGCTCGGACGTGTGCCTGAAGGTCTCGATGTGAACCAGTTGCCATAGCTCCACGTCGTGGCCGTCAACGAGCTGCCTGGCGAGCCCAATAGCCTCGCTCTCATCGTTGCACCGCAGATCAACGCGATTCTGGACATGGCCGTCTGGCCCCATGATGAACGCGCGGTACTCTTGCATCTGCCGGCTCCCAACAGAGACTGAGAGACCCATAAATGCTTTGCGCGTATGTCCAGTTCCAGATCCGCAGCTCTTACCAGACCTGCACAGGGACGTCAGGTATCCGGCGGAAAGTAGTATCGCAGCGTCAGGCGAGTTTTCATTTTGTGTGCGCGCGAGAACAAATACCGAAGCCGCCGTGCCGCTTCCGTGCGGCTCGGAACAATTAGCAGCCAGTTGTAACAGCTTGATTTTTCTTGCGCCGGTTCGCCTCGGTGCTCTGGAAGCCGCCTGGAGCAAGCAGATTTTGTAGCCGCCAGACTTGGCGTAGACAAGTAGCCTATGCATCGCAGTTCTTGGATAGGGACGATCGTGCTTGGCACGGGAAAAATAAAATCAAGACCCGTCTAATTGCCAATCTCGATCCGGCCGACTGGGATCTTCCGCCGAAGCCCAAATGGATGCGCTGGTCAACGTACCGCAATTATGAAGCGCGTTTTGATCAGTTCGAGGCAATTCTAGATTTCGGTTGCTCAGAGCTACTACAAAATTGATCGGAAAAAATATCAAATGAAATCAAAGGCTGATTGCGAGTTGGCCAACAGATTCCCGTGGCCCCGACTGAGACGAACGAGGCGAAGCAACAGCCGCCGGAGATGGGGGCATGAAAGAACAGCCTTGGCATCGACGCCACGCAATCCAGCTTGCCGCGCAGCTACCCGAGAGCAGAGAGGACGCGCTTTTGATCCTCGACGCGGCAAGGCGGCTGCGTCATGACGGCGAAAAAATTCAAGATTGGGCCTTCTTCGCCTTCAGCCCCAACTCTACAACCCGGCGGATGGCTTCAGAGCTATTGGAGCGTCCAAACGTAGATGCCGCAGCACAAAGCTATCAAGAGGAAGATTGCCCATTTCCAGGGTGGCGATGAATGCATCTTGTCTCCTAAGCGATTGCGGATTTGGTGCATTCGGAAAAGGAGACCAAGTTGCAGCCTCTTTCGTTGCCGCCGCTGAGGACACCCGTCAGGCTACGTTCCGAAAGCCGGGCAAAGCCCGGCTTTTGGCCGGGCGATTTGCAAGTAAGAATAAGTGAATGACCGTATGGAAGTGAATGGCACAATGTTAGGGCAGCCAAACTCGGACTGTCTGTGAACTGTTCACATTTACGGCGATTGTTTTCGCAGCCGGCGGCTTCTGATAAGGCAACGGCCCCAGCTACTGGAAAGAAAGCTGGGCCCGCCTTCTCCCGGTTTGGGGCTTTGGGGGCTGAAAACCGGAAGCCCGTTCCGACTCTCTCAGCCCACAGAAGTTCCAATCATCCCTGTTTATTCCAACCTCCCAACGGTCTGGGCTTGTCTGAGCAAGCTGGTTACGCGAATTAGCGGAGCCCGCCGTTCACGCTGGCGGGCCCCTTCTTTGGGCGCTATCCAGTATGTGTGACTACAATGGAACCGACGGCCGGTCATCTGCATATTAGGATCGGAACTTGCAAACCCTACGGTCAGGACCCGTAAGCAAGAGGTTGTGTCATGCAGCGTCGCCGATCCGCCCCCCACACCTTTGAAGAGAACATTGCTGTCGAGAAGACCAAGCTGGAAGCTCAACTCGCCACGCTCAAACCTGGTCCTGAGTTCGACGCCATACGCAAGAAGATCAGGCAACTTGATACTGCGTCCCATATGGCCGGGTGGCTTTCGCCGCCGGGACTTCAGCCGCCAAAGGCATTTTGAAACCTCGAGCACTACCGGCTGTTATCCCGCATCACCGATCGGAATTGGCAATTGTCGGTGACTGAGAGTGCCCAATGCTCCCGCCTGATCCAAGCGGTGAGCCCATGTGCGACCAATGCGCTAAAATCGATGAGAGCATCGCCCGCTACAAGCGGCTCAGAGATCAGATCAACGACAAACAGACGCAAGAAGCAGCCGACCGCTGGCCGAACTTGAGGCAAAGAAAGCCGCCCTGCATCCCGAATAAGGCCGCCTCAGTTGGCGGGCCATGTTCGGGTGAACCTTTGGCGCCGAAGGGCGACCAACATTTATTCGGGACTTTGTTCACCCTCCCGGGGCAGAGATTCAGCGCCGCCAGCGACCGTTTCAACGCTAGGCGGCGTTGCGTTGTCCGAGTGTCCTAGCCTCTGTTGAATTGACTTCCGTTGTTCCAGGGTTGAAACTTGGGAAACAAAATCGGGACATCGAACGTGCAGGACTATCTGGCGCAGATCGAAAAGCTCCGAAAAGACGCAGCCGAATGCGCTCTGATCCGGGATCTCGCCGCGGACCAAGCCAAGCGCGAGTTGTTTGACCGGCTCCACAGTCATCTCACGGTCCTCGCGGACCAAGTTGAACAGGCGCTGCTACAACGAAGGACGGGGACGTAAGGCCGCGGCGGCCTCTATCTTTTCAAGCACGTCGTACTCAAAGGCTACGCCTTCGGGATCGTTTTCCCCGAACCAGGTTTCCGCGGCGTCCGTGGTGGCGAAGACCTTGAGGTGATCGCGGTCGCCAACCTGCTTGCTGGTGTCGACAAAAACAGTCATTGGTCCCTCTTGAGCTTCGGCTTCCCCCAATGTGTCTCTTTGCGATCGGGATTGAACACCCGCTCGACACCACGGTTCAACGCCTTCATTCCCCCAATCCTGGCCATCATCGTCGGGCCACCGCGGCTGCATAACAGCAAGACCTCGATCGCCGTTTGCCATTCCGGCAAGTCGGATTCCTTCTTCGGCAGCTTCGTAATGTAGTCGGCCGCGTCCTTCAGCGTGAGCAGCTTCCGGCCGTCGGGCAAGACGATGGGATCCTCGAACGGGGCGGACCAGGGCAATAATATTACTCAGGCAAATGATCTTGGATGTTCCGTCCCAGCACAGCCTATTCCTAGCGGCTTGTCATCTTGTTCACGTTTTTTACTATCGTGAAATGAAGACCAATCGGGAAATGGAAATCCTGTTCAGGCGGCTTCGCCTTTACGACCGGCTAGAGCGCAGGGCGGAAGGGCTCGTCCGCACAATCCAGAGGGCAATGGAGGAGCACTATGGATCTAGATCACGTCCGGACCGAAATCGAGCACATGCGCGTCCGAGACGGAAGACAGCGTGATGCGCGAACAACTGAAATGGTATGACGACAAGGCTGATAACTCGCCCTGGATCGACGCGCTTACCGAGGTGCGGCAGCGGGCCACGCGAGAGGGTTACTGCTATCAACACGTCCAGGCGATCACCGTTGCAATCGATCAGTACGCAGAGAAGGCGCTGGGTAACCGCGACTACTTTCTCAACAAGCCTACGGCGTTGGCTAGCGGCGCTGTCGGTCTTTGCGATTATGCCCCGCCGGTTCGCGCTGGCGGGCCGTTGTGTTGCGACATGGTAGCCGGCCGCAATGGTGCGCCGCAGATCAGAATGCGTAAGTCGTGATCATCGGCCGCTTACCCGGCTGTGCCGTTCTCTTCGCGCGATCAAGAATGTCAATTCGACTTTGATGGTCGTATTGCGCCAAAAGGTCCCCGCTGAGCACGGTGCCGGATACATCACTGAGAGGCGTTCACAGTTACGACCACATCCGGAATGCCGCAGTCACAGGTTCTCGCGGATATTCTGCTGCATCTATTCAATCATCAGGCGCATCATCGCGGCCAAGCCCATGCCTGTCTCTCTATTCTTACTGGTGGTGAGCCGCCGTCGTTGGACTTATTGGACTTTCAAAGAGGCGGCTCAGCGCCAAACCTCGAAAAGTTCATTGCCAGCAAACCAGCGGATTGCAAGAAAGACAAGGAGCGCGACGACCGCCGTGGTCCGTAGTCGCGCTCGCAACGGTTGCCTTGAGCGAATTGCGGGGTGGATTAACGAGCCACGCAAGATCAGCATCGACACCCGATGTTACGGTAGTTCGATTGCTGGGAGTGCAGGACGAAAACTCTTTGCTGGGCCGGTCAGCTTGACTACACCGCCTGGCTAGCCGTCGAAACGGTAGTGCGCTGGGCGGCGATAGATTCGGACGCGCTTCCCGGCATCCAGCGGGAACGAGCTGAATTAGTTGACGCGCTTGCTGTCCAGATAAATATGCTCCATCAATGGGTACGCTGTAGACAGAGCGGCCTTTGCTTCCTGGCTACCGACCGCGAATGATGAACCTTGGTCCGCCGTAGCCGCGATTGTAGTAGCCGGGGCCAGCGTAGTAGTTGTAGCCCCGGCCGGGGAAATAGCTGGGGTCATAGTAATAGCGCAGGACATAGCGCGGTCCTCGGGTCCGCCAGCAGCGTCCATAATACTCGTTGCAGACCAGACCGACCTGATCGACGTTGGAGACTTCGGCGGAGCCGATCGTCGTCGCGTTGAGGGGCGCGGCGGAAGTGGCGGATGCGAGCAGCGCAGCACCGAATGCGCCCAGTGCGATGGCCTTCATGGAGTTCTCCCGTCGGTTGGGCGAGATAATCGATCTCTGACGAGGCGTATCGGGACTCAACCGTGGCCTCGAGGATCGAACTGTTCCCCGGATTCCCCGAATGCCGGCCGTGCGGCAGGTCGAGATCGGTCCACAATAAACCAATTCGGTAGCCGGGACCGAGTCGTTCGAAGCTGATATCAGTGCTCCGAAACACTCTCAGTTTGATATCCAGGCGATGAGATCGATGTGCTCGCACGCAAGCCCGCTAGACGCGACCAGCCGCGTTGCTACTAACGCGGCTTGCTCGTCCCCGGGGGATATTCTCAATCGCTTCCAGGGTTTCGGCACGCACGTCCTTATAGTGCTGGGCGAAGACGGCTCAGAAATTAAGCTGGATCAATCCGAACCAGCCATGCGCGACTTTGCCCGTCCCGCCGACGCTCACCGGGTAGTCCCAGTTGGCTGAATATTCCACGGCCACCTTCAGCCCATCCATCACCCACTCGCCTCCGGTAAGGAAAAGCCGGTGTTGCGGCACGAATCCGATCCGGGTCGGTATGCCGTTTTGCAGGATCGACACACCCGCCATGTCTTGGCTGCCGGAATATCCCACCGAGATGAAATTGCCCTGCGCGCCGATCTCAGTTATCCATGGGTTCCAGTCAAACTGGTAGGCAATCGAGGCCTGCCACGTCATCGGCATCATGTTCCGCGCAATGCCGAGCCCATCGATAAACCTGGCGTCCTGAATTGCGGCATTTACCTCGCCGACGACCGCGAACGGACCGAAACTGGCTTTGACGCTCGCGGCCACTCCAGGAATCCGGCCGATCTGATTCAGGAATGGCAGGTAGGACGAATGCAGAAACCTGCTTTCGAAAACCGAGGTGTCATAGTCGACGTGGAAGTCAAAGGTCCACGGACAAATCAGCGAGTTCGTCAACTGGTCATAGGGCACGCCGCAATGGCCCCTCGTCCGGAAACCGAGACTGGCATTGTAATCGTCGATTTTCGTCCGGCCGGGGATGATGCTGTCGCTGCCTCTGTAGGTCATGACTGAGCCGTAGAAAGGTGGCGGGTCGAAGGGGAATGTGACTGGGGTAGGCCGGAACGGACGCTCAGGAAGCGGGGTGTAGCCGAGCCAACGCGCGAGTTGGCTCACCGCCGGTGCGATAACCAACGGACTAACTCGCGGAACAACGACAGGCGCCGGCGGCGGCTGCCGCGGTGGGGTTGGCCACGCGAATTCCAGGCCTCCAGCAGTCTGACGGTTTTCAAACACCTCGGTCGTCAGCGGAGTGCCGATCGATAGCGTATCCAGGCGTGCCACGCCCGTGGACGTACCGAAATGCAAAACCTCCACGCCGAAGCGGGCCGCGATCGGGAATTGCATCAGATCGCCTACCAAAACGTGAGTCCGATCAAGCGTGAAGCGATCCACGCCTATGCCAGCGATGTTGGTCGGCACCACCGGTTGATTCCCGGTCGGGAATATTGCACCGGTGCCTTTGTCGAAGTGCAGAACCAGAGCACCGGTCAACCAGTCGCTCATCTTGATATCGAAATCGAGTTCCGCTGTGCCGAGCGACAGGTTTTCATGGGCAGGGCCGGTGAATGAGTCGGTCCGCGAGGCCAGGCCTTCAATCACGCCGCTCAGCGAGAGGAAGCTATTAATTTTCGGTCCGGTCTTCGAGAGCGAGTCCCCGATGATCTGTCGCGTCGCGTTTTCTTGCGCCGCCCAGCCGATCTCCAGCTCCCTTATACGCGCGTTAAGCGGCCTCTTCGCTGCGGCTTCGGACAAATCCGGCTCGGGCAGAACGGGCGGAGCGACGGGCGGCGCCACAATAACCGTGGGGGCGGCAACCGTGGGGGCGGCTGCCGCCGCTGTCGCGGCAGATGCCGGACGTTGGCGCGCCGGAGCGGGCTTGACACGCCGCGTCGCCGACGCGCCTTCCAGGGCACTGAGACGTCCGGAAAGTTTGCGGTTCTCCGCCTTGAGCTCCCCAAGCATGCGTCGGAGAGCTGCCACATCCTCGCTCTCCGCGGCGGCGGCATAAGAAGGGACAAGCAGGACGAGGCTGAACAATGCCGGCACAACGCGAAAGATGAATGGGTACTCACCGTAGACGCGATGCCAACCGCGCACCGCTGACTCCACCATCTCAGTTTCTGCTGATTGCCGACGTCGCCTGGATCCAGTAACGAACCGATCCCGTTTACCCGAGATCATGCGCGACCTCATTACGACTGTAGTTCGACGTCATTCAATTAGCCGAACTAACTCGCCCACAATTCGCTCGCGCCAGATTCTCTCCGCTAGCATTTCATTCGTGATGTCGACTGCAGAATAGAGTCCCAGTCATCAAGACGAATCAAACAATTGCCGGACGCCCCTCAACAACGTTAGGACCACAATGACACTGATGGCGAATTACTCAATCGCCACGAAGTGATGTATCTGAAGTGATGTATCCGGATTGAGGGTGTGGCCGCGAACTACCATCGATCTGTTCGGCAACTTCAAGTGGCGGCAGATGCTTGTGTATTTGCGCGCAGTCCAATTTGGGTAAACCAACGTGACCCAATCCGGGTAGCACCCAAATGGGTAGATTGTGCTAACAGAAACATCAACTTAAAATGCAACGTCGCCTTAATCTTGTTAGAAAGGCGACAATGTGGAATTTCGATTGCGGCGAAGCCTCACGATCGTGTAAGCGCGAGCAAATTTAAGCCGGCGCAAAATCAATAGAAAATTCGAACTCGTGCTGCGTTGCTCTGCGAGCGACACAGCGGTCAGAAAATCCCGCATTCAACGGGCCCTCTCAAATGGAGTTCGATTTCAACTAGAGGTCAAATACAACTAGAGGCCAAACGGAGGGGAGCTCGAAATGTTGGCGTGGCTCATTTCCTCTAGCGTGCGTTTACGCACCCTCGTTGTGGTTGTCGCTGGCGGCCTTCTGATCCTTGGCGCCGTCGACGTCAGAAACAAGCCGCTCGACGTCATCCCCGAACTTGCGCTGCCCTCGCTCACCGTGAAGACGGAATCGCTTGGCCTCTCCAGTGCCGAGGTCGAATCGTTGATTACCGTGCCGCTGGAGGCGGACCTGCTCAATGGTGTGCCGTGGCTCCAGGTCATCCAGTCGGAATCGATGGCGGGACTTTCGACGATCGAAATGATCTTCGCGCCCGGCACCGATCTGATGAAAGCGCGCCAGATGGTGCAGGAGCGGCTGACGCAGGCGCACGCGCTGCCGAACGTCTCCAGCCCGCCGGTTATGCTTCAGCCGGTTTCCTCGGCCAGCCGAGTGATGAACATCGGCCTGAGTTCGAAATCCGTCTCACTGATCGACATGTCCGTTCAGGCGCGCTGGAATATCGCGCCGCGTCTCGCCGGAGTTCCGGGTGTGGCGAATGTCTCGATATGGGGTCAGCGCGAGCGGCAGGTGCAGGTGCTTGTCGATGCCCGGAACCTGAACAAGAAGGGCGTCAAGCTCGATCAGGTGATCAAGACGACCGGTGAGGCGGTGTGGTCCTCGCCGCTCACCTACCTGAACTCATCCACGCCCGGCACCGGCGGCTTCATCGAAACGCCGAACCAGCGGCTCAGCATCCGTCACCAGCTGCCGATCTCCACCGTGCGTACCTTCGCCAAGGTGCCGCTCAGCGGCACGACCACGAGCGTCGGCGACGTCGCCTATCTCGTGGAGGGGCATCAGGCGCTGATCGGAGACGCCATCGTCGGCGAAAACCCCGGCCTGATGGTGGCGATCGAGAAATTCCCCGGCTTCAACACATTGGACGTGACGCGCGGCGTTGAGCGGGCGCTCAACGAACTGAAACCTGGGCTGCCCGGTATCGAGATCAATCCGACCATCTACCATCCTGCCAGCTTCATCGAACGCGCGACCAGCAATCTGGGCAAGGCCATGCTCATTTCGATCATCCTGGTCGCCATCGTGCTTGGCCTTCTGATGGACAGCTGGAGGACCGCGGTTATCGCTTTGGTTGCGATCTCATTGTCATTCGTTTGCGCTGAACTGCTGTTAAAGGCCGCCGGAATCCCGCTTAGCATGGTGGTGGTCGGCGGCCTGCTGATGGCGTCCGGCGTGATCGTGCATGACGGCATAATCGACGTCGAAAATGTGCTGCGCCGCTTGCGTGCGCCGCAACGCGACGGTCAATCCGGCTTCATGGTCGTCGTCCGTGCGATGCTGGAAACGCGTCGGCCGATGCTGTACGCATCGCTGATCGTCTTGCTCGCGGTGCTGCCAGTTCTGTTCATGCAGAGTCGGTCCGCCGCGTTCTTCGCGCCGATGGCCTGGGCCTATATTGCCGCCGTGTCCATCTCGATCCTGGTGGCGTTGATCGTAACCCCCGCGCTGGCCGCGGTGCTGCTCGCCAATGCGCCACTGACCCCGACGGGCAGTTGGGTGATCAATAGGTTGGCCAGGCCTTTCGATCGGATCATCGGCCGCGTCATCCGCGCGCCGCTCACCTGCATCGGTGCCTGCGTCGTGGCGGCGATCGCGTGCTTCGCGCTCTGGAGCCCGCTCGAACGCGATATAGTACCCAGCCTCAGAGAGACGGATCTGGTGATCGAATGGCAGGGGCCGCCCGGTATGTCGCTGCAGGCAATGACCCGATCGACCGAGAACTTGATCCGAGACCTGCGGGAGATTCCCGGAGTGCAGAACGCCTTCGCCGATCTCGGACGGGCGTTGCTTTGTAACTGCGAACGCGCAACGGACGTGAACGCCGGGCACGTGTGGGTCAACATCGATCCGAAGGCCGATCGCGAAACAACCGTGGATGCCGTCGAAGCTGTCATCACCGCCTATCCCGGGATGCGGGGCAAGCTTGGGACATACCTGTCCACGAAGCTGCGCGAGGCGCTCACCGGTGACCCGGATAGCCTCACCGTCCGTGTCTATGGCAACAGCCTTGAGATCCTTCGTGCCAAGGCGGAGGAGATCCGCGCAGCGATGGCGAAGATCCCCGGCATTGAAAACCCCCGGGTCGAATTACAGGTCGAAGAACCCTCGATCGAAGTCAAGGTGGATGTCGATCGCGCGGCTGGCTACGGCCTGAAGCCGGGCGATGTCCGCAGGGCGACCTCCGCGATGGTCGGCGGCATCACCGTCGGTGCGCTTTTCGAGGACCAGAAGGTTTTCGATGTGGTTGTCTGGGGGCGTCCGGAGTTGCGCGACAACATCGATGACGTGCGGAATCTGATGATCAATAGCGAGAGCGGGTCCCAGGTTCGCCTGGCCGAGGTTGCGGACGTCCGCATCGCGCCGGCCACCAGCATCATCCAGCGACAGGGGTCCTCGCGTCGTATCGATGTTTCCGCGAAAGTGGATGAGCGGGCGCTTGGTGATGTGGCGGATGATGTCGCCAGGAATGTCAAACAGATCGCATTCCCGTTCGAGCACCGTGCCGAGGTGCTCGGCGAATACAAGGAACAGCGAGCCGCCCTGCGATCGATATACAGCTACATGGCGGCGGCGTCGGTGTTGATGTTTCTGCTGACGCAGGCGGTGCTCCGCAGCTGGGCACTCAGCGCCCTGTCGCTGCTCGGTGTACCCGTCGCTGCACTCGGCGGCCTGGCGGCGGCCGCGATCAATGACGGTCACTTCTCGCTTGGTTCTCTGCTGGGTCTGGCAGCGGTGCTCGCACTGATGGTGCGGCAGGGTATAGGTCTGGTTGCCCATTTCCAGCATCTGCAATTGAACGAGGGTGAGCCGTTCGGCGAACAGCCGGTGCGTCGCGGCATGCAGGAACAGTTCCCGAGCATCATCGCGTCATCGATGACGACGCTCGCGCTGGTGCTTCCGTTCGCGATCATGGGCGATGTCGCCGGACTCGAAATCGCGCACCCGCTCGCGCTCTCGGTCTTGGGCGGCGTATTTACCATGACGCTGGGAACATTGTTCGTGCTGCCGGCGCTTTACCTGCGGTTCGGCGCCGGCTGGACCGCCGATCGGCTCGATCTTGAAATGGAGACCGCGTCATGACCGCCGCGCGCTTCACTTCGAACGTTGTGAAAGGGAGAAACGTCTCATGGCGCGCTTCAGCGTATTGATGGTCGCCGCGTCCACCGCCTGCCTCGCCGCGTCGTGTGTCTCAGCCCCGGCCGCGGAGTCGGACGTCAAAAAGAGCGCGCCCGCGCGGGTCGAGGCCACGAATGACGCAAAGATCAAGAAGATCACGCTCACGCCAAAAGCGGCGGAACGGCTCGGTATCCTCATTGACGAGGTGCGCGCCGATCCGTCGGGCCGCCGGATCGTGCCATACGCATCTGTTCTCTACGATCTGACCGGAAAGACGTGGGTCTATATCAGCGCCGATCCGTTGACCTTCGTTCGCGGCGCGGTGGTGATCGATACCATCAAGGGCGACAACGTGTACCTGACTGACGGGCCACCCACCGGCACGAAGGTGCTTGCGGCGGGAGTGCCGGAGGTCTTCGGAACAGAGGTGAAGGTAGGTCACTAGCTGCGCGTAAATTGTTTTTCCACAGCGGCTTCGGCCCGAGTGGGGGGATGTTTTTCCGATGATGAGGCTGATTATTGGCTCTAGTCTGCGCTTTCGTTATCTCGTCCTCGCCCTTGGCGTGGTGCTGATCTGGTTTGGCCTGGCGCGCCTGCGCGACGTGCCAGTGGATGTATTCCCGGAATTCGCGCCGCCGCGGGTCGAGATCCAGACCATCTGTCTTGGGCTTTCATCCGCCGAAGTTGAGCAACTTGTCTCGGTGCCGCTGGAAAACGCGCTCAACGGCGTCCCTGGCGTCGACGTGATGCGGTCGAAGTCGGTGCCGCAACTGTCGTCGATCCTGCTGATCTTCAAGCCGGGGGCCGACGAAATCCGCGCGCGGCAACTGGTCAGCGAGCGCATGGCGCTCGCGAGCAAGACCCTGCCGACATGGGCCTCGCCGCCCTTCATGATGCCGCCATTGTCCTCGACCAGCCGGATCATGAAGGTCGGCATTACCTCAAAGGACAAGTCCGTGATGGACTTGTCGATGCTCGCCTATTGGACCATCCGGCAGCGGTTGCTCGGCGTTCCCGGCGTTGCGAACGTCGCGATCTGGGGAGAGCAGCTCAAGATGCTTCAGGTCATGGTTGATCCGAAGCGCTTGGCCGAGGTGGACGTTACGCTCGACCAAGTGCAGGAGGCGGTTTCCGATGCCCTCGACGTTGGCCTGCTGCGCTATGCCCGCGGCGCGCATATCGGCACCGGCGGCTTCGTCGAAACACCCAATCAGCGCTTTCAACTCAGCTTCGTTGGCGTCGGCGTTACGCCGGAGACGCTGGCCAAGGTGCCGGTGACCAAACCGGCCGGGAAGCCGCCGCTATTGCTGAGCGACGTGGCCAATCTTGTCTACGCACCGCAGGGCATGATTGGCGATGCCGTAATCAACGACGGCCCGGGCCTCATGCTCATCGTCGAAAAATTCCCCTGGGGCAACACGCTCGCCGTCACCCGCGGGGTGGAGGAGGCGCTGGAGAGGATGAAGCCCGGCCTTCCAGGGGTCGAGATCGATACGACAATTTTCCGGCCAGCGACTTTCGTCGAGGACTCGATCGCCAATCTGTCGTGGGCGTTATTGCTGGGCTGCGTGCTGGTCGTGGGAATCATATTCATCTTCCTTTACGAATTGCGCACCGCGATCGTCTGCATCGTCGCAATTCCGCTGTCGCTGCTCGCGGCGGGCCTCGTCCTGTTCCAGGCCGGCGCCACCGTCAACACGATGATGCTGGCGGGCTTCGTGATCGCGTTGGGGATCGTCGTCGACGACGCGATCATCGACGTCGAGAACATCATGCGGCGCCTGCGTCTCGCGCGGCGGGCGGGAGATGCGCGGAGCACCGCGCGCATCGTTCTGGACGCTTCGCTCGAGGTGCGGGCGCCGATCGTCTACGCTACGCTCATCGTGGTCGTCGCGGTCGTGCCCGTGCTGTTCATGGAGGGCCTGACTGGATCCTTCTTCAAGCCGCTGATTACGGCCTATGTGCTCGCAATTGCAGCCTCCCTCGTCGTGGCGATGACGGTGACGCCGGCGCTCTGTCTCCTCCTGCTGCGTAACGCGCGGCTCGAAGGGCGCGAATCGCCGGTAATCGTCTGGCTGCAGCGCCGCTACGCGCCCTTGCTGGAACGGGCCACTCGAACGCCGCGCGCAGCCTATGTCGCCGTCGGTGTCGTGACGCTCGTGGGGATCTGCGTTTGGCCACTGCTCGGGCACTCGCTGCTGCCTTCGTTCAAGGAGCGCGACTTCCTGATGCACTGGGTCACCACCCCCGACACGTCGCTTCCGGAGATGCTACGCATCACGACCCGCGCGAGCAGGGAACTGCGCGCCATTCCGGGTGTACGCAATTTCGGCGCCCATATTGGCCAGGCCTTCGCCGCCGATGAGGTCTACGGCGTCCATTTCGGGGAGAACTGGATCAGCATCAGCAAAGACGCCGACTACGACAAGACCTATGCCAAGGTCGAGGAAATGGTGGACGGCTATCCCGGCCTCTACCGCGATGTGCAGACCTATCTGAAGGAACGCATTCGCGAGGTCCTGACCGGGGCTGGCGAGGCGATCGTCGTCCGCATCTTCGGCCCGGATCTGGAGGTACTGAGGGACAAGGCGGAGGAGGTTCGCGCTGCACTCGCGGACTCTCCGGGCCTCGTCAACCTGCACAAGGAGTTGATGGTCGAAGTGCCGCACATTCAGGTGACGGTGAAGCTGGACGAGGCACAACGCCACGGTCTGAAGCCGGGTGATGTCCGGCGTGCCTCCGCGTCACTGATGGCCGGAACCGAGGTCGGCGATGTTTTCATCGAGGGACGCACCTACGACGTGCAGGTGTGGACCGCGCCGGAAGCCCGCCACAGCATGGAATCGGTCCGCGACATGTTGATTGACACGCCGACCGGGCAGCGCGTCCGGCTGTCCGAGGTGGCCGATGTCAGCATTCAGCCGACACCAAATGCCATCAAGCGCGAGGCAAGCTCCCGTCGGATCGACGTGCAGGCCAATGTCCGGGGCCACGATCTCGCCGCCGTCGCTGTGGAGGTGCAGTCGCGCCTGCAGAAGATGGCGTTTCCACTTGGCTATTACGCGGTGCTGCAAGGCGAGTATGCGGAACTGCGCGCCACCCGCGAGCGGCTGCAACTGTTCGCCCTGTTGGCGCTCGCCGGCATATTCATACTTCTGCGACAGTCTTTCGACAGCTGGCGTCTGGCCGCGCTCAGTTTCCTCACCCTTCCTTCGGCACTGGTGGGCGGCGTCCTCGCGGCGTGGCTCGCGGGCGGCGTAATTTCTCTTGGCTCGTTGATCGGTTTCCTGACCGTGCTTGGCATCGCCGCCCGCAACGGGATAATCATGATCAACCACTTCCAGTATCTGGAACGCCATGAGGGAGAGGCGTTCGGCATGAACCTCGTGCTTCGCGGCGCGAGCGAGCGGTTGCGGCCGATCCTGATGACGACCGGTGCCGCCGGGCTGGCGATTCTGCCGCTGGTGATTTTCGGCGACCTGCCGGGGCACGAGATCGAATATCCGATGGCGGTCGTCATCCTGGGCGGCCTCGTAACATCGACGCTCCTAAACCTGTTTATCTTGCCAGCATTTTATCTTCGTTTCGGTCGCGGTACCGGCGCGCTGATGGAGAGTCTGACTGTTCCGGGGGCGGTACGAGTCTCTGGGAATGTCTGAAATGAACTTGAGTTTGGAGGAGCCTACGATGGCAAAGGCAGCGATCAGATATTGTCAGGAAACGATGGCCTTGGTTGGGCTTGTGACTTTCATTTATCTCGGACTGTCCAGCGGCGGCGCTATGGCGCAGAAGAGCAAAGCTCCTGAGGACGCGCTGGAAGCGTTCGATCGCAACAATTTCGATAACTCCGCCAACGTCGACAACAAATGGTTCCCGCTGCAGCCAGGGACTCAGGTGGTCTACAAGGGGTTCACCGAGGAGGACGGGAAGCGCGTTCCCGCTCGCGTGGTGCAGACCGTGACGGACCTCACCAAGGTAATCAACGGCGTGCGAACCGTCGTCGTCTGGGATGTGGACTACAAGGAGGGCAAGGTGAAGGAATCGGAGATCATTTTCTTCGCGCAGGACAAGGACGGCACTGTCTGGCTGCTGGGTGAGCTGCGTGAAGTATACGACGAGGCGGAGTTCGTGGGCAACAGGGCCTGGCTCGCTGGCCTGGATGGCTCGCATGCAGGAATCATGATGAAGGCAGACCCGCGTCCGGGGACACCAAGCTACTCTCAGGGCTACGCGCCGCCCCCGTTCAACTGGGCGGACCGCGGAGCCGTAGAAAAAGTCGGTCAGAAGGCCTGTGTTCCGGCCGGCTGCTACAAGGACGTTCTGGTGATCGCGGAGGGCAGCAAGCACGAAGGGCCGGACGCTCAGCAGCTCAAGTACTACGCAGCCGGCGTGGGCTATATCAAAGTCGGTTGGAGGGGAAAGGGCGAAAAGCTGCGTGAGACCCTGGAGCTGGTCGAGGTCGTGAAGCTTACCCCTGATGCGTTGGCGAAGGCCCGCGCCGAGGCCCTGGAGATAGAGAAGCGCGCCTACCTCTATGGTCGCACGCCGCCCGCCGAACTGATGAAGGGTGCGACAAATGCAAGAAGCCGGTGAGTATTTCGCCGGCCCTGTAGAGGGTGCCGGCGAAGCGTCCGACTGGTCCAGAATCGGTAGGAGGACCTGTGGGAGGTTGATGTGAACACGATGCATCGCCACAACAGCTGGATTGCCGCCATCGGCGCTTTGTTCGCCATGGCCTATCAGCTGGCGGGAGCAGCGGCCGAGGATGGTCGCTTCGAAGAGCTCTCCGTCTATCTCGAGCGTAACGTGCAAGACCGCGATGCCGAGATCCGGTTCGATGTGACCGGCGCCACGGATGGGCTCGCGGCGCTGAAAGTATTGGCGCCCGGCGAGCGCACGGTGATCGACCTCAGAACGCCGGACTCGAAGTTGGGAGTTCGCAGTCTTACGCTCGAATCGCCCGAACCCGATGACGACAAGATCGTCCGCGCCGATTTCCCGGCGGGCGCCTATCGCTTTGAGGGAACGACGACCAAGGGGGTGAACCTGCGCGGCGAGGCGCAGTTGAGCCACGTATTCCCCGAACCGGCCGCATTCGAATATCCGCGGCCGGACCAGAAGGACGTACCCGTCACCGCTCTCACCCTGAGATGGTCCGTGCCGAAGGGGATCGAGGCCTGCGCCATCGTGGTCGAGCAAACCGGTTCGGCCTACGAAATCCGGGCACTGCTGCCGGGTTCGGCAAGATCCTTCACTGTACCTGATGGGTTCTTGCGCGCCGGCAAAGCCTACAAATTCGCGATCGGGACCGTCGCGAAGGACGGCAACCGGTCCTTCATCGAAGCTGGCTTCACCACTGCGAGGACTCGATGAACCAGGCCCGCCCGAGCCCGTCAGACTGGCCCGAGACGAACAGGCGATGCCCTGCCTTCTGTCCGGGAACGGCAATGCACCCGCGCATGCTCTCGCTCATCGGCCAAAATGAGGACGAAACAATTGCAACCTTGGGCGACGTTTGTCCGGACCGCCGGCCCGTAACTGGAGGGCATTGAGATGTTCGACAGTCAGAGTTTGGATCGACAGATGAAGCCGGCGAGCGGTCAACCTGGTCGGCCGACCAGTTGGCGAGCCACCCTATTGGCGGTCACCGTTCTGACAGCGGCCGCGTTCGCGCTCGCCGGCGGCGCTGCCGCCGGCGAGATCAAGGATCCGCCACGCTGGAAGAGCGGCAACGATTTCTCGTCACTGAAGGAGTGGAATCTGCAGGGCGAGAATATCGTCCCGCGCGGCGTCAATCCGCTCTATTACCCGATCATGCCGGGCCACAAGCACGCGCTTGAACGGCCCGATCACCCAGACGGCAAGTATCGCAAAGAGACCGTGGTGCTGGATACCACCGAGGATTTCGATATTCCCGGGCTTGGCAAATTCAAGACTGCGGTTGTGCAGGAAGAAGAACGTGTCGACGGCGTGCTGACGCAACGCGCTATCAACTGGCTGGCCCTCGATAAGACCACCAACAGCGTCTACTCATTCGGCGGGGTAAGTTGGGAAATCAAGGAAGGCAAGCCGATTTTCGCTGGCACGTGGCGGGCGGGCGATCCTGACGGCGACGGCGTCACCGAGCCCGGCATGTTGATGCCCGGCGCTTTCACGATCGGTGATCGCTATATCGCCGCAGGAAGCAAGAGCTTGGCCTTTGGTGGCTCCGAGAACATGGAAACCGGCATCGAAATAAAGGTTCCGGCCGGGACCTTCAAAGGCTGCGCCCGGATCCGCGAGCAGGATCTGATCAAGCTGAACGAAATCACCGACAAGGTCTGGTGTCCAGATGTGGGGGTCGTGAGCGACAGCTCCGACGGCAAGCTCGTCATTTCAAACGCGCTCCCGGCCAGCAATCCGGCCTCCAACGTCTCAACCGTCGGAAAGGCAAGCGACAAGCCTTTGAAGCAAAAGTCTCCGGTGGCGAAGATTTCGGCTGCCGAGGCCACCAAGATCGCGCTTGAGCGAATGCCCGGAAAGGCCACTGACGTGAAGATTGAAAAGAAGCTCGGCAAGAGTGTCTACGTGGTCGAGATTCAGACGTCGCGCGGCGAGAAAGACGTTTTCGTCGACATCGAGTCCGGAAAGATCCTCGGTACGGAATGACATGGATCGGCCGCCTCGGCGTGATTCCGGCGCGCCGAGGCCAATCGATCGAAGGAAGACGGCAATAAAAGGTGCCGCTTCGGAAATGTTGACAGGAGAAACTGAACACGAACTTTGTGTGGTTCTTTGCCGGAAGGGATAGCGTCATGAAGAAGACGATCTGCGCGGGTCTGTTCGCCGTCCTGCTCGCGCCAGCGACAGCGGCGGCGCAGGCACAGGCACCGAAGGGCCTCGGCACCGAGGAATTCGGCATGTCGCCACGCGAACTGGTTCAGGCGATCGAGAAGACCGAGGAACTGATCGCGCGCTGCATGCGCGAACAAGGCTTCCAGTACATCGCGGCTGACCACAACACCGTGCGGGCGGGCATGACGGCGGACAAACAACTTCCGGGCCTCAGTGAGGAGGAGTTCGTCAATCGGTATGGCTTTGGCGTATCTACCTTCTACACGGGTTTGCCGCCTCAGCTGTCCACCGGCTACAACCCCGCCCGCGTCGGTCTGGGCGAACGCAATGTGCAGATTTTCCGCAAGCTTTCCCCCGCGGATCAGGTCGCCTACAATCGCGCATTGCTCGGCGATGACGTGTTCAGCACCCTCGCGGTCGCTCTGGAGACCGAGGATTTGTCGCGTACCGGCGGTTGCACACGCAAGGCGCTCACTGAAACGTTCAAGCCCGATCAGTTGAAGGCCAGCCACTACAATCCCCAGGATGCGCTGATCAACAAGGACCCGCGGATGAAGGCCGCGATTGCGTTCTGGCAACGGGAAATGAAGAAGGCCGGCTTCGAATACGGCCATCCGGACGAAATCGAGCCCGACCTGCGGAACCGGCTCAGCGCGCTGACCGAGGGCGGCAAGCTGTTGGTAATCAAGATGTCACAGGACCAGAAAGCCGCGCTGAGGAAATTGCAGGATTTCGAGCGCCTGGTCTCGGTCAGAGCCCATAAGCTGCATGAGGAGGTGCTGACGCCAATCGAGGAGAAGATCCAGGAGGAGCTGTTCTCCCGGAAAGTGCAATAGACCAATTAGGATGTACACTCCCATACTTCCCCGGATCGGTGACGATGAGTAATCTCCTTTCCTCGCAGTGCATCGCATGAAGAAGGACGCAACGCTTCCTACGAAGATGGCCCGCACGCTGTCGATGGCGGGAGGGACTACGGCATGATCGCAAAGCGCATAAACGTTCTCTGGGCTATCCTGGGCGTGGTTGGGGGCATGGCGCTTGGCGCTTGGTACATGGGCTCCAGGATCCAGTCTCCGGCAGAAATCGCGGCGCGCACCGCAGCCCCAGAGGCATCTCCGATCCTCGTGCCTGTTGAGTCGCGTGTACTGAGTTCCGATGTGGTCACCCGCGGCACGGTCCGCTTCGGGCTGCCTCAGCCGATTTCGATCGCGCCTTCGACGGTCAAGGGCGCCGTCGGGCTGATCTCGTCGCTGCCGCGGCCGAATGCGAACTTTGGGGAAGGCGAGGTGATTCTATCCGCGTCCGGTCGTCCGGTCTTTGTCCTCAGCGGCGCCGCACCGGCTTTTCGCGACATGGCGCCCGGAACCAGCGGCGGCGATGTCCGCCAGCTCGAAGAAGCCCTGGCTCGTCTTGGCTTCGATCCGGGCACAGTCGATGGCAATTACGATCAGAAGACATCCGGCGCCGTCGAGCGCATGTATAAAAAGGCCGGGTGGGATCCGTTTGCACCGACGCGCGAACAACGCGCGGCCGTTGCCGCGCTCGAGCGAGAGTGGTCGGATGCCGCGCGGGCCCAGCTTGCGGCCGAGGCCACGCGCGAGACCGCGGTGAAAGCCGTCGGTGCCGCGCGGGCCACCGCGGAGCAGAACACGCGACAGGCGGCCCTCGACAGCGCGGCGCGTGTTGGCGATAGCCGCCAGCTGGCCGACGCGCGCGCCGGCAAATCGCTCGCGCTTGAAGCCGAACGCGCTCGGGCCGCGCATTCCGCGACCGCGGCCAGTGCCGATGTCGCCACGCAAGTCGCCGATCGTGCCCTGATCGTTCTCGATCCGCGCCAGACCGAAACGGCGCGTGCCGCGGCCGAGGCCAAGCTCAAAGTGGCACGTGCTGCGCAGCGCAAGGCGAAGCTGGAAGCCGATCTGGCGATTCAGACCGCGGCGCGCGAGGCCGGCCTGGCCGACGAACGGATCCGGGTTGCCGAGGGAGCCGTGAAGGCGGCCCGCCTGGAAGGAGAGCGCAACGTGCGCGCCGCGCAGGAACAGCAGACGCTCGCCGAATTCGATGTCCAGGCCGCAAGCGAGCGAGCAGGGCGGCTGGAACGCGAACTCGCGACCGCGCGTGCGAAACTCGGAGTGCAGGTGCCCGCGGACGAGGTCGTATTCATCCCGTCGCTTCCGATCCGCGTCCACGAGGTGAGCGCTGCGGTCGCAGCCAATGCTTCCGGGCCGGTCATGAGTGTAACCGACAACCAGCTCAGCATCGACTCGCAGCTGCCACTTGAGGCCGCGCCGTTAGTAAAGCCCGGGATGAAAGTCGCGATTGACGAGCAGGCGCTTGGGATCAAGGCGACTGGCGTCGTCGAGACGGTGGCGACCACACCCGGCACGCGCGGCGTGGACGGCTATCACTTCTATCTCGGGGTCAGGGTAGAGACCACACCGGTGCTCCTGGCCGGGTTTTCCGTCCGGCTGACAATCCCGATCGAAACGTCGAAGGGCGCGGTCACCGCGGTGCCGACCAGCGCGGTATCGCTTGCGGCCGACGGCACGTCGCGCGTGCTGGTCGATCGCGGCGGCAAGCAGGAATTCGTCACCGTGCAACCGGGGCTTTCGACGGGCGGCTATGTCGAGGTCAACATCCCCGATGGGGGGCTTGCCCCCGGCCAACTCGTGGTGGTGGGGTATAAAACAGCCGAGCCGGCAGCAGCGAAATGAGGCTCATGGAAGACAAGCGGCCGGAGGTGCCGGTCAAGGCAGTTCCTGCCGATGCCGACCATGTGCTCGATCTGCGTAAAGTGTGTAAGCAGTTCGGGACCGATCCTGCGGTCGACGCATTAGTTGATGTGGATCTCGTGTTGCGGCGTGGCGAATGGCTGTCGATAACCGGTCCATCCGGCTCGGGGAAATCCACCCTGTTGAATATCCTCGGTTGCCTCGATCGGCCAACCAGCGGACAGTACGTTTTTGATGGTATCGAAACAACAAAGCTGAGCGAGAATGAGCGGGCCGGGCTGCGCAGCCGGCGCATTGGATTCATCTTTCAGTCATTCCACTTGCTCCCTTATCGCACGGTCCTCGAGAACGTCATGCTGGCGGAGGTATACCGTCGGCACACCGGACGCGGGCGTCGCGAACGGGCGATGGAGGAAATTCGTCGCGTCGGCCTCGAGCATCGCGCAAATTTCCTGCCTTCCAAATTGTCTGGCGGCGAATGCCAGCGGGTGGCGATCGCCCGCGCCCTGATGGGTTCACCGAGCCTGCTCTTGTGCGACGAGCCGACCGGCAATCTTGATTCCAAGAATACTGGGTCGATCCTGGATTTCTTCACCGAGCTCAACAAGGAGGGCATGACGATCGTCGTTGTCACGCATGACGAAAACGTCGCGCGCCGGGGCTCGCGCCGGGTCAACATGAAGGATGGCGAGCTTTTTGGGGGAAGCGAGACGGGATTGCCACCTCCATCCAGAGCGCGCATCGCGGCGTCGGGGATCACGATGCGTGACCTCGTCTCCGAAGCCATCGCCGGGGCGATCGCGCGTCCGGCCCGTATGGCGCTGACGGTGCTTGGCATCGTGATCGGCATGTCGGCGCTGGTCGCCACCATCGGTCTGACGCGAACCGCCGGTAACCGCATCATCAGTCAGTTCGATCAACTCGCGGCTACGGAATTGTTCATCACGGCCCGGCCGGGAATGGCGACCGGCACGATTGATCCGCGGGCCATTCCATGGGACGCGCCGGAACGGCTGGTCCGGCTGAACGGTGTCGTGGCCGCGGGCCTGCTCAGCGACGTCAATGTCCACGACATGCTCGTCAGCGCCTCGCCGGTGGTGGATCCGTCCAATCAGACCGCATTCAAACTGGCGGTGCGCGCCGCCTCGCCGGATTTATTCCGCGCGGTGCGCGCCGACCTCGCCTCGGGACGGTTTATCGACGGGGGGCATTCTGCCCGCGCCGAGCGAGTTGCGATCCTCGGCCCCGATGCCGCGCGCCGCCTGGGCATCGCTGGAGTAGAGCGGCTGCCCGCGATCTATGTCGGCGACGAGCTCTATCTCGTGATCGGTATCCTCCGTGATGTGGTGCGAAAGCCGGAACTGCTTGGTTCGGTCATCATTCCCGAGGGCACGGCGCGACGGCATTTCAGCCTGTTCGGGCCTGGTATGGTGGTCGTGGAGACCAAGATCGGCGCCGCTTCCCTGATCGCGCTGCAGGCGCGGGCGGCGCTGCGGCCGGACGACCCACGCACGCTTCGCGTGCAACTGCCGCAGGAGCCGCGGCGCGTGCGCGACGACGTGCAAACCGATCTCAATATGATGTTCCTGCTGCTGGGGGGCCTGTCGCTCGTGGTCGGCGCGCTTGGGATCGCCAATATCACCCTGGTGGGCGTGATGGAGCGAACGGCGGAGATTGGACTGCGCCGCGCCATTGGCGCCACTCGTCGCCACATCGCTTCACAGTTCCTCATCGAGAGCGCGTCCATGGGCGTCGTGGGGGGACTGCTCGGATCAAGTGTCGGCGTGCTGATCGTGGTGGGTGTCTCGGCGTATCAGGTCTGGACTCCAGTGCTCGACCCGCTCGCTCCCTTGCTTGCGCCAGCTGTTGGCGGCGTGATCGGTCTGCTGTCCGGAGTCTACCCCGCCTCGCGCGCCGCCGCGCTTGAACCGGCCGAAGCGTTCCGACATTAGGGCATGTCCTCAAATAGCGGATTCCTAAGGCGCCGGGTTGGGCTCCGGCGCGTATTCAGCGAAGCTGTTGAACGGCACGAGGCAGCGGTTTTCTGGCTTCAGCCTGCCGCGCCAATGCGGGGACGAGGTGTTGCGAATGTTTGTCACTGGCGGACCACCGGTTCGCGTCGGCGGCGGCATTTCCCACCGCATCAGAGTCATTTCGATGAGCCGGATAATCGGGAAACACGCCCGGCATCGGCGCGAGGTTGCCGACATAGCGATTCACCAAGCGGAACAGCGCGCGAATGGCTTCTTGGTTGGGG
This sequence comes from Bradyrhizobium sp. 190, assembly GCF_023073415.1. Lineage (GTDB taxonomy): Bacteria > Pseudomonadota > Alphaproteobacteria > Rhizobiales > Xanthobacteraceae > Bradyrhizobium. Next base: position 85,545 of record NZ_JADPJL010000082.1, on the reverse strand, counting down.
GTGATGCTTTAGAGATTGCACATAATAGCAACACTACTGCTTATCCTTCGGGGCGGCCCCGCCCGTCACGTCGGGGACCGACGTCGCACTCGACTCTTCGACTGGCGTACCTGTTCTTAACTCCGGCGCGACTGCATTCGCCCGCCCAGAGCTTCGTCCCTTTGACCGTTCCGACGAGCTTGCAACCAACGGGCGCCCTCGACTTCGCCTGAACGAACGGCTTCGCGCTGACGGTAGGTCGCTTTGCTGGTGTTGCATCTTGAGCGAGCGCAATCGTAGGCGAGACATCCATACCGATCTGATACGCGAATTTGCGCTTGCGCATCTCAATGCTTAGCGTCTCGTCATTACCCATCTCTCCCACCGTGGAGATCGCGTTCGGCTGCGTGTGACACCCCTAAAAGCGAACCTTCAACGGGGCTACCAATTTGTCAGTTCCCTTCCATTGTTCTCCCGCAATCCGGGCAAGCGTCTTCGAGCCCATTAGCCGAATGAATCGTACGCCTCCCAATCCGAGGCCCACGGTGCCGGGAGGGAAGCGCTCGACCGCATAGTTTTAGAATTCGCCCGACAGCGCGGCGACAAACGGTAGCGCGCGGAAGGGCAGAATCCGCTGGTGGAACCGTTCCGAAGGGATTACGCTAATTTCTGTCACAGCCCGGTCCGTGGCTCTTATCTGTGATGAGAACGCTCGGTTGCGCTCCCGCCTTCCTCATGGAAAGGAGCAGCGCAATGCCGCAGCAGCGACGCCGCATCAAGCACGAAAAGACATTCCAGGACCGTCTGGCCGAAGGGGCCCTGCGATTTAGGGAGGCCGCTCAAAAGCTACCTCCCGGCAGCCATGCCCAAGAACTCCTTTTGCGACGAGCCAGGCAAGCTGAGACCGCCTCGCATATCGACGAGTGGCTAACTTCGCCGGGATTGCAGCCTCCAAAGGTTTTGGAAAACTTACTGTCCGATCAGAACAAATAGTCAGGCCGTCAGATATGCAGGATTATCTGGCGGCACAGGAACGTTTGCGGAAGGACGCGGCCGAGGCTGCGCTGATCCGGGATCTCGCTACGGCCAGTGCCAAGCGAGACTTCTTCGATCGATTGCACTGTCATTTAAATCGGCTTGCGGACGAAATTGAGCAAGCCCTGAACACGCGAAACACGGCGTAAGGTCGCCTTTGTTGGCGGCCTCTTTCGTAAACGCGGGGACGCGAAAGTAGGCGGCACATGACCAATGTACCATCCGACACGCCACGTATCTGGCGTAAACTCATGAGAAAGCCTATCAAGGTGGATGCGGTCGCGAACGCGGCTGGCGTCATCGTCGATTTGCGTGATCAGGAGCAGGGCTTCGCATTGCCGGGGCTGTTGTTCGAGCAATTGCCATTTGCCGTTTATGCCGGGACGGTCTCGTTCTTCGATACAACCGCCGCGCTGCCGAACTATGGGGCCGGTCGCCTAGACTCGGCGATCCCGATGAACGGTTTTGCGGATCGTATCGAATGTTCCGCCCCGACGGCAGTTTGCTCCCGCACCATCAATGCCCCATGGCAGATGTGCTGCGCACCGGCATTTCCGTGCGCCAACAGGAAGTACACATCGAGCGGCCTGATGGCTTGCGCGGCATTGCACTTGTTGACATCGAGGCAATCAAGGATAGCGGTGGAAACGTTGTCGGTGCCGTCAACTGCTTCCAGGATATAACGGAGCGCAAACGCAGCGAGGAGGCCGCGCTACGGCTCGCCGCTATCATCGAATCCAGCGACGATGCAATCGTCAGCAAGGACCTCGAAGGCATCATCACGAGTTGGAACGGCGGCGCGGAGCGCGTTTTTGGCTATACGGCCGAGGAAATCATCGGCAAGCCCATTATGCTTCTAGTTCCACCCGGTCAGCAAAAAGAGGAAGAAGCGATCATGGAGCGGATTCGGCGCGGCCAGCGCGTCGACCACTTCCAAACCGTTCGGCAGCGCAAGCATGGGAGTTTGATTAACATTTCGCTGACCGTCTCACCGGTCAGAAACGCTCAAGGCATCGTCATCGGCGCATCGAAAATCGCTCGCGACATAACTGAGCACAAACGCAACGAGGCGCAAATCGTCAATCTGGCGCGCGAGGCCGAGCATCGAACAAAGAACATCTTGGCCACAGTGCTGGCGACGGTGCGTCTTTCTAAATCCGATACGTCAGATGATCTTAAAGAGCTGATCGAAGGGCGGCATCGAAGCCCTCGCAAAGGTCCATACGCTGTTCGTGGAATCCCGCTGGGCGGGAGCCGAGCTTCACCGTCTGGCCGCGCAGGAGCTTTTGGCTTACAGCGGGGAGAAAGAGGCGCGCGTGCGAATTGAGGGGCCAGCCGTTATGCTGGAGCCGAGCACAGCCCAGACTACTGCAATCTCCTTGCACGAGCTTGCGACCAACGCGGCAAAATACGGATCGCTGTCGGCAGCGGAGGGTCGCGTTGAAATCTCATGGTCCGTTACAGCAAACGGACGGCTCAGCTTGCGCTGGATCGAATTGGGCGGGCCGACCGTCACGCCGCCCACGCACCGCGGATTCGGCACACGCATTATGGAAAATATGATTGGCCAACTCAAGGGTGAGGTGCAGTTCGATTGGCGCGACCAAGGGCTCACGTGCGAAATCGTCTTGCCCCTTTCATAGGCCGGGCCGCTACGCGCGGCTGAAGTAGGGTGCTAGAGCTAACGACGCCATGGCTGCGCACTGCCGCGGCGAGTCCCAGCGATTCATGGAGTAGTCTGTGGCGGGGCATAACGCCATAAGCAACGGATGAGGCTCGGCCGATGTCAGCTTCTGGCGTAAACGGACATGCGTGTCGTCGCTCGAAGCCACCTTATAGCACTGGTGGACGTCCCCTGATTGTTCGAGATTTCAGGAAGCAAGTACAATGCCCGCCGTTGCAGTCCAAAGTGCGACGGGTTTTTTGAGTGAGTGTCAATTCTCATTAAAGCCGAGTTCGCCACGCTGAAGACCAGGCGCCCAAGGGCGCCCAGTGCCTCCACGAAATCAAGTTCGACGGCTACCTACTCGGGTTCACTTGAATGGCGGGCGAAAGAAAGTCTTCTCTCGCAACGGGCTGGATTGGACCAAATGGTTCTCGGTCATTGCTGGTGCCCTCGGGAGCCCTTTCCATAAAACGAAACCGCCACCGAGCCGAATAATGCTCAGTGGCGGTGCGCTGGAACTGGAAATTGCAATCCTCCAGTAACCGTATGTCGGGGCGAGGTGCGATTAGGTTCACTTCTTCTGAGCGCTGATGCTAATTACATAGATCGGCTTTCGTCGCGCGTCGGTTACCTCAAGGCTCCATTCCTGGTCGGGCCGAAACTTTCCGTCGATGTCCTTGAGCAGCTCGCCTGCTGTTGTCGTGGCCTGACGCCAGGCGGCTTCGTCGTCCTGCAGCTCCACGCCCTCGTCATCGAAACTAGCGGTCCCGTTGAGCACATTGAAATAATACCGCGGCATGTCGGGAAAATGCAGAGCAAAACACATGGTTCCCGAAGGGCCTCAGGTCTCGTGTACAAAGTCCTGACGGCTCAGCTCACCTCAGCACCGCATCCAGTAGCTGCCGCGGATCATAGGGCTTCATCAGAAAATGGGTGCCGTGCGGCACGTAGGGCGTTCCGTGACCAGAGACCATTACGACATTCAGATTAGGGAATTCGCGCTTGGCATACTGCGCAAGTTGCACGCCCGACATCTCTCCACCGAGCACGACATCGGTCACGAGGGCCCGGAGTTCAGGGCCGGTTGAAGCCAGCACCAGTTCCGCGATACCTCTCCATTGGCACACTCCACCACCTCCAGGCCCTCGCTTTTCAGCAGATCGGCGAGGCACTCGCGCTGGAACGCATCATCTTCCACAACAAGGGCTACGAAATTCGACATCATTGCCTCCGGTAAAATAACAAACCCCGGAATTCGCAATGGTTTCATCGCCATCCCCAGCGGCGTCCTTGGGATGGATCGGTCGTGCTCGGGCTGTTGCACCTGGCGACCGAAATTTACTTGTGTGCACTTGTGGACATACGCTCGCGTTAAATAGTGGTACATTCATAATCATCACAGCCCGGTTCGTGGCTTTTATCTGTGATGAGAACGCCTGGTAGCGCTCCCGCCTTCCTCTAATGGAAAGGAGCGCGCCACGATCATCAAGCGGCGGCGTGTCAAACAAACAAAACCACTTCAAGAGCGGCTTGTCGAAGAGGCTCAAAGGCTCCGAGACGAGGCGAAGCTGCTACCCTATGGATTAGTTCGCGAAGGCGTCTTGAAAAAGGCGCGGAAGATCGAAGCGGCAGCCCATATGGACGATTGGCTTAACTCGCCGGGCCTGCGGCCGCCGAAGGAGGACGATACACCAGGGCCGAGTTAATTCGATTGCCCGCCGTGGACATCCGAAACGCTTCTTTGCCCGTCAAGCGAACGGCTCGGCGCGGACCGGCGTGAAGGTGACGAAAGTCCGAGCTCGATCGCAAGTTACTCCGGCGCGTCAACTGAACCGATGTTATTCGACTTGTTCGATCGCGGCAGGCATTTTTGCTACCGACATCAGCGACCGAGCGACCTGGTTGAGTAACTGATCCGAATTCTCTTCTTCAGCCAGCGACTTCGACAACAGTGCGACGACGGCGCTGTGGCGTAGTTGTTGGGCAAGATTCTTCGCCGTCGTGTAAGCCGAGATCTCATAGTGCTCAACACGCTGCGCCGCTCCGATCAGCGCAAGGTCCGCGGCCGCATCTTCCTTTTCCTCGCCTTCGGTCATGACCTCCTGGCCTTCCTCCACCAGCCCCATCATGCCCTTGCAAGGTTTGGCGCGGGCGGTCTTGCCGAGCAGCTCGAAGCATTCGTTAATACGCTCTACCTGGTTTTCGGTCTCGACGAGATGCTGCTCGAACAGCTCACGCAGCTGATCGAAGCGCGCTGCCTCGGCCATCTTCGGCAGCGCCTTGGTCAGTTGCTTTTCCGCGTGCAGGATGTCGCGGAGCTCGTCGATCAGCAGGTCAGTCAGGCCGGCTTGCTCGGCCGGCGGCGAACTTTCTGTGACGATGGCGCTGGCGCCCGGTTCGGCCTGAATGGCCGGTGATTCCGTGAACACCCAGCCGTTGCCTTCGTTCCAAGGCCCGCGGGTGTCGATCTCGCCATGCTCTCCGGCTCCGGTGGAGTCGTTGAAGAACTGGTCGACCAGTCCCGGGGTCGGCGCGATGCGCCCGATGCTGAAGGCTGGCTTGCCCATGCTCTCGAGCGCCAGCGCGAACGCCTTCATGTGGGTGATTTCGCGGGTCATCAGGAACTGAAGCGCGTCCTTGGTGCCGGCGTCGTCGCAGAAATTAATCAGCCGCTCGTAGACGATCTTTGGCGCGCGCCTCGGCGGCGATGTTGCTGCGCAGGTCGACGTCGAGTTCGCCAGTTATCTTTAGGTAGTCGGCAGTCCAGGCGTTGCCTTGGGAATTGAACAGGTTCACGCCACCGCCGCCTGCGATCGCAATCAGGGGATCGGCTTCGGCAGCCTGGCGGTCGAACTTCATCGGCTTGAGGTGCATGCGCGCCAGCGTGCCGACGATTTCAAGATGACTCAGTTCCTCGGTGCCGATGTCCATCAACAGGTCCTTGCGGTCCGGATCCTCGCAATTGAGTCCCTGTATCGAATATTGCATTGCGGCCGCGAGTTCGCCGTTGGCGCCGCCGAACTGTTCAAGAAGCATATTGCCGAAACGGGGGTCCGGTTCGTCGACGCGGACGGTGAACATCAGCTTCTTGACATGGTGATACATGGAGCGCCTCGGGAGGTGGGAGGAAATATCATCCTGAACGGTGGCCGGTGTCGTTTGTTCCTACCGGGCGAAGGATTCCGTCCGAGGCTATCGTCGAGTAGGAGATCAGGCTGGTCGTGCGAATAAACAGCGCACCACGGACTTCGATAGGAACATTGGTAGCCGCATGCTGTTTTCGCCGATCTTGGCCAAGTCGGGAATGGAGAGGCAAATGACCCAGACGGCTCGCGATATATTTGTGGTCGGCTTGAGAAACGCGCATGCGATGGAAATCCAGGCGCGCGAACTGATGGAACGGCAATCCGAAAGGCTGGATGACTATCCGGAGGTGAAAGCAAAAGTCGCCACCCATCTTCAGGAGACGAACCAGCAATTGCAGCGCCTGGAGCGGTGCCTGGAGGCGTGCGGTGAGAGCACCTCCAGCCTCAAGGATACGGTCCAGTCGGTCGCGGCGAATGCCATGGCAATGGCACATTCCATGGCGGGCGACGAGATTTTGAAGAATACCTTTGCGAACAACGCGTTCGAGCACTTCGAGATCGCCGCCTATAAATCGCTGTTGACGCTCTGCCCGGCGGCCGGCATGGAATCCGCCCGCGCTCCGCTTGAAACCTCGTTGAAGGAGGAAGAGCGCATGGCGGCTTGGATCGATGCCAACGTCGCAAAGGTCACGATGGAGTACGTGCGCCACGAACAGCAGGCCGCGTAAGTACATCCCAATGATTGGTAGATCCCCGCGCCGAAGCGAGCCGGCGGCGGCGCGGGTCCAAACTGCAGACATATCTGGGGGCGCACATCCGGCCGAGGAGGCCGCCCCCTGGTCGACACGAGACTGATGCGCAGGTCGCGATGAGCCGACACTCACGCGAGATCCCCGTACCCAAAAGGAGACGACGTGTGACCCAACCGACTGAAAAGGATATTGAGAACCGCGCCTATGAGATCTGGGAGCGGAGCGGCAGACCCGAAGGCAGAGAGGATGAATTTTGGCAGCTGGCGGAGCAGGAGTTGCGAAACGAGGACAAGTCATCTCCCGTCCGCACTCCCGACACCCTGTAACCAGACGAGAAGTGCTTACCGGATGGACCACTCCGCAGCAGCTGAAACCATATTGTTATACTTTGTCCTGCCTCTTTGGTTATTGGCAGGTTTTGCTGATTACCTTTGCCATCGAGCTTCACGGATTGAGATTACGAGCGGTTATAGGGAAACTCTGCTTCATCTATTGATGTTGATCGAGGTGGCGATACCCCTGCTGGCGGCGCTATTTTTTGAGATCAACGCACTCATTATAGCTGCTATGATTGCCGGTTTTGTTGCGCACCAGTTGACAGCACTGTGGGACACTACGTTCGCCAGTCACAAGCGGCTCATCACGCCCATCGAACAGCAGGTGCATAGTTTTCTGGAACTGATGCCTCTCATGGCGATGGTTATCGTAATTATCTTGAACTGGCCGCAATTCCTCAGCCTCTGGGGATTTGGTTCTGAGGTGGCACGTTACGAACTCGTCTTTAAGCGAGACCCGTTACCGTGGAGGTACGTCGCCGCATTCTTATCCGCAGTCCTGCTGTTTGAAGTGCTGCCCTATTTGGAGGAATTCGTTCGGGGTTTTAGGTCGCGGAAGAGCGCTTAATCACCGAGCACGGAGGACCATCGTGAAGATAGCCGTCATTGGAGGGACAGGCCTGCTAGGCTCCGCGATTGTTGCTGACCTATCCTCGCGCGGCCATTCGGTCATTTCCATGAGTAGACGCGCCGGCGTTGCGAGTCCGGCGGCGATCTCGGTCGACCTTAATAAGGCGACGTCTCCGTCCTACTGGCTGCCTTATCTCGATGGCGTAGAGGCCGTAGTGAATTGCGCCGGGGTGCTCCAAGACAGCTCAAAAGAATCGACTTCAATGGTCCATCACCACGGCATTGCGAATCTCTTTGCCGCCTGCGAGCAACTCAAAATCCGCCGGATCATTCATTTTTCCGCCATCGGCGTGGACCGTGAAACCCCCAGCGCTTTTTCAGAAACAAAATTGTCTGGCGACAAAGCTCTGATGGAGCGTGACCTCGACTGGATCATTTTGCGACCCTCCGTGGTGATCGGTCGCGCTGCCTATGGGGCCAGCGCGCTCATGCGAGGTCTGGCGGCCCTCCCGGCTCTTCCGGTGATGCCGAACACGGGACAGCTCCAGATCGTTCTTCTTGAGGACGTCGTGCGAACCGTGAAGTATTTTCTCGACCCCGGCGCGCCCACACGGAAGATTGTCGAACTGGTCGGACCGGATCGCTATTCTTTCCTCGAAGTTGTAGCACTCATCCGCCGTTGGTGCCGCTGGTCTCCTGCGCGGGAGGTCCACTTGCCGAATTTGGCTTCGGGCGTGATGTACAAGATCGGCGATATGATTTCGCTTTTGGGCTGGCGGCCTCCCGTACGAAGCACTGCTGAGCGGGAGATCAGGCGAGGCGCGGTTGGCAATCGTGAAGACATGAAGCGGCTTGGGCTGCATCCAAAAGGCCTGCCGGAATTCTTCGCCTCGGAACCAGCTTCCGTGCAGGAACGCTGGTTTGCGCGTATGTATTTGCTGAAGCCAGCGATATTTGTCGTCTTGTCGCTGTTCTGGATCTCAACCGCTTTTGTCTCGCTGGGGCCGGGCTGGGGCTATGGCGTGGGCCTCATGCGCGAGGGCGGCGTCGAAGGTATGAGCGCGGCGCTTACAGTGGTCGCCGGCGCACTAGCCGACCTGGCAATTGGACTCGCGATTGCCTATCGTCCAACCAGCCGCTACGGGCTCTATGCGGCCATCGCCATCTCCATCGCCTACGCTGTCATCGGGACCATACTTGTGCCTCGCCTCTGGGCGGATCCTTTAGGACCGATGTTGAAGATCTGGCCGATTATCGTACTGCATTTCGTCGCATTAGCTGTTCTCGATGATCGATAATGCTGTATTTCGTTCTCAAATACTTACATATCGTTGGCGCCGCGGTTTTGCTTGGCACGGGATCGGGCATTGCTTTTTTCATGCTCGCGGCTCACCTCGGCGGAAAGCCTACCGTTATCGCAGGTGTCGCCCGAATTGTTGTGATAGCGGACTTTATCTTTACGGCTACCGCTGTCGTTGTGCAGCCCGTCACAGGCTCGCTGCTTGTGCTGCACGTCGGCTACTCATTCTGGGATGGGTGGATCGTGTGGTCCATGGTGCTGTATGTGATCACAGGGGCACTGTGGTTGCCCGTCGTCTGGATGCAGATGCGCCTGAGGGATCTCGCCTCAGCCGCAGCGGCGGAAGGCTCGCCTCTTCCTGATGAATATCATCGGATATTCTGGCTTTGGTTTGCCTTCGGCATTCCAGCGTTCATCGCCGTCGCTGCTATATTGTGGTTGATGATAGCCAAACCCCAAATCGCGTTTTTTTGACTATGGTGGTTAGCCGAGCAGCAGTGGATGCTTCTTGAGCTTCATCCTGCGAGCTCGCAGTTAACTGACAACGAGGCGGCTGCCATTCAAGATGGTCGAGCGGTTAGGAGAGGAGCTCTGTAAAGCCGCCAATCATCTTCAAGAGCGCCCGGTGCTCAGGCGCGCCTCTATTCTTGACCAAAAAGTCTGGAAGTTCGGTTCTTGTAGCGTTTTCGCCATCAGGGAGATTCGCTTCGTGCAAAATGAAGACATCTTGGCCATGTCGACAGAGCCACCAGCTATCGCCGTTTTCGCTTTGATGGATCTTGCGTTGGTGGCTTGAGGACATGGAAAACTCCTTCCCGCAAACCAGCTGAACAGAAAGCCGTTCCAACTGCCGCACGTTTAGGACGGCTTCTTGTGCCGCAAAGCGACTGGCCTTTCAGTCGTGAGTCGTGGAGTAAGAAAGGAGCTATCCCGACCAATACAGCATTCAGAACCCGTCGCGGACCCCGAATCAAGATCGTACATCACACTCTTAACCTACGCGGTGTTCTCGCAGGTATTGCGAGCTGCCGAGATGGACCAAAGCAAGCCCTAACGTTTGCCGATCCCTCCTCTCCTACCGAGCCGGATCAGGGAAAATAATGCTCCGCCAACCACTGCGATCGAATGGGACCCATGCGTCCTCTGGTTGGGAAAGCCTGTCCGCAATCGCAAGCAACGCGGCTGGATTCGCGGCCATTCCGCAATGGCTTCCTTCGACCTCGATGCTTTCCGACCAGGCAGAGGTTTTTTCGACACAGGCTTGCCACGCGCAGATTCCATCCGTACGGCTGAAAATCGCGGTGGTCGGTACTGGAGGAGCTTCTCCAATCGAGCCACCAAATTCGTCGTGCGCGGCGTCCACCGATTGGCCGCTGGCCAATTCGTAAACTCGCCACGCATTTGTAGATTTGGGATCGCCCGCGAACGGGCTTCCAAGCGTGATCACCGAGCGAACGCGATCCGGCAATATTTTCGCGAGTTCGCGCGCATAGACGCCGCCGAGGCTCCACCCCACTATGCTGATCTTTCGCCTGTGCGCATTGCTAAGATTGCGCACGAGATCGAGCATTTGATCCTGAACGCCGTCACGAAGACCTCGATTGAGTCCCAGTCCCCAACCCCTGACATCGTAGCCACGGCCCGTCAAAAATTGACGCAGGGGTGTCGTTAAATCATCGCCGGCCATAAGCCCAGGGAGGACCAATATCGGATGTCCATCGCCTTTGGCGGCCAAATTCAGCAGGGGTAAGAGACTGAGAAACGCCCCAAACTCGTGCAAGGCTCGTCCTTCGAGGAGCATAAGAATTCTTGACGGCGGACGGTGGAACTGAGCGGCAATAGTCGACATTCGGATTTCCTTTTTGCGGTGCAACAAGAAGGAAACCCAAGTTACTGGTGATCGTTCCTAAACTGCGCGCTCTTAGTGGAAGCTACTTATATCATGCGAAAGGGAGTTGGCGCGGACGACGTTTCGCAGCTAGCGCTTCGATTTGCTGATCTGGTCATGAAACCCCAATATGGGTATGCAAAGTTCCAGCGCCAAACCTTACACCGGAAAGGATACGCGGCCGAGCATGCGCCGCAGGGCCGTCGCGTTTTGGGGCGCGTAGGCGTCATTATCGTTATTGAAGTAGATCCAGACTTTCTTGGCGCCGCTCGCTTTAATCCTGTCCGCCCACGTTGCTAGTTCGCTCTTTGAGTAATCGTGCCGATACCATCGCTTGGGGCCATGCAGACGGACATAAACTTCATCGGCCGTCCGGATAAGCTCGTCGGGCAAGCGTGGCCCGCTGCAGGAGCAGAAGATAATTCCGGCTTTTCGGAACGCACCATAAGCTTCCTCATTCCACCAGCTGGTGTGCCTAAACTCCACAACGTTGCGGCGCGCAGGATCGAGCTGGCTCACGATCGCGTTCAGCCGCGTTTTTGTATAACGGTAGCTCGGCGGGAGCTGGAACAGAAAGCAGCCCATTTGCTCGCCCAGAATATCGGCGATCAATCCAAAATCCCGAATGAGCGTCTTCGTACCCTTGAAGCGCTTCACATGCGTGATGTGCTCGCAGACCTTCACGGTGTAAACGAACCTCTTCTTGCCGGGCTGGCGCCGCCAGGCCTGGACGTTGGCAACCGTCGGCCACGAGTAAAAGGATGCATTGATTTCGACGGTGTCGAAGCGCTTCAGGTAATGCTCCAACCAATCTTCTTGTGGCACACCGGCATAAAACGAATCCCGCCATTTCCAGTAACGCCAGCCTGAGCAGCCGATATAGACCGATGGCCTCAAATCAGGCGGACCCTTTTGGCTCACAGCTTCCATCCTGAGCCTCGCGGCGTGCATCTTCGCGGCGCGCCCGATGTTATCATCTCGCTGCTTTGCGCGGCGGAGCTGCCGCCGCTCGCGGCGCTCCTCAGGCGTCAATTCCTTCCATTTTTCCGTTGTGCGCGCGCGTGGCATGATCGTCTTTCCCGACTTTCTAACGCGCGAACAGGCGGAAGGGGTTCCCAGTCCCAGAAAAACGTCCCATACAAATTGCAAAGGAAAGGTGCTCGGCATGAAAATCGATGTGGTCGTTGTTGGCGGCGGACCTGCCGGATTGAGCGCTGCCCTGATACTTGGACGATGCCGTCGCCAGGTCCTGCTTTGCGATGATGACCAGCCGCGCAATCGCGCCTCTAGGGCCATCCATGGGCTGCTGGGGCACGAAGGCCTGCCTCCCTCCGCATTCCTGGAAGAAGCCCGGCAGGAATTGACACGCTATAAGTCGGTTTCATTCCGAGGGACGCGGGTGACCGATATCACGCCTGCCGAAGACGGCTTTGCGTTTGACTGTGCCGATGGCACCGGGGGCGTCGCTTCGAAGGTCCTTCTCGCCACGGGCATTGTGGACGACCTCCCCGACATCGCGGGGGTGGGGGATCTATATGGGGTATCGGTTCATCACTGCCTGTACTGCGATGGGTTTGAATACGTCGGCAAACCCGTGGCTGCGCTCGGCAAGGGGGATAAGGGAGCGGACCTTGCAGTCATGATGAAGCACTGGATAGCGGATGTCGTGGCTTGCAGCGACGGCACCGAGGTCAGCGGGGATGCAGCGCGAAAGTTGAAGCAGCATGGGATCCCGCTGCGGAGCGAACCTGTCGTGGCCCTCGAAGGCACCAGAGGGCTCCTCACGAAGATCAAGTTCAAAAGCGGTCCCGATCTGGAGCGGTCAGGTCTGTTCTTTTCAACCGGTTGCCATCAGGCGTCTGACCTGTCCCTGCGCCTGGGCTGCGTACGCGATGAAAAAGGAGGCGTCATTACGGACCCGGCTACGGAGGAGACCAGCGTGCCGGGCGTATATGTGGCCGGTGACGTGTCACGGGACGTTCTTCTCGTATCGATCGCGATCGCGGAAGGCGCCAAAGCGGCGGTCGCTATCAACAAGGCCTTTCTGCGCCGTGACGGATTTTGCGACTGACGCCGCTCTCTTACGATTTGATTTCCTTCTCAGCCTTCGGAAACCAGCGCCAGACTCCGAGCACGTTGATCAGAAGGAGAATGACGTTCTGGATGATGAGCGATGGCTTGTTTTCAAGCCAGCCATCAGCCATCCAGGCAATGGAAGCTACGATGAAGATAACAAAACCGGCGACGGTAATGCGAGCATTCCAGTTAGCGGCCACGAGCGCGGCTGCGACCACCGTCGTCACCGCCGCAAACGTTCTTAAGATCGTGAGTTCTTCCATTCCGCCATCCGTCATAACCGCCTGATTTCCTGAGCCCGTATTACGACCTCCTCTCGGGAAAGTTCCCTCTCGAGCCGCTCGCGCAGGTCCTTCCAGTACTCCGGCTCCAGCTGATCCGTCATGACTTCGATGATTGCGATATTGTCGCTCTTGGTCGTTCCGTTGCTCCGCCACAGCCCATGGCCTGGGGCGCGTATGAAGCTGGTTGCCCCGCCAAACTTCTTGGTCAGCTCGGTCAATAAGTCCTCAAACCATCCTTGCCCGATGTGCTTGCCGTGGCCTGTTTCCTTGGGAAGCAGGATCTCGACAAGATATGACGTCAGCGCGGCGCTCATGGTTACCTGACGCGCCAACTTTCAAGGAGCGTATCTGTCGACACGCATTCCACCTGCTGGCCGAACCGGTTCGTGTAAACATTCATCATTGCGTCGTGGGTCTCGTCCGCCGAGCTACACAGTGCGTCCGTCACGAGGATGGCCCGGAAGCCCCAGTCGACAGCGCCCATCATGGTTGCAAGCACGCAGACGTCGGTTTCGCCGCCGGTGATGATGACGGTGTCTATTCTGGCGCCGCGCAGCTGGTGATGCAGGTTGCTCCCGGTCCAGGGGGAATACACAGGCTTGTCGAAAAGGCGGGCGGGAGGAACGAACTTCGCCAGCTCCGGGATGACTTCTATCATGTTTGCGCCGAGCTCATCGATAGTCATCGACGCCCAACGCTCATAATAATGCCGCCACATCCCCACGCCCTGACCGGAATGTTGTGCTGGAATGAAGCGCGTAAAGATAGTCCGCTCGGAATGAGAAGCCGTGATCGAAATGATATTGGGCAGCACGCGCTTAAGCCATGGCATCTTCCATTGCGTATCTTCCGCGAACATCCTTTGCATATCGACGCACAAATGCACTGCGCTTTCGCCGGGCGGTCCATACCGTAACGCATCGCTCTTTGACATAGCCCTTCATCCCTGAAAGCCAGCTCCAACGGTGGCCGAAGAACTTGGTTCCTGCCGAAAGGGTTGCGCCGCGCCCCTGCGGCAATGACGCAGAGATGCAGCTCAGCGCAGGGCGAGAGCGAGTTCGCTCCTGAGCCAGGACACAAGGCCCCTCTGTGCGAGGGATCGTACCCATATGAGACGCAGGCTCGGGCGCGCGGAAGGGAGCGAAGCCCGCCGCCGCTCGCGGCGGCACGCCCGAAGAAGTGGAACCGCAAGGCTTCCCAGGGTGTTGGGACAGGCAAGACGATCAATCCGAGCAGATCAAAATGAACGAGGAGATGACATTGGCCAAGACTGCGAAAAAGCGGGCGACGAAAAAGCGGGCCCCCAAACGTGAGCTGATCGCGCCGCGCGGTGACAAGCGTTTCATCCGCCGTGACGCGAAGGGTCGCATCAAGGAGAGCGATGACGTCAGCCGCTCTCTCGCGCAGGATCGTCGCAGGAAAGCAAAGAAAAAGGCTGCGCTAGGGCAGGGGGACCGGGGCGACCGCAAGCCCGCGACGGCGCGCACACGGAAAAGAACGCTTGCCCAGCGCTGATCCCACGCAGGATCTCTTCGCGGAAGACTTCCTTCCGCAAGGCCTGAAGTATCAGGATGGATTCGTCGGTCCTGAGGAAGAAGAATTTCTGCTGCGCCAAATTGAGTGCTTTCCATTCAGGGAATTCGAGTTTCACGGCTTCACCGGGAAGCGCCGGACGGTTTCATTCGGCTGGCGTTATGATTTCAATGGAGGCGGCCTCACGAAGGCCGAGGACGTTCCGGAATTTCTTGCCTTCCTCCGTGCGCGAGCCGAGGCCTTCGCCGGCATCGCGTATGGAGACTTCCAGCAGGTCCTCATCACTGAATACGGACCAGGCGCAGGGATCGGCTGGCACAAAGACCGTTCCGTCTTTGGCGACGTCCTGGGCATCTCTCTTCTTTCCTCCTGCACATTCAGACTGCGGAGGAAGGCCGCCAATGGCTGGGAACGCCGCAAGCTGATCGTGGAGCCCCGATCGGCCTATCTCCTGCGCGGCTCTTCGCGCACTGAGTGGGAGCACAGCATTCCCGCAGTCACGAAGCTTCGCTATTCCATCACCTTCCGCAACATTCTCGAACGGGACAGCCGACTGTGAGCCGGCTATCGACTTTGCCCAAACGCCTGCAGCCGATGCTCGCGACGCTTACGGATGCGCCATTCGACGACAAGGGATGGGTCTTCGAGGACAAATACGATGGCTTCCGGATGGTCGCGAAAACGCAGAGAGGCAAGGTCACGCTATACAGCCGCAACGGCAAGATCATCAGCCACAGCTATTCCGAGGTCGCGGAAGCGCTCCAGGACGTAAAAGGTGACGCCGTAATCGACGGCGAACTCGTGGCGCTCGACAAAGAAGGCGTCTCACATTTCCAGCTGCTGCAGAATGCGCTGCGTCATGATGCAAAGCTCCAATATTGCGCATTTGACCTCATGTTTCATGATGGGGAGGATTTGCGCGGACTGCCGCTGCTCGACCGCAAAAAGCGGCTAAGGTCCATCTTGCCGCGTCACAAGCTCCTCGCGTTGAGCGCGCATCGCAAAACATTCGGTACAAAATTTTTCGAAGAAGCCGAAAGCAAAGGTCTTGAAGGCATCATGGCCAAGCGCGCTGATAGCAAATATCTGTCGGGCGCCCGCACGGACAATTGGCTGAAAATCAAGGCCTCGAAACGGCAAGAGGTCGTCATTGCCGGGTTCACGGTTCCAAGGCGGACACGCCCATTCTTTGGAGCCCTTGTCCTTGCAGTACGCGAGCAGGATAGTTGGCGCTATATCGGTCATGTCGGCACAGGTTTCAGCCACAAAACGCTTGGGGAGCTGCATGGCAAACTCATGCCGCTCAAAACTGCTAAGTCCCCGTTTTTAGCAAAGGTGAAGGATGAAGCCGTAACGACCTGGGTCAAGCCGTCTCTAGTCGCGGAAGTCAAGTTTACCGAGTGGACAAAGGCCGGTGAAATGCGGCACCCGGTTTATCTGGGGCTTAGAGCGGACAAGCAGGCAAAGGAGGTCGCGCGGGAGCACGAAAAGCCGCGCGGGTAGGTTCTGTTCGGATTGCGGCTCCCACCTAGGAACTTTTGCGTATGCGTCGCCTTATCGGGGGTAAGCGAGGTGCACAGCCATGTGGTGGACAGTAGCGAAGGAAGCGGTAGCCAACTGGTCGAGCCACAAGGACGCCCGTCAGGGAGCGGCTCTGGCCTATTACTCCGTCTTTTCGCTTGGACCCATTATCCTGATTGCAATTGCTGTTGCAGGTCTCATCTTCGGTCAGGAGGCCGTCACTGCCCAGGTGATCTCGTCATTAAAAGCGATGCTGGGAGAAACCGGTGCTAAGGCTGTCGAGGCAATGCTGGCGGGGGCAAGTCGTCCCGCCGCAGGCGTCCTCGCAACGATCCTTGGAATAGGCGCGTTGCTGTTCGCCGCCATCGGTGTCGTCGTGCAGTTGAAGGACGCACTCAATGTCGTGTGGGAAGTAGAAGAGTCCAAGCAGAGCGGCCTGTGGCACTTCGCCCGCAGCTACGTCTTGTCGTTTGCAGCGGTGCTGGCCCTCGGCTTTCTTCTCCTGGTGTCGCTCCTGGTAACGGCAGGTCTCGCGGCCGCCGGTGAATTCATCGCGCCCTATCTGCCCGAAGGGATTCTGCATCTCGTCAGCATGCCGGCGTCGTTCGCTGTTGTGGCGGTTTTGTTCGCCATGATGTTCAAATGGCTGCCCGACGTCTCTGTCGCCTGGGCTGACGTCTGGCTCGGCGCGCTGCTCACAGCCCTTTTCTTTGAATTGGGCAAGGCCGCGATCGGCCTCTATATCGGAAAGCAGGGGCTTGAATCGACCTACGGCGCCGCGGCCTCGATCGTCGTGGTGTTGATATGGGTCTACTACACCTCGCAAATCATCCTGATGGGCGCCGAGATCACGCACGCTTACTCCAGGCGTTATCGCCATCATTCAACAGAAACTCACCCCGCTCCCGGCGTAGCGCGCGGGCGGGCTTGAATGCATTAGGAACGGCGGTCGGATAGACGCATTGCCCCTTTGCTACGACAGCAAAGGAGAACTCATCAATGGCAAACGAACAGAACCCCAACCAGGGCCAGCAGAACCAGCAGGACAACCGAGGGGGCGGCGGTCAGCAGGGTCAAAACCCGAACCAGAAGCCAAGTCAGCAAAGCCAGGACCCCGGACAAGGCCAGCAGGGTTCAAAACCCCAGTCAGAAGCCAGGTCAGCAGAACCAGGATCCGGGACAGGGGCAGCAAGGTAGGCCAGGGCGGACTGAACCGTTGAATAAGCTGAAGGCCTGGCCTCGTGCCGGGCTTTCGCCGCTAACAGCTGAGTTGACGTTTCATCCGAATGACGGGTGCATCGAGACGTCAGGTCGCGGGAAAGACCGTCGCAGGATCAATGGCCGAGAACTAAAGCGACCAAAGTCGAGTGACGCTTCCGAGTCAATCAAAAGAAAGCAAATGGCCCGCTTGGATAACCAGCGGGCCATTCGTTTATTTCCGATTCTTATCAAGTGCTTGAGCCATTTCTAAATGGTGCCTTAGGGCCGGCAGGGTCTTGCCAGCCCAGTCCTTGAGTTTAGGATCGTCGCCACCGCTCGCGTAGCGCTCGAACAGCGACACCGCGTCCTTATGGGCACTCACTTGCATGGCGTCGTACTCTGATGCGAAATCCTCGGGCTTGGCGTCACGCAGCTTGGCCAGCTTTTTCTGAGAGGCGTCATCTATTGAGGTCGGAACAGCCGCTCTAAGATTAGCAGGAATCATGGCTTTGAGTTCGTTACTTGTCTTAGTGTGATCGGCGAGCATCATTCCGGCGAACTTTTTCTCTTCACCATTGCCTTCTTGCTGCGCGATTTTTGCGGCCTCGATTTCTGTCATGTCGCTCATGGCGACTTCCTTGATAAAGTCTTCGGTCTTTGGCGCAATGCCAAGCGCGGAGTTGACTCCGGACTTTTCACCGATGGACTGGGAAAATGAGGGGGAGGCGAGAGCAGCGAGTACTGCGAACGCGAGGATGGATTTCTTCATGTTTAAATTCCTCTGAAAGTTGGATTTCAGCGTCCCAACCCTCCTTGAGAAACAAGGTTCCTGCGCCAGCCTGCTTGAGAGCCGTTTGCTGAGTTACGTAACCGGCGCCGTGCGGTCACAGCCAGCCTGGAGCAGTCACTACCGCCTCGCCTAATGAAGACGGCTTCTGCGCTATCTTTGAGTCAGAACGCTGAGCCGTCCGTCACCTTCGAGAGTAGCCAGCTTGATATCTTCGTATTTATCGACACCCTGTTCGCGCAGCTGCGACTTAAGTTCATCCTCGGTAATCATTTCCTTTGTCAGATTTTGAGGAATCAACCTGCCGTCGCGAATGAGCGTAAGGCTGGGAGGTTTCAGATAAGGCCGGGTCACTGGAAAGCGCCATGCTATCCAGTCCAGCAGATATTCCCAGGCAACGATAGTAAGAACAAGCGTGAGACCCTCCGTGACCGAGCCGTACTCTTTTCCAAGCCCATTCTGAGCGGCATCGGCAATCAGGACGATGACGAGAAGGTCCGCAGGCCCGAAATGTCCCGCTTGGCGTCGCGCCATGAACCGCATGATCATGAACAGCCCAAGGTACATGAGGCTTCCGCGGACAATGATCTCTGCAAGTCCGATCGCCGGCACGAACACGGAACTCCAGTCAACGGATAGATCCATGGCTTACTCCTGATGTGTCTGCCCAAACGAAGGCCTCGCTTCATGAATGACGTCTGTAAAGGACTTAACCCTCCGCGATCCTGGCCAGCAGACGGTCGATGAAAACCGCCTGCCCCTTCAATATCCTCGTCCGAGCCTCCTCAACGTCAACCCACGCGGCGCGATCAAGTTCGGCAAACTTTTGACGCCGCCCCGTTCTTGGCGGCCATTCCAGCTCGAACGTATTGCTTTTCAGATCGGCGACGTCCCAGTCGTCTTCGACGGCCCATACGTGCACAATCTTTCCTCCTGGCTGCTTCGACTCGCAAGGGGGGTCGACGGTCCGCGCGGACGGTGACCCTTCTCTTCAGTAGACTTACGCTTTGCAGCGGCGAGGGGAGTTTCATTGGTCGCGATCAAGCTTTGGGATCGACCACGCTCCAACATCCTGCGCCAGAAGGGACCCCCGGATGACCGGTCCTAAGGCTGCACGGCAAGTTCGATGGCGGCCTTCAGCCCCTCGATCATAAAGGGCTTCCGAAGAGCAGGGCGGTCCCGGAATGCTTCGGGTAAGCCCGACACGCCGTAGCCGGTCGCAAAGATGATGGGCCGCCGTCTTGCCGCGATGAGCTCGGCCACGGGCGTGATCAGCTGGCCGGCAATATTCACGTCGAGAACCGCGAGATCGAAATCGGCGGATTTTGTCTCATCTTCCACGATGAGGACGCTGCACGAACTGACTGACGATCCATTCATGCCAAGCTTCCCGGACTGAAACGGTCCCATTTTGAAGGGCAGGAAGGTTTGTATCATCAATCTCGTCGAACCGATGCCCCGTAGAAGTGCGGACGTAGGCTCTGGTCTGTTGTGGTGGGCCGTGGAACGATTTCGGTGGGAGACGGTGATCTCGCTGTTTAGGGGCTCTCAAAATAGTCCATTTAAAGATCCTCCCGAAGGCCCTTGAAGAATGGATGGCGTACCTTCCCCCGGCAGACTTGGCGCGGTACTCGATCTCGGCGTTTAGCTCCGGCTCCACCCAGATACCCTTGTGCGCAATCCGCTTCGTGTAGGGCAGTGTTTTGCGGATCAGTGGCGTGAGGCGCTTACGCAGCTCAGCGGCAGATTGCTTTTCGAAGCCGTGGTCGACTTTGCCGGCATAGATCAGGTCATCGCCTTTGCGCCGAGCGACATAGATGCCGTCCCAATCGTTACCGTCGAGCGCAAAGCCGGCAATGGTTAGCGTCTCGCGCAGAGCGCAGGTTTTCTTGACCCAGTCCCGGCCGCGCCCGGAAAGATAGGGACTGTCGCGCACCTTGGAGACGACTCCTTCCAACCCAACCTTGCAAGCGTGTGCGAACATTTCCTTGCCGCCGACGTCGAAGCTTTCGCTGAACTGGATGTCTGTGCCGTCAATGATCTTCTTCAGATGCGCCTTGCGCTCGATCAGCGGCAGCTTTCGAAGATCATAGCCGTTGATAAAGGAGATCGAAAGTGACGAGGGACGATCTTGGTCGACTTTTCCTTAAGCTCATTCTGCAGCACTGAAAAGTCGGTCGTTCCGTCAGCCGAGGGAACGACGACTTCGCCATCGATGATGGCCGAGCCGGCGCCGATATGCCATGCATCATCGGCAATCTTCCTGAAGCGTTTGGTCCAGTCGTTGCCGCGGCGCGTGAGAACCTTTACCGCTTCGTTCACTAAATGAACCTGCACGCGGTAGCCGTCGAACTTGATCTCATGAATCCAGCGATCGCCGGACGGCACTTTGTCAATCGACGCTGCCAGCGCGGGCTCGACGAATCCGGGGAAGGGCGCCTTCACGCCGATCGCCGCCGCCTTCTTGCGCTGAAACGCCACAACAAAACTGCACGCCACTAAAGCTGATTCAAACTGGCAGGGGCGAACCGTTTCGCTCGGGAAAGCCGGAACCGCATTATGAGGCGCGACGGAACGCAGGGTCGAACCACCCTTCGGCATGCGGGATAAATAGGCAACCGTTGGCAAAATTGCGAGTCGAGCCTCGCGGCGCGATCGGCTATGCTCATGGGTGACGTTTGCGTCGTGGAGTTGCGTTATGGGCAGATTGGACGCCTGCGATTGTGCCGAGAGGATCAGAACGTTTAGTTAGAGGTGAGCGATTTCGGCCGGCACCGCCTTGCATGGTGTGAGACCGATGTTGAGGCGACCGATCTTGAAACCATCATCAGCGATTTGCTTGACGGCCAATATACGAGCCCCGTGCGCGTCGTCAGTTTCAATGTACGCGAGCGCTGGGCGCGCGATGTCTCGGAGCCGAAATCCGCCGGCGCTCCGACATGCAGATGAGGGAAGTCCCCGCGCACCTGGAGGCATCCGTCGAGCGCCACGAGAACGAAGACAGGCGGCAACTCACGCTTCCGCTTGGTCTGGCGGGCAAGGCCTCAACGGCCTCAGCAGGGGGGCGGAAAGATGAGGCCGTCTCGGTGTGTGTCATGCTGTGCCGATATGCCTTCGGCACGGAATAGCAACACAAGCCAAAGAATAGCGTTCCTAGATGAAAAAAACGGCCTGATGGAGCGCATCAGGACCGCACCTGCGGCCCTTGGAGGGTTTTTGATATTGAACCGACAGGCAGGAAGTCTATTCGGCTTAATAAGGAACGTTCCTATTGCGATCGCGAGATGCCATCTTGAGTGTTGCGCTCGATCGTGAGTTTTGTGCACTTTGTAACACTACTCTGTCAGATTTGTCCGTTAGGAACGAAGGAATATATCGAGCGTTTCCCCGCACCCCCTAACCGAAAGGAGAGCGCGATGGATCGCGAGCACGTTAAAGGAGTCGCCGAGAAGACAAAGGGTTCTATCAAAGAGAACGCTGGCAAGCTGACCGGTGACAAGGAGATGGAAGCCGAGGGTAAGCTGGACAAGGCGAAGGGTAGCGCCCACAATGTTGCGGGTGACGTAAAGGACGCGGCGCGTGATGCTGCCGATGACCTCAAAAAGTAAATAGTCACTCGCCGAATTACGACGCCGTTGTTGATTGCATATGGCCTCGGTGCACGGTTTGCGCCGGGCCATTTTTATGCCCCGCGACTTATAAGAGGAACTTGACTCCGATCATTTTTCCCGTACGCCAAATTGCTATGCATTTGATGCGGTCTGAGGTGACCAGCAATGTAAATTGCGCTGGAAGCTCGATTCTGCCGGATAGCTCTAAGGCGGCCCCGGTCTCGGAATGGTTGCGAATGACACAGGCAGCCACTTGCCCGCCAAATTCAATGGTGCCTTTCATAATCAGGCTGACCACTTGTCTTCTTCGCGCCTGGCTTCATCATCGTTCAGGCGCTCTGCGATTTCGTCAGCAACGATGGGATCCTCCGCATCTGCAATGGGAGTGCCGTCCTGCTTCTTGATCTTCTGACCTTTGACATCAACGGGGAAATCTTCGGGCTGTAGTGGTTTCCTTGGATTTGATGTCATGTCGTCCTCCGGGGCGCGATGCTGCTCTCACTGGCTTAAGCTCCCCGCGAAGAATGGTTCCTATCGCGCGGATTCGCGATCGGCGCATTTCGCCGCAGAAATAATAGGAACGAAGGCAGCGTCAAAAAAAATTGCCGGTGCTTCCACGGTACAAGGAGAACGACCATGAAAGTATCAGCGATCGCGGTAGCATTGTTCTTTGCGCTGGGCTCAACGTTGGCTGTCGCCCAAGGTGCAGGAGGGGCTGGGGGTGCGGGCGGAGCAGGCGCGGGCGCCGGGGCGGCGCAGGTAGCGGGGGCGCTGGTGCCGGCAGCGCAGGTGGCGGAGCGGCCGGTGCTGGCGGCACAGGTGCCGCCGGTGGAGGGGGCCCAGCCGGAACAACTGGATCAGCCGGCACAACCGGTAGCCCTGCCGACGCAAGCACGCCAGACCAAGAAACGAAAAGGATGAAAAGTAATTCGGATCGCAGGACCGTGAGGAAAAGCTGGCAGAAGCCGTAAGCGGGTCGGGCGCCGTTGGTGAGTTGTAGCCGTATCGCGCTGTGCCGACCGTGGCGCAACAGTAATTCTATGGGCGTGAAGTGCCGTTCGTTAGTCCACTTTGCACCCAGGACTCTGTTCGACCGCACCTGTTTTCGGGGTGAGCGTGTGCCTTGCCCTGCTCGGGCGGCGGTTCGCGGGATTCTGGGCGGACCCTTTTCTCAAGATTGAGGCCGCCCCAACGGGCGGCCTCTTACAGCGTCTCTACTGTTTGTTTACGCCGTCCTTTACGGCACCCGGTGTGGTGGCAGTGCCCGTGTTTTTGACGCCGGCCGCGGTGTCTGCGCCGGAAGTGCTGGCGTCTCCTCCGGGCGACGGTCTGCTAGCCCCGGTGGTGCCTTTGTTCATGGTGCCGGTGCCGTCCTTCATCGCGCCCTCCGACGCGCCTGGTCCAACATTGCCTTGGCTCGACGCACCGCCGCTGGGCTGAGCGGTCTGCGCGAAGGCCGTAGGGGAAGCGAGTGCCAAGATGCAGACCGAAGCCAACATTATCTTCTTCATTAAATGATCTCCCTAGGTTTTGTTTGTTTCACCCAAGGAAAACAGCCGCTCATTGCTTTCGTTCCTGTTCCTGGCCGCTTGAATGAGGAATGGCCCCAGCCTCTATGTCGGCGTGAGGCCGTTTTCGCTGTTCTTTGGCCTGGAGTCGAGAAGGCTTGGCAATGGCCGCATCTGCTGGCCAGGAGTATCGGTCGGCTCGTCGGGAGGTGGATCAATTTCGTCCACTTTCTTCCCGCTGATTAGGAGACCAATAAAGCCAGCGACCACCAGCAAGGCCCCTGCGATCATCAGCCAATGCGGTAATTCCAACGATGCCAGCATGAGCCTCTGCCGAATCTCCAGCTCCTGTGTCGCGGGAGCAATGCGGCTGAAGTGCATGGGCATTCCACCATCCAGCGAGCCAAAACGGCCCAGGTTTTCAGGCTGGGGCCGCCAACCTGGAGGCAGGTTTTCTTCCAGCCAGGGGGGCTTTGGGGGCATCGGCCGGAAGCGAGGAATCGACGCCTCGCCGTGTCCGGAGTTCCAATGATTGCAACATTTTCCCGATAGCGCGGCGGTGGCTTGACCAAGCGGAAGCGCCCCACCTGATGATCGCCGCAAGGGGTCGTGGATTGCGAGTCCGGGGCGGTGGCGCTGTAATGGCCGGCTATGAGCACCAAATCGCGCGAGGTAATCTGGGGCGGCCGGATCATGGGCGCCGACATTCGCGCCAAGAGCGCCCGGGAAGAAGCCAGGAAGGCCGCCCGCGAAGCCGATCGCGCCGAGGCCGAAGCATGGTCGATCCGCATGGAGGGCTACGGCGGACCCGCGCAGCCGTCCCCTACCATCGGCCAATGCCTCGACGGCGGCCTAGGCTGGCTCGAGGTCGAATGCAATCGCTGCAAGACGCGGGCGAGCCTGCCGCTCTACGCCATCCGTCGGCCGCGGGACACGCCCATATGGAAGCTGGAAGCCTCACTGAAGTGCCGGTCCTGTCGGAAAGGTCGCTCGGCGCCGCCGGTCCGCATAATTAAGCTGACCGAGGCCCGCGAGGTCACGCCCTACAAGTGGGTGCATCCGGACGAGGAGCGGTGATCCAGCGAGGGACTGAAGCCCTTCTCAACTCGTTCGCTTGAACTGTGTCGGGTGATGGCGGTCGATCCCACCGCACCGCCGCGACTCAGGTTCTGCGTCTGCCGGCGCAATCACGCGCCGTGGCACTTTGGGCGTCCTGATCCTGTGAGCGCCTTTCTCGGCGGGCACACTTTCGAGCCACAAAGCCACCAATGGTCATCTCGGGACGGCACGCTCCGTGAAATTTTTGAAACGATGCGGGGCCGGGCGCGTTTGTGTTTCGGAGGTTCCATGCACTCTGCCGGTTACATCTTCGACGTGGAAGGCACGCTCGTCGACTGCGTGCCTCAGACAATTTTTAGCCTGCAGATGTCCTTGGCTGACTTTGGGCTAACCATTCCATACGAGACCTCGCAACTCTATGTCGGCCTCGATGGTGATCAGGCGCTGCAACTGCTTGCTCCGGGCTTCAATGAGCCGACGCGCAAGAAGGTGCTAACTAACCGGGCTTCGCACTACCGAAAAACCTATCTGAGCGGCATCAAAGCATTCCCCGAAGTGCGAGAAATGTTCCAGGCTTTGAAGAAAGATGGCGCCAAGATCGCGCTCGCCACGGACTGCAAGGGGCCTGAACTGAGACGGTACTTGGCGCTTCTGAACGTAAACGATCTGATAGACGCTATGGCTTGCGGCGATGACGTAGAGCATGGAAAGCCAGATCCCCGATTGGTGGGTTTGGCTTTAAGAAAGCTTGGTCTCCCGGGATCGGAGGTCGTGATGATCGGCGATACACCCTACGATGCGGAAGCGGCCCAAGGGACAGGCACGGCTGCAGGAGGCGTTCTAACTGGCGGGTTCTCAAAAGAGACCCTCCTGCAGGCCGGGTGTTTGGCGGTGGCGCGGGAGTCCGGGACACGGGGAGAGTGCAGGAAATGTCGCCCGCGACGCGGCTCACGCCATCGGCAGCGAAAACATCGACATCGAGGCACGGGACGTCGATGTTCCGTTAAGTGAGTTGGGAGAGCGCCAGGCAGCTGCGCTGGGGCGCTGGTTTGAATCGATGTCCCACGTTGAAAGGCCGGAGGTCATACTTACTTCTCCATACCTCCGCGCCCGAAGCACGGCAGACGCAGTCCGCGCGGCATTGAACTCCAGTTCGCAAGCAGGTGACATCGTTGCCGATGAGCGATTGCGGGAGAGAGAGTTCGGTATTCTGGACCGTCTTACGAAGTTCGGCATTCAACAGCGCCACCCCGAACTGGCATCCGCTCGCCAGTTGATGGGGAAATTCTACTTCAGGCCACCTGCAGGAGAGGGCTGGTGCGACGTCGTCCTGCGACTTCGCAGTGTCCTCGATACGGTCAGCCTGCATTATTCCGACAAACGGGTGCTCATTGTCAGCCACCAGGTTGTCGTTCTTTGTTTTCGATATCTCATTGAGCAGTTGGATGAAGCATCGATCCTGGGAATCGATGCCGAGGGTGACGTAGCCAATTGCTCGGTGACGGAATACGTGCTTGAGCGAATGAATGGGGCCGACGCCTTCCTCAAGCTGCAGCGTTACAACTTCATTGCGCCGCTCGAGGAAGGCGGCGCACCTGTCACCTCTGCTCCGGATGCAAAGGTGGCAGCTCGATGATCGAGGGGACGCTTAACGATCAATATTTGCGTGTTCATCCGCTTCCGAAGCACCAAGCGGGTGACAAGCATAGCAGGGGTCGAGTTCTGATCATCGCCGGTCATCTTAACGTACCGGGAGCCGCTCTTCTGGCCGGCTCGGTGCCTTAAGGGCTGGAGCCGGCGTCCTGCGCATAGCGACGTGCCGAACGAACGCTCCTCATTTGGGCGTGGCCATGCCGGAAGCTATGGTGATCGGTTGCTCCGAAAACTCCGATGGTGAAATCGCCGGCCAGAACGGCCAGCACCTTGTTGATTTAGCGTCGAGTTCGGACGCCGTTTTGATAGGCCAGGTATGCTGGACGAGACGTCCGTAGGAGAGTCGTGTTCAAAGCTATTGGAGAAAGTGGATGGACCGCACTTCGTTTTGGACGCAGCCGCCTTTACATCCCTTCGTGATATTGAATTGCCTAGGGGTCAGCAGGGACGGATCGTATGCACGCCCCACTATGGAGAGATGGCAAAGTTTCTGAAGTGGGATCGCGAGGAGGTCGAGAAGGATGCTCTGGGCGCCGCACGGGCGGCTGCCCGCCGTCTTCAGGCAGTAATTGCGATGAAGGGTGCAAACACTCACGTCGTTTCACCCCAAGGAGAAGCGCTCTTGAACAATCACGGCACGATTGGTCTCGCCACGTCCGGTTCAGGAGACACCCTGGCAGGTATCTTGACGGGCCTGGTTGCGAGGGGAACGGCCCCTTATCTCGCGACCGCATGGGCCGTACATATGCATGCGGAAGCTGGTCGACGGTTGGCGCATCGGGGTGGCCTTCTTGGCCTTCTTGCTCGCGAGATACCGGGGGAGATCCCCGCGATCATGCGGGAGTTCGATTGAGCCACAAGCAGGCGAACTGGAGATGCTGACACTTCATGGAGACGACGGTGGCCGGGGTCACATCACCGAGAATGAAGACGACCTGACTCGGGCGATAGCGTTCTTAATCATTCCTGGAGGGGCGTTTCTTTATCCAGCGCCTCTTGCAACTCTCTTTTGGCTTGGTGGTAAAATTCGTCGTCTTTACCCGATGGCTGGCCAGCTCGCTGCCAGAGTTCGTAAGCTCGCCGGATAACATCCATTTCCTTGGGTTCGGCCATGGTTCTCTCCTAATACGCAGTCCCGCCTCTTGGGGCTGTGACGTCTGAGGGCGAGAACGCCAGGGCCGCAATGCTCCTACGCAACACTCAACACGGAAGGAATTAGCAGGTTCCTGCGGACATCGGCGCGTCATCTTCCCATGGAGGAGCACCGGAAGCGGTTGCTCGCTGACACCTCCGGGGTGCAGACCGAGCGGGCGAAACTTCAACTTTGGGCGCGTCTGGAATCAGAGGTCATGGGGCCAAAAAGAGGACCCGCTTGGCTCCTTAGGAACTGGCTACCCTTGCCGATGTTTTCATTTTTTAAGGGGCCGTCCATGAACATTTCATCTCTGGCTAACGACGAGCTTTCCCAGGCTGCCGCTATGCTGCGTCGTACTCCCATCAGGGAAGGCAAGCCATTTCCTCTCGGCGCCACCTGGGATGGATTGGGCGTCAACTTCGCGCTGTTCTCGGCACACGCAACCAAGGTAGTGCTCTGCTTGTTCGACGACACCGGTGAAAGGGAAGTGGAGCGGATCGAGCTACCGGAATACACGGATGAAGTGTGGCATGGCTATTTGCCGTCTGCTCGACCGGGTACCGTCTACGGCTATCGGGTCCACGGTCCATTTGAACCGGATGCCGGACATCGCTTTAATCCAAATAAGCTCTTGATTGATCCCTACGCCAAGCAACTCGTGGGAAGGCTACGCTGGGGCCAGGAGCTGTTCGCCTATCAACTCGATCATCCCGACAAGGACAAGTCCTTCGATGAGCGCGACAGCGCTGGCCTCATGCAGAAATGCCGGGTGATTGATCCCGCCTTCACTTGGGGCGCTTCCCGCAAGCCAGAAACGTCCTGGGAACGCACTATTTTTTACGAGATGCACGTCAAGAGCTTCACCCGGCTGCATCCGCTGGTGCCGGAAAGCGAGCGGGGCACCTTTGCCGGATTGGCTAATCCTAATATCCCGGCCTACCTGCGTTCGCTCGGAGTTACCAGCGCCGAATTGCTGCCAATCCACGCTTTCGTGGATGACAGCTATTTGGTCGATAAGGCCTCTGCAATTATTGGGGATACAACTCATTGGCATTCTTTGCGCCGGCGCCGCGCTATCTGAATTCATCAACGGTGAACGAGTTCAAGGAGATGGTGAATCAGTTTCACGCTCACGGGATCGAAGTAATCCTCGACGTGGTCTACAACCATACCGCCGAAGGCAATGAATTGGGACCCACGCTTTCTTTTAAGGGGATAGACAACGCCAGCTATTACCGCTTGATGCCGGATCAGAAGTGCTACTACATTAATGACACCGGCACCGGCAATACAGTCAATCTCTCGCACCAGCGCGTCCTGCAAATGGTGGCAGATTCGCTCCGCTACTGGGCGAACGAGATGCGGGTCGACGGCTTTCGTTTCGACCTTGCGACGATTTTGGCGCGAGAGCCCCACGGCTTTGATGAAGGTGGAGGATTTCTGGATGCATGCCGGCAGGACCCAGTCCTATCTAGCGTAAAACTTGTCGCAGAGCCCTGGGATATCGGACCCGGCGGCTACCAGGTCGGCCAATTTCCCCCGGTTGGTCGGAGTGGAATGACAAGTTTCGCGATACCGTTCGTGCCTTCTGGAAGGGCGACGCGGGTGTGCTGCCTGATTTCGCCAAACGCATTACCGGTTCAGGCGATCATTCAACAAGCGAGGGCGTAAGCCCTGGGCCAGCGTCAATTTTGTCACTGCACATGACGGATTCAACCTGAACGATCTGGTCTCCTACAATGACAAGCACAATGGGCCAATGGCGAAGATAACCGGGATGGGCATTCGAACAATCACTCCTGGAATCATGGTGTCGAGGGACCGACCGATGACCCGAAGATCATGGCTGTCCGTGAACGGCAGAAGCGCAACTTCATCGCCACCATGATGCTCTCACACGGTACGCCGATGCTGCTGGCGGGTGACGAGTTCGGTCATTCTCAGAATGGAAACAACAACGCATACGCTCAGGACAACGAGACGACCTGGCTCAACTGGCTAAATATCACTCCGCAAGGCCGGTCGTTGCGAGAGTTCACGCGGGAGCTAGCCGCAATAAGAAGGGCGTTTCCAATCCTTTACCGCAGCAGGTTTGTGGTCGGAGCGCTGAACGAAGAGCTGGACGTCAAGGATGTCACTTGGCTGACGCCGGTCGGCGATGAGATGACGGCGGAACGATGGCAGGATGGTCACACGCGCTGCTTCGGCATGCTGCTCGATGGACGAGCGCAAGAGAGCGGGATCAAGCGTCGCGGCTCAGATGCTACGCTTCTACTCATCTACAACGCGCACTTCGATGTCGTAAACTTTACGCTCCCTGATGTCGCCGATGGCATGGATTGGCTGGCGTTGGTCGATACGAACCAACCCGAAGCGAAGCCCGCGTCATTTCCCTTCGGGCACAAATATGCCGTCACTGGACGGTCGCTCGTCGCGTTCGGTCTGTCTGCGGAAGACACCACGACACGCCGGCTCCGTCAGGGAATGGGGTCAATTCTTCACGTGATGGAGAAACCGCTTCCACTCTAGAATGCGAGCGCTCTGTTATCTTCGGCCATACTCCTACGGGCATCGGCGCGCGCGAGAGGCCTCGCGTGCGGGACCTTCGCAGTTCCGACCCTTAGGAACTTAACGGGGCGACAAATGTTGCGCTTGGGCCACTAGTCTGAAGGACACTTCCCATGAGCATCATCTGGACCATCATCGTCGGATTTATCGCCGGCGTCATCGCCAAGTTGATCATGCCGGGCGATAATGAACCTTCGGGCTTCATTCTCACCACGATCTTGGGCATCGTCGGAGCATTTGTCGCCACCTATCTGGGGCATTCGCTGGGCTGGTACGGGCCGAGCGAGGGCGCCGGTTTTGTGGGAGCTAACGTTGGGTCCGTACTCGTGTTGCTGGTTTACGGGCTCGTTGCAGGACGACGGAGGACGATTTGACTCCCTGTGTGAACCCCTTGCAGATGACAGGCGATGCAGACGCCCCTTAGACTCCGCACCCCGCTGGAGTTGGCCAATCTGCTCAGCGCGGTTGCCATCGCGCTGCTCGCTGTCATCATAATTGCTACCCTGTATTTTGGTCGCGAAATCTTTGTACCTATTTCTCTCGCAATACTCCTCAGCTTCGTGCTGGCTCCCTTGGTCGGCCTGCTGCAACGAATCCGCGTTCCTCGCGGCCTTGCAGTAGTCGGCGTAGTAGTCCTCGCATTTGGGCTCATCTTTGCGACGGGCAGTCTACTGGCGGCGCAGCTCGCGCAGCTCGCGGAAGATCTGCCCCGTTATCAAACTACAATCACGGAAAAGATCCAATCGTTCAGGCAAACGACGGCCGGACGAGGCACCCTTGAACGCGCATCGGGGATGCTAAAGGATTTGAGCAAGGAGTTGGACAAGCCCAAAGAGTCCGCTGCTCCATCTTCTTCCGGTCTGACTCCCCGGACTACCGCACCGACGACCCCCGTTCCGGTCGAGGTAAGGCAGCCCGATCCGGGCGCGCTTCAAGCTTTGCAAGCTCTAATTGCTCCCTTGCTTCATCCGCTTGCCACGACGGGTATCATCATCATTTTCGTCATATTCATCTTGCTTCAGCGTGAAGACCTGCGTAATCGTCTCATTCGGCTAGCCGGTTCGCGCGACCTGCATCGTACGACCGCCGCCCTTGATGACGCGGCTCGCCGCCTGAGCCGACTCTTCCTTTTTCAGCTGATGCTCAACGGATCGTTCGGTGTAGCAATTGGCATAGGTCTTTGGCTTATCGGGATCCCGAGTGCAATCCTGTGGGGCATTCTCGCGGCTGTGCTCCGCTTTGTGCCCTATATCGGCGCCGTCATCGCCGCAGCCTTTCCACTTGCTCTTGCCGTTGCCGTTGATCCCGGCTGGTCGATGCTGATTTGGACGGCGGCACTTTTCATTGTGGTTGAGCCTGTTGTAGGGCACGTCATTGAACCGATGGTCGCTGGCCGCAGCACGGGGCTTTCGCCAGTGGCCGTGGTCGCTTCCGCGACGTTTTGGACGGCACTTTGGGGACCCATTGGCTTGGTTCTCGCAACGCCTTTGACTGTGTGTCTCGTAGTGCTGGGGCGGCATGTCGAGCGGCTGGAATTTCTTGATGTCATGTTTGGCGATAGGCCGGCCCTTTCGCCTCCAGAAATATTCTATCAGCGTATGCTGGCCGGTGATCCAACAGAAGCCGCGGACAAAGCCGAGGAATTTCTGAAGGAACGATCGCTTGCGTCGTATTACGACGAGGTTGCTCTGAAAGGTCTGCAACTGGCTCAAGCTGATGCGGACCGCGGCGTTCTGAGCGATGAGCGTCTAACCAAGATCCGGGATGCAGTAAGCGAGTTAGTCGACGATCTTGAGGATAGCGGCGAACGTTCACCTTCCAAGCCCGATGCAGTCTCCGACCCTGAAGCCTCGTCGGCGGTGGAGAGCGTCACAGCCAATCGGTCGACCGAAGACATTCCGGTTCTTCAGCCAGAAGAGCTGCCGCCTGAGTGGCAGGGGGAAACCCCCGTACTTTGCATCGCGGGGCGGAGCTTAATCGATCAAGCGGCAGCCATCATGGTAGGCCAGCTCACTGCCGCACACGGCCTTAAGGCGAGAACAGAAGGTCCGGAGGCGCTGTCGACCACAAACGTATTTCGGCTCCAGACTGCCGGGATTCATATTATCTGTCTCGTTTACATGGACACGAGTACACCGGCCCACATGCGATACTCTGTCAGGCCTGCGACGCAAATTTCCTAAAGGGATCGTAATGCTTGTGTGCTGCAAAAATGAGGTCGATGAAGACATCCTTGAAAGCCTGTGTGAAAATGCGCGCGCCGATAAAGCGGCTGCCAGTCTGACGGATGCGACCCGCCTTTGTATTGATGTCGTTCGACCGCCCAACCTAGGCAGCAATGAGGAGAACGCGAGCTCGTCAGTAAAGACGGTTGCTTAAACAGGTCATTAAAGGTACGGAGCGCAAATTCCGTTTCGCAAAAACGGAACTTATGCCTTCGTCACGCGTTCCCCGGGCATTACATGGCCGCAATGCTGCAGACCCATGGCGCGCCTCTGCCGAGTCGTTTGCCGAACCCTGCCGAGAGGTCGTGCTCGTGTTTAGAGTCTCCAAGGCCTTTCTTCGATCGCCGAGGTGTGCCGCGTCTAATCGGCGATCCTTCGGCACCGACCAGTGGCGCTTTTCCGGGTTGTGATCAGCAATATCTCCAGATCATTATTTCGCGTCCGATAGGCGAGCGCTGCAAACTGTGTGAGCTTCACCGGCTATCCTCCGGAAGGCGTAGAACAACTTATACTAAGCGAGGTTCCTGGAAGGATTGTGGTGGGGTCTGCAATCCGCGAAAAGGAGCGAGGCTCTGCTCTCATCTTTCCACATACGCGCATTCACCTCCTTCAAACGCACGATCGTCGTTTTGCGCGGGTTAGGCGGCATCTACGTTCGGCAGGAGAAAACTCAATGAGTGAGATGGAGCAGGGTAGAAAGGCTGGCGGCAGCGGAAAGGCATTTACGACAGCGGTTGTGTTAGCAATCATCGCCTGCATGCGCTACTTGTCTGGAGCGTCTTCCTCTGAAACGCGCATTGATTGCTGGGGCGTTGGGCGTTGACATGGAGAGAGGGATTGCAGGCAGATAGTCCGACATTCTGATATAGAAGGGCCCACTATAAATTAATGTTCACAGTGCAAACGCTCCTTGCGCGCAGCTATGCTTTACCCCCGCCTCGGTCCCATGGACGCAGCAATTCCGGCGTCCTCATATCGTCGGGTATCTGGAAATCACGGGCGGCGCCACTTGCGGCTTGCAAGCCCTTGGGAAATCCACTGCGGCGGCTGTAATCGCGTATCGCTGTCTTCCGGTTACCTTTCTCTGCGTTCAATCCGTTGGCGCAGGCCAGATCGATCAGCGTCACGGCGGCGAGCGTGGCGAGCGCCAGTGTGCTTCTGCCCTTGCTCTGATTGTCCTGTTGGACCCCGGTCGCCACCGTTGCAATGTCGGCTAGATCGCCGGCCACGCGCGTCCAGATCCACGGCTCTGGATCGTGGCTTCCCAGAATGGCGATGCCAGTTGCGATTTCGCGCGCGCCGTAGCCGCGAACGACGGTTTCGAGA
This sequence comes from Bradyrhizobium sp. 190, assembly GCF_023073415.1. GTDB lineage: Bacteria > Pseudomonadota > Alphaproteobacteria > Rhizobiales > Xanthobacteraceae > Bradyrhizobium. The sequence goes on along the minus strand of NZ_JADPJL010000082.1, from coordinate 52,448 downwards.
CCCTTAACACCGGCCGCCCTACAGATCGCGCCCGGTGCAACCAGCTCGGCTATGCCAAGCGCTAAGGAGAAGTAGCCGAGCCCTCGCGCCATTTTGTCGTGCGACGATTGCGAGCGTCCGGGAAGTGCGCTTCTGCGGACCACATCATGCATGGAGCCCTCCATTCATTCCCGGTTTCAGCACCACCTTGATGCAGCCGTCCTGCTTGTCGCGGAACGTCTTGTACATCTCGGGCCCACGTTCGAGCGGCTCGGTATGGGTGATGACGAAGGAGGGATCGATCTGATTTTCGAGGACTCGGTTGAGCAGGTCGTCGGTCCATCGGTTCACGTGGGTCTGCCCGGTCCGGATGGTCAGTCCCTTGTTCATGACCGCGCCAAGCGGGATTTTGTCCAGCAGGCCGCCATAGACTCCGGGGATCGAAAGGATACCGGCGGGACGGCAGACATACATCATTTCGCGAAGCACATGCGGGCGATCCGTTTCCAGCATCATGGCCTGTTTGGCACGGTCGTACATCGAGTCCACCGAACCGGTCGCATGAGCCTCCAGGCCGACAGCGTCGATGCACTTCTCCGGACCTTTGCCGCCTGTGAGTTCATTCAGCCTTTCTACGACATTCTCCTCTTCGAAGTTGATCATGATTGCGCCGCCCGCCTTGGCCATCGAAAGGCGCTCCGGAAGCCGATCAATCGCGATAACCTGTCTAGCGCCGAGCAGCACTGCGCTTCGAATGGTCATTTGGCCGACGGGGCCGCAGCCCCAGATCGCCACCGTGTCCGTCGGCTGGATGTCACATTGCACGGCGGCCTGCCAGCCGGTGGGGAAGATGTCTGATAGGAACAGCAATTTTTCATCAGGGATCCCATCCGGGACCTTGATGTGCGTGGCATCTGCGAAGGGGACGCGCAGGTATTCCGCCTGACCGCCGGGATAGCCGCCGGTCAGATGTGTATAACCAAACAGTCCCGCTGTCGTATGTCCGAAGGCCTTGTCGGCGAGGTCCTTGTTGCGGTTCGTCGTTTCGCAGACCGAGAAGTTTCCGCGCCTGCATTGCTCGCATTCGCCGCAGATGATGGTGAAGGGGATGACTACGCGGTCGCCGACCTTGAGCGATTTTCGTGCCGCCGGCCCGACCTCTACGATTTCACCCATGGTCTCGTGGCCCATCACATCGCCGGATTTCATTCCGGGCATGAAGTGGTCGTAGAGATGAAGGTCCGAGCCGCAGATCGCGCAACTCGTGACCTTGATGATGGCGTCCCGCTCGTGTTCTATGCTTGGATCGGGGACGCTGTCGCAGCGGATGTCCGTGGTGCCGTGCCAAACGAGTGCCTTCATGACGATCTCCGCAGCATTGCAAGTTGTTGCGCTTGTTGAACATCAGGTGGAGGCATTCGTTCCACTGTAGCGCTCTGTAAGGCCGCTCGGTGAGGCGGCCTTACGATATGACGTTCCGTGGCATTTCCGGCTGAAATGCGTCCCGGGCCGCGGTTCAGGCATCCTCTTCTTGTTCCTCCTCCTCTTGCTCAGCTTCGAGGTTAATAACCGAGGTCGCAAGCTCGGTCAGCGCCTGATCGGTTGCTTCCTCCTCATCCAGTGTCGCCTGAAGCAGACTTGCGGCATCGGACATGCCGAGTTGTTCGGCCCAGGTGCGAAGCGTGCCGTAGCGCGATATTTCATAGTGCTCGACCGCCTGTGCGGCGGCGACAAGCCCTGCATCAAGGGCAGGCATTCCGCGAAACTCTTTCATGATTTCCGCGCCCTCGTCGGCAATGCCATTGATCGCTTGGCATGTCTTGCCACGCGGCGGTTTGCCAATTATTCGGAAAACCCGATCAAGCCGCTTGACCTGCCCTTGGGTCTCGCGGAGGTGCTTGTTGAATGCGGCGGTCAGATCCTTGGATTGCGCGGCCTTCGCCATCTTCGGCAATGTCTTGATGATTTTGTTTTCAGCAAAGTAAATGTCCTTTAGCGCTTCGTGAAACAGATCGCTGAGCTTCTTCTGCGGTCGGTTGCCGCGCCGCGCAGCCGACTTTGCTTTCTTCGCCCGCCTTGCCATGAGTTCTCCTTTAAATCCGTCTGAGAAATGTCTGCCCCGCGATCAAATGTTCCGTGACGACGAAGGTTCCAATGCGAGATCGGCCGCTCCGGCCGACCCATTACTTCAGCGTGTAAAGGAACGGGGTGATGTCGCGCGAATCCTGCAGCGTAACGTTCATTTGCGGGACGGCATCGGCGGGCAGGGCTTTTTGCGGGTTCTGAATCCACAAGGCCATGTTTTCAGGCGAATTGCTGATGAAGCCCGCGAGGTAGCTCCGCGTGCCCACATGCAGCAGCGGAAGGCCGACAGTGCCTTTGGCATCAGCGATCCGCGGAATCAGATGGCAGCCGCCGCAACCAAATTGCTTGATCAGGGCCATGCCGCGCTTGAGATCGCCGGAAAAATTGGGTGGACCTTGCTTGCTCAGATTTCGTATCGCGCGCCCAGCAAAAGGCCCAAGCAGGCGAGGGCGAGCAGCGGCAACAATGCCCTCGAGGGGTGCGTTCGCCGCTTTGGTTGGCCCGTCTGCAAGACATCCGCATTCGCCGGGCTGGGCGCGGGTCCAGGCGATCTGTGATTTCGTCCACCGTCACATCGCCTTCGGATACGAGCACGCGCGCGCCAGCAAGACAGCATGGGAAGCCTACGCGGAAAGGCAAGGGCGTCTGCCGCGACTCCGCTCTTCTCGCCCTCGCGTTCTGCCACTGCATGAATATTCCCGCGCGCTATTGCACGGGGTACCTAAGCGACATCGGCACGCCCAAACCCTCGTCCGCGGGGGATTTCGCCGGCTGGTTTGAAGCCCATATCGGCGGGCATTGGCGCACCTTCGATCCGCGCAACAACGTGCCGAGGATCGGCCGCGTGCTGATCGCACAGGGGCGCGATGCTTGTCCCGATCACCCAGACGTTCGGCCCAAACACAGTGGTCAGTTTCAAGGTCTGGACCGACGAGATCGCGTGACGAAGGATAATCTCACTTCCGAGTTTGGCACCTTTGAGACATGGCGACCCGCCCCGACGGTGTCCGTTTCAAGGGGAAGACCGGAAATCGTGGGCAGACTGTCAAATGACGCGAATGTGAAGGTTTGCGGATGCCGGCCCCATGATGGTGGCGCTGCGCACGCCGGAGGCCGGCGTACGCAAACCTCCAAGGGAGGAAACCGCGGGAGGTATGGCGAGGCCGCTAAAGCGACTTGCTGCGCCGGTCGACGTCACGATCCATCTGGAAATCCAGCCGGTCGAGAACGAGGTTGGGAGTCAACGGCGGATCGGGTGACTGGTTCCTGGCGGTCTTTGGTTGTCAGGCCTGACCCCGCCCAGTGTCTGGTACTGGCGACCGGGAGCTCGCGCGAGGGCGAGGACTGCTTTGGAACAATGGCGCGGACAAGGCGTTCAACGGCATTCAATCCGGAGGATGCCATGGGATTATTCACAAAAGAGATCAAGACAATGGACGACCTCTTCCTGCACGGGCTGCAGGATATTTATTATGCCGAGCAGCAGATCACGAAGGCCTTGCCAAAGCTGATCGAGAAAGCGACCAACCGCGATCTCATCGCGGGCCTCAAGGCGCATCTGGAGGAGACCAACAAGCAGATCGAGCGGCTGGACAAGGTGTTCCTGAAGCTCGAGAAGCAGCCGAGCGGTACCCAATGCCCGGCCATCGATGGTCTGATCAAGGAAACCGACGAGGTGGCTGGCGAAGTGGACGACAAGGCCGTGCTGGATGCGGCGATCGTTGCCGGCGCGCAAGCCGTCGAGCATTACGAGATCTGCCGGTACGGTACGCTGATCGCATGGGCCGAGAAGCTCGGTCACGACGAAGTGGTCCGCTTCTTGACGACCAATCTCAACGAGGAAAAGGCGACGAACACCAAGCTTAATACGATCGCGCTTCGGAAGGGCGTCAACGCCAAGGCGTCCAACGCAGCCTGATGCAGCAGTCCGTAGGGTGGGCAAAGCGACTTGTCCGCCGTAGCTCAACGAGCGAATGTCGATGGTGACGTTCTTCCTGGCGCACCCCAACTCTCGCTGGCGACCTGTCCGTTCGATCGCGGCCTTGCCCAGGTTCTGCAGCAAAAGCCTACCGCTCTGAACCGGTGCCGTGACTTTTGAATTCTAGGTCAATGGGCGTCAGCGGACTGCGAGCCGGGGAGTCATCGTACCGCGCCGCTAAGTCCAGAAGACGCCTTTTTGTGAAACGATCGGTTGCTATCGCTGCCAACTCACGCGCCGTTTGGGCGCGTTGTTTCTTAAATTCGGTATCCAACATGACACATCTCCAAAGCCATCACCCGAAAAGCTAGATGCTACTCAAGACAATGACATCCGCAAAATGGATGCGCGGATGAATGTGGATAAGCCGAACGGGGAGTACCAATCGCCGGTGTGAGCGGTTCGACATGCGCGGCCCGAGCAGGGTTCGCGAGTTCCAATCCTGCGATATTTTCGCCACACCGTGTACTCAATCGGATCCATTGCAAGCCACCCAAGTTTACAACGGCGCACCTCGGTAGATACTCGCGCCGACGCAAACTTCGAAGGGAGTCGTGCGGTGTCGGCAGTTCGGTTTGACAGCGAAATTGGCTGGGACGGTAATAGCCTGACTGACTGTCTGGGCTACCGTGAATGTTCCCGCGTGTTCTGCGAGATTCTTCGGTCTACTATTCATGGAGTGCCGCTCTTAAGCGACGAGATTTCGTGGGAGATTTCACGGGATCGTGCAGCAATTTTTGATCGTCTGCGACCAGCCGTTGTCGCGAAAGTCGTTCGCAGTCGTGACAAGTCGATACGGCTTCATTCGTCCGACGTCAGTGCGCCAGCACTCGAGCTGGCCGTGGGCTGATGTCCTGAAATTAGACGGGCAAATTTCGATAGTGCGTCGCCTTCTCTCTGTAATGCTGCCGCGAATGCTCTGCGGGATATTTTCTGCAATCAGCCTCTAGAGGTGGGGGTGTCGTGAGGCAAAGGGTATTGACGATGAGGTCACTGCTCATTCTCGTTGCTATCTGCTTTTCGGCAACCGCATTCGCTCAGAGTGCGCCGCCAAAGGTCGGTAACAAATCGCTGGTTCAGGTAAAGCCGAAAGAGCCGATGGGCTGCAAACTCGTTGGAACGGTCCGGGGCACAAAGCTATGGGCTGGTGACTGCATAGGGTCAGAGCTTAGGGGCTCGACAACCACGACGGAAACGCAAGCCTTGCCTGAGCAAGCGACCGCAGTAATCCCGCCCGGTCAGAAAGAGTAAACGCGGCTCAGACGCCTGCCCTCCGGGGAAACGCAGGAATGTACGTCGTCACGCTGGTCACGCAAAAAGGCGGAAGCGGCAAGAGCACGCTCACCGTGGCCCTTGCTGTCGCTGCGATGGAGGACCCAAACGGCGTTGCCGTGATCGAAGCAGATTCGCAAGGCACGGTATCAAGCTGGCGCCGACGGCGCACCAACCCCTATCCGCGCGTTGATCGGGTTGCCGATCGCGTTGAAATTGAGCGTGCAATACCTCGCCTCAGGGCCGAGGGGGTCAGGCTCGCAATTATCGACACCGCAGCCACGAACAACAACTTGAGTAGCTGCGCCATTTCGGTGGCTGATTTTTGTCTCATCCCGGCCCGTCCGAGCCCGGCAGATATAGAAGCTGCGCTGCCCACGCTTACCACCATTCGCAGGTTCAACCGCCGATTTGCCTTCGTCCTCAACCAAACGCCGCCTCGCGGCTATCGGCTGAGCGAAGCTGCGACGGCACTCAATTCGCTCGGAGTACTCGCGCTGCCCTTCATCGTCCAGCGCAACGACTACCAGGACGCGCTCGGGGCGGGTTTGGGCGTCACAGAATTTGCGCCCGAAGGAAAGGCCTCCGAGGAAATTCGCGCGTTGTGGGGCTGGGTTTCGAAACAACTCAACAGGGAGGCGGTGGTTCATGGGTAAACCGCGGTCAAGGCAGCCTGCTCATGCGCGCCCCGTTCGTCGCTCGCTCGTGGAGATCACGGCCGCTGCAGTGAGCAGTGCCGCACGTGATGGAGAGCGCGTGACGTCGCCCGCTCCGATCGCGACTTTCTTCGAGGACGTGAAAGCAGGTGAAACCGCAGCTGAGGGCACTGACCAGCTCACCATGAGCATCACGGTTGCCCCTCCGGCCACGGGGCATGCGGAGGCCTTGGCGGTAATCCAATTGCCTCATCCGGCAGACGCGCTCACCTCGAGCGCTCGCGCGATCTCGAATTCCGCCGATGGTGCCATCGAAATGGCTGTGGAGGCCGTTGAAGATCATCGTGCTCCTGTCCTGCAAAACCTGAAAGTCTGTGTGAGTGCCTCACTGGGTGATGTGAAGGACATTGCCAGCCGAGAGTTGCCGACCGGTCCAGTGCTGGAACCGGCGACTCAGGAAGCGATCAGCAGCCATGGTGCTGTAAGCTCGGACACGATCCCGGCGGCTACCATTGCTGCGACCGTTGCTGACTACCAGGCCAAGGCGTTTGGACTCACGGAGGCGAACATGAGTGCCGCACTGGAGTACGCGCAGCAGCTGGTCAATCTGAGGTCGCCCTCCGATTTCATCAAATTGTCGAGCACGCATGCGCGAATACAGATCGAGCTGATGGTCAAGCAGTCCAGCGAATTGCGGTCGCTTGCAATGAACTTGACGCCGTCCTACGACACCCACACCGCTGCTGATCCCCAGGTGTTAACAAATCCACTGACCGGCCGTAGAGCGCGTTGGTTCCGAACGTGATGTTTTCTTCCTGCGTGGACTGCTGATCTGGTTTGCCGAAGGAAGGATTGATGAACGGCACGTTCCTGATCGCGCTTGGCGCGGCTTGAGGAAGCAGGGCTTGGGCGCGCATCCGATCGCGAAGGCTCACTCCGAATCAGGCGAGCATCATTACCGTTCTCTTGAGTAATAAGGCAGGGGTGGTGCAAATGTTTGGTTGGTTCAGATCCGAGCGGCGTGAGCGCCGGAAGAAGGTTAGACAGGACCGCAAACAGCTTGAAGTAAGGGCGCGGCGATTCCTAAAAAGCTATCTAGAAGCCGATGAAGTGCGAAAGCCTGAGTTCTATCGCGCCGTTGAAGACATCAGCAGGAAATGCCGTCCCCCCGATTTAGATTTTTCCCAACCAGATTTGAACGATGGTCAAATTGCCGAGGCTACGTCGAAAGCTGCGATGCACATGGTTTTGGAACGTGAGAGCCGCCGAGTTGGAGATTTCGTGACTGATGCCTGCGCAACGGTAGCGGTCGCATACCATCGTGCCGCAGGGATCTACGAAGCCGACGCAGACATGCAAGAGTTGGGAACTGCCGCTGTCCACCTACTAACGATGGCACGTCCTATACCAACGCACAGGAAGAATGATTTACGGCAACCAATTTAGAACGCTAACAGTCGGTGACTGCGTTTGTTGGAAAAACATCGACATCGGACCTTGTCACGATTGTCGGGATTGCTTGGAGCGGAGTTTCGACTGATTGGGATGACGGTCATTCGGCTTCAATCCGGCGCAACGATATGGCGCGCGTCGAGAAAGTTAAGTGAATTCGCGTCGGCAGGGCTAGAGCCGAAGCGAAGGTCTAACAAGTAGGTGGTGGCCTTGTGTCTTAGGCTGTCCGCTTGGTACTTAATTCAGCCATCTCTTTCGAATACTTCCCGAGCATGGCGATCCGCTTGCTTGTGAATTCTGCAATGACAGTAAAAAACTCGACGGGCGACCTAATTGTCGCTAGCCTCTGGCTGAATTCAAAAGTAAATGTCATGTTAGCTTGCGCCATTTCCAGCAGCTTTGCTTGATAAGCGCGCACGTTTGCGGTGGCTGACGATAAATCAAATCCTTTGCTCAAACTGTTATCCGTCATCGTCCGGGAGACATCTTCTTGTAGGGCTGTCACTCGATTCTCGATTGCAAGGGGAGCCGCTGGTTTTGAGTCGTTATGAGGCTTGGGGGGCGATTCAGCCGAGCTTGCCGCAACCGAGCGATGGACCTTCGGGCTTCTGACGATAGTCTGAGCGGCCCGCTGGGCCTTCGTGACTATTTTCGGGCTGCGCGCGTGTTTTGACGCCGTTGCCGGTTTGCGTTTTCTCATCTGACACTCCAAAGGATGAATTGAGACCACGGGGGTCATTCGTGCAAAGACAACAGGCGCTGTACTTTAACGTTCCAAACGGCAAGTTATGGAAGTTCCACATGAGACTGTGGCTCTTCCAGATTATTTGGCGTTCAGACCTGAAGGTTCTATGCTTGCGACGCTACTTACGTCGGCGTCGTGTTCGCTTGAGCAAAAGGTTTCGGCCCTGGCCTGAAAGTCGCTTCGCATTTTTCGCCACATGCTGTCGGTATCGATGAACTATTTCATCCCCGGAAGCACCAGCCACTAGACTTGCGGTAGCTTCGAAAGCCGCGTTTATCTTTTCGCTGACCATTAAATTTGCTTCGCGCCGGGCGCTTCTGCCGCCCCGCATCAGCTTCATCATCCGAAGCGCAATTACTGCGTTTGCTTCGGCTGCCAACAACATCAAAGGATTGAACATCCGCTTTGCTCCACGTGATACAAGGCGAATAGTCAGAAATTGTTCCGGAAGCGCCCGCCAACTTGATCGTCAAACCGAATGCTTTAGACCGAAACGAAATGGGTCAATCGAGCCGGTTTGGCGATGTCCGAGCCACTTCCGCTTTACCCGCTCATAGCCGACATTCGCTGGGAGGATAGGCAGGTCCGTTTTGTGCCACTTTCGAGACATGCTCGCTGGCCCCGACTACGTCCGGTTACAGGGGAAGACCGGAAGTAGCGCGCAGATGGCCGAAGTGACGCAACTGACCCGATGCTGACATCACTACGGTGCCGGAGAGGCCAGTGGTTTTCCCTTCTCGACAACGTAAGTGGCAATCACTTTCGCGCCGTTCGGACCCGTCTTGGCGTCGTGGATAGCACCGGGAGGAATCTGGTAGCTCTCACTTGTTTTTACGGTCTTACCCGCTTGACCATCGACCATGAGGACCATCTCGCCATCAAGCATGAAACCTGACTCGGGACCGGGATGAGTGTGACGCCCGATATTTACGTTGGGCACGATTTCAGCCATTCCGATCACCGTCTCATAGTTCGTGCCGGGCACGTCAAACTTCTGTAGTGGAGTCCGCTTTATCGTCGCGGTTTGCTGGGTCACCGCGGGCAAATTCTGCTGGGCCGCGGCGATACCGGTCATCGACAACGTGACCACGGCGGTGCAGTACAATAATCTGAGAAGCATCGTTTTCTCCCAAAGACATATTGGAATTCGCGAAACACTATCAAATCTTCAGGTCTTTGCCATGTCTGAAACTGGCGCTTTTTGGACCTCACTCGATGTTCGACTTAGGTCCGAAATTCGCAGCAAAGCGGACCTGCGACCCGACCCGCATGGTGTTTCATACCCTAGGGCGATCCGGCTGCGGAAAAACGCGCTCGGTATTTGCATGGTATCTGCAAGGCCTGTGAGGCCGCGCTTGCCGAGCTGCGCCGGGAGCGCGGTGCGCGGCAGCTCAAGGCGGAGCCGTCGACGCCGAGCACGATGATCGCAAGATCGATCCTATCGACGAGCTGACGGAAATCACGCTGGCGCAATAAGCGGTGATCAGTCTGAATTTCCGAGGGGCTTTCGACCCTTTCCGGTCATCAGCCAACCCAGATCAGCACGGCACACCAAGCAAAAACGCCCAATGAGGTAATGCGGCAGGAGGCTCCGGCCCTCGTATTCCTTATATTTGTCCTGGGGAATGCCGAGCAACTCGGCAACTTGCCATTGCTTCAAACCAGTCGCCGCCCGAGCGGTTCTTACTCGGTCGGCAAACAATTGCTTAAATTGAGCCTCTGTCTCTGAAATGGCCATACGGACATCATGTCCTAGACAGTTTTTCACGTCTAGGCGCAGGGAAGGCGCAGGTCAACGCCGCCGCGGCGGCCGGCTCAACGAGGCGCAAGCGGCAATGCGCGATCACCTGGTGGCATGCGGTTTTGAATATCTGTGCACCGATAGCGTCGACGCGGCGAATCGCCTGGCTGCAAAGCCGGGTATCCTGGGCGGCGGCGTGGTGCTGATCGGGTGAGGCGGAAAAAAGACGGCTCCAGGTCGACGATTCGCGAAGGTCACCAACCATCCATCCCTGTGTTTCGCCGGTGAAAAACGTTGCAGCACGGCTACAACAAGAGCGAAATGGCACCGTATCTTTACGAGGAGGAGGCTTTTAGCACAACTATTGCATTGCGTGGTGAACACGGCCGCCTGTCCAATAGCTATCGAGGGTTGTCACTGATTCGCGGCAACAAACAACGAAAGCTGATGGCGATTGATCTCTATGTCGTGATGCCGTTCATACCCCGAAATACCGATAATGTGGGGATAGTTTAGTTCACCGAATACATGGGTGCCGGATAGCACTTATGTTGGCGTTGGCGGTCGTCGTTTCGCACCGCTCATGAAAAAACCGGGTCACACTTCCAGGCGGACCCGGCTTTCATGGTCTTTCAACCGGAGCCGCTTTCGCGCCTCCAACCATGAGGTACGCTACATTGGTTAAATCTATCGTTCAAGACAACATTCCGCGGAAAACCAAGTTCACATTCGAGGAAGCTGTGGACGTTTGGCTTCGGCGTTGGGCCGGTCAGTTTCAGCACGAGATAGCGGCGGCGTACGTGATCAACGTGCGTGCGGTCAATCAGGTGCTAAAGGAAGCTACTCACGTCGGCAGCAAGGAAGAAGCCGCTCGTCGTTTTGGACAAACTGCATAGCATGTGGCGGGTGGGCGGCCTCGGCCGCCCGCTTTGCCATCGTCTTGCGATCAGCGAACGATCCGAAAAACCTGGTTCCGCCGCGGCGCTGGTGTCGCTGTCGCGCTCTGCGGTTCAACGCCTTCATGACAGCGATCCGCGCCAGCATTTCCGGCCCATCGCGCTCGGCGACCAGCAACAGCGTTTCCATCGCGACTGCCAGTCGGCAGCATCGTGCTCGGTTTTCGGCAGCGCGTCGATATATTTGGCGGCGTCGCGCAGCGTCAACAACTCGCGCCCGTCGGGCAAATGATAGGGTCAACGAACCGTTTGAACCAGGCCATCAGCCGCACCCGGATCATCTTATCGGATGTGAAACGCCAGCAAAGCTCCAAGCGAAAACAGGAGCATCGAAGCGCTCATTGATGTCGCAAGGACGGTAGCGTAGGTCGGTCTTGGATTGCGGAAGGCAAATCGCTGGATTAGGTAGCCCGCAATTAGCCAGATTGCGGCGCCGGCGCCGAGTGTTGCGCCGGCAATCGCTGCCTCCACGACCCCGTCGTTCATACCCGATCCTCGATCAATGATTTCGCCGGATGCCATCCGGTGATGAAAACCCAATTGAACGTCGGCGAGCGGATTCGTGTCGGTTCGATTTGTAACCTTCGCGCCAGGAATTTCGTAAAGTGATGCATCGGCGCATCATTTTTGACGGCGATTACGCCTCCCTGGCTGGCACCATCCGGCGCCATGCTGTCGCCAGTCCGGCGGCATCCGCTCCCCGCGATCGAAGCGGCGATATTTTTCTTCTGTCCATGTGGTGATCACGCCACGCCTGAAAGTCGCCCTCGGTGCAGCGCGGCAGGTAGTGTTGCCAGGCTTTCGCAAAGGCGGCGGGCCTCATCGAACGTGCCCGTCGTGCCGCCGTATTGCTCGCCGCAGCCTGGATAGAACCCCCAACTCCATTGCCATTGCGGTTCGGCGTTCGGGCCGATGCAGCTCGCGATCGTGCCGACCCGAACGTCGCCATAGTAGACGAACCAGCAATCAGCGCGGTCAGGATCACGGCGGCGGGTGAGGCCGGGAGCCGATCGCTACAGGCCGAGGCAACTGGCGCGGCCAGGTCGCGCTGCTGGTCAAGCTGGTCGCTCGCCCGCGCCGGTTTGACCGGCTCGGCCTCGTCGCGCGGCTGGAGCCGGCGGACCGCTCGCGCCCGGTCATGGGACGTCCAGCGCGCGCCACAGCGCCGTTCTGGGATCGCCCAGCCGGATCTTGTCGACCCGTGGCCGGCTTAACCCGCGAAGGTCCTGGCCGGCGGCTGGCGGCAAATCATCGGGCAGGTAATAGCGCGCATTATCGAGCAGCGGCTCGACCAGCGGCAGCGAAATCCGGACGCGCGGGACCCCGCTGGGGCCGGACGAAACCGGAAGCATCATCACCGTCGTGGTCGCGCGCTGCATGGGCCGGCAGCCTGGCCCTGGCTGTAGGATCGGTCAACCGGGCTCGCTATTTCCTAGCGTTCTACTTTGGACGTAAAAATGGACGTAAAACCGATTTTTGATGATTTCTGTCGAATGGAATTAGAACGTCCGAAATGCAAGAAGTACCTGTGCCGTAATGGTTTTTGTTGGTAAGCGCGGAGGGACTCGAACCCTCGACCCCATGTTTAAAAGTCACGTGCTTATAGCTGCAAGTCCTGGGTACGCCGAGTCCAGCTCGGGTGGCACAGGTACAAGCTTTCATGACGCGTGGTGCGGCCGATCCAGGCGGGATGACTTGATCAAAGCGGTATTCACTACGGTCGAAGGCTGAACCTGCTGATCGACGTGCCCCGCTTCTCGGGTGTCCACCATCGCCGCCGGCGCAGTGTCTGCCGAGCAAATCTTTGATGACGTCAAGGCACTCGACATTCGCTCCAGTGAAGAAGACCGACGGAGATTGACCGGACAATGCTTGTGGATGAGGATCGACCGGCCGCACGGGTGTACCGAAATCCGAGGCGGCGTCCTAGTGGCGTAGCGCGGCGGCCTGAACCGGAGGAAATGAATGTCAGCGGCGATCCGACCGGCCACCATGAAGGGACCCGCCATTTTTCTGGCGCAGTTCATCGGCGATGCGCAGCCATTTAACAGCTTCGATGCCATCTGCGGTTGGGCGGCAGGACTCGGTTACAAGGGCGTTCAGGTCCCGACCTCCCATCCTCGCCTGATCGATCTCGACAAGGCCGCAGCCTCTCAGACTTATTGCGATGAAATTGCCGGCGTGGCTGCGAGCCATGGTCTGGTGATCACCGAATTGTCCACCCACCTGCAGGGACAGCTCGTCGCGGTTCACCCGGCCTACAACGAAGCCTTCGACGCTTTTGCACCGCCGGCAGTCAGGGGCAGGCCGAACGAACGTCAGATCTGGGCGGTAGATCAAATGATGAAGGCCGCGCAGGCGTCCCGCCGTCTTGGCCTTACCGGCAGCGTGAGTTTCACCGGCGCGCTGGCCTGGCCGTTCCTTTATCCCTGGCCGCAGCGGCCGCCGGGCCTGATCGAGACGGCGTTCGACGAACTCGCGCGCCGCTGGCGTCCGATCCTCGATGCCTATGAGGAAGCGGGCGTCGACCTCTGCTACGAGATCCATCCCGGCGAGGACGTCTGCGACGGCATTACCTTCGAGATGTTCTACGAGCGCACCGGCAATCACCCGCGCTGCGCGATCAACTACGATCCGTCCCATTTCGTCCTGCAGCAACTGGACTATCTGGCCTTCATCGACATCTACGCCGAGCGCATCCGCGCCTTCCACGTGAAGGACGCGGAGTTCAATCCGACCGGGCGGCAGGGCGTCTATTCGGGCTTCCAGCCCTGGATCAATCGCGCCGGCCGCTTTCGCTCGCTCGGCGACGGACAGGTCGACTTCAAGGCGATCTTCTCGCGGCTGGCCGCCATCGGATTCGACCGCTGGGCGGTGCTCGAGTGGGAATGCTGTTTGAAGAACGCGGAGGACGGCGCGCGCGAAGGCGCCGCCTTTATCCGCGACCACATCATCCGCGTCACCGAGCGAGCTTTCGACGACTTCGCCGGCGGCACCAGCGACGATGCGCAGATCCGACGGTCATTGGGCCTCAGTTGAGCGTCGGAATGAATCGACAGGAGCGCGCGACATGGCTGCGCCACGCATTCGACTTGGAATGATAGGCGGTGGGGAAGGCGCCTTCATCGGCGCCGTCCACCGTATCGCCGCGCGCCTGGACGATCGGTACGAACTCGTCGCCGGCGCGCTTTCGGCCTCGCCCGACAAGGCAATCCGATCGGCGGCGGCGATCGGCCTTGGGTCCGATCGATCCTATCCTGACTTTCGGACCATGGCGCAGGCCGAGGCCGCGCGAACCGACGGTATCGAAGCGGTTGCGATCGTCACTCCAAACCATATGCACGCACCAGTCGCCGACGCCTTCCTGGATGCGGGTATTCACATCATCTGCGACAAACCGTTGACCACAACCCTCGAGGAAGCGCGCCGCTTGCGCGACAAGGCACGCACGAGCGGACTGATATTTGCCGTCACCTATAATTATTCGGGTTATCCGCTTGTCCGCCATGCACGCTCTATGGTTCAGGGCGCCGAACTCGGCGCGATCCGGATCGTGCAGGTCGAATATCCGCAGGATTGGTTGGCCGATCCGCTTGAGGCCACCGGCCAGAAGCAGGCCGACTGGCGTACCGATCCGGCGCGCTCGGGCGCCGGCGGCTGCGTCGGCGACATCGGTACCCATGCATACCAGTTGGCCCACTTTGTCACCGGGATGATGCCTGAGCAGATTTTGGCCGAGACGACCATCTTCGTGCCGGGCCGCCGTGTCGATGACAACGTGCAAATTCTGCTGCGTTACGGGAACGGGGCGCGGGGGGCGTTGTGGGCGAGCCAGGTTGCGCCCGGAAACGATAACGGGTTGCGGTTACGGATCTTCGGCGAGAAAGGCGGTCTGGATTGGCGACAGGAAGAACCGAACCTTCTCGTCTGGTCGCCGCTCGGTGAAGCACCACGGTCGATCCGCCGCGGCACAACGTCCATGAACGCCGCCGGTCAGCGCGTCAATCGTCTTCCAGCCGGCCACCCTGAGGGATATCTGGAAGCGTTCGCGACGATCTATGCCGAAGTGGCCACAGCTATTGTGGCCAGTCGTACCGCTTCCCTTGCCGATCCGGCGCTGACCTTTCCAACGATTGAGGATGGCTTTGCCGGTGTTGCGATGGTGGACACCGTCCTACGCTCGAGCGCAGCCGGAGGAGTCTGGATGCCGGTTGAATTGTGAGCGGACCGACTACCCATCGTCGGAGCTCCGCGTCATTCTTAACGATGATGGGGCTTCGTTGGGGGAACGGTTGGTCGCCTGGAGTTGTCGTAGAGCAACGCTCTGCAAGGAGCCGCGCGTCACCTGCGCTACCAGTTCCGTGAACAAAACAAGACGGAAATGTTCATCAGAGCAATAAGAAAATCAATAACTTAGAAGATGCTCACAGCGTTCGGCACGCAGGATCTGTCTTAGAACGCGACGATCAGCGAAGGTCGGGAGCCCCCGGAACGTCCGGAGGGGGTAGCTTGGGCCGAATCTCGACGCCCTGGACCAGCCGCGAAAATGCTGATGAGAGTGATGCCCGATCCTCCGCCTAGTCCGCTGACCCGCACGGTCTTCGGCAATGTAATTTGGGGGATCATGCTGAAACATCATGAAGATCAATGAGGCACATTCTGCCCCTCAATAACACCTTGAAATCGTTGGCCACGCGAACTTCCGTAAGGACTGCCAGCCTCCCAACTGCGCGCGCCTGACATTGCGCGCTAACCCGCTGCCTGAAAAAGCAATTTGAGATGGTTGCAGGTCCCCGCAACCACCGATACCGACACTCCCGCAGTCGCCACTGCGGGAGTTTTCGTCTTTATAGACTTTATAGACTTTTCACGGTCTTGGCGGGTCATCCAGCTCAAGATCGTGCCCAATTCGCCATAGAGGGTCGCATTCATTTCGCCGCGACTGGGACCAGGTGCCAGAACTATTCGTTCGATTAGATGGCGCAGAGCTTCTGTGGCCTCCGCCCGGTCGTCCGGCTGGTTCAGTGCCTCTGTGAGACGTTCGACCTTCTTAGCGTAAATGTTTGAGGTGGTCGGCAGGATATCCGGCACATCCGATGGGCTTTCGCTCAGAAGGGTGACCAGTTCTGCCTTGCGACTTTCGAGCCCATCCATCGCCGCCTTCATGGATGGCTGGAACATGCCCTCTTTGATGGCCTCAATAATACCTTGATTTGCTTCTCCACCTTGGCCAGTTCCGACCGCCAAGTTTCACCATTCGAACGCCGTTCGCGATTGAGCCGGTTCGTCTCCTCTGCATAGGCGCGCATCGCTTCGGAAACCACCACCGGCGCCATCATCCGGTCCTTCAATCCGGCCAGGACGCGCCGTTCGAGTTCTTCGCGCGGAATGGTTCGGCCGTTCGAGCAAGAGCCGTTGGTAACGTGCGCAGAACAAACGAAGCGATCCGCACCTCGCAGCGAATAGGGCCCGCTACAGCAGCCGCAGAAGATCAATCCCGATAGGAGCGACCTGGGGCGACGCGCGCTGTTCAGCCGATTTTTGGCGTGGTGTTCGCGAATAGCTTCGGTCACGTTGACATATTTGTCAGCAATTTCGCCTTGACGAGTTTTCGCGGCCTGCCAGAGCGCGTCATCGAGAATGCGCAGCTCCGGAACGTCGGTGACGATCCACTCTGACTCTGGGTTGAGGCGCGACACCCGCCGCCCCGTCGATGGATCTTTTACATAGCGCTGTCTGTTCCAGATTAGGCGACCGATGTACAACTCATTGTTGATAATGCCGGTCCCGCGCTTAACGTGCCCTCGGATAGTCGTGTCGTTCCATAGCTTCCCTTCCGGGCCGGCGACGCCCTCATCATTGAGTGTCTTTGCAATAGTGCGCGGACTGATGCCCTTCGCGAAATCGCGAAAAATGCGACCGATGACGTTGGTTTGGGCTGGATCAATCTCACGATAGCCCCGGATTGGGTTCCCACGTTCATCTACTTTCTTGATGACGCGATAGCCGAAGCAGAGTCCGCCACCGGACTTGCCGTCCTCCACGCGCCCCCGCAGACCTCGGTGCGTCTTGGCCGCAAGGTCCTTTAGAAACAGCGCGTTCATCGTACCCTTAAGTCCGACGTGAAGCTCACTGATCTCGCCTTCCGCCAACGTGAGGATTGGCACGCCCACGAAACGCAATTGCTTGAATAGCGTGGCCACGTCGGCCTGATCTCGACTGATACGATCTAATGCCTCAGCCAAAACAATGTCGAACGCGCCGCATTGAGCATCCTGCAACAAGCGCTGAATGCCAGGCCGGAGGATCACACTGGCGCCAGAGATGCCCGCATCCTTATAAGAGCTGACGATTTTCCACTTCTCGCGCTTGGCGTACTCGCGGCAGATCCGGAACTGGTCCTCGATCGACGCATCACGCTGATTGTCAGACGAATAACGAGCATAGAGCGCAACGCGAGTCATCGACAAGCTCCTTACGGTTTCCCGCGAATAATGGCGCACAAGCGCCGCTCCTTCTCTGCAGAGCCAATCCGAGGAACTTGGCCTTAATTTGCCCAAACAACCTTTGCGCGATGAAAGCAGCCGATCGTTCGTCGTCTCCAGGATTGGGCCACGGGCCAGCGTTCCGTCACTCCTCGACACTAGCGGCACAGTCCTTGACGGTATGCTGACGCAAGCCGATGCCAGGTCAGGAGAGATCTGGTGGGTGGATGTGGACTCGTCGTCAACGTCCAGGTAGGGCCGCCGTTAAGGCGAGATTGATCGTGAAGTTCAACGTCATATCCATCTCGCCGAACGCGCAGCGATTGAAACCAGTCGGACCGCTATACCGTCGCGGGTCGCGCGACGTTGCCGGGCTTTACGCCCGCCATGGGCGGCACCTCGATCCGCCGGAGCGGCTGCTGCGGGCGCAGCCGCTGCAGGCGTTCCAAACGGTGCGCTCGGAACGGGAGCAGCTCGACTACAATCTGTTGTTCCGCTGGTTCGTCGGTCGGTCGATAAACGATCCAGCGTGGGATGCGACTGTGTTTTGCAAGAACCGGGATCGGCTGCTCGACGGCGACATTGCGGCCAAATTCTTTGTCACCGTGCTGAACCTGCCGCAGGTGCGTGGGCCCTCTCGGAGGAATAGCGGGCAAAAAGCGCAACGCGGGTCATCGCAGAAATCCTTTCAATCCCAATTGGCCTCGTCCTCCGTTCCTTCGGATACGATAGGCCTGTTGTCGTTGGCGGCGTGCAGCCGCTCAAAATCTTCCCTCGCCATGCGGCGGCCGATGATGCGGGCCAGCGTCAGCGCGGCGCGGTCGACGCGTTGCCACGTCCCGGCATCCGGTTGGTCGCTCGCATCGTTATTGTCGTTGGCAGGAACGATCCGGCCAGGTTCTGTGTTGCTCTCGTTCTCCACGCCGTCCCCGCTCTCGAATGAAGACAAACGGGAATGAAGCGGCAGCGAACTCACGACGAGAAGTCATAAATGATCGCCGGAGGGTTATAGCGCCGAAACGGCGGAAAATAGGATTGTTAGTCGAGATTGGCAGCCCGTCACACGAACTGCAAGGCTTTCTGGACCGGCAAGAAGACAATCCAACGGACCACAATAAAACCATGCCGCCACCTCTTCGTCGTGGGTTGGTAGCGCTGGGTGCGTCCCCAATCCGCCTTTGTCTGCTTGGAGAGCCCAAACCGGGGCGACGTCAGGCGGTCAAGGCCGAAGCCGCGAAGCGGGGGCGCGATAGCGACAGCCTTTACGGCCTGACGCCGGTCCGGTTCACTGTCATCAGGCAGCAAGCGACCACAGACCTCGTCAGCCCGCATCTGACTCGTGCTTCGGGCGCCATGCGACGGGATCGGCAATCCAGCGGTTGATATCCGATTCATGCCAGCCGGTCCCGTTGGTGCTGATTTTGAGCTGAGCCGGGAACGTGCCCTCGGCGATCTTGCGGTAGATGGTGGACCGAGACAGCCCGGTCCGGGAAAGAACGGTTCTCAAGCGGATGATACGGTCTGGTTCGCGCATGGCTGCGCTGCCTCCTGCTAGCTGTTTCTGACGGCAGCTGATCCAGACAGGAAAAGCCGTTGCGGGCGCGCAATAGAGTTTTTCGCGTCGCCGTACTATGGCGTAGAGCCGGCAGAAAATAGGATGGATCAAATTCCGAGGCCCCTGCCTCTACCGAGGCCGATGCCATGGGCCAAAGCCAATTCGTGGCCGAGCCGGCGGCCCGATTCGAACGCTATGCCGAGGTCTTTCTTGCGGTTGGCGAGGATGGATTCCAGTTGCGGATCGCGTTCGAGGCTTTTCGCCATGTCGCCCATCGCCGAGCGGGTCGCCTTGTGGCCGGATACGTCGCCGGCCTGATACTGGCGTTGGCTGGTGCGGTCGAGCTTCTGCCAGCGTTCCACGAAACGGTCGGCGCGGCGGCTCGGATTGGTGCGCAGTTCGGTTTCTAGCTGAAGCGCGCGGATGGCGCGGGCGGAGTTGCCTGAAGCGGCTTCAAGGGCGAGTTCCGGGTTCTTCTTGTAGGCGGCTTCGGCGTCGTGCGAGGCATAGGGCCGCACCTCCTCGAAGAGCTTGCGGGCCTGCTGCAATTCCTTCACCTGATCCGGGCTGGTCTTGCCGCCGTGGTCCTGCATATCGAAGATCGCATTCACGGCCCGGGCATGACGGATGAGAGCCTTCGTGCGGGCCCTACGCAGCGCCGCTTCCGGGTCGTCCGCAACCTTGCTTTCCGGCACTTTCAATTGCGGCCTCCGCGCGCTGCCAGTGCCAGGCACAGCTTCGGTAGATGGGCGCAGGCCATCGAACATGCCGCGCATCTTCTCGGGCATGACCTTGCGCACGATTTCGGCGACGCGCTCGCGGAAGGTGATCCCACGTCGTTCGGCATAGCTCTGTGCCGGATCGCCATGCTCGTAGTCCGATGCCATGTCCTTGCCCCGGTCGCGCGACAGGGTGCGGACAAGCCGGTCCTGATGGGCAAAATCGTCGCGGCCATAGTGCAGGTCCACGCCGTCGCGGTGCCGCGACAGGGCGACATAGCTGCCATGGGCGTCCATGCCTGGGGTCGCCAGCACATGGACGCAGTCTACCGTCATGCCCTGAGCCTTGTGGATGGTCGCGGCATAGCCATGGTCGATCCGGTTATAATCCTTGAGGTCGAAGCGAACGGAGCGGCCATCGTCGGTCCGCACGGTCATGGATTGCGCGCTGACCTGTTCGATGGTTCCCAGCGTGCCGTTCTTCACGCCAAGGCCGCGTTCATTCTGCAGGAACATGACGCGGTCTCCGCTGGCGAAGTTTCTCGCGCCGCGCTCGACCGTCACACGCACCTCATCGCCCAGATCGCTGGCGGTCCGCATCCGCTCGCGCGCTGCCTCATTGAGTGCGCGGACTTCGTCGTTGGTGTGGGTGAGGATGATCCGGCTGCGCTCCGGCGCTTCCTGCCGGCCGCAATCCCAGCGCTCGATCAGATCGCCGCGCGCTTGCTCGCGGGTTTGGGCCTCATGCACCAGGCCGTGGGAGCGATAGGTTTCCAGCGCACGGCCGGTTCTGCCCGTCGCCAGATCACGCGTGGCCTCGCGCTGCCAGTCCTCCCGCTGGCGACGCACCTCGCCGATTTCCGCGCCGCCGTGACGCTCATAGATCGACCGGAACGCCGCGCCCGCTTCTATTGCTTGCAGCTGCTGCGGATCACCGACCAGCACCACTTTGGCGCCGGCCTCTGCCGCATGGGACAGCACGCGTTCCAACTGGCGAGTGCCGACCATGCCCGCCTCGTCGATTACCAGCACATCGCGGGTCGTGAGCAGGTCCCGGCCCTGTTGCCAGCCATGCTCCATGCTGGCGATGGTGCGGGAGGATATGCCCGATCCGCTCTCGAGGTTTTCCGCCGCAATGCCGGACAGCGCGACGCCCCGGACCTCATAGCCCGTCGCCTCCCACGCCTCCCGCGCCACGCCCAGCATCGCGCTCTTGCCGGTGCCGGCATGGCCGACTACGACGGCCAAATCGCGCCCATCCGTGACGTGCGCCAGCGCATCGGCTTGCTCGCGTGACAAGACAAGGCCGCGCGCTTCCGCACGCGCCCAGGCGGCTTCGCGGTCCGCGCCACGCAGCTCATGGCGTTCCCGTTCCGCCATCAGTTCGGCGGCGCGATGCAGCCGCTGTTCGGCATCGATCATTTCGTGCGTAGTGAAGCGACCCTCGCCGCGAGCGTCCTTGCCAAGTTCGACCAAGCCAGGTGCGCCGTGCATCGCGCCCATCACCGCGTTGAACTGGTCGAGCCCGTCGCTGTGACGATGCGCAAACTTCGCCATGTCGCGCTGCGTGAAGGTCGATTGTTGCTGGGTGATCGCATCCAGTGCGACCGAAGGATCGGCAATAATCCTCTCGCCATTCTTCCGCGCGATCCCGCGGTGTATCTCGGCGCGGTCGGCGGCCTCGATCCTTTCGCCTTGGATACGCTGCGCTGGCGCGCCGATCTGGCTTTGCGGCTCCAGCGCGATGCCCTGTGCTTCCAGACTGCGGTGGTCGATGCGCGCGTCGATGTCGAGTTCGGCAAGGCGCTCATTGGCAAGTTCGGCCCAGCGTTCGCGCCAGCGCTCGACCATCTCCGTGCGGTTCCAGTCTCGCACCTTCAGACCAAAGCCGTTCTCATCCACCCCGCGCAAGGTCAGCATGACATGAGCATGGGGTTTGGGCATGCCATCCTCGGTCATGTCCCAATGCACATTGAGATCGGCGATCATGCCCCGATCCACGAATTCGCCCCGAACGAAGTCGCGCGCGAGTTCGATGCCCTGTGCCTCGCTCATCTCACGCGGAAGGGCGAATTCGATCTCGCGGGCAAGCTGAGCGTCCTTGCGGACCTCGAAGGCCTCGACATCGTTCCATAGTCGTTCGCGATCGCTCCACGCCTTCGGCGCGTTCTCCGGCAGCAGCACCTCGGAATGCACGATGCCGCGCTTGGCCGAAAAGTCGTGGCTGCGATCAAGCCGCTGGTCGCGCAGACGCGAGCCCGAGCGGTAGGCCGCCGATGCCACTGCGCTTGAGCCGGACTTGCGGCCAATGACCTTGACGTGAAGATGATAGATCGCCATCGCGACCAGATGATCTACACGGCAAAGCCCACGTCGGAACGACGTATAAGCGCTCCCTCCCTCGAAAAATTCTCGGGCGGGACTACCCCGTCCCAAGCCGTCCCGGCAGCCTTACAGCATTCTGGAGGCCGCTCAAGTAGTATTGCTCCATCGCCATCTTATACAGCTTACGGAGGGTATGATGCGCAAGCCACGGGACTTTGATGCGGAACTGAAAGCGCTCGACGACAAGGCGCGCGCGCTGAAAACCCGCAAGGTGCGGCAGCTCGGCGAACTGGTCATCGCCACGGGGGCTGACACACTCACCGCCAATGAACGGGCGGGCGCGCTGATCGTGCTGGCCGAGACAAAAGAGGCCGAAAAGAGGGAGGCATGGGGCAGGCGCGGGGCCGCGTTCTTTCAGGGACGGTCGCGGCGAAATGCACCGGCAACTAATCGCGACTCGGACGGAGCTCCGGCGCAACCGGGCGGCGCGCAACCGGTACCAGGCCGCAAGGGCGCGACATGACATGCGCACATGGCAGGTCGAGCGCCGCAAGCGAACACGGCAACTCATCGAACTCGGCGGCCTCGTCGTGAAAGCTGGGGTCGTGGACCTGACCGGCGACGATCGCGCCATCATTCTCGGCGCGCTGCTCTGGATGGCCGACAAGCTCCAAAGCGATCAAGGCGAACGGGCGCGAGCGCTATGGGCCGCAAAGGGGAAACAAGCGTTCGAGGCGGACCCGGCGACACACAAGGAGACAGATCGAACTGATCCGGCGGTTCGTCGTTGATGCACGACAATGGCACGTCAGCCAAGCGACGGCTGCCCGGAGGCTTGATGGCAGGTCGATGCGTATGCTCGATGAATGCGCAGCGACGTGCTAATCCGTCCGCTGCTTCAAGGCCTCCCGCGACATCTGCTTTGTGTACGAGCGCGAACGCAGCCTTTCGCTGACGACCGCACCCCTGTTATCCCTGCGGCCTCATCACCGGGATCCGTTCAGACTTGCCTGGTCAGATCACCGCGCAAGTTACAGAAAACGTTTACGACACCCGAACCGGCCGTGCCATGCTCATCCTACGGTCGACGGCAGCCGCCTGGACGTCGCAAAACAGTTTCGTCGCTTCCTGCCCCTTGATTTTCGTCATTTCGCTCACGAGGTCGTCGCAGAGCGGCGCAAGATGCGCAGATGTGCGGGACGTCATGCCGCCGGCGATTGGACCTCGATCGATGACGGCCACCGATTTGCCCCGTCTGCCGAGTTCATAGGCGGTCGATAGGCGGGCGATGCCCGATCCAACTACGGCCACCTCGCATTCGAGGTCGCCCGGCAGCGAGCCGGCCGCGGGCATGACGTCAACGTCCATCCAGAGTGATTTGCTGGCCATTCGTCGCTCCCAAACCTCTGAGAACGCCGGCGCAACGAGCGGGGTTCCTATTGCTTAGCCTACTATCGATACGGCCGTGCCGACGATGAACGAGACCATCGTCGCCGTCGCGAGCCAGCCAAGCCAGCGGGCCGGGCCCGTCAGCAGCAGATCGCCCGCGGGTACGTGATCAGCATCGTCTATCCGATACCGAATCTGAGCTGCGCCCGGCTGGCTGTACGTGCCGATACCTGATGGATCGTCGTCGGAGGCGCTGGTAATTAGCCCGGCCCGAGGCGCGGTAGAAAGCTGTCCCCGTCCTTGTCTGCGATGCGCTTTGCCCCTCGCCAATTGTTCACCAAGTCATCGTTCCCGACTGCCATTTCCGTCCGGCAAAAGCGGCAACACGCGCAGCGGCTGACTTGCTCCAAAGCATTGTGTGCTGTTTTGAACATTACCTGGGCGACATTGCATGTTGTACGGAGCGCGCTCGCCATTGCGGGTAGTCCTGAGCGTCGTCGTGAAATCAGAGCCTGCAACTCTAGCCGCGCGCCTTTGTCGTCCGCCAGACGTTGCTTCTACATCCCGACCGACGCCATCGTCTGCCCGAGGAACGATTCAATACAGCGTGAGTTCATCCCGAAAGAAATCCAAGGGGATAAGTCATGACACGATCAGTGGAAGATCTGAGGCGTGAGTCCGAGCGGAGCCGTGCCGAGTTGGCGGCCACGGTCGAACAGTTGAGGGAGCGGATATCGCATACCGCCGATGACATCCGTCATAAGGTTTCGCCGCAACACATCAGATCGGAAGTTTCGGGTTACATAAACCACACGACCCAAAGCTGGGTCGAGGCGCTGAAGCAGCAGGCCATGGATAATCCGATGCGCGCGGTCGCCGCGGGCACGGCGGTCGCGGTCCCGCTGCTGCGCCTCGCGCGTGGTTTCCCGCTGCCGCTTCTGATGATCGGCGCCGGCCTCGTCCTTACCTCCAAAACAGCCCGCGACCGCGTTGCCGAAGCGGCCGCCCCGGCAGTGGAGAAGGCCGGGGAAATGCTGGGTGAGGCGGCGGATCGCGCACAGGCGCTGCGGGGCGACGTCAAGGACCAACTCGCTTCGGCTCAAAGCCATGGCACCGGCATGGCCATTGACGCGCGCGATACGGCTGCCGGCGCGGCCGACGATCTCCGGAGCCGGGCAGCGGAGGCTGCCAGCACGGTCGGCGACAAGCTCAAGGGCAGCGTGGATGCCGTCATGGACACGGCTGGCGCGGCAAAGGACGCGGCGGCGACAGCGCCTGCAAAGGCCCGCCAAGTCATCGGCGACAACGCGGCGCTGATCGGTGGCCTGGGGATCGCAATCGGCGCGATCATTGCCGCGGCTCTTCCCGAGACCAAGGCCGAAGTCAACGCGATGGGCGAGGCGAGTGACAGCGTGAAGCAGGCGGCGGGCGAGGCGGCGCAATCCGGATTTGAGGCCGCCAATGATGCGACGATGTCGGCGGCCGACGCTGCGGCGAAAAGCGTCGCCGAGGCCGATCTCGGGCGACACACCAGCCGCATGACACAAAACATGGCCGACACGCTCAAGGAAACTGCCGACGACGTCGTGAGGGCGGCCTTCAATCCTTCCCGAAACCCGAACATCTGAAAGAGCTATCATGAGCGATTTGGACCTGACTAAAAAGACGAATTTCACCCAGAATCAGAATACCGGCTCTTCGCAGAGCCTAAAGGACCAGATGGCGGATGCTGGAGCCGGAATGAAACAGCGCGCCGGCGACGCCCTGCAAGCGTCGACCGATGTTGCGCGCGACAAGTTCAAGGAAGCGGCTGACGCCGCCAAGGACGTGGCCTCCGAGACAGCGGACCAGATCGAGGACCAGGCGCGTGACAAGCAGCGGTCGGGCGCCGACTTTGTCGAGCGTCTCGCCGGCAACATTCGCGAAGCGGCCCACGCCTTCGAGAGCGACGCGCCTTTCGCTGCCCGCGGCATCAATTCCGCCGCCGGATATGTCGACGATGCCGCCGAGAAAATCCGCAACGGAAGCTTCCGCGACCTGGTCGACGGCGCCACCGACTTCGCAAGGCGGCAGCCAGCCGCGTTTCTCGGGATCTCCGTGCTTGCTGGCTTCGCGGCAGTCCGCTTCCTCAAGGCGTCCGGCGGGCAGTCTTCAGCTTCGAAACGGCCCGAAAATTCCCGGGAGCAGGCATCATCCTCACAGCGAAGCAACGTGTCATGAGCATCCAGAACGATATCAGAACGAGCAAGGACAACCTTCGAACCATCTCCACGCTTCTGGGCGATGCTTTGTCGCAGTTCGCCAAGCTATTTCAGAACGAGGTAGATCTCGCCAAGGCCGAATTCAGCGAGAAGGTTCAGAAGGTCGGTGGCGCGCTGGGCTTCATTGCCGGCGGCGCCGTCCTGGTGATCCCCGCCCTGGTCATGGCGCTTTTCGCGTTGTCGGCGGCGTTGATCGCCGCAGGTTGGTCGCAGCCGGTTTCGTATTTGGTCTCGGCCATCGTGGCCGCGGTAGTTGCCGGCGCGCTGTTTGCGATCGGCATCAACCGCCTCGACACGCGCAATCTAGCGCCGCATGAAACCATCCGGCAGCTCGAAAAGGACAAGGATACCGTGAAAGGAATGGTGCGATGAGCAGCACGCAAACCGGATTTTTCGACAGTTTGGTGGCTGGGGTTCGCGAAAATCCCCTTGCCGCGGCCCTTATCGGAGGCGGCGCGTTGTGGCTATTGGTCGGCGACGAGAAGCTGAAGAGCGCTGCGCGATCAGCGACGGCCGCGGCTTCGCCTATGGTCGATGTCGGCGCACGCAATGTTCGCGCGGCCGCCTCTGAACTCCAGCGGACCGCGGCGCCGCCGACCGCACCTGAAATGGATCAAGATGGAACCGTCGGTGTCGGTGAAACCTTACGCGAAGCCGGTAAGGCCGCTTCCGATGCCATGTCGGGAGCGTCCGACAAGATCCGGGAAGGAATCGACGAAGGTGTCGCCTATGCGCGGGAGAACTTCGGCAAGCTGGGCAATGCGCTTCCCGGAAAAGAGGCTCTCACGACAGCGCAATCATCGCTGGCCGACGTGCTGGAACGGCAGCCTCTCGTCCTCGGAGTTGTGGGCTTGGCGATCGGAGTAGCAGTGGCGGGAGCGTTCCGGGCGTCCGACCTCGAGAACGAATGGATCGGCGAACTCAGCGACGATCTGAAAGCTGATCTGAATACACGTGCTGGCGCGGTATCGAAAAGTCTGCGCGAAGCTTCCGATACGCTCAAGGCCGAACTTGGCGACACTGGCGCCGAAGCCGTCGATCGGGTGAAACAGGCCGGTATGGATGCCGCAGATGCCGCACGGGAAAAGATGAAGTCATCGTAGCTGAGGCCAGGGGTGAACCGGAGGCGCTTCGATGTGGTGGACGGTCTCGAAAGAGGCGGCAGCCAACTGGTCGGGCCATAAGGATGCCCGGCAGGGTGCGGCCCTCGCATACTATTCGGTGTTCTCCTTAGGCCCTATCATCGTGATCGCCATCGCGATCGCGGGACTTTTCTTCAATCACGATGCGGTCACCTCGCAGGTTATTGCCTCCTTGAAAGACATGCTCGGAGAGACAGGAGCCAAGGCAATCGAAGCGATGCTGGTAGGAGCCAGCCGTCCTGCAGAGGGCGCTCTCGCAACGATCCTCGGCGTCGGCGCCCTGCTGTTTGCCGCTATTGGCGTCGTTGTGCAGTTCGCGCTCAACGTGGTGTGGGAGGTAGAGGAATCAAAAGGGGGCGGCATTTGGCATTTCGCCCGCAATTACGTTCTGTCTTTCACAGCCGTTCTAGCTCTCGGCTTTCTTCTCCTCGTTTCGCTCATGGTAACGGCGGGGCTTGCCGCGGCCGGCAAATTTGTGGCTCCATACATGCCAGAGGGCATTTTGCAAGTCGTCAGCACGCTGGTGTCCTTCGCCGTTGTGACGGTGCTCTTTGCAATGATGTTCAAGTGGCTGCCGGATGTTTCTATCGGCTGGCGGGACGTCTGGCTGGGAGCATTCTTGACCGCCTTGTTTTTCGAGGCGGGAAAGGCGGCGATCGCCTTTTACATCGGCAAGCAGGGCCTGGAATCGACCTATGGTGCGGCCGCTTCGATCGTCGTGGTGCTCATCTGGGTTTACTACAACTCCCAGTTAATCCTGATGGGAGCGGAGATCACCCACGCCTACGCCAAGCACGGAGGCTCGCTTAAGCAGCGAGAATCGCAGAGCGCCGCGAACGTTCGGCCCCTGTCGCAGCCGGTTGAGCGGTCAAGAAAGCGAGCGAAACGGGCGTTTTAGAAACTCGTGGAGCTCTAATCGTTCGACGAAGGCCCACGTTCTCCCCCACCTCGTGCACAGTGGTAGGTCGACAGGGGAGGGAAGCCGATAACATTTGCCTCTCAAATTGAGCGGCTCGAGACGTCAATCTACGATTGAGGCGCCCTCTCTCAATCCAATCAGTAGCGCAGTAGGGAACCCCAAAGCCGGTGTGACGTTCTCATCCTATGGCAAAGCGATTCGCCTCGGTCCCAATGGTGACACAGCCGGTCCGTCTTCCGGCCGCTCAACCGATGGCCGACAGTGTCCCCGCGAAGAAGCCACGGCCCGGATCGAATACGTTGAACTTGGCTAAGGCCAAACTTGTGAGGCGACGTGCCCTAAACAAGCAGTGTTCGTTGCTCGCTAATTCGAGTAAGAACGTCAAGACCTGAACGGGATCTCCGATACGATGATGGGGGCGTTGGCGCGGATGGTGGTTCACCTTGGGTGATCGCAAATTCGTTTTGTCGTTACCCTTTCGCCGGAGCAAGGCTCAGTCTCAGGGTTTCAAGTGCGAGAGTTCCACTGTCCATCCTGTCGTGGCCAAGTGCCATTCGAGCAATGCGAATGCACGAGCTGCGGCAACAAATTGCTTTTTGACACCGCAAACTTGAAGATGGTGAGGCTTCAGGACGAAAACTCCCGCGACAATCGCGAAATCATTGGCTGCAATTGGTCGGTAGAAGGCATGGGTCCGTATTGCGCTTCTTGCTGCCTTAACCGCACAATACCTAACCTTTCCGTTCTTCGGAATGTTCTCCTGTGGAAGCGCGTTGAGGAGGCCAAACGCCGCCTGGTTTACGATCTCAGACGACTTCAGCTTCCCCTCGTATCGCGGAACGGCGATCATATCGCCTTTGAAATTCTCTCGGACGAGTCGGGTCCAGTTCTAACTGGCCACCGCTCAGGTCTCATCACACTGAATCTTGCGGAGGCCGATGATGTTGAACGCGAGTCACGTCGCATTGCCTTTAGAGAGCCGTACCGTACTCTGCTCGGCCACTTCCGACACGAGGTCGGACACTTCTACTGGGACCTGTTGGTCGAGGGTACCAAACTGCGAGCGTCTTTTAACCTGATTTGGCGAGTGAGACCGAAGCTCGTAGCCTGCGACGCCGTCGGCTTCTGCGATGGCCTATGCCGCTTTGATCGGAGCCATCTGGCTGACTCAGCGCGAGCCCCTGTACGTTAATTTCGCCCCGTGTTTGGCCAGGGGACTTGCTGGCGACCACCACAGAGCTCCTGACGCGATCAGCGGGTGAATTGAGGGACACCGGCGCTCTCCGAGAGCGCGGGGGTGGCGAGGCCCGGGGGCGGTATCTCGGGATCGCGATCGCTTGGGACTCCTGTACCGGTGACTGCCCCATATTTTCGCGAGCCGAAATCGCAGCGCCCATTTCGATAGACTGGAGAGAAACGTCCGCTTAGCCCGCCGATATTGTTGCAAAAGTCCTTTGGGGTGGCGAACGAAAATTCCTAGAGCCGCTGATGCGCTTTACGCGCGGCAACGTGAGGGGGACCATATTGTTTCATCCAAAATCGATCACGGACCTCCGCAGTGGCGTTGAAAAGCGACGCAGTTGCGGAGAAGTCCAAAGATCAACTTTCGCGAGATTTTCGGGGTCGCTCGATTTTCGGCTTTTGCAACAATATCGGCCAGCAGCTGACGTCGGTTCCGGCGGCATCCGCCCGAATGGAACTTCTCGATCGGGAACCGTTTCTGTACTACTCTGCGCCGCTGGTGTTGAGGTGAACTGCGAAATGCATCTGGAAGACTTGTATAGGCTTTTACGCAGCGAACATGTTCAGGCGCAGGGGATCGTAGACACCCTTGAAGAGCCTTTGCTCGTGCTTGACCAAGCTGGCTGTGTCATCACTGGGAATCGCGGGTTTTTCGAGACGTTCAAGGTGGGCCGCGATGACACGGTGGGCCGCAGCTTGTTCGCGCTGGGCGATGGCCAATGGGTATTCCTGAACTCCGGCGTCTCGTGGGCGAGATCATTCCCAAGTCGGCTGCTATTATTGGCTACGAAGTGAACGCGGACTTCCCCGCCATCGGAAGGCGCACGATGTGCGTAAGCGCGCGACGTTTGGTACACCCTGACAATAATAGCACCAGCATCCTGATCCTGTTTGAGGACGCGACCGAAAGGCGACGCATCGAGGCTGAAAAAGATATTCTCCTCACCGAGACGCGCCATCGGATGAAGAACCTTTTAGCGATCGTGCGCGCTCTCGCCACTCAGACCGCTGTCCAAGGCCGGTCTGGTGAGGAATATCGAGACGCTTTTTTGGGCCGGTTCGAAGCCGTGATCCGAGCCGAGGCCCTCGCCCTCGCCGGCAGTGCTCAAGGCGATCTGAACGAGTTGGTCGAACAAGCTCTCGCGCCCGCAGGGCCCGAGCGATGCCGCGTCGATCCGGGGCCACCAGTTAGGCTCAAGAGGTCCCAAGTTGTTCCGATCAGCCTCATTCTGCACGAACTGGCCGCCAATGCCTGGAAATACGGAGCGCTCTCGAGGCCGGGTGGGACCGTGCATCTAACCTGGAGCGTTGCCTCTGAGGCCGCCAGAAGCGTGCTTCACCTCACTTGGCACGAGGAGAATGGCCCACCCGTAGCTCCGCGCCAACTCGCTTCGGTTTCGGATCCAGGCTAATTAAGCACAGCGCTGAGCAAGGCTTGGGCGGCACGCAGGAACTAAACTACGCGCCGACGGGTTTAAGAGTTCATCTGACCGTACCTATGGAGTAGGGAGATCGCGCGAGAGTTCTACTGTGCACCGGACTCCCAGAATTCTAGTCGTGGAAGATGAGTTCCTTATCGCTATGGAGCTCGATATCACTCTGACAAGTGCTGGCTATCAGGTGCTGGGACCTGCGGCAAACGTCAGTGCGGCCCTGGGTCTGCTCCGGACGGAGCGGCCAGACGCAGCCGTTCTTGATGTCAACCTCGCAGGAGAATGGGTCACCCCAGTCGCGGCAGTGCTCCGGACAATGATTGTCCCGTTCATTCTAACCAGCGCGTATGGTGCTGCTGACCTGAACACTGAACCGGTGCTCCGGGATGCGGTCAACGTAGGAAAACCCTCGAGGTCCGAGTTGCTCCTAAAGGAACTGCGTGACGTGCTCCGGAGCATGGAACCTGAGCGGCGTTGACTAAGGGTAACTGATTAACTTCCGCTTTGGGTCGTCAAAAGCGTAAGGCTCAGAGCGAGCGAACGTTTTCCGGTTTGCGCCTCAAAGCAGACGCGAGGCCTTTATGAGTTCGCGCCCTCAGGCGTGCCTCTGGCTAGACTGACAGCCGTGGATCCTCCGCTCTGCCGAATCTACGGAGGCGTGGCCTCGTCGGCGACGGGGCGGCCGGACCGCGAAATGGAGACGGCCCCGCGTGAGTGGAGTCCTCTCCCCGCTCACCGCGGACAGGCCGTCAGTGAGCGCTCCGCCGCTAACCGGGAGATCTCCAACGCCGCGAATGCGGCATCACGCGGTCGGCGGCGGACAATGACTCTGAAGTCGGCTCCGTAAAAGTGAGTCGCTTTGACCTAGGACGAACCTATTCCTTAAACGGCCCCACCGACGGAGTGCCGAAGCTTTGCTAGCGCTGCAGCTCGGACTATCAGCCGCAGGTGCATCACGAGGCCTTAGAGGGCGCTGAGGGGCGCGGGGGTGGAGAGACCCGGGCGGTGATGCGGGATTGAAATCGCATCAGGTACCGCTACCGGTTACTGCCCGATACTTTCGCGACGTCCTTAGCAACTTAGCTGGAAGTCTATCTTCCACTTTATTCGTCGTCATAATCGTAAGGCCTTGGACCGTAGTAAGGCCTTGGGCCGTAGTCCCTGTCATAGGGCCTTGGGCCATAATCTCGATCGTAACGCCTTTGCCCATAGTCGCGATCCTCGCCGCGTGAGGGCGCTTCGCCTTGGGCAAAAACCGCGCGGCACCGATCGCTAAGTTGCGGAGTATTTCGCCGTAAGCATGCCACGATCCTGTTCGTATCGGGGATTTGCGCGCTGCATAGCCGCCAAACGTCGGGCGTGCAGGCCTGCTGTTGTTCCCACGTCCCCCGATACTCTTGCGAATACGCGGCGCTCTGGACGGTGATGCCGCAACCGATCGCTATTGTAGTGCTCAGGAAAATTCGGCTCGCTCGCATGTCTACCCTTATTTGATTGAACGTGCGGAGTATCCGCACGAAGTGCCTTCGCCCTGCGATTGAAATAAATACAGCTCGGGAAGGTTCTTATTTGTCGCACAACAACATTGTGAACGGGGAAGGGACGCCAGCCGCGACGTCAATTGAGCAGACATGCCACCTCGAGAGCGTACTCGACGCAGACTTTGTTCGGATACTGCGCCAGCTCCGGCGGGAACTGAATGGCGTGCGGGCACAGCATGCGCTCGCCGATGACGTGGTTGGGCCGAAGCAGGGGCTTTTCCGGCGGCGCGAACCGCGCGCACACCTCGGCACTTGCGAGATCATCATCGGTCACAGAGAAAAGGTCGCGCATAGCGTGAAGGCCGGTTCTGCGTAGAGTCAATTCGGAATCTTTTGGAACATCGCATGAAGCGCCTTCACCGCATAACAAATGTTAGTTCCTAACCCGCAGAACTACGGTGCCGCAATCGGGTAGAGGCCGGCAAAGTTGGCAGATCCGAATCCGTGCTATCCCTGTATCGTCTGTTGGTGCGGGAATGGCTTTTCATTGCGGGCGTGGTGGCGATGGGTCTGGCCCCAGTGGTCCTGACCATACTTGCGCTTTTATGGGACTAGTTCTCCTTCAGCCCGGGAGCGGCCCCTGACGCTCGCTATAAACGCCAGAATCGCCAATCCTTGGGGACTGAAAAGGGTTGGCTCCCAGCCGGTTTCAAGCCGAAAGCAAAAACGCTGACCTGCAAAGCGGATATGGTCCTAACAACAAAGAACGGCCCCGTGGAGCGTCGGGGCCGTCAGTAAGCTTTGACCAATTAGTGCCGGGAGCATCGCCCTGGTACCAACTCGGCTATCTGCCGGTTCATCGGCACCACGACGACGAATACCTCGACGCGATATGGCGCGGCGAACGCTGAAGATGCACGAGAGCGGCCCCGACGATGTCACAACGGCCAGAGCCGCCAACCCTCGTGAGAACGGGCTGCTTCCGGCCGGGGGCTGCTGGCCGAAATCAAAACGCTGACTCCTGCAAAGTGGAATCGTTCCTAAGATGCCATCGTCGCTGGTCCCGGCTCCTTTCCTCACCGGCGTTGACGGGCTTTCAGTGACTGGCGCGGAGACTCCGGGGGAGGGCGCCAGCCGCATCGCAGTCGAAGACCGAATCCGCGCCGGCGCTCATTGCCGGCGCGGTACCGGAGAGCTTCTTGCCATGGGCACCGATCCCCGAAGGTGTAGCGAGCATCAGGTTCCGATTTGATCTGGATCGAGTAGGCAAGCGGCTCCATCCATAATCCGCGTTAGGAACGCTGGATCACAAGGCGTGTTGTCTTTTTAGAAATGACCGACCTTTGGAGCGTCAGATGAGTAAGCGTAAACCAGCCAAGGCGTCAAAACGCGCCCACAGCCCTAAAATAGCTGCGCGGGCCCACCGGAACAAGCAGGACATTGTTAGAAGCGCTAAAGACGAGCTGCTGCGCTCTGTTGCCGCTGGCCCGATTGAATCGCCTCTTGAGCTTCATGATGATTCAAAACAAAAGGCTCCCATTGTTGAGAAACAAGAGGCTTCCAGCGTTGAGAAACAAATGGCTCCCATCGCTGAGAATCGGATGGCTGTCTTACGAGATCGCTTCGGTCAGACGGAAGGGTTTGATTTTTCTTTAGCGACGGCAAACATGCTGGCTTCTCAAGCGAAGCTTCTGGAAATGGCACAAACCAACATGCGATTTGCTTTTGAATTCAACCAGAGGCTTGCGAGAATCAGGTCACCATTCGAATTTTTCGACTTGACTGCGGAATTTACAAGACGGCGGATCGACATGTTCAGGAAGCATTCGAACGAAATTGCTGCACTCACAGCTGCCGCGCGGAGCGGCTCAACACCTGACGGTGTAGTGCGCATGACGTGACGCCCCGATCACCCTCGCAGCATTAGGGGTCGCTTTTTCCATATCCT
This sequence comes from Bradyrhizobium sp. 190, assembly GCF_023073415.1. Taxonomy (GTDB): domain Bacteria; phylum Pseudomonadota; class Alphaproteobacteria; order Rhizobiales; family Xanthobacteraceae; genus Bradyrhizobium. Next base: position 18,685 of record NZ_JADPJL010000082.1, on the reverse strand, counting down.
GGTCCCGGTGATCCGGGCTTGATCTCGGCGCCGCCGCATACCTTGCAAATAAAGATAGGCTCAATGTCGGAGAGCCTTGCGCTATCGGCCCATCGCTCCGCGATGATGATAACTGAATGGCTGCACTTGTGATCAGCGCAACAAACGCGAATACCGTAACGCAGGATTTCCTCAACCAAGGTGATTTTTACGGCCGATTCTGTTCTCCATCCTCAATGGTCCGCAACGGCTGCTCGAGAAAAACATTCAGGCAATCGACGGCCTGAGCGATGGTGCCACCGTCGGCATAAGTCACCATGTGCCCGGAATTATTCACGAGGTGCAGGTCGGAGCGGCTGAGAACTTTATGTAGACGTCGAGCCTGTTCGGGTTCGATCAGCTGGTCCCCTGTTCCGTGGAAAATATAGACCGGGCACCGAATGCTTGAATAGTGAGACTGCAGCCGCGCCGCCTCCGGAATGAGAAACGCACTTTCCTCCGCGGCCGCCCTCAGTTGCTTCGGCCGGAGCGTCAGGGAGACTGGAAAGCTATCCTTGAAGTTCGCCGGGACAGAGCGGGGTGCAAAAAGCTTGCGTATCACCGCCGGCACCATGAGCCATGAGATGACTGGCGCGACCGTGTAGCGCATCATATCACCCAACACCGGTACCGCTGGACCTGACATCATCCAAAAGTCCCACCGCCGCGTCGGAAAGTAGTAACCGGAGGCAAGCACCAGGCCACCGATGAGGTAGTTACTCTGCAGTCCGATGGCGACAGCGACCAACGCACCCCATGAGTGGCCCAGCACGATAGGATCGCGCACGCCGAGCTGATTAAGGGCCTTCACGAACAGCGCCGCCTGGGATGTCGCAGTCCAGATGCGCGCGCGGGGCCGTTGACTGTATCCGAAGCCAGGCCGATCAAAGCATAGAACCCGGTTGTGGCGAGCAAGACGGTCCACAAGTCCGCTGATGATGAAATCCTGAATCATCGAGCCATTGCCATGAAACAGGACTACGCACGGAGCCGCGTGCTCACCACGCTCAACGTAGTGGAGGCGCACTCCGTCGCACTCCACGAAACTGCCAATAGGCGGGTTCTTCAGTTCAGCCATGAACGAGAACACGATGTTCCCTATGACCAAAAGAAGGACAAAGCCCACAACGACGACGAACACGGTTTCAGCAGTAGACATTCGCGGTGCCTCGCAAGCAGCCGGCCGAATTGCGGCAGAAGAGCCAGTCTGCGACATAACCTCCACACTTTGCTGTCGTTCCTAAGCGACCTTGGGATCGCGAAAGAGGCCGGCGTGCCGCCGAAAATATCCGTGAGCAGCATGCGAAGATTGCCAGCGCTTGTTCAACTTGCTACTCCGGCATTCCCCTTGAGTTTACCTTGCGGGCGCTCAACTACCCGAAGGCTAGGTGACCTGAGTTGATCTTAGTCAAGGCTGCTTTGTGAATTTCGCTTTGTCGCCCGCCTGACACTTGGCCAGACGCACAGGATGATCGCTACAGTGATGCCGATTATAAGACCGGTGCTTGGCATCGTTCAGGTGCTTCCCTTTCGTACTGTGATCGGTAAGCGCTTCGATGCTTTACAAAGGCAAATCGGTCTTCATTCGGCTACGGGCGTGCTTTCCGCGGTCTGAATACCGACTAACCGACCGCTGCTGCGTTGCTTGCTGAAGCAACATGTTTGTCGACCAAAGTCGCCGCTGGTAGGTCAATTGCCACTTTTTCCCGCTCTTATGGAACTCAGTGTTTCGTTGGGCGTTTGCCCAAAATAGGAGGAGGTGGCGAAATGGATGAAGGTGCGGAATTAGCGACCGCCGGTTTGGTCGTGGCATTTGCCGCTGTTTTGCTGGTCGCCTCGCACCTTTTCATCGAAGCCCAATCAGCGAAGCAGCTCGTCAAAGGCTCGATCGATCTCAAAATAACACTCATACAATCGCCAGCGGGCTATGACCCGGCTGCGGCAACGGAGCGCCGATGAGAATTGCGCAGGTTGCTCCTCTAGCCGAAAGTGTACCCCCTAACTTTACGGGGGCACAGAGCGGGTCGTCGCATGGATGGTCGATGAGCTCCTCAATCTGGGCCATGAAGTAACGCTTTTTGCGAGCGGAGATTCCGTGACTGGTGCGGAGCTCATTCCAGTTTGTCCCCGGGCACTTCGTCTCGATCGTCCGCGCACCGACCCCAGGGCTATTCAAGCAGCGCTCATCGAGGAAGTCGCCTTTAGGGCGAATGACTTCGACTTAATCCACGCGCCTATCGGTTGGCTGCACCTGCCGTTGCTAAGCAGACTTGGCGTCCCTTTTCTGACCACCTGCCATGGCCGCTTGGATTTCCCGCTCTTCCCGGACGTAATCCGCCGGTTTCCTATGGCAGCTTTCGTGTCGATCTCGGAAAATCAGCGTATCCCGCTGCCGGAAGCGAATTGGATCGGCACCGTTTATCACGGGCTGCCGGAGGACCTATTTCGGCCTTCCTTTGAACCAGGCTCCTATCTAGCATTCCTTGGCAGGTTGACGGCCGAAAAGGGACCAGAGCCGGCGATACGCATTGCTAGATCCGTTGGCATGCCCCTTCAAATTGCTGCAAAGGTACCGCGGGGCGAAACGACCTACTTCAGAGAGTGTATTGAGCCAAAAGTTGACGGAAAGCAGATCCGGCTTATCGGGGAAGTCAACGACCACGCCAAGCAAGGGTTTCTTGCCGGAGCCGCTGCGCTCCTCTTTCCCATCGATTGGCCCGAACCGTTTGGCCTGGTCATGATCGAATCAATGGCGTGTGGCACACCCGTCATCGCGTTTCGCTCCGGCTCGGTCCCCGAGGTGGTCGATGAAGGCGTCACCGGTTTTGTGGTCGATGACGAAGAGCAGGCTGTTCAAGCCGTGAACCGGCTGGGCGAACTCGATCGCGTGCGCGTGCGCGAGGGGTTCGAGAAGCGCTTCACTGCACGGCGGATGGCCGCAGACTACGTCTCGCATTACCAATCGGTGGTGAACGGCGGGTCCGCCGAATACCGCAGACAAGGGTTGCCTGCGGGTGAAGAGAGCGCGGCTCCGGCCTAGCCGCTGGCTCGGAAGCCCGGCATCAGCTCAACCGGAAGACCGGCCACCGCATCAAGTACATGAGGCAACGCGATTTTCTGAAACGCGTTCCTCACCCTTAGGATTAACCTGCCGCGGGGGGCTCCAACCAGCGCGCATCCGTGCAGTGCATTCGATCAAGCAGCCGCGAGGCGCGAGATTACGCCACTATCCGGCGCCGGTGTTGAGCAATGCTGGCGACGAGCCCGAAGCCAACTCCGCCACTTCCTTGCTTAGCGGCTCATCCTTTGCACCAGCAGCAGTTGGCTTTGCGGGCGTGGTTACGGCGGGTATAGCGCCGGTGGATTTGATCATCCTGCACTTTTCTGGCGCTAGGCTGCCTTAGCCCGCTCTTTGATGTCCTGGAGATTCCGAACCGAGGTGCCGGCGCGGCAAAGTCTCGAATTGAGACCGCACAGACGTCACTTCCCACAGAGAGCACCGAAGCCGGCCACGACGCGATCGGCTGGTATCAAAAAAAGAAATCGAACGATGGTCGAAACATCGGGCTCGATCCAAACCACGATTGGAGTTCGCACGGCGCAGACGGCTCGGCCTGATGTGCATCCATTACGACCAGCCGGAAGGTGCTCCCCATCCGCCCGAACGATACCGCGGGCGGCGCACGAGGAGCGGGGGCGGATCGTGGCAAAGTGCATACTACGTTAGTAGCTGCCGCCATCTGAGCACTTTGATCCACAGGCGATAGTTGAGTAAGTGCGCCAGATTCGCCTTGCTGAAAATAGTGCTTGGGCAGTCTAACTTTTGTTGTATCCGGCAGGGTCTAGCAGGCTCACACTTCTTGCCATCACCGCAAGGTACTGTGGCAGTTATCGGTGATGAGAACGCCCATTTGCGCTCCCGCCTTCTCTAACGGAGCAGCGCATGGTTATTAAGCGTCGCCGTTTCAAACAAACCCGACCCTTGGAAGAGCGTCTTGCCGGAGAAGCTATGCGTCTGCGCGAACAGGCGCGAACGCTTCCGCATGGACGTCTGCGTGATGAAGTCGAGAGAAAAGCTATCCAAGTCGAGGCCGCATATGAAGTGACCGAATTACTGCGGTTGCCCAGTGTGAGGGTTTAGCCTTATGTCTCCAGGGCAACATCGCAAGATCTACCAAAGCGAAAACGGTGATAGCTGGTGGCTTTGCCGCGAGGAGGGCGCTATCTTCGTTCAGCATGAAGCAAACGTTCCATCTGGCGCGATGATCACAAGGATGGAGCTCACACAATTTCTATCGAGCGGTAGAAACGCCCCTGAAAAAGAAGCACTTTTGGAGATGATTGGCGAACTCACACAGTGCGCAGATTAAGGCTTTCTGGCTTACAGTTGCCTAACTGAGTGCGCCGACCATATCTCATTTTCACTTCGACAAAGAATCGGTGACCGAGACGTTTGCGCCCGCTTTAGAGAGCGCTGACATGGCTATTTATTACTTCGATGTCCGCGATGGAGACGAACTCGTTGTCGATGAAGAGGGTATGGAGCTACGCGACATTGGGGCCGCGCAGGATGAGGCTGCGCGATCTCTAGCTGGTATCGCTTGGGACGGGATGCGCTCGGACGGTGTGCAAACCCAACAAATGGCAATCGAAGTGCGCGACCTGTATGGACCGGTGATGGAGGTCAAGTTCGCGTTCGTAATCAAACGAAAGCAATAAGGCCGCTTCCTCCGCCCGAACGATACCGGGGCCGACGCAGCTCGAGCAGGGACGGCTCCTGGCGACGCGCCTAGCGACGACCTCCAAGGGGCGCGCTGCTACAGTCACCCGATGAAGGACAGAAAAACGAGCAGGCCGATGCCCGCAAGCCCGATGGAGATCGCGGTAGCGATGGCCGCATCGGTCGACCGCCCTCGAAAGCCTAAATTTCCAGGCAAAACGTGCTTTGAGCTTCCCGTGAGAAGGGCGCGCGACCTTCGGAACGTAGCTTGGCAGGTGGTCCCCATGCGGGATACGGTACTTGCGCTGGGTTGGTGGATGTATTGCCGCAACAAAGACGCCATTACCCGACGCCAAAGTGACCACATTCTGATGACGACCGTGAGTGCGGCCATTCTTCCGCACATCATCAAAAAATTCGTCGATCAGGAGCGTCCGGACCGGTTGACGATCGAGGGACACCTCCATGGTGTGCCGTTCTCCGGAAAGAAATACGACGCATTTCCGTCAGGCCATACGTTGCACGCGGGAGCGCTCGCGTCTGCCGCCACGGTGCTGCCCCCAACGCAGCGCAATTCGGTGTGGGCAGGTGTCTTCTTTTTGGTGGCAACGCGCGTGGTGTTACTTGCGCATTGGGTGAGCGATGTCGCTGCCGGGTTTGCACTGGGCGTTGCGCTGGAGCGCTTCATTCGGCTTGCGACCGGATACGGTCAATTGCGAAAGGTGGCTAGTCCAGGCGCCACACGACCGGAAGCTCGCTTGAACTGATAAGGTCGATCTGCTCCTGCATGCGGGTACGGTAGATCGTCATCAGTCCCTCATGGCCGGCATCCGAGGAGCTGCAGAGTGCATCCTCGACATTCAGAGCTATTGGAGCGTCCAAACGTAGATGCCGCAGCACAAAGCTATGAAGAGGAAGATTGCCCATTTCCAGGGTGGCGATGAATGCATCTTGTCTCCTAAGCGATTGCGGATTTGGTTCATTCGGAAAAGGAGACCAAGTTGCAGCCTCTTTCGTTCCCGCCGCTGAGGACACCCGTCAGGCTACGTTCCGAAAGCCGGGCACAAGGGTTGAAATGCAAAGCCCGGCTTTTGGCCGGGCGATTTGCAAGGAAGAATAAGTGAATGACCGGATGGAAGTGAATGGCACAATGTTAGGGCAGCCAAACTCGGACCGTCTGTGAACTGTTTCACATTTACGGCGATTGTTTTCGCAGCCGGCGGCTTCTGAAAAGGCAACGGCCCCAGCTACTGGAAAGAAAGCTGGGGCCGCCTTCTCCCGGTTTGGGGCTTGGGGGCTGAAAAAACCGGAAGCCCGTTCCCGACTCTCTCAGCTCGCAAAAGTTCCAATCATCCCTGTTTATTCCAGAACCTCGTACTCAAAGGCCACGCCTAATGCCCGCAGGACGGCTGCCTCACGCGACGAACGATTAGCAATATCCTCTAAACAAAAAGACCGCCCGAAGGCGGTCTCTGTATTCTTGATCTTGATCTGATCAGGCAGCGAGTGCTGCGACCTTGCGTCGGCGATACGTCATGCAGCCAACGCCAGCAAAGCCAAGGATCATCATCGCCCAGGTAGAGGGCTCGGGGACGGCGCCTACCTGGGTTAAGGTAGTGAGTTGCCCCTGTAGTTGTATCCCGAAGGAGTCGAGGATAACTCGCGTGTCACCGAAGTCCGCGAGGTTAAACGAGGTTGGCAAGCTACTTGAGCTTAGCCCTTGGCTGGTCACATCTGAGAGGTAGATTCTCATTGACGTCATATAGGGTAGGCCGATTACTGGGCTCGCGGTTATTTCCGAACTGTTTCCCACATTTATCTGGAAGACGTCATTTGCGAATGAAGAGAAGGGAGATTGGTTCTGCACGTACACACTGGCGCCGCTCGCGCCTGTGTAAGATGCAGAGACCCCTTGAAACTGTACGGAAAAACTTAGCAGCGCCGGATACAGTGCGCCGGATCCATCGACATTCGGAAAAACCGCCGTTGGCGCAACCGCTGCGTCATAGGAAAATTCAACGGAAAAAGTAGATCCAACCGGACTATTGTAATTACTATACCCTTGAAAGCTGACCACACCAGTGAAGCCGTAGCTGACGATGGCGGCATTTGCAGGCGAAAGTGTCAGAAGAGACCCTAGAAGGGCGGTGAGCGCAATTCTCATAGCATCCCCCTTATACAAAGGCCCATTTGCTTTGACGGTCGAAGGAATGTCAATGCTAGGTGCTGCCATCACCATGGGGGCCCATTCACCCATTTGGGTGAGGTCTGTTCTCCGCAGAACTACGGGGATCGTGAATTCGCGGTCGGCACCTAAAGGAGATCGCAACCGCAACATTATCGCGGTTCACTCCAGAACTTCATACTCGAATGCAACGCCTTCCGAGTCGTTCTCCTGAAACCATCTATGCGCTGCATCCTCATCGGCGAAAACTTTCAGGTGATCTTTGTCGCCAACCTCCTTGCTCGTGTCGACGTATACCCAAACAGTCATTCGTCCCTCTTGAGCTTCCGTTTCCCCCAATGGGTCTCTTTCCGCTCGGGATTGAACACCCGTTCGACATGACGGTTCAGCGCCTTCATGACGCCGATCCGCGCCATCATCGTCGGACCGCTGCGGCTGCATAACAGCAAGACGTCGATTGCCGTTTGCCATTCCGGCAAGTCGGATTCCTTCTTCGGCAGCTTCGTAATGTAGTCGGCCGCGTCCTTCAGCGTGAGCAGCTTCCCGGCCACCGGGCAAGACGATGGGATCCTCGAACCGGGCGGACCAGGGCAATAATTTTACTCAGGCAATGATCTTGGGTGTTCCACGCAGCACAGCCTATTCCTAGCGGCTTGACGGTAGTACGCCGCAGGTGCTTGAGCCGCAGCAGCATGGTGAGCATTCGTTCGAGCTTGCGGTCGAGGTGGACCTCGTAGCGTCCAAGCCGCTCCAGCTTGTTAGGATCGAGAGCGTCGCCGAATGCCGGGTCGCGGATCAACGGCCCGGTTGGCCAATTCTTCCGCCTGTTCTCGAACCACGGCAGCACCTCGCCTTCGAGGAGGCGGCGCACGCCCTCGACGTCGGCAGTAGCTGGCTCTTTGCCTTCTCCGAGCTCGTTCGAATCGCCGGCGAGCGTGGCTGTGGACTCAACAACGAACGGCTTCCGCTGCCGCCGCCCGGCACGATCATGTGGACGTGTTGGCTGTGCCGCCGGCCGCAGCGCGCTACCGCGCGAGCGGTTTAGTCCAATGGCACTTTTCCGACATCCCAACCCGCCCGAGCCGATGGTCGCGATCGGCCAAAAGGTCATGACATTCTCAACCGCCGAGTTCATCCGCCGCTTCCTGATCCACGTCCTACCACGTGGCTTCCACCGCATCCGCCACTACGGCCTGTTCGCCAGCGGCATGCGCCGACAACATCGCCCGGGCGCGCCAACTGCTCGCCGTGCCACAGTCCGAGGCCGCAGATACCAACGGCGCCGAGGCCAACGAGCCCAAGCCGACCGCGCACCCGTGTTAGACGTTCGAACGCGGCTCCTCGCCGGCGCTATCGGCCGGCGGCATCCCCAATCGTGATCAGGATCGACACGTCATGATCGCGGCGGTGCGCGGCAAACTCACAAACCTGCGTATCAATTGCGCCGGCTCTCGACTGGCCGCCAAATCGCTCGCCGTCAGGGCCGCTTGGGCTCCGGCTTCCTCAACAAATCTCTGCTCAATGCCGGTTCTGCCCATCGTGGTCGTTCGATCAAGCTCGCCAACCTACTCGATCGCGTCCGCAAAACGCGTTCAACGAACCTCCGACACACACCGCCAGCGACGAAATCCCCATAGCACCTGACGCGCCACTTCGCCCCGACGTCCCGCGGTTTCCTCCCTTGGAGGTTTGCGGACGCCGGCCCCGGAGTGCGCGGCGCCATCATCGTGGGCCGGCATCCGAAAACCTTCACAACAGCAGAAGTTCCGCCTCTGAACGTCACCCAAACGGGTGAGAGATGCGACCTGACCTCGACGCGGGAATGGGTGAGAGCTTTCCACAGCCTAACTGCAAAGGCATGGCGGGCATAATATAATGCGCATTCACAGAGACCCGACAAGCAAATAGCCTTGTTAGAATCGGGGACCGTGCGTCCGGGCGTTTTGAAATGGGTGAATTGGATGCTCGACGCTGACGTTGTGGAGAGCACAGTTCACGTCGTTGATGATGATCCGTCATTTCGAACCGCGCTGGAGCGACGGCTAAGGACGGCGGGTTACATCGTCGCAACTTATTCCAGCGCCGAGCAACTATTGAACGACTTATCGGATTATAGCGGGCTTGGCTGCATAATCCTTGATGTTCGACTGCCGGGCCTGAGCGGACCGGAACTGCAGGGGCGGTTAAGGGAGCTCGGAGCGACGCTGCCAATACTGTTTCTCACCGGCTATCCAGACATTCCCACCACCGTGAATACGATCAAGCCGGTGCGGAAGATTTTCTGGTCAAGCCAATCAATTCTGACCAACTGCTCCGCACGATCGAACGAGCGATTGCTCGCCACAGGACTTCGCGAGAGCTAAAGGGCGATAACGACGTGTTCCGCGCTCGCTTTTTGACGTTGACGCCGCGCCAGAGACAAGTCTTTGAGCTTGTAGTCCGGGGAAAGCAAAACAAGCAGATCGCTCATCAACTTGGTGCGACAGTACGCACCATCAAGGCCCATCGTCACGACGTGATGGAAAAAATGGAGGCCCGGTCCTTGGCTGAACTCTTAATTGCGGCCGAACGTTTGAGCTTTTTGAGTGCACATGCAGCGCCGCGATCCACACCTGATGAGGCTTCGACGGGATAAGTCCGGTTTGGGTTATTCGCGTCGCTTTGGCCGGACCACGGCGACTTGCGGTCGATCGTTGCAGAACGCGACTATGATCGGAAGGCGAACCACCTTCTGCATGATGCATCGATTGTGAAGGATGAGAAGTAGCATGGCGATCTAATTCGGGGATCATCACTATGAACTTGGAAGAGGTTCGTAACTACTGGGCTAAGGTTCTAGGCATCCATGGCCCACAATGGATGATCATCGTAGCTCTGCAAGAGCTCGACCAAGGCGAGGGAGCGCCCGTGATGGCAGTTGCTACAATGCTGCACGTTAATCCGACCTTCGTCATGACGCAGTCGAGGCTTCTAGAAAGGAAGGGCTTTGTTCGGCGAACCGCGGTGAGCGATGGCTGGGGACTTGTAAGTCTGTCCCTCACGAACAAGGCCTACACGCAGTTGGCGAAACTAGCCTATCCTTGGTCTCGGCCGGAGCGATAGCACACGAAGTTTCAGCAAAAGGGAATTCACCAATCCGAAGTCTCGAGTCGGCATGACGGCAGCAACGCGAATGGCATTGGAGCGCTACGTGAACAGGCGCATTGCGGCTTACAACTCCTGGGTCGCCGATCCTGGCTGTGAGGATCATCGCCGAGTTGGAAGTATCCTCCCGTCAAGCTCGGTACACCATACCCCTACATGCCGCCCGAGCCGGTTTCGCGGTAGCTGTCAGACCTGAGACGACCTTAGTTTATGGCGAACCAAAATGCGTAGGCGACGGCCGTCATAGCGCATGAGATCAGAATTGCGGTGACAACCAGCTTGAACCATTCCCAGTAGGACACGCACGCACTTCCAGTCGGCCCCATGTCGCGACGCAACGTTACCGGGAAATATCGGAAAACGCCAGTGCACGGCGCAGCAGGCGGCTTCCGGCCCTGATGTCTGCTTCGGGTCTTGGCCGTGTAAAAACATCCTTCCCAAGGAAGGTGGTGAGAAGCCAGGACTGGTAGGTCTCAGGCCACGATCGCAGCCATCAGTGGCTTGGTCCCGACGATGTTCATGACCCGTGTCAGGTTGTAGGCCAGGACCGAGAGAGCCATCTCGGTGGCTACTTTTGGAAGCGTTTTGGTGAGGAAGTGTGTCGCCCCCATGCGAGCCTTCATCGTGCCGAACGGATGCTCGACCGTCTCGCGACGCAGGCGCATGGCTTGGGGCGTGGCATCAAGGCGCTGCTGCACCGCTTCGAGCAGATGCTCATGCTCCCATCGTGGTATCCGCCGCTCTGGCCCGGTCGTGCACTGCGATTTAATCGAACAACCTTGACAGGCTGTGGTCCAATAGCGCCGTAGCCGCTTGCCGTCCTCCTCACTCGTAAAGCGATATGGCAGTTGTTCCCCGGCTGGACAGCGATAGGCGTCCTCCTCAGGCAAATAGACAAAGTCCTGCTTGCCGAAGCGGCCATCTGACTTGGCACCCGACGTCTGCGGCTTGGGCAGAGTTACCGTGATGCCGGCCTCGTGACACGCGAGGATTTCCAGGCTGCTGAAGTAGCCGCGATCGGCAACGGCCTCGAGCGTCTCGGTCTTGAGAACTGCCTTGGCCATATTGGCCAGTTGAGCCCGATCTGAGCCACTGTTCGTTACCTCATGCGTCACAATCAGATGATGCCCGGTATCCACGGCGACCTGCACATTGTAGCCGACGACGCCGGAACCACGCCCGCTCGTCGCCATCGAACGGCTGTCAGGATCGGTTAGTGAGATTTGCTGGTCAGGCGAAGCAAGCATCTGCTTCTCGTAGACGGCAAGTTTGCCCATTTCCTCCTTCAGCTTCGTCAGTTTCTCGGTAAGCCTCGTCACTTTCGCGGCCAGTGCCTCCGTCGGCTCTTGCCGGTCGGCCGTGTCAAGCTGGCTCAGATAGCGCGCGACGCTCTCCTCCAGCTGGGCATGCCGCCGTTCCACCTTTGCCCGTGTGAAGTTCTTGTCCCGGTTGTTCACGGCTTTGAACTTGCTGCCATCGATGGCGACGCTCGCCGTCGCGAGAAGCCCCATCTCGCGGCAGAGTTCAACGAAGCGAGCACATACCTTGCGCAGTGCCAGGCCATTGTCTTTGCGGAAGTCTGCGATCGTCTTGTGATCAGGTGCGAGCCGACCCAGCAGCCACATGACCTCGATATTGCGTCCGGCCTCGCGTTCGAGCCGTCGGCTCGACTGAACCCGGTTCAGATAGCCGTAAATGTAAAGCTTGAGCAGAACCGAGGGGTGGTACGATGGCCGACCAGTCGCCGCCGGCTCTACCCCCTCAAAGCTCATCTCAGCCAAATCGAGCGCATCGACAAATACGTCGATCACGCGAACAGGGTTGCTTTCGTCAATGAAATCATCGAGGCATTCCGGCAATAGCGTACACTGCCCACGATCCGCCTGCTCAACGAAGCGCCTCATCAGCTTCCCCCGCAGAATCATGAGAGAATCATAGCAAAGTAGCCGCGTTTTCACACAGCCAGGGTCATTCGCGTCGGTTTGACCGGACCACGGCGACTTCCGGTCTACCCCGGTGAACGGACATTCTCAGGTTAAGCGGTCATGTCTCAAAGGTGCCAATAGGCGACACTCGAAAACGATTGGCACTCGCAACTGAGGCGGGCCTCAGTGCTCTGGCTCAAAACGTTATATGAAGCGGTCGGCTTGCCAAGCTCAACCGCGTGGTCATCAACGGGGACTTTCGCGAGCCGCCGCGCTTCTCACGCTCATGGCAATATAATTTTCTCGCGGATGGCATAGCGAACCAACTCGGCTGTCGAAGACAGGCCCAGCTTTCGCATGGCCGCTGCGCGATGCGTTTCCACAGTCTTTATGCTCAGATTTAGCATCACACCGATCACTCTATTCGAATGTCCTTCAGCGACCAACTTAACAACGCTTTGCTCCCGCGAAGTAAGGATCGAAGTTGTGCTGTTTTGTTTGTTAAGTTGATAATTGTGGAGCAGCTTTTCTAGAAGAACGCTGGTGAGGTAAGGCTCCCCAGCCAGCAACGTCTCAATGGCGGAGATCAGGTGCTTTCGGGCGTCGGACTTCAGGAGGACCCCCCGTGCACCCGCGGAGACGGCTTGGGTCAGGATATCCTCGCTTTCGTGCACCGTAAGGAACAGGATCTGGGTCGCGAGACCGTGGGATCGGATACGGCGGCAAACCTCCACGCCGTTCATAGATGGCATTGAGTAGTCGACGATCATGATGTCCGGAGACGTTGCGTACGCTAAGTCGATCGCCTGCAGCCCATCTGCCGCTTCTCCAGTCACGATCCAACCGGAAATGGTCTGAATGATCTCACGCAGCCCGGTTCGAACGATTTCGTGATCGTCAACGATTAAGAAGCTTTTAACTGCAACGTTCTCTGCCAACGCCGACCACCTGGGCCCACTTGCAAGACCAGCGAAAATGGAACGTCTTCTCCGGCCGAAGATTGGCCATATTAAAAGGTCGCAATGCGCAGCATACGTTGGGTTCGATATTCGCGCTCCATCATTTGGGGAGTTCTGATATGCGTCGAATTTCAACCTTGTCGGTCTTGCTGGTGCTGGGAATGCTATGCCCATAGATGTCATGGCACAGAGCTCCGCAGGACGCGGCGCCCTGGGAGGTGCTAGCGACAATGTGACATCCGCGAAGCGGACTGCATTGATCCAAATCAATGGTTGGTCGGCGGCCTAAGTGCACGTGCACCTCCGGGGGCTAGACACGGATATGATGGCGCGGCCATCGTGATTGTGGTCGATGACGATGCGGGCCTTCTGAAGAGCGTGGCGCGGCTGTTGTCGCACCACGGCATCGAGTGCTGTACGTTCCCGTCGGCCGAGGCGTTGCTTGAGAGCGACAGCGTGCAGACGGCAACCTGTTTGCTGCTTGATATCCATCTCGGAGGAATTTCGGGAATTGAGCTGCAGCGCCGGCTTTCGGCATCAGGATCGAAGTGGCCTGTCATCTTCATGACCGCGAACGACGACGAGGCGATGCGCAATGAAGCGATGGACGCCGGGTGCATCGCTTATTTGCGCAAGCCGTTCGCTGGTCAGATTCTGCTGGATGCCATTGGGAAAGCTGTGGCCTAACCAGCGCGGCGCAGCAAAGGCACGCCGGGTCATCACGTCCGAGTTGGGTCAATCGCGTCGGTTTGGCGATGTCCGAGCCACTTCCGCTTTACCCACGCCGATCGCCGCCGCCTTCTTGCGCTGAAACGCCACAACAAACTCCACGCCACAAAGCTGATTCAACTGGCACAGACCGAATCCTTCCGGCCGGGAAAACTTCGAATGCGGTCTTTCGCATACGGGATAAATAAGCAACCGCAGACGAAATGCGAGTCTGATCACACCAGCCGAAGGGTCAACTGACGCCGATCGCGATCCTCGTGCCGTTCGACAAAATCAGAGATCGTGGAGGGAAAATCGCGCATCTGCAGATCGCAGCGACGGCGCAATTCGCGCGCGACATCTTCGGAAACATCTTCCGACCAGCGCTCGGCGGTGTTGAAGGCGACGACGCGGATGGGGTTGCTGTATTGGCCGGCCAGCATGTTTAATGACCGTCTCGATGTCGGTGGCTTCGTAATCGGCTTCGGGCCAGCGGTCTAGTCGACCGAGATCATCCGCCACCAAGTAAACCGTCTCATCATTGTCGTTCGGGACTATCGACGGCGTCCAACTAGGACATACGCATTATGAACTCCACGCACTGCGGAATTAAATTTATCTGACCTGAATCGTTCCGGCGGAAAGAACAGGAACCCGGCACATCATGACGCGTTGCCAGTCGCAATGGGAGGTATTGCAGGATGGCAAAGGCAAAGAAGCAGTCAAGCCGCGGGCGCAAGCAGGAGCGGGCGCGGGTCGCTGGTGGGCAGGATTACGAGGTGAGCTTCACGGGTAAGAAGATGAGGAAGAAGGCCATCAAGAAGGTTGGCAGCAGCCGCAAGCGGGTCGAGCGCGGACTCGGCTCACGATGATAGAGGCGTCAACTGAGGCGGCCTCTAATGTCTGTGCCGGTTAATTGCGAACGTGAACTTAACTTGTAGCACCGGCCCGTCGTCGTCCCGCACGTCGATTGCCATGTGGTGTCCCGCGCCGTCGGTATGTTTTCGGACCGCGTCCCTGGCCATGTCGGCAAGGGCACGGGCCGCTTCCTCCTGCACAGCTTCAATGGTTGCTAGTTCCATGCCCTCGTCATCGGGAGCAATATCGTCACCCTTTCGCAAGTCGAAATAATAGCGCTTCATCATAAAGCCTAAATTCGGCCGTGACGGGATCGTTCCTGCTTGAAGGTCGCGATCTTGCGGGCGCGGGAGAGAGGCATTTAGCTGTCGGGCCGCCAGTCCGGGAATAACTTTGCGAAGCGTTTGCGGAGGACGCCGTAGCACTCGCACGCGCGGCTCCGCAAAGCCTCCGGTTGCAGTATCCGGATATGGCCGCGGCTGGTATCGATGATCCCTTCGGCGTGCAGAACGCCGCAAAGCTGGTTGACCGTCGTTCGCTGAACTCCCACCATCCGGGCAAGGAATTCCTGCGTAATTTCGAGATCATCCATGCCGGATTGGTCCTGGGCGTTCGCCAGCCAGCGGCATAGACGTTCGCTGGCGGTGTGGACCGCATTGCAGGCGGTTGATTGACGTCCCTCGGCGATAAACATGGCATGGTGCCGGTTCACGATGGTGCGGAGCTTATCGTGGGAATGATATGCGCGGATGAATGATGCCGAGCTGATGCAGGATGCCGGGCTGCCAACCTCAACCGTTGCCTGATCGATGGCGTCCTCGACACCCAGAACAACGCCGGAGCAGACCAGCCCCTCACGGCCGATCAACGATACTTCGGCGGTTTGTCCTGACTCCATCAGCACAACGAGCGAGACCAGTCCTCCATGTGGAAAAAATACATGCGTGATCGGTTCGTCGATCCGGTAGAGGACGTCGCCTTTTTTCAGCTGGACAACGTGCAAGTCCTTTTCGAGAAGCTCTCGCGCATCCGCCGGCAGAGAAGCGATAAAACGGTTCATCTTGCCACTCCAGGAATTTGATACGAAAACCGCACTTGCCAAGAGTAGCCTGTCACGCGTGAAGGCGGGGATCATCCATTAGGCTATGGGGCAGTGAAACACTCGCTGTTCTACGCTCTTCCGTGCGGTGGAAATTTTTGCCGCGCGCCACATGGCGTATGCGGTGGTTACATCGCCGTTGATGGCCAGGAGGCAATATAACTCTGGCGTGAATGCTGGTCACTATGTGATCCAGGGTTATGCGGTCCGGTGGAACACGCTAATCCATCTGAATAATACGGACTGCGCTTGGATAGCGCCGGATGCAATACGCTATCTTTCGCGCGGTGAATCATCAACTGCGCGACCTGAAATATAAGATCGTCTCGCGTCCGTCGCGCTGAACTTGCTTGCGTTCGATCCGTCCATCGCGAGCCATCAGCCTCAAAGTGTGCTTAATACTCATCGGTGACCACATCTTCAGTTGCTTCCAAAGCAACAGGCCAGATACCGCATTTTCTTCGCCAATAGGAATGAGTTTGGCCAGTTCGTCAGAAATAGACATGCGACAAAGCTCGACAAGCAATGATAACCCGGGCGATTAAAAGCCCCTTTGATAATCTATTACTTCAGACCAGTTCGGGCGCGGATCGACCCAGCCAACTGAGCCGCACCGCGTGAACTTGAAATGTGCGCAGATATCGTACCAGCCCCAATCGGGGAGTCCATCCAGCGGCACCACGGAATAGTGCTGGCGGCGGGGGCGGGGATCTCGATCAGGCGGGTCGGCACAGTGGATCTGGATCGTCTTGAAGCCTTCCGCCTTCATGTCGGAAGTTCACTCCAGCACCGTATAAGCACGGAAGGCTGTGTAGCTTGGATCGGCGAGGTTGAGCAGTTAGCGTTGCGCGCGGATCTCGCGCACCTGCGGAAATGGCGCAAGAGCGTCGAGCAGGCGCAGGGTCTCACCTGCTGACGATGATCGTTACCGGCTTCTGTGGCGCGGTCTGGCTCGGCGTCAAAACGGTCCTGGGCAAATAATTTCGGGCATCTCTCCGAATGTAGCGGTCGCATCAGTTTGGACGTGCCGGAGCTGCCGCTCTTAACGAGGGACAGGAGGGCACGGCTTGAAAGGTTCACTCGGAAACGGGAGATGAGGGAGTTCTTCCCGTGGTGGCTTTACCACGGGAAGGGGCACTTGAAAGGCTCACACGGAAACGGGGGACGAGGGAATTCTTCCCGTGGTGGCTTTTTCACGGGAGGGTCTTTTGTTGTGACCTCAGGTGCGCGCACACATTGCCATTCGCTGCAAACGGCTGCGTGTTCACCTAACTGCGTGACGCATACACTAGACTGCCTAGCGCAGTGGGGCATCCACCCGGACGGGCACGAAGGAGCCTCGAACCAGGGTTTGCCACAATTGAAATGGCACGACGAAAAGGCGGACAACTCGCCATGGATCAACGCACTCGCTGAACTGCGCCAGCGGGCGACGCGTGAAGGCCTTTGCTTCCAGCACGTCCAGGCAATCACGTTGGCGATCGACCAGGACGCGGAGGCGGCGACGGGCAACCGCGACTACTTCTCAACAAGCCCTACGGCGTCGGCTAAATGAAAACGGCCCCAGTACCCTGGGAGGCTGGAGCCGTCATTCCAATGCGCCAGGCCGGAAAGCTTAACTGGCGCCAGCATCAACACACCTCGCGCAACTCCGGTTCCTAGGGCACGCAATTCTGCCAAGAATCACACCCAGCGTGAATAGGCCATTTCGGGGCGCCTCGCAGTGGCAAGGCCCGGCGCATGAAGCTTTCGGCGATCACGTTTAGCCCTAGGATACCTAAGCCATTGCCGCAATGTGCTCGGCCTAGGCAAAATATCTAGCGTCCCGAGTGACAAAGGTCGGGGTAGTAGCGGATGCTGCGCTCGCAGAGAGCCTTCGGAACGCGGCTGTGTTGTCCGCTCTAGTTTTGAACTCGATGCCGCAGGTTCGATGAGTCGGGGCTATTTTGATTCTGTGGTCGAGGCATTGATCCGCTTGGCAGCGTTTGAAGCGCGTGAGTTCACCAATTTGCGCCAAGTACATCGAGACTTAAAAAGCGCTTTAATTCATGCACTTATCGGATGATCTCACGATTTAGTGACGTGGCAATTTTGCAACAAGCGCCCATAAAACGGACGATCCAGAGTCGATTGCGGCTGTCTTCTGTTGCCTGTTCGGAACTGTTCGTTTCTTATCGTCCTGCGACGGAGGGGGGCATCCCGAGGTCGTCCCGTTTTAGGTGGTTCGCTTAAGTCCCTCGCGTTCATGCGGGAGTGTCCGAAGGCGCGAAGCGACTAAGCGGGTTTCAGGGGATTAAGGGAACCAACCTTAGGGTGTCATGCACCCAGCGGATCCGGAACCTTCCCTACAGAGCAACTTGGAGGTTTAACATGAAGATGGTTAAGGGCTTTATGCTCTGCTCAGCGGCGGGTCTTCTCGCTATGAGTGGAGCGCAGGCGGCTGACCTTCCCGTAAAGGCCAAGGCGGTCGAGTACGTGAGGATCTGCTCCCTGTACGGTGCTGGTTTCTTCTATATCCCGGGCACCGACACCTGCATCAAGCTGGGTGGCTACGTTCGCGTCGACACCACGTTCAACGGCAACATCTACGGCGGTCCGTACTGGTCCGGCGACGGCGGCCAGGGCAACCGCTACCGCGATTACTTCACGTCCCGTTCCCGTATGGCAATCACGGTTGATACCCGTACCGCCACCGAATACGGCGTGGTCCGCACCTTCGGCCAAGGCGACTTCCAGTTCAACAACTTTGGCACGAGCAACCCGTCGGCGCTCGGCGCGTTCCCGGGCGGCGCTTCTAACGCGCTCAACGTCGCGGGCGGTGGCTATGTCGCGGTTGAAATGGTGTTCATCCAGTTCGCTGGTTTCACCTTCGGTAAGTCGGCTTCGGCCTACGCGACGCCTTGGAACGGCTATCCGGGCAACAACAACTCGTTCTTGATGGGCGGTCCTGACTACGTCACCGGCGTCAACAACATCCAGTACACTGCGCAGTTCGGTAACGGCGTGTCGGCCACCATCGGCCTCGATGATCCGACCGTGTTCAACCGCACCTCCGTGCTGAACCTGGGC
>NZ_JADPJL010000083.1 GCF_023073415.1 Bradyrhizobium sp. 190 | reverse complement strand
GATCGAAGAGGCGGTCGAAGCCGATGGTCGAGCGCCAGAGAGGTTCAAAGTTGTAACTGCGCATAGCCAAATCCTCCAATGAGCAAGTTGGTTACGAGCAGCACCGGACACTACCGGTGCCCGTCTCCAGCCCGGGCCCATCAGGCACCCGGACACCACCGCATGGTGGCGACAAAAAAATTAGGAAAACCGGTTTTGGTTTCAAGGGAGCCGCAAAAAATTTTGGGGCTTTCTTTCGTCAGGCGAACAGCTCGGTGCCGGCGGCCGAGAAGGTGACGAAAGTTCCGTCGTGCATCTTCAGCCAGCCGCGCTCGATCGCAAGTTTGAGGCCCGCGCTGTACTCGGCCGGGCTGCCGCGATCACGGAAGAGAAACGGCTCGTTGATTTGCTCGATGTGGATGCGCCTTGTATTGGCTCGACCGCATTGGCGATTTCGAGGATCCGGCGCGCGGCTTTTTCCGGGTCGGCATAGGGGCGGGCGGTGGTCTAAGCCACTGCCAAGGAATTTCAGATGGCTACAGGTCCCCGCAACCAACCGAAAGTCTCTGGTCGAAAACCTATTTCTGCATGAAGTGCCAACCCCGGAATAACCCCGACTACGTCAGGAACGAACGGACATAACCGGCGTCGAATGAAGCCAAAACTCTCGACTTTTCAGCACTATGAGGCACGATAACTGGGTTCGGGACGCCGGGTTCGCAGGACGATCCAGACTCTCCATCCAAATCTACAAACATAGTTCATCGCTGGCGTTTCGGTTCTCATATTGCCCACGGATCGGCCGGCGGATCGACCCGTTCAGGCCGCCGCTTCAAATAGCAATTTGAGATGGTTGCATGTCCCCGATTTGAACCTATCGATCGATGGCCTTGTAGTCGCAGTTGACCCCGTAAAGTCAGATTAGCCCGTGTTCAGATATGAGGCAGTGCGACGACTATGATTGTGCGACGAATGCCCATTTTCGGTCGGAGTAGGCCAGTGGTGCGACCAGTAAGTCATTGATTGTTCTCTACCCGTCGCTATCTCTTAATCAGCGGGTCCCAGGTTCGAGCCCTGGTGCGCCCACCAAGCCTTTCAAGATCTAATGCCAAGATCCAATGCATTGCCATTGAATGCGGTGACGCGCGTCGGAGTGACGGCAATCCCGCTCGACCTTCCGCGATTCCCTCGGAGCCGAGCAGCCAAGCACCGGCAAAGAAGAAAGCCATTCCGCAACCGGTCCATACGGAAATGCGCTTCCATTTCGTGGTTCGAAAAAGCAAATCGCTTCCATTGCTCCATCGGCCGGAAACGACGACATTTGCCTCGGAATCAACAGATTGGCCGTGCAATGGACCGCTTGAGATACGAGCCGTTTGGCGAGCGTCTGGCGCCCGAAAGGGACGCAGCGCCGCCTTCGCGCGCGTCCAGATATCTGTTGTGGGCCGGCACCGGCCTGTTCTGGTCGCTGGTTGGGGCCATCGTGATCGCCCGCGCCGTCTTCTTCGAGCCGGGCGTATTTGACGAATTCAGCCGCGTCGCGGCGCTCGCCAAAGCTCTGATCTTCTAAGCTACCTCCGCAACGCGCTTGTCCTGCCAGATCATCCGCTCGAACGCGGTCGCCGCAGGAATTTCAATTCGCCCGGGTACCTTCAATTGCCACAGCGTGCGCTCGATCTGCAGGTCGCGCATCGGCACGACCTTGAGCCGGCCGAGCGTGACCTGATCGGAAATCGTGGCGCTGGAGACGATGGCGACGCCGAGGCCGGCGGCTACCGCCTGCTTGATCGCCTCGGTGCTGCCGATCTCCAGCGTGCGCCGGGGCTCAATGCCCTCGGCAGCCAGCGCCTGCGCCACCACTTCGCGCGATCCGGAGCCGGGCTCGCGCACGATCAGGACTTCATCGCCAAGCGCCGCGCCGTCGATCCCGCGTTCGGCCGCCGCGAAGCGGTGCCGCGCATCGACGATCAGGCTCATCACGTCGGTGCGCCAGGCATGGCTTTCGAGTTCGTCAACTTCGACCGGACCTTCGACCAGCGCGATCTCGATATCATGCGCCAGCATGAGATCGGCGATGTCCCTGGTATTGGCGATAATGAGATGCAGGTCGATCCCGGGATATTTTCGGTGAAACGTTCCGAGATAGTCCGATATCATGTAGGTCGCGATCGTGGTGGATGCGCCGATGCGCAGCGATCCGCTGTCGAGATTGCGCAGCGACAATAATTCGTCCTCAGCCGCACGCTCGGCTGCAAACAGCGCCTCCGCATGCCGCACCAGCGCCTTTCCCTCCCGTGTCGGCCGCACGCCCTTTGGCGTCCGGTCGAGCAGGCGGCAGCCGACCTGAAGCTCGAAATCCCGCACCCCCTTCGAGATCGCCGGCTGGCTGATATGGAGGGCGTCGGCTGCGCGCGAGAAACTCCCGGTTCTCACCACCGTCGTGAACAGGCGCAGTAAATGCAGGTTCAAGGACATAACTTCTATCTATCGGGCCAGATCGAAAATATATTACCCGACTATCGCGGTCTGGCGCATAGATTTTTCTCCCCGGGAGAAATTAGTGCCGCAGGACGAGGAATTTTCCGCCCCAGGAAATGGGCCGGCCAGCGGCTTCAGCCGTCTTGCAGCGCTCATTCCCGGCGTTCTCCTTTGCATCGTCGTCGCCGGCGTCTCGGCAGCCCTTGAAATTGCAGAACGGCGCTTGTTCGCACACCCCTATGTGGAAGCGCTGGTACTGGCGATCCTGCTCGGCATGGCCGTGCGCAGTTTCTGGAATCCGTCCGAACGCTGGCAGGCCGGCATCGCCTTCAGCGCCAAGCAGCTGCTCGAGGTGGCCGTGATGCTGCTCGGCGCCTCCATCAGCTTTGCTGCGATCGCGGCGTCCGGCATTGCCTTGCTCGGCGCTATTGCCGCGACTGTCGTCGTGACCCTGGGCCTCAGCTTCGGCGTCGGCCGCATGCTCGGCCTGTCGACGCGGCTCTCGATCCTGATCGCCTGCGGCAACTCCATCTGCGGCAATTCGGCGATTGCAGCGGTCGCGCCGGTCATAGGAGCCGATGGCGACGAAATCGCATCCTCGATCTCCTTCACGGCGATACTCGGCGTGATGATGGTGTTGGGGCTGCCGCTGCTCATTCCGCTTCTGCAATTGTCCGCGACGCAATACGGAATTCTCGCCGGCCTCACGGTCTACGCCGTCCCGCAAGTGCTCGCCGCAACCGTGCCTGCCGGGCTCGTGAGCACGCAGATCGGCACGCTGGTGAAATTGATGCGCGTACTGATGCTCGGGCCGATCGTGGTGGGGCTTGCGTTGCTCGCCCCGCGTCTGCGTGGCGGAGCGCACGGCAAGACAACGGTTGGCTTCTTCCGGCTCGTTCCCTGGTTCATCCTCGGCTTTCTCGCTCTTTCCGTTCTGCGCTCGCTCGATATCGTACCGGCAGCGGTGATCGGTCCGCTGACTGCGATCACCGGCTTTCTCACGGTCGTGTCGATGGCGGCACTCGGCCTCGGCGTCGACGTTCGGGTTCTTGCCACCGTCGGCGGCAGGGTGACGGCGGCTGTGACGTTGTCGCTGATGCTCCTGCTCACGATCAGCATCGGCCTGATTCATCTGTTCAACTGATGTCCCGCCCGGGTGGCTGCGCGGAATCGTTCGAGCCGATCAGTCCAGCCTGAAGCCGATGCGCCTCACATAGGCGCCGAAGTCCGCGCGCTCGGGGTGGGTATATTGCCGCGCCTTATCCTCCGACCAGCCATAGGTCTCGGCCAACCCGAATTCCCTGACATAGCGCTGGGCCGCGTAAGGCTGGGCTGCCTCGCGGCGCCGGTCGTACGCCTTGATGGCATCATCGAGGCCGTCTTCGAGAAATGTGTTGTGATGCACGGTCACGGACAGCGGAAGCCGCATGCTGAGCTGCGGCGCGTCGGCAGGATATCCCACGGCTAGTCCCGCTACCGGGAAAACATGGTCGGGAAGCTTCAGGAGCCGCGACAACGCGTCGGAGTGATTGCGGACCGCGCTGACCGGACAGACACCGAGACCTTCAGCCTCGGCCGCGATCACGAATGCGGACAGGGCTATCGCCGCATCGACAGCGGCGTTGAAGAAGGCATCGAGATGATCGTTGGCGAAATGCCTGTCGCGCAATGCGTGGATTCGACGCTGCCTTCGATTGTTGCCGCAGAAGAGGAGAAGGTTCGGAACGCTTGCAAGCCATTTTTGACCCAGCGGTCCGTCTGCTAACAACGCTCCGATCTGTGATTTTAGGGACGGCGCGTCGATGTCGCGCTGCTGCAGATCGCTTTTGGTCGGGGCGCATAGCGCCAGCGCACATAGCCGCCGCAAGGTCAGGTACGGAATGGTATCGGACCGGAATTTTCGTACCGAACCGCGAGCCGCCAACTGACTGAAGAGCGACGGGGCGTCGCCGCCGAATTCCACATCCGCAGCGTCAGGACCGAAGCGATCGACAAGCGGGATTTTTGAATTGGACATCTCGAAGGTCTCCAGGGACGCCGCTCATGATTTGAAGTCGGGAGCATAAATTATTCGGTTGCGTTTTGCAGCGCTTCGGAGCCGAATGATCGAAAGACGCCGCTCCCGGGGAGAAAGATTGCAATGGATATGAAACTGTCGCCCGAGCAAATGAAGCTCCGTAGCGCTGCGCGTGAATTGGCTGAAGCCGAATTCGCGCCGAAGGCAGCGGAGATCGATCGAACCGAAGCCTATCCTTTCGACAACGTGGCCGCTCTGAAGGCTGCGGGCTTCATGGGCTATACGATTCCCAAATCCCACGGTGGTCGGGGAGGAAGTTACTTCGAGGCTGCCCTGATCATCGAGGAAATAGCGCGGGTATGCGGGGCGACGGGGCGCATTACGGTCGAGGCAAATATGGGCGCCATCTCCGCGGTCATGCAGTATGGCACCGAAAAGCAGAAGCGGCTGGGAGCCGATCTCGTTCTTTCGGGCGACAAGCCGGCGATTTGCATCACCGAACCGGAAGCCGGATCGGCGGCGACCGAAATGACGACGCGTGCAGACAAGCACGGCAACACCTACGTTATCCGAGGCAAGAAGCACTGGATCACGGGAGGCGGGGTCTCAAAACTGCATCTGATCTTCGCCCGCGTATTCGACGAACAGGGAGAAGAGCAGGGGATCGGCGGCTTCCTCGCACTTAAGGGTACTCCCGGTCTGATCATCGGCAAACGCGAGCCCGCAATGGGCCTCCGTGGCATCCCCGAAACAGAGATCATCTTCGAAAATCTCGAAGTCCAGGAGGATATGCTGGTGCTGCCGCCGCGCGGGCTCCGTCGCGGGTTTGCGGATCTCATCGACGCCTATAACAGCCAACGGGTCGGCGCTGGAACGGTCGCGCTCGGGCTCGCGCAGGGTGCGTTTGAGAAGGCCATGACCTTCGTGAAAGAGCGCAAGCAGTTCGGACGCCCGATCGCTGAATTCCAGGGCCTGCAGTGGATGCTGGCCGACATGGCGGTGGCGCTCAATGCCGCGCGGCTGTCGCTTCATCAGGCAGCCCTTAGCGCCGATCCTTTTCCGGATCCTCTTCTCGCGGCGCAGGCGAAGATCATCGCGTCCGAGACGGCCAACACGGTCACGAACCAGGCGCTCCAACTGTTCGGCGCCAGAGGCTACTCGCGGGATTATCCGCTCGAACGCATGGTTCGGGATGCCCGCATGTTCACGATTGCCGGCGGCACGGCGCAGGTGCTGAGGACGCTGGTGGCGTCCAGGATTCTCGACACAAAAATCCCGCAGACCCGCAATGGATATTTGGAGGCGGTTCAGGCTCCATCCCTCGCGGCAAAGTAATCTCTTGCGGTGGTTCGCACCGCGCGGCTATGCGTTGCTGCAAAGTGCGGACGGTAGGCATAGAGTGCCGATGATCGACCACCGTCGCGGTGCCGTACTGTTTGCGGCCTTCCTGCTGAGGCCCATCAAAAAAGCTGTCTCACGATCCAGACGATGAGAAATAGCCAGCCCGCCATGGCGATCGCGACAGCGATCAAATAGTTTACTTTCATCCATGTGCGGTGCACTGGCGATCCAAAGAACAAAGCCGCCAAGCGGAGTATTTTCGCCTGGCGGCTTCGCTGGTGTGGGCCCGGACGCTTGGGGGAAATTGTCCGGTACTCAGTCAATAACCCAGCTTGAGGACGCTGCAACTGAACTCGCAACTTAACCTAACCAGTCAACCTTACTGTTCGGCAGGTCTTGGATCGCAGAGTAGCTTCTGCAACACGAACTTGCTGCTTAGGAGCTCCGCCATTTGCTCCGGCAGACTTCGAAGACGCGCCTGTGGCAGCAACTATTGGATCCTGAACTCATCGAGCTTTCTTCCACCCGCAATCAGTTTGGCTAGCCAGCGCGGGGTTTTGCCTCGCCCCGACCACGTCTCTGACGGGTTGTTCGGGTTTCGATACTTGGCCTCTACCTTCGGGTATGGTCGGCGCTCCGGACTTGGCGACGACAATTCTGCAACCCTGCTGGCCAGCTGATCGAGCTGCTGTTCAAGTTTCTTCTTCTCGTTCTCAATCTTGTCACTCAGGATCGCGCCGATTCTTTCGTGCAGATCCCAGAGGTCGTCGAGCGACATTTGCCTTAGTTTGTCGTCTTTCATGTCGCACCCCAGCAAGGAGCATGAAAAGCCAGTTCGTTACCAAACTGGACGCTTCGAAAGGAAAAGCCGCCCTGAGGCGGCCCTTCGACAAGAAACTGATCGCGGCTTTAGGCCAGAGCAGTCGCTTGGCGCTTCCGTCGATAGGTCATGTAGCCGACGCCGGCAAAGCCAAGGATCATCATGGCCCAGGTCGACGGCTCCGGCACGGGTCCAACATTGCCGTAGGAGATGTTGTCGAATTCGAATGAATTGCTCGACGATGCGAGAACGATCTTGTCGAAGTTCAGGCCGGTGAACGTGACATAAGCGTTCGTCAGGGCGCCCGACTGGTCGCCGTTAAACCCAAGCGCAGGCACTGCGTTGAGGTTATTTCCAAAAAGCGTCAGGAACGGCGAGGCGCTGTTTCCCAGATAGAATGCGACGCTGTTGTAGGAGTCGATCGATCCCCAAAACAGACCGAACGTGTTCTGGGTCCCCGAGAACGTCAGCGTCTCGGACGTGCCACCCAGAATGGACATGTAGTTTGTGGTGTCTCCCGCCGGCGTCGCCGAGATACCCGCCGAAGTTCCCGCGGCATTCTGGGCGATGATAGCCGTACCCGAGAAGGCGATGCCGCCAAGCGAAGCCGGCGCAGCGCCCCACTGGATGCTGGTGCCGGCAAACGTGTCCGGCGTGGCGAGGCCGTCGAACGTAATGTCGTTGTTGGTATTGGAATTGCCGGCGCTGAATGGGCCGCTGGAAGCCGTGACGACCACGGCACGGGCGTTATCGCTCAAGGCGACAAGGGCGGCGAGTGCGCAGAACGGTGCAAGAAATTTTCGCATCATCGGGTTTCCAAAATGAATCGTTAATATCTTGCCAGAAATTTAAATGGGAAAATTAAATAAAGCAAGGCCAATTAAAAGTAAAAGACGTCAATATTAACAGCCATTCCGTCCGACCTGGATGCAGGCCAATGCCGGAGAAGCGCGCATTGTGGGCTCTTTTGCTGCCGCCTTGCGTCCGCTTCGGCCGGCTTCTCCATTTCATGGACGAATTATTCAAATCCTAACGAATGCGTTGGGCCGGAATTATTCATGTCCCGGGCGGCGCAACGCCTTCGCGCGCAAAAGAGCCATATGGATAAAACTGTAACGGTCGGTTTGAGCGGCGGGCAATAGTCCTCCCGTCAAATGCCCCCAGAGCCCGCGAAAGGCTCCTTGGGGGTGTTTGATGTTTTCACGTGATCTGGCCGGCCCGACAAGCAGGGATGCGATTGACGGCTTCGATGCGATCGCCGATGCGCTCGATCGCGGCTTCGATCCCGCCCACGGCAGGAGCTCAAGGCTCGGCGACTTCCTTGCGATCGCGGCAGGCTGGCTCGTTCTCGGAGCGGTTATTTTTTACCCCGGTCTCCAGCTCGCTGCGATCGTGGTCTGCGTGGCTTTCCTCGCAACGCGCTCGTTCGCCCGTCTCATCCTTGGCCCCAGCCCGTCCCGTGAACAGCCGCGCGAAAGCCAGGCTCTGCTGGCCGCCTAGCTGTTCCCTGCGGCTCCCGCGCCATCGGCGGCCACCGCCGTTTGCGGCAAGGTGAGGTCGCCCATGTGAACGGGGTAGGAGTGGGACGTCTTGTCCCAAACGAGGGCTGTACCGGATATCCGGTGGCTGACGTAGATGCGCACGGCGCGCCACGTTGCGAAGAAGTTGACGAAATTGCCAACGACAAGCCTCGGCGCGGCCATCAGGGCATGACGCACGTTGTAGATCATGCCTGTGAACGTCATTCGGTTGAACAGGCGCCAGACCAGAAACAGGAAGTTTGCGAAAAACATCCAGACCGCCCAGTTCTGGTTCAGCAGGGTATAAACAAACTGCTTTTCGGTATCGAAAGCCGCCCGATAGAGTTCGAATACGGTCAAATTGGCGAGCGCAAAATAGGCGAGCATCACCGCAGGGCTGGTGATCACGCCCTTTCTATCTCGCGCCAGAAAGTACTTGGTTCCGAGAGAGCCTTTCCAGCCTTGCTCCTGGGAGCCCTGGAACACGATGCCGAGCAGCCAGCGCGCGCGCTGGCGATAGGCGGCCTCGAGGCCTGACGGAAAGAACTCGCGGGTCGCCACCGGAAGGGTCCGGTGGAGAATGCCTGGGTTGCCGCTGTCGATATCGATGTCGATCGCGTAGTTCGCCGGATAGGCGATAAACGCGGACTTGAACCCGAGCTCAGAGACGCGAAACGCGATGTCATAGTCTTCCGTGAACGATGACGTGCGGAAAGCCTCGCCGTGGTTCTGATCGTTGAGATGCTGGATCGCCTCCCGGCTGAAGCATGCGGAGACGCCGGCGCAGGGAATGACGCCGCTGATCCGCTGCCGAACCTCGAGGTCCTTGGTGTGCATCTCGGCGAACTCATCCATATAGAGGCCCGCGATCATCGAAGTGATCGGCCGGGAGAACGAGTAAACCGGCAACTGAATGAAGTCGTAGATGTCGACCAGCTTGTTGAAGAGCTTGAGCTCCAGCGGGTGAATAAGGTCCTCGGAATCGTGCATCACGATTCCCGCAAACTTGATGTTCTGCTCGGCCTCGAACATGAAGATGTCGGAGATCGTCTGGTTCAGGCAATCGGCCTTGCTGGTCGGGCCATCATGCGGGACCAGCACCATATGGATGTTCTTGTACAGTCCCTGCGCCTTGCGCACCTCGGCCTGGGTGAGGGGATCGTTCAGATAGACGCCGACGAAGTAATGCGCGTGCTCGTAGCGCACGAGCCGGGAGTTCGATGAGAGCATCGAAAAAATGACGTCGTGCTCCTTCCAGCACGGCACCATGATGGCGATGGGACGTTCGGGGATTTGCTCGAGAATCTCCACACTAGGCAATTCCCTGGACTTGCTGTTCGCCGTGCCCATCAGCCTGCTGCTCCAGTACAGCAGGTCCACTACGAGATCGTCGATGCTGGAGACCGCGATGATCACACCGGCGATCAGCATCAGAATCTCGACGACATAGAGATATTGAAAGATGAAGGAGGGAGCTTGTGTCATGAGTTAGGATGCGTGGTGAAGCTGAATGATTTCGGCGGACCGCATTTGCGGCGGCAGGACGAATTGTCGATAGAGCGCCTCGACGATCCGCTTGCTGGCGTGACCATCTCCATAGGGAAATACCGGCCGGGCCATGCGGGTATATTTCGCGCTGTTCTTGTACAGTTCGAACAAGGCACCGAATACCGCCTCGCGCGAAGTCCCGACCAACTCGACAACCCCTGACGCCACCGCCTCGGGCCGCTCGGTTACGTCGCGCAACACCAGAACGGGCTTGCCGAGCGCAGGCGCCTCTTCCTGGAGGCCGCCGCTGTCGGTCACCACGCACCAGGCATTCTGTATCGCGGCGACGATGTCGCGGTAGCCCAGCGGATCGACCAGCTTGATCCGGGGATGTCCCGAAAGAATCTCGATGGCCGTTTCGCGCGCATTTGGATTGGGGTGAACCGGAAAATACACGGCGACGTCGGGGGTGAGATCGACGAAGGCCCTGATCGCGGTGAATGCGTCCCGCAGCGGCGCGCCAAAATTCTCGCGCCGATGCGCCGTGAGGAGGATGGTCCGCAGCCTGGGAAAGTCGGCGGGCGGCGCCGGCTTCGAAGCCGCGACTTCGAGCAATGAGTCGATGACCGTGTTTCCCGAAACGAGGATCTTCTCCCGCGAAATGTTCTCTCGCGTCAGGTTCTGCGCCGCAGCCGATGTGGGCGCGCAGTGGAGAGACGTGGATACGGCGATCGAACGGCGGTGAAATTCCTCGGGGAAGGGCGCGTCAAGGCTTGGCGTGCGCAGCCCTGCCTCCACATGCACAAAGGCGATCTTGCGGTAGAACGCCGCAATCGAAGACGCATAGGCGGTCGTCGTGTCCCCCTGGGCCAGAACGCAATCCGGACGGACCTCGCCGAAATACTTGTCCAGGCGGCGAATCAGCAGGCTGGCGAGAACCGCCGGCGTGCGACAGTTGCTTCGATGCGGGATGGAGAAGTCCGGACGGAGGCCGAATTCGGCAAGCGTGCTGTCGAGTAGATCGCTCTGCTGGCCGGACGTCACGATCCGAACGGTCGCCCATTCGGCTTCGCGCAGGCGGCGGATGATAGGGGCCACCTTGATGACTTCAGGCCGGGTACCAATCACAAAGACAAAAGTGCGGACAGGCGTCGAGTGGCTGAAATGCTCTCTGCGAGGGTGATGCATACCTTGCTTTCAAAAAGACCGCATCGTCCCCCACGATACGAAATATCAACCGAGATGCCGTCCCCATCGCGTTGACCCGACGGCACGATTAGAAAACGCTGGTGTTTTATCTCGCAACCCTAAATCAGACAATTGATTTAAAGGAATTTTCGGAGATTGCCGTGGAAATCCGGAGGAGACTTGATGCATGGTAAATAGCCCGCGCCCGTATTTATACGTGCCGCATAATGTGTGACCATCAGTTTCGTGGCGTCGGAATCGAGTTTGACAGGCGAGGATGGCTGGTCGGATCGAGGAGCGTTGCGGATTATGCAATTGGTGGCCAGGCTTAAGCAGTTAATTCTGGCCTTGTTCTTCAATAGGCGTTGGTGGACTCGTCGCTTGCGAGTCGCGGGCGTTCGTGCGCCCGGTGTGGCGAGGGCGGCTTGGCGGACACGCGAAGGCAATCCTGAAGGCGAGTTCCGCCTTTTGAACCTCCTTGCGAAGCTGCTGAATCTCGAAATAGGCTTTTACAATGTCGACCGGCATTAATGTGCTCTCGACCACCACTCCAAATTGAACCACAGTCCCATCGCCCTGGATGGGTCACGAGGTAACAATGGAGCCGGCAACGAGGTACAGATGGAATGCCATACAAATGGGCTTGCTTAGTGCCGCGGTTTCGCCGCGCGCTTTTAGCGATGGAAGGCTCAATGCTTGTGGGCTGTCGCTCGTCTACCGCAGGACGCCGCGCTTTACCGCAAAAACAAAGTGATTGACGAATGTCTCGAGGCCGTCGCCTCGATTCGCCTCGAGGTTTGCTGCGGCCGAACGAAGCGAGGGATGCGGCCGTTGTTCGATGGCATCCAAATCCGCGGAAACCGCCTCGAGGGCGTATCGCAATCGTCTCAAATCGGAGTTGAGTTTGGTATCCACGGCCGCCACCGAAAAATTATCAAATTAACTAATTAAACTCAAAATATATGTGATGAAATTGTGGCGGTCAATGCGCGGTAATAAAAAATATTCCAATGATTTTATTCGCTTAGTCCGATAAGGCAGCCTTGGCGCGGCTTTCAGGTGGCGGTTTTCTGCTTTTCCTTAATTGCGGGCTGAACATGATTGCAATCAGGAGAAGCAGTCCGTGATGTTTGTGGCGGGCGTGATCGCGTCGCACTGATCCAAGTTTGACCCGGAAAAAGCAAACAGGGATCGTCTGGCAAATGTGGGCAGCAGAGCTTCGTGTGACGATTACTTCATGCGGCTGCAGTGGTTTTCCGCGGCTGCGTTTTTTGCTGGCGCAAGCGTGTCGGCGCGACCGACACAAGCCCGCATCACTCATGGAAGCGATAGCGTGACGCACCGAGGGTTGATGCTCGCTTTGATCTTAAAGCGGCGCATTTACTGCGCAGCAGCGGTCCGGAATAAAACCGGAAATGTTACGCAGCCGTCACAGTGATTCAATAGTGGTAAACGACGATAAATTGCCGCCATGCAACAGCGGCCAGGAAAGCCTTGTCTGAGGCGAGGCTAAGCTTAGCATATCAAGGAAGTATTATGAACAGTATCAAGACAGCCGCGGCAGTGGCCGCGATAACCTGCATCGTGGCGCTAAGTGCATCCCCCGCGTCAGCTGTTGTTATCAGCAATCCAGTAAACAATTACCCCCATAACACCCTTTCTGGCGCTCCGATTGGTGGTCAGCAAACCCAATTCATGGGTGAGACGTTCACCGCTCCTACCACGGGGGCGCTTACTAACTTTCAGTTTACCCTGAATAACTCGACCATCACTTCGTTATATGGGGCAGTGTACGCGTGGGATGGCTCCAAGCCGACCACAATGCTCTGGCAGAGCCCGGTGATATCCGGAAATGGAGCCGGTCTTCTCGACTTCTCGCCCATTGGGCTCAACGTCACGCAGGGCCAGACATATGTGGCGTTCCTGAGCACGTACGGAATCGCTGGTAACGCCGGCATAGCGAGCTTTGGTTCGTGTTTAAGTTTTAGTGGCTGCAACAACGTTAACTCTAACTCCAATCTTGGCACTTTCGTGTGGAGCACTATCCATGACGACACCGTGCCGCTCCCGACGCCTGGTCAAACTCAAAGTTCTTGGTCTTCAGCGAATCACTTCGACGCCACCTTCTCGGCGACGTTCACAAGCGCTGTTCCCGAACCATCGACGTGGGCGATGATGATCCTTGGCTTCGCTGGTGTCGGCTTCATGGCTTATCGCCGCAAGAACAACACCGCGCTTCGCGCCGCCTAATCCGGTCAGCCCTGATTTGAGATCGAGGGGCCGCTTCAGTTGGCGGCCTCTTTCCCCTCAAAGAATTGAAATCAGATACTCCAACTCCATTTTATTTCGGATTTGCGACTAGGCACGTTCGACATACATTTGAGGCGCCAAGTCTTTTCGCAAATGGGCCGCATGATGGCGCTAATATGCGGGCAGGGCGAGCGTGGCTTAAGAGCCCGTATTCCGCCACACGCTGGCTTCGTAGCCATCGACGACTTGCGTGGTGTGGGTAAATTCCTCAAGCTGACGCAGCGGCTCGATGATCTTGCGTGCCACCAGCACGGTATTCGGCTCGGCGTTCTTCTGCATGTGCCCGGCGACGTCGATGACGCGATCCGAGATCGTCTCGAGCGGAGTAGAGTCGTCGAAGTAGACGAGGCCCGCGTTCACGCCGCAGCGAACGGCGAAATCGGCCTTGGACACCTTCACCTCGCGGTTGAACACCTTGAGACTCTTGATGACATCCTTGCCTGACTGGCAAGCGTCCTCCACATGGGCGAAGCATGCCATCACGCCGTCGGGCGTCCATGCCGTCTTCAACACGCCTCTGGCGCGGAAGATGCGCTCCACGAGCTTTCGATACTCTTCGAAGTCATATTGAACTGAAGCAGGATCTTCGCCAGTCTTCATCCCTGCCGATCCGACCACGTCGATCGCAAGGAAGGCCACTTCACGGCCGAATGTGTCGAGCTTCTTCTTGGTTTCGGCAAACACCCGCAGCAACTCCTGACGGTTTACGGCCTTGCCGCTTTCCGCCATTCGCAGCGTGGTTTCCAGTTCGGCGTCGAGCTTGGAGCCCGGCTTCACACCCTCTTTCCGGCGCCATGCCTGGGCCGACTTTCGCAGAAGCCGCCGGTTCGAGGCGGTCTGCGTGCGCTGGGCGATTGCGCCTGAGAAAATAGTTACGGCAATAGCGAGACCAATGAGGATCCAGTCGGAACGATCGCTGCCGGCAATGTTGGTCGGCACATATCGATGCAGCACCGGCACCGATTTAGTGAGAATGTATTCGCGCGCCTCGAACAGCTTGGCTGGAATCGTTGCGTTCTTCGGATTGTCGAACAGGACAAACAGCTTCGGGCCCAGCAGAACAATGATCAGGGCGAACGTTGCGACGCCCAACAGTTTCCTCAGTCCAAACAGCACGTGAACCAGGATCGATTTAGGAGCTTCGCGATGAACCACTTTGATTGTCCCCAGGCAGAGCGGGCGAGACGATCGGACAACCGCTCGATCAGCTTATAGCTCGCCGTCCGCTTTAGTGGCAAATCACCCCGTCCGATCAGGCGGATGCCGGGCCAGTACCCAGGCGGCCCGTTCTTTCGGCGGAGCTTGCTGTCAGGTCGACGGCGGCTTTTCGTCCGCATTGCCAGCAATCGACCCCAGGGCAGACATCGCCGCGGCCTTCAGGCGGATCGGATCGCGCTCGCCGTCGGCGGCCACCTTCAAGATCCTGGCTGCAATCAATCGAAGCTGCTGGCCCGATGCCGGCTCGGGCAAGGAAGCCTCGGCGCCTTCCAGCGCCTTTGACATCAACTCGATCGTTTGCGGACCGAACGAGGGACCGCCAAATTGGCCATGGTCCAACTCCTCGATAAGCCGGCGGGCCTTTCCGCCCGGTGGGGCTTGTTCGGCATCGAGACTTGTCGCGCCATTCTGCGGAGCGTCGGGCTTTGGATCGGACGCAGAACTCCCGCCTGGGTGCATGAGCTTTGCAGGCACAAACAGCTCAAGAGCAAATTTCAAGGTGTCTCGAAATCTCATCTTGCTTCTGTCCGGTTGTCACCTCGGCCTATGCTTGGCAAACCTGTACGCTTGCACGGTCGTTGCTATTGCAGAAAATCCGAATCATCTAGCAATCTAGCCTTTCGTTTTTTCAAAAAAATGCAACGTTGTTGATCGGGCAGCGGTTCGATAGGCTGTACAAAACTTCCTTCCCAACGGTAGTCCAGCGATCTGCCGGTTCAGCAAAGCAGTGCAACGAGAACCGGTCTGCCCAAGGAGACTAGATATGGCACGAGCTTTCAAGGTTCGTTCCGCGGAGCGTGACGCTCAAACCGACAGCGAACGGCTCGGCTCAATTTCGGCCGCCGTTGCGGCCGCAGTCGCGTCGATCCAGAAAGAGAGGGACGCCCTGCGTGCGCGGGTCGATGCGGCGCGCGATCAGGCTGCCTTTGCCACAGGCACTGATTACGATGAATATCTGACGCGCGACGCCAAGGACGCGGCCAGGATCAAGGAATACGAGCAGCAAATGGCAAGCGGCGAAAAGCGCACGCAGGAGCTCGAGCGTCAGCTTGGCGGTCTGGGCGCCATTCAGGAAGTCTTCAGCCGGTATTTCGCCGACAAGGTGCGGTAGGGACCATCGGCCACGGAAAATTGCGGATAATCCGCGTTTAAATCGTATTGCCGGGATTATACCCGCTCTGAGTGCCGAATATTGATCCGGGATCGCAAATGCAAATAGGCCGGCCGGGTCGTTAGCCCCAGGAAATAGCCCACCTGAACGGTGATGATTGGAAGTGCCACGACGGCCAGGCCGTCCAGCAATCCATGGCCGTTGGCCCAGGCCGAGACCAGGTACGCGCCGGCGCCCAGCACTGAAAGCGGGAGCAGCGCCAAAATATTAAAATGGAGGCCCACATAGATGCCGACACCGCAGGCGAGGATGGGCAGCATGCGTCAGCTCGCTCCATAATACGGTTAAAAGCGCATTCAAAACTGATTAAATGTTGCGTCGCACTCCGGCCGAGTGTATGGTCACGGGTATTAACGAAGAGTTACTTAGGCCTTTGAAGGTCTGTCGGATTTATGGTCTCTCTGGCCAATAATCGGACGGTTGGTATCAGTGATACTGCGCGGGCATTTTTCTCATGTCGATTGGAGCGGATATTGGCAACAAGGTAGGCCAACTCGACAAATCCGCTGGCGGTTCTCCCGCTCGTTTTTCCAGCAATGCAGTCCCCTATCTGTTATCGACCGCAGATGCCTTCGTGATCCTGCTGTCCAGCGTGGCGGGGGGCGTTGGATATCAGCTATCCGTCGGCAACGACGTGCCGAACATTCTCCCGCATTGCGCGGTCGGGTTGTTGGCCAGCTTCATTCACATCCTGCGCATGAGCGGCAGCGGCTATTATGATTTTCCTGACAGCGCCAAACCGCGCGTCGAGATCGGCGAAATACTGATTTGCTGGTTTACGACAGGGCTGCTGCTCGCCTTCTTTGCGTTTCTGCTCAAGATCGGCGTCGATTATTCGCGCGGCGCCTTTGTGGTGTTCTATTTTGCTGCGCCGGCGGGATTACTCGCCGTCAGGAAGGCTACCAAGTTGGCCCTGGCGGCTGCCGTTTCGCGCGGTGCGATCGGCCGGCGCGACATCGTGCTGATCGGCGATCTCCAGGAGATCGCCGCGTTGGAGCCCCGGGATCTGCTGGTTTTCTTCGGTACGTCCGAAGTCAGCCGCTTCACGCTCAGTTCGGAAGACGATCCAGTGAAGCGCGACTCCACCGATGTCAGCGTTATCAATTCAGCCGCAAATTTTGTCAGGCGCAACAATTGCCGGGAAGTCTTGCTTGCGATGCCCTGGGAGGATGCGCCCCGGCTGGAGTTCATCCGCGAGCACGTCAAGACGCTTCCGGTAGCAGTGCGGCTCTTGCCCGACATGCGGGTTCGAACGTTAACGAATTATGCGTCGTCGGCGCGTCAGCGCGTCCTCGCCATCGAAATTCAACGTGCGCCGCTCAGTGCCGCGGAACGCTTCGTCAAGCGCGTGATGGACATCGTCATCGCGGCCCTGGCGCTGCTGTTCTTTCTCCCCATCATGGCGCTCACGGCTTTCGCCATCAAGCTTGACAGTTCCGGGCCGGTTATTTTCCGGCAGTTCCGAAAGGGATTTAATGGCAAGCAGTTCATGATGTTCAAATTCCGCACCATGACCGTGCAGGAAAACGGGCCCGCCGTGGTGCAGGCTACGCGCGACGATCCGCGGGTAACGTCCATTGGCCGTCTGTTGCGATCGGCAAGTATCGACGAATTGCCCCAGCTATTGAACGTCCTCAAGGGAGATATGTCCCTGATCGGGCCGCGTCCGCATGCGCTGGCCCATGACAATTATTTTGAGACGGTATTGAGCGAGTATGCGTTCCGGCATCACGTTAAACCCGGCATGACCGGTTGGGCGCAATGCAACGGCGCGCGCGGGGGCACGCCTACGATCGAGCACATCTCTGAACGCGTAAAACTCGACCTCTGGTACATCAACAACTGGAGCCTGTGGCTGGACATCCAGATCCTGATCAAAACCTTTTTCGAGGTACTGAGTAAGCGCAACGCTTACTGATCGGGCGAAGACGCCGGCGCTCGTAATCTGCCGGATGCCTGCTTCCTTCAACCCTTGGGTGCGGGGAACCTCGCTAACTGCGGCGTATTAACACCTGTCCGCCCCCGGAAGGGCAGCGGGCCAATCATGATTTGGGAGATATTTGAAGCACTTAGGTTTGGTGCTCTGCAAACCCATGTTTTACGGAGATTTGTTGCCAAATCTACAATTTTGCTGGAAAGGCCCGCCGCTGGACTTATAGTTTGTAGCGAATCGTGATGGTTACAGGCGGGATGAACAAGAAGCCAAATTTCGATGGAATGTCTGTAGACGAGTTATGGCAGCTCCATGAGGAGCTCAGCCAGGTCTTGTCGGTTCGGTTGACGTCGGAAAAGCGTGAGCTTGAGAAGCGGTTGGCGCAACTTCGGCGCGAGAAGGAAATGCGCCAAACGGAATCCGCGGATGCCCGAAGTGCGCCGCGCGAGCGCCGGAAGTACCCACGCGTATTCCCGAAATATCGAAACCCCGAGGAGCCTTCCGAAACCTGGTCGGGTCGCGGAAAGCAGCCGCGCTGGCTCACGGCCGCGCTAAAGACCGGTCACAAGATCGAGGAGTTCGTGATTGGCAAGCAGGAAACCAAGAGCGAAAGCACTCGCCGCCGCCGCGCATAGGCGCCTTTTGGCAGCCGCGAAAGCTGCGTAACCGGAGGTATTCATGAAGCTTGCGCTCTGTGCAGTGTTGTCCCTGCTGCTGCTTGGAACCGCCGCTGCGGGTCAAGGCAACGTCTCGATGGGCAAATGGCGCTTGGCCGATGCCACCACTGACGCCTGTCTTGCCAACTGCGCCAGTCAAAATGATTCCTGCAAGCGCGTGTGCCCAACCACGCTCGGCGCTCCCTGTCAGAGCGCATGCGACAGCCAGGCCCAAACGTGCAGGCAAAGCTGCCGGAACAGATAGCAGTTAGCGGTCGCGACCGCCGTCCATCGGGCGGACGCGACCTCCGTAGTTATTTTGCGGCCTGCCCGTAGAATTCAGCTTCGGCGTCCCAAGCCGATGTTTCGCTCCAGCCCAACCCCGCCCCGTCAATCCGGTCGGTGTTGATCCGGACCATCGGTTCGGTGAAGTCCTCCTGCTGCAGCAACGTGACCGGGCAGGCAACCCCAAGACGGGATGACATTTCGGTGGCGAAGCGTTGCGCAAAGGCGCCCTGGCTCTCGACATAGAAGCTCGGATTGAACTTCGTTATGCCGCGCTGCGAAGTCACGCTCTCGGCAAAGGTCGCGTAGGCTTTAGCCAGCAAATCAACATGAATGTTGTCACGAACGTACAGAGGTGTCCGTACCGCCGGAACTTCGCCCTTGAACCAGGAGCGTATCAAATAGCTGCAAAACCGCGGTTCCTCGAACGGTCCAATGGGGTTCGCGATCACGAACTTCCCGAGATTGAACTGCAGGGTCTCGCTCAGGAAGCGATAGTATTGCCAGGTGAGGCCTTTCGACAGTCCGTAGGGTGAAAAAGCTCTGAGCGGCGCATCGCCGGCACCTTCGTCCTGTTCGAATACCGAGCCGGTGAGCACGACGCCTGCCGAGCCGCGACCCATCATCTTCTTCAGGACCGCGACAAGATTTTTCGTATTGTCGGCGACGGCGCCAATGACGTCGAAGTCCGGATTGCGGTAATCGCCGGTTTGCGCCGCATGCTGGCACAACAGATCCCATGAGCCGGTCCCTGCGAGATCGAGAAAGCGGGCCGAGCCGAACGGGCAGTCCTCGACGACTTCAGCAACACGGCGAAGCTCGGCCACTCGGCTGCCGCGCAAGCCCGAATAATCGCTGCCCCTGAGGGAGGCAACGACGGTATGGCCTTTCGCGGCCAGGCTGCGCGCAAACCACAGACCGGTAAACGAACTGCCGCCGGTCAGAAGGATTCTCACGTCAGGCCTCGCAAGGATTCGACGCCATGGAATACGGGGTCGAAGTCCGGCCAGCTGCTGTCCTTGGGTGAAACTTCCACGGGTTGCCGCGGCCACTCGATGCCGAATCGTGGATCGTCGAAGCGCAAGCCGCGCTCCTGTTCGGGCGCGTAGAACGCATTCACCAGATAGAACGCTTCGGTGTCGTCGGTGAGCGTCATAATGCCATGCGCGAAACCCTGCGGAACGAAAATCATCGTTCGGTTTTCTGCGGTGAGTTCAACGCCGAACCACTTGCCGAAGGTCGGGGAGTCCGGCCGCAGATCGACGATGGCGTCGTAGAGCGCGCCGCGGATGCAGCGCA
Organism: Bradyrhizobium sp. 190; assembly: GCF_023073415.1. Classification (GTDB taxonomy): domain Bacteria; phylum Pseudomonadota; class Alphaproteobacteria; order Rhizobiales; family Xanthobacteraceae; genus Bradyrhizobium. The sequence goes on along the minus strand of NZ_JADPJL010000083.1, from coordinate 98,667 downwards.
CCACCTTGATCTCAGCGGCCGGCGCCAATTGATAGTGCATCCCGCGCAGGGTGCCGGCTTTTGCACTCAGGGAGTTGTTGATCTGAACGATTGGCATCGGCACGCCTGCCGCTTCGAATTCTTTCTGACAAAAAAAGCGTGCGAAGAAGCCCCGGTCGTCACCGCGCTTTTCGAGTTCGATCGTGTAGGCGCCATGAAGCGGCGTTGGGTGAAACTTCACGATGTAAGCCTTTCAAGATTATTGCCAGCGGAGGTCGGCAGACAGCCGACCCACCGCAATGTGGTCCTTGAGCGTCTTGAGCCGCATCAGGGAGGATGTGCGAAACTCCTTGTCCGAGAATCCCATTCCGTTCAGTCCGGCTGAGAGGTTTCGGACGGACTGAGCGAGCGGGACCGCAGGGAGATGCGCAGGAGCCAGTTCGGCAAAAAGTGAAAAATCGACCTGATAAGAGCGCAGGTCCGGCGGCGCCGCCGTGTTGATGCTGACCCGGGTTCCGGGCAGTTCAGCGGCCACGACCTGGGCCAGATCGCGGACTTGATAATTTCCTGTGTTGCTGCCGGCGTTCACCACAAGAACCCGTCCGCCCCGGTCGGTATCACGTCCGACGGCCCATTCAATTGCCCTTGCCATATCGGCCACATCGATCAGCGGCCGCCACGGTGTCCCGTCGCTGAGCACGGTAATCTCGCCAGTAGCCAGCGCGCTCGCGACAAAGTCGTTCAAGACCAGATCGAGCCGCAGGCGATCCGACATGCCGCAAGCGGTCGCAAACCTCAGGCAAGTGACCGTCATTTCGCCCGCGTTGCTCGCGCGGAGCGCATTTTCCATCGCGACCTTGGACCGTGCGTAGGCGGTGAGGGGATTGAGCGAGTCGCTTTCGCGCTTGGGGTGACCTTCAGCGGCGCCGTAAATGCTGCAGCTCGAAGCGAACACGAAGCGGCCGACGCCGCGCTGCTCCGCCATCTGCGCAAGCGCAACGCTGGCCTTTTCATTGATCGCTTCGGTGACGCCTTCGAATTCCTTGCCCATCGGGTCGTTGGAAATCGCCGCCAGATGGACGACGACATCGACACCGTCGAGCAGTTCCGGCGGAAAGTTTCTGATATCGCCGAAATGGGCGCGATCCAGCAGCGACTCGGGCAATCTGGTCGGCCCGGTAAGATTGTGGGCAAAGAATGCAGTATCGAAGCCGATCAATTCGGCGTCTGGAAATTTCTGCCGGAGGTGACGCGTAAGGATGGGACCGACATAGCCCATCGAACCGGTAATGAGAATACGCATGGAATCTTTCTTCTTTACCACTTCTTCCAGGGAGCTTTATTGCTTGCCCAAAGATCTTCCAAATATCGCTTATCGCGCAATGTATCCATCGGGTGCCAGAAGCCGTCGTGGAGGAACACGCTGAGCTGGCCATCGGTTGCGAGATTCGTCATCGGTTCCTTTTCCCAGACGGTCGCGTCGCCTTCGATGTAATCGCCGACCTTGGGCGAAAGCACGAAGAAGCCGCCATTGATCCAGTTGCCGTCGCCGCGCGGCTTTTCCTGGAAGCCCGTAACGCGGGGGCCCTGATGGTTGATGGCGCCGAAGCGGCCCGGCGGCTGTGTGCCGGTTACGGTCGCCAGACGGCCTTCGCGGCGATGGAACGCGATGCTTTCGGTGATGTCGATATCGGCCACGCCGTCGCCGTAGGTCAGGCAGAAGGCGTCGTCATCGCCGATATAGGGAAGGATTCGCTTGATGCGTCCGCCGATCATGGTTTCTTCGCCGGTGTCGATCAGCGTCACCCGCCATGGCTCGGCGTGCTTCTGCAGAACCTCCATCCTGTTTTCGCGAAGGTCGAAAGTGACGTTCGATTGATGCAGGAAGTAGTTGGAAAAATATTCCTTGATCACGTAACCCTTGTAGCCAAGGCAGATGATGAAGTCATTGATGCCGTGGCTGCTGTAGATCTTCATGATGTGCCAAAGGATCGGCTTGCCGCCGATTTCGATCATCGGCTTGGGACGAACATCGGTTTCCTCGGCAAACCGAGTTCCCAGGCCACCTGCCAGCAATACTGCGCGCATTAATTTGCCACTCAATACGTTGAGATTAATAGGATTACCGGTATTCATTACATGAAATGGCGAAGCCGCGCGAGGCCGGGTCGTCATTTCGTGACAGAATGGTTTATTTGATTTTGCCCGTCAATTTACGGGTTCCCGCCGAAACGCTGCGTGAAGTCCAGCCGGGTTCATTGCGTGCGCACGTTGAGATTGAATGCGGCCGAGTAAGGTTGACGGGTTAGCTTAATCCACGGCTTTGATTGAGCCGTTCATCGGCGAAGCTATGATGAAGCATGAAGCGAAATCAACCGCATCGGAAGGTCGTCACCAAGCGTAAATCGCGGGCTCGGTCCGCAGATCTTGCGCAAAGGTATCAGGAAGTGTGCGAGCTCCGGCGCAAACTCGAATGCGTTACGGCCAAGGTGGCTTCCCTTCGTCCCAGACAACATTGAGGTGTGAACGCGCGGTCATTTATTTCGGCGCGATTTGCCTTCAATGCCGGAGTTCAGCGCGATGAGTAAGTATAACCTGTTTCAAATCCCGGCGCTCAGTCCCGAGCGGACGTGGGCGGACACCTGGCATCTCTGGACGGTCATTGTGCCGCGGCGCTCGATCACCGGGCGGCTGTTATGGGGCAGGGTATGGCGCCGGCATGACGGCAGGCGCTGGATCTACAAGAAGTTCGTCGAATACGAGCCCGACGACCTCGATTGATGGATTGACTGCTTCACTCAGGCGTTGCGGACACGCCGTTGCGGCGTTCGGAGCGAAATGCCAATGCTATGCCGATGGCGATGATCGTCATCGTCGCCAGCAGACTCGCCGGAGCGGTGCAGTTGATGCACGTTCCAACGATCGAGAAGGTCTCGCTCACGGGAGCTGCGACAAGGTTCATCATACCGTCATCCTGACATTAAAGGCCGAGAGCGCGGGGCGGAATTAAATATAGCAGCTCCGTTCCGATCCAGCCAGCCGCTGGTCGCCGTTGGGGTCATTTTGATGGGTCCGAACCGGACCTATGGTCCTCTCCGGCTATTTTTTCCAGGTTTTCCTCGGCGCAGCTTGGCTGCACACCCCAGTGGTCCGGCCGATTTACTGTCGATTAACTATGATGTTTTACCAAATATTTACGCGCCAAAAATCGTCCACGGCGCGAAGCCGTTGGGGGTTTTACCTTTGTTGCCTTCTCGTAGCCTTGCGACGAGGTTAGCCGCCTGTTCGGCGGCAATACTCGTTGTGTCGGGCTGCAGCACGACCACCACCCCCACGCCTTTGACCACAGTGTCACAACCCAGATTGACTTCGGGACAGCCGGTTTCCCTCGAGCAAACCTATGCGTATGACGGCGGCCCTACGGGCGCCGTGCCGCTTCCGTCACCCTCATCGCAGGCCGTTGCCGTCATCGATGGTGGCAGCGGCAGCATGATCGGCGGGACGTATTCGAAGCGGAAGACCGCCGGGGCGGACGGGAACGTGGTTCTCAATCTGGCGAGCGTTCCGCTTCAGCAAGCCGCCAAGACCGTTCTCGGCGACATGATCGGCGTGAACTACGTCGTCGACCCTCGCGTCGACGGCGTGATTTCCGTGCAAACGACGCGTCCGGTCAGCAAGGCCGAGGCGATGGAGATGTTCCAGACCGCGCTGGTGCCAATCGGCGCGGTGCTGGTGCAAAGCCGCGGCACCTACCGGATTGCGCCTGCCGACCAGGCTGCCACGGGCGTGATTGCGACCGGCGATGGTCCGGCCGAGAGCGCCATCGCCGGCAACGGCATTCGCGTTGTTTCCCTGAAATACGTGTCCGCGACCGAAGTCGCCCGCGTGCTGGAGCCGATGGTGCCGAAGGGCGCCATCGTCCAGGCCGACGATGCGCGCAACATCCTCGCGCTCAAGGGCTCCCCGGCGGAAATCGAAAGCATGCTCGATTCGATCTCGGTGTTCGATGTCGATGTCATGAAGGGCATGTCGTTTGCGGTCGTTCCGGTGAAAACGCCGCAACCGGAAAAAATGGTCGACGAATTGAAGGCGATATTCGCGGCTGAGAAAGAGGGGCCGCTCAAGGGTCGCGTCAGGTTCATCGCCAACACGCGGCTTGGCGCGATTCTGGTCGTGACCTCGCAGCCGAGCTATTTGCCGAGGGCGCAGACCTGGATCAGGCGGCTCGACGCCAAGGCCGCCGGCTCAGAACGGCAGCTCCACGTCTATCAGGTGCAGAACCGGCCGGTGGCGGAACTCGCCAGCGTACTGCAGTCGATGTTCGCGAATGAAATGAAAGTGGTGAAGCAGCCGACGCGCAGCGTTTCACCGCGATCGAAGCAGGCGAGCTTCTCGGCAAGCTCGGCAAGATCGCCGGGAGCAGGCGGCGCGACCCTGGATATCGATCAGGGCGGACCGATCGGGCTTCGCGGTGTCAGTCCTGCCAACGATCTGCAAAGCCTGCAACGCGCACTGAACAATGAGCCGGAAGCCTTGGCGCCGGATTCGATGGAGCCATCTTCGTCTCCGTCCGCCAGCAGGGTGGGCGATGAACCGCCGCTCAAGATCGTCGCCGACGAAACTAAGAACTCGCTCCTCATCATGGCCAATGAGCGGGACTACCAGCGCGTGCTGCGCGTCATTCAGGGGCTCGATGTCGTCGCCAGCCAGGTCCTGATCGAAGCTGTCATCGCGGAGGTGGCGCTGAACGACAAGCTGCAGTATGGCGTGCAATGGGCGCTAGCGAAAAACCGCACGCCGACCGCCACGTTCACAAATGCGCTGACCGGCGGCGTTGCTTCCGTTTTTCCCGGGTTCAACTATGCCGTCAACGCAGCCAGCATCGCGTCGACACTCAGCGCATTGAACGCGATTACACGCGTGAATGTCATTTCGACACCTTCGCTTATGGTGCTGGACAACAAGACGGCCAGGCTGCAGATCGGCGATCAGGTGCCGATCACCACGCAGACCGCGACCAGCACCGTGACGGCGCAAACGGCGATCGTCAACTCGATCACCATGCAGGATACCGGCGTGATCCTTTCGGTGACGCCACGCATCAATGAAAGCGGCCGGGTGCAGCTCGAGATCGAGCAGGAAGTCAGCGCCGTGGTGAAAACCACGTCGTCCGGAATCGACTCGCCGACCATCCAGCAGCGGCGTGTGAAGACCACCGTGGTCGTCAACGACGGCGAGGTCCTCGCGCTCGGCGGGATGATCCAGGAGCAGGCCAACAAGACCAGCAACCAGATCCCGCTGCTCGGCGACATGCCCGGGCTCGGAGCCGCGTTCTCCAACCGGGGCGACCAGGTCCAGAAGACCGAGCTCGTCATCCTGATCACGCCCAAGGTTGTCCGCGACGGCACGGAAAGCCGTCTCGTGACCGAAGAATACCGGCGCAAGATGCATGTCTACATGCCCCACACGACGTCGCGCGAGCGTACGCCGGCCAATACGATGCAGCGGATAACGTCACAGTGACGAAACGAGCGGCAGCCTATTTGAGGAATTTCTCGCTGTTGTCGAGCATGGCCTGCTCGCTGGCCGGCTGCGTGACCTATGCCTATCCGATCATCGAACCGCCTCCGCCCTATGCCGTCTTGCCGGTCGATGAATCCATGAGCTGCAACGGCATCGCGGCGTCTTTCCGTTACGCAGCGCGGCGTGCCGCGCGGCTGGAGTATTGGCTGGCGGTGGGGCCGCTGGCAGGCTACGGCTACGAACGCTACCCGCTGGATGCGCCCAAGCAGCTCATCGATGAACGCAGGCGGCTCGATGCGCTGGCGGATCTGCAGCGCTACAAGGGCTGCACTGTGATGGAGCCGGGCCCCGCCGTCGTCGAGGAGCGTTTGAAGCTCGAAGGCTCCGTCCGTCCGCCGCCGCCACCACCTCTGCCGCCACCGGTCGTGCTCAACTCAAAAGGCTAGGACGCGGACTCATTAGCGCGCAGCTGGGCTCAACATGCCCGGCCAAGGAGCGCTTTGGTCGCGATGCGCCCGAAAGCGGACGCGTTATGCTCACTTTGAGTTTCGTCGTTCGTGACCCGGAACGGACCTCAGATGTGATGTGGTCACCCCTGCTTCGCCGTTCGCGTGAGCGGAGTATCGGGCGGCAACGAGACCCAGGGGTGGCGTGACTCCTCCCACACCGAGACGGTCGGCGCCGGGAAACTCGGGTCGGCGAAGTTTCCGATGGCAACAATGACGCGTCCAGGAAAACTTTCGCTCTCCCAGTAGACCGTGGAGCCGCATGTCGGACAGAAGTTAAAAGTCACCACGCTCGCGCTTTCGGCTGTCCGATTCCACGTCGTAGCCTTACCGGTGAAGGTGACCTGCTCGCGCCGGAAGCTCGCTTGGTTGCTAAATACTGCACCAGTACGGCGCTGGCACGCCAGACAGTGACACGTGGAGATACGCACCGATTCGCCTTCGATCGTGAGGTGAAGCTGCCCACAGCTGCAGGCGGCGTGTCGGGTGGTCATGGCTCAGCTCCTCGGCTGCTGATAGTGGCAGAGTGTAGGCTGGACTTGAGAACAATGCACCAGACGCAGTGGGGCCGCGCCCGTTCTCCTAGTGCTTCGGGTCACTTCGCGCAGCCGAAGAGGTGCTGCGACGACAGCATCGCGCGATGTCCGAGTTCGAGGGTGAAGCGGACCTCAATGTCACAAGCGCCGATTTCGGTTGATGGCACTTTTGAGACATGCCGACCGTCCGCGACGGTGTCCGCTTTCGGGGGAAAACCGGAAGCCATCGACGGAGAGCCAAACCGACGCAATTGACCCGAAGCGGACATTTGATCGCAGCAATCAGACCACTTGTTTTAGCTCCTCTCGGCTGGACGAGGCGGCGGAGCCTCGCATCAAAAAGGCATCGGCATCGCCGCGTTGTTGCCTACCTAGCGCGATTGACGTATTGCCCATATGCTACCTCTGGGATCAGGAGGGCGACAGCGGGGTCATGGTTGGACGCCGAATAACGGTCAAAGCGAGACTTGGGTGTCCGAGGAAGCAAGAGTGTCAGATACGGAACGGGCTGCAGAGGCCGAGGCGATCCGCAGCAAATTGATAGCGCTGGAAGAATACCGAAAGCTTCTCAACGGCAGGGAATTGACGTCGAATTGGCTAGTCGTCGATCAATCCATGATCGACACATTTGCTGCCGCCACAAGAGATCATCAGTTCATCCATGTCGATCCGACGCGTGCCAATGCTGAAACTCCGTTCGGAGGAACGATTGCGCACGGCTTCCTGACACTGTCATTGCTCTCGACCCTCGCTTTCGACGCCATGCCGGGCGTGGAAGGGACCCGCATGGGCGTCAATTACGGCTTCGAGCGCGTGCGTTTCCTGAGCCCCGTCAAATCCGGAACACGCGTGCGCGGCAAATTTCGTTTAATCGGCCTGACGGAACGCGCGGTATCCTTGCAATCCGCTTGGGAAACCGTGGTTGAAGTGGAGGGCGCAATTAAGCCCGCGCTAGAGGCGCACTGGATTACCCTCGCGTTAGTGGACCCGCGCAACGACTAGCTTTGTCTTGCGCACAAGTCTCTACGAAAGCATAGGCTTCCAATCCACATCATGTTGGGAATAAGGAGGCGAGGCCCATTCTTCGTCACTACGTCCTCAGGGCAGCAAAGGGGACCGTCGAAAGACCGACATTTCCTAACCGCCAATTGTTCAACGGGACAAGCAGGTCTGTTCTTGGCACTTTTGAGACATGCCGACCGTCCGCGACGGTGTCCGCTTTCGGGGGAAAACCGGAAGCCATCGACGGAGAGCCAAACCGACGCAATTGACCCATACCGGAAGTCGAGCTCCGCTCGGATGGGAGCACCTGGTCATCTCCAATTCCCGCCGCCCAGTCGGCGCCGGATTAGACAATTGTCCCGCTCCGGATACCTCGCGGGTCGATACCTCGGTTCGAGGCGACATAATCGACCTCACCGCGCGAGATGCCGATGTCTTCGAGCTCCCTGTCACTCAAGTCGAGAAGGCTAGTTTGTATACGGTGGCGATGACGTCGCTCTTGGTATGCATCCCAGCATATCCAGAAGAAGCTAGAGACGTATCGCGTCGATCTAAATGTTCGCTCCAGCCAAATTATGTCGTTGATCGTGCTCATTCGGGCCTCCCGAGGGTGCTGCACCATTCAAGGTGGCAGGAGATCGGCAGGCGTGCTTGATCAGCAGCTTACATTTTCCTCACCAGAAGCTTATTCTTGGACTACCCGGCCGACGGCCGGGCCGTGAAATCGCCCCTCATCCAAGGGATCACGCCTTGCGCTATCTCTTCGAGGACTACGCATTCGACACCAACCTGCGCGAGCTGTATCGCGGAGCGGACGTCGTCTCTGTCACGCCACAGGTATTCGATTTGCTGGAATACTTGATCCGCCACAGGGCGCGCGTTGTTAGCAAAGACGACCTCATTAACGCTATCTGGAACGGGCGCAGCGTGTCCGATGCAGCGCTGACGACCCGCCTGAATGTCGCCCGGAACGTGATTGGCGATTCGGGCGGCGAACAGCGCCTCATCAAGACCCTGCCGCGCAGAGGCTTCCGTTTCATTGGACAAGTGCGGGCAGCGCAGGAGCCCTCGGGCGTAGCAGGATACGATAACCCTATAGAACCACCGAAGGCCACTCTGCCGCTTCCGGATAAACCTTCGGTCGCCGTTCTCCCCTTCACCAACCTGAGCGGCGATCCCGAGCAGGAATACTTCGCGGACGTTCTGACCGGATCGCCAGCGAGGGAGCGAAAGGAACGGTCACCTCGCGAGATCGACCAGGAGGTAGCTCGCAAGGCGGCACTTGCCTATGAGAAATGGAGGCGCGACGCCGAGAGCCGAAAGGAAGAGGCGGCGAGGGAAAATGCCCGCCAGCGTCGCGAGCGGACCATTGAGAAAGTTCAGGCCGCGCTTGATAAGGCCGAGCGGGAGCATACCCGTAGGGTTGATGTCATCGAGACCGAGCGCGCCGACATCGAAGCACGGGCACAGGCCGAAGATGCACGCTGGCACAAGCAGAAGAGCGAGCTAGAAAAGGAATTGCGTCGTGCCCGTAGCTGATCGAAAGAACGTTGATGAAATACTCCGAAGCTCGACCCTACGCTGATCCCGAGAGGGCCGCGCGCCGCATCGTTGAGATCGCCAGCACCGTCGAGCCGGTGCAGGACGGGCGCCTCCACGTCGAGCTGATCAACGGCCCGTTTTTGTTCAAGGACAAGGGCAGCCTGGCCGAATACGGCGCGGGATGGCGCTCGCCATCGAGCGCGGCTGGCTGACGATGCATGAGAGCGGCACTTATGTGCGTTTCACACCGGCCGGTGCTGATCTGTTCGCGTAGCGTCAGCCCCCACGCTGTCGATGTCGGCTTTTGGCCGATTTTGTTGCAAAAGTCGGCTGTTTGCGATGGATAGTTCGGCCACTTCGCTAGGGGCGGCCGGCTTTGATCCGCCGGCCCTGACGCCTCTACACAACTCCAACGCTACGCGATGCACAAAGCCTGAGCGGGTGGCGGTCGCGCGACCAGCGACGCGAGCCGCCGCAGGTTCTGGGCGATGGCAGCAAGAACAAACTCGTCCTGGGCGCCTCGTGGTCCACGCAGTCGAAGCCGACCGAGCTTCAGGATGCGCTTCAAGTGTGCGAACCGCATCTCGATCTTCTTGCGCTCACGTCGTGACTTCTCAAAGCCTTCGGTGTCAGCAAACGACCGGGCAACGTCTCGGGCGTGTTCATGGATGTCGCGCGGGATCTTGCGCGATGGGTCTTTTGGACAGCACTGCGGTTTGAGTGGACATACATCGCAGTCGAGTTTGCTGGCGCGATATAGAAGTGTCCTGCCCTCGTGCACGGTGCCGCTCGTTCCGAGTTGCTTCCCGCCCGGGCAGTGGTAGACGTCGCTGGTCGCATCATATCGAAAGTCGCTGCGCGAGAAGGTGCCGTCATCTCGCTTCGACTTGTCGAACACGGGGATATGTGGCGCGATGCCCTTCTCCTCGACCAGCCAGTTCAGCATCGGAGCAGCCCCGTAAGCGGTATCCCCAACAAGCCGCTCCGGCTTGAGACCAAAGCGCTCCTCCGTTCGCTCAATCATGGTCCTCGCCGCTCCGACCTCGGCCTGGCGAATGGAGCGGGAGGCCTCGACGTCAACGATGACGCCGAACTTCACGTCGATGAGATAATTGTCGGAGTAAGCGAAGAATGCTGGTCCCTTGTGAGCCCCGGTCCACTGGGCCGCAGGATCGGACGGCGAGATGAACTTCGGGACAACGTCACTGGCCGCACCCCACGCCGTATCGTCGAGGGTCGCCAGATACTCCTTCACCGCGCGGCTCGATCTTGCCGGATCACGATCCCTGCGCCAATCCTGACCCGCGATCGAGCGCTGCTTGTTGGCGTCGGCTTGGATCAGGCTCGCATCGACGGCAAAGCCTTCGCCACCAACCAGACCGGCCGCAATGCACGCCTCAACGACACGCTCAAACACGCGGCGAAAAACATCCCCCTCGCGAAAACGCTCGTTCCGGGCACGCGAGAACGCCGAATGATCCGGGACAGCATCGTCGATACCGAGCTTGCAAAACCAGCGATAGGCGAGGTTCACCTGCACTTCACGACAGATCAATCGCTCCGAGCGGATCGCAAAGACATAACCTACGACCAGCATCCGGATCATCAGTTCCGGATCGATCGACGGGCGGCCCATCGACGAATAATGGGGTGCAAGTTCGCTGCGGAGCCAGGATAGATCGAGAGCAGTGTCGATCTTCCGCACCAGATGATCTTCGGGGACCGCATCGCCAAGACGAAACTCGTAGAACAGTTGACCTTGGTCACTCTTCAGACGGCCCATCATGGATCGACCTCACCGAGAATCGCGTCACCACAACGGAATCACGCTTCGCAGCCTGTCTCAACTGACTTTTGCAACAAAATCTGCCCGAAGGCGAAGTGCCGTGATGTCGGCTCCCGCGCCGCTGTTGGGGGAGAAGCAGACATCGGGTGGCCGACTCGCAGCAACCGACTTTATGAGTACGCACCCTAGCTGCAGCTTTGAGTCGTGCGGAAGGTCAGCTTGCTGCTGCTTCGCGAACACGCAGGCATGCGCGCGCAGCGCCTTGGGGGCGCTCCTGCCGCGGGCTTGATGAATCGATATCCCCGCGCCGCCATTCGCGGATGACGTAGGGGCGCCCGTTACCGCCCTCCAGCGAGACCAGTGCCTCGCGTATGAAGCGCGTGCCGTCCAAGGCGCTGATGTCCGCGCGGATGGTCATGCTGCCGCCTGTGGGCAGCCCTCGCTTGGCGGTCGCCTGCTTCGGCTCGACATTGAGCAGTCTAAGCATGGCGGGGGAGGCGGCTTCCATGTCAGGCTCCGGCCGTCCCGAGCGAACCGTGACATGGCGAAGCGCTGTCCGAAACAACCGGGGCGACATGCCGTCGATCTGGTCCAGTTGCATCACGGTCGTGAAGCGCGTTTCAGCAGGCCCTGCGGCTGGTGTGATCTGCGCCTTCGGTTTGCGGAATTCGATGATCTGCGCGGCGATGCGCGTGCCTCGCGACTGATCGCCGGTGAGCGCGGTGAAGAGGCGCGTCAATGCGGCCGCGCTCGCCGTGTTCAGGTCGATTTTTCCGGTCTCTTCCTCGACCGTGATCGTGGCGCGTTCGCCGCCGGGCAACCGGCACCGTAACGGAAAATTAACGGCTTGTTCGGGCGCAGCAGTCAGCGCCGTGGCAATCGCCAGATTGACGGCGCTCTCTGCCGCCATCTCGGCTGCGGTCACCGAAGCGTAGTTCGACGACGTCTTGGTGCGGTAACGCGCGCCGACGATGACAGCCATTCCAAGCAGCGTAATCAGGCCCAAAGTCCAGATCACGGCGACCAGCGCGAAGCCCGATTGGCTGGCCCTGGAGCGAGGCAGGGAAGGGCGTTCCGGTCGGTCGGGGACAGGACGTCGGTTGGTTCGAGCCTTTGGCCGGTTTGCCACGTCGATAAGCCTTGCTGGGCCGGCCAGCGGACCTGACCTTGCATCTTCGGCTGATATTTACGCGGGAATGGCAAACAAAGCGTCAAACAGCTTGTGTTAATCAAAACCCCCTAGAATCGCGCGGACGCAGACCCCACCGCCGAGCGCGCGAATGTCATTCGATATCCAGCAATTGTTGCGCCCGGCCGCGCCTCCAGGCCGGGGAACGGAATGGCCGAGGCCAAGGGACGCCGGCTTCGCGCAGGCGTTCTCCGACCTTCTGGTCGGCAAGGACCTGGTCGATGCCGCCGCCGTCGGCCGGGCCCGGCGGGCCGCCGAAGCGGCTTCCGAGCGTTTCGATCTCGTACTGGTCAAGCTTGGTCTGATTTCCGAGGCCGACCTCTGTCTGGCCTACGCCACCTATTGCGGTCTTCCTCTGATCGAACCTGTGGATCTCCCGGCCCGGCCCGTCCTGGCGGATCGCTTGCAGTTCTCTTTCCTCAAGACTAATCGGATCCTGCCGATCTCGTTCGACGGCCGGCGCCTGTTGATCGCCACCGCCGATCCCTTTGTCGACGAGTCCGTAAAGGCCATCAGCTACATGCTCGACGTGCGCGTCGAGCTCGCCGTGATTGCGCCGGCGGAAATCGAGCGCGCCTTGCGGACGCTGTATCAGGTCGCGGCGTCCGAGATGCCGCCTGAGGAAACCGACGACATCGCGATATCAGGCAACGACGGCAGCGAATTCGACGTCGAGCGTCTGCGCGATATCGCCAACGAAGCGCCGGTCATCCGGCTGGTGAATCAGATCATTGCGAGGGCCGTCGAGCGTGGCGCGTCCGACGTGCACATCGAGCCCGGACGCGATGCCGTCGCCGTTCGATTCCGCGTTGACGGATTCTTGCAGCAGGAGCGTCTCGTGCCCGCGACGCTGCGCGCAGCGCTGACGACGCGCGTGAAGATCATGGCCAAGCTCGACATCGCCGAGCGGCGTTTGCCGCAGGACGGCCGTATAAAGACCGTGGTTCGCGGCGTCGAGATCGACATTCGTGTCTCGACCTTGCCGACGGTGTTCGGCGAAAGCGTCGTGATGAGAATTCTCGATCGAACCCGGGTGGAGCTGGATTTCACCAAGCTCGGGCTCGACGGCAGGACGCAAGCATGTCTCCAGCGCCTGATGGCGCTTCCGAACGGCATCATTCTGGTCACCGGTCCGACCGGCAGCGGTAAGACGACGACGCTCTACACTGCGTTGAAGGATCTCAATCGACCCGAACTGAAGCTGTTCACCGTGGAAGATCCGATCGAGTATCAGCTCTCCGGGATCAACCAGATCCAGGTCCAGCCGCAGATCGGTCTCGACTTCCCCACGGCGCTTCGCTCGATCCTGCGCCAGGACCCTGATATCGTCATGATCGGCGAAATCCGCGATCTCGAAACCGCGCGGATCGCCATCCAGGCAGCGCTGACCGGCCATCTGGTGTTCTCGACCTTGCACACCAACAGCGCGATTGCCGCGATTACGCGCCTGATCGACATCGGACTGGAACGCTACCTTCTCGCCTCGACGATCGCGGGAGTGATGGCGCAGCGCCTGGTCAGAAAGCTTTGTCCGGTCTGCTCGCGACTGCACAGCGACGGCGAGCGCGCGCATGGCAAGCTCAAGATGGCGATAGCAGGCAATCCGCGAATAGATTGGTCGCACAGCCGGGAGCCGGTTGGCTGCGAGGCGTGCGGCAATACCGGCTATAGCGGCCGCACGACGATTTCGGAGCTGCTGGTAATCGACGATGCCATCCGCGAAACGATCGGAAGACGAAGCCAGGATCAGCGTGCGATCGAGCAGATCGCGCGTGAAGCAGGCTTTCACTCGCTCTACGAAGACGGCTTGCTGAAGGTCGGGGCCGGCGAGACTTCGCTTGAAGAAGTCCTTCGCGTAACCCGCGCGTCCTGAAGGGAGCACGGCCCGTGGCAACTTTTCACTACAAGGCTTACACGGAACGAGGCGCGGTCACCGTAGGGACGATCGTTGCCGAAGGCCTCGATGCGGCTATCGACGCGCTCTACGGCTCGGGGCTGACGCCGTTCGAAACCTACGGCGTGACCGACCGGACGGCGGAACGCTCGGGACAGCCATCCGCTCCAGCGCGCGAAACGGAGACGTCGATCTGGAAACGGGAGCTCGTTCAGTCAAACCGCTTCAGCCTGAAGGAGCTGACCGCCTTTACGGTTGAGCTGGCTTCGCTGACCAATTCCGGGCTGACGCTCGATGCCGCGTTCCGGATCATCGCAGGGCCGGGCGCCGCGCCGAAAACCGCGCGTCTTGCCAACGGGCTTCTCAAGGACGTGCTGGCCGGATTGCAGCTTTCGGAGGCGATGGCGCAACGACCGGACGTGTTTCCCTCGGACTACCGGGCCATTCTGGCTGCCGGCGAAGCCGGAGGTGTCACCGGGCAGGTCCTCAAGCAGATCGCCGAATTGCTGGCGCGCCGGCTCGAGATTCGCAACAAGATTGCCTCCGCGCTCGTCTATCCCCTGATCCTGATCTTGATGTCGCTGGTATCGGTCGTGGTCATCGTGTTCGTGCTGATACCCAGCATCTCGCCGATCTTCGTCGATGCCGGCCTTCCGCTTCCGGGCATCCTGCATTTCTTCGAGGAGGTTCAGGACAACTGGCTGATCGTCCTGCTGGCAGTCGCTCTTTGCGGCGCAGCGGGTTTCGTATTGTGGGGCAAGGCGAAGCAAAATCCGGAAGTCATGCTCGGTGCCGATCGCTTGAAATGCTCGGCGCCGGTGATTGGCGCGCTCATTCGAAACCGCGAAGCCGGTGGCTTTGCGCGGGCGCTCGGCACGCTGCTCGTCGCAAGGGTGCCGTTGATGTCTGCGATGCAGACCGCCCGTGCGCTCGTCACCAACCGGCACCTGAATGCGCTCTACGAAAACGCGATCAAGCGTGTTCCGGAAGGCACGCCGCTGCACCGCGCCTTCGAGGGGGACGGTCTGTTGCCACCGGCATCGCTTCGTCTCGTCGCCGTCGGAGAGGAATCCGGTCAGCTCGGCCCCATGCTCATTCAGGTGGCAAGCGTGATCGAGGCCGACCTGCAGCGGCGCATCGAGCGCATGGTCAGCCTGCTGACGCCGGCTTTGACGCTTGTCATCGGCGGAAGCATCGGTGGGCTCATCATGCATGTGATGAGCGCCGTGCTGTCGATCAACAATCTCGCTTTCCAATGAGACGCCCCGCACGATCGTCCGCCGGGTTCACGCTGGCCGAATTGCTCGTCGTCATCGGGATCATCGGGCTTGTCCTTGCCGGCACGCTGTCCGCCAAACCGAAGGCCGTGGCCACGCGTGTCGCCGTCACGGCGCGCTCCGTCACGGCGACGCTTCAATTGGCCCGCGCGCAGGCGATGTCGAGCAATGCCGAAACGCTGTTCCGGATCGACGTGGAGAAAGGCCGGTTCGGCCTGCCGAATTCCATGCACAATCTGCCGCGTGGAATGATTGCCGCGGTGGTGGTGGCCGAGACCGAACGTTCCGGCGATCTCGGCGGTATCAGATTCTATCCGGACGGCCAGTCTTCCGGCGGCGAGATCGCGTTGACGCTGGATGGGCGATCGGCGCGCATCGCCGTCAACTGGCTGACCGGCGAACCGCGGTTGATCCAATGATGGGCGCGCGATCCAGACGAATGTTGACAAGGCGCGATGGCGAGCGAGGTTTTGCGCTAATCGAAATCCTCGTTGCCTTCGTCATCCTGGCGCTGGGGCTCGGTGCAATATCGACCGGCGTGGTGATGGCGATGCGTTCCGATGCGCGCACGCAGGTCAATCGCAGTGCGTTGCGGGTTGCACAGTCGCGTCTCGAAGCCGCCGGAATTTCCGAGGCGCTTGCGCCGGGCTACCGGGAGGGGTTGGTTGCGAACAAATTCCGGTGGCGGCAGACCGTCACGGAACTTCGTCCCGCCGGCGATACGCGATCGGCGCAAGGCGCGCGGCCTGCGCCTGCAAATGGCGCCTTGCAGTCGTTCTGGGTTGAAATAGCCGTCGAGGCGCCGGACGGCACCGCCATCAAGCTCGCGGCGTTGAAGCTTGCGAGCGAGGCGAAGCCATGACGCGCGCGGTCCGCAGCCGGCTGATCGCCCGCGTTGCTGCGCGCCGGAGGGGCGAGCAGGGGCTGACGTTGATCGAGCTGCTCCTGTCGCTTGCCATCCTGGCGATCCTGACAGGCTTTCTGGCCGGCGGGCTGTCGATGGCGCGGCAGGCTTTCGGCGCCGATCGCGCGAGCGAGATCGTGAGTGAGACCAGTGCCGCGATCCAGACCGTCGCCGCGCTGGTGGGGTCCGCGCTCCCAGTCCGGTTTGACGGGGCAGGGCCGAAAGACGCCATCGGGTTCGACGGTCGCGGTGAGGTGGTTTCCTTCGTGGGGTTGAGCGAGGGACGGTCGTTGCGAGGCGGGTCGCACAAGATCGTCTTGCGGCGGAGCGGCGGCGATATCGTCGTCGATTTCGTCCTACTCAAGGGCGGCCTCGCGAAGGAGAATCCCGAACCGTGGCCAACGCGCGTCGTGGTGCTCCGCGGCGTACGCGAAGTTCGTCTTGGGTATTTCGGCACCATCGACCCGAAGGTAAAGCCGGCTTGGCGCGCCGATTGGGTTCGCGCCGAGCGGCTGCCGGATCTGGTCTCGATCCGGATTGAATTTGAGGACGAGCGGCGCAACGAGCCCGCCACCGTCGTGGCCCTGCGTCAAGGATAGAGCAGATGAGATCAGGTTGGGCCGTGACGACGGACCATCTCGTGCCCCGGATGCAAGCGGCGTGAGTGCTGCGAGCCGGGGCCCATCCTACTTTGCATGGGGTTGTTTTGACGATTTTGCGTCTGGGCGCTGAGGCGTGCCGCCCAAGTTTCGAATAATCGCGTCTAAACAAGACGGTAAACGAATGATCAAACCCAGTTGAAGCACGGACTGAGGACCGCCGGGCACCTCACGCAGCCAGTGAACGGCCGCTCGTTACTCTTCGTAAAGAATTAGTAAATAGGCTTCGCGCATTCGAATCGAATGTCCCGATCACGCAAGTGACGATCATGCCTGTCGCCGATCTGCCAGCCCGCGCCGGTGGCCTCCACGTCCTCACGGCGTGGGGCAAGGGCTTTGCGCAATGGTGGCTGTCGGGCCTGCGTGACGCGGTTCCTGCGCGCTGGCGCGAATGGGCCGAGGGCGAGGCGAGGCCGCAGGTCACGCTTTGGCGGGATGGCGACAGCATCACATGCCGCTTGGTGTCTGCCACGGGTCCCGGGGAAATCCGGATTCCATCGCCGCTTTTCAACGCGGCCGCACTCGAGCAGTGGCTCACCGAGCAGGGCGCGTCGCGGGATGCGACGACCGTGGCGCCGGTGCTTTCGCGCGAGCTTTTCTTTCTGCGCGAGTTGAGTGTGCCCAAGGCGGCCTTTGGCGCCCTGCCCAAGATCCTTGACCAGGACATATTGCGGCGAACGCCATTCCAGCTTTCGGATATCTGGCATGCCGCAACCGCTGTCGGAGAGGAATCCGATGGCGTCGTTCCGATGTGTCACTGGATTATCAGGCGTGATCGCGCCGAGGCGGCTTTAGCGGAGCTCGGTCTGGCGTCGCGGGATGTCGACTGTCTGGCGGTGGCAGACGCCGGCGGCGAGGCCGCGCACGTCATCACGTTCCGCGCCGTCAGTGACGAAGATCCGGCGTGGGCGCTGCGGGCGGTTCGGCTGCTGGCAGTCGCCGCGCTCGGCGCCGTCCTGCTTGGCCTGATCGTGTTCGAATGGCGCCAGGCCAGCGTTGCCGCCGCGCTGGAGACGGCAGTTGCTGAGGCCCGGCTATCAGCTCAAAGCGGTCGCGACGGCCTGGATCCTGCGGCGCGCTTGTTCGCAATGAAGGCTGAGACCGGCATCCTTGCGGTGTGGGACGAGCTGTCGCGTATTCTGCCCGAACATACTTTTCTGACCGAAACCCGCATCGCCGACGGCACGGTGACGCTGTCAGGGTTTTCGGCGGATGCCGCACGTCTGGTTCGCATCATTGACCAGTCTCCGCTGTTTTCGGGCGCGACGCTGAGTTCTGCGATTACGCCGGATGCGAACGAGCGCAAGGATCGCTTCAGCATCGTGTTCAAGCTGCGTGGCGCGCGTGCGGCGACCGCGAGATCCCGGGCTGCGCCATGATTCAGAATCTGAAATTGGCGCGCGGCACGCCGTTCCTGGCCTTCAATGCTGCCGCGATACTCTTTGTCGTCATCTTCTTCCTTGCACCGATCATGGCGCACTTTGCCGGCAGGGGCGAAGACATTTCGGACAATGCGGCGCAGCTTGCGCATTTCCAGACCGTGACCCGCGCGGCAAAGAAGTCGGCCGGCAGCGTCGGGCGGTCCGGCGATCCTTTCCTTTCCGGCAGCGAGGAGCGCGTCGCCAGCGCCGACCTGCAGGCCAGCCTGAAGTCGATGGCGACGAATGCCGGCGTCAACCTGCTCGCTATCCGAGGGTTGCAGGGCGGGCGGTCCCACCCGTTGCACATGATTGTCGTCAGCGTAGAGCTCGAAGGGCCGCTGAAGGCCATCAGGGACATGATCTTTGCGATCGAGAACCAGACGCCGCTATTGTTCGTCCCCTCGGCCTCGTTCCGCAGCCTGGCGGACGGGGAGGACGGTCCGATCAGGGCCGAGCTCAGGGTTCAAGGAGCTATCCGCAACGGTTCGCAGCCTTCCGGCAGAGAGGCAGCCATGGGCGGCCGGCAAGCCGGCCCTGGATCGGCTCCGGCGGAGCGGATGCCATGACGTCGTTGGCGCAAATGGTCCAGCTTCGGCTGTCGGGCATGACCGGTTCACCGCGGCAATTCGCGGCGTCCAGGCTTGCCGCCATGCTCGGGCGGACCGACCTGCCCAGCCGGAGCGAATTGACGGCGCTGCGGCCTGCGACGCGCGTTCTCATCGTGGGCTTTGCGGCCTGGATCGGACTGGTCGGCGTGATGACACTAAGCGCGGTGATTTCGCTTGAGCTTTCGACGGTCACGGCCCCGACCTGGTTTGGCAGAAGTGGACCGGTCGCCAAGGCCTCCGAAGCGCGCGCCGCCGCGGGCTTTGAGAATATCGTGCAGCGCCCGTTGTTCTCACGGAACCGGCAGGGTTTTGTTGCGGCCGAGCCGGTCGCCGCGCCACCGCCGCCGATGGCGACCTTGGACGCAGGGATCACCCTCAAGGGGGTGTTCATGAGCGACGGGTTGGCGAAGGCGTTCCTGGTCACGACGCAAAGTCCGCTGGGCGTGTGGGTTCAGGTCAATGGGCAAATCGACGGCTGGCGCGTCGCCGCGGTGACCCCCGAGCACGTCGTGTTGGAGGGGCAGAGCGAGAAGTTGACGGTGCCCCTGCATGCGAGCGGGAGATGATGCGCGCGCTCCGCAAGACCAGTGACCGTACCAGCCGCTTTTTTGGCGAAGCGCTGGCATGGCGCTCG
This sequence comes from Bradyrhizobium sp. 190, assembly GCF_023073415.1. GTDB lineage: Bacteria > Pseudomonadota > Alphaproteobacteria > Rhizobiales > Xanthobacteraceae > Bradyrhizobium. Next base: position 79,207 of record NZ_JADPJL010000083.1, on the reverse strand, counting down.
CCAGGGCGGCCATACGTTGTCGTGGCATGGGCCTTGATCGCCGGCGCGGTCTGGTTCGCCATCGGCCTTGCAGGCGATCCCGCCTGGGCACTGCCCACCATCGCAGGCTGCTACCTCGTCGTTCTGTTGGCCGCTGTTTGCGCCATTGACGGCCGCTACGGGATCATTCCGGACAGCATGGTCCTGGCGCTGGCCGCCGGCGGCGCACTACAGGCCTATCTGTGGGGCCCGGCGGACTTCTGGTGGCGTGGATTTGAGGCTGTGCTGGTCTTTGCTGCCGCGTCGCTGTTCCGCGCCGGCTATCGCTGGCTGCGGGGTTTTGACGGCCTGGGTTTCGGCGACGTCAAGTTCGTCGCGGCGGGCACCCTTTGGATCGGCGCGGAAGGAATTCCCGGCCTGCTGTTGATCGCGGTGGTCTCCGCTCTGGTCAGTTTGCTGATCCTGAGAGCGCAAGGACATGACCTGCACGGCAAGCAGGCCATCTCGTTTGGGCCTCACCTTGCCGTCGGCCTTTGGTGGGTCTGGCTTTTGGGACCGCAGCCGATTTAAAGGACGATACGATCCCGACTAAACCAAAGCACGCTGCACGCTGTAGATCCTGGCGGTCAAATGCCGCCGGCGCCGAACGCCCGCCACGGCCGTAGACAAAATTGGCTTCGTTCTGCCAAAAATCGACTGTTTCGCGAGCAGATGAAATAGGTATCATAATGCCGGAAAGGCGCGACGCATCGATTGCGAAAACTAAGCTGATTATCGGATTGGCTGTGGACTATGGGCATGCCGGAGGTTTGGGAGACTTCGACCTACTTTTCGCCGGCTGCCTCGACGGTAATCAAAAGCTCAGACTGGTATCCTGTTATCGCTCGTTTCGAATTCGACTTGAACCGAATCTTTGCCTAAGAAATCTTTGCTCACGGTGTAGAATATCGCATGGCCGGTATTTTTCGGGCCGGGCAAGCGTTGGTTGCCGCAACTTCACCCGTCACAATTTGTAGGCCTACAGCCCCGTGCGCTGGCTTCTCCCGAAGTTTCGGCAAGAGGATCCGTTGCTGGTGCCGCTTCCCTGAGTCCAGCCCGAGGCCAGATTCTGATTAAACGTGACGACTGCCGAGCCGCTGCTGACAAAAGAGGTCAGCGCAAGCGCAGTTCCGAGTGATCAAACCCAGCGACGAAAATCGCATAATTCCCCATTTATTATTGGTTGTATTATCCCTAAACACGTTTGTTTAATTAGAGTCAATCTCCGGTGGGGATAACACTTCGTTGCACGTGCACCTCACGGCTATCACCCTGGCGCTTATTTGGAGTTGGGACCCTGACGTGAGATCGGACTGCTAGCCGCGGCGAAGCATCATATCGGGAATTGGGCATTTTACAGCCGCAACCAGCGGCTTAAGTCAGGAAGGCCCGTCAATCGCTCAGGACGGTTTATCCTTGGCGAACCACAGCCGATGCGTGATCCTCGCGAAAAGGATGCCGGCCGCTCCGCCTGCCATTTTCTCCAGCGCATCGACCATTGTGCCATGCCGGTCCGTCGTCATGGTCTGCGCAAGTTCGAGAAGGACGGCGCCGCCGAGCACCACACAACAAACCAGCAGCAGTTTTTGGGGGTAGGCGTAGGCAAACAACGCGCCGAGCACGGCGAACGCCAGGACATGCTCGAAATGGGCATAAGTCCTCATTTCCGGACCCATCAAGATCGGTGCAAGCTTGAAATAGATCGAGTACACGAACCCGACGTGCGTCAGCGTCGCGTAAGCGATCGCGGTGATGGCAACCCATGCAGCTATCGTAATTAATTGGGTGACGATTTTCCGGTTCATGCTGAACTTGTGCAATGGCGTTCGCTTCCGCGCGAATGAATTGGTGGCTTAACCTTACCGTGGCGAAACACCCGGGTGAATGGTTTCGCGTGTCGATCCTCATGGCTGACTGCAGGATTACGCGCGAGCAACGCGGAGGACGACGGTCGGGGAGCGCTTGCTTTTTCGGGCTCTACGCTGGCGCGTATGGTCACGGGCCCAACGTTTCTTACGACCATCCTTCCGGGCTTGGCGAGCATGCGCAGTTGGGTTGGTGCTACCATGGTTATGATGGCTGTTCGTCCTACTGGAACATGCACAAGCCTCCCACCGAGGACCAAGCTCAAGAGCGCACTGAATTAAACATCCGAAACAAGATTTCCTTGCGACGGTTCCTAATCTGCTTCGAAATTAACTGCAAAATCAGCCCGTTAGGCGCAAAAATTCTGCTATTAATCCGATTAAAAAATGGGCTCGATTTAATCAATAAAATAAAATCGCTGATGTGGGCGCGGCTGGATCTAGAATTCGCCTTGTACGATCAGCCGCCGGACAAAAAAGAAGCCGCCCAATTGGGCGGCTTCCAATTCAGACACGGCTGAAATCATCAAGCGAGACGAAAGCCGATCTTCTTCGAAGTTTCCCGACGGCGATAGGCCAAGAAGCCAACGCCGACGAAGCCCAGGATCATCATCGCCCAGGTCGATGCCTCAGGGACAGCCGCCACCGACGCGTTATCGAGCACAAAGTCAGCCGCAGGAATGCCCTGTCCATCGAAATTCAGCGAGAAAGTATAGGGACCAGCACTAGCCGCGAAAATAGCCGAGTAGAGGGTCCATCCGCTCGCCAAAGTCTTGGCCGTGAAAAGCGGGGAAAGCACCCCGTCCACGCTCGACTGGAGAGTGGCATCGAATGGGTTATTCCGGCCATTGTTGGGGGAGTAGATCTCGAAGCTCACTTGGTAGTTCTGACCCTGCGTCAGGCTGATCGACTGGGAGATCGACTGGGTGGCAGTGTCTGAAACGAAGTAAGCACCAGAGTTACCACCATTGGGAGCTGCGGGGATAGGTTCCCCGAACGCGCCGGTCGGATATTCGCCAGTTTGATTATAGGCAATAACGACCTGAGGATAGCTAACGTCACCGCCGGTATTCACCGTCCAACTGGTGAAATCCCCTGATTCAAACCCGCTGTTTAGAAGAACATTCGCCTGTGAGGCGCCGCTCTGCAGCAGAACGCCAATTAATGCAGCGCCAGTAAATTTGAGCAGCTTATTCATTTTTTCACTCCTGGAATTTAATAAGATATTAATATCTGCGAATTCTAGCCAAGTCAACCGCGGCGGCGCACAACATTCCAAATCATTCGTTTATCAGTTTTTTAGGCTGTTTTTGTCCATTTTTGAAACAGGAAGGTCAATTTCGCGGCAAGCCCTATTCGGACCACCAAGACAGCGGCCTCGGCCGTGCCATTCTAATGCTGGAGATGATTCCATCGAAATGGCGAAGCTTGTCGCGCCGGGATATGATCCAAAATTTAGATCATTTTTTCAAGGGCAATTAAACGTTTTTCCGCCTTATGGCGCCGTCGGACCCGTGCGGCGCCTGTGAGCACGGTCCATGTCTACCTGTGGGAAGATCGAAATCGTCAAAAAAACGAGACAAAAACTCGGGGGCTGACGCGGGGAGGTGGTTATTATCGAAGCAAGCTGGTCGCCCTTCGATCGTTGCCGAACACGCGCCTGTTTGGCAAAGAACCCCGGAAGGTGAAACGGTCGCATTTATCAGTGGTCCCAAAGACCGATGTCCGACGTCGGTGCGGCTGCCTTTGGCGCGCTATCATCAGAACCGGCGATGGCATGAAATCTGGTCGGCAAGCGTAGATGCGCCGGCCCGCCTTCAATGACACGGAGTATTTGTCTGATCCGTGCTTGCATCCAGATAAGCTCCGAAATCAATCTGGAAAACGACGCCGCTCCAAATTGCCGAATCTATGTCTTGAGCGGATATTCTCGCAGCAAGGACATCGTCCTCAATTGTTCGGCCATTCCGGGATTTGAAGTCAAGACCACCCAACCCCTTCTTGCTCCAGTTTCTTCCTTTGATCGAGTTGTAGGGTAGAAACAAGATAGTTTTGAGAGACCGGAACTCCGAACATAGGCGAGGGTCAACTCCTTGTCTGGCGCATAGTGGTCAAAGCCATAACCCGCATCGTCCTCCACCTTGAAATCGTCGATCAGGACGACGGCGTTGGTGTAGTGACTGAAAATCAATTCGAGTTCCTCCCGCAAGGGAAGATGATTTTCCCAATGAGAATCTAGATAGAAAAGTTGTCGAGCGTCCTTCTCCACCGATCCGAGGGCAATCCGTTCCTTCAAGAATGGGACCGAGGATTGCAAGTAAACTTTCGCGTTCGTGAATCTGGCCAGCCGGGCTCGTGAAAAAGTCCAATAGCGTTCCGCAAGCTCGACGGTTTCGAATGGAAGGCCAAATTGAGCAAACCATTCAGCCGTCGTGCCACGAAATGTTCCAGTTTCGACAATTCTATCAATGGCGAGCCCGTGAATGATCTGGCGCGTGGCCTCCAATCTGGAGGTCATGCCGTTCATCGCAAAACCCCAAGGATAGAACTTGCCTTTGCTGCGAGAATAGTAGTCCGCAAGGCCAATGACGCGTTGAAAATTCATAACCCCACCGCAAAGTGATTAAGCAAAGTAACCATATATGACGCTTTTCCGTGCAAGTAACCTCGGCGGGTTCCTACTTTTAAGAGCTTCTGGAAACAAATCCATCGGTAAATCTGCCGTAGATTTGGATCGGTTTGAATAACCCTTCGTGATGCCAGCTGCTGAATGATCGCGATACATATCGCCGCAATACCGCGTTTGATAGCTGTGCCCTTCTCATTTTGGCACTTTGTACCGGTTCAGGGCTACTTTCGAGATAATTGAATCTTTAACCTTACCTTGGGACGGAAAAGTCACAGGTTTTGCCAAGCCTTTGTCGGCCAGCTGTGGCGGTAAACTTTCCAATAAGGGAAACTATCGATTGCGGACCGATCGTTTAGGCGAAACCCAACGGATTTTCGATAAGATTGCTGAAAGACAAAATCAACAAGGACGGGCGGGTAGGGTGTTTGCGGACCGGCGAAAAAGCGAACGTCGCTCTTGTCACGGGACGGCAAAAATTCAGTTTGGGGTCGGTTCTCTGCCGCGCGACTGCACGATCACAGACATATCTGATGGCGGTGTGCGGGTCATCGTTGAAAATCTCGATATGCCTGCGGAGTTCACTCTGATCCTTTCAGCAGGCCGTCCGCGCCTGTGCCGCCTGGCGTGGGGCATCGGATGCGAATTCGGCGCCCAGTTCATCGACCAGCTGGCCACGGCCCGGTCGCAACATTCGGCACCCCGGAGCGGCGCCAGGACACTGGAATATGCGTAAGGCACATTCAGCTCTGTTTGTGCTTGTCCTCGCGCTGATCGTCCCCGAGATCGCAGCGGCCGGCGGCACGTTTGTCGTCGCCCCGGGATTTCGCGGGTTTGCCTATGCGGGCGGGTATGGCTACGCGCGCCTCTACGGTCATCCATTTGACGATGGCTACGATTATCCGTTCGGCTATGGCGAGTATGCCGAGTACGGTCCATGGGCCTACCGCGGCGATGGTGCATGCTATGCGCTGCGTCGGGTATGGACCCTCAGGGGCTGGCGGCAAAGATCGGTGAGAGTCTGCGATTAAGCGCAAGGTTCGATCCGGCGCGATCTCGCCCGCACGCCCTAGAAGTCAAATGCCCAGGCGAGGCTATGCAGAAGCAGCCACGACCAGCCGATCATGGCTGCGGCGATGGCAAACAGGTAGACGAACCTGGCAGCGCCTGAGCGCATGACGCTACTTCGAGGCTAGCCGGTTGACATGGGCCGGCGCCCGTAGCGCGGCCTGGGTTCGGAACACCGCCTGGCGCAGCCTCACCACTTCTGCGTAGCGGTCGCTCAGCGACTTCTCGACCGGCAATTCCCTGATATCTTTTGGTTTGCTCAAACGCTGGCGCTTCACGAAATACTCCGCGAGTTCATACAATCAATTTGGCCGAATACGGTAACTCAAAAACAACCATAGTTTCCCGCGCGTCGTTCGCAACGCAACTCGTGCGTTAAGCTTGATACCCGCGCAAAACGTTAAATCGGGAACCTCGCTCTGGCGCTTGCGTGATGTACCGTCGATCTCGAATGCTCGAACCATCGCCGCCATTTCGCAGAAGGCAGCACGATCGCTGAACGGATGCTGAACGATCAACCCTGATACGCGGCACGTTGCGAAATCGGCTTATCTGGACGATGCCGCCGGTGCTCCGCCGGCATTCTTGTGCCATGGCCACGCCGAGAGGATGCGCTCCGCGTCGGCTTCTAGAAGCTTTCGCTTCGCGATGACTTCTTCCTTCACAAGCCGGAAGTCTTCGTCCTGATACAAGAAATCGGAGCAGCGTGAATTGTAGTCATTTGCAAGTGCGTTATAGGCGCGGATGTCTTCGGGCCCCCGGACCTGCTGCTTGACCACACGCAGCCGTTCTTCCTGAAAATGACAGTAACGAACATATTCTCGCGGAAAGCGTTGGCCTTTGCCGACCGGGGGAAGCAACTCCGGTTCCGTTTTCGGCTGAGGCGGATTAGGTGCCGAGGCGACAGAGAATGTTGCTCCAAGTTCCAGAGTCCAGTACGCACCCAGAAGTCCAAGCATGGCCAGCAGCGCCGCAGCCGCGAGCATGGCTTTCTTGATGTGACGGAAGCCGCGGTTTGCTGCAGGCACCGTAAGATCCTGGTCCGGACCGATATCGTTCGAAGCGGCGCGCCGCATATCGCGCAGTATTTCTCCGACTTCATCGAGCCGTGCGGCCGCATCCGGAATTGATCCGAAAGCGTCAAGCGCGTGATCCAGAACCTCCTGCACCCTGGGGTAATGGTGTTGGCGGCTCAGAACGCCGAGCAAGCCAAAGATGCGATCGGGAGTGACGTTCATCTCCGGCTCGCTGAACCCCTGGTGCGCGTCCAGCAACAACACGGGCTCGCAGAACGAGGCCCACAGATGCAGCGCCTCGGCCAGTCCCTTCATCGAGGAGGCATCGTCCGGCCGTTGCTCGAACGATTGGCAGGCATTGTCGACCTGCTGGTCAGCGTTGGAGCGCATCTCTCCAATGGCGCGCCGATAGGCTGCCAGCAGGAGGGAATGCGTCTGGATGAGCGGCTGTTCGCGCGTTGCAAGGATCCGGCGAGTGGCCTCGAGCAGCGGTCCTGCGGCACTTTCGACCGGGTCGTAGGCGTCGATAACGGCCACGCAATGTGTGTTGAGCAGATCGTTCAAGCCATCCCTTACGCTCGCTAGCGATGGTGGGGCCCAGCCGGCTTGATGCCGGAGCGCCTGCAGGGCTTGATAGATTTCCATGGCATCGATGGAATTGTGCGCGTCAATCAAGGCAAGGAGCAGTTCGCTCGACGCGCCGCGGCGAGCCGCGTAACGTGCAATGAAATTGGCCCTTGAGAGCGGTGCAAACTGAGCCGACGTTTGCAGTATGTCTTCGTCGGAAGCGTCGGCAGGCAGTTCGGCGTAAAAGAAATCGACGCGATCGGGCGTGCAGCCGAAGGGATAGGAGAGCTCGCCCGGCAGGCGCCGGACAGGGTCCAGGAGGTTTGCATAGGCTTTCGCCAAGTCCTTCTCCGGCGCGATACGCGTCTCTCGTGCCCGAGCCAGAGCGGCCTCGATCTCCAAGGCTGTTGCGCCAGGATCGATTCCCAGGAGGCGGAATGGTTGAGCTAACGGACCAGATCCGGAAGGCGAGGTATTGTTGGCTGAGACTGCCATATCAGGGATATCCGACGTGCGCTCCGCTGGCGCAAGCTCTCTTGGAACAGAGCGACTACGTCGAACCGTTTGTCGAGATGGTTGATTGATCAGCAACGTCGAAGTCGTTTCTGAGCCGCACGCCGATGTCGTGCACCCGCGAACACCAGAGCTCGCGATCGATGCGGGGGGCCGGCTTCCAGTCGTATTGTCAGCATGGCGTTCCACGGATTTGATCCATAGACCGTAACGATAAATCCGCGTGCTGGGCAACCATCGATGCTGCGCAGCGACTTCATGATGATGCCTCCTGCGATTTCTTCTGCGTTACGAACCTGTTTTGCCGCCTGCGTCGGTAGGCGGGGCAGGCGGGATGTCCGGATCGGGCTGCCTGCCGATGGGAAGCGGGGGAGGCAGGCTCTGGCTGCTAACCTCGGCTGCGGCCGGCGGCGCCGCACGGGAGGCGACCGGCGGCGGCTCCGCGGGGCGAGCTTCGTTCGCAATTTCTTTCGGTATCGCAGCGATCTTTTGGGCAAACTTAACAGGCTTCGATCAATCTCTTCGTCGGTGGGCAGTAAATAATCCCGGATCGGGGTTGAAAAATTTAGGAGGTCAAGGCTGGATTCTTGACGTCGGTCACCTTGAAGCCCTTCAAAAATACGCTATGCCGGATTGAATCAGAAAGGTGCTGCGGAGGTGTGGTGTCTTCCTTTCCGGTAAGTAGAACCCGCAATCGCCAAAGCGACAGGCCCGCAATTCTGCAAATGTCGACCATGGCGGCGTAGAACGCGCCGTAATTCTTCAGGAAATGGCGTCTGCGGGCTTCCAGGAGATAGGGCGGCAAACGCTTGGGCTTATTGTTCACGCCGGTCGATTGACCGACGAGGTGGACCACGTGGCTTGCCGGAACGTACCAGGTCGGCCAACCCTGCTTCCTGGCATTGAAGCAATAGTCGATGTCGTCGAAATAGGTGAAATAGCCTTCGTCGAGCAATCCGGTCGCTTCCATAGTCTCGCGCCGGATGATCATGCTGGCGCCCGCAACCCAGTCAGTTTCGAAGGTGTGATCGACCACGGGAGGAGCTACGATCCAACGCTTTAGAAGCCTGCTCACCGGCCTGAGCTTCAGGCTGCCTTCGAGTTCTCCGAGCGGTGACTGAAAGCGGAACGCGGATCGTTGCGGCGTGCCGTCGGGGTCCTCGAGGCGACTGCCGGCGATGCCGACGTCCGGATTGTTGTCCATGAAGTCGACGAGCGCCTTGAATGCGTTCGGCCGGACGATCGTATCGGAATTGAGCAACAGGAAGTATTGCGGCTTGTCAGCCGATTCCAGCGCCGGACGCAGGACCGCATTATTGCCGCCGGTAAATCCGAGATTTACCTCGAGTGCCGTGAGCGTGCACCAGGATGACCAGCCATTGTCGTCGATCGCCCGCTGGATGAGCGCGGCGGAATCATCTCCCGACCCGTTTTCGCAGATCGCGACATGGATACCGGGAACGCTGGCGACCTCCTTTGCGACCGAATGCAGGCAATCAATCGCAAGATGGGTGACACGGTAATTAACGATAACAACGAGCAATTTCACGGCGGGAGACCAGTTGGTTCAAGGCAATTGGCGATCATTAGTCTCGCAGATCAGAAAAGAAAAGGCATCTTTGATCTTCGCCCGCCGCCTCCGACGTGGATCGGGAGCAGAGTGGGTCGCGTTAAATGACCTCGCGGGCCGTCGCCGGCGGCCATGTCGCGGATCGATATTCGTTTTGTATGTGCGGACTCTTGCATAGCGCACGATGGGTAAATTGCAGAGACGTGAGCCTTCGGTCTCTGCAAGGCTGACGGGCTGATGTTGGTTGAAAGTAGCCTACGGGATCCCAATCCTCGCCACAGTTTACTTTACCCTGACGTGACCCCGGCCGGGGCAGCGACGCAACAAATGCGCGCTTAGCCCTCGCCCGTACGTTGGGCCTCCGAGAATTTTTCCCGAGAGTACTTGACGTTAACCGTCTTTTAAGCGCCCTGCACAGTAGATGGTCACAGGCGGTGCCGGCGTGCGGCTGACCTTGACCGCCGGCCGCGGTTTCTAGGTCGTGCTGCTCGCGGACTAGCGCGGTTGAGCTACTCCTCTGCGGCGATTGAGCAAACCGCTCTTAATGCATTTCTTCTTCGTGAGCGGGCCCTGCGTTCGTAACTTTCCAATTTCTTCAACCGCCCCAAGATCGCATTGACCTGCTTCTGATCATTCAGATTGGTGTAAATCAATTCTTGAATAGTCTGAGCTGACAGGACTTTGACTCTTTCAAGTTGAACCTGGCATTCGGCGACGTAGCGGGCGCGCTCCATGATCCAACCATCGTTGCTTCCCTTCGCCAAACTTTTCGCAACGTGATCCATTCTCAATTGCTCAGAGCGAATCGATCCAACCCTCGCTGCCAGTCCGTGCCTTCGCGCATTATTGCAAGAACGTTTCTTGCCCTCTGCGGTTCGGGGGCCGGTGCTCCTAAGCGCATTGGTCCTGTTAGCCTCTCGCTGTCGAAATGTACTCACAAGGTCATTCCTTGTTCGGAGCAGGCAGTCCAACATTCTCAATGACCCTGTCCGACATTTGACGGGCGCGTCGCGCCAGCTCGCGGTGACCCCAGACCTCGCGGAGGAGAGCATTGCGCCTTTGCTGGGCGGAAAACAGTCTCTTTTCTAATACCTCGAGCGTCGGAAGACTTTGGAGAAATACCTCAACCTCTATCGCATGTTCAGAAATGCCCTTGCTGTTGAGACGCTTTTCGATTTCTTCTCGAGAATTGATATCCTCGCGCCACCGCTTTGCCTCTAGCTTGGCTTCAATCTTCGCAACTTTTTCCGCACCGGGCGGAGCATCCGAGAGGATTCCTCGCGTCAACAATGCCTCGATGCCATGACTCACTGACGCCGCTTTCCAGGCAACTATTAAGCGACGAAGGTTTAGGATCTCAAAGGTGATATCGACGAGGTCGATAACAAAAAGCTGCTCGACATAATTTGTTGGCCTGATGCTTTCGAGCATCCTCAGGCTGATCTCGGAATATTCGGTCGGATCTTCAAAATCCCCGCGCACAGGAGCGCTGCCGAGCATAGTGTCGAACTCTTCCGCATCGAATGCTTCTGGTTTGGACGAGGGCTGCAGCCCTGGCGAAAGTTCCGACACGGCGAAACCTCTCTTGTTGGAGTAACCTCCTGCAAGGGATCAGATTCGCGCTTCTCTAGGACTGGCGCCCCAGAAAAAATAATTGCTCGGAGTATTTCGGGGGTAAACGCGCCGCTGAACAAATTTTGGCCTTAAAGGGAAAGTCCATCTCTAGGACCGAGAGTTGCGTTCTGGCCCATATGCAGCTTTGCTTCATTAGCGACGCGGCGGCCGAGTCTCTGTGAGTTTGTGAGCGCCACAAACTCACTAGTACCGATCGTCATTTGCACGATTTGGCCTTTTCAACCGCACGCCCGCGCCACCGCCACCGCCATTCTCGTCGATAAACTCGACACCCGCAGCATGCAATGCCTGTGTAATTCGATCGCCAGTTTCGGTTCTTCCACCTAGCGGGCCGTCGCTGGCCTCTAATCTCTTTATCGTCGGTCGAGATATGCCGGCGGCGGCCGCCAAATCATCTTGAGTCCAACCTAAGAGGGCTCGGGCAGCTTTGACTTGGCGGATCGATACTTTTGGTATTGACATTCTTCCCAACTTAGATACTTTTAGTATCGATAGATATCCCTGTATCTTCGTTATAGGAAGAATTGGCCATGCCTCAACATCTTTCCAGACCTGAGCACGGCGTAGCTCGCCGGTCTTTTATCGGAGGATCCGACGCACGCGTAATTATGGGTACCGACGAGAAAATGATCATGCGTCTTTGGCATGAAAAGCGTGGCGAGCTTGAGCCAGAAGATCTGACGGCAAATTTGGTCGTGCAGCTTGGTACGGTGACCGAAGACCTCAATCGGCGCTGGTATGAGCGTAACACCGGTCATGTCGTCAAAGACGTACAGCGGCGGGTGAAGCATCCGGTTATCAAATGGATGGCTGCTACACTCGACGGAATCGTTGATCCAACCGGTGCCGTGTTCGAAGCCAAATTCATGCTGCCTTGGACATTTTCGGAGGAAGCAGCCGCGGAAAAGCACATGGCGCAGCTCCAACATAACATGTGGGTCTGCGATGCGCGATGTTCGGTCCTTTCTATCATCACGGGAGGCGGTAAATGGGTCGAACTCACCATTCGTGCCGATCCCCTGTACCAACACCTCCTAATTACCGCAGAGAAAAAATTCTGGCGCTGCGTTCAGAACGGCGAAACGCCGCGATTGTTCGGCGTAGAGCCACCTCGGCCTCGGCTTGAAGCGGTTCGTGTTGTCGATATGAGCCCTTCGAACAGTTGGGCGGAATTCGCGGCCGCATTCAAGCGAACCCGCGCGGCCCACCAGGAACACGAAGGCGCAAAAGCCGATTTGAAAACGCTCGTGCCAGAAGACGCCAAGGAGGCCAGCGGCCATGGCCTCCGGGCGAAACGCTCCAAATCTGGAGCAATCAGCTTTGACCTCACGGACGGGGAGGCGGCCAATGCATCGCTCCAGTGAATCGATCGGAGCCATTGCTGCGGCTCTCGCCAAAGCCCAGGGCGAACTCACGAATCCTGAAAAGTCCCTTATCGCCACCATCCGCTCGCCCTTTCCGCGGGAGAACGATCGTACGTTTCGTTATGCCTCGTTGGCCAGCGGCCTTGAAATTGTGCGTAAGAGCCTTGGGCGGCACGAGATCGCAACGATTCAAACGACCGCGATCGATAACGAAATGGGTCACATTCGCCTGACGACCCTTCTGGCCCACGCATCCGGCGAATGGATCGCGTCGGACTGGCCGGTCTGTGCGATCGCGCAAACGAATACACCACATCTCATGGGAGCCGCTCTCAGTTACGCCCGACGCTACGCACTGTTTGCTCTGGTCGGTATCACGGGCGAGGACGATCTTGATGCGCCGGATCTGCTCGTCGAACCGTCACCGGCAATCAATGTTCCGATGATTCAAGATCAAAAGGACCCTAGAAGCCGAAAGCGCCCAAGCGGATCGATCCACAAGCCATCCCAACCAATCCTCGCGCCCGACGCTTCAACTGATCTGCGGGATAAGCTGATTGCAGAAATCAACGGCTCGAAAAATCCAGACGATCTTGCGCTGTGGGTACACAGACGGTTCGCCGCCAAAAATACGCTCACAACAGAAGACGCGGCGGCGGTCGAGACTGCATATATTCATGCCTTGAAAGCATCTCACGATGGTCTCGACTATCTCTTTGAACCCAAAGGAGGATCATCCGACTTGCTTCCGATAACGCCAGAAAACGGTGAGGGCGACATCGCTTCAGGCGAATTGGGCCGAATAGGAAGCCAAGGATCCGTAGCCCAGAAAAGGGTAACGTCTTTCCCAAAGGCCACCAGGGTGCGAGATAAGGGCCATCTTCGATTTGTAGCAGAGCAGGCGTGCCTTGTTTGTCAGCGTTCTCCTTGCGACGCCCACCATATAAAGTTTGCAGAACCCCGAGCTCTTGGACGAAAGGTGAGTGACGAATTTACCGTGCCGTTATGCCGAGATCACCACAGCGAGTTACATCGTTACGGTAACGAGAGGGCATGGTGGGCCAACGTCAATTTGGCGCCTCTTGAGGTGGCAAGAAGTCTATGGGACATGACTATGTCGGGGCTTGGTAATGGACCGTCGCTTCCCGATTCTATTCGTGACGCTTCGCCGGGCAATCCACGATGAATAGCTCCGTTCAAGTCTTCTGGGTGCACTCTCATGATGTGCTCTCACCGAACGGAAGCCGGTTAGCCCGACTTTCTTCCACGCGTCCTCTTAAGCGGTCGATCAGGAGGTAGATCACCGGCGTCGTGTACAACGTCAGGATTTGAGAAACCAGCAATCCGCCGATGATGGTGATGCCGAGCGGCCGGCGCAGTTCGGTGCCGGGGCCGGTGGCAATGACCAGCGGAATGCCGGCAAACAGGGCCGCCATCGTCGTCATCAGGATCGGCCGGAAGCGGGCGCGGCAGGCCTCGAAGATCGCGTCCGCCGACGACAGGCCGCGGTTGCGTTCGGCATCGAGCGCGAAATCGACCATCATGATGCCGTTCTTCTTGACGATGCCGATCAACAGAATGATGCCGACAAAGGCGATCACCGTCAGCGGCGTATTCATCAGCTGCAGCGCCAGCAGCGCGCCGAGCCCTGCGGACGGCAATGTCGAGATGATCGTGATCGGGTGCGCCAGGCTCTCATAGAGCACGCCGAGCACGATATACATCGCCACCAGCGCGCCGAGGATCAGCAGCGGCTGCCGCCCGCTGGTCTTGTTGAAATCGCCGGCATTGCCGTCAAAACTGCCGCGGATGCCTTCCGGCATATGCAGTTCCTCGACCGCGCGCTGGATGTTTGTGGTTGCGATCTCCAGTGGCACATTGGGAACGAGGTTGAACGAGACCGTGGCCGATGGAATCGACTGGGTGTGATTGATCGCCAGCGATGCCAAACCGCGGTCATAGCGAACGACGGCGGACAGCGGCACCTGAGCGTCGTTTGCGCCGGCCACGAAGATGCGCTCCAGATTTGAGGGATCGCTCTGGAATTTCGGATCGATTTCCAGCACCACCATGTACTGGTTGCGTTGGGTATAGATGATCGAGATCTGCCGTTGCGCGAACGCGTTGTTCAGGGCGTCGTCAATGTCCTTGACGCGGACGCCAAGCGTGGCGGCGGTGTTGCGGTCGATCCTCAGCGTGAGCTGCAGCCCGGCGGCATCGCGGTCGGTGGAAATGTCGGTAATGCCCTCGACCGTCTCCATGCGTTTGGCGACGATGGGGGCCCACTTCTTGAGCAGGTCGACGTCGACGCTTGAAACGGTGTATTGGTAGTCGGAGCTGCTTTGGCGTCCGCCAGCGCGAACATCCTGAGCGGCAAACATATAGAGCCGTACGCCCGGCATTGTTTCGAGCTTCTTGCGTAGCCGGTCGATCACGAGCTGGGTGCTCAGGCCGGCTCTTTCCTGCGGCGGCTTGAGGCTGATGAAGAACAGCCCCCGGTTCGCCGTCATGCTGCCAAGGATCGATCCGACCCCTGCGACGGCGTCGTCCGATTCAACGGCGTCCTCAAGCTGTTGCTGAAATCTGGTCATGGACTGGAACGAGGTGTCCGATGAACTTTGCGAGGCACCGACGATGAGACCGCTGTCGTCGGTCGGAAAATAGCCCTTCGGGATCTTGATATAGAGCACCACCGTCAGCGCGATGGTCGCAAAGAACACGATCAGGGTCAGGAACGGGAAGCCCAGCACTACCCGCA
This sequence comes from Bradyrhizobium sp. 190, assembly GCF_023073415.1. GTDB lineage: Bacteria > Pseudomonadota > Alphaproteobacteria > Rhizobiales > Xanthobacteraceae > Bradyrhizobium. Next base: position 64,207 of record NZ_JADPJL010000083.1, on the reverse strand, counting down.
GCGTCCAGGTGTAGAAGGAAACGACGCGCGCCAGCGTGCCTTCGACCAGGCGGTCGAACCAGGTGGCACGGTCGGAGGTCGCCTCCTTGATGTAGTGCGCGCAGATCATCGGTGTGACCGTGAGCGACACCACGGTCGACACCACGATGGCGAAGGTCAGCGTCAGCGAGAATTCGCGCAACAGCCGGCCGACGATCCCGTCCATGAAAATCAGCGGCGTGAAGGCCGCGATCAAGGACAGGCTGATCGAGAGCACCGTAAAGCCGATCTGCTTGGCCCCTTCCAAGGCCGCCGGGTAAGGCGCCATACCCTGTTCGAGATTGCGGTACATGTTCTCGATCATGACGATGGCATCGTCGACCACGAATCCAACGGAGATCGCCAGCGCCATCAGCGACAGATTGTCGATCGAGAAGCCGGCGAGCCACATGCCGGCGCAGGTGCCGGCCAGCGCCAGCGGCGCCGAGACACCCGCTGCGATGGTCGGCGTCAGCCGCCGCAGGAAGACGAACACGACCACCATGACAAGGAACGCCGTCGCCAGCAGGGTGAACTGCATGTCGAGCACGCTGGCGCGGATGGTGCCGGTGCGGTCGACCAGCGTCGAAATCTCGAGGCCGGCGGGCAGCCATCGCTTCAGCTCCGGCAGCAAGGTCTTCACGCGATCGACGGTCTCGATCACGTTGGCGTCGCCCTGCTTGGTGATCTGGATCAGGACCGCGGGCTGCTTGTTGAACCAGGCAATCGAGCGGTGGTTGCGGACGGAATCCTCGACCTCGGCGACGTCGGCAAGACGGACGAAATTGCCGGCCGAGCTCTTGATGATGACGTCGCGGAATTCGGCCGCGGTGCGCATCTGCTTGTTGGTCGAAACGGTCTCGCTCTGGCGGCCGCCGTCGAAGATGCCGACCGGGCCCAGCGGATTGGCATTGATGATGGCCAGCCGCACGTCGTCGGTGGCGATATCAGCGTTCGACAGCGCCACCGGGTTGAGCGCGATCCGCACCGCCGGCTGGTCGGCGCCGCTGACGAAGACTTCGCCCACGCCGGGCACCTGCGAGATACGCTGCGCGATCACAGTATCGGCGACGTCGTACATCGCGCTGGTCGTCAACGTCTTCGACGTCAGCGCCAGCACGAATACGGGCGCCGCCGCGGGATTGGACTTGCGGAACCGCGGCAGCGACGGCAGGTCGGTCGGCAGATCGGCCAGCGATGCATTGATCGCCGCCTGCACGTCACGGGCGGCGCGGTCGATGTTGCGGCCGATCGAGAACTGCAGCTGGATGCTGGTGCTGCCGAGCGAACTGGTCGAGGTGATCTGGTCGAGGCCCGCGATCTGGCCGAGCCGGCGCTCCAAGGGGGCTGCGACGGTGGCCGCCATTACGGCGGGATCCGCGCCGGGGCGGTTGGCGAACACCCGGATCATCGGGAAGTCGACATTAGGCACCGCCGAGACCGGCAGGAAGGCATAGGCGACCATCCCGACCAGAAAGAGCCCGATTGCCAGCAGCGTGGTGCCGACCGGCCGGCGGATGAAGGGCTCGGAAATCGAGGCCATGCTCAATCTCGTCCAAGGCGCCGGCGGAGTGGGCGCCGCATGTGGTGCTCCAGTCTTTCGAACCTGCCGGAATCGCGGATTAAATGATTGGCCCGGACAGCGTCAGTTTAATTTGGTATTTACCAGACGGCCGCGGCCCTGAATAAGCCCTTCTGCAAATATAATTAGCTTTCCCGATCTCCGTTACTTGACGTTGACCGTCTTCCCAGCGGGTTCCATTCGTAAACCCTTTGAACACCGGTAGCCAACAGTATCGTTCGCGGAAATTCACGAAGATGAATTCAGGGGCGATCAGGATGTTGGCCAAGATATTGGACAGGGCGAGACCCCGTGTCGGAAGGCTGTTCCGGGCGGGGACATTGCAGTCCCGCGACCGTAAAAATGCGGGTTATACGCTGCTCGAATTGCTCGTCGTGATGGGCATTCTGGCGGTTCTGACGGCAATCGCGACGCCGCAGCTGATGGGTTATTTCGGCAAAGCCAAGACCCAATCGGTGCAGCTCCAGATCGAGAATATCGGGACCGCGCTCGAGCTCTATTATATGGAAAACGGCACCTATCCGAGCGCCAGCGCCGGCCTGAAAGCCCTGGTCGAGGCGCCGCCCGAGGCGCCCCGCTGGAACGGCCCGTATCTGAAGAAGGCGAAGAACCTGCTTGATCCGTGGGGGCGGCCTTATCAATACGCCATCATCGACAGCCAGTACGAGGTCTATTCGCTGGGGCCGACCGGCAAGGCCAAATCCGCTGACAACTCCGCGAATGCGGGCGCGGCGGCGTTCCGCGGCGGTTAATGGGCCGAATTAAATGTTTTCCGAGAAGTGATAGACTAGCGTGGATGACGGGGCCTGCGGTAAAATCAGCTCGGTCGCGCGATCAATCGTCTTCAAATTTTCCCTTAACGATGATTGGACCTGACTATGACGTCTAATATGAACCGTAGAACCTTTCTGCGGGGCGTGAGCGTAGCTTCCCTGACGTCGATGCTGCCGGCCGCTGGGCTTGCGGGGCCAGTGCCTCTGGCAGCGCCTAGCATCAGCAGCGGTACAGCTTCACTGCGCTCGGTCATCAACATCGGCTTTGCTGCGGGCGGAGGTGAGTATCGCTTTATCGATCATTTCTTGATTGCGGAGCAGTTTGGTCCGGTCGGAAATTCGTGGAGCACTGGGCCCACATGGATGCAATCGATTGGTAAGGACGGCTATCCAGTCATCAGCATAAAGGCTTCGGATAATAAGCCTTTTGGTGGAGGAGTACGCATACCCGCTTCGTTTCAATACGGAGAAGTTGGGAGCGGCCAGTACTACGTGCTGCGATGGAAAGGTAACGGCGAGGTTAGGCTCTCGCTGCAGGCTGGTTCCTGGGCCTATCAGGCGAGCAAGAGCACCAACGCCACTCAGGTTTCGTCCGACCGGTGGAAGACGACTTCTGGCTCCGATACCTACATCGTCCTGAGCTTTAGTGGACCGGCGCAACTCTTCTCAGTCATCGTCTACGCCACAGATGGGACAGGTGCGCGGTTGCGCAACGTGCAATTCTATCGATTGACTGACGAGGCTGATCTGCAAGCCGGAAAAATCTTCCGCACGCCTTACAAGCAGTCGTTGGTCGATCTATGCCCAAGTGCAATTCGATTTATGGATTGGGTCGGCGGAAACAATGCGAAGCAGACGCGATTTGATACCAGTCGCACGCTGCCCACGTATGCGGCTTGGGGAGGTTCGGCAGGAGGGGGCGGTAATACAAATTGGGTGGCATCGCCGCCGTATGGCCAGACAACGGGAGTGAACCAGTATTCTCTTGCGTCCGTAACGGGGACGCCGGCCACGCCATTGCAAGGGGAAGTTGTCACCTGCCGTATCGGTTCAGGGATGGTGCGTGCCGGATCCAAAACGATAAAGGCGGTGACCAACTCGAATCCCGGGCGCGTCACCGCGAATGCTCATGGCTTTGCGACAGGCGATATTATTTCACACAGGTTCGCCAGCGGCGTGATGCCAAAGCTGAATCTTCTGCCCTGCACGATCACGGTTATCGATCAGGACAATTATTCGATCGGAATCGATACAACTACATTCGGTTCATTTTCGGGCGCTGCGCAGGCAAATCAATTCATCAGCCTAAATGTGGGAGGAAGAGGGGCTTATCCAGTCACATTCCCGATTCCGACGGCACCTCCCTCGTATTACGGAAACGGCTACATCGCGAGTGGAGATTACAAGACGTTTGTCTTTGACAAGACTATCGCGGCCCAGACGGATGGCGCAGGTAATTATGTCTACGGCGTGTGGATGTTCAATGATCTAGGCGCAAACAACGGACATGATGGCGGTGTACCGCTGGAGATTTGCACGGCGCTCGTGAACGAGGTCAATGCGATGCGACCGGCGCGTCCAATTCATATGTGGACGAACATCCCACACCTTGGTCTTTGTTCGATGGATCCGGATTATGGATTGGAATCGAGCTGGGGTATCCAGGCGGTGAACGTCATTCTTAACGGCGCCAATGGCTTCAAGGGACTGTCTTCCGGCCTGCAACTGTTTGTCGAGTTCAGCAACGAGACATGGAACTCAGGCGGCGCCGGCTTTTCTCAAACATATTACTGCGCATATCGCGGCTCACTCCGTTGGCCAACTGCGGGAGCTTCAGATTACGCCAGCATGGTCGCGCTTCGCTCAGTCATAAACGTGGAAGATATCAAGAAATCCGCGTTCAATAATTCGCGTCTGCGATTTGTTCTGTCAGGTCAAGGCACGCTTGGAATCTCAGGATTGAACTTGGCGCGCATCGATGGAAGCAAGTTCTATCTCAATGATCCATTGAACGTGTGGGGACCGACTATAGCGCCGATGGCGCACCACGATTTCTTTTCGTTCGGCGGATATTTCTTGACGAGCACTTCGTTCGATACCGCAAATCTTGACGCCTATGCATTTAGTTGGGCCAAGAGCACCGGCAATGCTGCAGCTCAGGAATTGATATGCGCCGCATACGTGAAGGGGATAGTTGATCCTGCCTTGGGCGGAAACGAGACATTGGATCGCTACCGGACGGTTCTGCTGCCCGCCTACATCTCCAAAATGAAATCCTACGGCAAGTCGGTCATTATGTACGAGGGTGGATGGGATCGTAACGTTCAGGCTATCAGCGCAGGTGGTCAAGTCACGGGGACCCTTCCGTATGCCCAGGGAACGATCGACGGAAAGACCAACATGATAACCGGAGTGAATACGTCCTATGTAGCGGCGTTGGCGCCAGGATATTTTGTTGCGGGCTATGGTATCCCCGCAGGGACAACAGTGTTGTCGGCATCAGGCACCTCGATCACACTCTCTAACAACACCACGGCTAGCCTGTCGTTTGGCCAGTTCGTGGCCTTTACTCCTCAGCAAATGTTTTTGCGCGCTGTGAAGCGGAGCCAGTCATGGGCGGATGCAATGCTCAAATTTATGAACCAGTTCGGCGCGGGCGCCGGAATGCCCGCCGAATACATTCAAACCGGCCTCCGCTGGGGACATAATTTCCCAACCGCTTATGGCTTCGGAAATGCTGAATGGGGCGATGCCTCTCCGGTGTGGCTTCAGCAAGGAGTCAGGAATCGCAGCATAAACTAGCCTCGGCTGTCTCTGCGAATAGAAGCAGATGTGCTTGTCTGTCTGCCTCTAGGATAACCTGGTCGCCTTTCGCCGAGACTACGCTGAACCGCCAGCTGCGGAAGACGTGAATATGTCGGCTGCAGCCTGGTAGGCGCTAGTCGCCTCTATCGCGATTCGATGTGAGTTGAATGATGTTATGCAATCCTTTTTTGCCTGGGATCCAAGGGCTTTGGCGAGTGAGGGATCATCAAGCAAGGACCTGCAAGCTTCACTCAATTCGGCTACATTTTGACCAGTAAACAGAAGTCCGTTGTGTCGGTGTGAGATCAGCTCAGGAACTCCACCTACATTGGCCGCGACGACCGGACTTCCAACCGACATTGCCTCAAGAACAGCGTAGGGGAACATTTCGAATCGTGATGCAACGATTGTAAAGAGGTGGTTAGGTCGCAACGACATCACCTCAGCATGAGATATCTTGCCGAGGTAGTCGATGCGAGACGAGGCGGAAATTGGCAGGTGTTGACCGACGAACTGTTGAAAGGAATAGTTCCGTCCGTCATTGTCTTGAATTCCGGCGTCTGGACCCACGAAGGTAAGTCGAAGGCTTGGATACTGTTCGGCTAGCTTTCCGAACGCACGAAGCACCAAGTCACCGCCCTTCAATTCATCGAATCTGCCCACATAAAGTACGCGATTTATATCGGATTGGTCCAAATGCCAGGTGGCGGTGTTTGCACTTGCACCCGAGGGGTTCGGAATCACGCGCGAGTTTTCCAATTTGATGTTGTAATGCCTCTTCACCTCCGTCAGGGCGGCTTGCGATGGTGACGTCACCAAAGTTGCTGCTTCAATTCCGATGCCTTCACACCTTACTTTTTGCGCGTAGCGAACGGCATCTCCGCGGTTGCCGAAACGTGCGGTGAGAAAAGCGGGACCATGCAACCTGACAACCAAAGGAACAGCGTTTAGCCGCGCAACGGCTGCGCCCCACCCGAAAGACTCCTCCATTTCAAATACGTCGATTTGATGCTCGTTTTTCAAAGCTTCGACGGCCGCGGCAATTCGCATTGCGGGTACTTCGAGAATGTATTGATGCGGAAAGATGCGCGACCTGATGCGGGAGAGTAAGGGCTGAGAAAATGAGAAAGTGCGCAAGTCAATTGTGAATCGATCGCATTCGCCGATGCAGTTTGGCGTCAGTATGAAGACTTCATGCCCCAGTTCGCGTAGTGCTGGGACAAGGTGTGAGGCGTAGGTAACAATGCCATTCGCAACTGAGCCCGCGGGCCAAGAGGGTACGTAAATCGCGATTTTCATTTATAACCTAAGTCGTTTGGGGTGCACCTAAGGCAAGGTCCCAGGAGAGCGCCCGATAGCTTATGGCTATATACGATGGAGAATCCAACATCATGAAATTATCAGTTGAAAATCCCGGGCTCTCTGAGATGCGGCCAATTAACCTTGGCTACCTGTGATACGAAGTGCTGGTGAGGTTTTCAGTGCGGTTCAAGGAGGATTATAGTAATACCTTTGAATTGAAAGATTAAATTTTGTTGGTCCCCAAAATGGTCAAATCTGAAAAAATCGAAAGCCCGGTCGTTGATGGCGCTGTCGCTGAACGCGTCGGTGAGATCGACCGCGAACGAATCGTAAGGCGCTACATGGAAGGTTATGGGGTCGATGTATCGGAGTATTTCGCCGGTCTAGCCACCGCCGACATCTACGAGTGCAACGCCACTGGCTACCGCTTCTATCATCCATTTTCCCTCACCGGCAAGGAGCATCTCTATCGCGAGTTGGAAAAGACCACCGACGGAACCTACAAAGATGACAAGTGGGAATATCGGGAAGCGCTGAGCTTCATTCCGGGTTCGTGTCGCGTCCTTGACGTAGGCTGCGGGAAAGGAGCGTTTGTCGTTTTGGCTAACCAAGCCGGCCACGAGACAACTGGGCTTGAGTTGAACTCGGCGTCTGCAATGGAGGCGCGACAGCGAGGCATCGATGTGCGGACAGAGTTGATTGCGGACCACGCTAACAAGAACAGCCCTGCCTATGACTGTGTTTGCTCGTTTCAGGTGCTCGAGCACATACCGGATGTAAAACCCTTTCTTGATAGTTGTTTAAGCGTGCTTCGCCCCGGCGGTTTGCTGATCTTGGGCGTTCCCAACAATGGCGGGTTCGTCGGTTTGGACCCCGATGCCGTTCTCAATATGCCGCCGCACCACATGGGGTTGTGGACTGAAGAAAGCCTAACGGCTCTAACTCACTTTTTCCCGCTTTCCCTTAGGGCGATCAGATTTGAGCCTCTAGAGGAACTGAATTGGTACGCCTCTGTCATGGAGCGCAGGGCGTTATCGAACAGTGTCGCTCAAGCAATCTACTACAAGTTGGGCATCAGCCATTTGTTTAGAATGTGGGTTAGGTTGAGAAAATCAAAAATTCACGGGCACACTATAATGGCCGTATTTCAAAAGGCGGATGAGGCAAAGCCTACGAATCCTCGTTGAGTGCGATAGGCGCTGGCTCCCGTTGGGGGTATCGTGCAAGCGGCAAATCGCGCCGCTAAGGCGCGTGACTAAGAAATGATTCTGTAATGTCTAGATATCAGCAGGTGCGTGAGAGTTTGCAAGCTGAGCCCAAGCGATGGCTTATAACGGGTGTTGCGGGCTTTATTGGCTCAAACCTTCTCGAGGAATTGTTAAGACTCGACCAAACAGTCATAGGTTTGGATAATTTTTCGACTGGCCGCCGCCGAAATCTTGAGGAAGTGCGAAGTTCGGTCACGCCTATCCAGTTTTCTCGCTTTCGCGTGATTGAGGGAGATGTTGTTGACGCTCGACTGTGTCGAGAGGCAGTCGCTGGCGTCGACTACGTTCTGCACCAAGCCGCCTTGGGGAGTGTGCCTTGGTCAATCAGCGATCCGGTAACAACTAATCTTGTGAACGTGGATGGATTTCTTAATATGCTGGTTGCATCGCGCGATGCTTCAGTTCGTCGCTTTGTCTTTGCGGCGTCCAGCTCGACCTACGGTGATCACGTGGCGCCACGTCAGGTTGAGCACGTGATTGGCCGGCCTTTATCACCGTACGCGGTGACTAAATTGGTCAATGAACTTTACGCAGATGTCTTTAGCAAAAACTTTTCCTTTCATTCGATCGGGCTTCGTTACTTCAACATTTTTGGTCGCCGCCAAGACCCTAAAGGTCCATATTCTGCGGTCATCCCACGGTGGACGGACGCGATGATCGCTGGAGATGTAGTGGAAATATATGGAGATGGAGAGGCTAGTCGTGACTTTTGTCATGTCGAGAATGTAGTTCAAGCAAATATTCTGGCTGCAACGATCGAATCCTCCGACGCAACAAATCAAATCTACAATGTTGCACTCGGTCGTTGCACCTCGCTGAACGAGCTGTTTGGTATGATCCAGGGGGCTCTCGTTCCACATTGCCCAGATGTGAAAGACCTAAGGCCCGTCTACCGCGAGCCTAGGGCAGGCGATATCGTTCGATCATCCGCGGATATCAGCAAGGCTCAACGTCTTTTGGGATACGAGCCAACCCGTCCGCTGGATGTGGGCTTGGCAGAAACGAGCGAGTGGTATCTAGCTAAGAGGGCAGGGTTGAACTAAGTCCTGGGCAGATCGAACGATTTTCAGTAGCCCTATAATTTCCAGTAGCTCTATAACGTGTGGCCGAGGCCGATCGGTATCAAGTGCATAACGTAGACGGCTAGCTTACCGAGGATGAATCCAACACCGTAGATGGGAACACAGCGTAGCTCTTTCGCTGGACTTATCCAGCCCTCACCACGGGCTATCAAGAGTATTGCAACTGACGGAATAGCGCGACTAGCGACTGCACCAGCGATGCCGCCAAGAGCACCGAAAAAATAGAATCCGAATACCATGCAGCAAGCCAACGAAATCGCCTGAAGAACTGATATCCAGGCCACTATATTTGGTTTGCCGACTACTGCGAAAGCCCCGCGGATCAGTAGGCTGGGGTAGAGCAGGAGAGCAAAGCTAAGGATGCGCAACATGACGCCCGCTTCCGCATAACGAGGGTCATAAAGCACATTCACGATCAAGTCGCCTGCCGCGAAAAGAAATCCTGCAGAACCGGCGGCCACGAGTTCGATTGGTAATCTGAATCGATAATAGCGATCTTTGAGATCACCAGGATTTTTTCTGGCGATCTCGCCCAGGACGGACAGTGTCATTGAGCTGTTTAGTCGTTCAACGAAATTCTCGATCGCGTCACTTAGCGTTTTCGCGATGAAGTAGATTCCCAATAGCGGCCCCGTTAGCCAGACCCCAAGGAGAAGAACGTCGCTTTGTGAACTGATGAATGTGGCCATCGACGAGAGGTTGACCCATTTTCCAAAAGCAACAATTTCCTTGATATGTTCTCGATGCCATACAAACTTCATCCGAGGGCCCGGAATGATGGCATGCGACAGGGCGAGGCGCATGATGCCGCCCACGACGTTTCCAGCGACGATGGACCACACACTGGGATAGAGGTAGGCCAAAGCAATCATTATTGGGATGGACGTTGTTCGGGCCGTGAGATCGAGCACGGTTATTGCCCTAAAATTCAGCCGTCTCGTGTTCAGTGGAATTGCCGTAGATTCAAAACCGCTTAGGGCAAGAGTAATTCCCAGTACACAAGTAACGAAAGGAAATTGAACATTCGCGAATACGCTCTCCGGCGGCAGCGTTGAGCGAATTGCCTGCAGGTTGAGAACGGCACAGACAACGATCAATACAAGCCACAGCAGAACGCCTCGGGAGCATTGAAATGTCCAGGCCGATTGGAGGAATTTTGGATCTTCCCCATGAGGGCTGCGGATAATCACAGCCCTTACGCCGAAATCGCTCAACAATCCAAGACCGACTATCAACGCCGTTGCAGCTGCCACAACGCCAAATGCTTCCGGGAAAAGAAGGCGCGTCATAACCAAATTCGTGAGCAGTCGCGTTGACAATTCAACGCCGTATGATGCGACGGTCCATGCTCCAGCTCGAAGAGCCCTTTGACGAAGGGTCATTGTTCCAATCACTATTGCAGGCCATCGTAAGGCGGTTGTGGGCAATGGAGGCTAAAGTCCATGCTCATCAGGTCGCGGTTAATTTGGTTGGATTCACCAGAGTGTTCGTGCTGGTCGATACATCCGAGCGATGTCCTAGAGTAGGCGTTGATCCAATTGATCGCCTGGCGAGAAGAGCTTCGGCTCGACCTAACAATGCGCCGCCGAGCAACCACGTCCAAGGGATCAGTCCTGAATTCGGGATTAAGTCAAACATGTTTATCGCCACGAGCAGCGCAAGTGTGCCCATTGCACGCTGATCGCTCGGCGACGAGGCAAATCGAAAGGCAGAAGCAGCTCGATAGACGCAAATCGCTAGCAGTCCGAACTCCAGCAAGAATCCTACCAGTCCAAACTGGCCGATAACGATGACCCATCGTCCATCGGTCACGCTGACGTCCCTACCGGTACTTTCGTCGTACACTCGGCTTCGTCCATAGCGTCCCCATCCAAACAAGGGTCGCTCGAAGGCACGCGTAAGTAACATGTCTTCGTTGGTAAGTCGAAACTCTAGCGATTCGCCTCGTTCATTATCGATCGATTTCGCCACGCCGAGGATGGTTGTGGTGGGGACGAGGTCGAGTGATCGCAATACAGGATAAGCCAACGAGATCGTAACCAGCACCACGGCGACACGAAACATCAGCTTTGGCTTAGACATTAGAACCAAGAAGCCACCGATAACTCCATAAACAAGCGCACCTAGGCTCTTACAAAGTACAAGAAGGATGCTCAAATACAGAGCCGCCAATCCCGATGGAATGGGATGCAGGCGAATATGATTTCGCCAAAGCGTCATCGCGCTTAAGGCACTGGACATCAGGAGAAAAGCGGCGAGCAATCCATGGCCTATGAAGACCATAGGGCGGAATCCGCCTTCGCGCATTGCTTGAACAAATTCAATTGGCGAATACTTATAAACCCAGAGGTGCAGTTGCGGGCTGAACCTGATCTCAAATAGCAGTGGGATCGAATAGAAGAGAAAAGTCACTGTGAGGATCCGCAGGACGGCTTCAGTATCTGATTGAGTTCGAAGGAAATATCGCCCAAGCATGAACGGAATGAGGGCTATCAGTGCTGACGCGGCTGCGGAAATGGCATCATAGAGGCCAACGCCCGGCAGAAAACGGCCACCGATAATGAGATAGTCGCTATTCAATTCGCTCGTGATTATCGGCGATACTACGGTGCCTAGGATCAATACTTCCACCACACCAAATTGTCTTGATCGTTTCGGCGACTTGCCCCGAGAAAAAAAGAAGATGCCTGCAAGAGCGCAGAAGCTTGCCATGCTGGCTTTATCAAGCTGCGGAACCATCGGGAGCTTAATGCCCGTGTTGCTGGGAAGAAGCAGCTGTGCCGTCAGAAAAGTTAAGATCAAGGCTTCCGATCGAGATTTGCAAAATGCAAACAGGCAAAGGCTCACGACTGGCCAAAGCAGGAGAGCCAGTGCCGCAATAAGTGTTAGGTTTTCCTCAGCCAATGCTCGGTTCCTGACGGGTGCGACGTGGAACGGGAAACTTTGATTCCAACATGTTTGTTTAGCTAGAGCTCTTCAGTCCAGCAGCCTGTTTCTTGCAACCCGTAAGAACTCTAAGAGAGGCGCCAGAAATGTCTTATCCAAAAGCTTGGGAGAAATGTCACTCTTTGTGCCGTGTTGCTTTGCCAAGTTGGGAGATGCGATAAAGACGCGTGTTTGCGGTCGCACCAGCAGCAAATGGCCGAAAGTACCATCACGGCCCATAGATCCGCCATCGGGGTGGCCGGCCGGTCTCGATTGACATTCCTTCATATAAGTTATGATCACATCAAAAAATGAACCATTGACCGCATAGAAATGTCCTCCGATTGTTCCTGTTGAATGGCGGAGCAATCCTGTTTCTGAGGAGGGAGGCAGTGTCGGAATCAAATACCCAAAATAGATGATGTCCCATTCGGCTGGAATTTGATCGACAATTGTTTGTACAACCGAGGGCTCGACAACGTTGAAGTGAACGTCGTCCTCAAAGATAAGCACGTTCTTTAAGCGCGTTTGTCGCGCAAGCTCAAGGACCCGATGGTGACTGGCTACTGATCCTCTATATCCAGTTGAGGGGAACGATCCCGCGTCATCGAACTTTATTGCTGGAAATAGACTGATCTTGCCTCTTGGATTTTGACCCGGGGGCGCGGCTTCAATCTCGAACCCGAGTTTCTTGAATTCCTGCTCAGCTCTCCTCCTTCGATCAGCTCGCTCAGGAAGATTGATCAGGAAGGCGTGATCGAAGTAACCGATTATCTGTTTCACTTGGAAGCCATTCATCCAATGCGCTTAGCGGTAATCTCTCGAGAAACGTCTGATCGATGACAGTAGATCATTCCTGTCAATGGGCTTGGGTTTGAGGATGGCGAGACGCCCGCGCATTTCGAGTTCTGCGAACTTCTCAACCTCACGATAGTGAGGTCGACCTGCATAATCGTCGAACATTATCTCAAAATCATCGAGACGACTAATGGAGTAGAGCGCACAGTGCACACGGAAGCGGCCATCGATTAGGATGAGATCCGGTCGAATATTGTAGGTCCAGGGTAGTTCGGCGTAGTTCTTCCAGCGTACTAGCCTCCCGGGGGTTTCTGTTTTTAGCAGAGGAAATCCCCAGGCGGTCGTGATACCGATATTGGCATGGAGCAAGTGTCCATTGCTTAAATCGTATTGGGCAGTCTTTTTACGGACGCTCTCTAAGTAGACGCGGTCACTATCAACACTGACAAAAGGCTTTTTCAGGCTGGCAGCAACAACGGTGCTGCCTCCGCTGCCATACTCAAGATAGAATGATGCCTTCGTAAGCCGATCGAGAAAATAGGCTCGGCCGTCAGCATCGAACTGCGGCTGATCTGGAACATCGAATCCGTGTCGATACCTATCGATCAAGAACCTCGCCGTCGATAATGATTTTCTGAACATAGCTCAACATTCTGTGGGCTGCGCCCTGACAACATACACGCTGCGGGCTTTTTGGCCATTCGCTCAAAAGCCGATCATAATTCCGCTTTTTTGGAATCTGCTTGTGTTCGATGATCTGAGGGCGACGAGGCATTAGGCGGTCGCGCCAAAACATCGCGAAGCCTATTCCTTCAGGGAAGCGAGCGAGAAGCTGAAAGGAAGCGAGGTGCGCAGACGCATTCATTCGGTATGCAGCAAGATTGCGGTGGAGACTCAAGGTGGCAACAGATGATCTGGCGTCCTTCCTCGTCGCCTCCAGCTACAATTCTAGCGCCACGCCGATCCCTTCATCAACCATGCGCTGCCGATCTGACGCCGGCTTCCAACTCAGTTCGGCGCGGGCGTACACGGCAGATTACGTACTATATGGGGGCCGCGTTACGAGACGAGACATCGCCGACAATCTGTTCAAGAGGGCCCACCGCTTATTAACCCATGACGCCACAGCTCATCGCGCACTAGTCTTGCGGTCGAAATGAATGGCAGGCGCCCATAGCAAGTAGTCTTGCCGAGCGAGCTTTCGGACCCTCGCTGAATGGAGAGCCGGGGGGACGAGATCAAGCATTTGACGTCTGGATTCTGCTGTCGGAACAGAGTGAATGATCCGTCTATGTACATCTTGCCACCCAGCGGATGTCCGGCTGGCCGCTCTATCACTGCTTCAAGATATCTCGCAAGTTTGGGAATAACTTTAGCTCTTACTGCGTAACAGTGAGCCCAGTAGAATCCACCAGTGTAAGTGACAAAGCCATTTTCTGAGGACGGTGGATTACGAAGCGAATGGCCAAGAAATAGGATGTCCCAATCGAGCGTCCTGATGGTCTCGGCGATCTCGGGTCCTCGTGAGCCGATTGCAGTTCTAAAAATTGCGTCATCTTCCAGGATCAGGACTGATTCCAATCGGTCGGCTTCCGCCCTGCGAATGATATCAAGATGACTGAGGAAATTGCCGTACACCCCACGAGATGGAAAGCCGTTTGTGGTCTCGGGTCTTGGAGCGTTCGGAATTCGGACCTTGGGGTCGTCGATGTCCAGCCCGACGCGCGCCAGTTCGGAGCGCAGCGCTGCCAAGCGGTCAGTTCGTTCAGGCAAATGGATGATCTCGATTCGATCAAAATAATCAAACAACGCGGCCTTAGACATTTCGTACCTCATGTGAGCTGCTTCCGGTTTCGCGCAGATCCATTGTTGGCTTATCTGATCTCACCTCGATGCTTCACTTGTATTCTATAATTCGGGATGGAGATCGCAGGAGCTTGTTGCGAACGAACTTGAGCTGGCCGACGCTTTCGGGAAAGCGTGATAGCAGGTCAAAGAAAGCCAATTGAACTCGAACAGGCCACGTTCCCGGAATGTGGAAGACTCTGCGTCCGAGCTGCAGCGGAAAAATCAGAAAGGCCAATAGGCCGAGCAATCCGAAGGCTAGGGTAAGGGCGATGCAGATCAAGGGAATTATGAGGCCCCACAAAATGGCACGCCGACTTTCCCAAACCCAAAGCCGCTCGGGGGGCGTCCCATGGAGATAGGCCCCGTTCGCGAAAGCATATCCGCTGCGTACGTGCCTACGCCACCATTGCTCGAATCGCGTCATCGCGGCGTCGTGCAAGGTCATTTCCTCGTCAATGCGCCAGATCAGCCAGCCGGCAGCGCGAAGTCGGACGCTGAGCTCGGGCTCCTCACCCGCGATTAGTTCGTCGCGATATCCTCCAACACTGGTGAGGGCCGCTGTCCTGATCACTACGTCGCCGCCGAAGAAGCGGGCTTCTCCGACCGGCACGTTCCATTCGCGGTCACAAAGTTCATTGTAGAAAGAATGTTTCGGATGACGCTCGCGACGTCGGCCAAATACGGCGCAAACCTTTGGGTGTTCATCCAGAAACGCCATGGAGCGTTCGGGCCAGTGCTTCGCCAGTTCGCAATCACCGTCTACAAATTGCACGTACTCCAGATCAGCCCGCAGCTGCATTAGGCGGGCAAAGCCAGCGTTGCGTGCCCGCGCGGCGGTGAAGCCTGTCTTCATGTCGAGCTCTACGACTTCGACCCCGCGGCTTCTGGCCCAATCGACCGAGCCGTCGGTCGAGCCGGAATCGACGTAAACGGTTAAATCGGCGTTTTGAGCGAAGATCAGACATTGCTTGAGGCGCTCGCCTTCATTGCGACCGATCGCGACAACGCCGTAGCGATATGGCCACTCAGCGGGCGTCACGAGTTGAAAACTGCCGTCGATTGCTGGCGACGCGGCTTTACGACAGCGGGCACGCCGATAGCTATGCTGTTTTCGGGAACGTCCTCGATCACGACAGCGTTGGCTCCGATAATTGAATTGTCGCCGATCCTGATCGGACCCAGCAATTTGGCTCCTGCACCAATGTCGACGTTGTTGCCGATAATGGGAGCAACGGGCTCCTCGACACGTCGCAGCCCGACAACCACGCCGTTCCGGATGCGGCAATTGTCTCCGAAACGCGCGTAGCCACTGACAATAATGCCGCCAAAATGATCGATAACGAAATTGCGACCCACTATCGCCTCGCAGGGCAGCTCTATTCCGGTAATGATCTGAATGATCTTGTAGAGGACCTTGTAGATGAACGAACACAACTTGCGCAGCAATGCCGGGCGCACGCTGTACCGCCATCGACCAAATCGATAGATCACCATGGCCCAAAATCCCTGGGCCCCCGCGTCGCGGCCGTGGGCATTAAAATCGGCTCGAATATTGTCAAACATTGCAATGGGGTCCGGCGATCGGCTTGCGAGTTCAAATAACCAATTATGCTGTACCACCAGGGTGGATTGAGCGGGAACCGTTTTTGGTAGCATTGAGCGCTCTGAGGTCCGGCATCCGGCGAGAGATTAGGAGGTTAGTTAAGATTAGTGATGAACGCGGACCAACGGATGCTGATGTGTTAAGCGGCTTGATGAAATCCGCACCATCTTGCCGAGCATGCGATCCGCTGTCGTGGTCGTGGGACTATGCACGTGGTCCAATGTCCCATGATGGGAATCTGTCTATGGGGTCGGGTTCTTGCCCGTTCCGACGGGATATCCTGTCGCTATCCCGTATGGCTCGACATCGGCAATCACGACGGCGTTCGCCCCGATCCGCGCATGTGCGCCGATCTTGACTGGCCCAAGGATCTTGGCGCCGGCCCCCATATCTACATGGCCGGCAATTTCGGGAACCCCGCCGCGGCCGCGGCTGCCAAGTGTGACCTGGTGGAAAATCAGGCAATTCACCCCGATTTTGGCGTCCGGATGAATGACAATGCCGTTCGGGTGGGGGACCAACAGCCCGCCGCCGATCTGGCAGGTTAGCGGTATCTCGGCTCCCGTCACCACGCTCCAGAAGCGGTGGCGCAGCGCGATGAACTTGCAGCACAGCGTGCCGAAAAGCCCGCCGCGTGCCCGCCAGAACTGGTAGCGCCGGACCGTCAGCAGCAGCTTGCGGCCGGGGTCCCAGAACTGCCGCGGATGTTCCCGCGTCCAGTCGGGAACATCGGCGCTGATCTCTTTGGTAGCCTGATCCACCTGTGTGCACCTGTGTCCTGGAATTAAACCAAATAGCGGACGGCTCGCCGCGTTGGAAGCGCCCGGTTCTCATGCGCGCAACCATCTCCATCGGCCGTCGATCGCCGACGGCCCGCGATTTCCTGAGGACGCCCGCCCCATCCATTTCCTTGGAATTGGCATTTCATTCAGGGTACGGTATTAATCACGTATATTAAATCGATTTCACTAAGCAAGATTTTCGTAGTAGATCGTTTGCGATTCGTTAATTATATGATGGCCCACCCGCGGTGCGTCGGGCGAAGATTTGAAGTTCGTGGAGCTTTTATGTTAAATACGTTACGCCCCCTGCCGGCCTCGTCCGACTTGGCCGATCGATCTGCGGATCCGCAATCGGCGTGCGCCTCTCCGGACGACCTTTCCCGCAATATATTTGGCCTCCTCGGCATTCCCGTGGACGCGCTCCATTTTCCTTCGCTGCTGCGCTCGATGGAACTCGCAACGAATGCCGGCTCGCCATTTCTGATTTCGACGCCCAACGTCAATTTCCTCGTCAAGAGCCAGCTCAACGGCACCTTCCGCGAGTCTATGCTGCTGAGCGATCTGTGTCTTGCGGACGGCATGCCGCTGATCTGGATCGCCAAACTGCTGCGCATTCCGATCCATGAGAGAGTCGCCGGAAGCGACCTGTTCGGCCGGCTCAAATCGGCCAATGAGGCTGGCCGGCGCCTGCGGGTCTTCCTGCTGGGCGGAGCGGAGGGGCTGGCGGCTGCGGTCGGCGCCCGGCTGAACGCCGAGGGGGGCGGGCTGGAATGCGTCGGCGTGCTCAACCCCGGTTTCGGTACGATCGAAGAGATGAGCTCGTCGAAAATAATTGATGAAATAAATGCCAGTGACGCGGATTTAATTGCGGTATTCTTCGGCGCGGAGAAGGCCCAGGCCTGGCTGCTGCATAACCACTGGCGGCTGCGCCCGCCCGTTCGCGCCCAGTTCGGCGCCACCATCAATTTCGAAGCCGGAACCGTCCGGCGGGCGCCGCCGATGCTTCGCAGCACCGGGTTCGAGTGGCTATGGCGCATCAAGGAAGAACCGTATCTCTGGCGGCGTTACTGGAGCGACGGGAACGCGCTGCTCGCGATGCTGGTCACTTGCGTCCTGCCCCTGATGCTGAGTGAGCGGCGGACGCGAAACTTGAAGAGGCTGTCGATCGCAAGAAGGGAAGATCACGGTTCCGTGACCCTTGCTCTGTCGGGGGCGGCGGTAGCCACACACGTTGACGGCGCGATCGAACAGCTTCGTGACGCGCTCGATAGTGGTAAACGGTTGATCGTCGACGTTTCGAATACGCAATACATCGACGCAAGATTTTTTGGGTTGTTCCTGATGGTTCGGAAACAATTGGCCAGCCGGGGACAGAAACTGCTGTTCACGGGCGCCTCCGCCGGCCTGCGGCGAATATTCCGCCTGAACAGATTCGAATTCCTCCTCTCACAGGAAGTGTGATAGCGGAAGAAGCAAACGATTATCCGGCCGGGTTCGGCCGTCTGACACTCATTCAGGGCCAGAGATGAAGCAGCCAGTTGGTCAGACTTTTCAAGTTCGCCGCGGACTTGCGCTCCTGCTCGTGATGTTTGTAGCGGGCTGCGGATCGCCCGAAGAACGCGCGCAGAGCTACTACGAGAGCGGAATGGCTCTTATCGAAAAGAAGGACGACCTCGAGGCGCGGAAGGAACTCCTGAAAGCCGTCAAATACAAGAGCGACAAGGTCGAAGTCTGGCGGGCACTCGCAGGTATCGACGAACGGACAAAGGCGACTTCGCTCTTCCTCGATCTGCGCCGTATCGTCGAGCTGGATCCGAACGATCTGAATGCGAGATTGAG
Organism: Bradyrhizobium sp. 190; assembly: GCF_023073415.1. Classification (GTDB taxonomy): domain Bacteria; phylum Pseudomonadota; class Alphaproteobacteria; order Rhizobiales; family Xanthobacteraceae; genus Bradyrhizobium. The sequence continues at coordinate 45,582 of NZ_JADPJL010000083.1, read as the reverse complement.
GCTTGCGCGGATTATGGTGGGCGGCGGGGCCGCCGAGGCCGCGCTCCGGGTCGTCGATGCCGCGAACGAGGGCGACAAGCCGAATGCGGAACTCCATGCTTTGCGGGCGATCATTCTCCTTCGCACAAACGACAATGCCGGCGCGCTCCGCGAAGCCCAGCGCGCCTATGAGATTGAGCCGGCAAACGTCGATGCGATCTCGTTGCTTGCGTCGAGAAAAGTCGCAGATGGCGATCTGGATGGCGCACTGAAGCTTCTGGATTCTGTTCCTGCGGACAAGGACGAAACGCGCATTACACTGCAGAAGATCGACACGTACGCACGCAAGAAGGATCTGGCGAAGGCAGAAGAGTTGCTGCGCAAGCTGATCGCGCAGAATCCTCAAGAGGCTGCATACCGCGCCCAGCTTCTGCAATTTCTCATTGCGCAGCGAAAGTTCGTCGAGGCCGAGAAGGAGTTTCGGGCTAGGGCCGAAGCCACTCCGACCGACAGCAAGATCGGGCTCGACCTTGTTCGCTTCTTGGCTGCCACGAAGGGGGCGGATGCCGCCAGAGCAGAGTTGGAAGCGCGGATCAAGGCAGGCGGCGATGACTTCGATTACCAGATCGCACTGGCAGAACTGAATCTGGGGCAGAACCGAGCGGCGGATGCCGTGCAGGCTTTGCAGAAGCTGACGAGCACGGCAGCCACCCCCGACAAGAAGCTCGCCGCCCAGGTCAAGCTTGCGGAGGTCTATATTGCCAAGAACGACAAGGCGGCTGCCGAGCCCTTGATCGCCGATATCCTCTCGAAGGATCGCCGAAACTCGGGCGCGCTCCGGCTCCGGGCGGCCCTGAGCATCGACAAGGGCCAGATCGACAGCGCCATTTCCGATTTGCGCGAGGCGCTCAACGATCAGCCGAAGTCGGTTGAGCTGCTGTCGTTGATGGCAGTGGCGTATGAACGCAGCGGCAAGGCCGAGTTGGCCGATCGTCAGTATGCCGACGCGCTGAAATCATCCAACTCCAATCCCGATGTCGTCCTCCGCTACGTCGCGTTCCTGCAGCGCAAGGGCGATGCGGCTCGTGCCGAAGAGATTCTAACGGAAGCTGCCAATCGCAATTCAGGCAATCTCCAGATCTGGTCGTCGCTCGCGCAGGTCAAATTGAGCCGGCAGAACTGGTCGGGAGCCTTGGCGATCGCGGACGCCATCGGACGCGTCGATGAGGGCCGCGTGGTTGCTGAGCAGATCCGTGCAGCGGCTTTCGCCGGCCAGAACAAAATCGAGGAAAGCGTCGCAGCGCTGGAGGCTGCGCACAAAGCGGGGCCGGATGCACTACAGCCGGCGCTTGCGCTTGCCTCGGCCTATGTGAAACAGGGCAAGCCAGACAAGGCCTCGGCGCTGCTGCAGGCGATGAGCAGCAAGTTCCCGGCCAATGCCCAGCTTCTCGTGTTTCTGGGGCAGGCCAAGCTGGCGGAAAAGAAGAACGATGAGGCGCTGCAAAGCTTCAGGAAGGCAGTCGAGCAGCAGCCGAAAGAGCCGGCGGGATACACTGCGCTGACCGAGCTCTATATGCAAAGCAAGGACTATGATGCGGCTGACAAGGTGCTCAAGGCCGCACTTGCGGAGTTGCCCGGTAATGTAGCTTTCCGTCTCTCCCTGGCTGGATTGCAGATCCAGCGGGGGAACAACGACGCCGCAATATCTCAGTACGAAGCGATTCTGCAGGACCAGCCGATTTCCGTGGTTGCGATCAACAATCTTGTCAGCCTGCTATTGGACAATCGGAGCGACAAGCCAAGTCTCGAACGTGCGTTTGAGCTGTCTGAGAAATTGAAAAGCTCCAACGTGCCGCAATTTCAGGACACGTTCGGATGGGCTCAGTACAAGCGTGGCGATTTCAAGGGTGCGATCGCAACCCTGGAGCCAGCGTCTGCCAGCATGCCGAACCTTGCGGCAGTCCACTATCACCTCGGCATGAGCTACGCGGCTGCGGGGCAAACCGAAAAGGCGACCGAACGGTTCAAGACCGCATTTTCGCTGGAGCCGGACGGGACGCCCCTCAAGGACAGCATCCGCTCAGCGATGAAGTGAACGCTGGCTGGATCATGTTCGAGAAAAGCGGATAACGGTTTCCACTGAGGACAAGCGCGAAGCGTTTGCACGGAAAGTATCGCTCCGGGGGAGGGCGCCTTGTGCGGCTTGAGCGCCTGTGCGTCAGGGGCCATTGCAATCATACTCGATTGCTCGCGTTTTAAGTGCGTGGTTTAAGTGAGAAGGCATAGCGGACACCAGTTCGCTTGAGAGCGATAGCCAGCGCGATTGGCGCAAGCAAGCCCGCAACAATTCCAGCGACGAGATGGATGAAAGGGGAGCTTACGTGCAGAGAGGCCAGAAATATCCTGGTTCCCGCAGTAGCTATCGTGTGCACGACGAATATTTCGAGAGAATGATGACCGAGATACTCGAAAGTCGGCGCGAACTTGCTTCTCGAAATCAGAATAGCAGTAGCACATCCCCCACAGATGCCTAGCGTTGCAAAAACTGGATAGAATCCATCCTGCGGGAGGACGATGCGACCCGCGGCAGATGCTAAGCCCGCAATCCCAATCAGGGCGAGCAGGCCAGAACTCAGTTTTTCAACGTCCCGCAGATGGACTGAACCAATCGCTGCGCCGATGGCGAAGTAGACAGCAAATCGACTGACTTCGGCCATCACTCTGCCGTCCAACAGGAGAGGTGCCACATCAGGATGAATAGCGATTGCTGCCGCCAGGAAGATCCAGAAGGTTGTTCGGCTCAAATATAGCAACTTGAAGCCGATTGAGAGAACGAAGAGTGTATATAGGAACCAGTATTGTTCGATCGGGTGGTAGAAGATCAGAGATAGGTCACGCAAACTTCGCGGCGTGGTTGGGAGCGGTCCGAGTGCTGTCTTCAACAATATCGTAATGATCGACCACACAAAGTAAGGATAAGCGAGGGTCGCAACTTTATCGAAGATGAAATGGGAGAGCGTGTTTTTTTCAGCGGACCTTGCAATAAAAAGCCCAGTCAAGAAAAAGAACAGCGGCATGTGGAATGAGTAAATCCACGTGTCGACGTATTGGACGGTCGCTGTTTCAGTCAATATGCGCGCTTCCAGCAGCCCTCGGATCGCGTGTCCGACGACCACCAAAATGATTCCAAATCCTTTGGCCGCGTCGACCCAGTCGACGCGGCCCTGCTGAGCCCCGTAATCCCCCATGGCCGTGAGCCTAACGGTCCGGTCCACAGCTTCGCAAGGTTTTAGAGGCGAGCACGCAACAAAAAGACCGCCGAGGCGGCTTCCGTTCTAGCAGTGCAGCGCACAAATGGTTTTTGCTTTGTGCGAGCGCGAATCTCGGTGAAAAATAGACGGCGACATGTCATCGGCGATGAGCATGGACGGCGTAGGGATCGTAATTTGCGGCTTGCTGGCTTTGTGGGGTTTGCGGCGTTCTTGCTGCTGCCAATCCGATCAACTGCCTCGCGATCCAGACGACGAGAGACAGCCAACCGCCCATCAGCCGTTATAACCGCGAGGAAGTTGTTCAAGCCATAAGTGGCGCACCGGTACACAAAGTCGCCAAGCGGAGCATGGTCGTTTGGCGACTTCGCTGGTGTGGGCCCCGGACCTGGGGAAATGGTCCGAGCGGGATGACGATTAGTTGCCCGACGGCAGCACAGTCCAGTTGTGCGTCACAACGAACATCAGGCTATGGGAATCCGCAGGCCCCAGGCCGGACACAGTTGGGGTGCCGGTGATCGGATCGAAGATGGTGGTGCCGGTGCTTGCGAACCGATGCTGGTACCGGTAGGTGGCCGACGTCAGCCATTCCCGGGTCAAATTGTAGCTGTAGGTTGCCGACGCCGAGGCGAAATCCGTCGTCGTGGTCGAGATCTGCCGGTTGCCGCTCGCTGAAAACGACAGGGTGGATCGTGAATTGATGTCGTGGCTCAGCGATGCCGTGATCGAATCCCTCTTGAACAGAGAGCCGACGACGCTCGGTCCAACCGACTGGCTGGCGATGACGGACAAGGTCGTGCTCTTCAGCATTCGATAGGTGAGGACAGCGTCGCCGATCCAGTCGAGGAGCGAGCTTGATACAGGTGTGACCGTCGTCGCGCCGCCGAATGCTGAACTCGAAAGCCCTCGATCGGTTACCAGATAGGCAACGCCGGCATTGGCGCGAAAGGAAAGCACTGCCGACAGAGTGGTGTCGAACCCGGCCTGCTCACGAAAAATCTGGACCTGGGTGTTGAATGCGTTGCCATATTCGAGCAGTTCATACTCGGAGGACAGGTTGATCGCTGTGGCCGAACTTAGCGAGCGCCGCCAATTGCCGCGCGCAAGTGTATCCGTAAACGGGATACCACCACTGGATGGCTCGTAACTCGTGCGAGTGGATGTGGCGAACAGAGACACTGTGTCAATTGCGGTGATCGAACGGTCAGTGCCACCGGTTGCCGTAAGCCGATCGATGAAGCCTGAAGCCGGCGTGGAAACGCCGAGATCGTTCAGGATCGCTAGAGCGGTACTTTGCTGTCTCCAGTTCGCCTCAACATACTCCCGGTCAAAGTTCGTCTTTTCCCGAACCTCGTAGCGGGCCCCGAATCCATAGTTCAGGAATTCCGACGCGGTTCCAGCAGCGCCCGGACCCCAATATTTCCTGTAGGTACCGTCGCCAGTGAAGTTGAACTTGGATGTCGGCGTGCGCGCCTCTGCGTCAGCGTTGAGCGTGGTGTAGGATCCCACCGATCCCGCGGGGGAGCTGCGCAAGAACTGATTGCTATTGACTTCGACCGTTTCCGTCTCGCTGGCCTTTATCGACCAATCGAACGCAAATGCCACGGACGGCGCCATGCCAAAGCACACCGAGACTGCTATGGCAGCTCTCTTCACGTTGCTTCTCGCCCCCGCCGATCGTCAAGCCTCACTCAAACAAGCGCCGTTCCGGAACCATGATGACGTCGCCGGCCCGCAAGGTGATGTTACCCTCCAGGTCGTTACCGGCTTCGTAAGCGCGGTAGTTGAACATGAAGATTGTTTCGTCGCCGCCGGGGCCCTTACGCCTCACCTGAATGCGATTCCTCGCAGCAAAAGGTCCGATGCCGCCGGCAAGGGCGATCGCCTGCATCAAGGTCGTTTTCTGCCTGACGACATAGGAGCCCGGCTTTATGATTTCCCCGGTGATGAAAATCTTCGGCTTCAGGTCGTCTTCGGGGATCTCCTTGGGAGCGTTTAGGACAGCGACCGTGACGTCCAGATTCTCGTCCTTGTAGTTGTTCTTCAGCTTGTTCTTGAGAATGTTTTCGAGCGCCACTGGCGTCAGCCCACGTGCCCGGATATGGCCGGCGAGGGGAAACGCGATTTCACCGGCGGGATCGACGACAACGTTCCGATCGAGCTTCGGGTCTTGCAGGACGGTAATGCTCACGCTGTCGCCCGATTTCAGGGTTTGCGCCTTCGCCCCCGGGATCAGGAAGGCAACACACAGCAGTGCCAGCAAGATTCGCATGTCGTACCCCCTCAACGTCGGCAAAAAGCCCGCAAACAAAGACATTTGGGCCGACGTGTGGGGATTCTTTCCCAAACACGCAGCCATTATTTAGCCACGGGGGAAACTAATTGAATACAATTACTTAGGGAACCCGCGAGAACTTTTTTACCGGAAAAATGCTGTACTGTTGCTTATCCGCAATAACATCCCGAACAATATTATCCGAAATCACGCGTTGGTCGTTGGCAAAGCCATAAACCAGCGCCGTGTCACATAAGACGTTAATCATTCGGGGTATCCCCCCGCTCGCGGACGCGATCAATGAACAGGCTTCCTGAGTGAACAGGGGGCGGCGGGCGCCCACCGCCTGGAGCCGGAACGCGATGTAATTAGCTACCTCCCGGTCGTCGAGGGGGCGAAGGTGGAAGTCGGAGGAAATCCGCTGCGCGAACTGATGCAGCTTCGGCGCCAGGAGCAGGTCGCGCAGCTGGGGCTGGCCAACCAGAATCAGCTGCAAAATCTGAAACTTGTCAGCGTTAATATTGGAGATCATGCGCAAATGTTCGAGCGCCTCCGGCTCGAGATTTTGGGCCTCATCGATGATCAATATGGTCCGTCTTCCGTTGGCGAATTGACCATACAGGAAATCCTGTAACTTCTTGAAAAGATTAGGATAATCTCCATCGAACGGTTGACCGAGCGACATCAGGATCCATTGTAGCAATTCCTGCCGGCCCTGCGGGGAGTTCGAGATCAGGCCGATGGTGATCGCCGGGCTGACCTTCTTGAGCAGATGCCGGACCAGAGTTGTCTTGCCGGAACCTATTTCACCTGTAATGACGGTGAAGCCGGCGTTGTTCATGACACCGAACTCCAGCATCGTGAACGCCATGGAATGTATCTTGCCCCAGTAAATCAGGTCGGGGTCCGGAAGAATTGAAAAAGGTTTCTCCCGCAGCTGATAAAATGCCTCGTACATTGAACTTCCTTAGCCCGGCTACAGACCCTTATAGCGTAATTCGGGAAATTACCTTGTCTCCCTCAACCCATTTCTCTGATCTACGTAAATTTGCCAAAGCGGCTGCCGATGGAACCATCATTAAGATTGAAATTTGAAACTCCTGGCGCTGAGCAACTATTCATTAAATCCTGAAAAATCGATGCTAGATTGCAGCTCGGAGCGACGCGCCACCGATCATTTCGCGGTATCATTAGCCTAGCAGGCTCGCAAACAGACGCTCGGACGATATATGTTGCAGAAAGTTGAATTCGAGGACGATTTCCAGGCTCTGCAAGAGGACCGCAGTCACCTATTGCAGCTCTCTTTCTACTGGGAACTGTTCAAGCGGCGCTGGGCCTATTTCGCGCTGCCGTTCGTCACGGTCCTGGTTGCGGGCGCCGCGGCAGCTTTGCTGTGGCCGCCTACCTATCTCTCCGAAGGACGGATCCTCGTTCAATCGCAGCAGATTCCATCCGAGTTGGTCCGGCCTACTGTTACCAGTGCTGCCCAGGAGCGTATTCAGGTCATTCAGCAGCGGACGATGACGCGAGATAATCTCATCGCGATCGCCGACAAATTTAAGCTGTTCCCGGACAAGCGCACGCTGATGTCGCCGACCGAGCTCGTTGCGGAGGTCAAGAAGAACACGAAAATCGCGCCGGTCGACCTTCAATTGGACTTCAAGCAGCGGACGCGCGCCGCGATGGAAAATCCCACGATCGTTTTCTCGGTCGGATTCGAATACGGCAATCCTGCGGTGGCTGCACAGGTCGCCAACGAGTTGATGACGCGGATCCTGAACGAGGACCTTCGGGATCGGACCAGCCGCGCCACGGACACGACGAAATTCCTAGGGCGAGAGGTGCAGAGACTTCAGGCGGAGAACTCAGCGCTCGATGCCAAGATCGCTCAGTTGCGGATTACGCAAGGCAAGCCTGCGTCGTCCAGCGGCTCCGATCAGCCGACGACGCTGACGCAGCTGAAGGCTGAACTGATCCAGAAGGGCGTCCTGTATTCAGAGCGACATCCCGCGATCCAGTCCCTGAAGCGGCAGATCGAAGCCCTGGAAAAGGTGGCTTCTGCGCCGGCTCCTACGAACGACGCAGCAACGGCGGCCAGCCTCGAGGCTTTGGTCGCGCAACAGGAGAGCTTGCAGAAAAACCTCGATGCTGCCTCGGCCAAATTGGCCGCTGCACGGCTCGGCGAGAATCTCGAAAAGGACCAGCAGTCCGAGAAGCTCGAAATCATCGAGCAGCCCACGGTCCCGCAGGAGCCGGTCAAGCCCAATCGGCTGAAAGTCCTTGCAATGGCGTTCGCGGCCGCGCTTGCGGGCGGAGCAGGGCTGGCAGTCCTGGTCGAAATCCTGGACAAGGGAATTCGCAGAAGCAATGACCTTCTGTCTGTTGTCGATGGCCAGTTGATCGTTTCAATTCCATACATCACGACGGCCGCCGAATCGCGTTCGAGGCGGCGACGGATATTTATTTTTCTGGGAGCGTTCGTGCTGGTCGTGATCGGACTGTTGGTCGTTGCCTACCTGTTCCTTCCACCGCTTGACCTGATGATTGCCAAGGCCAGGGTCGGGCTGTTTCGATAATTCGCGGAGTCACGCAGTGGATTCAATAAAGCAGGCTGTCGAACTCGCGCGAGCTGCGGAGACGGTACACCGTCCTACAGCATTGGGCGGATCTCCCCTCTCTGCCGAAGGGCCGTCGCAGCGCTCTGCCGAATCGCCGTTCAAGGAAGTGCGCCTCAGCGCCGGTCATCTCGAAGCCAATCGAATAGTGGCCTACGGCACTTCCGGTCAGAACCGCCGCTACTACGACATGCTGCGCACGCAGGTGCTGCAGGAGATGGACAAAAAGAACTGGCAGTTTCTGGCCGTGACTTCACCTACGGCCGGCTGCGGAAAATCGGTAACAGCCTGCAATCTTGCGCTGAGTATTTCCCGCCTGCCGGAGCGGTCGGTGCTGCTGGTCGATCTTGATTTGCGCCGGCCGACGGTCGGAAAATATCTCGGCATCGGCGGCAATGGTGGTGTTCTCAGCGTCCTCGAAGGGCGCGCGCCACTTTCGTCAGAGGTTCTGCAGGCAAGCATCGGTCCGAATGGCATGCTGGTGCTGCTCGGATCGGTCTCGTCGAACTCTTCGGAATGGATGGGCTCGCAGACGATGGGAGCGCTGCTCCAGACCATCAAGCGAGACTTCCGGTCGCGCATCGTCATCTTCGATCTTCCGCCGATGCTGCTGGGCGACGATGTGATTTCTATTCTACCCAGAATGGATGCGGCGTTGCTTGTTGCGGGGATTGGAAGCACGACGGTTTCTGACATTAAGGAATGCCAGCGGCATTTGAAACGAACACCTGTTGTCCGCGTGGTCGTGAACAAGTCGACCGAGGCGACTGGTTCGTATTATGGCTACTATTGATTTCAAACCCGGCCGCGATTTCCGAATCGGCGTGAGTTCGATTACGCATCTTTCGGAATGACTATTGTTGTCCTTCATGCAGGAACGCCTGGTAGGCGAGCCTGATGCCCTCCTCGAGCGAGGTGGAGGCACGCCAGCCGAGTCTGGCCAGCCGGCTGACATCGAGCAGTTTTCGCGGGGTGCCGTCCGGGCGCGAGGTGTCAAAACCGATCTCGCCAGTGTAGCCGACGGTCGCCGCGACCACGCGGGCGAATTCGGCGATCGTGATGTCCTCGCCGGTGCCAATATTGACCAGTCCGTCGCCGGAATAGGTCTTCATCAAATGGATGCAGGCATCGGCGAGATCGTCGACATAGAGGAATTCGCGCCGCGGCGTGCCGGTGCCCCAGACCACGACCTCCCTGGCGCCGGACAGCTTCGCCTCGTGGAAGCGGCGGATCAGGGCGGCGACGACGTGGCTGTATTCGGGATGATAATTGTCGCCGCGGCCGTAAAGATTGGTCGGCATCACATTGATGAAGTCGGCGCCGTACTGGCTGCGATAAGCCTCCACCATCTTGATGCCGGCGATCTTGGCAATCGCATAGGGCTCGTTGGTCGGCTCCAGCGGCCCCGTCAGCATGGCATCCTCGCACAACGGCTGCGGCGCCAGCTTCGGATAGATGCAGGAGGAGCCCAGGAACATCAGCTTCTCGGCGCCATGGACATGCGCCGCATGGATCACATTCGCCGCAATCGCCAGATTGTCGTAGAGGAACTCGGCACGCAGCGTGTTGTTGGCGACGATGCCGCCAACTTTCGCGGCCGCCAGAAACACCACCTGCGGATGCTTGGCAGCGAACCATTTGTTGACCGCGGCCTGATCGCGCAGATCGGCCTCGCTGCGGCTCGCCGTCAGCAGTTCGACGTTTTCCGAAGCCAGCCGGCGCACCAGCGCCGAGCCAACCATGCCGCGATGGCCGGCGACGTAGACCGTCTTGCCATTCAGCTCAAACGGAAGGCTTGCCATTGGCCACCTCCCGCCTTGCGTCAGCGAGATCGCTTGCCACCATTTCCTTGACCAGCTGGGCGAACGGCGTCTTCGGCTGCCAGCCGAGCTTCTCGCGCGCCTTGCTGGCATCGCCGACCAGAAGGTCGACTTCGGTCGGCCGGAAGTAGACCGGGTCGATGCGCAGGATGGTCTTGCCGGACTTGCCGTCGACGCCGGTCTCGTCGACGCCGTTGCCGCGCCACTCGATGCGGCGGCCGACCTCGGCAAACGCCAGTTCGACGAACTCGCGCACCGAACGGGTCTCACCGGTCGCCAGCACGAAATCGTCGGGCGCGTCCGCCTGCAATATCCGGTGCATGCCCTCGACATAATCCCGGGCATGGCCCCAGTCGCGCTTCGCCTCGAGATTGCCGAGATACAGCACCTCTTCGAGGCCGGTCTCGATGCGGGCGACGCTGCGCGTGATCTTGCGCGTCACAAAGGTCTCGCCGCGGATCGGGCTCTCATGGTTGAACAGGATGCCGTTCGAAGCAAACATGCCGTAGGCCTCGCGGTAGTTCACCGTGATCCAGTAGCCGTAAAGTTTCGCGACGCCGTAAGGCGAACGCGGGTAGAACGGCGTGGTCTCATTCTGCGGCACTTCCTGGACCAGGCCGTAGAGCTCGGAGGTCGAGGCCTGATAGAACCGCGTCTGCTTTTCCATGTCGAGGATGCGGATCGCTTCCAGAAGCCGCAGCACGCCGATGCCGTCGGCGTTGGCGGTATATTCCGGGCTCTCAAAGCTGACGCCGACATGGCTCTGGGCGGCGAGGTTATAGATCTCGGTCGGCCTGATCTGCTGCATCAGCCGGATCAGGTTGGTCGAATCGGTCATGTCGCCGTAATGCAGCAGGAACGGCACATTGCCGGCGTGCCGGTCTTCGTAGAGATGATCGATGCGGGCGGTGTTGAACGAGGACGACCGCCGCTTGATGCCATGGACCTCATAGCCGAGGCCGAGCAGATATTCGGCCAGATAAGCGCCGTCCTGGCCGGTGACGCCGGTGATCAGCGCCACGCGCCGCTGTGAATGTTCATTCGTCATGCCAGTTCCAATATTTTCTTTCCGCGCGCCAAGGTGCCAAACTTATTGAACGCCGACGCTGCGATTTGTCTCAATGTGCGGGCGATCGATCGGCAGAGCCAAGGGGGCCGACTAGAGCTGGGCGGGCAAGAAGGCCGCAATCTCTGAGGCCGGTACAAAGTATTTGGCAATATCACGCGTTTCCGTCTTTCTGGTATCAGGTCGATAATGTGGTTGCGATATTTTTCGGCTCATTATACCGAGCAGGCATTTGCGTTTGACATCAAACACGCCTGATCCTGAATTGCCGGTACGGGCCACGTCGGCGATGACCGTGCTGAACCGGCTGCGGGTTCCGATCGGCAGCCGATGGGGCGCCAGGATGTGGGAGCGCACGGCCGATCCCGGCACAATGGTCACAACCTCTTGTCCCGGCTTGGGCGGTTCGGTGCAGATCGAGTTTCGCCGAAGTCGCAAGCGCGCCGGAAGCAGCTCTTCCTCGACCGATAGCAGCGTGAGATCCGTTCCCTCAAAACTGCCTTCCTTGATGACACGCGTCGGATATTCCGAGCCGGCAATCGCGATCTTGGGCCGCGTCAGCCAAGTCCGGCCTGCAACATGCGCTGCGGTGATGAACAGGCCTTTTCCGAGATAGATGCCGGATCCCGGTCCCCAGCTCTGCATCGGCGTCTGATGGATGTGCACCGCATATGGCAGCAGCGTATCGTCAGCGCCTTGCGCGCATGCCGGCTGCCACAGGACCGCCAGAAGAAGCGCGGCCTGGAGAAATGGTGCGCACAGCAACTTTGCGGTGTTTCGAGCGAACGCCAAGATTACCTGCCGGGTTTGCACGCTCGTTTGTTAGCGATCTTCAGCTCGCACCGGTAAAGAATTTCAGTTCCTGAGGCGGAATGGCGGCGAGCAGATCGCGGATAAATTGGTCCTGCAGCTTGAACGATACATCCTTCGGCAGACCGATCGTGGAGACCCTGATCAGCGCGCCATCGGGAATGATGCCGCGCAGGCCATACTTCAATCGGCTGAGCTGATGATCGACGACGCCATTGGCGATGTCATTGCCGATCCGCAGCCAGTAGGTGACCGGCTCGAAGCGCGACTCCCTTGCCGCAATCAACCGGGTCATCTTGATGGGTTGCGTGCCATTGCGATAGTTGATCGCGGCGTCCGCTTTTTCCGAGATCCGGAAGCCATTGGCCGTATAGCAGATCTCCGGACGGTGGGACTTCAGTCGATAGTTCTGCACCGGACCGTAAGCGACCATCAGCATGACGATGTTGCCATGCCCGTCGGTATAGCCTCGACCGACTTCCTGGCTGTAGATCTTTCCCGCGAGCGGGTCCGGCTGAACGTAGGCGTCCGGATCCGCCGGGCGGACCGGGCTGATTTCCGGAACCAGCGTCCAGGTTCCGAACTGGCGAGGGATGACGGTTTCAAGGCTGGGGGAGGCCGTTGTACGGGCCATCAGTTGGCGGGGCGCCAGTACGGTCGCAAGCACGGCGCAGCCCACGATTGCGATACATGCCAATATGATCTGAACTCGAGGGTATTTCATTGAGGCCACGCAAAATCTTCAAGAGTTAATTGGATCAGCCGTTCTGGACGAGGATATACTCCAACAGGCGTATTTGCAGTCAAAAGAAAGAGATAATCGGTTTACTTAACGAAATTAACATAAATAACCAAAACCGCAGTGAAACAGTGTTATTGGCTCGACCCGGGGCAGCGGGCTGTTTAGTCATACCAAGATTAGGGCACGGCCAGCCTGTTGTATATGCTTCTCGGCCTAGTTGAATGCACGGAGTTCCTGGATGAAGGGTATGTCTATCAAGATCGCCCGGCTTGCCGTTTTGCTAGCCTGTAGCGCGGTCGCCTTAGCCGGGTGCGGCAAGAACAGCGATCAGCCCGCGGCCTCCAAAGGACAGGTCGTTGCGCGTGTCGGTGAGGAAGTCGTAACCGTCCAGGATCTGGAGAATGAGTTCCGCTGGGCGAACGTAACTCCGGACAAGCAAAAGGAACCCGAGATCGTCAAGCGCGTGCTTGGTGAACTGGTCGTGCGCAAATATTTGTTCCGCCAGGCCATGGCGGCGAAGCTCGATCGCGAGCCGGGCGTGCTGCTGGACCTGCTGAGATCACGTGAGCAGATCCTTGAGAAGGCGTATTTGCAGCGAACAGCGGCAGCCAAGGCGCCGGGCAAGCTAGATGTCGATAGGTACATCGCCAACAACCCGGCGAAATTCGCCGGCAGAAAATTGCTCAGCGTTGAACAGATCGCATTTCCAATAGGGCCGACCACCCAGTCCTTCGTCGAAGCGAACAAGGGTGCCAAATCGCTCGACGAAATCGACGAGAAGCTTACCGCAGCCGGCATCCCCCACGGCCGACAAATGGGCGCGCTGAACAGCGGCGATCTGCCGCCGGAGTTTTACGGGTTGATCGAGGCCAAAAAGGCGGATGACGTGTTCTTCGTTCGCGCCGGCCAGAACGGGATGTTCTTCAAGGTCAAGGGCGAGGAGCGGCGCCCGCTCGAAGGAGAGCCCGCAGCCAATCTGGCCCGGCAATTGATGCGCGCGGATGCGGTCAAGGCCGAACAGGGGATTGCCGCCTACTCGGCGAACCTCGAAGCGAAATATGAAGGTGAATACGCAAAGATCATGCAGCCGGGAGACGGAAAGAAGAACTGAGCGCAGAATGTAATCGCGCCGCCGTAAAAATGTTCCTCAGGGCGACATCGAAGTGAAATGACAACGTTTTTTGATGTGTTGACCGTTACCTGTTTCGTGGCGTTGGTGATCGCGTTCTTCCGATTCACCGAACGCGACAATCGAACGTTGCTGCATTTCATGCTGGCCGGCATCGTATTCGCCGTCGCCAACCAGGTCGGAAATGCCGGTTCGTTCTATCTTGCGCTGATCTTGATTCTTGCTGGCGCCGGTTACGCGGTTTTGATAGTCCGGAGATGAGCGGCTTGTTCCTTTTAATGCTATCGGTAGACTAAATTTCGCAACCTGTTGGTATTCGAATGACATATTCGCAAGTACTGCCATCGGCGAGGGCAGGTTTTCTTGGCCCTTTTCTGTGGCCGGCGCTGCTCGGCGTCTCTGTGATCGCTGCCTATGCCCAGACCGTTCTCAGTTTGATTGATGGGCCTTGGCAGACGGAGCAGGAGGGTCATGGCCCGCTCATCATTGTGGCCTCGCTCTGGCTCACCTGGCAGTCGCGCGAGAAGTTGAGAGCCGTGGAAATTTCTCCGGCTCCCGTCACGGGCTGGCTCGCTCTCCTCGCCGGCCTGGTCCTGCTCTATCTGGCCCGAATCCAACAGGGTCTGGTCACCTTTGAAACCTTTTCCTTGATTCCCGTCATCGTCGGCTGCGTCCTGATTTCGGCGGGATGGCCGGCGCTGCGGGTCCTCGCGTTTCCGATCGGCTTCCTGATCTTTGCGGTGCCGATGCCCGACTGGCTGGTTGATGCCCTCACGGTTCCGCTGAAGGTCTTTATTTCGAACGTCGTTACCAACGTGCTCTATGCGACGGGTTTTCCGGTCGCCCAGAACGGCGTCATGATCATGATCGGAACCTATCAGCTCCTGGTAAAGGACGCCTGTTCCGGAATGAATTCGATTTTTGCATTGTCCGCGATCGGCGTTTTTTACGCCTACGCGTTTCGCTGGCAGGAGAAAATTCGCAGCCTGCTCCTTCTCGCGGCGATCATACCCATTACCATCATTGCAAATTTCTGTCGCGTTTTCGCGTTGGTCCTGATCGCTTATTACCTGGGACCCGACAAGCTCGAGGGAATTCTGCACGATCTCACCGGCATCGGTCTTTTCGTCGTCGCGGTTATTCTACTGTTCCTGTTCGATGCCTTTCTGGGCCTGTGTTTTGCGCTGGTGCGCCGTGTCCGCAACCGCGCTGCAGCACCGGCGACACCCGCCTAGCTTCCAGCATCTTCGCTGTGTCGCATGACATCGGCCGTTGAGGCACCTTGCTCCTGCAGGCGCTTTCTGCGAGGTGGTTCGCTCGCGTCGAGCTTGCTAAGCTCATTCCACTACTTCAGGACAGGTTCCTAGCGAAGGTTGCCGTGAGCCGAACGTACGCCATACCCGACCTTCATGGCCGGCTGGATCTCCTGGATCGCGCAATTGACGCGGTTGCGCGGCATGCGGAGGGGATGGCTTCCACGATCGTAACCTTGGGCGACTATGTCGACCGTGGGCCGCAGAGCAGACAGGTCATCGAGCGTCTCATGAACTGGAGACCGGATGAATCGAAGGTCGTCAATCTGAAGGGCAACCACGAGGCGATGATGTGCGCGGTCTGCGAGAATAGGGCCGAGCTCGACTGGTGGATCAAGAACGGGGGAGGGGAGACACTGGCATCGTATGGCCAAAGCCCAACGCTGCCCGATCTGCGCGCAATCCCGGACGACCATCTGGACTGGATCGTCAATCTCCCGCTGATGCATGTCGATCGGCACAGAATATTCGTTCACGCCGCGGTCGATCCGAGAATTCCGCTCGATCAGCAAAACGAGGAAACGTTGCTCTGGAAGCGTTATCCCGGTGGCGCCGATGTCGGACACGGGCATCGGCATGTCGTGCACGGTCACCATGCCGATGCGCGCGCGCCAATTGCGGGCAAGCACAAAACTAATCTCGACGGGCTGGCCTGGAAGACGGGACGGTTGGTCATCGGGATATTTGACGACGACCGCCCCGGGGGGGCCTCCGAGTACGTGGAAGTATTCGGCCGCGAAATGTAGGGCTGGCCCATCGCAGGCCGTGGAGATGCGCGCGAGGCGGACCAGTCCGTGGCAGGTCATAATCGTTTCCCGACACTCGCAAGCACCCGAATTAGGCTCGAATAAATGCCTCCAATTAAAGTTTAATTCCTTTTCGGTGATCGCGCGTTTCCGCTAATATTCGGACACGAATCAGTGCTGCGTTCGTTTTCACACAAAATCTCGGGAATTATTTATGAAGATGAACCCAGCTGCCCTGGGGGCAGCACTGATGCTGTTTTCAGGCACGGTCAATGCGAACGCCGGCCTAGTTACTTACGCGAATTTCTCCTTGTGGAGCGCAGCCGTACCTGGCTACACCTCTCTTGCAATTCCCGATCCGACAGGTTCTGAGGGATATGACGATTTTGGAAGCGGTACGGCCTCCGTCAGCTATGGCGGTGTACTGTTTGCGACGAATGCCGCCTTGGGCAACGGAAGTTTTTACAACATTGGACCGACGTTCAGCGGGTCTAACGGTTTTTTTCCGGTTTTGTCCTCGCAGCAACAAAGTGATGGCGTCGCAAATATTCTGATCACGCTTGCCGCCCCTGTAAAGGCATTCGCGTTGAACTTCGATACGTTCTTCGGATCTGACGTTACGTTCACACTTTCCAATGGCGAAACGCTGACGCTGCCCAGCGCGGGATATGCTTACGATCTCAAGAGCTTTTTCGGCGTAACCGACGACACGCCGTTCAAGACGATTTTGCTCACCTCGTCGGACTCGGTGTTAAATCTCAATGCGCTGAATTTTGATGCAGCGGTATCCCCCATTCCGGAGCCGGCTACCTGGATCATGCTGCTGCTTGGCTTCGTCGGGATCGGTCTTTTCGGCGCGCGACTGCCCGCGCGCCGTGCACCGGCGCTGCTGATCGACAGGGCACAGTCATAACGCGAACTGCGACAAAAATCGGGGATTGTGACCCGGTAATGTTGATGCAGGTCCAATATGAATCAATCTACTTAATGTGAATTTTCCGCCCGAGCGAGTTTAGGCCGAGGCGGGTGGCACGTGGCACGGAGATTTAAATGCTTTCGTTAAGAGCGAACACGCTCACGGCTTGGGTGCTTGCGGTCGGCTTGTTGATTGGCCTCAGTTCGGTGAATCCGGCAAAGGCGGTTGTTGTTTCGGGTGCTGATTTTGAAGTCATCGAGACCGCCGGTCCAGGCAACACGGGCTATTACACCATCATCAACAATTCGGTTTCCGAATATATCTACGGATTTTCGGTCACGAACCCGCTTGCCTCGAGCGTCAACAGTTGGACGACGGAGCCCGGCTGGATCGCAGGCAAGACGCCCGTGCTTGGCTATCCCAAGACCGGATTCGGCTATCTGACCGCCCCGGGGTATTGGACATTTTCGAGGGGACGTCCGGTTTTCCATGTCAGTTCTCTGACCATCGGTCCGGACGAAAGCTCCAGCGATTTCTTTTTCGGAACGGCGGAACTGGCGAGCCTCGTGACGCTGCTTCTGGTCGACGCGAAAGGAAATTTCTCGACGGTCAGCTTCGATGCCACGCAAGCCACGCCAGCTGTTCCCGAGCCTTCGACCTGGGCGATGATGCTTCTGGGTTTTGCCGGCATCGGCGTGCTGGCCTATCGCCGGCGCCGGAATGGCGTTGCGACGGCCTGAACGGGCTTGGAAATCCGCAGACGCCAAGACCGCCTACGGGCGGTCTTTTGCTGTCTGCCAAAAGCGATGAATCAAGGGCGCCGGCACATTGTTCTAAAAGCAGCGCCGTCCCTGACTGTCATGGAGCACATAATCCGTTCCGGGCGGCGGATAGTGAAGTTGCCCGCACGAGCCGGAATTGACCGGAGCGCCAAAAATATCGAGCTTTCTGTCCAGCGCGTTTGGCGAGGCGGTCTGGTCGCTGCTTCCGCGCCCATAATACTGTCCGCTGTATTGCCCGCTAAATTGCCCGCCATACTGGCCAGCGTACTGTCCGCTATATCGGCCGATATACTGCATGTTGACCTGACCGATGGCCGGCTGCATCGCGCCGATGACAGTCACAACCGCCAGCAGGGAAAGCAGTATCCTCATCTCACTTCCTGGAAGCATGAGGTATGGCGCAACCGGGGCCACCGACAATTGTCGGTCCAACTGCCCGGTCTAGGCTTCAATCAGTTCGGCCAGCTTAGCCGCTTCCTTGTCCACATCATGGCGTTGCAGGACCCGTTGACGGGCACTTTCTCCCATTTGCGTGATCGCTTCCGGCGCGGTGCCGAGACATTGCTCCATTGCCACGGCTAGACTCTCGAGGTCGCCGGCCGGAACCAACCAGCCGTGCTCGCCATGCCTTATCAGTTCGGGGATGCCGGCGACGAACGTTGTGATGACCGGTCTGCGCAACGCCATGGCTTCCATGATGACGACCGGCAGGCCTTCGGCGAAGCTCGGCAACACCAGCGCCCGGGCTGCGAGAATTTCGGAGCGAACCCCTTCGCTGCTGATCCAGCCCGTTATTCGCACGATATCCGTCAACTTGTGTTTTGCGACGAGCGACTCGATCTCGCCCCGCATTTCGCCATCGCCGGCGAGCACCAATTCGAACTTGGTCCCGCGCTCCGCCAGCAGCCTCGCCGCCTCGATCAGGAGCAACTGCCCCTTCTGTTCACATAGGCGGCCCACGCAAACCAATCGCCGTTCGCCGCCCGCCGCCGTGGTGGCATCGGTTTGATAGAAGGCCGGTTCAAGCCCGCAATGGACCACCTTTATCTTGGGCCAATAGGAGTGGGGGACATTGCGAAGGAGCTGGCTTCGCCCGAAGGAACTGACCGCGACGACAAAGCGAGCCCGCCGGATTTTCTCAGGCAGCGAGATGAACTTCGGCTTGTCGAATTCCTCGGGGCCGTGGGCGGTAAAGCTCCAGGGCGGGCCGCCCAGTTCGCGGACCAGCATCGCAACTTCGGCGGAATTGGTTCCGAAATGAACGTGCAGGTGCTGCGCCTTTTCGCTGCGCAGCCACAGCGCCACCTGACACGCTTCGAACAGATAAATCAGATGAACGGGCAGGGGACGCTCCGCCCGCAAACCGACCTTCAATGTCAGGACGATCGCGCGAAACAGGCCGGCGGGATTGATTGCCAGAATGCGCAGGAATGAAAACAGAAGCGGCACCGCGCCGCCGCGCAGCACGTAACGTGTGCGGGCCTGCTCCAACTGATCCTCGGCGCCGCACTGCGCGTCGGCCCAACCCCGCACTGATATTCGCAGGATCTCGTGACCCAGGCGTTCGAGCGCCAGTATTTCGCGCCGAATGAAACTGTGGCTGATCGCCGGATAATGGTTAACCAGATAGGCGATCTTCATAAAGGGGCTCTGCCTGACTTATCCGAAAGTAGGCCGATAAAACAAGCTTATTCGGCCCGCGTCCTATTTATCTATTTGGGAGATATAGTAGTAATTTAGAGGGAAACAGGATATTTATACCTGACTTCCATACTCACTTTTTTGCAAAAGCGTTAAGTCAAACGTTTCAAGATTGGTATTTGTGAAATGTTGATCTTGGCCGCACTGGCTGGGTTGCTCAGCGTTCCCGTCGCTGTCCTGCTGGTTGAAGTCATTGCAGCGCTTAAGGCGCCAAAGCTGGAGCCTTTCGAGGCCAAAGAATTAAATATCGCGAAGCGCGTTGCGGTAATTGTTCCTGCGCACAATGAGAGCGCGGGACTTGTTCCGACGCTGCAGGATATCACGGCGCAGCTTGGCGCTGGAGATCGCCTTATCGTTGTTGCTGATAATTGCACCGACGACACCGCGGCGGTTGCGGCCGCATCGGGCGCCGAGGTCATTGTCCGCAACGACCCCGACAGAATTGGCAAGGGATTTGCGATGGGGTGGGGCGTAAGCCACCTTAGTCAGGACCCGCCCGATTTTGTTCTCTTTGTCGACGCCGATTGCAGGCTC
Source organism: Bradyrhizobium sp. 190 (assembly GCF_023073415.1). GTDB lineage: Bacteria > Pseudomonadota > Alphaproteobacteria > Rhizobiales > Xanthobacteraceae > Bradyrhizobium. The sequence continues at coordinate 25,885 of NZ_JADPJL010000083.1, read as the reverse complement.
CAGGCCGGCTTGATCGAAGGGCTAAAGCGAACCTGTCAGCACGTTCAGCGGCCGGTACAAGCGCTGTTCTTAATGCGAAGCGCCGAAAATTCGCCCATCAATCACAGCTTCGCGGAGTTCGCCTGGGTTCTCAGAAACTGGGTTCGGCCGCTTGGACTAAGAAACCTTCATGGCCCTGTCCAATTGATGGGGACAGGAATGATGTTTCCGTGGAATGCGATCAGCTCCGTTCCGCTGGCCAGCGGTCACCTGGTGGAGGATTTGAAGCTGGGGCTCGATCTGGCGGAGACAGGCAAGGCTCCGTATTTCTTTCCGTTCGTGAAAGTTACCAGCGTATTTCCGACAAGCGCCAAGGGAACCGAGAGTCAGCGCCAACGCTGGGTACAGGGTCATCTCGCCACAATCGGGAAATTCGTTCCGCGACTTCTCGCTGTCGGTTTAAAACGCGGCGACTTAAACGTCCTTGTGCTGGCGCTCGATCTTTTGGTGCCGCCGCTCTCTCTCCTTGCACTATTGATCGTCGGGGCGATGGTCCTGACCTCGTCGGTTGCGCTGCTTGGTGGGCCGTGGCTGCCCGCCCTGATCGCAGGCGGCAATCTCGCCGGATTTTCCTTATGTGTTGTTCTGGCTTGGTTTAAATATGGGCGCGAGGTTTTTCCTGCGCATCAGGCATTATCGTTCGGCACTTTTGCACTTAAAAAAATCCGGCTCTACGGCCGGATGTTGATAGGCGGCACGGCGTCCCAATGGATACGGACCGACCGGTCAACCCCTAACTAACCACTACACCGCGGTTTTTTTCCGCGGTTTCCCCCAAATGGGTCACGCAAGCGTTATCGAACTTCAATAAGAACGCGCCAGACAAAGGTTGGTCTGGTGTGCCGGTCGCATCACCTGCGTTTGGGTGGCACATCGTTTGCCTGTGTTCTCGGGCACGAGGAGGGGGTACCCATGAAGGCGCACAGCCGCAAGACCGTGGACGTTCTGCCGAAATCAAAGAAGTCGAAAAAGGCTTTGAAAAAGCTCCCAGCTGTAAGCATTGCGGAGCGGTACCTGGAATTACGACGCCTTCGTGAGCGCTTGTCCGAGGCGGAAGCCTTGCGAAGTTTGCAATGAAAAAGTTCCGTCAGGGTTTAGCCCCGCCGCTTTATCTGGCCGCGATCGGGATTGCCATGGTTGGCTGGCTGTGGGCGATATTTGCCGGCGTGGGATGGCTTTTGGGGGCTTAGCTGGCGCTCCCGGATGTCCGCCATCGGCGTGGTGCACCGCCCATGCCCGATCACATCCTGCTTCTTGCAGGATAGTTCTGAGGAAGGCGGGTTTGCTGGGCCACTTCCGGCTATCGGCGCTGTTCGTCATTTGATCGGAAAAAGGTATGGCAAGTCAGGTGGCCGGCTTGCGAATCGCTGCGCGGTCGGGTTCCCATTAGTGTCGGAGCGATGAGCGCCCTGGGGTAGGTTGCGCTGCCGTTTTTCTTCGGGCTTGTGGCCTGCGAGAATTGCCGGATGGCGCAGAAGGATGGACCCATGCCGGATAGGCTGACGAGCGCGCTGCTTGCCGCGCTGAATGAATCGACCGAGGTAAAGGACAGTGATTGGCTGCAGCTCGAAAGAGCATTGCGCGGTCAATTGGACGGGGTTGATCGTAGGCCAGACATCGAGCCGAAAACGGGCTCGGAAAACAGGTTCGCTGCTACGGTATGCTCGGGGATGGCCAAGGTCCGGATGAATTCCTGAACCTTGCGCCCCATTATGGCGACGCTGAGACCCGCGTGATAGCCTTGCGGAACGTAGCTCCGTCCGGCTTCACGGGTCCCGTGACCGCAAGTCGGGAGCGGTGCTGCCGCAAGCTTGATCAAACATTTGGCCACGCGATTTGTGTCCGTTCGGGCGGCTATAAATGGCCATCCGTTTCCTGTGTCGGAAGCTATGTGGAAATCCTTCCTCGTCCCGGCCGCCTTGATGTTGAGCACAGCGGCGTCTGCGCAGGAGAGCGGCCGCATCAAGCGGCCGCCACCCTCTGCCGCCGAGGCCGCGCGGATCGCTTCGGATATGGCCATGAACGATAGCCTACTGCAGAGGGGCGACATCGTGGTCACAGACCGCGGCTTTTTCGTTTTTCTCGGACCGGCTCCGGATGGCGTGACCAACGAGTTCGCGCGAGTGCCCAATCCTGGCCCTGTCGGCAAAGCAGCCCGGTAGTCTCGCGGCAGGGCACCGTCCCAGGCGGTCGGCGGCAGAACTAATCCGATCGTGCGATGGGTTTAACTCCGGCGAAAGGCTCCCGAAAGCCGATTTAAATGAGGATTAACTAATTTGGAAGGTCCGGATTGCCGAATCGGATCACGCAGATCGCCAGCGCGCAATCGCATACCAAAGGGGCAGGACTTCCATCCAGCGACCGAGCCGCGTTCAGACAAAAGAAGGGTTAATCTAACTGAAGCCTACTTCAGGGGCTCTTTGCAACAACCTGCGCGTTCACGCTGTTAACGATAAACGCGGCGGCGAAAGATGCGTCTTGCATCAGGCAAGGCCCATGGTAATAGTTTGGTAACAATAAACGATGGTGTTCGATTTAATTGTTCACCTCTTGAGGAATTTAATATGTCGCTGCGGTCTGGTTTGCTCATTGCTCTGTCTACTGCCTTTCTGGGCTCTACGGCTGCTTCGGCGGTGCCGGTCACCGTCACCAGCTACGAGATGAACAATGGCAACGGAACGGTCTCGCTGGGCACTTACAACTACTTGGACGGGGCGTACGTAGGAACGACGCCAGCCGTGAACTCGACTACGGAGGCGGCGCCCTTAAAGGGAGGGACTGGCATCCTCACCAATGGCATCGCTCCAGCGACCGATTATACGCTCGGACCTCAGCAATATGTCGGCTGGAAATACACCGACCCCGTCCTGAATTTTTTTCTGAAGCCCGGATCCCAGATCAGCCAGATCACGCTCTATTTCGCCAACCCGTTGCAAGCGGTGAACAGTCTTCAAGGCGGTCTCGTTGGCCTGCCCGGCCAGATTAACTTCAGCATTGATGGTGTCACGCAGGCACTGACACCCACCTTCTCAGCTCTTTCGTCAGTCGTCGAGAAAGCGACGTTCACCTTCGATACACCAATCAGTTATGATCAAGACACTGATTTTCAGTTCCAGCTTTTACGCGGCGGTCTTTTGGCGGACTCGCTCTATTACCACAGCTTGTATCCTGGTGATGAGTTGTTCAACGCCAACTCTTTCAACGTAAACAAGCAGGCATGGATAATGCTCAGCGAGGTGGAATTCACTGCTGCCGTGCCGGAGCCGTCCACCTGGATCATGATGCTTCTTGGTTTTGCGGGGCTGGGTTTTGGCATGTACCGGCGCAACGCCAGACGCGTGCCAGCCGTGGCATGATCTGACCTCTCCGCAACAACCGAAAACGGCGAAGGCCACCGAAAGGTGGCTTTTGTTTTGAATAGCAGAGCTGGCTGAATTGTTTGGTCTGATCCGAGCGTTCACTTCCACTAAGGAATGAGACGCTCGGCCACCACTATTTTGATTGGTCGAAGCGGTGGCAATCAAGCGAGTGCAGATGTGCACCCGTTCAATAGTTTATCGACGTCTGCGCGAAGATGCCTTGGGCCCTCTGGTCGCCCGCGAGGCGCCATCGATACTGCAGCGTCAGCTCCCAGTACGAGGGGGGCGCCATGTATTTTGTCTCGCCAAACCAATAGCGCAACGAACCACCTGCGCCGGCCGAGTAGGCGGAACGGTTTGCGAATGAATCGTCGTAGTTTGCAGCCAGCACGGCGTGCGGGAAGAATACCAGTTTGCTGCTGATGGGATCGAGCCGGAAGCTTCGTCCGAAGCGGCCTTCCATGATCGCCACTAGCTGTCGCTTCTCGAGGAAGCGATCCACTTCCGCGTAGACGTACCAGGTCGGCCAGCTCGCATCTAAAACACGCAGATCTGTACCGACCGTGTAGGAGTAGAGCGCGCGCAGCAGCGTGTCATCACGTGCCGCATCGCCAAGCGCAATGAGCTTGTCGACTTCAAAAACCAGATTGGCGTTCGAGAACGGCTTCCAGCGGGCGCCTACCATGCCCTGTGTCGTGCGTCCGCCCGTTGGCCCGCCGGACTGGTCATAGAGGGTTTCGAAAAGGCGACCGAACAGCTCTAATATCGCGCCATTTCTGTATCCGAATCCTTCAGGGCGATAATAGAACTCGGTTCCCAGTTGCGACGTGTAACTGCTGGGTGCCGTTATCGTCAGGAACGGATTGGGCGCCGAACCAACTTTGCCGTACGTAACCGAAGTGTTGATACCCCATACGCGGGCCAGGTCTGAAACCGTCCGGCGCGTTTCGAACAGCTTTTGATCGTCAATATCGATCCGTCCGCCTGCCTTGGCGTCGATTCCTTCCATCAGATAGGCGATGGCCTTTGGATTTTCGAAGCGACGCATAGCGGTATATCCCGCATCGATCGTGGCCCGAGCCGGCAATCGTCGGTGGGCATGCGCGCGATCGAAGCGAGCCAGCGCAATCTCATCATTGCCAACGGCGACGGCGAGGTAGCCAACGTCGGCATCCCGGATGGAACCCAATCTACCCTGGGCGATCGCCTGATCGAACAAAACGCGGGCTTCCGGCTTGCGCTCCAACTCGACCAGCGTGTTGATCTGCGCGCGCAGTGCGCCGTCCCTCTGAACAGTGGTCGTTGCGAGCCGTTCCGCTGTCCTGAACTCAGGAAGCGATTCTTCCTTTCGCCCAAGCGCCTGCAGCGCATAGGCCTTGCGGATCGCCGTGTCATAGCTGACGGCCAACTTCTGCAACGCGCGCAACGCCCGCAGAGGCTCGTTGGAAGTCAAGGCGGCATCGGCGAGCGAAAGTCTGATGTTGCGGGCTTGACCGGAAGGAAGGCCATGCTTCAGGGCGGTTTCCCAGTCCGACATCGCACCATGAAAATTCTTGAGCTTGCTCCTCGCATATCCGCGTTGCGCGTAGATTTCGGCATTCGCATGCCCCGCATTGATCGCCTTGGTCGCCTCTGTCTCGGCCTCCGCGGGGTGGCCGGCAGACATCAGGATGTTGACAAGCAGAAGCCGGCTCGCAACGGCATCGGGTTCAAGCTCCACGGCTTTGCGCGCCTCGGCGACGGCTAATTTGTAGTTCTTGTCCCGTTCGGCCCGATAAGCGCGTTCTTTCGCTTCATAGATTTCTGCTGCAGCTTTCTCTTCAGCAGATGCAACGGGTGTCAGAATACTCGAAACCAGAGGTGCCTCGAGTTCGCAGCGAACACCACTGGCATTGGCTAAACAGTTCTGTATCGGCGCCGGCGTATTATTGCCGTGGCTCTGTAGCACCCCCACGCGTTGGCGTGCGCCTTCGGCGTCGGTCAGTCGGGTGATGACCTTGGGATCGGTTCGCGAATAGTTGCCTAACAAGTCTATCGCGGCGTTGAAGTCCCCCGATGCAAGAGCTGCATCCGCGGCGATCAGGCGGATATTCTTTTGCTGAGCCTCGGTCAGGCCGGGCATCGCGAGAGCAGCGTTAAAGGCGGAAACGGCTTCGGCGCGCTTTCCCAGTCGCTGGTTGATATAGCCGCGCCACACCAGGGGGACATGGTCTGTCCGATCGAGCGCAGTGGCTTCAGTGGCAGTCGTCAAGGCACCGGGCAGATCATTGTCCGCGAGCTGGGCGCTCAGCAACAACAGGCGGTAGGACATCGAGTCCGGAGCATATTCGACCGCGCTGCGCGCCGCCCGGACGGCCGCCTTGGCATCGCCCTTCTCAAGCGCCTTGTAGCCTTCGCCGGCCGGCCGCTGGGCGAGGCGCTGCCGAATATTGGCTTGCCGCCCTTCGAGATCCTGGTTGCCAGCAAACGCAGCCGCTGCGGTCTTTGTTGCCTGCTCGGCCTGGGTGAGGTCGCCCGCGGCGACTAGCGAATCGATCAGGAGAAGGTGCAGGCGGAGGAGACCAGGACGGAGCGCCACCGCTTCGGCGGCGCTCGCCACAGAGGCCTTGTAGTCGCCTTGGCCGAACGCCTTGTAAGCGGTTTCCGCCGCCGTGTAGGCGTCCCCCTCCAGCGGAGAACCGTTATCAGCGACCTGGGCACTGGCACCGGCGCACAGAACCACGGCGAGCAAAAGCGCCCCCAGCGCCGCCCGAAATGCCGTCTGGTTCAGGTATTTTCCGCCCCAACTGCCCATGCAACCAGCGCTACGCCAATCCCGTTAAATTTTAACGCTGATTTGTAACCGAGGCGGCGATTCAGCGGAACTGAGATTTGGTTCTTTAATGTCGCGGCAGGCCTTGATGTCATTCATTTTTCTCACTTTTTTGGGGGATGTGATGTTTTTGCTGCGCGATGTCCGAGCAAACCGCCACGCTGCGCGGGTTAACCATTTTTTAGTTGCGCAGGGTGCCTCCCAGCACAGTTCCAGTCGGCGGGACCGATAAGGCTTTGGGGCCCCATACCAACATTGTCAGCCCAGCCAGGCCTCATTAATTGCCAGACCACGAATGGGTGGATCGCAGAGAATTCCGGTGGTTTAAGGTACTTTAGTAAGATGGCCCAAGGGCCTATCTCAAGGATTCCACTGATCGAGACCGGCCTGTCGATCTTGTTCGACAGCCGCTGTGGGACCCCGCGGCAAATGCCGTCCAGTGAAAGTCGGCGCGGTAGAACACTCCTGCTTGCCGGCGACCACGGTCTTGAACGCATTCCTGACGTCGATGGCGGTGACGCCGCTGGAGTGAAGTTACAGCACGTCATACCGCCTCGGGATCTCGTCCGACATCGCGGCGCCGTCGGGCGACAGAGGCTCATCGCGCCCTGGCTTCAGCGGCACGATAGTCGCGCGGATAGCTCGACAAGCTGATATGCCATCGCCGGCCCCTGTTAGGGTTAAATGCGCTCAGCCATTGCAGGATCCAACAGGAATCTGGATTTGTTGCGCCGTGGGCGGCGCACGGGCCGGCTCTTGAATTGATCGGGTTTTTAATAGCTGTGCATTTTTTAACCGTGCAATCATGGCAGATTGCTGCAGTCCGAATGGATAAATACGACATGGGTGTTGAAACGAGCGTCGCCCTGATGGGTGGCCAAACATTCAAGCTGGTTTGCGAACAATGCGGCAGCCCGACGGTTGCGTTGCCGGTCGAGGTCCAACCGGATCCATGTTCGATTCTGAAATGTGGGCGATGCGGTTCTCCGCGAGGAACGCTTCAGTCGCTGCGCGATACGTCAGTTCAGGCGGGCATTCGGCTTCCGGTGTAGCGGAAATGGCCGGCGACTGGTTTGCTGTCTTGAATAGGGGGCTCGGAGCCTCGATCTTCGTGACCGATCTGCCCCAGAAAAAGGAGATGGACGCGGCTGGACCGAGTTTTTCGGCGAGACCTGCCGGCGTGTGCAGTGGTCAGGCGACATCAGTATGAGCGCGCGCCGGCCATGATGCGTGATCTCGACTGCGGATCGACCCGCGCGCCGTAGCCGCAAAGTGTTTCCGATGGATATTCCCCGAATAGCGAATGGTAGTAATGAGAGAAACGTCCGAGCTCGATGAAGCCGTGCTGGATCGCGACCTGCGCGACTGTGGTCGTTGCAGGGTCGTTGTCCTTTAGAACGGAGTGAATGGCGCAAAGCCGCTTTTGGCGCAGGAACGTTATCGGTCCCAGCCCCAGAACGTCGAAGAATGCACGGTGCAGCGTTCGTCGGGTGACGTTGAGGTGTGCGCAGATCTCGGAAATGTGGACCGGTCTGAGGCCGGCCGCATCGAGGTAATCGTCGACTTTTCCCACCAACTGCGTCGCCGAGGGCAGAGGTCCTCTGGAGTCCCGGGGTAACGAATGCAAGATCGTTCCAGTTACGGCGTCCACGATGGACCGTTTCCAGAAATCGGCGGCATCGTCAGATAAGGCACCCTGGTGCTGTGCCAGACGGGAAACGATCAGAGGCAGCCGGCGTGTTGCTGCAACGCTGACTAAAGGGTCCGCCCGATAGCGGCTTTTGTCGAGCCATGCGGCGGGATCACTCAATCTCGGTTCGCCCTTGAACAGAGACGTGACCTCGCAGAGATCGAGGCGGATCGCAGCATACGCAGCAGCGCCACGAAAAATTCCGTCATGCTCGGTACTGGGAGGCATCACCAGAACATCCGCCGGGCGCATATCAAAAGACCAGTGGGTGACGCGGTCTTCCGAGTAGAGCAGCATTCCGACAACGAGCTTGTCGTCGGTCGGCACGCGCTGGGTGCGAACGCCGACGGAAAATGAGCCGATGCTGAGCGAGAGATCTCCGATGCTGACATGGCTCAATAAGCCACAAAACTTTCCGGCGCCCAGTTGCATCACCTCGACATGGGATCCATGAATCGCCTGATGAAGGCCTTCGAAGCTGTCCAGGCTGGAGCTGTTCACCGAGATCGGCCGAGGCATCACGCAGCCTCCGTGTTGTTAGAATTAAGCTATGTTTTGACCGGTTTCGCGCCCCCCAGATTGGCACAAACTGCACATCACAACAATGTCGAGTTGTCCTAGCATCCCGGAATCGTCAACAGATCGCGCGTGAAACTCCAATCGAGTCGGGGGCACGCGATAGGGGAGTCTGCGCGCTTCGATGTGATGATTTCATGCTGGGAGTGAGTGCAACGACAATCGCCGGCTGGCTGCCGGGGCACATTGCGACAACGCGAGGCCACCCGCAGGCGCAGGCGGTAACGGTCGCCGGCTGGGTCCACGCTGATCTGCGGCTTTGCGCTGTGGCCGGTCGTCGCACTGATCTGGGCCTATGTCGATGTACCCGCCTCGCAAGGCAGGGAGCCACGGTCATGATGGTCGCGATCATGGCGGTGTACCTCGTGCTGTTGTTCCTGTTGGTGCGCTTCGGCATCGTCACCTTCAACCTGGTCTGGAAGGCCTCGCCCTTCATCGTCCTGCTGCTGCTCAATTTGCTGCTGTTCATTCCGATGGGGTGGGGCGCGCCGCAAGGGCCTGCGCTGGTGGTGCGGAATTCGGTTGCGATCGTGCCTGACGTCGCGGGCGAAGTCATCGACGTTCCTGTCGAGGCCAACAAGCCGCTGAAGGCGGGCGCGGTGCTGTTTCGGATTGATCCGACGCCTTTCGATGCCCAGGTCAAGGCCATCAAGGCGCAATTGAAGCTGTCCGACACGCGGCTGTCGCAGATGACGCAGCTCTTCGAACGCGACTCGGGCCGCAAATTCGACGTCGAGCAGAGGCAGTCCGAGGTCGACCAACTCACGGCGCAACTCGAAGGCGCGCAGTGGAATTTGGACAAGACGGTCGTGCGCGCACCTGCCGACGGCTATGCGACCAACGTGGCCTTGCGTAAAGGCGCGCGCGTCGCGAACCTGCCGCTCGCGCCCGTCATGGCGTTCATCGACACGTCGGATACGCTGATCGGCGTCGAAATTGCGCAGAACGACGCGCGGTATGTGCGGCCTGGGCAGGACGCCGAAGTCACGTTCAAGGTGATGCCCGGCAGGGTCTACGCGGCGAAGGTCGAAAGCATCCTCAGGCGGTGGCCACCGGACAGGTCCAGACGTCCGGGCTGGCCGTTGCACCGAAAGCCGTTCAGTCGCTTCCGTTCGTCGTGCGGATCAAGCTGGATGATGCCGAGTTCGCGCGCGCATTGCCGGCCGGCGCCACCGGCGAAGCCGCAATTTTCACCGGGCACGTCAAGGCGACGCATGTGATCCGCAAGGTGCTGCTGCGGCAAGTGGCGATCATCAATTTCGTTAATCCGTTTTGAGCGGGGCGCGATCGATCGTGAGCCGAAGATGAAACAAGGAGGCGTACAGCTAGGGTTCAAGACCTCCATTATCGCGCTGTTTGTCGCGATCGTGCTCGTTATCGGTCTGACGCTGGTCTATCTCAGTTTTCAGCGGATCGCCGCGGTCACGGAAACGGCCGCCAGTCAGTTCATCGGGAAAGTCGCCGAACTATCGTCTGACCGGATCGGCTCGCAATTGAAGTTGGTCCGGGACAATCTCGAAATATTGAATGCGCTGCCGCCGGTCCAATCCGCGGATATCGACGACAATCCGCGGCTGGTCGCGCTGCTGGCCGCCATGCTGAAGAACAACAACCAGCTCTTCAACCTCTATGTCGGTTACGATGACGGTTCCTTTATCGAAATGGACGCCATCGATGGTGCGGGGCGGGAAACGCGCGCGAGGCTGGAGGCGCCCGAACAGGCGGCGTTCCGAATGGTTCTGATTTCGCGGTCTGACCCGAGCCAGGTCAAATCGAGAAGACTGTTTCTATCCGACCAGCTCGAAACGATCAGGGAGCTACCGGGCCCGCTCGACTACGATCCACGCGAGCGCCCCTGGTACAAGGATGGCGCTCGCCGCGATGGCAGTTGGTTGACCGGGCCCTATATTTTCTTCGCAACCGGTAAGCAGGGCTACACCGTTCAGTCCGCGCTGAAACAGGGCAGGGGCGGCGTGAGCGCGGGCGATCTGTTGCTGGACGTGACACAGGAGGTGATGAAGAAAGAGAACCTAACCGCCTCCGGCGTCGCTTTCCTGTTTGACGATGACGATCGCATTCTGGCCCATCCCCGGATGTCGGAAATGCTCGGAAGGGAAGTTTCCGGCACGATTCCTCGCCTGCGTGAGACCGATATGGCGGGTGTTCTGAAGGCGATCCGCGCGTGGCGCGAGAATGGAATCGCCGAGCAGTTCTTTAAAGATCCGGACGGCCGGCTGTATGCCGCGGCGTTCCAGACCATCCCCAGGTCAGGTCCCGCCAACTTGCGCGTGGCGGTGGTGGCGCCGGTCGATGAATTCTTTGCCGCTATCCTCTCCGAGCGTGGACGGCTGTTTGCCGCCACGCTGGGTTTCGTCGCGTTGATGGTCCCGATCGTGTTTCTGATCGGCTCGCTGCTGTCCCGGTCCCTGCGCGCCCTCGCCGCAGAGACCGATCGAATTCAGAGGTTCGAACCTTCCTCAGCGCCGCCGGTGCGTTCGATCATTCGTGAGATAGATGAACTCGGCCGGTCGGTGTCGACCATGCGGACCGTCACTGAGACATTCTCGCACTTCGTGCCGCGCCGGCTGGTGGAGAAGTTGATTGAAACCGGGACTCCGTTGCAACTCGGTGGAACGCGCAGGGAAGTCACATTGCTGTTTTCCGACGTGGTGAATTTCACGGAGATCACCGAGAAGGCCGACCCGGCACAGGTCATGAAGTATACATCGCGATACTTTGCCGCGATGTCGCACGAGATCGTGGCGTATGCCGGCACCGTCGACAAATTCATCGGCGACGCCATCATGGCGATCTGGAACGCGCCAGCAGACGACCCGGATCACGCGGCTAATGCCTGTGCTGCCGCGCTCGCGCTTCGACGTGCCAATGATCGCCTCAATGCCGAGTTCGAGCGGGAAGGATGGCCGGCGTATAATACGCGGATTGGCCTGCACACCGGCGAGGCCGTCGTTGGCAATATCGGGTCAGAAGACCGCATGAATTACACCGCGCTCGGCGCGACTGTTAATCTCGCGGCGCGCCTCGAAGGGCTCAACAAGAACTACGGAACCTCGATCCTCGTCAGCTCCGCCCTGAGGGAGCGCGTGGGCTCACGATTTTGCTTTCGCAGTGTCGACCGGATCACCCCCAAGGGCTTCGCCGAGACGTTCGATATATATGAACTGCGAAGTGAGAGCGTCTTGGCCGAAGTCGACGAGCGGAAATTCTGTAGCGAATGGGAAGCGGTGTATATGGCGCTTCGCAATGATCCGCCGGTTGTCGCCGAAGCCGAATTGGACCTGTTCCTCGCCAGATATCCCTTGGACAGCGTCGCTCGCTATCACCGAACGATTTGCGATGACGCCGCAACGTCGAGGAGGTATCGCGCCCAAAATTTGGAGGTAAGCCGCCTTGATTCCGGGAACGAATGAAATGCTGATGGCGCGCTGCGGACCGGTCGAACCGGGGCCACCCGCGGAGGCGTTGGAAAGTTGTGGCGCATAGCGGGCGCTGTGCAGCTTCATTCAGGTTTGATGTTGCCGGTCGTGACGACGTCGCGCCATTTCTCGATCGAAGTATCGATATGGGCAATGTACTGCTGCGGTGTGGAGCCGATCGGTTCGTAGCCGATCTCATCGAGGCGCCGGCGCAAATCGTCGGATTTTAGCGCGGCCTGTGCGACCGCGCTGAGTTCATTGAGGATAGCTTCCGGCAGATTGGCAGGCGCAACGATTCCAAAGTCCGGCGCCGCATCGACCTTTGGCAGACCGGCCTCCGCCATGCTGGGCACGTCAGGCAGTTGTGCGATCCGTGCTGTCGTGCTTCCCAGCGCCCGCAACTTGCCGTCGCGAACATGCGCGAGAACGGTGGGGATCGTGCTGAAAGTAAAATCGACCTTCCCGCCGAGCAGATCAATAATGGATGGCCCTCCGCCGCGATATGGCACCGAGACAACGTCGATGCCGGTTTCCTGGCGGAATTGTTCACAGCCGAGATGGACAGCCGTGCCGAGCCCGGCTGTTGCCATGCTCAGCGCACCCGGCTTCGACTTCGCGAGCGCGATCAATTCTTTTACGTTGCTGACTGGAAGAGATTCCGAAACAACCAGCAGCAAGGAGGTGCGGGCCAGCAGTGATACCGGCGTGAAATTCTTTTTCGTGTCATACGGCAGTTTGGTCCCGAACAGGCTGGGGTTGATGGTGAACGCGCTGTCGACGACGCCGATCGTGTAGCCATCGGGCGCGGCAGTCGCGATTGCCTGGGTGCCGATCATGCTCGCACCGCCGCCCCGGTTGTCGATAAAGAGCGATTGTCCAAGCTTCTCGCCCATGGCCCCGGCTACGAGGCGTGCGACGATGTCCGATGCGCCTCCAGCGGCGTAAGGGACAATGACACGGACGGGACGCTGCGGATATTGTTGCGCCTGCGCATGTGGTCCCGCCAGCGATGTGGCCGCGACGGATGTCAATCCCGCCAGAAGAGAACGTCGATTTATATGGATCATGATTTTCGAGTCCGGTTTCTCATCAGTCGTCAGGCGCGTCATCGCGTTTTTAGGCGCTATATCGTTCTATGAGATCCATATCCGGATCGCCGCCGAGACCCGGCCCGTCGGGAATATCCATGAAACCTGCCGCAATCGGCGCGAAGCTGCCGCAGGGATCGAAGGCAAGATCGCAATAAAATCGTTCCAGGGCGCTCGTTCGGTCCTTGGCCGCCAGCACATGGATGGTCGCGAGATAGCCCGGGCCGAAGAATGGCGAGTGGGGGACGCAGGTTGCTCCAGCCGCCTCCGACTCGGTGCAGATTCGCCAAAGCGGCGTGAGGCCGCCGATCTTGATCACGCTGGGCTGAACATAGTCGACACAATCATCCGCGAGCATTTTTTTGAAATCGAGAGCATTGCTGGCGTTCTCTCCGATTGCGGTTGCAACGCCAGACGCCCGCCTCAGCGCGGCAAGCGATGCGAAATCCTCCGGCGGCCAGATCGGTTCTTCGATCCACAGAAGATTCGATGGCGCCATTTCGGTAACGGCATTGACTGCATCCGCGGGCAACCACGCGCAATTGGTATCGACCATCAACGGCACGCTCGGGCCCGCCACGTCGCGGGCCGCTGCGACCGCATCGGACGTGCGCTCGTGCAATTTGATCTGCTGAAAGCCGTCGCCGAGTGCGCGCTCGACAATACGTCGAACCCGTTCCAGGTCGCCGTTGTACTGCAGCAGGGATGCATAAACCGCGATGCGATCGCGCCTGCGGCCGCCAAGCAAAGTCGAAACCGGTACCCCGGCAAGTTTGCCTCGGATGTCCCATAGAGCGATGTCGAGACCGCTGATGGCGTGAATGGTGGCGCCCGCGCGACCGAGATTGTGCAGGGTTCGCTCAATCCGCGCCGGCAGCTCGACATCGTCGACTTTCTGGCCAATCGCCAGTGGCGCAACCCATTGGTCGATCGCTGGAACGACCGCCGACCAGAAGCCGCCATAGGCTTCGCCCCAACCCACCGTGCCACGATCGGTTGTGACCCGCACCAGGACGGTATCGAGCGTGGTGCGTGGCTGGCCTGCGAACGCCGGAGAGGGGCCCCAATGGTCAAACGGAATTCGCAGCGCGAACGCCCTGATTGCCGCAATCCTTGGTGCGCTCATGGATGAGACCTTCGACGATTCGGCCTGACGACCAGGGCCAGCGAACACGGCCTGTTTTGGCCGCCCGCAGCCATTGTCGTCTCAAGATGCATGTGTTCAAAATACCGAAAGCTGTATCAATCATGTTTTGAGGTTATGATGTTGAGCATTCGGGAGTTGGAGGTGTTCCGACGCGTTATGGAGTTGGGCACCGTTACCGCGGCGGCCGAGGCGCTTCATATTTCCCAACCGGCCGTCAGCCGAACCCTCCAGCAGGCGGAACGACGGCTCGGATTCTCGCTATTCTTGCGACGGAAAAAGCGATTATTGCCAACGCCGGAAGCCCGATCGTTGTTTTCCGAGACAGTCAGGGCGTTCGCAGCCTTTGACGTCGTCCAGAAGCGCGCCGCCGACCTGGGAGCAGGGCGCGCGGGCGGACTCAATATCGCGGCGATCTCCGCCTTCGCAAATGCGCTGCTCCCAAGCGCGATAGCAAAATTCTGCAGGTCGCGGCCTGATGTCGTTATCACGCTCCAGTCGATGAGTGCGCTGCAAGTCGCCACGCACGTCGCCAATCACCAGGCAGATCTGGGGTTCGTCATCGATTCCATCGCGGCGCCCGGTGTGTCTGTGACCGATCTTTGGGCCACCGATTTCGGATGCGTCATGCCGCGTACGCATCCATTGGCATCGAAGCTTCATATCGCGCCCGCTGATATCGAGCATGAAACGCTGATATGTCTGAGCAGGCAGCTTCCTTTGGGAATCCACGCCGTACGCGTTTTTGCGGATGCGGACGTGCCGTTGAAGATTGCAATTGAGGTGTCGCAGTCTACGGTTGCCTGCGCACTGGTGCGGGCCGGTGCAGGTCTGGCGTTGCTTGACGGGCTGGGAGCGATGGGGGCGCCAGCAACCGATCTGGTAACGCGGCCGTTCTATCCGCCGGTGAAGGTAACGGGGCGGCTCGTCCGGCCGCGCCATCTGCTGCCGTCGCGATTGACCCGCGAATTTATTGATACCCTAAGTGACGTCATCGAGATCCAAAATAGCTGCGCCGATACCGCCGATGGCGTTGCGATATTCCAAGCCGCCAGCGCGAAGAATTCATAGGATTGCCGCCGGTGCCGCCGAGGCCAGTTTGTGGAGCCTGAGTTCGCCAAGGAAGCGCAAACCCCAGATAATCGTGGAAAAATACGCGTGGAAGGCCCTAGTCAGCATCCGGTTAGGCGGGGTAGGCTCGATCAGGTAGGCCGTCTATGGCTGGGTACGCCATTCCCGAACATGTGCAGGGGACGCGGGGCCAAAACATAAGCCGGCCGCAACCCGGGGAGGTGGAGGTGATTGCCTGCAGTCAGCCGTCAGTCTTGTATTTTCGAGTCTCTGCATTTTCGAAGCAGCTATTAAATTCGCGAGGAGAGAAAGAAACATGCGACCGATCTGTGCGTCCGTGCTGGCGGCCGGCCTTTTGATTGCTACCAATGCCGATGCAGCGCCGCTTCTCAGCCATAGTCAGCCTGCCTCGGATTCGCTGATCACGGCTGCGAAGGTCATCTGCGACGAGGCGGGAAACTGCTATCGACCGAATGTGCGACGGCCCGTCGCCAGGTGGGTTTATGGCGACAAGAATTTCTATGGACCGTACGCCGGACCTGGCAACTACGGTAATCCGCGGTATCGTTACAGCTGGTGGCCCTGGTACTGATCTCGTCGGCCGGACATCATCGCTGCGTGGGGCCGTTAGCCTGCCGAAAGCCAATGCAGGAATGTGGCGCAGCCGCAAATTAGTTGCGATGCCAGCAGGAAAACGGCCCATGAAACGAACAGGATTCGAACGACCATCGTTGCGCTCTCGACCGACTGCAGATCGCTGACTGGTCGTGCACAACGCACCAGATTTGAAATTGTTCATCATCGCCTAGGCACGTGGGACGCGACCTCGGAATTTCGCTTTGCCTTAATTCCCTGAAGGGTGAGCGCGCGTAATATCAAGCGATCGCTCGAGGACGGTTTTCGATATTGAGATTAATACAAGCGGCTTAAATCATTATCGCGTGCCGAGTAACTAGATCCATCGGGTTCAGCGCGAGTGAGGACGCCCGCGGATTTTTATTAAAGGCCGCGGCTATTGTCTCCACAGACGGATTCCTGTGGAACCCAAATTAAGTTTGTTCCTGCCTATAAACGGTATCAAATCGCTGCTATAGCATTGCAGAATGCCGCGATACTGGCGCGGTCAGGGCGCCGATTATTGGTTTTAAAGACAATCACGTTGTTCAATTATCATGGCTATTAAAATGAATGGTGCAGCCCCGCGAATCACGGGTTCTGAAGATATCGGGCCAGGCGAGAAATCCGATTTGGCTGCCATCCCTGAAGGCATGCGGCATGGCCTTGAGTTCGACGGCATCGATTGGTCGAAAGCTGCACCGAGCTTGGTTTCAATGTTTACGGGACTCTTTTTGCCGCTGCTTGCTCTCGCTTTGCTGGTTGTTTCCATCGATCTTGCGTTGGGTTGGTTGTTTGAAAGATGGGCCGGCCCTGCCAGCATGTCGTCTTTGCTGCTTGCCACGATCATGTTTCCCCCGGCGCTGATAAGCGCATTTGGCTGCTGCAAGCTTTTCCTGCATTTGAAAGACAGACTGCGGTGAGGGCGGCTGCTCGATCCGGCAACCGAGAGCGTTGTCTGAGTGGATTGATGGCCTGCCGCATCGTCTGACGGATTCGAAGTCCGTACGAACGCGGGTGGCTGTCAGGCGATGGCGTGCCAATAGCAATCGGTCTCATCCTGATCGTCGGTGGCGATCCGAAACGAGAAGGCTTCGTTACGTTTGAACGCGGAGCCGCCGTTGAGGCCGAAACAAGGGACGGACGCCGGCAATCGTGAATTCGACCGTCAGCACATCACCCGCCTTGCCGGATGGATAGTCACCGGGTGCACGGTGGACGGAGCCTAAAATGCGGTTCTTCACGTCGAGATTGCCTGGTTTGATTTGAAGATCGCGTCGTTCATGTGCAGCCTCGCGTGTCGGTCCTCGCTGCCTGCCAGACCTCGGCGAGCAAAGCGGGAACAATGCCGTGCGCGGGACACCGATTCCAGGCGCCGGCAAAGAAGGCGAAGCTCGGATCGGCACTTTGCCGACGGGCGCTTTCCACCGCCAGCAGCACCAGCGACCGTGCGCGGAGCCGGACGGGACCGGCGCTGCCTTCATCGCGCACCTCGCGGACCACGTGCGATGGTGCGCGCAAGGTGCGCGCTAACGCATCCTGCGGTCCAATCTTCGCCAGATTGTCGCCGTGGCGCGCCAGCCGGCGCATCAACTTGATCGACCTCACGATGTTGTCCACCGCAAGCGCGGTGGCGTGCGCGCAAGCCATATCGCCGCGCGACAAGTCCATGATCCGGTCAAGCGAGGCCTGCAGCGCGCCGCTGCGCCTGATCCAGAACGCGTGCAGCGGCCAGGCCGACAACCAGCTCTGCAGTATTCGCGCGGCGTCGTAGGATTTCTCGCTTGCGGCGTAATCGGCAAAGAACAGGCGGCCCACCGCTTGTTGGACGATGACGCCCGTGCTGCGATGCGCTACCCCGTCGCGAACGTAGTCGCCAAGCTCGGCGATCTCAGGCGCGATCCGTCGCAGCAACGGCTCGACGTTGGAGAGCCTGGCTTCGAGCGCAGTCTGGCGCTCCCCGCGCAACAGATCGGGCCGATCGCGGAACGCCGGCCAGATGTCTCCGTCCGGCGAGCGGAAAACCGCGAACCTGGCGGCGACCAAGCGGTTCACCAGACCGCCACGGCCGGATAATGAGCGCTGGACCATGCTTGCATCGTTGACGGCGAGCACCTCGTCCGGCGTCGTGACAGCGACGAGACGGATGATGCCCGGAATGGTGATGGTGAAGGTCACAGCAAAACCTCAAAGCACGTTCCAGGGCATAAAGCAGTTTTTGACGCCTTCGAGCGCCGGGCCGAGTTGCGGCACATGCCGCAACAGCACAGATTTCATGCCGTTGTTATTGATCCAATCCAGGCCGAAGTCGGTGTAGATTTCGGGCCGATAGTCGTCGGTAAAGAAGCGATCGCTCTTGAGCCGCCGCGTTGCCATCAGGACGAAGATGCGGAAGGCGGTGTCGCTGAAGCCGAAGCCCTTCGGCAGATCTTCCGCCAGCAGTCCAACAAGGAGGTCGACACGGTCGACGTTCCCGTAGATTTTGCGCATCTTGTCGGCCGCATCGGGTATGCTGGTGATTTCTTCGAACGTCCTGACGCGTTGCTTGCCGACCAACTCCCGGAAGCGATTGTAGCGCGGAACACCGCGTTCGCGGTCGCGCATGATGTCGATCGCGGCCATGTCAAGCAGCGGCTGGCCATCCTTTTCGAACCGGCGCAGGAAATTGGGATAATTATAGAGTTGAATAGCACCCGGGTGATTGGTGCCGAAGGAGTAGAGCAGGTTTGTGAAGCCGTGGTCCTCCATGAAACGACGCGTAAACCTACCCTGCATGTTGACCAACTCGCAGAGCACCTGCTCTCCGGTGTCGAGCCGCCGCACGTTCATCTCGTCCGGGATGAGCGGGTGGAGGCGATAGACGGAGGTGAACTCCTCGGTCAGGGCGTAGGGCGCGCTGTGCTGGTCCGTCGGCGAGCCGATGATGCCGTAGGCGGCCTCGCTGTCCTTGCCGAGCACCGCACGCATCACATGGGAGGGCACACCCGACCAATTGGCACGCATGGCGAACTCCAGCGCCGGATGCGCGAGGATGCCCGGTGTCCATTCGATCGTGTGTATCTTGGCAATCAAGGCCGCGTTGATCAGGCGCGCTCGCTGGAACAGCTCCTCGTCGCGCCAGGCCGGATAGCGCGCCTTTAAGGCGTCGCAGAGTACATTGTGCTCACGCGCGAAAAGATTGTGCAGGAGGCTGAGCCCAACCCACCAATTGTCGTTGAAGCCGGTGAGATCGACGCCGCGATGTTTCGGGTCTGGCGGAAGCATGCCGTCGCGACCGATCGCGATCTTCCCGTCCGTACCGGAACGGATCTCCGCCTGCCTTGACTGGCTGCTGCCGTAGATCTGTCCGGCGTCCCACCAGTGGGAGTTGATGTTCTGGAATGTCGGGGTCGCGCCGAGCCATGTTTCGCGCGGCGTCTTATCCGCGAGGGTGCGGCGGATCTGCATGCAGCCGTCGACTCGTTCGCTATCGGGCCAATTGTCGCCCGGCTGCAGCGGAATTTTGAACTCATTACCCGGCTCGGGCACCCCATGGCTGAACCAATTGTGTGTTTCGAACTGGATCCACGCGGCGGCCAAAAGATTGAGTCTTTCCGCGGGAATAAAAGTGCGGCGTGCCAGCAATTCTCGGGATATCTCCCGCGGGCTAGGATCGAGCAGCTCGTCTCCGCTGTCGGGCACGCACTCGGGCAGCGGGAAGTTACGGCCGAACCGGGATCCCGCCATGCCCATCCGCGGATGACCGAGGCTGTTGAACGAGCCATCGGCCGTACGCCAACGCTCCTTGCCCGCGCTCCAGTCACCTGATGTGTTAATGCCGTAACCGGTATGGTGAAGGTTGTGCGCCCGCAGCCTGTCGCGGAACACCCCTAGATTGGCGGCCCCGATCAAGGGAATCGGCAGTCGATCCCACCTTACAAAGAAGTTGATGGCCCGATAAGCAACATCCAGCAACCGCTGCAGCAGGCCATGATGGAAATCAAAGCCATCGTTTTGGCGTGACATTTTTTCACCAAAGGTAATCGTCTGAAATTGATTTCGGCTGCAAGTAACTGCTATCCATTATCACTAAAACGTCTCTGTGCCAAACCGACACGCAGTATCGAGCGCGAGCGCCATCAGGGCGATTGAAGCAAGCCCTTACACGATCGCGTGGGTGCAGCGGCAATAGCGCTCGGCCGGTTGCTATCCTCACAATCATGCCGCCAAACTCGTGAGGTTTACAGCGTCTGCGACCCCGGCTGCACAAAATCTTACGACAAACGTGAGCTGCTTCACATTCGCGCCGATCGCAGACGAGTAAAACTGAGGTCAATTTCGTGCAGGCGCTTGCTGGGAATTGCTGCCGATGGTTATGGCGGGGATTGCACGATGCGACGTGAATCGGCTTTGCACCGAGGGGAACGTTTCGCCATAGAAGCTCAACTCCTCGCGAAGTCGCCGTATGGCGTACGCTACGAGGTTGCGACATTCGCTGAGCATTTGTTGGACGACGAAGAAAGTCGGAGAGCTCCCCCGTTCCGCCTATACCTGATCTTTAGACCCGATATCCCGGATTTCAGATGGCTTCAGCGATGGACCGTCGTCGTAAAGAAGTGCGCCGCAGCGAGCATCGCTGGATTTCCGACATCCGTGACATCGCAGAAACCGATATGGGGCCTGACCCGCAAAGTAGGCGGTCCGCCGGCCTGCAGCCCTGCCTCGACTTTGGCGCGCAATCGGCACGAACCCAGCAATTTTCCCTGTCGGCCGAATGGATGCTCGGATAGTATGCGATGGAATTGCAACCCGCGTTGGTCGACGCGCCTGATTTCGTGTTTGCGCGGTGAAGCTGTCCGGCAACAGCCTCAACTTTATGATGACCGAGCCGATGCTCGATCCCAACGTCGGTAGAACTGGAAAGATCTGGTCTACATGTTTCGCCCGTCAAGGGTGCTCGTGGGGGAGAGACAGATGAAAAACATGGTTCGCAATTACGATGGCGGGATCACAGCCTTTCCCGCGCAACTCGTGTCTCCGTGCAACGTTGCCGAGATTCAATCGATCCTGAAAGATGTCGGCCGCTACCCTGGTCCGGTCCGGGCGATGGGCAGCTATCATTCCTTGACGCCGTGCGCATCCTCGGACGGAACTATCATCAACATGTCCGGCATGAATCGGACCCTTGAGATCGATCCGAAGAAAATGACGTTCACGGCCGAGGCGGGCCTTCAGTTCATCGTCGCATCGCGGACACTGCGCGCGCAGAACCTCCAATTCCTGACCAATATCGAAATCGGGAACATGACGCTCGGTGCCGCGGCTTGCTGCCATACGAAGGACGGTTTGGATGGGGGCGAGTTCGGGCAGGTCGGCTCATACATCACAGGGATCAAATGGGTGACGCCCAGCGGTGATCTGGCAGAAGCCTCTGATGCGAATAACCCCGCTCTACTGCACTTCATGCGCTCGAGTTACGGTCTGTGTGGGGTCGTCTACGAGGTCACCTTTCGTATCAAGCCGCTGGAAGCGATCCAGTTCAGCTACCTGCCGCGGCCGATCAAAGATCTGACCGAGAAGGAAGTGGATAGAATCATCGATGCGTCGAAAGGCTTGATCTGCTGGACGGTCGGCAGAAGGGCACACTTCCAGACGCGAAAGCATGTTGACCAGGTTGGGCCGTTCGCGTCGCTATTCGCCGCCGGTCGGCGCAGGCTGTGGAATCACACCGAGGCCCGTGTGGGCCGGTTCATTGACAGCCGCATCCCGACCAAGCCGCTCAGGAATGCGTCCCTTGATGCCTGGTTTGCCGGCAGCAAGCTGCTGATGTCGACGCTGAAGCTGGTGGGCGGGGCGACCTTGTATAATCCCGACAAGACGATCGACTACAGCAGGACTCCGTCATCCGCGAAATATGCATTCACATTCTGGGCCTTCCCGCGCAGTCAATGGCTGGATGCGCTGCGCGAATACCTGGAGTTCAGTGAAAAGCATTTCAAGAAGTACGACTTTCGCTGCAACATGCCTCTTGGCTCATACTTCATTCGGAAGGACACGCAGTCGATTCTGTCCTACACGCACGACGGAGACGTCTTCTCGATCGACCCGATTCATGCTTACACGGATAAGCCGGCTTGGGACAGATTTCTAAAAGAATTCAATGAGTTCGCGTACAAGAAGAACGGCATTCCCTTGCTCAACCAGAGCCCGTTCGTCGAGAGGCGGCATGTCGAGGCAGCCTACGGGGCGAGATGGAAGCAATTCTCTGTGCAAGTTAAAGCAGCGGATCCGCAACAGCGCATGCTAAACCCATTCTTTGCGGACCTGCTGAGCGAGTGAGGGCCGGCTCAGAGGCCGCCCGACGGCAAGAGTGGCGCTTGTGGCGCCTGAGCTGGAAGCCTAGTCTGAAGTGATCGAGATTAGTGTGACCGTCGATTGGCCGCCTGAAGGGTCGCGGGACCTGGCTTCGATGGATGGGTCCGAGTAGACGACAAGGATTTCAAACTCATAGGGAAGAAGAAGCAAAGCTCAAATGATCCGCTGAACATCGTCAGAATTCCTGGATGAATGATGGACGACCTTCACGATAGAACAACTGAACGTCGGCAGGTCACCGTTCTGTTCTGCGATATAGTTGATTCAACCGGTCTCTCTGAGCGCTGCGACATTGAGGACTTGAGAGAGATTCTGCTGGAATTCCAGGCGATCAGCTCACGGTGCATCAATAGTGCCGGGGGCATCGTCGTCAACTACATCGGTGATGGCATTCGCGCCGAGTTCGGGTATCCCCTCTCGTCGGAGAACGAGGCTGAGAGCGCGGTGCACGCTGGCCTGCTGTTATTGCAGGGCATTCAAGAGCTTAGCGAGCGCTCGACGGCGACGATCCAAGAACCGCTTCGCGTCCGGATCGGTTTGCACACGGGCGTGGCGGTGATCGGCAAGGCGGGGCGGGGCCATGTGCACGACGCAACGGAGATCGTCGGCGATACGCCCAACATCGCAGCCCGGTTGCAGGAAATAGGCGAGCCCAATTCACTGGCGATCAGCGGTGAGACCAAGCGCCTGTTACGCGGTAAATTCTCCTTGCGACCGCTCGGGATGCGCACGCTCAAAGGACTGTCGCGGCAAATTGAAGTCTTCCTCGTTCTGGGAGAGGCGTTGGAAGATGACGTGGCGCATCGCGCACGCCGTCGCAATGCCTTGCCCCTGGTCAACAGGGTCGCCGAAATCGGCCAGTTGCTGCAAGCGTGGGAGTTAGCGAAGACCGGACGGGGGCACACGGTGGAGATCACAGGGGAGCCCGGGATCGGCAAATCGCGCTTGGCGCTGGAGCTGACTGACAAAACCGGGCTGCCCGACAACTTGATTCTAGCGGTCCAAGCCTCAGCCCAGCACCAGAACACGCCGCTGTACCCGATCATAAGGACCCTCGAGCAGCGCATCGGTATTCGCAAGGATGAAGGCGCCGAGGCCAATTCGGCGCGCCTGCGCGAATTCCTCGCCACGACGCCTGCCGGCGACGAGGAGCAGTATATGCTGATCGGCCAAATGCTTGGCTTGCCTATGCATGGCACATCGAGCGCGACAGTTCCCGATGCGCGCGAGCGGCGTCGCAAGACGCGCGACGCGGTTGTGCAGCTGTTGACGTCGCACGCCCACGGCGGCGCGGGCCTGATACTGGTCGAGGATTTTCACTGGACCGATCCATCGACGATCGAGATCGTCGAGCGTATCGCTGGCCAGATCGGCAACGCGCCTATTCTGCTCGTGATCACCAGCCGGACGACTACCATTCGTAGCGGTTCGCCGATGATGCAGCGCATCCTTCTTCAGCGCCTTGACGACGACGACTGCCGCGATCTCGCCGGCTCCGTGGTCCGCGACAAGCGTCTGCCAAGCCAGTTGATCCAGCAGATCGTCGCGCGGTCGGACGGCGTGCCATTGTTCGTAGAAGAGTTGGCGGCGGCGGCCCTCGAGACCGGCCAGGTCGATCCGGGCGCCGGACGAAGGGTCGACGCCAGTGGGCCCGCCGAAGTGCCATCGGCGCTCTACGACTCCCTGATGCTCCGTCTCGAGCGGCTCGGCGATGCCAAGGCGATCGCTCAGTTCGCGTCGGTGATCGGGCGCAGTTTTTCGCATCGACTTCTGGCGGCTGTTGCGAGCGAGCACCACAACACCCTTGAACCCGCGCTCGAGCGGCTGCGCGCGTCCGGACTGATAGGGCTCGAGCGCGATGACAACGAAAAGGTCTACTCCTTCAAGCATGCTCTGGTACGGGACGTAGCGTACTATTCGCTCCTCAAGCGGCAGAGACGAGAGCTCCACGCCCGCGTCGCCGAGGAGATCGAATTCCAGCTGCCGGAGATCGCCAACAGGGAACCAGACTACCTCGCACAGCACTTGTCGGAGGCCGGCCGCACCTCGCGAGCGGCGCAGATGTGGCTCAAAGCGGCAAAGCAAGCAGCCGAGCGCTCAGCAAATCTGGAGGCCATCGCACAACTTAACACGGCGCGTGAGGAGATCAGGAAGCTCCCTGCTGGACTTGAACGGGACAATCTGGAGCTGAACGCCCAGATTGCGCTGATCGGACCGACGATCGCGCTACGGGGGTTTGGCGCCGACGCGGTCGCGGATGTAAGCAGCCGCGCCATCGAGCTCTGCCGCGCTTTGGACAACGATCCGCGCATCTTTCCAGCGCTGTACGCGCGGTGGTCGTACCTACGAGTTGCAAGCGATGTGCGGGAGGCCGGCGCGCTGGCGCGAGACTTTCTGACGCTCGCCGAGCTGAAAGGAACAAGGGCCGATCGCATGGTCGGCCACCGATTGCTCGGCACGTCGCTGCTTGACGGGGAGACTGAAAAGGCGCGCGATCATCTCGAGCGGGCAGCCAAACTCTACGATGCAACCGCCGACCGTGGAACGGCGGTCATATACGGGACCGACGTGCAGATCACGAGCCTATCCAACCTGTGCGTCTCCTGCTGGCTACTGGGCCGGGTTACCGAAGCGGTCGCACACGGGCGAGACGCGCTCGAATATGCAGACCGATTGTCGCACGCTCATACCCTCGGGTACGCCTATGCTCACGTCTGCATGCTGTACACACTGGAGCGGGACGTAGAAACGGTCCAGGCTCTCGCAGAGCGGGTGCTTGCGGGCGCGATCGAACGGGAGCTACCGCTGTGGATCTCGGTGGCGCGGTCATTTCTCGGCTGGTCAGAGGTCGAATCCGGCCGCTTGGCGCAGGGCATCGACACGTTGGAGAAGCAGCGCGATTTCTTGCAGACGGCGCACCTTGTCTACTGGCTGCCCACCTACCTTTGCTGGCTCGCTGAGGCATATGTCCGCACCGATAAGCTGGCGGAAGCTAGACGTTGTCTTGAGCAGGCGCGCAACGTTTTCGGGAGGGGTGGTAACTACTGGTACGAGGTCGAGTGCCTTCGTATCGAAGGAAGGCTTGCCGCGCACGCGCAAATCCATGATACGGCACTCGCTGAACGGTATTTCGAGCAATCGCTCGCGCTCGCCCGCCAGCGCGGCCAACGAGGATTTGCCTTGCGCGCGGCAGGCAGTCTTGCCGGCCTTCTCGCCGCCAAAGGCCAGAGCGAACGTGCACACACTCTGCTGCAACACGAATTACAATTCTTCGCCGATCAGCCGGACCGCGGCGATCGGTCAGATGCCAAAGTGTTATTGCGCTCCCTCCAAGAAGGACCTCAACGCTAACAGCGTTTTGAAGACGATGGAGGGGCTACGGCTCATATCCCTTCGCCCGTTTCCTGCCGATATCAAAAACATCCTGCGCGCCAGCATCCAAATGGCCTTCCCGTGCGGCCGTTCAGGCGACCTTCCGCAAAAAGACCGGCAATAGAGCACTTTGGTTGTCGCCTAACCACGGACTATGGAAATTGTTCGGGTTTGGTGGCGTTCTCGCGCAAAGCGGTCGTTCCATAACATCCGATCGGTGAATGCCCGATGTAGCAGCAAAGCTAAAATGTCAGCACTGAGCAAAGTAGAGATGTCAGTTTCGGCTCCTTTTTGGGAGTTCGGAGGCTGTTATTTCGATGGGCATGGT
>NZ_JADPJL010000025.1 GCF_023073415.1 Bradyrhizobium sp. 190 | reverse complement strand
GCGCATCCCCCTGAAGCCAGCCAGTGTCTCTGACCCCGGCACCACCCGCACAGCGATGTAATCCATCCAATTTCAGAAGAGCTTGCCCCTGGCAAGATGGTGTTGCTGCCCGTGCGCAGCGTCCCTCTTGCCAAGGAGTTCGCTATGACCTCGCTTCGGTTACGCATGATGGAAGATATGCAGGTCCGCAACCTGTCCCGACACACACAGGATTCTTATTTGCTGCAGGTTTCGCAGTTCGCCCGGCATTTCGCTAAATCGCCGGCTTTGCTCGGCCCGGAGGATATCCGCGCCTACCAGGTCTATTTGACGAACGAGAAGAAGCTGGCGCCACGTTCGGTGCACGTGACCGTCGCAGCGCTTCGATTCCTCTACCGCGTCACGCTCGGCCTCGATTGGGATTTCGACCAGATCATTCCGTGCCCAAAGGCGCCAAAGACACTGGCCGTCACTCTCAGCCCCGAGGAGGTGCTGCACTTCCTTGGCTGCATCGAGAGCTTCAAACACCACGCGATCCTGACGACATGCTATGCCGCCGGCCTGCGTATTTCCGAGGCGACCCGCCTGAAGCCTGAGGCTATCGACCGCCAGCGCATGGTGCTGCGCGTCGAGCAGGGCAAGGGACAGAAAGACCGCTACGTCATGCTGTCGGCCAGGTTGCTGGAGGTGCTGACGAACTATTGG
>NZ_JADPJL010000048.1 GCF_023073415.1 Bradyrhizobium sp. 190 | reverse complement strand
GCCAGACACAGAATCACAGCAATTCGTCACCATGGAAGACCAAATCAACATAGCGAGTCATTCCGTCGCAGCCACGATGTGTGCATCTGCTAGTGCGAAAGCAGGGACCCATACGCCGCGGCGGTAATGATTTTACACGCCGGTAGTTATCGATCATCTCCAACTACGACGGCCGCGGCGTATGGGTCCCCGCGTTCGCGGGGACGACGAGTTGAGAGAGCCCTGTCAATCATACGTCCGCAGATTATCCGCGCTGACAGCGGGATGGTGCAACTACTCCCCCCACTCCCGCGCCATTTTTGCCAGCGCGCAGCCTTCGCAATAGCGGGCGTCCTTGTAGTCGATCCAGTTATGCGCATAGACGCGATCGAGCGGGATGCCGTACCGCGCGCGCAGCACCTTCACCAGAATTCGCCACGCCGCGACCTGTGCTTCGGTGGGCCCGCGCGTCACGTCGGGATAGTTGCCGGCGAATTCCACGCCGATCGAATTGTTGCCGATCACCTGCCGATAGGTCGGGCCGTTGTCGATGTACTTGTTGTCGTTGCGGTTGGCGCCGTCGCCGTGGGTCGGAACGAGATGTTCGGCGACCGCCCAGTACACCGTGCCGTCGGTTTCGACCCAGACCATGACGCCGCGACGCGTCGGGTTCTTCGACTGCGCCTGCGCGCCGCCGCGCGCGGAGCCTGCCGGCCCTTCGGTCTGGTGCACGATGATGTTGCGCCAGGGATGGGATTTTGAAAGATCGCCCCATGGTGCGAGCCAGACCATCTTCAGGCCGGGAATATCTGGCGTGCCCGACGAGCGCGCGATCGCGGCGAGGTCGGGCGTTTGCGCGACGGCGCAAGCGGGAAACAGGAGGGTGAACAGTGCGGCCGCGACGAGGCGAAAATTCATGCTCGAAGTCCAGTGACGGACCTGAATAGCACGTCTCAGGCGCGCTTGCGCAGGGCCATGTCGGACATTGGCGGGCTTGCGGGTTCGGGCGCCAGCGGCGGCGCCGGGTCGTAGGTCGCAAAGCCGTTGCGGCCGGCCTTCTTGGCGTCGTACAGCGCATGGTCGGCGGCCGCAATCAGGCGGTCGGGATACCCACCCATTTCACGGGCCCATTGCGCGACGCCGATCGACACGGCGATCGGAATGTCGTTGCCGGTGCATTGTTCGGCGTCCGCACGGCAGACCTCCAGCACGCGGCGCGCGATCATGGCGCCTTCGCGCAGCGTCGAGGACGGCAGCACGATGCAGAATTCGTCGCCGCCGGTCCGCGCCAGCATGTCGCCGGGCCGCAGGCGGGTCTGCGCCATCAGGGTGAAATGCTGCAGGCAGGCATCGCCGGCGGCGTGGCCGTGGGTATCGTTGATGCCCTTGAAGCCGTCGAGATCGATCACCAGCAGCGCGAACGGCTGACCGCTGCGTTCGGAGCGCGCGCATTCTTCGGTGAGGCGCTGCAGCAGATAGCGGCGATTGCCGACGCCGGTGAGATCGTCGAGCAGCGCGAGATCAGCGACCTCGTTGCGCAGGCGGTCCATCGCCATCAGCAGGAAGCCGAAATTCAACGACATCGACAGGAACACCAGCACCAGGATCACGACCGATTGCGCCGGGCTGAAATGCATATAGGAGAACCCGCCGCCGCCCATGGTGGTCACCGCGCCGATCCACCTGGCGACGAAAATGGCCATGATGAGAATGGTGACGACGCCGGCCAGCCGCGCGCCCGGATTGACGCGACCCTCATGCCGGCTCAGCAACAGTTTCAGGCTCAGCACCATCGGCAGCGCCTGGGCGATCGTGAAGACGGTCATGCGCGCGGGCACGCTGTCGTAGGCGAAAGTGAAAAAGCACAATCCGGCCGCGCCAAGCCCGGTGACCAGCACGGTGAGGCGCCAGGAAACGGACTGATTGAAGAACTTGCGGATGCCCATCGCAGCCAGGCAAATCGCCAGGACCAATGCGGTGCCGGCAAACAGCAAAGGCACAAGCGAATCCGGGAAAACCACGCGCAGCATCGCCATCGCAGCACCAGCCGCCGCAACGAACGCCGAGCCGGTCCAGAACCGCGCGGCTTCGAACGACGGATAGCTGCGCATGACGTAGGCCCAGATCAGGCCCAGCGCGAGAAAATTGATGACGAACACCGTCCAAAGCGTCGGAACGCTCAGCATCGCGAACCCGGGACGCGCACGTCCCGTCTCCCCTGTTGTCTAACGTCCGCTCAGGACTTCCGCCTCGAGCCTTCTCCCACGACGATCCCCGTCGTCTTGCGGGACAAAGGTGCATCCGCGCCGCTTAACGGACCCTGACTGCCGCCGGCCAATCCAAACCGTGGTTTTGAATTGATGAAGATCGTCGACGTTGGGACATCGTTAAGCATGATGCGCGCGATGCGCGGCGGCCGTGACGAGGCTCGTTTCGGCAAAAAATCGCATCAAAATGCATAACAACTGTGGATAACGCGATGACAACGCCATGACGGCACGCGGCATGGGCCTGCGAATCTGCTGGGATTGTCATCGAGGATGTTGCGAGGCTGGCCCTCCGCCAAGCATGCCTCGGTGTCGCGTTTCAATCCATGAAAACCTTGAGAGGATACTATGGCTAAGAAAGCGAAGAAGGCGAAAAAGGCCAAGGCGAAGAAGGCCAAGAAGTCGAAGAAGAAGTGAATTTTGGCCCGGGTGGAGTGCTCAGCTCCGCCCGGGCTCCCAACTCCGGGTGCAATTTGGAGAATGGCGGGCCGCGGGCCCGCCTTTTTCGTGTTGGTACACGCGAACATGTAGCCCGGATGCAGCCAACGGGTCGCGCGAATGCGCGCCCGATGACAGGCTCCGCGAAATCCGGGGTTGTCGGAGCGGAATGATTATCCCGGATTGCGCTTCGCTCCATCCGGCTACGGACAGAACGTTCAGCGCTCCGCGAACGCCAGCTTGGCACCGAGCGCGGCAAATCCCGCCGCAAAACTCCGGCGCAGCCAGGCCATTGCCTTCGGGCGCGTGATAACGTGGTCGCGCAAGGAGGCGGCGAACAGGCCGTAGATCGCGAACACTGCAAACGTCATCGCCATGAAGGCGGTGCTCAATTCCAGCATACGCGCCAGCGGATGCGGTTCGTCGACGGCAACGAACTGCGGCAGGAAAGCCAGGAAGAAGATCGACAGCTTTGGATTGAGGATGTTGATCAGGATAGCGGTCACGATGACGCGGCGGCTGGAGCGCGCCGAAGCCGCCGGGCCTGTGTCGACCGAAAGCGCGCCCGTCTCGCGCAACGCCTGCCAGGCCATATAGAGCAGATACGCCACGCCGCACCATTTCAGCACGGCAAACGCCAAGGCACTCGTGTGCAGCACCGCTGCCAATCCCAGCATGGCGGCCAGCATATGCGGCACGATGCCGAGCGTGCAGCCGAAGGCCGCCGCAACGCTCGGCCGCGCGCCTGATGTCAGCGCCACCGCGAGCGTATAGAGCACGCCGGTGCCGGGGGAAGCGACCACGATCAGCGAGGTCAGCAAGAACGACAGCGTCATTCCCTGCCATTAACACGGCGGCATCCGACGGGGAAGCAGGCGGCGCGGCCGCTCACGAACGCAGTTCGTCGGCGCGGCGCCTTTCATGCACCATCCGTTCCGCTTCGCGGATCACGTCGAGCGGCGCCCAGGGCTTGGCCCAGAACTGGACACCATCAGGCAATTCCTGATGCAGCGGCCTGCCCGAGGTAACGATCACCCCCATCTCCGGATTGTACCTCCTGGCGATGTGCGCAAGCTCGACACCGTCCATGTTACCGGCGAGCTGCACATCGGTCATCATCAAAACCAGACTGTCGGCCGCGCGCTCCAGCACCAGCTCCGCGGCTTCCGCGCTTTCGCATTCGATGACATCGACCTCACTCTCTTCCAATAGCAGACAGATCATGTCGCGTTGCATCGGATCGTCTTCGACGATGAGGGCCGTCGCGCGAAGGGGTTTTGATTGTCCCATGGTGGCCTCCTCGGAAAGGATCCTGCCGGTTAAGGGCGTCTTTAGTGTCGGGTAGTCGACGTTAAGGCCCGAAGCGCTTTATTGTTCAGTTCCAATTTGCGAAAGTTGCGGAACCCGCCTTCTTTCTCGACCTGCATGGAGTCCATCCCAATGACTGCGATATCCGGAAGCGCGGCCGCCGTGACCGGCGCCGCCAGCGGCATCGGCCGCGCGCTCGCGCTGGAGCTGGCCGCGCGCGGCTGCGACCTGGCGCTCGCCGACCGCGACGAGGCCGGGCTGCAACAGGTGGCGGGCGAGATCGGTAAGGCGGCCACGCGCAAGGTAACGACTCACCGTGTCGATGTCGGCGAGCTCGCCCAGATCCAGGAATTCGCGCAAGCGGCCATCGCCGCCCACCCCTCGCTGAACATCGTCATCAACAATGCCGGCGTCGCCCTGCTCGGCGCCTTCAACGAGGTCGAGCAGGCGCAGATGGAATGGCTGATCAACATCAATTTCTGGGGCGTGGTGCACGGTACGCGCGCCTTCCTGCCGCATCTGTCGCTTAAGCGCGAAGCCCACATCGTCAACCTCTCCTCGATCTTCGGCATCGTCGCCCCGCCCGGCCAGACCGCGTATTGCGCGGCGAAGTTTGCAGTGCGCGGCTTTTCTGAAAGCCTGCGGCACGAACTCGCGATGGCAAACAGTCCGGTGAGGCTATCGGTGGTGCATCCCGGCGGCGTGCTGACCAACATCGTGCGCAACTCCCGCACCGGCGCTGGTATCACCGACAATGCGCGCCGCGCGCAATCGATCGACCGCTTCGATGCGATCGCCAAGACCACGCCGCCGGTTGCCGCCCAGCGCATCATCACCGGTATCGAGAAAAACCAGCCGCGCATCCTGATCGGCAACGACGCGCGGTTCATGGATCTGCTGCAACGATTTCGCCCGGCGACGTATTGGGCGGTGCTGGCGAAGCGGATCGGGAGAGTGGAGGAGAAGGGGAAGTAGGTTTGAAGTGGCGCGTGACCTATCAGGCGTCGTCCCTGCGAACGAACGCAGGGACCCATACGCCGCGGCGGTTGTTGCTTACAGGAGATGTCTGACGCCAGTGCCAAACCGAGAAGCTGCGGCGTATGGGTCCCGGCTCAAGGCCGGGACGACACTGAGATTGTTGTGAGCGCACCGCTTGATTCATCTATTGGTTTCAGTCCGTAGGGTGGGCAAAGCGAAGCGTGCCCACCATCTGTCGTCGTGCATGTCGTGAAATGGTGGGCACGTCGCTAACGCGCCTTTGCCCACCCTACGAACCTTCGCTATCGTCCCACCAGCCGGTCCGCAAAATATCCGATGGTCTTGCGGTAGATGGTCGCCCTGTTCCACTCGCGCATCGCTTCGAAATTCGCAGTGCCCTCGCCATAGGGCGCGCCGCCCTTGAAGCCGCTCGTGTGCAGCAGGTTCGCGGTGGAGGCGAGCACGTCGGGCACGCTGTGCCGCAAGTCGACATGGCCGTTGCCGTCGAAGTCGACGCCGTATTTGATGTAGGACGACGGCAGAAATTGCGTCTGGCCGAGTTCGCCGGCGAAGGCGCCGATCAGGTCGCGCAAGGGGAGATCGCCGCGCTGCACGATCTTCAGCGCCGCCAGCAACTCGCCCTGGAACAGTTCGGTGCGGCGGCAATCATGCGCCATGGTGGCGAGCGTGCGGATCACCGGCATCTTGCCGATGTCGCCCTTGCCGTAATCGGACTCCAATCCCCAGATCGCAACGATAATTTCCGGCGGCACGCCAAAGCGCTGCTCGATGCGCGCGAGCAACGAGCCATGCCGCTGCAGCATCTGCCGGCCGATGTTGATGCGCCCGGGACCGACGCGGGTGGAGACATATTGCTCGAACGTCTTGTTGAAGGTGCCGCGCTGGCGCCGGTCGAAGGCGAGCACTGCCGGGTCCTGCGTGATGCCGGCGAAGGCCTGGCTGATCACCGCTTGCGAGACGCCGGCCGCTGCCGCCTCCTGCGACATCGCGGAAACGAAGGTGTTGAAATCGCCGCCGCAGCGGGCGGCATAGCTGGGAGTGGAGAGGAGAATGGCGCCGAACAAAACAGCCAGAGAAAATTTGCGCATGCGAATCCCTTGTTAATTCTCGCTCAGATCATGCCATGGGAAAGCGGCGCGCGAAACGTCGTCGTCCCGGCCTTGAGCCGGGACCCATACGCCGCGGCCGATCTTGTTAAAACGGACTGGTTGACGGCTTGGCTTCAACAATTGCCGCCTGTGGTTATGGGTCCCTGCGTTCGCAGGGACGACGACGCAGTTGGCTTCATGTCGGCAGTTGGACGCAGGTCACGATCGCGATTGCGCCCCCTACTCCCCGCCGTCGATCTGGCGGCCCATCAGCGCGATTGCTTTCTGATAGACGCCTGCGGCATTCCAGGCCTGGATGGCGGCAAAGTTCGGCTCGCCCGGCTGGTAGCCCGCGCCCGTGCGCCAGCCATGGGCTTTAAGAAAATTCGCGGTCGAGTTCAGCGCGTTGGCGGAGTTCTCGAGATTGCCGGTGCCGTAGGCCAAAATGGCTTTTGGCATGAATTGCGTCTGTCCGACTTCGCCGTGCATGGAGCCGCGCTGGCCCGGCGAGAGCACGCCGCGATCGATCAATTGCAGCGCCGCGTAAAGATGCTCGGTGAAATAGGCCGAGCGCCGGCAGTCATAGGCGAGCGTCGCGATCGAGGCGAGCATGTTCTGATTGCCGCGCTGGCTGCCAAAGCCCGTCTCCATCCCCCAGATGGCGAGCAGCGGGCCCGGCGGCACGCCATAGCGCTGCTGAATGGAAGCAAACAGCGCGCCCTGCGACGCCTTCAAAGAACGCCCGCGCGCAACGATCGTCGTCGCCCCGCGCTTGGCGAGAAACTGATCGAGCGAAAGACTGAAACTGCGCTGGCCGCGGTCGGCATTGATGGTCGCCTGCGCGTAGTTCGTCGCCATCAAGGCCTGGATGGTCGCGGCACTGACGCCCTTGGCCCGCGCTTCGCCTGAAAATTCCTGCTTCCAGGCGGCGTAGCCGGCGGACGAGCTGCCGCATTGGGCGGCGTCGGCCTGGGAGCTGAAGCATGCGAACATGGCCAGGGTGGCGCTGAAAGTAAAGGCGGTGCGGAGCATGGAAAGCCATTCCTGAGAGAGCACTGCAAATAAGCATCGGCTTCTAGCACGTCCTTGGCCGCGCTTCGAGGGTTGCGGTAAAGCGCACAGGGGTAGAATCCCCCGAAAACGGCCATGATTGCGGCTCATTTGAACCGGGTGATCTGCCGGCGCGACCTTTACAAGTGATACTTCGTCCTGCCCCTCCCCCTCGATCGTTTCTCGGACAAATGGATTTCCCATGAGCTTACCGCGCACACTGTTCAGGCCGATCCTCGTGCTGCTCGCATTGTCACTTGGCGCGATGACGAACGCCGCCGCGCAGACGCGCGACGTGATCGGCTCAAAAGATTATCCCGGCATCGGCCGCTTCGGCGGCAGCGTTATCACGGGATATCAGGTGAAGGATTTTGATGCGGCGCGGATGCAAGGGGCGACCTTCAAGGACGGCCAGCCGACAAACGCGCGGCGGCTGGAGGGGCGTATCACGCGCATCGCCTATCGCACCAATCCCGGCCCTTCTATCCTGGAGGTGTCGCGCAATTTCGAGACCCAACTGGCGAAGGCCGGATTCGAAACGCTGCTCGCCTGCGACGTCGATGCCTGCGGCGGCATTCCCTTCTCGGAAGCCGTCGACGCGCTGCCGATCCCGCAGATGTGGGTGGACGGCTTCAACTACCGCTATTTTGTCGGGCGCAAGGTGGACGGCGGCCGCGAGACCTATGCCAGCCTCATCGTCAGCGAGAACAACCGCGACATCTACGCGCAACTCGTCGTCGCCGTAACAGGCACGATCGAGAACAAGATGGTGGATGCGGCTGTCATGGACAAGGGCCTCCGCGAGACCGGCCGCATCGCGCTCTACGGGATCTATTTCGACACCGACAGGGCCGAGGTGAAGCCCGAAAGCCGGCCCACCCTCGAGCAGATCGCGAAGCTGCTGACCGCCCAGGTCGGACTGAGCGTCTTCATCGTCGGCCACACCGACAACCAGGGGCCATTCGCCTATAATCTTGATCTATCGCGACGCCGCGCCGAGGCGATCGCCGCCGAGCTGGTGAAGAACTACGGCATCGGCGCGCCGCGGCTGCGCACCGCGGGTGTCGGACTGCTGGCGCCGGCCGGCTCCAATGCCACCGAGGCCGGCCGCGCGCTGAACCGGCGGGTGGAGTTGGTGGCGCCGTAGTATCAACGCACGGGCCTGCGCCCGCTTTGGCTGCCAAGGACGATGGCCATGACCAAGTCCAGTGGTTTCAAAGTCGGAATGGGAATTGTGGTTGCCGCGTTAGCGGGAATCCAGAACGTATCCGCGCAGGCGCCAACGCTTTCCGTCGACCCTTCACGATTGCCGCGCCTCGGTACCATCGACGAGCGCTTTCAATCGTACAACGTCGAAATGGTCGAGGTCACCGGCGGACGGTTCTGGAAGCCCTACAGGGCGAGTGCCTCAGCGCCATCAACTCGCGGCGCTGATAATTCCGGGAATATCCCGGCGGGCAGCAATCCCGATCTCTTCGCGTATCGGGAGCCTATCGACTTGTCGAACCCGCGACTGCGTAGATTGGCTGCGGCGCTGGCCCCGGCCTACATGCGCGTCAGCGGCACCTGGGCCAATAGCACCTACTTTGCTGAAAACGATGAAGCGTTCGCCGCGCCGCCCAACGGCTTCAACGCGGTGCTCAGCCGCAAGCGCTGGAAAGATGTCATCGACTTTGCCCACGCCGCCAGCGCAGAGATCATGACCTCGATGGCAACAGGCCCCGGTGTCCGGGACGTAGCAGGTCTGTGGCAGAGCGATCAGGCGCGTCGCCTCTTTGCCTACACCAGATCCGTCGGCGGCAGAATTGCCGCTGCCGAGTTCATGAACGAGCCGAATCTGGCCGCCATGGGCGGTGCACCAAAAGGCTACGACGCGGCAGCCTACGGGCGGGACTTCAAGGCCTTTGTTGCGTTCATCAGGGCGAGCGAACCGGATGCGATCGTTCTGGGGCCCGGTTCGATCGGCGAGACGGCCGAGTCGCAATCCAGCGCTGAATTCATCTCTACGCGGGATTTGCTTGTCGCATCCGG
Source organism: Bradyrhizobium sp. 190 (assembly GCF_023073415.1). Classification (GTDB taxonomy): domain Bacteria; phylum Pseudomonadota; class Alphaproteobacteria; order Rhizobiales; family Xanthobacteraceae; genus Bradyrhizobium. Next base: position 112,787 of record NZ_JADPJL010000048.1, on the reverse strand, counting down.
GCCCGGCATCGACGCGTTTTCCTATCATCACTACGGCGCCCTCTCGCAACGATGCTCCGGAATTCCGGGTCAAACCACACCAGAGGCCGCGCTTTCGGAAGCGTGGTTGGCGAGCACGGGCCAGACGCTCGCGTTTTACCGATCGCTCCGGGATGAGTTTGCGCCTGATAAGCCGATGTGGCTTACCGAAACCGCCGAGGCCGCTTGCGGCGGCAATCCCTGGGCTTCCACTTTCCTCGATACGTTCCGATATCTCGATCAACTCGGCCGACTTGCCAGGGCCGGCGTCCAGATGGTCGCGCACAACACGCTGGCTGCGAGCGATTACGGGCTGCTTGATGAGAAGACGTTGCGGCCGCGGCCAAGCTATTGGGCGGCGCTGCTTTGGCGCAGGCTGATGGGCACCATTGTTCTCGACGCCGGCGTGCACGATGGAATGCACCTCTACGCGCATTGCCGGCGAGACGTGCGTGGGGCCGTCACACTGCTGGCCATCAATACGGACAGGACGACCGCCGCAACCTTGCGATTGCCCGCGACCAGCGAGCGTTACACGCTGTCGGCGGATGATCTGCAAAGTGCCGAGGTAAAGCTGAATGGAACGGCTTTGGAGCTCGGTCCCAATGACGATCTTCCGCCGTTTGCCGCAGTGACGTCGCCACCAGGTCCGATTGAGATCGGACCGGCCACGATTACCTTCCTTAACGTCGGGGATGCCAAAAATCCGGCATGTCATTGAATCTTTTCCGGACGCCGGTCGTACGCGCATCGCTGCGCCTCTCCCGCGGCGCATTGACCAGGCTCACCAGCGTGTAGCTGATGATCAGCAGCAGGAACCAGGAGCCGAGCTTGCCGAACGAAACCATCGACCACCCCAGCCGCTGCGACGGATAGAGCCAGATTTTGGTGAAGGTGCCGATGTTTTCCGAGAACCAGATGAAGACCGACACCAGCGCGAGCCCGAGCAACAGCGGCATCGAGCGGCTGATATGCCAGACCCTGAAATAGACGCGGGTGCGAAAGAACAGCCAGCCGGCCCAAGCGAACAGAAACCAGCGCAGGTCGAACATATAGTGATGGCTGAAGAAGTTGAGATAGATCGCGACGCTGAGCGCGGCCAGGCCGAGGCGGCGCGGATGATCGGAGAACTCCAGATCGAACAGCCGCCACGCACGGCAGAGATAGCTGCCGATGCAGGCATACATGAAGCCGGAGAACAGCGGCACGCCGCCGATCCGGAAGAAATTCGGCTCCGGGTAGATCCAGGAGCCGACCTGCGTCTTGAAGATCTCCATCACCGTTCCGACGAAATGATAGATCAGGATCACCTTCGCCTCGTCCGATGTCTCCAGCCTGCCCGCGAGCAGCGCGATCTGAACCGTGATCATGCAGAGAAACAGGAAGTCGTAGCGCGGAAGCCATGCGGTCGCCGGATAGAACCACCAGGTGGCGATCATCAGGAAGACAGCGATCCCACCGAACAGGCAGGCCCATGCCTGCTTGACGCCGAAGCGGAGGAATTCGTAAAGCGCTGATGTCCAGCCGCGCCGGGCCATGAGGCGGCCGAGCCGATATTCGCCGGCGATGAAAGGCCGTAGCGGCGGCCAGATGCCGGCGGCGCTAGGGCCGGGAGGCGGAGAAATTGCAGGCTGGTTCGGGGCGTGATGCACGCCGCGGAACGTGGCGGGGCATCGCGGTCGAAGCTGGGCGGAGATTTGCAGATTTCGCTGAGTTTTGATGCGCGTGTCAGCAAGACAGGCGTCGCGCGGAACGGCAGGTCAAGCAGTCGCTATTCACGCCGCTGCCGATCAAGAGCATCAGCCGGCTCATACAATCCCGATAGCCACGACTGTCGTAATCACAGGCTCTCGGCTTGAACTATTCAAACCGCACGCCAACGCGGTAATCTCTTCGCCATACAACGCTGCAAAGAAGCTTCAATCGCTCGTCCGGCAGGATCAGCGTGAATTGATCGGGAATGAGAATTCGATCGGAGAACTCCAGCGCGGCGCCGGTGCTGGATATGTCGCGAACCACGCAGGGATACTTGTCGCCGCCATAATCGATTTTGGCGACCTTCATAACGCGAACCCGTGGAGCAATCCGAGTTTCGACCACCGCAGTATTCCTAATCGCGAAATACGTTCCAGGATAGCGACCGCGGGTTAAAGGTTACTAAGCGCGCGAAACTTTTGTTCGTAAGCTACGGGGGTCGGCAGCGCGGGATTAACCTGTTGTTAGTGCATTGAGGTTGTTGACCGGCGATGCTTGTCGTGGATTCACACCAGTGCATTCAACTACAAATTGCTCGGCGGAGCTGGGGTGCAGCGACAGTGGCCGTGCGCTCAATCGTCACTTCAAATTGACCGCAAGACACCGGTCATGCGCGTCCGAGTGGTGCAGCGGAGGGGTTTGGTTGACAGTGGCGCCCTGATCGACCACAAGCCGCCCATGGCGAAGAAACCTGGAACCAATCCCAAAGGCGAGTTCGCCTTTTTCAATGTCGTCTACGAAGACGATTCCCAGCGCTCCAATCGGCGCGTGCCGTCCGAGCTACTCGGCGGGCTCGACGGCGACGAGCCGGCACGCGGATACATCATGGAACAGGACCGCGAGATCGCCGAAAAATCCGGCCGCACGCCGCTGGCGATCAAGAGCATCAGCCGGGTTGGGGCGAAGAAGAAGTGAGGCGCTAGGCTCGCGCGCGGTCGCGTTGACTGAGACAAAGTAAAACGGCGGGCTGTTGCCCGCCGTTTGTTTTTTGGATGGATTGCCGGGTCAAGCCTGGCAATGACAGTAATCAATTATCCAGGAACGACCGCAGCTTCCGCGACCGCGACGGATGCTTCAGCTTGCGCAGCGCCTTCGCCTCGATCTGACGAATACGCTCGCGCGTCACTGAGAACTGCTGGCCGACTTCTTCCAGCGTATGATCCGTGTTCATGCCGATGCCGAAGCGCATGCGGAGCACGCGTTCTTCGCGCGGCGTCAGCGAGGCCAGCACCCGCGTGGTGGTTTCGCGCAGGTTGGACTGGATCGCCGCGTCAATGGGGAGGATCGCGTTCTTGTCCTCGATGAAATCGCCGAGGTGTGAATCTTCTTCATCACCGACGGGCGTTTCGAGCGACAGCGGTTCTTTCGCGATCTTGAGGACTTTTCGGACCTTCTCCAGCGGCATGCCGAGCTTTTCGGCGAGCTCTTCGGGCGTCGGCTCGCGGCCGATCTCGTTGAGCATCTGGCGGCTCGTGCGCACGATCTTGTTGATCGTTTCGATCATGTGCACGGGGATACGGATGGTGCGGGCCTGGTCGGCGATCGAGCGCGTGATCGCCTGCCGGATCCACCACGTGGCGTAGGTCGAGAACTTGTAGCCGCGGCGATACTCGAATTTATCAACCGCCTTCATCAGGCCGATGTTGCCTTCCTGGATCAGGTCGAGGAACTGCAGGCCGCGGTTGGTGTATTTCTTGGCGATCGAAATCACGAGACGCAGGTTGGCCTCGACCATTTCCTTCTTGGCCTGGCGCGCCTCGCGCTCGCCCTTCTGCACGCCGTGCACGATCTTGCGGAATTCGCCGATCTCGAGCCCGGTCAGCGCGGCCAGCGACTGGATCTCGTGACGCAGCTCCTTGATGCGGTCCTTCTCGTGATGGACGAAATTCTTCCAGCCTTTGGCGGAAAGTTTCGAGACACGGTTGAGCCAGCGCGGATCGAGCTCCGAGCCCTGGTAGTTGCGCAAAAAGTCTTCGCGCGCGACGCCGTGGCTGTCACCCAGACGAAGCAGGCGGCCTTCAAACGAGACCAGCTTCTTGTTGATGTCGTAGAGCTGCTCGACGAGCGAATCGATGCGCGCTTGATTGAGGCGCAGCGACTTCACCTCGACGATGATTTCGTCCTTCAGCTTCTTGTACTTGCGCTCCTGCGAGGGCGACAGCGACTCGCTCTGCAGCTGGTTCGCAATGTCCTGTTCCTGCAGGCGGCGCAGCTTCTTGTATTCGGAGGCGATCTTGTCGAACGTCTCGACCACCTTCGGCTTCAGCTCGGCCTCGATGGCGGCGAGCGACATCTGGTTTTCGAACTCGTCGTCGTCCATGTCGCCTTCGGCGGCGGCTTCGGCCGGATCCTTCTCCTCGGTCTCCGCACCGCCTGCGGGCGCGGCACGGAACGGCGTCGGAGACGGCGGAGCGGCGGGCGGGGCGACGTGCGCCGGCGCTGCCGCGCCATTGGCGTCGGCGGCGGGAGCTCCGTCAGCAACGGCACCAGTGATCAACGCCGGGTTCATGTTGTTCTTGGCGTCGGGGCCAGCGTAAGTGGCTTCGAGATCGATGATGTCGCGAAGGAAGATCTTTCCTTCGTTGAGTTCATCGCGCCAGATGATGATGGCCTGGAAGGTCAGCGGGCTTTCGCACAGACCCGCGATCATCGCCTCACGGCCGGCCTCGATGCGCTTGGCGATCGCGATTTCGCCTTCGCGCGACAGCAATTCCACCGTGCCCATCTCGCGCAGATACATGCGGACGGGATCGTCGGTGCGCTCGCCGGGCTCGGACTTCTTGACTTCGGTGACGGCCTTCTGCGTGACCTCGACAAGCTCGTTGTCGGTGTCGTCGTCGGCCTCTTCCTTTTCCTCGTCGGCGTCGGCCTCTTCGGCTTCCGAGACGTTGATGCCCATGTCAGAGAGCATCGACATGATGTCTTCGATCTGTTCGGGCGAGGTGGTGTCGGAAGGCAGCACTTCGTTGAGCTGATCGAAGGTCACGAAGCCGCGCTTCTTGGCCTGCTTGATCATCTTCTTGACCGCGGCATCGGAGAGGTCGAGCAACGGCGACGGCGCGTCGGCAGAATCCTTCTCAGGGGCGTCCGCTGCCTTGTCGTCTTTTTCCTTGTCTTTAACCTGCAGCGTCTTTGCCTTGGTGGCCATTCATCAAGCTCCCGAAACGCGCTCGTGCGGGATGGCGCGCAACGCCACCCGCCTCTGAATTACTGAAGTCGTCGGCAGGATGTCTTTTGTTTGAAAAGCCAACCCGCTAGATCCTTGCTCTTAGCGCGTGATCGTTTCGGAAAACCGGATATCCATCTTTCCGGATCACGCTCGTGCCCCTGAGTATTCCGCATGCTCACGACGCGCAAAGGGCGGCGCAGACTGTCGCCACCCCGTTAACCCGCCATCGCCGGTGTTATGCCAATAGCCCTTCAGCGCCGTTAAAGTAACCCTCGGACCATTAAGCTTCGCTTAACCCTGTTTTTGCCGCCAAACCATGGATTTGGCGAGTCTTTTTGCGGGCACGGCCGCCGCCGTCCGCATCATTTTTTTATCACACGCTCTTTCGGAACCGGCCCGAAAGCTCGCCAAAACCCTCGATCAAGGCCTCCGTGCCGTCCAGCGACTCCAGCCGGACGCTCACGTCCTTCAGCCATGCCAGATTGGACTCACTGGGCTCATCGCCCAACGCCAGTTCGGCATCTTTCTTCTCCCTAAGTAGGGCGTGCGTTTTCTGATGCAAGACAACGAGTTGCTGCCAGGTCGCCAAAACATCCTCCCGCGCCGCGCCGGGCTTGGTGCCCCACACCGCCGAGGTCGTGATCGCTCGTTCAACCCTTTGAAGAACCTCGTTTAATCCGCGCGCGTCGAGATCGGCCCGCATCTTCTCGGCCTGCTCCTCGACGTCAGGGGAATGGTGATGGTCGTTGGCGAAGGCTGCAATGATGCCGGCGCGGAGCTTGTTGGCCTCGGGATGGGCCAGTTCCAGGGCGGCCACTTCTTCCAGATGGTCGTGCAGGAGCCACGGGTGGTTAATCAAAGATTCCAGGATCAGCGCCTCGCGGCGGGACATGGCGCTGCGCTGGCCGCGCATGATCGGGCTGGTCGCGAGCTGGGGGCTGGCCGCCTGGTAGGGACCGGGCGAGATCACGGGGCTTGCGCCCGCCCCCGGTCCGCGCCCGCCGCGGGGCGCGAATCGGCTGGCCGGGCCCTGGCTGAAGCCGCTGCGGGGGGCAAAACGGCGGCCTGATTCGCCGCCCCCGGCCCCGCGAAAATTGCCCCTGCCGTAGCCGCCACGGCCGCCTTCCGGCGCAAAGGTGCGCTGCAGGCGCTCGGCGAGATCCTGGCGATAGTAACGCCGCACGACCTCGTCGCGAATGCCGTTACTGAGTTCGCCAATCCGCGCTTCCAGCGCCGCACGCCGCTCGGGCGTCGCAAAACTGCCGCCCTCGATCTCGCGCGACCAGAGCATGTCAGATAGCGAACGCGCGGCTGATATCACTTCCTCGATCGCGCCGCGCCCGCCGGAGCGCGCGAGATCGTCAGGGTCTTGCCCCTCGGGCAGCAGCGCAAAGCGCAGGCTCTTGCCGGGAAGGAGAGCAGGCAGCGCAAGGTCGGCGGCGCGATACGCCGCCTTCTGACCGGCGCGGTCGCCGTCGAAACAGAGGATCGGCTCATCCGCCATCTTCCAGAGCAGCGCGAGCTGGTTTTCGGTCAGCGCCGTGCCGAGCGGCGCCACCGCACCGCCAAAGCCCGCGGTGACCATGGCGATGACGTCGACATAGCCTTCGACCACGATCAACGGCGAGCCGTTATGCGTCGCCTGCCGCGCGGTCGAGAGGTTGTAGAGATTGTCGCCCTTGTGAAACAGCGGGGTTTCCGGCGAGTTCAGGTATTTTGCCGGAACGTCCTTTTCCAGCGCACGGCCGCCGAAGGCGATGACGCGACCTCTTGCATCCGTGATCGGAAACATCACGCGGTCACGGAAGCGGTCGTAAGGAACGGGGATGTCGTCGCCGCCGATCAGAAGCCCGGCTTCCACCATGTCCTCGGTCGAAATGCCCTGCGCGCCGAGATGCTCCTTCAACGCGAAACGATCCGGCGGCGCATAGCCCAAGCGAAACTGCAGCTGCGTCGCCAGCGAAATGCCGCGGTCGCCGAGATAGCCGCGTGCCTTGGCGCCGTTGCGTGAGGTCAGCGTGTCGGCAAAGAATTTTGCGGCGAGTTCCATCACGTCGTGGAGCGTCTTGCGGCGCTGCTCGTGCCGCGCGGCATCGGGGGTCGCCGCCGGCAGCGCCATGCCGGCCATGGAAGCCAGCCGCTCGACGGCTTCCGTGAAGCCGACGCCCTCGGTCTCCATCAGGAACGAGATGATGTCGCCGTGCTTGCCGGAGGAGAAGTCGTGGTAAAAGCCCTTCTGGTCGTTGACCGTGAACGAGGGCGACTTTTCCTGCTGGAACGGCGACAGCCCCTTAAACTCCCTCCCCGCCTTCTTCAACTTGACGCGCCGGCCCACGACTTCCGAGACCGGAAGCCGGGCGCGCAGTTCGTCGAGGAATTGGGGCGTGAAGCGCATGGGTTAGGTTTTTTGCCGAATCATAGGGCCGTGCCAACCGATCATGGATATAGGGACGGGCCGATAAAAGGCGAAAGCTGGCGGGTTTCTCGCCGCTATTCACAGGGCAGAAAGCGGCCGCAATCTCTCCCCTCGTCATGGCCGGGCTTGTCCCGGCCATCCACGTCTTTGGCTCCGCCAGCAAGAAAGACGTGGATGCCCGGGACAAGCCCGGGCATGACGGCGTACGCGGCGCCGACTACGCTTGAATCGCCCGCAGTTCCGCGCTTCCATACCCCCATGTTCACGGTTTTCCGGGGCGGCCATAGCGGAGCATGGCGGGTGACGCGGTTCGCGCCGGTCAGGGGCGCGTCGCTTTCGCCCACGCCGGCCCTATCGGTCGTGCATTCGCTGTCGATCGCGCTGCCGATGCTGCCCTCGGCAACCTCGTGGCGGCTGGCCGGCGTCGCCAGCCATCTGCGCTATACCGAACGCGACGAAAAGAAGCGGCTTGATGCCGATCGATCCGAGATCGGCCGCGTGGAGGCAACCTATGCCGCGCTGATCCCGATCAAGAAATCGGCGACGTGGTGGGAGCTGACACAGGAAGAGCGGCGGCAGATCTTTGAGGACAGATCGCACCACATTGCGGCGAGCCTGAAATATCTGCCGGTGGTCGCCCGGCAGCTCTATCACTGCCGCGATCTCGGCGAGCCCTTCGACTTCCTGACCTGGTTCGAATACGCGCCCGCCGATGCCGATACGTTCGAGGAACTGGTCCGCACGCTGCGCGCCACCGAGGAATGGCGCTATGTCGAGCGCGAGGTGGATATCCGCATGGAGCGTGAGCGGCTGGACGCGGGCTAACCAGAGCGCGGGCTCATCAGAGCGGAGCCAGAGCCCGCAACAAATCAATTTGATCCCATATTTCTACCGTGCCCACGATCTTGTCGAACGGTTGCATTTCGGCGACGTTGGCTCATTCAAGAAAAACTTCTGCCTGAGCAGCATTTCCCAGAGTACTGCCGCTCTGTCGTTGAGCATCGTCCCGCCTCACTTGGTCGCAGGGCGCGCAAGTACGACCGTGGCAAAATGTTGAACTGGAACCACACGGAATCGAGAATGCAGCACGATACGCCTCTCATCGCCACCATCGTCGCCGGCCTGGGACTGGCTTTCGTGTTCGGCGCAGTTGCGCAGCGCCTTCGAATTCCACCACTTGTTGGCTACCTCCTGGCAGGCGTCGCGGTCGGACCCTTTACGCCGGGCTACGTCGCAGATCAGGGACTGGCGACCGAGTTGGCCGAGATAGGCGTCATTCTATTGATGTTTGGCGTTGGACTTCACTTTTCGCTCAACGACCTTCTGTCTGTGCGCGCGATAGCGCTGCCCGGTGCCGTTGTCCAAATCGTTGTCGCCAGCCTGATGGGACTAGGTCTCGCGCTGTTCATGGGATGGACGATTGGCGCCGGTCTCGTCTTTGGACTTGCCTTGTCGGTCGCAAGCACCGTGGTGTTGCTCCGGGCCATGCAAGAGCGCCGGCTGATGGAGACGGAGCGGGGCCGCATCGCCGTCGGCTGGTTGATCGTGGAAGACCTCGCAATGGTGCTCACGCTCGTTTTGCTTCCGGCTTTGGCTGGCATGCTGGGCGCGAACAGCGGTGCGCTTGCTGCGGACCCGCTTGCATCCTGGCTCGGGATGGGGCTCGGCGGTGTGCTGTTGCTCACCGTTGCAAAGGTCGCGGTCTTTGTTGGCATCATGCTGGTTGTAGGACGGCGTGTTATTCCCTGGATACTTCACTACATCGCACACACCGGCTCGCGGGAGTTGTTCCGCCTCGCCGTTCTGGCAATCGCCCTCACGGTAGCGTTCGGATCGGCGAAGCTGTTCGGCGTTTCCCTTGCACTCGGCGCGTTTTTCGCGGGAATGATCCTCAGTGAAAGTGCACTAAGTCAACGAGCGGCCCAGGAAACATTGCCGTTGCGCGATGCCTTTGCCGTGTTGTTTTTTGTCTCCGTAGGCATGCTGTTCGATCCGGCGAGCGTGCTACGCGAGCCGTGGCCGTTGCTCGCCACGCTCTTCATCATCATCGTCGGCAAATCGATGGCCGCCTTCCTGATTGTGCTCGCTTTTCGTCATCCGGTCGGAACGGCATTAACAATCTCGGCCAGTCTCGCCCAGATAGGAGAGTTCTCGTTCATTCTGGCTGAACTTGGTGTAAAGCTGAACCTGTTGCCGACGGCAGGACGCGACCTCATTCTGGCGGGTGCAATCCTCTCCATCCTGCTCAATCCCCTGATCTTCGCCGCGGTCGATTGGTTGTCCCGACGCCTTGCGCTTTCGCCCAGCCGCGGCGGTGTTGATGTTTTCGGCTCCGGCGCAAAGACAGGACAGGTCGCCGCGCCCGCGAAATCATCTGCGGCACCCGAGGCTACGCGTTTGACAGGTCATACAATCCTTGTCGGCCATGGCCGCGTTGGCAGCATTGTTGCCGATGCCTTGAAGAAGAGCCCCCAGCCGTTCCTCATTATCGAGGATGCAGACAATGTCATTGCGAAGCTGCGCGAGAGCAACATCGAGACCATCGTTGGAAATGCTGCACGTTCCGACGTCCTGAAATCCGCCAATCTCGGCGGTGCGCGATATTTGCTGGTTGCGATACCGGAAGCATTCGAAGCAGGGCAGATCGTGCAACAAGCTCGCGCCGCCAATCCAGGCATCCAGATCATCGCACGCGCTCATTCAGACGCCGAAGTCGAGCATCTGAGGTCGCTGGGTGCCGATCTCATCATCATGGGAGAGCGGGAGATTGCACTCGGAATAATTCAAAACCTGTTTGAGTGGCAAGCGCGTAGTCCAGCGCCGCATTGTTAGTCGTTCCCAGCGTTCGTGATACTGCCTGTCGTGCGTCGAAATATCGCGAGGCTTGCTGCGGGTGGCGATACTCAAGCGAAATGCGCAGTGCTAAATTGGCGATGGGGGTCGGGGCGATAGATTGGGCGAGGAGGATGTCCAATGTTGCCGGCGAGAGCGCGTCAAACACCTCGCATTATCCAGACCTTTGACCTCATTACGCCTGACGGGCAAATTCACCAGTTTCCCAAACCAACGTGGTTACAGCGCGTTGGCATGTGGCTTCACTCTTTTGCCGAACCAGCGATACAGATGGCTGTTGTGCTGGGCCTTATTTACGCGGCAGGAGTGGTAGGGAGAGACTTTGGACACCTTGCGTCCGATCCCTGTCAGATTCGTTTCCTGCTGTGGGCTCGGCAGTTCGTCGCCTGAGGGCTGGCGTCAGCGCAACACTCTCGTGATGCTTCCAATCCCTCCGTCAGCGCGATGGCCGCGCCATCCATCCTTTGGAAGCAAGATGGATACGCGGGTCAAGCCCGCGCATGACGACCGAGAATGCCGAGGGAATACCGAGACGACGCTGGTAAACGCGCTAATTCTCCAGAAACTTGCCTGAGGCGATCTGCGGCAGGCCGGTGACCGGCCAGTTGTAGACATAGGTCCACGCCTCGCCGGCCGCGCCGTCCGCGTGCGTCACGGACAGCATGCGGCGGAGGTATTCGGTCGGTTCCGGAAAGCCGGCGCCGCAGGCTTCATACATGTCGAACTCGCCGAGCAGCGCATCACGGTCGCGCAGGCGATATAATTCGCCGTGCACGATGTCGGCGGGATCTTCGGAAAGCACCAGCCCCGGGTAATGCTTGATGAGGTAGAGCCGGCCGCGGCAGGTGGCTGCGCCCAGAAAATCCGCGCTGCGCGACAGAAGCAGCGCCATCGGATGGTCGAAGCCACGCATCAGCGTGCCGTAGACGAAGAGACGATCTGAAATCATGCGCGCAGTTATCCCGGCAATGCGCCCGGGATCAAGCCGGCACGACCTCGTCGCTGATGACCAAGAACTTCACCAGATCCATCCGCCCGAAGCTCGTGGTCAGCGCGACGTCGGCGGCGTCGCGGCCGGTGCCCATCAGGATGCGGCCGGCCCTGGGGACGTTGTGGCGTGCGTCGAAGGTATGCCACTGGCCGGAGAGATAGGCCTGGAACCAGCCCGAAAAGTCCATCGGCGCGGGATCGCGGGGCACGCCGATGTCGCCGAGATAGCCGGTGCAGTAGCGCGCCGGGATGTTCATGCAGCGGCAGAAGGTCAGCGCCAGATGCGCAAAGTCGCGGCAGACGCCGGCGCCCTGCTCGTAGACGTCGTGCGCCGATTTCATGTGGTGGGCGTGCTGGTAGCCGAAAGTGACGTGGTTGTGTACGAAGTCGACGATGGCCTGCACCCGCGCCCACCCGAGCGGCGAGCTTCCGAACAGCGACCATGCGACATCGGTGAGCTTGTCGGTCTCGCAATAGCGGCTCGGCATCAAATATTGCAGCAACTCGTCCGGCAATTGATCGATCGGCAATTGCTGCGCGGTCGGCACCACCGCATCAGGCAGGCCGGAATCGCGCACCAGCGCATCGCCCCGCAGCGTGACGCCGCCGGCGGGCGCCACCAGCCGTCCGCAGACATTGCCAAAGCTGTCGCGGTAGAAGCCGATCGGCACGTCAGGCCCGGCTGTGATCCGCTCGGTCCCGACGATGTCGGCAAAGCGCGACGGATGGATCGAGAGCATGATCACCATCGGCGTCGGCTGCACCGCCGCATACGAAATCTCGAAGCCGACCTTGATCTCCATGCTCAGACCTTTTCCGCCTGCGGCGCTGCGCGCGGCTCGTCGCCGACCGAAACGACCCTGATGTGGACCTCCATCCCCGCAAAGGCGTCGGGCGAACCCAGATAGGCGCCGTGCAGCGGGATCGCCTGGCGTGGATCGCGCGCCACCGCCACCCGAATGAGATCACGGGTGCCGATGATGCCGTTGGTCGGATCGAACTCGATCCAGCCGGCGCTTGGCAGATAGACCTGCACCCAGGCATGGGTCGAGCCGCCGCCGACATAGCCATGCGCACGGTCGCCGGGAATGAAGAGATAGCCGGAGACGAAACGCGCGGCGATGCCGAGCCGGCGCAGCGCCTCGATCATGAACAGCGCATAGTCGCGGCAGGTGCCGGAGCCGGTCTGCAGCGTGTCGAGCGGATGCTGGGTGCCCTGCTCGTGGCGCTTGCGATAGCGGAACGCCTCGCGGATGCCATGGGTCATGCCGCTCAGGATGTTGAAGGTCGGCGTCGGCCCGTCGGTGTCGAGAAATTGCCGCGCCCAGCCCGACAGTTCGCCATTGGGATCGCCATATTGCGGTGTGATGAATTGCTGGAGGTCGGGAAACTCCTCGTCGTCGTAGAGAAACGGATAGAAATAGGCGGGATCGTCCGCGGTCAGCGCGAACTCGTCCTCCGGATTGTGCTCCACCGTGACCGTCGAGGTGAACGACAAGGTGTCGGCGCGCTCGTCGAAGGTTGCGATCGCAACGCTGTTGCCGAACACATCGTGAATCCAGCGCAGCCGCATCGGCTCCGGCTCGATATCGAGGCTGCTGGACAGCACCCGCAGATCATGGCCGTCGCGCGGGCGCAGCATGATGCGGTGTTCGCCGAACGCGACCGGACGGCTGTAGTGATAAACGGTCTTGTGGTTGATGGTCAGGAGCGGCATCGTCAGACAATCATCGATTCTGGTACGTCTAATCTAGGCCGAATCCTGCTCAATTGTAGATCGGGGTGCCGCTTCGATAGGCACCGCTTTAAGGAAAACGCTTTGGACGCCGCCGCCAACACAACCCTACTCCTCAGCTCCGAAGATGTTCCTCCGGTCCGCGAATTCAACGCCGGCGGACGCTCGCCGTTCCTGTTGACCTGCGACCATTATGGTAGGCTGATCCCGCACATTCTCGGCGATCTCGGCCTGCCCGAGAGCGAACTGACGCGCCACATCGCCTGGGACATCGGCATTGCCGGCGTCGCGGAGGCACTCTCAAAACATCTCGACGCCCATCTGATCGTGCAGCGCTACTCGCGGCTCGTCATCGACTGCAACCGCCCGCCCCATGTCGCAAGCTCGATCCCGCGCATCAGCGAAGCCACGACGATCCCGGCCAATGAAGGCATTTCGCGCGAGGCCGCCGAGATGCGGCGCGCGCAGGTCTTCGATCCCTACCACCGGCGCATCGACGAGATCATCGACCAGCGCGGCAGCGCCGATATGCCGACGGTGCTGGTGTCGCTGCACAGTTTTACACCCGTCTATGCTGGAATCGCGCGGCCCTGGCACATCGGCACGCTCTATCACCGCGACACGCATTTGCCGCCGCTGCTACTGAAACTGCTGCGCGCCGAGGGCGATCTCGTGGTCGGCGACAACGAGCCCTATGCGGTCAGCGACGAGACCGACTATACGATTCCCGTGCATGCCGAAGCGCGCGGATTGATGAATACGGGAATCGAGATCCGCCAGGATTTGATCGGCGATCAGGCGGGTGAGCAGGCGTGGGCCGACCGGCTAGCGCGGGTTCTTGGCGAGATTGAAGTGACGTTGCGTGAGCGGCAGTTGATTTAGCTGCTATTGCTTTTGATTGTTTGTGCAGCGGCAGCAGTCCGTAGGGTGGGCAAAGCGAAGCGTGCCCACCATCATGAGCGGAATACTTGATGGTGGGCACGGCGCTAACGCGCCTTTGCCCACCCTACGAAGCTGACTGCCTCGCGCTCGTACATGGTCTGGAAAGTCGGTGATCTGATTGCGGATTTACTTCGCCCGCGTCAGCGCCAGCCAGATGCCGCCGCCGATCATGAAGCCGCCGGAGATGCGTGACACCAGCCGCGTCCGCTCCTTGGAGAAGAACAGCCGCGCGCGGCCGGCCAGCAGCGCGTAGACGGCGTCGGTCGAGGCGGCGATCACCATGAAGGTAGCGCCGAGCAGCGCCACCTGCGGGAAGTGATCCTTCTCCATGTCCATGAACTGCGGAATGAACGCACCGAAGAACACCAGCACTTTCGGATTTGAGAGCAGCACCAGAAAGCCCTGCAGGAAGAAGCCGCCGCGCGGCGGCGGTGGCGGCTCGTCGGCGCTGACGCCTTCGACCGGCTCCCAGATCAGCTTGATGCCGAGCCAGATCAGATAGGCGGCGCCGGCAAAGCGCACCCAGTCGAACCAGTAACCCATAGTCGCCATCAGCGAAGTCAGGCCGACCGCGACGATGCATATCACGATCGCAAGTCCCGCCTGCGCGCCAGCGCAATTGATCAGCGCCGCGCGGGTGCCGTGCCGCAGGCCGTTGGCGATCAGAAGCGTCACCACCGGACCCGGCAACAGCGCCAGCGCGATGCAGGCGGCGACAAAGGCGAGATAGGCTTGAAGGGACATGGGGAACTCCGGCGGAGAAACGTCATGGCCGGGCTTGTCCCGGCCATCCACGTTCTTATCGCAAAGCGCGCCCGATAAAAAGACGTGGATGCCCGGGACATCTAGCGCGAAGACGCGCTTCGCGCTTTTTCCCGGGCATGACCGAGATGTTTCACCGCCCTTCCATCGCAACCATCACCCAGCGCGTCATTTCGCGGGTCGCCAGAAAATCCAGCGCAGCGCGCTGCACCTCGGGCGCGTCACCCTTGCCGTGCGCGACCGCGACGAGGAGATCGCAGCGGCGCGAGACCGCCACTCCGACGGCGATGTGCCGCAAGCCGTCGGACATTTTGAGATCATAGGTCCTGATCCGCCCGGGCATATCGGCGATCCGGACGACATCGCCTGGCGCGAGCGGTGCAAAATGCTGGCTCATCAGGTCGAGATCGGCGACGCGATCGACCTCATCGTCGTCGGCGACGCCACGGTCGCAATTGCAGAAGCCCACCTTTGCCCGCACATAGACCTCGACGTCGGCGCCGCATGCGGCAACGCCGCAGCGAAAAGCCTTGCCCGCGGGCCAACCGTCGCGGGGAAACGGCCAGGCGATTTCCTGCCAGTCGCCCGCGCTCGGCACGGCATGCTCGTAGGCCGCGGCGCCCGACAGCGCACCGAGCACCACAATGGCTGACGCAATGACCGGCCAGCGACGCATCGCCGGCGTCCTCAACGAAGGCCGGCGACAGCGCGCGCCGGGCCGGTCAGTTCCAGAATGTGCAGGCCAGTATTGGCGCGGTCGACGATGTAGATGTAACCGCGCTCGTCGGTTTCGACATTGTTGGTCTGGATCGCGACCTTGCAGCGATCCTTGCCGTCGATCTTGACGCAACGCTTGTCGGTCGCCGCCGTGATCGCCGGAATGAAATAGCCGACCTCGGTGGGATGATAGGGATCGCGAATGTCGAGCGCGCGCACGCCCGCATTGAAGAAGGATATGAACGCCATCTTCTTGTAGAAGACCGGCGCCATGCTCTCGTTGGAGGAATGCGCGCCGAACCGCCCTCCCCGTTCGCAGAACGACCCGCTCGCCTCCGGCACCGTATAGCTCGAAATCATCATCGGCCGGTTCTCGACCGTGATATCGGCAAACCACACCATTTGTCGCGGCTCGTTGCATTCGTTCAAAATCGCCTCATCGACGATCATCACGATGTCGCGGGTCTTGCCGTCCTTGTCGCGCGCGAATTCCGCGATCGGCATCCCCAACATTGGAAACGTCGTGTGGGCGCCGTTGAATGCCGACATCGCCAATCGTGCAATTTCCGGCGAACGCAGATTGTCCGCGGTCGGCTCCCTGGGGCCATTGAGCAGTTTCTCGCGATCGACGATCTGCAAAACCCCGCCCTTGTTGGTGCCGTAGCCGAAATAGACCCGGTTGCCGGAAGGCCCTGTCGAGATCGGCCCGTGCAGTTCGGTCGGCACCGCACCGGTCGAGCCGGGCTCCTGGCCGGGAAGGCCGAAATCGCGGATCTTCTGCGGATGCGCGGGATCGGAGAGATCATAGACTTGCGTCATGCGGCGCGTGCGCCAGTCCGGCGCGCCCGATACCAGGAAGGCAATGCCGGTGTCGCACTCCCACCAGCTCTTATGCGTGTCCTTTAATCCCGCAATCCGCGTCACCAACACGGGATTGGCGGGGTCGGCGACGTTCCAGATTTCATGCGCCTCGCCGCCGAAGGTCCGCAGCATGTAGACCGCGTTGCGGTCGCCCTTCGCCAGCGCCTTGCCGTCACAGATCCGCACCATCTGCGCGCCGCCGCCTTCATACTTGCCTTCCTGGCCGGGAAGGTGGCGCAGATATTTGGGCTGCGAGGGATCGGTGACATCGACGATCGACGTGCCGTTCGACTCCGCCTTGCCGGTCTGCGGATTGACCGGCGCCGGGATATCGTCGCTGCCACCGTGATGGCCGATATAGGCGATCCAGCGGTCGCCCTGACGATGGATGGTCGGCTGATAGGCGCTGCGCGCCTGCAGGTCGCTGGTTCCAACCAGCTTCATGTTGTGAGCTTCGGGCGGCGCGCCGATCACCTGCTGCTGCGCGCAAGCGATGTCTGGGTCTGCGAGAAAAAGGATCGAGAACGAGGCTGCGAGTTTAAGGCGACCGCTCATGTTCCACCCGACTGTTCAAGGCCAGTCTGCGCTGGCTGAGCGCACGATAACACAGCGGTAGGTAGTGCCTAAAACACGCCCTTGACATGCAACCTTTTAGTTGCCTATTATCCCGCCCATGGATGAAGTCTTCAAGGCGCTTGCCGATGCGTCGCGGCGCTCGCTGCTGGACAGGCTTCACGCCAAGAACGGCCAGACGCTGAACGAACTCTGCGACGGCCTCGCCATGACGCGGCAGGCAGTCACAAAACACCTTGGGATTCTCGAAGCAGCCAACCTCGTCACCACGCTCAGGCACGGCCGCGAGAAGCTGCACTACATCAATCCGGTTCCGATCCATCAGATCGGCGAACGCTGGATCAGGAAATTCGAGCGCGGGAAACTTGCAGCTCTCAGCGAGTTGAAACGGCAGTTGGAGAAGCGTGATGAGTAAGCCGGAGAAATCGAATCTCGACCCCAGGAATTTCAAGCCCGCGATCGTCTACACGATCTACATCGCTTCCACGCCCGAAAAAGTGTGGGAGGCGCTAACCACGGCCGAGTTCAGCCGAAAGTATTTTTCCGGTCATGCGGTCGAGGTCGACCAGAGGATCGGCGGCGCTTTCATTATGCGAACGCCGGACGGCGCCTTGCATATTTCGGGTGAGGTGATCGAATGCGAACCGCCAAGGAAGCTCACCGTTACCTTCAACGTGAACTGGCCGGCGCTGGTTGAAAAGCTCGGCCCGACGCTCGTGACCTACGAGATCGAGCCGGCGGGCGACGCGGTGAAGCTGACGATGCTGCAGTCGCATGACCGCGACATCAGCGACGACATCCTGTCCGGTGGCCGCGCCGGTTGGCCCGCGATCCTCTCCAGTCTGAAGAGCCTGCTGGAGACGGGCCAAGCGCTGGCGATCGAGATGCAGCCGCCGGAACGGATGCTGGCCGCGCTGAAGGAAATGGGCATCGGGACGCCTTAGGCCGTCTCGCTCCCCGTCCTTCGGCAATTCAGAATACCGCAATCTCCCGCGTGCCTTCGCGGGCGATTCATGCTAGACTTGCTGTCATGGCGAAGAAGAACATTGCAAAAAGCGCGAAGACGGGCCGATTCGTGCTCGGCAGCGATCGTTTCGCGAAAATAAGTGAGGTCGAAGGTATCAGGCTCACGGCCGCCATGAAGAAGCGCGCCAGCGACGCACAAAGCAAGGGCCTCACAGCCGAAGAATATCGTCGCACGATTATCCGCAGCCACCGAAAGGGCTGATCGACCGCATGTATGATGCGATCGAGGATCCCTACACCTACAAGAATTCGACTGTGCTGGTGAACAAGCTCGACCTGCAGAGCCAGGCCGAGCTTGAGGCGTTCGAGGCCGAAATTTCGAGCGCGCGCGCGGAAGAGCCGCTACCGGACGGATTGCTGGATTTTGTTCACTACAGGGCTATCCATCATCATCTGTTTCAAGACGTGTATCACTGGGCGGGACAGGTTCGTACCGTCAGGATCGCGAAGGGCGGCAATCCGTTTTGCTTTCCCGAGAATATCGAGGGACAGGCGAACAAGCTGTTCGGCGATTTGCAATCGGCAGACCATCATCGAAATCTCGACGCGCAAACGTTCGCGGACAAGGCTGCGCATTTCCTGGCAGAGCTAAATGCCATCCATGCCTTCCGCGAAGGAAACGGCCGGTCGCAGCTCACCTTCTTCGCCCTGCTGGCCGACCATGCGGGCCACCCGCTCAAAATCGAGAAACTGAATCCTGACGAAATGCTGGCGGCCATGATCGCCAGCTTCGATGGCGACGAACGCCGGCTGGCCGATGTAATCCGTGGCCTGATTGAATGATTGTGCAGCGGGGGCGGGTCGTCCCTCCGTCCGCAGGGACGACGACGGGCCCGCGACTCCCCTGCCGCTTTTGGCGAGTGGACTTAGTCCTGCCTTGGGGATATTCCAGCACGAGTATTTCGAACACGACTGCCTCGCACGCAGATACCGAACGCTATTCGATCGCAACGAAATTCGTTGAATTGAGCGCGGAACGACGCACCGATGAGCCTGCGCACCCGGCTATTGATACTGGTTATCGCCGCGATGCTGGTGCCGGCCATCCTGGTGGGACTGCGCTTCGTCCAGAATCGCACGAGCGAGATCGACGCCGCGCTGGCCAACCTGTCGGCGACCGCCAACGATATCTTAAGCGATCTCGACGAGAAAATTCAGGGCACGGCCCAGCTTCACTATGGTCTCGCCCGCGCCCGCGATCTCGACACGCGCGACAAGGCGGCCTGTTCGGCTTTCCTGTCCGCCGTGCGCGAAGAGTACCCGCAGTTTACGGGCATACTGACCATCAATTCGGACGGCAGCCTGTTCTGCGACTCGCTGCGAACCAACCGGACCCTCGATCTCAGGGATCGCGCATACTTCAAGCAGGCCCTGGTTACGCACAGCGCCATCACGCTGGAGCCCGTGTTCGGCCGTCTGACGGGGACATCGGTGCTGCAGATCGCCTATCCGGTGCGCGCGGAATCAGGGGAGCTGAAATTCATCCTGCTCGCCTCGTTCAATCTCCAGAAATTCGCCGAGTATCACGTCAAGCGGCTTTCGAACGAAACCGAGATTCTGCTGGTTGACAAGAAGGGCACCATTCTTGTTGCGCCCCAGGGTAAAGCCTGGACCGAACCGGCCGGTGCATCGATCGCGAACTCGGAGCTGTTCCGCTTTGCGGCCTCTCAGAACCGCGAGCCATTCCGCGAACTGACGGATCGAGACGGGCGAAACCATGTCTGGGCCGTCACCCGCTCGCCTTCGGTCCGCGATGCCGGACTCTACATCATGGTCGGACGATCCAAGGATGGTCTGGTCGCCGCCGCCAACCGCCGGCTCTACGAGGATCTGGCGATGCTCGCGGTGGCCTCGCTGCTGCTGTTCGCAGGCGTGTGGATTTTGGCGACCGTGAGCGTCGGCCGCCAGGTCGGACGCCTGGCTGCGATGGCGACGAAACTGGGCCTCGGCGATCTCAGCGCGCGGATTGCGCCGCCCCATCCCCGCGGCGAACTCGGCGGGCTGATGACGCTGCTCAACGGCACCGCCGAGTCGCTCGAGCGCCAGCGCGCCGCCATCGATGAGCTCAACCAGAAACTCACCCAATCCCAGAAAATGGAGGCGATGGGTCAGCTCACCGGCGGCGTCGCGCATGATTTCAACAATCTGCTGACCGTCATCCTCGGCAATGCGGAGCACCTTGCCGAGAAGCTGGCGACACACAAGGAACTGCACGGCATCGCCGAGAGCATCGCTACCGCCGCCGAGCGCGGATCGGATCTCACGCGCAGCCTTCTCGCGTTCGCGCGCAAGCAGCCATTGATGCCGAGAGACATCGACATCGGCCAGAAGATCGTCGGCATGGAGCAATTGCTGCGCCGGACGCTGGGCGAACATATCGAGTGCAAATTCCAGCTTGATCAAAACCTGTGGCCGGCCAGTGTCGATCCCGGCCAACTGGCCTCTGCCCTGCTCAATCTGGTGCTCAACGCGCGCGACGCCATGCCCCAAGGCGGCAAGCTGACGGTCGAGGTGCAAAATACGTCGCTCGGTGAATCCGATGCGGACGTCAATGGCGAAGCCCGGCCCGGCGATTATGTCATGGTCGCCGTGACCGACACCGGCGCCGGAATGACGGCTGAGGTCGCCAGCCGCGCCTTCGAGCCGTTCTTCACCACCAAGGAGGTGGGCAAAGGCACCGGCCTCGGCCTGAGCATGGTCTACGGCTTCGCCCAGCAATCCGGCGGATCGATGCAGATCCGCTCCGAGCCGGGACAAGGCACCGTCGTCAAGCTGTTCTTCCCTCGCGTCGGAACGCTCCAGGCGAGCGCCGCGCCATCAGCCGGTCAGCAAGCCACAACCACCGGCAGCGAAACCATTCTCGTCGTCGAGGACGACGACATGGTGCGTGCGTATGTCGAAGGCGAACTGAAGGCGCTCGGCTATCGCGTCATCGTGACGTCAAGCGGACCCGCGGCACTCGCCATATTGCGCGGCCCCGAGAATATCCACCTTCTGTTCACGGATGTCGTGATGCCCGGCGGCGTGTTCGGAACCGAACTCGCGAAAGAGGCCGCCCGCCTGCGGCCACACTTAAAGATCCTCCTGACGTCAGGCCATACCGAGCATCCCGTCGACGCGGTCGACGGCGGCGGCCGCGAGGTGCGGATCCTCAATAAGCCCTATCGCCGGCACGATCTGGCGTCGATGCTGCGTTCGGTGTTGAAGGCGAACTGATAATCGAGCGTGATGGGGTGATACACTCTCTCACGGGTCGTCCCTGCGAACGCAGGGACCCATACCCCGCGGCCATAGTTATTGGAAAGAAAGCAATAGCTACCGGCGCGCAAACCAATTGCCGCCGGTGGTTATGGGTCCCTGCGTTCGCAGGGACGACGGTGAGAGTTGGGATTGCGGTGAGAAGCCCTACCCAAGCGCCCGCAACTCCCGTCGCAACACCTTCCCAGTCGCGGTCATCGGCAGCGTGTCGGCGAACTGCACGAAGCGCGGGTATTCGTGGGCGGCGAGTTGCACTTTCACGAACTCCTGAATCTCGCGCGCCAGTTCATCGCTCGCCGCAAAGCCCGGGCGCAGCACGATCCACGCCTTGATGGACTCGGTGCGGATCGGATCGGGAATGCCGACCACCGCCGACATCGCTACCGCCGGATGCTTCATCAGCGTGTGCTCGATCTCCGAGGGACCGACGCGATAGCCGGCCGTCGTGATGACGTCGTCCTCGCGGCTGACGTACCAGAAATAGCCGTCCTCATCCTGCACGCCGAGATCGCCGGTCAGGAGGAACTCGCCGGCGTATTTTTTCGCGGTCGCTTCCGGGTTCTTCCAATATTCGATCAAGGTGCACGGACAGGGCTGCCGCACGCCGATGATGCCGCGCTCACCGTTCGGCAATTCCTCGCCCCTGTCGTTGACGATGCGGACGTCGAAGCCCGGCGTCGCCTTGCCCATCGCGCCGGGCCGGATCGGAAACAGGTTCGAATTGCTGCCGATCACGAGGTTGCATTCGGTCTGGCCGAACACTTCGTGCGCATCGATGCCAAAGGTTTCGCGCACCCACCCCAACAGCTCGCCGCCGAGCGATTCACCGCCGGTAAAGATGCTGCGCAGTTTCACGCCAGGATTTTTCACGCCGGCCTGCCGCATCAGCTTCAGCGCGGTCGGCGGCAGGAACGTGTTGCGGATGGAAAGTTCGGCCATCATCGCCATCGCCGCCTGCGGTTCGAATTTGCGCGCGCGGTGGCCGACCAGGGGAATGCCGTGATACCAGAACGCGAACAGGGCATTGATCAGCCCGCCGATCCAGGCCCAGTCGGCGGGCGTCCACATCAGGTCGCCGGGGCGCGGCAGGAAGTTGTGGCACATCTCGACATTCGGCAGATGGCCGAGCACCACGCGGTGCGCGTGCAGCGCGCCCTTTGGATTTCCTGTGGTGCCCGAGGTGTAGATAATCAGGGCGGGATCGTCGGCCGAAGTATCGACGGTCGCAAAATCCGGCGATGCCGCCTTGAGGGAAGACCAGAACGGTTTTGTTCCGGCGGGCTCGCGATCGCCAATCACGTAGACGTTCGATAGCGCCGGAAGACGATCGCGGATTTTCTTGAGCTTCTCCCAGCCGCTCTCGTCGGTGACAACAGCCTTGGCCTCGGAATTCGACAGGCGGAATTCCAGCGCATCCTCGCCGAACAGCGCGAACAGCGGGATCGAGATCATACCGGAGCGGAACGCCGCGAGATGGGCGATCGGCAATTCCAGGGATTGCGACAGGAACACCGCGACGCGGTCGCCGCGTGAGAGGCCGTCGGCTTTCAACACGTTGGCGAAACGGCGCGAATGTTCTGCGACCTCGTCGAACGAGGTGCGCGTGGTCGCACCGTCCTCGTCGACATAGATCAGCGCCAGCCGCCTGGTGCCATCCGCGTGACGGTCGCAGCACGCAGTCGCCATGTTGAAGCGCGCAGGGATATCCCAGCGGAAATTGCGGTAGAGCTCGTCGTAGGTCGAGGCTTCGGTGAGCATGTGGCGGCTCGTCCCTAACGTTCGTCATGGCCGGGCTTGTCCCGGCCATCCACGTTCTTGTTGGCCTGCCGCGAGTTTAAAGACATGGATGCCCGGGACAAGCCCGGGCATGACGTGGAGAGGCGTTTTTGTCGCCCTGACTTAACGAGACTGCGCGTTCTCCATCGCAACCTCGGCTTCGAGGCTTGCGATGTCGCGATAGATCGAGGCGACGGCGAGCACGCGGCCGTTGCTCTTGTACTGGAGCAGGCAATCCTTGCCGGCGATATCGCCGTCCACGGTTATTTCGTCCCATTTCTCGGCATGGCCGACATAATTGATCGGCACATCGTAGTGCTGGCTCCAGAAGAACGGCACGGCATCGAACGGCTCGTGCTGCCCGAGCATGTTTCGCGCGGCGGTCTGGCCCTGACGCTCGGCCACCACCCAATGTTCGACGCGAATGTTTTCACGGGAATGCGGATCGGGCCAGCGCGCAATATCACCGGCGGCATAGATGCCGGGGACGCTGGTTTCGAGATAGGCATCGACAGTGACGCCGCGATCGATCGCGAGCCCCGCTTTCTCGGCCAATTCGAGGCGGGGGCGCACGCCGACGCCGACCACCACGATATCGGCCTCGATCGCGGTGCCGCTCTTCAGCATCGCGCGTTTGCCGTCGATCGCGGTTACGGTGTCGCCGAGGTGAAAGATGACGCCGTGCTCTTCATGCAGGGCGCGGACGAAGTCGCCCATCTCGGCCCCCAGCACGCGCTCCATCGGCCGCGGCTCCAGCCCGACGACGTGGGCCTCGATATTTCTGGAGCGCAACGACGCCGCGGCTTCGAGCCCGATAAAGCTCGCGCCGATCACCACCGCCCGCCGCGCGCCATCGGCCAACCCAATGATCGCGCGGGAATCGGCCAGCGAGCGCAGCACGTGCACATGGGGCTGGTCCGCGCCCGGGATCGGCAGACGCACCGGCTCGGCGCCGGTCGCCAGCAGCAAGCGGTCGTAGCGGATGGTCTCGCCGCCTGATGTGACGACATGGCGTGCGCTGGTATCGATCGACGTCACCTCGGCGTTGAGCCGCAGATCGATTTT
Organism: Bradyrhizobium sp. 190; assembly: GCF_023073415.1. Lineage (GTDB taxonomy): Bacteria > Pseudomonadota > Alphaproteobacteria > Rhizobiales > Xanthobacteraceae > Bradyrhizobium. Next base: position 88,871 of record NZ_JADPJL010000048.1, on the reverse strand, counting down.
CGCCTCGGTGTAGAAATCATCCGGCCGCAGCGGCAGCCAGTCCTCCGGCGCGCTACCGGCGAGATAGTCTTTTGAAAGGTTCGGCCGGTCTACCGGCGCAGCCGCTTCGCTGCTCAGCATCACGATGCTGCCGCGATAATCCTGCCGCCGCAGCATCTCGGCTGCGGCAAAGCCCGCCGCGCCTCCACCGACGATCACGATTTGGCCGGGCGCGTCGGTCGCGCCCTTCACCTGCGGCTTGGGCTGGTCACGTTTTTCGCGAACGAAGATGCGACCTTCTTGCTGCTCAACCTTCCAGACCGCAACCGGGCTGAGGGCCGGCGCGCGGGTGGCTTCGCCGGTGCGCAGGTCGAAACAGGCATGATGCCAGGGACAACGGATGCCCTCGCCGGTCACGAGACCCTCGGCGAGCGGTCCGTGATAATGGCTGCAATGGGCGCCGATCGCGAAGATCTCCGATCCTGAACGCACCAGCACCACTTCATCGTCGCCGACATGGCCCAGCAAGATCTCGCCGGCGAATTCGGACAGGAGTATGCCGTTTGACAAATCGGGACCGGCGGGAGGCGCTTGCTGATCGGCCATATCTTCCTCCGCTGTGTCTTCCTCCGCTCTCGTCTATGTCGCCATTCCCAAAAATTCCTGACGGGTCAGCGCGTTGTCGCGAAAGCAGCCGAGCATGCGGCTGGTCACGAGGTCGGTGTCCGGCTTGTGCACGCCGCGCGTCGTCATGCAGTGATGCGACGCCTTGATAATGACGCCTACGCCCTGCGGTTCCAGGACGTCATTGATGGTGTTGGCAATCTGCGCGGTCATCTTTTCCTGAATCTGCAGACGCTTGGCATAGACGTCGACGACGCGCGCCAGCTTGCTGATGCCGACCACGCGGCCGTTGGGAATGTAGGCCACCCAGGCCTGACCGATGATCGGCGCCATGTGATGCTCGCAATGGCTCTCGAAACGGATGCCGCGCAGCACGATCATCTCGTCGTACCCCTCGATCTCCTCGAAGGTCTTTTTCAGGATATCGACCGAATCCTGGGCATAGCCCGCGAAGAATTCCTCGAACGCGCGCGTTACCCGCGCCGGCGTCTCGCGCAGGCCGTCCCTATCAGGATCTTCGCCTGTCCACCGGATGATGGTGCGCACAGCCGCCTCGACCTCGGCTCTATCGGGCCTTTGGATCTTGGACAGCGACGCTCTTGCGCGATCCAGTGCATGTACGTTCGGACTCATTGAGATGCCTTTCCACGACGTTGCCAACGGAGCTCGAACCCGTTGGATGTTGCGCCGTGCGAAAGGTTCCCGAGAAAAAGCTATCCCGTCAGCGCCGCTTTCACCATGCCGCTGGCCCTGCCGAAATCATCTGGCCTGCGAATTTCGCGCACAGCACGATGTTTGGCAGCAATAGGCCCCTCTGATGTCGTCTGTTCATCAGGGCAGACCGCGAGTACCGGCCGATGGTCAAGTGACCGGAACCGACCTTGCATCGCATCGACGAGGGTTCAGTCCATGATTGATCCAGATCGTTCATCGGAGCAATAATGACCGGATATCGGAGGCTCCGATGGCCGATTTCGCTCTGCCGGAGACGCGGTACGCGCTCAGCGGCGACATAAACATCGCCTATCAGATGACGGGGCTTGGTCCGCTCGACATCGTCATCGTGCCGGGCGCGATTTCCCATGTCGAATTCCACCACGAACTGCCCGGATTAACGGCGTTTTTGCACCATCTATCAAGATTTGCGCGCGTTGTGACCTTCGACAAGAGAGGGCAAGGCCTGTCGGATCGCGTGTCCGGCGTGCCGTCGCTGGAAGAACGCATGGACGATGTTCGCGCCATCATGGATGCGGTCGGCTCGCAGCGGGCTGTCCTGCTTGGGTTCTCCGAGGGCTGTCCCATGAGCGTGTTATTCGCGGCGACGTATCCTGAACGCGTATCACATCTCGTTCTCGTCGGCGGCTTTGTCCGCGCGGGGCGTTCCGTATCCGACGAGGCGTTCGAAGCCTTCGTTGCGGCGACAGTAAAAGCATGGGGCACTGGCCTATCGATGAAGCGCGTGATCGGGACCCACGACGGAAACGAGCGCGAGATTGCGCTATTGGGCAAGTTGGAACGTCTGTCGTGCAGTCCCGGCGCTTTCAAAACACTCATGTTGATGAACCGTCGGATCGACGTAACGTCGGTCCTGCCCAGCGTGCGGGTTCCCGCACTGGTCCTACACAGTCGCGCCGACGCAGTCGTCCCGATCGCTGAAGGTCGAAAGCTCGCTGCCGCTATCCCCGGCGCAAAATACATCGAATACGGCAATCTTCCCCATGGCGCGTGCTTTGCTGGAGCGTGCGAGGGGCTGATCGGCGACATTGAGGAATTCATCACTGGACATCGCGACGCCTCTTTTCCCGAAACGGATCGAGTCCTGGCGACCGTCCTCTTCACCGACATCGTCGACTCGACGCGTATGGCGGTGGAAGTCGGAGACCAGCGCTGGCACGAACTGCTCGATCGTCACGATCGTCTGGCGAAACAGACGGTCGAGAAGCATCGCGGAACTTTCGTGAAAAGCACAGGCGACGGCATTCTCGCAACCTTTGACGGACCGGGGCGCGCGGTGCGTTGTGCGCTCGCCTTCGGCGCAGCTGCGCAGCAAATGGGTCTCCCTCTGCGCGCCGGCCTGCACACCGGCGAAATCGAGGTGCGAGGCCAGGATGTCGGCGGGATCGCGGTGCACGCCGCCGCACGCGTGATGGCGCAATGCGGCGCGAACGAGGTTTTGGTGTCGCGCGTTGTAACCGATCTTGTCGCCGGTGCTGGTCTCAAGTTTACGGAACGCGGAACGTTCGATCTCAAAGGCATTCCCGGCCATTGGGAATTGTTCGCTGCGCAATAGGAGCCCGCGAGAAGATCTGAGGGCTCGTGCTGCAAAAGACTCAGCCGGTCAGCGCCGCCTTCACCATGCCGCTGGCCTTGCCGAAATCCATCTGGCCGGCAAACTTTGCGCGCAGCACGCCGATCACCTTGCCCATGTCCTTCATGCCGGCGGCGCCGGTCTCGGCGATCGCGGCCGTGATTGCGGCCTTCATCTCGTCGTCCGACATCTGCTTGGGCAGGTAGGCCGAGATGATCGCGATCTCCTCGCGCTCCTGCGCGGCGAGTTCGGCGCGGCCGCCCTTGTCGTAGAGCTCGACCGATTCCTGGCGCTGTTTTATCATTTTCTGAAACACGCCAAGCAGGTCGGCGTCTGACAGCGGCGGCTTGCCCTCCCCGCGTGCGGCGATGTCGGCGTTCTTGATGGTCGAATTGACCATGCGCAGCGTGGAGAGCTTTCGCTCGTCCTTGGCCTTCATCGCGTCCTTGACCGCGTTGTTGATGTCGTCGCGCAGCATGGTTGCCTCACTAAAAATGGTGGCGCCGGAAGGCCTTGGTCCATCGGAAGATTCCGCGTCTATATAGGGACTGCGCGCGCCATGCCACTGGCAGGCATCACGGGGGTGATCTGCAGGTGGGCGGGCGAGGTCGGAAATGGGGGCATCCCCCTCGGGATTGATTAAGCCGAGCCGCCCGATTCGGGCCGATTTGGCCAAAAAACGCTGACGCGGCGGAACCGGCTGGCAAATATGCGGCAAACGCATGTGAATCCACGTCTTCCGGCTTTGACGGGCAGGGGCGCTTGCGACTATGAAGTGCGCTCATGACAACATCTGAAAACGTTTCAGCCTGGCCGGACCACAAACCGACCGCGCTCCTCGTGCTTGCCGACGGTACCGTGCTGGAGGGTTTTGGCCTCGGCGCGGAAGGCCACGCCGTCGGCGAGGTCTGCTTCAACACCGCGATGACCGGCTATGAGGAGATCCTCACCGATCCATCCTATGCCGGGCAGCTCATCACCTTCACCTTCCCGCATATCGGCAATGTCGGCACTAACGACGAAGATATCGAGACGGTGAACATGGCCGCCACGCCCGGCGCGCGCGGCGTGATCCTGCGCACGGCCATTACCGATCCCTCGAACTACCGCGCCACGAAACATCTCGACCAGTGGCTGCGCGCCCGCGGCATCATCGGCCTCTCCGGCATCGACACCCGCGCGCTGACGGCGCTGATCCGCACCAAGGGCATGCCTAACGCGGTCATCGCGCACGCCAAAAATGGCGAGTTCGACCTGCACGGGATGAAGGAAGAAGCCCGCGAATGGCCGGGCCTCGAAGGCATGGACCTGGTGCCGATGGTGACATCAGGCCAGCGCTTCACCTGGGACGAGACGCCATGGGCCTGGGAAAAGGGTTTTGGCCGGCAGAGCGAGCCGGAGTTCAACGTGGTCGCGATCGACTACGGCATCAAGCGCAACATTCTGCGGCTGCTCGCCGGTGAAGGCTGCAAGGTCACGGTGGTGCCGGCGACGACCTCGGCCGAAGACATTCTGGCGATGAAGCCGGACGGCGTGTTCCTCTCGAACGGCCCGGGCGACCCGGCCGCGACAGGCAAATACGCGGTACCGGTGATCCAGCAGGTGATTGCGTCGGGCACGCCGACCTTCGGCATCTGCCTCGGCCACCAGATGCTGGGCCTGGCGGTCGGCGCCAAGACCATGAAGATGCACCAGGGCCATCACGGCGCCAATCACCCGGTCAAGGATGAGACCACTGGCAAGGTGGAGATCACCTCCATGAACCACGGCTTTGCCGTGGATCAGGCGACGCTGCCCGAGGGCGCGACGCAGACGCACATCTCGCTGTTCGACGGCTCCAATTGCGGCATCGAGCTCAAGGGCAAACCGGTATTCTCGGTGCAGTACCACCCCGAGGCCTCGCCGGGGCCGCGCGACTCGCACTATCTGTTCAAGCGGTTCGCCGACCTGATGCGGGCGAACAAGCGGGCGTAAGGTCGCCGCGGGTGTGCCCCGGATGCTGCGCAGCGCGCCGCAACTTTGCGGCGTGATGCGCTGCTGGTCCGGGGTCCATCGTGTCCATGGGTCCCGGCTCTGCGGAGCAGCGTTGCACGCTGCACCGCGTCCGGGACACGAGAGTTGCGAGCATCGGTGCGTTTAGTGTGATGCTTATCATCATAACCCGGACCCCATTCTCATGCACGACAAGCCCGCCCCCGAGGTCGAATACGGCGTGACGCCCACCCATGTGATGGCGTCGATGTCGGGCCTCGATTTCGTCCGCGCGATCTTTGACGGCAGATTGCCGGCGCCGCCGATCATGCAGAACGTGGAGCCGTTCGATTCCACCGCCGAGACGGGCCATGTCGTGTTTCACAGCGTGCCGGGCTTCCGTCACTACAATCCGATCGGCTCGGTGCATGGCGGCTATGCCGCGATCCTGCTGGATTCCGCGATGGGGCTCGCGGTTCACACCGCGCTTCCCACCGGCACCGGCTACACCACGCTCGAATTCAAGATTTCCTTCATCAAGGGCATGACGGAGGATACCGGCCCTGTCCGCACCGAGGGCAAGACGCTCAGCGTCGGCCGCCGCGCCGCCACCGCAGAAGCGCGCATCACCGACGCAAAGGGCCGGCTGCTCGCGCATGCGACGACGACGTGTTTGGTTTTCGAAATACCGAAGGGAACGTGACGCGCTGGCGACGGTTGATCTTGTAGGGTGGGCAAAGCGAAAGCGTGCCCACCATTGCTTGCGGAGTGCTTGATGGTGGGCACGCTTCGCTTTGCCCACCCTACGATTTCGGAGACAACCATGTCCGTCGTCAGCGCCGATATCGAGCCCCTCACCTTCGTCTTCGAAGACGACGGCCTCGTGCCCAACAATCCCCTGCCGTTCCTGGTCTACAAGGGCGCGGTCGATGTCGCCAACGATCATCCGGAGAAGACCATCGAGGGGCTGTTCGGCGCCAATGGCTGGGGCGCGATGTGGCGTAACGGCGTCTACGATTATCTGCACTATCATTCGACCGTGCATGAAGCACTCGGCGTTGCCCGTGGAAGTGCGCGCGTGCAGTTCGGTGGCGACGCCGGCCAAGCGCTGGAAATTTCCGCCGGCGACGTCGCAATCCTGCCTGCGGGCACCGGCCACCAGTTGATCTCGGCCAGCGCGGATTTTTGCGTGGTCGGCGCCTATCCGCCGGGACCGCCGATGCAGATCACGCGGCCGACGCCGGAGAACCATGCGAAGGCATTGAAGACGATTCCGGAAGTGAAGCTGCCGAAGACCGATCCGGTACGCGGCGAAGATGGCCCGCTGGTCCGGCTGTGGAAGCGGAGCCGAGCTTAGGCGGACCGGCGCTCACCTGGGCGGCCGTAATTCACCGTTCGTCCAGCCCACGGCGTCGGACCGGAGCGGATCGGAGGCCAGCGTAGTGGTTTCGGTGTGGCCGCATTTTGCACATTTGAACGTGCGTTGCTCCAGGCCTTCCGGTCCATCCGAAACGGCGGACGTGATCATCAGTGCCTGGCAATCGGGACAACGCGGACGGCTTATTGGCGAGAGCTCTGGAGGCGGTCTTTCCGTGCCGAACATGACATTCACCCGGTGTTGGGGTCGAACCTGTCGGCGGGTCGCCAATGTGTACGCCGACAGCCATTCACGAGGCCGGAATTGCGGGCTTTCGATCGCCCCCTTCCGGCACTTTCAATCAGAGTTACAAACGCATTCCCCCACAAATATATCCGCCAAACTGTCTGGTACCCGACATCACCCAGAATTAATTAGCTATTGCCGGTACTTGCGCCCATAATGGGCCCTATCGCCGATCTGTTCCAAGGCATCGGCGACAGAGAGAGAGAGAGTTGAAGTTCCCGCCTAACTCGCGCTGGTGCTCCTCGTGGCCGCTGAAAATCATCTCTTAAATTTAGTGGATGCTTCGGCGCTGGCCCTGCTGAAACCGCACATGCGGACGATTTCGATCGAACATGGCGAGCTGCTCCACAGCTCGACGTCTGACATCGAGTTCGCGTATTTCCCGCGCTCCTGCATCATCTCCGTGCTCGCCAGCACCGAGCAGGGCGCGACCGCCGAGACATCGATCGTCGGCCGCGAGGGCATGATCGGATCGTCGGCCATTCACGGCATCATGACGACGTTTGCGGATTCGGTCGTGCAGGTCGCGGGCGAAGCCATACGCATCCCTGCCGCGGAAGTTCATCGTGTCGGGCGTGAGAACGAAAGCTTTCGCAAGACCGTCGCGCTGTTCGATCTCTCCTTGCTCGCGCAATCGCAGCAATCGACCGCCTGCCAGGCGCTACACCAGGTGGAGAACCGCGCCGCGCGCTGGCTCCTGCAGTGCCGGAAGCGGCTGGGCAGCAACGACATCCGCCTCACCCAGGAATTCTTCGGGCAAATGCTCGGGGTGCAGCGCACGACGATCAATCTGGTCGAGCGCACCCTGCAGACTGCCGGTCTCATTCAGATCGGCCGAGGCCGCATCTCCATCCTCGACGCCAAAGGATTGCAGGACGTCTCATGCGACTGTTACGAGCGCATCGAGCGGCGGTATGAGGAGCTATTGGGCCCTCTCGCCTAAATTTCTTCCTGCTTCCGGAACGAACGGGCCAAGACTGTGTTGGCGTCTCGCGGTAGTGTCGGAGTCCCGACACTTGAAGGCACTTGCCCTGCCCAACCAAGACGTCGGTCCTGATGCAGCCAAGCGCTAGCAAGCGGCCTGTCGTGCTCATTGTCGAGGACGAATTTCTGGTCCGGATTGGTACCAGAGCCGCCGTCGAGATGGCGGGATTTGATGTCCTGGAGGCCGGCGATGCGGACGAAGCCATCGCTATTCTTGCGGCCCGCAACGATATTCGTCTCATCTTTACCGACGTTCACATGCCGGGTTCGATGGACGGGCTTAAGCTCGCCCATTTCGTCAGAGACCGCTGGCCGCCGGTCAAGATCGTGGCAACGTCAGGGCGTATCCGGATCACCGATGGCGACCTGCCCGAGGGCGGGCGCTTTTTGCCCAAGCCTTACTCCGCTGGGGAGATCACCGCGACGCTTCGCGAATTAATCCAAGGCTAGATGCGCCAGCATCGCTGCCGTCATCCTTGGCTGGCGATCGGCAAGTTCGAGTTAACTATAACAGCCGGCGCCTGCTCGCCGGACGACAGCCGCATCGCGGCGACCCGGGCGACAAAAAGCCCGATGACGAGATTTGCCCGTTCGGTCTCCAGTCTGTCGCGGATCGGCCCGATCGGCTCGGTCGCGCACATGGTCTTGATGCAATCGAGGGTGCGGGACAATGAATCGACCACCGCCAGTATCGGTTCGATGGATGGCGGTGCCGCCGCCAGCGGCTCCGATACGGCTTCAGACTTCGGGCCCCGAAATTCAATTACTTTCTGCATCATTCGATCCCAAACCAGAACAGCCGGTAACGCACGGCCCGATAGCACCCGCGTCATCCTGCACGGGCTCATCGGGCGGTTTTCATCATAGCGACGCCTCGCGCAGGCTCGCTTAAATTGATTATCGGAATCTTGCAGTACCATCTAAAGACGCGCGCTTTTTTCGCACATCTTTGCCCGCGGCTAGAGATACGCCGTATAGGAACTGATCCACACCAGGATCGAGGCGAGCAAACCGATCACGCCCGCTTTGTCGGAAAAGGCGGTGGCGCTGCCGGACATCCCCAGACGAAGGGAATCGCGGCTCATCCCGTCAGGTATCGAAATCACCGCCGGGAAGACAGTCGCGCCGCCGAGCGCGGTGGTGCGCGCCAGCGTCCCGGACACGGCGACCTGCCCCTGACCGATGCGCTTCGGAATTGTCGTGATCCTGGCGTGATAGATGCGGCCCGGAACGTTTGTTTGTGCTAACGTAATGCTCGTGGAGGTGGTCGAAGACGCCCTTCAAATGATAGCTCTATAGCATCTCTTTCCAGCATCTGTTTTTTGAAATCTGCAGACGCCATGTGCGTTTGTGCAGTCGACGTAGCACATTGCATTGCATACGCGATTTCTTGCTCTTGCACACGCGGCCTCTCTCGCTCCGGCGCTAGAGTGCTTTCACGCCGTTCCGTCGCATTTTGTAAAAGGAATGGATGTCCATGCGCATTGCCAAATTGATTCAGATTTTCGGAATGCTCGCCGCAACCGCGACGTTGTGCGGGGCCGAAGCAGCGATTGCTCAGCAAGCGGCAGCACCGTCCTCCATGAAAACAATCGGCGCGCCATCTGCTTCAGCCGCCGAACGCAACCTTGATTTGAAGCAAGCAAGCTGAACGGAGCCACGCAAACACTGACATCCTGACATCAAAGGGAGCGACAATATGAAACAATCTACCGCGTTGTTAGTCGCAGCGCTTTTCTGCGCGATACCCGCTCTGCCTCAGACGGCCGCGGCTCAAGCTCCTGCAATCCCGCCGATACTCGTCACCCCGGACACCGTCGACACGCGCATCGGCAAACTCGAATTCAAGGATGGTGCGCCGAGCGTGGCAACTGCCGAGAAGGTCTACGATACGCTGGACTTTACCCGGGGCCTTGACGCGTTTCTCAACAGTTATGGCGGTGCGTCCGCCTACGCGATCCGTAAAGGCCTTCTCAGCATTGGCGCGGAGGACAATACGGTCACCATCTACCCCGAACTGATGGACGCGAAGTCGCTGTTTCTCACGGCCAATGCCGACACAATCTATTACTTCAGCATCGTGGACCTCACGAAAGGCCCCATGGTGGTCGAACAGCCGACGAAGGGGCTTGGGACCATCAACGACATGTGGTTTGCGTGGATCATCGACGTTGGCTTCCCCGGCCCCGACCGTGGCGAAGGCGGAAAGTACCTGCTGTTGCCGCCTGGCTACGACGGACCGGTCCCGGAAGGTGGCTTTTACATAGCGCGATCGAAGACAACCCGGGTGATCTATGCCGCGCGCGCGTTTCTCACGGACAACGATCCGAAACCGGCCGTCGAGAACATCAAGAAGACGATCAAGATTTATCGGTACACTCCGGGCGGCGTTGGCACGAGTATCGCGACAGCGCTCGAAGGCAAGGTCAGGCTCGAAGGCAATCCACAAGTTCCGCCAACCAAGTTCGTGGAAGCCAGCGGGAAAGCGTTCAATACGATTCCCCCAAGCGACTATTCGTTCTTCGAGATGATCGACGCCAACATCCAGCAAGAGCCGGCAGACTCGTACAATACCGAGCTTGCCGGACAATTGGCGGCCATCGGGATCGTAAAGGGAAAGCCGTTCAACCCGGACGCCCGTATGCGCAAGATTCTCACCGACGCGGCTGCGGTCGGGAATGCTGCCGGACGTGCACTCAACTGGCGCTTCAGTGCGGCTCACCCTGATTGGGCGTACTACCCCGGATCGATGTGGGGCAACATGTTGTGGCAGGGTGGCGCAAATTTCGAGACGCCGCCGCCGCTGATCACCAAGGAGGGTTTCTTCAAACCCTTCCCGGCGACCGGTGCGCGAACCCTCGACTCGAAAACCGCGTTCTACTACGCCTACACCCTCGACTCCCCTGGCATGATCATGCGTGTTCCGCGTGTAGGCTCGCAATATCTGATGGGCTTCCTGGACGCCGACAAGAATGACCTCGACGGCGGCAAAACGTACAAGGTGACGCTGCCGAAAGGCATTCCCGCAGCCGCCTTCTGGTCGTTCACACTTTACGACAATCAGTCGCGCTCGATGCTCGACACCCCGCAACGCTATCCGCGCGCCGGCAGCCAGAGCTATCCGTCGCCCGCCGCCGAAGCGGGCGACGACGGCTCGACGACCGTTTATTTCGGTCCGACCCAGCCGGCGGGCGTGAAGCGGGGCAACTGGATTCAGACCATGCCCGGCAAGGGATGGTTCACGCTGCTTCGTCTCTACAGCCCGATTGAACCCTTCTTCACAAAGGAATGGCGGCTGAGCGAGATCGAATTGGTGAAGTGAGGGTCACGCGCCTCTGTTGACCGAAGACTGAAGCGCCGTCGATCCTGCCCGCAGGCGATGACACATGGAAGCCACCGGCGATCGTGGCGGCAACTGCGTTCATTCCATCCTGGCAACTAACGGCGAAATCACGCCGGGCATCACCTGGCCCACTGTCCCATCTGTAGGCACGTCAGCAGACTAACGTAACTTGGCGTGCCACCGATGCTCTCTTGCGAGATGCAACTTACCCGGCCAGGCGCGGGGAATTTCGACCACTGGCCCGCGAGCTGCTTCCGCGCTCTTTGTTCATCGTTCATGCAGCTCTTCATCGACTGATCAACGGAGAGACCGGCGGTGGCGGCAAGGTCGAGCTTGCAACTCCGGGCAATGTCGAATTTCGGCACGCCATCTGCGACCGCAACGATCAACTGCGAGTTCAAGACGATCATCGAGAAGGAGATTGGCATTGCACGCCTCCCGCTAACCTCGCGCGTCAGCATCGTAGCGGAACCCGCCCGGGAAGCTACCCTTTAATTTGGAATTTGGGCATTGCACGTCGATGCGAAGATCGACCGGAGACGGCGAGAACATCCGATCGGGCGGCGCTTCGCGCCACCCGTTGACGACCCCACCCTCCCGCAAGGGAGACGGTGAATCACGCCGCGTTGGCGCCTTCCTGGCGGCTGGCTTCGAACAGGAACCAGGTGCGGCGCTCGGTCTCGTCGATGAAGACTTCGAGCAGGCTTGCGCTGCCGGAATCCTCATGATCCTCGCAAAGCTTGTGCGCTTTGCGCATCGCCGCCGCCATGTGCTTGTTGTCTTCCATCAGTTCGCGCAGCATTTCGCGCGGCGGCACATAGGCCTCGTTGTTGTCCTGAATGGTCTGCAGCTTGGCAATCTGCCCGATCGAGCGCAGCGTAGTGCCGCCGAGCTTGCGTACCCGTTCGGCGAGCTGGTCGGTGGTGGCGAAAATCGCCTCCGACTGCTGGTCCAGCATCAGATGATAGTCGTTGAAATGCCGGCCGCTGACGTGCCAGTGGAAGTTCTTGGTCTTCAGGTAAAGCGCAAAGGCATCCGCCAGCAGCGTGTTGAGGGATGTCGAAATCTTCTCGACGGCGGCCGCCGGCAGATCGGTCGGCGTGTCGAGTTCGGGCGATACCTTGCCGGATTTGTTGTTGGTTTTGCTCACGTTGCACCTTCCTGTTAGGAACCGGACTCTGGCGGCGGTGGACATTGGCCGTCGGACGACCTAACGCATCACCTTCAGGCTGGTTCCGGTGCCGGAACCTGCTGCTTTACCGGACGCGCGCGCATGGATGAATGGATCGACTATTACGATTCCACGCATACGATTTATGCGAGCAAGCTGCATCGCGACCTGCATTTCCAGATCATCGCGCGCGACATCATCGGCTACATCTCCTCGCCCGACTCCGTCGTGCTGGACTACGCCTGCGGCGAGGCGCTGTCCGCCGCCAGGGTGGCCGACGCCTGCGCCAAGCTCTATCTGGCCGAGCCCGCCCCCGGTGTCCGCGGCCGGCTGATCGCGCGCTTTGCGCCGAACACCAAGATCCGTGTCCGCTCGCTCGAGGATCTCGCGCGAATGGCAGAAAGCTCGGTCGATCTCGTCGTGATGAATTCAGTCGCGCAATACATGACGCCGCAGGAACTGGATTCCGCTTTTGCCGTCATCCGCCGGCTATTGAAGCCCGCCGGACGCCTGGTGCTGGGCGACATCCTGCGGCCGGACGTCGGCATGGCCAGAGACGTGCTGGCGCTCCTGAAATTCGCAAGGACCCACGGCTTCCTGAGAGACGCTCTCTACGGCCTCGCTAGCACCGCGCTGTCGGATTACCGGCAGCTTCGCACTCGCGTCGGGCTGCAGCGCTACGGCGAGAACGAGATGATCGAGAAGCTCGCCCGGGCCGGCTTCTCCACCTCGCGCGCGCATCAGAACATCGGCCACAATCCCTGGCGGACGACCTTCGTGGCCCGGCACGCTCTAAAGCTCAATTAAGTCCTGCCGCGCCCTAAGGTTGTTAACCCTAAAGCGCAGTAGGGTATGGATCACCGCGCCGTGATGAGCAATTATTGCCGCGGCCCGGTGGCGGAAGCGACGACGCGGGAGCAGTGCAATGCTCTTTATCCTGGTTCAAATCCAGGCCGGGCCTCCACGCTTCGCCCTGACGGGCTACGCGTGGCGCAGCCACGCGGAGACCGTCAGGTCGGAGCGTGTCCGGCGTAGCTTGAGCGTAGCGAAAGCGTAGACGGACCGGGGCCGCCCCAAAGCTCGTAGACCGAGCGGCAAATCCCTGAATTTCCCCGTTGATGGCCCGTCTTTGGGGGTTTCGCGGGTGCGGAATCTGGTCTAAAGACCACCGGCGCGCGAGGGTGACCCGCGCTCTTGGCTTAGGGGACGCGCAGCATGCGCGCCCTTTTTTTGTGCCTAAAATCCAGTCTGAGAGCTGATGCCCAAAAGAACAGATATCTCCACCATCCTGATCATCGGCGCCGGTCCCATCGTGATCGGCCAGGCCTGCGAATTCGACTATTCCGGCACCCAGGCGGTGAAGACGCTGAAGGAAGAGGGCTACCGCATCGTCCTCGTCAATTCCAATCCGGCCACCATCATGACCGACCCGGAACTGGCTGACGCGACCTATATCGAGCCGATCACACCCGAAATCGTCGCCAAGATCATCGAGAAGGAACGCCACGTCATCCCGGGCGGCTTTGCGCTGTTGCCGACCATGGGAGGCCAGACCGCGCTGAACTGCGCGCTGTCGCTGCGCCGCCAGGGCACGCTCGACAAGTTCGACGTCGAGATGATCGGCGCCACCGCCGACGCCATCGACAAGGCCGAAGACCGCCAGCTGTTCCGCAACGCCATGGAGAAGATCGGCCTGCAGACGCCGAAATCGCGGCTCGCCAACGCCTCAGGCCTGAAGAAGTCCTACCGCGACAAATACCTGGCCGAACGCGAGAAGCTGTCCGGCGCCGCGCTGGAAGAGTGCGAGCGGCAATGGACGCTCGGCGAGAACGAGCGCCGCAAGCGCTACCAGGAGCACGCGCTCGGCGAAGCGCTGATGGCGCTGTCCGAGATCGGGCTGCCCGCGATCATCCGCCCCTCCTTCACCATGGGCGGTACCGGCGGCGGCATCGCCTACAACAAGGAAGAGTTTCTCGACATCATCGAACGCGGCCTCGACGCCTCCCCGACCAACGAAGTGCTGATCGAGGAATCCGTGCTCGGCTGGAAAGAGTTCGAGATGGAGGTGGTGCGCGACAAGAAGGACAATTGCATCATCGTCTGCTCGATCGAGAACCTCGATCCGATGGGCGTGCACACCGGCGATTCCATCACGGTAGCGCCGGCGCTGACGCTGACCGACAAGGAATACCAGATCATGCGCGACGCCTCGCTGGCGGTGCTGCGCGAGATCGGGGTGGAGACCGGCGGGTCCAACGTGCAGTTCGGCGTCAATCCCGACGACGGCCGCATGGTGGTGATCGAGATGAACCCGCGGGTGTCGCGCTCCTCGGCGCTCGCTTCCAAGGCCACCGGCTTTCCGATCGCAAAGGTCGCCGCCAAGCTCGCGGTCGGCTACACGCTCGATGAGATCGCCAACGACATCACCGGCGGCGCCACGCCCGCCTCGTTCGAGCCGACGATCGATTACGTGGTGACCAAGGTTCCGCGCTTTGCGTTCGAGAAATTTCCCGGCGCCTCCACCACGCTGACGACCTCGATGAAGTCGGTCGGCGAAGTCATGGCGATCGGCCGCACCTTCCAGGAGAGCCTGCAGAAGGCGTTGCGCGGGCTCGAGACCGGCCTGACCGGGCTCGACGAGATCGAGATCGAGGGGCTCGGCCGCGGCGACGACAAGAATGCGATCCGCGCAGCCCTGGGCACGCCGACGCCGAACCGCCTCCTGCAGGTGGCTCAGGCGATGCGGCTCGGCTGGTCGAACGAGGAGATCTTCAATTCCTGCAAGATCGATCCGTGGTTCCTCAGCGAGATGCGCGGCATCGTCGACATGGAAGCAAAGGTCAAGGCGAACGGCCTGCCGCCGAACGGCTACGGCATGCGCATGCTGAAGGCGATGGGTTTTTCGGACGCGCGGCTGGCCGTGCTGTCCGAGTCCACCGAGGCCGAGATCACCGCAAAACGTCACGCGCTCGGCGTTCGCCCCGTTTTCAAGCGCATCGACACCTGCGCCGCGGAGTTCGCCTCCCCCACCGCCTACATGTATTCGACCTATGAGGCACCGTTCGCGGGTTCGCTCGCGGATGAGAGCGCGCCGTCGGACAAGAAGAAGGTCGTCATCCTCGGCGGCGGCCCGAACCGGATCGGCCAGGGCATCGAATTCGACTATTGCTGCTGCCACGCCTGCTTCGCGCTCGCCGATGCCGGCTATGAGACCATCATGGTCAACTGCAATCCGGAGACGGTGTCGACCGACTACGACACCGCCGACCGGCTCTATTTCGAGCCGCTCACCGCCGAGGACGTGCTGGAGATCATCGCGACCGAACGCCAGAACGGCACGCTGCACGGCGTGATCGTGCAGTTCGGCGGCCAGACCCCACTCAAGCTGGCGCGGGCGCTGGAAGCGGCCGACGTGCCGATCCTCGGCACCTCGCCCGACGCCATCGACCTCGCCGAAGACCGCGACCGCTTCAAGCGCGTGCTCGACAAGCTGCGGCTGAAACAGCCCAAGAACGGCATCGCCTATTCGGTCGAGCAGGCGCGGCTGGTGTCGGCCGATCTCGGCCTGCCGCTGGTGGTGCGCCCGTCCTATGTGCTGGGCGGCCGCGCGATGCAGATCATCCGCGAGGAAAACCAGCTCAACGATTATCTGCTCGGCACCCTGCCCGAACTGGTGCCCGGCGACGTCAAGGCGCGCTACCCGAACGACAAGACCGGCCAGATCAATACCGTGCTCGGCACCAATCCGCTGCTGTTCGACCGTTATCTCTCCGACGCCACCGAGATCGACGTCGACTGCCTGTGCGACGGCCAGGACACCTTCATCGTCGGCATCATGGAGCATATCGAGGAAGCCGGCATTCATTCCGGCGATTCCGCCTGCTCGCTGCCGCCGCATTCGCTGGATGCGAAGATGATCGAGGAGCTCGAGCGCCAGACCCGCGAACTGGCTCTCGGCCTCGACGTCGTCGGCCTGATGAACGTGCAATATGCAATCAAGGACGGCGAGATCTACGTGCTCGAGGTCAATCCGCGGGCCTCGCGCACCGTGCCGTTCGTCGCCAAGGTGGTCGGCACGCCGGTGGCGAAGATCGCCGCACGGATCATGGCCGGCGAGAAGCTTGCGGATTTCAAACTGAAGAAGAAGCAGCTCGGCCATGTCGGCGTGAAAGAGTCCGTCTTCCCGTTCGCGCGTTTCCCCGGCGTCGACACCGTGCTCGGTCCGGAGATGCGCTCGACCGGCGAGGTCATGGGCATCGACCGTTCGTTCGAGGTGGCGTTCGCAAAAAGCCAGCTCGGCGGCGGCACCCGCGTGCCACGCAAGGGGACCGTGTTCGTCTCGGTACGCGAGAGCGACAAGAACCGCATCGCGGAGGCGGTACGCTTGCTGCACTCGCTCGGCTTCAAGGTGATGGGCACATCAGGTACCCAGCGCTTCCTTACCGACAACGGCATTCCGACCGAGAAGGTTAACAAGGTGCTGGAGGGACGGCCGCACATCGTCGACGCCATCACCAATGGCGACATCCAGCTCGTTTTCAACACCACCGAGGGGCCGCAGGCGCTGGCGGACAGCCGTTCGCTGCGGCGGGCTGCCCTCTTGCATAAAGTGCCGTATTACACCACTCTTTCAGGAGCTGTGGCGGCCGCCCAGGGCATTCGCGCCTATCTGGGCGGGGACCTTGAGGTCCGCACCCTGCAGAGTTACTTTTCCGAAAACTGATCGTTAGAGGGGCAAAATGCCCGCTAAACGATTGGCAATAAAGCCGTATGGCAGGAACTCACCGCTCGTTTGGATGTTGAATCGGCCCTTGAACGGGCCGAAATTAGTAGGCTGGCAGGGCTCATATGGGGCCATGAAAGCCCGAATCGAAATCTAAAAAATGCCTCGTGCGCGCAACGCCCTGGGCGGCGCGCACGATGGAAGGACGGAAGAGATGATGGAAAAGGTACCGATGACCGCTGGCGGCTATGCCGCCCTCGAGATCGAGTTGAAGAAGCGCCAGTCGGAGGATCGTCCGCGCATCATCGAGCATATCGCCGAGGCGCGCTCGCACGGGGATCTATCTGAGAACGCGGAGTATCACGCCGCCAAGGAAGAGCAGTCGCACAACGAAGGCCGCATCGCCGAGCTCGAAGACAAGCTCGCGCGCGCTGACGTGATCGACATCTCGAAGCTCTCGGGCGACACCGTGAAGTTCGGCGCCACCGTCACGCTGGTCGACGAAGACACCGAGAAGAAAACGGTGTGGCAGATCGTGGGCGAGCCGGAAGCCGACGCCAAGAAGGGCCGTATCTCGATCACCTCGCCGATGGCCCGCGCCCTGATCGGCAAGAAAAAAGGCTCGACCGTGGAAGTCGTGGCGCCGGGCGGCGCCAAGGCCTACGAGATCACCAAGGTCGAGTGGCGATAGTCACCTGTGAGTTACTGTTGCGACAAAGCCGCGTTTCGACGCGGCTTTTTTATTGGCTCCGTCCTGACAGGATTGTGAGTGGCGATGCGGCGGGATTGCAGCGTACTGATTTCGACAATGGTTATATACTATAAGCAATCGGAAAAGGTCGCCCGGGTGGGATTATGCTGAAAGCTCTCTTGCTGCGCTGCAATCGCAGCAAGACCGTCAGGCGGTGACACGCAACGGGAATGATTCAGGTTCACAGGTGTTGTGTCGGCATCACACGCAATCGGCCAACACCGTGTAATGTTGTGACGCTAAGTTCTAGCATATCAAACAAGGGGGACGACATGGACCAAATCGACAGGATGCTCGCGAAATGGCAGCCGACGGCGCTGAGCCTGTTTCGCTTCATCACCGGACTGCTGCTGTTTCAATTCGGCGTCGCGAAGATTCTGAAGTTTCCGGTAATTCCGGAGGGCAACGCTTACGCCTTCCTCAACAAGGTGCAACTGATGTCGCTATCGGGAGCCGCCGGTGCGATCGAGTTGGTTCTGGGCGGGCTTTTGCTGGTCGGACTGTTCACACGGCCCGTCGCCTTCATTCTTGCCGGCGAGATGGCCTTTGCTTATTTCATCGGTCATGCGCCGAGGAATTTTTTTCCGCTCATCAACGGCGGCACGCTCGCGATCCTGTTCTGCTTCGCCTGCCTCTATCTCTCGACTGCAGGCGGCGGACCGTACAGCGTCGACGCGATGCGGAAGAAGTAAGTCGAGACTCGTGGACTCGTAGCGGACTCGTAGGGTGGGCAAAGACGCGGCTTCGCGTCGTGCCCACCATCACGACATTGCTCTGAATGGTGGGCACGCTTCGCTTTGCCCACCCTACGAAAATTTTGAGCCCTCAGCCCGCCACCTTCACATCGAGCGGCACCGCCGCCTCATATTTCGAATTGTGCAGCACCAGCGACGTCCGGACGTTGCGCACGTGCGGTGCTGCGGTCAGGTGCGTGACGAAATCCTGGAACGTCGCCATGTCGGGCGCGACGCATTTGAGGATGAAATCCACCTCGCCCGACAGCATCCAACATTCCCTCACCAGGGGCTCGGCGCGGACGAAATCCTCGAAGGCGCGCAAATCCGCATCCGCCTGGCTGGACAGATGGACGGACGCAAACACGGTGACGTCGAAGCCGAGCCGGCGCGGATCCAACAGGCCCCGATAGCCCTGGATGTAGCCCTCTTCCTCCAGCGTGCGGACCCGGCGCAGGCAGGGTGGCGGCGAAATGCCGACGCGCTTGGCCAGTTCCACGTTGGTGATTCGGCCGTCCGCCTGGATCTCGGCGAGGATTCTGAGGTCGATTTCGTCAAGATTCTTCGACACGCGCGTCGGGTTCCTTAATTTTGGCTGCGCTGGCAGGCCCTACTGGCAACTCTCTTAGCGCACGGCGCGTCGTTTGCGCAATTTTATTGCGCGTGCAACGCCACATTTCGCGATTGTTACTTCAGTTCCGAGGAAAATTCGCTGGGATGAATTGCAATTCTTGCATAGCTACCCAGATATCTTAGACTTGGATTTGACACTTTCAGCGCCCGCGACCTCCTCCGGGCGCTTTCTGCACAGTCATAAACAAACCCCCGAATAAGAGAGGGATCCGCCGATGCCCGCGCCTATCCATGCCAAGGTCGTCATTATCGGTTCCGGCCCCGCCGGTTACACCGCGGCGATCTACGCGGCGCGCGCGATGCTGGAGCCGGTGCTGATCCAGGGCATCCAGCCAGGCGGACAACTCACCATCACCACCGACGTGGAAAATTATCCAGGCTTCGCCGACGTGATCCAGGGTCCCTGGCTGATGGAGCAGATGGAGAAGCAGGCGGCGCATGTCGGCACCAAGATCGTCACCGACCTCGTCAACAAGCTCGAACTGGCGCAGCGGCCGTTTCGGCTGACCTGCGACAGCGGCGAGGTCTATCTGGCGGAAACCGTGATCCTCGCCACCGGCGCGCAAGCGCGCTGGCTCGGCATCGCTTCCGAAGAAAAGTTTAAGGGCTTTGGCGTCTCGGCCTGCGCGACCTGCGACGGCTTCTTCTACCGCGGCAAGGAAGTCATGGTCGTCGGCGGCGGTAACACCGCGGTCGAGGAAGCGTTGTTCCTCACCAATTTCGCCTCGCAGGTGACGATCGTTCATCGCCGCGATCATTTCCGCGCCGAGCGCATCCTGCAGGATCGCCTGTTCAAGAACTCCAAGATCAAGGTGGTCTGGGACTCCGCGATCGACGAAATCTGCGGCACCGAAAATCCTGGCAAGGTCACCCATGTGCGCCTGAAGAACGTCAGGACCGGCACGCTGACCGATGTGCCGGCCGACGGCGTCTTCATCGCCATCGGCCACGCGCCCGCAACCGACCTCGTCAAAGGCCAGATCAAGCTGAAATCCTCCGGCTATGTCGAGGTGGCGCCGAACTCGACCGCCACGTCGATTCCCGGCCTGTTCGCCGCCGGCGACGTCGCTGACGAAACCTACCGGCAGGCGGTCACGGCCGCCGGCCTCGGCTGCATGGCGGCCCTTGAGGCCGAGCGTTTCCTGGCTTTGCGCGCGAGCGATCGCGCGGCGGCAGAATAATCATGCCTAGAACACGGGACGGATCATCGGACATGGATTGGGACAAGCTGAAAGTCTTTCACGCGGCTGCAGAGGCGGGAAGCTTTACCCACGCCGGCGAACAGCTCGGGCTTTCGCAATCGGCGGTGTCGCGGCAGGTCAGCGCGCTGGAGCAGGAGCTCGCGGTGTCGCTGTTTCACCGCCATGCGCGCGGGCTCATCCTGACCGAACAGGGCGACTTGCTGTTCCGCACCGCGCATGACGTGTTTATGCAGCTGCAGGCGGCGCGCGCCAAGCTCACCGACAGCCGCGAGCGGCCGAGCGGCGACCTCAAGATCACGACACCGCCTGCGCTCGGCATCAACTGGCTGATCCCGCGGCTCGACGAGTTCACCGCGCTCTATCCTGATATACGCATCTCGCTGATCGTCACCGACGAGGATCTCGATCTGTCGATGCGCGAAGCTGACGTGGCGATCCGGACCCGCAAGCCGACCCAGCCGGACCTGATCCAGCGAAAGCTGTTCTCGATCGGCTTCCACGCCTATTGCTCGCCCGAATACATCAAGCGCTTCGGCACGCCGCGCACCCTCGACGATCTCGACTCGCACCGCATCATCATGCTGGGCGACGCGCAGGTTCCGCCGCATCTGCAGAACCGGAGCTGGCTGATCGACGCCGGCCGCAACGGCTCGGGCCCGCGCGAAGCCTATTTCAAAGTCAACAACATCTTGGGGCTGGTCCGCGCCTGCCAGCAGGGGCTCGGCATCGCCGCGCTGCCCGACTACCTGGTCGAGGAAAACAACCGCCTGGTGCAGCTGTTCGGTGAAACCGACTCGATCGCGATCGACACCTACTTCGTCTATCCCGAAGAGTTGAAGACGGTCGCACGCGTGCAGGTGTTCCGCGACTTCGTGGTGAGCAAGGCGCAGCGCTGGCCCTCCTAGAGCATGATCCCCGGACAAACGCTTCGCGTTTGTCCCGAGGGGAAAGTGTTTTCCGAGAAGATTATGCTCCATAAGAAGCTTGGCGCGGGTGACGTTTCGTCATGCCGCTTTTGCGGATTAGCTTATTTTATAGAGGGCCCGCTCACCGCATGACTGACATGCGGCTCGGACGGTTGCCGCACAGCACTGATGAGGATCATAGTACTCGAACGCTGAGCGGTCGCGTCGCGCATATGTCCCCCTCCTCCAGTGGCGCGGCGGTTCAGTAATCCCTCTTGGAAGGTGATTGTGTCGGCCTCACGTGGCCAATACCTCAAGCCGGGCTCTCTGGGCCCGGCTTTTTTTTGCGCACGCGTCATGGCGCTGCGCGGATTGACATTGAGGTCCTCTGCCACCATCATCCGCACATGATCACGAGTTCGTGCGCAGCTTTGTCGTCGAAAAAAGGTCCCCACCTGGGGACCCGAGATCGACGCGCGCGCTAGACTGCCGCAACCCGCGATCCCGAAAGCCCCGCCGTCTGGACGGGGTTTTTTTATTGGTCCCGTCTCCGGCTCACCCCATGAGGAGATGGAACGATGACTACCCCTTCGACTGACGATCTGGCGAGCCGCCTGCAGGGCCTGTGGCTGCCGCTCATTACACCGTTTCGCGACGGCGAACTCGACGAGGCGTCGCTACGCCGGCTCGTCAGGCACTATGCGGCCGGCCCGGTCGACGGCTTCATTCTCGCGGCGACGTCGGGCGAAGGCATGTCGCTCCGCACGGGCGAGCTCGAGCGGCTGGTGACGGTGACGCGCAGCGAGCTGTCCGGCAGCGGTCGCCACCTGCCGATCCTGCTGGGCCTGTCCGGCGCCTCTACCGCGAAGCTCCTGGATGCGCTGGATGACACGGCGACCTGGCCGATCGACGGTTATCTGATCGCGAGCCCCTATTACATCCGTCCATCGCAGCGCGGCCTGTTGCAGCACTTCACCGCGCTCGCCGATCACGCCTCGTGGCCGATCGTGCTCTACAACATCCCCTACCGGACCGGCGTCAGCCTCACCAACGAGACGCTGCTGCAGCTCGCCTTGCATCCGAACATCGCGGGCATGAAGGATTGCGGCGCCGACCGCGCGCAGTCGATCGACTTCCTGAGCCGGCGACCACCCAACTTTGGCGTGCTGACCGGCGAGGACGCGCTGTATCACGAAGCACTCGCCGACGGCGCCGACGGGGCAATCCTGCTGTCGGCGCACCTGGAGACCGACGCCTTCGCATCGGTGCGGACACTGTTGAAGAAGGGCGATCGCGACGGCGCGCTGGCGTGCTGGAAGGCAATATCCGGGTTGACCCGGCTGCTGTTCGCCGAACCGAGCCCGGCGCCCGCCAAGTATTGGCTGGCACGCGGCGGGCTGATCGACAGCGCCGAGGTTCGCCTGCCGATGGTGGAGGTGAGCGCGGAGCTCGCGGCGTTGCTGGACGAGGAAATCGAGCGACGTAGGCCACCGCTGTTGCGTCGGGCCTGAACGTCGCGCCAGGAGAGATGGCCGGCACCGCTCGCCTTGGATGGCGAGCGGAAGCAATGCGCTTTAGCTGATCAGCAGGCGATAGGTCAGCACTGGCGCGAAGCCGAGCACCATTGCCCAGATGGCGAACGACGACACCAGGAGAACGTCATGCGCGCGCTGGGCGTATTCGCTGACCGGATATTTCTTGTTATGCGTGATCATTGTCATTCCCCCCGTGATGTTTCCTTGGGAGAAATACCTACAGATAAAATTTTAATGTCGCGGTCGGGCCTTCGCTCGAAGTTGCAGCTTCGCACTCACCAGCCATTAACCAGGATACCGCGGTGGTTAATCGGCGGTAGCAGGCGCGGTCAAATGCAAGCAAAATCGCAACCGGGTTTTTAAAGCTGCTCGCCTATCAAGATGACAGGAGCAACAAAAACGCGGGGGCGCGTCGTGCATTTCGAAAACAACAACACCATCTCTCAACAGGGCTTTTCCACCGAGGACATTCTGTGGGCCGTCGGCATCTGGTCGGTGATCCTGACGCTGTCGCCGGTCGTCGTGTTCTACGTGCTGATGGTGGCGTAAGCCGCGGCGCAAAAGAAAAACGCGCGGATCGCCGCGCGTCTTTGTCAGTCCAGAAAAATCAATCCAGAAAAGAAAGCGGCGTTGTTACGCCGCCTGCTTGTGCATGGCGCCCGATGCCGACGCCGTTCCGCGGATCGCCTTGATCGAACGTTCGATCGCGCCCCACAGCCTGGTGATCTCGGCCGCAGCGCGGCCTTCGGCGTAATATTCGCGGGCGCCTTCGCCCTGGCTCAGCGCCATGATCAGATCGGCGCGATTGGTGATCTGGCCGCTCCACACCGGCGCGCGGAATTTCGCCAGCGCTTCGCGCGCGATGGTGACGATGCGGCTCTCGGCGCCGTCGCGTTCGGCGGGTGCGCCGTTGACCACGACCGCGTAGGGCTTGCGCGCCGAACGGCAGGTCTGAATCGTTTCCTGCACCGCGTTGACGTCGAACACGCCGGGCCGCGCCGGAATGATCACCATCGTGGCGTTACGGATCGCGTCGTCGACGACGGCCGACAGATTCGGCGGCGTGTCGATGAACACCCATTCGATGCCGTCGCGCTTGGCGGCAGCGACGATGCCGCTGACGGAATTCACCGCAGACTTGATCGGCGGTTCGTTGGTGCCGCGCAATTTGTGCCAGAGCGTAAGCGATCCCTGCGGGTCGGCATCGACCAGAAGGATGGGCTTCGTTGCCTTGTGAACATGGGCAGCGAGGTGAGCAGCCAGGGTACTCTTTCCCGAGCCCCCCTTACGTGATGCAAATACTATTACGTTCATAACTTGGCCTCCAGTTGACCCCAGAAGCCGAAAATGAATCAGCGGGCTGATTCGCGAAAGAAAAATTTATTGGATGCCGCGATGAAGCCACGCAATTGCCAACAAGGCTGGTTTTTGAGTCACACGTGTGAGCACCGTCACAACCGAAAACGGAATCGGTTGAATGCCTTGCAGAGTGCCTTGATCGGCTCATTGCGCGGTTTTTGCGCGCTCGCGTTCGAGCTTTGCGCGCTGGCGCTCGAGCCATTTGCGCTCGATCCATCCGAGCCCCTGCGCCATCGGCTTCTGCAGCGGCGGCACGTCCTGCGCGAACAAAAGGAGTCCGAGCGGCAGCATCCAGAGTCCGAGCACCGGCAGGAAGCTGAGAAAGCCGCCAGCGACCAGCAGTATCGCGAGCGGAATCCGCGCGTAGATCGACGATGGCTTGCGTACCCAGCCGACGAACTTCGCTGGCCCCGGCGGCAGCTTCTTCTGAAACCAGGCGAAGTGCCGGTCGAGTTCCTTTTGGTGCTTGCTCAATAGACCCTCTCCTCTTGGCCTAAGGAGATGTTCATTTCAGATGGCGCAAACAAGGCGTCAGTCTGGCGCGCCAGGGAATCTTAAAATGATGTAATGCCGTCAGGTCGCCCGTTTCGCCGGCTTTTTGGCCTTGCGCGGCTTGGTGCTCACGGCCTTGCGCGGCGTTGCGGGCCGGATCACGGTCGGTCGGCCGGCCGGCCTCGCCGCGGCTTCGCTCGGGTCAGGCCTGAACTGCGCCCGGCAGGCCGGCGAGAGCTGGGACTTTTTGGCGACCATGCAGGCGGTCACGCGGCTGACATCAGGGATTTCGGAGCTGCAGAGCCGGAACGCGTCGCCCGTGCAGGCCTGCTCGTGTTCGGGGGTATAGGTTTGACCGGCGGCGGGCCCGATCGAAACCGACAGCGCTACGGCCAACAGGCATCCAAGCCAGAAATTCCCTGCTCGAAAAATCGTCATCAATCCCCCAGCGCAAAGTTTGGCGGAATTGTGGGTGAACCGATCAGGATTCGCAAGCACGGGTGGACAACCCGCCACAGCACAAGTGTCGCGGCACGTCGAAGCCTCCGGGAAAGCAGAGCTCATACGTGCAGACAAGAAGCAGTGAAAAGCATCCTGAGGCAGCCAAAAAAGGGACCCTCTCCATTAAGCATTATAATACCTCTATGGAGGCGGCGGCGCAGATGGTGACAAATTGAAGTCGATTTCGACGTCTGCAAAGCGCTAACCCTCGGCCGCGCGACCGAGAGCACGACAACCTCGATGAACTCGCTTGATTGTTGCCCGGGCATAAAGATGACCATGGGAGAGAGCGTAAGAGGCTGCTAACCGCGGCCAAGGCACCGCTTCCTTCTTCAACAGTGTGCAAGCATCCATTCCGGGCGCCGGGCTAATTCAATCATCTCGCTATTGCGGCGATGACGCCCCCCCTCGACACTTGGATGATTCATCCGAGCGCAGCCCCAGACCATTCTCGGAACTCGTCCGCGCCCTAATTGCCTCAGCGCCGCACCCGGTCGATAATGCCGGGCCTCCGATAGTGGGACTTTCATGAACGTTTCCGCGCGCAACAATGTCAGGATCAATGGGTCCGGGGAAAGGGCGATGGTCTTCGCCCATGGCTTTGGCTGCGATCAAAACATGTGGCGATTTGTCGAGCCCGTCTTCCGAAGCACTTTCCGAACGGTTCTGTTCGACCATGTCGGCGCAGGTAACTCTGATTTATCGAAGTACGATCCTGTAAAATACGGCAGCCTATCCGGCTACGCCGACGACCTCGTGGAGATCGGGGAAGAGCTGGACTTGGAGGGCGCCGTGTTCGTCGGTCACTCCGTGAGTGCGATGATTGGCATCCTGGCCTCGCTCAAAGCGCCAGGTCTGTTTTCAAGCCTCGTACTCGTCGGCCCATCTGCCCGGTATATTGATGACGGTGATTACAAGGGCGGGTTCAGCGCAAAGCAAGTCGAGGAACTGCTCGAATTCCTCGAGGCAAATCATATGGGATGGTCGGCTCAGATGGCCCCGGCCATCATGGGCAATGCTGACCGGCCGGAGCTGGGCGAAGAATTGACCAACAGCTTCTGTCGAACCGATCCCGATATTGCAAAGCACTTTGCTCGCGTCACATTCACATCTGACAATCGCGATGACCTCGCAAAAGTGACGACGCCAACACTCGTTCTACAATGCTCTGAAGACATCATTGCCTCGACGGAAGTCGGCGAGTACGTCCAGCGTCACATCCCAGGAAGCAAGCTCGTCATTTTGAATGCGACGGGCCACTGCCCAAACCTCAGTGCGCCGGATGAAGTCATCGCGGCGATGCGCGCCTTTGTCTGAACTCACACCATCGATACCGGCTTCATCCATCATAGAGGATCTTGAGGACCTTTATGAAAACGCTCCTTGCGGCTATCTCTCGCTCGAACCGGGCGGACGCATCTTCAAAGTAAACAAGACGCTGTGCAATTGGACAGGCTACCGCCCTGAGGAGTTGCTGGGCCAGCGACTCCATCACCTTCTGAACATCGCTGGCCGCATGTTCTATGAAACCCACATTGCGCCGCTTCTGCGGATGCAAGGTTTCTTTCATGAAGTCGCACTCGATCTCGTCACCGCAAAAGGCGACCTTCTGCCCATGATCGTGAACGCTGCCGAGCGGCGCGATAGCGAGGGTAGGCCGATCTCAACGCGGATCACTTTTCTCAAGGCGACCGAGCGTCGTCGATATGAGCGCGAACTTCTCGACGCTCGCGATCAAAGTCGAAGCCAGGAGGCTGCCGCTCGTGCGAGCCTGACAAGTGAGCGTGAGACCTCGGAACTGCGGGAGCAGTTCATCGCCGTGCTCGGCCATGACCTTAGAAATCCGCTCGCTTCTATCAGCGCAGGCGCTCGCATACTGCTTCGCAAGCCCAAGGACGAAACCGAGACCAAAGTCTTGCAGATGATGGAGACGACCGTCCTGCGCATGGCCGGCCTGATCGATAACGTCCTGGATTTCGCGCGAGGCAGGCTTGGCGGCGGCATTACGCTGAGCAGGAATGCGAACACATCGATAGAGCCTGTTCTGCAGCAAGTGGTCGATGAGTTGCGGACAGCGATGCCGGACCGGCGCATCGAGACCGATTTTCGGATAACACAGCCGATCAACTGCGATCGAAGCCGTCTCGGCCAACTGGTTTCAAATCTGCTTGGAAATGCGCTAACCCACGGCGCGCCTGGCAAGCCGGTACTCATTCGGGCTCTCACCGACAACGGCATGTTCGAGCTTTCGGTCTCCAACGCGGGCGAGCCGATTTCGGCGGAAGCGATGGAGCATCTGTTTCAGCCCTTCTTTCGCGGCCGCGTAAGGGCAAGTCTTCAAGGCCTGGGTCTCGGCCTGCATATCGCGTCCGAGATCGCCAAGGCGCACGAGGGCACATT
Organism: Bradyrhizobium sp. 190; assembly: GCF_023073415.1. Classification (GTDB taxonomy): domain Bacteria; phylum Pseudomonadota; class Alphaproteobacteria; order Rhizobiales; family Xanthobacteraceae; genus Bradyrhizobium. Next base: position 61,593 of record NZ_JADPJL010000048.1, on the reverse strand, counting down.
GACCGTGAAATCGGACAGTGAGGAAACCCGGTTTACTTTTCTCATGCCGTTGCGGACCTGATCGCAGAAGCTGGATAAAAGGTGGGGACGCAAGCACGGGTGGACGACACGCCACAGCGCAATTGTCGCGACAGATTCGCGTGGGAATTCAGCGAGGTGAGGATTGGTACAGTTGGGTGGGCTCGAACCACCGACCTCCTGTTCCACAGACATAGCATGGGCTCCGCCGATGCTACGCCATTCCCGCCTTTCGTACGAAAATCGTAGTATTATCAACAAATAAGCTCGCCGCCTTCCGCCTTACCTGCGCTGCAATTAGCGCTATGGTGGTAGCTACGTGGTAGCTACAGAGGTTGATCGATGGCGGTTTCGAGCATCACGATCCGGGCAGTGCAAGCACTCAAGCCGGGCGAGACAATTTGGGACGCAGACCACCGCGAAGCGGTGCGGGGCTTCGGCGTTCGGCGTCAACGTGACCAAGCAACCTACGTCCTCAAGTACCGAGTGTTCGGTCGGCAGCGCTTTGTCACGATCGGCCCTCACGGCGCCCCTTGGACACCAGAGCTTGCACGGAGGGAGGCCAAGCGGCTTCTGGGCGTGGTTGCAAATGGCAAAGACCCGGCAGACGAGAAAGCCAAGGCGCGCCTGCAGGCGGCCGACACCCTCCGAGCAATCGCGGATCAATATCTTCGAGACGCCAAACAAAGGCTGAAGCCCCGGACCTACTCGGAGATCGAACGCTACTTATTGACCAGTTGGAAACCCCTGCATTCGATCTCGGTCTTCCAGATCGCCCGCCGTCATATTTCAGCTCGTATCGCGGACATCGCATCAGCTCATGGAGCGGTCTCAGCCGCCCGCGCCCGTACCGCCCTGTCCTCAATGTTCAACTGGGCAATACGCGAGGGCCTCGACATTGCCGCGAACCCGGTTCTCGGCACTAACCGACCTGCACAGCCGGGAGGCCGCGAGCGGGTCCTCACGGAGACGGAGCTATCAGCCATCTGGCAGGCCAGTGGCGACGACGATTATGGACGCATTGTGCGTTTGCTGCTGCTCACAGCCCAGCGTCGTGATGAGGTCGGCAGCATGCAATGGGCCGAACTTGATACCTTGTCGGGGCTCTGGACGCTGCCAAGCGCCCGCACCAAGAACCATCGCGAGCATTCGCTACCATTGGTTCCCGTCGCCCTATCCCTACTTCCGTACCGCCAAAAGGGCCGGGACTTCCTTTTTGGTGACGGGCCCCGGCGCAGCGGTGATCCCCATCGTGGTTTCTCCGGCTGGTCCAAGTCGAAGGCGGCGCTTGATGCACGGATCGCGGAAACCCTGGGGGCCCCCCTACCCCATTGGACAGTGCACGATCTGCGGAGATCGGCGTCCACGGTGATGGCCGACCGGCTTGGCGTGTTGCCGCACATAGTGGAGGCGATCCTGAACCATGTCAGCGGTCACCGAGCGGGCGTTGCCGGGGTGTATAACCGCGCTCGGTATGCGACCGAGATGCGCGAGGCGCTTCAGCACTGGGAACAGCACGTTACGGCCCTGCCAGCCCAAAAGGCGGGGCGTGTTGGCGCCGGCTCTCGTCCGGATTTCTTCCATGAGGCAGCCGGGTTCCATTCCTAGTTCAAGCTAGCCCGTTAGGGCACGACTGGCTACCCGCTAAGTGAAAATTGATGAGCAGGAGTTCGGCACCATTCCGAGTGTTGGCGAGCACGTCGAGGCGCACAGTTGGCGGTTCGAAATTGTCGATCTCGATGGACGACGCATCGATAAGGTGCTGGCAACCAGAATAGACACCATCAAGAACTGAAGGACTTTGGTTGCCGACTTTACGCACTGCCCAGTGCAACGGATCTCAGGTCGCCCAGCCCGTCATCTGCCGGCCGCCGATCGCCGTTATGGCGAGCGCGGCGGCGATCTCAAGCATCCGCACCACGCCATGTCGCCACCGCGGACTGAAAGCCAACGCGACGGGCAACGCCCTCGTCCGCAATACAACGGCCAGCAACGGAAATGCCGCGACTGTTACGATCATGCCGGCCGCGAACATTCCGCTCAAGACGAGGCCGGCGCCCACCGCCCCATGCACGATCGCGTATGTCATAATGAATGTCGTCAACGGACACGGGATCACGCCAGTCACGAATGCGAGGGCGAAGCCTGACTTCTCGCTGTCATGCGTATGAGGTCGAAGTGCCCGGAAGAGAAGCCACAGGCCGGTAAGCAGGATGAGAACGTGACTGGCGTGTTCCAGCCCGGGTGTCCGCCCGGCGCCGCCGATCGTCCGCCGCAGTAGGGCGAAGCCTGTCATCACCAACACGACGGCGGAGCCGACATGCGTGACGATGAGGATCGTGCTGGAGGCAAGCGCCCCCCGCCAGCGGCCGTCGCCGGCGTAGTAGGCCGTGAGCACCGATTTTCCGTGACCGGGCAGCAGGGCATGGAGCATCCCGAAGCAGAACGCGGCCGCCACCAACGATGGCAGGCCGGCCAAGCCAGTCGTCTGAAGCGCGTTCAATTCGCCTATCGCATTCGCATAGAGCCAGCGCTGAAGCTCGAAAGCGGCTTCCATCGATCTGTCACCATCTTCGAATGCTGTTCGGTCGATCCGAGCACCCGCGGACGAACATACCGCAATTCGGGCCGTTCGGCCGCCGATCCAGCAATAATACCCACTTGTGCGTGTGAAGACGCCGTTGTGCGGACCCGGGACGGCCTTGTAAGCACGATCAACTCCGATTATTTATGCGGTATGCAACGTCTGCTGCATCTTCCCCTCCGCCGGTTCGCCAGAACGATCATGTTCGTGGCGATTTCGGCGTTTATGCTGCAGGGGGTTCTGATTTCGATCTCCCAGGCCGCGGCCGCAGCAGGCACGATGTTGGAACCTGCCGTCACCTTGAGCGGTTCCGTGCATTTCCATGATCGTCTGGCGGGCCATGTGCACGACCACGGCGACAACGTTGCCGAGGGTCACGTGCATGATGGATTCGACTCCGATCATGAGGATGCCGCCGGCGGTACGCAGTTGTCCTGGACGATCTTCGGCACCTCGATCGCTATTCCGACGGTCGTCGCCTTGATTCCTTCATCCGACTTGCTTGGCCGCGTCGAACTGCCGGCGGGCCGAACAGCGGACGGAGTCGAACCCGCTGCTCTGATCCGACCACCAAGTACCTTCAGCCTCGCGTAGCTTGGCGACCTTTCCGGTCGCCGCCATTCCGCGTGACTGAAGAGGTTTCAATGTTCCCGATACAATGCTGCCTGAAAAGGCAGATCGCGAGGCTTGGCGCGGCCGGCCTCGGTTGCCTGTCTCTCCTCATCCTGAGCTTTGCCGCTTCCGTGGCTCATGAGGGGCACGATCACGGCGACGAGAAGATTTCTCCCGTGGTGTCCTCGGCCTTTCCCAGGGTCGCTGCGCGATCGGAGCTTTATGAGATCGTCGGCATCGTGAAGGGCAACCGGCTTTCGATCTTCGTCGACGATGCCGTCACCAACGAGCCCATTCCCGATGCGACGGTGCAGGTGACCATCGGGGAAGCAGCGGCGGTCGAGGCGACGAAAGAACCCGACGGTTCATATGCCGCTGCGCTGCCGGAGCCCAGGCCTACGGGTTCGGTAGAAGTCATCTTCGCGATTGCCGCAAAGAAGGGCGACGACCTGCTGGTCGACTCTTTCACCTTGTCTCAAAACGCCGTCGCGCTTGCTCGGGACGAACGCCGCTGGGTCTCGGCCGGCCCAGTGGGGGCTGCGCTCGTCCTTGCTGCTTTGAGCTTGGGCTTGGCATTCCGCTTTCTGAAACGCCGACGCCGCACGGTAGCGGCCACATCGGCGGCCGTGGCGGCGAGCGCGTGCGTCGTCCTCGCTGCGGTTTCATTCGGCGAATGGCGCAGCACGGCTGCCGATGCGGGCAAGCCGCCGCCACCGCCTGCTCTGAGCGACGCGCCGAGACGCCTTCAGGATGGTTCGGCATTCGCCGCAAAGACGACCCAGCGTCTCCTGGATATCCGCACGGCCTCCGCCGAGCCGAAGAGCGTGCGTCCCGCGCTCACGCTGATTGGCCGCGTCATTGCGAATCCCGACCGCAGCAGCATCGTGCAAAGCGTCTACGGGGGCCGCGTCGTTCCCAGCGAGATCGCGATACCGCGCATCGGTCAGGAGGTCCGCAAGGGAGACGTGCTGATCCGGATCGAACCTCACCTGCCCGTGGCGGACCGGACGACGATCCTGGAGAAGGTGGGCGAGATCGAGCAACTGATTGCGGTCGCAGAAAACAAGATACGCCGGTTGCGCCCGCTGGCGGAACGGGGAGCCGTCCCCCAAGGTCAAGTCAACGATCTCGAGAGCGAGTTGGAAGGCCTGCGTGCCAGGCGCGAAACCGTTCGCAATTCCCGCAGCGACCATGAAGTGCTGCGCGCATCGACCGACGGAATCATCACCACGGCCAAGGTCGTGCCGGGCCAGGTCATCCAGCCTCAGGATGTTCTGTACCAGATCGCCGATCCCAAGGGGCTTTGGGTCGAGGCTCTGGCCTACGGCGACATCGACCTGAACGCGCCCGTCGAAGCCACGGCCGTCGCTTCGAACGGGCAATCGATTCCGCTGTCACATCTCGGAACGAGCCGGGCACTGAGGCAACATGCGTCCGTGGTCCATTTCGCCATTCCGGAGGCGCCGGCAGGGCTCAACATCGGCCAGCCGCTCACGGTGATGGTTCAAAACGGCACGCCCACTGAAGGGTTGATCTTTCCCCGCGACTCCGTGGTGCGAAGCGGCGCCGGCGAAAGCATCGTGTGGGTGCACGTGGCGCCGGAACGCTTCGAGCCAAGACCCGTGCGGGTCCTGCCGGTTGACGCCACCCGCGTGATCGTCGCCGCGGGTCTCGGCGGTGGCGAGCGCGTCGTCGTGCGCGGCACCGATCTCGTCAACCAGATCCGCTAGGAGCCACGATGTTCGAGCTCATTGTCCGGGCCGGTTTGCGCAATCGCCTGTTCGTGTTGGCCGTCGCGGCGGCACTTGTGGCCTATGGTCTGTATGTCCTGCCGCGCATTTCTGTCGACGTGCTTCCCGACATCAACCGGCCGACCGTCAACATCCTGACCGAGGCGGAAGGCTTGGCTCCTCAGGAGGTCGAGCAGCTCGTCACGTTCCCGATCGAGACGTCCATGAACGGTATGCCGGGCGTCATCCGCGTGCGTTCCGTCTCCGGGGTCGGCCTTTCCGTGGTCTATGTTGAATTCGACTGGGGCGTCGACGTCTATCGCGCCCGGCAGTTCGTCTCGGAGCGCCTCGCGCTGATCCGCGAGCAACTGCCGTCGTCGGTCAATCCGCAGATGGGGCCGGTGACCTCCATCATGGGCGAGATCATGCTGATCGCGCTCACCAGCGACGGCAATGCGTCGCCCATGGAAGTTCGCGAGATCGCGGATTTCGTCGTCAGACCGCAGTTGCTGGCCATCCCCGGTGTCGCCCAAGTGATACCCATCGGCGGAGAGGTCCGCCAATACCGGGTGACGCCGAACGTGGCGACCATGCAGGCACTTGGCATCAGTCACGACCAGATCGAAAAAGCGATCGCCGGGTTCGGAACCAACAGCGGCGGCGGATTCGTTGACCAGCATGGCCGCGAATACCTGATTCGCAATGTAGGACTTTCCCGGCAGATCGACGACCTTGGCAACACGGTGGTTATGGAGCGCGAAGACCAGCCCATACTGCTCAAGCAGGTCGCTCTTGTCGAATTCGCCGCGCGTGCCAAGCGCGGAGACGCAGGCTATAACGGAAAGCCGGCCGTCATCGTCAGCGTGCAGAAGCAGCCCGCCGCCGACACGGTGGCTCTGACTCGAAGCATCGAAACTTCCTTGCGCGACCTGCAGCGCACGATGCGGGCGGGAGTCACCGTCACGAACGTCCAGTTCCGACAGGCCACATTCATCGAGACATCGATCGGCAACGTAAAACGGGTGTTGATCGAGGCCGCCGTCGTCGTCGCGCTGATTCTCTTCGTCTTCCTGATGAATGCGCGCGCGACGCTGGTTTCCTTGACCGCAATCCCGATATCGATCCTGATCACCATCCTGGTCTTCCGCGCCTTTGGAATGACCATAAACACGATGACACTCGGCGGCCTGGCCATTACGATCGGCGAACTGGTCGACGATGCAGTGGTGGACGTCGAGAACATTCTGCGGCGCCTGAGGGAGAACTCCGCGTTGCCGGAGCCCCGGGCTGTACTCGAAGTGATCGTCCAAGCGAGCCAGGAAGTCCGCTCCAGCATCGTCTATGCAACGGCGATCATCGTCCTCGTTTTCGTGCCGCTGTTCGCCCTCCCCGGCATCGAGGGAAGGTTGTTCACGCCGCTGGGCATCGCCTACATCGTGTCGATACTTGCTTCACTGCTGACGTCGGTGACGGTAACGCCGGTCTTGTCCTACTACCTCCTTTCCGGCAGGGCGCATTCGGGCGAGCGTGACAGCGCGCTCGTTCGGATTCTGAAGGAGGGCAACCGCCGTCTGCTGGGCTGGGCATTCCAACGGCGCGGGCTTGTGCTTGGCACGGCGGCCGTCGCCGTCGTGTTTGCGGGCTATGCGGCGACGCTGATGCCGCGCAGTTTTCTGCCACCCTTCAACGAGGGAACGCTTGTTCTTTCCCTGCAATACAATCCCGGCATTTCGCTCGCCGAATCGCATCGGCTTGGACTTCTTGCCGAACAATTGCTTGCAAAAGTCCCCGGAGTGAAATCGGTGGGACGCCGCACCGGCCGCGCCGAACTCGATGAGCATGCCGAGGGGGTTCATTTCAGCGAGATCGACGTCGATCTCGTCCCGTCGAAGCGCCAAAAGGCAGACATCTATGCCGATGTCCGGGACGCTCTTTCCGGCCTGCCGGCTTCGGTCGCCATCGGGCAGCCCATCAGCCATCGCCTCGATCACCTGCAGTCGGGCATCCGTGCGCAAGTCGTTCTGAAGATCTACGGCCAGGATATCGAGGTGCTGCGCCGGCTTGCGGAAACGTCGCGCCAGCGCCTTTCGACGATCTCCGGCCTGGTCGATCTCCAGGTGGAGAAGCAGGTACTCATCCCGCAGGTGCGGGTGCATATCGACCATGCACGCGCGGCGCTGCACGGCGTGACGCCAGCCGCCGTGACGCAGGCGCTCGACACCCTGTCGAACGGACGCAAGGTCTCGCAGATCGTCGACGGCAACCGCCGGTTCGACGTGGTGTTGCGGCTATCGGACCAAGATCGCTCGACCACGGGTCTACACAACCTCCTGATCCCTACTTCGTCCGGATTCGTGCCGCTGCACGCGCTGGCCGAGATCATCGAGACCGACGGGCCCAACCAGATCCAGAGGGAGGGCACGCAACGCAGGATCGTGGTCTACGGCAACGGGGACGGCCGCCGCGATATGGCCGAAATCGCTACCGACATGCGCCGCGCCCTTACCGAACTGGACTTCCCGCAGGGCTACACGGCGAACCTGGAGGGCACGTTCCAGGCACAGGAGGAAGCCGCATTGCACATCGGCATCCTGTCGCTCGCTTCGCTGGCGATGATTTTCATCGTTCTCTACAGCCGCTATCGGTCCCCAGCCCTGGCGCTCATCATCATGGGCGGCATTCCGCTCGCCCTGATCGGCAGTGTCCTCGCCTTGAAGATCGCCGGACAACGCTCTCGGTCGCATCGATGGTGGGTTTCATCACGCTGGCCGGCATCTCCGCCAGAAACGGGATTCTCAAGATTTCCCACTATATCAATCTGGCCCTCCACGAAGGCGAGCGCTTCGGAACGGGCTTGATCGTCCGGGGAAGCCTGCAGCGGCTCAGCCCCGTTCTGATGACCGCGCTTTGCGCCGGGCTCGCGCTGACCCCGTTGTTGTTCGGGGTGGATGAGCCGGGACGCGAGATCCTGCATCCGGTCGCCGTCACGATCTTCGGCGGTCTACTCAGCGCCACGATGCTGGATACCGTGGTGACACCCATCCTCTTTCTCTTGTTCGGCAGAAAACCCCTCGAGCGTCTTCTGACCGAACGCAGCGCAACGTTCGAACCGGCCCAAGCGTTCTAATCCACCACACTCACCTATGGAGAACAAGATGATCAAGTATGCATTCCTGGTGTTCATCGCCGCAATCACCGCCATGCCCGATTTTGCCGCTGCACAAACCAAGAATGGCAAAAACGGCGGTCCCGTTGTCACCTCCCAGGGGCATCCGATCGAATTCGTCCGGAAGGGCATGGAGATCGTCTTCTACGTCAGCGACGACGACGGATCTCCGCTTTCGACAAAGGAAATGCGGGGGCGCGCGACCATTCAGGACGGCGGCAAGACCGTTACGGTGCCGCTCACTCCGGACAGTCCCAACATGATGGTCGGCAAGATCCAGGCCGAACTCACACCCAAAGCGCGGGTGGTTTTTTCGGCCAACCTGCACGGCCACTCCCTGACCGCCAGATACACGACGGAATAATGCGGGAGTTTCCATGCTGTCCGTCCTAGCCGATCGGACCTACCGCCATCTGTTCTCCGCGCAGGTCATCGCGCTGATCGGAACGGGCATGATGACGGTCGCACTCGGGCTACTGGCGTTCAAGATCGCCGACGACAAGGCGGGCGCCGTGCTCGGCACCGCGCTCGCGATCAAGATGGTCGCCTACGTAGGTGTGGCGCCAGTCGTCGGTGGATTTGCCAACTATCTGCCGCGGCGGGCGTTCCTGGTATCGATGGACCTGATGCGCGCGGCGGTCGCGATCGCGCTGCCGTTCGTCGACCAGGTCTGGCAGGTCTACGTCCTGATCTTCGTGCTGCAGGCCGCCTCCGCCGCCTTCACCCCCACCTTCCAGGCCACCATCCCGGACGTGCTCCCCAACGAGGCTCAGTACACCCGCGCATTGTCGCTGTCCCGTCTCGCCTACGACATGGAAAGCCTGCTCAGCCCGACGCTCGCTGCGGCCCTCCTGACGCTCATCACCTACAACTGGCTGTTCGTTGGCACCGTCGTGGGTTTCCTGTGCTCGGCCGGGCTGGTGCTCTCCGTCACCGTGCCGCAACCCGAGCCGTCCGCGCGCAAGGGCGGCATCTATGCCAACACGACGCGCGGCATCCGGATCTATCTCGCCACTCCGCGCCTGAGGGAGCCTGCTGGCACTGAATTTGTCGGTGGCCGCCGCCGGCGCCATGGTGATCGTGAACACGGTCGTCCTCGTGCGCAGCGTCTTGGGCGGATCCGACAGCGAGGTGGCTCTCGCGCTCGCCTGTTTTGGCGGCGGCTCGATGACCGCAGCACTTCTGCTGCCCAGGCTGCTGGACCGGCTGTCCGATCGTGCAGTCATGCTTCCGTCGGCAGGCGTGCTCGGAGGGGCGCTTCTCGCCTTCGCGGCGATCGCGTCAGTGCCCGAGACCGCCGAGTGGCTCTGGCCGGCCCTGCTGTCGGCGTGGACGCTATTGGGTGCCGCCTACTCGGCGGTGATGACGCCCTCCGGCCGCCTGCTGCGGCGATCCGCCCGCGCTGCGGACCGCCCGGCAGTGTTTGCGGCGCAGTTCGCCCTCTCCCATGCCTGCTGGCTGCTGACCTACCCGCTCGCCGGCTGGATCGGCTCTACGATCGGAATGATCCCGACCCTGCTGGTCCTCGCCGGGATCTCTTTCTGCGGCGTCTTCCTCGCACGCGTGCTATGGCCGTCCGATGATCCCGATGTCGTGCATCACGAACATCCGGAGCTCCCCGCCGAGCATTCACATCTGCGCGGTGGGCGATCTCATCACGCTCATGCCTACACGATCGACGAGCTTCATCACCGGTGGCCATAGGCCACGAAGACCGGCCGCGCCATTCTCCGGTAGGATGTGCGACAAAGGCCATGTGACGGCGTACCAGGGGCAATAAGACTTATGCTATCGATCGAACTCGGAATTGTGACTGTTCTCATCGTGGTCAACGGTCTGTTGTCCATGTCTGAACTGGCCATCGTCTCCTCGCGTCCTGCCCGTTTGGCTGCACTCGCTGAAAAAGGCGTGCCAGGCTCGCGGCGCGCGCTCGCTTTGGCCTCGGACCCCGGGAAATTCCTGTCGACGGTTCAAATAGGCATCACCCTGATCGGTGTATTGTCCGGCGCCTTCTCGGGAGCCACCCTTGGCCTTCGGCTGACGAATTGGCTTGTCGAGACTGGAGTTTCACAGGGAGTCGCGGATGCCATCGGCGTGGGGGCCGTCGTAACGGTCATCACCTATACCTCGCTCATCGTGGGCGAACTGGTTCCCAAGCAGATTGCCTTGCGCAATCCTGAACTGGTGGCGGTCCGTGTCGCACCCTACATGGTGCTGCTTTCCAAGATTTCCCTGCCGCTGGTTTGGCTGCTTGATCGCTCCGGAAAGGTCCTGTTGTGGCTGCTTGGTCATCGCGGGCAGGCTGAGGAGAAAGTAAGCGAAGACGAAATCCGGTCCTTGGTTGTCGAAGCCGAGAACGCGGGCGTACTGGAGGCCGGAGAAAAGGAAATGATCGCAGGCGTCATGCGTCTCGGCGACCTTCCCGTCGCCGCCGTGATGACCCAGCGCCATGAAGTCAGCATGATCAGCCTGACTGATGCTTCGGAGGTTATCAACACGGCATTGGCCAACAGCGCCCATTCGCGTTTCGTGGTTTTCGAAGGCGATCGAAACTCAGCAGTGGGAATTATCCAGGCGAAGGACCTTCTCGATATCTATCTGTCCGGCAACACGCCGGATTTGCGCAAGCTGGTCCGGGACGCGCCGGTGATTCCTGAGTCGCTCGACGCGCGCGACGTGGTCTCGATTCTTCGGGATTCGCCCGTGCATATGGGTTTGGTGCACGATGAGTACGGCACCTTCCAGGGCGTGGTGACCAGCGCCGATATCCTGGAGTCCATTGTCGGCAGCTTCCATACCGACGAAGGGCCGGCCGAACCCGCAGCGGTCAAGCGTGATGACGGATCTTATCTGATCTCGGGATGGATGCCGGCGATCGAATTTTCCGAATTGCTCAAGATCCCGCTCCTCATCTCCCGGCGGTACCAGACCATCGCGGGCTTCCTGTTGCACGAGTTCGGCACCATTCCTAACGTCGGCGAGCATGTTGAGACGCATGGATGGCGGTTCGAAATCGTCGATGTAGACGGACGGCGCATCGACAAGGTGCTGGCAACGCCGCTCTCGACCTGAGTGGTACAACTTGAGTGGATCCCCCGCGTCCATTTTGACGGCCCGCACCGCGGCCGCGCAGCCACGCCCCTGTTACCGTCTCATTGGCGGTTCGACCGATATGAGGCTGGGCACAAGCGCATCGATGTGCCCAATGATGACGTCACGGGCGGCGGTGTAGTCAGTGGTCGGCAGCGGCACATCCGACCAATATGTGACCTCGGACGTTCCGCGGCGATCACCGGACACGGGGTCGAAAGCGAGCACCCTAATTGCCGCTTCGGCCTGTCCCGAGGTCAGCTCCAGCGGGACGTCGTTGACGGGCTCAAGGCCATCCAGGCTTAGGCCGTCCCTGATGCGGGTGGGGATCGAACCATCCACCTGAATTCCACGGGAGACCGCCGTAAAAGGCAGTCCCCGTTCCCTCGCAACGCGGTTGAAGTGGGCCGCAGCCATCTGGCTCTTCACCGAACCATGGAGGCAAACGAAGACGATCGTATTGTTGCGACCCTCCGCTACCGTATCCGAAGCGAGCGTTGGTGAATCGAATCCGATCGACAGTAGACCTGCAACGAGCCACGTGCGAAGCGAAGATTTCCGAACCGATTCCGTCACGATTGACTCTCCTCCATTGCTCCCTGATCCGATCAGCGCTGCGCGACGGCGGTCTTGTCGAGTGCCGCACGCACGCCTTTCGCCAGCTTCATCGCGTCATCGTTCGCCCAGAAATGGATGAAAAACATGCGCGGCTGCTCGTCGAGCATGTGACTGTGGATCGCGGTGACTTCGATGTCGCCGGCGCGCAGCGCCCGGATGAGCGGATTGACCTCGTCGCCGGTCACCAGAAAGTCGCCCGTGATCGCCGCCTTGCCGCCGCCGGTCGGCTGGAAGTTGATCGCGTTTGCCCCGCCCAGCGCCGGGCTGACCGCCATGCCACCTTCCGTCGCCGGCTGCCGGCGCGGAATGCCGAACTGATAGACGCCGCCGGTCGCATTGCCCTTGGCTCCCATGATCTCGTCCAGCTTCGCGGTTTCGAGATCGACCGCCGGCGCCGCTGCGGCGGCGGTGGCCGGCGGATCGAACGGCGTCTTGCTTTCCGAGGTTAGCGCCGAGCGGATCGCGGTGGCCATCTTCTCCGGATCGCCGTGGCCGGCCATGTGCATGTAGAAGGTCGCCGGAGAGGCGCGAAGAATGTGGTTGTGGATGGCGGTGATGTCCAATCCGCTGTTCAGCAGTTTGGTCATGACCGGGGTGATTTCGGTCTCAAGCAGGACAAGGTCGCCCATGACCATCGCCTGGCCGTGCATCGGTGCAAATGCGACCCAACCGCCCAGCGCCAGTGCGGGCTTGATCTGGACCCCGTCCAACGTGATGTGCAGGTCCGACCGCGGCAGGCCGTAGCGGTGGACCTCACCGCTGACGGCGGCGGTCTTGCCGAGCGCCGCATCCACCTTCTTCCAGTCGATGTCGGCCGCCCTGGCGCCGTACCCTTGCAGGGCAAGCCCGAGCGCGATGATAGCGAACGTGCGTTTCATGTATCCTCTCCTTTGCTTCGCCCCTTTCCCTAGATGACGCCCGCTGCGCGCAGCAGGACGCCGGTGATGCATGATGCGGCGAGGACGACGAGCATCCCCACATTGAAGCGGAAGATCGCGGTGGCGGCGGCGATCGAAAGGACGAGCGCCGGAACATCGACGCTGGAGAATATCGGCGCGTCAAAAGAGAAACCAAATCCCTGAACGGGAACGGTCTGCCTGAACAGCGTGTGCAGCGCGAACCAGATCGACAGGTTGAGAATGACGCCGACGACCGCCGCCGTGATGGCGGTGAGCGCCCCCGCGAGCGACTTGTTGCCTCGCAGCTTTTCGATGTACGGCGCGCCGAGAAATATCCAGAGGAAGCACGGCGTGAACGTGACCCAGGTGGCAAGCAAGCCGCCGAGGGTTGCCGCAACCAGCGGTGAAAGCCCGCCGGCATCGCGGAAAGCGGCCATGAAACCCACGAATTGGACGACCATGATGAGCGGTCCGGGCGTGGTCTCCGCCATGCCCAGGCCGTCGAGCATCTCGCGCGGCTGGACCCAGTGATAATAGTCCGCGGCCTGCTGGGCGACGTAGGCCAGCACCGCGTAGGCGCCGCCGAACGTGACCATCGCCATCTTGCTGAAGAAGATCGCGATCTGGCTGAAGACGTTCGCGGGGCCAAGCCCAAAGACGATCGCGCCGACGGGGATGAGCCAAAGCGCGAGCCAGACGGCCGCGACGCGCAGCGCCCGGGCCGGGGTCGCGCGCACATGTTCGGGCACGGCCTCATCCATCATGCTGTCGACCGCCGCGTTGCCCTTGCCGCCATGCTCGACGGCAGCGAACTCCGGCCTGCCGGCTCTCGCCCCGGCGAAGCCGACGATGCCCGCGGCGACGATGATCAGCGGAAACGGCGCGCCGAAGAAGAAGATCGCGATGAAGGCAAGCGCCGCGATGGCGATCATGACCCGATTGCGCAACGCGCGTTTGCCGACGCGGAACACAGCCTGGATCACGATGGCAAGCACCGCGGCCTTCAGGCCGAAGAACAAGGCCTCGACGAAGCCGACATTGCCGTAGACCGCGTAGATGTAGCTGAGACCCATGATGGCGATGACGCCGGGCACAATGAAGAGCACGCCGGCCATTATGCCGCCGGCGGTCCTGTGCAGCAGCCAGCCGATATAGGTCGCAAGCTGCTGCGCTTCGGGTCCCGGCAGCAGCATGCAGTAGTTGAGCGCATGCAGGAAGCGACCTTCCGAGATCCAGTTCTTCTCCTCGACGAGGATGCGATGCATCACCGCGATCTGGCCCGCGGGCCCGCCGAAGCTGAGCATTGCGACGCGAAGCCATACGACGAACGCTTCGCCGAACGAAATGCCGTGCGCGTAGTCGGTCGACGTGACCTTTGGATTCGCCGCAACGTCCGTCATGGCTTCGCCTTGTTGGTCGGCCAATTGTGCGTTTCCTTGGTCGCGTCACGGCACCAGCGGAAAAACGCGTCGTACAGCAGCATTCCGGCGCTCAATTGCTCGAGGTCGTCGTCGTACATGCGCGACAGGCCAAGGGACGCCGCGAGCAGCCCGGCTGCTTCGGGCGAGAGATCAAGACGACCGGTATCCGCCGCGCGCACCATTGTCGCCAGGCGTTGCAGAGGCGGCGTCGCGAGCCCGAACTCCTCGACCATCACGTCGAAGGTGCACAGATCGCCGCGGTGGCTCCAGAACACGTTTTCCACGTCGAAGGGGGTGGCGTCGAACCGCTCGGCCACGGCTTGGACTTCGGCCGACGCGACGAACAGGAAGACGGCGGCGGGATCGATGAACCGGCGGATGAGCCACGGGCAGGCGATGCGATCGATCTTCGGGCGGGACCGCGTGACCCATACGGTCCGGCCGCGTCCGTCGCGCTTCGGAATTTTACCGGCAGGGACGGTCGGCAGTTCAGCCTCCTTCCAGCCGACGTGCCCGTCTTCGAGGACCTCCGCCGCAACTTGGGCGTGGCGCAGCCACGCGGCAGTACCCTCGCTCAATTTCTGACCCTTTTGGCAGACGACCACGACCGACTGGCCGGTCAGGCGCGAAGCCCATTCCTGGACCTCGGCGTGCGGCCGTCGCATTGCGCCCGGAATCAGGCGTGGGTCGGCGGCGAAATCTTCGTCGATGCGGACGTCGATCAGCGTAGGCGCGTTGGCAGTGCCAATGAGCCGGGACAGTTTCTCGGTGGATATGGAGGTATATGAAGACATGCGTGCGCCCTTTGTGAAATCAGGACGCGATACTTGGGCATGTCGCCTCGCGAGGGGATCGCGACCCCCGTGCCTCGAATTAGACCCTTGAGGAGCCGGCTGTCAATCCGCGTTCATAGGTTCAACTCCACGTCGGAGAGTAACATGGGCGTAATACGATCTTTCGGATGGTGGCTTCGCCGATAGTCTCGCGAAAGCCGGCGGCCGAGCGACGTCCCACCCGTACGCGCAGCAGCCTCATCACGAACATTTTAACCGTGCCGGACGCAATGGTTCCCGTTCCAGCCAGGTCATCCGACGTTCGCTCAACTCTTATCGGCTGTCGCGCCAGGCGATCAAATACAAGGGAGACCTGCGCACTTCATCGACGGTCGTCCTCGATATGCCCATGTCGGCGATCAGCCGGTCATCAAGTTCGAGAAGTTGCTTGTACTGGCGTCGCCGTTCCCATCCCAGGCTCGTTGCGACCAGCCACGCAAGCGGCGTTTTCCGTGCCCACCTGAGGTCCCGAAAAGAGAGGGAAGCTGCGTCCAGAATGCCGGTTGAGGTAGTGCTGCCGCAAGACATGGTTTCACCTCCGTAATGGAGCGAAACAACGCTTGGCTGCGGGAGCTCATCGGGCGGTTGTCAAAGGCCCGAGTGATTACTGTATCATGCCAACTTCCACTGCTCAAGCGAAGCATGTGATTCCCTCGTCAAATGGTCACTGCGCAGCGAGACGGGCGATCAAGTTCTCGACGCGGCCTGTAATGAAGGTCCAGGCGATATCGAAATCGTCGCTAACCGCGGGACATTCATCCCAACGTTCCTCAGGTTTGGAAGACGCAAGTCGTCGAGCGGCATCGCATGCGAAAGACACGATCAAGTCAGCGTTGGTGAGCTGATCTGCCGCGATCAGAGTAGGACGGTACTGCCCGACATCGATGCCGCGGCTCTTCAAACCGGCCACTATGTTTTCAGGCACCTCATTGTCGGGTTCAGGACCCGAGGTGGTGGCTCGAAGCGGCAGGTTTCTCTCGGTCGCAATGCGATTGAAATATTCCGCCGCGATAAGGCTCTTTGCCGAGCCGTGCAAACACACAAATGCGATCTTCTTCGGGTCCATGACTTTCTCCTGATATGTCCTTGAATGCTTTCGATTGATCCGCTCGCGCGGTGCGACGGTATCAGTTCATGAAGTCGCCGTTCGGCTTGCCGCGCTTTACCATCTCGCCGCAGTACGCATAGAGCGCGTCGTACACGATCCACTCCGCCGCATTGTGCTCATGGTCGTCCCGGAAGCCGAGATGCCGGAAGCCTTCGGCAATGGCTTCGAGGCCGGGTCCCTCCGGCTGGTGGTACAGCGTGTTATCGGTGTCGGCACCATTGACGATCCGCCCGAGCAGCACCAGCGCCGGGTCGCCGGTCAGCTTGTACTTTTTCAGGATCGCTTCAAAGGAACATTCCTTGCCGTGGTGACCAAGTTCGACGTCCTTGACGTCGTAGGGAATGGCATCGAGGCTCTTCGCCTCCGCCATCACCTTATCGCCGGGCACGAACACGAATTCGGCATCCTTGTCGACGAACTTCTTGATGAGCCACGGGCATGCGACGCGGTCGACCTTGACCTTCTCGCGGGTGATCCATTTCATGTTGCGTCTCCTGTGTAGTTGTTGTGTCCGCGGACATCAGGTGTCCGAGAGGACGAGGATTCCGCCATGCGCGGGTGAGATGACGTAAAGCCGGTCCGGCGCCACCAGCGCCGTCGTATGCGCCCCGGCGCCGGTCACGGTTCGCGTGGTATGGCCGTTGCGCGGGTCAATGGAGTCGACAAGCCCGGGCTCCCCGATCGCGACGTGAACGAGCCCGGTTGCCGGGTTGAAGAATGTGACATCGGGTGGGCCTCCGATCGGCCAGACGTTGGTGACTTCGCCCGAGGTGCTGCTCATCTCGACAAGGGTTGCATCATCACAGGCGACATAAAGACGGCCCCTGGAATGGTCGATGTCGAGACCATGCGCGCCCGACGACGGGACCATCCATTGGGTCACCTCGCCGAGATCGGGCAGGCGCGCCACCAGCACCATCGAGGGCTCGCGGATGCAAAGGAATATCCGCTCGGCGGCCGCGTCGGTGACGCACCAGCGTGGCCGTCCCGGCAGGTTGATCGATACATGTCGTCGATCGCTCAAGCCGTAAAGCTGCAACGTCGGCGTTTCTCCATCGACGCCGATGCAGGCTGCGATTCCGAGACCGAGGCGGGCGACGATCACGGCACCGTTCGGTCGCCCGCCGGTCTTGTACGTGGCGCGCGTTTCCAGTGTGCCGGCATCGAGCAGCGCGATGCTGGCGCTGCCACGGTTGGTGATCAAGATCTGTCCGTCGTCGGCGACGGCGCCGGCCACGCCCGGAAACCCCGGCAGCGTCGCCAGGTGCCTGCTGGCGTCGTGGTCGATCACCTCGACGCGGTCGCGAGCAGTGTGAGCTATGAAGACGCGTCGGCTCTTGGCATCGAAGGCGCCGTGATCGAACTCGCTTCCTTCGGCGTTCGGTATGGCGATAGTTCCAACTGTTTTCAGCGACATGGCGTCCTCACGGTTTGGCAAGCACGGCCGGCACGATCAACGACAGGCCGGCGAGCAGGATCAGTATCAGCACCACTTTCCGGAACATCTCCTCGTCGATCTTTCCGTACAGCTTGAAACCGCTCCAGAGGCCGACGAGCAGAAACGGCAAACCGAGCCCGTACAATTTGAGGGTTTCCGTCGTGAAGGCGCCGGTGGCGGCCATCGAAATCGAGATCACCACAAAGGCCGCGAACAGCACCGGCTGGAACACCGCGCGTTGCAAGTCCCTCGTCCAGCCCCGCCATTGGCAGGAGATGGTCGAGACGACGCCACCCAGACCGGTCAGCCCTCCGACCAGGCCGTTAACGAAGCCGATGCCGATGTCGGGTGCTGCACCGATCTTCATCGGCTTGATCGCCGGTCGGGACAGGCTGTAGATCGCATAGAGCACTAGCAGCACGCCGACGCCGAGCCTCAGATAAACCGGGTTGAGGTAGGTCAACAGATACACTCCGACCGGGATGCCTATCGTCGTGCCGAGCGACAGCGGCCAGATGGCCTGCCAGTTCAGCGCCAGGCGTAGTTTCAGGATGCCGTAACCCTGCGTGAGCAGGCCGTATCCTGCGATCAGCGCCGCGGTCTGGATCGGCGTGATGATGTGCAGCCAAACGCCGGACACGACGAGTCCCATCGCGAATCCCGAAAACCCGCTGACGAAGCCGCCGGCAAAGGCGGCGAAAACAAACAAAACCAGAAACAGTCCATCCATCGGCCGCTCCCCAAGGCGTCTACACTTTCGTGGGCCCGCCTATTTCCCTTCGCCGTAGGTGATTTGATCGAACAGAGTCACGCTGTCGGCCTTGGTCCACAGCCCGACCTTGCCGGCATCGGCGAAGGTGGAATCCTCGACCTCGAAAAGTTGTTTGCCATTGAACGACAGGCGAAAGCGCGAGCCGCTGAAATCGACGCGCAGGCTGTGCCACGTGTTGGCCGGAACCTTGACGTCGGTTCCGTACCCTCCCTTGCGGCCGGCAATGTCCAGCGGGCTGCGGACGCCGTTGACGGTCTTGTAGAGAACGACGTTGTCCTCAAGGGCATTGGCGCGGGCCACGTAGTAGTTGTTCGCGTCCTTTGCGCGCCAGACGACGCCGGCGGCGCGGTCCTGCGATCCCGAGATGGCCTTGAACTTGACCTCGACAAAGCCGTCCTTGATGCTGCTGTCGTTCTTCAGCAGCAGCGGGTAGGTCGCCCGGCCGGATTGCTTGATCACCTTCGATTTTGACGGTGCGGTCTCGTCGCTTTCGACCGTCCACTTAGGATCGCCCGAGCCCGTGAGGGTGGAGGTCCAGCCCTCGGGCGCAGCACCCGTCTGCGTGCTCTCGAAACTGATCGCATGGTTCGACATGGCACTCACTCCAATGAAGAAAAGTATGGCCGCGATGATGGCCCTGCGGCGTTGCGGATGTGACATGGCCGGGCTCCTGCGCTATCGGTCACTCAAGAGCTTCACCGGGCCCTTGATTGCCTTCCAGGCATAGTGTCCGCCCACCATGTACCGGGCATCAAATCCTGCCTTGCGCAGCGCCGAAGCGGCCTGACACCCGATGTGGAAGCCATAGACACAGAAAGTGACGACGGGTTCGGTCTTCGACAGGGTGCCGATCCAGTCGTCGAGGCGCTCGGGGTCGCGCCATACGGCTCCGTCCATGATATCCTGGGCTTTCGTGGTGTAGTGCTTCGGGCGCGCATCGATGATCTGAACCGGCGTCCCCGACCTCATCATCTCCCGGACTTCCTCGACCGAGATCGACGGCACGTCGGCAAATTCCCTTTGCTCGAGTGGCCGCGGTGGCGCGACCTTGATGGCATCCTCATAGCGCTGCTCTACGGCGGACCAATCGATGTTACGCATGAAGGCGGCGATGTAGGCGCCGGCGTTCGCGCCGAATTCCAGGTGGAAGGCGTGCTCGTACATGTCCAGGGCGAGGATCGGGACGCCGCCCGCGATGCTTTGACTGTGTTCCGCCGCTATCTGATTGATGAGCCGTCCGTCGCGCGGAACATAGGTTAGCAACACCCAACCCGAGCCACCGGCCAGTCCGGACGCAATGCCGACGAACTCTTGGCGCCAGCGATCCACCGATCCAAAATCCTTCGCGATGGCGCTTGCGATGACGTCTGGCACGACGCGTCCGTCGCCGCCGAGACTTGCAAAATACAATTCGTGCAGAAGCGTCGAGTTGAGCGCGACGATTTCGTCGCGCTTCAGCCGGGCAAGCGACGGGTTCGGAGCATTACCAAGATCGAGGCATTCAATCTCCTCGGAGATGGCGTTCAAGCGATTGAGGGCGCCGCCGTAGTTATTTTCGTAGTGGCTTTCGATGAGGCGTGCGGAGATCCCGTTCAACGTCCACGGACGGCAATAAAGCGGTGCCAGTTGGTAACGCATCGTAATTCTCCTTTGGCGGTCTGACTTTTCCAACTAATGGAGGGTTGAGACTTCGAAGTTTTCGAACACGTTCATGCTGTCGGCCTCGGTCCACAGGCCAACCTTGCCTGCAGGACCTGGACGCCTTCTGTCGGTCGCGACAAAAAGCTCCTTGCCGTCGAAAAATACCGTGAGCCGGTCCTCGCTCGCCGCGATGCCGAGCGTATGCCGCGCCTGGCCCGACACGTTGATGTCCATACTTCCGATCGTCTCTCGCCGTCCGGCAGCGATGCGATAGAGGTTCACGTTATTTTCGAGTGCGCTGGCGCGTACCGCGTAATAATCATTAGGCGATCTAAACCGGACGAATACACCGGCAGCCCGGTCAATCTTGCTGGAATCGATCATGAAGCACGTTGGCACGTAGACGTCGCGTCCGGCGAGCGGACGGTAAAGCGCAAACGCCAGGGGATTTTCAATTGGATCAGAGGCGACCTGCGCCAATCCTCGACCAGCGTCGCTATCAATGACCAACCATCGGTGCGGCCTGCCGTCGCCCGAGGCAAAAAAGACAAAATCGTCAAGCCGTTTTGCCGTGTCGAACGTGATGGCATCGGGGGGGCCACGCGATGCCGTTGGAACACATGCAAACAACAGCATGCAAAATGGTAGCCAGTATGGAATTACGCGCGTCTTCATGGCTTTCCACCTCCGTAGGGAGGCTTCACGCGCTCAGGGTGTTGTTCGACGTCGACGACCCCCATTGCGCGCAGCGCAATCAGGAATCCTTCGCGTACTTCCGCCTCATCGCGGTAATAGACGGCGACCGAAGGCGCGTCCGGGGGATCGTTTCGGCAGGGCTCGGGCGGCGGATCGATATCCGCAGAAGTCCGCTCGAAAGCAGACCGCAAAGGAAAATCGCTGGGAGGAATGGGAGGGCCGTTCTCGTCCATATGTGCAATTCCTCGACAAGTCGAGCGTTGCACAGTTCTTGGACCGAGGCCTCAAGGGGAGACTGCATTTCCCCTGGACACGACATAATTCAGTAAAGCGACAAATGCAATACAGCTGTTGATCGGCACTGACGTCCGTTTCGCGCTGCCTTACCTGTTGCACGCGTAGTTAGATTCAAATGACGGCGCCGATTGCTGCGGATCAAGAGTCTGACTTCGCTGTTCCGCCGGACGACCGCTTTGCGCCAGAAGCGTCCAGTCGCAAATTGCGTCCGCCAGATGGGTCATCAAGGCCTATGGACACGTCGTGCCGCGTGTTTACATCGACCCCGCCACATTCCCAGACTGATGCGCCGCCCATGGCACAAGCCCGGACAGCGCCGGACGCAGAAAGTTCGTTGCGGCTGCGGTAGCCGAGAGATACGGCCGATGACCGGCACCGTCTTGGCGGGACGCCGGCCATCGCCAACCCAGCCTCGAACAGCACGGTGGGCCGGGCCTGCCCTGCAACGTCGTCGGGGGAAAACAAGCCGACCAAGGCCACGCCCGATACATCACCTCGTTGATAACGCCACCGACATAGGGATTTCGGACGTTCTGCCATTCGCACGGCGCGAGATCGTGTGCCCCGGAGAATCATCCTCTAATCGAGTGGTACATCAAGCTGGATAGTTGTGCCCTTTGGCGACCGCGATGCGTCCATTGAGTTGGGCAAGCAGGCTCTTGATCACCTTGAAGCCCAGGCTCGCTCGCGGCTGGTCCATATCGAAATCCGCCGGCAGTCCCGCTCCCTGATCCGCTACCACGACATGCAAATCGGCTCCGCGCCCCGCGCCCGCCACCTGGATTTCGCCGGACTTGTCGGAGTAGGCGTGCTTCGCCGCGTTCGTGACAAGCTCATTGATCAGGAGGCCAAGGGGAATTGCCTTGTCCGCCGGAATCATCAGGTGGTCGAAGTTGCAGTCAATCTTGTAGGCGAGCGTTTCCTGCAGCTTCCTGCAAAGCTCGCCCGCGAAGTCCGCAATGTCGACAAACCCGATCCTGGTGCTGCGCCACAGGTGGTCGTGAACCTGGGCGATCGTGGTGATGCGGGAAGCGGCGTCCTTGAGCGCGTTTTGAACTTCCTCGGACTGTGCGCTGCGGGACTGGACGCGGAGCAGGCCTACCACCGACGCCAGGCTGTTCTTGACACGGTGGCTCATCTCTCGGGTTAACATCGCCTGGTGCTCCAGGGCTTTTTGGAGTTCGGCGTCGGCCTGCTGCCGTTCGATGGCGATGCCGAGCAGGCCCGCAAAGCCCGCAAGGAAATCGGCATCCGCAAGATCGAACTGACCCGAGTCCGCGCTGTCGACTTCCAGAACGCCAAACGGTAGATGACCTTCGCCGCCCCGCGCGATCAGAACGTTGATGGCACGCTTGATGCCGTGCTCCGACAGCAGTTTCGGCGTTCGAAAGCGGGTTTCTTCCTGAAGGTGGTTGGAAATGACGATCTGGCCGGTATGGAACGCGTAGCCAGCGGGAGACTCTAGATCGACGCCCAGGGATACCTGGCCGATCGTGTCCGGCGCCCATCCAACGCCTGCGCTCACCAGCAACCTTTTTTCCTCCGGCATGTACTCCAGGACTTTGGCGAAGGGTGTTTCGAGACCCTGCGCGCAGAGCTCCGTCGCACGTTGCAGTATCTGGCCGATGTCCCGGGTCTGCAGCGCGGTTCGGCCGAACGCGCCCAGCAAGGACTGTTGTCTTAACCGGTACGGAAGTTCCTGTCTCGTTGCAGCGGTCGACGCGACTGGAGACGATACGGACTCTTTCCCCGCAGGGGTTGGCATGAATTCGTCCCTTCGAAATCCCGGCGTGGCTGGCCCGCTTTTTTGCTTGTAGCATGATAAGTTGCCCGGTTGGGACGAGTTCGCTTCGAGTTTGCCCTGCGGGATGGAAGATCGCGCGCGCAACCTCTTTCCAAGCGTCTAGTGCTTGGCGCGGCATTGCTGGAAAACCCCTCGGTAGGTCTTAAAGACGGAACTTATTGTTCCACCACCTCTTACCCTGCCGGGGACTGCAACGAGGCAGCCAGGGGGAGATTGGCTTTGAACGATGCGGTTACGATTCTGGTCATCGAGGACGACCAGCTTATTCAGGCTTTGGTCGAAGAAGCGCTTTCGGACGGCGGCTTTGCCTCGGCCCTGACGGCGTCCGGCGAGGAAGCAATTACACTTCTCCAGGACGACAAATCCAAATACCGGGCGGTCGTGACCGACATCAACCTGCTGGGAACGCTCGATGGATGGGAGGTCGGTCGCTCTGCCCGGGAGATCGATCCGACGATGCCCATCATCTACATGACCGGCACTCACGGGGAGGAATGGGCGTCCAAGGGCGTCCCTAACAGCCTACTGCTTGCAAAGCCCTTTGCCCCTGCCCAGATCGTTATCGCGATATCCCAGCTTCTTAACGCGACCCCGCCGATCCCGCCCGCAGTTTAGCGAGCCGGGCCTCATGGCGAGAAAGCTGAAAAACCTATCAAACCTCGCTGGGTTTTTTCGACCAAGCCATCGCGGCCGAGCGGGCCGCATTAGCGCTCGCAAGCCGAGAACGCCCGTTCGGAGAAGCAGAAGCGAAAGCTGGACCTCGCCGTGCGCCGGCCCGCAATAGACTTACGGCGAAGGGGGGAGCGACATCAAGGTGCCCCTGCCCGCGCTGCCGTAGCGCCCCGGCCAGGCGATCCAGATCAGGCCAAAAAAATTTGACTCCCTCTTGAAACCAAAAATCATTTTTGTAATTTCTAAGTCGCCACCGCAGGGTGGCTCCCGGGCGCCTGATGGGCTCGGGAAATACAGACGGGCACCGGTCGTGTCCGGTGCCGCTATTGACCATTTTGCTCCTAGGAGGATCTGGCTATGCGCACTTATGACTTCGCTCCCCTCTTCCGGTCGACCATCGGTTTCGATCGTCTATTCGACCTCGCCGAGACCGCCCAGCGCGGTGCCGAGGAAACCTATCCGCCCTATAACATTGAACGGCTGGCCGAAGACCGATACCAGATCACGCTGGCGGTCGCGGGTTTCTCGCCGGATGAAATTTCGATCACTGCAGAGCAGAACGTCGTCACCATCGAAGGCGGCAAGACCGAGAAAGCCGAGCGCGAGTTCCTTTACAGGGGTATCTCGACCCGGCAGTTCAAACGCCAGTTCAACCTGGCCGACTACGTTCAGGTCAAGAACGCGTCCTTCGACAACGGTCTGCTGAAGATCGAACTGGTCCGGGAGATTCCCGAGGCCATGAAGCCGCGGCGGATCGCCATCAACGGCGCGGCGCAGGCCGACGTGCACCAGATCGAGTCCAAGGCGGCTTGAGCGAACGGGTATAGCGGCGGCACGGAGTTCGGGCTGCCGCCCCACTCGTCTTCGAACGGAGGAAACCATGCGGCCGACGACCGCCACAGACGACAACGTCTTCGACTTTCAAGCGCTCCTTCACCCCGGCACCGTCTTCGAACACCCCAAGGACGTGGTGATGCACCCGTCCCTGACGCTGGCCGAGAAGCGGGCAATCCTCGCCTCCTGGGCTTCCGATGCTTCGGCGATCGCCTCTTGTCCTGCGCTGCGTGCTCCGGAAGGCCTGAATGCGCCTGTCAGCATCGACGCCATCCTCGAAGCCTTATGCGAGCTCGATGGCGGCCCACGGAACCCGCCCGGCGGAAAGCCGCAGCGTCGCTTTTCCACCGCGCGCGCGCAGGCCGCCTGAAGGTACGGGGTCGAAATCCGTCTACCCGGCAGGTGCACGCCGGCCGCTGAGCGCCATTCAGAAACCATCCCTTCCAACCGGCAGGAGATGCGCTATCTCCGCGGCAAGTTGATCTTGCGTGTAAGGTTTCGCGAGACGTGCGACGTCTACCACTTCACTTCCTTCCAGCTCAGCGAACCCCGTCGCAAGCAAGACCGGAAGTCGAGGATAGTGGCGGCGCACTTCCCTGGCCAGTTCGATTCCTGTCATCCCTGGCATCGCGTGGTCGGTTATCAAAAGATCAGCAGCCAATCCACCTTCAAGAAGCCGCAACGCCTCTTTGGCGGAGTGCGCTTCAACCACCTGATGTCCCAGATCTTCTAGTAGATCGACAGTACTGCCGGCGATCAGAAGATCGTCATCCACAAAGAGAATCTTCGCTGGGCCTGAGGCTTTAGTGAGGATATTCCGCGTCTGTCCGGAAGGGACCGCCGTTTCACTGGCAACGGGAAGCCAAAGTCTGGCGATTGTTCCACTTGAGGGGGCGCTTTCGAGCCGCAGGGCACCGCCGGATTGTTGCGCCAGGCCGAACACCATAGACAAACCTAAACCCGTGCCCTTGCCCACTCCCTTCGTTGAGAAGAACGGTTCTACGGCTCTGGCCAACGTCTCTGCGTCCATCCCTTCTCCAGTATCTCGCACCGAGAGCACCACGTATCGGCCCGGCTGGACACCCAGCTGATCGTCGACATCGACAATTTGCTCGGACAGCCCGATCGTGAGGACGCCGCCCGTTATCATCGCGTCCCGGGCATTCACGGCGAGATTGAGCAGAGCCATTTCGAGCTGGTTCGGGTCGACGTCGACGACCGGCATATGGTCTTCGGCGTGAAGCTCGATCCGAACCATCGGACCCACCGAACGATCTATGAGGCCTATCATGTCCTCCACAAGGCTTCGGACATCTGTGGCTTGCGCTTTCAGTTCCTGCTTGCGGGCAAAAGCGAGTAGTCGTTGCGTCAAAGTGGCGCCACGGCGGGCGCCCTCCATGGCGCCATCCAGCAGCCTGTGAAGTCGCGCATCTTCGCCAAGTCTTTTGGAAAGCAGGTCGAGATTACCAATGACAGCCATAAGTAGGTTATTGAAATCGTGCGCGACCCCACCGACAAGCTGGCCCAACGCCTCGATTTTCTGGGCCTGCAGCAACGCTGCCTGAGCCCGTTCGCGACCCGCAATTTCCTCTCGGAGTTGACTGTTCGCCCGCTCAAGGTCGGCTGTTCTCTCCGTCACCAATCGCTCAAGTTCTGCAGCGGCGCCGCGCTGGGCTTCAAGGTGCGCACGAGTTAGATACTGTCGTCTTCGAGCGCGCTCTGCGGAAAGTATCGTGGCCTGAAGCGTGATGGCTTGCAACGGGCGCTCAAGAAAGCCCACGTTACGCAGGCGCATGACTAACTCGCGCCTGAACGCGGCAAACTTGCCACCTTCATTGTGGTTGGTCAGTACGACAAAGGGTTGATCGGACCACGGTGGCTGACGGCCCACCCAGTCCTCCAAAACGCGGGCATTATTGCCGTAGAGCGCCTCCTCCGCCACAACCACGACTTCAACGACCCACTCGAGATTCTCTATCAATTCCTGAAGAGTGTTGCAGACCACGGGACGTAAGCCGGCCATTTCGATCAACCTGGCAACAGTTGCGGCGTCACGTCCGACGGGCATCAGGACCAAAACCACGCCTTTTGGCGTTTCAAGGCCGACCATCGGTGTCCCGAGACATCAAAGGTGTCTCCTCCCCTTTGTACACCGGCGTACCGCCGAAAATGCCGCTAAAACCCCTGAGCGGAGGGCCGACGGTGATGCCTTGGTGGCTGAGTTTGAATTCACGGATGGAATGTTCATGAAGGCCGCTTCGTTTCTTCACGACGGACAGTGCACGCCTCACGCTGCCGTCGAACTCGAAATAACGCAGCATCAGCACGCCGTCGGCGAGATAGCTGATGTCCAGCGGCGTATCCATGGGTCCGACGAGGCCGTGCTGCGCCAGCACGAGGATGGTTAGAACGCCGCGATGGCTGAGATAGCTCAGCAACTCGTGCATCTGAAGAATCAAAAAGCGCTCGTCCGGCATCGCGTTGAGATAGCCATTGAGGCTGTCGATTATCACTATCCGCGCGTCAGCACGTTCTACGCTACGCCGCACCGCGTCGGCAAACTCCCCAGGTGCCATTTCAGCAGGGTCTATTTGCTGAAAATCGATCAGGCCTTTGTCGAGCCCGTCCTGAAGCGGAAGTCCCAACGTCTTCGCACGCGCAATCATGGTTCCGCGTCCTTCGTCGAAGGCAAAAATCACGGAGCGCTCGTTCCGTGATGCGGCTGCGATTGCGTAAGTAAGCGCCATGGATGATTTTCCGACGCCCGCTGAGCCGATCAGGAGCGCATTTGTTCCGCGCTCAAGGCCGCCGCCTAGCAGAGCGTCCAGTTCCGCATTTCCGCTTAGGACGACCTCCGTGTCGAAATCCTGATGATGCTCGGCCGCGACAAGTCGGGGGTAAACTTTGAGACCCCCATGCCTGATAGTAAAGTCGTGAAATCCGCCCTTGAAATCGATGCCGCGCATTTTCACGACGCGAAGGCGTCGCCGCTGCGCACCGTAGTCGATCGCCAGCTGCTCAAGCAGCACGACGCCATGGGCGATCGAGTGCAATTGCAGATCGTTCTGCTGTGATGAAAGGTCATCAAGCAAAACCACCGTGGACTTGCGACCTGAGAAGAAGTGCTTCAACGCGAGGATTTGACGGCGGTATCTAAGCGGGCTTTGGGCCAACAGTCGAAGCTCTGATAGGCTATCGAGTACAATTCGGGCCGGCGCCAACGCCTCGACCCGGTCGAAGATCATTTGCGTCGTTTCGCTGAGCTCCATCTCAGCAGGATGCAGCACAGTGAGTTCCTGGCTCGGATCCAGACTGGTCTCAGCCGGAATTAGTTCAAAGATCGTGATGCCGTTGAGCGACCACCCATGACGCTTCGCGACCAGACGCAGTTCTCGCTCGGTCTCCGATAGCGTGATGTAAAGTGTCGGTTCGCCGGCGCGAACTCCTTCGAGCAAGAATTCCAAAGCCAGGGTGGTTTTTCCCGAACCAGGCTGCCCTTCGAATAGATACATTCTCTCGGGGTCGATGCCGCCGCCCAGTATGTCGTCTAAACCGGCATTTCCAGTGGACATCCTCGGAAGCTCATCCCCGTCGAGCAACTGCTTACCATCATCCATGTCAAACCCCCGTTTCGCCGCAGGCGAACCCTCAACATCGATGTACGGAAACTTTTACCACGGGGCTGGGTTCCCAACCCCAGCTGCTCGGGTGAGTTCACGGGAAATTCTCAGCGCGGAGGGCCTCACATGCCCGCGCACTTTCGATGAGCATTCCACCCACTGCTGGCAACGACGGCGCATTCATCTCAGTGGAGAGTTCGATACGTGGAACCAATGCGCATTCTGCTACGTTGAGTCTGTTTGGGAGCGCTCGACCCGTTGGATAAACCACAATCAAAGCTCGACGGGGTCGCCGACGGCCGGCGACTTCAACTGCTCATAGACGCCATCGTGGATTACGCAATCTACATGATAGATGTAGATGGCACTGTGCGTAGTTGGAACGCCGGAGCGGAGCGGCTGAAGGGCTACTCGGCTCACGAGATTATCGGCAAGCCATTCTCATCGTTTTATCCGCCGGAGGATCACGCTAAAGGGCTTCCCCAAACCGCATTGAGAATTGCAGCTGAAACTGGCCGCTTTAGCTCTGAGGGCTGGCGCGTCCGCAAAGACGGGAGCCGCTTTTGGGCGCTCGTCGTGGTTGATGCAATTCGCGACGAGCAAGGTCAAGTGATCGGCTTTGCAAAGGTCACGCGCGACATCACCGAACGTCAGCAGGCCCACAACGAACTGCTTGAGAGCGAGCGACGATACCGTCGATTGATCGAGGCTGTCGTCGATTATGCGATTTTTCAGCTGGATCCTGCCGGCAACGTAACTACGTGGAATCCGGGTGCACAGCGCATCAAAGGCTACGATCCGCACGAAATTATCGGTCAGCACTTCAGCCGATTCTACACTCCTGAAGATATTCAACTTGGCGTGCCTAAACTGGCTCTCGTCGAGGCAGCCAAACAAGGACGCTTCGAGGCTGAAGGCTGGCGAATGCGAAAGGACGGCAGTCGCTTTTGGGCGTCAGTTGTCATCGATCGCATCACAGATGAGGCCGGCGAACTGGTCGGATTTGCAAAAGTAACGCGTGACGTAACCGAGCGAAAGCAGGCCCAGGACGAACTCCAGCGCGTTCAGCAGCAGTTAGCCGCTTCTCAGAAGCTCGAAGCGGTAGGCCAGCTCAGCGGCGGGATTGCGCACGACTTCAATAATCTCCTGATGATCGTGCTTGGCAACCTTGAGACCGCGGAGCGAAACAGTCGCGGCTTGGCTAACAGCACGAATCTTCAGCGGGCACTGGCCAATGCTAAGCGGGGCGCGCAGCGTGCAGCAGCACTGACTAGCCGCCTACTCGCATTCTCCCGCCGGCAAGCGCTGGATCCGCAGCCTATCAATCTGAATAATTTCCTGAATGGATTGCAGGAGTTTCTGCAACGTACACTCGGCGAACGTATCGAAGTTCAGACCGTCGGAAGTGCAGGTCTCTGGTCGATCGAGGCCGATACCAATCATCTCGAATCGGCCATCATCAATCTCGGTATCAACGCACGCGATGCAATGCCGGATGGCGGCAAACTCACGGTCGAAGCTGTGAATGTTTTAGCTGATGAGGGATATTGCCGGGTAAATCCTGAGCTCTCCCCGGGCCAGTATGTCATCGTTTGCGTAACGGACACAGGTACCGGCATGACCGCGGACGTCCTGAATCATGCCTTCGAGCCGTTTTTTACGACGAAAGAGCTCGGGCAAGGGACAGGCCTTGGACTTAGCCAAGTCTATGGTTTTGTAAAACAGTCTGGTGGGCACGTGAAGATCTACAGCGAGCTCGGCCAAGGTACCAGCATCCGAATGTATTTCCCCCGGTACCATGGAGAGGCCCGACCGGCCGACAGTGATGTAGACGAATTTCGCCCGGAAGGCGAGAAACTTGAGACGATACTCGTTGTCGAAGATGATGCGGAGCTGCGTGCATATGTTTCTGAGCTTCTGCGAGACTTGAATTATCGCGTCGTTCCGGCTTCCAGCGCCCAAGCTGCCTTGACCATCCTCCTGCAGGAAGAGCCGAAGGTTGATCTCCTACTGACGGATGTCGTCATGCCCGGAATCAATGGACGGGAGCTCGGTCGGCGCGCGCAACAGATCCGCCCAAGCGTCAAGATCCTGTATATGACAGGGTACTCGCGAAACGCCGTGGTCCACCAAGGGCGTCTTGATGAGGGCGTCGAGCTATTAGAGAAGCCGATTTCTCAGGCAAAACTCGCTTTGCGTGTGCGCGAAATGTTAGACCGGTTTGGACCAGAGCCATGAATCGACCCCCGCGCGCAGCGAGCAGTCACACATTCCTGCCCCTTCTCGTTGGTCGACCTCACAACTCTGAGGGACAGGGCCACCTGCCCCAATGGTAGCGCCTTTGCCAACCAACTGGGCCTCAAGGTGAGCCCAGTAATGAGACGAGAGACCGCGTCAATTGCAGCCTCACTTTGTCAGTTTGCAGACTTCGCCGGGCTTGAGGTTTAGTTGTTCCAGCGCCGCCTGTGGCTGTTTCGTCACGGGGTTAGTCACTAGCTCCGCCGTCCAGCCCTCCGGGACGGCCGCAAGCACCAACGTCAGCGCTTGACTTGGTTTGGCTGCCGCGACCCAAAACTCCTTCCTTGGTCGTCCCGCAGACCAATCGTCTGCCGTCACCTCAACGATGGTGAATGCGCTGCCAAACGACTCTGCCATGGATAACTAATACTGCGGCCAGCCACTTGTTCAAGTTGGATTCCTCCAAAATCGACTTAGGCCCCAAGGGCTAGTTCCAGTGCCGCTGTGAGAACCTAAGCTGAGTTCGGGTCGATCCGAGAACAAGTTGCGCGGGCCGGACCCGCCGGCTTCGGCTCATATGTCCGCGGCACGACCGCCGATGCCCTGTCTCTCTTCCGTGGAGGGCGTCATCACTGAAAGGGCTCGACCGAGAGGATCTGGGCAACACAATTGCTCTGAAGTCAGTTGAGCAAGAGCCGTCGGACGCCGTACGCATCAGAAGCTCTTGCCGGATTTCTATGAAGCAGGATTAGGCGAGCATCGAGCCTTTTCGATGCTCGCCTTATGTCTGGCGGCGGACGCGCGACGCAGAAACAGGTGCCGCGCGCAAACTCAACTTCGTGGTCGTCATCGCCAGTGGCGATCGCTTGAAGGAGGTCATGCTCGAGCCGCCCAGGGGGTCGGTAGGCAAGGGGCAAGTCGCCACTAAAGGTGCAGCCGAGTCACACAACAAAATTGCACGAGAAGTCGGATTTGGCCAACGGCCGCTTTGCGCCAACAGCGGCCCTTCCCTCATCGAATGTTATGGAACGGCTCTAGCCAACTACTCGTCCAGCAACTCAAGGAAGTCGCTTATTCGTTCGAACGGCTTCGCATTGCGATTGCCGATATAGACCACGCGATCGCCTTCTCGCTCTAGCGACTTCGCTCTCGACTTGCGAAGCCGACCAGGGAGAAACGTCGCCGCAACAGCCTCGGGGCCGACATCAAGCCTCATAATGCCGCGCCGCTTGCAATCTAGCCTGAGCCTCGCCGCCGCGAAAAACTCGCGCGCTTCCAGCGGCAGCCTGCCGAAACGACGTGCGGTTTCGTCCTCCAAATCCGCGAGATCATCCTCGGTGCGGCATCTGGCGATACGGCCATAGATTTCCAGGCGAACAGCGTCCGACTGTACGTAGCCCGTGGGCAGCATGTCGGCGATCGGCAGGTTCAGATCAGGCACCCACAGCTCGGCGCCACCGTCGGTGTCCTTCTCCGACGCCCGCTTGAGAAGATGGCTATAGAGCATCGGCCCGAATACCTGCAGATGGCCAGACTGCTGTTCGGAGAAGAGGTCTCCGGCGCCCCGGAGATCCAGATCACGCTCGCTGATGGCAAAGCCGGCGCCGGGCTTGCTGAACTCTTCCAGCACAGCCAAACGCCTCTCGGATTGTTCGGAGTTCGACTCGTTTAACAAATACGCGAAAGCACGCGTGCCGCCCCGTCCGACGCGGCCCCTTAGCTGATGAAGCTGCGACAGACCAAACTTCTCCGGCCAGCAGATGACGATGGTGTTCGCCCGCGGAATGTCGAGGCCACTCTCCACGATATTGGTCGCGAGGAGCACGTCCGCTTCGCCTTGGACGAAGCTTATCATTCGATCGTCGATATCTGCGGCTGGCAACCGACCATGGAGACATACGATGCGAAGGTCCGGAGCAGTCAATTTTATCCTTGCCAGCATCGGCTCCAAATCCTGGATACGGGGGCAAATCAGGAAGCTCTGCCCGTGGCGCCTTTGCTCACGCAGCAAAGCCGCGGCGATCGCGGCGTCCGATAGCGGAGCAACCTTGGTGACGATAGGCAGCCGATGAACCGGTGGCGTAGCAATAACGCTTAGATCCCTGAACCCCGCAAGACCCGCCGCCAGCGTGCGCGGTATCGGCGTGGCGCTCATCCAAAGAGTATGAACGCCCTTCGCAAGACCCGAAAGTTTCGCCTTCTCCGCCGCACCAAAGTGCTGCTCCTCATCGATGATGACAAGGCCGAGGTCAGCAAACCTCACGTCAGTCGAGCCGAGAGCTTGTGTACCAATAACGACTTTCAGTTTGGCTCGGCGGAGTTTTTCTTTCGTATTTCTTATGTCCGCCGCCGACGCAGCCCGCGACAAATTCGCCACTTCGATTCCGAGCGGGCCGAACCGCTTGCGAAACGTCTCGACATGCTGTCTGGCCAGGACGGTGGTCGGAACCGCAATAGCGACCTGTTTTCCTGACAGCGCGACAGCCGCCGCCGCCCGCAAGGCGACCTCAGTCTTGCCGAAGCCGACATCACCACAGACCACCCGGTCCATCGGGTGACCAGCCGCCAGATCGTCCAGCACGTCCCGGATCGCCTTGGCCTGATCAACCGTCGTGAAATACGGAAAGCGCGCGACGAATCTCTCATAGGCCGCCCCCGGAGCGACCAGCTTGGGAGCACGCCGGCGCCGTCGTTGGGCGATATGTTTCGCAAGCTGCTTGGCTGCTGCTTCGATTTCCTGCTCAGCCTCGCCACGTCTGTTCCACCACGTACTGCCATCGGCCTTGTCTAACGTGAGCTTACCGGGCTCTACAGCGTAGGGCCAGATCAAGGCGAGATCGGCAGGCGGAACAAGCACAGCATCGTCGCCGGCGAATTCGAGCCTGATCATCTCGCGGTTTGTACCGTTCCCCATGTCGAGGGTCTGCAAACGATCCAGTAAAGCCAAGCCCCGCTGGAGATGAACGACGGCCGCGCCGCGCGCGGGAATATCCGGGTGATTGAAGGCGACGGTCCAGGCTTTGGCCATCGGTTGCGGATGATGGGCACGGCTACCGAGCACGTCAGACGCGGTCACAACCAAGGTCTGCTTTTTGCCGGGAGCGAAAAAGCCCGCGTCGAAGTCGGCCAACAGCGCGCCCTCGCGTCTTCTGGCCTCCGCCGCCTCGTCCCAGTTGGCGAAACGATCCGCCCTGATCCCACTCATGCGCTCCATCGCGCGCAGATCGTCTTCGACCGCGGCGACGAAGAGCAAACGAGATCCGGCGCGTTCCGCTCTGGCCACGAACGCGCGAAGCGCTTTCCTCGGCGCCACAACCTTCGAGAAGTCGGGCGTGGCCACAAACGCGGTCTTAGCAGGAAGCACACTCATCCGCTTCTTCAGCTTCTTCCAGTCCCCTCGCCCCAGATACTCTCGTTCGGAATCCCTGCGACCGGCCGCCTCCTCGATCGTGCTGAACCAGCTCTCGGCGTGAGCAGGAACTTGCGCGTCCGCGATCCATCGTGCCCGATCGCAATAGTCCGGGAAGGTAGCCCGCGGCGCCCGGTTGCCGCCCAACGCGAGGCGTTCCGACATCGGATCGACAATCAGTTCCTTGAAATCGGATATGGCGTCATGCTCATTCGGGTCGACGGCAACAATTCTGCGGATCGCACCGCCTGAATGCTCGATCCGGTACGGCCCGAGAGCACCGGCCGGGAAGATCTCGAATGTCTTGCCGTGAAAGAGCGCGGCGCCCGGATATTCTGCCTCTTCGTCGAGATCGTAGCCCAATTCCTCAATGCGTGCCTCGAGGTACTGCTCGGCATACGACGCTTGCACCTTGAGGCCTAGGCTGATGCGCGACCAACTCGCCGGCAAAGGCAGCCGCTCCATGATTGCTTCTGCCGTTGAGACGAGCAGAATCGGCTTCTTTCTTCTGGCAAGACGGCGCAAGACCGAACTCCGCCGGCCGGCGATCTCGCGCGACGGTTCGAGCCCATCGAACGGCAACGTATTCAATCTAGGGAATACGAGAACATCGAGCGATGGATCGAGTGCATGGACGATGCCGCCGAGCCGCTCGGCCCTGTTCTCGTCTTCAGCGAGAAACACCAACCCATCGCGACCGGACTTTTTCCACTGCTCGCGAAGATGAAGCGCCAACATGCCTAGGGGCGAGGACGTCGAGATCGCGGAACCCGAGGATTTTCCCTTCTTGGTCGCGCTTCTGGTCGCACCGCGGGCGCTGACCTTTTTACTCTTCTTCTTCACGAAACTTCCATCGCATTCGAGAACCTAGCTGCTGCGAATCTTCCTGAAACGTCGCGTTAGTGAGCACGCTGCTTCAAGTCAGTCGGTCTAATCCATCATCGGCAAGTAAGCTAGGTCCAGACAACGCGAGCAAATCAAGTCTAACTCCTACGCCTCAACGATTGCTTTGCGCCAACAGCCGCCGGTCGCGAACGCCGTCGTCGAGCCGATCCAGCCGAAGGCCATGCCGGTCATCCTGATGACAGACGAGGAGCGCGACGTCTGGATGCGCGCGCCTTGGGATGAGGCCAAGGCGCTGCAGCGGCCGCTGCCCGATGATGCGAGCAGGATCGTCGCTCGCGGCGCGGAGAAGGAAGACAAGGCCGCCGCATGAATACCTCGCCGTCCGCCGCTCTGCCCCAGAACCAGCCGCGCGCCGGATCCTCGAAATCGCCAAGCCTCTCGGGCCATCTGCTAACAGTTCCCAAGGGATGCTTCGCGGATGTCGGCTACCACACAGACGGCTTGTGTGCTGTTTGGTACACTAGTCGGCATGGCGCAGTCCGATTCGCTCAAAGCTCCCCCGCCGAAGTGCAGCCGCTGCGGTAGCACCGTGTCCCCGCTCTACCGCTTTCTTGACCCGGTCTCCGGCAAGCAGGTCCGCACATTTCGGTGCGAATGCGGCGAGCGCTCCCTGGGCGACGCCTAAAGAGCCGCCCAACGTGTCTCCCCCTGAAAAGGAACCATTCTTTTCCACTGTCACTTACGAAGGCGAGGAAACCGCACAAGCTGGGGGAAAACAGGGCGTGGACGAGCGTATAACCGTTCTGGTGGTGGAAGACGACCACCTCATTCAGGCAATGCTCGAGGAAGCTTTGTCGGATGGCGGGTTCGCAACGGCGACCGTCGCCTCCGGAGAGGAAGCTATTGCCATACTGAAGCCTGATAGCAGCAAATCGAAAGTTTGCGCGGTCCTGACAGACATCAATCTACTCGGCAGCCTAGACGGTTGGGAAGTCGCGCCGAATGAAACGTAGCCGCGCCAGGCGCCGCGGCGGTCAAGTTGGTCTCGACCGAGATTCTTCGCGGACGCAGACGGTCGTTAGCGGGGCTTGTCGTTGCCACCTGTCTGGCTAGTCGAACCCGTGGTCTGGTCCCTTTCTGGTCTGCCCGGAGGATGGGCAGAAGCGCCGGACTTGTCTTCACCGCCCACGTATCCGGACTCTCCAGAGTTGCGGGTCTTGATCCCTTTGTCAGCATCACGCTGCATCTGGATCTGCTCGCTGGTTAGCTCGCTAGGCGCGGCTTGCTGCGCTCCAGGCTGCTGTTGCGCCGTTGCAGGGAAAGCGACCGTGCTTCCAGCGATAACAATGATCGCGAAAATTGATGTTCGCATAGGCTCTCCTCCAGTGGGTTGCCCTAGTGTGGTAACGCGTCAAATTCCGGACGTTTCCAAGCTTAGGCATTTTTAATGAGGCCCTTGCGTCGGATTCCACCATAGCCCCTACGCCGATCCAGAAAAGGCCGCGCGCCGGATCCTCGAGCTAAGGTTGACCTGTCAGGTCTGCGGTCGCCTGGGCGATGTCAGGCGGGTGTTTGAGACGGCGAGGATAGGAACGGGGTTCGTAGGCGCGTTTGATGCTGGCGCCAGTCACGGTCGCCCCCCTGGCTTGGCGCATGGAATGACGGCCCCAGTCTCCCTTCCGGGAGCTGGGGCCGTTTCTCGTTCAGAGCCGGCGAGTTGCTGCGCGCTCAAAGACCCCCCAGCGGGTTAGGGCTGGGCGCCGAGTGTATGCCTCGGAGCATTGGGGAAAGGGCACACGCGACCGGTGCGGGAAAGGCCCGGCGGCATGAATTGGCGGCGAGTAGAGCAAAGGAACGATTTTCACGGCGCCAATGTTAGCCATAGAGACAACGAGGAGCCGCTGATGATCTGCTTTGCTTGCCCTGGAGCCTTCCTAGTAGCTTTCGCTCTTACTGGGCCAGCCTGGGCTACGGGGGGATGCGGCATTGGCTGTCGCACCACGTCAGAAGGAGCGTGCGTTCGCGATGGGTGGCAGGAAGGTTTGCCCGTTCGGAACGTGTGCCCGGCCACATCCCAGCCAACTCCCCCTTGCGGACCATATCACCGATGGAGTCCGCAATCCATGATGTGCATACCGCGTTGAGCAGCCCGAGATACCTGCCCTCTTGGGCAAAGCATCCCATTCGGAAAATGAGAAGACCCGCCAGGCCGCGCAAAGTGCAGCGCCCGGAGGTGAACACGAACACCTCGCAGTCTCGACCGACTTGCCACGTGGTTTGCGGAGAACGACGCCGAGGGCGTTGCCTTTGAGTACGAGGTTTTGGAATAGATGGATGAGGCCCGCCAGCGTAAAACCGCAACTTAGGAACGAACGCGATTGGTACCTGTTTCCCAAGGGTCAATAAGACGAACCCCAGGGAGACCCAATGAAGAAGATACTATTAGCTTCAGCCTGCATCTTCGCACTCGCAACACCCACCGCCTTCGCGCAGACCACGCAGCCCACTGGCGGCGCGTCTAGCCAAGGTAATGTTGGACCAGGCGCGTCCGAAGGCGCGATGAAGGACGGCACCACGAACCAGGGCACCACAGGTACGAGCAGCAAGCCCTCACCCCGCGGCGACGCCAGCACTTCCGGCGCAGATACCGCAGCTGGGACGCACAACACGGGCACTGCAAAAGAACCGGGGGCCGTACAGAAGGGCGTAAACAAACAGTAACAGACGCTGCAAGAAAAGAGGCTGCCCCCGACGGGCGGCCTCTTTCATGACAACAGGTCCACCCGTCTAGAAATCCACCAGCGTGAACCGGCGGGCTTGAATCATCCCACTCTTAGATTTTCCGCAGACGACTTGCCCCGGTTGCTCATTTCTTCGTAGCTCACCTTGGCGCCCTCATTGAGACTGCTAAGGCCCGCCTTCTCGACGGCTGAAATGTGAACGAAGACATCCTTGCCGCCGCTGTCGGGCTGAATAAATCCATACCCCTTAGTCGCGTTGAACCACTTTACCGTACCTGTCGCCACGTTCGTTCTCCCTATTGATTCTAAAAAACACGTAATGTTGGTGACAGAAATCCGGCGAAAGAAAGGGCCCGCCAAGGTGCCCCCGCACGGAAAAGCCCCACTGGGCTGAGACAGCGACGGCTCGTACGCATTATTCTCGCGCAGTGATGACCTCCGCGATTGCTCGGATCCCAAACGCCAGCGCTCGAACCGGAGGCGATACCGGAATCAACGAGCCGTTTCTCTTCCGTGACCGCGGCAGCCCGGCCGAGCGGGCAGTCGGGCCGTCGGAAGGGCCTTCGCGTGAAGTTCCGGCGGTGCATTCCCAGTTATTTTGGTCCGGCAACCTGACGGCTAATCACATCCGCACGCAGGGAGGAAATCAAGTGCGCGGACGTGGACGGGGATAGTCGTCAAACCAACCCGTTCCATCATTCCGCGCTCAATAGGCGATGGCCGGGCGCCCCTCCTTGAATTCGGTGTCCCCCCGCCGCGCCCACGACGGCCTGCAATTTGCCAATGCTGCAAAAAGCTCAATTCCCTCAGGACGAGCCCATACGGGAATTTGCCAAGCTAAGTGTATGAGATAGAGCGCTTTGTTAGTTCTGCAGGGATTGCCACTTTCGTGTTTTTTCGATCACTTAGTCATTCGTTTTCAGTGTCGTTTTTCAGTATCGATCAGGTTTCGTTCGGCACGTGTTCGCGTTGAGCTCAGTAGTCCGCAAAAGGTGAGGCATGGCGGAAGAAGAGCTGTCGGGGTTTCCCATCAAAGGCATTCGATTGAGCCGGGCGAATTTACTCTGGACCTTTATCGACTGGTCTGCATGGTCTCTAGCAGACAGGCAGATCGCGAACCCACGCACAAGCAAAGCCCACGGGCGCTGAAGTTCACTACTGACGCTTCGCGTTCTTCGACGCCCCGAGGTATTAAGCTGCTCAAAAGCCGTTGCGGCTGGCACCTCTACGGGATTCCCGCTCTCGCTGCCGTCAGGCTGGGGACGTTCGCATCCATGATCACCAGGGACATGATTAGGTGGCAATATTCCTTGCAGACCTTGCCAAGATAAGCCTGCCGCCTCACAGCGCTCGCGCTAGATACTTGGCTGTCCGGCTCTGAGGGGCTGACGCAACCTGCTCCGGCGGCCCGGAGGCCACTATCCGTCCACCCTCGGCGCCCGCGCCCGGCCCAATATCAATGATCCAGTCGCTTGCTGCCGCGACTTCCATGTCATGCTCGACGACGAGGACAGTGTTTCCGGATTCGACAAGGCCTTGGAGCTGCTTCAGCAGCTTCGCCACGTCGAACGGGTGCAAGCCCGTAGTAGGTTCATCGAGCACGTATAGTGCCTGGCCTCGTTGCGAACGCTGCAATTCGGTAGCAAGCTTGATGCGCTGAGCCTCGCCCCCGGAGAGTTGCGTAGCGGCTTGCCCGAGCCGAATGTATCCCAGACCGACTTCTCGGAGAACGCCCAGGGATCGACGAAGTGATGTGTCGTTCGAGAAAAACTCGAACGCCGCGTCGACGGTCATGGCCAAGACATCAGCAATCGACCGGTCGCGGATCTTGATCTCGAGCGTTCTGGCATTGTATCGCGCTCCTTTGCAGTTCGGACAGGGTGCGTACACGCTCGGAAGAAAAAGAAGTTCAACGCATACGAACCCTTCCCCTTGACACGTTTCACAGCGTCCCTTCGCGACGTTGAATGAAAATCGGCCCGCATCGTAACGCCTGGCGCGAGCCTGCTTTGTCGCAGCGAACAGCTTGCGGACGTGATCAAAAAATCCCGTATAGGTCGCAAGGTTCGACCGTGGAGTTCGGCCGATCGGCTTCTGGTCCACCACGACCAGCCGCTTGATTTTGTCGAGGCCTTCCGTGATCACGCCGCCTAGCGTCTCTACAGCCCTGTCCAACCTCTCGTCGTCTTCGCTGGACTCTTTGAGCTCACCCATTGCGTCGGCGACGGCCTCGACCAAAAACTGGCTTATCAGGCTCGACTTCCCAGAGCCCGAAATTCCAGTGACGCTTGTAAAAATGCCCAACGGAATATCAACGTCCAAGTGGTCGAGGTTGTTGCGAGTGACCCCCCGAAGTTTCAACCAGCCGTCGCGGGGATGCCTGGTCGGGGCCCCTAGCGGCTTTCTCCTTTTGCGGGAACAAGTAGCGCCGCGTATGCGACCGGCGCACCTTTTCGAGCCCCGATAGAGTGCCGCAATATAGGACCTCGCCCCCCTGCTCCCCTGCGTCCGGGCCGACGTCGACGATCCAGTCAGCACACCGAACTATATCGAGTTCGTGTTCGACGACGAAAAGCGAGTTTCCGGAGGCTTTCAGACGGTGCAGTGCGCGGAGTAGTGCCTCGGTGTCCGCCGGGTGTAGTCCCGCGGACGGTTCATCCAAAACATAGACCACCCCAAAAAGGTTGGATCGGACCTGGGTCGCCAGACGAAGCCGCTGCAGCTCGCCGGGCGATAGCGTCGGCGTGCTGCGCTCAGGGGTCAAATAGCCGAGTCCGAGGTCGAGCAGCACGTCCAGGCGCGCCAACATTTCTTCCATGATCCGTTGGACGACGAGAGCTTTCTCGGGGTGACCGTCGTAAGCTTTGCTCTCGCCGTGGAGATACGGTTTCAGAAGCTGGTCAAGTTTCATCAACGGTAGTCGCGAGATTTCGGCGATATCCATTCCTGCGAAGGTTACCGATAGCGGCTCCGGTCGTAGCCGCTTGCCCTTACAAATCGAACAGTCCGCGCTGGTAAGAAATTGTGCCACACGACGCTTCATCATCGCGCTTTGGGTGGTGGCAAAGGTTTGCAGGACATATTTGCGAGCCCCCGTGAAGGTCCCCTGATAGCTGGGCTCTTCCTTGCGTTTGAGCGCTCGCCTCGTCTCGGCCGGAGTATATCCGGCGTAGACCGGTACCGTCGGCTGTTCTTCAGTGAAGAGAATCCAGTTACGGTCCTGCTTCGGGAGCTCGCGCCACGGCTTATCGACGTCGTATCCGAGTGTCACCAAAATATCTCGAAGGTTCTGGCCCTGCCAAGCAGTCGGCCACGCAGCTACTGCTCTCTCGCGAATGGTCCGTTTGTCATCAGGCACGAGTGTCCGTTCAGAGACCTCGTGTACCCGGCCAATGCCATGGCAATTCGGACAAGCACCTCCGGGGGTATTCGGCGAAAACGACTCCGCATAGAGCAGCGGTTGGTTGCGCGGATAATCGCCTGCGCGCGAATATAGCATTCGCAGCAGGTTCGACAACGTGGTTACGCTGCCTACCGATGACCTGGTTGTGGGTGATCCGCGCTGCTGTTGCAGCGCGACTGCCGGCGGCAAGCCCTCGATCTCATCGACCTCAGGCACCTCCATTTGGTGGAAAAGTCTGCGCGCATAGGGAGAAACCGACTCGAGGTAGCGCCGTTGAGCTTCCGCATACAGCGCACCAAGGCATTGCGAGGAATGTCGAGTGCTACATTCTTGAGATTATGCTCACGGGCGCCGCGGACGCGTACAAAGCCAGTTGAGGGATGTGAAGCCAATTCCTTGCTGTTATTCGGCCGCGCGTCCATGCGTTCTCCTTCCGGCGCGAGCACAAACGACTCGGCCTATTCACGAAGGAAAACCTGCGCCCCAGGCGATCGGTTCCATCCCCGCTCGCGAGTTGGCTAATTACCAAAGAGATGCGGACTGTCGCCCGCCAAAGGCCACAATGGCCGGTTCCTCACGCCTTT
Organism: Bradyrhizobium sp. 190; assembly: GCF_023073415.1. GTDB lineage: Bacteria > Pseudomonadota > Alphaproteobacteria > Rhizobiales > Xanthobacteraceae > Bradyrhizobium. Next base: position 20,519 of record NZ_JADPJL010000048.1, on the reverse strand, counting down.
GAGCTTCCAACCGCTGCTTCGCCCTTGCAGCGGCGATCTTTCTGACCTTGCGCTCGGCCTGTCTGCGGGCTTCGACCCTTGACTGGCGCTCGGCCTTTCTCTGGTCGGCCTTCTCAACCTGCGCCACGGCTATGGTCGCTTCCTGAACTGGCTGGACCTCCGGCTTTGGCGCCAGCGTATCTGTCTGAGACTGGTCCGGCACGGCGATAACACCCGGCGCCGGCTCGGCATAAGCGGGCAAAATAACTCTCATGCGTGGCGCTGGTGCGGGGTCTGCCCGATTAGGCGCCGGCCTATCGTCAAAGGCGGCCTTTGTGAATACCAACCCGCCGCTAAATCCTGCTGTGAGGATAGCGAAGGTGGTTCCCACGCCTGCAAAGAAGAGGATCGCGTTAGAAGCCATTTGAGCGTTCCATTTGCCGACATGAACGCATCGCAACGACCGAAGTTTCCGGCCGGAAGATATTTATCGGGACAATTTGGCACCTACAGAAGTGCCAGCAAACAAGCAACGACCTCAGCATCGTCATGCTCAGGCTAGGCTTGTCCCAAACCGCGGCGGGGACGTTCATCAGCCTGGTTCTCGCAATCCTCTAACCCCAGCTCGAAAGCCTGCGGTGCCTTGAGGGCGAATACCTTACGCTTTCCGCGCTTGTGACGGGCTCGGTGACTAGCGCCGTGTCAACGCTCGCGCTCGGTGCGCTGGCGCGCGTTTGTGGCGCGAACAACAGGTAACCATCTTAGGCACCATTCGATGGGGACGACGTTAGAGTCTGATGGAGGATCGTTCACAAACGAGCGAAGGCGCCGTGCTGGACAAGCTCCGGCGTCACATTCGCATTTTAGTCGATATCGGGCGACTTTCAGGTGAGAGTGCCGATTTGGATCGCTTTTTGGACCAGACCGTTCTCCAAATCGCTCGGGGGGTAGAGATCCATCACGTAAAGATCCTTCAATATCGTCCGGAGACTTCCGATCTCCTGCTAGTCGCGGGAGTCGGATGGAAGGAAGGTGTCGTCCGCACAGCTACGTTCTCGGTCGACCTACGTTCACCGCCTGGGCGGGCATTCCAAACGGCAGAGCCGGTCAGCATTAAAAATTTCAGCGATCAAGAGGAATACGTGCGCTCAAATTTCTTAAAAGAGCACGGTATTGTCTCGGTGAGCAACGTGCCTGTGCTAATCGGTGGTGCGGCATGGGGGGTGTTGGAGGTGGACAGCACTACCCCGAGAGACTTCACTGAGGATACCACCGAATTTCTCACCGCCGCTGCCGCTCTGATTGCAACCGTGCTGCGCCAAAATGCACGGCCGGACGAACAAGCACAATTGATGGCTGCCGTTGCCGAAGCTCAAAAAGGAGAGATTTTGCTTCGCGAAATGCAACATCGTGTCAAGAACAACTTTCAGCTGGTTCTATCCTCTATCTCCATTCAAAAACGTCGGTACCACGACGCTGAGGCCCATCGGGCGCTGGATCACGTAGCGAGCCGCATCAATGCGATCTCACTGGCACATGATCAGCTTGCTCCTCGACAAGAAGGCCAGATCGTCAGGCTATCCTATTACATTCGTGCTCTTTGCAGCGCGATCCGACAGCAGGTTGAGGAAATCGAAATCGATGTCGAGTGCGACGAACTCGAATTGGGTATTGACCGGGCGCTACCAGTTGGCCTCATTTTGAATGAGACTGCGATGAACAGCATCAAGCATGCGTTCGGCACGAAGGGCGGCAAAATCAGAGTGAGCTTGGTAGGAGGTATCGGCTATGGTGAGGCCCGTCTGACAGTTTCGGACAACGGACGCGGCATGCAGAACTCTAACGAAAACGGGTCCGGCCTCAAGTTGATTGCCTCTCTTGCTAGACAGATCGGCGGCACCGTCGATCAGGAAAGTGACAGTAAGGGCACGACCACAACGCTCACGTTTCCATTGATGACGTGATCGGTCGGATGTTCGGGTTGTCGATCTGAGCCGTGATATTTTCAGCTTCGGCGCCCTGCACCGTCGACATCGCTCCGTACGTCGTCACTATAGCTATCGTGTGGCGAACGCACCGATGCGGCGATCGCCTAGAGCTTCCGCTTAACCAATTTCAATCTAAGCTCGGCGATTGCCTCCGATGGATTTAATCCTTTGGGGCACGCCTTCGCACAGTTCATGATAGTATGCACCTATAAAGGCGAAACGGATCCTCCAAATTATCTAGCCGCTCACCCGTCGCCTCATCACGGCTATCCTTAATCCATCGGGCTGCCTGCTACAGGGCGGCCGGCCCTAGAAAGCGCTCACAATTCCACCAATAGCTTGGGCACGAGGTCGAGCAGCAGGCACAAAGGATACATTCGTACAAGCCATCGAGCTTTTCCCTGTCCTCGTGGCTTTGCCGCCATTCCTTTTGAGGTGTCGGGCTCTTGGTCTGCAGCCAAGGCTCGATGCTTGCGAGCTGCGCAAAGAAATTGGTGAGATCGGGTACAAGGTCTTTGATCACGGGCTGGTGGGGCAAAGGATTTATCCTCACCGTCCCTCTCTCCGTATCCATTGCCCTGGTACAGGCAAGCGTATTCTGCCCGTTGATATTCATGGCGCAGGAGCCGCAGATGCCTTCGCGACACGAACGACGAAATGTCAGCGTCAAGTCGACGTTGTTCTTGATCCAGATCAAGCCGTCGAGCACCATCGGTCCGCAGTCGTTCGTGTCTACGAAATAGGCATCAATGCGTGGTTTCCTGCCGTCTTCCGGATCCCATCGATACACCCGGAATTCGCGCAAACTGTCGGAAGCATGTTTCGGCCAAGTCTTTCCAGTTCCGATCCTGGAATTTTGTGGCAGCCTGAATTGAACCATGTTCGGTCCCTTCGCAGCACAGCCCGCACCTCTTCAAACCGGCGACCCCGGGGACTGCTGAATGCCGGCTTGTGCTGATCGTTCCTAGCTCTTGGCAGATTTCAGGTGCAAAAGCCGTACGCAGCTGGCTGGTTGCACGTGGCCACTGGAAAGCGGAATGAGCAACAAACGCGCAATCGTTCGGCCGGTCTCTGCAGTCATCCGTAATCAATGCGGATTGTTCTAAGACTTTCGGAGAATTGGCCCAGTGATACTCAAACAATCTGGGAGTTAGGCTCTTGAACGCTCGCTTTTGCTACGGCCGCAAACGCATCGCAAGCAGTTGAAGAAGTCGGCCGGTGGCCGACCGGAGCCGTAGAGGACCTGAGTAGACGTCGTTTCTCCTGCCAGCTCGAGGAGGTTCGATGACATGACTGCGCAAAATCCTCAAGCGGATTGCTTGCGCTTGCGGCGATGACCGATTTCAGTTCCCGGAAGGGTTATGTGCAAATCCGCGGCCCGCGCTTTAATAGATGCCATGGGGCGGTTGAGCTTAACGGTGATGAGCGTGAGGCTTTTGCCGGCTTCCGACATCGTGCGCAGTGCTCGGTCGTCTTCTTCAGACCTTCGTTCATATTGCTTACGGGTAAACATCGTCGTTGCCTCTAAGGCCAGTGAGGCAGGGCCAAGTTTCGGAATGTCAGAAGACCCAGCCTCGCCTTTTCTAATCACGGACGCTGGATCTCGGTTGAAGGGCGGTTGTTGCGCTCTCGCTTGATCGGGAGATATTCCCAAGCCGCTGTTTTTCAATCTAATTACGAAAATGCAATAGCGCCGGAGACTCACTTTTTGCTCCTATCAATGCGGCTCATGCTGAGCTGACTTCGTCTCCTCAAGGCGCCCAATCCGGTCCTAGGAACGATCCCATCTTGATCGTGTTGCGATCGGTATCGAGAACGCGGCTTTGTTTCAAGCAGGAGAGTGATGATGCGCAATACAATGTTGGCCTTTTTGGCGCTTTCGGCCGCGGCGGCCGTCACGGTAGCCGGCAACTCGCCAGCGGCGGCTTACGACTATCGTTATTGCCTCCAGGGTCGAGGCATCGGCGTTCCAGGCGACTGTTCCTACAGCAACTATGCGCAGTGCATGGCGTCGGCCTCGGGCCGCGGGCTCTACTGCAACATCAATCCTCGCGCCGCGTATGGAAGGCAGCAGCGGCGAGTGCGGACCTACCGGGACTACTGAGAGGCTCCGGGTCACCCCTCGCGGGTCGTTGGGCTGGAAGCCCTGGAACGTAGTTGCCGTGGTTCGCCGGCGCGGCCTCGCGGGCTGCCTGGTCATCGATCCTTCCGGGCGTCCGCTTTTTCCGTTTCGTAGCGGGCTTTTTCGGTCTGCCGCTAACGCAAGCCAGGTCCGTGGGCAGGGCGGCATGTTCGGTGAACGGCCCGCTCGATCAATCGAACTCCCGCATGATCGCGGGGATCTCCCCCGGTATCTCACGGGCAATAAGGCCAAGTGGCCCAACCCGAGCCGCCAATCGCCGGCCAGCTTCCGCATGCATGTATACGGCCCATGCGGTAGCAAGAAACGGTGCCGCTCCCCTGGCAACCAGGCCGGTTAAAATGCCGGCTAGTGTGTCTCCTGAGCCGGATGTAGCCAGTCCGATCGTGCCGTGATTGTTCAGGAGCGCTTCTCCCTGAGGTGAAACGACGTGAGTGCTTGCACCCTTCATCGCGATTACTGCTTGAAGACGCCGGGCGGCGGCGCGTGCGGCGCCCAGCGGATCCCTCTCGACGTCCTCGCGGTCCAACTTCAAAAACTTTGCCATTTCTCCGAAATGGGGCGTGCAGACGATCCGCCCCTGCTGACTACTTGGCAATTCGATATCACGAAGCGAAGTAAAGGCTGCTGCATCCAAAATAAAATGCGGCCCATCCACCTCCTCCAGGAGCTTGGAACACAATTCTCCTACGGACGCCTCATCCAGCATTCCTGGTCCGATCAAAACGGCGTCCGAGCTCGAGGCCAAATCCACAAGGCGCTGGGCGTCCCGAACGGCGATTTCCCCGGCGGAGGTTTCTGCGCAACCGACCACTATCGCTTCAGGCATTGCGGCGCCTATATGTGGGGCGTTTGTTCTACAAGTTGCGATGCGCAGCACACCGGCACCCGCCCTCAAGGCACCGAGACCGGCCAGAACAGCGGCGCCAGGTACGTCAAGATGGCCGGCAATTACTAGGACCCGGCCCCGGCTATGTTTGTCTCCTGATTGGTGCTTCGGAAGCGGATGAAAGTGCAAATATCGATCGTTGAGCGTGCCCTCAATCATCGAGCTGCCACCTTCGCATCCGGAGCAGAGGTGACGGGTGCCCCCTCTTCTTCAAGCGGTGTCACGAAATTGTACCGCTGCAGCTTGAGGACAGCGTCGTCTTCATTCTTTCGCGCCAGCACGTATTCCGTCACCGAACAATTGGCGACGTCACCCTCAGCGTCGATCGCCAAGATCGAGGCCTCATCCAGCTGTTCGATAAGGTATCGAAAACAAAGGACGACAACCTGGTGGCTCACAATGAGCACGCGCTTGTCCGAATAATGCAAGCTGATCGTATCCAGAACGCTGCGAAGGCGCAGGATGACGTCGCACCAGCTCTCGCCTGCAGGAGGCCTGAAGTAGAATTTTCCCATCAACTGGCGAGCGGCCGCCAGTTCGGGATGGCGCTGTTCGATACCGAACCTCGTAAGACGATCCAGAACCCCGAACTCTCTTTCCCGCAATCGCTCATCGGGAACGACGACACCCGCTTGCGAACGGGAGTTCAATGCCGCGCAGACCGCATCTGCCGTGCGTCGGGCCCGAAGATATGGAGAACTGAGTATGACCTCCGGTCGTTCTACGTCGGGCATCGATGCAAACCAGCGTCCGAGTGCTTCTGCCTGGCGCTTTCCCAAAGAGCTCAACGGAACGTCGACGTCGCGTGCCTCGATGGTGATAGCTTCGCTACCGATCGCGTGGGCCGCGTCGCGAGCGACATTACCTGCACTCTCCCCGTGCCGAACGAGCCATAGTCTGGCAGGCCAACGCTGCACGAGCATTCCTTCACTCCACGGCTTCGGAAGACGACGGCTGATCGGCCTTCAAGCAGGAAATCAGGTCGCGGACCTCTTGCGCCACTGCTAAACAGCCGGCCTGCAACAGGGTTTCTCTTGAGAATCCGCCGGTCAGAACGCCTGCTGACGCCGTCCCGGCGCCGCTCGCAGCTTCCGCGTCGTATGGCGTGTCTCCGATTACCACCGCTAGCGCCGCCGGCACTTGCAGCTTTCTCAGCGCCAAGCCCACGAGCCGCGGATCCGGCTTGCCGTGTTCTACATCGTCCCCGCACGCCATGGAATCTATCAGATCGTCCGCCGCAAGCAGGGAGAGATAATGCCGCAGCGTTGCGCCCTTGCAGTCGGTCGCGAGAGCGATCCTGCCGCCCTCTGCGGTCAGGGCCAGGAACACTTCGCGCACACCGGTAAATGCCTTTACGCTTGCGAGGTATTTCCTTTCGTAAAGCTTGCCTTGCGCCTCCAACACCCTCTTCCGATCGGCCTCCACCAATTCCGGTGCGACGAGCTGCAGCGTTTGATTGCCGTCCAAGCCGGTGTATAACTGGAGCTCTTCGTATGGAGCTTCTATTCCGAAGTCCGCTAAAGACTCCTGCAGGCTGAGTAGATTGTGCTGCACGCTGTCGATCAACGTGCCTTCGACGTCGAATATATAACCAGAAAACCGCATGTCGCCTCCAAGCATTGGGAACGTCCAGCGACAGATAAAGTTCTTAAACTTGCCAGATTGCACGGCGCGCCGGTAGGCCGGGCATAATTATGGGGGCCAGTGGTGAAAAACTATTCCGGCCTGACGATCGTTATGATCCGCCGGTCTAGACTGTCTCGGTGAGCCTCGTACTGGTCCTGCATCTCTTCGAGGTACTCGAGGAAGAGGAGCGCGTCGAGGTTGGCGCTCCCCTGCCTGTCCAGTCGATCGATGATCTTCCGTTGATGGGCCAGGCTTTTCTCACCATCAGCGACATGCCGACATGCATCAGCCAGCAGCTCTAGCTGCTTGGACCAAACACATACGCCGCTCCACGCACGCTTTAGTTTGTCCACATGCGACCGCTCGGCGTTGAAAGAACTAACTTTATCAATTGCCGTGGCGCTTGTTGTTAGAGCGCCGCATATGCTCGCTCAGCCCCTTCTTGCTGAGCTTCTTCTTGCGCTTCGCTGCCGATAATTTTTCAAACAAGTGTAGCACCTATCCGAGCGTTCGCTGTCCACATGTCCCGTTACCTCTTCGGTCGTCGTCCGGTGTCTTTGTTCAGGGGTCCTTTGCGCTCTTTCCTCAGACCCTCCGGCAACGGATAGCCCTCTTCGGGACCAGGGAGTGGTTCGGGCCGCACGTCCGCGCCCCACTGCGCTTTTTGGTGCGGGGTTTCCTTGTCTCGCACCTGCGGAGGCTGCGGGTTCCCAAAATCACTCACATGGTCATAGGCGCCGCCCCGCGTGTCTCTGTAATCACTCATAGCCGTCTCCTTTGCGGCTTAACCGGCATCGGCTGGAGTGGTTCCTGCCGCCGTCATCCACCACGAATGCCCAATATCGACGGCGTCACGCACCCCTCCCCAGCTCGGCTGGTAAGCTAGGAACTGCGATCATGGCAAAGCCGTTGACTCGGCAGCCATGGCAAAAACAGACCCGCAAACTGTCACCCGCCTGCTCCGAGCCGTGCGGCTTAGGGAACGGCGGTGAAAAAGGCTGCATCCGTCAAACAGAGCGCAGGTCTACTGCTCTATGGCATAGGGACGATGGTGTCGAAATCCTGCTGGGCCATCCCGGCGGGCCTTTCTGGCAGAACAAGGACTGGGATCGTGGTCGATTCCAAAAGGCTTGATCGCAGAAGGCGAAACACCCTTGGCCGCTGCAATGCGCGAATTCGGGGAAGAGACGGGTCACCGGCTACGCGCCAAGTCCCTGCCGCTTGGCGAAGCGAGACAACCGGGAGGCAAGATCGTTCACGTGTGGGCGGTGGAAGACGACTGGGAGCGGACCGGCCTCCAGAGCAATATGTTCGAGATGGAATGGCCGCCGCGATCCGGACAGCGGCAGACTTTTTCTGAACTTGACCGCGCCGAATGTTTGGAATTGCGGAGGCTCGTGCGAAGATTTTGAAGGGGCAAGCGGTCTTCCTCGACCGCTTGCTGACGGTTATTGCGAACAATTCAACAATGCCGCCAGCCGGCCGTTCGGCTCAGAAACATAGGAAGTAACCCATCATATCCGTCTCCTGGAATTCCCACCCGAATGCTGTGACGACAGGCCGTGGTGCGGCCTGTCGTTCATTTCCACTCATTTTCAACGATGCAGTCACGCTGCCCGCGGATTGACCACGGTGTATCCACGCAGTGAGCGCGCATGAATTCTCGTTGTGCGCCCACCTGAGTTCGCATCATATGCCATCCAGGCGTCGCCATCGATGTGCTGCTCTAGAACGAAGACGTGCCCGCGTCGCGCGGCAACCATTCCTGGTGCTGGTGCTGCCCGCGGAAAGTGTAGCCAGTTGGCCGCCAGATTTAATCCGGGCACGATACGCTGGGCTTGCCGGTCGAGCGCGACCTGCACTTCGCAGCGGACAGACCGCTATCCGCCTATGCCGCAGAGGCCAGAGCAGCGGGCCGTATCACCGCTTGACGTAGTCGGCGATAACGATGCCACCGATTTTGCTGCCCTTTCGAAGATGCTGGCCCAGTAGAAACCACCCACCTCAATCGCGCGTATCGCATTGATCTCTCTAGCACCAACGTTGGGTCGATCGGACCTCCTTCCAAAAAGTGGTTATTGCGCTTCCAAAAAACTCTGATGCTTGGAGCTTCGACCGCAAGAGCGGATCTTTTAGGGGAGTCGAAAGAAATTCAGCAGTTTCTTTCTCAACAAATGCACCTGACATAAATTTGGCAGCGTAAGCATCGCGCAATGTCCGCTTCGCTCCGAAAGAGACTGAAATGTTGCGTTGCCCGAAAATGACGCAATGGGCCAATTCCGGACTCATTCATCGCAACAAAACAGCATACTATTCGATCACCTCGTCAGCACGAGCGAGCAACGACTCGGGAATTACTAGTCCGAGGTCCTTGGCAGCCTTCTGATTGATGACGAGTTCGAATTTCGTCGGCCGATAGTAGGGAATATCACCGGGCTTCGCACCCTTGAGGATTTTGTCGATGGAACGAGCGGCCTGGTGAAAAAGCTCCACAAAATCGACGCCATAGGCCATGAGCCCCCCGCCGTCTTCTATATATGAACGAAATGGATAAATGGCCGGCAACCGGTATTTCTTAGCCAACTCGCCGATCAGTTGTGCCTTCGTAATGAGTTCCGGACTCGTGTCGACGAAGAGCGCGTCGGCACCTTCCTGCGACATGAAGGCGAAGACACGCTGATATTCCGCTTCGCTTGCATCCTCGAGATAGGAGGGCCCAACGACTACTACGCCCGCTTTCTCTGCCGCCTTCTGCATTAAGGCTACTTCCGGGCTTTGGCGCAGCCCCAGAATTGCGAGCTTCGATATTTTTGGGACGACTTCCCGGAAAAGCTCAAGCCGTTTGCCCCAAATCTCCGATCCGGCATCGATGCTGACGCCCGTGATGTTCCCGCCCGGCCGTGCGATGCTCGGCATAAGGCCAAGATCGATCGGATCACCGGTCATCGCAACGATCGGTATGGTGGACGTTGCCTCTTTGAGAGGCACCACCACCCTATTCGTAAACGCAACAACAAGATTGGGATTGCTGGCTACGATATCGCGGGCGAGCTTAGGATAGATCTCCGCATGACCCTCGCCGGAATAACGCTCGATTACCAGGTTCTGTCCCTCGACGTAGCCGAGCCGGCGAATTTCCAGGAAAAGCTCGCGCCAGAACCGATTGCTGCTACTTTCGGTCAGCTCGGCGACCGGCCACAATGGATGCAGTATCGCGATCCGGTACGCCTTCGTCGATTGCTGCGCTCGTGCACTAAGCGGCAGCATGACTCCTGAACCCATGAACGCGATGAACTCACGCCGTCGCATGTGTCCCTCCCCACAAGGATCACGTCTGTGGGTGGACGAGAGCCTAGCACCTTTCTGCGACGGCCGCTTCGGGTCAATCGCGTCGCTTTGACGTTCGGCCAGCCACTTCCGGTCTACCCCGAGCAACGGACATTGTCAGCGCCGGTCGCAGGTCTGTTTCGTGCCAGACTGTGACATTGCAGTGCTATTCTGTCGGCACCAACGAGGGTCGACGGCGGGGGGACGAGGGCGAGCACCTGGCATTTCGACTCAATGGCTATTCAGGAATTGGAGTGCGACCTCGCTAAAGGGCCCAGGCGACTCCAGACAAAGGGCATGCGAGGTGTCAGGAAGGATGACCTGTTGCACGTCCGGGATATAGCTCGCTAACTTTTGGCAGGTGATCCGAAAGATCGGTATGGTGCTGGCACCCTCGATCAGTAGTACCGGCATCGTTAGCCTTCGCGCGTTCGCAGGCGTGAACGGTGGCGGCGGAGGCCGCGGGCGAAACGCGGCGCCGATCACGTCCGCATTCTCATTGATGAAAGCGAAATGCTCCCCGCGAATCCGGTCGAGGGCTTCGTGCCCAAACACATAGAGGAGTTGCTCCTCGACAGCCTTGGTCCGATTGCCATTCTGCCATTCGTCGAAAACTATCTTCCTGTTCTCGCCAAATTCGGCCATCAATCTCGGCACTGCAGGATCGTCCAGCGCGATTGTAGCGACCGCCGGCTCCGCCAGCACTAGTGAACGCACAAGGTCCGGATGCTCGCTGGCGAATTGCGCGGAGACCCCGCCGCCATAGGAATGGCCGATGAGATGAACCGGCGGCAGGTCAAGCTGGCGCAGCAGGCTCGAAACGTCAGCGACATGTGTGGCGACACCAAATCCCGCTCCGTCATCGGGCCATTTGTTCGGGCAGTAGTAGCGCTGGCTGAGCGAAAGGACCCGGTAGTTCGAGCGAAGCACATCGACTTGTCGGCGCCACGAACGATAATCGCCTAGCAGCCCGTTGATCAGGATTACGGGAGGACCCACGCCCGCCTCGAGATAGGTCAGCTCGGCGCCGTTGATCTCAATCGATCGCCTGTTCATTGGCAACCTCCTCTATCGACGCAACATGTCCAGCACTTTTCGAGCAGCGGCAAGATCGACGATTTCGTGTTTGGTATGGAATGCGTTGATGATGGCTTGTAGGCGTGCCTCACCGTCCTGGGCACGCCCCTGACGTCCGAGAACTGATGCTAATTGTGCTGTGGCGCGGAGCTCGAACAGTCGCGCTTCCTGCCGCCGGGAAACAGCGATCGATTTTTCGAACAGGCACACCGCGCCGGACAGATCGTCTGCGCAAGCGGCGATTTGGCCGCGAATACGGATGCACTCAGCCAGGAAGCAAGCTTCGTCGGTATTGATGACGAGGGCATCGACCTCGTCCAGCAGATGCGATGCCTCCTCGAGACGGCCCGCCTGCACCAGAAGGTCACATAGCCTGCATACTCGATCCGGGGTAGTAAATACCACGCCCTGTCCACGCCACAGCATCATTCCCTCGCGGGCATCGTCGATGCCGGCATTCAGCTCACCCAATCGCGAGCGCGCAAGTCCTCGCAATGAAAGGCCACTGCTAACTCGGGCGGTGTATCCATGGCGTTCGCTGATCTCGATGATCTTCGCCGCGTCCCGCAACAGCACATCGTTTTGGCCGAGCAGCGCGCACAGAAGGCTCTTTGTCCCAAGAGCCCAGACGATGTCGTAGGGCTTCTCCATCCGGTCAATCGTTCGAACAAAGCACTCTGCCGTCTCGACGGCCTCGTCAACGAAACCCATCGTAACCAGTGATCGGAAAAAGTCTTGCTGGGTCGGTATGAGTTGATCCCCACCGCCCAGCAAAATACGGCGGCTGGCGTCAGTCCGATCAATCAGATCTCGAGCCTTACGCATGGCTTCGATCGCGAAGCGCCATTCTGCCCGGTTGAAATGAGCGGTCCCCTTTGTCGACCAAAGGGCGCTCACATAGGCGGGAGATAGCAGATCGGCGTGATTTTCCAATTGCTCATCGGCGAGCATCAGGTATTCGCGATTGCGACCGGTGGCATAAGAAAACGCAGCGATCGAAAGCACTACTTCACACTGCAATTCGACTAATGCAGTGTCCGCGGTGGCACGACGTGCATCATCAAGCGCCTGACCAACGCGCTCAGAACGATATTCGCCCGACTGCATCAAGGCACTGGCCATCGCCAGGTGGAGACGGGCTATCCGCTCGGCGCAGCCGGACGCATCGTCAAGTTTCTTGCTGCAGTCAATCGCATTGGCAAAGTGCGATACCGCCTCCCGGGCGGCAGCCCTTGCCATGGCGGCCATTCCCGCCTTTTGCCAGTATTCGAGCGCGCCGCCCCAATCGCCGGCTTCCTGAAGATGGTGCGCCACGAGTTCCGGGTTACGCTCGACCGCTGTGGCGCGAAGCTCGACCAGGACAACAGCGATCTGGCGGTGCAGTTGGGCCCGTTGGTTGCGAAGAAGTGTGCTGACGGCCGCGTCCTGGATCAGTGCGTGCTTGAACTGATAACTTTCGCAGTGGGGATCTCTTCGCGGGTAGATAAGCTCAGCCTCGATAAGGTCGTGCAGCGCCCGTTTGACCGCGGCAGCATCTCGCTGGGTCACTGCGATCAGAAGATCGGAATCGAACACCCGGCCCAAAAGCGCCGCCACCTGAATGATTTGACGGATCGGCGCCAGACGATCCAAACGGGTGTGAAGTGCGGCCTGCAAGGTCGCAGGGATCTCGATGGCCGCGCCGAAGGCGAGGTTACTCCTGCTTTCGGCGACCGATTTGGTAAGCTCTTCGATGAATAGTGGCACACCGTCGGTCTTGGCGACCAATTGCGCCACCATGGCTGCCGGCAGATCATCGGGCGCGACGCGACGAATCATCGCTTCGGTCTCACGACGGCTGAGCCTGGCCAGTGGCAAGATCACCATCTGCGACGAGTTCGACCACGGCGCCCGAAACTCCGGTCGGGCGGTCAGCAGAACGAAAAGCCGTTGGGACGCCATGTCGGTTAGCATCTGACCGACATGTTCGGTGGTCGAGGGATCAATCCAGTGGGCGTCCTCGACAACCACAAGCAATGGGCTTCGCCGCTGTACTGCAGAGGTAAGCCGCGACAGCGCAGCGAAGACAGCCCGGCGAACCTGCTCAGGATCCGCTGGGCCGGCATTCCACCCCGGATCCGCCGGAAGTCCCAGCAGCATGGCGAGTGGTTCGACCACCTCGGCGCTGTCCAAATCGAGATCGCCGAGAAAGTGTCGGAGGCGCTCGCGCCGCGTCAAGTCATCCTTCTCGCCGGCAAAACCCAGCGCTCGATGCAATTGTTGGATTACCGGCCAAAACGCGCTGGTCTGATGTTGTGGAGAACCATAAAAGACAATCTCGGTGTGCGGCGCTTCGCGAAGCTGCATGCGCAGCGTCTGCAGCAAGCGGGATTTGCCGATGCCGGCTTCTCCCTGCAGCAGCACGGCCTGGCCTTCGCCCTCCACCGCGTTCTCCCATCGCTTGGTGAGAAAGCCGAGTTCGGTCTCGCGGCCGATGAGCGGAGTCAGGAATTGTCCACCTCTCGCCTCAAAGCGGTTGGGCGCGGAGCTGGGCCGCAGCACTCGATAGGTCGCAATCGGTGCGCTGACGCCCTTGAGCATTTGCGGACCAAGCGGCTCGACCTCGAAGAAGCCCTCTACGAGGCGCAGCGTCGCCTCGCTCATGACCAGGCTACCCGGCGGTGCCAAGGCTTGCAGACGTGCGGCAATATTTGGCGCTTCGCCGACGATGCCGTCACAAAGGCGCTTCTCGCCAACGCCCAGTTCACCGACAACAACGGGGCCAGTGTGGACACCGCAGCGGGCTTCGAGACCTTCTCGCCCAAGCTCCGCTAATCCGGCCATGATGTCGAGGCCCGCCTGGACTGCACGCTGGGCGGAATCCTCGTGAGCCCTCGGATAGCCGAAATAGGCGGTCACGCCATCGCCGATGAAAAGGCCGATTTGCCCTTCATGGCGCTGAACCACATCTGCGCACACCTTCTGAAACGACAGTAGCAGATTTCTCAGATCTTCCGCATCTAACGTCTCAGCGAGGCGCGTCGAGCCGACGACGTCGCAGAAAAGGACGGTCAGTTGCCGTCGTTCCGCTTCAGTTGCCGGCTCCGTTGTCGGAACGATCGCCGGCGCCCCCCTTGACTGAATCGCCGCGTCGGAGAGGTTGCGCTGCCCCTCAATCGCGTGGAGCAGGCGCTTGCGGGCGCCAACGGGAAGACCGGCCGCCGTCAGGTCTGCATCTGTCAGTTGAGGCAGGATATCGAGTTCGATGTCCTGAGCCAATAGCGCGTCCGCGTAGCGGCCCAGTCCTCGCGCCTCAAGCCACTCGCGAAGTTCTGCCATATTGGCCCTCGCAGAGTTCGACGTACGTCTTGGCTATGTATGTGCGTCAGGATACACGCAAGCACTGCCTCGGTCAGCAACTATAACGAAATCCCTGTCCAGAAGACATTTGGTCGATTCGTGAGACCTCAACGCGATGTCGGGTATGGGGCAACTGCGCTGACCAACCTATCCCGCGTCTCAGCGTTTTGTCGCCCAAGCTGATCTACCACTTATCTTTGCAGCGCAGCGCGATCACAGCAAGGAGGGATGCCGCTCAGACCCATCCCAGTTCCTTCAGGGCCATACCAGAATGCCAGACCTTCGTCATGTGGCTGATCTTGTCGCCAGTGAATTGCATTACGTAGACATAGTCCGACGTCGTCTTCTTGCCGGTCGGCTCACACGGACCGCCGGGACCGGTGTGAGTACCCGAAAAGACAGCATAGGCAGCGACATTGTTTCGCTCGGCGTCGGTGGCGAAGGATTTCACCTCGTAGCTACCGTCCGGCATAATCGTCATTAGTCCCTTCATCCAATCCGCGTATTCTGCAAGAGTTTCGATCTCTGCAAGCGGTTCGGCCTGAGCAGCGAAGGTTGCGTTTGGAGCACAGTAAGTCTTGCAGACTTCCCAACCCTTTCCAGTCTCGCAAGCGGCAAAGAAATCGTTGGCAACTGCCGTGATCGACGCCATGACTGATTCCCCGGTGCGTTTGATTGAATGTTCACTCTTTTTAGCACTTCGGGGAGACTCAGGCCATGACGGCTTGTTGCCCCTGCTGGCAAGCGGCCCATTGCTCTTGACCGGGATTCCCCCACCTATGTCCGTTAATGGGTCAATCGCGTCATTTTGGTCGTCGGCCGACTACTTCCGGTCTTCCCCTGGAAACGGACATCGTCAGGGCCGGTCGCCAAGTCTCAAAGGTGCCAAAACCGGACTCATGCGCCACAGCAAGAAAACGCTATTCGATCACCTCATCCGCGCGCGTAAGCAGCGACGGAGGAATGGTGATGCCAAGCGTTTTGGCGGTCTTGAGATTCACGATTAGCTCAAACCGGGTCGGTTGCGCGACTGGCAAATCGGCCGGGCGTAAGCCCTTCAGTATCTTGTCCACGTATATGGCCACTTCCCGCCACTGGTCGGGATCAGAGGCGCCGTACGACATCAGACCGCCCGAAGAAGGAAACGAACCAACCATCGAGAACGAAGGCATCTGATGCTTCAGTGTGAGTTCGATGACATCCCTCCGTATCAAGGTTGGTTGAATAATAACTGCATCCACCTTGCTTTGGCTCATTCCCTCAAAATGACCCTCGGCATTCTCCGTTGGATGCATCATTACCCGATTGATCTCGATGCCAAGGGCCGGTGCTGCGAGCTCGATCTGACTGAGAAAGGGCTTGCTGAAGGGGTCCACCGTGTTCGCCAGAACTGCAACGCGGCGAGCGGCCGCCAACGTCTCACGAATGAGTTCGACGTTCTTAGCCATGACTTCTGCAGCGATAGCCGTATTTCCGGTGATGTTACCTTCAGGCCGTGCCAGGTTCTTCACAAGTCCGGTAGCAACCGCATCGCCGACTGCCGCCATGATGATGGGAATGCTGTTCGTGGCTTGCTTCGCCGCCATGGCAGATGGCGTTTGCCAAGCGACAATAACGTCGGCTTTGAGGCGAACCAATTCACTAGCCAAATCTCCAAGGGCTGCCGCATCGCCACCCGCGGATCGCAGCTCTAGGCGAAAACTCTGGCCTTCGATGTAGCCAATTTTTCCCAGTGCTTCTCGAAGAGCTTTCAAAAAGGGACCGGGATTAGGATTCCCCAAAACGAGTACGCCGATTGTCGGAACTTTGATCTGCTGCCCAAACGCAGCAAAGGGACATATTACGGCTCCGCCGAGGCTTAAGAGAAATTCACGCCGTTTCATCCTTGTCCCTGAGAGCAATGAAGCGCGGCTATTCATTTAATTGCCCGAAGCCCAACGTGGTTTCCGGTGCCTGTTTTAGCCGCTTAACAGCTACCTGTATATCCAATTGGACCCTGCGTGATGTCCGAGTTGGGTCACGTGTGGACGGCGCCCTGGCAAGAACTTTCTGACGTTTTGCAGCATTGGTCGGGTGCGGTCACGTGTCCGGCCTGTTGATGCGGCAGGTGTAGCCGCTGGCCCTAATGCTCTGCGCGGATCGGGTCCCAATCGTTCGCATGCACTTGAAAGTGCGTTGACCCAAACGGGCTCTCCCAATCCCCGGAACAACCGTATCTGCATTACGTCGTCATGCCCTCGCCAATCGTTGAAACTCCTATTGTCTATGCTGCTGGCAGCAATCTTGGCTCTTTGAACTGCTCTCCGCGTACCATCATGGCCCAGGCCATGCGCGCAATTTTATTGGCAAGCGCCACGGCGGCGACCTTGATCGGCCGGCGCTCCATAATATGCGCAAGCCAGAGGCGCCGCGCGCCATGCTGCCACGCATATCGGATAACGGCCATGGCGCCCGTGACGAGCAGCCATCGCAAATACCGGTTTCCCTGCTTTGAGATTCTACCCAGACGTTCCTTGCCACCGGTCGAATGCTGCTTGGGAACAAGCCCGATCCAGGCGGCCAGGCTTCGTCCGGACGAGAACTCTTTCCAATCACCGACTTCTGAGACCAGGGCGGTGGCGACGATGGGACCAACGCCTGGGATCTGCTCGAGCCGGCGACTTTCTTCGCTTGAACGATGCCAGGCATGGATGCGCTTCTCGATAGCTCCGATCTCAGCTGCGATCGCGGCGTGTTGGCGGGCAAGAACATCGAGGCTGAACCGTGCGGCCGCGGGTATCCGACCATCCTTCTCGTCAGCAATGATCTTGAACAGCTCGGCTGTGCCGTTGCGCCCCTTTGCCGAGATAATGCCGAGCTCGGCCAGGTGACCGCGGATCGCGTTCGACAGCATCGTTCGCTGACGGACCAGTAGCTGTCGGCTGCGATGCAGCATCAGGCCTGATTGTTGCTGCTCGCTTTTGGTCGGCACAAAACGCATCGACGGACGTGTCACTGCCTCGCAGATCGCCGCAGCATCATTAGCGTCGTTCTTACTGCGCTTGAGATAAGCCTTCACATAACTGGGCGGCATCAGCCGCACCGTATGGCCGAGCGCCTGGAGCTCACGGCTCCAATGATGGGCACTTGGGCAGGCTTCAATGCCAACAACGCAAGCCGGCAAAGTCGAGAAGAACTCCAGCACCTTGGCGCGGCTCACACGCTTGCGGATCACAACCGCGCCATCAACATCTGCGCCGTGAACCTGGAAGACTGACTTCGCAATATCGAGACCAATCGTGCTAACCTCGCCCATGGACGGCTCCCCTCAAAGTGGTTTGCTTCAACGCAACCACCCTATGGCACTTCGATGCCGCAGAGTGGGCGCCGTCCACAGCATCAATCACGTCACATTGACCGCTCGCCGCTCACTTCCGGTCTTCCTCCGGAAACGGACATCCTCAGAGCAGGGCGTCATGTCTCTAAGGTGCCAATAACGGTCATTCCGGCATGCCAGCGATCCGGAAAGCCTGCGCCAATTTTTCCATACCTTCAAGTCGAAGAACCGGCCCCCAGTCCTTAAATCCGGAAATGCGTAGGGTCGGGTTCAGTTGCATTGCGCGCGCACAGACTTCTCGTGCTTCCTGAACCCGTCCAGACATCGCATGGCATGCCGCCAGAATTAATTGTGCTGGCACAAACTTCGATTGTAGCCTGATAGCGGCTGCCGCCCATGATGAGGCATCCTCGTTGCGGCCAGCGAAAAAATGAGCATAGGCCAGCCCGGTCAAGGCATTAAAGCTCCGTGGATCCAGCGGGCTCAAACGCAGCGCAACTTTGAATTGCTCGATTGCGGCATCTACGTTACCGAGCCAAAGGTGAGTGAACCCGCTCCATTGTCGTGCGATAACCAGATTTGGGTCTAGATTTATCGCCCGCGTGAGGAGGGCGGCGCCTTCCTCCACCTCACCCACTACGTAAGCGAGCGCGTGTCCGGCCATTGCAAGCACCGATGGATCGTCCTTATCGAGCTCGATCGCTCGTCTCGCGAGGCGTCGGGCTTCAATTCGTTCCTGAGTAGCATCAGTGCTCCAGCCGAAAGCTTTCCTTTGCATATAGCAACGGGCGCCGAGCGCGTATGCTGCGGCGAATTCGGGATCGATACCGCTGGCAATTTCCGTGAGCTTGAGAGCTTCAAGGTGCGCTTCTCTGGTGAATCTGTAAAAGCTGGCGTACGCGCGAAGATAGTAGTCGTAAGCCTGAAGGCTTTCGGTCGGCTTGCGCTGGGCGCGCTCGATTTCGGCGCGCTCCAGTTGAGGGGAGATTGCGCCGATCACGCTGCTGGTCACCCGATCCTGCAGATCGAAAATGTCTTCGAGTGTACTGTCGTACCTGTCTGCCCAGATATGATTACCCGTCGCGGCATCAACGAGCTGCCCAGTGATGCGAACGCGATTGCTGGCCCTGCGGACGCTGCCCTCCAGCACGTAGCGGACGCCAAGCTCGCGGCCGACCTGTTTGATATCGAAAGCTTTGCCTTTGTAAGTAAAGGTGGAGTGTCGCGCGATGACGAAAAGCGATCTCGAACGCGACAGGCCCGTGATGATGTCTTCCACCATGCCATCGGCGAAATATTCCTGCTCCGGATCGCCGCTCATGTTCTCAAACGGCAGCACTGCGATGGAAGGTTTGTCGGGGAGCGCGAGGGGTCGCGCAGTTTCGGTCGGCGGGTTTGTTAGCATTGCCTGCGCAAAGCTTGGGCCGATGCGCGCGCGCCAGACGCGCATTGGTTCGGCGATATTCTTCAATACCTGCGGACCCATATCGTCATAATCGATACCGATCTTGCCACGAATTTGCCGATGAGCATCGTCTGAAATGCTGACGCCGCCTGGTTCTGCGATCCCTTCGAGACGCACCGCAATATTGACCCCATCACCGAAGATATCGTTCTCTTCGATGATTACGTCACCGACGTGAATGCCGATGCGAAATTCGATCCGCTTGACCTGCGGCACATCGATATTTTGTTCTGCCACGCCGCGTTGGATTTCGTCGGCACATCGTACGGCGTCGACCACGCTGGCGAACTCAACGAGAGCGCCGTCTCCGGTATTCTTGACGATGCGTCCGTGATGCTCAGCGATTTTGGGATCGAAAAGCGTCTTTCTAAGAGCTTTCAGTTGCGCTAGCGTGCCTTCTTCGTCGATCCCTATCAAGCGGCAAGAGCCAGCGACATCCGCCGCCAGAATAGCTGCCAGTCGCCGCTCTACGTGCGCGCTGCTCAAGATCGACCCCCGGGCTCGGGGAAATTGAATGGTTATATAGCAGGATTGTGGGCCGATGTCCGGCTATGCTCATGTCCGAAGCGGGTCAATCACGTCACATTGACCGCTCGCCGCTCACTTCCGGTCTTCCTCCGGAAACGGACATCCTCAGAGCAGGCCGTCATGTCTCTAAGGTGCCAATACCGGAAGTGACAAGCCTAGACCACAGCCGCCATTTATCGGATTTGGGCCATAGCCGGCGAGCGCTTCGCGCTGAGATAAGAACCTGGCCGCGCCACGCGTTTGTCGCCTGAATGCCGCGGAGGCGGACATGTGCGAGCAGGGCAAAGAACTCGACGCCAAGGTCGAGCACGACCAGAGGTCTGTAGGAACATCAGCGACCCGCAGACCGTCGACGGCCTGAAGAAACTCATCGCCGACATGCAGCGGAAGCGGCAGCCCTGCACCCCGAGCCATCTCGGGATGGTCCTGGGTAGGGAGCGATTCGCGCTATCAGTACAGATCAGGCGAGCGCCTGCTCATTGTTGTTGGCCACCCGCTTGGGATCACGGTGGCGGAAGATCTGGTCGACCTCGAACCTTGGGTCATAAGCTTCATCGGCAAGACAACCCGTCGCTTATCTCGCCCCAGAAGCCACATTGCGTCGCTGACGGCCCCCGCGCGTGAAGCTCGTTCCGGAACACCAATAGGATTGCGGCGGCGAGAAGCGCCGCCGATAGCAGGATGTGAAGTCTTGTTCGCATGCCCCGAATATGCGCCCCTAACCGCCTGTTTGCCAGTGTGGAAGTCCTTGGTTCACAGAACAAGTGCAACACCTGCTATGGTGTTGTTGCGATGGGACAATGTTATTGCCAGCTCAGCCTTGAAGAGCGGATCGAGATTTATCG
>NZ_JADPJL010000036.1 GCF_023073415.1 Bradyrhizobium sp. 190 | reverse complement strand
AATCGCCCCATCGTCGCCCCCGGCCGCCCGTTTCGCAGGGGAGCAGATTACGTGAGGCAACAACTCAGCATTCAGGAACATTTCTGGCGAGGCAATGCGCTTGTCACCCTGATTGTCGCGCGGCAGGCGGCTGTCCTGAAGACTGCGCCTACTGTGCACAGAGCGTGCATTACGACACTGGCCTGAAGCCGACCCGCTTGATGGATCGCGCTGATGTGGTCGCCGCCGCGCAGCGCGCCAAGACGGCCGGGGCGAGTCGCTTCTGCATGGCCGCGGCGTGGCGCAGTCCAAAGGACCGCGACCTCGATCAGGTCTGCGACATGATTGCCGCCGTTAAACGTGTTGGCATGGAGACGTGCGTAACGCTCGGCATGCTCACGCCAAAGCAAGCCGCACGGCTCGTCGACGTCGGCCTCGACTTCTACAATCATAACGTGGACACTTCGCCGGAATTCTACCGCAGCATCATCACTACCCGGACCTTGCAAGATCGGATCGACACTCTTACGCGCGTGCGCGAGGTGGGGGTCAAAGTCTGCTGCGGCAGCATTATTGGCATGGGTGAGCACGTCGATGACCGTCTCGGCATGCTGGTACTGCTCGCCAATCTTCCCAACCATCCGGAAAGCGTACCGATCAACCTGTGGAACGAGGTGAATGGCGTGCCGGTGAAGGTCATGGCGGAGCGTCCCGATTGCACTGGTGCGCCTGGTGGCGACCGCGCGGATCATGATGCCCAAGAGCGTCGTACGGTTGGCCGCCGGGCGCCAGTACATGACTGATGAACTCCAAGCCCTATGCTTCTTGGCGGGTGCGAATTCCATCTTTGTCGGCGATGTGTTGCTGACTACCAAAAATCCGCAACTTGACCGTGATGCAGGTTTGCTAGCCCGGCTCGGCATTACGTCTGGACTCGCTTAAGCCATCAGAACAATAGGCGTGCTGCGCGCTGCCCGCGGTGTCTTCAACGTGGCGTACGGACCTCTCCTGTTCGACGTGACGTCAATCCCGTCCCTGCGAGCGGTCGTGAGCGGGCGACGCTTGATGCGCTTGAGATGTCGGAACGAAATCCCGCAGCCTTTATTGTCGAGCCTCTGGTGTTAGGGGCAGGCGGAATGCTGATGTACCCAGCTTGGGTGCTAAGAGAGATGAAGCGGATCTGCGAGGCGTCGGACGTCCTGTTCATTGGCGATGAGGTCATGACGGGCTGGGGCCGCACCGGAACAATCTTCGCCTGTGAGCAGGCCAATGTTGTGCCAGATATAGCGTGCTATTCGAAGGGTCTCACGGGAGGGGCGCTGCCGCTCGCGGTGACACTCTGCCGGGCAGAGATTTTCGATGCCCATTATTCAAAAGACCGTACGCGCACATTCTTTCACTCGAGTTCGTTTACGGCAAATCCGGTGGCCTGTGCCGCCGCCAAGGCTAACCTGGATCTGTGGAAAGACCAGGAATGTCACCGGCGCATCGCTGCGGTCGCAACCATGCAAGAGCAGGCAATTGAAGCATTCCGCGCCGATCCGCGCTTTGCAAACGTTCGCCGTAGCGGCACCATGACAGCACTCGATCTGAAGACGAGAGATACCCGCTATCTCGCAGGCATCGGCCCGAGGCTTCACGCCTTCTTTAAAGACCGTAATCTCTTGCTGCGCCCACTAGGTAATACGATTTATGTGATGCCGCCATATTGTGTAACAGCAGGTGACCTGGACGAAATATAGGCAGGCATCTGTGACGCTGCCGATGCGCTGGCCTGAAGACGCGCGCGGCAGCGCAAGATCAAGGATCCTGAGCTGTCGTCGGCTTCCCGAACGACTTGAGAGAGCCTTGCCATAGACCTAGGAAGTGGACGATTGTGACCTCGCATCTGCAATGTGGGTGTTGCCGGCCCGGCGAGATCGCGGGCTTCGCCGGGCCGGTCCACAGTGTCATCGCGCGTTCGGTTTCAGTCCGATCGCGTCACCGCGATTGGTTGCGTGTTCATGTGTGGATGCCTGGGCGAATTTGGTACAAAGTCATGAAGTTATGCGTCCATTGGTGATGGCCTGTTGCGGAAGTTCCGCCGTTATTTCGATTAGAAGAGATTGCCTGGACGGCAGGTCTTATCATGCGTCTACGAACGCGAAGATGCTGGACACGTCATCCGCAACCCGGAGTTTGCGGCAGCCGTGCGAGCGCTGGTGCATCTTTCCTATTTCCCTCGCCTGGGTCCCGGTCGTTTGCGGAGCCTGCAGTCCGCCGAAGCCGCGGCTTTAAGCGCCATAAGCCCATCCTTGTCAGCAGCGAGAGGTAATGGACATGCCGCCTTAAGGGGCTGACAGCGGCTTTGACACGTAGATCGCAGCCTCATAAGCACATCCACCGTCGCCGCTCGCGTGCGTCGTCTCCAGGCCGCCGTTTTGACGCGCAGAATGTTTGGATGGTCAGTCCCAGAACCACCGCGCAGAGGACATCTTGAAAGCTCTTATTTGCTGACCGCCCAATCATTGGAAACTTTGTGCTTCCGACTTCTCAGTGACGCGCCTTTTCGGCCTCCCTATTGACAGATACCTTTCGCTCTTCCAAGGGGAAGGCCAGTTCCAGAGACATGCGGGGCCGGATCAGATCGACATGAGCCACATTTCGCAGCTGTCGGTTGAACGCGTCACGATTCCAGTTCTGCAACGATGCAAGGAGGAAAGGCGCGTCATCGTCATGACCACGGCTTATGATGCGGTAACGGCACGTATCGCCGATCCTGTCGTCGACGTCATTCTTGTCGGCGATAGCGTCGGCAACGTATGCCTTGGGTTTGATGACCACTTTACCGGTCAGCATGGCGAAGATGAATCACCACCTGGACGTGGTCGCGCGAACAAGGCCTGGCGCCCTGCTTGTAGCTGACATGCCGTTTCTCAGCTTTCATCTCAGTCCCGACGACACGATCGCAACGCTGGAGGCGTCCTGCAGCGTGGCGCAGACGCCGTCAAGCTTGAGGGAGGGAGTAAGCGTGTCGAGATGATCCGAGCCTTGGTGAATTGCGAAATTCCCGTGATGGGTCATCTTGGTCTCACGCCACAAAGCGTCAACGCGATGGGCGGCTTCAAGGTACAAGGTCGGAACGCGGACGATGCCCTACGTCTGCTCACGATGCGCACCAGCTACAGCAGGCCGGATGCTTTGCTCTTGTCCTCGAAGGCATCCCGGCCGAGCTCGCCGCGCGAGCGACTGAATCTCTGAGCACAACAGGCCCGCGATGAGCAATCGCATCGCCATCTCATCGAACAAGAACGGATTGTTCGTTGCCGAGGGCCTTTTACTTCGGGCAGCTGCGGGCCGAGACGGAGATTCGAACGACTGGGACGTCTCGGGTTCAGTACGGCATTCGAAGAAACATCTCGCCGAGTGTGATTGGATTAGGTTCGATCGCCAGATCTGGGTCGAAACCCGGCGGCTAGACGACTGGTGCAGCGAAGCTAATCTTACGACAGTCGATCTTATTTGGATAGACGCAATGGGCTGAGTTCGCCGGTGCCATGCAAACCCTGAGCAATACACGCTTCTATGGGGTTACTCTTATGCCGATCACCGGCTCGACCGGCGGCACGCCGTCGCCGCCGGATCTGGGTTCGAACGCGATTCCCGCGGCGTCACAAGTCGATGCTATCGCAATACCCTGCCGTACTCAAACAATCAAATGCATACAGCTAGTTCATTGCAGGTTTGGCTTGCGGAAGACCTGAGCGTGGCGGCATTCCAAGGACGAGCTGCGACAGATATGGAACGCCGCGAACAATCGAGCGCACCGTTAGCGCGATCGCAATAATCGCGGCCCCGAGCATACCCGCGATGATCAACCGGGTCGTGAGATCCCAAAGTTCTCCGAACTGTACGAAATCCATGAGACGGAACACGGTACCCTGGACCAGGTAGAGCAGCAGCGTGGTCTGGCCCAACTCCACAGCGATAAAACGGGCCATGCGATTTGAACGGCCAACGCTCCAGCATTGCAGCAAGAGTTCGATAGCGATTGCTGAGGCAGCTGCAGAGCCAACAAACATCAGAAGCACGTTTTTAGCCGACCGAAAATCGTGAATTACCCCAAGATTATTGTAGACATAGGTGTCCTTGCCCCAAGCTAGAAAGCATACGCAAGTCACTATCGAGAGAAATAAAATCAGGAGCGGCTTGTGATGTCGCGATGTACTCGTCCATCGTTCTCTCGATTGAGCAAGCAAGAAGCCGAAGCAGAAGAACGGATAAGTGAATCTGATCAGGGGTGATATGGACAATGTCAGAGGCGCGAGTGCGACCAGTATGGCTAAGCCAGATATGACCCACGATTGGTGGTTGAGCTTGGTAGAAATCTTGATGAGAAGATAGGAAACAAACGTCGCCCAGATGAACCAGTATGTGCCAGCGAAATCGTCTACAAATTCCAAAAGCCCGCTCGTTAGGCTGGTCGCGCGCCACAATGCCGCCAGCTTAGCTGTCTCCATGAACGTCCACCAAAACAGCATCGGCAGCAAGAGCTGCTTCGCACGGTCGCTGGCGGCTCGAGTGAACGACTTTTGCAGCAGCGATCGAGAAGAAAGATATCCGCTTATCGCCATAAAGAGTGGCATGTGAAACATATAGATCGATTTGTAGTACGGCGAATACCAAAACCCGTCGTCTCGGTAGATGACATACTGAATCAGGTGCCCAACGATCACCAAAACAATGAGCGCACCTTTCGCGAAATCTAAGCTTAGATCTCGATCGTTTGCCTCTGTCGTGCGCGAGCTCGGGGCGATCGTTCCAGTCACGCGTAGCAATGTATCAAACATCTAGATATCTGTTGTTGATGAGCCGGCGGCCCGTTGTCCGCTTCTTCTGCCTCATTTTTGATCCAAACGAAAGGTGATGGCGGGAGTTTTTGGAACGGGAATAAGCTCAGCTTGTTAGGCCTTGAAGATGGAGCTGGCCGAGCGTCTCTGAATGCCTCGCGGAACTTTGTGGCAGAGCAGATATCTAATTTGAGATATTGGTGTAGCAGTACGGGCACGGCATACTACTTGCAGACGCGGTTCTGGGAGGAAGACTGTCGCGCTCAGTCTCCCACTCAGCCCGACGCATCTCGTCTCCTCGACAAGAAATCTGCCCGACGAACAAGCGCGCGGCCAACATCGTACAGGATTGGCAGACCATGAGCGCGCGGTTCCGGCGCCTCTCGGCGTCCTTTGGGCTATGCGTAGCGCGTCTGAAAATCAGCTCCAACGGCTTACCTGAGAACCAGGCGGAAAAAGCTACTATGTCTAGTAGTTTCGTCCCCATCCAGCGACGGCCCCCGGCCAAGTCGTCTTTCGCGGGCAGGTTTGCTTAGCCGCGCGCGATCGAAGAATTTGCGCATACTGCGCGGTTAGCTTGGAAACGGGGAAGTATGTGGGCCGAAAGTTCATCGCGACCAGAGGGGCCGATGCGCTCCCGGCGACGGCGGAGCCCGCCAGCCGGACTTGGATGCTCACGCTCACGGCGAGTAGAAGGGACACGGCCGCCGCGGATCTGGCCCGGCGCGCGGGCTTATCGCGCGTCCAGAGCCACCGCTTTGGGCCTTGCGTTTGGCCGGGACCGGCGCGGAGAGTGGTCGGCGTGGATGCGTTCGGCAGCAAAGGCGTGGCTTGAGATCGCTTCGACCAGTGGCATTTGTGTTGCCCTGCAACGGATGCGTAGGTTTCGGGCGCTTCGGTCGGCCGAAGGGTTGCTGGGAGCGAACGCAAGTTGGCGAGTTTGGCGTACACCACTCGATCCTTCGAAAGCCCAACATCGCCATAATGCGGTCTTTGTGGCTTTTGTGAATTCCGCAGCGATCGTCTCGACCGACTGCGTGATTTTGGCCGCGATCGCCGCGTCTTTCCTCCCACAAACTTCGGTGCCCGACCTATCTGGAGCGGTCGCACAAGTTTCAGGTGAATTCTTTGTCCTAACGAGGTCCTGCCGGCAAGCCGCTGCCGTGGCACTTTCGCGCTAAGCTCAGCAAGGATCGTGGCACTGAAGGTAGGGCGCTCCTTCGTTAAAGCGAGGAGGGCCTCGCCTCGTCTGATTGCGCGATCATACCAGGGGCGCCTTGTCAGGAGCGCGACGTTGCAAGTGCTTCAATCAGATGCCGAAAGTGCAACAACAACGACAGGAATGCGGCAAGATCCAAAGGCGAGGATCGCCACTGGCACGCGGTAAGCACGAGCAATCGCGCATTGATTGACATCGTAAGCGCCGCGCGGGTGCGGCTTGGTCCAGACTGCTTCCCCATCTTTCACGCGTTCGTTCCACCACGATGCTCGCGAAGCGCTTCATCGACGCAGGCGATCAACTCCAGACCGGCAAAGGGTTTGGCAAAAAAGCCGGTTACGCCGGCGCTCAATGCGCGGGCTCGCGTGCGGTCATCTGCGAAGGCAGTCATCAGGATGAATGGCGCAGCGTGGCCCTGGGCCCGCATCTGTTCCAAAAGTTCAAAGCCGCTCATCATGGGCATCTGCACGTCTGCAATGACACAGGACGTATCATTCAATTGAGACGACCGCAAGAATTCCTTAGCCGATGCAAACGTACGAACGATGTGGCCCTGCGATTTCAAAAGGTTGTTCAGTGCGGCACGAATCGAAGGATCGTCGTCGACAACGCAAACAGTTGAATACCTAGACAAGACGACCCGTTCTTAGTTGGGCGAAGGCGCTGGCCGAAGCATGACGGCCAGCAGAAGGATGCGCGTGTACGACGAAATTGTAAAATCATACCTAGGTTTGTACCCTGAAACGGCCGGTCCCAATTCCCAGCCTCTCAGTCATCCTGATCAAATCGGCTAGCGATCGAGCTCCCATCTTCTTCATCACGTGACCGCGATAGATTTTGACTGTAATCTCGGCGAGCCCGAGTTCCGCGGCTACCTGTTTGTTCAATA
The DNA here is from genome assembly GCF_023073415.1 of Bradyrhizobium sp. 190. Lineage (GTDB taxonomy): Bacteria > Pseudomonadota > Alphaproteobacteria > Rhizobiales > Xanthobacteraceae > Bradyrhizobium. The sequence goes on along the minus strand of NZ_JADPJL010000036.1, from coordinate 116,499 downwards.
GGCCGGCGGCGACCAGTTTCAATACATCCTGCTCTCGTGGACTTAGGGCCTCAAACAAGGACTGCAGCCTCCCGACCACCTTATCTACACCTCGTCTCTTCCGATCCTGTTCGATAGCTGCGACTACGCCATCGAGTAGTTCCTGATCGCGAAACGGCTTGCTGAGAAAATCGATTGCTCCACTCTTCATGGCTTTGACGGTCATCGGAATATCGCCATGAGCGGTGATGAAAATAACAGGAATGTGAATCTTCAGTTTGGCTAACTCACTCTGGAGCTCAAGGCCGCTCAATCCCGGCAGCCTGATGTCAAGCACAAGGCAGCTAGGAACATCAGGGAGCTCGCTCTGGAGCATTTCCCGGGCCGATCCGTAAGCAACGACATCTAGACCGATCGAACGAAATAGGTTGACCAGCGATTCGCGCATTGAGAGGTCATCGTCCACGAGGAAGACGCTCGGCCTCACCTCCGGCCCTACGACATTTGTGGCTTCCTTCCGCGGTTCAGAGCGCTTGGTCACGATAAGAGCCTCACTTGTACGATTTAAAGTAGAATCATCGCCTCACTACGACCTTTGATTGACCGCGTAGCCTTTCGAGTACTTTGCGCAGTGCAAAGTTTGAGATTTTCCAGGTATGTGACGGGTCAGCCATTCGCGCCAGCGTGACGCATTACTGGAAAGTCTAGCAAAAACCGTCCGACTGGTCGAGAACTGCCTTTCGCGTCTGTCCGCCGTCGCGTTGGATCGGCCCCGCGGCATCGATCAAATCGATCAGCAGCCGATCGAGAAGCACCGAATCCAGAACTTGAGGCGCTCGCTTTAGCATGGCGTCGCGTGTCGCCCGGCCTTCGCGAGTGAGGCTGCAGCGGACGACCCATTATGCGGCTGAAGGATCAGAATGCCCGTCGCCTTGGTAGTTGAACGCGGGGCCGCGAGCTGAGCGAATTGGCGCGATTGTGCCTGTGCATGCGCCGATCCCGCCGGCGTTGAGATCGGCAAGCGGCGTAGACTATCGCACCCGTACTAAGGAAAATAGATATCAGAACGAGTAGCAGCGGCATCAGCACATGAACTCTTCTTTTCCGTCCTCAGAGCGCCTTTGAGTTGCTCTTTGCGAGGGTGGGGAAAGCACCTTGCACCGACTTCGTACAACCTGACGCAAGGTGCGATTCAAGTCCTTTCCGTCAAGTTTGTAGGAAAGATGCTCGAACTTGAGCTGCTGCAGGGGCGCTCACGTGCGTTCGTGTCGTTGCTTCCTTCACGAGGCTCGCACCCCAAGATGAGGCGGCGTAATCTGAATGGAGAGGCAGGACACACTCCATTCGGTGTCCAGGTGCGGACCAGTTCGCCAAAAGGCAGTTGCATTTGCTCTCCTGCATCAGCCAAACAACCGCTGATCCAGCGAAAGAATCATTCTCCTACCAGAATTGGCGGACATCATAGGTCCGTGCCGGCACCTTGAAGGTTCGCTCTTTGACCTACATAGGAACGACAAAACGCGCCCCGAGCGGTCAACCTGAAGCTGTTGTCAGACCTGCCAGTAGCTCATCGATCCGCTAAGGGCCTACGGTCCAGATGGGGTCGTTACAGACGGCCCGACGCACTCCGTTGAGCAGAAAGTGCGTCGGGTTCGCCCACATCGCCAGTACATCCGTGGTGACGCTGCCTCCATGAACAACCAGCGCGGCAAAACTGAGGCTCGCTCAGCAAGGCAGAGTAGGTAGTGACTCCCTGCTACTTCGCACCGGCCAGGAAGGGCTTGAATCGTTCGTAGCGTCAGGTTGTACGATGCCGGTGTAGATCTATCGAATTGGCAAAATTGGCAAAGAAGGCGTTCCGCTGTTCTTCATTTTAATTGCAATTCTCTTCACCAGTTTGGGGTAGCTTACGCCTTGCTTGAACAGCGGTTCAAGCAGCGAGAACTCTCTCGGATCTATCGGCTTCGCATGGCCGGCAATGGCTCTCCTGCGAACCGCAGCGAGCGGCATTCCGATCAGCGAGGGCCTGTACGGACGCTCGGTGAGCATCAGGGGTGCCTTTGTCGCGGGTCAGTTGCTCCATCAATGGGAGCAGGAATGAAGAGAATAGTTCTAGGCGCGGTTTCGCTCACAGTGGCTCGCAGATCTGTCCTTGATGCTGTGGTTCAGAGTCGATGACTGCATGGCGCCTTCCAACAATGGAGCCAGGAGTGAACGTCGATCTCGAAAACAGCACCGCGCGTGTCAGCGGGATTTCTAGCCTGAGCGCCCTTGCGGCGTTTATGTTCAGCGACTCGACCGAGCATCTTGCTTCTCCTCGGGCCTTAGAAGCACGCCTTCATGGCTGATTGTGGAGCAAGCTTCTTTGGCGGCCGTGCTGTTAACGGTGGGCGAATTCTCGGGACCGGCTTCTGTGAGAAAGGGTCGTTCGACATGCCAGATATCAGCAAGGCGATCGCCGAGCTCACTGATCGTCTGATCGCATTCAGAGCGGTTCGCACCATAGTCAACCAGGGAAGCGACATTTCCGCCGGTCAGCGTGAAGAGGCATCGTGCCCCGCCGTTCGGTATTCCTCGGCCGGCATCGACCTCAGATGTAGGGCCTGCCCGGAGATCGACAGCTTGGTGCAGGCCTCAAAGGGAACAGGCTGAGCTAATACTGCGCCAGTGCGGTTTCAGCTCGAAAAAGCAATATTGGCCGCGCTTATGTCCGCGGGGCTAGCCATCGAAGCGGCGGAAAGGTCCAGCTGTTCGATTTGCTGCAATGGACCGCTCGCTCCGAGCCTTAGTACATCCGATTTCGAGGAGCTCATCCTTACCAAGAAGCTGCTTCAGTTCTTTGGCTCAAGTCGCTCGATCACGCGTTGTGCTTATTGATCGGTCAATGTCCAAACGCGCCGCCGCATCATTGGATTCGTTTCGTTCGAGCTCAACTGCAAAATTGTGTAGGGCGAGCTCCTTCAATATCGTATCGGATACACAGGCTCTGTGCTTCCTTAGCTCGGTACGGCGACATCAGTGTCGCCGCGCTGCTTGCTTCACGGGGACAGCATGATCAACATTTCACAGATAACGCCGGGACGGACCGGGCGCACGCTAAGGCCCTGACAGTGCGCGCCGGGACGGCTTCGAAACTAGACACTTTTCTCGGCCCAACATGCCATGTTAGTTTGGTGCTGAAGACTGAGCGCGTCGATGGTATGGTCGCTTGCTCGAAAGACATACTCGGACGACGTTGTGCGAAGCAAGTTGTGGCCCTCGGGGCTTCAGTTCGCGCCAGGAGATCTCGCAATTGGCTCATGGGATGGCATTGCGCATCGCGCCCCGGACGCTCAGGCCGATGCAGTCGTCAGAAGCCGGCCTCCAATGGCCTCGCGCGTTGTGCCGATCATGGGCAAACCGATCAGCTTTCACATGTCATTGTCTGCTTGAGCGGTAGCAGCAATCTGGGCCCTGCTGCACGTCGGGCAGTGGGCCGCTGGTGGTCGGGTAACGGGCCACGAGCCGCTCTATCAAATACAATTCCTTCGTCCACACACTGAGCTAGTCGGGAGCGCCGCCGCCGATGCTGTGCAGGCCCGGCCGGCGCGCAGGAGTGGGCTGGATCGATCGGGCTGTGACGTATTGGGTGTGTAAGTCGCATCTTGGCGTGCCGCGGTCCACTCTTTGGCGGCCTGGATCGGTACTCGCGCCGTTTTGCGAATTCCCTTCACAAGCTCGCCCCATATGTGTCAGGTTTGGCTCAGTCCTTATTGACCGGGCGGGCAAATGCCGCGGGACCCCCTCAGCCGAACTCTGTTCGGCTCAAATGTCGACAGTGACATCCAACCCCTGTGGGAGGACGGTGATCGCGCGTTCTGCCGTGCGTGGCGCCGGCAAATCCACGGCAGCAGGGCTGTCGTGCTTGTCGTGCGGCCCATCGCGGAACACCCAGCGACGCTCGACCGCCTCGCCCATGAGTGTGAGTTGAGGGAGGAGCTAGACGAGGCATGGGCGGTGCGGCCGTTGGAACTCGTCCGGGAAGCTGGTCGGACTATGCTGGTCCTGGAGGATCCATGCGGCGAGCCACTGCTAAATTTACTCGGGATCCGCATGGAGCCCAAGCGCTTCCTGCGCCTCGCTGTTGGTATCGCGAGGGCCGTGGGCAAGCTTCACCGGCACGGCTTGGTCCACAAGGACCTGAAACCCGCTCACATTCTGGTCAATTGTCCTGACGAACAGGTGCGACTCACTGGGTTTGGTCTGGCCTCCCGTCTTTCCCGCGAGCGCGTGCCGCCTGAGCCTGCCGAGTTCATCGCCGGCTCGCTGCCCTACATGGCGCCCGAACAGACCGGACGAATGAATCGCTCGGTCGATTGTCGCAGTGATCTCTATTCACTTGGCGTGACATTCTACCAGATGCTGACCGGCGCGCTGCCGTTCACGGGCTCTGATCCCTTGGAGTGGATTCATTGTCATATTGCAAGAAAAGCAATACCGCCCGTCGAGAAATCGCAAAAACTCCCGGAGCCAATCTCTCAGATTGTGATGAAACTCCTCGCGAAAACCGCCGAGGAACGCTACCAGACTGCCGCTGGCCTTGAGCACGATCTGCAACACTGTCTCGCAGCATGGGCCAACCACGGTCGCATCGACCCGTTTGAGCTCGGCACAGAGGACACACCTGATCGGTTGCTCATCCCCGAGAAGCTCTATGGCAGAGCCCTTCAGATCGAGACTTTGCTTGCCTCTTTCGATCGCGCGGTGAGGAGCGGCGCGCCGAGGTTGGTGCTCGTCGCCGGTTACTCCGGTGTCGGTAAGTCTTCGCTTGTCCAGGAGCTACACAAAGTACTGGTGCCCTCGCGCGGGCAGTTGGTGTCAGGCAAATTCGACCAACTGAAGCGGGACGTTCCCTATGCGACGCTAGTGCAGACGTTTCAGAGTCTTGTCCGTCCTCTTCTCAGCAAAAGTGAGGGCGAACTCGCCATCTGGCGGCAAGCGCTCCGGGAGGCGCTCGGCGCGAATGGACGACTGATGGTCGAATTGATCCCCGATCTGAGCGTGATCATTGGCGAGCAGCCCGCGGTTGCTGAGCTTCCAGCCCGGCAAGCGCAAATCCGTTTCCAGCTGGTGCTTCGCCGCTTTATTGGTGTGTTCGCCCGGCGAACCCATCCATTGGTGCTCTTCCTCGACGATTTGCAGTGGCATGATGCCGCAACGCTCGACTTGATCGAGGATCTCCTGACCCAGTCGGATCTGCACCTGCTGCTCATTGGAGCTTACCGCAGCAACGAACTTGATGCAGGCCATCCACTCAAACGCAAGCTCGACTCCATCAGGAGAGCCGACGTAAATTTCGAGGAGATCACGCTCTCGCCGCTCACTGCAGACGATGTCGCGCAGTTGGTCGCGGATACCCTTCGCTGCGGACCAAAACGCGCTGCCCCGCTTGCAAAGTTGGTGCATCAGAAGACGATGGGTAATCCGTTCTTCGCCATTCAATTCCTTTCTGAACTGGCCGAAGAGCAGCTGTTGACGTTCGATCACGAGCCGGCGCGCTGGCGATGGGATCTCGAGCGCATTCACGCAAAAGCATACACCGAGAACGTCGTGGATCTAATGCTCGGCAAGCTCATCCGCCTGCCCGAGGAAACGCAGGACGCGCTGCAGCAGCTGGCCTGTTTCGGCAACGTCGCCGGGACGGCGGAGCTTGCGATCGTGCTCGAAATTTCGCAGGAGCAGGTGCATGCGACCCTGTGGCCGGCGATCCGGCAGGAAATGATCGCGCGCCACGGAACAGCCTACCGCTTCCTCCACGATCGCGTTCAAGAGGCGGCCTACTTGCTGGTGCCGGAATCCTCGCGCGCTCCTGCCCATCTGCGGATCGGTCGGATGCTCGCCGCACACATCCCTGCGCACAAACGCGGAGAGGCTATCTTCGACGTCGTCAGTCAACTCAATCGAGGTGTCGCGCTAATTGCCTCCGGTCAGGAGCGTGAGCAGCTCGCAGAGCTGAATTTGGTCGCAGGGCAGCGGGCCAGGGCGTCGGCGGCCTACGCCTCGGCACTCACATATTTCACCGTCGGTGCTGCGCTGCTCGCGGAGCACTCTTGGCGAAGGCGCCACGAACTCGCGTTCGCACTGGAGACAAGCAGGGCCGAATGCGAATTCTTGGTAGGCCAGCTGGAGATTGCAGAGAGCCTCCTGTCCGCACTGTCGAAGCGCGCCTTGAACGCGCCCCAACGAGCAACGGTCGCATGTTTGCGGGTCGATCTTTACTTGACGCTCGGTCAGCACGGGCGGGCAGTTCTCACAGGCCTCGAATATCTTCACGATGTCGGGATCGAGTGGTCGCAGCATCCGACGGACCAGGAAACATTAGCCGAATATCGGCGGATGTGGTCACAGCTGCCCGACGCAATCGAGGATCTTGCTAGTTTGCCTGGAATGACAGATCAGACCTCGCTTGCCACGCTTGCCGTCTTGACGCGGATTCTTCCGCCCGCAGGTTTCACGGACGCCAATTTATCCGCTTTGGTCATCTGCAGAGCTGTCATCATCAGCCTCGAATACGGCAACACTGATGCTTCTTGCGCCCATTACGCATGGCTAGGCCGAATCTTGGCCGGGCGCTTCGGTGACTACCAAGCAGCTGATAAATTTGGTCGTCTTGCTTGCGACCTGGTTGATCGCGGTGAGTTCTCCCGTTTTCGGGCTCCCGTCTATTTGGCCTTCGGATGCAACGTGATCCCGTGGACGAAGCCCCTAAGAGGTGGCCGAGTTTTGATCCGGCGAGCGCTCGCAGCTGCGGTCAGCAGCGGCGATGTCATCTATGAAGCGTACAGCTTGCTTCATCTAACCTCAAATATGATGATGGCCGGAGATCCCCTGAAAGAGGTGCAGAACGAGATAGAGAAAAGCCTTGCTACGATTCGGAATAGAAAGGTTCAGTTTGCTGCTGATGCCGTAGCCGCTCAGCTCGCAATCATTAGAAGCATGCGCGGCCTCACGCGCTCATTCGGTTGCTTCGATGACCAACAATTTGACGAGCTAGACGTCGAGCGATCGTTGGCTCGGAGTCCGGAGCTGTCACCTAGCGAAACCGTCTACTGGATCCGCAAACTTCAGGCGCGATTTCTAGCCGGCGATTATGCTGCGGCTGTTGATGCTCGCTCCAAGGCGGTGCCCAAATTATGGACCATGCCGACAGAGTCCTTGATCGCGGAGTTTCACTTCTATGGTGCGCTGTCTCACTCATGTTATTGCGACAAGCCAGGCGAAAGCGAACAACAGCAACATCGGGATATCATTGATGCCCATTACAGACAGCTGCAGATATGGGCGACGAATTGCCCCGAAAATTTTGAGAATCGGGTTGCCTTGGTCGGCGCTGAAATTGCAAGGCGGGAATACCGGGATGCAGACGCAATGCGACTGTATGAACACTCAATCCAGACCGCAGCACGTAACGGTTTCGCCCACCACGAGGGAATCGCTTGCGAACTTGCAGCGCGCTTTTATGCTGCGCGCGGTTTTGACAGAATCTCCCGGGTTTACCTGCAGGACGCGCGGCGCGGCTACCTTCGTTGGGGAGCAGATGGCAAAGTGCGTCAGCTCGACGAGCTGAATCCCCATCTCAGCCATGAGGAGACCACTCCTGCCGTGAATGGAATGAGGATCGGAGCTCCGGTTGAGCATCTTGACCTCGCGACGGTGACAAAAGTGTCGCAGGCGATTTCCGGCGAGATTGTTCTTCAAAAACTAATCGACACGCTTATGCGGACTGCCATTGAGCAGGCCGGCGCCGAACGAGGTTTGTTAATTCTGCTGCATGGAGGCGAGCCACGGATCGAGGCGGAAGCCACAACGGTAGCGGATGCGCTGCTTGTAAAGGTGAATGAACAGCCCGTAACTCCGAGGGCGCTTCCCGAGTCCGTGCTGCATTTCGTCCTACGTGTCCGCGAAAACGTCATTCTCGATGATGCTGCCGCCGAGCCTTCATTTGCGGAAGATGCGTATATCCGCGAGCGCAAAGCGCGTTCTATTCTTTGCCTGCCACTGATCACACAGGGCAAGCTGATCGGCGTACTTTATCTGGAGAATAATCTCGCCGCGCGCATATTCTCGGCTGCCCGCAACTCGGTGCTGAAAATGCTTGCCTCGCAAGCTGCAACAGCGCTGGAAAACAGCCGGTTGTACAGCGAAGTTCAGCAACGGGAGTCGAAAATCCGGCGCTTACTCGACGCTAACATCATCGGAATATTTATCATTCGCGAAGGAGGCGAGATCATCGAGGCAAATCAAACCTTCCTCACGATGGTTGGATACGACCGAGAGGATCTCGTCGCGGGGCGAGTGAACGGTCTCGACCTGACACCGCCAGAATGGCGCGAGCGCACACTGGATGCTGGAACAGAAGCAAAACGGACCGGAGCTGTTCAGCAGTTCGAGAAAGAGTATGTCCGCAAGGATGGCAGCCGCGTGCCGGTGTTAATTGGCCTCGCCGTATTCGACGCGCGAGACGACCAAGGTGTTGGCTTCGTCCTCGACCTGACAGAGCGAAAGAGAGCGGAAGCGGAAGCCCGTGAAAGCGAACGACGGTATCGCGAGACTCTGATGGGGCTGGCACACGCCAATCGGCTCACGACAATGGGACAGCTGGCCGCCTCAATCGCCCATGAGGTCAACCAGCCGATTGCCGCCATCAGCAGTAATGCGGGGGCGGGGCTAAATTGGCTCGGTGCTCAACCGCCAAATCTGGAAGAAGTTCGGCAGACCTTCGGTTTGATTATCCGTGACAGTATGCGCGCAGGGAACGTGATCCGTCGGATCCGCGCTCTTATGAATAAGGCTCCTATGCAAACGGAGCTTCTCGCAATTGACGAATTGATCTTAGAGGTGCTGGCCCTAGTTCGCGCGGAACTTGCAAAAAATGATGTATGGGTGCAAACGCGACGGCCTGAGGCGTTGCCGCTTGTCTGGGCAGATCGCGTCCAGGTCCGGCAGGTGCTTCTCAATTTGATCACGAACGCCATCGAGGCCATGAGCGAGATCAACGAAGGTGACCGCGAGTTACTGATTAGTGCGCGGACAGATGGCTCGAATAACGTATTGGTTACTTTTCGGGATACGGGTCCAGGACTCGATCCGAACAGTGCTGACCGCGTGTTCGAGGCGTTTTACACCACCAAGTCTGAAGGCATGGGCATGGGGCTGGCCATTTGCCATTCTATTATTGAGGCGCACGGGGGCCGGATGTGGGCGGGCGCCAATGATCCTCGCGGGGCCGTCTTTCAGTTCAGCATGCCGGCTGCGCATACGCAGTGTTCGAGAGAATGACGGCAATCGCCTTCCAAAGCATCTTTGTTTGAGTCGGAAGGGCGATATCAATGCGGAGATTTACTTTAATTGCATGCAACCTTCGCTTGTGGCTGCGCAGAGTTTCAGTGTGGCGGATCAGTTAGCGCCAGTCGCAAGATTCCGTGCTAAACTGGTTTGCTTTGACAACAGTGGAGCCGGCGCAGCCCCCTTGAATCCGATCTCAATGCAGAGCATTCCTGTCATGCGCCCCGAAGCAGCCCCCGGATTGCAACCGGTGTACCGCTCTTCTTCTCCGGACTGGCCTCGGGGCCTCGCGCCGCTGCTGCCGCTCGCAATAGGTGACGAACAGGCGAGGCGTCGTGTATGGTTTTCTGTGCTCTGTAAAAGCACCTGACGCGAGCAGGAACCGACCGCCGCCGGCGCATCGCTGTCCAGAAGGAGAGCAGTCGAGGATATGGAGAAAATCCGGTGATACCGCGTCGTTCACAATACGTCGTTCGGGTTCGTCATCCTTTCGCAATGAGGTGAGCCACACGACGGTCTTCGTCACGGTCGCTCTTCGATAGCCCCTCGATGACACCGGCGCGATCCGCCGCGTTGCGGTTCTGGCTCATCTTCCGCGTGCCATTGAGCCGTGTAATCTGCAATCGCAGACCGACAATCCCCTTAAGCTCCGTTTTGATGAAATCGGCAGGGGCGTCAGACACCGCCCAGCGGTCTTTGCCCGAGCGCTCATGCACATCGGTCAGTCGCGTGACCACCTTTCGCAACCGATCGGCATCATCGAAGAATTCGACCGGCCCGTAGGCATGCACAGCGACATAGTTCCACGTCGGTACGGCCTCGCCTCTCTCGTGCTTGGTCACGTACCAGGAGGGCCTGACATAGGCCTCCGCCCCAGCGAAAATGGCCATCGCCTCGCCAGTCGGTGTCAGCTTCCACTGCGGATTCGCACGCGCCACGTGGGCGTAAATCGTGCCCATGGAGCCTTCGCTCTCGTCGAGTACTACGGGCAGCATCGTTCCAACAAGCCCTTCGTGAGTAGCGGTGATCAGTGTCGCCGAGCGTGCCTCGCGCATCGTCCGATGAACGTCGGTGATATCGACAACTTGGAAGGAGGGCGGCGTGTACATCGGCGGAGCTCCCCGGCAGCCCGACGGAAAGCCGGGCGACTCATGATTCGGACTGGGGTACGCCTCATGCTGGATCACAAAAACAATCAGTTTTGGTGGGTAGTTTCATTCCTCCGCGCGCGCTAGGCCCCTGGGGGCGGTAAACCTATGATGCGTCGAAGGTGCAGATCGGAGGGTGCGTTTGCACGCTGGCCAGCCGTTGCCTTCCACGCGCCGCTTGCAGACGAATTCCGCTCTTCGTGGCGATGACTGCAGCACATGAGCAGCTTCACCTTAGGGCTATGAGTGGGACGACCAGAATTGTGGCTGAGCCCTTGCCGCATCAGCTCGCCGCGCCGCGAGTCGCAGGTTGGCGGTGACTGGCTGTGCTAGATCCGCCCCTGGCACTGGACGGACATATCAAAAACAAGGAAATCGTAGCCATTCCGGCGGCGTGATGATTGCCGGTCATGAAGTCGATAGGAGGCGTCCGTCCGTGTGATGTGTCTGGCACGCGACATACGGGCCCAATCTCGCCCATCTATATCGCAGAAGAAGGGGCCTGACATCCGACGTGCAATCCAGGAAGACGAGGATCCCAGCCGCGCCGCGTATCTGTTTCCCGCGGGATGCGAATTATCATGCACCACGCGTTCTGGTGCTGGTCGAAAATGCCGAAGAGCTCGAGCGCCTCCCGCCGGTCCAGCAAAACGTCAGGAGGGACGGCCAATCCGCCCAGGCCAGACGTGTTGCACCCTACAGTATTCCTCTGACGGGGTCTCGAAGCATCGAGCGCTGCTTTCATCGGCCGTGATTGGCTCAATGGCTACCCAGATCCATCGCAGCAGGTGCGGAGCCTGCGGCTGCACACTTCGGCTGTTGCGTAGCATGGTTCCGATATTCCGATCCTGCCTTATTGAGGACGATCTGATGGCGTTAACGCCGCATGCTGATGGCCTATTTCAGTTCAGCATTTGAGTTCGAGAGTTCAAGTCCTCGTGCGGATTTTCTGGGTAAGAGAGAGCACATGCCTATGAAGGAAACGATGAAGCACATCAAGCGGTCGTTGCGCGTGCTCGGTGGACTTGCTGTCGTCGTCGGCGTCTCTTCCGTGCTCGGATCGAACAATGTGCGATCGGAAGCCCTCAAGGGCTTTGGCTCTGCAGCGACGGGCGGCCGCGGAGGCGAGGTAGTTCAGGTCAGATCAACCAAAGCTCTGAAGTATGAGTTGTGTCGTTCGTACAGCTTCGGCACTGCAATGACAATAGTCCGCGCGAGATCCAGGTAGCCGGAACCATAGACTTTACCGGTACGAAAGGGCAAAGGCGAGGGGCAGGGTTGCCAATACGGCCGTGCTTGTTCGGCACCTTACAACCGTGAGTCCCTTCTCCTTATGGATGGCAACGATGCGCATTGCGATGGCAAGGAGAAGACATTGGTCGGCTTCGACAGGGCCGCGCCCGGAGATTGGCTCAAACAAGACGGTGATCGGCGTTGGCCCGAGCGCTACAATCAAAGGGAAGGGGCTGCGCCTAAATGGGGTCAGCAACGTCGTTATTCGCAACCTGACCATCAGTGATATCAATCAAGGCGCGATATTTGCCGGCGATGCTATTGCAATTGCACGAGCCGACCTGGTTTGGATCGGTCACAACCGATTTCATAATATCGGGCGGCAGATGATTGCCGGCGGCTCTGGCCCTACGACGAATATTACGATTTCCTGGAACGACTTCGATGGCAGCGATACCTATTCCTCCTATTGTAACGGGGAGCACTATTGGAATCTCCTGTTTCTTGGTGTCCCGCAGACGATCACCATCGCAAATAACTATTTCCATGAGATCTCAGGGCGGGCGCCGCACATTGACGGTGCGCAGGCTATTATTCATCTCCTTAACAATTACTTCCACAACACGCATGCGCAACAGAGCGGCGGATTCTTCCATGCAGTGGATGCTGGACCATCTGTGCAAGCACTGATCGAGGGCAACTACTTTGACAACATTGAAACACCTATAAAGACTGGTAGTGGACATATCTTTGGCTTCTTGGGCAAACCCAGCGGGACCGTGCAGAACATCTGCCTCACCGTGCTCGGACGTCGGTGCATCGAGAACATCGCGATCCCAGTGCCGCGGATCAATGGCTTTCGCCTGGATAATGCCGTGTTCAATCGTTTGGAGCTCTTCCAAGGTCATCTATTCCTCTTCCATTTCCAGTCGATGATGTTTCGGCAGTGATCACGGCCAGGGCAGGTCCCGAACACCTTGAGAGCCGGTGATGGCCCGTTCGCAGAGGCGGCTCGAGACTGGCCGATTGCCGCAAACTGTTAAGCGGAGGGCGCATACTGGACGAGAACAGCACGCACAGCTGGCTACTCGACGTTGCACGAGGACCGTATGGCCTTTCTCTTCGGGTGCCGAGCGGTACATTTCCTGTCGATTATGCGCCCTATGCCTTTCGCCGCCGACCCGGGTGGCGTTGGAAAGAGGATGGGAGGTGGCATCGAGTTCCTGGCAAACTGTTCGATTCAAATCCGATCCGGTACCTGACGGACGTTCACAGCTCGGCTTTCCGAATGGCATGGTGCTTGCTCGAGAGTACCCGTAGCGCGAGGCTCGCCTTCGAAACCGAGTGACACGCGCCCTTGTCCGCTTGAAGAATCCGCAAAACTTGGAAAAATTCGCAATGAAACAAACGGCTTCGACCGAGAGTGTCATTCCACTGACCGACGTCGTCAAGCGCGCAGCGCGCATCGGTGTTGAAATTAGAAATATCAAGCTCTCGGGTGATTTACCGAGCCAAACCATCGCTGGGATCAACAGCTTGCTGCTCGAACACAAGGTGATCTTCTTCCGCGATCAGGGGCATCTTGATGACGCGGAGCAGGAGCGTTTTGCTGCCTGTTTGGGAAGGCTGGTGCCGCATCCGACACTCGGTACGATCAATGGAACGACCTCGATCATCGAGCTTGATTCCGCGCGCGGAGGTAGCCGGGCTGATGTATGGCACGCCGATGGAACCTTTCTCGCGGCGTATCCTAGACTTGCGGTGCTGCGGGCCATTGTGGTCCCATCGTCCGGTGGCGATACGATTTGGTCGAACGCTGTGGCCGCCTATCTGGATCTGCCGCGGCCGCTCCAACGGCTTGCCGACGAACTCTGGACCGTTCACAGCAACGCCTTTGACTACGCCGGGACCTGCCGTGTTCGCGAAATCGACCAGAAGCATTTTGATGAGGTCTTTACGAAAACGATCTATGAGACGGAGCACCCGGTGGTCCGTGTACATCCCGAGACCAGCGAGCGCGCGCTGGTGCTCGGCGATCTGGTGCAAAGGTTTATTGATATCCCAAAACGCGACGGTCAGAAGCTGTTTGATCTATTCCAGTCTCATATCACGGCACCCGAAAACACCGTACGCTGGAGCTGGAAAGAAGGCGATGTCGCGATCTGGGATAACCGCGCAACGCAGCATTATGCGGTCAACGATTACGGTGACCAGCATCGCGTCGTTCATCGTGCCACAATCGATGGTGACGCGCCCGTCAGCGTCGACGGTCGATGCAGTGTAACGCGCCTCAAGACGACGAAGCACCCGTCCACGAAGGTTGCCTAGCAAGGCTCGGCAGATTCACCGATAATGCACTGCTCTTATCTTCGCGCGAATAGATGTTTGAGAAGAGAAGTGAACCCAGCAGAACGCCACGCGCAATTGGATGGGAGGGCTAACGCGCCGCAGACTCGGGAGGCCTTGCTGAAGCAAGATGCTAAAGCTCATCTCGACCCGGCGAAAATGAGTCAGCATTCGAGTGGCGCAAGTCATCCGGCCGCGTCCGGTCGATTTGCCGCGGAAGGGGGGGCACGTTTCCGCCGACCTTGCGCATCGCCTTTCGGCCAGCGCCACGACCGTCGGACAGATATAGCGATTGCCGTAGTTGGCTAGCTTTGGCATCTGTGTCGCGGTTCCGCTTACCACACCTCTTCGCGGTGACTTAAGCTCCGAGGGCACGATTTCGGCTTGTCATGGCAGAGTACGAGCTCGGACGCGAGTCTGACGAGCAGCACGAGCAACCATCCAAAAGCAATGTCGCTGCCGCAAGCTTAGCACTCGATTAAACAAATGAGCATCGGAGATCATTCCGCGGCCGGAGGGTATAGCTCTTGCGCAAGTACGACGTCGGCCTATCGCTCGTAGACCGAAGCAGCAAAGGCTCTAACCTACCATTCCCAACAGCATGCTACGTTGGACATCACGGCTCAATTTACGCGGTAACCGGCTTCGCGTCAGGAGCACAGCGGATACCAAAATCGCCGTGATGCGTGGCCCAAGCCGTTGAAAAGGGCGATTGTCATATCGACTACATGACGGTGAATTCACGCGCAGTCCTGAGAGCCTAGAAGAATACCGACGTAGATACCAATATATTCAGGGCGTGTCCTGTTTGCGGCGTGTAGGTAATGCTTGTCGGGTGATTGATGTACGTCAGTCCTACGGTTGTATATATCCCGGGCGCCAGATGCGCCGTATACAGTCCCGAAATTGCTGTGCTGTCCCGGTGCGCCAGCTGCTCTTTCCCCAGTGCAGCGTCCACCGCGAAATGGCTCCAGATCGTGTTGTTGACAACAAGACTCATCTGATCAGTGGGCCGGCTGTCAAACAGGCCCTTCGCATACAGGCGAAGCTCGTAGTACTGACTAGCCCTATTTAGGTCAGGCGGAGCGTACATCGCAGAGAACCCGCCATAGATTCCGCGAGATGCCGAGCCGTGGACGGCAGACTGCCAGAATTGCCTGTCCGCAGCTACATAGTAGACGCTGTTCGCCTTGGCTGTCGGTTGCGTCGGATGCTGTAGGTCCGTGTAGCTGCTGTTGTTAAAGCCCGCGCCAGCCCGCAGCCAAGTCTCGGGTACCCCGGGAGTAGGCTTGTTCTTATAGCAAACTTCATCAAGTAAAAGAATGCCCGCGTCGCGCGTGCTCCAGTTCAAGCCAGTGGGATTTTCGCTTACATGCGTATATTGACCGGCTGGACTGAGCGAGCGCTGGATTGAGAGCTTATTATATAAGCGATCGTCAAAATTGTACTTCAGATTAAGGGCCGGCGTTGGCGCCCAATTGTTGCTCATGCCCGCTTGGAACAGCATCTTCGACGAGGGTCCAAAAACTTTTTCTCCGGCACCCGCAAACTCATGTTGGTTCCTGAGGTAACCCACTTTGAGTTCGATCTTCCTGTCGAAGAACGTTTGATAGTAAGAAACTGCATTGATTCCCAGTCGGTCTGGCCCGGCGCTCTTCCATGTCCAATATTGATGCTCGGCTCCCACGACGATCTGACCGTCGGGAATTCCAAACCGAGCGAGGTCATAGGTGACGATCATAGAGTTGACCGTACTAAATGTCGGATTCTGGCCGACATATTGTTGATTGGCGATGGTGCTTCTGGCGGCATTACCGAGTTGATTGTTGACAAACGTGTTTAGGGTCCAGCCAGCGAATCCAATCCCGAGATCCGAAAGCTCGGATCTGACAGAAGCTGTATCCTGATCTATCGTGTCCGCAGGACCAGGCCCAGTGAACGCCGCACCTTTTTCGCGGAGATTCTCGAATTTTGCGAATGGGTCAATCTGCTTTTGACCCCTGCTCTTGGCGATGTCCTCCGCACTATCGCGCTTTGTGGTAGACCTAGCTGCTTTTGGCAGCGAGTTCCCAGCAAGGCGCGCTGCTCCTTTGGGCCGGCCGCTTCGGAAGGTTATGGCCGGATTAGAAATTGTTTGGCTTCTTGCTTTGGCGAGCTCATCGGGGCTCTGACTTCTAGGGCCAGAGACATCGCCAGGTTGTGCCGCCGCCGAACTGCCGGCAAGACTAGCTATCAGGGAAAGGAGAATACGCCCTCTTGGCTTCGCACTTGGTCGAGAGATGAAAGCAACTACGCCAGCCGAGTATGCCCGCATGGATACTGGCGCTATTCCGCAACAATGCATCGTGATTTCCACGTCCGTGATTTGAATAAGGTGCACTTCCACCTGACGGCCTAGAGCCGTTCTCGATCCTTTGGGCTCAAGGCGGTCTAGGTGACGCTTGAGGCCAGGCGGCATCTCTATGCCAACGAGACCCGCTCAGCCTTCCGCGCTATCACCACTGCTGGCCAACGTGGCGGGTAGCCAGCGCGACGCAACCCAGCCGCTCCATCGCTAATCGAATGCAAGAATCTGCTGCACCGTGTCGACACGGAGAGTGGCCTGCTCGATGTGAGCGTTCGCTAGCAACAGATTGGCGGCCAGCGCACGGAGCCCAGGGATTCTCGCGACAAATCCGCTGCCACGAGGATGTTCTTCAACACAGAGCCGCGCCAGTAGGCCAGTAGCTGAGCTCGCATAACAACACGCCAGACCCTAGAAACGCCGCCCGCAGCTCGGTCCATGGGATGAAGCACAGGCGGGCAGAAGGGGCTAACATTTTTTGACGTCCGTAAGCTCGCTGAGGCCGGCATGAGGCCTTGATTGGCTCTCATGGGAAGATGGAGAGCGCGATTGGAGGCGTTTTGATAGCTGCGGGACGAGACAGAACATCCATCAGCTCGATTGGATTTACCGGATCTATATCGCATCGCGACTTCGTCCTTGATGTGGCCCGAGCGAGTTTCACCGGCACTGACTGGCATGTGTCCGTCATCTCCATCAATTGCTAGGTTTGGTAGGTTGACCGGGCGCGGGACGTCGGCCTCGCTGCGCGAATCGCAGGTATCGTGCCGCTCGGCGCGAGACCGTCCCGGCGTCAGGGACGAACTCCGGTATGGCAGCATCGAGGGGCGCCATTCTGGAAGGTCGCTTCGGTTCCGGTTTCGCGAGGCTCTTACGGGAAATGATTGTTTCGAGGCCGTGATCCCGCGGGATCCGGTTCTAACTTTCGTGCTGGATTACCGTTGGCGCCGTGTCGCGCCGGCGCTGGTCCTTTTGTGCTCTTTGGTCTAGCGCTCATCGCGTCGACGAGTTGCTGCTCTGGATTGCACGCGGCGGTCCGTGGCGATCCCGCTCGAGCGGCGACCATGCACATCAATAGGATCCGTCGTGCATCACCACGAAGCGCTCCGCTTTGCTGGGAGTTCGTATCCAGCGTAGACCGCGGGCTGATTGCGGTATCCCGGGCCGCCAGCGCTTGAGTCAGCTCGAATATCTTCGTACATCCGGACGAGCTCGATCAGGTTTTCGATACCGAAGTCGCTGAACGCCTAGATCTCATCTTCTCCGACGCGGTAGACCCAGATGAAGCCGTCCTCGATCGCCATTTTGTTGGCGACGTCCCGCAGCCAGTCGTCATCCTGGTCGAAGTCCGCGGCCATACGGGCAATGGTGGTGATGTGATGAACTTTGTCGGTCACGCCGCTTGAGCGGACTGCGTTGCAGTTGGGGGCGTCCAATTCCCGGCAGCAACTCGCCCAGCCGTCTTCGCGGCTAGGGCCGGGGCGGCTCTCGTCGCGCAGCTGCGCACGGCGTCCTTTACGAATTTGGCGCTGTACGTGAGTGCACCAGGTTAGCGAAACTCGTTACCCGGGCTTCTGGCGCGTAACGGAAGATAATGCATTCATACGATCACCGCTCCTTGGCTGGTCTTAACAGAGCGGCGTGCCAAGATATGCATCGAATGCGGACGCCACAGCGCGAGTTAGAAAACGATGCTCCTGCCTCACGCGGATGAATCCCTTTTCCACCTCCACGATCCCATCCTCGGCGAGCATTGCCAAGCGTTCGGGTGAACCGAGGAAAGGGACCGGGTCAAATCCATGTGTAATGCAAATTGCCGCAACGTCGACCTCGAAATCGCACATCAGCCGCTCGATGATTGCAGCCCGGACGCGGTCTTCGAGGCTGAGACAGTAGCCCTTTGACGTCGCCAGACGGCCGGCATTGATTTGGTCGCTGTAAGAACCCGCTGCAACTTCGTTCTGGACGTAACCGTCGCCAAGGCGGCCGATGGCCGACGGGCCGAAGCCGATGACTTTATGGCAGGTGTCGGCCGAGTAACCCAGTGAGTTCCGCCGCAGGCGACCGGTTTTCTGCGCCAGCGCGAGCTCATCGTCCGGCAAGGCGAAATGGTCGAGTCCGATTTGGCGGTAGCCCGCAGCAATCAGTGTATTGGCCATCGCCGCCGCCTGTTCCGCACGGGCAGGAGTGTCTGGCAGCGCTGCCTCGTCGATCAGGCGCTGATTCTTCTTAAAGGAAGGAACGTGCGCGTAGCCGAATACCGCAAGCCGGTCTGGTCGCATGGCCACCGCCGTAGTCGCGGTCTGAACGCAGGACTGCACCGTCTGATTTTGGTGAGGGAAGAAGAATGTCCGTTCCCGCATCGGCGCTGCAACACTATCCCCGAAGCGAGCCGGTGACCGATGAGGCGCGGGAGAAGGCCAAAACCTGGCTCGAGAGCAGACAAGGGCGAGAGTTGACGTCTGAAGAGTTGTTTCGCACCGTGACGGCCGGACACATCGACGGTCCCGGCGCGGTTGCCGTACCGTCCAGCGATGACTGTCTCCATGTGCCGACGCTCAAGAGCGAGACGTTGATGGGGGCGAGCGGCGTGCTGATCGGGCGCTCGCCCTACGACAAGCCCAATCTGCGCCCGTTTGCCGCCGAGCGAGTCAAGTCGGCCGTTAAGGGGGACCCGACCGCTGTGTTCCTCGAAAACTGCACAGCCATCCAATACAGCTTCAATGTCGCCCAGAAGTCGGGGAAGGAACTGGCGGGCGACGATCCGACTTTTTTTGCCAAAGGCATTCTGATGGTTGTGCCGGATAAGATGTGGCCGGCCGGCTACGCCGACCGTGGGCTGGTGATGTCTGCCGAGGACGTCAAATGCCATTCGAGTTGGACCTCGAGCAAGGACCGCGCCAAGGTGGACACGCCGCTCGAGTGCGTCGGCATCCTGCAGGCTACCGAGGTGTTCGCTCCGGGCTCGTTGGTTGCCGTCCCGATCGGTGAACAGAAAAAACTTGACGGGGACTTCGACGGGGACACCGTCGTCATCGTCGGCGACCGGCCGCAGCTTTATGAGCATGTGCGCCAGTTCGATCGCAAGGAGCAAGCTCTCGGACTTCCGTCGCTGAAGCCGCCAAAGTCGCATACCCCGGCGCTTGAGGGCGACAATTACCAGTTCGGTCGCGCCCGCCAGATCCTCGCCGCCACGCAGGATGTCCTGGAAACCTATAGCTGCCTGCAGCGAAACTTTCTGGCTCAATCCCATGAAGCACAACGCTGGTTTGCCGAGCGTGCTGTCTTTGGCACCTATGAGGGCGTTCACCACGAGCTCAGGCGAGAGATCCGTCAGCTGTTGGGCCAGGAAGAGGTGAGTAGCCAGGATATCCAGAACACGTTTGCGAGAGCGAGGAGCGAGATTGAGGTCGCCAAACATCTGGTTGCTCGCGAAATGGCCGAGTTGCTCGTCGACGACCTAGCGGCATGGGCAGTGAAGCCGAATGAGCAACCCCTGCCCGAAACAATCGAAAGCTCGAACGCCGCAAACCCGAGCCTCAGCGCAAGGCTCTGCAATCTTTTCCCGGATCTGGCGGAGACCTATCCGGCAACGCCTCAGCCACGAGACCGCATCCAGCTTTTACTCGACCACTATCCTCCCCGCATCGATCCCCGCCCGGATGGTTACAATGCGGACGACCTCGTAAAAAGCGCAAACAACTTGCTGAGCCTCGGCATCAAGGTCGGCACTGATGCCTATAAATCCGATACTGGCGCCAACCTCTTTTTCCAGAAGAGCAGTCACCTTCAGCGGCTCCTCTACGAGACGCCGGGCTTGAAGTCCGTGCCCTACGTCAAGGGCGTGGCGGCGACCCTCGCCCACGGAAGGTTTGATGTCGATGCGACCTTGGAGGATCTGAGGGACAACCCCACTCTGGCGGCTTCAATCATGGAGACCTCGATCAAACTCGCTGCGGAGCAGGGCATTTTGCGCAAACCCTCCGGCCTCCGGCCCGCCGCCGACGATGCTGACATGATCACGCTGACCCGCGAGGAGGCCTCAGAACGCGCCCAAAATGAGGCTGACCGAGCTATAGCCGAAGAGAGGAAAATCACCGCAGCGGCACGCGAGATTGCCGGAATCCTTGCGGAAGCCGGCATTGAGGTGAAGATGCCCCATCTGGAGCGCCGCTTGAAATCGCATGCCTCCATGACAGATCAGCTCACCGGCATGAGCATCCCGCCCGGCAGCGCCCCACAGCTCTTCAGCAACGCCGTACGCCACGTCTTAGAAATTCCTGACAAGGATTTTACACGTGCCTTCAAGAAAGCCATGCTGGCCTTTGAGGAGCGGGACTACACCGAACGCCAGACAACCAACTGGTTCAGAATGCGCAGTCCGACTTTCGTCGGCATCAAGACAGTGCTCACCACGTCGGAAGCTTATCGCTTCGAAGTGGAGTTCCACACGCCAGGCAGCTATCAAGCCAAGCTTGCCAATCACGACACCTATAAAATTCTCGGCAGGCTGCGGCGGCAATCAAGCGAGGATGCTTTGGAGCAAGCTAAGGCCGAGAAACTGGTGCAGCGGACGAGAGAGGTCTGCACACAGATTGCGATCCCCGACGGCGCCCTGGGCATACACCACTGGGGAGCCGAAGGAGATCGTAAGGGCGGCGCCGCTGCGGCATTTGGATTGCGAGCTTTCGAACAATCAAGAATGCCCGAGATCGCCAGGTCAACGGAGGCAAGCGAGATTATCGCCGCCCTCGGTGTGCGGCCGATCGTGCTTGTCGGCATGCCGAGCGCCGGAAAATCCACCATTGGCCCGGCCATCGCCGAGCGACTGCGGCTGCCCTTCATCGATACCGACCAAAAGATCCAAAAAGATGCCGGTAAAGAGATACCGCAGATTTTCGATACCCATGGCGAGGAGTGGTTCAGGGAGCTCGAAGCGAGGGTAATCGCGCGTGTGCTCAATGAAGGGCCCGCGGTGATCGCGACTGGTGGCGGCTCGATCATGCATGAGTCGACCCGGCGTCTCGTCGGGGAGAAAGCCGTCTCGATCTGGCTCAACACCGACTTCGACGTGATCCAACATCGTCTTAGGAAAGGTATCAACCGCCCGCTGCTGCAAGGCCCCGACCGGGATCAGACAATCAGCCGACTGATGCGCGAGCGCACGCCGCTTTATGCATAAGCCGATATCACGTTCGTGCCGCCCCGCAAACAAGACAAAAAGAATGCGGATCCCTGCGTGAAGGCGCTGCACGCCTATCTTCGCGGCGAGGCGGCCGCCACTCAGCCAGCCTCCAATACCAACGAGCTTGTTGGCTGACTCACTTGAGATTCCCAAAGCGGAAAAGGTCTAATTCGCTGCCCTGATAGGTGGTGGTTTGAGCGAGCTCCGGCTTATCCGCAGCAGGTTATGCCAACCAACCTCGCGCTCGGGTACCTCGAGCACATCCTATGTGCTCGACGAGATCGTCCAACTGCCCGCAAGGCCAAGGCTGCCAAGCGCCTGCCGACCCGGTTGCTGAAGAAGCGGGGCTGCGGGCCCAGGCGCATGACCACCGACAAATTGCGGGCGCGGCAAAGACCCAGATGCCGCAAGTCGAGCATCGCTGGCACAAGGGGCTGACGATCAGCTCGCGAGCAACCCGATGGCCGGAAATCGAGGTGTCCGGGATCGCGGCATTCGCGCGTCACGTCGTCGACGATGTTGAGCACACGGAAGCGTCAGCCGCCGGCAAACTGGTCATGCACGAAATCCAACCAGCGCGCATTCGGCTTTGCCTCGACAGGATCGGCGCCCGCGTGCCGACGGCTCGTCGTCGCGCCCGACGCTTGCGAACCGTCAGACCTTCCTCGCGATAGAGACGGTAGATACGGTTGACCCGGATGCCTCGCCCTCGCGCCTGAGCAGGATGAACCAACGGCCGATAGCCGAAGCGTCGGCGCTCGTTGGCGAGGTCACGCAACCTGCCGTGCAACTCCGTCTCTGGCGGTCGGCGAGACTGCTTTGCGATCGGCGCAGACGAAGGAACAGGCCCGACGCTCCGATAGGCCCATGACGGCCTGCAGATGCGCGACGGCTTCGCGCCTGGCGGCGGGTCCTACTATTTTTTTGACAGAAGCTCGCGTAATGCCGAGGCTTCGAGCATCTGGTCGGCGAGCAGCTTCTTCAGCTTGGCGTTCTCGTCTTCCAAGGCCTTCAGGCGCTTGGCGTCGGAGACGTCCGTCCTGCCATACTTGGCCTTCCAGTTATACAATCGGTAACACTCGGCGCATTAATTCGTTAGGGCAGAGCGCCTGCACTGTTCTGCCGGCACGTGTTCCAGACGAACCGCCTGCTGAGGACGCATCCGACGGCTGAAACGCTGAGACCAGAGGCCCGCCGGTTCACGCTGGCGGGCCTCTGGCTAGAGGAAATCGCTCGCAATCCGAAGTCGGTTTGCAGAAGTCGGTTTGGAATAGGCTCTCCAAGCCACGCGCATATTTACGTGGCGGTTTTGGATAAGCATAGTAGGAGCAGCAAATGTCAGTCCTAAGAGCTATTGCCCAACTTCGCAATCGTCGCATTCGGGCGGCGTCGTAATCGCCGCGGGATTTCTGGCGGGTCCCGGCCTGCGCCAATAAAATGGGTGGCAAGCCAAGCGGAAGAAATACGGCGCGATGGCTCCCCGAAAAGCGGAACGCCGAAGCCGCCGACTTCGATGACAAAAAAGCCCCAGCTCAGTGAGACCCGTTGCTCCTCAAGGCTCGCCGATTCACGCTGCGCGTTTCGGTGCTTGGGTCTGTTTGAGCTAGCCGTCTCGGCAGGCAATGCCGAAGCTGTCGCAGGTTAGCGCGAACGCCGCTTTGGCTTATCCTCAACAAAACAAAACCGCGTGCCTATCTCGAGGCGATCGCTCCACCAATCAGCACCGCTTTCTTTTGCGACGCGAGAGGCTTCGCCCCGTACAAATCCAATTGTCTTCCGGCAGCAAGAACGATCAGGCAATTTTCCTTTGGCATAATGGCCGTCCTCGTTAGGACGCCGCGATAGGGAACGAAGAAAGGGCCGCCTGTCGGCGACCCTGAAGTCTGCACAAGGCGGATAAAGACCAGATGATCAAATTCACCCCCTGTGCCGGCCCGAGGATAGAAGCAGCGGGTTTCAGGAATATTTCGTATAGGTGGTGATGAAAATATCCACTAGCCGCGGTTGTCCGCGCGACCACCATCCGATGTGCCGGTCTGCTTCCGCCGTCCGTTCCTTCACCCGTTAAAGCGGCGGGCAAGCCTCCCTGGCTTTCGAAAGGGAGGAGAAGGTTGAAGCGAAGGCTGAAACGCGGAGCCAGGGAGAAGGCGCGCGAGCGGCGCCAACAGGCAGTCGTGAAGGCGCAAGCAGCACTCGAGAAATCCGAGCGGGAGCATGATCAAGTGGCGAGCACCATCGAAGCCGAACGCGCGGTGGTCGAAAATCGCTCTCAAGCCGAAGAGGCTCGTTGAGAGAAGCAGAAGGAGAAGCTGGAGGGGCTGTACGCCGGGCTCGGGAATAGGAACGAGTCTTCAGGTCCGACGGGAAACCGGGGCCCCAAATCCGCGGAGGAACGATTCAACAAAGCGTGAGTTCGCTTTCAAATAAGAACGATAGGCGGTTACGGCCATGCCACGATCGGTTGAGGAGTTAAGGCGCGAGTCCGAGCGGAGCCGGGCGCAGCTTGCAGCGACCGTCGATCGGTTGAGGGCGCAGATCACCGACACCACAGAAGACCTCCGCTACAAGGTGTCGCCCCAAGCCATCAAGTCGGAAGTCTCCGAGTTCGTCGGCCGCAAAACCCAAGGCTGGCTCGACACGCTCAAGCAGCGAGCCATGGAAAATCCGATGCAGGCGATCGCGGCTGGGACTGCGGTTGCGGTGCCCGCCCTGCGGCTGGCACGGGGCTTCCCACTTCCCCTCTTAATGATCGGCGCAGGCCTCGCTCTAACTTCGAAAGACCGTGCGGGCCCGCACAGCGGAGGCAGCGGCTCCGACGGTCGAAACGGTCAAGGAAGTGGCGGCTGATGCTGCCGAGCGTGTCCAGTTCCTTGGCGAGCAGACAGGGCGCAGGACCACCGACATGGCGGGCGAGGCTCAAGCCGGAGCGGCCGGAATGGCCGACGACCTGAAGGATCGGGCGGCGCGGACCACGGACAAAGTGAAGGCCGGCATAGATGCCGCCGCGGAAACCGCCAAAGACAAGATCGAGCTCATTGGCTCGACCGTTCGCGACAAGGCTACCGCGGCCCCGGAAACCGCCCGGCGGACGATTAGTGACAACGCCGCCCTGATCGCTGGCCTCGGAGTTGCGATCGGCGCAACCATCGCAGCGTCCCTTCCTGACACCAAGGCGGAAGCTGCCGCAGTCGGTAAGGCAAGCGATAGTGCCAAGCGCGCTGCCGGTAAGGCCGCCCAGTCCGGATTCGAGACAGTCAAGGATGCCGCGCTGTCGGCGGCCGATGCTGCCGCAAAGAGCGTGTCCCAGGCGGATCTCGGCAAACACGCCAGTCGCATGACCCAGGATATGTCCGAAACATTGAAGGAAGCGGCCGACGACATCGTAACGGCGGTGTTCAATCCTTCTCGAACCGAAGAGAAATCCTCATGAGCGAATTTGATACCCAAATCGGGCAAGCCGCTTCTCAGGGGCAGGACAAGACCTCCCCGCAAACGCTCAAGGACCAAATCTCCGATGCAGGCGCCGATGTCAGGCAACGCGCCGGCGATGCGCTGCGGGTGTCAACGGACGCCGCGCGCGAAAGGTTCAAGGAGGCAGCCGACTCTGCCTCGGACGTGGCCGAGGGAGCCGCGGATCGTTTCCAGGACAAGGCCGAGGAGCAGCAGCGCTCCGGAGCGGATTTCGTAGGCCGGCTCGCGGGAAATCTCCGGCAAGCCGCCCATGCATTTGACAACGATGCGCCCTTTGCCGCGCGTGGCATCAATTCCGCCGCCGGCTACGTCGAAGACGCCGCCGAGAAGATTCGCAACGGAACCCTCCGCGATCTCGTCGATGGGACCTCCGATTTTGCGAAGCGCCAGCCCGCCGCTTTCCTTGGACTGTCGGTCCTGGCCGGCTTCGCAGCCGTACGTTTCTTTCGAGCCTCTGGCAAACAGACCTCATCCTCACAAGACGAGGATGCGTCATGAACACCCAATCCGATCTTCGGACCATCTCAGCCCTCCTGGGTGACGTGCTTTCTCAATTTGCAAAGCTATTCCAGAACGAGGTCGATCTCGCGAAGGCCGAGCTCGGCGAGAAGGTTCAGCAGGTTGGTTGGGCGGTCGGCTTCTTCGGAGCCGGAGCGGTCCTGGTTGTTCCTGCGCTCGTCATGGCCCTATTCGCGCTGTCGGCCGCCTTGGTTGCCGGTGGCTGGTCGCAACCGATCTCCTACCTTGTCTCAGCGGTGGTTGCCGCGGTGTTGGCGGGCGTCCTGTTTGCGGTCGGCATAAACCGCCTTGACGCCCGGAAGCTGGCGCCCCGCGAAACGATGCGCCAGCTCGAAAAGGACAAGGACACCGTGAAGGAAATGGTCCGATGAGCGCCACCGAAGTCAGTTTTATGCAAAACCTGAGGGAAGCGGTTCGCGAGAATCCGCTGGCTGCCGCCCTGATCGGCGGCGGTGCGCTGTGGCTGTTGCTCGGCAACGAGAGGCTGAAGAGCGCGGCAACTTCGGTCAATGCGGCGACTGCACCGCTCGCCGACGTCAGCGCCAATCTGCGGTCGAACGCACCCAAATTCATGAACAGTCCGCCAACCGCTCCTGAGATGGATCACGGATTGTCACAGCACGTCGGCGACACCCTGCGCGAGACCGCGAGCACCGCTTCCGACGCTGTATCGGGCGCTGCAGACACGATCAAGGACCGGTTCGGCGAAGGCGTCGCTTACGCGCGGGAGAATTTCAGCAAGGTGAGTGAGGCGCTGCCTCGGAAGGAGACCATTGCACAAGTACAATCGTCTTTTTCCGACCTGCTCGAGAGACAACCATTGGTGCTCGGCGCCATAGGTTTAGCCGTCGGTGCAGCCGTCGCTGGCGCATTCGCCAGGTCGGATCTCGAAGGCGAATGGGTCGGCGAAGTCAGCGACAAAGTGAAAGAGGATCTCAACGCGCGCGCCGGAGCGGTCTCACAAAGCATCCGCGAGGCTTCCGACACGCTTAAAGCCGAACTCGATGACGTCGGATCCGAAGCCTTAGAGCGTCTGCAGGAGACAGGCCGTAACGCTATGGATGCAGCCCAGGAGAAGGTGAGCGTAGCGTCGAACCACCTCGAACCGAGCGGCACGATGCGAGAGGCGTCGCATGGCTGTGACGGGCTCAATCCACTGCAGTTCCAATACATGCATTAGTCTGTCGCTCAGCGATACATGGCTGATTGTAATCCCGCCCGGCGAAGGCGAGCCTCACGGGCACCCAAAAACCCCTACGTGCCTGCCAGGTTAATTGCGCCCGCGGGTAGGGCCTGCCAAATGGCTCCGCATCTGTTGACATGCTGTAATCGGCCGCGAGACGTAGCTCTCGGAGCGGTCTGACCTGCCGGATCGACTCCTGATAAAGCTCGTGCGCTTTATAGGCTTCGAGTTCGACTTCGTCGTCGAATTCACCGTAGACGATCACGTCAATTTCGTTGCCAAGCCGGTCACTCTTGCGGTTACGAGCGACCTCAAGCCGGCGTGCGTGCGGGATTTTGGCGAGAACGGAAAGGCCGTCGACTATTTTGTCGACATGCGCCTTATCTTTTGCGGTGAAGAATACGATGTGTCGAATCATAGATGACCGTCGGTCATTGCGGTTTGACTTCGCCCAAAGCGACAGAAGCCTCATCGCAAAGTCTGCAAGGCTCGGGCAGCCGCTCAGATGCCACTGCACGGCAGGCTCCCTGCACGATCGCGCTGGCGGGTGTTTAGCTCGATTCTTCGTCCGCTATTACGCAAGGTAGACAATCTCTGAGACGAATTTCTGCATCGAAGTAAGGAACCGCCTGATCATCAGTCGCTAGGACAACTTTCAGTAGATGCTTCCGTCGATGGTCATTAGCTTCGCGCGGATCTCGTGCATGAAACGGTCTCACTTGCAGGATCGCCGCATAAGAACTGCAGCAAAATGCGCTCTTTCGTTGAATACAGGCTGGGTCATAAAACAGAAGGAGAAGGCCGCCGCCAGCCCCGAAGCGTTGACATCGGCACGTGACCTCAAGGTTGAATCCGCTCTTCGGCTGATCACCGCAGAGAGATCGATCGTGAAACTCTTTCATCGCGGAACGTGGCGATAGTCTCAGCCATACATGGCGCCTGGGAGGAGCTTATCGTTTCGGCGCTGCTCGTCGCGAAGCAACGAAGAAAGGTAGTACCTGGTGCACATGCTTGCCTGGAGGCGCTTTCAGCGCGCAGCTGCATCGCACCGGAAGGCTGCGCTCCCTTCCGGAAAGTCGCTGAAATGCTGCTCCGCCTTCGCCGAAGTTTTGGCAAAATGGCCGCCCCAGGTGCCGCGGTTCTGATCGAGCACTCTTAGACTGCCTTCACTTGAACCGCGTTGCTTGCATGCGCGTGAGAGCCCAACGCGCTAGTACATCGGTGGATGCGATCGCCCAGGGAAGCGCGGCTGCCATTTGCTTGATCAACATCAATAGATATAATTCGATGGTCTATCCTTAAGCAAAGCCTAGCGGAGGCAAGTCATGCGCAATCTGCTGTTTGTCGCTGCTAGCACTTCCCATGCTAGTGTTCCGATGCTGACGAACGATTCACAAATCGGCTCAGACCTGCGAGTTTGGGCCGATGAGGACGATCGAACGGATTTCGATCAGCAGCGCTGATCGTGAAGGATTGGAGGGGCTGGTCCGAAATCGGAACACGCCCCAGAAGGTGGTTTGGAGAGCGCGGATCGTGCTTTTGGCCAGCGACGGGCTGACGGCGGAAGCGATTGCGGCGGCCGTGGGCAAGAGCCTTCTGACGGTACGCCGCTGGCGCCGCCGCTATGTGGCCAAGGGAGTGGACGGGCTTTTGAAGGACGCAACCCGGCCTTCGCGCGTTAAGCCGTTGAGCCCTGAGAAGATCAAGCAAGTGGTGCATATGACGCTGCACGAGAAGCCTCCGAAGGCAACGCATTGGAGCGGGCGCAGCATGGCGGCGGCGGCGGGCATTTCCTACAGCAGCGTCCAACGGATCTGGCGTGCGCATGGGCTGAAGCCGCATCTGGTCAAGACGTTCAGGGTCTCGCGCGATAAGCACTTCGCCGCGAAGGTCGAGGATGTGGTCGGGCTCTATCTCGATCCGCCGGACAAGGCGCTGGTTCTTTGCGTCGATGAAAAGAGCCAAATTCAAGCCCTCGACCGCACCCAGCCCGGCCTGCCGATGAAGAAGGGCCGCGCCGGAACGATGACCCACGACTATAAGCGCAACGGCACCACGACGCTGTTTGCAGCGCTCAACATGCTGGACGGCAAGGTCATCGGGACCTGCATGCCACGCCATCGGCACCGGGAGTTTCTGCGCTTTCTCAAGCTGATTGACCAACAGATCGCCGAGGGTCTCGACCTTCACCTCATCGTCGACAACTATGCGACGCATAAGACCCCGGCTGTGAAACGCTGGCTCAAGGCACACCCGCGCTTCCACCTGCACTTTACGCCCACCTCGGCGTCCTGGCTCAACATGGTCGAGCGCTTCTTTGCCGAGATCACCCGAAACCGCATCCGCCGCGGCGCCTTCAAGAGCGTCGCCGAGTTGAAAGGTGCCATCATGCAATACTTGGAAAACCACAATGCCAATCCCAAACCCTTCGTCTGGACCAAGTCTGCGAGCCAAATCCTCGAAAAAGTCGCCCGGGCGAAACAAGCGTTAGAGTCACAACACTAGTTGGCTTTGTCTCGCCTTCGAGTGTACGTCCTACGACCCGCTTGGCAGGACGCTCATTGTCTGCAAAGACCGTATCTGGGGCATCCTGGCAACTGCCAGTTCTCGTCATTTGTCAGTGCATGGCCACTGCATCGGGCACGGACGCCTATTGCGGTATCGACCTGACCTACGCATTAGCGCGGCGGGTAGAACGATCGCGCTGACAACCAGTACAAGACGCCACGAAAAGACGCACAAGGGGAATGCGGAGTGTTGTTACGAAAAATCGTGTCTTCGACGAATAGTAGTGGTCTTTGAACATGTGCAGCAGAAGCTGCTGACCCCGCAATGGCGGCCGCCGTTAGGTTGCGACCGCACTACTGCGCCTTAACCCCGCTTAGCCCTTTTTGCATCGCATGACTTGGCTGGCCGTGTCAAACCGTCGACTCTTCGATGGCCTGACGCTTGGGCTGCCATGGCTGCTGCGAATTGAGCAGCAAGCGGACGGCAAGCGCACCGGCGCCTCAGGTCAGCGACGCCTCTAAGCGGCTCGCCTGACAAGTCTGTACGCCCGGGTTATCCACACGCCATCGAATTAGCGGCGGCAGACGCGCGTCTGCATAGCTTTCACGGTCTGCTGCGCTGGAAAGCACTCCCATGCTTGCATTTGACGAAGGCGGGGGCGGTCACTCCGAGCTCGTTTGAAGGATTTCATCGCGGAATTACGCCCAAACGCAATTTTCGGCCGACAGGCAGGGGTTCATCGAACCAATCGATCGCGATATGCCGCTACAACAGAGGGTGAGCGCGAGGCCTGTTTCGGGAGCTGGAAAATGCCAAGTATCCTGGAGAAGGGATTGGAGCAGGGCATGGTACGCAATTTCTATCAGCTCCGTATGGGGAAGTATGCCGGAGCGTTAATTCAGCGCAGCAGGTGTGAGCGGCAACAAATCCTCTGGCTGCAGTTGAACTTGATGAGGCTCGGAAACGAACTCGCTCGGGTAGAGTATTGCCTCCGGGGCAGAGCCAGCCAGTCCGACATGCAGGAGATGCGGTTAAGACACCGCCGCACGCAAATTGCGTCAGAATGATCGGATCGGCGCGCCCTGAGGCCCAGCGTGACGCAAGGCGCTTCCAAATGACAATTTGAATCTGGGGAGTTCTTGCTTGATGGTCGGGCGACCATTGGATTTTTTATGCACGCGCCTGCTACTTTGGAGACGTATGTTTCCCTTTCATGGTTGACAGTTTTCACTCGTCCGCCATAGAAAAAGGGTGGTCCCCGGGGATGCGCGCAATACTCAACGGCTTCGGTCGCAAGAATCGGATTACCGTTCGCCTAGCTTATTCGGTGCGGAGGGCCGTGGCTTCAAAATCGTAGGCGACCAGGTGAGATCAAATTCGAGCTGCGAAATCGACCTGAGGCCATCTGACGGAACGGATCGAAAATGAGCCACGCTTCGGAAGTGTCAGTTGAGCGGATCACGATTCCAATCCTGCAGCGGTGGAAGCAGGAGCGGCGGCGTGTCGCCATGACCACCGCCTACGATGCGGTTACGGCAGGCATCGCTGACCCCATCGTCGACATCATTCTTGTCGGCGACAGTGTTGGCAATGTCTGCCTCGGATTCGACAACACGTTGCCAGTCAGCATGGCGATGATGAATCATCATCTCGAAGCTGTTGCGCGCACAAGGCCCCGTGCCCTGCTCGTGGCCGATATGCCGTTTCTTAGCTTTCACCTTAGTCCGGAGGAGACGATACGCAACGCCGGAGGGTTCCTGCAGCGAGGCGCAGATGCAGTGAAACTCGAGGGCGGAGCCAAGCGCGTGGAGATGGTGCGTGCCCTGGTCGATTGCGAAATTCCCGTCATGGGCCATCTCGGCCTCACCCCGCAGAGCGTCAATATCATGGGCGGATTCAAGGTGCAGGGCCGGAAAGCCGATGACGCTTTGCGGCTGCTTGATGACGCTCACCGTCTGCAGGAGGCCGGATGCTTCGCGTTGGTGCTTGAAGGCATTCCGGCCGAGCTAGCCCAGCGAGCGACCGAATCGCTGTCGATACCAACTATTGGAATCGGCGCGGGTCCCGGGTGCTCGGGCCAAGTGCTCGTATTCCATGACGTGCTGGGGCTGATCGAAGGTCATCGGCCCAAATTCGTTCGCGCCTATGCTGATGGTTTTCAGCTGTTGCAGGAGGCGCTGTCGCGCTGGGCTACCGATGTCCGCAGTGGAGCGTTCCCGGCGCCGCAAGAGTCCTATCGGCTTCCTGAAAGCCTGGGTAACATCATCGCAAACTGGGCTCCTCCCAACCCAACCTGATGTAAGGTGCTACGATGCAGACGATTACCACGGTCGCTGAGCTTCGTCGTGAGCTCGCGAAGGCTTGCAGCGCGGGCAAACGCGTCGGGCTCGTGCCGACAATGGGCTATTTGCACGATGGCCATCTGGCCCTGGTCAAGACGAGCCGAGCGCAATGCGACGTCACCGTCGTTAGCATCTTCGTCAATCCGACTCAGTTCGGACCAAACGAGGATCTCAGCAGCTATCCTCGCGATTTCCTGCGCGATGAAAAATTGTGCCGCGATGCCGGTGTTGCGATTGTCTTCGCGCCGGGTGCACAGGAAGTCTATCCGGCTCAATTCGAGACCTTCGTCGAACCGGGCGAATTGGCGAAGCCACTATGCGGGGCTTTCAGGCGTGGGCATTTTCGCGGCGTCGCAACCGTCGTATGCAAGCTGTTCAACATGGTGCATCCGGACGTCGTGTTTTTCGGGCAAAAGGATTTTCAGCAATGCGCGGTCGTTCGTCGCATGGCAACTGATCTCAATCTTCCCATCGAGATCGTCACCGTGCCAACCGTTCGGGAACCGGACGGGCTCGCGATGAGCAGTCGCAATCGATATCTCAGCGAGGAAGAACGTCGGCGAGCCGTTGCCATCAGTCGTGGGCTGTTCGCCGCGGCGGATGAGTTCCGCTCAGGAGTGCGCGAGGTGGATAAGCTGATTGCGATCGCCGAGCGGCATCTTGAGACAGTTGATCGGCTGCAATACCTTGAACTTGTCGATGGTGATACGCTCAAGCGTGCCGAGAGTCCGCTGCGGCTTCCGGCGGCGCTCTGTGCCGCAGCCTACGTCGGTTCGACCCGGCTGATCGATAACGTACTGCTGGCGTTGCCAAATCTGTAGCGCAATTCAGAACCAAAAATTGATAAACTGTGTTCTTTTTATCCGTTTCGCCGGCGTCGTCGGTGTAACCCTGGAAGTTCCGACGCAGCCGCCCCTCGCGCTTCGCCGCGGCAAGATTGTCGCCGGGTAGGGCGAAGTGGTCGAAACTAATGCGCACGTAGCCCGCGTCGACCAGGGCTTCCGCAATTCCGACTGAAGATGACGCACGACTTCTGGGGCAGGGCGTATTCGCCGATCTTGCACTGATGCTTCTTGAAGGAGGCAATATGCGCGTAACCGAAGTCCGACAAGCGATCCGGACGGAGTTCGATGCATTTGGCGACCGTGTCTAGCACTACAGTTGCAATTTTCGGGTAGTTCTGAATCTATGGGCGACCATGATTCGGGATTTGATGATTGGTGGAGCGTCGGTCGAAGATACGCGACGCTGTGGGCTTCTTTGTTGCGGCAGGCCAAGCAACGGATTCGTCCGCTGTTTACGCAGGAGCGGATCGCGATCTCGGCGGGGCAGTTTCTCGATGGACGTTGGGGCAACGAGCCGCGCATCCCTCACAAGGAGAAGCATCAATGCCGGTCCATGTGCACAGCCAATTCGATGAAGAAGTCGTCAATCGCGAGCCGTGGCGGGGGCGCTGACCAAGACCATGAGTCTAGCAGGCACATAAGCCTCTGCGTGGCTTCCATGATCAAAGTGTTTATGTCGGCGTCTACACCGCGATGTCGGTTGCCACAAGCTTTGGCAGGCTACGCAAGCCCAGAGTAACCGGGTTGCAAGCCCATCGCCTCGCATTGAGACCGATTGCGATCGGCAAGATGGAATTTCATCTCGTTGTCAGCTTTGCGACTGAGCCATATTGATTTGTCGCGGATATGACTACGGAAGGCGAGGCCGCGTTGGCGCGCTGAAGGGCGCCACGGAATCGTAATGCGCGGTCTCGAGGCGCACTCGGGTGCTTCGTGCTCCTTCAGTGCGCGACCGCACTCATCAATCAGCAAGTAACAAGCTTGTTGAGAGCCCCCAACGCTCCATGCCTAGCCGGCACAGTTGCCGATCGTATCGAGTTCGGATCGAGACGTCACGTGAGTTTTCGCGGTGGCATCGTATTTGCAATCAAAGATGTCGTCGCGGATCGAACTAGAAGAGTGACGATCGACGCGATCCGATATCACGCGCTGAACCGTCCGGCATGGCGATTGCGCCAACAAACGATGTCCTCTCGACCGCCGAACCTGCGCACTCTCTGTCGCGCGGGAGTCCGTCGCTGGTACAGCGCCCGCGGGTCGTCTATCAATAAGGTCCCTGTCATGGCGTCTGCTGGTCAACCATCCTCTCGGTTAGCAACGCGTCTTGCATTCTTCGTTCCCGGGGTCGGCTTCGGGGCCTGGGCCCCGCTCGTACCATTTGCGAAAGACCGGCTGGCGGTGGATGATGGCGTGCTTGGCCTACTACTGCTCTGCCTGGGTGCTGGATCCATCATCGCGATGCTTCTGACCAGTGTTTTGAGCGCCCGCTACGGCGTCAGGCTGATCATTCTTGTGGGTGGGCTTAGTCTCGCGATCGTCCTGCCGTGCCTCACGACAGCTAGCAAGTTGTCGCTCGGCGTCGCGCTATTCGCCTTAGGCGCCTCGATAGGCTCGATTAGCGTGGCCGCGAACATTCATGCGATCGAGGTGGAGCGCACGGCGGAGTGCCCGCTGATGTCCAGCTTCCACGCTCAATTCAGCATCGGGGGACTTGTGGGGTCTGCAGCCATGACCGCTTTTCTCTCGCTGCAGATTGACGCATTTGTTTCGACTGTGGTCTGCTCGGGATTGATAGTGATCGCGATCATGCTGGCGTGGCCGCGATTGGTACCAACGGCGCAGGCGGACCAGGGACCGTCGTTCGTTCTGCCGCGTTCCATCGTGCTCCTTCTAGCCGCGATTGCGGCGATCGCCTTCCTTATCGAAGGCGCGATGCTCGATTGGGCTGCCTTGTTGGTCGTCGGCGCTGGTCTTGCTCCAAAGACGCAGGGCGGCTTAGCGTATGTACTGTTCTCCATAGCCATGACGGTGGGACGCCTTGCTGGCGACGCCGTCGTCGAACGCGCGGGGGACCGCGCGACACTTATGTTCGGAAGTCTACTGGCCTTGGCCGGTTTCGGAGCTCTGCTGGCCGCACCGGTAGCCGTCATCGCCATGGCCGGCTTGCTGCTCATTGGTCTTGGCCTATCGAATGTCGCCCCGATTCTGTTCCGGCGCGCCGGCACGCAGGAGGCGATGCCCGTTGGTCCGGCGATTGCCGCGATCATGACGGTTGGTTATGCCGGAATTCTCATTGGACCGGCTGGTATAGGGTTACTGGCCAAGTACGTGGGACTGCCGGCCGCATTTGGGGTCCTAGCCGGGCTCATGTGCCTCGTCGTGCTCTTGGCGCCCATCGTGACGGCGAACACACGGTGAATGCGTTTGAAACGTGACAGAGCGGCACCTCGCGCGCAAGAGAAGCTTCGATCGTGGCTTGTCTCTGATCGAGCAGACGGCAATGAGTTGGCTAGCTGATATCTGCCTGGCGCCGATGATCGGCTACTTTTTGCTGGTCCCAAAGCGGTGCGCTTCTCCGGAAGTGCTTCAGGCCCGGCGATTGGTAGTCCGCGCTCTTCCAGAGATCTGCCTTCATGCCTACGATGGGTCGCTTGATGCGCTTGCTGTTCGCCCAATCACTGCTTCATCCCAGGCTTCTATACCTGAGTGAATCCGCGCTTTCGGCTGTTCGCAAGCTCGAGTTTTCAACCCGATTGCGCAAAGCGGATGTTCGCCGAGCAGGCGTTGATGCCTAAGGGACTTGGAAACACCGGCATCTGGTATCTCGCAGCCGATGGACAGGTTTGTGCGGTGGCCTTAACCTTTCGAATTCTGCAAGCCTAGTCGATTTGACATCCATTCTTTCTCGGGACTCGCCCGACGTTCGAAGCCGAGACAACGCCGCGGGTGCGGGCGGTGCTCGATAAGGTCTGCGACAGATGAGAAACCACGAGATCGGCCTTAGTAGCGATATCGCTTGGAAGAGTCTCGAAGTCGGCACCCGATGGAAAGCTCAATTAATGGCCAGAACCAGGTTAGCTACTGAGCGCGCAGTGATGCGCTACAGACGCGTACACGATGTGGAGATGAGTTGCAGTTCTTAGTCCGTACGCTTTCTCATGGGCATGGTTGGGTCACTTCGCTCCCTTAGAATGGTGCCGCGCTTATTGCAAACCCTGCAGATGAATCGCTCCTCGCAAGGCGGACGTGTGTCCGGCCATTAGTCGAACCGGATCGTGTCCCTAAGCGTGGTGTAACTGGCGGTGGGACACCGCGTTCGCCGGCAAGAGCCGGACTGGTCAGCTGGCGATAGCCGGGAGGCTGACGGTTGGATCATCGCTCAACGGAGCGATAGTTTCCAGCGTCATGTAGCGGGCGCGCTGGACGGCCCATTCGTCGTTCTGCTCGAGCAGGATCGCGCCGATGAGCCGGACGATGGCGTCCTCATTGGGGAAGATGCCGATCACCTCGGTGCGCCGCTTGATCTCACCGTTGAGCCGCTCGATCGAGTGCAGCTTGGTCCGGTGCTGCGGTGGGAACGTCATGTAGGCGAGCACGTCGGTCTCGGCCTCGTCGAGGAAGCCGGCAAGCTTGGGCAGCTTGGGACGGAGCTGGTCGGAGACCTTGCGCCACTGCATTTTAGCGGCCTCGGCATCGTCCTGGGCAAATGCGGTTGCCGGCTGGCAAGCCAGATCGGGACACAGCCAGGGGCTTGCGCGAGTTATCGCAGAACTTCGGCTGGAGTGCTGCGCAGCTTGCCAGTGAGCTGAAGCTGGAGCGGACGCTGGTTTGGCGAGCGATGAACGATAGGCCTATCACAGAGACTGATGCAGCGCGTCTCATGATTGGATTGGGACGACTCTCGGTCGGAGCGGTCGGCTGTCGTGATGGCGCATATGCATGAAATCTGTTGCGTTTGTTGCTGCGTGCAGTTGAGGCATTCGAGGTCGACGACGCGGTTCGGACAAGGCGGTAGACCTGATGCGCTATATCGTCTCGAAGACCGCGACGTTGCCCTGGCTGGAGAGTTTTGCCGCGCGCATGGCGCCGGGGCCACTCGCTCTACGATCCGTTCGCCGGCACATGCACCGTGTCCAGGCATTTCAAGCGGCTGGGCTATCGCATCTTCACGGGGGACGCTTTAAGTCTGTCCCACGCTATGCAGGTTGCGACCGTCCGTCTGAACAGGCGGCCCCGACTTCCGCTGACTTTCGACGCTTCGCGCCATCCGCTCACGTCGCGAGCCGACGACGCTCCAGAGCGTCTTCGCCTATCCGCCGCTGGCGCACCGTGTCAGCTCTCGTTTTGAATTCAACGCTGGTTCGGCCAGGCGTGAGTTTGTGCGTGCGTTCGACGCCTATCGGTCGCAAAACCTTCACGTCCTTGTCAGCTACAGTGACACGATTCATTCCGATCGCAGATCTCGCGGGACTCAACGAGAAAGTGCTCGCGGATGTTACGGTTTTATCTGAGCGCATTCGACATCATTCCCAAGGAGCGAGTTTGGGCGTTTGGGCTAGTCAGGGGCAGTGATTGAATTTGTGCTCGTTGCGCGTCCGTAGAGCTTCACTGGATTATCCGGTCTCACAACCTCATTTGCTCATGCGGGGTCATCCTGGCCAATGAGCCGCTTCTCGTAAAAGATCACTGCATATCCGTGCAACATCCCTTCCCTGCGGCGAACATAGCCAGAGCTCTCATAAAGTCTTTGGGCCCCTACTTGGATCGTTGTTGTGTCGAGCATTATCCATTTGAAACCGAGAGCAAGAGCTCGCGACTCCAATTCACGAAGAACCCTCCTTCCAAACCCTCGTCGCTGAAAGACGGGGTCGACCCGCATACGTTTAAGTTCTGCGACATCATCATCAAAAGGGTTCAGCCCACCCATGGCAGCGAGTCGGGGACCAATATGCGCAACTACGAAGTCTCCGCCCGAGGCGATGTATACTTCCCCGATATTGCGTAAATCATCCTCCCAGGCCCCTTCCGGGCCACACACACCAACATCCTGCGATGCGCTTCTGTGCAGATGCCATACATCATCGCTATCCCCAGACTCGAACCGACGAAGGATCAGTTCGTCTTGAGACATCGACTATCACCTCTCGACCGGTGTCGGACGCCTGCGCCTCTGGCATCGTTGTCTGCTTTTCGCCACCCAGAGACCACCGTCAGCTTACCGGCGCGCCTCTGTCAACAGCCGCTGAGAAAGGACAGCCTCAACACTTTCCGATACCTCAACTCCGACAACTGGACGACCCGGCTCAACCGTATATTTTAAGGCCGTACTACGGTGCATCCGGGTAAACCGATCTAGTGCACAAACACAGGACGTGCGCAGCGTTCCGATTTCGCCGCCGTGATGCTCCATGACTGGCGAAATGGTCGCAACCCTGGGAAAGTCCGCTTTCCCCTTTAGCCAAGTCGGCTTGAGCGGTGCACTCCCTTTGCCTGACGACAGCCAGCGGAATACCTCGTGAATGCATCTCTGCGGATAATATTCGGACAGCCGATACAGATCCCTATAAAATTGCGGTTTCTGGTGGAAGAGTTCTTCACCGACCAGTAGCACCGAGACCGCCACGATACGGGCCGAGAAGCGGCCGCTTGGACCAAGCGTATTCTTGTAAGGATTCTTTCCGTAAAACACACGAAATTGGCCAAATAAGTCCGGCGACATATGTTCATAAAAGCGCGTCAGAACATAGTTTGCTGACTCAAGGCGCTCCAGGCATAGCGCGAGACATTGCCCCGCATCCACGTCGGCCACATCACGCAACTTAAGCAGAGCGTCCATTGCTGACTGCAATTCGCTCTCGATGATCTGATGGCCCAAGCAAAAATCTCGCTCCTCGACCCCGGCCGCCCCGAGGCAGTATACGCGTGGATCGTTCTGCAATGGATTCGTAAGGATCATATCTTCATAGGAGAGGACCTCAATGCCAGGCTGCCGTTGACAACTTGAGCGCGCAAGGCGGCTCAGTGCCTCTCCCACCGTCAGCTCGGCGTCCACGGGATGAAGGCCGGCAAACGCAGACATCTGATAAGCACAATTTACGAGATATTGGATGTCTGTCTTAGCGATCTCGAAGTCCGGCTGCGGCAGACTGAGCAGCTGCGCATCATAGTCCGTCTCCGCAATCATCGCGTTGATGCTACGCCCAAGAGCCTTAACCGCTTCATCTGGTCGTTCACTGCATTTGATCTCCGCAATGCAGTGCGGCAGTTGATCGGCGACAAAATTGCTGACCGGCCCAAGCGGGCGTTCTCGCTGCCGGCGATCAATGCTATCGGTCAGATGCGAAAATATGTCCTCCGCCTGGCAGGGCGACCCTTGCGGCGCCCGCGACTTCATCGAAAAGCAACTTGCATTTCGGCACTTGACCCGTATCGTCCGGCCGGTGAGTAATCATGTTTTTCGAGCAGATCAGTTCGTTTGTCTACTATCCTACTGTCGTTGTACGCGACCCGCTCAAGTATACTGTTCGAGAAAAATAGCAGCGATACGGCGCCCGAATTGATGGTGCCGGCGGCGGTTAACGAAAGCAGGCCATCGTTTGAAATGCAGATGAGTCCTGCCTCATTCAAGAGTTCAAGCTCGCGGCCAAAGCATTTCTCGATGGACACCCCAAACTCCCGCTCGAAGCGGGAGAGCAACACCCCGCTGCTTCGCAGGGCAAACATTACCGTTCTGCGCATGAGATCATCTTGCGACAGGACAACACCCTTCCACAC
This sequence comes from Bradyrhizobium sp. 190, assembly GCF_023073415.1. Classification (GTDB taxonomy): domain Bacteria; phylum Pseudomonadota; class Alphaproteobacteria; order Rhizobiales; family Xanthobacteraceae; genus Bradyrhizobium. The sequence goes on along the minus strand of NZ_JADPJL010000036.1, from coordinate 77,298 downwards.
TGGCTTCTCGCCCGCCTCAACCCTATACAGGTAGCGATCCAAATCTGCCTCGTTATAGAACTGGCACTGGCTCATGTAACCAAATCCGGCAACCCCAAACGGGACCAGATTATTGTCGTTCCAGGAATCGTATTTGCGGCTCTGTTGAACCGAGTGTGGCTGCGGCTGCTTACTCCAATAGAAAATCGGCCCATGGCGATAGCCGAGTTTCGTGAGGATGTGCTCGGCCATAAAATGCATGATAATGCGCTCCTTAGCCCCGGCAAATTGATATCGTCCCCGAGCCAAATGGCGGGCTACGGGGTCTGTGGATTTAAACATCAATGGGAATACATTGAACTTCTCTATTCCCATATCCAGTAAGCCGATAAGTGAGTCGTACCAGCTCCGGAGCGTTTGCTGCGGCAACCCATACATGAGGTCAAGCGACAGATTCTCAACGCCCATCTCATTCAGTAACTTTACGAGTTGTACTACCTCGTCCACGTGGTGCCCGCGGTTCAATATGCGTAAAATGCTAGGATCTAGACTCTGAACGCCCAATACGAAGCGGTTTACGCCGGCTCTAAGCAGTGTGGATATGCGATCTGCAGCGTCCACTTCCTTTGCAAGAGAGGGATGCAATTCGAAACTCACCTCCGACTTAGACAAATCAAAGCGCCGGCTAATCATACCAAATAGCGTTTCGAGTTGACGGTTGGTCAAGAACGAGGGAGTGCCGCCTCCAAAAAAAGCAGTCTCAACAGCTCTGCCAGCCAGCGCCGCGTCCGACCAACTCATCTCTTTATCTAAAGCCGCCAGATAGCGCTCCACTCGCCCGGAAGATGGATTGATTTCCTTGGCGAAGTGGCAAAAGGTGCAATACTGATTGCAGAAGGGGATGTGAAAATAGAGATCAATTGACGACGTAACCTGGAGCAACAACTTTTCGGCGTTCAGGTCGCCCATTGCCTTGAGAGGCGGATATGTGCCGACAAGATAATCGTTGTGCGTGTCAAGGTGCAAATTCCGTGACCTCAACATGTCAAGGTTGATGTCGTACGAGCGGTCGATCGCGAATTCCAAGGCCTCGGAATAGGTCGGCGCGCGCATTTTTCTAAACTCCTCTAGCTTTCGTGTGAAGGCAAGCCGCGATGGCAGCTCCGTTCCTCGTGTCACATCGCGCTCTTCAGCTCGGGCTCGATACCGAAGTCGTGCATTTCGATCAAAGGCGCGGATTTGTCGGCTCCCACTCGAGGTAACCACCGTAGATCAGAACGAGTGTCGCCATCCGCTCGGCGACACGCGCGGGATGATTATGGTTCCGCGAGGAAGACAGATGCCGTGGCCGAGGCCGAATGTCCTTCGGCGTTGCGAAACGGCACCGAGGAAGGCTTCAGGCGCCGAGGAGTGCGAATACTGCTCGTGGTGCTCCACCTCCGAGTGTGACCAGCGCCGAGTCGGGCGCCGAGCTCGATCTGCTCCAGCGTGCCATTGAACAACTTCGGTCCGCTCCCCTCTTCGAAAGGAGGCGGCCATTGCCCGAGACCAAGCTTGATTTGGTTTCCTTCCGATCCGACGCCGACATTCGCATGCCGCTGCATGCATTCGCCACACGGCCGCCCAAACGTGTCACACTGGTTTGGATTTGCTCGGGAGTAAGCGCGCTGAATGCTAGTCGCGTCTGGTGGTCTTGAGAGTTATCCAACGCGAAGAACGACAGCGGCACCCGCGAGGGACGCGGCAAAGCTTTAGGCGGGACCGCACTCAACAGCGCAGCGTCCATGGCATTGATTTGGATCAATCGAGCAAGTTTCATTTGAACTCCTGGGCCGGCGAATGCGAGACCGTCATGGTCGTGCGGATCCTTTACGGTGTCCCAGCAATCCACGTGCCACAAAAGACATTTGCGAGCCTCGCTTGAAGAGGGCAGAACCATGTGCTTCGCGTCCACCGACGGATTACTCGCGCCTCAGTGTCTGGCCCCGGACATTAACGTCTTCAGCCGGACACGGCTGAACACGACAACGCGGAATGTTGAATGACGATGGCGGCCTCTCATGCCGAACTCGAACATCTGCTCCAACGGCGACCTTACGACCGAATCGCCCGGCTGATAAAGGCAGCGTCCCGGCACGTGACGGATATGCAAATGAACTCGTCGCTTTCTTGCGGCGGGGTGGCCACGGAGCGGCTTCGATCTCGTGGCGGCGCTCGGCGCGGACTTCCCAGGCGCGGTGCGCGTCGTACCGAGCGACGAGGCCCGGCCGCAGCGCGTCGGCGCGGCCGACTCTCCAGTCAAAGTGCCGTGGATCATTCTGCCCGGTTTCATCGATCTCCATGACCATCTCACCTGGAATATCCAGCCGCGATGGCTGACCGGCCGGAGTTTAACAACTGCTATGAATGGTAGGATTCCGCGGAACAGGACTGCTTGCTGAACAATCCGCACTGCCGGGCAATCCCAACTTTGGCCTGCGAAGCGCAGATTACGCGGAGATCAAGGCACTTGCCGGTGGGGCGACTTCGGTCCTCAGGGATTGCTGAGCAGCGATAAGAGCTCTGCAAACCATCCGTGCGTGCGGGACTTGCCCGAAATCTGGATAGGGGGTTCCGGCTTCTCGCAACAGCAACCGGTCTCCGAGCGGCCTTGCGCCGGGAGCCTCCACCTGCACGCACCAAGCCCATTGGCACTTGCTGCGGAAACGCGCGTCTGTGCAAGACAATTCGTCCCAGAAGGGCAGTAAGGGAACCGCATTGTGACAGCTTCTCTTGATGGCGAACTTCGCGACGGCGGCCATCATATGCAGGTCCGCGTCTATTTCGAAGATACTGACTCCGGTCAGATTGTTTATCACGCAAATTTTTTGCGCTTCATGGAATGCGGTAGAACGAACTACTTGCGCCTGCTCGGAACCACTCAGCAAGCGCTACTCAAAGAAGCCAAGAACGATGCGCCCGGCTTTGCCTTCGTTGTCCGCTCCATGACGATCGATTTTCTAAAACCGGCGGTCTTGGATGACCTGCTTGATGTCGTGACAGTCCCGCAAGAGGTGAGGGAGCGTCGATTGCCTTGCTGCAGGAATGCAGGCGCGGAGACGATCTCATAGCCACGGCGCGTGTACGCGTGGCGTTTATTTCGCTCTTGAAGTAGGATGCCGGAGCGATCGTCTGAGCTCAGCGAACTGGTGGAACATGATGAACAGCGCGATTACTCCGGCGCCCAGTTCAGCGATTGCTTGACTGGCCAACAGTCCGTTGAAACCCCACATGACCGGGAATAACAGTACGGCCGGTATGAAGAGATAGCCTTGCCTCGCCAAGGATACAACCGCACTGAGGCGCGCTCTTCCGAACGACTGAAGCATCGTCGTCACGAAACACTCAATACCATAAAGTCCAAAGAAGAGATGGAAGACGATGCAGGTCGAGACGGCAATTTCCGTGACCTTATCGCTATCGCTGAACAGCCTGACCAAAGGCCGGGCAAAGATCACAACGGCCGCTGAATAAGCAACGGAAAGAGCGACAGTCACGGAGAGCATGAACTTCGCAGTCTTCAATACACGAGCAAAGTCGCGTGCGCCCCAACCGAAACCCAGGACAGCTTGAGGGCCCACACAGAAGCCGGTGATAGGTAGTGCGCCGATCGTCAAGATTCGCACAGCTATTCCCACGGCAGCGATGGAATCGTCGCCGAACGGCGCAGCAGCTCCGTACAAAAGCATAACGGCAACAGCAGATAGAACACTGGTCATGGTCGCCGGCGCCCCTATGAAAGCCAGCTGTCTGATGCGATCTGCTCGCAACGAGATGTGAGATATCCTAATGAGGACTATTCCACGAAGCTTCATAAAATACGCGATATATAGGCTAATACCAGCGATCTGAGACACCAGCGTTGCGAGGGCTGCGCCACGCACACCGAGGTCCAGTAAGAATATGAAGACGGGATCAAGCGCGGCATTGAGTATGAAGGCGGTAATCATCGTCCACATGCTGAATCGTGTATTGCCTTCGGCTCTGACGATGAACCCGTTGACGATGTTTAGAAGCATCAGGGTGTACCCGAACAAAAGCGTCGCCGCGTAGTCGAGCGCCAAGGGCATGATGGTTGGAGTGGCCCCGAGCGTTACGAAGATCCATCGCAGATTTAGAAGAAGAGCGACGGTAAAGAAGATACCGATCGGAGCGGCTAGCGCGAGTGCAGTACTCGCGCCTCGACTCGCCTCCAGGTACTCACCGGCGCCAAGATGACGAGATATGAAGGACGCTGCTCCAACACCGATCCCGTGTCCGACTGCCGCGAGCAGGACCACGATCGGCAAGGTCATGCTGACAGCTGCGATCGCCTGCGCGCCAAGTGCGCCAACAAAGATTGCGTTGACGACCTCCTGTAACGCGTTGATCGATAAGCCAACAACAGACGGAATGGCGAGCCGCAGGATAAGGCTCACGAGATTGGAGTCCGAGAGATCGATGTGCTGCCTTTTATTCGGCAAGACATCGCTATCGGTCTCGACGGCGAATTCCGCATCCGGCTCATTCATGGCTAAAAGTGTGCCGAGCTCTTCCGAATTCGCTGATCGTCTGCAACAGCTCCTGTTGCAACACCGTGCAAAGATTGCGGGTCACCTCATAACCGACCTCGGTTGGATTGTACCTCGTTTCGATCTGGAGCTGCCCGGCTTGATATCCGACATCGAACCAGAAGAGGTGAATCGCGGCCGCTTCGTCCACGTCTTCGCCGATCCAGAGTGGAGAAGGTTCCTTGGCTAAGAGATGGCGTGGAAAATTGCGCTGCAAACCCGCTCGATAATTCAATCCAATTCTGGGTAGGGGCAGGCGATCGATCCGGCTCCGCACGGCTGGATCTCGGTTTAGGAACTTCATGGCTCGAAAGCCTATTCCCCTGCGCGGCAGAGCATTGCGCTGGCTGTATATTGAACGAGCACGATCGGCACGGGGCTGCATTCCGGTGAGACTCAAGGGAAGCGGAACGAGCTCGCTGATATGGCCGATGATCTGAGATGGATCGAGATCGTCAAACAGCCGACCTCGGGTTGAGGTAAGGCTATCAATCCAGAGCGAATAGTTGCCGAAAACGCGTCCAAAGGCGCCAGATATGGCGGCAAGAAACACATCAAAGTCCTGACAATGTGCCAATCTGGCTGTAATGTTGAGCAGATCAGCTGTCGCTTCTTTGTCAATCTCGAGATGGTATTTGGCCTGATCTTCCCAAAGCGGTCGGCAATTCGCTTCATCCAAGCGATCTTCAAGGCGTGCATAGTGAAGCTCTCTCGCGGTTAGTTTTGAAAAGCTCGCGCCGCCCGATGAAGTGTCGCTGACGTGAAAATTGAACTGATGGTAGTCAATGCTCTCCCAGAATTTGAGTTCGGCTGGCGCTTCGCAGTTGGCGTAGCGCTCAAGGCGCTTCAACCATGGAGAGAGCATTTGTATGTTCTCAGGACCACTCATGGTGTGGCCTGAGGCAAGGGCGTTGTACGCCGCATCCAATGCTTCCAAAAACAGTCGATAGCCTATCCCGTCCGCTACAAAATGATGCATCAGGACCAGCAGATAGTAATCGCCGCTTTCCGATGTGCGGAACACGGTGACGTTAACAAGAGGCGTCTGGCCGTCAAACCGAAACATATGTTGACGTCTTGCTGAGACGCTCTCGATTGCCTTACGCTGCTGTAGGCCGGGCATTCCGACAAGATCCATCTCCTCCACGAGGCGTTCGGCCACGGAAGATCCGATTGTCAGACGTAGATCATTGTCTGTTCGGGCAATACGGAGTCTGAGGCCTTCGTGCCTATCCATGACATGGGCAAGTGCGCGCTCCAGGGCTCGGATATTCAGGACGGCGCCGGGCAGGAAGAACAGATCGCCGATGTTGAAATGCTCATCGAAGCCGACGAGACGGTTCCAAGATGAGATTGCGGGGATAACCGGCAATGAGGCATCTGCGAAAGGGAAGGTATGGAGTGTAACCGCCGCTCCGTCTGTCGCCAATTCCCTGATGGTCGGGGTTCGATAGATTTGGTCGACTGTAAGATTCAGTCCGGCTTTGCGCGCCAGCGTGACGCAGCGCACGCTCAGAAGAGAGTCTCCGCCGATATCAAAGAAGCTCTGATCGATTCCGACCCACTTGGCGCGTAATAGATCTTGCCAGATTCCAGCAAGAATACGCTCCTTCCTGGTGCGTGGCTCAGCAGATGGAACAGGGCCGACCTGGCGGTAAGGAACAGACGGCAGGCGGGCACGATCTATCTTTCCGCTCGCCGTTAGGGGGATAGTATCAACCAAACGGAAGGCGGCGGGAATCATGTAGGACGGCAATGTGTGGCGCAGGTGAGTGACGATATCTCCAGAGCTTAGACCGTCGCGAGCCGGAACCAAGCTAGCAGCCAAGCGACGATGGTCATCCGCGCCTTCTGCGACGACCACGGCTTTTGCAATTGCCGGATGAGACTCAAGCGCCGTTTCGATCTCCTCCAGCTCGATACGAAAGCCCCGTACTTTGACCTGGTTGTCCGATCGGCCGCAAATCTCGAGAAGGCCGCGGGTTGAGATGCGTGCGATATCGCCACTACGATAAAGAACGCTGTATTGTCCGTCATCATACGGATTCGGCACGAAACAGCGGTTGGTCCGATCTTGATCCCGCCAGTACCCAGCGCTCACGCAGCGTCCCGCGATGCAGAGTTCGCCGGCGACACCGACAGGGACTCTCTTCAACTGCGAATCGAGCACGTAGAGTTTGACGTTATCGATTGGGCGCCCAATGGGGACGAGAGACGAGCCGTCGCAGGCATCCGATGTTTCGTAGACCGCTGCATTGGATGCACATTCCGTAGCACCATAGAAGTTCCACAACGGCACGTCCGGGAAATGCGCACGCCAGCGGACCGGGAGCGAGGAAGGCATCGGTTCGGCGCTGCTTGTGACCAACCGCAAGGCGGTCGGTCGCGGGTGCCGTTCTTGGGAAGCAATGAGACCGGATAGGAGCGGCGGCGAGGCAAATAAGTGTGTCACGCGACGTCTCGCCAACGTGCACAACAACAGATCTGGATCCAGCAACTGCTCTTGGGTCAAGATCAGCGCGGGCACACCTCTCAGAAGCCCCCCAAAGTACTCCCATGCCGACGCAACAAGTGATGCGGACTTCTGGACAACCATCACGTCGGTACGGTCGAAGGGAAAGCGTCGCCACGTCCAGTTCAGTCGATTGAGAATTGCCGATTCCGGTATAAGAACCCCCTTCGCCTTTCCGGTTGAGGACGAGGTGTATATGAGGCTCGCAATTCCCTGGTCTGATGGTTTGTCGCTGCACTCAAAATCGTGCGCGGGCGCGCCGCACCCTTCAAGGGTCAATAGACAAATCGACGGCACGTCAAAACTAAGATCAGAGGTATTTGCGTGAACCAAAAGCTTTGCCTGACTATCTCGCAAGATATGTTCGATCCGATCACGCGGATAATCCGGCGCTATAGGGACAACAATGGACTGCAAGGCTCGGGCCGCAAGAATAACAGTGGCCACGTCAGGCGACCGGTCCACCAGCATGGCGACCATATCGCCAGCCCCCACGTCAAAAGCCTGCAGTACCGATCTGATAGTTGTTACGCGCTCACGCAGCTGGCAGAATGTGATCTCACCGAAATCACCAAAATATGCCACCTGGCTGGGATTTGAGACGCTGATTTGCTCGAACGCTTCGATAAGCGGACATTCAGCCTCATACGGCTGCGCCGAGCTATTCAGCGAGTCCAGCATAGTGACGTCTGACGCGCTGAGGCAGCTCAGATCTTTAATGGGCACAAGCGGCTTCTCAACGCAGGCTGCAATTAGACAGCCCAGATTGTCAGCCATGCGGACAATCAGATCGCGGGAAAATATGTCTTCCGCATACGCGAGCTGGAGAGCAATTTCATCGCCCTGATCTTGTGCATACAAGGTCAGATCGAATTTTACATAGCCGGTCTCATATTCGCGGAATGTGAGATCCAACTCATGCTGGCCAAGTGGCTCCGGGGCCTCGGAGTACATGTTGAACATGACCTGGAAGATCGGTGATTGTCCCGCTTCGCGATATAGCCGGGTATCCCTTACCATCCAGCCGAACGGATACGCCGAATTTGCGATGGCATCGCTGACCAGGCTCTGGATGCGCAAGGCATGAACCGCAAAGGACTCGCCGACATCGATCGCGGTGCGGATTGGCAGCATATTCAGGAAAAAGCCAACGATTTCGGCGCTGCCAGGTTGATCCCGTACGACGTGCGGTATGCCAACTATAATATCGTCCTGACCGCTATACGTGCGCAGCAGCAGCTTGAAGCAGGCGAGGAGTGTTGTCGACGTCGTGCACCGATGTCGGCGCGCAAACTCACGTACCTGATTGGAGAGCTCGCTGCCAAGCAGCACTGCATGCGAGGCGCCGCGGTAGGAATTTGTCTGTGGCCGCGCTCGTCCCGTTCCAAGCGAAAGCACCGGCGGATCATCACCAATTTGACGACGCCAATAGCTACGTTGGTTGGCCAACGCCTCTGCAGTAAGGTGTTGTGTTTCCCAGACCGCGTAGGTCGAGAGTGAGGCGCGGTTCTCTGGCAAGAACGCCGCGGCATCTTCGTACCTTTGTCGAAGGTCCCTGAGTAGAACAGAGATCGACCAGGCATCGATGATAAATTCATGAGCGGTGATCAGTATGAGATGGTTGTCAGGGCCAAAACGGATCATGCGCGCGCGAAACAGATGGCCTTGGCTGAGATCAAAGCTGCCGTTCAGCTCTGTTCGCCGTAACTCTGCGATCAGCTCCTCAGCTTCCGGCGCCGTGAGATGAGATGCATCAGCCAATTCAAGACTTGCGCATTGCGGAGCATCAAAAAGCTGAACCGGACCGTCATCGTCGATAAAGCGTGCCGAAAGTGCCTGATGGGAATGAACGACATCGGTCCAGGCGCGATTGAACGCCGCCAGATCGATGATGCCCCTTATTCGCAGGCCGCCTTGAATGATGTAGTTCCTGGCAGACGGATCGAGCTGCGAGAGAAACCATAGGTGCTCCTGAACTCGCGTCAGAGGCGATCGCATAAGCCTTCCGTACGTCGGGGCTGTGCACGGTTTGGAGTCGACTCGGGCCGAGATCGAAGCCGCAAGAGATCGGATCGTTCCATTCAGGACCAGCCTGAAATCCGTTCTCACTCCGAGCTGGGTCTGCAATTGGCCCAATATGAGCATTGCCCGGAGCGAGTCTCCGCCGAGGCTTATGAACTGGTCCATCACGCCAATGTTCTCAATACGCAGAACGCGGGACCAAATTTGACACAGCTGGGCTTCGAGCTCTGTTTTCGGCTCCTCGAATGGCGTCGGCAACAGAGGACGAACACTGGCCGGGTCCGGCAATGCTCCAAAATCGACCTTTCCGTTTCTGGTCAGTGGAATACCGCCGACGTGGATGATCCTTTCTGGGAGCATGTAGGTGGGAAGCGCTTCGGCGAGAAGGTTCTGAAGCTCGCCTTCCGTCACTTCAGCCGGAGCTGACACATACGCGATGAGTCGTCTCGATCCAGTTTCCCCTTCGGCCCTGGTTATGTCTCTCGCCATAAGCTTTACGCCTGCGCAGACGGAGGCGACGGCGACGGCGCCACGTACTAAATGATGAGCGGAGAGGCGGGCCTCGATTTCTCCCAGCTCAATTCTGTGCCCGTGGATTTTGACCTGACGGTCCCGTCGACCAAGACATTCCAAAAGGCCATCGGAACGAACGCGCCCGAGATCACCTGTCCTGTATAGGCGCTGGAACGACGGGTTGTTTGAGAACGGGTTTGGCCCAAAGGCATCCTTGGTGCGAACATCATCATTGACGTAACCAGCGGCGACACCAACGCCGCTAACACAGATTTCGCCGACCTCTCCCGTGTTGCACAGCCTCGGTCCGTCAGCGACATAAACCACAAGGTTAGAAATCTGTTTGCCGATCGGCACATAAGGGGCAGCCAGCGCAGGCGCTACGGAAACCAGATGATGCGTAACGCCGTCCGCGCACTCGGTCGGCCCGTAGTGGTTGAGAATGGGGACCCGGGGATATAAGGCCAGCCACGCACGCGCCAGTCCGGGTGTTAGAGGTTCTCCGACCGTTGAAATAATCCGCAAACTGTCCAGAGCTCGCTCAGCCGCCGCAAGCGACTGCAAATATTCAACAAATATTGCAAGCATCGACGGAACGAATTGAACAACCGTCACGCCGTATCCTTGAATTGCTTTGAGAAGGGATACTGGCGATTTTAGTGTCGCATCATCAATGATCGCGATACAGCCTCCGACGCAAAGCCCTGCCAAAAGCTGCCACAGCGAGATGTCAAAGCAGTGCGATGCCGTCTGCGCGATGCAATCCGTCCGAGTGAGGGTTAGGGCATCAATCTTTGCCACCAAATGATTGTTTAGGGCTGCGCGCTCGATCATTGCGCCTTTAGGCTTGCCCGTCGAACCCGACGTAAACAGAATGTAGGCGAGTCCATCCTCGCACGATGGTGGTACAACAGGCGAAGTCTGGCCCTCGCGCAGCGCCGCCTCTATCGCTATGAATTGCGTCGTGCCTTTGCTGCTCGCCTGCAATTTGCTGAACAAATCCAGCTGGTCTGGGCCAATAATCAGAGCGCAGCGACTCTGCTCGATCATGAATGATGTACGCGAAGCCGGTAACGATGGATCGAGCGGCAGGTACGTTGCTCCAGCCCTCAAAATTGCAACTACCGCCGTCGCCCAGTCGAGGTCCCGCTCACCCCAATAGCCAACGACCATGCCGTTAGCGCCCCGCTCTCGTAACGTCCTTGCGAGGGCATCCGATCTTAATCGCAGCGCTTTGTAGGTGAGTTCGTCTGCGCCGTACCTCAGCGCAACCCTTTCCGGATCTGATCTAGCAAGGCGATCGATCGCGGTGATCGCGTCGATCGGTTGTTGTTCCACAAGCTGATTTTTGCTTGATCGATTTTCCGTAGGCATACGCGTCCCGCCATTCGTCGCCTTCTGCGACCCTTAAATCAGAACACCAACGATCCTGATTGAGCGTGTGCAATGCGTAGCCACCCTGGTTCTGCCAGTCATAGTGTGCCGTTTTGCCCGTTTCTTAACTTCTCGTGCTTTGCGTTCACTACTGTTTCCGCGATGATCGGCAAGGGAACACGGCCGGACGCTAGGGCCTCAAGTCGGCGTTGGCATCTACCAGATCTTGTAGTAGACACGCGGGTAGTCTGCGTGGCACCCGCAACCAAGCGCGCCCAGAGACTCGCTCCGGCTTGTGATTTCTTGCATTTGTAGGCGCCTGGACAATGATTTGGTGCGCTCCTCATGAAAGCGGGGACTTGGCGCTCGCCGGGCTACAGGTCGCCTGCGGCGACCAAGCGGTAACATCGATTGTGCAAGAACCAACACAGAGGCGTGTTTGCGTTTTCCACGAGGCCGGCGTTGTTTGCATAACCGCTGAAGGGCAGTCGTTGCGCGCTCAAGCGTTTTGACGCTCTTGGCCATAGCGAGATAGCTATGGGCAGCGTGCCGAGTCGTGGGCGTGCAGAACCATCACCGCGAGGTCCTTGGTCTGTTGATGTTCGCGGTCGTCCACCTTGGTGCAAACGAAAAACGCGCTCAGAAACATTTGCTGTGAACGGCAGGCAATGTCCAGTCTATCCAAAAGGCCGTACCGATACGGCTTTGCGAACCGGAATTGAATTGCGGATGGCGCCTTTGCTTAGTCTCCACGAGACGTATGCTCGGAAACTCCTTTTCCTAGAGCAGAGCCGATAAGAATAGTGTTGCGGCAAAGCCACTCAGCAGTACGGCGAAGCCGGAGCCGGACTGTTATTATCACGCGGGTATTCGTGGTAAGCTGGAAGACGCTGATGATGAGCCTTTCCTGCGCGGGCCGCGTTGCGTGATTGATCGCTCGTGATGAGTCGTTCCAACCAGCCGGACTTCGATAACGCGCGGTGTAGCCGGTGCGATCCCTGTGCGGGTAGACGGGTCCGGCGTCTAGGCCGGCTCCGCTCGTCAGTAATATCCATTGGCTTTGACCGTTTCGCGTGAGCCCCGATAGGTGAGTTAGGAAGCCTGTTCAGGCGAACAGGAATCTCCTTCTACTGCTGCAGCGAGAAAGGCAGTTTCCTGCTGCGCAGCATAGTGTCGGACGCTACAGCGCGATTGTCAGCTTCAAGACCATTGTCCACAACCTGACGCATGCACCCAGTACGAAGTAACTGAAGCCCCCTCAATTTCCAAGCGGCACGGTGCTTGCTTCGGTCGCGGTGCCATCACTGATGCCAGCTTGAGGCTCGGTTGTGGATCGGGAAAGCGCCGCGGAGTGTTTGATGCGATCTGGAGTTCGTTTTTGGGGAGCGACAACGATTGCGCTGGTCGCAAGCGGTGCAGCCAATTCGGCGGAGTGTGAGCCAGCAGTACAACTGCCATGGGCCCTGTGGAGCTGGTCCGGAGGATATAGTGGCGGGCACGTCGGCGTTGGTTACGGCCAAAAATCCTTCAGTAATCCCCACGGTCCGTCAGTCTATGGCGGCGTCGTCGATAGTCCTGTGTTCCTGGCAGGCGGCCAGATCGGCTACAACTGGCAGAAGAATAGCTGGGGTGTTTGGCCTCAAACTCGACCCCAGCGGTGCTATCTCCAACGGCACAAATACCTGCCTCGCAGCCTCCGGCATAGTGCTGAGCGCAAACTGCAAGGCAAGTCCAAACGTCTTGTCCCCGGGGCCGGTCGCCTCGGTTACGCTTTTGGCGCGCAGGGCCACACGCTGGCCTACCTCAAGCGAGGCGTGGCTTGGCAAAACAATCAAGGCGAGGTCATCAATAACAACGAGTTGGCCAATGTCGGCGACGGCGCGCTCGACTTCTACAAGGCGCTCGGCGAGGTCGTTCCCGGCACACGCCACCAGCCATGCTGGATGCACAAGACTATGAACAGCATGGACAAGGTCCACTCTCTGTGCAGGCCACTATGAAGAAGGATTTGCGCGAGGTCTGTTGGGCGCGAACCGAGCGTCCGCCGAAGCGGCGATCGACGTCTTCGCCGAGAAGTATTAGGCCAAGTACGCTCGGACGATCGAATGCCTGGTAAAGGATCGCGATGCACTGCTGGCCTTCTACGATTTTCTTGCCGAACATTGGCATCACTTGCGCTTCCACCACCAATCTCAGCGAGAGCATGTTCGCCACAGGGCGAGACACGATGGTCCGGACGAAGGGCTCCTTGTCGCCAACCACCGCCAGGCCGATGGTGTTCAAGCTGGTGATCGCCGCATCAAGGACTTGGGGTAGCTCAACGGCATAAATCAGCCGCCGAAGATCGTCGCAGTTGTCAGATGCAACGACGGCATTTGAGGGCTTCCAAGCGCCAGCAAACCAAGCGCCGGATCACCTCGTCACCCCAATCCCGAATAGCTCAGCTTACTGGGCCGATAATTCAATGGAGATTTCTTAATGACCATGAATGCCGAGAAGGAAGCCCCACCGGCTCTGTCCACCGGTGCGACGCATATGCTCATCGAGCTATGGGGAGCGAAGAACCTCGACGATCCGGCCATTGCGGAAGACGCAATCCGAAAAGCCATCCGTGCGGCGAGTGCGACATTACTCCACCTTCATGTTCATAAGTTTTGTCCGGGTCACGGCGTCTCCGCAATAGCCCTGTTGGCTGAATCGCACATCACCTTACATACTTGGCCTGAGAGGTCCTACGCGGCCGCTGATGTTTTCGTATGCGGCGACAGTGATCCTGCGAGCGCCGTGCCGGTTCTAGTTGAGGCCTTTCAGCCCGAACAGTCTGACGTTCGCAGCTTCCGGAGAGGTGTGTCAATCAAGCCGACGCGTTGAAGCAGATGGTCGATCTCCTTGGAGTAGCCGGTCATGTGTCCGACCGCCCGGGTGAGGGTATCGAGCTCACTGCCGCAATCGAAAAACATCTTGGGCTAGCCTCTAGCATAAAAGCTTGACCGCGAGGCCCTCCTTCCCGAACACTCACCTCTATGAGGCTCCGCTTTCCTCCTCGCTAATGGGCCCGCATCCGACGGGTCGATAGCGCGGAGGAGAACATGACGATCCAGGCCAAGCATTATCGTATCACGTTCATCAGCTTGAACAAATTTCGACGATCTTCGGCGATGGATCTATCGGATCTCTGATCCCAAGCTCATCAGTCGCTTCTCAAAGCTTTGACCGATTTGATCGAGCCGCTCGTTCACGCGACCGAATTCATCAAGTAAGTTCCGGCTGAACATGCTTCGATATCGAATTTCTCTGCCATATCATCGAAATTGCATCGCAGCGTGGACATCTCGGTGGAAGCGGCCAAAGTCAGAAGCGGCAAAATTTGAAAATGGGCGCATCAACAAACAGTGAGTGAGTGTCTGAATCAGATATTGTCCGAGGCATGGAATATAGCTCAACAAGGTCTTTCTTCACAAATGAGTCGAACAGAAATGCACTTATTCAACGTGCCTCCTCAGTCAGTTGAGCGAGTGTCGCATCAAGATCACCCATCTTGCCATCCACAAAAATTGGTCGGTTGGACGCGAGCAGCTTTTGAGCTTGCGCGCACTGAATGCAGCACGACTGGAAGAACGCACCTGTTAAGTGGGACAATGACGAATTGATACGCTTCGAGATAATCGAATCCATCGCAGATGCGGAAAAATCCGCTGGAACGAACCAGTCAGACGCGATGAGAAATCCCCAACCTCGCAAGAATGAGGGAACAAATGCGCTGTGAACTTGATCAAAGACGCTTTTCAATGTTCGTGCCAGCATCGCGTGAGCGTGACCGTCAGCAAAAGAAAATCTCAATGCCTGAATCCCAACAATACCGCCGGGTTTCAGCCGCTCTTTGATGCGCAGATAAAATTCGCGCGTGTAGAGAGCCAGCGCCGGGCTGTCAGAGACCAGATCGCTCAAGTCGATAATAACGACATCATACAGACTTTTGTCGTTCTCGATGAACGCTCTGCCGTCCGAAAAAATGATTCTACATCGAGGATCCTCAAATGCTCCTCGATGCCAGTCCTTCATGTGTTCCGGACATATGCTTATTAGTTCGCCGTCAATATCGACCATCGTTAAAGATTCCACGGACCTGTGGCGGAGCGCCTGCCAAATGGTAGCGCCTTCACCTCCGCCAATAACGAGGGCGTGCTTCGGTGTCGGATGCGCCAGCATCGCCGGTTGTACCAAGAGTTCGTGGTGTAGGCTCTTGATCTAAGACTGCGCTCTGTATCATCCCGTCTAAGAAAGGCGGCGCTATCATCAACATCAGCTCGATAAGTGCTCGTCTTCCAGGCGCGGGCTATGCCGTCTACGCGGGAACCAAGGCTGCGATGGAGGCCATCACCGTTGCGCTAGCGCGCGAACTCGGTCCCCGCAGAGTGCGCGTGAATGCGGTTGCCCCCGGCACAACTGACACGGACATGACGCGCCGGTCCTTACAGCGGAACTCGAAGAAATGACAGTAAATGGTACCGCACTGCGGCGCTTCGGACGCCCGATGATATTGCGAAGGTAGTTGCTTTTCTCGCCTCGGATGACGCGGCATGGGTGACGGTTGAGATCATTACGGCGAGCGGAGGATTGCGTTGACGGATGATTCTCGCAACGCAGTCCGAATCCCCTCGTGCAATTCAGCCGAGGGGCCATGCTCTCGTCGAGTATTTCGACACGGAAGGTCCTACGACTGGCGAGATCTGCTTACGAGAGCAGGACTGATTTGCTCACTTTCCGGCAGCAAACCAAATCTGACGGAACTAAAGACGTAAAAGGCTCGCTGAGCAAGCGAGCAAGCTATCTATCTCCTTAGTGTCGAGGTTGCCGAGGTGGTTCCGACGCGGTCCCCTCCCGCGAGGAGCACACTGTGACGTACGAGAGAGTGCGCGACGCCGACGCGGCGGAGCAGACCGCCCAAGGTGGCCCAAAGGTACGCACATCGACTCCAAGCTTGAGTTTGCTCGCCCTAAATGAAAAATACCGGAAAGGAAGGGGGGATCACGCTCGCCGTCGACGACGAGCAAGGGCAGTATATCGCGAAATTTCCCTCTCTCACGCATATCGGGCTTTCGGAAAACGAATTCGCGATTCTAGCTTTGGCGGAGGCGCTGGGGATGGAAGTGCCGGCACGTGAACTTGTCGACAAGACAGAGTTCGCCGGCATTCCGGAAGAATCAACACCATGTCCACGGGCAAGGTGCTGCTTGTCCGCCACTTCGACCGTGGTGCTGATGGCGGATTCAAGCGGTCGTCGCAACACTCTGGAGTTGGAGGTTGCGATGAGCATTCGACAGCGGCGATCGGCACGGTCTGGACGAGCGCCATTACCATCGCCAGGACGACCGCCTGTGGCTGGACGGGATGAACAGAGAAGTTTCTGGCGAGCTATTGCCGCAGGGCAAAGCAGTGAAGATGCTGCGCTGGAAGCCGGGGTGTCACAGCCTGTAGGAACCAGTGGTTTCGAAAGGCGGGCGGCATGCGACCAGCGATGTTCAAGTCCTCAACAAAGGCGTTCTCCGGGCGATACTTGTCATTGATGGAGCGCGAAGAGATTGCGCTTCTCAAGGTGCAGGGCCATTCGATCCGGGAGATTGGGCGCCGTCTCGGTCGATCCGCCTCGACAATCTCGCGAGAACTGCGGCGCAATGCAGCCACCCGCAGCGGCGGCTTGGAGTATCGGGCGACGACCGCCCAGTGGCATGCCGATCGATCGGCCCGTCGGCCTAAACCAACCAAGCTTGCGCTCAACGCAACCTTGCGCACTTATGTGGAGGAGAGACTTGCCGGCGTTGTCGTGACCCCGAGCGGCGCTCCCGTTCCTGGTCCCGCCGTTCCGTGGAAGGGCCGCCGGCATGGCCGGCGAAAGGATCGGCGATGGGCCAAGGCCTGGAGCCCGGAGCAGATTGCCCGACGCCTGCCGATCGACTTCCCGGACGACAAGACGATGCGCGTCAGCCACGAAGCCATCTATCAGTCCCTCTTCGTTCAGGGCCGGGGAGCGCTGCGCCGCGAGCTGACGGCCTGCTTGCGAACAGGACGCGTATTGCGGGTGCCCAGGGCGCGCGTACGCGGACGAGGGAAAGGCTTTGTCTCGGCGGAGATCATGATCAGCCAACGCCCTGCCGAAGCGGCCGATAGAGCGGTGCCGGGACATTGGGAGGGAGATCTTATCCTCGGTCTTGGCAGCTCGGCGATCGGCACGCTGGTCGAACGGACGACGCGTTTCACGATGCTATTGCACCTTCCCCGCCTGGCAGGGCACGGCGAAGCGCCGCGTATGAAGAACGGCCCTGCACTGGCCGGACACGGGGCCGAAGCCGTGCGCGACGCGATTACGCGCACCATCATCACCTTGTCCCAAGAGCTACGCCGTTCGCGGACCTAGTGAAAGCCGAATTACATCTAAGCAAAAGCCACGAAAGTTCTTGCGATGGCTATCTAGCCGACCTAAGTGACAAAGGTCACAGGTCATCAACGGTAACAGAAATTATAGGACAGTCGGTATTTTAATACTACCTTCAGGAACCAAACATGTGTATCGTCATTGTATCGACGAGCCATTGGGGCTCTGATAGTTTTCCGTAGGGAACTGCCATGAACGCGCATTTCTCCAAATGGGGCAATAGCTTAGCCGTTCGTATTCCTTCTGGCCTAGCCAGAGAACTCGAAGTTTTCGAGGGAAAAGCTGCGGATATTCAGGTCAAAGGCGGCTCCTTGGTCGTGACACCCTTGGATCGTCCGGTCTACACGTTGGACGAGCTCCTAGAGGGCATGACCGCAGAGAACGTGTATGGCGAAATCAACGCTAACGGACCAATCGGCAACGAAATCTGGTGAGCCGTATTGCCCAGATAGGGGCGATATCATTTGGCTCAACTTTCATCCACAGGCGGGACGCGAGCAAGATGGCTGGCGCCCCGCTTTAGTTTTAAGTCCAAAGCGCTACAATCAATTTGCACGCCTGTGCGTCGCGTGCCCAATCACGTCTCAAGACAAACTTAACAACTTCCAGGTCGAGCTGCCCGATGGCTGCGGAGTCACGGGATGGGTAATCAGCGACCAGGTGAAAAGCATCTCTTGGTTTGACAGGGAATCGCAGCATCGTGGCCGCGCCACGGATGCGGTAATTGCAGAAACAGTAGCCAAAATCAGAACTCTAATCCCGCTCTGATCGCCCGCCTCTTTTCACTGGTCGGGGCTTCTTTTTTCTCCCCAATGAAGATTTATGCGGCTTCGGCTTCATCTTGAGCATCCGCTTCAAGATTTCGTCCCGGGACCCCGGGCTCAGATTGATAGGATGTTGGCCCGCTTGAAGGCGAGGGGGCGTAGAACCGTACTGAGTCAAGCAAAAAGTTCACTTTGGCAAACTGAGACACTACAAATCTCTTGTCCTCGACCGGTCGCTGCCGCGCAATGGGTTAGCGTCGAAGCGTAAATTCCTTCGACGTTCGCCGATGTTCCCAGTTGGCGCGTTCAAGTTCGGGTCGATCAAACTCTACCTGGGGATAGCCCACGCAGAGATAACCAATGAATTTCCAGGGCTCCGGCACTTCGAGAATCTCGTGGATGCGATCCGGGTTCAGGATCGACACCCAGCCAAGTCCGATGCCCTCTGCGCGTGCGGCGAGCCACATGCAGCAGATGGCCGCGGCGACGGAATATTCGATCGTTTCCGGCATCGTTGCACGCCCGAGGCCATAACCGAGATCGCTTGCCTTGTCCGCGAACACGGCCAGATGACCCGGCGCCTCTTCGAGGCCGGCGAGCTTGAGGGTCGCGTACCGCGCGGCGCGTTCGCAGCGCATCGGCGTTGCAGGCCTTGAAGTCCTCGACCACAGCGCTGCGCCTCGCCTTGTCTTCGATGATGATGAACCGCCAAGGCTGACTCAGGCCAACCGAAGGAGAAAGGCAGGCGATCTCAATGAGCCGCTCCATGGCACCGCTTGGCAGAGGATCGGTACGAAAGCGCCGCACGTCGCGGCGCCACACGAACAGCTCGCGCAGTTGTTTGCGAAAAGTTTCGTCGAATGAGACCATCAGGGTCGCAGTTCCGTGTGGAGGAGGGCGGCCGCCATCAGCAAAATCGCGATCTCGCCAATCTGCTCAAACGCGCCCAATATATCACCTGTCTGTCCTCCGACCTGTCTTGTGGCAAGCCACGCCAGTATCAGCCCAACCAGCGACAGCAAAATCAGTCCGATCATCGCTTTGCTTGGCCCGAAACCGGAGACCAGGCAAAGAGCCCCGAGAACAAATGCAATGGCCGCGCTTCGTCCCGGCGGTCGTCCGGCTCCGGCGGAAAGCCCGTCCGATCGCGCCGGCGGGATCAGCCACATGAAGGCGGGCAAGCCAGCGCGTGCCGCCGCATGTGCGACCGAAAGCGCAGCCGCAATCAACTTTGGCTCGGCGATCGTTTCGAGCGCGCTCCATCGCAAGATAAGCGATCCGATCAGCGCGCACGCGCCGTAAGTGCCGATCCGGCTGTCGCGCATGATCTCGAGCTTCTGCTCGCGCGTCCGGCCGCCGCCGAGCCCGTCGGCGGTATCGGCAAGACCGTCCTCGTGCACCGCGCCGGTGACAAGGACCGCGGCCGCCCAGCGCCAGCATGGCGGCGGGGCCAGGCATCAAACCGACCTCGCGCGCGATCGAATAGACCGCCGCTCCGGCAAGGCCCACCAGCAATCCGGCCATCGGCAACGCCCAGCCCGCGCGGGCAACATCGCCATCGCTGACCGGCTTCGCCGGACCGAAAGGCAGAATCATGGAGAACGAAATGGCGTTTCTCAGGTCAGTGACGATGCCCCTGAGGAGCTCGAAATGATACATGTGTCTTCAGCCCTCGAACTGTCAGCTCGCTCACTGGACGACGCGTTTGCAATTCCAATAAGCGCGGCGCTACTTCAGCTTCATCGGCAATCCTGCGACGACGAATTCGACCTCGTCCGCAACGGAGGCAATCGTCTGGTTCAGGATACCTGCCGCGTCCCGGAATGCGCGCGCCAACGCATTGTCCGGCACGATACCGAGCCCAACCTCGTTCGTGACCATGATGACCGGGTTGTGTTGGCGGGCGAGTACGTCAGCGAGCAGCGAAGCCTCATGCGACCAGTTGCGCTCCGCGTGGAGCAGGTTCGACAGCCAGAGCGTGAGACAATCGACCAGCCTTACACCGCCTCCATCGGTTTCGACCAGCGCCTGCACGAGATCGAGCGGAACCTCGCGCTCGATCCATTTCTTTCCTCGTCGCGCCCGATGCTTTGCTATTCGCTCGCTCATTTCTTCATCGAGCGCCTCTGCCGTGGCAATATAGACAGGTTGCCCCGGAAAGGCGCGGGCGCGGACTTCTGCGCGTCGGCTTTTGCCCGATCGGGCGCCGCCCGTGATGAGTATGATGGCCATGACGTCCTCCGCTCGAGGCCAGCACTAATCACCAATCTCCGGCAAAGACAAAGGCGAAATCAGGCGAAATGGGCTTGCCTTGATCCAGAATTCTTGTGCATCAGGACTCAGGGAGACGATGCATGGGCTTTACGGGAGCGATGGCGGTGGCGATGATGGTGGAGGCCGTGTTGGGCTGGCCCAATGGACTGTTCGCCCGCGTTGGTCATCCCGTCACCTGGCTGGGTAGGCTGATCAAGATCCTCGATATCAGCTTCAACAGGACGATCGACCCGCCTGCAGTCCGGCGGATCGCCGGCGCAGCCGTAGCTCTTTTCGTGATTGGGCTGTCGGCCGGCATTGGATGGGCGGTCCAAGTCGCGCTTGCCTTTGAATGGGGCCGCATCGTGCTCCTGGGAATTCTCGCATGGCCACTCGTTGCGCTGCGTTCGCTCTACATGTGGCCGCTGTTGCTCACCCCTTGCAATCCGGTGATATCGTAGCCGCACGTGCGGCGGTCGCGCAGATCGTGGGACGCGATCCCGCAGCTCTCGATGAAGCCGGCATTGCGCGCGCGGCCATCGAGAGCCTGGCCGAGAACGCTTCCGACGGCATTGTGGCGCCCGTGCTCTGGGGCGCGTTGTTCGGGCTGCCAGGCATCATCGGTTACAAGGCAATCAATACGCTCGATTCCATGATCGGCCATCGCACGATCCGCCATGAAGCTTTCGGTTGGACTGCCGCGCGCATCGACGATTTCGCAAATTTCATACCGGCTCGTCTCACCAGCTTGTTGTTTATGGTGCTGACGACGCGGCCCTCGAACGCGTTATCTTGCATGGCGCGTGATGCGAACCGCCACCGCTCGATCAATGCCGGCTGGCCGGAAGCAGCGATCGCCGGCGCGCTGGGCGTGCGGCTCAGTGGGCCGCGCATCTATCACGGAAACATCGCCGACGAACCCTGGCTCAACGAGGGCGCACGCGATCCACTTGCCGCTGACATCCGGCAAGGGCTGATGCTCTACGTCCGCGCCATGGTTCTGTTGGGCGGTGCGCTTGCGATTTTGGCTTTTGCATGACGGAGAGGGCAATGCATGGTGGAAATCTCGATCTTGCCGTGCACCGCTTCGGCGGGCGCGCGCAGGACTGGATCGACCTCTCAACTGGGATCAACCGGCAGCCCTATCCGGTGGGTGAGGTCGAGCCCAGGTCCTGGAGTGCGCTGCCTTCGCGATCCGATATCGAGTCCCTCCATCAGGCAGCGCGAGAGGCCTACGCCACCAAGGCGCCAATCGTGGCGCTTGGTGGCGTACAAGCGGCGATCCAGTTGTTGCCGAGTCTTTCATCGCGCGGTCGGGCGCGGATTCTTGCGCCGACCTATAACGAATACGCGGCGGTTCTTTCCGCGGCAGCCTGGGACGTGGTCGAGGTTTTTGATCTCGAAGGGCTGCACGGAGCGGATATCGCCGTGGTCGTCAACCCCAACAATCCGGACGGCCGACACTTTGATCCAACCGAACTGCTGGCGCTCTTGCCCCGCGTCGGTCGACTCGTCGTCGACGAGAGCTTCGCTGATGCCATTTTAGGCTTGTCGCTGGCACCTGAGGCGGGACGGCCGGGGCTGTTAGTCCTGCGATCGTTCGGAAAATTCTACGGGCTTGCGGGGCTGCGCCTCGGTTTCGCGCTCGGCAGCGAGGCCGATGTCGCTGCGCTGGCCGCGAGGGTCGGCCCGTGGCCGATTTCGGGTGCAGCGATTGTGATCGGACGGCGCGCCTTGCTTGATCGCGATTGGGCAAACGCGACCTCGACGCGTCTGGCACGCGATTGCCTCCGCCTGGATGCTGAAGTGCAATCACAGGGCTGGACGTTGGCCGGCGGCACGCCGTTGTTCCGGCTGTATGAAACTGGCGACGCACGCGCCGCGCAGCAGAAGCTCGCGCGCTGCCAGATATGGTCGCGCCTATTTGAGAAGAGGCCGGGATGGCTGCGGCTTGGCTTGCCGGGTGACGAGACGGAATGGGCGCGGTTTTCTGCCACAGTCTCGCCTTGATCGCCGCTCCTCAGCGGGCAAGCGCAAGCAGACCTTCGACATCGAGATGGGTATCCATGTAATCGGCAAGCGTATCGAGCGCGCTCTCCACCCTGGCGCGGTACTGCTGGTCCGCGGCCGGAATGTCCAGTTGCGCGAGAAATGTCTTGCGGAAACTGTCGGAAGCGAACAGGCCGTGCAGATAGCTGCCATACACGCGGCCGTCGCTGGATACCGCGCCTCCCGGCGCTCCGCCAAGCAAAGCAAATGGCCGTGCACGATCCGGCCCGTCGGTATGCCCGATGTGAATCTCGTAAGCCTCGATCGGCCGGTTCGTCGTAGCGTGGACCGCCGTGACGCGGGTCAGAGTCTTTTGTGCCGTCATCACCGTCGTTACGTCGATGAGTCCGAGGCCGGGAGTTTCTCCCGCCGGTCCCTCGATTCCCTCCGGATCCGCCACACTGCGTCCGAGCATCTGGTAACCGCCGCAGACGCCGAGCACATGGCCACCGCGACGGTGATGCGCAAGAAGGTCGATGTCCCACCCTTGGGCGCGCAGGAAGGCGAGATCGCCGCGGGTCGACTTCGAGCCCGGCAGGATCACGAGCTTTGCATCGCCAGGGATTGCCTCTCCAGGCCGGACCATCACAAGGTCGACATCAGGTTCGAGCTTCAGTGGATCGAGGTCGTCAAAATTCGCGATCCGCGACAGCGCGAGAAAGACAATCTTGCACTTGCCTGCCTAGCGTGCGCCGGCAAGCCCGAGCGCGTCTTCGGCCGGAAGTTTACTAGCGCGGGCGAAGTAGGGAAGGACCCCAAATCCCTGCCACGATGTGCGCGCTTCGATCAGCCGGTAGCCGTCATCAAACAGTGATGGATCGCCGCGGAACTTGTTGATGACGAAGCCGCGAATCATGGCCGCATCTTGGGGATCGAGCACGGCCTTGATTCCGACAAGCTGCGCAATGATACCCGCGGTCAATATCGCCGACCAGCACGACGGGAATGTCGGCCTTGCGGGCAAAGCCCATATTGGCGATATCGGCGCTCCTCAGATTGACCTCGGCGGGACTGCCGGCGCCCTCGACCAGAACAAGATCGGCGCGATCCTTGAGACGGGCGAAACTCTCGAGAACCGGCGCCATCAGCGATGGCTTCATCGCAGCGTATGCACGCGCGTGCAGCGTCGCCACGCGGCGTCCGTGCACGATGATCTGGGCGCCGACATCGGTTTCCGGCTTCAGCAAGACCGGATTCATATCGGTGTGCGGCTCGACACCTGCGGCCTGCGCCTGCAATGCCTGCGCGCGTCCGATCTCGCCGCCGTCGACCGTCACGGCGGCATTGTTCGACATGTTCTGCGGCTTGAACGGCAGCACCCGATTGCCGCGCCGGGTCGCAGCGCGGGCAAGGCCGGCCACGATGAGCGACTTGCCCACGTCCGAACCCGCTCCCTGGATCATCAATGCGCGCGCCATCGAATCGAATCCCGATCGCTTGGTCAGAACTCAACGCCGGGCTGGGCCTTGATGTCGGATCGGAAGGGATGCTTCACGAGCGTCGTCTCCGTGACAAGGTCGGCGGCGTCGATCAATTCCTGCTTAGCATTGCGTCCGGTGAGGACGACATGCGTCATTGGCGGCTTTGAATTCTTCAGGAACTCAACGACCTCTCCGATCTCCAGATAGTCGTAGCGAAGCGCAACGTTGATCTCGTCGAGAACCACCATGCGCAAGGCTTCATCAGCGATCAGCTGCTTGGCCTTTTCCCATGCGGTGCGGGCAGCGGCGATGTCGCGGACGCGGTCCAATCTCCGAAATTCTGCTCCATGAACTCAGGCACCGAGATCGGATCAAACCGGAGGGCACGCGCTGTATCGAGAGTTCGTTGAGACGGACTAGCATAGCTGAGGGCGTTCTGCGGCAAGCACCTACGCACGGCTTCCAAATGCGTCCGATCACTAAGATCGGCCGGAGCATCGGAAGGGTGAATCGTGCCTCCAGGGCAGTCGACAACCGCATGCCGGACCAGCCAAAGGAAGGTCTCTCCCTGCATTCAAATATCTCCAAAGATGTGACGGTGGCCGTCGCGTGTAGGGCGCAAATGGCCAGCAGCAGACCGCCTTCAGTACCACGACGGACGAACGGCGCCATCCATGTTGATCAAGATCAATGGCGCTGCAGGTTTTTCTGATTATAATGGGTGATCTGGTCATTTGGAGCCACGGAATGTCAGCAACTGAAATCGCAGCACGCCATTTCTCTGCCGCTATTGCGGATGGTACAGGCGCCGGCCACGCGACTGACAGCGTTTGTCGAGCGCTGCTCGGTCTGCTGGTCACAAAATATCTCGAGAGCCGGCCCGTTGCTGACGTTCAGTCGGAGCTGCGCTTTGTGGCCGACAATTGCGACCCCGCCACCGATTTTATGTTCATGCGGCCGTAGTGAGCTGTTTCCTATAATGCGTCGCACTCAGCCCGTCATTGCGACCGTTGGCTCGTAATAACGATGAGGTTTGGCGGGCGAGCCCACCAACAACAGGCAGGCGCGCCCACCATGTCGGCTGCCGCGCCAGCGAGACCGCGGGCGACAGCAGGATGAGCAGCGCCTGCGCGGCGAAGATCGCGGCCCGCCAGATAGAGGCAAGTCTCCGTCCCATCAGCCTGCCGTCGATGGCTCCTAACGCGGAGCCGAGCTGGCGGCCGCCATAGCTCATCAGTGATCGCGAAGATGCGGCCGAGCAGGCGGCGTCACCGATTGCCGCAGCGTCGTCGCGAGATCACCCATCGGATCCCGCCCGCGCTGAGCAGGAAGAAGCTGAGGCCCCCGCGAGGAGCGGCGTCGGCACGATGGTGGTCAGCGCCATCACGGCTGGAGAGATGAATCCCGTCACTGGCCCGAGTCGATCACGATGCCGAAGGCGAGCCGCTGCATCACCCGCGTAGCCGCGAGACCATACATCCCGAGCGTCACGCCGACGGCGGTCGCGGACATGTGGAGGTGCCGGACCGCGGAGGACACGCAGACCGCCAGCAGCAGAGTGAGAGTGGAGTATTCGTGGGGAGCGTCGCACATTGGGTCCACCCGGTGATCTCTGAATAGAGACTAGGCCGGCTTGGGACAACGGGGTTTGTACGCGTTCAGTGTTTGCCGCGACCGCGGCGATGCTGGGCGCCGTGGTTAGGGTCGATCAAGCTCAGACATAGCGGGGTCGTTTCCTTTTTGTCGACTGGTATGTCTGGCATCACGTGCTCGGTCTGGTGGACCAGTTGAGCGACGCCGAGCTCAATGCCGCCGCATCCACGCCGCTTGCGTTACTCATTTGGCGCTTCGGAAATAGTTCGCCGGAACAAAGATCTCATTCGGAAGTCGATCCGGAGCTTGCCGGTTTGGCCGAGCAGCCGAGCCCAATTTCCGGGAGCAGGCCGAGGCAGACGAACGACTGGATCGTATCCAGGCGCTATCCTCCAGCCCTCTTTGCGGACGGCTGTTTCCATAATCCCACCAGCCGAGATCAATCAGGGCAGCAGATCAATGCCGCGCAAAATTCCCGTCAAGAAATTGACGTCGTGGCATCTTCATGCCGATCAACCTAAGTTCGAATTGTGGCGCGATCGGTATGATGGCGCAGAGCCGAGGACGGGCAAGAATAGAATATCGTTAAGCGGACTATTGAAATGCCTTGAACCTCACGTAGCGTCAGGTTGTAGCATGCAATCCTGATCAAAACTACACCGCGGTCGCGTCGATGGTGAATGGGTTCGGTCGACGGCTTCGCTGCGGAAGGTAATATGGACTGAAGGGTTGCTTGCATCGACCCATCGCCGTGAAAGGCGCAATAGCGCGAGATTTGGAAGGTCCATATCACCGCATAGGCTGCGCAACGCCTAAGCGGCAATGCATGAAAAAAACAAGAGGGAGTAAACGTCATGGCGGCAACGATTGCGATGGAGAAGGCGCCGACTGCGCCCGCCGCATCTAAACCGTGGTACCGCATCCTCTACGTTCAGGTGCTGATCGCGATCATGCTCGGTGCCCTCGTTGGCTGGCTCTGGCCAAATCTAGCTACCAATGACTGGATCAAGGCGCTCGGCGATGGCTTCATCAAGCTGATCAAGATGGTGATTGCGCCGATCATCTTCTGCACGGTGGTTTCGGGCATAGCGCACATCCAGGACGCCAAAAAGGTCGGACGCATCGGCATTAAGGCGCTGGTTTATTTCGAGATTGTATCCACTTTCACTCTGGTGATCGGCCTCATCGTCGGCAATCTGGTGCGGCCCGGCGCAGGATTTGGCAGCGCCGCGGCGAACGCACAAGCAGTGGCCAACTACGCGAAGCAGGCGGAGGCGCAGAAGACCGTCGACTTCATCCTGCATATCATTCCCGACACCGTGGTCGGCGCGTTCGCGCAGGGCGAGATCCTGCAGGTGCTGTTGTTCTCAATCCTGTTCGGCTTCGCGCTAATGGGCCTTGGCGAGCGCGGTCAAACCATCCGCTCTTTCATCGACGACGCCGCGCATGGCGTGTTCGGCGTGATCTCGATTGTGATGCACGCGGCGCCGATCGGCGCGTTCGGCGCCATGGCCTACACCATCGGAAAATTCGGCTCCGGTGCGATCCTCAACCTGATCGGGCTGATCGCGACGTTCTATGTCACGGCAGCGCTGTTCGTGTTCGTCGTGCTCGGCATTATCGCACGGATAGCCGGCTTCTCGATCTTCAAGTTCCTGGCCTATATCAAGGATGAACTGCTGATCGTGCTCGGGACCTCCTCCTCGGAAAGCGCGCTGCCGTCCCTGATGGAGAAGCTTGAGCGTCTCGGTTGCTCCAAATCGGTGGTCGGGCTCGTCGTGCCGACGGGATATTCGTTCAACCTCGACGGCACCAACATCTACATGACGCTGGCGACGCTGTTCATTGCGCAGGCGCTCGGCGTCAATATTTCCTTTGGCCAGCAACTGACCATCCTGTTCGTTGCCATGCTGACCTCAAAGGGCGCCTCCGGCATCACCGGCGCGGGCTTCGTTACGCTGGCGGCGACGCTCGCCGTAGTCGATCCGCGGCTGGTGCCGGGCATGGCGATCGTGCTCGGCATCGACAAGTTTATGAGCGAATGCCGCGCGCTCACTAATCTCTGCGGAAATGGCGTCGCCTGCGTGGTCGTCGCCTGGTGGGAAGGTGAACTCGATCGCGAGAAGCTTACGGCCAACCTCAAGAAGCAGATCGATCCAACCGATCTCGAGACCGCCCTGGTAACGGACTTGAATCGGTTTACCCTGCAATCAAACGAATTCACGGGAATCGATAGAAGTCAGGGCAAGCTCAACGGCTGCGCTGACGTTTCTTCGCAAGTCGCTTCTGATTCTAGTATTTGCGTTGCCCGCGACGGACGAACGCCGAACGAGTGGCAACAAGGTGTAGCAATCTCGCCCAAATCGCGAAATCGCTCGACCAGGTGAGGGCCCAAGACTGCGGCGATCGAACTGGTTCGGAGCAAACAGAGCGTTGATGCCATCCGGCCGTGGTTCGCGGGCCACCGGACGAGAAGGCAAACAGCATGCCGCAACTGATGCTAATCGTTGTGCGCCAGAAAAGGAAGATCGGACAGCGCAGAGCAGCTACCGCCCGGCATTGGCTGAGCGCCGTACGTCGTTGTGGTTGCGGATATCGAACACGGCGCCAATTCGGTAGTTCAAAGCATAGAGGGGCCCCAGAGGGCCCCGCTGGTAACTCTCCTCATGGAAACACCAACTCTATTCCCAAGTTTCATAGAATGCCCGCCGCTGGTAATTGAATGGGGCGTTCTTCGGAACAGGAACTTGTCTGAACGTAAGGCGCGTGCGGACGATAGCGCTCACGCCGCCTATTAGAACGCCTTACGAGCGCGGCGCAACACACCGCGACGCAAGCAAAGTAGACTGAAAGCAGAATGAGAAATGGGGGTATCGGGGCATCTCAGGTTGCGGGCGCTTGCTTCTTCCCAAACATACTGTGGCGCCATCGGGGGCGCCGATTTTGCTAGGAAGGTCGTACAGCCTGACGTTACGTACGATTCAAACCCCTCTAAGACCCGAATAAAATATACTTAACTCTCGGCTTACAAGAGCGCTGTTCACTCTCATCGGTCGGCCGGACTTCTGCTTTTTCAGTTAAGCGCGCAATTTATCTCTTGAGAGATGCCACTGGTAAGGTGACGGTGGATACGCATAAGTTTTGTAGTTTTTCAATCAGCGCTCACTCGCGCCGTTTCGCGATTAACGAAATTGGTTCGCCCAACAGCAACACCAAGTGCTTGGTCAATGCGGGCTCGCGGCCCGAATTTGTTCCGTAAATTGTTCGAATGGTTGTGAACAAAGCTGGGTAAGAGACGTGCTCCGACGTCGATCCGCACGTCAACCTCTTGCATTGTGCACTGCCAATGCATATTGGTGCGTAGCGGTAGCGCCGTGCGCTATCGCTGCCCTCCTTGGGCTTTTCCTCCCTAGACTTGGGCCGCTTGTTCATTCAAGCGGCCCTTTTTTCGTGTGCCGAGTATGAAGCCTGAAGGGAGAAGTGCTCTCCCCAGCCTGAGGTCCAATCTCAAATTGGAATCCATGTGTTCTCAGAGAAGCACGTTATGACCACTCGTCAGACCTCTTCATCAGCGCTTGGTCTGGCTGGTTGTAGAGAGCGGGTTCTTGCTGCGCTTTCGGCACCGATTGGCGACCGAAACGCCCAGCTCTGCTCCTCAAAATCCGATGGCCTACTCTTCCGAAAAGCGGAGGCGCTTCACGCTGAGCTGCGGAGTGTCGGAGTTACGACATGTCGCCGCGCCCACGACAACGCAAAGGAAAAATTCCGAGATAAATCAAGTTCCGAAGTTTTGGCACGCGCCTTGAAAGGGAGGAAGACGTCCGGCTCGCCTCCTCAAGGAATCGCAGTGATGGCTTACAAGATTATGGCCTCCCAGTGCAGCGTCTGTGGCGCATGTGAGTTCGAATGTCCCAATGCTGCAATCACGCTCAAGAACGACACGTACATGATCGATCCGAAGCAGTGCACGGAATGCGATGAGCATTTCGACACGCCGCAATGCGCTGCCGTCTGTCCGATATCCGATACCTGCGTGCCTGCATAGAGGCGCGGCCGGTGAGTGGGCCTTGCGACGCGGGACAAGATCGAGACTTCGGACTTTCTGATCCGGCTGCTTGATTGGCGTGGTCGCCGGCCCGGAGCGGCGGGTAGGATAAGGGAGGGTATGCGGCAGAGCCGGCACACAGTAGCCCTCATCGGAAACCGGGACTGTGCTCCCTCGAGCTCCGGGTTGCATGTACAGGAGACGCTCCCGACCAGTCCAGCGGATCGACGTCGACCAGTATCGATACGGTTCGAGACGTTTATTAAGTCCGACGCGGCTGCCGAAGAAACTGTCTTCGATCGATGAAATTGATCAGGAAATCTCAAGACCTACGGGAAGCTCGGCAGCCCCGTGCGTGAGGTGGCGATCCCAGAAGGGGTCGCACCCGGCCCGGCGAAGAGCCGTCAGGGCAGCGCAAGATCGCCCGTCGACGCCGTGTTCGATTCGGTCTCCGCTGTCACCACTTTGCATAAGGAATTGCAGAAGGCCGGCGTGGCGCAAGCTGAGCTCCTCGACCAGCAGCTTGGGGGTTCGGCTGTGACCATCGCGGTGGGCTGGCTGGCCCATAGCATTAGGATCAGGATGGCGACGAGGCACGCACAATGTGCACCGTCGCCGATGAAGGTGAGCACCGATCGGCCTTCTCGCGATGGATGGTGGTGGCGGGCCGGACCTGGATGGCGCAGCCCTGCATTAAATTCGCCCGGTTACATGCTGCTTGCGCCAGCAGGCCCGCCGCCTACCGCACCCTTCGGCGGCTTCGGAGGTGCAAAGCCACCTAGCCACCGTTGTTTTGTTTGAAACAGGAACAAACCAAAACGTCTCTAGGTCCCTTCGATGTCGGGTTTGCAACAACAGTCCAGCTCGCCGTGCGAACGCACTATCTACTTCTAAACGCGATGAGTTTTGCGTTCAGGCCCTGCTGGCATGCTCGTTGCAAAACTCTTGGCCGAGCCGTCTCGAAACAGGAAACCTTCGAAGGATATCAGCATGAGTCTCGTCACGACGAGGAGTGTCGCAGAAATCAAGGCCCGCAATAAAAAGATTATCGAGGAAGTGCTCAAGGTCTATCCCGAGAAGACCGCGAAAAGGCGCGCCAAGCACCTCAACGTGCACGAGGACGGCAAGTCCGATTGTGGCGTCAAGTCCAACCTCAAATCCATCCCGGGCGTGATGACGATCCGCGGCTGCGCTTACGCAGGTTCGAAGGGCGTGGTCTGGGGGCCGATCAAGGACATGATCCACATCAGCCACGGTCCGGTTGGCTGTGGCCAGTACTCGTGGGGATCGCGGCGCAACTACTACGTCGGCACGACGGGCATCGATACTTTCGTGACGTTGCAGTTCACTTCCGATTTCCAGGAAAAGGATATCGTGTTCGGCGGCGACAAGAAGCTCGCCAAGATCATCGATGAGATCCAGGAGCTGTTCCCGCTCAACAACGGCATCACCATCCAGTCGGAATGCCCGATCGGCCTGATCGGCGATGATATCGAGGCGGTGTCCAGGGTGAAGTCGAAGGAGTATGGCGGCAAGACCATCGTGCCGGTTCGCTGCGAGGGTTTTCGTGGTGTGTCGCAGTCGCTCGGGCATCACATCGCGAACGACGCTGTGCGGGATTGGGTGTTCGACAAGATCGCGCCCGAGAGCAAGTCAAAGTTTGAGTCGACGCCCTACGACGTCGCGATCATCGGCGACTATAACATCGGCGGTGACGCCTGGTCGTCCCGCATCCTACTTGAAGAAATGGGCCTGCGCGTGATCGCGCAGTGGTCCGGCGACGGGTCGCTGGCCGAGCTCGAGGCAACGCCGAAGGCGAAGCTCAATGTGCTGCACTGCTATCGGTCGATGAACTACATCTCGCGCCACATGGAGGAGAAGTTCGGAATTCCGTGGTGCGAATATAACTTCTTCGGGCCCTCAAAGATCGCGGAGTCGCTGCGCAAGATCGCCGACCATTTCGATGACAAAATCAAAGAGGGCGCCGAGCGGGTGATTGCGAAATATCAGCCACTGGTGGACGCAGTGATCGCAAAATATCGCTCGCGCCTGGAAGGCAAGACCGTGATGCTGTTCGTCGGTGGTCTTCGTCCGCGTCATGTGATCGGCGCTTATGAGGACCTCGGAATGGAGGTCGTCGGCACCGGCTACGAATTCGGGCACAATGACGACTATCAGCGTACCGCCCAGCATTATGTGAAAGACGGAACGCTGATCTATGACGACGTCACCGGATACGAGTTCGAGCATTTCGTCGAGAAGATGCAGCCCGACCTTGTCGGCTCCGGCATCAAGGAAAAATATGTGTTCCAGAAGATGGGTGTGCCGTTCCGGCAGATGCACTCCTGGGACTATTCGGGTCCGTATCACGGCTATGACGGGTTTGCGATCTTCGCGCGCGACATGGACATAGCCATCAACTCACCGATCTGGAGGAAGACCAAGGCGCCCTGGAAGGACGTCGCCAAGCCGAAGCTTCTGGCTGCGGAATAACCTGCCTGTCAGACTCTCGGCGTGAGGCCGAAGCCAACATTGATCACGATTATTCGAAAGGGACACCATGGCGCAGAATGCAGAACACGTGCTCGATCACTTCGAGCTGTTCCGCGGTCCGGAATACCAGCAGATGCTGGCCAACAAGAAGAAGATGTTCGAAAACCCCCGCGATCCCGCGGAGGTCGAACGCATCCGCGAATGGACTAAGACGCCCGAATATCGTGAAAAAAACTTTGCGCGGGAAGCGCTGACGGTGAACCCTGCCAAGGCCTGCCAGCCGCTCGGCGCGGTGTTCGCCTCCGTTGGCTTCGAAGGCACGCTGCCCTTCGTACACGGCTCGCAGGGCTGCGTGGCCTATTATCGCAGCCATCTGTCGCGGCACTTCAAGGAGCCGAGCTCCTGTGTCTCCTCGTCGATGACGGAAGATGCTGCGGTATTCGGCGGTTTGAACAACATGATCGATGGGCTCGCCAACAGCTACAACATGTACAAGCCCCGGATGATCGCGGTCTCCACCACCTGCATGGCTGAGGTCATCGGTGACGACCTCAACGCCTTTATCAAAACGTCCAAGGAGAAAGGCTCGGTTCCGGCGGAGTTCGATGTGCCTTTCGCGCACACGCCAGCCTTTGTGGGTAGCCACGTCACCGGTTACGACAATGCGCTTAAGGGCATACTGGAGCATTTCTGGGACGGCAAGGCTGGAACAGCGCCGAAACTCGAGCGCGCCCCCAACGAGAAGATCAACTTCATCGGCGGCTTTGATGGGTACACCGTCGGTAATCTCCGCGAGATCAAGCGCATCTTCGAACTGATGGGCATCCAGTACACCATCCTCGCGGACAACTCCGATGTGTTCGATACGCCGACTGACGGCGAATTCCGGATGTATGACGGCGGCACTACGCTGGAAGACGCCGCGAACGCGGTTCACGCCAAGGCGACAATCTCAATGCAGCAGTGGTGCACGGAAAAGACGCTCCCGTTCATTTCCGATCGTGGCCATGAGGTCGTGGCTTTCAACTATCCGGTGGGCGTGTCCGCAACGGATGAGTTCCTTATGGCGTTGTCGCGCATCAGCGGCAAAGATATCCCAGAGGAACTGACGCGAGAGCGCGGCCGCCTGGTCGACGCGATGGCTGACTCCAACGCGCATATCCATGGCAAGAAATTCGCGATCTATGGCGATCCAGATCTCTGCTATGGGCTAGCTGCCTTCCTGCTAGAACTTGGCGCCGAACCGATCCATGTGCTCGCCACCAACGGCAACAAGGCCTGGGAGGAGAAAATCCGGGCGCTGTTTGCGGGCTCGTCTTTTGGGCAGAACTGCCACGCCTATCGGGGGCGAGACCTCTGGCACATGCGCTCGTTGCTGTTCACCGAGCCCGTCGATTTCCTGATCGGTAACACTTATGGCAAGTATCTGGAGCGCGACACTGGCACTCCGCTGATCCGAATCGGCTTCCCGATTTTTGATCGGCATCACCATCACCGCTATCCAGTGTGGGGCTATCAGGGCGGCATGAACGTGCTGGTGAAGATTCTCGATAAGATCTTCGAGGAAATCGACAAGAACACCAACATTGCCGGCAAGACTGACTACAGCTTCGATATCATTCGTTAATGACGACGACATGCGCCATCGCCGGCGGACGAAAGCCTCGCCCGGCGATGGGCCCGGCGACCGAAGGGCTGCGCACGAAAACCTCGGTTAAGGGGAGAGAAATGGGTTCGCTTTCAGCCACCATTCAGAATATCTTTAACGAGCCGGGCTGCGCCAAGAACGCCAACAAGTCGGAGGCCGAGCGCAAGAAGGGCTGCACCAAGCAGCTGCAGCCGGGAAGCGCCGCGGGCGGCTGCGCCTTCGACGGTGCAAAGATCGCGCTGCAACCGTTTACCGACGTCGCCCATCTGGTGCACGGGCCGATCGCCTGTGAGGGTAATTCCTGGGACAACCGCGGTGCAGCTTCATCTGGTCCCAGCATCTGGCGCACGGGCTTGACGACCGACATGAGCGAAACCGACATCGTGTTTGGCGGTGAGAAGCGACTTTACAAGGCAATCAGGGAGATCTTAGAAAAGTACAATCCGGCGGCGATCTTTGTCTATCAGACCTGCGTTC
The DNA here is from genome assembly GCF_023073415.1 of Bradyrhizobium sp. 190. GTDB lineage: Bacteria > Pseudomonadota > Alphaproteobacteria > Rhizobiales > Xanthobacteraceae > Bradyrhizobium. Next base: position 43,133 of record NZ_JADPJL010000036.1, on the reverse strand, counting down.
CGGCCATGATCGGCGACGATATCAACGCGGTCTGCAAGGCTGCTTCTCGGAAATTCGGCAAGCCGGTGATTCCGGTCAATTCGCCCGGCTTCGTAGGTCCAAAAAGCCTCGGCTGCAAGCTTGCCGGGGAGGCCTTGCTTGAGCACGTCATCGGCACCGAAGAGCCAGACCACACCACGCCCTACGATATCAACCTGATCGGTGAATACAACCTGTCGGGCGAGCTTTGGCAGATCAAGCCGCTGTTCGACGAGCTCGGTATCCGCATCCTCTCCTGCATCTCGGGCGATGGCAAATATCGCGAAGTCGCCTCGTCGCACCGGGCGCGCGCCGCCATGATGGTATGTTCGAAGGCGATGATCAATGTCGCGCGCAAGATGGAGAAGCGTTACGGCATTCCGTTCTTCGAAGGCTCGTTCTACGGCATCCAGGACTCTAGCGATTCACTGCGCGAGATTGCGCGACTTTTAGTCGAGCGCGGGGCGCCGGAAGATCTGATCGAGCGCACCGAGGCGGTGATCGCGCGCGAGGAGGCGCGGGCCTGGGCCGCGATCGAACCCTATAAGCCTCGCTTTGCGGGCAAGAGGGCGTTGCTGATCACCGGCGGCGTCAAATCCTGGTCCGTGGTGGCGGCCCTGCAGGAGGCCGGACTCGACCTGATCGGCACCAGCGTCAAGAAATCCACCAAGGAGGACAAGGAGCGGATCAAGGAGCTGATGGGCGAGCACGCCCACATGATCGAGGACATGATGCCGCGCGAAATATATAGGATGCTGAAGGACGCGAAAGCGGACATCATGCTCTCGGGCGGCAAATCGCAATTCGTCGCGCTCAAGGCGGCGATGCCCTGGCTCGACATCAACCAGGAGCGCTACCACGCCTACATGGGCTACCTCGGGATGGTGAAGCTGATCGAGGAGATCGACAAAGCACTGTTCAACCCGATGTGGGAGCAGTTGCGCCGCACGGCGCCGTGGGACGATAAAGGCAATATTCGGCACCTCAAGGCCATTGCGCCGACGGACCCGCACGCCGCCGAAATCGCTCTCGATCACGCACTTGCCGAGACGACCCGCCGCGCGAACAAGATCTGCCTTTGCAAGGCAGTCGATTTCGGTACGATCGAGGATGCGATCCGCTCGCGTGGCCTCACCAGCGTCGAGGCAGTCAGACAGCACACCGACGCGGTCGGTGGCTGCTGCAAGAGGCGGATCGAAGACATCTTGGCGGCCATGCCGGTCTCCTCGCCGCCTGCCTTGCTGCAGGCCGCGGAGTAGGATGTCGTCATGGCCATCGTCACCGCGCCGAAGAAGGCCTGTGCGGTCAACCCGCTGAAGGTGAGCCAGCCGATCGGCGGCGCATTTGCCTTCTTAGGGCTGCGTGGGGCGATGCCGATTCTGCACGGTTCGCAGGGCTGCACATCCTTCGGGCTCACACTGTTCGTGCGGCATTTCAAGGAGGCGGTGCCGCTGCAGACCACTGCGATGAGCGAGGTGACGACCGTGCTCGGCGGCTATGAAAATGTCGAGCAGTCTATACTCAACATCTACAACCGGACCAAGCCGGAGATCATCGGGATCTGCTCGACCGGGGTGACCGAAACGAATGGCGATGATGTCAACGCCTACATCAAGCTGATTCGCGACAGGCATCCGCAGCTCGCCAAGTTTCCTCTAGTCTATCTCTCGACGCCCGATTTCAAGGACGCATTCCAAGACGGCTGGGAGAAGACAGTGGCTCGCATGGTCGAGGTGCTGGTGGAGGCGCCGGCGGTCGAGACTGAGCGCGATCCCGCGCAAGTGAATGTCCTGCCCGGATGTCACCTAACGCCGGGTGATCTCGACGAACTCAGGACCATTTTGGAGGATTTCGGCCTCAAGCCATCCTTCCTGCCTGATCTGGCGGGATCGCTGGACGGTCATATCCCGGACGAGTTCACACCGACGACCATCGGCGGCATCGGGGTCGACGAAGTCGTGAGCATGGGCCGGGCCGGCTGGACCATTGCCATCGGGGCGCAGATGCGGCGGGCAGCGGAAAACATGCAGGCCAAGGCGGGGGTGCCGTTCCGTCTGTTCGAGCGGCTTTGCGGACTTATCCCCAACGATCAATTCATCGCGTTCCTGAGCGAGATCAGCGAACGCCCGATACCATCAAAATATCGGCGGCAGCGAGGCCAGCTCGCCGATGCCATGCTCGATGCGCATTTCCACATCGCTGGCCGGAGGCTCGCGATCGGCGCGGAGCCCGACTTGTTGTTCGATGTCTCCAGCATGCTGCACGAGATGGGCGCGCAGGTCACTGCGGCCGTGACTACGACGCAATCGCCAGTGCTCGAGCGCGTTAAGACGAACGAGGTGCTGATCGGCGATCTCGAAGATCTGGAGGAACTCGCGAAGGCGCGCGCATGCGATCTTTTGATCACCCATTCGCATGGTCGCCAAGCCGCCGCACGGCTAAACATTCCGTTCTATCGCGCGGGATTTCCAATGTTCGATCGGATCGGCGCGGGACACCAGCTATCCGTCGGTTACCGCGGCACGCGCGATCTGATCTTCGATATCGCCAATCTCATTATCGCCGACCGCGAGGAAAATCACCAGCCGACGCCCGATACCTGGCGATCACCAATGCCAGCCTGCAGGTCCGGGCGCCCACAGCTTTATTGACGCGACAGAGAGGTCGATTGCATGAAGGTCGCATTTGCTACCCAGGACTTGAGGCGCGTTGATGCGCATTTCGGCTGGGCCAAGAACATTGCCATCTATGATGTTTGGCCAGACGGGCACGTGTTTCTGAAAGCCTTCCAGTTCGAGGGTGATGTCAAGGAAGACGGCAACGAGGACAAGCTTGCGCCCAAGCTCGAGGCGATCAAGGATTGCGCCATCCTCTATGTCGTTGCCATCGGCGGATCTGCCGCCGCGCGAGTGGTGGCGAACGGTATACATCCCATCAAGGTGAACAAGCCCGAGAGCATACTTGACCTGCTCGAAAAGCTACAACGCGTGCTGAAGGGTACGCCACCTCCCTGGCTGCGCAAGGCACTGGCAAGGGGACAGGAGCGCACGTTCGATTTCGAAAAGTGAGGGTGATATGACTGAGACAGTAGAAATACTGCAAGCCACGAGCGTCGCTCTCGATGCGCCGTTCGTAAAAGAGCTGGTCAGGATCTGGCGCGCTCAGGACATAAATGGCGCCTGGGAAGACAAGAGCGATCTCGATCTGCTCGAGCCCTACATACTCGACAGGGAGAAGCGGCGCGCGTTGCCTATCGTCGGCGATCCCGATCCGGATACGGTCTGGCGGCTGGAGCTGTTCTTCAATGCAGTTGCCCTCTCGATCGAGAAGGCGACGGGTGTGATGATCCAGCCGATGCTGAAGATGCACCATGAAGGCTTTGGCCGCATGGTGCTGATCGGCGGCCGGCTGATCGTATTAAGCAAGCAGCTGCGCGATGTGCATCGATTCGGCTTCGACAGCCTCTCAAAGCTGGCTGCCGAGGGTGGCAAATATGTCAGAAGCGGCATCAAGATGATCCAGAAATATCCCGACGTGGCGAACTATTGAGGGGCAGCTCATGAGCGATCTTGAGACGCTGAAAGTAGAGATAAAAAAGCTGTCGACCAAGGCCACACAGGCCAAGATGGATCTGCACGACCTTTCGGAGGAATTGCCCGCCAACTGGACGTCGATCATGGCGGTGGCTCAGAAGGCGCACGATGCCTTTGCCGAACTCGAGCGAAAGCGCGAGGATCTGAAGGCACTGGAAAGGACGTAAGGGGATCCCAGCATGTCATTTGCAACGCGCGATGGTCGCAACTGGACGCCGGATTACCTGATCTCGATCGATCCCAACCACTGCATCGGCTGTGGCCGCTGCTTCAAGGTCTGCGGTCGGAACGTCATGACGTTGAAGGGGATCAACGAGGAGGGCGAGCTTGTCGATCTCGATGATGACGACGATGAGATCGAGAAGAAGATTATGGTGATGAATGATCAGGGCGCCTGCATCGGCTGCGGCGCCTGCGCCCGGGTCTGTCCGACCGACTGCCAGACTCACGCGCCCGCCTCGGCGGAAGCGGCTTAGCGACGCCTCTGTTTACTTCTCCTATGGAGCGGAGCGAGGTCGACACCAAGCATCGGGCGAGGGGACTCTCCATGCGCTGCGCTCGCGGATGAGCCCCTCGCCCGACCCTCCGCGGAGGGGGAGGGAGGATCACTCGATCCTCTGTTCGCGCGCGCGCCTTCCACATCGCGGCGATGCGGAAACGTTCGTTGCTGGCGCCGGGATTGGCCAGCGTCGTCGCTTCGGCTTGCTTAAGGAGGCGAACGCGATGTCCGCCCCTCTCGCGTCAACAGCACGCCGCCGGACATATCGGTGGCCTGCGGGACAGCGGCCAGGATGGCGCGCCGATTCGGGTGCGCTAGCATCACGATCAATTCAATTGCTTCGAGCTTGTCGTCGAGACAGATGGCAAGCCCAATAACCTCGAGCTTGTGTCCGTCCAGTGTGGTCTTGATCAGCGTCGCCATCGGGTGATCCAAATATTGGTCCGCATACTGGCTAGCCGCCCTGATTCCAGAGCCGCGCCAATGCCTGGTTAGCACGCAACGCCGGAAGCTGCCGGCGCAAGGCCGTGTAGTAGGCATCGAAGCGGCCTCTGTCGCGCCTGCAAGATGCGACAAAATGGTCAGTCCTGGACAGCAACACGAAGGAGCTGCGGTCGACGCGGCCTCAGATCAAATATCTCGCTCATCGAAATGAGGTCGACGTCGCGCATCGGGTTCCCCAAAAGGTGAGGAGATCCGCCACTTGCGCGATTTTTGCAGGGCTGATCGCAGGGTGATCAATGACAGGGGTCTTGTCATGAACGAGCAACGGATGCCGCCGAATTCCGCCTATGCGATCTGCGGCTTCAACGACATTCCAAGTCGGCGCGCCATGGGCTTCCACCTCGTAATACTAGACGAAGACGGCAGCCACAGGCCGTGGCCCATTATTGTCGTGCGCTGGGGTAAGCAGGTGTTTGGCTATCTCAACAGATGCCCGCACAAAGGCGTCAATCTCGACTGGGATCGCAACCAGTTCCTCGATCCCAGCGGCATCCGACTGATGTGCGGCAAGCACGGCTCGGCCTTCGAGCTCGGCACCGGCCGCTGCGTTGATGGCCCGTGCAAGGGTAGCGGACTCACGCCCATCACGTTGACGGTGTTGGAAGGCGACATCTGCGTCACCGGCGTGCGGCTCCTCGAGGACGAGGACCCCTCCGGCAAGAGCTGAAGCCAGCGCTCAGACCGGCCGGTTCTCGTTGCGGTTTTTCACAGGCTCCATCTTCTTCAGCCCGTATTCGTAAGAGACATCGTCAAAGGACGCATCGACATGCTTGGCCGCGTCGATTAGATAATCGAGCCTGCCACCCGCATCGAGCCTCTTGATATCGTTCTTGTCGACGCCGACCAGGTACATCATTTCCTTCCAGACGGTGGATTGATCGCACGGCAGCACGTGGAAGGTGATATCGCCGAGCTTGGTTCGGTATTTCGCCAACAGGTCTATGTTGTTGCAGAAAATGAAGTAGCTGCCGTCAGGGCTTAGCGCGCCGTCAAGAACCTTGGCGACGTCAGCGAGATAGGCGAAGGAGTGCAGGTAGCCGGCCAGCACCGGAATGGTGTTTTCGCCTTCCTCGGCGACCGTCAGCACCTGCTCGATCGAAATGTCGGGCGGCCGTTTCTCGTCCGCGACCTGGGCCTGGAATTTCAGCGCGATATCGCCGCGAAAGCCGAACCGGCCCGGCCTGATGGTCGCGCCCTTGAATACGGCGTTGAGCAGGCGCCCCTCCTTCTCCAGCCGGCCGAGCGCGGTGTTCTCAATTGCTGTCATGAAAAATCGTTCCTCGATCTAAGACAATCGCCGGACACCTCGGCCGGCGCGACACGCAATGCAAGTTGTTTGCCGCCGCGTACGCCACGCTTTATCGGCGGAATCCATAAAGAAAACAGGCAAGCGCGCCGCGATCGTTGGAAGACCGTTGTCAGGAACCGGACAAGCGTCGCAAGGTCAACAGGCGCGATTCGAAAAGGCGAGCATTTTCAACTGCGTGCTCGCTGGCATGCGACTTGCCAATTCGCAGGCAACCGACCGAGGCAAATCAAGGGTGATCCATGATTAATCTGACGAATAGCGCAGTGAATGCGGTCAAGGGCGCGATTTCAACGTCGCCGCAGCCGGCGAGCGGCCTGCGCATTACGGTCGAGGCCGGCGGCTGCGCCGGATTCAAATACATGATGGGCCTGGCCGACGAGCCGAAGCCCGACGACACCGTGATCGAGCACGATGGGGTCAAGTTGTTCGTCGACAATAGAAGCCATGAGCACCTCGCCGGCACGACCATCGATTTCGTGGTGGCGCTGGAGGGTTCGGGCTTCAGGTTCGACAATCCGAACGCAAGGTCGAGCTGCTCCTGTGGCAAATCCTTCGGCTGATGACAAGAGAACTCGAAGCATGCTGGTCGAGTCCAAACAACTGAAGCAACCGCCGGTGACTGAGACCGATCGGGCGCAAATCATTCGCGCTGTGATCGAGGAGATCCGTCCCAATCTGCAGCGCGACGGCGGCGACTGTCAGCTTGTCGAGATCGACGGCAACAAAATCATGGTCAAGCTGACCGGTGCCTGCGCGTTCTGCAAGCTTTCGAGCTTTACGCTGGAAGGTATTCAGACGCGACTGGTCGAAAGGCTCGGCGAATTCGTTCGCCTGATCCCGGTCGCCGGCGCCGCCAAAGCGCGGCATTGAACGAGGCGTTTGTGTCGGTTTATCTCGACAACAATGCGACAACGCGGACGGATCCCTGCGTTGTCGAAGCCATGTTGCCGTTCTTCACCGAGCAGTTTGGCAATGCCTCCTCCGCTCATGCCTTCGGGAACAAGATCGCGGGCGCCGTGAAGCAGGCGCGCCGCAGCCTGAAGGCCTTGTTAGGGGCTGCCTACGATCATGAGATCGTCTTCACATCTGGCGGCACCGAATCCAACAACGCCGCCATTCTCTCCGCGCTTGTGACCCAGGAGGGGCGGGACGAGATCGTCACCACCTCCGTCGAGCACCAGGCGATCCTGGCGCTGGTCAAAGAGTTGGCGACAAGGGGTGTCAAGACCCATCTGATCCCGGTGGATTCGCGCGGCAGACTTGATGTCGAGGCTTTTCGCTGGGCGCTTGGACCACGCACGGCGGTAGCGTCTGTCATGTGGGCCAACAACGAAACCGGAAACATTTTCCCGGTTGAAGATCTGGCCAGGATGGCGCGCGCGTCCGGCGCGCTGTTTCACACCGATGCGGTGCAGGCCATAGGCAGGGTGCCGATTGACCTAAAGGTTAGTGATATCGACATGCTGTCGATGTCCGCGCACAAGCTGCACGGACCCAAGGGAGTTGGCGCGCTCTATTTGCGCAAAGGCACAAAATTCAGGCCGCTGATTTGGGGCGGAGCACAGGAGCGACGGCGCCGCGGCGGAACCGAGAACGTTCCCGGCATCGTCGGTCTTGGAAAAGCTGCAAAACTTGCGGCAGAGCGCCTCGAGGCCGAACGCGTTCGCGTTGGTGCGTTGCGCGATCGCCTGGAACAAGCGATGTTACAGAACGGCCACTGCATGGTCCTCGGCGATGTCAGCTGCCGGCTGCCGAACACGGCTAATATCGCCTTCGAGCATCTCGAAGGCGAAGCGATCGTCCACCATCTCAATCGCGCCGGCATTGCCGCTTCGCTCGGATCAGCGTGCAGCTCCGGCTCGATGGAGCCATCTCATGTGCTGAGCGCCATGAACCTGCCGGCGAGGAGCCTACGTGGCGCGGTGCGCTTTTCGCTGTCGCATGAAACCGCTGTCGAAGAAATAGATCTGGTCATCCGCACTCTGTCCGACATCGTAGCTCACTTGCGCGCCATGTCGCGGGAGCGCGCCAATCCCATCAGCGATCCGGCCCATTCACGGAGTTGATCTCATGAAAATCATGATCCGCCGCTCTCCGGAGGCGGGCCTATCGATTTACGTGCCGAAAAAGGATCTTGAAGAGCCGATCGTGGAGTCCGAGCACGAGACGCTGTGGGGCGGTTGGATCAGAATAGCCAATGGCTGGGTGCTCGATCTGCCCGACATGGCGAGCGACACGCCGCTGCCGATCACCATCAATGCCAGGAAGCGTGGCGAGAACGGGGACGAGCGATGAAGGCGATCCGACAAATCGATTTTGTAAACGCGGCCGATGCTGAGGCGATTCTCACTAACGTCGCAGCTAGGCTGCGTGCCGGCAGCATTGTTCCCTATCTCGGACCTGGCGTCGCCGAGTTGTCCAAGCCGGATGTCCCGATGACGCCGGAGGCGCTAGCCGCCTTTTTCGCCAGCAAGGTCGCGCTGCCGCGCCGGGTCAAGGGCAATCCCTGGGCGTCGGCGCAGCACATCGAGAGCAATAAGCATCGCTCCACCGTGACGGCATTGATGGCGCAGGCCTTCGCCGCGCCGGTCGATCCGACGCCGCTGCATCATCATCTCGCCTCACTATCCCTGCCTGTCGTCGTCGACGCTTGGTATGACGGCGCAATGCGTGCTGCGCTTTGCAAGCACGAGGGATGGGGCGAGGTGCAGGGCATCACCCGCGCAAGCATCGGCGAAAACCGCTGGTATCGCTTCTATGATGCAGAAGGCAACGAGATCGATCGCGCTGCGGCTGGCAGTTGGACGACAGTCCTCTACAAACCGCACGGCGGCGCGCTGCCCGCCGAGAACTTCCTGGTCTCCGACGCAGATTATGTCGAGGTGCTGACCGAGATCGACATCCAGACGCCGATTCCCGAAATCGTCAAGGAGCGGAGGACCGGGCGAAGCTTCCTCTTCATCGGCTGTCAGTTCAACGACCAGCTGTTGCGCACCTACGCGCGGCAGATCAGCAAACGCTCAGCCAATAGCCATTACGCAATTGTGGAGCCTGACGCGCTCTCGCGCAACGAGCTGCGCTTCCTGGCCGAGCAGTCCCTGACGCCGCTCGCGATTGCGCTTTCGCGCGCGGTCGAGATCTTGATCTCTGCCTGATGGGATCTTGCCTTCAGCGGAGCTTGGATAGCGTAAAACGCGAGCGTCGTTTGACGCGTTGATATGCGCCTGATCGGATTCCAGTGTCGACACTGCGCCTTCTGTCACGTTTGCAACAACCGCGAAAGATCTGTCGCGTGCGAGAGGGCATCGCTAACATCCTGACATCGGACAGAAATTTCCGAGGCGCCGTTAATGGCACGCGAGTTGCTAACTCTCAATTGAAGTTTCCGCCTGCAGAGAGAATGGCAAATGGATGTGTCGGAATGTAATGAGGCAAGCTCTTTTGGCGGCGCCGCTGGTCTCGGCGAGATCAAGCAAGCCCACACCCGGCATAAGGGCTGCGGCACCTTTGGCGGCAGGGACAAGGCGAGCTGCGGATCGCAGGCCCGCCAAGGCGATCTGCCACAGGCGATCTGGGAAAAGGTGAAGAACCATCCCTGCTACAGCGAAGAGGCGCATCACCATTACGCCCGCATGCATGTCGCGGTCGCGCCGGCGTGCAATATCCAGTGCAATTACTGCAATCGCAAATATGACTGCGCCAATGAATCGCGCCCGGGTGTGGTAAGTGAGAAGCTCACCCCTGAGCAGGCGGCGAAGAAAGTGCTCGCCGTTGCTTCCACTATTCCGCAGATGACCGTGCTTGGCATCGCGGGCCCCGGCGATCCCCTGGCCAATCCGGAAAAAACATTCAAGACGTTCGAGCTGGTAGCCAAAGCCGCGCCGGACATCAAGCTGTGCCTGTCGACCAACGGGCTGGCCTTGCCCGATCACGTCGACACCATCGCCCGCTTGAACGTCGACCACGTCACCATCACCATCAACATGATCGATCCCGAAATAGGTGCCAAGATCTATCCGTGGATTTTCTATGGCCACAGGCGCTACACCGGCGTCAAAGCCGCAAAGATGCTGATCAATCGACAGCTGCAAGGCCTTGAGATGCTCGCGGAGCGCGAGATCTTGTGCAAGATCAATTCGGTCATGATCCCGGGCATCAACGACCAGCACCTGGTCGACGTTAACAAGGCCGTCAAGTCGCGCGGCGCGTTCCTGCACAACATCATGCCGCTGATCTCCGCGCCCCAGCACGGCACCGTGTTCGGTCTCAACGGTCAGCGCGGCCCGGCGGTGCAGGAATTGAAGGCGCTGCAGGACGCTTGTGAAGGCGAGATGAACATGATGCGGCATTGCCGGCAGTGTCGCGCCGATGCTGTCGGCCTGCTCGGCGAGGATCGCGGCGCGGAGTTCACCACGGAGAAGATCATGGCGATGGATGTCAAGTACGACCTCGAGACGCGTAAAGCCTATCAGGCCAAAGTTGAGGAGGAGCGCGTGGCCAAGGTAGCGGCCAAACAGCAGAAACTGGCCGACCTCGCGGGCGAGACGAGTGATATCAATCTCCTGGTCGCGGTAGCAACCAAGGGCTCGGGCCTGATCAACGAGCATTTTGGACATGCCAAGGAGTTCCAGGTGTACGAACTCTCGACATCGGGCGCCAAATTCGTCGGCCACCGTCGCGCCGATCCCTACTGCCAGGGCGGTTATGCTGAGGAGGGCAGCCTTGCGACCATCATCCGCGCCATCGATGACTGCCATGCGGTGTTCGTGGCCAAGATCGGCGGGTGCCCCAAGAGCGAGCTGATCAAGGCCGGCATCGAGCCACTTGATCAATACGCGCACGAGTTCATCGAGAAATCAGCGATCGCCTGGTTCAAGCGTTATCTCGACAAGGTGCAAAGCGGTGAGATCCAGCATGTCGAACGCGGCAACGCGGCGATTCGGCAGGGCGCGCTGATTTCGGCGGCGTAAGGACATATCGATGCCGTTCAAGATCATCGCCTCACAATGCACGGGCTGCTCGGCTTGCGAACTCGAATGCCCGAATGTTGCAATCTCGGAGAAGGGCGGGACGTTCGTGATTGAGCCTAAGAAATGCACCGAATGCATCGGCCATTTCGACGAGCCGCAATGCGTGGCGGTCTGTCCGGTCGACAATACCTGTGTGCTCGATCCCTCATTGCCGCGCTATCAGGCGCGGGCATAAGGGAGTAAGGGATCGTGAATTCCACGCTGACGCCGGCTGCGGAAAAATTCATGAGTTTTGAGGTGCGCGCCCATGGCGCCGCTGAAACCGGCTTCCGGCTCGCCGTTACGGCCTGCGGTTGCTCGGGATTGTCGGCCGATATCCGTGTTGCGCGGGCACCGGAGTCCGGTGAGCAAGTCGGCGAACGCAACGACCTAAACTCTCTCTATGCCGGGGGCAGGCCGCTAGTCGGCGGTGTGACGATTGTCTCAACCGATACCGCTGCGCAGACCGGTCTGATCTTCCCCGAAGCAGGTGTGCTGCTCGAGCAAGGCCACAAAGGCCGCCCAATCGAAGAGGAAAGCTGCCGATGGACCTGGATGTAGCAGGCAATCCGCTTTCCGGGAGCGCGAGGGCACTGATCGCGCACACGCTTCTCAGCAAAGGCCTGCCGCGCGAAGCCGAGGATCATATGTGGCAGGCCGGGCTCTCCTATCACCTGGACGCGATCGCAGAAAAGCACCTGCACCAAGCGCAGGCCCTGGCACCGGGCCACGCCGCCGTCCTGATCGGCCTCCACCGTTTCTATTTCTACAAGGGCCGATTGTCGGAGGCGCTGGAGATCGCCAGGCGTTACATCACCCAGGCCGCGCTTGAAAACGGACTCTCGTACGATTGGAGGCAGGTCAAAGCGGCCGATGCCGCGTTCGGCAGCTACGAAAGCATCCTGCCGCGCTTCTATCTGTTTTCGCTGAACGGGCTATGCCTACTTGCAGATGCGCCTCGGCAATCTGGACGAAGGGCGCGTGGCCACGAAAAAGCTGCTCGAACTCGACCCGACCGACAAGATCGGTGTCAGGCTCCTTCTGGACGTGCTGAAGCGGATAGGGCGACGATGACGGATGACATCGACGAGGCCCGCTACTGGCAGGGCCATGAGGTCAATTGCAGCGCCTGCACTCATCTGTCGCTGAAGAAAACGGGCGGCCGCCGGCTGATGCATGCCTGTGTCAACGACCATTATGCCCGGCACAACGACCGTTTTTTCAACTGGAGTCCCGCGCTCGCCAATGCCTACACTGCGCATCCGCATTTCGAGGTGCGAGCCATCGCGGCCAAGCACGTCAATCTCTTTCTATTGCTACCGCTGCTAGATGGCGCCGAAGAAGCCGTGCGCGCGAATGCAGCTCGGCGACTGCTCAAGAGCAATATCCTGACGCTGCGCAACGATTCGCATCGCGAGGTGAAGATACTGGTCGCGACTCTGCTCGATGGTGAGGAATTGGTGCCGATGCTGTCTGACCAGAACTATTGCGTCCGCCAGATCGTGGCTCGCCGCGCAGCGACTGTCGCCGAAGTTCCTGCCGCTCTGCGGTGCGATCCCGATTGGCGTGTCCGCCGGGAAGTGGTGACCCGCGTTGCGGCTTTTGAGTTGGCACGTCTCACCGAAAATGAGGACAGTATGGTGCAGGAGGTCGCGCGTGGCCGTCTGGCCTGCAAGTCCGCAAGGAGGTGATAATGAGCAACATCGTCCGCGACAGTGATGTAGTCGAGCTAACTGGGCCACCGTTCTTCAACCTTGGCGAAAAGGTACGGGCCAAGCGCACCATTCGCAACGACGGCACCTATGCCGGCAAGGAGATCGGCGATATCCTGGCCAAGAAAGGCGAGGTGGGTTACGTCGTCTCCATCGGGACTTTCCTGCAGCAATTCTATATCTATGGCGTCGAGTTTCTTGAAAGCGGCCACCGCGTCGGCATGAAGCGCAAGGAGCTCGATCTGGTGGAAGCGCGCGACGAACCCGACGACCTGCCGTTGCCGGAAGAGATCGCGTCATGATCGAGCCGCGCCTCCCGAAATATCAATGGGGCCAGCGAGTTAAAGCCGCTGTCGACCTTGTTAACGATGGCTCCTTTCCCGATGCGCCGGCTAACGGGCTCTTGGTGGGCGCCGGCGGCATCGGCGAGATCGTGAAGGTCGGCATGCAAACCGAAGCGAACTTGCCGATTTATGTTGTCGAGTTTGGTGAGCGGCTGGTCGTCGGTTGTCTTGAAGAAGAGATCACAATGCTTTGAGGGGGCTTTCGCGATGAACGCCGCGGTGATGAGAAAGGTAGTGAACGGACTTATCGCTCATCCGAACGAGCTCGATCGCAAGCGGATCGAGCGTGGCTTGAGCTCGCGCAAACGCTATCGTTATGTCTCGCCGAATGTGAAACCGGTACGGAGTGGCTATCTCATCGAGAGTCCCTGCTGCTCGGGCAATATCGACAAAGATGGCGGCTTGATTGAAGTAGCGCTGATCCATCATGACTCGAGGAGCGCGACATGGAAGCTGTTTCGTAAAGATCACGCGCGGGGGCTCTGGGAGTTTTACAGCATCTACCAGCGGCTGACCGCAGCGATCGACGAATTGAACACAGATCCGGAGCGGGTGTTCTGGCAATAACGTTGCTTTTGGAACTAATCATATAGGAGTCGCGATGGCGCTCGGCACCGACGAACTTATCGAAATCGAACGGCTGCTTGCGGCAGCTGATGCCGATGCAAGCGCGTTCGCCGAGGTGCGGCGCCGCTTTCCACAGCTCGCCTGCACGCGCTGTGACGCGTCCGACATGACGGAGCCACCGTTCCGCAGTTTTCCACGATTCGACCTGCATCTGATCGATGGCTCCGCTCATTGTGTGCAGATCACCGCCGATCCAGCGCGCGCGACTGGCATCGTGCTGGCGGCAAGGAGTACTTGACGATGACTAGCGTTGCTCTCGCAAAGGATCACGATGCGAACGCGGTCAACGCGGACGTATCTTTCATTCGGATGTCCGATCCGGATGTCACCTTCGCCGAGCTCTCTGCCGTGGAAACGCTGCTGTGTTCGCCGCGGGTCTCGAACGGACCGGTGACTGAGACCTTCGAGAAAGCCTTTGCCGCCTATCTCGGCCGGAAATATGCCGTTGCCGTCCCGAGCGGCACCATCGGGCTTCTGCTTGCGCTAAAGGCCCTCGGCATCGGGCCGGGGCAGGATGTGATCGCCTCACCGTATTCGTTTCGCGAGACGGTGCATGCTATCAGTCTCACGGGCGCGCGCACCGTATTTGCCGACGTCGACTATTGGTCGGGAGCATTGGTTCCGGCGAAGGTCGAAGAGCGGATCACGGCCAACACACGGGCGATTGTTGCCGGCAATCCCAATGGCCATCCGGCGCCATGGTCGGAGCTGCGCGCGATCGCGCAGCGCCATCAGCTGATGCTACTGGAGGATTCCACCGAGGCGATCGGATCGAGATACAAGGGCGAACTCGTCGGCCGCTTTGGCGATATCGCCGTGTTCGACTTTGCCCAGCCTCTGGCCCTGACCTGCGGCGAGGGCGGCATGGTGGTGACCGACGATATCGACATTGCCGTTGGCTTGCTTCGCCATCGCGCGCATCGGCTGGATAACCGCTCCTCCGTCGTCGTCAGTAGCGCAGCGCCTTACCAGGCCGGCATGAGCGATCTTACAGCCGCGTTGGGCCTTGCGCAGCTGAAGCGCCTCGATGAAATCCTGGAGCGGCGCCGGCTCATCGAGCAGCTCTACAATGCACATATCCAATCATTCGAGGGCATCAAGCCGCCCTATATCGGTCCCGATGTGACCGAGGTGAACTGGTTCCTCTATCTCGTCCATCTTGGAACGCGCTTCACGCGCTCCAGCCGTGACGCCATTGTCGATGATCTGCGCATTGAGCATGTCGAGGCCGCCGCCTATTGCCATCCGATGCATTTGCAGCGTCACTATTTTGAGATTGGCTATCGATATGGCGATTTACTGGTCACGGAAAAGATCGCCGATCGTGCCGTGGCGCTGCCGTTTCACACCCATCTCACCGACAACCAGATCGAGTTCATTGTGGAGACGATGAAGGACGCGTCCATCAATATCGGCGCGGGCGCAGCCATCTATTAGAGCCCCGGCGCCCTCATTACGCCCAAAAGGAGGAGCGAATGTCGAAAGTCAGAATCTTGCCGTATGGCAAAATGATCGAGGTTATTAAGGCCACGTCACTCTTGGCGGCGGCGCTGGGCCCCGAGATTGCCCTTCAACAGTCATGCAAGGACAGGCCAAATTCGGACTCCTGCCATTCTTGGTCCAGCAAGGCCGCAAGGGAACCCGCGCAAAGAGAATGAGAAAGCTCAACGATCGTGGACGTTGGCTCTAAGTTTCGGCACGCCGGCCCTGCAAGGTGCTCGGATCAGGAAACATGATCATTGAGCTCTTGGGGCTTCGGCTCGGGTTTTTTCAAGCTTGAGCTTAGCGGGTGGGAAGGCACAAGGATCCCTAACAAATCATTGTTCTTCGAACGGGAGTGGTCGAGCTTCCGGCCGGAGCCCGGCAGAGCTGTTGCCGTACCATCGGCATGATTTTGTCAGCGAAAGCGCAGGCGATTCCTATCGGCCGCTATCTAATGATCACGGCGTGTCTCGGCTGACCCGGGTCGCAATCCATACATTCGCGACGATAGCATGACCAAAGAAAGTATCCGCGATATGGCCAGCCAAGAGATCGTGGTCTTCGCCGTCTGTCCCGCCGAGGCCATCGAGCGGGGTGACGCTAAGGGTTTCAGCCTGTCGCGGATCGATGACAGCGGCGAGAGCCGGCCGTTTCCGATTGTCGTGGTGCGGACCTTCGGCAACGACTATCTCGGTTATGTCAACTGCTGCCCGCATGACGGCGTCTGGCTCAACATCGGCTCCGGCAAGTTTTTCTCGCCGGACCGCTCCTTTCTCAGATGTGGCCGGCACGGGGCGACTTTCGAGATCGGCAGCGGGTTTTGCATCGATGGCCCCTGCAATAGGAAAGCCCTTGAGCCGGTCGCGCTAGCCGTGATCGGCGGCGACGTCTGCCTGTGCGGTGTGAAGCTGGTAGAGGAAAATCGGTTTCCCGATCCGTTCGAGGATAGTGACGATACCATGGACATCATGATTCATCCGGATTAACGGGCATTATTTCATGATCATGCGCTCCGTTAAGAAGAACTGTCAGGTCGCAATCTTTTATTTCACCAGGATTGTCCGTGCATCTCGCGCGGACCTTTCGATCGATTCCTCGAATTGCGTGCCGGATCATCCGGATCGTTCAAGCGGCCGATTCCCCCACAACGGCAATGTTGGAGACCGCGCGGAGCCGAACTCAGCGATAGGAATCGCTTTTTTGACAGAGCCGACGACGAGTGGCTGGCTCGACCAGTATGACAACTCAAGCAATGGGCTGCGGGTGGCCGGCCCGACGCTGAGCAAGACTATGCGGAGTCCGGAATCGGCGACTATGACGGCCTGACCGAGCAAGTCGGTCCGCAAGACTTCCATCAGGCGGGCCTGGGTTGAAGGAAACAAGCCCGCCGGTTCACGCCGGCGGGGTTTGCCTTGCCGGGGATTGCGTTACCGCTGTAGGATGCGGCTCTTACTTCACGGGAGAACGGATAGTGGCGACAGGTACGGTAAAGTGGTTCAACGCGACTAAGGGATATGGGTTTATTCAACCTGACAACGGCGGCAAGGATGTCTTCGTGCACATCTCGGCCGTTGAAAAAGCGGGCCTGAGCAACCTTAATGAGGGCGCCAAGGTGAGCTACGAAGAAATGAGCACCCGGGGCAAAACGTCTGCGGAAAATCTAAGGGTCGGATGAGTTCAAGCCCGCCGGTCCGACCGGCGGGCTCTCAATGCGCGCACATCTCCCATCTGGTCTGCGCCAGATCCCGCAGCCTAGGGTCTGTTGAGATTCACCTGGAATGGATGACGGCGGTAGCGAGGTAGATCATCGCTTCGAAGCTGCCGTCTGTCTTGTCGCATCGCATCGCTATGCGTTTGAATTCCTTCAGCTTGCCGAAGAAATTCTCGATCAGGTGGCGCCATTTGTAAATGTCCTTGTCGATGTTGAGAGGCTGGGCGCGCCTTTGATGCTGCGAGATGACGATCTTGGCCTTGCGTGCGTTCAGGTCTTCGATGATCCAGTTGGAATCAAAAGCCTTGTCGGCGATCAAGCCGCCGAATTCGATGTCTTTGATCAGAGGCGCGACGCCGACTGTGTCAAAGCGATGGCCAGGGAGCAGGATGAACCGCACCAAGTTCCCAAGCGCGTCGGTCAGCGCGAGGATTTTGGTGGTCCAGCCGCCCTTCGATTTGCCGATGGCCTGATTTTTGGTCCCCCTTTTGCTCCCTGCGCGTGACGATGAACTTTGACGATTGTCGCGTCGACCATCGCAAACTCCATGTCTGGATCATCCGATACAGCATCGAAAATCCGCTTGAAAACGCCGGCCTTCACCCAATCACGATAGCGCTTGAACACCGTATTCCAGTTGCCGAACGTCGGCGGCAGATCCCTCCATGGGCTGCCCGTGCGCGCGATCCAAAGCACAGCTTCGAGAAACAAACGGTTGTCACCCCCTGTGCGGCCGGGGTTCGTGGCCTTGCCCAAACAAAGCGACTCCATCTTCGCCCACTGGGCGTCCGTCAAAACGAATCGGTGCATGCCAAGCTCCTTTCGGAGCTTGAATCACGGACATTCCAATCTGTGAATCCTGAATCTCAACAGACCCTAGTACGGAGACCATTCATCGCGATAGGCGCGGTCGCCGCGCGAAGGCGTAGGCCGGGTTGATGCCGCAATAGGCGTCAGTACCTGAAGCACTTGCCACGCACTGTCCGCGGGTTGCGAATTGGCAATTGCCTGGGTAGCCCCAGATCCGTCTCTCCAAGCAGTAGCGATCATACGGTCCGCTCGGGGAGACGTCGCTATGGCGATACTGCCGTGCGGTCGCAGGCGAGCTCGAAGCCGCCAACACTAAAATTAACTAGCCTATGCAATGGCGAAAAGCAGGCGGGTCATCTTCATCTCCTGAAGTTCGGTTCTCGTCGGCGAATTTGTTCTTGTCCCTCACTCAGACCGGCTGGCCTCAGCTCGACTCACTGGTTGCACGTCGGCTTGCCCCGAGGCCGAGCCAATCTCGATTTCTTCGAAGAATTTCAGCTCGAAGTAAGAAAATTCGCCCGATATATGCGGTACCAAGCAGAAGTTGGCTAATTTTCTTCTTTATGACGAGGTAAGTTTTTGTTTGTGCGCGGTACCCGGTCGAGAGCCCGGGTCCGGTCGGCCGGATGAAGGCTCAAGCTGAATGAGCGCACGCAGCAACAGCTTTCTCAACAGCTTTCTGTCGGATGCGAGCGCGACGTTGCTCGGGATGCTGCACATGAGAGTCTAACTCTGCGCCCGCCGCCCTTACCTGCGGTAAGATTGGCGGATCACTACGATCCTGGAGCCGAAGTTCACCTGTGTACGCACAGTGAGTCAGCGACTCCGGAGTTCCACTTCCAGGGTTGGGCCCAAAGAAGATGAAGATGTACGATTGCCGCGAACGGTTTGAGTGTCGCCCAGCAGCGACAAGCTGCGCCGCATGTGGCGGAAAGTTTGGCCCGATCAGGTACTACTCATGGCGGGCGGCGCTGTGCTTAAAGAAGTGCCTGGACCACTTCAGGGCACGCCGGGAACGAGACCGCCGCTGGCTGTTTCGATTTGAGGCGGTGGGCCATGCAGCAGCACCTCAAGGGCGGCAACAAGATCGATCTGGAGCCGCAAGAACTGTTCGACAGTGTGCTCGATGAAGAGGTACTATTTTGATGTCCGCGACGGCAGCCAATTCATCCACGATGATGAAGGTGTGGAGCTGCCGAACATCGAGTCTGCGCGGCAAGAGGCGACCACTGCGCTCTCGGAGATGGCCCGCGAATGGGTCAGAGGCGGGCCGCAGCACCGCATGGCAGTTGAAGTTCGCGATGATCATGGCCCTATCTTGGAGGCGAGCCTTGGCTTCGTGATGAAAGATGAAACCGCGCGCGACGTGAAAGCCATCGATTGGGATCGAAATGCAATTTTGGACGCCGATTGACAGCTGAAATCGCGGGTAATCAGGGCGTTTTCATACAACCAAGACCCACAGCAGAGATCAGCTGATTGTGAGGGTGGTCCACGCGGAAGAGCCAACAGGCTCTGGTCCGAGGTGGTCGCGAATCTCAGCTGGCCTTGTCTCTGTCTAGTTGGTCAGGTGCACCAGCATGGCCTCACAGGCCTGCTCGGCTTCGGCGAACGTCTTAAAGGGTGATCCGCCCACCCTGCTGGCCGGCCTGTTGAGGTTGATGGGGCGCCAAGAAGCTACAAAGCCCGGCTGTCCGTGGAGGCCAGGACCGCTCCTACTCTCATTGCTGATGACGAATGAGAAGTCGCGCTCGCACGCGCTCCAAATCTCTAGCTCCTCTGTCACGGGAGCAATGCGGCTGAAGTGCAGGGCCATTCCACCGATCCAGCGAGTGTCTAAACGACCCCAGCAAATTGTCGCCAGCATTCCAAGAAGGCGGCCCACCCAAAAGGCAAAGGTTGCGGGTGACTGGCTGCAAATGGCCGAAGACGCTGAGGCCCGGAAGGGGCGACAAATTCGAGCTGAGGCACCACCGTAGTCACCGTAATAGACTAGGACCCAGTGAGGCCGGACTGACGCACTAATGACGCATTTCCCCCAGGGTAATCTTTTGTCGCCGCTGCATCGCGCCCAATTCTGACAAAAATCACTCACAGCCAAATGGCCGCTCCGGGGATCCGAAGTGAGAGATCGGCGTTATTGATCCCGCTAACCACCCTGGAGAAGTGCGAAGATGTTTCAATCATACTTGAAGATGTTTCAATCATCCTTAAAGGTGCGTGCTAATCACTACTTCAAGTTGCGGTCGGCAGGCCGAGACTGCAAAACTGATCGCGCTCGCGCTACACGCATTTTTCGGTCGATAGAGGATGCGCTGGAGGGGGCAAAGGCTGAGCAAGCTGGCCTGAAATCACGTATCGATGATGCCTTAGCCCGCGCCGCAGTAACGTTGGGCAATGATTCGGATGAGTACCTGACGCGCGACCCGCAGGACAATCATTATCAGAATTTGCTCGGCACTGAGATCGCAGAAGGGCAGCGGCGATTGAACGAGCTAGGAGTGACGATCGGGCACATCAAGTTTTTGAAGACCGCGCTTGTTACAAGGTTTCCCGACTTTGACTTTGAACACAACACTTCCCGCGCGAAAGAAGCGTAATCCGTGGTAGGACGATTCATGATCGGCACAACGCGCTTTTGGCACCTGCAAGTGCGGTGCCTGACTTTACTCTGCGAGGTTGCCACGGCGAGGCAGACTTTTTGGGTGCACCGCATCGCCCTTAGCTTTGCGCGCGTGCCACCTCCACGCAATGACGAAGAACCGCCCGATCAAGGCAACGAGGCCGGTGGATCATTGCACACCCCCCGGTCGCCCTGAACGGATAGCGGAAGGACGTGTTGCGCATCAGCGGCTGCGCCAGGCTATCACGCTGGAGAACGAGCGCACGGCAAAAAAGGGGAACACGGTCGATAACAGGAGAGCGCGGTTCGCGAATGTCTTTGACTCGTCGAGCGATTAGCGGCCAGCCTTGCGACTGATGCTGCCGGGCCTCCAGCATCCTTGATCTGCCGCTACTGGAATTTCAATGAACGCAGGCGCTGCATAGCGGCAGTTTGGACTGACGTGTGAATGGCCTCGGGAAAACCCATTGGCAATTCGTTTTCTATTTTGACGAGGGCAGCTTCAGCTGTAGCGGCGACAGCTTCGATTGACTCCTGTACCAGCTTTTTCGGTACGCCTGCCGCTTCCCCCGTCTGCACGAAATGCCTGCCTTGCACTTCGGCAATCCGGTAGTGGTTGTTTGTTCCGACCGACATTGCGAGTTCCATCTGCTTGCGCTGAATTTGGCCGGTGTCGAGACTGGGCTGCGCGGTGAGTACGTCGTAGAGCGGCGTCAAGTGATAGCGTCCGCCGGGCGCCAGGAAGATGCTGAAGTTCTTTGCGTGGCCATCGGTTGCACCAATCAGCCAGAAGAAAATTTGGGCTTTCAGCAGCATGGCCTGATCTTCGCCGGGCGTGTCGCTGCCTTTGAGCAGGTCGAGGAGCTTCACTATGCCGGGACCGCCATCGCTCTGGTATTTGCGCGTCAGGAGCGGACCTCGCGCACCCGAGGGCAAGGCTCCGTTGCAGGTCCTCGTAGCCGAGAAGACGATCGAAGACGCTAAAGTCAGGGTGATCCGGGAAAAGACGAGCGTGTCGGCGGTGGTCGAGGAATTGCTCCAAGGCTGGCTGGACGGCATCTATGAGCTGAAACGGTAGGAGGCAGATCCAGGGACGGCAGTCGTGGTCACGACCGCGGCTATACGGAGGGAGGATCAAAAATTTTGAGCTCCTGCGGCGTCGCAATCAATCGTTGCCGAATTAACGGACGGACGACCTGTCCCTTCCAGCATTGCGGGGTCCACTCCGTTTCGTTCCCGGCCACGATGAGCATCAGCGGTGCACTCACCCGTCGGGCTATCCGAAGGAGCGTTGCCGAATCGAGATCGCTCATTTCGGCGACGCCGTCCGGATGCGAGTGCCAATCACCGAGATAATCGAGATCGCCGCGGCTCGCATGGAACGCACGGTTGATTTCCGCTACTTGCCAGCCGTGATCCGGAACAAAGCAATGCCTGCCATGGAGCGCGTGCGGCCCGGGGCCGCGCATATCCGCAACGATGCGGTCCTCGCCTGACCGCCACCCCAGAAGGATCCCGCCGTTCTCAAGTGGGGACAGATCTCGCGCGTATCTGCACATTGACTGCAAAACATGTGAAGAGAGCCAGACGATCACAGAGTGGCTCCGCAGCATCTCGGATGTGCCGGGCACTGGTAGCCTTCCCAGTGAGGCAGCATTCGCACGCCTCCATCGCCCTTCAGCGTCAGTACGGCTACCTCCCAACCGCCAGGATCGTAGGTCCCATCCGAGAGCAGCCCTACTGCGGTGCGCACAATTTCCAGCGAGATCTCCTGCAGGTCGAAGCCGCCCCCGGTGAACGTCGGTGCATTGCATCCGACTGGGATTACGATACCTGCATCATCGACGCGGGGCCTTGGTATTTCCTGGTTGTCCTTCAAGTGTTCTTGGAGACACACAAAGCAACCTTCGGAATCGGGAACGTGGCGGGCAACGATACCGCCCGCCAGGCCGAGTGTGGCGTAGCCTATCACATACGGTACACGGAACCGCCGGCAGTAGTGCGACAGCGCAAGGTGGACCTCCGGTGAGGCCGAGGCGTCGACTACGACATGGGCGGCACGCAGTAGATCGAATATCGGCGCCAGAACATGGCCTTTCTGGTCGCCGGGGAGGCGGTCCGGATCGGTTTCAGCCGCTCCGATTTTGGTGCCGACGGCAATGGCCTTTGTCCACGGATAGTTTGCGGCGATGAAGTTGGCGAGAGCGATTGATTTCGCGCTTCCCCAAGCGGAACGGCCTAGAGGCCAGCGCAGGCTGTTGCCGGGCTGAACGGTGTCGAAGTCGAGGATCTCAATTTCCCCGACCCCAGCGCGGGCCAGTTCGAGGCCAGCGAAACCGCCGATGGCACCGCAACCGACGACGAGCACCTTCTTCGTGAGAAGAGATCTCGCGACGGGGAGCCGCGAAAACACATCGTCCTTCCCGGCCCGCTCCCCGAGAATCAACCTAGTTTCCGCGTCTCCCGTGGGACCGCGCCTTGTCACCAGAAACAACCACCCCGCGCCGTTTTTCTGCGAGCCGTATTCGGCTTCGTCTGGAAACGCGATGCCCGTGATCGAGAACGGGCCTTGCTTCGTTTCGTTGAGTTTTTGCACGCTGCCGGGCTGCAGCACCGCGTGGCGTCCAAGCTCTTCCTCGGCCAAGCGCAGCAATTCTCCGACGTCCGTGATCGGGGGCGGCGTGAACTTGACCCACCGTCCGGTAATCACCTGCGCGTCTTTCGGTTCGTTCGGAAATCCGAACCGTTTGCCAATAGACGCGCCCTGGCTGTCCTTCAGCTGTCGCACCACACCTTCGAACGCAGCGGGGCTCCTCCAGGTTTCGCGACCAGTGTAGACGACCTCCATCAGACCGTGCCGCGCAGCCGGCAGCGTGGCCTGTCCGTCAAAGAGGATAACCGAGTCATCTTCGGCGAGGCCCGTGAAGTAAGGCATTAGGGGGTCGGGAACCTGCTCCTCGAGCTTGGCCGCATCATCCCAACGCCCTTCATTTCTTGCTGCAAGGGTGCGCAGAAGCTGGTCCAGCCGCTCCTGAATGAAATCGGCCACAAGCTGGTTCGAATTCCATTGACCCGCTTCCTGCGTGAGCAGGCACAACTCGCGCGTCAACGGATTTTGATGACGGTCGAAATTCGCGTTTGGAGCGGCCACCGCTGGGCGGAAAAAGGGGTGGAGCGGGGAATATCCGATCCGCAACAACATCGAAGCGGACAGGCCTTGCACCGGCCAGTCCGCTTCGAGAATCAGCACCCCATTCCGTTTATGGATCGTGCGGGGAGTAATCCCCAGACGTGCGAAGGCCGCTAGTTCGTCGTTGAGAACCGTCGGCCAGAGCGTCCACCAATCGTGGTCTGCGCGGGGTTCTTTGTGCTTGGCCAACTATTAGCCCACAGGACGATGATCAGGCGGCGTGGTGGGGCGCGGCGGGCCCTTGCCTGGTGTTTCGCTGGGAGGGCCCGGAGGCACGTCCGGATGCTGCGGGTGCTCCGGGTGGGTTGGATGGGGCGGTTTACCCATGACACCTGATCCTTCTCTGTTTTTGTCTCTATCTGAACACCTCGGCGCCGGAGGCGCCGAGTAGGGGACCCACTTTGCCCCGATTAGGGGACCAACTTGTAGGTGACCAACTTTGCCCGTCGCTGCACTCCTCACACCAGTCGGCAAAATCGAGACGACCCGCTTGTGGACCCGCGGTTGTCACAACTCAAGCAAATGCCTCCGCAATCCACGGGAAAAATTGCGTGCCCGCGGGAAACGCAGCCAAGGAGGTTCGATTCTCGCTTATTGCCGGAGGCCGGACTTTAGACTCACTTCTAAACCAGTAGCCGATTCGGCGCGATTTCCAGATGACGCAAGGCGAGCGCGAGGGTACGCGCGGAGTCGTCGATCAACTGCTCGCTGGCGAGCTCAGTCCATTCATGAGCTTGCGATATCGAAGATGCTCTCCAGGCCATCGCCCCCTAGGTAGTGGTGAAGGCCGCCAGCCGTGCACGTTCACGCAGACGTGTCGACGGCCTAGCGGATTTTCTTCGGCATATCAGCGTCGCCCGCGAGGACGCGCTTTCACTCCTGGACATGGCTCGCGACGCCGATCTTCCGCTGCGGATTCGACTCGCTGCTCAGGGCGCGATCGCAGATGCGCCCGACGAATTCGGCTTGTCGATGGCCAGAAGCGAAGACAGCGATTGGAAGGTGAAATCGGCCGCCTGGAAGTTTTCGCTAGGTGCCCGGTCCCGGAGAAACCCAAACATTCGCGTGAGTACGCCGTGCTGGCTTTAGACCAATGGCGGTCTGCCGATGCCAAGCTGCTCGATGGCGAGCTTGGAAATCTCTGCCGGATCGCGAACGCCCGTTGCGCCGATCTCGATGGTCTTCTTTGCGACGATTTCGGCGATAGGGTCGTTACGATCAACCAAGCAAAGCGAGCGCAGGGCCTATCTGTAGGCCGAGTTCAGACGCTCAATTACTTCCGGTTCTAGTTTGCTGCCCTGTCGACTGATGATCACCGCCCTAACTCCCGCCGAGCCACCAAATGGCGGGCTCTGAAAAGAAAACGCTCCGGCGATCGTCAGGGCTTTCTTTCGGGTTGAGATGCGTCAGGAACCCTTTTCGTTTACCTCGGCATAGCCGCCCTTGTCGTCCCATTTATAAACGACATAGTCGATCTGCTTGATGTCGCCCTTGGCGTCATATTCCAGCTTGCCGATCGCAGTATCCCAGGAGCCCGCTTTGATCGTATCCATCACCTTCTTCGGATCCGTGGTGCCGGCCTTGGCCACAGCCTGCGTCCACACCTGTACCGCAGCGTAAGTGTAGAGCGTGTAGCCTTCGGGGTCGATGTCCTTGGCCCTGAACTTTTCGACGATCGCAGCCGCCGTCGGCTTCTTGCGTGGGTCGGGTCCGAAGGTGAAGAGCGTGCCTGCGCCGGCGGCGCCGGTGATCGAGGCATATTCCTTGTCGGCCAAGGCGTCGCCCGACATCAGCACGGTCTTCAGGCCCTGGTCGCGCATCTGGCGCAGGATCAGGCCGGCTTCCTGATGGTAGCCGCCGACAAAGACGAGATCGATGTTATCGCGCTTGAGCCGCGACACGATCGAGTTAAAGTCCTTGTCGCCCTTGTTGTAGGATTCGAACATCTTCTCGGTGATGCCGGCCTTGTTGAGCGCCTTCTTGGTTTCGTCGGCAAGGCCTTTGCCGTAGGTGGTCTTGTCGTTGAGGATGGCGATGTTCTTGCCCTTGTAGTTCTTGACGATGTAGTCGGCGGCAACCAGGCCCTGCTGGTCGTCCCGGCCGCAGACGCGCGCCACGTTCCACAGCTTGCGCTCGGTGAACAGCGGGTTGGTCGAGGCTGGCGTAATCTGCAGCACGTTGCCGTCGGCATAGGCTTCCGACGCCGGGATCGACGAGGACGAGCAGAAGTGACCGGCGACGAACGGAATCTTGGCGCTGGCGAACTTTTCCGCCACCGAGCGCGCCTGCTTGGGATCGCAGGCATCGTCGCCGACCTGCAGCGCCAGCTTCTTGCCGAGCACGCCGCCGGCGGCGTTGATGTCGGCCACCGCCTGTTCGGCGCCGTTCTTCATCTGCCGGCCGAATGCGGATTCGCCGCCCGTTATCGGTCCCGCAACAGCGATAGGGAGGTCCTCCGCGAATGCCGCTGTGGAGAACGCGAGGGATGCACCAAGTGCCAAGCCGAAGAGCCTAAGTGATTTCATGGAGTGGTCCTCACAAAGTGAAGGCAAAGGCGGGCAGGCTCGAGCAGAGCAGCACGAGCCCCGTCGCCGTCAGCGCCACGAAGCCGTTGGAGACAAGGTCATGATTGCGCATGAAACACCGTCGATTGCTTCGCAGAAGAGAGGAGCAGCCCCGCCTTGGCTCGATGAGAAAACAACCCGCTTCTGCCGAAAGACCGAGCTTCTAGTCGGGGAGGTGTCGTCAGAAAGCTCGTGAACTTAGCTGAATCAGGTGGGTATGGAAGCAATAGGTATGTCCGTAACGTACAGAACGCGCCTTTAATTCTGATGCTTCACTCTCGTCCGAAGCGTACCAGCTGTTTCATCTGCTTGCTCCTGCGAGCATCGGTCCGCTCCGTACAAAGTTTGCACGCCGATGACGAACGAAATCTCGAATGAGATTCTACTAGCTTTAACAAATTGCCGGTAAGGTCCCGAGCCTTAACGTTGGAAGGGTGCGCACTGTGAAAAGGCTAGTTCGCTTTTACGCGATGAGTCGCGAGCTATCGCCATAGAATATGGGCTGATAACGGCGAGAATCTCACTTGCTACCATTGCAGCCGTGAATAGGCGAGGAACTAAACTCAGTACGAAGTTCGCTTCGATCAACAGCTCTCTGACCGGTGGCGCTCGCCGGCTCGCTCGCGCCGAATCAACCGATGCGTCGTAAACTGAACCGTAAGGGGGTTCGGCCAGATTACGCGAGCGACATTCCTCGCCAGCCGGGGATGGGACGGAACGCAGCAGGGGATGGCATGAATAACAGTGCCAAGAAATTGCGGCCGGCGCCGCACGGCGCCGCACTTTGCAACGAAGCCATTGAAGGATTTGACGATCGAGCGGCGAAAGCCGCGATGATCGCGGAAGCGTCGCAGAAATTAGAGGAGCTATTCGACGTTCTGCGTATCGATCATATCAACGATCGCAACACCCGCGATACGCCGCGGCGAGTTGCCAGGATGTTCGTTGAGGAAGTGCTGCGCGGCCGTTACGACGCGGCGCCGAAAATCCCGAATTCGAAAACGGCATATTATAACCTTGACAAAGCAAACGACCATAGGTAGGGTTCCAACATTGGAGCAACCCTATGACCGACCTTCTCAAGAACCCGATCTTCCAAGACGAAACCGCAGCCCGCGAGTGGCTTGAAATCCGCGTCTGGGCGAACGGTCGGGTTTGCCCGCATTGCGGCAACGCAGACCAAGAGAAGATCACCAAGCTTGAAGGCAAGGCGCACCGTCCCGGCGTGTACCAGTGCAATGAACCTGCGTGCCGTCAGCAGTTCACCGTCACTGTGAACACGGTATTTGAGCGCTCCAAAATCCCGCTGACCAAGTGGCTTGCTGCGCTGTTCCTTATGACCGCCTCCAAGAAAGGCATTAGCGCCCATCAGCTGCATCGTATGCTCGGTATCAGCTACAAATCGACGTGGTTCTTGATGCATCGCTTGCGTGAAGCAATGCGTGTTGGTGGCTTGCAGCCGCCGATGGGCGAGAATGGCGGCGCGGTAGAAGCCGACGAAACTTACATTGGCCGCTTGAAAGGCGTTGCCAAGAAACGCGCTGGCGCCGGCCCATAAAAACACTGTGCTTTCGTTGCTTGATCGTCAGACCGGCAAAGTCCGCAGCTTTCATGTTGCCATGGCTTCCGTTGACGAAGTTGCGCCCATCGTTCGCGCCAACATTTCCAAGGAAGCGCACCTGGTGACAGACCAAGCGAAGATTTACAAAAAGCTTGGCACTGAGTTTGCGCGCCACGATACGGTCAACCACCAAAAAGACGAATACGTTCGCCGCGAGGGTGAGACCGTCATCACGACGAACACCATCGAAAGCTACTTCTCAGTTTTCAAGCGCGGCATGCGCGGCACCTATCAGCACTGCGCTGAGAAGCATCTGCACCGTTATCTGGCGGAGTTCGATTTCCGCCACAACAACCGCGTTGCCCTCGGCGTCAACGATACCGACCGCGCCAACGAACTCGCCAAGGGCATCGTTGGCAAGCGCCTGACCTATCGACGGCCTAACAGCAAAAACGTTCAAGCTTAAGGCGCTGCGCTTCCTGCGCTGGCGCTCAAAGCTGGCGAAACCCAAGCCGAAATTCGTCAAATACTGGCGGACAAGTTAAAGTCCATGTGGACTCTCGCGCGCGGAAAGCTAATATTTCAGCCGGGGGTTGTTCTATACCTTCTCTGGGGCTGGGGATGCGCAAAAGCCATGCATGCTTGCGGCGTCCATTTCGCATTCCAAGCAACAAACAACCCCATTTGAGTAGAGCCAGAATGCGTGACTGCCGCACCGGCATTGCCACACGTCCGGCTCTGCACGTCTATGTGCCGCAAAATCAATTATTCCCATTGGAGAAACCCATGAGTTCTAAAGACAAGGAACCGAAGAAAACCGTCCGGCGCGATTCCGAGGATGGGCAATTTGTCACGAAGCGATACGCGGAGACCCATCCAAGGACTACGGAGACCGAACGCGTTAGGGTAAGATCCCCGTCGCCACCTAAGAAGCCGAGTAGGTAATCAGAAGCCCGGCCTACTTGCCGGGCTTCTTCCTGGTTTGGATTTCGTAGCCGTAGCCCAAGCCGCGATTCGTTAAATACTGGCGAACGCGCTGACCTGTTCACAGGTGTGCACAGACCGGGAACGGATTCGGGAGTCCGCGCCCTCTGTGGTAGAAATACGAATCGGCGCACCCGATTCGCGCCTTCTCCGCCCTTCACCCGGCAGCCCTGTTTAGGGCCACGGGGCACAAGGGTGCCTCGGGCACCGGGACCATTCCCGGCATGGAGAAGTGCAATGAAACTGTGGTGTCCGATAAACCAACCCGTCGCGGTACGCGAGTATCGTCGTTTCAGGTTTGGAAAATGGCAAACTGTTCGCGAACATTGTCGGGGCTTGCCCCGCTTTTAGCGAAACAAGCCCCTAACAACTGTCTCTGCCAAGACTGCCTCCCCTTCGGGGGAGGCTTTTTTGTAGTGAGACTAGACACTACGATTCGTATTGATTCTGTAAAGAGTCAGATCTTCTCTTTTGCAGTTTTAGGCTTCTTTGTGGCGCGACGCTTCTGCGTTGCCGTCTTCTTTGAAACTCGATGCTGCGGCGGGCTTTTCGCCACCACCTTCACGGCGCGCTCAAAGCGCTGCATCGCGTCGGGGTGAAACTCAATTTCCCTCTCTGGGGCTTTTGCCATGATTAGCTCATCTGAACTTATGACCGTTACCAAACTGGATGCCGCTCGGAGACACCTTTCTACAGCAATTCGGCTTTGGTTTGCAGATGGCGACCCCGTATCAATACATACCCTTAGCTACGCTGCTTACGAAGTCATTCACGTCCTGAGCAGACAGGCAAACAGGCAAGACAAGCTGATTTTCGATAGTGATTCGATCAAGGACGAATTTCGTTCTGACTTCAACAAGCTCGTAAAGAGGGCGCCAAACTTCTTTAAACACGCCGATAAGGACCCAATCGGGACCGTGGAATTCGTGCCGCAGCTTTCGGAGATGTTTTTCCTCTTTTCATCTCTTGGAATTGAGACAATGGGCCTCAAGCTGGGAGGAGAAGAAAAGGCCTTCCTAATCTGGCTTACTATCCACAACCCCAAAATAATGGTCGAAGGGGCTATGAAAAACTTTCTTCAAGGCTTCCCAGTTGAAACCATTGAAGAGGTCAAGATCATGCCGAAACCCGAGTTCTTCATGCACGTCATGAGCGGACATACTCGCGGTCTCCAGGTCGTTTTTCACAGAATCGGTAAGTAGTTCCGTTTGTCCGGGCGCGCCATCCCCCAGAAGTTGCCGGGGCGGCCTCTGAACTACTGATCTAGGTTATAATGTGCGCTAGCTAGAACGCATAAAATGAGGTTATCGGAGCTGGCGCATAACGGGGGCTGCCGGGCTCTTGGCGGGCTGGGTCGACGGCGCCACGGCTGGCGGGCGTGGACGGCCATACAAAGAAGGAAATTGTCCCACCTGGCAGAGAAGGACTTGAATCTATGAGGTTATAAGTTCTTAGCGAGCGCCATCCTTCAAAATCTGATCTGGTTTTCCTGAAGAATTCGCCGGAAATTGTCCCACTCGCCGTTGGGGGGACAATGATGTTCACTTTCTGAGCTTTTCCATTCCGGAGTCGGCGAGCCTGCGGCGCTGCGCGGCGCGTGTGTAGCGCTCGACCTCTTCAAGACTCTGGTGGCCAGTGATCGCCATGATCTCGTGCGCGGTTGCGCCGCGTTCGGCAAGACGGCAGGCGCCGCCTTGCGCAGATCATGTGCCGAGCAGTGGGGCAGATCGGCCTGACGGCACTAGTCCTTGAACTTGTTGCCAAAGCCGCTTGCCGTGTGCGCCTTGCCGAACTCGGTCACGAGATAGGAGAGATGTTGTGAGGCAACCGCATCAAGGCTGCGCGATCGTGCCCCGTGGCGTGGTGTAGCTGAGTGCGGGTCACCACGTTCGCCGGCATGGGCCGGATCGGTCAGCTGGCGATAGCCGGGAAGCTGACGGCGGGATCATCGCCCAACGGGGCGATCGTTTCCAGTGTCATGTAGCGGCCGCGCTGGACGGCCCACTCGTCGTTCTGTTCAAGCAGGATGGCACCGACCAGACGGGTGATGGCATCCTCGTTGGGGAAGATGCCGACCACCTCGGTTCGCCGCTTGATCTCGCCGTTGAGCCGTTCGAGCGGATTGGTCGAATGCAACTTGGCGCCTGCGCGGTCGGGAAGCTCATGTAGGCCAGCACGTCGGTCTCGGCTTCGTCGAGGAAGGCTGCGAGCTTCGGCAGTTTGGGGCGCAACTGATCGGCGATACGTCGCCATTGTGCCCGCGCCGCCTCGGCATCGTCCTGAGCAAAGGCGGTGGCGATGAAGGCGGAGACAACGCGCCGCCCGCTCTTGCCGGCGTGCGCCAGTGCGTTGCGCATGAAGTGCACGCGGCAGCGCTGCCAGGTGGCGTTGAGCACCTTTCCGACCGTGGCTTTGATCCCCTCATGGGCGTCGGAGACGACGAGCTTGACGCCGCGCAGGCCGCGGCGGGCAAGTTTGCGCAGGAACGCGGTCCAGAACGTCTCAGCCTCGGACGGACCGATGTCCATGCCGAGCACCTCGCGCCGACCATCGCTGTTGACCCCGACCGCGATGATCACGGCGACCGAGACGATGCGCCCGTTCTGCCGCCCCTTCACGTAGGTGGCGTCGATCCACAGATAGGGCCAGTCGCCCTCGATCGGGCGATTGAGGAAGGCCTTCACCTTGTCGTCGATCTCACCGCAAAGCCGGCTCACCTGGCTCTTGGAGATGCCGGTCATGCCCATCGCCTGCACCAGATCGTCGACCGAGCGGGTGGAGACGCCCTGCACATAGGCTTCCTGCACAACGGCGGTCAGCGCTTTCTCGGCCATACGGCGCGGCTCCAAAAAGCCAGGGAAGTAGGAGCCCTTGCGCAGCTTGGGGATGCGAAGTTCGACCGTACCGGCCCGGGTCTCCCAGCTCCGGTCGCGGTAGCCGTTGCGCTGAGCCAAGCGCTCCTGGCTCTTCTCCCCGTAACCCGCTCCGGTCAGGCCTTCGACTTCCAGCTCCATCAGCCGGTGGGCGGCAAAGCCGATCATCTCGCGCAACAGATCGGCATCAGGGGCCTTCTCCACGAGCGCGCGCAGGTTCATCATGTCGTCGGTCATCGGTGGTTCCTCGAATCAGGTTGGTGTCGCAACCCAAACCTTACCGACGAATCATCGGTGACCACCCGCAAAGCCGCTCGCTCGCTACGGCGCTATGTGGGGCGCGCGTCGCGAGCGGCTTTGCTAATCAGCTACACCACTCTCTGGGACACGACCGGCTGCGCTACAGATAAAACGATTATTGGGGATTTCATTCAGCGCGTCCCACAATGCACTACGCCTAGCCGCCCTCTAATCTTGAACCCGTATTCGCGAGCCAGCATTTTGCGAAGCAATGCGTGCGACAACGTCGCGAGACCTGCATCGATCTCAATTCCATGCACGCTCTTGAGTGCGCTTTGCAGGCGTTTTCCACCGAACAACCACGCTCAATACTCTTACTAACCAGATGGCGTACGATAGGTGTGATAAACGACCCGCCGCCGCAGGCTGGGTCCAATACTATTGGATGGTCAAATCGACCCAGTATGTGTGCGCTGGCTTCCATCACAGCCTGCGACAGAACAGGAGGTGTGAAATAAGCTGAGAGTTGCTGCCGTTTCTTTTCGCCGATGAGCAACGAGTATGCGCTTGCTATGGCGTAGTCGCGCTCGTCGGGCTCTGCCGTTGCAAAGTCATGAGCAATCTTCTCCAGCAAAGAGAGCTGCTCAATTTCGGTCGCCAATTTTCCGCAAAAAGCAAATTGAGCCACCATGTTTGGCAAGTATCTTTTTCCGTTCTCTACGTATGTATGCAAAAAAATCCTTCGTCATGTCGCTTTAACTTAACGCTTATCCCGGAAATAGCCCCGGCATCCAGCGGGACGCGAGGCGAGCAGGGAAGGCAAGATAGAGCGGCGCGCGCGGGCTTTCGGAGGTCAGCACTTCGGCATCAAGCAAGGCCGATGTGACCCTGCGGGCACTGCGCTCGCTTGTTTGCAGCAGCGTTGTGACATCGCCGCGTGGCAACTCACCCCGGAATAAAAGCGCTTCCAGCACCGCACCGGATTTTTGGGGCAGGCGGTTGGCGCGCGTTTCTTCTTCGGCCCAGATCAGGATGCGGTTGCGCAGCTGATCAGGCTGCACGAGGCCTTGCATGAAGGCTACCTGATCGATGCAGGTCTGCAGGAAGAAGATCGCGAATTCCGCCAACGCTTCTTCACTCAGCGTGCCGCGTCCGTCGAGATCATTGCGGCGCTGCATGTCGCACGCAGTAAGGTGTTGCTTGTAGGCCGCCTCGTTGCGGGCAAGGCCGCGCGCAATCGACCATATGCCGCCGGTATCGAGCGTTTCCCGCTGCATGGCATAGGACATGAGCCGGGCGACACGGCCATTGCCGTCAAGGAACGGGTGAATCCAGAGCAGGCGGTGGTGAGCGCAGGCCGAGGCAATGATCGCGTCGGTCTTGCCGAGCTTTGCGTAGGCTTCTTCGCAGCGCGTCAGGAAGCGTGGGAGCGCGCCAGGACTGACCGGCACATGGCAGCCTACCGCCACGTCGCGGTCGCGCAGTTTGCCGGCGATGACCTGGATGCGTTCCTTGGTGTCTGGATTTTCGACCCACAGCAGTTCTTCGGGAAGCAGCTCGCAGAAGCGGCGGTGAACTTCGATGATGCCTTCCTGCGTTGTGGCGCGCCCGTTCAGGCCTCCTTCATCGATCCACTCCTGCACAGCGATATGCGCGATAGCTTCCTTCTGCAGGTCGCGTTTCTTGGGGTCGGCGCTATAGTCGTTGTTGAGGGCTCGTTCGATGTCGACCGGATGCGTATCGTGGCCCTCGATCAGGTTGCTGTAGTAGCAATTCATCGAGCGCACCAACTTGGCCAGCGAGGTGATGACGCCGTTCGGCAGGCTGTGCTTGAAAGCGGCTGACTTTGCCGCCAGCTCTACCGTCAAGTCTGCGAGCTGGGTCCGGCGGCTGGAACTCTCCGATACCAGCATTGGTTCCATCAGGCCGGTGCTCTCGCCCCGGTCTGGGACCGGTGATTTGGCCGGTTCTTTGTCCTGTTTTATGCCGCTCATTTTTACAACGATAGCAGCAATTTACGCCAAGTTCCAGGCCTCTTACAGATCTGATATTGGCCGGATAATTGGCCGCTTGTTGCCTTGGCATTCTCCGCATGTGATGCAGCGAATATGGCGCTATTCTCCGCATAAGTCGCGGTGAATATCATCATCTTGCGCCCCGTGGGCGAAGCCCACAGAGCTGCACTACCGCACCTTCTTCAGCCGCTGCTCACGAAGCTGCGGCATGCGCAGGAAACGCTCGGCATCGGCATCTTCCGGCTTGCCGCGAATAGCGGTGCAATAATAGCAGTCCGGCTTCGGCTTCGCCGTGGTGAGTTTGGGTACGTGGCCGTAGTAGTTGATAAGGCGCTGCGGCTCTCTCATACCGGTGACTGCGACCATGAACTCGGTTGCGGCGAGCGCGGCGACGACGCCATTGATGGGGGACACTGAAGGCCCGGTCTCGCGCAGCGCATCCACCGGCACGCCATAGATCGCAGCGCGGCCCGCCTTCTCGGTGTCCGTGCTCAGATATGCCTCGACATCGCGAGGATCGAGCACGTCGAGGCAGTGCAGGCAGCCGCCGCCCTGCCACGCGACGCAGATGCGCCCGCCGTATACGCCTGCTTCCGGCACGTCTGATGCGATATCGACATAGTCCTTTGCATAGGCCGCGCAGAGCTCGTTCAGGATTGATCGCGGGCCATCCTCATCAAAGCAGCCAAACACCCAATCGGCCTGACTCACGGCAGCGAACGCTTCCTTGCTAATCAGGCTTGCCCTCACCGGCGTGACGCGAATGGTGGGATCGATCTCGCGCACGAGACGCGCGGCCAGTTCGACTTTCGGACTGCCAGGCACAGGATCGTCATGTCTTGCGCCGACGAAGCGGTTGCGATTCGTGTCGTCCAGCTCCTCGTCGTCGACCGGCGTGATGCCGCCGACCCCGAGCAGGGCGAGGTGCTGGACGAGCGGACTGCCGAGGCCACCGACGCCGATGACCGCGACGTTCGTCGCTCGCAGCTTTCGCTGGCCTTCCTCGCCGAAGAGGCGGATGTTGCGGTCGTAACGGGCAGGAAGATCACTCATCCCCAGCCTCCCAGAGAAAAGTTGGTCGGTTTGAGCACGCGACTGCCCTCGACAATTCCATCCAGCGGGCGCGGGATCTTCGGATTGTCCAGCCAGAGCAGCGCATCGAACCCGGACTTCGCGACGACGATGGCGAGATAGGGGCGCTTCTTGAGCCGCCACCACATGTGCGGCACCGTCTCCTGCAGGCCGAGGCGATCGGCGTAAGAGAACCCGGCGGGCCACGGGCCGGGATGCGAGTGCAATTCCACGAGGGACGTATCGAGATCATGCGCCCGCTTGATCAGCGCGGCGCGCGTTTCATCGGCCAGTTCCAGATAGTCGTCCTGCTGGACGATGAAGTCGCCGGGACCGAGCTTCTTCGTTTCCGCGACCTCGAAAGTGAGCTGATGATCGATGCGCAGTGCGCGGGCGAACAGGAACGCTGCTTGCTCTTCTTCGGAGCCAGACTGCAGCAGGTGCGTCATCAAATCGTCCAGCGCGCCGTTTTCCAACTTCAAGAATGCCTTCATGCCCCCTCCTGCAATCGCACCATGAAACTCCGCACCCACGCGAGCAGGTTCGAGCCCTTGCCCACGTCGGCGGTTGCCGACCAATTCTCCACCGACCACGAGAAATGCAGCCACTCGCCGGAGAAGGGCGGCGGCGAGGGTGGAGCGCCCGTGTTATTCGAGGCGGCGCCTTTGAAATTCAGGCCGGCTGGCGTGAGAAATCCGTAAGGCGCATCGCCGGGGTAGTTGCCCTTCACCAGAAAACAGACCGGCAGCTCACTCACCGCCTTTTCCCCAATTCGCCAGCCGTCAGGCAGCACGTAACGGGGAATCCTGAACCAGTCTTCCCCGTTCGATTCCGCGTGCTCGACGTCGCCGAAATGGCGGCGCAGCAGGGCCAGCTCATCGCTGATACGCGTGCGCATCAGCCGCGCTTCCAGCGGTGCTTCTTGCCGAATCCCTGGCCCGGCTTGATCGTGATGACCTCGCCCGGCGCAAGCGTCCGTTCGACGTTGTGCTGGTCGACCTCGATCACGCCCTGCGAGATGTCCCAGCCGACCAGCTCGGCGATCTGCTCGGTCGTGATCGTGTCCTCGTCCCAGGGAAATTCCTCCCCTTCGATGTTGAGTATGTATTTCGGCCCCTTTTCCGGCTTGGCCTTCGCCTGACCTGTCGCTCCGATCTCCATGTTCATTTCCTTTCGCCTTTGCCTTTTGGCGATGCCTTCTGAGCAGCGCCAATCGTGCACCATTAAACCACAAGCGGCGTGACAAGTCAAAATTAATGACGTATACACGTTTGTATTATAAACAGTTTGAGAGGTTGACATTACCGCGTTTGCGGGGCTACAATGATTCTATGACGGACGGAGCACTTGACGGCCTCTGCCAGGCATTCGGAAAGCTGGTGCGCAAACACCGTGAGCGACTTGATGGAATGACGCAGGAGAAGCTGGGCATACTTGTAGGCCTCTCCCGTACTTCAATCACAAACATCGAAAAGGGTAGGCAGCACGTTTCGCTGCATCAGTTATTCGCAATAGCCGAAGCGCTGGAGGTTGCGCCGAGCCTTCTGCTTCCGGCAGTCAAGGACGCTGCGGGAGCGCGGGCTAAGATGAAGCTGCCGCCCGGTACTGATCAAAAAATAGCCGCCTGGGCTCAGAAGCTCGTCGGCGAATAACAATATGGAGGATTGATGCGACGCGCCAAATCAGCGAAGACACTTCGACATGAGGCGACAAATATACTCGAAGAATTCGGAGTGAAGAAACCGCCTGTGCCCGTCGAGAAGATCGCCACCTCGCTGGGCGCGCGGCTAAAATATTCTCCTTTTGACGGTGAACTTGCAGGGATGCTCATTCGCAGCGATGAAGGCACCGTCATCGGCGTAAATTCACTTCACCACATGAACAGGCAGCGCTTCACGATTGCGCATGAATGCGGGCACCTGTTGCTCCACAAGGGCATAGATGTCCATATCGACCGTTCTTTCCGTGTGAACAAGCGGGACGAGAAATCGTCTCAAGCTATTGACCCCGAAGAGATTGAAGCCAACCGTTTTGCGGCTGAATTGCTTATGCCTTACGATATGATTGTGAAGGACCTCGTAGACTACCATATCGACATTGAAGATGAGGGGCAGCTGAAGGAGCTTGCGGACAAGTATCAGGTCAGCGTCCAGGCGCTGACACACCGCATTACGAACGTGCTCGACGACCTCTTCTGATCTCAATCAACCCCCAGCCGCATTAGCGGTCCGTCACCCGGACGCGACTCGCTGCTTTCGCGCCGAATGCAACTGCAATCAGCGCGGCCGCGACCGCGAAGCTTGTGCGCATGCCGCTGGCTATGGCTGCCGGATCGGCTGCAGCGATGTCAGAAGTTTGGGATGCGAGTGCGAATACTGCGCCCATGACCGATGCGCCGGTGATGAGGCCGAGATTGCGGGACATGTAAAGCATCCCTGAAATCACACCTCTTTCTTTGGCGCGGATATCGGCCATGACGACTGTGTTGTTGGCGGTCTGGAATACGGCGTAGCCGGCAGTGATGATGACGAGCGGGCCTACCTGACCTAGGGCCGGTACCAGCAAGCGCTCACGTCGGTATGTCGTCCGATCATTTTCACGTCTATGGCGAAATTGCTGCCGGCGTTTGAGGTCGAATTTCGTGAAGCCTTCGCACGGCGTGATCCTAAGATTGTCTATCCCGATTACTTTGAACATCTTCCTAATTCGGTTCTTGAAGGCGAACGGGCTCCAGGTCGACCTAGCGGGACTCCATTAGTGGCAAGTAGCGGACGCGTCGCGACTGCGCTGAACGTGTCCGGTCCCGGGCGGATTGTGTTGCAAACCTCGAAAGTTACTGGCCGACGAATTTCTCGCGAAAATAGAAGCGGGAAGCAATCGCCCATTCGTATACCCGCCATCGTCGATCGCGCCGCGATAATCAGAACGATCCCGGCGAAAGTCGGACAAAGAAGATGCCAGGGCGACAACAGTGGAAATGCAAAGCTGCTGATTCCAGCCGCTGCCGATATGGCGGCGCATTGCCCAGAAGGCTCAATTCGCAAAAATGACATTCGCTGTCTGACCAAGACCAGAAAAGCGCCTTTCGTGGAGCAATTCTACAGCGACCATACCTATCATCTGACGAGGCCCAGGACACCATCCATTCCATATCTGCTCCTATCAATCGGCTTTCACACTGCGTTATTTTAGCCTTTCTGGAAAATGCCGCTTTTACAAACGAAAGTGAACGGTTGCGCAGCTCCCTCAGGTAACCCTCCGGATCTTCATTAAGTGTTGGAAAATGGAGGAGAGACTGCTTGGGAGTTTGGTGGGGAGTTGAATGGCTCTTCGTCTCGTCTTGAAATGTGCCCTTCAGTGCGGTCTTTCCCTCGACCAGCATGATGTACTCAGAAAGGTGGGGATGCAGTTCGTTGCTCAGCTGCAGAAAAACATCCCGCGGCATAGGGTCATCGACGTCTTTTCCCAACAATGCCTGCAGCTAGTTGTTGTTCGCTGCAGCTTGCCGAGCGCAGAGGGATATGTGCCTTCCCAAATATCGCCGCCTGAGTGGCGTTCAAATCCAGTAGAAATTCCTGGACAAATCGCTGCTGTTTTACGGTCAGCCGCCAGGCGGCGAGACGTGGCACGCGAATAGTTGTCGCACAAACAACTACTGCATTTCCCTACATGGGAATTGATGGGATGGGCGGATTCATCAAGCCCGCGGAGGGTACGCGCGGGGCAATTGCTCCGGCCATGCACTACGAATCGTGTATCCGGTGACCTGTCGCATTACTTCGCCGGCAATGTACTGACAGCCCATCACAATGTGGCCGGTTTCAACTCGTCCAGGCTGGTCGGCGGAATACGATTCTCAACGTAGCGGGGAAGGGTCGCAATCATTTGCGATACGCGGTTCGCTATCGAACGCGCTGTGCTGCTCCTTGAATTGGCTCTCCGCCGCTCCGAGGTCGTGTCCGTGTCGCCTATATTCCTTTTCCGTGGCACCGTCAGCCAAGAGACCGTTCGGCTCCGATTAAGGCTGATTGGATTGCGCCTCTAAAGTCGAAGGCGGCGCTCAAGGTAGCGGCGGCAGCCTGGAGTTGGACGGCCGCAAGCCAGAAGAGCTCGAGTGCTGTGTCGGGTGGACGTTTATAGCTGCGAGGTGTCCCAGCAAAATACATGGTGTCCGAAAACTGATCCAAAAAGCTCTGATAGTCAGCGGGTCTGATAGCCAACCACGCGAGCTGGTTTTTCGTTAAGTCGGTCAGAGTGAACGGATCAAGCTTCACCGTTCCGTACGCAAACGGAATGTAGATGCGGGCGAATACATCACGGAACATAAAGATGCCGCCGTGCACCCCGCCCATCCCTAGATCCTTCTGGCGATACTTGGAGGAGTGGACGGAAAGGATTTCGGCGACCATCGGATGAGCGCCGCTACCGAATAGGACGTATCCACCGTAGCCGAGGTTCTTCATCACCTTGGAGGTGACTCGCAGGCCGCGCTGATTGGGAGCCGCTCCCTCATCCAAATAGCTTCGTCGTCGGCCGCGATGACAAGGTCGCGGAGATCTCTTTCGAAATTGCTGACGTTCTCATCTGTGGTCTTTTGAGTTCTTAGTCAGTGGCACACATTGTCGATTTCCATAATAATTTCATCGCACCTTTGGCAAACCCGTACTGGAGCCGCCGGGAAAGCATCCTCGAAGTAAGGTAACGATGACTTGTCTCCTGCAAGGTCACTCGTAACGATCGAGACGAGGTGGTGCACTGAGGCATAGGATACGACGTGGCACAACGCTGGAACCTCGACCGAATATGCGGAGCGCAAACGCGTGAGAGATCGTTACGCAGGAGGTCGACAATCATAATGTTCTCAGCACGGTCGAGCGCGCGCTGCAGGAGCCGGATGGCAGTACGTATTTCAATGCCATTCGATGCGAAAGTTCAGTTTAGCTGCTTCTGCGTTGGTGAGCTCGGGGAGGATGTCATATCGATCTTGTCGACGTCCGCCTGTTGGGATTCCTGCGGTGCAAAATGCCGAATTTCTGCGCGCTTTGGGCGCGTCTCTGACGCCGACTGTGGGATTTGCGACATGCCGTCGGGCCCAGGACACGTCCGATTGAGCAAATAGCCTTTACAAATCAAGCTCTCGCAGCTGGCATAAGTCTTGAAAAGGAGATGTCACCCAGCATCGCATGCTGAAGGAATCGCAG
The DNA here is from genome assembly GCF_023073415.1 of Bradyrhizobium sp. 190. GTDB lineage: Bacteria > Pseudomonadota > Alphaproteobacteria > Rhizobiales > Xanthobacteraceae > Bradyrhizobium. The sequence continues at coordinate 3,193 of NZ_JADPJL010000036.1, read as the reverse complement.
TTGATGGCTCATAAGATTGTCGCCTCTCAGTTCACGTATGCGTCGCGTATGAATTCGGCTGCCCCAACGCCAGTATCCGTCTCAGTGCCGCGCTCGCGCACGATTTCGCCACCGTGATCGACCACGACGCGATCGCGGTTCGCGCCGGCACCGATCGCGCGATGCCGATGACCGACCGTTTCGGCGTGCCAGCTACCTGCCGCGTCTTCTTTGCGCTAACACGCGCCAAAAAGTCGATGCGCTGGTGGAGGCACTGATCAAGGCCTCATCAGCGGGCGAGCAGGCCGCCAGACCCCAAGGTCAACGGCAATCCAAGCCGATGGCGCGCCTTGTCTGTGACGCGGAGCTGCCCAAGGGGTGCGCGTGAGTCCGCATCGGCAGGCTATCGCGAATTCAGGGCGGGGAAGAGCATCTTCTCGGTGGAACAAAACGTCGTTTGCGGCCGAGGCAAACCGAGCAGCATGATTTCCATGGACAAAATAGCCGAAACAAAACCGGTATCAGCTTTGCGGCACGGAATGACGAGACGGGCGGCTGGCCATCACCTCACTATCGAGCTCAGCGAAACTGCGAAGCTCGCGTGGCCGATGGTGTTGACCCAGCTTGCGCAGGTCGCGATGATGACGACAGATCTTGCCTTTATCGGGCACATCGGGCCTGAGGCGCTCGCCGCGGCCGCGCTGGCCGTCACGCTCTATCTCGTCAGCTTCACCTTCGGCGCGGGCCTGCTGGCGCCGATCGCACCTTTGGCGGCGCAGGCGTATGGGGCCGCGAACCTTGCTATGGTACGGCGCGCGGTGCGCACGGGGCTGTGGGCGGCGCTGATGCTATCGTTCCCGATCATAGCGTTTGCGTTTCGCGGAGAGCAACTACTGCTCGCTTTCGGTCAGGCCCCAGACGCGGCGCGGCTCGCCCAGCAATATCTGTTCGGACTGGCCTTGGGCGTGGTGCCGGCGCTATGGCTTCAGGTCATCCGTAACTTCATGGGCGCGATCAACCGGCCGGAGCCGATCTTGTGGATCACGCTGGCGGCCATCCCCCTCAACGCCCTTCTCGTGTATCTGCTGGTCTATGGGAAGCTCGGGCTGCCGCGACTTGAGCTGTTCGGGGCGGCGCTTGCGAGCACGCTGGTGAACTGTGCGATGTTCCTGGCCGGTTTGTGGTTCGCCACAATGCGTCGCCCTTTCCGTGACTACCACGTGCTTGCAGATCTCTGGCAATTCGATTGGCCCTTCTTGCGACAGCTGATCGTGATCGGAACTCCGATCTCAATCGCCTCCCTGATGCAGTACGGAGTTTTGTCGGCTGCCGCGCTCCTGGCAGGCCTGATCAGCACAAGCGCACTCGCTGCCCATCAAATCGCGCTTCAGATCACCGTGATTATATCCATGATCCCTTTCGGCATCAGCATGGCGGCGGCCGTGCGCGTTGGCCATGCAGTCGGCCGCAACGACGGTCCCGGCATCAAGCGGGCAGGTCTGGTCGCGATGCTGCTCGGTATCGTAATCGCTGCATTGCTGACGGTTGCGGTGATCGCCGCGCGTTCTGAGATCGCCGAGGTATTTCTGGACAAATCGGCCGGAGATGCCGACGCGACGATCGGACTGACTACAAAGCTCCTTATGGTCGCCGCGAGCTTTTTTGTCACTGATGCCGCGCAGAGCATTGCGGCGGGTGGTCTGCGGGGACTGAAGGACACTCGGGTGCCGCTTCTGTTCGTCGGTATTGCTTATTGGCTGATCGGCTTCTCACTTGGCTACGTGCTCGGCCTGAAGATCGGGCTTGGCGCGATTGGTATCTGGATTGGCTTGTCAATCGGGACAGCCATCTACGCGGGGCTCCTCGTCCTGCGTTTCCAACTGCTGGCGAGCAGGCTTGCCCTCAGAGCCGTCACTTGATCCGTAAATCACAGTTTTTGGCGAGCGAGAATCCAGTAATGCGAGGCTACTTAAGGGTTCGCTCCGCCTTCCCGTTCGATTCGGAAGACGATGCTGCTGTCGGGTAATCTCATCATTTTGGCTAAGCTTACTTGTCACACGCATCGATCCTGTTCCAATCTCATTGTGGCCGCGCTGACTTTGAAGCGTGGTTTCTAGAGTGGATCACCGATTGCCGCTTCCTCTGGGCCACCGGTACACAGTGGATTTATGATCTCGCCCTCATAGGTGCGAAGACGGCGCGAGCAGATGCTGATCTGCTATCCGCATTATCGATCCTCGAAGTATATTTGCGATCAGCCCGGCATTCGTGTCGGGTTTTTCGGCATCTTAGTTCGTGTTCTTGGTCGGCCAATTGACAGACGGACCTCCAAATACGTTCATTGTCTGGCCGCTCTGATAAGTGGATCGGCTGATGTAAGGTTCTATTTCGATTTCCACGATGCCAGTGGCATCCTTAGAGACGCGCTGGCGAGGAACTGCCAAGCACTACCATCGCATGGAAGGAAGCGCTCGGTCGGTCAAGCAGTTAAGGACTTGACGTACCGAGGGTCAGAGGGACGCATTGTGGTCGAGGTCCACAACGGTGAAGGGCCTAATCCTCAGGGTCTCGGCAGTCGTCGAAACGACCGTTCTCGAAAAGTAAGACACCCCTCGTTTGCAGGCTCACAGGAGGCTTGTTCGTTAAGCGGCCTACACGATCTCGATTGCGGGTTCTTGGCCCGGACCAACCACATCCGAATCGAATGGCCTAATCCGGCGCGCGACTACCCCAGACACAACCAACAGAGCCGGGTCCGCAAATTTGAACAGGTCGATGAGTGGAGTTTCTGCCTGGCAGCGGGCGCGCTAGTGCCTGCGAATCAGGAGCGACGATGAGCAGACGAGCACGCGCCGGAACCACTCACCGGCCTTCAAGACGAAGGTGGCGCTTGCCGCCGTCAAGGGCGGCAGACGATAGCCCAGCTTGCCGAGCAGTTCGAGTGCACCCCGATCAGATTACGGCGTGGACGGCGCAGCTGGAGGGTGGCGCTTCCGGAGTTTTTGGACATGGGAGCGCTGTGCCGGCCACGCCTGCGACCGATGTGAAGTCGCTGCATGCCAAGACCGGGGAGCTGACGCTGGAGAATGATTCCTAAGAAACGGCAGCACCTACTTTTCGGCTCCAAGGGCTGGAGAACAAAGCCGAATGCCTTGGCACGCCGATGCAAATTGTTGACCACTCGCGTCCGGTAACGCGTCTCGTAGGACGAGGC
>NZ_JADPJL010000018.1 GCF_023073415.1 Bradyrhizobium sp. 190 | reverse complement strand
ACCGAATGGATCGGCACATGCTCGTGGCTGGCGCCGAGTTCGTGAAGCCTGTGATGCAGGCGATGATGTGCAAGCTCCAGGACAGCCCGCAGCCTCGAGTGCCGCGCTTCATCGGTCTTGGGCGCGATCGTATCCACGTAGGCGATCGATCCCTCAATCTGCGCGAGGACCGAGACCGCGTCCTCGGTCGCAAAGATGGGTTTGTCACCGACGTCAGCATACACGGCACTGGTGTGGGCCGCGATGTCGGCCTCGCGCCCGGCGACACTGTCTCGAACGCGGATCGCGACCCAACAGGACTCGGTGACGCTAAGCTCGAAGTGGCCGTTGCACGACAAGTTGCCGCATCGCACTTCATCGACGACAGTGCCATTGCGGATCAACTCCACACGCGTCGGGCGAACGCTGACCGAGTCGATCCGCCAGGCGATAGTGACAGTGCCGCCTGAAGGAGGAATCGCGATCTTGCTCCCGGGACGCCGCCCTTCTACCGTCATGTCCACGAGCGGCCCGATTGTGATGAACGTGTCGCCGCTCCGCACGGCATCCATCCAGTTGCGGTACGTAAAATCGCGCGCGCCCAGCTGCGCATATGTCCGCGAGCCGCCGAGGAGCGCGGACGCGTCCATCTTGTCGGAACCTGCCACCAGCGGAAGGTGGTAGCCAATGTTGAGGTACCGGTACCAGTCGGCCAGACCGAAGGCGCTGATCTGCGCAGT
>NZ_JADPJL010000032.1 GCF_023073415.1 Bradyrhizobium sp. 190 | reverse complement strand
CTGCTCGATCACATCGAGATGCTGGCCAGCATCGACGAAGTGATTGCGCTGCTCAAGCGGCAGTCCCGCACCCTTGAGGGCGAGATCGGCTCGATGATCAATGACGACTCTCTGTGGGCATGTCTCTCCGATACCTTCCGCTCCATCAAGGGCGTCGCCGATCGCGCCGTTGCCTGGATCATGGCCGATCTGCCGGAGATCGGAACCTATTCCAACAAGGCGATTGCCAAGCTCGTCGGGGTCTCCCCGATCGCCAATGACAGTGGCAAGCGACGGGGCAAGCGGCCGGTCCGTGGCGGTCGCGCCGGTGTCCGCTCGATCCTGTTCCTGGTCGCCGCCATCGCCGCCCGTTACGACAAAAGCCTCGCTGACTTCCGCGCAAGACTGGTCGCCGCCGGAAAGGAAAAAATGGTCATCCGCATCGCCCTGGCGCGCAAGCTGCTCGTCCGCCTCAACGCAAAAGCACGCGATGCGCGCGCCCAGTACGCCAATGCAACTTGACTTCCAAGATAGTCGCTCATCCGGCGCTTCGCGCCACCTTCTCCCACAAGGGGAGAAGGGAAGGAACGGAGTTCGATTGCTACCGCTGCAACGCCGCCAGCAATTCGTCCGGCGCTTCGACCATCATCATGTGGCCGGCGCCCGGCAGCACCACGGTGCGTGAATTCGGCGTCGCCGCCGCCAGCGTCTTGCCCGCCTTCGCAGGTGTCATCATATCACGCTCGCCGAGAATGAAAGTCGCGGGCACCTTGACCTGCGCGGCAGCCGTCAGCGCGTCCTGATAGGCGTTGCAGGCGTTGAGGTCATTGTACAGCACGCCCGGCCGCGTCTGCTGCAGCACGCGCTGCGCGCCCTGATGCATCCACAGGCCCGGCGCGAGGCTGCCGCCGAGTTCGGCCTTGAAGCCGAGACCCCAGATCGAAACCATGTCGATGGCATCGGGATTGTTGACCTCCGCGGCCTTGAGCAGATCCGAGCCGACGGTCATCGTGGCGGCGGTGCCGATCAAACTCAGACCGGAGACCTTGTCCGGATGCCGCGCCGACGTCTCAAGCGCGATCAGCGATCCCATCGAGTGGCCGACCAGCTTGGCCTTGGGCGCGCCCGCCGCGTCAAGCAGCGCGGCAGTCCAGTTGGCCATATCGGCAATGGTAGGAAGCGGCGCACCGGACGAGCGGCCGTGCGCCGGTAAGTCCGGCGCCAGCACGGAATAGCCGTGATGCGCAAACCAGCGGCTGTGCAGCGCCCACGTCGAATGATCAAAACCCGCGCCATGCAGCATCACCACTGCGGGCAGCGACGAATCGAACGGACGGCCGCCGGTAGCAACGAAGACATCAGCACCATTGACGGAAAGCTGCATGGTTCAAACCTTCTGCGATGCGCGAAGCGCCTGGCCGAGATCGTCGATGATATCGGACACGGTTTCGATGCCGACCGACAGCCGCACCAGCTCCTCGCCGACCCCTGCGGCCTTCAGTTGTGCGGCATCCATCTGCTGATGCGTGGTGCTGGCGGGGTGAATGACCAGCGTCTTGGCGTCGCCGACATTGGCGAGGTGGCTGATCATCCGCAGGGACTCGATGAATTTTTTGCCCGCTGCGCGTCCGCCCTTGATGCCGAAAGAGACGATCGAGCCGGCCCCGCGCGGCAGCAGCCGCTTCGCAAGCTGATGATCGGGATGATTCTCCAGCGCCGGATGCAGCACCCAGTCGACGGCCTTGTTCGCAGTAAGGGCTTCGAGCACCGCAAGCGTGTTGCTCATATGGCGTTCCATGCGCACGCCCAGCGTCTCGACGCCTTGCAGTAGCTGGAACGCGTTGGTCGGCGAGAGACACGCGCCAAAATCGCGCAGGCCCTCGGTTCGCGCGCGCATGATGAAGGCGGCCTGGCCGAACTGCTCGTCGAAAACGATGCCGTGATAGCCGGCATATGGCTCGGTGAGCTGGGGGAATTTGCCTGACGCGTGCCAGTCGAACCGGCCGCCATCGACGATGACGCCGCCGATCGCGATGCCGTGGCCGCCGATCCATTTGGTCGCGGAGTTCATCACGATATCGGCGCCGAGCTCGATCGGCCGGCTGAGGAACGGCGTCGCAAAGGTGTTGTCGATCAGCAGCGGAATCTTCGCGTCATGGGCGATCTGCGCGACATCAGGAATATCCAGCACCTCAAGGCCGGGGTTGCCGATGGTCTCGCCGATCACGAGCCGCGTATTCAGCTTGATCGCCGCGCGGAATTCATCGAGCGCGCGCGGCTTGACGAAGGTGGTGGTGATGCCGAAGCGCGGCAGCGTATGCGCCAGCAGGTTGATGGTGCCGCCATAGAGCGAGGAGGAGGCGACGATGTGGTCGCCGGCATTGAGCAGGGTTGCGATCGCCAGGTGCAGCGCGGCCATGCCGCTCGCGGTGCAGATCGCGCCGACGCCGGCTTCCAGCGCGGCGAGGCGCTCCTCGAGCACGGCGGTCGTCGGATTGGAAATGCGCGTGTAGATGTGGCCGGCGCGCTCCAGGTTGAAAAGCGCCGCGGCGTGGTCGGAATCCTGGAAGACGTAGGACGTGGTCTGGTAGATCGGGACCGCGCGGGCGCCGGTCGCGGGGTCCGGACGCTGGCCGGCGTGCAGGCTCAGGGTTTCGAAAGCAGGCGGCTTGGGTGCGGGCATGCGGGGCTCGTCAGCTCAACGGGTGGCGGGAAGGTGTTCTATAGCTCAGACGTGCACGGCAGTGCGGACGCGGCCGGCATTTCCGAACACGCGCAAATAACGCTCGACCTCGGACGGGGAGCCGGTGGCCTTCTCGGGATTATCGGACAGCTTGACCGCGGGGCGTCCATCGACCGAGGTTACCTTGCAGACCAGCGAGATCGGGTCGAGATCGGCGGAACCATCCGGCGCGCAGCCGACGAAATCGTTGGTGAGGTTGGTGCCCCAGCCGAAGGAGATGCGGACGCGTCCCGCGAAATGCCGATAGGTCTCCTCAATCGAGTCGACATCCATGCCGTCGGAGAACACCAGCAGCTTCTCCCTGGGGTCGCGGCCCTTCTGCTTCCACCATTTGATGATGTCTTCGCCGGCCGTGATCGGCGGCGCACTGTCCGGGCGAAAGCCGGTCCAGTCGGCTACCCAGTCCGGCGCGTCGCGTAAAAACACCTTGGTGCCGAAGGCATCGGGCAGCGCGATCAGGAGGTTGCCGCCGTAGGTGTGACGCCATTGATCGAGGATGCGATAGGGTGCCCAGCGCAATTCCTCGTCGGAATTCGCCAGCGCCGCTGCGACCATCGGCAATTCATGCGCATTGGTTCCGATCGCTTCGAGATCGTTGTCCATTGCCAGTAGCACGTTGGAGGTGCCGGTGAATGAGGAGCCGAGGCCTTCCTTGACGGCCTCGACGCACCAGCGCTGCCAGAGATGGCCGTGACGGCGACGGGTGCCGAAGTCTGACAGCCGCAAGCCTTCGAGCTTGCGCAGCCGCTCGACCTTGGACCACAGCTTGGCCTTGGCGCGGGCGTAGAGCACGTCGAGCACAAAGCGGCCTTGTCCCTTGGTCGCCTGCCGCGAGCGCAGCTCGTTCATGATCGCGAGCGCCGGGATCTCCCACATCGTGGTGTGAGTCCACGGCCCGTGGAAATGCAGTTCGTACTGGCCGTCCACCTTGTTGAGCTCGTATTCGGGCAGGCGGAAGTTGGCGAGCCAGTGGATGAAGTCCGGCGAGAACATCTGGGTCTTGCCGTAGAACGTATTACCGGCGAGCCAGATCAGCTCCTTCTTGGTGAAGCGGATGGAGCGCGCATGGTCGAGCTGCGCGCGCAGCTCGCCCTCGTCGATGATTTCGGCAAGGCGGACATTCCTGGAGCGGTTGATGACGGAAAAGGTGACGCGCTGATCCGGATAGAGATCGCGGATCATCTGCTGCATCAGGAGCTTGTAAAAATCGGTATCGAGCAGGCTGCGCACGATCGGATCGAGCCGCCAGCCGTGGTTATAGGTTCGGGATGCAATATCGGTAACTGCCATGGCGGAACTCTACCGTGCCGGGGGCCGCCCAACCAGTGGGTTCTGGCAGGAACATGGCAGCTCAGCGCGCTATTCCTGCCGAATACGGCTGGTCGCAGCATGAATATCCTTCCAGATTGGCTTATCAGGAGCAAATTGTTGCCTGAGATACCCGACCAGCTCCGCGACCTGGCCGTCAGTCAGGCTGTCCCTGAAGGCCGGCATGTAGCCGAGATCCGTCGTCGCCGGCTTGGTAATGCCGTGCAGGATGACCTGGATCAGATTGTCAGGCACGGCACTGTGCAGATTGCTGTTCAACGCCAGCGACGGCCGGCTGCCGAACAGCGGCGCGCCGCCGACTTCGTGGCACACCGCGCAGGCGCCTTGATAGAGGCGGGCGCCGATGCCGGATGCCGCGGACGTTCGGGTGGCGGTCGCGGCTTCGAGGCTGGCGGCGAGCGCTTGCTGCGCCGGCTTGTCGATGATCTTGTCGTTGAACGAGCCGAGATAGACCGCCATGGCGCGGATGTCGGAATCGGGGAGCACCGAGAGTTCCTTCACCACCGGCGCCATCGGCCCCGCTGCGACGCCGTGAAGGTGGGATTCTCCGGTCCGCAAATACGCGTACAGTTCGTCCTCACTCCACGGAATCGGCGCTTGCGACAACGACGTCAGCGCCGGCGCTTCCCAGCCTTCCGAAAATCCGCCGGCGAGATAGGCGTTGGCCTTTTCCGCGCCGAGCGCATTGCGCGGGGAATGGCAGGCGCTGCAATGGCCGAGGCCTTCCACCAGATACGCCCCGCGATTCCATGTTTCGGATTTCGTCGGGTCTGGCTGAAACACCGCCGGCTTGTGGAACAGCGCGTTCCACCCCGCCATCAGCGGCCGCAGGTTGAACGGAAACGCCAGCGCATTCTGCGGCGTCTCTGCGCGCACTGCCGGTTGCGCCATCAGATAGGCGTAGAGCGCCTGCATGTCTGCGTCGGTGGTCCTGGCGAAATGCGGATAGGGAAATGCCGGATAGAGATGCCGGCCGTCGCGATGGATGCCCTCGCGCATCGCGCGCTCGAAGGCGGGGTAGGACCACGCGCCGATGCCGGTTTCGACATCGGGCGTGATGTTGGTCGAGTAGATGGTGCCGAATGGCGTAGGCAACGGTCGGCCGCCGGCATTGAGGACGCCGTTCGCCGAGGTGTGGCAGACCGCACAGTCGCCGAGCGCGGCGAGCTGCTGACCGCGAGCGATGGTCGCAGCCGAATAGACCGACGCATCCGGCCGCGCGATCGGCGCAATCGCACGCCACGGCAGCACGGCGGCACCGATGCCGATCGCGGCGGCGCAGAGTGCCGCGGCGGTTGCAAATACACCGCGCCGGCCGGCGAATGGATTTCGCCACCGGTTGAGATCGGGCTGCGGCGCCGATGCCGGTGGCGGCAGCGCTTCCGGTGCCATCTGTGCCTCGCCGTGCAGTCCGCGCAGGATGCGTTCCGGCGTGAACGGCAACTCGCGAAAACGTACGCCGGTCGCATCATAGATCGCGTTGGCGATGGCGGCTGCGCTGGGGACGGAGGCGGACTCGCCGACGCCGAGGGGCGGCTGATCTTGCCGCGGCAACATCAACACGTCGATCTCAGGCACCTCGGGGAATTTGATGATGGGGTAGGCGCCCCATTCGCGCGCCGTCACCGACGTGCGGTCGAACGACACCTCCTCCATCAGCGCACGGCTGGTCGACTGGATGACGTTGCCGTGGATCTGGTGGCGCACGCCGTCCGGGTTGATCATCAGGCCGGAGTCCTGCCCGGCAACGACGCGCGTCACGCTGACATCGCCGGTCGCCTTGTTGACCGCGACGTCGGCGATCCACGCCGACCACGCTGCGCCATAGCCCGGAAACTTGCTGTGTACGTAGAGCGCATAAGCAAAACCGCGACCGCGCACGATGTCGCCCTCGGCTACCGGTTCCTGCCGCATCGGCCGCGGCTTCCAGCCGGCGCGCTCGGCGACCGCGTTGATGAGATCGATCGCGCGCGGGTCCTTCAGGTAGCGCAGGCGATACTCGATCGGGTCGACGCCGGCTTCATCTGCGCATTCGTCGATCCAGGATTCATGCGCAAACGTGTTCGGCAGCGCCGAAACGCCGCGCAGCCAGGAGGCGCGCACGATTGGCGGCATGTCGTTGGCCACCACGCGCAGATTGTCGTAGTCGTAGGGCGGGATCGCTGTGCGGTCGCCCATCTCGAAAACCACTGGTGTGTGCGGGATCGTGCCGGTCAGCAGCAGCGCCAGCGTCGGGGCGCCGTTCGACGGATAGCGCGTGGCAAAATCATAACCGGCGACGCTGCCGTCGGCGTTCAATCCGCCGTTGACGTCCATCAACTGCGCGGTGCCCTTCGGCTCCCACGCGTGTTCCTGCTCGCGCGTCAACTGCACGCGAACGGGCCGGCCGACCGCCCGCGACAGCAGCACTGCGTCGGCGGAAACGTCATCGGCGCAGTTGCGGCCGTAGCAACCGGCGGCCTCCATCCGGATCACCTCGATCTCGGCTTCGCGGCGATGGATCAGCCGCGCCAGCTCGGTGCGCAGATGGTGCGGATTCTGCGTCCCGGACCAGACCCTGGTCTGATCCTCCTGATAGTCGGCGACCGCGCAGGATGGGCCGATCGAGGCATGCATCTGATAAGGCCAGATATAGGTCCGCTGCATCGGCTTCGCGGCGCCGGCAATCGCGGCATCGACGTCGCCCTTGTCGATCAGCGTTCGTGGCGTCGACGGATTGGCGCGCAACGCGGTCTCGATGTCCTTCAGGTCAGGGAGGGTCGGCACCGGTTTCCAGCTGATCTTCAATTGCGCCGCGGCCTTGATCGCATTCTCCTCACGCTCGGCAACGACGCCGACGAAGTCGCCGATCCTGACGACAGCGACAAGTCCGGGGATGTCGCGCACCGAGGCCTCATCCACCGAAATGAGGCTGCTGCCGATGAAGTCGCCGACATCGACGCCGGCATAGGGCGGACGGACGACGCGACCATGCAACATGCCGGGAACGCGCATATCGTGGACGTAAACCAGCTCGCCCGTCGCCTTCGCCGGCAGATCGACGCGCGGAACGGATTGACCGACGATGCTGTAGGCGCTGGCGGGCTTAACCGGAACGTCGTCCGCGAGTTCAAGCTGGATGGTCTCGCCCGCGATCAGTTCGCCATAGCTGACGCTGCGATTGTCCTGCCCGCGTATCAAGCCGTCTTCGATGACGAGATCATCAACGGGAAGCTCGAGTCGCTCCGCAGCACGGGCGACCAGAAACTGCCGGGCCTGCGCCGCGGCCTTGCGCAGCGGCACGGCCGTGATCTGGATCGTTTCGCTCGCGATCGTCGCGCCCTGATTGGGGACCAGCGATGTATCGCCAAGCACGACGACGACACGCGCAAAGGATACGTCGAGTTCCTCCGCGACGATCTGGCCGAGCGCGGTGCGAATACCGGTTCCGAGATCGACATGGCCGTTATAGGCGGCGACCGATCCGTCGGCGGTGATCCTGATGAAGGTCTCGAACTCGACGGCCTCGACGGGGGAGGCGGGACGAACGACGGACAGCGTTCCCTGCGGCCGGTTGCGATCGTCGGGCGAGGCAGGGGCTGTCATCAGGCGTGCGCCTCGACGACATGGCCGGCAGCCCGCATCGCCGCGCGCATGATCTCGATATGCGCACCGCACCGGCACAGATGATGGCGCAACGCCTCCAGCACCTCGGCCTCGGAAGGGTGAGGGCTACGCAGCAACAGCGCCTTCGTTGCGATAATCATGCCGTTGAGGCAATAGCCGCATTGCGCGGCCTGTTCGCGGATGAAAGCTTGCTGCACGGGATCGGGATGCGCGCGCGAGCCGAGACCTTCGAGCGTCACGATGTCGCGCCCGGTGCAGCCTTCGATCGGGATCACGCAGGAACGCGCGGCGACGCCGTCGATCAGCACCGCGCAGGCACCGCATTCGCCGAGCCCACAGCCGTACTTGGGTCCGTTCAAGGCGAGGTCGTTGCGCAGGACATAAAGCAACGCGGTGTCGGGCGCAGCGTCGACATCGCTGGTCTTACCGTTGACGGTCAGGCGCATCGTGCTCTGCGTCATGCTCCCCTAAGCCTTCGTTGCGCTGCAAACTACGCGCTGGACGCTTCCGAAAGATACCGTTTGTGTACAAACGTGCAAGCGCGCCATCCCGCGCTGCAGCGCGTTGCTCGCTTTATGAACAGAGATGCGAGGCAAATGAGGTATTATGCGGCAAGCGAGGCATTTGGCCTTCAGGCCCGCTTGACAGCGTTCAAGTCGGCGCGCAACATCGTTCGTATACGAACAAAGTGACCGGGCCGCGAAGAAGCAGCTCCGGTCGGTGCCTTCTCGACCGCAGGCTTGTTCATGACCGATGCGACCGTCGCCGGTGGCGACAAGATCCGCTGCGATGCCTGTCCGGTGATGTGCTACATCAAGCCGGGCGCGGCGGGCGCGTGCGATCGTTATGCCAATCATAACGGCGAGTTGGTGCGCGTCGATCCGCACATCGTGCTGGAGCAGACGGTATCGCATGGCGGACGGCTGGTGCCGTTCCAGGCCGGCGGCGGCGATTGGGACGGCAAGATCGTCCGCGAGCCGAACGTGTTCGTCACCGCGATCGGCGCCGGCACCACATACCCGGATTACAAGCCCGCGCCCTTCATCGTGTCGTCGGAAGTCGACGGTGTCGACATGGTCACCGTCGTGACTGAAGGCATTTTCAGCTATTGCGGCGTCAAGGTGAAGATCGACACCGACCGCTATCTCGGCCCCGAGACGGCGACGGTCCGCGCGGAAGGTGAGGCGATCGGCCATGTGACGACCAGCGAATATGGCTCGCAGATGCTGTCGCTCGGCGGCGTGCATCATCTGACCGGCGGTTCCAAGAAGGAAGGCCGCGTCACCTGCGACGCGCTGATGGACCTGTCCAACTGCAAGCCGGTGGAACTGACGATCGACGGCGGCGCTACCGTCGTGGTGCAGGCCGGCTATCCCCCCATCGTCAACGGCGTTGCCGAAGAGCGCATGCGGGTGGGGTGCGGTTCGGCCACCATCGGTATGTTCGCCAAGCAATGGCACGGCAAGGTCGACGAAGTCGTCGTGGTCGACGACCACATCACCGGTGTTCTCAGTGAGCATCAGGCCGGCAAGCTGCTCGATATTCCCGATACCGGGATCAAGATGAAGGGGCGGCGTTCGACGCCGGGCCGTTACTTCCAGGTCGCCGATCCCGGCACTGGCTGGGGTGGCACCAATATTTCCGATCCGCTGTCGGTGCTGGGGCCGTTCAATCCGAAGGAAGCGCGGCCCGGCCTCACGATGCTGATGGTTTCGACCACGGGCGAGCACGCAGCCTATTACGAGCTTGATGAAGCGCTGCGGCCGGTCGAGAAGCAGATGCCGCCCGATCTCCGGTTTTCGGTTGAGCGCATCCAGGAGAATTGCGAGCCGGCGCTGTGCACGGTGTTGTTCATGGGCGGCGCGGGCGGCTCGCTGCGGGCCGGTGTCACCGACAACCCGGTGCGGCTGACGCGCTCGGTCAAGGATGCGCTGACGCGGGTCACCAGCGGCGGCGCACCTGTATATGTCTGGCCCGGCGGTGGCATCACCTTCATGGTCGACGTCACGCAGATGCCGGCGGGTGCGTTCGGCTATGTGCCGACGCCGGCGCTGGTGGCGCCGATCGAGTTCACGCTGCGGCTTTCCGATTATGCCGCGCTCGGCGGCCATATGGATCATGTCCGTCCGCTTGCTTCGCTGCGGGATAATACCGAAACCCGCCCGATGCCATTCATTCCTGGACGGCACGCATGAAACGGCTCCCGCAAATCGCGCTTCTTCCGGACGGCAAGCGGCTGCATTTGCAGGACGGTCCGATCGACCTGATTGTCGAGGCGAAAGGTAGGGACGGCGATGTGCGGGCCGCTTACGATGCCGCGGCGCGACGCTTCACCGGCCTTCTCGATGAACTCTGCGAGGAGTTGGTTGAACTCCGAAGGGTCGCCGATCCGAGTCGATGCCCCCTGAAAGGTGTCGTCGCGCGCCGCATGCATGCGGCTGTGGCGCCGCTTGCAACGGCGGCCTTCATCACGCCGATGGCAGCCGTGGCGGGTAGCGTCGCGGAAGAAATTCTCGGTTCGATGCTTGCCGCGGCACGGCTCGACCGCGCTTACGTCAATAATGGCGGTGACATCGCGCTGCATTTAACTGGCGGCGAACAGTTCACCGTCGGGCTGATGGATCGACCGGACCATCATGGCGTGATGCAAACCATCAGTATCGAAGCCGACGATCCGGCGCGGGGCATCGCGACCAGCGGACGTCACGGCCGCAGTTTTTCGCTCGGGATCGCCGACGCGGTGACCGTGCTGGCGAGAACGGCGTCGCAGGCCGATGCCGCGGCCACCATCATCGCCAATGCCGTCGATCTGCCCGGCCATCCCGCCGTGATCCGGTACCCCGCGAACGAGTTGCAGCCCGACAGCGACCTCGGCGCGCGCCTTGTCACCTGTGACGTCGGTCCACTCCGGGAGAGCGAGATCGACGACGCGTTGACGGCAGGGATTAGCCGGGCACAGCAATTGCTTGCGGCGGGATTGATCGAAGGTGCGGCCTTGCGTCTACTAGGCGAGACGGCCGTGGTGGGTGCAACTGGGATCAAGGCAGGCGCGTTGCCAGCGTTTCATGAAGGCGCACTGGAAAGAACAGCGCATGTTTGATCGGGAGCGAGGCTGACAATGGGCGCGATCATTCGCAAGATCGTCACGGTGGTCGAGGAGACCCATCTGGAGATGGGACAGAAGGTTGCGCCGCCGACGCGGCGCGCAGCGGCGATCGCCGTGATCGAGAATCCGTTTGCAGGCCGGTACGTCGAGGACCTTTCGTCGTTAATCGAAATCGGCGAGGAGCTCGGCGATCTGCTTTCAAAAAGGGCAGTCGCGGCGCTCGGCATCGACGGCGCCAAGGCGCACAGCTACGGCAAGGCCGCAGCCGTCGGCGAAAACGGCGAACTCGAACATGCGGCCGCGATCCTGCATCCAAAGATGGGCGCGCCGGTGCGAAAAGTGCTGAGCAAGGGCGCGGCGCTGATTCCGTCGTCGAAGAAGCGCAGCGGGCCGGGGACCACGCTCGATATTCCGCTCGGCCACAAGGACGCGGCCTTCGTGCGCAGCCATTTCGACGGCATGGAAGTGCAGATCAACGACGCGCCGCGCGCCAACGAGATCATGGTGGCGGTTGCGGTCACCGACAGCGGCAGGCCGTTGCCGCGCGTCGGCGGGCTGACGGTTTCGGAAGTCAAAGGCGAAGACGGTTTAAGATAATTCACCAGGACATTGGAGGTAGGGATGCGACGTAGACACGTATTGGGAGCAGGCTTGGCGATCGCGGTGGCGGGCATGGCGGGCAGCGCCATGGCGCAGAGCGAAATCAAGATCGGAGAGATCAACAGCTATTCGCTGTTGCCCGCCTTCACCGAGCCCTATCGCAAGGGCTGGCAGCTCGCGGTCGAGGAAGTCAACGCGGCGGGTGGCATCAACGGCAAGAAGCTCGTCGTCATCTCCAAGGATGACGGCGGCAAGCCGGCGGATGCGACGACTGCGGCCAACGAACTGGTGTCGAGCGAGAACGTGGCGATGTTGACCGGGACATTTCTGTCCAACATCGGTCTGGCCGTCTCTGACTTCGCCAACCAGAAGAAAGTGTTCTTCCTGGCAGCCGAACCGCTGACCGACGCTATCACCTGGTCCAAGGGCAACCGCTACACGTTCCGTCTCCGTCCTTCCAACTACATGCAGGCGGCGATGCTGGTGGAAGAGGCCGCAAAACTGCCGGCCAAGCGCTGGGCGACCATCGCGCCGAACTATGAATACGGCCAGTCCGCGGTCGCGGTGTTCAAGAAGCTGATGTCGGAGAAGCGGCCTGACATCCAGTGGGTCGACGAGCAGTGGCCGCCGCAGGGCAAGATCGACGCCGGTCCGGTGGTGCAGGCGGTTGCCGCAGCCAACCCTGAGGCGATCCTGAATGTCACCTTCGGCGCAGATCTCGTCAAGCTCGTGCGCGAAGGCAACACCCGTGGCCTGTTCAAGAGCCGTGCGGTAGTCTCCTTCCTCACCGGCGAGCCGGAATATCTCGATCCGTTGAAGGACGAGACTCCCGAAGGCTGGATCGTCACGGGTTATCCCTGGTACGACATCAAGACGCCGGACCATGACAAGTTCCTCAAAGCCTATCAGGCCAAGTTCAACGACTATCCGCGTCTCGGCTCGATCGTCGGCTACCAGACCATCAAGGCTGCCGCGGCGATCCTTACGAAAGCCAATTCGACCGATCCGGAGAAACTGATCGCGGCGACCGAAGGCCTGACGATGCCGTCGCCGTTCGGCGAGATCACCTTCCGCAAGATCGATCACCAGTCGACGCTCGGGGCCTATGTCGGCAAGACCGCGCTGAAGGACGGCAAGGGCGTGATGGTGAACTCGGTCTATCGCAAGGGTGCTGACTATCTGCCGAGTGATGCGGAAGTTGCCAAGCTTCGTCCGAAGGATTGAACTTCGGTTGAGGTCTGGGGCCTTCATGGTTCGAGACGCGCGGCGGTGCCGCGCTCCTCACCATGAGGGTCCAGAGGATCTGATCCGGAATTAAGATCTCATCCTGAGGAGCCGCAAAGCGCCGTCTCGAAGGATGAAAACCCCGCGCTGACGATTGCCTGACCCGGACCGCCCATGGCCTTCTACTTCGTTCAGTTCCTGACCGGTCTCGCCAGCGCGGCGTCGCTGTTTCTGGTTGCGTCGGGGCTGTCGATCATCTTCGGCGTGACGCGGATCGTGAATTTTGCCCATGGCGCGTTCTACATGCTCGGCGCCTATGTCGCGTTCACGCTGACCGAGCGCTTCTCCGGTGCGTTCGGCTTCTGGGGCGGCATTGTCGTCGCGGCGCTGGTGGTGGCCGTTGTCGGCGTGCTGGTCGAGATGGTGTTGCTGCGACGGATCTACCATGCGCCGGAACTGTTCCAGTTGCTCGCGACCTTCGGCCTGACCTTGATGGTCCAGGATATCGTGGTCCTGATCTGGGGGCCGGACGATCTGCTTGGCCGCCGCGCGCCCGGCTTCAAGGGCGCGGTCGATTTCTTCGGCCAGAATATTCCGAGCTATGACCTGTTCCTGATCGCACTCAGCCCGATCGTGCTCGGCGGGCTCTGGCTGTTGTTCCAGCGCACGCGTTGGGGCGTGCTGGTGCGCGCCGCGACGCAGGACCGCGACATGGTGGCGGCGCTCGGCGTCAACCAGAAATGGCTGTTCACCAGCGTGTTTGCACTTGGCGTGTTTCTCGCAGCGCTCGGCGGCGCGCTGCAGATCCCTCGCGATGCCGTGCATCACGCGCTGGACCTGCGCATCATCGTCGAAGTGTTCGTGGTGGTGGTGATCGGCGGGCTCGGCAGCATCATCGGCGCTTTCGTGGCCGCTGTGCTGGTATCCGAGCTCAACGCCTTCGGCATTCTCATTTTCCCGAAGATATCCATCATCCTGGTGTTCCTGGTGATGGCGGTGGTGCTGATCATCCGTCCATGGGGCCTGTTCGGCAAACCGGAAGCGGCGGCGCGCCGCACGCCGGGCCTGACCGTTACGCCCTGGCGGCCGCTCACCTCGGGTGAACGCTGGATCTTACTCGGCGCGCTGGCCCTTGCGGCGATGCTGCCGCTGTTCGCCGGAAATTACGCGCTCACCGTCGGCTCGGAGATCGCGATCTTCGTGATCTTTGCCGCGAGCCTTCATTTCCTGATGTCGGTCGGCGGGCTCGCCTCGTTCGGCCACGCCGCCTATTTCGGGCTTGGCGCCTATGGCGTCGCGTTCCTCGCCAAGGCGGCGGGATTGCCGATGATTGTTTCGCTGCTGCTGGGCCCGTTGCTGGGTCTGCTGGGTGCCGCGGTGTTCGGCTTCTTCGCCGTGCAATTGTCCGGCGTCTATTTCGCGATGCTGACGTTGGCCTTTGCGCAGATCGTCTGGTCGATCGCGTTCCAGTGGGTGGCGGTGACCGGTGGCGACAACGGCATTTTGGGCGTCTGGCCGGAGAAGTGGGCCGCGAGCCCATCCGCGTTCTACTGGCTGTCGCTCGGTATCGCCGCGCTCGCGGTCACCGTGCTGCGGGTGATCGTGTTCTCGCCGTTCGGCTTCGCGTTGCGCGCGACGCGGGACTCACCGCTGCGCAGCGAAGCGATCGGCATCGACGGCAAGCGCGTGCAGTGGACGGCCTTTGTCATATCAGGCACGGTTGCGGGAATTGGCGGCGCGCTGTTCGCCTATCTGAAGGGAAGCGTCTTCCCCGACAGCCTCGGCATCTCGCTGTCGGTCGATGCGCTGGTCATGGTGCTGCTCGGTGGCGTCGAGACGGTTTCCGGCGCGGTCATCGGCGCCATCGTCTTCAAGGCGGCCAACATCTGGTTGGTCAGCCAGACCGATCTCTCAAAGCTGGTGCTGGGCGGCTTCATCGTGCTGATGGTGGTGGCCTTCCCCAAGGGAATCGTCGGCACGCTGGAGGCGATCAGGAATCGCTGGCGATCTCCCGAGAAAAAATCCGCGCTTGCCACGTCACGGATCGAGACTGCCGAATGAGCATGGTTCCCACATTGCTGTCGGTCGAGGGTTTAAGCAAATCCTATGGCGGCGTGCATGCCGTGCGCAGCGTGTCGTTCGAACTGCGTGCGGGCGAAATCCTGGCGCTGATCGGGCCCAACGGCGCCGGCAAGAGCACCTGCTTCGACATGCTCAACGGCCAGAACATGCCGGACAGCGGCCGGATCAATCTACTCGGCGAGGATACGGTCGGCCGGAAGCCGCGCGCGATCTGGCGGCTCGGCGTCGGGCGCACGTTCCAGATCACGGCGACGTTCCCGACCATGACCGTGCGCGAGAATGTGCAGGTCGCGCTGGTGTCGTATGGCAGGCAATTGTTCAATCTCTGGGGTTCGACCGCAAGTTACGCGCGCGAGGAGGCGGGCCGGCTGCTCGATCTCGTTGGCATGGGCGCCTATGCCGGGCGTCCGTGCGGCGAGCTCGCCTATGGCGATCTCAAGCGGCTCGAGCTTGCGATCGCGCTCGCCAACCAGCCGAAACTGCTGTTGATGGACGAGCCGACGGCGGGCATGGCGCCGCGCGAGCGGATCGAACTGATGCGGCTAACCGCGCGCATCGCCCGCGAGCAATCGATCGGCGTGCTCTTCACCGAGCACGACATGGACGTGGTGTTCGAACACGCCGACCGCATCCTGGTGCTGAACCGCGGCAGCCTGATCGCCGAAGGCTCGCCCGAGCAAGTCCGCGGCAATCCGCAGGTGCGCGCCATCTATCTCGGCGAGGGCCTGGTCTACGATGCGCGTCATCGCGAGGAAGCCGGCACATGAAGCTGCAGGTCTCCGATCTCAACAGTTTTTACGGCCCGGCGCATATCCTGTTCGATATCGCGCTCGAAGTCGGCGAGGGCGAAGTGGTCGCGCTGTTGGGGCGCAACGGCGCCGGCAAGTCGACCACCTTCCGTTCCATCGTAGGTCTGGTCGAAAACCGCTCGGGACGGATTGTCTTCGAAGGCAAGGATGTCTCGCGCGAGCCGACGCACGCGATCGTGCGCGGCGGGCTTGGTTATGTGCCGGAAGAGCGGCGCATCTTCACAGACCTGACGGTCGAGGAAAATCTCGAGGTCGGCCGCCAGCCGAAGCGGCCGAACGCTCCGCAGTGGACGCGCGAAAAGCTGTTCACGCTGTTTCCGAACCTCGGCGAAATGCGCAACCGCCCGGGCGGGCGCATGAGCGGCGGCGAACAACAAATGTTGACCATCGCGCGGACGTTGATGGGTAATCCGTCGCTGGTGCTGCTCGACGAGCCATCGGAAGGATTGTCGCCGAAGATTGTTGAACAGATGGTCGAAGCCATCCTCGCGATGAAGCGCGAAGGCGTCAGCATCGTGGTATCCGAGCAGAACCTGCATTTCGCGCGGTTGATCTCCGACCGCGCCTACATCATCGAGCGCGGCAAGATCTGCTTTGGCGGCACGATGGCGGAACTCGATGCGCGGCCGGACATCCGGGACGCGCATCTGTCGCTGTAAGCGGCTGGCAAGGATAAGGGCGGGGGCGCAGATGGCAAGGAGTGTTTCGCCGAAACGAAGCGTCAAGCCTGCGCGGCCGTCTTACATACTCGACGAGCAGATCGGCTTCATCCTGCGCCAGGTGTGGCAGCGCCACGCCACCATCTTCGCCCGCGAGATCGGCATCAATTTGACGCCGACGCAATGGGCGGCGCTGGCAAAACTGACCGAGACCGGGCCGTGCTCGCAGAACCTGCTCGGACGGCTGACGGCGATGGACGTCGCGACCATCAAGGGCGTGATCGACCGCCTCACCGCGCGGGGCCTCACTGAGACCAGCCCGGACCCCGAGGACGGCCGCCGCTTGCTCGTGAGTCTCACGCGCGCCGGCCAGCAACTGGCGGAGAAGGCCGCGCCCAATGCGCTCGCGATAACAAGAGAGACGCTCGCGCCGCTCGACGCAAAGGAGCGCGAAACCCTGATGGTGCTGTTGAACAAGTTGCGCTGAAGACGGCTTCCGCGTCAGCTCAGGTTCAGCACCAGCGCGACAGCGCCCACCAGAATGAGGCTGACGGCCCAGGTCGTATCCAGATTGAACCAGCTCTGCGATATGAATTTGAGGCCGAGATAGCGGTAGGCGAGCCACGCGCAACATCCACCGGCGGCGATCATCGCGGCGGCATGGACGATGGCAACCAGCACGGCCATGCCGAGATTGGCGTTGATGAGGGTGCCGGCGGCCTCGTGGCCCCTGTCGATTTCGGCTTGCCGGCAGAGCCCGAGATAGATCGGCACCAGCATCAACGCCGCGCCATGCGCGAGCGCGACGGCGAACGACCACAGCCCCAATTGCGCCGGCGATATCCGCGCCAGGACTCTCGGATGGCGCCGGTTGGCAAGCCGGAAGAGACCGAAGGCGATGACAAGAAGGCTTGCGCCGATCTGTATCGTGCGCTGCCATTCGACGACGGCAACCAGCAGCGCAAAGGGAAGGATCACGAGCAGCATCGCGAGCAGATGCCCGGCCGTAAGCGGCCCAAGCGCGGCCACCAGCGCCCGCGGGCTCTTCTCCATCAACCCAGCCGAAACGGCGAGCGGCCACCCCATGCCCGGGTTGACGCCATGGTAGAGGCCGCTCGCGATGACAGCCAGCCAGAGCCAGGCAGGTGTCCAGTCGGCTGCGCTCAAATTCAGACCGACGGATAGCAGAATGAATCCGTCGAACAGTCACCGCCGTCGAGCCGGACTTGGTGCGCGCGGTAACCGTCGGGGAAATTCACCCAGTAGTCTCTCGCCAGTTCGAGACCGCCGTCCGGCTTCGCATTGGCCATCACCATGGCGCCCGGAACACCATCGGGATAGAACTGGTCGTCCCACGTCGAATACAGCGAGTTGGTCCAGTACACCCGCTTGCCGTCGCGGCTGATCTCGACCATCTGCGGACCGCCTCCAAAGGCCTTGCCGTTCGGGTGCGGTGTGCGGCGTGTGATGCCGCCGATGCGTACCGAGCCGGCAAGCTTCGGCTTCCGCGGATCTCTGACGTTGTACTGACGCATCTCGCCGGTGCCCCAGCAGGCGACGTAGAGGAATTTGTCGTCCATCGACAGGTCGATGTCCGAGACCAGCGGCGGCACGGCGCCGAACCCCTGCAGCAGCGGCGGCAGTTGCTCCTTCGGCGCGGGCTCGGGCGGGATCGTCGCCGTCTTCTCGATGTGAAACTTGCCGCCCTCGCGCCACCAGGTCCAGATCGAGCCTTCAAGGTTGGTGGTGTCGACCACGACGCCCAGGAAGCCGTATTCGCGAACGGGATCGTGCTCGGGCCGCACTTCCAGCGCCATCTGATGGTTGGCGCCGAGGTCGATGGTCTGGACATTGCGCCGGGCGCGCAGGTCCCAGAAGTGGATCCGATGGCCGTATTTGTTGGAGAGGAGATCTTCCGGCACGATGCCGTTCTCGAACTGCGGCGGCAACGCCCACTCGCTCGTCACCATGTAATCGCGCGGCAGATTCCACCAGAAATCATAATGCAGTGTTTGCGGACCGCGATCGAGCTCCCAGCGCCCAAGCACCTCGAACGTCTCGCAATCCATGATGAAGACGCCGGGCGGTCCATCGGTGCCGTTCTTGCCACCGCCGCCGAGCGTAGAGACGTAAATGCCTTCCGGCCCGCAATGAACGGTGTGGGGCCGCGAGTATCCCGTCTTCCTGAAGATTTCCTCTGGCTCGATGATCTTGTGTATCGCCGCCTTGGTGGGGTCCGGCTTGGTATCGACGATGTAGATGCGGGATGACCGCATGCCGGGGATGATGAGATAGCGGCGCTCGAGGAACGCATGTCCGGTCAGCGGCGATAGCGACGACGAGCAGGCGTTCCAGCCGAAATGGTGAAACTCGTCGCCCTTGTTCGGCATCGTCACGGTGTGAACGACCTGACCGTAGGTCGAAGAGCCTGGCTTGACGTCGATCACGGCAAGCGCGTCCGGTTTCGAAGAGTCCGGGCTGAGCAGCACGGTGTAGGCGAAGCTCTCCGGCGGAGCTTCCATGGCAAGCTTTGGCGAAGCGTGAAACGTGGGGTCGGGCCGAATGTTCATCGTACTGCCTCCCTGTTTGCCTCGATGTACAGCAACACGGTTCAGCGGCATGCAGCAGCAAGAAATCACCCGGCGCGTTGGGTTCCTTTTTGAGAGTGCCGCCGGCCGGAGTTTACCCATCGACCATACACCGCAATACGGCGGGCGAAAATAACGATGGTGCGACAAATCCGGGTGCAGTGCCCGACGGACATGAGCCTGCATCGCATCGTGCGGCGCCTTGCGATGGAGCAGGGCCCGCACGCCAGTAGCGGCGGTGTACACTTGCGGATCCAGAATTTTGCGAGCGGCACGAGGAAGCGCGAGAGCAGGGCTTCGGCGCTATCGGTCCTACGTCTGCGCCGCGCATGGTCAGTGTGAGGCGACCGCTCTGGGCGGCGACTTCAAGGACGGCTTGCATGGTCTGCTCATCGAGAGGCGCCCGGAGAAAACCACTGTTACCATTGACTTCGAATTGAATGAAATGATAACGTTGTTATATGAGTAAGCCCGCAGCCACTGCAAAGGACTGGTCTGACGTCGTGAAGGGAGCGAAGCGCGAGCTTCTGCTGCGGGCCGCGCGCGACGAGTTCGCCGAACAGGGGTTGGAGGGCGCCACCATGCGCGGCATCGCGGTTCGCGCCGGCTGCACCACGGGCGCGATCTATCCGCTGTTCGACAGCAAGGAGGCGATCTATGCCGAACTGCTGAAACAGTCGCTGGCGGCGCTCGATGCCTATGTCGCCGAGGCCGTGGCTGCCGCGCGGACGCCGGAGGCGCAGGTCGAGGCGGCATGCGGCGCCTTCCTAAACTACTACCTCGATCATCGGTTCGAGATAAATCTGGGCCTCTATGCATTCCGCGGCCTCAAGCGACTGGGCGTCGGCAAGCCGTCGGATGAAGAACTAAATCGGGCGCTATGGAAGGTGCTGGAACGCATCGCCTTGCCGCTGACCGAGGTGCGCGGCCTCAAGCCTTCAGAGGTTCGGCCGTGGGTGGCGCTGCTGACCAGCCAGATGATCGGGGCTCTCGTGCTGCAGATCGCGGGCCGGCTGGATTTTCTGCAAACCGGCGCGCAGTCGCTGCTTCGCATGATGCTGGCGCAATGCCTTGCGCCTGTGGTGTCGAAGAACGTGAAGGCCGCACGCAAATCAAAACAGTAAGGGAGTAAGCGAAATGGTCCGGATCGAAAAGCAGGGCGCGGTGTGGACCGTCATCCACAGCCGGTTTGCAGAGGCGCGCAACGCGATGGATCCCGACAGCGCGGAAGCGCTGGCAGCAGCCTTCAGGGAGTTCGACACCGACGATTCCGCCAGCGTCGTGGTGCTATGGGGCGAGGGCGGCGCGTTCTGCGCCGGCTGGGACCTCAAATTCGCCAGCACGCTCGGTGATCGCGATGCCTTCCAACGCCACGTCGTCGATGGCCTGGCGTTCCCGACCGGCGCAAATCCCGCGCCGCGCGGCCCGCTCGGGCCGACGCGACTGGAATTATCGAAGCCGGTAATCGCCGCGGTGGAGGGGCCGGCCGTGGCCGGCGGCATGGAGCTTGCGCTGTGGTGCGACATCCGCGTGATGGCCGCGAGCGCCTATTTCGGCGTCTATTGCCGGCGCTGGGGAATCCCGCTGCTGGACGGCGGCAGCGTTCGGCTGGCGCGGCTGGTCGGGCAGGGCCGGGCGATGGAAATCATCCTCACGGGGCGCAAAGTCTCGGCGGATGAAGCGCTGCGCATCGGCATGTGCGAACAGGTGGTCGAGACCGGTGGCGCACGCGCCGCGGCGGAGGCGATGGCGCGGGAGATCGCGCGGTTTCCGCAAGCGGCGGTGCGGGCCGATCGCCGCTCCGTGGTCGAGACGTATGGTTTGCCGGTCCGCGAAGCCTTGCGGCAGGAATGGACCAACGGCGTCGAAGCCGTCTTCAAGGAAGGCGCCAGCGGCGCTGCGCGCTTTGCCAGCGGCAAGGGCCGCCACGGCGATTTTGCCAAGATCTGATCCTGCTTTCCGAGGGAGCAACACATGGCCAAGGTCCTGTACGAGCGTGACGGCCGCATTGCCCGCATCACGCTGAACCGGCCGGAAGTCATGAATGCGATCGACGACGAGCTGCCGGGCGCGCTCGCGGATGCAGTTGCGCGCGCCGATAGCGATCCGGGCGCGCATGTGATCGTGCTGGCCGGCGCGGGCCGGGCCTTTTGCGCCGGATACGACCTGACGGCCTACGCCTCCGGCGACAAGGCCAATCGCTATACGCAGGAAATGCCGTGGGATCCGATGAAGGATTACGCTGCCATGTCCGACAATACCACCAAGTTCATGAGCCTGTTCCGCTCCAAGCGGCCGGTAATCTGCAAGGTTCAC
This sequence comes from Bradyrhizobium sp. 190, assembly GCF_023073415.1. GTDB lineage: Bacteria > Pseudomonadota > Alphaproteobacteria > Rhizobiales > Xanthobacteraceae > Bradyrhizobium. The sequence goes on along the minus strand of NZ_JADPJL010000032.1, from coordinate 106,088 downwards.
GGGTTTGCAGTGGCCGGCGGCTCCGATATAGCGCTCTGCTCCGATATGATCGTCATGGCGGAGGACGCGCGCATCGGCTATCCGCCGGTTCGCGTCTGGGGTTGTCCGACCACGGCTATGTGGGTCTATCGGCTCGGCGCCGAGAAGGCCAAGCGCATGCTGTTCACCGGCGACAAGATCACCGGGGTCGAAGCGGCGGCGCTCGGCCTCGTGCTGAAAGCCGTTCCGGCCGACAGGCTCGACGACGAGGTGGACGCGCTCGCGCACCGGATGGCGACCGTGCCGCAGAACCAGCTCATGATGCAGAAGCTGATGGTCAACCAGGCGCTCTACAACATGGGCCTGATGGGCACGCAAATGATCGCGACCGTGTTCGACGGCATTACCCGGCACTCACCCGAGGGGCTGAATTTCAAGCGGCGGTCGGAGGAGATGGGCTGGAAGCGCGCCGTCGACGAACGCGACCAGGGCACCTTCGACTGGACCACCAATCAGCCGATCACGCAAAACAGGTAATTCGAAGCGCAGCGATGCAAGTCGGCGGAGAGTTCTGCCCTATCTGACCGTGATGGTAATCTTCTGCGAGACCACTGGAGGATTGTGCGGGAAGTGTTCGGCATCGCCCAGCACGAGCTGAAGCGTGTACTTGCCGGGTGGAAGTTCGATCCGGGCTTCGGTCTGACCCGCCCCAAAATGAAGGTGTGACTTGTCTTGCGGGATCGGTTCGTTCGGATTGAGCGGCTCGTTCACATTGATCAGAAGATGATGATGGCCGCTGTTTGGATAATTATCGCCGGCGTGCGTAACGCCCATGTTGCGCAGACCAAAGCGGCACCAAAACCCACCTTTGATGGAGGCGCCGTTCTGCGGCCACACAAAATAGAGAAGCGCATCCTTGTGTGCGGGCTTTCCTTGAGCGCACGCGGCGAACGGCAGGCAAGTGAGCGCTGCTGACAGAGCGATCCACCGCATGACCTTCATGACTGCCTCTCAGCGCTCCTTAGGGGGATAGTGCGACGCGGAACCCATGGGTGGGATATCGCACGTTGGTGTCATAGCTGCCGCGGTTTGATGTCCGGGCATAGGCCGAGTCTTTCCTCCAGGAGCCGGAACGGATGACGTGCGAGGAACATGCATTCTCGACCCATGCTGACCCGTCTGAGGGCGCGCCCTGATAATTTCTGTGCCAGCAGTCTTCGACCCATTGATCGACGGCGCCGCCCATATCGAACAGCCCAAAAGGATTTGGCTTCAGACTGCCAACCTTCACCGGCTGATCGATGGCCGGAATGTCGCTGCAGTTCTTGCAATTGACCATGCCGGGCTGGAATTGATCGCCCCACCAAAATTTGGTCTGCGTGCCGCCGCGCGCTGCATATTCCCATTCGGCTTCGCTCGGCAGTCGATACGGCTTGCGGGTGGTTTCGGCGAGCCAGGCGACGTACTGCTTTGCGTCGCTCCAGCTTACGTTTCCAACAGGCGCATCGTCTTTTCCGCTCGCCGTAAACCCGCATGCCTTTGCGGCAGCGCATGCGTTCCATTCCCCCACCGAGACAGGAAATTTCCCCATCGCAAAGGGCTTGACCGTTACCTGACGGACCGGCTTTTCCGAAGCGTCCTCGTTGCTGCCCATCGCGAAGCTGCCGCCCCGAAGCGAGACCATCTCGGGTTCTCGAATTGACGCAGCCGCCTGCGTGGTTGGTTGACCCGCGGGCGCGGCGGGCGGCGGTAGCGGAGCGGCCTGTTGGGGTGCCGGAGAGGGGGCAGGTTTGGGTGCTGGAGACAGCTCAGGCTGAGGTGCCGCCTGTTGTTGAGTTGGCGCCACGGAAGGCGAGGGTTGCGGCGTCGCTCGTTGTTTTGCGGCAGGCGCAGGCGCCTTCGGCGCTTCAGCCGGAGATGAAACGGGAGCTGCCGCCTGTTCTGTCGCCTTGCGAGGCTGCCCCAGCGTGTACCAGAGAGTGCCGCCCGCAATGATCAGTAATGCAAGAATGAGAAGGAGGGCCAGGATACGTTCGCGCCAGTTCCGACGTTCGTGCAGGGCGGAGGGATCGGGAAGCACGCGGTAGACCCGGACAGGCTCGGTGATGTTCTTGACCTTTCGGTCGCCGAGCGACTCGTATCCGCAAACCAGCTTATGCTTTATCTGTTCGTAGATGCCGCCGGAGATATAGACTTCGCCGGGATGGGCTATGCCCTCCAGCCGCGTCGCAATATTGACGCCGTCGCCATATACGTCGTCGGTTTCGATGATGACGTCGCCAAGATTGACGCCAATCCGATATTCGATCCAGTGATGCTTGGGCAGCGATGCGTTGCGTCCAACCACATTTTGCTGGATCACGATGCTGGATCGGACGGCCTCTACGGGGCTGTCGAAAATGGCGATGAAGCCGTCGCCTGTGGTTTTGACGAGCCTGCCGTGGTGTTCTCTGATGGTGGGTTCGATGAGGTCGCGCTCGAGCCGCTTGACGCGGTTGTGCGTCCCTTCCTCGTCGATCTGCATCAGTCGGCTGTAGCCGGAAATATCGCCTGCGACGATGGCCGCAAGACGCCGCGGCGTTGGCTCGCGCGGAGGCTCTCCAACGCGGCCAGACTTGATGTCACGAATCTGGGCCATGGCTCGGATTGGCTCCCAAACTGCTAACACAGTGTAAGGCAAGCAATCTTTCCAGCACTCACAGCGTACCATGCTGGCTGCTCGCCGCAAAGCAGGCGTGCTCGGGTTCCACGCCGGCTGGTACGGGCAATGGGGGCCATGAGAGCATGAGAATGTGAGAATGAGTGTGATCCAGATCATATAGATTCCGGATTTGAACTTCAGACCTGAATACCGACAAACGAGCTGGCCGGGCATCAACCGGCCGGCCATTACCCTCGCAATTACGTGCACACGGGCGAGTAACGCGGCGAGTTAAGTTCCACTGGCGAGCGTCCGCCAGTTGGATTGCTCAGCTAATGCATCTCAACAGCAGGCCGGTTTTCAAGGAAGAGGTGGATGATTGCCTCGCGCTTGCATGGCTCAATCCCGTTCCGGCCATTTGGCGCGATAGCGGATTTCGCTGCCGTCGGGAATCGGCTGCCCCGGACCCGAGCTCGGAGGCATGCGGGGCCATGGCTGACAGTCCGATGCGGCAGAGCCGGCCAGGCTGGCCCGTGTCGGCATCAATGCCCGATGATGATCTCCGGCACTTTCCCGGCCGGCGGCGTGTTGCGGCTGCGCTGGGTGCGGACGATGCCGTCGATGATGGTCATGCCGATGCCGGGGAGATCACCGAGCTGCACGCTTTCAAGGATGTTCTTGCCGGGCGAATGCTGCGCCTTGTCCATCAGGACGAAGTCTGCTGAGCGGCCGACTTCGATGATGCCGCAGTCGAGCTCGCGCATGCGGGCGGTGTTGCCGGTGGCAAGGCAGAAGGCGAGTTCGGCGGGCAGATCGCCGAGCGATGACAGCATCGACACCATCCGCAAGATGCCGAGCGGCTGCACGCCGGAGCCTGCCGGCGCATCGGTGCCGAGGATGACGCGGTTGAGGTCGCCCATCTCGCGCGCGATGCGCAGCGTGAACAGCGCCGAGCGCTCGTTGCCGTTGTGAACCAGCTCCAGCCCGCGCTTGCAGCCCTCGCAGATGCAGCGGATCTGGTCGTCGGGCAGGGCCGTGTGGCCACCATTGATGTGGCCGACCACGTCAGTATCGGCTTCCAGCACGACGTCCTTGTCGATCAGGCCGGATCCGGGAATTGAAGGTCCGCCGGTGTGGATGGTGCTCTGGATTCCATACTTGCGCGCCCATCCCACCATTTTCCGCGCGGTCGGGCCGTCCTTGACGCCGCCGAGGCCGACTTCGCCAAGCAGTTTGACGCCAGCCGCGGCCAGCTCCTTGAAATCGTCCTCGACCATCTCGCATTCGATCACCGGCGCGCCGGCATGCACCTTCACGCCGCCAGGGCGGAGCGTCCAGAATGCGCGCTGCGCGAAGATCGCCATCGCCTTCAGGCCGACGACGTCGCGGGGGCGGCCGGGCATATGCACCTCACCGGCGGAGATCATGGTGGTGACGCCGCCGTGGAGGTAGCTGTCGATCCAGTTGGTCTGGTTCTGCCGCGGCGTCCAGTCGCCGGCGACGGGATGGACATGGCTGTCGATCAGGCCGGGCGCGACGGTGGTGCCGTTGGCGTCGACGACGGTGGTGGCGCCCTCGGTGTTGACGTCCTTGAAGCGGCCGATCGCAGTGATCCTGCCGTTCTCGGCCACGATCGTGTCGCCGTCCAGGATCGGCTTCTCCAGGGCCCCCGACAGCAGCAGCCCGATATTGCGGATCACCAGCTTGCTCGGGCCGGTCGCCTGGGGTGCATCGTGGGCCATGGTTTTTCCTTTTGGTTCAATGCCTTCGCTGGACATTCTGCCCGGCTTGACGATCGGATCAAGCTGGATTATTCATTTGTATACGAACGATCGTATACGAATGATTGAACCGGTCAATCCGGCTTGCAGGTCAGGGAACGGTGCGATGAGCAATTTCAATCAGGAAAGCGTGCTGAGCGTCCATCACTGGACCGATACGCTGTTCAGCTTCACCACCACGCGCGATCCCTCGTTCCGTTTCCGCAACGGCGAGTTCACCATGATCGGGCTGAAGGTCGGCGAGAAGCCGTTGCTGCGCGCCTACTCGGTCGCCAGCGCCAATTACGAGGACCGGCTCGAATTCTTCTCGATCAAGGTGGCGGACGGACCGCTGACCTCGCGCCTCCAGCACTTAAAGCAGGGCGACGAGATCATCGTCAGCCGCAAGGCGACCGGCACACTGGTCATCGACAACCTCGAAGACGGCCGCAACCTCTATCTGATCGGCACCGGCACCGGGCTGGCGCCGTTTCTTTCCGTGATCAAGGATCCCGAGACCTATGAGCGTTTCGAGAAGGTGGTGCTGCTGCACGGCTGTCGCCGAGCTCGCGTATGGCGAGATGATCACCGAGAAGCTGCCGAACGACGAGCTGATCGGTGAATACGTTCGCAACCAGCTGGTCTATTACCCGACCGTGACGCGCGATCCCTTCCGCAACCGCGGCCGCATCACCGACCTGATTACGTCAGGTAGGCTCTTCGCTGACATTGGTCTCGACTCGCTCGATCCCGCCCATGACCGCGTCATGATCTGCGGCAGCCCGGCGCTGGTGACGGACACGCGGGCATTGCTCAACGGCAAAGGCTTTGTCGAGGGCAATCACGGCGAGGCCGCGCAGTTCGTGGTCGAGAAGGCGTTCGCGGAGCGCTGAACGTCAACTGCTTAGGGCCGCACCGCCGGTGCCTCCAGCGGCATGCCGCGGGCGCGCGACATCAAATACAGTTCAAGCTCGACCAGTTCCGGCGCGCCGTAATCATAGGCCTGCGCCCTTATGCCCGTGATGCAGGCGCGCAGGCGACGCTGCAGCGATCCCAGCGACTGCCATTCCAGCCGGTAGAGCGGATATCCGGTCGGGTGTCCCTGCGTGATCGCCGAGCCGGCGAGCCGCTTATCCCAGTTGTCGTCATGGCAATTGGCGCAGCTGAGATTGAGCTGCCCTTGCCGCTGCATGTAAAGCTCGTGCCCCTTGGCGATGAACGGCACGAGCTGCGGGTCGGCGCCGGTTTCGATTGGTACGCCTTGCGACTGCCGCGCGACAAAGGCCGTGAGCGCCAGTAGCTCGCGGCTCTCGAAGGGCAGCGGCGTCGCCTGCTGTTGGTTGGTGCGGCACGAATTGATGCGCTGCTCCAGATCGAGGGGACGGCCGGTTGCCTTGTCGAAGGCGGGGTAGCGGGCGGCTACCCCCTTCATGCTGGTGCGGGCATCGCTGTGGCAATCGGCGCAGGCCTTGTTGGCAGTGCCAGCCTTGCGCTTCCAAAGCGCCTCGCCGTCGAGCACCCAGAGCATGCCGGGATTGGCGGTATCCTCATCCTGCATCGCTTTGGTGTCCGGCTTCATGAAGTCGTAGCCGGAGCGGCGGTCGGCTTGCGGGATTGCGGCGGCGAAACCAGTGTTCGCGATCAGCAGCACAGCGGCTATGGCGCCGGCAAATCTCATTCGACCGTGATCGACGCCGACGCGGTTTCGGAAAACCCCTGGTCGCCGGTCCATTCGAAGTCGAACTTGCCGCTCTCGGTCGCGGTGGTGAAGAAGGTGATGAAGGGGTTAGCTGATATCGCCGGAAACAGGTCGGCGCGGAAAATCTCGGCGCCGTTGAAGCGGCACGTAAAGCTCGTGATGATGTCGCGCGGAACGACTTCGCCTGCAGCCGTATGGCGATAGCCGGTTTCCATGATGTGCGACATCAGCGTCTTGATCTCGATGATATCGCCGCGTTTGGCTTTCGCTGGAACGTTGATCAGTGCCGAGGCCATCAGATCACATCCTCCGTGCAGGCTGCCAGCGTCACCACGACGTCGACACTGGCCGACCAGAACGACCCGTCCGAGAGCCTTGCGATCGCGACGATCTTCTGGCTGTCGGCGAGACGGACGCGGGTCGAAACCTGCGCGCGGCCGTTATGCGGGCCGAGATGGAAATTGGCGAAGTTCGGCTGCGGGTTCTTCTCGTTGAAGACATGAATGCTCCGGACGTGATCCTCCGGGGCCATCGGGTGGTTGACGCTCACCGTCATCGGTACCGTGTTGCCATTCTCGACCAGCGGCGGGATGTCGAGCTTGACCTTGCCGGTCTGCACCGCCGCGCCGCCGGTGACATTCTGGATGGCGGAGGCCAGCATCGCGGGCGTCGCCTCCGCGGAACGAACAATCACGACGGGGAGCGTGCCGAGCACGGCTGCGCCGCCGGCGAGGCCGAGGAACTGGCGGCGTGATGTATCAGGTGGTCGGTGCATCGCTTCTTCCTATTCGCGCAAGCTTACGAGATACGCCACGATATCCTCGATCTGTTCGGCCGACAGGATCGGCTTGCCACGCCACAGCGTCCCGACGCGATCGAGGCCGTCCACGCGGTAATAGGACGGCATGATGGTCGCGGCATTGAGACGGGACGCGTCCACCAGCCGGAGCCGAAGCTGGCCCTCGGACGCGTGGCTGCCGGAACCGGAAAGATCAGGCGCCAGGTCGCCCTGGAATTTCTGCTCGGGAAATGGGCCGCTGTGGCAGAGGATGCAAGTGCTGGAACGTTCGACGACAAGGGCGCGCCCGCGCGCCGCATCGCCAACCGCGCCCGTTAGTGAGCGCGGAATGGCATCTCCGACGACGGCATAGCTGCGAAGGTCCTGCGCGGCGACGCCGCCAGGCAGGGCAAGCAGCGCTCCGGCAAGGAGCGGTGCCGATATGCGAAATCCTTCTCTAGCCAAAGACTTCCGCCGTGATGGTCGCGAACCAGGCTTGCGCATAGTCGGCTTCGCGCGCGCGGAAATCGCGAGGTACATCCACCGGACTGACGCCGCCGGCGCCTTCGACATCGGCCAGCAATCCGTTCTTCGGTTGGTACACGCCGGCAACCGAGATGCCATAATCGGGCGCCGCCAGACTGTAGCAGGTGTTGATCAGTTTCGGCGTGGCCGGCGATCCACCCGACAGCAGCGTGGCAATGGCGGCCGCGCAAACCTTGGCCTGCGCATTCGCCGTGAATGCGGATTTTGGCATGGCGCCGGCAAGACAGGCATCGCCGATGACATGGATGTTCGGCACCGATTTGGATTCGAAGGTGACGGGATCGATCGCGCACCAGCCGGTATTGTCGGTCGCGCCTGCGATAGTGGCGATGCGGCCGGCCCGCTGCGGCGGAATGACATTGGCAACCTTGGCGGTGTGGTTGCCAAAATCGGTGATCAGCGTGTTGGTCGCGGGGTCGACGGCGTTCACCTTGCCGCCCTGCGACAGCGATATCCATTCGACCATTCCCGGATAAAGCTCTTTCCAGGCGTTCTGGAACAGGCGCTGCTTGGAGAACGTGTCCTTTGCGTCGAGGATGAGCAGCTTCGAACGCGGCTTTTTGGTTTTCAGATAATGCGCAATCAGGCAGGCGCGCTCATATGGGCCCGGCGGGCAACGGAAGGGATTGGCGGGCGCCGCGATCACCACCAGGCCGCCATCGTCCATGGCTTCGAGCTGTTTGCGCAGCAGCAGCGTTTGTTCGCCGGCTTTCCAGGCGTGCGGCATCTTCGCCGCGGCGGCTTCGTCGTAGCCCTGCAGCGCGTCGAAACGCAGATCGATGCCGGGAGACAGCACCAGCCGGTCGTAGGATAGCGAGGTGCCGTCGGCGAGGCCTATGGTCCGCGCCGCTGCATTGACGGCCGTTGCCGCCTGCGCCACCACGGTCACGCCGGTGGCGGAGAACTTGTCATAGCCGAATTGTTGCTGCTCGATCGAACGCAGCCCGGCAATGACGTTGTTGCTGAACGGGCAGGCGATGAAGGTCTTGTTCGGCTCAACCAGCGTGACCTGCAATTTCGGGTCGATCTGTTTCAGCGCGCGGGCACAACTCGCGCCGCCGAAGCCGCCGCCGATCACGACGACACGTGCCGCGGATTGCGCGAACGCGGGCAGGGGAAACGTCAGTGCCGTTACGGTGGCCGCGCCGGCGCCACAAAACGCCCGGCGGCTCATGCGATGGTTTACACCCATGCCGGTGCTCCCATTATTTCTGTGCCGCGAGCCACGTCGCAATCGCGCGCAACTCGTCGTCGGAGAAGCCTTTGGCAATGCGGTTCATCACGGTGGCGGGAAGCGAGCCGTCGCGAAATCCAGCCATTGCGGTCGTGATCTCGCCGGCGTCGCGGCCGTACAGCCGCGAAATAGACGAGGTCACCGTTGCGCCGGCGGCGTGACAGCCGGAGCAGGATGCCGCGCCAGGCGGAGGTGGGGAAGCCGCCAGCACCGGCAGGCCCGATGCCACAATCGTTGCAATCCCGAGGATGACAGACAATGTTTTCATCAGCGCATCTCCGGATGGTGGAGCGGCGGCCCTAGGGCCGCCGCTGGCCGTTGTCAGGCAAAGGTGATGTTCTGGTCCTTCAGCGGCACCGAGCGTATGCGTTTTCCGGTTGCCGCGAAATAGGCGTTCAGCACCGCTGGCGCGGCAACACCGATCGTCGGCTCTCCGACGCCGCCCCAGAAGCCGCCGCTCGGCACCATGACGCATTCCACCTTCGGCATCTCGGCAATCCGCATCGAGTTGTAGGTGTCGAAGTTGGTCTGCTCGATCTTGCCGTCCTTCACCGTGCAGCCGCCATAGAACAGGGCGGACAGGCCATAGACAAAGGACCCCGCGATCTGCCGCTCGACCTGCGCCGGGTTGACGACGTAGCCGGGATCGGTCGAGGCGACGATACGATGCACCTTGATCTTGCTGCCTTCGGTGACGGAGATTTCGGCGGCACCCGCGACATAGCTGCCATAGCCCATCACCTGCGCAATCCCGCGATAGACGCCTTGCGGCGCGGGCGTGCCCCATCCGATCTTCTCGGCCACGGCGTTGAGCACGGCAAGATGCTTCGGGTGCTTGCTCATCAGCTTGCGACGGAATTCCACCGGATCCTGGCCGACCGACAGCGCCAGCTCATCCATGAAGCATTCCATGTAGATCGCGTTCTGGTTCACGTTCACGCCGCGCCAGAAGCCGGGCGGAACGTGGGGTTGCGCATGGAATGCTCGACCAGCAGGTTCGGCACGGAGTAGCCGATCGCGGCGTCGCCGGAAGGACTGAGGCCCTGGAACGCGGCCGTATCCATGCCGTTCACCAGCGCCGCCGGACGCACCGTGTACAGGATCGATTGACCGGACAATCTCACGTGCAGCGCCGTGAGATTGTTGTCGGCATCGAAGGCCCCGGTCATTTTGCATTGCGTGACCGGATGAAACTTGCCTTGCGCCATGTCCTCTTCGCGTGACCACAGCAGCTTGACCGGCGTTCCCGGCATCTCCTTGGCGATCAGAACCGCCTGCCGGACGTAGTCAGTCATGCCGCGACGGCCGAAGCCGCCGCCGAGGATAAGCTTGTGTACCTCGCATTTTTCGGCCGGCAGGCCTGAGGCTTCCATGGTGGCGGCGAACGCCGCTTCGCCGTTCTGTGTACCGCACCAGACCTCGCATTTGTCCGGTGTATAGAGCGCCGTGGCGTTCATCGGCTCCATGGGCGCATGGTTCTGGTAGGGATAGTTGTAGACCGCTTCGACCTTCTTGACGGCGCCAGCAATCGCGGCCTTGGCGTCGCCGTTCTGGTTGCCGATGTAGGCCGGCTGCGCGTTGTCGAGACCTTCGGCCAGCCACTTTGCGATCGACTCGCTGGAGACTTTTGCGTTCTCGCCTTCGTCCCAGACGATCGGCAGCGCATCGAGCGCGGTCTTGGCGTGCCACCACGTATCGGCAACGACGGCGACACTGCTGTCGCTGACGCGCACGACCTTCTTGACGCCCTTCATGCCCATGATTTTGGCTTCGTCGTAGCTCTTCAGCTTGCCGCCGAACACGGGGCAATCCTTGATCGTGGCGTTGAGCATGCCGGGCAGCTTGACGTCGGAGCCATAGATCATCGCACCCGTCGTCTTGTCGACAGTGTCGAGCCGCTTCACGCCCTTGCCAATGATCTTCCAGTCCTTGGGATCTTTCAGCTTCACCTCGGCCGGCGGCTCGAGCTTCGCCGCGGCTTCAACCACCTTGCCGTAGGTCGTGGTCTTGCCGGACGGCGTATGGGTGATGACGCTGTTGGCGGCGGTGCATTCCGAGGCCGGCACCTTCCACTCGTTCGCGGCCGCCTGCACCAGCATCACGCGCGCGGTGGCGCCGCCCTTGCGGACATAGTCCTGGCTGGACCGGATGCCGCGGCTGCCGCCGGTCGAGAAATCGCCCCACGCGCGCTTGCGTGCGACACTTTGACCCGGTGTCGGATATTCGGTGACGACCTTCGACCAGTCGCATTCGAGTTCTTCGGCGACGAGCTGGGCGAGGCCGGTGAGGGAGCCCTGTCCCATCTCCGAGCGGGCAATGCGAACCACGGTCGTGTTGTCGGGGCGGATCACCACCCAGACATTGACTTCGGGCGAGCCGTCGGCGGCGCGAACCACGGTTGGTCCGCCGAAGGGAATATCGAGGCCGATCGCGAGACCGGCGCCGGCGGCAGCCGTGCCGATCACGAAGCCGCGGCGAGTGAGTTTAGGCATGACGTGCTTGTTCATGGCGTCCTCCTCAAGCGTTCGCGGCGGCGTGGATCGCCTCGCGGACCTGCTGGAAGGTCCCGCATCGGCAGATATTGGTGATGGCCTCGTTGATGTCCTGGTCGGTCGGCTTCGGCTTCTCGTTGAGAAGCGCTGCGACCGCCATGATCATGCCGGCCTGGCAGTAACCGCATTGCGGAACGTCGTTGGCCACCCAGGCCTGCTGCACCTTGTGCAGCGCGCCATTGCTGGCGAGACCTTCGATCGTGGTGATCTGCTTGCCGACGGCTTCGCTGACCGTGACGCCGCAGGAGCGCATCGCGACCCCGTCGACATGCACGGTGCAGGCGCCGCATAGTGCAATGCCGCACCCGTATTTGGTGCCGGTCAGCCCGACGTTCTCCCGGATTGCCCAAAGAAGCGGCGTGTCGTCTTCGACGTCCACGCTGATTGATTTGCCGTTAATTGTGAGGTTTGCCATCGCGTATCCCCTGTTCGCTCAATCCACCGAGTGAGCTGCGTGCGGGAAGATGGCCTGCAACTTGGAATAGTTCAAATCAAGAAAAAGCGCGCTTGCGAGCCGGAAGAAATTTGATCCGCCGGTGTTACGGGGCCTTGCGGAATCGTCATGGCTGTCATGTCCGTTCTGCGCCCACAGCCAGGCGCAGGAAACTCATCAGGCTTCCGAGCGCGGCAAATCCGGCACCGAGCATCAACGCCACCGTCGCGCCGTGGTGGCCGGCGAGGGCAAAGCACAGGGCCGCGAGCGCAGCGCCGAGCGTCTGTCCGGTCAGCCGGGCGGTCGCGACGATGCCGCTCGCGCTTCCACTGCGATGTGGCGGTGCGCTCGACATCAGTGCCCGCAAATTAGGCGTTTGAAAGAATCCGAATCCGATCCCGCAAATCACGGTGCGCCAGACGATGTTGGCGATGCTGGGGTCCGGCGGCAGCGTCGCGAGCAGCGCCATGCCAATGCCGAGCAGCACCAGACCAATGCCGCCGAGGATGCCGACAGGATAGCGGTCGGACAGGCGGCCTCCGATCGGCGCCATGATCGCCACCACCAGCGGCCAGGGCGTCATGAAGAAGCCGGTCTCCACCTGCGACCGGTGCAGCACATCCTCGAAGTAGAAGGGCAGCGAGACGAAGGCCAATCCCTGCACCGCGAATGCACAGACCGACGTGGCCGCCGACAGCGCGAACATCGGCCGCCGGAACAGGTCGATCGGCAACATCGGCGCCGGATGGTCCGCATCTCGGCGCATCATGATCCAGCCGAGCAGCAATGCAGCGCCAAGCGCCAGACCGACCAGGGCGGGAGGCGCCTGATGCGCCGCGCTGCCGATGCCGATAATGAAGAGTCCGAGGCAGCTTGCGGTCAGCGCTGCGCTCGCAAAGTCGAACGCGTGCTTGGCGCGCGGCGTTTTCGGCAAGGTCTTCAGGCCGATCCAGATTGCGATCATCCCGAAGGGGATATTGATCGCGAACAGCCACGGCCATGTACCGATCGCAAGGATCGCGGAGGCAATCGTCGGGCCGAACGTGAACGCCGTTCCGACCACCAGCGCGTTGTGGCCGAAGCCGCGGCCGAGCATATGAGTCGGGTAGACGAAGCGGACCAGCGCCGCGTTCACGCTCATGATGCCGCTGGCGCCTAACCCCTGCAGTGCGCGGGCAGCCGTCAGGCTGGGCAGCGACCATGCCAAGGCGCAGCCGAGCGAGGCCAGCGTGAACAGCACGAGGCCGCCGATATAGATTCGCTGATGGCCGACGATTTCGCCGAGCGCGCCGAGCGGCAGCAGCGTCGCAACCAGCGCGATCTGATAGATGTTGACCACCCAGACCACGTCGGCCGGGCTGACGTGGAGATCGGCGGCGATGGCGGGTAGCGCAACGTTGGCGATCGCCGTATCCAGCGAGGCTAGCGCCAGCGCGGTAAAGATCGCCGCGACCGCCCAGCGCCGGAGTTCCGGGGGCAGGCCGTCGATCGGCGCAGGGGCGGGTGGCTTTGCGGTCGTATCCAGTGACATCAGGTCGGGCTCTCCACGCCGGGGGGCGGTCGCGCCCTTTGCGGCGTGTACTACGGACGCTGCACGGGCCACAGGCACGCCGCTGCATGATGCGTATGCGAAGCAACTGTCGGTGTCGGAAAAAGTGGCTCCCGCGCCATATCCGCGCGCCGACTTTCGGATACCTTTCCGCGCGCCGGGCAATCGACTAGGCTTCCCGCGCATCGCGACCGCAATTCCATAAAAAGACGGTCACCGGCGAGGGGAAGCGCGTTGAACGGACAGGTGAGCCGGCGCAGCGAAGTCATGCGTAGCGCCAGTGAGGGGCAGCGCGCGTGGGCCGGCTCGTGGGTGACGCTCCTGCTGGCGATCCTCGGCTTTCTCGTCATCTATCCGATCCTGATGCTGCTGCTCGGCGCGCTCACCGACACCAATCCGGTGGTCGAGGGCATCTCGCTCAGTCACCTCTCGGTCACGAACTTTCTCACCGTACTGGCGAACCCGAATGTCGCCGAGGCGCTGGCGAACACGCTGATCGCCTGCGGCGGCGGCACCCTGATCGCGGTTGTGATCGGACTGTTGTTCTCCTGGATCGTCGTCCGCACCAATACGCCGTTCAAGGGGGTTATCGCGGCAGCCAGTATTCTGCCGCTGTTCGCGCCGCCGCTGGTCGCGGGCGTCGCATGGGCGATCCTCGGCTCGCCTAAAACGGGCCTGATCAACACCATGTTCAAATGGATCGGGCTGGACTGGCGCGTCGATTTCTATTCGATGTGGGGCCTGGTGTTCGTGTTCGGCATCTACTACGCGCCGTATGTCTATATGTTCACCGCTTCAGCGCTGCGCAACATGGATCCGAGCCTGGAGGAGGCCGCCGAGATTTCCGGCGCCAGCGCGTTCGCGACACTGTTCACGGTGACGTTTCCGCTGATCATGCCAGCGATCGTCTCGGGCATGCTGCTGTCGTTCATCGTGATGCTCGGCATCTACGGCATTCCGGCGGTTCTGGGCGCGCCGACCAACCTTGCCGTGCTGACGACCTATATTTTCAAGCTCACCAACTGGTCGCCGCCGCTCTACAACACCGCCGCTGCGGTCGCGATCATCCTGATGGTCGTCACCGGCCTGCTCGTGTTCCTGCAGCACAAGGTGCTGAGCGGCCGAAGCTATACTACCGTCGCCGGCAAGGCGTTCCGTCCGCGCAGCCTGGATCTCGGGCGCTGGCGCTGGTTCACCTTCGGCCTTGGCGTCGTCTATCTCCTGGTCGTGGTGGTGCTGCCGTTGCTCGCGCTTATTGTCGCGGCATTTCGAAAATTCATGTTCATCCGCGACGTCAGCAGCCTGTTCGATGCCAGGCAGTATTCCCTGATGCATTTCCACAGCATCTTCGACAATCCGCTGACCATGCGCTCGATCTATAACTCGGTCGAGGTCGGCATCATCACCGCTGTGGTCGGCGGCGCGCTCGCGTTTGCCATCGGCTACACTATTCACCGCACCCAGGTGACGGGCCGGCGCTGGATCGACGTGATTTCGACCCTGCCGGTCGCGATCCCCGGCCTTGTGGTCGGCGTCGCCTATCTCTGGGCATGGATCGGCATTCCAGGCGGTCTCTACGGCACGATCTGGATCCTGGCGCTGGCGTTCATCGCGCGCTTCATGCCGGATACGGTCAAGTCGTTGTCGACCTCGTTCCTGCAGATTCATCGCGAACTCGAGGAAGCGGCCTGGGTCTGCGGCAAGGGTGTGCTGGGCACCATCAGGACGATCGTGCTGCCGCTGGCGCGGCCGGGCGTGGTCGCCTCGATGACGCTGTTGTTCGTGCTCGCGATCCGGGAACTCGGCTCGTCGCTGTTCCTCTACACCAGCAACACCATGGTGATGTCGGTGCTGTTGCTCGACTATTACGAAGGCGGAAACCTCGGCAAGACCGCCGCGTTCAGCCTGGTGCAAACCGTTCTGCTCGGCGTTCTCATCGGCGGCGCCAATTGGCTGTCGCGTGGTGCGGCGCAGAGCAGTGTCGCCCGAACCGGATAACAAAGACGAACGGGAGGATTGGCTATGACTGGAAGAATCTTCACCAACATTGCAATCGCCGGCATCACCGCTTTTGCATTGGCATGGAGCGGAGCGGCGCGGGCGCAGGAATTCGGTTCGCCCGAACTGATTGCGGCGGCGAAGGCCGAGGGCAAGCTGGTGTACTACACCGCGAACTTCGCCGAGGTCGAACAGCAGGTCATCAAGGCGTTCAACAAGCGGTTCCCCGAAATCAAGGTCGAGATGGTGCGCGCGCCGGGCGGTCAGCTCATCACCCGCGTGAAGACGGAAGCCGCCGCCGGAAAGCTGATCGCCGACGTGGTCGATCATTCCGACCGCGCGCTGATGCAGCCCCTGGCGGACATGTTCCAGGATTACGCGCCGCCGAATGCCGCCGACTACAATCCCGAAGCGCAGATCGCACCGCAGCTCTGGCCGCGTGTCACGCTGGTATGGTCGATCGCCTACAACACCGAGCTGGTAAAGAACCCGCCTAAAACCTGGATGGACCTTACCAAGCCCGAATACAACAAATTGACCGGGCAGGTCATCGCGCCGTCGGGCGGCACCACGTGGACGCGGGTGATGTTCGAACGCCAGGTGCTCGGCGAGGATTATTGGGCCAAGCAGGCAGCGACCCGTCCGGTCCTTTATCCCTCAGGCGCGCCGATGTCGGATTCGCTGGTACGCGGCGAAATCGCCATGGGGCCTTTGCTCTATAACGCGATCTATCCGAAGCAGAAGGACGGTGCGCCGATCCAGATCTTCTTCCCGCCGGAAGGTGCACCGGTCAATCCTTATGCGACGGGCATTCCAAAGACCGCTGCGCATCCCAACGCTGCAAAACTGTTTTTGAACTGGTGCCTGTCGAAAGAGGGGCAGACCTTCATGATCAAGGAGCTCGGCAACCTTACATCACTGAAGGTGCCGCCGGCCTATCCGGAAGGCTTTGATCCCAAAGTCGTCAAGGTGTGGTTTCCCAAGTTCGACGAGTATGTGAAGCTCCACGCGGCCTGGGTAGCCGACTGGAACAAGACCTACGGCTACGCGCAATGATCGTCACAGGGAAACCATCGAACCGATGACGGCAACCCTCGAAGTCACCGACCTGCGCAAGCAGTTTGCGATCGGCCGGCCGGCGATCGACGGCGTCAGTTTTGGCGTGCCGGCCGGCGAGATCGTGGTCCTGCTCGGCCCCTCCGGCTGCGGCAAGACCACGACGCTGCGCTGCGTTGCCGGACTGGAGCATCCGACCTCGGGCGAGATCAGCATCGCCGGCAGGGTGGTCTCGTCGCCCGAGCGCGGGATTCTGGTGCCGCCGCGGTTGCGCGATCTCGGCATGGTGTTTCAGTCCTATGCGGTGTGGCCGCATATGACGGTGCGGCAGAACGTGGTCTATCCACTCAAGCACCGAAAGCTTTCGCGCGCCGACGCCCGCCGCAAGGTCGACGAGGCGCTCGAACTGGTCGGCCTGTCGGAATATGCCGAAAGGCCGGTGGTCGCATTATCAGGCGGTCAGATGCAGCGCGTGGCGCTGGCGCG
The DNA here is from genome assembly GCF_023073415.1 of Bradyrhizobium sp. 190. Classification (GTDB taxonomy): domain Bacteria; phylum Pseudomonadota; class Alphaproteobacteria; order Rhizobiales; family Xanthobacteraceae; genus Bradyrhizobium. The sequence continues at coordinate 89,377 of NZ_JADPJL010000032.1, read as the reverse complement.
CAGCATCGTGTATCGGCCGCAATTGCTGCTGCTCGACGAGCCCTTGTCGAACCTCGATGCCAAGCTGCGCCTTCGGTTGCGCGACGATCTTCGCGTGATCCTCAAGCAGACCGGGATGACGGCGCTGTATGTCACCCATGACCAGGCCGAAGCGGTGGTGCTGGGCGACCGCATCGGCGTGATGCGCGACGGCAAGCTGTTGCAGATGGATACGCCGGACGCGATCTATAACCGTCCGGCGGATCTCTTCGTCGCCAATTTCACCGGCGCGACCAACGAGCTCGCGGGTACGCTGGTGTCGCGCAACGGCCAATTCGGCACGGTCGATTTTGGCGAGGGACGAAGGGGCGAGGTGGCCTTGCTGCACCCGCTCGGTCCGGACGAAAAGGTGCGCGTCGCGCTGCGACCGGAAAACATCACCATCGGCCAGCATAACGGCGCCAACATCTTTCCCGCCCGCGTCCTCGACCGCCGCTATCAGGGCACGCAGACGGCCTACGGCATCGAACTGTTCGGCCGGCGACTGGAGGTGGTCGAACTCGGCACGGCCGCCCGTCATCAGGTGGGTGTCGAGACCAAGGTTTCACTGCCGAAGGAGAGTTGCTGGGCCTATCGCGATACCGGGCCCATGGCGTATGAGTAGTGGGCTCAGGCGCTTGGGCTCAATCCCAGGCTCGCATAAATCCTCCGTGCATAGGCGCCGAATTCGTCCGTGGTCTTGATCGGCAAGTCGCGCGGGAATGGCAGCTCGATCGGGAAATATTCCGCCATCCGCGCCGGGCCTGCGGTGAGCACGGCGCAGTGCGACGCGAGGAACACCGCTTCCTGGATGCTGTGCGTCACGAACAGGATGGTCTTGCCGCTCTCGCGCCAGATCCGCAGCATTTCGAGATTCATCTGTTCGCGGGTGAGCGCATCGAGCGCGCCGAACGGCTCATCCATCAGGATCAGTTTTGGATCGTGGATGAACGCGCGCGCAATCGCGGTGCGCTGCTGCATGCCGCCGGACAATTGTTGCGGATATTTGTCTTCATAACCGGCGAGCCCGACCAAGTTGAGCAGATCGCGCGCGCGCGAGCGCGCTGCTTTCATCGGCAGGCCGACGATTTCGGCCGGCAGCAGCACGTTATCGAGAATCGTTCGCCATTTCAGCAGCAGAGCTTGCTGGAACACCATGCCGATATCGCGGGCGGGATCGAACGGCGTTTTCGCATTGCCGATTTTGATGGTGCCGCCATCGGCGTCATGCAGCCCGGCCAGGATCTTCAGCACCGTGGTCTTGCCGCAGCCGGAGGGGCCGACCAACGAAACCAGCTCGCCTTCCTGCACATCCATGGTGACGTCGGAGACGGCGAGGAATTCCGCGCCCTTGGACCGGTAGACCTTGCGGACGTTTCGCAGGCTGATGAAGGGTTCGTCGGCGCTCATGCCAGCCATTTCTGCAAGTTCGCCTTCACGAAGGCGTCGTCGGAGAGATCGGCATGTTCCCGGCAGACGCGGTCGATCTCGGCCATCTGCCCGGGGCTGAGCCCTTCGGCGTGATCGAGGCACCACAGCCCCTGCATCAACCCCTGCCGACGCAGGATTTCATGGCAACCGGCGATGCAGCCGTGAAAATTATTGGCGACATCGAAGAACGCGCTGTTGCAATCGGTGACGCGCGCGTCGAGCGCCAGGAGATCGGCCGGCACGCTGTCCTTGCCGCGCGCGGCCTTGCACCGCTCGAACTGCTTCATTGCACTCGCGGTCCATACCGACCAGTGCCCGAGCAGGCCACCTTTGAAGTAGGCGCGGGTGGTGACGCCGTTGTCGCGCAGGTCGAACGGCAACATGAGATCGAGCAGGATGTGATCGTCATTGCCGGTATAGAGCGCGACGCGGTCGAGTGCGCCGGCCGCCGCCACCCCGCGCAGGACGTCGAGTGTCCGATAGCGGTTGAACGGCGCGATCTTGATGGCGATGACGTTGTCGATGGAAGCGAAGCGGCGCCAGAAATCGGCGCTGAGGATGACGCCGCCGACGGCCGGCTGCAGGTAGAAGCCGACCAGCGGAATTTCCCGCGCCACCGCCTCGCAATGCGCGATGATCTCGTCTTCGGATGCCGATTTCATCGCGGCAAGGCTGAGCAGGCCGGCGTGGTAGCCGATGTCGTGTGCCGTTTGCGCCTCCTCGATGGCTTGCTGGGTCGGACCCGCGAGCCCCGCGACCATCGCTACCGGTCGCTTGGTCCATGAAGCCGCGGTCTCCGCCGCCAGCTCCAGCACCGGCCGGTACAGGCCGACGTCGCGGATCGCGAATTGCGTGGTGTGGACACCAACCGCCAATCCGCCGGCGCCGGCATCGAGATAATAGCGCGTTAGCGCGCGTTGATGCCTGATATCGAGCGCGCGGTTGGCGTCGAGCGCGAGCGGATGCGCCGGGAGTACCGTGCCCTCGGCGATCAGCTTGCGAATGTCGGCTTCGATTTCGCTATGGTGCATGACGGCGCTTCCTATCCAAATTCCGGGCCGGCGACGGCGAACGGCAGTTGCGCAGGCGGCGCGGTGAGGCGGCCAAAGCGCATGCGCTGAAACGGCCGCTCGATGTTCCAGCCTGACTGAACAAGCCCGTTCAGAAACTGTTCCTGGGAATGGACGGCGTCGATCAGCCAGGGCCCAGTCTCGGAGTGGACGATGGCATCCACCAGCGCGAGCGCCTGATTGGCGCGATCGGCCAGCAGCGGACCGATATGACGCGCGGTGCGTCCATTGCGGACGAGGGCCACGGCCCGATCATCAGACACGATGCGAGAGCCCGGGCGCGCGGAAAATTCCGACAGCAATGTGCTGCGGTCGAATCCCATGGCGCTGCCATCGCGTGCGGCCAAGCCGTCGAGGTTGCCGGCCGATAGTGGCCGTGTGGCCGTGGCGGCTTGCGGCTTCTGCAGCCGCAGCCGTCGCAACTGCAGCGTCGGCACGAAGCCGAGCGGACCGTATACGGTGGCGCCGGCCGGTGTCGCGTCCAGCCAGGTCGTCAGGCCGCGTCGCTTCGCCAAATCGAGGCAGGCATCGACGAGCTTGGTCGCAATACCGCGGCGGCGAAAGTCCGCGGTCACCAGTACCATGCTGATCCAGGCGTTGCCCGCGGAGTAGGGCAGCAGTGCTGCGCTTGCGACCAACCGGTCGCCCTCACGCAAGCCGAACACGGCTCCCTTGCTCAGGAAAAATCGCCAGTCGGCCTCGTTCTGGTTCCAGCCTGCTTCGGCCGACAGCGTCAGCCCGGCCCGCGCGTCGTCAACGCCGAGCTCGACGATGTCGATCGGCTCAATAGCGGCCATCGCGCACCTCATATTTGGTGGGCTTGCCGAGGCTCGGCATCGATCGCGACACCCAGTCGGCGGTCCAACTGATGAGCTGCTCGGTATCGACGACCGGCAGGCCGACCAGTTTCACCGCCTGCGACGTATCGGTCAGCCACGCCGTCGGCTCTTCCTTGCCGGTGATCACGGGTGCGCGGCCAAAACGCTGGCCGAATTTCGCGGCGAGATCGCGCACGGCGAGAATCTCGTGGCCGCTGACATTGATCGGTGAGGTCGGCGTATCGCAATGCGCCAGACACCGCAGCGCCTGTGCGGAAGCGTCGCCCTGCCAGATAAAATTGACGTGGCCGAGGCTGACGTCGATCGGCTTGCCCTGCAGAACCTTGCTGGCGATGTCGTGCAGCACGCCGTATCGCATGTCGATCGCGTAGTTGAGCCGGAATAATCGTCCGGGCGTCGAATACTTCTTCGAAAAATACTCGAACATGCGTTCGCGCCCGACGCAGGATTGCGCGTATTCGCCGGGCGGGTTGGGTGGCATGTCCTCAGCCGAGCCCTTGCCGTTGACGGGCACGAACGGATAGACGCAGCCGGTCGAGAACGCGACGATGCGCGAGCTGGCAAAAGCCTGCGCCACGAGCGCAGGGACGTGCGAGTTCATCGCCCAGGTCAGCGAGAGGTCGCCCTCGGCGCCGAACTTGCGCCCGGCCATGAAGACGATATTCGCAATCTTCGGCAGCGCGCTGATGGCAGCTCCGTCGAGCAGATCGCAACTGATGGTCTCGACACCGCGGGCCTGAAGCCAGTCTTGGACGCCGGCATCGCTGAAGCGCGCGACGCCGATGACCCTGCGATCCGGCACAGCGGCTTTCGCAAGGCCGGCCAGGGTTGGCCCCATCTTGCCGGCAACACCCAAAATCATGATATCGCCGTCGACCTTGCGAAGATCGTCGATCAGCGCCTGGCTCGGGCGGCACAGCAAGTCGTCGAGGGCTGCGATATCGGCAATCGTTGCGGGCAGCGTGTCGCGGGTCAGCAGCATGTTTCTTCCCTTGTTACTGCAACCGGATGTCGCGGACGACGAACATCCGCTCCAGGCCGAGCACGAGCCCGTACAACGCCACGCCCAGCAGCGTCAGAAGCACGACAGCCATGACCATCGCCGGCGTATCGAGCGAGGACTGCACCTGAATCATGAGGTAGCCGAGCCCGCGTTCGGAGGCGATGAACTCGCCGACGATCGCGCCCGCCACCGCCAGGATCGCGCCGACCTTCATCCCGGAAAACACGTAAGGCAGCGCCCCCGGCAACTGGATTTTCCGGAACAGCGTCCAGCGCGAGCCGCGCAGCGATTTTACCAGGTCCAGCAAATCAGGCTCGACCTCGCTCAACCCGCGTGCGGTCGTCAGCAGGATCGGAAAGAAGCAGATCGAAAACGCGATCAGGATGTTCGGAAAGATGCCGTAGGAGAACCAGACGATGAACAGCGGACCCAGCGCCACCTTTGGAATCATGTTCAGCGTCACGAACAGCGGCAGCAGCAACAGGCTTATCAGCGGCGACCAGGTGAACATCACCGCCAGCATGATGCCGACCAGCGCACCAAGGCAGAACCCGCCGAGAATTTCGACAGCCGTCACCGCGAGATTGGAAAGCCACGCATAGCCGGGCGTGCCGAGCGTCGCGATGGTCGCAAGCGGCGAGGGCAGGATGAATTTCGGCACCTGGAAGGCGTCGACCAATACCTGCCACAGCACGATCACGGCCAGATGCACGATCAGGATGATCGCGAAAGACCGTGCCGATCCGCCGTCACCGCTGAACACCGTGCGCTCCCTTTAGACGCGCGGCCGGTTCCCGGCCGCGTGGCGGCAATCTTATCGCGGCCTCTCCCGGTAATCAACCATCTGGTTGATTAGGGTCGCAGCGAATGCATCACCAGATCGACCACGTGCCTGCGGCGGGCCTGCCGGGCGGCCCGGCTCGCCAGGTCCTTGCCGAAGATCGCCGACAGGGTCGGCGTATTCGAAAAGTAGAAGTAACTGAGCCCGGCAATCGAGATATAGAGGTGTACGGGGTTGATACCTTTGCGGAATATGCCTGCCTTGACGCCCTCGCCGAGAATGGTCGAGACCAGGCTGACCAGTGGCGAATGCATCGCCTCGAGTTTGCGCGAGCCGCGCACGTGCCGGGCGCCGCCACGGTTCTCGTCGTTCAGCAGCACGATGAAGTCGGGATGCGCGGCGAGGTGGTCGAAGGAACTCTCGATCAGCTTCTTGATCGCCTGTTCGGGCGGCAATCCCTCGAGATTGAGCTTGCGCTCCTGGGCGCGGATCTCCTCGTAGACCCATTCGAGCACCGCCAGATACAGCGCGTCCTTGTCGCCGAAGTAGTGATAGACGAGTTGCTTATTGACGCCCGCGCGCGCGGCGATCTCGTCGACCCGGGCCCCGGCAAGGCCGCTGCTGGCGAATTCCCGCCGCGCCGCCGTCAGCAGTTTCCTGCGGGTGGCGGCCGGATCGCGCCGCTGCGGCTTGGTATCGTCGATGCGTTTTTTGGGCATTTCCAACCAAATAGTTGACAAGTCGTCTGGTCCCTTGTTGCATTGGTAGCGTCACAGGAACGCGGCGACAAGATCGGGTTGCAGAACGAGGAGGGTGCAATGAAGGTTTTCAGAATTGCGGGATTGGCGCTTGCGCTGGCTCTACCGGCTGCGCCCTGCGGAGCCGCCGAAGCCGTCAACCTGATCCTGAACTGGACGCCGACGGCGGATCATTCGCCGTTCTATTACGCCAAGGCGCAAGGCTGGTACGAGAAGGCCGGCATCGACCTGACGATCGAGGTCGGCAAGGGGTCCGGCGTCTCCTCGCTGAAGGTCGGCTCCGGCGGCTCGCCGTTCGGCATCGCAGATCTCGCAACCATGCTGGTGGCCAAGAGCAAGGGCGCCGACGTGGTGGCGCTGATGAGCATCTACGCCAACACCGGGCAGACCTTCTACTGGCTGAAGAGCTATGGCGTGAACGGGCCGAAGGATTTTCCGAACCACAAGATCGGCAATCCGCCGGGCGACGCCTCGCGGGTGATGTGGCCGGCCTTTGCCAAGGCCGCCGGTATCGCGCCCGACTCGGTGAGCTTCGTCAATGTCGGCCCGACCGCCAAGATCGCGGCGCTGAAGAGCCACACCGTCGATATCATCAGCGACTTCTATAATGAGCACGATCTCAAGGTGATCGAGTTCGGCACCGATCTCGGCTACGTCAACTGGAAGGATATCGGGCTCAATCCTTACGGCAACTCGCTGATCGTCAACGGCGCGTATCTGGCGAAGAATCCGAAGCTGGTCGAGGAGTTCGTCAAGATCAGCCAGAAGGCCTACGCCGCCTGCGTCGCCGACGTCGCGCCCTGCCTCAAGGCGCTGCTCGATGCGGCCTCCGGCCTCGACAAGGAAAACCAGCAGCGCCAATGGGAGCGCATCAAGTTCCTGATGACGGACGAATTTACAACGACCAAGGCATTGGGCTGGATCGACGCCGAACGCATGAAAAAGGACTACGAGCTGGTGCAGACCTATCTCGGCATGGAAAAGCCGTTCGACGTGAATACCGCGTTCTCGGTCAAGATGCTCGATACGTCGATCAAGATGGATGCCAGCAAGGTCAAGAAGTAGGGCTAGGCATCCAAGCCGTCGTCATCGAGCGATCGCGCAAACGCTAAGCCGGTACTATTGGCACGATATTGCGCTCGCGAAGAGCTCTTCGAGCTCGGACCAATCGTCAAGCACGGTACGATAGATCCAGCGGTAGTAGTGCTTCCTGCGGGCAGTCTCTTCCGCGCGCTCATGCGTCAGGAACTGGGAGGCTGCCTCGATCTCCAGCCAGTTCACGAGCAGGTGCAGGTAGGTGGAGTACTCGTCGTTTGCCCCTTCTGGGAAACCCACTGGCGCCGCTGGATAGCGGCGCTTTAGTTCGCCTATCAGAGAGGACTCCGGTCCCGCACAGCCCAGCCGCTCCGTGTACCAGTGCATTTGTTCGTGCAGGTACTCGCATAGTATTTCATTGATGGATCAATCGTCGTCGCCGCGGCTCTTGGCCAATTCCTGATCGAGCCGTTCGCACAACGTTGCGAGAAGGCGGCGCGTCTTCGCGAATTCCTCGGCGCTGATTCCCCTGGCCAGGGCGTTCGCCCATGGCGCTTGCAACCGGCTCGCGGAACCAAAGGCATCTTCTCCCCGTTTCGTCAGCGCAACGAGATGCGCGCGGCGATGGTGCGGGTTGGGGCGCAGCTCAACGAGGCCATCTTGCCGTATCTCGTTGACGATGCGCTGAACGCCTTGGCGATTGAGTCCCATGTTCCGCGCCAGCCACGCCACCGGTTGCGGGCTCGGCGCCAAAGCGATGGCACCCAGCACCTGCCAGCGCGCGCTGGTGAGCCCTAGATCGGCGACAAGCCGGTCGCCAGCCGTGAGCAGGCGCCCGTTGAGCCGGAACACCGCAAGGACCAGGCCAGTCAGGGCGTCGCCGCCAGGCGTGTGTCGTTTGGCTGTCATTTGACAAATAGTAGTCAAGATGACAATATATTGTCAATATGAAATATGCAATGTGGAGTGACTCATGTTTGCAGGACAGCTTGCGACGATTGTCGCCGCCGCGTTCGCCGGGGCTGCGTTCTACGTCAATTTCGCCGAGCAGCCGGCGCGTCTCGGTCTCGATGACCGAGCCCTCTTGAAACAGTGGAAGCCAAGCTACGACCGTGGCCTTCAGATGCAGGCGAGTGGCGCGGTCATTTCAGGCGTGCTCGGTCTGATCGCCGCCTGGCTGACGCAGGATTGGCGCTGGATTGTCGGCGCTGTGCTCATTCTTGCAAACTGGCCCTATACGCTCGTTGGCATCATGCCGACCAACCGCGCGTTGAGAGCGATTGCCGAAGAAGACGCCGGGGCGCAATCACGCGCGCTGATCGTGAAGTGGGGAGGCCTGCACGCTGTCAGAACGGCGCTCGGGATCGCGGCGACGCTGGCCTACCTGTGGGCACTCAACTAGCGACAGGGACGATGCCTTCAACCCGCGTCACTGCAGCGCCATGCCCGAGGTCGCGATCACCTTCGTCAGTTTCTCGTGGTCCGCCTTCATCAGCGTGGCCAGATCGGCAAGCGGCATTGGCTTGCCCGGGATGTTGGCGACCGCGAGCTGACGCTGCACCTCCGGATTCTGCAGCGCCTTGTTGATGCCGTCGTTGATCTTGCCAACGATGGCATCGGGCGTTCCCGCCTGAACATAAATGCCGTACCACGGTACATAGGTGGCTTCCGGAAATCCCGCTTCCGCAATCGTCGGCACATCAGGCAGGTCGGCGACGCGCTTGTCCGTCATGACGGCCAGCGGCTTCACGCTGCCCGCCTTGATGTGCGGCAATGCCAGTTCGAGCGACACGATCTCGAAATGCATCAGGTTCGTCATCAGGTCGATCAGGGCCTGCGGCTGGCCCTTGTAGCCGACATTGGTGAGCTTGATGTTCGCGGCCTGAAACAGTTTCTGCGCGCTCAGGTCGATGGAGGAACCAGTGCCGGGATTGCCGAAATTGAGTTCGCCCGGCTTCTTGCGCGCAATCTCGACGAATTCCTTGATGGTGCTGGCCGGCATCGATGGATGGACCAGCGCCACGCTTTGATTCCAGACGGCGAGGCCGACGCATTTGAGGTCTTTCAGCGCGTCCCAGCCGGCGTCCTTGTAAAGCGTCGGGTTGACCAGCGCGGCCGGGCCGGTGACGAGCCAGGTGTAACCATCAGGTTCGCTACGCGCCACCGAGGCCGTGCCGATATTGCTGTTGCCGCCCGGCCTTGCTTCGATGACGACGGTCTGTTTCCAGTCGCGGCCGACCTGTTCGGTCACAGCGCGGGCGACGATGTCGACGATGCCGCCGGCGGGGTAGGGCACGATGATGCGGATCGGGCGGTTCGGGTAATTGCTCTGCGCCTGTGCGGCATTGGCGAGCAGCATGGCCGCGCCCAAAGCAGAACCCACAGCGAAGCCCAGCACGGTTTTGATCCGGCTCATTCTTCCCTCCCCATATTTTACGCATCGTTCGAGCGATGCGCTTGCCCCTCTAGCGGGGGTATTCAGTCGTTGGCCACCAGCGAGCGGATGCTGCGCGCCAGGCCCAGCATGCGCGGCGCGCACTCACGCTCAATCTGTTCGGCGTTGAAACGAAACGAGGGAATGCCGCAATTGACGGAAAGGCAGTCGCCCGAGGGCGTACGGTACAGCGGCGCGGCGACGCCGAAGATTTCGCGCCGCCATTCGCCGAGCGAGATCGCAAAGCCGCGCTCCTTGCAAAGCTCGACATCCGGCAGCGTCCGCGCCTGCACATAGTCGGCTTCTTCCGGACGCTCGGCCTTCACGTTCGCCACATAGGCGTCGAGATCTTCCTTGGTGAACAGCGACAGCAGCGCGCGGCCAACCGCGGTCGGCGCCAGCGAGCTGGCAAACCCGACATCCGGCAAATGCGTCACGGCGTCGGTGGTGCGCAGCGTCTCGACATAGATGAAGTCGAGGCCGAACGGCATCGCGATGGAAACCGTGCCGCCGGTGTAGGCGGCGAAATCGCGCATCAGGGGCCGCGCCAGTTGCCGCACCTTCAGCGCCGACAGCACGGGATAGGCGGCGGCCAGAATCCCGAGCCCGAGCTGGAAGCGTCCTTTGGCATCGCGCTTGAGATAGCCGAGTTGCGCCAACGTGTAGGTCAGCCGCGACACCGTCGGTCGCGACAGGCCGGTATGCAGCGCAAGGTCGGCGTTCGACAGCGAGCCGCTGCGGTTCCGGAACGCGGCCAGCACGTCGAGCCCATGCGCCAGCGTGGTCGCGAAGGAGGGATCTGCCTGGTCCTCCGGCATTCGGTGCCGGGTGGAGGGATCAACGGTGGAGAGGGCTGCCATGGTCAAAGATTGGTCAAAATCACGAACTCTGTCAATATATCGGAATGAATTTGCAAATCGTGTCGATATACGGTTAGGTTTCGCTCAAAAGCGGGAGGGCGACATGGATTTCGATCTTTCCGGTCGATCGGAAACATGGCTGGAGAAGCTGCAGGCGTTCTTCGATCAGGAGGTGCTGCCGCGCCACCGCGCCTGGCTTGCGCACGTCGACGAGGGCGAGGCCGTGCCCTTCATGGGCGATCTTCAACGCAAGGCGCGGGCAGCAGGGCTGTGGAACCTCGGTCTTCCCGAACTGTCCGACGACGAGCCCGGCACCCGGCTTTCCAATCTCGAATATGCGCCGCTGGCGGAAATCATGGGCCGGCTGTTCTGGGCGCCTGAGGTCTTCAACTGCCAGGCGCCCGACGTGCCCAACATGATCGCGCTGCAGAACTGCGCCACTTCTGAACAGAAGGTGCGCTGGCTGCAGCCGCTGTTGGAAGCCAAAACCCGTTCGGCCTTCGGCATGACCGAACCGGACGTGGCTTCATCCGATGCCACCAATGTCGCCACGCGGATGGTCCGCGACGGCGACGACTACATCATCAACGGACGCAAATGGTTCATCACCGGCGCGGCGCATCCGAAATGCAGCTTCCTGATCGTGATGGGCGTGACCGATTCCGATGCCGACCGAACCAGCCGCCATTCCTGCATCATCGTGCCGATGGATACATCAGGCGTCCGTCTGGTGCGACGGCTGCGGTGGATGGGATGTGAGGATCACGTCGCCCCGATCGGCGAACTCACGTTCGATAACGTTCGTGTCCCCCGCGCGAACCTGCTCGGTGCCGAAGGCGAAGGTTTTAAGGTCGCGCAGATTCGCTTGGGCCCCGCGCGCATCCATCATTGCATGCGCTCGATCGGGCTGTGTGAACTGCTGATCGAACTGATGATGGTGCGTTCATCGGAGCGCTCCGCCTTCGGGCGTACCGTGATCCAGTATGATACCGTGCAGCGCTGGATCGCCGAATCCCGCGTCGAACTCGAACAGGCGCGGCTGTTGGCCTATCGCTGCGCGTGGCGGCTCGATCAGACCGGTCACCAGGACGCGTGGCGCGACGTCTCGCTGATCAAGGTGGCGGTGCCCGCGATGCTGCAGCGGATCGCCGACCGCGCCATGCAGGTGTTCGGCGCGATGGGCGGCTCTGACGATACGCCGATCCATCAGGCGCTGGCCTGGGGGCGCCTGCTGCGCATTGGCGACGGCCCCGATGAAGTGCATCTGCGGCAGATCTTTCGCATGGAGTCGATGCCGTCCTGGTCGATTGCAAACTCGCCCTACCTGTCCGCACATCCGTCCTGAGCGGTGGTAAGACAGGAACGTTTCGTAATTTCTTGAAAGGCGTCTTCGGATGACGATCACTGATCAACCCCTTGCCTCGCAGGACGCCGCGATCGACAAGGAGTGGCTGCGCCAGAAATATGTCGAGGAGCGCAACAAGCGGCTACGCCCTGATGGCAATGACCAGTATCTGCGCGTCGCAGGACAGCTCGCGCATTATCTCGACGATCCCTATACGCCCGTCACCTCGCGTGAGGTGAAGACCGACCACGTCAGCTTCGCCTTCATCGGCGGCGGCTTTGCCGGGCTCGCCACCGCGGCGCGCTTATCCGAAGCCGGCATCGGGGATGTCCGCATCATCGAGAAGGGCGGCGACTTCGGCGGCACCTGGTACTGGAACAGGTATCCGGGCGCGCAATGCGATACCGCATCGATGGTCTACATGCCGCTGCTCGAAGAAACCGGCCACATGCCGTCGGAGAAGTATGCGCATGCGCCGGAAATCCTCGCGCACTGCCAGCGCATCGGCAAGCAATATGGCCTCTACGAACACGCGCTATTCCACACCGAGGTCGTGAGCCTCGATTGGGACGAGGCAAAATCGCGCTGGAATATCCGCACCAATCGCGGCGATGCCTTCACCGCCCAGTTCGTCGGCATGGGTACCGGGCCGCTGCACGTGCCAAAACTTCCCGGCATCGACGGCATCGAATCCTTCAAGGGACACTCGTTCCACACCAGCCGTTGGGATTACGATTACACCGGCGGCGACCCCAAGGGTGGACCGATGGAAAAACTGGCCGACAAGCGCGTCGGCATCATCGGCACCGGCGCCACTTCCGTCCAGTGCGTGCCGCATCTCGCGCGCGCCTGCAAGGAGCTCTACGTCTTCCAGCGCACGCCATCCTCCGTCGACATCAGAGCCAACGCGCCGATCGATCCAGAATGGTTTGCAGGGATCGCGACGTCAGGCTGGCAACAGCGCTGGCTGGAGAATTTTACCGCGAACCAGGCCGGCGGCTCCGCGGAAGAAGATCTGGTGCAGGACGGCTGGACCGATCTGTCGCGGCGAATTCGCGCCAGGATCATGGACCTGCCGCGTGAACAGCGCACCCCACCAAACATGCTGGCGGCGTTCGAGGATTCCGATTTCGAGAAGATGGAGGAAATCCGGTCGCGGGTCGATGCTGTTGTCAGCGACCGCGAAACGGCCGCGAAGCTGAAAGCCTGGTACCGCCAGCTCTGCAAGCGGCCGTGCTTCCACGACTCCTATCTGCAAGCCTTCAACACGCCAGGCACGCATCTGGTCGATACCGACGGCAAGGGCGTCGAGCGCATCACCGAGAACGGCGTCGTCGTCGCAGGGACAGAATACAAGCTCGACTGCATCATCCACGCCTCGGGATTCGAGGTCGGCACCGAATACAAGCGGCGCGCCGGCTTCGATCTGACCGGCCGTGGCGGCATCAAGCTATCGGACCATTGGGCCGAGGGCATGCGCACCAAGCACGGCATCCACGTCCATGGCTTTCCGAACGCATTCTTCGTGCAGCCGACGCAGGGCGCCAACCTCATCTCAAACGTCCCGCATAATCTGACCGAGGCTGCGAAGACGATTGCGTTGATGATCCGGCATGCGCAGGCGAACGATTTCAAGGAGATCGAAGTCACCCGGGAAGCCGAGGACCGCTGGGTCGAACTGCTGCTGACCGGCGCCGGCCGCATGATCGGCTCGCCCGACTGCACGCCTGGCTACTACAACAATGAAGGGCGCGAGCCGGGTCCGGCGGCCAAGCTCAATGTCGGGCATCCCGCAGGCCCGTTGGCCTATTTCAAATATATCGACGGGTGGCGCAACAGCGGCCAGTTCGAGGGGCTGCAGTTTCGCTGACGTCGTTTTTCGATTTTTGTTTGCGCAAGGGAGTACACAACAATGAGCCAACCAGCCACGACGGAAATGTCCAAGGAATCCCCGAAGGAGGCTTCCGCCTCCGTCATCGCGCAGCACGCGGCGACGCTGAAGGCGCTGCCGTTCTCCGACGTCAGAGATTTCGACGACGCGGCGCGGGGCTTTCTCGGCACGGTGGAGAACGCCAAAATCACGTCGCCACAGGGCAGGGTGGTCTGGAGCCTGGAGCCCTACGGCTTTCTCTCCGCGGAACAAGCGCCGCCGACGGTCGACCCCAGCCTGTGGCGGCAGTCGCGGCTCAACATGCACCACGGCCTGTTCGAGGTAGTGCCCGGTGTCTACCAGGCGCGGGGGCTCGACATCGCCAACATGACGCTGATCGAGGGTGACAGCGGCGTGATCGTGGTGGATACGCTGACCTCGATCGAGGGCGCGCGGGCCGCGATGGAGCTTTACTTCCAGCACCGGGGCAAGCGGCAGGTCAGCGCCGTCATCTTCACCCATACCCATACCGACCATTGGGGCGGCGCGCGCGGTGTGCTCGATGACGCAACGCTCGCCGGCGGCAAGGTGCCGATCATCGCGCCCAATCTGTTCATGGAGCACGCGGTCTCCGAAAACATCATCGCGGGTCCGGCGATGTTGCGCCGCGCGATGTATCAGTTCGGGCCGCTGCTGGCGAAGGGCGTACGCGGGCAGGTCGATTGCGGGCTCGGCAAGACCATGGCGGCGGGTGCGGTCGCGCTGCTGCGTCCGACGGACCTCATCATCGCGACTGGTGACAAGCGAACCATCGACGGCGTGGAATTCGAGTTCCAGATGGCGCCGAACAGCGAAGCGCCGGCGGAAATGCATTTCTTCATCCCGCGCTACAAGCTTTTGAACCTCGCGGAGAACTGCACGCACAATTTCCATAATCTGCTGCCGTTCCGCGGCGCCGACGTGCGCGACGCGCTGGCGTGGTCAAAGTATCTCGGCGAAGCGCTGCAGATGTGGGGCGGTAAGGCGGACGCGATGTGCGGCCAGCATCATTGGCCGGTGTGGGGCCATGAGCGGATCGACACCATGATCCGCCAGCAGCGCGATCTCTACAAATTCGCGCATGACCAGACCATCCGGTTGATGAACCACGGGCTCACCGCGGCCGAAATCGCGGAAGCTATCCGCTTGCCGGCGAGCCTCGAGGGGGCCTGGCACGGCCGGGGCTATTACGGGCACATCCGGCATAACGTGAAGGCGATCTACCAAAAGTATCTCGGCTGGTACGACGCCAATCCCGTCAATCTCGATCCGCTGCCGCCGGTGGAATCAGGCAGGAAGTATGTCGAGTATATGGGTGGCGCGGATGCGATCCTCGCGCGCGCGGCGAAGGATTTTGCCAAGGGGGAATTCCGCTTCGTCGCGCAGGCGGTGAGCCATCTGGTATTCGCCGAGCCGGACAACCAGGCGGCGCGTGCGATGCTGGCCGACACCTTCGAGCAACTCGGCTATGCCTCGGAGAGTTCGACCTGGCGCAACGCCTATCTGTTCGGCGCGCAGGAATTGCGACAGGGCATGCCCAAGGTGCCGCCACGCTCGACGATGCCGCGCGAAACGCTCGCCGCGTTGCGCACCGAACAGCTGTGGGACGTGCTCGGCGTGCGCCTCAACGGCCCCAGGGCCGAAGGCAAGCGCATCGTGCTGAACTGGAATTTCACCGATACCGATGAGACGTTCACCCTCAATCTGGAAAATTGCGCGCTGACTTATGCCGCGGGCGCGCAAGCGTCCGATGCCGACGCCAGCTTCACGCTTCCGCGCGGCGTGCTCGACGAAGTGATCGCCAAGCTGACGACATTTCCGGAAGCGGTCGCCTCCGGCAAGATCAAGGTCAGCGGTGATCCGATGCGGCTTGGCGAGTTGATGACGTTGATGGACGAGTTTCCGCGAATGTTCGAGATCGTCGAGCCGAAACGGACGGCGGTGAGTTGAGTGAAGTGTAGAACGAGTAGGGTGGGCAAAGGCGCACTTGCGCCGTGCCCACCACCATCGGCATCTTGCCTGGAGATGGTGGGCACGCTGCGCTTTGCCCACCCTACGATTTCCGTCGCAATGTCGCGGACTGCTACTCCGCGCTGCTCACCAGCTTGATCCGCGGCTCGGCTTCCTCCATCAGGCCGCGATAGGCGGCGAGATAATCCAGCGCCATGCGCCGCGCGGTGAAGCGGACCTCGAATTGCTTGCGGATGGCGGCGCGGTCCAGTCCGCCGAGACGGTCGACCACGGCGACCGCGCTGGTCTCGTCCTCCACGACGAAGCCGGTGAGACCGGGGTCGATGATCTCCGGCACCGATCCGCGGTTATAGGCAATCACGGGCGTGCCGCAGGCCATGGCTTCGATCATCACGAGGCCGAACGGCTCCGGCCAGTCGATCGGTACCAGGAGACCGATCGCGCCGCTGAGGAAATCGGATTTCTCGCGGTCTGAGATCTCGCCGATATATTCGACCAGCGGATTGGCCTTGATGAGCGGGGAGATCAACTCGTCGTAATAGTCCTGGTCGGCGCGGTCGACCTTGGCCGCGATCTTGAGCGGAATGCCACATCTTGTGGCGATGCGGATGGCGCGATCCACGCCCTTTTCCGGCGCGATCCGCCCGAGCACCGCAAGATAGGACGGTTGCACCGGCTGCGGCGTCAGCAAATTCTCCGGCAGTCCGTGGTAAATGGTGCGCACCCAGTTGGCCTGCGGCACCGGCCGGCGCTGCGCGTTGGAGATCGAGATCACCGGAACCTTGGAGAAGGTGGTGAACGCCGGCTGATGCTCCGGAAGGTCGAGCCTGCCATGCAGGGTGGTCAGGAACGGCGTCGGCTGCCGGTAGAACAGCGAGAATGGATAATAGTCGAGATGAAAGTGCAGAAAATCGAACTCTTCATCGTCGCATTTCTGCCGCACGCGCTCCAGCATCACCATATGCAGTGCATTGGGATCCCGCACTGAGCCGTCGAGACGCAGCGCTTTCGGCCACATTGCGTCGAGTTTCGCTGAGGTGCGTGAATCGCCGCTGGCAAACAGCGTGACGTCGTGCCCCAATGCCACAAGTTCCTCGGTCAGCCAGTGCACCACCCGCTCGGTGCCGCCGTACAATTTGGGGGGGACAGCCTCCGTCAGCGGGGCGACCTGCGCGATGCGCATATTTGCGTCTCCTTTTTGGAATGGTGGTTGAACAAAGCCCTCAGCCCACGATCGACACCGGCGTGCCAATAGCGGGAACGTTCCCGCATCTGTGAAGTTCCTTTAGTCAGCACATCTTGCTTCTTCCACACGGCTGTCTTGCTGATGCCATCTGACACCAACAGATTTACGTCCGTCTCGATGCTGCAGAATTGTTGCGCAGTGATGGCCACGCGCGCGGAAACCCGAAGCGGCATTCTTCACGTCGTCGTGTGCGACACGCGTTAGGGATTCTCGTTCACTCTCAACAGGTTTGCGGAACTCATGGACAATCTTTCAGGGTATGTGCGACGGCCGTTTTCATTTGTGCTGCGCTATCTGCGCCGGCGTCGCACGGCCCATGTGGTCATCGTGTCTGCCGTCGCTGCAGCGGTTGCCTGCTCAGTGGGCACGCAGTACGGCGTGAAACATCTGGTCGACAGCCTGACGGCCGGTTCGTCGCACGCGAGCAGCGTATGGCTGGCATTCGCTTTTCTCATGTCGCTGATTGCGGCAGATAATCTGCTGTGGCGGGTCGCAAGCTGGACGGCGAGCTTTACTTTCGTCGGCGTCACCGGCGATCTCCGCCGCGACATGTTCCGCCATCTGACCGGTCACGCCCCCAGCTATTTCTCCGATCGGCTGCCAGGCATGCTGACCAGCCGTATCACCGCGACTTCCAACGCGGTGTTCACCGTTGAAAACATGTTTGTCTGGAACGTGTTGCCGCCGTGCATCGCGACCATTTCGGCGATACTGCTGATCGGAACCGTCAGCCTGGCGATGTCCGCGGGGTTGATCGTCATCGCGGGTATCATGCTGATGGCGATGTTCCGCCTCGCGGCGGCCGGCAAGCCACTGCATGACGATTTTGCCGACAAGGCGGCTGCGGTGGACGGCGAGATGGTCGACGTCATCAGCAACCTGCCGCTGGTCCGCGCATTCTGCGGCCTCAGCTACGAACATGACCGCTTCGACGCCACCGTCGAGCGGGAACTCGACGCCCGTGGACGCAGCCTGCGCTATCTCGAGAAGCTGCGGCTGCTTCACGCCGTCGTGACAATCCTGCTGACGATCGCGCTGCTGGCGTGGGCTATCACGCTCTGGCAGCAGGGCGGGGCGACTACCGGCGACGTCGTGCTGGTCTGCACGCTCGGGCTTTCGATTCTGAGCGCGACGCGCGACCTCGCGGTGGCGCTGGTCGACGTGACCCAGCACGTCGCCCGCCTGACCGAAGCGATCGCGACCCTGTTGCTGCCGCATGAGCTGAAGGATCATCCCGAGGCCGAGCCGCTGATCCGCAGCGGCGCTGCCGTCGCCTTCAATAACGTCGCGTTCCACTATCCCGGCGGTGCTCAGGTGTTCGAAAAGTTCGCCTTGCGCATTCAGCCAGGACAACGGGTCGGCCTAGTCGGTCATTCCGGCGGCGGAAAATCCAGCCTGTTCGCGCTGTTGCAGCGGTTCTACGATATCCAGCGTGGCAGCATCACGATCGACGGCCAGGACATTTCGCGGGTGACGCAGCAAAGCCTGCGTGAGGCGATCTCGGTGGTGCCGCAGGACATCTCGCTGTTCCACCGCTCGATCATGGAAAACATCCGCTATGGGCGGCCGAACGCGACCGACGACGAGGTGCTGCGCGCGGCGATCGCGGCGCGTTGCGACTTCATCGAGAATCTTCCCGAGGGGATGTCGACCATGGTCGGCGATCGCGGTATCAAGGTCTCCGGCGGGCAGCGGCAGCGGATCGCTATCGCGCGTGCCTTCCTGAAGGACGCGCCGATCCTGTTGCTGGATGAGGCGACCGCCTCGCTCGACAGTGAATCCGAAGAGGCGATCCGCGAGTCGCTGTCGCGGCTGATGCGCGGACGGACCGTGATTGCCATCGCCCATCGTCTCGCGACCTTGCGCAATTTCGACCGCGTCGTGGTACTGCAGGGCGGAAGGATCATCGAGGATGGACCGCCGGATATTCTCGTGCAGGGAAGGGGTCCTTACCGCGAACTGGTCGCGCGCGAAATGGGCCGTCTCGCGAGCCATGCGGCCTGATCTGCGGCAGTAGCGTTTGCGTCCCGATGCGTCCATCACCACGCAAGGAAATCGCTTGAGGTCCAGATGACAGCCGAAGTCACTCAACTGATCGCCATCGAGGCTGCCGAACACGTCGCGGAATCGCCGTTCTACATCCCGATGACGGGCCCAGCGACGCGGCAGCGCCGCTCGCTCAAGCACGACGACACCTTCATCGTCCTGGACAGCCACGGCGATATCGGCGCCTCTGCCGGCGGGCCTGACGGCCTGTTCAACGCCGATACACGCTATCTCGCCCGGCTGGAGATGGTGCTCGACGAGGTCCAGCCGCTGTTGCTCGGCTCCAATCTGCGCGACGACAATTCGGCGCTGACCGTCGACCTCACCAATTCCGACGTTTACCGCAACGGCAGGCTGATGCTGCAGAAGGACACGCTGCACATCGTACGCTCGATTTTCCTGTGGCGCGGCACGGCCTATCAGCGCATCGCCCTGCAAAATCACGGCGACCTGCCGGCAAGCTTCGATCTCACGTTATTGTTCGACAATGATTTCGCCGATCTGTTCGAGGTGCGCGGCGAGCGCCGGCCGCGCCGGGGAGTAGGCTCCAGCCGGTTGCTCGGCCCCGCCGATGTCGTGTTGGAATATAGCGGGCTCGACGGCCAGGTCCGCATTACCGCCCTGCATTTCGAGCCGCGGCCGACACGGCTCGCCACTCACTCGGCGACCTTTCATTTCGAGCTGGAGCCGAAGGAATCGACCGCATTGTTCGTTGCGGTATCCTGCAACAAGCCGATCATGCAAAAGCCGGTGCCGTTCTTCCGCGGCCTGTTGGCGCACCGTCGCGAGATGCGGCGTTTAACGAGCGGCGCGGCCAGCATCGAGACGTCGAACGATATCTTCAACGAGGTGCTGTGCCAGGCGATGGCCGACCTCAACATGCTGATGACCGAAACGCCGCAGGGGCGATACCCTTATGCGGGCATTCCCTGGTATTCGACCACGTTCGGCCGCGACGGATTGATCACTGCGCTGCAGATGCTGTGGATCGATCCGCGCATTGCCCAGGGCGTGCTGCGGCGGCTCGCTTTCTTCCAGGCCAAGACCACAGATCCGCTCGCCGACGCAGAGCCCGGCAAGATCCTGCACGAGATGCGCGGCGGCGAGATGGCCGCGCTGCGCGAGGTGCCGTTCGCGCAGTATTACGGCAGCGTCGATTCCACCTCGCTGTTCGTACTGCTGGCCGGCCTTTATGTCGAACGCACCGGCGACGAAGAAACGCTGGCCGAGCTGTGGCCGGCCATCGAGGCGGCGTTGCAATGGATCGACGGCCCCGGCGATCCCGACAAGGACGGATTCGTCGAGTACCAGCGCGCCACCGAACAGGGGCTTGCCAACCAGGGCTGGAAGGATTCCTTCGACGCGATCTTCCATGCCGATGGGCAACTCGCCGAAGGCTATATCGCGCTGGCGGAGGTTCAGGGATATGTCTTTGCCGGCAAGCGGCTGGCGGCGCGCTGTGCCCGGCGCCTGGGATTGATCGATCGGGCGGCGGCGCTCGAATCCGCGGCGCTGCTCCTTGCCGAGCGCTTCGAAGAGGCGTTCTGGTGCGAGGAACTCGGCACCTACGCCGTGGCACTCGACGGCGCCAAGCGGTCGTGCAAGGTGCGAACGTCGAATGCCGGCCAGCTTCTCTTTACCGGAATCGTCCGGACCGATCGTGCGCGACGGGTCGCGGCCGATCTGATGAGCCACAAATTCTTTTCGGGATGGGGCATCCGCACCGTCGCGCGCGGCGAAGCCCGTTACAACCCGATGTCTTATCACGATGGATCAATCTGGCCGCATGACAATGCGCTGATCGCGCTCGGCTTTGCGCGCTACGGCCTCAAGCATTCGGTGGCGCATCTGTTCAAGGGCCTGTTCGACGCCGCGAGCTACATGGACCTGCGGCGGCTGCCGGAATTGTTCTGCGGATTCCGTCGCGAAAGGCGGCGCGGACCGGTGCTCTATCCCGTCGCCTGTGCGCCACAGGCCTGGGCCAGCGCGACGCCTTTCACCCTGCTGGAAGCGGCGCTCGGTCTCGAGTTCGATGCCGCGCACGGTGAGATCCGTCTTCGCGATCCGCGCCTGCCGGAATTCCTCAACGAGGTGCTGTTGCGCGATCTGCGGCTCGGGCCTTCCAGCGTCGATTTGAGGATTCGCCGTCACGGCGATGAAGTATCGCTCGAGGTCGTGCGAACGCGCGGTCAGATTCAGGTGTCGATCGTATTGACGCATTAGGAGCCATGCGCGGCTCATGCATCTGGAGGTCAGGAGGCCACATGCGCATCGGTATTCTCATCCTGTTTCTGATCACCGGGTTAGCCGGCATCCCGGCGGCTTATGCGGCGGAGGACACCGGCGCGCCGCAGGGCGGCCGCACCGCGCCGCAAGATTCCGCAAAGGAGCCTCCGCCGCCGCCGTCGGTCACGGTCATTGGCGCCAAGGATGCCCACGGCATTCTCGGCCGCGAAGTTCGCAGCGCGGCGAACGAAAATATGGGTCGCGTCGTCGACGCGATCGTGGATCGCGAGGGCAACGTGCGCGCCGCGGTGATCGATTTCGGCGGCTTTCTCGGCGTCGGCAGCCGGAAGATCGTCGTCGACTGGGGCGCGCTGCGTTTCGGCGGAGTTGCCAACAAGCGTGACAGCATCACGCTCGAGCTGACCAAGGCGCAGGTCGCGGCGGCGCCCGAATACAAGGAGGACGCGCCGGTCATCGTTCTCGGTGCGGCCGGCCGCCTGCAGCCGTGGGATTTCGATCATTAAAGCGTTTTCGAGCGAAGTGGAGACCGGTTCGCGTCAAGAAAACGCGTCAAATCTAGAACCGAGTGCATGATCCGGAAAAGTGGATACCGGTTTTCCTCGGGACAAACGTGAAGCGTTTGCCCGGAGATCATGCTCAAATGAGGAGGTGAGCAGCCTGGTCGCGCGCCCGTCCCAATCGATTGAGCGGATTGACGACGATCGCCATGGGCGATCCGCCGAGGGGGGCCATGTTGTGCCGCTGCCGCCTGCGCCCGGCGGCAGGCCAAAACCGTCGCGTGAAAGCCAGCGCGGCCTCGACTGGTTCATCTTCTTTCTCGCCGACGTCCAGACCGGCTTCGGTCCGTTCATTGCGGTCTATCTGACCACGCAGAAATGGACGCAGGTCGAGATCGGCTTCGTGCTGTCGATCGGCGGCATCATCGGCCTGCTCGGGCAGATGCCGGGCGGCGCCATCGTCGACTACGCGCGTTCCGAGCGGCTGATGGCGGGCCTGGCGGTCGCCACCATCGGCTGTGCCGCGCTGGCCTATGCGTTATGGCCGATTTTTCCGGTGGTGACTGCCGCGGCGACACTGCATGCGCTGGCGAGCTGCGTGCTGGGTCCGGCGATTGCGGCGATCAGTCTCGGTCTGGTCGGGCCGTACGCGATCGGGGAGCGGCTTGGGCGCAACGCCCGCTTCGCATCGCTCGGCAACGGCTCGGCGGCGGCGCTGATGGGCGCGACCGGTTACCTGGTGTCGAACCAGGCGGTGTTTATCGTTACCTTCCTTCTGGTAATTCCGACGTTGCTGGCGCTCTCCCGGATTCGCGGGCAGGAAATCGACGTGGCGCAATCCCACGGCGCCGTGGTGCGTGAGGTTCCCGATAAAGAGGCCACCAGCGTATTGCATCTGCTGCGCCAGCGTCCGCTGCTGATCTTTGCCGGTGGCGTGCTGCTGTTTCAGCTCGCGAACGCCGCCATGTTGCCGCTGATGGCCGGCGTCGTCACCACGCGATCGAGCCAGTGGGCGCCGGTGCTGATTGCGGCCTGCATTATCGTGCCGCAAGCCATCGTGGCGTTGACCTCGCCGTCGGTCGGCCGCAAGGCGCAGATATGGGGCAGGCGGCCCCTGCTGCTGCTGGCGTTCGGCGCGCTGGCGATCCGCGGCCTGCTGTTTTCGGTGGTGAGCGATCCCTATCTTCTGGTCGCGGTGCAGGTGTTCGACGGCATCACCGCGGCGGTGCTTAGCGTGATGATCCCGCTGATCGTGGCCGATGTCGCCTTCGGAAGCGGCCACTTCAATCTCGCGCAAGGCGTCGTCGGAACCGCGACGGGCATCGGCGCGTCATTGAGCACGGTGCTGGCGGGCTATATCAGCGACACCTTCGGGAGCAGTACGGCCTTCATCGGGTTGGCCGGGATCGCAGCGCTCGGCTTGACGGTAATCTGGCTGTTCATGCCGGAAACCCGCCGGACCGAGTAAGCGTGAGGCGCGCGGTCAGTAGCGCCGCGATGGCCAGCGACGCGCCGACGCCGGCGACGCAGGCGGTCCATCCGAAGCGGTCAAACAACTGGCCGAGCACGGCGCTGCCGACCAGGCCACCGAGAAAATAGCAGGCGAGGTAGGTCCCGCTGGCAATGCCGCGGTTGTCGCTGGCGGCCTGCCCGACAAAGCCGGTTGCGCAGGCCTGTGCGAAGAATGTGCCGATGCCGACCAGCACCATTCCCGCCAACACCGCCAATAGATGCGAAGACAGCATCAGCGGCAGGCCCAACGCGGCGACCGCGAGCGCGCCCCAGATCGCCGGCCGCGTGCCGAAGCGCGCCACCGCCTTGCCCGCGAACAGCGTCGTGACCACCGAGGGCGCGAAGACGAAATAAACCAAGCCGAGATCCATCCGTCCGAGTGACAGCGGCGCGCGTACCAGCACGAAATTGACGAAGGTGAAGGTGCCGATGAAGGCAAACAGGATGCAGAAGCCGATGACGAAGGCCGAGCGGAGCGCTGGGTTGCGCCAATGCCCGATCGTTGCCGCGAACGGCAATCGTGCCGCGGGCATCGCATGCATCGGCTTGACGCGGTGGATGGTGAAGTACACCAGCACGGCGCCGGCGAGATTGAGCAGAGCAAAGAAATAGAAGTTCGAGGCCAGCCCGAGCGTATCGACCATTGCGGCCGACACCAGCCGTCCGATCAGATTGCTTGCGACGTTGCCGGTGATATAGGCGGCGAACGCGCCACCTGCATCCATCTGATTGCATTGCTCGCCGAGATAGGCGAGCGTCAACGCAAAGGCGGAGGCCATGCAAAGGCCCTGCGCAATGCGCAGGATCGTGAACACGGTTAGATCGGGGGCGCTCGCCAGCAGCGTGGTGGGGATCGCGACCAGGATCAGGCTCAGGAGAATGCCGAACCGGCGGTCGATGTGCGGGCTCAGGAAACCGACCACGAGTCCCGCGACCGCCATGCCCATGGTGCTCGCGTTGACCGCAAAGCCCATCGCGGCGGGGGTTACGTTGTAATGCCGGGTCAGTGAGGGAAGGATCGCCTGCGTGGCGAACAGATCGACCACCGTCAGGAACGCCGTGAGGCCGATGACGAGGGATCGCAGCACCACGCCGGGTGAGTGACCGTGCATTTCCATCGCTTCCGATTTCATTTGCGCGGAGATGCCGGTCATGGCGCTTCTCAATGCTGTTCCTGAGAAAGAAGGATGTGACGCCTGGGCGTGTGGGGCGACACGGGGATCCCAGACCGTCACATCCGGTAACGAGACGTCGGGTGGCGCTCGTTACAACTCCTTACATGTTGTGGTCGTGCGGATCCTTGCGGACGTCGCCGACATAGAGAATGACGGTCTCCTTGCCGAGGTTCTTCCACCAGTGCGAGGTGCCGGCGACTTCCGGCCTGATCTCGCCGGCCTTGTGCACGATCGGGTCGGCGCAGTTGCTGGCATATTCGACGATCTCGCCCTGCTGGACGAAGATCAGCGCGGGGCGGTCGTCATGGCTGTGCCAAGGCACGATGCCGCCGGGCTCGATCGTCAGCTTGCGGAAGCGCAGTTCGCGATTCCTGATATTGGCCGGCTGTTTCTCGAGGTTGATCGAGCCAAGTGTGACGTCGGTGACGCCGACCGGCTTGTGATCGACCATCGGGCGGACGTTCGGCTGCATTTTGCCAGCGGGGCATTCGCCCGCAATGGCGCCGGAGGTCACCGCAAGCGAGCCTGCGATGATTGCGGCAAGCGCAAGGCCTAGCCGGATCGTACGTGACGTGACGTTGGATTTGGACATGTCGTGATCTCCTCTTCAGGTTTTGCGGCCCCGAATGATCCGGCCGGCTACGTCCACGACAATCATTGAATTTGCGTGCAGGAGGAAATGCCGGTTGGCTCTCAACTCCATAGCGTCGCGCTATGCGCTGAAGTCGATAGCGGAGGGCTATTGGCAACCTCTCAATACGTCGCGGCTATCGAACCGATTGTGCAACGGCATTTCTCATTCAGGTCAGACGGCTCTTTGATGGGACAGCGCCCGATGGCGGGCGTCACCACCATCCAGAGGAATCTCCATGAAAACCTTTTCCAAGACCCTGATCGCCGCCACGGCGTTTGCCGCCATAGCCACCACGGCCTTCTCGCAAGTTCCCTGGGAATTCAATCCGGGCATGGCCTACATGTATGCCGGCCCCGGCAAAATGTCGGCGATGGCCATGGCGGCGAGCCCCAAGAATCACGACGCAATGATGAAGAACGCTAGGAAGGTGCCAAACAACACCGTGTTCTTCATGGACAAGGGCCAGCTCTACTCGACCTCGGGTATGCTCGACCCGACCGGCAATTTCTATCTGCCCTGAGCCTTTAGGTGCTGAAGCGTTTGGGCCGCCCTTGCGGGGCGGCCCGGACCGGAAAATAATACTGATATGCCGGAGCACACCATGACGACAACGCTATCATCAGCCAACGCCGAACGCCTCAAGCAGGCGTTCCAGCAATGTCGCGACATGGAAGGCAGCTTGCGCGAGCAGCTCGAGGCCTACGCGGCGGCGGGCCGGGAGATCTTTCCGGCCTATGGCGAAGCGGTCGACCGGCTTGTGGCACGGCTCAACGAGAACGGCGGCGGCGAAAATGCACCGCGGCCGGGCGAAGTGATGCCGCCGTTTCTGCTGCCGGATGAGACCGGCCGGCTGGTCAGCCTGAAATCACTGCTCGACCACGGCCCGGTTGCGGTGATGTTTTATCGCGGTCATTGGTGTCCTTATTGTCGGCTGAATGTGCGGGCGGTGATTCAGGCCCAGGACCGGATCAAGGCTTTGGGCGCGCAGACCGTTGCGATCATGCCGGAGAAGCAGGCCTATGCCGAGAAATTCAAGTCCGAGGCGGAAGCGCCGTTTCCGGTACTGACCGACCTCGACAATGGCTACGCGCTGTCGCTCAATCTTGCGATGTGGCTCGGCAGCGAAATCCAGCGGCTGCTTTCATATCAGGACATGGCGAGCTTCCAGGGCAATGACGGCTGGGTGTTGCCGATCCCGGCGACCTTCGTCGTCGGCCGCGACGGATTGGTGAAGGCCCGCTTCGTCGATCCAGATTTCCGCAAGCGCATGGCAATCGATGACCTGATCGCCGCGCTGAAGAGCGCGAGCGAAGAACAGTAACGCGTCTCTCAGACGCCCGACGACTTGCCAATGAATTGCTGCCAGTCGGCGCCGCGCAGCATCCGCATCACAGCAGATGCTACGGCGGTCCGTTCACGCCCGGCAACGCCATAGAGGTTCACGGTCCGCCGCGCATCCAGCCCTTCGACGATAGCACGCTTCAGCGTCGGCGGGATCGAGGCGGTATCGGGCACCACGGCGACGCCGATATCGGCTTCCAGCAGCTCGATCAAATCGCGTTCAGAAGCGATTTCGTGGCTGCGATCCACATCGAGCCCGTGCTCGCGAAGCGACGTGTTCACCCGCGCCGCATGTTCACAGTAGTTCCGCGACAGCAATTGCTCGGCGCGCAGGTCGCCGAAATCGATTTTGTCACGCATTGCCAGCGGGTGGTTCTTGTTGACGACGAGCTGAAAGTTTTCCGTGAACAGCGGCCAGGTGTCGAGCCGGTCCCATTCCTCGCTGATTTCGGCGGCAATGCCGAGCTCGGCTTCGCCCTTCTTGAGAAACTCCGCGACTTCGCGGGCGTTGCCGCGCAGAAAGCGGAACTCCAGACGATTGAACATCCGCTTGATCTGGTCGAGATGCGAAATCAGCAGCGACAGGTCGACAGAATGGGTCAGCGCAATCCTGAGCGCTCCGACTTCGCCGCTCTTGAAGGATGAGGCGAGTTCGCGCGCGCCGGTCGCCGCCTCGTAGCACTGCTTGAGCAGCGGATGCATGCGCTGGCCGAGCTCGGTCAACTGCGCGGCGGGCCGCTCGCGGCGAAACAGATCGCCGCCGAGTTCGGCTTCCAGTTGCTTGATGGCCCGCGTCAGCGACGGCTGCGTGACGTTGCACTCGTCAGCGGCACGCGTGAAGTTGAGTACACGCGCCACCGCGAGGAAGTAGCGAACCTGATGCATCTCCATGGTCGTGCCTCGGTCTATGGTGCGGAGAACGTACCCGATCGCGGCGTCCGATGACACCATAACCGCGATAGCGCCAGCGTATGGTTTCGGAAGCCAATCGGCATTTCCTCGAATGAAGACAGCCGGGCAGAGTGGGGCGGAGATGGTCAGCGTAAAGCGCTGAATCCCCCACAAAAGGACGGCCATGAATATTCAGCTCAAAACGCAAGGTGTGGCGGCTCGGCGACCGCTGACAGGCAAGGTCTCGCTGGTCACGGGCTCGACCAGCGGCATCGGGCTCGGGATTGCCCGCGCGCTGGCGGAAGCCGGCTCGGCGGTGGTGCTGAACGGTTTTGGCATCGTGGCCGAGATCGCCAAAACCCGGGATCAGATCGCCGCCGATTTCGGCGTCAAGGTCAGCTATTCCGCGGCCGACATGACGAGCCGGGAGGCGATCGCCGAGATGATCGCGGCGACCGTCGCCAGTCACGGCCGGCTCGATATTCTGGTCAACAATGCGGGCATCCAGCATGTCGCGCCACTTGACCAGTTTCCGGTCGAGAAGTGGGACGCGATTCTGTCGATCAACCTGTCATCGGCGTTTCACACCATGCGGCTGGCACTGCCGGCGATGCGCCAGAACAAGTTCGGGCGGATCGTCAACATCGCCTCCGCGCACGGTCTGGTCGCTTCGCCCTTCAAAGCGGCCTATGTCGCGGCCAAGCACGGCATCGTAGGTCTCACTAAGGTCGCGGCGCTGGAGACCGCGGAAGACGGTATTACCTGCAACGCGATCTGTCCCGGGTATGTCTATACGCCGCTGGTCGAGGCGCAGATCGACAGCCAGGCCAAGGCGCACGGCATTTCCCGCGAGAAAGTCATCCACGACGTTCTGCTGGCGCAGCAGCCCAACAAGCACTTTGCCTCGGTCGAGGAATTGGGCGCGCTGACGGTGTTTCTCGCCAGCGACGCAGCGGCATCGATCACCGGCATCGCGCTGCCGGTCGATGGCGGCTGGACCGCGCACTAGCACGACGAAGATCCCAAGGGAGCGTGACATGAACGATGTTCAGGACATCCATTCCTCGACGCATGTGAAGTCGCCGGCCAAATCCAACCCCGGGCAGGTTGTGCTGGTGCTGCAGGGCGGCGGCGCGCTCGGCTCCTATCAGGCCGGCGTCTACCAGGCGCTGTATGAGGCCGGGATCGAGCCGGACTGGATCATCGGCACCTCGATCGGCGCCATCAACGCTAGCCTGATCGCCGGCAATGCGCCGCAGAACCGGCTGTCGCGCTTGCGCGAATTCTGGAAGAAGATGGAACAGAATCCGGTCTGGAGCTTTCGCGGCATCTTCCCGGGCTTCAATGAAAAGCTCTCTTACTGGTCGACGGTGACTCACGGCATTCCCGGTTTCTTCCGGCCCAACCCGCTCGCCCATGCCGGCGACGGCTATCCGCTTGGCGCTGACAATGCCGGCTATTACTCGACCTCGCCGCTGGAGCAGACGCTGACAGAGCTGGTGGACTTCAATCTGGTCAATCAATGCACGCCGCGCCTGACGGTCGGCGCCGCCCATGTCCGCACCAGCCAGATGCGCTATTTCGACAGCCGCGATGGCGAACTCGGCGTCAGGCACATCATGGCGTCGGGCGCGCTGCCGCCGGCTTTCCCGGCGGTGCGCATCGACGGCGAGCTCTATTGGGATGGCGGTATATTATCGAACACGCCGACGGAGGCCGTGTTCGACGACAATCCGCGCAAGAACTCGCTAATCTTCGCCGTGCATCTGTGGAATCCGTCCGGCGCCGAGCCGACCACGATGACGGAGGTGCTGAACCGGCACAAGGACGTGCAGTATTCGAGCCGCATCGCCAGCCACATTGCGCGGCAGCAGCAGGCGCATCGCCTGCGCCATGTCATCAACCAGCTCGCCGCGCGCCTGCCGGAAGCCGAGCGGAACAGCGAGGCGGTGAGCGAGCTCGCCGGTTATGGTTGCCCGACCCGGATGCATGTCGTGCGTCTGCTCGCCCCGCAGCTCAGCCGCGAGGACCATACCAAGGACATCGATTTCAGCCCGTCCGGGATCATGCAGCGCTGGGATGCCGGCTACCGCCACACCAAAGCGGTACTCGAAAAGAAGCCCTGGGTCGGCGAGTTCGATCCGCTCTCCGGCGTCATTCTCCACGAGCAGATGGAAGTCATGCCGGAGGCGGCGGAATAGCCGGAGTCACGCGATGATGGAAGGCGCGATTGTTTTGCGATACAGCGCGCTGTAGCAGGCGGCCGACAGATCCCAGCTAAACGACCGCGCCATGGCGCTGCGCCGCATCGCATCGAGGCGGTCCTTGGCGCGGAACGTATCGAAGGCGCGCCTGACGCCGCCGAGGAAGGACTCCGCGGACGGCTTCGGAAACAGGAAACCGGTTTCGCCGTCCTTGATGGTTTCCGCCAGCCCGCCGGTCTGGTGACCAATCGGCAGCGATCCGAACCGCTGCGCATACATCTGACTCAACCCGCACGGTTCGAACCGCGAGGGCATCAGCGTGAAATCGCTGCCGGCAAAAATTCGCCGCGCCTGGGCGTCGTTGAAGCCGATGACGACACCGATCGCATCCGGCCTGCGGCGGTGCGCGTTGACCAGCGCCTGTTCGATCTGGGCCTCGCCGCTGCCGGTCACCACGATCTGCCCACCTGCCTCGATGATTTCGTCGGCCGCGGACAAGACGAGATCGACGCCCTTCTGGTGAACCAGGCGGGCAACAAGCCCAAACAGCGGACCGCGCGACAGCGCCAGGCCAAACTGCTTGCGGACGTAATCGGCATTCGCCTGTTTGCCTTCCCAATCGCCGGGGGCGAAGGTCTGCGCCAGATGCGCGCAGGCGCTGGGATCCCAGCTTTCGTCGATGCCGTTCAAGATGCCGGTCAGTTGCGCGGCGTCCGAGCGGCGCTGCAGCAGACCTTCCAGCCCGCAGCCAAGTTCGCGCGTCGTGATCTCCTTCGCATAGGTGGCGCTGACGGTGGTCAGATGCGAGGCGTAAACGAGACCGCCCTTGAGGAACGACACGTGGTCGTAGAACTCGAGCCCGTCGATGTGGAAGGAGCTTTCGGGCGCCCCGATCCGGCGCAGCGAGTCCGGCGGGAACAGCCCCTGATATGCCAGATTGTGGATGGTCAGGATCGAGGGAACCTTTGAGCCTCGCCATGCCAGATAAGCCGGCGCGAGCGCGGCCTGCCAGTCGTTGGCATGGACCAGGTCTGCTGCCCAATTCTTGTCCAGGGTGCCCGCGGCAAGTTCGGCGGCGGCGGATGCGAAGCGGCCAAACCTGACGTCGTTGTCCGGCCAGTCGCGCCCGGATTCGTCGCCATAGGGGTTGCCCGGTCGGTCATAAAGTTGCGGGCAGAGCAGGACGTAAACCGGCAGGCCATCCTTGGTCGCTGCCCGCCCGAGCGAGCATGCCGGCATCTCCGCCAGGGCGGGGCATTCCCCAACGATTTCAATGTGGGTGAACTGTTCGACGATGTCCCGATAACCGGGCAGCATGATCCTGACGTCACTCCAGCGGCGCAGTGCCCGGGGCAGCGCGGCGGAAACGGCAGCGAGACCGCCCACCCGGACAAAGTCATCCATTTCAGTGGTGACGAACAAGACCTTCAAGGCAAACGCCCTCGTACCAGCCACTGTGATACTGATGCAAGAATGGGTCCAACTTCCTTACGTGTTACAACGCGCGCTGCGGGCCGTCGTTCCTAAGCGAACTACTTTCCTGTCGACGCTGCACAATTTAGGGTCACGCCCGCTAACCAAAACGAATGGCCGCAAAAGGCCGGGGAGTTTCACGCAATGACGATAGCCGGCAATGATCAGAGGAATTTGACAGGCAGCTTCGCGGGCCTGCGGATTCTCGATTTCTCAACCACGATTGCCGGACCTCATTGTACACGAATGCTCGCCGATATGGGAGCGGAGGTTATCAAGATCGAGACCGAGGAAGGCGAGACGATGCGGACCCGCCCGCCGGTGCGGAATAATTGCTCGACCGCCTTCGGCCAGCTCAATGTCGGCAAGAACAGCCTGGTCCTGGATTTGAAGTCGCCTGAGGGATCGGAGGCGGTCCGCCGGCTGGTCGCGACCGCGGACGTGCTGGTGGAAAATTTCCGTCCAGGCGTGATGCGGCGATTGAAGCTCGATTACGCCTCGCTGCATGAGGTCAACCC
This sequence comes from Bradyrhizobium sp. 190, assembly GCF_023073415.1. GTDB lineage: Bacteria > Pseudomonadota > Alphaproteobacteria > Rhizobiales > Xanthobacteraceae > Bradyrhizobium. Next base: position 58,139 of record NZ_JADPJL010000032.1, on the reverse strand, counting down.
GAAACTGGTCTATTGCTCGATCTCGGGATACGGCCAGACTGGGCCGTCGGCCGAACTGCCGGCCTATGCGCCGGTGATCCACGCGGCCTCCGGTTACGAGATGGCGCATCTGGCGTACCAGCCGGGACGAAGCCGGCCGGACTATTGCGGGATCTACCACGCCGACGTGCTCACCGGCGTCTATGCGTTCGGCGCCATCTCGGCGGCGCTGTATCAGCGCACAGCAACCGGGCAGGGCCAGCATATTGACGTCTCGATGCTGGAATCCATGCTGAGCCTGACGCTGAACGAACTGCAATGGTCGCAATTCGAGGTGAAGCCGACGCAGCGGCCGATGTTCGGTCCGATCGAGACGACGGACGGCTACGTGATGATGGCAATCGCCAGCGAGAAAACTTTTCAGAGCCTGATGCAGGTGATCGGTCATCCCGAATGGGTGAGCGATCCACGCTTTGCGAAATATTCCGATCGGCGGGAAAACTGGACGAGCCTGATGGAAGGCGTGGAAGCGTGGTCGCGTACTGTCACGACCGGGCAATGCCTCACGGCTCTCAATACGCACGGCGTTCCCTCATCGGCCTACCGCACCGTCGCCGAGGCACTGCGCGATCCGCAGATTGCCCACCGCGGTGCATTGGCCGAGGTCGAGGACGGCGGCGGCACCTTCAAGGTGCTCAACCTGCCGTTCCGCATGTCGGGCGCCAACGTGTCGGCGGCGAGGCGCATGTCGACGCTCGGCGAGCACACGCGTGCTTATCTGAAAGAGACTGGCCTGTCGGAGGATGAAATCGCATCCTTTGCCGGCAACGCGCAGGTAGTCGCACGCGGCTGACAGCACGGTCCGCATAGCGAAACATGAACCTGCGGCGTTTCATCCGCGGGTTGCGAACGGCCTTGCTCGCGACGGAAATTCCAGACAATCTTACCGCAGCGATCACGATCCGGAATGCCGGACGGATGACACATCGGAGGGAATATCCATGAAGGCGGCGATCCGTTCGAGCGCGCTCGCGCGAATATTTCTTGTGGCGGGATTTGGTGTGGCGTTGTCGGCAATGCCCGCTAGCGCGCAGAAGGCGGGCGGAAGCATTACCTTTGGCCTTGAACTCGATATTCCCGGCTTCGATGTGCTCAAGGTCGGTGTATTCGATACCTCGGCCGGAACTGCAGCAGCGGCGATTTTCGATACGCTAACGTCTCTGGACGACAAGGGCGTTGTGCAACCGAAACTCGCTCTGTCCTGGACTCCTTCCGAGGACTTCAAGACCTGGACCTTCAAGCTGCGACCTGGCGTTAAATTCCACGACGGCACACCATTCAACGCCAAAGCGTTCAAGGAGAATTTCGATCGGCAGAAAGATCCCGCCAACAAGTGTCGCTGTGCCTTTTATATTGCCTTTATCAACAGTGTGGAGGCGCCCGACGAATTGACGGTGGTCTACAATCTGAAGGACCCATCGGTGAACTTGCCGGCAATTGTGAGCTTTCCAAGCGGCAATAATTCGGTGCAGTCGCCGACGGCATGGAAGACCAAGGGCGATGACTACAACCGCAATCCGGTTGGCACCGGCCCCTATATCCTGAAGTCATGGGCCGCGGGGGACCGCATGGTGCTCGAGAAAAATCCCGACTATTGGAACAAGGGCCGTCCTTATCTCGACCGCATCGTCCTCAAGCCGCTGCCGGACGCGCAGTCGCGCTTTGCCAGCCTGCAATCCGGTGAGGCCGATATCATCTGGGACGACGAATTCGACGCCGACAACATCATGAAGGCGCAGAAGGATCCGAAGCTGACCGTGCACACCTATGTCGGGTCCGGCGCGCAGGTCTACGCCTTCAACACCAAGGTCGCCCCGTTCGACGATGTGCGTGTCCGCCAGGCGCTGGTGATGGCGATCGACCGCAAGAAGATGTCCCAAGCAATTACCAATGGTCTCGCAAGACCTGCCAGCAACCCCTACGGCGAAGGCTCCTGGGTCAAATGCAAGGACGATGGCGCGCTTCCCGAAGACCTCGAGAAGGCCAAGGCGCTGATCAAGGACTATGGCAAGCCCGTCGATTTCAAGATGCTCGTTACGGCGACGCCACGTGGGCGCACCGTCGGTCAGGTGCTGCAACAGTTCTGGAAGCGGGCTGGCGCCAACATGGAGATAGAGCAGGTCGACCAGGCCACCATCCCGCCGCGTGCCTTCATGCGCCAGTTCCAGTTGACGCCATGGCGGATCGTCGATCTCGCTGATCCCGATGTGCAGATGTATGCCAACTTCCGTACCGGCAGCCCGGTGGCGCTCGCCAACTATTCCAATCCCGAACTCGATAATCTGCTCGAGCGCGCGCGCACCACGGCCGATACGAACAAGCGCATCGAGGACTATTGCGCTATCAGCCGTATCATCAACAAGGAAGCGATCTGGTTCTGGACTTTCCAGAACACCTATTACGCGCTGTCGAGCGCGAAGCTTAAGGGCTTGCCAAAAATGTACAGCGGGGTGATCGACGTATCCAACACCTGGCTGGAATGATCTTCCATGCTGCTGTTTGTGGCGCGTAGGCTTCTGTACCTGATACCGGTCCTGATCGCCGTATCGCTGTTGACGTTCTTTATCGCGTCGCTGTTGCCGGGCGATCTCGCCTATACCATCCTCGGCGATCAGGCGACGCCGGAGAACGTCGCCGCGCTGCGCAAGGATATGGGGCTCGATCAGCCGGTCTGGATCCGTTACTTCGGCTGGCTCGGCAACATCCTGCAGGGCGATTTCGGCCGGTCGTTCCGCACCGGGCAAACCGTGCTGCAAGCGGTGACCGAGCGGTTGCCGGTATCGTTCGAACTGATGATCCTGGCCGAGATCATGGGCCTCGTCATCGGCGTTCCCCTGGCGATCGTCTGCGCCGCCCGCAGCGGCAGCGCGTTCGACCGTTTCATGACCGGCAGCGCGTTTGCCATGCTGTCGGTGCCGGCATTCCTGTCGGCGATCCTGCTGATCTATCTGTTTGCTGTGGAGCTGCGCTGGTTGCCGGCGACGGGCTACGTGCCCTTTACCGAAGACCCGGCCGGAAACCTGCGCTTCATGGTGTTGCCCGCGCTGACGCTGGCGCTGGCCGAATGGCCGGGGATCATGCGCGTGCTCCGCTCCGACATGATCGCAACCTTGCAGGAAGACTATATCGCGCTGGCGAAGGCCAAGGGACTGAAGGCGTCGCGTATCCTGTTCGTGCACGCGTTGAAGCCCTCTTCGCTGACGCTGGTCACGATCACAGGCATCAATATCGGACGATTGATCGGCGGTGCTGTCATCGTCGAGACGATCTTCGCGCTGCCGGGCATCGGCCGGCTGCTGGTCGGCGCGATCTATACCCGCGACCTCATCATCCTGCAGGGCGTGGTGCTGCTGGTCGCCGCCGGCTTCGTCATCATGAACTTCATTGTCGACCTGCTTTACGCCGTCCTCGATCCCAGGATCCGTCATGGCCACGCTTGAACTCACGATCGACGAAGGCGTCGCAGCGGAACCGGCAAAGCGCGGCCGCCGGCTGGGACTGCTGTTCTGGATGGCGATCGGCTGGATGACGTTCATGATTGCCGTTGCAATCCTCGCGCCCGTGCTGCCGCTGCCGAGCCCGACCGACATGGACATGCTGGAACGGCGCGCACCGTTCTCCGCGGAGCACTGGCTCGGGACCGACGGCCTCGGCCGCGACGAACTTTCCCGACTGATCTACGGGGCGCGGATCTCGCTCGTGGTCGGGCTTTGCGCACCGGTGATTGGGCTGACCATCGGCGGTGCGCTCGGCATGCTCGCGGGCTATTTTCGCGGGCGGTTCGAGTCGGTGGTCGTCGGCGGCATGGATGTGCTGCTGGCGTTCCCGCCTTTGATCCTGGCGATGGCTGTGACCGCCTATCTCGGGCAGTCGATTCTCAATCTCACCCTCATTCTCGGCTTCCTTGGTGTTCCCGCCTTCATGCGGGTCGCTCGGGCGGCAACGCTGACGCTGGCACGGCGTGAATTCGTCATCGCGGCGCAGGCGCTCGGCGCGACGCATGCGCGCATCCTGCTGCGCGAATTGCTGCCCAATGTCGCGCTGCCACTGCTGGCCTTCTTCCTGCTCGCAGTAGCTGTCACCATCGTGGTCGAGGGCGCGCTGTCCTTCCTCGGGCTTGGCGTGCCGCCGCCGATATCGAGCTGGGGCAGCATGATCGGGGAGGGGCGCGAGAGTCTCGACGTGGCGCCGCGGCTCGCTTTCCTGCCGGCAGCCGCGATGTTCCTCACCGTGCTTTCCTTCAATCTGGTCGGCGACACGCTGCGTGCGCTCACCGATCCACGTCAGGGCGCGCTGTGACCGGGAATACCTTGCTTTCCGTCGAGGACGTTGTCGTCGACCTGCCAACCCCGCGCGGCAATCTGCGCGCGGTGGATCATGTCGATCTCACCGTCGGCGCCGGCCAGACGCTCGGCGTCGTCGGCGAATCCGGTTGCGGCAAGACCATGCTGTCGCGGGCGATCCTGCAATTGCTGCCGAAGAAGGCAAAGCTGTCCGGCCGCGTGATGTTCGACGGGCAGGATCTCCTGCAACTTCCGCCGGAGAAACTGCGCAAGCTGCGCGGGCGCTCGCTGGCGGTCGTGTTCCAGGACCCGATGACCTCGCTCAACCCGGTGCTCACGATCGGCACCCAGTTGATCGAGACGCTGCAGGAGCATCTGGAACTCAACGACGCCACCGCCACGAGGCGCAGCGTCGAATTGCTCGCCGCGGTCGGCATTCCCGCGCCCGAACAAAGGCTGGCGCAATATCCGCACCAGCTCTCCGGCGGGATGCGGCAGCGCGTGGCGATCGCGATCGCGCTGTCGTGCGAGCCCAAACTCCTGATCGCCGACGAGCCGACCACCGCGCTCGACGTGACGATCCAGGCGCAGATCCTCGATCTCCTGGCGCGCGAGCAGCGCCGACGGCACATGGCGATGATCCTGATCACCCATGATCTCGGCGTCGTTGCCGGCCGCACCGATGAAGTTGCCGTGATGTATGCGGGCCGCGTGGTCGAACGCGCGCCGACGCCCGCCTTGTTCAAGAAGATGCGGATGCCCTACACCGAAGCGCTGCTGGCGGCGTTGCCCAAGCTCGACGCCGCGCCCCATACGCCGCTGCCGGCCATCTCGGGGCGTCCGCCCGATCCGACCCGGCCGCTGCAGGGCTGCTCGTTCTCGCCACGCTGCCGCTATGCGATGTCCCGCTGCCAGCGCGAGAAACCCGGGCTCGAAGCGGCAGAGACGAGCGCACACCAGTTCGCCTGCTTCCACCCGATCGAAACCCATGCGGATGCCAACGTATGATGCTGCAATCCGCGCCATCCATTTCACCTGACGCGCTGCTCGACGTCGACAATCTCGTTGTCGAATATCCTGTCGGCGCGAAGATCGTTCATGCGGTGTCCGGCGTGTCCTTGCAGATCGCCCGCGGCGAAACGCTCGGTCTGGTCGGGGAATCCGGCTGCGGAAAATCGACGCTGGGCCGGGCGGTGCTGCAGTTGCGCCGGCCGACGGCGGGGCGCGTCCTGTTCGACGGTCACGATCTCACGACGATGCAGGGCGATGCGCTGCGCCAGATGCGCCGCCGCGTGCAGTTGATCTTCCAGGACCCGATCGCCTCGCTGAACCCGCGCCGCAAGATCGGCGACATCGTCGCCGAGCCGTTGGTGATCGCGGGCGTCAAGGATCCGGAGAAGCGCGAGCGGCTCGTCCACGAGGTGCTCAGCGCTGTCGGGCTTGATCCGACGCTTGTTGTCGGGCGGCTGCCGCATGAATTCTCCGGCGGGCAATGCCAACGCATCTGCATCGCGCGCGCGCTCATTCTCAATCCGGAGTTCATCGTCTGCGACGAGCCGGTCTCCGCGCTCGATGTTTCCATTCGGGCGCAGATCCTCAACCTGCTGGAAGAGATGAAGGGCCGGTTCGGGTTGACGCTGCTGTTCATCGCGCACGATCTCGCGGTGGTAAAGGCCGTCAGCGACCGCGTCGCGGTGATGTATCTCGGCCGGCTCTGCGAAGTCGGCCCGTCCGAACAGCTCTTCGCCCGGCCGGCGCATCCCTATACCGCGCTGCTGATCGAGGCGATTCCGGTGCCCGATCCGGATGTCCGGCCCACCGAGACCGTGCCCGTGGGCGAGCCACCATCGCCGATCGCGCCGCCATCCGGCTGCCGGTTTCGCACCCGCTGTCCCCGTGCGGACCAGCGATGCAGCGATGAGATGCCGGAACTGCGCGCCGTGGCGCCGGGCCAGTTCGCGGCTTGCCATCACCCGCTGGTCTGAATACCGGGAGAGCGCTGCTCGCGTTTGTCTCGATTGGGCAGACGTGGCAATGTCCGCGCAAGAAGTGCCTGCCTAAGAACAAGAATGACGGGAGAGAAGCGATGAAGAGTTTTCAGGTCGCCGAGTTCAATGCACCGCTGAAAGAGGTGGATCAGGAAACGCCGCAGCCGACGGGCACGCAGGTGCTGATCAAGGTGAAGGCGGCCGGCGTCTGTCACAGCGACCTTCACATCTGGGAAGGCGGCTATGATCTCGGCCATGGCCGCAAGCCGCTGTCGCTGAAGGACCGCGGCGTGTCGCTGCCGCGCACGATGGGGCATGAGACGGTTGGCGAGGTAGTGGCGTTCGGGCCCGACGTCACCGCCGCCGACAAGGGCGATCTCAAGGTGGGCGATGTCGCGTTGGTCTATCCCTGGCTCGGCTGCGGCAAGTGCGCGACGTGTGTGGACGGCGACGAGAACATGTGCGTCGTCAAGCCGAACTCGCTCGGCGTCTATTGCGACGGCGGCTATGCCGATCACATGACGGTGCCGAACCCAAAGTACCTGTTGAATTTGAAAGGGCTCGATCCCGTCACCGCGGCGCCCTATGCCTGTTCCGGCGTCACCACCTACAGCGCGCTGAAGAAGGTCGAATTCGCTTTCAACTCGCCGATCGTCATCTTCGGCGCCGGCGGGCTCGGCTTGATGGCGCTGTCGCTGTTGAAGGCGATGGGCGGCAAGGGCGCCATCGTCGTCGACATCGATGCGCGCAAGCGCGAAGCCGCTGAAGCCGCCGGTGCGCTCGCCACCGTCGACGGCAAGGCGCCGGACGCGCTGGAGCAACTGGCGAAGGCGGCCGGCGGACCCATTCGCGCCGTGATCGATCTCGTCGGCAATGCGCAGACCTCGCAGCTCGGCTTCGACTGCCTGACCAAGGGCGGCAAGCTCGTCATCGTCGGCCTGTTCGGCGGCGGCGCGCCCTGGGCGCTGCCGCTGATCCCGATCAAGGCGATCACGATCCAGGGCAGCTATGTCGGTAATTTGCGCGAAACCGAGGAATTGCTCGAACTCGTTCGCAACAAGATGATCGCGCCGATTCCCGTCACGACGATGCCGCTCGCCAAGGCGAACGAAGCGCTGACCGACCTGCAGAAGGGCAAGCTGGTCGGCCGTGCGGTGCTGACGCCGTAGGTCCCGCTGTTGCCGTCGTCATTGCGAGGAGCGCAGCGACGAAGCAATCCATCCATCCGTTCTGCCGTGACATGGATTGCTTCGCTTCGCTCGCAATGACGGAAATAACTTCTGTCCGAATACCCCCGAGGAACCCACATGCCCGCAAACAACGCGCTCCACATCGCCGTGCTCGGCGGCGATGGCATCGGCCCTGAAGTGATGGCGCCGGCGCTGGAAGTCCTGCGCAAGATCGAGGCGACATCGGACCTCAAATTCCGCTTCACCGATGCCCCGGCCGGCGCCAACAATTATCTCGCGACCGGCAAATCGATGCCTGACAGCACCGTGCGGCTGTGCGAGGAAGCGGACGCCATCCTGCTCGGCGCCTGCGGCCTGCCGTCGGTGCGCTACCCTGACAATACCGAGATCGCTCCGCAGATCGAACTGCGCTTCCATTTCGACCTCTATGCCGGCGTGCGCCCGGCGCGGCTGATTCCAGGCGTGCCGAGCCCGATCGTCGGCGCCGACCAGCGCGGCATCGACCTCGTGCTGATCCGGGAATCCACCGAAGGGCTGTTCGCCTCGATGGGCAAGGGCGTGGTGACGGACGCCGAGGCGCGCGAGACGCTCGTGATTACGCGCAAAACCTCGGAGCGGCTGTTTGAATTCTCGTTCCGCGTCGCCGAACGCCGCAAGGCGCGCGGCAAGGCGAACGGCGGGTTGACCTGCGTCGACAAGGCCAACGTGTTCAGGGCGTTCGCGTTCTTTCGCGAGATGTTCGATGAAGCCGCCAAGCGCCATCCCGACGTCAGGGCAGACCGGCTCTATGTCGATGCCTGCTCGCTGATGATGGTGAAACGTCCCTGGGATTTCGACGTCATGGTGACGGAGAACATGTTCGGCGACATCCTCTCCGACCTCGCCGCCGGCTTGATCGGAGGCCTGGGCATGGCGCCCTCGGCCGATATCGGCGACCGCTACGCCGTGTTCCAGCCCTGCCACGGCACCGCCCCTGATATCATGGGACAGGGCAAGGCCAACCCGACGGCGATGATCCTGTCGGCCGCGATGATGCTGGACTGGCTCGCCGACAAGCACGGCCTCGAAAGCGCCGCTGAGGCCGGCGAGCGCATCGAGCGCGCGGTGGACAAGGCGTATGCGGGAGGAATCAAGCCGATGGAATTCGGCGGCAGCAACGGCACCGCGGACATTACGAAAGCGGTGCTGGCGGCGCTGTAGCTTGTAGCCCGGATGAGCGAAGCGAAATCCGGGGCCGCGGGTTCAAGAGTCCCGGATATCGCTTCGCTCATCCGGGCTACAAGGTGTCTCACTTCCCCTTGAACTGCGGCTTGCGCTTTTCCATGAAAGCCGTTCGTCCTTCGCGAAAATCTTCGCTGTCCATGCACTCCATGCCGATCGCCTTGATCGCGGCCATGTCGCGCTTGCTTTCGTCCTTCAGCACTTCGGCAATCGTGATCTTGGCGGCCTTGATGGCGAGCGGCGCGTTGCCGGAGATGGTGCGCGCGATTTCCAGGGTGGCGTCCCATAGTCCCGCATCCGGCAGAACACGATCGACCAATCCGATCCGTAAGGCTTCCGCAGCCTCGATCCGCATGCCCGTATACATGATGAGCCGCGCCCAGGACGGCCCGACCAGCGAGACCAGATGCTTGAGGCCGTCATAGCCATAGGCAATGCCGAGCCTGGCGGCGGGAATGCCGAACTGGCTGTTGTCGGAAGCGATACGGATATCCGTTAGCATCGCGACCTGCATGCCGCCGCCGAGGCAGAAGCCGCGAATGCAGGCAATCGTCGGCTTCGGATAGCTCGCCAGCAGCGCACGCTGCGCCTCGCTCCGTTTCGAATATTCTTCCGAGGCCGCCGCGTTGTGGCGGGTCTTTTCGAACTGGCTGATATCGGCGCCCGAGACGAAGGCCTTGTCGCCGGCGCCGACCAGGATCACGACGCGGACGTCGGGATTGTCGCGCAGCTCGACCAGCGCGTGGCCCAGGCCCTCCCACATTTCGAGCGACATGGCATTGCGCTTGTCGGGATTGTTGAACGTGATGACGCCGACGCCATCGCTGAGGCTTTGCAGGATCTTGCCATCGGCGTGGGTTGTTTCGGCGCTTTTGGGGATGTCGAGCATCGGTTGCTGCTTTCAGTCGGGAAGGTTGGTCCATTGTCGGACAAGCTTCGCGCCGAGGTCAATCGTTGACGAGGTCAATCGTTGCATCTTCCGTTGCGTCGAGACCGGCAACAGGTGCGGGGAGGGAATGCCAGATCGTCGGCGCAGGCCTGAGCTCACGCGCGCGGCGGCGTGGCGGTATAGCCATGACGGTGGTGGAGACCTTGCGGACGCTAGCGCCCACGACTATTCGCCGGAACGTGCCGCGCAGCTTTCTTGCTGTGATGCGGCCGGACTCCGCCATTTCGCGATGGCAACAAACCGATCTTGTCCCGGCCAGATCAAGATCAGGCCTAGCGCAGCAACAGGCTACCCGGCGATTTCTCGCGTCGATTGATCGGGTCCGCGGTGCTGCGGTCCAGGCGCGATAATGCCTAGCCCTCGTTGGCGGCGATCGATTCCATCAAGGACACCAGCTGACGCTGAACGGTCTGGTCCTTGATCTTGCTGTAGGCACGCAACAGCCTCAGGCTGAACGCGCTGTCCAGGAAGAGCAGGCTCTCGACTTCGCGCGCCTTGCCGTCGCCGTCGTAGAAGAACGTCACCGGCACGTCGAGCGCGGTCGCGATTGCCTGAAGACGCGCAGCGCCGACGCGGTTGACGCCCTTCTCGTACTTCTGGACCTGCTGGAAGCTGACGCCGAGCTTGTCGCCGAGCTCCGCTTGGGAGATTTTCTGTTCCACACGACGCAGGCGAATCCGCTTACCCAATTCGATATCGGGTTTGCCGGCGCTGCGCTGCTTCATCTTTTTCGCTGCTGATCTGTTCATTCTGGTTTTACCGTCCTTGAATCGGGAAACCCTGGCAAAAGTAGGTCAGAGGTTCATCCGCATTTGCCGTGTTTAAAGTCAGTCCGAACCGTGAGGTTGCATAGAGAACCACAGGAATCCTGAGATATTACTGGATGGTAGCCAAACGCATGCGCGCATTGGAAGCATCCAGATACCGGCGTCGCCAACTACCTAAAGCTGTCGGCACCCGGGGCGATTTGGCAAAAAACCCCGCCCACTACATTTGACAAAATATTCGACAAACCACAACCACCGCGAGTTCAATGGCCACAGATTTTGGCCGGCATGCTTACTGCGTAGCGCTCAAGTACCGGATTTCTACGGGGTTTTCCGGCCGATACTGCGTTTCGCTTGCAGCGCGTGCCGGCTCGACATCGGCGTGCATCGCGTGAAATGCCCGCGAACAGTGATGCCTGACAAAATGCAGCAAAGTTCAGTTTCGGTTTCAGATCAAGCGGGACGGGAAATTGCGGCAAGCAGCGTGCCCGCACGTCATGCGCGCCTCTGACAGAGCGGCCAGAATCGACATCGCGCAACATTTGCGGCGTGTCGACTGCCTGCGCAATGAACATCGCCGCCGGCTTCAGATGGAATCGCAAGACGTTGCTTCGGCAACTGATAGCCGGGAGCCGTGACGAGCGCTTGCGGCTGTTTGCGGATGGGGTCAGCGGTTGGGCCGGCGCCTCCGGGGCGAGGTTTGCCGAAATGATTGCGATCATCAGCCCAGCTGTCTGCGGCCTATTGGCCCAGGGTACTACTTAAATTGGCTTCCACAGCCGCGCCGTTTTGCATACGCTTTGCTGTAGTGGCCGCGTCGTCGGTCAGGCCAAAGTCCCGCTTACAAGGGACGGGCATTACAGGGGAGGAACGCCATGAAGCGAAGAACCGTACTTGCGGGCCTTGGTGCGACGGCGGCTGCCGGCGCGCTGGGCATGCCATCGATCCTCAGGGCACAAGCGCCCGTCACGCTCAACGGAGCCGTGCAGTTCAACGACGACCACGCTTTCACCAAGGCGCTGACCCGGTTTGAAGAACTGGTGAAGAAGTATTACGGCAAGCCCGTCAACTTCACGCTGCACAAGAATTCATCGCTTGGTCTCGAGAAACAGTATTTCGAGTATATGTCGCAGGGCAAGGCGGTCGATTACGGCATCGTCTCGCCGGCCCACATGTCGACCTTTGCGAAGGCGGCGCCGTTCATCGATGCGCCCTTTGTGTTCAAGGGCATCGAGCACATGAACAAGGTCGTCGAGCAGAATATCCTGGCGCCGGTCGCCGATGAAATCGCTGTCAAGGCCGAGGTCGTTCTGATCGGCTATGCAGGCGGCGGGATCCGCAACATCTTCGCCAATAAGCCGCTCAAGAACCTCGCCGATCTCAAGGGTCTCAAGGTTCGCGTGCAGGGCGCTCCGATCTGGTCGAAGACGTTTGCCGCCGTCGGCATGAGCCCGACCGTGATCGCCTACAATGAAGTCTACAACGCCATCCAGAACGGCGTGATCTCGGCCGGCGAAAACGAGGCGGCCGGTGTTGAGGCGATGAAGTTCTACGAAGTCGCGCCGCACCTCAACCTGACGCAGCATGCGGTATCGATCCGGCCGATCTGCTTCTCGGTGAAAACGCTGAAGACCTTGCCGAAGGACTTGCAGGACGCGATCATGAAGGCCGGCAAGGAGGCTGGCGATTACGGCCGTCAATTGGAGTCGAGCGAGGAAGTCGTCAAGCTCGACACGCTGGAGAAGGCCGGCAAGCTCAAGCGCGTTCCGTTCGAGGAGCGCGACGCCATGAAGAAGCTCGCCGACCCCGTGATGGCCACCTACGCCAAGGAAATCGGCGCCGAGGGCATCTTCGAGAAGATCAACGTCGCGTAGGATTCTCACACCGACCGACAGGACATCGGGGCAAGCCTTGCGGCTTGCCCCATCGGTGATCGTTATCCCTCCGGAGCCATGATGACTGAAATACCGATGCCGCCGCACCCGTCGCTATGGCGCCGAGCGACGGCGGCCTATGCAAAATTGCTGGAAATCCTGCTCGCCGCCTGCGTCGGCATTCTGGTCATTCCGGTCACGCTGCAGATCATCTCGCGCTACACGCCGTTCATCCCGTCCTACATCTGGACCGAGGAGATGGCGCGCTTCATGTTCGTCTGGACGATCATGATCGGCGCCATGGTCGGCATCAGAGAGTCGCAGCATTTCGAGGTCGATGTCTGGCCCGACCTGTCGCGACGAAGCGAAGCCGCGGTGCGGATTCTCGCGCGCCTGGGCGTGCTGGCGATGGCGCTGGTGTTCGTTTGGGCCGGGCTCGAATTCACGCGGTTTGCCTGGAACCGAACATCCGAACTGGCCGATTTGCCGCTCTGGCTGATCCATGTCGCATGGCCGGTGGCCGGCGTGACGTGGATCGTGTTTGCGGGTGAGCAGATCCTCGATGAGCTGCGGATTCTGCTTGGGGCAAAACAATGAGCGGCAATGTTCTTTCTGCCGGACAGGCCGCAATGGTCCTGTTCGGGGTTTTCGTCGGCCTGCTCATCATTCGCGTGCCGGTCGCCTTTGCGCTCGGCCTTGCCTGCGTGCCGATCCTCTTGATCGAGCCGCGCCTGTCGATCATGACGCTCGCGCAGGAGACCTTCAACGCCTACAATTCGTTCATCCTGCTGGCGGTGCCGTTCTTCCTGCTGACGGCCAACCTGATGAGCATCGGCGGCATCACCGACCGCCTGGTCGCGTTGTCGCGCTCGATGGTCGGGCATTGGCCGGGATCGCTGGCGCAGATCAATGTCGTGCTGTCGGTGTTCTTTGCCGGCATCTCCGGCTCCTCCACCGCTGATGCGGCGAGCCAATCGAAGATCTTCATCGATGCCCAGACCAAGGAGGGCTACGACCTCTCGTTCTCCATCGCCATCACCGCGGTCTCGGCCGTGCTCGCCGTCATCATCCCACCCTCGATCCTGATGATCGTGTGGGGTGGGCTGATTTCGACCTCGATCGCCGCGATGTACCTTGCCGGCATCGTGCCGGGCCTTCTGATCGCGGGCGCGCAGATGGCCACGGTCCATGTCTACGCGGTGCGCCGCGGCTATCCGACCTACCCGAAATACAGCTGGACGGGCATGTGGTGGGCGATCTGGCGGTCGATCCCGGCGCTGATGACGCCGTTCATCATCGTCGGCGGCATTTTGCTCGGCTGGTTCACCGCGACCGAATCCGCCTGCGTCGCGGTGCTTTATTCCGTTGCGCTGTCGACGTTCTTTTACCGCGAAACCGGCGCGCGCGAACTTTACAAGGCGCTGCTTGATACCGGGCGACTGGCGGGGGTCGCGCTGTTTTGCGTCGGCACCGCAAGCGCGTTCGGCTGGCTGCTGGCCTACTACAAGATTCCGCAGGAACTGCTGGCCAATGTGTCGACCTGGGGAATGGGGTCGATCGCAGCGGGCTTCTTTATCGCCTTCTGCTTTCTGGTGGTGGGCTGCTTCCTCGACGCTATTCCTGCGATCGTGATCGTCGGCACGGTGCTGGAGCCGCTGGCGAGGTCGGTCGATCTCCATCCGGTGCAGTTTGCGATCATCTCGATCGTCTCGCTGGCGTTCGGGCTGGTGACGCCGCCGTACGGGCTGTGTCTGATGATCGCCTGCTCGATCGCGGGCGTGCGGCTGCGCTATGCGCTGAAGGACACCGTCATCATGCTGATTCCAATGCTGCTGGTGCTGGCCGCGCTGATCATCTGGCCCGAGGTCTCGCTGTTCCTGCCGCGATTGATCGTGCCGGAGATGCTTAAATAGCGGTCTTCGTATCGAGCTACTCCTCCCTGTCGAGCGCGCAGCTCACCGTGTAGACGACGCCGCGCGGCAGGAAGTCGACGGTCGCTTCGCCGCCGAGTTGGTCGCGCGTGCTGCGCTCGATCAGCCGCGAGCCGAAGCCGCGCTGCACCGGCGCCGTGACGGGCGGGCCGCCTGCCTCGGTCCAGATCAGCCGCAGCTTGCGCCCGTCGCTTTCTTCGAGGATCTCCCAGTCCACCGCGACGGTCCCGGTGTCGTTCGATAGCGCGCCATATTTGGCGGCATTGGTTGCGATCTCGTGCACGATCATCGACAGGACCACGGCGAGCCGCGGCGACAGCGGAACCTGCGGCCCGAACATCCGCATCCGCTCCGGATTGTTGAGCAGATAGGGCTGCAGCACCCGCGCAATCACTTCCCGCAACTCTGCGCCCAGCCATTTTTCCTGGCTCAGCAAATTGTGCGCCTCCGCCAGCGCGCCGAGCCTGCCCTCGAATTTCTCGCGCTCCGCCCGGCTCGCACTGCGGAACGTCTGGGTGGCGATCGACTGCAGGACCGCGAGCGTATTCTTGACGCGGTGGTTGAGTTCCTCAATCAGGAGATTGTGGAGCATCTCGCCGCGGGCGATCTGGGTCGCCATCCGCACCGCAAAGGCGAGGCCGACCATCAGGAGAATGGCGCCCATCACGCTTGTTATCGCGAGGTTGCGCCAGAGCGGGGCTACCAGCGAACTTTCGGCCACGCCTGCGGCAACCGTCCAGCCGGTGAGCGAGGAGCGGGCAAAGCTCGTGATCAGCGGCACGCCCTCGAGCGATACCGTCGGCACGGTCGCTTCGGGAATGTGGAACATCTGCGCATGGAGCGAGGGCGATGCTCGCTTTCCGACGGTCTCCTGCGGGTTCGGCACACGCGCGAAATTGGTGCCTTCGCCGTCGAAGATCGAGATCGTCCAGTCCTTGCTCGGCCGCTGCTGCTCGACCATGGCCTGGAAAATCTCGATCGGCGGGCTGAAGGAGATATCGTAAAGCACCTGGTCATTTTGGATGACAGGTACTTCGACGGTCACGATCAGCCGTTTCTTGACCGACCCGAAGAACAGGTTGGAATAGACCGGCTTCTTTTCCGCGAAGACCTTCGCGACCATGTCGAGGTTGTTGCGTGATGGCAGACCTGCCGTGTCCGACGTGAGCGAGGAGAACACCTGGCGGCCTTCGCGGTCCGCCACCAGCACGACGCCGCCTTCGCCATACTGGTCGAGGAAGCCCTGGGCGATGCGGCGGAATGCCTCGAAATCCCCGTCGCGCAGCCCATTTGTCAGTGACAGCACCTGGAGTGCGCCGGTGATCCGCTGCATCTCCGCGTCGAGCACGAGGCGAATGCTGCGCACGGTTTCCAGCACCCGTTGGGTCGCGTTCTGCCGATCCTGCTTGTAATTGTTGTAGACGAGGGCGCCCGCGAAAATAATCAGCGGCAGCGTGGTTCCCGCGACCAGAAGGGCGAGACGTACTGGCAATGAAAGCTTTGGCAACGAAAATCCCGGATCGGCGCCCAGTCGACGAAGCATAGGAGAAGCCGCCGAATTTCGCCAAGGAGATTAGAGGGATATCGAGAGGAATTGACCCGGCACTTCGGCGGACGCGCCGGGCTCCGCGGCGACCTGAGTGCACCGCGGAACCCGGATTACTTCCCTCAAAGATTACTGTCGGTGATGGCGGCATACACCATGGTGCGCAGCTCGCGCCGCAACGGATAGGCGCTCGACGGCAGCACCTGCGTCATGAAGATCGCGATCAGCTCTTCCGCCGGGTCGATGAAGAACGAGGTCGTCGCCGCGCCACCCCAGTTGAATTCGCCCGGGCTGCCGGCGATCAGCGTCTGCGCCGGGTTCATAGTGACGGCAAAGCCGAGCCCGAAGCCGATGCCGTTATAGGCGGCTTCCGAGAACAGCGAGCGCGACATCGCCGGCAGATCGACGCCGCCGGGCAGATGGTTCGACGTCATCAATTTCAGCGTCTTCGGCCCCAGCAAGCGGACGCCGCCGAGCTCGCCGCCATTGAGCAGCGCCCGGCAGAAGGTGAGATAATCGGCCACAGTCGAGCACAGGCCGCCGCCGCCCGAGATGAACGAGGGCGGCTCCAGGAACGAGCTCGTCGCCGGATCGTCCTGCAGCGTCAGCGTACCCTTGCGCTCGGTGGCGTGGAACGTCATGCCGCCTTGCGGGTCGGCCGAATAACACGCCGCGAAGCGATGCGCCTTGTCCTTTGGCACGAAGAAATCGGTGTCGTTCATGCCGAGCGGATCGAGGATGCGCTCCTTCAAGAACTGCTCGAACGGCTTGCCACTGATGACACCAATGAGATAGCCAACCACGTCGGTGGCAACGGAATAGTTCCAGGCCTCGCCCGGCGAAAACTCCAGCGGAATTTTCGCGAGATCGTCGATCATGCCTTGCAGCGTGCCGGCCTTGACGACTTCACCGATCTTGTTCTCGCGATAGGCGGCATCGACATTGCCGCGCTGCTGGAAGCCATACGTAAGACCCGAGGTGTGCCGCAGCAGGTCCACGATCAGCATCGGCCGGGTCGGCGGACGGGTCAGGAAGGCCGGGTGCGTGCCGGCCACGAACACGCCGAGGTTCTTCCATTCCGGAATATATTTGTGCACGGGCTCATCCAGCGCGACGCGGCCTTCCTCGACCAGCATCATGAAAGCTACGCTCGTGAGCGGCTTGGTCATCGAATAGATGCGGAAGATGGTGTCGTCCTTCACCGGCGCCTTGCGCTCCACGTCGGCAAAGCCCTGCACGGTCGAATGCACGACCTTGCCGCGGCGATAGATCAGGAGCTGCGTCCCCGGGAAGCGCCCGGCGTCGACATAGCGCTGCTTCAGGTGATTTTCGAGACGATCGAGCGCCGCCTTGGACATTCCGGCTTGCTCGGGCGAGGCGGGGGTAGGGGCTAACATCGGCACTGATCTCCCGGCTGGTTTATGCAGCTTTGATAGCCGAAAAGTGTACCCCGTTCCAACCGGCCATGCTTATCCGAACCGGAACGGTGGTATACGCTCCAGCCATCGCGTATCCCCCAGGACAGAAAAAATGCCCCAATTCAGCGAGACCGAACTGACCACCGCCGTGATCCGCAGTTTCGACGATACGCCGGATCCGCGCGCCAAATTCCTGCTGCAGGAACTGGTGAAATCGCTCCACGACTATGTCCGCAGGACCGATCTCACCTTCGAGGAGTGGGAATATGCGATCGACTTCCTGACCCGCACTGGCCAGAAGTGCACCCCGATCCGGCAGGAGTTCATCCTGCTGTCCGACGTGCTCGGCGTGTCGATGCTGGTGGACGCCGTGAACCACAGGGAGCGCGAGGGCGCCACCGAGACCACGGTGCTCGGCCCGTTCTATGTCGGCGAGCACAAGGTGACGCCGCATGGCACCGATATCTCGGCCAGTCTGCCGGGCGAGCGGATGTTCGTGCAGAGCCGCGTCACCGACCTCACCGGCAAGCCGCTGGCAAGCGTGCCGGTGGACGTCTGGCACGCCGACGATGACGGCTTTTATGACTCCCAGAAGCCGGCCTATGCGACGCAGGGGCCGTCGTCGCGGGCGCGCTTCATCACGGACGCCGATGGAAGGTTCTTCTTCCGCACCATCCTGCCGTGCAGCTATCCCATTCCCACCGATGGCCCGGTCGGCGAGATGATCGTGCAGACCCGCCGCCACGCGATGCGGCCGGCGCATGTGCATTTTCTGGTCGATGCGCCCGGCCACCAGCCCCTGATCACGCATGTCTTCATGGACGGCGACAAATATCTCGATTCCGACGTGGTGTTCGGGGTCAAGGACGAGCTTGTCGCCAAAATCGAAAAGCGTACCGATCCCGCGATGCCGGATGGCAAGCCGGCGGCTGAGCCGTGGCACCTGATGACGTACGAATTCCGGATGAAGCCGGGCGCGGGAAGCGCGCCGAAGCCGATGATGGCGAAGGCTAAAGAGGACGCATAAGGCGGAGCGTTGCACCGCCTGCTCAATTCTTGTGCGGCGCACAAGGATTGAGCGAATCGCAAATTTGAAATGCGATGACTGGTTCCTGACCACTGCCGATTTTTACGGCACTGAGTCGGCATTGTACTGATATCAATACATTTTTTGCGATGCGAGAGGCTTGGCACGGAGCTTGAATAGCTAGTGCTGACGCCATCGATGCCGTCCCTTGAGACCACTCATCCGAACTGTGACGCCGCCATTCCGGGGCCTCCCTGAAACGCGCCCTTTCGCGCCTCGCGCGGTGACACCAGTCGGACGGCCCCATTTCCAACGAAGGATAAAGTGACCCATGACGAAGCCCACCATTCCGACCTTAAATGGTTTCAGCCGCCGCCAGCTTCTGAAGGCGACCGGGGGCACGGCAGCATTGCTCGCCGCCGCCAAGCTGAATTTCCCCGCCGGTGCCTTTGCGCAAGGGGCGGGTCCGGAAGTCACCAAGGCGACGCTTGGGTTCATCGCGTTGAGCGACGCCGGGCCGTTGTTCGTCGCCAAGGACAAGGGGCTGTTCGCCAAATACGGCATGCCCGACGTCGAAGTCGCCAAGCAGGCCTCATGGGGCACGACGCGCGACAACCTGGTGCTGGGCTCGGAAGGCAACGGCATCGATGGCGCGCATATCCTGACGCCGATGCCGTATTTGATTTCGGCCGGCAAGGTGACGCAGAACAACGTTCCGACGCCGATGTACATCCTGGCGCGGCTCAACCTCGACAGCCAGTGCATCTCGGTCGCCAAGGAATATGCCGACCTGAAGCTCGGCGTTGATGCCACGCCCTTTAAGGCGGCCCTTGAGAAGAAGAAGGCCTCGGGCAAGGCGGTGAAAGCCGCAATGACTTTCCCCGGCGGCACCCATGACCTCTGGATCCGCTACTGGCTCGCCGCCGGCGGCATCGATCCCGACAAGGACATCGAAACCATCGTGGTGCCGCCGCCGCAGATGGTGGCCAACATGAAGGTCGGCACCATGGATTGCTTCTGCGTCGGCGAGCCGTGGAATCTGCAGCTCATCAACCAGGGCATCGGCTACACGGCAATCAACACCGGCGAACTCTGGAACAAGCATCCGGAGAAGTCGCTCGGCATGCGCGCAGCCTTCGTCGACAAATATCCGAAGGCGGCCAAGGCGATCCTGATGGCGGTCATGGAAGCCCAGCAATGGGCCGACAAGGCCGAGAACAAGAAAGAACTCGCCACCATCATGGGCAAGCGGCAATGGATGAATTGCCCGGTCGAGGACGTCTACGACCGTTCGGCGGGCAAGTTCGACTACGGCATCCCCGGCAAGGTGGTCGAGAATTCGCCGCACATCATGAAGTACTGGCGCGACTTCGCATCCTATCCGTTCCAGAGCCACGATCTCTGGTTCCTCACCGAGGACATCCGCTGGGGCAAGTATGACGCCGGCTTCGACACCAAGGCGCTGATCGGCAAGGTCAATCGCGAGGACATGTGGCGCGAGGCGGCCAAGGAAATGGGCGTTGCCGCGTCCGAAATCCCGGCTTCCACCTCACGCGGCAAGGAGACCTTCTTCGACGGCAAGGTGTTCGATCCTGAGAATCCGTCTGCGTATCTGAAGTCGCTCTCGATCAAGCGTGTTGATGCCTGATCCAAACCGGGCCGCGCGCTGGATGCGGGCGGCCCGCTCATTGAAACGCGGAGATACAATTTCAATGTCGATGCCTGCGATCAAAGCCGAAGCCACCGCGGTGGCCATTCCGTCCGCGTCGCCGACTGCGGCGGCGCCAGTGGTCACGATGACGCCGAAGCAGGCGCCGCGTGCCGAGAAATACGCCAAGATGGCAAGGGAAGCCGCGGTTCGTATCGTGCCGCCGCTGGTCGTGCTCGCGCTCCTGATGCTGTTCTGGGAGCTGGTCTGCCGCCGCACCGGCTCGACCTTGCCGCCGCCATCGAAAGTCTTCAAGGACACCAAGGAACTGATCCTCGATCCGTTCTTCGATAATGGCGGTATCGACAAGGGTCTGTTCTGGCATTTGTCGGCCTCGCTTCAGCGCGTCGCCTTCGGCTATTCGATTGCCGCCATCGTCGGCATCGCGCTCGGCACGCTGGTCGGGCAGTCGGTATGGGCGATGCGCGGGCTCGATCCGCTGTTCCAGGTGCTTCGCACCATCCCGCCGCTGGCATGGCTGCCGCTGTCGCTCGCCGCGTTCCGCGATGGCCAGCCCTCGGCGATCTTCGTCATCTTCATCACCTCGGTGTGGCCGATCATCATCAACACCGCGGTCGGCATCCGTAACATCCCGCAGGACTATCGCAACGTCGCCGCTGTCGTGCAGCTCAACCCGCTGGAATTTTTCTGGAAGATCATGATCCCGGCGGCGGCGCCATACATCTTCACCGGCTTGCGAATCGGCATCGGCCTGTCGTGGCTTGCGATCGTAGCAGCAGAGATGCTGATCGGCGGCGTCGGCATCGGCTTCTTCATCTGGGACGCCTGGAACTCCTCGCACATCAGCGAAATCATCCTGGCGCTGTTTTATGTCGGCATCATCGGCTTCGTGCTCGACCGCCTGATCGCGGGACTGGCGAAGATCGTGACCCGCGGCACCGCACTGAACTGAAGGAAACATGTCATGCAGGCCTATCTGAAGCTCGACCACATCGACAAGACCTTCACCCGCGGCAATGCTACGACCGAGGTGCTGAAGGACATCAACCTGACGATCGGGAAGGGCGAATACGTCTCGATCATCGGTCATTCCGGCTGCGGCAAGTCCACGCTGCTCAACATCGTCGCCGGCCTCACCGATACCACCCAGGGCTGCGTGCTGCTGGAGAACCGCGAGGTCAATTCGCCGGGGCCGGATCGCGCGGTGGTGTTCCAGAACCACAGCCTGCTGCCATGGCTGACGGTCTATGAGAACGTCCGGCTCGGCGTCGACAAGGTGTTCGCATCGACCAAGACCCGGGCTGAGCGCGACGCCTGGGTGATGCACAATCTCAACCTGGTGCAGATGGCCCACGCCAAGGACAAGCGGCCGTCGGAAGTCTCCGGCGGCATGAAGCAGCGCGTCGGCATTGCCCGGGCGCTCGCGATGGAGCCGAAGGTGCTGCTGCTCGATGAGCCCTTCGGCGCGCTCGACGCGCTGACCCGCGCACATCTGCAGGACTCGGTCATGGCGCTGCACCAGAAGCTCGGCAACACCATCCTGATGATCACCCACGACGTCGACGAGGCCGTGCTGCTGTCGGACCGCATCGTGATGATGACCAACGGTCCCAGCGCACGGATCGGCGAGGTGCTGGAAGTGCCGCTGGCGCGTCCGCGCAAGCGGCTCGAGCTCGCGACCAACCCCGGATACCTGAAGTGCCGGCAGCGCGTGCTCGAATTCCTCTACGAGCGGCATCGCTTCGTCGAGGCGGCGTAAGGGCTTAATGCTCCGAGGTGACGATCGAACCAATGTTCCCCCGCGACGACCAACAGGTTCTGCTTTAAAACGTGAGGAGACCCGCCTCGATTGAATCGAGGGCACCATATTCAGGGTATACCTCAAGGGAAGTTGCTCATGCATAATGGCTGCGAGGTTTTGATGATTTTTTAGAGGCTGACATGCGCACGTTCGCGATTGCCATCAGTGTTCTCGCTACGCTGATGGGGACCTCAGTTCATGCAGCCGACATCCCCGTAAAAGTGCCGCAACCGCTCCGACAGGTCGCCTGGAATTGGTCCGGGTTCTACGTCGGTGTGGGCGGCAGTTTCAACTGGGCCGATTTCAACCAATCGCTTCAGGGCGTCTCGGGAGTCACCAACGTCACGCTCGGGCCATTCCTGGTCGCCCAGGGGCAGGCCGGCGGTCCCTTCTTCGACTTCAACCGGCGCAGATCTGGCTTCGCGCCGGATATCCAACTCGGCTACATCGCCCCTGTTGGCGATGGCGCCTGGCTGGCAGGGATCAAATTCATCTACAAATACGCGAACAACAACTCAAAGCAGAACGTGATCATTCCGCAGACGGGGTCCTTCACCACGGTGGGAGGATTGACCGTAAACTTCGTCGGCTTCGTGCCAATCCTACCGGCGGAGTTCAATCTACAGCATCAGCTTGCGCTCATCCCCACCATTGGCCGCGCGTTTGACAAGACCACGATCTATGCAGGCGTTGGCCCCGCGCTGTTTGGGATCAAGTCAAAGTTCAACAATGGGGTAGGCTTCGCCGTGATCGGCTCAAACCTGGTCGATGTAACCGGCGCGCCGGTTACCGTTTCGAATGAAAATTGGGTGTGGGGCGGCGCAGCGCAGATTGGTGCGACCTACGCGATTGCGCCGCGCTGGTTTCTGGATTTCAGTTACACCTATGCGCGCTCGTCGAGCTTTTACATCTCGGATGTGGTGAGCTTCTCAAATCAGAACGGACCGCTCACGAGTGGCGGTATTGCCTATCTCAACGCTAGGGAGCAGGTCACCAACCAGTCCGTGGCGGTGACGCTCAATCGACAGTTCTGAAAAGGAGCTCGATGGCGCCGGTTCTTTGCCGTCGCCGTCAGACGATGCGGGCGCATAGCGAAGCTCCCAGGGCCATCAGGAGGATTCCAGTGAGCCTGTTGAACCGATCCAGCGCGGCTTTCTGCAAGCTCCGAAGCGCGGTGTTCGTGCTGAAGGCAAGGAAGAGATACCAGGATGCACTACCGAGCGTCACACCGATGGACATCGCCAGCGCGCGATCCATGATCAGCGGTTTGCCGGTCTCCAGCGCGGACGTGACACCCAGGTACGGCAGTATCGTCATCGGGTTGGCGGCGGCGATCAAAAGGGTCGATGTATAGGCTGAAAGCAAATCTCGGCATGTCGCGTCTCCGCATGTCCCGCCGTGCGCGGCGTCCGTGGACCCGAGAATGGTTCTGATGCCCATCAAGATCAGGACGATCCCTCCAGCGATGCGCAGCGGCGTGTGCAGGGCGAGCGTCATCTGCGTCAACACGGTCCCGCTCACCACGGCCAGGCAACTGAACATCCCATGTGCTGTTGCCGCACCCAAGCCACTGGCGACCCCAAACCAGATTCCGAATGCCAGTGTCCGCTGCACGCACATTAAGCCAATCGGGCCGAACGGGATGGCGACGCACAGGCCTAGCGCCACCGCCGGCAGCAAGTGCGAAGTGAACGACGTCATTTCCAGAACGGCTTGGCTGCTTCGGCCATGGCCTCTGGCCGCGTCTTGCCGATGTCCTTGAGAAAGTGGTCATCGAGCTCCGCCAAGGCTTGTCGCTGCCGCGACCGCTCCGAACACCGGGCACACCAGCGTAGGAACCGTAATCCCCACCCAAATCGACGATGGCTGGATGCCGCGGCTTCCTTCCAACTCGTGAGCGAATTGACAACAACGGACATGATAAGTCCTCCTGATGACGAGCCATGGTCGGCGGTCAGGGTGGGCTTGCGGTCTCAACGCGAGCGGCCATCGTCGTGGTGGGCCGCGCTTCGCGTAGCTCGCCGTTCGAGGTCGTGCCGGCGGGAGCCGGGCTGCAAGAGACGACCGCGATCTCCACTTTTGCTGCTTCGGGCTGCGGAACGCGCCGCCCCGCATCGAGTCGTCGACCTTTGAGCTGTCGACCTTTTCAGCGGCCCAACATTAGGAAGCGAAGCGGTATGATGGAAGGTCCAATATGCGGATGTTCAATCAGTCCAATCCAGGCGGCGCCTCGTGTGTTTGTCGGATTGACCTGAGCGCGTCGCTCTCGCCCGATCACTTAATTCGCTCGCAAATCACCACGCCAGGTCGCTTTCGCGGCGCAACGCGATCAAGGCAGCGCGCTTTGTCGATCAGGGATGCACTCAGAATGTAACGTGCAATCGCACTTTCGCCGCGTGCCGTCGCCTCAAGCGACATTGCTCATGCCGCTTTCGGGCGTCGAGACTTACGTTCATCGAAGCATCTGCGCAGCCGCCTCAGCCCTTCGGCAATCCGCGCCGTCTCGATCGCCCCATATCCCAGCATGATGCCGGCCTGAGGCTCTCCCTCCAGCGGGAAGGATTGAATGGCAACGCCGAGATCAAAGGCTCGTAATGCAATCGCATCGATATCATCAACCGACGCTCTTCGCGCGTAGGCGGCGATATGCAGCCCGGTGCTCGATGGAACAAGATCCAAGTAATCGCCGAAGTTCCTCTTGATCTCCGCGGTCAGCATCTCATGCCGTTCGCTATAGGTGCGGCTCACCCTGCGAATGTGGCGCGCAAACGCGCCCTCGTCGATGAACTGCGCCAGCGCGCTCTGCGCTATTGTCGCTGTATGCCAATCGGTGACGAACTTCGCCTTGTGCGCCGCCTCTCGCAGTGACGGCGGCACAACCATGAAGGCCAGCCGGAGAGCCGGCAGCAACGTCTTTGAGAACGTGCCGACATACACAACGCGACCGGTCGAATCGATGGTCTGAAGCGGCTCGAGCGGACGTCCGCCGAAGCGAAACTCGCTGTCATAGTCGTCCTCGACGACAATCGCGTTGTTGCGCTCGGCCCAGGCAAGCAGCGCACGTCGGCGCGACAGGCTCACGGCCATGCCGAGGGGAAACTGATGCGACGGCGTCACGTACAGGGCCCTGGCCCCGGCCGGCAACGCCTCCACGACGAGGCCTTCGCTGTCGACCGGCACACCGATCACGCGTGCGCCCAGCGCCTTGAACAAGTACTTTGGAGGCAGATAGCCTGGTTGCTCCACCGCAACGATATCGCCGGGCTCGAGAAGCACGCGAGCGATGATGTCGAGTGCCTGTTGGGTGCCATTGGTCACGACTATGTCGTCGGGCGATGCAGAAACGCTTCGTGAGATGCCGATGTGGCGAGCGATCGCCGCGCGCAGGTCCCAATTGCCCGCAGGATTCTCGTAGACGCCTGCCGCCATCTCGCGCGAGCGCAGCGCACGAGCGACGACCCGCCGCCAGGCTCGGTGTGGAAATAACGACGCGTCTGGAAGCCCGGCTCTGAAGTCGAAGCGCGCCGCGCCGGGAAAGGCCGTCCAGGCGCGGTGTGGAAATAACGAAGCGTCTGGAATGCCGGTTCTGAAATCGAAACGCGCCGCGCGGTCAAAGCCCATCGGCAGCGGTGTCGTCTCCCAAACTCCACGCACCCGAATTGCGCGGACCGTCGATCGCCTTGTTTTCGATGCCGGACGTTTTTTTGTCTCAAGGTAATGGCTGACGAACGTCCCGGAGCCCGTACGGGATGTCGCGAATCCTTCCGCGACAAGGCTTTCGTACGCAATTGCCACCGTCGATCGCGCAACCGTCAGCGCGGCGGCTAGTTCCCGTGTGGGAGACAGCCGCTCCCCAGGCCGAAGGCGCCCGTCAAGAATTGCCTGCCGGATCTGACGGTAGATTTCGCCACTGAGGTCAGTTCGACCAACAAGACTGATATGAAAAGCCACAGTCCTAGACTCTTTATCACATTGGACTGGCAACCTTGCATGAAGCTGAATGTTCCATCATGCCACTTTGCAGATGTGGTGATCGCAACCGCATGTTCCGTGAGCGAGCGTTCACCGAGCCTGGAACACGTCATTGCGACGCCATGATTGTGCAGTTAGATGAGGTTAGGCGGAGAACTGGAAGCACCTACGCGATTGCGCCGCGCTGGTTCCTGGATTTTAGTTACACCTATGCGCGCTCGTCGAGCTTTTACATCTCGGATCAGAACTGTCGATTGAGCGTCACCGCCACGGACTGGTTGGTGACCTGCTCCCTTGCGTTGAGATAGGCAATACCGCCACTCGTGAGCGGTCCGTTCTGATTTGAGAAGTGGTCCTACTCCCGTTGAGAGCCGCGAGAACCGAAAATTGCAGTGGCTCGCGCCACCAGCCAACGTTTGTGTCCTTTCCAGGCGGATCCCGCGCGTTGCATAGGCTTCGAAATCAAGCCCGCAAATGTGCGGCAGGATTTCTTTATCTCCGTGGCCAGCCGCGAATTTGCAGAAGCCACAAGCCTTGTAGTCGATGCCGAATTCAAAGTTGTCACCCGGGGCCGGCTCGACGAAATCGTAGACGAAATCTTCCGGATATTCTTCCTGATGGCTTTTTGCAGCCTGCTCGCGCAGCAAGGTCTGATTCTCTGGCGACATGAACTGACGCCCCGAGGCGAGCCGTTCGGCCTCGGGTACGGTGAGCAATTGCGCCTTGTAGGTTTCTCGCTCGATATCGCCGATCACGGGCAGCGGCACGCCGTGTCGCCGGAGCACCCGGCCGATGGTCATAAAGCCCATCAAGCGCATGAAGAAGTCGCTCATGCGGCTAGCTGCACCACCGACGTAAGGCATCTGGCTCAGTACGATTTCGAACTCATCCATCACATCTTGTCTGACTTTGTCCAAATCCGCGAGATGCGCGCGTTCGCGCAACATCGTCTCGGCAAGATCGAGGCGCTGGCGCATGGCGGCTTCCATTGCGCCGCGATGCGCCTGATAAAATGGATGAATTTCGCCCATGAGATGTTCTCCCGCAGGATCAGCCGTACGCGTTTCATTCCGCAGCGATCGCCTCGATCTCCAGCAACCATTTGCCGTCGACGGTTTCAGCGATCATCACCGTGGATGCAGGTTCATTTCCCTGCAGCATCTTGCGGCGAACGGCGCGGTTGGCCATGACCTGGCTTCGGTCGGTCAGGAATGTATTGATTTTGACCAGATGCTCGACGCCGAGGCCGGCGGCAGCGAGCACGTCGATGACGTTGCGCCAGGCTTGCTCGCATTGCGCCTCGAAGCCTTCGGGCACGCTGCCGTCGGGTTTTTCCGGTACCTGGCCGCTGACGAACAGCAGCCGGCGATGCTGGCCAAGTTCCAGCCCCATGCTGTAGCCACTGGAGGGCGCGTGGACCGCTGCGGGGTTATGGCGGATGATTTGAGCCATGTCAGATTGTCTCCTGTTGGATGAATTCCAGTGCCAGACCATGCGTCGCCGTGGGTGGGATTAGCAGCACGGCGCCAATGATCTCGAAGTCGACGCCGTTGCTTTCCAATGCCCGCTTCGTCGCATCCAGGTCGGTGACGGCCAAACGCGCGGCGCAGAAGCGCGGCGAAGTATTGTCGGGGAGGCCCGGCAGGCGGCGTGCCATCTCGGTCGGGCCGAGCACGGTGATCCGGTCGCCGTTCGCGCCGACCGTCAGTTGTCCGGGCGCAAGCTCGGCTGCGCTTTCCGTGAGACGTTCAAGGAAACCGCGATGCTCGGCCGGCTCCGGCGCCGACAGCACGATCTCGATGACGCGCAACGCACCGTTGGGATGGCGCTGATAGTCGGGCTTCCAGAACCGCTCCGGTGGGTGACGCTCCTGGCACGTGAAGAAAGCGATCCCGGGCATGGCGGGATTGGTGGCGAAGGCCAGCGAAAACTCGACGCGCGCCGTGCCTCCGCCGGGAAGTACCGCATCGCGGCCAAAATCAAGCGGGGCATAGGCGCCGATGTCATTGGCCTTGAAGCGCGCTGCATCGGCATGGGCGTCGGCGCTATGCAAAGCCAGCATCGACATTCCTTCGGCGGCGGCAAGGAAATCCCGGTTGTGGGCGCCGAAGCTGAACCGGCCGGGCGCGGCCGGAGGCACCGCCGCAGCGTCGGTGACGGCCAGCAATTCCAGAAAATTGTTCCCGAACAGCGCCAGGTGGTTGCTCACTCCGAACGGAAGCACGCCGGTCGGCGTGAGGTTGAAACCGAGCGTTCGCCAGTCCAGCGCAGCCTGCGCCAGATCGCGGACACAAATGACGAGATGATGGGTTCGGCGGGGCATGGGATCTCCGGATGCTGTGGACCGACCGTAACCGGCGGCATCACGGCGGGGCAAAGCATAGTTGCTGCAGGTGTGCGCAAGAAAATCTATTGCAAGGCCAGCGCCTATCAGTGACAAACTGGACGGCGATGACCTACATCCTTCCACCGCTCAATGCGCTCCGCGCGTTCGAAGCCGCCGCGCGGCATCTCAGCTTCAAGCTGGCCGCGCACGAGCTGCATGTGACACCTGCCGCCGTGGGGCAGCAGGTGAAAGCGCTGGAAGCGCGCCTGGGCGTACGCCTGTTCGAGCGGCTGCATAAGCAGCTCATCCTGACCGAGGCCGGTCAGGCCTATCTGCCCCAAATTTCCGACGGCTTTCGCCGCATCGCCGATGCGACCGCGCAATTGAAGCCGGTGGGCGCGGTGCTGCTGCAGCTCGGCGTGCACGGCAGCTGCGATCTGCGCCGTCTGGAGCTGGAGCAGTTTCGCGCAACACACGCGGAAATCGGCTTGCGGGTGCTGCAGCCGGCCGGCTTGCACGAGCTGATCGAGGGCAAGGTCGATGTGCTGATCGCCCGCGGGCTCGGCCATCATCCGGGGTACCGCTGCGACCGCGTGACGGAGGGATCCGGGCTCGGCGATTGGCTGATTGCGCCTGCCGGCACGGCCGATTGCCCCGAGATATCAAGCTTCCGCGATTGGCTGCGCGGTCTGCCGGCGGAGAATTCGCTCCCGCTGCATCGTCGTCGTTTGGTCGGCTTCGTCAGAAGTTGAGGTGATCTTGAAACAGAAAAAATTCGGCACCAACGGCCCGGAGGTTTCCGTGATCGGGCAGGGCACCTGGTATCTCGACCGCGGCGACCGCAAGGCGGCGGTGGCGGCGCTGCGCCGGGGCATCGAAACCGGCATGACCCACATCGACACCGCCGAGATGTATGGCGACGCCGAACTCGTGATCGCGGATGCGATCGCGGGGCTGCCGCGTGAAAAACTCTTTCTGGTCTCCAAGGTGTTGCCGAGCAACGCCTCGCGGCGCGGCACCATCACCGCCTGCGAGCGCTCGCTGAAGCGGCTGAAGACCGATCATCTCGATTGCTATCTGCTGCACTGGCGCGGCTCGTATCCATTCGAGGAGACGGTCGCGGCGTTCGACGAACTGGTGAGAAGCGGAAAGATCCGGTCGTGGGGTGTCAGCAATTTCGACTCGGATGATCTCGACGAACTGCTCGATGTCGCGGGCGAGGGCAAGATCGCCTGCAATCAGGTGCTCTACCATCTGCAGGAGCGCGCCATCGAGCACGCGGTCATCCCCTGGTGCGAGCAACACGGTGTCGCCGTCGTCGCCTATTCGCCGTTCGGACATAATGAGTTTCCGTCCGCACGCAGCAAGGGCGGCGAGGTGCTGCAGGCCATCGCCGACGCGCACAACGCGACCGCGCGCCAGGTCGCGCTGGCGTTTCTCACGCGGGCAGCTTCGGTGCTTGCGATTCCCAAGGCTTCGAGCGCAGAGCATGCGGCGGAGAACGCCGCCGCCGGCGATCTGAAGCTGAGCGATGCGGAGATCGCCGCGCTCGACAAGGCCTTTCCGCGCGGACCCAAGCCACGCGGTCTCCCGATGCTGTAACGGACACCGTCCTTAACAAAGTGTTGCAATTGCTCCCTCAGCGCATATCCGCATCCTGTTTTCGGACCTAGTCGCATCGGGCGAATTGGTGTTTTTTACAACCTCGCCCGAGTCGATCATTACTGCCTTTCGAGATTGCCGTGACACCGCCCCCCGCCGCAGCCGCGAGGCTGGACAGCGCTCCAATACCTTTTCCTGAAAAGAAGTCCGTCGCCCGCAAGGTGCCCGCGCGCGCCGACCGGCCGTTCAAGGGCATCGCGCTGGTGCTGGCCTCGACGATTTTTCTCGGCGCCTCCGACGTGACGGCGAAATATCTCTCGGCGACCTTGCCCTCGATCGAGATTACTTGGATCCGCTTCCTGGTGTTCGCGCTGATCATGACGCCGGCGATGATGCCGGGTTCCCCGCTCTTTGCGATGCAGACCAACCGGCTCGGCCTGCATATGCTGCGCGGCTTGACGATCCTGGGCTCGTCGCTGTTCTTCATTTCCGGCTTGCGGTTCCTGCCGATTGCGGAAGCTTCCGCCACCGGCTTCGTCGCGCCGCTGTTCGTCACGGCGCTGTCGATCATCTTCCTAAGTGAGAAAGTTGGCCTCCGCCGCTGGATCGCAACCGGCGTCGGGCTGATCGGCGTGCTGATCATCTTGCGCCCTGGCACCGGCGCGTTTCACCCCGCAGCGTTCTTTCCGCTGGTCTCGGCGCTGGCCTGGGCCTGCACGCTGATCATCACGCGGATGATGAGCGGCACCGAGCGCGCCATCACCGTGATGGCCTATTCGTCGATCGTGGGCGTCTGCATTCTCTCGGCGCTGGTGCCGTTCGTCTGGGTGACGCCGACCTGGCACGACATCGCCCTCGGAATCTTCATCGGCATAGCTTCAACCGCGGGGCAGTGGATTGTGGTGCTGGCGTTCCGTTATGCCGACGCTTCCGTGCTGGCGCCGTTCTCCTACACGCAGTTGCTGTGGGTGAGCGTGCTCGGCTTCTTCATCTTCGGCGAAGTCCCGGACGCTTACACCATCACCGGCGCCGCCTTCATCGTCGCCTCAGGGCTCTACACCGCCCATCGCGAGCGGGTGCGGCAGTCGCAGCTGCTGGCGGTCCCGGGCGAGCCGTCGCCAAACGCCTGACCTTGCGCGGCCACTGGGTCATGGCCGCACCCGCCCAAAACGTGGCGCGAGTGCCACAGCGGCGCCGCAAAACGCTTGGTTGTGGCGCAAATCTGGCGGATTCAGCCCCGCATCCGTAATTCCACGGCGGAACCCATGCTAGTGAGTTCCGATGGCGCCGAAGAGCGCCGGGGAATGGGGTTCGGGCGTGCAGTTTCAGTTGCCATCGTCGGTGCAGGGCCGACGCAGCCGGGATTTGGCCGCGCGGGCGGTCGCCATGTCGGCGTTTCTCGCCGGCCTGTGCCTTTCGACCGTGCCCGCAAACGCGCAGTGCGCGCCCGATCCGGCCTCGAGCGGCCAGACCGTCACCTGCAGCAACGACGTGGACGGCTTTCAGGCCGGCGGCGGCGTCAACAATCTCACCGTCAACGTGCTGCCCGGCGCGACCGTCTTCGACAACGGCACCGCGGCGATCAGCGTCAATGATTTCAACACGATTACCAACAACGGCACGCTTGCAGCCACGTCATTCACCACCGGCATTTTCGCGGGCGTGAACAACACCGTCACCAATACTGCGACGGGTGCCATCACCGTCATCGACAACGGCAACGGAATCTTCGTCGCCGGCAACAGCACGGTGACGAACGCCGGCTCCATTACGATCGGCTCCGCGTTCGGATTCGCGGCCGGCATCCTCGCGATCAACGACTTCAACACGGTCATCAACTCCGCCGGCGGCACCATCGCCGTCGGGGACAATGCCGCCGGCATCTCCGCGCAGGGCCATAGCGCAGTGGTCACCAACGCCGGCGCCATTACGGCGGGCGCTTCTGGCACCGGGATCGAAGTGTTTGGTGACGACGCGAGAGTGACCAGCAGCGGGGCGATCACCGTTGCCGACAATGCGGCCGCCATTTCCGTGCAGGGAAATCGTGGTGTGGTCACCAGCAGCGCCACGCTGACCGTCGGCGCTTTCGGCGCCGGCATTGCCTATATCGGCTCGTCCGCCACGATCAACAACAGTGGTCACATTGCAGGCACCGACGCTGCCGTGGGAATTATCGTACTCGGCGATTCCAACACCATCATCAACAGCGGCACGGTCACCGTCGGGGACTTCCGTTCCGGCATCGACGTCACAAGCCTCGGCGGTAGCAACCACATCATCAACACCGGAACGATCAGTGTCGGCGCGGGGGCGGTGGGCATTTTCGTCGGCGACACCGGCACTGTATTCAATTCGGGTACCATCAACGCCGCGACCGGATTCGCGGCGATCGAATTCTGCGGCTGCGGCAATGGCGTGCTGACCCTTGGCCCGGGCAGCGTTATCAACGGCCTCGTGCTTGGCACCGGTACCGACACGCTCCAGCTCGGCGGTACCGGCAACGATACCTTCAACCTCAGCCTGATCGGCGCCGGCCAGCAATATGACGGCTTCTCGACCTTCAACAAGGTCGACAGCTCGAACTGGACCGTCACCGGCACCGGCGCGCAGGACTGGAACGTGCTCGGCGGCACGCTCTCGGTCAACGGCGTCATCAACGGCCTCGTCACGGTCAATGCCGGCGGCACGCTCGGCGGCACCGGCACCGTCGATGCGGCCGTCATCAATGGCGGTGCGCTGGCGCCGGGCAACTCGATCGGCACCTTTAACGTAGCGAACGGCCTCGTGTTCACGGCAGCGTCGAGCTACATGGTCGAGATATCGGGCGCCAACAGCGATCTCACCAATGTTGGTGGCGTGGCGGTGCTGGGCGGGGCCACGGTCGTGGTCGTTCCGAGCGGCACGGTGATGAAGCGGTACACGATCCTGACCGCGGGCGTCATACCCGATACGTTCAATCCGGTGGTGTCGGGCGTTTCGTCGAACCTGAACCCGAGCCTCAGCTACGACACCAACAACGTCTATCTGAACTTCGCGCTGAACTACGGCGGCGGCCTCAATGTCAACCAGCAGAACGTCGCCAACGCATTGACCAATTTCTTCAACACCACCGGCGGCATTCCGGCCGGCTTCGCCTCGCTTTCCCCGGCCGGCCTGACGCAAGTCTCCGGCGAGCTCGCGACCGGATCGCAGCAGGGCACCTTCGACGCCATGAACCTGTTCCTCTCGCTCATGTCAGACCCGTTCGTGGCGGGTCGCAATGGCGGCTTCGGTGGCAATGCCGGCGCGATTCCGTTCGCCGAAGAGAGCGCGCTTGGCTATGCCGCGAAGAAGTCCCGCGCCGCGCGCGACGCCTTTGCCAAATTCCCGACCAAAGCGGATATCGCGCGCAACGATCTGTTCGACCAGCGCTGGAGCGTCTGGGGCGCAGCCTTCGGCGGCGGCAGCAACACTTCAGGCAATGCCGCGCTGGGATCGAACGACGCGACCGCGCGCGCGTTCGGTTTTGCTGTTGGCGCCGACTATCGTCTCTCGCGCGATACGCTGGCCGGTTTTGCGCTCGCCGGCGGCGGCACCAATTTCAGCGTTTCCGGTTTCGGCTCCGGACGCTCGGACCTATTCCAGGCGGGCGCCTTCATTCGCCACAACATCGGCGCGGCCTACATCACCGCCGCGGCAGCTTATGGCTGGCAGGACGTGACGACCGAACGTACGGTCACGGTGGCCGGTTTCGAGCGCCTGCGCGCCCAGTTCAACGCCAACGCTTATTCCGGCCGCATCGAGGGCGGCTACCGCTATCTGACGCCATGGATGGGCATCACACCCTATGCCGCCGGCCAGTTCACCACCTACAGCCTGCCGGCCTATGCGGAGCAGGTGCTGGCAGGCGCCGGTACCTTTGCGCTGAACTATGCGGCCAAGGACGTCACGGCCTCGCGCACCGAGCTCGGCGTTCGCACCGACAAGTCGTTTGCGATGTCGAACGGCATCCTGACCCTGCGCGGCCGCGCCGCCTGGGCGCATGATTTCAACACCGACCGTAACGTCACGGCATTGTTCCAGACGCTGCCGGGCGCCGCCTTCGTCGTCAACGGCGCGGCGCAGGCTCATGACTCGGCGCTGGTCACGGGCTCTGCCGAGATGAAATGGCTCAACGGCTGGTCGGCGGCGGCCATCTTCGAAAGCCAGTTCTCCAACGTCACCAATTCCTATGCCGGCAAGGGTGTTGTGCGCTATGCGTGGTGATCCTCCATGCTAAGGTGATGAAAATCACCGGGAGGAGCCATGCGCGCAGCCATTTTCCGCAACGGGGAAATTGTCGTCGACGAGATGCCTGAGCCCAAACCGGGGCCGGGCATGGTGCTGGTCAAATCGCTCGCCTGCGGCATCTGCGGTTCCGACCTGCACGCGCGCAAGCACGCGCATCGCATGGTCGAACTCGCAAAACACTTCCCCGGCCGCAAGCCGATGGATCTTTCACGCGACGTCGTGTTCGGCCATGAATTCTGCTGCGAGGTGCTCGACCATGGTCCAGGCACGACGGGCAAGTTCAAGCCCGGCACGAAAGTCTGTTCGCTCCCGGCGCTGCTGACGGTGGAAGGCCCGCAGGGCATCGGCTACTCCAACGACAATATCGGCGCCTATGCCGAGCGCATGCTGCTCAGCGAAGCGTTGCTACTCGAAGTCCCGAACGGCCTCGCAGTCGAGCACGCCGCGCTGACCGAGCCGCTCGCGGTCGGTGTGCATGCGGTAGCGAAAGCCAACATCAGGGGCGGCGAGGTGCCGCTGGTGATCGGCTGCGGGCCGGTCGGGCTTG
This sequence comes from Bradyrhizobium sp. 190, assembly GCF_023073415.1. Taxonomy (GTDB): domain Bacteria; phylum Pseudomonadota; class Alphaproteobacteria; order Rhizobiales; family Xanthobacteraceae; genus Bradyrhizobium. Next base: position 23,720 of record NZ_JADPJL010000032.1, on the reverse strand, counting down.
CGGTCATCGCGGCGCTGAAGATCAGGGGATTGCACCCGATCGTCGCCGCCGACTATTCGCCGGCGCGTCGCGCGCTCGCCGAAAAGCTTGGCGCCGACGTGGTCGTCGACCCCGCGCGCTCGCAGCCTTATGCGACCTGGGCCGAGCATGCCCAGATGTCTCCGGAGGAGAAAGCCGCGCGCCCGCCGCTGCAGGCGCTGTTGCCGGCGCTGAAGCCTGCGCTGATTTTCGAATGCGTCGGCGTTCCCGGCCTGATCCAGCAGGTGTTCGAGGGCGCCCCGCGCGATGCACGCATCGTCGTGGTCGGCGTCTGCATGGAAACCGACCGCTCCGAGCCGATGCTCGGCATCCTGAAAGAGCTCAACGTTCAGTACGTGCTGGGTTACACGCCGGAGGAATTCGCGTATTCCTTGCGCCTGATAGCGGAAGGGCAGGTGGATGCGGCGTCGATGGTCACGGCCAGCGTCGGCATCGACGGTGTCGCCAAGGCGTTCGCCGACCTCGCCAACCCGGAAGCGCACACCAAGATCATCGTCGAGCCGTGGCGTTGATCAGCGTAGGCTGCGTAGGGTGGGCAAAGGAGCGTCAGCGACGTGCCCACCATCTATCACCGATCAAGCCTCCAAAATGGTGGGCACGCTTCGCTTTGCCCACCCTACGATCCTCACTGCGTTGCCCGATTTCTGGGATACTCTAGCTGCATGGCGACGAAGTCGGTCGTGCGCGTGCCGTAGCGGGCCGTAATCTCACTTAGCGCGTTGTCCAGCGCTTCCGCCGGCTTGCGACCCCCGATAGATGGCAGCAGACGTTCCGCCGGCCAGCTCGCCGTGACCTGATCGGGGTAGATGCGAATGCCGTTCTTGCTCTGTTGTGCGCCTGCCGTGCTCGCGAACGTCACCGCCTGCGACCGATAGGTGCGCGACCATGCGTCCGTCACCAGCGCCAGCGACACTTCGTCGACGCCGTCCTTGAGCTCGATGCCGAGCTGCTCGTGCGCCCAGAACGCGGCGGTATTGCCGATCGCCGTCAGCGCAAACGGCCGCGTGAACTTGAACGCGTCGCTCTCATGCCGCGTGTCCCAGTCGGCGAGGCCGATATCCCGGCCGACCGCATTGGCCTTGTCGCGGCCGGCGATGGCCTCGATCAGCGTCAGCGACATCGGCATCGACGCCGTGACGCCGGTCGTCGTCGCCACGCCGTCGTCGACCACCAGCCGCCGGTCTTCGACGTAGCGCATCGTCGGATGCTTGCCGCGCAATTCCTTGACGGAATACCAGTGCGTGGTCGCCCGCTTGCCATGCAGCAGTCCGGCATCGCCGACCACCTTGGCGCCGGCGCAAACGCCGATGATGATCGCCTTCTTGGCTGACTGGCTCCTGATCCATTGCAGCGCCACGGGATCGTCGTCGCGGCTCATCGCGGGCACGATGACATAGTCGGCGCCGTCGGGATGCTGGGCATCGAACTCTGCGATGGTCGCGTGAGGCTCGACCTTGAGCGTCGGATAGAGCGTCACCGGACCCGGTTTCGTTGCCAGCGTCACGACGTCGGCGACGTCGGCGCGCTTGAGGATGCCGTAGGGCATCAGGTAATCGGTGGTTTCGGTGGCGTCGTTGATGCCGATGATGGCGATCAGCGGGCGCTGTCGCTTCGGCGGCTTCAGTGCCGCGATCGTCGCATCACGCTCGTCTTGCGCGATCGCCGGCGGGGCTGCGACGGAAGGCGCCGTCGGCAGCGAAAAAATCCAGGCTCCGCCGATCACGGCGGCAAGTGCGATTGCGCCTATCGCGCTCCACAATACACGTCGTGAATTCATGATTTGCTGGCTCGCGTCTCGCTCATTTCAATCGACTCCGTTCTACTGCCGCGATGATCCGTCTGAAATGACGTAAATCCGGCGAAAACGGCCATCGAAAACGGCTAAGCGTCGAGGAACCACGGCGGCTGGTTCCGCCACGCCAGCTTTGTTCACGATCACACACCATCAACAGCAATCGATGCAGCCGGGATCCTCCCGGTTTGCGGGAATGTCCATCCGGCGCGGCGGCCATTGTCTGATGCCGCGCGACGCCGCAGCTTTGCGGGCAAGCATCACGGCCTCTGGACAAGGAGGGCTTCATGTCATCGGACAGACGTATGTTTTTGAGCGCAGGCCTCGGCGTCACCGTCGCGCTGGCTTCGCGCGCGAGTGGGCTCACGACATCGGCGAAAGCGGTCTCACTCGAGAGCCCGCCGTTTCCTGGCAATGTCAGCCTTGATGCGGAAGCCCGTGCCGCAACGGCCCATGATTTTGGTCGTCTCATTCACATGCAACCGCGCGGCGTGCTGAGACCCGCATCGAGTGCCGATATTGCGAGCCTAATGCGCTGGGCGAGAAGTCAGGGCGTCAAGGTGGCGGCACGCGGGCAGGGCCATTCGATCTATGGCCGCGCCCTGGTCGAGAACGGCATCGTGGTCGATATGGCCGCGATGAACTCGATCCGCGATATCAGGCAGGATCGCGTCGTGGTCGACGCCGGAGCGACGTGGCGGGATCTGCTGGACGCGACATTGGCGCAGGGGCTCACGCCGCCGGTGCTGACGAACTATCTCGGCCTCTCGGTCGGCGGAACAGTTGCGGTGGGCGGCATTGGAGCTGCGTCATCCCGCCATGGCATGCAAACCGACAACGTCATCGCGCTTGATGTAGTGACGGGCGACGGGAATGAGGTGAGCTGTTCGGCGACTGAGAATCCGGATCTCTTTAACGCCGTCCGCGCCGGCCTCGGCCAATGCGGCATCGTCACGCGGGCGACGCTGCGCCTGATGCGCGCGCCCGAGCGCGTCAGGCGCTTTCAGCTTTTCTATCGCGACTTGCCGTCGCTGACGGCGGACCAGCGGCGCGTGCTGACGGAAGGGCGCTTCGACCAGTTGCAAGGCGCCGTCCTTCCCGATGGACGCGGCGGCTGGCGGTATCAGCTCGACGGCGCCGTGTATCACGCGAGCGGTTCGACCCCCGACGACAAGGCCGTGCTTTCCGGATTGTCGGATGAGCGCGGCGCCGCAGTCATCGCCGACCTGACCTATCGCGAGGATGCGCTGGCGTTCGGAAAGTTCGAAAGTCTGCTGCGGTCGAAAGGCCAGTGGTCCACCCCGCAACCCTGGCTGTTGACGTTCCTGCGCGGCAGCAACGCCGAACGTCTCGCCGGCGACATCTTGGCCGGGCTGACCGGCGATGCTGTCGGTCCGTTCGGGCGGATAACCGTTTATCCCGTGTTCACGAAGGCGTTTGGGACCCCGCTGGTTCGGCTGCCGGAGGAAGACGTAGTCTTTGTCTTCAATCTCATTCGTATCCCCGCGTCGAACGATGCGGCAACGGCGGAGCGGATGGCTGCGGAAAATCGCACGCTGTACGATCGCATTCGAGAAGCCGGCGGCGTTCAGTATCCGGTCGGCGCCTTTGCCATGTCGCCCTTCGACTGGGAGATTCACTTTGGGGCAGGCTGGCCGCAGCTTCGGGAGGCCAAGCAGCGCCATGATCCCGGCCATCTGCTGGCGCCCGGCTACAACGTATTCTGACGCGCCAGTGTTTTGCGAGCCGCTAGAGCAGATCGGTCTTCAGGCTGCTCGCCAAAAAATCCGCGAACCGCCGGACGCGTTCCAGTGGCGCTCGCGTCGGTGGCCAGACAAGCTGGATCGGCATGCCCTCGGTTTCAAATTCGGGCAGAACGATCACGAGCGCACCCTGCGCGACGAGATCGCCGACTTGCCATAACGGCAGCCGGGCAAGGCCCGCGCCTTCGCTTGCGGCCGCGCGGATCGACGCAGCGCTGTTCGAGCGAAACCGGCCGTGCACCTTGACCGACTGGATGCGGCCGTCCATGCGAAACGGCCATTTGTCGATCACATCCGTGCCGGCCCGCAGGATGCAGGCATGCTGTTCGAGATCGCCGGGATGCTTCGGCCGGCCATGCTCGGCGAAGTAGGATGGCGCGCCGACGATGACAACGCGTAGCGCGTGCAGCCGGCGGGCAATCAGGGACTCATCGGCGGAGTCGCCGATCCGCACGGCAATATCGAGGCCCTCCGCAACGAGATCGGCCTGCTCGTCGGAGGCTCGCAATTCGATATCCACATTGGGGTAGAGTTTTAGAAAACGGCTGACGATCGGCGCCACATAGGATGACGCAAACAGAATGGGCGCGCCGACCTTCAACGGACCCGAGATTTCGCCGCGCAGATTGGCTGCCTCGGCCCGCGCTTCGATGATCTCCGTAACCGCCGGCTTGATGCGCTCGTAGAACACGCGCCCGGCTTCGGTCGGTTCCGATCGCCGCGTAGTGCGTTTCACCAGTTCGACGCCAAGCGCGCGCTCCAGCGCCATCAGCGACCGGTTGAGGGATTGCAGCGGGCGCCGAAGATGACGTGAGGCCGCCGCCTGGCTGCCCTTCTCGATAACAGCCAGAAAGGCTTCGAGATCGTCCAACCGTTCCAATTCGATATACCGCTGTTGATATACCGCCCCTTGGGAAGGTGGATCGCGCACGTCGCAATTGCAAGACCCGCAGGTGCTGCTTGCCGACGCCACAACCGTCATTGCGAGCGAAGCGACGTTCGTAGGGTGGGCAAAGGAGCGTCAGCGACGTGCCCACCATCTATCACCGATCGCGCTTCCAAATGGTGGGCACGCTTCGCTTTGCCCACCCTACGATTGCGAACTGATTTGCCTTGCGCGCAAGTGCAATCTCGAAGTGCTCCTGCGACAAATCAACACGACGGGCAAATCAGTCAAAAGCTGTCCAGTCCTTCCCGCAAAAATATTTCGCTTAACTTGCGGGGCAAATCATCGGCATAACTCCGCCCGTCTCACGGCAGATGAGGGGCGTTGGCCATCGTCACGAACGTGCGGTGAGATGCGATGGACGCAGATGGCGTGCTAGACGTACGCGCCTGACGCGTACGGCGAAGTCGTGTGGTCCTGACGCCGCGGTGCTGGCGATAAGTTTCACGGGGTTACCTCGTGGAGCGACGGTGGCAAGAAAGCCGTTCACCGGGGAGAGCTCGAAGTAAGCCGTAAAGCCATTGCGCAGGGAAGGCCGGAGTGTTTCCGCTGAACCTGTATGCTCGTGTGCGTGTTCTTCTGTGCACGTTGCACACGAGACCGCGGGTGCAGCGCGCACCCGGTCTTCCCTGCGCCCTCTGATTCTCAGGGGGACAAAAGAAGATGCAAACCTCGGGTATATCGTACCGCGAGATCGCGAAGTCGTACCCGGTTGTCATCGCCCGGCTTGACCGGGCGACCCAGTATTCCAGCGACGTCAATGATTGAATCGATAGAGCGCGGCGTACTGGATCCCCCGCCTGCGCGGGGGACGACAGCTGTTGGCGCTGCGAAAAGTCTCTTAAACCGGCAGCGCGATCGAATACTTCACCTGGCTCAGCGCAAAGCTCGACTCGATCGAGGCGATGCCGTCGAGCCGCGTCAGCTTGTTTTTCAGAAACGCTTCGTAGGAGGAGAGATCAGCGGCGACGACGCGCAGGAGATAATCGCGGTTGCCCGTCATCAAATAGCACTCCAGCACCTCGTCCCATTTCGAAATCGCTTTCGCAAAGCGATTCAGATCCTCTTCCTTCTGCCGCGCCAGCTTGATCGAGATGAAGACGCTGACATGGAGCCCCAACGATTTCTGATCGACGGTCGCGATGTAGCGCGTGATGACGCCGCGCTCTTCCAGCAGCTTGACCCGGCGATGGCAGGGCGACACGGACAAGCCGACCTTGTCGGCGAGTTCCTGCATGGTCATGCGGCTGTCCGATTGCAGCAGGCTGAGGATCTTGCGGTCGATGGCGTCCAGGGCGTGCATTGGGATAAACTCATGGTTTTGAGGCAGTCAGTGGTATTTTATCCCAATATTGGGCGGTATGTCGCAGGAAATTGAGAATTTTGGCACCGGCACGCCCGCTAAAATTGGCGCATACTGACCCTGTCCGGAGTATGGCCATGCCCATCGAGCCCGCACGCCTTGAATTGCTGTCCGCGCTGGCGGCAAAGGTTCTCTGGCTGTCGTCGTGGACGATCCATCACGCCAACCACGTCAGACCCAGTAGCGACGGCTTGAAGGTCGGCGGCCATCAGGCCTCGTCCGCCTCGCTCGCCAACATCATGTCGGCGCTGTATTTCTCGGTGCTCCGTCCGCAGGACCGCGTCGCGGTGAAGCCGCACGCAAGCCCGGTGTTTCACGCGATCCAGTATCTGTTCGACCACCAGACCCGCGAGAAGCTGGAAAATTTCCGCGGCTACAAGGGCGCGCAATCCTATCCGTCGCGCACCAAGGATGCCGATGACGTCGATTTCTCCACCGGCTCGGTCGGTCTCGGCGTCGCGCAAACGCTGTTCTCGTCGCTGGTGCAGGACTACGTCACGTCGCATGGCTGGATGAAGGATCGCCCCGAGGGGCGGATGATCGCGCTCGTCGGCGATGCCGAGATGGACGAGGGCAACATTTTCGAGGCGCTGCTGGAGGGGTGGAAACATGCGCTCCGCAACACCTGGTGGATCGTCGATTACAACCGCCAGAGCCTTGATGCCGTCGTTCGGGAAGGGCTGTGGGAAAAGTTCGAGACCATGTTCCGCAATTTCGGCTGGGACGTGGTGATCGTGAAATACGGCCGTCTGATGCAGGCGGCTTTCGCCGAACCCGGCGGCGAGGCGTTGAAGCGCTGGATCGATAATTGTCCGAACCAGATGTATGCGGCACTGTGCTTCCAGGGTGGCGCTGCCTTCCGCAAGCATTTGCAAGACGACATCGGTGATCAGGGGCAGGTGTCGCAACTGATCGACCGGCGCAGCGACGACGAACTGCTGGCGCTGATGTCCAACCTCGGCGGACACGACATGGCCAGCATGATCGAGGCCTTCGAGGCAATCGACCACGATCGCCCGGTCTGCTTCATCGCCTACACCATCAAGGGCGTCGGGCTGCCGATGCAGGGTCACAAGGACAATCATGCGGGGCTGATGACGGTTGCGCAGATGGAGAAGTGGCGCAGCGCGCAGAACATCCGTCCCGGCCATGAATGGGAAAAGTTCGAAGGCCTGTCGCAGGCGCCGGCCGAGCTCGAAGCATTTTTGGCGGCAGCGCCGTTCAACCAAGAGGGGCGCCGCCGTCTCACCGCGCCCGTCATCGACGTTCCGCAACAGCTTACCTTCAAGCCCGCGGCGCAGATGTCCACTCAACAAGGCTTTGGTTTGGTGCTCAACGAGCTCGCGCGCGGCGATAGCGAACTGGCCGCGCGGATCGTCACCGCGTCGCCCGATGTCACCGTCTCAACCAATCTCGGCGCCTGGGTCAACCGCCGCGGACTGTTCGCCAAAGCTGAGAACCACGATCTGTTCCGGCAGGAGAAAATCCCGTCGACCTTCAACTGGGATTTTTCACCCAAGGGTCAGCATTTGGAACTCGGCATTGCCGAGATGAACCTGTTCATCATGCTCTCGGCGCTCGGGCTCTCGCACCAGATCAACGGCGAACGGCTGCTGCCGGTCGGCACGCTGTACGATCCCTTCATCGAGCGCGGCCTCGATGCGCTGAATTATGCCTGCTACCAGGATGCGCGCTTCATGGTGGTGGCGACGCCGTCGGGTATCACGCTGGCGCCAGAAGGCGGCGCGCACCAGTCGATCGCCACGCCCTTGATCGGCATTGCGCAGGACGGGTTGGCCTCGTTCGAGCCGGCCTTTGTCGATGAACTTGCCGTGATCATGGGCTGGGGTTTCCGCCACATGCAGCGCGAAGGCGGCGAGGGCGGTTCGGTCTATTTGCGGCTCTCGACCCGCACGCTGGACCAGCCGCAGCGGATCATGGCGCCGGAACTGCAAGGAAACATCACCGAGGGCGCCTACTGGCTGCGCGAACCGGGGCGGAACTGCGACATCGTGATCGCCTATACCGGCGCGGTGGCGCCGGAGGCGATCGAGGCGGTAGGCTTCATCGGCGAAAGCCACCGCGATGTCGGTTTATTGGCGGTAACCTCGGCCGACCGGCTGCATGCCGGATGGTCCGCTGCGCGGAGTTTGCGGCGCGACCGCCGTGGCATCCAGTATCTCAGCCATGTCGAAAAACTGCTGGCGCCGCTCACCCGCGACTGCGGCATTGTGACCGTGATCGACGGCCACCCGGCGGCGCTCGGCTGGCTCGGCAGCGTACGCGGGCACCGCGCCGAGGCGCTCGGCGTCGAGCAGTTCGGCCAGACCGGTACAATCGGCGACCTCTACCGCCACTACGGCATCGACGCCAACGCCATCATCGATGCGGCGGAAAGCCTGACGGTAGGAGCGCCGGTGCGGCACCGGAAGATGGCGGTGTGATTTCACCCTCCCCTGGAGGGGGAGGGTCGACTCACATGGAGCGCAGCGGAATGTGAGGCGGGGTGGGGTGATCTCTCAACTCGGGCACTGTTCGCGAGGAGAGATCGTCACCCCACCCCGGCGAGCATCCTGCTTCGCACGATGCTCGCCGACCCAAGAGCGAGCTTCGCTCGTCTCGACCCCCTCCAGGAGAGGGTAAGAAGAGTACGCACCTTGCCACCTCCGCATCCCTGACCTTATATCCAGCGCCTGCCGCATCGCGGCACCCCGCATATGGCGGGTTCAACTGCCCTGGCTTTCGTGCAAGGATGCCTGCCGAACGCTACCGTTCCTCCTCCATTGCTCCGAGATAAAGAGGTTTCCGATGGTCAACCGCATGCAATTCTACATCGATGGCGCCTGGGTCGATCCCGCCGTCAAGAAATCCACCCCCGTCGTCAATCCGGCGACCGAAGAAGCGATGTACGAAGTTGCGCTCGGCTCGAAGGCCGACCTCGACAAGGCCGTTGCCGCCGCCAAGCGCGCCTTCGTGACCTATTCGAAGACCAGCCGCGAAGAGCGCATCGCGCTTCTGGAAAAGATCATCGAGGTCTACAAGGGCCGCATGAAGGAAATCGGCGCCGCCGTTTCCGACGAAATGGGTGCGCCGCTGCCGATGGCCGAACGCCTGCAGGCCGGTGCCGGCCTTGGCCACATCGCTTCCACGCTGGAAGTGCTCAAGAACTACCATTTCGAGGAAAACGTCGGCACTGCTGTCGTCGTGCGTGAGCCGGTCGGCGTCATCGGCATGATCACGCCGTGGAACTGGCCGCTCAACCAGATCGCCTGCAAGGTCGCGCCCGCGCTCGCCGCCGGTTGCACCATGATCCTCAAGCCCTCGGAATTCACGCCGACCTCGGCGTTGATCTTCGCCGAAATCCTCCATGAAGCCGGCGTGCCGAAGGGCGTGTTCAACCTCCTCAACGGCCTCGGCCCTGAAGTCGGCGCCGCCATGAGCGAGCACCCTGACATCGACATGATCTCGTTCACCGGCTCGACCCGCGCCGGCGTCGACGTCGCCAAGCGCGCCGCCCCGACCGTCAAGCGCGTCAGCCAGGAACTGGGTGGCAAGTCGCCGAACGTCATTCTCGAAGGCGCCGACCTCACCAAGGCCGTGACCGGCGGCGTGATGCACATGTTCAACAACTCCGGACAGTCCTGCAACGCGCCGTCGCGCATGATCGTGCCGCTGTCGAAGATGAAGGAAGTGGCCGCCATCGCCAAGGGCGTCGCCGACAAGACCAAGGCGGGCGATCCCCGCGCCGAAGGCACCACCATCGGCCCGGTCGTGTCGCGCATCCAGTGGGACAAGATCCAGGCGCTGATCAAGAAGGGCATCGACGAAGGTGCAACCCTGGTCGCCGGTGGTCCGGGCCTGCCGGAAGGCGTCAACAAGGGCTTCTATGTCCGCCCGACCATCTTCGCCGACGTCACCAACGAGATGACGATCGCGCGGGAGGAAATCTTCGGACCGGTGCTGACCATCATCGGCGCCAAGGATGAAGCCGAAGCGGTGAAGATCGCCAACGACACGCCCTATGGTCTCGCCGGTTACGTCACGGGCGATACGGTGGAAAGCGCGCGCCGCGTGGCCCGCCAGATCCGCGCCGGCAACATCAACCTGCAGGGCGTGCCGAACGACCGCACCGCGCCGTTCGGCGGCTACAAGCAGTCCGGCAACGGTCGCGAGTGGGGCAAGTACGGCCTCGAGGAATATCTCGAGGTGAAGGCGGTCGCCGGCTACAACGCGGCGTAAGCCTCACCCGTCATTGCGAGCGAAGCAATCCATCTGTCGATCAACAATGGACTGCTTCGTAGGGTGGGCAAAGGCGCACTTGCGCCGTGCCCACCATCGCGCATCGCAAGGAATGGTGGGCACGCTTCGCTTTGCCCACCCTACGATCGCTGTGAACGATGCCGGCTGCCGAAAGGCGGCCGGCATTTTTTTGACCAGAATCATCGTCAGACTAAGATTCACGTCAATGCCGAAGCCGGCACGGCGACGACGCAACAAGAAAAGATGGAGGATGCCCGTGAAGAAAATCGTCGTTGCGCTCGTCGCGCTTCTGTCGCTTGCAGGGACAGTGCAGGCCCAGACCGTCAAGGATCTGCTCGAGACCCTCAAGGTAAAGTGGAACGCGCCAACCGAGCCGTTCAAGATGATCGGCAACGTCTATTATGTTGGAACCGATGGCCTGGCGTCCTACCTGATCACGTCGTCGCAGGGCCATATCCTGGTGGACACGGTGATGCCGGAAGCAACCTCGCAGATCAAGGCGAGCATCGAGAAACTCGGCTTCAAGGTCACCGACATCAGATATCTCCTCAACACCCACGCGCATATCGATCACACCGGCGGCCTTGCCGAATTGAAACAGGCCAGCGGTGGCCAACTTGTCGCCGGCGAAGCCGACAAGCCGCTGCTTGAAGGCGGCTACTATCCGGGTGCGCAGGAAGACACTGCGCTCAATTTTCCGCCGGTGAAGGTGGACCGCACGGTGCGCGAGGGCGATAAGGTTACGATCGGTGACGTCACGCTGACCGCCCGCGAAACCCCCGGCCATTCGCCGGGCTGCACGAGCTGGGAATTTTCGGTGAAGGACGGCGATGCCACGCGCTCCGTCCTGATTTTCTGCAGCGGCACCGTGGCGCTGAACCGGCTCGTGACCAACCCGACCTATTCCGGGATCGTTACCGATTACAGGAAGACGTTCGCGCGGGCAAAGGACATGAAGGTGGATGTGCTGCTCGCGCCGCATCCGGAGATGTACAGGATGCAGGACAAGCGTGCCTTGATCTCGGATGGCGCGCCCAATCCGTTCGTCAATCCCGGCGAGTTCAACGCTTACGCTGCGACGCTTGAGAAGGCGTTTGAAGACGCGCTCGCCAAGCAGACCGCCGCCGCGCAGGAGAAGAAGGGATAAACCGGCGCTGGTCGACGCCGACCTATCCGCCCGGTGCGCCCTGCGTGTTCACGTAGAGCGCGTAGATCGACTGGCTCGCCGCCATGAACAGGCGGTTGCGCTTCAAGCCGCCGAAGCAGAGGTTGGCGCAGCGCTCGGGGAGCGCGATGCGGCCGATCATGACGCCATCTGGCGCGAACACCACGACGCCGTCGAGTTCGGGATCGCCCATGCCCCAGCCGCACCACAGATTGCCGTCGATGTCGCAGCGCATGCCGTCGGGCGTGCCGGGGCCGGCGTCGACGAGGACGCGCTTGTTGGAGAGCTTGTCGCCGCCGGCAGCGACGTCGCAGGCGAGGATCTTGCGGTTCGGCACGCCGCGGGATTCGATGATGTAGAGAATCTTCTCGTCCGGCGAGAAGCACAGCCCGTTGGGCCCGAGAATCCCCTCGGCGACGATGGTCGCCTTGCCGGTCGCACCATCGATCCGGTAGACGTTCATGTCGATCTCGGGCTCGGCCTTGTAGCCCTCGTAATTTCCGAGCAGGCCGAACACCGGATCGGTGAACCAGATCGAACCGTCGGACTTCACGACGACGTCGTTCGGGGAGTTCAGCCGTTTGCCGTCGAAGGAGTCCATCAGCACCGTGATCGATCCGTCATATTCGGTGCGGGTGACGCGGCGGCCGCCGTGCTCGCAGGTGACGAGACGTCCCTGACGGTCGCGGGTGTTGCCGTTGGCGAAGTTGGACGGCTTGCGGAAGATGCTGACCGCGCCGGTCTCCTCTTCCCATTTGAGGATGCGCTGGTTCGGAATGTCGCTGCACAACAGATACCGTCCGTCGCCGAACCACACCGGCCCTTCGGCCCAGCGCAGACCGGTGGTCAGCCGCTCCACCGCCGACAGCTTGAGCCAATATTTCTCAAAGCGCGGATCGAGGGCTTGAATGGCCGGATCGGGATAATACGTCGCCGGACGCCAGCCGGCTGAATGCGATGCTGCGTCGGACATTTGCTGTTCTCGTTGTTGCGTTCCCTGAGCGTTTGAGTCTGCTATCATTCCCGGCTAATGACCGCAAATCGGTCGAGAGATAAGAGGAACGAAATGCCACGCATATTGATGACCGGCGCTGCCGGCGGGATCGGCACGAGCCTGCGCAAGCTGTTGCCGCCGATCTATCCGGACCTGCTGCTGAGCGATCTGAAGGCGCCGGCCGATCTCGGCAAGGACGAGACGTTCAAGGCGGCTGATCTCGCCGATCTCGCCCAGGTCGAGGCGATCTGCGAAGGCGTCGACGGCATCCTGCATTTCGGCGGCTATTCGGTCGAAGGCCCCTGGGATTCGATCCTGCAGTCCAACATCATCGGCGGCTATAACCTGTTCGAGGCGGCGCGGAAGAAGGGCGTCAAGCGCGTGGTGTTCGCCTCGTCCAACCATGCGGTCGGCTTCTATCCGCGCCATCACCGGATCGGCACCGACGTCACCGCGCGCCCGGACAGCCGCTACGGCGTCAGCAAGGTGTTCGGCGAAGCGGTCGGCGCGCTCTATGCCGACAAGCACGGGCTTGGCGTCACCTGTCTCAGAATCGGCAATTTCGGCGAGATGCCGCTTGATCATCGCCGCCTTTCGATCTGGCTGAAACCGGAAGATCTGGTGCAGCTCTGCCGCATCGGGCTCGATCATCCCGACATTCACTTCGAGATCTTCTACGGCGCTTCCTACAACGAGCGCGCCTGGTGGGACAACCATCGCGCCTACGAACTCGGCTATCGGCCGACCGGTCGCGGAGAAGATTTCCGCGAACACGCCATGGCGGAGCAGGCCAAGCTCAAGCCGGACCCGGTCGGCGATTACTACCAGGGCGGCACCTTCTGCAGCATGGAGTTCGACGGCGACAAGGATAGGATCGTGGACTGGAGCAAGCGCTAGCGCTTGCCCCCATCTCCGGCAATGCGCCCGAGGTAGTCCGCCTTGCTGAACTGCATATGATCGACGCAGAGCTGCGCCAGTGCCCAGCTGTCGCGGCCTCTCAACAGCTCGATCATCAATTCGTGCTGGCGGCGGGATAGCGCCAGTCCGTCCTTGTCGGCGAGATTCTTGGCGCGCATCGGCAGGGTCAGGTTCATGTAGTCCTGCAGCGAGCGGACCAGATACGGGTTGCCGCAGGCCGAAAACAGCGCGACGTGAAAGGCGTCGTTGGCCTCGTGGATGCCGCGCAAATCCTGCGCATCGGCCTTCGCGCAGTATTGTCGCTGCAATTCGTTCAACTGCGCGATCAGGCTGGCGGGGGCGGGCAGGGCGATCATCAGCGCCGCCTGCCGCGTCAGCATTTCCCGCACCTCGTAGATCTGGCGCACTTCCTCGGCCGAATAGAACCGCACCGTGGCGCCGATATTTTTCTCGCGCAGCACGATGCCCTGGCGTTCAAGCTGGAATAGCGCCTGCCGCACGAAATGCCGGCTGGCGCCATAGCGCTGCATCAGCGTGTCCTCGACCAGCCGCAGACCTGGCGCGAAGCGGCCGAAGATAATGTCCTCTTCCAGCCGGCGGATGACCTCGGCCTGCTCCTCCTCACGCGTCAGCGTGGAAGTTTCGGTCAACGATTCCTGCGGCTTCATCGCAGAGCCTCCCAGCCCGACAGCCGATAGCAATCCTCGACCAGACGCAAAGTCTCGAGATTGTCCTGCGGCGCCGTCTCGAAGGGGGCGTTGTCGCGCAACGACTGCACGAAATGCGCGATCGTCCGGTTATAGGACCCCTGATACTCGGTGGCGAGATCGTAGATGCACTCGCCGGGCGAGGCGCCCGAGCACGTCAGCGATGGCCCATCGAGTTTGATGGCTCCCTTGTCGCCGAGAATCTCCAGCCGGTCGACTTGAACGGCCGGATGGCCATGGGCGGCGAAGCTTGCAAAGACCGAAACCGCGGCGCCGTATTCGGAGCGAAGCTGGATCGCCGCGCCGTCCTCGCCGACGAGTTGCTCACTCGATTGGGAGAGCTGCGCCGCCGTCACGCTCAGCGGCCCGAGCAGCATGCGCAGCGTATCGAGATGATGGATTAAGACTTCCGCGACCAGCATGCGCCGCTCACGGCGCATGAAGGGCTGCCGCTCCAGCGCCGGGCAGAGCCCGTCCGGTCCCGGCAGCACGCCCGATGTCAAAAGCGTCAGTTGCGCCTGCTTGACATTGCCGATGCGGCCTTCGCGCAGCCACGCTGCGGCGTCGCGGTAATAGCCGCGAAAGCGCCAGTTCTCATGCACCATCAGGCGCGTCAGTGCTTCGACTTCGGCCGCGAGTTCAACGGCCTCCTGAAGGTTGGGCGCGAGCGGCTTCTGGCACAGCACGGGCAATTGCTTTGCGGCAGCGAGCCGCACCAGCGGCGCGTGCAGCTCTCGGGGCGCTGCGATATCGATGGCGTCGAGTTCAGTTGCCGCCAGCATCGTCTCGGCACTGGCGTAGGTCTGCGAAATCTCGAACTCGGTCGCGCGTCTCGCGGCGTTCTCCGCAGCCGGATCGGCGATCGCCACGACGCGGGCCTGATTTGGTATAGTCGCCCAGGCAATCAGGTGGTGACGGCTCACCATGCCGGCGCCGATCAGGCCGATGCGCAAAGGCTGGTTCATCGACAGACGGTTCCGATCATGCCCGGAAGTCAGCACGCACTCGCGTTATTGTCAATAATATCGCCTGAGTGGCGGCAAAATGCGCGTTTTATGTGCCAGGCAATCAAGCATTGACAATAATTCGGCGGACTCCTTAAGTGCCACCCATAACGACAGGAAGAAAAAATGGCCGACGGACTTCGCAAGGGACTGACGAGTTATGGCGATGCTGGCTTCTCGCTGTTCCTGCGCAAGGTCTTCATCAAGGCGATGGGCTATTCGGATGATGCGCTGAACAGGCCGATCGTCGGCATCACCAATACCTACAGCGACTACAATCCCTGTCACGGCAACGTTCCGCAGATCATCGAAGCGGTGAAGCGCGGCGTGATGCTGTCGGGCGCGATGCCGATGGTGTTCCCAACCATCTCGATCGCCGAGAGCTTTGCGTTTCCGACCTCGATGTACCTGCGCAATCTGATGGCGATGGACACCGAGGAGATGATCCGCGCGCAGCCAATGGACGCCGTGATCGTGATCGGCGGGTGCGACAAGACCTTGCCGGCGCAGATCATGGCCGCGGTCAGTGCCGATCTGCCGACCGTCGTCATTCCGGTGGGGCCGATGGTAGTTGGGCATCACAAGGGCGAGGTGCTGGGCGCCTGCACGGATTGCCGGAGGCTGTGGGGAAAATATCGCGCCGGCGAAATCGACGATGTCGAGATCGAAGCCGTCAACGGTCGGCTGGCGCCCTCTGTCGGCACCTGCATGGTGATGGGCACCGCCAGCACCATGGCGTGCATCACCGAGGCGCTCGGGCTGTCGCTGCCGATGAGCGCGACGATCCCGGCGCCGCATGCCGAGCGCTTTCGCTCTGCGGAGGCGAGCGGCAGGGTGGCGGCCGTGATGGCCAGGACCAAAGGGCCAAAGCCGAGCGAACTGCTGACTCCGGCCTCATTCCAGAACGCGCAGGTGGTGCTGCAGGCGATCGGCGGCTCGACCAACGGGCTTATTCATCTGACGGCAATCGCCAACCGCACGAAACACCGCATCGATCTCGAAGCGTTCGACAAGCTTGGCCGCGAGGTGCCCGTGCTGATCGACCTGAAACCGTCGGGCGAGCATTACATGGAGCACTTCCATCATGCCGGCGGCGTGCCGAAATTGATGGAGCAACTCGGTGATCTCATCGATCTCGATGCGAAAACCATTACGGGGCAGACTCTACGCGAGATCGTCGCCGATGCGGAAGACGTACCCGGACAGGACGCCATCCGTCCGCGCGACAATCCGATCAAGAGCGAAGGCGCGATGGCGGTGTTGCATGGCAACCTTGCGCCGCGCGGAGCCGTCATCAAGCAATCGGCGGCGAGCCCGAAACTGCTGCAGCATACCGGGCGTGCCGTGGTGTTCGAATCCGTCGAAGACATGACGCTGCGGGTCGACGATCCCGATCTGGATGTTAATGCCGACGACGTGCTGGTGCTGCGCAATGCCGGCCCCAAGGGTGCGCCGGGCATGCCGGAGGCGGGCTATCTGCCAATTCCGAAGAAACTCGCACGCGGCGGCACCAAGGACATGGTGCGGATGTCGGACGCGCGCATGAGCGGAACCGCGTTCGGCACCATCGTGCTGCACATCACCCCGGAATCCGCCGTGGGCGGTCCGCTGGCGCTCGTCAGGAACGGCGACATGATCCGCCTCGATGTCGCGAAACGCAGCATCGATCTCCTGGTCGACGAGGCGGAACTGGAGAAGCGCCGCGCCGCGCTTGCACCGGTCGTCACGCCCGAATGGGCGAGGCGCGGCTATGCGCATTTGTTCAACGAGACGATTCTGCAAGCCGACGAAGGTTGCGACTTCGATTTCATGCGCGGGCAGGGGAAGCGGTAGGGAATCAGAGCCGCTGTCGTCCCTGCGAAAGCAGGGACCCATACGCCGCGCCACCAATTGTTTTGGAGGACGCCAGACATCTCGCTTTTATCGATAGGACAACGCGGTATGGGTCCCTGCTTTCGCAGGGACGACACCGAGAGTAGGGCGACGTGACGGCACTGCCAACAGTCACTTCGACTTGCTGGTGAACCTCTTCACCGCGACGCGGAAGTCGTCGGTCTGCATGGCGTCGATGATCTTCGCTTCCTCGGCATCGAGTTGCTGCCGGGTCGGCGTAACCGCGGCCTGATAGACCAGCGACTTGGTGCCTGAGATCGCCGCGGGCGGGTTCTGCGCCAGCCGCTCGGCGAATTTGCGCGTCTCGGCCTTCAGTTCTGCCGCCGGAACGACGCGGGCGACCAGGCCCCATTCATAGGCCTGCTGCGCGGTAAAACTGTCCTCGGCCAAAAATATCTGCAGCGCGCGGCGGGTGCCGACGGTGCCGACCATGCCCACCGTGCTGCCGCCGTCCGGCGAGACGCCGATCTTGGCATAGGCCGGCGTGAAGCGGGCGTCATCGGCGGCAATGCAGAGGTCGGCGACGAAGGCCAGCCCCATGCCGGCGCCGGCGGCGGAGCCGTGGACGCTGGAGAGAACGATCTTCGGCATCCGCCGCAGCGTCTCGATAAAGGCGTGGTAGTGCTTCAGCAGTTCGCCCACCACGGGCGCAATGGTGTCATTGGCGGCGGCGGCTCCAATGGTCTGCAGATCGCCGCCGGCCGAGAAGGCGCGGCCTTCACCCTCGATGACAAGCACACGGATATTGTCGTTGCCCTCGACCTCCGCGCCGAGTTGCTCGAGCTTTTGCGCGATCGACAGATCGATGGAATTGAAGGCCGCGGGCCGGTTCAGGGTGATGGTGGCAATCGAGCCCTCGATCCGGAGCAGGGCAGGGGCGGCGGTATCATCGGAGGTCGGCATGGCTGGGCCTCGGCTCGAAATGGGTCAGCATTTAAATAACAGAAGGCAGGAGGTGACAATCCCTGGCATGGTCCGCAAAATACCACGCAATCCCGGGCCACGGCGCTCTTGCGTCTGTTCGCGCCATGAGGTCAGATAGGGCCTGTCATCGTTCGGAACGGACACGAGCGCCGCTTCCAAGGGACGAGACAGGCAAGCCAAAATCAGTGAAGAGGAAACGACATGGGTCATTCCCGTGCGCTCGAACGTAGGATGTGCCTATGACTACAGGACCGGTTGTCATCATTGGCGCAGGCCATGCAGGCTTTCAGCTTGCGATGTCGCTGCGCCAGCACGGCTTTTCCGAGCGCATCGCGCTGTTGAACGATGAAGGCCATCTGCCGTACCAGCGGCCGCCCCTATCCAAGGCCTACCTGAAAGGAACCGGCGGGCCCGACAGCCTGATGTTCCGGCCGGAAAAATTCTATCATGACCAGAACATCGATCTGATCACCGATCGCGCGGTGTCGATCGATCGCGCCGCGCGCAAGGTGTTGCTCGCCTCCGGCACTTCGCTCGATTACGGGCATCTGGTGTTGGCGACCGGCGCGCGCAATCGCTTGCTCGACATTCCCAACGCCAATCTTGACAGCGTCCGCTACCTGCGGACGCTCGACGAAAGCCAGTCCCTGCGCGACTACATCGCTCCGGGTCAGCGCGTCATCGTGATCGGTGCCGGATTCATCGGCCTGGAATTCGCTGCGACCGCCCGGGCCAGGGGCCTCGAAGTCGACGTCATCGAGCTCGCGCCGCGGGTGATGGCACGCGCGGTGACCGCGGAAATCTCGGAACACTTTCAATCGCGGCACGGCGCGGCCGGTATCCGGATTCATCTCGGCGTACAGGTCACGAGCATCGAGAGCGACGGCAGCAAGGTCACCGGCGTCAGCCTCAGCGACGGGCGGCATATCAAAGCCGATCTGATTGTGGTGGGCGTCGGCGTCCTGCCCAATGTCGAACTGGCGGCGGAGGCAGGGCTGAAGGTCGCGGCCGGCATCGTGGTCGACGAGCATTTGCTCACCTCCGATCCGAACATCTCGGCGGTGGGCGATTGCGCGCTGTATGCCAGCCCACGGTTCGGCGGCTCGTTGCGGCTGGAGTCGGTGCAGAACGCCACCGACCACGCGCGTTGCGTCGCGGCCCGGCTGACCGGCGACGCCAAGCCCTACGACGGCTTGCCCTGGTTCTGGAGCGATCAGGGCCCCGACAAGCTGCAGATGGTGGGACTGACCACCGGCTACGACCGCGTGGTGGTGCGGGGCGATCGCGCGCAGGGGGCGTTCTCCGCGTTCTGCTACAGGGACGGGCAACTCGTCGGCATCGAGTCCGTCAATCGCGCCGGCGACCACATGTTCGGACGGCGCCTGCTTGCGGCCCACGGGTCGATCACGCCAGAGCAGGCGGCTGACAGCAGCTTCGATCTGAAGAGCGCCCTCGGTTGATATTTCGTAGGGTAGGCAAAGCGAAGCGTTCCCACCGTTGTTGCGGAGCGCGTGATGATGGGCACGCTGTCGCCTTGCCCACCCTACGAAGTCTGCATCCGGGCTACGAACACAAAACCGCCGCCACCTCCACCGCCGTCGGCATCGACGGCGCGGCGCCCATCCGTTGCACGCAGATCGATGCGGCGGCATTGGCGTATTCAAGCGCGTCGCGGATCGCCTTTCCATTGGCAAGCTGCGCGGCAAGAGCGCCGACGAAGCAATCGCCGGCGCCGGTGGTATCCACCGCCTTCACGGCACGCCCCGCAATCAGCGAAGGCTCGCCGCCCACAAGCGCGAGCACGCCGCGCTTGCCCAGCGTGACGCAGATGATCTTGTCTGAAGCGGTTGGCAGGCGCCGCGCGGCTTCGATGAACCGGGCAGGTTCGTCGGTATCGTGAAGCTCGGTCTGCGCGAGAAGCCCAAGCTCGGTCTCGTTGAGAATGAGGATATCGACGAGATCGAGCAATTCTGCGCCGCAGGCGATCGCTGGCGCCGGATTGAGGATGGTGGTCGCCCCGGCCTCGCGCGCCCGCTTGAAGAAGGCGGCGATCGTAGCTTGCGGAATTTCGAACTGGCTGACGGCGACGTCGCCTTTGGCAAGTACAGGCACGGCGACATCCTCGGCACTGACCAGCGCATTGGCGCCGGGCACGACGACAATGGTGTTGTCGGCGTCGGCGATGGTGATCACGGCCGTCCCGGTATGGATATTCGCGGTGTCCTTGACCAGAGCGAGGTCGACGCCTTGCAGCTCAAGAAACTGCCGCAATTGCTGGCCGAACGCATCCGTGCCGAGCCGGCCGATCAGCGTCGACGATGCGCCAAGCTTGGCGGCGGCAACAGCCTGGTTGGCGCCCTTGCCGCCTGGAAAATAATGCACGGCTTGGCCTGCGATGGTCTCGCCGACCCGGGGATGCCGGCTCGCGGTTGCCACCACATCCATATTAATGCTGCCGGCAACGAAGACGCGCCCCATGTCTAATCCCAAAATTGTCTAATCCCAAAATTCCTTCTTGCGCCCGATCTGGAATTCCTGCCTGACGGCTTCGATATCGGCAAGCGTCGGCAATCCAGCCTCGTTGCCGAGGCGCTGGATCTTATAGGTCGAGGCCGCGCGTGCAAACTCGAAATGCTCGTGCCAGCCTTTCGCGGGATTGTTGAGATACGAAAACACGTAAGCGCCATGAAATACGTCACCGGCGCCGTTGGTATCGAGCACGCGCTCGCGCGCGATCGGCAGCGCCGGTAGCTTGCGGACTGCGCCAGTCTCGTCATACCAGAGCAGGCCCTGTTCGCCCATGGTGACGCCGCCGACCCGGCAACCGCGGCCCTTGAGATAATCGAGCATGGCCTCCGGCGTCTTGTCCATCTGTTCGCACAGCCGTTCAGCGACGATGGCGACATCGATGAATTCAAGGAGTTCATGGGTGTTGGTGCGCAGGCCGCCGCCGTCGAGCGAGGTCAGAATGCCGTCCTCGCGGCAGAGCTTGGCATAATGGATGGCGGCATCCGGCTGGTGGCCATCGATATGCAGTGCGCGGCAGCCCTTCAGGTTCAGCATCGGGAAGGGATGGATGTGCTCGTCGTCGCGGCAACGCACGATGGCGCGTTTGCCGTCCTTCGGCATGATGAAGGACAGCGACGAGGAGTTGACCTTGCGCGGATGGATTGAGATTCCGTATTTCGCGCTCATGTCCTGGAACATGCGGCCGAGCCAGTCGTTCGCGACGGTTGCGATCAGGTCGGGCACGACGCCGAGCTTGGCGCAGCAGAATGCCGCGGTGACGGCGTTGCCGCCAAACGACACCGCATAGGCGGACGCCACATGTTTTTCGTCGCCGGTCGGCATGTGGTCGGTGATGAAGGTAACGTCGATATAGGTCTGTCCGATGAAGAGAGCCTGCATTCGTTTTCCGTCATGAGCTTTAGGGGGTGGTCCCGGCCCGGCGCAGATACATTAGCACCGGTTATCGGATGCATTCGCTGAAATTATTCGCAACCGTGCCGTCTTTGCAGCTTGAGATGGGAGTATGAGGAGAATACGACCGTCCTTGGGAGTCTTGTCTTTAGAGGTCTTGGACATACTGCCGTATAACGGCTGACGGCAGCCTGGGTTTCCCGGCGGCACCACAAAAGTGGAGGGAAGATGACCGTTTATTCCGGTCCGGTGTTCGACATGGCGGTTAACCAATTTGGCGTTATCGCCAACCATCTCGAAATCCCGATGGACGAGCGCGACCGAATCCTGATGCCGAAGCGGGCCATCACTGTTTCCTGTCCGATCCATCGCGATGACGGCACGGTCGCGGTATTCGAAGGCTACCGGGTGCAGCATCATCTCACCCTCGGCCCGACCAAGGGCGGCACCCGATTCGCGCCCTCCGTCGACATCGGCGAGGTCGCGGCCCTTGCGATCTGGATGAGCTGGAAATGCGCACTCGTCGGGCTGCCCTATGGCGGCGCCAAGGGCGGCGTCAATGTCGATCTCTCCACCATTTCCAAGCGCGAACTGGAAGCGCTGTCGCGGCGCTACATGCAGGAGATGATTCCCTTCGTTGGTCCGCATACCGACGTCATGGCGCCCGACATGGGCACCAATGAGCAGGTGATGGCCTGGTTCATGGACACCTATTCGATGTACCAGGGCCGCACCGTGACCGAGATCGTGACCGGCAAGCCGGTATCGTCGGGCGGCACGCTCGGCCGGCGCGAAGCCACGGGGCGCGGCGTCGCCTATCTTGCCAGGCGCGTGCTGAAGGAGCTGTCGATCAATCCAGGCACGGCGACCGCCGTGATCCAGGGCTTTGGCAATGTCGGCTCCTATGCGGCGCTGGAGTTGCATCAATACGGGTTGAAGATCACCGCCGTCAGCGATCACACCGGCGCGCTGCATGATCCGGCCGGGCTCGATATCCCTGCGCTGATGCGGCATGCGGGCTCGCATGGCAGCATCGCCGGCTTCTCCAACCAGATGACTTTCGACCCCGAACAAATCCTGACGCTGCCCTGCGACGTCCTGGTGCCGGCGGCGATGGAGCGGGTGATCGACGCCAAGGTCGCGGAAAACCTCAAATGCCGCGTGCTGGCCGAGGGCGCGAACGGTCCGACCACGCCGGAAGCCGATCTGGTGCTGGAGAAGCGCCAGGGCGAAGTGTTTTTGATCCCCGACATTCTCTGCAATTCCGGCGGCGTGGTGGTCAGCTACTTCGAATGGGTGCAGGACCTGCAGCAATTGTTCTGGGAGGAAGAGGAGGTGACGCGGCGCGAATACGCCATCCTCGATCGCGCCTTCGATACCATGGTGACACGTGCCAAGGCGGACAATATCCCGCATCGGACGGCGGCGATGGCGATCGGCGTGGAGAAGGTCCGCGCTGCCAAAAACACGCGAGGCCTGTTCCCGTGATCACCGGCCTCGACCACGTCGTCGTTCTCACCGGCGATATCAACGCGGCCTCCGCCGCTTACCAGACCTTGTTCGCGCGCGCGCCGGCCTGGCAGAACAGCGGCGAGGGCGCCGACCGCGTCCTGTTCACGCTCGACAACACGACGCTGGAATTGATGGCGCCAAGCGGCGAGGGCGCGAACGCCGACCGGATTCGTGCGGTGCTTGCGGCCCAAGGCGAGGGACTCGCAAGCATCTGCTTTCGAACCAGCGACATCGCCAGGATGCATCGCAGGCTGGAGCGGCTCATGCTGAAGCCGGACGCGATCGCCGACGTCGAAAGCCACGACGCGATCTCAGGTGCGACGCTGTCATGGAAGCGCACGCGAGCGGCAACGGAGGCCACGCGCGGCGTCCGTCTGTTCTTCCTCGAGCGCGACAAGGAGCGGCCCCTGTCGGTGCGAACCACGACCGGATCGATCACGGCGATGGACCATGTCGTGGTCTCGACGTCGGACCCCGAGCGGGCTGCCGCCCTCTATGGCGCGCGGCTCGGCCTCGACATGGCGCTCGACCGCTCGCATCCCGATTGGGGCCGGCTGATGTTCTTCCGCTGTGGTGACTTGATTGTCGAGGTCACCCACCGGCCGGGCAAGAAGACGGATACGTCGCAGGACCGGCTGCGCGGCCTGTGCTGGCGCGTCTCCGACATCGACGCCACCCATGCGCGGCTCGTCCAGTCCGGCGTCGATGTCTCGGAAGTCCGAACCGGCCGCAAGCCGGGAACGCGGGTCATGACGGTGCGCAGCGGAACGTACGGCGTCCCGACGCTTCTGGTGCAGCCGTCGGCTGGGAAGCCATGATTTTTCCCCTCTCCCCTTGTGGGAGAGGGTGGCGCCGAACGAAGTTCGGCGACGGGTGAGGGGTTCTCTCCACAGCACAGAACCGCGTATGCGGAGACAGACCCCTTGTATCTGCCCATTGAGCAAAATGTGCGATGGAAGCGACTGAGCGCTTTGGCCGGTGGCCACCGGCCAAAGCGCGCGGCGATGTCGCCCGATACCC
>NZ_JADPJL010000065.1 GCF_023073415.1 Bradyrhizobium sp. 190 | reverse complement strand
CTTCGCATGGCTTCGCGCGCCGCCCTCGCGCCCTGCCAAACCCAACCCAAGCCCGTCAAAGGACTTGACTCACAAATCCCCATATGAGGGTGGGCAAAGGAGTGCTAGCGACGTGCCCACCATCCATCACCGATTGCGCTGCTTGATGGTGGGCACGCTTCGCTTTTGCCCACCCTACACACTATCTCTCCGCATGTGGCGTGCGGATTGATTTGCGTTCTCAGACCGAAAAGCTGGTCCCGCAGCCGCACGACGCGGTGGCGTTCGGATTGACCACGCGGAACGAGGCGCCGATCAAATCGTCGACGAAATCGACTTCGGAGCCTGCGAGGAACGGCACCGAGGCCGGATCGACCAGCACCACCGCGCCCTCGCGCGCGATCACGAGGTCGTCCTCGGCCCGGGCGTGGTCGACGTCGAATTTGTACTGGAAGCCGGAGCAGCCGCCGCCTTCGACGGAGATGCGCAGCATGGCGCCGCCGCCTTCGGTCTTGAGGATTTCGCCGATGCGGCGGGCGGCCCGCTCGCTGACGGTGATGGCAGTGGTCATGGCATGCTCTCCGGCCCGTCATACCCAATTCATTTGGTATGGGGCGTCAGACATAGTTAAGTGCATAATCTCGCGGAATCAAATGGATAAGGACTAAAAAATCGTGTCGGTCGGAATGGCTGCCCCCCGCGCGCCCTATGGCTGCGACCCCGATTCCAGCCGCGGCCGGCTGTTCGCCGAGCCGCCGAGCCGAACCCGCAGCCCGTTCCGGCGCGATTGCGACCGGGTGATCCATTCCACCGCGTTTCGGCGGCTGAAGCACAAAACACAAGTTTTCGTGTTCCACGAGGGCGACCATTACCGCACGCGGCTGACCCATTCGCTGGAAGTGGCGCAGATTGCCCGCGCGCTGGCCCGGCAGCTCGGCCTCGACGAGGACCTGACCGAAACGCTGGCGCTGGCGCACGACCTCGGCCATCCCCCCTTCGGCCATGCCGGCGAGCGGGCGCTCGACAAATGCCTCAAGGCCCATGGCGGCTTCGACCACAACGCGCAGGCGCTGCGGGTGGTGACCTCGCTGGAGCATCGTTATCCCGAGTTCGACGGGCTGAACCTGACCTGGGAAGCGCTCGAGGGCATCGTCAAGCACAATGGTCCGCTGACCGAACCGGGCGGGGCCCCGGCCGGGCCATACCGCGAAAGCGGCATTCCCGTCGGCATCGCCGACTTCAATCAAAAATTCGATCTGGAGCTGTGGAGCTACGCCTCGCTGGAGGCGCAGGCCGCGGCCTTCGCCGACGATATCGCCTATGACGCCCACGATATCGACGACGGCCTGCGCGCCGGCTTGTTCAGCGTCGATGATTTGAAGGTCATGCCGCTCACGGCCGCTGTAATCGCTGAGATCGACCAGCATTATCCCAATCTCGACGATGCCAGGCGCGGCGCGGAACTGGTGCGGGAGCTGATCTCCTACATGATCGGGGCGGTCATGTCGGAGGCGGGCAGGCGGCTTGCGGCGGCGAGACCGCAATCGGCGTATGACGTCCGTCACCACCATCAGCCGCTGGTCGCCTTCCCGCCCGAGGTCGCGGAGGAGGAGGCCGCGATCAAGGCGTTCCTGAAATTGCATATGTACCGCCACCCTCGCGTCATGCGGGTGATGGGCGAGGCGGAAGGGATCCTGTTCGACCTGTTCGCGCGCTACCAGACCTCCCCGGGCG
The DNA here is from genome assembly GCF_023073415.1 of Bradyrhizobium sp. 190. Classification (GTDB taxonomy): domain Bacteria; phylum Pseudomonadota; class Alphaproteobacteria; order Rhizobiales; family Xanthobacteraceae; genus Bradyrhizobium. The sequence goes on along the minus strand of NZ_JADPJL010000065.1, from coordinate 497,690 downwards.
ACCTGCCGCCCGAATGGGTCGAAGGGTCAGAGCGCGAGAGCGAGGGCGAGCGGGCGCGCCGGATCGGTAATTTCATCGCCGGAATGACCGACCGTTTCGCCTTGATCGAGCACCAAAGGCTTTTTGACTCGACCCCGGATTTGCGTTAGGCGGCGGCCATGTCCGACAAGTCAGCCCCACAACATCTGTTTGCCGACGCGCTGGCGCGCGTGCACGCGGTCTGCGCCGCGCTCGCGGCCGAGGGCCAATGGCCCGCCGGCATCGATTTCTCCCGCGTCGTGGTTGAGCCGCCGCGCGATGCGAGCCATGGCGACATGGCGACCAATGCCGCGATGGTGCTGGCCAAGGACGCCAAGGCCAAGCCGCGCGAGCTCGCCGATAAAATCGCGGAAAAATTGCGCGCCGACGATCTGGTGGCTTCCGTCGAGGTCGCCGGTCCCGGCTTCATCAATCTCACTTTGAAGCCTCAGGTCTGGGCGGACGAACTGCTGACAATGCTGCGCGAAAGCGCAGCTTACGGCAAAAGCGCGATCGGCCACGGCGCCAAGGTCAATGTCGAATACGTCTCGGCCAATCCGACCGGGCCGATGCATGTCGGTCACTGCCGCGGCGCCGTGTTCGGAGACGCGCTGTGCGGTCTGCTTGACTTTGCCGGCTACGACGTCACGCGCGAATATTACATCAACGACGCCGGCGCGCAGGTCGATGTGCTCGCGCGCTCCGCGTTCCTGCGCTACCGCGAGGCGCTCGGCGAGAGCATCGGCGAAATTCCGGAAGGGCTCTATCCCGGCGATTACCTCGTCCCCGTCGGGCAAACGCTGGCCGCGGAGTATGGCGACAAGCTGAAGGCGATGTCAGAAAGCGCCTGGCTGCCGATTGTGCGCGCGAAGTCGATCGCCATGATGATGGACATGATCAGGGGCGATCTCGCCGCGCTCAATATCAAGCACGAGGTGTTCTTCTCGGAGCGGTCGCTAATCGAGACCGGCAACAACAAGGTCACCGAGACCATCGATTTCCTGCGCGCCAAGGGCGACATCTACGAAGGCCGCCTGCCGCCGCCGAAAGGCAAGCCGGTCGAGGATTACGAGGACCGCATCCAGACGCTGTTCCGCGCCACCGCCTATGGCGATGATGTCGATCGTCCGCTGATCAAGTCGGACGGCGCCTATACCTATTTTGCTTCCGACATCGCCTATCACAAGAACAAGGTCGATCGCGGCTTCCTCGACATGATCGACGTGTTCGGCGCCGATCATGGCGGCTACATCAAGCGCATGCAGGCAGCCGTGAAGGGCGTCAGCGGTGGCAAGGCCGCGCTCGACGTCAAGGTCGTGCAGCTCGTGCGGCTGTTGCGCAACGGCGAACAGGTGCGGATGTCGAAACGCTCCGGCGATTTCGTCACGCTGCGCGAGGTGGTGGACGAGGTCGGTTCGGATGCCGTGCGGTTCATGATGCTGTTCCGCAAGAACGACGCGGTGCTCGATTTCGACCTCGCCAAGGTGCTCGAACAATCGAAGGACAATCCCGTCTTCTACGTCCAGTACGGGCATGCCCGCGGCCATTCGATCTTCAAGAATGCCCGAGAGGTGGTTCCCGATCTTCCGGAGGACGACGCGGCCCGGGCGGCCTATCTGGGGGATGCCCCGGTGGGCTTGCTGACCGATCCGGCCGAATTGGATCTTTTGAAGCGGCTGGCGCTCTATCCCCGGATGGTCGAGGCGGCGGCGGTCGCACATGAACCGCACCGAATCGCTTTTTATCTATATGATTTGGCCAGTGAATTTCACGCGTTGTGGACGAAAGGGCGGGATTTGCCCTATTTACGCTTCATTATAACTAATGATGCAGAGATCACGAGGGCGCGGCTGGCTATGGTCCAGGGCGTCGTCTCGGTTCTGGCATCGGGCTTAGCCGTTCTCGGCGTCCACGCTCCGACCGAGATGCGGTAGGCAGGGGCGAAGGCCGTCACGAATGGGGGTTCGTGGGGGTATCTGGCAGGGGCCGCTCGTCATGGTTTGTTTGACATGGCGAGTTGGCGCTGTCCCGTAGGGGATGCATCATCACGATGGCTGATCGATATCAGGACCGACATTTTCCCTCCGCCGACCAGGATCGCGGCGAGGGTGATCCGCTTGCCGAGCTCGCAAGGCTGATCGGGCAGACCGATCCGGTCGGGGCCGCGGCCAAATCCGCGCCGTACCCGCTGCAGTCGCGCGCCAACGTGCGGCCACAGCAGTATGATCCGCCGGAAGAGTTGCCCGATGCTCCTCTGAGCCCGCCGGCATGGATGCAGCGCGCGCGCCACGAAACTCCGCTGCCACCGCCGCCGCTGCCGCAGGAATACGATGACGAGCCGGAGTACCAGCCGGCGCCGGTGCATCCCTTGCATCGCTACGCGGCCCAGCCGCCGCAGGCGCCCGCGCATCAAGCGCCGCCCGAGCAGGACTATTACGAGCAGCCTCAGCAACAATATGCCGACGAGCAGCAGCAGGACCCGTCGCGCTACGACGATGCGCTGTATGGACGGTTAGAGACCGGTGAGCACGACTATCAGCGCGATCCGGCCTATCCGGACGATCCCTACGCCTACCAGGGCGAATATGAGGAAGAGCCCGCGCCGAAGAAGCGCTCGAGCGGCCTGATGACGGTCGCCGCCGTGCTGGCGCTGGCAGTGGTGGGGACCGGGGCTGCTTTTGCCTACCGCACCTTTGTCGGTTCGCCCCGCAGTGGCGAGCCGCCGATCATCAGGGCCGACAACAGCCCGACCAAGGTGGTGCCGGCGCCATCAGACGCCGGCGCTGGCAAGACCCCCGACCGCATGCTGTCGGGCGATGGCGGCGAGAAGCTGGTGTCGCGCGAAGAAACTCCGGTCGACGTCAATTCGAGGTCCGGCGGGCCGCGCGTGGTGTTTCCGCCGCTGAACCAGAACGCCAACCCGCCGCCGGCCTCGAGTGTTTCTCCGTCGGCGCCGATGGCTTCGGCCGCCAACGGCACGATGCCGAACAACGAACCGCGCAGGATCAGGACGCTCGCGGTCAAGGGCGACGCTGCCGAGAACGGCGGTATCCCGGCAGGCGCCAACGCGCCGCAGAGGCCAGCGCTGCCGACGCGATCCGTCGCTGCCCAGGCCGCGGCTCCTGGTCCCGGTCCCACCGTACCGCCGGCGCGTAACCCGGCATCCGCCAATGCCAGCGCCAATACGCCGATGTCGCTCGCTCCCCAAGCAGGACAAGCGCCCGATTCCGCGCCGCCGGCCCGGATGGCGGCGACCAATCCGGCCCAGACGGCCGCTCCGGCTCCGACCAGCGGCGGCTATCTGGTTCAGGTCTCCTCGCAGAAGAACGAAGCCGACGCACAGGCCTCCTATCGCGCGCTCCAGGGTAAGTTCCCGAGCGTGCTGGGGCCGCACTCGTCGCTGGTGAAACGCGTCGATCTCGGCGAAAAGGGCGTCTATTACCGCGCCTTCGCCGGCCCGTTCGGCTCGTCCGAGGAGGCGGCGCAGGTCTGCAGCAGCCTGAAATCTGCCGGCGGGCAGTGCTTCGTCCAAAGGAATTAACGGCGGTTTCCTTGACCCCGGGGCTGCGAGGGGCCTAATCGGCCCCCATGAGCAGCCACGCATTCATCACGGGCGTATCGGGACTGGAACTGAGCGCCACGGAGCGCGAGTTCATCCGTGGGATGCGGCCGTGGGGCTTCATTCTGTTCAAACGCAATATCGAGACCCCCGATCAAGTCGCTGCGCTTGTTGGGGAAATGCGGAATTGCCTGAGCGAGGCGGATGCGCCGGTGCTGATCGACCAGGAAGGCGGGCGGGTCGCCCGGCTTGGGCCGCCGCACTGGCCGGTCTATCCGCCTGGCGCCGTGTTCGGCGCGCTCTACGACCTCGACAAGGCGCTGGGGCTAAAGGCTGCGCGGCTCAGCTCGCGGCTGATCGCGGCTGACCTGATCGACCTCGGCGTCACCGTCGACTGCCTGCCGCTGGCGGACGTCCCGGTGGCTGGGGCCGACGCCGTGATCGGCAACCGGGCCTATGGAACCGAGCCGGCCAAGGTCGCGGCGATCGCCCGCGCCGTCACCGAGGGACTGGAACAGGGCGGCGTCCTGCCGGTTCTGAAGCATATTCCCGGTCACGGCCGGGCCACTGCCGACAGCCATCACCAGCTTCCGACGGTCGATACGTCGCGCAATGAGCTGGAACGGACCGATTTCGCGGCCTTTCAACCGCTGGCGGACCTGCCGATGGCGATGACCGCACATGTTGTGTTTAGCGCGCTTGACCCCGCCCAACCGGCGACGACTTCTGCGACAATCATCCGGCAGGTGATTCGCGGCGTAATTGGGTTCCAAGGCTTGTTGATGAGTGACGACGTGTCCATGAATGCCCTGGCGGGATCGATCGCCGAGCGGACCCGCGCCATCGTCAACGCCGGCTGCGACATGGTCCTGCATTGCAACGGCAGGCTCGACGAGATGCGCGACGTGGCGCGCGAGACGCCGGAGCTGGCGGGCGAAGCCCTGGATCGCGCCAGGCGGGCGCTGGCCTCGCGAAAACAGCCCGAGCCCTTCGACCGGCAGGCGGCACGGGCTGAACTTGAAGCGTTGATGGATCGGGTAGGAACGGCATGACGGCTGAGATTCTATCGTTTGAAACCGGACGGCCCGCCCAAATCACCGACAGCGAGGCGGCGCTCGTCGTCGACGTCGAGGGCTATGAAGGCCCGCTCGACCTGCTGCTGACGCTGGCGCGGCAGCAGAAGGTCGATCTCGCCAAGATTTCGATCCTGGCGCTGGCCGACCAGTATCTGACGTTCATCGAGGCCGCGCGAAAGATCCGCCTCGAACTCGCAGCCGATTACCTCGTGATGGCTGCCTGGCTCGCCTACCTGAAATCACGCCTGCTGCTGCCTGAACCACCCACGCCGGACGGACCGAGTGCGGAAGAAATGGCGACCGCGCTTGCCAACCGGCTGCGCCGGCTCGAGGCGATCCGCGAAGCCGCCAACCGGCTGATGAACCGCCCGCAGTTCCAGCGCGATATCTTTCCGCGCGGCAATCCGGAATCGATCGCCGAAATCCGTCACCCCAAATTCACCGCAACCCTGTTCGATCTGCTCACCGCCTATTCCGTACAGCGCCAGCAGCGCGTGCTGGCGACGGTGCATCTGGCCAAGCGCACGGTGTGGTCGCTGGCCGAGGCACGCGCCTCGCTGGAGCGGCTAGTCGGCATGACCGAGGCCGGGGACTGGAGCTGCCTCGACGATTTCCTGCTCAGCTACGTCGTCGATCCCTCGCAGCGGGCGACGGTGTTTGCGTCGAGCTTCGCCGCTGCACTCGAACTGGTGCGCGAAGGCGAGATGGAATTGAACCAGAAAGAGGCGTTCGCGCCGCTGTATTTTCGTAAGCGTCCGCCGCAGGCAGCGATGCCCGCGCCGGATATGACGGTCGAGTAGTGGAAGGAGACCTAGCCATGGCAAGCCTGGCGGAAAAACGCATGGAAGATGCCGAGGATCATCCCATCGACCAGAATATCGAAGTTGAGGCGCGGCCCGAGGAATTGCGGCTTCTCGAAGCGCTGCTGTTTGCCTCTGCCGAGCCGATCGATCAGGCGACGCTTGCCAAGCGCATGCCCGATGGCGTCGACGTCAAGGCGGCGCTGGCGCAACTGCAGGCGGAATATGCTCCGCGCGGCGTCAACCTGGTGCGCGTCGCCAACAAATGGACCTTTCGCACCGCCGGCGATCTGTCGTGGCTGATGACGCGCGAAAGCACGGAGACACGGCGCCTGTCGCGGGCGGCGATCGAGGTGCTTGCGATCATCGCCTATCACCAGCCGGTGACGCGCGCCGAGATCGAGGAGATCCGCGGCGTGATCACGTCCAAGGGAACGCTGGATGTGCTGCTGGAAACCGGCTGGATCCGTCCCCGCGGTCGTCGCAAGACGCCGGGCCGGCCGCTCACCTTCGGCACGACCGAAGCGTTCCTGTCGCAGTTCAGCCTGGAAGCGCTCGGCGACCTGCCGGGCCTGGAAGAGTTGAAGGGTACGGGGCTACTGGATTCGCGGCTGCCCTCCGGATTCAGCGTTCCGACGCCGTCCGACGACGTGGCGTTGCGTGAGGACGAGGATCCGCTCGACGCCGGCGATACTCTGGAACTCCTGCTGGCGCCGGCCGCCGATCCCGAAGAGGGCGGTGGAACTGGTTCTGAAGGCTCAGCCGGCTAGCCCCGCAATCGGGGTTAATGATAGCCATAATACGTAGCCGCGACAGCGATTTGCCGCGGCAGGGGTCCTTGTTTTTGATACCTCTCGGGCCTACCTTCCGCCAAAGCTTGGCCGGAAGCCGGCCGTCTCTTTTTTGGAGGGTTGCAGGATGGGTTCGCTTAGCATTTGGCACTGGATCGTCGTGATCGCAGTGGTCCTGCTGTTGTTCGGCCGCGGCAAGATTTCGGACCTGATGGGTGATGTCGCGCAGGGCATCAAGTCCTTCAAGAAGGGCTTGCAGGACGATGACAAGGCACCCGAAAAGCCCGCCGAGCCGGTGAAGAGCATCGACCACAATGCAACGCCGGCGCCGACGGCGGCACGGACGGATGTCGGCAGCAAGGCTGTCTGAACCGGACATCGGTTGAAAGCCGGTTTGAGAAAAGGCGCGGGCGTCCCCAAATCTTGCTAAATAGGGATTTGGGCGCGGACGTCTCGCGCGAGCGGAAGAATTCATGTTCGACATCGGGTGGAGTGAACTGGTCGTCATCGCGGTTGTCGCGCTGATCGCCATCGGCCCGAAAGAGCTGCCGGGCGTGCTGCGCATGGTCGGACAATGGATGGGCAAGGCGCGCAAGATGGCGTCCGAATTCCAGGGCCAGTTTCAGGAGGCCATGCGCGAGGCCGAAATGGCCGACCTCAAGAAGAGCTTTGACGAGGTCAAGGACGTGGCGACAGGCCTCTCCCCCGCCAACGTCATGACCTCGCTGCAGAAGGATGTCGGCGACGCCCTGCAGATCGGCGACATCGACAAGCCTGCCGCCACCCAACCCAACGACGCGCAGGTGGCGTCCGCGATCGGCGAACCCGTCACCCCGACAACGCCGGCCGCACCGACGCCGGAGACCTTTGCGGAAGCCGAGGCGCATGCGGCGGCGTCCGAGCCACTTGTGATCACGCGTGAAGTTCAGGCGGCGGCGCAGGATATCGCGCCGGCGGCGCCTGACGTTCTCAAGGACGCCAAAGCGTCATGACCGTCGAGGACATCGAGGCCAGCAAGGCGCCATTGATGGATCATTTGATCGAGCTGCGCTCGCGGCTGATCAAGGCGCTATTGGCCTTCGGTATTGCGTTCATCTTCTGCTTCTTCTTCGCCAAGCAGATCTACAACGTGCTGGTCTGGCCCTTCGTCTGGGTGGCGGGCGCCGAGAATTCGACATTCATTTATACCGCGCTGTTGGAATATTTCCTGACGCAATTGAAGCTGGCGATGTTCGGCGCTGCCTTCATCTCGTTCCCGATCGTTGCCGGGCAGATCTACATGTTCGTGGCGCCCGGCCTCTATAAGCATGAGCGCGGTGCGTTCCTGCCTTACCTGGTCGCCACGCCGTTCTTCTTCATACTCGGCTCGCTACTGGTTTACTTCATCGTGCTGCCGATGCTGGTGCGGTTCTCGCTCGGCATGCAGCAGATGGGCGGCGATGAGAGTGCGAAGATCCAGTTGTTGCCGAAGGTCGGCGAATATTTGTCGCTGATGATGTCGTTGATCTTCGCGTTCGGCATCGCGTTCCAGCTTCCGGTGATCCTGACGCTTTTGGGGCGGATCGGCATCGTCACCTCGCAGATGCTTCGCGAGAAGCGGCGCTATTTCATCGTGATCGCCTTCGTGATCGCCGCCGTTCTGACGCCGCCCGATGTCATCAGCCAGGCCTCGCTCGCGATACCGCTGTTATTGCTGTACGAGGGCGCGATCGTCGCGGTCCGCATGGTGGAAAAGAAGGCCGCGGCCGCGCAGGCCGCGTCAGGCACACCGCCCGCCAGCCCGCCTCCGGAAACCAACCCGGCCGAGTAGGGCGTCGTTCTCGCCCCCTAATCGGCCGTCATTCCCCGCGAAAGCGGGGAATCCAGTACACCGAGGCCTCTCGACTCTATCGCATCTGCTCTGGAATACTGGATCACCCGCTTTCGCGGGTGATGACGGGTGTGGTACGGAGGCGCACCGTTGAATGTCAACATAATGGGTTGACTTCCAACGCGCACGCTTGAGGACCTGACCCGCTATGCACGACATCAAATCGATCCGCGACAACCCCCAGGCGTTCGATGCCGGACTGAAGCGCCGCGGGCTGGCGCCGCTGTCGGCTGCGCTGCTGACGATCGATGAAAAACGCCGTGCGGCGATCCTCGCGTCGGAGCAAGCGCAGGCGCGGCGCAATGCGGCGTCGAAGGAAATCGGCGAGGCCAAGAAGGCCAAGGATGACGCGCGCGCCAACAAGCTGATGGAGGAAGTCGCCGAACTCAAGACCACGATGCCGGGGCTCGAGCTTGCAGCCAAGACGGCCGACGAGGAGTTGGGGGAAGAGCTCGCAGCTATCCCGAACTTGCCGCTCGACGATGTGCCCGAAGGCGCAGACGAGCAGGGCAATGTGCAGCGCCACGTCTACGGCAAGATCCGCAACTATGCCTTCACGCCGAAGCCGCATGACGATCTCGGCGGCGCGCTCGGCTACATGGATTTCGAGGCGGCCGCGAAATTGAGTGGCGCCCGCTTCGTGGTGCTGAAGAAGGGGTTGGCGCGGCTCGAGCGCGCGATCGGACAGTTCATGCTCGATCTGCACACCAACGAGCATGGCTACATCGAGGTCAACCCGCCGTTGCTAGTGCGCGACGCTGTGATGTTCGGCACGGGCCAATTGCCGAAATTCGAGGACGACCAGTTCTGGGCTATCAAGGGCGAATTGCTAGTGGCGCCCGACGAACGATTGAAGACCGAACGTCTCGGTCTCATTCCCACCGCCGAAGTCTCGCTGACCAATCTCGTTCGCGAATCCATCGTCGACGAAAAAGAGCTGCCGATGCGGCTGACCGCGCTGACGCCGTGCTTTCGCGCGGAAGCGGGCGCGGCAGGCCGCGATACCCGCGGCATGATCCGACAGCATCAGTTTACAAAAGTCGAGTTGGTGTCGATCGCAACGCCTGAGACCAGCCGCGACGAACATGAGCGCATGCTGTCTTGCGCCGAGGAAGTGCTCAAACGGCTCGATCTGCATTACCGCGTGATGACGCTGTGCTCTGGCGACATGGGTTTCTCCGCGCAAAAAACCTACGACATCGAGGTCTGGATGCCGGGGCAGGGCGAGGGCGGCGCTTATCGCGAAATCTCGAGCTGCTCGGTGTGCGGCGACTTCCAGGCGCGCCGCATGGACGCGCGCTCGCGTGGGCCCGACGGCAAGCCGCGCTTCGTGCACACGCTGAACGGCTCCGGCACAGCGGTCGGCCGCGCGCTGATCGCGGTCATGGAAACCTATCAGCAGGAAAACGGCGCGATCGCGGTGCCCGAAATGTTGCAGCCCTATATGGGCGGGCTCAAGACGATCGAGCGGGACAAATAGCGCAAGGCGAAAATGGCATTGCATCGCGACATCCTTTGGATCGGGAGGCAATGGGCTGTTACCGGCCACGGGATGCAATTGATCGACCAGCGGCTGATGGGCGCCTTCGATATCGAAGTGGCGCGCCTGTGGGACGACGATCTGATCGAGCGCATGCATGCCAAGGAGTGGCTTAACGCTGCGGATTTCGACAAGGGGCTGGCGGTTGCGCGAACGCGACATCCGCACACGCAGGCGGAATCGACATCGGTAGCGCCGCCGCCGGTTGTAGCGATCGAGCCCATCGCACCGTCTCCGCCGCCGAAGCCGGAGCGGCCTGCTACCGTTGAGCCGCCGCAGCCGCCTCCGGCACCACCGGAGGCCGTGAGTCCACAGCCTCTCGAGCGGCCAAAGCAGGAATCGCCAGACCTGCAGATGAAAATCGACGGCGGCGCTAGATTCGCGCGTCCTTGGCGCGTCTGGGTGAAGAAAACATGAGGAAATGGGCCGGTTTGCCTCAGCCGCGATAGCCGGATAAGACGACGCCCAAAGGCAAGAGCCTGCCGCGACCTGAACCAGAAGGCATTTTGACGGATGCGAATTCTCTGCACCAACGACGACGGCATCCATGCCCCGGGCTTGAAGATCGTCGAGGAGATCGCCCGCGCGCTGTCCGACGACGTCTGGATCGTGGCGCCGGAGCTCGATCAGTCCGGCGTCTCGCACTCGCTGTCGCTGAACGATCCCTTGCGGCTGCGCGAAGTCGGTCCGCGCCATTTCGCGGTGCGGGGCACGCCGACCGATTGCGTGATCATGGGTTCGCGCCACATCCTCGGCGAGAAGATGCCCGATCTGGTGCTGTCCGGCGTCAACAAGGGCCGCAACGTGGCCGAGGATGTCGTCTATTCCGGCACCATCGCCGGTGCCCTCGAAGGCACGATCCTGGGAATCCCGTCGTTTGCACTGAGCCAGGAATTTTCCATCGAGACCCGTCACGCGCCGCTGTGGGACACCGCGCTGAAATTCGGTCCGGACATCCTGCGCAAGGTGATCGATGCGGGCGTGCCGAAGAACACTGTGATCAACGTCAATTTTCCGGCCTGCACGCCGGACCAGGTCAACGGCGTTCGCGTGACGCGGCAGGGCAAGCGCAATCTCGGCTTCCTCAAGGTCGACAAGCGCCACGATGGCCGCGGCAATCCCTATTTCTGGATCGGCTTCGAGCGCGCCGCGATGATGGATACGCCGGCCGAAGGCACCGACCTTGCCGCACTTGCTGCACGCTATGTATCGGTCACGCCGCTGCGGCTCGATCGGACCGATGAAGCGTTCTCGGAAGCGCTGACGACGACGCTGAAATGACGTGAAGCGACTGCGCAGTAGCCCGGATGGAGCGGAGCGCAATCCGGGATCGGCTTGTCGGCTTGCGAGATCGCCTCCAGATTGCGCTCCGCTCCATCCGGGCTACGTTCGCAACGCGCCGCCTAAACCGGCGCGCTCTTCATGGTCGCGGCGATGACCTGAGCCAGTGTTTCCAGCTGGAATGGCTTCTGCAGCGCGGGGCGGTCGCGATATTCCTGGGGCAGGCCGGAGGAGCCGTAGCCGGTTGCAAAGATGAACGGCCGGTTGCGCGCCGTGATCAGTTCGGCCACCGGCGTGATCACCTTGCCGTTGACGTTGACGTCGAGAATGGCGAGATCGAATTCGGTCGATTGCACCAGCTTGACCGCTTCACCGATTTCGCCGGCCTCGGCAGCTACGCTGTGGCCCAGCTCTTCCAGCATGTCAGCGACCATCATCCGGATCATAACCTCGTCTTCAACGAGGAAAACAGAACAGCCCGCCGGCCGTGTCGCTATCATGAGGGGAATCCTTGCCCTTCCAAGGCTTTGAGGTTCGCAAAAAACACCCCTTGGCGCAACGTCGACATGAACCGGCACGCTTTGAAGCAAAGGCTCCGGCTGTGGATTTGCCGTGCCCTAACGCCGCGGGCGCGACAACGGTTCCCTTAGCAGGAACCGAAATCTTGAGGAAATTCTTCCTTAAGTGCGCGCAGGCTATTACATCTCGGCGAGGCCTGAGCCCGCCGCGAGACCGCAATGTCGCAAGAACCGCCCGAGAAAATGATGTTTCAGCTCACCCTGCGGCGGCGGGGGATCAGCGATCAGGCGGTGCTGCGCACCATGGAAGCGGTGCCGCGGGAGGTTTTCGTGGCGGCTGGCGATCGCGGTCATGCCTACCGGGACAGCGCGCTCGGCATCGCCTGCGGGCAGACCATCAGCCAGCCCTTCGTGGTGGCCTACATGACCGAGCAACTGCAACTGCAAAAGGGCCACAAGGTCCTCGAGATCGGTACCGGCTCCGGCTATCAGGCCGCGGTGCTGTCGCGGTTGTGCGCGCATGTCCTGACCATCGAGCGCTACCGGACGCTGGCGGACACGGCCCGCGACCGGCTCGAAGCGCTCGGCTATTACAATATCGAGGTGATGTACGGCGACGGCTTCGACATACCGGCGGGCGCGGGCGATTTCGACCGCATCATCGTCACCGCCGCGATGGAGCAAATTCCGGAAAAGCTGCTGGAGCGGCTGGTGCCGCGCGGCATCCTGATCGCGCCGGTCGGCCCCCATCACGGCAGCCAGACGCTGGTCAGGATGATCAGGACGGACAGCGGGTTCGAGCGCAAGGAATTGGTCGATGTCCGCTTCGTCCCAGCCCTGCCGGGAATTGCGCGCGAGCTGTAGAAGCCCGGATTGGCAGTTCCCGCCAACATCTTATTCCAAGGGTTAAGCGGTTATTTACTCGATACGTGTTTACTCAAAACAGTATTTTGTTGCGTACGAGTGAGTAACCATGTCCCGTGTCGCCGAGTTGCTTCGCTCGCGTCGGATGCCGCAGGTCGCGGTGCTGGCGCTGATGTCGGTCGGCTTTGCCGGCTGCAGCGCCGATATGCAGACGCGCTTTTCCGATTTCTCCAATCCCTTTGCCTCGCAGCCCGAAGCGACCGGTTCGGTGCGGTCGCCCGCCGCAGAACGCCGCGAGTCGCCGGAATACGCCCGGCCGCAGGCGTCCACGCCGCAATTCCAGTCCCAGGCCTTGCCGCCGCCAGCCGTTGCTGCACCGCCCGCCTATCCGGCCAGTTCGGGCGGGGTGTCGGGAGGAGGGCGCGGGATTTCGTCCTATGCGCCGCCGTCCCATTCCCCCATCGAGACCACCGCCACGGTACCGCCGCGCTCGGTAGCGGCCGCGCGTCCGGCTGCGCCGAACGGCACCACGATCATCGTCGGCACCAGCGACACGCTCGACATTCTGGCCAAGCGCTACAACGTTTCATCTGCCGCGATCCTGCAGGCCAATGGCTACAAGGGACCGCGCGTGCTGTCGCCCGGCCAGCAACTGATCATTCCGCGGCAGACCGCGGTGGCTGCGGCCGCGCCGGCGCTCGCGCCCCCGGCCAGCAAGCCGGTCGCCGCTGCGGCCACGCCGCCGAGCGTTCATATTGTCAATCGCGGCGATACGCTGATGAGCATCGCGCGCCGGAACAATGTCCAGGTTACCGAACTCGCCAAGGCCAACAATCTCGATCAATCCGCCAAGCTCAGCCTTGGCATGAAGCTCACCGTGCCCGGTTCGAGGTCCGCGGCCGTTGCGCCAGTGGCGCAGCCCGTTGCCGCCGCACCCGCCCAGCCGGTTGCCCAGGTTGCAGCACCAGCCACCAAGATGGCGTCCGCCGGCGGTCCGCCGCAGAGCGCGCGGCTGGCGTCCGCCACCACCAATGTCGTGGAAGAAAAGCCCGCCGCCGAACCCGCGTCGATCAAGCCGAGCGAAGCCACCGGCGCGCTGCCGACCTTCCGCTGGCCGGTGCGCGGTAAGGTGATCACCAGCTACGGCGCCAAGACCAACGGCAAGTCGAATGACGGCATCAACCTGGCGGTGCCCGAAGGCACGCCGGTGAAGGCGGCGGAAGACGGCGTGGTTGCCTATTCCGGTAACGAGCTCAAGGGTTACGGCAATCTGGTTCTGGTGCGGCATTCCAACGGTTACGTCACCGCATATGCCCATGCGAGTGAACTGCTGGTAAAGCGCGGCGATACGATCAAGCGCGGCCAGATCATTGCCAAATCGGGTCAATCTGGCGAGGTGGGATCGCCGCAGCTCCACTTCGAGATCCGCAAGGGATCTTCACCGGTTGACCCGCTTCAATTCCTGAACGGGGCGTGATCGGCTAGCTGCGCAGCGGCGTCGCCACACCCACCACTGTCGTCGCCCGGCCTGACCGGGCGATCCAGTATTCCAGAGCACGTGCGATTGAGCCGTGAAGCCGCGGCGTCCCCGCCTTCGCGGGGATGACGCCAGGGGTAGGGCACGACCGCGTCACTTCCCCGAAAGCCTCACACCCAGCCGTCCCGCCAGTTCCTGCGTGAACTGCCAGGCGACGCGGCCCGACCGCGAGCCACGGGTGGTCGACCATTCCAGCGCCTCGCGCTCCAGCTCCTCGTCGCCCATCTCGATGCCGAAATGGCCGCAATAGCCGCGTACCATCGCCAGATATTCGTCCTGGCTGCAGCGATGGAAGCCGAGCCAGAGACCAAAACGGTCCGACAGCGACACCTTCTCCTCGACCGCTTCGCCCGGGTTGATCGCGGTCGAGCGTTCGTTCTCGATCATCTCGCGCGCCAGCAGGTGCCGCCGGTTCGAGGTGGCGTAGAGGATGACGTTGTCGGGACGTCCCTCGATACCGCCTTCCAGCACCGCCTTCAGCGACTTGTAGGAAGCGTCGTTGCCGTCGAAAGAGAGGTCGTCGCAGAACACGATGAAGCGGAAATCGGAGCTGCGCAGGAGATCCATCAGGCCCGGCAGGCTCTCGATATCCTCGCGGTGGATCTCGATCAGCTTCAGCCGGTCGGCCGGTTTGCGGTCGATGTTGATATTGGCGTGAGTTGCCTTCACCAGCGAGGATTTGCCCATGCCGCGGGCGCCCCAGAGCAGCGCGTTGTTGGCGGGCAGGCCGTCGGCGAAGCGTTCGGTGTTTTCGATCAGGATATCCCGCATCCGGTCGATACCCCTGAGCAGGCCGAGGTCGACGCGGCTGACGCGCGGCACCGGCGAAAGGCGTCCGTCCGGATGCCAGACAAAGGCGTCGGCGGAGCCGAACGACTCAGCGGTCCCACCCGCCGGAGAGGCTGCGGAAAGGTGACCGGCGATAGCTTCCAGTGCCGTGGCGATCCGCTCGGCCGTGGCACCGTTAAGGCTGTTTGCCGGACGTTTTGTCGCGGTTTTTGCAATGGCTCGCGAGGCTGCTTTGGGGGTGGCGCGAGCCGTTGTTTTCTTGGCTTTTTTGGACATTTTTGCAGTTCCTGACCGCGCAGCCTTATCGGGCCTTGGATGGTCCCGCAAGCGGCCTAAATGAGGGGGCGGGCCACGTTGCAATTGGGCCCGCCGCCGCTATAGTCCGCGCGAATTTGCCCGAACCGGCGACGTGCCCAAGCCCTATGCCCAGGCATGGCCGGTTCTTTCCCGTCTCACGAGGATTGTTCGAATGCTGATTACCCCTGCGTACGCCCAGGCTGCAGCCGGTGGCGATGCCAACAGCATGTTGATGTCGTTGCTGCCGTTCGCGCTGATCTTCGTGATCATGTATTTCCTGATTCTGCGCCCGCAGCAGAAAAAGGTGAAGGATCATCAGGAACTCGTGAAGAATATCCGCCGCGGCGACACGGTGGTGACCTCGGGCGGCCTCGTCGGCAAGGTGACCAAGGTTGTCGATGACGACCAGATCGAGTTCGAGATTTCGGACGGTGTCCGCGTGCGGCAGATGCGGCAGATGATTTCCGGCGTCCGCGCCAAGGGCGAGCCGGCCAAGGAAAAAGCTGAAACCGCCAAGGACGAGACGTCCGCGAGCTGATTTACGCGCCGCAACCGCGGCGCATTTTTCCTGGGTCTGACGGGTCTACTCGATGTTGTATTTCACGCGGTGGAAGGCGCTGGCGATCATTATGACGGCGCTCGTCGTCTGCCTGTTCGCCGTTCCGAATTTCTTCCCCCAGGACAAGGTGAAGACCTGGCCGCTCTGGGCGCAGCGCCACATCGTGCTCGGCCTCGATCTGCAGGGCGGTTCCTACCTGCTGCTCGAAGTCGATTCCAACTATGTGAAGAAGGAAAAGCTCGATCAGGTGCGCGACGAAGTCCGCCGCGTGCTGCGTGATGCCAAGATCGGCTATACCGGCCTTGCCGTCCGCGGCGACGCCGCCGAAGTCCGCGTCAAGGAGAGTGATCAGCAGGCGGCCCTCACCAAGCTGCGCGAGCTGTCGCAGCCGCTTGGCGGTCTGCTCGGCTCCTCAGGGCAGCGCAGCCTCGAAGTCTCGGATGCCGGCGGCGGCCTGATCCGCCTCACGGTGCCGCAAGCCGCCATTACCGAGCGCATACGGCAAACGATCGAACAGTCGATCCAGATCGTCGAGCGCCGTATCAACCAGTTGGGCACTGTCGAGCCTCTGATCCAGCGGCAAGGCACCGATCGTATCCTGGTCCAGGTGCCGGGTTTGCAGGATCCAACCGAGTTGAAGCGCATCCTCGGCCAGACCGCCAAGATGGAATTCCGCATGGTCGATCCGTCGGTCTCGCCGGATCAGGTGCAACAGGGACGGGTGCCGGCCGATTCGGAAGTTCTGATGAGCGAGCAATCGCCGAAGGTGCCCTACCTCATCAAGAGGCAGGTACTGGTATCGGGCGGCGATCTCACCGACGCGCAGCCGGGCTTCGACCAGCGCACCAACGAGCCGATCGTGAGCTTCAAGTTCAATAGTTCGGGCTCGCGCAAATTCGCGCAAGCGACGTCGGAGAACGTCGGGCAACCCTTTGCCATCATCCTCGACAACAAGGTGATCT
Organism: Bradyrhizobium sp. 190; assembly: GCF_023073415.1. Classification (GTDB taxonomy): domain Bacteria; phylum Pseudomonadota; class Alphaproteobacteria; order Rhizobiales; family Xanthobacteraceae; genus Bradyrhizobium. Next base: position 481,229 of record NZ_JADPJL010000065.1, on the reverse strand, counting down.
CTGCCCCCGTGATCCGCGAGCCGATCACCGGCGGGCAAGGCCAGATTTCCGGCAGCTTCACGGTGCAGCAGGCCAACGAGCTGGCGCTGCTGCTCCGCGCCGGCGCGCTGCCGGCGCCGCTGACCGTGATCGAGGAACGCACCGTTGGTCCCGGTCTTGGCCAGGATTCAATCGAGAAGGGCAAACTCGCGGCTTACGTCGGCTCGATCCTGGTCGTCGCGTTCATGCTTTTGACCTACCGGCTGTTCGGCGTGTTCGCCAATATCGCGGTTGCCATCAACGTCGCGATGATCTTCGGCATTCTGTCGCTGCTGAATGCTACCCTGACGCTGCCCGGCATCGCCGGCATCGTGCTGACCGTTGGTATCGCGGTCGATTCCAACGTGCTGATCTACGAGCGCATCCGTGAGGAACTGCGCGGCGGGCGCAATGCGATTTCGGCGATTGATGCCGGATTCAGGCGCGCACTGGCGACTATTCTGGACTCCAATATCACTACCTTCATCGCCGCCGCGGTGCTGTTCTATATCGGCACCGGTCCGGTCCGCGGATTCGCCGTCACGCTCGGCATCGGCATCATCACCACGGTCTTTACAGCGTTTACGCTCACCAGCCTGATCGTCGCCGGCTGGGTGCGGTGGAAGCGGCCCAAAACCGTGCCGATCTAGGAATCTGGTTTGTGACTGAATACGTTCTCATTGGACTTGGCATTCTGATTATCGTGCTGACCGTGGTCAGCGTGCTGGACCTGTTGCCGCCCTTGCGCATCGTCCCTGACGTCACGCATTTCGATTTCACGCGCTTTCGTCGCATCAGCTTCCCGATCTCCGCGGCTCTTTCGATCCTCGCGATCGTGCTGTTTTTCACCCACGGGCTGAATTTCGGCATCGACTTCAAGGGCGGCACGCTGCTTGAGGTGCAGTCCAAGTCCGGTTCCTCCGACATCGGCGCAATGCGCGCGTCACTGAGCAATCTCGGGCTCGGCGACATTCAGTTGCAGCAGTTCGGCGGCCCGGCCGACGTACTGATACGCGTAGCCGAACAGCCCGGGGGAGACGCCGCGCAGCAGGTAGCGGTGCAGAAGGTCCGCGGTGCGCTCGGCGACACCGTGGAATATCGCCGCGTCGAAGTGGTGGGGCCGCGCGTCTCCGGCGAATTGCTGGCTTACGGCATGCTCGGCATGATGCTCGCGATTTTCTCAATCCTGATCTATCTCTGGTTCCGGTTCGAATGGCAGTTCGCGCTCGGCGCCATGATCGCCAACGTCCACGATATCGTGTTGACGATCGGCTTCATGTCGATCTCGCAGGTCGATTTCGACCTCACGAGTATTGCCGCGTTATTGACGATTCTCGGTTACTCCCTGAACGATACGGTCGTGATCTACGATCGCATCCGGGAAATGCTGCGGCGTTACAAGAAAATGCCGATGCCGCAACTGCTGAACGAATCCATCAATTCGACCCTGTCGCGCTCGATCATCACCCACGTCACGGTGACGCTGGCGTTGCTGGCGCTGTTGTTGTTCGGTGGACACGCGATCCACAGCTTTACGGCCGTCATGGTGTTCGGCGCGCTGCTGGTTGGCACCTACACCTCGATCTTCATCGCGGCGCCGATCCTGATTTATCTCGGCGTCGGTGAGCACCGCGACGCGCCGGATACGCCTGCGAAGAAGCCGGATACGCCGGCAAAGAAGTAGTCATGGCCACATCCTCGGACGCTCCGCATCTTCCGAGGTCGGCGCCGATCGAAGCCTACGGCAAGGGTGGCTTCGCCTTCGCCGACATGTCGCATCGCGGCTCGCTGTTGTGCCTGCCGGATGCGATCTGGACCTGGCAGGTGACCAGGCCTGCGGAGATCGACGAATATTCGCTTGCGCGCGTATTCAAGGCCGCCAATTCCATCGACACGCTGATCGTCGGCACCGGCACTGAAGTCTGGGTGCCGCCGCGGGGCCTTCGTGAGGCGCTGCGCGCCGTGCGCGTGGTGCTCGATGCGATGCAGACCGGACCTGCGATCCGCACCTACAACATCATGCTGGGCGAGCGCCGGCGGGTCGCGGCGGCGTTGATCGCGGTGCCATGAGCGGGGCGGCGACGTCGAAGGATTCCGCCGCGTTCTGCGCCGATCTGGTGCGCACGCACGACTTCGCCCGCTACGCATCGACGCTGTTTCTTCCGGCGAGCCAGCGCCGCGCGCTGCTGTCGGTCTACGCCTTCAATGTCGAGATATCGCGCGTGCGCGAGCAGGTCAGCCAGCCGTTGCCGGGCGAAATACGGCTGCAATGGTGGACCGACATGCTGGAAGGCGCCGGCCATGGCGGCGTCGAAGGCAATCCGGTCGCGGCCGAACTGCTGCAGACCATCGGCGAATTCCGCCTGCCGGTTGAGCCGCTGTCGCGGCTGATCGAGGAGCATCAGTTCGACCTCTACAACGATCCGATGCCGTCGATGGCGGCGCTGGAAGGCTATGTCACCGACACCTCCTCGGTGCTGTTCTCGCTCGGCGCGCGGATCGTAACGCCGCCATCGGCCGTGATCGACCATATCGCGCGCCATGCCGGGCTGGCCCAAGGCATGGCGCATGTCATCGCAGCGCTGCCGCTCGATGCCGCGCGGCGGCAACTGCTCCTGCCGCTGCAGTTGCTGCAGCAACACGGCAGCGGGATGGAGCAAGTTTTTTCCGGCAAGCAGACACCAAATGCGCGCGCCGCGATCGATCAATTGGTGGGAGACGCCCGAAAGCATCTCGGCACGGCCTTCGAGCTGCTCTCACACGTGCCGCCGCAGGTGCGGCCGGTGTTCCTGCCGCTGGCGCTGGTCCGCCACGATCTGAAGCGCATGTCGCGTGCGGACGTCGATCCTTTCGTGCCGTACACGACGTCGCGGTTGCAGACCTTGTGGACGTTGTGGCGGGCGTCGCGATCGCGGGAGTTCGGCGGGTAGCGAAGCTCAGACCGTCATTGCGGCAAGAATCGTAGGGTGGGCAAAGCGGAGCGTGCCCACCATCTGCAGATCAGGATGACGCTTGATGGTGGGCACGGCACTGCGTGCCTTTGCCCACCCTACGATTTCTGCCGCAATGACGCTGGAGTACCTAACGCGAGTTCAACTCGCTGCTCTCGAAATTGAACCGGTCCCGCAAATTCTTGCGGCTCTCCAGAATGTCTTTCAGGAACGCGCGGTCGACCTCGCTCGTGATCAGCGGCTCGATCAGGTCGAGCTGGTTCATCGCGACGAGTTGCAGAATCTCGGTGCGCGGCTTGCCGGCGGCATCGCGCGGCAAGGCGTGCACCACCTGGATATGCTCCGGTGGCTTGACGCCCTTGGCAGAGGACAGTTCGCTGCGCAACTGCTTTTCCAGCGCGACATTGTCGGCCTCGACAAAAGCGTACAGCCCCACGCCGGTGCGGCGGTCGGCGAATGCGACAATGGCGGTGTCGCGCACGTCAGGGTTCTTCCTAATCAGGTCGATCAGGACGGGCGCGTCGTTGACCAGCCGGCGGCCGCCACCTTCGCGATCGGTGAAGTTGAACAGGCCGCGAGTGACGGCCTGGTAGACCTTCTTGCCGGTCTTGAGCCAGATGCTGGCGACCAAGGATTTGCGCGCGAGAATCTTGCGCTCCATCGGGGTCAGCGCCTGTGGCGCATAGCTGCGTTTGTGCTTCAGCAGATGGCGCAAATCCTCATAGGCCGCGATCCGGAACAGGCGGCTTCTTGTCTTGAAGCAGGCCGCCAGTTGAAAATCGGTCACATAGGCGCGGCCATCGCTGCCGCGCAGCCAGTTCTGCTCCTTGGCTAGATCGTTATGGCAGATGCCGGCGCGGTGCAGCTTGCGCAGGGCCAGCTTGGCGGAGCGGAAATAGGCGAGCTCGCCATGGGGCTTGGCCAGATGCAGCGCGACGCCGTCGATGAAGCCGCGCACCAGCGCATTTCGGCCGGCCCAGAGCAGTTTCGGGCCAACGTCGAGATCGCGCGCCAGCGTCAGCGCGCGGCGTTCGCGGGCAAACAGATGGCGGGCGAGCGGGTAGGACCACAGCGGCACCTGATCGAGCCGGCGCAGCACCGCGTCGACCTCGCCGGCATCATCGCGAAACCGGCCGCGTTCGACGGTCGAGAACACGTCGCGCTTCAGCAGCACGCCTTCGGTCCATCGCGCCGACAGAATGGCGGCGTCATCTTTCGGCAAGCTCATGGTGTTACGCCGCCGCCGCTACACGAAGATGATCGGCGATCCAGCGATCGAGATCGGTGAGCGCCCGGGCGCTGAGCGCCTGCTTCTTGGCAACCGTCTTCTCATTGCCGCGCAGCCGCGTGCCATCCGCTTTCTTGGTCGGCAAGCTCGCAAGCGGCGGGAACAGACCGAAATTGATATTCATCGGTTGGAATGAGCGCGTTCCGGCCTCTGACGTCTCGATATGGCCCCCGGTAATATGCCCGAGCAGCGAGCCCAGCGCCGTGGTCACGGGCGGCGGTTCGAGCGACTGCGCCCGCGCGTTTGCCGCGGCGTAGAGGCCTGCGATCAGGCCGATGCTGGCGGATTCCACATAGCCCTCGCAGCCGGTCATCTGGCCGGCGAAGCGCAGCCGCGGCTGTGCGCGCAAGCGCAACTGCCCATCGAGGAGTTTTGGCGAGTTCAGGAAGGTGTTGCGGTGCAGGCCGCCGAGCCGGGCGAATTCGGCGTTCTCGAGGCCCGGAATGGTGCGGAACACGCGCTGCTGCGCGCCATAGTTCAGCTTGGTCTGGAAACCGACGATGTTGTAGAGCGTGCCGAGCTTGTTGTCCTGCCGCAGCTGCACGATGGCGTAGGGCTTGACGGTCGGGTTGTGCGGATTGGTCAGCCCGACCGGCTTCATCGGTCCGTGCCGCAGCGTCTCGTGGCCGCGCTCGGCCATCACTTCGACCGGCAGGCAGCCGTCGAAATAGGGCGTGTTGGTCTCCCAATCCTTGAAATCCACCTTCTCGCCGGCCAGGAGCGCGGCGACAAAGGCGTCATACTGCTCTTTCGTCATCGGGCAGTTGATGTAATCGGCGCCGGTGCCGCCGGGCCCGACCTTGTCGTAACGCGACTGAAACCACGCCACCGACATGTCGATGGAATCCTTGTGCACGATCGGGGCGATCGCATCGAAGAACGCCAGCGCGTTCTCATCCGTCAGCTCGCGAATCGCCTCGGCCAGCGACGCCGAGGTGAGGGGGCCGGTCGCGACGATCGCATTGCTCCATTCGGCAGGCGGCAGACCGGCGATTTCGGCGCGGTCGATTTCGATCAGGGGATGGTCGTGCAGGGCGCGGGTGACGGCTGCGGAGAATCCATCGCGGTCAACCGCCAGCGCCCCGCCCGCGGGCACCTGATTGGAATCGGCGCAGCGCATGATCAGCGAGCCCAGCCGGCGCATCTCGGCATGCAGCAGGCCGACGGCGTTGTTGGCGGCGTCGTCCGAGCGGAACGAATTGGAGCAGACGAGTTCGGCGAGGCCCTCGGTGCGGTGCGCCTCGGTCATCCGCAACGGGCGCATCTCATGCAGGACGACGCGAACGCCCGCATTGGCGACCTGCCAGGCGGCTTCCGAACCGGCTAGACCGCCGCCAATCACATGGACGGTGTCAGTTTGGGGAGTTGAGGAAATCATGCGCGCAGGGTTAGCGCGTTTTCAGGTCTAGTGCACCTACCATAGCGTTTTCGAGCAAAGCATGCCCTCGGACTCAATCCGTGGGTGGAATGCCGGTTCGCGTGAAGAAAACGCGTCAAACCAAAGACTGGAAACGACAACGCCCGCAGCGGGGCGGGCGTTATCCGTTCGTCAGGCGGCTGAAAAAAATCAGGCCGTATAGGTCCCGGCGGCAACACGCGGAATGTCCGAACGATCGAGCCCGATATCGGCCAGTTCGCGATCGCTGAGCTGGGACAGTTCGCTGACATTGCGCTGATAATCCCGGAACGCCTGGATCATGCGGATGAGCGAGAGTAACATCGTAGTCTCCTTGCAGTTTCGATTCAGCTCTTGGAGGACGGCTTCATCGTTGAAATGAATATAGACTTAGATACCGCAGTGCAGAAGTTCCGATGTTGCGGTGCAGCTAATCCTAGAACGCATGACTACGGTAGGATCCGCTTAACCTTTGCGCATGGCTGTCGGATCAGGCGACCCGCGTCCTCGCTGGCGTGCCCTGTTCATGCAATTTATGCCGTAAATTTGCGGGTTTTTGTAATTTCAAGATTAACCCTTGCCGTCTGCCAAGTGGCAATCAGGAAGGCTGTACAGAAGTCCGCAAGCGCCGGGTGCGCACGAAATGTGCTTCAAATGACGGTCTTTTTGAAACTTTCTTATGCGCGAATCGCATGCAATCCATCGCTCAGGAATGAATATATATTCATTATTACAGGTCGCGAATTACGCTGAATTCAAGGCTCGGCAGCGACGGCGAATGTGTCTGACAGGCTAATATGTCAACACGGCCCACGCGAAACGGACCATGTGCGCGGGTGCCTTGCGGCGTGTCATGCACGAGGTAGCCCCGACTCATTCGGCCTATCGCTCGTCGTCTGCGTCGCTGGTGCGCTTGCCGCTGTCGACTATCGTTGCGGTGGAATGATTGATAACGCGATCGAAGGCGATCGTCGCAAGACGCGCCTGCCTTCGTTACCAGACCGTAATGAAAAAGCACGATTCCGCATAAGGCCTCTGCGCGCTGCGCTCACAACCTCGCGCGAAGTTCATTCTGAAGTTCTCCCGCTTCGGCGAACAATTGCTTTTGCAGGCAGCAATGACGCTGTCTGTCCAAAAACAAAACGGGAGTTACCATGCTCAACAAATTGCTCGCAGCCATTGCGATAGCTGCCCTGGCATATGCCGTCTCTCCAGCCGACGCCGCGCGAGTAAAAGCGGGCTGCAGCGGCGACAATCTGAGCAAGACTGAAACAATGATCGAGAACATGGCGGACGGCGAGGGCAAGATCGCCGCTCAGAAGGAAATTGCCGCTGCGCAGGATGCCATGCTGAACGGCAAGGCGGGTGCCTGCGCAGCGCATCTGAGCAAGGCGATGCACGTGGGTACTGCGAAGTAGATTGGCCTGCAAAGGGCCGATCGACTTGAGATCGGCCCTTTGAATTGTTCTGTTCAAGGCGCGCGCGAAAGCTGCGTGGCGAAAGAGCCGATGGTCTTCGCGTAGACCTCGCTCTTGTTCCACTCCTTGATCACGGCGAAATTGGCGCTGCCGGGCTCCCAATCCTTGCCCTTTTGCCAGCCATGGCCGGCGAGGAAGTTTGCAGTCGAGGCGAGCACGTCCGGCGGGCTGCGCAGGAGATCGCGACGTCCATTGCCGTCGAAATCGACTGCGAACTTGATGTAGGACGACGGCATGAACTGGGTCTGGCCGATTTCACCGGCCCACGCGCCGCGCATTTCCTGAGGGGCGATATCGCCGCGCTCAACGATGCGAAGCGCATCCATCAACTCGGCCTTGAACATGTCGGTGCGACGGCAATCATAGGCGAGTGTAGCCAGCGCGCGGATAGTCGGGAATTTTCCGATGTTGACACCGTAATCGGTTTCCAGGCCCCAGATCGCCACCAGCACCTCGCCCGGTACGCCATAGGCCTGTTCGATGCGCCCGAGCACCGAGCCGTATTGCTTGAGCATGTTGGCGCCGCGTGCAAGCCGCGGCGGGACCATGCGGCCGGAAAATTCCTCGAAGCTTTGCGTGAAGACCTTTTGCGACTGGTCGCGGGCCAGCACGCTCTTGTCGATGACGACGCCGGTCAGGCCGGTCTGAATTGCGGACGCCGAAATCCCTTTGGTGGCGGCTTCCTTCTTGAAGTCCTCGAGCCAGGCTTCGAACGAGCCGGTACCGCAGGGCGCCGCGAACGAAGGCGCTGCGACTGTCAGCAGCAGCGCGCCCATGGTCAACGCGCGGATGGAAAAGCGAGAGGTCATCGTGTCGTTCGCTCCAAGGTCGATTCGCCATCGACGTTAGTGTCGAAACCACACCGAATGTTCGAAGCAAGAGCGGCCAAAACAAGGCTTCTCATCACGGCTTTGCATGCATTGCTGTCCGGACGGTCAATTCATCGTTAACCTGCCATCCGGGCGCTGCTGCGCATCGCGAATGGCAAACCGCCGGTCAGGTATCGACCGGCGGTCTTTTCAAATCGAGTTCCCTGCACCCTACGCGCTGTTCTTGTGCCGCCAGGGGAACAGATTGGCGGGGAAATCGGCGGCAGGCTTGCGTTCGCGGTGCGCGCGGGGCGGAAGCGGCTGCGGATTGAGTTCCGGCTCAATCGTCTCCCGATAGAGATGCCACGTGGCGTGCCCGAGCAGGGGAATGACGATGGCAAGGCCGAGGAAGGCCGGCAACGATCCCACCACCAGCAGCACCGCGACGATCAATCCCCAGGCTGCCATCGGCACGGGATTGCGTGCACCCGCGCGCAGCGAGGTCACCATCGCATCGCCGGCGCCGGCATGACGGTCGAGCATCAACGGGAACGACACCACGCTGATGCACAGCGCGACGAGGGCGAACAGGAAGCCGACACCGCAGCCGACCACGATCAGCCACCAACCCTGCGGCGTCGTCAGCACACGTTCGGCGAAATCGGAAATACCGGTCGAGCCTGCATAGCCGAACGCGGCGATGTAGATCGCCTGCGCGGTGGTCACCCAGGTCACGAAAAGCGTCAGCAGCAGCACGCCGAGGCCAAGCATCGCACCAAATGACGGCGAGCGCAGCACCTCGAGCGCATCCCAGGCCGTTGCCTGTTCGCCGCGTTGGCGACGACGGCTCATTTCGTAGAGGCCGAGCGCAGCAAACGGGCCGAGCAGGGCAAAGCCGGCGGCGAGCGGAAACAGCAGTGGCAGCACCGAATAGCCATGCACGGCGCGTGCGAGCATCAATCCGAGCACGGGATAGATGATGCACAGGATGATGGCGTGGCTTGGCACGGCTTTGAAATCTTCCCAGCCGAGTTGCAAGGCCCGATGGAGTTCCGATAGGCCGATGGTTCGGATAACGGGCGCGGCGGCGGTGTCTGGTCCGCCCTGCGCCATCGATGTGACATTGCCGTGAGATGTCGCCATGGTCGCTGACTCCCTCGTGGGTCGCATTGTGCGCCAACCGAAAGACGCCAAGCGCCGTTTCATAAAACGATCACGATCAGGCCAGACGCGAAACTGGCCATGTCGCGAACTGAGCTGACAGCGTACCCCCAAACAGGAACAAACGCACTCACGCTTAGGTGAATGTTACATTGGCAAGTCACGTCGGGGTGGTTAAACTCATGAATGATCCCGGCGTGGCGCTGCCGGTCAAACAGTGCCGCTAAAGACTCACCATCTTCAAGTCACCCAGCTACAAGTCATTGGGAGCGAACGATGAGTATTTTCGGAAAAATCATGAGCGGTATCTTCGGCACCAAAGCTGACGCTGCACCGGCCGGCGGCGCAGCTGCCGGCGGCGGCGAGGCGGCGGGCGCTGGATCGTCTGGTGCGGGCGCTGCACCTGCTGCCGCGACCGTCGACGTTGCGCCGATCCTGGACAAGGCGGTGACCGCCAAGGGTGAGAAGCTGGCGTGGCGTACCTCGATCGTCGACCTGATGAAGGCGCTCGACATCGATTCCAGCCTCGCTGCGCGCAAGGATCTCGCGAAGGAGCTCGGCTACACCGGCGACAGCAACGATTCCGCGAGCATGAACATCTGGCTGCACAAGCAGGTCATGGCCAAGCTGGCCGCCAATGGCGGCAAGCTGCCGGCTGATATCAAGCACTGACGCTTCGCCCGGTTCACACATAACCCGGTTCACACATAAGAAGGCCCGCGGCGACGCGGGCCTTCTTTTTTGGTGCAATTGCAATGCAACAACGCGCAAACGGTATCCACTTCGTGGAGAAAACGCTGTAGATGCTGGCGGGACAAGAAGACTCGCAGAACAAGGAGGACGCCAATGAGCAATGTCGATCGCAGGACCATCCTGACAACGGTCGCGCTGGCGCTGGCCGCCGCGGGCGTGGAGGCCGGCACGGCCGCAGCGCAGGCTGGCCCGAAATCGATTTTTCCGGTTGGCACAACGACCATCCCGATCGTGGGTGAGACTGATGTATTTCCGGTGCGGCGGATCTATTGCATCGGGCGAAACTATGCCGCGCATGCGCGCGAAATGGGTTCTGACCCCAATCGCGAGCCGCCATTCTTCTTCCAGAAACCGACCGACGCGATCCAGAACGTCGCGATGGGGAGTGTCGGCGATCACCCCTATCCCTCGCTCACCAAGAACTATCATTACGAGGTCGAACTGGTGGCGGCGCTGAAATCGGGTGGCATCAACATCTCAGCGGACAAGGCGCTCGACCACGTTTACGGCTATGCGCTCGGCCTCGACATGACGCGGCGCGATCTGCAGCGCGCGATGGGCGACGAGAAGAAGCCATGGGAAATCGGCAAGAGCTTCGATCGCTCCGCCGTGCTCGGGCCGATTCACCCCGCAGCCAAGACCGGACATTTCACCAAGGGCGCGATTTCGCTGGCGGTGAATGGCACGGTCAAGCAGAACTCCGATCTGCGAAACATGATCTGGAACGTGGCGGAGCAGATCGCCAAGCTTTCGGAAGCATTCGAACTAAAGGCCGGCGACATCATCTATTCGGGCACGCCGGAAAATGTCGGCCCGGTCGTGAAGGGCGACGTGCTGCTGTGCAAGCTCGACGGCCTGCCGGATATGTCGATCCGGATTACGTGACGGATACGTAGCCCGGATGGAGCGAAGCGAAATCCGGGACTTCTCGCGGCGAGAGACTTATCCCGGATTGCGCTTCGCTCCATCCGGGCTACGGTGTCACCCCATCAGGTCGGCAAATTCCGGGTTTCTGCGTAGATAATCCACGACAAAGCCGCAGCCGGCGATGACCTTGCGTCCGTCGGCGCGGATCAGTTCGAGCGCGCCCCTGACCAGTTCGGAAGCGATGCCACGGCCACGCAGCGCGCGGGGCGTCTCCGTATGGGTGATGATAACAGCCGCGGGCGTGACGCGATAATTCGCGAACGCCACCGCACCGTCGACGTCGAGTTCGAAGCGGTTTTGAGCCTTGTTGTCGCGGACGGCCATGCGGCGATTCCCAAATGATTCACCGTCTCATTTAGGGACGTGAACCCACCGATGCAAACCGGCGACGAAGGGGGGCGACGAAGGGGGAAGGCGCTGCAATACGATCCGGCCGACGCCTATTCCTGGAACAACCGTGGCCAGGCCCAGGATGCGGCTCGGCGATCGAGCGGGCGCGATTGCCGATTTCCGCAAGGCGCTGGAGATCAGTCTGCAACGGCTGGTGCAGCGCAACAGGGGCGCAGGCGGTTTCCGCTCGCGCGATCTTTGCAGGCGAGGCCTTGCAAGGGGTTATGGGGTTCCTACGTCTTTCGGATGACATACGCCGCCGAAGCGGCCGGGTCTGGGTTCGATATCGGAAATGCTGTGATCGCGGCCGCCGACGTATGCCTCTTTTCAAGGGGAGGTTTACTATGTCGGGCTTTGGTTTCTTCAACAAACATCGCACGTGGGAAGACTGGTTCGGCATGCTGCTTGGCGTGCTGATCGTGATATCGCCGTGGTTTCCTTTCTCCAGCCACGATGTGATGGACGCCGAACGCAGCACCATGATCCTCAATACGTTCGTGGTGGGTATGCTGGTCTTCGGCTTGGCCCAGCTCGAATATGTCGCACTGCAGCGCTGGGAGGAGGTGGGCGAGATCGCGCTCGGCCTCTGGCTGATGGCCTCACCATTCGTCCTTGGCTATGCCGGTGACGACGTGCTTCGGGCCTGGCATGTTGCTCTCGGTGCAATCGTCGTCCTGCTAGGCGCGCTTCAGCTCTGGCAGGACTGGCGGTTGAGCGACCAGGAACTGGCCAACCATCCGCAGTAATTTACGATGATGGCCTGCCGGTCCTGCAGGATCGGCAGGCAACCGTTCAAGGTTCTAGTATTTTAGAAAGTCGGTGATTATTGCGCGGAGCGACCACGCTTCGCCGTCCACGGCACCTTTGATCTCATCGATCTTCCATCCGCCGGGCTCACGGACGAAATCATAGCGAATGGTCTGGTCGGCTACCTTCGGCCGCAGCCGCTGGTGGCTGTCGATCGTGACGGCGATGACGGCCTTGTCGGCCTCCTGCTTCTCTGCAGCCACCTTGAATGATTTCACGTCCGGGTCCTGCGAGTTGGTGACGGGATCGAAACCGACCGGCCCGCCATCGCCCTTTCGCGTGCGGGCATCCGCCTTGGCCCAAAGCCCAATCAGCGATTTCGACAGATACTTTGCCTTCGCGGCCTTGGTCTGGATCACAAACGCGCCCCCGCCCTTGCCCTTGGCCACGCGGGTGTAGATCGCGGTGAGGATGCCGGCGGGGTCGTCGGCCGCAAACGCAGGGTGCGGCAAGGTAACGGCCAGCACGGCGGCTGTGCCTGACAATATCAGCTTTCGACGGGTAACCATGGTGATCCCTTAAACCGTTTGCGGGCTTATGGACGGGAGTGCGGAGTTGGCTATGGTGATGCGTGCAACACTTGCCGGGGATTATCATGGCCAATGAAAAAGGCCCCAACATCAAGAAGAAGCAGAAATGCAAGAATTGCGAGGGCAAGGGCTTGCTGAAGAAGGGTGACAGGGTCGTCAAGTGCCAGCGTTGCAAGGGGACGGGCGTACGGTGACGTCGGCCCGCGGCGGATTTGAGCAGGTGCCGGGCTTTCTGCTATCGTTGCCATGAGGTGTTCCATGTCTGTTTTTCGAAGCGTGATGGTTGATTCCCTGTGACTGAAACCGTGACTAATCCCACCCCGCGCGGCGGCCTGGCGCGGATGTCGCGCCGGGTGATGAATCTGGCGCATATGCTGACCCAGAATGCCCGCCGCCATGGCGACCGCATCGGCTTTATCTGGGGCGACAAATCCTGGACCTGGCGCGAGATCGATGGTCACGTCTCCGCGCTGGCGGCGGGCCTCGCCGCGCGGGGCGTCGTCAAGGGCGACCGCATCCTGGTCCATTCCAAGAATTGCGACGAGATGTTCTGGTCGATGTTCGCGGCCTTTCGTCTTGGCGCGGTCTGGGTGCCGACCAATTTTCGCCTGATGCCGGACGAGGTCGCCTATCTCGCCACCGCCTCCGGCGCGAAGGCTTTCTTGTGCCATGGCGATTTTCCGGATCACGCCACGGCGGCCGCCAATCCGGCGCTGGAATTCATCTGGCGGATCGGCGAGGGGACGTTTGGCGAGCGGGCGGTGAGCGAGGCGATCGCGTCGCAGGCCGGCGCCAGGGTCGAGAATGCGGCGGTCGACTACGACGATCCCTGCTGGTTCTTCTTCACCTCGGGCACCACCGGCCGCTCCAAGGCGGCGGTCCTCACCCATGGCCAGATGGCCTTCGTCGTCACCAATCATCTCGCCGACCTGATGCCGGGCACGACGGAGACCGATGCCTCGCTGGTGGTCGCGCCGTTGTCGCACGGCGCCGGCGTGCACCAGCTCGTGCAGGCCGCGCGCGGCGTGCCGACCATCCTGCTGCCCTCGGAGAAATTCGATATCACCGAAGCGTTCCGGTTGATCGAGGCGCACCGCGTCAGCAACATTTTTACGGTGCCGACCATTTTGAAGATGATGGTCGAGCATCCCGCAGTCGATAAATTCGATCACTCCTCGCTGCGCTTCGTGATCTATGCCGGTGCACCTATGTATCGCGAGGACCAGAAGGCGGCGCTCGCCAAGCTCGGCCCGGTGCTGGTGCAGTATTTCGGTCTCGGCGAGGTTACCGGCAACATCACGGTGATGCCGGCCAGCCTGCACGACCCTGAGGACGGCCCGCAGGCTCGCATCGGCACCTGCGGCTTCGAGCGCACGGGCATGCAGGTCTCGATCCAGGGCGACGACGGGCGCGAGCTCAAGCCCTTCGAGACCGGCGAGATCTGCGTGGTTGGTCCCGCCGTGTTCGCCGGCTACTACGACAACCCCGAGGCCAACGCGAAGGCGTTTCGCGACGGCTGGTTTCGTACCGGCGATCTCGGCCACATGGACGAGGAGGGATTCGTTTATATCACCGGCCGCGCCTCGGACATGTACATCTCCGGCGGCTCCAACATCTATCCGCGTGAGGTCGAGGAGAAGATTCTCACGCACCCGGCGATCGGCGAGGTCGCCGTTCTCGGTGTGCCCGACCCGTTCTGGGGCGAGGTCGGCGTTGCCGTCTGCGTCGCACGCGAAGGCGCGGCCGCGGTGGGCGAGGCGGAGCTGGCCGCGTTCCTGGCGCCGAAGGTGCCGCGCTACAAGATGCCGAAGCGCTTCTTCTTCTGGGAGGCGCTGCCGAAATCCGGCTACGGCAAGATTCCGAAGCGGCTGGTCCGCGATGAACTCGAGGCGCGAGGGTTGCTTGAGCTCGTTGCGAAGTCGACGGGTACCTGAGGGATGCGCAGCATTGACCAGCCCGGCGCGGCGGTGCCCGAACGCATCCAATGGGTCGAGGCGCGGGGCCGGGCGTTTTCATTCACGCTTGCCGCCGGCCTGCCGCTGCTGGAGGCCGCGCGCCGCGGCTTTGCGGAAGCTGGATTCTCAGGTGGCGTGTTGAGCATGCGGGGAGGGGCGCTTGGGCCGTTCGCCTATGTGATGCCGGCGCTGTCGAAGACCGGCGCCAATGCGGCGTTCTACAGCGACACCTTTCGGCCCTCCGGCATTACGCGGCTCAAGCTCGGCGCGATGACGCTCGGCGAGCGCGATGGTGCACCGTTCTTCCATTGCCATGGGCTGTGGACTGAGGCCGACGGACATCTGCACGGCGGCCACATTCTGCCCGAGGAGAGCATCGTCGCCGAATCGTTCGCGGTAGAAGCGTTCGGCATCGACGGCGCGATGTTTGTGGCCGAGCCCGATGCCGAGACCAATTTCAAGTTGTTCGGTCCCGTCGCGCGCGCTGGCACGGATGTGAAGGCCGAGCGCCGCGCCTTCGCGCTGCGGCTACGACCGAATCAGGATTTTGCCGCGGCGCTGGAGACCTTCTGCCGGCAGCACGGAATCCTGCGCGCGCGGATTCACGGCGGCGTCGGTTCCACCATTGGCGCGCATTTCACCGATGGGCGGAGTGTCGTGCCGTTTGCGACCGAACTCGCGATCAAGGCCGGCACCGTCGCATCCAGCGCTGATGGCACGCTGCAGGCGGAGCTCGACGTCGCGCTGGTCGATTATCTCGGCGGCATCGCCGAAGGCCGGCTGATGCGCGGCGACAATCCGGTGCTGATGACGATGGAGCTGGTGCTCGAGGTTGTGTGAGCCCAGAGTGAGGGCCCGTAGGGTGGGCACGCTACGCTTTGCCCACCCTACAGTTCTCGACTTACCTGAAGTGATAGTTCACCCCGACCTTGATGGTGTGGAAGTCGATGGTGCCGGAGTCAAACAGCTCGCCGCCCAGATTGTAGGTCTTGCCGCCGAGGCTGGTGTACATGTATTCGCCCTTGGCCGACCAGTTCGGCGTGAACAAATATTCGAGGCCGCCGCCGATGGTGTATCCAGTGTGAGACTGGCTATCCGAAATCGACACGCCGAACGCTGGCACTGAAACGGAGTCCTTTCTGTTGGCCCACGCATAACCGCCCTTGGCGTAGATGAGGGCCGCATCCAATGCGAAGCCCGCGCGGCCGGTCACGCTGCCGAACGAGTTGATCTTGAGCTCCTCCGTGGCCACGATGCCGAAGCCGTCGTCTAGGGTGAGGCTGTCCTTGATGCTGGCGCCGGCGGCGTCGACTTCGAGACCGAAAACGAACTGACTGCCTGGGAATTGCCAGTTGTAGCCGATAGTGCCGCCGCCGAAGCCGCCGCTGGCATCCCCGCTGTCCCAGCCATAGCCGCCCATCGCGCCGATATAGAAGCCGGACCAGTTATACGCCGCAACCACAGCCGCCGGGGGCGCTTTGGAATAGGGCCGCGCCCGCATGTCGGCGGCCGAGGCCGCGGTCGCGACCGAGAGGGCCACACCAGCTAGAAGTAGTTGTTTCATTTCTTGTCCCCTAAAGTTGAACATTCGTATAACCCCCTGCGGGCTCGATAGCGAACCGATCGCACCGGCATGGTGACGTATCGTTTGTGAAAGCGGGCGCGAACGCGCCCCCGAAGAGCCGTCTGCAAGCGACGTTTGCGCGGATGTGAGAACGTTCGCTTGCGGGTTAACCATACGTTGCGTATGCCGGCGAAAATTGGACCGAAGCGCGTCCGCGCATTGGCGCGGGCAGGTTGCTATTTCGACAGCAGTGCGGCGGCGTGTGGCGCGTGATGTGTTCTCGATCTGCGAGAGAGCTGTGACTGTGTTCGTGCGATTGAGGTCGTTACGCGCGCGTGTGCGGGTGTTTAGTATGCGCGGCGGCCTCTCCACGTCATTGCGAGCGAAGCGAAGCAATCCACTCTTTCTTTGCGGCGGCGCATGGATTGCTTCGCTTCGCTCGCAATGAATAGAGGGCGCAGCGCAAACAAAAACGCACACGAGCATACAGGTTCAGCGAAAACACTCCGGCCTCCCCTGCGCAATGGCTTTACGGCTTGGCGCAGCGCCCCAGACGGCATTTGGCGGTCCAAACGGTCTAGCCCTCCTGCGCAGCGTCGCTTCAACGCCGCTTGCGGACGTGAACGTTGATATCGAGATCGATATCGCTGACGCAGGTCTGCGTCGTGCGATGCGACCCGCCCTCATGCCAACGGCCTTGGCGCGCACAGGCATTGCTGACGTTGGCCAGCTTCAGGCACCGCCACTGCGGCAGCGGCCCTGAGCTCTCGCCGCCGAACTGCCAGGCCAGAACGACTTCGTCGCCACGCTTGTTGGTCCCGATGATGTGCGGACATAGTTCGCGGAGGCGGCCGTCGTAGCGGCAGACGATCTGCTGCTCGCCGAGGATGGCGTTGCGGAAGAGGGTGTAGGTGGCGCTTTGCATGGCGGGCGTGCCATCTAGGATTGTACGACTTTCCCTGTATAACCGTGTCGAACCACTTTGTTTCCCCGGGATCCGAGCCAATGGCTTCCAAACGAAATCGCCCAATCAACCTGCCGGCGCCATATCTCAAGCGCATCTGGCTCGAGCCATCGCGGATCACCAACCGCGAGGCCTATCCGTTCTGCTTGCCCTTGCTGCGCGATGATTTCGAGCTGAGTTTCGACCGGGCGATCACGATCATCGTCGGCGAGAATGGCACCGGCAAATCCACCTTGCTCGAGGGCATCGCCGTGCTCGCCGGCTATGACGAAGCCGGCGGCGGCAAGGGGTACATGACGGTCGACCACTCATGGGCGTTGGAAAAAATGGGAGGCCGATTGTCCAGCGCGTTGCGGGCGAGCTGGCTACCCAAAATCACCAATGGCTGGTTTTTCCGTGCCGAAAGCTTTTTCTCGGTTGCCCGATACTTAGACGAGATGGCCCAGAAATATCCAATGGGAGGAGGCCCTCCGCCGGACTTCCTGTCCCATTCTCACGGTGAAGGGTTTTTGCGTTTCTTCGAGGAGCGTTGCCAGAAACAGGGCATCTTTATTTTCGACGAACCGGAATCCGCGCTGTCGCCCGCGCGCCAGATCGAGTTTTTGAAGCTGATACGGCGGATGGAGAATATCGGCCATTGCCAGATCATCATGGCCACGCACTCGCCGATGCTGATGGCGTATCCGAACGCGACGCTGTTGCGGCTGACGAAGTACGGGCTGGAGCCAGTGACGGTGAAGGAGACCGATCACTACAAGGTCATGCGGGAATTTTGCCAGGACCCGGCGGGGTTTGTGGAAGCGGCGATGGAGGAGTGAGCACGTAGGTGGGTAGAGCGAAGCGAAACCCGCCATTTCAAGAAGTGATGGGTATCGCTTCGCTCCACCTATCCTACGGTATTATCCGACGCAACCCGCGCGTCCAGGCGTTGCCACAAACCAGCCTCCTTTGGTCTGAAAATGCGTTACGGTAACGCCGCTGCGCGGCTAGCGCGGGCCAACAAGACACAGTGAGGAAGCGACATGAGGACGACGCTCGCGAGGGTGGGGGCCGTGGTGGCGGCGCTGGCAGTGATAGGCGCAGCCTGGGCGCATGGGCCGACCCGCCAGAAGGTGCGGGAATCGATCGAGATCAATGCGCCGCCGGCCAAGGTGTGGGCCGCGATCGGCAATTTTCAGGACATGAGCTGGCTGCCGCCGGTCAGCAAGACCGCGGGCGACAAAGGCAACGCGATCGAGGCCACGCGGCGGTTGACGCTGGCTGATGGTGCGACCGTCGATGAGGAACTCTACAAATACGATGCCGAGAAGATGACCTATTCGTACCGGATCACCGCCGTGGATGTGAAGGTGCTGCCGGTCACCAACTATTCGTCCACCCTGACCGTAACCCCCAGCGCCGACGGCAAGGGCAGCAGCCTGGAGTGGGCCGGCGCGTTCTATCGCGGCTTTCCGAACAACGATCCGCCGCCGGAGCTGAGCGACCAGGCCGCCGTGAAGGCGGTGAGCGGGCTTTATCGCGCGGGCCTCGAGGCGCTGAAGAAGAAGGTCGAAAGCGGAAGCTGATCGTGCGGCCGATCGCTCTGGCGGCGCTCGTCGCCAGCATCGGTACCGCCTGGACCGGGCAGGCGTGGGCCGAGGAAGCCTTCGTCACCAATCAGCTCAGCGAAAACCTGACGGTCGTGGATCTCACATCCTTGCAGCCGGTCGCAACCATCGCGATTGGCGGCAAGCCCGCGGGCGTCGCCATCACGCCGGATGGACGCTTCGCCTATGTGACGAGCCCCGACGCCAAGGCGCTGACGGTGATCGATGCCGCCGCACGCCGGGTCGTAGGCAGGATCAACACCGGCGGTGGTCCGCTCGGTGTCGCAGTGGCGCCGGATGGCGCCACCGTCTACGTGGCCGACTGGTACGCCGCGGCGGTGCGGGTGATCGATCCGGTAGCGCAGCGCGTGATCGCCGATATCGCGGTCGGCGCCTCGCCGTCGGGCCTCGCGGTGACGCCGGACGGGCGGCTCCTGCTCTCGGCGGACCGCGACGCCGACAGCGTGTCCGTCATCGACACCGCGACGCGCCAGCGGCGGGCCACGATCAAGGTCGGAGAGCGCCCGTTTGGCATGACCATCGATGCCGAGGGCCGGCGCGCCTACACCGCCAATGTCGGCTCGAACGACGTGTCCGTGATCGATATCGCCAAGAACAGCGAGATCGGGCGCGTGAAGACGGGCCTGCGCCCCTATGCGGTCGCACTCGCGCAAGGGCGCGGCTTCGTCACCGACCAGTATGACGGCACCGTCAGCGTGTTCGATCTCATAACGCTGGCGCCGGTCAAGCGCGTCAAGGTCGGCGATTACCCGGAAGGGATCGCGGCGACGACGGACGGCCGGCGCATCATCGTGGCGAACTGGGAAAGCAACTCGATCAGCGTGATCGATGCGACCGAGCTGAAGGTGACCGGCGAGATCAAGGTCGGCGACGGGCCCCGCGCGTTCGGGACGTTTCTGCGGCGGTAGAGGCCGTAGGATGGGTGGAGCGCGAAGCGATACCATCCTCCCTCCGCGCGCGGGATTGATGGGTTTCGCTGCGCTCTACCCATCCTACATGCGTCCGTGCGCCGCGGCGACCGGACACCGCACATGCCGGGCCCGCCTGTGCTATAATGCCAAGGAGAAAACAGACAAAAACGGGGAGGACGCCATGCCTCATACCCTGGTGCCCAGTGATCGCGTCGAGCACGTGAGCGTCTACGGGCGCGACGGCACAAGGCTCGGCTTCATCGAACGCCTGATGCTCGACAAGGCCAGCGGAACGGTAGCCTACGCCGTCATCAAGACCGGAGGGCTGCTCGGCAGCCACCACCATTGTCCGATCCGGTGGGACGCCCTCAGATTCGATCCCGCGCGTCAGGCCTACCAAACCGATGTGACGCCGGAAGATCTGCGCGCCGGCCCGTCCGAACTCGATGAAGAATCCTTCGACTGGGGCGACCGCTCGCGCCCGCATCCGCATTATTGGACGGTGTAGCGGGCGATCGCGGAGTAAGGGTTTAGGTGGGTAGAGCGAAGCGAGACCCCATTGTCACAGTGATGGGGTATCGTTCCGCTCCACCCATCCTAAACCTGCTGCATTACTTGACCAATCGTACGGCCATTCAGACAGCCGGGTGCCCAGTCGATCAACGGGCGAAGATCCTGCGCTATTCCAAACTCTTCGACGCGTGATATCACTTCATGAAATTCTGCATTTTCCTCAATTACATCCATATGTGAATGGAGCACGATGCGCGACTCGTGAGAATGCGTGCATACGCCGATTACCTCATCAGTGGCGCCTCGATAGATAAACAAAGGCGATCCACTGAGCCCGTTAGTGATAGAAAAGTTCAGTTCAAAGCAATTTGGGTGGTTGCCTGGGTGTAGACGTCCGGCAGGAATGCAGCGCTGAATGTATCCTTTGTGGGCACGCTGCTGTATTTCAAGTCTCTCCGCAGACTTGTGCACGTTCGACGCAGGATATCCCATTGCGGCAACATCCTGCCAAACTTCGACCGTTCGCTGGACGAGGCGGAATGGCGTGTTGGAGCGATACGCAGTGGTGAATACAGCTATGTCAAAGGGCTCAGGCGCGAATTCATAATCCAGAATTGTTGCCGCGAGACTCACTACTCGATCAGAAACGACTTGCATCGGAAAAGCTCCCGCAGAACCACCACGTGCTTTGATTTCGGTGAAGACCTTTTCGAGCACATGTCGAGCCGTAAGAAAAATTCCATCGGAGCCAATAAGAAAGCACGTACCGTAGAGCTCCTCTACAGTAACATCGTGATTTCCTGTAAATCGGCAAATCGGAGCCACGAAAGACTGGAGAAATGGAGAGTCAGTCATCGTGCGCAACTGATCCTCACTCCGCCGCCTCGCTCGCGCTGCTGCTCTTCCTCGGCTTGCCATCCGCCTTCTTCAGCACCGGCGCCAGGAATTTCCCCGTGTAGCTCCGCGGCGCCTTCACGATGTCCTCCGGCGGACCCCAGGCGACAATTTCGCCGCCGCCGTCGCCGCCTTCGGGGCCGAGGTCGATCACCCAGTCGGCGGTCTTGATGACCTCCAGATTGTGCTCGATCACCACCACTGTGTTGCCCTGCGAAACCAACTCGTGCAGCACTTCCAATAGTTTTGCGACGTCGTGGAAATGTAGCCCCGTGGTGGGCTCGTCCAGGATGTAGAGCGTGCGTCCCGTCGCGCGCTTTGACAACTCCTTCGCCAGCTTGACGCGCTGGGCTTCGCCGCCGGAGAGCGTTGTCGCCTGCTGGCCGACATGGATGTAGTCGAGGCCGACGCGGTGCAGCGTCTTGAACGTCTCGCGGACGCGGGGCACCGCCTTGAAGAATTCGGCGGCTTCTTCCACCGTCATGTCGAGCACGTCGGCGATGCTCTTGCCCTTGAACAGGACTTCGAGCGTCTCGCGGTTGTAGCGCTTGCCCTTGCAGGTGTCGCAGGTGACGTAGACGTCGGGCAGGAAGTGCATCTCGATCTTGATGACGCCGTCGCCCTGGCAGGCCTCGCAGCGGCCGCCCTTGACGTTGAAGGAAAATCGTCCCGGCTCGTAGCCGCGCGCCTTGGCTTCGGGCAGGCCGGCGAACCATTCGCGGATCGGCGTGAAGGCGCCGGTATAGGTCGCGGGGTTCGAGCGCGGCGTGCGGCCGATCGGCGACTGGTCGATGTCGATGATCTTGTCGATATGCTCCAGCCCCTCGATGCGGTCGTGGGGGGCGGCGCCTTCGCTGGCATTGTTCAGCTTGCGGGCGATCGCCTTGTAGAGCGTGTCGATCAGCAGCGTCGACTTGCCGCCGCCGGAGACGCCGGTGACGCAGGTGAACAGCCCCAGCGGAATCTCCGCCGAGACATTCTTTAAGTTATTGCCGCGGGCGTTGACGACCTTGATGGTTCGCCTGTGGTTCGGCGGCTTGCGCTCGGGGATCGCCACCGACATCTCGCCGGTGAGGTATTTGCCCGTCAGCGAGTTCGGGTTCTTCATGATCTCTGCTGGCGTGCCCTGCGCCACGATGTGGCCGCCATGCATGCCGGCGCCGGGGCCGATGTCGAGCACGTAATCGGCAAGCCTGATGGCGTCCTCGTCATGCTCGACCACGATCACGGTATTGCCGAGGTCGCGCAGCCGCTTCAGCGTTTCCAGCAGCCGCGCGTTGTCGCGCTGGTGCAGGCCGATCGAAGGCTCGTCCAGCACGTAGAGCACGCCTGTGAGCCCCGAGCCGATCTGCGAGGCGAGGCGGATGCGCTGGCTTTCGCCGCCGGATAGCGTGCCCGAGGCGCGGGCGAGCGTGAGATAGTTCAGGCCGACGTCGAGCAGGAACGAAAGCCGCTCGCGGATCTCCTTCAGCACGCGCGTGGCGATCTCGTTCTGCTGCGCGTTGAGCGCCTTCGGCACGGTCTCGAACCATTCGCCGGCCCGGAGCACCGACAATTCCGAGATTTCGCCGATATGCTTGCCGCCGATCTTGACGCACAGCGCCTCGGGCTTGAGGCGATGGCCGTGGCAGCCCCCGCAGGGAATGTCGGAGAAATATTTTGCCAGCTCCTCGCGCGCCCATTCGCTCTCGGTCTCGCGGAAGCGGCGCTCGAGATTGGTGATGACCCCCTCGAACGGTTTTTTGGTGTCGTAGGAGCGGACGCCGTCCTCGTAGGAGAATTTGATCTCGTCGTCGCCGGAGCCGTGCAGCAGGGCTGCCTGCGTCTTCTTCGGCAGGTCCTTCCACTTGGTGTCGAGCGTGAACTTGTAGAATTTGCCGAGCGCAGTCAGCGTCTGGATGTAATAGGGCGAGGACGATTTGGCCCACGGCGCGATCGCGCCCTTGCGAAGCGTCAGCTCCTTGTCGGGAATGACGAGGTCCTCGTCGATATGCTGCTCGACGCCGAGGCCGCCGCACGCAGGACACGCGCCGTAGGGGTTGTTGAACGAGAACAGCCGCGGCTCGATTTCGGGGATCGTGAAGCCGGAAACCGGGCAGGCGAACTTTTCCGAAAACAGAATCCGCTCCGGCCCGCTCTTGTCGTGAATCTTTGCGGTCTTCTTGTCGGACTTCTTCTCTTCCGCCGCGCCCGCCGGCGCGTCGGCGTATTCGATCACGGCGAGCCCCTCGGCGAGCTTCAGCGCGGTCTCAAAGCTTTCGGCGAGGCGCTGGCCGATGTCCGGGCGGACCACGATGCGGTCGACGACGACGTCGATGTCGTGTGGGAATTTCTTGTCGAGCGTTGGCGCCTCGGCGAGTTCATAGAACGTGCCGTCGATCTTGACGCGCTGAAAGCCCTTCTTGAGCCATTCGGCGAGCTCCTTCCTGTACTCGCCCTTTCGGCCGCGCACGACCGGCGCCAGCAGATAGAGCCGGGTGCCCTCGGGCAGGTCAAGCACGCGGTCGACCATCTGCGACACGATCTGGCTTTCGATCGGCAATCCCGTGGCGGGCGAGTAGGGCACGCCGACGCGCGCCCACAGCAGGCGCATATAGTCGTAGATCTCGGTGACGGTGCCGAC
The DNA here is from genome assembly GCF_023073415.1 of Bradyrhizobium sp. 190. Lineage (GTDB taxonomy): Bacteria > Pseudomonadota > Alphaproteobacteria > Rhizobiales > Xanthobacteraceae > Bradyrhizobium. The sequence goes on along the minus strand of NZ_JADPJL010000065.1, from coordinate 457,690 downwards.
GGTGGAGCGCGGGTTTTTCGAGGTGGTCTTCTGCTCGATCGAGATCGCGGGCGAGAGGCCGTCGATCTGGTCCACATCCGGCTTCTGCATCATCTCCAGGAACTGGCGCGCATAGGCCGAGAGCGACTCGACGTAGCGCCGCTGCCCCTCCGCATAGATGGTGTCGAAGGCAAGCGAGGATTTGCCGGAGCCGGAGAGGCCGGTGAACACCACGAGCTTGTCGCGGGGAATCTCGAGATCGACGTTCTTGAGATTGTGCTCGCGCGCGCCGCGGATGGTTATCGCGCGCGATGCGGAGCCGGCGGGTGGTTGGCGCTTCGCCCTGAGCACTTCATCCATATCGGCATTTTCCAGGCGTGCAGGCGCGCGCCACGTTGGGCGCGCATTTCCGGGCAGGCCGGGATCAGGCGCCGATGATTGAAAGTCGGAACATAGGAAGAACGATGAGGAATTTCCAGTGCCGTGTGCGAATCATCAACGGATTGTTTGCACTGCTATTTTTTTGGCAGCAGCAGTCAGCAGCGCCGCACAAAAAAAGGCCGGCGCAAGGCCGGCCTTTTCTCAATCTTGGGAACTCAGGTGACGCGGAGGTCAGTACGCGCCGAACTTGTAGTTGATGCGAGCGGTGACCACATCAACGTCCTGACGGATGCGGCTCTGGGCAAGCAGCGATCCAGCCGGGGCCAGGACGAAGGCGCCGTTGCTCACGAAGTTATAGGTCTTGTCCTGCATGAACATGTGATTGTATTCGATGCCGGCCGACCAGTTCGGGGCGAAGCCATATTCTAGGCCAACGCCGACCACGCCACCCCAACGGGTCTCATCGACGCTGTTGGCAAGCTGGACACCGGTGCCGGTCGCGAGCATACGGTAGCGATTGGAGGTCACGGCGGCGCCGCCCTTGACGTAGAACAGGACGTTGTTCGCGGCATAGCCGACCTGACCGGTGAACAGTCCGAAGGCATCGACACGAGTATCGTTGGTGATCGACGGAACAACAAGCGGGATCGCATTGCTACCGTGGAAGTCAGCCCAGTTGCCCTGCGCTTCCACGCCGAACACCCACGAAGCAGCCTGCCAGCGGTAGCCGATCTGACCACCGACAGTGCCGCCGGTTGCGTCATGACTGCCCATCGAGAGAGCGACGCCGAGGCTGGTCTCGTCCCAACGATTGCGGCTCGATCCCCAGCCGCCGTTAACGCCGGCGTAGAAGCCGCCCCAGTTGTACACGGCAACCGCCATCGGCGGCGCCTTGGTGTAGGCCCTTGCGGGAAGATCGGCGGCGATCGCGGGCGCCATCCCGAGCGCGATCAAACCAGTGGTGGTCAGCAGAATTTTCTTCACTTCGTTTTTCCTTTCGCGGCTCTTCAACGCAAACTTCCTCAGCCGTCAATTTGAGGTTGCGGTTCCATATACGTGAAGAGATCGCAAAAGGCTGTCGCCGAAAAACCACATCCGCGGCAAATGTATGCGCGATGCAACCGATGCGAGTATTGACCAGGCCGCGGTACAACCAAACAAAAAGGCCGGCGCGAGGCCGGCCTTTCGGTATTCGGTTTGCTGAAAGCGAAGATCAGTACCTCGTGATGCCCGGGCCGCCGAAGCGGTAGTTGATGCGCGCCGTGACCACATCGACGTCCTGCCTGATGCGATCGACACCGACGACGCCGCCGACCACGGGGTCGACGAAGGTGTGGGTGCGGTCCTGCATGAACAGATGGTTGTATTCGATGCCGGCCGACCAGTTGGGGGCGAAGCCGAATTCGAGGCCCGCGCCGACGCTGGCGCCCCAGCGGGTGTCATCACCCGTGGTGCCGATTATAGCGCCCGTGGGAATATCGCGGATGCGGAAACGATCCGCGGTAACGGCCGCACCACCCTTGACATAGAACAGAACGTTGTTGGCGGCCCAGCCGACCTGACCGGTGAACAGGCCGAAGGCGTCGATCTTCGATTCGTTCGCGAAGCCGGGGAAAAGTATGCTCTCATTGCTGCCCCGGAAGTCCGCCCAGTTGCCCTGGGCTTCGAGGCCGAACACCCAGCTGCTGGCCTGCCAGCGATAACCGAGCTGACCGCCGGCGGTGCCGCCGTCCGCGTCATGGCAACCCTCATGGCCGATCAAGAAGGGAGTAGGCGACACCGAATCCCAGCACTTGCGGCTCGTACCCCAACCACCGTTGGCACCGATGTAAAAACCGCTCCAGTCGTACACGACGGCGATCGGCGCCGGCGGCGCCTTGGTGTAAGGACGCGCAGCGAGGTCAGCAGCCGCCGCAGGGGCAGCGAACGCAATGAGAGCAACCGTACCTAACAGAAACTTTTTCATCCTCTATCTCCAGCTCTTGGCCGCTTCCCTTGGTCCCGAAGCGTTCCCGTGATGACGCGAGCACCGCGCCGCTGAGCAATTTCTATAGCGCGACTCGCGGGAAAATTGCGTCTCCCGATTGCAACACTCATGAACCAAAGTATGGAGCCAAGCTCATGATCTATATACGTTATTCCCGTTAGCGTGCGGAACTCCCGGTTCCATTTTGGCGTTTTCTAGACTTAATTGCGGCGAATTGAAGTCGCCATCGAGTTGAGCGCGAATTCGGCTCACGGCGACGTGAATTGCGGGAACAAAGTTGGAACATTGACCAGGGCGGTGCTATATGTGGATAACCGCCGACTTGCCGAGGGATCGCTAAGTCGGCGGGGCTTGCGAGCGTATAGGGTCGCTTCAGATGTCCGGAAGCGGACGTAGCGAGCGGACAACAAGACAGGTCAAGAACTGGCGACAGGTCAAGAATTGAAGGCGGCCGGCATGTGGCGGCCCAATCAATGATTTTTGCCGGCGATATCGAGTGGAGAGCGGCGATGGCGGGAAGCGTGAACAAGGTGATTCTGGTCGGCAACCTCGGCAAGGATCCTGAAATCCGGCGGACACAGGACGGGCGGCCGATTGCCAATCTGAGCATAGCGACCTCGGAGACCTGGCGCGACAAGGGCACCGGCGAGCGCAAGGAAAAGACCGAGTGGCATCGCGTCGTGATCTTCTCCGAACCGCTTTGCAAGATTGTCGAGCAGTATCTGAAGAAGGGCGCCAAGGTTTACATCGAGGGCGCGCTGCAGACCCGCAAATGGACCGATCAGAGCGGCGTCGAAAAGTACTCGACCGAAGTCGTGCTGCAGGGCTTCAACTCGACCCTGACCATGCTCGATGGCCGCAGCGGCGGCGGTGGCGGCAGTTTCGGCTCCGACGATTCCGGCGGTGACTTCGGTTCCGGCGGGTCGGTCAGCTCCGCGCCGCGGCGCCCGGTCGCGGCCGGCGCGCGCAACAGCGACATGGACGACGATATTCCGTTCTAGAATGTAGGTAGACACTTTCTGCAAAGACGGCAGGCGAATCCTTCGCCCCCAGAGGGGTGCAAGGGTTCGCCTGTTTCAGTTTGTAGCCACAGCATGGCCTCTGCAGCGTTCAAATGTGTTGGCGCGGTTGCGCGCAACGCCGTCAGCCCGCGACTTCCTGCAGCAGGGCCGCCAGTTCGCTTGGATGCGTGATGTATGGCAGGTGTGAGCTCGCGATTTTGCGTGATTGCCACCCCGCCGCGCTCGCAGCCCCCGCATAACGATCGAAGCCCGGATGCGGCCACTGGGTGCGGATGTAGGTGCGTGGCAACTTCTCGGCGGCAGGATTCCTGCGCTTCACCGGCTCCTTGAAATGGCCGAACGGTGTCGGGCACAGCCGGGGCAGTATCCAATCGAGGTCCGCCTTTTCCGTCACTTGCCAGGTTTCGGTGACAAGTTTTTCCCATGGCGGCGGCGCGAAACGCGGCAGCAGCCAGCCGTTGCCTTCTTTCTGCACGAATGCTTCCAGAGCGGGCCGACGATCGGGCGGGATCACGTCCAGCATGCTCTGGCCATCCGTCGGCACGAAGGCGTCGAGAAAGACTACATGTGCGATCCGTTCAGGCATGTGATCGGCGACGCCAGTAATCACCATCCCGCCCGAGCTGTTGCCGACAAGGATGACGTTGCGCAGGTCCTCGTATTCGATGACGTTGATGATGTCGCGGACGTGCATTTCAAGCCCGGTTTCCGGCCTTGCCAAATGCGCGCGCTCGCCGAGCCCGGTCAGCGTCGGAGTGAACACCTCGTGCCCTTGCGCACGCAGCAGCGGCGTCAGCTTTTTCCAGCACCAGCCGCCGAACCAGGCCGGATGGATCAGTACATAGGTCATCCTGTTGTCCTCTCGCGACCGCGCATTCGAGGCATCCGGGATTGCTGCGGCCAACATTGCCGCCCCGCCGAACGCTGCTAACGCCTGCCGGCGTGAAAGACCTGCAAGACCATGGCTACGCTGCCACATGGATCCCTCCACAAGCTGCTCGCTTTGGGGTTCCGCTCGACCGCATCGTTTGCCGAACGCCTGATGGCGACAAGTCCAAAATCTGGACTGGTCCCTGCGACCCAAAGATGTTTGAATTCCCGCCATGAAAGGCGGTTACGGCGAGTTCTGCCCGATCGCAAAGGCGTCCGAGGTCTTCGCCACACGTTGGACGCCGCTCGTGCTGCGCGAGTTGATGTTGGGCGCACATAGCTTCAATGACATTCATCGCGGGGTGCCGCTGATGTCGCGGTCTCTTCTGGCCGAGCGCCTGCGGCAATTGGAAGAAAACGGAATCGTCGCAAGAAGAACTCACCCCAACGATACAGGCTGTGAATATTGGCTGACGCCGTCAGGCGAAGCGTTTCACGACGTCTTGCGAGATCTCTCGCGCTGGGGCTTGGCGCACGCTCGCGATCGGCTCACCGCCGACGATCTGAATCCCGGCCTGCTGATGTGGCGAATGCGCAAGCGCGTGGACATCGGCGCGTTGCCGGAGCGTCGTGTGGTGATCCGCTTCGAATTCTCCGGCGTTCCCAAAAGCCGAACGACGTTACGCATCATGTGGCTGATCCTCGAACGGACAGGCGTCGATATCTGCTTCAAGGATCCGGGATATACCGTCGATCTGACCGTTCGCGGCGATGTTGCTACCCTTGTCAGGCTTTATCTCGGGCAGGTGAGTTGGCAGGAGGTCGAGGGGAAAGCATTGTCGATCGAGGGCGATCGACGGATGGCGCGACAGCTTCCCATCTGGCTGCAGCTCCATCGACAACTCGGCCGCGATTATCTGCCGTTTGGGCGTCCTGCTGCTTGACCAGTAGCCCGATCAAACCCGCTGTTGCACAGCCATTGCGACGACGGTTCTGCTTTGGGCCTCGACTTTTCCCGGGGATTGCGGCGGCGGGCGAGCGTGCGCTTCGCTCGCCTACGTTCGCGGGAATGCCCTCCAACAGTTTGATTTTAAGTCCACTTCGATTGCGGTTCCACGTTTTGACTTTTGATCGATGTTAATGATATTAACATTAGGAGCTCGATCTAACGCTCTCCGCGGCACCTAATCGCGCCCGCAATCGAGTTTCGGAGCGTCTTCCATGAGCCTCGCGCCGCTGCTAGATGCTGGTCCCGTAATACCAGTTCATGCCTTGGCTGCGATGGCCGCGTTCGCCCTTGGCGTCGTCCAGTTCGCCGCGCCGAAGGGAACGCTACCGCATCGAACGGTCGGCTGGATCTGGGTAGGCCTGATGGCTGTCGTCGCCGCCAGTTCGTTCTGGATCCACGAGATCCGCTTGCTCGGCCCCTGGAGCCCGATCCATCTGCTGTCGATCATGGTTTTGGTGCTGCTGCCGGTCGCAGTCGTTGCCGCGCGCAGTCACAATGTGAGCCGTCACCGCAAGACGATGATCGGCATCTTCACGGGAGGGCTTGTCGTCGCCGGCCTGTTCACCTTCCTGCCGGGCCGGATCATGCACGCGGTGGTTTTCGGCCATTAGGCCGATGCAGGAAACAGCGTTCCGGCGGCTCCTTTTCGGGGCCTGAAAATGTCCGCTCCAGCTAGCCCGCCGCAAGGCGCTTCCGATCCCGTAAGTCCATGAAAAAACGGGCGGAAAAACAGCCGATCCGGAGCGCTTCGGGGTGGTTATCGGACCCCCAATGCGCTATATGATTCTCAGCTGAGAATTGACCGGATTTCCCCTTTGTCTGACCCTGAAGATAACAAGCCCGGCGAGCCGCCGGAGCCTTCCGATATTCGTCCCGTTTCCATCCTCGACGAGATGAAACGCTCCTACCTCGATTACGCCATGAGCGTGATCGTGGCGCGGGCGCTGCCGGATGCGCGCGACGGGCTCAAGCCCGTGCACCGCCGCATTCTCTACGCGATGCACGAGAACGGCTTCGAGTGGAACAAGTCGTACAACAAGTCGGCGCGCACCGTCGGCGACGTCATCGGTAAATACCATCCGCACGGCGATCAGTCGGTCTATGACGCGCTGGTGCGTCTGGCGCAGGATTTCTCCATGCGCGTGCCGCTGATCGACGGCCAGGGCAATTTCGGCTCGGTGGACGGCGATACGGCGGCCGCCATGCGGTACACCGAATCCCGCTTGACCAAGATCGCGCATACGTTGCTCGACGACATCGACAAGGACACCGTCGATTTCCAGGCCAATTACGACAGCCGCGACCGCGAACCGACGGTACTGCCGGCCAAGTTCCCGAACCTTCTGGTCAACGGCGCCGGCGGTATCGCCGTCGGCATGGCGACCAACATTCCCCCGCACAATCTCGGTGAGGTCATCGACGCCTGCGTGGCGCTGATCGACAATCCCGCGCTTACGATCGACGACCTCATCAACATCGTGCCCGGACCGGATTTCCCGACCGGCGGCATCATCCTGGGACGGCAGGGCATCCGCTCGGCCTATCATCTCGGCCGCGGCTCGATCGTGATGCGCGGCAAGGTCACGATCGACACCATCCGCAAGGATCGCGAAGCGATCATCGTCACCGAAATTCCCTTCCAGGTGAACAAGGCCACCATGGTGGAGCGCATCGCCGAGCTGGTGCGCGAGAAGAAGATCGAGGGCATCTCCGACCTGCGCGACGAATCCGACCGTGACGGTTTCCGCGTCGTCGTCGAATTGAAGCGCGACGCCGTGCCCGACGTGGTGCTGAACCAGCTCTATCGTTTCACGCCGCTGCAGACGAATTTTCCGGCCAACATGGTGGCGCTCGACGGCGGCCGGCCGCGGGTGATGAACCTGAAGGACCTGCTGACGCTGTTCGTCGCGTTCCGCGAGCAGGTGGTCACGCGGCGCACCAAGTTCCTGCTCAACAAGGCGCGCGACCGCGCCCATATCCTGGTGGGCCTTGCGATCGCGGTCGCCAACATCGACGAGATCATTCGCGTTATCAGAACCTCGCCCGATCCGACCACGGCGCGTGACACGTTGATGTCGCGCGACTGGCCGGCGCGGGACGTCGAGGCGATGATCACGCTGATCGACGATCCCCGGCACCGGATGGCGCCCGACGGCACCGCGCGGCTGTCGCTGGAGCAGGCCAAGGCTATTCTCGAACTGCGCCTGCAGCGGCTGACCGCGCTTGGCCGCGAGGAGATTTCCGAAGAGCTCGACAAGCTCGCGGTGGAAATCGCCGACTATCTCGAGATCCTGCGGTCGCGCGCGCGCGTGCAGGGCATCATCAAGGAAGAGCTTGCGGCGGTGAAGGGCGAGTTCGCTACCCCGCGCAAAACCGTCATTATCGAGCAGGAAGGCGAGGTCGAGGACGAGGACCTGATCCAGCGCGAGGACATGGTGGTCACGGTCTCGCACGCCGGCTACGTCAAGCGCGTGCCGCTCTCGACCTATCGCGCCCAGCGCCGCGGCGGCAAGGGCCGCGCGGGCATGCAGACCCGCGACGAGGATTTTGTCAGCCGCCTGTTCGTGGCCTCGACCCACACGCCGGTGCTGTTCTTCTCCTCGAAGGGCCAGGTCTACAAGGAAAAGGTCTGGCGGCTGCCGGTGGCAGCTCCCAACGCGCGCGGCAAGGCGCTGATCAACATCCTGCCGCTGGAGCAGGGCGAGCGCATCACCACCATCATGCCGCTGCCGGAGGACGAATCCTCCTGGGGCAATCTCGACGTGATGTTCGCCAACACCGGCGGCACCGTCCGCCGCAACAAGCTGTCCGACTTCGTCGATGTCCGCCGCTCCGGCATCATCGCCATGAAGCTCGGGGAGGGCGAGGCGATCGTCGACGTGCAGATCTGCACCGAGCATGACGACGTGCTGCTGACGGCCGCCGGCGGCCAATGCATCCGCTTCCCTGTCACCGATGTGCGCGTCTTCACCGGCCGCACCTCGATGGGCGTGCGCGGTATCGCCCTGGCCCAGAACGACACGCTGATCTCGCTGGCGATCCTGCGCCATGTCGAGACCATCTCCGAGGAGCGGTCGGCTTACCTCAAGATGCGCCGCGCGGTGGCAGGCGAGACCGCTGCCGAGGAAACCGCCGAGGCGGAGACCGAGGAGGCGTCGACCGCGATCCAGCTCTCGTCGGAGCGCTATGTCGAGATGTCGGCGCAGGAGCAGGTGGTGCTGACGGTTTCCGTCAACGGCTACGGCAAGCGCACCTCGTCCTACGAGTACCGCACCACCGGCCGCGGCGGCAAAGGCATCGTCGCGATGTCCGTCAACAACCGCAATGGCAAGCTGGTGGCGTCGTTCCCCGTGGAGCACAGCGATCAGATCATGCTGGTGACCGACAAGGGCCAACTGATCCGCTGCCCGGTCGAGGACATCCGCATCGCCGGCCGCTCGACCCAAGGCGTCATCGTGTTCGATACCGCCGAGGACGAACACGTGGTGTCGGTCGAGCACATCGGCGACGACGGGGAGAACGGCGAGAACGGCAACGGCGGCTAGCGCCGCCGGCCTTGTGATGGTGAGTAGCCCGGGTGGAGCGCAGCGCAACCCGGGATTACCACCCTATCCGCTGGCGAGACTGTTCCCGGATTTCGCTTCGCTGCATCCGGGCTACGCGCATAAGCCTGCAAAGGGGAAGGGCGCCGTCGTCTGCTTGGGTCAAAACAAAAGTCGCGGCTGGTTTTTGCCGCGTTGTGGGCCCCGGCCGGATGCCCTTGCTGTTCCAGAATTAACCTGCACAGCGCACATCAAGCTTAATCGCCAAGCTTAATACGCAGGTTTCGTTGTGACCGACCCACGGTGCGATAAGATTGCCGGGCACATAGAACAGGTACGGCTCTCGATCATGCCGAACATGCGTATTGTCGCCATTGCTGTTGTACTGTTGTTGTCGCCAGCCGCCGCGCATGCATCGAAAGACTGCATGACCAAAGCGGAGGCCCGCAACGTCTATCGCACCTCGTATCTGTACTGGCATGGCAAGGGTCGCTGCTGGGATGCCTCGCCGCGTGCCTCGCACCGTCTTAAAAAAGTGGCGGCCGCAAGGGCGAAGCGGATCGAGGCGTTGCATAAAGCCAACGCTAGACCCAAGCCGGAAGTAAAGGTTGAAGTGGTCGACCCCAGCCCGGTGCCGACGGGAGCCAACGGAACGCTAACGCCAGATGATTTGCGCAAATGGGCAAACAGCATGGCGGCGATGCCGTCAGAGCCGATTGTGACGATCCTGGATCGCTGGCCCGACAAAGAACTGCCGCAGCACCGGACCAGGCCGGCGGCGGTTGAAGAGCCATCGCTGATGAAGACCAGGACTATCATCATGGTGATCATCATGTTGATGGCGCTGTCAGCGGTGCTGATTGGAGTGACAGTTCACCGAAGATCATCCCACAGAATGATGCATTAGCGGCGAACGGTGGTATCCCGGTGATCAGCGTGAGCGCTATCGACGCGGGAGCCTGGCGATGACGGCAGCGATTGTTCAAACATGTGAACTCGTTCACAGCCACTTGCGCTCTTCCGGTACATAACGTGGCTGCGGAGGGCACACGCTATGACCCAACCTGCAAAGCGCATACCCACATGGCTGACGATTGACGTGCTGGTGATCGTCATATCGCTGGCGATTATCGGGATCGGCATCGGGATCGGGATTGCTCCCTAGCCGCGAACATGAGCCGGATCGGTTCTGACAGCTGGCAGCACTACCAAAATTGGTACATCCAGATTGCCGGCTTTTCCGAACGGTTCAGTTTTCATAATATCGCGAACAGAGGAGCTCTCTTGTGTGCGCGCTCCGGCGAGAAAACCGCGTTGGCTCAACCCAGCCCCCTGTACCGCAGCCAAGGGCATGTATCTCGTCGGGGCGCGCAAGCAAGAATTGCCTGGTGCAACGCTCCTCGGAACGCTGTGACCTGGAAGCGGAACGGCGGTGAATATGCGTGGTCGTTTTTACGGATTAGTCGAGTGCTTGGTATATCGAGCACCAAACGCCGCTGCCGGGGTTGCATCGGCTGTGAACAGACCGCTGCCAAACGCGACGGGCGGCCAAAAAACGCCTCGACGGGCACGGGGCTTTCCGATGTGGACATTTCTTACGATCAATCCTCGCGCTGGCAGAAATTCGCGGCGGTACCCGAGGAAATTTCGAGCGTGAGGTGTAGGGAAGAACCCACAGTCTGCCGCCGTCTGGTGACTCCGATCAGTCAGAGCTGCGCCCGAACGCGAACATCGGCAGCGGCGGCGGGCACGTCGGCTTTGTGCCATAGGCGACATCGCGCGTGCACCCCTCTGGACAGTTTCTGAGTGGTGCCTTTGCTTTGGGCGGCCTTAATCAGGAACACCAGCGCGGCGAAGCCCTTCGTAATAAGGCTCGAACTTGTCGCGCATGGCGATCGGATAACGGCGAATGAGCCGTCTTATTGAGAATTGCGGGTCGAGTCCGAGCAACGTTTGCGCGGCCGCCTTCGCCTCTGCGTCTCTGCCAATCGAGGCTGCGCTCGAAGCCAGAACGACCCAGCCGGGCAGATAGTTCGGATTGTGCTGCACGGCTCGATGGGCCCAGTCACTTGCCATTTCGAGATTTCCACCGAGTTGGTGCGCCAACGCCAACGCCTGAAAGATCGCGTAACCACGAGAATCTCGCGGGCTGAGGCGTCTCGCATGGTTGAGGTGCTTGATAGCAACTTCCGTATCACCGGCCCGCGTCCTGACGACGCCGCTTTGCAAGTAGGCGTGCGCGTGGTTTGGATTCACGGATAGCGCCTCGTCGATGTAGGCGATGCCTTTCGCAAGGTCATGGGCGAACCAGGCAAAGCAGTGACCAGCAGTGCCGAGCATGAGCGGATCGAGGCGGTCTGCGCGAAGACCACGTTCGACGAGATCGAGAACCTCGGCATGTTCTCTCGGCTCGTCAACAACCCAACCTTGCGTATGCCTCTGTATGTAGGCGCGCGCCGCCAAGGCGTAGGCCGGAGCAAACGTTGGATCGAGTGTGATCGCTTGAAGACAGTTGTTCAGCATCGCCTGAACACTGTTACGCGTAAATGCATCGGTCAGCGCCTGGGCGCGCAGATAGTAGTCGTAAGCGCCCAAATTCTCGGGTCGCTTTCGCCGCGTGCGCTCGATTTCAGCAAGCTGGATTGTCGGTTCCAGAATGCCTACCACCGCCTCGGTTATCCGGTCCTGCAAGTCGAACAAGTCTTCCGCTTTTCCGTCGTACTTCTCGCCCCACACGTGGTTGCCGGTTGCCGTATCGACGAGCTGCGCAGTGAAGCGGACGCGGGTACTGAAGCGCCTGATGCTCCCCTCCAACACATACCGTACGCCAAGCTCGCGCCCGACCTGGCGCACGTCCACGGCGCGACCCTTGTATGTGAAGCTTGAGTTACGAGCGATTACGAATAGCCAGCGATGCCGTGAAAGCCCCGTCAATATGTCCTCGGCCATGCCGTCAGCGAAGTATTCCTGATCCGGATCGCCGCTCATGTTCTGAAACGCTAGTACGGCGATAGAGGGTTTATCGGGGAGTGTAAGGGCGACTTTCGACGGTTCTACCGGGTTGTCGGCAACTACCCCGCCTGCGGGATCCTGCGCTTCCAGCACGGGACCGACAAAACGGAAGCCCTTGCGCGGCAGGGTCTTGATGAGGCGCTGTTCATGGCCGGTATCGCCGATCGCGCTCCGAGCGATATTCAGGCGGGTCGTCAATGCAGCATCGGATACGATACGCCCATTCCAGATGGCGCTGATGAGGTCATCCTTGCTGACGACGCGCTCCCTGTTGCGGATCAGGTAATCGAGCAGGTCGAAGACCTGGGGCGCGATGGAGACGACGTCCGTCCCGCGATGCAGCTCGCGCCGGTCAGTGTCGAACGCGAACGCCTCGAAAAGATAGCGCAAGCTGCCATTCCCTTGGGACAACTCCCATCTCTGCCGGGAGCTCTGGCACCGCTTAGAGCGCAAAGAATAAGCCGCTGGTGAGGAAAATGTAAGCCAAATGTCAAGCGTGCCCTTCGATGCCTTGGCAGCCTCGCTTGGGTAGAAACAACACCCAAGGGAGATACGGCGATGAGCACGATCTATAGTGAAGCAGGGTTGGGACGGGCCGCCGCATCGACGCAGCGCGTATCCAGCTTTTTCAAGAAATATTGGGATGCGTTTCAGGAACGGCGCGAACGCCAGAGGTTGCAAACCGCCTTGTGCGACCTGAGCGACTGGGAGCTGAAGGATATCGGTACTACTCGCGGCGAGATTGACTACGTTGCCTCGAACCGAGATACCGACCCGCGAGGCATCTGATCCGCCGGAAGATACCGTTCCCGACTGCGCTTCGCTGCATCCGGGCTACGCGCAGGCATCAATCGATGGTCAAGCCGGCCTTCTGGATCAGCGGCACCCAGCGATTGATTTCCGACTGGACGTAGTCGCGGAAGCCAGTCGGGGTATTGGTCGCTTCCTCTGGCATTTCCAGGCCGAGCGGGGCGAGGCGGGCGCGCAGGGTCGCATCCTGGGTTGCCTTGCGGATCGAGGCGTTCAATCGCTCCACGATCGGTTGCGGCGTTCCCTTGGGTGCGAGGAATCCGAGCCAGACCGGAAAGTCGAGGCCATCAACGCCGAACTCGTTGGTGGAGGGCACCTCGGGCATGGTGGAAATCCGCGCCGAGCGGAAGACCGCCAGGGGGCGCACAGTCTTGGCCTGAATCTGGGCCAGCGCCGTGAGCGACACTTCGACCATGTAGTCGATCTGGCCGGCGATGAGATCGTTCATCGCAGGACCCGTTCCGCGATAGGAGACCAGATTGACCTTGGTGCCGAGCCGGACGTTCAGCATGGCTGCGCCCATGTGTGCCGACGAGCCGGGCCCGGCGGTGCCGGCATTGAGCTTGGCCTCGTTGGCGCGGACATACTCCACGAATGCCTTGAAGTTATCAGGCGGAAGGTCGCGTTTGACGATGAGCACCTGCGGAAGATCGCCGAGCAGTCCGAGATGTTCGTAATCCTTGATGGGGTTGTACTTCAGGTTCTTGTAGAGCCCGACGCTGGACACATGCGTGCCGGCCTGGCCGATCTGGATCGTATAGCCGTCAGGCGTCGCGCGCGCGGCCCTGGTCGAGCCGATCGTCCCGCCGGCCCCGGCGACGTTTTCGATCACCAGCGTTTGTCCGAGATCACGCGAAACGAATTCCGCATAGATGCGCGCGATGGCGTCGGTCGGCCCGCCGGCGGCGAACGGCACGATGACGTTGATCGGCCGGTCCGGATAGTTCGTTTGAGCGCGAAGAATGGACGGCATGCAGAGTGCGCCTGCCAGGCCGAACGTAACCGCGCGGCGGTCAATAATTCGGGACGCCATGAAGAGATCCTCCCAAGTATTTATCGTTTTGTTTATCGTTTGATGTGACGGGCGAGCACGCGGTCCACCATCGCCCCGGCTGTTCCGAGATAGTTCGATGGTTCGCATAAGGCGGCGAGCCGATCGTGGGGCAGGGCGGATGCGATCGCCGGACGCCGCAGCAATGCCTCAAGGAGCGCGTCGCCACGGTCGAACGCATCGCGGCAGGCGGCATAGACCTCGTCATGCGCTAGCTGGCGGCCAAGCACGGGCGCGAGCCCCATCATGACAGCTTCGGCGACGATCAGCCCGCGCGTGGAATCGAGGTTTCGCTTCATCGCCGCCTGATCGACGATCAGGCCGGAAAGCATGAATTGCGCCTGTGCCAGCGAGCCGGCCGTGAGAAGACAGACCTGGGGCAATGCGAGCCATTCGCAATGCCAGGGCCCGGTGGCACGCTCGAGATCCTGCACCATGCTGTCGAGCATCAGCGAAGCGGCGTCGCGCGACATCTTTGCGTTCGCCAGCAGAATTTCCGACGAGATCGGATTGCGCTTCTGCGGCATGGTCGAGGACGCGCCGCGATGCGAGGCGAAAGGTTCGAACACCTCGCCGATCTCGGTCGCCATCAGGATCATGACGTCATAGCCGATCTTGCCGAGCGCGCCGCAGATCACCGCCAGCGTCTGGACCAGTTCGACCAGCCCGTCGCGGGCGACGTGCCAGGTGATATCGGGTTCGGCAAGACCGAGGACGCGCGCATAGGCGGCACGCACGTCCAGTCCGTGCGCGCCGAGTGAGGCCAGCGTTCCCGCTGCGCCACCGAGCTGCGCCTGAAGGGCGCGAGGCTTGGCTTGTTCGAGCCGATCGGCGGAGCGCTGCAGCGCCGAGAGCCAGATCGCAGCCTTGTGCCCGAAGGTGATCGGCAGGGCCTGCTGAAGATGGGTTCGCCCCGCCATCGGCGTATCGCGATGGAGGCGGGCGAGATCGGCAAGCGTGGCCATGACCTCGACGAGCTGGGCTTCGATCAGCGCCACCGCTTCGCGCAGTTGCAGCACCGTCGCCGTGTCCATGATGTCCTGGGTGGTCGCCCCCCAATGCACGTAGCGGCCGGCTTCGCCGAGGTGCTGCGAGAGCTGGCGCACCAGGCCGACGATGGGATAGCCGACGTTCTCGGTGTCGCGTTTCAGCTGCTCGCTATCGAGCGCGATCGCCGGGGCCTGTTGCGCGATCGCCTGTGCCGCCTCTTGCGGAATTACGCCGATTTCGCCCTGGGCCACGGCAAGCGCCACCTCGGCCTGCACATAGGCCCTGAGCTGGGCGTCGTCGGAAAACACCGCGCGCATGGCCGGCGTCGAGAACACGTCGCGATAGAGGATGCTGTCGAAGATGGTGCTGGCCACCGCGGTCATTTCACTCCCCGTTAATATGTACGGCCATATGATTGATATGTACAAATTTGTCAAGCGCGGGTGCCGGTCCGTCGAAGTCGTGCTAAGCGTCGCCCCGACCGAGAGAACCGTTCGACATGCCAATTTACGAGGATATCGCCCGCGATTTGCTGGAGGCGATCCACCGGGGCCAATACCCCGTCGGCGGGCTGATACCGACCGAGCTGGAGCTTGCCGCGCGCTACGAGGTCAGCCGGCAGACCGTACGTGCGGCGATGCGTCGGCTCACGGAGCTTGGGGCGGTTTCGCGGCGGAAAGGCTCCGGCACGCGGGTTGAGACGCGCGAACGTCCGCAGGAGAGTTTTCAGCAGACGCTCGGCTCATTGAGCGATCTCGTGGCGCTGGCCGCTGCGACCGAACGCGACATCAGAAGCATCGACACCGTCGTGATGGATCGCAAGGCGGCGCGGCGCCTCGGCTGTCAGCCGGGGTCGCGCTGGCTGCGGATCGCCTATGTTCGTGCATCGACAAAGCCCAAGAGCCCGCCATTGGCCTGGGTCGATTGCTATGTCGAAGAAAGCTATGCGGATGCGGTGAGTGACATCCGAAAAGACCGCCGCCTGGTCTGCGACATGATTGCAGACAGTTACGGCGTGATCGCCTCCGAAGTGCATCAAACCGTTGCGGCGACGGTAGTTCCGAACGAGTTTGCCAAACCGCTGGGAGCAGAAGCAGGATCGCCCGCGCTCGAAGTCATCCGCCGGTATCTGGACGCGCACGGCCGCCTGTTCGAGATATCGGAAAGCATCCATCCCGCCGGCCGATACGTCGTGACGTCGGTGCTGAAGCGCGTCGCCAAGCCGGGGCCGGCAGACGGCCGCGCGCCGCGAACTTCCGGCAAGACGAGATCGCGGGCCTGAGGCAGCGCAGTAGCCCGGGTGGAGCGCAGCGCAACCCGGGATCAGTCTATCCGCCGGCGATACCGTCCCCGGATTACGCTTCGCTCCATCCGGGCTACGCGCTAAGCCAAAGCGGCCAGAACGCAAATGGCGAGCGGGGGGCATCCCTGCTCGCCAATACTGTGGTTTCTTGGAGGTTGGTCGGAACGAAAATTGCGCCGTTACGGGGTACGGTCGGCAGTCACCAGGCGGGCTTCCCTCACCATCGACTTGGAGCCGGCCGAACGGAGGCAGGAAGCCTCGAAATTCGGCCAGGCCTGCTGTGAGCAATCCTTGCCGACGGTGCGGATATCCAGGCGGTCGCCCTTGGCAAGCGCCTGCGGAACACTGGCTTCGACCTGGGGGGCAAAGCCGGGCAATACGGTGAGCGCGGCAGCAATGAACGCAGCAACAGTGATTGCGGAAAAAGCCTTGATCATAACGGTCCCCTGTCGTGGGCCTTCGCGGCCCGTCGTTCGTTGGATGGACTTGTAGCCAGCGCAAGTTTCCGGCTGTCTTCGCCAAGTCCGAAAATGGTTTCGTCCCGGCCCAGTTTTGTTTCGTCGTCCATTGGCTGATGAAACATTGCCGGCCCGCCCAGGAAGACGCCCGGCCCCAAGAGTGGTTCATTGGCCGATCCGAAATAAAAACCCGGACCGGTGAGGAACCAGCCCGGCTTGCCGGGCCGCCCGGGGCGGGGTAGGAGGGACCTATGTCCCGTATCGCGCTCTATCCCGGTTCCTTCGACCCCATCACCAACGGCCATCTGGACGTGCTCCGGCACGCCGTGACGCTGTGCGACCGCCTGATTGTCGCCATCGGCGTCCATTCCGGCAAAAAGCCGCTGTTTTCGACCGAGGAGCGGCTCGACATGGTTCGGGCGGTATGTGAGCCGATCGCGCAACAGGCAGGCTGCGCCTTCGACTGCACTACCTACGACAACCTCACCGTCGCTGCGGCGCGTCAGGTCGGCGCTACGATCATGATTCGCGGACTGCGCGACGGAACCGATATGGACTACGAAATGCAGCTTGCTGGCATGAACGAGGCCATGGCGCCGGAGGTGCACACCGTGTTCGTCCCGGCGTCGCCGGCCGTCCGCCCGATCACCGCCACGCTGGTGCGCCAGATCGCCGGGATGGGCGGCGACTTCTCCGCCTTCGTGCCGCCCCAGATTGCCGCGAGCCTGAAGGCCAAGTTCTCGCAATAGCGTTCTCGCAATAGCGCGCTCAACGCATTCGTCGTCCCCGACCTCTCGATCCGGAGTTTTCATGATCCGAATTCTCGCCGTTCTCGCCGCGCTGTTCCTTGTGGCTCCCGCGATCGCCCAGCCGCTGCCCGCCAATCTCGACAAGGCGAATGCGATCGTGATCGACACCACCAAGGGCCGCATCGTGGTCAAGCTGCGGAACGACCTCGCGCCCCAGCATGCCGAGCGCATCAAGCTCCTGGCGCGCGAGGGCTACTACAACAACGTGCCGTTCCATCGCGTGATCGAGGGATTCATGGCGCAGACCGGCGACGGCAAGAATTTCAACGGCACCGGCGGTTCGAAACATCCGAACCTGCCGGCCGAATTCTCCAACGTGCCGTACAAGCGCGGCATCGTCGGCATGGCCCGAACGAGCGATCCCAACTCGGCCAATTCGCAGTTCTTCATCATGTTCGCCGAAGGCGCCTCGCTGAACGGCAAGTACACCGTGATCGGCGAAGTCGTGTCGGGCATGGACGTGGTCGACAAGATCAAGCGCGGCGAACCGGTCGCCGATCCCGACAAGATGGTGAAGGTGCAGGTCGCATCCGACGTCAAGTGAGGCCATGATTTCGGCGCGCCGCAAGCCATCCCTCTGGTTTGCCGCCGCTCTCGTGTGGCTAGTGTCGGCTGCGCACGCGCAGGCCCAGCCACAGCAGCTCGACACCATCAAGGACGTCTTCGCCAAATTGTATTCGTGCTGGCAGCCGCCGCCTGCCTCGCGCGCCAACCCGATGGACATCACGGTTATTGTCAGTTTCAACCGCGCAGGCGCCATTCTTGGTCAGCCACGGATTACCTATGAATCCGCAAATGCTAGCGATAACGACCGGATTGCGTACCGAATTGCCGTAATGGAAACATTGCAACGCTGTGCGCCGTTGCCATTTACCGAGGGACTGGGCGGTGCGGTTGCCGGCCGGCCTTTGGCGGTCACTTTCAGATCCCGTAAACGTCCACCCAAACCTGAAGAGAAAAGAGCATGGCTGATACAGAAAATACTTTGATCCTTGAAACCACCCAGGGCCCCGTCACCATCGAAATGCGCCCTGACCTGGCGCCGGGCCACGTCGCCCGGATCAAGGAACTGGTGCGCGAAGGTTTTTACGACGGCATCGTGTTCCACCGCGTGATCGAAGGCTTCATGGCGCAGACCGGCTGCCCGCATGGCACCGGCACTGGCGGTTCCGGCCAGAAGCTGAAGGCCGAATTCAACAAGGAGCCGCATGTGCGCGGTACCACCTCGATGGCCCGCGCCGCGAGCCCGGATTCCGGCGACAGCCAGTTCTTCATCTGCTTCGACGATGCTTCGTTCCTCAACGGCCAGTACACGGTCTGGGGCAAGGTCACCTCGGGCATGGAGAACGTCGACAAGATCAAGCGCGGCGAGCCGGTGCAGAACCCCGACAAGATCGTCAAGGCGCACATGGCCGTCGACGCGGCTTGATCGACGAGAAACAAACTCCAATGTCATGCGCCGCGAAAGCGGGGCATCCAGTACTCACCGGCCTTGGTTATAAGAGATATTCGTGAGTACTGGATCGTCCCGCCCCAGTGCGCAATTGCGCACAAGGCGGGCGATGACGGGCTGGGCCATGCGCACCGATCTCTTCGACTTCGAACTCCCCGCCACCAGCATCGCGCTGCGGCCTGCAAGCCCGCGCGATACAGCGCGCATGCTGGTGGTGCAGCCGGACGGCGCGTTGCATGACCGCAGCGTCGCCGACCTGCCGCAGTGGCTGCAGCCGGGCGATCAGCTCGTCGTCAACGACACCAAGGTGATATCAGCCCAACTCAAAGGCCGCCGCATCGGCCGCGAGACCGAGCCGAAGATCGAGGCGACATTGATCAAGCGGCTGGACGGCTCGCGCTGGCAGGCGCTGGTCAAGCCTGCGAAGAAACTCGCGCCTAGCGACGTCGTCCGCTTCGGCAATGAAGGCAAGGTCTGCCTGCTCGGCCATCTCGATGCCGAGGTCGAGGCCAAGGGCGAAGAGGGCGAGGTTACGCTGTCGTTCTCGTTTCACGGACCGGCACTGGATCAGGCCATCGCCGATCTCGGCACGCCGCCGCTGCCGCCCTACATTGCGTCGAAGCGCACGCCCGACGATCGCGATGCCGCCGACTACCAGACCATGTTCGCCGTGAATGAGGGCGCCGTCGCGGCGCCGACGGCAGGAATGCATTTCACGCCTGAGCTGGAAGCGGCGCTGCGCGGCCGCGGCGTCGACCTGCACCGGCTGACCTTGCATGTCGGGGCAGGGACCTTCCTGCCGGTCAAGGTGGAGGAGACCGCCGAGCACAGGATGCATGCCGAATGGGGTTCGATATCGGCCGATACCGCATCCGCGCTGAACGCGGCGCGCGCCAAAGGCGGGCGCATCGTAGCTGTCGGCACCACGTCGCTGCGGCTATTGGAGAGCGCTGCGACCGAAGACGGCACCATTCGGCCGTTCGACGGCGAGACCTCGATCTTCATCACGCCGGGTTATCGCTTCCGCGCGGTCGATATCCTCATGACCAATTTCCATTTGCCGCGCTCGACGCTGTTCATGCTGGTGTCGGCCTTCTCAGGGCTCGACACGATGAAGCAGGCCTATGCGCACGCGATCGCCCGCGGGTACCGGTTCTATTCCTACGGGGACGCCTGCCTGCTGTTTCGCAGGTCCCATTGAGGCAAAAGCCGCCCTCTTGATCTTGAAAAAAAGGCCCGCCAGTGCGGCGGGCAAAGGTTCAGGGAGGAGGCGCTCTGACAATAAAGCGCCACTATCTGTCTCTCCGATTCGGCTGTTATCGCCAAGATGGTATAACTACCGGCTTCCAAGCATCCCGCGTGTGCTGTTGCACTCTTGCCACCAGCCGGGTGCGCGGCGTGCGTCGGCGCTTTCGTGCCTTGACGACGAGGTTCCAACGGTTCCTGCCGTCGGATAGGGTGCGCGCGATCATCTGGAGAACTTCATGAACATGTCGGGTATTTTTGCGCGCATCGTCGCGCTGATCGGCGCCGTTGCGCTTCAGTGGCGCCGTCTGCAGGGATCTGCGCCTGCACCGGCATGGGGCAATGCACCGGCGATTCCGACGGCGAAGCCGCAAGGCGCCATCCCGACGCTCAAGATGCCGACGGCGCAGGGCTGGAGTGACGGTCAGAAACCTATCGCGGCCCCCGGGCTCAAGGTCAACGTGTTTGCGAAAGATCTGGACCACCCGCGCTGGATCAACGTGCTGCCCAACGGCGACGTCCTCGTCGCCGAGGCGACGCAGATCGCGGGGCCGATCAGGAATGTGTTCCACTATGCGATGCAGGCGACGATGCGGCGTGCCGCGGCGCTCGGCGTGAGTGCCGACCGCATCACGCTGCTGCGCGATCGCGATGGTGACGGTGTTGCCGAAGGACGCGGAATATTCATGGAGAGATTGAGCCAGCCGTTCGGCATGGCGCTGGTCGGCGACACCTTCTATGTCGGCAACACCGACGGCGTGGTCGCCTTTCCCTACGCCGTGGGCGCGGACTGCATCACCGCCGAGGGGCGGAAGCTCGTGGCGTTCAAGCCCGGCGGGCACTGGACGCGGAGCCTGCTGCCGAGCGCGGACGGCAAGAAACTCTATGCCGGCGTCGGCTCGCTCAGCAACATCGCCGAGGGCGGCATGGAGGTCGAGCAAGGCCGGGCCGCGATCTATGAGCTCGATCTTGCTGGCGGCACGAGCCGCATCTTTGCCAGCGGCCTGCGCAACGCCGTGGGGCTGGCATGGGAGCCCAACACAAGCGTGCTCTGGACCGTCGTCAACGAGCGCGACGGCCTCGGCGACGAGACGCCGCCGGATTATCTGACTTCGGTGCGCGATGGCGGCTTCTACGGTTGGCCCTATTGCTACTGGGGACAGACGGTAGACGACCGCGTGCCGCAGGATCCGGCCATGGTCGCGAAGGCGATTCAACCGGACTATGCGCTCGGCGGGCATACCGCGTCGTTGGGTCTGTGCTGGATGCCATCAGGCACGCTGCCGGGCTTTCCAGACGGCATGGTGATCGGCCAGCACGGCTCCTGGAATCGCAGCACGCTGAGCGGCTACGCCGTTGTCTTCGTGCCGTTCGAGAACGGGCGTCCGTCGGGCCCGCCGCGGGATATTCTGACCGGGTTTCTCGCACCCGACGAGAAGGTCTCCTACGGACGGCCGGTGGGCGTGACGCTCGGCCCCGACGGCTCGCTGCTGGTGGCCGATGATGTCGGTAACGTCATCTGGCGCGTGACGGGCGCGTAGGTGTGTAGGGTGGGCAAAGCGAAGCGTGCCCACCATTTTTACCGCCGGTGCTGATGGATGGCGGGCACGGCGCAAGTGCGCCTTTGCCCACCCTACGATTCCCGCAACTCTCGCCACCTCACGCCATCGCGCGTTGCGGCAGCAACTCCGCGATCTGGATCGCGTTCAAGGCCGCGCCCTTCAGGAGCTGGTCGGCCGACACGAACATCGAGATCGAGTGGCCGCTTGCGTCGCTGAGATCCCGGCGGATACGGCCGACCAGGACGTCGTCCTGGCCTGACGCATCGATCGGCATCGGGAAGTAGTTCTTTGCGCGGTCGTCCACGATCTTTACGCCCGGCGCGTTGGCCAGGATCGCGCGCACGTCATGCTCCGTGATCGGCTTCTCGCATTCAAACGTGATCGCCTCGCAATGGGCGCGCAGCACCGGCACGCGGACGCAGGTGACGCCGATCGCGATCTGATCGTCCTCGAAGATCTTGCGGGTCTCCTTGATGACCTTGGTCTCTTCGTCGTTGTAGCCGGTCTCGGGATCGATCGCCGTGTTGTGGCTGAAGACGTTGAAGGCGTAGGGGAGCGGTATGACCTTTGGCGTAAAAGGCCGGCCGTCGAGATAGGCGCGGGTCGATTCCACCAGCTCTTCCATCGCGGCCGCACCTGCGCCGCTCGCTGCCTGATAGGTCGACACGATCATGCGCTTGATGCGGTTCTGCCGGTGGATCGGCCACAGCGGCACCAGCGCCGTGATCGCCGAGCAGTTCGGGTTGGCGATGATGCCCTTGTGCTCCCTGATGCGGTTGGCGTTGATCTCGGGGATCACCAGCGGCACGTTTGGGTCCATCCGGAAGGCCGAGGAATTGTCGACCACGACAGCGCCGGCCTTCACCGCTGCGGGGGCAAACTTCCGCGAAATGCCGCCGCCGGCTGAGAACAGCGCGATGTCGACGCCCTCGAACGACTTTGCGGTGAGCTCCTCGATCACGATCCTCTCCCCGCGGAAATCGATGGTCTTGCCGGCCGAGCGGGCGCTGGCCAGCGCCTTGAGCTTGCGGACCGGGAAGGCGCGCCTGTCTATGGTGGCGATGAATTCGGCGCCGACAGCGCCGGTCACGCCGGCAATGGCAACAACGGGTTCGTGGCTCACGGGTCTATCCTCTTTGGTTGAGCATCAATGCTGCGGGCAATAAAAAAGCCCCGGTCCTTTTCAGGCGGGGCTTCGGTTCAGATAATGCGATCGTTCGACTACGCGCGCACGGCTCCCGAGCCCCCGGAGGGTGCTTTGGTTTTCGTGGTCGCTTTGGTCGAAGTCGTCATGGCGCGGACTTATGCGGCAGCTTGGCGCCGCCGTCAACGGGTTTCGGTCTTATCCGGGCTGCAGCGGTGGCAGACGGGTCCCGTCATCGCCGCCTTGCGGCGCCAGGAGGCTTGAGGATCACCTCCTTCAGGTCGCTGCCACTCATGACGACAATCGCGAAATTCAGCCGGCTGCGTTCGCGGATCAGGCCGCCGCTGATTGCCTTGCCGGCCGCCGCCTGCTCGGCCACGCGAACGGCATCCGCCAGGCGGTGCCGGATCGTTTTGAGTGCAACGAGGTTGCTGCGGTCCTCGGCATCGAGCTCCTTCAGGGGCAGGGCGGCTTCGCCGCCGACGATCTTGCCAGTCGTGGCATCGATGGCGTGTTGCCAGACGCGGTCGTGGTGAAGGGTCTTTACCCGGTAGACCGGTGAACCCGACGCGCCGTCGAAGCTGACATCGGCGGTCGTCGCACCGGCATGCAGGGCTTCGGCAATCGCCATCGCCTGGCTGAGCGAGATCGCCGAGCCACGGAAGAGCTCAAGCTCGCGGTTGGCCGCCTGCTGGTCGGACGCAGCGCGCTCCTCGCCCTCATTGCGGAGCGAGGCTGGCTCGCCGGTCGACGACGCTACGGCATAGACCGGGGCAGGGAGGATGACCGCCACCAGGGCGGCTGCAAGCAACTGTCTCCAAGATCTCGGGGCACGCATGCTTGCAGTCTCCATCCTTGAGCCTGTCTCTGCCGGCGGACGGGCCGGATCGTCTCATACAACGCGCGGCCGACCCTTTTGGAGGCATAGGGTCGGCCGCGGAGTGTCGCAAACGGGGCTGTACCGCCGTTTGCGGCGGGTCGAAGCGACGGGCCCCACCGGGACCAGTGAAAGCAGGAACCCGCACTTCGCTTACAACAAAACCATACCGTATCGTTTTGTTTTGGTCTATGGCCTTACCGACGTAAAGTGCCGTTCTCACGGAATTGTCAGCGGGAAGGACGCCGCCGAATGGTTCCTTTGGGGATGGACTGAACGCGGCTCGATGGCCCAAGCGCACCGGCCAGGAACAGCTTGATCGCCGAGCGCATGCGTTTTTCGGCGGACTTCATCTCCAGCGGCGTTCCGAACGTCGCCATGCGGTGCGTGTGACCGACGACCACGTCGAGAAAGACCTCCGCCGCGATGCCGGTATCCTCGACGTCCATGGCGCCTTGTGCGACCAGTTTATCGAAGAAGCGCGCGGTCGTGGAAACGGCCTTCAACCAGCCTTCTTCCTTGCCAAGTTTGGCAATGTCGGGAAAGTTGATGGCCTGTGACGTCATCATGCGGCTGAACGCGACGGCATCGGGTCCACAGGTGAACATCAGCATCTCGCGCCCGACCTCGATCAGGCGCTGCTCGACCGAAATGTCCGAGGAACGCGTGAGCTGCCCCTCCGCCGCTTCAGACAGCGGCGCAAGCCAGCGCGCTATTTCGCGCCTCAGCACCTCTGCAAACAGCCCGCGCTTGTCGCCGTAGCGGGAATAGACGGTGGGCTTGCTGACCCGGGCTGCTTCCGCAACCGCATCAAGCGAGGTCGCATCGTAGCCCCGGTCCAGAAAAAGACGGGTGGCGACTTCGATCAGCCGCTGATCGCGCTCGATGGCGGCGCTCTTCGTCGGCCGGCCGCCGCGCGACTTCGGGACGTCTCGTCTGGCCGGTCTGGCCCTGGTCGCAGTCAATCCCATGCCCATTGATTCCTGCGCGGTCGTGATATCAGTCATTGCTCTATAACGCGCAGTGGGAGGGACGTCATCGCGAATCTGGCCGAATTGGCCTTATCGTCAACGGTTCAGGGGACGAAGGTGAACCCGTGGCTCTTCAGGGGGCAAGCTCTGCCGTGACCTCACCGAGTAGCGCCATGCCACCTAACCGACCCAATTCGTCCGAACATTTCGCGCTCTTGCCGTAGCAGCCGAATGCAACCGCTACGCGCTCCGAAAGTGGTCCGATGCAGGGCAGGCCCGTGTCGCCAAAGGTGGTCATGCAAGGCACGACGCGGCGTTCTTCGAAATTGAGGTCGCGAATACGGTTAAGGATCTGTTTTTGAAGCCGATCAGCAACCTGAATCGATCCGCCCGATTTGAACCAGTCCTTGATATCCGTCTCGCTTTCGAGCGGAATATCGACCGGATCACCGCCGAGCTTTAACCAGGTTTGGCCGTCCGGATAGGGGATTGGTGGCAGAATATAGGGATTCTCGCCCTTGGGCCCGATACAACGCATCGACGGCATTCCGGCTAAGCGTTGAACCTCCGCCGCACTGAGCCGAAACAGCGCCGCCGTACGCGCATAGACCGTAAAACCCAATGATTGACCGAGCAGTGATTGGGTATGCCCGCCTGCCGCAACGAGAACACGCTCGGCATCGACACCGCCCGATCTCGTCCGGATCGTCACACCAGAGCCGCTTTCCGAAATCCCAGGGCAGGCTCATCGATGATCCGAGCCCCGGCGCGCTTCGCCGCGATCGTCTGCGCTCGAACCAAGCGGCGCGGGCTGATGTATCCGGCATTCCGCGGCTCGAAATACCCCTGCATTCCCGCCGTTGATCTCAGAAACGGAAAGCGTTCCGCGAGCCCCGTATCATTATATACTTCACAAAGGATCCCGGCCTCAGCGGTGATTTTGCCAACCGATGTGACGTTCTGGTTTTCGGAACGACCAACGTGCAGCACCCCAACTTCCCGGTAGAACTGCACACCGCTTTCCGCTGAAATCTCGTCGTAGCGCGAAATTGCAGCGCAGTTCATTTGCACCCAAAATGGCTCCGGATCGAACCTCCGCGTGATACGGCCCTCATCGTAGTGGCTTCCAAAGACGCCGTTATGGCGCGAAAAATCTGCAGGCTCATCGGGCCCGATCAATGCAACATCATGGCCCATTTTGGACAGATGTCGCGCAGCTGCCGACCCGATCATACCACGTCCGATCACCGCAAGTTTGATCGCTTTATTCGCGCTCACGATGAACTCCTACGCCTTGCTGGCATAAGCAGCATGAAATCTACCATGTCAGAACCGTTGCTATGCGAACCGTATCCACTTCACTCGAAAACGCGATGGGCAGGTCGTCGTTCCGCTCCCTGCGTGGCTCACGGAAGCGTCGAGGTCCAGGCGCGGCCCGACGCAGCCTTCTCGTAGCCATACTGATAAAGGGCGCGCATATAGGCGGTGTCGAACCCTTCTGATGAAGACGCGGGATAGTCGCGCTCGATATAGGACAGATGGAAGCCCCATCGGTTGCGCTTGGCGAAATCGTAGGTCGAGAAGATGACCGAGCGCGTCTGGGACTGGGTGATCGATGACAGGCTGCGTGAGGCGACATCGATCGTGCTGTTGGAAACAAGCTCAAAAGTTCGTTCGAGCTTCTTGTTGACGAGGATGTAGATGTTCATCCGGCTGTTTCCGGGCAGACGTCCCTGGAACAGCAGGGCATCCGGCAACGTCAGGACCGGAGCGGTCACGCCGCCGTCGACATGCATCTCCTCAAATCGCCGGCCCTGGCCCTCGGCTTCGATCAGGATCGGCGGGAAGACCAGGGGAATGCTGGCGGAGGCGGCCATCACGTCGCGAAACAGGCGCAGCGCCTCCGGCGAACCGATCGCGGCGATTTTCCCCATGTCCCAAACGACCGTGCGTTGGGTGTCGAGATCGGTCGTCACCACGAGCAGTTTTCGGCCCTTGGCATTTTCGCGTGCAACGGCGGCCAGGATCTCCGGCCCGACATAGCGGGCCACCAGCTCGCGCAGTCGCTTATTGCCGAACAGGCCGGATCCGAAGAGCACGCGGATGATGCTGGGATCATTGAGCAGGCTCTCCGCTATGCCGCTGGTGTAGACCTCCCTCAGCGTGTCGTCGTATTGGGACCCGAGAAACGCAAA
Source organism: Bradyrhizobium sp. 190 (assembly GCF_023073415.1). Lineage (GTDB taxonomy): Bacteria > Pseudomonadota > Alphaproteobacteria > Rhizobiales > Xanthobacteraceae > Bradyrhizobium. The sequence goes on along the minus strand of NZ_JADPJL010000065.1, from coordinate 431,020 downwards.
AGGCGCAATCAGGCCGCCGGTGCTTACGCCTGAGACGACCGAGAAGGCCGGGCGGGACCCGGCTGCGGTCCAGCCGTTCAACACGCCCACGCCATAGGCGCCATCGGCGCCGCCGCCGGAGAGCGCGAGATAGGTCCTGGTCGAGGAGCGGTCGTCTTTCTCGAAACGGAATTTTGTGACGGGTTCGTCGGTGTAGCGCCGCAGGCCGTCGATATCGAGCACGCGCGAACCGCTGGCTTCCGCGGCGCTGTAAGGCGTCCGCGGCAGGGATGTACAGGCCGCCAGTGCGAGGCTGCACAGCAGGACCGCCGACCTGAGCAGGCGTGAGCCTGTCCTCCTGATCCGGCTGTCGGAGAGGATTGATCCAGTCATGAAAGAGAGGGAGGGCATTCGCCGTCAGTCACCGTACACACGCACGCCGCCAGCCCCATCGCCCGCAGCATTCCGTCCTGCCCCGTTCATAAAACTATACGGTATCGTTTTGTTTAACAAGTGGGGTTTCTCGGCGGTTCAATTGTGTCCGGCGGACACGGCTGCTCCGGGGCGCGCACTGGTGGATGAAATCTGACGCTTGGTGCCCACGCCCACACGCGAAATCGATCAAACGTGAACGTCACCTTAGCTTGGATCGTCGGATCGCAATCGTTGGTTGGGAGTCCGTTTCATTCCCAACTTCAGACATATCGCTGCATCGCACTAGCTGACGCGATGGGCCAACAGCGGAGATGGCGGATCGCGGCGTTAAGTTAGCAAAGAGCAAATTCGGACGCTTCGAGAAGTCCACAAATTTTCGTCATTTGGTTCAGATCGCCGTTAGGTTGCAGATGATATGGATCTCTCGCACAGAAGCCGATTAGCCGGCCGTGGGCGGACAAGGCATGGATGCAGTCACGAAAATAATCGCAGCTCCGGCGGCTCTTTGGGCAACCGTGGTCGGCCTTGTCGCCCTGCTTCCGCTTGGCTTCGGAATCTACTGGCTGTTCAACAAGCAGGCTAGATTGCGAGATTTGGCTGAGTTGAGAAAGAGACTTGATGAACTAAGGGCCTCTGATCCTGAGTACACCGCTGTCAGGGCGCTTTACACGTCGATGATGGTCGATGCGGAGCGCTGGGGTTTTATTAAATCTAGCTCTGGATCGGGTGGCGATGGTGAGAGCGCCGTCCACAGCGGCGGTGATCATGTCGGCGATCACAGCTCCGGCGGTGATCACTGATGGCCACCACTGATCGGAAGCTTGAGTTGACCAATCAGCACCCGATGTCGATTGTGTTTCGCTTTCCTGCTGTGTCGCTTTCAAGAGAAGTATTTGAAGCGACGCTCTCAATGCCCGTGGATCGATTTGAGCCGTCCAAGGACGGTCCGCTGAGCTATGCTCAAATCGACGTGCCTGAAGACGGCGACGCGTGGGCGAGCGCCGCGACCATAGCGGAACGTCTCGGTCCCGCTACTACCGCCTCGGTGGAACGCGGTGAAATGGGCCAGCCATGGGCCGACATCGCCGTGTCTTTCCTTGACGACCGCATGACCACTTCTCTCTTCATTCCAAGCACCTTTGCGCTCGTGCTTGGTCGTTGGGGGTTCCAGATCGAGGTGTCGGTCTATCTCACTAGTCCGGACTAAATTTCAACTTGCCTCCGCCCACTAAGGCCAGCAGACAATAATCCAAGATGGGCACCAAGCGTCAGATTTCATCCACTGAGCGGTTGATTGGCCGTTCCCGGCACGCAATAAGCAGCGCCATGAGCCTGCCCAATCATTTCGAATTGCTCGCCGCCGACGGCAATGCCCGCACCGGGCGCCTGACCACGCCGCATGGCGTGGTGCAAACGCCGGCCTTCATGCCGGTCGGCACCGCGGGTGCGATGAAAGGCATGCATTGGCGCGAGGTGCGCGATGCCGGCGCCGACATCGTGCTCGGCAACACCTACCATCTGATGCTGCGGCCGGGCGCCGAGCGGATCGCCGCGCTGGGGGGCCTGCAGGCCTTCACCGGCTGGAATGGGCCTATGCTGACGGACTCCGGCGGTTTCCAGGTGATGTCGCTGTCGGATCTGCGCAAGGTGAGCGAGAAGGCCGTGACCTTCCGTTCGCATATCGACGGCGCCAAGGTCGAACTGTCGCCGGAGCGTTCGATCGAGGTGCAGCGGCTGCTCGGCGCCGACATTGCCATGCAGATGGACGAGTGCGTGCGGCTGCCGGCCGGGCGCGACGACATCGAGCGCGCGATGCGGCTGTCGCTGCGCTGGGCGGAGCGCAGCAAGCGGGCGTTCGAGACCACGCCTGAAGGCTACATGCTGTTCGGCATCGTGCAGGGCGGCGACATTCCCGAGATGCGGCACGCGAGTGCACGTGGCCTGGTGGAGATCGGCTTCCACGGCTACGCGATCGGCGGACTTGCGGTCGGCGAGCCGCAAGCGGTGATGCTTGCGATGATCGAGGAAACCGCGCCGGCACTTCCCGTGGATCGTCCGCGCTACCTGATGGGCGTCGGCACGCCCGAGGATCTGATGGAGGCGGTGGCGCGCGGCATCGACATGTTCGACTGCGTGATGCCCACCCGCAACGGGCGCCACGGCATGGCGTTCACCCGCTTCGGCCAGATCAACCTGCGCAACGCGCGCCACGCCGACGATCCGCGGCCGCTCGATGAGGAAAGCGAATGGCCAGCGACGCGCAACATCTCGCGCGCCTATCTGCACCACCTGGTTCGCTCAGGAGAGACGCTCGGCGCGATGCTGCTGTCGGAAATCAACGTGGCCTATTACCAGCACCTGATGCAGGGCATGCGCGAGGCGATCGCTGGCGGTACGTTCGAGACGTTCCGAAAGCAAACGCGCGCCGGTTGGGCGCGCGGTGACATTGTTCCACGATAGTTTGAGTCAATTACAGGCGAACCTCTTGACCGAATGCTTGGTCACGAAGCCGTAACCGCAGGTGTCGCAGGTCCAGAGATAGCTGATCACGTTGTCGTTGAGGTAGGCGGAAGCTTCCGCTGCCACCATGGTGTCGGCACACACGGGGCACGTCGGCAAATCACAACCACGCGGATCGGGCCGGTACGCTACGGGCGACAGGAGCTCGGCAATTCCTGGCATCGTGACCTCACCTCTGGTTCAGCTCACGACCAAAGTATAAGCAGAAATCTTTGACGTTGTCGCAACACAAATGCGTTGATTTCACGATATTTAGCGACGTTCTTGTTTTGCAATGCAGCGAACTCGTTGCTCCGGCGATTTCGGCTTGCGCATCGGCGCGACCGCCTCCTAAGTAGGAGAGCCGCTAATTCCCTGCACATGATCGCTATAGGAGTGTCGAGATGGATGCGTCGTCAGCCGCTAGTGCAGTGCAACGTCCGGGGCGGGGGCGGGTTTTCGACTCCATCGTCGATGCGATCGGCGATACGCCGATTGTCCGCTTGGGCAAATTGCCGGAGGCGCACGGTGTTAGCGCAACCATCCTGGCCAAGCTCGAATACTTCAGTCCCGCCGCGAGCGTCAAAGATCGCATTGGCGCGGCGATGGTGATCGCGATGGAGAAGGCCGGCGTGATCAATGCCGACACCGTGCTGATCGAGCCGACGTCAGGCAATACCGGCATCGCGTTGGCGTTTGTCGCGGCCTCGCGTGGCTACCGGCTGAAACTGGTGATGCCGGAGTCGATGTCGATCGAGCGGCGCAAGATGCTGGCCTTCCTCGGTGCCGAGATCATCCTGACACCGGCAGCGCAGGGAATGAAGGGCTCGATCGCGACGGCAGAGGAACTGGTGCGGACCACGCCCAACGCGGTAATGCCGCAACAGTTCAAGAACCTCGCCAACCCCGAAATTCACCGCCGCACCACGGCGGAAGAAATCTGGAACGACACCGGTGGCAACATCGATTTCTTCGTCGCAGGCGTCGGCACCGGCGGCACCATTACCGGCGTCGGACAGGTGCTCAAGCCACGCAAGCCGTCGTTGCGGATCGTTGCCGTCGAGCCGGAGGAAAGTCCGGTGCTGGGCGGCGGGCAGCATACGCCGCACAAGATCCAGGGCATCGGCGCCGGCTTCGTTCCAGACATTCTGGATCGATCGGTGATTGACGAGATCGTCAGGGTCAACGGCCCGACGGCGATCGAGATGTCGCGTGCGCTGGCGCGCATGGAAGGCATCCCCGGCGGCATTTCCTCGGGCGCCGCGATCGCGGCGGCACTCGAGATCGGCAAAAGGCCCGAGAGCGCCGGAAAGACCATCCTCGCGATCGTGCCGTCATTTTCCGAGCGCTATTTGTCAACCGCACTATTTGAAGGAATCTAGCGATGGCGGACCAGCCGCGGCGGCCGAGAACCCTGAACGACGCGCGCACCGAGGCCGAGGCCGCGTTCAAACGCACCACCACCAAGGTGGCGGAAGCGCCGCCGAAGACGCCCCGGCTTCCCGGCGTGAGGGAATTGATCTCGCTGCGCATCGATCAGGATGTGCTGGAATATTTCCAGGAAGGCGGCCCCGGCTGGCAGGATCGCATCAACGAGGCATTGCGAAAGGCCGCGGGCAAATAGATCGCCGCGCGCACGCATTTTGATATTGCGAAGCGCATAACGAAAAAGGCCCGGGATGAACCCGGGCCTTTTGCGTAGATCGTTTTACTCGTCGTTAGCGCAGCATGCCGCCGACGACACCGCCGATGAAGCGTCCGGCTCCGGCCGGATCGGGCGGGGGATTGCTATACTGGCGCTGCGGCGGGGCTTGCTGCGGCTGCGGCTGGGGTTGGGCCTGGGCGTTGCTGGGAGCACGGCGCTTCGGCCGCTCCTCGTCGGAACTCGCGGTCGGTGCGGCCGCGACGATTTCGGTCAGCAACGCCTTGTGCTGCAGCTTGTTGAGATAGCCGCTCTTGGGATAGCCGCGGGCGGCCTGCCAGCGCGTGATCACGCCGCGGGTTGCCTGATCGAACTGGCCGGTGGCCTTGGTGTCGAAGCCGAGGCCGGTCAGACGGCGCTGCACGTCGCGGCGCTGGCCCTTGTCGAGGCCGATCTGATCCTCGGTGGTCTGGTTCGCTTCATCCTTGAAGGTCGCGGGATCAATGCCCGAGCTCAGGTTGCGGGTGGCATCGGGCTTGGGACCAGCCTCAAGCGATGCAATGCGCGACAATGCCAGCGAGCGGAACTGACCATTGGGATAGTTGGTCAGATAGGCATTGAGCTCTTCCGGCTTGTTGGAATCCTTGATCGAGCGCCAGAACTCCAGTTCCACGTCCGACGCCTTTGAAGCTCCTGCTGCCGGCGTGGCGGCCGCGACTGCTCCGGGCGCGGGCGCGCCGTTCAGGTAGACCGAACCGATCAGGTTGGTGTGACCCCACGGCAATTGTCCCTTGCTGGTCTCCTCATTGACCTGGGCGCGGACCTTGGTCATCGCCTGCTGGATCTCCATGCCAGGCTGGGTGAGGTTGGCAAGCAGGGCGCGCGTGAACGGACTGTTGCTGCCTTCCTGCCCATCGAGCGCGGTCTGGCCGGGGCCGGTCGCGAACGCGATCAGCGTGCCTTCGCCGGATTTCATTTCGGCGAGACCCGTTTGCACGTTGACGCTGCGGGTCGCGGAGTTCGACTTGATCTTGGCCGCAAACGGGTTGTCGCGGCAGGCATCGAGGAACACCAGCTTGACCTTGGCGTCGCCCATGGTCTGCTCGAGCGTGAGGTCGATGTTGATCGCGGCGCCGAGCTTGACGTCCATTTCGGATTTGATGTCGGCGTCGATCGGCAACAGATAGTTGGTGCCCGAGATGGCAATGCCATGACCGGCGTAGAAGAACAGCGCGACGTCGGCGCCTTGCGCCTTCTTGCCGAAGTCGAGCAGCCGCTCGGTCATCTTGTCGCGCGTGAGATTGGAGCCCTCGACCACTTCGAATCCGACATTGCGAAGCGTAGCGGCCATCGCCTTCGCATCCACCGACGGGTTCGGCAGCGGGGCTACGTTCTTGTAGGCGCCGTTACCGACGACGAAGGCAACACGCTTCTCGGCGCTGGCGGCGCCCGCCGTAAAGACCAAGCAGATGGCGGACAAAATGAGGGTTGGGTAGCGCATAGGAAATCCCCCTGCAGAATCGATAAAGGCTTTGGTTTTAACTCTGGGCGGAGATTACAGAAAATCACCCGCTTCGCGCCACAAAAAAGCGGGCGAATAACCAAATCCGGGGCCATCCGTTACCGTTGCGCCACGCGCTGTCGCGTGATCTAGATCACAGCTCGGCAAATAAATTTCAGCTTGGGGCGGACGCCTTAGTCGAGGGATTCGGTTTCAGGTTCAACAGATTGCCGGTGAGAATCAGCGCCGCACCGAGCACGGTGAGCAGATCCAGCCGTTCGGAATAGATCAGCCAGCCGGCGGCGGCGCTCAGTGGAACCCGCAGAAAATCCATCGGGATCACCACGGTGGCATCCGCATGCAGCATCGCGCGCGCCATGCAGTAGTGGGAGAACGTGCCGCAAAACGCGATCACCACGATCCAGCCCCAGAGATAGGTCGGCGGCCACGTCCAGACGTAGAGTGCGGGAAGCAGACCTGCCGCCGATTGTATCACCAGCATCCAGAACATGATCGAGAGCGTCTGCTCGGTCCGGGTCAGCGACTTGACCATCGCGACCGACACGCCAAACCCGACTGCCGCGGCAAGCGCGATCAGCTGGCCCGGGTCGACTTCGCTGGTGGCGGGACGAACGATCACGACGACGCCGACGATGCCGAGCACGATCGCCGCAATCTTCCAGACGGTCATCCGCTCGCCGAGAAACGTCGCGGCCAGGATCGCGGTCCAGATCGGCATGGTGAATTCGATCGCCACCACCTGGCCGATCGGGATCAGCGTCAGTGCAAAGAACCAGCCGAGCTGTGCGCCGTAGTGAATGAGGTTGCGCGCCACGTGCTGCGGCAGCCGCGTCGTCTTCATCATGCCAAATCCGCCGCTGGCGCGGATCAGCGGGTACAGCATCAGGAAGCCGAGGACCGAGCGCATCTCCATGAGCTGGAACACGTTGATCTCGCGCGCCGCCTCGCGTCCGGCGATCGTTATGATCAGCATCAGGGAGAGCCAGCCGGCCATCCACAGCGCAGCCAGGGTTTTGGATTGTGTGCGGTCCATTCGGGAAGCTGAGGGGTTAGGGCAGGCCGGTATCGGCGAGCGCGCCACAATTTGCAATGCGCATATGCAGCGGGGCAGCGATGCGCGGCGTCGCAATTTCGCTGTGGGAGCGGCGGCCGGTTCAGTGCTAGAGCTTCGGTTCTGATTGATCAGAACCGAAGCTCTAGATTCTTGTTTTGACGCGTTTTCTTCACGCGAACCGGTACCCACTTCGCTTGAAAACGCTATAAGACGGCGGTCTCAAGGAGGACTTACGCATGCGTATCTTGCAACCGGCCGAATGGTCGAAACCCCGCGGCTTCTCGCACGGCGTCGAGGTCGACGCTTCAGGCAAATGGGTCGTGCTGGCCGGCCAGACCGGCGGCGACGAGAAGGGCGACTATGCCCCAGACATGGCCGACCAGGTCGGCACGGCGCTGAAGCGCATCGTCAAGCTGCTTGGAGAAGCCGGCGCGGGACCGCAGCACATCGTCCGCCTGACCTGGTACCTGACCAGCCGCAGCGAATACGAAGCCGCGGGTCCCGGCATCGGTGCAGCCTGGAAGGAAACGCTCGGGCGCAATTTCCCGCCATCGACGCTGCTCTACATCGACGGGCTGGTCGACCAGCGGGCGAAAGTCGAAATCGAAGTTACCGCCTTCGTGCCCAAGGCTTAACTGTCAAGGCGTAACTGTGATCACAAGCGCCAGGCGCTGTCTGCTTCAATAAGCGCGCCGGCAAGGACAAAAGGATATCGTGAGCCAATGACCACTCGATCGACCTCTGCAGACTTCGTGACCGCCTTCGCAACCGGCTGGCCCGAGCACCAGCCCGACATCATGGTACTGTCGCTGACCACGCAGCGGGGCGTGCAGGATTTTGCGTTCAACAAGGAGCAGGCTTTGTTGATCGCCAAGACGATCAAGGAGACCGCGGCGAAACTCGAGAAGCCAAAGACGAGTTAAAGAACGACGTGAGCGACCACACTTGTCGTCGCGCGCCTTGTGCGCAATTACGCACAAGGCGGGCGATGACAGTTGAGGGTGGGGGAAACGAGTCTACTTCGACAGCAAAATATTGGCGGCGCGGAACTGGCTGTCGGCCCTCATGGCGATCGCCTGCTTGTTGCCGGTCGTCTTCAACGAAATGCTGGAGCTGAAACCGGCCGCCTGGGCAATGATCTGGAAGCTGCCGCCGGCGCCGTGGCCCTGGATGCTGCCGCCGACATTGCGGCTGGTCTCGCTCCAGGTGCCGGTGACTTCGCCGCCCGCCGCGACCACCGCCGCGTGCAGGTTGAACCTGTAGGCGTCGCTGGCGCAGGTGAGGTTCATGTCCATGCTGGCGCCGATCACCTTGTAGGTCGCCCGGCAGCGGATGCGCTCGCTCGAACCATCGTCCAGCGTCACGGTGCCGGGACCGGACCAGGTGCCGGCCATGCCGGCGAATGTACTGGACTGGGCGTAGCTCGTGGAGTCCGAAAGGGCTGTCAAAAAAAACGCGACGGCTGCGAATGTCAGCCGCCGCGCTTTGGCGAAAAATTCTGAAGTCTGGCTTGCCTTACTGACGGGACGCTTCCCATCGACCGCTGCACGCGACACCAGCTGAAGCCCCATTCCATTTCCCCGATCCGGAGTTGCCACTGAGTTGACCGTTCGCATATGCACCATTGATCGAGACTCGCACAAGTCCCCCGCTGCCGACACTGCCGGAAACAGGACCGCCCGAAATCTTGCCGTCGGCGACATTCACGGTCGAGGTAGTCTGCGCATCGCAACTGCCCGTTTTTGTGACAACGGTAACCTGCCAAAGGCCGTCATAGGGCGACTGCGCGGAGGCCGGAGCTGCGGCCAGGGTCGCGGCGGAGGCAAGAAACGAGGCAAACAAAATGTCGCTGATGCGATTGGCGCGCATGGATCAAATCCTTGAGGTGTGTGTGAAGACACGCCTTATCTGGTCACAATGTGTCCAAACTTGGGTGCGACGCAACACTGCGGAATGTTCCCGAAATTTCAAACACATCAAGGTGAATCCGGTTCCGGGCGAGGAGCGAAAAAAGCTGCGATTTCGCCACTGATTCCGTACCAACAGCCGCGCCAGAGGTAATTAGGTAGGGTTCAGTGTTTCGCGTCGGACAGGCTTGGCGCTTGGGTGGCGAACTCCTCCTCCTGCGGCGTGGCCGGGAGGTTGTTGTGGGTCTTGGCGTGAAAGATGACGTCAGCGAGCAGTTTCTGGCCCAGCGGGGCCAGCGCGCGTTCCCAGAGCTCGCGCGCGGTCTCTCCCTTCCTGACGAATACCCACTCCTGCGCGGCGATGGCGCCGGCATCCATGCGGTCGGCGAGGTGATAGATGGTGCCGCCGGCGATCGGATCGCCTTCCTTGATGGTCCACTCCACGGCGGCAATGCCGCGATGCCGGGGCAGCAGCGAGGGGTGATAGCCGATGCCGCCGAGTTTGGCGGTAGCCAGTGCTTCCCGGGTGACGCGGGCATGACTATGGGCGGTCACGATCAGGTCGGTATTGGGCGCGATTTCCGGTGCGACCACGCGTTTGGGATCGGCCTGCACGACGACCTCGATCCCGGCGGCCCGCGCGGTCGCGGCAAGCCGATCCTCGCCATCGTGGACGACGACGCGGACGATATCGACGCCGTGTTGGCGCAACGTGTTGAATGTCGTCACGCCGAAATGGCGGGAACCGACCAGGGTGATCCGCATATGTTCTGTCCGTCGTTAATCAGGCCGGTATGCGGATAGCACACCATGGCGGTCTGTTTCGACGCTGGGCCCGGGACTTGTGGGTTATCAACAGGGCCGGCCGGCGCAGGCAGAGCGTTTTCCAGCGAATCGGAGGCCGGTTCGCATCAAGAAAACGCGTCAAATCAAGAATCTAGGGCCCAGTTCCGATCCCATCGGAACGGATAAGGGATCGCCCATTGATCTGAGCTCCTTCTTTCATCAAACGATGTGCAGTATCCCAGTTTGATTGGAGCTCCGCCATCAGTCGTAGCGCATCCTTTGCGTATTTGTTTGTGCAGGTGAATTAGGCGTTCATTGCGCGCCATTTGGACTTCCATAGAAGGGCAAATACTCTCGGTGCTTCGCCAGCGCCTTTGGACGATAGGGTCGGTCGCCAGTCACGCAACGTGCCTTGGCTAAGCCAAAGCGGTTGTGAACAAAGTCTTCATGTAGGATGTCCGGCCCATTGCCGTCTCGTACGCCTTCCCTGGTGCCCTCGGTCCAGGCGCGACCCCATCCGGTCCGCTCGTCGTGCTGGATGCCTTCGTATGAAGGCGTCAGTTTCAGCTTGGTCATATCCACGATGAGCGGATGCTCGACTGCCATTGCCTCATTGATCATCCACTCCAGCGCCAAATCGGATAGGCCCGTCTCGCGATAGCCACCGCCCACATCGGAATGTACGCCGGGAAACCAAACTTGCTTGATACGATCCCGCGCTTTGGCTTCCGGCGATTCTTCCGACTCGTCCCAAATCTCCGGCGCGAAGATTTCGCGGTTTTCGTCGATCGAGAGCGCTTGGCGTCCGTAGGGGATGCTGGGATTTAGCGAGGCATTGTGGAAGTCGTGACGCCACAAGACCAATCCGCTTGAGCCCGGAATGCCGAGCGCGCGCACGGTGTCCCAGACTCCAATAAAATAGGGAAAGGGAGGGTTGCTGGAATCGATGGAAAGGCTCTGGTAGCGGTTGCGATATTGCAGGCCAAGGGCAATGCGCTCTTCTTGCTTCTCATTGTCTCCGTAGTGCTTGTAGACAGTTTCAACCGCCTCCTCGACAAGCGCCAATCGACCCTTCTTATTCTGACGGTCGCGAGGACTGTTTCCCGCGGCGTCGCGTTGCGGAATACCACACAGCGACAGCACGCCGCCGAGACTGCGTACGGTAAACGCACCGCGACTGAATCCGAAAAGAAAAACCCGGTCTCCCGGTTCATAATATTCGATGAGCGCTGTATAGCAGTCCTTGATATTTTGTGAGATTCCGAGGCCTGTCGCCCGGCTGGCGAGATCGTACGCCCAACGCCACCACTCACGCTTGTGCTCCACACCCAGCCCTTCATCATAGAAGGTTACCTGTCGAGCGGGGGCAGCCTTTTCGGTTGCGTCCCATAGCTTCCAGACGTTGGTGCGCTCCGCCTTCGGCATGCTAGCACCTTGGCCAGTTCCGTCGGAAAATATCACAATGTTCTTCGCCATGTTCTTGCTCCGCTTTTCTTACCCGGAAAGGGGGCGGCACCGGCGCTTGGGACATGCACGGCCTAAGTGAAGGGCGGCCGTCGCGGTTGAATCAGCCCAAGCAAAAGGGCTCCTGCGTCTCCGTAGAGATCCTCATCATCGACGAAGACATCGCGGTACGTCTTCAAGTAATGAGTGAATAAAGCAAACGCTGGGAACACAACTTATAGAGCAATTATTTCAAGTTCGCACTTAAAGTTTTTACGTACCAAAGGTTGTTCCGCGATTTGTTGTCAACAACCCAGACCAAAATTGCGACCGCGACAATGGCGATGCGTTCTCCGCTGCGGTCAACAAGTTCGTTGAAGATCATGGCTTGCGCGAGAGCGAGCGTCACACGCTGTATTCGCTGCGCCACGGTTTCAACGATCGGCTGTGCGAGACCGAAGCGCCGGACGAACGAAAGGATGAGTTTCAGCACAGCCTCGCGAATGTAGTTCGGCCCGGTGCTGTTGTCGGAAACGACGACGAAATTCGCCGGCATCGAGAACGTGACGAGCTGGCCGAAGATCGGCGAGATGACCCTGAACGCGGCGGGCGCGGGGCCTTGCGCGGACGCGGCCGAAACGATCGGCGCGCCCAACGCCGCCAAGCATAGGCCGGTCCTCGTCATCGCCGACTTCCCCAATGCGCCTCCGACCATGGGCCGGAGCGGCGGCGCCGGCCAGCGTGAGTGGCGTCACAGCGGCAACGAACGACGCGGCGCTACGGTTCGGGCCAACATCAGCAACCACGGATTACCAGCATGAAGCGCCTTCTCATCTTTGCCGCCATAGCCCCGCCGCTCGGCTTCGTCGTCGCGTTCTGGGTGATGCTGCAGATTGCCAATTGGCTTGCGGGCAGCCCGAACACGTTCGATGTCGCCCAAATCATGATGCTGCCGACGATATATCTGGTCGGGTTGATCCCCGCGCTATTGGCCGCGTGGTTCGACCATGCCCTTGCAAAGCGAAATGTCTCGTACCGCATCGCGCTCACGGCGCTGTTCGGCTACGCGATCACCTACCTGCCGCTGGCAGCAGCGTTCTGGATCGGCTTCGGCCACGGGCCGTATGTCCTGCTGCTTGGCCTCATCGGCGCGGTGCCGTCGGCGGTGTGTTCGTGGCTGGCGGCGGAGCGGCAGGTGCCTGACCTTGTCCCGTCACCATGACAGGATGCGCAGCTCCGGCCGGGAGTAGGCCGGGATCGGTTGCTGGACCGGCCCGGACTGTTGCTCGGCCACCACCTGCAGCCGCGCCCGCAGGTCGGCGCTGCACTGCTTCATCTGGTTGCGCAACTCGCGCCGGCTGAAGGTGGTGAGGGAGGGATCGCCGAGCTGCCGCCAGGCAGCGCGCAGCCACTGCTGCAGGGCGCGGATATCGGAATCGAGGATCTCAGGCTGGTTCATTCCGCCGGAATCTCAAAACGTGATCGCGCCATGATTAGGCCTGATTCTCCCGCCGGCGCCTACTCCAGGGCAGGACGGACGGCAGGAAAAACCGACGACTTGAAAGCAGAGACCTGGAAGCAGGGGAACGCGTGCCCCACATGATCGTTGCATGAGTGGCTCCTGGAGAGACCTCGATGTCCCGCAATCCGGCGCTTGTTCTCTTCATGGGGCTCGCCCTTATCGTCCCCGCCACGGCATTCGCGCAATTGACGCCGCCAGCCGGCTCGGCCGGCGCCGGCAATTCATCGATATCAGGCGTGCCGTTCGGCCCGGCCAATCCCAGGGCGCTCTCGGATCCCAGCGGCATCGGCAACGCCTCGAATATCCCACCGCTCAGGCCCAACCCTCCACCGCCGGCCGTCTCCTATGGAACGGTTGGTCCGACGGCGCCGCGCGCACGGGTCGCGACGCCGCCCAGTGCCTCGCAACGGATCATCAGCGCGCGCCAACATCGCCCGCGAAAACCGCCGGTTCGGCCACGGGCGCGACCGGAGGTGAGTTCGTTCACGGGCATCTGCCGGGGGTGCTAGCGCTCCGTCCTGCGGGTAGCGAAGGCGCGCAAGAACGGACATTTCGAGTTCCCGCCATCGCGAGGAACAATTTTCTCTGGCCGGACTTATGAGCTGAGCCGTCATGCGTGCCGATCCTGCATGTGGTGACGCCGAGTATCGTGTGACGCAAAATTTGCCCTTGGGGCAGGGGATGCCGGGAATGAACATCCAGCAACGGACGGCCAAGCCTCTCTCCCAGCCAGGCCTGTCTGCCACCCCGGATATCGCCCGAGGGCCTCGCGAAGAACAGTTGCCTGCGCACGAAGACAGGTTGGCTGTCACCTACGAGCATATCGGCGTGGGCATCGCCGAGATCGATCAGGCCGGGCGCATGCTGCGCGTCAACCAGAAGGTCTGCGAGCTGACGGGACAGGAGGCGGCCGACCTGCTCGGCCGCTCCATCTTTGACGAGACCGCGCCACAGGACGTCGCGCAGGATCTTGCGCAGTTCAGGCGACAGATCGCCGGCGAAATCGATCGCTACACGATTGAAAAGCGCCTCGCACGCAAGGACGGCTCATACTTCTGGGCGGAGGTTACGTCCTCAAGCGTTCGCGATGCGTCGGGAAATTTCCTTTACGCGGTGCGCGTTCAGCATGATATCAGCGCCCGCAAGGAGACCGAACAGGCGCTGGCACGCCGCAGCGAAGAGCAGACGGCACTATTCCGGGTCTCCGAAAGGCTCCAATACGCGGCGTCGCTTCCAGACGTCTACGACGCCGGCCTGGACGCCATCCTCGCCGCGCTCGCCTGCAAGCGCGCCTCCATTCTGCTGTTTGATGATAGCGACGTGATGCGTTTCGTCGGATGGCGGGACCTGTCGGACGGGTATCGGAAGGCCGTCGAAGGCCATTCGCCATGGGACAGGGACGAGCGAAATCCGCGTCCGGTCACCTTCGAGGATATCGGCGTTTCAGCGCTTTCGGTTGCGCTCAAGGAAACGATTGCGCGAGAACATATTTCAGCGGTTGCTTTCATTCCGATCCTGATCAGCGGCCGGCTCGCCGGAAAATTCATGGCCTATTACGACAGGCCGCATCACTTCACCGAACCGGAGATCGACGTCGCGCTGACTCTTGCGCGGCAACTGGGTTTCGGCATTGCGAGATTGAGGGCGGAACAGGCGCGGAGCGCCGCCGAAGAGCGTGCGCAGCAGCTCGTGTCCATCGTGGAGTCCTCCGACGATGCGATTATCAGCAAGGATCTGGATGGGATCATCCGGACCTGGAATTCAGGCGCCGAGCGGCTGTTCGGCTATGGCGCCGGTGAGGCCATCGGCAAGCCCGTGACAATTCTTTTTCCGCCAGGGCGCGAAGACGAGGAGCCCGGGATACTCGCGCGCATAGGGCTCGGCGAACGTATCCACCATTATGAAACCGTTCGCCGGCGGAAGGACGGCAGTCTCCTGGACATTTCGCTGACCGTCTCGCCCGTGCGCGACGGCGAGGGGCGCATCGTCGGCGCATCGAAGATCGCCCGCAACATCACCGATCGCAAGGAAGTCGAACGCAAGCTCCGGGAGAGCGAGCAGCGTCTCACCGAATTGCTCGCGGCGATTCCGGCCGCGATTTACACGACCGACGCGGAGGGGAAAATTACCTACTTCAACGAGGCGGCCGTCGAATTCTCCGGCCGGACACCCGCGCTCGGCAGTGACGAATGGTGCGTTACGTGGAAGCTGTTCCTGCCGGATGGCACGCCGCTCCCGCATGACCAGTGCCCGATGGCGGTGGCGCTCAAGGAAGGGCGCGCCGTGCGTGGCGCCGAAGCGGTCGCGGAGCGGCCGGACGGGACGCGGGTGCCCTTCATTCCGTTCCCGACGCCGCTGCGGGACTCTTCCGGCAGGATCAACGGCGCCATCAACATGCTGGTGGATATCAGCGAGCGGCGGCAGGCGGAAACGCAGCAGCGGCTTCTGCTGGATGAACTCAATCATCGCACCAAGAACAACATGCAGATGCTGCAGTCGCTGCTGTTCTCCGCGGCAAGAACCGCGCACAGCGAGGAGGCGCGGAAAGTCCTGAACGAAGCCAGCGCGCGGATCTCGGCCATGGCGGCGGCGCAGCGTGTGCTGTACGGCCGCAGCGACGCCAGCCGTTTCGCGGCGGAAGAATTCCTGCCGGCGGTCTGTGAAACCATCCGGCAATTGCTGCCGCCGGATGCGCGAATTGAATGCGGCGTTGCGCGCGGCGTGCTTTCCAACGACGTGGCGCTGCCGCTCGCACTGATATTGAACGAGCTTCTGACAAACGCCGTGAAGCACGGCATCAAGGATCATGCGAGGCAGGCCGTCCGGGTCAGCTTGACCGATCAGGACGGACGGCTGGCGCTCTGCGTCGAGGATGACGGGGAGGGGTTCGACCTGGAGGAGGTACGCAAGACCTCGTCCGGACTCCAGCTCGTACTCGGCCTCGCGCGCCAGCTGCACGGAACGCTTTGCGTCACGAAAAATCCTTCGCGGGCGTGCCTCGATTTTCCCGCCGCGAAAATCTAGATCGGCGATCGATGACGCCTCAGCAGAGCGAAAGCGCAGGGCATTTTGCGTCGCCGTCCGAGCCGGACCAAAACCCGCCGTCGCCTGCTGAAGAGGCCCGACGGATGGAAGACAAGCAGGGCCCGCCGCGCGTTCTCATCGTCGAGGATGATTTTCTGATCGCCATGCAAACCGAGGTCGCGCTGGCGGCAGCTGGCTTTGAGGTGGTCGGGCCGGCCACGACTGCCGAGGAAGCCGTCGCGCTGGCCGGCGAGGCGCAGCCGACTCTCGCCGTGATGGACATTCGTCTCGCCAGCACCCGCGACGGCATCGACGCCGCGCGGCAACTGTATCAGGACTTCGCCATTCGCTGCATCTTTGCAACCGCGCATGACGATGCGCACACGCGCGGGCGCGCTGAGCCCTATGCCCCGCTCGGATGGCTGCCGAAGCCGTACACCATGGCTTCGCTCATCGCGGTGGTTGCCGAAGCTGTCGCGGTGTTGCGCCGGCCGTAGCGGAAGGCTCAGTCCCGATAGTAGTACCGGCCCTGCGGCGGGTGTCGGTAGTACCTATCGCCGTAATATCGTTGACGTCCCTGCTGATACTGCAGCGGGACCGTTCCGGTCGGATAGCATTGACCGTCCCGGCTATCGACGTCTGCGCCATGCCCGCACGGCACGGGGTAGTGGCCGCCACCATAGTGACGCGGATACTGCCTTGCGGCCTGCTCCTGCGGCGGCAGATAGCCGTTCGGATAGCACAGGCCATCCCGCGCGCTCAGGTCCCAACCATGGCCGCATGGCGGCGGATGGGCGGGTACACGGTATTGCACGGTTTGAGCCAAGGCAGGTGCAACAGCGCTTCCAGGCGTCATGCTCAACTGAACGGCCAGTGCTGCGGCGGCAATGCTGACGGTCATGGTCCTTCTCCGATCAAACCAGAAGCTGCCGGCGTTTCCACGTTGCGCTGACCGGTCGCCCGATCACGATCGAGGGGCTGCTGTTGCGTCCATACGAATATATCAAAACATGCCCTGAATATCCGATGAACGCATTTCAAGTATCGGAAGTGAAATCCCTGCAGCGGCCGTCACGGGATATCAGCGGCGCGGACGAACTGATGTTCAGCGTCGCCGTGCTATCGCATTTCATAGTAGCCGTTTCGTCGATAGTGATAGCCTGGGCGGCCTGCCTGATACTGCCGTGGCACCGTACCAGTTCGGTAGCAGAGCCCGTCGCGAATATCGACGTCTGCGCCGTGACCGCATGGTACCGGCCGCCGGCCGCCGCCGTATTCCAGGGGATAATACCGGCCCGATTGAAACCGCGGCGGCACCATCCCGTTCGGGTAGCACTTGCCGTCACGATCATCGAGATCGTAGCCGTGGCCGCATGGCGGCGGATGGCCGTGACGGCGGTAGCGGATTTCATGGGCCAAGATTCCCTGGGCCAAGGGGACGCTTTCGTTCAGCGGCTGCGCAGGTACGCCTAATTGTAGCGCGAGGGCTACGCCGGCAATGCTGGCAAACATCCTTGGGTCCCTCTTCTGAACACTACGGCGGATTATACGTTTCCATATCGATGCTGTGTGTGCTGTCGGGAAGGCCGGCTTGCGAAATTAGGGCGTCCTTCAAGCGCAACGTTCTTGCGGCCGCCAGCATGCCGACACAGTCTTGGACCATCGCGCAATGGCGGCTGAACGGGCAATTCACCGCCCATTCAGCTTGGCTGAGGCTGGCCCCCGAGGCATGAAAACAAAAGGCCGCCCGGAGGCGGCCTGTCATTGTGATACCGGTAGAGGGTGATGCCGGTAGAGGCATCCGGCCTGTTGAGGATCAGGCGCGTTGAAGCGCGGCTGCCTGGTTGCGGCGGCGATAGGCCAGATAGCCGACGCCGGCGAACCCCAGGATCATCATGGCCCAGGTGGAGGGCTCAGGAACGGCGCTTACGGGTTGCGGTTCGAGCCCGGGTCGTGAGCGCGCGAATAGCCGGTGATCTCAGGCCAACGTTTTTTCATGCCGACGGCGATCTGTTGGGCCAGGCGGTCTTCACACTGGAATGGCTTCAACGACGCTCGACGTTGCGCCCTCAACCGTGCGCGGTGACGCCGGAGGTATCTTTTGGATCGCGTATGCATGAGGCATCGCTCCAAGATTTGGAAGCCACCGCCAAAAAAGGACCCCGGAAAGGCGATGGTCTCCTGGTCGAGGCTTACGACGATCGTGTCTGAGGGATTATTTTCTTACCCGCAAACGTCACGGCGCGTTTAATTAATCTAATAGAGCCATTTAATTGGCCCGAGCGTTTCAGGCAAGCAACCAGCATAATTACGGTTAAATTGTTCGTGCAGAGGCGCTCAAGGGAACTTCCTGCTTTTTCCCGATTTAAGCCCGGGAGCAGGGAGAGCGATAAACATGGCCAAGCGCTGGAGTGCCGAGGATATCAAAGACCTCATGACGCTCGCTCAAAAGTATTCCGTTCAAGCGATTGCTGAAAAGATGGATCGAAGCGTGGGTGGGGTGGCCTTCAAGGCTCACCAACTGGGACTACCTCTGAAAGCGCGCTCAGGGGCCACCGATCCGGAGTCCACGGAGTTCAATTGGACAGAGAGCGACTACAGGCCGCCCGTGTCCGACGAACGCCACTGAGGCAACGCCTACGGATCCTCGAGGCGAAGGTGGTTCCAATGCGGTCTCTGCTTCGAGCCCTAGCCGGTGCGGTAGGCATCCAGCGCATGGGCGGCGAAGATACCCACGCTGACCAGGGCGAGGATAGCTGCTGAGAGCTCGATCATTGCCCGGACTCCCGCCTATGGATTGTGGCGAGGAATCTGCTGCGTGACTGGTTCCAAATGAGATCGAATAAGAGTTGCATGTTGGCTGTCCCTGTCTCGTTAACAACCAGTTACGCACCCCTTTGTTTCAGGACGTTTTCGTCGGCCCCGGAAAATGGTTTCGTCCGGACGTTGGCCGCAACTGAATGATGACAATTTCGCGACCTTCGCGCATGCTTTTTGTGACACCAGCGGAGTGATTCGATCATGCTGGAAGCAATCGTATTGTTGCTGGGCGTGAGCACGTGCGCCCTGATCCTCATTGCCTTCTGGGGCCTCGACCTGCTCGGGATGCGCCGTCGCAGAGGATAGGTTGGTTTGGTTCAATGCGGATCGTTGCCGGACAAGACACCGGGGGCGAGGCTGTCACGCGCGCCTGAGGTGCGCCCGCTCGCAGTAAACCAACGCTTAACCATGGATTGATACTATTTGTTGTGTCCGGGTGGTGACCGTCCGGCTAAACGGGAGCGAATATCATGCCCGTCGAGATGCTGACGTACGCCGAACTGGGCGAAAGGCTCACAATTTCTCCGGAGGCCGCCCGGGCTCTGGTGAAACGACATCGATTGCCGCGTTCCCCCTCCAACGACGGCAAGACACTGGTGCAGGTCGACCTCACCGAAATCAACCATTCCCCAATCTCCCGTCAGCCGCAAACACCGGCCGGTCAACAGGTGGTCACCGCCCTAAAGCAAAAGATTGAGTCCTTGCAGGCCGAACTGCTTGAGGCGAAGGCGATTGCCAACGGCCATCGGGCCGACTTCGAGAGAGAATGCGAACGCACCAACAAGCTCCTGGCCGAATTGCTCAAGGCCACCTCGGAAGGCATGGGCGCCCGGGAAAGGGCGGCTCTGCTCGAAGGGAAGCTATCGATGCTAACGCAACCCTGGCGACGTCGGCTGGTCGATGCTTTCACCCTTGCCTTGCCACAAGTCGCCAGCAACACGCGCGAGGGCGCCGGAAGCATAGCCCAATCGCGCAATTGAACCGACTTGCCCGCTCGCCTCGGCTTTTCTAACTCACGTCTAGATAGGCTCGTCCTGCCGGCTGGCGTCAGCGCCAATGGCGGCGGTACTGACGATGGCCCCAGTAGTGACGATGTCCTGCTCGCTGCCAACCATAGCTGGTGTAGGGGTTTCCGCGCCCGTAGTTCTGGCAATTTGCGTTCGGATAGAACTGGGCGCATTTGCCCGGATTGGTAATTACGTGTTGCGCCGACGCCGGGCTGGCAGGTGCGGATAGGAATAATAGGACAACGGCGCCAAGTAAGATCGTTGGTCTCGTCATCGCAGTCTCGCTTGTTCCTTGTTCGCGACTCTAACGGCGATTGACCGTTAGCGTTCCTATTCTGAACCCATCCACGCTCAGGGAACTCGATCAGATCGCGCATGGTCGGCTCAATCCGTGTAGCCGCTGACCATGGTGCCGTAATGCCAAAAAGCCAGCACCAGCGCGGCTCCACATAGAAGCCAGAACACAACTCCCCAGTTGATTGGCACTTTCCGCACGACCCCCTCCGGATCAGGAACAGGGTCATTGGTTGCCCGCGGCTTGAGGTCAACCTTTGATCTTGATCAATCATCCTACAACCGCGCAGGTAGCGCGCTTAGTCCCTTACCCACCGGTGCGGGTGGACGGTGGCCGGCCGGTGCGGTTTCCCGTCAGTCGGGCTTCATCAGCCCCGCCGTGCCAGCGCGTGCGACAGCCAGTTCGCTTCCGTCTGGACGTTGGCATATAGGCGGCACAGGTGCCGATGACGGAGACCAGCGTCAGCTCAATTTGCTGGGTCTCTACCCAATGCTCATTTTGAAATCGACCCGGCCGGCAATATTTCCTGGAGTAAGGCCACCTCAGATGGCGGCCCTTTCATTCCAGAACTTCATAAGTTTTATTGGCCTTTGGGGAGGGTTGCGGGGCCCCGCGCTATCGATTTAGGCTGTTACCATTAGCTCAAAAGGGAGATCGTCAGTGGCGACAGGTACTGTGAAGTGGTTTAACCCGACGAAGGGATATGGATTCATTCAACCCGACAGCGGCGGCAAGGATGTCTTCGTGCACATCTCGGCCGTCGAAAAAGCGGGACTGAGCGGCCTCAATGAGGGTGCCAAGGTAAGCTACGAAGAAATCAGCAACCGTGGCAAGACGTCCGCTGAAAATCTGAGAGTCGGATGAATTCAACTTTCTAGGTTACAAAGCGAACCGACACTGTGTCTAGGCTGATCTAGGATGTTCGCGTTTCATCACGTTCAGAATGTTTTCGATTCGCCCGGCCAAAAGCCGGGCTTTTCGTTTTCGGAGTGAAACGGCCCCAGCCCTCTCAATAACTGGGGCCGTCATTCCAATGCGCCAAGTCAAGGGGCGACGGATGACTGGCGCCAGCATCAACGCCTAGCTGCCTCCCGTTCCCATTCCCGCCCGGCTCGAACAGCGGCCTGATGGGGCACTCCAAAAGATCCGATTGGACAGCCAATAGAGTAGGTACGAGGTAATCTGCCATTTGCTATCAAGTGGATGTGCCGAACCCAGTTTGTTTCTCGGCACTGACGCATATTCCTTACTTGCGGCCCCAGCCTCCCCAAGCCTGCTGGGGCCGTTTTTTAGATCCCGGTTAAGGCGGCCACACGCGATCAAAAAGCGGCCTCCAGCACCCTGGGAGGAGGTAGCCGGGGCCGCCACTTTCTCCCGGTTCGTTCACGATCCCCCGGGATATCCAACCCGAGGCGGCCGGGCTGGCAAGGGTTACGCCGGATCCGAAGCTATTTGGTCAGGTGAGCAAGCATGGCCTCACAGGCGTTCTCGGCTTCGGCGAACGTCTTAAAGGGGGATCCGCCCACCCTGACGGCAGTCCTGTTGAAATTGATGGGGCGCCAAGAGGCTACAAAGCCGGGCTTCCCGTGAAGTCCAGGACCACTGCTACTCTCATTACTGATTACGAATGAGAAGCCGCGCTCGCTCGCGCTCCATATCTCTAGCGCCTGTGTCGCGGGAGCAATGCGGCTGAAGTGCATGGGCATTCCACGATCCAGCGAGCCAAAACGGCCCCAGGTTTTCAGGCTGGGGCCGCCAACCTGGAGGCAGGTTTTCTTCCAGCCAGGGGGCTTTGGGGGCATCGGCCGGAAGCGAGGATTCGACGCCTCGCCGTGCCCGGAGTTCCAGCGATTGCCAACATTTTCCCGACAGCGCGGCGATGGCTTGGCCAAGCGGAAGCGCCCCGCCGGATGCTTGCCGCAAGGTGTCGCCGAGCGTCACGATTGAGCAAGAGCAAGCATTGAAAGGGCAGTCTGCTCTTCGGCAAGGCGGCTCTCGATGAAGTGGCGTTCGACATCCGATAGTCGGGTCTGAAGCAAACGGCGATAGCGCGCGATGTTGTTCTCGTGCGCGCGCCGGCGAGCCAACTTCTCATCGATCATCGTGGTTATCCTGACGCTCTTGGGGTCGTGAGATCCAGCTTTGCAATATCGGCCGCTAGGAAACCGCAAGGACTGTTTTGGAGACGGCACGCACTGACACAGAACAAGCCGCCCGGGCGATCACCGGACGGCCCATTCTGCGACTGCTGGCACGGAGCCAGTTCCATCGCACTCTCATCTGGGCGGGGCCGTCGTCGCTGCGAGAGCGGAGCAACGGCCCCTTATCGCGCGATACGCATGGTCGGGTTTAATGCGCGCCGGCCAAAACCGCACGACTATCGAAATGCTATAACTAGAAATGCCCGTGGCAATTGCGATTTCGAACTAGCCCCTAAGGGCGCGCTTCTCGCGGCCCAGTTCTGTCTTACGGTGGTGATGTGATCGCCTGACATGGTGCGACGGTGAGGTGTCTAACAATTCGCCCTGGCGTAAGGCGTTCGCCGAACTCCGGCAGCGGGGCCCACGCGCGAGGGCCATTGCTATCAGCACGTCCACGCGATCACGGTTGCGATCGATTAGTACGCTGAGAAGCGCTGGGCAACCTCGATTACTTTCTCAACATTTCCCCGGTCGGCTGCTGAAATGCCGGCTAGCTAACCCTGCCGCAGGTTAGTGACGCTTTGATTGCAGCGCCGATGGCCGAAGACCCGTTGAGAATCCCAACCGGTTACTAGGCGTTGTTCTTTGGCCTGGAGTCGAGAAGGCTTGGCAAAGGCGGCATCTGCTGGTGGGAAGCATCGGTCGGCTCGTCGGAAGGTGACTCAACTTCCTTCGCCTTCTTTCCGCTGACAAGGACACCAACAAAGCCGGCGACCACCAGCAAGGTCCCTGCGATCATCAGCCAATGCGGTAATTCCAACGATGTTACCATGAGCGCCGATGCTCCGTTCTCCTCTCCGGAAGGCAACGAGACGTGGTGAGGTCAGTTCCTGGGGCATTCGTCGCTGCCGTGGTGACCGTAAACCTGACAGGTGAATTTCGCTCAGGATCGGACAGGCGAACGTCCATCACCCCAGCCTCCGGCGTCGATGGCCTTGGGTAGCTCGGCCGTCTCTATGATCCTCTTCGTGAATTTGCCTGGGTGTGCCATATGTTGTCTATCGGGCAGACGACGCTACCTGAGATGATAACGATGCGATATGCAACGTTCGATTTCCAGCGTTATTTTGGAGACAATCGCGACCGCGGCGATGATCGTTCTCCTGATATATGTCCTATTCGGCCCGGCAACTTAGGACGCATTCATGCGGCAGATTTATCTTCCTTGTCCTCGCCGCGGTCGACGATCCTGATTGCATCATCGGGCAGTGGTCGCTGAAGCGCCTTGGCCTCATCCCACGGCGCGCATTGTTTGGCACGGGAAAGTCTGCCGTCTCCTAACATTCTGGTGTAGGCTACAGTGGGACAGAGGGAGGCGCGGCGATGCCTCAAGAGAATTACGCTGCCAAGCAGCAACGGATCGGCGAGCGCCTGACGCGTGCGATGGCCAAGGCCCGCATGGATCGCCGCGAGCTTGCCGAACTGACGGGCTACAGTGAGGCACAGATCGTGAGCTGGGAGCGCGGGCGCGCGCGGCTGTACCCGATCGAGCTGATAAAGCTGTGTCATGCGCTCGACGTGATGCCGGAGTGGCTGCTGTGCTGGGAGCGCCGCCTCCATTGATCAGCAGCGCCAGCGTTTTCCACCGTTATCCGCCATGCTGCAGCCCTGTCTTCGTCCCCCGCCGCGCATCACCAACGTGAGCGCATCGTCCGGCAACGGCCGCTTCAGCGCTTTGGCCTCATCCCACGGGGCGCGCGTCCAAACATCGCGCTCCTCATCGGTCATTAGGATGACAGGCATTGCCTTCGGGTGAATCGGCTCGACGACGGCGACAGCGAACCAATCATTTGCGGACCCACCGACGCCATCGTCACGTTTCGCAAGTCTGGCATTGACGCGTTGTTTATGGATGACGTGTTTCTGACGGCGCAGGCCTGACTTCGACCCGAAGGCTTGGGAAAACCGGCTATCGAGCCTGTTGGATGCAATTTTCTCAGCGTCGGGCCGCTAGATCGTGGGAACTTAGCACACGCGGCAATATCCCCAAGATGCGCAACAGCTGCCGACCGCGCAACCGACCGCGCAGGCACGGACCGCACAGCCCCGGACCGCACAGCCCCGGCAGCCACGGGCCGCACAGCCGCGGCAGCCACGGGCCGCGCAGCCGCGGCAGCCACGGGCCGCGCAGCCACGGCAGCCACCGCGGGCGGCTAGCTGCACGCCGATGCCAACGTTTTCTTCGTTATCGAGGAGATGGAACGTGGCGAGACTGATGTCGGCCATTTCCTCTTCGCTAAGGACGAAGCGCTGATTAGGAGGGGTATTGTCAGATTGCGCGATATCAGCAGCGGGCATCGTGGATGCTGATGCGCTACCCAGCAGCGAAAAACCCAGTCCAGTGGCACCCAGCACCGTCGCGGCGGCGGCTTTGGTTGTGCTTTTCTGCTTCGAAGCTTGCTTGACCCTTGGCATGGTCTGCATCCTCCGCAGGTTCTTATGATGGTGCTTGAGGTCGCAAGTGTGCGCTTGGCAAATCCGGAGCGCAAGAGTTAGCAGTGCGATAAAATGCGAACCGTCCCATCGAGTTCCCATTCATCTTCATGAACGAAGTCGACACATAGACGCTTTTGGTCGAGCGAAACCAGTTTCTCATAGCGGCGGCTCGGAAGATATCTCGGCGTGAGCAACCGGCGCGGCGGCGGAGTTACGGTGCATGTGCCGATTCCGCCGCCTTCGCCCGATCGAGGTCGCGCTCTCGATCTCTTGCAGCTCGCGCCGACTGATCCGCAGGCGCCAGCGCTTGGTCAACCGGGCCTCATGGCCACGGCGTGGGTGGCGGCGCTTCTTGGTGGGCGGAACGTCGGCCGGCACGGCAGGGAGACCAGGACCGGCCGCAGCTTGGCATAGCCGCCCAAGATCAAAACCTCGATCGTCATGATCGCGCCCATGCCGCAGGGTGGTGCCGGGCGCGGAATCGGTCAACTGAACAGGTTGCGGCGCCAGCGTTTCGACTTGCACCCAAAAATGCACCCAAATCCGATTTTTGGTGATTTTTCTCGGCCGGAACCTGAGCTTCTAGAATTCAAGAAATGCCTGCGCTGCAAGGATTCTTTTGGTGAGCGCGGAGGGACTCGAACCCTCGACCCCATGATTAAAAGTCACGTGCTCTACCGCCTGAGCTACGCGCTCACTTGCCGCGCTGTGTAGGGGGCGGGCCCCTGCGGGTCAATAGTGTCGGCCGACAAAAGTGTCGTTCTGCCGGTGCGGATTCCCGTTGTTTAGCTATCGGTTAGCCCGGCTTCTTCAAGCGGGCCGGACCAACTATCACCACCTCAATTCGCTTCCCGGCGAATCTCGGACGCCACCGGCTGGGACTGGCTGCCGACGGTCGGCAGGCGGACCGGGCGCAGCCCGATCAGTTCCGCCGTCCGCACCGCGCTGTTGCGCCAGAAGGCAAAGGAATTGGTGCGGGAGTTTTCCAAAAGCGCGATCGCGACCGCCGCGAGGAACGGCAGGCTTTGCAGCACCAGCACGCCCGCGAAGACATAGATCTCGTGCACCTGCTTGTAGCCGTTCGTGACGATCAGCACGGCGGCGCCGATCAGCAGCAGCACGCCGATCACGGCTTCCCAGAACGCTTGGAATTCGATCGACATCCGCGACAGGCCGCCCTTGGAGGTGCGGGCGAAGGCGAGATGCTCGGTGATCAGGCCCTGGGCCACGGCGCGCGACACCGTCCATTGCACGCTCATCGCTGCGATCATGGCGCCCAGCATCTGGCCGGCCTTGATCTTCACCCGCAGGCGATAGAGCGCGAGGAAATGCACCAGCGAGACAACGAAGGAAGCGATGATCGGCAGCGTCAGGATCTTGTCGGGGACGGCGATGTCCGCGAACGCCACGATCGGCACCCAGATCAGGTTGAGGATCGCGACCACCACGCCCAGGCTTTCGGCGCCGAGCCAGTTCAGCCAGCCCAGCGAAAATTCGCGGCGCTGGTCCGGTGTCAGCCGGCTCGCGCCGGGCATGAAGCGCCGCCAGTGCTTCTTGACGATCTGGAAGCCGCCATAAGCCCAGCGGTGGCGCTGCTTCTTGAACGCTTCGTAGGTGTCGGGCAGCAGGCCCTCGCCATAGCGGACGTTGGTGTAATGCGTCAGCCAGCCCTGCTGTTGGATGGTCAGGCCGAGATCGGTATCCTCGCAGATGGTGTCGCTGGACCAGCCGCCGGCCATGTCCATCGCGGAACGGCGGATCAGGCACATCGTGCCGTGCACGATGATCGAGTTGAACTCGTTCCGCTGGACCATGCCGATGTCGAAGAAGCCGGCATATTCGCCGTTCATGATGTAGTGCATCAGCGAGCGGTCGCCGTCGCGATGCTCCTGCGGCGCCTGCACCAGGCCGACGCGCGGATCGGCGAATACAGGCACGAGATCCTTCAGCCAGTCCGGATGCACGACATAGTCGGCGTCGATGATGCCGATAATTTCAGCGTCGGCTGCCGTGCGCTCCATGGCTATGCGCAGCGCGCCGGCCTTGAATCCCTGCACCTTCTCGGCATTGATGAACTTGAAGCGTTCGCCGAGCGCGCGGCAGTGGTCCTGGATCGGCCGCCAGAATTCCGGATCGGGCGTGTTGTTGATGATGCAGACGCATTCGAAATTCGGATAGTCGAGCCTCGATACCGCATCGAGTGTCTGCTTCAGCATCTCGACCGGTTCGAAATAGGCGGGGATGTGGATCGAGACCTTCGGGAAGACGACGTTCTCGCCGATGGTGGCGGGCGCCAACGGCGCGCTCTTGGTGATCAGCCGGCGCGGGCCGCGGCCGAAGGCGATCGCCGCGATTTCGTCGATGCGCGCCATCGCGATCAGGACCAGCGGCACCAGAAGGATCAGGCCAAGCGTCAGCGCAAACGCCGAGCCGAACACGAAATAGTGCCCGGCCCAGTAGGCGAACACGGTGGAAGCCCAGGCGCCGACGCCGTTGGCCGCGGCTGAAAGCACCACGGCCTGCATGATGGTCGGCTGCTCGATCCGCAGGATCGGCAGCGACATCAGGATACCGACCAAGAGCGCGATCGCAGCCAGCTTCCAGTAGTTCTCGTTCACGATCGGGCCGGTCCACGCGAATTTCGGTTCGCGGGAAGCATCGAGAATGCCCCAATAGGGTCCGACGCCGCCTTCGAAGAATTTCCAGGGCTGATCGATCGCCTCGACGATGTTGTAGTCGATGCCGATGGCTTCGGCGCGGGTGACGAAATTGCGCAGCACCGAGGCCTGTTGGAACGGGCCGGGGTCGGCGTTTCTCAAATTATACCCGGCGCTCGGCCAGCCGAATTCGGCGATCACGATCCGCTTGCCGGGAAACTGGTCGCGCAGCAGTTGGAACATCGCCACCGCCTGATCGACGGCCTGCTTGGAGGTGAAGTTTTCCCAATAGGGCAGCACGTGCGCGGCGATGAAATCGACGGATGAGGACAGTTCCGGATTGTCGCGCCAGATGTTCCAGATTTCGCCGGTTGTCACGGGGACGTTGACGGACTTCTTTACCTGCTTGATCAGCTCGATCAGGTCGTCGATTTTCTGCTCGCCGCGGAAAATGGTTTCGTTGCCGACGACGATGCCGTTGACGTTGCTGTTGCGCTTGGCAAGGCTGATCGCCGCCTCGATCTCGCGCTTGTTGCGATCGGAATTCTTGTCGATCCAGGCGCCGACGGTGACCTTCAGGCCGAACTCGGCGGCGATCGGCGGCACCAGTTCGACGCCACCGGTCGAGGAGTAGAGACGAATCGCGCGTGTGATCGTCGACAGCTTCTTCAGGTCGGCGCGGATTTTCTCGACCTGCGGAATATTGTCGACGTCGGGATGGGCGCTGCCCTCGAACGGCGCATAGGAGACGCTTGGCAAAATGCCCCTGAAATCGGGGGCCGCCTGCTTCTCCTGGAACAGGCCCCACAGCCCGGCGTGAGCTGCGGTCACAAACAGCAGAACGGCGACGACGGCACGCATCGGAGACTAAACCATACGGGGCTGTAATTTATGGGAAGCGAACCTGTCCCCTAGGTTCGACCGGCACGGCGGCATCATAAGGATAGTCCTGCCGTACGTTTTCACAACTGGTATGACGCCATGACTTTTTTAAGGACGGCGTTTTAAGCGCGCAGCCGATCCAACACCGGATAGATAGGATCGTTCCGCTGAACGTATCCTGAATGCCGGACGTCTATTTCGCCGGCGCGGCAGGCGCCGGCGAGGGCGAAGCGGCCGGCGCTGGCGTCGCGTTGCCGGCGGTCGCAGGTGCCGGACTGGCTGCCGCAGCAGCCTGAGGCTGGGCGCCCGGGTTGATCCAGCAGACGTGGATACGGCTGTCGAGGGTTTCGGCCACCTTGGGATCGATCTGTCCGCCAAAGCGGGTCAGACAGCGGAAGGTCGCCTGGACATGGCCGCCGGGGCAGCCGAACCGATCGTAGAGATCGAGGTGGCGGAATGCGGTGTCGAGGTCATCGCGCCACATCAGGCGCACGACGCGTCGGCCGAGCCAGACGCATTCCGGGTTTCCGCCCGGGCCGTTGATGGCTTGGGCCGCCTCGACGAATTCGTCGGTTTTCCGCTGATTATCCTTCGTGGGGTCGGCCTGATTGCCGGCCGGCGCCTTGCCTTGCTGATCCTGCGGGGCGGGGGTGCCGCTCTGGGCAAACGCTCCAGCCGATCCGATTAGAAGGGCCAGGCCGGCAGCGGCGAAGCGCCTCAAAACCGCAACTCTTGGATCAAGCACCCGTCGACGCATACATTCCCCGATTAGTTTCCAGCCGCGCGGCTGGTGTGGTGATCTGGCTTGTTGCCGCCCAAATTGGTCCCCAATGCGGCGGACACGCTCAGCGATTCAAATGACGGGTATTTCGGATTTTGTCCAGCAAAGTCACAACTTTATCATGGAGGTGGTAAAACTGCCGCAGGGGATGAGGCGCAATATGGCTATACTCCATCTTGGCAGAACGCCGGTGAACGGGTAATCGACGGTCCCCGCCCGGAGGATGGAACCGATTTCTCTTCGTACGCCGCTGGCGCTTCTCCTTTCATCGCTAGGTATGATCGCGGCCCTTTGGTGGTGGCTGGCCACGCCGATCACGCTCGCGCGCGCGCCGATCGATCCCAACGCAAAGCTGCAATGCGTTTCCTACGCCCCGTTCCGCGGCGCGCAGACACCGCTGATACCGACCACGCAAATCTCTCCTGAACAGATCGCGCAGGACCTGGCGCAACTCGCCAAGATCACCGACTGCGTGCGGACCTATTCGATCGAGAACGGGCTCGACCAGGTTCCGGCGCTGGCCGCCAAGGTCGGCCTGAAGGTGATCCAGGGGATCTGGTTATCGAGCAACCGGATCAAGAACATCGCCCAGATTGCGGTCGCGGTCGAACTGACCAAGGAACACCCAGGCGTCATTACGGCGCTGGTGGTCGGCAACGAGGTGCTGCTGCGCGGCGAGATGACGACATCGGATCTCGCGGCCAATATTCGCTCGGTCAAGTCGCGCGTCACCGTGCCGGTCACCTATGCCGACGTCTGGGAATTCTGGCTGCGCAACCGCGAAGTCTATGACGCCGTCGACTTCGTCACCATTCATATTCTCCCGTACTGGGAAGACATCCCGGTGCGCGCGAAATTCGCCGCCGGCCATGTCGATGACATCCGCAAGCGGATGGCGGTTGCGTTTCCAAATAAGGAAATCCTGATCGGCGAAACCGGTTGGCCGAGCGCGGGCAGGATGCGCGAGGGCGCGCTGCCGTCGCGCACCAACCAGGCGCGCGTCGTGTCCGAAATCCTCGACCTCGCCAAGCGCGAAAAGTTTCGGGTCAACCTGATCGAGGCCTATGACCAGCCGTGGAAGCGCCAGCTCGAAGGCACGGTCGGCGGCTATTGGGGTCTGATCGATGACGCGCAGCGCGCGGTGAAATATCCGCCCGGCGAGCCGATCAGCAATTATCCGTTCTGGAAGCTGCAGATGGGATGCGGGATGGCGCTCAGCGCCTTCGTCTTCCTGGCGGGCTGGCTGACGCTGCGACGGCGGCCGTGGAAACCGCGGTTCGCCTCATGGGTCGCGGTCGGAACGTCGGCGACGACCGCCGGCATGCTGCTCGGGGTCGCCGCCGACAAGATGTTTTACGAGAGCTACGGCGCCGGCGGCTGGCTGCAATGGGGGGCGCTGCTGGCGGCCGCCATTGCCTCACCGATGCTGTGCGCGAACGCTGCGATGTCGGGACGGCCGCTGCCGACATTCCTCGAATTGCTCGGACCGAGCGGCGGCCGGACCAACTCGGTGCTGACAGCGCTGCTGGGCTTCGTGCTTGTCGTGACCACGCTGATCGCGGCGGGCACCGCGCTCGGCTTTGTGTTCGATCCGCGCTACCGCGATTTTCCGTTTGCTTCGCTGACCATGGCAGTGGTGCCGTTCGCGGCCTTGATGCTGCTCAACCGGCCGAAAGAGGGCGTGCGCCCGATCGCCGAATCCACTTTTGCCGGGCTGCTGGTCGCAGCCGCGCTCTTCACCGGCATCAACGAGGGCAACCAGAACTGGCAGTCGATGTGGACCTGCGCGGTCTATCTCTTGCTGGCGCTCACGCTGTGGCGGGCGCGGGCCGTGCAAATCCCAAAATGAGCAGGCCGATCGCGATTCCCGACAGCACGATATTGTAGAGCACGATCCCCAATCCCGCCGCGATCAGCCCGCCGGTCAACAGCACAATCGACGGCCGCATGACGTGAAGCGTCGCAATGATCAGCGCGACGATGCCGAATACCGAATTCTTGAACAGATAGGTCGCAAGCGTCCGCGACTTGCACAGCATGCTTTGCAGGCCTGCGTCGCAGGCGAGCGCGACGGTTGAGAATTCGACCGCGAGGTAGCGCAGGTAAAGCGCGTAACCGACGGTGACGAAGCCGACCACCAACAGGAATTGCACTTGATAGGGCGTGAGCCGGAACGGGGATTTTTTCATGGGGACAATATGGTTGGGATTGGCTGCCGGGACAAGCGTTCGCATGTGGCGGGACGGCGTGTCAAAAATTTGGCGTAACACTCTGTAGTCAAATGATTATTGCGAATTCTTCCGGTTGAAGAAGGACGACAATGACGTCTGCGTCGTCGCAGGCGGCGGGTCCGGCTTCTTCGGCGCCTCCTCGACGACCACCGCCGGCCGCTTGGCGATGGCGGCGCGACGGCGCGGGGGCTGCTTGGCGGCCGTGGGTGGCGGGTCATCTGACTTCAGCGACAGCCGCTGGCCGTCGAAGATCGTGGTCTCGCAAGGGCGGTTGTTTTCGGTCAGGACGGCGCAGATTTTGGCGGCGGCGCCGGCGTCGTTCAGGGGACCCGCCACCAGGCGAAGCTGCATGCCCAGCCCATTGGTGCCCTCCTTGATGACAATGATCGGGCGCAACGCGGTCAGGGGGGCGTTCGATCGCGATTTCAACAGCCCGCGCCACAACGCGCGCAGGCCGTTCACCGAATTGGCGGCGCCGAGATCGACCCCGAACTCGGTTCGCTGCAGGGAGACTTTTGGCGCCGTGTCATCGTCGGCTTCCGCATCGGTCGCCGATGGCGCCGACGCCACGACGTCAGGGATCGGGCTCGCGATGACAGGGTTTGGCGCCTTGCCCGGCTCGATCAGCTTGCCGGCTGCGGGATCGGGCGGGGCCATCATCGACTGCGCAGCCATCAGCGGCGTGGCGGGCGAAGGCTTTGCGGGCTCCGGCTTGACGGTATCGGCCTTTGCCAAATCTGCCTTTGCCAAATCTGCCTTTGCCAAGTCCGCCTTTGCCAAGTCCCCTTTTGTCATCTCGGCCTTTGCCGCTTCCGGCTTGGCGCTCTCAGCCTTGGCTGCGTCGGTCTTCGCGGCATCCTTGGCGGCGGAGTAAACCGCAGCCGGGGCGGGCTCCGCGGTGGCGGATTTGTCTGCAGCGGGCGCCGCGGCCGGGGTGCTTGCTACCGGCGCGACGGGAGGCGACGGCTGCGGGCTTTGGGCGGCCTGCGGTTCTGCATTTGCTGGCGGCGGCGAAGCCGCAGCGGAACCCTGCCGCGCGATGGCCCCGGTGACGGACTCGAGCCCCTGTTCCAGGCCGGTGACCCGGGAATACAGCCTGTCACGATCCCTATTGAGCGTATCGATGGCCGCCGCAAGCCGTCGCGCCTCGTTCTGGGTTTCCCTGGCGACCACCTGGATCTGCTGCGCCTGCCGCGTCAGATCGACGGCGGCGACCTGTTCCCGCTTCAATCCGAGCGAGGACTGGTTGGCCATGACGGCCAGAATCACCGCAGCCGTGGCGCCGACGCCCCAGGATGCGATCCGCCATAGCGTGCGGCGGTCGAGTTCATTTTCCTCGGCCAGCAAACCGCCCAGCACACCGCCGGTGTCATCCGCCTCGAAGTCCGCGAGATGGTCTGGTTTCTTGGCCAAGCGCCCCTGGCCCTCCTCAAGGCCCTGCCGAATCACACGGCAAACATTAACAGGAAAAGCGCCGGCCACTTGAATCCGGACGTTTTCGGGGCGGCGAATCGGTTTCATCTCCGGGGGAAAACAATTAAAGACGGCCGATGCCGACCGCTGTGCTCGCCCGAGGAAATTGAATGACCGCCCGATCCAGCCTGACTGTCGTGCTTGCGGCCGGTGAGGGCACGCGCATGCGATCCTCGCTGCCGAAGGTGCTGCACCCCGTCGCCGGCCAGTCGCTGCTGGCGCATGTGCTGGACGCGGCCCCGCACGGCGAGGGTGCCTCGCTCGCGGTCGTGATCGGGCCGGACCACAAGGCGGTTGCCGACGAGGTCAGGCGTGTTCGCCCCGATGCGGCGACCTTCGTTCAGGCCGAGCGCCTCGGCACCGCGCATGCCGTGCTGGCCGGCCGCGAGGCAATCGCGCGTGGCGCGGATGATCTGCTGGTGGCGTTCGGCGATACGCCGCTGATTTCGGCAAATACCTTTGCGCGGCTGCGCGCGCCGCTGGAGCAGGGCGCCGCTCTCGCGGTGCTCGGTTTCCGCGCCGCGGATCCGACCGGCTATGGCCGGCTGCTGCTCGAGGGCGACCGCCTGATGGCGATCCGCGAACATGCCGATGCGACGCCTGAAGAGCGCAAGGTGACGCTGTGCAATGCCGGCGTGATGGCGTTCGACGGCAGCCGGGCGCTGGAAATTCTCGACCGGATCGGCAATGCCAACAGCAAGGCTGAGTATTATCTGGTCGATGCCGTCGCCATTGTCAGGGAAATGGGATTGGAGGCCGTCGTGATCGAGACCAGCGAGGACGAAGTGCGCGGGATCAACAACAAGGCGCAGCTCGCCGAAGCGGAAGCGGTGATGCAGGCGCGGCTGCGCAAGGCGGCGCTCGATGCCGGCGTGACGCTAATCGCGCCGGAGACGGTCTATCTCGCGGCCGACACCACGTTCGGCAGCGACGTCACCATCGAGCCGTTCGTGGTGATCGGCCCCGGCGTCACCATCGCCGACGGCGCGGTGATCCATTCGTTCTCGCACATCGTGCAGGCCTCGATCGGCAGACACGCGTCCGTCGGTCCCTATGCGCGCCTGCGCCCGGGCACCTCGCTCGGCGAGGGCGTTCGGATCGGCAATTTCGTGGAGACCAAGGCCGCGACAATCGAAGCGGGCGCCAAGGTCAACCATCTCTCCTATGTCGGCGACGCCCATGTCGGCGCCAACGCCAATCTCGGCGCCGGCACCATCACCTGCAACTACGACGGTTTCTTCAAGCACAAGACCACGATCGGCACCGGCGCCTTCATCGGCACCAACTCCTCGCTGGTGGCGCCGGTGAAAATCGGCAACGGCGCCTACATCGGCTCGGGCTCGGTCATCACCAAGGACGTGCCTGATGATGCGATGGCCGTGGAGCGCAGCCCGCAGAGCAACCGCGAAGGCGGGGCGGCGAAGTACCGCGAGATGAAGATGCGGGCCAAGGCTAAGAAAGAGGGTTGAGCGTAGGGCTTGTTAGGCGTTCCCGACGACCGCTCGGCAATGCTCTAACCGTCTCCAACCATCTGTTGCAGGCATTGATGCCGTGGAACGACGGTGCGTGCATGGGACGCTTCTGAGTAAGCCTCGTGAAAGACGCTGGTCGAGCGGCCGGCACACCCGTTCACAACATTGCGACCTGTCGCGCTCTTCGCCTCCCTCAACTGGGCGTCTCGCGCTTGTTGTTGTACCCTCGGAGCAACGGCACGCTCGCCAGGAGGGATCTACATGACCACCGTCCTACTCAATCGCCGGAACCTTCTCGCTGCTGGCGGCTGCGTTCTGGCAACCGGGGTTTCCGGGCTCCTGTTGCCCGCCCGCGCGCAAGGCGTCGTGCCGACCGCTTCGATGCCGGGCGGGGCCAACAACTACTTCAAGGGCGCGCCGACCGTGGATCGGATCGGCAAGGGTGGCTTCTGGATGAGTGGCACGGTGCGCCGCGCAGGCGACGGGGCTCCGCTTGCCGGCCAGCGCATCCAGATTTGGGCGCACACGACCGAAGGTCGGGAGCATGAGCCGCAAAGTCATGGAGCCACGCTCACCGACAAGAACGGGGCGTTCCGTCTCGAGATGCCGCAGATTATTCCCATCTTTGGCCAACCGCATGGTCATCTCGCCTATGACAGCGGTGAATTCAAAACCGTCTTTCTGCGTCCCGTGATGCGGAGCGCAAAGGATACCAGTCTGGAGGCGCATTTCGTCCTGCAGCCGGTCTGACCGAGTTGCGAACGAAGGGCTGGAGATTGGCCCGGGTCACCCTGATCTGGCTCGCCCTTGCGTCAGCCATTTGCGTGCCGATCGCCGCGGCAGGGACGAGCCCGCTGCTGGCATGGCGCGATCCAGTCTACATACTGGCCTGTTTCGCTGGGATCATCGCACTGGGTCTTGTGCTCGTTCAACCTCTGCTGATTGGCGGATACTTGTCGGGACTGTCGGCCTATCGCGGACGGCGTATACATCACTGGATCGGAGGCGCGCTGGTCGTGGCGGTGGTGGTCCACGTTGGGGGCCTTTGGATCACCAGTCCGCCTGATATGATTGACGCGCTTCTCTTCGTATCGCCGACGCCGTTTTCCCCCTGGGGTGTGATCGCCATGTGGGCAATCTTCGCCGTCGCAGCTTTAGCTGCACTCCGCCGGCGATTGGGACTGCGAGCGCAAACGTGGCGTATCGTCCATATGCCTCTCGCGATCATCATCGTCGCAGGGAGTGTGGTCCATGCCATGCTGATCGAGGGAACGATGGAGACGATCTCGAAGGCGGCGCTTTGCGCGCTGGTCCTCGCGGCGAGCGTAAAAGTCATGGCTGATCTACGGGTGTGGAGAAAGCGAACGACGTCGCGCGAAGAGAGCATTGCGCGGCAGTAAACCAGGCGGAGTTAGCGCACGTGGCATCGCGTCGTCACCACGCCGCCGGGCGCCTCATTTTACCAGCCCTCGGGCGATCTTGCCCTTGATCTTCTCCGCGTCGGCCAACTCGATCGCCTTGGCGTAATTCCGGCGTAGGACTCATAGCGGTTTTCAAGCCAGCTGTTGTGCCGGGTCCTCGCCAGGGGCGTCCTGCTGGGTGCGTTGATTGGTCGGTACGGCGGCAGATTTGGTTCGATCCGGGTTCAAACTGGTCGAGCGCTTGGTCTGGCTTGTGTAATGGCGACGCCTGATATCGCGAGCAGCCCACCGACAATCAACTTCGGGGTGATGCGGTCACCGAGGAACAACACGCTCGAAATCAAGGCGAATACCGGAAGCAGCAGACCGAAGGGGGCGACGCGGCCCATGGAGCAGCGGGCGATCAGCCAGAACCAAAGGCCAAACCCGACAATCCCTCCGATGAAAATCGTGTAGGCGAGGGCCAGCCAACCACGTTCATCCGCCGTGACAAGGCTCGCCAGTTGTCCACACTCAAGGAGCAACGACATCAACATGACCTGCGGCACCGTGAGCAGCGACGACCATCCCATCAACATCAGGGGATCAAAAGGGCCGTAGCGTTTCGTCAGGACGTTGGACACCGCGAATGCGAAGGCTGCCCCGACCACAAGCAATAGCGGAAGCGCGTTTGCCGACAGGCCAGGCTCCGCTGCCAACACGACCACGCCGACGAATGCAATCACCACGCCGGCGGACGTGGCGAGAGACGGCCTCTCCGCGAGCAGCGGCCAGGCTAACAGGACGGTGAAGGGCGTGGCGAGTTGATAGGCGACGGCCGACATGCTTCCCGAGCCGAGCCCAAGGCCAACATAGAACAGCCCGAAGTTCAGTCCGCCAAGGAAAATCGAAATAGCCGCGATAGCGCCGAACTGTTGACGCGCGGGCCTTTTGACGAACGGAACGAGCAGCAGCGCGATGGCCAGGAAGCGCAGCGCGAGGAAGAACAGCGGCGGAAACTCCGTAACGCCCACTTTGATGGCCACGAACTGATAACCCCAGAGCAGGGGAACGGCCACCGCGCAGACGATCTGAATGGCAGACATGGTATCTTCTTTCAAGACCAATCAGTCCAAATATCGGCGCGCCAATAGAGGGGGGCGTCCAAGGGTTGTTTAGCTAATACGGGTTGTTTACCTGATGAAGCGATCGAGAAGCGCGTCAGCGGTGGCTTGCGATGTGATCCGTGTCGGCGCCGTTTTTCCGACCACGCGCAGCCCCTCAACGAAACAGACGAGAATTCGGGCGGCACTCGAAGGCTCAACGCCATCGGCCAGCTTGTCCGCCGTCTTCGCACGGGAAAGTGCATCCGCCACCCTGGTCTCCATGGCCTTGAAAAAGCTCGCGATGCGGCGACCAACTTCAGCATCCTGGCCAGCCAGTTCCATGGCTGTGGCCACCAGCAGGCATCCGCGTCGACCCTTGGCACCGGTCGTGCGGTCAACATAGCCGGCAAGGTAGGCCCGCAGGCCGTCGACCGGCTCTCCGCGGGGGTCGAGTTCGATATCCATCCGGGTCAGGGCATCGGCAATGTAGCGATCAAGCGCACGCAAGAAGAGCGAGTGCTTATCACCGAAAGCGGCGTAAAGGCTGCCACGCGAGAGCTTCGTCGCGCGAAGAAGGTCCGGCAGCGCCGTGGCGTGATAGCCGCGCGACCAGAACACACCCATCGCGCGTTCGACAGCGGCTTCCACGTCAAAACTTCGCGGGCGGCCACGGGGCAACTGCACTGGGGTTCGATGGCTCATTGATGATATATAGACCAAGCGGTCTTTAAATCGCAAGTGGCCGCTCTACGGCAGATGCTGAGTGCGCAGGATGGGTTGAGCTTTCGCGAAACACATCGGGTGGCGGGCCGACTAACTCGTGTCCCGGACGCGGTGCGGCGCGTAGCGCTGCTCCGCTGTGCCGGGACCCATGGGTCACGCTGCGCTCGTGAGATAGGCCCCGGCTCTGCAGCGCATCACTGCGTGCTGCGCTGCGTCCGGGGCACGGAGACCCGAGCTATTGCTCTGACGACAGGCGGATCATCTGGCGCCCGTCATTCATCGCCTTGAGATTGTTGACATAGTTCTCAGGACGCTGCCAGCGATGAGGGACTTTCAATCCCATGAACTCTGCGATGCTGCCGATGAACGCGGTGCAGTTGGTTGTTTCGGCGTTCCAGACCGGTGAACTCGCCTGCAATTTCTTGATGTATGCGAAAACTCTTTTTGCGTCCGGCTCACTCAAGTAAACGCGGTAGCTGGCGGTCAGGTACTGCGGATCCAGATCGCCATAGCTTGCCTTGGTCTCGGACGGCACCCAGATCAGATGACCGAGCACATAAGGTACGTTGTCTCCGGCAGGGGTAAGGCCCGCGACTTCAACGGCTCGCTCGCTTGTCTTCCCGAACCAGACGAAAGCATGTCCCCAGCTCGCCGCCGTTCTGGCTCTGAAATCGACGTAGTACGGGCCCTTTGCTGATCCCGATGCCGGCTTTCGGGTCGACTGTGGCGCCGGTTTCGATTCAGTGAACGCCTCACGGGAAACAAGCGCGTTCGCGTTGGCGGCGCGCTTGTCGACTTCCTGTTTGGGGGAAATGAGACGTTCCAGGCCAGCGAGAATGTCAATCTCGCGTGCCGAAGCTGGATGGATTACGCACTGGAGCAGGACAGCGAGTCCCGCAGCTAAGCATAGTCCTGATCTCTTCGGCCTGATTGCCACGGTTCGCCCTTCAACTGTCGACGATAAGGCTCAGAATCAACGAGGATCTGAATCAATATCGCGCATAGGGCCGCGGTGCGACGGGCGTCTTGCCGACCGGGGTCTTCCCGATTGGGGTCTTGCCAATCGGCATCTTGCCGATCTGGGCCGTCTGATAGACGGGCTCTCTGCGCGGGATGTCGGCAGCACCAGCCGCAGTCACCAGGGCAAGCGTCGCACCCGCTACAATCACGATCTTCTTCACAGTACGTTTTCCTCTTACGTTAGAGAAAGCAGGGCAGTCAGCCACGCCCCCCTCAGCCGCGCCGTGAGCATGAATGTCCGAATGCGCCGACAGTGCGGCAGGGGCGGTCACGTTCGAGCGAGTGCGGCAGATATGAGACAGGCGGAACTTGAATGTGCGCTGTGAGTCCAAAAGCGGACCTTGGCCGGAAGCTCAATCCATGCAAGCGCAGCCTGGATGAGCGCAGCGACTCCGGGATTGTGGTTTACCCCCGCATATCGCTGCGCGCATGCGCCCGGGTGCCTCGCTTGGCGACGGCGAAGCTCGGGCGCTTTGTCGAGACTAAGGCCGCGACGTTAGAGGCGGGCGCCAAGGTCAACCATCTCTCCTATGTTGGCGACGCCCATGTCGGCGCCAACACCAATCTCGGCGCCGGCACCATTACCTGCAACTATGACGGCTTCTCCAAGCACAAGACGCTGATCGGCGAGGTGCTTTCGTCGGCACCAACTCCTCGCTGGTGGCGCCGGTGAAAATCGGCAACGGAGCGTATATCGGCTCGGGCTACGTCATCACCAAGGACGTGCCTGATGATGCGATGGCGGTGGAACGCAGCCCGTAGAGCAACCGCGAGGGCGGCGCGGCGCGCTACCGCGAGATGAAGATGCGGGCGAAGGCGGAGAAAGAGGGGTAGGCGCAGAGCTTGAAAGACTTGCTCAGTGGGGGATCGACTTTGTGCGGTCCCGCCACCGCTGTTGTGCCGGCAACCACCGTGTCAGGCGGTGTTTACAATACAACCTGTGACAGGCATGGTGAGCTTTTCATATCTTCGGGATTCTGCCGTGCCCACACTTATTCCAAACATTGAAAACCGAGTTCGGAAGCTCCCCAAACCTTCGAATGCGACCCAAGGGCTGCAGCCGCTGTTTGAGGCAGTCAGCAATTCGGTCTATGCGGTCGAGGATCGGTTCGGGAAAAACATTAAGAACGGTCGAATTTCGATACGGGTCAGAAACCTGGCTGACCCATACCTGATTGAGATCGTGGTAGCCGATAATGGCATTGGTCTCGATGCGCGGAGATACGACGCGTTCTGCACTATCGACACGGATTTCAAGAGAGCCAAAGGCGGAAAGGGTGTCGGTCGACTGTTTTGGTTGGACGCGTTCAGGGAAATCGTTGTCGAAAGCGTCTACGAATTCAAAAAGGAACTAGTGCGGCGCCAGTTCTTCTTCGTGTTGGACAACAACGAGCAAATCAGGCCGAGTGCGGATAATGAGCCGGTAACAGGTGCCCAGGTCGGCACAACGGTCACCCTCCGCGGGCTGCGCACGGAGGAATATGCCGAAACCTTTCCGAAACGGGCTGACACCTTCCTCCGCTATTTCAGTGCACATTTCATCGCTGATTTCTTGATGGGCAATGGTCCCAGCATCACGGTCCACCTCGACGATGAGTATGTTGTTTATCCGCAGGCGATCGCCGATCTCACGATAGGGACGCCCCTTGAGACAGGCCCTTTCGAACTCAAGGGCTTCGGGAACTTGTCGATCATCGGTTTCACGTGTCGCGCCGAAGCCAGTACTGGCCTTGATGGTAAGCATCAACTGCACCTTCTAGCGAACGGCCGAACTGTTGAAACGCGGAAGGTCGATAATCTGCTCGGCGTCACAAACCTCCAACGCGATTCTGCTCCCGACTTGGTCTTCCATGGATGTGTATCCGGCGAGTATCTGGATGCGCGCGTGAACGAGGGGCGTACGGCGTTCAATTTGCCCGAAAAGCTCCTAAATCAGATCACCCGTGGCTGCATGGAAAAGGTTCGCGAGTCTCTCCTGCCTGCGCAGGTGAAGGCTTACGCTAAAGATCGTGAGAAGAGCTATCAATCCTTCATTTCTCGATATCCGACCTTTGGCTTTGACGATGATGAGACCCAACTCAAGAGGGTGCCGTTTCACGCGACCACTCCGGAGGAGTTTGCAGCAGGCTTGGTAAAGTATCAAATTCGACGGGAAGAAGACCGGCAGGAAGAAATACAAGCGCTGATCGCAACTCTCGACCATGAGGATGTTCCTGCAAATTTCAGCGATGCAGTGATCGAGGCCGCAAAGAATATTCATGCATCCGAGCAGCTTGCTTTGGCGCAACATGTTGCTCGCCGCAAACTCGCCCTCGAGCTTTTGGAGAAGCTGATAAAGCGCATTCGCGCTCGCGAGGGCAAAGACGACGACCATCATCTTGAAAAGACGCTGCACTCCTTCATCTGCCCGATGGGAATTCGAGGAGATGATCCCAAGGAAATCAAGAGCCGTGCACACGAGCTATGGATCGTCGATGAAAGGTTGGCATTCACGCGCGCATTTTCCTCAGACAAACGTCTCGACGACATACTTGCAAATGGAGGGTCAGCCGATCGTCCGGACCTTCTTGTTTGGGACTTGGCTTACGGTTTAGGGGTTGCAGAGTCGGACAATCAAGACTCGGTCAATGTCTCCGAGCCGCTACGCACCATGATGATTGTCGAATTCAAAAAGCCGGGTCGTACTTCTTACAAGAAGGCGGAAGATCAAATCGAAAACCAAATAACGAAGTATCTCGCGCAACTACAAGGGGGAGAGATCGAAGCCTTTGATAAAGCTCGTGTCCGCGTTGCGCCAGATTGCATTTTTTACTGTTATGTAGTGGCCGATATCCGCGGCGACTTGATCCAGCAGTTGTCGAATTGGGAGACGACTGCGAACGGACAGGGGCGCATTCGACCGCTCAAGAACCAGTATCGGGGTTCGATTGAAGTCATTCAATGGCAAGACCTCGTCAACGACGCTTGGATGCGGAACAATGCCACTCTGCGCGCTGCGGGCCTTAGCCGGTCGAAGCCAACACTTACGACGGGACCGAAGCCTCAACTCGAAGAAAGACCGGGTGAACAGGCGTTTGAGGTTGCAAGCTCTTAGCAAGCGTAGCCGGATGAGCGCAGCGATATCCGGGGTTGTGGTCATCCGCGCCTATCGCGGCGCTCATGCGGGCTACCTGCTAAGACACATTAGCGGACACTACCTTCAGAATCTTCTCCAATCCCGGCGGAAGCCCCTCGTAGAATTCTATTCCGCTCGCATTCATCCGCTTGATCCGCGCCGCCAGGACCAAGGCGATTGCCAAGGTACCTACGACGGCAACAGACATCGGGTCGACGACTTGGCCGCGCGCAAGGGAGATGTCGTTTATTCCGTCTTTGGTCAAAGCAGCGAAATCGAACGTCCGGAGGTGGCCGTCCTCCACAAATGTCCTTAGCACCTTTCGGGCGGCTGCGGCCGCTTGGATCGGATCGGCATTGGGATCAAGGACCCAGGCGTCAATTGGAGGGCCCGCCGCACTTGCACGCTCTATCCCTTGCCAGATTACGAGGGCCTCTAGGCCCGAGCGCTCCATCCAACGCCGCATGACAATCTGCAGGGCTTCAATTGCCTGATTGTCGTTCAATGAGTCGATTTCCCGCATAGCATCCAGACCTCCACTACATGAGCTACAGTGACGACCGCTCGGACGAGCACGTCACACCCCCTCGAAGTTGGCTGGTAGCCCGTCTTTGAAGTTCTCGGGTCAACTAAAATGACAAACAAGCTTATCGTGCTGCGCCAGACGTAGACAATTCAGAAACCAAAGAATCCGCGCAATTTGCGCCATCAAGCGATCACGAAGCCAAGACACGCTCATGCGCTTAGCCCATTCTCATATTCAACTCAGAAGCTTCACGTTCAGCTCGGTGAGGCAAGCATCGAGCGGTGACAGCCAAGAGATGCTTTCACTTCCACCGATGATTAGTCCGATCCCTTTTCCGTCGTGCGTGTACACGAGGGACCCGCTGTCGCCTGGTTGGCTAAAAGGTTTGTCGCGGCCCGGAGCCTGCCTAACGCCGAGCACATTCGTGTACACATATTCCTTGCCGGAAATAAGGATGATTTGTCGCTGCACACCTACAAGATCCAGGATGCCATCGGTCAGTCCTGTCGTTCTTCCCATCTTGTAGACTCGCTCACCCAATCGTTCAGCGACAACATCACCTCCAATGACCTCACAAACGGCCATCAGCTTGTCTGGATTCTTAGGGTCTGGAACGTACGTGGCTTCTGGGAGCGTATGCCGGCAGTTTTTTTGTCGCTCGAATTTGACTAGGGCTGCGTCAGTACAGCAAAGATAGTTCGATTCGAGCAGATCCTGATCATAATCGGGCAGAATCAGAAACCGTGCTAGAGATCCGCACTGGTGGTTGCTGATCCGTGGGCCGTCTGGATGGCCCGGGACAAGAATCGCGTCACCCGATTTCGCTCGATTGCTTTTACTGAGAACATGAGACGCACTGACTAGGCCAGGCCAATCCTCACCGTCCTCTAAACTCCTCACCAGGCAGCCAATCGAGCCCGGGAATCCTTCTGTATGTCCGATCGAGCTTCCCGGCGCCAAGCTCCATGCCCGATGCACCTTCGCTTGCGGCGCAGAGGAGTGAGCCCTGGCCGCAGTCAATTGAACAACAGATCCTGGATATGCCGCCCCGATACGGTCGGCAATCTCTGCTGCATGGCTGTGTGCCTTCTCGACCAACAGAGCCACCTTTAGCTTGTTATCACGTCGAGTGACGCCCCACGAAATCTGCCTATCAGCAGCCTGCGGACGATAAGAACTATCGCCGATCAACGCGCGCACGATGGGAGGCATATCTCTATTCGCATCGGCGAGGCAATTTGCAATCTTTGCTCCGTACTCTCCGAGATAATGCTCGAAAATCGAAGCAGTCGCAGCTTCCACGTATCTTTCGGCGTTGATGTTGGGAGAGCTGGTCATGGGGTACATCTTCACTGTACATGAACCCATGCGTCGAAGCATATCACGGGTCAGTCGCCGAGTATACTTGCGTTGGTTGTATTCAGATGTGGGTTGCCCGAATGCACTCCGCTGTGCACGGGAACTAGTCTTCACATCGACCACGACTGGCTTGGCTGGATGGGCCGCGCCAGCGACCGCCATCGCCACCCGAGTGCTCCTTGTCACGACCAGACTATTCCGGTGACAGTGCTCGGCGAGCCAACTGATTTGCTCTGCGCGTTCAGCGCGATTTGTTGAACGAGATCAATCTGATGCTACCCGTCCAGCCTCATCCGAAAAAATAAACCGCTTTCGCCTCAGGCCAAATCACCGCTATCACCTCGCCCGTCCACCCCGGCACGAGGGGCGTATCGCGATCGTCACGGACGCGGGGTTGGATGCGGTGGACGCAGCGGCGTCGGGCGCGATCGTGGTCGCAGGGCGGGTTCTCCCGTGAGTGATCTTACGTTTGCGCAGACGACCGGCGTTTCAAGGCCTTCGCCAGAACTTCGGCCGGCATCTCGCCGATCGGAGTGAAGGTAGAGGGCGCTGCGTACGGCGAAGTCGTGTGGTTCTGGCATCCGTTGCTGATGTCAAGCCAGCGGAGACGCGTCGGCCCGACCGGGCTTAAGACAAATCTCAATCCGCTGGTGACGGTGACAAGAGGAATTCGTCGCCGGGAAGAGCACGAAGTAAGTCGTAAAGCCATTGCGCAGGGAATGCCGGATTGCTTCCGCTGAACCTGTATGCTCGTGTGCGTTTCCTTCTACCCATTGCACACGAGACCGCGGGTGCAGCGAGCACCCGGCATTCCCTGCTCCCTCTCTTCGGGGGAACCAAGGTCAAAGCTCGGGCAGGTCATGCCGCGAGATCGCGGACCCGCATTTCGTAGGCCCTGGCGAGCGTGACGGCTAATCTTATCTGCGTCATAACTGTCAAACCCTCATCCTGAGGAGCCCGCGTAGCGGGCGTCTCGAAGGATGGAGGCCACAGTCGGGCCGCATGGTTCGAGACGCGCTTCGCGCTCCTCACCATGAGGAACTGGAGACACGGTAAGACTAATACCCGGTTTGGCTACCCATTAAGCTTTTCACTTAAGGCTGTCTCAATCCGCAATAATTATTGAGTATCTGTAAGACAGCGAATTTCGTTAAGAGTGTCGCGGGTTGCGACGCGCTTCGTCGATTTGGGGATATTGAACCGCATGTGCGGCATTGTCGGCATTCTTGGGAAAGCTCCGGTCGCGGAGCTGTTGGTCGATTCACTCAAGCGGCTTGAA
Source organism: Bradyrhizobium sp. 190 (assembly GCF_023073415.1). Lineage (GTDB taxonomy): Bacteria > Pseudomonadota > Alphaproteobacteria > Rhizobiales > Xanthobacteraceae > Bradyrhizobium. The sequence goes on along the minus strand of NZ_JADPJL010000065.1, from coordinate 386,424 downwards.
TATCGCGGCTATGATTCCGCAGGCGTCGCCACGCTGGAAGGCGGTCATCTCGAACGCCGCCGCGCCGAGGGCAAGCTGAAGAACCTCGAAAAGCGGCTGGTTGCAGAACCGCTCAAGGGCCACACCGGGATCGGGCACACCCGCTGGGCAACCCACGGCAAGCCGACCGAGAACAACGCGCATCCGCATGCGACCGACCGCGTCGCCGTGGTTCACAACGGCATCATCGAGAATTTCCGCGAGTTGCGCGAGGCGCTCGAGAAAAAGGGAACGGTCTTCAAGACCGAAACCGATACCGAGATCGTTCTGCACCTGGTCGACAGCCTGCTGCAGCAGGGCATCAAGCCGGTCGAGGCGGTGAGGGCGGCGCTGTCGGAGTTGCGCGGCGCGTTCGCGCTCGGGTTCATCTTCGCCGGCGACGACGATCTGATGATCGGCGCGCGCAACGGCCCGCCGCTGGCGATCGGTCATGGCGACGGCGAAATGTATCTGGGTTCGGATGCGATCGCGCTCGGGCCGTTCACCGATACGATCAGCTATCTCGAAGACGGCGACTGGGTGGTGCTGACGCACAAGGGCGCCACCATCTACGACAAGAACAACGCGATCGTTCGCCGCGACGCGGTCAAGCACAGCGCCTCGACCTCGCTGGTCGACAAGGCGAACTACCGCCACTTCATGGCCAAGGAAATCCACGAGCAGCCGGAAGTGGTCGGCCACACCCTGGCGCGCTACGTCGACATGGCGAGCGAGCGCGTCACGTTGCCGGTCAAGCTGCCGTTCGACTTCAAGGACATCCAGCGCATTGCGATCACGGCCTGCGGCACCGCGAGCTACGCCGGCTACGTCGCCAAATACTGGTTCGAGCGGTTCGCACGCCTACCGGTCGAAGTCGATGTCGCCTCCGAATTCCGCTACCGCGAAGCTCCCTTGCGCAAGGGCGATCTTGCGATCTTCATTTCGCAATCCGGCGAGACCGCCGATACGCTGGCCGCGCTGCGCTACGCCAAGGCCGAGGGCGTCCACACCGTATCTGTCGTGAACGTGCCGACCTCGACGATTGCGCGCGAAAGCGAAACCGTGCTGCAGACGCTGGCCGGTCCCGAAATCGGCGTCGCCTCGACCAAGGCCTTCACCTGCCAGTTGATGGTGCTGGCCGCGCTCGCGGTCGCCGCCGGCAAGGCGCGCGGCGAATTGTCGGATGAGGACGAGACAAAACTCGTCCACGGCCTCGTCGAGATTCCGCGCCTGATGGCGGCGGCGCTGACTATCGAGCCGCAGATCGAGAAGCTGGCGCGCGACATCTCGAAATCAAAGGACGTGCTCTATCTCGGCCGCGGCACCAGCTATCCGCTGGCGCTGGAGGGCGCGCTGAAGCTGAAGGAAATTTCCTACATTCACGCCGAGGGCTATGCCGCTGGTGAACTCAAGCACGGACCGATCGCGCTGATCGACGAGAACATGCCGGTCGTGGTGATTGCGCCGTTCGACCGGGTGTTCGAGAAGACCGTCTCCAACATGCAGGAAGTCGCGGCCCGCGGCGGCAACATCATCCTGATGACCGACGCCAAGGGAGCGGCGGAAGCCACCATCGAATCGCTGGTCACCATCGTGCTGCCCGACATGGCGTCGGCGTTCACCCCGATGGTCTATGCCGTTCCGGTGCAACTGCTGGCCTATCATACCGCCGTGGTGATGGGGACCGACGTCGATCAGCCGCGAAATCTCGCCAAATCGGTAACAGTCGAATAGTCAAGACCATCGGCTGTCACGTTGGCCCTTCAAAAACCTGCTAGGATGGCTTAGCTGGGGTCAAGCCGGCTGCTCCGACCTGGAACCACGATGAACCGCGAAGAACTGCCCCCGACCGCGCCCCCGGAGGAACTCCTGCCGGACGCGCACCCTCCCGGGCTGATGGCCCGTTTCCGGAACTATTTTCTGACCGGACTGATTGTCGCAGGACCGGTCGCGATCACGCTCTATTTGACCTGGTGGTTCGTGAACTGGGTCGACAATCTCGTCCGCCCGTTCGTTCCGACGGTCTACCGTCCCGAAACCTACCTGCCGTTCGGGTTGCCCGGTTCGGGCCTGATCGTCGCGGTGGTTGCGCTGACGCTGCTCGGTTTCCTCACCGCCAACCTGATCGGACGGACGCTGGTCGATCTCGGCGAGCGCCTGCTCGGCCGCATGCCGGTGGTGCGCGCGATCTATCGCGGCCTCAAGCAGGTGTTCGAGACGCTGTTCTCGGGCAAGGGATCGAGCTTTCGCAAGGTCGGCCTGGTCGAATTTCCCTCGCCGGGGATGTGGTCGATCGTCCTGATATCGCAGTCGCCGAGCGTGAACATCGCGGCCGTATTGCCGGGCCAGGAGGAGCATATCTCGGTGTTCCTGCCCTGCGCGCCGAACCCGACCACCGGCTTCTTCTTCTACGTGCCGAAGAGCAAGATCGTCGAAGTCGACATGAGCACCGAAGACGCCGCGACCCTGATCATGTCGGCGGGCGTGGTGCAGCCCGGCTCCGATCCGCAGAAACGCAATGCCGCGCTGGCCGGCATGGCGAACGCGGCGCGCGTGGCCAATTCGGCTGCGCTGCAGCCGGCTCCGGCAAAGGTGAAGGTGGAGTAGGGCTCGCGCGGCGCTCCTCCGCCGTCAATTGCGAGCCAACGGGTCGCGCGAATGCGCGCCCGATGACAGGCTCCGCGAAGCAATCCATTGCCACATCATGCACGGAAAGATGGAGTGCTTCGCTGCGCTCGCAATGACGAATAGACAGGCCGAAACATGACCAAAAAAATCGAAGGCATCATTCCCGTGATGATCACGCCGTTCACTGCGAACGGCCAGATCGACTATCCGGGCCTCGGCCGGCTGGTGGAATGGTACATCGCCAACGGTTCGGACGCGCTGTTTGCAGTCTGCCAGTCCAGCGAGATGCAGTATCTCAGCCTGGAAGAACGGGTTGAACTCGCCGCCTTCGTCAGACAAGCCGCCGCCGGCCGCGTGCCTGTCATCGCTTCCGGCCACATCAGCGAGAGCCTGGAAGACCAGCTTGCCGAACTGACCGCGATTGCCGCCACCGGGGTTGATGGCATGGTGCTCGTCACCAACCGTCTCGACGCCAGGCGGGAAGGCGGCAGCAAGTTCATCGACGATCTGACCTGGCTCCTCGACCGGCTGCCGAAGCAAATGCCCCTCGGCCTCTATGAGTGCCCGGCGCCCTATCGGCGGCTCCTGACCGACGACGAACTGACGTTCTGCGCGGGCACCGGCCGCTTCGTCATCCTCAAGGACGTATCCTGCGACCTCGAAACCGTGAAACGCCGGGTGGCGCTGACCCGGGGCACGCCGCTTGCCATCGTCAATGCCAACGCGGCGATTGCATTTGAGGCGATGAAAGCCGGTTCGCGCGGGTTCACCGGCGTGTTCACGAACTTTCATCCCGATCTCTACAAGTGGCTGATGATCGAGTACGCCAGCCATCCGGCACTGGCGGACGAGCTTTCCGTCTACCTCGCGCTGTCGGCGATGGCCGAACCGATGGGCTATCCGAAGCTCGCAAAGCTCTACCACCAGCGTCTCGGCACGTTTTCCTGCACCGACAGCCGTGCCGTCACCTTCGATATCCACGAAAAATTCTGGGCGCTGGAGGCGCTACTGGACAAGATCGTCGATGGCACCGACCACTACCGGCTTCGCATTTCCGTGGTTGATGCAATCAAGACTTATCCCGCACCGATCAGTGGCACGGCTTCGTCGCGCTCATATAGGTAAAGCAAACAGCGCAGCGCCTCGCCGCGCTCGCCCTTGAGCTTGGGATTGTCCTTCATGATGCGAAGCGCCTCATCACGCGCTTGCGTGATCAGTTGGGCGTGCACGTCGGAGCGGGCGATGCGATAACCGGGCAGGCCGCTCTGGCGGATGCCGAGCACGTCGCCTTCGCCGCGCAGCTTCAGGTCCTCCTCGGCGATCCGAAAGCCGTCGGTGGTCTCGCGGATCACCTTCAGCCGCGCCTTCGACATTTCGCCGAGCGGCTCCCTGTAGAGCAGCAGGCAGGTAGACGCCTCCGAGCCGCGCCCGATCCGGCCGCGCAACTGGTGCAATTGCGCGAGCCCGAAGCGCTCGGCGTTCTCGATCACCATGATGGTCGCGGCGGGGACGTCGACGCCGACCTCGACCACCGTGGTCGCCACCAGGAGGCCGATCTCGTGGGCGCCGAATTGCGCCATCACGCGGTCCTTGTCCGTACCCTTCATCTGCCCGTGGACGAGACCAACCTTGTCGCCGAAGCGTTGCCGCAGCTTTTCAAACCGTTCTGTCGCGTTGGTGAGATGCTCGGCACCTTCGGCTTCCGATTCCTCCACCAGCGGGCAGATCCAGTAGACCAGCTTGCCGGCCTGCAGCGCGCGGCCGACGCCATCCGTCACCTCGTCGAGGCGGCTCATCGATATGGTGCGGGTTTCGATCGGCTGGCGGCCGGCGGGCTTCTCGCGCAGCTCGGAGACGTCCATGTCGCCAAAGTATGTGAGCACCAGCGTGCGGGGGATCGGCGTCGCGCTCAGGACCAGCACATCGACCGCGTCGCCCTTGTTGGTGAGCGCGAGCCGTTCGCGCACGCCGAAGCGATGCTGCTCGTCGACCACGGCGAGCGCCAGCGCCTTGAAGATCACGTCGTCCTGGATCAGCGCGTGGGTGCCGACCAGGAAATCGATCTCGCCCGCTTCCAGCCGCGCCAAAATTTCGCGGCGCTCCTTGCCCTTCTCGCGGCCGGTCAGGATCGCCACGCGCAGGCCGGCGCGTTCGGCCAGCGGCGCGATGGTCTTGATATGCTGGCGGGCGAGGATTTCGGTCGGCGCCATCAGCGCGGCCTGCTTGCCGACCTCCGTGACCGCAGCCGCGGCGAGCAGCGCCACGACCGTCTTGCCGGACCCGACGTCGCCCTGCAGCAGCCGCAGCATCCGCACCGGCTGGCGCAGATCCTCGGCGATGGCGGCGACCGCCTCGCGTTGTGAGGACGTCAGCGCATAGGGCAGGGCGTCGATGATCTTGTGGCGCAGGTGACCGTCGCCCGCGTTGCGGTCGCCCGCCGGCCGCCGCAACTGCGCGCGCACCAGGGCCAGCGCCAGTTGGCCGGCCAGGAGTTCGTCAAATGCAAGGCGCGACCAGAACGAGCCATCGGGCAGGATGTCGGTGAGTTCGAGCGGCACATGCACGCGGTTCAGCGCTTGGCTGATCGGCGGAAAGCTGCAGCGCCGAATGACTTCCGGGCTGATCCACTCGGGTAATTCCGGCAGCTTTAGCAGCGCCTGCGCGATCGCGCGGCGCAGCGAACCCAGCGCCAGACCTTCGGTCAGGGGATAAACGGGGTCGATGCCGCTGAGTTTCGCAAATCCCGCCTCGTCCACGACGCGATCGGGATGCACGATCTGCGGGATGCCGTCGTACGTCTGCAGCGTGCCGGAAACGTAGCGCTTCTCGCCGACCGGCAGCAGCTTTTCGACATAGCCGGGCTTGGCGCGGAAGAACGTCAGCACCACGTCGCCGGTATCGTCTGAGGCATAGACGAGGTACGGCGCGCGGGAATTGCGCGGCGGCGGCGGCCGGTGACGGTCTACAGTGACCTCCAGCGTCACCACGGTTCCCTGCACCGCCTCGCTGATCTTGGGTCGCGCGCGGCGGTCGATCACGCTCGCCGGCAAATGCAGCAGCAGATCGACCAGCCGCGGCGTCTCATCGCGCCCCAGCAGATAGCGCAACAGCTTGTCCTGCTTCGGCCCGACGCCGGGAAGGGTCGTGACCGGTGCAAACAGCGGATTGAGCAGGGTAGGGCGCATCGAGAAAGACCTAAATCCATTTTCAACCGTCATGCCCGGGCTTGTCCCGGGCATCCACGCCTTTTTTCGTCTGATGCCGAGACAAGACGTGGATGGCCGGGCATAGGTGAGCGGAAGCGACGCCGTGCTTCGGACGGCTATGCCCCGGCCATGACGAGCATTTGCGCAGACAATGCAGACAACAAGGGCTGACATTGGCGATCCCTGTCGCTATATCAACCCCGCCCGGCACGTCCGGGCTTTTGGCGTTCGAAATGGAATGGGACAATGACGGGTACGACACGATCGAGCGGTGGCCTCGACGACCGCCGCAAGCGGCTTTTGTTCCGCTGCTGGCATCGCGGTACCCGCGAGATGGATCTCATCCTCGGCCGCTTTGCGGATGCCGAGATATCGGGCATGCGCGATGACGAACTGGCCGAACTCGAACGCCTGATCGAGGTGCCCGATCCCGATCTCTATGCCGCGGTGATCGGCGACACGCCGCTCGATCCGGAATATGCGACCGCGCTGTTCGACCGCATCAAGGCGTTTCGCGCCGTGGATCACGACGCATGAAGTCGCCTGTCAAATCGCCTGCTGCGCTGCTCGCTCCCAGCCGTGCGCTGACCTTTGCCAACGTTGCCGAAGGCGCCGAGGGGCTGGTCGTATCCGATCTTGCCCGTGCGGTGGCGGCACGACCAAAACCGCCGGCGGTGAGCCTTGCTGTGGTCTGCCGCGACGGTCCGCGGATGCAGCAGCTCGCGCGGGCGCTGGAATTTTTCGCCCCCGATTTACCGGTGATGCAGTTTCCGGCCTGGGACTGCCAGCCCTATGACCGGGTGTCGCCGCATGGCGGTATCCTAGCGCAGCGCCTGACCACGCTGGCGCGGCTGTCGCGCCTTACGGGCAGCGACAAGCCGCTGATCGTGCTCACCACCGTCAACGCCATCGTGCAGCGCGTGCCGGCGCGCGAGGTGGTGGCGGCGCAGGCGCTGTCGGTGGCGCCCGGCCATGTCGTGCCGATGGATTCCATCGTCGCCTGGCTGGAGCACAATGGCTACAACCGCTCCTCGACCGTGCGCGAGCCCGGCGAATATGCCGTGCGCGGCGGTATTCTCGATCTGTTTCCGGCCGGTCTCGACCAACCCGTGCGGTTCGACTTCTTCGGCGACAGCCTGGAATCGATCCGTACCTTCGATGCGGAATCCCAGCGAACGCTGCTCGACATGCGCGCGCTCGATCTGGTTCCGGTCTCGGAATTCCAGCTCGTCACCGAAACCATCCGCCGCTTTCGCATGGGCTATGTCGCGACCTTCGGCGCGCCGCAGCGTGACGATCTGCTCTATGAAGCCGTCAGCGAGGGCCGCCGCCATCCCGGCATGGAGCATTGGCTGCCGCTGTTCCAGGAGCGGATGGATACGCTGTTCGACTATCTCGACAGCGCGCCGGTCGCGATCGAGCCGCAGGGCGAAGACGCCGCCCGCGAGCGCTTCAAGCAGATCGCGGACTATTACGAAGCTAGGCGCGAGGCGCTGGAACATCCGGGCTCCGGCGCGATCTACAAGCCTTTGCCGGCGGACCGGCTCTACTTGACGGAAACCGAGTGGACGACACGGCTCAGCGAGGCCGCACTGGCTCGGCTGACGCCATTTGCGGTGCCTGAAGACAGCGCTGACGTGTTCGACGCCGGCGCGCGGCAGGGCCGGAACTTCACGCCCGAGCGCGCCGACGGTTCGGTCAACGTGTTCGAAGCCGTGGTGGCGCACGTGCTGGCGTTGCAGGCGCAGCGCAAGAAGGTGGTGATCACGCTTTGGAGCGAAGGCTCCCGCGACCGCATGGGCAGCATGCTGCGCGACCACAAGCTCGCCAATCTCACCAGCGTCAACGCCTGGCGCACGGTGCAGGCGACGCCGCGCAACGAGGCCATGCTGGCGGTTGTCGGCATGGAGAGCGGTTTCGAGACCGATGAATTCGCCGTCATCAGCGAGCAGGACATCCTCGGCGATCGCCTGGTGCGGCCGCGCAAATCGAGCCGCAAGCTCGACAACTTCATCTCCGAAGTCACGAGCCTTTCCACCGGCGATCTCGTGGTCCACGTCGAGCACGGCATCGGACGCTTCGTCGGATTGCAGACCATCGAGGTCGGCGGCGCGCCGCATGATTGTCTCGAACTGCATTATGCCGCCGAAACAAAACTGTTCCTGCCGGTCGAAAACATCGAACTGCTGTCACGCTACGGCTCCGACCACGCCAATGTCGAACTGGACAGGCTGGGCGGCGGCGGGTGGCAGGCGCGCAAGGCCAAACTGAAGAACCGCATCCGCGAGATTGCCGGCGAACTGATCAAGATCGCGGCCGAGCGGCACCTGCATGAAGCGCCGAAAATGCCGGTGCAGCCGCATGTCTATGACGAATTCTGCGCACGCTTCCCGTATGAGGAAACCGAGGACCAGTTAGGGGCCATCACGTCCACCCTGAAGGACCTCGAAAGCGGCCGGCCGATGGACCGGCTGATTTGCGGCGACGTTGGCTTCGGCAAGACCGAGGTGGCGCTGCGCGCGGCGTTTGCGGTCGCGCTCGAAGGCAAGCAGGTCGCCGTCGTGGTGCCGACCACGCTCCTGGCGCGGCAGCACAGCAAGAACTTTGCCGAACGCTTCCGCGGCTTTCCGGTCAATGTCGCGCAGGCCTCGCGCCTGATCCCGGCCAAGGAACTAACGCAGGTCAAGAAGGGGTTGACCGATGGTAATGTGGACATCGTGGTCGGCACCCATGCGCTGCTCGGCAAGGCGATCAAGTTCAGGGATCTAGGTCTTCTGATCGTCGACGAGGAACAGCATTTTGGCGTCAGTCACAAGGAGCGCCTGAAGCAGCTGCGAGCGCAGGTACATGTGCTGACACTCAGCGCCACGCCGATCCCGCGTACGCTGCAGCTGGCGCTGACCGGCGTGCGTGACCTCTCGATCATTGCCTCGCCCCCGGTCGATCGCCTCGCGGTGCGGACCTTCGTGGCGCCGCACGATCCCCTGATGATCCGCGAGGCGCTGCTGCGCGAACGCTACCGCGGCGGGCAGGCGTTCTACGTGGTGCCGCGGATCGAGGACCTCGCCGGCGTCAAGGACTTCCTCGACAAGCACGTGCCGGAGATGAAGGTCGCGGTCGCGCACGGCCAGATGCCGCCGACCGTGATCGAAGACATCATGTCGGCGTTCTACGACGGCAAATACGACATCCTGCTTTCGACCACGATCATCGAGTCCGGGCTCGATATTCCCACGGCCAACACGCTGATCGTGCACCGCGCCGACATGTTCGGGCTGGCGCAGCTCTATCAGTTGCGCGGCCGGGTGGGGCGCTCCAAGTTGCGGGCGTACGCGCTGTTCACGTTGCCGGCGCAGCAGAAGATCACCGCGCAGGCGGAGCGGCGGCTGAAGGTGCTGCAGTCGCTGGAAACGCTGGGGGCGGGCTTTCAGTTGGCCTCCCACGACCTCGACATCCGCGGCGCCGGCAATCTACTCGGCGAGGAGCAATCCGGCCACATCAAGGAAGTCGGCTTCGAGCTCTATCAATCGATGCTGGAGGAGGCGATCCTCAACCTCAAGGCCGGCGTGGTGGAGCCCGCGGCCGACCGCTGGTCGCCGCAGATCACCATCGGCATGCCGGTGCTGATACCCGAGGATTACGTCAACGACCTCGCGGTGCGGCTGTCGCTGTACCGGCGGCTGGCCGATCTCGAGACCGACGAGGAGATCGACAATTTCGCCGCCGAAATGCGCGACCGCTTCGGCGTGCTGCCGGACGAAGTGCGCTATCTCTTCAAGGTCGCGGCGATCAAGGCCTATTGCCGCAGAGCCAATGTCGAGAAGGTCGACGCCGGACCGAAGGGCGCGGTGATCGCGTTCCGCGACAACAAATTCGCGCAGCCGGACCGGCTGGTGTTCTTCATCCGCCAGCACGGCCAGGCCGCGAAGGTGCGACCCGACATGAAGGTGGTGTTCCTGCAGACATGGAAGACGCCGGAAGAGCGGTTGATGGGCACGACCGAGATCTTGCGGCAACTCGCCAATCTCGCGGAGAGCAAGAAGGCGGCCTAATTGGTTCAGATCGTAGGGTGGGCAAAGCGTAGCGTGCCCACCATTTCGAAGGCGATCGGTGATAGATGGTGGGCACGTCGCTAACGCTCCTTTGCCCACCCTACAGGCCGGCGGAGCGAATAACTACGACGCCGCGCGATGCACCTCTTCCTGGAGCCGCGACCGCAGCGACTTTGCGGAATCGCTCGGCAGCAGCGTTGCGACCGTGACGGCCGGCTCCGATCGCGTGTCGCGGTTGCCGTGGCTGGTATGGCGCATCACGCTCGACAGCCGCCGCGCGATGGTGTGTGCCGTCTTCAGATCGGTTTCGGCAAAGACCACGACAACCGAGCCGTCTTGCTGGGCGGCGCCAAAATCCATTTGCCGCATCAGGCGGCTGATGATCCGCGCGCCGTCGAATTGCGCGCGGGAGTGTTCGGGATCGAACGCAAAGCGCGCGACCGACAACCCGCCGCCGCGTTGCTGCGTCTGGTAGATGGCGCTGGCAAAATCGCGCTCGAAGGCTTCGGGGGTGAGCAGGCCGGTCCGCGCGTCGATCAGGCCATCGGCGTCGATGGCTTTCAGCGTGCGGCTCAGATGCGCTTCGAAGGCATGCTGGCGGATCAGCGGCAGCGCCGTCGCGACCACCTGGGCGGCGTCGTCGGAGACGACCTCGAGGTTCGGCAGGTCGTAGCTAGGTGCCAGATCGATTGCCGTCACGACGACGGGAAGGTTGCGGAAACGGGCGTCCTCCGTCAGCACGGTGAGGAAGGCGTCGATCACGCGCGGGCTGAAGCCTTCGCCGAGCACGATGCCGTCGATGTCCCTGACGTTGAGATGCTTCGCGGCCGCCTCGATCGAGAGCGCGCCGACCACACCGGTGCGCTCTCCAAGCGCGACCGACAACGTCGGATAGGCGCCGCCGCGGCCGATCAGCAGCACGGTGGCGTCGCGCGCCGGATCGATATGCGACAGCGCCATCGGCGTTGCCGGCTCCAGCCGGCGCATCACGGTCGCATGCAATGACCGCACGCGCAGCGCGGCACGCAAGCGAGCCACCAGACGGTCGGAGCCGCCTTGAGTTTGCAAGGTTTGGGTTGGCGAGGTCTGGGTTTGTGGGATCTGGCTCTGAAAGAAGGGAATGACGTTGTCTGGATGTGCGACCCGCGGGTCGACCGCGATCAGCGGCAGATAAGGCTGGCGTGCAGCAACCCGCGCTGCCAGCTCCGCCAGTCCGGCTGCATCGATGTCGGCGGTTGCAGCCAGCACGGCGGCCGGTTGCACCTGTTCGACGGCGCGCACCGCGTCCGCCCACTCGGTCTCGACCACCGGAAACAGCCTGCCGATGTCGAGCGTGGCGGCAAAGGACGGCCGTCTCGCGGTCGATACGACGAGAATCGGACCTTGCTGGGACATCTTTAGAACTCGGGTCAGGTGCGCATCTGGAACCGGCGAGTCTAGTTCGCCCCGCTTAATGCGGCGTCAACGCCGCCCCTGCCGCAAGCTCTCAGACCGCGCTGTTCCGATCGCGAAACGCTTCCACCATCAATGGGTTAAGGCCGAGTTCTGTCAGCGCGTCCCGGGCGCGGGCGTTGTCGAGCGCGCGGCCGGCTAGGCGATGGCCGCTGAGGCGGTCCGGCAATGCGGTCAAGAGCGCGCCCTGGCCGAGCCGCCGCGCCCATTCCTGCAGGTCCTGCGCCAGGAAGCGGTAGCCGCCGACGGCCATGACGCCGGACGGCGGCGCAGTGATGTTGATCGCGCCGGTCACGCGGTCGAGCCGTGCCGCGTAATCCGTGTCGACGTAGTCCCGCGGCGGCGAGGCGATCAGGGAGTCGCTCGGCGGCGGAGGCGGTGCGTAGGCTGCGACCGGCACCATCGGCCCGCGCAATCCCAACGTGCCGCGCGGCGTCAGCAGGACCTCGCCCGCGATCGACGATCCCGGCAATTCGCGCGGCGCGCCGTGGAGGCCGGGCTTGATCAGGGCGGGCGAGCCATCCTCCGCGATCCGGCGCGCGCCGAACAATCCGGCCTCGCCGAACAGATAGACATCCGTCAGCGTCGCCTGTTGCGCGGCCCAGCACGCGCTGGAGCCGACCTGCTCCGGTGTGCGCCACAGGCCGATGACATTGCGCAGGCTTGGCATCCGCGCCGCGAGGTCCAGTTCGTCCAGCCGCAGCGCCAGTTGAGCAGGTGCAATCAACGTATCGCAGGCCTGTTCGATGATCTGTTGTTCCAGCGCCTCGTCGTCGAACGGGTGGTGCAGCACCAGCGTTCCGCCCGACAGGAGCCAGATCGCCAGCGATGAGGCGAGGCCGGCAAACGACATCGGCGAGAAGGCCGACAGGACGGTTGAGCCCTGCGGCACGTCGCTTTCGAGCGACATCGCAAGGCCGCCGGCAATTAGGCCGAGATGGGCGCGCGGGACCGGCCGGAAGCCGTCCGCGGTGACGTCGAAGGAAATCAGCGCCGCCTTGCGGCCATCCTGGATCACGGCGCGCGTGGTCAGGGATTCCCGGAAAATTGCGTTGTCGAGCGAGGCCATGCCTTCGGGCAGGTCGCTGCCGAAGCCGCAGACATGGCGGATCGAGAACGCTTCGGCGGCGGCGTTCATGGCGATGTCCGAATAGACCACGCCGTCGACCTTGCCCGAGGTCACGATCCCCCGCGCGGCGGTGCGGTTGAGCGCCATGGTCAATTCCGACTGCCGCCAGAGCAGCGGCAGCACGGCGACGACGAGGCCGGCGCGGAAGGCGGCGAGCACGGTGAGCGCGAATTCGATGGTGTTGGGCAGTTGAACCGCGATCACCGAATTGGACGGCAAGCCGGACTCGATGAAGTGCGCGGCCAGCGACGAGATCATGCGGTCGGCCTGCGCGAAGGTAAGACGCTTCGGCGGCTGGCCGGTGATGCGCTGCTTGTTCGGGGGATCGACCAGCGCCAGCGCATCCGGCTGCCGCGCCAGGTTCCGTTTGAACAACGTATCGAGCGTTGGCGAAGCGGTGGGCTGGGTCACGGCGTTACTTCGGCTCTGTCATGAGGGTTGCACAGTTGGCGACTCATTTCGCTTCCGGCTTCTGCCACCAGGTTTCCGGCAGATAGCCTGTTAGCGAGGTCGCTACAGGCTGTTCTACCCGATTCCAGCGCGCGATCCATTGCTCCCGCACGTTAAAGACGGGGATAGCGTAGAAGCCCGACATCAGGGCGCGGTCGAGCGCCCGCACCGCGGAGACGAAAGCCGGGCGCTCGTGCGCCTCGAGCAGCGCCGCAATCAGGGCGTCGATGGCGGGCTCCTTGGCCCCCATGTAATTCCGCGTGCCGGGAATGTCGGCAGCCTGGCTACCAAAGTAGAAGGACTGCTCGTTCCCGGGGGACAGCGATTGATCCCAGCGGTTCTGCAGCATATCGAAGTCGTAGGCGAGCCGGCGCTGGTCGAACTGCACGGGATCGACCGCGCGAACGCTGGCTTCGATGCCGGCGCGCTTGAGGTCGCGCTGATAGGCCAGCGCGATCCGCTCCTGGTCGCGCGTCGTCACCAGGATTTCGAAGGTGAGCGGCGTTCTGGTCGAACGCTGCCGCAACACGGCTCCATCGAGATCGTAACCGGCTTCCGACAGCAATTTGAGCGCGCTGCGCAGCGTCGTGCGATCGCGCCCCGATCCGTCGGTGACGGGCAGGCGGTAGCTGCCGTCGAGAATATCCGGTGGGATGCGCTCAGTGAACGGCTTCAAAAGCTCGCGCTCGCGATCGTCGGCGGGACGGGTGTAGGCTGACAGTTCGGACCCTGCAAAGAAGCCCGCGGCGCGCGCGTAGAGTCCGAAAAAGTAATTGCGGTTGGTCCACTCGAAATCGAACAGCAGTGTCAGCGCCTGCCGCACGCGGATGTCTGAAAACACCGGACGCCGGGTGTTGAACACCAGGAATTCCGACGGCTGCGGCATCCCGGTCTTGATGGTATCACGGATCACCTCGCCGTTGCGGGCCGCCGGAAAATCGTAGCCGTCGTGCCAGCGCAGCGGTTCGTGCTCGACGCGAAAATCGTAGAGGCTGCGCTTGAACGCTTCGAACTGGCCGTTGGATTCGCGATAAAAGTCGAGCCTGATCTCGTCGAAATTCCACAAGCCGCGATTGACCGGAAGGTCGCGGCCCCAGTAATCGGGATTGCGGGTCAGCGTGACGCTGGCCCCCGGCTTGACGGCGGTGACGCGATAGGGGCCGGACCCGACCGGTCCGGTCATTGTGGTTTCCTCGAACGTTGCGGGATCCACCGCGTGCCGCGGCAGGACCGGCATCAGGCCGAGGATCAGCGGCAGCTCGCGGTCATTGGTGCCGCCGAAATCGAACCGCACGGTGAGCGGGTCGACCGCCTCGGCCTTTGCGACCTTGGAATAATACTGGCGGTGATTGGGGCGGCCCCTGTCGCGCAGCAGCTCCCACGAAAACAGCACGTCCTCTGCCGTGACCGGCTTGCCATCGGCGAAGCGCGCTTTGGGGTCGAGGTGGAAGGTGACATAGCTGCGCGCGTCGTCGGTCTCGACGCTTTTGGCCAGCAGGCCATAGAGCGTGAAAGCCTCGTCATTGCCGCGCGCCATCAGGCTCTCGACCACAAAGCCCCTGACCTGCTGAACGGCGATGCCGCGCACGATCAGGGGATTGAGGCTGTCGAAGGTTCCGAGGAGGCCCCAGACCAGCCGCCCGCCCTTCGGCGCATCGGGGTTGGCGTAAGGCATATGCTTGAAGTCGGGGGGAAGGGCCGGTGCGCCGTGCATCGCCAGCGCGTTGCTTTCGGCCGCCCTCGCTTCGCCGACCGCCGCGAGCGGCGTTACACCCAGCGCGAGGGCGATACACGCCAACACACGCAGACGTATACGCCCGCAGACGGTCATAGGCGGGCAGGGATTTGATTCGAAAATGCGCACCCGAAAGCTTTACCATAGGCTTCGGCCCAGACCTTCGGCGAATGCCAAAGATGCCTGTCGGCATTGATCTTTTCGTCTGCCGCTGTATTGAAGGCGGGCAATTGATGACGGCGGGAACACCTGTCACGTATCCGCCTCAATTGCCAACGAGACAGCCGCCTCAGCGCGGCTAGGTGTCGGTGCCTGTAGCGGTTTCGGGCGCTGCGGTTCAGAAAGGGTTTTCCGCAATGAATTTCCGTATCTTGGCCGGGTCGATCCGGCCGCGTGGGCAGATCTTGGCCCTGTTGGCGGCCTCGGCATTGTCGGCAACGCTGATCGCTTCGGGCGCGCAGGCCCAGCAGCCCGCGCCGGCTCCAGCGGCGCCGAAAGCGCCTCCGAAGGCTGCTCCTAAGGCTCCCGCACCGGCCGCGCAGGCCCCTCCGGCCGGCGCTCCTGGCGCCGCGCCCCAGCCGCAGGAACAGCAGGTCCAGCTGATCTACGCGCCCTGGACCAAGTTCTGCCTCAAGGGCCAGGAAGCCGGCGCCAAGCAGGTTTGCTTCACCGGCAAGGACGGCCGCATCGAGTCCGGCCAACCCGTCATCGCCGCCGTCATCATCGAGCCGGAAGGCGAGCCGAAGAAGCTGCTGCGCGTGACACTGCCGCTCGGCATGCAGCTCGTGCACGGAACCCGGATCATCGTCGACAGCAATGCGCCGCTGCAGGGCCCCTACGTCATCTGCTTCCAGAACGGTTGCATGTCCGACTACGAGGCAACCCCCGAGCTGATCGCCAGCCTGAAGAAGGGCCAGAATCTCGTTGTTCAGGCGATCAATTCCAACGGCGCTCCGCTGACGCTGCCGTTGCCGCTCGCGGGTGAATTCGCCAAGGCCTATGACGGTCCGCCGACCGATCCGAAGGTGTTCGAGGAAAACCAGAAGAAGCTGCAGGAAGAGTTGCAGAAGCGGGCTGAAGAGCAGCGCAAGAAGCTCGAAGGGGCAGGCGGAGCAGCCAATCCAGCGGCGAAGTAAGCGCCGCGCCGTTCGACAAAACAAAAAGGCGCCCGAGCAGGGCGCCTTTTTCGTTGCTGATAGCGATGGCTAGTTCAGCGACGGATTGCGCGGGCGATAGCCGCCCGACTTGTCCTTCACGAATATCTCGGCAACCTGGGAATGCCGGATCGGCTCGCCGGAATCGTCCGGCAGCAGGTTTTGTTCGGAGACATAGGCGACGTATTCGGACTCCGAATTTTCCGCGAGCAGATGATAGAACGGCTGGTCCTTGTGAGGCCGAACCTCCTCGGGGATCGACAACCACCATTCCTCGGTATTGTTGAATTCCGGATCGATATCGAAAATCACGCCCCGGAATGAAAACACCCGGTGGCGGACAATCTGCCCGATCTGAAATTTGGCGGTGCGCGCTTTGATCATATCCCGTCGAATAGACCATGATTGTGGCCGATGCTAGGGGCAATAGGACGAATTAACCTTTACGCGTGGTGGCCAGATCCAGTGCCATGCCGCAGAAATCACTGACGAAAAGACGTTTCCGAGATGGCCGATATCCTCAACCTCGCGCTTCCCTATTTTGGGTTGATCTTCATCGGCTTTGCCTGCGGACAGACCAGGGGCCTGCCGGAATCCGGCCTCGCCTGGATGAACTTCTTCCTGCTGTACGTTTCTCTGCCGGCGTTGCTGTTTCGCATCATGTCGGAGACACCGTTCGCCGAACTGAACAACCCGCCATTCCTGATCGCAACGACGATCGGTACGGTCAGCGCTTTCGTGCTGGCGATGGTGGCAGGGCGGATCATCGGCGAACTCTCGCTGCGCAAGGCGACGATCTCGGGCCTTGCCGGTGCCTACGGAAACATCGGCTACATGGGACCGGGGCTGGCGCTGGCGGTGCTTGGCAGCAAGGCGGCGGCGCCGACCGCGCTGATCTTCTGCTGCGACAGCATTTTCCTGTTCTCGATCGTGCCCCTGTTGATGGCGCTGACCGATCGCGAGCATCCGTCCTTCCTGCACGCGATCGGCGTCGCCGTGCGGCAGATCGTGCTGAACCCGCTGATCATGTCGGCTGCCGCCGGCGCGCTCGCCGCGGGGCTGCATATTCAACTGCCCGTCGCGGTCGACAAAACGCTGCTGTTTCTGCAGAACGCGGCCGCGCCGACCGCGCTGTTCGTACTCGGCGTCACCGTGGCACTGCGGCCGTTCGATCGCGTGCCCTGGGAAGTGCCCGGCGTGATCGCGATCAAGCTGCTGGTTCATCCGCTGATCGTGTTCGGCTTGATGCTGCTGTTCGGCCCGTTCGCGCAGCCCTGGGCGGCGACCGCCGTCCTGATGGCGGCTCTGCCGCCGGCGCTGAACGTGTTCGTGATGGCGCGGCAGAACAATACCTGGATCGAGCCGGCATCCGTCGCCGTGCTGATCGGGACCTTCGCCTCGGTGGTCACGCTGACCAGCGTGATGTGGTTCATTCAGAGCGGACGACTGGTGTTTCCGTAAAGGGGCACGGGTGCTCGAAACACAAAATATCGAAAACAACCCCATGCAAAGTAGAAATGGGCCCCGGTTCACAGCCCTCACGCCGGTCCGGCCGGCCCTAGCTCACACGCTTCCAGGTCGGCGCCAGCCCCTCGCGCATCGCGAGCCGCCGCAGCGGGCCGATCGAGCCAAGCAGGTGCATGCCGGCCGCGCGCAGCGATTGCATGCCTAAGAAATCGCTGAGCAGTGAGCGGTTGGCGACATCGATGGCAATCAGCCGGCTCGCGACGTCGGCGCGGCGGGCGGACTGATAGCGCGCCAGCACCGCCGGCGATCCCGGATCCTCCCCGAGCGAGATCGCACTGCCTGCGATGTCGGCGATATCGGCCGCATCGCGCAATCCCATGTTGAGGCCCTGCGCGCCGATCGGCGGCACCACATGGGCGGATTCGCCGACCAGCGCGACACGATGGCTGGCAAACCGGTCGGGACGCTCGATCGTCAGCGGAAAGATGTTGCGGCCGGCTTCAACCTGGACGCGGCCGAGAATGGAGTGCGACTGCGTTTCCGCGGCGTCCGACAATTCGTCGTCGCCAAGCGACATCAGCCGCTCGGCTTCCCTGGTCGCCGAGACCCACACCACGCTGCAGCGGTTGCCGGGCAGGGGCACGAATACGCACGGACCTTGCGCGGTGTGAAATTCGGTGGAGATGCCGTTGTGCGGCCGCGAATGGGAAATGTTGAACGTCAGCGCCGACTGATGCAGGTCGCGCCGGCTGATGCCGATTCCGGCCGCCTCGCGGGACGGCGATTGCCGCCCGTCGGCGCCGATCACGAGCCGCGCGGCAAGCTGCTCGTCTTTGCCGGTACGGATGGCAACGGCTGCATCCTGCGGGTCGATCGTTGCGGCCTCATCGTCAAATCGGGTCAGGTTCGAAAGCCCGGCGGCACGCTCTTCGAGGGCGACCATCAGCGAGCGGTTGTCGATGTTGTAGCCGAACTGTTCGAGGCCGATCTCATCCGAGGTGAAGCGCACCTCCGGCGCGCGGATCAGCCGGCCGGTGTCGTCGACGAGGCGCATGGTCCGCAAGGCGGCGGCCTTGTCCCGGCAACGGGGCCAGACGTCCAGACGTTCGAGCAGATCGGTGGAAGCCCCCAGCAGCGCCGTGGTGCGGTTGTCGGCATAGGGGATGCGACGGGCGAGCAGGGCGGTTTTCGCTCCGGTCGCGGCCAGCGCGATGGCCGCGGTCAATCCCGCCGGACCGCCGCCGATCACGGCAGCGTCATAAACTTGCGATGCATCGTTCATATTGGGACAATTGACGTTCGGGGCGGCATTTTCAAGCTATCAACTGGCCGAAATGTTTCCACCCAATCGCGCGGCGGAACGCCGCAAGTGCTGATATGCAAATCGGAGCGATTCCTGATAGCACTGCCGGAGCAATGGACCAAACGACAGAACCAGATTCCGTCCCGGCGACCGGCCGAACGCGGACTGCAGCATTCGCCGTGCATATCTTCACGGCGATGGGCGCGGGCATCGCGTTGCTGGCGATGCTGGAGGCCGTGCGCGAACACTGGGCCAACATGTTCGGCTGGCTCGGCGTCGCCCTGATCATCGACGCGATCGACGGCCCGCTGGCGCGGAAGCTGGATGTCGAGCGGTTGCAGCCGAACTGGTCAGGCGAGGTGCTCGATCTCGTCGTCGATTTCGTGACCTACGTTTTCGTTCCGGCCTATGCCATCACCGCGAGCGGGATGCTGCTGCCGGTCGCCGCGCCGCTGCTTGGCATCGGCATCATGGTGTCGGGCGCGCTCTATTTTGCCGACCGGCGCATGAAGGCGTCGGACAATCATTTCCGCGGCTTTCCGGCGCTATGGAACGTTGCAGCGTTTTATTTGTTCTTGCTGCACTTGCCGCCCGTGCTTTCCAGTCTCGGCATCGCAGTTCTGATCGCGCTGACATTCGCGCCGTTTCATGTGCTACACCCGATCCGGGTGGTACGTCTGCGCTGGCTGACCCTGTGGCTGATGGCTATCGGCGCAGTGCTTGCGCTATATACGCTCGCCCGCGATTTCGACGTGGGCGCTCCGATCGTCGCCGGGCTGTGCGCTATCGCGGCCTACATAATAGGAAGTGACGCAGTGATCCGGCGAATAAAGTCGTTCAAGGCATGATGGAATTATTGTCGAGCCCGGAAGCCTGGGCGGCGCTGTTGACGTTGACGGCACTGGAAATCGTGCTCGGCATTGACAACGTCATTTTCATATCGGTGATCGTCTCGCGCATCCCTGAGCGGCAGGCGAAGCAGGCTCGACAGATCGGGCTCGCACTGGCGCTGGTATTTCGCATCCTGCTTCTCAGCGTGCTCGTGTGGCTGATCGGCCTGACCCAGCCCGTGATCACGGTGAAGGACCTCGCATTTTCGTGGCGCGATATCATCCTGATCGGCGGCGGCATGTTCCTGATCGCCAAGGCGACCCACGAAATTCATGCCGAGGTGGAAGCGCGCGAGGCCGAAAATGACGATAAGCCGAAGGCCAGTGCTTTTTTCTGGGTGATCGTGCAGATCATCGTCGTCGACCTGGTGTTCTCGCTGGATTCGATCATCACCGCGATCGGCATGGCGGAGGATATCGAGATCATGGTCGCAGCGGTCGTGATCGCCTGTTTCGTGATGTACGTGTCGTCAGGGCCGGTCTCCAAATTCGTTGCCGATCATCCGACTACCAAGATGCTGGCGCTGGCGTTCCTGGTGCTGATCGGGGTGGCGCTGGTCGCTGACGGATTCAAATTCCACATCCCGCGCGGCTATATCTACTTTGCCATGTTGTTTGCGGCGGCCGTCGAACTGTTCAATGTGCTCGCCCGGCGCAACCGCAGGAAGGTCGCCAGATAGCCGGTTTCGGCCAGGCGAGTTGACAACCCGGCGGGGATGGCTTTCGTTTCGCTTCAGGAAATACCGAGGGAGAGATCGTCATGACCAAGGCCGTGCGCGTGCACAAGGTAGGGGGTCCGGAAGCCCTGGTGTATGAGGACGTGGACGTGCCGGCGCCCGGACCGGGCGAGGTCCGCATCCGTCAGCATGCCGTCGGCCTGAACTTCATCGACGTCTACTTCCGCACCGGCCTCTACAAGGCCCCGGGATTGCCGTTCATCGCCGGAAACGAAGCCGCCGGCGAGGTCGTGGCGGTCGGCCCGGGCGTCACCAATTTTCACCCCGGCGACCGCGTCGCCTACTATTTCACGCTCGGCGGCTACGCCAGCGAGCGGGTGATCCCGGCGGACAAGCTGGTCAAGCTGCCCGACCACATCACCTACGAGCAGGGCGCCGTCCTGATGCTCAAGGGGCTGACGGTCTGGTACCTGCTGCACAAGACGTTCAAGGTCGAACCCGGCCACCGCGTGCTGATCCACGCCGCCGCCGGCGGCATCGGCCTCTTGGCCTGCCAATGGGCAAAGGCGCTCGGCGCGCATGTGATCGGCACCGTGGGCACCAAGGCGAAAGCCGATCTCGCGCTCTCCAATGGCTGCGACCACGTCATCCTCTACAACGAGGAAGACTTCGTGGCACGGGTGAAGCAGATCAGCCGCAACGAGCTCTGCGACGTCGTGTATGACGGCGTCGGCAAGACCACGTTCCCGGGCTCGCTGTCGTGCCTGCGGCCACGCGGCCTGTTCGTGAGTTTTGGCAACGCCTCCGGCCCGGTACCGCCGTTCCCGCTCACCGAGCTCAACAACCACGGCTCGCTGTTCGCGACGCGGCCGAAGCTCAACGACTACGTCTCTACCCGCAAGGAATTGCTCGAAGGCGCCGACACGCTGTTCGCCGCTGTCATCAACGGCAAGCTCCATGTGCCGATCAATCACGCCTATGCGCTGAAGGACGCGGCGAAGGCGCATACCGAGCTTGAGAGCAGGGCGACCACGGGGGCGGCGATCCTGCGGCCGTGAGTAACGTCATTGCCTGCGACAAACGCGAAGCGTTTGCGCAAGGGAGCAAAGCGACGAAGCAATCCATACCTCCGTTTGCGCAGAGATGGATTGCTTCGCTTCGCTCGCAATGACGATTGGGGCTACGCCACCCGTCGCGCCGCACCAGCCTTGACCAAAATCGCATCAAGGCACTCGATCATTAGCGATATCTCCTCGCGGGTGACGTTGAGCGCCGGCATGAAGCGGAGCGCATCGGGCTGCGGCGAGTTGATGAGCACGCCGTCCGCAAGCGCCTCGGCCACGATCGCGGCGCCGATCGGCAATTTGAGATCGAGCGCGAGCAACAGACCCCGGCCGCGCACCTCGCCGAGACCATGCCGCGCCGACAATTTCTGCAACTCGCTTTCCAGGAAAAGGCCGGCGTCCGCCGCAGCTTTCAGGAATTCCGGCTCGGCGACGTGTTCGAGCACCGCAAGCCCCGCGGCGCACATCAACGGATTGCCGTTGAACGTGCCACCCTGGTCGCCGTGCTCGAAGCAGGAGGCGTGCTCGGTGGCGAGCAGGGCGGCCAGCGGCACGCCGCCGCCGATGCCCTTGCCGAGCGTCATGATGTCAGGCTCGATGCCGGCATGCTCGTAGTGGAACAGTTTTCCGGTCCGGCCCATGCCGGTCTGGATCTCGTCGAAGATCAGCAGCAACCCGTGTTCCTTGGTGAGCGCGCGCAGCTCCTTCAGGAATTGATCGGTCGCCGGCCACACGCCGGCTTCGCCCTGGATCGGCTCCAGCATGACGGCGACCGTGTTGTCCGAGATCAGCGCCTTCACTGAATCGAGGTTGTTGAGCTTGGCCTTGCGGAAGCCCGATACTTTCGGCTCGAACAGCGGCTCGAACGCCTTCTTGCCCGATGCCGACATGGTGGCGAGCGTGCGGCCGTGAAATCCGCCTTCAAAGGTGATGATTTCGAACGCGCCGTTCTTGTATTTCGCGCCGTATTTCCGCGCGAGCTTGATGGCGCCCTCATTGGCCTCCGCGCCTGAATTGGCGAAGAAAACCTGATCGAAGCAGCTCTTCTCGACCAGCGCTTGCGCCAGCTTCAGGCTGGGACCGTTGTAGAAGGCTGGGCTTGGCGTCAGCAGCAGTTTGGCTTGCGCCGCAAGCGCGTCGGCAATGACGGCCGGCGAATGGCCGAGGGAGTTGACGGCCCAACCCTGCATGAAATCGAGATAGCGCTTGCCGGCGTCATCCCACAGATACGCGCCTTCGCCGCGAACGAACACGGCCTGCGGGCGGGCGGTGATGTTCATCAGCGCGTCGAACGGATGGGCAGCATTGGTCATGTCGATCTCCTCAGGGTTTTTGGGGAAGGGGCTGGCCGAAACGCAAGAAGGCCGCACTTTTGAGGGTGCGGCCTTCTCGAAAACGTAGCTGAACTAGTTAATCAGCGTTGTCGTCGGACACGGCGCAACCCATCGTCGCTGGAGCGACGACGCAGGCAGGCGCGGCGGTTGGTCCGGTTCAGTTTCATGGCGCAGGGCCATACAGCCGAATGGGGGACGGTGTCAAGCGGCGTCGTTTGATTCAGAATCCCGCGACGCTGCCATGGAGATCATACTGATCCGCTCGTTCGATCTTCGCGGTGACGATCTCGCCGACTTTCAGCGGGCGGCGGCTGGAGAGATAGACCGCGCCGTCGATCTGCGGCGCGTCGGCCTTTGAACGACCCTTTGCGACCGTCGGCCCGACTTCGTCGATGATGATCTGCTGCCTGGTGCCGACCTTGCGCTTGAGGCGGCGGGCAGAGATTTTCTGCTGCCGGGCCATCAGGGCGTTCCAACGCTCCTGCTTGATTTCGTCTGATACGGCGTTGCCGATGGCGTTGGAAGCCGCACCCGCCACCGGCTCGTATTTGAAGCAGCCGAGCCGATCGATCTCGGCCTCTTCGAGCCAGTCGAGCAGATAGGCGAAATCGGAATCGGTCTCGCCGGGGAAGCCCACGATGAAGGTCGAGCGCAGCGTCAGGTCAGGACATTGCTCGCGCCACTTCTGGATCCGCGCCAGTGTTTTTTCCTGCGCCGCGGGACGCTTCATGGCCCGCAGCACGTCGGGGCTTGCATGCTGAAACGGAATGTCGAGATAGGGCAGAACCTTGCCCTCGGCCATCAGACCGATGACTTCGTCGACATGCGGGTAGGGGTACACATACTGCAGCCGTACCCAGGCGCCGAGATCGCCGAGTTCCTTGGCAAGGTCGAAGAATTTGGCGCGGACCTGTCGATCCTTCCACGGGCTGTCGGCATATTTGATATCGACGCCGTAGGCCGACGTGTCCTGCGAGATAACAAGCAATTCTTTGACGCCGGCGGCGACCAGCTTTTCCGCCTCGCGCAGCACGTCATTGGCCGGGCGTGACACGAGGTCGCCGCGCAGCTTTGGAATGATGCAGAAGCTGCAGCGGTTGTTGCAGCCTTCGGAAATCTTCAGGTAAGCGTAGTGTCGCGGGGTCAGCTTGACGCCCTGCGGCGGCACCAGATCGAGGTGCGGGTTATGCACCGGCGGCAGCGCCCGATGCACGGCCTCCAGCACGCTCTCATATTGTTGCGGACCCGTGATTGACAGCACGCCGGGATAAGCCGCTTCGATCTGTTCGGGTTCGGCGCCCATGCAGCCGGTGACGATGACCTTGCCATTCTCGGCCATCGCCTCGCCGATGGCGCTGAGCGATTCCTGCTTGGCGCTGTCGAGGAAGCCGCAGGTGTTGACGATGACGATGTCGGCGCCGTCATGCTTGCGCGCCAGCTCATAGCCTTCGGCCCGCAGCCGGGTGATGATGCGCTCGGAATCGACCAGCGCCTTGGGGCACCCAAGCGAAACAAAGCTGACTTTGGGCGCGGCGGCCTGTTGCATATTTAATCTGCCTGATTGATATGCACGAGCTAGTCCCAATTGCCCATAATTACAAGGCTTTGCGCGCGCTTCTTACGTGCTATGGATGCCCTGCCGGGTTAAGAGTTGATCGATGAGCGCTGAGTCGTCGCCGAAAATCGTCATTGTCGACGAAAGCCCGATCCGGGCCGCAATCCTGGAAGAGGGATTGCGGGAGGCGGGCTTTACCGGTGTCGTGCATATCAGCGAAATGCAGAGCCTGCTGGCGCGGATCTATGCGCTCGATCCCGACGTCATCCTGATCGACCTGGAGAACCCCAGCCGCGACGTTCTGGAACAGATGTTCCAGGTCAGCCGCGCGGTGCGGCGGCCGATCGCCATGTTCGTCGACCAGAGCGATGCGGCCTCGATCCAGGCTTCCGTCGACGCCGGTGTTTCCGCCTATATCGTCGATGGCCTGAAAAAGGAGCGGATCAAGCCGATCCTCGACCTCTGCATCTCCCGCTTCAACGCCTTCTCGAAGCTGCAGGACGAACTCGACCGCACCAAATCCGCGCTCGAGGAACGCAAGGTGATTGACCGTGCCAAGGGAATCCTGATGAAGGTGAAGGGCCTCACCGAAGACGAGGCCTACGTACTCATGCGCTCCACGGCGATGCGCGAGAAAAAGAAGATCGGAGAGATCGCGCAGTCGATCCTGACCGCCTCGGAGCTGTTGAAATGACGACACCGCTGCATATCGGCTTCATTCCGCTGGTCGACGCCGCCGCGCTGATCATCGCCGTCGACAAGGGCTTTACGGCCGCCGAAGGGCTTGACGTCAAGCTGGTGCGGGAAGTGTCGTGGTCCAATGTCCGCGACAAGCTGAATATCGGCCTGTTCGACGCCGCGCATTTGCTGGCGCCAGTAGCGATTGCGTCGAGTCTCGGGCTTGGACACGTCAAGGTGCCAATTGTGGCGCCATTCAATCTGGGCCTCAATGGCAACGCGATCACGGTATCGCCGGCGCTGCACGCTGCGATCATGGGCGAGATCGAGGGCGATGCCGTCGATCCCATGGCCACTGCGCTGGCGCTCGCGCGCGTCGTGGCAAGCAGGCGCAAGAGCGGCGCGGAACCGCTGACTTTCGGCATGACGTTTCCGTTCTCCACCCACAATTACCAGCTTCGGTTCTGGATGGCGGCAGGCGGGGTCGATCCCGACGAGGACGTTCGCCTGGTAGTGCTGCCGCCGCCCTACATGGTGGACAGCCTCGCCAATGGGCATGTCGATGCGTTCTGCGTCGGCGCGCCCTGGAACTCAGTCGCGGTCGATCTCGGGGTTGGCCACATCCTGCACTTCGTCTCTGATATCCTGGTGCGCGCGGCAGAAAAGGTTCTGGCGGTCAGGCAAAGCTGGGCGGAAAAGAATGCGGACGTGCTGGCTGCCCTGGTCCGGGCGGCTTCCCACGCCGCCGAATACATCGAGGATCCCGGAAACCGCGCCGAGACCGCGGATGTCCTGGCGCGACCCGACCGGATCGGCGTCGGCGCCGAGGTGATCCAGCGTACCCTCGACGGCCGACTGAAGATTTCACCCGACGGCCAGCGGCGCGAGAGCGGCCGCTATCTCCTGGTCGGGCGCGAGGGCGCGGGCCGCCCCGATCCCGCGCAGGCCGCCTGGCTTTATGCGCAAATGGTGCGCTGGGGGCAGACGGCGATGCGGCCGGACGCGCTCCGGACCGCCATGGGGGTCTTCAGGCCGGACCTCTACGACGGCGCCATGGGGCATCAGGGCAAGTCCCCCGGCGCTTCCGACGCCATCGGCGCCTTTGCCGGCCCCGCGTTTAACCCCGGCGACATCGCCGGCCATCTGGCTGCCTTCGGGATCGGGCGCTGGAAGCCTTAAGCTCGGTCGGCTGAGGCGTTCGGGAACTGACAAGAACCGATTCCAGCAGGACGTTTACTAATCCGGGTTCCAACTGGCTCAAATCGGCCCGAATAAAATTCTCGCTCTGGTCGGGAGGTGGGGAATTTTCCCCTCGAAATGGAGTGCGCCGGAGCGCCCATATCGCTATTTCGGCTGACATCTTGCATCGGAGCGCGATCGATATTCCATATGCAGTCCATGCTGCGTTGGAGATCGACCATGCGCGAACTATCGGCGGAAGCCCGCCTGCACCTTTACGCACGCTCGGTGTCCCGCCGTTCCGGCACCGGCTTCCATACCGCCGCGCTCTACAGCGCGTTCGCGCTCATTGCCGCCATCGTGTTCGGCACGCTCTCGGTTCACCCGTTCTGAAATTGCACGTCAGGCGCAACCGCAAGGGTCGTTGGTTCGACTCCTGCGGTGCGCACCAATTCACGGCAGGGCCATTAGCGGCAAGGACTGGCCCTCACTTGGTCAGAGTGTTTTTGTAGATTTTGCCGTCCTTCATGATGATCTTGAAGTTCCTGGCGGAGTCGGCAATCAGGCCGATGTCGTTCAACGGATTTCCGTCGACAAGCAGCAAATCTGCGAGCGCGCCCTGTTCCACAACGCCGAGTTTTCCCGGATAGGGATTGCGCTTCCCGGACAGCGCCAGCAGTTCGGCGTTTGTCGATGTCGCCATGACCAGCGCTTCAGCGGGGGTGTACCAACGGGTAAGCGAGGCCAGAATTGCCCCTTGTTGCTGCGCCAGTTCGCGGGAGAACAGCACATCGGTGCCCCACGCCGTCTTGATCTTGTATCTCTTCGCCAACTCGTAGGACCTGGCTATGCCGGGCCAGACCTCATCCGCCTTGGCGCGCTGGACGGAACCCACCGGAAACCCCAGCCTCAAGCCCTCGGGGAGCGGCTGCAGGCTCAGCCAAACGCCCTTCTCGGCGATCAGTTTGGCGGTTGCGTCGTCCATCAGGAAGCCGTGTTCGATACACTTCACGCCGGCCGCAATGGCCCCACGGATCGCAGCCGTGGTAAAGGCATGCGCGACGACGTAGGTGCCCCAATTCTCGGCCGCTTCAACCGCGGCGCGCAGTTCGGCCTCGGTGAAGGTGGTCACGTCGATCGGACTGAAGGGTGACGACACTCCGCCGCCTGCCGTCAACTTGACCTGGGAGGCGCCCTGCATGAGCTGTTCGCGCGCGCGCACGCGCACCTCGTCAGGGCTATCAGCAACTATGGCGCCACCGACCTGCTCCATGCGGGTGAGCATGCCGCCGATTGTCCGCGGCAGATCGGTTAACTGGCGAAAATCCCCGTGCCCGCTCGTGATGGTGATCATGGCGCCGGACGGATAGATACGCGGTCCTTTGACGATGCCCTCGTCAATGGCGCGCTTGAGACCGAACACCGGACCGCCTACGTCGCGAACGGTGGTGAAGCCGCGCATAAGAGTGTCCGTCGCTTCGTCGCCAGCATTGAGATTGTTGAAACCGACGTCACCGAACGCCTGTGCCGGGGTCGTACGCGCCAGCATCGCGTGCCAATGATTGTCGATCAGGCCGGGCATCAGCGTGCGGCCGCCGCCATCGACGATCGTGGTGGTCGCGCTTCGATCGACCGAAACCGGCGTCCGGGAAATTGTTTCGATCAGGTTACCTCGAACCAGGACGTTGGTTGGTTCGGAGAGCGAAGTGCCCCTGCCGTCGAATACCCTGACATCGTTGAACAGCGTTATCGCGCCGCTGGCTTGCTGGGCTTGCGCCGCACTCGTTGAAAAAATTAGCGCGCAGACCGGTGTCGCCGATACCAAACGGCGGAGATACATGGAGACCATTTGATCCTCCAAGGAAGCCTGAAGTCCAAGGGAGCAGATAATGATATCTTCTCTCTTTGGTTGCGCCAACACGCTATTGGAGGACTTGGCTCCGCGACATGTCGCATATCGGCGACTTTTCGCATCTTTTGCGATTCCAAAATGAGTCCATAAGGCGCCGAAGCGGACGTCCGACCGGGCCTTTGGACTTATGTATTCACGCCCTGGTTCACTTTGAACGGCGCGACGTCGATCCCGGCATTCTTCAACGCCTGACGCACCCCGCGCGCGATATCGACCGCGCCCGGCGTATCGCCGTGAATGCACACGGTATCGGTGCGCATCTTGATGACCTTGCCGGTGACCGACACCACTGCGCCGTCCTGCACCATCCGTACTACGCGGTCGGCAATTGCCTTCGCATCATGTAATACCGCGCCCGGTTTCTTGCGCGACACCAGCGAGCCATTGTCTTCATAGGCGCGGTCGGCAAACACTTCGTGCACCATCGGCAGGTTGGCGGCTTCGCCGGCCTGCACCAGCTTCGAGTTAGCGAGCACCACGAAAATCAGGTTGGGGTCGACGGCCTTGATGCCGTTGGCGATGGCTTTGGCGGTCATGTCGTCCTCACAGGCGACGTTGGAGAGCGCGCCATGCGCCTTCACATGCGTGACCTTGTGGCCGGCCGCGGTCGCAATCGCCTGCAACGCGCCGATCTGGTAGGCGATCAGGTTCTCGATCTCCGACGACTTCAAACCGGGGATCGGCCGCCGTCCGAAGCCGTGCAGGTCGCGATATCCAGGGTGTGCGCCGACGCTGACGCCGCGCGCTTTCGCCAGCTCGACCGTGCGGCGCATGATGTCGGCGTCGCCGGCATGAAAACCGCAGGCGACGTTCACCGACGTCGCCAGCTCGATCATTGCGGCGTCGTTGCCCATTTCCCACGCGCCAAATCCTTCGCCGAGATCGCAATTGAGGTCGATGGTTGTCATGTTGCTGGTCCGCTTCTTGTGAGTGGATTGGTTGATCAGTCCGGGCCCGCTATGTCGGCCAGAGTGACTGCGTGCCAGGTTCCGGCATCGACGGCGTTGACGGCGTGGCCCGCGACATTGGCATCGTGCAGCGCATCGATGTTGAGATCAACGCTTTCGATCGCTCGCAGCCGCTCGGGCAGGGTGCGCAACAACGCCGCAAATTTGCGCGCTTCCACTTGGGCTTCCGGCATGCTGACGGCCCTGAAGCGAAAGGCGCGCCCGGCGGGGATCTGCGCGAACCGCCCGAGATCGGCCGAAATCACGGTTGCGATCTTGGGATAGCCGCCGCTGGTGCCGCGGTCGGGCATCAGCACGATCGGCTGGCCATTGCCGGGCACCTGCAGGCTGCCGTTGACGGTACCGTCGGAAACGATGTTGTGGCCGTGGAGGTGCTTGAGCACGGGGCCTTCGAGCCGGTAGCCCATGCGGTCGCTGGTTGCCGATATCTTCCATTCGCTGTCGAGAAACTGTTTTTTGGTGTCATCGGCGAATTCGTCATCCTGCGGACCCCAGACCACGCGGATCGGCGCATCGGTGACCGCTGGCAGTTCGATCCGCTGTTCAGGCGCGCCGCTTGCGGCCTTCGTCTGCAGTTCGTCGCCGGCCTGCAGGGGGCGGGGATAGGGGCTGCCGAGGCCCGCGCGTGCGTTGACCGCGAGGCTGCCGAACATCGGCTCGCCGGCAATGCCGCCTTCGATCGCGAGATAGCTGAACGAGCCGCCGCGGGCAAAGCCGAGCGTCAGCGTCTCGCCATCGGCAAGCGTTGCGGAAGTGTCCGACGCCACGGCGCGGCCGGCGATATCGGCATTGCGCGGGGCTCCCGCCAGTGCAACGCGCACTGCGCTGCCGCGTGCGGTGAACTTTGCCCCGAACGGACCGATCTCGACAACTGCCGTGAACGGTTCATTGCCGGCCAGCGTATTAGCAGCCGCCAAAGCCAGCCGATCCATCGCGCCGCTCGGCACCAGGCCGTAACGCTGGGCGCCGGGACGTCCGCCGTCCTGTACCGAACTTGCCGGGCCGATCGATGCAATGACGAGCTTGCTCATGTGGCGATCTGCTCGGCAATGAATTCGCCGGCCTCGGCGGCGCGATCCTGCTCCGCAAAGGTCTTGGCATCGACCGGTGCAAAAGTGACGTTGTCGCCCGGCTCCAGCAGGAAGGTCGGATCGCGATGGAGCTGGTAGGTGCGGACGGCTGTCTGTCCCAGAAGGTGCCAGCCGCTCGGGCCGGCGAGGCACTGCACGCCGGTCTGCACGCCGCCGATCGAGATGGTGCCGGCCGGCGTCAGCAAGCGTGGATTCTGCCGCCGCGGCATATGCAGGGTATCCGTAAGCCCGCTGAGATAGGACCAGCCGGGCGTAAAGCCGATCATGGCGACCCGGTAGTCGCCGGCGACATGCCGCGCCACGATATCGTCAGGCGTGGTGTTGAGGGTTTTTGCGACATCCTCGAGGTCGATGCCGTGCTCGCCGCCATAGACCACCGGAATGCGCCAGCGCCGGGTCTTTGTCGTTGCCGGTACCGGCCGCTGCGCGAGGGCGAGAATTGTTTCGCCAAGCTTTTCGAAATCGATCAACACGGGATCGTAATGCACCAGCAGCGAGCGATAGGTCGGCACGGTCTCGGTAACGCCCGTGATCGGCTCGGCGGCCATGGCACGGTCGAGCGCCAGCACCCGCCGGTTGGCGGCATCGTCGATGTTGCGGCTGAATTCCACCGTGATGGCGCTGTCGCCACTCGGCAAAAGGCGGGGCGGGGGAAGCGTCGCGGCCATGGCCTCTGTTACTGTCTCACAGCTTCTGTGCTCGCCCTAAGCTGTAGCGTGTTTTGGGCGCGAGTGGAATTCGCTTCACGCGAAATCAGCCAGTAAGTTCAATAAATTAATCTGCATGTCGACGATAAGATGTTGTGATCGCGCTTCTTTCCGCGAGCCCTTGACGTGACATCCGCGCTTCGCAAGATGCGCTACCTTTTACCCATCCTCCGGAGCCCGCATTCCAGATGTCCCTGTCCCCCGAAGCCCTCGCAACCCTGTCCGGCGTGTCCACCGCCACCATCACCACCGTTCTGCTCAAGAAGGGCCTGCGAAACATCTGGATGCGCGGCACCAAGCCGCTGCGGCCAGGGCAGCCTCGGCTGGTCGGACCGGCGTTTACGTTGCGTTTCGTGCCGGCACGCGAAGATCTGGCAACACCTGAGTCGTGGTCGTCGCCGATCTCGACCCGCACCGCGATTGAAGCCATGCCGAAAGGCTGCATTGCTGTGGTCGACGCCATGGGCGAGACCGACGCGGGCATCTTCGGCGACATTCTGTGCGCGCGCATGGTGAAGCGCGGGGTTGCGGCACTGATCACGGACGGTGTTGTGCGCGACATAGAAGGCGTGCTCGGCACCAACCTTCCGGTCTGGTGCGATGGCTTCGCAGCGCCGCCTTCGGTGGCGGGGCTGACCTTCGTCGGCTGGGGTGAGCCGATCGGATGTGGTGGGGTTGCGGTATTTCCCAACGACATCGTCGTCGCCGACCAGGACGGCGCGGTGCTGATCCCGCAGGCATTGCTCGACCATGTGCTGGCCGAAGGGCCGGAGCAGGAGCGGATGGAAGCCTGGATTGTCAACGAGGTGAACAACGGCGCGGCGCTGCCCGGCCTCTATCCGATGAACGCCGAGACCAAGGTGCGCTACGCGGCCAGCAAGAAATAACCTGAGAAAAGGAAAGGGAGAAAACTCCATGGATATCCATCTCGCGGGCTCCCGGCCGACGCGCCGGGCGCCGGCTGAATATTTCACCGGCACGGTGCTGCAGGATCCGATCATCCAGACCGAGGCGCCGGCCCGGCTGGCCTCGACGCGCGTCTCCTTTGAGCCGGGTGCGCGCACGGCCTGGCACACGCATCCGCTGGGCCAGACGCTCTATGTCATCTCAGGGGTCGGACGGGTGCAGGCCAAAGGCGGACCGATCAGGGAAATTCGCCCCGGTGACGTCGTCTGGATTCCGCCCGGTGAAAAGCACTGGCATGGCGCTTCGCCGACCAACGCCATGACTCACATCGCCATGCAGGAAGCGGCCGACGGCAGCTACGTCAACTGGATGGAGCATGTGACGGACGCGGAATACTCGGCGAAGCTCGGTTAATTTCGCTGTGCCGTCCAGGTGCCCGAGCAAAGCGCGGCGCGCCATGTACCCGAACCCGACGTGCCCGAAAGGCGACCGGTGCCGACCGCGCGCTTCAGGCCGGTCGACAATGTCACGCTGATGTTGCCGGCCTCGGCGACGCGGCCGGATGCCGTTACAGTCGCGCTGTTCGAGGCGACCTGGCCGTTGCTGATTCCGATCGAGACCGACGCGCCGCTGCTGCAGGCGGCGTTCGAGGAGGAGATCTGCACATTCCAGGCGCCGTCGAATGTCGCGGCTGCGGATGGTGTCGCAAAGCCCAGTGCAGCAAGCAGCGAAGCGGCTACTACGGATTTCCGAGACTTTACCATGACGTGCCCCTTTGGTTTGGACACGATCACGATCTCACATCGGTTCCATGACGACTGTGACTGTCATCACGGGTCAAAACTCCATGAAAAAGCCCCGCGCAGCGGCGGGGCTTTTGTCGAATGCGCAGCCTTTTCCGTGGATCAGTTGACGCGCGTCCAGGTCTGGCCGCCACAGAACATGCCGCCGAAGGCGCAACCCTGAACGCGCAGAGCGTCGGTGCCCTTGAGGGCGATCGTCGAATCGTAGGTGCTGCCGGTATTCGGATCGAAAATCCGGCCGCTCCACTTGTCCTTGCCTGGCTTCATGTTGATCAGAACCTGCTCGCCGTTCTGGTTCGACTTCTTGTCGACGGAATAGCCGCAGATATTGGGACCGCACGGTTCGATGCGCACCTTGCCTTCCTTCTCCTCCGTCAGCCACACGCCGAGCGGTGAGTTCGCGGACGGAAGTGTTGAAGCTGCCGGGGCGGCTGCCTGTTTCTGTTGCGGCGGCGGTTGCGCGGCAACGGGAGCGGGCGCCGGCGGCGCAGCCGGAGCGGCTTGAGGCGCAGCGGGCGCTGCTGCAGGCGCAGGCGTATCGGTGGGTGCAACACCCGCTGTGGCGGTCGACGGCGTGGCTGTTGCAGCGGAGGGAGCGGCCGGAGCTGCCGCAGGGGCGGCCTGCTCAGCCGGTGCTGGTGCGGCCGGCGGTGGCGCCGTCTCAGGTGCGGCCTGCGGAGCGGTTTTTGCCTGCTGCGGGGCCTTCTTGCCCGGACGATCAAGGTCGCCTTCCTCGCCACGCGAGCGCTTGGCCTTCTTGCCGGTATTGTCGTAGACGCCCGGAATGGAAACGGTGCCTCGATCGGGATCTATGGTGATGGTGCGGCCGCCATACTCGAAGCTGTACTGGGCCTGCGCGGTGGTGAGGCTGCTCGCCAGCAAAAGCACGGCGATAGCGAGACACTTCTTCATTGTTGCGACCTCCTGAGCAGGGAACCCCATCCCCCGAAGCTATTACTCAGCGATAGCTTCTCCCAACGTGATCCAGATCACTTTCAAAATATAAGTCGTGTACTAGCGGCTTTGGTTCAAATTCGACTTGAGCGGTCTATGGGCAGTCTAAATAGCCCCCAAGTGACGGTCAATTTCCTGCGAACTGTTAGAGCAGCGCCGTCTCAAAGAGTTCGTCATGGCCGGGCTAAAGCGCGAAGCGCGTCTTCGCGCTAGATGTCCCGGCCATCCACGTCTTTGGGCCCGAGTGAAGACGTGGATGCCCGGGACAAGCCCGGGCATGACGGTGGGACAGTTCCGCTTTACGTCTTGCAGGTTACGCTTCGCCGCTGTCCGTGCGAGGCAGATTGGCGGCGGCGTCGCGTCCGGTCATCTCGCTCTTCAATTGCTCGAAGCGCCGGCGTGCGTCGCTTTCGCGATCGTCCACCATCTGGATCGCGGCTTGCCTCGACATCGGGCCGTTGACGATCGGAGCGGAATTCTCCCCGATGGTCTCGTCGACATAGTAGTCGCCATTCTCGAGGCGGACCGTCCACTTGAAGCGGATCGAGGCCATCGGCCCGGGGCCGTGCTTGGAGTAGCCGTGAGCCTCGATCGGCGCAGGGGACACGGGGATCGGCGGAGGGACCACGGACGCATGCTCCGCGACCGCGGGCTTTTCGGGCTCGCGATGGTTCTCCGGGCGGTCGAGAATGCTGGCAATTGCCGCCAGCGCGTTGTCGGTCGGGTCGCCTTGAGTCACGATTCAGCCTCCGGATCGGGGCGCCGTGAGCAGAATCAATGTCCCGGTTGTCGCCCCGTGTCTTTCCTCGTTACCGAAAAAGGCTGAGCCTTGTCCATCCGTGGCGTTTTTGGGGCGGAGCTTAGGCGCATACCGGCGGTAATCTGTTCTTCCAGGGCCGCACCTGTTCGAGCTGCCCGGCCAGCCGGAACAGGGTCGCCTCATCGCCGAACCTGGCCGAGAACATCATGCCGAGCGGCAATCCGGCCTTGTTCCAAGCCAACGGCACCGACATCGCCGGCTGCCCGGACATATTGAACATAGCGGTCCCCGGCATGTAGCGGCGCAGGATCGGGGCAATATGCGACAGATCCTTCGACATGGTGTTGAGTTCACCGATGCGGAGCGGCGGGGCGCACAACGTCGGACACAGGAAGACGTCGCAGCTCTTAAAGAAAGCCGCCAGCGAGCGCGAAATCTGGAAGGCCGCTAGCTGGGCGGCGACGTAGTCGGTCGCAGTGGTCTTTTGCGCGTTGTGCGCGTGCGCCAGCGTCAATATCTCGAAATCGTTTTCCGTAGCGGCACGTCCGAGTCTTTGCTCGATCAGCCGCACCGTCAGGGCGGTATTGCCGCCGACGATGGTGGTTATGGCTGCGGCCGGATCAGCGGGAAGCACCGGCGCCCGTTCCTCGACATGATGGCCGAGCCCCGCCAGCAGGCCCGCAATCTCGCGCACGGCTGCTGCGATTTCCGGATCGATGGCGTCGCCATATGGCGATTTGTCGGTGAAGGCAATGCGGAGCTGGCCGGGATCGCGGCCGACTTCCTGCGAAAACGGCCGCTCCGGCGGCGGCGCCACGTAGGGGCTCGACGGCTCGGGACCATGGATCGCGTCCATCATGACCGCGCTGTCGCGCACGCTGATGCTCACGACATGGCCGCAGGCGAATCCACCCCAGCCTTCACCGCGATCGGGACCGAGCGGATTGCGCGCCCGGGTCGGCTTCAAGCCGAATACGCCGGAGGCAGAGGCGGGGATCCGGATCGAGCCGCCGCCATCGCTGGCATGTGCGACGGGCAGGATGCGGGCGGCAACCGCCGCCGCCGCGCCGCCCGATGACCCGCCGGAAGAATGCTCGAGATTCCACGGATTGCGCGGCGGCCCGTGCAGGCGCGACTCCGTCGTCGGCATCAGGCCGAATTCGGGACTGGAGCTCTTGCCGAAGATCGAGACGCCGGTATCGAGGAAGCGCTGCGCCAGCGTGCCGTTGTGGTCGGCCACAAAATCCTTCAGGACCGTGGCGCCGGAGGTCGTGCGCGTGCCCTCCAGCGGGTCAAGGTCCTTCAGGAGGAACGGTACGCCGGTAAACGGGCCGTCGGGCAGGCCGCGTTCGACCTGGCGTTCGGCATAGTCGTAATGCTTGACGACGACGGCATTGATCTGCGGATCGACCTCTGCTGTGCGGCCGATGGCCTCGTCGAGCAATTCCTTGGCCGAGACATGTTTCTTCCGAACCAATTCGGCAAGGCCGACCGCGTCGTAATTGCCGTATTCCTTGAAGGCCATGCGCGTACCTCACTCGCCGGCCGGTCGGTGGACCGACTGGGCCCAGGCTCATTTATTGCGGACGATTTAGCCGAGCACGTCCTGGTTGATCACGTTCTGGCGCAAGGGATCGCCATCCAGCACGCTCAGAATGTTGCGGGCGGTCTGCTCGCTCATCCGGTCCACGGCTTCCACCGTGACTCCCGCGACATGCGGCGCCATGATGACGTTCGGCAGGGCGAGCAATGCCTGACCGGCCGGCGGGGGCTCCTGCGCGAAAACGTCGAGGCCCGCGCCAGCAAGCTGGCCGGACACCAGCGCGGCGTGCAGGGCAGCCTCGTCGACGATGCCGCCGCGTGCCGTGTTGATCAGATAGGCTGATGGCTTCATCCGCTTCAGCCTGTCAGCATTGAACATGCCAACCGTCTCCGGATTCTTCGGGCAATGGATGCTGATGAAGTCGGCACGCGGCAGTGCGGCGTTGAGGTCGGCAACCGGTTCGCAGCCGGCGGCCTTGATGTCGGCGGCAGGCTTGTAGGGATCGAAAACCAGGACATTCATTTCCATCGCCAGGCAGCGCTTGGCGGTGCGCGTGCCGATGCGGCCAAAACCTATGATCAGCGCCGTCTTGCCGAAGAGGTCGTAGGGCAGCATCCCCAGCCTATCAGCCCATTTGTCGTCCCTGACCAGCGAATGCATTTCCGTCGCGCGCTTGGCGAGCGTCAGCATCATGAACAGGGCGTGCTCGGCAACGGACGGCGAATTGGCGGTGCCCGCCACCATCAGCGGGACCTTGCGGCGGCTGAGTGCCGGAACGTCAACGGCGTCGAAGCCGACGCCGATCCGGGTCACCACCAGCATGTCTTGCGAGGCTTCGAGCTCGGGCTCGCCGAAGCGGGTGCCGCCGAGGGCAACGCCGTGGACCGGCGCATGCGCCTTCAGCTTGATATTGAAATCCTCTTGCGAAATCATGTTGGGAAATTCGACGAGTTCGATATCGTCTCGCGCGTGCAGCAGCGCTCTTCCCTGCCGTGACATCGATTCCGTGACGAAGATTTTCTTCTTGTTGGTAGCCATTTCCTGCCCTTGGGTCTCGCAATTGCGCCGTCAAAGGACGACGCCGGTCACCTCGTTTAGCAGGTGCATATTGTTGAGGTCCACAGCCAATCGAAGCGGGCCGCCATCGCGCGCGCCGGCATTGGGATTGACCCGGCCGCAGACCTGCGCGCCTTCCAGTGTAAAATAGATCAGCGTCTCCATTCCCATCGGCTCGGTGACATCGAGCACCGTGTCGAAGGTCTCCACGCCCGGCTCGGAATGCGGCTTTGCCTCGGTGATGTGTTCGGGCCGCAGCCCCAGCACCAATTTGTCGGTGCGCGGGACGCCCTGATAACGGGCAGCGCGGGCCGGCGGCAGTGGGAAGACGACGCGATCGGTAAGCCGAATGTGCAACTTGCCGGCGAGATCCTCCAGCCGGCAGGGAATGAAATTCATCGCTGGCGAGCCGATGAAGCTGGCGACGAATTTCGTCGCCGGCTTGTGATAAAGCTCGTTCGGCGTGCCGATCTGCTCGATCCGGCCATGGTTCATCACCACGACGCGGTCGGCCAGCGTCATCGCCTCCACCTGGTCGTGGGTCACATAAACCGTCGTGGTGCGGACTTTCTGGTGCACCTTCTTGATCTCGATCCGCATCTGCACGCGCAGCTTAGCGTCGAGGTTGGACAGCGGCTCGTCGAACAGAAACACCTTCGGGTTGCGCACGATGGCGCGGCCCATGGCGACGCGCTGACGCTGGCCGCCGGACAATTGCTTCGGCTTGCGGTCGACGAGTTCGACGATGTCGAGCATGCGCGCGGCCTCGTCGATCCGCGTCTTGATCTCGGCTTTCGGATATCGCTTCAGGCGCAAGCCGAACGACATGTTTTCGGCAACCGTCATATGCGGGTAGAGCGCGTAGTTCTGGAACACCATCGCGATATCGCGATCCTTGGGCGGCACGTCATTGACGACATCACCGCCGATCATAATGTCGCCGTCGGTGATGTTCTCCAGCCCCGCGATCATCCGCAGCGTGGTCGACTTGCCGCAGCCCGACGGTCCCACCAGCACGACAAACTCATGGTCGGCGATGTCGAGATCGATGCCGCGCACCGCCTCGACCTCGTCATAACGCTTGACAACCTTACGCAACGTCACGTCAGCCATGAGATCAACCCTTCGTCGCACCGGCGGTCAGGCCGGCAATGTAATAGTCCATCAGGAACGCGTAGATGATGAGCGGAGGTGCTGCGCCGAGCAGGGCGCCGGTCATGATCTGTCCCCAGTTGAAAACGTCGCCCTTGATCAGCGTCGTGATGATGCCAACCGGCATGACCAACTGATCGGTCGAAGTCGTGAACACGAGGGGATAGAGGAACTGCGCCCATGACACCGTGAAGGCGAAGATCGTCGCGGCAATAATGCCGGGAAAGGCAACCGGAATGAAGATGCGGGTCAGGGTCTGAAACCACGACGCGCCATCGATGATGGCGGCCTCATCGAGTTCTTTCGGGATCGAAGCGAAGTAGCCGATCATGATCCAGGTGCAGAACGGCACCGTCAGCGTCGGATAGAGGATCAGCAGCACATACCATCTGTTGATGAGCTGTATGCCGCTCCAATCGCCGATCACCGCGAACATCTTGAAAAGCGGAATGAAGAGCAGTGTCTCGGGAATGAGATAAGTCAGGAAGACGCCGGTGGCGAGAACCGTAGAACCCCAGAACCGCATCCGCGCCAATGCGAATGCAGCCGGCACCGAGATCAGCATGGTGATCGTAACGACGAAGATCGAGACGATCGCTGAGTTCCAGAAGAAGCGCAGAAACTGGTTCGAGGTCAGCAGACCGACATAGTTCTCGAGCGTTGGGTGGAACACCCACCACGGATTGGTCGCCGCCGAAATCTCCGCGCTGCTCTTCAATGAGGTGATGAGCATGTAGATCGGCGGCGTCAGGGAGAAGATCGCGAAGATCGCCAGGAAGAAATACGACCAGCGCAGCGCCCAGGTCCGGTCGCGGCTCATGCTGCCGTACTTGACCTTGCGGGTCGGCGCCGTCTTGTCGATTGTCACCGTTGTCATCAGGCTTCATTCCCGCGTTTGTTGACGTCCCGTAGAATGAAGATCGCCGCGACCGCCAGGATCGGCACCATGAAGAGGGATACGCTGGCGCCCAGCGGTATATCGCTGCCCTCAATTCCGATGCGGAACGCCCACGTCGCGAAGATATGGGTGTGGTCGAGCGGGCCGCCCGCGGTAAGGATGCGCACAATGTCAAAATTGGCGAACGTCACGATCAGCGAGAACAGCGTCGTAATCGCGATGATGTTTCGCATCATCGGCAGCGTGACGTACCAGATGCGCTGCCACCAATTGGCGCCGTCGATGGCGGCGGCCTCGTAGAGCTGTTCCGGCACCGATTTCAGTGCTGCCAGATACATGATCATGAAGAACGGCGCGCCGACCCAGATGTTGACGAGGATCACCGAGAAGCGCGCCCAATTGGCATCACCGGTCCAGGAGATCGGTCCGATGCCGAAGAAGGCGAGCGTGTAGTTGAACGCGCTGTAGGAGGGGTCGAACAGCCACAACCAGGCGAGCGTGCTCATCGCCGGGGGGATTACCCATGGTACCAGCAGCATGCCGCGCCATTTGCGCTGGCCCTTGGCCGGAATGTTGTGAACGAAATGCGCAATGATAAAGCCCAGCAGCGCCTTGAAGATGACGGCTGTGATCGCGAAGATGCAGGATTGCTTCACGACGAGCCAGAACGTCTCGCGCTTGAACAGGAATTCGAAATTGCTGAGCCCGACGAAGCGCTGCATCGACTTGTTCAACGTCGCCAGATGCAGCGCGTAGAATGCCGGATAGATCACGAGGGTCGCGATCAGGAGGATCAGCGGCAGCGTCATCAGGAACGCCACAGTCGATTTGCGCCTGAGCATTTTGTGCAGGCTCGAGCGTTTGCGCGCGGCTTGCGCGGCGGCCCGGTTCGACTGCAATGCGACGTCAGCCATGGTGTGTTTTCATCCCTGTAACGGTTCGCCGGGCTCGCGATTGAAGAAGGATAGGGAATGGCGGCCCGCGATCAGGCGGGCCGCCATGTATCGCGTCCGTCAGCTCCGCATGAAACCTTCGCACTCGCCTTCAGCCCAGGCGAGCACCTTTTCCATCGCTTCGCCCTTGTGATAACGCAGGCACATCTTGGTCAGGGTCGCCTGCGTATAGATCTGCTGGGCGATCTTCGGCGGGGCGGGTGCCGCGGCGATCGAAAGCGTCTGGTGGTTGTGCGGGTTCGGATAGTGGTAGAGCGTACCCTTCGGCGGCCCTTCCTCTTGCCAGACCTTCAGGGTCGTAAGCTTTTCGTAGCAGGGAAGGTCGTAGCCGCCGCTCGCCACGCACATCTTCTCGATCGCATCCGGCTGCGAAAGCACCTTGAGCACGCTCTTGGCCGCTTCCTTGTTCTTGGAGAACGACCAGGTGCCCCAGAAGTAGGAGAGGTAGGGCGCGTAGCGGCCCTTCGGTCCCATCGGGAAGCCATGACTCCAGCACTGCTCGGCTACCTGCGGGGCGTCGCGCTTGGCCACAGCCCAAGCGCTCGGTGGGTTCATGATCATGGCGCCCCTGCCGGAAACCAGCCACTTGTTGTTGGAGGCGTCGTCCCAAGCGCCGACGTCCGGTGGCAGGAAGGAGATCAGTTTCTTGTAGAATTCCAGCGCCTGGCGCACCGGGTCGGTCTTCACGGTGACGTTGCCCTTCTCATCGACAAGGGCTGCCCCGAACGACTGGAAGATCGCGCCGGCCGTATCGACGTTGTCGCTGGTCTCGCCAAGCCCGATGCCGAAGGGAACGCCGCCCTTCTGGCAAGCTTCCGCAGCCTTCAGGAAGGTGTCCAGATTCCAGCTGTCGGCCTTTGGCGGAGCGCCGGCGGGATACAGCGCCTGGACGTCGATGCCGGCATGTTGCTTCATCAGGTCGATGCGCGAGCAGGGACCCTTGATCTGGCTGCCGACGCTCGCGGGTACCGCAAGCCATTTGCCCTTTAATTGACCGAGATATTTCACCGTGCCGTTGGGTTCACCGTTCTGCTTGATGAGACCTTCCATGACGTCATTCATGGGTTCCAGCAGTTCGGACTGCGCATGCGGCCACCAGGTCGGCATGGCCAGAATGTCATGGCCTGACTTCGCCTGCGCTTCGGCGGCAATGGTCAGTAGGTTCTTGTTGCCCTGGCTCGGGATGTAGTCGATCTGAACCTCGACCTTCTCCTTCTCGGCCCAGGCATTGACGATATCGGTGGACGCCTTGTTGGCGCCGGGAACCCAATGGTCCCAGAAGCCGATCGAAAGCTTACCTGCAGCGTGGGCGCCACGCACATAAGGCGCGGTGACAAGGGCTGCGGATGACAGCGCAGTAGCAGCAATGAATTGTCGGCGAGAAAGCTTCTTGCGTGACATGGTGTTTCCTCTTTGCTTGCTTTTTTGTTGTCGTCTTGTCGTTCCTCTTTTTGTTCTTCTCGGCATTCACGCGATCGCGCCGATCTGGGATAGCGAGCGCCCCGCGGAATTTGGTTGCGCAATCAGAACAGAATTAAACGCGTCTGTCGAGAAATGACATGTGCGACATTCTAGAACTAACGTTGCGTAGAAATTTCCAGCGGTCGGAATTCTGCGAGCCTCTTTGCTCGGCATATTGCGTTGCACACGGCATCATGAACGCAAGGCAGTTTAGGGATTGAGCTCGTACCGCGAGGGTTCCCTTGCAACGGATTTGGCACTGTGGCGCCAGCGATAGCGGTCAGGACCCCGGCTGGACTTGCGCGTCGCTGAGACGATAAGATTCGGATTCGAGGACGCAAGTCCAGGCCAACGATTACGGAGACCAATAATGACTAGCCCGACATCCAAACTGCGCACGCGATGGAAAGTGTGCGCGGCTATGGGGTTGGCCGCTATCGTGCTTCTCAACGCGCCGCGGCTCGCGGATGCGCAGGTGGTTCAGGGGGTCGAGAAGGGCGCCCGCGAAGGTAACAGGGCGGCCGGACCGGTCGGCGGCGTGCTTGGCGGGGCGATCGGCGGCGTCGTTGGCGTCGTCACCGGAGTCACCGGTGTGCTGACCGGCGCAACCGGTAGCAAGTCTGGTCCAGCGCCGGCGGCAAAAGAAAGCAAACAGGGAGAAAGTAAACAGGGCGACGCCGCGAAGCCGGCGAAGGGAGCCAAGGGTGGCAAGAAGGAAGCGGCCAAACAGCAGGTAGCCGCTACCCAGGCCGCCGCGCCGCAACTGACGGCCGAACAGATCGTCGCCAGCAGCGACGCCAATATCGAGCGGATCAAGAAGGAGCTAGACCTCACGCCCGAACAGGAGAAGCATTGGGCCGGGTTCAACAGTGCGATGC
The DNA here is from genome assembly GCF_023073415.1 of Bradyrhizobium sp. 190. GTDB lineage: Bacteria > Pseudomonadota > Alphaproteobacteria > Rhizobiales > Xanthobacteraceae > Bradyrhizobium. The sequence continues at coordinate 344,411 of NZ_JADPJL010000065.1, read as the reverse complement.
ACTATCTCGGCCATAATGGTGCCGATCGCCTCAATCTGCGTGTGGCGCGCGCCAAGCGCGATCCCCCCGATGACATTATCGAGCAGATGCGCAACGAGGCTCAGTTCCTCAACGACCGTGCCGTCGATCAGCGCAATGTGGCCGATGCGGCCGAGCCTCTATTTGCGAGTCTGAACGACAAGCAAAAGGCGGTCTTCATTCGGGAAATGGTCAATCTGAGCCACGAGCGCGGGCTCGATTAGCTGGCTCCACTGGGACGAATAGCCGGGTACGCATGCCCTGGGGTAGGGTGAAAAAGGCGCGGCACCCGGCTACTCTGCCGCAGCGGCGCGGCTTCTCCAATCTCATTGCAATGATGAAGAAACCCTGACGGACTCGCGCCTTGATCATGGCTGACTTGCGGCGTTGTCGGGAACTTCATTGTTTGACGGGTAGTGTTGCACCTCAACATCAGGTGCGTGGCACCCACAGCGCGCCGAAAACCAATTCGGGCTTCATAGATGCGGACGAATGGGCTCGGTCTGCGGCGGGCTCAGGTTTTCGGAAAGTTCAGTTCGACGCCGACGCCGTCGGGATCGTAGAGGAAGAACTGCGTATCGCCGGTCCGCGGCACAATGCTCTCGCGGAATTTGACGCCTTTCGACTGCAGGCGCTTGCGCATGCCATCGACATCGGTCGCCGCAAAGGCGATGTGGTCAAGCCGTCCGGTATCGTCGTACTTCTTCTCGGTGCCGCGCACCACGATGCCCTCGCGCGGCTTGCGCGTACCCATCAGATGCACCGTGGCGGCGCCGCCGGAATAGAGCCAGTAGCCGGGGAAGTCGAGCGGAGGGCGGTCGCCGTTCTCCAGGCCCAGCACGTCGCAGTAGAAATCCTTGGTCCGCTCAAGGTCAGATGGTTCGATGGTGTAGTGCTGCAATCCGCCAAGTCCCATGATTGGTCTCCCTAAACAAAGCTGAGGTCGGTATCGACGCCCATCATCCAGGCGCCGACGGTTTCAAAATGCCTGAGCTGGCCTTGCAGCTGCTGGGTCACGGTATGGATGTCGCGGAAGCGGCGCTCCAGCGGATGGTTCTCGAAGATCGCGGTGGCGCCTGCGGCGTTGTAGGCAAAGTCGACCGCCTCGCGTGCCTTGTGAATGGCGTTCGTAGAGGCCATGCGGATGTTCATGCGCTGCGCCAGCGTGATGGTCGCGCCCGCGGCAAGATCTTTCCAGGTATCGGCCATCGACTGCAACACGTAGCCGCGCGCGGCGCGGAGGTTGACTTCCGCCTGGGCGAGGTTGCACTGAACCACGGCATTGTCCCGCAACGACGCCCTCGCGCCACGCGGCACCTTGTTGCGCATCGTCTCGACGAAATTGTCGAGCGCGGTGCGGGCGATCCCGCAGGCGACGCCGGCAAAGCCGACCTGATAACAGGTGTGGTTGCTCATGCGGTAGAGCGGGCCGTTCTCGCGGCATTCCCGGTCGAACTCGCGGGTAATCGAATGATCCGCGCGCACGAAAAAATCGTTGAGCGCGAACTGGTCGCTGGCAGTGCCGCGCAAGCCAACGGTGTTCCAGATATCCGTCCACTCGACGTCCTCGGAGCGTACCAGCATGGTCCGCTCGAGCGGCACGCCGTTGGCGTCGTATTTGGGCGAACCATCGGCTGCATGAATCGGGCAGTGCGCCCCGAGCCAGGTCGCATGCCGGCCGCCGGATGCAAAGGACCACACGCCGGTCACCCTGTAGCCGCCTTCACATTCGACCGCGCGAACCCTGGGGCCGGGCCCCCACGCCAGCACCGCGCGCGGATCGCCGAAGATTGCCTGGGCCACCGGCAGGTCGAGATAGGCCGCCGACATCGCGCAACCGCCGGCCTGGCTGAGGCACCAGGCGGTGGAAGCATCGGCTTTGGCGATGGTTTCGATGACGTGGAAAAAAGTTACGGGATCGGTTTCGATCCCGTTGGTCGAGCGGGGCAGCAACAGCCGGAACAATTGCGCGTCGTGCAGCTTGTCGAGCAGCGCGGGCGGCAGCCGGCGCGCGGTCTCGATGTCGTCGGAAGCTGTCGCGACATCAAGGCGTATGGCCTCGGCCCGGGCGATCACCGCCTGGTCGCCGGCAAGATCGGCAGAGTTTGCGATCGGTGTATTCAAGACCATGCCTGCCATTCCATCGCGTCGGTGCGCCAGTCATTGGTGGAAAAGCTATCGTGCCATCGCCGCGATCGGCAAGTCCATGGTGATGCGGAGCACATCTGCGAATAAGCGATTGGGATTTCGTGCCGCTCTGCACAATGAAGCCCGACGGCAATCGCATCGGCGGGGGCCGCGCCTATTCCGGGTTTTCCGGGCGCACGCGCCGACTTGTTTAGGGTTTTGCGCTAGCCTTGCGGTTTGGTTGGAATCGATCGGGACGGGACGGACGGCATGGAAGAGAAGCGAAAATATCCGCGAACGGAGATTGACGAGCCTGCCTATGTTTCGTCGGGCGGTTCCGTCATGCCCTGCGTGGTGCGGAATATCTCGCGCGAGGGAGCGGCGATCGATGTCGACAACCCGGCCTTCGTCCCGCAGCACTTTCGCCTGGTGATGGCAAAGGACCCCTCGATCGTGCACGAGTGCCGGGTCACCTGGATCCAGAAGAACCGTATCGGCCTGACCTTCATGAAGATCGCGGATGCGGCCGCGGAACCGCCGCCAACGTAGCGCGGGCGCTGAGCCCGTTACTCGATCCGCAGCTTTGCATCGCGCACCACCTTGCCCCACTTGTCCATCTCCAGCCTGATACGCGCGCCGAACTGATCCGGCGTATTGGCGACCGGCTTGAAGCCGAGCACCGTGAGACGCTCCTTGACGTCCGGCTGGGCGACGATTTTGGCGATCTCACGATAAAGCAGATCGACGATCTCTTTCGGTGTTCCCGCAGGCGCGACGATGCCCGTGAGCGTGTCGGCGTCCTGATCCTTCACGCCCTGTTCGGCGAAGGTCGGCACGTCGGGCATCCCGGCGGCACGTTCGGTTGACGCCACGCCCAGCGCGCGCAGTTGTCCGCTCTGCACCGCCGACAGGGCAGGCGGCAGCGCGGTGAAGGCAATCGGCGTGTGCCCGCCGACCGTTGCCTGGATCGCCGGCCCGGCACCTGTGAAAGGCACGTGCACCAGGTCGAGTTTGAAGGCCAGCCGGAAAAGCTCGCCGCCCAGATGCGGCGTCGAACCGATACCGGGACCGGCAAAGCCGTACTTGCCGGGGTTGTCCCGAATGAGCTGCACCAGCTCCGGGAGCGTCTTGGCGGGCACTTGCGGGTTGACCACCACGACATTCGGCGAGACCGCGACCAGCGTCACGGGGACGAAATCCTTGACCGGATCATACGGCACCTTGGCGTAGAGGCTGGGATTCACGACGAAGCCGGTGCTGATGACCATGATGGTGTAGCCGTCCGGCGTCACGCGCGCGACCTGGCCGGCCGCAATGTTGCCGCCCGCACCGCCGACGTTCTCGACGAAGAATTGATGACCGAGATTGTCAGTAAGCTTCTGGGCCACGATGCGGGCGATGGCATCGGTCGGTCCGCCGGCGGGAAAGCCGACCACGACGCGCACCGGCTTGCTCGGATAGCCTTGCGCCGATGACGCCACGACCCCGGACAGCAGCCACGTCGCTGCCAACGCTACGCGCAAAGCCGCGACCATGGCGCTCTCCCCAATATGTTTGTTGGGGCCATCATCGGCGAGCCGGCCCCGCGGGGCAAGGGGCTACTGCGACGGCGGGCGGGCGCTATTTCTTGAGCAGCGGCTTGATCCGTTCTTCCAGCTCCTCGAACGACATCGAGCCCTGCAGTCGTACACCGTTGAGAAAGAAAGTCGGCGTCGACGTGACTTTCACTTCCCGATGCGCGTATTGCTGATCTGCGTTCAGCTTGTCGAACTGCGCCTGGTCTTCCTCGCAGGTCTTGACGTCCTGCTCGCTCATGCCGTGCTGCCCCCCGACATAGATCAGCGTCTCCTTGGTCTGGGCCATCAGGCGGTCCTGCAGCTTGAATAACATCTCGACTGCTCTGAGATATTTTTCGGAATCGCCGTTGGCGATGCAGCGCGCCAGTATCGAAGCTGCGGCGGCTTTTATGTCGAGTGGAAATTCCCGGAACACGAAACGTACCTTGCCGGTATCGATATATTTCGACCGCAACATCGGGAACACATTCTGGCCGAAGGCTGCGCAATGCGGACAACTCATCGAGGAATATTCGGTGATGGTGATTGGTGCGTTCGCAGATCCGATTGCAATGTCCGGCAGCGATACCGGTTTGGCGACCGCTGCGGCAATCGCGCTTTTGCGATGGCTCCGCCTGAAAAAGCCGGCGATGCGAAAGCGAGGAGGACGGCGAAGGCGATGCGGTAACGAACGTTCAACGGTTACTCCGAAACGAACTGGCGAGGGCGAGCCGACAAGGCCGCAGCATGTCGACAATTCTACCGGTTTTGCGAACCAAAAGCCACCTGACCCGGCTGCGATCGGAGTTGACCGTGAATTGTTGGCGATCCAATCATAGGCGGCGACAGAAAGCGCCAGGCAAACTCTGCAACCAGACAAGAGAACGTCATGACCCAGCACACGGCGCTGTTGAGCGAAACGCAGACAGCGGATGCCATGTTACGAGCAAGGGCGCGGCTGGTGGTTCCAGGCGGCATGTGGGGCCATCTCAACGCTGCGCGGCTCCCGGAAGGCTATCCGCAATTCTTCGCCTCCGCGGAGGGCTGCCGCGTCCGCGACGTCGATGGGCGCGAATACATAGATTTCATGTGCAGTTGGGGACCGATCCTGCTTGGCCATCGGCATCCCGAGGTTCAGGCGGCAGCTGAGGCGCAGGCTGCCAAAGGAGATTGCTTCAACGGCCCGGGGGAGGTCATGGTGGAACTCGCCGAAGATCTCGTCGCCATGCTGCCGCATGCCGACTGGGCGATGTTTCAAAAGAACGGCGGTGACGCGACCACGTGCTGCGTGACAATCGCGCGCGCCGGCACTGGTCGCCGCAAGGTGCTGGTCGCACGTGGCAGCTATCACGGCGCGCTGCCGTGGTGTTCGCCAAGTGTTGCCGGGGTGACGGCCGAGGACCGCGCGCATCTCCTGCACTTCGAGTACAACGACGTGCAGAGCCTGCGGGCGGCTGTCGAAGAGGCGGGCAAGGATCTCGCCGCGATTCTGGTGACAGCTTTCCGCCACGACATGGGACGCGATCTCGAATTGCCAACGAAGGAATTCGCGGCAGCCGCGCGTGCGGCATGCGACGCGGCCGATGCTGCCTTGATTATCGATGAAGTGCGGGCCGGCCTGCGCCTCGATATCAGGGGGAGCTGGGAAGTGCTTGGCGTGCGTCCGGACCTGTGCGCCTGGAGCAAAGCGATCGCCAACGGCTATGCGCTGGCTGCCGTCACTGGCAACGATCGCTTTCGCGAAGCCGCCACCAGGGTCTTCGTCACGGGGTCGTTCTGGTGCGGCACGGTGGCGATGGCGGCGGCGCGGGCGACGTTGCAGATCGCGCGCGAGACCGACGTGGCCGGGCATATCTGCGCGATGGGCCTGCGGTTGCGCGAGGGACTGGCGTCGCTGGCGAAACAACATGGCATCGCGATCCGCCAGAGCGGCCCGCCGCAGATGCCGCTGATGCTGTTCGACGATGACGCCGATGTAAGAAAGGGCCGGGCGTTCTGCTCGGCCGCGCTACGCCACGGCGCGTTCTTTCATCCACAGCACAATATGTTCCTTTCCTTGGCGCATAGCCCAGCCGATATCGACGAAGCGTTGCAGGCGGCTTCGCATGGCTTCAAGACCGTCCTCAAGCTGGAAGCGAGATCCAATCGATAAGGCGCGGGGGGACCGGGAGCCGGTTTGGTACTTGCGGGCATCCATAAAAATGCCCCGCAACGCGGTCTTCACGACCAGCGATGGCGGGGCAGTCTTGGGAGAAAACAGCGAGATCGCCAAATGATGCGGACATCATCGTCGGGCATCATGTGGATCGAAATTCCACTCTCTCGGTGATGTTCGCATTTGACCTGGATCAAGCTACCGTCACGCCTGTCCTGAAAACGCGCGCAGCGAAACAGCCGACCGCGCGGGCGCGCGGTCCGCGAGGATTCGATTCAGGTCGCGGTCAGTTCATCACGCGATGCGGTTCCATGCGTGCTTGCCGGGGGCGGGTGTATAGCACACTGGATGTTCGAACTCGTCATGGCCCGCCAAATGCGTGACTTCGACGCAATCGGCATTCAGGCGTTCGTTGTCGACCAATCGCTCCGCCAACACCAGCGCCTGGGAGGGTCCGACCGATTGGACCTCGATCTGGCGCTGCAGGCACTTGAAGCTGTGGCCGTCGGAGTTACAGAGATCCTTGTAGAAGGAGACGCGATAATTGTTCATCTTGCCCTCCCGTCCTTGCGGCACCCTTGTCGCTTAGCTTACTCTCAAGCGTCCATGTCTGCCAGCCGTTGGCGGTTACGCAACACAATTTGACGAGCGTTCGAAAACACCAGAATACCCTGATCGCTGAGCTGTGAAAGCGCCCGCGAAAGGGTTTCCAGCGTCAAGCCGAGATAGTCGCCGATGTCGCGGCGACACATCGGCAGGGCCGTCATACCGGTCTTGGCGAGCCAACGGTCCATTTCCAGCAGGAAAGTCGCCACTTTCCATCGCGGTCTTGCGCCGCAGAAGCGACATGTGGTCTTCGGCGTGCCGGAGGTCGCTTGCGGTCATAGCCAGAGGTTATGGACGACCCTCGGCGCCGCTGCGCGCGTTCTGGTCGAGCGGATCTTGATGTCGAAAGGGGCGGTCGGGATCGATCATGCTTCGCCTTCCAGGCTGCCCCCGCTTATCAGATGCCGCACTAAACGAGCGTGCGAAATGCCGGCGAAACGAAATTACAAACAGCGAATATCTAATTGATAAAAATGAGAATTTTCCGGCTTGTCGGCTCGGATTTCTGCGGAATGCTCGATTCCAGATACTGGAGGAGTCGGGCGGGATTCTTGACGCGTGGCGGACCTCACGGCCACCTTGCAACTGAATCACGCCGCTGCGCGTTCTTGTCCGCTTGACGATTTACACTGGCGAGGAACCCCCGTGCATAGATTTCTTGAAGCGACCGCGGGGCAATACATGACGCGCACGGTGAAGACGGTCGCCCGCGACACCACCATGCGCGAGCTGCACAAGATGTTCGAGGCCGATGATTTCAACTGCTATCCGGTGCGCGAAGGCGATGACATCGTCGGCGTCGTGAGCAACTTCGATTTCCTAAAATGCTTTGCGTTCAACCCCGGCCGCATGGTTCCGGCCTATGACGATTTGTTGTCGCGGATGGTGGTGGATGTGATGACGCCGGAATTCATCTATGTCGATCCGGCAACGAAACTGACCCGGGTCCTGCAGCTGATAGTGGACCACCGGATGAAGAGCCTCCCCGTGCTGGATGCCGAGCGGCGGCTGGTCGGGATCATCGCGCGCGAGGACATCATGCGCGCGCTGACCGAAAGCGCGCGCGGATAAGCGCTCGAGCAATAGCGGAACGCCATAGCCATGACCGTGCGACCGGCCGCCAACACAGCCGTAACGGATGCCGACCTCCAGCGGCAGGTACTCGACTTCCTCGACGGTTCCAGCTTCGGTCCCGCCAAGGGCGGCAAGCGGATCGACACCCATGCGTCCATGGTTTTTCTCGGCGCCGATCGGGCATTGAAGATCAAGCGTGCGGTGCGACTGCCGTTCCTCGACTATTCGACACTGGAGAAGCGCAAGCGTGCTTGCGAGGAAGAACTGAAGGTCAACGCCGACAACGCTCCCGAGCTCTATCGGCGCGTTCTCGCCATCACGCGCAATTCCGACGGCGCCCTCGAGATTGACGGCGCGGGTACACCCGTCGAATGGGCGGTCGAAATGACGCGGTTCGACGACAAGCAGTCGCTCGATCGCGTTGCGGCATCGAAGATGATCGATCCATCGCTTGCGGCAGCCGTGGCCGACGCGATTCTGCGATCCCACGACAAGGCGCCGCGCAAGGACGGTGAAAGCTGGCTTACCTCGCTTCTACCCATCATCGAGCGCAATACCGCAAAATTTCGCACCGTGCGCAGACTCGATGCCGCTGCCATCGATCAACTCGATGCCGTCAGCCGCGCTTCTGCAATGACATTGCAACCGCTGCTTAGGCAGCGTGCCGAGCAAGGGTTCGTGCGCCGCTGCCACGGCGATCTGCATCTCGCCAATATTGCGTTGCTGGACGGCCGGCCGCTGCTGTTCGACGCCATCGAATTTGACCCCGTCATCGCCACGACGGACGTGCTCTACGATCTCGCGTTCACGCTGATGGATCTGATCCACTTCAATCAGGCTGCGGCGGCGAACACGGTGTTCAATCGCTACCTTGCGGGAGCAGGGGATGAAGGTCTCGATGGCCTGCGTCTGCTGCCGCTGTTTCTGTCGATGCGAGCGGCGATCCGCGCGCATGTGCTGTTCATGAAGAGCGAACATGCCGGAGAGAGCGACGCGGTCTGGCGGGAGGCCAAGCGCTACTTCGATCTGGCGGGACGCCTCATCGCGCCCAAGCCACCGCTGCTGGTGGCGATCGGCGGGTTGTCGGGGACGGGAAAATCGGTGCTCGCACGCGGGCTCGCGGGCCTGGTCGAACCCCCGCCCGGCGCAGTCATTGTCCGCTCGGATGTCGTTCGCAAGCACCTGTTCGGCGCCGGAGAGACCACGGCTCTGCCGGAATCCGCCTATCGGCCCGAAACCACGAAACTTGTATACGAGGTGCTTCCGAGCACCGCGCGGCGTGTCCTCGCCCAGGGCTGTTCGGTCATGATCGATGCCGCTTACCTGCAGGAAGCGGAACGGACGGAAATCGCACATCTCGCAGCCACTTGCGGCGTACGCTTCGTCGGCCTGTTCCTCACGGCGGATCGCGCGACGCGGCTGGCGCGGATCGAGCAGCGCAAGGGCGATGCGTCTGATGCAACACGGAATGTTGCCTTGAAGCAGGAGACTTTTGCGATCGGCGCGGTAGACTGGCATATAATCGATGCCTCGGGGACGCCGGACCAGTCGCTCCGCAGCGCCCGTACTTCTTTGTTTGCGGTGCCGGACGAGCGTTGACGATGAGAGACCACCCAACCGGAACGTCCGGCCGGCGCAAGGCCGCTGAAGCGGCGGGTCTCGATTGTGCAACCGCATTCCAGAAGATGGCGCTCGGCTGCGTCGCCGCTATCAAGGCCCATCACAGCAGCGCGTGCGCCGGCGATGCCGAGGCCGTGCATCAAGTTCGGGTCGCGATCACGCGGTTGCGCGCCGCCGTGTCGTTCTTCGCGCCGATCGTGGTCGATGCGGAATGGCGGCGTCTGAAGCAGGAAATCGCCTGGCTGAATGGCCCGCTCGGCGCGGCGCGCGACATCGATGTCGTCGTGGAACATGCCCGCCGCAGGCAATACCGCGCCTGGATGCAGGACATGGTCGGCGAGCAGTTCGATCAGCGCCAGATGCGGGACCACCGCCGCCTGGTGCGCTGTCTGCGCTCCGCTCGTACGCAACGCCTGGTCGCGGCCATGGCGGCCTGGATCAGGCAAGGACCGTGGCTGCCGCGCTATAGGCGGCGGAAGCACGCGGAGGCTCTGCAATCCTATTGCGCGGGCGAACTCGACCGCTGGCACGAACGGCTGGTCCGTAAGGGGAAAAGCCTGAAGAGTTTGGGTGCGTCACGCCGTCACCGGCTGCGTATCAAGGCCAAACGCTTCCGCTACATGCTCGAAGCGCTGACGGAAACCGTCGCGCTGTGGGGCCGGGGCAAATTCCATCACCTGCACCGGCCGGCAAAACGAATGCAGCGCGCATTGGGCGACATGCGCGATCTCGAGCGCTTCGCCGGCCTTGCCAGCGGGTCGCCGCAGGTAGAAAATGGCAAACGAGGCAAGAAGCATCCGCCGGGCTATCGCCATCGAAAGGAAAAGCTGCTCGGCGCCGCCATCGCGGCTCATCACGATCTCAAGTACGCCAGGGTCCGCTGACGTCGCCGTTCGCATGCGCTGCCGTTCGGCATTTCCGGTTTGATGTGCGTCAACTTCGGCCATCGATCCGTCGGTTACCTTGCCGGTAGCAACCGGGACGGGGGGCCGCATGCCCTCGCGAATGTGTTGGAGAATGGCGATGTTCAGGAACATTCTGGTTCATATTCCCTCCGAGCGGCCGGTAAGGCCGGTGATTGACGTCGCGGTCGCGCTGACCATTGCGCGCCGGTCGCATCTCGATGCGGTCGCCATCGGCTATGAATCGATGAGTGCCGCCGGGATGATTGTAGAGGGCGGCGCCGCTGTTGGCGCCGTCATGGGGGCTGAACAGGAGCGCGCCCGGGAACGAGCGAACGCTGCGATGGCCATGTTCGAGATCGAGGCCAAGCTCGCCAAAATCGCCTACGGCACCAGGACCTTCGCGACAATTCCCGCCGAGGCCGGGCGGACCATGAGCGCGCTTGCCCGGCTTTACGACATGACGATCGTGCTGCAGCCGGAATTTGCGAAAGCCAGCCACGACAACGAGATTCCGCAGCAGATCCTGTTCAATTCCGGCGGGCCGATGCTGATGGTTCCCTATATCCACAAGGGGGCGCTCGACGCCCATCATGTCGGCATCGCCTGGGACGGCAGCCGCCTTGCGGCCCGCGCGTGGCGCGATGCGATGCCGTTTCTGATGGGCGCGAAGGCCGTCACCGTGATTGCGGCCAATGAGGAGGCGGGTGAAGCTTCCTCGGATCAACTCGCCGCACATCTGGGGCGGCGCGGCATTGCGGCCCGGGTGCAGCGGCTGACGGCGGATCGCGGCGACGTTCAGGGCGCCATTCTGTCGGTCGCGGCCGAAAGCAATATGGGCCTGCTGGTGATGGGCGGATACGGCCATTCAAGATTGCAGGAGCGAATTCTGGGCGGTGTCACGCGCAGCATGTTCGACTGCATGACCGTGCCGGTGCTGATGTCGCACTGATCTCGGGTGGGCGGGGATGTGACCTTTGGTCCCGGCGAGTTCCCGGCCTTGTACCTTTTGGCTATGGCTGCGGTCGTAATGACGCCAGCTTGATGCGCCTCAATGTTCGGCGCGAGCCAGTCACTATCGTTTCGGCGGACCTTCAGAAATCGGAGATTGTCATGTCAGAACTGTCTGAGCAGGCCGCTTCCGGTTCCTTTCCAGCAGGCGCAAATGCAGAAGCGGAAGCCACCAAACTGAACCAGGGCGCGCTGGAGTTCATGCTTGGCGCGCAGAAGATGATGTTGGAGGAAATGGTGTTTCTCGGCGACGAGATGCTGGAGCGAACGCAGACCGAGATGCATCTGTTCACCGAGTTCGTCACGAAGATGGCCGGCGCGCATTCCGTAAGGGACATCAAGACGATGTGCGAGGAATGCGGCCAGCATCAGCTCGACTTCTTCCGCCGCGACTCCGAGCGGCTGTTCAAGCATGGCGAGCGGATGATTGCAGCCACGTCGAACCTGATCAGTGGCCGCACTCTGAACTGATCGGCCAATAGCCAGACGATTACGTTCGTCACTGAATCTCGACGAGCCCACCCGGCTGAGCACGATTTGTCACGCGCGGGAACCATTCCGGCGCTAACCTGCCGCGCAAAGGGGCAGGGTGCGTCGAACATCTGCCTGGGTTCACAGAAGCCCGCGACCTGCCGGCACCGGAGAACAATGTCCACCTATCGTCTGAAGAATTTGCTTTCGCCGCATTCCGTCGCGCTGGTCGGGGCCAGTCCGCGCCATGGCTCGGTCGGCCGCGCCATTCTCAACAATATTCGCAAAGCCCAATTCAAGGGCGAATTCGGCCTTGTTAACCCGCGTTATCACGAGATCGACGGCGTCGCGACCGTCGGCAGCATCGCAGAATTGGCTTTTGCGCCGGAACTCGTTGTCCTTACCGCGCCGGCGCACACCATCGCGGGCCTGATCGATGAGGCGGGTCGCCGGGGTGCCGCGGGCGCAGTTATTGTCAGTGCCGGGCTCGGGCACGGCCCGGACTCGCTGGCGGATGCAGCGGAGCAGGCCGCGCAAAAATACGGCATGCGGCTGATCGGTCCGAATTGCCTGGGCATCATGATGCCTTGCGTCAGTCTCAATGCGAGCTTTTCCGCACATATGCCGGCCGCGGGAAATCTGGCGCTGATCTCGCAGTCCGGCGCCATTGCCGCGGGCATGGTGGATTGGGCGGCGCAGCGCGCCGTTGGCTTTTCCGGCATTGTTTCGATCGGCGACCAACTCGATGTCGATATCGCCGATCTGCTCGATTACTTCGCGCTGGATGAAAAGACCCACGCCATCCTGCTTTACATCGAGGCGATCAAGGATGCCCGCAAGTTCATGTCGGCGGCGCGCGCCGCTGCCAGGGTCAAGCCCGTGGTAGTCGTCAAGTCAGGCCGGATGGCGCAAGGCGCGTGGGCAGCTGCAACCCATACCGGCGCGCTGGCCGGGACTGACGCCGTCTACGACGCCGCGTTTCAGCGCGCCGGCATCCTGCGCGTATCGGATCTTCGAGAACTGTTCGACTGTGCCGAGACGCTCGGGCGGCTCAAGTCGCCGCCCGGAAAGCGGCTGGCGATCCTGACCAATGGCGGCGGTATCGGCGTGCTGGCGGTTGACCGGCTGGTTGAACTCGGCGGCATTCCCGCGGCACTTTCGCCGGCAATCCGCGAGAAGCTCGATGCGGTGTTGCCTCCGACATGGTCGAAATCGAACCCGGTCGATATCGTCGGCGACGCCGATCCGGCGCGCTATGCGGCAGCGCTCGAAGCCTTGCTGGCCGACGCGAGCAATGACGCCGTGCTGGTGATGAATGTCCAGACGGCGATCGCCCGTGCCGACGACATCGCAGTAGCCGTCATCGGCGTGGTCGGGAAATATCGCGCCGAACGCCGCATGTTGCCAAAGCCCGTGCTGGCGGTCTGGGTCGGAGCGGACCAGTCGATCAGCGACTTGCTGAGCGGCGCGGGAATTCCGAACTATCAGACCGGTGGCGACGCCGTCCTCGGCTTCATGCATCTGGTGCGCCATCGCGAGGTGCTGGAGACGCTGGCGCAGGTTCCGCCGGCGATGCCGAGCGAGTTCGCGCCTGATGCCGATGCAGCGCGGCAGATCGTGGCCGCGGCGCTGGCCGATGGCCGCTCCTGGCTCGATCCGATCGAGGTCAGGCGGCTGTTCGACGCCTATGATATCGCGGTCGTGCCCACCTTCGCCGCTGCCGATGCCGAGGAGGCGGTCGCTCATGCGAACGCGCTGTTCGCGCAGGGCTCGACCGTCGTGCTCAAGATCATGTCGCGCGATATCGTGCACAAATCCGACGTCGGCGGCGTCGTGCTCAACCTCACCAACGCCGACGCGGTGCGCAAGGCAACCGCTGACATTCTCGCGCGCGCAAGATCGTTGCGGCCGGAGGCGCGGATTTCGGGCGTGATGGTGCAGGCGATGGTGGTGCGGGCGAAGGCGCGCGAACTCATTCTCGGCCTCGCCGACGATCCGACCTTCGGCACCGTCGTGGTGTTCGGCCGCGGCGGCACGGCAGTCGAGATCATCAACGACAAGGCGCTGGCGCTGCCGCCGCTCGACCTGCAACTGGCGCGCAGCCTGATCGAACGCACCCGCGTCTCGCGGCTGTTGCGCGCCTATCGTGACGTGCCGGCGGTGAAGCCGGACGCCGTCGCGATGGTCCTGGTCAAGCTGGCGCAGATGGCAGCCGACATTCCCGAAATCCGCGGGCTCGATATCAATCCGCTGCTGGCCGATGAAGCCGGCGTGCTCGCCGTCGACGCGCGCGTCGTGATCGGCCGCGTGGCGCGGAAGTTTCGTGGTTCGGGCCCGGCGAATTTCGCCGTGCGGCCCTATCCCTCGCAATGGCAACGTCACATCGAGGTCAAGGATGGCTGGCGCGTCTTCGTGCGTCCGATCCTGCCCGAGGATGAGCCGCTGATCCACGAGATGTTGAAACACATCACGATGCATGATCTGCGGCTGCGGTTCTTCGCCCCGATGAAGGAATTTTCCCACGAATTCATCGCCCGCCTGACCCAGCTCGATTATGCACGCGCAATGGCCTTTGTCGCGTTCGACGAGGCGACCAACGAACTGGTCGGCGTGGTCCGGATCCATTCGGACTCGATCTATGAGAGCGGCGAATACGCGATCCTGTTGAGGTCGGACCTCAAGGGCAGGGGACTCGGCTGGACCCTGATGCAGATGATTATCGAATATGCGAAATCGGAAGGATTGAAAGCGATCTCCGGCGACGTCCTGGCCGAGAACACCGTGATGCTGGCAATGTGCCGGAGCCTCGGCTTCGAGGTGAAGTCAGACCCGGTCGAACACGACATCTGCAACGTCAAGCTGGCGCTTTAGTTGTCCTTGAGCACGCGGCTTGTGCAGCCGGCGTGCGATGCACAAACTGTTATGCTTTTAACAGCATGTCGTCCGGAACCCGTCGTGCGCCGCGCCAACTAGAGTGCTGGGCTCGCGATTGAACAACTTCGTTCGATCGGAGTTGCCAAGGATGCCCCGGCGAAGGACACCAGTAACCGCACCCATGACTGTGCAGCCTGCCAGTCACCCTTCGATCGCCGCCACCCAGTCGCCTTCCACGGCGCCGGTCGAAAGCATTCAAACGACAGGACCAAAGGAAGCGACCAGGGCAAACGCCGTGCACGCCGCCAGGGCGAAAATTGCAAGACGGAATTCGCTGCGGATGCAGCGGCTGCTTCAGAAGCAGTCTCGCTTGTGAGAAATTCGCTGCGTGGGGGAAATATGTGGCTACGAATACCAATAGCCGCGAACGACCCGCGGATTTCGCCTATTGGCGGAAGGGGTGGGATTCGAACCCACGGTACCCTTGCAGGCACGCCGGTTTTCAAGACCGGTCGATTAAACCACTCTCGCACCCTTCCGAGCCTTGAAATTGCTTAGCTTTTCGTCGCTTCACAGAGAACATATAGGGGACTCTGCTACCCGTTTGCTACCCAACGTCGTCGGAGCGCTTGTTTATGGCGGCGCGCATCACCCCGTCAACCGTCGCGGCGGCCTCGCCCTGCATATTCGGCATCAGGTGCGAGTAGATATCCATCGTGATCGCGATCGAGGAATGCCCAAGCCGCTCCTGGACGATCTTGGGATGGATGTTCGACGCCAGCATGTGGCTGGCGTGGCTGTGCCGTAGGCCGTGCAGGGTCATGCCCCATTCTTTCAGGAAGGCCGAAACAACATGGGTGAGGCTGCGAGGCTGCAGCGGTCTTCCGTCAGCTTGCGTAACGACGTGCCAGTCGTGATCGGCTCGGACGCCTAGCCGAAGTAGTTCCTGGCCTTGTTGGACGCGCCAGCGGCGCAATTCATCGACGGCCATTGCTGGAAGGGCGACGGTTCGGGCCTTACCGCTTTTAGCTTCCTTTTCTCGGATGGCGCCGGCGTCCGTCTGTTCAGTACTGGCGACTACCGCAAGCTGACCATTGTCCAAGTCCACGGCTTTCCACCGCAGGGCGGTAATTTCACCCCGGCGAAGCCCGCAGAGGGATGCCAGCACCAACGGAACAAATAGCCGCCGCTCGCGAGCCGCGTCGAAAACGGCGGCAGTGGAGGGTGCATCGATCGTGCGCACCGACTTGCGTTCGATCTTGGGGCGATCGCGCTTCTCGAGAAGAGCAGCAGGGCTGCGGGCGATCAGTTTCCAGCGCTCCGCCTGGCTGAGCGCGGAATACAAAACCCGGTGGACGTGGTGCACAGAGCGAGGCGACAAACCTCCCTTGCCATCGCGCCGGCCACTCTCCAGAAGATTAGCGTAGGCCTCGCTAATGTCGACCGGCTGCAGCCTGGAGAGGATCTTGGCGCCAAGCAGCGGGACGACGTTTTTCAGCGCGATTTGCTCATATCGTTCATGGGTACGCGGCGAGACATTCGGCTTGATATGTTTCAGCCAACGGTCGAAGAACTGAGCCAGCGTTAGCTTGGAAAGCTCAATGTACCCTCCACCATTCATTTCCGTTATCAGTTTGCTGCAAGCGGTTTGAGCGTCACGCTTTCCCTTGCAGTCGGGTAGGGACACCCATTTGCGCTTGCGCTTGCCCGTTGCCGGATCGCGTACCTCAATGACGGCATACCAACGGCCTTTGCCGCGCTCGCGAACGTGGCCCATCATTGGTCTTCCTCCAACGCCCGCTTGGAATTTACGAAATGAGTGGCTGCGTCCGATTTCAGCGCTTCGACCATTAAGGGGATGGAGTCAGCCACCTGTAAAATCTCTGTAAGATTCGCCCCGGGAAATACCTTGAGAAGGGACTCGATCACCGCGAACGTAGCCGTGCGGTAACAGCTAGAATCCAATATCCATTCGGCGGCTGTCCATCCCGGATGGCCATTGGCGCAGGCCGCTGCCCGCCCTCCATTTCCAAAAGCAACAGCCATTTTAATGGCCATGTGCTTAACCGGGCCACCACCGAATGCGCCTTCCTCACTGAAGGAGCGCTCCAGCCGATATTCGATTTCTTCGCTGACCGATCGGCCAGAATTCTCAGCCGACTTAACAAGCAGCTCATCCAACGGGCCTCTGACCCTGAACGTTCGGTTTTTGCTCAATCGTTCGCCTTGGCGCCGAGTTGGTCTTCCTGCGGTCGGGTTTGATCTAGACTTAGCCATAATGACCCCTGTGGATATGCACGGTATACACCGTGCGAAACATTGACTGCAAGGGAACAGACCATATACACCTAGTCATATTCGCACGGGAAACGCCGCGCGAAAATATAGGTGGACAATGAATGATGAGCTAAAAGATCTACTCTCGAAGCCAACAGCATCTGTTCCAGACGTCGGTAGAATCTGCTTTGGCCTTGCCAGGAACGCCGCTTACGCCGCCGCTAAGTCGGGCCAGATTCCAAGCATTCGTATTGGAGGAAAGATAGCAGTCCCCACTGCACCGCTCCGCAAGATGCTCGGCATCGAGGCTGCGTGAATTGGTAGAAATGCAAAACCCGACCGCTTGTGACGGTCGGGTCTGCGAAATGGTTCAAGCAGGCGGTTCGAACTCCTCGCAACCTACAAAATCACTTCGAGAAATTCAAGCCTCTCGGCTCAGTCGCCGATTTGCGTTGAACCTCCCGTTCGCGGCGGTAATAGCGGCTTTGCATTTCGGCGAAGGGGGGATTTCCCGATGACCGACATGCCGCATCAAGTCATTACCCGCGCGATCGGCGGCACGGTATCCGTCACCATCATCCGCGACCCGGCGGACGGTGCCGCTCGTTATGCGGTGAGCTACGAGAACCGGGGCGGCGCGCAGCGGTGGCTTTCGAAACATCGCTTCCCTGACGTCGACCAGGCCGATGCAGGCGCGCTCACATTGGCGGATTTCCTTGGTGCGGAGGTCCGATGAACAACGTTGTCACGATGCCGGCGCCGGACTGGACGAAGTCGCTTCAACGATATGGAAGCGGCGCGCCGCATGGGAGCTTGGCCAACGTCTGCACGACGTTCCGGTCGGCACCTGATCTGCAGCTTCTCTTGGCCTTCGATGAATTCGCTCAGAGTGTGGTGCTTAGATCGGCACCGCCGTGGGATTTAGATCCGGGCAACTTTTCTCCGCGACCGTGGAGCGCCCAAGACGATCTCGCGGCAACAGAGTATGTGCAGATCGCCGGTATTCCGACCAAGGTCTCAACAACCGCCCAGGCGGTTGAACTTGTTGCGCGGGAGAGACCGTTCCACCCGGTTCAGGAATATCTCGGTCATAGCGAATGGGACGGGAAGCATCGCCTGCGTTCCATGTTCGCAGCCTACTTCGGCACCGCCGACGACAAATACGTAGCCAACGTCGGCAGCAGCTTCATGATCGGCGCCGTAGCCCGGGTTTTCAATCCTGGCTGCAAGCACGATCACGTTCCTATTATCGAGGGACCGCAGGGCATCGGGAAATCTCGCGCGCTGAAAATCTTATTTGGCGATTTTTTCTGCGACGAAATCGGGGATCTGGGGTCCAAGGATGCGGCGATGCAGCTGCCCGGCGTCTGGGGCTTCGAGCTAGCGGAGCTGGACGCGTATTCGAGGGCAGAGGCCGGCAGGATCAAGGCTTGGGTTTCCCGCACCACGGATCGCTTCAGGCCGCCCTACGGCACCAGAGTGATCGAACTTCCGAGAGGCTGTGTCTTCGTGGGCACCACGAACAACGACAGCTACTTAAAGGACGAGACCGGAAACCGCCGCTTCTGGCCGGTGCGAGCAAGCCGCCTCGATCTGGCGGGGCTGGAGCGCGACCGGGACCAGCTTTGGGCGGAGGCTTACCGGCTCTACACCGGCGGCGCGCCGTGGTGGTTCATCAACAAGGAGGTCGTGCAGCAGGCCCGGCAGGAACAGGCTGACCGTCTGATCGATGATCCATGGGATCCGCTCATTGCCGATTACCTTGCGACCCGGACCGAGGTCAGCGTGGCGGAGGTGTTGGCGGAGGCGGTCTACCTCGATCGATCGCGTTGGGGACAGGTCGAACAAAACCGCGTTGCCAGATGCCTGAAGGCTCGCGACTGGCTGCGGATCCAGGTCCGCAGTGGGGACAAAAGGGTCTGGAAATACAGGAGGCCAGCCTGAAATGCGGCGCCTCCTGGAACATCTGGGCAACTGCACCACTCAGAACGTGGTGACATCAATCGATGCGGTGACGCGAGAAACCGTTGTGTCGCCGGGCTTCTCACCACTGTCACCAGTAACACCACTGATAATCTCTAAGATACTAATACGCGCATATAGGGTTTTGGACTTTCGATTTGTCACCGGTGACGTGGTGACAACCGGTGACAGCATCGCCCGGGGGTGGTTCCGCTCTCAGCCTCGCCCGACAGGACACCGGCGCGTGGGCAAAAAAAAGCAGAAATGCAGATTGATGTCCTGGCAAAGGCTATCTGCAATTGCCACGCGCTGGGGGGGTGGCTTCCGTCTCAACTTGCGACGCTATCCGCACCGGCGCCCACCCTGCATTTGCAGCGAGGACGAAATCTGAAGGGGAGTATCGGCTTTCGGCAGTCATCAGCAGCAGCAAGGCATTGAAAATACGGCGATCTTGAATTCTTGAAGGAACGGGTATGAAAGAGACCGAATTCAAAGAAATCAAACGAACCGGTCACGGCGGGTCTAGACTTGGTGCAGGACGTAAACCGGGCAGGGATAGGCGCCCATCGTGTGCGGATTGCAATGATCCGCGTGCTGCTGCATTGGCCCGCGCTGTAAAGGGCGCGCGCCCGTTGTCATTCGTGGTGGCGATGCTTTCGCTGGGGGCGCCGATCGACGACATCCGCCGTGCTCTCGGTATGTCTGCAAGCCAGTTCGCGGCCTTGTACATCGCGCAGGAGATTGGCCAGTGACCCGGGGGGTAGATCCGGGGTTTGGCGACAGCCGTCGCCCGCACACCGGCCCACACCTCATTCGCAGAATTTTCCTTGCTGGGGGAGAAGTGCGCACTGCGCACCAGCAAATAGGCAAGCACCATCAACTGTCTCTGCCCCGACCCGGTGCGCACTTTGCACCAGCATGCCGATGACGCATGGCTAAATCTCGCGCCGAAATTCAGAAAGCTTACAGGAAACGCAAGCGCCTGGCCGCGCCGGACGCTGCAGTCCTTCGCGTGAGCAGCCTGGGTAAGATCCTCGATTTCTGTGAGGAGCTAGGCACGCTTCGGGCGTGGGATGAAGCAGATCCTAAGGCTATCGCGCGTGCCCATGAACTTGCGCTCGACCTAGCACTCAAACTGCTTGGTCGGACTTCAGACGACGGTAACGGTCGGTAACGCGGTTCCGAAACTCGGCCTGATATGGATTCGAACAACGCAGCCATGACAGGTTGGTTGGCATGTGGAGACCATTTCGGGTGAAAACGACGTCAGCCATCTCAGACATCCTAGTATCAGCTAAACCCGCCGAGCTCGTTGAACTCGAGCAGCAGCTCTGTGAGGCCATGCAAAAGCATCAGTCGGTTTATAAACGAATCGAACCACTGAGGGAAAAAACCAATCCGCAAATCCATACGCCATTGGCACCTAAAACTGACGCCACGATAGAGGCAGCGGAGAAAATGATTGCAGAACTCGAAGCGACCCAATCGGCGCTGTCGAGAACCGCCGACGAAATCCAATCAAAAATTTCGACGATCAAGCCAGCATACACTGCAGCCGTCGCCGCCAAGCTTGCGCCGATCCGATCTAGAGCTGCCAACGATATCTTGCTGGCGGTAGGTACTCTCTACTCGGCAATCGAAATCTTCAATGCCTCATCCGATGCACTAAAGCAGTCTGGCACCGTTACGGTGTTGGCTATCCCGAAGCGGTTTGAAGTACTCGATCATTTCATCGCGAAGATCGAGAGACTCTGACCGATGCAGATGAAGAAGTTTCAACAAAAACCGATCGTAACTACCGCTCAAGTAGGCTCGCCACGCGAGTTCGCGGCTGGTGTCTTTTGTTTGGAGTTGAGCGGCGCGATCGGAGAGGACCAACCCATTTCGCTAGCCCGCGTCCGAAACACACTTGCAGTTCACGACTTCAGCCACCTGCACCTCAAAATCAATTCTAGCGGTGGTGACGTGCGCGAAGGGCAGCGAATCTATGAATACTTACGATCTCAACCGGTTCCTGTTTCCTCTGAGGCAGTCGAGAAGTGCCTCTCGATGGCAATGGTGCTGTTGGCGGTTGGAGACTTTAGGTTGGTGTCCGGAGAGGTCACTCTTCTGAACCATCCAGTCCACCGGCCGCGGGAAACGCTGCCGCAAGCTGTTACCGCACCGATCTTGCGCGCGCTTGCGGATCGATTGGATGAAATCGACGATCGCATCGCGCACGTATTTGCCGCCAGGACGGGATATCCAGTCGAATGGTTCATATCCGAAGCGAAGACTGAAGATCATTTAAGCATTGCCGATGCTATCCAGTCCGGTTTGCTGCACGAGGTAACTGGGTTGACGCAGCGGGTTCATCCGTCATGGCCCGATGTCGTCAAGGCACTTCCGCGCGACGTCTATCTGCCAAGGCATCTGAGGAGCGCTAACTATTATTGCGCGTGCCGATGTGTCGCATCCCTGTACGGAGCAAGCTGATGCCTGCCGAAAAGGATTTGGATATCCGCACGGCGGAGTGGGCTCGGAAAAACCCGAGCGAAGCCGGGTTGATAAAGGCAGTGGCCCGCGGCTTCGCACCGGTTATTCACGATCTTCTTCAAAAGGTGTTTGAGCCAGTCGGACGAGACCTCGCCGATCTTCAGAACCGCGTGAAAGAACTGGAGGAGCGACCCGCGCTGAAATATGCCGGGATTTGGAATTCCGACGCAATCTATAGGACCGGAATGTTCGTCACTGACGGCGGCAGTCTTTGGCACGCCCAGCGCGCCAGCGTGAATGAACGTCCGGGATCCAGCGATGCTTTCGTTTTAGCCGCGAAGAAAGGCCGGGATGCGCGATGACCAGTGCCGAGCGACGATCGCTGGTGTCATACGCTGCGGCATGTCTGTCGATTTACCTTCAGGTCTACGATCGCGGGTTAGCGCGACCGTTGAGAGACGTTGAATGCACCCTTTGCGAGGACAACATCACGGTTCTCCTGGAAGTACCCGCCGGCGCCGATTCATGGATCATTGCTAGCTTCGAGTTGCCGGAAAAGATCGATGAGAATGCGTTTGATCCGCGGCCGTATCTCGAAGGATTCGAGGAATGAGAACAAGCAAAGTCATGAGCGCGAGCGAAGGGCGAACCCCCTGGGGGGCGGTCGAAGGGTCCAAGCCGATCGATGTGGACACCGGCGGCGTCCAACAAAGCGCAATTCCGCACATTTTGAGAGAGGGGGGTGAAACGAATGCTTTGCCTTAGGAAGCGAGGCGGTCAGCCCGGCAACGACAACGCCCTTCGACACGGGCGCTACAGCTTCCGCAAGCGCGCGGAACGCCGCGCCAAGGTATTGGCAAAGGCTGAGATCAGGCGCCGACAGGAGGCGGAACGGGCGGCATCAGTGCCGCCGACCGACTACGGGGCGATCTGTGATGCCATAGGGGCCGAAAAAGCGCGGCGCGCGGGAGCGTTGCATTGATGAATTCAGAGCCGATCAACCTATCACCAGGGGAGCGCGCGCTGATTGAAAGGCTGCGAAGCGGTAAGCCTTTCAGGGTCGCGATCAATTATGGCCCTGGACTGAAGCAGTGGACCGTCACAACCGCGCCGTCACTTCCCGCAAGCGATCCGGTCAATACCGGCGGTGGCAATTCCTTTGACGACGCCTGGGAGCACTGTCATCGATGACGCGCGCTATCCATCAGTTCTTTGTTCAGTATCCTGGCGGCAACGTCGTCCCTGGCGCGCATATCGAGGTCAGGAAAGAGATCCCGGGTCAGCCCTTGGCCGCGCTATATAGCGATCGCGCTGGCACGATCAGCATTGGCAATCCCTTCGATGCCGACAGCGATGGATTTGCGAGGTTCTATGTAGTCGGTGGAGCGTATCAAATCCGCGTCTACACCGGCGCAAGCGGGGCGCCGACGGACGAACATTTCCTTCGCTACGTCGCAATCGGGCTGAACGCGGAATCCGACAGCATCAGAAGTCGGACCCAGCGCATCGTAACTGCGGCCGGGGCTGTCACTATCGAAGCCGACGACGCCGACATCGTCATCATTAAGAAAACGGTCGGAGCTGCAACCACCGTCAATCTTCCTCCGTCCGCCGACAGAACCGATCCGGTCAGTATCGTTGACGGCAAATATGATGCTCTAACCAACAACATCACGATCGATGCAGATGGTTCGGAGACCATCATGGGTGCCTCTACCTACACCATCGATAGCAACGGCGGTTCAATCACGCTCTATCCGCTTTCGGACGGCACTGGCTGGTTTTCAATCTCCTAAAGAAAGGTTTCTCACATTGAAGATAATCAGCCTTATTGCAGCCGCCCTGCTGTGGGCAGGTGCCGCTTTCGCGCAGGGCCAAGGCGCCTCGCCGCTATCGATTGCGAAGGGCGGCACGGCCGCTGCGACCGCATCCGCTGCCCGGACCAGCTTGGGCCTGGCAATCGGCACAAATGTGCAGGCGTTCGATGCGGATCTGTCGGCGCTTGCCGCCAATTCGACGGACGGCTTTTGGGCGCATACCGGCGCTGGCACGGGCGCGGCACGGACCCTGACTGCGCCAGCAGCGGGGCTGACCATCACCAACCCGGGCGGCATTGCTGGCAATCCAACCTTTGTGCTGGCAAATGATCTCGCCGCAGTCGAGTCTCTCGCGAGCACCGGTTTTGCAGTCCGGACAACAACCGATACCTGGGCTCAGCGCACGATCGCCGGAACAGCTAACGAAATTTCCATCACCAATGGTGATGGAGTTTCCGGCAACCCGACTGCATCGCTTCCTGCTTCGCTTACGTTCACAGGAAAGACGGTTACCGGTGGATCGTTCGCGAGCCCTGCGCTCACGGGAACGCCGACTGCGCCGACGGCAACACCGAGCGATAACAGCACCAAGGTTGCGACTACGGCTTACGTCGATGCGCAGGTCGCCGGCGGTGTGGCGGGTGTTGCCTCGCTCAACGGTCAGACGGGGGCGCTTGCGTCATATTTTGTGCCGCAGGGGCGACTGACGTTGACATCAGGCACGCCGGTCATGCCATCGACCACGACGGGAAACGCGGCGGTCTACTACACGCCATATCTGGGCAGGTTCGTTCCGATTTTCGATGGCACGAATACGGTCCCGATGCTGTTTTCGGAGTTGTCGATCGTGCTCGGCAACAATTGGACGACCAGCACCAACTACGACGTCTTCATTGCAAGCGACAGCGGCACCATACGCGCGTGCACCGGGCCTGCATGGTCATCTAGCACTGCGCGGGGAACGGGCGCCGGAACGACGGAGCTTGAGCGCGTCAGCACTAACGGGCTGCTGATGAACAAGGTCAGCTTGACCTGCCGCTACAACAACACGACGACGTTTACCGTTGCCGCGAATAGAGGCACCTATGTGGGGACGGTCCGCATCCGTGCGGCAGACTCGACAATTGACTGGAATTTGGGAGGGGCGGCTTCCGGCGGGACAGCGGGATCACTGAATGTCTGGAATATGTACAACCGCGTGACTACCTCTGCGAACGTGACCGACAACGGTGCGGCGTACACTTATACTTCCTCGACAATCCGACAGGCGCGCGCGAGCGGCGGCAACCAGGTGTCGTTCTTGTCGGGGTTAGCCGAAGACGGAGCGACCTGCAGCTATGGACAGGCGCTGAATCTTGCGGCTGCCGGTGCCGCCGCGCTTGCAGGATGCGGCCTTGACTCTACGACGACGTATTCAGGCCGACCCCTTGCTCTTTCCGGCGCGTTGGGCACTGTGGTAGCAGCCGCTACGACTTACGCCGTCGTGCCACAACTCGGCTTCCACACAATAAGCGCCAACGAGTCAAGTGACGGGGCCAATGCCAACACGTTTGGTTCGGGGGCCACCTCGACGCTGAGCGTCACGGTTCGGAATTGACAGGACTATCACCGCTGAAGCCGGAGAATTTGCTGAGCAAATGAAAGCGAGCAATAATTCAAGGCGAGTAAGGGCTAAATCCATTACAGGGTTGTCTCCCGGCACCACCTATTGGCTCGATCTTATCCTCGCGACGACAGGCGGCACGTCATCTGTAGCTGGCATTTCCTGCAGCGCGAAGGAGTTCTGACCGGTGTGGTTTACACCTTCGGACCTTGTTGTCTCCGGCCGGGTGGACAAGGCGCGGCTACCGTAGTGCCGATCGGGGGCAACGGATGCGCCTAATCGGGAACGAGTGGCAATAGCGCGAGTTATAGGAACGTCTGGCGGATACCGGACCTGTCGAAACGGTCTTAGCGCACTTCTTCCAAGGGGCGCTGAGACCGTTTTGTCTCAAGTAAGAGACCGCAGTAGAGGATGGCCGAGTGACGCCGCGGGAGCGCAAAGACATGCCATGGCTGCTAATTGGCTTTGCCATTGTCATCATTGTAATCGTCGGTAGCGCTATTTCCGAATGGCTTTCGTAAGCCCGCCTCAGTTGGCCTCTCTATCGTGAGGCGGCACTACGGTGAAGTCCGGAGAAATCCACCGGCAATCTCTAATGCGCGCCACGATCTCGTAAATCGCGATTATGACGACGACGAGCGCCAAGATTGCCAGCATTGCTCGACTCCAAATCGCTCAGAGAAACGGCCCCAGCACCTCTCAAGAACTGGGACCGTCATTCCAATGCGCCATGCTGGAAAGCTTCTGGCGCAAGAATCAACACTCCTAGCGACCTCCCGTTCCCAAATGCAAGGAGCGCCCGCCGGTCCACGCGGCTTTTTCATTCGCCTTTCTTATTTTGTTCTCGTGGCACAATGAAACCTTGAGCTACGTCAAGGAAATCATTCCGCCATGAACGGATAGAGAATGCCGCCATTCTTGGTCTGTTGCGGGGGCGGTTGGGACGATTGTGGCATTGACTCTCGCTTGTTCCCCGGTCGAACCTCCGGAAATAAAAGGGGGGACCTCGGCGATGAAGGACTATCTGGCGCAAGTCGAAAAGCTCCGGAAAGATGCAGCCGAATGCGCTCTGATCCGCGACCTCGCAACGGACCAAGCCAAGCGCGAGTTGTTTGACCGACTGCACAGTCACCTCACGGTCCTCGCGGACCAGGTTGAACAGGCGATATTGCAACGAAAGACCGGGACCTAAGGCCGCCTCAGTTGGCGGCCTCTTTTATTCCAGAACCTCGTACTCAAAGGCCATGCCTTCGGGGTCGTTTTCCTCGAACCACGTTGCCGCTGCATCCGCGGTGGCGAAGACCTTGATGTGCTCGGGGCCAACCTGCTTGCTGGTGTTGACGTAGACAAAGACGGTCATTGGTCCCTCTTGAGCTTCCGCTTCCCCCAGTGTGTCTCTTTCCGATCGGGATTGAACACCCGCTCGACATGACGGTTCAGCGCTCGCATGACGCCAATCCGCGCCATCATCGTATGCCCGCCGCGGCTGCACAGCATCAGCGCTTCGATCGCGGCTTGCCATTCCAGCAAGTCGGATTCCTTCTTCGGCAGGCTGGTGATGTAGTCTGCCGCGTCTCGTAACGTGACGAGCTTTCGCCCGTCGGGAAGTGGTATCGGATCCTCGAACTTGCGCTGCCAGCCGGCCTTGCTCGTCAATGCCGGTCCCGCTCGTCGCCGGGATACCAAGGCTCTTGCCGAGTCGTGATGTTCGTGCGCCGGAGCCGAACTAGGTGCCCGCGCTTGTAGGGATAGCCGCGAGTCTCGGAACACGGCCGGCAACGCATCCGCTGTTCAAGCTGCCAGATGGGCGTTTCGCTAGGGCGCCGCAGTGTCGTGAGATCGACCGTGCTGTGCGTGTTGCAGCCAGCGCATTTGACTTCCAGATACCGGAATCCGGCATTCAGTGCGTCGCCAATTGGCGGGGAGGGCTGTGCGGGGCCGCCGTAGCCCTCCATGCGATAATTCCAGGCGTCACAGGCCGCGACATCGGCAATGAACCGCGTCTCCCTGGCGCGCTGTTCAGCTTGCCGTATCGTCTCACCCCACTGGCGCTCTTTGGAGGGTCCGCCCATGGGGCAAAGAATGGGCCCGAGCGAGTGGCGTCAGCAACCAGCTACAGATTGCGGCACCAAGCCGTTGTCGCCTTGAGGATTGGAACGGCGCGAGCTACTGGGGAGGCGCTGCATCTGCCGGCACTATCTGGACTCAAAAGAAAAGACCGCCCGAAGGCGGTCTCTCTGATGCCGGTGAATTTACGCAGGCATCGTCCGGCGAAAAGCCAGAAAGCCCACACCAGCGAACCCGATCAGCATCATCACCCATGTTACTGGCTCGGGGATTGCCGGAATTTCGCCTTCGAGTTGAAGGACCCTGTTCAGCCCTCCCTTCGTGTTATTCTTCGCGAACTGCGGGTTGTTGTAATCGGTATACCTTATCTGAGCACCCTTACCAAACGTTGATAGTCCATTCTCGGAGTGAGGTGTTGACGGCTGGAAATCCAAGGTCAGCACAGCGTCAGCGATAATTGAGAAGTAGTAGTCGTGATCAGCTTCTAAGTTCCACGACACCGGGCCAGAATGGAGCCATGATGATGTACTTGACGGCCCAAACGTCACCGTCGTTTGAAAGAGCAGCGTGTTAAGCGCAAGTTGGTCAGTTATAAAAAATCTGACGTTGCCGCCCTCAGATAGATAACCGGAAAATGCAATGTCCGTGATTAAGATGTTTTGACTAGTGGTCAGCCCTATACCCCCACCGTCGTCACCGGAGAACTGCACCTGTTCCGTACCGGGGCCATAATTGAACAGAACAGTCGCGGAAGCTGGCTGGCCCGCCAGCCCGAGGACCATGGTGGCTACAAGCGCGCCCACTAGGCCAGATTTCATTGGAAGCCCCCAAATATTGTCAATAAAACACGGCGAGCCTATCGGGCGATCCATAGTCGGACAAGCGAGCATTTTCCGGCGCGCCACCGTAGAATTACGGCGGGCAGGCGACTCACCCATTTGGGTGAGGGGCACCAGCTCTTGCTGAAAGGCGCACGCCTATTCCAGAACATCATCCGAAGGCGACGCCTTCCGGGTCGTTTTGTCGGTCACGTTGCGTTAACGCGAGTAGGGTTTGACGGTCGGGAAGACGCCTCAAGGGCCGGCCCCAAGACCGATTCCGCAACTCCTAGCGCTGTCTTGATTTTCGGGCTCAGTTCGTCTCGGTCGTCGCCAAAACCATCCCAGATATTGGCCTCGCGCTTTTGCCAAAACGCATGGTCGCGGCGCTCATCGCCAACGGCTCTAATCAACATCCCGGCCGAAACTTGTATTGCGACGATAACTTCGTTCACCAACCGAAATGCTTCATCTATCTCGCTTCCTCGAAATATTGCTCGAGCGCGAGATCTCTTACTGAAAAAATCCGAGATAAAGTCCTTGTTCTTGTTCAAACGTTCGAGTGGCACGTAGTAATTATCCTTGTTTTTGCTGGATGTTGCGCCTTCATTGTCATTTCGTGGCCGGCTAGCTCCTTCATCGCCATATGCCATGGGCGATCGGACGGCTGCTATAACGTCACGAATTTTATAGAAACTAGCCAGCAACTCCTCGCCAAACTCCACTCTTCGTTTGTGATCGTGTAGCTCCTGATCGTATCGAAACTTTCGCTCAGCTAAATCGACGTCAAAGCGAAATTTCTTTTCTGCAAGAGCCTCGTCAGATTTGAGCTTCTCAGAATGAATTCGGTTAGCGGTGCGATTCGAAATCAGGATGCCGATCGTCGACACGTTGCCAGAAACGATCGCGGCGACAACTGCCGGTCCAATTAGGTCGCTTGCGGTCATGGAAATGATGGCTCCCGCGTCCTAAAATGAACTTCCGGAGGTCGGGCGCAGTGGGATCCCCGAGGATCGCAGAAGAGGCTTGAATTGCTCCCTACCGATATTCTCAAGCATTCTTTCCACGCCCCTCCTGGCCAGCGGAGAAGAGACGCTAGGTCCCAAAATGATCCGATGCATCAATCGCTCCAGCGCCAAGTCGTCAGCGCTTACGCCAGCGATGTGCCCGATCCTGTACTTCAATTTTGGTTCAACGCCTCTGTCGCCAATGTGATATTGCAGATACGGCTTCAAGGCGTTGGCGACATCCCTATCTGGATAATAAATGACGCGCCATTCATTCTCTTCTGAGAAGCCAGCGTGCTTTGTGGTCAGCGCGTGCATCTTGATCAAGGAGAATGCGACATAGGACGCGAGATGAAGTTTTTCATCTGAAAGCTGTAGACTCTCTGTCTGTGTTGACCAAGCTTCCATGACGAGTTGAACTCGAGAGGCTCGCTCTTCGTTTGAAACATATGACACCTTCGAAAACAGAAGGGGTGACGTGGGGACCATTGTTAATTTCGAGGAATCGAAGACTAGGGCGGCTCCATTTCCGTGTTGGCCATAGCCCCTCCACATCGAAAGCAACCCATCGTCGTCTTCTGGCCTGTGTTCCGCGAGACAAAAAATATAGGTGTCGAAAGCTTGGTGTTCGTCAAAGTGACGAAAGAAACCAAAGTACGCGTTCTGCAGTATCTGTGCGCGTTCTGGTGATCCGCCTGCCGGCTTCTTCAGGTTGTCCAAATTAGAAAAGAAACGAGTCCCTTCGCCCAAGCCAGAAACCAACTCTTGATGATCATTCATAAATAGCGGGTTTGAGAACCAAACTTCGCTGGTGGAAAGAATATTTTCCATTACCTTGATCGAAGTATAGTGGGCCAGCAATGGTCTGGCCGCGAAACCCGATTCAGTTTCACGTTGCTCAAAGAGCGGATTGAATTGAGCGATTATTTCGTTGTCCGTTGTGAACGATTGTTGCGCCATTTTCGATGATCTCCCAGACCCGACGACATCCAACCGCAACCTTCGATCGAGAGCAAGAGCCGACTCACGCCGCTGATCTCGCGAACCGTGGAAATACGATGTCACCGCGCGCCACCGGTCCGCCGCGACTCAGGCTCTGCATCTACCGGTGCAATCACGCGCTCGACGGGAGATGCCGATGTCATGCGATCAACTGCAATGCTGCGCTATCTGTCCGCACGAGAATGACTGCCGAAAAGTTGGCGCCTGTCTCGATGATGTGAACGCAGAGCATCTCGCGATAACCCACCGCCAACATCCCCGGCTGATGACGCCGGCGCAGGCCACAAAGTGCATGGACGCTCTGAAAAACAAAACGACGTTGAGGCGGATATTTGGCTGTAGCAAGGAGAACGTGATCATCGTTACGTCCGGCAAATTCCGAAACCACTGCAAAGGCTATCCGGAGTGGGGTGCTGAGGCGGCGCGGCTCGCATCTGAAAATACAAAGGCTGCCGACAAGCTCAAGGGCGGCGACCGACGCAATCAAACGCGTTGCAAGCGAGGTCACTCCTTGGCTGACGCCTACATCCACGTTAGCCCAGAGGGCTGGGTCATGAGAAACTGCAGAACATGTCATGAGGCGCGAAGGGATAAGGTTCAGCCGCTGCCGCCGAACAAGTTGCGGCAGGTTGAATCCATGCTGATGACCGGCAAGCCGATAGCCGAGATTACTGGGAAAACGCTGCGGGGCATCAAGCGTCCGGTAATAGTCAATTCGGCTCTTTTCCGAAACGCTCGCAAGGCGGACCCTGCATTTGACTTGTTTGTTAGACAACACACTGCTGACAGCATCCGAAACTCTCAAAAACTTCGTTGGGCCCTCTATCGGGCGCGGGCTGCGACAGCCGAGCGGCGAGAGCAAGCAAACGACTATCAGCGGATCGTTGGGATGCTGCCGATCTATCTGTCCGGTCGGGAGGACATCGCGCACGACATTTTCGTCGCGCTTTGTGAGAATTCGCTTCGGCGCGAGGACGTTCCTGAGCGGGTGAAGTGGTACATCAAAGACCACGAGCGGAGATTTCCAACCAAGTACGCGAAGTTCGGTGACAGTCCCTTGGTCTCCCTGGACGAAGTGCTTTTCGACAGCGGTACCGCGACCAGGGGCGACACCGTCAGCCGCGGGCTTTGGGACTAATCGGGCTTTCCCTTCACGTTCAGTCCAAGCTCTACAAGCCGGCAGGCCGGCGGGAACCACTTACGCGTCCTAGTGGAATGCGATCGAAATCTTGCCGGAAAGAATCAAGCTAGTAATGGCACCACCGAGCACAACCACGCCGCCGATTACCCAAAGCGCTCCTTTCACGAAATTGATTGCGTCCTTGACCTCGCCGATCTTTTTTCCGTGAGTGTCAACGTCGTCGATCAATCGCGCGACCAACGAAGTAAGCTTCCCGAGCTCGTGAATTACGAATCGAATGTCAGTGGTCGGATGAAGATCTCGCGGCACAACGGCGGGAAACTCGGTTGGCGTCGTGACCTCTTTGGGATCCACTGGCTTCTTAGCCACTTGTGGCCTCCCACTTCGCCTTTATCCAATCCCAAACATCGCTGGCCGCGCGGCCGTAATAGCTCCCAACCTCAAGTACCATCACTGTGCCAATCGCAGAGGAGGTCGGTTCCTTTGGGTTCGTAATGCCTAGTTTTGCGGATATGTCCTGCGCAGTGCCCTTTCCTGCAACCAGCCAATTGTTGTTGGCGAGGGGCTTGTGTGCGTCGGGAAATTCACGCGCCACCGCGGCAGGCAGGAGACGCTGCGCTGGCTCATTTTGAGGCAGAAGAACAAAGATGGGCATCTGGACTCGGGTGAGGGCTGCGAACTCAGTTCAAGGACTTCGCAACGCGGCTAGTGTGACGTCGAATCTAACACACAGTCAATTAACTTGGCTTTGATTCGATCCTTCGGAGCGTCGGGCTTGCCATACCATAAGCCCAAAGCATGCAAAGCCCACCCCGAAAGGCGCTGATTTTCAACCAAACCAGCCTTTGGACTTCGCCTTAGCCCCAGAGATCGCCGCGACGTTATCTCCGCTTCGGTGGCTTTGACGCGGACTTAGATGGTTTCCCGTCAGCATGAGCAAGTACAGCGCCGGCCAGGCGCTTCGTGTCACGCGATGCATTTGGGTCGCGCAGCTTCTGAGCAGCCAGCTTTTCGATCTTCGGCGAATGGTCTCGCGGCCCCTTGATATTTGCCATCGTATTTCCCCCCGGTGTTT
This sequence comes from Bradyrhizobium sp. 190, assembly GCF_023073415.1. Classification (GTDB taxonomy): domain Bacteria; phylum Pseudomonadota; class Alphaproteobacteria; order Rhizobiales; family Xanthobacteraceae; genus Bradyrhizobium. The sequence continues at coordinate 312,753 of NZ_JADPJL010000065.1, read as the reverse complement.
CCCACGGCAAGAAGCTACCGCAGATTGCGCACGCGCGATAGCGCCCCACGAGGGGAATTGTTTTTTAAGCAAATCAGGAGCAGCATGTCCGTGGGTGTCAGAACCCGGACCGAAATAGGCTGGCGATCGATTGGCGTCGATTGCTGCCGGAAGCGCAGCAAGCCTTGGCGGGCTTTCTAGGCGCTATGGAGCGCCTTGGCGGGCGCGCCGATCTGGCTTTTATGCCGGGGGCGGTGCGCCATGTCCAGAGCCGAGAGGCTTAAAAGCGCTGCCGACCTGTCTTTCGGCAGGTTCTGACCCCCCGGCTGCCCGGTCTGTCACTGGGCGCGGCTGTCAGAAGCCAAACCGAAAGCCACCACCATGACACTCCAAAGACCTATGCTCCCGCCCCGTGCGGAGCCCAAGGATTCGTTAAGTCCGTTCCGAGGCTCCAATCCAGCCGCCGCGCCAGTTGAGGCCGTCCCTGCCTTCCCGACGCCCGCCTGGCAGCATGCTGTTATCCGGCTGGCCAATTCCACCGAGCGCCTGACGGCGCAACTCTCCGAACTAATGGGCCGGCCGATCACGTCGCCTCCTACTCTGGTCGAGTACCGGGACCTGATCGAGAACTTGATCAACTGGATGGACCAGACCGAAGGGTTGGACCCTGACCTCGAGGACAACGCCGACGACGAGCCGACCCTTGGTAACCATGAGATCGCGCCCATGGGGGCTGTCTGCTATCTGCCGTCCGAGCTGCGGTGCGAGTTCGACCTCGAAGGGGACCAGTGCGAAGACGAAGGGGTGACGGCATGACCGAGCACCTAATCGATCAGGCGACGGACGTGTATTGCCATAAGCTGGCCCGCATTGATCAACTGGGCCCAAATCGGCGCCTAATATTTACGGTGCCGAGCGTTGAGGGTGGCCAGTACGAGCAGATCGTCGTCAAGTTGATAGTGCCGGCTGAGGTTATGGCGACCTTGGCCTACATGGCCGCGGGCACCGATCCGACACGGACGTCTCTCGAACTCTTGGCGGTTGAGCCGCGCACGGCGAATTGAGGTATCAGGCCCGCCGGCTAACAACCGGCGGGCTGTCCTATCTGTCAGGTGGGAAGCAGTAGCGCAGTGCCATGCGGAGCGCGATGTAGAGCGCAGCGAGTATCAATAGCGTCCAAAAGAAAGCTTCCATTGCGCCCCCCTGAATGTCGGAAGCGCGGCGGGCTTGCTACCCGATTTGCTACCCAACTCGTTGGGACGACATCGAACAAGCGGGGACGAAAGGAGATCGGAAGAGGGGATTACCCAAGCTTTTCCGTACTCAATGGGACATCCCGAAATAGCCGAGGATGCCCATTCCAGAATTTCAAGACCGGTGCCTTAAACCACTCGGCCACCCTTCCGGACTAGGAATCTCAGTCGCTTAGCGTAGGGCTGGCTCGAACGCAATGCGGACGTGGCCCCGATGTGCGCCCATCCCGGCATTTTGGAAGAAACCCAGCGACGAGGCGCCAATGTGCTGCGAACCTGGCGGGGCTACCGAACACGACAGCTCGCCACTCGCGCGATCAATGTTGACCTGATCCCATCTCTTTTCGTGCGCAAGGCACGTGCTTCAAGACAATCGACGGAGCGGCCGATGCATCCGGCTCCCGCAACTGGTTGTGTGGAGCACTTCAAACGCACCAAGAATCTTGCTGGCGGCATCGACCGCGATACGCTCGCCAGTGGTTCGTCAGGCAGATGCTAATTCTGGCCGGGATCGCATCGTCCCGGCACCGTTGCCGCAATTGGAGCGGACGCTTGTTTAGCCGAACACAACTGCCAGCAGGCTCGAGCACAGGAGCATGAAGCTGGCCGTGGTCAGGGCAAGAAATCCGTTGGAGACAATGTCGTGGTTGCGCATGATACACCTACCACTCAGATGCTCGTCCGAATTTATTAAAGCTTTCTGAATCTCTACCGAGCCGTCTGTCCGAAGCCGCGGTCCCCCCGAACCGCCAAGCGTTCAAACCTCAAGCCGCTCAAACCTCAAGCTCTGGAACGATAGCCTTCAAACGCGTGTGCAAGGAAAATGCCCGCGCTCACCAAACCCATCACCGCTGTAACCGTCTCGATCATCGCACAAATCCTTCGCGCCCCTGCAATCCACAGAACGACTCCACCGTTGCACAGTCAAAAAGATTCACAGGCTGGAATCGCAGATCGGTCGTGAGTGATGATTTACTGCAACAGATTGTCTGAGTGGGGCACAGGACGGATGCGACGAAGGGCGCATACACGGTGAATCGAGGCGCTATGCCCGTAGATCAACGGATACGCAAAGCAACCATTCATTCACCACACCGGAGCAGACCCCATTTCCGCCGTGTTCCGGTTGCGATATCTTCACAGCGTGATGCGGAGGTGGGTCGCATCGTGGGGTTAAGGCCGCAACGCTTCAACGTAGGCAGTCGGCCGCTGAAAATGGTAATCGGGGCGATGGGGATTCGACGGCCAAAAACAATCGTCCTGGCGGCACGTGGTACTGTTGCCGTGGCAACGTGCCTTCTCCTTGCCAACTGCGCCTCATCCGGCAAATTCGCCAGCCGCGTCGACCCAAAATATGGCGTCTCCTCGAGCCCTCGCGTGGTGGCGTTTGGGGAGGCCGTGCCGAAGGGTGGGGGAACCTACCGCGTCGGCAAGCCCTACACCGTCGCAGGCCGGGTCTACGTGCCGGAAGAGGATCCGAACTATCGCGCCGAGGGAATGGCTTCCTGGTATGGCGATGACTTCCACGGCCGGCTGACCGCCAATGGCGAGGTTTTTGACATGACCTCGCTGACCGCTGCCCATCCGACGCTGCCGATCCCAAGCTACGCCCGCGTCACCAATGTCCGGAACGGTAAATCGCTCATCGTGCGGGTCAACGACCGCGGCCCTTACCACGGCAACCGCCTCATCGACGTCTCGAACAAGGCCGCGGAACTCCTTGAATTCAAAGCAAATGGCGTCGCCAAGGTCCGCGTTGAGTATGTCGGCCGGGCGCCACTAGAGGGTTCCGACGACCGCCAGCTCCTGGCGACGCTTCGGACCGGCGAGCCCGCGCCGTCCCCTTCCACGGTCCGGGTCGCTTCGGCCCGTCCGTTTGTGCCGGAGATGTCGTCGTCTGCGGGCCGAATCCGGGGAGAAGTTCCGATGCCGGAAGGGCGGCCCTATAGCCTCGGCAATACCTCGGCCGACTACGCCTCGATCAATGCGACTTCGGAAATGTCGGCCTCCAGCCGCTCGCGCGGGCGTCCCGCGGAGAACCCGCGCGCCGTGTCCTACGAGAACGATGCACGCTATGCGACTCCGAGCCGGGCTTACCTGCCGGTCGATCCGCGGGGGCCGAGCGAAGTCCTCAACGGCCGCGGGCTGTACTAGCCATTCAGGAAATCGATCAGGGCAGCGTTGACCTCGTCGGGTCGCTCCTGCTGAATCCAATGACCGGCCCCATCGAGAATGAGCTTCCGCCGCAAATTCGGCAGCACGCGCTCCATCTCCTTGACCAGCTTCGCGCCGATCAGCCCGGTGATGACGCCATCCTTCGATCCCGCGATGAACAGCGACGGCTGGTGGATTTGCGCGCCCTGCCACGGCGCAGTCAGTTCCCAATTGCGGTCGATGTTGCGATACCAGTTGAGCCCGCCGCGAAAGCCTGACTTTCGATAGACCTCCGCGAAATAGGCGAGGTCAGCCTCGGTCCGCCAGTTCGGCAACGGCCGATTCGGATCGGCATCGGCGAGGAACCCCTTGCCCTCCTGAACATATTGATGGGCCGCCGGATCGGAGAACCCGCGCCCGCCCAGCACGATCCGCATTGTCGCGGCGACATCGCGCTCGAACTCGGCCTCGGCGACGCCGGGAGCCTGAAAATACTGCCAGTAGAAATTGGTGATGCCGTTTTGCCGCAAGGTTTCGAGCGGCAGGCCGCGTCCGCGGGAGGGGGGCGGAACGCTGAGGCCCGCGACCTTGGTGAAGATATCGGGCCGGAACATCGCCGCGTGCCAGGCGACCGGCGCACCCCAGTCATGGCCGACAATGACGGCCTGCTTTTCGCCGAGTGCCGCCACCAGCGCGATCATGTCGCCGACATTGTGGAAGATGGTGTAGGCGCCGACGTCCTCTGGCGCGCTGGTCCGGCCGAACCCGCGCATATCGGGGGCGACGACATGGAAACCGGCATCCGCGATGGCTCCGATCTGGTGCCGCCAGGAGTAGGATAGTTCGGGCCAGCCATGGCAGAGCAGCACCAGCGGGCCCTGGCCTTGTTCGAGCACAAACAGCTCCAGCCCGTTGGCGGAAATGGTGCGTGAGGATGGCATCGCGTTTCCGCCCTGTTTTTCGTATCCTGTCGGGAAATTGCAGTATCGCCACGATACGTTCCTTCGTTCGGTGCCGCAATCCGATCGACACGGCGGCAAGTCCAAAAGGCAAGTCCAAACACTGTGTTGTTTGCGATACTTCCAACTGTTAGAACGCACGGATTCAGGACATCGCCGATGGCAGCAGAGACTTCCGTTTCCCGCAAATCCGACGCCGCGGCCATCAACCCGTGGCGTGGCCTGATGGCCGCCGTCCTCGCGCTCGCGGTCGGTTGGGGCGGGATGGTGTACGCCGCCAACAACAGCGTGCAGGGCGCGCCGAAGAAGGAGGAGGGCGGCTTCGACGGCGACGCACCGACTGCGATCCTGGTCGAAGCGTCCAGCGGCAGCGTGCTGTTCGAGAAGAACGCCGACGAATTGCGGGCGCCTTCCAGCATGATGAAGCTGATGACGGTCGAGGTGGCGTTCAACGCCATCAAGGAAGGCAAGATAAAGCCGACGGACGAATACCGGATCAGCGAGAACGCCTGGCGCAAGGGTGGTGCGCCGGCCGGCGGCTCGACCATGTTTGCCATTCTCAACAGCAAGGTGTCGGTGGACGACCTGTTGAAGGGCGCGATCATCCAGAGCGGCAATGATTCCTGCATTGCGCTCGCCGAAGGCATGGCCGGCAACGAGCGGATCTTTGCCGCCGACTTCCTGACCAAACGGGCGCGCGAGCTTGGCATGCCGAAGTCGACGTTCGGAAATTCCAGCGGACTGCCTGATCCGGCCAACAAGATGACAGTTCGGGAACTGGCAAAACTCGCCCGCCACCTGATCCTGACCTATCCCGACATGTACAAATTGTTCGGCGAGAGGGAGTTCATCTGGAACAAGATCCGGCAGCAGAACCGCAATCCACTGCTGAACACGCTCAACGGCGCCGACGGGTTGAAGACCGGCTTCACCAAGGAGGGCGGCTACGGCATGGTCGGCTCCGCCGTGCAGAACGACACGCGGCTGATCGTCGTGATCAATGGACTCGAGGATTCCGACGATCGCGCCTCCGAGGCCAAGAAGATGCTGGAATGGGGTTTTCGCAATTTCGAGACGCGCACGCTGTTCGCAGCCAACCAGCAGGTCGGCTATGCCAAGGTGTTTGGCGGCGAAAGCCGCTCGGTGAAGCTTGCAAGCCCCGAGCCGATCAAGGTGATGGTACCGAAAAACGGCAACGAGAAGCTGATCGCGCGCATCGTCTACAAGGGCCCGGTGCAGGCGCCGGTGCAGGCCGGCCAGCCGGTCGGCGTCGTCAAGGTGTGGCGCGGCGCCAATATCGCGGTGGAGGCGCCGGTCTATGCCGCGGAAGCGATCGGCACCGGCTCGACCATGCGTCGCGCGATCGACGGAGCCAGCGAGCTCGTCATCGGCATGTTCCGCGCGAGCGCAGAGAAGCTCTGAGCATGACCCAGGCAACGCTGCAGCGGCCTTCCGGACGCGGGAAGTTCATTACATTTGAGGGCGGCGAGGGCTCCGGAAAGTCCACGCAGATCAAGAAGCTCGCCGAGCGCCTTGGAGCGGCAAAGTTGCGCGCCATCGTTACCCGCGAGCCGGGAGGCTCGCCGGGCGCCGAGATCATGCGGCATCTTGTGCTGTCGGGAATGGGCAAGCTGCTTGGACCGGAGGCGGAGACGTTGCTGTTCGCTGCCGCCCGCGACGATCACGTTCGCACCGTCATCCAGCCCGCGCTCGGCCAGGGAACGTGGGTGCTGTGCGACCGCTTCTCGGATTCGACCCGCGCCTACCAGGGCAGTCTGGGGCAGGTCTCGCCCATCGTGCTCAACGCCATGCAGCGCGTCACCATCGGCGATCTCAAGCCGGACCTGACCATCATTCTGGACATCCCCGTGGAAGTCGGCCTGCAGCGGGCCGCGGCTCGCCGCGGCAGCGGCGTGCCTGACCGGTTTGAGTCGGAAGATCTGCAGTTTCATCAGGATCTGCGCGACGCCTACCGGCAGATCGCCGCCGAGGACCCGCAGCGCTGCGTGCTGATCGATGCCAATGCCGATGCCGACACGGTCGCCACCCGCGTCTGGACTGCGCTGCGCGATCACGTGTTCACAGTCCCGAGCCCGGCGGGCACGGCATGAGCGCGCGCAAGACTGAGCAGGACGTGGCGGTCAGGCATCCCCGCGTAACGGTCGATCTGTTCGGCCACCGTGAGGCCGAGATGGCGTTGCTCAATGCCTATCGCAGCGGGCGCATTCCGCATGCCTGGCTGATCGGCGGCCCACAGGGCATCGGCAAGGCGACGCTGGCCTATCGCATGGCCCGCTTCGTGCTCGCGAATTCCAAGCCCATGGCGACTTCGGTGCAGCACGCCGAGACGCTTGCGCTCGATCCGAATGATCCCGTCGCGCGCCAGGTTACTGCCGGTGCGCATGGCGGGCTATTGGTGCTGGAACGCGGCCTCAACGATCGCGGCGTGATGCGCACCGTGATTACCGTCGACGAGACGCGGGAGACGATTTCGTTCTTCGGCTCGACCGCGGCGGTGGACGGCTGGCGGGTATGCATCGTCGACACCGTGGACGAGCTCAATCCGAACGCTGCCAACGCGCTGCTCAAGATCCTCGAAGAGCCGCCGCAACGATCGCTGTTCCTTCTCGTCAGTCACTCGCCGGCGCGGGCCTTGCCGACGATCCTGTCCCGTTGCCGCAAGCTGCCGCTGCGGCCACTCGCGACCGACGACGTCATTCGCGCGGCGTCGCGGGCCGCTGACATGGCGCCCGATGATCCGGCGCTATCGGAGGCTGCCGATGCCGCGGAGGGGAGCGTGTCCCGCGCGCTGACGCTGCTCGGCGGCGATGCGCTGAAGCTGCAGCAGCGGACCGCGGCGCTGCTGGCGACGCTGCCGCAGGTCGACCCGCGCGAGCTGCATGCGCTGGGCGACGCGCTTGGCACCAGCGACCGGGTGGCGTTGGCGGCTTTCATCGACGGCATCGATCGCTGGATCGGCGAAAAGCTGCGCACTGACGATGCCAACGCGAATCTGGCCCGCCTTGCACGGTTGGCTGAGGTATGGGAAAAGATCGTCCGCGCCGCGCGCGACACCGAATCCTATAATTTGGAGCGAAAACCGCTGGTTTTCTCGGTGTTTGGGATGCTCGCGGAAGCGACGCGGTAACGCTCCGCCTGAGAACAATCCCGACAATTATGACGTATAAAGGAATTCGTGGTGGCGACGGCTGGAAAGAAAGCTTCGAAAAAGCGCAAGGCGAAGAAAACTCGTAAAGCGCTGCCCGCCCGCGCCAGCAAGAAGGCCGCGGCGAAAAAGCGTGCCGCCAGGAAAGGTGCAGCCAAGAGCAAGCGCGTCGTGAAGAAGTCCGGCAAGGCTTCGAAGAAAGCTGCAAAGAAAGTCGCGAAAAAGTCGCCAAAGAAAGCTGCTAAGAAAGCAGCCGCGAAACCTGCCAAGAAATCGGCGAAGAAATCCGCGAACAAAACGACGAAGCCGCGCACGGTAACGGTGCAGGAAACAATCCCCGTCGTACAGGCAGCCCCCGTAGCTAAACGTGCAAAGCCAGCCACGCCGCGCGCGAAGCCGGCTGCCGCAGCCCAGCCACCGGTGGCTGCCGAGCGCGACACCTACTTCATCACCACGGCGATCGCCTATCCCAACGGCATTCCGCATATCGGCCACGCCTACGAGGCGATCGCAACCGATGCGCTGGCGCGGTTTCAGCGGCTCAACGGCAAGGACGTGTTCTTCCTGACCGGCACCGACGAGCACGGCCTGAAGATGGTGCAGACCGCCGAAAGCGAGGGAATGGGAGTTGCTGACCTCGCCGCGCGCAATGCCGGGCGGTTCAAGGAAATGGACGAGCGTCTCAACGTGTCGTTCGACCGCTTCATCCGCACCACGGAGCCTGACCATCATCGCTCGGTCCAGGTGGTCTGGAACCGGATGCAGCAGAACGGCGACATCTATATCGACACCTATGCCGGCTGGTATTCGGTGCGCGACGAAGCCTATTACGCCGAGGAGGAAACCGTCCTCGGCGAGGACAATGTGCGCCGCGGCCCGCAGGGCTCACCGGTCGAGTGGGTCGAGGAGAAGAGCTACTTCTTCAAGCTGTCCGCCTATCAAGACCGCCTGCTCGCGCTTTACGAGAGCCAGCCGGACTTCATCGGACCGGATTCACGCCGCAACGAGGTCATTAGCTTCGTCAAGGGCGGGCTGAAGGATCTCTCGATTTCACGCACGACGTTCGACTGGGGCGTCAAGGTGCCCAATGACCCTGAGCATGTGATGTATGTCTGGGTCGATGCGCTGACCAACTACATCACCGGCGTCGGCTTCCCCGACGAGAGCGCCGCGAACTGGCGCTACTGGCCCGCGGACGTCCACGTTATCGGCAAGGACATCATCCGCTTCCACGCGGTGTACTGGCCGGCATTCCTGATGTCGGCGGGCATCCCCGTGCAGAAGCGGGTCTACGCGCACGGCTTCCTGTTCAGCAGGGGCGAGAAGATGTCGAAGTCGGTCGGCAATGTCGTCGATCCCTTCAATCTCGCCGACCAGTACGGCGTCGACCAGATGCGCTATTTCTTCCTGCGCGAGGTGCCGTTCGGACAGGACGGCAACTACAACCATGAAGCCATCGTCGCGCGCATCAATGCCGATCTCGCCAATGATCTCGGCAACCTGGCGCAGCGCTCGCTGTCGATGATCGCCAAGCAACTCGGCGGCGTGCTGCCGGAGCCCGGCGAGTTCACCGACAACGACAAGGCGATGCTGGCGCAGGCGGATAGCATGCTGGAAGCCTCGCGCACCGCGATGGCCACCCAACAGATCCATCAATGGCTGAACGCGGTGTGGGCCGTCGTGGCCGAAGCCAACCGCTATTTCGCGGGCGAGGCGCCATGGGCGCTGGCCAAGACCGATCCTGACAGGCAGAAAACCGTATTGTATGTCACCGCGGAAGTCGTGCGGCAGGTCGCCATCCTGACCCAGCCGGTGATGCCGGATGCCTCGAGCAAGTTGCTCGACAGTCTCGGCATTCCCGACGAGAAGGAGACACGTGACTTCGCAGCGCTCGGCACGCGGATCAAGGCCGGCACGGCGCTGCCGCCGCCGGTCGGCGTATTTCCGCGCTACGTCGAACCAAAGGCGGATTGAGCGGTTTGCAAGCCATGCTCGTCGACAGCCACTGCCACCTCGACTTTCCGGATTTCGCCGAGGATCTCGACGCCCTCGTCACGCGCGCCGAGACGGCAGGCATCGGCCGTATCGTCACCATCTCGACCCGGGTGAAGCGGCTCGGCGGGTTATTGGCCATCGCCGAGCGGTTTCCCAACGTCTATTGCTCGGTCGGCACCCATCCGCATCATGCCGATGAGGAGGATGGCATTCCCGCCAGCGAACTGATCGAGCTGACCCAGCATCCGAAGGTCGTGGCGCTGGGCGAGGCGGGGCTGGATTATTTCTACCAACACGGCTCCCGCGAGGCACAGGAGCGCGGCTTTCGCGCGCATATCGCCGCCGCTCGCGCCACCGGCCTGCCGCTGGTGATCCATACCCGCGATGCCGACGAGGATTGCGGCCGCATTCTCGAAGACGAGATCGCCAAGGGGCCGTTCCGCGCGGTGCTGCATTGCTACACCGGCGGGCGTGAACTGGCGATGAAGGCGATTGGTCTCGGCCTGTCGATCTCGTTCACGGGCATTTTGACGTTCAAGAAATCGGAAGCCTTGCGCGAACTCGCCGCCGAGCTGCCGGCCGACCGCATCATGGTCGAAACCGATGCGCCCTATCTGGCGCCCGGCAAGTTTCGCGGCAAGCGCAACGAGCCGTCCTACGTGGTCGAAATCGCAAAAGTGCTGGCGGAAACCCGCGGCGTTTCGCTTGAGGAGATATCGCGGCAGACAACCGAAAACTTCTTCCGCCTGTTCTCCAAGGTGCCGGCGCCAAAGGCCGCGGCATGACGGTGACGCTGACCATCCTCGGCTGTGGCTCCTCCGCCGGCGTGCCGCGTCCGGCACTCGGCTGGGGCGCCTGCGATCCCAACAATCCAAAAAACCGCCGCCGACGCTGCTCGCTGCTGGTCGAGCGCACGGGCGCGCACGGCACTACGCGGATCGTGATCGACACTTCGCCCGACCTGCGCGAGCAGTTGATCGATGCCGAGGTCGATCACATCGACGCGGTGTACTTGACACATGAACATGCCGACCAGACCCACGGCATGGACGATCTGCGTTCGGTCGTGCTGCACCAGCGCCGCCGCATTCCCGTCTACTTCAACCAATCGACCGCCAAAGACATGATGGCGCGGTTCTCCTATTGCTTTATCGCGCCTGAGGGCAGCGACTATCCGCCGATCCTGACGCGGCATTCGATCGAAGCGGGCGAAAACCACACCACCGAAGGGAAGGGCGGCCCGGTGAAGCTTTCCGCTTTTCTGGTTCACCACGGCAGGATTCCCGCGCTGGGTTTCCGCGTCGGGGCCGCCGCCTACACGCCCGACCTCCACGACATTCCCGAGGAAAGCTGGCCCGCGCTGGAAAACCTCGACCTCTGGATCGTCGACGGGCTGCGCTATGCCGGCCATCCCAGCCATTTCAGCGTCAATGACGCGCTGTCATGGATCGAGCGCTTCAAGCCGAAGCGCGCCGTCATCACCAACATGCATTCCGATCTCGATTACGAGGTGCTGCGCCAGAGCCTGCCGGCCGGCGTGATCCCTGCCTATGACGGGATGCGGCTGGAACTCGGCTAGGACCCGCAGCGCGGAATGACCTCTACTAAGAGGTGACACGGCAGGGCCTTCCGCCGGACATCATGCCGGCCTATGACGGGATGAGGCTGGTGCTTGAGAACCCGGACAGAAGATCGGTTGCGCAGTGCAAACTCGATCGCAGGCCGCGGAGGAATTTCGATGATTGGCCTGTTCTTTGAAGTTCAGACAAGGCCCGGACACCGCAATCAATATCTCGATCTCGCGGCCTCGCTAAAGCCCGACCTTGAGGCGATGGGCGGCTGCCTCTTCATCGATCGCTTCAGGAGTTTGACGCGGGAGAACCTGCTGCTGTCCTATCAGATATGGCAGGACGAGGCGGCCCTGACGGCATGGCGGGCCCATCCCTACCATCACGATGTCCAGACCATCGGCCGCGAGAGGGTCTTTTCGGACTATCGCATCCGCGTTGCCCAGGTCATTCACGAACAAAGGCACGGACAGCCGATCTGGCAGCCCGAGCGGCGCACGCCCTACAATGATCCCGCCAGGCGCAAGCCGACATACATCCTCGCCTCGGAATCGAAGAATGCCACGCTAGCGGCGGAGACCGAATGGCGCCGTGACGCTTTCGCGAGCGTCTATCGCGAGGAGCATTTTGCACATCTGGTCGATTTACCGGACGATCGAGCCGGCATCGAATTCGGCTCGCGCCTGTTTGCCGACCCGACAACCCAGTACTTTCGCATTTTCGAGGTGATGCGCGACTACGGCATGTACGAGCGCACCGAGGCGCCGCAGTATTATCCGCCGGTCAAGCGAGAGAAGGCGTAGGGCCCGTAGGGTGGGCAAAGCGACAGCGTGCCCACCATTTTGAAGCGCGATCGGTGATAGATGGTGGGCACGTCGCTGACGCTCCTTTGCCCACCCTACGAATCTAGGCCGAAATCGCCTTCGCCGAGTCGACTTGGTTGCGCAGCAGGAATTTCTGGATCTTTCCGGTTGAAGTCTTCGGGATGGTGCCGAACACGACCGCCTTCGGCGTCTTGAAGCCGGACATGTGACTGCGACAGAAGGCGATGATGTCCGCTTCCGTCGCCTTGGCGCCTTCCTTCAGCTCGACGAAGGCGCAGGGCACTTCGCCCCATTTCGAGTCGGGCTTGGCGACGACGGCCGCGAACAGCACGGCCGGATGCTTGTAGAGGACGTCCTCGACCTCGACGGAGGAGATGTTCTCGCCGCCCGATATGATGATGTCCTTGGAACGGTCCTTGATGATGACGTAGCCATGCTCGTCGAGCACGCCGAGGTCGCCGGTGTGAAACCAGCCGCCGGCGAAGGCTTCTTGCGTTGCCTTCTCGTTCTTCAGATAGCCCTTCATCACGATATTGCCGCGGAACATCACTTCGCCGATGGTTTCGCCATCGCGCGGCACCTCCTGCATCGTCACAGGATCGAGCACGGTGACGGCTTCCTCCAGCGGGTAGGGCACGCCCTGCCGGCGCTTCATCTGGGCGCGCTGGTCGGCGGGCAGGTCGTCCCAGCCCGGCTGCTCGGCGCAGACGGAGGCGGGGCCATAGACTTCAGTCAGCCCGTAGACATGGGTCAGCTTGATGCCGATGCTTTCGGCGCCTTCGAGGACCGCCACTGGCGGCGCGGCGCCTGCGATCAGCCCGACGACGGGGCGCGCGGCTTTGCCCTTCGGCGCGCCGGGCGCGTTGATCAGCGTGTTGTAGACGATCGGCGCGCCGCACATGTGGGTCACGCCGTGCTTCGGGATCAGCTCAAAGATTTTTGCCGGATCGACCTTGCGCAGGCAGACATTGATGCCGGCGGAAGCCGCTACCGTCCACGGAAAGCACCAGCCGTTGCAGTGGAACATCGGCAGCGTCCACAGATACACCGGATGCTGGCCGAGATTGCCGGCCAGAATATTGCTGACGGCATTGAGATAGGCGCCGCGGTGATGGGTCACGACGCCCTTCGGGTTGCCCGTGGTGCCCGAGGTATAGCTCAGCGCAATCGCGTCCCACTCATCGCCGGGCAGTCCTGCGACGAAAGCCGGATCGCCCGCCGCGACCGCCGCCTCGTATTCGAGCTCACCGATCCGCTTGCCGCCCGCAAATGTCGCGTCGTCGACATCAATGACTAAGGGCTTTGCGCCTTTCATCAACGTCAGCGCTTCCGCGATCACGCCGGAGAATTCGGGATCGACCAGGATGATCTTTGCGCCGCCATGATCGAGCTGGAATGCAATCGAGGGCGCATCGAGCCGGATGTTCAGCGCGTTCAGGACGGCGCCTGCCATCGGCACGGCGAAATGCACCTCGTTCATGGCCGGGATGTTCGGCAGCATCGCCGCGACCGTATCGCCGTGACCAATGCCGCGCCCGGCGAGCCAGGATGCAAAGCGTCGGCAGCGCTCATAGGTCTCGGCCCAGGTAAAGCTGCGGCCTTCATAGACCGTGCTGACGTGATCGGGATAGACGGCGGCGCTGCGCGCGAGGAAGCTGAGCGGTGTCAGCGGCACGTAGTTCGCCGGCGTCTTGTCCAATCCGATTGAATATTGGTTCTGGGCTGCGCTCATCGGCTTTGTCCCATTACGTCGTTGACTCTACAAGAACCCGATGGAAATCCACGGGAAGATCGCCACGATAATCAGGCCGACCATCAGCGCCAACAGGTAACCCCAGATCGGCCGGATACCCTCGGCCGGGTCGACGCGCCCGATGGCACAGGCGGCATAATAGCCCACTCCGAAGGGCGGAGCGAATAGCCCGATACCCATCGCGAGAATAACGATCATTGCGTAGTGGACCTCGTGCACGCCGACGGCGCGGGCGATCGGAAACAATAGCGGCCCGAACAGCACGATCGCCGGAATGCCCTCGAGCACGCTGCCCAGGATCACGAAGGCCACGATCGACACGGCGATGAACGTCGCCGAGCCACCGGGCAGGCCGGTCATGGCGGCCGCCAGCGTCCGCGAAAAGCCTGATTGCGTGAGGCCCCAGGCCATGCCGGTGGCGCAGCCGATGATGAGCAGAATCGCGCCCGACAGGCATGCGGTTTCGACCAGCATTGGCATGATCCGCCGCCAGTCGAAATTGCGGTAGATCAAGAGGCCGTAAATCAGGTAGCCGACGATGAAGGCATAGACGATGCCGATCGTGGAAACCTCGGTCGCGGTCGCGATGCCCTCGACTACGGCGTAGCGGATCACGAACGGCAGCGCGATGGCGGGCAGGGCGATGGCGAACGCGCGGACGATCTCCCCGCCACTCGCCCGCGTGACGTGCCGCAGATCCTCGTTCCGGTAACGCCACCACACCAGCGCCGACAGCGTGATCGCCAGCACCAGGCCCGGCAACAGGCCGCCGGTGAACAGCGCTGCAATCGAGACGCCGGTGACCGAACCGATGGTGATCAGCACGAGGCTCGGCGGAATGGTTTCGGTCTGTGCGCCCGTGGCGGAGAGGAGGGCGACCAGATCGCCCGGCTTGGCGCCCCGCGCCTTCATCTCCGGGAACAGCACCGGCGCCACGGCGGCCATGTCGGCAGCTTTCGAGCCCGAAATGCCTGACACCAGATACATCGCCCCGACCAGCACGTAGTGCAACCCTCCGCGGACATGGCCCAGAAGGCTCGCCAGAAACGCCACCATGGCTCGCGCCATGCCCGTCATCTCGATCAAGAGGCCCAGGAAGACGAACAGGGGCACCGACAGCAGGATCAGGTGGCTCATGCCCTCATCCATGCGGCCGACCAGCACCATCAGTGGCGTGCCCGTGGTCAGCGCCAGATAGCCGTAGGTCGCAAGCCCGAAGCCGAACGCGATTGGCACGCCGGCAAAGACGCAGAAGCCGGCGACGCCGACAAAGAAGATGATCAGATTGAGATTGCCGAGCGGCTTCAGCGAGCCCCTGAGCAGCCAGAAAACCGCGATGACAAGTGCGACCGACAGGATCGCAGCCATCATGGTCCGACCATTGCCCGATCGCGCCAGCCGCAGGAAGGCAAACAGCGCCATCAACGCGATGCCGACCGGCAGCGCCGCGGCGCGCCAGATATTGCTGATCTGCAGCGCCGGCGTGGTGATGTAGCTTTCCTCGTAGGCGTATTCGTAAGCCGGCCAGGCAATCAGGATGAGAAACGCCAGCGCAGCTACTGTCGCCACCAGATCGAGATAGGCGCGCATGGCAGGCTTCGCGCTGGCGACCACCGCAGTCATTCGCATGTGCTCGGCGCGCCGGAACGCGACCGCGGCGCCCAGCATGGCGAGCCACAGGAACAGGATCGACGCCAGCTCGTCCGACCAGATCAGCGGCCGGTGCAGCGCATAACGCGCCACCACGCCGGCAAACAGGATCACGATCTCGGCGACGACCAGGAGGGCCGCCGGGATTTCGACCAGCATTCCCAGGGTGTGTTCGATCGACGCCAACAACTGATGGCGGCGAGGGGGCTGCCCCACCTCACCGCCAACAGCTTCGGTCATTTCGGCATGAGCCATGACGGCCCTCAGACGTTACGACAGCTTGCCGACGGACTTTTCGAGCAGCTCCCAAGCCTGGTCGCCGTATTTACCTTTCCATTCCGCGTAGAACCCGGCCGAGCGCAGCTTATCGCGGAACGGCGTCACGTTGGGCTGGTTGAAAGTAAGGCCCTTGCCGGCCAGTTCCTGCTGCAGGCCGGCATTCAGCTTGGCGACGTCCTTACGCTCCTTGACGGCCGCCGCGTTGATGTTCTTGGCGACGATGGTCCTGATATCCTCAGGCAGCTTTTCCCAAGCGCGGCGGTTCGCCAGGAACCAGAAGCCGTCCCACATATGGTTGGTCAGCGAACAGAACTTCTGGACTTCATACAGCTTCGCCGTCGAGATGATCGCCAGCGGATTTTCCTGGCCCTCGACGATCCTGGTCTGCAGCGCGGAGTAAACTTCGCTGAAATTGATCGAGGCGGGCGCTGCATCGAACGCCTTGTACATCGACGTCCAGAGCGGCGACACCGGCACGCGGATCTTGAAGCCCTTGAGGTCATCAGGGCCGTTGATCGGTCTGGTCGACGAAGTGGTCTGGCGGAAGCCGTTGTCCCAGATCCTGTCCATGACAACGAGATTGGCCTTGGTGATCTCGCCACGGATATGGGCACCCAGGCCTCCGTCCATGGCCTTCCAGACCGTGTCGTAATCCGGGAACGCAAAGCCGATGCCGCTGATGGACGCCGCTGGCACCAGCGTCGCCAGAATCAACCCCGACAGCGTGAAGAATTCGACGCCGCCGGACCTGATCTGGCTCAGCATATCGGTATCGGAACCGAGCTGGTTGTTCGGGAAAATCTGCAGGTCGAACCGGCCATTGGTCTCGGCCTTGATTGCCGCCGCCATCTCCTTGGCCCGGGCGTTCAGCGGATGCCCATCAGGCAGGTTATTGGCGTACTTGTAGCTAAATTCGGCGGTCTGGGCCCGCGCCACCAGCGGCGCGCCGATGCCGCCCAGAACCGCTGACGCAGCGGATGCCTTGAGAAGCGTGCGTCGTGAAAAACTCATTGGGTTCTCCCTTGAGGATTGTTGTTCTTGCGATGACCCGAAGTCGCGAGTCATCAGCGTACTCGCGCGCTTATTGCAGCGTCCGCACGCGGCGGCAACACAGGCTTTGGCGGAGCAGGATTGCTTGGGCCAAACGAACGCCCGTACAGTCGCCGGGCTGGCTTGGTTTGTCAGGATATCCGGCTAAATATTTGATCTAATTGTAGATATATATATTCCATAATATACCTTATGCGAATTCCGGACTTGTGGGTCAAACAGCCAGTATTGGCCAATATGCATTGGAGCTCGCCGATTTCATCGCTGGTAGGAACCGGCTTCCCGCCCACAATGCCGTGTCCAAGCGGCGCCTGGTTCGAAGCCCTGCAACGGGAGGTACGTCATGCAAGAACACATCAGCCGTCCGACCAAACCTAGCGCCATTCCATTCGACACGGCCAAGCTCGACTTGCTGATGGAAGCGGCCAGGCTCGACATCCTGGTCGCGACCTCCAAACACAATGTCCAATATCTGCTCGGCGCCGAGCGCGCGATCTTCTTCGACTACATGGATGCGCTCGGGGTTAGCCGGTACCTGCCGGTCGTGATCTATCCGAAAGGCGCGCCAGACAAGGCGGTCTATATCGGGCATCGGCTGGAGACCCATCAGCGGGCCGTAGCGCCGCTGTGGGTTCCGCAGGTTCGTACCGAAGGAAACGGATCGGTGGACGCCATTTCACAGGCGGTCAGCCTGATCAAGGATGCGGGCGTGCCGATGAAGCGGGTCGGCGTCGAGATGCCGTTTCTGCCGATGGACGCCGGCAGGGCCCTTTCGGATGCCCTGCCCGACAGCGAGATCGAGGACGCGCTGCTGGTGCTCGAGCGCCTGCGCGCCGTGAAATCTCCCGCCGAATTGGCCAGGCTGAAGAAGGCGTCGGAATTGGTGATCGACTCCATGATCGAGGTCATCGCGAACCACGGCCCGGGCACCACCAAGCAGCAGCTTTCCGATGCGCTGAAGATTGTCGAGGTGAAGCGCGGATTGACGTTCGAGTATTGCCTGCTGGCTTGCGGCTCCAGCCACAACCGGGCGCCTTCGGCACAGCGCTGGGAGAACGGCGACGTGCTGTCGCTGGATTCCGGCGGCAACTATCACGGCTATATCGGCGACCTCGCGCGGATGGCGGTGCTCGGCGAACCGGACAGCGAGCTCAAGGACCTGCTGGCTGAAATCGAAGCCATCCAGCGGGCCGCGTTCGCAGCAGTTCGGCCGGGTGCCATGGGCGGTGAAATCTACGTCGCGGCCGAGAGGGAGCTGGCACGGTCCAGCCAGCACGCCTGCACCGACTTTCTTGCTCACGGCATGGGGCTGGTCAGCCATGAGGCCCCTCGCCTGACGGCCAAAGGTCCCATTCCCTACGATGACCCGGACGCGCGCCGGCCATTGGAGCCCGGCATGGTAGTGTCGATCGAAACGACGATGAAGCATCCGCGCCGTGGCTTCATCAAGCTGGAGGACACAGTTGCGGTGACCGCAACCGGCCATGAGATCTTTGGCGAAGGCGCCCGGGGCTGGAACATCGGCGGCAGTGGACAGGCGCGTTGAGGCCGTTTGGCCTCAACGCGTTCCGACAAGGCGGTCAGGCTTTTTCCACGTCTCCGCCCGCCTCCAGCCAACCCTTGAAGCCGCCGAGATTGCGCACGTTGGAATAACCCATTTCCTTGAGGGTCTTGCCGACGAGCGCTGAGCGTCCACCTGAAGCACAATACGCGATCACCGTCTTGGCGCGGTCGAAGGCTTTGTCATGCATCGCCGAGGCCGGATCGGCGCGGAACTCGACAAGGCCGCGCGGCACGGCAACAGCGCCGGACACCTTGCCTGAGGTTGCTACCTCCGCAGGCTCACGAACGTCGAGGAACAACACGTCGGCCCTGCCCAGCAATCCCTTGGCTTCGTCCGGGCTGATGCGCGGCACTTCGGCCTCGGCTTCAGCCAGCATCGTTTGTACTGTTTTCATTCTGTCTCCTCCGTGGACGCGTAACGCCAAGTCAATCGATTGTGGCCACGGTGTATAGCTTTTTTGACTGGATGTCGTTCGATTTAATTCTTGAGGAGTCCGCCATTTTTTCGTGACATCGCTGGCGAGCGCACGCACGCGATGCTCGTTGCGGTGCGTGTCAGCGCGTCCTCGAGGAAGCGGCGGTTGCGGCGCTTCAGAAATGCCGCGACGCCCTCCTTGTGGTCCTCGGGCATGCTCACCAGCGCAAACTGGTTGACGTCCATGCGGCTTGATTTCCTGACCAGGTCCGCCACGTCCGTCACCACTCCTTGTACGTCGGCTCGATGCATCCCCCGCAGACCCAGGGAAAGGTCCAATCGGCCGTACGGTTGGCGCTGTCGGGGATGTACCTGCTCCACGCATCGGCTCGGACCGGATTGATCGACTGCCAGATGACATTGAAGGTCCCGGAAGAATTTATCTTGCCTATCATGACCGGCTTGGAAAGATGATGATTGGTGTTCATTACAACCTCGAAGCCGCTCGGCGCCTTGATCCTCTGACCGTACGTGGCTTGCCGGACCGCATCTATGTTGGTTGTGCCCGCCTGGACGACGGCTTGCGCCCACATCCTGAAGCCAATGAAGGTGGCCTCCATCGGATCATTCGTGGTTTTGTCTCGTTGCTGGTTGAAGTCCGCCCACATGTTCACGAAAGCGTCGTTCTCTGCTGACTTGACCGACTGGAAGTAATTCCAGGCCGCCAGGTGCCCGACGGGGGCAATGTCCGCATCAAGCAATTCGCGCTCGCCCATCGAGAAAGCCATCACCGGAATTACGTTGGCGTCTACGTGTTGGGCTGCTAGTTCGCTGTAGAGGTGCGTGTTTGCATCGCCGTTAACGGTTGATATGACTGCGGTTTTTTCCCTCCGAACCGAAGGCCTTGATCCGCCTGACGATCTCTCGCCATTCGTAATGGCCGAACGGCGTATAGATCGTCATGATGTCATCTGGCGACACCCCGTCTGCAGCAAGATACGCGCTCAGGATTCGGTTGATCGTGCGCGGGTAAACGTAGTCGGTACCGAGCAGAACCCATCTGCGAACCTTGCCCCCCTCATTGCTGATCAGATATCGAACGGCCGGAATTGCTTGCTGGTTGGGCGCGGCTCCGGTGTAGAAAATGCTACGCGAGCTTTCTTCACCCTCGTACTGCACAGGGTAGAAGAGCAAGCCGTTCAATTCCTCGAAAATCGGCAGCACGGACTTGCGCGAGGCGGAGGTCCAGCATCCAAATACAACGGCGACCTTGTCGTTCGAGAGTAGTTGCCTGGCTTTTTCCGCAAAGACGTTCCAATCGGACGCGGGATCAACAACGACCGGCTCCAGTTTCCGTCCGAGCAGCCCGCCCTTCTTGTTTTGGTCTGCTATCAGCATGAGAACGGTGTTCTTGAGCGCCGACTCGCTGATTGCCATGGTTCCTGACGAAGAATGGAGAATTCCGATTTTAATGGTGTCCTCGCCTGCGTGAGCCGCTGAGACAGCGAGCATCAGCAACAAGCCGAACAACCTTGGCATGACACCTGGCATCATTGATTTCCTATCGCGGCCCCGACCAACTCGAAGATGCGGGTTTCCTTCGTCATGCCCTTGGCAACCACCGACTCGAAGGCTCTGAATTGGAAGCAGTGCTGAACCCGCGAATAGACGCCTTCGCTCACAAGAATGGTGGTCCCAAATTGCTTGTTCAGCCCTTCGAGGCGCGCCGCCAGATTTACCGTATTGCCAAGGGCAGTGTAGTTCATGCGCTCCGTCGACCCGAGATTGCCGACGACGGCCTCCCCGACATGAATGCCAAATCGCGTGAAGAACGGCTTCAGACCCTCGGTTTCAAACTGAGAGTTGAGCTCTTCACATGCCGCCCTGCCCGCAAGAGCTGTCCGGCAGGCCCGCTCGACGTGGTCGGGCTGTGGATTGGGTGCGTTCCAGAACACCATCACTGCGTCGCCAATGAACTTGTCGACTGTTCCGCCTTCGGCGAGGAAAGCCTCCGTAAGCACGGAAAAATATCGCGACGTTTGGTGCATGAGAGTGTCAGGGTCGGCGGACTCTGCGATCGTCGTAAAATCCCGGACGTCGGTGAAAACGACGGTGATCTCCTCTCGAGCACCGCCAAGCTCGGTTGAGATGGAATCATCGACGATCCGCTGGACGATCTCCTTGGGGACAAAATGTGCGAACGACCACATGGCGCGTTGCGCGAGCTCCATTGCACTGCCGAGCTCGTGAACTTCCTTGATGCGTGACGTTACCGACGAGGGACCGGGCGCAGCCAGCGTCTGGAGTTTGACTGCTTGGGCAGTAATGTCTCTTAGGGATCGAGACATTCCGCCGCCAAATATCCAAATGACCGGAATAAAAGCAGCGCTGGCGATAATCGCGAGGATTAATCCGGTGAACTGGAGCTTGCGAACACCTTGAGCAAAGTCTTCTTGGGCCGCCAGCAACAAGATGTTGGCGTTGTACTGCTCACCCAGGTTGAATTTTGTCATCCTGAACAGAAAGTCCCGCCCGTGATCGTCACGGATGCTTCCATCGTAGTGGTCGCGACCATCCGACCTTCGCAAGGCTTCCTGCACGACTCCGGAGTTGATTTCCTTGATGCTTGGCAATTGCGGTTGGGATGGATGCGTCATCGCATCGACAGTGAATTGTGCGAAATTGGGGTGGGCAATAAGCGCGCCGGTCGAGTCGAAGATCAAGACACTGCCGTGCGCTCCAGGTCGTTGCGCCTGGACGAATTCGCTGAAGCTGTCGAGCTTGAGATCTGCGGCAAGGACGCCGGACACTTTGCCTCGCAACGGCGCGCTAACCGTGATCACCGGTGCGCCGATGCTGAATGCAAGATATGGCGATGAGACCAGCGCTCGGTCGGCTTTCACCGTCTCGCGATACCAGCTCCGCTTGCGCGCGTCGTATCCGTACTTCCATAGATCGAGCTGCCCGACCTGGTTGCCCTGCTGATCCTCGAAAATTCGTCGCATCGGCAGATCGCCACTGGGCGTGGGGCGGACCAAATTGATCGCAATGTTAGCGTGAGGCGTCGCGCGCAACCTTCCGCGCTGCTCGTCGTTGAGACCGTCAATGCGCCGTACCTGCAACCAGGCGCCGTTTTCGAAGCCTGCATAGACACTGTCCATTTGGGGCAGTTCTTGCAGTGCGGCTTTGAATAGCGGGATCGCATGGCCCGTCTCGGTTCTTTCATTTGAATCGGCCACACTGGAACTTGTCGCCAGCACATGTACCAACGACGCCATGGTGGAAATCTCGGTCCGGAGGCGCCCGAGCGCCTTCGCGCTGGTCGCATCCATATAGGCAGACGCGGCTTCATGCGTGGCCCAACGAAGAGCCAGCACCTGAATTGCGATTAGCAGCACGGCCAGAGCGACGATAAAGGCCATTACCGCGAAGGTGAGCGAGGTTCGAAATGTGAACATCCCGTGTGCCCTCCTCGTAAAGGATACAGCCGGTAAGTCTCTTCGCCGTTCGTTCACGCGCCGCTTCCGCGCAAGCGCAATGTCTGTATCGAAATCAACACGGGGGTTCCCCGGCCCAGTCCCTGCAGGCGATATTTGACCGAACCCTGGAACGGCATCAGGCCAGCGCCTTGCGATAAATCAAGGAGCGCCCAGCGCGCAACGCGGAGCGCCTGGCGGCGACGTCACGCCATTCTACCTGCCCTTGAACCGCGGTTTGCGGCGGCCGAGGAACGCCTCGACGCCCTCCTTGTGATCCTCGGACATGCTCGCCAGCGCGAACTGGTCGACGTCCATGTGACTGGCGAGATCGTCGAGCGCGTGGGCCAGGCGGTTGACGGTCAGCTTGGTCATGGCGACCGACAGCGGCGGCTGGGCGGCGACCTTGGCGGCAAGCGCCATCGCGGCATCGAACGCCTTGCCGGGTTCAGCCACCTCCTCCACCAGCCGCCATTCGTACGCCTCGGCGGCCGAGATGCGCTGATCGGCCAGGATGACGGCCTGCTTGGTGCGGGCCGGCCCCATCAGGTGCAGCATGCGCGGCACGCTCTGCCAGCTCATGTTCATGCCGAGCCCGATCTCGGGCACGCGCATATGGGCGTCTCTGGCCATCACCCGGAAGTCCAGCGCGACAGCCAGCGCCACGCCACCACCGACGCAAAATCCCTCGATGGCGCCGATGGTGATCTGCTCCATGTCCTGCCAGGCCCGCGTCAGCCGCGGTCCGAGTTTCAGGTGCCGGCGCAGCGCGCCGAGATCCATGGACTTGCGGGACCGGCCTTCCGGATCCTTCAGGTCGAAACCCGCGGTGAACGATTTGGAGCCGCCGGTCAGCACCACGACCGAGGTTTCGCCGTCATCCTCAAAGCTTCGGGCGGCGTCCGTGAGCTGGCGCAGCGCCTCCGGCGACATCGCATTGATGCCGTCGCCGCGGTCGAAACGCACGACCGCGATGCGGCCATCCGGTCCCAGACCTTTTTCGATCTTCACAAATTCGGCCACTGCGTCGCCTCCCTACTCGCTATTCTACCGAACTCTAGCCGAGATAAGGTTGGGCTGCAGCATGCCTGCCAGCTTACAGATGACCCGTGCGATGGTGCTCCGGCTTGGCGCCGGGCACCGGAAAACGGATCGTGGTGCCGAGCGTGATCCAGTTGGCGTTCTCGCCCGAGATGTTGCGACCGTAGATCAGGTCAACAGAGAAAATCTCGTTCGGCCGGTAACGCACGCCGGTCTGAAACCGCGGCTGGACCACGCTTGGTGTATCCAATTGGCCTGCCTGTCCAAAGGCTTCGATCGTCCACTGCAAGGTGTCGGTGAACTTCCAGTCGAATCCGATGCCGTAGAGCAGATAATGGCGATCGACGCTGCGGTCCCACAGCCAGCCGCCGTTGACGTTGATGCGCATGGTCTCGTTCAGCCGGAACGTCGCGGGGATCACGGCAAAGGCCGAGACGTGTTCGCCGGTCAGCGCATCGAAACCTCCGCCGGCGTAGAACGAGATGCCAAGCCTGCCGACCCCAGTTGGCGCAATGTTCATCTTGGCTTTTGGCTGGATCGTGGTACCCCATTCACCATCGCTGCGCGCGCGGCTGGTGAACATGCTCAACTCAACGGGCTTGAACGCATTGACCACGCAGGATGGATTGGCGACCGCCGTAAAATCGGTGTTAGAGGCCGTCGACAGCCAGCTCTCGACCTTGCATGAGCCAGCCTCGCCAATGTCGGCGGCGTCGACCGCATAGGCGCCATTCGCCGCCCGCGCCTTTCCGGCCGGAAGCCAGGCCAAAATGGCCACAGCCGCCGCTATTTTGGTGCACCCTGCCCCGATCCCCATGGGCAAATGCTAGCAGAGTCTCCACCTCGACATAGCCCGGATTTTGCGCCTATCCTGACGGCATGAGCGACCATGATCACGATCACCACGACCATCACCACCACCACGATCACGACCATTCCGAGCTGTCGGAGACCGAACTGCGCGTGCGTGCGCTGGAGTCGATTCTGACCGAGAAAGGCTATGTCGATCCGGCGTCCCTCGATCTCCTGATCGATCTCTATGAAAAGAAAATCGGACCGCGCAACGGCGTTCGCGTGGTCGCCAAGGCCTGGAGCGATCCCGCCTATCGCGAACGGCTGATGAAGGACGCGACGGCTGCGATTGCCGAGCTCGACTATTCCGGCCGCCAGGGCGAGCATATGGTGGTGGTCGAGAACACGCCCGAGCAGCACAACATGGTCGTGTGCACGTTGTGCTCCTGCTACCCGCATCCGGTGCTGGGTCTACCCCCGGTCTGGTACAAATCCGCGCCCTATCGCTCGCGCGCCGTCTCCGATCCCCGCGGCGTGTTGAAAGATTTCGGCGTGACGCTGTCGGACACCACCAAGATCCGGGTCTGGGATTCCACGGCCGAAATCCGCTACCTCGTGCTGCCAATGCGGCCTGAGGGTACCGAGGGCTGGAGCGCCGAGCAGCTCGCCGAGCTTGTCACCCGCGACAGCATGATCGGCACGGGCCTGCCCAAACAGCCGGGCGAGACCGCCTGATGGACGGCGCGCATGACATGGGCGGCGCCAAGGGCTTTGGCCCTGTTGTGCCCGAGCCGAACGAGCCGGTGTTTCACGGCGACTGGGAGCGCCGCGCCTTTGCGCTGACGGTCGCCATGGCGCGTCCGGGCGGCTGGAACATCGACATGTCGCGGTTTGCGCGCGAGAACCGACCGCCCGAGGATTATCTCAGCAAGAGTTATTTCCAGATTTGGCTGGCCGGGCTGGAAACGCTGATGATCGAGCGTGGGCTGGTGACGCGCGAGGAGATCGAAGCCGGCAAGGTACTGTCGCCGCCGAAGCCGGGCGTCACGCCGATCGCCCCAACTGAGGTCACGCCGGCGATCCGGCGCGGCGGCCCGACCGAACGCGAGGCGAAGCGGCCCGCGATGTTTGCGGTCGGCGAGACTGTGCGGATGAAGGACATCCACCCGGTGACGCATACACGGTTGCCGCAATATGTCCGCGGCCATCTCGGCACCATTGAGCTCAATCACGGCTGTCACGTCTTCCCCGACACCAACTCGCTCGGCAAGGGCGAAGACCCGCAATGGCTCTACACCGTGCGTTTCGACGGGCCGGAATTGTGGGGCAAGGATGCCGACCCGACGCTCAGCGTCTCCGTCGATGCCTGGGAATCCTATCTGGAGCGCGTGTGATGAATCTGACCCCGCAACAGGCAATGCGGGCGGCTGTCGCCGTCCCCGGCGTGCCCCGCGACGAGGACGGCCCGGTATTTCGCGAGCCGTGGGAGGCACGCGCCTTCGCCATGGCACTGGCGCTGCACGAGGCCGGCGTCTTCACCTGGAAGGAATGGGCGGAGACGCTGGGCGCGCAAATCAAGCGCGCGCAGGCTGCCGGCGATCCCGACACCGGCGAGACCTATTACCGGCACTGGCTCGCCACGCTGGAAACACTCGTCGCCGCCAAGGGTGTCACGACATCGGACGTCCTGCATCGCTACCGCGACGCCTGGGACCACGCCGCCGACCGCACACCGCACGGCGCGCCGATCGAGCTGACGCCTGGGGATTTCGGCAGTTAGGCCAGCGCCGCATATTCCCGCCAGCCCTTCGCCCGCAACGCGCAGGCCGGGCATTCGCCGCAGCCATAGCCCCAATCGTGCTGCGCGCCGCGCTCGCCGAGGTAACAGGTGTGGGAGTGCTCGCGGATCAGGTCGACCAGCCCTCCCCCGCCGAGCTCTTGCGCGAGCTTCCAGGTCGAGGCCTTGTCGAGCCACATCAGCGGCGTATGCAGCTCAAAATTCTTGGCCATGCCGAGATTGAGCGCGGACTGCAGCGCCTTGATGGTCTCGTCGCGGCAATCGGGATAGCCCGAATAGTCCGTCTCGCACATGCCGCCGATGATGTGGCGGATGCCACGCCGGTACGCGAGCGCCGCCGCGAAGGTGAGAAACACCAGGTTGCGGCCGGGCACGAAGGTGTTGGGCAGGCCGTCCTCGCCCATGGCAATGGCAACATCACGCGTCAGCGCGGTGTCGGAAATTTCGGCCAGTGTCGGGATTTCCAGCGTATGGCTGTCGCCGAGTCTTGCCGCCCAGTCCGGTCGCAAAGATTTCAGCCCCGACAGCAGCGGGTCGCGGCAGGCAAGCTCGATGGCGTGGCGCTGGCCGTAGCTGAAACCGAGCATTTCGACCCGGGCAAAGCGCTGCAGCGCCCAGGCAAGGCAGGTGGTGGAATCCTGCCCGCCGGAAAACAGCACCAACGCGGTTTCGGACGGTGATTGATCGCTCATGAGGGGCCATTAGCATTCCCGCGTCTTGAGGCCAACCGGTGGAAATTGCCCGATTTCGGTTCGTTCCGCTGGGATCGCTGCGCCGCTTGCGGCATAAAGCGGCTCGTTCTCCCAAGCGACGGAAACCCCATGACCCCTTCCCGCGATATTTCCCGCCTCATTGAGATCATGGCGGCGCTGCGCACGCCAGTAACGGGCTGTCCATGGGACCTTGAGCAGAATTTTGCGACGATCGCGCCCTACACCATCGAGGAAGCCTATGAGGTTGCCGATGCGATCACGCGCGGCGATTTCGATGATCTCCGCGAGGAACTCGGCGATCTGCTGCTGCAGGTCGTCTATCACGCGCGCATGGCGGAAGAGCAAAACGCCTTTGCCTTCGGCGACGTGGTCGAAGCGATCACACGGAAGATGATCCGCCGCCATCCGCATGTGTTCGCCGACAAGGACGGCAATATCGCCGCCGCCGGCGTCAAGAGCGCCTGGGAGCGCATCAAGGCCGAGGAAAAAGCCGAGCGTGCGGCGCGACGGCCGCCTGAAGAGACGGCGCACAAATCTCTGCTCGCGACCGTCAAGGCCGGCCAGCCTGCCTTGACGCGGGCGATGGAATTGCAGCGCAAGGCCTCCACCGTCGGCTTCGACTGGAACGATCCTCGCGCGGTGCTCAGCAAGATCCGCGAGGAGGCTGACGAGATCGAGGCGGCCCTCGATAACGGCAACGCTGAGGAACTCGCGGCCGAAACCGGCGATCTTCTGTTCGCCCTGGTCAACCTGGCCCGCCACGTCGGCGCCGATCCCGAAACCGCGCTGCGCGGTACCAACGCCAAGTTCGAACGCCGCTTCGCCTATATCGAGCGTGCGCTCTCGGCGAAGGGACGCTCACTCGAGGACGCGACACTGGAGGAGATGGACGCGCTGTGGAACGACGCGAAGGGCGTAGAACAATCCCTGTCGTCGTCTCGGCCAAGCGGAGCGCGAGCCGGGACCCATACCGCGGAATCTCGAGATAGGGCACGCGGCTAGTATCGCGCATAAAACCACGGCCTGTGGTTATGGGTCCCCGCTTCGCGGGGACGACAACTGCTATGGGGCCGAATGCGGCACGGCGTCGAATCTGGACACCACGATGTCACGCTTGGTCTCGTCGACGCGCACCGTCATGTCAAAGCGTCCGTCGTGAAGTTCCTTGTTGAGCACTTCGGCATTGCGATGCAGCCAGCTGATGCCGGCGCCGTCGGAAGCATCGATAGACAGAACGAGCGTCGTGCGTGTCGCCGCCAGCCGATCCTCGATCGCGGTCAACAGCTCATTGACCCCCTCGCCTGACACGGCCGAGACCAGGAAACACGGCCGCTCCGGCGGACGGCGCGCGGCGATGTTGCGCAGGTTTTCGCGCTCCTCGGGATCGAAGCGATCGATCTTGTTCCAGACTTCGAGGATGCGAGCGCCAGAGTCGGGATCGATGCCGAGCTGACGCAGCACGGTGTCGACGTCGCGCTCCTGCGCCTCCGCGTCTTCATGCGAGATGTCGCGGACATGGAGAATGATATCGGCCTCGAGCACCTCTTCCAGCGTGGCGCGAAACGCAGCGACGAGTTGCGTCGGCAGGTTGGAAATGAATCCGACGGTGTCCGACAGCATCGCCTTGCCGCCATGCGGCAGGCTCAGCGCCCGCAAGGTCGGGTCGAGCGTTGCAAACAGCATGTCGGCGGCCTGTACGTCCGCACGCGTCAGGCGGTTGAACAGCGTCGACTTGCCGGCGTTGGTGTAGCCGACCAGCGCCACCACGCGATACGGCACCCGCTGCCGGCCGGCGCGATGCAGGCGCCGCGTCGCCTGAACCTTCTTGAGTTCGTTCTCCAGCCGCGTGATGCGATCGCCGATCAGGCGGCGGTCGGCCTCGATCTGGGTCTCGCCGGGGCCGCCCATGAATCCGAAGCCGCCGCGCTGGCGCTCCAGATGGGTCCACGATCGCACCAGCCGGCTGCGCTGATAATTGAGATGCGCCAGTTCGACCTGCAGCGAACCTTCCTTGGTCTTGGCGCGGCGGCCGAAGATTTCCAGGATCAGGCCAGTGCGGTCGAGAACCTTGGTGTTCCACGCCTTCTCGAGATTGCGCTGCTGGATCGGCGACAGCGCGCAATCCATCACCACAAGTTCGATGTCGTGGCCCGCGATCAGGCCGGTGATCTCCTCGACCTTGCCCTTGCCGAGATAGGTCGCAGGCCTGATCTGGCTGATCGGCGCAATCAGCGCCTCTGATATCGTGAGGTCGATGGCGCGCGCCAGACCCGTCGCTTCCTCGATCCGGGCCTCGGAATCGCGCACGACTTCGCTCGCCTGCGCATCGGCATCGCCGCGGCGCATTCGCAAATAAGGGCCGATGACGATCACCCGCCCGCTTTGCTTACCCTCCGCCGACCGCGGACGATCGGCGCTCCCTTCACGGTTGAGGGGTTCCAATCAGTTCACTCTCAAGCCGGAGCATCCTCGCCGCCTTCGAACAACTGAATCGGAGCTCCCGGCATGATGGTCGAGATCGCGTGCTTGTAGACAAGCTGCGAATGACCGTCGCGCCGAAGCAACAAGCAGAAGTTGTCAAACCAGGTAACAATCCCCTGCAGCTTCACTCCATTGACCAGAAAGATCGTTAGTGGCGTTTTTGTTTTACGAACGTGATTCAGGAAGGTGTCTTGTAGATTTTGTGCGCGGTCTGCCGCCATTGTTTTTGTCCCGCCGTCTCGTGCTTCTTTTTGTTAAGCCGGTTGTTGCTCTCTCACGGAGCCTGCCCCGACTCGCCGGCTTCCCCTGAGATCCCCCTCCGGTCGGCTCGGCAGGACGATTAGAGGGCACGCGCGGTTTTAAGGCAAGCCGGTTCGCGTTCCGCCTAGCAGGAACCCAGTGGCCATTCTCCATAAAAGTGCGGAAAGAGATAAATATTCCAAAGCAAATGCATGGATCGGCTCGGAGCGAGCGAGATGAGCCGCAGAGTCCGGCACGTAGCGAACAGGCGATTCACTCAAGGCCTCAGCCGACCCCAAGCGCCTTGAGCTTGCGGTGTAGCGCCGAACGCTCCATGCCGACGAATTCGGCCGTGCGCGAAATGTTGCCCGAGAAGCGACTGATCTGCGCGATCAGGTAATCACGCTCGAACACTTCTCGCGCCTCGCGCAGCGGCAGTCCCATGATGTGCTCGCCATTGTTGCTGGTCGGCATCGCCGGCACCATCGAACCCACATCCTGCGGCAGCATGTCGGCGGTGATGATCGCTTCAGGACCGCCGCCCGCCAAAATCATGACGCGCTCCACATTGTTGCGGAGCTGGCGGACGTTGCCGGGCCAGACATGCGACTGCAATACCGCCATTGCGTCCTGGCCGATCTGCCGCTTCGGCAAACCCGTCGCCGCCGATATCTGGTCCATGAAATAGTCGATCAGTTCGGGGATGTCCTCGCGCCGCTCCGACAGCGGGGGGACGCGGATCGGCACCACCGACAGCCGGTGGTAGAGATCCTCGCGGAACCGCCCTTCCGCGATCTCTTCCTCCAGATTGCGCGCCGTCGAGGAGATGATGCGAACATCGACATGAATCTTGGCGGTGCCGCCGGAGCGCTGAAAGGTCTGATCGACCAGCACGCGCAGGATCTTGTTCTGGGTCTCGCGCGGCATGTCGGCGATTTCGTCGATGAACAGTGTGCCGCCGTGGGCCTCTTCCAGCGCGCCCGGCTTGCGCGCCTGCTCGCCGTTCGACTGCTCGATGCCGAACAATTCGACTTCCATCCGCTCCGGCGTGATCGCGGCGGCGTTGATGACGACGAACGGTCCTTCTGAACGGCTCGATGCATTGTGCAGCGTGCGTGCGGCCAGTTCCTTGCCCGAACCGGAGGGGCCGACGATCAGGATGCGGCTGTTGGCCTTGGCCGCCCGGTCGATGGTCTGGCGCAACTGGTTCATGCAGGCGGAGCGGCCGGTGAGTACGCTCGCGGTGGGAGCCAGTTGCTTGAGTTCCTTCACCTCGCGCTTGAGCCGCGAGGTTTCCAGCGCCCGCGTCGCCACCAGGATCAGCCGGTCGGACTTGAACGGCTTTTCGATGAAGTCATAGGCGCCACGCTTGATGGCCGCGACCGCGGTCTCGATGTTGCCGTGGCCGGAGATCATCACGACGGGGACGTCGGCGTGATCCTTCTTGATCTGCTCAAGCAGTTGCAGGCCGTCGAGCTTGGAGCCCTGCAGCCAGATGTCGAGAAACACCAGATGCGGACGGCGGTTGGCAATCTCGCCAAGGGCGGAATCGCTGTCGCGCGCGGTCCGGGTACTGAAACCCTCGTCGTCCAGGATGCCCGCAACGAGGTCGCGAATATCGGCTTCGTCATCGACAATCAGAATGTCACTGGCCATGGGTTACACCTGTCTTGTCAGTTGCCTGTTGCCGCTTCGGTTTTTGCTTCATCATTGGTCGCGGATGCCGCCTCATTGGTTTCGCCTGACGGCGCATTTGTTTCATTGCCCTGCTGGTTTGCTTCCGGCTGCTTCGCTTCCGTCTTCGGCGCATGGCCTGACACGGCGAACCGCAGCCGCATCCAGGCTCCGCGCTGCCCGGGCCGGAAATCGGAGGCATCCTTGAGTTCGATGCGGCCGCCATGGTCTTCCAGCACGCGGCCGACGATGGCGAGCCCGAGCCCGGTGCCCTTCTGGCGCGTCGTCACATAAGGCTCCAGCAACCGCGCGCGGCTCACCTTCGGCAGGCCGATACCATTGTCGATCACGTCGATCACGATGTCGTCGTTTTCGCGCGCGGCAACGACATCGATACGTCCCTTGCCGAGTTCTTCCGGCGGCACCTGCTCGATCGCCTCCGTCGCGTTCTTGATGATGTTGGTCAGCGCCTGCGAAATCAGCCGGCGGTCGAACTGCGCGCGCATCGGATCCTGCTTGATATCGGCCTCGATATTGAGATCAGGATGCCCAACCTTCATCAGGAATACCGCCTGCCGCACGGTATCGGCAACGTCCTCGCCCTCCATGACCGGCTTTGGCATCCGCGCGAAGCGAGAGAATTCATCAACCATCCGCCTGATGTCGTCGACCTGCCGCACGATGGTGTCGGTGCACTGTTCGAAGATGCCCTTGTCTTCGATGATGACCTTGCCGAATTTACGGCGGATGCGCTCGGCCGAAAGCTGGATCGGCGTCAGCGGGTTCTTGATTTCGTGGGCGATGCGGCGCGCGACGTCGCCCCATGCCGATGTCCGCTGCGCTGAGACGAGCTCCGTGATGTCGTCGAGCGTGATGATGTAGCTGTCGCGCGACTGGCTGGTCTGCTCGGCACTGACGCGGACTGACAGGTTGCGCTCATGGCTGTCGCGCGTAATCGTGATCTGACCCTGCACCAGCCGCTGCGTGCCCTCGCGCGCGGTCTTCATCATGTCGTCGAGCTCGGGCAGCACGTCCGACAGCGGATGGTCCAGCGTCTCGGATTCGGCATGGCCGATGAGTTTTTCGGCCGAGCGGTTCAGGATGCCGACGCTGCCCGAGGCGTCGACGCCGATGATGCCGGCGCTGGCCGAGGACAATACCGCCTCGATGAAGCGGCGGCGGCTGTCGATCAGGTCCGAAGCGCTGACCAGTTCGTCGCGCTGGGTGCGCAATTCAGCCGTCATCTTGTTGAAGGTCTCGCCGAGCTGCGCGAGGTCGCCTTCGGATTTGTGGACCGGCACCTGGACATGCAGATCGCCGGTCGAAACGATATTGGCCGCGCTCATCAAATTTCGGATCGGGGCCACCAGCCAGTTGGCGAAATTCAACCCTATCAACACCGACGCCATCAGAATGGTCAGCGCGATCACCGCAAACATCAGGGCGAAGGCGACCTGAATGCCGAGCCGGCGGGCTTCGATGGCGGCGTATTCGGCGACGCTGGCCTCGGTCTGCTTGAGCTGGCTGATCACGCGCGGATCGAGCAGGCGCGCGACGTAAAGGAAGGTATCGTCGAAGGCGCGCAACCGGATCACCGCTGCCACATAATTGGCCTCGGGGAAGACCACGATCTGCGGCTCTTCTTCATTGACGTTGCTGAGAAAATCCTTTGGCGGCGTCGAGAACTCCTGCTGGATGCCGGTCTTCGCCGTCACCAGGATGTTGCCATCCTTGTCGACCAGCATTGCTGCTGGCAGGTTTCGCGCGGCCGCATTTGCGGTCAGCAGTTCCAGAAACGACCGGCGGTCCTGGTCGAACAATGGCCGGGCTTGGGCAATATCGTTGGCCATGCCCAGGATGTCGCCGCGGATAAGCCTCGCATGCTCCTGCATGTAAGCGCGGGCAACGCTCAGCGAGTTCTGCATCACCTCGCGCGTCGGCCCCGAGAACAGCCGGTCGAGGCCGCGATCGATGGTCACGTTGGCGACGACCGCCACCAGCACCGCCGGCAATACGGCGATGATAGAGAACAGGCTGACAATCTGGACATGCAGCCGCGCCGCCGCCTTGCCCCGACGCCGGGCCTGAATCACCAGCCAGACCTCGCGAACGACGATCCCGACCAGCAGCAGGATGGTCGCCGCGTTGATCAGCAGGAATGAATAGACGACGTGGCGGGTGGGCTCGATCGGCGTCAGGCCGCTGAGCACCACGAAGGTCAGGAACGCCGATAGCAGCGCGATCCCGACCGCAAACGGTGCCACCCACTTCCGCAGGATTCCCCCTGTGGATTCGGTATGCGACGGGTCGAATGGTGATGCCGAGGTCGTTTCTGCGCTGGTCATTCCGGCAATCGGTGATTTGAAAGGGCTTGGGCCCGCCTGTCGCGGACTGATGCATTCATATCACAATGTTGCCGAATTACGACAATTCCGCGGCCATCCGACCGCTAAAGCGATCGATCCCCCAGTCGCACCACCCGTCTTTATTGCGGAAAGAGGCCAGCGCAATCCCTAGCCGCCGCTCCGGTAGACCTGAATGTCGAGGTCCCTGATCTTCTTCCGCAGCGTGTTGCGGTTGAGGCCGAGCAGGTCGGCTGCCCGGATCTGGTTGCCGCGCGTGGCCGCCAGCGCCGCGGTGAGCAGCGGCACCTCGATCTCCTTGAGGATGCGGTGGTAGAGGCCCGGCGGCGGCACGCCGTTCGGGAAGCCGGAGAAGTGCGAGGACAGGTAGGCTTCGACCGCGCCCCCCAGATTTTCCACGCCCATCGGGGCGTTGCCGCCCGAGGTGACCGCCGGCGGCGCCAGCTCGCCGTCGATGACCGAGGCCGTAATGACGTCCTGCGGGTAAAGCGCCGCCAGCCGGCGCGCGAGGTTCTCGAGTTCGCGCACGTTGCCGGGCCAGCGGTGCTGCTTGAGCCGCTCCAGTGCCAGCGTGTCGAGCTTCTTCGGCGGCAGGCCGTCCTTTTCGGCGAGCGAGAAGAAATGCCTGATGAGATCGGGCAGATCCTCGATCCGCTCCCGCAATGGAGGCAGGCGCAGCGGCACGACGTTCAGGCGGAAGAACAAATCTTCCCGGAACAAGCCCTGCTGGATCAGGATGCGCAAATCCTTGTTGCTGGCCGCCACGATCCGAACGTCGGTCTTGATCGGGGTGCGCCCGCCGACGGTGGTGTATTCGCCCTGCTGCAGCACGCGTAGCAACCGCGTCTGCGCTTCCATCGGCATGTCGCCGATTTCGTCGAGGAACAGCGTCCCGCCTTCGGCCTGCTCGAACCGGCCGGAAGCGCGGGTATTGGCGCCGGTGAACGCGCCGCGCTCATGGCCGAACAACTCGGACTCGATGAGGTCACGCGGGATCGCCGCCATGTTGACGGCGACGAACGGGCCATTGCGGCGCTTGCCGTAGTCATGCAGCGCGCGGGCGACCAGTTCCTTGCCGGTGCCGGACTCGCCGGAGATCATCACCGTGAGGTCGGTCTGCATCAGCCGCGCCAGCACCCGGTAGATCTCCTGCATCGCCGGCGAGCGTCCGACCAGGGGAATCGAATCGAATTCGGAATCGTCGGCTGAACTTGCCACCCGCTCCTTCGGCTCGGCCAGCGCGCGGCCGACGATGGTGATGAGCTCCTTCAGGTCGAACGGTTTCGGCAGATATTCATAGGCCCCGCGTTCCGAGGCCCGGATCGCCGTCATGAAGGTATTTTGCGCGCTCATGACGATGACGGGCAGGTTCGGCCGCATCTTCTTGATGCGCGGCAAGAGGTCGAACGCGTTCTCGTCCGGCATCACCACGTCGGTGATGACGAGATCGCCCTCGCCCTGGCTGACCCAACGCCACAGCGTCGCGGCGTTCCCCGTCAGGCGAACTTCATATCCGGCGCGCGAAAGCGCCTGGTTCAGAACCGTGCGGATGGCGGTGTCGTCATCGGCAACGAGAATGCTACCTGCGGGCATAATTATTCCTCATCTTGCGTCCTGTGAGGCAGGCGGCAGCGTACCCGGAACGCCGTCGCGGTTGCTTTGGTCGAACTGTTTGGTGGGACTGAACATCGGCATCAGCACGCGGAAGGTGGTCTTCCGCGGCTGCGATTCGCATTCGATGATGCCGCCGTGATCGCCGACGATCTTGGCAACCAGCGCGAGACCGAGCCCGCTGCCGGTTTGTTTCGTCGTCACGAAGGGATCGAACAGGTTCGGCAACAGGTCTTCCGGCACGCCGGAGCCGTTGTCCTTGACGCAAAATTCCAGCGGCAGCGACACCCGCGATTTCTTGCCCGGCACCGACAGGCGAACGCCGGGACGGAAGGCGGTGGTGAGCTGGATTTCCGCGTCGCTGCCTAAATCGGCGACCGCTTCGGCGGCGTTCTTCACGAGATTGAGGAACACCTGAATGAGCTGATCCTGGTTGGCCAGCACCGGCGGCAATGACGGATCGTATTCCTCGACGAAGCGGATGTTGCGGGCGAAGCCGGACTGCGCCAGCCGTTTGACGTGGTCGAGCACGGAATGGATGTTGACCGGTCCGCGCGCCACCGGACGGTCGTCGCCGAACACTTCCATGCGGTCGACCAGCGTGACGATGCGGTCGGCCTCGTCGCAGATCAGCCGAGTCAGCATGCGGTCTTCGGATGAGGCCGCCTGCTCCAGCAATTGCGCCGCGCCGCGGATGCCGGACAGCGGGTTCTTGATTTCATGCGCCAGCATCGCGGCCAGCGCGATCACCGAACGCGCCGCGCTTCGGTGCGTCAGTTGCCGGTCCATCTTGTCGGCGATGGTGCGCTCCTGCAGCATCACGACGATGTGGCCGGGCCGTTCGGTGAGCGGGGCGACGTGCAGATCGACCTGGCGGTCGCCGCCGATGCGGGGCGTGCCGAGATCGACCTTGTATTCGTTGACCGGCGAGGCGCTCGCGCGCACCTGGTCGATCAGCGCCAGCAGCGGACTGCCGAACGGCACCAGCTCCTTCAGGGACTGCCGGCGCAGGAATTGCGTCGAAATCTCGAAGAACGATTCGGCGGCGATGTTGGCGTCGACGATGCGGCCGTCGGGCGCCACCAGCAGCACCGGATTGGGCAGCGCGTTGAGGATGGCCTCGCTGTCGGCGGGCAGCGGTCGGCGATGTTCTGCGGCTGACGTCATGCGGCAGCACTCCATGCGAAATCGTCGTACGCGTCCTGCAACGATCGGTGCACGCGGTGCGGATCCTCCGACGTCAGGATCTTTTGTCGCCAGCCCTTCAGCGTCTCGGCCGGCGCGCGGCTGCATTGGCCCGCGATCTCCAGGGCCCAGCCGAGATGCTTGCGCGCGTGCTTGAGCCCGATACGCAGCCCGTAATGGCTGCAGACTTCGTCGTAGAGGGCGCGCACATGTGCGAGTTGTTCGGCCAGCGACGGTGCAGTCTCCGCCTGTCCGGTTTCGAGCCGGCGGCCGATCTGCCCTGGTAGCCAGGGCTGACCTTGCGCACCGCGCCCAATCATCACCGCGTCCGCCCCCGACACTTCCAGCGCCTGGACCGCCTTCTCGAATGAAGTGATGTCGCCATTGACGACGAGAGGCACGGAAACCGCGTCCCTGACCGCGCGCACGGCGGTCCAATCGGCCGCGCCCTTGTAGAACTGGCAACGCGTGCGCCCGTGCACGGTAATCATCTGCACGCCGGCCTGTTCTGCGCGGCGCGCGAGTTCGGGCGCGTTGAGCGAGCGATCGTCCCAGCCGAGCCGCATCTTCAGCGTCACCGGCACTTTCACCGCTGCGATCGTCGCTTCGATCAGCTTGAGCGCATGATCGAGATCACGCATCAGCGCCGAGCCGGATTGGCCGCCGGTGACATGACGTGCCGGACAGCCCATGTTGATATCGATGATGTCGGCGCCGGCCGCTTCCGCAACCCGTGCGCCCTCCGCCATCCAATGCGTCTCGCACCCCGCGAGCTGGACGACATGCGGTCCGACACCGGCTCTCTCGCAGCGCAGAAGCGACATCGGCCTGCCGTGCACGAGTTCGTCGCTGGCGGTCATCTCTGAGACGACCAGCCCGGCGCCGAGGGTGGCGGCAAGGCGTCGAAAGGGAGCATCGGTGACGCCGGACATCGGCGCCAGGAGAACCCGGTTGGCGGCAGCAATCTCGCCTATTTTCAACGGCTTAGAGCGTGAACTTTCCGGGCCGGTCACGTCGTTCTCATGGTTAGGGCGGCGGCTTCATTGCAACCGTCGAGGCATATTGTGAGCACAAATCTTGGGCAGTCAAGCTTCTTGCCTACACTTTAGACAGATCTATCATTTGTGCAAGTGCACTGCAACAAAAACCGCTTTTCCCCACAGGTGATGGGAATCACTCTGTTTTCCGTATTCGGCATGGTAAGGGCTGGGCGCCAGCGCGGCCCGAGCCCCTCCTCCTCAACCCCGATTCGTTCGTATTTGAGTCCAGATGCCCAGACCTGAGCGCACCGCAGCCATCCTCGTCGCAGCCGGACGCGGGCTTCGCGCCGGTGCTGGGGGACCCAAGCAATATCGCGAGATCGGCGGCCAGACCGTGATCTTCCGCGCCATGGAGGCGTTCTGCCGGCATCCGGACGTGTTTGCCGTGCAGCCGGTGGTGAATCCGGATGACACCGCCATCTTCAATGAAGCCGTCGCGGGACTGCGCCATCAGCCTCCCACCAATGGCGGCGCAACGCGTCAGGCATCGGTGCATGCCGGCCTCGAGGCGCTGGCCGCCGAGAAGCCCGACATCGTCCTGATCCACGACGCCGCGCGGCCCTTCGTAACGCCTGCGGTGATTTCGCGCGCGATCGATGCCGCCGGCCGCACCGGCGCCGCGGTTCCTGCGATCCCGGTCACAGACACGATCAAGCAGGTCAGCGATACCGGCGACGTCGAGGCGACGCCTGAACGCGCACGGCTGCGAATCGCGCAGACGCCACAGGCGTTTCGCTTCGATGTGATTCTCGATGCCCATCGCCGTGCCGCGCGCGATGGCCGCAGCGATTTCACCGACGATGCGGCGCTCGCCGAATGGGCGGGATTGACGGTAGCGACCTTTGAAGGCGATCCTGCAAACATGAAACTGACGACACCTGAGGATTTCGTCCGCGAGGAAGCCCGGCTCGCCGCCCAGCTCGGCGACATCAGGACCGGCACCGGCTACGACGTGCACGCTTTCGGCGACGGTGATCATCTCATGCTTTGCGGCGTGCGCGTGCCGCACACCCGCGGCTTTCTTGCTCATTCCGATGGCGACGTCGGCCTGCATGCCCTGGTCGACGCCATCCTCGGCGCGCTGGCGGACGGCGATATCGGTTCGCACTTTCCGCCGAGCGATCCGCAGTGGAAGGGCGCCGCGTCCGACAAATTCCTCAAATATGCCGTCGACCGCGTCACCGCGCGCGGCGGCCGGATCGCCAATCTCGAAGTCACGATGATCTGCGAGCGCCCGAAGATCGGGCCGCTGCGCGATACCATGCGCGCCCGTATCGCCGAGATCACCGGGCTCAACGTCTCGCGCGTCGCCGTCAAGGCGACGACCAGCGAGCGGCTCGGCTTTACCGGCCGCGAGGAAGGCATCGCCGCGACCGCGAGCGCCACCATCCGTCTCCCCTGGGGCGAATAGCATGAGCGGCAGCGACGCCCGCGCCCTCTCCCGCTCGCTGCTCGATTTATGCCGGATGCGCAAGCTAACGATCGCGACGGCGGAGTCCTGCACGGGCGGTCTGGTTGCCGGCGCGCTCACCGACATTCCCGGCTCGTCAGACGTGATCGACCGCGGTTTCGTCACCTATTCCAACGACGCCAAGCGCGCGATGCTCGGCGTCAAGGCCTCAACACTTACGACCTTCGGCGCGGTCAGCAAGGAAACCGCGACCGCGATGGCGATCGGCGCCCTGGAGAAAGCTGGCGTCGATCTCGCAGTGTCCATTACCGGCATCGCCGGTCCCGGCGGCGCCACGCCGGGCAAGCCGGTCGGCCTGGTCCATTTCGCGGTGGCGTCGCGCGACGGAAAAATACTCCACCGCGAATTCCGTTTCGGCGCAATTGGCCGCACTACCGTGCGCCAGCGCTCCGTCGTGGAGGCGCTGCGAATGCTGATGGAACTGGCGCGCGGCCCGCAGCCGCCAGTCAAGCCGCGACCTCAGACGATGAGCCGGCTGCGTCCACGGGTGGCCCGAACGCCACGGCGCAGCGCCGTGAAGCGCCGCCGGCCGACGCGGACTTAAAGCCAGTATCAACCCTGCGCAGCCAAAGCCTTGGCGCGTGTTTCGCTCAGCGAGCTTACCGGCGTCAATGCTTCCGGGCTGATCGAAAGCTCGATGATGGCCGGAAGTCCGGTTGCCACGGCTTCGTCGAACGCGCGCGCGAAGTCTTCGGTTCGCTCGACATGGACGCCAAAGCCGCCGCAGGCGCGCGCCAGCGCCGCGAAGTCGGGGTTGGCGAGATCAGTGCCGGAGACGCGGCCAGGATAGGTTCGCTCCTGGTGCATGCGGATGGTGCCGTACATGCCGTTGTTGCAGACGATCACGATCAGCGGCAACCGATTTTCGACCGCGGTCATGAACTCCAGCCCGGTCATCTGGAAGCAGCCGTCGCCGGCAAACGCGATGACCGTGCGTTCCGGATGCAGCAGCTTGGCGGCGACGGCCGCGGGCAAGCCATAACCCATCGAACCCGAGGTCGGCGCCAGTTCGGTTCGATATTGCCGATAGCGCCAGAACCGATGCACCCAGACCGCGTAATTGCCGGCGCCATTGCAGATGATGGTGTCATGGGGCAAGCGATCGCTCAAACCGCGCACGATCTGCGAGAGCTGCACGTCGCCCGGCGAACGCGTCGGCTCGGTAAATCCGAGATAGTCGGCATGCGCCGCCTTGAGATAGTCGGCGCGCGATTGATGCTTCGGCTCCAGCCGTTTGATCGCCGCCGCAAAAGCCGCGCTGCTCGCGACCACGCCGAGCGTCGGCGAATAGACGCGGCCGATCTCTTCGGGGTCGGGATAGACGTGAACCAGCGGCTGCCTCGGCTTCGGAATATCGAACAGCGTGTAGCCGCCTGTAGTGGCCTCCCCCAGCCTTGCCCCAAGCGCGATCACCAGATCGCTGTTTCGGATGCGATCGGTGATCTTGGCGTCGAGCCCGATGCCGACATGGCCGCCATAGCAGGGATGCAGATTATCGAAATAGTCCTGGCAGCGGAACGAAACGCCGACGGGCACTTCATGCGCTGAAGCAAAAGCCTCGAGATCGCGGCGTGCCTGATCGCTCCATCCGCCGCCGCCGACGATCAGGAACGGCTTCTTCGCCTCCGAAAGCAGCGCATGGAATTGCCGCAAGGCACCGTCATCAGGCGCGACGGGAATCGGATTGTAAGGCGGCGCATCCGGCACCTCGGCGGTGTCGGTGAGCATGTCCTCGGGCAGCGCCAGCACGACCGGGCCCGGACGGCCCGAGGTCGCGGTGAAAAAAGCGCGCGAAATGAATTCTGGAATCCGCCGCGCGTCGTCGATCTGGGCGACCCATTTCGCCATCGGCCCGAACATCAGGCGATAGTCGATTTCCTGGAACGCTTCGCGCTCCATCATGTCGCGCCCGACCTGGCCCAGCAAAAGGATCATGGGCGTCGAGTCCTGAAATGCGACATGGACGCCGGCGGACGCATTGGTGGCGCCGGGCCCCCGCGTGGCGAACGCGATACCCGGGCGGCCCGTCAGCTTGCCATAGGCATCCGCCATCATGGCCGCCCCGCCTTCGTGCCGGGCGTTGATGAAGCGCACGCGCTGGCTCTGGTACATGCCGTCGAGCGCGGCCAGGAAGCTCTCGCCGGGCACCCCGAACACGGTGTCCGCGCCGTGCAGGGCCAGTTGCTCGATCAGAATATGGCCACCGGTTCGAAGATTTGCGTCCATCGCCTCGTCCTTCGGTTACGGGATTACGGATTTGGGACCGGCTTAAAGAATCGCGTCGGCACCAGCAACCGGTTTTCCTGCAAGGTCAGATATGCCGCCGGTCATTTTCCATGTTGTTGGTCTTTCGGTGCGATCCGCGCATCTACCCCGGTCACGGCCTCATAGGCCTTGATGACGGCGGTGCAGGACTCGCCGTCGTGCCCCAGCAGCGCTGCCTGCCGATAGGTCTGGTGCACGACCTCCGCCATGAACCCCGGCAGGCCCGCCTCCTCCAGCCAGCGCGCGTAATAGCGGACATCCTTGCGGGCGTTTGCCAGCGACATAAGCGGGGTGAAGTCGCCATCGAGGGTTGCCTGGCCATAGAGATCGAGCATGCCGCTCTTGGCGCCGGCGGCCGAGATGATGCCGATCACCTGGGAAAGATCGAGCCCGTCCTTTGCGGCAAGCGCAAACCCCTCGCACCACGCCGCCACATTGGCGAAGGCGATATAGTTGTGAATGAGCTTGAGGCGGATGGCGTGCCCCAGCGGGCCGATGTGGAAAATGTTTTCGGCATAGAGCTCGAAATAGGGCCTGAGGTCGTCGAGCAGGTCGCGCTCGCCGCCGAACAACACGTTGACCTTACCGATATCGGCATGTTTCGGGGTCCGCGTCATCGGCGCCTCGGCGTAGCGCCCGCCGGCCGCGCGCACCATGCGGTCCAGCTTCGCGACCATCTGCGGGCTGCCGGTGGTGTGGTCCACGATGACGAACCCGGGCGCCGGGCCGGCAAGCAGCCCGTCGCCGCAGATCATCAACGCCTCGACATCCTCGGCTTCATTGACGCAAATCATGATGATGCGGCAATTGTCGCGGATCTCCTGAACGCTCCTGGCAGCGGTCGCGCCAAACGATTTGGCGACCGCCACAGCGGCCGGGTTGAGATCATAGGCGGTGACCGCCACGCCTTTGGCGACGAGATTCTTCACCAACCCTCGTCCCATTCCGCCGAGGCCGATAAAGCCAACGCGTTCGAATGTCGTCATCTCCGGCCTTCCCTGTGATTTGACGGTCTTGGAATTCGCATCATTCGGCGATGGCAGCATCGCTCTGCCGCCAGCCCCCTCTTTTCTGCTCGGCTACCATGCCCGCAGGCTGTCTGACAACCCGATTAATCCATTGCGCCGCCAGTCTTATTTGGATAAGCCTGCCTGCCGACTGGCGAGGATCGCAACGGCGGATACAGCCGGCGACGCCATCTGGGACAGGACTATCTGGTGAAATTCAAATCCCTCGAGCGCGGTCCTTCGTTGCCGCAGGAGATCGTCGCCAGCCTGACCAGCGCCCTGTTCGCGGGCGAGCTTCGGCCCGGCGATCGCCTGCCGTCCGAACAGGCGCTGGCGACCGAATTCGGCGTCGCGCGAACCGTCGTGCGCGAAGCGATTTCGCAGCTCAAATATGATGGCATCGTCCAAAGTCGCGTCGGTGTCGGCGCCTTCATCGCACAGCCGCAGGAACGCACGGCGTTTCGGATCAGCCCGGAATGCTTCAAGAAGCGCAAGGAGCTGTTGAAGCTCTTGCGTTTGCGGAACGGCGTCGTCATCGAGGTCGCGGCGGATGCGGCGCAGGCGCGATCCAACCGCGACATCGCCCGTATGGAAGCCATTCTCAAGGAGATGCGGGACGCGATCGGCGATAGCGATCACGGCGCCGAGCGTCATTTCGAGGCCGAGCGCCAGCTCATCCACGCCATCGCCAAAGTGGCTGACAACGAACACGCGCTCAATTTTATCGTGATGATCGACAGCCAGATCGCCGAAAAACTTCGATCGGTCGCTGTCAAGAATACCAAAGCAACGGAACTCGCCGCGGTCGCGATCGAGGAGCAGGCGCGGTTGGTCGAAGCCATCAAGCGCGGCGACCCCGTCGCAGCGCGGGAAAAAGCGCGCAAGCACTATGACAATGCCGCGCAGCGCCTGGCCGATCGCGCTGACTTCGCTGATGTCTAGCCAGGCTTGCCTGATAGCGCCCCACCCTTCCCGTAAACCGCATCCGCCCGCTTTTCGAACGCCGCGGCAAAGCGCTGGAACGCGGCATCGAACATCGTTCCCATCAGCATCGCCAGCATCCGGCTTCTGAATTCGTAGGACAGGAAGAACCCGACGTCGCAGTCGGTTTCGGATTTCGGCTCGAACGTCCAGCGGTTTTCGAGATTGCTGAACGGGCCCTTCAGATATTCGACCATGATCTTCAGGTTCGGCCGGTCCAGCGTCACCCGGCTGGTGAAGGATTCCCGCACCAGCTTGAACGACACGGTCATGTCGGCGACGATGATTTCCGTGCCGTCTCCCCTCGACGTGCGCTGACGTATCCTCAGCGACTGGCACAGCGGCACGAATTCCGGATAGCGCTCGACGTCGGCGACCAGATCGAACATCTGCGACGCGGTATGATGAACC
Source organism: Bradyrhizobium sp. 190 (assembly GCF_023073415.1). Classification (GTDB taxonomy): domain Bacteria; phylum Pseudomonadota; class Alphaproteobacteria; order Rhizobiales; family Xanthobacteraceae; genus Bradyrhizobium. Next base: position 269,596 of record NZ_JADPJL010000065.1, on the reverse strand, counting down.
CGGCGCTTGCTGGAAAAGCGCGGCATCAGTGGATACTCGCCCGTTTCTGCCTGAACGCGATTTCCCTTAGATAGTCGTTCGCCTGCGCCCGGTCGGTGAAACACACCAGCGACTGATCGGCGCGCAACCCCTGAAAATAGTCCAGGAGTTTCGGCCGTTGTTGCCGGCGATAGGTCCAAACATAGCGAAAGAATTCGAAATCGATTCTCTCCGGGCAGCCTTCGGCCATTTCGGGGCGGACATTGCCGTAGCTGCCGGCGATCCGCTTCATGATGCCGAACATGCAGCTCCTGCGCGGCAGGTCGAACCAGATCACGGTGTCGCTGGAATGGCGGCGCAATTCGCCGGCGCCGTGCCTCGTGTAGTTGCCGTCCATGACCCATTGCGGCTGGCGTGCGACCTCGGCCACGCGCTGCCCGAACTCGGCATTGTCAGAGGCGACCCAGCCGGGCTTCCAGTACAGCGCATCCAGCGAAACGAAGGGAATGCCCGTCATCTCCGACAGCCGCCTGGCAAATGTCGACTTGCCGGACCCCGACGATCCCATGACGAGAACGCGTTGCATTGGTTCAATCCGAGGCTAGCGGGCCCGTGCGAGGCGCGCCGCCTGCAGCTTGGCAAAATCCTCGCCCGCGTGGTGCGACGAGCGGGTCAAGGGGCTCGCCGACACCATCAGAAAGCCCTTGGTGTAGGCGACCTTCTCGTAGCCCGCGAATTCATCCGGGGTGACGTAGCGCATCACGGCGTGATGCTTGCGGGTCGGCTGCAGATATTGTCCGATGGTCAGGAAATCGACCTCGGCCGAGCGCAGATCGTCCATCACCTGCAGCACCTCATGCCGCTCCTCGCCGAGGCCGACCATGATGCCTGACTTGGTGAAGATGGTGGGATCGATCTCCTTGACCCGTTGCAACAGCCGGATCGAATGGAAATAGCGCGCGCCCGGGCGCACGGTGAGATAGCGCGCCGGCACGGTTTCCAGATTGTGGTTGAACACGTCGGGTTTTGCCGCCGCGACCACTTCCAGCGCGCCTTCCTTGCGCAGGAAGTCGGGCGTGAGGATTTCGATGGTCGTGGTCGGGCAACGTGCGCGGATGGCGCGGATCACTTGCGCAAAATGCTCCGCGCCGCCATCGGCGAGATCGTCGCGATCGACCGAGGTCACGACGACATGAGCAAGCCCAAGCTTGAAGGTGGCCTCCGCGACGTGTTCCGGCTCGGCGGCGTCGAGCGCGCCGGGCATGCCGGTCTTGACGTTGCAGAATGCGCAGGCCCGCGTGCAGGTATCCCCCATGATCATGAAGGTCGCGTGCTTCTTGTCCCAGCACTCGCCGATATTCGGGCAGCCCGCCTCTTCGCACACCGTGACGAGGCCGTTCTCCTTGACGATCTTTCTCGTGTCCGCATAGCCGCGGGTGTTCGGCGCCCGCACCCTGATCCAGTCCGGTTTGGGCGGCGACAGCGCATCCGGCCGGTTCACCTTTTCGGGGTGACGCGGGCGCACCTGGTTTAGGGAGACGGTATCGACGAGGACGACCATGCTGAGTCCGGGATATTGCTGAAGCACTTAGCTAATCCGTGTCGCTGATCCCCGCAACCCGGGCTCGCCGAGCCTAGCAGAAACGTGCAAGATATTGGCAGTTTCCACCTGTTCCGCCGTGATTCCCACCTGAAAATGCCTCAAAATTCGAAGCCGGCCGATGTCGCCGCCTCTCGCCTCGGCAAGTCGCTGAAACGCTCGTTCTTTGGCCGCAGCGTGCACGAGGTCGCGCCCGACCTGATCGGGGCGACGCTCCTGGTCGACGGCGTTGGCGGCATCATCACCGAAGTCGAGGCGTATCATCACACCGATCCGGCCGCGCATTCCTTCAATGGGCCGACGCCGCGCAACCGGATTATGTTCGGCCCGCCGGGTTTTGCCTATGTCTACCGCTCCTATGGCATCCACTGGTGCGTGAATTTCGTCTGCGAGGCGGAAGGCTCGGCGAGCGCCGTGCTGATCCGAGCGCTGCAGCCGACCCACGGTCTGCCTGCGATGCGCCGCCGCCGGGGGTTGCAGGAGGAGCGCGCGCTGTGCTCCGGCCCGGGCAAGCTCTGCGAGGCGCTGGGCATCTCGGTCAAACAAAACGAATTGCCGCTCGATCACCCGCCGTTCGCGCTGCATGCGAGGCTCGGCAAACCCGACATCGCTGCGGGCGTACGGATCGGAATTACAAAAGCGGTCGATCTGCCGTGGCGCTACGGCTTGAAGGGGTCGAGGTTCTTGAGCAAGCCGTTTTGACAACTGGAGCATGAGACCGTCATCGCGAGCGAAGTCCGTAGGATGGGTGGAGCGAAGCGATACCCATCGCCCTACGCACCAGCATTGATGGGTATCGCTTCGCTCCACCCATCCTACTAGATACACCTTCGCGATCTCGCGGCGCGTTGCGCCCGAGGGTTGCTTGAAGTTTGCCCTCCAGAAATGAGAGGGCACAGGGAATGCCGGGTGCCGGCTAGCACCCGCGGTCTCGTGTGCAAGATGCACTCAAGAATGCGCACACGAGCATACAGGTACAGCCGGAGCACTCCGGCATTCCCTGCGCAATGGTTTGACGGCTTATGCCGCGCTCTCCCTGGAGACGAATTCCTCTTGCCTCCATCGCTGACGAATTGATGGCTCGCATGACCCGGTTGGGCGTTGCAAACCTCCGTCAGCTTGACACCAGCCACGGGTGCCAGGACCACACGGTTTTGCCGTACGCAGCTTCCCTCACCACAGACTTCAACCAGCCAAGTGCGTGCCGGCCGAAGCAATGGTGAAAGCGTTTAAGCGCCGTTCGTCTGCGCGCTGTGCTCGCTCACGGGAGACCGCCCTGCGAACACCGTTCGCGCCTGACGCTGCCGCGTCCACCGCAACCCGCCCCAACGGGGGGAAATCACGCATTGGCGCAGCGCCCCAGGGGCCTATCGATTTCGACGGTCCCTAGCCCATAGCGTGTTTGCTTACACGCATTGGTTGGGATTGATGACCTTAAAGGCTGAAATACAGTCTTAGCATTCGACAACATATTCAAATATCTAGTCTTTTTACAATTTGCCAGTTTTTCCCGGTTTTAATTGACTCACGGGGGCATCTGGGCCTTAATTAGAAAAATTCTAAGTAAAATTCTAATCAGTTGATTTTATTGGAGTCGCGTCATGGCGAAATTAAACAAGTTAATCGCGATTGTTGCATTCAATGTGATCGCTGCGACAGCCGGTGTGCCCGCGCACGCGAGTTTGGTCAGCCTCGGTGAGGCGAGCGCCGGAGGTCAGGGGTCAGGCGCGACGGACTTCAACCTAATCACGCTTCAGAATGCAGGAACGGAGGCAGGTTTCACTTCATATCTCGGCGGATCGTTCTCGTCCGAGGGTAACTTGCAAGATCCGGTTGGAGACAATTCGAAACACAGCACCCCCCAGCTTGGCGCTCTCGGATGGAGCAGCGCATCTGATGTTCTAGTTCTGTTTAACGGCAATGAAGGCGGCGGACCAAATGCCGGGATCACGATCGATACGATAACCCTGAACTTCTTTACTGCCGGGGGCGATTTTGTAGGTTCCATAACCAATGATCTTGGCGCATTGAACTATCCTACCGTCCAGCCCGGACAAGGCTCGGCAGGCTTTTTGATCGGTGTGGCCCCCTCGGACGCAATTGAACTGGCTGCGTTGCAAGCTTTGCTCAACGCGGCAGGGCAGACCGGCCATGTCGGAATTTATGCATCGCTCTCCGGCGCTGATGGAGGAGCCGAAACGTTCACCGCCGTCGGCGCGGTGGGAGCCGTCCCCGAGCCCTCTACCTGGGCGATGATGATCCTCGGCTTTGCCGGCGTTGGCTTCATGGCCTATCGCCGTCGCAATAGCGCGATGCGCACAGCCTGACGAGGTTGCGCAGTTTTGGATTTGAAAGCCGCCGTTAGGCGGCTTTTCTTTTATCGTGTTGGCACTTTCCGACTTCGCGCGACGTCCGGCTTGAGTCCGGAACGCGCACCAAGCGGCCGTCCGCCGTCCGCTCTGAATTTATGGATTCACGCCCCAAGTATCGAGCCACCACAACAGCGGATGTCGCTTCGCTCTTCCGGGCTGCGATTCCTTTGCGCTTGCTACACCGCGTGGTGGCACACCGCCTCGACCTTGTTGCCGTCGGGATCGCGCAAAAATGCGCCGTAGTAGGCGGCGTGATAGTGGCGCAGGCCGGGTGGCCCGTCATCGGTGCCGCCGGCAGAGATACCGGCGTGCCAGAACGCGTCCACCTCGCTTCGCGATTTCGCCTTGAAGCACCAATGCCGGCTGGTGGCCTCGTCTGGCCTCGCGCCCCTGTAGATGGCGATGTAGACCCGGTCCGGATGGTCAGCGTCAGCCCGTTCGCCATAGCCGAGCCAGCGGTCGCTTCTGCCGACCTTGACCACGTCGAGCGTCTTCATGATTGCGTCGTAGAAGCGCTCGGCGGCCGCAAAGTCTGAAACCGTGATGGAGACGTGATCCAGCATCGAACAGGCCCTCGATGATGACTGAGAAATCTCCGTCGTCATTGCGAGGAGCGAAAGCGACGAAGCAATCCACGCTTCCTCGCGGCGGCATGGATTGCTTCGCTTCGCTCGCAATGACGCGGATAGTTCAGCGCCTTGCGTCAGGACGCCATCTTCAGCCGCTCCAGCGCTTCCTGGAGCTTCGCCTTGCGCGCGACCGCCGCCGCGCGCTTTTCCTTTTCTTCCTCGACGATCTCCTCGGGCGCGTTCGCCACGAATTTCTCGTTGGAGAGTTTGGCGTCGACCCGCTTGATGTCGGCGTCGGCCTTGACGATTTCCTTGTCGAGCCGGGCCTTTTCGGCCGAAAGGTCGATCACGCCTTTCAGCGGCAGCGCCACCACCTCGCCGCGCACGAGCAGTTGCACGGCGCCTTCCGGCGGGCGATCGGCGAAAGAAATTTCCGCCAAACGCGCCAGGCGTTTCACGGTGTCGTTCCAGCGCTCCGCGCGCTCCTTGGTTTCCGCGGACGCACCCGAGAGCACCAGCGGGATCAACGTTGCCGGCGGGATGTTCATTTCCGAGCGCACCGAACGGATGGCGGTGACGAGATCCACCACCCAGCCGATTTCGGCCTCGGCCGCGGGGTCGCTGAAATCGCCGGCATCGAGCGCGGCCATGACCGGCGCGATCAGCGGATCGCCAGGTCCTGCCAGCGCCATCGCAGCGATCTGCTCGGCGGTCACCGAACTCGCCTTGCGCGGCCATTCGGCCAGCACCAGCAGGCCGTCGCGCTTGGCCGTCACCGCCCAGAGCTCTTCGGTGATGAAGGGCATGAACGGATGCAGCAGCTTGAGGATCTCGTCCCGCGCCCAGGCAGTCATGGCGCGGGTCTCCGCCTTCGCGGCGCCCTCTTCGCCCATCAGCACGGGCTTTGCGAGTTCGACATACCAGTCGCAATAGACGTTCCAGACGAAGCGGTAGATGGCATTGGCCGCATCGTTGAAGCGGTAGCCCTCGATCGCCTCGGTCACTTCCCGTGTGGCCCGCGAAGTCTCATGTGCGATCCAGCGGTTCAAGGTTTCCTTTGCCTGCGTCGGCTCAAATCCCGCCGGCATCTCACAGCCGTTCATTTCGGCGAAGCGGCAGGCGTTCCAGAGCTTGGTCGCAAAATTGCGATTGGTTTCGACGAGCTGCGGCGACAGCTTGATGTCGTGGTTATGGGCCGCGCCGCGCGCCAGCGCGAAGCGCAGCGCGTCCGCGCCGAAGTCGTCGATGACGCCGAGGGGATCGATGACGTTGCCTTTCGACTTCGACATCTTCGCGCCCTTCTCGTCGCGAACCAGTCGGTGGATGTAGACGGTCGAGAACGGCGCGTCCTTCATGAAGTGCAGGCCCATCATCATCATCCGGGCGACCCAGAAGAAGATGATGTCCCATCCCGTGACGAGCACGTTGGTCGGGTAGTAGCGCTTCACTTCGCTCGTTTCGTCGGGCCAGCCGAGCGTCGAGAACGGCCACAGCCCGGAAGAGAACCAGGTGTCGAGCACGTCTTCATCGCGCGTGATGAAGCCGTCACGTTTGGCAGGGTCTTGCGCCATTTCGCGCCCCTGCTCTTCCGTGATGACTTCCTGCTCGACGTAGTAACCGAGCGCGTTGCCGACCGCTTCCTCTTCGGTCTCGGCGACGAACACCTTGCCGTCGGGCCCGTACCACGCCGGGATCTGATGGCCCCACCAGAGCTGGCGCGAGATGCACCAGGGCTGGATGTTTTCCATCCATTCGAAATAGGTCTTTTCCCAATTCTTCGGCACGAAGGTGGTCGCGCCCGAGCGCACGGCCGCGATCGCCGGCTGCGCCATGGTCCTGGCGTCGACATACCACTGGTCGGTCAGATAGGGCTCGATGACCACGTTGGAGCGGTCGCCATGCGGCACCATATGCGTGTTCGGCTCGATCTTCTCCAGGAAGCCGAAATCCTCCAGCCGCGCCACGATCTTCTTGCGCGCGGCGAAGCGCTCGACATTGTGGAGTTCCTCCGCAAGCTGGTCCGCGCCCTCGGGCAATCCGCGCAGATAATCCTCGTTGTCGACGAGGGCCATGCTCCCCTCGCGATCGAACACGTTGATCTGCGGCAGGCCGTGACGCTTGCCGACCTCGAAGTCGTTGAAGTCGTGCGCCGGCGTAATCTTGACCGCGCCAGATCCCTTCTCCGGATCGGCGTAGTCGTCGCTGATGATCGGGATGCGGCGGCCGACCAGCGGCAGGATGACGTGCTGGCCGATCAGATGCCCGATCCGTTCGTTGTCAGGATGTATAGCAACCGCCGTGTCGCCGAGCATCGTCTCGGGTCGCGTCGTCGCCACGACGACAAACGTCGAGGGATCGTCGGGGCTGAAAGTCTTGCCCTCGATCGGATAGCGCAGATACCAGAGACTGCCCTTGACCTCGACCTGCTGCACTTCGAGATCGGAGATCGCGGTCACCAGCTTCGGATCCCAGTTGACCAGCCGCTTGTCCTTGTAGATCAGGCCTTCGCGGTGCAACTGGACGAACACCTTCACGACCGCGCGCGACAGGCCCTCGTCCATCGTAAAGCGCTCGCGCGACCAGTCGCAGGAAGCGCCCAGCCGCTTCAACTGGTTGACGATGGTGCCACCGCTCTCGGCCTTCCATTGCCAGACGCGTTCAAGGAATTTGGCGCGGCCGAGGTCGCGCCGGTGCTCCTGCCGTTCCATCAATTGCCGCTCGACCACCATCTGGGTCGCGATGCCGGCATGGTCGGTGCCGGGCTGCCACAGCACGTCGCGGCCGCGCATCCGCTCGAAGCGGCATAGAATGTCCTGCAGCGTGTTGTTCAGCGCGTGGCCCATATGCAGCGAGCCCGTCACGTTCGGCGGCGGGATCACAATGGTGAACGGCGTAGCGTCTTTTCGTTCCGGGCGGCCGGCCTCGAACGCGCCGCTCTCCTCCCAGATCCGGGACATGCGGGCTTCGATATCGGCGGGCTGGTAGTTTTTCTCGATCATGGCACTGCAATTGAGGATGTAGGGGGCGCTCTCGAGCCAAGCCGTCGCCGGCCCGCCCAAAGGATGTGAATCAAATCACCGTGGTAGCGCCCGGTTTGGATGCGATCGGCGCCGGGCCGCGCCCTAGAAAGCCGCCACAGCGCCTCAAGTCAACCTGACAACTCAGTCGGGGGGCAGCGGGGAGCCGAGGTAACGCCGGTTTGAAGGTCCGAATGGGTTGCCGATCGACGCCCGCCGAGGCTGCCTTGACGCTGTCTCGGCGCAACCTTGGGACTAGCGCCCGCCGCGCGAAACCCGCTCGATTTCGGCCTTGACGATCCGCTCCACCAGTCCCGGCAAATTGTCGTCGAGCCAGGACTTCAGCATTGGCCGCAGCATTTCCTTGACCAGATCTTCCAGCGTACGCGCATTGTTGCTCAGCACGGTATTGGCCAGCGAGTTGAAGGCGGATTCCACGGCGGAGACGGTCGAATGCGATAAAATCGGTCGCGCTGGTGGGCTTTCCATCGATGGCTCATAGGCCGGCTGGCGACGTGACGCCTTGGCTTCGGTGAATTCGATGTCGTCCTGCGGTTCGACCTTGTTGAATGTTGCTGCGGCAGGGGCTGGTGTCGGATCAGGCAACGCCATCTCGTCAGTAAGTTCGAATACGTCGGGTTCGGCCTCGGGCTGCGGCGCCGGCCTGATGTCCGCCTCGGGCGTCGCCGCATCGAGGCTCGCCAGCATCGCGTCGATGTCGTCCTGGTTGTTGCTGGCGACCGGTTCGGGTGCAGGCGGCGGTGGCGGGGCTGGTTTCGGCGCGGCAACCGGCTTCGGTGCGGGAGCAATCGCCGACGGCGGAATATCCTTCATCACGGCCGGCTTTGCGGCAGCCGCCGGGCTCGCCGGCTTTTCGGCAGCCGCAGGCTTTGCCTCGTCGTCGGCAATGATGCGACGGATCGACGCCAGAATCTCCTCCATCGAGGGCTCTTGGACCTTTGCAGGTTGCGTCATCTCCGACTCCACATCGAAACCATTTTACACCAAAGCCGCGAAGGAATTGCCGGTTCCGGATATGCAGGCCGGGATTTTCATCGCACAAGCCCAACTTGTCCCCAGATCAAGCCCGCCCGCTGCATCGCGCGCAGGTCCTGCTCCCCCTCAAGGCGCCCCCCAACCCGGCGTCTGCGAGATGCACAGACGCAGGCCACGAATCGCTCAGCTCGCCACAGAAACGGTACGTCATGGCCACAATTGATTGCAAGCAAAGCGCCCGGCGCTTCAGGCGCCGGGCGACGATTTCATCCCGCCTGTGCGGAAATTGACTCGGAGATCAGCGGCCGTCGGGTGTGCGAACGCCAGCCCAGCTATCGCGCACCTGATGATAGTGCACGCTCGGATCGTAGACCGTGGTGGGCAGGTTGAGCACCTGCGGCGACAGACGTCCGATCTGGTTCAGCACAGAGTATGACGCCACCACGCGATCATGCTGCGCGGTGACGAGCGCAACGCGCGCATTCACCAGCGCCTGCTGGGCATTCAGCACGTCGAGCGTGGTGCGCTGTCCGGCCTTGGCTTCCTCGCGCACGCCGTTGAGCGCGATTTCCGACGCCTGCACCTGCGATTGCGCTGATTGCACCTGCGCCTTGCCGGCAACGAGCTGCCCCCAAGCCGTGACCACGTTGGCGCGGGTCTGATCCCGGGTCTGATCGAGCACGAGGCGCTGCTGCGCCGCCGTCTCCTTGGACTGGCGGATCAGCGAGTATTCAGCGCCGCCCTGATAGATTGGAACGTTGAGCTGCGCGACCGCGGACGCGCCGAACGAGCGGTACTGGATCAGGCTCTGCTCATAGGACTGTTGCACGGAGGCCTGCAGCGTGACCACCGGCAACAGCGCGCCTTCGGCCACCTTGACCTGGAGGTAGCTGACGTCGATGCCGAACATCGCTGCGGTGACGTTCGGATTTTGTAACAGGCCGAGCTCGACGGCGGCCGGCAGTGTCGCCGGCAGGAAGCGGTCGACCGGTGAGCCCGGCGCCAGGTTTTGCGGCTCGTTGCCGATGATGCGGCGGAAATTCGAGCGCGTCGTGTTGAGGTTGGCTTCTGCGGTGAGGAGCTGCGTTTTGCCGGCGGCGAGCTGGGCTTCCGACTGCGCAACGTCGGTGCGCGTGACTTCTCCGACATTGAAGCGGTCGCGCGTCTGCTTCAGCGTCTGCTCGAGCACGCGCACGTTGCTCTTCTGCACCTCGACGATCGCGGAATCGCGCAGGTAGTCCATGTAGATCGTGGCGCCGCTGAGCAGCACGGTCGATTCGAGCGACCGCAGGGCTTCGCGCGCGCCGGAAACCTGGCTCTCCGCGGCTCTGGTCCTGTTCGCGGTCTGCTGGCCGTTGAAGAGCGTCTGCGTAATGGTCGCGCCGACGCTGCGCGGCGGATTGGCGCCGTTAATAACGGTTCTCGCGACTTCGTTGGGGCCGCCGCCCTGCGTGCTCAGCGAGTCCGTATATTGGTAGCCCGCACTCGCCGTGACCGAGACCCTCGGGCGATAGCCCGACAGCGCCTGCGGCACGTTCTCGTCGGTGATGCGCACCTGCGCGCGCTGCGCATTGAGCTGCGGATTGTTCTGATAGGCGCGTACCAGCGCTGCCTCAATCGTGTCGGCCAAGACGGGCGTCGAGCCCATGCACACTAATAGAAGGACCGAAGCCGCAGCTCCGGCAAATTCCTTCACCCCACGCATCCCAAGCAATCCAATCATTTTTGGTCGCCGGCCGATGACCATGGTCGCACACGATCATTAACCGAACGTCGCTTCACTTGAAGTGAGTCCCGGCTCACCTTATTCCGCACGTAGCCTGGACGGAACACCCCCGCAAGCAAACGCCGTCGAAACTCTTCACGTGGGGCAATCCGGCCACACTTCTGATTTCGAAGAGGATTTAGCTGACTACGGAGGGCGATTATTGGGCGTGGAAGGGGCGAAACGCTAGAAAACGAAGGCGGGAACGAGTTCCATGCCGGGCAGCACCGGGGCAGCGGCATCGAACAGCGTCCGGTGACCGAAATCGCCATGCGAAGCGGTCACGATGGTGGCCCGCGCCGGTCGCGACGTCGCAAAAACGCCCACCAACCGGCCACCGCTGCGCAATTGCCCGTAGAGCTGCTCCGGCACGACCTCGGTTGCGCCGTCCAGCACGATGACATCATACGGCGCGCTTGCCGGGTCTCCATCGGCCGGCGCCGCGGCGCGGACCGTCACATTTCCACAGCCATTGCTGGCCAAAATCGCCTGCGCCTTCGCCGCCAGCGCCGAATCGCTCTCCGTCGCGGTCACCTGGGCGGCGAATCGGGCGATCACGGCGGCGGCGTATCCGGTGGCACAGCCCACCACCAAGACGCGGTCCGTCGCCTTGATGTCAGCCGCCTGCAGCATCTTCGCCAGCACCACCGGCTTGATCAGGAACCGCTTGGCCGCGCCGCCTTCGCTGACGTCGAGATCGAGATCCAGATAGGCCAGAGCCTGCTTGTTTTCGGGAACGAAGGCCTCGCGCGGCACCGCCAGCATGGCATCGAGAATTCGGATATCGGTCACGTCACTCGGACGCACCTGACCATCGACCATTTTCTGGCGCGCGGTCGCAAAACCGGACATAGGCTAAGACCCTGAGAGCATGCGGCGTGGCCGCCGGAAGAGCTGAAACCGGGGTCATCTTTGGTACAAGCGTCGGCAAAACGCAACATGCGGGCGCCTGTTGCCGAACCGTCGCGAGAGGCCGGGAAGCCGCCTACTCGATCGTCACGGCGAGCCGGGCGATCAGCCGCGCGACCTCATTCAGATGTTCGGTATCATGCTCTTCTTCAATGGCTCGCGCGAGCCGAAGCAGGCATTCGTCGTCACTCATGGCGGGAATGTCGCTTGGGACGATCGAAGGCACCGCGCGGATCAGGTCGGTCGCAATGGCTGGCATCGAATCAGCTCCTGTGAAACCCCGACATCACGGAGCCTTTTGGGCGATTGAGTCGAATTGGCGGCCCGATCCATCACACCTGTGTGTGACGGATTGGACAGGCCGGGTTCCAGCTACTGTTGCCCCGGGGGTCGAAAACCACGACAAATCGTTGTAGCGCAGCGGCTTTCCGGCCCAGCTTCACCTAAGCGCACAGCTGGTGATTTGGTCCTTTGCAAGCCCGAAAGGCTTTGTTATACGCTCCCCGCTCGCGAACCTTTGTTTCGCCTGTTCCTCGGTAGCTCAGCGGTAGAGCATTCGACTGTTAATCGAATGGTCGCTGGTTCGAATCCAGCCCGGGGAGCCAAATCACATCAATCACTTAGCGAAAAATTCGAGCGGCCAAGTCGGCCGCGGATTTGGTGCCTGCACAGAATCCTGCAGACGTTCGCGGGGCGTGTCATGGACAGCCGACACAATCGGCCTTGTCGTTCTGCTCGTCGTGCCCAGAAAATCACCCTCAAGGAAATGCGGGAGTCCGGCCCTACCCGGCTCATCGTCTACTGCGGTGATTACAAGTGTGCGCATTCCGTTTTGATCGACGCTGAACCGTGGGGCGACGACGTTCGCCTATCTGATCTGGAGCCAAGGTTCATCTGTCAGGTTTGCGGCCATCGGGGCGCCGATATCAGGCCGTTCTTCGATGGACGACGACGGGCCTCTTGTAATCAAAGCGTCACAAATCTGCGTCAGGTTTAGCTAGCCGGCATTTAAGCAGCCGACCGGGGAAATACCAACGCCGCCGAGCGATCATATTCCGTTCGAATTGGGATAACGCCGCGAGGTGATGCCTAGTTGGAATGAAGCGATTTGAAGTCAGGAAGCATCGAGTTCAACGGGCGCACGATCGCCTGTCTCATTCGTAAGCAGTCCGACACTGGGGCGTCGCTGGAGGTGGCCAGCCCGCTGGGCATCCCGGCGCAATTTACCCTGCTGATCGGTGCTGACCGGTTGAGGCACGGGTGCACGGTGATATGGCGAACGGAACGCTTGATCGGCGTCAAGTTCCATTAGACTAGGCGTATATGTCGAAGGGATTACCCCGCCAAAGTTCCGGGTATGACAATGAGGGCCGGCCCGGCTCTAATCTTCCCCGATAGTGTAGACCCTGCGCTCGGATAGGGCGCGCAAGGGGACGGCTCCGGCACGCGCACTCCCAGCCTCCGCGCCGGGGCCGTTTCGGCCTTGATAGCCGCACCGGCGCATGGGGAATGACGGCCTCTCGCACCGCTGGGACGGTCCTCCCGTAAGACTACGGCGCCGCAAGGCGCCGTAAGGCTTGTTTACCACTTCCGAAACCCATGCTCCGTATCTTACTCCTTGGGGCCCGCCATGGAGCTATTTCGAGCTGAGAAGATTGCCACTGTTCACGACCAATCAAACCATGACTGCCGTTTCTGCGGAGGAAAACTCACTCTCGTCCGGACGATCATGGAATCTGAAAGCGGAATTGTGATTCATATATTTGAATGCCCGCAGTGCGGAGATCGCACCTGGACCGACTAAAGCAAGAAGTTCTGCTCTTGTTTTTGAAGGCTCGCTTTGCCCTGGCCCACCCGGTTTGAAGATCCCGTCCCGCTACCGCGGCCGGAAGCTCGTGACCCGCCGGCAAGGCCGAACCCAAGTGTTCCAGAATTAACCCGCAACGCGGACATCAAGCTTAACACGCGAGTTTCGTTGCGGCCGATCTAAACAGGCATAACGTGGCTGCAAGTCACGCAGATTGGCCAGTCCCAAGTTTGGCCCGCGTACTGCGCGATCAGGGGTCGCTTCGAGCCCTCGGGGCGGCCCGCCCCCAATACAAAAGAAGCCCGCCAGCGTGGAACCGGCGGGCATGAGCTCACCCGACCCTTAGATTTTCCGCGGACGTTTTGCCCCGGTTGCTCACTTCTTCATAGCTCACCTTGGCACCCTCATTGAGGCTGCCCAGACCGGCTTTCTCAACCGCTGAAATGTGCACGAAAACATCCTTGCCGCCGCTGTCCGGCTGGATAAACCCGTACCCTTTGGTTGCATTAAACCACTTCACTGTCCCTATCGCCACTTCAGTATCTCCCGCGAATGAAAAGGTGGGATTTCAAACACGCGCGATTCGTCGGCCAAGCTCGTGGCAGCTTGGTGGCAAAAAGCCGTCGCTATGACGATTTAGCGACGGCTACTTGCCGTAGGCGTTAAGAGATCATTACCGTCTTACAGCGGATTTAGGATGTTCCTAAAAATCGGGACGCTATCGGCTGCCGGCTCGCAGCGCCTCGCGAAAACCTCGCATCCTGACCTCGGCGACTGCGGCCACCATTGCTGGCCGTCGCTACTGCCAGCTATCGAGCGGATAGCAGCTCCCAAATCGCCAAACCGCAGAGGGCAACAAACCAAAAGAGCGAAAGCCAAAAAAGTGCGTCGTCGCGGTCCATCGTCGGTGCTGCTAGTTGATGCTGGTTTCAAAGCGGAAATGACACCGAGATCGCCGTACAGTAGGAAGCGAACAACCCGGCAAGCGAAAGCCAGATAAGCGCGTCGTCTCGGGTCATAGTCCGGGTCGGCCAGATGGTGTTGCAATGGCTACGCGCGCCTCGGCGGCGTTGGTGTGTTACCCGACCCATCGGATTGAGGCTTGTGATCGCGCGCCAATGATTTGTGTTTTCGCGCCACAGCGCCCGCGCGCGGGCGATCACCGGCAAGACAAAACGGCTGCGCCAGGAGGTACTGTTCACCAGCTAAAAAGACAGCCTGTCCAGCAGCGTCACCTGTGCTTATTTCCGCCCGCGTACCGCCCAATCTTCCCCAGCATTTCGACGTCAATCTGCCTAGGCGGCGGCCGACGATGGGGCGCTGGGGCCGCTGGGAGGGAGTTTGGGGAATGCCAAATTCGCAAGAACACAGCCATCTGCGGCGGCAGGCGATCGTGATTGTCTCACAGCTACCCGACAATACTGCCGAGGCTTTGACGGTCCTTGATTATGCCCGCCATCTGGTGACGGAGTTCCTGGAAGAGCCGGCAGCCGGCACCTCCGCCCAGTTGAGGCAAAATTCCGCAGCCGGATCGCATTGACCGCAGCCGCAAGCGCCGGGTCAGCGTTAATTGCGCGCATGGCCAAGGGCAGTGCCTCCTAACGATCGGTGCTATCGTCGCGCCATGCTTGACCCGAAACAGCGCCGCCATTTCACGTCCCTGCCGAGCCGTTCAAGGTCGTGATCGGCGTGCAAAGCTGGATTGCCGAACTCGATTGCCTCGGCTGAACGCCGGAAGCGAACCGGGCCGCCCTGGCGGGCAAGCCTCTCACCCGAGTTAATTGATCGGCCGCTCGGCCTCGACGTTTGTGGGCCTTGCCTGGCCGCTATCGCAGCGGCCTGCAGCATTCTCCTTTTGTCGAACCGTATTCCTCCGGCGTTGGAAAATTCAAATACCTAGTGCATGTGTTCGTAGCGCATTGCACTTCTGGTTTTGTCAGGTAGCGTTTATGAGTGGTTGTCGTGAACAGGCTTTGCTTCAAAGCGTCGAGGAAATCACCCAGTTGATTGCTGAACTTCACGATCTTCGGATGCGGGTTCGGCGGGCCGAGGTGACAGCGCTTGCTAGGCGGCATGTCGCTGGATGCGACCAGCAAGCGTTGGCGGTTGCTCTGGATTGGCAGAGGTTCCATTAGGATCGGCAGGTTTGGTGCCGGGTTGCCGTCGGGTTTCATACCGTTTGGTATAAAAACACGCGGAAATTTTCTGCCGCCGCTCGGACCGCGAAGGCGGGAAAATTCGGAACCGCCCCCTGTCAAGGCGAACCAAGCTCTTTCAAAAAACGCAATCCTCCATCGGAGGCTTGGCACGCAATTGTTCAAGCCGCCGGAATTTCCGCTCAAGCCGCTCTTGCCGGGGCGTGCCTTCCTTTCCCAACTCCGCGAGCGCGAGGCGGACGCCATACCGAACAGTATCGGGCGGAACTTTCGGAAAACGATCGTCAACGAGATCGTCGATAACGTCGTCTAGCCTGGTCACGGCGCGAGCGTACTCCTCGAGCAATACGTCACGGACGCCCTTGCCGAATATCTTTCCTGATGCAGCCCGCAGACCAGCATCGACCGTCTCCCTGCAGCCGCTGGACGTCCGCAATTCGCAAGCTGTCGCGCCTGCGCGCACGAAACGGCGCCGGCCGGTGTTCTGGCCCGTGGCCATCGGACTTTGAAAAGCCGCCCGTTCAGCGGGACCCGCTTCCTTCCAGGCGAACATCATTCACCATACAACCGGGGGATTGATATTTAATTATGAGAATTTAAATAAACTCCCTTGACTGGGTATATTGCACCTGAAAGGGTGCCATTATAATAAATCGTTAATAAACCGGGGTGTCCCGCCATGGGCAAGGTATTTAAAATTCTAACCGCAGGGTTGCTCGCCGGTCTCGTGCATTCACCGGCAAATGCAGCGCTCGTGAGCTTCACTGGCAACGGCAATTTTTCCGACGTCGCGAATTGCAACGGCGGTAACCCCGCCTGCTCCATTAGCGATGACGGCAACGTGCTCAGAATGTCTGGCGCGACGAATAACAACAAGCCGAGCACGCTGACCATCACGGACATCATCGGTACCGATGTCTCGACCAACAAGAACGACTACCTCATCGGCAAGATCACCTGGGTGAACCTCGCCACCTACAACACCGACCAGAACTTCAACGTCAAATACACTTTCACGCTGAACTTCACTGAGCCGAGCAACTCGTCTGATTTTCAAGTGTTCGACCTGAACATCCAGCAGACGACCAACCCGTCGCCTGACAACGTGTTCAACATCAGCCAGTCATTGCTCAAAAACCTCGGTCCATTCACGCTCGACGGCGTTACAGTTAAAGACATTCACTTCGTTGAATATGGCGATGGATGGTACGACAAATACAGCGGCAAATGGACGAACCCAGAGGGTGGCACGTCGACGCTCAAGATAGTGGCAGACTTCAAGGTCGGACCCGCAATCCCCCCCGTACCGGAACCGTCGACCTGGGCGATGATGATCCTCGGCTTCGCCGGCGTCGGCTTCATGGCCTATCGCCGCAAGCGGAGTGGGAAAGCTCTTACGGCTGCCTGATCTCGCACGCTGCCCCCCGCAAAAGCCGCCCCGGTTCGGGCGGCTTTTGTTTTGTCGCATCTCTGGCGCCCTAACTTGCCGCAATCGCCGCAATAAACAGCGCGCAGGCCACCGTGGATGAAACCGTCCGCACGTGGTTCCACACCGTCCAGTCCGTCAGATAGCGCGCCCATAGCGAGGCGGCCTCCTGGCTTGCGGGATCGGCCGCGGCCAGCGCATTATTCAGGGGCACGTTGAAGATCATGGTGACGACGAACATGCCGAGCACATAGAGGACGCCGCCCGCCACCATCGCCGTCGCGCCCGCCTCGCTCCATCGAAAAACTCCGATCACCGCCAGCGCTGCGCTCGCAGCCGTCGTTCCCAGGAAGATCGGCATGAACAGCGACTGCACGATCGAAACGTTGATCGCATTCATCGCCGCGATGCCCGCCGCCTGCCCGATGCGGCCAAGCGCCGTCATGATGAAGGCCGAAAACGCGAAATAGAGACCGGCTAGCAGGCCGCATCCGACAGCGGAAAACCAAAGCAGGCCGACAATCAACATCTGCAGCATGATCATGCCCTCCAGACACCGGTCGCAGCGGTTCGGCGGGCGTAATCGGCAAAGTCCCGCGCGGGCCGGCCGAGCGCCTGTTCGACACCGTGCGCGACATCGGAATTGCGCCCGTCGAGCACGACGGTGAACAACTCGAGCAGAAGCGCGATGTACTCCTCAGGCACATGGGGCCGCATGCCGTCGGCAAATTCTTCCGAACCGATTTGCCGATAGTGGATCGGCCGCCCCGCAGCGCGGCCGATCTCGGCCACCGCCTGCGCAAAAGTCAGCGCGCGCGGCCCCGTCACCTCATAGAGCTTGCCGACATGGCGCCGGTTCGTCAGCGCGGCGACGACGACCTCGGCGATGTCATCGGCGTCGATGAACGGTTCGGGTACGGCTCCGGCCGGCAAGGCGATCTCACCGGCCAGCACGCCGTCGAGCAGATAGCCCTCGGAGAAATTCTGGTCGAACCAGCTTGCGCGCACGATGGTCCAGGGAACGCCGGATTGCTGCAACGCCGCCTCCGCCCGTTGCGCACCCGGCTCGCCGCGGCCCGACAGCAATACGACGCGCTCGAGCCCGTTCTCACGCGCCAACCGGCTCACCTCGGCGATCGCATCGCTGGCGCCTTCGACCGCAAGGTCCGGCTGGTAGGTGACGTAGGCCATCGAGACGCCGGCAAGTGCGGACGGCCATGTCTCGGGACGGGTCCAGTCGAACGGCGTGGGCGTCGAACGCGACACCGGCCGCGTCGGGACGCCGCTCGCCCTCAGCAGCGCGTTGACGCGCGCGCCGGTCTTGCCCGCGCCGCCGATGATCAGGATCGGAAGTTCTGACATGGATCATCCTCTTCGGGTGCAATACGAGAACATCTCGTATTTGCTAAACCCGATAAACTCTCGTATTAGTAACGTCAAGTCGCTTTTATGTGAGAGGACCGATGCCGAGGGGAAAAGCCGGACAGAAAACCGCCGCAGCCGCCGCTTCGGGACTGGCGCGACTCGTCCCGACCCAGCAGCGCAGCCGCGAGCGGTTCGAGAAAATTCTCAGCAGCGCGGCCGAGCTGATGGCTGAAAAAGGCAGCGAAGCCTTCCGCATGAGCGACGTCGTCGACCGCAGCGGCGTGCCGTTCGGTTCGCTCTACCAATACTTTCCGGACAAGACCGCGATTATCGGCACGCTGGCGGAACGCTACAACGCGGTTGGGCGCGACTGCGTCCGGCGCGACCTCGCCGCGGTCAAGACGACCCGGGATCTGCATCCGGCGTTGTGTCGCATTACCGACAGCTACTACCGGATGTTCATGGACGTGCCGGTCATGCGCGACATCTGGCAAGCGACGCAGGCCGACCGGCCGTTGCAAAAACTCGACGAGGAGGACGGCGCCTATCTCGCCGGGCTGCTCGGCGACGCGCTGCGGCGTATCGCACCCGACGCGCCCACCACCGCCCTCGCCTCGTTTTCCCAACTGATCATGACGCTGATCGCCGCGACCGTCCGCCACGCGATCACGCAGGACGCGAAGGAAGCGGCCCGCATTCTCACTCTGTTCAAGCGGATGCTGCCGAAGAATCTGGCCGCGCTGGAGATGTAAGGAAGCGGTCGGTTCTTACTGCCCGAACACCGCCGCGCAGGCCGGGCTCAGGCTCCCCTTCTGCCGGCGCAGGCATGTGGTAATCGCTCGGGCGTTCGGGATCTCGCCGGCGCACAGGCGGTAGACGTCGGGCGTGCAGGCCCGGCGCTGTTCGGGGGTGCCTTGCTGAGCGCCGGCCGTGCCGCTCGCCATCAGTGTGAGCAGAAAGCCGAGCGTCGAAGCCCGGCGGGAACGACGGAGAAGTGCCGCACTTCGCGCAAACCTTGCCTTCATGACCGCGTCTCCCTGGATCATACCCACCTTGACAAGGCGGGCGTCATCCAGCCGAATACGCGAACTAATTTTTGTAAAATGTGATTTTTCTCACACGGCGCCCCGCGAGCGCGGGGTTACTAACTGCGCGGGAACTCAACACTTTAGTAACCAGCTTTGCCGCGGTCGCCGAATCGTTAAAATTCGAGCAATCCGCTCAATCTGGAAACAAAATCCTTTTGCGACCATCGCCTCTGGAACCCGGAGAGCGCGATGAGCGAAGTTGAATACGATTTGCTGCTGGAAGCCGTGCAGACGGCCATTGCGCCAACCCCGGAGGATAATTTCGTGGTCCAGACCCAGCGCTCTTATCCGTCGCCGCGTGCTGCCAACGACAACCGGGGCCCTTGGCCGCTGGTTCCGTTTCCCGAGGGCTGGTACGCCGCCTGCTGACCGCGGATAGCTTACTGCGGCCTGTCATATAATCGGCCTAAGCCATTGATTGTATGGATGGAGGCCACGACCAGAATTGAACTGGTGTACACGGTTTTGCAGACCGTTGCGTAACCACTCCGCCACGTGGCCCCATCGGGCGCACTCATATACGCCCCGCCCCCGATAGGCAACCAAGCAGCGCCGGTCCTGCGTCGCACTGGTTAGCAAACTGAAACAGTCCAGATCTTCCGCCCGGCCCCGCACTTCAGTCGGCGGACGTATTGCCGAGACGGTTGTTCCGAAGGCCCAGCTTGGCAGTCCTTGCCCGAATGCCCCCGACCGTCCGCTTCATTTCGAGCGCGATGGTCCTCGGCGGCTTGCCGCTTCCAATCAACGATCGCAGCAGGGCATCGTCTTCTGCTGTCCATTCAGCGCCGTTCAGTTGAAAGCGGTCTTCGCGGCTCGCTTCCCTGGTTGGCGGAGCAAACCTCATCCAGCCCAGCGTCTCATGGAAAATGACAACGAAGGCGATCCAGAGAACGATGGCGCGCCCCTCGGACAAGGCGGCGGATTTGATATGTCCCGCGCTGAACATAGCCGGCAGTGAGCCGCCCAGAGCGGGCCAGATGTCTCCTGCGATCGAATTGACGACATACACGTACAGCGACACGAACGGGCCGGAGGCGATGGCACCGATAGCCGCAATCAGCCAAAGCGGCAGTTTGCCCCCGCCCCTCTGGCTCACCAATTGGGTGACCAGGCCGGTCAGCCACCAGGGGACAATGGCGAGCGAGAGGACATAGGCCGTCGCGCCGGCAGCTCCCATGATGGCCATATAGGGTCCGAGAATGGCCGAAAGCATCGCCAGCACGATCGGAACGCCGCAGAAGAAAACCAGATCGATCAAAGCCTGTTTCGACAGGCGCAAATGCGCAACCAATCCCATCTCGTTGCTCCGCCTGCATCCGACGCACCCCTCATAGTGCGAGCGAAAGAATGGAGCAACCATCGCGGCTTGCGCTATCTGGACCGCGGCCTTTCCCGGTGCGTCTAGAATACCCAGCTGATGGCCGCGACGACGAACGGCGCGGCCATCAGCAGAACCGGCCATAGCCGGAACATCAGGCGGCGAGACTACTGCCCGCGGCAATTTTCTTTTTGAGCATCTCGCAGACGCTGCGGACTTCGGATGTCATCAGGGAACAATCCTCGATCTGCAAGAAGTAGCGCTTGCCTTCCTCGCGATAATTTGCCGCCAATTCCTTGATCTCGGTCACCATGGCGTGAACGCCGGCAACCATCGCCTCGCATTTCTTGGCGGCCTCGGCCAGTTCGGCACCGAGTGCTTCAATCTCTTTCACCGCCGCGTCGTATTCGCGGACCACGGCTTCGGCTGAGAGCTTGCCGACTTGATTGACGCCTTCCTTGTGCTCGACGTAATCGGGCATCGGGCCCCTCGGCAACGGATGATCGTGGCTCTCGGACAGTCCCCGGATGACGGGCCCTCGCCGAGTTCTCTGGATAATGTCACCGATCTCTCCTTCGAGTTCATCAGCGTTGAGTAAGGGAGAACGCGTCAGAATTTCTGTGCTTAAAGTCATCGACTAAGCTCCAAATTGTTACGCGGAGGATGAGGAATTTATCACCGTCAAGAGCGGTGTCACCATTGTCCACAGACGTTTCCGGGCAAACTAGGATTACCTATGCCCTGATGCATGCATTGGAACCCCGCGGGTAACGGTGCAACATTGGACACGCAGCGAGATGCGTGCACCACGTTGACACCCTCTGATTGAAAAATCGGAAGTCAGGCTCGCTTGCGACGACGATAGTCCCGCTTTTTCGGCTTGGGCGCGAGCTCGGGCAACTCGGCTTGCACTTCCCGATACCGCGCCAGCATTCGATCGAAGCTGGCGTTGAGCGCCTCCGCAATCTCGGGCCGCTTTTCGAGCCCCGCCAGCAGCAGGGCAGCGGCCTCGATGGTGGAGAGGCCGTCACGGCGCGGCTCCTTGCGGAGCTTGCCGTAGCGTGACGGCCGCTTGGGTCCGAGGACCACCCGCTGGCACTTCAGCATCCACGCGTTGCGCCACCACAGCGCCTTGGCCTGGCTCCAGGTTCCGTCGAGCAGCACGATGCCTTCGATGTCGGAGAGGATGGCGCGCTGGTGCGGCTCGACCTCGCCCTTGCGGTTGATCGCGACGATCTCGGCATCGGTATCGAGATCGGCGACCTTGGCCGAGCCAAGATAAAGCACCGCCCAGCGCGAGGGATCGTGCACGGTTCGTCCCAGCGCCTTGGAGAGGCTTGGCCAGGACAGGCCGATTTTGACGACCGCATCCTTGAAATGCATCGCCGTCAGCCGCGCGGTGCCGAGCGCCCTGTCCTGCTCCTGCGGGTGCTGCAGGATCAGGAGCGAGGTCCTGCTTTCGATCGGCGTGACGCTGTCGCAGATGCAGAGCGGCAGCGGTTTGCCGCAATGCGGACAGTCCGGGACCACCTCCACGGCGGCTCCGGGCTTGGGGACGCCGAACTTGGGATTGGCTTGTTCTGACATCCGCCCGCTATACGCTTCGTGGCCAGTAATTCAACTAGAGCCCGGTTCTGATTGAATCAGAACGGGGCTCTAGTCTTTTGTTTTGACGCGTTTTCTTCACGCGAACCGGAGTCCACCCCGGATCAAGTCCGGGGCAGGCTTTCGCTCGAAAATGCTCTATTCGGCGGGCGCGGCGACTGCGGCCGGCCGGGATCGCTGCCGCAGCCGGTCGATCAGGAGGTAGATCACCGGCGTCGTGTACAGCGTCAGGATCTGCGAAACGAGCAATCCGCCGATGATGGTGATGCCGAGCGGCCGGCGCAGCTCGGTGCCGGGGCCGGTGGCAATGACCAGCGGAATGCCGGCAAACAAGGCCGCCATCGTCGTCATCAGGATCGGCCGGAAGCGGGCGCGGCACGCCTCGAAGATCGCGTCCGCCGACGACAGGCCGCGATTGCGCTCGGCATCGAGCGCGAAATCGACCATCATGATGCCGTTCTTCTTGACGATGCCGATCAACAGGATGATGCCGACAAAGGCGATCACCGTCAGCGGCGTGTTGGTCAGCTGCAGCGCCAGCAGCGCGCCGAGGCCTGCGGACGGCAAGGTCGAGATGATCGTGATCGGGTGCGCCAGGCTCTCATAGAGCACGCCGAGCACGATATACATCGCGACCAGCGCACCCAGGATCAGCAGCGGCTGCCGCCCGCTGGTCTTGTTGAAATCGCCGGCATTGCCATCAAAACTGCCGCGGATGCCTTCCGGCATGTGCAGTTCCTCGACGGCGCGCTGGATGTTTGTGGTTGCGACCTCCAGCGGCACGTCGGGCAGCAGATTGAACGAGACCGTCGTCGAGGGAAACGATTGCGAGTGATACACCGCGAGCGGCGACAGGCCGCGCTGGTAGCGCACCACGGCCGATAGCGGCACCTGGGCGTCATTGGCGCCAGCCACGAAGATGCGCTCCAGATTTGAGGGATCGCTCTGGAATTTCGGGTCTATTTCAAGCACCACCATGTACTGGTTGCGCTGGGTATAGATGATCGAGATCTGTCGTTGCGCGAATGCGTTGTTCAGGGCGTTGTCGATATCCTGGACGCGAACGCCGAGGCTCGAGGCGGTCTTGCGGTCGATCACCAGCGACAATTGCAGCCCGCCAGGGTCGCGGTCGCTGGAAATGTCGGTGATGCCCTCCACCGTCTCCATGCGCTTGGCGACCAGCGGCGCCCATTTCTGCAACAGGTCGAGGTCGGTGCTCGACAGCGTATATTGATAGTCGGAATCGCTTTGCCGGCCGCCGGTACGGATGTCCTGTGCCGCGAACATGAACAGGCGGATGCCGGCCACCCGGTAGAGACTTCTGCGCAGACGATCGATCACTTGCGCCGTCGACATGCCTGCCCGCTCCTCGGGCGGCTTCAGGCTAATGAACATGGTGCCGCGGTTGGAGCCGCCGCCCGGACCGCCGCTGCCGCCGAGAGACGAGCCGATGCTGGCGACTGCCGGATCGGCCATGACGATGTCGGCCAGTTGCTGCTGCAGCCCGAGCATCGCCTGGAACGAGGTGTCGGGGGATGCCCGCGTGGAGCCGATCACAAAGCCGCTGTCGTCGGTCGGGAAGTAACCCTTCGGCGTCTTGATATAGAGCACCACCGTCAGCGCGATGGTCGCAAAGAACACGACCAACGTCAGGAACGGGAAGCCCAGCACTACCCGCAGCGTCCAGGTATAGAAAGAAACGATGCGCGACAGCGTGCCCTCGACCAGGCGGTCGAACCAGGTCGCACGGTCCGACGTCGCCTCCTTGATGTAGTGCGCGCAGATCATCGGCGTGACCGTGAGCGAGACCACGGTCGACACCACGATGGCAAAGGTCAGCGTCAGCGAGAACTCGCGCAACAGCCGGCCGACGATCCCGTCCATGAAGATCAGCGGCGTGAACGCGGCGATCAAGGACAGGCTGATCGACAGCACGGTAAAGCCGATCTGCTTGGCACCCTCGAGCGCCGCCGGATACGGCGCCATGCCCTGCTCGAGGTTGCGGTACATGTTCTCGATCATGACGATGGCGTCGTCGACCACGAATCCGACAGAGATCGCCAGCGCCATCAGCGACAGATTGTCGATCGAGAATCCCGCGAGCCACATGCCGGCGCAGGTGCCGGCCAGCGCCAGCGGCACCGAGACGCCGGCCGCAATGGTCGGCGTCACCCGCCGCAGGAACGCGAACACCACCACCATCACCAGGAACGCCGTCGCCAGCAGCGTGAACTGCATGTCGAGCACGCTGGCGCGGATGGTGCCGGTGCGGTCGACGAGCGTCGAAATCTCCACCCCGGCGGGCAGCCACTCTTTCAGTTCCGGCAGCAGCGCCCGGACCCGGTCGACAGTGTCGATCACGTTGGCGTCGCCCTGCTTGGTGATCTGGATCAGCACCGCCGGCTGCTTGTTGAACCAGGCGATCGAGCGGCTGTTGCGGACGGAATCTTCGACGTCGGCGACGTCGGCCAGGCGAACGAAATTGCCGGCCGAGCTCTTGATGATGATGTCGCGGAATTCGGCCGCGGTGCGCATCTGCTTGTTGGTCGAAATCGTCTCGCTCTGGCGGCCGCCGTTGAAGATCCCGACCGGCCCCAGTGGATTGGCGTTGATGATCGCGAGCCGCACGTCGTCGGTGGCGATATCAGCATTCGACAGCGCCACGGGGTTGAGCGCGATACGCACCGCCGGCTGGTCGGCGCCAGAAACAGTGACTTCGCCGACGCCCGGCACCTGCGAGATACGCTGCGCGATCACGGTATCCGCGACGTCGTACATCGCGCTGGTCGTCAGGGTTTTTGAGGTCAGCGCCAGCACGAACACCGGCGATGCCGCGGGATTGGACTTGCGGAACCTCGGCAGCGACGGCAGGTCGGTCGGCAGATCGGCCAGCGACGCGTTGATCGCGGCCTGCACGTCGCGCGCGGCGCGGTCGATGTCGCGGCCGATGGAGAATTGAAGCTGGATGCTGGTGGTGCCGAGCGAACTGGTCGAGGTGATCTGGTCGATGCCGGCGATCTGACCGAGCCGCCGCTCCAAGGGGGCTGCCACGGTGGCCGCCATCACGGAAGGGTCCGCGCCCGGCCGCGTCGCCGAGACCCGGATCATCGGAAACTCGACGTTGGGTACCGACGAGACCGGCAGGAAGACATAGGCGACGATGCCGACCAGAAAGAGCCCGATCGCCAGCAACGTGGTGCCCACCGGCCGGCGAATGAAGGGCTCCGAGATCGATGCCATCTACTGCATCCCCTCGGTCGCGCCGGCGACCGTCGGCCCGGGGGGCCCTGGATCCGGCACTGCCTTCTCGATTTTGCGATTGAGCCGGTCAAGCGCCAGATAGATCACCGGCGTCGTGTAGAGCGTCAGCACCTGGCTCAGCAGCAGGCCGCCGATGATGGAAATGCCGAGCGGAAAGCGTAGCTCGGCGCCGGTGCCGCTTTCGATCGCCAGCGGCAGCGCACCGAACAACGCCGCCAGCGTCGTCATCATGATCGGGCGGAACCGCAACAGGCAGGCTTGCACGATGGCTTCATGAGGCGACATGCCCTGATGCCGCTCCGCCTCCAGCGCGAAATCGATCATCATGATCGCGTTCTTCTTGACGATGCCCATCAACAGGATGATGCCGATCAGGCCGATCACAGACAGGTCCTGCCCGAACAGCATCAGCGCCAGAATGGCGCCGACGCCTGCAGACGGCAGCGTCGAGAGAATGGTGATCGGGTGGATGTAGCTCTCGTAGAGCACGCCGAGCACGATGTAGATGGTGACGATCGCCGCCAGAATGAGCCAAGGCTGGCCGGCCAGCGATTTCGAGAACTCGGCCGCATCGCCTGCGTAGACACCGACGATACTGCCGGGCATGCCGATGCTGGTCTCGATCTTCTTGACCGCCGCGACGGCATCGCCCAGCGCCTCGCCGGGCGCGAGGTTGAAACTGAGCGACACCGCCGGAAACTGCGCGAGATGCGAGATCGCCAGCGGCGCGGTGGTGCGGGTCAACGTCGCCACCGCCGACAGCGGCACCTGGGCGCCGGGGGCGCCTGCGGTCGTACTCGCGGCCCCCGGGAGATAGAGCTTTGACAGGATCGACGGATCGCGCTGGTACATCGGCATCGCCTCCAGCACCACGCGATACTGGTTGGCCTGGCCGTAGATCGTCGAAATCTGCCGCTGCGCGAAGGCGTCGTTGAGGGTGTCGTTGACCGCCTGCAGGCTGACGCCGAGCTGGCCCGCGCGTTGACGATCGATGTTGAGTGCGGCGCGCAAGCCGCCTTCCTGCGCTTCTGACGAGACGTCGCGGAACAGCGGATCCCGGCGCATTTCGGCAACCAGCTTCTGCGACCACAGCGCCACCTGCGCCGCATCGGTGCCGGTCAGCGTATACTGGTACTGCGAACGGCTCGACTGGGTCGAGATCTGCACGTCCTGCACCGGCTGGAAATAGATGGTCATCCCGGGGATCGATGCGGTGCGTTGCTTCAGCCGGTCGACCACGACGGAAATGTCGTCTTGCCGTTCGCCGCGCGGCCGCAGCGTCATCACCAGACGCCCGACATTGGTGGTCGGATTGACTGATCCGGCCCCGATCACGGAGACCACGCCGACCACGTCAGGATCGGCCTGGATCGCGGCCGCCGCCGTCGCCTGCCGGCTTTGCATCTCGGCAAAGGAAACATCGGGCCCGGCCTCGGTCACCGCCGTGATCGACGCGGTGTCCTGCAGCGGCAGAAAGCCTTTCGGCGCGATCACATACAAGACAAGCGTCGCGGCGATGGTCGCGAACGTCACCACCAGCGTCGCGCGCTGGCGCTGCAGCACCCATAACAGCGTACGGTGGTAGAACGCGACCATGCGGTCGATGAAGCGGCTGACCGCGGCAAGCCCCGGGACCGTCATCTCCTCGCCGACATGTTTCAACAGCCGCGAACACATCATCGGCGTCAGCGTCAGCGATACGATCGCCGAGGTCACAACCGCGATCGTCAGCGTGAGCGCGAATTCTCGGAACATGCGCCCGACCAGTCCGGACATGAACAGCAGCGGGATGAAGACCGCGATCAGCGACACGGTGAGCGAAATCACGGTGAAGCCGATTTCGCTGGCGCCCTTTAGCGACGCCTCCATCACGGATTCGCCGTTCTCCATGTGGCGGACGATGTTCTCGATCATCACGATGGCATCGTCGACCACGAATCCGGTGCCGATCGTCAGCGCCATCAGCGACAGATTGTCGAGACTGAAGCCGGCGAAATACATGATGCCGAAGCTCGTGATCAGCGACAGCGGCAGCGCCACGCCCGCGATCAGGGTCGCGCGCAGCGACCGCAGGAACAGCAGCACCACCAGCGTGACCAGCACCACCGAAAGGATCAGCGTGAACTGCACGTCGTGGACGGAAGCGCGAATGGTGACGGTGCGGTCGGAGACGATGGTCAGGTTGACGCCCGCCGGAATCGCGCGCTGCACCTTGGGAATTTCCGCACGGATCTGCCGGACCACCTCGATCACGTTGGCGCCGGGTTGCCGCTGGATGTCGATGATTACGGCCGGCGTGCCCTGATACCAGCCGCCGGTGCGATCGTTCTCCAGCCCATCGATGATGATGGCGACGTCGCCGATCGTGACGGGCGAGCCGTTGCGGTAGGCGATGATGATCGGCTTGTAGGCCTCCGCCGCCGCGATCTGGTCATTGGCGGCGATGGTGTAGGCTTGGTGCGCGCCGTCGAGCGATCCCTTCGGCCCGGAGACGTTGGCGCCCGCGATGGCGTTGCGCAGATCCTCCATCGAGATGCCGTAGGCGGCGAGCCGCGCCAGATCGGCCTGCACCCGTACCGCGGGCTTGAGCCCGCCGAGTATTGCAACACGCCCGACGCCGGAAATCTGGCTGAGCCGCTGGCCGAGGATGGTGTCGGCAATATCGCTCATGGCGCGCAGCGAAATCGTGTCCGACGTCAACGCCAGCGTCAGGACCGGCGCGTCCGCCGGGTTCACCTTGGCGTAGGTCGGCGGATACGGCAGGTTTTTCGGCAGGATTCCCGCGGCGGCGTTGATCGCGGCCTGCACGTCCTGGGTGGCGCCGTCGATGTCACGGTTGAGGTCGAACTGCAGCGAAATCTGGCTGACGCCGAACGAGGAGGTCGACTGCATCGACGACAGCGACGGAATCTGTCCGAGCTGGCGTTCCAGCGGCGCCGTGATCAGTGACGCGATCACGTCGGGGCTGGCGCCCGGCAGCTGCGTCGTCACCTGCACGGTCGGAAAATCGACCTGCGGCAGCGCCGATACCGGCAGCGCCCAATAGCCGAGCGCGCCGCCAATCATCAGCGCGATCCCCAATAGCGAGGTCGCGATCGGCCGGCGGATGAACGGTTCGGAGACGCTCATGGTTGCGTCCTCACTTGCGAATTCATTTATGGGCGTGCGGCGCGTCGATCATGGCTGCGATTTCGCAGCGCCGCCCGATGGCTCGGCCGGTGCCGGGCCGGTTTGTCCCTTCTGATCGCCCTCGCCGCGCTCGCGCTTGCCGCGGTGCTCGCCATCCTTGCCCTGACCACCCTTGGCATCTCCCTTGGCGTCAGGGCTGCGGCTGCGCTTGCGCGGCGCGAGATCGGCGGTCGGCGCCCGGTCGTCGGTGCCGATCAGGACCCTGGCACCGTCGGATAGGTTGGCAAAGCCTGTCGTCACGACACGGTCGGAGGTGGAAAGGCCGCTCGCGATGACGGCATCGCTTTCGTTCTGCTGCGTCACCACGACCGGCTTGGCGGTCGCGACATTGTCGGGGCCGATCACATAGCTGAACGTGCCGGCCGGGCCGCGCTGCACGGCCGACGTCGGCACCACGATCGCCTTCTCCAGCGTTTCGACCTTCAACCGCACATTGACGAACTGTCCGGGCCAGAGCTGGAACTTGGCGTTCGGAAATTCGGCCTTCAGCTTCAGTGTGCCCGTGGTCGGATCGACCTGGTTGTCGATGCCCTTGAGCGTACCTGTATCGACGACCGTCACGCCGTCATTGCCGAACACGTCCACCGCCAGCACACCCTTGCCGGCGGCGGCGTTGACCCGCACGATCTGCTGCTGCGGCAGGCTGAATTGCACCGCGATCGGCTGCAACTGGGTGATGATCACAAGACCCGTTACATCAGCCGCGCGGATGATGTTGCCTTGGTCGACCTGGCGCAGGCCGGCGCGCCCCGACAACGGCGCGATGATCTTGGTATAGCCGAGGGTCGCCTTTGCGTTGTCGATCGCAGCCTGGTCGGCATTTACCAGCGCCTCCTGCTGGGCCACCACCGCGCGCTGCGTATCGGCCTGCTGCTTGGAGCCGGCGTTCGATGCCGCAAGCTGCTGATAGCGCGCCAGATCAAGCTTCTGGTTGGCAAGCAGGGCTTCATCCTGCGCCTTCTTCGCCACCGCCTGGTCATACTGCGCCTGATAGATTACGGGATCGATCTCGCCGAGCACGTCGTCCTTCTTGACGTCCTGGCCCTCGACGAAATTCACCTTGATCAGTTTGCCGTCGACCTGGGCGCGCACCGTCACCGTGTTCAGCGCGCGGACCGAGCCCACCGCATCGAGATAAACAGGGACATCCTGCGTGCGCGGCACAGCCGCCAGCACCGGCACCGGGAGGTCGGGGCGTGCGCCGGGCCCGCCACGGCCGGTCTGCTTCTGCTGAAAGGCGTTCCAGCCGAGATAGCCGAGCCCGCCGAGGATCAGCAGCGTGATCGTTAGCGACACCATCCGCCGGCCAATGCCACGCGCGACGCGCTTGCCCGCCGTCTTCGCGTCGTCCTTTAGTTCCGGCTTAAAGAGCATTGACCGGCCTCTCCATCCTGGGCTCCCAGCCGCCCCCCAGCGCCTGATAGAGGCTGACGATCGCAAGCAGCCGTGCCAGTTGAGCCTGCCACAGCAAATCTTCAGCCTGGAATAATGTCTGCTGCGTATTTAGCACAGTTACGATATCGGCGGTTCCGGCCCGCAGCTGCTGTTCGGACAATTCGAAGGCCCGCCGCGATGCCGCCACCACCTCGCGCTGCAGCCGCAGCCTCTCCGTGGTCTGTCGGATCGACATCAGGGCATTGTCGACATCGGCAAAGGATTGCACCACCGTCTTGCGATAGGTCTGCAGCAGTTCGTCCTGCCGCGCCTTGGTGAACTCGAAATTGCCGAGGATCCGGCCGCCGTCGAAGATCGGCTGGGTCAGGCTGCCGACCATGCTGAAGAACGCGGCGTGCGGCTGAAACAGCGACGTCAACGCCGAGCTCTGATAGCCGCCCTGCCCGGTCAGTTGAATGCTCGGAAAGAACTGCGCGCGGGCGTTGCCGACATTGGCGGTCGCCGAGGCAAGCTGGGCTTCCTGGCGGCGGATATCGGGACGCTGCGTCAGCAGTTCCGATGGCAGGCCGGGCGTGACGCGCGGCGAAGCGATCTGGTTGAGCGAACCGCCGGTCACGCGCACCGCTTCCGGCGGTCGCGACACCAGCGTTGCCAGCGCGTTGATGTTCTGGTCGAGCGTCTGGCGCAGCGGCGGCACCAGCGCGCGCTGGTTGGCGACCACGCTTTCCTGCTGCGCGACGTCGAGGTCGGTGCCGGTGCCGGCTCTGAGACGTTCCTTGATGGCATTGAGGATGCGCTCGGCGCTGGCGATGTTTCGCTGCGCGGTGCGGATCCGGTCCTGCGCCGCCAGTACCTGGAAATAGGCGTTGGCAACCGTCGTCAGCGTGGTCAGCGCGACGACGTCGCGATCGAAGCGGTTGGCGACCGCGGTCTCTTCCGCGGCTTGCGCGGCGTCGCGGTTCTTGCCCCAGAAGTCCAGCTCGTAGCTGGCGCTCAGCGAGGCCGAATAGTTGACCACCTCACGGCCGCCAATGCTCAAGCCGCTGGCGCTGGAGCCCGAGGTGCGGGAATAGGCTTCCTGACCGGTGCCGCTGAGGCTCGGCAACAGCGCCGCGCCGGCGATTCGCGCCTGCGCATCGGCCTGCTTGAACCGCGCGGTGGCGGCGGCAATATCCAGATTGACGGTCTGTGCCTCCTCCATCAGCCCCGTTAGCTCCCGCGAACGAAAGCCGCGCCACCAGTCGAGCGTTGGCGGCGCATCCGCTGCCTTCGAAGGCCGCGCCGCCGCCTTGTAACCTTCGGGTATGTCGAGCGCAGGATCGGGAAGATCCTTGGTCAGGATGCAGCCCGCCGAGCTGGCGACGAGGCCAAGCACCGCAAGGGATCGCGCCAGCCGCCTGCCAGCGGGAACCAGAGCAAGCCAGCCATCTATCGCAGCAGTTGCAGTTCGCTGGGTCACACCCGTTCTCCACCGGGCAAATCCCGGCTCGGCGCACGACGAGCGCTACTCCTGATGGCCTGCGTAACGTTCACGGGGTGATGCTTCCGTTGGATCCGAAACACCATACTACCCTTGCGACTGGGGCGCGGACAGCCCCGCGCGGCCCTTCACCGATCGTTGGTTTGGACACGTAAAACAGCCGCCAATTAGCTCACTTACCCTTATTTTATAGGGGTTGGAACAATCTCGGGACGCGGCAGGATCGCCGAAATCTTACGAAGATTTCATGGGGGTTTTCTGAGGTTTTTCCCCTGTTCTGACGTCCCGCATCGGCCTGTCCTACAGCGAATCTGTGCCTGTGGCCGATTTGAAACTCAGGGAACAGCCCCCCGTATCTCGCAGCGTGCCATGGAGGGCCAAAAATGCGGGTCGCGGTGGTCGGGACGGGAATCAGCGGCAATGCCGCCGCCTGGACCTTGTCGAATCATTATCCGGTCACCGTCTACGACCGCGAACTCAGGCCCGGCGGCCACAGCCATACCGTCAGCATCGACTATGACGGCGTGCGGCTTGCGGTCGACATCGGCTTCATCGTCTACAACGAACTGAACTATCCGGACCTGACCGCGCTGTTCGCCCATCTCGGTGTCGAGACCGTCGAAAGCAGCATGAGCTTTGCGGTGACGGCGGACACCGGCCGCTTCGAGTGGAAAGGCGGCGGCAACAACTGGTTCGAGACCGCACGCGGATTGTTCGCGCAAGCCAGCAACCTGTTGTCGCCCTCCTACCTCTGGATGCTGCGCGACATCCTCACCTTCAACCAGCAGAGCACCGAGGATTACGCGGCCGGAAAACTAGCCGGGCTGACGCTCGGCGAATACTTCCGCACGCGCCACTTCGCGCCGCGGCTGTTGACCGATTATCTGGTGCCGATGGGCGCGGCGATCTGGTCGGCGCCATCGAGCGAGATGCTGGATTTTCCGGCCGAGAATTTCGTCGCCTTCTTCGCCAACCATCGTCTGCTGCAATATGACCGCCCGGTGTGGCGCACCGTGAAAGGCGGCAGCCAGCACTATGTCGAAAAACTCACCGCTTCATTCCGCGACCGGATCAAGCCTGGCTGCGCCGTCACCGCAATCGAGCGCGCCGCGCATGGCGTCGTCGTCCACGACAGCCACGGCAAGACCAACACCTACGATCATGTCGTGATTGCGTCCCACAGCGACCAGGCACTGGCAATGCTGTCGGATGCTGACGACCGCGAGCGCGCCATACTGGGCGCGATCGGCTATTCCCCCAACACGATCTATCTGCACCGCGATCCCGCGCTGATGCCGAAGCGCCGGCGCGCCTGGGCTTCATGGAATTTCCTGCGCTGGCCGCGCCAGGCAAGCGTCGAAAACGATGTGTCCGTGACCTACTGGATGAACGAGCTGCAGGGCATCGACGACGACAAGCCGTTGTTCGTCAGCCTCAACCCACCGGTCGCGCCCGATCCCACGCTGACCTTCGGCAAGTACCTGTGCGAGCATCCGCAATATAATGCCGCCGCCTTTGCCGCCCAGAAGCGCCTGCCCGAAATTCAGGGCCGGCGACATACCTGGTTCTGCGGCGCATGGACCGGATACGGATTCCACGAGGACGGATTGCGATCCGGCCTTGCGGTCGCCGAGGCGCTCGGCGCGGTGGCGCCATGGCGCCAAGCGCCGACCGAACTGGCGGAAGCCGCGGAGTAGCCATGCGCGCAACCCCGGCAGGATCAAAACGACCTGGCGCTCCCGCCGGCGCCGCGGCGCTTTACGTCGGCCGCGTCATGCATGCGCGGCTGAAGCCGATGGGCCATCGCTTCAGCTATCGCGTGATGAGCCTCTTGATCGATCTCGACCGGCTGGCGGACGCGGACCGGCAATCGCCGCTGTTCGGCGTCAACCGGGCGGCGCTCTACAGCTTCCACGAGACCGACCATGGCAGGCGGGACGGATCATCCCTGCGCGCCTACGCGCAACGTTGCGCGGCCGAGCGCGGCATCGACCTCACGGGCGGGCGGGTGCTGCTGCTGTGTTACCCCCGCCTGCTCGGCTACACCTTCAATCCGCTCTCCGTCTATTTCTGCTATCGCGCTGATGGAGAGCTGGCACTGCTGATTTATGAAGTGCGCAACACCTTTGGCGACATCCATCCTTACGTCCTGCCGGTGACATCGAGCGAAATCAGCGACGCCGGCGTGCGGCAGCAGCAGGACAAGCTGTTCTACGTCTCGCCCTTCATCGGGATGGCGATGCGCTACCATTTTCGCGTGCTGCCGCCAGGCGAGCGCGTCCAGTTGCG
Organism: Bradyrhizobium sp. 190; assembly: GCF_023073415.1. Lineage (GTDB taxonomy): Bacteria > Pseudomonadota > Alphaproteobacteria > Rhizobiales > Xanthobacteraceae > Bradyrhizobium. Next base: position 236,010 of record NZ_JADPJL010000065.1, on the reverse strand, counting down.
AATTCTGGAAACCGACCGCGAAGGCCCTCTGCTCGCTGCAACTTTCAATGGCAGCCATCGCGCGCTCAACACCAGGGAGTTGCTGCGCGCGTTCTTCGCCCTCCCGCTGGTCACCATGAAGATCATGGCGGCGATCCACTGGGAGGCACTGCGGCTCTGGCTCAAGGGCGCTCGCCTGGTGCCGCGGAGGGACGCAGCCCTCAATACCGGCTTGGCGACTGGGAAAGGCAACGATTATACTTCGCCGGCGTTGTCCACCCGTGCCAAGGATTGAAGCAGGGTCGATCGGCCATGCGAAGTCCGGGTAGCCGCAATTCGATGGATCGCCCATGTCCGAGTTGATTTCGGTCACATCGGAAACCGTAGACGCGACGTTTCCGGAATTGCCCCGCCTGGTCCGGCTGGCGCTGGGCTTTGGTTCAAAGCTGCAACATGGCACGCTCGACGTGACGCTGGCCGACGGCCGCGTTGTGCGGCTGGGCGGCAATGCGCCAGGCCCCGCCGCTGCCATGAAGATTTACGATTATGGCTTCGCCTCGCGGCTGCTGCGCGGCGGCGACATCGGCATCGCGGAAGCCTATTTGCGCGGCGAATGGGACACGCCCGACCTCACGCAATTCCTCTATCTGTTCTGCGTCAATCAGGACTGGATGCAGAAGATGCTGATCGGCACACCGCTGACGCGCACGTTCCAGGTCGTCCGGCACTGGCTCAACCGCAATACGCGGCGGCAGGCCCGCCGCAACATCTATGCGCATTACGACATCGGCAACGCGTTCTATTCGGCGTGGCTCGATCCCAGCATGACCTATTCATCGGCGCTGTTCGAGGACGACACGGCAGACCTGACCGCCGCTCAGCACAACAAATATCGCCGGCTTGCCGAGGCCATCGATCTGCGGCCGGGCCAGAAGCTTCTGGAGATCGGCTGCGGATGGGGCGGCTTTGCCGAATACGCCGCCAAGACGTTCGGCGCCAAAGTCGTCGGCCTCACCATCAGCAAGGAGCAGCGCGATTTCGCGCAGGCGCGCATTCACAATGCCGGTCTCGGCGACAAGGTCGAGATCAGGCTGCAGGACTATCGCGACGAGCGCGACCGCTATGACCGGATCGCCTCGATCGAGATGATCGAGGCGGTCGGCGAGCAATTCTGGCCGAACTATTTTTCACAGTTGCGCGACCGCCTGCTGCCCGGCGGGCTGGCCGGCATACAGGCCATCACCATCCAGGACAGCCTGTTCCAGACCTATCGCCGCGAAGTCGATTTCATCCAGCGCTACGTCTTTCCGGGCGGCATGCTGCCCTCGCCGCAGGTCCTGAAAACGCTCGGCGAACGCTTCGGCGTTCCCGTCATCCGCGAACGCATTTTCGGGCAAGATTATGCCAGGACGCTTGCGATCTGGCGAAGCAATTTCCGCGCGGCCTGGCCCAATCTGACGCCGTCGGGCTTCGACGACCGTTTCCGGCGGCTGTGGGAGTATTACCTCGCATATTGCGAGGCGGGGTTCCTGTCCGGCAATATCGACGTGCGTCAGGTGGTGTTTGCGAAATCGGGCTGACAGCCCTGTTTCAGCGCTGGCTTGTATGCCCTGCGGCGGTCCTTTAGGGTCGCTCAACGATTAGGCAAACAAACCGGCAATTTCAAAACATGGCCTTCAACAAAGACGTCATCGAAGCGATCGGCAACACGCCGCTCATCAAACTCAAGCGCGCTTCTGAGCTGACCGGCTGCACCATTCTCGGCAAGGCCGAATTCATGAACCCGGGTCAGTCGGTGAAAGACCGCGCTGGCAAATGGATGATCCTGGAGGCCGAGAAGCGCGGCGAGCTCAAGCCGGGCGGGCTGGTGGTGGAATCGACCGCGGGCAATACCGGCATCGGTCTCGCCGTCGTCGCCAGCGCGCGCGGTTATCGCACGCTGATCCTGATCCCGGAAACGCAGAGCCAGGAAAAGAAGGACATGCTGCGGCTGTGCGGCGCCGAGCTGATCGAAGTACCGCAGCTGCCCTACGCCAATCCTAACAACTACCAGCACGTCGGGCGGCGGCTTGCCGCCCAGCTTCGCAAGACCGAACCGAACGGCGTGCTGTTCGCCGACCAGTGGAACAATCTCGACAACGCCAAGGCGCATTACGAGTCTACCGGACCGGAGATCTGGGAGCAGACCGGCAGCAAGATCGACGGCTTTATCTGTTCGGTCGGCACCGGCGGCACGCTCGCCGGCACCAGCCGCTATCTGAAGGAAAAAAGCAGCGGCGTCGTCACCGCCTGCGCTGATCCGCATGGCTTCGCGATGTACGAGCTGTTCAAGCACGGCACCGCCAAATCGACGCCGGGCGACTCGATCACAGAAGGCATCGGGCTCGGCCGCGTCACGCCCGTCATCGAGACCGCTGTTGTCGACGACGCGTTCCTGATTTCGGACGAGGAAGCCGTGAACGTGATCTATGACCTGCTCGAGCATGAAGGCCTGTGCCTTGGCGGCTCGACCGGCATCAATGTCGCCGGCGCGATCCGGCTTGCGAAGCAGCTCGGGCCCGGCAAGACCATCGTCACCATCCTCGCCGACTCCGGCAACCGCTATCAGTCAAAACTGTTCAATCCGGAGTTCATGCGCTCGAAGAACCTGCCGGTACCGGCATGGCTGGAAAAGCGCACCGAGATCGACGTGCCGTTCGAGAAGGTGTGACGAATTTTGTAGGGTGGGCAAAGGCGCCCTTGCGCCGTGCCCACCATCTATCAACCGCGACACCGCTGGTGGGCACGCTGCGCTTTGCCCACCCTACGGCTCCATCAGTGCCGCAGGATCTGGCTCAAAAACAGCTTCGTCCGGGCGTGCTGCGGATTGGCGAAGAATTCCTGCGGCGTGTTTGACTCGATCACCTGGCCGGCATCCATGAAGACGACGCGATTGGCGACTTCGCGGGCAAATCCCATTTCGTGGGTGACGACCAGCATGGTCATGCCTTCCCTGGCGAGATCGACCATGGTGTCGAGCACTTCCTTGACCATTTCGGGATCCAGCGCCGAGGTCGGCTCGTCGAACAACATCACCTTGGGATTCATCGTCAGCGCGCGGGCGATCGCGACGCGCTGCTGCTGACCGCCCGACATCTGGCCCGGATATTTGTTGGCCTGATGCGGGATCTTGACCCGCTCCAGATATTTCATCGCGGCCGCCTCGGCGTCTTTTTTGGGGATATTGCGCACCCAGATCGGCGCCAGCGTGCAGTTCTCCAGCACGGTCAGATGCGGAAACAGGTTGAAGCTCTGGAACACCATGCCGACTTCGCGCCGGACCTCGTCCACCTTCCGAAGGTTCGGCCCGAGTTCAATGCCATCGACGACGATGTTGCCTTCCTGGAATTCCTCCAGCGCATTGATGCAGCGGATCAGCGTCGACTTGCCCGAGCCCGACGGACCGCAGATCACGATGCGCTCGCCCTTGGCGACATCGAGGTTGATGTCGCGCAGCACGTGAAAGTCCCCGTACCACTTGTTGAGGGTGTTGATGCCGACGATCGGGTTTGTGGTCATGGTCCTATACTCAGTTGCGCCGATGCGCGTTCAGCCTGTTCTCGACGAACAGCGAGTAACGCGACATCCCGAAGCAGAAGGCGAAATAGATGATTCCGGTGAAGGCAAAGCCGGTGAACAGCGTCGTCGGCGTGGACCAGTTTGGATCGCTGAAGGAGGCCCGGAGCTGCCCCAGCAAATCGAACAGCGCGACGATCGAAACCAGCGAGGTATCCTTGAACAGCGCGATGAAGCTGTTGACGAGGCCGGGAATGACGTGACGCAGCGCCTGCGGCATCACGATCAGCGCCATGGTCTTGGCCCAGGAGAGGCCGAGTGCGCTCGCCGCCTCACCCTGCCCGCGCGGGATCGCCGCCAGGCCGCCGCGGATGGTTTCGGCCTGGTAGGCGCCGGCAAACAGCGCGATCCCGATCAGCGCCCGCATCAGCCCGTCGATGGTAAAACCCGCCGGAACGAACAGCGGCAACATGTAGGTTGCGAAGAACAACACCGTGATCAGCGGAACGCCGCGCCAGAACTCGATGAAGGCGATCGAGAAAATCCGGATCAGCGGAATCGACGAACGCCGGCCGAGCGCGAGCGCAATGCCGACCGGCATCGACGCGACGATGCCGACGACCGACACCACAAGCGTCACCAGCAAGCCACCCCACAACCGCGTGCTGACCACCGGCAATCCGCCACGGTCGAGCCCCATGACCGCGATAACGATGCCGATACCGGCGAAGATCGCAAGGCAGATGACAAGCGGGCGCCAGCCGGAACGCAGGCCGCCAGCCAGCCAGAACAGTAATGCCGATACGATCACGGCAGTCGCCGCGAGGTCGGCCCACACCGGACTGCCCGTTGCCTGAATCTGGTCACGCAACCACGTCAGCGGCCAGATGACATACGAAAGAACGACGCCCACTGAGAACCCCAACCATCCGAGCAGAGACAGAAACGGTCCAAAGATCGGATGGCTCGCATTGATGCCGGCAACACCGGCATTCTTGATTCCGCTTGTCAGACTCGACAGTAACTCCGCGGTCCAACTCACCCCGAAACCGTTGAGGCCGCCACCATGCAGCAGAAAGAACGCCACGACCGGCAAGGCGAGGAAGAACAGAATGGCGTTGGGAGCCTTACCCGGCAGCCGCGGAATCAGCAGTGGTATCAGCAGGATCGCGGCAAGAGCGAACACCAGATTGACCCGCCAGCGCTCCGGCTCGGGATAAAATCCGTAGATGAACTGCGAAAACTTGGCCTGAATGAACGGCCAGCAGGCGCCTACCACGTCGCCCGGCCCTTTCGGAAGGCAGGCGGTGCGATCCTTGCCGGTCCAGACCGCGTCGATCAGCGTGAACTTGATCGCGGGCACGAGGATGAACCAGAGCAGCAACGCGCTGACGATGGTGATCAGGATATTGGTCGGCGAATTGAACAGCCGCGTGCGCAGGAAGCCGACAAGGCCGGTGGTCTTTACCGGCGCGGGCCGCTCGCCGACGAGTTCCTGGCGAACGAACACGGATGGTGCGGTTTCGCTCATCACCCCATACTCCGGCTGATACGCCATCCGTAGAAACTCATGATCGCGCTCGTGACCAGCGAGATCAGCAGATAGACGCCCATGGTGATGCCGATGATTTCGATCGCCTGCCCGGTCTGGCTCAGCGTCGTGCCGGCAAATACCGAGACGAGGTCGGGATAGCCGATCGCCACTGCCAGCGAGGAATTCTTGGTCAGGTTGAGGTACTGGTTGGTGAGCGGTGGCAGGATGACACGCATCGCCTGCGGGATCACGACCAGCCGCAGCACCGAACCGCGCTGCAGCCCGAGCGAGGAGCCAGCCTCCATCTGTCCCTTGTGGACGGACAGAATGCCGGCCCGCACGATCTCGGCGATGAAAGCAGCCGTGTAGGTCGAGAGCGCCAGCACCAGGGCGACGAATTCCGGAATGACGCGCGCGCCGCCGGCGAAGTTAAACCCCTTCAACGCGGGAACTTCAAACGAAACCGGAGCACCAAAGATCAGGGCGCTGATCAATGGCAGGCCGATCACCAGACCCAACACATAGGGCCAGACCTTGATGACCTTACCACTCTGGAACAGTTGCTGGCGCGCGTAGCGCGACAGTGCAATCGCAGCAACGATCGCCACCAGTAGCGCAACGACGAACGGCTCAAAACCGGGGGTGCCGATCGGCTTTGGAATGACCAGGCCGCGGTTGCTTAGAAAGAAGCTGTCGAAGATCGAAATGCTCTGCCGCGGATTGGGCAGCGCGGCGAGCACGGCGAGATACCAGAACAGGATCTGAAACAGCAGCGGCAGATTGCGTATCAGTTCGACATAGCCGCCGGCGATCCGCGACAGCAGCCAGTTCGGCGACAGGCGGCTGAGCGCGACGATGAACCCGATCAGGGTCGCAAAGAAGATGCCGATGACCGAGACCAGCAGCGTGTTGAGCAACCCGACCAGAAACACGCGGGTATAGCTGTCGGACCCCGAATAGGGGATCAGATTCTGGCTGACGTCAAAGCCCGCGGTATTGGCGAGGAATCCGAAGCCCGCGGTGATCCGCTGCGCTTGCAGATTGGCGCGGGCGTTGGCGACGATCTCGTAGCAGATCCAGGCGAGGGCTGCGACGAACAGGAGCTGAAGCACGAAACCGCTCCAGCCCGTCCGCCCGCCCAGCGCCCGCTGCAGCCTGGGAAGTAGCAGCGACGGTGGTTTTCGGGGTTCGATGGCCATCGCCGCAGCCCCTCTCGCTGGCGCTTAGCGGATCGGCGGTGCGTACTGGATGCCGCCCTTGCTCCAGAGGTTGTTGATGCCACGGGCAATGCCGAGTTTAGAACCGGTGCCGACGTTGCGCTCGAAGGACTCGCCGTAATTGCCGACCGACTTTACGATCCGCGACACCCAATCCTTGGTCAGGCCGAGCTGTTCGCCGAGATTGCCGTCGGTGCCGAATACCCGCTTCATCTCGGGCTTGTCCGATTTCGCCAACTCGTCGACGTTCTTCTGGGTAATGCCCAGCTCTTCCGCAGTGATCATCCCGTAAAGCGTCCATTTCACGATATCGAACCACTGGTCGTCGCCATGGCGCACCATCGGGCCGAGCGGCTCTTTCGAGATTACTTCCGGAAGCACGACATGATCGGCGGGGTTCGCAAGCTTCAGACGATCGGCATAAAGCCCGGACACATCGGTGGTGAAAACGTCGCAGCGTCCGGACTCATAGGCCTTGACGGTTTCGTCATTGGTGCCGAAAGCGATCACCTCGTACTTCATGTTGTTGCCCTTGAAGTAGTCGGCCAGATTCTGCTCGGTCGTGGTGCCTTGCTGCACACAAACCGACGCGCTGTTCAATTCCAGCGCGGAATTCACCTTCAGCGCCTTCTTCACCATGAAGCCCTGGCCGTCGTAATAGGTCACGCCAGTAAAATTGGCGCCGAGCGAGGTATCGCGCGACAGCGTCCAGGTGGTGTTGCGGGACAACACGTCGATTTCGCCCGACTGCAGCGCGGTGAAGCGGTCCTTGGCCGACAGCGGCACGAACTTGATCTTGCTGGCGTCGTTGAAGATGGCGGCCGCGATCGCGCGGCAGATGTCGACGTCGAGCCCGGTCCAGTTACCCTTGTCGTCCGGAGACGAGAATCCCGGCAGGCCCTGGCTCACGCCGCACGACAGCATGCCGCGGTCCTTGACTGTCTTGAGGGTTTGCGCCGAGGCGGCCTGGGCCGAGAGACCGGCGGCCAAGGCGAGGGTAACAACCAGAGATACGCGTTTCATGGGTAAGGCCTTTCAAGGGGGCGTCCGGGGATCGTTTTTTAGGCAACGCCTGACGTTGTGGGGCCAACCCGCTGATCCCTCGCTGAAAAGCGTCATCCTGACCGTGCAGTTTGACGTGCAATCCGGTCAGGCAATGGATCTGATATCGCGGCAGGCCCCTCAACTTGCAGCGACTGTTAGTTGGCCCGCATCTCAGAACGACTGGCGTGCCGGGTCAAGGGGTTGACTGCCGTCTTCTGTATCTTGTTATTAACTCACCCGGCCCCGACCCGCCGCCGGCGGTGTTTTTCGCGATCAAGTTGTGGCTGCGGCATAACGTCTTGGATGATGCAAACGCATGAGCTCTTCGAACGACGACGGTCCGTCCAACCCGCAAAAAGCCGAAACCCGACTGGTCACCACCGGCCGCGACACCAAGGGGCAACGGGGGTTCGTCAACCCGGCGGTCTTCCACGGCTCGACCGTGCTCTATCCGACCGCCGAGGACCTGCACGCCCACCGCGCCGAATTCTCCTACGGGCGTCACGGCTCTCCGACCACGCGGGCGCTGCAGGACGTGCTGATGGCGCTGGAAGGCCCGCAATGCGCCGGCGTTGGCCTCGCGCCGTCGGGGCTGGCCGCGATCACCACCACCCTGCTTTCGGTGCTGAGTGCCGGCGATCATGTGCTGGTCACCGACAACGTCTATCGGCCGTCGCGCAATTTCTGCAACGGCATGCTGACCCGCTACGGCGTCGAGGTCAGCTATTTCGATCCGCTGATCGGCGCCGGGATCGAAAGCCTGTTCAAGCCCAACACCAAGGCGGTGTTGGTCGAGGCGCCCGGCTCGCAGTCGTTTGAAATGACCGACATCCCCGCCATCGCCGAAGTCGCGCATGCGAGGGGCGCGCTCGTCATCGACGACAACACCTGGGCGACGCCACTGTTTCACCGCTCGCTCGACCAGGGCGTCGACATCAGCATGCAGGCCGCAACCAAATATATCGGCGGCCATTCCGACATCATGTTCGGCACGATCTCGGCGAACGCGAAAGCCTGGCCGCTGCTCGCCGAGGGCATCCGCCTGCTTGGCGTCTGCGCCGGTCCCGACGACGTCTTCCTGGCGCTGCGCGGCACCCGCACGCTTTCGGTGCGGCTCGCGCAGCATTATCGCTCCGGCCTCGAAATGGCGCGCTGGCTGGCCGGCCGCCCCGAAGTCTTGTCGGTCCTGCATCCGGCGCTCGAGAGCCATCCCGGCCACGCGATCTGGAAGCGCGACTTCACCGGCGCCTCCGGCCTGTTCAGCATTGTGTTGAAGCCGGTGCCGCAGAAGGCGGTCGACGCCCTGCTCGATACCGTGAAGCTGTTCGGCATGGGCTTTTCGTGGGGCGGCTTCGAAAGCCTCATCATCCCGTTCGACTGCGATCCCTACCGCACTGCGACCAAATGGTCGCCCGGCGGGCCGACGCTGCGGCTCCACATCGGTCTGGAGAATGTCGACGACCTCAAGGCCGATCTCGATCGCGGTTTTGCGGCGCTGAAGGCCGCCGGTTAGGCGGGCACCTCACGCCGCCCGATTTCCCATCCTGGCCGCGCCCGCCATCTCGGCCGCGAGCAACAAAGCCGCCCGGCTGGCGCCGACCGAGGCGACGCCCTGGCCTGCGATGTCATAGGCCGTGCCATGCGCCGGCGTGCAGATCGGAAATGGGAAACCACCCAGGATTGTCACCCCGCGATCGAAGCCCATCAGCTTCATCGCGATCTGGCCCTGGTCGTGATACATCGTCAGTACCGCGTCAAAGGCGCCGTTCTTGGCGCGCAAGAAAACGGTATCGGCTGGAAACGGCCCTTCCGCCGCTATTCCTTCGGCCCGGCCGGCCATGACAGCGGGTTCGATCACATCGATCTCCTCGCGGCCGAAATTGCCGCCGTCGCCGGCATGCGGGTTGAGCCCGGCCACCGCGATGCGGGGCGCGGCAAAACCGGCCCGTCGCATGCAGGCATCGGTCAGTTTCAGCGCGCGATGAATACGTTCGACGGAGAGACGCGAGGCCACGTCCCTGAGCGGGATGTGCGAGGTGACGCGCGCATTCCAGAGCCGGTCGAGCACGTTGAATTCGCTGGCCGGCGTTTTCAGGCCGGCGACCTCGGTGGAGAACGCAATCTCGTCGTCATACTCCGCGCGCGCGAGCCGCATTGCCTTCTTGTTGAACGGCGTGAAGCAGACCGCATCCGCCTTACCGTCGCGCGCAAGCGTGAGCGCGCGACGGTAATTCTCCAGCGCGAATGCGCCGCCGGCCTGGCTGGCGACACCCCGTTCGATCCTGGCAGGATCGAGATGGCCAATATCCATGAAGGCGGCGTCACCCCCGATGGTTCGAGGGTCCGCGGATGGCGTCACATTTGGCAGGTCCGCCTTGACGCCGGCTACCCGCGCGCCTTCGTCAAAAATGCGGCGGTCTCCGATCACGACCATGCGTGCGCAAGAGCGGATTTCATCGAGGCAGACGAGCTTCGCGGTCAGCTCCGGGCTGATGCCGGCGGGATCTCCCATTGCCAGCGCGATCACGGGCTTGCCGGGGCTCTGCACGTTCATATGATCCTCACCTTTTCATGAGCGGCTTCATCCGGTTTTCGCAGCAGGCGCACAACATGCAAGGCGAGCGGAAGCAGCAACAACGCCATCGCGGCCAGGACGAGGGTCGTCACCAGCCGGTTCGCAAAGAATATCCCGAGCGATCCCTTCGACATCAGCATGGCCTGCCGAAAGGCGTCCTCGGCCTTGTCGCCGATCACGATCGCCAGCACCAACGGCGCCAACGGATAGTGCAGCTTCTTGAAGAGATAGCCGACGACACCGAAGCCAAGCATCAGGACGACGTCGAGATAGGAGTTCGAGACCGAATAGGCGCCGACGACGCAGATGATGACGATCAGAGGGGCGATGACGGCGAAGGGAATGCGCATCAGGGCGGCAAACACGGGAACGGTGAGCAACACGAGCACAACCGCAACGATGTTGCCGACATACATCGAGGCGATCAGCCCCCAGACGAAATCCTTCTGGTCGACGAACAGCATCGGTCCGGGGTTCAATCCCCAGATCATCAGCCCGCCCATCATGACGGCGGCCGTCGCCGAGCCGGGGATGCCGAGCGAGAGCATCGGCAATAGCGCGCTGGTGCCGGCGGCATGGTCGGCGGTCTCCGGCGCGACGATGCCCTCGGCCTCGCCCGTGCCGAAACGCGCGCCATTGCGCGAGAAGCGCTTGGCGATGCCATAGCTCATGAAGGAAGCGGCAGTCGGACCGCCCGGCGTAATGCCCATCCAGCAGCCGATGGCGGCGCTGCGCAGCAAGGCAATGCCATGGCGCGGCAGACGGCCCAGCGCCCGGAAGACTTCCTTCCAATCGACCCTCGACGATACCGCACGGGCCTGGAACTCCTCCTCCACCGCAATCAGCAACTCGCCGATGCCGAACAGTCCCATGACGGCAACGACGAAGCTGACGCCCTTCACCAGTTCGTCGATACCCATGGTGAGGCGCACGCTGCCCGACACCGTGTCGATGCCGATCGCGGCGATGGCAAACCCGATCGCAAGTGCGACCACCGTCTTGATCGGCGCCGCACCGCCCATGCCGACGAAACTGGCGAAGGCGAGGAAATATACCGCGAAGTATTCGGGTGGTCCGAAGGCGAGCGCTACCTGCGCCACCCAGGATGCCAGAAACGTAATCAGGATCACGCCGACAAGCGCACCGAACGCCGCCGAGCCGAAGGCGGTGGCCAGCGCCGTGGTCGGCCGGCCGTCACGCGCCATCGGATAGCCGTCGAAGGTGGTGGCGACCGACGACGGCTCGCCCGGGATGTTGAACAGGATCGAGGTTACCGAGCCGCCGAACAGCGCACCCCAATACATACTCGAAAGCAGAATGATCGCCGATACCGGCTGCATGCCGAAGGTCAGCGGCAGCAACAACGATACCCCGTTTGGCGCGCCCAGACCCGGCAGAACGCCGACCAGAATGCCGAGCAGGACGCCGATTACCATCAGCGTCAGGTGCGGAACGGTGATCGCGATGGTGAAACCGTGCAGCAGCGATTGAAGGTTTTCCATCGCCCGTCCCCTCAGAAGCCCAACGCGGCGCCGAGCGCGCCGTGCGGCAGCGACACCTGGAACATGCGCTCGAACACGACGTAGAGCACAAGCGGCGTAACCACGGCGATGACAAGCGCGCGAACAACCGATTGCCGTTTCGGCAACGCCAGCACCGCGAAAACATAGCCTGCCGAAGCGAGATACATTCCAACGATGGGAATGACGGCAACGAAGATCGCGGCAGGAACGAACAACCCCGCAAGGCGGTGCAACTCGGACGCCGTGACGGCCACCCTGACAATGGCAAGGCTGCCGCGTCCAAGCGCGCCCTGCCCCATGTTGTAAAGGCTGCCGAGCACAATGATGATTCCGGTCAGGAAAGGAAACGTGCCGGCATCGACGCCGGCGCTCGACCAGCCGATGCCGTTGTCGATGCTGGATACGATGACCACGACGCCGAAGATTCCGGTCAGCGCCGCCGCGGCTATCTCAAGCGCACGTCGCGATATCATCGCACCAGTCCTACTTCACCAGCCAGCCCTGTTCGCCCGCAACCTGCTTCACGTGTTCGAGGTCCTGCTTGATGAAATCGTCGAGCGCAGCGCCGGTCAGGAAAGTGTTAACCTGCGAGGTCTTCTCGATGTAGTCCTTCCATTCGGGCGTCGCCTGCACCTTCTTCATGAGATCGACGTAGAACGCCGCCTGCTCCGGGCTGACCTTGCCCGGCAGCCACACCGTCCGCGGTTGCTCATATTGCGAAATCGCTAGCCCCTGCTCGACGCAAGTCGGCACGTCGCTCCAGCCTTCGGTTGCGGTGACCTTCGGCCCCTGCGGCAATCGCTTCGGGCTGAACGCACAGAGCGGGCGCTGAGTGCTGCCGCGCCACTGCCCAAGGCTCTCGGAGGGATTGTTGACGTGCGCATCGATATGGCCGCCGGCCAGTTGCACGGCGACCTCGGCGCCGCTCTTGAAGGGGATGTAGGTAAATTTGACGCGCGCCGCCTTCTCGATCATCCGCGTCAAGACCTCGTCGGTGTCCTTGGACTGCGCGCCGCCCACCTTGAACTCGGTCGCGGCCGCCGCCTTGAGGAAGTCGCCCGCCGTCTTGTAGGGCGCGTCCTGTTTCACCCACAGCAGGAACTCGTCCTGCGCCATCGCGGCGATCGGGGTGAGATCGGTATAGTTGAAGGCAACCTTGGAGACGAGCGGTTGCTGCCACGCGTTCGAGGTGCCGAAAATCACCTTGTAGGGATCGCCGGCGGATGCCTTGGCGTAGACATAGCCTTCCGCTCCGCTGCCGCCGCCCTTGTTGACGACCACGACCGGCTGATCGGTCAATTTGTATTTGGTGATGATGTTCTGGACGGCGCGCGCCAGATTGTCAGTGCCGCCGCCCGGCCCCGCGGTTGCGACGAATTCGATCGGCTTCTGCGGCTGCCAGGCCGCGGCGGCCGGAATCGCGCCCGCGAGCAGGAGCGCTGTCGTGGACAGCAGAAGCTTTGATGTGACGTTCATGGTTTCCTCCGGGTAGGCATTTTTTATTGTCGTTGGTATTTCGTCTTCTCGTCAGGCGACCTGCTCCTTGCGGCCGGCCGAGGCGGCAACGATCGCGCCCTCCCGCTCGAACGTGTCGATCTGCGCCTGGTCAAAACCATGCTCGCGCAGGACCTCGCGCGTATGCTCGCCATAGACTGGCGCGCCCGAACGCACCTTGCCGGGCGTCGCCGAGAATTTGACGGGCAGTCCGATCGTCTTCACCGGTCCGAGCGTCGAATGCTCGACCTCGACCACCATGTCGCGCGCGAGCGTCTGCGGATCGCTCAGCGCTTCCAGCATGTCGTGCACGGGGCCACAGGGCACGCCCTTCTCGTCAAGTGCCGCGAGCCAATGCGCCCGCGTTTGTTTGCGGAAACGGACGCTCAGTTCGGCTTCGAGTTCCTCCAAATGCGCCATGCGGTCGGAGCCGTTGACGAAGCGTGGGTCGGAGGCCAGTTCCAGTGCGCCAAGCGCTTCCAGCATCAACAGCCAATGCTTCTTGTTGGCGCCGCCTACCACGAGCCAGCCGTCGGATGCCTCGAACGCCTGATACGGCGCGTTGAGCGGATGCGCCGAGCCCATGGCGCGCGGCGCCACATTGCTGGCGAGCGCAATCGTCGACTGCCAATAGGTCTGAACCAGCGCCGCCTCGTAGAGCGATGTCTCCACCCATTGCCCTTCGCCGGTCTTGAGCCGGTGCGAATAGGCGGCAAGGATGCCCATGCTGGCCAGGAGTCCGGCCGTGATATCGGACAGCGGCGGACCGCACTTCACCGGCGGACCGTCCGGCCGCTCGCCTGTGAAACTCATGATGCCGCTCATCGCCTGGGCGACCAGATCGAAGCCACGGCGATGCTTGTAAGGGCCGGTGCGGCCGAACCCGGACAGCGAACAATAGATCAGCGCCGGAAAATCGCTGTGCAAATCCTCATAGCCGAAGCCGAGCCGCTCCATCGCGCCCGGCGCAAAATTCTCGACCAGAACGTCGGCGTCGGCGATCAGCCGCCGCAGCACTTCCTTGCCGCCTGCGGTCTTCAGGTCCAGCACGATGCCGCGCTTGTTGCGGTTCATCATCAGGAAGGAGGCCGCCTCGTCGCCGATCTTCGGCGGCACCGAATGCCGCGTGTCGTCACCATTCGGCCATTTCTCGATCTTGATGACGTCAGCGCCCATGTCGGCGAGCATCAGGGTGCAGGTCGGCCCCGCCATCACGTGGGTGAGATCGATGACCTTGAGGCCGGCGAGCGGTCCCAAGCGCGGCGTCTTGTCGTTTTGAACGGACATTAATAAAGGGCTCCTATTGGCCGCGCCATTGCGGTGCGCGCTTGGTGAGAAACGCGTCGAGCCCTTCACGGAAATCCCGGCTGTTGTAGCACATCAGGATGAGATCCTCGCCTTCCCCGTGCGTCAGTCGTTTCTGCAACCGGGCGACTGCCTGCTTGGTCGCGCTCAGCGTCAGCGGCGCGTTGCCGGCAACGAGCCTTGCGATCTCGTCGGCGCGCTTGTCGAGCGCGGCCAGATCATCGACGACCTCGTTAAGCAGGCCCACGGCGGCCGCCTCCCCGGCTTCGACAAGACGTGCAGTAAAGATCAGATCCTTGACGCGCGCCGGACCGATCAATGCGGTAATGCGGCTGACATTCGACATCGACAGGCAATTGCCGAGCGTGCGCGCGATCGGAAACCCCATCCGCGCACTCCTGGTGCCGATGCGCAGATCGCAGCAAGCCGCGATGCCCGCGCCGCCGCCAGTGCAGGCGCCGTTGATCGCCGCAATGGTCGGCACCCGGCACGTTTCGAGAATGCCGAGCACGCGGTCGATGCGGTTCTCATAGTCGAGCGCATCCTGCGACGTCTTGAAGGCACGGAACTGGTTGATGTCGGTGCCCGCGGCAAACGCCTTGTCACCGGCGCCCCGCAGCAGCAGCACCTTGATCGCTTGGTCGCGGTTGGCGCGTTCGCAGATCTCGGCCAGCCGCTCGTACATCTCGAAGGTGAAGGCGTTGCGCGCCTGCGGCCGGTTGAAGGTTACCCGGCCGATGCCGTCATCGACGCCAAACAGAAGGTCGTCCTCCCGTACCGTTGCGTCCTGGTCCATGTCGCCGGGCCCTTCTTAATTGTTGTTAACCAATTATGAATGCAAAAACACGATTTATCAAGCTAGAGCTTACCAAAATTCAGTGGTATAGCCTTTTTTGCATTCAAATTTGGCTTTTAACCGCGATGCTCCATGAGGAAGTCGTAGGCCGCGTCCGCGCCATGCTGCTCGACGGCGAGATTCCGCCGGGCGCGCGGATTCCCGAACGCGACCTTTGTGAAAAGCTGCAGATCTCGCGCACGCCGCTGCGCGAAGCCCTCAAGGTGCTCGCCGCCGAGGGCCTGGTCCAATTGCTGCCGAACCGCGGCTCGCGCGCGGCCAGGCTGACCGACAAGGACATGCGCGACCTGTTCGAGGTGTGCCAAGGACTTGAAGCGCTGGCCGGCGAACTCGCCTGCGAGCGCATCACCGATGCCGAGATTGCCGACGTCGCCGCCGCCCACGCCGCGATGGCCCGGCACTACGAAGATCGCGACCTTCTGCAGTACTATCGCTGCAACCGCTATATCCACGAGGCGATCATCGCCGCGGCCGGCAACCCGGTGCTGTCTGGTCTCTATGACTCCGTCACGGCCCGCATTCGCCGTGCGCGCTACGTCACGCCAATGACGCCGCGGCGCTGGGCGCTGGCGATGCAGGAGCACGAAGCGATCCTCAATGCGCTGCAACGCCGCGATGGCGTGGGGTTGTCGCATATCCTGCGCGCGCATCTGCGCCACAAGCGCGACGAGGTTTTGCAGGCAGGCTTCGCGGAGATCGAGCCTCAAGATCAGGCCCGCGCGTCATAGCAGCGTCAGCTTGATGCCGGTCGGCATCCGAATCGCAGGTCTATATGATTAGCGAATTCGACTGCTGATGCGCCGGGCATCGACGGCTCCGGGCTTTTGCGGAGTGGTTTTCTCCAAACGATAACCACCCGTTCACCATGACGGCGAATCCCGCGGTCCAATCGACCAAAAATTCCACGCCTCAAGTTCCCTTATACCTTTGATGCCTAGTCATACCTGCGGGGATGGCTGTCATCGTGAGGTTGGGACGTCCCTGCGTAAGAGTAGTAAAAGCGTATGAATATCGCACGTGTCGTCGTTCTGATCATCGCCTTGAGTGCCGGCGGTGTCGCCGCCTATCTCGCCCGTGGTACGGAAGAAAAATCGCAACCCGCAGCCGAGCCGGTAGCGCAGTTGCCGACGGTGGAAATTCTGGTCGCGAAGTCCGACATCGGGCTCGGCCAGCCGGTCAAGCCCGAAGACCTGCAATGGCAGACCTGGCCGGCTTCCGCCGGCAACAATCTGGTCAACCGCGCCAGCAGGGCCGAGGCCATCAAGGAAATTGCCGGTTCGATTGCACGCGCGCCCTTCATCGCGGGTGAGCCGATCCGTGAGCAGAAGCTGGTCAAGGCCAACGGCTCCGGCTTCATGGCAGCCATCCTGCCGACCGGCATGCGGGCGATCTCGACCGAGATCTCGCCGGAAACCGGCGCCGGCGGCTTCATCCTGCCCAATGACCGCGTCGACGTCATCCTCTCCAAGCGCGAGAAGAATCCGGAAGCCAAAGGAGCCGACGTCGTCCAGTCCGAAATCATTCTCTCCAATATCCGAGTGCTGGCAATCGATCAGGCGCCGAAAGAAAAAGAGGGCGTCAACACCCTCGTCGGCCGCACCGTCACGCTCGAACTGAAGCCCGAGCAGGCCGAGACGCTGGCGCGCGCGCGCCAGAGCGGCACGCTGTCGCTCGCGCTGCGCAGCATCACCGATGTCAATGCGACGGCCGAAGGCCGGGATCAGGCTCAAAAACGAAGCGAGAGCGTCAACGTGGTTCGCTACGGTGTCGCCAATCAAACGACGGCACAGAAGTGACCGAAAGGACGGCTGAGATGAAGTTTGGGGAAAATCAGTCAGCGATTCGAACTGTAGCGGCGCGCACCCTGTTGTTGTCGGGCGTCGCTGCGCTGACGCTCGCTCCGCTGCTGCCGGTCGTCGCAGCCGAGTCCGACAAGGATCCCGTGACGACCTCCGCCATCGGCCCGGTCAAGATGCGCTTCCTGTCGCTCGGTATCGGCAAGTCCGTGGTCGTAGACCTGCCACGCGACGTAAAGGACGTTCTGGTCGCCGACCCGAAGATCGCCAACGCCGTCGTTCGTTCCTCGCAACGCGCCTACATCATCGGCGGCGCGGTCGGTCAGACCAACGTGGTGTTTTTTGACGCCGACGGCCAGCAGGTCGCTTCCTACGACATCGCGGTCAAACGTGACCTCAACGGCGTGCGCACCGCGCTGCGGCAGTCGATGCCGGGAATCCAGATCGATGGCGTCGGCGACAGCGTGATGCTGACCGGCTCGGTATCGAGCCCGGTCGAAGCCCAGCAGGCCGGCGAGATCGCCGCGCGGCTGGTCGGCGGGCCCGAGAAGGTCGTCAATTCGATCGTGGTTCGCGGCCGCGACCAGGTGATGCTGAAGGTCAATGTCTCGGAGGTACGACGCGACATCGTCAAGCAGATGGGCGTCGATCTCTCAGCCAGCATGAATTACGGCACGGCGGTCGTGAACTTCAACAACAGCAACCCGTTCACCGCCTTCGGCCGCCCGCTGGTGTCCGACAACGGTTTGAGCGCCTCGAGCGTCCTCAAGGGCCTGCCCACCGTCACCGCGACGATGCGGGCGATGGAGAGCGCCGGCGTGGTGAAGACGCTGGCCGAGCCGAACCTGACGGCTATCTCCGGCGAGTCCGCGACCTTCATCGCCGGCGGCGAATTTCCCGTCCCCGCCGGCTATTCCTGCGATCCCGTCACGCATGTCTGTACGACCTCGATCTCGTACAAGAAATTCGGCATCTCGCTCAACTTCACGCCGGTGGTTCTCACCGAAGGCCGCATCAGCCTGCGGGTGATGACCGAAGTTTCCGAACTTTCCAACGACAATGCGATCACGCTGAATCAGGCCGGCAATTCGCTGACCGTTCCGTCGATCAAGACCCGCCGCGCCGAGACGACGCTGGAAATACCCTCCGGCGGCTCGATGGCGATGGCCGGCCTGATCCAGGAGCAGACCAAGCAGGCCATCAACGGCTTGCCGGGGCTCGATCAACTGCCGGTTCTGGGCGCGCTGTTCCGCAGCCAGGACTTCGTCAACAACCAGACCGAACTGATGGTTCTCGTGACGCCCTACGTCGTCCGCGCGGTTGCGCAGAAAGAACTGTCGCGGCCCGATGACGGCTTCGCACCGGCATCCGATTCCCAGTCCACACTGCTCGGGCGCATCAACCGGATCTACGGGCTCGCCGCCCGCGTCGATCCTGTCGGCGGCATCCAGGGCAATTTCGGCTTCATCATTGATTGAGATGCAGAGCTGTTCACCGAGTGGGGACGAGGACAGAACGATGACAACGAGAATTCCGCTCCATCGCGGCAAGGCCTTGCACATGCTTGGCGCCCTCCTCGGCCTTTCGGCGGCGCTCGGCGCCTGCACGCCGCAGACCACGGAGATCGTGACTGCCAGCGTGTCCGATGATTACCGCCACCGTCATCCGATCGCGGTGACCGAAGCCAACCGCTCGATCGTGGTGTTCGTCGGTCATGCCCGCGGCGGCCTCTCCGGGTCGCAACGCACCGACGTCATGGGTCTGGCGCAGACCTGGGTGCGTGAAGGCACCGGCGCCGTTATCGCCGATGTCCCGATCGACACGCCGAACGCGCGGGCGGCCGCGGCATCGTTCCGGGAAATCCAGTCGGTGCTGATGGCGAGCGGCGTGCCCTCGCGCGCCATCACACTGCGTCACTACCGGCCCGACGATCCCCGTACGCTGCCGACGATCCGGCTCAGCTATCCGAAGATTACGGCCGTGGCAGGACCTTGCGGCCTGTGGCCGCAAGACCTCGGACCGAATATCGACAATGTCGCCTACAACGAAAATCGCTCCTATCACAATTTCGGCTGCGCCACGCAACGCAACCTTGCCGCGATGATCGACAATCCGGCCGACCTCGAACAGCCGCGTCCCGAGAGCCCGGCCTATACACCGCGGCGCAATATCGCCTTTGAAAAATACCGCAAGGGCATTTCGACAACGACCATCTATCCCGAAGCCGACAAGGCTAAACTCAGCGATACAGGCAAATGATCAGCCGCGTCTTTCAAAACTCAGACGATCAACTGGACGACACGCCGGCGCAGCCCGAGGAATACATCTCGCCCGCGCCACGCGTATCGGTACAGGCCTTTTGCACCAGCGTCGCGGTCGCCACCGCGGTGCGCGCGGCGAGCGAAGACCGCCGTCTCGGCAAGGCCCACCTTACGGTTCACATGGGCGGCATTGCCGCTGCCATCGAGACCTACCACAAGGCGCCGACGCCGAACGTCATTTTGCTGGAGACCGAACCTGGCTCCGACATTCTCGAAGCCCTCGATGAACTCGCGACCGTCTGCGACGCCGGTACCCGCGTCGTCGTGATCGGCAACGCCAACGACGTCACGCCCTATCGTGAACTGGTGCGGCGCGGCATCAGCGACTACGTGACCGGACCGATCGAACCGATCGACGTCGTGCGCGCAATATGCGGTCTCTACGCGGCCTCCGAAGCCGTGGCCGTCGGCCGCATCATCGCGGTGGTCGGCGCCAAGGGCGGCGTCGGTGCCTCCACCGTCTCGCACAACGTTGCCTGGGCGATCGCGCGCGATCTCGCGCTCGATTCCGTCGTGATCGATCTCGACCTTGCCTTCGGCACCGCCAGCCTCGATTACAACCAGGATCCGGTTCAAGGCATCGCCAATGCGGTCTTCCAGCCGGAACGGCCGGACTCCGCCTTCATGGAGCGCCTGCTGTCGAAATGCACCGACCGCCTCGACCTGCTGGCGGCGCCCGCAACATTGGACCAGGTCTATGATTTCGGCGCCGATGCGTTCGATGCGATCTTCGATACGATGCGCATGACCACCCCCTGCATCGTGCTCGACGTTCCCCATCAATGGTCGGCGTGGACCAAGCGAACGCTGGTCGGGGCGGACGACATCCTGATCGTCGCCGAGCCCGATCTCGCCAACATGCGCAACGCCAAGAACATGCTGAACGTACTGAAGGCGGCGCGACCCAACGATCGCCCGCCGCTCTATTGCCTCAACCAGGTAGGCATGCACAAGCGTCCGGAAATCTCCACGCGCGAATTCGCCAAGGCCATCGAGAGCCAGCCGATCGCGGCCATTCCATTCGATTCAAAGATGTTCGGCACCGCCGCCAATAACGGCCAGATGATTGCGCAGATATCAGCCAAGCATCGCACCACTCAGATGTTCCTGCAGATGGCGCAGCGCCTGACCGGCCATGCCGTGACCAAGCGGTCCCGGACTTCGTTCCTGGCGCCGATCATCAAGAAACTGCAAGGCGCGACGGCCCGCAGGGCCTGAGCAAACAACAACGGCAGCAGCGCCGTGAGCGCTGACGCCTAGTCGGCGCGTCCGGCGGCGGCGATCGGCATCTTCCCGGCCTCGGCGCGCGCGTTCTCCTTGTCCTTCCGCGACAGCACCTGCCTCAACAGCGCGACGTTGGCTGCAGCCTCGGCGGGCGGCAGGTCGGCCTTCACGATCTTTTCGGCATCGGCGACACGGCCTTGCAGGCCAATCGCCAGCGCCAGATTGGCGCGCACCCGCGGATCGGTCGCCGCCAGGCCGTGGGCGCGGCGCAGCGTCTCCTCCGCTTTCGGTAGGTCCTTCGAAAGTACATAGGACAGTCCGAGGTTGGACAGCACCAACGGCTGGTCGGGCGCGATCTTCAGCGCGCTTCCATAATATTGCCGCGCCTCCTCGTATCGACCGAGTTGATCCAGTGTCGCTCCCTGCGCCGAGAGCAGCCGCCAATCGGGATCGGCGGGGCTGTGGGCGCGGCCGAGCACGTCGAAGGCCTGTTGAAAATTGCCGTTATCCGCCAGCGCGCGGCCGTAGGCGGCGAGCAGCAGCTTGTTGCCGGAATGGGCGATGGTGGCCTGTTCGAGCACCGCAACCGCCTGCGACCGCTGTCCCGTCGCGCGCAGCGCCTTGCCGTATTTCAGCGCCGCGTCGGCATCCTTCGGATTGGCGCGATAGCGTTCCTGGTAGAGCTCGACGTCGCGGCGCGGATCGCTGGTGCGGCCGGTGTCGGCCTTCTCGTCGATCGAACCGGTAATGTCGGATAGTCCTGAGGTCTGGCAGCCACCAAGCCCCAACGCCAGGATCAGGGTGGATGTGCACGCAAGAAGCCGCGCGGCGCGGGACGGATGGTGCGACTTCTGGGACATGTAGCTCGACTCATGGCGGGAACTGTCCAGAAGTGTTCACAGCTTAACCCTAAGTTCAGGTTAAGCCGCCCCACTTTTGCGGTAATTGGCGACCTCCGCCGGGCGCTCGCGCCCGCCGTACGTGCGCGTTCAGTCCCGCGCCGTCCGTGCCAGTGCTGCCGAGCGGCCTAGTCGACGAATTGCGCGCCGAGTTCGCAGCCGATCCGCCAGGCCAGCCGGCACTGACGCGGCCTGCCCTCCGAGAAAATCACCGTAAATTCGGAAGGAATTTCGGGATACTCGGCGATGATCTTCACACCGCCATCCGACACGTCGGAAATCATGCAATCGCGCGGCAGCCCCCCGGTCGCGAACTGTATTTTTGCAAAGCTTCTGCACGCCCGACGTTCGCTGCTGCGACGATTCGCATACATGTCGATCCCTGACCCTGCTCGATGTGATTCACCCGATGGTGCACCACCTTTACCGAAGAATTGTTGGAATTGGACTATCGCAACGGCTCGCAATGTAACTGATACGTTCGAACTCCGTTTACCGAACCTGCCCCTCCGGCTGAATGCCGAACTCCGCGAACGCGCCCGCGGCGGCGCCAGCGCGGCGCAATTTTCGGCAAATTAAAGGGTTGATCCCCCCTCATGAGGCGATAGCCTGACCCCTCGACTCGATTTGGCGGAAATGAAAAGCGCATGGGAAGTCTGGTTCTTCTCGACCTGATGGGCGGCGTCGCGCTGCTGCTGTGGGGCCTGCATATGGTCCACAGCGGGATCCTGCGCGCGTTCGGACCCGATCTGCGCCTGTTGCTGGCGAAGGCCCTGAGCAACCGCTTCACGGCCTTTGGCGCCGGCCTCGGTCTCACCGCCCTGCTCCAGAGCAGCACCGCGACGGCGCTGATCACGAGTTCGTTTACCTCGGAAGGGCTCGTCAGCCTGGTCCCCGCGCTCGCCATCATGCTCGGCGCCAATGTCGGCACCACGCTGATCGTGCAGATCCTGTCGTTCAACATCTCGGCCGTCGCGCCCGTGCTGTTCATCATCGGCCTGGTCGCCTTCCGCAGCGGGCCGCGCTCGCGCGTCAAGGACATCGGCCGCGTCTTCATCGGGCTCGGCCTGATGCTGCTGGCGCTGCACATCCTGCTCAATACGCTGGCGCCGGCAGAGAACGCACCGGGCGTGCGCGTGTTCATGAACGCCATCACCGGCGATCCCGTGCTCTGCATCCTGTTCGCTGCGATCGTGACATGGCTCGTGCATTCCAGCGTCGCCAGCGTGCTGCTGGTGATGTCGCTGGCCTATGCGCATTTCATCACGCCCTATGCGGCGCTGGCGCTCGTGCTCGGCGCCAATCTCGGCAGCGCCATCAATCCGATCGTCGAGGGCGCGCGCCGCGACAATCCCGCGAGCTACCGCCTGCCGCTGGGCAACCTCGTCAACCGACTTGCCGGCATTCTGCTGGTAGCGCCGTTCCTGCAACCGATCGCGGACCTTCTGATCTCGTGGCAGCCGGATCTCGCCAAGGCGACCGCCCTGTTCCACATCGCCTTCAACGTCGCGACCGCAGCTCTCTTCATCGGCCTGCTCGACGGCATGGCACGGCTGCTGAAGACGTTGCTGCCCGAGCGCGTCAAGGAGGCCGACGCGTCAGGGCCGCGCTATCTCGACGAGAGCGCGCTGGAGACGCCCTCGCTCGCTCTGGCCGATGCCGCCCGCGAGACCCTGCATATGGGCGATCATGTTGAGATCATGCTGCGCAAGGTGATGGCGGCGATGATGACCAACGACCGGGCGCTGGTCGACCAGGTCTCGCAAATGGACAACAGCGTCGACAGCCTCGACGAGGCGATCAAGCTCTACGTCACAAAGCTCACCCGCGGCAGTCTCGACGAGCGCGAGGGACAGCGGGCGATGGAGATCGTCTCTTTCGCCATCAACCTCGAGCATATCGGTGACATCATCGACAAGAATCTGAGCGAACTCGCGACCAAGAAGATCAAGCGCCGGTTCCAGTTCTCGACCGAGGGCGCCGAGGAGCTTTCGGCCTTCCACAAGCGCACGACGGACTCGCTTAGGATCGCGTTCGGCGTCTTCATGTCCGGCGACGTCAACGAGGCACGCAAACTCCTGGCCGAGAAGGCCGCCCTGCGCAATGCCGAACTGGCCGCTACCGAACGGCATCTCGACCGCTTGCGCGAAGGCCGGCCCGAAACCATCGAGACCACGTCGCTGCATCTCGACGTGCTGCGCGATCTCAGGCGCATTCACTCGCACATCTGTTCGGTCGCCTACCCCGTGCTCGATGCGGCTGGCGAACTCGCCGCCTATCGCAGTGCTGAGACTGAGTTGGCCACGCTACCCGCGCCGGTGCCGGGCCGCTGACGATCAACGATCCAGCGTCTTGGACGCCTTGCCGCGATGCCTGACGATCAGCATGATATTTCTGATGTAGATGATCGTGGCCATCGACTGGCCGACGATGATGACAGGCTCACGTTTGGCGATGCCGTAGATCAGCGTCATCAGCCCGCCTCCCATCGAGAAGAACCAGAACGCGATCGGTATCACGCTTCGTCCGGCGCGCTCGCTCGAGATCCACTGCACCAGGAAGCGCGCGGTGAACAGCAATTGCGCGACCAGTCCGAAAGCCAGCCAGAAGTCGAATTTGGCAACGAAGACGTCGTAGAGATAGTCGCCCAGCGCCTGGCCGTATTGAATCAGCATCAGAGAACCTCGGTCGCGGCGGGTGTCGATTTCTTGCGGCGGATCAGCCACCACACGCCGGCAAGATCCATGATCCCGATCCATAGCCGATCAAAGAAGCCGTAATTGGACACGCCGGAACGGCGCGGGCGGTCGATCACGTCGACATAGGCAATGTCGAGGCCTTCGCGGCGCACCAGCGCCGGCAGGAAGCGATGCAGTCCGTCGAAGTAAGGCATCGAGAGGAACACCTCGCGCGGAAACGCCTTCAACCCGCAGCCGGTGTCGCGGGTGCCGTCGCTCAGAATTGCCTTGCGCACGCGGTTGGCGATTTTCGACTGCAGCTTCTTGAAACCGGTGTCCTTGCGCCCGACCCGCTGGCCCGCCGCAAGACCCACGCGGCCGCCGCCGCTTTCGACCGCCGAAATCAGGTCCGGCAGGAACGCCGGGTTGTTTTGCCCGTCGCCGTCGAGCGTGGCCACGATGGCGCCGCGCGCGGCCCGCACCCCGCTGCGCACTGCCGCCGATTGCCCGGAAGAGTTGGCATGCTTCAGTTGCCGAAGCTGAGTGTGCTGCTTCATCAGATCAGCCAGCCGACCGGCGGTCGCATCCGTCGAGCCGTCATTGACATAGATGATTTCGTAGACCCATCGGCCGTCGAGCGTGCTGACGATTTCCGCAACCAGCGGCGCGACGTTCTCCGCTTCGTTGCGCACCGGCACAACGATGGAAACGGCGACCGCATCTGTGTCGGAAGGTGTCAAATCGGCACTCGTCTGGTTGGTTTGGGAGACCCCGGAACCGGGCGTATCGGGCCGTCAGGCGGCGTCCGCTTTTATGGGGCGGAAGCGCCCCGGGCAACCCTTTTGAGGCGTCCGTATGAGGGCCCAACGAGGGACACAATGCTACCGTCGCGCTGGATCGCAAATCCGAGCCGCCGGGCCGCAAACCAGTAACGCACGAACATCGCGCCGATGGTCCCGACCAACGCGCCGGCGACCACGTCGCTCGGATGGTGGGCCAGCAGCACCAGACGGGTCGCCGCAATGATCAGGGCGTAGGCGGCCATCGCATGGCGCGCCTGGGGCCAAACGACCGACACGGCGAAAGCCAGCGCAAAGGCGGTCGTGGCGTGGCCGGACGGAAAGCTGTAATAGGCCGGGTTGCCCGCGAAGTGCGAGAAGTGAAAGGCATTGGCCTCGCCGCCGACAAACGGCCGGCCGCGGCCGATGCAATATTTCAGCACTTCGGTGACCAGATTGGACACGGCGACCGCGCAGAAAATGAACTGCAGCCGCGTTCCGAGACCAAGCAACAGCGAGCGCTGGATGCCGCGCAAGGCCGGCGAGACGATCGCAATCGCGACCAGCAATACGGCCAGCACCGCCAGCACATATTCGTCCTTGCCGAAATCGGTGAGAATGCGGACCCACCACAGCGATGGCGTGCCGCGTTTCGGCATCTGGGCGATTTCCCACGCGTCGATCGCGTACATCAGCACGATGATTGCAGCGCCAAGACCCGCCGACAGCCACAACACGTGTCGCGCCGCCCGCCGTGCAGCCTCGGCGCGCCGCGAATGTGACGGCGAGCGCACGAGCTGCGCCAGCGACAGCCACGCCAGCTTCACGAAGCGCGAAGCATAATTCTGGGATTCGGCGACCACGGAGTTTGCGGACATCCTACTCCGTGCCTTCCGAGCGGAAGATGGCGATCGAGATCGCCTTTCCCTGCGAGATATTATAGCCCTCGATCCGCTTCGCCACGTTGTAGCGCAGTCCGATGGCTTCGGCGCGCTGAACGAAGGCGCGTTCGGTGCGCGATTCCACCAGCGCAAAACGGCAACTGCCCTGCCCGAGGAAATCGGCGGCGCTCGATCCGTCGGTGAGCAGCGTGCCGGTGCCGGTCATGAAGACCAGGCTCGGCTCGTGGAAGCCGGCTGCTGCGGCCTTCGGCCCGACGCAGACCACGTTGCGAAGCGCACGCGCGACCTCGGCGCTCGGAAACAACGTCGTCAGCGACGGCACGACGATGCCGTAGATTCCGATCGCCAGAAACATCGCCGCGATTACGGCATGCAACAACGAGCGCTCGGCACGGCTGTCCTCGAACATCCACCACGCGATCAGGCCGAAGATCATCGCCACTGCCAGGAAAGGCCAGGCCGGAAATGCGGGGTAATGCGTCAGCTTGATGGCGCCGATGACGGCGATCACGGATGCCCCCGCCGGAACGACAAACCACCAGGCCGCACCGCGCCTTAGCCATGACCGTGACAGCACGCGGCGCTCCAGCGCGCCGGCGGTGAGGATCGCAATCGCCGGATAGAGCGGCAGCACGTAATGCGGCAGCTTGGTCAGTACCAGTTCGAACACGATCCAGGACGGCACCAGCCACGCCAGCAGATATTGCGCACCGGGCTCCCGCCGCGCGCGCCATACCGCCGGTGCCGCCATCCCGGCCAGCGCCGCGCCCGGCCAGAACGTGACCCAGAACAGCAGCAGATAGAGGCCGGGCGGCGCGCCGTGGGATTCCTGCGCGCCGAGCTTGCTCAGCATGTCGCCGCCGAGCGAATTGGAGAAGAAGGCCTCGCCCGCGCGCCAGAAGATCGCGACGAACCATGGCAGTACCAGCACCAGCGTCCACATCAGCCCCCAGACCGGGCGCAGCCGCCACAGCCATGCCGCCGAGCGGTCGAGGATCGCGAGCGCCAGGATGGTGAGGCCAACGAACATCAGGATCAACGGCCCCTTGAGCAGGATGCCGCCGGCGAGCGCGGTCCAGAAGATCGCGGGCGCGGCCCAGGGCGGACGCACCGGGTCCTCGCCGCGTTGCCAGGACAGATAGACCCGCGCCATCGCCCCCATCGCTGCGACAACGGTCAACAGCAGCATCGCGTCCGTTTTGGCGAGCCGGGCTTCGGCGCCGAGCAGGACGGAACTGCACATCATCAGCGCCGCCAACGCGGCCCCGCGCCGCGTGACGAAGGCGAGCGCCGCCCAGTAGGTCAACAGAACCGCGCCGATGGCGCCGATCAGGGAGGGAATCCGATAGAGCCAGATGCGCAACTGCGCCCGCGGCAGGCCGAGCGACGAGGCGGTTTCCACCACGGCGGCCTGTAGCCAATAGATGCCGACCGGCTTCTTGTAGCGGACGTCGTCCTGAAAGCGGATGTCGACGAAATCGCCGCTTTCGACCATCTGCTTGGTCGCCTGCGCGAACCGCGCCTCGTCGCGGTCGATCGCCGGAATATTGAAGAAGCCGGGCAGGAAAAGCACGATACCGCAGAGCACCAGGAACACGATGGCGCGAAAATGGCTCGCGGTCGCGTAATCGAACGCCGCGGCCAGCCTGCGGCCGGAATGCGCAGGTTTTACAGGCTGTTGGCCTGCTCCAAAGCGAGGGGGCTGGAAGGTTTCCACCATGTTGTTCGCATACGATGAAACCGCACTGCAAACAACACCACAGATTCCCCTAACCTGTGGTCACTGGGCGCTTTTTCGTCACTGTATCCGGATCACGACGGTATCGGCCGCCCCCGTCGCATCGATCACCGTCAGGCGCGCAAAACCGGGCCCGGGCGGATCAACCAGCCGCTGGCGCCGGCTGTCGATCTCGCCCACCGAGGTGCCGTTCAGCATGATGGTCAGTGGCAGCACGCCCCCGGCAACCTTGACCGGCATCGGCGCGGCCTGCCCGCCGCCTGAACGGTCGACGTCGATCCGCGAGCCGTTCAGGGGAAACTGGATGCGCGGCATCTGATCGTTTCCGGTGCGGATCAGTTCGCCGACGGGGCGGAAGCGCCGTAGCGGCAACGGCAGCTTGGCATTGCTGGAAATCAGCGCGCCCTTCGGCGGCTTCGGCAGCGCTGCCGGGATCTTTCCGGTGCGCGCAAACGCGTCGAACAGGATCGGGGCTGCCGCGATGCGGCCGACCAGGCCCGGCACCGGCGCGCCGTCGGGACGCCCGACCCACACGCCGATCGTGATGCGGCCATCGAAACCCACCGACCACGCGTCGCGATAGCCGTAGCTGGTGCCGGTCTTGAACGCGATCCTGTTGTGGACGCCGTTTTCCGGCGGCGGTGTTCCGAGCAGCACGTTGCCGACCTGCCAGGCCGCAGCCTGGTCCATCAGCCGCATAGGCTCGCGGTCGTCCTTATCTTTTTCTTGGGCCAGCACGATCTCGCGCAGCGGTCGCGCCGCGCCGAGCCGCGCCAGCCCTGTGTAGAGCTGCGCCAGATCCTGCAAGGTGACGCCGACACCGCCAAGGCCCATCGCAAGGCCCGGCGCTTCGTCCTTCGGCAGCACCAGATTGCCGCCGGCCTGCTTCAGCCGCGACGACAGCCGGCTCGATCCGACCCGGTCGAGCAGCGCAATCGCCGGCACATTCAGGGAGAGCTGCAGCGCCTTGCGCACCGGCACCGTGCCCTGAAATGTCATGTCGAAATTTTCCGGCGCATAGGAGCCGAACCGAATGGGACGGTCGTCGATCAGGCTCTCCGGATGCACAAAGCCGTCCTCGAAGGCGAGCCCATAGATGAACGGTTTCAGTGTCGAGCCCGGCGAGCGCACCGCGCGCGTCATGTCGACCTGCCCGGCGCGGCGCTCATCGAAATAATCGGGTGAGCCGACGCGGGCCAGCACGTCGCCGCTCTCATTGTCGACCGCGATGATCGCGACCGAGATGTTTGGTCCCTGGGCCGCGGCGCGGTCGCGCGCCAGCGTCTCCAGCGTTTTCTGGAGGCCCGAATCCAGCGTCAGCTTGATCAGCGGCGCATCTTTCGCCGTCAACATCGCGGCATCGGAGGAATGCGGCGCGAGGATCGGCATCGGCTTGCGCAGCCGCGGTACCGCGACTGCCCTCGCCTGCGCCGCGTCCTCTTTCGACACCACGCCATCCTCGACCATCCGGGCCAGCACGCGGTCGCGCGCGGCGTGGGCGGCTTCCGGATAACGATCGAGCCGGCGGCGTTCCGGCGATTGCGGCAGCGCGACCAACAATGCTGCTTCCGCGAGCGAAAGCCGTTTCGGCTCCTTGCCGAAATAGCCGATGGAGGCGGCGCGGATGCCTTCGAGGTTGCCGCCGAACGGCGCCAGCGCGAGATACAGATCGAGGATCTCGTCCTTGCTCAATTGCCGTTCGAGCTGGACTGCGCGCACCATCTGCCGCAGCTTTGCATACACCGAGCGCTCGCGCCGCGGCTCCATCAGCCGCGCCAATTGCATCGTGATGGTCGAGCCGCCGGAAACGATGTGGCCGCTGCTGCCGAATTGAAGCGCGGCGCGCCCGAGCGCCAGCGGATCGACGCCGCCATGCGACCAGAACCGGCGGTCTTCATACGCCAGCAGCAGCTTGAGATAGGTAGGATCGACCGCGGTCTTCGCGTCGACCGGCAGCCGCCAGCGCCCATCAGCCATCGCGTAGGCGCGGAGCAGCTTGCCATTGCGGTCGACAATCGTGGTGGAAACCTTGCGCGCCTGCTCCAGCGGTAGCGGCCCGAGCGATACGACCCAGGCTGAGAAGGCGGTGGTGGTTACTATAAGCACAAAGGCCAGAACCACTGCGATCCGGAAAAAGCGGCGGCGCCCGCTGCCATCGCCGTCATGGCCGGGCTTGTCCCGGCCATCCACGTCTTTCTCGCCAGCCTGCTGGTTCAGTTGATCGCTCATTTCGCTGGACGCACCTCAACCGTACCCGTGCCGGAGCGGCCGTAGCGCGAGGGGTTGTACATATCCTCGACATAGGCCTGCGGCAGCACGTATTTGCCGGGCGATACCGCGCGCACGATGTAGGCAACCGTGAATACCGACTTGTCGTCGCTAGCGCGGTCGATGGCCGCCGTGAAGCGGTCGTCGCGGAACTCGGTATGCTCCGGCTCCTCGCCGTCCTCGATCCAGTCCAGCGTGCCCGAGTCACCCGACGACACCAGCCGCGGGTTGTCGATCTCGAGACCGGCCGGCAGATAATCGGCCACCATGATGTGCCCGTATTCCGGCTTGGCCTCGGTGATCTTCAACACCACAGCGAAACGATCGTTCTGCTTGGCCTTGGTAACATCGGCCGGCTTGCCGTCGAGCGTGAAGTAATTGCGCTCGATCTTGAATCCGTTGGACGCCGCCGGCTCCGGGGTAACCGGCGAACCCGAGACCGAGACCACCGCCTGCACCGGCGCATCGCCGGTGTTGGTGATCTTGACTGGCTTGCCGGTCACCGTCTCGGCCTTGTAGCTGCGATAGACGGCGGCTTTCACCGGCGATCCGTCGATGTCGAGCGCCAGCGTCTCCTTCGACAGCGCACGCGCGGCCAGCACCAGCCAGGCATTCTCCTGCGTGGAGGTGTAGGGCGAAAGGCCCCGCGCCACTTCGACCCGCTGCACAGCCTGCGTCAGCGTCGCCCGCGGCGCATTGCCTTCGCTGGCGAGCGAGACCAGCGCCGCCGCATCGCGCAGCGCCGAGCCGTAATCGACCCGGCCGAACTCGAGCACAGGCTTCGGCGCCAACGCATCCAGCGCCGCGCCATAGACCCGCTCCGCCCGCGTCTTGTCGCCGACCAAGGCGAGCGCTGCCGCGAGCTGCGATTTCGCGATTGGCGTGGCGAGATTGGAGAGCTTGGTGTCGGCGAGGTAGCGAAGATCGCCGATCGGCGCCGCGCCATTGCGGGCCAGCACGTAGAGGCCGTAGGCCAGGTCGCGGCCGCCGTCCTTTTCCGGCTCGTTGGCGTTGACCACCGAGTTACGGATGCGGTCGAGCGCGTTCTTGAACAGCACATCCGGCACCGCAAATCCCTTTTCGCGGGCGCGGGTCAGGAAGTCGGTCACGTAGGCATCGAGCCAGGAATCGTCGCCGCCGGCCGACCACAGGCCGAACGAGCCGTTCGAGCCCTGCCGCGCCAACAGCCGTTCGATGGCGTCCTTGATGCGCTGGTCGACCGCGGTATCCATCGCCAGATGCGCACCCGCTGCCAAGTCGTTGACATAGAGCAGCGGCATCGCGCGGCTGGTGATCTGCTCGGAACAGCCGTGCGGATAGCGATCCAGCGCCTTCAGAATGGTCGCCGCATCGAGCGCAGTGGAGAGGCCCACCGACAGCGACACGCTGCCGGTGCCCGATACCAGGTCGGAGAACATGTCCGGCGTCAGCGTCAGGCTCTCGCCTTTGGCCAATGTCCGGATCGAACGCCGCGCCAGCACCTGCGTCGCCGCCTTGACGTCGAGCGCATAGTGCCGCGCCAGCGTCAGCCCGTTCGGGCCCTTGATGTCGACGTCGAGACTGGCAGTGCCGGCGCCGGCGGCATCGAGCGCCAGCGCCATAGAGGTCCGCTGCTTGGCCGCGAGCTTCACGGTGGCGGTCGGATTGCCCGTCACCTTCACCGGGCCCGACGTTTTGACGCTGATGCTGTAATCGCCCGGCGCGCCCTCGACATTGTCGAGGTCGAAACTCATGGTGCCCTTGTCGCCATTGAGCAGGAAGCGCGGCAGCGTCGCCGTCAGCACCACGGGATCGCGCACCGTGACGTCGATGGTGGCGCGGCCGAGTTTGGTCGAATTCCACGCCACCGCCATCACCCGCGCGGTGCCGGCGAATTCCGGAATGTCGAAACTGATTTCGGCAGTGCCATCGGCGCCGACCGTGACGATCCCCGAATAGAGCGCCAAGGGCTTCTGCGTGGGCGGCGAACCCTGCAGCTCGGCGCCGGCGCCATCGCCGCCGGTCCGGATCTGACCGCGCGTGCCCTGCATGCCGTCGATCAATTGCCCATAGAGGTCGCGGATTTCGGACGTCAGGCGGCGCTGGCCGAGATAATAATCATCCGGCGCCGGCGGCTTGTAGTTGGTCAAATTGAGAATGCCGACATCGACCGCGGCGACGACAATCTTGGCGTCCTCGCCGGGATTGAGCCCGCCGAGCTTGACGGGAATCTTTAAGTTTGTGCCGGGCCGCACCAGGGGTGGCGGCGACAGCGCGACCTGCAGCGTGCGCGTCTTCTTGTCGATGCCGAACCACTTCAAGCCGATCGCCCGCCCCGGCATCCGCAACGCCGCCGCATCGAGTGGACGGCGCAGCGTCGCCAGCACATAGGCGCCCGTGCCCCAGTCCTTGCCGACGGTAAGCCTAACCTGCTGGGTGCCTTCCTTGACGTCGACGGTTTGCGTCGTCAGCAGGCGGTCGCCGAGCACGTTAATGGTGAGCTTGCCAGCGGTGCGGGCATTGACTGACACCACCATGGTGTCGCCGGACGCGTATTCCGGCTTGTCGACCGAGGTTTCCAGCAGGTCCGGCGTATCGGCGCTGCCGTCGGAGTACCAGCCGACGTCGAACTGCACCGACGTGACCGGGCCATCCGCCTCGGTCGATTTCACGTCAAGGCGATAGCGGCCAGCCTGCGGCGCGAGCGACACCCGCGCCGCCTTGTCCGACGTCAGCGTCAGGTCGCCATCGGCGACGCGCTTGGTCGACTTGACCGGCTCATATTCCCAGGACGAATTCTGCCGATACCACTGATACCGGGATTCCATCTTCAGCAATTCGTAACGCAGACCATCCCGCGAAAGTTGCTTGCCGTCGGGACCGACGAATACGACGTCGAACTCAGCCTTGTCGCCCTCGGCAACACTCTTGTCGCCGAATAGCGGCTTGATGCCGATCAGCGCCGCCTGCGGCGCCACGGGCAGCACCAGCTTGCGCTCGACCGCCCTGCCGCCGGTCTCCACCATGCGGATGAAGATCTGCGCCTCTTGGGGCCGGGTGGACGTCGGCGCCTTAGCCAGCGACACCGGGAAGGTCGCCACGCCATTGGCGTCGGCCTCCGGCAGGTTCTCGATCGGGGTACGCTCGTTGCTGGCAGTCTCGTCGTCCCCCACGCCGAACTGGTAGCCGGGATAGCCCGGCCGCCCCGAGGCTGCTGGGGCTACCAGCATGTCGCCTTCGAGCTGCAGGCCCGAGGCCGGGGCGCCGTAGAGGAACTTGCCCGCGACCTTCAGTTCAACCGGCGTCTCAGCCTTGATCATCTTCTCCTTGGCCGAGACGTCTAATTCGATCCGTTCGGGGATGTAGTCCTCGACCATGAAGGTGGTTTCGCCAATGGACGAGCCCTTGGGATCGGTAAAGGCGCGCGCCCGCCAGGTCCCGGTTGGGACCGCCGAATTGAGCGACACGGCCATGGATCGCCCGCCCGCGCCCTGATCCGGCAGCACAGCGCGGCGGAATTCGACGCCATCCGGCCGTTCGATCACGAGCGTCAGCGGCCCGCCCGCCATCGCGTTGCCCTGCCCATCGCGCAGCAGCGCGGTCAGGTAGACGGTTTCGTTCGACCGGTAGACCCCGCGCTCGGCATAGACGAAGGCGTCGGCGCCGGCCGGCACCACCCGGCCCGACACGCCGCGGTCGGTGAGGTCGAAGGCATTGGTCTTCAGGCTGAGGAAGGCATAGTCCGCCTTGTCGCTCATGACCGTCAGCAAGGCCGGCGACAGCCCGCCCTCGCCGCGCGCCAGCCCCGCCTCGAACAGCACATGCCCGGCATCGTCGGTCTTGCGGGTGGCGAGTATCTCGTTGTTGCGCGCGACCAGCCGCACCTCGGCCTTGGCGACGGCCTCAGTCGAAGCCAGCGAATTGACGAACACATGGATGCCGTCATTGCCGGAAAACGCCGTCAGGCCCATGTCGGAGACGATGAACCATTGCGTCGCGAGCGTACCGTCATCGTCGCCACTGCCGGGACCCTTGGCCGCGGCCGTCATGACATAGACACCCGGTTGCAGGTCACCGAGCACTTGGTCGACCGGGAACGCGGTCACCACGTCATGGTTCAGCGTGCTGGCGGTCGCAAGTTCGCCGGACCAGACCTTGACGCCGCGCTCGTTGCCCAAATCCGAGAGCTGGTAGCTGGAGAGCGTTTTCTGGAAATCGCTGTCCACCACCGTGTTGATCAGGTTACGGTCGCCGATCCGGAACACGTTGACGTTCACCGACGGCGTGTTGACGCTGACCAGCGGGATGCCGCGCTGGCCGGTGCGCGGCAGCACATAGGCGCGGCCCGTAAAGCGCACGAACGGCTTGCGGTCGCGGACATATATGTTGAACTCGGCCGACTTCGGTAAGGATTCCTTAACCGTGGACGGCAGGCCGGCCCGCAGGTTGACGTTGTAGCGCTCGCCATGCTTCAGCCCGTCGACGCAGAGCTGCTTGCCCTCGCTCGTCAGCGCCGGCTTGTCGGTGCCGGCCAACGCCACGAAGGGCGCGAAATCCACCCGCTTGGCGAGGTCTTCGGAGAACTGGAAGCAGGCCCGCGGCGAGGCCCCGTCGGAATCGACGGTGTAGTCCAAGAGCCGGAAACCGTGCTGGTCGCGCATCTTCTCGTACTGGCCGCGGACCTCGGCGACCTCGCGCATGTCGAGCGACAGCCGCAACGCATCCAGCGCCGGACGCCACAGCTTGCGCTCGGACATCGCCCGGCCCAGCACGGCCAGCGCATCGGCCTCCTCGGCCTGGTTGCCGGCGCGCTGATAGGCAATGTAGGCCGCGGTCGAGGCGCGCTCGTACAGGAAGGTCTGCTCGCTGGAACTGGCGGCGCGGATCTGGAAGATGGTTTTGGCGAGTTTCAGCCAATTGGCGCTGTCTTCGGGCGTGGTGGCGGCGATCTGGCCGAGGATCTGCAGGCCGACGCGGAAGTCGGAACGCTTGAAGGCGGCATCGGCGTCGTTGCGCAGTGTCGCGGAGGATTTGGCGACCGGCCCGGCCTCGCTCTTGATCTGGGCCTCCAGCTTGACGGCCGAATCGGCCAGTTCGTCGCGCTTGAACGCCTTGTCCGCGGCGCCCGCCGCCGTCAGGCCAAGCGCCAGCGTGGCGCAAATCACCGTGGCGCGAACCAAACCGATCATGATGGGCTCCTTGCCGCGGACATCAGCCGCGTAACGTCGAAAAATGGTCGGAAAGGTGACGGACTGATGACGGTGGAAACGGCTTGCGAAAAGGTCGCATGCATGGCGTTGGCAGTCCAAAAGGTCACGGCCGCACCGCCCGGCGGGGTTCCGGCGGCTGGCTTTGTGTCAGGGGCGGATCACAGGCTATGACCCACCGTCTGCCTTAGTCGCGAACTTGAGGAAATCGGTTCGACCGTCTTGGCGGGAAAGCGGATTTTTCATATTGGCAATGCTAGATAAGGAAAGCCTATAAGGCGGATACCCAGGGCGGGTACCGCCCGGACGGTCCCATAGCTCAACTGGATAGAGTAACGGATTTCTACTCCGTGGGTTGCAGGTTCGAATCCTGCTGGGATCGCCACTCCCTATGCCGATGAAATAAGGGTTTCTTGCAGTTTCGGCTTCGCTCCAACAGCCGATTCCGGACT
Source organism: Bradyrhizobium sp. 190 (assembly GCF_023073415.1). Lineage (GTDB taxonomy): Bacteria > Pseudomonadota > Alphaproteobacteria > Rhizobiales > Xanthobacteraceae > Bradyrhizobium. The sequence goes on along the minus strand of NZ_JADPJL010000065.1, from coordinate 200,685 downwards.
GCAGGCGCAGCAAGTTGCCGGGACTTGCGGAACGTTTGCCGGGTCGCCGGCATTCGAGTTGTAGGTGCTGGTCCCGCAATGCCCTGACGCAGCGCGAAGCGCTCGCTGCACGTGCCCACAAGAGGAACTTGCTCATGCGATTGATCACATCGTTAGCCATACTCGCCGTGTCGGCCTTGCCTGCGCTCGCCGATCGCCAGGTTACGGAGGACGAACGCGCGAAACTCACCTCGGCGGTTCAGGCTGAGGGGTGCTCTGGCGGCAAGTTCGAGATGGACGAAGACGATCAGCAGTTCGAGGTTGACGATGCCGCATGTGCGGATGGAAAGAAATATGACCTCAAGTTTGATATGCAAATGCGGTTGAAGCGCAAAAATCTGGACTGAGAAGTCATACGGCCGCTGGGGCGCCGATATCCGGCCGCTGTTCGAGCAAGCGCAGCCCGGATGAGCGACACGGACATCCGGGGCTCCCCGCATCTCACTCCGCTCAATGTTTGCAGTCTTGGCGTTTGCAGTCTTGGCGCAATCGTTCCGGATGCACGATCCGATTAATGTAACAATTCGAAGACGATAAAGCATCATGTTGCGCGGATAGCACTGCATGTCCCAAAAGTGGAACCACGACCGATCTTCGCGCGCGCTGTGTCGCGCGGGCACTAGCCGACGACCCAACAAGAGCGCACCTTGAATGTGGGGGAGACTTCAGGAAGGGGCAATCACGATGGCGGCAAGAGCAGCGCACAGCAGAACCGAACGACATCCGTCAGCCTCACATCCGTCAGCCTCAAGGAGGCCAATCCGTGGAGGGGCCGCAAAGCTCGCCAGACGGCTGGCCGAGGTGCAGGCACTGCGCAAGCTGGTTCAGAAAGCCGAAGCTGGTCGACGTTACTGATCGCCTATGCTGCGTGCCTGATCCGAAAATCGTCGATCCGCCTGCCGGATTTTAGTTGTGCGGCCAGCCAGCGGGGCGTCTTGCCGCGTCCCGCCCAGGTCTCCGACGGACGCTCCGGATTCCGATATTTCGGAACGACCGCGGGATAGGGGCGGCGCTCCGTCGCCGACTTGGCATCCGACGACTTGGCACCCGGCGACTTGGCATCACCAGTTGCATGCTGAGTTTCAATTCCGCGCTGCAGCCGCCTGAGGCGATTTTCAAGCACGCTCTTTTCCGCAGTCAGTGCCGCAGCAAGTCTGGTGGCAATTTCCTCGTGGAGCGCCCACAATTCGTCGGTCGACATCGACTTGAAGTCATTCCGGTTCATGACGGTCCCCAATCATGATGCGAAGTTTTGAGCCCTCATCGCCGGCCGATAATCTGAACGTAACAAGGCCGATTCAAAACGCTCCTGCTGTATCAGGTTAGATGGAGTCGCGGTTCCACGGAAGAAATAAGCGTTGTGCAACGCAAGCTTGACCGAAAAAATTTGCCGAGTTCCGAAAGCACAACCCGAGATTGAGTGCCTCGTCCGGCCGCCGAGGAGGAACCGGTAGTGCGGACTTCGCCGCGCATCGCTCCGCTCAAGGGGACTATTTGTGCATTGAAGGCCCACGAAAACTGCAGCGGCACGCGTGACGATTTGCGGTTTGGCCTTATAATGCCGGCCGGAAATTGCTCCGTTGCCCAGACAAAGGATGCGGATCGTAATGCCAAAAAAGGGAATCACCGGCCACGACGAATGGGTGGTCACGGAAGCGCTGGCGACGGCATTGGTCGCGCTTGAGCAGCTTGAGCCGACCCAGCAATCGCGCCAGCAGATGGACGACATCCGGAAACTGCTGGCAGCCAATTGTCAGCCCGGGACCCTCAACCTGCACCTCGCCCAGGCAAAGTGCCGGCTAAACCCCCACGCCGATCGCGCCGCCGTCTATCGAGAGTATGGATTTGAGGATCGGGAAGTCTGAAGAGCGGGCTCATGGTGAGCGTAGCAAACGTAGCCGGACGAGCGGAGCGATATCCGGGATTCCTTATGCTGTGTCCCGCATGTCGCAGCGCTCATGCGGGCGACTTGATAGAAGTGCTGAAGTTGGGAGGACATCAGGATGAAGCTGCCACACGCATTTGTCACAGCACTATCTCTGACAATTTCGGCCGCCGCGATCGCCCTGCCCGCCCCCGCTCGCGCCCAGACCTACGATCCGAGCTATCCCGTTTGCCTGCAAGTCTACCAAGGCGGCATCGCGGACTTCTATTTCGAGTGCCACTATCGAACGATGGGGCAGTGTCAGGCGTCGGCTTCGGGCCGCTCCGCCCAATGCGTGGTCAATCCATATTACGGTGGGCCGAAGGGCGGGCGCAGCAAGCGCCAGCGGTCTCAGCAGTATTGAAGCCTGTAAGCAAGGCCCGGATGAGCGGCCGCGCCCACCCGCCCGATCGCCCCGCCATTCACCAGCCGTAAGTGCCGAGCGCGAGCGGCCTCGGTGGGGCTTTGGCCGTTCGCGTCGTGTCGGGCCTCAGGCACCGCCGCGCGGCTTCGATCTCGGCATCACTCGCGCCTTTGCTGCGGGCCCACTGCTCGGCGGCGGGCGCACTGTATTGCGCCACATAATAGCGAACGACAGGACACGAAATTCGACGCAAAACACCAGACTGTTCACCCGCCAAGCCGGCGCTTGATGTTCCCAGACACAGCGCCAGCACGCACATCCAACGTAAGTGCATATGATTCCCCTCTGCGCATTTAAGAGAGGCTGGGTTTCACCGGCGCGGCAAGCCTGATTGTGAGTTCCACACGCGGAACACACAGAGCTGTGCTTAAGCCGCAACTGCACCGTCCTGACGACGGCTGCTTTCGCTCGTGGAACGCGACTTTCCGCGATGATTAAAATTGATTGTTTACGAAGAAGACCGAACCTGATTGCCGCCTGCGCGCAATTCGCTAGTCTTTGCTTGTTGGGGCCTGGCGTGAACTGTTGGTAGCTCCGAATGGAATTCGAACGCCGATCTGTGACGAGGACGACGATCTCGAAAGACGCGCTTCTGTTCTTTGACAAACAGCGCGGTGTCCTCACCTGCCGCGTTCAGGACGTCACGAATTCCGGGGCCGGAATCGAGCTGCACACCCTCAATTTGCTGCCGCTGAATTTCGAATTGAGCTTCGACAATTTTCACACCGTTCGCGAGTGCCGCGTGATCTGGCGGCAAGGCGATTTCGTCGGCGTTGCGTTTCAGAATTGATCGCGGGGAACCCGGGGAGCTGGCCCCACGGTGAACAAACAGCCTTGGGGCAATGGAACTAACATCGAGACTCCGCGTCGAATCCCGTGCTTCCGGTTCTTCCCGAACACGACCCATGCGGGGTTGACCGGTCGGGGGTCTATGACTGGAGTTCAGTATGTCCTGGGATCGTCCGTTCGCTCAGCCTGTCCCTCTGCCGGAGGGACCGCCAGCGCAAACCCTGCGAGACGCCGCCGACTACGTCAGGAAGCTTCCTCAGCCAGAACGTGATTGTCAGGAATGGCGGCTTGCCGTCCAGATGCTCATCGATGCCGCCGAAGATCGCGGACCCATGCTGTTTGCGCGCATGGGAATTGTCAGAGCCCTGGAAGCCTATGTCGTAAAGACACTCAATCCCGAGCGCCAAGGTCCAAGTCCAGGCCAAGATAATCTGAAGTGCGACCGCGACGCCAGCATCTGAATCCAGATCGACATCGCCAGCGACATTGCCGAAACGCCTGAAGGCTTTCCGAGCCAGGCAGCCAGGAACTCACGCGCATTCAAGCGTTCGCGCGCATTAGCGATAGCAGCAGATCGGCACGGCATCCGCAGGCTTCACGTGGCCAATTCGCGGACTGGCCAAGTGCAAGCGCACCGCAACCGACCGGCTGCAAATCTTCTTACGCTACCTGCCTGATACGGAAGTCGTCGATCCGCTTGCCGGATTTCAGTTTTGCAGCAAGCCAACGCGGCGTCTTCCCCCGTCCCGCCCAAGTCTCGGACGGCCGATCCGGATTCCGAAACTTCGGAACGACAGTGGGATATGGGCGCCGCCCTGTCGGCGAACTCTCGCGCTCGGCTTCGACGCCACCCTTGAGTTGTTTCAGGCGATTTTCGAGTACGCGCTTCTCCGCGAGCAGCGAGGCTGCAAGCCTGGATGCGATTTCCTCGTGCAGTGCCCACAACTCATCCGTGGACATCGATTTGAAGTCATTTCGGTTCACGACCGTCCCCAATCATGATTCGATGATGTAGTTGTCATCGTTGGCAGAAAACATGAGCAGAATAAGGCCGATTCAGAACCTCTTTCGGGCCAAAAAGTTCCAGCCAGTTGGCTTCGTCTCACAACACAACCATAACGAATTTTCTTGATGCACTCAATTTCCGTTTTCAACTGGTGGTAGATTGACTGGCGAAGGCGCTGAGCCTGCGAAGATTCAAACCTAAGAGCCTATCGTTGACGGTTCCCTAATCGTGCAACAGCATTTCGATCCGCTGGTTCGAGTATGCGACCTCGCTGCACGGCGTACGGCAGCGGCAAAGCACATATTATTCCGTTATTCTCGCCGTGGGATAATCATCTGGGTTACCCAATTCGGCGCAATCCGCCCCTTCGGCGCAATGCCGCCCTACCCGCGCCACGCCAAAGTCGAAACGGAACTTTGCGGCCGGAACCTCCGGCAGGCGAGAGCCTGTCCGCAACAGAATGTTGTCGTCATGGCAGGGTATCGCCACCGCAATGGTCGCGGCGCTTCCAGGCTGCGGTTCGCGGCGCTTGCGTTGGCGCTCACCCCCGTGCGTCGCGCCGGCTAAGTAGCAAGCGTAAGGCGCGCTTACCTGCCGCCATCCAGGGGGTGCCGCGAACGAGAACGTCGGCTTTGTCGCCAAAGGCTAGCGAGGTGCCCACAATAGCCGAGCGCTCGTCTCCCCCCGGGGTAGGTGTAGGGGCGGCGCCCGGCTATTCGGGCCGCGCGGCGGTGCGGCTTGATAAGGAACTCATTTCTAACTTAATGAGAATTTAAAAAGCCGTTGAATTATAACGATTTTTTAGCCACGTCCGATTGCTGACGCTGGGCATCCTGGCTTCAGGGAACCGAAAAAGCGGCAAAACGGGCCGAAATCCCCCAGTTAGGGAACAGAGCGCCCTCGACACGTCTTCCCTATTTCATGGCTGCTGGGTCAGGTGGCCGCGGGGACAGCTATTGCTCGGAGACCGCGATGAACGGCAAATCCACGTCCATGACAAGGCCCAGGAATACGGCAACGCCGCCGATGACCGCCATCAACTCCAAGAGGACGAAGGCGAGCAGCGCGCTCAATCCGATTGCCGCTTTTTTCCAACCGTTCCACATGGAGCTACCTCTTAGCACACCGAAATCCCGTTGGAGCAAAAGGCGAACTTAAGGTGAATTTGGAACCCCGGATCCGCGGTGGCGCGGCCCAGCCTGATCGGCGGGCCGATCGGCGGCGCGGGACCGTCCCAAAGGTCATCTAGGTCATGCTCGTGATCGTGGTGCTGTTGATCATCTGGCAATTTCTCGGATCGCTTTGATCGTCGGCACGCAGCCCAATGACCGCGGACCGCGTCGCGCTTTTCCGATGTGGTTGTGCCGATGAAGCGGATCGAACGCCGGAAGCGGCTCGGCCGTTGCGATGAGGAGTAGACGAGGCCCGGAGTGCCTAGGAGTCCGGGCCTCGTGGCCTCCAGTGGTCGCGTGCGTCGTGATGAACGAACGCCCTGCCCCCCGCCGCTGCAAGCGACGGCGTTATAAATCGTCGTTACGTGCGCGGCCAATCCGTATGAGTACGGTGCGATATCCTGTGCATATTCCTTGCGTGTGTCCCGCACGCCAGACCGCAACACTCTGCCCGGCCGTCATTGCTGCGAGTTCGTAGCCCCGGTGGGCGTTACGAGTTCTGCGTGCATCCGCGCGCGAGACCGTAAAAATCCGCCCAGCCATCATTGCGAGCGAGCGAGGCAAATCCAAATCGCCGCGTTCTACCGCTTATCGAACGGAATATACTGATGATACTCTTTCGGCACCGAGTTCCGGTAACGCGCGGGCACCGTGCCACGGTCGACTGAACGGTCGATCTCCTGCTGCCGGGTCATCTTGGCCGGTTTCTTTTTCTTCGGCGCCGCCTTCTCCTTTTCAGGAGCTGTGGTTTCCGGCGCGGCAGTGGACGTTGCCGCAGGCGCCGTCCCGCCGCTCGGCGTGCCCTGCGCCCGCGCAAGGCCGGCCGGCAGGACTACGAGAGCCGCCGCCGACGCGGCCACCACAAGGCGAGGCAGTTTTTGCATGGGAGGCTCCGGTTCAGGTCAACTCCGTTCCAACCGAATCCTATTACGTCCGCAGCCGTCCGCACACCGGGATTTTGGCGACGCGGACGGCCATGGACTGGCTGTGCTTGACGCGGCTGCAGGTCGTGAAGACGAAGGCCAGCCGGCTGCACTGCCAGTCAGGACCGAGAGCGGCGCTGGCAGCCGGCTCGGGATAGGACACGCCGATCACGACGAAGAAGGCCAGCGCGACGGCGGCGGCGACGAGAACGAGGTATTTGCGGGTCCACCAGTTATGCGGCATGGCGGTCGCTCCTGTTTCAGAAGCCCAGAAAATAGGTTCGACCCGCCACGGCCCCTGTGAACAGGTTCACACTACACGGGTTTGTGCGCGAGCCCGATGGATGAGGAAATGGGTATAATTCCCGTAAATCCGTTGCGTATTCACAACCCTTGATCGAGACTGCGCGTTCGGGGTGAGCGCGTGTGCGGGGCGTGCGATGGACAAGCAGGAAACGGGCTACGACTACATCAGGTATAAGCAATTGCTGGCGGAAGCGGACGACGAGACCAAACGGCTCGAGCTGATCGAGATCATGATCAGGGAAAACGCCCGCGACAGGCTGGAGGCGCAGCGGATCGCGGACCGGGTTGCGATGACGGCGATGACGGTCGCACGCGTTCTCGGCCCCGGTGGGCGTCGCGATAACGCCTAGGATAGTGCGGTCACTTTTCTGAAGCGAGCATCACCAGCGAGCCGACCAGGCCAATCAGCGCGCAGGCGAGAAGCCCATATTGCAGGATCGCCAGCGCCCGGTTCGGGTCGCCGTTGCCCTCTCGTTGAGCAGCCAGGCTGACGTATTCCCGCTCATCGGCATCAGTTCGGGCCATTTGCTGTTCACGCAAGTCTCCCCTGCTCTACCGGCCCCATTTCGACGCTGGCATTTTGCCCCGGGTTCACTTACCTAGGCCCCATTCCGCGCGTTTGGCGCGTCCAACCCCGAGAGTGAAAGCGACAAGGCCTCTTTTATGAGTGGATTCAAGGAACCGAACTTCGCGGACCGCCAGAAGGCCGCGATGCAGGCGCGGCAGAACATCCTGAACAAGTTTCGCGCCCAGCCGGGGCCCGATGATCCCGAGGTGAAGCGCCGCCAGGCCGAGCGCGAAGCCCAGGCGGCCGCGCGCGCCAAGACACGAGAGGCCAAGGAAGCCGAAAAGGCCGAGCAGAAACGTCGCGAGGCCGAGGCCGCCGCGGTGGAAGCCGCCAGGATCGCGCGCGAAAAGGAAGAAGAGGCCGCCAGGCTGGCAGCGCTGGAGGCCGAGCAGAAGGCCAAGCGCGACGCCCGTTACGCCGCGCGCAAAGGCAAGGGCAAGAAGAAGTAGGCAAGAGGAAGCGGGCAAAACGTGCACCGCCGCCTCTTGCCGGTGACCGATTCAGCCCTCCCGTCATTCCGGGCCGGGGCGTGAGCGCCAGACCCCAAGATGCGCCATTGCGCATCGGGGATGCGCAATGGCTTGCGTTTGTCGTAGGGAATGACGGCGCGACTCAGTTCTTTTTCATGCCGTCGTCTTTTTTCATGCCGTCTTTCATCATGCCATCGTGCTTCATGCCGTCCTTCTTCATCATGCCATCGTCTTTCTTCATCGCGTCCTTGGACATCGATTCCTTCTTCATGCCGTCGTCCTTGCCCATCTTGTCCTGAGCGAGGACGGCCGGCGCGAACGCAAGGCCGAGCGAAACGAGCGCAGCAGACAGGCCGAGGCCGATACGGGTCGTGGTGGTCATGGGATGGTCGTCCTTTGGGTTCAAGTTGGTTTCTCGAAAGCGACGTCTGCCGCTTCCCCAGACGACGATGCCGCAGCCGGGTTTGTTACCGGCCACATCGCAAAGTTCTTGCGTTGTCACGGATAGTTGAAGCGGAGGCCAACGCTCCGCGAGTGCCGCGGGATGGATGGCGCTCGGCTGGCGCTGGGCAATAACGTCATCGTGGTCTTCGCCGCCATCGCGCTGATCGCGGCATGTGTGACGGCGGACGGTGTTTCCATAGTAGGGTGGGCAAAGCGAAGCGTGCCCACCATCGCGAGCACGGTGCTTGATGGTGGGCACGGCGCAAGTGCGCCTTTGCCCACCCTACATTTCACGCGTCGCTTCTGGCACGCGCCGCGATCGAGCCGCCGCCCACGACCTGCAGCAGGTCCGTTCGCACCGCCTCGATATGCTGCTCCAGAAACCGGCAGGCCTCGTCGATCTGCTGCGCCCGGCATAGCGCGATCAGGTGGGCGTGTTCTTTTTCGGCTTTCCCCATCGCCTTGGTGTTGGAGAGCTGCAGGCGCGTGTAGCGGTCACTGGTCTGCAGTAACGCGATGACGATCGCCTTGGTACGCGGCCGCCGCGCGTGAATGTACAGCGCCATATGGAAGTCGGCATTGAGCTGGCCCCACTCGCTGACATTGCCTGCCTTGATCGCCTTCTCGAAGCGCTTCTGGATGTCATCCAGCCCGGCAAAATCTGCTTCCACAAAGTGCGGCGCCGACTGCGCCAGCAGCCGCGGCTCCATGATCCGCCGGAGATCGAACACGTCGTTGATTTCGTCCAGCGACAGCTCCGAGACGATCGCGCCTTTCTGCGGAACGATCCGCACCAGCCCCTCCGCCTCGAGCTGAAACAACGCTTCGCGCACGGGAATGCGGCTCACGCCGTAGGCCTCGCCCAGCGCGTCCTGCCGAAGCTGCGAGCCGGCCGGATAGGTCCCGTCGAGAATCGCCTGCCTGAGCTGGTCGACGATCGCAGCCGACAGCGTCCGGTGCTTCAAAGGGCCCTTCATTTGATCTTCCGTCGTCATGTCAGGCCTTTCCAGTCGAGGCGGCACCAATTTCGCATGTTGAGGTGGTCCCGACCCAGCAAAAGCTGTCGGAGCCCTATAATCTCCATTTGACAAGATTGTATAAATTATACATTTTTGAAGTGCACGATAAATTTCAATGGGGTAGCGGGGCTCTTCATGGTCGAGCAGACGATTGCGGATGCGCCGGCGTCCAGCGCCCGGCGGATCGTTGTCAGGGCTTCCAGCCTCCTGCTCGCTTTCGAGCGCATCGCCTTGATGGGCTTGATGTATCTGCTGACGGCGCTGATTCTGGTGAACGTCGTCACCCGCTATTCGCACTTCCCTATCTATTGGATCGATGAGTCTGCCGTCTATTGCGTGGTCTGGCTGACCTTCATCGGCGCCTCCGCGATGACGCGGCTGCGGCTCGATTTCGCCGTCACCATGATGACCGTGCGGCTCTCGGCGCGGAATCAGAAGGTCGCGAAAATCATCGCAACAGGCATGGTCGTCGTGTTCGGCGTGGCCCTGATCGCCACCTGCTTCCTCTGGATGGATCCGATCGGGCTTGCCCGCGCCGGCTTCGACGCGCGCAAGCTCGCCGCCGAGACCTTCAACTTTCTCTACACCGAGCGCACGCAGACGCTGAACTGGCCGACCTGGGTCGTCTACCTGACGCTGCCGATCTTTGCGGTGTCGATGACCGTCCATGGCCTCGCAAACCTGCTGGAGGATCTCGAACTGGTCCCGCGGACCCCGCCGAAGGGCTTTCAGCTCTCCGAACTCGACGGGGTCAACTGATGATTACCACGGCCGCGTTCATCGCGATCATGCTGGTCGGGGTGCCGATCGGATTGTGTCTTTGCCTTGCCGGCTTCGTCTACATCATCGCATCGGGAAATCCGGTGCTGTTTCAGTCCTACCCGCTGCAGCTCTTCGGCGGGGTCGACAGCTATGGCCTGATCGCGATCCCGCTCTTCATCCTGATCGGCGAGATCATGAATGGCGGCGGCATTACGCGGCGCATCGTCGACATGGCGATGGCCTTTGTCGGCTCGCTCAAAGGCGGCCTCGCCTACGTCAACATCCTCGCCAACATGTTCATCTCCTCCATCCTCGGCTCGGCGACCGCGCAGGTCGCGATCATGGCGCAGATCATGGTGCCGGAGATGGAGAAGAAAGGCTACGACAAGACGTTTGCGGCCGGGCTAACCGCCTATGGCGGCATGCTCGGGCCGATCATTCCGCCATCGGTGATGTTCGTCGTCTACAGCGTGCTGGCGCAGGTATCGGTCAGCGACATGCTGATTGCCGGCATCGTGCCGGGCGTGATCCTCACCGCGATGTTCTGCGTCGTCATCGCGCTGATGGGATACATCTACAATTATCCCAAGGCCGACTATCAGACCCCGCGACAGCGGGTGGCGACAATCCTGCGGACGTCGCCGACGTTGCTGATCCCCATCGTGATCGTCGGCAGCATCCTCGGAGGGCTCGCCAATGCGACGGAGTCCGCGGCCGTCGGCGCGGTGGCGGCGGCGCTCATCGGAAAATACTGGACCAGGGAGTTCGAGTTCTCGCAGTTGCCGCAGATGATGCTGCGCGCAGGAATCTACTCGGCCATCGTGCTGTTCCTGGTTGCCGCCGCAGCCGTGTTCTCCTGGGTGCTGATCTTCGGCAAGGTGCCGCAGGAAACCGCCCGTTGGATTCAGTCGGTCGCCAAGGATCCGGTCAGCTTCATGCTGCTCTGCAATGTGATCCTGCTGGTGATCGGCACTGTCATCGACGGCATTCCCGGCCTGATCATGACGGTGCCGATCCTGCTTCCGGTCGCGACCGACATCTATCACATCGATCCGCGTCACTTCGGCGTGGTCGTGGTGATCAATCTGGTGCTCGGATTGCTGTCACCCCCGGTTGGTCTTTGCTTCTTCGTCGCCGCGGCCGTCACCGGGGCCAAGCCCGGAAAGATGTTCATGGTGACGCTGCCGTTCTTTGTCATCAGCTGCGTCCTGCTGGTGCTGCTCTCGCTCTATCCGTCCCTCTCCCTCGTCCTCATCAAGTAGGTCCAAACCCTCAAGGAGCCTTGCCAATGTCTCTTTCACGTCGCCGCTTCCTTGCCGCCAGCGCAGCCATGCCGCTGTTTGCGCCGTCGCTCGCGCTTGCCCAAGCCAAGGAGTTTCGCCTCGGCCTGATCACGCCCAACGGCCATTCCTGGAACAAGGCGGCGCTGAAGCTCGGCGACGATCTCAAGGCGGCCACCAACGGCCGCCTGACCATGACGGTGTTTCACTCCGGCCAGCTCGGCAATGAGCCGGCCATGATGCAGCAATTGCAGTCCGGCGCGCTCGACATGGGCTTCATCCAGGCCGCCGAGTTCGGTTCGCGCGTGCCGCATATCGCCGCGATCAACGCCCCCTACATCGTGCGTTCGACGCCGTCGGTCGCGAAATTCGTCCGTCATCCCGCGGCGATCAAGCTGTTCGACGTCCTGCCGCAGGAAACCGGAACCATCGGCCTCGGCTGGGGCATCACCGGCATGCGCGCCGTCTTCTCGTCGAAAGACCTGACGAGCCTCGCCGACATCAAGGGCATGAAGCTGCGCATCAACCCGACCCCGGTCTATCGCGATTTCTATTCGTCGCTCGGCGCGGCGCCGACGCCGATCCCGACGCCTCAGGTGTTCGACGCCATGGCGAACGGCTAGGTCGACGGCCTCGAGGCGGATCTTGAGTTCTCCTGGAACCAGCGCTTCGACAAAGTGTCAAAGGTCATCCTGCAGATGAACGCCGTCTTCATGCCGATGGCAGCCATCGTTTCCGGACGCGTCTGGCAGTCGTTGCCGGCGGCCGACCGCGAGCTGATCGCCAAGACCGTCAAATCGACGCTCGATGCACAGATCGATGAATTGGCCGGCAATGAGCCCAAGCTGGTCGAGAACTTCAAGAACGCGCCGATCCCGATCCGCCAGGTTGACGCCAAGGATACCGAGGCCGTCATCGCCGAGTTCGACAAGATCTGGCTGCCCAAGGCGCCCGTTCTCGCCGAACTGCGCAAGGTCGGCGCGACGCTCTGATCCCACCCATCGTTTCCAAGCCAAGCCCGGCGGATGTGACAGTCCGCCGGAAAATTCCAATCGGAGCCAAACAATGAGCCCACGCATTTCCTGGGAAGGCGTCTTCCCGGCCGTTACCACGCAATTCAATGACGATCTGTCGCTCAATATCGATGCAACCGCCAAGGTCATGGACGGCCTGATCCGCGACGGCGTTTCCGGATTGATCGTCTGCGGGTCCGTCGGCGAGAACACCTCGCTGGAGCGCAAGGAGAAGATCGCCATCATGGAGACAGCCAAGTCGGTCGTGGCTGGCCGTGTGCCCGTTCTTTGCGGCATCGCCGAGTTCACGACCGCCTTTGCCGTCGAGACTGCCAAGGAAGCGGCGCGCGTTGGCATCGACGGCGTGATGGTGATGCCCGCGCTGGTCTATTCGTCCAAGCCGCACGAGACCGCCGCGCACTTCCGCTCGGTCGCCACGGCGACCGATCTGCCGGTGATGCTCTACAACAACCCGCCGATCTACAAAAACGACGTCACGCCGGATATTCTCGTCACCCTCGCCGACGTCGAAACCGTCGTCTGCTTCAAGGACTCCTCCGGCGACACACGGCGCTTCATCGACACCCGCAACATGGTCGGCGATCGCTTCGTGCTGTTCGCCAACCTCGACGACGTCATCGTCGAGAGCGTCGCGATGGGCGCCGTCGGCTGGGTCTCCGGCATGTCGAACGCCTTCCCGCGCGAGGGTGAGACCCTGTTCCGCCTCGCCAAGGCGGGACGCTATGCCGAGGCCATGCCGCTCTACGAATGGTTCATGCCGCTGTTGCACCTCGACGCCCGTCCGGACCTCGTCCAGTGCATCAAGCTTTGCGAGCACATCATGGGCCGCGGCACCGCCCTGACCCGCCCGCCGCGCCTTGCGCTGCTGCCGCACGAGAAAGCGGAGGTCGAGGCCATGATGGCGAAAGCGCTGAAGAACCGGCCGATGCTGCCGAATGTCGGACTGAAGGCCGCGTAAGCGGCCTACTTCGCGGCCCGCGCCTTCGCGTTCAACGCTGCCGCGACGCGGCTGACCGGCGGACGGCCGATCAGCCCGCTCACGACATTGGTCGCCGCCACCAGCTTTGACATATCGACGCCGGTCGCAATGCCCATGCCCTCGAGCATGTAGACCACGTCCTCGGTTGCGACGTTCCCGGTCGCGCCGGGGGCGTAGGGGCAGCCACCGAGGCCGCCGGCGGCGGAGTCGATCACGCGACAGCCCTCCTCCATCCCTGCATAGAGATTGGCGAGGGCCTGCCCATACGTGTCGTGGAAGTGCATCGCCAGATTGGCCATTGGCACGTGGCCCGCCACGGCGCGCAGCAGTTGCCGCGCCTTCAGGGGTGTGCCGACGCCGATCGTGTCGCCGAGCGAGATTTCGTAACAGCCGAGATCCCACAGCACTTTTGCGACGTCGACCACCGACTGCGGCTTGATCTCGCCCTCATAGGGACAGCCGAGTACGGTGGAGATGTAGCCGCGCACCCTGACCCCGTCGGCCTTGGCGCGGGCCAGCACCGGCCTGAACCGGTCGATCGATTCCGCAATCGTGCAATTTATGTTGGCGCGTGAAAAACTTTCCGACGCCGCGGCGAACACCGCGATCAGTTTGGCGCCGGCGGCCTGTGAAGCCTCGTAGCCCTTCTCGTTCGGCACCAGCACCGGCAGTTCACAATTCACGTGGCGGCTGACGCCGCGCAGCACCTCGGCCGATCCGACCATTTGCGGGATCGCCTTGGGCGAGACGAACGCTCCGACTTCCACGGCCGTGAGCCCGGCGCCAATCAGCGCCTCGACGAAAGCGATCCGGTCGGCGACGCTGATCGGCGTCTTCTCGTTCTGCAGCCCATCGCGCGGGCCGACTTCGACGATATGGACGCGATCGCTCATGACGCCGCCGGTTCGACTTCGGCGAGTTCGACGCCTTCGCCGACGATATCGCCGACCTTGCATTTGATCTTCTTCAATACGCCTGCAAAGGGCGCGCGCAGGGTCTGTTCCATCTTCATGACTTCGAGGGTGAGGATCGCGGCGCCCTTTTCCAGCGTCGCGCCTTCCTCGGCCAACAGCGCGACGACCGTGCCCGGCAGCGGCGCCACGATCTTGTCCTCGCCGACCTGCTCCTCGGTCTCGCCGCCGAACGGATCGACCCAGTGCAGGTCGAAGCGACCGTTGCGGGTGCGCAGGTAAAGCTCATGGCCCTCGATCACGGCTACCACGCGCGACTTCATTCCCTCGATCGTCAGGTCGAAACCACCACCCTCCGCAGGCGAGGTTGCGAACACGAACAGGTGCTTGCCGATCGATATCGTCGATGGGCCGTTGCCATATCGCAGCGTCACCTTCTGTTCGGCGCCCTGCCCCTGCCGGAACGAAAATACCCGTTGCCGCTGCCCGACTGGCATCCAGCCGAAGGTTTGCCACGGCGAATGCGCTTCCCTGCGAGCGGTCCTCTGCTCCTCAACGACGATGGCCGCGACTGCGGCGCAAAGCTCGAGATCGCCGAGCGTGCTTGAAGCTTCCGTCAGCTTCTTCAGTTCGCGCTCGATGAAGCCGGTGTCGATGGTGTTGGCGCGCACATTCGGGTGCGTGATGAGCGCGGACAGGAACGGAATGTTGGTGACGATGCCCCTGACGTCCGTCTCTTCCAGGCCGCGGTTGAGCCGCTCGATGGCGGCCTGGCGCGTCGGCGCCCAGGCTATTACTTTTGCCAGCATGGCGTCGTAATACGGCGACACCGCATCGCCATCGCGATAGCCGGCGTCGATCCGCAAGCCATCGACGGCGTCAGGCGTGCGCCAGGTCTTGATCCGGCCCACTGAAGGCATGAAATTCTTCTGCGGATTTTCGGCATAGACCCGCGCCTCGATGGCGTGGCCGTTCAGCCTGATCTCGTCCTGCGCCAGCGGCAGTTTTTCACCGAACGCCACCCGCAATTGCCACTCCACCAGATCCACGCCGGTAATCAGCTCGGTCACGGGATGCTCGACCTGCAGGCGGGTATTCATCTCGATGAAGAACACTTCCTTGCCGTCGGAGACGAACTCGATGGTGCCGGCGCCGACATAGTTCACGGCGGCAGCCGCCTTGCGCGCGGCGGCGCAGACGGTCTCGCGCTGCGTGGCATCAAGCGTCGGCGACGGCGCCTCCTCGATCACCTTCTGGTGCCGCCGCTGCAGTGTGCATTCGCGCTCCCTGAGCGAGAGCAGATTGCCATGGCTGTCGCCGATGATCTGCACCTCGATATGCCGGGGGTTCTGCACGAATTTTTCGATCAGCATGCGGTCGTCGCCAAACGCCGCCTTGGCCTCGCGCTTGGCGCTGACGATCGCGGCCGCAAGTTCTCCGGCCGAATTGACCACGCGCATGCCCCGCCCGCCGCCGCCGGCGGATGCCTTCACCAGCACCGGGAATCCGATCTTGTCGGCGGATTTTGCGAGCGTCGCCTCGTCCTGCGCCTCGCCGTGATAGCCCGGCACCAGCGGCACGCCGGCCTTTTCCATCAGCGCTTTCGAGCCCGACTTCGAGCCCATCGCGGTCATCATCGCAGCCGTCGGGCCAATGAACACCAGCCCGGCGTTCAGACACGCCTGTGCGAATTCGGCATTCTCCGACAGGAAGCCGTAGCCGGGATGGATGGCCTCGGCGCCGGTCTGGCGTGCGGCTTCGATTACGCGTTCGATATTGAGATAGCTGTCGCGTGCCCGCGCGGGTCCCAGCAACACGGCCTCATCGGCCATGGCAACATGCATGGCGTCGCGGTCGGCCTCGGAATAGACGGCGACGGTGCGCAGGCCCATGGCGCGGGCGGAGCGGATGACGCGGCAGGCGATCTCGCCCCGGTTGGCGATCAGGAGGGTACGAAAACGCCGGTAGAGTTTCGAGCGGTCCATCATCACATCCTGAACAGGCCAAATTTCGTCGATTCGATCGGCGCATTGACCGCGGCTGATAGCCCAAGGCCCAGCGCCAGCCGCGTGTCGGCGGGATCGATCACCCCGTCGTCCCACACCCGTGCGGTGGCGTAATAGGGATTGCCCTGGTGTTCGTATTGCGCGCGGATGGGTGCGCGGAATTTTTCTTCCTCTTCCGCCGACCAGGTCTCGCCCTTGGCCTCAATATTGTCGCGACGGACTTGACCGAGCACCATCGAAGCCTGCTCACCGCCCATCACGGAGATACGAGCATTCGGCCAAAGCCAGAGAAAGCGCGGGCTGTAGGACCGCCCGCACATGCCGTAATTGCCGGCGCCGTAGGAGCCGCCGATCACGACGGTGAATTTCGGCACACCGGCGGTCGCCACCGCCGTTACCAGCTTGGCGCCGTCGCGCGCGATGCCGCCGGCCTCGTATTTCTTGCCGACCATGAAGCCGGTGATGTTCTGCAGGAACACCAGCGGGATGTTGCGCTGGCAGCACAATTCGATGAAGTGCGCACCCTTCAGCGAACTCTCGCTGAACAGGATGCCGTTGTTGGCGATGATGCCGACCGGATAGCCCCAGATATGGGCGAACCCGCAGATCAGCGTCGTGCCGTAGAGTTTTTTGAATTCGTCAAATTCCGAGCCGTCGACGATCCGGGCGATGATGTCATGGACGTCGAACGGTTTCCTGCCGTCGGCGGAGACCACGCCGTAAATCTCTTCGGCCGGAAACAGCGGCTCCCGCGGCTCGCGCATGTTCAGCGCCGCCCGCGTCGGCGGCTTCAGCGTGGCGACGATGCGCCGGGCGATCCCGATCGCGTGCGCGTCGTTCTGCGCGTAATGATCGGTGACGCCGGATTGCCGCGAATGCACGTCCGCGCCCCCGAGCTCTTCGGCGCTCACCACCTCGCCGGTTGCGGCCTTCACCAGCGGCGGCCCGCCGAGGAAGATCGTGCCTTGATTGCGCACGATGATACTCTCGTCCGACATGGCCGGCACATAGGCGCCCCCGGCGGTGCAGGACCCCATCACGATGGCGATCTGCGGAATGCCCTGCGAGGACATCTGCGCCTGGTTGTAGAAGATGCGACCGAAATGCCGCTCGTCGGGAAAGATCTCGTCCTGCAGCGGCAGGAAGGCGCCGCCGGAATCGACCATGTAGACGCAAGGCAGATTGTTCTGCCGCGCAATGTCCTGCGCACGCAGATGCTTCTTCACGGTCATCGGATAATAGGTGCCGCCCTTGATGGTGGCATCGTTGGCGACGATGACGCATTCACGGCCCGAAATGCGCCCCACCCCGGTGATGACGCTGGCGGAATGGACATCGCCGCCATAAAGGCCGTTGGCCGCGAGTGGCGACAATTCGAGAAAGGCGGTGCCGGGATCGACCAGCAGGTCGACGCGTTCGCGCGCCAGCATCTTGCCGCGCGAGGTATGCCGCTTGCGCGCCGTCTCACCGCCCCCGCCGGAAACCACTTTAAGCTTCTCGCGAAGCTCCGCCACCAGGCCGCGCATCACGTCGGCGTTGCGGGCAAACTCGGAAGATGTGGGATCGATGGTGGAATGAAGCGGCATGGTCGGCGTTTTCTTTGGATGCTGGAGGGCCGTTGGAATGGCTTCAGGACGGTCGGGACAGCCCATTCGAAGAGAATGCGGCAGCCTGTATCATCTTCGGCTCAATGTGAAGCTCAAGCGGTCTTTTCAAACAGTTCCCGGCCGATCAGCATGCGGCGGATTTCGCTGGTGCCGGCGCCGATCTCGTAGAGTTTTGCGTCGCGCAACAGCCGGCCGGTCGGGTAGTCGTTGATGTAACCGTTGCCACCGAGGAGCTGGATGGCATCGAGCGCGCATTGGGTCGCCTTCTCGGCCGCATAAAGAATCGCGCCGGCCGCATCCTCGCGCGTGGTCTCGCCGCGGTCGCAGGCCTTGGCCACCGCATACACATAGGCGCGCGAGGCGTTCATCGTGGTGTACATGTCGGCGATCTTGCCCTGCACCAACTGGAAGGTGCCGATCGGCTCGCCGAACTGCTTGCGCTCGTGGACATAAGGCAGCACCACATCCATGCAGGCCTGCATGATGCCGATCGGCCCCGCCGCCAGCACCGCGCGCTCGTAATCGAGGCCCGACATCAACACGTTGACGCCGCGGCCGACCTCGCTCAGCACGTTCTCCTCCGGCACTTCGCAGTCTTCGAACACCAGTTCGCAGGTGTCGGAGCCGCGCATGCCGAGCTTGTCCAGTTTCTGCGCGGTGGAAAATCCCTTCATGCCCTTTTCGATGATGAAGGCGGTCATGCCGCGCGGGCCGGCGTTGAGATCGGTCTTGGCGTAGACCACCAGCGTATCCGCCACCGGCCCGTTGGTGATCCACATCTTGTTGCCGTTCAGCACAAAGCGGTCGCCCTTCTTGTCGGCGCGGGTCTTCATCGAGACCACGTCGGAACCGGCACCGGGCTCCGACATCGCGAGCGAACCGACATGTTCGCCCGAAATCAGTTTCGGCAAATATTTCCGCTTCTGTGTTTCATTGCCGTTGCGGCGGATCTGGTTGACGCAGAGGTTGGAATGCGCGCCATAGGAGAGGCCGACCGCGGCCGATGCCCGCGACATCTCTTCCACCGCGATGCAGTGCTCGAGATAGCCCAGGCCCGTTCCGCCATACTCCTCCTCGACGGTGATGCCGTGCAGGCCGAGCGCGCCGATTTTGGGCCAGAGGTCGCGCGGAAACTGATTGCTGCGGTCGATCTCGGCGGCGCGCGGCGCGATTTCGTTCTGCGAAAACGCATGCACCGTCTCGCGGATCGCATCCGCGGTCTCGCCGAGATCGAAGTTGAGAAGCAGCGCCCTGTTTGAGGCCATCATTTCCCCCGGATGTATTCCTTGGAATTAAACGATCATACGTTTTTTTAACCTACCTGCAAGCGGAACCTTACCGGCTCAAATGAAGACCACATACGATTGAAATCACTATCATTTCGTGCAAGAATTATACGATCGACCGCTCGTTTCCACGGCGGCGAATGCCTAGAGGGTCCAATGGCGCGGACGATCGGTTCACACGGCCCGAAGACGATGGAGGCGATCCGCAAGGCGGGGCTCCGTCTCATCTTCGAGCACGGCTACGCAGCGATGAGCCTGCGGCAGCTTGCGGCCGAGGTCGGGATACAATCAGGATCGCTCTACAATCATATCAGCACCAAGCAGGAATTGCTGTTCGAGCTGATACGGGACCACATCAACGAATTGCTTCGCCAGCTTGATCGCGCCCTGCAGGGCAAACAGCGGCCGGTCGACAAGCTCCGCGCCTTCACGGCCTTCCACGTTACCTATCACATGACCAGGAAGCGCGAGGTCTTCATCGCCAATTCCGAATTGCGGAGCCTGGAGACGAAGAATTACGAAGAGATCGTGGCGTTGCGCGGCGCCTATGAGCGGCGGCTAGCCGAAATCCTCAGCCAAGGCGTTGCCGAAGGCGAATTCGAAGTCGTGGACATCCAGGTGGCGACCTTTGCGATCCTGGCCTTGTTGACCGGCCTCACCACCTGGTACCGGCCCGGCGGGCGGCTCACCAGGGAGGCCATCGTCGCCGCCCACGAAAAACTGGTGCTATCGAGCGTCGCCCCCGGCGCGACACCTGACCCGTTCCGAACCAAACGCGCGCCCTCCCCTGATGTCACCGCGCCCGGCAGCCCGGAGCGCTGATGATGCCCAAGAGGAGTCCATGACGGAACGCCAGCCCCTCGACGACATCGACCTGAAGATACTGTCCGAGCTGCAGAGGGATGGAC
This sequence comes from Bradyrhizobium sp. 190, assembly GCF_023073415.1. Taxonomy (GTDB): domain Bacteria; phylum Pseudomonadota; class Alphaproteobacteria; order Rhizobiales; family Xanthobacteraceae; genus Bradyrhizobium. The sequence continues at coordinate 180,828 of NZ_JADPJL010000065.1, read as the reverse complement.
GTATCCGCAACAACGAACTGGCTGAGCGGGTCGGCCTCTCGGAGCCTCCGTGTCGGCGGCGGGTTCGCGCGCTGCGCGAGCGCGGCTATGTCAGCGCTGTCAGAGCCACGCTCGACGAAACGCTCCTTGGCTACGAAGTCATTTCCTTTGTCCTGATCCAGTTGCAGAGCCAGGCCCAGGCTCCGCTGCAGGCGTTCGAAAAATCGATCGCGGCGGTGCCGCTGGTACTGCAGAGCTGGCGGATTTCGGGCGACGCCGACTATCTGCTCAAATGCGTGGCGCGAAACGTCGAGGGCATGCACCAGCAGCTTCTGCAGTTTTCCGCGATGCCTGAAGTGCGCAACATCAGAACCTTCCCGGTGCTTGGCGTCGCAAAGGACGCGCCGCTGCCGATCCCCAACACTCCGGCAGCATCCGACCCGACCCAGTAACCCTTGCCCGCAACGCCCCGCGTCGAGCGACCGGAAAGCACCGGTCAGGCTCTCAGTGCGTCCAAGGCTCGACGCGCCTGAAGGCGAAATTGTCGGCGTAGGCGGCCGGCCGCCGCACCGAATCCTTGGGCTCGATCACCTGGTAGGCAATGCCCTTGCGCTCGCAATAGGCGATCGCGTCTTCCTTGGTGTCGAAGTGCAAGGTGAGCTGCTGTTTCATGTCGCCCGACGAGGTCCAGCCCATCAGCGGCTCGACCGCCCGGGGCTGCTCAGGCTCATAATCAAGCTGCCATTCCTGGGTCTTGGCCCTGCCCGATTGCATCGCGTTTTTGGCGGGCTTAAAAATGCGTGCGGTCATGGATGGTCGGATCCTCAAGCGATATGCGACATGGTAGCGATTGGTGGAAACGGCCGGGATAGTATAGAGACACCTTTCAGGAAATTTGATCGGTGATTCCGTAAACCCCGGATGTACCATTTCCGTACCGGTATAGTCATTATGCCGTACTGTGACAATCTAGGGCCATCCGGCGCCCGGGACCCGATTCTGCGGCGCCATCCTCCGAAAGCATCAGTGCGAAACGGCAGCCATGAAAATCAACGCAACCCTGCCCGACAAAGGACGCGACCTCCGGCTCGACCTGTTTCGCGGGGTCGCAAACTGGGCGATCTACCTGGACCACATTCCAGACAACGTCGTGAACTGGATCACCACCCGCAATTACGGGTTTAGCGACGCCGCCGACCTCTTCGTCTTCATTTCCGGCTACACCGCCTCTTTCGTCTATGCCCGGATGATGCTGGAACGCGGCTTCATTGTCGGCGCCACGCGGCTGACCAAGCGCGTCTGGCAGCTCTATGTCGCCCATATCATCCTGTTCGTGATCTATATCGCCTCGATCAGCTATCTGGCATTGCGTTTTGGCGATTCCCAACTGGTCAACGACTTCAACGTCGTCGGCCTGATTGATAACGCGACCGAAACGCTGCGGCAGGGACTGTTCCTGAAATTCAAGCCGGTCAATCTGGACGTGCTTCCGCTCTACATCGTGCTGATGGGTCTGTTCCCGCCGGTGCTGTGGTTCATGCTGCGCCAGCCCAACTTGACCATGCTGGCTGCAATCGTGCTGTGGCTGGTGTCTCGGCAAACCGGCTGGAACCTGCCGGCCTATCCGATCGGCACCTGGTACTTCAATCCGTTCGCCTGGCAGGTATTGTTCGTGTTCGGCGCATGGTGCGCGCTCGGTGGCGCCCGCAAAAATCTCCGCATCATCAACTCGCCGATCACGCTGTATTTCTGCATCGCCTACATGATCCTGGCGCTTGTCATGACCATGGCCGGCAGGTTTCCGACGTTCGGCGACATGTTCCCGCAGTGGCTGTATTCGACGTTCAACCCGAACGACAAGACCAACCTTGCGCCCTATCGCTTCCTGCACTTCGTGGTGATCGTGATCCTGGTCATCCGTTTCGTGCCGAAGGAGTGGCCGGGCCTGGAGTGGAAGATCTTCGATCCCCTCATCGTCTGCGGTCAGCAATCGTTGGCCGTGTTCTGCGTCGGCGTGTTCCTGTCGTTCGTCGGGCATTTCCAGCTGTCGATGAGCTCGGGCTCGCTGTTGGCGCAGATCTTCGTCAGCGTGACCGGCATCGCGATCATGACCATCGTCGCCTACTACATTTCCTGGTCGAAGCGGCAGGACAAGCCGCTCAAGCCGCCGGCGCCGAAAGCCGCCTGAGCGGCTCCCGGCTGGGCTGTCGCTATAGCGTTTTCAAGCGAAGTGGACACCGGCTCGCATCAAGAAAACGCGTCAAAACAAAAATCTAGAGATTCGGTTCTGATTAAATCAGAACCGAATCTCTAGCGGGTTCAGGCCGGCTGCGCGGTCGATGCCACCAGCATCCGCACGTCGGTGTAGATATTGACCAGCGGCGCGACCACCTTGTGCATGGTGGCCTTCGAGACGATCGTATCGTGGATGACCAGATGATCGACGCCCGTGGTCAGAAAGCAGTTCACGGCATCCTGCGGCGTTTCCACGATCGGCTCGCCCTTGATATTGAATGAGGTGTTGATCAGCACGGGAACACCGGTTAGCGCTTCGAATTCCTTCAGCAGGCGGTAAAGCATCGGATTGGTTTCTTCGCGCACGGTCTGCACCCGCGCGGTGCCATCGACATGCACGATCGCCGGAATCCTGTCCCGCCATTCCGGGCGCACCGGCTTGGCGATCAGCATGAAGGGCGAGTCCTCCTCGCCTTCGAAGACCTCCTTCATGCGCTCGGCCAGCACGATCGGCGCAAACGGACGGAACGCCTGCCGGTGCTTGACGCGGCTGTTGAGGATGTCCTTCATCTCGGGCTTGCGCGGATCCGCGATCAGACTGCGGTTGCCGAGCGCGCGCGGTCCGAATTCCGACCGGTCCTGAAACCAGCCGATCACCTTCTGGTCGGCGAGCAGCTTTGCGGTATCGCGGCAGACATTCTCGCTCTTGATGGCATCGACCTGGATACGCACCAGGAATTTCTGCAATTCCTTGGCGGCGTCCTGATCGCTGTAGCGCCGGCCGACATAGGAATGATCCATCACGAAGTCGCGGCGCTGCTTCAGGATCTCGAGCCAGCCATAATAGGCGCAGCCAATCGCGATGCCGTCATCGCCCGCCGCGGGCTGGATCCAGATATTCTCAAAACCCGCTTCGCGGGCGACCCGCCCGTTCGCCACGCAGTTCAGAGCAACGCCGCCGGCCATGCAGAGGTTCTTCGCACCAGTGGTTTCGCGCAACCAGCGGGCGCGCGCGAGCAGCACGTTTTCGGTGTCGTCCTGCGTCCGCCAGGCCAGATCTTCCCAGTGCCGCATCGAGGGGCTCTTTTCCCAATTGCTGCCATCGAACACAAATGGCTGCTTGAAGTCGGCGGTCCAGTGCGGCACCTGCAGCTTGCCGTCGTTCAGTTCGAGCAGATGCTTGACCTGGTCGCGGCGGCCGTACGGCGCCAATCCCATCAGCTCGCCGCACTTATTCCAGTCGCCGAAAATGTAGGTGGAGGCGCGGCTGTAGAGCGCGCCGAGGCCGGGCATGTTGTAGAATTCGTCGCTGAGGAAGCCGCGGTCCGGCTCCATCCAGACCTTCTTCAGGCATTCGAGGTTCGTGCCGCTGAATTTGTAGTAGCTCTCGGACTCGCGGGCCAGCGGCGTTGCCGTGTCGCTGGCGGGAAAGGCTTCCATGACGTCGGAGCGGTAGCTGCCGACGCCATCGACGATCATCACGACGCCATCCTCGAACGGCGACACCGCGAACGCGCTGTAGGCGTGCGCGAGGTGATGGGAGATCGTGACCACCTTGTCCTGACGAGACAGATACAGCGGGTGCTTGGCCGCGTCGCCTCGCTCGAACTCCGGAAGAAAGCCCGGCGCGTCGAAATAGACCAGCCGCTCCTCCATTTCCTGGACCGGCAGGATGTAGCAATTGCGCACGACCAGATCGACGTCGTCGAGCGTAATGCCCTCGGCCTCGAGGCAATAATCGATCACTTCCTTGTAGAAGCCCGATGCATGCTTGGCCCGCGTGATCCGCTCCTTGGCGATCGCAAAGGCGATGGCGCCGTCGCGCAACAGGCAGGCGCTCACATCATGGTCATAGGTGTTCAAGCCAAGGACATAAGTGTGTTTTTTGGACATGGGTACTCGTTAAGGCGGGGGTCGTCGTGCGCTGAAAAATGGAGATCGTGTCGACATCAAGATGCTGGTGTGGCCATGCCGTAGCTTCTCTTGGAATCCTGCGACGCACAATCATCGACGTTCATGAAGCATTCAGGAAGATGAACGGCGCAACGCAAAAATCCTCGGCAAACCGGCTGCAACTTGACCTTACCTACCCTTCTTAATAAAGTCCCGAAAGCCCGAAAGAACCTTAGTAAAAATATTATCTTAGCGCATCTGAACCGAAAGCTTTCTCACGCGTCTAAGTGAGATAGCGCCGAAGTCCAGATGCTTGGAAGTGACCCGGAGATTCTCGAATGGCTAAACGCTACAGTATCCTGACCCGCTGCCTCGCAGCGCTGGCTTTGTTGTTCGTCTACGTGGCCAGCACCTCCGCCATTTTGGTGGGCGGGACGACCACGTCGGCGGAGGCACGCGGCGGCAGAGGCAGAGGCAGAGGAGGTTTTCGCGGCGGCGGCCGTGGCTACTATCGTGGAGGTGGCCGTGGCTTCTATGGTGGTCGAGGCCGAGGCTTCTATGGCGGGCCGGTTTATGTACGCCCTGGTCCGCGCTGCTGGTGGAACGCCTATGGCGTCCGCGTCTGCAGGTGATGATATAGCCCCGATCGCCGTCGCCTAAGGCGGGGATCGGAGACAAGATCAAAGGCGTGTCGGACAATCCGGCGCGCCTTTTCTTTTTGATGGATCGCTTCGCGGCGTGACGAGACGTCAGGTTTACTTCCAAACTAGCTTGCGAGTCGCGGTAACAGCTTGAGCGCATTCCCCCGCGCGATCGCCGCGATCTGATCGTCTGTGAACACACCCGCTTCGTGCAGCCCTTTCACATGATCAATGCCGGTCCGGTACGGGAAATCCGTTCCGAACACGATCTGCGACGGCGGAATGATCGCCGCCAGTGCCGACATCGAGCCGCGGTTCGAGGTCTGCGCAGTGTCATAGAAGAACCGTTTCAACTCGGTAAGCGTACCATCAGGCACCGTTTCCTTGGCCTTCGGCACCAGCAGCGGATGGCGGACGAAGCGCTCGATCAGGAACGGCATGGTCCCGCCTGCATGGGAGAATATCCAGCGGATGTCGGGAAACCGCCGCGCATTGCCGGAGAAGACGATGTCGGCAATGGTGCGCGTCGTGTCGGTGCCGAACTCGATCATGACCGGCGGCTGCGTCGGCGCGAGGTTCACGCAGCAATTGGCCGCCGTCGGATGGGTGTAGACCAGCGTCTTGCGCCGATTGAGTTCTTCCATGACCGGCAGGAACAGCGGGTCGCCAAGCCACTTGTCGCCATAGCTCGTCATCAAGGCGATGCCATCGGCCTTGAGCGTGTCGAGCGCATGCGTCAGTTCGCGCAAGCTGCCTTCGGCGTCGGTGAGCGGCAGCATCGCGAAATTGCCGAACCGACCAGGATAATCTGCGACCAGCTTTGCGGCATACTCGTTCGACTCCCGACAGAGTTTTCGCGCGGCATCGCCCTTGGTGAAATTGACGGCGGGCGTGGTGACGGAAAGCATCGCGGCCGCGATGCCGGCCTTGTCCATATCGGCCAGCGATTTCTCGATGGTCCAACTCTTCATCAAGGGATCGCCGAAGGCGCTGTCGTTCGACGCGGTCACGTAGGTCGGCGGCGACAGATGATGATGAACGTCAATCCGGAACGGTTTTGTGTCGGCGATTTGTGCCGTTGCCCGGCTGCTACCTGTCGCCGTTGTCAGCGCCAGCGCGCCGGCGCCGAACATGAAGCCGCGCCGGCTTGGGTTGGAGAGTGACGGACTTGATGGGCCACAGCAGAAGCATCCCCGCAAGCGCGGCGCGCGCAAATCCGTCATCCGTTCTCTCCCTGCTTTTGCTTGTTGTCGCCTGCCACCTTCAGCCGTCGAGGATGGCGACCGCCCGGGTCCAGCCTGCGGATGCGCGCTCGATCTTCACCGGGAAGCACGACACCATGAAGCCGGTCGACGGCAGCTGTTCGAGATTGTGCAGCTTCTCGATGTGGCAATAGCCGATGTGGCGGCCGGCCTTGTGACCCTCCCAGATCAGGCTGGCGTCCCTGGTCTCGGCGTATTTCTTCGCGGTGTAGACGAACGGCGCATCCCAGCTCCAGCCGTCGATCCCGGTCAGCCGCACACCGCGCTCCAGCAAATACATCGTCGCCTCATAGCCCATGCCGCAGCCGGAGGTGACGTAATCCTGCCTTCCATATTTGACGCCGGCGCTGGTGTTGACGACGACGATCTCCAGTGGCGACAACGTATGCCCGATGCGCTCCAGTTCAGCTTCGACATCCTTGGCGGTGGCGACATAGCCGTCCGGAAGATGCCGGAAGTCGAGTTTCACGCCCGGCTGAAAACACCATTCCAGCGGTACCTCGTCGATGGTCCATGCACGCTCGCCGCGATTCATGGTGGGATGGAAGTGCCAGGGCGCGTCCAGATGCGTGCCGTTGTGGGTGGAGAGCGATACCTGCTCGACCGCCCAGCCCTGCCCGTCCGGCAAATCTTCCGCCTTCAGCCCGTCGAAGAACTGCAGCATCCGCGGCAGACCCTGCTGATGATCGATGTACTGGATGGTCGGGTGATTGCCGGGCGGATCCGCCGGCACGTCGTTTTGCAGGGGAACGGAGATATCGATCAGTTTGCGCGCCATGGCGTTTCCTCGCTGGATGTTCTTATTGGTATCGTCGCTGGAAGCAGACTATTGCCGCTCGACCCGGTTCTTCAACGTGCCGATCTTTTCGACTTCGAGTTCGATGGTATCGCCGTGCTCGAGATACCAGCCGAGTTCGAGGCCGCAGCCATTGCCGACGGTGCCGGATCCGATGAATTCGCCGGGCATCAGGGTCTCGTCCTGACTGACATGGGCGATGATCTCCTCGAACGAGAATAGCATGCCCTCGCTTACCCCGTGCGAGCGCCTCTCTCCGTTGACGCGCGCTTCCATCTTCAACTTGTAGGGATCGCCGATCTCGTCCGGCGTGACGATCCACGGCCCCATCACGTTGCCGCCGTCAAAACTCTTACCTTTCGCCGGCCCGAGCCGCCCTTCCATTTCAATGCGCTGGGCATCGCGCGCGGAAAAGTCGTTGAAGATCGTGTAGCCGAAGATGTGATCCGCGGCCTTGGCGGCGGAGATGTTGGCACCCTTGCCTTTGGTGATGATGCCGAATTCGAGTTCGTAGTCCATCACCTGGCTGTAACGCGGCCATTTCACCGTGGTGTTGGTGCCGCGCACGCTGAAACGGTTGGTGATGTAGTAGATCGGCTGCTTGCGATAGACCTCCGGCAATTCGCCGAGCGGTTCGGCCTCGATCCGCGCCAGCTCCGCCATGTCGCCCTTGGCGCGCGCGGCGAGCTTGAGCTGTCCGCGCGGGGCTTGCAGGATGTGCAGCGGGAACGACATGCCGTCCCGCATCTGCCGCGGCTCCGGGACCGGCGCGAGAATCTCGGCTGTCTGCACCGGTACCGACAAGCTCTCGTCCTTGCCGTGCTTGTCGAACACCTTCGCTGCCTGTTCGAGCGCGCCGCCTTCGGCATCAATCAATGCCAGCATCGATGCGAAGGCCGGATTGGCGCTTCCGCTCCGGCTAGCGGCCGCTGCGAGATCGAACATAAGCGTATCGCCGGTATGCACGATTCCGATCTTTTCCTGTCCGCCGGATTTGAATGTCGCGAGTTTCACTGGATGCCCTCTTGTTTTCCGATGAAATATATGATCAAAAAAAATATCGATAAACAAGACAGAAAAATGTGTCATGGGGAGATCGTCGTGAAAGAGGTCCTTGCCGCCCTTGCGGTCAGCGTGGCGCTGACCGGCACCGCCTTTGCGCAAGCCAAGATCCAGGTTGGCTGCACGGCGACCTCGGACTGCGCCTCAGCGATGGTGGCCATCGACGAAGGCATTTTCAAAAAGCACGGGCTCGAGGTCGAGATGACGCCGATCGGCATCAATTCGAATATCCCGGCCGCGATCCTGTCGAACTCGATCCAGATCGGCGGTCCGACATCAACCGTGTTCCTGCAGGCGGCCGACGGCGGCCTCGATCTCGTCGCGATTGCCGGCGCAACCGTCATGAGCCCGGTGACAAATGGCAACATCACCGCCTTTGTCCGCAACGGCATCACCATCAAGGAGCCGAAGGACTTTGTCGGCAAGAAAGTCGGCGCGCCCGGGCTGAACGCCTTCCTGCACGTGCTGTTCGTGAAATGGCTGGTGGAGAAGGGCGTCGACCCCAAGGGCGTCAATTTCGTCGAGGTCACCTTCCCGACCATGTCCGACATCATCAAGTCGGGCGGCGTCGATGCCGTGCTGACCGCCGAGCCGTTCGTGACTCGCATGACCAATGCCGGACTGGGCTCGGTCGGCGCGCGCTATGCCGTCGAACTGGCACGCACCGATCCCATCATCTTCTATGCGGCGTCGCGCGAATGGGCGGAAAAGAACGCCGCGGCGATCAAGAAATTCCGCGATGCGCTCGCCGAATCCGCCGCCATCGTCAACAACGACCGCGAAAAGGCGTCGACCTCGATTTCGAAATTCACCAAGCAGCCGATCGAGCTGGTCAAGGCGACGCCGCCGAACCGCTCCGAACCGGCGCTGAAGCCCGAGCAACTCGCCTGGTGGATCGAGGTGATGTCGACGCAAAAGATGCTGCAATCCAGGCTCGACACGTCGAAGCTGGTCCTGAAGTAGAGGATTTCGCGATGCCGGCGTCCGAGCGCCAACCGAGCCGACCGTCGGCAGAGGCCGCCACGCTGAGCGAGCGCGCGGCCCTGCTGGTCGAGCAGGACATCCTGGCCGGTCATCTGGCGCCGGGATCGCGACTCGGCATCGTCGACCTGGTGCAGCGCTATGAGATCGGCGCCACGCCGCTGCGTGAGGGCCTGTCGCGGCTGATGTCGCGGGGGCTGATCGTGGGCACCGGGCAGCGCGGCTTTCGCGTCGCCGACATCAGCCGCGAGGATCTGCTCGACATCACCACCATGCGCACCGCGATCGAGATCGAGGCCGTCAGGCTGGCGATCACCCACGGCGATGATGCCTGGGAGGCCGGCATCGTCAGCGCGTTGCACCAGATGCGCCGCCATATCGAGCGCACCGGCGATGAATTCCGCGAAGGTGCGGAGGATTTCGACCGGCTGCACAAGGGCTTTCATACCGCCTTGTTGGCCGCCTGCGGCTCGAAACGCATGCTATCGGCCCATTCCGATCTCTACGACCAGGCCTACCGCTACCGCCGCTTAATGATGCGCTCCTTCGACAGCGGCAAGAAATTCGTCCGCGCCCACCAGCTGCTCGCCGACCGCGTGATCGCGCGCGACATTCAGGGCTCGCAAGCGATGCTGGCGGCGCATCTGCGCTCGACCATGGATTTCGTCTATCCCCGAGGCAACGAAAGCTGACATCATGGCAAGCGCCGCAAAACGCCTCGAAGCCATATCCGGCATGCCCGCGCCGCAAATCCGCTTTGACGCAGTCACGCTGCAGCTCGGCGGCAAGACCATCATCGAAGACCTCAGCCTGGGTGTGCAGCCCGGCGAATTCCTCTGCATCGTCGGCGCCTCCGGTTGCGGCAAGACTACGGCGCTGCGTCTGGCGGCAGGGCTCTACCAGCCGACCAGCGGCAAGGTGAATTTCGACGGCCAGCCGATGCGCGAGCCGCGCCGCGAGATCGCGATCGTGTTCCAGGACTACGGCAAGGCGCTGCTGCCCTGGCGCACCGCGGCCGGCAACGTCTCGCTGGCGCTGGAAGCGGGCGGCATGCCGTCGGCCGAGCGCCCTGCCCGCATCGAGGAATTGCTGCGCACCGTCGGCCTGCCCGGGCACGCCGGCAAATATCCGTCCGAGATGTCCGGCGGCATGCAGCAGCGCCTGCAGATCGCCCGCTGCCTGGCGCAGGAGCCGAAGACGCTTCTGATGGACGAACCGTTCGGCGCGCTGGACGCGATGACGCGGCAGGGACTGCAGGACGAGGTCCTGTCGCTGGTGGCCGCCAGCGGCGCCACCGTGATCTTCGTAACCCACGACCTTGATGAAGCCATCTATCTCGGCGACCGTGTCATCGGCCTGTTGCCGCATCCGGGCCGGATCGGCATTGAACTTTCGGTCAACCTGCCTCGGCCGCGCGATCAGTTGTCGACCCGCGAGCATCCCGAATTCCTGCGGCTGCGGCGGCAATTGTTCGATTTCATCAAAGCGAGCGAGCATTGACCGGGAATTCCGCCAAGGCGCTGGTGCTGCCGCTCGGCGTGCTGGTGGCGCTCGAAGTGTGGGCGCGCGCGACCCATCTGCAAAGCGACAGCCTGGCGCCGCCGAGCGAGATCGTCATGGCGCTCTTTGGCGCCTTCGCTGATCTCTCGATCCTCGCGGCGACCCGCGACACGCTGTTCTCGGCCTTCACAGGCCTCGCCATCGGCACCATCATTGGCCTGGCGTTCGGCATCGCCTTTGGAATTTTCGATACTTTCAACCGCCTGATGGAAGTGACCGTCGAGGCCATCAGGCCGATCCCCTCGATCGCGCTGTTGCCGATCGCACTGATCGCACTCGGCTTCGGCTATCGCATGGAAATCGTGATCGTGGCGTTTGCCTGCGTCTGGCCGGTTCTGATCCTCTCCCGTGCCGCCGTGCGCAGCATCGAACCGCGGCTGATGGAAGTGGCGCGGGCGCTGCGGCTGCCGCCGGCGCAACGGGTCTGGAAGATCATCATCCCGGCGGCGCTGCCGCGGATCTTCGTCGCCTTTCGCCTGTCCGCCGGCATCGCGCTGATCGTGGCCGTGACAGTCGAAATCGCGATTAATCCGCTCGGCCTCGGCGCGGGCATCATGCTGGCGCAGCAGGCGCTGCGTCCCGATCTGATGCTGGCGTATCTGGTCTGGATCGGCATCATCGGCTACGCGCTGAACATCCTTCTGACCGTGGCCCAACGGCGCCTGTTCGGCCGTGCCGCGTTGAGCGGAGACAGCCCATGAATCGCACGGCCCTTGTCTGGCGTTTGGCGAGCTTCGCGGTTGCCGCCGGCTTCATCGCGCTCTGGCAATTGATCGCCAATTTGAAACTGGTCTCGCCGGTGTTCCTGCCGGGACCTGATAGGGCCTGGGCGGCGCTGGTGCGCGGATTTTCCTCCGGCGATCTCTGGAGCAAGCTCGCGGGCACGCTCGAACACATGGCCTATGGCTGGCTCGCCGCCTCCATTGCCGGTATCGCGATCGGCGCGATCATCGGGTCGTCGCGCACGATGCGGACCTATGTCGCGCCCTCGCTGGAGTTTTTGCGGCCGCTGCCGGTCTCGGCGATCATTCCGGTTGCGATCGCCATGCTCGGATTGACGCAGGCGATGGCGCTGTTCGTGATCGCCTTTGGCGCGATCTGGCCGATCATGCTGGCGACCATCCATGGTTTTGCGGCGGTCGAGCCCCGGCTCTACGAGGTGGCGCGGTCGCTGCAGATGTCGCGGCTCGCGGTGATTTTCAAAATCGCGCTGCCCTCCGCCAGCCCCGACATTCTCGCCGGCATGCGCCTCAGCCTGACGGTGGCGCTGATCCTGTCGGTGGTCTGCGAGATCCTGGCCGGCCTCGACGGGCTCGGCCACTGGGTGCTGCTGTCGGCGCGCTCGTTCCGCTCGGCCGACCTGTTCGCTGGTGTCATCCTACTTGGCGTCACCGGCTATGTGACGTCGGTGGCGATGTCGTTAGCCGAGCACAGGCTATTGGCGTGGCAGGCGGCGCAGCAGTGAAATGGCTACGGCTTGCGACGCATTCTCCGAGACGGGTTCCGGAAGGCGTTGAATCCACTGGGAGCGCCTCTTCGTTCCGAAAGCGTCTCTGCCGGCCTTCCCGATCCACCGCAAGAACGCCCTGGGACTGAAGGTGACGAGCACCTCATGATGCCGCATCCCCTTGCCGCCCTTGACCAGCCCGAGATCGCGGATGATGCAATACGTCCCGCTGCTCATGCGGGCGAACTTCGCACCTTGAAAATGATTGCGCACACGCGACAACATGCGTGCAGCATGCACCCCGCGTCGATTCCGTCAATCTTGACGGCCACCGAATCAACGTCGCCGACGTGCTAAGCCGTCAAAGCGTTGCGTTGTTGCCGCGCTCGCCGATGCGATGCACCTGACCGGTCGGAACTCGCACGCGGCTCAACACCTCCCGACGATCGCTCATCCGCGCACTCGATGGCTCGCGCTGTGCAAAGCATTCAAGAATCTGGATCCGGATTTCCTCCGCGACCGGACCTTCGACCCGGCGCATGCGATTCCAGAGCCGGATTATTTCTTGTTGCTTCTCGACATCCATTGGTCACCTCCGAGGGAATGACCAAAAAGAACATAACGAGAACGATATTGCAAGCGCTAAAGTTGCAACCTTTCTAGAAGCAGATGCTGAGAATCTTCACTCGGCAGGCCTCAGCCGCGCGCGGTTTGGGCTTAGCAGCGTTTGCCTGCTTTGATTCCTTCGGCGAAATCTTTGGCGAGCTCTTCGGCTTCTTGGGACCCTCATAGTCGCCTGCGATCACCATGGCCCAATACATACGACCGGTCTTTGCGCTTTTCACGCTGGCAACACCCACGCGTGTGGCACCGGGCAGCAGGAGGTTTTTTCGGTGCCCTGACGAATTGATCCACTGGTCGAGGGTCTTGGGAAAACCGTCATAGCCGTACGCAATGTTCTCTGCGGCTCGGCCGGCGCCTGCCGGGCTGACACGCGAATTGAAGCGGCCGAGGACATCGTGATCCAGTTGGTCCTTTGCGGCCATCGCCTGGGCTTGATCGTGGGCAATCCGCGTCAGAGTTGCATCCAGCGTGACGCGCTTCTCCCCGTGCTTCAGCCGAAAGTCAGAGATCATCTGCGCGGGATTGGCCGCGGCCGTCTGGCTCAGGACCGTGGTGGCGAAACAAAACGCCAGCCCCAGCAGCAGAGCGTGCCGCGCCAAAATGACTATCTTCGTACCACTCACAAGTTTTCCCCTGCCCCTTCCCGAATTGGGATCGCTGGGAAGATTCAATCCGAAAAAGACGCGGCAAGTCATTGATTTTATTGGTCGGGGCAGCTGGATTCGAACCAACGACCTGCAGTACCCAAAACTTAACAGGTTATTTTCCGGCCGATTCCTTTGGGTGCCGTCCATTGCCGTTTGCCAGCTAACTGATTGCGAAAATTGTCATATTTCGAACATCCCAATTCCGTTGCTTTCCTGTCGTTTTCGCTCAATACATGATCCGGTGGCTACTCGGTGGCTATTCGGAGAAAGCGATGCCAATCCTGAAACTCGGCCGTCGTGCCGTTACCGGCCTGCCCGCTGTAACAAAGCCGACGATATTTTACGACTCCGACCTGACCGGCTTTGGCGTCAAAGCGATGCCTTCGGGTGCTCTATCATGGATAGTCGAATACCGCCCGGGAGAAGGCGGCAGGGGCGTAAGCAAGCGTCGCATGGTGATTGGTACCCCGGCCACGCTCTCGCCTGAGAAGGCCCGGGAAGCCGCTGAAACACTACTTGCCAAAGTGAAACTTGGCGAGGACCCTGCGGCAGAGCGCGGTGCTGCCAGGAAGGCCGAGACCGTCGACGACCTGCTTGACAGCTTTGTTGCTAAGCACCTCGCGCCGAAACGGAAGGCCGGTACCATTCGCCTGAACAGAGGGTACATCAAGAATCACATCAGGCCGGCGCTCGGCAAAAAGAAAGCGAACGCTGTTACGCATTCCGACGTCGACCGCTTGCACCGGAAAATAGGTGAAACGCACTCGGTGACGGCCAACCGCGTGGTTGCGCTGATCGGCACCATCTATGGGTTTGGGCTTAAGACCAAGTCGCTTCCGAAGGGCGCAGAGAACCCGGCAGTTGGTATTGAGCATTTCGACGAGAAGTTGCGCCAGCGATACCTGACCGGCGAGGAACTCCATCGGCTTGGTGATGCAATTCGAGAGGCTGAAACGGTCGGCATTCCGTGGGAGCCTGATCCGTCGAAGAAAACTAAGCACGCCCCCAAGCCCGAGAACCGCCTGACCAAGATCGATCAGCACGCCGCCGCAGCGTTGCGCTTGCTTTTGTTTACCGGCTGTCGATTGCGAGAAATCTTAGACCTTCGATGGTCTGAGTACGACGCTGGGCGCGGCCTGCTCTTCCTGCCTGATTCGAAGACCGGCCAGAAAACAGTCGTGCTCTCTGCGCCGGCTATTGCGATACTCGACGCCCTACCCCGTGTTGGCACCCACGTGGTCGCCAGTGAGACAGCGGGCACGAAGGATGAAAAGCCGCGCGCCGATCTGAACCGCCCGTGGCGGGCCGTACGCAAGCGAGCCGGCATTCAAGATGTCCGAATCCATGACCTGCGGCACTCGTTCGCCAGCGTCGGAGCAGGTTCCGGTCTTGGGCTGCCAATCATCGGAAACCTGCTCGGACATTCACAGCCAAGCACGACGCAGAGGTATGCCCACGTGGCTGTCGATCCGGCAAAGCGGGCGGCGGATATTATCGCCGGGAAGATTGCCGACGCGATGAATGGAAAATAGAAACAGCCCGGCGGGTGGAAAGGGAGGATAACGCACCGCCACCGCTACGGAACCGACCAGTTGCAAGGTATACCTCAATGCAACCTGCTTGCTGATTCGCGAGCCTAGATCCTCAAGGAAATCTGCCCCATGGCTAGATGCACAGCACCGGCACGAGGCCATCGCACTGCGAGCGCTAGAGCGGAATGCCCCGCATGTGGCGGCCGTGGCGGTTACGGCGGCTACCGGGCGTATTCGCCCCCATCGTACTCGCCCCCGTCCTACTCCTCGTCGGGTAGCAGCGGGGGCGGCCGAAGCAGCGGTGGCCGGTCCAGCCGCAGCACAAAACCACGCTGGTCGGGAGCCGGTTCGTCTCAGTTTTACACGCCCGAGGAAGTACGGGCGCTCACCCCAATACGGGACACCGTCGAGAAACGAGCGTCCCTGCCCGACCTACGGCACATCTTTCTGTGCCACGCGTGGGACGACCGGCAGGGGGTCGCCAAGGAGCTGTGCGATCTGCTCGTGGCACGCAATGTCTCGGTCTGGTTCAGCGAAAATGATATTGGCCTTGGCGAGCCGTTTCTCCGAGCTATCGACAAGGGCTTGGCGAAGTCGCGGATCGGGATCGTGCTCGTGACCCCTGCGCTGCTGAAGCGCCTCCCAGCAGCGGGCGTCGCAGACAAGGAGCTTTCGGTCCTCCTAGCGCGAGACCAACTCGTTCCTATCGTGCATAACACAACGTACGAAGCTCTCCGCGAAGTCAGCCCCATGCTCGCGTCGCGAAACGGCTTGGAGACTGCAGAAATGCCGATGGCCGACGTCGCGGCCAAGCTCGCCGAGCTAGTCACCACCCTCTAGCTCTATTGCGGGGTATGGCAGCCCGCCCCAGCTTTGCGGTTGGAGCGGGCCTCGGCGGTGTTTCCACCAGTCAGAACGTTCTACACTGAACCATGCCCGCCAGATTCTGGCAGTTCGTTGTTGTCGGCGCCACCGTAACGGGCGGCGCACTGGCCGCCTGCAAGCTTCTTCCGGCGGCCGACAGCGCCTCAGCTCGCCGCTCGTTGTCTGCCGCCTCCTGTTGGCGGTTAGCCACAAACATGCTCTGACTGCAGTTGGCGTACTCCGGAGTACCCTTCCGGAAGCCAAAGGTGGTGCACTGCTGCTGCGCTGATGCCAATTGTGAAGCCTGCCGCTCGGCCGCCGTTTGGCAACCGGCCAGCGGCAGCAGTAAGGTAAGCAGTAGGATTTTCTTCGTTTCAGTTTCCCATCTAAGAAAAAAGCACAATGGTGAGACAGCAGATCGAGATAAGCAGCAAGACCGTGCAAACACGGGTGCTTGTGCCAGCATCTCCCCCCACTTTAGACAGAAAAGCCCGCCCCCTTTCAGGAGCGGGGCCTCGTCTGCAGTAGAGGCTTGCTACTGGCGCACACCTAGCATGATGATCTCATCATCCGAGGCCCGCTTCTCCCACGCAGAACGTGCGTGGTCTAGCCGCAGCGACCCATCAGGATCGTGGAGCGCGGCCCACCGGCCGACGTCCCCAATACTCGCCGAACATAGGTCAATATATAGCCCGCCGTTGCGGATAATGGGATCGCATCCTTTGGCCTGGATGCACGCGTAGTAGGTGTGGGCGCAAAAAGGCGTGGATTGGTCGATAGAGACGTTGGCGTTGGTGGTGGGATTGTTCATTGATGATGCTCCTGCCCCGGTCATGCGACTATTTACAGACCTGATTTCGTGGTATCATGATTCCATGAACAAAGCAACCATCGATCGAGCGAACCCACAGAAGCGGACCACGGTTACCGGGGAGCCTGTGATGGTCCGCATCCAGCCCGATATGGCCAAGGCCTTAGACGACTGGCGCCGCAAGCAAGACGATCTGCCCGGCCGTCCCGAGGCAATTCGCCGGTTGGTGGAGATGGCACTGAAGGGAAAGAAATGAGCAGCCGCCCACTAACCAAGATCGTGGATTCCAGTCCGTTAGATTCCGGCTACATTTCTTCGACGTTAAGAAATCGCGACCTCCCCGCGCGGCAGAAGATTGAGGAAACGATCATTAATCTTGCATCCGTCTTGGGATTTAAGATTGTTCGGCGAGCGACCGTGCGCGATGGAACCACCATGTATTGTGTCGGCAGTACATTTCACCGAGGATCTAATGCTATCCTCGAATTATCCAGATTGATTGTCACCAAGTTCGGCTAGCGATTTAGTGCCGCCGTGCAAAGATAGTTGCCCCTCGTTGCCGGAGTTGGGGGCCTAAAGGCGAAGTGCAAATGAAACCAGCCACCTTGGCCGCACTGACCAGTATGCTCACGCTTTCCGGTCCAAGCGAGGCAGCGCCCGATGTCGGTAGCGGCAACTACATGCTCCAGCATTGCCAGCATTACATCGCGAACGATCGCTTTGATGTCTGGGTCGGCGAGTGCGGCGGGACCATAGGCACACTGCTGTTTCTCGGAAACGCGTTACCTGAAGGTTTTAAGATCTGCCGCCCCAAAGGATCTACCAAGGAGCAAGCGGCAAGGGTCATTGTCAGTTATATGCAGTCCAACCCTGAGGATCTGCATGAAGACTTTCGAATACTCGCGATGACAGCCTTGAGCAAAGCCTGGCCATGCAAAGTCGTGAGATAGTCACCTAGGTAGGTCATCGCGCCGGTCTGGCCCTCGCCAACCTGAAAATAGGAGTGAAAGCGATGCATTGTGCAGTCTGCGGGAAACCTGCTGAGCCGCTGCCGAAAACTCATGACGGCGATGGTTTCCACTGCGCTACGTGCGGGGATTATGTGGTCTCTGGGACCGTCATCACTTCCAGATGGCTCGAGGAGCGGTCGCCCACCGAGCGGCTGAAAGCGCTGGAGAACGCGAAGCGGCAGGCTCAACCGGGCAAGCTTCCAGTGATTACTACCTACTCGCTTTGATCTTAGCCTGCCGGCCGCCGAGTTACGGCTTGGGCCTCCGCCACTACGTCCCAGTTGATGCGCTGGACTTCGTAGCATTGGCAGCAGCGACAGCTAATGCCCGAGAAAGTGCAAGCGCCTGATCTGCCGTCACCTGAAAATGAACGCCAACAACGCTCGCAATTACGATAGTGATTTCGTCCTCGATTTGCTCGATGGCGATTGCCGCCGACTCGTCGATTTCGATCCGCGCGATCTGTCCCGGGTAATTGTCCCGCTCATTCGCCATCACTGCGCTCCATGGGGGCTAGTTGCTTTCCTTCAACACTGTTTTGCTTGGATCGATCGCCGCCCGTTGCCAATTCTTTAGGTTTGTTTCCAGCGCTACCGCCGCAACAACGCGGTGATCCATAAAACGTCCACCAATCCGGACCGTCCTCACATTATATCCATCGTCATCCAGCGCGAATTGGCACTGATTTTAACGGCTGCGGTGAGTTTAGGCGCGGGCAGATGCAGAACCTGAGTTGCGGCACATCAATAGTTGAGAACGGACAATCCCCGCTCATTGTCGTGGCAGGTCCCCTTGCTCTCGCCTTCCGGTTGCGGATGATTGATGGCCCCCGCGATTC
The DNA here is from genome assembly GCF_023073415.1 of Bradyrhizobium sp. 190. Taxonomy (GTDB): domain Bacteria; phylum Pseudomonadota; class Alphaproteobacteria; order Rhizobiales; family Xanthobacteraceae; genus Bradyrhizobium. The sequence goes on along the minus strand of NZ_JADPJL010000065.1, from coordinate 162,646 downwards.
ACTTGGTCAGCGATTCGAAAGCAGCTTTAGCCGAATACCACTAGCGCAGATCTCATTGGCTGGTGTTAAGCCTGCCAAATGCGGTGGCGATTAAATAACTCGAGCAGCCCTCGTCTCACCGCCATGAACGTCGGATCTTCATCCGGCTTTAGTAACGCATCAAATCCGAGTTTCTCGCAACCAGCTAAGACGGCATGAGCCGGATGCCTATCTAACTCGGGTCCGCAGTCCGTGTTATCGATTGCGCAAAGCGGGCTAGCGGCAAGCATTCCTCGAACCTCTTTGGCTTTCACACCGAAAATCCAAAGAAGCTCTTGTTGATTAGGCTTGCGCGCATCCAGCACTTCAAGAATCTCAACAAGTTCAGTCCTGGGTGGCTTCAATCTCCAAACGGACAATTCGCCGCTAGCGAGTTCATTCGACCGTATAAGACTGATCCGTGGATTGCCGTTCCGGTCGTGCATTGTGTAGCCCGCACGACACAAAGTCTCTTGATCATCAATCTTTCCTGGAGAAACCGGATCAACGTGCGCTTTTTCCCGCGCGCAGGGGCGCGAGCTTTCCGCAGCGAGGCAGTTCATGAACCGCTCAACAATTTCTGGATCGGCTTGTATGTCTCTATCTCGGACATAATTTTTCGCTCGTCCGAAACTGCATGGCGCCACGGCTTGAACGTCGAAAATTCCTTTCCAAACCCCACGCCGATGACAATTCGGGAATTCGGAATCTCTAGGGCGAACGCATTTTCTTGGTCACGCCACACCAGTGATATTGCGCCAGTCGAATCGTCGATTTCGATCTCCGGAAGAACGGTTAGGGCCGGCAAATATCCGACGATCTGCTGAGCTGCGGCTAGCACGTCGACGCCGGGCAAAATCGAATCAGCAGCACGGGCCATTTCCGGAATTTCAGCCAACCGATAGGCTACGCGCGTCGTTAGATCGGGCGCTCCAACGCTGTCGCGGGGCCATTCTCTTGAATTCAGCCTATGCGTTGAGCCCAGCGCTCTTGAGTACAGGTCATCCGTATTAACTGGCAAATGAATCGGAATCTTCAGCGCTGCCGGCCATACCGACTGAAGAGGATCGCCTGACAATCGGATGAAACCGGAGAAGGTAGTAATTTGCGGTTCGGGCAAGTAGATGCGCGCGAGGTTATGCAAGGCAAGCGGCTCTTGTTCGTGAACTACCGACGAGACCAACAAAACTGGATCATCGCGGCATGCACGTGATGAAATCGCGTTAGCAAAGCTCCCATAGACCGATTGCGCTGAAGTGGGTTCGAATCCAGGAATGGATTCGATCGTATCACCAGGCGGTGCGAGAGGATCAGTTGGCCAAATGTCAAAGTTGATGTCCACATCGAGGTTGCCAGATGCTGCCACGCCGGCGGCAGATATCGACCCGAGCGAGTAATCTGTCTCACCTTCGTCTTCGTGAGGCCACTCAGTGGAGGCCCCCTGGAGATCGTCGAACACTCCATACCGCGCCATGGCGGGCACAGGAGGGCGATATTTGATTGCCGTTATCGATCGCGCTTTGGTTGCAGTATTCAGCATCAAACGTTGACCTTGATTCGCTGTTGCATCGACGGCGTCAGAAGATCTCGCAAAACCGCTTTATTGTTCTGATGCATCTGCGGCATTTCCCTGAGAACTGCATCAACCAAGGCATTCTCCCCTGACGAACCAAAGTTGATTGGTTCAGTCGGTCTATAAATTTGATTATGTTGAATGATTATCCTGATCTGCGTATCGGGAATCGCGGTCAAGCTAGTATCGTCTGTTCCTGTTCTAGCGTCGATATTTAACTGGTTCAGGACACTACCGAAACCAGCCGGACGAGGCATGAACCAGCCACTGTGCGTGTGCCATAATCTGCCAAAACTGAATAAAGCTAAGGGGATTCGGTCATTTCGTGCAAACAATTCCGAATAGTCGGGCTTTTCGTCTGTAGTAGCAAAAACGTCTGCTACATGAAGCGAAATTGCCAATACTCCTAAACCTCTTGCGCTCTCAAGCATTGCAAGCTGACCGGCGACGCCGAGTAAAATATCGCCGGCTTTTGCACACGTCGGAGCCCAACGGGTATAGAGCGTGGTTGTGACGCGAATTTCAGATCCTAAGACGTCAAGCTGCCAGCTGGCGCTTCCATCCGGCCGCTTATGGGAAAACTCAACGCCCCTTGTTATCCGATTAACTGGCGTACCAGTCTGCGGATTGATCTGAACTTCCATCGTCTGGGGAAGGTCAATTGCCGGAAGTTCCTTGCGCCAATCCAGGGAACTTTTAATCAATGCCTCAATGGACGACCACGCTAGGGGTCGATTGAGCGCTATCGCAAAGGTTGCGCTTTGGACAGCGTGATCGTCGTTTATCGGACGAAATGACATTACCCTGCTCTCAGCTACTGCCAGTCTGCCCTAACACGCATCTTGGCCAAGGGTCCATGCGACAGGCGCCCCTGAACATGAGCTAAGGACCCCACCATCCAACCGCAATAATCCGCGACTCTATGGCGGCCAAATGTAAGCCTCTGATAGTTAACAACATTCTTCCAGCGACGTCGATTGGGCCTTTAGCGGCACCACGTTGCCCTTTCCGGCCGGCCGCGACGCGCTACCCCACGCCATAAGGCTTGTTGAGAAAGTAATCGCGGTTGCCCAGCGCTTTCTCTGCGTACTGATCAATCGCGACTGTGATCGCCTGGACGTGCTGATAGCAGTGGCCTTCACGCGTTGCCCGCTGCCGAAGTTCGGCAAGCGCGTTGATCCATGGCGAGTTGTTCGCTTTGTCGTCGTACCATTTCAATTGTTCGCGCATTGCCATAGCGCTCCCTCATTGCCCTCTGGATCGTTCGAACGAGCCCCTCGGCACGGCGGCCAAGCTGGTCGTAAAGCCGGAGCCGCCTGAACAGAATCTCGATTTCACGATTGCTTTTCATGTTGCGGATAATAGTACAAAACGTGAACGAGTTGGCAAGCCGCTAGGAATAGGCTGTGCTGGCGCGGAACACCCAAGATCATTGCCTGAATGCCCTGAGCGCGCTCGGGAAGAAGCGTCACCTGCGGCGGCCTTATCAATTGAGCGTCCTGCGAAGCTTCTTGATAATTTCGCGCAGGTCGGCTGCATACTCTTCAACGATCCGACGCGCCTCCTCTAACCGTGTAGGCTTCGGCGCAGGATCATTATTGCCCGGGCAAGGTTCGTGAGGCTTCATAGTGCAATGGTCAATTGGAGGCCAAAAGAGACCATTGATTTAAGTCAACAGCGAAGGCGGCGTTTCACTTTGTGCTGCTTAGGTAGGTAGGTTCGCCTGATGACTGCAAAGGGGCTGGAAACGATCATTTGACGATCCAATACCCCTCCCTAATGGTCGGCAGCTTCTCACCCTCGAAGACGCGGGGGCCTACATCACCCAACTTTCGAAGGCCGACCAGCAGCTCGACGAATGGCAGACCGCTATCGAGGCACTGTCGTTGGTGGTCAAGCAAAACGGCCCCACGATGATGGCGCGGATCGGGGTCATGAAGGCGCTGAACCCTCATGTCGAGCGGGTGTTCACTCCCGCCCGCAAAGAGACACATTGGGGGAAACGGAAGATCAAGAGAGATCAGTGAGGAGCATTGAAATACCTCTCTAGAAACCGAAGCGGTGGCAAGGATTGGCTCAACGAGGAACCGGTGGATGCTAGGCAAGTTGGAACTGTGCCGGCACCGGAAGTGAATCTGCCAGCTGTCGCGACGGGATATGACAGACGCCCTCTCATCGATGGAATACCCCCACTGGCTGATAATCGCCGGCGCCGTACTATTGATGCTGGGCCTCGTCGGACTCGCATTGCGTCCACGAAGCGTCGAAGGCGACCCCAGCGACATGACGAACGATCAAGAGCCATCTGAGCCGGAGCCCGACCTAACCCCGGCAGAGGTTTACGAGCGCGCTGCGAAGGAGAAGCGAAGGGCTCGGTGGGCTGAAAGAGAGCGCGAGCTCGAGGAACCGGCGAACGATAGGCCGAGCGTTTTCGGCGAGGAGTCGAAATGACCGTCCTTGTCTACATCAACATCAGCAAGCAGGTTGGCGACCCCGAGCACGTCAAGGTGTTCGCCACCACGGACGCCGCGGAAAAATGGTTCGAGGAAAACGATCCCGAAGGCGTGGCCTGTGAGTACCAGGTCCTTGAATGAAAAGAGGCGCCAGCTGAAGCGGGACGAGTAGTGTCTAAAGCCTCAAATTCCCAGCGGACTCTTTGCCCCGATCGGAGACGATCTCGTAGCTGACCTTAGCGCCTTCAGCGAGTGAGCTAAATCCAGCCTTCTCGACCGCGGAGATATGGACAAACACGTCCTTGCCGCCGCCGTCCGGTTGAATAAAGCCATAGCCCTTGGTCGAATTAAACCACTTCACAGTACCTGTCGCCACGTCCGCTCTCCTGTGAAAGTAAGGGCCGCAGCCTACGGCGTTTATGCAATTCCCGGCAAGGCAAAATCCGCCAGCGTAACCCGGCGGGCCCTTCCAGCGCGTTTAGGAACGGAAGCAGACTTGGCGCGTTGATACTGGCACCGGGTCGCCCCCTTGACTCGGCGCATTGGAATGACGGCCCCGGCTACCTCCACAAGTGCTGGGGCCGTTCCTCATTCAGAAGCCGGTGGCGGCCCTTACTTCCCGATCAAGTCAGCTTCGCGCGCCTCTGCCTCAACCTCATCGGCCAAGCGGTAGAGAAATAGAGCCACCTTGGAATCCTGCGCTTCGGATGCCGCGCGACGGCATTCGATGATCCGTTCTTGAATTTTGGTCAGAAGTTCCAGGTTGTCGTCCATCGGACAAAAGTAAATCAGGCCGCTCCCAAAATCAAACTAGGCCAATAGGGATCGAAACCGGCCAGCACTAATAAAGAGGCCTCCAACTGAGGCGGCCTTACTCTTTATGCTCGGTCCAACTTCGCGCGCCGCACTCGCATTCGAACATACGGACGGTCCTACCGTGCCGGGTATCCAACATCTTCCCGACGAGTCTGGGCTGAGCCCGCATTTGCAAGGGATAACTGGATGTTGGGGGATGGGACCTGTAAATTGAGTGCTGCTGAAATAGTTCATGGTCTCACTCCACTGAGCGAGTTTAAGTTACGAAGTGAACAAACGTTCCTGATTTGCTTATCTGATTTGCAGTTCCGGATGGAACAAAAATCGAAATTACGGCACTCCGTAATTCTACGTAGAACACCAAGGGTCAAACGGACAGTACCGACTGGCTAAACTCTCCAGACTCAATCTTGGCGTTTGTAGTTTCGGAGACGGTCCCATTCGTCCTCCTGCGGAGGGGGTATAAGATCCTCCACGCGCTTCAATCCCGCGGCTTTAAAGAGGCCGAGGACGACAATCGTTGTTATCAATGCGGCTGCGACCGGCATCAACAGCGTCCACATGGAACATCCCTCTCCATGTTTACCCCACGAATAAACCCGGTGATCCAGCCGCGATTCCGAAAAGATGGTGCTGGCCGATCAGGCACTGTGTTGGCGCTAGCTGCCAGCGTTCAGTATCAACATAGACGCCGAGACGACTGAAAAAATGAACAGCCCAAAGATGGCGACTTGAAGTATTCGCCGCCAAAAAACGAACCGGCCCCCCTCCAGCGCGCATGGGAACGGGAGGTCGCTAGGAGTGTTGATTCTGGCGCCAGAAGCTTTCCAGCATGGCGCATTGGAATGACGGCCCCGGCGCGACTCCTTCCAAGGTGCCGGGGTCGTTTCTCATTCAGATGCCTGCAAGCCCAACCGTGAAAGAGGCCGCCTATTGGCGGCCTTAGGTCCCCGTGTTTCGGTGCATCATCTCCAGTTCAACTTGGTCCGCGAGGACCGTGAGATGACTGTGGAGGCGGTCAAACAGGTCGCGCTTGGCTTGGTCCGTTGCGAGGTCGCGGATCAGAGCGCATTCGGCGGCGTCTGTCCGGAGCTTTTCGACTCGCGCCAAATAGTCCTTCATCGCCGATGTCCCGCTTTTTGGGTTCCCTAATTTTGGACCTAGGAACAAGCGGGCGTCAAGGTTTCAAAAAGCCTTTGGCGGCTGAAGTCCCGGCGACGAAAGCCACTCGGCCATATGGGACGCGGTATCAAGTTGCCTGATCTTCTTGCGGAGCGCGTCCATCTGGAGTCCAGGTTTGAGCCCCGCTAGTTGGGCCTCCAGCTTGGCTTTCTCGGCTGCAATGTTGTCTTCAAAGGTGTGGGGGGCGGATCGGCGACGCTGCATGACACAACCTCTTGCTTACGGGTCCTGACCGTAGGGTTTTCATCCTCTGAATCGCTGTCCCGAAAATTCTCCGCCTCGGCTTCGGCGGCCTTAACTGCATCCGGAAGAATGCGCCGGACGGCTTCATGCACGCCATCCCGCGCGCCGGCTTTGTACAATTCCGCGGCCTGCATTCCGGCCTGGGCGCCGGCTTCCTCGATCGTGAGGATCATGTAAAACTCCTGTGTGGATTATAAAATCAGACCGCCCTAAGCCGGCCCACCCTGATCCGCGCCCCTGCGTGCGCGTCAATCGAGCAAGTCGTCGGGCTCTTCTTCCGGTGCCCACGACACCTTGCTGGCGTCCGCAGGCGTCGCGCCCATGCTGGACAGGCACAGCCGCAATAGCGAAAGCGCCTTGGTGCCAACCTCATGGCCTGAGGCAAGTCGCGCCCTAAGCACTGATGCGATTCCCACGATGCAGCGGTGGGAGGTGTTGAGCCAAGGCAGCTCGCCAGCGAATTCGCGCCAGGCCACGGCTTGCGGCTCCGTCAGCCACTTCGGCGGGTCACCGATGGCGTCGGCAGTCGGCTCGTTGCGTTTGTAGCGGCCAGCATTGATAAGGTGTCGCCCTTCAACGCGCGCTTTCGCGGTAGGTTTTCGTGGTCGTGCCAAAATTTGCCCTGGGGGTCTGAATTGCAGATGCGTGTAAAACTGGGGGCATCCGGTAGCTAAGGCGAAAAGTTCCCAGACCCGCGAACACCCCCACCCCTACAGCATGCCCCTGACGCGCATCGCCGCGCGCCTGGCCGCTATCCGCCGCTGGGCGGCCGCGTTGTTGGAGGCGCGTTGCGATACCCACGCTACGGTTTTTGTATAGGCAGGGTTGGCTAAAATGGAAACCTCCCTGAGATCAATTCGAATGAGCGTTCGCATCGGCAGATCGCCATCGTCGGTCCACGACTCCTCACGCACTATGAAACCAAAACTGCAACCATGGACGTCGCGACGCTTGACCGTTCCGAATACTTCCTGACCAGACGGCGTGGTTAAGTCGGCATCAAGCTCAAAGGCAAGTCCGACTCCGTCCTCCTTCAATCGCAACGAGCCCGCCGATTGGCGCCCGAGAACTCTGGACCAATCATGGGCTAGCAAGGCGAGTACATCGCCTTGCTTCAGCGTTTCCGAAAATGCTCCAGGTGCAATCTGCTCAATAAATTGGCCGGCGATGATTTCGGGCGACTGAAAAACAGCGGCATAGCCTCGAATTAGACCATTGGTCGTATCGGGAGCGTCCGTGTTCCTCGTTTCAAAGTTAGCCCCGGGCAACTTTCGCCTCCGCCGCCTCAAGCCGCGCAATTCGCTTTTTCTGTTTGGAGTTCTTTCGAAGTACGCGAGCGATGGCGAGAGGATCGGGATCGGTCACGCTAAGCGGCTTGCCTCGATAGAGGATTTTGCGACTTGGCCTCGCCTCGCGCCTATCTGCACGTTCAAACATTGTGACCGGCCTCCTTCACTTCCTTCAAGAAATAGCTAACCTTGCCGTCGCGTCGATCGCCCAAGAAGAACGCTCGAACCGGCCTCAAATAGTCGAGCCGCACGTCCTCGCGCTCGATATCGTCCAACAGCGCGTCATGATGTTCGCGTGCAGCCTCCAGAGCCTTGGCAGCGTCACACACCGCTCCGAGGCGCCGTTGGTATTCCTGACGCACAGTGTCGCAAACGACTTTGCTCGCGACGTTTCTGGACTCATTAAGGCGCCGAATAATCACCTCTTGTCCGGCCTCGATCGTGGCCATCTCGCCAGCAACTTCACGCTGCCGCTGCATCAGCATTGTCAGGCTGTCCGGAGCGTCGCCGAGCAACGCAGCCACGTCAGGCGAGAGACGTTGACCCCCGGCTTCTTTCTCGGCTGCGATTTCGCCGCGAAGTTTTGTGCGCTCAGCGTTCAATTTGCGGTATCGATCGCTCAAATCTTCCTGTTTAGCCAGCAGCGCAGCGTGTTCAGGGCTGGCATCTGCCAATGACGGGATGCGATACGGCTCGGTGGCCGCGGTTTTCTTCAAAATAGCCATCAAAAAATTTCCTTCATGAGATTTACAAATGCATCGCCCTTCACCAGACCAGCGATGCGATGCGGCGCCTGCTGATGCGTTGCGAGCGCGCCCGGCAAAACGAAGCGGGTCACCGTTCCTTCTGGAGTGTGCGCGGAGAGCTCACGCCAACCGTGCACGAATTCGAAGCGGTGGCCACGAACGTCATCGACGGCGTCGGGTGACCCACCGAGAGCGATCTCGGATTTCAACTCCAGAAATTCGAGCGCCGAACGCGGAATGCTATCCGGTGTGGCGGCTGACAACACCGCGCCACCAGGTGTCATCCCCGCATACGCGCGCGCATGATCAACTGCTTCGTGCAGTTTCGGTGCGCTCATGAGGACCGCCAGCAGCAGGCACACGTCTGCCTGATCCAAATGGGGAGGGACGCCGGGACTGCCGGAGGGCAAAAGTTCAGCTTCCTGCAGTCGTCGCGCAATGCCGGTGCTCCGCGAGCGCTGTATCCCGACGTGACGCTCGATTGCGTCGAGCGTATTGTTGAGCGTGGCCATTGGGGCCGCTCTCCTTTCATGATTAAAAGTTGCGATTGATGGGCTAAATAAAAACCAACGCCGGTACTTCCGCGGTCATCGGAAAAAGGACGCCGGCCGAAACCGGCGTTAGAGGTGCACGTCACGTCGGGATCAGCATCCCTACAATTGAATACGGCCCCACTTGCAGGTAGGGACTACGCAGCCAAATTAGCCAGCGCCTCCAGCGCCCTGTCCTGCGCCGCCACGGCCTTCCGCTCGCCGGCCTTCGCATTGCCCCACCCATTAGCTGCGGCGATCTCGCGGGCCGTGAGGCCATCCAGGCTAGCCTCCAACACCACCGCATGGGCAGCCAGCGCGGCAGCGGCTTGCGGCGCGTCCATTGTCGCAATAATGGTGTCCTCGGGACCGCTCGCGGGGCCGACAAAGCTGCCGGGTGTCGCAGTGACATTGCGGTGCTGCCGATATCCAAGAAATTCTGCGCCCGGCGCGATGGCCGTCACGTACCTTGGAATACGACAGGCCGGCGGCAAACCCGCATTGGCCCAGGCCTCCCCGAACGCGTGCCCGCCGCCGACGCCAAGGCGGTCAATCTCCCGGCGCCTGTTATCGTTGCATGCGGATAGTGTCTGCGCCCAGCGAGCCGCGCGATTGCGCCGATAGTCTTGACCCTCGCCGCCGCGCTCGCGATACGTCGACGCCGCCGGAAACCCACCGCTCCCGCGAATGGCAAGGTGCCGTTCGTTGTCCGCCTGCCGCTCCTCGTCGGTCTTGCGACGCTTACCTTTCGGTTGCCTAAACAGCTCCGCGGTTTCATGCCATCTGTTGTCGCCGCCCAGCCATTGTGTGATCTGGCCGCGAGCATCGAGGCGCAGGCGCGCCCGCATCGGCGCATTAAGCTCCTGCGGCGCGATCGGCCCATAGCCGTCGTGGGCGCGAATGGCGTCCTTCGCGGCGAGCCGAACCATTTCGTCGGGTGATGGCCGGATCTCCACGATCCGATCAATCTGGGTGTTGCCGACCTCGTTATCATTCGCCGGCATCCAGGCCGACGTTGTCGGTGGCGCGGCGTAGTCCTGCAGAGCGCGCAGGTCTGAGCGACGGCCTGCGCGGGCAAGGCGAGATTCGAGTGGGGTGCGTTTCATGGGTTATCTCTCGTGACCTGCTGTATCTTGCCCCTTGTCGGGGTCTTGGTGTGGCCGGTTTCCGGCTGCACACATTTTCAAAACTTGCGGGATAACGCGTGCTTGGGGGCGGCCGGTGTCGGCTGGCAAAATTCGCGGAGAGTCGGGCCGCCCTCCCCGGTGCTCATGCTGCCTTGTCCTCAAGTTGGGCCTCAAACCAAGCGTCGTACTCGGCCTGTTGCTCCTCGATAGTCATGCGGCGCTTTGGTGGCGGCGGCTCCACCAGCTCGGGCTCGGGCTCGGGCTGGCCACCGCTCGGCTCGTGCCACGTTAGCTCGCCACCATCCACAAGCGCGACAATTCGCCTGCCGATGAGATTTGCCGGGTCATCAATCTGAAAGAAGAACCCCGCAGCGGTGACGATACTATCCTTCTCCTTCTGCCCGGCATTCTGCACCTCCTCCTTATGGTGCTTAACTGGAACCGTATGGATGTATTCCTCGCCGGCCTCATCATTGCCAGTGATTATCAGCATGCCGCTCGTATGGGTTTCCGACAGTATGGACTCGGTGATGGTGATGCATGTCTCCCCGGCCGGGAACGCACAGCCGGGTTTCGCGGCCTTGCCGGTTGCAGGCTTGCCGGGGGTTGGCTTGGCGCTACCGCGCGTCTTGCTGATAGCTGCGCCCTTGGCGTCGGCGTAGACAATCGGCAAATCATCTTCCCAACCGCGCGCATTAATCCAGTTGTGACACTGGATGCGATACCGCCGCTCGGTGGCGTGCTCCTCATAATGAGCATGCAGCCGCGCCGCTGCCTCAACCATGGCGGCGTGCAGGCCAGCATCCGGCGACAGCTTCTCATATGCCGCCTTGGCCTTCGGCTTGGTATTCGTCAGCTTCAGATTGAAGGCATTCCATAGCTCGGTGAAACTATCGGCAGGGGAATTGGGCGCGCTCTCCCTACCTGGCGGCGTTTCCCCCGACGCGGCCGACAGGCCAGCAGCGTGGGGCGGCGTAGCCGCGCCGACAGATGATTCTGCTTCACGTAGGCCGGCTTGTAAGCCGTCTACGTAAGCAGGATTCGTCCCTCCAGACTCGGACACTAGCGGCTCGTAGTGTCCCTCTGGACTCGGACACCCTGTCCCTCCAGACTCGGACACTAGCACCAACTCGCTAGTGTCCCTCTGGACTCGGACACTAGGCCATGAGACCGGGGTGAACTCCGATGGGCGCGTCCCAATGCCTGGACGTCTTGTGAAGTAGCCCCACTCGGCTAGTTCTGCCGTGGACTTTCCGATCCGCCATTTCGAGAGGCCGGTGGCACGCTCAATATAGCGCACACTGGCTCGGCCGTTACCGTGCTCGTGCTTTTGGCGGTCAATAACAATCTGGGCGACTTGAATGTGAGTCTTGCGGGTGCGCTTGTCGGCTATGATCTCACTAAGGAGCATCCATTGATCCAGCAATCCGCCCGTCTTCTGGATTTTACTGTCCGCCACGGCTACTGCCCCCCATCGCTACCGCTGCTCTGGCGAGATCGTTCGCAACGCCGATATCAAACCTGACATTCGTGCCGAATACCCGATAGCTACCGTCAGGCTTGCGGATCAGGGTAAGATCAAGAACCCGCACACCGGACGCTACCTCGGCGTCAAACGTGCCAAGTTGTTTCCCGCTACTGCGGGAGGGTCTGAATTCAGTGATTTTCAAAAATGTAGTTCCTACAATGTTAGCCGGTGTCCCGGGGTCTGGGTTATTTGAGGCTGGCCGCGTATTGCGGTTTTGGCTCGAAAAATAATTCACCGTCCAGCTCGCACAAAACGAATCCGCGGCGGTCCATCTCGACCATCGTTAGCGCGAGTTGCCGGTGGAGATCCGTCATCCGTGGATCTTGCATCACACGATGCACCCAGGCGCGACGTCTTGCTTTGTTACCCATAAAGTCCTCTCCTCCATTTGGTTTGCTATCGACTAGTACGAGTTTGGTGGCCCACTCACTAAAAGCGCAGTACAAATAAATATGGCCAGCCGCATCGGAAGACAGTGGCGCCGCACGGTTCGGGCGTTACCGGCTTCACGCGCCTGAGCGAATTGATCTGGGCTGGCGGCGGCCCACATGGCGGCGGATTGATCGTGCGGGTTTACTTCAAATGACAAGTTGGCATTAGCAAGCCACTCCGAAAATCGAATGTTGTCTTCCGGGCGGAACAGAGCTCTCGGCAGAGGGGCCGATCGTGCTTTAGGCGGCTTGGGCGCCGCTCTGCTGGGTGTTGTCGGCCCAAGTTGTGGTTCGGCGCCGGGTCATTATCCACGCGTCGACATCGGCGGCGGCATACTTGATGGTCCGACCGAGCTTGAAGAAGGCCGGACCTGCCCCGGCCATACGCTTCTTGGCCAGCGTCGAGGGTGACAGGCCGGTCAGCGCCGCAACATCGTCGATTGATAGGAAATTCATGGAGTCTCCCGATGTGGGAGGAAGGCAACGCCCGGACCGGCTCGCGCCGTGCAGTGTCCGTCAGCGGCAACCGGCGCCCATAGCACCGAGTACAAAAGTAAAATACCGATTTCCCGCGCAAAAAGCGGGGCGTTCCGAAAAATATTTTTCGCGGCCGATCGTTTCCGCTCGGCACCTACCGGCTGGTGGCTACCCGGTGGCGATTTGTAAGAAAATCAGTTCTTGGGATCTATTCTAAGTCATTGATTTTATTGGTCGGGGCAGCTGGATTCGAACCAACGACCTGCAGTACCCAAAACTGCCGCGCTACCAGGCTGCGCTATACCCCGATCCGATGCTGGGAATGCGTCGATACACGCTTAAACCCCGGCCATCAAGGCGATCTGGAAGGTTCAGCGCTTGTTGAAGAGCGGGTGCGCCACCCGGTCGCCGGGTTGAATTCCATACTTTTGCGCCGTGCCCGCGATCACTTCGAGCACACCCTTGGCTAATCCCCCCGAGGAGATGATCTTGGTGGAGAGCGGCTCGGTATTTTCGGCGATTCGCAGGATGCGACCGTCGGCGCGGATGAAGATCATGTCGAGCGAGATGTAGGTGTTCTTCATCCACATCGAGATCTGCTGCTCCGGCGAGAAGTCGAACAGCATGCCCTTACCGTCCGGTAACTCCTTCCGGTACATCAGCCCCTGGGTCTTCTCCTCCTCCGTCGTCGCCATCTCGACCGAGAACACCTGCACGCCTGATTTGGTGACGATCTCTAGCGGCTGAACGCTCGCGGCCCTCGCGGGCGGATTGGCGCAGAGGGTAACGAGCACGGCGGATGCCGCGGCCAGCGACATCAACAAGCGGCCGCCAATGCAAAGCCGCGCAACCGTCAAAGCGAAATTCATCAATGCACTCACGCCGGATATCTGGGAATTGCCGGGAACCCTAACCCGATGATTGCGGCAAATGCCAGAGGCCGCCGCGCGCGTGCGCGGCGTCCGGCTCAATTTTCCGTCAGTGCGATCAATGCGAGGACAGTGCCGACGGGCCGGTCTCGGGATGGATCTCGGCCGCCATCATGCCCTTGGACCCGGGCCCGAAGCGCACCAGCACATACTGGCCCGGACGCAGCTCGGTCATGCCGAAGCGGCGCAGCGTTTCCATGTGGACGAAAATGTCGGGCGTGCCCTCGCCGCAGGTCAGGAAGCCGAAACCGCGCAGCCGGTTGAACCATTTGACCTGGGCCCGCTCCAGACCGCTGGTCGGCGTGACGCTGACATGGGTCCGTGGCGGAAGCATTTGCGCCGGATGGATCGCGGTGGACTCGTCCATCGAGACGATCCGGAACGCCTGATAGCCCTTGGCGCGCTGCACGCACTCGACCACCAGCCGCGCGCCTTCATAGGCGGTCTGGTAGCCGTCGCGCCTGAGCACGGTGACGTGCAGCAGCACGTCGGGCCAGCCATTGTCGGGAATGATGAAACCGTACCCCTTCGAGGCGTCGAACCATTTGATGACGCCGGATATTTCGACAAGGTTGGCTGCGGCATCGCCGAGCCCCGAAAACGCATCCACCGCCGGATCGCGTTGCGCGCCGGCTGCGTATTCACTCGGTCCAAGTCTGTTTTGCTCTGTCCCGCCTGACGGCGGCCCCCCGAGCTTCTTGGACCCAAATTCGTCCGACCCCATGACCCCGGACCCCACACATTAAAAAAGCGGTCCACTATCGCCATCGTGGACCGGAACACGCGCCCTACCATGACCATCATGGTAACGCAGCGCGAATCTCTCGAATCAAAAGATAACACTCTCGACTGCTGCGCATAGCTAAAAAAAACAAAATTGCGGAGGCTATGAACAGGCTTGCACAGCCGCGAATCAGTTGGCGATCAATTGCCTACGAACGGTCCGAGCGTTTCCCCGATGTCGAAACGGATCACCAGATCGGCGACATCGTCCTGTTCGGTCGGCTCGTTGTTGATGATGACGAGCTTCGCGCCGCAGTTCTTGGCCATCAGCGGAAAACCTGCGGCAGGCCAAACCACTAGCGACGATCCGATCGCCAGAAACAGGTCGCAATGCTGGGCCAGTTCGGTGGCGCGGCGCATCTCACCTTCCGGCATCGCCTGTCCGAACGAGATCGTCGCGGTCTTCACCGGCTCATCGCAGATGGTGCAGTCGGGGGCGCTGCCGGTTTCTTCGAAACGCGCTTTTACCCAAGGAAGATCATAGGCATGACCACAGCCGATGCAGCGGGCATAGGTGGTGTTGCCATGCAGTTCGACGACGTCGTCGGCCTTGAAGCCTGACGCCTGATGCAGATTGTCGATGTTCTGGGTGATGATCGCCGGGGTCTTGCCGGCCTTGTAGAGCGAGGCCAGCGCGCGATGCCCGCGGCCGGGCTTGGCCGCCGCAAAGGTCTCCTCCATCGCAAAGCGCCGCCGCCAGGCCTCGGCCCGCGCATCGGCGCTCGAAACGAATTCGTCGAACGCGATCGGGCGATTACGGGTCCACAGGCCGCCGGGCGAGCGGAAATCCGGAATGCCGCATTCGGTGGAAATGCCGGCTCCGGTAAAGGGAACGATACACGAAGCTTCAGCAATCATGTTGCCGAGCTGCTCGACGCCGCTGCGCAAATCCTTGGCGATCACAGTTGATATTTCCGAATGGTTGGGCCGCGCGAACTATAGCACGGCCCTTCGGATTGCCAGATCGATGTGCCCTGCCCGGGGCCGCGCGCGCTATTAAACCGCCTTATCGCGCGAGCGCATCACGCTGCCTTGGCAACCTGTTCCTTCGGCTCTTTGGCTTCTTCAGTCTTCTTCGCCTTCGGCGCAGGTGCACTTTCCGCTTTCTTCACTGGTGCCTTGCCGTACTGGGTCAGCTTTTCCAGCTCCGCTTCGAGCTCGGCGCGACGCGCAGCGACTTTCTCGAACAGCTTGTCGGTCGCGTTTTCGCGCAGACCAGCGAGTTCTTCGATACCAAGTGAATCCAGATCAATCTTTGCCATTGGAACCTCCCGTTTGTCTTTCGCTAACGGGAACCCGCGTGAGCGACAAGAATGCGCCACATCTTATCCACCGCCTTCGCTTCGAAGGCGGCCCGCGATCACAATGCTGCAGGTCCGCTTCCGCATTCACGCCCCATTCGCGCGCGCCAATGATGGCGGGGCGCGAATCAAACAAAACACGGATGGGCGATGACGGAGAAGGAAGAAAGACTCGCGCGCGACCGCGCCGAAATCGCAGCGCGCGTCGCGAGCTTCAGGGAAACCCAGCAGAAGTTCGAACGCGAGCGCGAAGAGTATTACGAGACGACCCTGGCCAATGCGCTGAACGGATCCAGCCGGCCCTCATTCTGGCGTTGAGGCGAAACCGGCAGAAGCTTAGTTCGCCGTTATCGCCAACGAAGAACGTCGAGTGGAACCTCAAGAGAATTCCGGCAATGACCGGAACGAAGCCGATGCCTCGACGTTTTCTTTTCAAGTGCAGCAACCTTGCGAGAGGTGAAAGCACGAGAGACCCCGTCTGCATCTTCGAATGTAGGCGGGGTTTTCGTTTGCGCGGACAGCTTCCCGACCCGGAGCCATGCGATCGGGCGGGTCTGACCATCGGATTACGCAGGAACTAACACAGCCCTTGCGGAGTTTATTCGTGGGGAAAGGTGCGTCATGCCCGTGTGGTTGGAAATTCTGATCAATGTGATCGGTTATGCAGGCTTCATCGCCATCGCGACCTATCACCGATCGCCAAGCAACAAATTGCCAGATCGTTGAGCGCCGAAGCGTCGGGCGTCAGTTTGCCTTGTGCGGTTGGCCGGCAGTGCGGACGAGCCTGTCGGCCTTGACCAGCGCGTGACCGCTTTCGGCCTGCGGCCGCAAAGAAAAGCTGATGACGACGAAGGCAAGGCAGAACAGCAGGCCGACCACCATGATGCGCCGGTGGGTCGGTTTGTCCGCGTTGTGAAACGAAGGGACCATGGCCTGTTTTCCTGAAAGCCATCCCTATCGCAACTTCAAATACGCACAATGCGATTTGGGTTTTAACCTAACTGAGTAGGGTTATCTGCGTTTCCGCGCGAAACCGATCCGGCGTCGATCGCGGGATTGAGTACGCGAGATTGAGCATGGTTGAGAGCAAGACTCCTTTTGTTCTCGCAGAACGAACAGGGGGCGCATTTTCCGGCACCGTCGCCTTGTTAAGATACCGTTACCGATCGATCCCGCGCAGATTTGCTGTCCTTCGTCCCGCCATGCCCTCGCGTGCCGGACGTCGAACCTTTTTGGCGCAGCCCCTACTTATCTAAAAAGGTGCTGCGATGACCCAAGCCGAACACTATCGAGACCAGTCCAACAGAGCCCGGCAGCTCGCCGAAGCCGTCAAAGGATCCGGAAGCCTCGAAGAAGCTGATCGAGATGGCCGAGGAATTCCGCCTCTATGCCGAGCGGCTGGAGCAGATGCATTAGGACGCGAACCGGCGTCCGCCCCGCATGGCGTCCACCCGTATCAAGTCCGGCGCAGGCTTTCGCTCGAAAGCGCTATAAATTTTTCTGACGCCGGTCATGGAAACCTAAGCCTCCATTACCGAGCCTCCCTGAAATGCTGCGCCGTTAACCCAACCTCTTTACAAAGCGTAAATAGGCGCCTGACAGGTTTGGCCCAGGAGGGTCAATCCCATGGTCATTTATCCAATACCGGTTGAAGTGACGCAGGCCAGAATACAACTCGTCGTCGATCAGAGCGCCAAGGCGCCGCCGAATACGATCAATCAGGATCTTCAGGCCGTCTATCACGCCAAGGCCGCCGCCATAGAAGCGGCACTTGCGGATGTGCCGCCCGACGAACCGTCGCTGCTGGACGTCAAGGTCTGACCTGACGGGGAATACCAATCTAGCGCGGAGGGCCAGACGGTATCCGGCCCTTCTCTTCACGCGCGCCATGCAAGCTGTTGCGCGTGCACGACGCCGAGCGTCAGCAGGCCGCCTATGCCGGCGAGCACCGCCAAGCCTGCGAACCAGACCCATTGCGGCCTTTCCTTGTAAGCCAGGAAGGCGGAGCAAATCGTACACACGATCGTCGGCATATTCGCGACCAATAAAACCCACGCCAGCATTTCAACCTCCCGAAGCGAAGCGGATCCGCGAAAGCTAGCGTGCCGTCGGAACGACACTGTGCGTCCGGTCACATCCGTCCGGCCTGCACTGGCGCTATCGTCGAGGCATGATGGCGCTTCGGGACATCGTGATCTGAATCATTCAAGCCGTACTGGTCGGCATCGGGATCGGCATTGCCGGGCTAACGGCGCATCTGGCCGAACAATCCAAAGTACCGCTTCAACGAAGCGGCGATTGTCGCTTCCGCTGCGTCCGGGGTCCGTCGGCTTCCCCAGACAATGCGGCTCCATCTTCGCCCATTGGGCATCTGTCAGTATGAATCGCTCCATCTAAAGCTTGAATCACAACCAAGCCTCAGGTGGAATCCTGAATCTCAACAGACCCTAGACCGTCAGTGTACCAGGCGCGGCACCACAGCGCATACCGCCAACAGCACGCCGAGGCTGCTCACCACGGACAATTTCATCCGAGCCGTCCTGGCGTCGGTAATCGGGAGTACGAAAAAGAAAATCATCGCGAGAATAAGCACGCCGTAAATCAGGTACATCGTTGATCCCTCCGTTGTCACCACGATGGACGGAGGAGCCAAGCGCGTATGTGTGAGGGATCACGCCGGTGCGGCGCTCGGGCTCGCCAAAAGACATCGGTCGGAAAACAAGGCCGCCACCAAACGCGAATGGATCACGCCGTCCGCCCGGGGGCTGCAGCTTCGAAAATTACTGCAATTTTACGCTTTTGATTACCTTGACAGCAACTTGGACGTGCCACAACATTTCCGTCAAAACCCGAGAGAGAATGAATGCTTGGGAAGTTTCTGCACGACGAGTCCGGCGCCACCGCAATCGAATACAGCCTCATCGCTGGGTTCATCGCCTTGGCCATCATCGCCGCCGTCGGATTGACCGGCCAAAGGCTCATCACACTGTTCGAGAGTCTTATTGACGCGTTGACGCTATAGGTGACGATTAAAGTCCTGCAAGGATGAGGATTGCGAGGCACGATACCCCCACCTCGCCTTCGCGGCAGCCTGCGTCTCTGGCTTCTTGGCGTTGCCCTTGCCGGTGGCTTGTAGCTTCAGTTTTGAGAGATTGATCGCCGGCCATGGCAGCCCCGCCAGCTCGCAGGCGAGAACGGCAGCTCCGCGCATTGGGAAGAGGGCTTTAACGCCGGAGAACTGACCGGAGAATGACTCTTCGATGCAGGCACCGATGCCCTCAGGTCCGGCGTAGCGGTTGATGATGCCATTGCCGCCGACCGTGCGGCTGCCGATGTTGCCTTCAAGCCGAATTGTCTGGGCATCCTAACCTCCATCAATGAACACCCTGCTGACGCCGGGTGTCGTCCCCGAATCCGAGCCTAAGGCAAATCTACGAATCAATCATTGAGCTTCGCTTGGTTTACCCACAAGGAACGACGGCCAGTTGAACCCGGAGTTTGCCCGTTGGCGCATGGTATCGGGAGGCTAGTTACGCGGTTAAAGCAACGCCATCGTCCCGCAACACCCTGCCCCTTGGCGCATTTTGCTGCTATTTATCACCCGCCCGCCCAAACCATAACGAAATCTCCAAACGTTCTCAGGAGGACAACAAACATGCGCTATCTCCACACCATGCTGCGCGTTCGTAATCTCGATACGGCGATGAAGTTTTACCAGGACGCGCTGGGGCTGAAGGAAGTACGCCGGGTCGACAACGACAAGGGCCGGTTCACGCTGGTGTTCCTGTGCGCGCCCGAGGACGAAGGCCTGTTCAAGGCCGCGCCGCAGAACCGCGGCGCACCGCTGGTCGAGCTCACCTACAATTGGGACGAGGAGAAATACGGCGAGGACCGCCATTTCGGCCACCTCGCCTATGAGGTCGACGACATCTACGCCACCTGCGACCGCCTGATGAAGGCCGGCATCACCATCAACCGGCCGCCGCGCGACGGCAACATGGCCTTCGTGCGCTCGCCGGACCTGCATTCGATCGAGCTGTTGCAGAAGGGCGAACCGAAGCCGCCGGCGGAGCCGTGGTCCTCGATGCCGAACACCGGCCACTGGTAGGCCTTCGACTTCTTCGTGCACGTCCGCCATCCGAGCTATCGGCTCGTGACCAGCGCGGACGCGCCGTTTCCTGACGGCACGAGTGAAAGCGAATGGCGGCTGACGCGCAGCCGCCATGCTGACGATGATGTCAACGTCGAGGTGCGCGAGGCGGTCGACCGCGACGGTGACTTGCTGTTTCGGATCGGATTGTCGCTCGCCGAAATTCCGAAATCATAAAACGTTCCTTCGCCCCAGGTTCTTTTCCGCGCAGGAACCGGCCACGCCGTCGCGCGTTTTCTCTTCAACTACATTTTGAGGAGGAAATGATGGGACGAGGACTTCTGCTTTGGTTGGTTGGCGTACCTATTCCGGTGATCATTCTGCTGTGGCTGTTCTTCGGCGGCTGACCGGCTGACGCCAGCTCACGCGTTGCACGGGAATCGGGGCTCTGTCGCACTGCGGCGGAGCCTGATTTTTTGTAAGCCTGATTTTGCAACCGTGTCCTGCCGCAAACCGCGCGCTTTTTCGTCGATCCTCGGCTATGAACGCATCAACGAGATCAACGGGAGCGACAACGCGTGGCCGACAACAAGAAACAACGACTCACCATCTGGGGCCGGGCCAATTCGGTCAATGTTCAAAAAGTGCTGTGGTGCCTCGCCGAACTCGACCTCGCCTACGAGCGCATCGACGCCGGCATGCAATTCGGCAAGAACAACGAGGCGCCCTATCTGGCGATGAATCCGAACGGCCGCGTGCCGACGCTGGTGGACGGCGCCTACGTGCTGTGGGAATCCAATTCCGTGATGCGCTATCTCTGCATGGCCTATGGCGAGAATTCGCCGATCTACCCCTCGCAGCCGCAAGCGCGCGCAAGCGTCGACCGCTGGCTCGACTGGACGCTGTCGACGCTGCAGCCGGTCGACCGGCCGGTGTTCTGGGCGCTGGTGCGGACGCCGGTCGAAAAGCGCGACATGGTCGCGATCCAGAAGGATGTCGACGCCGAGGCCGTGGTGTGGCGGATCGTCGAGGCGCAACTGGCGAGCCGGCGCTTCATCGAAGGCGACCAGTTCACGATCGCCGACATCGCGCTCGGCGCCTATGCGCGGCGCTGGCTGGGAGTCGAAGGCGTCACCAAGCCAAAACTGCCGAACCTCGAACGCTGGTTTGCGCAATTTTCGGCCCGCTCCGGCTTCACGCAGTTCATCGCGCCGCCGATGACGTAAGCTAGCGCGAGCCGCCGGACACACCGGCGCCGATGCTCACCGCGCCGCCGATCTTCATGCAGGTATTGGTGCCCTCGATCTTGACGAAGCCCGCGCCGTACTCGGCGCATGCGTTGGCTGAATTTGAGCGCTTCAGCGGAAGCAGCTTACCGGATGCCGCGGCCTTGTCGGACTTCTGAAGACGGGGCTGCTCGGCAGCTTCGGCAACCGAAGGCAACATCACAGCCATCATGACGAGGAGGGATTTTGGCATCCCACCTTTTATCGCCGCTAGCCGGTCAGTGCCAGACTAGCGGACGAACTTGACGCCGACCGATTTGCCGCGGCGCCAGACCACCTCGCAGCGGCGTCCGGTCCTGGCGTCGCGCGAAAACGCCAGCCGCAAATTCGTCGGCAGCGTGTTGGGATCGTCGATCGTGACCTTCGCCCCCGTCGTGGACAGATCCCGCACCACGCATTGGCGCGCGGCAAAGCCACCCTCGAGCGTGATCCACCCGGGCTGGCTCAACGATTTGCGCGTCTCGCGCTTTTTGCTCGATAGCAAAGCCATGTCGGAAGTTCCCCCGACGAAAGCTTTACGGCATGCAGCTTTAAAATCCGTTGCACGGCGGGTGACGTGCCTCCGCCAGGGGATCGATCGAGGCGCAAACGAACCGAAAAAACGGTTTTCCGAGCGGCTTGCCCACCCGGCCAAACGCCACTATACGTTCGCCCGTCGCCGCCTCCATGGAACATGGACGGCAGGCGGCCAACACGGCCTATCAAGCGCATAACGCATTGATTTTCCGGTTGTTTTTGCTCCCTTCGTCTATCGGTTAGGACGCCACCCTTTCACGGTGGAGAGAGCGGTTCGATTCCGCTAGGGAGCGCCATCGTTTCCAGGACATTTTTGGTTTGATTCGCTTTTGCGCGATTTGGCCAAACCGGGATCTGATGGAATCCGTCCCCGGGCAATGAACCTCCCCAGCCCTCCCCCTCGACCAATGACTGCTTTCGACCGCGAAAGCGGACATGGGATGTCGATGCCCGGAGGAAGACGTCTTGGAGGAGGACATGGAGCAACGCAAATCGGTCCCGGAAGGCCAAGCCGGCGTCGCCTCAAACGCGGCAGCGCTGCCGATCTGGCTGCGTCACACGACGCGGCGCGCGCCAGAACGACGTCGCACGATCTTGGAACACGTTGCTCGGCGCAAATTCATCTGGGAACGCCAGCCCGCCGTCGCGCCGGACGCGCCAGGACCATCGCGAAAAGGCGGCGCAGAATTCATGACTTCATCGATCACATGATCGTTTTCGGCCTCATCGGGCTCCTGTTGCAGACGCGCTTTCCGATTTTCCTCGGCACAATTCTGTTCTTCACTGACGGCGAGTTCATCGAGTGGGTGCTTCAGAAAATTAGCATCCGGCTTGAACCCGACACGCTGGGCGCGGAATTCATCAAGTCTTTCGTGCTCATGTTCGGATATGGGATCTTGCTGGCGTACTGGAAAGACTCTGCGCCGGCGAGGTTGTCGACATGGATGCCCCCGGACGGTTCATGGTCCTTCATCGCAGCCATCGCCCTGTTGGTTGCTGTTGTCGCAGCCATCTCGGCGGCGATCATGCGGCGCGACGCATTCCCTCCGCCCAGGAGCGCCATCACGTTGCAGACACTTTCAAAGCCCAAGGCGACCATTTTCAAGGCTTAAGGGAACCACTTTCGCGGCCCAAGCTCCATCCGCTGCAAAGTCCGGCAAACGGGACATCAGTGCGTCAGAAGGAGGGACAGGAAAATGGATACGGCCGTTATTGCACTCACAAGCTGCGTTGCACTCTACCTCGCACTCCGCCTGACGTTACGGGTTTACTTTCCGCCGGATACCTGATCGCCCGCCACGAGGCGCAGGAATTATTACGTGCGGGGAATAAATGTTGTCAGGACCTCGTGCTCGTTGGTCCACCAACGGCTTTCTGAAAAACAGGCTCTCAACGAGGCAGGAATATCCTGACATTTCCGCTGTTGCCGGCGGCGTGATCACGCCGGCGGAAATCCAGGAAGCCGCAACCGGAGCATCGTATGAATCGAGATACCCGCGCGAAAGAACTGGCTAGTCTGAACGACCAGTCCAAGGCATCTCAGGTTTATTGTGTGGCGTCGACCGATCCTCAATTTGCGTTCGCCAATGCGGTCGTCGCCGCAATGAAGAACCGCCTGACCGAAGATCGCGCCATAGTCGGCATGCGGCGGCGCGAGCTCCCCTAGCGCCGCCGGACGCGACTTCCATCTCGCCGGAAGCAAGGCCTTTCGGCTCGCTCGCAGCCCGTTCGACGACCGGCGAAACGGTGGCCGTGGCGCCACATGGCGTTGCGGGCCTTCCTGCTCGTACGCCCTTTCCGCTCGCACAACGCGAACTATTTCTTTGATGCGAGTCATCGAATATGCTCCCGCAAAGGCCTGAACGCCTCTCACACGTTTGCGGGAAAAATGCACGACTACACTCTAAAGGAGAAGGCGAAGATAACCGCTGGCGCGGTAGCGGCGCTCGTCATCGTGGCATGGCTTGCAATCGTCGCATTGGCGCTGCTGTCGGCGGGCTAATCAACACGGCTGGCGACGTTCACGGAACTTTGTTCTACTCCTCCAAAGGCATCAGGAACTTTGTTCTCCTCCGGAGAACTACGGAAGAACAACGGACGCGCAGGCACGTGAATCCATGAATGACAATCTCTTGCGCGCCGATGGCGCGCGTGTTCTCGCCGATCTGCACGCGCTGCGCGCAATCGGCACGTACAAGACCGGTGTCCATAAGCCGACGTTTTCGGAACCGCATCTGCGTTCCCTGCAATGGCTGGTGCAGCGTCTTCCCGAGGCCGGCCTCGCGGGCGAGATCGACGGCATCGGCAACGTCCTCGGCACCAGCACGAAGCCCGGGCCGAAATTATTGGCGGGGTCGCATCTGGAAAGCCAGAACCACGCGGGCTGGCTCGATGGACCGCTCGGCGTGGTTTATGCGCTCGAAGCCGCCCGCGTCATCAATCGCGATCCGAATACAAACGGCGCGGTCGAAGTTGCGTCCTGGTGCGACGAGGAAGGGCATTTCGGACACTTCCTCGGCAGCCGGTCCTATGTCGGCGGCGTCACCGAATCCGATATCGACGCGGCGCACGACCGCAACAGCGGCAAGAGCATGCGTGACACGTTGCGCGACGCCGGCCTCGCCGGCCGCGCCCGCGCGCGGTGCGAACGCGGGCGGCATATCGGATATCTCGAAGCCCATATCGAACAGGGCGAGACGCTCGAAAGCAGCGGCCTCGGAATCGGAGTAGTCACGTCCATCGTCGGGATCTGGCAATACCGCATCACCTTCGCGGGCGAACAAAACCACGCCGGCACCACGCGGATGGCCATCCGCAGGGATGCGGGCCTCGCGCTCGCCAGATTTTGCGTCGATATCGACGAGCGCTTTCCCGCCGCCTGCGGCCCACGCACGGTGTGGACAACCGGCCGCATCACCCTCGATCCCGGCGCGCCCAGCATCATCCCCGGCGCGGCGGAAATGCTGTTCCAGATTCGCGACGACGATCCGGCTGTGATTGCGCGGATGGAGGATCTCCTCCGCGGCATGGCCGCAGAAGTCGACAAACAGGGCCGCTGCAGCGTCGCCGTGGAGCGCATTCGTACCGGGGCGCCCGCGCTGATGGATGTCTCCTTCCAGCAGGCCATCGAACAAGCCGGCACAGCCTTCGCCGGCGGCAGGTCGCTGCGCATGCCGAGCGGCGCCGGTCACGACGCCCAGATTCTCGCAACCGTCATGCCGGCGGGCATGATGTTCGTGCCCTCGATCGGCGGCATCTCGCACCACTGGACCGAGAACACCGCAGACGCCGACATCGTCGCGGGGGCCGAGGTCTTTGTCGAAGCGTGCCGGCGGCTGTTGGCGCGATGAGACGGCGCGAGAGCGACATGGCTGCTGATACCAAGCCGGCCTATTCGATCAGGGATATTCCGGCGGGCGTATGGGCCCTGGGATTTGTCTCGATGCTGATGGACATCTCGTCGGAGATGATCCACGCCTTGCTGCCGATCTACCTGGTCACGGTGCTTGGCGCATCGATGGTGACGGTCGGCGTGATCGAAGGCATTGCCGAGGCGACCGCCTCTATCGTTAAAATCTTCTCCGGCGCGCTCTCGGACTGGCTCGGCAAGCGCAAATGGCTCGCAGCCATCGGCTATGGCCTCGCGGCCCTCACCAGGCCGGTGTTTCCGCTCGCGCCAACCATCGCGTGGCTGGTCGCTGCGCGTTTCGTCGATCGGATCGGCAAGGGCATTCGCGGCGCCCCCCGCGATGCGCTGGTGGCAGACTTCACGCCAGCTCATCTGCGCGGCGCGGGCTTTGGGCTGCGCCAATCGCTCGACACCATCGGTGCCTTCACAGGCCCCCTGCTCGCCATCGCCCTGATGTGGTGGACGGCAGACAACTTCAAGGCGGTGTTCTGGTTTGCCGTGATTCCTGCCTTCCTGGCGCTGGCGCTGATCGTCTTCGCCGTGCGCGAGCCGGACCGGCCGAAAGAGCTGCGCGCCGTGCGCAATCCGATCAGCCTGACCGAGATCAAGAACCTCGGAGCGGCCTATTGGTGGGTGGTAGCCGTGGCGAGCGTATTCACGCTGGCGCGCTTCAGCGAGGCATTCCTGGTTCTGCGCGCCCAGAATGTCGGGCTGCCGATCATGCTGGTGCCTGCCGTGCTGGTGCTGATGAATGTCGTCTATGCTGTCGCGGCCTATCCCGCCGGCGTGATCTCGGATCGCATCAACCGCACGGCCGTGCTGGCGTGCGGCATTCTGTTGCTGGTTGCCGCTGACATCGCGTTGGCCTTGCTGCCGTCGGTCGCCGGCGTTGCGCTCGGCGTCGTTCTCTGGGGCCTGCACATGGGACTGACGCAAGGGTTACTGGCCGCACTCGTTGCGGATACTGCGCCGGCCGAGTTGCGCGGCACCGCCTACGGATTCTTCAACCTGCTTGGCGGCCTGGCGATGCTCGCAGCCAGCATCATCGCGGGCGCGCTCTGGGACATCACAGGGCCACAGGGGACGTTCCTCGCCGGCGCCGGTTTCGCGCTGGTCGCGCTGGCGGGGTTGCTGATGGCGCGGGGCAAGATCGGCGGCAAGGCCGCCGCACGCGAATAGAGACAGCGTCAGCCCACTATTGTGGCGGGTATTTGCATTGGAGCGTCCCCGGGGAGAACAGCCGCGCTCGGATGCCGGAATGCGACCTCAACGGCCAGTCCGTCGCGCTGGCGTCCGCGCGGCCTTTCACTGCGGCTGCAGACCGAGATCCCTGATCAACTTCCCCCAGCGGGCCGTCTCTGACGCAATCAAGGCGCCAAAAGCCTCTGGCGTGCCGCCCATCACATCGATGCCGAGCGTCACCAGCCGGGCGCGAAACTCCGGCGCCAGCACGACGCGGTTCAAGTCCTCGTTCAGCCGCGTGACAACAGCAGCCGGCATCCGCGCCGGGCCGAGAAGTCCGAACCAGCCGGTAACGTCGAAATCCGGCTTGACCGTTTCCGCGATCGTCGGGACATTTGGAATGGCCGCAGCGCGTGTTTTGCTGGTAACTGCAAGCCCACGGACATCACCCGACTGCAACAGACCGATCGCGCCGGAAACGGTGTCGAAGCTGAAGTCGATGATGCCGCCCATCAGGTCGATGTTGGCGGGACCCGAGCCGCGATAGGCCACCGCGAGCGCATCATAGCCAAGCTGGGCACGCAGCAGCAGCGCCCCCAACGAGGTCAACGTCGCGCCGCCGCCGCCGGTCGCGAATTTCAGCACGGCCGGCTTCGCGCGCATGTCCGCCATCAGATCTTCGATGCTGCGGTAGAGCGAATCCTTGCGGACGAGAATAATAACTGGTGACTGCGCCAGCGCCACGATAGGCGTGAAGTCGCGCTGGCTGTCGAACTTCAGGTTCGGATAGAGCGCGGGCGCACCGGCATGCCCGCTCGAAACCAGCAGCAGGTTCGCGCCATCGGGTTCCATCTGCGCCACCGCACCTGCCGCCAAAGTGCCGCCGGCGCCGGGCCGGTTGAGTACCACCACTGACGATCCGGTAATTTCCCGCAATTTCTCGGCGATCAGCCGCGCGGTGGTGTCGGCCGGCCCGCCGGCCGGGAAGCCGACGTGGATGGTGATGGTCTTCGGCAGTGACGGTCCTTGCCCGCGCGCGGCTGAGGCCAGCAGCAAGGCTGCCGCACTGCCCGCCAGGAAAGTCCGCCGCGACAAATGTATTGGCTTCAACATGAGCTATCCCGCTGTTGCATGGTCGGTGATGGGCGGGCGATACCCGCGCCGGGTCGAAGGCGTCAGGGCGCCAAAAACCGGCCACCTGATCGGTGCGCCCAGATCCATCATGAGCTGCTGGAAATCTTCGAGGCGACGCGCATCCGCGCGGATCGCCCGTGGCGGCAAATTGAGCCGGCTGCAGGTTGCCGCCAGCGCGCCCGCAGCCTCGCCGATGCTCCATTCGACGGGATGAACGCGATAGGCGCCGCTGGTAATCCGTGTGGTGCCGATATTCTTGCAGGCAGGGATCAAATTGTCTGTTCGTACCGGGATCAGCGCACCCAGCGGAATTTCGAACGGGAAGCTGTCGATGTCCACGGTGTCGCGCGCCCGCGATGTCGGCGGATGCAGGTCGATCCGGTAGGCGCCGATCCCGACGCTGTCGTGAAAACGCTCTGCGGCGTCCGCGCCGGGACGCGCTGACACGCCGACATGCTGCTCCAGCACCGTGAACTCGGCCACGATGCGCCGCCCTTCCCGGAAATAGACCTGCTTGGCGAGGCCGTCGGCCGTGCCGAGCACATCGCCACGCGGACGCAAGCCCCGATAGCCCTGGCCGCCGTCGAGCCGCGGCGCCTCGGTTTGCATCCAGTACAGGAAGGCAAGGCTGAACTGGCGGCACTCCTGCAGCGCTTCGGCCTGCGCCTCGGCGCTGACGCCGACGAGCGGACGCAGCCAGTAATCCATCTGCGGCCAGTTCGCGATCGAGATATCGCTGGCGTAACTTCCCGGCGCAAAATTCCGCCGCCACGCAATGCGCCGTGCATGCCAGAGATCGAAGAGATAGGGCTCGTCGGCATCGCCCGCGAACAGACGCCGCTCCAGCGGCTTGTGGGTGACGTGATCGCTGACGGTCCAGTGAAATTGCCGGTTCGGCCAGCAATCGAGCTTCAATTCGCGAAATTCCGCATAGCGCGCCGGCTTCCCGACCGTGTGGTCCTCGTCGGGCAGATAGTCGAGCGCCATGCACCAGGTGGCCGATTGCTGGTCGAAGGGATCGGCGACATCGAGCGCGTTCGGCTCGCCGGTATCGGTGCGCGCCTCGCCGCCGAGAACATGTTCGACGCCGGCCAATTCGAGCAGATCGCCGGTCTCGGTGGCGTCCACCACGATGCGCGCCTCGATCGTCTGGCGATGACCGCTGGCGATCTCGGCGAATGCGACGCTTGTGATCCTGTCGCCGACGACATCGGTCGCCAACGCACGCCATCCGCGCATAACCGTCAACAGACCGCGGCTTTCGTAAGGCCCAAGCAACGCCTCGATGACGCGCAACGCCACCTTCGGCTCACAGCACAGTGTGCCGACATTGCCCATGCCGGGATTAAATGGATGTTCTGCCCGCGCTGCCGGCGTGACCGGATAGAAACGGAAATAATGCTCACGAATGGCGTCGCGCAACGCGAGATAGCTCTTCGATCCGACGCCGAGTTCGATCCAGGGATGTTCGTCGAGCGGCACGCCTTGGGCAGTGAGTTGCCCGCCCAGCCAGTCCAGTTCCTCCACCAGCACGACGCGCGCGCCAAGCCGCGCCGCCGTCAGCGCGGCGGAAACGCCGCCGAGGCCGCCGCCGACGATCAGCACATCGGCCTTCCCGCGTCTCGTCACACCTCACCTCTCGTCGTCACCGGCTGCGCTTGCCTTCCCTGCGAAAGACGGTAGTTCCGCCGCCTGTGCCGTGCTAGTTCGAACTGTGCGAAATAATGCCAATTTGTGCGCTATGCGCACAATGTCAGAGAGGATCGCAGTGTGAATCAGGCGCCGACGCCGTCATTTCTGCCGACCGGCCGTACCCGCGTGCTGTCGATCATCGGGCATCCGATCAAGCAGGTGCGCTCGCCCATCGCCGTCAACACCGAGCTGGCGCATCGCGGCATCGACGCCGTTCTCGTCCCCATCGATATTGAAGCCGGCGCGCTTGGCGCCTTCTTCACGGTGCTGCGCGCTTTCGAGAATACACCCGGCGCGATCGTGACAATCCCGCACAAGATCGCGTCGGCGGGATATGTCGACGCGCTGTCGGATCGCGCGCGGCGGCTGGGAGCGGTCAACATGGTGCGGCGCCTTCCCGGCGGCCGGCTCGAGGGCGACATGAGCGACGGCCTTGGCTTTCTCACGGCCGCCGCCCAGCAAGGCGTCTCGGCGCGGGGCAAGTCGGTCGCCGTGTTCGGCGGCGGTGCGGTCGGACGCGCCATACTGCTGGCGTGCTGCGAAGCCGGCGCATCGCGGGTCGCCTTTCACGAGCCGGATGGCGACCGGCGCGCTGCACTACAACGTCTGGCCGACAGCGCTGGCTTCGCCGATCGCGTCACGCTGGATGCGATCAGCACCTATCCGGAGGCTGATATCGCCGTGAACGCAAGTCCGCTCGGGATGCGGCCCGACGACCCCTTGCCGTTTGCGCCGGATCGCCTGGCCTCCGGCGTGCATGTCGCCGACGTCGTAACCGAGCCGGAAATCTCGCCGCTGCTGGCGGCAGCCCGCGCCTGCGGCCTGACCGTGCAGACCGGCCGCGCGATGGCGGAGGCGCAGCGCGACATTCAGCTGACGTTTTTCGGGCTGGACAAACCGGCAGGCGAACCTGCATGACGGCAAGCAAACATACCGCCATGGCCCCTGACAGCCGCGCCTTTGTTTCGAGCTTTGCGCGCGGTCTCAAAGTGATCGAAAGTTTTGGGCCCGACAACCGCTCTATGACGGTGGCGGAAGTGGCCGAACGAACCGGCGTCGATCGCGCCGTTGCTCGCCGGCTGTTGCTGACGCTGGTCCATCTCGGCTTCGTCCACGTTCATGAACGCCGCTTCGAATTGACGACACACGTGCTGCGGCTCGCCTATTCGTTTCTCTCCTCGGCCGGTCTCGGCGCATCGCTGCAGCCGTTTCTTGACGATCTCGCGCGCGACGTCAGGGAAACTGTTTCGCTCTCGGTTCTCGACGAAGCCGAAGTCGTGTTCGTCGCGCGATCCGATATCCCGGGCCGCCGGCTGGCCTATGTTGTCACCACCGGCATGCGGCTGCCGGCTTTCAGCTCCGCGTCCGGCCGCATGCTGCTGGCGCATCGCCCAATCGCCGACGTGAAGAAGCTTCTGGCCCGTACCCGCATCGTCCGGCTGACACGCCGGACCACCGTCAACCAGGCCGAAATCATCAAGGCCATCGCAGCCGCCCGCCGCGACGGCCACGCCCTCAACTACGAAGAGACCGAGGATGACCTGATCGGCATCGCGGTCCCGGTGTTCAATCGCGCCGGCCTCATGGTAGCAGCCCTCAATGCCAGCACGAGCGCAGCGCGTGCCGACGAAGCGCGGGTGCACAGTGAGATCCTGCCGAGACTGAAGACCACGGCCGGGCAGCTGACGTCGATGCTGCCATGACCTGGTGTCCGGGTACTCTCCAGCGGCCTCGCTTTCCCCGTGCCGGTTTCTTGGACGAGCAAGCGTCCTCTGATACGTCCGCCGCGGCGTTGACCGGCGCCGGCATTGGCTGGCGGCGGGATGTGCCGGCTTGGCGACAACGAGTCGCGTTCGGCTTTTCTTGCAAACAACTGAATTTGCGGCCATTTGAGCGGCTGACGAGGTAGTTTCACCCCATGCTGCTGCTCCAGGCCCTCCCCACATCGATCGGCGTTGCCGCCATTGCGCCGGCGTTGCTGGTGCTCTGGCTCGTCATTGCCGCCGACGAGCGCCCCGGCCCGCCCGGGCGGGTGTGGCTCGCTTTCATACTCGGGGCCGCCAGCATCTCGCTGTTGGGAATTGCGCGCGCCCCGTTCGCCGCGATCCTCGCGGTGCCGGGAAACCCCTGGATGACGCAGGGCCTGCGTTCGATCTTCGGCGTCGCCGCGCCCGAAGAGATCGTCAAGGTTCTGGTCATCGTCCTCGTCTCGATCCGTCGCCGCACCTTTGCGGACCCGATGGACACCGTGGTCTACGGCGCGGCCGCCGGCCTCGGCTTCGCGGCTTACGAAAACCTCGCTTATCTCGTGCAGCACTCCGACATGTGGCGTTCGCTGGCGGCCTTGCGCAGCGTGTTGACGGTGCCGTTCCATGGCGCGCTCGGCATTATTGCCGGCGCCTATATCGCGATCGCGCGCGCCGGAACGGCGCTGGGCGCGCACCGCCATCATCGCGACTGGGCCCGTATCTCGAGCTGGTGTCTGGCGCTGTTCGCTCCTGTCGCGCTGCATGCCGCATTCGATTTTCCGCTGCTGACATTGCAGAAACATCCCGATCTCGGCCCCACCACGCGAATGCTGCTCGCGACGGCCAGTCTGGTGATCGGATTCAGTTCGATCGGATTTGCCATTCGGCTGGTGCGGCGCGTCGGCCGCCATCATGCGCCGCGCACCGAGATCGGGCGTGAGCGGCTGAGCCAGTTGCGGCGGATGTGGGCCCTGCTGCTCATGGGCAGCGGTGCGGGCTTCGCCGGCGCGGCTTTCGTGCTGACCTCGCTCCATCACTGGTTCATCAATACCGATCGCAACGCGTCACTGCTTCTGATTCCGCTCGGCCTGACCTCCATTTTGATAGGCTTGGCGTTGTTGCTGGCGACATCTGCGGTTTACGTGTTCGGCCGCAACCGCATCAGGAGATCCTCGGAGGGATTTTCGTCCGCGCCCGAGCCGGGCTAAACGTCATCCCTCCGTCGCGTTCATCATCGTCGCCGGGCTGTCGGGTTCGCCGCGCGCAACTCCTGACGCCGCCGATTATGGGATGACAAGGCCTGCCGGGTGCGCTATAGAGCCCGCCATGATCATGATCGCCGCCAACAGCTTTTGGTATTTTAGCTACGACAGCTCGCTGGCGGTGGGAGGATCGCGCTCAATCTGACGAATTGAAGCCAACAAGTCCGAACAGCCGCCAAACCTGGCGGCTTTTTTATTGGCCGGCAGGTTCCCAACGAACAGGAGCCACAGCCGTGTTGAGCACCACCGACGATCTTCGAATTAGCGAACTGAAAGAGCTGAGTACGCCGCAGGAAGTGATGCGTGAGATCCCGCGCACCTTGACGGCGACGCGGGTGGTGATGGCGGCGCGCAACGCCATCCACGCCATCCTGAACGGGACCGATGACCGCCTGCTGGTCGTCGTCGGCCCCTGCTCGGTCCACGATCCCGTTGCCGCTGTGGAGTACGCCGAGCGCCTCGCCGCCTTGCGCGAAAAGCTCGCCGACCGCCTTGAGATCGTGATGCGCGTCTATTTCGAGAAGCCGCGCACCACGGTCGGATGGAAGGGGCTGATCAACGATCCTGCCCTCGATGGCAGTTTCGACATCAACAAGGGGCTGCGGCTTGCCCGCAACGTGCTTTCCGCGGTGAACAATCTCGGCCTGCCGGCGGGAACGGAATTCCTCGACATGACGACGCCGCAATACATTGCCGATCTGATGGGATGGGCGGCGATCGGTGCGCGAACGACCGAGAGCCAGATCCATCGCGAGCT
The DNA here is from genome assembly GCF_023073415.1 of Bradyrhizobium sp. 190. Lineage (GTDB taxonomy): Bacteria > Pseudomonadota > Alphaproteobacteria > Rhizobiales > Xanthobacteraceae > Bradyrhizobium. The sequence goes on along the minus strand of NZ_JADPJL010000065.1, from coordinate 130,144 downwards.
GGCTTCCGGGCTGTCGTGCCCGGTCGGCTTCAAGAACGGCACCGACGGCAATGTCCGCATCGCAGCGGACGCGGTGAAGTCGGCCTCGCATCCGCACCATTTCATGGCGGTGACCAAGGGCGGACGCCCGGCGATTGCGGCAACCACCGGCAACGAGGACTGTCACATCATCCTGCGCGGTGGCCACACGCCGAACTACGACCGGGAAAGCGTCGATGCCGCGTGCGTCGAACTTGCCCGCGCCGGCGTGGCGCCGCGGATCATGATCGACACCAGCCACGCCAACAGCAACAAGAAGCCGGAGAACCAGCCGCTGGTCGTGGCCGACATCGCGCAGCAGATCTCAAACGGCGAGCAGCGTATCACCGGCGTGATGATCGAGAGCAATCTGGTCGCCGGCCGCCAGGACGTGGTGCCGGGCAAGCAGCTCGCCTACGGGCAGAGCATCACCGACGGCTGTATCGACTGGGATACGACGGTGTCGGCGCTGAACCTGTTGGCGGACGCGGTCAAGACCAGACGGGAAGCGCGAAGCGGCGAATTCCGTGAGCGTTCGGCCTAACCGCTCGGACCGAGCAATCGTGAAGCGGGGCACGCGGTCTGCGCGCCCTGCTCCTGACTTTCATGGCTGCTTGCAGACATCCTTGGGGGACGGTGGGCATGTCTGCCGAGGCCACAAGCCGCCAAATTGCAAATCCGCTGGTCGAACTGGAGCTCGGCGGCAGGGCCTGATCACGGCGATGTGTGGTTAACCGGTCCGAGTTTGTTCCCAAAGGCTCCGAACCTGTTTCCATCTGGCATCGTCGAACTCCTGTGCGAACCATTTCGGTTTCGCAGAACCGAAGAATGGAGGATTCAGATGTCGATGAAATCAAGATTAGCTGCGGTCGCTTCAGTCACTCTCGTCGCAATGAGCGCCATGGCAACCACCAACGCCAACGCGTTTACACTGTTCGATCCGCCTTGCGTTCGGTCGGCACCGAATTGGGGTTGTGGAGACGCCACCTACTATCCGGAGACCCATCGCACGAAGCAAACTTTTCGCACGCACCGCGGCGACACGTCACCGGATTACATGAAGAACACCGATCCTCGCTTCAACCAGTCCATGCAGGATGCGGGCGGTGGTGGTGGCGGCGGTGGCGGTGGCGGTGGCGGTGGTCGCTAGGCTCCACTGATTTCGCGGATTACGTCTGACGCCGCCGAAGCAACCCGGCGGCGTCTCCGGGCTCGATACCCGGCGCGAGCACTACCTCGTGTCGCGATCCAGCTCGGCGCCACCCATGTGCGCGTGGGGTCGGCGATTTTCGGCGCGCGGTAAGATCGTCGTCCCTGCTTTCGCATGGACGACAGCGGTGCCTCCGATCCTCAATCCTTTGGAACAGCGACGCGGTCCTGGAACTGCTGCGTGGGCGGTGTAGCCGCTCACTCGTCTAGCAGCCGCGGCAGATGCTCTTGATCTTGCGGTCGAGGGCTGCGTTTTCCTTGCTGAGCGGATCGTTCGGGTCGCTTTGGATCTTCTCGCTGGGAACGTCGCTGCGGCGGGGTTGACGGTGTCCGATCGGCGCCTCCGGAATCCCTCCGGCACTCGGACTACTCTTCGGCATTGTCGACGTCCCGCTCTGCGCGAACGCAGCCGGCATGCCGAGCAGGACCATCAGCGCGACTGACAAGACTGTTTTTTGCATCCTGATTCTCCTGCCTTTTAGTTTCATTTATGCGTCCGTTCCGGCACGTCGATCGTTGTGCAGTTGCGACGTCCCTGGGCGGCGCAGTCCTGCGCCTTTCGTACATCGGCCATGGTGCCAAGCAACCAGATTCCGGCTGCCACCAGCACCAGGAAGAATCCGAGCATCACGGCGTTTTCGATTCCGCGATTGCCCTCATCTTCCGGCGGCTCCCGTTTCCCCTCGGCGTCCTCCGCCATCGCCGATCACGGCTTTGGCGGATAGAGGTGAACGTCGCCGCAATAGTCGACGATACGATACTGCGTCTCCAAAGATAGTTCGGATTCCCCGGAACTTGGATGCGACAAATAATTCGGTCCAATCGGCGCCTTTCCGTGGCCGCCGGGAATATCAAGCACATATTCGGGCTGGCAGAGGCCGGAAACGCGGCCCCGCAAACGGCGCATCAGTTCCTGGCCCTCTGCGATCGTGGTGCGCAGATGCGCGGTTCCCGGCGCAAGATCGCCATGATGCAGGTAATACGGCTTGATTCGGTTTTCGACGAAGGCCCGCATCAGCGATTCCAGCGTCGCCGCATCGTCGTTGACACCGCGGAGCAGCACCGTCTGGCTCACCAGGGGAATGCCGGCGTCGGCCAGCCGCGCGCAGGCCGTGCGCGCCTCGTGCGACAATTCGCGCGGATGATTGGCATGAACAGCGATCCAGGTCGTCGCGCCGTCCACTCGCAACGCTTTGGCCATGTCCCCATCGATGCGCGCTGGTGCCGCCACGGGAACGCGGGTGTGGATGCGGACAATCTTGACGTGATCGATGACTGCGAGATCCGTCATGATCTCCGCCAGCCGCCGTGGCGACAACATCAGCGGATCGCCGCCGGTCAGGATGACTTCCCAGATTTCCTTACGGCCGCGGATATAGTCCAGCGCCTCGCGATAGGCCGCCTCCGACAGCGCCGTTGCCTTGCCCGGTCCGACCATCTCGCGGCGAAAGCAGAACCGGCAATACACCGCGCAGACATGCACCAGCTTGAACAGCACGCGATCAGGATAGCGATGGACGATGCCCGGGACCGGCGAATGGGCGTCGTCGCCGATCGGATCGGCATTTTCGCCTGGCGCGCTTGCCAGTTCGAGCGCGCTTGGAATGAATTGCCGCGCGATCGGATCGTCGGGGTTTTCCGTGTCGATCAGGCCGGCGATGTCAGGCGTCACGGCAATGGCATAGCGCGCGGCGACCTGTTCGAGGTCGGCGAGATCGGTCGGCTTCGCCAACCCGCGCTCGACCAGTTCGGCGGGCTGCCGCAGCGTTGCCGCCAGTTTGGGATCTATCCTGTTCATGTCTCTCCTGCCGGTGGCGTCCATACCACCTGATCGACCCGCAGCGCGCCGCTGGCCAGCATCACCAGCCGATCGAAGCCGAGCGCGACGCCGCTCGATGGCGGCATCTTGGCAACCGCTGCGAGAAAATCCTCGTCGAGCGGGTAGCGCTCGCCATAGCGCCGCTCCTTCTCGTCCATATCAGCGGCGAAACGACGGCGCTGCTCGGCCGCGTCGGTCAGCTCGCCAAATCCATTGGCGAGCTCGACGCCGCAGGCATAGACCTCAAACCGTTCGGCGACCCGCGGATCGGCCGCCTTCGTCCGCGCAAGGGCTGCCTCCGGCGCCGGATATTCGAACAAGACCGTCAAACGCCCCTGCCCCAGGTTCGGTTCGACATGCTCGACCAGCACCTTGCTGAAAATGTCCGACCAGGTGTCGTCGTCCGTGATCCGCACCCGCGTGCTCGCAGCCACCGCAAGCGCGGCGCGATCGCCCTCGCCATTCGAGATCGTGGCCAACAGATCGATCCCGGCAAAGCGCTCGAATGCCGCCGCCACCGTCAACAGTTCCGGCTCGGCAAAGGGATCGGTGGCTTTGCCGCGGAACGAGAACCTGCCGATGCCGGTCGCCTGCGCGGCATGCGCGATCACGACGATGGTGTCGGCCATCACAGCGTCGTAGCTTGCGTCGGCGCGGTACCATTCCAGCATCGTGAATTCGGGCAGATGCAAATCGCCACGCTCGCGATCGCGGAACACGCGCGCGAACTCGAATAGTTTGGCTTCACCGGCCGCGAGCAGTTTCTTCGCTGCAAACTCCGGCGACGTCCGCAAATAGCGCATCGCGCGCGTGCCGTCGCCGCTTGTCAGCTCGGTGCGGGGGGCATGCAGATGCGTCTCGTTGCCCGGCGATATCTGGAGGATGGCGGTCTCAACTTCGGTAAAACCCTGCTCGTCGAACCAGGCCCGCACCGCCCTCGTGATCGCGCCTCGCGCCATCAGGAACGGCTTTCGGTCGGCATGCCGCGCGGGCGACCACCATGGCGACGGCTGGTCGGTCCCAACCATCAGCAACGGTCCTTGCGCGGCCGCGGAGCGCACTCCGCAGAGCCCGAATGGACATTCATGGAATCGGAAAATGCCATTGAAATCGTTCGACTTTCTCTGTGATGCCGCCGACAGGCATTAAAGTCCCGCGCTTAATCCATCTTGTCATGGCGAAACCCGCTCACCTTGTCCATTCCGCTGGGGCGATCGAAGCCCGAACGCTGAACCTTGCAGCCCATTTCCAAGTCCACCAGAATTTGCAACAGGGTACGGGCATGTCTGGCGGCTGGTTGGGAAGAACTGCAATCCTCTTGTTAATGAGCCTGGTCACGATAGCGCCGGGCCAGCGCTGACGGTCCCGGGCGGGAGTTCAAGCACCTGACGGACCGGAGTTTCACCCGCCGAAACAGGGCCGTTTACGGCCTCTGGCGGGCACCGGAACGGTAGTAAAACGGCTGGCATCGACGGGCAAAATCAGTATGTTGCAGCCCGAAACCGCCCGATCGGCCCCACGGACGCCCATGTCCGGATTGGCAGAGGGCCAGAAATTCAGGAAAACAGCTTTGAAAGTCATCGCCAGTTCTATTCGCAAGGGCAACATCATCGAGCAGGACGGCCGGCTTTACGTCGTCCTCACCGCCGAAAACATCCATCCCGGCAAGGGAACTCCGGTCAGCCAGATCGAAATGCGCCGGATCGGCGATGGCGTGAAGATTTCGGAACGCTACAAGACCACCGACCAGGTCGAGAAGGCGACCGTCGAGGATCACAATTTCAATTATCTGTATGAAGATGCCGACGGCTTCCATTTCATGAATGCCGAGACTTACGACCAGGTCCAGGTCTCCAAGGAAATCGTCGGTTCGTCCGCGCCCTATCTGCAGGAGAACATGACCGTGAAGCTGTCGCTTCACGACATGAATCCGGTCGCGATCCAGCTCCCGCAACGCGCGACGTTGGAAGTCGTGGAAACCGAGCCGGTGACCAAGGGTCAGACCGCGTCTTCCTCCTACAAACCTGCTATCCTCTCCAACGGCGTTCGCACCGCAGTGCCGCCGCACGTCGGAACGGGAACGCGTATCGTGGTCATGACCGAGGACGGCTCTTACGTCGAACGCGCGAAGGATTAAGACCGCGCATTAGAACTACGGGGCACGCGCCGGGGGGCGATGCATTGAATACGATGGCTGTCCGCTTGTTCAGGCGTTGGCTGGCAGCCCTATGTTTGCTCCCGGCCGGGCTTACCGCAGCAGCAGCCGAGTTCCGGACACCATCGATCACGGCCATTCGCGTCGAATGGCGGGCGGTTGTCGATCAGCTCCGCACCGAGATTGGCACTCGGCCTGCGATCGCTTCCCGATTTACGTTCGCCGGCCAGCGGCGGGTACCGGCATGGGATCCGCGCTCGACGCCTGCGCTGGTGCAACTGAACGCCATCAACGCGAGCATGTTCGCCGGGATCGGACGCAGCCCGGTGCCGGTGCTGCTGCCGTTCGATACCGCAGGTTACCTCGAAGGCGAGGCCGACGGCACACAGCTTCCGCTGTCGCGCTACCAGGCCGACTTCCGTCCGGCCGACCTGTTTCACGCCGGGCCAGCCGGCTACGACGCGGTGTTTTCGCTGCTATCAGGCTCAGGCGCAGGTCTGCCATCGCGGACCTTCGCCAGGCCGGTCGAAGTGCAGATCACGGGCTCGATCCTCGTCTACGACCTCGCCGATCCGCTTGGCGGCCAGGGCGAGCCGGTCAAGGCGCTGGCGGCGCAGTTCCCCGACATGCGCCGCTTCATCCGTGAGGGCTATGTGCGCTACGCCTTCACGCGCTTCGGCGTGCCCTATGTGGTGTCGATCCAGTGTCTCGACTCGGCGCCACGGGCGCGGCGGCTGGCCTGCCGCGAAGCCTATCCCATCGCCGAACGTTTCCTGAAGGCCTTGCGCATCGCGGGCGGACAGCCGGCGCATCCGCGCCACGACATTGCGTCCGAGATCGCTGAACGCCCGACGGCGGTTTCGCCCGACTTCACCTATTACGCAGGCGGCGACATCATCGCCCGCAGCAGCGTGCGCCGGCGCGGCGGACGCGCCGATTTCGCCGCCTATTCGCAAATCCGTTTTCCGCTTGAGAAAGCCCCGGCCGCCATCCGCTCGCAATCCTTCGGCAGGAAAAAGTCCGGGGAAGGCCGCGGCGTCTATCCGTGGCGGGACAATTTTTGCGAAGCCCGCAGCTTCCAGGTTGGGCAATGCGCCGCCGGATTCGGGCATCAGGGCCAGGACGTCCGCCCCGCGCCTTGTCCGCCGAACAGCAACAGCGAAAGCAGTTGTCATCCGAGGAAGCAGGCGGTCGTGGCCGTCCGCGACGGCATCCTGATCCGCTCACTGAAGCAGCAGGCGGCGACGCTGCAGATCAACACCCGCAACGAGCACATCCGCTTTCGCTACATGCACATGAACCCGTCAGCCATGGATGCGGACGGCATTCTCAACGGGCGCCGGGTTGCCGAGGGCGAAAAGATCGGCGTGGTCTCCAACTATCTCGATTTCCCAAACGGCACGTCCTATCACCTGCACTTCGACATACAGGTGTTCACGCGCGACGGCTGGATCTGGGTCAACCCCTACACCACCCTGATCGCGTCCTATGAACGGCTGATCCGCGGCCGCGGCCGCGAGATCGGCACCGATCCTCCGGCTGTCGCCGCCGTGATGCACGCCTTGCCGCAGAGTGTCCTGCGTCGTAGCGCGGCGGAAGGCGGGGAGAATTAGGGTCGTTGCGGTACTGCGTATCGGATTCTTGCCCGCACCCAGGCGCCCGGGTGCGGAAGCGGATCAATGCTGCGGTCTGGTCAGGAAGGAATCCTGACCCCGGATGGCGCCATTCGACACGGGCGCCGCGATCTGACCGGGATCGACCCGGCCGGAGCTGCCGGCCATATACTGGTTCAGCAGCGCAAAGCTCTGGCTTGCCAGGGACGATGCGGTCGAGCCGTTCGCATGCGCCGTAGCAGAACCCTGACCTGCGGGCCCCCCTGCGCTCGTGCCGGTCGCAGGCGTCTGACCGCTGGTGACCGAGTCGCGAAGCTGGCCCCACCATCCAAAGCCGTGGTCACCAGAGCCATGGCCACCCTTCGGCGTGGTCGTCCCGTCTGCCAAAATCATCCGATCCGCAAATTGCAGGCGTTCGATATTCTGCAGCGTGTCCGTGCCCTCGGCACCGACTTTGTCGGTGACCGTGATTGACCCATCGGCGTTGTGATTGATCGTGTAGTTCTTTGCCTTACCCGAGAACAGGGCCGTGTCCGTGTCCGGGAGCGGCTCGCCGAACGGATTGCCGTTATCACCGATTAGGTGGTCGTCGCCCTGTCCCCCCTTCATCCAGTCATCGCCCTCGTTCCCCAGCAGCTCGTCGTTGCCGGCGCCTCCGAAGATCTGGTCATTGCCGAGGCCCCCGAAGACCTCGTCGTCGCCATCGCCGGCCTCGATACGGTCGCGACCCTCCAGGCCGACGAGTAGATCGGAGCCTGCGCCGCCCCAGACCTTGTCGTTTCCGGCGGCGCCGTTGACAAAGTCGTCATCGTCGCCGCCCGTCAGGCGGTCGTTGCCATCGCCACCGATCACGGCATCGTTGCCGAGGGCGCCGTCGAGGACATCGTTGCCACCGTCGCCCCAGAGCGTATCGTCCCCGGCGCCGGACTGAATCCTGTCCGTCCGGCCGGTGCCGCCGATCACGACGTGATCGTCGCCAAGAAAACCTAGCTCGCCTCCATGGTTGGTCATCACCAATGGATTTCCCGCAGCGTCGACCGGATAGGTTGACGGATCGCCGGCTTCGATCGTGTAGGTGGGCACCGCGAAGACGTCGAAGGGAAGGTGAATGGTACCAGTGTTGCGCATCACCAACTCGGAGAATGAGGTGCCCTCGAGCTGATTCAGGAAATTCGTACCTTCCAACCGCGACAGGTAGTAAAAGCGGTCACCATTCTGCAAATTTTCCATCTGAGTCTCGAACACGAAGTTGAAGGTCGAGCCCAGCAGTCCGCCCGACGCCAGCGGCTTCTCCGCCAGACCCCCGATCCACAGATCAACGTCATTGAGACCAGTCTCGACACCGGCGAAGGCTCCAGTGCCGTTAAGAAAATCAGTGTCCGGCCCAACGCTCTCGTCTGCCTCCGTGGTCGGGTCATCCGCCGTCCCATAGACGAGCGTGACGGCAGCGGCACGTTTCTCCGCTACCGTGGCGGCAGCAGCGAGCAACGGATGAACGCCGTACGCTGCAATGAAGTTGACGAGAGACTCCGGGTGCTTGATGCCGCTGCCGAATTCCGCCCAGCTCGCATATGGCTTGAGATCGGGATCGCCGGTTTTTGCGTAGAACTGCTCGCGGACACTGTTGAGCGGTGCCACGCCGGTGTCACGGCCGCGCGCGAGGTTGATTGTCGCAAGGTCAAGAGGCAAACCGAGAAGATTGTTGCGCAGCGCATCGGTAACGAATTCGTCGACGCTGTTGGCGACCTCGCCCGTTGCTCCGCGCACGATCTCCGCTGCAGCATCGCCGTCGGCGCCACGCTCCGCATAGGCGAGCGGGTTGAGGAAGGCGTCAATCAGGCTGAGCTGCTGATCGCCCGCCACCTCGGCTTTGGCGTCGACCACGTTGCCGTCGGCATCCAGACGGTCAACAGTCTCGCGCAGCAGCGAGTGCCCGAACCGATAGACCGTGTGCGCGAACTCGGCCACGATCGCGGGATCGATGGTGACGTCGTGCGCCTCGAATTCATCGATGTTCGGCTGGATGCTGCGTGCAAAGTCCTCGAAGACGAGATGCTGGTATTGCATCTCGGTCGCAAATCTGCTGGCTTGGAACAGGTACTCGCCATTCCAGTCACTCTCCTGGATGCCGTCGGACATATCCGCTCCCGGCTTCAGCCACTGGCTCACGAAAGCTGGATCGTTGTCCACTTCGGCCAGGATCACCTCCTTCAGGTGCCCGATCAACCGGTTGTGTTCCGCGTGGAAAACGTGATGAACGGCGGTCAAGCCAATATTCTCATTCCCGCGTCCGTCGCCGGTGATGTAGTGGGCATCGAGCAGCTCATTGTCGTAATTGCCGCTCGTATCCGACCCGTCAAGGTTCGAGAGGCTGACCTCCGTGTCGCCGTCCGCGACCTTGTCGGTCGGAACGGCATCATGGGCAATGTCGTTCAGAAAGGCGTGTCCGGTGCGGATCGCTCCGGTGGTGCTGATGGGACTGGCGGGGTTGCCTTCAGTCAGGATGTCGTCGGGCGTGCCCGCAATGCCGTCAGCGCCGGGCATCACGAGTTGGGCGTATCCATGAGCTCCGGCCAGGAAGCGCCCATAAGGGTCGGTTGCCAGCAAGGGAATGTTGGTCGCATCGGCATCGGTCAGATCGATGCCGAGCAGCTCCCGCGCTTGCGCCTTGACGTCAGCCCATGTTGCCAGGCCGCCATCGGCGCCTTCGAGCAGACGTCCGGTTGCCACCGGATTGCCGTTGGCGTCAAGCGCGTACTCGCGCAAAAAAACCTGGTGTGACGGATGCGACGTGTACGTCTGGTTCTGATCGATGAACGGCGTCGTCTGGTTCGTGTGCTCGTGGATATCGTCCGAAGTCCCTACCTTCCCGTCTGCCCCGGCCAGGTTGGTCGCACGCGTCAACACCATGAAATTGGTCGGGCTGCCTTCAACGTAGAGAGGGTCGTCCGGCTGCAGTGGGATAAACACGTTCCCGCTCTCGCCCTTGTTCACTAGATCCAGGCCATGGTCGAAGAACTGGCCGAAGAACGTGAACCACTGATTGAACGGCGCCGCGCCATCGGAATTTACGTTCGGAACAACCCCGTCGCCATCGCTGTCGACTGCGGCGGCCGCCGGGTTGCTGTTCGCGTTCTGGTCGGCAATCAGATTGCTGATGATCCGCGGTTGGGCGTCGATCACTGTATCTTTGGTCTGGGAATAGGACGTCCCGAGGTCCGCTTCGCGGAACACAGGATCGGTCATCCGAGGGAACACCCGATCCGCGGCGCCGAAGTCCGACTGGCCTGGCACCACGCTGTTGTTCGTGCCGTCAACCGTCCGCAGCCCAAACGGACGAGAAGGGTCCTCCAAAGGTGCGTCGGTTTCAGCGGATCGAATTTGCGCGAGAATGAAATCGAGGTCTGCTCGAATGAGTTGCATGTCCGTCTCCCTGATTTCCGAGCTGTGGAATTCCGGACGTCTCTGCGAAGCCATGCAGGCTGGGATCGGGAGCCCACTCTGTGGCGCTTTGGAGATGAGAATACGAAAGGATGAAAGCTTTATCGCGCGCGGGCAGCCACATATTTGACGGCAACCGACGCCGATGCGATCCGCAACATTTCACAGAAGTCGCGGCGTCATAGCCGCACTCGTCGTTGCTATCTGAGTATTAAGGTGCCTTGCGAACGCTGGGATGCGCCCAGCGACAGCTGCACTCGACGAATGGGCTCACCAGGTGAAGGGGCTCCCGAAAGGCGAGTGCCAGAAAGGCTGGCTGCGTGGGCGCGAGTAGCGGAAGTCAGCCCCCGGACTGCGTCGCCGCCTCTTGATGCCGCCTTGCGGTTCGCCGCTCAACACCACCACGAATTCCGTCCCCTTGCCGGTCTCCGAACTCAACGCCTCGTCCGTGACGATCAGGGAAGATCGCGGTGTGATGTTGCCGATGCGATCCAATACGTCCTGCGGAATGGCGACGCGGCCGAGCGCGGCCTTTACGCCGTCCGGGTCCGTCGGCACCGGCTCAACGTCGCGACCACTGCTCCCGCGCGCGCGGTCGCGGGGCTCAACCGAGGCATTGGACGAGCGCCCGCCCTCCAGTGAAACGACGCTCCACCGCACCTTGGCATCGTCGGCCGTGCGCTCGATGGCGGTGAAGACATGCGTACCGATTGGACGGTCGGGATCTGCGATCGTGACCGGACTTTCAAGGATGGGCTTGAATGCTTGACGGACATAAAGCCGCTGGTTCTTGCGGCTGATCAACACCGATACCGGCTGGAGTTCGCGTGCGATCTCGCGGACCGCCTCGGCTGCCGCGGCGCGCGCAACCTCGGCCGCGTCGGCGGCTTCGCGCGCAGACGTGACGGCATCGAGCCTCAGTTGCAGGACCACGTTGGCGACGTCCCACTGCAGCTGCAGTTCCGCTATTTTGGCGATGGCCTGCGCCTTGGCGTCCTCAGCCTGCTCCTTTGCCTCCGCCGAGATGTCAGAGCCAAGTTTGGTCTCGGCGGCCGCCAATTGCGCCTCGGCCCTGCGCTTCAGGTTTTCCGCCGCGCGAACCGGCGCCCTGGCCTGCGTGGCCTCTCGCAAGGCGGTCCCGGCGGCGAGTCGCGCCTCGGCCGCTTTCCTCGCAGCCTCTTGCGCCTCTGCCGTGCGCGCAGCGGCCATGGCGCCGGCTCCCGGCTTGGCTTGGAACGGAACCGGATGGGCAAACTCAACGGGCGCCACATCTGATGGCGCCACGATCACCCGCATGCCCATCTCGGTCGCGTCGAACAGGCGTTCGGCGAAGTCGAAGGGCAGCCGGATACAGCCATGGGATGCCGGCCGCCCCGGCAGGACGCCGCCATGGAGTGCGATGCCTGACCACGTGATGCGCTGCATGTGCGGCATGAAGGCGTCGTCATACAGGTTCGAGTAATGCTCCTCGACTTTCTGGATGACGCTGAAGATGCCTGCGGGCGTTTCGCGTCCCTTCGTGCCGCTCGATATGGGCGCCCGCAGAATCCACCCCTTGGCGTCGTAGACGGTGATCCGCTGGTTGCGGAGCGAAACGATGGCCATGAGCGGCTCGCCGGCGCTGCGCGTCTCGATGGACTCGATCGAGCGTGCGCCGCTTCTGGCGCCCGCATCGCCTCCCGCCGCGACCAATACGGCCAGACTGGCAACGGCAAGATAAAGGCGCCAGCGCAACAGGCCGCGAGTGACCTGCGGCGAGCCCTGATCAGCCACGGGAACCTGCGATAAGCCCCATCTACGCGCTCCGACCTGGCGGGAGGACGACGACGATCGCACCTGGCTTCACCCGATTCACGAGATCGATGACGTCCTCGTTGGTCATGCGGATGCAGCCGGACGAAATGGCCTGGCCGATATATTCCGGCTGGTTGGTGCCGTGGATACGGTACAGGGTGTCCTTGTTGCCCTGGTAAAGGTAGATCGCCCGCGCGCCGAGCGGATTTTCGGGACCTCCGGCGATGCGCTTTGGGTAAGGGCCGAGCCGAGCCTGGATCTCCGCCGTCGGAATCCAGTCGGGCCATTCAGCCATACGGCCAACCGTCGCGACGCCGGACCAGGCCAACGCTTCCTCTCCCACCGTCACGCCGTAGCGGACCGCCTTGCCGCCCGGCAGGACGTAATACAGATAGCGTGCATTGGTATCGACCAGGATCGTGCCTGGCTGCTCTTTGCGCATGTAGTCGACAATATGCCGGCGATAGGTCTCGGGAATGTCCGCCCGCGCATAAGGCGGACGGGCCAGCAACTGCCGGTCCCTTGGGCTCAAACTGGCATTCGACGTCGGCGCGAGCGTCGATTGCATGCAACCGCCGAGCCCAAACCCAAGCAACCCCATAAGCAACAACGCCACCCCGGACTTCGGCACCGCCAGTCCTCCAAAGCGTCACATTAGGCGCCATTTGCTGCTCAAATAGTGCAGAAATCAAGGCAACGTTGGAAAAACGCATACGATAAGCTGGCAGCCAACTGCCTGGACTTCATCAACGCACAACACCGATCAGTATTTGGTTCGGTGCCAATGAGCCCACGCCTTGATTTCTACGAAGCCGCCGCGCCGACCGCTGTCTTCCGCGCCGGCGGAGTCCAGCGAAACGCGGCGCCGAACCTGTTCCAGACATTGATCGAGGCGACCGCGGAGGTGAGATAGGCAAGCTCCTTTTCGGAGAATTCGCTACTCGCCTCTGCATAGACCTCGTCGCTAACACCCTCGCTGAGCAAGGTCAGCGCCTCCGTCCATGCCAGCGCCGCGCGCTCGCGCTGCGAAAACTGCGGCGCCTCGCGCCAGACCACCACGAGGTTGAGCTTGTCGGTGGGCACGCCGAGCTTCTCGCTCTCCAGGATGTGATACTGCACGCAGAAGGCGCAGCCATTGATCTGCGAGGCACGCAGCTTGATCAGTTCGAGCAGTTGCTTGTCCATGCCCGCCTTGCCCGCAACCTGACTGAGTGCCAGCACGGCCTCGTAAGCGTCTGGCGTCAGCGACATGAAGTCTTTGTACTCTTTGCGGGCGTGTGACATCTCTTGTGCCTCATGTTATCAATGCTCTGATTTATTATAAGAGCACTGATATGCCGCGCAAGGCACTACGGAACACGACGGCACGGTCGCGAAATGCACCGGCGAAAAAATCGCGAGAAAAACAAGGATCGCGAAAACCGTCGGCCGGAAGCGCGGGCCGACGGCCGCGGCAAACATCCGCCGAAAATCCCGCACGCGTGCTGCGCCCGCCGCCGCCCGGCGAGGGCAAGCGCGGCGAGCATGGCTACCTCGCCTACCTGCTGCGCCAAGCCCAGGCCGCGACGCGGCTGGCGATGGAGCGGGCGCTGGCCGACCTCGGCGCGACCCCGCCGCAATTCGTGGTGCTGACGATGTTGAAGGCCTATCCAGGACTGTCCGGCGCCGACCTCGCGCGGGTGGCGATGCTGACGCCGCAGACGGTCGGCGTCATCATCCGCAACCTCGAGCGCGATGGCGCCATCAAAAAGACCCCGCACCCGATCCATGGCCGGGTGCTGCAGTGGACCGTGACGCGGCGCGGCGCAGCACTGCTCGACAAATGCCGGCGGCACGCGCAAGCGATCGAGCGGCGGCTGACGGCCGGGCTCTCTGCCAACGCCCAGACTGTGATCCGCCGCTGGTTGGCCAAAATCGCCGCCGATTTGTGAGGGAATCGCCGGTTCCCGCGGCGTCATGGCTTTTGAAGCAGGCCCGCCACGCCGCTAGACTGCCGGCATGAAACAGCCTGATTCCTCAACGACCCCGACCCGCCGCGCCCTGCTGCAAGGCGGCCTCGGCGCCGGCGCCCTGCTCGCCACGGGATTTTCCGCGCTTGCCGCGCCGCCCGGCTTCGACGCGTGGCGCGACAATTTTCATGCGCGTGCCCGCGCCAAGGGCATCTCGGACGCGACCTGGACGCGGGTGATGGGCCGCATCGAGCCCGACATGAGCGTGTTCCGGCAGATGCAGAAGCAGCCGGAATTCCACGAGCAGATCTGGCAGTACATCAATCGCCGTGCATCGGACTGGCGCATCATCAACGGCCGTGAAGCCCTGAAGAAGCACGAGGCGCTGTTCGCGCGCATCGAGCAGGATTTCGGCGTCGAGCGCGGCACCTTGCTGGCGCTGTGGGGCGTTGAATCAGCCTATGGCGATCCGCTGGTGCAGCAGAACCATATGCGGCCGATCTTTCCGGCGCTCGCTGCGCTTGCCTGGAACGAGCCCCGCCGCCGCGCCTATTGGGAAACCGAACTGATCAACGCCCTGAAAATCGTCGACCGCGGCTGGGGCACGCCGGAGGAAATGCGCGGCTCTTGGGCCGGCGCGATGGGCCATACGCAATGGATGCCGGAAGTCTGGCTCAATGTCGGCATGGACTATGACAAGGACGGCCGCGTCTCGCCGTTCGGCAGGCCGGACGATGCACTCGGCTCCAGCGCGCGCTATCTGCTCAACCGCGGCAAGTATCACCGCGGCGAGCATTGGGGCTATGAGGTCCGCAGCTCCGGCGGGGCTTCGAGCGGCAGCCGGACCTACGCGGCATGGGCCAGCGCCGGCGTGACCCGCGCCGACGGCAAGCCGTTCCCGCAGCCGAATGCATCGGCGCAGATGTGGGTGCCGGTCGCCGGCGGTCCGTCATTCCTGCTGGGTCCGAATTTCTATTCGGTGAAAAGCTACAACCCGTCAATGAACTACGCGCTGGCGATCTGCCATCTCGGCGACCGCATTTTGGGCGCGCCGCCCTTCATCCAGCCCTTCCCCGGCTCCGAGCGCGCGCTGACGCTTCCCGAAGTGCAGGAACTGCAGACGCGATTGACAAAAGCCGGCTTCGATACCGGCGGCACCGATGGCCGCGTCGGCAATGACACCATGAAGGCGGTGAAGGACTATCAGACCAAGATGGGGCTGCTGCCTGCCGACGGCTATGGCGGGCTGAAGGTGCTGGCGCGGTTGAGGCAGGGTGGATAGCCGCGCAGCCTCAACCTCACGGATCCGGCGTCTCGTCCATGGAGCCTCCGATCAAGCTGCCTCCAACGGCTCCGCTTCCCTTGCCAGTCGATCTGCAAGGTCATCAACCGCGCATTCGGCCGCCGCAATCGATGCCTTCAAGCGTTCATCGCCGAACTCGTCATACTCGATGGCGATGCTGTGGAAATCCGTAACGCCGAGGAAGCCAAATACATCGCGCACCGCCCCTTCCACATGGTTGATGTGCGCGAGGCGGCCGCCCGGATCGTAGCCGTAGTCGCCCCGCGAACCGAGGATGACGAGACGCTTGCCCATGCCGGCCAGCAGCTGTGAATAAGGATTGTCCGGCCGTGCGCGGTCAAAGCCGAAAGTGCGGCCGACCCGCACAACGTTGTCGATATACGCCTTGAACTGCGCCGGCATCCCGAAATTGTACATCGGCACGCCAGCGACGATCATATCGGCGGCGATCAGTTCATCGACCAGCGCATCACTTTCCGCCAACGCATCGTTCATCCACAGCTCGCGCAACTCAGGTTTGGTGAAGGCCGCACCGATCCACTTTTCGGTGACCGGACGTGGTGGTGATTGGCCGACATCCCGATCGATCACCAAATCATTCGGGCGATGGTGCAGCCAGCGCCGCACGAAGCGTTCGGTAAGACGGCGTGTGTGCGACCCCCGAGGGAACCGGTCGGCGCGCGCGCTGGCATCAATCCTTAGCAGGTTCATGGCGTATCTCCGTTCATCCATGCTGGTGAAATGGCGCGTCGCTAACGCATTGACAAACACGAATTGCTCACCTTATGGATGAGCAGCATTCATCTGTAAGCCTGCCAATGAGACGTCTCCCACCGCTTGCCGGGCTGCGTGCGTTTGAGGCCGCCGCGCGGCATCTCAGCTTCAAGCGTGCAGCTCAAGAACTGCATGTGACGCCGACCGCCATCAGCCATCAGATTCGGCAATTGGAGGTGGCGATTGGCGTGCGGCTGTTCGAGCGGCGGACGCGCCAGGTCTTGCTGACAGCGGAAGGACAAGTATTGCTGCCCGTCCTGCGCGACGGCTTCGATTCCTTTGCGCGCGTTATCGATGGCTTGAGCCGCATGCCGCGGCGCACCGTGGTGACGCTCTCCGCGACACCTGCTTTCGCGGCCAAGTGGCTGGTGCCGCGCATCGCGGCATTTCGCAAGGCACGACCAGACATCGATCTCACGTTGCTCGCGACCCTGGAAGCCGTCGACCTCGGTTCGGGGGGCGCTGATCTCGCCCTACGCTATGGCCCCGGACCCTATCCCGATCTGGTCGCCGAGACCCTGACCGTCGATCGCTTTGCGCCGGTGGTAAGTCCGCGTCTCGGTATCAAGAAGACGAGCGACCTGCAGTCAGCAACCTTGCTACATTTCGATTGGTATCGTCGCGATCCCCGCAATCCGACTTGGCGTCGCTGGATGAAAATTGCCGGCATTGACGGCATCGATGCGCGGGCGGGCCTGCGCTTCAGCGATGAGACCCATGCAATCCAGGCGACGGTCGCTGGCGCCGGGATCGCGCTGCATAGCCTGCTGCTGGTCTCCGACGAGCTGGCGCAGGGCACGTTGGAGGTCCCGTTCGGACCGGAGCTTGAAGGCTTCTCCCTGCACCTGGTGCGCAGCGGCGACAGGCCGCTGGGCGAGCCGATCGAGGCCGTGCAGGCTTGGTTGCGGGCGCAATTCACCGCAGCGCCCCAATAGAGCTCTGACGCCCGTCACAGCGAAGAATCAAATTTCGCCACGGTTTACGCCTCACGCCCTCCGCGCCACGCCGCCCGCGTTCATGCCGCCGTCAATAATGAGCTCGGTCCCCGTCACGTAGCGCGAGGCATCGGACGCCAGATACAAAACGCCCTGCGCAATTTCCATAGCCTCGCCAGCGCGGCCGAGCGGTGTCACCATCTTCGCCCGCTCCTCCGGATCGATCGGCGCGTTCTGCCCCTGCCCCGCCGCCTCCGTCGGAATCTTGCCCCAGATCGGCGTGTCGATGATTCCGGGATGCACCGAGTTGACGCGGATGCCGTCGCCGAAGGTTGCGCATTCCATCGCAATGGCCTTGGCGAACAGCCTCACCCCGCCCTTGGTTGCGCAATAGCCGGAAAGACCGGCCGCGCCGCGCAGGCCGGCCAGCGACGACATCATGATGACGGAGCCGCCGCCGGTCTTGCGCATCGCGGGCAGGCAATGCTTCACCGAGAGAAACACGCCGTCGAGGTTGATCGCGGTCTGCCGCCGCCAGTCCGAAAGCGACATCTCGGTGATCGACGGCACCGAAATGCCGATGCCGGCGTTCGAGACCAGCACGTCGAGCCGGCCGTAGCGCTTCATGACATCGGTAACGACCTCGATCCAGCGTTCCTCACTGGTGACGTCGTGGTGCCAAAAGCTCGCCTCCCCACCGGCCTTCTTGATTCGCGCCACGACCTCGGGGCCTTTCAAATCGTCGACATCGGTCACCGCGACCGAGGCTCCCTCGCGCGCCAGCAATTCGGAAACCGCTTCGCCAATGCCGGATGCGCCGCCCGTCACCAGCGCGACCTTGCCCTGAACCTGCCCTGTCATGTCTTCTCCCGTTTGTTGTTCTTGGTTGTTGAACTACCTGATCAAGGCCGGTCCCGGATCCGGCACCGCGACGTCGGTCACGCGCAATTGCACGCGTTCCGACCCTTGAAAACGATCGACCGCCAGTGAACCCGCGACATGCAACGGCTGGCCGCGGTTTTGCGTCAGCGCGTGGCCGAGCTTCTGGCCGATCGACCGGAATGCGATGCCGTTGACGATCGCGCCGTCACCCGACTTGAAGCGGACGCGCAGATGCGCCTGGCCGACTTCGTCGGCATAGACCAGTTGATGCGCTGGCAGCGCGATCACGGGCTCCGGATTGGCGGCCCCGAACGGCCCGGCGCGGTTCAGCATCGTCGCGAATTCCACCGTCACGCTGCGCGCGCTGACGGCGCCATCGATGAACAGCTCATTTTCGTGACGGGAATTGGCGACGTCCTCGGCCAGCGCGCTTTCCATGAAGGCGCGAAACTCGGCGAGCCTCTCCTTGCGCAGCGTCACGCCCGCGGCCATGGCGTGGCCGCCGCCCTTCATCAGCAGTTTTTCTTTCACCGCCTGCCGCACGGCTTTTCCGAGATCGACGCCCGAGATCGAGCGGCCCGAGCCGGTGCCGATGCCCCCCGGCTCCAGCGCAATGGCAAAGGCCGGCCGCGCAAACTTCTCCTTCAGCCGCGAGGCAACGAGACCAACGATGCCGGGGTGCCAACCCTCGGCGGCGGTCACGATCACCGCACCCTTGTCTTCAAGCCCGAGCGAAGCCAGCGCTTCGGCCTCGGCTTGCGCTTCGGCCGCCTGCTCGATGATGCGGCGCTCGCTGTTGAGCCGGTCGAGCTCGGCGGCGATCCGCGCGGCCTCCGAGACATCGCCCTCCAGCAGCAGCCGCACGCCTAAATCGGCACGCCCGATCCGACCGCCAGCATTGATGCGCGGCCCCAGCATGAAGCCGAGATGCCAGGCTTCGGGCGGGCCGTTCAGCCGCGCCACATCCATCAGCGCGGTATGGCCGACATGGTCGCGGCGGCGCATCGCGATCAGGCCCTTGGCGACGAAGGCGCGATTGAGTCCGGTCAGCGGCGCGACGTCGGCCACGGTGCCGAGCGCCACATGGTGCAGCATGCCGAGCAGATCCGGCTCGGGCCGTTCGGCATTCCAGAAGCCGCGGCCGCGCAATTCACGGTTCACCGCCACCAGTGTGATCAGCACGAGGCCGACGGCTGCGAGATGACCGAGGCCGGAGAGATCGTCGGGCCGGTTCGGGTTCACCAGCGCGTCCACCTCCGGCAATTCGTCGCCGGTCTGGTGGTGATCGATGACGACCACGGACATTTCGAGCTTCCGTGCTTCCGCCAGCGGCTCGATGCTGGTGGTGCCGCAATCGACCGTGACGAGCAGCGTCGCGCCCTTGGCCGCGAGACCACGCACCGCCTCGACGTTGGGCCCATAGCCCTCGAAGATGCGGTCGGGGATGTGGATCAAGGGATCGAGCCCGCAATGGCGAAGATGCCAGGCCAGCAGCGCCGCCGAGGTCGCACCATCCACATCGTAATCGCCGAAGATCGCGACCTTCTCGGCGCGCACAGCCGCGTCGGCAATGCGCCTCGCCGCCGTCTCCATCTGCGTCACGGTATGGGGATCGGGCATCAGTTTGCGGATGGTCGGATCGAGGAAATCGTCGACCTCGTCGATCCCGACATCGCGGCCCGCCAGCACGCGCGCCAGCATCTCCGGCAACTGGTAGCGCTGCGTGATCGCCAGCGCTCGCGCCGCCCCTCGCGCATCGAGCCGGTCGCGCCACAATTTGCCCGTCGCCGAACGCGCCACGCCGAGAAACGCCGGCGGTAGTTCAACGGGAAGTGCGGATGCGGGAGGCGTCATGATGCCTTCGAGAAATAGGGGCAAAGCGGCCCTGCGGCAAACGCAAACGAGGCGATAGCGCGCTCCCTCCCCGGCGAATCGCGGGCGGCAGATCTCGCACCACGTCAACGACACCTGCTGTAGGCTGCTGCCGATAAAAGCAACTTGCACAAAGAAGATGCAGCGCGTTCCGCCAAACTACCCGCGGGACAGCCGAATTTAAACCAATCGTTAGCCATGTTCCCCGACAAATGACCCAACACGCCCTCGTTGAGTCCCGCCGATCCGCAGAAGATCGACCTCCGCACAAAGACTGAGGAATTCCCGCCAATGTCCGTCGCGCTTCGCTCCCAAACCGCAACCTTCGCAAAGCAGCCTGCTGGTTCAGCAGGCGCCGAGGATGAAGCCGACGTTTCCGCGCTGATCGCCAGATTGACCGCCGAGGTCAACCAGGTCGCCTGCGAGAAGACCAAGTCAATCCAGAAGATCACCAACCAGATGAAGATGCTGGCGCTGAACGCGCTGATCGAGAGCTCGCGCGCCGGCGCCCAAGGCGCGGGCTTTGCCGTGGTGGCGCAGGAAGTCCGCAATGTCGGCCAGCAGGTCGAAACCATCGCCCGCGAGCTCGAGAGCCAGCTCACCAACCGGACCGGCAATCTGATGAACTCGATCGCACAGATGGCCGACCGCTCGCGTGGCGAGCGCATGGTCGATCTGTCGCTGAACGCCATCGAGCTGATCGATCGCAATCTCTATGAGCGCACCTGCGACGTGCGCTGGTGGGCGACCGACTCCGCCGTCGTCGATTGCGCGGCGGCGCCGGAGGCTGCCGCCGTAGCCCATGCGTCCGAACGGATGGCCGTGATCCTCGGCGCCTACACCGTCTATCTCGATCTCTGGCTCTGCGATCTCGACGGCAATGTGCGCGCCAACGGCCGCGCCGATCGCTTTGGCGTCGTGGGCCAGAACGTGGCGCACACCAAGTGGTTTCGCGCGGCACGGGACCTGCGCTCCGGCGACGAATACGCCGTCGGCGACGTCGAATGCCAGCCTTTGCTCGGCAACGCCCAGGTCGTCACCTATTGCGCCAGCGTTCGCGCCGGCGGCAAGGCCAATGGCAAACCCACCGGCGTGCTGGCGGTCCATTTCGACTGGGAGCCGCAAGCCCGCGCCATCGTCCAGGGCGTGCGCGTCGGCGCGGCCGACAAGGCGCGCGTGCTGCTGGTCGATTCGAATTTCCGCGTGATCGCGGCGTCCGACGGCCAGGGCCTGCTCACCGAGCGCGTCTCGCTTCCACTGGAGGGACGGCGCTCCGGCTTCCACCAGGACCGCTCCGGCGCACTGGTCGCGTTCCACGCCACGCCCGGCTACGAAACGTATAGGGGCCTCGGCTGGTTCGGCGTGATCCAGGGCGGCGCGGGATAGGCCCACGGACCCGTAGGATGGGTGGAGCGAAGCGATATCCATCAGCGGCGGGGAGTGAATGTGATGGGTTTCGCGAAGGGCTCAACCCATGCAGCGCGAGAACTAGCACCCCAGCCGGTCAGCAATCCCGCCAAAATCCTTGGCGACGATGTCCCAGTCGCCCTTGGCCTCGAAATCATATTTCTGGTGCGGGCCGTATTCGGTCGGACGCGCGACGAAGGCGGTCTTCAGCCCGTTCTGCTGCGCCGCTTTCAGATCGCTGTTGTGGGCGGCAACCATCATCACCTGTTCCGGCGGCAGACACAGCAGTTTGGCGGCGCCGAGATAGGTTTCGGGATCGGGCTTGTAGTGCTCGAACAATTCCGCCGACATGACGAGGTCCCACGGCAGACCGGCGAACTTTGCCATGTTGGTCAGCAGCGCGACGTTGCCGTTGGAGAGCGGCGAGATGATGTAGTTCTTCTTCAGCCGCGTCAGTCCGGGCACGCTGTCCGGCCAGGGATGCAGGCGGTGCCAGCCCATCGTCAGGTAGTGCAGGTCGGCGTCACCAAGTCCCTTGATGGACATCTCGGCGACCAGTTTTTCCAGCGACCGCCGGTGCAGCGTATCCAGGATCTGATAGCCACGTTCGGGATGCTTTCGGACCTCGTCCATTGAGGCCATGTAGACGCCGCGCCAGCCATCGACCAGAGCGGTCCAGTCGGCCTGGATGCCCGAGGTCTCCGACCATTTGGTAAAATCATTGATGAGGCTGGTGCGCCAGTCGACAACCGTGCCGAAAACGTCGAACACCAGCGCCTTCACCGCGGACACGTCGGACATGCGAGCCCCTCCCCTTGTTTTTCTTGTCGTCATTCCGGGATGGTGCGCTAGCACCAGACCCGGAATCTCGAGGTTCTCAGGTGCGCAATTGCGCACCATAGTTCGATGCTTCGCATCGCCCCGGAACGACGTCGTCGCCGTCCTCAATCCAGATGAAACTTATCCAACTGCCGGTGCTCCGCCTTGATGTAGCGCACCGTGCCGGTGACCGAGCGCATCACCACCGTTTCGGTCTCGATCACGTCCTTGCGGAACTTGACGCCTGACAGCAGCGAGCCCGTGGTGACGCCAGTGGCCGCGAACAGGCAGTCGCCCCGCACCATGTCCTCGATGCCGTAGATCATCTTCGGATCGGTCACGCCCATCTTGTGCGCGCGCTCCCGCTTCTCGTCGCTGTCGAGGATCAGCCGACACTGCATCTGGCCGCCGATGCAGCGCAGCGCCGCCGCGGCCAGCACGCCTTCGGGCGCGCCGCCGGTGCCGATATACATATCGACGCCGGTGTTGTCAGGGTCGGCGCAGTGGATCACGCCGGCCACGTCGCCGTCGGTGATCAGCCGCACCGCGGCGCCGGTCGAGCGGATGCCTGCGATGATATCGGCGTGGCGCGGGCGATCGAGCACCAGCACGGTGATTGCGCCAGGCTCGACGCCCTTGGCTTTCGCGAGCCGGCGAACATTGTCGGCAGGCGAGGCGTCGAGCTCGACCACGCCCTTGGCGTAGCCCGGGCCGACCGCGAGCTTCTCCATGTACACGTCGGGCGCGTGCAACAGCGTGCCGCCATCGGCCATCGCCATGGTAGCAATCGCGCCCGGCATGTTCTTGGCGCAGAGCGTGGTGCCTTCGAGCGGGTCGACGGCGATATCGACCTGGGGACCTGCGTTCAGCCCGACCTTCTCGCCGATGAACAGCATCGGCGCCTCGTCGCGCTCGCCCTCGCCGATCACGACGGTGCCTTCGATCGGCAGCTTGTTGAGTTCGCGGCGCATCGCATCGACCGCGGCCTGGTCGGCCGCCTTCTCCTGACCGTGGCCGCGCAGCCGCGCGGCCGAAACCGCAGCACGTTCCGTCACCCGCACGATTTCGAGCGTCAGGATGCGCTCGAGCAACAATTGCGGCGGAACGGAAATATGGGTCGACATCGGCTCACTCCTTTAAAACCTGCACGGGCCTCACGGTCCGCAAATCAAACCTTTTGGCGCGCGATCCGTTCGGATCCTGCGTCAGTTCTTCTCGATCCGTATCACCTGCGGCCGGCCGCTGATCACCTTGTCGCGCTGAACGGCTTCGAGCGCACGATACACCGCATCCTCTGACGTAGCGTAGGTAATCAGGATTACCGGAACCGGTGACGCCTTCTTCGCAGAACCGTTCGCATCGACGCCTTCGGGATGCCGCTGCACGATCGATTCCAGTGAAATCTTCTGTTCGGCCAGGCGCGTGGCGATGGTGGCGGCGGTGCCGGCGAGGTCACGCGCCATCAGGCGGATGTAGTAGCCGCCCTCGTGGCGCTCCATCGGAGCCTTGCTGGTTTCGCGCAGCCGCTCCACCGGGCGTCCGAACGGTTTTGCGCGAATGCCGCGCGCCACGTCGGCGATATCGGCAACGACCGCGGACGCCGTCGCGGCACCGCCGGCGCCGGGTCCCACCAGCGTGATCGGGGGAATGCCTTCGCCATCGATGGTGACGGCGTTGGTGACGCCCATCACCTGCGCGATCGAGGATGATTTCGGCACCATGGTCGGATGCACGCGCTGCTCGATGCCTTTGGCGGTCCGCACCGCAACCCCGAGCAGTTTTACGCGGTAGCCGAGTTCTTCGGCCGCGCGCAGATCTTCCGGCGCGATCGAGGAGATGCCTTCGACATAGACCGCGCTCTGTGCCACCTTGGTGCCGAAGGCGAGGCTGGCAAGGATCGCAAGCTTCTGCGCGGTGTCGTGGCCATCGACGTCGAAGGACGGATTGGCTTCGGCATAGCCGAGCCGCTGCGCATCCTTCAGGCATTCGGCAAACGACAGGCCCTCCTGCTCCATCCGGGTCAGGATGTAATTGCAGGTGCCGTTGAGGATGCCGTAGACGCGGTTGACGCCGGTGCCGGCAAGCCCTTCACGAAGGGTCTTGATGACCGGAATGGCAGCCCCTACCGCCGCCTCGTAATTCAACGCGCCGCCATGCTTTTCGGCCGCCTTCGCCAGCCGCACGCCATGCTTGGCGATCAGCGCCTTGTTGGCGGTTACCACCGACTTGCCGGACTTCAGCGCGGCCTCGGTCGCCGACAGAGCCGGCTCACCGGAGCCGCCCATCAGTTCGACGAAGCAATCGACGTTGGGGTCAGAGGCCAGCGCCAGCGGGCTTTTGGCCCAGTCGATGCCGCGCAGGTCCAGCGAGCGCTTTTTCGCTTTCGAGCGCGCGGTGACGGCAACGACGCGCACGCCCCGCCCGCTGCGCTCGGACAGCGTCCGCGACTGCGCTTCGATGAGGCGGACTACTTCGGCGCCAACGGTGCCGAGCCCCGCGATACCCACTCTCAGGGGTGCGACCATGAATGAGATAACCTGCAATAGAAGGAATTAGCGCCGATTGGCGAGAGGAACCACGTTGTGCAACGTTTCAATGCCGCTTTCAAGGAAGCGGCGCACCCCGCGGGCGGCCTGGCGGATACGTTGCTCGTTTTCCACCATGGCGATGCGGACATAGCCCTCGCCATGCTCGCCGAAGGCGACGCCGGGCGAAACCACCACGCCTGACTTCTCCACCATCAGGGTCGCGAACTGCATGCTGCCGACGGCCTCGAAGGTCTTGGGCAGCGGCGCCCAGGCAAACATCGAGGCCTGTGGTGGCGGAATCTCCCAGCCCGCCCGGCCAAACGATTCGACCAGCGCGTCGCGGCGCTTGCGGTAGGTGTCGCGCATTTCCTTGATGCAATCGTCCGGCCCGTTCAGCGCGGCGGTGGCGGCGACTTGAACCGGCGTGAACGCGCCGTAGTCGAGGTAGGATTTCACTCGCGCCAGGGCGGCGATGATCCGCTCGTTGCCGACGGCAAAACCCATGCGCCAGCCCGCCATTGAAAACGTCTTCGACATCGAGGTGAACTCGACGGTGACGTCGATCGCGCCGGGAACCTGCAGCACCGAGGGCGGCGGGTTATTTTCGTCGAAATAGACCTCGGCATAGGCCAGGTCCGACAGGATGAAGATCTCGTGCTTCTTCGCGAAAGCCACCAGATCCCTGTAGAAATCGAGGTCGGCGACATAGGCGGTCGGATTGGAGGGGTAGCAGACGATCAGCGCGATCGGCTTCGGGATCGAATGGATGATCGCGCGTTCCACCGCCTCGAAAAACTGCGGCGTCGGTTCCGAGGGCACCGAGCGGATCACGCCGCCCGCCATCAGAAAGCCGAAGGCGTGAATTGGATAGCTCGGATTGGGGCACAGCACGACGTCGCCTGGCGCGGTGATCGCCTGCGCCACATTGGCAAACCCTTCCTTCGAGCCGAGGGTTGCCACGACCTGGGTGTCCGGATTGAGCTTCACGCCGAACCGCCGCGCGTAGTAGGCGGCTTGCGCCTTGCGCAGCCCGTTGATGCCGCGTGAGGCCGAGTAGCGGTCGGTCCGCGGTTTGCCCAGCGTCTCCTTCAGCTTCTCGATCACATGGGGCGGTGTCGGCAGGTCCGGATTGCCCATGCCCATGTCGATGATGTCGGCCCCAGCATTGCGCGCGGCCGCCTTGGCCTGATTGACCTTCTCGAACACGTAAGGCGGCAGACGGCGGATGCGATAAAAATCTTCCATGGGACCCTTGCTCCGACAACCGGCGGGACAGAATCGGGGGAACCTTCGCGGCTATCGAAACCGGATTGGGTTTCGGTCAGAAGTCGCGCTCAATCAAGGATTTAGAGCGAATTCAGGCGCGAGATCCCTAACGCTCTGGACCCGCAATGCGGTTGAATTAGGTTCTTTTACCACGGGAGCCCGGCAGCGCCAGTTTTTATGGACCCGATCCGGGGTCGGCCGGTTCGCGCCGGGACAGCGCGCCGAAACGGCAGCTTCCTTACTTCTTAGCGGGTTTGGCCGGGGTAGCGGCCGTCGCCTGACGGTCGCGGGCGGCCGTCAATTCTGACTGAATTTTAGCCAGTTCAGCCGGCTTCATCGCCTCCTCGTTGCGGTCCGGCGGTAGGTCATGCACCGGTAGATAGCCACCGGCTTCCTTTGGACGCTCGGGCGCGCCAGCCGGCACGCCAAGGCCCGGCATATCCGCGATCTGGGTCGAGCAGCCGCCAAGCGCAAATGCCGACGCGAACAGCGCGGCAATCGACCACAGCCTTATCGTCCGAGTGACCGGCATCCGTTCAGAAAATCCCCAACTACCTGAGCACCACGCGCGCAACACGATCGCATCTATGCGGTGGTACGAGCTTTGCAACGCCAAGCCGTCCCGCGGCGTTGATTTCGCTAGAACCGTTCAAACCATTGTCGCCCGAAACGATTAAAGCCCAAAGAGCAAATGTGATCGGTGCGGCCGCAATGTGTGCAACTTGTGTGAACACGCAAACTTTATCGCAGTGCAACAGGGTTAACGCCAACCCTCTTGCCATCAATCCACGCGGTGACGAACGCGAAACGAAGCTATAGTGTCCTTGATATGAGCGACGTCAACACCGAAACGCAGTCTGCGAACTCCTTCAACGCCGAAGCCTTCGCCATGAACATCGCCAAGGCGATGGAGACGAGCGGCCAAGCACTCGCGGCCTATCTCAAGCCGCGCGAGGGCGGAGAACCGAAGGACAAGCCGCCCAGTGAAATCGGTGAAGTCATCAAGACGTTCACCAAGGTGGCCGAATACTGGATGACGGACAGGGAACGCGCCGAAGACCTGCAGACCAGGATGGGCAAGGCCTATCTCGATCTCTGGGGCCAGGCGGCGCGCCGCATGGCCGGCGAACAGGCCAAGCCTGCGATCGAGCCGTCGCCGCGCGACAAGCGCTTCAAGGATCCGGAGTGGAAATCGAACCAGTTCTTCGATTTCGTGCTGCAGCTCTATCTGCTCACCGCACAATGGGCGCAGGAACTGGTGAAGAACGCCGACGTCGATCCGCACACGCGCAAGAAGGCCGAGTTCTACGTTCAGCAGATCACCAACGCAATCGCGCCGTCGAATTTCATCCTCACCAATCCGGAAGTGCTGCGCGAGACGCTGGCCTCGAACGGCGACAACCTCGTCCGCGGCATGAAGATGCTCACCGAAGACATCGAAGCCGGCCGCGGCTCCCTGCGCATCCGCCAGTCCGACCCGACGAACCTCGTCGTCGGCGTCAACATGGCGACGACGCCGGGCAAGGTGATCTTCCAGAACGAGCTGATGCAGCTGATCCAGTACACGCCGACCACGGAGACCGTGCTGCGCACGCCGCTTCTGATCGTGCCGCCCTGGATCAACAAGTTCTACATTCTCGATCTCAAGCCGGAAAAATCCTACATCAAATGGTGCGTCGACCAGGGCATCACCGTGTTCGTGATCTCCTGGGTCAATCCCGACAAGGAACTCGGCAAGAAAACCTTCGACGACTACATGAAGGAAGGCCCGCTTACCGCGATGGACGTCATCGAAAAGGTGACGGGCGAGATGAAGGTCCATACCGCCGGTTACTGCGTCGGCGGCACCCTGCTCGCCTCCACGCTGGCATGGCTCGCGGAGAAGCGGCGCCAGCGCGTCACCTCTGCGACGTTCTTTGCGGCGCAGGTCGACTTCACCCATGCGGGCGATCTGCTGGTGTTCGTCGATGAAGACCAGATCTCGGCGCTTGAGCGCGACATGCACGCCGCCGGCGTGCTCGAAGGCAGCAGGATGGCGATGGCCTTCAACATGCTGCGCTCCAACGACCTGATCTGGTCCTACGTCGTCAGCAATTATCTGAAGGGAAACCCGCCCTCCGCCTTCGACCTGTTGCACTGGAACTCCGACGCCACGCGGATGCCGGCGGCCAACCATTCGTATTATCTGCGCAACTGCTATCTGGAGAACCGGCTCTCCACCGGCAGCATGGTGCTCGACAACACGCTGCTCGACCTGTCGAAGGTCAAGGTGCCCGTCTACAATCTGGCGACCAAAGAGGATCACATCGCGCCGGCGGATTCAGTGCTCTACGGCTCGCAGTTCTTCGGCGGCCCGGTGAAGTATGTGCTGTCCGGCTCCGGCCACATCGCCGGCGTGGTCAACCCGCCGGCCGGCGGCAAGTACCAGTACTGGACCAACGACAAGATCAAGGACGTCACGCTCGCCGACTGGCTAAGGAATGCCACCGAGCACAAGGGCTCGTGGTGGCCCGACTGGCGGCAATGGCTGGAGAGCCTGGACGCCGAGCAGGTGCCCGCGCGCCCCGTCGGCTCCGAGGAGATGCCGCCGATCGAGGACGCGCCCGGCAGCTACGTCAAGGTCCGCGCATAGCGCCGACTCGCGTTGTCCGGTATAATCGGCCATCCCGCGCCGGGATTTGAAATCAGTTGAGGGGGAAACAATGACCCGCGAATTGTTCTGGCTGACTCTCACCGTGATTTTGACCGGGCTGTTGTGGGTTCCCTACATCATCAACCGCTGTCAGGTGCGCGGCCTCTCCGGCGCCATGGCCAACCCCTCGCGCAACGACAAGCCGCATGCGGACTGGGCCAACCGGCTGATGTTCGCGCACGACAACGCGATCGAGAACCTGATCATCTTTGCACCGCTGGTCCTGATCCTCAACGCCATCGACTATTCGGACAGATGGACCGTGATGGCCTGCGCCGTGTATTTCTGGGCCCGTGTCGCCCATCTGATCGTCTACACGCTGGGCTTGCCGGTGTTCCGCACACTGGCCTTCACCGTCGGCTTCCTGGCGCAAGCCGTGCTGGCGCTGGCAATCTTCAAGGTGGTTTGAGGTTCGTTTCACGATACGTAAGCCAAAGCAAAACCCCGGGCCTCGGCCCGGGGTTTTTCGTTGATGCGTCCTGAAATGACGCTCAGTACTTCGCGACGACCGGCGAATTGAAGTGGTAGTTGATGCCCGTGCGGAAGACGTGCTCGGTCACGGATCGGGTCGTCGTCGCCGGGGTAGCACCGAAGATGAAGCTGTCCGACGTCGAACCGAGGTCGACGTAGAGGTATTCGGTCTTGGTGGTCCAGTTCGGGCCCAGCAATCCCAGCAGCGTAAAGGGCATTTCGATGCCCGCACCCGCGGTCCAGCCGGTATTGGTGTGCGAGAAGGATTGCGTCACCGGGCCGACGAACGAGTTCGTGGCGATCTTGGTCTTGATGCTGCCGTAAGCGAGACCGCCGGTGGCATAGAACAGGGTTGATCCCACCGAATAACCCAGCCGCCCGCGCACCGTGCCGAACCACGGCAGCGTGGCGTCATAGGCCGCGAGAACCAGACCCGGGGTACAGAAGGTCACGCAAGTCTTGTTGTCTTTCTGCGTGCTGCCCTGAATATCGGCCTCCAGACCGAACACCCAGTTGGCTGCCTGCCAGTTGTAACCCGCCTGGACGCCGCCATTGATCCCGTCGGGCGCGAGGTTGAAGGTCTCAACGATCCCCGCCGCCGGTATGCTCATGGAGCTACGATCCCGGCCGGTGCCGGAACCGAAATTGCCGCCGAGATAGAAACCAGCCCAGTTGGCGGCAGCGACCGGCGCATAAGCCTTGCCACCGATCCGATAGTTCAGGCCGACGCGAAAGATGTTTTCACGAATCTCGGTGTTGATCGTGGTCGGAGCAAAGAGCGTCGAAGCATCGGTCTTGTTGCCGAGATTGAGGTAGAGGTACTCGATCTTTCCGGTCCAGTTCCCGCCCAGCGCCGCTTCGACGCCGCTGCCGACGACCCATCCACTCTGCGTGCGGTCCGTCGAGAACGTCGAGGTGACGCCGAGTGCCGATTGGGTCGCATTGGTCTTGACGTTCCCGAATGCGTAGCCTGCGGTCACATAGCTCAGCACCGGACCATTGGCGATACCGATGCGCCCTCGTGCAGTGCCGAACCAGTCGAGTTTCTGGCTGTAGGCCGTGTTGACAGCGATAATCGAAAAATTGGTGCGATCATCGCTCAGGCCAGCGCCCTGGAAATCTGCCTCGACACCGAAAACGATCGGGCCAAGCACCGAACCCGTCTGCCAGTTGTAGCCGAACTGGCCACCACCGAAGCCGCCCTGCGGCGACGTGTAGAACGAATAAGGCGTGCCTGCGCCAATCCAATCGTGCTGAAGGCGATCACGGCCAAGCCCGACGCCTGCGTTGACGCCGATGTAAAAGCCGGTCCAATCGTAGACGGCGGCCAGTGCTGGAGCTTTGGTGTAGGGACGGGCGGCGAGGTCTGCGGCGATCGAGGGGGCGGATCCCAATGAGAGCGGTGGCCAGCAAGTACGTCTTCAATTTCATTTACGGCATTCCCAGTCCGGCATTCCCAACTTTCCAACACACGCGCTGTTGGCACTCGGAATGTCCTTAACGGATTCGTATCTTAAAGCTGTAGCCTGCCAGCCACATCCTCCGGCGATCTCTCTCACGCTACGAACTGCGGCAATATCCGGGCAATATCACGGGCTTGGAAGCCGTTCTTCAGCCGCCTTTTTTGGCAACGACAAACAGCATCGACGCCATCTTGTCGTCGAAGCCTTTGACTTCACCGCGCTCGATCGACAGCGAGTTCCATTTGCCCGCATCGGCATAGGTCGCACGCAGCCAGTCCGGTGACGGATAATTGTAGTAGCGATTGAGCGTGTCGCGGCCGTCGCCATCGCCTTCCTTGTAGCTTGCGAAGAAATAGCCCGCAGGCTTCAGCGCGCGCCAAATCCGCGCGAGAACATTCGCAAGCTCAGGCCTTGGCACATGAAGCAGGCAGGCGTTGGCCCAGACGGCGTCGTACGCCTCGACCTCATCGAGGTCATGAAACAGGAGCGTCGCGACGACGCGGCCGAGACGCTTCGACGCAACGGCAGCCATTTCCGGCGACCCGTCGGTTGCGCGAACATCGAACCCGTGGGCCAGCATTTCCGCCGTGTCGCCGCCAGCGCCGCATCCGAGTTCGAGAATGGCCGCGCCCGGCGGAAGCAGCGCCAGAAACGCCGTCAGCCGCGCCTGACGCGAGGTGATCTCGCGCCCGGCATAGGCCTCGGCGTTGCCGCGGTAGAATTGCAGCGTTTCCTCGTCCACCGCGGCACCTCACGTCACGGGAACAGCGCGATCTGCTCCAGTCCGGCCGTTTCAGGCAGCCCGAACATCAGGTTCATGTTCTGGATGGCCTGCCCCGCCGAGCCCTTCACCAGATTGTCGAGCGTGGAAATCACGATCGCCCGGTTCTTGATACGATCGGCGACGACGCCGATCTGTACATAGTTGGAGCCGCGCACGTTCTGGGTCTGCGGCAGCACGCCCTTCTTCGCAACATGCACGAAGGGTTCGTTGGCGTAGGCTTTCTCAAGCGCGGCGCGCAAATCGTCCGGCGTTGCGCCATTGAGTTTCACATAGGACGTGCAGAGTTCGCCCCGCGCCATCGGAATGAGGTGCGGTGTGAAATTCACCGTCACCGCCGAGCCTGCGGCGACACCGATCTCCTGCTCGATCTCAGGCGCGTGCCGATGGGTGCCGACCGAATAGGGCGACAGCCCCTCGCCCGCCTCGCTGAACAGCGTGTTCTGCTTCAGTCCGCGCCCGGCGCCGGTGACACCCGATTTTGCATCGATGACGATGTCGTCGACGTCGATCAATTTGGCTTTCGCAAGCGGCACCAGCGCGAGCAGCGCCGCGGTCGGATAGCAGCCGGGACAGGCGACCAGCCGCGCAGACGTGATCTTCTCCCGGTAAAACTCGGTGAGGCCGTACACGGCTTCGCCCTGCAGTTCGAGCGCCCGGTGCTCGTGGCCGTACCATTGCGCATAGGTGTCCTTGTTGCGCAGCCGGAAGTCGGCCGACATGTCGAGAACCTTGATCTTCGGGTTGGCCTTGAGGACGGCGGCGATGATCTCCTGCGTGGTGCCGTGCGGCAGCCCGCAGAACACCGCATCGAGGCTGGTCCAGTCGACCTTCTCCCATTCAACCAGTTTCGGCAGGTCAAGCATGAAGAAATGCGGAAACACCTCGCCCATCGACTTGCCGGCGTGGGTATTGGCGGTCAGAGCCGTGATCTCGGCATTCGGGTGCCGCGCCAACAGGCGCACCGCGTCGGCCCCGGTGTAACCGGAGGCGCCGAGAATGCCGACCTTCTTCGAGCTCATCACGCGTTCCCTTCAGGCGTCATTTGATTATCTTGCCGCGGTAGAATTGCAACGTCGTTTCGTCCCACCGGGCTTGCCTCGCAGCAACGCCGGATCAGTTACTTGTCGGCAAGGCCGAGCATCAGCCGCATGTTCTGCACGGCGGCGCCCGAGGCACCCTTGCCCAGATTGTCGAGCCGCGCGACCAGCACCGCCTGACGATGTTTGTCGCTGGCAAAGATGTAGAGTTCGAGCTTGTTGGTCTCGTTGAGCGCCTCGGGCTCGATCCGCCCGCCCTTGGTCGCCGCGTTCTCAAGCGGCATGACCGAGACGTATTTGCTCCCGGCGTAGCGTTTCGCCAGCGCCGCGTGCAGGTCAGCGCCACCAGGCTTGCCCGTCAGCGTGTCGAGATGCAGCGGCACCGAGACCAGCATGCCCTGCCGATAATTGCCGACCGACGGCACGAAGATCGGCCGCCGCGTCAGTTTTGAGTAAAGCTGCGTCTCCGGCAGATGCTTGTGCTCGAAGCCGAGGCCATAGAGCTCGAAGGACGGCGCGCTGCCATCCTCAAAACTCGTGATCATCGACTTGCCGCCGCCCGAATAGCCGCTGACGGCGTTGATGGTGACCGGATAGTCCGCAGGCAACAGGCCGGCATCGACCAACGGCCGCAGCAGCGCGATGCCGCCGGTCGGATAGCAGCCGGGATTCGAAACCTTGCGCGCGGTCCGGATCTTGTCGGCCTGGTCAGGCGTGAGTTCCGGAAAGCCGTACGTCCAGTCGCTGGCCACTCGAAAAGCCGTCGAGGCGTCGAGCACCTTGGGCGCCGAAGCACCCATGCCGTCGATCAGGGCCACGGTTTCCTTCGCGGCATCGTCAGGCAGGCAGAGGATGACGAGGTCGACCTCCTCCATCAGCGCCCGCTTGGCGCCGGCATCCTTGCGCTTATCCTCGGCGATGCTTTTCACCACGACGTCGTTCTGCAGCCGAAGGCGCTCCTGAATGCCGAGGCCCGTCGTTCCGGAGGCGCCGTCAACGAACACGGCGGGCCTGGTCGCGGCGCCGGCGGTTTTGGGCTGGTGGCTGTCGGTGAGTGTCATGGCGCGCTCCTTTCGAGCTGGTTCGTTTCGTCGGCAAAGGCCAGTTCGTTTGCAAACGCGTTGGGCCGCGCCTGTTTCATCAAATGCGCGATCTGCTGTGCGCCGGCGTCGGCCTGCGTGGCAAGCGACCCCGCAACCGCCGCATAGTCGGTTTCGGATTTGTGCTGGTTAAGCTTGAAGCTGCCCTCGACCTCTTCAACCGTCATCTCAAGGCCCACGATCGCCTTCTTCATCGCTTCCAGCCGCCCGGCCGTCATCTTCGACGACAGCCAGGGCTTCTTCGGCAGCAGCCTCTCCTCGAACTTGGCGCTGAGCGCCTCGATCTGCTCGGCGAGTTCGCTGTCGGACATCGTCCGCACCGGGCCGGTCAGATGCACTGCCTGATAGAGCCAGGTTGGCACCTGGTCCGGCGAGACGTACCAGTCCGGCGACACATAGGCATCCGCGCCGTTGACGGCCAGCAGCCATGACGTCGTCCCGTCCGCCAGCTTTACCAGCGGATTGTGACGCGCGACGTGAAACAGCGCGCGCGGCGTGCCGTCATTGGCCGAGGTGAGATAAAACGGCAGCGACGAGGCGACCGGCTTGTTGCCATCCCACGCGCAGGCCAGCGCAAAGCCGCGCGCTTCCGCGAACGCGAGGCTCGCGGCGCGGTCGGACTTGAACGGTGGAGGCGTATACATCTCAAACTCCTGCTTGACGTAGGAGCCGCCAGTTCAGACCGCGTTTTCTGGAAAAGGAAGAAGCCGCGGGACCCGATCCGGCGGCAGGGGCGACGATCTTAAACGCAGACGTCCGCCCATACCGCGATAATGCGGCGGCGGCGAGCGATGGTCATGGTCGCGGCGATAATCATGGGCGCGGCTATAAAGCCGCGCCCGCCTGACGTCAAGTTGTGACTGCTATTCCGGCAGGGTCTGGCGTCAGATCACCGGATTCCACGGCGCCGGGATCAGGCGGTAACCGTTGCCGTCCTTCTCGACGAAGCCATTGGCCGGGAACGGATAGTGGAAGCCCTGGACCCGCATCTTGTCGGCGACCAGCATGTCGTAAACCCGGCGGCGGGTCTTTTCCGCCAGCGCCGGATCCTGGTCGAACATCAGGTGCCAACCCGGATTGGTGACGAACAGCGCCGGCAGGTTGGTGACGTCGGACTGGATGAACACCTTGTCGGAGCCCGAGGAGAGCACATAGGAGGTGTGGCCCGGCGTGTGGCCGATGGTTTCCACCGCTGTCAGTCCCGGTGCGACTTCCTTGCCCCACTCATAGGGCGTCGCCTTCTTCTTCAGTCCCGCCTCGAAGACGCGACGGGCATTCTTGAACACCGTCTGCATCCGCCCTTCCGGCGCACGGCTCATCTCACCGTCATCCATGAAGTACTTCCACTCTGCCGCCGGCACCAGCACCTCGGCATTGGGGAATGCGAGCGTGTTCTCGGCGGTCAGGAGACCGTTGATGTGGTCACCGTGGAAGTGCGAGATCACCACTATGTCGACCGCCTTGGGATCGAATCCGGCGGCCACCATGTTGGCGCCGAACTGTCCGACATTGCCCTTGCTCGACGCAAAGGCGGCCGCGCCGTTGCCGGTGTCGACCACCACCAGCTTGCCGCCGGTATTGATGACGAGCGGCGCGAACTGGATCGACATCTTGTCCTTCGGCATGAAGTTCTTTTCGAGCGCCGCGTTGACTTCGTCCTTCTTGACGTTGAGCACGAACGTGTCCGGCAGCGCGAAATTGTTGACGCCGTCGGAGATGGCCGTCACCTGAGCGTCGCCAACTTTGTAGCGATAGAAGCTCGGCGCCTGCTTGTCCGCCACCGGCGCGGCCGCCCTGGCGGGCGCTTGCGGCAAGAGCGGCGTGGCGGCGAGCGCTGCGGCGCCGGCGAGTGCGTAACGTCGTGTCAATTCCATGGTGATGTCCTCCCAGTGAGACGATGGATGCGGTTTGATGCGTGCCTTGGTTCGGTTGCTGCCGAATCTACCAGCGCTTCTGCGATAGCGCGACGACGGCTTCGCGACGGTAACGCAAAGATGGCTCGAGTATCTTTGGGGCTAACACCCTCGTCATCAGCTTATTCCAGTCTGCCCCTACGCCACCCGCCACAGCCATTCGGCGAGCTTCCCCATCACATCGCCGACCAGCAGCAAGACAGCGGACCAGACCAGCGCAGAGACGAAATTGGCGATCTGGAACGGCCAGTAGGACATCTCGAAAATGCCGGCAGCGAGCGGCACAGAGGCCCGCAGCGGCCCGAAGAAGCGGCCGATGAAGATCGAGGGCACGCCCCATTTCTTAACGAAGTCCTCGCCGCGCAGCAGGATTCCCGGATAGCGCGACAGCGGCCACATCTCTGCGACGTGTTCCTTGTATTTGAAGCCGATCCAGTACGAAACCCAATCGCCCAGCGCCGCGCCTATGCCGCCGGCCAGCCAGACCGGCCAGAAATTGATGCCGCTGACGCCGATCAGCGCGCCGATTGCAACCAGCGCCCCCCAGGCCGGCACGAGCAGCGAGATGAAGGCGAGAGATTCGCCAAACGCCAGCACGAGAACGATCGGAGCGGCCCAGGCCTGATTGTCGCGCACGAAATCAACCAGGGCACGCGCAAATTCTTCCATGTCCTGAAACGCCTCCGCCCCTTCTCCGCCGGCGAACCTTGGAGGTTCCGAGCCCCGCGAAGAGGTACGCCAGCAGATTGCGTGACTTCAAGTCACAAAGCCGGACACTGGACGTGATCTTCGTTGATTCCCACCGCCAAGAGGGTTACTGCCGCCCGCCATCGCGCCGGGGCGTCACTTTTTGAGCCCATCCGTGGCATAGTCACAGCAACCGATTCGCTGCCGCGCGCTGCGCGCAACACCTAAAGAGCCATGTCCAAGTCATTGAAATCAGCTACAAAACCTAAATCTGCCAACGACCTTTTCGGGGCGGAACCGAAGGGCCGCGCCGCGCCCAAGGCCGCGTCACGGGCGACCAGCGCCGAGGCCGGCTACACGGCGGCCGACATCGAGGTGCTGGAAGGATTGGAGCCGGTGCGCCGCCGCCCCGGCATGTATATCGGCGGCACCGACGAAAAGGCGCTGCATCATCTGTTCGCCGAAGTCATCGACAACGCCATGGACGAGGCGCTGGCGGGACACGCGTCATTCATCGAGGTCGAACTGACCGCCGACGGTTTTCTGACCGTCACCGATAACGGCCGCGGCATTCCCGTCGATCCGCATCCGAAATTTCCGAAGAAATCCGCGCTCGAAGTCATCATGTGCACGCTGCATTCGGGCGGCAAGTTCGACTCCAAGGTCTATGAGACCTCAGGCGGCCTGCACGGCGTCGGCGTCTCCGTGGTCAACGCCCTCTCCTCGCGTCTCGAGGTGGAAGTCGCGCGCAGCCAGAAACTCTATCGGATGAGTTTTGAGCGCGGCCATCCCAAGGGCAAGCTAGAAGACCTCGGCAAGATCAACAACCGCCGCGGCACCCGCATCCGCTTCAAGCCGGACACCGACATCTTCGGCGCCAAGGCGGCCTTCAAGCCGCAGCGCCTGTTCAAGATGACGCGCTCGAAAGCCTATCTGTTCGGCGGCGTCGAGATCCGCTGGCGCTGCGATCCCGTGCTGCTGAAGGGCATCGAGGATGTGCCGGCCGAGGACAGTTTCCACTTCCCGGGCGGGCTGAAGGATTATCTCGGTGCGGCGATCCACGCCGACACGCTGGTGCATCCGGATATCTTCTCCGGCAAATCGGGACGCAACGGCGCCCATGGCGCTTGCGAATGGGCGGTGGCCTGGACGGCGGACGCCGACGGCTTCCTCTCCTCCTATTGCAACACGGTGCCGACGCCGGATGGCGGTACGCACGAGTCCGGCATGCGCAGCGCGATGCTGCGCGGCCTGAAAGACCACGCCGAGCGTATCGGCCAGGGCAAGCGCGCCGCGCCCGTCACGTCGGAAGACGTCATGGTGGGAGCTGCCGTGATGCTCTCGGTGTTCGTTCGCGAGCCGGAATTCCAGGGCCAGACCAAGGACCGGCTCGCTACGGCGGAAGCGCAGAAGATCGTCGAACAGGCCATCAAGGATCCGTTCGATCACTGGCTGTCGGGCAATCCGCTGCAGGCCAACAAGCTGCTGGATTTCGTCGTCGAGCGCGCCGACGAGCGGCTGCGCCGCCGCGCGGAGAAGGAGACTTCACGCAAGACCGCCGTGAAGAAACTCCGCCTCCCCGGCAAGCTTGCCGATTGCACCAACACCGCCACCGAAGGCTCCGAACTGTTCATCGTCGAGGGCGACTCGGCCGGCGGCAGTGCGAAACAGGCGCGCGACCGCAAGACCCAGGCCGTGCTTCCCTTGCGCGGAAAGATTCTCAACGTCGCCTCCGCCGGCAAGGACAAGCTCACCGCCAACGCGCAGCTCGCCGATCTGATGCAGGCGATCGGCTGCGGGACGCTCGCGCATTATCGCGAAGAAGATCTGCGCTATTCCCGCATCATCATCATGACCGACGCCGACGTCGACGGCGCGCATATCGCTTCGCTCCTGATCACGTTCTTCTATCGCCAGACGCCCCGACTGATCGACGAGGGGCATCTCTATCTGGCGGTGCCGCCGCTCTATCGCCTCACCCATGGCGCCAAGACGGTTTACGCCCGCAACGACGCCCACAAGGACACGCTGCTGAAGAACGAATTCAACGCCAACGCCAAGGTCGATGTCGGCCGCTTCAAAGGCTTGGGCGAGATGATGCCGGCGCAGCTCAAGGAAACCACCATGGATCCGGCCAGACGTACCCTGCTCCGCGTGGTGCTCCTGGCCGACGACCGCGAAGGCACCGCCGATTCTGTCGAGCGGCTGATGGGAACCAAGGCCGAGGCGCGGTTCGCCTTCATCTCCGACAAGGCGGAATTCGCCAGCGACGACCTGCTGGACGTCTGATTTCACCATTAGAGGCAGCTTTCGGGCGGTTTCCGGCATTTTGGACTGGTTAACGCCCGAATTTGCCTGTTTTTCGGGCATTTCCCGGTCTTTCGTTTTCCGGTGGCTGTGTTTCCCCCGCAACAGCTTTTTGGGCGGAACTGCGTATAGTCACCGTACTGGGTTTTGGGAATCGGGTGCTCGCGCACTTGTTGGAGCGGTCGGCTTCGACGCTTTGAACTAAGGGAATTGGGACATGAAGAAGTTAGTGATCGCTCTGACCGCGGTAGCGGCATTCTCGGGATCGGCTGTTGCGGCTGATCTCGGAGCTCGCCCTTACGCCAAAGCTCCGGCCCCCGTGGCCGCCGTATACAACTGGACCGGCTTCTACATCTTCGGTGGTGGCGGCGGTGGGCTCTGGAACGCCGATAGCAACGTCCAGACTTTCCCCGGCGCTATTGCCATCACCCGCGACCAGCGGAATGGCGGCAGCGGCTGGTTCGGAACGGTCGGCGCCGGCTATGATATGCAGTTCGCCGGCCGATGGGTGGCCGGTATTTTCGGTGACGCGCAGTTCGGAGATATCCGCGGCTCCCTCTCCGATCCTTTCTTCCAGACCGAAGGCCGTATGAAGCTTGAGACGAGCTATGCCGCGGGTGTGCGACTGGGCTATCTGGTTGCTCCCAACGTGTTGTCTTACGTTAATGCTGGCTACACTGGTTCAGAGTGGTCGGGCACGACTCAATCTGACCTTTTCGCCGGTGGTGTCGGCGCAATTTACACCACGCCTTCCTTTGATCGTAATGGATGGTTCATTGGCGGCGGCGTCGAGAACAACCTGGACCTGTTCGGCATCTCGGCTCCCGGCTGGTTCATGAAGACAGAGTATCGCTCTGCTTTCTATGACCGCATCAGCTTGCCCGGGACGGTCACGCCTGCCCTCGGCGGTGGTCCGACCGGCACTGCAGTTACCTTCAAGCCCTGGACGCAGACCATCAGCACCTCGCTGGTCTACCGCTTCAACTGGGGTGGCGCTCCGGTTGCCGCCAGGTACTGATCTCTTCTAAATCTGAAGCTCAAAAGCCCCGGCATCGTCCGGGGCTTTTTTGTTGTCCGCATACGGGGCACGCGGCATTGGTTTCCAACGCGACCCGCGCTCCATTGACCAGCAGATCTTCTTCTGCGGCTGGCGGTTCGGCTCCATGTGGCGCTAATATTCCGAGCGACCAACGGCGGCGCTTTGCCAGAGATTGACGGATACATGTCCA
Organism: Bradyrhizobium sp. 190; assembly: GCF_023073415.1. Taxonomy (GTDB): domain Bacteria; phylum Pseudomonadota; class Alphaproteobacteria; order Rhizobiales; family Xanthobacteraceae; genus Bradyrhizobium. The sequence continues at coordinate 90,677 of NZ_JADPJL010000065.1, read as the reverse complement.
GCGGCGTCCCCGAGAACAGACGCGCGCAAACGGAGGCAATCCATGGCCAGATCGCTTTCGATCATCGGCTTTCTGGCGCTTGCCATCGGCTTGCTGTGGATCGGGCAAGGCACGGGGGCGATTCCTTGGCCGCCATCGAGCTTCATGATCAATCAACTGCAATGGGCCGGATATGGCGCGCTGCTCGGCGCCGTCGGCCTGATCCTGATCTGGCAAGGCAATCGCTAGATTCGTAGATTTGTAGGGTGGGCAAAGGCGCGTCTATCGCGCCGTGCCCACCATCTTCAGGAACGGCGGATGGTGGGCACGCTTCGCTTTGCCCACCCTACACAACTACGCAACCTAAAAACAAACGGACAACAACCATGAAGACAGGACCCTTCGATCTCACCGGCAAGGTAGCCATCGTCACCGGCGGCAATGGCGGCATCGGGCTCGGCATGGCCAGGGGATTGGCAGAAGCCGGCGCGGCGATCGCGGTGGTGGGCCGCAACGAGGCCAAGTCGGCGGCTGCGGTCGCCGAGCTTGCGCAAGGCGGCGCGAAGGCGATCGCGGTCGCGGCCGACGTCACCGACAAGGCCGCGGTCGCCGCCATGGTCAGCCGCGTCGCCGGCGAGTTCGGCCGGATCGACATCCTCATCAACAACGCCGGCATCAATATTCGTAAGCCGCCGCACGCGCTCGATATCGCCGAATGGAACAGCGTGATCCAGACCAACCTCACCAGCGCCTTCCTGTGCTCGCAGGCAGTCTATCCCGCCATGAAGGCGGCTGGCGGCGGCAAGATCATCAATATCGGCTCGATGATGTCGATCTTCGGCGCCAGCTTCACGCCGGCCTATGCCGCCAGCAAGGGCGGCATCGTCCAGTTCACCCGCTCCTGCGCCTGCGCCTGGGCGGCCGACAACATCCAAGCCAACGCCGTGCTGCCGGGTTGGATCGACACGGATTTGACCAAGCGCGCCCGCAAGGAGATCGACGGCCTGCACGACCGGGTGCTGGCGCGGACGCCTGCGGCGCGCTGGGGCGCCATCGATGATTTTGCCGGGATCGCGGTGTTCCTGGCCTCGCCCGCCTCCGATTTCGTCACCGGTACGGCGATTCCTGTCGATGGCGGGTACTCTGTTATGGGATAGGCGGGCTGTTTGTTAGGCTGCCCTTAACGCTGAGGGAAAGCGATTCGTCGGGAAGGTGGTTTCCCGGCGCCGACCGAGCAGCCCAATCGCTCAAATCTCCCCGTTTTTTCACCTTCGGAGCCGAATCGCGGCCGTCCTTCGGCAATCTATTGGTGTAACGGTGTTGGAAGTTCCACGACTGTGGCGTGCAGGTGACAGCTTTGCCGCGGTTCCTGAGATATGTACGACAGCATGCATTACTCGCGTTACTTGCATGAATTGGAGGAAATAATGAAAAAGTTCGCTATCGCTGCTGCTGCCTTGGTCGCCGGCACTGTCAGCGCCTCGGCCGCGGATCTGGCCGCTCGGCCGTACACGAAGGCTCCGGTCGCCGTTGCCTCCGTCTACAATTGGACCGGATTCTACATCGGCGCCGACGTCGGTTATGGCTGGGGCCGCTCGACCGGCATCGCGACCAATGCATTTGGATTTTTTCCGACCCCCTACAGCGTCGACCCGAGCGGCGTTATCGGTGGCGGGTTTGCGGGCTATAACTGGCAGGTCAGCAATGTCGTGCTCGGCGTTGAGGCAGACTGGCAGGCAGCCGATTTGAACGCTTCTGGCATTTTCCCGAATAGCGCTGGGGCGCTTTATAACATTCGGACCAGCGTCAAGGATTATGGCTCGGTCAGAGGACGGGTCGGCTTGGCCTTCGATCGCTGGATGGTGTTCGGCACCGCCGGTTGGGCGTGGGGAAGCTGGGATACCTCGTATGGGTTTGCCGGCGCCGGCGCTCCCTTTGTAACGATGGATGTCAATTCGAGTGACGGCTGGACGGCCGGTGCTGGTATCGAATACGCCTTCGCCGACAACTGGCTGGGCCGTGTCGAGTATCGTTACACCGACCTCGGTCGTGCCAGCTTTGTTTCCCTCCTCACGAACAGTGCCGAAGTCGGAAACCGAGTGACCATCAACGACGTTCGCGTGGGTATCGCCTACAAGTTCGGCGCCCCGGTCGTCGCGAAGTACTGATCTTCGCTAACCTTCGACAGCTCAAAGCCCCGGCATCGTCCGGGGCTTTTTGTTGCGTTCTGCTCACTGGGATGCTTTCTGCATCCGCATCGTCTTTAGGCTCGGACCGGCGACTGCACATGTTCGGGCCGCACCCCGAGGCCGATAAACCGCGCCGTGATGCCCTGTAGCCAGGGTACGGCGGTGACCAGCCGCATCACGAGCGGGACCTTCAGCGGCTGATTGCCCGGCTTGAGCGCGGCGCTGACGATGTTGTTTTGCGCCATCACCTGCATCCGCTGTGTCATCCTGACCGGAAACTCCCGGCGGCGGCGGACGGCGTCGAGTTCGTCCTCCGACGGACAGCCGCCCGCCAGCTTCGCCGCCAGCAGGTTGGCGGCGGCGACCGCGTCCTGCACCGCCAGATTGACGCCGACGCCGCCGATCGGCGACATCGCATGCGCGGCGTCGCCGATGCACAGGAGCCCCGGCCGGGTCCAGCGCTTCAGCCGGTTGATCGCAACCGTCAACAGCTTCAAGTCGTCCCAGCTCTTCACCTCTGATAGCCCCGATTTCAGGATCGGCGCCATCCGCGCGATATCGTCGAGCAGCGCCGGCAGTCCCCTCGCCTTCACGGCCTCATACTGCCCCTTGGGAATGACGAACGCGCATTGCCAGTAGTCGCCGCGGTCGAAGGTCACCATCATCTTGCCGGGATCGACCCGCGCAAACAGGTTTTCGTTTTCACCCTCCCCCTTGCCGGCGCGAAACCACAGCACATCCATCGGCGCGCCGATTTCCTCGACTTCGAGCCCGGCGCGTTCGCGCACCAGCGAATGGCGGCCGTCGCAGGCCACCGTCAGGTCCGCCTCGATATCGATCACGCCATCCGGCGTCTTCGCCTTCACGCCCCTGATGCGCTCGCCGTCACGCAACAGATCGACGGCTTCCGTCGACATCATCACCTTGAGCGAAGCAAACCGCTTGCCGCTCTCGCGCAGGAAATTGAGAAAGTCCCACTGCGGCATGAAGGCAATGAAAGGATATTTGACGTTGAGTCGGCCGAGATCGGCGATCCGTACCGTCTCGCCGCCGAACATTCCCTCCATCTTCTGCAGGCGCTGATGCGGCAGTTTCAGGAAGCCGTCGATCAGCCCAAGTTCATCCATCACCTGCAACGTCGAGGGATGCACGGTATCGCCACGAAAATCGCGAAAGAAGTCGGCGTGCTTCTCCAGCACCACGACATCGATGCCGGCGCGTCCGAGCAGGTAACCGAGCATCATGCCGGCCGGCCCGCCGCCGACGATGCAGCAACGTGTTTTCATCGCTCGCTCCCTCGCATCGATAGAGCCAAGCCTATTACACCATCAAGCCTACTCAACCATATTGTGCTGCTGCCAGCGTAATAGATGAGCCTGCAGCCGCCAGATCATGGCCGAAAGCGCCCCCACCGGCATCCCCGTGGCTTCAGCCCGCGCCTCGGACTCGATGATCAGGCGGCCGATACCGCGCTCCGCGCCGATGAATTCGCCGACGATGACGCCGATCAGCGCAAAGGAGATCGCCGGCGAGAGCGAGGCAAACACCCAGGCCATGGCGACCGCTCGCTGGTAGCGCCAGAGCGGGCATCCCAGCGGTTCACGCAGGACTCGTGCCTCCTAACACGAACGTTATCTTTATTTGCCTCAACGACGCGGCAATTGTTGAATTCCGCTCACCTCCAGCTACCTTACTCACATGATCCTGACCCTGATATTGCTGGCAGCTATCGGTGTCATTGTGCTGGCAGAACGCAGCGCCGAGCACCTGCCATTCGCGATCTCGATGCTCTTCCTTAGCGCGGCCGCAATCTCATTCATCGTTGGCGATTTCGACAGAGCGATCCTGCTGGCTGGTGTGCTGGCCGCAGCAATCACCGCCGCATCGACTATCAAACATAATTACAGCGCGCTTAAGCTTGTCGTAACCGACTTGCCACTGATGTTTGCAGGCACAGCTCCCTTTTTTGTATCGCAGTACCCGCGCGCCGTATTAGCCGTCCTGACTGGAACTGCCGCACTCTTCCTGGCTGCATCAGCTACTCTGATCCACGGAACCGGGCCATCAATTCCCCTGGATGTCAGAGTTTCTTTATTCGGCGTTACGCTTATTTGCGTTGTAACGGCCTTCAGGATAAGCGGCGGCGGCATTTCCTTCCAGCGGATCATGGCCCAGCGGCGGTGCTTTTACTCGACCTTCATGGCTTCGCTGATCGATCCACATTCCTGGCGGCAAGTCGGCGGATTGGCTCTGAGCGATATTGCAAATGACCCGTTGCCGCTAATGGCGGCCGTACCAGCGCGCACCGTCGAATATGCCGACATTATCGTCATCCAGCATGAATCGATTTTCGATCCCCGAATTTTTGGACTTCCGATTGAGCCGACTGTCGAAGCGTTTCTGTCCCCAAAGAATGGCCTCCATGGAATCCTTAACGTCGACATTTTCGGCGGGGGTTCGTGGCAATCCGAATTTAGTTTGTTGACCGGTCTTTCAAGTGCAAGCTTCGGTTCAAATGCCTATTACCTTTTCAAGCAGGGCGCGGGCCGATTTCACAACAGTCTTCCCCATGCATTGGCTGCGCTTGGGTACAGGACCATGCTCGCGTCGAGCTGTCGTCGCAATTTTCTCAACTACGATGAATTTTACCGTTCGATTGGCTTTAGCGAACGCTTCTTTGCGGACGATTTTCCTCCACCGTTCGACATCCGCCGGTTCGAGACGACAAATTCCGATGCAATTTTTCTGGAAGCGGCGTTCGCGGCCCATACGAAGGGTATTGCTGACGACCCAGCACCCCGCTTTCTATATGCACTGACTAACTTCAATCACGGCCCCCACAACCGAAGGCTGGCGGCGCCCGGACAGTTTGAGAGAGAACGTGCGTTTGCCGCATCAAGCCTTCCCGATGCTCAATATGCCGAATACTACGCAAGGCTTGCGGAGACAGCCTCAACCTGGAAAAGGCTCAAGTTTGAGCTGACAACGAATTTTCCCAAACGTCCTGTTCTCATCGTGCACTACGGGGATCATCAGCCCGTAGTGGCGAAGCGGATCGATCGGCAACTCAAACTCCCCAACGATGCGCGGCGCGCGTTCCGCACATTTTATGCAATGGAGGTGCTAAACATCGTACCCGATTGCCTTGCTTCCGGACCGGGCGCGGATCTGGATATTGCTTTTCTTGGGACCGTCGCCCTGCAGCAAGCAGGTCTGCCGCTTGATCCGATATTTGCCACCCGCGCCAGCTTGCTTGACCATTGCCGGGAAACTTACTTTGCGTCGCCTTCCGAACAGAAGCGCCGATTCCATCGCACGCTTGTGGATCTGGGCATGATAGACACGGGGCCGAGCGTTCCAAACGGCCGCTACTCACCCACGCCGACGAAGTGATCGAATGGAGTTTCCATCGTTCCGTCAGGCCGAAGTCATCAAGAGCCGCTATCGCGCGCTCCCGTGAGGTTACCTCCGCTCAACGGAGGAGCTCACGTGCGACATCAAGTCCACGTCAGCTCCGGCGCGCTCCAGGCTCCTACTTGGTGCTCAACCCTAACGATAGGCTTTGGCGACCGCGGCTGAGTCCATGTACTCGTGGAAGGCCGCGATCTGACCGCCGCGGACGGTGAAGACGTGCGCGAAGTCGCCCTCGATGGTGCGCCCGTTGGCTTTGACCTGCCAGACGTAATGACCGAGCACGACGACCTTGTCGCCTTGTGCAATGAATTCACGCTCCTCGAATGAACGCGCATCCTGTAGGCTTGCGAGGGTCGAAAAGAACTCGCCGACAGTGCCGCGCCCCTGTCGCTTGCCGGAAAAGGGCACGTTCTCAATCTCTGGCAACTGCCACGTGACGTCCTCTGACATGGATTGCAACAGCGTCGGGATGTCACCGGCCTTGAAAGTGGCATAAGCCTGCTCGACAAGCTGTCGGTTCTCATGTTCACTCATCTGCACCCTCCTAACGCATTTGGGGTGAAAACGCGGTCATTTCATAACTGATATGTGAACCTGTCAATGCGCGGACGGCGCATTTGGGTTGGCATTTGCTGGGATTCCGACTTGCAGGAATCCGCGTGGCTTCCGTCGAGGTCGGCAGAATGCAGGCGCAGGAGCTGGCTGGGCAGTTGTTGTCAGCAGCATCCTATGACACCATCTGAGTACCCAGTTGTTATGACTTCTAGATGCCTATGCCCCGCCGGAAATATGCTTGGGAAAAGCTATCGGATGAGCAGTTGCTCCAGCAACGCCTCAGTACTCTGAGGGTTGCGGTCGAAGGCACTTGGCTCGAGGATTGTATCAGAACTCTTTATGAGGAGCTCGAAGAGCGGGGTATCCGGCTGCGGCCACATACATGGATATCGAGCGAATGGTTCAGTCCGGCAGATGTGCCCGGCATTGCCATCCCATTCTATCTCACCCATCCCCGCCTGATGAAGCTCGAGAAGAAAATGATGCTCGACGTCGAGGGCGGCACCTGGTCCGAATGCATGGCCATCCTCCGCCATGAGGCAGGCCACGCCATCCAGCACGGCTATCAGCTGCAGCGCCGCCGGCGTTGGCAGCAGCTGTTCGGCCGGTCCTCAAAACACTACCCGCGCTACTACCGGCCCAATCCGGCCAGCCGGCAATATGTCCAGCATCTTCGGCTCTGGTACGCGCAGAGCCATCCAGACGAGGATTTCGCCGAAACCTTCGCGGTGTGGCTGCGGCCGCGTTCGAACTGGCGGACGCGCTATGCCGGCTGGCCAGCGCTGAAGAAGCTCGAATATGTCGACGAACTGATGGAGGAAATCGCCGGGAAGCGGCCCCTAGTCACGACGCGGGAGCGTGTCGATCCGCTGCATGAACTCAGCCAGACACTCGACGACCACTATAAAAAGAAGCAGGCGTTCTACGCCTTCAGGCCACCGAAGACTTACGACCGCGACCTCTCCCGGCTCTTTTCCGCCGATCCGCGGCATCGCCGGGGGCAGCCGGCTTCTGCATTCATCAGGCGGCACCGCGCCCCCATCAGGCAGCTGGTTGCGCGGTGGACGGGCGAGAACCAACTTACGCTTGATGCTGTACTTGACGACATGATCTCCCGCTGCCGAGAGCTCAATCTGCGCGCTGTCGGCTCCGATCGGAAGCTTGTGGCTGACTTCACCGTCCTGTTGACCGCCAAGACCATGCATGCGCTGTTTGGTCCTTCGCGGCGAAAATGGATCGCGCTATGAGACGCCTGCGCGTTCTGGTGCTCATGCATCCGGACTTCGTGCCCCCGGACTCTACCGACGGATACACCGCGCGGCAAATCAACGAATGGAAAACAGAATACGACGTCGTGAGCACCTTGCGTGCGGCCGGTCATGATGTTCGCCCGCTCGGTGCGCAGGAGGAAATCAAGCCGGTGCGCGAGGAGATCGAAAGTTTCAAGCCGCACGTGGTATTCACGTTGCTGGAGGAGTTCCACAATGAGCCCCTGTATGACCAACACATCGCAAGCTATCTCGAACTGATGCAGATCCCGTATACCGGGTGCAACCCGCGTGGCCTGATCTTGGCGCGCGGCAAGGATCTGTCCAAGACGTTGGTGCACCATCGCCGGATCGCGGTACCTACCTTCGCCGTGTTTCCGATGCGCCGCAAGATCAAACGGCCAGCGCGTCTTGCGCTGCCGCTGATCGTCAAGAGCCTGAACGAAGATGGATCCCGGGGTATCTCGCAGGCATCTGTCGTCGATACCGACGAGAAGCTCGCAGAGCGCGTCGCCTTCGTCCACGAGCGGATCGGAACCGCCGCGATCGCCGAACAATATATCGAGGGACGTGAGCTTTACGTCGGCGTGCTCGGCAACAATCGGTTGCGAGTGTTGCCGGTTTGGGAATTGAAATTCGGCACCATGGGCGGCCAGGCCATAGCCACCGAGAAGGTCAAACACGATCCCGGTTATCAGGAGCGCGTGGGAATTGTAGATGGGCCGGCCAAGAACCTTGCGCCGGAGGTACGCGCCCGCATTCAGCGAACAGCGAAACGCATCTACCGAACACTGGGGCTCGATGGATACGCGCGCATCGATTTTCGCCTCTCTGCCGACGGCACCCTGTATTTCATTGAAGCGAACCCCAATCCCGAAATCGCGAAGAGCCAAGAGTTCGCTACAGCGGCCCGGCATGACGGACTTGATTACCCGGGCCTCTTGCATCGCATTCTGGCGCTCGGAATAAGCCGGGCAAACGCCGGCGCATCCGTAGGCTGAGACGGGTATGCGGAAGAGAGATTCCCATGCCCGATTCATCTATGTCCGACTGTTTTGGTCTGCTCGAAGACTCGGAGCGGCGCCATGACAAACAGGCATAATGCGAATTCGTGGCTTTGATCGATGTAGTTTCTGACGGGGACACCAGCCATCGCACCCGGCGAGGAGGCTTTCCAGTCAGCGAAATATGTCACTCATGACAATCCCATGAGCAGGACACAGGAAGCCAGGAACGCGAACAACACCCAATGCCCGCGCTGGGAGCGTTCGTAGTGATAAAGCAGAAGCGGAACGGCCAGCAGCTTTGATACGTACACAGAAGCCAGACCGGGATTGCGGCCACGAGCCGATGAGTTCATGAATTTCCGGCCGTACGACGGGAGCGGTCAGCTCTGACATCGCACGCCTACGACTCGATCAAAATTTGCGAAGAAAAACTGCAGCGATTCCGGCGGACACGGCCCCGGAGTGATCGGCCCGGCTTTTGAAAGATCATCTGAAATACGCACATACATACACCTTGCTTGACCAGGTACTACCTGGCCGCATGCCTTGGTCTTCCGGCACTCCCCGCCGCGAGATCGCGGAGTCATATTTTTTTGTGTTGTGCCTACATCCATCCCGTCGTCCCTGCGAACGCAGGGACCCATACACCGCGGCGGATGTTGTCTTGGTAGGATGGGTGACGGCTTCTTTCAGCAACTGGCGACGGTGGCTATGGGTCCCTGCGTTCGCAGGGACGACGGATGAGAGGTCCGTGGCCATCGCCGTTCGAAGCCCTGCACTACCGCCTGAAACTCTTGATCTCCGAAACGCTGCCGTCGCGGTAAGTCAGCTCCACCGAAACCGATTTGGTCTGCGGCGCGAGCTTCAAATACGGCGTCGCTTCGTGCGGAATGACGCTGGGATCCCGGGGATCGCATGGCGGCATTTTCAGAACCTTGTCGGGCACCGTAGAGTCGATGCCGACGCGCACTTCGCGGATCGCGCAGCGATACGACATCAGGTGCGTGTAGTAGACCAGCAGGCCGTTGAATTCGCGGAACGACAGCCAACTCGTCGCGGTCATGTCGAGGATCTTGCGCTGGTCGCGGATCAGGGCGGCCTCGGGGTCGAAGCGGATCGGGAACGGCCCCTGCAACTCGCCATTGGTGTCGACATAGCGCACCTGGATCATCGCGGCCGGCGCATCGGCCGGAAGCTCGACCGACGGGTTGGGCATCCGCTTGCGGGTCCGCGGATCGAGCGTATCCATGAAGCCGGTCTCGCGGAAATTGCCGCTGTCCCCCAGCCGCCAGGATATGCCGAGCGTCGGGTCGGCGATCGAGAACACCACGGTCCAGCCGCCATTGTGACGCGAGAACATCGCGATCGGCGCGTTGACGGAATCGTTCTGCGGCTTGAGTTGCTGCACCGGCGGCAATGCCGCGAGCTGTTGCAACGACTCGGCGGGCTTCGCCGCCGCTTCCGGCTGCGCCTTGCTCGCCAGACCGTTTAGGAACACGTCGTCGACCATCTGGTCGAAATAGACCGGGATCTGCTTGTGACGGACAGTCTCAGCCAGTTCGCTGACCGCCCGCCGCGTCCGCTGCGCGACCTGGACGAGGTTCGCGCCGGGCTGCGTCAGCTCCTTGGCGAAGGTGCGCGTGAACACCGAATTGGGATTGGCGTCGTCATTGGAAAGCCGGTCGAGCGCGGTCTGCCGCGGCCCGGCCGAGAAGATCGAGAACACGCCTTCCGGCAATTGCGTCATCGGCGCAAGGCCGCCGCGGCCGGCAACCGCACGCGTGCCGGCGCGCTCGAACGGATTGTTGCGGCAGGCATCGAACACCAGGATGGCGGTGCGCACCTTGCGGTTCTGCAGCCGCTCGATGATGCGGTCGGCGAGGACCGAGGCGTCGCGCACCAGCTCTTCCTGGCCTTCGGTCGCCGCCGGCACGTCGGTCGGCAGCAGGAAATTCTGGCCGGCGATTTCGAAGCCATGGCCGGCAAAAAAGAAGAACGCGGTGTCGCCGGCATCGACCGCCTTGTCGAACGCCAGCAGCGTCTGGCTGAACGCCTGCCGGTTCTGGTTTTCCGCCACCATCACCGTGAAGCCGAGCTGCTTAAGCGTATCGCCCATGGTGCGGGCGTCGTTGACCGCCTTCTGCAGCTTGGGCACGTTCCTGTAATCGTTGTTGCCGACCACGAGCGCGACGCGCTTTTCGGCATAAGCGGGGACGGCGAAGGCCACCATGCAAGCCGCAACGCTCGTCACCGCGAGCAATCTGGAAAGCCAACCCTTCATCGAAATCCCCCAGCGCACGAATGGTCCTGGTTTGGGCCGTGCAAAGCCGCTTCATGCCATAGTCGACAACCCAATGCCCACGGTTCAACGGCGCCGGTTGATAAGAATACAGCGGCTCGATTTGACGGCCAAATGACGGTTTTCGCCGTTATTTGTGCGAAAACATTAAGCTTTTTAGCAATATGGCTCGTTCCCAGATTGACTTTGGCCATTTCGACCCTATGTTCGCGATCAACGCGGCCTTGGATCGAAACGCGATTCCCTAGGTTAGCCGCTCGTCTGCGTAAGTCAGAGCCCCCAGCTTTTCAAAGCGCGCCGTTTCGGGGCAAAACGCGACAGCCTTTTTACCCTCGATTCCGAACGGCGGTGTCGACTAGAGGCTCAATGTCTTTTTCCCATCTCGGCCTTTCCGATAAGGTCCTCGCCGCGGTTGCGGCCACCGGTTACACCACCCCTACCCCCATCCAGGAACAGGCGATTCCCCACGTTCTGGCCCGCCGCGACGTCCTCGGCATCGCCCAGACCGGCACAGGCAAGACCGCCGCTTTCGTCCTGCCCATGCTCACCATGCTGGAAAAGGGCCGCGCCCGGGCACGAATGCCCCGCACCCTGATCCTCGAACCGACCCGCGAACTCGCGGCACAGGTGAAAGAGAATTTCGACAAATACGGCATCGGCCAGAAACTCAACGTCGCGCTCCTGATCGGCGGCGTCTCGTTCGGCGACCAGGACTCAAAACTGACCCGCGGCGTCGATGTGCTGATCGCGACCCCCGGCCGCCTGCTCGACCACACCGAACGCGGCGGCCTCCTGCTCACCGGCGTCGAACTGCTCGTCATCGACGAAGCCGACCGCATGCTGGACATGGGCTTCATCCCCGATATCGAACGCGTCTGCAAGCTGGTGCCGTTCACGCGGCAAACCCTGTTCTTCACCGCAACGATGCCGCCGGAAATCAGCCGCATCAGCCAAGACTTCCTGCACAATCCCGAGCGCATCGAAGTCTCGAAACCCGCCACAACCGCGACAGGCGTGTCGCAGTTCCAGGTCCGTGGCGGTCGCGAGGTACACGAGAAGCGCGAGATCCTGCGCCGCCTGCTGCGCGACGCCAAGGATCTTCAGAACGCGATCATCTTCTGCAACCGCAAGCGCGAAGTCGCCGTCGTTTACAAATCGCTGCAGAAGCACGGCTTCAGCGTCGGCGCGCTGCATGGCGACATGGATCAGTCGGCCCGCACCGCGGCGCTGGATCAATTCCGCAAGGGCGATATCCCGTTGCTGGTGGCCTCCGATGTCGCGGCCCGCGGGCTCGACATTCCAGCCGTCAGCCACGTCTTCAATTTCGACGTGCCGCACCATGCCGACGACTACGTGCATCGCATCGGCCGTACCGGACGTGCAGGACGCGCGGGCACCGCGATCTCGATCGTCAGCCCGCTCGACAGCAAATCGATTGCTGCGATCGAACGGCTGATCGGCCAGACCATTCCTGCCGCCGAAGGCGATTATGCCGTGCAGTCGGTTTCCTCCGACGAAACCGATCAGCCACGCGAACATCGCTCACGCGATGGTTCCCGGGAAGGTTCGCGCGGGGGCCGCAAGCCGCGGCGTGAGCGCGAGCCGCGAGCCGCCAAGGGTGCTGACAAGACTGATAAGCGCAGCGATAAGAGCGAACGCGAACCGCGGCATGCCAAGGGCGCCAGCCGCAGTGCCGGCCCGCAGCCGCAGGCAGCGGCTGCAGCCTTCGTGCCGCCCGCCCCTGCACAGCCCTCGCGCGTGCCCTCGATCGGTCGTCCCGAACCGCGGCGCGCCGCGCGTGACGCTGAATCGGAGCCCGCCGATCACTCGCATCTTCCGGCGTTCCTGTTGCGGCCAGTTCGCGCCCGCGTCTGAACGAATTCGGCATGACCCAACGGCCGGAACCATTTACCGGCCGTTCATTCTCCTCCATTAACCTGCCGCAGATAATTGAATCATTGCGGCAGGGCAACGAGCGGCGCTGCTCGATATTGGGGACGGATCAGTGGTCAAGCTGCTGGACGAACACGAACGCACTTTGGCGTTTGCCGAAGTCGCGTTGGGCCAGATCAAATCCCTCCGGCAGACCGCCGTCCCGCGCAATTACGAAATCTGGTATGTCTACGCGACCGGATACAATGCCCCCCTCAACAAGATCATCAACGAGACGCTGGCGCGTAACGGCAGACTGAGCGAGTCCGATCTCGAACAGATCTACGAAACCTATCTCTCGCACATCAAGACTTCCGACCGCATCGACAAGGTCGGCGCGCGCGTGATCGGCGAAATCGACGACGTGATGAACCTGATCACGGACGCGCTCGACATGTCGCAGAGCTATGACGCCAGGCTGAGCGGCGCCAGCGAGAAACTCCGGAATGCCAAGAACCGCGATCAGATCAAGGCGGTCGTCGATGGGCTGATGAAGTCCACCCGCGAGATGCAGGAGACCAACAAGGCGCTGGAGAACCGGCTGTCGCTGTCAAAGACCGAGATCAGCAATCTCCAGCACAGCCTCGAGGCGATCCGCGCCGAGAGCCTGACCGATCCGCTGACCGGATTGGGCAACCGCAAATATTTCGACCGCTCGATCGACTTGGCGGTTCGGGCGGCGCTGGCGAGCAGCGAGCCGTTGTCGCTTCTGATGTTCGACATCGACCATTTCAAATCGTTCAACGATTCCTACGGCCACCTCACCGGCGATCAGGTGCTGCGGCTGGTTGCGATGTCGCTGAAGCAGACCATCAAGGGCCAGGACATCACCGCCCGCTATGGCGGCGAGGAATTTGCGGTGGTGCTGCCCAACACCGGCCTGCGCCAGGCCCTGACGGTCGCCGATCATATTCGCCGCGCCGTCATGGCGAAGGAATTGAAGAAGAAGTCCACCGGCGAAATCCTCGGCCGCGTCACCATCTCGGTCGGCGTCTCCATCCTGAAACCGGACGACGATACGGAGTCATTGATCGAGCGCGCCGACGCCTGCCTCTACGCCGCCAAGCGCAACGGCCGCAACCGCGTGATCTGCGAAGTCGATCCCGAATACGCCGACGAGACCCGCAGCCAGGTCGCCTAGGCTTTGGCCTTACGCTTCGCCGGCTTCCGCTTCGGTGCTGGCCGCTTCGCCACCGCCTTGGCCGATTTGCGCACCTTCGGCCGCTTGCGCAACGCCGCGCGCTGCGCCGCGGCCAGCGCCGCCCTCGCCCAATCGGGCAGCTCTTCCGAGTCATCGAATAGCCGCGCCGGCAATTGCCAGTACGAATTCACCGTGACCGTCTTGGTCCGCGTCTGGTACTGGAATGGTGTCGATCCCTCGGCTTCAAATTGCGGGATCGTTTGTTCATCGGCGCGGAAGTAAAGCCCGGCGCGTAGCGCGAGCGCGAAATTGATGCCGTCGGCCGAGATGCCGAATCCGGAGAACATCTTGCGGATGGTGACCGGGCCAAAATCGGCAAACAGGTCGATCAGGAAATCACGGTCCATCGCTCACCGCCCCGGCGATGCGGTCGTTAGACCTTCGCCGGCGTCAGTTGCACCGACTCGCCGCAGCCGCAGGCGGAGACCTGGTTCGGATTGTTGAAGATGAACTGGGCCTGCATCTTGTCGGCCTTGTAATCCATCTCGGTGCCGAGCAGGAACAGGACCGCCTTGGGATCGACCAGGATCTTCACGCCGCGGTCCTCGACCACTTCGTCGGTCGGGCGGATCTCATGGGCATATTCCACCGTGTAGGACTGGCCGGCGCAGCCGCCGTTCTTGATCCCGACGCGAAGCCCGACGATCTCGGAATCGGCGCGCTTGGTCAGCTCCGTAATCCGCTGCGCCGCCGCTTCAGTCAGTTTCATGACCTGCGGGCGCGGCCGCGGCTTCGGCTTGGAAGACTGGACGGTGGTATCCATTGCAGTCGATCTCCCGCGTCGCATCATGGCGACGAACTATCTTGCCATTAAAATAACAACGAAATTCCCGCTGTGAAGGTCTCTCGTCATGAACTCGATCAGAACCCGTCGAAACGAACCGCAAGCATCCTAGTAAATCGCCCAAATTCCCGGTGTCGCCAGCTCCAGCAGGTGATTGTCCGGATCGCGGAAGTAGATGCTTTTTCCGCCGCGCGGCCAGTCCGTCCTGCCTTCGATCGCGATATCGTACTCACCAAGCGACTTTTCCCAGGCCGGCAGTTCGGCCGCCGCAATGGCAAAGGCCATGTGAATAGGACCACTGCCGTCATGCGGCGGAATGGTCCCGCCGGGTAGTTGGAGCGGCTCGGGTGTCGAACCGCGGACAAAGAGCAGCAACACGCTGCGGCCGCCGACATCATAGGCAAGAAATCGCGAGTCGGCCGTCAGCGGCACAAGCCCGAGCACCTTCTCGTAAAATGCGCGGGCGCGGTCGAGGTCATCAACGTAAAGCGCGGTCTCGATGACACCGGATAATTTAGGCAACGGATACCTTCACCACATATTGAGGACGAGACGCGCCTCGTCGGACATACGATCCGGCGTCCAGGCCGGATCCCACACCAGATTCACATTGACGACGCCGACACCGGGAACGCTGGCGATCGCGTTCTCCACCATGGTCGGCAGTTCGCCGGCCGCCGGACAGTTCGGCGTGGTCAGCGTCATCATAACGTCGACGCCACGGTCGTCCTTGAGGTCAACCTTGTAGATCAGGCCGAGTTCGTAGATGTCGGCCGGAATTTCGGGATCGAAGACCGTCTTCAGCGCGGCGACGATTTCGGTCCCCAGCCGCTCGGTCTCCTCGGGCGGCAGCGCCGAGATGGTTTCCATATTGGCTGATTTGACTTCGGCTGTGTCACTCATGAGAACAATTCCCGCGCCTTGATCAGCGCCTGTGCCAGATGGTCGACTTCTTCCCGGGTATTATACATTCCAAACGACGCGCGGCAGGTGGCTGTGACGTTGAACCGCTCTAAAAGCGGCATCACGCAATGGGTGCCGGCGCGCACCGCAATCCCCTGGCGGTCGATCACGGTCGCGACGTCATGGGCATGAGCGCCCTTCATCTCGAAGGAAATTACCGGTCCCTTGCCGCGCGCGGTGCCGATCAGGCGGAGCGAGTTGATTTCGCGCATCCGCTCCTGGGCGTAATTCAAAAGATCGTGCTCGTGGGCGGCAATGCGATCCTTGCCGATCGAATTGACGTAATCAATCGCAGCGCCCAGCCCGATCGCCTCGACGATCGGCGGCGTGCCGGCCTCGAACTTGTGCGGCGGGTCGCCATAGGTGACCCAATCCTTTGCCACCTCGCGGATCATCTCGCCGCCGCCGTTATAGGGCCGCATCGCCACCAGGTGCTCATGCTTGGCATAGAGCGCGCCAATGCCGGTCGGACCATAGATCTTGTGGCCGGTGAAGGCATAGAAATCGCAATCGAGGTCCTGTACGTCGATCGGCAGATGCACCGCGCCTTGCGCGCCATCGACCAGCACCGGAATGCCGCGGTCATGGGCGAGCTTCACGACTTCCTTGACCGGGACGAAGGTGCCGAGCGCGTTCGACATCTGGGTGACGGCGACGAGCTTGGTGCGCGACGTCAGCAGCTTCTCAAATTCCTCGATCAGGAAATTGCCGTCGTCGTCGACCGGCGCCCATTTGATCACCGCGCCATGGCGCTCGCGCAGGAAATGCCAGGGCACGATATTGGAGTGGTGCTCCATGATCGAGAGCACGATCTCGTCGCCCGGTTTGATGTTGGGCTCGCCCCAGGACGATGCCACGAGGTTGATGGCCTCGGTGACATTGCGGGTGAAGATGATTTCTTCACTGCGCGCCGCATTGATAAATTTCGCCACCTTGGCGCGGGCGCCCTCGTAGGCCTCGGTCGCGGCATTGGCGAGGTAATGCAGGCCACGATGCACGTTGGCGTATTCGCTCTTGTAGGCTTCCGTCATGCGGTCGAGCACCGCATTCGGCTTTTGCGCCGAGGCGGCGTTGTCGAGATAGACCAGCGGTTTGCCATAAACCTTCATCGCCAGCGCGGGGAAATCTTCCCGCACGCGGGCGACGTCATATGCACCGTTGGAAACCGCCGGATGCATTGTCATCCCCTTGCCTCCAGCCAACGTTGCGCGGCTGCAATCGCGAGTTCGCGCAGATCATCGTTGACGATCGATTCAATGGCCTCGCCCACGAAGGCCTGGATCAGCAGCGCCTGGGCTTCCTTTTCGGAAAGGCCGCGGGCGCGCAGATAGAACAGCAGGCTCTCATCGAGCGCGCCCGTGGTGGCGCCATGGCCGCAGGTAACGTCGTCGGCAAAGATTTCGAGTTCCGGCTTGTTGTCGGCCTCGGCCTCGTCGGACAGCAACAGCGCCCGCGTCATCATCTTGGCGTCGGTCTTCTGCGCTTGGGGGCGCACGATGATGCGGCCCTGGAACACCGAATGGGCGCGGTCGTCGGCGACGGCGC
The DNA here is from genome assembly GCF_023073415.1 of Bradyrhizobium sp. 190. GTDB lineage: Bacteria > Pseudomonadota > Alphaproteobacteria > Rhizobiales > Xanthobacteraceae > Bradyrhizobium. The sequence goes on along the minus strand of NZ_JADPJL010000065.1, from coordinate 73,541 downwards.
GGAACACCTCGCGGCTGGCGCAATGCGGCACCGCGTGGTCCATGAACAGCGTCGTGTCGGCGTGCTGGCGGCCATTGAGCAGATTGACGCCGTTGGTCTCGACCCGGGAGCCCTCGCCGGCGAAGGCAATGGTGGCCTGATAGCGGCTGACGGCCGCGCCCGAGGTCATGCCAAAGGTGTTGAAATGCGCATGCGCGCCCAACGTGATGACGGCGGAGGAGATGTTGAAGGCCTCACGGCCGTCCTCGACCAGCCGGACATGGTCGAGCCGCGAGTTGTCGCCGATCGCTACGACCAGCGAGTCGTGGGCTTGATAGGTCTTCGCGCCATCGGCTGCGATGTAGCTTTCGACCAGCGTCACGCCGGCATCCTTGCCGAGCCGCAGCAGCGAGCGGGTGAACATCGCCGTGGGAGTGGTACCCGTCGCGACATGAATGATTTGCAACGGCTGCGTCAGCACGATGCCATTGGCGATCTGGATCACCACGCCGTCGGTCATCATCGCACTGTTGAGCGCGACCATCGGATTGGCGCTGTCGAGCGAAAACAATTGGGCCTGCAGGGCGGCTTCGCCGGATTCCAGAACGCCGCGCAGGGTACCGACGGCAACGCCCTTCTCCAGCCCGTCCAGTTCGGAAAGTTTTGGCGCGAACACGCCGTCCACCAGCACCAGCCGGCGCACGCCCTTGATCGCCTGCAGCTTCACGGCCGTTGCAGCCCGCTTCAGCGCAGCGGCGTCCGGTGTGGGCGCCAGCGGCAGCACTTCGCGCATCAGCGCGCGCAGATCGGTGTATTTCCAGTCCTCGATCCGCCGGTGCGGCAGGCCCGCACGGTCATAGGCCTCGAAAGCGGCGCTTCGCGCCTCGGCGACCCTGCCTGTGCCCGGCAGCCGGTCGCGCGCGATGGCGAAGCTGTCGCTCAGCGCGCGTCCCGTCTCGTTCTTTGCCAAAGCTAAATTCATCACGATACCTGTCAGGCTGCGTCTTCGAACTGCGCGTAGCCGGAAGCCTCGAGCTCCAGCGCCAGATCCTTGCCGCCGCTTTTCACGACCCGGCCCTTCGACATCACATGCACGAAGTCAGGCACGATGTAGTTGAGGAGCCGCTGATAGTGCGTGATCACGACCATCGCACGGTCAGGCGAACGCAACGCATTGACGCCGTCGGCCGCGACACGGAGCGCGTCGATATCGAGGCCGGAATCCATTTCGTCGAGGATGCAGACGGCAGGCTCGAACAGCGCCATCTGCAAGATCTCGTTGCGCTTCTTCTCGCCGCCGGAAAAGCCGACATTGACGCCGCGCTTGAGCATGTCGCGCGGAATATTCAGACTGGCCGCGGCTGCATAGGCCTTTTTCAGAAACTCCGGCGTCGTGAGCTGGCTCTCTCCGCGCGCCTTGCGCTGCGCATTCAGCGCTACATGCAGGAAATTCATGGTGGCGACGCCGGGGATTTCGACCGGATACTGGAACGCCAGGAACACACCTTTGGCGGCGCGTTCGTCCGGCGACATCTCCAGCACGTCTTCACCCCTGAACAGGATTTCGCCGCCAGTGACTTCATAGCCCGGCTTGCCGGCGATGACATGGCTCAGCGTCGATTTGCCGGAGCCGTTCGGCCCCATGATCGCGTGCACCTCGCCTTTGTTCACGGTGAGCGAAAGCCCGTGGAGAATCTCACGCTCCTCGACGCGGACCTTCAGATCTTTGACTTCGAGTAATGGCATAGCTTTCCCTTGTCGAATTCGTTAGTGGCGCTTCCGGATCGGGCGCTCATACGCAACGATCGTGACGCCCGGATACGCGATTTCCAGACTTGCGATCTCGTCAATCTTGGCCGCATCGAGCTCCGCGGCGGCGATCAAATTGCAAAGTCCCTTGCCGGCAGCCGCGTGGCAGTTCGCTCGATAGGCCATCAAGTAAACGCCCAGCCTGTCGGCGGTGGCCTCAAGGCGGCGCGCTTGCGCGGCGCTTGGCCGGAACCACTCCGAACTGTCGAGCTGCGACAGACTGCTTTCATCGATCTCGTTCAAGACCGGCAGCAGAGCGCGCGTCTCGCGGACATCCCCGGTGATCATCCCACGCTGCCTTCCAGCGAGATCGAGATCAGCTTCTGCGCCTCAACCGCGAATTCCATCGGCAGTTGCTGCAGCACGTCCTTCACGAAACCATTAACGACGAGGCCGACGGCCTCTTCCTGCGACAGCCCGCGCTGCACACAATAGAACAGCACGTCCTCGGAAATCTTCGACGTGGTCGCTTCGTGTTCGAACAGGGCGGAAGAATTCTTCGCCTCGATGTAGGGCACCGTGTGCGCGCCGCATTTGTCGCCGATCAGGAGCGAGTCGCAGGCGGTAAAGTTACGCGCGCCGGTGGCTTTCCGATGCGCGGTGACGAGACCGCGATAGGTGTTCTGCGAGACGCCCGCAGCGATACCCTTGGAGATGATCCGGCTCGTCGTGTTCTTGCCGAGATGGATCATCTTGGTGCCAGAGTCGACCTGCTGGTGACCGTTCGAGATCGCGATCGAGTAGAACTCGCCGCGAGAATTGTCGCCACGCAGGATGCAGCTCGGATATTTCCAGGTGATCGCCGAACCGGTTTCCACCTGGGTCCAGGAGATCTTCGAATTGTTGCCGCGGCAGTCGCCACGCTTGGTGACAAAATTGTAGATGCCGCCTTTTCCTTCGGAATTGCCGGGGTACCAGTTCTGCACCGTCGAGTATTTGATCTCGGCATCGTCGAGCGTGACGAGTTCGACGACTGCGGCATGCAACTGATTCTCGTCGCGCTGCGGTGCGGTACAGCCTTCGAGGTAGCTGACGTAAGACCCCTTGTCGGCGATGATCAGCGTGCGCTCGAACTGGCCGGTGTTGCGCTCGTTGATGCGGAAATAGGTCGACAGCTCCATCGGGCAGCGCACGCCCGGCGGCACGTAGACGAACGAGCCGTCGGAGAATACCGCCGAGTTCAGCGTCGCGAAGTAATTGTCCGAGGTCGGCACGACCGAACCGAGATACTTCTTCACAAGCTCGGGATGTTCGCGGATCGCCTCCGAGATCGGCATGAAGATTACGCCGGCCGCCTTCAATTCCTTCTGGAAGGTGGTGGCGACGGAAACCGAGTCGAACACGGCGTCGACCGCGATCCTGCGCTCGCCTTCCGGCTTGACGACGCCTTCGAGCACCTCGACCTCGCGCAAGGGAATGCCGAGCTTCTCATAGGTCTTGAGGATTTCCGGATCGATCTCGTCGAGCGAGCCGATCTGCTTCTTCGGCTTCGGCGCCGAGTAGTAATAGAGATCCTGGTAGTCGATCCTGGGATAGTTGACGCGGGCCCAGGTCGGCTCGGTCATGGTCAGCCAGCGCCGATAGGCCTCCAGACGCCATTCCAGCATCCAGGCCGGCTCGTTCTTTTTCGCTGAGATGAAGCGGACGGTGTCTTCCGAGAGACCCTTGGGGGCCTTGTCGGACTCGATCAGCGTCTCAAATCCATATCGATACTGGTCGACGTCGATACGCCTGACGCGCTCGACCGTCTCTTGTAAGGCTGGCATTCCATCCTCCGCTCGCGGTTTCAAGGACCGCGGTGGAACAATTCCAAATCAGTGACGAAGCGTTCCGGCGAAACTCACTTAGAACGTTTCAAGCTGTGTTTCGTCGCCCTCTAAGTAAGGCATCAGCAAGCTTTCGCCAAGCCTCCAGGGCCAAATCAATGTCTGTCTCCGAGGTAGACCAGCCCAGACTGAGCCGCACCGCTCCCTGCGCCAGTTCCCCACCAACCCCCATGGCGGCCAAGACGTGAGACGGCTGGACCTTGCCGGACGAGCAGGCGGACCCCGAAGATACCGCAATACCGCCGAGATCGAAGCCAATCACGGCGGTTTCGGCCTTGAGGCCGGGAACGGTGAACAGGGTGGTATTTGGTAACCGCGGGGCATCGACCGAAAATACAATCATACCAGGGGTTTGCATCAACCCCTTCTCAAGCTGCTCCCGCAAAACTCGCAACCGCGCAGCGTCCCCCGCCAACGCAGCCATGGCGGAGGTAGTCGCCGCGCCGAACGCTGCAATGCCTGCGACATTCTCGGTGCCCGCCCGACGGGCCAGCTCCTGCCCGCCGCCCCGCAGCAACGGTTCGAGGCCTTGCACGTCCTCGGCCAGAACAAGCGCGCCGACGCCCTTGGGGCCGCCGATCTTGTGCGCAGAAAGCGTGACCAGATCGGTCCTCATCGATTTGATATCAAATGGTATTTTTCCCAGCGCCTGGATCGCATCGACATGCAGCAGCCCGCCTGCTTCACGCACGATGTCAGCGACTTCGCCGACCGGTTGAAGCGCTCCGGTCTCGTTATTGGCCAGCATGACCGAGACAAGCGCCGGCTGCCCATCGGCAAGAAGCCTCCGCAGATGGTCGATGTCGATCAGGCCGGATCCGGTGACCTGGATGGTCCCGATCGCCTCCGGCGGGAAACGCCCCCCGGACAGCACCGACGTATGTTCGATGGCCGAGACCAATAGCCGACGAACCGGCTCGCCCGCGCCCCGGCGCAGTCCCGGCGTTAGCGCCAGCGCATTCGCCTCCGTGCCGCCGGACGTAAACACCACATCCTGCGACCGGGCGCCGACAGCCGCGGCGATGGCAGCGCGTGCATCCTCGACCAGCCGACGCGCCTGCCGGCCTTCGGCATGAACCGAGGACGGATTGCCGGCCATGTCCCAGGCGACCGTCATCGCCTGCCTGGCCTCTGGGCGAAGCGGCGTCGTAGCATTCCAGTCGAGATAGACCCGGTCAGGCATGTCCGTACGATATTACCTATAATGGCAAGCGGCTTCCGCAAGGCTCGGCCTCGCGGCTGTGCAAGTTGCCTTATGGCAACTGGGGATCGCGCCGTCTCTTACAATCGCAGTCTAACGCCTTGAACTGCCTTCGAGATGTTCAAGATGCTTGCTTTTTGCCCCTCGCCTCATGCTAGAACGCCGCCACCAGTTTCACGGGAGCGCCGTTTGCGCACCACCCAACGACGCCTGATCGCATTTCTTCTCCAATGGATCACGGCCGTTGCCAAGGACCACTTCCAAGGATCATGAATGCCTGAAGTTATTTTCACCGGTCCCGCGGGCCGCCTCGAAGGCCGTTACCATCCGGCCAAGCAGAAGAACGCGCCGATCGCGATGATCCTGCATCCACATCCGCAGTTTCACGGCACGATGAATCACCAGATCGTCTACCAGTGCTACTACGCGTTTGCGCATCGCGGCTTCTCGGTGTTGCGATTCAATTTTCGCGGCGTCGGCCGCAGCCAGGGTTCGTTCGATCACGGCACCGGCGAATTGTCGGATGCGGCCTCCGCGCTGGACTGGGCGCAGACCATCAACCCCGAAGCGCGCGCCTGCTGGGTCGCCGGCTTCTCGTTCGGCGCCTGGATCGGCATGCAGCTTTTGATGCGCCGGCCCGAGGTCGAAGGCTTCATCTCGATCGCGCCGCCGGCCAATCTCTATGACTTCTCCTTCCTCGCACCCTGCCCGTCCTCGGGCCTGATTGTACACGGCGAGAAGGATGCGGTGGTACCGCCGAAGGACGTCAACACGCTGGTCGAGAAACTGAAGACCCAAAAGGGCATCGTGATCGACCAGCAGATCATCCCGGGCGCCAACCACTTTTTCGACGGCAAGCTGGAGCCGCTGATGGAGACAGTGACCGGCTATCTCGACATGCGGCTCGCCAACGTCCGCTGACGTCAATTTGAGACGCGTAGACGCGTAGCCCGGATGGAGCGCAGCGAAATCCGGGGCCGCTGCCAGTGGTGACGACTCCCGGATTGCGCTGCGCTCCATCCGGGCTACAGCAACACGGCGCTACCTAAGCCGCCAGTTTCAACATATGCGCGTCGTGACGCATCAGGAACGCGTGCAGCAGTTGCGGGTAGTCAGGTCCGACCGCCCTGCGCACGCTCGGCCGCTGCGCAAGTTCCTTCCGCCACGCGCGGACCTTCGGCGTATCGGCAAAGACCGAAAGATCGGTCAACTGATCGAACACATCAAAATAGCGGAAGATCGGCGCGAACACCGCGTCCACCAGGCTGAAATCCTTGCCGGCAAAGAACGGTCCCGCGCCGAGCGTTTTCTCGACCTGCGCAAACTTCGCGGCTACTGCCTTCCGCTTGATTTCAAAGACCGCGGGATCACCCGTCGTCTCCAGGCCCCAGAGCTCGCTCAGAATGGTGGAGCCGAACTCCATCCAGGCGCGATGGCGCGCACGCTCAAGCGGATCCTGCGGATGCAGTTTCGCGCCTCCTTGCGTCTCCTCGATGTACTCGCAGATGACGTTGCTCTCGAACAGCGCCACTTCGCCGTCTCCGGTCTCGACCAGCAGCACCGGCACCTTGCCGAGCGGCGAAATCTTCAGAAACCAGTCCGGCTTGTTGGCGAGATCGATATCGATCCGCTCGAACGGAACGCCCTTTTCGGCGAGCGCGATCACCGCGCGCTGCACATAGGGGCAAAGCTTGTGGCTGATCAGTTTCAGGGCAGCGGCCATGGCAATCCTCTGATTAATGCACGTGCATCCATCTAGATGCACGTGCATTAACTTGTCAATCGACCGCCGGCGCTGGCCGAACAACAAAGCGTGTGCACGTTTGGTGCGCTTTGATCGGCTCCAATTCTGTGAGGACGTTGAGGAGACGCTTGAGCGTCACGGTCGCGCGATGATGCCCCCGGTCATCGGGAATGGCACCCCCGTGGTGGCGGGGTAGCTCAGTGGCAGGCCTTTCAGGCCGCGCGCGGCCAGGAATCCGAAGGCCTGCGCCTCGATGGCGTCGGACGCCCAGCCCAGCGTGTCCGCTGCCCGGACGGTCGCTGGCGCCAGACACTCTCGCAGCATCCGCAGCATGGTCAGGTTGCGCGCGCCGCCGCCGGCCACGATCCAGTTCTTGGGCTCCTTCGGCAGCAGCGGCACCACGCGGGCGATCGCGGCTGCGGTAAAGGCGGTCAGCGTCGCCACGCCATCCTCGGGCGGTATATCGCCGAGCTTCAACCTCTCAAAATCGTTGCGATCGAGCGATTTCGGCGGAGGCAGCGAAAAGAACGGCATCTGCAGCGCGCGGGTGATCCAGGCCGCATCAACCTTGCCCAGCGCGGCGGTGCGCCCCTCGTTATCGAAGCGCTGGTTCAGCCAGCGGAACATGTAGTCGTCGAGCAATGCGTTGCCCGGGCCGGTGTCGCAGGCGATCAGCGTGTCGCCGTCGATATAGGTGATGTTGGCAACGCCGCCGATATTGACCACGACGGTCGGCCCCTCCCAGTCCAGCGATTGGGCAAGCGCGCGGTGATAGACCGGTACAAAGGGCGCGCCCTGCCCGCCGGCTTCGACGTCGGCAGCGCGGAAATCGAACATGACCGGAACGTGGATCAGCTTGGCTAGCGCCGGCGCGTCACCGATCTGGACCGTCAACTTTTTCTCTGGCCGGTGCAGCACGGTCTGACCGTGAAAGCCGACAATGTCGATGTCGTCGAAGCGCATCCGGTGTTGCGCAGTAAAGGCGGAAACCGCCTCCGCATGCGCTGCAGTCACGACCCGCTCGGCCTCGCGCAGGCAGCCGGGCCGCGCCGCGCGATCCGGCAGGTCAGCGGCCTCGTACAGCGCCTGACGCAGCAGGCCGCGCTCCGTATCAGTATAGGGCCGGTATCCGGACGGTCCGAGGGCATTCACCCGGCGGCCGTCGGTCTCGATCAAAGCGACATCGACCCCGTCGAGCGAGGTGCCGCTCATCAGACCAAGTGCCGTCAACATCATGTTAAATCGTGCCTTTGCAACGCCCTGCTCGATCCGTCCCGCCGACGACGATCAGCTTGTGCCAAACACAGACATCTTATAATGCCACAGCGCCTGGGTTTGCGGCAGCCCGTTCCGCCATGGTTCCGCAACTCGCTACAATTACAGTGAAAATAGAATGATCAAAGCAGCCCGCCATGACCGCATTTAAATCAGATTTCCTGAACATTTTACAGGAGCGCGGCTTCATCCACCAATGCTCCGATTTCGAGGGCCTCGACGCACTTGCCGCCAAGGGCCAGGCAACCGCCTATGTCGGTTACGACTGCACGGCGCCATCGCTGCATATCGGCAACTATCTCACCATGATGATGCTGCACTGGCTGCAGCAGAGCGGCAACAAGCCGATCACCCTGATGGGCGGCGGCACCACCATGGTCGGCGACCCCTCCGGCAAGGATGAATCGCGCGCCATCCGCTCAATCGAGGAAATCGAGGCCAACAAGGCTTCGATCCGTGGCGTGTTCGCGAAGGTACTGCGCTACGGTTCCGGCCCGAGCGATGCCATCATGCTCGACAACGCCGAGTGGCTGACGAAACTGAACTGGATCGAGATGCTGCGCGACATCGGCCGGCATTTCTCCGTCAACCGCATGCTGACGATGGACTCGGTGCGGCTCCGTCTCGAGCGCGAGCAGGAGATGAGCTTCATCGAGTTCAACTACATGGTCTGCCAGGCCTACGACTTCGTCGAACTGGCGCGGCGCACCGGATGCCGGTTGCAGATGGGCGGCTCCGATCAATGGGGCAATATCGTCAACGGCGTCGATCTCGGCCGCCGTATGGGCACGCCGCAATTGTTCGCGCTGACGACGCCGCTCTTGACGACCGCATCAGGCGCCAAGATGGGCAAGACCGCGCAGGGCGCGGTGTGGCTCAACGCCGACCAGTTCTCGCCTTACGACTTCTGGCAATACTGGCGCAACGTCGAAGACGCCGACGTCGTCAAGTTTCTAAAGCTGTTCACGATCCTGCCGATGGGCGAAATCGAAAAGCTCGCGGCGTTGCAGGGCGGCGAGATCAACGAAGCCAAGAAGGTGCTGGCGACGGAGGCGACCGCGCTGTTGCACGGCCGCGAGGCCGCCAACACCGCCGCCGAAACCGCCCGGCAGACTTTCGAGCAGGGCGCGATCGCGGAGAGCCTGCCCACCGTGGAAGTTTCGCGGGGCGAGCTCGAAGCCGGCGCCGGCGTGCTGGGACTGTTTGTGAAGGCGGGCCTCGTGGCCTCGAACGGCGAGGCGCGGCGCCAGATCAAGGGCGGCGGCTTGCGCGTCAACGATGCCGCCGTGACCGACGAGAAGATGGTGCTGACACCGTCCAACCTCACGCCGGAAGGCGTCATCAAGCTTTCCATGGGGAAGAAAAAGCACGTCCTGCTGAAACCCGCCTGATCGGGTCTGCATAGGCGCATTCGCTTTTGATGCTTGCGGGGAGCTGCGGAAACGCGCTCCCTGCGTCCGATGGACAAGACGCCAGAGAGAGATGCGTTAGCCAAGCCGCTCAAGCCGGAGCGGGTTGCGCTTAACGTGCTGGCGCTCTGCTTTACGCTGGCGCTTATCGGCCGCGGCCTCGGCGAAAGCTTTACGGTCTTCCTCAAGCCGATCGCTGAGAATTTCGGCTGGGACCGCGCGGCGGTGGTCTCGGTCTATTCGCTGACCTGGCTGGCGGGCGGGCTGACGGCACCCGTGGTTGGCCGGCTGTTCGACCGCTACGGCCCCCGCACCGTCTATTCGCTGGGACTGCTGCTGCTCGGCGGCGCGTTCCTGGTGGCGTCGCAGGCGCAGGCGCTGTGGCAATTCCAGCTGAGCGTCGGGCTCGCCGTCGGGATCGGCATCGCCTTCATCGGCAACGTGCCGAATTCGATCCTGCTCGGCCGCTGGTTCGGCCCACGCCTGCCGACGGCGATGGCAGTGGTCTATTCCGCGGCCGGCGCGGGCGTATTGGTCCTGCTGCCGGCGTCGCAGGTTCTGATCGATCATGTGGGCTGGCGCGGCGCCTACCAGACTTTCGGCATCACAGCGCTGTGCCTGTTGGCGCCGTTGCTGCTGCTGCCGTGGCGGCTGTTCTCCACGGGCTCGCCACACATCGCCAGAAAATCCGATCCCGGTTTCGTCGACGCGGGCTGGACGCTGGCAAGCGCCATGCGCCACCACGCATTCTGGGCGCTGTTTGCCACCTTCTTCTTCACGGCGGTGGGGATGTATGCGCTTGCCGCACAGATCGTCGCCTATCTGATCGACGCCGGCTTCCCGCCTCTGCAGGCGGCGACCGCCTGGGGCTTTTCCGGCGTCGCGTTGCTGTTTGGCATGCTAGGGGTGACCCAGCTCGACAGCATCATCGGACGCCGGCCATCGGTGCTGTTCAGCTATGCCATCTCGATCATCGGCATCATCCTGCTGTGGCTGCTGCAATGGTATCCGAACTTCTGGCTGCTCGCGGCTTTCGTCGTCACCTTCGGCAGCATGATCGGTTCACGCGGGCCGCTATTGACGGCGACCGCGATGAAGATCTTTCGCGGCGAACGGGTCGGCACGATCTTCGGCACGATTTCGATCGGCAGCGGTCTTGGCTCCGGGCTCGGCGCATGGGCCGGCGGCCTGATCCATGACTGGACCCACAGCTACGATCCCGTGATCGCGTTCGCGCTGGTGGCAGTGGTGCTTGGGATGATTCCGTTCCTGGTCGTGCCGGCGCTGCGACGCTAGTTATTCGGCGGCAATTCGATCGGGTTGTTCTGCTTGCCGGTGTTGAACTCCATGATCTTTCGCGTCACGCCGGGAAAGATCGCCGAAATCGGATTGACGCGCAGCACGGGCTGGCCCGGCGTACCCACGACCTCATAAGTCACGCCGATCAGGCCTTCATTGTTGCCGTTGCCGAGGAACAGGCCGAGCACCGGAATCTGGCCGAACATGTTGTTCAGACCGTACATCGGAACGAAGGTGCCGCTCATCCGGACCTGATTGGCGACGGTATCGATGCTGCCTTCGATGGTCGCCCCGACCATCGGTCCTTTCACGACACCATCGCGGATCGCGAGCTGTCCATTCTGCCGCGTGAACTCGGCCCGCAATGCCGAAAAGGATACGCCGTTCTGAGTGCCGGTTGAGCCGCCAGCAGCCACACGGTCGAGCGAAGCCTCGCCCTTGATGGAGAAATCGCGGACGTTGATCAGGCCTTCCTTGGCGCTGGGTTCGACCGTCGGTGGCTCCAGCGCAAGAGAAAGTTGGCCGCCAATGATCTTGGAGTACATGTCGGTGAAGCGGAAGAAGGCCCCCGCATCGTTGGTCTGCAGGATGATGATGTCCCGGCCTTGTCCCTGAGCGCGGCCGCGCAGATCGGCCGTCACGGGCGTGTCGCGTCCTACCTTGCCGGAGAGCGTGAAGCTTTTCACGACACCGTTCCGACGGGAGAACTTGCTATCGACGCTGCGCAACGCCTCGCCGTTGAATCCCGCCACCGCGCCGAGCTTGAGGTCGATGTCGAGGTCGATATTCCGGGACTTGTTCTTGGGATCGGCCTCCTTGCCTGTTATCGCCGACTTGAGGAAGCCACGACCGTCGAACACGTCGCCGCGCATCATGACCTTCACGACGCCATCGGCGCCGCGTTCGGCTTTCAGCGAGGTCTTGTCGCCGTCCGACGGCGCGTAGTTCGGGAAGTTCGCATTCAACAGATCGCCGTTCTGGTCGACTTCCAGCGCTCCCTTGATCGAGACGCCGCCGCCTTCGACCACGATGTCCTGGAACAGCGTCGATTGTTCCTTCTTCACCACATTGAACGTCGCCTTGCCCGACTTGCCGGGCACCTTGACCCAGCCCGGCAGGATGTTGTCGAGCCGCAGCGAGGTCAGATCGGCTTCGATACCGACGCGGCTGTCGTTCTCGCCGATCTTGCCGATCACCTTGATCGGAATGGAGCCGCTGACGGCGGGTCCGAGATCGATCCCGAGGCGTTGACGGCTGGCGTCATCGAGCGTTGCCTGCAGCCTGATGTCAGCGTCGCCTTCGTTCGCCTTGCGATAATCCAGCGAGGCCGGCTGACCGTTGATCTTGACGTCGCCCTTGACCTGGTAGCCGGCGTTGTTGGCGACCAGCTTCAGCGTATTGGATTCCAGTTTCTGGTTCATCACGAGCTTGTCGGCAGCAAACCCGGCCAGATCAGCCGTGACGCTGTAGGTGGTGTCGGCCTTGGTCAGCGAGCCCTTGACCGGCATGCCGAGCGTGATGATGGCGGCGACCGTCCCCTTGCTGGCGTTCGGATCGATCAGGGTGCCGGAGAGATCGCTGATGCGGTCGGAAGCGAGAATCTCCGCAGCGGCCGGCACCGGAGCATCGACCCTGAACTTCACCCGCGAGGGCGACGGCTTCGGCGCCATGTCCGGCACCTCGAAGATGAAATCGGAAATGTTGATCTTGCGACCGGCCGGCGTATCGGCAATGCCCTGCCCGATGGTCACTGTCGCGGTTCGCCCGGTAACCCGCGCTTTCAGATCCGCATCGCGAACCGAAGGCATTTCGTCGACCGGACGCACCATGACTCCCGAAGCAACGATGTTGACGGCGAGACCATCTTCCGGAATCGGCGGCCCCTTGCGCGACAAATTACGCACCGGCGAATTGACGCCCACTTCGATGCGCTGAAGCGTACCCTTTTCGATCCGCTCGATCACCCATTCGCGCACTTCGGGCACGATCAGGATCGGCCACATCCGCTTCAGCGCGGATGCCGACATCGGCGTGCCCGCGAAACCAAGCTGCAGACGCGCCTCGTTCGCATAGTCGATGCTGCCGGTGCCGGCGATACCGATCTCGCCATTGCTGATATCGGCCTGCGTGAGCAGCACGCGCTTCCGGTCGGTGTCGAACTTCATCCCGATCGCGATGCGGTTGAAGATCAGCGGCGGTTCATTGTCGGTGCCGGCCAGCAGGATCGTGCCGCCGCTAAGGCCCGCCTGCCATTCGGTGGTGGCGCCGTTCGGCGGTTCGAGATGGCCCAGCAACGTAATCCGGTTCGCGCCGGAAACGACCTTGAAGGGCGCGACCAGCACGCGCCGTCCGGAATCCCATTCGACGCTCATCTCCGCCGAATCGATCGGCATCGGATAATCGGGCGTATCGCTGTCGATGAGGTTCCCGGCCCCGGCGATGACCTTGCCACGCAAATAGGTCGGCACGCCATCGCGCCCCAGTTCACCCTTCAGCTCACCGGAGAGCGGCAATTCCGCGCTGTAGGTCAGGTCCTTGACCCGCATCGCCAGCAGGATGTTGGCGGCCGGCACCTTGTCGGCGCGAAGATCAACCGACCGCACGCCGTTCTGCTGCGGCCCGACCACGACCTTGAGCGACCATGGGCGGGCGCCCTCCTCGCCAAGGCTCACCGCGACTCCGCCGCCGCTCGGCCGGCGCATGCTGAGGCTGATATTGTCGAACGTCCATTTGTTGCCGCGCTGCTGGTCGTCGACGACGAGATTGCCGTTCTTGAGGCCGATCTCGTTCAGATTCTGACCGTCGAGGCCGCTGAGGCTGAGGCTGTCGAGCCAGTCCAAGCTGGCCAGCAATCCGTTCTGCGTGGTGTCGGGAGCCGTCGCAACAGCGCCTTGCGCGGGTGCAGGCGCCGGGCGAGGAAATGTCGGCGCCATGCCGGCATCGCGCTTGGAGGCGACGCCCGTCGCCAGCGGCTTTGCGGTGTCGCCGGCGGACACCGTCACCTGGCCGTCCGGCGTGATTCGCACCGCGAGTTCGGCGTCGACGAGATTCAGGCTTTCAGCGCGCAGCCGTCCCATCAGAAGCGCCGTGCCGGATAGTTTCACCTCGGCCTTCGGCGCAGTGGCGACGATGACCTGGTCCCGGTCGCGCACCACGATATCGCGGATGCGCACCGCGATTCGAATTCGCCCGGCCCGCTCGATCTGCGTGCCGCCGACCGCAACCGTATTGCCGTGACCGATATTTTCCTCGATGGCGGCTGCGAGCCAAGGCGTCGCCATGTCGAGATTGATGGGCCCGGCGCCGAGCCGCCACCACAGCCCGCCGAAGCAGCCGGTGAAAATCACCGCCAGCACGCCGATCACAATCGCCACGCGCTTGACCCAGCGTTCGCCGGTCATCCATAGCTGCAGCGCTGCAAACTTGTCGCCCAGACGGTGAAATCTGGAATTGGAGCGGGAGAGCAGCCGCTTTGCTCGACGGCGCGTCGCCTCGTCGGGCTCCTGATCCCAGCCGCCCGCATCATCCCACTGAGAGGTGTGGGCCTCCGCACGCGGATTCGACCCCTTGGGCGAAGTATTCCTAGCCATTGCCTCTCGGTGTCGGCGCTGAGGTTGATCGCCGCCAAGGGCGCGCTCTTCGATCGTTATCGAGCGCTCCTGTGCCGGCATCGCTGCCAATCCTCGATTAATACTGTTACTCGTGGTCGGACCCAAGGGTTCATTGGGCGGACCCATCGACGAGCGGACGGGTGTAGCGTCGAATTCCTTGTAACCATACTCCGGGGTCATCAAACTTGCCCATCAGCCGGAGCGAATCCGACGGTCAAAGGCGAGACCCGCAATACCCTAATGGTTGAACTGCGGAAAGCGACGAAAGGAAGGCGTATGTCCAAGAAAACGCGCAAGAAATCCTCCAAGCCATCCCCCAAAAGCCCCAAGACGTCCGCCCGAAAACCATCCGCGGCCAAGACTGCCAGCAAGACCACCAGTAAGACCGCCAGCCGCGGTGCGATCACACCGGCCAAAAAGCCTGCCGCCAAGGTAGCCAGTAAGGCAGCCAGCAAGGCAGCCAAACCCGCCGCCAAGACGGCCAACGGCCCGTCAGCCAAAGCGTCGCATAAGCCGACATCGAAACAGTTAATAAAATCCAATCTATCGGCACCGCCCCAAGCGGCGGCCGGAACCGCACTGGTCGAGGGCGCGATGGCTCCGCCCTTTAGCCTGCCGCGCGATGGCGGCGGCAGCGTCTCGCTGGCCGACTATGCGGGCAAGAAACTGGTGCTGTTTTTCTATCCGAGGGCCGATACCCCTGGCTGCACCCGGGAAGCGATCGACTTCACGCGACTCAACGATGCGTTTGCCGATGAGGAAGCCGCGGTGCTCGGCATCTCGGCCGACACCGTAAAGGCCCAGGAATCCTTCCGCAGCAAGCATCAGCTTTCGGTTCCTCTGATCTCGGATGAGCAACATGAGATGCTGGAGGCCTATGGCGCCTGGGGCGAAAAATCGATGTACGGCAGGAACTTCATGGGAATCATTCGAACGACGGTTCTTATCGGCGCCGATGGGCGGATCGCCAAAATCTGGCGCAACGTGCGGGTCGACGGCCATGCCGACGAGGTGCTGGCCGCGGCCCGCGCCATATGACCTGGCAGGCGATTTGGAGGTTCCATTTTCCAAAAATTAACCATGAAAGGGTCAAATCGGCACGCAAATTGAGCCGTACGGAACTCCTCTCCGACCGGCGCGGGAGTGCCGATGTCGTACCGTTCCGGTCATCATTATTCAGACCACCACCATCCCCACGATCATGGCCGGACGCCGCCCCGCCGTCCCGCCTCCCATGCGGCAAAGGCCGCTGCGATAGACGGCGACGGCTACACCATCGTGCATGCCGGCAAGCAGGTCCGGCTCGGCCCTGTCGTGTTCTGGATCGTTGTCGGCACGATCGTGTTGCTCGGCATGTGGTCGGCGGCGACGGCTACCTATTTCGCGTTTCGCGACGACGTCCTGACACGGCTGATCGCCCGTCAGGCCGAAATGCAATACGCCTATGAAGACCGCATTGCGGAGCTGCGCTCCAAAGTCGATCGCACGACCAGCCGCCAGTTGCTCGATCAGGAGCAGTTCGACCAGAAGCTCGACCAGATCATGCGCCGCCAGACCGCGCTCGAATCACGTGCGACTGCGCTTGGCGCGATCCCGGATGCATCAGCCACCGGTTCGATTCGGGCTCCGGCCCGCGGCGCAGCCGTGGAGACGCCGGCTTCCGGCACCCTCAAACCCTCCCCAATCAGCGACACCGTGATCTTCGTGGCGCCGCCGGATCGCGAAGCGCGGCTGGAATCGCGTGCGCCCATCGTCGTCAAGCCGCAGCCAAATCAGTTCGCCAAGGTTCAGGGCGTCGACAACGTTCTGGTCCGCCTGCAGACCTCGCTCGATTCCGTCGAGCGGCGGCAGATGGCGGCTTTGAGCTCGGTCGAGGACGGCATGGAATCGCGCCTCCGCCGGATGCGCGGTGTGATCACCGATCTCGGCCTCGATATGGCGCAGCTCGAAGCGGCGACGCCGCGCTCGGCCATCGGCGGCCCGTTCGTGCCGGTGAAGCTTTCGGCCGATGCCGGCGCGTTCGAGCGCCAGCTCTACCGGATCAACATCACCCGCGCCCAGATGCAGCGTCTGAACGCGACGTTGGCACTGGTGCCTTACCGCAAGCCAGTCGTCGGCGAGGTCGAATTCACCTCGGGCTTCGGCGTCCGTAGCGATCCCTTCCTCGGCCGCCCTGCCATGCATACCGGCCTCGATTTCCGCGCCGCCACCGGCGATCCCGTCCGCGTCACCGCGAACGGCAAAGTCGTATCGTCGGGATGGATGGGCGGTTATGGCCGCATGGTGGAGATCGACCACGGCAACGGGTTGTCGACCCGCTACGGCCATCTCTCAGAAATTCACGTCAGGGTCGGCGATGTCGTCAGGATCGGACAGGTGATCGGCGCCGTTGGCTCCACCGGCCGCTCCACCGGTCCGCACCTGCACTACGAAACACGGATCGACGGCGATGCCGTCGACCCGCAGAAGTTTTTGCGCGCGGGCGTCAGGCTCAGCTCGGGCTAGCATCGCGCTTGTCGATCGCGCGCGGAATACTTCCCCTATTCTACCCTCGCCGTTCCACAGGTCACCCAAAGCGGAACCGGCGCGCGCCCGCGTCGGAAATTTTTTTGGCCCCATGTCGGCTCGCAGGGAGGCCAGGCGTCCTTGTGGCAGAGACTGAGCTAACCCAAGCAAATCCTGCGATATACTCCGCTCAGTAATGGAGAAAATAACGTCATGTCCCAAGGCAATACCGTTCGTTTGCACCGTGTCCTCGCCACCAAGCCGGAGAAGGTTTTTCGCGCCTTCCTTGATGCGGAAGCCATGGCCAAGTGGCTGCCGCCCTACGGATTCACCTGCAAGGTTCACCATTTCGAGGCGAAGGTTGGCGGCACATTCAGGATGTCCTTCACGAATTTCACCACGAATTCAGGCCATTCGTTCGGCGGAGAATATCTGGAAATCGTTCCGAACGAGCGTATCCGCTACACCGATCGTTTCGACGATCCCAATTTGCCCGGCGTCATTGAGGTCACTGTGAGCCTGAAGGCGGTTTCAGTTGGAACCGAGATCAACATCGAACAGACGAACTTGCCGACGGTGATTCCGGTCGAAGCCTGCTATCTCGGCTGGCAACAGTCGCTCGCCCAGCTCGCGTTGCTCGTGGAGCCGGATATTCCAGGATAGTGAGGGTCGAGGATAAGGGCACCACGCTGTGGTGCCTTATCCTCTCGTGCCCGACCTCGCCGCTGATGATGTCGCCGAACACCTCCTCCGCATCGCCGTTGTTGCCGAACGCCAATTGTGGTTGATGCACCTTGGCGTGATTGCAAGGCCCGGAGGTTGGATAGGGTTGAAACTGAACACACGAATTAGACCGCGACATCCAAAACTCGCGGCGGGTGGATTCCGCTTCGCGCGCTGGCTGGCAGCGAAGACCATGGGCGCCGCCGGCTTTCATCAACTGGGTTCCGAATTTGCCGAGGCGCGGATCGCACTCGTCCGCGAAAAGCTCGCGCGCGGCGATACGGTTTATCTCGCGGGCCTCGGCGCACCCGGTACGCATAATTCAGGTCTGGCACTGGTCGAGGTGACGCAGGCGGATGGGCCGCGGCTGATCGTCAACAACGAGGAAGAGCGTTTTTCGGGCAACAAGCACACGACCGAGTATCCAAAACTGTCGGTCGACGCTGCTGTGGCAACGCTGCGGGAGATGGGCCGCGATATCAGCGATATCGATGCCTGGCTCACGAGCTGGGACTATCCGACGCTCGCCGGCACGCTGGCGCGCTCGGTGATCGAGGAAATGCCGCAGAGCTTTAAGCTCGTGCGCACCACGGAGGCCGCCGGCTTCGACGGCCGACGCCTCGACCAGATGACGCGGACGCCAAAGATCCTCGCCCGCCAGCTCGGGCTTGCCGACCGCGTGCGGCTGATCTGCCTGCCGCATCACGACAACCATGCCTGGTTTTCCTACGCCGCCTCGCCGTTTGCCGACGACGGCGAGCCGACGGCGATTGCGGTGCTCGACGGCACCGGCGATCAGGGCTCGATCTCGCTTTACGTTGTCGAGCATGGCGGGATGCGCCGGCTCTACTGCAACGACAGCATGTTCGATTCACTCGGCGCGTTCTACAGCGTGATCTCCTCGACACAGGGCGGCTGGACCTGGCTGTCCAGCGAGGGCCGCTACATGGGCGCCGCCGCGTGGGGCGACATGGACCGCGCCAGCAATCCCTATTATGCGCGGTTGCGAGACGTTCTGCATTTCGGCAGCAATGGCGAAGTCCGGCTAGACCGCGCGATGGCCAACTGGTATTGCGATCCCTTCGATCGCCCCTACAAGGAGCCGCTCACCGAGATACTCGGCGAGCCGCTCAAGCCGGACCAGCTCTGGAATCCGGATGCGGTGCTGCGTGTCGAGGACATCCATCACCGTCCCGACACCAGGGATCGCCTCGACAAGGCCGCCGCGACCCAACTGGTGTTCGAGGACGCCATGGTCCATGTCGTCGATCACCTGCTGCGCACCACGGGCGCCAACCGGCTGGTGCTAACCGGCGGCATCGCGCTGAATGCGGTCGGCAATATGCGATTGCTCGAGCATTTCGACGAGGCCTGGTTCGCCAAAGCGCAACAGCGCAACGCGCGCCTGCATCTGTGGGTGCCACCGGTTCCCGGCGATCCCGGCGTCACCATCGGCGCCGCCTGGCTGTTCGCGCATCTCGCCGGCGCCCCGCGCGGCGCGCCGATGACGCATGCCTTCTATTGCGGCACGCCGCCCTCGCAGCAAGACATTGCTGGCGCGCTCGAGGCCGATGACGTCGCCTCGCAACGCATCGGCGACATCTCGACCGCTGAAGGCCGCGACGCCATCGCCGATCTAATGGCTTTCATGGTCGCGCAAAGCGGCGTGATCGCGCTTTATCAAGGCGCGGCCGAAACCGGCCCCCGCGCGCTTGGCCATCGCTCGATCCTCGCCAACCCCTGCGACCCCGCGGCGCGCGAACGGCTGAACGAGCGCGTCAAATACCGCGAGGCCATTCGCCCACTGGCGCCGATGGCGACGCTGGAAGCCGCAAAGGAATATTTCGAATTGCTGCCGGGCGCGTCCGACGCCGATTACAACGCCTACAATTACATGGTGCTGACAGCGCATTCGAAGCCGAACGCGCGCGAAAAAATTCCAGCCGTCATTCACGCCGATGGCACCGGCCGCATCCAGATCGTGCGCGCGGAAGACGATCCCCTCACCTATGCTTATCTGAAGGCGCTCGGCCGCCACATCGGCGTCGAGCTGTCCGTCAACACCTCCTTCAATGTCGCAGGACCTATCGCCCAGACGCCGCAACAGGCGATCGATACGCTGCGGCGCTCAAAGGGGCTCGATGCCGTCATCATGGTCGCCGACGACGGCACCGTGCACGCGGCCTGGCATGGCGGAGAGCGCGACAGCGGAAGGTTCAGAAATTGGCTCGCCGACTGGAAGAAGGCATCGGCTTCCAGCCAGCGCACGCGATAATTCGCTTCTTCCCTGAGATCGGATGATCCACCGGTTCAGAGATCGACGCGTTCGCTCGCAACCGCCTTGCGTTCCGCCATGTTGAACCGGCCGCCATAGATCGGGCGCTCACCGGTCGTCGGACCAGGATACTGGACGATGAATATCTCCCCGCCCGTTTCGGTGCGGAATTCGCCCTCAAAGTGCGGGTCGGGATGGAACAGCACCGTTCCCGGACCATGCAGCGTTCCGTCGATTGAAAACTCGCCTTTCAGGATATGCCAGACCTGCGCGAAGCCGTGATAGTGCTCGGGGTGATAGGCGCCGGGCTCCAGCCGCAGAATTCCCGCGTTCGGTTCGGTCGGACGTTCCGGTCGCGGATGAAAAAGCATTTTGCCGGTCTCGCCGGGCCACCGGATTGTCTCCCACTCGACTTCCTCGAAATGGCGCGCCTCGTAAGGCTTGTGGTCCTTTCGCGACGCTTCGCGCGCGGTCGTCAATTCCGCGTTTGCGGCCGCCGTATCGGGAATCTCCTTGCTGCTGACAGCACTCATTTTGCTCTCCCTTTTGCCGTGCTCTCTCGTTCGCTTTTCCTGCCCGCAATATTGCTCCACCACTCAACCGCAATGGCCGACTGATTTTCGATTGATGTCACCATGAGCAGGCGCGCACTGCCGGACCCGCGCGCCCATGCCATATGCGGTACGTCTGAGCGCAAATGAATCGAATCACCGTGCTCCAGCGCGATGGTTTCCTCGCCTACCTGAAATTCGACGCTGCCTTCGAGGACAAAGCACATTTCTTCGCCGGGATGCGCGACCAACGTCGGTTTGCGCGGTTTTGCCGACAATTCGAGCAGGAAAGTTTCCAGCCGCTGCTCGCCGATGCCCGAAGCGAGCTTGCGCCAGGCATAATTCGCGTCAGCGCCATTCGATGGAACGGCATCGATTGACCGCACCACGCGATAGGCGCGCGTCCGGTCCTCTCCTTCGACGTCGGCGAACAATTCGGCCGGCGGCAGTTGAAGGACACCGGCAATTTCCAGGAGATTTCCGATCGAACACGCGATTAGGCCGCGTTCGATCCGCGAGAGAAATGTCAGAGATAGCCCGACCATTCCGGCGAGTTCATCGAGTGTCAAACCGCGCGCCGCGCGGGCCTTGCGAATGACGGCACCAATTGCGGCAAGGCGGGCCGCCTCGCGGGCGCGCCGGCCAGCTTCTGCCGAAACCACGCTGCTCTCCCTTTTGCTTATAAGGCAAATCGTATTGCTATATAGGCAAATGTCAAGCTGGCTCGCGTCGCCTGAGCGAGCGAACTAACGACGCTCGAGAAACTTCAGCACGCGACCATCGATCAACAGCAGCGCGCTGCCGATCACCAGTGCGCCCCCGATTTCACGCGGCGAAATCTGCTCGCCGAGCACGAGCGAGCCGAGCAGGATGGCAGTAACAGGCACAAGCAGCGTCACCAGCATGACGTTGGTAGCGCCGGAGCGCCGCAGCACCTGGAAGAAAACGAAATAGGCCAGCGCCGTCGACAACGCGGCGAGGCCGAGCACCGCGAACCATGTCACCGTATCAGGCATCGGCAATTGCCACGGCCGCTCGAAAATGCCGGCGACGACAGCCATCATCAGGCTCGATGCCATTAATTGGAACGTGGCGGTGGCAAGCGGCGGCGAATCCGATAGCGCGCGCCGGGCTATCAGCGCTGACATGCCGTAGCTCAGCGCCGCCGCGAGACACAGCAGGACGCCGAGCCCCTGCCCGCTGGCAAAGTCGAGCCCGCTGCCGCGAAGGATCACGACGCCGACAAGGCCAACGATCACACCGGCCACACGCCTGATGATGAGCTTCTCCTCGCCCACCGCCGCCATCACCGCCACCGTGAACAGCGGCGTGGTGGCGTTGAGGATCGAAGCCAACCCGCTCGGGATGTACATCTGTCCGGTGACGATCAGCGAGAACGGCAGCACATTGTTGAACAAGGCGATGAGGAAGAACGGCCTCCAGCCCATCCACCCCTTGGGAAACGGCAGTCGCTGCGCGTAAAGCACCGGCAGCAGGATCATGGCGGCCAGCAGCACGCGCAACAGCACGAGCGTGAACGGCGGCAGCTCGCGTAGCACCACGCCATTGAAGAAGAACGATCCGCCCCATAGCACCGAGAGCAGGCCGAGCAGCGACCAGTCGCGGGCGTTGATCGAGGTGTCGTTGGCGGTCATGGCGGCTCAAATCGGAGGATAGACCGCTCTATTCAGCCGCACCGGATTTTGCCACCCGATTTCCGAATAGCCACCCCAACACTATTCAACCGCATACAGCCGCATTCGCTAGGTGAGCTTGTGCCATCGAGTATCGCGTTCGACATCGGAATCCCCAACGTCCGCGCCTATTTCCTCGATTGTACGCGTCCATCGCCAAGATCGCCAAAAGGTCGTCGGACGGCTGCGGCAGACTTACCTTTTAAAGTACGGTCCGTTGAGGGTAAATTTGCCTGGCGAAACGAAAACGTTTGATCCGGCTAGGCCGGCGGTCAGTTTAGTGACCCACGGAAGCTTTGATTCGATAACGTGCGTAACTGCGTCAGTCGTCATCTCAATAACGATGCCGCGCC
The DNA here is from genome assembly GCF_023073415.1 of Bradyrhizobium sp. 190. Taxonomy (GTDB): domain Bacteria; phylum Pseudomonadota; class Alphaproteobacteria; order Rhizobiales; family Xanthobacteraceae; genus Bradyrhizobium. The sequence goes on along the minus strand of NZ_JADPJL010000065.1, from coordinate 51,287 downwards.
AACGCACATCTGGGCCAAAGAACTGCTCCAGTTGGTCGGCCTGAAGTGTTTTCGCCGTCGTGGGATCGCCTGGGTTCGAAAAGGTAGCCAGAGTCGGCAAATCTTTACTCGGGAGATCCCAACGCCCACGCAACTGCGATAATGACGCCAGTTGGCGATCATCGAACAGATTCAATCTAAAGTGCTGGAGCACTACGAAGGATGGGTAGGCGGCACCTTCGGCGTAAGGCCCAGACGCCAAAAGGGCCACTATGTTGCGTTGCCCTCCGAGATCGACGAACACAGCTTCACCGCGTTCTGAATACCCGAGGGGATTTACACCCGGCAGAAACACCGGCTGCTTGCTGACATGTGCCTCGATTACGCTCGACCCCGAGCGCATCTGACCGTCGACTTCAACATTGACGGTCATGCGATAGCGATAGGTGTGGGTCGGATAGCTGATCTTGTATAATGCGAAGCCCGCAACGACGGCCGCGAACGCAATTCCAAGCCACTTCATTCTGCGAACCCCGTAGCGCTCCGAGCATCGAGATTCGACGATACGATCAATCATCCACTGGTTGCAATGCGAACCGCGCAAGAAATGCGATCACGTAGACGACCCTCATCCAGTGACCATTCCATCCGATTCCCGTGAGTCGCGACTACCTACTTCCGCCGCGAGACGATCTCGATCATCCTGCCTTCATCATCATCGGGCATCTCGGTCTTCGCTCTAGCGTAGGCCTCGACCGCGGCACGCCCGAGTAGCGGCGGTCCTGCCAACAGGCTCTCGGCCAGCGCCACGGCATAGGCTGCATCCTTGTGGCGAAGCGCCGCCGTGAACGACGCGCCGGAGAAATCGCGCGCCACCATGCGCTTTGAATGACGGATCACCTGCGGACTCGCCACCGCGCCGGTCGCCAGCGCATCCGCCACCAGGTTCATATCCAGCCCTGCCTGCTCGGCCATGGCGACGCCTTCGGCGAGGCTCGCGATCTGCACCGCGCCCATCAGGTTGTTGATCAGCTTGAAGACGGTGCCGGTGCCGACCGCGCCGAAGTGCCTAACCACATCGCCGATCGGCGCCAGATAGGGTCTTGCCCGATCGAGATCGGCTGCGTCAGCACCGACCAGCAAAGTCAGCTTTCCGGAAGCCGCCGCTTGCGGCAGGCCGGTGACGGGGCAGTCGATATAGGTAAGCCCTCGGCCGCGCAGTTCGCGCGCCATGTCGAGCGCGTGCTGGTGCGAGACGGTCGAGCATTCGATCGCGAGGCTGCCTGCCTTCATCGTTGCAGCCGCGCCATTCTCGCCGAGCCAGACAGCACGCGACGCCCCGTCGTCGGCGACCATGGTCACGACGGCATCCGCGCCGTCAGCGGCTTCCGCCGGTGACGAGGCCCAGTTCGCGCCGCGCGCGATCAAGTCTTCCGCCTTGGCCTTGCTGCGATTCCACACCGCGACAGAAAAACCTGCATCGAGATAGCGGCCGGCCATGCCGTGGCCCATGCGCCCGAGCCCGATGAAGGCCACTTTGGTCATGGATTAATCCACATCCTCGACTGCGCCGGGCGTGGTGCCGAACGCGCGCTGCGCCAGGGTTGCCGCCATGAACTCGTCGAGGTCGCCGTCGAGCACACCCGACGTATCCGAGGTCTGCACGCCGGTGCGCAGGTCCTTCACCATCTGGTAGGGCTGCAGCACGTACGAGCGGATCTGGTGGCCCCAGCCGATGTCGGTCTTGGCGGCCTGATCGGCGGCGGCCTGCTCCTCGCGCCGCTTCAGTTCGATCTCATAGAGCCGCGCGCGCAGCATGTCCCAGGCCTGGGCGCGGTTCTTGTGCTGCGAGCGGCCGGCCTGACAGACCACCGCGACACCGGTCGGAATATGGGTCAGGCGCACCGCGGATTCGGTCTTGTTGACGTGCTGCCCGCCGGCGCCGCCCGAGCGCATGGTGTCGGTGCGCACGTCGGACTCGGCGATGTCGATCTTGATGCTGTTATCGACCACCGGAAAAATCGCCACCGATGAAAACGACGTGTGCCGCCGCGCGTTGGAATCGAACGGCGATATCCGCACCAGCCGGTGCACGCCCGCTTCCGTCTTCAGCCAGCCATAGGCATTATGTCCGCTGATCTGGATGGTCGCGGATTTGATGCCGGCTTCTTCGCCGGGAGTCTCTTCGAGATACTCGATCTTGAAGCCGTGCTCCTCGGCCCAGCGCGTGTACATGCGCAAGAGCATCGCGGCCCAGTCCTGGCTTTCCGTGCCGCCGGCGCCGGCATGCACTTCGAGATAGGAATCGAACTTGTCGGCCTCGCCTGACAACAGCGCTTCCAGCTCGCGGCGGGCGACTTCCTTCTTCAGGGCTTTCAGCGCGTTCTCCGCCTCGACCACCACGCCTTCGTCGTTCTCGGCCTCGCCGAGCGCGATCATTTCGACATTGTCGTCGAGCTCACGCTCGACCTTGCCGATGCCCTCGAGCGCATCCACCAGCGAGGTGCGCTCCTGCATCAGCTTCTGGGCCTTCTGGGGATCGTTCCAGAGATTGGGATCTTCGGCGAGTTTGTTCAGCTCGGCGAGGCGAGCCGTGGATGTCTCGACGTCAAAGATGCCTCCTCAGCAGCCCGACTGACTGCTTGATCTCTTCTACGAGGCGTTCGACTTCGGCGCGCATGGTCTCTTCTGTCTGCGGTCGGAACCGCTACTGGATTATGTCCGACGGATGTAGCGGCGGACGCCGCAAAGCGCAATCGGCTAATAAAGCCGGCCGGTTCCGGGACGCATGATATTGCCGGCGTCGGGCGGGATTTCCTGCGGCACTCGTCCGTCCCCTTCGGTGACGCCAACGACTGAGTAATTATCCGGCGGCACGGTGCCCGGCTTGAACGCTTCCAGGATCGTGCGGCCGCCCTCGCCGCCGGGACTGGGGCGCGTGCCGCTCTTGGCATCGATGCGAACCAGCCTGATGCCGGCGGGAATCTTGAACGGGGTTGCCGGCTTGTTGGCGAGCGCTAGCTTCATGAAATCCTTGGCTATCGGCGCGGCGATGCGGCCGCCCTGCGCGGCCCTGCCCAGCGTGCGCGGCTTGTCGTAGCCGAGATAGAGACCAACGACGAGATCCGGCGAAAAACCGACGAACCAGACGTCTTTTGCGTCGCTGGTGGTGCCGGTCTTGCCGGCGATCGGCTTGCCGACCTCGCGCAGGATCGTCGCCGTACCACCCTGCACCACACCTTCGAGCATCGACGTGATCTGGTAGGCGGTCAACGAATCGAGCACCTGCTCCCGGCGGTCGACGAGCTGCGGTTCGGGCTGGTTTTTCCAGCCGCCCGGCGCGTCGCAACCGCGGCACTCGCGCTGGTCATGCTTGAAGATCGTGCGTCCGTAGCGGTCCTGGATGCGGTCGATCAGTGTCGGCTTCACCCGCCGGCCGCCATTGGCGAACATCGAATAAGCCGTCACCATCCGCATGACCGTGGTCTCGCCGGCGCCGAGCGAATAGGAAAGATAGTTCGGCAACTCCTCGTAGACGCCGAAGCGTTTGGCATATTCGCCGATCAGGGGCATGCCGACATCCTGCGCCAACCGCACCGTGACGGTGTTGAGCGACTGCTTCAGGGCGTCGCGCAGCGTGATGGGACCCTTATAGCTGCCCACCGAAAAATTGTCCGGCCGCCAGACGCCGTTGCCCTGCCCCTGATCGATCTCGATGGGGCCGTCGATCATGATCGTCGCCGGCGTGTAGCCATTGTCAATCGCCGCCGAATAGACCAGCGGCTTGAACGTCGATCCCGGCTGCCGATAGGCCTGTGTCGCGCGATTGAACTGGCTCTGGTCGAACGAGAAGCCGCCGACCATCGCGACCACGCGGCCGGTCCACGGGTCCATCGCGACCATCGCGCCGGACACTTCGGGCAATTGCCGCAGGCGGTACTGGCCCTCGACCATCTTGCCTTCCTTGTCGAACAGCGGATCGGCGTAGATCACGTCACCCGGCGACAGAATCTGCGAGACCGAAGCCGTCGCCGGTTTGCCGCGCGCCGCGGCGGCGACCGGCTTCGCCCATCGGACACCATCCAGCGTGATGAGACCGGTCTGCCGCTCCTTAGAGATGGCGCCGCCCAGTTCGCGGCCGGGCTGAAAACCGATGCGGGCCGACTGGTCGGATGTCTCCAGCACCACGGCCATCCGCCAGGGCGAGATGTCGCTCAGCGATTTGATCTCGGCGAGCTTGACACCCCAGTCGCCGGAAATGTCCAGCTTGCTCATGGCGCCGCGCCAGCCTTGCGCCTCGTCAAAATTCACGAGGCCGGCCGCCACGGCCTTGCGCGCCATCACCTGCAGCTTCGGATCGAGCGTGGTGCGGACCGACAGGCCGCCCTCATAGAGCTTCTTTTCGCCGTAACGCTCGAAAATGTCGCGCCGGACTTCCTCGGCAAAATACTCGCCGGCAAAAGTATGCGCGGCGTTGGACCGGCTGGTCACGGCCAGCGGTTCCTTGCGGGCCTTGTCGGCATCGGCCTGCTTGATCCAGCCGTTTTCCACCAGGCGGTCGATCACGTAGTTGCGCCGCTCGGTCGACCGCTCGCGGTTGCGCACCGGGTGCAACGTTCCCGGCGCTTTCGGCAGCGCTGCCAGATACGCGGCTTCCGCGATCGTGAGTTCATTCACCGACTTGTCGAAATAGACCAGCGATGCGGCCGCGATGCCGTAGGCGCCAAGACCGAGATAGATTTCATTGAGATAGAGCTCGAGGATGCGGTCCTTGGAATAGGCGCGCTCGATGCGCATCGCCAGCAGCGCTTCCTTGATCTTGCGGGTGAACGACACTTCGTTGGTGAGAAGGAAGTTCTTCGCGACCTGCTGGGTAATCGTCGAGGCGCCCTGCGGACGCTTGTTGGAGCCAAAGTTCTGCGCATACGCCACGGCCGCGCGCGCCAAGCCGGTGAAGTCGATGCCGCCGTGCTCGTAGAAGTTCTTGTCCTCGGCCGCGAGGAAGGCGTTGGTGACGAGTTTTGGCATCGCCTGGATCGGCAGATACAGGCGCCGCTCCTTGGAATACTCGCCGAGCAGCGCACCGTCGGACGCATGGACGCGCGTCATCACCGGCGGCTCGTAATCCTGAAGCTGCGAATAGTCGGGCAAGTCCCTGGAGAAATGCCAGATCGCGCCCGCGACGCCGGCCACACCCACCAGGAACACCACCGTGCCGGCGGTAAACAGGAAACCCAAAAACCGGACCAAAAAGCGCATTACCGAAGTTCCATTCCAACCCCTGCACCGTAACCATCGGTGCTTATCCTCGTGTCCATCGGACATTTCCTTTCCCGCGACACGGATCGCTCAGATCCGCCGGGTCCTAAATTTTTATACCGTATTGTCCGAAGATACGTCTTGAGGTTGTGAACACTCCGTGCGGATCAGTAAAGCCCGCCGGTTCCGGGACGCATGATATTGCCGGCGTCAGGCTGATACCCTTGCGGGTATCCTTGCTGGTATCCCTGTTGGTATCCCTGCGGCATCCGGCCGTCCGCATCGGCCACGCCGATGACCGAGTAGTTGTCCGGCGGCGCGGTGCCCGGCTTGAAGGCTTCCAGAAGCCCGCCACTGCCCGGACCGGCGCGCATGCCGCTCTTGGGCTCGACGCGAACGAGCTTGATGCCGGCGGGCACCTTGAAGGGAATCGCGGGCTTGTCGGCGAGCGCGAGTTTCAGGAAGTCCTTGGCGATCGGCGCGGCCAGGTGGCCACCGGTCATGCCGCGGCCGAGATTGCGCGGCTTGTCGAAACCGACATAGATGCCGACCACGAGGTCCGGCGAGAAGCCGATGAACCAGGCGTCCTTTTCATCGTTGGTGGTGCCGGTCTTACCGGCGATCGGCTTGCCGACCTCCTTGACGACGGTGGCGGTGCCGGCCTGCACCACATACTCCATCATCGACGTGATCTGGTAGGCCGTCATCGGATCGAGCACCTGCTCGCGACGGTCCACGAGCTGCGGCTCGGGCTGACTCTTCCAGCCGCCGGGCGCGTCGCAGCCGCGGCACTCGCGCGCGTCATGCTTGAAGATGGTGCGGCCGTAGCGGTCCTGAATACGATCGATCAGCGTCGGCTTCACGCGGCGGCCGCCATTGGCGAACATCGAATAGGCCGTCACCATCCGCATAACAGTGGTTTCGCCGGCGCCGAGTGCATAGGACAGATAGTTCGGCAGCTCGTCGTAAACGCCGAAACGCTTGGAATACTCGCCGATCAAGGGCATGCCGATGTCCTGGGCCAGCCGCACCGTCACCGTATTCAGCGAATTCCGCAGCGCGTTGCGCAGCGTGACCGGTCCCTGGTACTTTCCTGACGAATAGTTTTCCGGGCGCCAGACACCGACGCCCTGTCCCTGATCGATTTCGATGGGCGCGTCGACGACGACCGTCGACGGGGTGTAGCCGTTGTCCATCGCCGCCGAATACACCAGCGGCTTGAAGGACGAGCCCGGCTGCCGATAGGCTTGGGTCGCGCGGTTGAACTGGCTCTGATCGAACGAGAAGCCGCCGACCATCGCCAGCACGCGGCCGGTCCACGGATCCATCGCGACCATCGCGCCCGAAACTTCCGGCAACTGACGCAACCGATACTGGCCTTCGACCTGCTTGCCCTCCTTGTCGAACAGCGGGTCGGCATAGATCACGTCGCCGGCCGACAGAACTTGCGCCACCGAGGTCGGTGTCCTGCCCTTTGCGGATCCCGACGCGGCCTTCGCCCACCGCACGCCGTCGAGCGTAATGATGCCGGTCTGCCTGACCTTGCTGACGGCTCCACCGAGTTCGCGGCCGGGCTGGAAGCCGATCCGCGCCGACTGGTCGCTGGTCTCAAGTACCACCGCCATCCGCCACGGCGAGATGTCGCTGAGCGATTTGACGTCGGCGAGCTTGACGCCCCAGTCGCCGGAAATGTCGAGCTTCGACGGTGCGCCGCGCCAGCCGCTCGCCTCGTCATATTTGACCAGACCGGCGACCATGGCCTTGCGCGCCATCACCTGCATCTTCGGGTCGAGCGTGGCACGGACGGACAATCCGCCTTCGTACAGTTTCTTTTCGCCGTAGCGCTCGAAAATGTCGCGCCGGACTTCCTCGGCGAAATATTCGCCGGCAAACGTATGCGCGGCGTTACCGCGGGTGGTGGTAACGTTAAGCTGTTCCTTGCGGGCCTTGTCGGCATCGGCCTGCTTGATCCAGCCGTTTTCCACCATGCGATCGACCACGTAATTGCGCCGCTCGACCGCGCGATCGCGGTTACGAACCGGGTGCAGCGCCGCGGGCGCCTTGGGCAGCGCCGCCAGATAGGAGGCTTCCGCGATCGTGAGTTCGTTTACCGATTTGTCGAAATAGACCAGCGATGCGGCCGCGATGCCGTAGGCGCCAAGACCGAGATAGATTTCGTTGAGATAGAGCTCGAGGATGCGGTCCTTGGAATATGCACGCTCGATGCGCATCGCCAGCAAGGCTTCCTTGATCTTGCGGGTGAAGGAGACCTCGTTGGTCAAAAGGAAGTTCTTCGCAACCTGCTGGGTGATCGTGGAGGCACCCTGCGGCCGGCGGTTAGAGCCAAAGTTCTGCGCATACAACACCGCCGCGCGCGCCATGCCGGTGAAGTCGATGCCGCCGTGCTCGTAGAAGTTCTTGTCTTCGGCCGCGAGGAACGCGTTGATGACGAGCTTTGGCACCGCCTGGATCGGCAGATAGAGGCGGCGCTCCTTGGAGTATTCGCCGAGCAGCGCACCGTCGGACGCATGCACGCGCGTCATCACCGGCGGTTCGTAATCCTGAAGCTGCGAGTAGTCGGGCAAGTCCTTGGAGAAATGCCAGATCGCGCCCGCGACGCCGGCCACGCCGACCAGGAAGACGACGGTCCCGGCAGCGAACAGGAAACCCAAAAACCGGACCAGCAAGCGCATTGTCGAAGTTTCCGTTCCAACCCTGTGCGCCGGTATCTGCGGCGTCTATCCTACCACGGCCATCCCGCCGAACGAGTTGCCGCTACGCGGTCGAACAATAAAAGGTCCGGCGGACAATACCGATTCCGAAGACCAGCAGCCAATTTTCTATACCGTTGCCGCTGTGGCCAAACTAGGGCTTGGGCCAACGGACGGCACGCTTTTCAGCCTGCCCTTACGCCATGCGCACCGGACTTTTCACTTGCCCGGTCCGGCAGTTGCCAGCCGTTTGGCTAAAAACGCATCGATTGCCTGCGCCATCGCCCCGACCGTCCGGTTCCGCCAGTTTTCCGACACCAGGTGCTCGAGGTCGCCCTTGTTCGAGACATAGCCGAGCTCGACCAGGACCGAGGGCACATCGGGGGCTTTCAGGACGCGGAAACCTGCCGATTTCAACGGATGCTTGTGCATCCGCACCGTGGTCTTCATTTCGCCCATCAGGACCCGCGCGAACCGGTTCGAGAAGGTTTTGGTCTCCCGCTGCACCAGATCGATCAGGATGTCGGCGACTTCGGTCGGCTCGTCGGCGAGACTGACCCCGCCGATCGCGTCCGACTTGTTTTCAGTGTCCGCCAGCCGTTCGGCCTCGGAGTCGGAGGCCTTATCCGACAGCGTATAGATGGTGGCGCCCTGGGCGTCGCCCTCGCCACGCCGCAAGGCGTCGGCATGGATCGAGACGAACAACGCCGCCGACTCGCTGCGCGCGATCTTCACGCGGTCGCCGAGCGGAACGAAGGTGTCGTCCGTCCGGGTCATGACGACGCGATACTTGCCCGACTTCTCGATCCGATCGCGCAGCGCCAGGCCAAAACCCAGCACCAGATTCTTTTCCATGATGTCGCCGCCGCCGGCCTGGGTGCCGTTGTCGACGCCGCCATGGCCGGGATCGATCACGACGACCGGCCTCTTGTCCGGCGGCCCGGGTGCAGGCTTCGGCGCGGCTGGCGCATCTGGCTGGGCAACGGCGGCGTTGGCCTCGGCGATCGCAGGCCGCAGTTCGGGACGGTTTTCGGGGGCCAGCGACTGGACAAAGGCGGTGCGGTCCACCTCTTCGAATTCGAGCACCAGCCGCGGCGGCTGGCCGTTGGCCGCCTCCAGCACATAGGATTTGGCGATCTTGGCCGGCCCGGTCAGGTCGAACACGATCCGCGATCCGCCCGGCATGACGAGACCGTAGCGAAACGCCTTGACCAATCCCCGCCCCGTGACACCGACTCCGGCCGGGAGCTGGAAACTGACCTGGGGAAGATCGACGATTACGCGATAGGGGTCCGCCAAGGAAAAGGCCCGAAACTGGATCGCCTTGTCGAGATCGAGGATGAAACGGGTCTGTTTGGCATCGCCGGCCAGGCGAGCGTCAGACGCGATCGGGAAATTCGATGCCGCTGCCGGGCTCGGAATGGCGGCCGGTCCTTGATAAAGCGGTGTTTGATAGGCGGGTGGTGCTTGATAAACCTGCGCTTGGGCCGCGCTCGGGTCGATCATCTGGGCGCACAACGATGTTGCGGCGCACAATAGGCCACATCCCAGCAAAACAAGGTGGTTTGCGCGGCTCGCCAACGATTCGGTGCCTCCGGAGGAGCCTTTCCCTTACCGCATTAGAACCGCAGGGTTAATCGGACCTTAAGGTCGAATCTGTGAAAAGGAGCGAGTGTTGCCGCGCTGCGACGCTCGGCCGCGGGTTCCCTTGCGCTTCCCTTGCACGCAGCCCCCAATCCACGTATGTACGAGGTGCTGACGGCGAATACTCCCGGTTGTGTCGCGTTCAGCCTCCCGGTGCAGCGCCGGAACCTTCGAAGTCGGAGGAACCTGCGTCTTTCCCGATCCCTCCACAGCCAGCGCTGCGCGCGGCTGACACGGAGTGGCGGTTTCGAGCCCGAGCGGCGTCCGGTCCCAGGTACCTTTTCCAGGGACGGTTTGAGACACGGCAAAACTGATTATCCGGACCCAAAACGGTCCGATATGCGATGGCCGGCGGGCGTTTAGGCGCCGAACCGGGCCTTCAGCGATAGATACGGCGGTATCCTTTTCCGCCAACATGTTTAGACGGGCCGACGCTTGATGCGCCAGACTGTGTTGCCGACCAGGATCCACGGACCGACCGCGCCGACGCGAGGCGAAAGCTTCGCACGTCGCCTCGATCAGGTGGCTCCCCGTTCGGCGCGGCGCCAAGAAGTGCGTTTTGGCCTTCCCCTCACCCCCGAATCAGGTGGACCGTCGCGTCACCGGGCCGCGCAATTTGCGCGCGCCATGCACCGCGCCCGCCGCCGTCAAGAGTTCCAAAATGCCCAACAAGATGTTGATCGACGCCACCCACCCGGAAGAGACCCGGGTCGTTGTGGTCCGCGGCAACCGCGTCGAAGAATTTGATTTCGAGACCGCCCAGCGCAAGCAGCTCCGCGGCAATATCTACCTCGCCAAGGTCACGCGCGTAGAGCCGTCACTGCAGGCGGCCTTTATCGAATATGGCGGCAACCGCCACGGCTTCCTGGCGTTCAGCGAAATCCACCCGGACTACTATCAGATTCCGGTCGCCGACCGTCAGGCGCTGATCGAGGCCGACGAGCGCGCCCATCGCGAGGCCGAGGAAGAGAGCGAGAACCGCTCCTCCAACCGCCACCGTGGCCGCTCGCGCCACCGCAATGCGCGCCGGCGCGGCCATGGCGACCGTGTCCAGAGCGGCGTCGTAGAGAACGCCGGCCAGGATCCCTCACAGGCGGCCCAGCCCTATGAAGGCGAGGCGCATCCGCACGAAGGCGCGTATGCCGGCGAAGTGCACCCGCACGACGCTGAGCATCATGAGAATGATGCTAGGCATCATGAGGATACCGCTCATCACGACCATGATGCGCATGATCATGAGGCGCATGGTCAGGATCACGACCATTCGCACGATCACCAGGATCGCGATCCTCACCACGACAACGATCGTCCCCACGATCACGATCGTCATCCCGATCACGATGCGCAAGGTCCTGACGAACCGGCAGGTGCCGCGGGCGCAGCACCAGTCGCGGAATTGGAATCCGGCACGCCCCCTGTGGCGCCGGTCGAGGCGGCCGCCCCCGAGGCGCCGGCTGAACACGCTCATACTGAACACGCTCATGATGAGCAGCATGACGAGGAACAGGCGCGCGAAAACGCGGCCCATGCCGACGACGCGCCGCATATCGAGCACGCCGGTGAAGGGTACGCCGTTGCTTCTTCCGATGAAGTCGCCCCGACTTCCGACCGCGACGACAGCCACGATGATGATGAGGACGACGGCGAGGATGCCGAAGAAGAGGAAGTCGTCGAATCCGTCGGGGGCGACGACGTGCTCGAGGAAGTTCCGGAGCGCCCGTTCCGCCCGCGCCGTCAGTACAAGATTCAGGAAGTCATCAAGCGCCGCCAGGTGATGCTGGTTCAGGTCGTCAAGGAAGAGCGCGGCAACAAGGGCGCGGCGCTCACGACCTATCTGTCGCTGGCCGGACGTTATGCGGTCCTGATGCCCAATACCGCCCGCGGCGGCGGCATCAGCCGCAAGATCACCTCGGCCCAGGACCGTTCGCGGCTGAAGGAAGTGGTGCAGGACCTCGACGTGCCGGAAGGCATGGGGATCATCCTGCGGACCGCCGGCGCCTCGCGGACCAAGCCCGAGATCAAGCGCGACTTCGAATATCTGATCCGGATGTGGGAAACCGTGCGCGACATGACGCTGAAGTCGCAGGCCCCCACCCTCGTCTACGAGGAAGGCTCGCTGATCAAGCGCTCGCTGCGCGATCTCTACAATAAGGAAATCGACGAAATTCAGGTCGCCGGCGAAGCCGGTTACCAGGAAGCGCGCGACTTCATGAAGATGCTGATGCCCTCGAACGTGCGGGCGGTCAGGCAATATCGCGACGGCCAGCCGCTGTTCTCGCGAATGGGCGTCGAGAGTCAGTTGGATGCGATGTTCTCGCCAACCGTGCAGCTCCGTTCCGGCGGCTACATCGTCATCAACCAGACCGAAGCGCTGGTCTCGATCGACGTCAACTCCGGCCGCTCGACCCGCGAACATCACATCGAGGACACCGCGCTCAAGACCAATCTGGAGGCGGCGGAGGAAGTCGCCCGGCAATTGCGCCTGCGCGATCTTGCAGGGCTCATCGTCATCGACTTCATCGACATGGACGAAAAGCGCAATAACCGCGCGGTCGAGCGTAAGCTCTCCGACTGCCTGCGACAGGATCGCGCGCGCATCCAGGTCGGACGCATCTCGCATTTCGGCCTTCTGGAAATGTCGCGCCAGCGCATCCGCGCCAGCGTGCTGGAGAGTTCGACCGAGCCCTGCGCGGTATGCGGCGGCAGCGGTCATGTGCGCTCGGTCTCGTCGGTCGCGCTGCAATTGCTGCGCGGCATCGAGGAAATCCTGATGAAGGGCGCGACCCACAATCTGGTGGTGCGCACCCGCACCGACGTCGCGCTCTATGTGCTCAACCACAAGCGCGGCCATCTGCGCGATCTCGAAAACGCCTTCAAGGTGTCGCTCGCCGTGAGCGCCGATCCAACCGTCGCCGGCCAGCAGTCGTTCATCATCGACCGCGGCGAGCAGGTGCACACGCTGGAAGCCGCCAAGGCGTTGCTGGCGGCGCAGGCTGCCTCCTTCCCGCCGCAGGTCGAGGAAGCCTATGACGACGACGAGGCGTTCGACATCGAAACCGAATCCGAGGTCGAAACCGAGGAAACCGACGGGCTGGCCGACGATGCCGCCGAAGCCGCAGTGGGCGAAGGAGAAGGCGAAGGAGACGGCCACCGCCGCAAGCGGCGCCGACGCCGGCGCGGCCGTGGCGAGCCGCGTGACGGCGCCGCCCCGCGCGAGGACGGTGACGCGATGCGCGTCGCGGGCGAGGCCGTCGAAGGCGCGACCGCCGAGGACGGCGAAGCCGACGAGGACGAAGGCGACGAACAGCCCGGCATGGCCCGCGGCGATCAGCCTGCCGGTGGCGAGCGGCGCCCGCGCCGTCGCGGCCGTCGCGGCGGACGCCGCCGGCGTGGCGCCGAGCTGGAAGACGGCCTTGCCGGATCGATCGCGGACGAACTCGGGCCGACGCCGGCTCCCGAGGTGACTAACGCAGTGGCCGATTTCGACGGCGGCGCATCCGAGCCCGCGCCGTCGCTGGTGCAGGCCGACATTCCGCCCGAACCTGTCTCGCAGCCGGCGGAGATGCAGCCTGCGGCCTATGCCCAGCCGGAGCCGGTCGAGAGTGCGCCCGCGCCATCAGCTGAAGAAACCAGGCAAGAGGCCGAGCGGGCCGCGGCGCGGCGGCGTTCGACCGTGCGCGAGAAAGTCAGCTTCATGACCAGCGCGCCGGCCGAACCGGCGCCCGCCGTCAGCCACAGCGCGCCGGAGCCGGTCGAGTCTCCCGCGCCTGCTCCGACCGAGCCGGCGCCCGCCGCATCGGACGAATCCGCGCCACGCAAGGCGGGCTGGTGGTCGCGGCGCTTCGGCAGCGGCGAGTAACGCTCAAACCAAAAAAGAAAAACCGCCCGGCCAAAACCGGGCGGTTTTTTATTTGCATCGCGCTGGGTGCTATCCAGCCGTGATCGCGGTCTCCACGTCGGACGGATCAATCTGCTTGTTTAGATTGGCGTGCAGCTTGTCCTTGTCGAGTTCGCCTTCCCACCAGGACACCACCACGCAGGCAACGCCGTTGCCGCACAGATTGGTCAGCGCGCGGCACTCGCTCATGAACTTGTCGATGCCGAGAACGATGGCCATGCCCGGCACCAGCCGCGGATCGACCACGGCGAGCGTCGCAGCCAGCGTGATGAAGCCGGCCCCGGTAACGCCGGACGCCCCCTTCGAGGTCAGCATCGCGACCAGCAGGATGGTGAGTTGCTGGCTGAAGGAGAGATCGAAGCCGAGCGCCTGCGCGATGAACAGGGTCGCCAGCGTCATGTAGATATTGGTGCCGTCGAGGTTGAACGAATAGCCGGTCGGCACCACGAGGCCCACCACCGACTTGGAGCAGCCGAGCCGCTCGAGCTTTTCCATCAGGGACGGCAGCGCGCTTTCTGAGGACGACGTGCCGAGCACGATCAAAAGCTCGTCCTTGATGTAGGCGAGGAACTTGAAGATCGAGAAACCAACCATGCGCGCGATCACGCCGAGCACCCCGAACACGAATAGCGCCGCGGTGACGTAGAAGGTCGCAATCAGCCCGACCAGGTTCAGGATTGCGCCGGTCCCGAATTTTCCGATCGTGAACGCCATCGCGCCGAACGCGCCGATTGGCGCAGCCTTCATCACGATGGCGATGACGCCAAACACGGCATGCGCCGCATCGTCGATGAATTCGCGGATCGTATGGCCGCGCTCGCCGAGGCCCATCAGCGCAAAGCCGAACAGGATCGAGAACAGCAAGACCTGCAGGATTTCGCCCTGCGCGAAGGCGCCAACCACCGTATCGGGAATGACATGCAGGAAGAAATCGACGCTCTTCTGCGCCTCGGCCTGCCTGGCGTAGCCGGCGACGGCTTGTGCATTCGCCATGCCGCCGCCGAAACCGTGACCGGGCTTGACCAGATTGCCGACGAGCAGACCGATCACCAGCGCAAAGCTGGAGACGACCTCGAAATAAACCAGCGCCTTGACGCCGATCCGGCCAACCTTCTTGGCATCTTGTATATGGGCAATTCCGGATACCACGGTGCAGAAGATGATCGGCGCGATCACCATCTTGATCAGCTTGATAAAGCCGTCGCCGAGCGCCTTGATCCAGTCGTTGGTTGCAAGCGCAGGCCACAGCCAGCCGAACAACGCGCCGAGTACAATGGCAATCAAGACCTGAACATACAGGACCCGGTACCAGGGCTTTGCCACACTCGTGGGCGCTTCAATCGCAATCGTTGCCGCCATGACGTTTACTCCCGTCAAAGGTCGCAGATCAATCGCGCCTGCGCCAATTCGCCGCACCTAGCCAAAGTCCTTTGTGACAGCGGAGTCAATGGTGTTGCGGGGACGGCGAACAGTCAGATCACCTCCGTCCAAAGGAGAATATTTTTCCCGTCGGCGCGGCGCGGTGGAACGAAAACGCGGGTGGCTGCGCGCTAATCCAGACACGCGGCGAATGTGCGGTTAGGCGGCTGTGTTCGCTCCGGTTTGGAGCAAAACATCTCGGCATACGTTAGCTGCTGAGCCGGTTACCGCGAGGTCGCCATGCTGCCGCGCGTGTTGGTGACGATAACGATCGCCGTCCTCCTGCTCTCCCCTGCGGCGGCGCAAGAACCGCGCGCGCTATTCGACCTGCCGCAGCTCGCCCCTTGCGGCTCAACATCCCATCCGCGCCTGCCTGAGAAATGGCGGGGTACTTATCTGATGGCGCCGTTCACTAAAGCGCAGCTCGTGCTTGCCGAAATCGTCGCCGACGCCGCGCTCTCCGCGATGCGAGTAAGACTTCATGGTGTCAGGCGCGGGTCGCTGGACTTGTTCGTTGCCGGCAACCGGACGTATGTCCTCAAGTCGGAAGGCTCCACAATCAAGGAGTGCCGCGCTTTAGGCGATACCGGCTGGCGGCCGCTTGCGAGAGACTGGCTTGCGCCGCAATCGCAATGCACGGGCTCAGCGCCGATCGGCGAGACACTGGTTGAATGGTGGAAAACTCCGATCGCTCCAGAGCCTGCAAGCTATTGGCTGTGGTTCAAGACATCGGATCAAACGCCGTTTCGTCTCGTCTTCCCGTTTGCAAGCGATCAGCTTCCACCATTCAGCGGATATGCGCTCAGCTATCAGGTTCGATTCGACACATTGGACGAAACAGGTCTTGCCGAGATCGATGCCGCCTGCAGACAGGCCAAACCGACAATGACCGGAAATCCGGTGCGCGCGCTGAATACCCTGATCGATAAAATATCGCAAGCGCGCCAACTTGCGCAGACCGAGATCAACCGGGTGATGCCCGAACTCCAGGCAGATTGTCCTGCGGTCCCTTTTGCCGAGTGGCCCGAGAGGCTCGCGATCACAGGCGTGATGACCCCTTTCGATTCGGACGAAAATCCGTACCCGGCCGAAGTGCTGTATGACTGGACCGTGCCGGCCCAACGCACCCGCACGTTCGGCGGACCGGAAGCCGACATCACGGTTCAGGACTCACTGCTTCTGGACCCGCACGGCTACACGGTCACGCATTATCGTGACCGGCCTCTGGTCTGCAGGCCAGTCTTGCCCGGCACCATCCGTCCCGGTTGGGCGGCCCGCGCTCCCTGCGAGTGCGCAGCGACAATCAACGGCACGACCGCCTTGTCGCCCTATGGAACGGCTCGAATTCTGGTGTGTCCACTCGCAAGTCCGCGCGTCGCCTGGGCCTGGTACGCTCTCTCCGGGCGACCCACCGCGTTCATGGTGACTTCATTACGAGGTGACGAGGGAAAACGCCTCTTCGCGGTGCTCGACTATCGCGCGTGGCTTCCGGGCCATTCGTTCTCGCGCTCCGTATTTGGCAAGCCGCCACAATGTGCAATTGCTTCGCATTCGCGGGCCACTCAATCGCGATTGACGCGGTGCTCCACATGCCATCTCGGTCCCGCGTATTCACGTTGACCCGCAGGAACGCGGGCAGCAATCGCGCGTTCGCTTTTGGGGTGAGTATCACTGCAAATGGAGGAGCAGATGAGAAAGCTAACATTGATACTTGCTGCTGCCGGCTGTGTCGGCCTTGCGGCGCCCGCAGTCGCTATCGAGAGGTCGGTTGCGAAGCAGAACGGATCACAGGTCGCAAGCTCGGACCTGAGCGGAAAGAGCGCTATCAGCGAATTTTCGGCACAGAAACAGAAGGCAAAGAAAAAATCGGCGAATAACCGCAGTTCGTGGGGCGGATAGGGTGATGCGTCGGCTCTCGCACTCTTAATGAGCTGGCCGATGCTTCACTGGCGGTAATTCGAAAAGCCGTGATGTTCCTCGCCGAGATCGGCGTAGGCCTTCCGGCCATGGTTGGTTCTGTTTCATGACGATGCAGTCTTTCCTTGGTCGGCAGCGCTTCGCTGCTTTGCATCCGCGGCGCTTGTCGGACCCCATGGATCTGTTCGGCCCTTGGTGGATCGCAGCCGTGATCTAGCGCGGCGCCTGCCACGCTCTCGGCTATGTTCACGTCGACGTGCGGCCCGCTGTGAGAGGCACGCATCCTCGCGGTCATGACGTAAGCCAAACGGCCAAATCACGACTGCAACGAAGCGTCACGAAATCGTGCTGCTTGGATTTGAAGTCTGCTTGGAACGTGCCATGCGGCCTCACGTTGTGCGCGTCAAGCATCGCACCGGTGCCGAGGTCGCGCCCCATAGCGTCCTTATAGCGGTGAAGAGGCGCGGCCCCTCAATCAGAACAGAGGAGGTTACGCCATGGAGTCGTTGCGTATTTCGCGCCGGCAATCAATCGCCGGCCTATCAGTCGCTGGCCTCGCAGGCTTACTCATTCCGCAGGCCTATGCCCAGCAGAAGCGAGAGACGACCGGCGTTGGAATCGGCCCGAAGGGGGCCGCGATCGACGACGAGGACATCTTCACCTTCGCTCTGAATCTCGAATACATGGAAGCCGAGTTCTATCTGCGCGCTACGACCGGCAAGGGTATCAGCGACGCCGATGCCGGGATGGACGGTGGTCGGGTGGTGGGTGGCCACGAGGCCCAATTCAAGGAGAAGGCGATCCGCGAGTTCATCGAGGAGACGGCAGAAAACGAACTGGCTCACGTTCGCTTCTATCGCAAGACGCTCGGCAGAAACGCCATTTCGCGGCCGGCGATCGATTTCGACGCAGGCTTCAAGGCTGCCGCCCAGGCTGCCGGACTGCCCGCCGATTTCGACCCCTTTGCCGATGACATGTCGGTCCTGCTCGGCGGCATGCTGTTCGAGGACGTCGGCGTGACCGCATATGCCGGCGCGGCACCGCTGCTCAAGAAAAAGGAATTCGTGCAGGCGGCAGCCGGGATCCTTGCCGTTGAGGCCTACCACATGGGAATGGCCCGCTCCCAGCTCTACATGATGGGCGAGAAGGCATGGGAAGCCGCCAACGCAATTTCGGATGCGCGGGACAAAATTGACGGGACCCCTGAAAAAGAAGACCAGGGAATCAGGGTCGACGGCAAAGCCAACTTCGTGCCTTCAAACCCCGATGCGATTGCCTTCACCCGTACGCCACAAGAGGTTCTGCATATCGTCTACCTGACGGAAAAGGCCGGCGTCAGCAAGGGCGGCTTTTACCCGAACGGAATGAACGGACAGCTCAAGAGCACCTGATACTCCCCGTTTGCGCGTGCGCGGATCGGCCGCCGCAAGGCGGCCGATCTCGTCGCGATTCGCCGACATAATCCGAAATTGACCAGGTTCAAACCCGAGCCCTAGCGAAGCCAACGTGCGATGCGCGTCACCGCTTCTCGCATCTCGTCAGCCGAGCGCGCGTAGGAGAAACGAATGAAACTGCGGCCGTGGATCGGATCGAAATCGACGCCCGGCGTCACCGCCACGTGCGCCTTCTCCAGCATGCGGCCGGCAAACTCGAAACTGTCGGAAGTAAAATCGGAAACATCGGCGTAGAGGTAGAAGGCGCCATCCGCGGGCAGGAACTTGGTGAGACCGGCCTTCGGCAGCCCCTCGATCAGGATGCGGCGGTTCTCCTGATAGCCGCGCTTGATCGCCTCCATCTCCTCGCGGCCTTCGAATGCCGCTTCGGCCGCGATCTGCGACAGCGTCGGCACCGAGATCGACAGGTTCTGCTGCAGCCGTTCGATCGGCCGCACCAGAGGCTCCGGCACCACCATCCAGCCGACCCGCCAGCCGGTCATGCAGAAATATTTCGAGAACGAATTGATCACGAGCGCATGCGGCGAAAGCTCTGCCGCCGTCACCGCCGGAAACGCATAGTCGAGGCCGTGATAGATCTCGTCGGAAATGAAGCGGATGCCCGCGCCTTCCGCCGCATTGATCAGGCCGGTGAGCGCCTCGCGGGACATCATCGTTCCCGTCGGATTGGCGGGGCTGCCGACCAGCACGCCCTTCAGCGGCGTCTTGCGATGCGCGGCCAACAAGGCCTCGCCCGTCAACGCATGACGCGTCGCGCTCGATGTCTCGATCAGCACCGGCTCGCAACCGAGCGCTGTCAGGATATGCCGGTACGGCGGATAACCCGGCACCGTAACCGCCACCCGGTCGCCCGGCTCGAACATCGACAGAAACGCCAGAATAAAACCGCCAGACGAGCCGGTCGTGATCACGATGCGTTCGGGATCGACGGCACAGCCGTAAGTATCGCGGTAGTGTTTTGCGATCCGCGTCCGCAGCGTGGGGATGCCGAGCGCAGAGGTGTAATCGATCCGCGCCGCATCGAGCGCGGCATGCGCGGCCGCGATCGCGACCTTCGGCGCCGACGCCGCCGGCTGCCCCACTTCCATATGAATGACATGGCCGCCGGCCGCCTCGATGCGGGCCGCGGCCGCCATCACGTCCATCACCATGAAGGGCGGAACGTCGCTCCGTGCCGAGGGCGTCAGCAGCGCCGTCGCGCGATCTCTAAGTGTCGATTCCAGCATCGATATCTGCTATTTCCATGGGCGCGCGCCGAATTCAGGTTCCCGAACCGGTTACCGCCCCAGACTGGCCGTATTCGGTGGCTTGTTATAGCGTTTTCAGGCGACGTGGTACCGGGTTCACGCAGTGATACCCCGGCTCGGCTGAAGAAACGCGTTGAAACAACAAACTGGGAACCGTTTCTGATCTAATCGGAAACCGAACCGCCGTCCGGGCAAATCCAGACGCATCACCAATCGCCAAAGACTGCTCATGCTCCGCATCGCCTTACGCAAGAAACCACTGAAACTGACCGCGCTGATGACAGCCGTCGCGCTTGCCGTTGCGCCGATGGCGGCTGTGGCGCAGCAAAACAAGGGTCCGCCGGTGCTCCGCGATACCGAGACGGAGCAATTGCTGCGCGAATATACGCGGCCGATCCTGCGCGCCGCCGGTATGGAAAAACATAACATCCAGATGGTGATCATCAACCAGGGCGTCTTCAACGCCTTCGTTGCCGACGGCCGCCGCATCTTCGTGAACTACGGCGCAATCATGCAGTCGGAGACGCCGAACCAGATCATCGGCGTGATGGCGCATGAAACCGGCCATCTTGCCGGCGGTCATCTCGCCAAGATGCGCGAGCAGATGGCGCAGGCCCAGACGCAGATGATCATTGCCATGCTGCTTGGCGCTGGCGCGATGGTGGCGGGCGCGCAAGGCGGCGGCGGCAACAGCGGCCTGGCGAACGCCGGCGCCGCAATGTTCTCGGCTCCCGGAGAAATCATCCGCCGCAACCTGCTCTCTTACGTGCGACAGCAGGAGGAAAACGCCGACAAGGCCGGCGTGAAGTTTCTGAACACCACCGGCCAGTCCGCCAAGGGCATGTACGAAACTTTCAAGCGCTTCACCGACGAGAGCCTGTTCGCCGCGCGCGGCTCGGACCCTTACGTTCAGTCGCACCCGATGCCGGCTCAGCGCGTCGCCGCGCTGGAAGAACTTGCAAGGTCGAGTCCTTATTGGGACAAGAAGGACGACCCTGCCCTGCAGCTGCGCCACGACATGGTGCGCGCCAAGATCTCGGCCTTCATGGAGCGGCAGGAGACCGTGTATCGGCGCTATCCGCTGTCCAACAACAGCCTGCCGGCGCGCTATGCCCACGCGATCTCGACCTATCTGCACGGCGACCTGCGCAGCGCGCTCACCCAGATTGATGCCCTGATCCAGCAGCAGCCCAACAATCCCTATTTCCACGAAGTGCGTGGCCAGGCATTGCTGGAGGGCGGCAAGCCGCAGGAGGCGATTGCGCCGCTGCGCAAAGCGGTAGCGCTCTCCAACAACTCCCCGCTCATCGAGATGCTGCTTGGGCAGGCCCTCGTGGCAACCGGCAACAACGCCTATACCGACGAGGCGATCGCCATCCTGCGCGCGGCGGTTGCGCGCGAGACCGAAGCGCCGATCGGCTACATCCAGCTCGCAATGGCCTATGGCCGAAAAGGCGACTACGCGCAGGCCGATCTGGCGTCGGCCCAGGCCGCCTACCTCCGCGGCGACAGCAAGACTGCGCGCGATCTTGCATCGCGCGCGAAAACGCGCTTTGCAATCGGGACGCCGGGATGGGTCAAGGCTGACGACATTGTGAGCGCCAAGCCGATGCCGGGCCAGAAGAGCAACTAGAAATATACCGGGTTCCGCTATAATCGGACCTGACCACCACGGACCAATATATCTCCAGGAGCCGGCCTTCAGCAGAATTGCCCGGGAACCCGCCGCACAAGGATTTACCGATGCCCTCGTTCCGTCTTCTCATTCCCGCATTGCTCGCTTTGGCGCTCTGCGGCGCGCCGATGCCCGCTTCCGCGCAGAGCTTCACCGACACCCAGCGCGGCGACATCGAGACCATCATCCGGAATTACCTGATTGCACATCCCGAAGTGCTCGAAGAGGCGATGACCGAACTCAGCAAGCGTCAGGCCGCGGCGGAAACCGCCAAGCATGAAGCCGGCGTCGCCAAGCATGCGGACACGATCTTCAACTCGCCGCGCAACGTCACGGTCGGCAACAAGGACGGCGACGTCACCTTCGTCGAATTCTTCGATTACAATTGCGGCTACTGCAAGCGCGCGATGCTGGACATGATGGAGCTGATGAAGGGCGACCCGAAGCTGAAGGTCGTGCTCAAGGAATTTCCGGTGCTGAGCGCGGGCTCGGTCGAAGCCGCCCAGGTCGGCGTTGCGGTACGCATGCAGGATCCGACCGGCAAGAAATATCTCGACTTCCACCAGAAGCTGCTCACCGGCCGCGGCGCCGCCGACAAGGCGCGAGCGATGGCCGTTGCCAAGGAAGTCGGCCTCGACATGACGAAGCTGGAGAAGGATCTGGCGAGCGCCGAAGTGCGCAACACGCTCGAGGAAAATTTCAAGCTCGCTGAAGCGATGGGCATGAACGGCACGCCGAGCTACGTGATCGGCAAGCAGGTCGTGATCGGCGCGGTCGGCGTCGAGAACCTGCGCGAAAAGATCAACAACGCCCGCTGCGGCAAGGCGACGTGCTGAGGCGAGCTTTACACATTGCGATGAAAAGGCCGGCTCAAAGCCGGCCTTTTTCTTTGCGGCATTCTGCGGCGCCGCGGTTCATCTCGCGTTCACAAAACAAACTCGACGGAACCGACAACTATCAGGAACATCAGGTAATTCCTTTCGTTGATAGCGTGGGCAATGCAGATACGTGAGGAGACTTCGATGACTAATCGTTTCTTAATGACGGTCGCGGCAGCGGCCCTGATCGCCGGAACCGGCTTTGCGAATGCGCAAGGCACCGGCATGGGACGCGGCGACGCCGGGTCGGCCGGTTCCGGGGCGCAGCAGCAGAGCGCGCCTTCTGACCGCGGCGGCGCGTCGTCGGGCACAATGCAGCGCGATAGCGGCGGCAAGTCCGACATGAAGTCCACGCAGTCCGAGCAGAAGTCGATGGGCGGTGAAAAGAACCAGCGCGTCGAAGACCAGAAGAAGGGCGGCAAGGACATGAAGGCCGAGGGCAAAGAGGACCGCGGCGGCATGAAGTCCGAAAAGGGCCAGACAACCGGCCAGGGCACGATGCAACGCGATCAAAGCACGACGCAGCGTGACCAGACCCAGCGTGACCGTGACCAGACCACCACCCAGGGTCGCGATCAGCCGAGCCGCGACCAGAAGGCTCAGGGTCAGCAGGACCGCACGCAGACTCAGGGCGGAGCCGCGGGCCAAACCACGACGGGCCAGGCCGGCGCGGGCGGGAAGCTCTCGACTGAGCAGCGCACCCAGATCACCAGCGTGATCAAGGAGACCCGCGTTCAGCCGGTGACGAACGTGAACTTCTCGGTTTCGGTCGGCACCCGCGTACCTCGCGACGTGAGCTTCCATGCGTTGCCGCCGCGAGTCGTAACGATCTATCCGGAATGGCGCAGTTACAAGTACATCCTCGTCAAGGAGCAGATCGTGATCGTGGATCCGGACACCTACGAGATCGTAGCGGTTCTGGAATCCTAACAGCGCGGCTTTCCGCAAGACATCAGGGCGGGCAGAAATGCCCGCCCTTTTTTGGTCGGCCAGGCTCCACTCAACAAGATACCCGGCTTCGCTTCACTTCTGCAGAAGCAGCCGCACGAGTTCGGCCTGGCGACGTGATCCTGTCTTGTCAAAGATCCTGGACAGATGGCTGCGCGCCGTCCCGACGGTGATGCCGCGTCTGTCAGCGGCGGCCTGGCGGCCATCGCCCTTGACTATCTCAAGCGCGAACGCTGCCTCTGCCGGCGTGAAACCGAACCGTCGACATAATTCTTCAACGCGTGCCTGGACCTCCCTTTCGGGATCGGAGACAAGCACGATCGCGATCGCATGTTCCGAACAAGTCCAGGGCATGATGGCCGTTGCCGTTTCCTGCTTTACCGGCGTCACGACAACATCAAGCGGCAACCGACCCGCTTCACGGGGCAGCGCGAGTTCGCCGCCAGAACCGGTTACGGCACCGGCATCGCCAGCGCATGACTTGATCAGCCCGTGCAACGCGCGTGCGGCGTCAGCATCGGATGCGGACACAGCGCCGGCTTCGAGCCGCAGGCCATCGCGAGCATCGAGCAGCGCACGGGCCGCGCGATTGACGAACAGCGGCCGCGCCTTTGCGTCGACAAGCACAAAACCCTGTTGCAATCCGTCGAGGCCGGTTAGCGTGCGCTCGTTTGCGATCGTCAGATGATACACACGGCGCTGCAGCGCGACCGCGCGAACGAGATGCTGCGCCAGCGCCGCGAACAAACGTTGCTGGCTGCTGTGAAAGGGCGATTGGTTCAGCAGTCCGTGGCTCGCAATGTGCCCCGAGGCCGCACCATCGGCAAACAGGTTTGTGACCAGGGGATCGGCGCTGAAACCACCCGGCCGCCACAATTCATTATAAAAGTCGGTACTGGTAAACTCGTCCCTCGAAATGACATCCGCACCGGTAAAGACCTCGCCGGGCCGATAGTTTCCAGTACACGGCAAGGCCGGAATATTCGGCGCCCAGTCGTCAAAGCTGCGCAAGATGTCCGGATCGGTGCGCGGCGCATGCATGCTCACGATACCGTTCGCCGGGTCGTAGAACCCGAACACCACCTGCGGCCCGCCAACGGCATCGCCAATTCTGTTGAGGACGCCGGGCCAGAGCTGCGCGTCGAGCGCGGCATCGTAAATGGATCCGACAAGGTCCAGCACCTTGTCCTCGCCGGATAGTCCACCGCCAGACATTTCGCTCTACCCCAAGCCCTGGCACGAACTCTGGCCCAGGTGTCGTCCTGGCCGCAAGGCTCGATTATGGGCATCAAGCACGATGTTGCCGCGAAGCCTCACTTCGCGACATTCAGCTCAGAATGCTCTCCCTTCGCTCGATGCATCTGACGAACGTCAGATGCGGCCGCTGCATGGCTAGGGGCAAGATCACATCAGGGCAGACCTAACGACAGAATCGAGCCGTCTGCCGTGGGGGCTTTTTGGATGTTTTCTGCACGCGACTTCCGAGCGTGGTTGCTCGCCAGCAGCCTGCTCTCTGGCGGGACGTTGCGAAGCCTGGCCGCTGCGGCCGGGATCGTGACCACCTTCGGCGGCGCGCCGGCCTGGGCGGCATGTTTGTCCACTAACGTCGGCTTTACCGGGACTTGCGCGGCCACGACGGCGTCCGGTTTCAACGCCACTGCGGTCGGACAGAACGCGGTTGCAGCGGGTGACTTCGCCACCGCATACGGCGACAACGCCAACGCGACCGGCGACGCGGCAACCGCGACCGGCCATGGCAGCGATGCGGCGGGCTTCGGAGCGACTGCAACGGGCCAGAACGCCGACGCGACCGGCGACAGCGCGACCGCAACGGGCAACAACAGCCGCGCGATCGGCGCCAATGCAACTGCAACGGGCCAAACCGCCAACGCGGACGGCGTCGCCGCAACTGCAACGGGCCAGAACGCCAACGCGACCGGCGACGCCGCGACCGCAACCGGCGCGAGCAGCTTCGCCAACGGCTCCAACGCTACAGCGACAGGCACAATTAGCATCGCGAACGGGGTGGCCGCGACCGCTACTGGCGTAGCCAGCACTGCGAACGGCAGCTTCGCGACCGCGACCGGCCAAACCAGCGCCGCGATCGGCGTCAATGCGACCGCGACCGGTGCTCAAAGCGTAGCACTTGGCGCCACCGCGAGCGCGTACGGCCACGGTAGCAACGCCACCGGCGACGCCACCACCGCGATCGGCCAGGCGAGCCAAGCCACAGCCACCGGCGCGACCTCGCTTGGTGCCGGCGCCACCGCGGCGTTCGCCAATTCGACCGCCATCGGCAACGGCGCCACGACGACCGCCGCCAATCAGGTCTCGATCGGCACGGCGTCGAACACCTACCGGATGTCCGGCATCACCTCGGCGGCGAGCCTCGCTGCGCAATCTGGCCCGACATCGCTGGTGACCACCGACGCGGCCGGCAATCTCGCGGCAGCAGGTTTCAGCGGCCAGGATATCTCCCTGCTGCAATCAAACGTGGCCACGCTGCAGACGCAGATGCGCCAGGCCTTCGAGGGAACGGCGATTGCCATCGCCATGGGCGGCTCCGTCCTGCCGTCGGACAAGAAGTTCGCGATCTCGACGAACTGGGGCACCTTCCGTGGGCAGAATGCCATGAGCCTTGGAGCGCAGATGCGCTTGAACCAATATGTGGTGCTCAATGGCGGCGTCGCCGCCGGCTTCGCGCAAGGCGGCGTCGGCGGGCGGGCCGGCATGACCGTCGCATGGTGACGAAAGGGTGGTTGGTAACGGGCAAGCGACGTGGCTGGCGAGTTCTCATGTTTGTGGCTGTCATGGCTGCAACGGCTTCTGCTAGCCACGCGCAGGCGCCCTCGCCCGCGTCGGCGCCGAAACCCGCGCAGATCGATCGCAACGGCGTGCTGATCCTGATCAGGTCGTCGTTACTCGCGCTCGATCAGGCCAACAAAACCGGTAACTACACCGTGCTGCGCGACATCGGCGCACCCGGCTTTCAGAGCAACTCGGCGGCACGGCTAGGCGAAATCTTCGCCAAGCTGCGCAACGACAATCTCGATCTCTCCGGCGTCGCCGTGATCGATCCGCAGCTCAATCTGCTGCCGCAGATCGAGGCCAACGGCCTGATGCGTATGGCGGGTTTCTTCCCCTCGGTGCCGACCCAGGTCAATTTCGATCTGTCTTTCGCGCCGGTGAACGGGCAGTGGCGGCTGTTCGGCATCTCTGTCGGCGTCGGATCGTCCGCACCCGCCGCGCCTGAGCCGCCCTCGCCGCCGATTGCGCAGAGACCCCCTCCTCCGAACCACGCCAAGCAGGCTGCATCAGCAAAGCCCGCGCCCGGAATCAAGCCCACGGCGCCGGAGAACAAGCCAACCGCCAACCAGCAACCTAAGTAGACCGGGCGCGCGGTTCGACCTGCAATGCAAGCTGTTCCACCTCGGGCAGCACAGTTTCCACGGCGAGCTCGCCGAAAGCCGGCGGCGTCCGGGCCACTGGTAAGAGGGACAACGCCCTGCCGGTTTCCTCGACGGCTCGCCCTTTAACATTGGTTAATGAGCGATTTCCGTAGGTTCCGCGGGGCTTTTTACGAACCGGATGAGGCATTTGGGGCCTGTTCAGAACCCCCAGAAGGCTTCCCCTTCGGCCCGTTGTTACCTATAACCCCGCGACCTGCCCGCCCCCCTTTACTGGAATTCGGATGGCCCAAGCCTCTGCCGCGACGATCTATGTGCTCAATGGCCCGAACCTCAACATGCTGGGGGTGCGGGAACCGGAAAAGTATGGCCATGCGTCGCTCGCCGATGTCGAAAAGCTTTGCGTGGAAACCGCAGCGCAATTCGGCCTGAAGGCCGATTGCCGCCAGTCCAACCGCGAAGGCGAGTTGATCGACTTCATCCACGAGGCGCATGCCAAGAAGGTGGTCGGCATCATCATCAACGCCGGCGGCTATTCGCACACCTCGATCGCGTTGCACGATGCGCTGGTCGCCGTGAAAATCCCGACGGTGGAAGTGCATATCAGCAACATCCACGCCCGCGAAAGCTTCCGTCATCACTCCTATACGGCCATGGCCGCCTTTGCATCGCTCTGCGGCTTCGGCATCGACGGCTACCGGCTCGCAATATCAGGCCTTGCCGCCAAACTCGGCGCCAAGTCCAAAACCTGACTTCAAAACCTGACGTCGAACGACATCAAGCCTGACGCTTCCGTCACCCACATCGAGAATTCCGGATCAAGAGCATGGCCCGCCAGCCCGACAACAAGTCAGCGGACAAATCAGCCGCAAATCTGAAGAGCGACGACAGCGCGCTCATTCGCGAACTCGCGCTGTTGCTGGATGAGACCAGCCTGACCGAGATCGAAATCGAGCGCGCCGGCCTGAGGGTGCGGGTCGCGCGTAACATCACCGTATCGGCGGCGATGCCGGCGGGATTCCAGCCGGCGCCGGTTGCCGCGGCGGCAGTCCCCGCGGCGGGTGCCGACCTGGCCAAGCATCCGGGTGTGGTCCCCTCGCCGATGGTCGGTACCGCCTATTGGGCGCCTGAGCCCGGCGCCAAGCCGTTCATCGACGTCGGCAGCAAGGTATCGGCCGGGCAAACTCTGCTGATCATCGAAGCGATGAAGACGATGAACCAGATCCCGTCGCCGCGCGCGGGCACGGTGACGCAAATTCTCGTCGAGGACGGCCAGCCGGTCGAATTCGGCGAGCCGCTCGTGATCATTGAATAAGTTCGTCAACGTCAGGCGCAGCGATGTTCGATAAGATTCTGATAGCCAATCGCGGCGAGATCGCGCTCCGCGTGCTGCGCGCGTGCAAGGAACTCGGCATTTCCACCGTCGCCGTGCATTCCACTGCGGACGCCGACGCCATGCATGTGCGGCTCGCCGACGAGAGCGTCTGCATCGGACCGCCGCCGTCGAAGGACTCCTATCTCAACGTCCCCGCACTGCTCGCAGCCTGCGAAATCACCGGCGCCGATGCCGTGCATCCCGGCTACGGCTTCCTGTCGGAGAACGCCCGCTTCGCCGAAATCCTCGCCGAACATAACCTGCATTTCATCGGCCCGAAGGCCGAGCATATCCGCCTGATGGGCGACAAGATCGAGGCCAAGAAGACCGCCAAGCGGCTCGGAATCCCGGTCGTTCCGGGCTCCGACGGCGCGGTCTCGCCCGACGACGACGCCCTGGCGATCGGCAAGGCGATCGGCTTCCCCGTGCTGGTGAAGGCGGCCGCCGGCGGCGGCGGACGCGGCATGAAGGTAGCACGCTCCGCCGACGACCTGATGATGGCGCTGTCGACCGCGTCCAACGAGGCCAAGTCGGCGTTTGGCGACGCTTCGGTCTATCTCGAAAAATACCTGCAGAAGCCGCGCCACATCGAGATCCAGATTCTCGGCGACGGCCGCGGCGGCGCGATCCATCTCGGTGAGCGCGACTGCTCGCTGCAGCGCCGCCACCAGAAGGTCTGGGAAGAAGGCCCCTCGCCGGTTCTCGCCGCCGCCGCCCGCGCCAGGATCGGCGAGACCTGTGCCAAGGCGATGCGGGACATGAAATATCTCGGCGTCGGCACCATCGAATTTCTCTACGAGGATGGCGAGTTCTACTTCATCGAGATGAACACTCGCATCCAGGTCGAGCATCCCGTCACCGAGAGCATCACCGACATCGACCTCGTGCTGGAGCAGATCCGCATCGCCGCTGGCGGCGACCTGCCCGCGAAGCAGGAAGAGATCACCATCATCGGGCATGCCATCGAATGCCGCGTCAATGCGGAAAACCCGCAGACCTTCCGCCCGTCGCCCGGCAGGATCACGCAATTCCACCCGCCCGGCGGGCTCGGCGTGCGGATCGATTCCGCCGTCTATCAGGGCTACGTCATTCCGCCTTACTATGACTCGCTGGTCGGCAAGCTGATCGTGCACGGCAAGACTCGCGCCGAATGCCTGATGCGGCTGCGCCGGGCGCTCGACGAGATGGTGGTCGACGGAATCGAAACCACCCTTCCGCTGTTCCGGGCGCTGGTCCGCGAGGCCGACATCATCAACGGCGACTACCACATCCACTGGCTCGAGCAGTACCTCGCCGGCCAGCCGGTGGACGGCAAGACCTGAGTGAAAACCTCCTGAAATATTCGACGGCGCATGGAACCGATGGGTTCCATCGCACGTTGGGATGCAAAAGGGGTTGCCAGGGGCGCTTGTTCCGTTTGTCCATGACACGAGATCACCGTGACCGTTGATGCCCAGCGCAAGCGCGCCATGGGCCACATCCTGCTGCTTGTGGCGGGGCTCTTGGTATTGACCGCCATCAGCGCCGCTTCGGTCCATCTGGTGAACAAGGCGCGCGAGGACGCGCGCGCTGTTCTGCACACTGTTGAGGTTGAAAGCCAGATATCGCTCGTCCAACTGCAGTTGCGGCGCGCCGAAAGCGCGCAGCGCGGCTACCTCGCGACGTTGCGGCCGGATTTTCAGGCCGATTTTACGCAAGCTATCTCCGAACTGACGCCGGCGCTGACGCGGTTGAGCCAGCTCGTCAGCGACAATCCGGTTCAAAGGCGGCTCATCAACGAGATGATGCCGCTCTACGACCAGCGCATCGAGGAATTCCGCACCACCATCGAACTGGCCCGGTCCCAGCGCATGAACGATGCCGCCAAGATTGTTCGCGAAGGCATCGGACGCGACACCATGAAACATATCGACGATCTCGCGGTGCGGATGCGGACCGAGGAAGACCGTCTGTTTGTCGAGCGCACGACCAATGCCGATCGCAGCCAGACGCTGGCGGCCTCGATCACCGGCATCGGCTCGGGTCTCGTGGTCGTGCTGGCCGGCATCGCGATCTTCCTGGTCCGGCGTTCGTCGCACGCCCGCGACCAGGCCGACGCCAGGCTGCGCGATAGTCATGTCAACCTGGAGGCAACGATCGACGAGCGCACCGCGGACTTGCGCGAAGCCAATGACGAGATCCAGCGCTTCGCCTACATCGTCAGCCACGATCTGCGCTCGCCGCTGGTGAACATCATGGGCTTCACCAGCGAGCTGGAGGAATTGCGCGGCGACATCTTCAAGCGGATCGCAGCGCTTTCCCGCGAGCAGTCCGCCGCACCATCAGCCCCTGAAAATGCCACCGATACCGCCGAGCCCGTACTCGAAGGCTCCGACAAGCAGATCTCGGAGGACTTCTCCGAGGCGCTCAGCTTCATCAAGTCGTCGATCGGCAAGATGGACCGGCTGATATCGGCGATCCTCAACCTCACCCGCGAGGGACGACGCGAGTTCGAGCCGGTCTGGATCGATACCAGGGAACTGATCGAGGGCATCGTGGAGACCGTGGCGCATCAGGCCGCGGAAGCCCAGGCCGAGATCCGGATCGACGCGCTGCCGAATATCGTCAGCGATCGCCTTGCGCTCGAGCAGATCTTCTCCAATCTGATCGACAATGCGCTCAAATACCTCAAGACGGGGGTCCCCGGCGAAATCACGGTGCGCGGCCGCACCAAGCTCGGCTTTGCGATTTTCGAGTTATCGGACAATGGGCGTGGTATCGATCCCAAGGACCATCAGCGCATTTTCGAGCTGTTCCGCCGCGCCGGAACCCAGGATAAGCCGGGGCAAGGTATCGGCCTTGCCCACGTCCGCGCCTTGGTGCGTCGTCTGGGAGGCACCATGTCGGTCGCGTCGGAACTTCACCAGGGCAGCACGTTCACGATTACGTTGCCCATTAATTGGTCTGCCAACCGGAACACACGGCCATGAATAATCCAGTCACCATCATCATGATCGAGGACGATGAGGGTCATGCCCGCCTGATCGAGCGGAATATACGCCGATCCGGTGTCAACAATGAGATAAAGCCGTTCACCAGCGGTACAGCCGCCCTGAACTACCTGTTTGGCAAGGACGGGACGGGCCTCGACCACAAGGGCAGCGCGCTCCTGATCCTGCTCGATCTCAATTTGCCCGACACGACCGGCATCGACATTCTGAAGCGGGTCAAGGAAAATAAATATCTCAAGACCACGCCGGTGGTGGTGCTGACCACGACCGACGATTCGCACGAGATCAAGCGCTGCTACGAACTCGGTTGCAACGTCTACATTACCAAGCCCGTGAACTACGAAAGCTTTGCCAACGCCATTCGCCAGCTCGGTCTGTTCTTCTCTGTCATTCAGGTCCCCCCGGCCGCCACATGAACAAAGCTGCGCCGACACTCCTGTATATCGACGACGACGCTGGCCTTGCCCGGCTGGTCGACCGCGGCCTGACGCGGGCAGGCTTCAAGGTCGTCCACGCGGCGAGCGGCGAGCAAGGGCTGGCGCGGCTGGCGCAAGGCGGCATCGATGTGGTTGCGCTTGACCAGTACATGCCGGGTCTCGACGGCCTCGAAACACTGGAACAGATCATGGCGATAGCGAACGCCCCGCCCGTGGTGTTCGTCACAGCCGCCCAGGATTCGGCGATTGCCGTCACGGCGCTGAAGGCCGGCGCCGCCGACTATCTGGTCAAGGATATCAGGGGCGATTTCATCCCGCTGCTGCAGGTCGCAATCGACGGTGCGCTGCGCCAGGCCGAGCTTCAGCGCGCCCGCGACGAGGCGGAAGCCGAGGTTCACGCCTCGCGCGACCGCTATGCGGCGCTCGCCGCCGAACGCGAAGTGCTGCTGCGCGAAGTCAACCACCGCGTCGGCAACTCCTTGCAGATCATCGCCTCGCTGCTGCACTTGCAGGCCAATTCGGCGACCCAGGACGATGTCAAGGCGGCGCTGACCAATGCGATGGGCCGCGTCGCCGCGGTCGCCCAGGTGCATCGCCGCCTCTACACCTCGCACGATCTCAAGAGCGTGTTGCTGAACCAGTATCTCGAAGCCCTGCTGGAAGACCTCCGGCGTTCGGCCGAAGGCAACAAGATGTCGCGGCTGACGCTAAAGGCCGAACCGATCGAAATCGACCCGGACCGCGCGGTGGCGATCGGCATCATCGTCAATGAGCTGGTGATGAACGCCGTCAAATACGCCTATCCCGACGGCGCCGGTCCGATTCACGTCGAACTCAAGCCCGAGGGCGAAGACCTCGTGGTCGCGATTGCGGACGACGGCGTCGGTCTCAACGCCAAGGCCGACCCACGCTCCACCGGCATGGGACAACGCATCGTAAGCGCAATGGCCGCCAAGCTGGACGCCAGCGCCGAGCGCGATCCGGACCATCACGGCACCAGGATCGTGCTGCGCTTCCGCCGCGCCCCGGCAGTGGCGGCAAAGGCGACCAACGCGGCGGCGAGCTGAATTAGGCTGGCGTCGCCGCTTCTATCGCACGTGCAGCCGCAACAAGAACATCCGCCACCTCGATCGCGCGGCGCGGGCTCAACCTGTTTCGTATGGCGGAGAGCGTAATCGCGGCGGCGGGCTGGCCGTCCGGCGTTCGTATCCAGGCCGAAAGCGACTTCGTCCCCTGCACGAGCCCGACGTCACGCAGATTGTAGCCCCGTCGGCGCGCAAGCTGGATCTGGCCGATCACCGTCGCCGTATCGGTCCGGTAGGCGCCAAATCGCGTTTCGTTGGCGAGCACGATCTTGCGCGCCTCCGGAGCAGGCATGGCGGCCAGGATTGCGACCCCGGCGCTGCTGACGCCCAGCGGACGCCGTACACCGACCTCGATCGACAACACCTGGATCGGATAGCCGCCGATGCGGCGGGCCACGCACAGCGTATCGAGCCCGGTGCGCACCGTCAGGAACAGTGTATCGCCGAGTTGCGCCGATGCCTCCGCGAGATGCGGCTCGGCTGCAACCATCAGGGGTGAACGCGATGGACGCGCCAGCGCCAGTTCGGGAACCTGACGGCCGACGACATAATTTCCCGTCCGCTCGCTGCGCTCGACAATCCCCTCCTCGATCAGCACATGCACGATGCGATGTACCGTAGGACGAGCGAGCGAGGTTGCTTGCACGACTTCCGCCAGAGATACGCCTCTTTCCCCGCCAACCGCGAGCGTCCGCAGCACGGCCAACGCGCGGCGGATCGCCTGCCCGCCCTGCTGCGGCCCTCGCCTGAGCGCCTTTAACCGACCGTTCGTCATACACGTCGTCCGTTGTCCACAATGTAGACAAAAACACCACAATTTGGTCGACAGCGGAAGGGCCGCGCGCAACATCGCGGCGCGGAACAATAGATGCGCATGCCGCTGGGACGGGGCTCGCGCAAAACAAGAATATAGCGGCGGATATGCCGCTTTTCGGGAGAAAGCGATGAAATTTTTCGCGATCGCAGGCGTCGCTGTATCAGCACTATTTGCGGCTTCGTTGAGCACGCCGGCCGACGCCCAACAATGGCCGGCGCGGCAGGTACGCCTGATCGTCCCTTATCCGGCGGGCGGCAATGTCGACAGCGCCGCACGCGTCATCGCCGACAGGCTCCAGGCCAAACTGGGCCAGCCCTTCATCGTCGAAAACAAGGCCGGTGCCGGCGGCCTGATTGCCGGCGAGGCGTTCGCGAAAATGCCGCCCGACGGCTACGCCTTGTTCGTCGGCGCCAACGGCCCGGTGCTGTTCGCGCCTGAGATCGCCAAGCGCGACGCCTATAACTGGAAGCGGGATTTCGTCCCCATCACCTCGATCACGATGACGCCGCTGGTACTCGAAGTGCATCCCTCGGTTCCGGCCAAGGATCTGAAGGAATTCATCGAACTTGCCCGCCGCGATCCCGGCAAGCTGACGATGGCCTCGCCCGGCCAAGGCACCACCAACCATCTGCTTAGCGAGCTGATGCAGTCCACGCTCGGCGTGCAATGGCTGACGGTGCATTACCGCGGCAACGCGCCTGCCCTCAACGACCTGATCGGCGGACAGGTTCAATTCGCGCTGGACCAGATCTCGGTCGGACTGCCTTCCATCAAGAGCGGCATGTTGCGCGCGCTCGCCGTCACCGGCAGCCACCGCGCCTCCTGGCTTCCTGATGTCCCGACCTTCACCGAACTCGGCCACAAGGAGTTTGACGGCCAGACCTTCACCGGCCTGTTCGCGCCATCAGGCACGCCGGCCGAGATCGTGACCAAGCTGCACGAAACGCTGGCGGCGATTCTAAAAGATCCCGCCATCGTCGAGAAGTTCAATGCGCTCGGTGCCGAGGCGGTGTCGATGACGCCGGCGGAGTTCACGAGCTACCTCGAACGAGAGGACGCCAAGTGGATTCCCGTGGTTCGCAAGGCGAACATCAAGGCTGACTAAGGCGCATCCCGATGCGGATCGATCCTGCATATCTCGACGCTGAAACGGCCTACCGGCTGATCACCGGCGTCGTGGTGCCTCGTCCGATCGCCTGGGTGACCAGCCTGTCGGGCAGCGGGGTGCTCAACCTCGCCCCGTTCTCTGCCTTTACCTTCGTTTCGCCGAAGCCGCCGATGCTAGCCATCAGCGTCGGCCGCAAGGGTGGAATCTACAAGGATACCGCGCAGAACATCCTCAACAACGAGGAGTATGTCGTTCACATCGCGGATTCGAGCCTGATGACGGCGGTGCACGAGAGCTCCACCGAGCATCCGCCCGATGTCAGCGAGGTCGACGAATTGGGACTTGCGACGCTGCCGGGAGAACGCATCAAGGTGCCCCGTCTCGCCGCCGCGCCGGTCGCGATGGAATGCCGCTTCCGGCAGTGCCTCGAATTTGGCGAGACCCGCAGCCGGCTCATCGTCGGCGAAGTGCTGGTCTTCCATATCAGGGATGGACTGCTGAACAACGGCAAGATCGAAACCAAGGCGCTCGATCCGATCGCCCGCATCGCCGGTCCGCGTTATGCCACGCTCGGCGAGATCGTCACCCTGAAACCCGTATTCCAGACTTCGAAAACTGAATCCTGAAGCGTCGCAAGGCGCGCTGCTGCCCGCGTGAACGCGGCGCTGATCCGGAGATCCACGGCATGCATCTCTTAAGCTTTCTCGCAGACGGTGAGCCGCGCTTCGGCGCGGCCGTTGCCGGCGGCGTGGTCGACCTCACCCAACGGCTCGGACCGAAATGTCCTGACCTTCGGACCCTGATCGCCAAGGACGGCCTGGAGGTTGCGCGCCAAATGGTCGCCGGCCTCAAGCCGAACCATGCACTCGACGATATTGTCTTGCTGCCGCCGATCCCCAACCCGGAAAAACTCTGGTGCATCGGCGTCAACTACAAAGACCGCAACGCCGAGTACAAAGACAATTCGGACCTGCCGAAATATCCGAGCCTGTTCGTCCGCAACCCCTCCTCCGTCGTCGGCTCCGGTCAGCCGATCGAAAAGCCGAAGATCTCCGAACAGCTCGACTATGAGGGCGAGCTTGTGATCGTGATCGGCAAGGAAGGACGACACATTCCCCGCGAGCGCGCCTTTGAGCACATCTTCGGCATGACGCTGTGCAACGAGGGCAGCGTTCGCGACTGGCTGCACCACGGCAAATTCAACGTCACGCAAGGCAAGAATTTCGACCGCTCGGGCAGCATCGGGCCGTGGATCGTCACGTCGGACGAATGCGATCCGCGCGGGCCGCTCGACATCGTCACCCGCGTCAATGGCGAGGTCCGCCAGAACGATTCCACCGAGCGGCTGATGTTCCCGTTCGATTTCCTGGTCGCCTACCTCTCCACGTTTGCCACCCTGAAACCCGGCGACATGATCGCGACCGGCACCCCGACCGGGGCCGGCGCCCGGTTCACGCCGCCGCGCTGGCTCAAGGTCGGCGACGTCGTCGAGGTCGAATCCAAAGGCATCGGCACCCTTCGCAACACCGTGACGGAGGAGCAATAAGCCGATGCTCGATCAACAGACCGTCGAACGGCTGGCGCAGCGCCTGGATGACGCCGAGCGCAGCAAGTCGCTGATTCCAGCGTTCACGCGCGAATACCCGGATCTCACGATCGAGGACGCCTACGCCATCCAGCGCGCCTGGACCAAGCTGCAGCTCTCCCGCGGACGCGTCGTCAGGGGGCACAAGATCGGCCTGACATCGAAAGCGATGCAGAATGCCGTCGGGATTTCCGAGCCGGATTACGGCGTATTGTTCGCCGACATGTTCTACCCGGATGCATCGCCGATCCCGTTCGACCGCTTCCACGCGCCTCGCATCGAGGTTGAACTGGCATTCGTGCTGAAGACGCCACTGAAGGGCCCGGATTGCACGCTGTTCGACGTTCTCAATGCCACCGACTACGTCACGCCGGCGCTTGAAATCCTGGAGACCCGGATGCATCGCGTCGACCCCGAGACCAAGGCGCCGCGCAAGGTGATGGACACGATTTCCGACAATGCCGCGAATGCGGCGCTGGTCGTCGGCGGGCGGCCTATCCGTCCCCTCGATTTCGACCTGCGCTGGATTGGCGCGCTGTTGTTTCGCAATGGCCAGATCGAGGAGACCGGGATTGCCGCCGGTGTCCTCAACCATCCCGCCAACGGCGTGGCCTGGCTCGCCGATCGCCTGGCCGCCCAGGGCGAGTATCTCGAAGCCGGAGAGGTGGTGCTGGCCGGATCGTTTACGCGCCCGGTCGACATCACCAGGGGCGACACGTTTCATGCCGACTACGGCCAGTTCGGATCGGTGTCCTGCCAGTTCGTCTGAACAAGAAACGGAGAGCAGTGATGACACGGCGCAAGAGCATTCATATCGGCGAGTTCAAGCACGCCAATCCCATTCCGAACGCCTGCCGCATCGGCAATCTCCTGATGTCCGGCGTCATCCTCGGCCGCGACCCAGCGACCGGCAAGATGCCGGAAAAGATCGAGGACCAGTGCGCCAACATGTTCGGCCACATGAAGGCAATCGTGGAGGCTGGCGGCGGGACCACCGACGACATCATCAAGATGACGGTGTGGCTGCAGGATCGCACGCAGCGCGCGCCTGTCAACACCGAATGGCTGAAGATGTTTCCCGACGGGCATTCGCGTCCCGCCCGCCACGCGCTGCAGATGGACATGGAAAACGGCGCGCTCGTGCAATGCGATTTCACCGCCGTGATCGGCTGACCGCGACCAGTCAAGGAACCTGACATGCCGACCTATCTCCCATTCGACCCGAACCCGCGCCGTCCCTCAAAACTGCCGCCGCCGAAGAGCATCGATAGCCAGTTTCATGTGCTGGGTCCGCTGGACAAATATCCGGTGCGGCCGGGCGCCGCCTACCAGATGCCGACCGCGACCTGGGAGGCTGCATTGCGCGTCCACAAGGCGCTCGGCATCGATCGCGGCATCATCGTGCAGACCACGACCTACGGCGCCGATCATTCCGTAGTGCTCGACGGCCTCGCCGCGATGGGACCGAACTATCGCGGTTGCGCCAACGCGCTGGTGTTTGCCGAAGCCGATGATGCCTATCTCGCCAAACTTCACGACGCCGGCGTGCGCGGAGCCCGCTTCAGTTTCCGGCAGGAACTGGGCGCGGTGCTCTCGGACAAGGATTTTGCCCGCGCGATCGCGCGCATTCGCGAACTCGGCTGGTACGCAAAAATCCAGCCGGAGAAGGACGGCATCGTCTCCAGCGTCGCCAAATACGAAAACCTCGACGTGCCTGTGCTGATTGATCACATGGCCCGTCCTGACCCGACGCGTGGCAAGGAAGATCCGAATTTGCAAAAGATGCTGGAGCTTCTGTCGAAGGGCAATTTCTGGGTGATGCTGTCGCTCGGCGAAAAGACCTCGAAAAATGGCCCGCCCTGGGACGACGTCATGCCGATCGCGCGCGCCTATATCGAAGCCGCCCCCGACCGCTGCGTATGGGCCAGTGACTGGCCGCACCCGGTTTCGGTGGTGCAGCCGCCCAACGACGCCGACCTGCTCGAGCTCCTCTATCGCTACGCGCCCGATGAGGCCGAGCTGCGGAAGATCCTGGTGGCCAATCCCGCCAAGCTGTTCGGGTACGCGGACTAGAATTACGACGGTTGTCGCACGCCTAGCGCAGCGTGACCGTTACGAATGCTACGATGACGGGCAACGTCACTGCGGCCAAAACCGTGCCGAGAGCCACTGCGCCCGAGACGGCTTCGGTGAGCCGTCCGTACTGGGCCGAGAAGATGTAGGCATTGGCGCCGGTTGGCATCGCGGCAAAGAGGACAACCACCGCCGCGGAAATGGGCGGCAGCGCCAGGACGTAGAACGCAAGGATCGCGGCAATGGCTGGCATCGCCAGCAGCTTGAGCGCGCACATGACGGCCATCGCGACTGCCTGGCCCTTGATCTTGAATCCGAAGAGATTGATGCCGAGCGCGATCAGCGCCGTGGGCGACCCCGCCTGCGCTAGCAGTTCCAGCGTCTTATCCGCAACGGGATGCAGCCCCAATCCGGTCAAGCGCCAGAGGAAGCCGAAGCCGAGCGCAAGCATGATCGGATTTCGCGCAATCTCCCGTACCGCCCGCAGGACCAGTAGCGGTGCTGACTCGGAAGGCTTCCGCTCGGCCCATGCCATCTGCAGCGTGCCGCAAAGCCAAAGCAGCGGCGTGTTGACCGACAGGATCAATGCCATCGAGCCGGCCGCCTGACTGCCCAGAGCCGACAACGTCAGGGGAAGGCCGAGCATCACGATGTTGCCGTAGATCGAGCCGATCGCGAGGACCACGCCGTCAGGCCGGGATTGCCGAAGAACGGATGACGCCAGAAGCGCGACGATCCATGTCGCCGCCGTTGCCCCGTAATAGGCGCCCCACACCGCGAAGGCGTTGACGGCGGGAAATTCCGCGACGACCACGATCCGGAACAGGAGCGCTGGAATGGCGATGCTGAAGGCGAACTCGGAAATACCCTTGTGCGCCGTCGGGGAAATGAAGCGTAGCGCAACTGCCGCATAGCCGGCCGCAATCAAGGCGAACACCGGAACGACGATCAACACTGCGCTCATGCTGCACTCATTTGCGGGAAGTCGGTCGGGCGGATTGCCTTACCATCATCCGTCTCGCATCGTGCGGCTACGGCTGCGCACTGATTGTTTGCGGAACGTAGCATAGGCCCCCTCCGTCCTGCTATCATCAGCCCATGACCTCGCGCGAGTCAGCCGTTTCCGAAATCACGCCCGAAGTGCTGCTGCGGGCCTATGCCTGCGGCATCTTCCCGATGGCCGAGAGCGCCGGTGACCCGACGCTGTTCTGGGTCGAGCCGGAAATGCGCGGCGTGATTCCGCTTCAAGGATTCCGCATCGCCTCGCGGCTGGCCCGCACCGTGCGCTCGGATGCCTTCAGTGTTACCGTCGATACCGCCTTTAAGGCGGTCATCGCGGGCTGCGCTGCGCCGCAGCCGGGGCGCGACGACACCTGGATCAACAAGCGCATCCGCGACCTCTATGTCGGGCTCCACGAACTCGGGCACTGCCACAGCGTCGAGGTCTGGCAGGACGGCGACCTCGTTGGCGGCCTCTACGGCGTCAGCCTCGGGCGAGCCTTCTTCGGCGAAAGCATGTTTCACCGTACCCGCGACGCGTCGAAAGTGGCGCTGGTGCATCTGGTGGCGCGGCTGATCGCGGGCGGGTTCGAGTTGCTCGACACCCAGTATGTCACCGAACACCTGCGCAGCTTCGGCGCGGTCGAGATTTCGAGGCGACGCTATCGCGCCTTGCTCGACAAGGCGATCGCAGGCGAGCCTGCGGATTTTATGCGGTTACAAGCCAGCATCAGCGGCGAGGAAGCGCTCGCGATTATTGCACGGAGCCCGTAGCCCGGATGGAGCGAAGCGCAATCCGGGATCGGTGCCTCCACTGAGAGAGCGGCCCCGGATTTCGCTTCGCTCCATCCGGGCTACGTTCTTTGCGGCTAATTCCCGAACAATCCGCCAAACAATCCACCCGGCCGCTGCTGCGGCGGAGGCGGCGGCGGTGGAGCCTGTTGCGGCTGCGGCTGGAATTGCGGTTGCGGCGGCGGTCCCGGCGGGCGCGGCGCTGCCTGCTTCGGCTGCGGCGGACGCTTTGCGGCCGGCGGCGGCGCCTTCGGCGCTTCGGGCTGTGCGCTGACGATGGTCTGGTCGGGGCCTTTGCAGTCGGTCAGCCAGATGTCGTAGACGGGGTGCTCGACGCCATGCAGGCCAGGGCTTGCAGCGTACATCCAGCCCGAGAAGATCCGCTTCACCTCGCCCTGCAGCGTGATCTCGTCGACCTCGACAAAGGCGTCGGTGTTGGCAGCTTCCGTCGATGGCCGCGTGTAGCAGGCGCTGGTCTTCACGCGCAGCGCGCCGAACTGCACGGTCTCGCCGATATCTTCCTCGAAATTGATGATGCGGCCGGTGATCTTGTCGAGGCCCGAGAAGGCAGCCTTCTTGTTGGTGATCTTGGTTGCCGGCGGCTCGGACACGACCTCGTCGCCCGGCTGCAGGGTCGCCGGCGAGCTCGGCACGCCCTTGGCTGGCGGCTGGCGCTGGCCCGGCGGCGCGTTGGCGACACCCGGCTGGCCCGGCTGCGGCGGCTGAACCGCAACACCCGGCTGCGTGCCTTGCGGAGCGACGGTCGTTCCCGGCGGCGGCGCCAGCGGCTGCGACTGGAAGCTTCCCGGCGGCGGAGCGCCCTGCCCCGGCGGCGGACGGTTCGGGGTCGGCAACAGGCGGCCGCGCGGCAATTCCGGCACTTCCTCGTCGTCGTCGGGGAATGGTTGCTGCTGCTGATTGCCGCGGGGAATGGCGCCCGGCGGCCGCAGCGGCGGATCGGAAAAGATATTACCGATCTGCGCCTGCGCTGGCGGCACAAGCGAAGTCGTGGTGGCGGCGATCAGCGCCGCAAGACCGGTCAGGGCAATGGTTCGAAGCATCTCGCGGCTTTTACAGGCGAATCGGGCTCGCGACATAGTACAGACTTATCCGCCGCTCGCGTCCCATCCGGTTAACACGGCGAATACGGCGCGGAAAGGGCGGCCTGCCCCCTTCCCGCCGCACTCGATCATGGCCCGGAAAGGCGGAAAGCGGCTTTCGATAGTCGCGCCCACAATTCCGATCATGGCCCCGGAAGGCCGAAACCGGCTTTCGTAGTCGCGCCATGATCTCGATCATGGCTCCATGATCTAGTCATGCCCCGCTTCAGATGAAATAGTCGCTTCCGTTCGCGCGAGGGTGCCCACTCCTGGCGCGAAAACCACCAAAATCCGGGATAACCGGACAAGCGAGAGGAAACCCCAGCTATGCCCGATCGAATTCGCCTCGATGGCAGGGTTGCCGTCGTGACCGGCGCGGCCGGCGTCATCGGAACCGCGACCATCCGCCTCCTGGCCGAACGCGGCGCCCGTATCGTCGCCATCGACCGCAGGGAGCAGGATCTCGCGGCCGCCATCAAGGACCTTCCCGCCTCCGCCGAAGCGCTTGCGGTGACGGCTGATGTCACGCGGGAGGACGAGGTCGCGGACTATGTCCGCGCCACCGTCGACAGGTTCGGTGCGATCGACGCCTTCTACAACAACGCCGGCATCGAGGGCGACATCAAGCCGATCCCGGAATATTCGCTGGAGAGTTTTCGGCGCGTGCTCGATGTCAACGTGGTCGGCGTCTTTCTCGGAATGAAGCATGTGCTGCCGGTGATGTTGAAACAGAACAAGGGCAGCATCATCAACACCGCCTCCATCGCAGGCCTGATGGGATCGCCGATGATCGCCGTCTACAGCGCCAGCAAGCACGCGGTGATCGGTCTCACCAAGAGCGCCGCCTGGGAATGCACCGGCACCGGCGTGCGGGTCAATTGCGTCTGCCCCGGCCTGATCGACAGCCGGATGCTGAGCACGATTTTGCAGGGCCGCAATCCCGGCAATGAGCCGCCGCCGAACAAAAAGATCGTCGACCGGATTCCGGCGCGGCGGCTCGGGCAGGCGTCCGAGGTCGCTTCCATCGTGGCGTTCCTCGCCTCCGACGAGGCGAGCTATGTCTCCGGCTCCGCCTATACGGTCGACGGCGGCCGCACCGCCGCCTGAGCTCCAATCAACGCACGAGGTCCTCGCCACCATGCCCGTCACGCTCGATGCCGATGCCGCCGCCGTCTACAAGGCTTTCCAGGAAGCGGGCCGTCCCGCCTATGAAACGCTGACCGCGCCGGAAGCGCGCGAGTATTACCGGAACGCCCGCGTCGTCAGTAACCCCGAACCGCCCGCGCTTGAATCGAACAAGCCGCTGTCGATCCCCGCGCCGCACGGCGCGATCCCGGCGCGCATCTACACCCCGAAGACGCTGCGCAAGAACAATGGCCTTGCGCCGTGCCTGGTGTTTTTTCACGGCGGCGGCTGGGTGATCGGCGATCTCGATACCCATGAAGTCGCCTGCCAGAAGCTTGCCCATGAGGGCGAGTTGATCGTCATCTCGGTCGACTACCGCCTGGCGCCGGAGCACAAATATCCTGCCGCTGTCGACGACGCCGTCACCGCAACCAAGTGGGTTGCCGCCAACGCCGGCCAGCTCGGCATCGACGCCGGGCACTTGCTGGTCGGTGGCGACAGCGCCGGCGGCAATCTCGCCGCCGTCGTGGCGCTGGCTGCGCGCGACGGCGACGGTCCAAAACTCGCGGGCCAGGTGCTGATCTATCCCGCCACCGATTTTGCGATGAGTCATCCCTCACACAGCGAACCCGAGACCAGCATTCTGCTGACGCACTCCGTGATCAAATGGTTCTGCAACCACTATCTGAACGGCACGGCCGACATCGATCACTGGAAAGCCTCGCCCGCGCGCGCGAAAACGCTCGCCGGCCTGCCGCCGGCCTATGTGCTGACCGCCGGCGCCGACCCGCTGCGCGATGAGGGCGCCGAATATGCCGCGCGGCTCAAGGACGCCGGCGTGCCCATGACCTATCGGCACTTCCCGGGCCAGTTCCACGGCTTCTTCACCATGGGCAAGCTGCTGCAGCAGGCCAACGTCGCAGTCAGCGAAATCGCCGCATGGCTGAAGGCGCTGAAATAAACAGCTGCCAACCTGGACATTATATGGTACATGCCCTGTATATAGGTCGCCATGGCCGGTAGCGATCCGCGCAAGATACCGGTGGTGTTTTATCGAACGCGCGGCGGAAGGAGATCGTACGGGATTGGCTTCGTGCTCTCGACGAAAGGGATCGGAATGCAATCGGTCTCGACCTGATGCGTATCCAGTTCCGCTGGCCGGTGGGAATGCCGCTCTGCAGGCCGATGGGCGAAGGATTGTGGGAGGTCCGCACGAGCCTTCCGAGCAATCGAATCGCACGGGTATTATTTTGCGTCATGGCGGAACGCATCATTGTGCTGCACGGCTTCATCAAGAAGACACAGAAGACACCCGACGATGAGCTGGCACTGGCTCGCAAACGAATGAAGGAATTCGGACACTGATGGCAAAACGCACGACAAAAGTCCGGAAAAGAAAAGCTGTCCGTTCGACGGTCGGCTTCAGCACGCTCGACGGATTCCTCAAGGATCAAGGCAAGCTTGAGGAGTTCGAGGCGACGGCCATCAAGGAAGTGCTGGCATGGCAGATCGTTGAGGCGATGAAGGCAAAGAACATCTCCCGGAAGGGCCTTGCCGAACGGATGAAGACCAGCCGCAGCCAGATCAGCCGCCTGCTCGACCCGAAGGATGGAAATGTGACACTGTCGACGTTGCAGCGAGCGGCCAAGATGGTGGACCGGTCCTTGCGGCTCGAACTGGTTTAGGTCGCGGCAGGCAGTCGCTGAGCCTGTGGCTTTGGGGCGCCGGGCCGCCCCCGGTGCAGCGGCCTAGTGCCGCGAAAGATATGTTGGTGTTCGGAATACCCGTCGACTTCATCCTGTTCGCGCTGACGCTGCTCGGGGTCGCGCTGTTCCATCACAAGACGCTTCAGGTCGCGCTGGCCGGCCTTGCTGCGATCATCGTCTACAAACTGGTCTTCACCGGCTTCAAGCATGGTGCGGGCCTCGCCGGCCTTGGCCACCACATGGCGCATGAGTGGGTCACGCTCGGCAATCTGTTCCTGCTCTTGATGGGGTTTGCGCTGCTGTCCCGGCATTTCGAGGAAAGCCGGATCCCGGATGAGATGCCGGCGCTGCTGCCGGACGACTGGAAGGGTGGCGTCGTGCTGCTCGTCCTGGTGTTCGTGCTGTCAAGCTTCCTCGACAATATCGCGGCGGCCTTGATCGGCGGCACCGTTGCGCGCCACGTATTCCGCGGCAAGGTTCACATCGGCTATCTTGCCGCGATCGTCGCGGCCTCGAACGCCGGCGGATCGGGCAGCGTCGTCGGCGACACCACGACGACCATGATGTGGATCGCCGGCGTCAGTCCCCTCGCGGTGGTGGAGGCCTATATCGCGGCCATCGTCGCCATGCTGATCTTCGCCGTGCCCGCCTCCATTCAGCAACATCGCTACTCGCCGATCCAGAAGGATGCGTCGAAAGGTTCTGAAGATCGACCCGACGCGGGTTTTCATCGTCGCCGCCATTCTGATCGCCGCGCTGGCGGCCAACATCACCGCAAATCTCAAGTTCCCGGCGCTGCTCGATACAATTCCCGTTCTCGGCATCGCCGTCTGGGTGGTCATTCTGCTGACGGCGGGACTGCGCGCGCCCGATTGGAAGGTGATGCCCGAAACCTTCAAGGGCACGATCTTTCTTCTGGCATTGGTCACCGCGGCCTCGCTGATGCCGGTCGAGAAACTGCCGGCCGCGTCATGGCCGACCACGCTCGGCCTCGGCTTCGTCTCCGCCGTGTTCGACAACATCCCCCTCACCGCACTCGCGCTGAAGCAAGGCGGCTACGACTGGGGCTATCTGGCCTATGCCGTCGGCTTCGATGATCTGGTTCGGCTCGTCGGCGGGCGTCGCTTTGTCGAACATGTATCCGGAAGCCAAGTCCGTCGGCCGCTGGGTCA
This sequence comes from Bradyrhizobium sp. 190, assembly GCF_023073415.1. Lineage (GTDB taxonomy): Bacteria > Pseudomonadota > Alphaproteobacteria > Rhizobiales > Xanthobacteraceae > Bradyrhizobium. The sequence continues at coordinate 6,487 of NZ_JADPJL010000065.1, read as the reverse complement.
GCCAGGGCTGGCCAATAGCTCTGGCGTACGTCGTCGGATTTTTCGTGATGCTGGCCCTGCTCGGCTGGAACCCAGACACGCCGCATTAGCTTTGGCCCATGCGCACCGGAGGTGATGGCCAGCCCCTTCCCGGCCACCATCTTGTTGACCGGCGTCATCAAGCCGCAATCTCTCCCATTTTCGGGCTAGTCTTCGCAAATAACGAATCTGCCTGCTGATTCGGCAGATGATCGTGACGCGCGGGGGTATTGCCATGGCATTTTTTAAGCGCGAATTTTTTAAGCGGGAACTCGACCCGATCGAGCGCTTCGAGAACGCGCTGAAGGAGAAATTGGCGGCCCGGCAGAAGCTGGCCGACCGCTTGAGCGTTGCCGAAACGGAACTTGCTGAGAAACGCGCCGCGGCCGAACGGCTGGCGGTGGCAGGAGCTGCCGCTGCCCGGCTCGATCGGGCAGAGGCCGACATGCGTGCTGTCGAAGAGCGCACCAAGACGTGGCGCGCCGCATTGGTGGAACACGACGAGCAGGTCGCTTCGGCCGAGCGCGCACTGGCCGATGCCAAGGCACAGCGCGACCGCGACACGACGGCAGACCAGATCGAGGCGATGGCTACGGCCATCGAGCGCGCGGCGCCGGGTTTTGACGCAAGTGCCACGGCGCTGGTCGAGGCTGTCACCAAAGCTGCGCTGTCGATATCGGACGCAACCAGGTTTTCGAGCAACGTGGATGCCGTCCGTCGCGAGGTTCTCTCCGCGGCCGACTTGATATGCTGGGAGCTACGATCCGCCGCCGTTCGCACACGTGCAGGCAACGCCAACCTCGCCAGCCTCACGCTATCAGAGTCGGAGCAGCTGGTATCGCCGGAGATCGAACGGCAGTTGATTTACACCCTCCATCCCCTGCTTTGGCGCGAGGACGGCGAGGTGCGCAAGGTTTCGGCCTTTACCCTGGTCGGGCTGCCCAAAGCGCTGCTGCCGCTAGCGCTGCAGCATCAGCATGTGGACCATCTCAATGCCCGCCGTGTGCAGACCCTGATGCATCTTCACGGCAGCGCAGGACTCGGCGAACCCGAGGCTGACGATCCGCAGCTCGTCGATCTCGATGCCTTGCTCGCAGAGGGGACGCCGAGCGCACAAGCCGACGTTGCGTAAGCCAGCGCAGATGACCACGGGCAAGCGCTGAACCAACCCTCCTGGCGAACGTTGTCCGGATTCATTGATGAACCCGGGTTCGGCGATGCGGCTACGCGTTGTCACGCTCAACGTCTGGAATCGGCAAGGCGATCCGAAGCGAACCGGCTTGATCAACCGGGAACTGCGCCAGCTGGCGCCCGATCTCGTGTCCTGCCAGTGATCATTCGGCGTTGTGGCCGATCGGGAAATCAGCGCCGCTTCCTGAGGAATCGCCCTGCTCGGGGTTCCCCCGGAAATCGGGTGGCCGCCGCGCCACCATCCTGCGATCCCAACGTTCACGAAGCAGGCTGTGCTGTCGGAGTGAAGCACGGCCGTGGCAGTTGGAGACACCAATGAAATCCGAAAGCGCAAAGCAAACCGCCGTATCCGAAAACGATCCGGCAATCCGAAATCCGTTCGGCGTCATGGACGTTCCGCATCCAAACGATGATGACGTGACGCAGTTCGCCCGCAACACGGCGCCGGAGGAATCTGCCACCGACGAGAATGCAAAGCCGTGGAGCGCTCAAGATACCAGCTACCCACACGGCACGATCGAAGGTCAGTGGTCGAGCCGCTGGAAGGGCGCTGCGGACCCCACCATACCGGGAGATACTCCCGATAAATGGAAACAGGGCCAGGGCGAAGCAAGAATCGTCGGAGACCGCGTGTACTTGTTATTCGATTGGGATTCCGGCAAGCGCAGGGGCCTCATCGACGCACGGCGCGAAGGTCCGCGCCGGCTGGTGGGTAAGTATATCAACCTGAACAACCCGGAGATCACAGTCCCCTGGGTTGGCCTGGTGGGGAGCGATCAGAGAATAGACGGTTACTTCACGCAAGGCCGGGTGGATTTCCGGAGATAGCGGATTTCCAATGCCGCTACCCCGCCCGCGCCGCGCGGCGCAGCGATTGCGGCGGCTGGCCGAAGGCACGGATGAAAGCGCGGCGCATCCGCTCCGGATCGCGGAAGCCCGTGGTTTGCGCGACACGCTCGATCGCCTCGCTCGAGGACTGCACGCGCTGCCGCGCCACCTCGATGCGCAACCGCTCTACCGCCTTTGACGGCGTGGTGCCGGTCTCCGCCATGAAAGCGCGGGTGAAATGCCGCGAACTCATGCCGGCCTGTTCGGCGAGATCCTCGACCGTGAGCGGCGCATCGAGATTCTCGCGCGCCCAGGCCAGCAGTGGTCCAAAGCGGCCGTTCGGTGCCTTCAATTCCAACAACGAAGAGAACTGCGACTGGCCGCCGCTGCGGCGGTGATAGAGCACCAATTGCTTGGCGGTTTTCTGCGCGATCTCGTCGCCGTAATCCTCCGCGATCATCGCCAGCGACAGATCGATGCCGGCCGATATGCCGGCGGACGTCCAGATGTCGCCATCGCGCACGAAGATGCGATCCGGCTCGAGCTTCACCTGCGGATAGGCTTTGAGAAAATGCCGCGTGCGTTGCCAATGCGTGGTGGCGCGGCGGCCGTCGAGCAGGCCGGCCTCCGCGAGGATGTAGGCACCGGAGCAGACGCTGGCGATGCGGACGCCACGCCTCGCCATGGCGCGCACGAAGTCGAGTGTTTTCTCGCAGGTCGCCGCCTGCCGTACGCCCTCGCCCCCCGCCACGATCAGGGTGGTGATGGCGCCCGAGGACTTTAGCCCGTGTGCAAGCATCTCGACGCCCGAGGATGAGCGCGCCGGCCCCGGCGTCACCGCCACAACCCTGATTGAGGGTGCATTTTCAGCGAAGCGCGCCCCGATCTCGAACACCGAAATCGGGCCGGCGGCATCAAGTAACTGGAAATCCGGAAACACGAGAACGCCGATCATCATGCAGCTCGCTTTTTGGCTGATGTCCTAATTTGGCCTATGTCCTGAAATGAGGGAAATATGCCGTTTCGGACACGAAGCGACCATGTCAGGATGCCTCCCGTCAAGCCAAATTTTCCGGAGGTCACGATGTCCGCGCCGTCTCAAACTTCCACGCCGCTTCAGATCGGCCTCGTGCTGTTCCCAAAAGTCACCCAGCTTGATTTCACCGGTCCGTTGCAGGTGTTCTCCAGCCTGCCCGGCGCGAAGGTGCATTTGATCTGGAAGCGGATCGAACCGGTCACGAGCGATTCCGTACTGGTGCTGACGCCGACCACGACCTTTGCGGACTGCCCGCAGCTCGACGTCATCTGCGTGCCCGGCGGGTTCGGCACCGACGACATGATCAACGACGAGGAGATGCTGGCCTTCCTGCGCAAGCAGGCGCCGGGCGCCAAATACATCACCTCGGTCTGCACGGGTTCGCTGGTGCTCGGCGCGGCCGGCCTGCTCAAAGGGTACCGGGCGGCGACGCATTGGACGGCGATGGATTTCCTGAAAGCCTTTGGTGCGATCCCGACCAAGACGCGCGTCTGCGTCGACCGCAACCGCGTCACCGGCGGCGGCGTCACCGCAGGCATCGATTTCGCGCTGACGCTGGTTTCGCTGCTGCACGACCAGAGGACCGCGGAGGCCATTCAGCTCCGGCTCGAATACAACCCGGCACCCCCGTTCAATTCCGGCTCGCCGGACACCGCGCCGCCGGAAGTGCTCGCCTCCATGAAAGACAGGATTGCACCGGCGCAAATCCGCCGCGGCGAAATGATCGACCGCGCCGCCGCGCGGATGGGGTGACGCTGTTCAGAAATCGTCATGTCCCGGACGCGGCGCGGCACGATAGTGACGCGACGCAGAGCCGGGACCCATTTGGATGCGCGTAGGTCCCGGCTCTGCGGTGCACCGTTGCACGCTGCACCGCGTCCGGGACACGTGAGCGTCGCCACACAGAAAAAGGCCGCCTGGTTTCCCAGACGGCCTTTCCTTTCCTACGGCAGCCACACATTAGCGGGCGATTTCAGGACGTCTGCACCGGGGGCCTATCTCCCGGCCGGTGTCCTACTCGGTGGCCGCTGCTCGCCGGGACAGTCGCGAACTGGAGCCCGGCACCGACGCGATGGTTTCCCATCTCCGTAAGATGTCCCTATTGAGCCGCAGCCTCGCGGAGAGCACAAGGCGGCGGCGATGGTTGTACCCGCTGATCCCGCTATCCACAGGAGAAGCCCGTGCAAAGCCGGAACGTATGTGCAGCGCAACCAGGCTTCAGCCCGGCGCGCGCTGGCTGGTCTGCGCCAGCTTCGCAAAGATAATGCCGTGTACAATCAGATACATCGGTACCAGCACGGTCGGAATCAGCGACCATGGCAGTAGCTGCACCGCTTCCGAGCCTTCCCCGGCGTGAATGATCTGCAGCGGCGAACCATTCGCGGAGAGAATTCCGAATGCAAGCGCGGCCACAAGGTCGAGCATACCGAATGCATTCCACGTCCAGACCAGCGCCCTGCCTTGCCCGCGCAGCGCGAGCCACGCCACGGGCAAAGCCAGCACGCCGGTTATGATATCGCCCCAGCCCGCCGAGGTTGGAAATGGCCCGGCAAGCCGGCCTTCGGCCGCAAGCAGGAGGAAAAATCCTCCCGCCACACGCCAGACGTTCAGGCCGATCAGGAAGGGCATCGGCATCCCGAGCAGCGAAGCGCGCACGGACGGCGAGATCGACGCCGCAACGGCAGTCGCGACCAGCGGGAGCGCAATCATTGAACCGATCATCGGCGGCCCCACCGGGTTCGTTCCGAGGAACAGCTTCGCGCCGGCGAGCGCCGCAGCAAGACCGGTCCACAGGCCGGCACCGACCGAAAGGGCGAGGCGTTGTGACCTGCTGATCGGCATCGCGCCGGTGAGCGCATTTATGCTGACGATGATCGCGGCAACGAGAACGATGATTCCAATGAAGTCGAGCACGACGTCTCCTTTATGTGTAGTTACACTTATTGGAGTAAAGGAAGTGCCGGGCACTCGCCGGCTCGTCTCATCCCAAATTTCGGGAGCTCAAAAGCTTCAACGCGGCCTGGCCGTCAGCGCCGAGCAGTTTGCCGATATGCGCCTGCGCCTTCGACCAATAGGGAAATCCACGGCGAACGAGACCGCGCCCCTGTGTGGTGATCGCGATCATGCGCGCGCGCGGATCCTCACCGGCGTTGATCGAAATCCAGCCCTTGCCTTCCAAGAGCGTCAGGTTGCGGCTCAATGTGGTGCGCTCCATCCCAAGCAGGCTCGCCAGCTTGCCAATCGGCATTTCACCGCGGAGCATCAGTTGCGACAGGATCGTGAACTGCGTGGCGCGCACGCCTGAACCCTGCATATAGGAATCGTAGAGCCGGGTAATCTTCCGCGCGGCCTGCCGCGACGCGAGGCAGAAACAGCCGGCTGCGGCCATGTAGTCGGGATCGTGATCGGACGGTTGTTTCATGTCATTAGTGTATATACACCTATAATACCCGACAAGATGTCGGCAGCGAAAGGGGATAAACTTATCGAGAGTTCAGCTTCCCGGCGTCCAGGCCTGGTAGTCGCCGGTCGCCTTGGGGCGGCGGCCGCTGGCGAGCGTCGAGCCGGAGGGACGATAGGCCGCGGGCGTGCCGGTCATGTTGGGAACATGCGCCTTTTCCCATTCCCGCGGCGTGTAGCTCTCCTCGGTCGGGGCGATGTCGACGGTGTGATGCAGCCAGCCATGCCATGATGGCGGCACGCGGCTCGCCTCGGCATAGCCGTTATAGATCACCCAGCGCCGCTCGAAGCCGAGCGTCGGATCGATCTTGCGGCCCTTCGTGCGATAGTAGCGGTTGCCCTGCTCATCCTGGCCGACCAGTTCGCCGAATCGCCATGTCCACAATTGCGTGCCGAACGTCTGACCGCTCCACCAGGTGAAAAATTTCAGCAGAAACAGCTTCATGAGGGCTCGGCCGGTTCGAGATGTCGTGTCGTTCTGATGCCACCGGAGCGCCGGCTTGTCCAGACAAAGGCTGATATCGCAGCCCTGCCGGACCGGTCCTTTGCACGGCCCGATCGCGCCCGCGCATGGTCGCGGAATCGGCGCAATCCGTTCATTCCGCGTACAGTTCCGACCTGACAGGCTGAGTTTGCGCGCAATCAATACGCGGGCCCGGGAACGTCCGCCCGCTGAACGGGTTAGGGCCTATATCCCGTAAATGGAGTCGACAATGATCAATCTAAAAGTTTTGAGCACAGCGGCTGCGATCGCGCTTGTGTTGCCGATGGTCGCGCCGGGTATTAGCGCCGTCCAGGCGCAGGATAGAGGCGGCGGGGCGGCCGGTGGCGGCGGTGTCCGAGGCGGCGGTGGTGGCGGTGGCGGCGCGCTTCGGCCTCGCCCCCTCGCTCGCGGCGGTCGTGGCGGCCTCGCTCGCCTACAACTTCTTCTTCCTGCCGCCGGTCTACACCCTG
>NZ_JADPJL010000043.1 GCF_023073415.1 Bradyrhizobium sp. 190 | reverse complement strand
GATCATCGAGCCGATCTCGCCCTCAAGGGTGCGGGACTGCCGCTTGAGCAGCGCAATCACTTCGTCGATGCTGGCCAGCATCTCGGCGTCATCGAGCAGGCTGGAGCGGCGCTGCTTTTGCACGGTTAGATCGTCGGTGAGCTGCCGGAGCCTTGCTACAAGGGCTTTCAAGCGCTGCTGCGATGAGCTCGGCAATGGGGTCGGCTTCAGATTTTTGGCTTGTGCGAAGCGGGCGATGATATGAGCATCGATCGCGTCGGTCTTCTCCAGCACGCCCATTGCCTCGGCATAGAGCCGGACCTGACGTGCATTGGTGACGGTGCAGGGCAGGCCCTGCTCCCACAGCAGCAAGAAGGCCCTACGTTCATAGCCGCCAGTTGCCTCCATCGCCACCAGTTCCACCCGGTGCTGCCGGCAGAATGCCTCCAGCCCCGCGATCCCGGCCGCGTCATTGGCGAAGCTGCCGCGGATAGAGCCGGGCTCGATGCAGGCATCGAGACGGGCCTTGGAAATATCCACTCCACAAATGTTCTTCATCACGGTAACCTGCCTTGTGCGTGCGATTGTGATCCAACGACTGTTCGGTCGTACGTGACAACGGCGAAGATCCCAGGCTCATCCACGGTTGTGGCCGGAGGGGTATCGGGCGACATCGCCGCGCGCTTTGGCCGGTGGCCACCGGCCAAAGCGCTCAGTCGCTTCCATCGCACATTTTGCTCAATGGGCAGATACAAGG
>NZ_JADPJL010000063.1 GCF_023073415.1 Bradyrhizobium sp. 190 | reverse complement strand
CTTCGCATGGCTTCGCGCGCCGCCCTCGCGCCCTGCCAAACCCAACCCAAGCCCGTCAAAGGACTTGACTCACAAATCCCCATATGAGGGTGGGCAAAGCCAACGGGTCGCGCGAATGCGCGCCCGATGACAGGTTCCGCGTGCCCACCATTGACGCCAACGAACTCGGAGAGATGGTGGGCACGCTGCGCTTTGCCACCCTCCGATTCCCCCATCGCGTCATCCACCTGTCGTAAAACCTTAGACGTGGAGTCAAACTCAACGGGCACACCTTTGTCGTGATTCGACGAGGGTGCTTCGATGCCGATTGCGATACGCGCCGGGCAAGCCGTTAACCGGCGTCAATTGCTGGTCCGCTCCGCGGCAACACTCGCCGTTGCCGGTCTCGGCAGCCTCGCCAGACCTTACCTCAGCCGCGCCGCGGACCGGCCTCTCATCGCGAGCGGCATTCAATCGGGCGACGTCTCGGCCAACTCCGCGGTGATCTGGGCGCGCGCCGACCGGCCGGCGCGGATGCAGGTCGAATGTTCTGTTGTCGAGAGCTTCAAGACAATCATTCGCTCCGTTACCGCCGATGCATTGCCGGGCAGCGACTTCGTATCAAAAGTTCTGCTCGATGGGTTGCCGGCGGGGCAGGACATTTTCTATCGCGTGCGCTTCGACGACATCAGCGAGAGCGGCATCGAAGGCGAGACGCAGGTCGGGCATTTCCGAACCGCGCCCACCGCGCGGAGCAATATTTCGTTCGTGTGGTCGGGCGATACCGCTGGCCAGGGCTGGGGCATCGATCCCTCGCGCGGCGGCATGCGGACCTACCGCACCATGCTCGACAACCGACCGGACTTCTTCATCCATTCCGGCGACCACATCTATGCCGATTGTCCGGTGGAACGTGAACTGAAACTGCCCGACGGCGGCGTCTGGCGCAACATCGTCACCGAAGAGAAGTCCGTGGTGGCGCACAGCCTCGAACAGTTCCGCGCCAACTACAAATATAATCTGCTCGACGACAATGTGCGCGCCTTCAACGCCGAGGTGCCGATGTTCGCGCAATGGGACGATCACGAGGTGACCAATGACTGGTCGCCGATCGGCACCGCCGACGAGACCGGCTATGCCGAGGACGGCAGCTCGCTGATGGTGGCGCGGGCGCGCCGCGCGTTCCATGAATTCATGCCGATGCGCGCGACGCCGACGCAGGACGGCCGCATCTATCGCAAGATCGCCTACGGCCCGCTGCTCGACGTCTTCATGATCGACATGCGCAGCTACCGCGATTCCACCTTTAACAAGCGCGACGATCATAGCGAAACCTGCATCCTTGGCGTGGCGCAACTGGCCTGGCTGAAACGCGAACTGGTAGCCTCCGATGCCACCTGGAAGGTGATTGCCGCCGACATGCCGATCGGCCTCTTCAGCGAGGATGGCATTGCGCTCGGCGACGGCCCGCCGGAGCGGCGCGAGCATGAGATTGCCGATCTGCTGTCGTTCATGAAGCGCGCCGGCATCCGCAACACGGTGTGGCTGACCGCGGACATGCATTACACAGCCGCGCATCATTACGATCCGAACCGCGCGGCGTTTCAGGATTTTGAACCGTTCTGGGAGTTCGTCTCCGGCCCCTTACACGCGGGCACCTGGGCGCCGGCCCCGCTCGACAATACGTTCGGGCCGCAAGCGATGTTCCAGAAGGGCTGCAGCGCGGAGCAGGGCGAGAATCTCGCCCCCTGTTTCGGCCTGCAGTTTTTCGGCCGCGTCGATATCGACGGCAAGACCGAAGTGATGACCGTGACGCTAAAGGACGTCGACAACCGCGACCTGTGGTCGGTCGATATCGAGCCCCGTCCGGACGCGCGGCCCGGCCGGATCATGGCGCAGCATATCTGACGCGTTCGTTTCGGAAGCCCCCGGCTCAACCCCTCCATGTTCGCGCCGCATAGTCTGGCTAGGCTTCGCCGCTTACCGACGCGTGGGCTGAAAAATCGCATCTGGAAGTTGCGTATTAATTCTTGAAGGAAGCGTTGCGGTGGCGCACAATTCGCATGTCCCTCCCGACCGGAGCGCTGCCATGTTTGTCGCCGAGAGCAAGCGCCTGACGCATCAGGGCGCGAAGAGGATCATGGCTGCGGCGCTCGAATTGGCCGGTCAGGCCAACATCGCTATCTGCTGTGCGATCGTGGATGCCGGCGGGCATGTGATCCTGATCGAACGCATGGACGGCGGCCGCTTCCATACCGTGCACTCCTGCACCACCAAGGCGGTTTGCGCCGCGTCAAACCGCCGCCCGACCACGGCCAAAGGCGCGGCCGGCCAGGATCTCGACGTCAGCCATGCGATCGGACTTGCGCTCGCCGCCGGACCGGAACGGTGGACGGCCATGGAAGGTGGGGTGCCGGTGCTGGTTGACTGCGAATGTATCGGCGGTGTCGGCGTCAGCGGCGGTGATTGGGAGACCGATTTGCGGATCGCCAAGATAGCCGTCGAGTCGATCGGCGCGAATTGGGAATGACATAGCAGGGACCGAGGCCGGCCGACGAACTCGGCCTTGGTAGGAAGTGTTGGGGAGGGCAAAGGGATGAGTGCCGATCCGCTCCGCGTGGCTTGTATCGGGATGGGATGGTGGTCCGACGTTCTGGCGGATGCCATCCAGCGCTCCGGCAAGCTCGAGATCCGCAGCTGCTACACAAGGTCTGATGAAAAACGCCAAAATTTCGCGGCAAAATACCGCTGCCGGCCGGCCGCGAGCTACGAGGCGCTGCTGGCCGATCCCGAGATCGAGGCGATCATCAACACGACGCCGAACGATGTGCATCTGGCGACGACCTGCGCGGCCGCAGCCGCCGGCAAGCACGTCTTTCTGGACAAGCCGATCGCCAACAGCATCTCGGACGGCCGCGCCATCACCGAGGCCTGCCGCAAGGCCGGCGTGGTCCTGGCGCTCGGCTACCAGCGGCGGCGCGAGAGCCATTTCCGCTGGATCAGGCAGCAGATCGACGCCGGCCGGTTCGGCAAACTCGTCAACGCCGAGGCGAACATCTCTCGCGATCGCCTCGGCAAGGTCGATCTCACCTCCTGGCGCTACCAGGCCGCGGGCATGCCGGGCGGCGTGATGCTGCAGATCGGTATCCACTACATCGACGTCCTGGAATATTTGATCGGGCCGATCCATGCGGTGCGCGGACAAGCGGCGCAACTGGTGCTGCCCGGCGACAATCCGGATGTCGCGAGCCTGATTCTGGAGCACGAGAACGGCGCGCTCTCCACACTGAACGCGAGCTACGCCTCGGCGTCCGAATACTATCTGATGAATGTCTACGGCAAGGACGCCACCGCCTACTACGATCTGCACAACGGGCTTCGCCTGCTCAAGCGCGGCGAGACCACGCCGGTGGTGGTGCCATGTGCTGAGAATGACACCCTGGTCGAGGAGCTGGAGGAGTTTGCGGCCGCAGTTCGCGGGCAGGGCCGGCACGAAGTCGGGGGCGAGTACGCGACGCGGTCGCTCGCGGTGGTACGCGCCGGCATTCTCTCGGCGCGTGAGGGACGTTCGGTCGAGATTGCCCAAATATTGAACGGTGACGTGAAAAATGTGACGGCGCAGCAGCACGGATAGGAGCGCGCGTTATGAAACCTGGCACGTGTGTCTGGAAAGCTTGTCTTTGGAGAGCTTGCGCGGTTGCGATAGTATTGTCCGGCATCGCGGGGCCGGTGCGCGCGCAGGACTATCCCTCCCGAGCGATCACGGTGGTCGTGCCGTTCCCTCCGGGAGGCGCCAGTGACGTCGTTGCGCGCATCGTCACCAACCAGATGTCGAAGATCCTCGGGCAATCCATCATCATCGAGAACGTCGGCGGCGCCGGCGGCACGGTCGGCAGCGCCCGCGTAGCGGCCGCCGCGCCCGACGGCTATACCCTGCTTGCCGCGGCGATGGGCTCGCATGTCGCAGCTCCGGTGCTCACGCCGAACCTCAAATACGATCCCGTTGCCGATTTCGTGCCGATCGGCTTCACCGCCCATTCCCCGGCAGTCATTATCGCGCGGAAGGATTTCCCGGCAAAGGACCTCAAGGAATTCGTTGCAGCGCTGCGGCAACGGGGTGACGCGGTGAAGCAGGCCCATGGCGGCATCGGCGCGTCCTCGCATATGGCGTGCCTGCTGTTCACGGCGGAAATCGGCGCGAAGCCGGCGCTTGTTGCCTATCGCGGTTCAGGCCCGGCGCTGAACGATCTGGTCGGGGGTCACGTCGATTTCATGTGCGAGCAGTCGGTCAGCGTGGCGGAGTCGGTTTTGGCCGGCTCTGTCAAGGCCTTCGCGGCCTCTGCTGCGAAACGCCTCGAAACGCTGCCAAGTGTTCCGACCGCGAGGGAGGCCGGCATCAACTACGAGATGAGCGTCTGGGCCGGACTGTTTGCGCCGAAGGGGGTTTCGCCCGAAATCATCGCCAGGCTTTCCGATGCGCTCGACCGGGCGCTTGATGAGGATGCCGTGCGCGAGCGGATTGCCCAGCTCGGCGGCTCGATACCGGCAAAGGACGAGCGCAACCCGGCTGCATTCGACCGTTTTGTTCGGTCCGAGATCGCACGCTGGTCACCCATTCTTGCTGCGGCCGGAACCGGGAAATGAAGCGTTGAGCCGAAGCGGTGGGTCGGCGAGGAGTGCTCACTGCCTCGCCACGAGATAACCGACCGCCACCATCAGTACGGAAATCGTCACGACCACGCCGAGCACGGCGGTGATGATCGCAGGCAGTTCATGGTTGTCCAGCCATTGTCGCAACGCCTTTACCATCGCACCCCCTGACCTGGTCCCGATTGTTCCCCACCTTGCACGCGGGCGATTTTAATAGCGATCAATTTCGCTCAGTGAAATAGCCTGTCCATGCGTCTTTCGTCGCGCGCCTGCAACCGCCGGAAGGCCGCCACGGCCTTGCCGAAGCACAGGCGTTGTGTAATTCCCGGCTCTGGGCCGGCTTCGCGAGGGGAATTCTTTTCCGTCCGCCGGAATTCGGGTTTTCGCTACACACGGGCTGGGCTCCGGTCCATACTGGCCGCATCAAAGGGAGGTCTTCAAAATGCGTGAAGCTGTTATCGTTTCCTATGCACGTACCGGGCTGGCAAAGTCCGGCCGCGGCGGGTTCAACATTACCCCGCCGATGTCGATGGCGGCCCACGCCATCAAGCACGCCGTCGAGCGCGCCGGCGTCGAGAAGGAATATGTCGAAGACTGCTATCTCGGCAATTGCGCGCATGGCGCGCCGAATATCGGCCGTCAGGCCGCATTGCTTGCCGGCATGCCGAAGTCGACCGCGGGCGTTTCCGTCAATCGCTTCTGCTCGTCGGGATTGCAGACCATTGCAATGGCCGCCAACTCGATCCGCTCCGATGGCGCCGACTGCATCGTCGCCGGCGGCGTCGAAAGCATCTCGATCCCCGGCGGCGGCTCGCCCAAGGAATCGATCGATCCTGATTTGCTCAAGGCCGCGCCCGACATCTTCATGGCGATGATCGACACCGCCGATATCGTCGCCGAGCGCTACAAGCTCAGCCGCGAATACCAGGACGAGTACTCGCTGGAATCGCAGCGCCGCATGGCGGCCGCCCAGCAGGCCAACAAGTTCAAGGACGAAATCGTCCCGATGAAGACCAAGATGAAGGTGGTCGACAAGGCGACGAAAGCAGAGAGCATCGTCGACTACACCGTCGACCGCGACGAGTGCAACCGCCCCGAGACCACCATGGAAGGCCTCACCAAGCTCGAGCCGGTTAAGGGCCCCGGCAAATACGTCACCGCCGGCAATGCCAGCCAACTCTCGGACGGTGCGGCGGCAGTCGTGCTGATGGAAGCCAAGGATGCCGAGAAGCGCGGCCTCAACCCGCTGGGCCGTTTCGTCGCCTGGGCGGCGGTGGGCTGCGAGCCGGACGAGATGGGCATCGGCCCGATCTACGCCGTGCCAAAACTGTTGAAGCGCCACGGCCTGAAGATCGACGACATCGATCTCTGGGAGCTCAATGAGGCCTTCGCCAGCCAGTGCCTCTATTCGCGCGACAAGCTCGGGATCGATCCCGAGAAGTACAACGTCAATGGCGGCTCGATCGCGATCGGCCATCCCTTCGGCATGACCGGCGCGCGTCTCACCGGCCACATCCTGCAGGAAGGCCGCCGGCGCAAGGCCAAGTGGGGCGTCGTCACGATGTGCATCGGCGGCGGCCAGGGCGGTGCAGGCCTGTTCGAGATCTATAGCTGAGGTCTTCCGCGCTTAAACCAACAGGCGGATCGCAACAAAGAAAATGGCTCCCGCAAGGAGCCATTTTCCGTTTGAGGTGTCGGCCTCAGTAGCGATGCTTCTTGATGATCACGACCCTGTCGCGATGACCGTGACGATGTCCGCGATGGTAGCCGCGGTCGCGATGCGACCTGTAGTGGGCACGTGCGCCGTGATGATGGTGGTGGTGCTGACCCGCATGGTGACCGCCACGTTTGATCACGACGGTCTGGGCGTCCGCAATCGACGGGGCCGCGAAGATGATCGCGCCGAGTGCGGCAATAACGTATCCAAGCCTCTTCATTCCAAAACTCCTCCAATTGAGCGAGGATAGAACATCACACCCAAGGGAACGTTCCCGCGGAATCTCAAGAGAATTCTGAACGCCTGTTCAGATGCGTGCATCGCGCTGCGGCGTCGTTCGACTTTAGGCTAGCCCGTAGTTTCGTAGGATGGGTGGAGCGAAGCGATACCCATCATCACGCGCACCGGCATTGATGGGTATCGCTTCGCTCCACCCATCCTACGGAGGTATGGACGCCGGTGGACCGCTGGTCTGCCCACTCGGGGATCATCGGCGCCACCGTTGGCTTTGCGTGGGACGATGCACGCCCTGCTTGCGGAACGCCGGAGCCCGGCGCATCATCACCAGATAAAAATCATATCAGGGGGAGCGCTGCGATGACCGGGTTTTCACGCCGTGATTTTCTTAAGGTGACGGGATCGGCTGCTATCGCCGCCGCGTCCGGCCGCGCCCATGCTGCGATGGGACCGAACGACAAGTTCGATCTCGTGATCAGGGGTGGCGACGTGCTCGACCCGAGCCAGTCGCTGCGCGGAAAACGCGACATCGGCATTCGCTGGGGCGTGATCGAGGCCGTCGAGAACGAAATCCCGGCCGCCCGCGCCGCCAAGACCATTGATGCCTCCGGCAAGCTGGTGACGCCCGGCCTGATCGATCTGCATTCCCACGTCTACCCTTACGGCTCGGCGATCGGCATTCCCGCCGACGAACTGGTACAGGCGCAGGCCACCACCACGGTGGTGTCGGCGGGCGACGCCGGCGTCAACAATATCGCCGCGCTACGCCGCTACATCGTGGCGCAATCGCGGGCGCGGATTTACGCCTTCGTCCACATCGCCAACAACGGCCTGTCCGGCTTCCCGGTCGCCGAACTCTACAACATCGATTATGCGCAAGTCGAAGCCTGCGCGATGGCGCTGGCGGAAAATCCGGATTTCCTGCTCGGCGTGAAAGTGCGGATGTCGGAGAACGTCATCGCCAGGCATGGCCTCGAGCCGCTGAAGCGCGCCATCAAGGCCTGCGAGATGTGCGGCTGGCCGGCCAAGATGATGGTGCATATCGGCGGAGTCGAGACCAAAGAGCTGATGTCGGAGATTCTCGATCTGCTGCGCCCCGGCGACGTGCTGACCCATTGCTATTCCGGCGCGCCGAATATCGCCGGCGTCTTCACCAACATCGTGCAGGATGGAAAACTATTGCCGGCGGCGCTATCCGCCAAGCAGCGCGGCGTGATGTTCGATGTCGGCCATGGCGGCGGCAGTTTCGACTTCACGGTGGCGGAGGTGGCGATCCCAGGCGGCTGTACGCCGGATACGATCTCCTCCGACATCCACGTCTTCTCTGGTAACTCGCCGGGCATGCCTTACTTGCCGAACGTGATGAGCAAGTTCATCCCGCTCGGCCTTTCATTGGAGCAGGTGGTGGCGGCGGCGACAGTGACGCCTGCGAAAATTATCAACCGTGCGCCGAAGATCGGCACGCTGCAGATCGGCGCGCCCGGCGACGTCGCGATCATGGAACTGGTGGAGGCGCAGACCTCGTTCGTCGACACCCGCAACAACAAGCGCGAGGGCAAGCTGTTGCTTAAACCCGTGCAGACCGTGATCAATGGCGTGCCGTTCGGCCGGCCATACCAGGCGCCGTTCGCGGTGCGGTAGTTCTGCCGGTTCAACCTGGTGGCCGCTGCGTGCGGCTTTCGCCGATGATGTCAGCGATGACGGCGCCCATTACCAGGGCGCCGCCGGCGAGAACCCGCAGCGTCGGGACCTCGCCAAATCCCACCCATATCCAGAACGGCATCAGCGGCGTCTCCAGCGTCGAGATCAGGGCGGCCTGGCCGGACGGTAGCAGGCGCGAGCCGAGGAAGAACAGCGTGAGGCCTATGGCGACCTGAAAGCATCCGAACATCGCGAGAATGAGCAGGTCGAAACTGGTGATCGCAGCTATTCCGTGGGCGAAGGGAATGCTGATAACGCTGCCCAGGATGTTCGACATCGCGGCAGCCGCGACCATCGATGTATTCTTGTGCCGCCGTACCATGACCGTCATCGCCGCGATCGCCAGCGCCATGAAGCAGGCGAGGGCTATACCGATGACGTCGGAGCCGGCGCGTGCGTTACCGACGATGATCATGACGCCGCAGAGCGCCACGATGCTCGCCAGCATGGTTCGCAGGTGGGGGATTTCCCGCAGCCATATCCAGGCAAGCGCCGCCGCGAGGAAGGGACCCGTCGCGATGATGATGGCGACATTGGATACATCCGTGAGCTGCAGCGAAGGGATAAAGGCGATCATCGCCAATGCCGAAAACGATGCGACGAGCCAGCCGTTCTTGTCCATCCTGGTCAAATCGCGCAAGGCGGCACGACCCTGCAACAGCACCATCAAGACCATGATCATGCCGCCGCCGAACAATCCGCGCCAGAACAGGATGGTCCAGGAGTCATAGGGAAGCAGCCGTGTGAAGAACGGCGCTGTGCTCCAGGCGATGGCGGCGGCGACGACAAGGGCAATGCCCAAGCGATGCTGGGAGGGTACCTCCGCCATAAGGGAATCAACCCAGACTGAGGTTGAAGCTTCGGCCGAGCAGCTTGTCGACGAGGTGCGCTGGATCGTCGGGGAGCGCGTCGCCGCGCCAGGCGACGTGCTGATCGGTGCGCGCAAGGATGAGTTTGTGGCCGCTGGGCGGTTGCGCCGGAGGAATATCGACGATGTCGAACGGGACGCCGTTGCTGCGCATCGCGTCAGTCAATGGCGCAACCGCAACATCCGGATCATAACGCACCAGCGTGTAACCCGGCCCGAGCGCATCATAGACCGGCCGTCCGTCGGCCAGTTTCGCGAACGGAAGCCGGCAGCCCGGCGTCGAGGACGGCGTGAAATCCGCCATCGTAAAACCCGGCTGTTCGGCGCCGTCATAGGCGATGATCGGGGAGCGATCGTAGAAATAGCCGAAGTTGAGGCCGGCGCAGCAATATTGCTGCACGTTCAGGTCATAGGCCGCTTGTCCCACCTGCTTGCGGACGGCGTCGCCCTCCGGCCCCGGCTGTTCGATTTCATCGGGGACGGTGCGACGCTGGCTCAAAACCTTGCCCGCCATGTCCATGGCAAAGCGCGACACCTGTTCGGTGATGGGAAGGCGCTCGGCCTCATAGGCATCGAGGATGGCGATGTCGGCCCATCCTTCCAGATAGGCGGCAAGCAGCCATGCGAGGTTGGTCGCATCCGCGATCCCGGCATTCATGCCGTAGCCGGCATAGGGCATCCACAAATGCGCGGCGTCGCCGCAGATGAATGCACGCCCCTTGCGAAAGCGGTCGGCGACGAGACGGCGGCCGACCCAGTCCTCCTTGCTCAGCACCTCGTATTCGAAATCGGGGCCGACGCCGAGGATGGCGCGGATCGACGTGTCGCGATCGACAGATTCGAAGGTCTCGTCCTCGCGGTTGAGGTGGTTATGGATCAGCCATTTTTCGCGGCCGTCGATCGCGACCACCGTGCCGCAGCGTCGCGGATTGAGCGACAGCGTCATCCAGGCGGGCTGGTCCATCAGGGCGAGCAGGCCGGGCGCGTGTATATAGGTCGACTGCACGCGCTGGATGATCGGCGTTCCCTGCAGATTGGCGTCGATAGCCTTGCGAACGAGCGAACGTGCGCCGTCGCAGCCCACGATGAAATCGGCGTGAATCTGCAAGGCGGTTCCGGTGTCGAGGTTCCGGACGGTCGCAACGATGCCGTCATGGCCTTCGCTGAAATCCTCGAACGCGGTGCGATTCAGAATCTGAAGCCCGTCGATATCAGCGGCGTGCGCGAACAGCACGGGTTCCATGTAAATCTGGTTGATGCGGTGCGGCGGTTCGGCGGTCGGCCATTCGGTATCCGGTCCGCCGGTGGCAGTATAGCGATCGCGCCGGCAGGGAATGGGGATGCGCGAAAGCTCGATGCCCGTTGCCGTGGTGCGGTAGGAGCAATCGTTCGGGTAGTCGGCCGGCAATCCCGCGTCGCGCAGCTTCTGCGCCAGTCCGAGCCTGCGGAAAATCTCCATCGAACGCGACGACACGTGGTTGCACTTCACGCTCGGCGGTTCCCCGGCGGCGCGCGTTTCTACGACAGTGACGGAAATTCCCCGCAGCGCGAGGTCCATCGCGAGCGTGAGGCCAACCGGACCGGCGCCGACCACGAAAACGCGGGTCTTCATCGTCTGGCTCGCGGCCTTGTCGCTTGCTGCGCTGGGACGATCATGCATAACTGACAGCCACAAAAAAAATCATCGGGGGACCTGCATGTTTCCGTCGATCCGGCGAGCCTTAATCGGGGCCCTTGTTGCCGCCTTGTCGCTGTCGTTATCGGCGATTGAAGCAGCAAACGCATATCCTGATCAACCGATCAAGATCATCGTGACGTTTCCGCCCGGCGGCAGTGCCGATATCGTGATCCGCGCCCTTCAGCCGTTGCTGTCGGAGACGCTGCGTCAGCCGATCGTTATCGAGAACAGGGCAGGGGCAGGCGGCAATATCGGCATCGCGGCCGTGGCGCAGGCCGCGCCTGACGGATACACGCTCGGCGTGGCCGCGGCCGGCGTGCTGACCGTCAATCCCCACCTCAATCGCGCGGCGATGTCGTTCGACCCGGTCAAGGATCTCGCGCCGGTCACGCTGCTGGCGGAAATCCCGTTCGTGCTGGTGTCCTCGCCACAGTCGGCCATTGCCTCGGTCGCAGACCTCATCGCCAAGGCCAAGGCGCAACCGCAGGGCCTGTCGATCGGCCATGGCGGTAACGGAACGGCGATGCACCTGACCTCGGCCCTGTTCAACCAGAAGGCCGGCGTCGGAGTTCAATTGATCGCCTATCGCGGCACCGCGCCGGCGACAACGGACGTTCTTGCCGGCCACGTCCCGCTGGCGGTGCTGGATATCCCCGCATCCAAGCAATTGATCGGCGACGGCAAGCTGAAGGCGCTCGGGGTTTCCGCCGCCAAGCGCGTCGCCTTCCTGCCCGACGTTCCCACGCTGGCGGAGCAGGGTCTGAGCGGATTCGAATCCGTCGGCTGGTTTGGGATCGTCGCGCCCGCCGGCACGCCGCCCGAAATCATCAGCACGTTGAATGCCGCCTTCGTCAAGGCGTTGAGCGATCCCGCCGCGATCGAGAAAATCCGCGTTCTCGGCGCCGAACCTGCACCCACCTCGCCCGAGGCTTTTGCAAAATTCATCCAGAGCGAAAGCGCGAAATGGGGGAAATTGATCGCCGAGGCCGGGATCAAGAGCGAATGAATCGCTGAGGCTCGAGGTCGCAGGTTGTCCCGCTCGATGCGACGATCCTGCGACCAGAGAAGCCCGGCTCGAACTCAGCTCTGCGCGCGCTTCTCCACATTCGCAATCCGTTCCGGCACGCCGAACTCCTTGCGGCAGACTTCGGCTAGCACGGCGACGCCCTCGCGGATCTGTTCGCGCGAGGGGCTGGCGAAGCACAGCCGCAACCGGCTGCCGGCATAGGTCTTGTCGGTCGACCATTCCGGTCCGGGATTGATCGCGACGCCTGCGGCGAGCGCGGCCTGATAGAGTTTTAGCGTGTCGACATTGTCGGGGAGTTTTACCCACAGGAAGATGCCGCCTTCGGGCGCTTCGAACTCGGCCGCGGTGCCGAACTGCTCGTTGAGCGCTTCCATCAGCGTGTCGAGCTTTACGCGCAGGCCGCGCGTCAGTTTTGGCACATGGGTGGAAAAATGCGGCGCGCAATATTCCGCCAGCACCATCTGCTCCAGCGCGCCACTTCCGGCGTCGGTCTTCAGCGCCAGCATCCGCGACATCATTTCCCAGGGGGCGACGATGAAGCCGACGCGCAGTGCGGGGGCGATCGATTTCGAGAACGAGCCGATGTGGATGACGCCGCCATGCTTGCTCATGGCGTGGATCGCGGGCGGGCGCTCGCCGCTCCAGATCAGGTCGGCATAGCAATCGTCCTCGAAGATCGGCACGCCATATTGCTGCGACAGCTTCAGCATCTCCGCGCGGCGCGTCTCCGGCATGATTGACCCGGTCGGATTCTGCACGGTCGGGATGGTGTAGATGTATTTCGGCGTGATGCCGCGGCTTTTGTGGTCGGCGAGCGCGGCCGCCAGCGCGTCCATCCGCATGCCCTGATCGTCAAGGGGAATGCCGACCGCCTTGACGCCGAGCCGCGTCAACCGGGTCAGCGCGCCCTGATAGGTCTCCTGTTCGACCAGCACGGTGTCGCCGCGCGCCAGCAGGGTCTGATTGACGAGGTCGAGCGCCTGCAACGAACCCGAGACAATCATGATGTCGTCGGCGATGCAGGCGATGCCGGCATCGCGCTTGAGTTTCGCGGTGAGGAATTCGCGCAGGGGACGATAACCCTGCGGTCCGCTGGCAAGCCCGTACGTCGCAAGCGTCTGGCCCTCGCGCCTGAGCACGGCACTGACCGCCTCGATCAGCCCATCGACCGGAACCTGGTCGGGATCATTGTTGCCGCCGACGAAACTGTATCTGGCAAGACCGGTCCACCGCGCGGCCGGCGCCGGCAATCCGGCTGGCAGCAATGGCGCGAAATCGAAGGGGGTTGCGGTAGACATGGATATTCACTCCGTTTTGTTTTTCGTTGAGAAGGCCGCCGGCGGCCTTCCGGCTAGCTAGTTCTTGACGATCCGGATCGGCCGCCCTGGCTGATGAAGGCATAATGCCCGGCGCCGACGCCGCCGACCATCAGCGCCTCCACCGTCGGTTCGGCGATTTCGCTCGTGGCGGCCCATGCGTTGTGGACGCTGAGCGTGACCGAAAAATCCGCCCGCAGCTTGCCCTGGCTCATCGAGACGCTGGAATAGACCGGCACGTAGAATGCGCCTGACACGGCGAGATTTTCTGTGGGCAACGCGGTGAGGGAGGCGGCGAAGTTCTGTTCGATGGCCCCGGTCTGCGCGCCTGCGGCGGCGGAATATAGTATCGACAGTGCAGCCAGAATCGCGAGAAAAGCCCCCTTTCCATGGCTGTGACACATTGCTTGTTTGACCCCTGCGCCGGGATCTCTAGGTTGGGGTAGGGGCAAGATCGGACCAATGCACGAACTTATTCGCGATATCACCTTATGCATCCTGTTCGCCTGGGGGCTCGGCCTGCTGGCGCATTTTTCGCGGCAGCCGCTGATCCTGGCCTACCTTATCGCCGGGTTTATCATTGGTCCATTCGGCATGAAATGGGTCAAGTCCGAGGAGTCGATCAACGTCATCTCCGAGCTCGGCCTGATCTTCATGCTGTTCATGATCGGGCTGGAAATCGACCTGAAGAAGATCGTGCGCGCCGGCAAGGTCATCCTGTTTGCCGCGGGCGGGCAATTGGTCGGCGGCGTCCTGCTCGGAATATTGTTCTTTGTCGGGATCGGGCTGTCGATGGGCAACGGCCATTTCGACGCGCTGTATCTCTGCGTTGCCTGCGCGCTGTCGAGCACGGTCATCATCGTCAAGGTGCTGTACGAGAAGCGCGAACTCGACACGCTGCCGGGGCGGATCACGCTCGGCGTGCTGGTGCTGCAGGACATCTTCGCGATCCTGTTCCTGGCGGTGCAGCCGAGCCTCGATAATCTGCAAATCAGCGTGATTCTGCTCTCGATCGCCCGGGTCGGCGTGCTGGTGGCGACCGCGCTGGTGCTCAGTCGCTATGTGCTGCCATGGCTGTTCCACCAGATCGCGCGCCGGCCGGAACTGATCCTGCTCGGCGCGCTGGCCTGGTGCTTTCTGATCGGCGAAATCGCGGAGAGGCTGCATTTGTCGCGCGAGATGGGCTCGCTGGTGGCGGGAGTTTCGCTGTCGACATTCCCCTATGCGCTGGACGTCACTGCCAAGGTGACCACGCTGCGCGACTTTTTCATCACGCTGTTCTTCGTCTCGCTCGGCATGACGATCCCGATCCCCGGAGCATCGGTGATCGGGCTGGCGCTGATGATTGCCGCCTTTACGGTCGTCAGCCGCATGGTGACGACGTTCGCGCCGCTCTATCTGATGAAGCAGGGCCTGCGCGCGAGCCTGCTGCCGGCGATCAATCTGGCGCAAATCTCTGAATTCTCGCTGGTCGTGATCCAGACCGGCGTTGCGGCGCGCCATATCAGCACCGAGACGTCGAGTGCGGCCTCGTTCGCCTTCGTGGTGCTGGCGGTCCTGAGCACCTTCGTCATGGGCCGCAGCGACCAGGTCACGCGCAGCCTGATCGGTCCCTTGAAGCGGCTCGGCTTGCGCGATCTCGATCACAAGCATGAGGGCGACGCCGGTCACGAGGGCGGGCACGGGGAGGCGCGTCGGATCGTCATTCTCGGTTTCTTCCGCGCGGCCAGCGCCTTGTTGAGCGAGATCGAGCGGCGCAGTCCGGCGGTTCTCGAACAGATCACCGTGATCGATTTCAATCCGCTGGTGTTCCGGACCTTGACCGATCGCGGCATGCACGTGGTCTATGGCGACATCAGCAGCGTCGATACGCTGGTGCATGCAGGCGTCGGCAAGGCCGAGCTGATCATCCTCAGCATTCCGGACTCGCTGCTGAAAGGCGCCGACAACGAAAAGCTGGTCCGGCATGTCCGTTCGCTGAACCCGACCGCGAAAATCGTCGCGACCGCGGAGATCCTGGCCAACGTCAACGATCTCTACGAGGCGGGGGCCGACTACGTGACGGTGACCAGGCTCAGCGACGCCGACGAGCTCTACAAGGTGATCGAGGCGGCCCAGGCCGGGCTCCTGGAAGACAAGCGCGCCGAGACCGACACGCTGCTCAGCGAGCGCCGCGAGGTGCTGCCGTAGAAATGGGCCTGCGTAGCGTGCGTAGCCCGGATGGAGCCAACGGGTCGCGCGAACGCGCGCCCGATGACAGGCTCCGCGAAATCCGGGGACTTTCGCAGACCGGGTCGACATCCCCGGATTGCGCTTCGCTCCATCCGGGCTACGGGCTGGCATTCTGGTATGCCTGCGGACGCGTTCCGCCCTGCGTATTGACGCTGGCGCAGGACATTGAGTCCGGCTAATGCACTGGCTGCACATCACGAGATCCAGAGAAAATGGCCGATACGATCCAGGAAGTTCTGCAAGCGTTTGCCAAGGGTGAACTCGTCGTCGTCACCGACGATGACGACCGGGAGGGTGAGGGCGACCTGATCGTCGCCGCCTCGCTCTGCACCGCGGAGAAGATGGCATTCATCATCCGTCACACCTCCGGCATCGTCTGCGCACCGATCACCACCGACGACGCCCGCAGGCTGCGGCTCGATCCGATGGTGGCGCACAACGAGTCCAACCACACCACCGCCTTCACGGTCTCGATCGACTACAAGCCCGATGGCGGCACCGGCATTTCGGCGGACGAACGCGCCTCCTGCTGCCGCGCGCTCGCCAATCCCAATGCAGGCGCCAATGATTTTGCGCGGCCCGGTCATATTTTTCCGCTGATCGCCCGCGACGGCGGCGTGCTCTTGCGCTCCGGCCATACCGAGGCGGCCGTCGATCTCTGCAAGCTCTCCGGCCTGCCGCCGGTCGGCGTCATCTCCGAGTTGATGAACGACGACGGCACCGTGATGAAGGGCGAGCAGGTCGCACGCTTCGCCGCCACCCACAAGCTCAGGCACGTCACGATCGCTGACATGATCGCCTACCGTCAGGCGCGCGAGAAGCTGATCGAGCGGGTCGCGACCTTCACCACCGACAGCCCGATCGGGCCGCTGCAGGGCTATGCCTATCGCTCGCCGTTCGACGAGATTGCGCATGCCGCCTTCGTCTATAACGGCATCGGCGACGGCAAGAACGTGCTGACGCGGCTGCACAAGCCGAACATCGTCAAGGATCTCTTCACCGGCCAGGCGCGCATGCAGATCGTGCTGAACCATTTCGAGAAAGCCGGCCGCGGTGTGCTGGTGTACTTGCGCGACGGCGCGGCCGGAGTTCCCGTCGAGCCGGTCGGCGAACAGAAATCGGCGGAGGCCGATCGCAACCGGCAATGGCGTGAAGTCGGCGTCGGCGCCCAGATCCTGCGCGATCTCGGCATCACTTCGATCGTCAACCTCACGTCCTCCGTGCACGATTACAAGGGACTATCCGGTTTCGGCATCGAGATCGTCTCCAGCGAGCGGCTTGAAGACTAGCGTTCGTCATCTCGTCAAGCACCAATCCATTTGCGCTTCTGCCGATAGCGCATTATTTTGTCGACAATTTCCATGAGGACAGTGATGCGAAAGGGATTTTCATGAGCGTGCGCCCTCAAGCCAAGGACAAGCCGGCGGCGGCTTCTTTCCAGTGGGACGACCCGTTCCTGCTCGACGACCAGCTCACCGAAGACGAGCGCATGATCCGCGACACCGCGCGCGCCTATGCGCAGGACAAGCTGTTGCCGCGCATCGTCAAGGCCTATCTCGAAGAGAAGACCGACCGCGAGATCTTCAACGAGATGGGCGAACTCGGCCTGATCGGTATCACGTTGCCGGAGGAATATGGTTGCGCCAATGCGAGCTACGTCGCCTATGGCCTGGTGGCGCGCGAAATCGAGCGCGTCGATAGCGGCTATCGTTCGATGAACTCGGTGCAGTCGTCGCTGGTGATGTACCCGATCTACGCCTATGGCGACGAGAACCAGCGCAAGAAATACCTGCCGAAGCTCGCCACCGGCGAGTGGGTCGGCTGCTTCGGCCTGACCGAGCCGGACGCCGGTTCCGATCCCAACGGCATGAAGACCCGCGCCGAGAAGGTCTCCGACGGCTACCGCCTGACCGGCAGCAAGATGTGGATTTCCAACGCGCCGATCGCCGACGTCTTTGTCGTCTGGGCGAAATCGGCGGCGCATGACAACCAGATCCGCGGCTTCATTCTCGAGAAGGGCATGAAGGGCCTGTCGGCGCCGAAGATCGGCGGCAAGCTTTCCTTGCGCGCCTCGATCACCGGCGAGATCGTGATGGACGGCGTGGTGGTGCCGGAGGACGCGCTGCTTCCCAACGTATCAGGCCTGAAGGGCCCGTTCGGCTGCCTCAACCGCGCCCGCTACGGCATTTCCTGGGGCGCCATGGGCGCCGCGGAAGACTGCATGCACCGGGCGCGGCAGTACACGCTCGACCGCAAGCAGTTCAACCGGCCGCTCGCGGCAACCCAACTGGTGCAGAAGAAGCTCGCCGACATGGAGACCGAAATCGCGCTGGGCTTGCAGGCCTCATTGCGCGTCGGCCGCCTGATGGACGAGGGCAAGATGGCGCCGGAAATGATCTCGATCGTCAAGCGCAACAATTGCGGCAAGGCGCTCGACATCGCCCGCGTGTCCCGCGACATGCACGGCGGCAACGGCATCCAGATCGAGTATCACGTGATGCGCCACACCGCGAATTTGGAAACCGTGAACACCTACGAAGGCACCCATGACGTCCACGCCCTGATCCTGGGCCGGGCGATAACAGGCATTCAGGCGTTTTCGTAAGGAGACAATGCCGTCGTGTTCGGCGTAACGTAACCCCAAGTGTCGTCATGGCCGGGCTTGTCCCGGCCATCCACGTCTTGGGACTCGCAATGGAAGACGTGGATGCCCGGGACAAGCCCGGGCATGACGAGATCAACGAGAAACCGCAAAACCGGACATCTCCCATGGCCGACAACGACGACATCCCGTTCAACCGCGACTTCCCCCTCAAGCCCGGCGTCGTCGATGAAGCCCGCCCCGGCGTGCGGCGGGTTCTCTGCAACAATCCGAGCCCCTTCACCTTCACCGGCACGGTCAGCTACATCGTGGGCCAGGGCAAGGTCGCCATCATCGATCCCGGACCCGACAACGAGACGCATGCCCAGGCGCTGCTCGACGCCGTGCGCGGCGAGACGGTGACGCATATTCTCGTCACCCATACCCACCGCGACCACTCGCCGAACACCACGCGGATCAAGGCCGCCACCGGCGCCCCCGTCTATGCCGAGGGGCCGCATCGCGCCTCGCGGCCGCGGTTCGAGAGCGAGAAGCACAATCCGGAATCCGGGGCCGACCGCGATTTCAGGCCCGACATCGAGGTCAAGAACGGCGACGTCATCGAAGGGCAGGGCTGGGCGCTGGAGGCGGTCGCAACGCCGGGCCACACCGCCAATCATCTGGCGTTCGCGTGGCCTGAACGAAAGATCAACTTCGTCGGCGATCACGTGATGGGCTGGTCGACCTCGATCGTCGCACCCCCGGACGGATCGATGATCGACTACATGGCCTCGCTGGCGCGGCTGGAAGCCCGCGAGGAGGATCTGTATTTCTCAGGCCACGGGCCGGAAATTCCGGAAGGGCCGCGCTATGTCCGCTTCCTGACCCGGCACCGGCAGGCCCGCGAAGCCTCGATCCTGCATCGTCTCGCCAAGGGCGAGGCTGACATCCCGACCATGGTGCGCGCGATCTACATCGGCATCGACCCGCGGCTGACCAACGCCGCCGGCTATTCCGTGCTGGCCCATCTGGAAGACCTGGTCACCCGCGGCATCGTGGCGACGGATGGTGATCCGGTGATCGGGGGCACGTACCGGATGGCGTAGGGGCGAATAGCGAATGGTGAGTAGCGAATAGGGTCAGCGCCCCGCGTTGTCTCACCATTCGCTATTTGCCACTCGCAATTTGCGCTAGCTGCCCTTCTTCACCGTCTTCGGCGGCGTCTTGGCCGGCGTTTGCGGTTTCTTCTGCGCCGGTTTGGCGTTGTCGACGGCCGAATTGATCTCCTCGATCAGCTTGGAGACGCGTGCGGCATTGCTGCCGAGGTCGCTTTCGAAATAGCGCGAGGAGGAGCGGATATCGACGCGCGAATCCTCGCCGTCGGGCGTGATGCGGATCGAGATGTCCTCGCGAAATCCCATGATCGGCGTTCGCGCCACCGCCTCGATGCGGCCGATGCGGCGCGGTGGCTGCGGCGGCCGTTCGTCGATCACAAGCCACTTGCGCTTGGTGATCAGCGCCAGCGTCACCTCGTAGGCCCGTTGCGGCGGCACCTCGAGCTCCACGGTTTCGATCTCTGGGTAGGCCAGCCGCTGCTGTTCGGCCGAATAGAGCCCGGCATAGACCGCGGAGTTGGCGCCTTCGCCGCTGCGCAGCCGCGCCAGCGCCTCGAAGCGGGGCGGATCGATCGGATCGGTGGTGATGTCGTGGATCGGCGGCAGCTTGCGGTATTGCAGGGCGAGATAGGCCGGGTAGGCCAGCAGGAGGGTACTGATCAGGAACGCCAGCAGGATCCGGCCCATGCCGCGCGACCCGTTCTGCCAGATCGAGGCAAAGGCGGCGAGGCCGACCAGGATCGACAGCACGGCGCAACCGAGCGCGCCGAAGAAGGTCGCCAGCGCCGGCTTCATCTCCAGAAAGCCGAAGCGGACGATGAGGATCGAAACCACCACCGCAACCACGGCAAAGATGGCGAGGTTGCGCGACCAGGTGGCGAGGCTGGACACGGGCTCCGACTGGTAGGGAGCGGTAAACCTTCGGGCCATCGGTAAATCTGCCGGGTTGGGGCCTGTCTGGCCGGCGGGCGGGACGGGCTGCAAACTCGCAGCTTGAGACCACGGCGGGGCGCGAATTTCAAGGTTTGCGCGCTATACTTCTTGTTTGACGCGTTTTCTTGACGCGAACCGGGCATCCACCCGGATCAAGTCCGGGGCAGGCTTTCGCTCGAAAACGCTATTAATCGGGCCATGCGCTAATGGCAGCAACCTTGCCGGTTAACTATCCCTGTAAATTGATTATTAGTTGTAGATTGAAGTCGGTCCAACTTTCGTCTACCTCTTGCCGTCGGGTTGTCGTATTTGCCGCAACACGGGACTGTCCTGCACGGGACCGGCGAACCGCCAACCAAAAAGGGAAACGGCGGGTGTCAGCCGGAAGCGCTGCAGGATGATCTCAACTTCCGGTCCTTGTTGCCGGGCGGAGCCGCAAAGATGCGGTTGCGCCCATCCGGAGTTTCAGGGATCATCGCATAGGGCGCAATCGGCATACGTCCGCGGGGCTGGTGGATAGCCTCAGGGGGGCGAGTGTTCAGTATGAGTGATTCAAAGCACGAAGGATCTGTCGGACCGAACGATCCGGAATATTACGCGCCGCGCGAACTGAGGGATCGGACGACCAGCGAGCAGCCGAGCCCGGCGCTCATGCAGAACAACGATGGGTGGCGTCCGCGAATGCCGACGGAAGGACCGTCCCTGCAACCATTTGGCAAGCCTCCACGCCGCCAGGATTCCGAAATGTTCACCAAAGCGGTTGCGCAGGCCATGCAGGAGGCGAGGGACGTGGCGCCGGTCGAAGCGCCATCCGTGCTCCGCGACCTGTCGGGTCGGCGCGCGCTGCTCCAGCAGGTCATCCGCTTCTCGATTGCGGTGGCGATTGCGGCGAGCATCGCGACGCTTCTCGTCATGGCCATTCCGTCTTCGCAACGCCCCGCCGGTCAGGACAGCGCGTCGCTTGCGGCTGCCTGGCAGTCGGTAAAATCGTCGGTCACCCCGGCGCCGCAGCCGGCGCCGCCAGCGAAGCGCACGGCGACCCTGGCCGTGCAGGACGGCAGCGGCTTCACCAACGATCCCGTGCCGCTCGGAATTCACGTCGGCGCTCCGCCGCCCGGCGCGTTCGTATCCATCAACGGACTGACTGCCGGCTCACGGCTGACGTCCGGCAAGCGTAGCGGTTCCAGTGAGTGGCGCGTGCCGGCGACGGAGATTTCCGGCGTTTCGGTCATTCCGCCCGAAGGATTCACCGGCCAGATGCTGGTCACGGCGGAATTGCGTGACGGTAACGGCGTGGCTCTCACCGGCACCTCCACGCGGCTGACCTGGGCGGCAGCGCCAAGCCTTGCCGCGGTCGCGCAGCCGCCAAGGATCGCCGTGGCGCCGCCGCCAATGTCCGTGGCGCCGCCGGTGGCCGTGCAGCCACCAGTTGCCGTGCCGCCGCCGGTCGCCGTGGCGCCGCCAGTCGCTGTGGCGCCGCCGGTCGCCGTGGCCGCGGCCGTGCCGTCGGCGATGCCCGCCCCGCGGCAGACGGAGGTCGTGCGCAGCCTCGATCCGAGGGAAGTCGCCGGCCTGATCAAACGCGGACAGGTTCTGCTCGCCAGCGGCGACGTCCAGTCGGCGCGGCTGTTGCTGATGCGCGGCGCCGAGGCGCGGGATGCGCGGGCAGCCTTGCTCGTCGGCACGACCTATGATCCGGCGTTACTCAGGCAGATCGGCGCCGACGGTCCGCTGGCGGATATCGCGCAGGCCCGCACGTGGTATCAGCGGGCAAAGGAATGGGGCGAACCCGACGCGCAGCGAAAGCTGGAGGCGCTGGCGCTGCGCTGAGGGGATAGACGGCAGCCGATCCGGTCGGATTGAACCGGATCGTGATCGATCTGCGCAGGCATGAGCTTCAGGAAGGCCGCTTTCCGTTTGTGGGAAGCGGCCTTCGCGTTTTCAGGGCAGGCCTCACGCCGCTGCGTTCGGGAAGCGGTAACTCTTGAACTGGTCGCGCAGCGCGGTCTTCAGGATCTTGCCGGTCGCGGTGTGGGGAATGCCGTCGACGAAAGCTACGTCGTCGGGCATCCACCATTTGGCGATCTTGCCGTCCATGAATTTCAGGATGTCCTCGCGCGTCGCCTGCTGGCCGGCCTTGAGCTGGATGATGAGGAGCGGACGCTCGTCCCATTTGGGATGATAGATGCCGATAACGGCGGCTTCCGCGACCGCGGGATGGCCGACCGCGAGGTTCTCCAGATCGATCGATGAAATCCATTCGCCGCCGGACTTGATGACGTCCTTGGAGCGGTCGGTGATCCGCATGTAGCCGTGCGCGTCGATCGTCGCGACGTCGCCGGTGTCGAAGAAGCCTTCATCGTCGAGAATATCCGTATTGACCTTGAAATAGGCCTTGGCGACCGCGGGGCCGGCCACCTTGAGGCGGCCAAAGGTCTTGCCGTCCCACGGCAAATCCTTGCCGGCATCGTCGGTGATCTTCATCTCGACGCCGAACGGCGGATAGCCCTGGGTCTGCAGGATGTCGAGCCGTTCCTCGCCGGTGAGTTCGGCAAACGGCGGCTTCAGCGCGGCGACGGTGCCGATCGGGCTCATCTCGGTCATGCCCCAGGCGTGGCGCACGCGAACGCCCATGTCGACGAACGCCTTGATCATCGATCGTGGCATCGCCGAGCCGCCGCACACCACGCTCTTCAGATGGGGCAGCTTCAGATTGCCGGCCGCCATGTGGTTGAGCAGCATCAGCCACACCGTCGGCACGCCGGCGGTGTGCGTGACCTTCTCGGTGTCGAGAAGTTCATAGACCGAAGCACCGTCGAGCTTGGCGCCCGGCATCACGAGCTTGGTGCCCATCGAAGGCGCGGAGAATGCGATGCCCCAGCTGTTGGCATGGAACAACGGCACCACCGGCAGCATTGTCTCGGCGGCGCTGGTGCCGAGAGCGTCGACATTGTTGGCCATTAACCCGTGCAGCACGTTGGAGCGGTGCGAATACAATACGCCCTTCGGATCGCCCGTGGTGCCCGAGGTGTAGCACATCGCGGCTGCGGTATTTTCGTCAAAATCCTTCCACGTGAACTTGCCGTCGGCTTCCGCGATCCAGTCCTCATAGGCGACCGCGTTCTTCAGCGTGGTCTGCGGCATGTGGGCCTTGTCGGTCAGCACGATGTAGCGCTCGACGCTCGTCAGGCTGGCGGCGATCTTTTCCAGGATCGGCACGAAGGTGATGTCGATCATGACCACGCGGTCCTGCGCGTGGTTGATGATCCAGGCGATCTGGTCGGGGAACAGCCGCGGATTGACAGTATGGCAGATCGCGCCGATTCCCATGATGCCGTACCAGGCTTCGAGATGGCGCCAGGTATTCCAGGCGATAGTGGCGACGCGGTCACCGAGCTTGATGCCGTCGCGATCCAGCCGTTGCGATACTTTCAGTGCGCGTGCATGAATTTCGGCGTAATTGGTGCGATGAATGGGGCCTTCGACCGACCGCGTGACGACCTCTTGCGTGCCGTGATACTTCGCCGCGTGTTCGATAATCCGATGGCACAGCAAAGGCCAGTCTTGCATCAATCCGAGCATACGCACTTCCCTCCGATGGTTTTGTTCGTTGCCGCACGATCCGCCGACTGTACGGGCGGATCGCGGGGTGGGTTCATGGAATTGACATGAACTTTACCGCGCAGAACGCAAGCCGAAAATGGGCTTATGGCGCCTTTCGTCGCATTGGAGCGGCAATGGTTACCGTTGCCGCGGTGGCGATCCTGATTGGCATGCCAGTCGAGCCGGCCTGGGCGGCGAAACGGTCTCGCGCCGCGCCGTGGGACGACCTGTTCAGGGATCTATCGCCAAGGCCGCGCCCGACGACGCGCCGTGCGGCGGAGCCGCTATCCAAGGCGGTGGTGCCGCTGCCGAAGCCGCGCCCGTCTGAGGCCCCTTCGGCCGAGCGCGGCAAGCCGGACAAGGAGCAGCAGGCGTCTTCCCCGAACGGCAAGCCTGACCAGCAGGCCACGCCAGCGCCGCAGCCCACGCCACAGCCATCGGCCTGCCGGCTGGCGCTGACGGAGGCCATCGCGATCGCGCCCAGCATTCCCGACATCAAGGGCGCCGGCGGCTGCGGCGGCGAGGATTTGGTGCGGCTGGAGGCGATCGTGCTGCCGAACAAGCGGCAGGTTTCGGTGAAGCCGGCGGCGATCCTGCGCTGTACCATGGCGTCTGCGCTGGCCGGGTGGATCCGCAACGATATCGCGCCGCTGGCGGAGCGCCTCGGCAGCGCCGTCTCCGATCTCGACAATTTCGATTCGTACGAGTGCCGCGGCCGCAACCGAATCGCAGGCGCCAAGCTCTCCGAGCATGGCCGCGCCAACGCGGTCGACGTTCGCGCCTTCAAGTTCGCCGACGGCAGCTTGATCTCGCTGACCGACCGCACCGTGCCGCGGGGATTGCGCGAGAGTGTGCTGCATTCCGCCTGCACGCGGTTCTCGACGGTGCTGGGTCCAGGCTCGGACTGGTACCACGAGGATCACATCCATCTCGACCTGATGGAACGGCGCAACAATTACCGGATCTGCCAGTGGGACGTGTGGGACCCGCTGCCGCAGAAAGCGCCGCTATTGCCGGCCGAGCGGCCCGACGAAGCGCCGCCGCGCGAGGTCGCCGCCAAACCGGACGACTCCAAATCTGACGCGAAGTCCAATGCGAAGTCTGACGCCAAGCGCGATGCGAAGCCGGACGCTGAAAACTCGGATGCCGAGAAACCGGAGGAGGCCGAGCCGCCACGCGAGGAGAAGCCTGCAAAGAAAAAGCGCCGGCAAAACCGGCGCTCTTGATCTTCGACTGCGGTATAACCGGCGTCGGCTACTACGGCATCGTCTATTGCGGCATCGGGCCGCTGCTGCCGCCGCCCTGCAGCGCCATCTTGGAATTGAACGGCGAGTCGCCCTGCTTGGGCTCGAGCACGACGACGACCGTACCCTGCTTCACCCGGCTGTAGAGGTCGATGACGTCCTCGTTGGTCATGCGGATGCAGCCCGAGGAGATCGAGGCGCCGATATATTCCGGCTGGTTGGTGCCGTGGATGCGGAACAGCGTGTCCTTGTTGCCCTGATAGAGATAGAGCGCGCGGGCGCCGAGCGGATTGTCGACCCCGCCGGGTACCGAGGCCGGGAGGCCTTCGATGCGCTTATGGATATCGGCCGTGGGCGTCCATTTCGGCCATTCCGCCATGTTACCGACTTTGGCGATCCCGGAGAAGGCGAGGGCTTCCTCGCCGACGGTGACGCCATACCGGATCGCCTTGCCACCATCCTGAACCAGATAGAGATAGTGGTTATCGGAATCGACGACGATGGTGCCGGCCAGTTCCTTGCGGTGATAGTCGACAATGGCGCGGCGGAACGGCTCTGCCGGCTTGACCGCGGCGTAGCGCGCCTTGGCAAGCTGGGCCTTGTCGTTCGGCTTGAGGGTGGCTTCAGGAGCAGCCTGATAGGTGGTTGCCGGCATACAGCCGGACAATGCAAGGCCGGCGGCGATCAACCCCAGGATTACTTTCAGCGACGACATGGTACACTTCCAATCGAAAGTATTGCGTTCGCAGCAACAAATGTTGCATCAAAAACGCGACGATTCCATTAAGCGCATTATCCGCAAAAACCGGCGCTTATGCCAGCATTTGCGCGCCCCTTCGGCGCTGCGGAAGGCCGGCTGTGACTTTTGTGCCGCAAAATTTGCGAGTTCCTGTTGATTTCTGGGCAAGGGTGGCGCCGGGGCCAAATCGGGGCCGCGCCGATGCCACCCCACCGCCATAAACGCCACTCCGCCGCCGCAAATATGGATCGGCGGTTAATGCGCCAGTCATGAAGCACTTGCCAGAATCGGCTTTAGTGCCGCTGGGTGCTGTAGCGTTTTCAAGCGAAAGCCTGCCCCAGACTTGATCCGGGGTGGGTACCGGTTCGCGTCAAGAAAGCGCGTCAAGACGAGAGACTGCTGCCCCGTTCCGGAGTTGCCCATGTTTTCGGTGTTTGTTCCCTCCGAATCCACCCTGAAGAAGCTCACCGCCGCGGATCCGGCGGCGCTGCCGGACAATGCGGTCTGGATCGACCTGTTGAATCCAACGCTGGAGGAGGACCGCGCCGTCGAGCGGCTGGCCGGGATCGCGATACCGACCCGGGAGGACATGCAGGAAATCGAGATTTCCAGCCGGCTCTATATCGAAAACAGCGCCCGCTACATGACGGCGACGCTGATGTGCCAATCCGACACCGACATGCCGAAGACCACGGCCGTCACCTTCATCCTCGCAGGCCACCGCCTTGTGACGGTGCGCTACGACGAGCCGAAGCCGTTTGCCCTGGTCGAGCACAAGCTGGCGCGCTCATGCATGCCCGCGATCTCAGGCGAAATGGTGCTGATGGAACTGCTGGACGCGGTGATCGACCGCTGCGCCGACATTCTGGAGCGCGCCGGCGCCGAGGTCGACCAAGTCTCCCACGACATTTTCGAGCCCGAAAGCGCGCGCCATGGCCAGGCCAAGCGATATTCCCAGATCCTGATCGCGATCGGGCGGAAGGGGGATCTGGTTTCGAAGATCCGGGAGAGCCTGGTCTCGATCGGCCGTGTCGTCACCTTCCTGTCGGCGGTGGTGGAAGGCGCCAAATGGTCCAAGGACATGCGCGAGCAACTCAAGACCATGCAGCGCGACGTCGTCTCGCTGACCGACCATTCGTCCTATCTCTCCAACAAGATCACCTTCACGCTTGACGCCATGCTCGGCGTCGTCAATCTCGAGCAGAACAACATCATCAAGCTGTTCTCGGTGATGGCCGTTGTCCTGATGCCGCCGACGCTGATCGCCTCGATCTACGGCATGAACTTCAAGGCGATGCCGGAACTCGAATGGGCGCACGGCTATCCGATGGCGCTGGTCATGATGCTCATGGCAGCCGTGCTGCCGTACTTTCTCTTCAGGTGGAAGAAGTGGCTGTGAATCAGCGGTTCCTTGCCGTTCCACACCTGCGAAGATCCACTCAACTCCACCGCTAAAATTTGAGCGGTGCGCTGAACGAATGATCGAAACTTGTCTGCGATAAAGTGTCTCTCAGGCCGCGAGGATCCCATGGTTGAGAAACTCATAATGTCGCCACGCAACGTCATCGATCTTGCGCGCTATCAGCAGGGCCGCGTCGTTGGCAAGGCGCAGGCGTTCTCGACGCGGCTTTGCCGGCACTGCGGTGCTGTGCTGGCGGACGGCGAGAACGAGGACGAATGCTCGAGCACGTTCAACGTTGCCGCGACGGCGGTGCGAACCGCGACGCGAAAGTTTTACGCGGAGTGAACGGCGAGAAGGTCGCGTAGGGTGGGCAAAGGCGCGCTTGCGCCGTGCCCACCACTGATCCGCTGACAGAAGGGTGGGCACGCTGCGCTTTGCCCACCCTGCGAGACCGTCACTTCCTAAACGTGCTGGCCGCCGTTGATGTGGATCTCGGCGCCGTTCACGTAGGAACTGGTTTCCGTGCACAGCACATAGATGATCTTCGCCACTTCGTCCGGCGTGCCGAGCCGGTGCATCGGAATCTGCTGCTCGACGATCTTCTCGGTGCCCGGTGACAGGATCGAGGTGTCGATCTCGCCCGGCGCGATCGAGTTGACGCGGACGCCGACGCGGCCGAAATCGGAGGCCATTTCGCGTGTGAGTGAAGCAAGTGCCGCCTTCGAGGTCGCATAGGCGACGCCCGCGAACGGGTGCACGCGCGAGCCCGCGATCGAGGTGACGTTCACCACCGCGCCCTTGGCGTGCTTCAATTCCTCGATCAGGCCGCGCGCCATCATGATCGGCGCGAAGAAGTTGACGCGAAACACGTGGCTCCAGGTTTCGATATCGGTGTCCATGGTGCTGAGTCGGCCGCCATTCGGCGCCTTCGGCGAGATCGCGGCGTTGTTGACCAGCGCATGCAGTTCGTCGTTCTCCAGCCGCTTGCGGATCTCGGAGATCGCGCGTGTCGTGTCGGCGTGGTCGGCGAGGTCGACCTCGATGTGATCCTCCGGGCCTGCGCCCCACGGGCAGACTTCCGGAAAGGCGTGCCGCGAGCAGGTGATGACGCGCCAGCCGGCGGACGAGAACCGGATCGCGGTAGCATGGCCGATGCCGCGGCTGGCGCCGGTCAAGAGCAGCGTGCGCCGCGGCGCGTTGGATGAAGGGGGCATTCAGATTCTCTCGTTCTCCGTCATGCCCGGGCTTGTCCCGGGCATCCACGTCTTGCTTGGTCGCATAGAAAGGAAGTCGTGGATGGCCGGGTCAAGCCCGGCCATGACAAAATCAATCAGGGATAGAGCCGCACCTTGCTCCAGGCTTGTGCCGGCGCATCGCGGCGGAATTCGATGCGGTCGTGCAGGCGGAACGGGCGGTCGTGCCAGAATTCGAAACGCGTGGGGTGAATGCGCCAGCCGCTCCAGCCTTGCGGGCGCGGCACTTCGCCGATCACGTATTTGGCGGCGACCTTGGCGATCGCCTGCTCGAAGGCGAAGCGGCTCTCCAGCGGCTGCGACTGCTTGCTGGCCCAGGCGCCGATCTGCGCCTGCTTGGGCCGCGTGGCGAAATAGGCGTCGGCCTCCTCATCCGTCACCGGCGACACGTTGCCGCGGATGCGGACCTGACGGCGCAGCGACTTCCAGTGAAATAGTAAAGCCGCCTTAGGATTTGCGGCGAGTTCGCGGCCCTTCTGGCTGGCGATGTGGCTGTAGAACACGAAACCATCCGCATCGTAGCCCTTCATCAGCACCATCCGGACGTCAGGCAGCCCGTCAGGGTCGACAGTTGCCAGCGCCATCGCGTTCGGATCGTTCGGCTCGGACTTCACGGCTTCCGCAAACCACTCGGCGAACAGCGCAAACGGTTCCTCGGCCGCGGTAAAATCACCCGATGTTAACGGTGTCGGGTGTTTGATGGAGGTCGTGTCCGTCATGGCAGGAGTCCCAGTTGCGTCCGTTCGCGTCCCAGAGCGCGTTGCAGCCCCGGTACGGGCTCGCCCTATATAGGGTATGGGGACGCGTTGGCCTATCGGCGATCGGGCCGAGCGGCGCGGTGATGACGTTGATTTTGATCGGTCTCGGCTCGGGCGGCTGCAGCATGTCGCGCCCGGACGCCTACGCCAGGATGAGCGCCGCCGACGTCACGGGTTCGCTGGGCAAGCAACCGGGCACGGCGCCGGTGCCGACCGAGAGCGATCTCGCCTTTGCCCGCACCGCCGCCTCCGACGTGCTGACCAAGGGCGACAAGGATTCCAGCCAGCCTTGGGAAAATCCGGAAACCGGCGCGCGCGGCTCGGTGACGCCGCTGTCCCAGGCCTATTCCGCGGAAGACGGGCGCACCTGCCGGGATTTCCTGGCGAGCTACGTCAACGGCCGTGCGGAAAGCTGGCTGCAGGGCGCTGCCTGCAAGGCCGGCAAAGGTCGATGGGAAATCCATACGATCAAGCCCTGGACGCGGGGATAAGGCCTGAAAGGTTTTCAAGCCAAGCCTTCTTCAAGCCAAGCCTTTTTCAAGCAAAGCCTTCGGGGTAGTTGCAAAAATGCAACTGGCTCCCCAGATGAAGCCAAAGCCGGCGAATTGTCCTAAGCTTCAAGAACCGAATTCCCGTGAAGGAGATGTGACGAATGCGCGACCCCTATGAGGTCTTGGGGGTGCCGCGGGGCGCCAGCGCTGCGGCGATCAAGAGTGCCTACCGCAAGCTCGCCAAGAAGCATCACCCGGATAACAACAAGAACGATCCGAAGGCGGCTGCGCGCTTTTCCGAGATCAACTCCGCCAACGAGATCATCGGCGACGAGGACAAGCGCAAGCAGTTCGACCGCGGCGAGATCGACGCCGACGGCAAGCCACGCTTCCAGGGTTTTTCTGGTGGCGGCTTTGGCGGCGGCGACCCGCGCGGCCGCGCCGGTGGAGCGAGCGGCTTCGAATCCTACAGCTTCCGCACCGGTGGCGGTCCGGGCGGCGCGGGCGGGGCAGGCTTTGAGGATATCCTCAACAGCATGTTCGGCGGCGCGGCCAGGGGCGGGCGTCCGGGCGGTGGCCGGACCTTTGAATTCGACACCGGCGGGATCGGTCTCGATCTCGATCTGAACGTCGCGATGACGGTGTCGCTGGAAGAGTCGGTCAAGGGCGGAGAAAAACGCGTCCGCCTGCCGACAGGCAAGGAGCTCAACGTCAGGATTCCGGCAGGCGTCACCGCCGGCCAGCAGATCCGGCTGAAGGGGCAGGGCGAAACCGCGGCGGGCCACCCGCCGGGCGATCTCCTGATTACGGTCAGCATCGCGCCGCACCCCTTTTTCAAGATCGATGGCAGCGATTTGCGCCTGGATCTGCCCATTACGCTCTATGAGGCGGTGCTGGGCGGCAAGGTCCGGGTGCCCACCCTCGGCAGCGCGGTGGAGCTCTCGATTCCGAAAAATACCTCCAGCGGCCGCATCTTCCGCCTCAAGGGCAAGGGTCTGCCCAAGGCGGGAGGAACCGGGGACCTGTTCGTCACTACCCGAATTATTCTGCCCGACGGGAACGATGCCGAACTTGAGGCATTGATGGAAAAGTGGCGCGACGGCCACCCTTATAACCCGCGCAGCGATTTCGGCTGAGTCGAGTGATTCGGCCGCGATTCGTGGCACGAAAACACGCGTCGGACAGTACGGGGCTTGGCAGGAATTTTTCCCGAAAAATCGGCCTATTTCCTTGAAAACAAATGGTTTCTTGGAAAAAGGGGCGGCCTCGAAAGGGGGACCAGCGCGGTACCAAACCCCGATCGAGGCCGCTTGCGCCGATCGGCGGATCGAGCGCCACTCATTTTCGCGTGATCACCCGGTGCATTAATGAGACGCACCGGTGTTTTGATTCCAGATTTTCGATGTCAGAATTGGGACAAGCGCCGCGGTGTTGCCTATCCGCCGCTTTTCTTACCGGCCGCCGCTTTTCTTACCGGTAGATTCTCCGGGTGGTTGGGTGGTCGCAAACTCAGCTTACCCCTGACCACCTGCCACCCCATAGGATCTACGGGTCAGCTCTTCTTCTCCATCTGGTCGTAGACCGCCTGGGCGACCTGAGTCAGCCGTCCGCGGTCGGCGCCGGTAGACACCACCGCATAGACCACGCCGTCATCGGCCCAGAACAGCGTGCTTTCCTTGCCTTCGACCGCGAATCGCATCTGCGTCGCCTCGGCGCTCGATTTTGCGGTGTAGATCGTGAAACGTTCGCCCGAAGCGCTCTCATACATCATGAAGGACGCCGGCCCCCCGGACCCCGGCAACAGCCGCCCGCCGACCAGCTTCAACCCGGCCCCCGCCAGTTCCGGCGCGCGGACGACCCAGCCGCAGCGCTTGGTCAGCCATTGCTGCAAATGGCTGCGTTCGCTGCCCGGCACCTCGACGGGATGCCGCACCTCCACCACGTAAAGCCGGTGCGCTTCGATCGCGTGCACCGTCAGATTTTGGAAAGCGGAGGGCGCTGCCGCCGCGCCGCGCGCGACCCAGCCGATGCCGCCGCCGACGATGAACGCTGCCAGCGTGGCCGCCATCGCGCCGTACACCCATTTGCGCGGCTGCCGCACCAGCCGCTCGATCTCGAGCCGCTTCGGTACTGCTTCGTCGATAACCGAATCGTACCTGGCATGCAGCGCCTCCGCCATCGCGCGCCACGACTGCACCCGCGCGGCATCGTCGGGATGCGAGGCGAGCCACGCCTCGACGTCGCCGCGGCGTTCCGCCGGCAGCTCGTTGTCGACGTAAGCATGCAGCTCGTCTTCGGTGACGGGAATGTTGCGATCGGTCATTGTGGTCGTCTCTGTCTATTCCTGGTCTGTCTGTGCATCACGCCTGCTACACGCATTTTCATTTCACCCGCCGCAGCGCCGTGCGCTCGCCCTCCAAAGAAGCTTTGACATGCGCGCGGGCGCGGGCAAGCCGGGACATTACGGTGCCGATCGGTACGCCCTGGATGTCGGCGACCTCGCGGTAGCTCAGTCCTTCGAGCATCACCAGCAGCAGCACCGAGCGCTGTTCTTCCACCAATGTTGCCAGCGCGCGGGCGATGTCGCGGCCCTCCGCCTCGGTGCCGCTGGCGTCGGGGTTGTTGTCGAGCAGCGGCATGAATTGCGGCCGCCGCGCCAGCGACCGCCGCCGGTTCTTGTTCAAATTGGTCAGGATCGTATAGAGCCAGCTCCTGACGTCGCCGCCGAGAAACAGCCGTTCCGAACGCAACGCGCGCACCAGCGTGTCCTGCACCAGATCGTCGGCGATGTCGCCATCGCGCGCGAGCGCACGTGCATAGCGGCGGAGCGCCGGAATCATGGCTTCGACACTTTGACGAAACGCGCTCATCGGCACCAGTTTGCAAGAGTTGCAAGAGTCGTGAGGCGCGAACGCCTTACCCAACATAACACCCAATTGACGTGTCTATTCCAGCCATTGAGCCGCACCGGAAACAGCGTTAATCCGGGGACGGATTTGGGCTCGACCGCGCTGGAGTGCTGGTGTACCTCCAAGCCCGACAGGGAAGCGCGATGGAAAGTAAGATGTCGCAAAAATCAGGCCTGATGCAGGGCAAGCGCGGGGTTATCCTCGGCGTCGCCAACAACCGCTCGATCGCCTGGGGCATCGCCAAGGCATGCCACGACGCGGGCGCGGAAATCGCGCTCACCTGGCAGGGCGACGCGCTGAAGAAACGGGTCGAGCCGCTGGCGAAGGAGCTGAATGCTCTCCTGCTGGGCCATTGCGACGTCACTGATTCAGCCACCATCGACGCGGTATTCGACGTGCTCCGGGAAAAGTGGGGCAAGATCGACTTCGTGGTCCATGCCATCGCCTTCGCCGACAAGGACCAGCTCGACGGCCGTTATCTGGAGACGACGCAGGACAATTTCTCCAGGAGCATGCTGATCTCCTGCTACTCGCTAACCGCGATCGCGCAACGCGCCGAAAAGCTGATGACCGACGGCGGCTCGATCATCACGCTGACCTATTACGGCGCCGAGAAGTGGATGCCGCATTACAACGTGATGGGCGTTGCGAAGGCGGCCCTCGAAGCCAGCGTGCGCTATCTCGCCGCCGACCTTGGCGAGAAGAACATCCGCGTCAACGCGATCTCGGCAGGTCCCATCAAGACGCTCGCCGCATCCGGCATCGGCGACTTCCGCTACATTCTGAAGTGGAACGAATACAACGCGCCGCTGCGCCGCAACGTCAGCATCGACGAGGTCGGCGACAGCGCGCTGTATCTGTTGTCGGACCTGTCGCGCGGCGTCACCGGCGAGGTGCATCACGTCGATTCCGGATATCACGTCGTCGGCATGAAGCGCCCCGACGCGCCGGACATCTCGCTCTCCAGTTCGCCGAGCAAGGAATAGCCTGATAATCCGATGCCAGCGCCCGTGATCTACTACATTCGCCATGGCGAGACGTCGTGGAATGCGGAAGGCAGGCTGCAGGGCGCGCAGGACGTTCCGCTGAACGATCTCGGCCGCAGGCAGGCGGCCCATGCCGGCAATGTCCTCGCCGGGCTGTTCGCGCGCGACGGCCATGACAAGGCCGCGCTGCCGTTCGTCGCAAGTCCGCTCCAGCGGGCGAGGGCGACGATGGAATTGGTGCGCGGCGCCTTGAAGCTGCCGCCGGAAAAATATGCGCTCGACGATCGCCTGCGCGAGATCGGCTACGGCGTCTGGGAGGGCTCGACGCTGGCCGAGATGCAGGCCGCCGACCCCGTGCTCTATGCCAGGCGGCTGACGGCGAAATGGACGATGGCGCCGGAAGGTGGCGAGACCTACGCCGAAGTGCAGCACCGGATGCGCGACTGGTACGATTCCGTGAAGGGCGACACCGTCGCCGTGGCCCATGGCGGCACCGCGCGGGCGCTGATGGTGGCGCTGGGCATCGAGACCCCGAAGAGCGCCGCGGACCTCCTGATCGAACAGGGCGCCGTCTACGTGTTCCGCGACGGCGGTCTGCGGAAGTATAGTTAATCCCTCCGCCGTCATGCCCGGGCTTGTCCCGGGCATACACGTCTTCCTTCGAATGCGCCGCCAAGCAAGACGTGGATGGCCGGGACAAGCCCGGCCATGACGGGGTGAGAGGTGATTTGACCAGCCCTCTCCACCGCGTTACGAAACGTTGACAATCAACATTAGCGCTAAATGTCGGCAACCGAATTCAAGACACCATGTCCCACAACACCTTCGGCCATCTGTTCCGGGTCACGACCTTCGGCGAAAGCCACGGGATTGCGATCGGCTGCGTGGTCGACGGCTGCCCGCCGCTGATCCCGCTGACCAATGAGGATATCCAGAACGATCTGGATCGCCGCCGTCCGGGACAATCGCGCTTCACCACCCAGCGCCAGGAGCCCGACGCGGTAAAAATCCTGTCCGGCGTGATGGCCCATCCCGAGACCGGCGTGCAGGTGACGACGGGAACGCCGATCGCCCTTTTGATCGAGAATACCGATCAGCGCTCCAAGGACTATTCCGAGATCAAGGACAAGTTTCGCCCGGGTCACGCCGACTTCACCTATGAGGCCAAATATGGCCTGCGCGATTATCGCGGCGGCGGACGTTCATCGGCGCGCGAAACGGCCACGCGCGTCGCCGCCGGCGCCATCGCGCGCAAAATTCTTCCCGACGTGAAGGTGCGCGGTGCGCTGGTGCAGATGGGGCCGCACAAGATCGACCGCGACAAATGGGACTGGGACGAGATCGCGCGCAATCCGTTCAATTGCCCGGACAAGGACAAGGCCGCGTTCTTCGAGCAGTATCTCGACGGTATCCGCAAGAGCGGTTCCTCGATCGGCGCCGTCATCGAAGTGGTCGCCGAAGGCGTGCCGGCGGGATGGGGCGCGCCGATCTACGCCAAGCTCGACGGCGAGTTGGCGGCGGCGATGATGAGCATCAACGCGGTGAAGGGCGTCGAGATCGGCGCAGGCTTTGGCGCTGCCGAATTGTCGGGCGAGGAAAACGCCGACGAGATGCGCACCGGCAATGACGGCACGCGATTCCTCTCCAACAATGCCGGCGGTGTTCTCGGCGGCATCTCGACCGGCCAGCCGGTGGTGGTGCGCTTTGCGGTGAAGCCGACCTCGTCGATCCTCTCGCCGCGCCAGACCGTCGATCGCAAGGGCGCCGACACCGACATCATGACCAAGGGCCGCCACGACCCCTGCGTCGGCATCCGCGCCGTGCCGGTGGGCGAGGCCATGATGGCCTGCGTGCTGGCGGATCACTTCCTGCGCCATCGCGGCCAGGTCGGCGGCTAGCGTCCCGACCTCCCTCACTGCATGGCGTCTGCGATCTTTTCCGCGGCCATCAGGACCGGAAAATTGGTGTTGGCGCACGGCACCACCGGGAAAATCGAAGCGTCGACCACCCGCAATCCCTGCACGCCCTTGACGCGGCCTTGCGTGTCGACGACCGCCATTGGATCGTCTGGCCGGCCCATCCGGCATGAGCAGGAGGCATGCCACACGCCGATTGCCGCCTTGCGCACGAAGGCTTCGAGCGCCTCTTCATCGCTCATGACCTGCTCGAACGTGAAACCTTCGACGATGAAATTGTCGATCATGTAGTGGCGCAACACCGCCGGCCCGTCCATCAGCGTTGCGGCAATGGCGGTGAGGACCTTGTTCTTGGTGTTGACCACGCCGATCTTGCGCACGCGGTCGGAATACGAGGCCGGGAATGGCTTGTCGGTGACCGCCTTGAGCGGCGCGCTCATCTGCAGCGCCGCCATCTTGCGAAAGCCGCTCATCAGGCGGTCGAGATCGCGCCTGTCGGACAACAGGTTGAACTCGACGATCGGCTCTGCCTGCGGGTTGCGCGAAGCGAGTTTCACCTGCCCGGTCTCCGAATAGGTCTTGTTGACGAAGGTGAGCAGCGAGGCGATCTGCTCGCCGACCGAATGCCAGGCCGACTTGGTGAGAACAGCGACGAACATGTCGCCGGCCGGCGTGCCGGCAAGACCCGAGGAGTAGCGCAGCCCCATCTGGATGTGGCGTCGGGTGTGGTCGTTCATGCGCGCGCCACGGCGGACAAAGGACGACAGCGCGATCGAGGGATGATCCATCAGGCGCTGGCCGACGCCCGCTAGGCCCATCAGGACCGGAATGCCCATCTCTTTCAGGTGCCCGACCGGCCCGATGCCGGCGCGCAAGAGATGCGCCGGCGAATGGATAGCACCGCAGGAGAGGATGACCTCGCGACCGCGGAACTCCTGTTCGCGGCCGTCGACCAGCGCCTTCACGCCGACGCATTGCGTGCCCTCGAACAGCAACTCCTTGACTTGCGTGTTGGTCGATATGGTCAGGTTGGTGCGCTTGCGTGTCTCGCGATCGAGATAACCCATCGCGGCCGAGACGCGTTGCTCGTCCTGATTGGAGTGTGTCACCGGGAAATAGCCGTCTGTGAACTCGCCGTTCTGGTCGGGCAGGAACGCAAAGCCCGCAAGCTTGCAGGCCTCGGCCATCGCCTGCGAATGCCCTGTCCAATGCTGCTGCGGAATGCGGCGGACGGGAATGCGGCCGTCCTTGCCGTGGAACGGCCCGTCGAAATCGAGATCGCGCTCGACCTTCTTGAAGTAGGGCAGCACGTCCTTCCAGTTCCAGCCCGTGGCGCCGCGGGCTTCCCACTCCGCGTAGTCGGTCGGCGCGCCGCGATTGGCCATCTGGCCGTTGATGGAGGACCCGCCACCCAGCACGCGCGCCTGCTCATACTTGCGCAGCGGCGGGCGGCCTTCATCAGGGTTGTTGTGGCTGACGATTTGGGTCGTGACCTTGAGCTCGGTCCAGTGGAAGCGCGGATCGAAATACGCCAGCCCTGAATAGCTGTCGCGGATCTCGGGCGGCTCGTTGCCGGGCGGCGTGTCCTGGCCTGCTTCGCAGAGCAGGACTTTGTTGGCGCTCTTTGCGGAGAGCCGGTGGGCCATGACCGAGCCCGCTGATCCGCCGCCGACGATGATGATGTCGTACACTTTTTACGTTTCCCCTGGTTGCGCCGTAAAGCTAGCGCAGCTCCGCCTTCGGGTCACGCCGTCTGTGGGAGCGCGCTTGACGCGCGCTGCAGTTGCGCGGCAAATACGCCGCCATGAATATCGCAGAACTGCAGAAGCTGACCGACTGGCTGATTGACGGCGGGAGGTCGGCGACCAGCCCGACCCGGTTTATGGCCGAGTGCTGCGAACGGATGGTCGCGGCAGGGCTGCCGCTGTGGCGTGTCGGCGTCTTCGTCCGCACGCTGCATCCCGAAATTTACGGGCGCAATTTCATCTGGAAGCCGGGCACCGAGGTCGAGCTGGGCACGGTCGATTACCATATTCTGGTGTCACCGGATTTTCACAACAGCCCGCTG
The DNA here is from genome assembly GCF_023073415.1 of Bradyrhizobium sp. 190. GTDB lineage: Bacteria > Pseudomonadota > Alphaproteobacteria > Rhizobiales > Xanthobacteraceae > Bradyrhizobium. The sequence goes on along the minus strand of NZ_JADPJL010000063.1, from coordinate 96,193 downwards.
AAGATCGTTTTCCAGCAGGGGCTGGAAGTCCGGGCCCCCATTGACGATCCCGCAAGCAAGCGCTTTCCGATCATCGACGATCTTCGCGCCGAAGGCGTCACGGATTATATCGCGCTGCCGCTGCCCTTCATTGGCGGCACGGTGAACGCATCGAGCTGGACCACCAAGCAGCCGGGCGGGTTCACGGATGAACAATTGGCGGCGCTGCGGAGCCTCGCGAAACCGCTGGCACGGGTGGTCGAGATCTTTAGTTTGAACCGAATGGCTGCGAGCCTGCTCGACACTTATGTCGGCAACAGCGCCGGCGAGCGGATCATGGGCGGCCAGATCAGGCGCGGCCACACCGAGACGATGAATGCTGCGATCTGGCTGTCCGATCTGCGCGGCTTCACGGCGCTGTCGGACCGGCTGCCGGCCGAGACCGTCGTCGAAATTCTGAACCAGTATTTCGATTGCCAGGTCACCGCGATCAAGAAGCATGGCGGCGACGTGTTGAAATATATGGGCGACGGGCTGCTCGCCGTGTTTCCGATCGACGAATATGTCGGCGACGAGCGGCAGGTGTGCTCGCATGTGCTGGAGGCCGCCCACGAATCCCGCGCCAGCGTTGCCAACCTGAACTATCCGGTCGGCGACGCCGTCGAACGATTTCGCTTCGGCGTCGCGCTGCATTTGGGGCGAATTCTCTACGGCAATATCGGCGGCGGCAACCGGCTCGACTTCACCTGCATTGGACCGGCGGTGAATCTGGCGGCGCGGCTGGAAAAGATCGCCAGCCAGACCAAGCGCACCATCGTGGCGTCGGAAGGATTTGCCGGCATCTGCCGGGGAGGCTGGAGCGATCTCGGCGAGTTTCCGGTCGCGGGCTTCGCAAAGGCCGCGCGGGTTTACGGTTTGGCCGACGAGACGTCGGCGGCGTGATGCCGCGCTCCATGTGGCCCTGCAAACAAGACGTTTGCCACGGGCACAGGCGGTTAACGAGGCGTTAACCATACTTGTTCATTTGTTGCTAATCATTTCTCGCGCCGGAGGGTGCTCTCGTGTCGATCTCGGTTGGATCAAACGCAGCCTCTTACCTCAGCTATGCTGGTAATGCTTACGGAGCAGGCAACACGGCCTCGAAAGCCAGTCCTGCCTCAACCGACACCACCGACACGTCCTCACCATCATCCTCGACCTCGGTCACTTTGTCTGACGAGGCCAAGGCCTATCTGGCGCAAACCGCGGCGGACAGCGAACAGCCTTCGGTCGCGACCCTCACTACGAGGGCCCGCGCCTGGTTCGACCAGCAATACGTTGCGCTCGGAACGTCATCGGCGATGCTCGATGGGCAGGTCGCCGTCGATTTTTCCGGTCAGACGCGCGCGACCTTGTCGGTGATCGCTGACAATGCGCAGAGCCAGTTCTCAACGGACGAGGTGACGGCGGCGACCAGGACATTGCAGTCACGATTCAACGACGCCGTGTCTCCCCATGTCGTGATTGCCCGGCACACCGGAGATTATGCAAGCCTTTACGCCGCGGCGTCGGATTATCTCGATCAAGCTGGCGGCGACGAGAAGGCAACGGCGGCCTGGAAAGATCAGAAACAGGCCGTGCTGGAGGGCTTGGTCGCCGCCAGAGCAAGCTTCGGCAAGGCTCCTGTCACCGGCAACCATGCGGACCCGGTGAGAGCGTTGCTCGACAAAGCGCGAACACAAACCTCCTCCACCACGGATTCAAGCCCGGATGCGCTGGTAACCAACGCGCGGGCGATGCTCGACGCGCAAGCGGGTAGCGCCAGGGACAACGGTAAGGACCTGGTATTCACCGGCAGCAGGCAGACCGGGCAGCAGGTAGATTTCACGGACTTCGGCAATCGAACCCTGGCCATCATGGCGTTGAACGCTGATGCGTCATTCTCGGCGCAGGAAGCCAGCGCCGCGAAGGCAGAGCTCAATCAGCGCACACGAAGCGGCGTGCTGAACGCATTCGGCGGCGCCGGCATACAGGCCAACAGTCTGGCGCTGCTCCAGCAATATCAAAAAATGAGCTCCGAGGAGCGAAGCGTTCTCGGCTTCACCGAAGACTACGCCAACAGGATCACTGCAAACTACCGTTCGGCGACATCGATACAGAACAGTCTCGGTGCCGGTGCCGGGCTGGCCGCCTATCTCTAGAGCGTTTTCCAGCGAAGTGGAGACCGGTTCGCGTCAAGAAAACGCGTCAAATCAAAAAAACTAGAGCCCCGTTCCGATTCGATCGGAACGGAAAAGGCTCTAGTGTCGCCCGCTATTCCTCCGGCTCCGTCGTGAACAGCAGCGGATAGCCCTTGGCGCGGCCGGCGTCGGTGGCGCGGGTCGCCTTGGTCTCGGCGACGTCCTTGGTGAAGACGGCGACGACGCAGACGCCGCGCCGGTGTGCTGTTATCATCACCTTGTGGGCCTGGTCCTCGGTCATGCGGAATTCGGCCTTCAGGATGGTGACGACGAATTCGCGCGGCGTGTAATCGTCATTGATCAAGATGACCTTGTGCAGGCGCGGCCGCTCGGTCTTGGTTTTGACCTTGGTTTTTGGCGTGGCGGTGGTATCAGCCATTCCAGCATAGTCCCGAGGCGAGCGAACTTTTTGACGTGTCCGCCGCGCTCAGTTGGCGCGGCAGTCCACCAGACGCTGCGCCATGCTCTGATCGCCGCGGCTGACGGCCGTCTCGATCAGTTTACAGGTTCCGGGCCGGTCCTGAAACTGGGCGTTTGCCGAGAGTTTCAGCTCGATCAGGTCCCCGCGGCGGCGCTTGGCCTCGTGGTCCATATATTCCTTCGGTTCTTCGAACAGGCTCCGGCACAGTTCGACGGCATTCTCCGCCGTCAGCACCGGCTCCGGCTTGGCCGCTTCGGACGGCGCGGTGCCGGACTGCGGCGTCGGAAGCGACAACGCCACCACGAGGCCAAAGGCAAGCAGGCCACTGGAAATAACGAACGTGCGCATCAACGGCGGCAGGCTGTCATTTGCGGGAAGTTTTGGGGGCGTAACCATGATCGTGCCAATGCGGCCCTTCTTGTCCGGCCGCTGGCATCTGTCACGCCGGGCGTCCTGATCGTTCAATTCGGAAACCAGATACCGGGCGACGAAACGCGGTGCGGAACCCGCCGGGCACGCGGGCTGTGGACGAAGCCTGCTCCTAACCCGAATGTGAAGGACAAATGATTTCAGCGCTTTGCGTCGGCCGTTTTGCATGTCACCATCACTGTCGTTCGACGGGAGGGCCGCAATGCGCTGGTATGTCTCGATCGGGGTCGTGCTTGTCGCGGGCGTGCTCGCCGGCGGCGATGTGGCGAGTTTTGCCGCGCCGTATCAGGCGAACCGGCCGGGCCACCAACCGAACGCAGCCAACCGTCAACTGGCCGACAAGGATGCCAATCCGACCGTCGACGTCGAACTCGTCCTCGCCGTCGACGTCTCCTATTCGATGGACCTGGATGAACTCGCGCTGCAGCGGGAGGGTTATGCGCAGGCGATCGTCTCCAAGGAATTTTTGCAGGCGCTGAAGAGCGGCCCGAACGGCCGGATTGCGATCACCTATTTCGAATGGGCGGCCTCCACCGACCAGAAGATCATCATCCCCTGGCGCCTGATCGACGGGCCCGAGACGGCCGACGCGGTCGCCAATGAAATCGTCAAGACCCCGATCCGCCGCGCATCGCGCACCTCGATCTCGGGGGCGATCAACTTCGCCATGCCGCTGTTCGACGAGAGCCCGCACCGCGGCCTGCGGCGCGTGATCGATATTTCCGGCGACGGCCCGAACAACAACGGTGCGCCGGTCGTCATCGCGCGCGATGCCGCGGTAGAGAAGGGCATCGTCATCAACGGCTTGCCGATCATGGTGAAAGAGCCGTCTTACTCCACCATGGATATCGACAATCTCGATTTCTATTACGAGGACTGCGTCATCGGCGGCCCCGGCTCCTTCGTGGTGACGATCAAGGACCGCGACAAGTTCAAGGAAGCGATCCGCACCAAGCTGCTGCTCGAGATCGCGGGCCGTACCCCCGAACGCCCCGTCGTGCCTGCCGCAGGCCGGGAGCCGCGCGTCAACTGCATGATCGGCGAGAAGATCTGGCAGGACAGGTGGGGAAGGTGATGGCTGCGTAGCCTATTCTTACCCTCCCCTGGAGGGGGAGGGTCGCCGCGTAGCGGCGGGGTGGGGTGACGGTCTCTCCACATCCAACAGTGCCCGAGCTGAGAGATCACCCCACCCCGTCTCACGTTTCGCTACGCTCAACGCGAGCCGACCCTCCCCCTCCAGGGGAGGGTGAAGAGAGGGCGCTTACCGCCTGAACCTTGCCACCAATTCCACATGCGGCGTGTGGCGGAATTGGTCGACTGGCGTGACGCCGTCGATCTTATAACCGCCATCGATCAAAATCTTCGCGTCGCGCGCGAATGTCGTGACGTTGCAGGACACCGCGACCACCGTCGGAATCTTGCTGGCCGCGAGCTGCGTCACCTGCGCCTGCGCGCCCTGCCGTGGGGGATCGAACACGACCGCATCATAGTCGCGCAGTTCCTGCGGCATCAGCGGGCGGCGAAACAGGTCGCGCGCCTCGGCCTTGAGCGGCTTCAGCCCTGAGGTGGAAGTCGCGGCCTTCTGCAAGGCTGTGACCGCGCCGGCGTCGCTGTCGAAGGCGGCTATCCGCGACTTTGCCGCCAGTCGCAGGGCGAAGGGGCCTACGCCGCAGAACAGGTCGGCGATGTATTTGCTGCGCTTGCAGTGGTCGGATACCAGCGCGGCGAGCTGCTCTTCACCTGCCACCGTTGCCTGAAGGAACGAGCCGGGCGGCAGCGCCACCTGTGCGGCACCGATCGAAATCACCGGCGGCGTTCGCATCAAGACCAGCTCGCCGTGGCGCGTCAGCCGTGCCAGCCGGTGCTGTTCGGCGATGCGCGACAGCCTTGTGATCAACGCGGTCGACAGCGGGCCGGAGCCACGCACATCGACATCGAGTCCACTGTTGGTCGCGGTGACCTGGATGTCGAGCGGCTTGCCCATCGAAATCAGCGGCTCGGCGATCGCCCAGGCCGCCTCGATCGCGCCGTTCAGATGCGGATCGAGGATCGGGCAGCGGTCGATCGGAATGATGTCGTGCGAACCTGCCGCCGCATAGCCGACCTTGAGCACGTCGTGCGTACCAATCCGCCCGTGCAGGGTGATGCGCCGGCGGCCGGCACCATGGGCATCGAGCAGGGGCGCGACGTCGCAATCGATTCCGGCCTGCGCCAGCGTCGTCACCACGAGCTCGCGCTTCCAGGCGCGATAGGGGCCGGCGTCCCAGTGCTGGATCGCGCAGCCGCCGCAGACGCCGAAATGCGGACAGAACGGCGCGATCCGCTCCATGCTTGCGGTCTCGACCTTGAGCAATCGCCGGCGGTCGGGATGGTGACCGGGAACCGCGCCGACCTCGATCGTTTCGCCGCCCAGCGTGTACGGCACATAGATGTTGCCGCCGCCGGCGATGGCGACGCCATCGCCGTGGTGGCCGACATGGTCGATGACGAGGCGCTCGCTGTCAGCCACGGCGCGCGCCCATGAAGAATTCGATATTGCCGTCGCCGCCGGTGATCGGCGAGGGAAACACCTGGATATCGGTGCAGCCGAGGGAAGTCGCGAATGCCGAGATATCGTCGCAGATTTCCTGATGCACCATCGCATTGCGGATGATGCCGTGCTTGGAATGCTTTCGTTCCGCCTCGAATTGCGGCTTGATCAGCGCCAGCAGATGCATGGGTGCTGCGGCGAGCGACAGCGCCACCGGCAGCACCGCCTTCAGGGAAATGAAGCTGACGTCGATGACGACGATATCGGGCCGTGCCGGCAGGCGCTTGCCCTCGAACTTGCGGATATCGGTTTCTTCCATCGACACAATACGGGGATGGTTGCGCAGCGAGGGATGCAACTGGCTGTGCCCGACATCGATGGCGAACACGAGGCTCGCGCCGTTCTGCAGCAGCACCTCGGTGAAGCCGCCGGTGGAGGCGCCGACGTCGAGGCAGACATGGCCCTCGATCTCGATCGGATACAGTTCCAGGGCGCCTGCGAGCTTGATTCCGCCGCGCGAGACGTACGGGTGTGCGGGCTGCGCGGACAATTCGGCATTGGCGGCGATCATCTCCGACGCTTTCAGCACGGGCCTGCCGTCGGCGGTCACGCCGCCGGCGTCGATCGCCGCGCGGGCGCGGGCGCGGCTTTCGAACAGGCCGCGCTCGACCAGCAGCACGTCCACGCGCTTGCGGGCAGAAGTCTCGCTGTTGCTCGTCTTCGCCAAGGTCAGTCCGATTTGCCTTTGGCGCGATCCGCCGCCAGACGAACGCAGGTCTCGAACGAGGTGAGATCGTGCCAGATATCTGCAGGCCGCTGCCGCGGCGTCACCAGTCTAGCACCATGGAGGTCCAGCGCGTGGATCATCATGAGGTTGTCGGGCAGACCGAAATCTTCCACCGTCAGCCCGTCGCCGTCGATCAGATGGCCGGTCGTGGATTTGGTCATGTCATAGATCCGCTTTACGCGCTCAACATAGACTGCGGGGTCGTTGCTATAGGCCAGACAGAATTTGCCGCGGCCCGCCATGTAGCCAAGTTCATAGACCGTGCCGGCGTCGGCACTTGGGCCGCGAAACGGCGTAAGGTTGGCGATGATCGCGTCCGCCGCGTCCATCATGGCCTCGTTACCCGCAAAGATCGCGAGCGAAGCATCGGCGGCCGAAAGATCGACCGCACTGTCGAGCGGATAGAGCCCGCTCACGCCATGGCGGGCGCAGATCGCGGCTTTGCGGCGCCCGATCTCGATCGAGTCCGGCAGGAACACGTCGGGACCCGCCAGGTAGATCTTCATGAGGATTACCGGCGAAAGAGCCAGCTCTTCGGTTCTGATCAAGTCAGAACCGAAGCGGCTACCGTCTCAGGCGAGCTTGACGGTCTCGGTCTTGTAGTCCTTGCCGAGCGCATCGAACACCTTGGCGACGATGCCCTTGGCGTCGAGTCCGGCATGGGCATACATCGCGTTCGGCGAGTCGTGGTCGATGAACTCGTCGGGCAGGATCATCGCGCGCATCCGCAAGCCGCCGTCGAGCATGCCGTGGTCGGACAGCGTCTGCATCACGTGCGAGCCGAAGCCGCCGATCGAGCCTTCCTCGATGGTGAGCAGCACCTCGTGGTCGCGCGCCAGCTTCAGAACCAGGTCGACGTCGAGCGGCTTCATGAAGCGGGCGTCGGCGATGGTAGTGGAGAGGCCGTGGGCGGCGAGTTCGTCGGCCGCCTTTTCGCATTCGGCCATGCGCGTGCCGAACGAGAGCAGGGCGATCTTGTTGCCCTGGCGGACGATGCGGCCCTTGCCGATATCGAGCGGGATGCCGACCTCGGGCATTTCGACACCGCGGCCTTCGCCGCGCGGATAACGCAGCGCGCTCGGGCGGTCGTTGATCGCGACCTGCGTGGCGACCATGTGCACCATTTCGGCCTCGTCGGATGCCGCCATGATGACGAAGTTCGGCAGGCAGCCGAGATAGGCATTGTCGAACGAACCGGCATGGGTTGCGCCGTCGGCGCCGACCAGGCCGGCACGGTCGATTGCAAAACGTACAGGCAGGCTCTGGATCGCGACGTCGTGGACCACCTGGTCGTAGCCGCGCTGCAGGAAGGTCGAGTAGATCGCGCAGAACGGCTTGTAGCCTTCGGTGGCGAGGCCCGCTGCGAAGGTTACCGCATGCTGCTCGGCGATGCCGACGTCGAAGGTCCGGTCCGGGAAGGCCTTGTTGAAGATGTCGACGCCGGTGCCGGACGGCATCGCCGCGGTGATGGCGACGATCTTCTCATCCTTCTCGGCTTCCTTGACGAGGCTCGCGCCGAACACGTTCTGGTAGGCCGGTGCGTTCGGCTTGGCCTTGGCCTGCGCGCCGGTGGCGACGTCGAACTTGACCACCGCGTGATATTTGTCGGCGGCGGCCTCCGCCGGACCATAGCCCTTGCCCTTTTGCGTCACGACGTGGACCAGGATCGGGCCGGTTTCCATATCGCGGACGTTCTTCAGAACGGGCAGCAGATGGTCGAGATTGTGGCCGTCGATCGGGCCGACATAGTAGAAGCCGAGCTCCTCGAACAGCGTGCCGCCATCCATCATGAAGCCGCGGGAATATTCTTCGACACGGTTGGCGCGGTTGGCGAGGATCTTCGGCAGACGCTTGTTGATCTGTTTGGCCGCCTCGCGCAGCGAGCGGTAGGTCTTGCCGGAGTAGAGGCGGGACAGATAGGCGCTCATCGCGCCGACCGGCGGCGCAATCGACATGTCGTTGTCGTTGAGGATCACGATCAGGCGCGAATTCATCGCACCGGCATTGTTCATCGCTTCATAGGCCATGCCGGCGGACATTGCGCCGTCGCCGATCACGGCAATGACGTTGTTCTTGCCGCCGGAGAGATCGCGCGCCACGGCCATGCCGAGGCCGGCGGAGATCGAGGTCGAGGAGTGCGCGGCGCCGAACGGATCATAGTCGCTCTCGGTGCGCTTGGTGAAGCCGGACAGGCCGCCGCCGGTGCGCAGCGTGCGGATACGGTCGCGGCGGCCGGTCAGGATCTTGTGCGGGTAGGCCTGGTGGCCGACGTCCCAGATCAGGCGGTCGCGCGGCGTGTCGAAGATGTAGTGGATCGCGGTGGTGAGTTCCACGACGCCGAGGCCGGCGCCGAAGTGGCCGCCGGTCACCGACACGGCGTCGATGGTTTCCTGGCGGAGTTCGTCCGCGACCTGGCGCACTTGCTCGATCTTGAGCTTGCGAAGATCGTCGGGCGTGCGGATGGTATCGAGAAGCGGCGTTTTACTAAATGTGGTCACTGCGATGTTCCAATTTTGCATGTCAGGGCCAAGCGGCCCGACGCGAGACGGGAAGCGCGTTAACCGCGCCGTGAAAATCCAGACCCCGGTGCCATCTCGGCGGGCCGGTACCTGATTTGAAAGCCTAGATGCACTCCGGCTTAAACCATGTGATATGCATCACGTTAGTAGCTTCTAAACCCTTCCCGGTTCAGTTTCTTTAGCTATTTGAAGCGCTTGCTGCCGTCGAAAGTTAGCCGGCAGGCTGCTCTCCCAAGCCCACAGAACGGCAAGCTTTACACCAAAGCCGCCGCCAAAGCCAACCCGGAGAGCCAATTCGGTTCCCGGGGGAGCGAATCGGAAAACCGCGATTTTTCAACCGCTGCGGCGGGCGGATGGTTCCATTTTACCCAAATCGGCGGCACTTGAGGCCGCCATCGTGGCGGCTTCGATCCTTTTCCAGGCCCGATCGCGCACTCCGGAATCACCGGTGGCGACATCAAGCGCGGCGTCGGGGACGGCCATGCGCGCGCTGAGCGGGACCGGTCCGCAGACGATCATGAAGAAGTCGTAGGCGTTGGGCCGTTCGTTGGCCATCACGAACTGGAAATGCACGCGGAAGAACTGCCAGCGGAATTTTCTGTAGTGTTCGGGCTGGATGATGTCGCGGAAGCGCACCGGCACGATCTTCGGGTTGCGCCTGGCGGAGCCAACGTCGATGCCATGGCTCGTGATCGGATCGAACTGGTAGAAATTCATCACGTCCTTGCGGGCCTGACAGTCGATCCAGTCGATCGACGGCTCGATGGCGAGCATCCGCAGATGGTCGCGGAACTGCTGCGACACGGCGTGATAGCCGACGATCGGGAAATTGCCGCCGATCGTCAGCAGCACGATCCGCGGACCGTGACGGCCGAGCGCGGGGTCGAGCTTCAGCGCGCGCGCCAGCATTTCCGTCGACAGGAACGAACCGGAGCTATGGCCGACGATGACGATTTCTTCGGCGTCGGTGCTTTTGGCTGTCTTGACCAGATGCTGCGCGAAGCGGTCGATGCGCTGGTCCCATTCGGGGCGTTCTCTGCGCGAGAACTCCCAGGTCCAGATCGTGTCGCACAGGAGATAGAGCACGTAAGTGGCGTTCTCCGTGTATTTCAGCACGGTGCCGAGCAGGGCGACGAAGAGCGCGATCGCGATGGCGATGCTGAAAATGTCGGGGATGCCGAGCGCATTCAGCCCCTTCTCGAAGACAAAGGCGATGGCTGCGGCGCCCGCGGCCTCCAGCAACAGCATCAGGTGCGGATAGGTGATGAAAGTTGCAAAACGCCAGTTCGCCTTGCCGAAGCGGGCGATGGTGCCGGAGAAGACCAGTCGCCAGTAGATCCACACCGCGCTGAACACCGTGCGCCAGATCGGCGACGCCAGATCTTGCTGGATGAAGTCTTCGAACCGGAGGAAATCGTAGGCCGTGCGGGTCTGCCAATCCTCCGCCTTGGTATCGATGGTCCAGGACGCGATCTCGTCGTCGGCAGCGACCTTGGGCCGGCTGATGGTGGCCTGGAGCTGGTAAAGCCGGCCGAACTTGCGCAGCTCGGTCCGGAACATGCGGTAATATTGCGCCAGCCCGCGCGGATCGTAGCCCTGAATATAGATGATATGGCGGTGCTGGACGCGCACGTACTGTCCCCGGAGTGATGGCCGACTATAACAGGCTGGGCAGGGCGCCAAGAACTAAATCGGTAACTAAATCGGCGACTAGATCGGCGACCCAACTGACCGGTTATTCAGCCGTTCGGTGGGAGGCGAGCGCCGAATTCGCCCCGGATTCTCTCGGTTATGCCAGGCGAGACTGGTGGGGTGATATTCCACCCCGGCCGAATCACTGCACGTCGAGCGGCTCGGTTCCGGTGACCTGGCCGTTTGCATCGGTGGTGATCTTGTCGACGCGGGCCTCGGCCTGCCGCAGCAATTCTTCGCAGCGGCGCTTCAGCGCCTCGCCGCGCTCATAGATCGTGACCGATTCCTCCAGCGGCACCTTGCCGTCCTCCAGCCGCTTCACGATCGATTCGAGTTCCTCCATCGCGCGCTCGAAGGAAAGTTTTTTGACGTCCATCTGGGTATTTTCGGCCATATCAGGTTCCCGAATGCGCCCCCTAAGAGCGCAGAATCAAATAACAATTTTGCGCGCCTATTGTGGCGGGGATTTACGCGCCCATCAATGCGGTGACATGCGACGCAACCGACTCTTTCAGCCCCTGCAGGTCGTAGCCGCCCTCCAGCACTGACACAACCCGCCCACCTGCGCTTGCCTCGGCCTGGTCCATCAGCTTGCGCGTGACCCAGCCGAAATCATCGGCCTTCAGATTGAGCGAGGCCAGCGGATCGCGGTAATGCGCGTCGAAGCCGGCGGAGATGATCACCAGTTCCGGCGAGAATTTCTGCAACTGCGGCAGGATCAGGTTTTCGAACGCTGCGCGGAACTTGGCGCTGCCGTCTTCGGAAGCCAGCGGCGCATTGACGATGGTGTCGTGCTCGCCGCGCTCGCCGCTGGCGCCGGTGCCGGGAAACAGCGGCATCTGGTGCGTCGAGCAATACATCACGGTCGGATCGTGCCAGAAAATGTCCTGCGTGCCGTTGCCGTGATGGACGTCGAAATCGACGATCGCCGCGCGGCCGATGCCGTATTTGCGCTGGGCGTGGCGGGCGGCAATGGCGACATTGTCGAAGAAGCAGAAGCCCATCGGCTTCGAGACCTCGGCATGATGGCCGGGCGGGCGCACCGCGACGAACGCATTCCGGTGGGCGCCGGACATGACAGCGTCGGTTGCCGCCACCGCGCCGCCGACGCCGCGCATGACAGCTTCCCAGGTGCCCGGCGACATCGAGGTGTCGCCGTCGATATAGATCATGCCGCTTTGCGGGGCGATGTGCCGGAGCTCGCCGACATAATGCTCGCCATGGCACAGCGTGACGGAATCGAGATTGCCTTCCGGCGCCTCGCTGCGCGTGAGCGGCTTGAAGCGATCTTCGGCCATAACCTCAGCAACTGCGCGCAGCCGGTCCGGACGCTCGGGGTGTCCCGGAGGCGTGACATGGTCGAGACATGCGGAATGGGTCAGAAGGAGTGTCATGCAAGATCCTGGCGTTAAGGCGCGCCGGCGAGGAGGGGCTAATCTAGGCCGTTAGGAGCCGCTCGGAAAGGCCTACGGAATGGCATCAAGAAGATGATGGCTTTTCTTCGAATCGGCATTCCGTGTCCCGGACGCGGTGCAGCGTCGCTTGACGATGCACCGCAGAGCCGGGACCCATCGCAGCAGCGTGTGGACTCCGGATCAGCCGCGCACCACGCCGCGGGTCGAAGACGCGCGCGAACGCGCTGTTGGCGCTGCGCAGCATCCGGGGAACGCGGCGCGTCGCGCGTCGCTGCTAATTTATCCTGATGATGCGATCGGCTGCGGTCGGGCCGATCGGGCTGCTGGCCAGAAAATAGCTGTTCAGTGCGTCGCTGTCGTAGATGCCGGTCTGCGGCGCGGTTCCCTCCGTGAGCACGGTGAAACCGTCGCCGCCGACGAACAGGAAGTTGTTGACGGTGACGCGATAGCTCGCGGCGGGATCGAGCGGTTGTCCGTTCAGCGACATGCGTTCCGCAAGCACGCGTTCGCCGTCAGGCCGGGCAGCGTCCCACGCGTAAGAAAAACCCTTGGACACCTGCAGGATCCTTGGCCGTTTCGGATCGAGCCATTGCTGCTCCAGCATGTCCTTGATCTGCTTGCCGGTCAGCGTGACCGTCACCAGTTGATTGCGGAACGGCTGGCTGGCGAACAGGTCGCCATAGGTCACCGCGCCGTTCTCTCTGTGCGTTACGTCGGCGCGCACGCCGCCGGGATTGGTGAAGGCGATGACGGCGCCGCCTTTTTCCTCGGCGCGGGTCGCGGCGAGTTGCGCGTCGGCGATGATGTCGCCGAGCGGACTTTCGCCGGCAGCGTTGGGCACGCGCGACAGCGTTGCCGTCGCCGAACCCGCCGGACGGTTGGCGATTGGCGCAGCCAGCCTATCGTAGGATTCAATCAGCGCGGTTTGCTGGATGTCCTTCGCGAGCGTTGCGGTGCGGACGATGGTGTTGTCGGCTTTGGCGCTGACGACATCGCGCGTCGTTGGATCGAGCTTGAGATCGATCGCGGTGACGAGCGTGCCGTATTTGTCGCCTGATGTGACGAGCCGCCCGTCGATCTCGCAGACATAGGCGCGGTGGGTATGGCCGGAGACCACGACGTCCACCGCATGATCGAACTTCTTGACGATATCGACGATCGGCCCCGAAACGCCAGGGCATTCATTGTAGTCGCCCGTCGGCAATCCGCCTTCGTGGATCAGCACGACGATGGCCTCGACGCCGCGCGCCTTCAATTCCGGGATCAGCGCATTCACCGTACTGGCTTCGTCGCGAAATTCGAGGTCGGCAACGCCTGTCGGCGAGACGAGGCCCGGGGTGCCCTTCAAGGTCAGGCCGATGAAGGCGACCGGAATGCCGTCGAACTCCCTGATGTCGTAAGCGGGAAACACCGTCTTGCCGCTGCTCTTCTCGAACGTGCTGGCGGCGAGATAGCGAAATTTCGCACCCGTAAACGGATGCGGACCCTGGCATTTGTCGAGCGGGTGGCAGCCGCCATTCTGCATCCGCAGCAGTTCATCCTTGCCCTCGTCGAATTCGTGATTGCCGACCGAGGAAATATCCAGCCCCATCATCGACAGCGCCTCGATCGTCGGCTCGTCATGGAACATCGCCGACAAAAACGGGCTGGCGCCGATCAGGTCGCCGGCCGCGACGAAGATCGTGTTCTTGTGGCCCTCGCGAAGCTGGCTGACCAGCGTCGCCATGTGTTCGGCGCCGCCGGCGGGGACGGTGATCTTCTTCGTCCTGTCTTCGGGATCGGTGATGGTGATCCCACCCGGCGGCGGGCGAAGGTAGCCGTGAAAATCATTGATCGCGAGAATGCGCAGGTCGATCGGCGCGGGGGTCTGGGCGAGCGATGACGCGGCAAGCGTCGTGATGATCGCGAACGCAAGGATGGGACGGAAGAGAATTTTCATGGCACCGATATGCGGGATCAAGGCTGGACTTCGTAGGGTGGGCAAAGCGTAGCGTGCCCACCAACACACGATCGAACTTGCTCTAAGTAAAGATGGTGGGCACGGCGCTCACGCGCCTTTGCCCACCCTACACGATAGTTACCCCTTCTTCCGTGCAAAGAACGCCTTGAACGCGGCGACCGCTTCCTTGGAGCGCATCCGTTCGCCGAACAGATGGCCTTCCTGGTCGATCCGGCGCGTCATGTCCTCAGGCGGCAGTTTCAACAATTTTCGCGAGATCGCGACCGCTTCCGCCGGCAGATGGCAAATCTCGCGGGCCACCTTGCGCGCCTCGGCCTCGGTATGGCCCGGCGCCACCACAACATTGACGAAGCCGGCTTCGCGCGCGTCGTCGGCGGAGAAGGTTCGCCCCATCACCAGCAGGGAGAAGGCGCGCTGGTGACCCATGGTGCGCGGCATCAGCAGACTGGACGCGCCTTCCGGCACCAGCCCGAGATGGATGAAGGGCGTCGAGAAGGTCGCGGTCTTGCTGGCGAGCACGTAGTCGCAATGGAACAGCATCGTGGTGCCGATGCCGATCGCGACGCCGTCGACGGCGGCGATGATCGGCTTGACGTTGTGCGCCAGCGAATAAAGGAATTTTGCGGCATTGGAAGCGCGCGGTACATCGCTGTTGGAGGTGCCGTCCTTGAGAAAATCTTCCAGATCGTTGCCGGCGGTGAATACGCCGGAGCCGCCGGTGATGATGATGCAGCGGATATCGGGATTGTTCTGCGCCGTGTCGATGGCGTCGCTCATGGCGCGATACATGTCTTGCGTGATCGCGTTCTTCTTCTCGGGCCGCCTCAACGTGATCACGCGCGTCGCATCTTCGTCCGACACAATGAGGTGCCCGGTCATGAACTTGCCTCTAAAGCAGGCGGCGACGGTGCCGCTGGCCAATCATCCGGCCATATCCTACATGATCCGGCAATGGGCCCAACCATTCCCTGAGAATTTTTCGGGGATGTGACTGGAGGATAACGCAATGCAGCTAGGCGGAATTCATCATCTGACCGCGATCTCGGCGAAGCCGCGGGAGAATTTGGCCTTTTACACCGCACTCCTCGGCATGCGGCTGGTCAAGAAGACCGTCAACCAGGACGACGTCAGCGCCTATCACCTGTTCTACGCCGACGGCAAAGCCAATCCCGGCACCGATCTCACCTTCTTCGATTTCCCGGCAGCCCCCGAGCAGCGCGGAATAAACTCGATCTCGCGCACTGGCCTGCGTGTCGCGGGCGAGAAGACGCTGGGCTATTGGCGGGATCGCCTGAAACAAGCCGGCGCCGTGGCCGGCGATATCGTCGAGGTCGACGGCCGCCTGACGCTGCCGTTCGAGGACGGCGAGGGGCAGCGGCTGGTGCTGATCGACGATGGGGGCGCGGGCACGGCCTCGCCGTGGGAACGCAGCCCGGTGCCGGCGGAACACCAGATCCGCGGCCTCGGTCCGATCGTGTTGACCGTGCACGAGCTGTCGCGCACCGCCTTCGTGCTGACCGAAGTCATGAACATGCGCCGCGTGCGCGACTATGCCGCCCACGGCGCGCAGATCCATGTGTTCGAGATGGGCGAGGCAAAGGGACAGAGTAGTCCCGCCGCCGAACTGCACGTGCTCGAAGACAAGAATTCGCCAATGGCGCGGCAAGGCGCCGGCGGCGTGCACCATGTCGCGTTCCGCACCCCCGACGAGGCGCAGTACCACGCCTGGACGCAGCGGCTTAATGAGCTCCGCGTCCCCAACAGCGGCGAGATCGACCGTTTCTATTTCCGCAGCCTCTATTTCCGCGAGCCCAACGGCATCCTGTTCGAGATCGCGACCGATGGCCCGGGTTTCGCGACCGACGAGCCGATGGAAACGCTCGGCGAAAGGTTGGCGCTGCCGCCGTTCCTGGAGCCGCGTCGCGCTGCGATCGAGGCAGGGCTGAAGCCGATTACGTAGATTCGTAGGATGGGTAGAGCGCAGCGAAACCCATCATAGTCGTACGCCGCAATTGATGGGTATCGCTTCCGCCTTCGCTCGTTGAGCTACGGCGGACAAGTCGCTCCACCCATCCTACGGACTGTGCGCTTCGCGCATGCGGGCCTTCGGCTTGGAACAGGGTAAGGAACTCGGCGGCGAATGCAGCGCGCTCGCGAAGGGTCAGAGTTCCTTCCGTAGTTCGCCGGCTGTGAACATAGTTCCGCCTTCTCGACTGCGTTAAACGCCAGTGTTAGCTCGCCGTAGCGCAGATGCCCGGATCGCTCTCAGGCGGGTGCCATTGCATTTGATACGGAGCACCAAATGGATTCCACACTCAACGACAAGCTCGCGGAAGGGCAGATCGCGAGTTTGGAGCAGCAGTTTTCGAACTTGGCCCGCGAAGTGGGAATCAGTCCTTCGGCCCCGCCGGCCAGCATGAAGACGTCTCGTCTCCCGCTGGCAACGAGTCATCGATTGGCGGATTGGCGCTTTGTGGTTTTGGTCGGTTCTTTGTTGGCAGCATCCATTGGTGTCGCTGCCTGGTGGTGGTCATCCTCCGTTGATACGGCGATGATGGCCACCTCAGATGCGAAACCTCTCACACAGGCGGCGCCGGAAGCCGCTGCGCCGAAAGAAGCCGCGTCGGCTGCTGCTGCCTTGTCTTCCGAGTTGGCGCAGCAGCTCCAACCGATGGCGCGCGATCTCGCTGCCTTGAGGCAAACGGTCGAACAGCTCAAGGCGAGGCAAGAACAATTGGTCCGCGACAATGAAAATCTCGCGAGCCAATTCGAGGCGAGCCGGGAAGAAGTGGCGCGCAACAACAGTATCGTCGACCAGATCAAGGCGACCCAGCTCCAGATGGCGCGCGAAAGCCAGACGCTTACCGAGCGGGTCAACGCAAGCCAGGAACAACTCGCCCGCGTCATCGCCAGCGCTTCAGAGCCAAAGGCGATGCCAGAAGCGCCAAAGATGATGCCTGAAGAGCCAAAGGTGGAAGAACCAAAGGTGATGCCCGAAATACCACTGCCGCGTCCGCGGCAGGCGGCCACGGTCGGCCAGGCGCAAAACCCGACGCCAACCCCGGCGCGGCCGCAAGCCAAGAAACCGCAACCGTCATTCGCATGGCCATGGTCAGTGCGCTAAAAACACCCGACCGCCTAAAACCATGAGCTGCTCCCCGCCAAGCGACGCTCATGCCAGGGGAAGCGGAAGCAAATTTGCGGCTACCCTGACAGCGTCAAACCATTCGTCTGCACCTCTGGGTCTTGCTCGCAAACACCAACTTCCCTAGCCATTTCAACGCGATTTGCCCCGTCCAGTCTCGGTTGCAAAAATAATTCGCTTCGCCGCCACCCCAAATCAGTCCTACAAACCCGCCATCCCGTCCTGAAGAAGAGGGGCGTTGGCCATCGTCACGAACGTTGGGATGGGATGCGGTGGACGCAGCAGCGTCGGGCGCGAGAAGTTGTTCGCAGGGCGGTTATCCGTGAGCGAGCACGGCGCGCAAGACGTACGGCGCTGAAGCGTACGGCAAAACCGTGTGGTCCCGACACCCGTGGCTGGTGCCAAGCTGCCGGTGGCGACTTCGATCCGACCGGATCGATTGAGCCATCAAGCCGGCAGCGATGGAGGCAAGAGGAATTCGTCTCCAGGGAGAGCGCGGCATAAGCCGTCAACCCATTGCGCAGGGAATGCCGGAGTGCTCCGGCTGTACCTGTATGCTCGTGTGCGCCTCTATCTCCACTCTTGCACACGAGACCGCGGGTGCAGCAAGCACCCGGCATTCCCTGCTCCCTCTGTTTTGAGGGAAGGAATTTCAGCAAACCTCGGGCGCTATGCGCCGCGAGAAGGCGAGGTCATGTTTACGAACGTTCACGCAAACAAATTCGTTATATCAGGCGAAGAACCGTGCCAGCGTGAGTTGGCTTGCAGCTCAGGCTTCGTTCTTCGGAACGTACTTCCCAAGCACGCACTTGTATCGCTGCAATCGCCACTCGCGATACGGCCCCTTGGCGAGCCAGTCGGCAATTCCAATCTGCGCGTTGACCGCGCAGGCGCTCATGGTGATGCCGGACTGGTCACTGGTGGTGACGACTTTTTCGAGACAGAGCTGGCTGTTGCAGAGAACGGCGACGAGAGTAACGAGCATGGCGACCTTCGTTGATAAGGAATATCCACTTCGTTCAGCCAATGCAGGGTTCATGCCAACATTGGTGCACGCCGTTTTTTTGGACGCTCCCTTACGCGAATTGACCTGCAAATACGCAACCCCTCCGTAGCCGTGCTTGTTTGCGCGGGACGGATACCAGCAACGCCAGGGGAATGCGAATTGTGCTGAGAGTAGGGGCGTGCATGGACGATTCGCAAAACGTAGAACTACGGGACCGTGCCGGAATGGTCGCGACTGTCTTAAGGCTGCAACAGTTCTGGATTGCGCCGTCCGGGCTCGCGATGACGCTCGCAGCGGCAGAAGTCGCGCACGGACATCGCGCCATGCTGGTTTCGCGCTCCACGTGTAGAGCGGTTCCCTCCGCGAGCAGAATGAGACATTCGTGCAACAACCATCGTCCTAATTTCCGGAAGGGGCATCGTTAAGAAGCTACGGCCTGCTCGTCGAGATATAATCGCATCGACGAATCCGGAAAGGAGTTTTCGGTGTCGAAGTTTGCGATTGGCGAGCAAGTCGAAAATGTAGCCAACGATCACGAGTCGGGCACGGCTGTTGCAGTGTTTCCGACCGTTGACGGAAGCTTTAGATATGCCGTCGACACGGAAGGTTATGGCACACTCCAGTTCTTCGCCGAGGAGAAGCTGGCTTTTGCCGTTACGAGGCAGGGTGCCACATGACAGGCCGAGCAACCACGCAAGCGATCTCCGCGACCGAACTGACGGAGGGTGACAGCGATGCTATGCGCATCAGGCATCAGCTTGACGCCTGGGCCAATGCCTCAAATCGCACGCCTCGATTAGTGGCGGCACCTGCGGAAGACGTCGGCGCTGAATCATCTGGCGAGGCGCCGTTGCCGGCGACGAAGCGTGGCCGCGCCTCTCCGGCATCAAAGGCCGCCAAAGGCGCCAAGGCTAAGGCAGCCAGGACGGCCAAGGCCAAGACGACCGAGGCAAAGACGACCGAGGCCAAGATCGCCGAGGCCGATGGCGAGCCGGAGCCGCCCAACGCGCCGCTTGAGCCGCTGACAGTTTCCCTCGCACCCACCGTGCCGGAGCCGGTTCCAGCCACGCCGGAACGCGCACGCACCAGCCGCGCCTTTGCGCTTCTTGCAGCGCTCGCACTGGCGACGGTGGCGGCCTATTTTTCAGTCGCGGGCATGGCCGAGATATTTCCCGGCGCGCCGGTTGCGGTCATGGTGCTCGCCGCCACCATGGAAGCCGGCAAGCTCGTGATCGCCGGATGGCTGGCCGCGCATTGGGCCCGGACCAACTGGAAAATGCGCTCGGTCATGATGGCCCTCGTTGCCGGCCTCGCGCTCATCAACGCTGCCGGTGTGTTCGGCAAGCTGGTCGAGGCGCATGTCAGCGTCGCGGTCTCGTCGCGTTCCGGCGTCACCGAGCGCATTGAGGCGATCGACGCCCGCGTCACGGCGCAAACGGCTCACGTTGCCGACCTGGCCAACCGCATCGCGCAAATCGACCGGGCCGTCGACGAGTCGACACGGCGCGGCCGGGTGACTCGGGCGATCAACATCGCCACGCAGGAGCGTGCGACGCGGGACGGGTTGGATACGCAGCGGCAGGCGGCAACGGCAACGCTGGTCGGTCTGCAGGCGCAACGCGCAGCGCTGGCCGGTGAACGTTCCCGCGTCGAGGCATCCGCGGGCCCGATCCAATATCTCGCGATGATGGTCGGCGCCGCGCCCGAAGACGCGGTGCGATGGCTGATATTGTTGATGGTGCTCTGCTGCGATCCCGCAGCGATCGCCTTGACGGTCGCGGCGGCTGGCTCGCGAACTCGTGACCCGAGGTAAGAGCCGGCCGCTGTAGCCAACTTCCAAGTCAGTGATGGCTGCATTAACGACGAGATGAACCATCGGCGAAGCACGTTCAGCAACGACTCGCCTATTGCCGACATTCGGCGTATAAGTATCTCCCATGAGTTGGGATGCGAAAGACGTAGCACTGCTCAAAGAACTCTGGGCCGCGGGCCACAGTGCCGGTCAGATCGCAAGTCGGCTGGGCTACAGCCGCAACGCCGTGAGCGCCAAGCTGAAGCGCATGGGCCACAAGCGTGGTCACAAGCCACCGACGGCCAACCCCAAGATCGTTGCCGTGCCGACACGAAGGCCGGCGTTGGCGGCAGCCTGTGCCCAGCCGGTGGATAGGGTGGTGTCGAAGCCCAAGGTGTCTAAGCCCAAGCCGTCCGCGACGCCAACCAGGGAATTCACCAAGCGTGAGCTTTACGCCATGCTGGCTAATGCAGTCAGGAATACGGGCTGACTCTTGGTGCCGCCTGGCCGATAGGATCGGTATGCGAGCGGATTGGTATGATTGACCAACTCCTGACGGGAGCGGAGGGGAGGCGGGCTTGCAGCCCTCCCGCCATGTGCGGGAAGGGCGTGCTCGGACCGGCTACATGGTCCTTCCCTTGGACAGTTTTGCGGTTTTCGCGCCTTTGGACAATTTTACGGTTCGCGCGCGTTTGGCGGTGCTGTGTTCGCCTCGAGCAGCCAGCCGCTTGCCCTTCCTGACAGTCGATTCCGCCACGCGAGTTTTCGTTTTCGCTTCCGCGTCTTGCGTTTTCGCTCCGCCGCGGCGAGAGGCATATTCCTTGCCGTCGATCGGCGCTACGTGCGGCGGATCCCTATTGAGATACGGCCGCCCGATGCCAAATTCCTTGCCGTGGTCGTCGATCCACTTCCAGAGCTTTTCGGTGGAGACCCATCGCTGGCCTCGGGTCGCGCCCTTGACGCTCACGATATCGGCCGCAAGCCCGCGGCCATAGCCGCCACGGGTGCTCCCGCCATGGTAGGATCTGTCGGTTGCAGCCTTCAGCCCGGTTGCGATCGATTGACGGTAGTCATCGCGGAACGCGCTGGTGATGCCTGGCTGCAGTCCGGCCTGTTCGGCCGCGTGGAGCGTATGAAAGAGCTTTATCTTGAAACTGCGATCCATGCCGCCGATCACGTAGTCCATCATCGTCATGCCGACTTTTTCCGCCGCCTTCGGGTCCTTCCAGCCGAACTCCTCGTCGACACGCCTGGTAAAGGTCCTGGTGACAGTCACCGTCTTGCCCTTCCGCTTGACCGTCACTTTCCTCCGCTCATGCACCTTGATGGCATCGATCTTGGGCGCCCGTTCGTAGAGCGCCCAAAGGTACCGATCGATGCAGATCTCCGCGACCAGGCATTCCTCATTGATTTCGATGGTGCTCACGGCCGGCAGGGCATTGTCGGGCGCCGTTGTGACTTCCTCGGGCGAAAACACCTGCGACGGATCGGTTGAGGCGACGACAAAAGGTTTCGGCTCATCCAGGCTTGCCGTCGTATCGGCGGCCTTCTCTGGCGCGGGATCAGGCGTGCTCGCCTGCGCGCGCTCGGCGGACGGTGCTTCGGGCGGAACCACCTGCGACGAATCCGGCAGCGCGGCCACGATAAAAGTCTTCGGCTCATCCCGGCTTGCCGTCGTGTCGGTGGCTTTCTGCGGCGCGGATTCGGCGGCCGTTGCCGTCTCAACATCGCCGATGGCGGCGTTCGCTACTACGGTCGCCTGCGGTATGGCCGTGGGCTCGGTGCTTGCGATGAGAGTTGGTTCGTGGCGTTCCACGATTGACTTCGCGCCGGCGTTTTCGACGGAAGCGCTGATGTGCTCGGTGGAAGCCGAACCGAAGCCTGTGAGCCAGGCGAGAGCACAGCTCGTAAGAGCCAAGCCCGCGACGAAATTGATTCGGCGCTGCGCCTTCGTTGCCAATCGCCATGGGTCCATGATCCGGCCTCCCAAGGCTCCGCATGAGCCTGATTACATAGCCAAGCACGCGACGGCGCTTATTGTTCGCACTGCGAAATGAATGCGCAACGGCCGGACACTACGGGATCGTCCATTTTTTTGAAGTGTTGCTTCAATGCCACGCGCCGTTGCATGGAACTTGCTGTGCCATTCTGCGACGCCGGCCTACGACCCCGCGTATTCGGCTCGTAGGGCAGATCAGCGAAGCGCAATCCGCCGTTACCCCAGCAACACCGCATCGGCGCGGTTCACGGCATCGGCGCTGTCCGTCACCGTCTGCTCCAGCGATCCCGCCTGCACGGTGATGTTCTCGGCAAAGAACCGCGCCACCGTCACGTAGCGCTGCGGATCGCCGGCCTCGCCATTGCTCTTGGCGGCCAGTGCTTCGCCGGCCAGCATGCAGCCGCCGAGCGTTGAACCGAACAAACGGAGATAAGGCGTGGCGCCGGCGAGTGCGTCGTTCGGTGCAGACGTCACGCGCTCCAACAGCCATTTGCTGGCGCGCTCCAGCGAGCCGAGCGCGTCGCGCAGCTTGGCGCCAGTGGTACCGAAGGCGGGATCGTTCGACGTTTCGACCTGTTTGACGATGCCGCCCAGTTCATCAATCAGAGCCCACACCGATGCGCCGCCGTTCGCGGCAAGCTTGCGCGTCACGAGGTCGATCGACTGGATGCCGTTGGTGCCCTCGTAGATCGTGGTGATGCGCGCGTCGCGATAATGCTGCGCGGCGCCGGTCTCCTCGATGAAGCCCATGCCGCCGTGGATCTGCACGCCGAGATACGCCACCTCGTTGCCGATATCGGTGGAGAAGGCCTTTGCAATCGGCGTCAGCAGTGCGCCACGCGCGGCGGCATCAGCCTGCACCTTGGCGTCCTTGGCACGCACGGAAATGTCGAGCGCGACAGCCGTAGCGTAGCAGATCGAGCGCGCCGCGGCCGTCATGCTGCGCATCTGTAGCAGCATGCGCTTGACGTCGGGATGCACGATGATCGGGTCGAGCCCGTCGCCCTTCTTGCCGACGGCGCGGCCCTGCTTGCGTTCCTGCGCAAAGGCCAGCGCCTGCTGGTAGGCGCGGTCGGCAATGCCGACGCCCTCCAGCCCAACGCCGAGGCGGGCCTGGTTCATCATCGTGAACATGCAGAGCATGCCCTTGTTTTCCTCGCCGATCAGGTAACCGATGGCGCCGCCGTGATCGCCCATCGTCATGGTGCAGGTGGGGGAGGCGTGCATGCCGAGCTTGTGCTCGACGCCGGACGGATAGATGTCGTTGCGCGCGCCGAGCGAGCCGTCGGCATTGACCATGAATTTCGGAATCAGGAACAGCGAAATACCCTTGGTGCCCGCGGGCGCATCGGGCAGGCGGGCCAGCACGAAATGCACGATGTTATCGGTCATGTCATGGTCGCCATAGGTGATGAAAATTTTGGTGCCCTTGATGCGATAGCTGCCGTCGCCTGCGCTCTCGGCGCGGGTGCGCAGCGCACCGACATCGGAGCCGGCCTGCGGCTCGGTGAGCTGCATGGTGCCGGTCCATTCGCCCGAGACGAGTTTCTCCAGATAGATCTGCTTCAACTCCTCGCTGCCATGGGCATCGAGCGCTTCGATGGCGGAGAGCGTCAGCAGCGGGCAAAGGCCGAAGGCGATGTTCGAGGCGCTCCAGATTTCGGTGCAGGCCGCGTTGATCGCCATCGGCAGGCCCTGGCCGCCAAAAGCTTCCGGGCCCGACACCGCGTTCCACCCGGCGGCGATCCAGCGCTGATAGGCATCGGGCCAGCCGGGCGCGGTCGTCACCTTGTTGTCCCCAAGCTTGATGCCGTGTTCGTCGCCCACTCTGTTCAGCGGGGCCAGCACGTCGCCGGCGAATTTTCCGGCTTCCTCCAGCACGGCCGCGGTGATGTCGCCGTCGAAATCGCCGTAGTGGCCGGCCTTCACGGCCGCCTGCAGGCCTGCGCCGTGGTTGAGCGCGAGCAGGATGTCGGAAATCGGCGCGCGGTAGGTCATGACGAAAATCTCGCTTTGACGGGAAATGGGCTGCCGTATTCCCACGAAACCGGGGTTGTCTCAACTCTTCGATCGGCGGTATTGGGCCGCGGCAGGGGCGTGAAACCGGCCGGGGATTTCGTGTGTGCGGTCCCAATATATATAAAGGGTCATGCTTCCGGGGAGCAAATTTCGGACAAAATTTGGGATTCCAGCCTGTTGAAATGGCTCAAGTCCCTCTATAGACCGGCGTTGTCCGAACCGGTTCGCGCAGGGTCATCGCCCCGGCGCGTTCGGCTTTGGACCGTTGGGGCGTAGCCAAGCGGTAAGGCAGCGGATTTTGATTCCGCCATTCGGAGGTTCGATCCCTCCCGCCCCAGCCAGTTGATATTGCTCGTCTAATCGCACTTTGTTCCGGCGCTTCTTCTGAACGCTTTTGCTGCCCTCATCGAACTTAGGTGCGCGCGTCTAACGCATACGTGATCAAAGCGAGGACAGCGATGATCGACGTCATTAGACACAGGTCAACCTTAGCACGAAGCGTGTTTATCTAATGAGTGACCTTGGTGGCAAACTGGTAGCCGCCATTGCGGACAGTCTTGAACATGGCAGTTGCGCCGCCGTCCGAAAGTTTGCGTCGTAGGCGGCTGACCAGCACATCAATCGAGCGGTCCAGGACGTCTTCATCGCGCCCCCGCGTCAGATCGAGCAATTGGTCTCGTGAGAGCACGCGGCCGGGACGAGTGAGAAAGGTCAGGAGCAGATCAAAACTCGGCGCCTGTGAGTTCGATATTGCCACCGTCCGGATCGACCACCGCAATCCGTTCGCGTACTTCGGCACACCTCGAAGCGAGCTGCACAAATCCTTGCCCTTCATGTAGCGCGCCAGAAGCTTTCGAATCTCAAGGTCATCTTGTAACCGCCCGAATGGCGGTCATTGTTGACCGTTGCGAGGGTTAGGAGTTCACTCCGTTGACGACGTGCGGTGCCCGCAAACAGGCCGAGGTCGCCACCGACTGTGAAGTTCGGTCCATTGCCGGCGATCAGGACGGCGCGGACGTCTGAGCGTGTTCGGCATCATCAACTACACCTACGCCTGGTACGATCCCGAGGGCGGGACCGGTCCGCAGCGGAGCTGTGATCAGAATGTGCCGGGATAGGCGCCGCCATCGATCAGGATGTTTTGCCCGGTGATATAGCCGGCCTGTGCCGAGCACAGGAACGCGCATGTCGCGCCGAATTCGTCCGGATGCCCGAACCGCTTGGTTGGGTTTGCGATCCTTATTTCCTCGGTGACCGCGCCGATATCGCGCGCGGAATTCCTCGCTAATGCTGCCAGATTCGACTTCAGCCGGTCGGTGTCAAAGGTGCCGGGCAACAGGTTATTGATCGTCACATTGTGCTCGGCTACCGAACGCGCGAGCCCTGCGACGAAGCCGGTGAGGCCGGTACGGGCGCCATTGGACAGCGCGAGCATCGCGACAGGTGCCTTCACCGCATGCGACGTCACGTTGACGATACGGCCGAACCGGCGCGCAATCATGCCGTCGAGCGTCGCCTTGATCAGGGCGATCGGCGCCAGCATGTTACCATCGAGCGCCTTGATCCAGTCGTCGCGCTCGAACTTGCGGAAATCCCCAGGTGGCGGTCCGCCAGCATTGTTGACGAGGATGTCGGGGGCAGGGCAGGCGGTGAGAATGGCATCACGGCCCTCCTTCGTGGTTACGTCGGCAATGATCGTTTTCGGTCGATTTCCAGTTGCGGAAGCGATTTCGTCGGCCGCGCGCGCCAGTACGTCGCCGCGCCGGGCGGCGATGACCAAATTGACGCCCTCGCGGGCGAGAGACATGGCGCTGGCCTTGCCAAGGCCCTGACTTGCCGCGCACACGATTGCCGTGCGCCCCTTCAATCCCAGATCCATGCGTCCTCGTCTTGTTCACTTCGCGCGGCAGTGAGGCCGTCGCAATGTTCAGTTGTTCGGCAAGGCCATACCGGCGGGCTTCGAGCCCCACATGCAGAAGCTTGTCGGCTCGAACCCGAACTGCCGTGGCCGGTGCGTGGCTTCATCCTCGATTTCGTCGACGCCGACGGAATATTCGAAGATCATGCCGTCGGGACCCTTGAAGTATAGGAAGCGCGCGCCTGACGTCGGATGCCGTCCCGGGCCGAACACGATCGGAACGCGGCGCTCACTGAGGAAATAATAGGAGCGCAGCACATCGTCGCTGCTCTCCACCTGATGATTGATGTGCTGGATGCCAGCCTTCGGTGCCCGCACAAGCGCGATCGTGTGATGGATCGCGTTGACGCGCATCAACGGGATGTCGCCGATGCGGTCACTGACGCGGGCGTTGCACACCTGGGTCCAGAACCGTTCGTCGCGTGCGGGATCGGTGGAATTCAGTCCAATATGGCTGAAGCCGGTGATCCCGGCGTCGCGGCTGGCAAAATAGCGGCGGCCGCTTCGTTCGGGCCGCACCACGAGTTCAATGTGGTTACCGGTCGGATCGCGAAAGCCGATGAAGGCTCTCACCTTGCGCTGCTCGGCTTCATGTGTGGAACCCGCGTGGACGGCGTGGCCGAGCGACTCCAGCGTTGACGCCGCCTCCTGCAGGCTCGCCTCATCCTCGACCTCGAAGCCGACGGTCTGACCATTAGGATCGCCTTCGGAATAGCACAGCGTATGTGCGCGCGCATCGGAGCGGAGATAGAGATCCTTCTTGCCGCGTTCGGCAATCTGCAGCCCGAGGCAGGTCGTGGCAAAATTCTCGGCAGATTCGAGATCAGGCGAACCGAGGCGAACGTAGCTCACGTCCTTTAGCTGAATCATGTTGCTCTCCTGTCCATCTACACCGGTGCGCCCAGTTCCGGTACATCCTTGCTTTCGCTGCCCCAGTCGCAGAGCGATGTGGAGGTGAGCGGAAACTGTCGCGCCAGCCGCGGCTTTTCATCGAGCTTCGCCATGCCATTCACATAGGAGAAGATCAGACCGTCGGGCCCCTCGACGTGCAGGAACATCTGGTGCGAGGCCGGTTCGCGGCCGGGGCCCTGAACAATCCTGGTCTGGCTTTCCTGCATGAAGTAGCTGTTCTGCATGATCTGATCGAGCGCCTCGACCTCGAAGGCCGCATAGAGAACCCCGCTGCGTTTCGATGGATAGAGCGCAACGCGATGATGCAGCCCGTCGATTCTTAGGTAAGCGATATCACCGACCCAGTCGCTGACCTCGGCGCCGAGGGCACGCCAGAACACGAGGTCGCGCGCGTGATCGGTGGTGCGGAGGCCAACGCCGTGAAACGCGACGATGCCGGCATCGCGCGCGGGAAAATAGCGCCGTCCACTTCGGGTCGGCCGGACCACCAGGTCAATCCGGTTGCCCGACGCATCCTCGGCCAGCAGCGCTAACTGGACGTAGCGGCGCCGGCACTCGCCGGCGGTGGCCTCGTTGGCCGTAAAGCCGGCCTCACGTAAACGTCGACCGATTTCCTTCAGGGCCTCATCGTCCCAGACTTCTATTCCAACGCTTGCACTATCCGTGGCGTTTTTGCCGAGGCTTACCGTGCGAAAGCGATCGTCCGAACGAAAGGCAATCTCACCGTCCTGATCGGCGATGCGCTGCAGTCCGAAGATGTCGGATACAAAGCGCGCACTGGCGCTGGGCTCGCTGACCGCGAGGCGGACGTAGCAAACCGAATTGATCAGTGGAGTCGCGCGGCCGTTGTTCATCGCGTGCGCGCCTTCGGATGCTGGTGCTCGAGGAAAATCTTGATCATCCGCCGCCAGACCGCGAACAGCTCGTCGAACCATTTTGGATCGTTGTCCCACAGCGTGCGCAGCGCCATGCCGCGGACGACGCTGAGTGTCAGCGCTACGATGTCGGCTGCGACTGAGGCCGGGACGCCGCTCGCCGCCAACGCCTCGGTCCAGGCTGTCTCGACCGGACGGCGGGCCTTGCGGGAGATGTCGAGGATCTGTTTGCGGACGGCCTGGTCGGTCGAGGTCGACAGCACAATGTCGATCGCCACCATGAAGTGCTCGCTGAAGAAGAATTCGCGGGCGTCTTCGATGACGGCCTCGATCAGGTCGCGCGGCCGGTTGACGGCGGCGGCGCGGCGGCGGCTTACAATCTGAGCCTGCTCGAACACATATTCCAGCGTGGCGACGACGAGCGAATCCTTCGTCGGGAAATGGTGAAGTTGCGCCCCCCGCGACAATCCCGCCTCGGCGGCGACATCGGCGGTTCGAAAACGTGCGTAGCCGCGCCGGCGAATGAGCTCCGATGCAGCCTTCAGGATTCGCGTGCGGGTTGCCTCGGTGCGTTCGGCCTGGGTTCGCCGCCGCGCTGTTCCGAGCGTACGGCGGGCAGATTTCAGCGGAGCTGGGACGCGGTCGGGTCGGTTGGCCATGTCAAACCTCGATCTGAACTTTTCCGTCCACGATGGTGACGGGATATGTCTTTAACGCTATTTCGCAGGGCATCCCGGTGGGCTCGCCGGTGGTCACGTCGAACGTGCCGAAGTGAAAGGTGCATTCGACAGTCTTGCCGGTGATGATGCCTTCCTCCGCCAGCGATGCTTCGCCATGGGTACACATATCTGCGGTGGCGTAGATCGCCCCGTCCACCCGATATAAGGCAACGTTGGTTCCATCGGGCAGGGGAGCCTGCCGGATTTCACCTTCGACCACTTCGCTGGCCGCACAGAGCACGACTGTTTCACCCATTGCAAAAACCTAGAGCATGGTGCTGCCGCCGTTGACGCTGATGACCTGTCCGGTCACGAACGAGGCTTCGGCGGAAGCGAGATAGGAGACCATCGAGGCGACTTCCTCCATCTCGGCCGGACGGCCCATGGGGATGACGCTGACGAATTTGGCGGCGAGCGCAGGGTTGCTCTTAGTGATCGCCACCATCTGCGGCGTGTTCACTGCGCAGGGGGCCACCGTGTTCACGGTGATGCCCTCCTTCGCGAATTCGCGCGCCATGCCGGTCGTGAGACCGTGAACGCCTCCCTTGGCGGCGTTATAGGCGGCGTGATCCCACAAACCGTTACGGACGGAGTCGGCACCAAGATTGATGATGCGGCCGTAAGCCTGCGCGCGCATCCTGGGAACCGCATACCAGGAACACCACAAGACGGTCCACAGATTGCGGTCGATCGTGGTCTTCAGCGTTTCCGGCGAATGCTCGGCGAAGGCCTTGATGATACCGCCACCGGCGTTGTTGACGAGAATGTCGAGGCGGCCGAACCGCTGGCTCGCCAGATTGACGGTCTTTTCGGCTACTTCTTGATTGGAGAGATCGCCGGCATGGCTCGCGACCTCCGCGCCGAACGCCTTGCTGAGATGCGCAGCGGCCTGTTGCAGTCCGCTCTCGTCGAGATCGGCAAGCACCAGCCTGGCGCCGTCCTTTGCCAGCCGCTCGGCGATCGCAAGGCCGATGCCCTTCGCCGCACCGGTGACGATGGCCACATTATCCCTGAGTTTCTTGTCCATTTCCGTCATTTCTTCAGAGAATGATGCTGACGCGGCCCTGCGCGCGCAGGCCCTCGCTGTCCAGAAGGCAGCGCTTTTCCTTAATCCGGAACGTGCCGTTGCCCGGCACCAGCCGATATCGATTGCTGCCGAAATAGGTATCGGTCACGCCATCCTTGGTACGATAGGTGATGAAGGCCGAACTGATCTCCAGATCGTTGCCGATCTGTTTTCGGATTCGCACGTTGCTGACGAGGTGACGTGTCCTCGAATGCGGGAATTCGGCATGCGCGGTTCGCTTCATCAAGCGCTTGACTCGCTCGCTAAGCCGGAAGCGATCATCGGCGACATAGAACAAATTGTTGTCCGGCGAGGCATCGACGGCGAGATCGGTCGCCGGGACGTAGTAGATCGCATCGTCCGTAAACAGCTCCAGCCATTCCGGCAGGCGCCACTCGTCGAGCAATTCGGCTTCGGCGAACAAGAAATCCTCGACTTCCGTGCGAGCTATGGATTGCATGACCGTTACTCCGTCACTCATGCCGGCACCCTGAAAACGTGTTCGTTCCAGTTCGACCAGAACGCGCGCATCTGCAACTCGTCGTCGTAGGACGGGTTTTCCTTGCCCATGCCCTTCGAAATATCGTTCCACTGTGCTTCGGCGGAGTTGCGAAAGCCGCGCTGACATTGTTCGAGCGCCTCGACGTCGTCGGGCGTCGCAAAACCGCCGGGCCCAAGGAATTCGAGGAAGTTGAACAGCCGGTACTTCCGCGCCCAATCGGTCTCTTCCTTGGGAGCGAGGGCCCAGGCGCTGATATTCATGAAATCGGGCGCGGCGGGATAATAGGTCCGCACCGTCACCGCCATGATGTCGTTGATCACCAGGTTAGGGAAGATGAACAGGTTGCGATTGAAGGTGGCGATGCGGTCGGCTCGTTCTTTCCCAAATCGCTTGAGCAGGCCGTCATAGAGGCGCGAAAGCTCGCGCTTTCCTTCCTCACCCCAGGAAGGAATCCACTGCGCAACCGGGCGGCCCCAAGGGGCCTTGTATTCGAGCACGGCATGCCCTTTGCCGAGATCGCGGGCCGAACCCTCGAATGCGACCTGGGCCAGTGCCCCCGTCGCCGACTTCAGATAGTCCAGATAGGTCGCGTGTGTCGTCAGTGCGTGATAGCCGTCGATGCTGTTTTCGGTCAGAAGTTTCCAGTTGGCGCGCATCGAATATTCCTGCGTGCCGCCGACGATGGTCATCCCGGCTTCGGCCTGGTCGCAGATTACGTCGAGATATTCCCTGACCGGGCCGAGATAGTCCGAGAGGCTCTCGACGTCCTTGTCGAAACAGATGAAATTGAAGTCGCGATAACTCTCGAAGCGCGGAACCTGCTGCATATTGGAGGTCGAACGCTCCTTGAAATCCTCAGCGTAAGACGTCTCTCCCGGTTGGCTGCGCAGCGTTCCGTCCAGCCCGAACACCCAGCCGTGATAGAAGCATTGGAAGGATTTGGCGCTGCCGTGTTTTTCGCGGCAGACTTGCGCTCCGCGATGCGGACAGGTGTTCAGCATCGCCTTGAGATTGCCCTTGCCGTCGCGTGCGAAGAGGATATTTCGGCCGCCGACCTGACGGGTGACGAAATCGCCGGGCTTGGCGAGTTCGGAGCTATGGCCGAGGTAAAGCCAGCATTTGTCGAATATCTGCGTCCGTTCGGCTTCCAGAATATCGGGGTCGACAAAGGCCTGGCGCGAAACCTTGAAGATCTTCCTGGATTCGTCGATCATGAGCGCGGTGTTCATCCGCTGGAACGCCATCATTGCTGTCTCTCCCGAAAAGGTTCTTTGCTTGTTTTCATTTCAAGGCGGTCCGCAGATCGTAGGCAGGTGACTCCAGGTCAGCGCGGGCGGGGCGCTTGTTCGCCGCGATCACGCGCCGCAGCATAGCCATTTCCCTGGCGGCATTGACCGACAGCGCGCCGACCACGTCCGAACCGCGCATTGCGATCACCGAGAACTTTCCCGAACGCGTGTCGCCACGAACGATGTGATCGCTGTCGAGCATGTCGCCGGTGACCTGGATGTTCAGGTCGTATTGATCGGTCCAGAACCAGGGCGGGTCGTTATATTCGCTTGCCCCATCGATCATGTTGGCGGCGACCGAAATCGCCTGGTTCTGCGCATTGGCCCAGGTCTCGACCCGGATCGCACGGCCATGGCAGCGGCTCCATTGCAGCGCCGCGTCCCCTGCGCAAAACACGCCGGGCGCCGCGGTATGGCCGTTGGCGTCAACCGCGATTCCCGTGGCCGACGGCAGCCCAAGGCTATCAGCGACTGTCGGTACCGATTCGACGCCAATGCCGACCAGCACGATATCGGCGGCGATCTCGCGGCCGTCGCGGAGCGTCACGCCGTTCGAACTTGCACCGCTTACCGTCGTGCCGAAGATGAAATCCACACCGTGGCTCCGGTGCTTTGCCGCGACGAGATCGCTGACAAGGGTCGGAAACGCGCGTGCCAGCAGGCGCTGTTCGCTTTCGATCACGGTGACCGCGCACCCCATCATCGCCGCTGCACAGGCCGCTTCCAGCCCAATCACGCCGCCGCCGACGATCGCGATTCGTGACTTGTGCTGGATCGACCTGCGGAAGCGCAGCGCATCCTCGACATTGCGGAGGTATTGAACGTCAAGCCCGCAGTTCTCGATCGCTGCGAAGCGGCGAGGGCGCGTCCCGGTCGCGATCAGCAAGCGGTCGAAAGCGAACGAGCGGCCGTCCGCGGTCGACACGGTCCGGCGATCGGCATCGCAATCGGTTACGGCCGCACCGGTTTCGAGCCGGATCCCCAACTTGTCGTGCCAGTCGCCGGCCTGCTTGATATAGGTAACGGGCGTTTCCGGCGCGTGAAGCATTTCCTTCGAGAGCTGCGGCCGCTCATAGGGCGGATGCCGTTCTTCGCCGAGCATCGTGATCGCGCCCTGAAAGCCCTTTGCGCGCAGGGCTTCCGCGGCGCGGCCGCCAGCCTGGCCCGCACCTGCAATCACGATGTTTTCGATTGGAGCCGACAATGTTCGGTTCTCGTCCGTTTCCGTCCCCTGGCGCGGATTGCCGCGGCCGACATTATTCTTCGATTGCAAGCATAATAAAAACAGTCCAACCTGCTTGTAAAGTAAGATCGCAGCGAAGCCTGCGGAATGTTGGGCACTACACGTTTCGGTGCATAACGAGAACGAGGAAGCGTTTTGGCCGAGGCCATCGATATCCATACCCATTTCGTTCCGCGCAGCATCCCGTTGGAAACGGGGCGCAATCCGCTCTGGCCGTCAATCGAGATCAGTGGGAGCGATGCTGCCGCGGTCATCGTCGGCGGCAAAATATTTCGCATCATCGATTCCAGAAGCTGGGATGCGGAGCGCCGGATTGGCGACATGGCGGCTGATGACGTCGACGTGCAGGTCGTCTCACCAATGCCGGAGTTGTTGTCGCACTGGTTTCCAGCCGATGATGCGGACGTGCTCTGCCGGCATGTCAATGAGGGGATCGCGGAACTCTGCAGCGCGCACCCCGGGCATTTCGTTGGCGTCGGTATGGTGCCGATGCAGGATGCGGCGCTGGCCGCCAGGCGGCTGGAGGAAGTTAGTTCGCTTGGCCTGCGTGGCATCGAGATCGGCACCCATATCAATGGTATCCCGCTCGGCGATGCGCGGCTGCGTGAGGTCTATGCTGCGGCTGAGCAGGCTGGCCTTATGGTGATGGTCCACCCGCTGCATCCGCTCGGCCTCGACCGCATGGGCGGGCGGCCCGAACTCGCCGCCGTTGCTGCATTCCCATTGGAGACTGCCTTTGCGGCGGTGTCCTTGATGACGCGTGGCATTGTCGAGGAATTTCCGAACTTGCGGTTCTTGCTCAGCCATGGAGGCGGAGCGCTGCCCTGGATCTTGCCGCGTTTGCGGCACGCGAGAACGATCGGACCGCCCTTGGACAGGCTATTTTTGCGCGATCCCGGCGAGATGGCTAAGGCGTTTTACTACGACACCATCCTCTATGATGGCGCAGCGCTGGACTATCTCGTCACAAAGGTCGGCAAGGAGCGGTTGGTGGTGGGGTCGGACTATCCGTTTACCATCAAGCAGGACCGTCCGGCGGAGTTCGCAGAAGCGGCGCTGGGTATGGCGCGCGAAACGTTCGCCGATAATGCGCGAAGCCTGCTCGGCCTCGAAACGAGGTCGACTGCGCGCCGCGCCCGTTGAGAGGGAGGTCGTCCTGGGTACGTGCTATTCCTATCCCCAATTTTGTTCGCTTGGGCCGCTGCCGCCGCGTACGCCGGCCCGTCCTGACCCGCAAGTGCCGCGCGACAGGGCGCTCGGCGCATGCGCGCATGGCAAGATAGGCGCTTTCTATTTCTACATGGAGGGCTCGAACGACGATGCCGCGTTCGGCTTTTGCGAGATCGAGGTATCGGTGCAGCATGTCGCCGAAGGCAAGGTGAGACTGGAGCTCTATTGCATTGCCGACGGCTATCAGAGCGAGCGCGGCATCGGCAAGAGATATCCTTTACAAGTGGCGGTCCTGGCGAAAGACAAGGTTCTGGCAACGGTGGACTGGCATTTCCCCGACGTGATCTGCGGCCACGCTGATCCCATGCATTTCGTAACGGATATCGCCATGGCGGATAATCTCTTCGCCAGGGTTGATCGAATTGAACTGGCCGGGACGGCCGGTGAATCGGAACCTTGCCGGTAGGGGTCTGACGCATCGGGCATTGGCTGGGTGTTGCGATGCTGCAGCAATAAACCGGATGGACTGCTTGTAACAAAATGTTCTCATGGATAGTAAACTAGCGTACAAGTAAGAACAAATCGAGGACCGTGTTTTCGCAGCGGCGCCAAGCTGTTGATGTTGAGGAACGATTCATGCGCGCGTGCCTGACGATTGCGTTCGGCCTGCTCATTGCCTTGCTCGGAATGGACGGGACGGATGCGGCATCCTATCCGTCTCGGCGGATCAATCTCGTCGTGCCGTTCCCGGCTGGCAGCGCGACCGATGCCGTGACCCGGCGTCTGGCCGAAAGCATCGGCGCTGCCACAAACGCAACCGTGGTGGTCGAGAACAAGCCGGGTGCCGACGGCAACCTTGCCGCGCTTTCCGTCCTGAAGGCCGACGCCGACGGATACACGATCTTTGTGACCACCAACTCGACGCAATCAGCCAACGTCAATCTTTTCAATTCGATGCCCTATGATCCCGCCCGCGATTTTGCACCGGTTGCCGGCATCATGACGATTCCGATGATGCTGACGGTGAAGGCGGAGTTTCCCGCGCGCAACGTGGCCGAATTCATCGCCTTGGCAAAGGCGCGCGAAAAGCCGTTGTCGTTTGGCAGCGGCAACACGTCGAGCCGGGGAGCTGCCGAACTCTTCCGCTTTCGTGCTGGAATCGCAATGCAGCACGTTCCGTATCGCGGAATGCCCCAGGTCTTGACCGACGTTCTTTCCGGCGAAATCGACTGCGTGTTCGCCGATCCCGCCAGCGCGCAGGGGTTGGTACAGGATGGGCGGTTACGCGTGTTGGCGGTGACGAGCAGCGAGCGATTGGCGACCATGCCGGCCGTTCCGACCATCGCCGAAGCCGGGCTACCCGGATCGGAACTGACCGCGTGGGTCGGCGTCTTCGTGCGTGCGGGCACGCCGGACGATGTCATCGCCAGGCTCAATGAGCTTACGACCGCCTTCGTCACGCGCGAGGAGACGAAGGCTTATCTGGAATCGGTCGGCGCAAAGCCGTTTCGTGCCACCCCCGGGGAACTGGGGGCGTTTCAGGAGGCGGACACCAAACGCTGGGCGGAGATCGTTGCGATCGCGAAAATCGAAAGGAAATGATCCGCCAGTTATCGATGGTGGCGTATCAGAAGGTTACTAACCTCAGGCCGCCCGCCGCTTCTTGCGGGCCTTGGCACGTGGCGCTTCCGTCTCTTCGCTCTCCTTCTGATTCTCGGGCAGCGTGCCGTCCGACATGGCGAGCAGATTGTGCTTCATGGCCAGCAGTGCATCCGATGCACCTTCCAGCTGCTTCCGGTCGATCCCGTTGACGATCATGGCGTTGAACTTGTCGGTTTCCTTGCGGAGCTTCTCGAGGAAACCGCGGGCCTGCTTGGTGACGTAGACGCGCTTGACGCGCCGGTCGACGGGATCGGCCTGGCGTATCACAAAGCCGGAAGACTCCAGCCGGTCGATCAGCGCCCCTACGGCAACCTTTCCGACGTCGAGTTCGTTGGCGAGCTGGGTCTGGGGCAGGCCGTCCTTGCGCGAAATGAACGCGAGCACCCACCATTGCGAGCGGGTGATTCCGAGCGGCGCCAGGGCGCGGTCGAACATCATCCTCCTGAGCCGCGACACGTCGTGGATGAGATATCCAAGCCGGAGATCCCAATCGGGTTGCTCAACCATTGATATTTCCCTTGAGGCGAGTCGGGGGCAGGCCATCAACCAATACCATACACCAGCGTATTTTAAAGGGCATATCGCGATTTCCGGCTTAAACGGAGCTTCTTAACCAGCCGTCAGCCGGTTTACAAAAGAAGTACGCTAGTGTATGAATTGTCTGCCGGTTCTGGCCAGGCACAGCGAAGCGTGATCAAAATCGCGCCGCAGGGAAGGAAGACACCATGTTCGACGCCGCCCTGCTTCAAGGCAAGCGGATCCTGGTCACGGGCGGGGGCACCGGGCTTGGCAAGGAAATGGCGGTGGGGTTCGCGGCCCATGGCGCGCACGTCTATATTTGCGGGCGGCGCAAGGAGGTGCTGGATCTGGCGGTGGCCGAGATCCGCGAACGATCGGGCGGGCAAGCCGACGCCTTGATCGCCAACGTTCGCGATCCCGACAGCATCGAGGCGATGATATCTGCGATATGGGCGGACGGCCCGCTCACCGGCCTTGTCAACAATGCCGGAGCAAATTTCCTGGCGCCGACCGAAACTCTGTCGCCGCGGGGTTACGAGGCGATCCGATCGACAGTGATGGACGGTTCGTTCTACGCATCCGTTGCCTGCGGCAGGCGGTGGATTGCTGCAGGTCTGCCCGGCGTCATCATCAGCAATCTCGTCACCTGGGTCTGGACCGGATCGGCCTACGTGGTGCCGGCGGCGATGGCGAAAGCGGCGGTGCACGCCATGACCATGTCGCTGGCGGTTGAGTGGGGCCCCAAAGGCATCCGCGTCAATGCGATCGCGCCCGGTCCATTCCCGACCGAAGGCGCGTGGGACAAGCTCAATCCATTGGCGGAGACCGGCGTCGGCGCAACGCAGGCGGATGAGGTGCCGCTGCGCCGTTTCGGAAAAATGGACGAGTTGCGCAATCTCCTGATCTTCCTGATGTCGGACGGTTGCAGCTACATCACTGGCGACACGATCAGCATCGACGGCGGCCATCATCTGGCGGCGCCCAGCACCTTCGCCGGCCTCGCAAAACTGTCGCCGGCCGACTGGCAACGCGCCCGCGAGGCCATTCAGGCTTCGGTACGCAGGGAAAAGGAAACGCGGTCGATCTGACGCATTTGCAGCGAAAGTGGCTTGCGGCACGAAGAGGGAGAGGCGCCGATGGATCTTGCGATGTCGACCAAGAGCTTTGATTGCACCATCGACGATGGCCTTGCCCACATCGTTCTCAATCAGGCGGACCGCGGCAATCCAATCGATGGGGAGTTTTGCCGCGAATTCAGCCTGTGCATCGCCGAACTCAGCGAGCGGAATGACGTGCGGTCGGTGTTGATCTCCGGGCGCGGTCGGCTGTTCAGCGTCGGCGGCGACCTGATGTCGCTGGTGAAGCAGGGCGACGCGCTACCCCGAACAATCAAGGCCTGGACGGCGGACTTGCATGCGGCGATTGCGCGAATGGTCCGCATGCGGGCGCCCGTTATTGCCGCCGTGCACGGCAACGTCGCCGGCGGAAGCGTGTCGCTGATGGCGGCGGCCGATCTGGTCGTTATCGCGGAATCGGCACGTATCTCATCGGCCTTCGCAAAAATTGGATTCAGTCCGGACAGTGGCTCGACGACCACGGTCACGCGCCGGATCGGCGTGGCGCGCGCCAGACGATTTTTCCTGCTCGCCGAGACGCTGGACGCTGCGACAGCGCTGTCGCTCGGCCTCGTCGACATCGTTGTTCCCGATGGCGAAGTGCAGCGCGAGGCGGAACGGATAGCGCGGGAACTGGCGGCTGGTCCCACCGAGGCCTATGGCGCGATCAAGCGTCTGTTTTCGCAGACGCTGGACCGGTCGCTGGAAAGCCAACTGGAGGAGGAGGCGCAGACGCTCGCCGCGATTTCGCGAACCGCCGACGCGCGCGAAGGCGTCAAGGCCTTTGTCGAAAAGCGAAAGCCGGCATTCATTGGGCGGTGAGCCGCCGCTTGCGAGATGCCGCAGGAGCGACAATCTTGACCTGTTGCAAACTATCGTAACTCAGAATAAGGTACACTAGTGAACGATATTAATCCGAACATAGAATTCGGAAAAATCCGCCGCAGGAGGGAAAGATGATGACCGCAACCGCTGCCAAGCGCGATACGTCTCCCGCCGGTTTCCGGGAAGCCGGATACTGGCTCGACAAGACCGTTGATCAGCTTCTTACCGAGGCGGTGGCCAAGGCACCCGACAAGGTGTCGGTCGTCGCCGATCGGGCGGATCGCGCGCAGGCGCTTCGTTTGACCTACAAGGAGCTGGAAAGCCGCGCCAATCGCGCCGCCACCTCACTGCTGCGGCTCGGTATTGGACGCGGTGACATTGTGACGGTGCAACTTCCTAATTGGTGGGAGTTCGTCGTCACCGCCTTCGCCTGCAGCAAGATCGGCGCCGTGATGAATCCGGTGATGCCGATCCTGCGGGAGCGCGAGCTGGTCTACATCCTGAATTTCTGCAAGGCCAAGGTTTTCATCGTTCCGAAGACCTATCGCGGCTTCGACTACGCGGCGATGGCGCAGGGTATGCGCGGCGATCTGCCCGATCTCCAACATGTGATCGTCGTCGACGGAGATGGACCCGACAGTTTCGAGCGCGCGCTGCTGGCGTCCGATCCCGGAAAGCTTCCTGTGGGCCTGGCTCCCGATGACATGTCTGTCCTGATGTTCACCTCGGGCACGACGGGCGAGCCGAAGGGCGTCATGCACACCTCGAACTCGCTGATTGCCTGCTGCAAGGCGCTGACGGGCAGGTTCGGCCTCGATTCCAGCGATGTCCTGCTGGTGGCCTCGCCGGTCGGCCACATGACGGGGTATGCGGCAATCGTTCTGCTCTCGGTCTATCTTGGCGGCACGATGATCCTTCAGGACGTGTGGGAGCCCAAACACGGCGTCGGCCTGATGGCGCGTGAAGGCGTTACCTATACCGCCGCCTCGACGCCGTTCCTGAGCGATATCTGCGAGGCCGTGAAGGCGGGCGCTCCCCATCCGAAGGACCTGCGCTCGTTCCTGTGTGGCGGCGCGCCGATCCCTTCCGTGCTGATCGAACGGGCAGCCAACGAACTCGGTCTCAAGGTCTGTTCGCTCTGGGGCATGACCGAGATTCTGTCGGGCACGCTCACCGAGCCTTCGCGGGCGGGAGAAAAATCGGCCACAACGGATGGCCGGGCGCAGGATGGGATGGAAGTCCGGATTGTCGATCTCGAGGGCGGGCCGGTGCCCGCCGGCCAATCGGGACGGTTGCTCGTTCGCGGCGCCCAGATGTTCAAGGGCTACTACAAGCGGCCGGAGCTGCAGACCTTCGACAGCGAGGGATGGTTCGATTCCGGCGATCTCGCCTACATGGACGAGGACGGCTACATCCGCATCTCGGGCCGGGTGAAGGACATCCTGATCAGGGGCGGGGAAAACGTGCCGGTCGTCGAGGTCGAAAACCTGCTCTACAAGCACCCTGCCGTGGCCGCAGTCGCTTTGGTTGGTTTTCCAGATGCGCGGCTCGGTGAGCGCGGCTGCGCCTTCATCGTTCCACGACCCGGCAGCACCATCGATCTGGCCGCGGTGCAAGCCTATTTGAGCGACTGCAAGATGGCGAAGCAGTTCTGGCCGGAGCGCGTCGAGGCCATCGCCGACCTTCCTCGCACCGCCAGCGGCAAGATTCAGAAGTTCAGGCTGAAGGAGATAGCTGCGACATTTGCCGAAACGAAGTAGCGCAGAGGCGGCATCCGTCCTGGTTATTGATCGGAGTAGGACGGGTCGCGCCTCTCGCGAAATGCTGCGACCGCCTCTGCATGATCGTTCGTCTCCAGCAGGATCACCTGCTGCCGGTCTTCCATCATGAGTGCGGCATCCAGGCTCGGGGCGTCGATGAGGACGTTGAGGGCCTGCTTTGTCAGTCGCAGTCCCATGGGAGAAACACGCAGCATTTCGGAGGCGAATTCAATTCCCTTGGCAAGCAGTTCATCGGCGGGAACGATGTCGCTGACCAGCCCGATCGCCCTTGCGCGCTCGGCTTTGAGGAAGCGGCCCGTCAGCAACAGTTCCGAGGTGACGGAAAGGCCAACCAGCCGGGGCAGGAGGTAGCCCGACCCCATGTCGCAGCCGCCAACGCCGATGCGGATATAGGCGGCATTCATCCGTGCATCCGGTGCGGCGAAACGGACGTCACAGGCCAGCAGGAAGGAGAAGCCGGCACCGCATGCGGCGCCATGGACGAGGCCGATGATCGGCTGCGGGCAGGATCGCATCAAGCGGATCACGCCGGAATAGTTTTGCTGCATCTTGAGCTGGCGCTGCGGCCGTCCCTTGCCGGGTGCGGAAAATGCGTCCGATCCGAGTTCGGCTCCGGCGGAAAATTCCGGTCCGTTGCCGCGCAGGATCACGACGCGCGTCGTCGGCCGGTCATGAAGCGCCGAGAAATGGTCGGTCAGTTCCGCGATCATGTCTGGTGTGACGGCGTTGAGCTGGTCGGGGCGGTTCAAGGTCAGTATCTCGATCGCGCCACGGGCCTCGATTTT
This sequence comes from Bradyrhizobium sp. 190, assembly GCF_023073415.1. Lineage (GTDB taxonomy): Bacteria > Pseudomonadota > Alphaproteobacteria > Rhizobiales > Xanthobacteraceae > Bradyrhizobium. Next base: position 55,900 of record NZ_JADPJL010000063.1, on the reverse strand, counting down.
GATCGTTTTCGGTTGCGTCACGGCTGCGCTCCCATCGTTCATTGTCTTTGATGACAGATAGTAATATAGTGTACCATAATCGAGCGCAATGCTCGGTGGAGCCTCCAGCGGCGCCGGCAACAAAGGCCGCAAGATAGCGACAAGACGTCAGGGAGACGAGACGATGCCATATCAGTCCGTGTTCAGGCCGGATCTGTTCAAGGGGCAGACGATCATCGTGACCGGCGGTGGCAGCGGAATCGGGCGCTGCACGGCCCACGAACTCGCCGCGCTCGGCGCGAACGTGGCGATCCTGGGTCGAACGGTCGAGAAGCTTGCGGAAGTACAGCGGGAGATCGAGGAGGATGGCGGGCAGGTGATGGCTCACGCCTGCGACATCCGCGACGACGCGATGGTCGTGGCCGCCATCGACGCGGTGCTCGCGAAATACGGCCGCATCGACGGCCTCGTCAACAACGCCGGCGGTCAGTTTCGTTCGCCGCTGAAGGCGATCTCCACCAAGGGCTTCGAGGCGGTCGTGCGCAACAATTTGACCGGCGGCTTCATTTTCATGCGCGAAGTTTATAACCGCTGGATGGAGGCCAATGGCGGCGCGATTGTGAACATCATCGCCGACATCTGGCATGGCTGGCCCGAGTTCGGCCATTCGGCGGCGGCGCGTGGCGGCATGCTGACTCTGACCGAAACGGCCGCCTGCGAATGGTCGGGATCGGGGGTGCGCGTGAATGCGGTGGCGCCCGGCGGCATCGTGTCGAGCGGCTTCGATACCTACACGCCGGAAATGCAGAAGAAACTGCACGACTTCACCGAGCGCGTGCCGCTGCAGCGTTTCGGAACCGAGGCGGAAATATCCGCCGCCATCATCTTCCTGCTTTCGCCGGCAGGCGCCTATATCACCGGCTCCTGCCTTCGCGTCGATGGCGGAACGCCGAATGCGCGCACGACATGGAAGCTGGAACCACATAGCCGCAGCGTGCCGTTTGAAGGCTTCCATCGTTCAACGCTGCCCGAAGTGATGAAGCGGAAGGCGAGCGCGTAGCATCCAGTTACCTAGTCGACGGCAATGATCAGCTTGCCGTGGTTTTCTCCTCGGTAGAGCCGGGCAATCGCGCCGGGAGCATGTTCGAGTCCAGGGAGGATTTCCTCGTCGTGGACGATCTTCCCGTCGAGTGCGAACTGCGTCAGGCGAGCCGCCGCGGTTTCGAATTCACTGAGGTGATCGAAGATGATGAAGCCCGACCATCGCAGGCGGCGGGTCAGGACCTCCCGCTCGGGACGCGGGCCCGTGGGAACAGGTGTCCAGGAGGCGTTGGCCGCCGTGCCGCACTGGATGATCCTGCCGCGCAGCCGCATGGAGCGGATGGCGGCATCGGCGATCGAGCCACCGGTGTTGTCGAAGAAGATGTCGTTGCCATCAGGGCATGCCTCGCGGATCGCCGCCGGAAGGTCGGCGATTTCGCGATAGTTGATCATGTCCTGATAGCCGTAGCGGGCTTGTGCGAGCGCAGCCTTCTCAGCCGAACTGGTAAGCCCGACAGCGCGGCAACCCGCGATCTGCGCGAGTTGCCCGACAAAACTGCCTACGCTGCCGGCCGCGGTGGATACCAGAACATGTTCGCCTGGCTTTGGGTCGCCAAGACCGTGCAAGGCGAGATAGGCCGTGAGGCCGTTGATGCCGAGCAGGCTCACATTGGCGCTGAGGGGCAGGGCTGAAGGTTGAACGCGGCGTAGCACGGCGCCCGGTGTTGCAACGCAGTAGGTCTGCCAGCCGAACCAACCATACGCGAATTCGCCGGTTTGAAACTCTGGCGCGTTGCTCTCGATGATTTCACCGACGGTGAGCGCGCGCATCGGGGTATCGAGCGGCACCGGCGCGCTGTAGTTTCCTTCATCATTGGCCCATCCGCGTTGGGCCGGGTCGACGGAGAGGTAGCGGTTCCGGATCAGGATTTCTCCGGCGCCGGGAGCGGCCACCGGCTCCGTTACCAGCGCAAAGTGCTCGGCCTGCGGTATCCCCTGTGGCCGCGCGACGAGCCGCACCTGCCGGTTCATGTCGGCGTGCATAGCGGATCCTCCCAAATAGTACACTTGTGTACGAATTGACAATACGATAGAAAACCGGTCGAAGACAAGGAAGTCCTTGCGCGGCGCAGGCCGTCTTATTCACCCCCGAGATCCAGCAAGAGGCAACAAATGGCGGGGCTCTACTTCGAACAATTTTCTGTCGGACAGACGTTTGTCCATGAAATCCGGCGCACCGTGACTGACATGGACAACATCCTGTTCTCGTCGCTGACCTACAATCCGGCGGCGGTTCATATCGACCACGAATATGCCAAGGGAACCGAGTTCGGCAAACCGCTGATGAACTCGATCTTCACGCTAGGCCTCATCATCGGATTGTCGGTGCAGGATACGACGTTGGGCACCACCGTCGGAAATCTGGGAATGGAGGACACGAAGTTTCCGCGGCCCGTATTCGGCGGCGATACGTTGCGCGCTGAGACCAAGGTCGTATCCTTGCGCGAAAGCAAGTCGCGTCCGACGCAGGGCATCGTGACGTTCGAGCATCGCGGGTTCAATCAGCGCGATGAGGAAGTGGTCTACTGCCGCAGGAACGCGTTGATGATGAGGCAACCAAAATGAGGCTGCGCTCGCTTCTCTTCGTGCCGGCCGACAGCGAACGGAAATACGCCAAGGCCACCGGCGTCGGCGCCGACGTGCTGATCCTCGATCTGGAGGACTCGGTTGCGCCGGGCCGAAAGGCCTTTGCCCGTGATGCCGTCAAGGCGCTTCTGGGGAGCGGGGAGGCGGACTGGTCGTTCCTGGTTCGGATCAACCCGTTCGGCACGGGCCTTACGCTTGAAGATCTGGCGGCGGTGGTCCGCCCGGGGCTCGACGGCATTCTGGTTCCCAAGGTCAACGGCATCGAGGATGTCGATCTCGTCTCGCACTATGTCGACGTCCTGGAGGTGGCCACGGGCATCACGCCCGGCCATGTCAAGCTGCTGGTCGTCGCGACCGAAACGCCGGCCGCCATGATCGGATTCAACGGCTATGCGCGCAAGAACAAGCGCCTGGTGGCGATGACCTGGGGCGCGGAGGATCTGGGCGCGGCATTGGGCGCGCTCACCAACAAGGAAGCGGACGGAAGCTGGACGTTCCCTTATCAGGTGGCGCGGGCGCAATGTCTGTTCGCTGCCGGTGCGGCCGGCGCCGCAGCGCTTGAAACCCTGTATGCGGATTTCAAGGATCAGAACGGACTTGCGGAAAGCTGCAAGATCGCACGCCGTGACGGATTTGTCGGTCGGATCGCGATTCATCCCGATCAGGTCGCAACCATCAATACCTGCTTCACGCCGTCGGAAGCCGATCTCGAACATGCGCGCCGCGTCGTCGCCGCATTCGCCGCTAATCCCGAGATCGGAACGGTTGGGATCGACGGCAAGATGTACGACATGCCGCATCTGGTCGCCGCGCGCCGAACGCTGGCTTCCGTCGGGGAGGGCAGTCCCAATGGATAGATCGTTCTCCAACCAGCTCGATGTACCGGAAGATCATGCCGCCATTCGCGAGGGCGTCCGTGCCGTTGTCACCCGCTTCGATGACGAATACTGGCTGGCGCGCGATGACGACGGCGAGTTTCCTAAAGAATTCCACCGTGCCATGGCGGATGCCGGCTGGCTCGGCATCACCATGCCGGAGGAATATGGCGGTTCCGGTCTGGGCGTGACCGAGGCCGCCATCATGATGCATGAGGTGGCAAGCCACGGCGGCGGCATGACGTCGGCATCATCAGTGCATATCAACCTGTTTGGACCGCATCCGATTGTCGTGAAGGGAACGGACGACCAGAAACGACGCTGGGTGCCGCCGCTCGTTTCAGGCAAAGACCAATGCTGCTTCGGCTTCACCGAGCCGGATGCTGGGTTGAACACCACCCGCATCAAGACCTTTGCCGAAAAGGTCCCCGGTGGCTACCGCGTTCACGGGCAGAAGGTCTGGACCTCGACCGCGCAGGTGGCCAACAAGATCATGCTGCTGACGCGGACCACCAAGTTCGAGGACTGCAAACGGCCGACCGACGGCATCACCATCTTCTACACCGATCTCGATCGTTCGAAGATCGAAGTCCGCCGTATTCCGAAGATGGGCCGCAAGGCGGTGGACTCCAACGCGATCTTCATCGATGGCCTGTTTATTCCGGAAGCGGACCGGATCGGCGAAGAAGGGAAGGGTTTTTCCTACATCCTGCACAGCCTCAACCCTGAAAGGATACTGATCGCGGTCGAGGCGATCGGGATCGGGCAGGATTCGCTACGTCGGGCGACGCGTTACGCGCGGGAACGCATCGTGTTCGATCGTCCGATCGGTCAGAACCAGGGCATTCAACATCCGCTGGCCGAGCGCTGGATGTATCTGGAGGCGGCATGGCAGATGGCGGCGCGTGCCGCCTGGCTCTATGACAACGGCAAGCCGTGCGGCGCCGAAGCCAACAGCGCGAAGTTTCTGGGCGCGCGCGCCGGTCACGACGCGGCGTGGCAGGCCATCATGACCCATGGCGGCTTCGGCTACGCCAAGGAGTACCACGTCGAGCGGTTGTTCCGCGAAGTCGCGATTACCCGCCTCGCGCCGATCACGGAGCAACTGATTCTGAGTTTCATCGCCGAGAAAGTGCTCGACTTGCCGAAGAGCTATTGATCCGCCAGCCGCGCGCGCGTCAGAGGTTGCGCGAAATCAGCTCGCGCATGATTTCCGACGTCCCGCCATAGATGCGCAGCACCCGCGCATCCGCAAACAGGCGGCAAATCTCGTATTCGCGCATAAAGCCGTAACCGCCGAAGAACTGCAGGCACTGATCGACCAGCCTTCCGTGCATCTCGGTAGTCCATAACTTTGCGGTCGAGGCGGCATAGGTCGTGAGTTCCCCGCGAACATGTTGGGCTAGGCACTGATCCACATAGGCCCATCCGACCGCAAGATCGGCCTTGAGATCGGCCAGCCTGAAGCGCGTGTTCTGAAAAGTTCCGATAGCTTGCCCGAACGCCTTGCGCTCTCCGACATAATCCTTGGTGATGTCGAACGCCTTTTGTGCGGAGGCGATCGAGTGAAGCGCGATCGTCAGGCGCTCCTGCGGCAACTCGCTCATCAGCGCGGCCATGGCTCCGCCTTCCGATCCGAGGAGGTTGCTGACGGGAACTCGAACCTGATCGAAGAACAGTTCTGACGTATCGGAGGAGAGATGGCCGAGCTTGTCGAGGTTGCGGCCATGGCGAAAGCCTTCGCGCTCGGTCTCGACCAGAATGAGGCTCATCCCGCGCGACCCGCCGTCCGGGTTGGTCCTGACGACCACGATGACGAGATCGCACATCTGTCCGTTCGAGATGAACGTCTTCTGGCCGGAGATGACGTATTCGTCGCCGTCGCGGATCGCGCGCGTGCGAATGCCCTGCAGGTCGCTGCCGGTGCCGGGCTCGGTCATCGCGATGGCGCACACGGTCTCGCCGGCGACCATGCGCGGCAGCCATTTCTTCTTCTGGTCCTCAGTGCCGTAATGCAGCAGATAACCGCAGCAGACGTCGCTATGCACTGAAAAGTCGGTCGCAGGTCCCGCAAACCCGGAATAGGCAAGCTCTTCGATGACAATGGCGTTGTGACGGAAATCACCGCCGATGCCGCCATACTGCTCCGGCACCTGGGGGCAGAGCAGGCCCGCCTCGCCGGCTGCCGGCCAGAGCGAGCGGTCAATGATCCCTGCTTTTTCCCATTCCCGAAAGTGCGGCTGTATCTTAGTTGCCGCAAAGCGGCGTACGCTTTCGCGCAACAGTGCGTGCTCTTCATCGAATACTGGGCGATTGTGCAGCATGTTTTTGTGCCGTCGGTTGAAAGCTAGAAGGCAACCTTGTCGCCGCCCTTGAGCTGGAGAATTTCGCGTGCCTCGTCCGGGCTGGCGATCTCGAGCCCCAGGCCTTCGATGATCTTGCGGACCTGCGTCACCTGTTCGGCATTGGTCTGGGCGAGGCGGCCCGCGCCGATCCACAGACTGTCCTCGAGCCCGACCCGGACGTTGCCGCCCATCGCCGCCGCCATGGCGGCGACCTGCATCTGGGCGCGGCCGGCGCCGAGAACCGACCAGCGGTAGTTGTCGCCGAACAGGCGGTCGGCCGTACGCTTCATGTGCATCACGTCATCCGGGTGTGCGCCGATGCCGCCGAGCAGCCCGAAGCATGTCTGGATGAACAGCGGCGCCTTGACGAGGCCTTCGGTCCAGAAATAGTGCAGGTTATAGAGATGGCTGGTGTCGTAGCATTCAAACTCGTAGCGCGCGCCCGAGCCGTTCAGCGTCTCCAGCGCGTAGCGGATATCTTTGAAGGAGTTGCGGAAGACGAGATCGTGGGAGCCCTCCAGCATCTGCGGCTCCCAGTCGTGCTTGAACGACTTGTAGCGTTTGAGCATCGGGAACAAGCCGAAATTCATCGACCCCATGTTGAGGCTCGCGACCTCCGGCTTCCAGGTCGCCGCCGGCCGCACACGCTCCTCGACGGTCATATAGGGCGAGCCGCCGGTCGTCAGGTTCACGACAACGTTGGAGCTCTGCTTGATGATGCGCAGGAACGGCTCAAAAGCCTCCGGCGATTGATCCGGCCGCCCATCGACCGGATTGCGCGCGTGAAGGTGAACGATCGCCGCTCCCGCCTGCGCGGCGCCCAGGGCGGACTCGGCGATCTCGGCCGGCGTTACCGGCAGATACGGCGACATCGAGGGCGTGTGGATCGATCCGGTTACCGCGCAGGAAATGATGACCTTGTACGACGCCATGATCCCTCTCTCAGCTTGCAAGCCGATGCGTGACAGACGGTAATCGTCAGGTCACGAACTTGTGGAAGTTCGGTTCGCGCTTCTCGTTGAACGCCGAGACGCCTTCCTTTGATTCGGCGGTGTCGTAGAACATTTTCACCGCGTGAAGGGCGAAGTTGCTGATGCCGCGGATGTTGTCTGAATCGGCGTTGAAGGACCGCTTGGCGAGCGCAATCGCGGTCGGCGACCGCTGCGCCAGCTTGTCGGTCCAGTCCTTCACGGCAGCGTCGAGCTCTGCCGCCGGCACGACCTTGTTGACCAGGCCCATTTCGCGCGCCTGCTCGGCGGTGTAGCGATCGTTGATGAACCAGATCTCGCGGGCCTTCTTGTCGCCGACGTGGCGCGCAAGAAAGGCCGTACCCCAGCCGGCGTCGACCGATCCGACTTTCGGACCAACCTGTCCGAACTGGGCGGTGTCGGCCGCAATGGTAAGGTCGCAGAGCGTGGCGAGCACGTTGCCGCCACCAATGGCGAAACCGTTGACGCGGGCGATCACCGGCTTCGGAACGTCGCGGATCAGTCCCTGCAGTTCGTCGATCGGCAGTCCCACCACGCCGCGGCCGTCATACTGGCCCTCATGCGCCGATTGATCGCCTCCGGTGCAGAAGGCCTTTTCGCCGGCGCCGGTCAGGACGATGCTCGCGACCTGCCGATCGTTGGCTGCGAGATGGAAGGCCTGGATCAGTTCCTCCAATGTCTGTCCGCGGAACGCGTTGTACACTTTTGGACGGTTAATGATGATCCACGCCGCGCGGTCGCGAACTTCATAGATGACGTCGGTGAACTGCTTGGGATCGGTCATGGCGTTTCCTCGCGCTTAGATCATGTTCATTCCGCCGGAGACGGAAATGGTCTGTCCGGTGATATATTTTCCATCGTCGGAAGCGAGCATGGCAACGATCCCGCCATAGTCCTCGGGCTCGCCCATTCGCCGCAGTGGGATTCCCCTGACCATCGCGTCCTTCCATTTAACGGCTTGCTCGCCCTCGCCAAGGACGGTGGCCATCATCGGCGTGTTGGTCGGACCCGGGCAGATGGCGTTGAGCAGGACGTTCTTGCGCGCCAGCTCGCGGGCCAGCGATTTGGTGAAGGAGATCAGCCCGCCCTTGCAGGCGGAATAGACGGCCTCGTCACTGGTTCCGACCCGCGCCGCATCGGAGGCGATGTTGACAATTCGCCCGCCACCGCGTTCGGCCATCAGTGGAGCAACCGCCTTGTGGGTGTTGAGCGGTCCATAGAGGTTGATGCGGATGATCTTGTCCCAGAGGTCCTTGTCCGTCTTCAGGAACGGCATCGGCCGGTCCCAACCGGCATTGTTGACCAGGAGCCAGATCGGGCCGAGATCGGCTTCGACCTTCGCTACCGCGTCGCCGACGGAGGAGGCATCTCCGACATCCACCGCATAGGTCTTGATGACCGCCTGCGGCGCGAGCTTTGCGGTTTCCTCGCCGGCTTGCGGGTTGATGTCGAACACTGCGACCTTGCAGCCTTCTTCGGCGAGACGCAGCGTCAGCCCGCGACCGATTCCTTGTCCTCCGCCGGTGACCACGGCGACTTTTCCAGATAGGCCCTTCAACGCAAATCTCCCTTGTCGTTTGTCATTGTTGTTGGCGCGCGTGGCCCGATCAAGCCGAAATATGGCGCTGCCGGTGTCTCAGCGCGCACCAGCGGCGCTCAGCTCACGAGACCGCGCCGTTCTTCTGCAGCGTAAATCCGTGATGCGAATACATCTGCCGCGCGATGATCGTCTTCATGATTTCGATCGAACCTCCGGCGATTTTTACGATCCGCGCATCCGCGTAGGCCCGCGCAATCGGATACTCCCACATATATCCCCAGCCGCCGAATAGCTGCAGACATTCATCCACCGTTTCGCAGTGAAGCTCGGAGGTGAACATTTTTGCCATCGCGGCGTCCACGGGATCGAGCTTGCCTTCCATGAAAAGCGAGATGCATTTGTCGGTAAAGACGCGTGCGACGGCCGCCTTGGTCCTGAGATCGGCCAGCTTGAACTGGGTGTTCTGGAAATCGGCAATCTTCTGACCGAACGCGCTGCGCTCGGCCGTATATTGCAACGTCCAGTCGATCACCGTCTCGGTGACAACAGCCGAACGGATCGCCTGGGCGAGGCGCTCCTGCGACAGCTTGGTCATCATCTGAGCGAATCCCTTGCCTTCCTTGCCCAGCAGGTTGCTTGCGGGAATGCGGACATTGTCGAAGAACAGTTCCGACGTATCCTGCGCCTTCATGCCGAGCTTTTCCAGATTCCGGCCACGCTTGAAGCCAGGCCGGTCGCTCTCGACGATGAACAGCGTAACCCCTTTTGCCCCGGCATGGCTGTCGGTCTTGGTCGCCAATACGACGAAGTCGCAAAGCTGGCCGTTGGAAATGAAGACCTTCTGGCCGTTGATGACAAAGTCGTCACCGTCGCGCACGGCGCGGGTCCGGATCGCCTTGAGGTCGCTGCCGGCATGAGGCTCGGTCATGCCGAGCGATCCGATCGCTTCGCCCGAGACCATCCTGGGCAGCCATGTGCGCTTTTGCGCCTCGGTGCCGAAGGACAGAAGATACGTCGCCACCAGGTCGGTATGGATCAGAAAGCCAGGCCCGCTGGCGCCGGACCGCCACAACTCCTCGAAGACAACGACGTCAAAGAGGTAATCGAGCCCCATCCCGCCATATTCCTCAGGGACGGTGCAGCAGAGCAGGCCGGCGGCGCCGGCCTTCAGCCACAGGTCACGCGGAACGATGCCGTCCTCTTCCCATTTGGCGTGGAAGGGCACGATCTCGCGATCGACGAAGCGCCGGACCGTTTCCCGGAAAATTTCATGCTCTTCGCGAAAGATCGTGCGCTCGATCATTGTCAAAACGCGTCCTGTCTGATTTAGTTTGCTAGTGTACTATCTTTGGGATGGGTATACAACGCAAGGCTGGCGTTGCGCAAGCACGATAGTACACCAACGAACGGTAACTTAAGCAACGAGGAAACGATGCCGGGAGCGCCGGAGCTGAAGCAATTTCGGACCGAACGGTCACTGAGCGGGGTCGTTCACCTGGTCTTCGACATGCCCGGCCGTTCGATGAACGTCTTCTCGAACGCAGCGATCGAGGAACTCGGCAGGTTTGCCGACTGGCTGCCGCAAAGTGACGTGGCGGGCGTTGTCATCCGCTCCGGCAAGGCTTCCGCGTTCTGCGCCGGCGCCGATCTGGCCGAGCTGGAGACCGCCTACGATATGATCATGGCGGCGCCCGCGGCCGAACGCGACCGCGTCGCGTTCGATCATTTCTTCCGGCTGAGCCGGGGATTGCGCAAGCTCGAAACCGCGGGCAAGCCGATCGCGGTAGCGATCGCGGGATTGGCGCTGGGAGGCGGCGCCGAATTCGCGCTTGCGGCGCATTACAGGGTCATCACCGATCAGCCGCAGAGCATGTTTGGCCTGCCCGAATCGCTGGTGGGATTGTTGCCGGGAGGAGGAGGGACCCAGCGCCTTCCGCGCCTGATCGGCGTCGAGGCGGCACTGCCGGTTCTGCTCGACGGTGCCAGGATTGGCGGCGCGGCAGCTATCGCGGTCGGCCTTGCGGACGCATTGGTGGCGCCGGGCGAGGAGGTGGCGGCTGCGGAGCGTTGGGTATTGTCGCGCCCGCCTGCCACGCAGCCATGGGACTGGCCCGACTGGCGCGCAAAGGATGCAGAACGTTTCGCGGCGCAGATCGGACAACGGCGCGCGAGCGTTCTGGCCGAGACACTGGGGCACTATCCCGCGCCGCTCGCCATTCTCGACTGCGTCGAACAGGGACTTCCGCAAAGCTTCGACGCTGCGATCCGGACTGAGATGAACATCTTTGCAAAGCTGATCCAGCGGCGGGAGCCCCGCAACATGATCCGCACGCTGTTCCTTGGAAGGCTCGACTATGAGCGGCTGAAAAAGAACGGGATGAATCCCAGGGTCGTCGATGCTGTCGCGGCGATCTCACGCGTACTGGGTGTCCAATCGGAAAGAGGCGAAGAGCTCTCGCAATCCTTCGCGCGGGCGGGATTTGGTATCGACCAGGCGCAGAAGCCTGTCTTTGATGGTCGGATCTCGGGTTCAAGCTATTGGTTCGACGACGAGCCGAAGACGTGGGGGAAGGAGCTCCTGCGCGCTCGCCTCGCTGAGGCTGAAGACGTGGCGGCAGGCTGGCGGTCCCAGCTTGACGAGGCTGAGCGCCGGGCCGCCGATTACCTGCTCGTAACAAAGGAAGGCTTTCCCGCTTACCTCGGTGGCTTGTTGGCCGCCGGAGTTGGTTAGGCGAAGCGCGCACCCGAAAGGAGAGAAATCGTGGCAAAGCCGCTCGATGGTGTCAGGGTTCTTGATCTTTCGAAGGTTCTCGCCGGCCCGCTCTGCGCCCAGTATCTCGGCGACCTCGGTGCAGAAGTGATCAAGGTCGAGGCGGTCGGGCAGGGCGACGAGACGCGCGGATGGCCGCCCTTTCCAGCGCCGGGGCTGGGTACGGTATTCCTGAGCGCCAACCGCAACAAGCGCAGCATTGCGATCAACATGAAATCGGAGAAGGGGCGTGCGCTCGTCCACGAACTTGCACGATCGGCCGATGTTGCGATCGAGAGTTTTGGCACGGGCGTCGCCGAACGGCTGGCGATCGACGCCGACAGTCTTCGCGCGCTGAACGACCGGCTGATCCATTGCAGCATCTCCGGATTTGGCCGTTCCGGGCCGCTGAAGAATTCACCGGGCTACGATGTGATTCTGCAGGCTTTCAGCGGCATCATGTCGATGACGGGGGATGAGGGTGGCGGTTACATCCGAAGCCCGATTTCGCCGATTGACCAGATGACGGGCGTGCACGCCTTCAGTGGCATTTTGGCCTGCCTGCTGGCGCGAGAGAAGTCGGGCAAGGGGGCATCCATACAAGTGTCTTTGTTCGACACCGCGCTCGGGCTTTTGGGCTACAATCTGCAGACCTTCTGGGAGCGCGGGGTGCAGCCCGCCAAATGCGGCTCCAGCCATGAATCGCTCTGTCCCTACCAGGCGTTCGAGGCGTCCGATGGACCGATCATGATCGGCGTGGCCAACGACAATCTCTGGCGCAAGTTCTGCGCGGTGGCGGGCCTGAATGCGATCGTCGACGACCCCAGGTTTCGCACCAATGCCGACCGTGTCGTCCATCGCGCCGAAACGCTGGGTCATGTGCAGTTAGCGATCGCGTCGCGAACGGTCGAGCAGTGGAATACGGCGCTCAACGAGGTCGGCATTCCCTGTTCGCCGATCAATACGATCGCTCAACTTCTAGCGCATCCGCACACCAGGGCGAATGCGCTAATCATGCAGTACGATCACGCCGCAGCCGGTCGTCTCCACTGCGTGGGTCACCCCGTGACGTTCGTCGGGGAGGAACGCAGCGCAGGCCTGCCGCCGCCGATGCCGGGACAACATACCGACGAGATCCTGCGGGAGACAGGCCTGTCGCCGGCAGCCATCGACGAATTGCGCCGCGAGCAAGTGATCGGCTAAGCGGGCGGCGGTCGATCGATCGAGGGCGAGACGCTCCGGGTCCCGCCCTCGGCACTGCAATCATTCCTCGAGCAGCTTCCATGACGTCTTCTCGAAGACGGCCATGCGCAGTGTGCGATAGGGGGCGTAGTTCTCCTTCGAATTGGTCAGCTCGATCCCCGGAAGCAGCATGCCGATCCGTTCCTTGTTGAAGGTCGTCGCCTGGGCCAGCAGGTTTTCCCGCGTCAGGTTGTCGCCGCAGCGCTTCAGCCCCAGCGCGATGGCCTGCGCGTTGACGTAACCCGAGAGCGCAATGAAATCGTTCGGACTGTCATTCGGCGCCCACTTCTTCATGAAGGCGATATAGTCGACGACCTCTGGATCCTGTGCCCAGGCGGGATCACCGGCCTGCTTTGTGAACTGCGTCGTGAAGGCGCCCTGAACGTTCTCCAGCCCGGCAGGTGTCAGCACGCCCTGCACCGAGTTCACCGGACTGGCCAAGAGCTGCGTCGGCTTCCAGTTCAGCTCGTTTGCCTTCTTGATGGCCTGGGCGGCGAATTTTGGCGTCGTGAAAAGGATCAGCGTATCGGCGCCAGAGGTTTTGAGCTGGATCATCTCGGAATCGACGGTGGGGTAGCTGATCTCGTACGTGGCTTCCGCGACGATCTTTGCGGTGCCGGTTCCCAGTCCTCGTTTGAAGCCTGCAAGATAGTCCTTTCCGTAGTCGTCGTTCTGATAGAGGACGGCGATCTTTGCATTCGGCATCTTCTTGAGGATGAATTGTCCGAAGGTGGCACCTTCCATTTCGAACGGCGGATAGAACGGCACCGTCCAGGGGAAGTTCTGGGGATCGTTGAACCGCCGGCCGCCGGCCGAGATGAAGACGTGAGGAACCTTGTTCTGGTTGAGATACTTCTGAACGGCGATGTTGGGGACGGTGCCGACGGTGCCGACTTCCGCGAGAACTTCGTCGTTTTCGACCAGCTTGCGGGTCTGTTCGATGGCCTTCGGCGGGCTGAACGCATTGTCGAGCGAAATCAAATTCACCTTCCTGCCGTTGATGCCGCCTTTCTCGTTCAGCATCTGGAAATAGCCGGTCATGACGCGGCCATAGCTCGAAAAGGCCGAGGCCGGTCCGCTGTAGGGCACGGTCTGGCCTATCTTGATTTCGGTGTCGGTAACGCCCGGGCCGTACTTCTTTTCAGCCGCCACGGCTTCGACTGCGAAGCCGCCCATTAGCAGAGTCGAGACGATGCTCAGTGTTGAGAACTTCATGCTTCCCCTCCGATGCCGATTTTATTTTCCGTTCATGGACGGCGCCCGAATGCGGCTCCTCCGTCCGTACACCAGTGTATCATATACTATAACACTGTGCTATCCCAAGCGGAATTCGCGGGTGTGGTTTGTTGCGCCGCAAAGAGAAGGCAATCGACGATTATCTCGCGTCGAGGTGGTCGGAGCTTTGACTGTCGATCCGGTCATGATACAGATCGTACTAAAGCGTACTAATTTAAATCGACTGTCGTTTTGCGGGCCAAGCAGAATGCGGGCTGGATGGCGATGCTGTCGGCCGGAGGAGGGATGATGGGTGCATCAAGCACGACGGCTTTGGCCGCGCTGAGAATCGGAGGACGCGTTGCGTTTGAGCGCCTCATCAGGCCGAAGGCGCGGCAACGTGACGACGTGCCTTGCGCGCCGAACGCGATCACGCCCGAATGGCTGACGGCCGTACTTTGCGAAAGCCACCCGGGCGCTGCGGTCGTGGCGGTCGAGATCAAGCCAGCCAGTGCTGGAACGCACGAGCGGCACCGGCTGATCGTCAGCTACAACGAAGCAGGTCGTCGCGCCGGCTTGCCCGGTTCGATCTTCACGAAGTCGCTGCCGAGCGTCGTCACGCGCATGATCGGCGGCTTCAACGGCACGGCGCGGGTGGAGGGTCAGTTCTTCACGCAGCTTCGGTCATTGCTGCAGATCGAGGCGCCGCTGGGTTACCACGCCGCATTCGACCGCCGGACATTTGCATCGATTCTGCTGCTGGAAGATCTGGTCGCGACAAAGTCCGCGACATTCTGCAATCACCGGACCTATGTCACCCGCGAGATGGCGGATGACATGATTGATGTGCTGGCCGCGCTGCATGCGCGCTTTCACGGCGATCGCGAGCTTGCGACGCGATATCGCTGGGTTGCCGGCTATCCGAGGTGGTTCACGATCGGCGCCGAAAAGATGAGCCTGGAGTATTACACCCGAAAGGCATTCGAGGCTGCCTCGCACGTTATTCCAGGGAAGGTAATGGCGCAACGCGATGCGGTGTGGCCGGCGGCAATGCGCGCACTTGCCGTCCACGAAGGCGAGGGGCAGGGCCTGATCCACTCCGATGTGCACATCGGAAACTGGTACCGGACAGCGGCGGGAAAGATGGGTTTGTGCGACTGGCAGTGCCTGTCGCGCGGCCATTGGTCACGGGACTTTGCCTACGCGGTGACAGCGGCGCTGACGCCGGCCGATCGCCGCATGTGGGAGAAGGATCTGCTGGTTCGCTATCTCGAACGATTTACCGAACTCACGGGCTCAAGGCCGGATTTTGACGAGAGTTTTCGACATTACAGGGAGCAGATGGTGCACGCGCTCCTGATGTGGACGATTACGCTGTGTCACTCCCCATTGCTGCCGAACATGCAGCCCGAGGAGACGACGCTGATTATGATCGAACGAATAACGACTGCGATGGCGGATCTGGATTCGATCGACAGTCTATAGGATGCTGATTTCAGCGGGTCAGGAATGCCGGAAAGAGTATCCACGCAAGAAGTGATGTCATTGGAACGAAAAAGCGATTGTCGTTACCGCGGCGGCGCAGGGGGCAGGCCGGCGATAACGAGCTTGGCGATCAACCTGGGGCACCGGTGACAGGTGTCGATCTTAATGGCGCCAAGCTCGACGCATTTGCAGCGAAGGCAGAGTTGGAACAGTCGGTTGCCTGTGGGTCGCGCATCGCAAACGCAAGAAGAGCGTCGATGCTGATCCCCTCGACACCGAAGCTCTTGAGCGTGTGGGCGGAACCCGCCGCCCAGATTTTTTCGGACTGCTTCTTCCTGCAGCGACTGCTTCCATATTTTGGAAATGGCTGCCAAGCTATTGGAATTGCCAGAGAGCGTTTTGGCCGTTTTCTCCAAATGCGCCTTGAAATCGTTAGATGATCAAGCTGATTTTGATGCCGGCGCTGGAATAGAAAGCGTCGCCGCGGCCCCTCCATGGTGAGGCCCTGCGCATTGGCGTAGCGGCGAGCGTCCATATAGGCGTAGCGCACCTTGCGCCAGAAATGTGGTGTGCGCTCTTCCACCGTGCCCATGAATTCTGGAATGCGCAGCGTGTAGGGCAGCCATTCCAATTCGGCGTCACAGATTTCCTCGAGTTCGAACAGCCGCTTGTCGGCGACGAACGCATAGGGGCTTTTGTAATCGGTGTAGATCCGTACGCGCGCTCCTTCCATGGCGTGTCCTTGTTCGATCAGATCGGTATCACCGATCCGAACAGAGCATGGAACCATGCGGCGCGGCTTTGTTATTCCGAAGGTTTTGATATTCCGAAAACGAATGGGCCCCGGTGCATGAGAGCATCGCGGGGCCCTACATCTTCGTTATAGGCGAAGGGTTTCTGGTAGACACCAGTATGTATCTCAGGATCCGACAGCGCGTGGCCTTTGCGCTCCAGTCCCGCGTATATGTTCGAATTGTTGAAGGCGCAACGAGGCTGGCAGCTGCTTATGACCTCGACCGCACCTGGACCTTGCGATGAGCAAGGTCACCAGACTGATCCGGTGGCGTCATGCTCCTCCTCAAGAGTTGGCCGACGGACTTTCGTCCGCACCCGCTGCGTGTCGCCTTGATCATCTGACCGGGGGCGTCAATGCCTGCGAAGTGGGGAGCCACCCGCTCCGTGCTCCAACAGGTGCAGCACCGAAATGCTGCGGCAGATACGGGCTGGTGTCAAGCTATCCCATAGGCACTCATGCACCGGTTCCGCTGGGAACAAATGTCAGAGCTTGGTCTGGCGGTAATCACGTAAATCGGGATCGTGGGTCATGGCCCAGTAATCCACAAATCGCCATGGCATCGCCGAGAAAACCCGGCCCTGGCCGTTGCGGTAGTAAGTTGTCATGCCGGGATGAGTCCAGATCAGTTGCTCGTGCTCGGCATCCACTTTTCGGATGTATTGATCGTGCGCTTCGGAGCGAACATCGATGGCGGCGATATCACGCTCCATCATTTCGACGAGGCAAGTGGAGATGTAGCGGCTCTGGCATTCCGACTGGAAGATCACGCTGCCGCCATGCGCGGGGCCTGAATTGGGACCGAGCATCACGAAGAAGTTCGGAAAGTCCGGCACGGTGAGACCGAGATAGGCTGTCGGGTTGTCGTTGGCCCAGGCCACCCTAAGATTCTTGCCGTCACGCCCGCTGATGTTGAGACGTGCCGCCATCTCCGTGACCTTGAATCCCGTCGAAATCACGATGACATCGGCCGGCCGCAACTTGCCGTCCGAAGCAACGATGCCGTTCGCTGCGAAATGATCGATCTTGTCGGTGACCAGTTCGACATTCGGCTTCGTCAGCGTCTTGAACCAGTTGTTGTCGAGCAGGATGCGCTTGCCATAGGGCGGATAGGTCGGGACGCATTTCTCGATCAGGTCGGGACGGTCCTTCAATTCGGACAGGATGAAATCCGTCAGCTCCTCGCGATGCCGGTCGTTGCCCTTATTCACGGCGCGCTCGGGATGCGGCCATTCCGGGTCCTTGCGGAGGAACGGCAACAGGCCGTCGCCGTAGCGCCAGAACATATTGAAGCGATACCACTGCACGTAGAACGGCAGGTTTGCGAGCAGCCACCGTGCGCCTTCGCTGATGGGGTCGGAATAGCCTGCCACCGGGCGCGCCCATTGCGCGGTGCGTTGGTAGACGGTGACCGACGCGACGCGGTCAGCGATCGACGGCACCAGCTGCATCGCGGTTGCGCCGGTGCCGATGACGGCGACATGTTTGCCGTCGAGCTTGACGTCGTCGGTCCACAAGGCTGAGTGCAGCATCTCACCCTTGAAATCCTCCTCGCCCTTGAAGTGCGCGGGTGAGGGGTCGTTGAGTTGGCCGATGGCGCTGACCAGCGTGCTCGATTCAAAGATCTCCTCGCCATTGGCGGTCTTCAATTTGGAGATCCAGCGCCGCTTGTTCTCGTCCCAGTGCGACGATTTCAGTTCGGTGTTGAGACGCAGATGTTTCCGGATGTCGTATTCGAGCGCGACCTTCTTGAGGTAGTCGAGCAGCTCCTGGCGCTGGGCGAAATAACGCGTCCACGGGTTGCGCGCGCCGAACGAGAAGGAATAGGAATGGTTCGGCGTATCGACGCCGCAGCCGGGATAGCGGTTGACATACCAGGTGCCGCCGAGTTCGTCGTTCTTCTCGACGATGGTGTAGGGGATGCCGAGCCGGCCAAGGGCAACACCCAACGCGACGGCGCAGACGCCGGCGCCGACGATCAAGACATGTTGCTGCGTCAACTTCTCGTTCGATGGCGGTTTGGTCCAGCGCGCCTCCCGGGGAATGAAACCCATTTCTTCGCGCATCAGCGGCGCATACTCCGGCGCGACGCTTTCGCCAAGCGTGGCGCGCATCATCTTCAGCATCAATTCGTCACCGGGGTCGGTGATGACGGGCTTTGGTTCGCCGTTTGCGAACAGTTTCAGAACGGCGGCGCGGATTTCGGCTTGGATTTCCTGGGGCATGCCGGCTTGCGGATCTGGAATCAGGCGCACGTCGCGCTTGGGCCTGTAGGGCGGCTCTAGCCAGCGCTCGTCGCCGGTCATATGGACCAGCACCATCAACAGCACGCGGATGTCGCCCTCGGCGATGGCCGAAGACAGATCGAGTTTCTTGCGCGATAGCTCGATATTCATGCTGATGTCCTCGTTTATGCGATTGGTGCTTCCGGTAGGCCGCCATAGGCGGCCCATGTGGTGCCCGCGATATATCCCGCGTCGACCGGCAGGTTGATCCCGGTGACGCCACTGCTCAGTGGCGAAAGCAGCCAGGCGATTGCGTGCGCGACCTCGACCGGCTCCACCAGCCGGTTCATCGCGGTCGGACTTTCCAGCCATTTCTTGTTCAGTGCGCCGGAGGCAATACCGGCTTCAAGCATGACGGTGCGCGTAAAGCCCGGCGAGACCGCATTGACGCGCACGCCGCTGCGGCCCCATTCGGCGGCCAGCGTCTGCGTGATCTGGATGACGCCGGCTTTCGCGGCGGTATAGGCATGGATCGGACCTGACGTCATGCCGGCAACGGAGGCAACGTTGACGATCGCGCCATGCCGGCGCTCGGCCATCTTCACCCCGACGCTGCGGGCGACCAGAAAGGTGCCACGCAGATCGATGTTGACCTCGCGGTCCCATTGATCCATCCGCACGCGCTCGATCCGGTGCATCTTGCCGAAGACGCCGGCGGCGTTGACCAGCCCCGTAATTGGTCCATGTGCGGCCTCGATGTCGTCGATGCCGCTGACGACGGCGCTTTCGTTTGCGACGTCGAAGGGGGCCGGCCACAGGACGACTTGCGTTCCAGCCAGCGGCTCCGGCGCGATGTCTGATATCACCACGCGCCGGCCCTGTTCGGCCAGCAGCGTCGCAGTGGCGGCGCCAATGCCGCGGCTGCCGCCGGTGACGAGGACGATACCCTCAGCGGTCATGGTTGTTGCCTTTGCTCGAGGTAAACAGCCCGCGCGTGACCAGCTTTCGGTAGGCAGAGATGACATGCTCAGGCGCTGCGGTGACGTTGCCGCCAACATAGGAGTAGCGACGGCTCAGGTAACCGCGCGCGCCCATTAGTATGTGGACGATAGCTTCGAACTCCTCATCGCTGTAATCCACGATTGCGCCGGCATGGCGGGCACGCCGGAGGATGCGGACATAGGCGGTCGCGATGTTATCGAGGTGTTTCTGATAGCCGATCGGCGCGAAATATTCGGCTTCGTTTAGGATGCGCAGGAATTCAGGCACCTCACGGATGAAATCGAAGAAAGCGCTGAAGCGTTCGATTTCCTGCCTTGCCGCGTGTGCGCTTCCGGTACGCCCGCGGATGAAGTAAACCATGTCGGTGCCGACCTTCGGCAGCAATTGATCGAGCAGTTCCTGGCGATTTTCAAAGTGATTGTAGAACGTTCCCTGCGCGACACCGGCCTCCTCGGTAATGCGGGCAACCGAAGCCTCGGCATAACCTACTTTGCCGACGACCTTGGTGGCGGCGTCGAAGATGTTGCGCTTGGTCCAGGCGTTGCGCTCGGCCCGATTGAGTTTTGTCACCTTGCCCGGTGCGGCTTGCGATGATTGCGTCATGCGTGGGATTCCAGTTCGGCGCGCAGCACGCGCTTGAGGACTTTTCCTGAAGGGTTGCGCGGCAGGCTGTCGCGGATGATGAGTTGCTTCGGTACCTTGAAGCCTGCGAGGCGTGCGCGGCAGTAATCGGCGAGATCGGGCAGCTCCAGCGTGGCGCCATCCCCCAGCACCACAACCGCGACAGGCCTTTCGCCCCAGCGCGCGTCTGATATGCCGACAACGGCGACTTCGCGCACCTGCGGCAGTTCGTAAATGACGCGCTCGACTTCGGAGGATGCGATATTCTCACCGCCGGAAATGATCATGTCCTTCTTGCGGTCGGTCAGGTAGAGAAAGCCGTCCTCATCGAGGTAGCCGACGTCGCCGGTACGAAACCAGTCGCCGAAGAACGCGGCCGCGGTTTTCTCGGGATCCTTCCAGTAGCCCTGAGTAACCTTGGGCCCGCGCAGACAGATTTCGCCATTCTCGCCAGACGGCAGCCGGTTGCC
This sequence comes from Bradyrhizobium sp. 190, assembly GCF_023073415.1. GTDB lineage: Bacteria > Pseudomonadota > Alphaproteobacteria > Rhizobiales > Xanthobacteraceae > Bradyrhizobium. The sequence continues at coordinate 35,682 of NZ_JADPJL010000063.1, read as the reverse complement.
GGCATCGTCGCGGATTTCGATTTCGACATGGGCGATGGCGCGGCCGGTCGAGCCGATCTTCTCGATCTCGCGGCCGGCTTCCATGAAGGTGTCACCGCCGCAGGTCTCGGTCAGCCCATAGGCGTCGATGTAGCGGGCGTTTCTGAAATAATCGGAGAAGGCGCGGATGCGCATTTCCGGCGTCTTCTCGCCACCGCCGATCGCCCAGCGCAGGCTGGAGACATCGTAGCGGTCGCGGGTGGGGCAGGTAAGGATCGCGGTCGTCATCACGGGTGCGAACCACGCGGCGTTGAGTTCCTCCGTCTCGATGGCGGCGAGCGCCTGCTCAGGCTCGAAGTTGCGGTGGATGGAAAGCATGCCGCCGTGCCAGAGCACCGCGATGCCCGGCAGATCGAGAGCGCCGACATGGTAGAGCGGACCGACCACCAGCAATCGCGTGTCGCCGTTCAATCCGAGCACGAGCGTCTGGTCGGCCGACTTCCAGTACAGGTTCTCGTAAGTGAGCATGACGCCCTTGGGCCGATCGGTCGTGCCTGACGTGTACATCAGCCGCATCAGGTCGCGCGGTTGACGGACGTGCATCGGGGCGGGCGCGATGTCGGGCGCGAGCTGAGTAGCGGCGGCTTGTGCGGCTTTATCGAGCAGCACCACCGGCGCGCCGCCTGCAGCGATACCCGCGAGTTCTTCATCTGCAATCAGGATGCGCGCGCCGGAATTGCCGACGATGTAGCCGACTTCATCGGCGGAGAGGCGATAGTTGATCGGCAGAAACACAGCGCCGATGTGGCTGGTTGCAAATACCAGTTCGAGAAAGGCGGTGCTGTTCTTCATCAGCACCGCAACGACGTCGCCCGGGCCGATTCCACGCCCAGCCAGCCACCCGCCAACCCGACGGATGCGGGAGTCGAAATCAACATAGGAGACGTCCTCGCCGCGGTATTTCAGCGCACAGCGATCCGGCGTCCGCCGGGCGTGAAACGCGATGAAGCTGGATAGATTGATCATTATCCGCCCAAAAGCCCGGTTTCCGGGTCCGTTTCTCCCTAGATGAATTATGAGTCGTAATTCATCTTTGGCTTGACGTCACCCCCCTTGCTCTGAAATCCTTGTGAGTACGGAGGCGATACGATCTCCGCCAGGGATTTGGGAACGCCAACCCCACAGGGAGGAAGCAATGACGAGAACCCGCAAACCGGGCGTAAGCCGGCGTGCAACGTTGGCGATGATGAGCGCCGGGGCCGTGACATTTGCGACGCCCTGGGTGGCGCGCGCGCAAGCCAAGACCATCAAGATCGGCATGCCGACCATTCTCTCCGGCCGCGTGGCGCAGCTCGGAACCTCGTCGCGCAACGCCGTGATGCTGGAAATCGAAAAGGTCAATGCTGCCGGCGGGCTGGCCGGCCGGCAGATCGAGATGGTGATCCGCGATTCCAAAGGACAGCCGCAGGAAGCCGCCCGCGTCGCCCGCGAACTCGTCAACACCGATGGATGCGAAATATTGATCGACGCGGAAGCATCATCGGGCGCCTTCGCGGTGCATGAGGTGGCGCGCGATCTCGGCGTGCTCTGCATCCACACCAATTCGGAAACCTCGGCGCTGACTGCCGATCCCAAGCAGCACATTCCCAACGCGTTCCGCACCGCACGCCAGGGCGTGCACGACTCGATCGTCGGCGGCAGCTACGCAGCGGCGATTGCCAAGGCCAAGGGGCTGAAGAAATGGGCGACTTGCTCGCCCGACTATGCCTATGGCCGCGACACCACCGGCGAATATGTGACGTATCTCAAGCGCTTCGCGCCTGACGTTGAGATCATTAGCGAGTCCTGGCCCAAGCTCTTCCAGCCTGATTACACCGAGGTGGTGACGAAAATCCTGCAGGCGAAGCCGCAGGCTCTGTATTCCTGCCTCTGGGGCGGCGACCTCACGTCCTATATCGATCAGGCCAATATCTACGCGCTGTTCAGTCAGATGGAGGTGTTTGCGGTCAACATGGCCGACTACACCGCCCTGACGGTCGTGAAGAACCTGCCGAAGGGCATTCACTCCGGTAACCGCTACATCAAGACCTATCCGGCAACACCGGAGAACGCAGCATGGGGTGACGCTTACAAGGCGAAGTACAACGAATATCCCACCAACTGGTCATGGGAAAATGCAACTGCAATCATGCTGTTGGCGGAAGCTTCGAAGAAGGCGAATTCAGCCGACGGCAAGAAGATTGCGGAGGCGTTGCGCGGCCTGAAGATCAAGTCGCCGTTCGGTGCCGACGGCACCGTCACCATGCGCGCCGAGGACCAGACGCTGGTCGGCTATGCGATCGGCTGGGGAACGACGATCCCGCAGGAGCCTTACGTGCCGCAGGTTCAGGCCGGGGACTGGAAGACGATATTCGAGCTCGAAGCCGAGTGGAAGAAGAGCAAGGGTTACACCTGATCGATCGGCGGAGGCGGAGGTGGCGTAGGCCGCCTCCGTTCGCTGCCGAATGTTTTTCGCGCGTCGCCCTTTCCGGCGTGCTGTAATGGATGCTTCCCTTGGACCTCGACGCACTTACCGGCTGTCTCGCCAGTTCTGCCTGCCTGGTGACGCAGACCACCAGCGGCTTCATCATTGGCATGTTGCTGTTTCTGGTCGCCGTCGGGCTGACGCTGATCTTCGGCGTGCTCAAGGTCGTGAACTTCAGTCATGGCGCCTTCTATATGTTCGGCGCCTATTTCGCGATGACGGCCTATCAGGTCACCGGCAGTTTTGCGCTGGCGATGCTGTGCGGGGCGGCCGGCACGGCCTTGCTTGGCCTGATCTTCGAGCGCGTGTTCATGAGCCGGGTCTATGGCTCCGACGTGCTGATGCAGTTGCTCGTCTGCTATGCCTTCGTGCTGATCTTCGATGATGTCGTGCGGATGATCTGGGGGCCGGAATTCAAGTCGATGGGCATGCCGGCGGCGTTCCAGGTGGCGCCGCTGTTCATCGCCGGCGGCGTGGTGCCGCCGTATTATCTACTCCTGATCGGTGTCGCGCTGGTGGCAGCCGTGATCCTCGGGCTCGGCCTGGCCCGCACCAGGATCGGCAAGGTGATCCGCGCGGCCGCACATAATCCGGGCATGGTGTCTGCGCTCGGTATCAATACAGGTCTTATCTATGGCGGGGTGTTTGCGCTCGGCGGCATGCTGGCGGGACTTGCGGGGGCGCTCGCAGCACCCGTGCGTTCGCTGACGCCGGGCATGGGATTCTCGGTCCTGATCGAATCCTTCATCGTCACGGTGATCGGCGGCATGGGTTCGATCCTCGGCGCGCTGATCGGCGCCATCCTGATCGGCATGATCCGCTCGTTCGGATCGCTCGGCTTTCCCCTGTTCACGGAAGGGCTGATGTACCTGTTCATGGTGATCGTGCTGGTGTCCCGGCCCACCGGTCTGTTCGGCAAGGAGGTCGCATGACCGAGCTGCAGGCCGAACAGGCCGCCGTGGTGCCGCGGATCGAATCCCAATCGCAGCGCTCGCGCTATCGCGACGTGCTGATCGCGTTGGCGGCCTTTGCCGTGCTGGCGATCCTGCCGATGCTCACCGGCAGCAAGGCGCTGCTCGATTTTGTCATCCGTTGCTCGGCGTTCGGACTGTTCGCAACCTCGCTCAACCTGCTGGTCGGTTTTACGGGCATGGTCTCGTTCGGCCATGGCATGTTCTTCGGCCTCGGTGCCTACGGCTTTGGCCTGATCATGCAGCGCAGCGGCCTGCCGGTGCCCGTCGCGTTTGTTGCAACGCTCGTTATTACCACCCTCATCGCTGCCGTCATCGGCGCGATCTGCGTGCGGCTGAAGGAGATCTATTTCGCCTTTGTCACGCTGGCGTTCCAGATGTTGATCCACAGCACGATTCTGTCCTGGGTGTCGTTGACCGGCGGCGACCAGGGCTTGCGCGGAGGCATTCCGCGTCCGGCCTTTTTCGGCGTCGATTTGTCGAACCATGTGCATCTGTACATCACGAGTTGCGCGCTGTTGGTGATCGGACTTCTCTTGATGCGCCAGATCGCGCAATCGCCGTTCGGCTATACCTTGCGGATGATCCGCGACAACGCCACCCGCGCCAGCTTCATCGGTATCGATGTCTGGCGCGCAAAACTCACGATATTCGTGCTGGCGGCACTGTTTGCCTCCACCGGCGGCATCATCATGGCGCTGTTCGTGTCGGGCGCCTATCCCGAGTTCGCCTACTGGACGATCTCGGGTGAGGGCATCTTCATCAACATGCTGGGCGGCGTCACGACGTTCCTCGGTCCGATGGTCGGGACCGTGCTGCTGCTGATCCTCAACGACACTGTGACGCGGCTGACCGAATATTACGGTATCGTGCTTGGCATCGTGATCCTGTTCTTTGCCATCGGCCTGCGGAAAGGCCTGATGGATTTTGTGGTCGAGTGGTATGCGCGACGCCGCGATGGTTCCGGGGAGTAGCCATGCTGGAGATACGCTCCCTTTCGAAATCGTTCGGCGGCGTCAAGGCGACCGACAATGTCACGCTCGACTTTGCCGACGGTTCGCTCACCGCCGTGATCGGCCCCAATGGCGCCGGCAAGAGCACATTCTTCAACCTGATCACCGGTGCACTGAAGCCCGACTCCGGACAGATCCTGCTCAATGGCGTCGACATGGCCGGGCGGTCGCCGCCGGATATCGTGCGTCACGGCATCGGCCGTGCGTTTCAGGTCGCTAGCATTTTTCCCTCGCTGACGGTGCAGGAGACGATGCTGGCGGCAGTTTGCGCCGATCAGCGCCGCGCCAGCGTGCTTCACCGTCGTTTCCCTCTTGCCGAGACGCGCGACCGCGCCGAACACGCGATGGAATTGCTGGGGCTGGCGAGCAAACGGAATCGCACTGCGGCAACGCTCTCCCATGGCGACCAAAAGCTGCTCGATATCGCGCTGGCGCTGGTGCTCGATCCCAAGGTGCTGCTGCTCGATGAGCCCACCGCCGGCATGGGCACTGAAGAGCGCTGGCGGATGATCGACAAGGTGAGGGAGCTCTGGGAGACGCAGAAGATCACCGTGGTGTTCATTGAGCACGACATGGATATCGTGTTCAAGATCGCGCCGGAGATCGTCGTGCTGTGCTACGGCCGCATTCTTGCAACCGGCACGCCGGATGCGATCCGCCGGAACGAGGCCGTGATCGAGGCCTATCTCGGTACCGAACATCACGCCGGGGCAGCGGTATGAGTGCGCAACCGGTCATTCAGGTCGAGGATCTCGACGTCTATTACGGCACCAGCCAGATCCTGTTCGGCGTGGGCTTGTCGGTCCGGCAGGGCGAAACCATGGCGCTGCTCGGCCGCAACGGTGCCGGCAAGTCCACGACCATGAAGGCGATCATGGGGCTCGCTCCCGCACGCCGCGGCAAAGTCACCTTGCGCGGCAAAGTAGTGTCCGGGCTAAAGCCACACCACATCGCGCGCGCCGGTCTCGGCTTCGTGCCGGAGGATCGCCAGATATTTCCGGAGCACACGGTGGAGGACAATTTGGTCATCGGCGCCAAGAAGGGGCCTGATGGCGAGGACGAATGGTCGATCCGGCGCGTTTACGACGTGTTTCCGTTGCTGGAACCGCTGCGCAACCGAATCGCGGGAAGGCTGTCGGGTGGCGAACAGCAGATGCTGGCGATTGCCCGCACGCTGATGGGCAATCCCGCGCTGCTGCTGCTGGACGAGCCGAGCGAGGGGCTGGCACCGATCATCGTGCAGCGGATCGGCGAATTGCTGCGACAACTCCGCGGCACCGGCGCCACGGTGCTGATCGCCGAACAGAACATGCATTTTTGCCTTGGCCTTGCGAGCCACGCGACGGTTATCGACAAGGGCCAGATCGTCTACACATCCGGGATCGAAGAGCTGAAAGCCAACGAAAACATTCGTCAGCGCTACCTCGCGCTGTAGCTTTCGGCCCGACCGGGGGACGAAATGACTAGGGAACGCAAGCTATCGCCGACGCATGAGGCGCCGTATCGCGGATTGCGCGTGCTGGATTTCGGGCAAGGCATCGCCTCGCCCTATTGCGCGATGCTGCTGGGCGTCTACGGGGCCGATGTCATCAAGGTCGAGCCGCCGGAGGGGGATTGGTCGCGGTTTCTGGGCACGACCTATGGGAGCCATACTACACTCTCGGCGGTCTATAACCGCGGCAAGCGCAGCCTTTGCCTTGACATGAAGCACAAGGACGGCATCGCCATTGCCCGAAGGCTGGCGAGAGATTGCGACGTCCTGATCGAAGGTTTCCGCCCCGGCGTCGCAGCGCGGCTCGGGATCGGTTACGAGGAATTGTCGCGCGACAATCCCGGCCTGATCTATCTCTCGGTCAGCGCGTTCGGGCAGAGCGGTCCTTATTCGAAGCGGCCGGGCTCTGATTCCGTGGCGCAGGCGTTCTCCGGCCTGGTCTCGATCAATGTCGGCAACGACGGGACCCCGCACCGGGTCGGCACCACGATCTCCGACGTCGTGACCGGCGTCTATGCCTTCCAGGCGATCGCGACGACGCTGTTTGCGCGCGCGACCGTCGGCACCGGGCGCTGGATCGACGTCAATCTTTGCCAATCGACGTCCGCACTACTCGGCCACAAGGTCGCCGAACATGTTCTGGAGGGCGGCGCGCCGCGCGCGCTCAACGTTCCGGCGGGCTCCTATCAGACTGGCGACGGTTGGATGATGGTCACGCTGGTGAACGAGCCGCAGTACAAGCGGCTGTGCGCGGCGATCGGCCGCGACGACCTCGCCAGCGATCCGCGCTTCGCCGATTTTGCCCGGCGCGCTGACGCCGTGGATGCGCTGATCCCGCAGTTGCGGGAGGTGTTTCTGAAACAGCCGACAGATGTCTGGCTTGCCCGCCTGCATGCCGCCGATCTGATCGCCGAACGGATCCTCAATCCCGGCGAATGGCTGCGCAACCTCCATGTCGAGGCGACACGGGCAGCGGTATGCCAGGACACGCCCGGTGTGGGGCCGGTCTACTCGCCGCGAACGCCGGGCATTGCGAGCTTCTCGGAGGATGACTTGCGCCCTGCGCCTGATATAGGCCAGGACAGTTACGAGGTGCTGCTGGAAGCGGGTTTCGCGCGCGGCGCCATCGACGATTTGGTCAGCGCCGGCGCGGTGCGTCAGGCCAGGGGAGGCACGGCATGAGTATCGATCTCGTTCGCTATTCCGTCTCAGGCAATATTGCCGAGATCATGCTCGATCGCGGGCCAGTCAATGCGCTCAGCATGGACCTGATCGATGCGCTGCTGGCGGCGCTGGCGAAGGCGAGGGACGACGAAGCGGTGCGCGCCGTCATCATCGGCAGCGCGCACAAGGTGTTTTGCGCCGGGCTCGATCTCGATATCGTCCGCGGCAAGCCCGGCATCGAGACCAAGAAATTTCTCGAACGGCTGTATTTCGCGCTCAACGATACCCAGTACCGCATGGGCAAGCCGACCATCGCTGCCGTCGATGGCGCTGTGCGGGCCGGCGGGATGACGATTGCCATCTCATGCGACATGATCATCGCCGGCGACGCCTGTACCTTCGGTTATCCCGAAATCGACGTCGGGCTGATTCCGGCCATTCACTTGGTGCAACTGCCGCGGCTGGTCGGCAAGCACCAGGCTTTCGGGCCGCTGTTTCTGGGCGAGCCCTTCGATGCCGCGACAGCCTTTCGCATGGGACTGCTGAGTGAAGTGGTGCCGAAGGGGACCGCGCTGAACCGGGCGCGGGAGATCGCGCGCAAGTTCGCAGCCAAATCACCCATCGTCATGAAGATCGGGCGCGATGCCTTTATGCGGGCGGTCGACGCCGATTTCCGCCGCTCGGTCGAGAACGCGGCCGAGAGCTTTGCGCTCGTCGCAACGACGGAAGATTGTCAGGAAGGGCTGAATGCGTTCGTCGAGAAGCGGACGCCGAACTACAGGGGGCGCTGATGGCTGGATTGCATTTCGAGGAGTCGCGGCCGAACCAGGGCATCGTGGAATTCGAGCACACCATGACCAATCAGCGCGGCGAGGTGGTGGCAAGTTGTCGCCGTACCGGCCTGATGCACTGCAAACCGAAAGCGTAGGCCGATGCGATCATTCCTGTTCGTTCCCGGCGACAGCCAGCGCAAGTTCGAAAACGCCAAGAAGACTGCGGCTGATGCGCTGATCCTCGACCTCGAGGATTCGATTGCACCGGACGAGAAAGTCGGTGCGCGGCGTACGGTGCGCGAGATGCTCGATGCTCGGAATCCGAACCAGAAGATGTATGTCCGCGTCAATGCGTTCGACACGGACATGACGCTTGGCGACCTCGCGGGCGTCATGCCGGGCCGGCCCGACGGCATCGTGCTGCCGAAATGCGCCGGCGCGGCCGATGTCAATCGCCTCTCGCTCTATCTCGATGCCTTCGAGGCCGCCGCCGGGATTGAACATGGCTCAACGAGAATAGTGACGGTGGCGACGGAGACAGCGAGGGCCGTCCTCAAGCTGCTCGATTTCGAGAACATGAGCCCGCGGCTGTGGGGCATGATGTGGGGAGCCGAGGATCTCGCGGCGTCGCTCGGCGCGTCGCGAAATCGAACGGCAGGCCGCTTCCATGGCCCGTTCCTGCTGGCGCGCGACCTCTGCCTGATCAGCGCGGTTGCGGCCGGCGTCGTCGCCATCGACACCATTGCGACCGATATCAACGATCTCAATGCGCTCAGGGAAGAGTCTATCGCTGCACGTCAGGATGGTTTCCTTGCTAAGGCGGTGATCCACCCCAAGCATGTGGACGTCGTCAATGCAGCCTTCATGCCGACGGATGAGGAAATCGCCTGGTCGGAGAAGGTGGTCAAGGCCTTCAACGACAATCCGACTTCAGGTGTGGTGAAGATCGACGGCAAGATGATCGACAAGCCGCATCTGCGCGCGGCGGAGAAAATCCTGGCGCTGCGCGGGCGGTAGCGAAATCTTGTAGCCCGGATGGAGCGCAGCGAAATCCGGGCTACAAATCGGCCGTGATCGGATTGACAGTGCAGCTTGATCGGCAGCAAATGCAGCCAATCAACAGACTTAAGGAAAACACCATGGTTGACGCGCTGATTATCGACGCATGCAGGACGCCGCGGGGCATCGGCAAGGCCGGCAAGGGCGCCTTGTCGGGCATCCATCCGCAGCAGCTCGGCGCAACGGTTTTGCGCGCGCTGGCCGATCGCACCGGCATTAATACCGCCGATGTCGACGACATCATCTGGGGTACCAGTTCGCAACGCGGCCAGCAGAGCGGCGATCTCGGCCGTATGTCGGCGCTCGATGCCGGCTACGACGTGCGCGCCAGCGCCGTCACGCTGGATAGATTTTGCGGTTCCGGCATCACCAGCGTCAACATGGCGGCCAACTCGATCATGTCGGGGTCCGAAGATCTCGTGATCGCCGGCGGCACCGAGATGATGTCGATGGAAGGGCGTCGCGGCGAGGGGCCGTTCATGATGGACAACGGCAATCTTCGCCTGCGCGCCCGGCATCCTCAGTCGCATCAGGGCGTCTGCGCCGACGCTGTGGCGACGCTGGACGGCATCACGCGGCAGGACGTCGACGAACTGGGCCTCGAAAGCCAGAAGCGGGCCGCGGCGGCCATCAAGGGCGGCCATTTCGACAAGAGCCTCGTGCCTGTCTGCCGCGAGGACGGCAGCCTCGCGCTCGACCGCGAGGAATACCCGCGTCCGCAGACCACGCTCGAAGGTCTGGCCGGCCTGAAGGCAGCGTTTCCCGCGATTGCGGATTATGCGCTCGACGACAAGGGCACGACCTACCGCAAACTAATCCTCGACAAGTATCCCGATCTCGACATCAACTTTGTCCATCACGCCGGTAATTCCTCCGGCGTCGTCGATGGTTCGGCGGCGATCTTGCTGGCATCGCCGAGTTACGCAAAAGCCCATGGCCTGAAGCCGCGTGCTCGCGTCGTCGCGATGGCGAATATGGGGGATTCGCCAACCCTGATGCTGAACGCGCCGGTGCCGGCTGCCCGCAAGGTGCTGGCCAAGGCAGGCCTTACACTCGACGACATCGATCTGTTCGAGATCAACGAGGCTTTTGCGGTTGTCGCCGAAAAGTTCATCCGCGACCTCAAGCTCGACCGCGAGAAGGTCAACGTCAATGGCGGTTCGATCGCGCTCGGCCATCCCATCGGTGCGACCGGCTCGATCCTGATCGGCACCGTGCTTGACGAACTGGAACGGCGCGATCTCAAGCGGGGTTTGGTGACGATGTGCGCCGCCGGCGGCATGGCGCCGGCCATCATTATCGAGCGGGTCTGAGGCGACTGCTCAACCTAGAGCGTTTTCCAGCGAAGTGGCGACCGGTTCGCGTCAAGAAAACGCGTCAAATCAAAAATCTAGAGCCTTTTCCGTTCCGATTCTATCGGAACGGAAAAGGCTCTAGGCAGCCGGGAACAAGAGCTCAAACGCAACGCCTTGATCGGACGGCAGTAGCCGGATCGATCCGGCGTGGCTGGTCATAACGGCCTGGACGATGGCCAGTCCCATTCCCGTGCCGCCTGTGTCGCGGCGCGTGGTGAAGAAGGCATCGAAGATCTTTTCCCGATTCGCTTCGGATATCGGATCGCCATCATTACTGACCGTCATCCTGACGGATCCAGCTTCCTCGGTGGCTTCCAGCCGCACAGTCTTCGCGTTGTGACGGATGGCGTTGTCGGTCAGATGCGACAACACGATCAGCGCTTTTTCGCTGGACATGCCGATTGGGCGCTCGAGGCTTCCGGTTGCCTCGATCGCTCGCGTCGGGAATCGGCTCTTCAATCCTCCGACAACCTGTGACAATTCGGTTTTCTCGTTCTGCGGCGCGGCCTCGGCGCGCGCCAGTTCGCGCAGCCGCTGGGTCATGGCTTCCAGGCGCCCGGTGTCGCCCAGAATGTTCGATATGAAATTCTTCTGTTCCATTCGGGTTAGATTGTCGGACTTGCTTTGCAGCGAATCCAGCAGCAGTTCAGCTGCGCCCTTGATCGATGTCAGCGGCGACTTCAATTCATGGGTGAGATGCGACGAAAACGTCGCGATGTAGTCCGACCGCCGCGCCAACTGTTCGGCCATCTCGAGGAAGCTGTGCGACAATTGGGCAAACTCGCGCGTGCCGTAATGGGCGAGCGGCTGAAACGCGTCGCGATCGCCACGGCTGATACGCGCGGCGCGATCGACCAGCTCGCGCATCGGGCGGGTGATGGTTCGCGAAAAGATCAGGCCGATGGCAACGGTCGCCAAGACGACCGTAAGTCCTGCCAGGATGAACTTGCGGCGCTCCTGATAGAAATGGTCAAAGATGTTGCTCGGCGTTCTCGACGTATAGATGACACCCGTTACGTGGTTGTTGACGACCACCGGCATGGCCGAAAATACGTGCACGCCGACACCGCGGCTGATCGAGTAGATCGGAGGCGGCGGCTTGTCGGGTTTGCGAATTCGCAAGGCTGCTCGGTATTGCCCCTGCATCGCCGCGGCCACTTCCTCGATATGGGCGAGCGATTGGCCGACCTCGTCGCGGCCGGCGATCACGACGCCGCTAGGATCGAGGATCCGGAAGCCGGCCAACGTGACTTTCTGCGTTTCCAGAATGATCGGCATCAGCCGCGTTCCGATCTCGATATAGGCCGGTGACGCAGGCGCGCTCGCCGGAAGAGCATTGGGCCGTCGTCGGAGCAAGTCGGCGCCGGCGGCGAGATCGAGCGCGGGCCGGATCGGCGTCAACTGGTCTTCCCGATCCGGGCGCGCCTCGGGTGGAATTTCTGCGCCGAGCGCGATGCCGGCGGCGAGGCGGGCTTCAACTTCGCGCGCATAGACAGCCGCCAGCACGCGGCTTTGGGCTATCAGTTCGGCCTGGGTTTGATGGATGAGCTGGTTGTCATAGAGGCGGAAGAAGAACAGTCCGACCAAAGGCAGCGTCGCCACGGAGGCGAGCACGGCGAAAATGACCAGTCCCAATGATGGTCGCCATTTCTCGCGTGCGCGGGGTATCATGCCTGCGGCTCGCATCGCCCGAGCTTGAAGCCGACGCCGTGAATGGTTTCGATGACATTGTCGCAGTTCACGGCAGACAGCTTGGCGCGGATATTGCGGATGTGGCTGTCGATGGTGCGGTCCGACACCTGGATGTTGAGCTGATAGGCGGCGCTCATGATCTGCTCGCGGCTGAAGACGAGCGTCGGCCGAGTCAGAAATGCCCTGAGAATTCCGAACTCGATGGCCGTGAGCCGAAGCGGGGTGCCCGCAAACTCGGCGAGATGCTGTTCGGGGTCGACGGAGAGCCTGCCTTGCGACAGCGCGGCCATGGACGCCTTTGCATCCTGCGCGCGTGAAGCCATGCGACGCAGGATGACGTTTACCCTTGCCACGAGTTCGCGCGGACTGAAGGGCTTGGTGACGTAATCGTCACCGCCGATCTCCAGGCCCAGGACGCGATCGATCTCGTCGTCGCGGGCGGAGAGAAAAAGGATCGGAACGTCCGAGGACTTTCTGATTTCGCGGCAGACGTCCAGGCCGTCAAATTCCGGCATGCCAATATCCAGGATCATCAGATCCGGCCTGTCGGCGGCGAAGCGGGTCAACGCTTCCTTGCCGTCGCGCGCCTCGAAGACAGTCATTCCGGCCTTCCGGAGTGCGACACGAATGACCTCTCGGATGTGGAGGTCGTCGTCAACGATGAGAATGCGGTGCGTCAAACGTCTCTCCTGGCGCAATTTGGCGTCGGTCAAACTAGCCTGTGGTCGTGCTCTTCGGTTCGGCGCCCAGGGCGCGCTGGAGGCGCCAGCTTCGAAAGCCCCAGGAACGCCAGGAAGCTGCCGCTTTCACTTGCTGTTTTACAAGGCAACCACGGCGGGAAACAAGGGTGGGATCGAACCCGCGAAGCGCAATGGCCCGGTCGATGGCCGGCAATGCCTGTGGTCCGAGGGAAAACAGGTAGTTCATGTCGATCCAGACTCCCTTGCCGGCGGCTTCGCGGCTGTGGCTGACATTGTAGTCGGCGATGATGGCGGCGAAATTGACCAGCGAGCAGATGTAGAGCGTTGCCGTCAGGGTGATGAGGTTGGCGCGGATCAGCCAGCCATTCGAGTGGTTCAGAACGATGCGGGCGACGATGAGCACGAGCCCGAACGCAACCAGCACCATCCAGATGAAAGCCGCGACGCGCCACCACGTCAGCAGGTAGATCTGAACATAGAGATCGAGGCGCAGGATCGATGACATCACCAGCAGGACATTTTGCGCCACCCACAAATAGACCAGCGGCCGGATCACCCTTGATTGTTCGGCCGGCCCGCCGGGCCGCATGGCGGCCAGAACGAAGCCTGCCGCCAATAGCGCCGTGACGATGAGGGGATAGGCGCCGCGATGCGCATATGAAGCGTAGCTGATATCGGCGGGTAAGGTCGCGTTGCCCCAGAGATAGGCCACGTCAAGAGCGGTTTGAACGGCGAACAGCAAATTGAACAGGATCAGCGAACGCAGGATCGTCGCCACACCGAAGAAGTCGTTCTGGCCCGACGGTATTCCCTGCGCCAGAGCTGCCGCTTCGGCCAAGCCTGCCGGTATCTCCCGCTTGCCGCTCCACCGGACGTGGATAAAGGGCCATACGATCGACAGCGCCACAGTCCAGAACAGGACGCGTCCGAGACTCACGTAAGAAGCCGTGTTAACCGGGTTCAGCAGGCTGATCCACTTCTCGAGCAATGGATTGGCCGATACCAGCAGAAACACGAAGATGCCGCTAAGAATTACGGGAATGAACCACACGACAAACCCGGTCCTCAATGTCGGTAGATTGAACGCAGCGATGGCGTCGCGGAAAAATCTGAACGGGCCGACCAGATAAAGATCGCATAACGCAGCGGCTCGCTCGCCGAGACCATGCCGGTCGCGATTGGTCGTCAGCAGCAGGCCAACGCCGAGCGCCAGCACCACGAAGGTCAGCGACGCGACGTTGAATTCCTCGATGGCGGGGACAAGGGCGACCAGCAGGAGGACCCCGGCCAGCAGCGCCTGCTTTCGGTGCAAAGTAGCGAGGTTGGCGAGCAGCGAGCCGCAGGCCACTGCGACTGCAAAGATGGCGGCCGATATTCCAATGCCGTGTCCGTAGAACAGCCAATCGGCCAGCGCAGCCAGCGCAAGAACAATTGTTGCTTTGACGGGAAAGGTGCCTTCCTGAACGGAGCTGGCATTGGATGCCGGCGCGGTGAAATCAGCCATTATTGCACTACCTGTCTGGAGAGGAAAATTGCAAACCAGCGCCGTTGCGGGCCGCTCGCACAGCCACCACCCGTCGTTAGCTAGTCTCGTGGGAACAGGCATTCGATGATCGCCCCAGTTTGCAGGACGAACTATCTGGCGCCGGTGTGCATTTGCTTGGAGCGCCATCTGCAAGAGTTCAGGATTTTTATGCAGTTCCGTGCAGGCGCGGTTATGCGCTCGCGTCGGCGAGACAAGTTTGATACGGGCAATTGTCTCGTTCGGTCTCCTCGTGCAAGCCGCCATCCATTTTCATGCAAATCCTCAAGCGTATCGGCATCATCCTCGTCTGGCTCGCCGGACCAGTCTTCATTTTCGCAGCAGTCAACAAGAACGACCCCTATCTGGTTTCTCTGCGGGGGACGGGAAACATCGTTCTGGCCGTAGCGAGCATCATCGCCGTCGTGGTCCTCATTCGCCGCGGCTATTGGAGGCGAGGCATCGCCGGACGGTTGCTCATTCTGCTATGGTGCCTGCCATCGCTCTCGACGCTGGGCGCGCATGCTTCGTTTGAATGGCGCAAGCGGAGCGTCTTGCAAACCGATGCTGCGCAGGCGCGAAGCCTTGGGCGACATTTCGTTGTTGGATATTCGTCCTTCGCCGAGGTGGCGGCTCTCGCCGAGAAGGGCCTGATCTCCGGCGTCTACATCACCAGGCACAATGTCGTGCGATCGTCGGCGGCGCGCCTGAAAGAAGAGATCTCGGCCCTGCAGGAAAAGCGGCGTGCCGCCGGCCTGCCGCCCCTGATCGTCGCCGCCGATCAGGAAGGCGGCATCGTATCGCATCTGGCGCCGCCCCTGACCAAGTTGCCGGCGCTATCGACGCTTGCGGGCCTGGCGCTGGATGTTCGCGCCGCGAAGGCGGAGGCGTTCGGGCGTGTTCACGGGCAGGAGTTGGCGGCGCTTGGCGTCAACCTGAATCTTGCGCCGGTGCTGGATTTGCGCCCCGAACTGAAGCGCAACCGATTCGACTTCAACACACTGATCAGCCAGCGCGCGATTTCCGATGATCCGGCTATCGTCGCCGATATCGCGCGGGCCTACGTAACCGGGCTGGAAGCGTCAGGCGTCGGCGCGACGGTCAAGCATTTTCCAGGGCTCGGGCGTGTACGAACCGATACCCATCATTTCAGCGCCGAGCTGGATACGCCGATCGACGAACTTGAAAGGGCGGACTGGATTCCCTTCAGGAAGATACTGGCCGGCTCGAAAGCGCAACTGATGATTGGGCATGTGACGCTGACTTCAGTTGATCCGGATCGCCCGGCGTCGCATTCCAAGCGGGTCGTCGACGGCATCGTTCGCAAGAAATGGAATTATCAAGGCGTCGTCATGACCGACGACCTCGTGATGGGGGCGATCTATCAACGCAATGTCTGTACGGCGGTGGTCGAGGCGCTCAATGCCGGTGTCGATCTGCTGCTGGTCGCCTTCGACGGGGCGCAGTTCTATCGCATCTTTAGCTGCGCCGTGGCGGCGTCGGCCGAAGGAAGGCTCGACGCCGCCATGCTTGAAGACAGCAAGATGCGGCTGAAAGGGGCATTCCCGGTGGATTGAAAGGCGGCGTGGGTGCCCGGGGGGCGGAAACCGGCGCGAACTACTTCGCGAACCGGCCTTCCTCCGGAAGCCCCGTCATTGTGGGGGTCCGGAATGCCGGCTTGTGATCCTGCCGTTTGGACCACGACACGTAGTAGGCCACGGCCGTCATGATCAAAATCCCGGCAAAGCTGACCAGGACGTGCATGGCGAGCGAATCCGGGCCGGTGATCAGGACAAGGTGTCCGGCAAACGAAAGAAACACCCCGGCGCAAAAGACCGCCAGCCATTCCTGGCCGCATTTGATGACCGGTTGCAACGTCTGCCATCGGAAACCGGACCAGTCTCGCGGCACCATGTAGGCAAACAGAAAGGCCAGCGCGAGAAAGTGAAGTACCCTGTGAGGGGCGAGGTTTTCCTGGTCGTTGGGAAAGGCATCGCGCAGGAGATCCGGGACGATGCTAGCTTGGGGAAACTTCCCTGCCACCGTTACCGCCAGAGCAAAGAGCAGGTACAGCCACGCCGCACCACGCAGCACCGCGAGTTCCTGAAGCTTGTGTACGGCGTGGATTTGATTGGCGCCGCTCAATGCAAGCCAGGCGCCGAGCACAAACAGGAGTTGCCAGCAGAACGGGTTGAGATACCACCGTCCGTCCGGAAACGCAGAAAAATTCCAGTCGAATTGTCGCGCTGCGAAGTAGAGACCAATTGACCCGGCCATGGTGACGTTCGGCCGGCGGACCATGCCGAACAGAATGAACGGAAAGACCGCCATCAATACGATGAACAACTGCAGCACATCGAGGTTCAGCGGCTTGGCCCGAAGCAGCAGGCCATGAATCAGCGTCCGGATCGTATGGTCGACGATTCCCGTGACGTTGAATTCGCCAATAAGTGCGGGCGCGGCGGATTGGCGCGCGACATTTCCGATCAGATCGATATAGATCACGAACAAGACGATATAGGCGGCGTAAAGCTGCCACAGCCGCTTGAAGATCCGGGTCGCCGTAACCACGAACCCGCGCTCCAGCATCATTCTGCCGTAGAGGATCGCGGCAGTATAGCCGCCGATAAACACGAACAGGTCGGTGGCGCCGCTGAACCCGAAATTGCGCATGGTCAGCAGGCTGACCGCATTGTGCGGGACATGATCCAGAAAGAGAAACCAGGCCGCGAGACCAAGCAGGAGACAGAGTCGGAGATCGCCGTCGCGCGCAGCGAGCTCAGCCTTCATTGACGGATACATTGTGGGTTAAGAACTTTGCAGGTCGGAGGAATAGAATCGCGAATCTAGCGCGACTGTCCGCTCAGCCGGAATAGACTTTGCGTGAAGAATAATTAAGCAAGTTGTCGGCGATTAAAGCCCGCCCAACAATCACAATGTTTTGAGGGAATAGAGCGACGGAATAGGATCACGCTCGCTCGTGCTTGCGAAGATCACGGATGTGATCGAAATGGTTGGCCTGCAGGTCGGCGCCCGTCGCGCCGATGTCGGGCAGGGCCGCCTCGCTGAGAATCTCGGCTGTGATATCCTCGACCGAGCAATCCGCGATTTCATGGATGAAGCTGATATTCCTGTATTCACCCGACGCGATCCGGGGATGACCTCGCGCCTAGTGATTTCCGGGTCGACGATGGCCTCGCGACCGCGGCGGCCGTAGTCGATCATCACGACGAAATACTGCATGCTGGCGATCTGACCTCATCCCGTGCGCCGGTATCGACGATGGCAGTATTTCTGAAAAACGGAAATAAGTCAAGTATAAATTCGGAAAAACAGAAATTGCGCTTTGAGGGCGGCAGGGCAATCGCGGGAATCGACAGAATCAGTCGATTCGGTAATCGCAGCGGGATTGCTATTTGTCCGGCGTGCGGCCGCCCGTCGTCCTTGTCGCCTTGCGTGCCCGGGCTGCCGCCTTGTTACGCAATCGCTCGATCTGGCCCCTGGGCAGGGTGACGCAGATCTCGCCGATCCATTCCAGCTTTACGCCGCTGATCGGCTTGGCATTGAAGCTCGTGAGGTTGACCGAGGTCGGTGATTTTCCCCGCTCGATCGTCTTCAGATAACGCTCGCCGGTTTTCAGGCGCACGGCGGCTTCCTCACCATAGAAGCTCGACAACGGATGCTGCTGCTCGCGGTAGACCACAATTATATCGCCATTCTCGTATTTCGGCAGCATGGAATCGCCGGCCACCTCGAAGGCGATGGTCTCTTCGGCGATCGGGAAGGGCAGTTCGACCTCGCCGAGGCCTTCCGGCGGTACCTGCTCGTGTTCCGGCTCGATCGAGGCGCCAGCGCCGACGCGGCCCATGATCAGCACCGAGTTCAGCTCGAGATACTCGATGATCGGCGCGATTTCGGACGCCTTGATCAGGCGTATCCCGGACAGGATCTCGGAAACCGCGCCAGGGCGGACGCCCATCGCGGTGGCTAGTCCACCCTTGGTCTTGCCCGGCTTCTCCAGCCCTCGTTCGATCAACCTGATGTCCAGCATGGTCAGACCTTTCCGAATTTCAGAAACAATAGCAGTTCCGATTATCCGAAATCAAGCTTGACTTTAATTTCGGAATATCAGAAATTGATGGTCCGGCGTCGGGCGGCGTTGACAAGAGCAAGGACAACAAATGGAACTGTCGAACTGGGCGCCCGAGCACTCGGACGCGCTGCGGGAATTTATTGCCAAAGGCATGTCCTTTTCGGAGGCCGCGCACGCGATCAATTCACGATTCAATACGTCC
Organism: Bradyrhizobium sp. 190; assembly: GCF_023073415.1. GTDB lineage: Bacteria > Pseudomonadota > Alphaproteobacteria > Rhizobiales > Xanthobacteraceae > Bradyrhizobium. The sequence goes on along the minus strand of NZ_JADPJL010000063.1, from coordinate 17,142 downwards.
TACTCCCGCAGTGCTGCGCTCGGACGCGCCCGGCGCCTGGGACTGGGACCGGACGATCGCCAGCAACCGTCGATGCCCACGAATCCTGCAGAGCTGCACGAGATCGCGGAGCCCCGTCCCGGCAATTTGAAGACGCCTGCGCTTCCCTGGCCGACGGCGCCGGTGTTCAAGGAGATCAAGCCGCTTAAGCTGCGCTGCATAGCGATTGAGCCGCGGCATCTCTCCCTGATCGAGTTGGAGCGCGGCGATTGCCGCTATCCCTACGGCGGTGATGAAGAGGGCGAGGCCATCACCTTCTGCGGTCATCCGCGCCGCCCGGGCTCGAGTTATTGCACGCCGCATTTTCATCTGAGCCGCGATCCGATCGTGCCCGCCGAACGCACGGTGAGCACCGTTTCGCTGCGGGTGGTGGAGGAGGCATGAAGAACACTGTTGTCACATGCGTGGCCGTCAGGCTGAAACGGCTGCCGCGCCGCCATCGGATCGCTCATCTGCGTGCGCTGATCGGGCTTCAGCCGTTGGGCTGCGGCCGTCGGGACGAATTGTCAGAACTGCTGCGCGAGGAGATAGCGGACGCATCAATCGAATAGATTTCCGGTCGAAACCGAATTCCACTGTTTTCGAGGAGCCCACCAGATGCCGAGAGCCAAACGCCGGAAGCCGTACAACCCTGCCGCGGCACATGACCGGAGATCCCGCGATCTGTTACGCAATGCCGAAGTCGCTACCGTCGAGGTTGATAATCCCCTGGCGTTGGAGCCGGGCGAGAAGATCGTTGCCTTGCGTTCGATCCGCAACGATCCGCTCGCTCGCCTGCATTCCCGCCACCAGGTCGACGAGGCGCAGTATCAGGCGGGGCGTGCGTTCCAGAGCGACTGGGAGAAGGCCGAGCGCGGGCCGCGCGCGGTCGATCCGACCCGGGAATATGTCGATGGCGGGCAGAGCCGCGAGCCGATCACCGAGGGCCAGCGCAAGGCCGTGCTGCGGTTGAACCGGGCCGAACGCGAACTCGGCGCGGACGGCTCGGCGCTGGTGCATGACGTGCTGGTCCAGGGTCTGACCATGGAGCAGGTCGGCCAGCGGAGGGGACTGTGTACCAAACGCTGGAGCGACTATTTTTCAAGGCGCTTCCGCGAATGCCTCGACCGGCTGGCGCTGTTATATGGATTCGCGACGGAGCAGCCCGTTCCCGTCAAAACCCTCCCGCGCTGAACCGCAGCGGCTGCACTACGTCGTAGGCAGCCTTGCTCAGCGGTACGGCATAGTCGACGGTCAATGCGCCGAACGGCGAGGCCCAGGTCAGGCCTGCGCCGATCGACGAACGTACGACATTCTTGTTGGCGACCTGAAGCGATGCTGTTGATCCGCTGTAGCGGAATACACTGCCGGCATCGACGAAGGCTGTGGCCCTGAGGCCGTATTCGTTGGGTATGCCGGGGATAGCGCTCTGCAGTTCGGCGGTCGTCGCCCAATAGGCGCTGCCGCCGACATTATCCATCGTGGTGCCCGGCGTCAGGTCGCGTGGGCCGAAACCGTTCGGGGCAAAGCCGCGCACCATGGTCGGGCCGCCGAAGAAATTGTTCATCAGCGGCACTTGCTGGCCGCCCCAACCGGTGACGTAACCGCCCTGGGCGCGAACCATGCCAACGAGGTCGCTGTTGATCGATCTGTAGTAGCGTACGTCTTCCGTCGTCTTCAGGAATTTCACGTCGCCGCCAAGTCCCGCCAGGTCCTGGCTGAGCTGCGACCTGATTCCGCTGGTCGGGCTCTTTGTGTTGTCCAGTGTGCTGTAGGTCGTCGTACTGCCGGGAGCGGAGACCCAGGTCGGACCGGCGGCGGCCGCCTGCCGGACGGCAAGCGAAGGCGTCAGGCCCGAAGCGTTCGGCGAAAGCGTGATGTTCTGATTGTAGATCGAGTAGCGCCACTGCACGCCAATTTCCTCGGTAATCGGCGTGCCGAGCTGCAGTCTCGCACCGTAGGTGGCGCTGCCATAGGATTGGTAGCTGCTGGCGTCGTTTTGACGGCCGAAGAGTTCGATTCCGGCTGCGACTTTGGTGCCGAGGAAATAAGGTTCGGATGCAGCCAGATTTATACCGCGCGCATACTGGCCGTAGGTAAAGGTGGCCTGAACGTTCTTGCCCGTGCCGTAGAAATTGCGCTCGCCCACTTTGACCTCAACGAGCGCGCCGTCGACGGTCGAGTAACCGCCGGCCACGTTGAAGTCGCCGGTCGCCTGGTCAACCGCCTCGACATCGAGGATGACATGATCCGGTGCCAAGCCGGGTCTATTCGATATCTTCACCGACTTGAAGTAGTTCAAATTCTTCAAGCGCCGCTCGGCCCGGTCGATCAGCGTCTTGTTGTAGGCGTCGCCTTCCGCGATGTCGAATTCGCGCCGGATCACGTAATCGCGGGTGCGCGTGTTGCCGTGAATCTCGATCCGCTCGACATAGGCGCGAGGCCCCTGTTCGATCACGTAAGCGACGTCGATACGTTGCGCGGCGGTATCGCGCGTAAGGCGAGGTGTCGCCTGGGCAAAGGGATAGCCAAGCTTCGCCATTTCGATGGCCAGAAGCTCGGTGGTCTTGTCCAGCGCGTTGCCGTCGAACACCGCGCCTGGGTGGACCGTGGGGAGGGCACGAAGCTTGTCGCAATCCATGCCCGGAACGTTGCAGGCGAGGCTGACTTCCCGGAAACGATAGAGCGGGCCCTCGTCGATTGCGAAGTTCAGCGTGAAGCCTTTCATGGCCGGATCATACTCGGCCGTTGCCGATGGGACGCTGACATCGGCATAGCCCTTGCTGCGGTAGTAAAGCCGCAGCTGTTCCTGGTCTTGCGCGACGCGGTCAGGATCGTAGACGTTACCGCCGGTCAGAAAACTCAACATGTGGGTAGCGGAGGTCTTGATTACGGCGCTGAGTTGCCGTTTGCCGAAGGCCTTGTTGCCAGTGAAGTCGATCTGCCGCACCGGAGTCTTTGCTCCCTCCGTTATGGCGTAGATGAGATCGACCCGACCATTGCCGCGGTCGATGATTTGCGGATCGACCCTCACTTCGGTGCGACCGGCGCGCCGGTATGCCTCGATGATGCGGCCGACGTCGGCCTGCACGGTGGCGCGTTGCAGCGAGCCGCGCGGCTTCGATTCAACGGCGGCGGCAAGGTCGGTGTCCTTGACCTTCCTGTTGCCTTCGAATGCGACGCGGTCGAGCACGGACGCCTCGGACACATGCACCACAAGCCGATCTCCGGCGCGTTCGATGGAAACCTTTTCGAACAAACCTGTTGCAATCAGCGCTTTCAACGCCGCGTCACGCGTGGCGTCGTCGAAATGCCCGCCGGGCGCTGCGTGAAAGTAGGAGCGCACGGTCTCAGCATCGACGCGACGGTTCCCCTCGACGATGATCGATCGTTGCGGCGGCGATGCGATTTCGGCGACGACAGGTGTCGCTAAAATCAAACCGAGGGCGCCGGCAAGCCGGCAAGCCGCCAGCCCCGATCGTGATAATCGGTTGCGCTGCGTGATGCGTCTGATCTCCACGTCCCGCCGGACTCCTATGATCGGGCTAAGATGGGATTGCCCGTGCGGGGCAAAAAAATGTCTGGGATAAGGTGAGTTGCGGGCGATATGCCACAATTTGGACGTCTTCTCTCAATGCGGACATTCTCAGAATTGTCGCAATGCGCGCTTCATGCTTCGCCATCGAGAGAGCCCAAGAGAGCTCAAGGCGCCCGCGTACCAAACCGCGCATGCGTCCAAGCTCGCAGGAGCATCACATGCGTTATGCAGCTTTCGTTGCCGCCGCGCTCATGCTGATTCAGCCAGCGCATGCAGAGAAGACGCCGGAGGTCGATCCGCGCGCCTCGCTCGGCGTGGTCCAGCAATGGATCTACAATTATCGGGCCAAGCCGGACTATGCCCATGTACCGGCGGCCGTGCGTGTGCTGTTTCATTCGCAGACGTTCAAGGAACCGGAGAATGCCGGTATTTATCTCGGCTTCATCGCCGGTGCGATCGGCTCAAACCCTGCCAAGGCCGAGCAGCTCATTGCCGGTTTCTTTCCTGTCCGGCCGGAAGACGAATGGGTGATCGTTCGCGCCATAGCGTACTCGGGGCTGCCCGACTGGAGAAACGTTCTGCGCCGGGTCGCGCCACGAATGCCGGGCCGGCGGGTCATGATCGACAGCTATCTCGCAGGCAAGCTGCCGACCTTGACCGACATCCCGCTGGAAGAAGTAAAGCCCGGCATGATGGACAAGCTGCGCGGAGCATTCACCAAGAATCCGTTCGCCAAGGACGAGCGGAAGCTGAACACGACGCTCACGTTTGCGAGCAACCAGGATTTGCTGGATACGCTGTGGGGCTACTATTTTGCGACCGGCTCGCATGCGCCTATCCAGCGCATCATCCAGATGCTGCCGTGGAGCAAGAGCCGCGACACGGTGGACAAGCTCACGGTCGGAAGCATGGCGCGCTACACGCTGGCAAGCTACGCGATTCGCGATGCCGGTTTGCGCGAATATCTCCGCAGCGAACTTGCCAGACAGCCGGCGGCGGTCAAGGCGCCGCTCGCCGAAGTGGTCGAGGCGGCGGACACGGTGCAGATCGCAGCCTTGCGCAAGGATGCGCTCGCCGCCGTGGACGAACTCAAGATCAAGGGTTCCGATAGCCGCCGTGACCTCAGCTTCTGGGGGCAGGTCGGCGTCGGCGCGGTCGCGCTCGGTTGTGTCTCTGCGGCTGCGCTGGGGCAGGTCGCAGTCGGCATTCCCTGCGTGATTGGAGGCTCGGCCTCGCAAGGGTTCCTGTCGTTCTGGGAAAAGCAGCAGTAACCCAGGACCTGTCGCCGCAGCTCATTCCAGCCCGGCGCGGCGAAAGCCCTCGAGATAGTGCTCGCGATCGGCGTCGTGCTTCCAGGGTAACTGCGTCGCGATCCAGGCGAGCGAAATATTGGGCTGGGTCCGACGCAACTCGTGAAGCGCGGTCCGGGCGAGTTCGATCTGGCCGGTCATGCCGGCCGCGACCGTCAGCACCCGGTAGGCGCCGGTGAGGTCGCCGCGCTGGCGGGTCGCCTCCTGCGCCAGTGCGATCGCCTCCTGATAGTTCCTTCCGACGAACTGGGCGTAGGCCGCTACGCCGTAATAGATAGCGGAAGAGGGATCGCGCGGGCTCTGGCGGATCGCGCGTTGCGTCGCCGCATAGGCATCCGTCCACCGTCCGGTGTAGGAGAGCGCCAGCGCGTAGTACCCCTGTGCCAGCGAAAAATTCGGGTTGAGCTGGAGTGCCTGTTCGAACTCGGCCAGCGAGTGCTCGAGCCGGCGCGTGGAGAAATATACGCTGCCGAGGGCCGTATGCGCCCAGGCATCCTCGCTATCGGCGGCAATCGCCGCCAACGCCGCTTTCTCGGCGGCGGGCGCTGCGGTTGCAAGGTCAGTCCAGCCCAGATGAACGCCGAACATATGGTTGGTTGCGAATAGGGCCAACGCCTGGCCGTAGTTCGGATCGATCGCAATCGCGCGTTCCAGCAGCGCCTGCGCCGCGAGGCTATCGGGCCGTGTCACCCGCCAGTGATGTGACAGCGCCCGCATCACCAGGTCCCACGCGTCCACGCTGTTGGGCGGCTTGCGCCGGCTGCGAAAGTTCTCCGCTGCGTAAATCTGCGGCTCGATCGCGGTGACGATGGCGTCGGTGATCTCGTCCTGCACGGCGAAGACGTCGATGAGGTCGCGGTCGTAACGCTCCGCCCAGATATGACTACCCGTTGCGGTGTCGTTAAGCTGCGCAGTGATGCGTACGCGATCGCCGTTCCTTCGCACGCTGCCTTCGAGCACGTAGCGCACCCCGAGCTCAGCGGCGATCTGTCTCATCTGGACCGCCTTGCCCTTGTAGGTGAACGACGAGTTGCGCGCGATCACGAAGAACCAGCGCAATTTCGACAGCGCAGTAATGATGTCCTCGCTGATCCCGTCGGAAAAATACTCCTGCTCCCGGTCGCCGCTCATATTGTCGAACGGCAGTACGGCTATTGCCGGCCGGTCGGGCAGCGCTAGCCCCGAACGCGGCTGTTCTGCTTCTGCACGCGAAGCGGCCTGTGCATCGCATGGCCCATTCACGGCGCCGACGAAGCGAATCCCCTTGCGGGGAATGGTACGGATGAGCCGCTGTTCCTTGCCGTTGTCGCCGATCGCGCTTCGAGCGGCATTGATCCGGCTGTCCAGCGTCGAATCAGAGACGATCCGTCCTCCCCATACCAGCGCAATGAGATCGTCGCGGCTGACCACGCGATCGCGGTGTTTCAGCAAGTGAACCAGCAAGTCGAATACTTGTGGCTGCATCGCCACCAATTCGCCGCCACGGCGCATCTCTCGACGGTCGGTATCCAGGGTGTGATGATCGAAGTTGAATTTCACGTGCGCTTTCTCAAGAAACAATCAAGTCCGTCTAAAGCGGAAGGCAAAGTCTTGGTGCCGTTCTCCGTGCATCCTGCCAAAACAGGGAGCTGCAATCCCATTTCCCGTAGCGGAGTCAATTTTCATGACGGAAACCCAAGCCATCCACCCGGCGACACCGGGCAATCGGGTGCTAAGATTCACTGCATTTCTGTTCGGAGGTGTGGCCTATCTCACATTTGTGTTCACGATTCTGTACGCCATCGGGTTCGTATCGGGGCTCGCCGTGCCGAAGGCGATCGATACCGGCGCGAATTCGGGGATATTCGAGGCAATTGTCGTCAATCTCGCCCTGATGTCGTTATTTGCCATCCAACATAGCGTCATGGCGCGTAAATCGTTCAAACACTGGTGGACGCAGTTTATTCCGAAGTCTGTCGAGCGCAGCACCTATGTGCTGTGCGCAAGCCTGGCGCTTCTGTTGCTGTTCTGGCAATGGCGTCCGATGCCGGCCGTCATCTGGAACGTCCAGGAACCCGAAATGGCCGTGGTGATCGCCACACTGTCGTTCATTGGTTGGGTGATCGTGTTCACGAGCACCTTCCTGATCAATCATTTCGAACTGTTCGGGTTACATCAGGTCGCCAACAATCTCGTAGGTCGCGAGATGCCGGCGCCCGTCTTCCGGGCGCCGTTCTTCTACCGCTTTGTCAGGCACCCGATCTATCTCGGTTTCATCATCGCGTTCTGGGCGACCCCGACGATGAGCGCCGGGCATTTGCTGTTCGCGGTGGTGACCACGGCCTACATCTTCGTCGGCATCATGCTCGAAGAGCGCGACCTCGTCGGCATGTTCGGCGACGAATATCGCCGTTATCGGGAACGCGTTTCCATGCTATTCCCCTGGCGCAGGCCGGCCTGATCACTTCTCTACTAAGGAGACAGAAATGATGAAGCATACCGGAAGCTGTTTTTGCGGCGCGGTCGAGGTCCAGGTCACGGGTGCGCCGGAAGGAATGGGTTATTGCCATTGCAGTTCCTGCCGTTCGTGGTCCGGCGGACCGGTGAACGCGTTCAGCCTGTGGAAGCCGGAAGCGGTACGGATCACGGCGGGGGCGCAACACGTCGCGACGTTCGAGAAGACCCCGATGAGCCAGCGCAAATACTGCGCGGAGTGCGGCGGTCACCTGATGACCAATCATCCGACGCTCGGGCTGGTCGATGTCTTCGCCGCAACCATCCCGACACTCCCCTTCGCGCCCGGCGTGCATGTCAATTACGCCGAGACGGTGCTGCCAATGCGGGATGGGCTGCCCAAACTGAAGGACTTTCCCGCCGAGCTTGGCGGCTCCGGTGAGGTGATCGCCGAGTAGGAAGACGGGTTTCCACAGCAGTAACGGCGCTGCGAACGCTGTTCGCAGCATCTGCGCATCGATAAGGCGTCGCTCGACTCCGGAGACCTGACCGGGGCGGGCGACGTCTTTTTGGGGTACCAGCCTTGGAGGCGAGGGCAATGCCGCGGTCCCGCGCGCCGTCATGAGAGCTATGTCAGCGGCAGGTCCCGCCCTGCAAAATCGGGGTTTGGCGTTACCCGTCTGGTTCCGGTAAGAAAGCCTTGAAGTCGCGGTGAAAATCTTCATTTCGCCAGGCAAAATAAAAGAGGAAATGCCGGAGATGACTGCCAGACCGCAATTGCCGGAGCGAACGCCGCGCGTCACGGGCGAACCGACTGCGCTGGAGGGGCTGCTGGTCGTCGACTTCACCCGGGTCGTTGCCGGCCCGGCCTGCACGCAAACACTGGCCGATTTCGGCGCCGAAGTGATCAAGATCGAAAACCCAGACGGGGGCGACGATACCCGCCATTATGAACACGCGGAAATCGGCGGCGAGAGCGCGGCCTTCCTCAGCCTCAATCGCAACAAGCGCGGCATCGCGCTCGATTTCAACAATCCTGCGGCGCTCGAAGTCGCGCGCGAACTGATCGCGAAAGCGGATGTCGTCGTGGAAAATTTCTCCGGCGGCATAATGAAGAAGTTCGGTCTCGACTATGCCTCCGTCGCGCCGACCAATCCGAAGCTGATTTATTGCTCGATCTCGGCCTATGGGCGCAAGGGCGAGTTCGCCTTGCGTCCGGGTTTCGATCCGATCACGCAGGCCGAAAGCGGCTTCATGTCGCTGAACGGGTTTCCGGATGGGGAGCCGGTGCGGACCGGTCCGCCGATCGTCGACATGGCGACGGGCATGTCGGCATGTAACGCAATCCTGCTGGCGCTGATCGCCCGCGACCGGCTCGGCCGCGGCCAGCAGGTCGAGGTGGCGCTGATCGACACCGCCGTGTCGATGACCGGTTTCTACGGCATGGCCTATCTAATCAGCGGCGCGAACCCGGGCCGCTTTGGAAATTCGCCGAACGGCTCGCCCACCGTCGGTGTGTACCAGGCATCCGACGGGCCGCTTTACATGGCCTGCGCCAACGACCGCCTGTACCGCCGGCTCGTGGTGGACGTGCTCGATCGACCGGACCTCGTCACCGATCCCGAGTTCGCCCACAGGAAAAGCCGAACCGCCAACAAGGAAAAGTTGCGTGCCATCATCGCCGGTATCTTCGCCAGCGACAGCCTCGAGCACTGGATGGCGAAGATGAAGAAGGCCAACATACCGGTCGGCTATCTGCGCACCGTAGAGGAAGGTTTCAACGCGCCGGAAGTGCGCGACCGCCATCGTCTCAGCCGGATTACGCATCCGACCGCGGGCACCGTCCCCAATATTGAAACGCCGCTGCAGATGAGCCTGACGCCAACCGTCGATCCCGTGGCGGCGCCGCTGCTTGGCGAGCATACGAGGGACGTGCTCCGAAAGACCCTCGGTTATGATGAGCGGCGTATCGCGGCCCTGGCCGAGGCGGGGGCTTTCGGGAAGCCGGGCAATACGGCCTGAGCGGCGGCGATCGAGTTTGAATATCCGCAGCGGGCACGTCCTCGATGCTGTCTCCGTTGCGCAACACCCGATGTGTTCCTCGGCTGGACGGTCTTTTCATTTCAGGAGTCGTCTGCGTTTCGGCAAAATGAAATGAGCAAGGACATTGAGCGTTACTTGATCATTGAAGGTCGTTGTCAGCCGCTGTGATCGCGTTGCAAGTGTAACGCATGATGGCGCGGCTCGCGCGAGGCTGGTCGCTCGGACGGGTCGCGGCCAAGCTTGGGCTTCAAATCCACGAGGTCGATGAAAGCGTCGGCCTGACGCCGAAGTTCATCTGCGATCATCGGAGGATGGCTGGCAATGGTTGAGACGACGGTGACGCGAACTCCGCGACGTTGGACCGCCTCCACCAGCGGGCGGAAGTCGCCGTCACCTGAGAACAGAATCATCTGATCGATATGCTCGGCAAGCTCCATGGCATCAACAGCGAGTTTGACGTCCATGCTGCCCTTCACCTTGCGATGGCCGCTGGCGTCGGTGAACTCCCTGGTCGCCTTGGTGACCACGGTATAGCCGTTATAGTCGAGCCAATCGATCAAGGGACGGATCGACGAATATTCCTGATCCTCGATGATCGCGGTGTAGTAGAACGCGCGAACTAGCGTCCCGCGGCTTTGGAATTCCATGAGCAGTCGCTTGTAATCCACATCGAAACCAAGCGTCTTGCTGGCCGCATGAAGATTGGCGCCATCGATGAGGAGTGCGATCTTGGTACAGCCAGATGACATTTGGGCAATGGCTCCCAAATTGGACAGCAAGGCAACAGAAACATCAGTTCACGTTGTGTGTCTTGCGCCGCCACGAAAAGCGGGCCGGAGCGGCATCGTAAGAAGTCTTGCCCATTAAATCATAGAGTGGGGCAGGGCTTTGTTGTCGGGCGGAGTGACGCCCGCCGGGGACGAAAACCATCCGCTTGAGCTGGTAGTGCCGCATGCGCTGATCGACAGCAAGCGCGAGCGGACTTCCGGACTGCCCTCAAGGATCCAGGATGGCTCGATCGGCGAAGGGTGAGATCCATTATTGCAATGGCCGGTTTCGATAAGCGCAAGCGACGTCGATGACCTCCACGGATTGAATGAGTATGCACGGCTTCAAAGGATCCCGGTGTCGTTAGTAGCGGCTGCTGTTTTTCCGTGACCCGCAAAATCAGATTATCCCAAAAAAACTGAAGGGGCCACTTTGCCGCAAGCAGCTTAGGCAGCGCGCCCAACGGGTCCTCAACGCGGGGTTACCCCCAAAGAGGCACCTCAGGCCGTGTCCAAACTTGAGATGAAGCTACAATGCGAGCTACCCTTTGATCCTGCTGTTTATACAACGAACGCCGGATGAAGCTCGGCGACCGAGCGCAGCAAAGCCGTCAGACTAGGCGCGCCGCTCTGAGGCATCAGCCAGACGCCGCAACGAGGGATCGATCGATTGTTTGGCGTACATCAGATCGAACTTCGATCACAACGGCGCCGTTCGTCGAGATTGCTTCCGCGACGATCTTGGCCGCCTGCGCTGCGGTCGTGATCGTATAACCCTGCGCGCCGAGTGCACGGGCGAGGCGGCAAAATCGGGGTTGGACAAGTCCGTACCCCAAGGGTGTTTCGAAAATGCTCGCTCCTGAGGTGAACGGATGGTGCCGTACGACCGGTTGTTGGAAATCACGATCTTCATTTGAGCCGGCGAGCAACGGCCATTGCCAACTCGTTTCCGGTCATCAGGAAGCCTCCGTCGCCGCAAAACGCGAGTACCTGACGATCCGGATAACGAAGGCTCGCGCTCAATGCGGAGGGAACTCCACTGCCCATCGCGCCGGAGGTGGAGCCGAGCAGTCGAGCTGACGTCTTGAGGCGGAAAATCCGGTGTATCCAGGCGGCGAAGTTGCCCGAGTCGGTCGTTACGATACCATCTGCTCTGAAAGTTTGGCGACGGCCGCAACCGCATGGCCAAGGACATCAGCGCTGGGGATACGCGTGCACCGCTTCCTGAGCTTTCGCCATTGCTTCGATCCACCCGCCGCGCTCGCGTACGACGACCGGCAGGTCGAGCCGGGATCGTGAGAAGGGATGCGCCGACGCGACGATCGCAAACATCGTATGGAAATGGGTCCCGAAACGCATTCGGATCGGGGTAGATGTGAACAAGAGGCGGAGACGTCGGCGATTGTCGCGGAAACCGGAATCCCAGAGAAGACAAGTCGCCGAGCCGCGTTCCGATCGCAACGATCAGATCCGCTCACTCAAAGAGCCTGACATGGGCTGGCGACGCGAAGAAGCCAAGGTGCCCGATCGAGAGCCGGTGATCGTTCGGAAATTGATCAACAATGCCGGGATCGGCACCGAAGGGCTGCTGGCCAATATGCGCAATTCCGAGATCGAGGCGTTGATCCGTCTGAACGTACTGTCGCCGATCGTTCTGACCAAATACGTGGTGCGCCATATGATGGCCGACGGCGCCGGGCGCATCGTCAACATCTCCTCCATCATCGCCTCGACCGGCTACAACGGCCTGTCCGTCTACGCCGCGTCCAAGGCCGCAGCCGGCGGCTTCACCCGTTCGCTGGCCCGCGAAGTCGGCAAGCTCGACATCACCGTGAACGCGATTGCGCCCGGCTTCGTTCGACACCGAACTGACCAAGTCCTTGGACGACGACGGCCGCCGGCGTATCGCCGGCCGCAGCGCATTGCGCCGCTTGCCCGAGGCCGACGACGTCGCTTCCATGGTCGAGTATCTCCTCGGAGAAGGCGGCCGGAACATCACCGGCACGGTTCTGACTGTGGACGCCGGCAACACCGCTTGACCGCCGCGACGGCAGGCTTGCGCCCCCGCGGCGCACTGCGTTTCGTGCCCCTTTGAATGGAAGCCAGTTATCGGAAACGCGTGCAGCCTCCCGCGCAGCAAAGAGTACGGGAGTTGGAAAACGACAGGTTCAATCGAAAACGTTCCGGATTTCTTCATGCAGGCGTCCACGTTCTGCTGTGCGCATTCGCAGCCGACCTACGGTGGTTGCTGAAATCGAGCTCGCGATCTGGTTGGCCATTGCGTCGCCTGATGCTGTGAGCAGCTTTCTTGGATGTACCCCTTAAGAGTTTCCCAGCAGCGGGCAGGCGAAGTGCATAAGATGCGTGATGACGCATTCGTGATGACGCATTGGAAAAGGCCATCTCGCCGTGCGGCGGTTGATGGGCAGATGGGTCGCCTAATGAAAAACCGGTCATTCCCAGGCGAGGATGATGCAGCTCTCGCCTATGAGATCTCGGGCGCGTTGCGCGTCGATTCGGACAGGACGCTTTTTGCCCGGAATACATTGATGCACCTGCAAGCGGAGGGACAAGCGGCGCCCGTGTGGATCGCTGCCGCTGTCGCCGTGATGACGTGGCCGTCCCAACCGCAGGCTTTCCCGGATCAGGCGCGATACGCGGCGGCGGATGAGCAGCACGCGATGAAGAGCTCGCATGGAGGCGCCACATCCGTAGTACAGGGCTTCCGACACCGGGGGATCGGCAGCGCCTACAAAGCTTGGAAAGGAATTGGCTGATGAACTGGTCTTTTGGTTTAGCTCCGCGACTTTTGCTCATGGCATTGGCCTCGTTGCCCGTGATTATTCAGCCGTTCACTGCGGATGCGCAGACTCAAAATGCCCGGATGCAAGGCGCTCGTCTGCCGCCTCGCGAGCCCCCGATGCAAAAGCCGCAAATGGCGATGAATGCCTGGACAGTCGGTATTGCAGGAGGCCTTCTTGAGGGAGCACCAATCCGCCTGGCGGCGGAGATTGCTCGTGTCGTAGACGATGGACGCAATCTGCACGTTCTGCCGGTCGTGACACGCGGTGCCACGGAAAACGTGAACTCGCTGCTCTATTTGCGCGGCATCGATGCCGCGATCATCAATTCCGACGCGCTGGAGGAATATAAGAGCCAGGTGCCGGATATTCAGCAGCGGCTTGCCTACGTCCTGAATCTATTCCCGTCCGAACTTCATATCTTCGTTCGTCCCGAGATTCAGAGTCTGAACGATCTGGCTGGCAAGAAAGTGAACTTCAATACCCAGGGTACCGCAGCGGCCTATTCGGGCCCACTGATATTCAGTCGGCTCGGCCTCGAAGTGGAAAAGACGTTCATCCCGCATCAGGTTGCGCTCGAGCAGATGCGTAAGGGCGAGGTAGCGGGGGTCGTCTTCATTACCTCGAAACCGGTCGATGCTTTCGTGCGTGGTCGTTGGGAGCCGGGGTTCAAGTTCTTGCCAATCCCCTATGACAGCAAGTTCGAGGACTACTATCTGCCAGCCACGCTCGATGCCGCGGACTATCCCAATCTGATCAAGCCGGGCGAACGAGTAACGACGATTGCCGTTCCGACCGCTCTCGTCGCCTTCAACTTTCCAGCCAAATCGAACCGCTTTCAGCGCATCGCACGTTTCGTCGATCATCTGTTCTCGCGGATCGGCAAGCTACAGGAGCCCGGCTTCGACCCGAAATGGAAATTGATCAATCTCGCGGCGACAGTTCCCGGCCTCGCGCGCTCCCCTGCGGCGCAAGCGTGGCTCGAACGCCAACCGCGCGCAGCGCATGCATCGCAATGAGAGGCGTAGCCATCCCAATTGTAGCTGGAATCGCGCTCACAAGCGGGATTGCCTGGACGCAGGGGGCAGAAGATCCGGCGGCGCAGCTTCGCGATTGCATCCCGATGGAGCGCGCCGAACGGATGAAGTGCCTGGACAAGGTGTCGCGGGCGATCGCGGCTGCGCATCAGGCGGACTCCAAGGGAGACAACTGGGTCATCAGCCAAACGACCTCGCCAGTCGACTATTCGCCAGTCGCCACCGCCACGACCTTGTCGAACGATGGTGCGGCGGCCGAATCCGCAATGAAGCTTTCAATTCGCTGCCGCGGGGGGCGGACCGAATTGGTAGTCGCAGGATCGGGCATTTCGGGCCGCGGCGACGATTACGCGATCTCCTATCGTGTTAACGACGGTCAGCAGATGCAGATCGCGGCAGCGCTGCCGGCATCCGGGGCAGGGGTCGCGTTCGGGGGCGACGTTATTCGCTTGCTGCAGTCCCTTCCGGACGCTGGAAGCCTCAGCGTCCACCTTGCACCCCGCACAGGAACCGCGGTGGATGGAACGTTTTCGCTCGGCGGGTGGGGAGGGGTGCGCGCGAAGATGGTTTCTGCGTGCAAATGGTCACACCCAGTCGCGAAGCCGAACAGGTGATGGTGTTTGATGGACTTCATGGAGGAGAACCCGATGAACATGTTTCAGCACATTGCGAAGGCAGCCGCGGTAGGAGCCGTCACGGTCTTGTTCGCCGCATCGTTTGCGGCAGCGGAGCAAGGCGGACGCTACTGGGTACCGACAACGACGAATCCCGATACGTACCAGCCGCGCACTGCGGTAAAGCGGGCCGCCACGCATAAAGTCGCCATACATAAAAGGGAACGACCCCCTCTCGCCGCCATGGCCCGGGCTGCACCCGCTTCTATAGCGCATCATTTGATCCTGCAGGTGAACACCAACGACCCCGCCGCGATGAACCTCGCGCTCAACAACGCAACGAATGTTGCGCAGTACTACAAGGATCTCGGCGAGAAGGTGAAAATTGAGGTGGTCACGTTTGGGCCCGGCCTGCATATGCTGCGCAACGACACGTCGCCGGTAAAGGCGCGCATTGAGGAGATGACGCTGAGTACGCCGGAGGTGTCGTTCAAGGCCTGCGGCAACACCCAGGAAAAAATGCACAAGGCCGAGAACAAGGACATCGCGATCGTCCCTCAGGCAGAGGTGGTGAAATCAGGCGTAGTGCGTGTGATGGAGTTGCAGGAGAAGGGATGGTCCTATGTGAAACCGTGAGCGAGGTGCTGGATCACGAGATCAGCCTCCAGCGCCCACAATGCTCATCGATGGTGCTCCGCCGCGCCTAGCGCTTCAGCAGGGCCTCTGCGACAGGATTAGCTGCGCGCGCGAGCGCGCTACTCCAGCAGGACAACATAAGCGCGGCGCGGCTTGCGCGCAGTCGAGATGGGGAGCGCCCAGGCGAACTTCGCGTTCGCAGAAACCTACGATCCATTGATCCTTGCGAAATGGGGAACTTACCGCACTCGCGGCGATGCGAGCAAAGCGCAAGACCTCTATGCCAGGGCCGACGCCGCAGGAATCAAAGAGACGAAAGCGCTGCTGGAGCGCTGCGTCACTAACTTTGGCGTAATAGACTATCGATTTCAGCGCAATGGTCTCCACCGCCAGAGGGCGTCATTGGCCGTCAGCTCGCAAATCTGACCAGGCGGCTTGATGGGGCCGGACTATCGTGGTGGACCGCGAGCGGGGAATGAAGTCGCCGTGACGAGTTTCCAGGACGCCACGACAATCTCGCGATAACAGCCGCACATGACAGCTTGGCGACGCGTCGATCAATCGTGCAAATTGCTACGATGTCTAATGTTGGCGGCCTTCTCGACAGTTCGGGAAGCACGACGCGGTATAGCCTCGCAACGGATTTCAGGGCGTGGGTGGGTGTCTGAGGCACGCAACAACCAGAAACGTGCTCGATCGAAACGTAGGACAGCAAGGCCAGCGAAAACGCCTGCGGCGCCTCCAGCCATTTTTTGGAGTGCGTCTATGGTTCGTGCGTGGCGATCCGGAGTAAGAAACTGCAGAAGCTCAAGCAATGCGGCGCTGCCAAGTACGATGAGTAGGACGGCAAGAGTGCGTCGGGGATAGGCTAAGCAGAAGAGCGTGCCGAGAATGGCAAATGCTGCAAGATGTTCTAGATTCGACGAGGTCAGCAAAATCGGCCTATCTCTAAGCGGCGACAGGGTCGAATAAGCAATGACACACAGACCGGCCCATGCAGCGAACTTAAGTAGTTTTTGAGACATGAGGTTTTTCCTCTCGGCTTCGCTCTACTGCCTGCGTAACTAGCCCAAGCGCAGAGCTTGCCATGGCGGCCTGCTCTCCGGACCGGGGTCGCTCCGTAAAGCCGGAACGCGGGGCCAGCCTACGCAAGTACACCGGGTGGAATAGTTGCTAAAAAGGGGCACTCCTCTTGAGTTCCACCGGTTATGGTCGTCGCAGGCGCCATCGCAACCCGCCATGGATTGATGAAGACGCCCTCAGGGCGCCGCGCCAGCAGTTGTTCGAGGTTCATCTTGCGCATCGAGAGGGGAAGCTTGCGGAGACCCTTGCCGCCTACGGTCAGCACGTCGAAGGCGCAGACTGAACTTCTTCGTCATGCTTGCGATGAGGGAGGGCGTTGAAAACCGCGATGACGTCAGCATCGAGCGCGCTGGTCGGCATGCCGAATTTCAGCCAGGCAAAGACTCACATAGATGGTCGAGGTTGCGCAGCCGATCGTCCGTTGTGGTGAGGTTTGCGGCGTAGACCGCCATTGCGTTCGTGAACGATGACTGGTGTTTGA
This sequence comes from Bradyrhizobium sp. 190, assembly GCF_023073415.1. Taxonomy (GTDB): domain Bacteria; phylum Pseudomonadota; class Alphaproteobacteria; order Rhizobiales; family Xanthobacteraceae; genus Bradyrhizobium. Next base: position 381 of record NZ_JADPJL010000063.1, on the reverse strand, counting down.
CGATCGGCTGACCCTTCACGTTGAAGCTCGTGTTCAGCACCATTTCCCGACCAGTCACTTTGCCGACGGCCTGCACCAAAGCGTGGAATTCCGGATTGTCCTTCTTGCTGATCGTCTGCACGCGGGCCGGCGATCGGGAAGACACCGACGAGCTTGGCAATAGCCTTGTTGGAATAGGTTCCGATCCGGCAGATCGGCCATGATCCAGGCAACGGCACGGTCGGCGACGCCCTTGATGGAGCGGAAGGTATCGGAGAGACATGCCCACAGAGGGTCATCATCGATCATCGAGCCGATCTCGCCCTCAAGGGTGCGGGACTGCCGCTTGAGCAGCGCAATCACTTCGTCGATGCTGGCCAGCATCTCGGCGTCATCGAGCAG
>NZ_JADPJL010000085.1 GCF_023073415.1 Bradyrhizobium sp. 190 | reverse complement strand
ATAAATCTCGATCCGCTCTTCAAGGCTGAGCTGGCAATAACATTGTCCCATCGCAACAACACCATAGCAGGTGTTGCACTTGTTCTGTGAACCAAGGGGGTCGGAAGGTAATCCTCGCCGTCCTTTACAAACCAGCGTTGCAGCCGCTCGGCCGAGAGGCCATCTATCCTGCGAAAACGGGCGGCGCGCGCAAACGCAATGGCCTGGGCATCGATGTCGGTTCCAAAGATCGTCACCGCGGCATCGGCACGGTGCGCTCCGAGCGCCTCCTGCAGCAGGATGGCGATGGAATACACTTCTTCGCCGGTGGCGCAGCCGGCGACCCAGATCCGGATCGGATCATCCGGCTCTCTGCCGGCGAGGAGCGGCGGCAGGAAGTTCGCCCTAAGTGCTTCGAATGCATCTTCGTCACGGAAGAATTGCGTCACCCCGATCAGAAGTTCCCGGAACAGCGCGTCGCCTTCGGACGGTTCGCGCCGCAAATGCTCGGCATAAGCGGGCACGGCTTCGATCTGAAGCACCTGCATCCGCCGCTGGATACGACGGATCATGGTGTTCGACTTGTAGCCGCTGAAGTCGTGCTTGAGCCGCTTGCGCAGCACCGCGGTAATCGCGGCCAGATTTTCCTGGATATCCTCACGCGCGCCGTCGGTATCCTTTCGCTCCTCGACCTTGGCCAAATAGGCCTGATGTTCGAGAAGCTTGCCCGGCAGGTGGTCGACCGATGCGACGTGATCGACGAGTCCCGTAGCGGCCGCGCTACGCGGCATCCCCATCATCGCAGTTTCGTCGAAATCCGCCTGAGCAAGCGTGAAGCCGCCATATTCCTTGATCGCCTTGACGCCCAACGATCCGTCGCTGCCGACACCCGACAAAATGATGCCGACTGCACAGTCCTCCTGGCTCTCCGCGAGAGACGCAAAGAAAGTGTCGATCGGGCGGCGATATTCGCGCGCGGGCGCCGGCACGGAAACCCGCAGCATGTCGCCTTCCAACGTCAGCGTGGCATTGGGCGGGATCACATGAATCAGGTTAGCCGTGAGCGCTGCCCCGTCCTGCGCCTCCACGACATCCATCGCGGTGTGAGGTCGGAGCAGTTCCACGAGCATGCTCTTGTGACCGGGATCGAGATGCTGCACCAGCACAAAGGCCATGCCGGTGTCGACGGGCATGTGGTCGAAGAAGCTTCTGAAGGCGGCGAGCCCGCCCGCGGAAGCTCCGATGCCTACCACCAGCGAGGGCGGGCGCCTGCGGACCGAGCTTTTCGCGGTGCGCGCCCCCCTGTTCGACGTTTCGTCGTCCATCTCTCGTCGTCCACCCTCAATCATCGACTTTGACGGGGCGCAAGCGCCGCTCGGACACTAGACCCTTTGAAGCCGGATAAACAAGAAAGCCGAGAGGAACCGGTTCCCATTTCCCGTCACTCCGGGAGGCCTGCCTTTCGCATACCGTCCGCGACCGTCGCGAGATCTTGCGCGCGGTGGATCGGAAGCCAGTCCCTCAGATTGGAGATGCGCAACGAAGGGTCCAGCTTGCGCAGCCGAGCCGTGACTCTGCTCCCTTCCTCGGTCCGCCCGGCGATTGGTACTTGGCGGTCCCCGGCGTGACATCCACCGGACCCTTCAATCAGCACTTCGTGCGCGATATGGGGGTGATATTCCTGCTTCTCGGTGGCGCGTTTCTGGCCGGGGCGGCACTGGCCCGCTCACGCGTCCTGCTTTGGGCCGTCCCTTCGATCTGGCTACTCGGCCGCGCTTGTTCCACCTATGGGAGGTGGCGGTCGACATCGGCTCGCCCTCGGTTATTTCCCGCAATTTTCCGACTGTCACCTTGCGGGCGATCACCGGGCATTGCTTGCCTTCTGGCAATCCGTCAGTCGCGCGGCGGACGGAACGAAGCCGTCTAATAACCCGCCACGGCGAGCACGACGACGGCGCCGAGCGCTTTCCAGCCGAAGCCACGGCCGCGTGACCACCAGGCATTGGCGGCGGCGGCAAAGGCGTAGACCGCGACGATCGTCACGACGATCCAGTGCCGCGCGCTCTCCGACCCAAACGAGGGCGCGGCAATCAGCAGCACGCCGCCGCCGATCCAGGCCACCGTACCCGCCTGCCATACGAGGCGGATCAGGGTCCGCAGGCTCTCCGGCTGAATGGTCGCCCTGGCAAACACCTTGGTTTCCCCCAGCACACCGTGGATAAGCGCCACCGCTATTCCGGCGACGCCAGCGCATTGCAGAATGAGATCGCGCATCGGATTTCTCCATACACTACTGTATGGTTATGCGCCGCATTCTGGCGCTTGTCAATACAGTAGTGTATGGTGGCGGCATCACGGGACCGACCATGAACGATCAACTCTCGGCAAAGGACTGGCTCGATCAGGGCCTGAAGACACTGGCGAGCCGCGGCTTCACCGCATTGAAGGCGGAACCTTTGGCCAAGGCGATGGGGGTGTCGCGCGGCAGCTTCTACTGGCATTTCGCCGATATCGGCGCCTTCCATGCCGCGATCCTCGCGCGCTGGCACGAGGTTGCGGCCGAGCAGATCATCGCCAATGTCGAGGCCGCCTCGAACGACGAGAACCCGCTCGCGCTGCTGCTGCGCCGCGTGTTCGGCGAGCGCTTGACGCTGGAACGGGCGGTCCGCAGCTGGGCAAGCGTCGATCCCGCCGCCCGTGCCGCCGTGCAGGCGATCGACCGGCGGCGGCTGAGCTATGTGGAGGGCCTTCTGGCGCAGTCCGGATTATCGGCGGAAATTGCCCGCGCCCGCGCCCAAATTTTCTATTGGGCGTTTCTCGGCTTTGCGCTATCGGATCAGCCGCTGCCGAAGACGCGACAACAGGCCGTGGTCGACGAACTGGTGCGGATGTCAGCGTCATGACATCTCGCGATCCAGTATGGTAAGGACCACGCCTATCCGGAGACAGTAAATGAACGCCTCGTCCGAACGCCTCGACGGCACCGTCGATCCGAAGCTGCTGGAGATCCTGGTCTGTCCGGTGACCAAAGGCCCGCTCGAATTCGATTCGACCCGGCAGGAACTGATCTCGCGCTCGGCAAAACTCGCTTATCCGATCCGCGACGGCATCCCGATCATGCTGCCGGAAGAGGCGCGGAAGATCGATTGAGAGAAATCGCGTAGCCCGGATGGAGCGAAGCGAAATCCGGGAACGGTCTTGCAATTGAACCGAGACCAACCCGGATTGCGCTGCGCTCCATCCGGGCTACGAGAAACTACAACGCCTCGCCCTTCAGCAGCCGCGGTACTTCGCCTGACAAACCTGCGGCCTGGCGGATGAACAGGCCCTTCAGCGGCGGGGCGCGATCGACGAGGCCAAGCCCGATATCGCGCACGGTACGCAGCAGCGTCGATTCGTTCGAGAACAGGAAGTTCAGCGAATTGGTGGCGAGCCCCATCGCCATGGTGTCGAAGCGCCGCCAGCGCTGGTAGCGGTCGAGCACATCGGCCTGCCCGGGATCGATGCCGAGCCGGGCCGCATCGACCACGACTTCGGCCAGCGCCGCGACGTCCTTGAGGCCCATGTTGAGGCCCTGCCCCGCGATCGGATGAATGACGTGCGCGGCGTCGCCGACCAGCGCCAGCCGCTCGGCGACGAATGAGCGCGCGACGAAATAGCCGAGCGGAAACGCGCGCGGGTTGTCGAGCGCCTTGATCTCGCCGAGGTGCAGTCCGAAGCGCTTCTCGAGTTCATCGTGGAATTCGGCTTCGCCGAGCGCGGTGATGCGTGTGGCCTCGGCGCGATTCTCGGTCCACACCAGCGACGAGCGTTTGCCGGTCAGCGGCAGGATCGCGAACGGACCTGCGGGAAGAAAATGCTCTTCGGCGCGGCCATGATGATCCCGCTCGTGGCCGACGGTGACGACGATGCCGGATTGATCGTAATCCCAACCGTGAGTGACAATGCCCGCGCGCTCGCGCAGTTTTGAGCGCGCGCCGTCTGCGGCGACCAGCAGGCTTGCTTCGACGACATTGCCGTCGGCGAGCGTCACGGTGACGCCCTCAGAACGTGAATCGTAGGTCGAAACCGCCGTGGCCCGGAGATCGATGCCTTCAGCCTCGGCGCGGGCGACCAGCGCATCGATCAGCCGGCGGTTTTCGACCATGTGGGCGAAGGGCTCGCCGGGCTCGACTTCCCCTGCAAAGGTCAGGAACACCGGACGGGTGGCGTCCTCCAGTCTGGAATCTGTCACGACCATATCGAGGATCGGCTGGGAGTCCGATACCTGGTCCCAGACGCCGAGCGCCTCGAACAACCGCCGGCACGCGGCCACAATGGCGGTCGCCCGCGGATCGCGGCTTGGCCGCACCGCCAGGGCCGGATCGGTCACGATGACGGGAATGTCAGCGCCAAGGCCCTGACGGAGCGCCAGCGCCAGCGCCAGCCCGGCAAAGGAGCCGCCGCAGATGACAATGCTTCGCTGTGCCGCCATGCGATCCTTACCCGGGTTACTTCGTCAGACTACGCTTGCTACCTGATAATAGCTGGGCGAAACAGGGCCGAGAAACAAGGTACTTAACGCCCAGGGTTGCGATCATTTGCGGCCGGGATCGACCGAAAGCACACCATGTCCAAGGGCCTGATTGACCTGATTTCCATTCTCGATCTCGAGCAGCTCGAGGTGAACCTGTTCCGAGGCAACAGCCCGAAGACAAGCTGGCAGCGGGTGTTCGGCGGTCAGGTGATTGGGCAGGCCATGGTGGCGGCATGCCGCACCGTCGAGGGCCGCCTGCCGCATTCAATCCATTGCTATTTCATCCTGCCCGGCGATCCGCAGATCCCGATCATCTACCAGGTCGAACGCCTGCGCGACGGCAAGAGCTATTCGACCCGTCGCGTCACCGCGATCCAGCATGGCAACGCGATCTTCTCGATCATGGTGTCGTTCCATGCGGAAGAGGAAGGCGCGTTCAACCATCAGGAAAAGATGCCGGATGTCCCGCCGCCGGAAAAACTCACGGCGGAAGAAGTGTCGAAGCAGCCGATGTTCAAGGAGATGCCGGAATTCATCCGCCGCTATTATGAATCCGACCGGCCGATCGAGCTGCGCCCGGTCGAACTCGGCCGCTATTTCGGCCAGAAGATAGACGACGGCCGCATTCATGTCTGGATTCGCACTGCGGCCAAGCTGCCCGACGATCCGGCGCTGCATTTGTGCGCGCTGGCCTATGCGTCGGATTTCTCGCTGCTCGATGCGGTGATGGCGCGCTACGGCCGCACGCTGTTCGATAAGCGCATGATGCCGGCAAGCCTCGACCACGCGATGTGGTTTCACCGGCCGTTCCGCGCCGACGAATGGCTGCTCTACGCACAGGACTCGCCGAGCGCGCAAGACGGCCGCGGATTGACCCGCGGCCTGATCTTCAAGCCCGACGGCACGCTGGTGGCGTCGGTGGCCCAGGAAGGCTCGGTGCGCGAGCGCAGGTGAGCATTAGCCGTTGGCCGATGCGCCTCGCTCAGCCAGAACAGTCTGCGACGCCAGCCACTGCGACATCCATCGATACACCCACGGTATCGGGATGATGAAGATGCTGGCGAGAGCCGCCACGATTGCACGCCACAGAAACTCCAGGCCGCTGCCGATGAAGAGGACTTCGCGCCGCGTGCCCTGGATGTTCCGGCAAAACCAGCGCATCCAGGCAACGTAAACCCAGGCCCAGCCGATGATGGTGATGACGGAGATAGCCGCAAGAATGGTCCAGCCGAGGTAAGCCCAGATCGGGCCGGAGAAACTGAGCTCGAGTGGCTGCCCGCTGGACGCGAGATTCGCGATGAACCATTTGAGAAACAACCAGTACAGGGCCATCTGAACGAGGATCATCAGATTGCTGAGCAACTGGCTGCCGATCAGGCCAACGCCAATCATGAGAACGACGAAGCCAAAAAACCAGGGAACGATCGTCATCGCCTCGCCCTCGAAGCTGAGGTTCGGCCGTCCCGGCACGCGCACGCACGGGACGATCCACTTGATGTACCAGATCAGAACCCACGGTGCCGGTATGATGAAGATCAGACCGACCGCGAGCACCAGGGTACGCCACGTAAACTCCAGGATTCCGAAATCGATCGACAGCGGTCCGCCGCTATAAGCGGCGCCCATCGCCGGTGGGCCACCGGGGTGCGGAATGGACGGCGGGGCTGATCCGCCGGGAACCAGGCCGGGAATGTCTCCGGCTCGCTGCCAGCCCGACATCCCCTCGGTCCAGACCAGCGTGTCCGCCCCAACCATGCCCCGGGTAATGAGGTCGCGAAGCTGCGCCTCCGGATAGGGGCCCTGTTGCTGGCCGCTGGATGCATAAAACCACGATCGGTTCGACATTTTTGTCCCTTGAGCCGTGGAGAGGGGAAGCCAGCCGGACGGCTGGCGGTGAAACCGCATTTTGGCGGACGATCCTACCGCCTGTACAGTGATCGATGTCACCAGCCCGAAATGTTTTCCCCTTCTACCTGCAACTTTTTTGTGCCATTTGCCCAGAAAGATGCCAGATTTGCGTCGGCACCGAGCCGCTTGGCGGTCAGCGTGCCGAATGCTCAAAAAAGTATCCTGGGAAATGAAGGCCTGACCATGAAACTCGTCGTCGCGATCATCAAACCCTTCAAGCTTGACGAGGTGCGCCAGGCGCTGACGGCCATCGGCGTCCACGGCATGACGGTGACCGAGGTCAAGGGCTACGGCCGCCAGAAGGGCCACACCGAAATCTATCGCGGCGCCGAATACGTCGTGAACTTCCTGCCCAAGCTCCGAATCGAAATCGCGGTCGCGTCCGACGTCGCCGAGAAGGCGGTCGAGGTCATTACCGCGAACGCGCGTACCGGGCAGATCGGCGACGGCAAGATCTTCGTCACACCGATTGACCACGCCTTACGAATCCGCACCGGCGAGACCGATAGTGACGCGCTCTGAGGCATCACGAAAGTTCAAGACGCGGCGGCAACGACGCTGAACGCGAGAAGCCAAGAAACGACAACAGGCCGGGGGATTTCCATGGGGGCACTATCGTATCGTGCAGCAGCGAATGCTGCGCTCATCACTGTTGCGGCGGGCTCGCTCGCGACGCCGGCCCTGGCCGCCGAGACGTCCACCATCAACGCTGCCGATACCGCGTGGATGATCGTCGCCACCGCGCTGGTATTGATGATGACGATACCAGGTCTGGCGCTGTTCTATTCCGGCATGGTGCGCAAGAAGAACGTGCTTGCGACCATGGCGCAGAGCCTCTCCGCCGTTGCGATCATCTCGATCCTCTGGGTGGCGTTCGGCTATTCGCTGGCCTTCGTCGGCGACGGTCCGTGGATCGGAACGCTCGATCGCTGGTTCCTGATCGGCATGACGATGGAGAGCGTCCACCCGGCGGCGAAGACGATACCGGAAGCGCTTTTCATGCTGTACCAGATGACGTTTGCGATCATCACCGTGGCGCTGGTGGCGGGCGCGGTGGCGGACCGGATGCGGTTCTCGGCCTATCTGCTTTTTTGCGTCGGCTGGTTCACGTTCGTCTATGTACCGCTCGCGCACTGGGTATGGGGCGGCGGATTCCTCGCCACCTTGGGCGTGCTGGATTTCGCCGGCGGCCTCGTCGTGCATCTTTCCGCCGGCATCGGCGGACTGGTTGCGGCGACGGTGTTGGGCCGGCGTCAGGGCTACGGCAGCGAGAACCTCGCGCCATTCGACCTGTCGCTTGCCGTGATCGGCACCGGATTGTTGTGGGTCGGCTGGTTCGGCTTCAATGGCGGATCGGCGGTGGCCGCAAACTCGCGCGCGGTTATGGCGATCACCGCGACGCATCTGGCCGCCTGCGCCGGCGCGCTGACCTGGGCCGCGATTGAATGGGCGACACGGCGCAAGCCGTCGGTGCTCGGCATGATATCGGGCGCCATTGCGGGTCTTGGCACCATCACGCCGGCCTCCGGATTCGTTGCGCCGTGGCACGGCGTCGTCATCGGCGTCGTCGCGGGAACGCTCTGCTTCTGGGCCTGCACCTGGCTCAAGCAGCGCTTCAAGTATGACGACTCACTCGACGTGTTCGGCGTCCACGGCGTTGGCGGATTGACCGGCACATTGCTCGCCGGTGTTTTTGCGGTGAACGCGATCGGCGGCACCGCAGGTCTGATCGAGGGCAATCCGCAACAGGTCCTGATCCAGCTCTATGGCATCGGCGCCACGCTGGTGTGGTCCGGCGGCGTCACCTTTGTGCTGCTCAAGTTGGTGGGCGTGTTCGCGCCGCTGCGGGTGTCACAGCAGCAGGAACTGGAAGGCCTCGATATCTCGCAGCATGGCGAAGCGCTGCAATAGGCCGCCCACCCCGTTACCACTTTCTTGCACTGCCTCTGAGCAGGGACTTGGTCGCTGCTCAGCAGCCTGCCCACGATTTGAGCAAGCCTGACTACGCTTTGGGCGCGACGGAATGGCGCAGGAACGTGCAATTCCCGCAAAGGACGAAAAGGGCCGGATTCATAATCTGTTAGGGAGCGGTCCCGATCTGGCACGGCATTTGATTCTAAGGGTCCTGGCTGTGCCCGCGTAGTGAACATCTCCGCGTGGTGAATCTCAGTCGAGAACGCCCGGTCGGTCTGAACCGGGCCCAAGCGGGGATAGGACCCATGAAAATTGTTATGGCGATCATCAAGCCATTCAAGCTCGAAGAAGTCCGTGACGCCCTGACCGCCATTGGCGTTCACGGTCTCACGGTGACGGAAGTCAAAGGTTATGGCCGCCAGAAGGGTCACACGGAAATCTATCGCGGCGCCGAATACGCCGTGAGCTTCCTGCCCAAGATCAAGATCGAGGTCGCTGTTGCCTCGGACCAGGTCGACAAGACCATCGACGCCATCACATCAGCTGCCAAGACCGGCCAGATCGGCGACGGCAAGATCTTCGTCATCAACCTCGACCATGCGGTGCGCATCCGCACGGGTGAGGCGGATGCCGCGGCCCTCTGATTTCGCGCTCAAACCTTACCACTCAGGAGTAAAATCAAATGACGTTTAAACGTCCCTATAGCGCGGGACTGACGGCCCTCGCAGTCGGCCTGTTGGCCGCGACCGCGGCCTACGCTGAGCCGACCGTCAACAAGGGCGACAACGCCTGGATGCTGACGTCGACAGTGCTGGTGCTGTTGATGACCATCCCGGGCCTGGCGCTGTTCTATGGCGGTCTCGTCCGTTCCAAGAACATGCTCTCGGTCCTGATGCAGGTCTTCTACACCGTCTGCATCGTCGTCCTGCTCTGGGCGCTCTACGGCTACAGCCTCGCCTTCACCGGCGGTTCCGACTTCATCGGCGGCTTCTCCAAGGCCTTCCTGATGGGCGTGACGACCGATACGAAAGCGGCGACCTTCAGCGTCGACGCCAACATCACCGAGCTCATCTACATCTGCTTCCAGATGACCTTCGCGGCGATCACCCCCGCCCTCATCGTCGGCGCTTTCGCCGAGCGGATGAAGTTCGCGGCGGTTGCCTTGTTCGTCCCGCTCTGGGTGACGCTGATCTACCTCCCGATCGCGCATATGGTTTGGTACTGGCCCGGACCGGACCTGATCACGGATGCAGCCAAGGCGCTTGCCGCGGCGGCTGACGGTGCGGCGAAGACCGCGGCGCAGACCAAGCTCGAGGAGATCAACGCCGATGCCGGCTGGATCTTCAAGAAGGGTGCGATCGACTTCGCCGGCGGCACCGTGGTGCACATCAATGCCGGTATTGCCGGTCTCGTCGGCGCGCTGCTGATCGGCAAGCGCGTCGGCTACGGCAAGGAGCTGATGGCTCCGCACTCGCTGACCATGACCATGATCGGCGCTTCGCTGCTCTGGGTCGGCTGGTTCGGCTTCAACGCCGGATCGAACCTCGAAGCCTCCGGTGGCGCAGCACTCGCCATGACCAACTCCTTCGTTGCGACCGCAGCGGCGGCGATGGCCTGGATGTTCGCGGAATGGATCGTCAAGGGCCATCCTTCCGTGCTCGGCGCGTTGTCGGGCGCGGTGGCAGGCCTCGTGGCGGTCACGCCTGCGGCCGGTTATGCCGGTCCGATGGGTGCGATCGTGCTCGGTCTCGTGGTCGGCGTCGTCTGCCTGTTCTTCTGCACCGTGGTGAAGAACGCGATGGGCTATGACGACTCGCTCGATGTGTTCGGCGTCCACTGCGTCGGCGGCATCGTCGGCGCGCTCGGCACCGGCATCCTGGTGAATCCCGCCCTCGGCGGCACCGGCGTCATGGACTACGCCCTCGGCAAGATCGCCGAATACGACTTCGTGGGCCAGATGACCTCGCAGCTCTGGGGCGTCTGCACCACGCTGGTGTGGTCGGGCATCGGTTCGGCGATCCTCTTCAAGGTCGTCGACGTGATCGTCGGCCTGCGCGTCAACGTCGAAACCGAGCGTGAAGGCCTCGACGTCACCGAACACACGGAGCGCGCTTACAACATGTAAGTTCTCCCGGGGTGCGATCCCCAGGGGACAACGTAGTCGTTGCCCCGGGGTCGCATCCACAACTCCGGTTCGGGCACATACCCGGCAATGCCCTGACCGTTGAGGGGCTCCAGCGCAAGTTGGAGCCCCTTTCTTTTTTCTTGAAGCCGCAAGCGAATACCAGAACGCACGTTGAGCACGCCGGCTCCAGTCATCCGAACTTGGCGCTGAGTTTCGGAAACAGCGTGTCGAGATCGTCCTCTTGCCACTCGGCGCCTGCGGGCTGATCCGGCATGCTCCGTTGCGGTCGATGGCCGGCAACCGCCTCGACGCCGTCGGTGACGGCATATTGATAGCCCTCGTAGAACCAATCCGATTCGCTGAAATCCTCGTCGGCGAGCGCATCGGGATCCGTCAGGGCACGCTCGAATGCCTGACGCCCTCGGGAAATCAACGAGGAGCAAAAATCGCCGAAGGTATCGTCGCTGCATCCACCGTTGATGACATAAGCCGCGCCCCACAGCGGGAAGCTATAGGCCTTGTCCATCATGGCGTCGAAGAGTTGGGCGAATTCAATCGCATCGGCCTTCGAGAGCGACGAGATTTGTTGTCGCAGCGCGTCGCATTTTCGATCCATGTCACCGCTGGAAGTATCGTTCGCGGCCTGAACGATTTTCCAGAAACCCGTTTCGTCCATCACATGCTCCTGCCAGCGGCATTACGATCCACGCCGCAGCCTAGTTCGGCGGTAGCGGAATCGATGTCAAAACCAAAGTCAGGGCTAAAAAAGGATTGCCAAACCCGCGCTGCGGCGGCGGAATAGGGTAACAGAACCGGGAGGACGTCATGAAACTCGAAGGCGGATGCTATTGCGGCAAGGTGCGCTACGAGGCCGATGGCGAACCGATGATGAAAGCGCAGTGCCACTGCCGCGAATGCCAGTATATCTCGGGCGGCGGGCCGAACATGTTCGTGGCGATGCCGGTCGATGGCTTCAAATACACCGCGAGCCAGCCAAAGCAGTTCACCCGCAGCGACCTCGAGCGCGCCGTGACGCGCGAGTTCTGCCCGGAATGCGGAACCCATATGGTGACCAAGGTGCCCGGATTGCCTGCTGTGGTGCTGAAGGTTGGAACCTTCGACGACCCCACCCTTTTCGACCCGCAGATGGCGATCTACACGGTCGACAAGCAGGCCTTCCACCATGTGCCCGACGGCATGCCGGCGTTTGAGCGGCTGCCGCAACGATAGTTGGGTATTATGCGCTTGCCTCCGGCGCGATGAGCGTCACAGCCGGAAAGTAGGTCCGATAGCGCCGCGTATCACGCGTCAGAAGCGGAAGCTGTTCGACCGCTGCATGAGCGCCTATGAAAAAATCCGGCAGCACGCTGCTGCGGGCGCCACCTGCGTTACGGTACTGAACGGAAGCCTTGCCCGCGAGGAACAGCGCCATCCTCGGTATCGGCACAACGGTAATGCCAGCATCCGACAAAGCTTTTTCAAAATCCTCGATCTTTGGAAAGCGGATCGACGTTTCTGCAAAGATGACGTCATTAATCAGAAGTGGACCTTGGAGAGCTGCGTCTTCCAGTTGCGCAAGAGACCACTCCCACCAGCCCGGAGTCTGCGTGAAAATGTCCAACAGCACGTTCGAATCCACCAGCGTCACGGGCTAATCCCCGCGCGTGATGGCCATGATTTCGTCCGTGGAAGGACCCGGGCCGGCGATACCGAGCAGCTTGGCAAAGCGGCTGGGCTGCCTTGTCCCATCGGCTTTTTCGATCACGATGCTGCCGTCGGCGGCGCGCCGGAACTCGACCTGGCTTCCCGGGGTGATCCCGAGATGCTCGCGCACGGGCTTCGGAATCGTCACCTGGCCTTTACTCGTAACTGTCGTTGCCATGGCAAACTCTCAGGCGCTGGTAATACCGACCTACGATATGGTAATACCTCGCAAATTGTCCAGCGCGACCGATGGTTAATCGCGTCTTAACCTCGCCGTATCTATGGTGGTTTGATGTGTTCCGGTCGTCGGGTAGGTCCTTCGACTGCTTTTGAAAGTGCTGGCGTTTCAGACATGGCAATGACCGCCTCTTCCGGCGTAGCGCAGGGCGCTGGCAGTGCAACCCCTGCCAGTCAGGCCGAGCGCTCGCCGTTTTTGCGCACGACCGAGCTGCTGGCACCCTACCAACCGGCCAAGCCGCTGATTACGCTGTCATTAGGCGAACCTCAGCACCCGGTGCCGGATTTTGTCGGACCGGTTCTGGCGAAACACATTGCCGATTTCGGCCGCTATCCCCTCGCCAGGGGCATTGAGCCGTTCCGGCGGGCGGCAGCGAACTGGCTGTCGACCCGGTTCCAACTGCCGCGGCCGATCGATCCCGAGAGCGAAATCCTGGTGCTGAACGGCAGCCGCGAGGGGCTGGTTTTCGCGGCGATCGCCGCCGCCCGTTATGTTGGCCCGCGCAAGGGCCGGCCCGCGATCCTGATGCCCAACCCGTTTTATCCGGCCTATGGCGCTGGCGCCCGCGCCGCCGGTTGCGAACTGATCTACCTGCCGACTACGCTCGCCAACGGATTTTTGCCTGATCTCGATGCGCTCGATGAGGCGACGCTGGCCAGAACCGTGGCTATGTTCATTGCCTCGCCCGCCAATCCGCAAGGCGCGGTCGCCTCGCGCGACTACTTCATCCGCTTGAAGAAACTCGCCGACCGCCATGGCTTCATGATCCTGAGCGACGAGTGTTATTCGGAAATCTACACCAGGCAGGCGCCGGGCAGCGCGCTCGAATGCGCCGGGCCCGACTTCACCAACGTCGTTGCGTTCCAGTCGCTGTCGAAACGCTCGAACCTGCCCGGCATGCGCGTCGGCTTTGCCGCCGGCGACCGAAAGTTTCTCTCAGCCTTTCACGAATTGCGCAATGTCGCGGCACCTCAGGTGCCGGTACCGCTGCAGCACGTCGCGGTCGCCGCCTATAGCGACGAAATGCACGTCGAAGAAAACCGCAGGCTTTACCGCATCAAGTTCGACCTCGCCGACCAGATTCTCGGCAGCCGCTACGGCTATGTGCGACCCGCCGGCGGCTTCTGCGTCTGGCTTGACGTCTCCGAGCGCGGCGGCGACGAGGCAACGGCGGTCAAACTCTATCGGGATGCGGGCGTCCGCGTGATCCCCGGCAGCTATCTGTCGCGGCCGCAGAACGATGGCTTCAATCCCGGCGCTGGCTATATCCGGCTCGCGCTGGTCTCCGACAGTGAATCAACAGCCGAGGCATTGCACCGGCTGGTCGAAATTCTGGATTAATCGCAGGGCCCCATGAGCATGCCAGCGATCGAACGTGTCATTCCCCTGGTCGGCCATCTGCCGGTCTCAATCCGCGACGCCCTCGCACGGCGCCTGCGCGAGCTTGCAGGCCTCAGCCTGATCGCGTTGTCAGGCGTGGCGGCGGCAGCGTTGATGACGTGGTCGGTACAGGACCCGAGCCTGAGCCACGCGACATCGCGTCCGATCCGCAACGTTCTCGGCTACCCCGGCGCGATCGGCGCCGATCTCCTGATGCAGATTCTCGGCCTCGGCGCGATCATGCTGATCCTCCCCGTCGCGGTGTGGGGCTGGCGCATGCTGACCCATCGCACCTTCGACCGGGAGGCGCTGCGCCTTGGATGCTGGATTCTGTGCACGGTGATCGCGGCAGGCTTTGCAAGCTGCTGGCCGCATGGCGGCGCGTGGGCGCTGCCGACCGGCCTTGGCGGCGTCGTCGGCGACGCGCTGGTGCGGGCGCCGGCCGTGGTGTTTGGTCCGGCCGGCTTCACCTATCGCCTCGTGCTCGGCATCATCCTGTTCGCGGCGATGTGCGCGGCCTTCCTGTTTGCCAGCGGCTGGGGCTCTCGCCCGAGGGATGAAGCGCTGACACCGATCGAGGACGATGACACGCCCTTCGAGGAAGAAGGGGATCGCAGTTCGGTCTCGCTCGGATGGGTGTATCACGCGCTGATGAGCGCGAAGGCGCGGCTCGCTTGGCTGATGAGCGCGGCCTATCGATCGCTGGTGTCGAGTTCGCCGCCACCTCGTAAAGCCTCGTTCGAACGTCAGGAACCAAGCCTCAGCGGTGGCCGCGCCGCGCCGGCACTGGCCCCGCAGGACGAGGAATTCGAGGACGAGGAAGAAGAGGAAGACGAGGACGAGGAAGTCCCGGCCGCCCGCGCTCCGCGCAAGAAGCCTGCAGCGCGTGCGGCGGCGCGTAAATCCGAAAAATTCGAACTGCCTTCGGTCTCGGTGCTGACGGCGCCCAAGGCGTCGGACCGGCAGCCGCTCAGCAAGGCCGAGCTGGAGGCCAATTCGCGGGCGCTGGAAGGCGTGCTCGGCGATTTCGGCGTCCGGGGCGAGATCGTCAAGGCCAATCCCGGCCCGGTCGTGACACTCTACGAACTCGAACCGGCGCCCGGCATCAAATCCTCGCGCGTGATCGGCCTTGCCGACGATATCGCCCGCTCGATGAGTGCGCTCTCGGCTCGCGTCGCCGTGGTCGCCGGCCGCAACGCCATCGGCATCGAACTGCCGAATGTGCATCGCGAAAAGGTTTACTTGCGCGAATTGCTGACTGCGAAGGACGAGTCGCACGCGAAGCTGCCGCTCTGCCTCGGCAAGAACATCGGCGGCGAATCGATCATCATCGATCTCGCGCGCACGCCGCATATGCTGATCGCCGGCACCACCGGTTCCGGCAAATCGGTCGCCATCAACACCATGATCCTCAGCCTGGTCTACCGCTTGCGGCCGGATCAGTGCCGCCTGATCATGGTCGATCCAAAAATGCTCGAACTCTCCGTCTATGACGGCATCCCGCATCTGCTGACGCCGGTCGTGACCGATCCGAAGAAGGCCGTGGTGGCGCTGAAATGGGCCGTGCGCGAGATGGAAGAGCGCTACAAGAAAATGGCCAAGCTCGGTGTGCGCAATATCGACGGCTACAACCAGCGCCTCGTCGAAGCCAAGGGCAAAGGCGAAGATCTGACGCGCACGGTGCACACCGGCTTCGATAAGGAAACCGGCAAGGCGATCTACGAGGAAGAAAAGCTCGACCTCGATCCGCTGCCCTATATCGTCATCATCGTCGACGAAATGGCCGACCTGATGATGGTGGCCGGCAAGGATATCGAAGGCGCGGTGCAGCGGCTGGCGCAAATGGCGCGCGCCGCCGGCCTGCACGTGATCCTCGCCACGCAGCGTCCGTCGGTCGACGTCATCACCGGCACCATCAAGGCGAACTTCCCGACCCGTATCTCGTTTCAGGTCACCTCGAAAATCGACAGCCGCACGATCCTCGGTGAAATGGGCGCCGAGCAGCTGCTCGGGCAGGGCGACATGCTCTATATGGCGGGCGGCGGACGCATCAGCCGCGTGCACGGCCCGTTCGTCTCCGACGAGGAAGTCGAAAAGGTCGTGCGTCATCTCAAGACGCAGGGTCAGCCGGAATATCTGGAAGCGGTCACCGCGGAAGAACCGACCGACGAAGACGGCGCGGTCTTCGATTCTACCGGTATGGGCGGCGATGGCGGCGGCGACCTGTTCTCGCAGGCGGTTGCGATCGTCAAGCGCGACCGCAAGGCCTCGACTTCCTACATTCAGCGCCGGCTGCAAATCGGCTATAACCGTGCCGCGTCGTTGATGGAGCGGATGGAACTCGAAGGCATCGTCGGGCAGGCAAATCACGCCGGCAAGCGCGAAATTCTGGTCGCGGAGGAAGAGGGCGGATTCTAGGTGCCGGCGCCAAATGCGGATTCGGCGCAACTATTTTCACGGAAAAACGATATCTCCTTTGGTCGAAAGCACGATAAAATAGCCGGCAGCGGGATGCCTCGTCGAATAGAGATCTGAAATACCTGATGACACAACAACCCACCCATCGCGGGCTCCGCTCCGGACTGGCCCTTTTGATCGCCACATCCATCGCGGGCTTCGCGACGCCGGCTCTCTCGCAGACCGTGCCGGTTCCGAAGCCCGCGCCCAAGGCGCGCGAGGGCGGCGTGCAGATGAGTGCGCAGGACAACAAGGGGCCGATGACTACCGGCGCCACCCAAACGCCGCCGAACCCGGTGATTCCCAACCCGAACCGCAATGTCCCGGCCAATGTTTTTGCAACCTTCGACGCCAACCAGAAGGCGCAGGCTGCCCGGGTCAGTTCCTATCTGTCCTCGCTGCAGACGCTGGTTGGAAATTTCGTCCAGGTCGGCCCCGACGGCAGCAAGACCAAGGGCGATTTCTACATCCAGAAGCCGGGCAAGGTGCGCTTCGAATACGATGCGCCCAGCCCGATCGCGATCATCGCCGACGGCTCGTCGCTGGCGGTCCGCGATACGAAGCTTGCGACCCAGGACATCTATCCGCTATCGCAGACGCCGCTGCGCTTCCTGCTGTCGGACCGGATCGATCTGCTGAAGGACACCAATGTCGTCAGCGTCACGGCCGATGACGTCTACATCAGCGTCACCATCGAGGAGAAGCAGGCCCTGATCGGCACCAGTCGGCTGATGCTCATGGTCGGCGTCAAGGACGGCCAGCTCAAGCAATGGACAGTGACCGACCCGCAGGGCTACGACACCACGGTTGCGGTCTACAATCTGGACTCGACCAAGAAGGTCGATCCCGGCCTCTTCAAGATCGACTTCACCAACTACATCACTCCGGCGAACTGAACGGTGCGCCTTCTCCATTCTTCCCGTAGGGTGGGCAAAGCCAACGGGTCGCGCGAATGCGCGCCCGATGACAGGCTCTGCGTGCCCACCAACAGTGTCGCGGTTCGATAGATGGTCGGCACGGCGCAGACGCGCCTTTGCCTACCCTACGAAATTCCACCTGTGGACAAGCAGGGCGACGTCATCGCGAACCGTGGTAGTACACGGTCCTCATGCGCTTTTCCCTGACAACTTGGAATATCAACTCGGTGCGCCTGCGCATCGACATCGTCGCCAAATTCCTCAAATCGGCGCGGCCGGACGTGCTGTGCCTGCAGGAAACCAAATGCATCGACGACGCTTTCCCGCTGAAGCGCTTCAAGCGTCTCGGCTATGAGCACGTCGCACTGAACGGACAGAAGGGCTATCACGGCGTCGCCATCGTCTCGAAACTACCGTTCGAGGCCACCGATATCAGAACCTTCTGCGACAAGATCGATTCGCGTCACATCTCGGTGGCGTTCGGCGAAAAGGCGCAGCTTGCGAAGCCGCTGGTGCTGCACAATTTCTACGTTCCGGCCGGCGGCGACATTCCCGATCCCGCCCTCAATCCAAAGTTCGATCACAAGCTGAAATTTCTCGACGAGATGAAGGCGTGCGAACCGCTGCATCCGCGCGGCGACGACCGGCATATCCTGGTCGGCGACCTCAACGTCGCTCCCCATGAGAACGACGTGTGGTCGCACAAGCAGCTTTTGAAGGTCGTCTCGCACACGCCGATCGAATGCGAGAAGCTCCTGGCCGCGCAGGCCCACGGCGAATGGTTCGACGTCGCGCGCGAGCGGATTCCGCTTTCGGAAAAGGTCTATACGTGGTGGAGCTACCGTGCCGCCGACTGGACGGTGGGCGACCGTGGCCGGCGGCTCGACCACATCTGGGTCTCGCGCGCGCTGAAAGACGGTGTCACCGATTTCAAGATCACCCGCGATGCCCGAAGCTGGGAGCGCCCGTCCGACCACGTGCCGGTGACGGTGACGCTGGACGTGTAGCTGCTTCGTCGTCCCTGCGAACGCAGAGACCCATAGCCACCGTCGCCAATTGTTGACGGAATGTCGGCGACCATCCTGCCTGGACAACAACAGTCGCGGCGTATGGGTCCCGGATCGCGCCGCTCCGCTCGCTTGTCCGGGACGACGGATAGCGAGATTCAAATACTCAGCTTGGCGCCGGCCATCAGAATATCGCTGGCGAGCTGGCTGGTGCGGGTGGCGAGTTCGTCGCGCAGTCGGCGCGCGGCGCCGGGATCACTTTCGAGTACGCGTTGAAACAGGCTGCGCGCCACTCGGATGACCGAGGAATGATCAAGCGCGACCGCGCTGGACGGCCGCTTCATCGCAACGATCAGCGCCAGTTCGCCGATCAGGGCACCGGGGCCCGCAACGACTTCGGCGCCGCCGTCCTCGACGCGGATCGCGCCGCGTTGAACGATATAGCCGGCATCCGCTTCGTCGCCGGCATTGAACAGATAATCGCCGGGCGAGAAATCGCGCTGCTCCGAGCCGATCGCCAGCATGCGCAAAGCCGTCGTTCCCAACAGACGCAGTGTCGGGACCCGCTCGAGCAGGGCTACATCATCTTCGATCGACATGGACCTGTGACCAGGATGCGCCAAAATTACGAATCGTGGCTACGAATCGTATCACGGCACCAGCTTGTAGCCACCGGCTTCCGTCACCAGGATTTCCGGGTTGGCCGCATCTTTCTCGATCTTCTGCCGCAGACGATAGATATGGGTTTCCAGCGTGTGCGTGGTGACGCCCGAATTGTAGCCCCAGACTTCCTGCAGCAGCGTCTCGCGCGACACCGGCAACTGGCCGGCGCGATACAGGAAGCGCAGGATCGCGGTTTCCTTCTCGGTCAGCCGCACTTTTCTGGCATTGGCGGCGGTCAGCATCTTGGAGCCGGGCCGGAAGCTGTAGGGACCGACCGAAAACACCGCGTCCTCGCTGGCCTCGTGCTGGCGGAGCTGTGCCCTGATCCGGGCGAGCAGAACGGCGAACCGGAACGGTTTTGCGACGTAATCATTGGCGCCCGATTCGAGCCCCAAAATGGTGTCCGAATCGGTGTCGTGGCCAGTCAGCATGATGATCGGCGCCTTGAAGCCGCCCTTGCGGAGGCTGCGCACGACTTCCCTTCCGTCGGTATCCGGCAAGCCGACATCCATCAGCACCAGATCGGGGGAATTGGCTTTGGCGGCGCTGGCGCCCTTGGCCCCGGTATCGACAGCGGAAGCTTCGAACTCCTCGTGCAACGATAGTTGCTCGACCAGCGTGTCGCGCAGATCGGTGTCGTCATCCACGATCAGGATCTTGCGGGCATTGGGCATAGGATACGATCCTCTTGAGGGCAGGCGGCGGACACAAGTGGAAGCGTCTCAAGCCGGGTCTTGGTCGGTGACAACCTGATTCGCAGGCAAACTTCGCGAGCAAGCCGGGTCATCAGAGTACTGACTCGCATTGAGGTAGGAAATTGTTACAGATTCTCAAGCCGAACCGCAGTCTATCCCAAATTTGAGGCGCGTTTGGACGAATGTCCTGTAATGGCGTCCATAGGACAATCGTGGCCGGGCAGGCAATCCCAGGATTCGGGCATTGGAATGGAAAGCAACACTATTTCAATCACTTATAAGACAGCTGCGCGTGATCGGCCGCTGACGGCAATTCGGGTCCAGAGGGCTGCCGGCGACCCGCGCCGGGGCTGGCTGACTGCGGACGGCTGGACCGTGCCGGTGGCACTTGGTCGCGGCGGCATCCTCGCCAACAAACGGGAGGGCGACGGCGGCACCCCGAGGGGCACGTACCGTCCGCTGCAATTGTGGTGGCGTGCCGACCGCCACGCTCGACCGCGGACCTATCTGCCGGTCCGGCCGATCCGGCCCGAAGACGCCTGGTGCGAGGACCCGCAGGACCGCCATTACAATCAGCCGATCCGTCTGGTCCGCGACCAGCCCGGCGACCGGCTGACGCGCGAGGACCACCTCTACGATTTCATCGTCGAAATCGATCACAACGCCGGCCCGCGGGTAGCCGGCCGCGGCAGTGCTGTGTTCCTGCATCTGGCGCGGTCCAATTTCTCGCCGACCGCGGGATGCGTTTCGATGACGAAATCCGCCATGCTGCGGCTGTTGCGGCGAATGGGCCCGCAGACGAAAATCATGATCGGCTGATGAGGATGAAAACAATGCTCGACAAGAACGCGATAGCAGCCGCGTCAAAGACGCTGCACGACCACTGGCGCGCCGGCACCAAATTCTCCGGCCTCGACGATAGACTGCGGCCGCGCGACCGCATCGAGGCCTATGCGATCCAGGCTGGAATCGAAAAATATTCGTCTGAAAGTCTGTTCGGCTGGAAGATCGCGGCCACCAGCGAGGCCGGACAAAAGCACATCAACGTCGACGGCCCGATGGCCGGGCGCATCCTGGCCGAGACCGTGATATCGGATGGCGGAACGGCTCCGATGGCGGGCAACGAAATGCGCGTCGCTGAGCCGGAATTCGCCTTTCGCATGCGCGTGGATCTGCCGGCGCGCACCACGCCCTATACAGTGCAGCAGGTCGTCGACGCGGTCGACACGCTGCATCCGGCCATCGAGATTCCGGATTCGCGGTTTGCCGACTTCGTCAGCGCCGGCGCCGCGCAGATCATTGCCGACAACGCCTGCGCGCATCTGTTCGTGCTGGGACCGCCGACGAGCGTGGACTGGCGCTCGCTCGATCTTGTCGAGGAACGGCCTGTCATCACGATGCGCGGCCAGCAATTCACTGGTCACGGCAAGAATGTGCTCGGCGACCCCAGAATTGCACTGACCTGGCTCGCCAACGAACTGCGCCAGCTTGGCGTGACGTTGAAGGCCGGCCGTGTCGTCACGACCGGCACCTGCCACGCGCCGCTGCCGATTCAATCGGGTGATTTTTGCGCCGTTGATTTCGGCGCGCTCGGAAAGGTGTCGGTGGGGTTTAAGTAGGCGCGTCACACCCGGTGTCGTCCCTGCGTTCGCAGGGACGACGAAGTTACCGCGTCCCGAAAATCGCCGAGCCCACGCGCACATGGGTGGCGCCGAGCTGGATCGCTACTGCGAAGTCGGCACTCATGCCCATCGACAGATTTTTCAACCCGTTGCGCGCGGCGATCTTCGCCGTCAACGCAAAATGCGGCGCCGGCGCCTCGTCGACCGGCGGGATGCACATCAAGCCGGAAATGACGAGACCGTATTTGTCGCGGCAGCTCGCGATAAAGGCGTCGGCCTCATCAGGCGCGATGCCGGCCTTCTGCGGTTCCTCACCGGTGTTTATTTGAACGAACAATTCCGGCCGTTTGTTCTGCGAATTGATTTCCTTGGCTAACGCTTCGCAAATGCTGGGCCGGTCGACCGAATGGATGGCATCGAACAGCGCCACGGCCTCCTTCGCCTTGTTGGATTGCAGCGGCCCTATCAGATGCAATGCAATCCCGGGATGAGCTGCAACCAGCGCCGGCCATTTCGCCTTGGCCTCCTGCACGCGATTTTCGCCGAACACGCGCTGTCCGGCATCGATAACAGGCGAAATTGCTGTCGCTTCAAACGTCTTCGACACCGCGATCAGCGTCACCGATGCGCGCTCGCGGCGCGCTTCCTTGCACGCGCGCGCGATGTCCTGCTCCACCTGAGCCAGACCGTTTGGTAAAGACTTGGTTAGCGGCGTCGCCATCTCTCTCGCGTCATGTCCTATTCTTGGTCGATCCTGGCCGCAAATTTTACGGCATTTCCTCGAATTTTACCAAGTTCGGGAAAGGCTTTTTGAAACCTTCGCTCTACCTTGCGGAGCGGGGGGCAAGGATGTCTGGCGTTACTTTCAACCGCAATCGGGTCAAACTCAAGAAGCTTCTGGGAATCCGGGCGCGGCTTGCGATGCTGGCCCTGATGCTGGTGGCGCCCTTGATGCTGGAGCGCGTCCGCTCGCTCGAAGACACGCGCGCCAAACAGATCGCGATGGCGTCAGAAGAATACGCCAACATCACCCACCACAGCGCCGAGACCCAGCGCGAGGTGATCTCCTCCGTCGAGACGATGCTGAAATCGGCCGCCTATATCCGCGCCTCCAGCGGTATCGGGCGCAGTTGCGAAATCCTGCGCGCCAGCCTGCCCGCCAACCTGCCCTGGATCCGCAGCATCATGCTCGTGAGCAAGGAAGGCGTGGTGCAGTGTTCCACGCTGAACATTCAGGTCGGCCTCAACATCGGCGATCGCGACTACTTCAAGAAGGCGCAGGAAGCCCGCGATTTCGTTTTCAGCGACTATCTCTTCGGCAAAACCAACAACCGTCCGATCATGATGGCGGCCTACCCGGTCTCCGCGATCAATCCGGAAGAAGATTCGGTTGCCGTCGCCGGCATCAATCTCGACTGGCTGTCGAAGATCATGGCCAACCTCGGCGGACGCCCGGGCATTTCATCTGTTTTGATCGACAGCACCGGCGTCGTGCTGGCGGCACCACCGGACCAGGCCAGCATGCTCGGCCAACCCCTCGACAACGTACCGCTGCTGTCGGCCATCACCTACAAGGCGCTCAGCTCCAACTCCGAGACGGGCTCGATTTCCTTTGCCGCCACCGACGGCTCCAAGCGCACCATCAGCTTCGCGCGCATCCCCGGGACGCAATCGCGCCTGATCGTCAGCATCGACGAGGACAAGGTGACGGCCGCGATCAATCGCGATATCCGCACCGCCTATCTGCAACTCGGATTCGTTTGCCTATTCGTGCTGCTCGGCGCGCTGATCGGGGCAGAGAAGCTCATCATCAACCCGATCGAAGTCATGACCGGCATGGCCAAGCGGTTCGGCGAAGGCGACTCGTCGGCCCGCGTCTCGCGCAGCCGCCTGCCTGCGGAATTCATGCCGCTGGCCCGCGCCTTCAATGCGATGGCGGCCCAACTCAGCCAGCGCGAACGCGAGCTGGTCGCCACCAACGACCGGCTCACCGTGATGGCCTCGATTGACATGCTGTCGGGCCTCGCCAACCGCCGCGGCTTCCAGAGCCGGCTCGATTTCGAATGGCTGAAGGCGCAGCAATATGACAGCGAGCTGTCGCTGTTGATGATCGATGTCGACCACTTCAAGCTCTACAACGACACCTATGGCCACCCCGAGGGCGACGCCTGCCTCACCCGGATCGGTGAAGCGCTGGCCGGCATCGCCGCCGACACGATGGGTTTTGCCGGCCGTTATGGCGGCGAGGAATTCTGCCTGTTGCTGCCGAACACGAGCCCCCAGAGAGCGCTGGAGATCGGCGAAACCGTACGCGCGACCGTCCAGGGCCTCGGCCTGCCGCACATCACCTCCAGCTACTGCACCGTCACCGTCAGCGTCGGCGTGGCGGCAACGCTGCCAAGCGACACACAAACCCCCGGCGACCTGATCGAGGCGGCGGACGCCGCCCTCTACGCCGCCAAACACCGCGGCCGCAACACCGTGGTCGAGCACGGCTTTGCCAAGCTGGTGGACGAAGCCGGGATGGCGATGGCGGGGTGAGCGCCACCACCCTCGCCCGCCGACCAAATGGCTGTTCCCAATGCCCCAACCCGTTGACCCCGCAGCCGCTTTTGTGGCCTAGTCCGCCGTCCTCTGGACGGGACCCGAATCCACAAAAAGCCCTGCGATTCCATGACCTCCGAACGTTACAACGCCCGTGATTCCGAGCCGCGCTGGCAACGCCAGTGGGACGAAAAGGCGATCTTCGCCTCCAAGAACGACGATTCCAGGCCGAAATATTACGTGCTTGAGATGTTCCCCTACCCGTCCGGGCGCATCCATATGGGCCACGTCCGCAACTACGCCATGGGCGATGTGCTGGCGCGGTTCATGAGGGCCCAAGGATACAACGTGCTGCACCCGATGGGCTGGGACGCCTTCGGGCTGCCCGCGGAGAACGCCGCGATCGAGCGCAAGGTGGCGCCCAAGGCCTGGACCTACGACAACATTGCAGCGATGAAGAAGCAGCTCCAGACCATGGGGCTCTCGCTCGACTGGTCACGCGAATTCGCGACCTGCGATCCCAGCTATTACAAGCATCAGCAGAAGATGTTTCTGGATTTCCTGGGCGCGGGCCTCGCCGAGCGCGAAAAGCGCAAGATCAACTGGGATCCGGTCGACATGACCGTGCTCGCCAACGAGCAGGTGATCGACGGCCGCGGCTGGCGCTCCGGCGCCGTGGTCGAGCAGCGCGAGATGAACCAGTGGGTGTTCAAGATCACGAAGTACTCGCAGGAACTGCTGGACGCGCTTGATAGCCTGGACCGCTGGCCCGACAAGGTCCGGCTGATGCAGCGCAACTGGATCGGCCGCTCCGAGGGCTTGCTGTTGCGCTTCGCGCTCGACCCCGCGACGACACCCGCGGGCGAGTCGGAGCTGAAGATTTTCACGACGCGACCCGACACGCTGTTCGGCGCCAAGTTCATGGCAATCGCGGCGGATCACCCGCTGGCGCAGGCGGCGGCCGCGAAGAATCAGAAGCTGGCCGAGTTCATCGCGGACGTGAAAAAGATCGGCACCGCGCAGGAGATCATCGACACCGCCGAGAAGCAGGGTTTTGATACCGGCATCAAGGCCGTTCACCCG
The DNA here is from genome assembly GCF_023073415.1 of Bradyrhizobium sp. 190. Lineage (GTDB taxonomy): Bacteria > Pseudomonadota > Alphaproteobacteria > Rhizobiales > Xanthobacteraceae > Bradyrhizobium. The sequence continues at coordinate 113,775 of NZ_JADPJL010000085.1, read as the reverse complement.
TTTGATCCGAGCTGGAAGCTGCCGGTCTATGTCGCGAACTTCGTGCTGATGGAATACGGCACCGGCGCCATCTTCGGCTGCCCGGGGCACGACCAGCGCGACCTCGATTTCGTCAACAAATACGGGCTCGGCGTGACGCCGGTGGTCTGCCCCGAGGGCCAGGACCCAAAAACCTTCTTCATCACGGACACCGCCTATGACGGCGACGGCCGCATGATCAATTCCCGCTTCCTCGACGGCATGACCATCGAGCAGGCCAAGGAAGAGATCGCAAAACGGCTGGAAAATGAGATGCGTGGCAACGTGCCGGTCGGCGAGCGGCAGGTAAACTTCCGCCTGCGCGACTGGGGCATTTCGCGGCAGCGCTATTGGGGCTGCCCGATCCCGGTGATCCACTGCCCGAAATGCGACGTCGTGCCGGTGCCCGACGATCAGTTGCCGGTGGTGCTGCCGGAGGACGCGACGTTCGACCGGCCCGGCAACGCGCTCGACCATCACCCGACCTGGAAGCACGTCACCTGCCCGAAATGCGGGGCTAAGGCCCAACGCGAAACCGACACCATGGACACCTTCGTGGATTCGTCCTGGTACTTTGCGCGTTTCACTGATCCCTGGAACGAGAAAGCGCCGACCACGCCCGATGTGGCGAACCGGATGATGCCGGTCGACCAGTATATCGGCGGCGTCGAGCACGCGATCCTGCACCTGCTCTACAGCCGCTTCTTCACCCGCGCGATGAAGGCCACCGGCCATATCGCCATGGACGAACCGTTCGCCGGCATGTTCACCCAGGGCATGGTGGTGCATGAGACCTATCAGAAGGCCGACGACACCTACGTCACGCCCGCGGAAGTAAAAATCGAGGGTACTGGCGCTGATCGACGCGCGACGCTGCTGACCTCGGGCGAAGCCATCAATATCGGCGCGATCGAGAAAATGTCGAAGTCGAAGCGCAACACGATCGATCCCGACGAGATAATTTCCGCCTATGGCGCCGACGTGGCGCGCTGGTTCATGCTGTCGGATTCGCCACCCGACCGCGACGTGATCTGGAGCGAGGAAGGTGTACGCGGTGCCAACCGTTTCGTGCAGCGGCTGTGGCGGCTGACCAACGAAATCGCAGACCTGCTGCCCAGTGTTCAGGCCCCCACCCAGCCATTCGGTCCGGATGCCACCCGAATAAGGAAAGTGGCCCATCGCGCTCTGGCCCGATACGGCGAGGACATCCGGCGCCTTCGTTTCAACGTCTGTGTCGCGAATATCTACGATCTGGTAAACAAGCTTGACGAGGAGCATCGGGCGGCCTTTGGCCCGAATGATGAAGGGCCAGATTTTGACGTCTCCACGGCCTTGGTTGAGGCCGCCGTCATCCTCGTTCAATTGTTCGCGCCGATGATGCCGCACCTGGCCGAGGAGTGCTGGCAGGTCCTGGGGCAGCCCGGGTTGATTTCGGAGGCCAACTGGCCCCAAATCGAACGCGATTTGCTGGTTGAAGACACCGTGACGCTGGTGGTCCAGGTCAATGGCAAAAAACGGGGTGATGTTACCGTGCCACGGGTCGCCCAAAATCCGGAAATTGAGGCTGCCGTTTTGGCGCTCGATGCGGTAAAACTCGCTCTCGGCGGCAAGGCCGTCCGCAAGGTAATCGTAGTTCCCATGAGGATCGTGAATGTCGTTGGCTAGGACCCGGATCGCCGTTCGGCTCATCGCCGTCGCCGCTCTGGCGGCGCTTACGGCCGGCTGCTTCCAGCCGATGTATGCCGAACGTAACGATGGCAAGCCCGGCCTGCGCGAAAAGCTGATGGGCGTGGAAATCCCGCCGGTGGACAAGCCCAATGCCTCCCGCGAGGCCCGGATCCAGGTGGAGATCCGCAACGCGCTGGCGTTCAAGCTCTACGGCAACGCCACCGGCATGCCGCCGACGCATCGGCTGGTGCTGCGCTTTACCAGTTCGCGCTCCTCGCTGATGCTCGATCCCGCCACGGCGCTGCCGTCGAGCGAGAATTACGGCATCGACGCGCAGTACAATCTGATCGACCTCGCAACCAACAAGTCGGTCATGACGGGCACGACCTTCTCCCGCGTGTCCTATGACATCCCCGGCCAGTTGCAGCGCTTCGCCCGCGCCCGCGCCTTCCGCGACGCCGAGGATCGCGCCGCCAACGAAATTGCGGAAAACATCCAGACCCGGCTGGCGTCCTACTTCTACGCCGGCACCTGATCCCGTTGGTCGCGCTCCGCGGAAAAGATATCGACGCTTTTCTCGCCCGGCCCGATGCCGGCCGCCCCATCATCCTGCTTTACGGCCCGGATGCCGGCCTGGTCCGCGAGCGCGCCGACGCGCTGATAGCTTCCGCCGTCGATGACCCCAACGATCCCTTTTCGCTGGTGCGGCTGGATGGCGATGAGCTGTCGGCCGAACCATCGCGGCTGGTCGACGAGGCCATGACGATCCCGATGTTCGGCGGCCGCCGCGCCATTCGTGTGCGCGCCGGCTCCCGCAGTTTTGCCAGCGGCGTCGACACGCTGGCTGATTCGCCGGTGAAGGATTGCCGCATCGTGATCGAGGCCGGCGAGCTGCGGCCGGAATCGCCGCTACGCAAGGCCTGCGAGCGCGCCAAGACCGCGGTCGCCATCGCCTGCTATCCCGACACCGAGCGCGACTTGGCCAGATTGATCGATGAGGAACTGCGGTCTTCCGATTTGCGCATCGCCGCTGACGCTCGCGCCGTGCTGATGTCATTGCTCGGCGGCGACCGCCAGGCCTCGCGCAACGAGCTTCGCAAGCTGGCACTCTACGCCCACGGCAAGGGCGAGATCGCGCTCGACGATGTCATGACCGTTGTGTCCGACGCGTCCGAGCTGAAGCTGGACCCGATCGTGGATGGCGCCTTTGCCGGCAAGCCGGATCTGGTCGAAAGCGAATTTGCCAAGGCGATGGTCGCCGGCACCTATCCCGGCGTGATCATCTCGGCCGCGCAGCGCCAGGCGGCGTGGCTGCACAAATCGGCGCTTGCGGTGGCCGAAGGTACGCCAGTCTCGACCTTGCTCGAAAGCGGATATCCGCGCCTGCATTTCTCGCGCAAGGGCGCCGTCGAAATCGCGCTGCGCAATTTCAGCGCGGCGCGACTTGTCGCCATCATCGATCAGCTCGGGACCGCCGCACTCGACATGCGCAAGCAGGCATCGCTGGCCTCCGCCATCGGGCTGCGCACCTTGCTGTCGATTGCCGCGAACGCGAAGCGGCGAGGGTGAGGATGCCGGGCGAGCCTGCAGACGTCGTAACTCTTTGGCGCCCGGTTGGACCGGTCGAGCTGGAATTGATCCGAAAGAGCGGAATGCGCGCATTCCCGCCACGGCTTCCGGAACAGCCGATCTTCTATCCTGTGCTGTCTGAAGAATATGCGGTGAAGATTGCCCGCGACTGGAACGTCCCGGCCAGCGGCTCCGGCTACGTCACCCGGTTTGAGGTCAGGCGCAATTTCCTGGAAAACTACCGCGTGCAAAAAGCCGGCGGCTCCACGCATTTGGAGTACTGGATTCCGGCCGAGGAAATGACTGCCTTCAACGAGGCCATCGTGGGCGAGATCGAGGTCGTCGCGGAGTTTCGTTGATGATTCGCTCTCTCTCAGCTCCCCTTCGCCAGACGGCTATCGCGCCGGTGCGCGGGGCGCGTCGGAAACAAAATCGCGAAAACAACCCCATGCAAAGTAGGTGCGCCCGTCAATTCCCCTTCGCCAGCCGCCGCATCACCTCGTCGAGTTGTTCGAGATTGCGATAGCTGATCTGGACGGAGCCGCCTGGGTCGCGATGATTGACGGTCACGGCAAGACCGAGTGCATCGCTGACACGCTTTTCCAGTGCGATCGTGTCGGGATCCTTGACCTTCCCGCCGCCGCCGCTACGCGCCTTCTGCGGCTTGCGTTCCGGGACGCCCTCCTCATGTGCCAGCGCTTCGGTCTGGCGCACGTTGAGGCCCTCCTCAACAATGCGTTTCGCCGCGGCCAGCGGATCGGGCACGCCGATCAGGGCGCGGGCGTGGCCTGCCGTCAATTGGCCGTTGGCGATAAAAGCCTGCACCTCCGCCGGCAATTTCGTCAGCCGCATCATGTTGGCGACGTGGCTGCGGCTCTTGCCGACTTCCTTGGCGATGTCTTCCTGGCTGCGTTTGAACTCGTCGGCCAGCGCGTGATAGCCCTGCGCCTCTTCCATCGCATTGAGATCTTCGCGCTGCACGTTCTCGATGATCATGATCTCGAGCGCGTCGCTGTCGCTGACCTCAATGGGGACGATCGGCACCTCGTGCAAACTGGCCAGTTGCGCGGCGCGCCAGCGGCGTTCACCGGCGATGATCTCGTAGCGATCCTGCGAACCCTTCACCGGCCGCACCACGATTGGCTGGATCACGCCGTGCTGCTTGACGGAACTGGCGAGCTCGCCGAGTTCGGTATCGGAAAAGGTCCGGCGCGGGTTGCGCGGATTTGGTTTCAAAAATTCGATCGGCACCTTGCGCTGATTGCGCGGCCGTTCGACATGCGCCGCCTCGCCGCCGACATCCCCGATCAGACTTGCGAGACCACGACCCAGTCGCGAACGCGTTTCGTCGGCCATCGCCGCCAACTCCCTAGGATTCACTTACGCTACTCCGGAACAAAATTCGGTTGCCTGTAGAATGGGCAAAGCCAAGCGTGCCCACCGATTTTCGCGACAGACATAATGGTGGGCGCGGCGAAGGCGCCTTTGCCCACCCTACGCCCGCTAATGCGTCCTCAGCTCGCGCTCGCGCTGGATCACTTCCGTCGCAAGCTTGAGATACGCTTCGCTGCCGACGCATTTGAGATCGTAGACCAGCACCGGCTTGCCGTAGGACGGCGCCTCGGAGATACGCACGTTGCGGGGGATCATGGTGTCGTAGACCTTGCCGCCCATGAACTGCCGCACGTCGGCGACAACCTGGTTCGACAAATTGTTGCGCGAGTCGAACATGGTCAGCACGATGCCGTGGATCGACAGGTTCGGATTGAGCGTCGAGCGCACCTGCTCCACCGTCTGCAGCAATTGCGACAGACCTTCGAGCGCGAAGAACTCGCATTGCAGCGGCACCAGGATCGCATCCGACGCCGCCATCGCGTTGACGGTGAGAAGGTTGAGCGAGGGCGGACAATCGATCAGCACATAGGTGTATTCGGTGTCCGGCGCCGCGTTCTTGTTCAGCGCGGCGATCGCATCGCGCAGGCGGAAGGCGCGGCCGGGCGTCGCGCCGAGCTCGAGCTCGAGGCCCGACAGGTCCATGGTCGAGGAGGCAATGTGCAGCCGCGGCACCGCGGTGGCGACTACGGCGTCGCGCAGCGGCGCTTCGCCGATCAGCACGTCGTAGGTCGAGCAGTTGCGGTTGCGGCGGTCGATGCCAAGACCGGTTGAAGCATTGCCCTGCGGATCGAGATCGACGATCAGCACGCGCTCGCCGATCGCGGCGAGTGCTGTGCCCAGATTGATCGCTGTGGTGGTCTTGCCGACGCCGCCCTTCTGGTTGGCCAGCGACAGGATACGCGGATGAGGCGGTGGAGTTGGCTCCCTATCCTCTTGATATAGCTCGTCTAATTCGCTCATGCCCGATCGCCATCTGTGATCGCGGAGGAGTTGCGCCGCTCGATCCGATCGAGTTCGACGATCCAGCCGTGCCCGCCCGTGCGGCTGGAATGGAGTCGCGGTTCAATATTCCAATATTTAGTGGCCTCGGTCAATTCGACCTCTACATCTTGACCCTTAAGAAACAACGCTTTCGCGCCGTTGCTCACAAACGGTTCCGCGAAACCGACAAGCTGATGTAACGGAGCCAGCGCCCGCGCAGTGACGCAATCGACGCGGCTACCGATTCTATCCACAATATCCCCGATCCCAGCCAAATGCACGGTCGCAGCCGCGGAAGTTACGCGGACTGCCTCACGCAGAAACGCCGCCTTCTTGGCGTTGCGCTCGACTAAATGGACATTGGCGCCCGGCGTCTCGGCCAAAGCGCAGGCCAGGACCACACCCGGAAAGCCGCCGCCGCTGCCGAGGTCGACCCAGATCTTCGCGGATGAGGCCAGACTCAGAAGCTGGAGCGAATCGGCAACGTGTCGGGTCCAGAGATGCGGAAGCGTCGACGGCGCGACGAGATTGGTCTTGGCTTGCCACTCCACGAGGAGGCCGACGTAGCGATCAAGCCGTGCCTCCGTTTCACGTGAAACGGGGGTGAGGGCCAAAGCAGCGGTCTTGTCGGATGGCATGGTCGGCGTGGTGGCTTGGCCGGCGGCTTTCGCCATGAGCGGTCTCGCTGTCCGTCGTCTTCGAATCGTAGGATGGGTGGAGCGAAGCGATACCCATCAACGCCCCGCACGTTTGGGCGATGGGTATCGCTTCGCTCAACCCATCCTACATCAACGTTTCACGTGAAACAGATTCTTAAGCCGTCGCCTTCGAAGTCTTCCGCCGCGCCTCACGACGCAAATACGCCGCCAGGATGCCCAGCGCTGCCGGTGTCAAACCATCAAGCCGTCCCGCCTGCCCCACCGTCCGCGGCCGCGCCGCCTCTAGCTTTGAGCGCGCCTCGTTGGAAAGACCGGGCACATCGGCATAGTCCATGTCGGTCAGGACCAGCCCCTCGTCGCGCCTGAAGGCATCGACGTCGGCGGTCTGACGCTTGAGATAGACATCGTACTTGGCGTCGATCTCGAGATGCACGGCGATGGATGGATCGACGGCCGACAGCTCCGGCCAAATGCCGCGCAGCACGTCCCATTCGATCTCGGGATAGGCCAGCAACTCAAACGCCGAACGCCGATGGCCATCCCGGTTCAGAGCCAGGCCATGCTTGGCTGCTTCGTTGGGAGTCATCGTCAGCGACTTTGCCAATGCCTTCGCCGCAGCTAGCGCGGCCATCTTCGTCGCGTGTCGCTGCGAGCGCGCCTGCCCGACGCAGCCCAAGGCGATCCCCTTATCGGTCAGACGCTGGTCGGCATTGTCGGCCCGCAAGGTCAGACGATACTCCGCCCGCGAGGTGAACATCCGGTACGGCTCTGATATCCCTCGGGTCACGAGGTCGTCGATCATCACGCCGAGATAGCCATCCGCCCGATCGAACACGATCGGGTCGGCGCCTCCTGCTGCCAATGCCGCGTTCAGGCCCGCGACTATTCCCTGAGCCGCCGCCTCCTCATATCCGGTAGTGCCGTTGATCTGTCCGGCCAGGAAGAGACCCGGCAGGCGCCTGGTCTGCAGCGTCGGCTCAAGTTCGCGCGGGTCGACATGGTCGTATTCGATGGCATAGCCCGGCCGAACCATCCTCACCTGCTCAAGTCCGGGAATGGTCGCGAGGATCGCGAGCTGAACTTCTTCCGGCAGCGAGGTCGAGATGCCGTTGGGATAGACCGTGGAGTCGTCGAGTCCCTCCGGCTCCAGGAAGATCTGGTGGCCGTCGCGATCGCCGAACCGGACGATCTTATCCTCTATCGAGGGACAGTAGCGCGGACCGCTGCTCTTGATCTGGCCGGAATACATCGGCGAACGGTGCACGTTGGCCCGGATGACTTCATGGGTCGCCGGCGTCGTCCGCGTGATCCCACACTGGATCTGCGGCGTCGTAATCCGATCGGTCATGACCGAGAACGGCTCCGGCGGATCGTCGCCGGGCTGCATTTCAACGGCGGACCAGTCGATGCTCGTGCCATCGAGCCGCGGCGGCGTGCCGGTCTTCAGACGGCCCAGCGTAAAACCGGCGCGTTCGAACGAGGCTGAAAGCCCCATCGCCGGCGCCTCCCCGACCCGTCCGGCCGGCCAGTTCTTCTCGCCGAGATGGATCAGACCACGCAGGAAGGTCCCGGTGGTGATCACCACCGCACCCGCATTCAACTGGCGGCCGTCGCCCAAGCGAATTCCGGTGACTCGGCCGTTCGAGACGATCAGATCATCCGCCTCGCCTTCGATCACACAGAGATTGGCGGTCTCCCGGATCGCGGCCTGCATGGCGGCGGCGTAAAGCTTGCGGTCCGCCTGGGCCCGTGGTCCGCGGACCGCCGGACCCTTGCGGCGGTTCAGCATCCGAAACTGAATCCCACCGGCATCAGCCACGCGGCCCATCAGGCCGTCCAAGGCATCGACCTCGCGGACCAGATGACCCTTGCCGAGACCTCCGATGGCGGGATTGCAGGACATGGCCCCGACGGTGGCGCACTTGTGAGTCACCAGCGCAGTCTTGGCACCCATCCGCGCAGCGGCACTCGCGGCTTCGCAGCCGGCATGGCCGCCGCCGATGACGATGACGTCGAAAGAGTCCGCTTGGGAAAGCATGCGGGGACTTCTATCCCGGAGTCGTTGGACCCGAAAGCAGAAGTTTGAGGAAAGTGTTTCACGTGAAACACGGGATTCGCCCGGGCCCTTGTTTCACGTGAAACATGGTTAGCAAAAGGTAAGCAAACGTCACTTACCTACGCAGAACTCCCGGAAGATGACGTCGAGAATGTCTTCGACATCCACGCGCCCGAGCAACCTTCCCAGCGAAAGTGTCGCCGTCCGGAGTTCTTCCGCCGCCAGCTCCTCGCCCTGCCCGACCACCGCGATACAGCGTTGTAGTGAAGCCGCCGTCTCCTGCAGCTGTTTCCGTTGACGGGTGCGGCTGATCAGTCCGGCCTCGGTGCCGCCAAAGTAGCGCTGGGCGAAACCGACCAACGCCGCGATCAGCTCCGGCACGCCATCGCCGCGACTCGCCGAAATCTGGAAGGCACGGCCTTCGGCCGACTCTGCCAATGGCCGACCGGCCATCTCGAGATCAATCTTGTTGCGCACCAGCCAGATCGGTGCGGTCCTCTCGGTCTCGACTCCTGACGAGTCCGCCAGCCACAGCACGAGGTCCGCATCAGCCGCCCGGACACGGGCGCGGCGAACACCCTCCTGCTCTACTGGGTCATCGGTCTCCCGAATGCCCGCGGTGTCGATCACCGTCACCGGATAACCATCGAGGTCGAGCTGTACCTCGATGACGTCGCGCGTGGTGCCGGCATGTGGCGACACGATCGCGACCTCACGGCGCGCGAGCTGATTCATCAGCGTCGACTTGCCTACATTCGGCGGGCCGGCGATCGCGACGACGAGACCATCGCGAAGCCGCTCACTCCGCCCCTGCCCCGCCAGGACTTCCTCGATCTCGGCCAGCAGCACTTTGACCTTCGCCATCGCCGGCGCGATCAATTCCGCCGGCACGTCGCCCTCGTCCGAAAAATCAATCCCGGCCTCGATCAACGCAGACGCTTCGATGATCCGCGCGCGCCAGTCGCGCGCTCGGTCGCCAAGCAGTCCCTTCAGTTGGCGCAGCGCCTGGCGCCGCTGCCGATCGGTGTCGGCATGAATGAGATCGTCGAGACCTTCGGCCTCCGTCAGATCGAGCTTGCCGTTCTCGAAAGCGCGCCGGGTAAATTCCCCAGGCTCGGCCGGTCGAACATCTTCCAATGCGGAGAGCGCGGCGAACAAGGTGGCCAACACCGCGCGTCCGCCATGGACGTGAAACTCCGCGACGTCTTCCCCGGTCGCGCTGGCCGGGCCTGGAAACCACAGCACCACCGCATCGTCGATCGGCCGCTGGCCGACATCCCGAAGCAGTGTGCGGGTGGCCATTCGCGGCGGCGGCAATTTGCCGGCCAGCGCCGTCACGATCTTTCCAGCCTGCGGTCCCGAGACGCGCACCAAGGCGATCGCGCTCGGTGGCCGGCCGGACGACAATGCGAAAATGGTCTGATCCCGCGGATGCATGGCCTATTTGTGCGGGAGGTTTTGAAAAGGCAACGCGATTCGATTCGAAGCCTGAACGCGCAGGCCATATCGCGGCTCTACCGCGGACCGGCGCGGCAAAAAATGCTGCAAAATCCGGAGAGGCGCCCTCCCCCGGACGCCGAGGTTCAAATAAAGAATATAAAATTCAGTATGTTAGATGGTTAACTAATCACTAAGGCAAATCATCCGTTGCTGCATTCGCTTCGCAGCGACGCTCGCAACATGAAAAAGGCGCCCCGCGGTGCGAGGCGCCCTCTCCCAAAGCCCAGCCTGGCGGCTCAGGTGTTCATCGAGTCGAAGAACTCCGAGTTGTTCTTGGTGTTGCGAAGCTTGTCGAGCAGGAAGTCGATCGCGTCCATGGTGCCCATCGGATTGAGGATCCGGCGCAGCACGTACATCTTTTTCAGGAGTTGCGGATCGGTGATGAGCTCTTCCTTGCGGGTGCCGGAGCGCGAGATGTCGATCGCCGGGAAGGTCCGCTTGTCCGAGACCTTGCGGTCGAGAATCAGTTCGGAGTTACCGGTGCCCTTGAATTCTTCGAAGATCACTTCGTCCATGCGGCTGCCGGTATCGACCAGCGCGGTTGCGATGATCGTAAGCGAACCGCCCTCCTCGATGTTTCGCGCGGCGCCGAAGAATCGTTTCGGCCGCTGCAGCGCGTTGGCGTCGACACCGCCGGTCAGCACCTTGCCGGATGACGGCACCACGGTGTTGTAGGCGCGGCCCAGACGGGTGATCGAGTCGAGAAGGATGACCACGTCGCGACCGTGCTCGACGAGCCGCTTGGCTTTCTCGATCACCATCTCGGCGACCTGGACGTGACGCACGGCGGGTTCGTCAAAGGTGGACGACACCACCTCGCCTTTCACCGAACGCTGCATGTCCGTGACTTCTTCCGGACGCTCGTCGATCAGCAGCACGATCAGATAGCATTCCGGATGATTGGCGGTGATGGAGTGCGCGATGTTCTGCATCAGCACCGTCTTGCCGGTGCGCGGCGGCGCCACGATCAGGGCGCGCTGGCCTTTGCCGATGGGCGCAACGATGTCGATCACCCTTGCAGAAAGGTCTTTTCGCGTCGGGTCCTCGAGCTCGAGGCGGAAGCGCTGATCCGGAAACAGCGGAGTCAAATTGTCGAAATTGACCTTGTGCTTGGATTTTTCCGGATCCTCGAAATTGAGGGTGTTGACCTTCAGCAGCGCGAAATAGCGTTCACCTTCTTTCGGGCTGCGGATATGGCCTTCGATGGTGTCGCCGGTGCGAAGACCGAAGCGGCGGATCTGCGACGGCGAGACGTAGATGTCGTCGGGGCCGGGCAGGTAGTTGGCGTCGGGCGAGCGCAGAAAGCCGAAGCCGTCGGAGAGAACCTCAACGACGCCTTCGCCGATAATATCGATTTCCTGGATCGCGAGCTGCTTGAGAATGGCGAACATCAGCTCCTGCTTGCGCATGGTGCTGGCATTTTCGACCCCGTTCTCTTCCGCGAACGAGACGAGCTCGGCCGGCGTTTTCGATTTGAGGTCCTGGAGTTTCATTTCCCGCATTGGGGTGGTCCTGTGGAGTGTTCTTTAGGGAAGGGGTGCGAGGTGGCTTGAAGAAAAAGCGGACACGAAAAAGGGAAGGTCCGCAGGTCTAAGCAAGGAAAGCGCCGGTGAGGCTTCAAACCTGATGCGGCGGCCGGTCCAATGAAGGAGCCGGAACGCAACCACATCCGCCTGCGTGGGGTGGGATTTCGACAATATAGAAAATCGCCCGGCGCTTCGCAAGCAGGTGGAAAACCGGATCATCGTGGAAAGCTCAAGCCTAGAACGGCTTTACGATCACCAGGATGACGATAAAAATCATCAGGACGGTAGGTACCTCATTGATAATACGATAGAATTTCTGACTTCTGGTATTCCGGTCGGCGGCGAAATCCTTGACCCAGCGGGAAAAAAAACCGTGGACACCCGACAGGACCAGCACCAGCGTCAGTTTGGCGTGAAACCAGCCGTATATGTACCAATCCCCACTCCAGGCCAGATAGAGCCCGGCCAGCCAGGTGATGATCATCGCGGGATTGATGATCGCCTTCAGCAATCGCCGTTCCATCACCTTGAAGGTCTCGGACTGCTTCGATCCGACCTCGGCCTCGCAGTGATAGACGAACAGCCGCGGCAGATAGAGCATGCCGGCCATCCAGGAGATGACGGCAATCACATGCAGCGCCTTGATCCAGGGATACGCCGTGAGGATGGTGAACTCGTACATTGCAGTCGCCAGGCCTTGCTCGTCTCTGGAACGTTCCGATCATCCCGACGTTGCGAAGAAGCGCTGCCAACGTGGGACGCAAGACATATCCGCAAAGCACCGCTTCTCTAAACTAATAATTTTAGAATCTTAGGTTTGAGTCTAAGTGACCGTGATTATGACTCACACAAAACGATCCCGCATGTTTGCGAGGCTTGTTCACAGCCGTCCCCAATTCCGGCCGGACATTGCATCATCCTGATAACGCCACGCGCATCAATTGCTTGCGCCGTTTCGTGGCCAGCTTATGAAGAGACAAATCCACACCTTCCCACTATCATGGCGATGAGCCGGTGGACTTGTCCTCTCGGGGAGCCCTGTGAAGAAAAGTCCGGGTTATCCCTGACGTGACGACCCAGGGCCAAATATCTTGGTCAAGCTCCACAGGGATTCACAGGATACACAGGGGTTCTGGTGCCCACGATCGGCAATTATTTTCATCTTCATCTGGTCTCCGACTCGACCGGCGAGACGCTGATCACGGTGGCGCGCGCGGTCGCCGCGCAATACGCCAACGTGACCGCGGTCGAACATGTCTATCCGTTGGTGCGCAGCCAGAAGCAGCTTGACCGCGTGCTCGACGAAATCGAGGAGGCGCCGGGCATCGTGCTCTTCACGCTGCTGGAAAAGGATCTGGTCGGCCGGCTGGAGGCCAAGTGCAGGGACATCAACATCCCGAGCCTGTCGATTATTGGCCCGGTGATGCAAATGTTCGAAGCCTATCTCGGCGCGGCGACGACGGGCAGGGTGGGGGCCCAGCACGTTCTGAACGCGGAATATTTCAAGCGCATCGACGCCTTGAACTACACCATGATCCATGACGACGGCCAGCACGTCGAAGGTCTGGAAGATGCCGACGTGGTTCTGGTCGGCGTGTCCCGTACCTCGAAGACGCCGACCTCGATTTATCTCGCCAACCGCGGCGTCCGCACCGCGAACGTGCCGCTGGTGCCGGGCATTCCGTTGCCGCACCAGCTGGAGACGTTGAAGAAGCCATTGGTCGTCAGCCTTCATGCGACGCCGGAGCGGTTGATCCAGGTCCGGCAAAACCGGTTGCTAAGCATGGGCGCCGATACCCCCAACGATGAATACATCGATCGTCAGGCGGTAACCGATGAAGTCGCCTACGCCCGGAAACTAAGTGCCAAATTCAGTTGGGCGCAGCTCGACGTGACGCGCCGCTCGATCGAGGAAACGGCTGCCGCCGTGCTGAAACTGTTCACCGATCGTCAGCGGCAGCGGCTTCCGGAATGATGTTTTCGCGATGACTATCTGGCGTGGAAAAGATCCGCTGATCCTGGCCTCGCAGAGCCGCGCGCGGCAGATGTTGCTTGCCAATGCCGGGATTTCCTTCGATGCCGTTCCGGCCGATATCGACGAACGCGCGTTGCAGAAGAATTCCGGCCTTTCCGCGCCGGGTGAAATCGCGGGCCTGCTGGCGCGCGAGAAGGCGGGCTTCGTATCGTCAAAAAATCCCGGCCGTTATATTGTCGGCGCCGATCAGACGCTGGCTTTGGGAAGCCGCCTGTTCAGCAAGCCTGCCGACCGCGCGCAGGCCGCAGAGCAACTGCGCCTGCTTGCCGGCCATACGCACGAACTGCACTCCGCCGTTGCGGTTGCCCGTGACGGCAAGATAGTGTTTTCCAATGTCGTCGTTGCCAGAATGACGATGCGGCGTTTGGACGAAAGCGAGATCGAAGCCTATCTGGATCAGGCCGGGCAGGCGGTCACGACCAGCGTCGGCGCCTATCAGCTCGAAGGGTTGGGCGTGCATTTGTTCGAACGCATAGAGGGCGACCACTTTACGATCCTCGGCCTGCCGCTACTGCCGCTGCTGGCGTTCCTGCGCGGTGAGGGCCTGCTCAATGTCTAGAATGGAAACGGCGATCTGATGCGCATTCTCGGACTGACCGGCTCTATCGGGATGGGAAAATCCACCACCGCAAAGCTGTTCACTGAGGCGGGCGTTCCGGTTTATGACGCCGATGCCGCCGTTCACAAAATCTATGAAGGCGAGGCGGCACCCGCGATCGAGGCGGCGTTTCCCGGAACGACCGTCGATGGCAAGGTCGATCGCGCCAAACTTTCCGCCAAAGTGGTGCATGATCAGGCCGCGATCAAACAGCTCGAGCAGATTGTTCACCCGATGCTCGGCGCCTCCCGCCAGAAATTCCTCGACGAGGCCGAACGGTCCGGCGCGCCGGTCGTGGTGATGGATATCCCGCTATTGTTCGAGACCGGCGGCGAGAAACGCGTCGATGCCGTCGTCGTGGTCTCTACCGATCCGGCGACGCAGCGCGAGCGGATTTTGGCGCGCGGCACCATGACGTCAGAGGCGCTCGACGGCATTCTGGCGCGGCAAATGCCCGACGCCGAAAAGCGCAAGCGTGCGGATTTCGTGGTGGATACGTCGCATGGATTGGACCCCGTGCGCACAGCAATCCGCGACATTCTGGCCGAAGTCGTTAAAATGCCGCAGCGGCGAACCTGATTCGCAACAAGCTCCGGTCTTTCACATCCATGCGCGAAATCGTTCTCGATACCGAAACCACTGGCCTCGACCCGCTGCGCGGCGATCGACTGGTCGAGATCGGCTGCATCGAAATCTACAACCGCATGCCGACGGGGCAGACCTTTCACCGCTACATCAATCCCGAGCGCGACATGCCGGCGGAAGCGTTTGCCGTGCATGGCCTGTCCAGCGAGTTTCTTTCCGGCAAGCCGCTGTTCACGGAAGTGGTCGAGGAGTTCCTGGAATTCATCGGCGACGCGCCGCTCGTCATCCACAACGCCTCATTCGACGTCAGCTTCATCAATGCCGAGCTTGACCGCATCAAACTGCAGCCGATTTTGCGCGACCGGCTGGTGGATACGCTGCTCCTGGCCCGCCGCAAGCATCCGGGCGTGTCGAACCGGCTGGACGATCTCTGCTCGCGCTATGCTATCGACAATTCCCGCCGCACCAAGCACGGCGCACTGCTCGACGCCGAGCTATTGGCCGAAGTCTATATCGACCTGATCGGGGCGCGGCAGTCGCAACTGATCCTGGCGTCGGAAACCCGCGTCACCATCAGCAACGGATTTGGCGAAACGCCGCGCCGGCAGCGCGAGGTGCCGCTGGCGCCGCGAATCACCGAGGCGGACCGCGACGCGCATCGCGCCTTCATCGCCACTTTGGGCGACAAACCGATCTGGAACGATTTTCTCGGGGCGGCCTAGCGGCGTTTGGCCGCTGGGCTGCCTTGAATTCGGCTTTAGCTCGGCTTCGCGCCGGAAGCGGCCTGTGCCGCAGCCTGCCGTTCCATATTCTGGCGGTACAGGCCGACGAAATCGACGGGATCGAGCATCAGGGGCGGGAAGCCGCCGTCGCGCACCGCGGTCGCGATGATTTCGCGCGCGAACGGGAACAACAGCCGCGGACACTCGATCATGACCAGCGGGTGCAGGTTTTCCTGCGGCACATTGACGATGCGGAACACGCCGGCATAGGCCAGCTCGAAGCTGAACATCACCTTGCCGGCATTTTCAGCCTTGCCTTCGATCGAAAGCGTCACTTCGAACTCGTTTTCCGAGAGATTATTCGCGGAAACGTTGATCTGGATGTTGATCGCCGGCTGCTGCTGTTGCGGTGCCAGCGAGGAGGGGGCGTTCGGATTCTCGAACGACAGGTCCTTGGTGTACTGGGCCAGCACGTTGAGCTGGGGAGGGGCCTGTTCGGGAGGTGCGCCGTTGCCGTTGGTCATGAAACTCTCTCCTGAAGCTGGCGAGCGGAGCCCGTTTTCGTCTGAATTCGCTCGATGGGCGGGATGCCTTTTCCGGGCGAGTGGCTATCATAGCCCCGCCTCGTTCCACAAGGACGACGGCCCGGCCGACTGGACCCTTGGCGAAATGTGGCAGATATGCCTAATACGGCCCCGCCGGCCACTCAATACGTACCCTAAATAATTGAATGTGCGTGATTTCCGGACAGGATCGGGTTTCCCCTCGCCCCCAAAACGCGCTACAATTCACCCGCGCCAAAACGCGCCATTGGCCGGGCGTAGTTTCATGCCTACATGCTGCAGTCTCAATCGATGATGTCTCTGCCGTTCTCAGGGAAAACTCGTAAGAGAGCTTCCCATCAGGGAACGCTCGACCGCCGGGCCCGTTGCCGGCGTTAGAACCAGAAAGCGAATACGACGTGGATATTTACACCATCATCTTCCTGGCGCTGGCGGTCTTCATCTTCCTGCGCCTGCGCAGCGTCCTCGGACAGCGCACCGGGAGCGAACGGCCGCCCTATGATCGCGCCGCGCCGAACGTCGTGCAGCGTACGCAGGACAACAACAATGTCGTTCCGATGCCCGGTGCGGTGATCGATCAGGCGCCGCTGGCGCCGACCGCCGATGTCGCGCCGGCCGATCGCTGGAAGGGCGTCGCCGAGCCGGGCACCCCGCTGGCTGCCGGCCTCGATGCCATTGCCGCCCAGGACTCCTCGTTCGATCCGCAGCATTTCATCTCCGGCGCGCGCGGCGCCTACGAGATGATCGTGCTGGCCTTCGCCAATGGCGACCGCCGCGCCCTGAAGGATCTTTTGTCCGGCGAGGTCTATGAAAGCTTCGAGGCCGTGATCAAGGATCGCGAGAAGCACGAGCAGAAAACCGAAACGCGGTTTGTTTCGATTGACAAGGCCGAGCTGGTGAGCGCGGAAGCCCGCGACCGCGCGGCGCAACTGACCGTTCGCTTCGTGTCGCAGATGATCTCGGTTACCCGCGACAAGACCGGCGCCATCGTCGATGGCAATTCCGATAAGGTCGCCGATATCACTGATGTCTGGACATTTGCCCGCGACTCGAGCTCTCGCGATCCGAACTGGAAGTTGGTTGGCACCGGAAGCGCTGCCTGAGACGCGACGCCTTGCGAGGCTCGCGTTTGGCGTGTTCGCTTTGGCGTGTTCGCTAGCTCCGGTAGATGCTCTTGCGGCACGTTATGCGCGTTCGCAAAAGCCTCCGCTTCCGCCATCAGTCCGACAGCTGCCATATCCAGAGCTTGAACTCCCGTTTCAGATTAACGGCGGCCAGTATGCACCGGTCGCCTGGTCCGAGATCGCGGGCTGGCGCGAGGACGATCATCTCGCCGCATACCAGGCGTTTAGAGTAAGCTGCAGGCCAATAGTGGCGCAGCAAAAGCCACCTTCCGATCCAAAGGCACTCGGTACCTCGCTGCGCGATCCCTGCCGTATCGCCAGGAGCATCGAACTATCCGATAGCACGAAGGCCAGGGCTTTCTTCGAAGAACACTTTCTGCCCTTGCGCATTTCGCGGCTCGGCGAAGGCGAGGGTTTTGTCACCGGCTATTACGAGCCCATTGTCGACGGCTCGCGGACGGAGAACGAGGTCTACAAGGTGCCGGTCTATCGCCGGCCGTCCAATCTGTTCGTCCGCGGCACCACACAGAGCTCGGCCGGCTTGCCCAACAAGGGCCAGGTGTTCCGCAAGATCGGCCGCCGCAAGCTGGTGCCCTATTATGATCGCGCCGAGATCGAGGATGGTGCGATTGCCGACCGCGGGCTCGAAATCTGCTGGCTGAAGGAACAGACCGACCTGCTGTTCTCGCAGATCCAGGGTTCGGCGCGGGTCAGCCTCGACGACGGATCGACCGTTCGTATCAATTACGACGCCCATAATGGCTATCCCTATACGCCGGTCGGCCGCATCCTGATCGAGCGCAACATCATCCCCAAGGATCAGATGTCGATGCAGAAGATCCGGGAGTGGATGGAGCAGAATCCTAATGAGGCCGACGAGCTGCGGCGGCAGAACAAGTCCTACGTCTTCTTCCGCGAGGTGCAGCTTTCCGACAAGGACGAGGCGGTCGGCGCCCAGGGCGTGCCGCTGACGCCGGGGCGCTCGATTGCGGTTGACAAATCGCTGCATGTCTATGGCACGCCGTTCTTCATCGAGGGCGAACTGCCGATCGAATCAGAACTGTCGAAGACGCCGTTTCGTCGCCTCATGATTGGGCAGGACACCGGCTCCGCCATCGTCGGTCCTGCACGCGCCGACCTTTATTTCGGCGCCGGTCTCGAAGCCGGCAAGGTTGCCGGCCGCCTCCGTCACAATGCGCGCTTCGTCATTCTGGTGCCGAAGAGCCTCGATCCGGTGGCGCGCGGCCGCAAGATGCCGGTGCCCGACGAGCGGCCGTCGGAGACGATCGCCAAACTGTTCCCGCAAACCGCGCCGTTGAAAGATCCGTCCAGGGAGCAGACGAACGCTGCGAGGCCGCCCGAGGTTACGGCGGCGACCAACACCAGGCCCGCCGGTCAGGCAGCACCGCCGTCGCCAGCAGCGGTGCCTTCGCAAACCCCGGCGATTCAGGCTGCGGTGGCGAAGCCGGTGCCGCTTCCCGAGCCGCGGCCCCAGGTTGAAGCGGTCTCTGTAAAGCCGCATCAGCGTCACCTGCGCCGCTATCGCCATCGTCGATGAAACGCCGGCGGTCGAGCTTGATTCCCGAACTGCCGGAGCCGCCACGACGCAAGCGCGGCCTGAGCGAAGAGGAGCGCGCTCTGTGGGAGAGCGTCGCCAAGCAGGTCAAGCCGTTGCGCAAGCGCCGCGCCTCGAAACCGTCGGTCGCCTCGACGGAAGACGATACCAAACTCGCGCCGAAACCCGCCGCTTCGCCGAGGCACGCCGCGAAGCAACGAATCGTTGCTCCTTCAAAGCCGGAGCCGCCGCCGCTGGCACCGATCGGCCGCCGCGAGCGGTCGCATCTGTCGCGCGGGCGAAAGGAGATCGATGCCCGGCTCGACCTGCACGGCATGACGCAGACGAGGGCGCATCGCGCGCTGTTCGGTTTCCTGCAGCGCGCCCATCATGACGGGCTGACCTTCGTGCTCATCATCACGGGCAAGGGCAAGATGGGTGCTGAGTCCGAGCGTGGTGTGTTGCGCCGTCAGGTGCCGCAATGGCTCGGCCTGCCGGAATTCCGCTCGCTGGTGGTCGGCTTCGAGGAAGCCCATATCGGCCATGGCGGCGAGGGCGCCCTGTATGTCCGGGTGCGAAGATCGAGAATTTAGGCCTGTCAGAACGGCCTCACGATTCCGACTCGCGGAATCAGCGTCACGATCCAGCCGGACGCCATTGTCTTCCGGTCATCGCCCGATATCGGCGGCACCTCCTTTGAAGCCGGCAGCGTCTTCACCGCGTGCAGGACCAGGAACAGACACACCGCCCAGTTCGAAATCCACCTCGAGTAATCGAAGATCATCGCGAACATGATGAGATAGCCGAGGCTGACGACGACGATCGCGGCCGTGACGATGCGGCGATGCGCTTCAATCGATAGCGCGGTGATCAGATTGCGGAAATATCGCCAGAGCGGCGCGTGCAGCCAGATCAGGAGCGCAAATACGGGAATGCCGAGGACGTTGTGCGGCAGGCGCTGCCAGGTATCCAGAACTTCCTTCGAGAGTGGCTGGTACCAGATATAACCAAAGCTCAGCAGCTTGGCTTGCGATGGATCCGCCATCCGGCTCTGCAGATAGGCGACGAGCTCCGGTTCCGGTACCGCCATCGTGCCGTAGAATTGCGCGGCGATGAAGAGCAGGCCTATGGCCGCGAGCGATGCGATGCCAACGGCGACGTTCTGCCGGGTCACGCCCTGCATCAGGTATTGCCGTAGCACCACGATGACGGCGATGGTTGGCACGTACATCAACATATGGATGTGGTGGATCAGGATTAAGACGGCCGAGAAAACCGCTGCGAGCAGCACGTAGCCAAGCGAACGTGCAGGGATCAGCAGCAGGCAGATCGCGAACAGGCATCCGTAAATATCGTAATGCCCGAGCGTGTGCATGAAATTCTTCAGGAAGAACGGCGAGCCGGCCATGAAGACGAACAGCGGCAGATGTTTTTCGTCAAACCCGAAGGTCCGCCGGAACAGTTGAACGAACAGGCCGGCGGTGATCAGCCACACCGTGCCGCCGAGCGCGAAGACCGCCCACACCGGCACCTTGGTGTCGAACAGCGATACGATCGCACCGATCAGCGCACGCTTGGTGAAGCCGAAATGATAATCGACCAGGAGATGGATGTAGGGGACGTAGGGCGGCAGCGCGATTTTGTGCAGGAATACCCCGAAGAATACGGCGACATTGACGGCAAGCATCAAGCGCCAGGGGTTTTCCCATAGCCGCAAATTCATTCGGCCCCCACCCGTCTTCCGTCGTCCCTGCGAACGCAGGGACCCATAACCACCGCAACGGGATAGCGGCCCCAGCGGATGCGTACAACCGACATTTGTGGCTATGGGTCCCTGCGTTCGCAGGGACGACGAATGGAGCAGTTTTACTACAATATAAACCGGCTCAAATCGGCATTCTTGGCGAGATCGCCGATGTGCTTCTGCACGTAGTCGGCATCGACCTTGATGGTCTCGCCATGACGGTCCGGCGCGGCGAACGAAATCTCGTCGAGCACCCGCTCCATCACCGTCTGCAGGCGCCGCGCGCCGATATTTTCCACCGTCGAATTGACGGCGACCGCGATGTCGGCCAGCGCGTCGATGGCGCCGTCGGTGATGTCGAGGGTCACGCCTTCGGTCTGCAGCAGCGCGACATATTGCTTGATCAGCGAGGCCTCCGGCTCCGTCAGGATGCGCCGCATGTCGTCGCGCGTCAGCGCTTCCAGCTCGACGCGGATCGGCAGGCGCCCCTGCAATTCCGGCAACAGATCCGAGGGCTTTGCGATATGGAACGCGCCGGACGCGATGAACAGGACGTGGTCGGTCTTGACCGCGCCATGCTTGGTCGAGACCGTGGTGCCTTCGATCAGCGGTAGCAAATCGCGCTGCACGCCCTCGCGCGAGACGTCGCCGCCAGTACGGCCGTCGCGTACGCAGATCTTGTCGATCTCGTCGAGAAACACGATGCCGTTGTTCTCGACCGCGTTGATGGCTTCCAGCACCAGCTGATCGCTATCCAGCAGCTTGTCGGATTCCTCGTTGACGAGAATCTCGTGCGAGCTTTCGACCGTCAGGCGGCGGGTCTTGGTTCGTCCGCCCATCTTTCCGAAGATATCGCCGATCGAAATCGCGCCCATCTGTGCGCCCGGCATGCCCGGGATTTCGAACATCGGCATGCCGCCGGACGATTGCGTCTCGATCTCGATTTCCTTGTCGTTGAGCTCGCCGGCGCGCAGCTTCTTGCGGAAGGAATCGCGGGTGGCGGGGCTCGACGCCGGTCCGACCAGCGCATCCAGCACACGCTCTTCGGCGGCCTGCTGCGCGCGGGCCTGCACGTCCTTGCGCTTGCGCTCGCGGACCTGCACGATCGCGACTTCGACGAGGTCGCGGATGATCTGCTCGACATCGCGGCCGACATAGCCGACTTCGGTGAACTTGGTGGCTTCGACCTTGATGAAGGGCGCGTTGGCAAGCTTCGCCAGCCGCCGCGCGATCTCGGTCTTGCCGACGCCGGTCGGCCCGATCATCAGGATGTTTTTCGGCAGCACCTCTTCGCGCAAGCTGCCGGTGAGCTGCAGCCGCCGCCAGCGGTTGCGCAGCGCGATCGATACCGCGCGCTTGGCGTCGGCCTGGCCGACGATGAAGCGGTCGAGTTCGGAGACGATTTCACGGGGGGAGAAGTCGGTCATGTTTCCTAGGTAGGTCTCCAATGTTGCGAGAGCAAGCCGTGCACGAGGGCAACTCAAATGATCGGCGGCCCGCCTTGCCAAGCCTTGATCGCCTCGAAGGGGTGAATCAGCATGATGATGTTGAGCGTCAGATTGTCGCGAATGTGAAGCGCCAGCACGAGTTCGAACAACAGTGCGAGCGCCACCGTAATGGCTACCGGAAGCTTTTTCGCCAGCAGGAAGCCGCCGATCATGGCAAACATGTCGGCGATCGAGTTCACGATGGTGTCGCCGAAATAATCCAGCGAGATCGTACCGGCGCGGTAGCGGTCGATAATCCAGCTGGAATTCTCGACCAGTTCCCAGCCGCCTTCGACCAGCATCGCGAGGATCAGGCGGCCCTGCCAGGTGAGGCGGGGGAAGGCGAGGAACGCGGCGCCGTAGAACAGGAAACCGTGCAGAATGTGCGACAGCGTGTACCAGTCGGCGATGTGCTGCGAATTCTCCGAGCTCAGCACCACGCCATGCCAGAGTTTTACATAGCCGCAGGCGCAGATCGGCAGCCGGCCCATCGCGTACAGAATGGCGGCCTGAAGTGCGACAATGCCGGCCGCGATCAGCATCCAATGCCAGGTTGTGACGCCAGTGGTCGGAGACTTTCCGGCGATGTTCTCGGCGGTCATGCGTTGCGTACCATCAATAGAGCGGGACCATCAGGTGTATCGACCATACCAGCTTCTTCAAATCCCGCCTTCTCATAGGCGCGAACGGCCCGGGTGTTTGCCGGATCCGGATCGGTGACGATGCGTGGCGCGCCATTCCGCAACCGGTCGTCGACGAAGGCGCGGATGAAAGCCGATCCATGGCCGCGTTCGATCATGCCGGGCTCGCCGATGAAAAGGTCGATGCCGCGGGTGCCGCCCGGATGTTCGCCAAATCCCGAATTCCAGGCGGTCAGGTCGTAGCACTGCAGATAGGCAAAATCGCTGCTTCCTGCCGAGACGATGAACTGATCCATCGCGGGTTCATCGAGATCGCCGCTGACGAGATCATATTGCTCGGCCGGATCGCCCCACCATTGCACGACATGCGGCTCCGCCAGCCAGCGCCGAACCAGCGGCAGATCTGCAGATGTCATCGAGCGAAACTGATAGGGATCATCCGGCATCGCCTGCCTTATATCACGCATCGCGCATCATCAGCAGCGCCGGGCCATCGGGCGTTTCCACCTCGCGCACGCGACGGCAGCCGGCTTTCTCATAGGCCCTGATCGCACGCGAATTGGTCGGGCTCGGATCGATCACGATCCGCGGTACGCCCTTCCTGATCAACCGTTCAATGAAAGAGCGGATGAACGCCGATCCGTGGCCGAGCGCAAGCTTGTCGGCTTCGCCGATAAACTGGTCGATTCCCCTTGTGCCGGCGGGCTGCGGTCCAAGGCTGCTGTGCCATTCGCCGATCTGGTAGCACTGCAGATAGCCGAGAGGACGATCATCCAGCGTCACAATGAACTGCGCTACGTCGGGATGGTCGAGATCGCCGCTGACGAACTCAAACGTCTCAGGATCATGCCACCATTCGGCGACATGCGGTTGCGCCAGCCAGTGCCGGATTAGTGGGAGGTCGGCCGGCGTCATCGGGCGGAAGGTATATTCCGGCGCCATGGGTACTTCCTACAGCGTTTCGATCGTGACGTTGCGGTTGGTGTAGACGCAGATGTCGGCGGCGATATCGAGCGCGCGGCGCACGATGGTCTCGGCATCCTTGTCGGTGTCGACCAGCGCCCGGGCGGCTGCCAGGGCGTAATTGCCGCCGGAGCCGATCGCCATCACGCCCGATTCCGGCTCCAGCACGTCGCCGGTGCCGGTCAGGACCAGCGACACGTCCTTGTCGGCGACGATCATCATCGCCTCCAGCCGGCGCAGATAGCGGTCGGTCCGCCAGTCCTTGGCGAGTTCGACGGCTGCCCGGGTCAATTGTCCCGGATATTGCTCCAGCTTGCTTTCCAGCCGCTCGAACAGGGTGAAGGCGTCGGCCGTGGCCCCGGCAAAGCCGCCGATCACGTCGCCCTTGCCGATCTTGCGGACTTTTTTGGCGTTGGCCTTGATGACGGTCTGGCCGATCGAAACCTGGCCGTCGCCGCCGATTACCACCTTGCCGCCCTTGCGGACCGTCAAAATCGTGGTGCCGTGCCAGACCGGCAGGTTGTTTTCAGATGCTTGCATGAATTGCCCTCGTTCCCATCAGATTTAGGGGCTGGCGGGGAGGGTTACAATCGCGGCATTTCGGCCGGGATTCCGGTCACCATGAGCCGAAGATCAGCCCTTTAAGCGTCATCCCGCAGTAGCGAAGGCGACATCCGCCTGTTAAAAGGGCCGCGTTTTCGGCCCCCGAGCGGCCCAAGGGAAGCAGTTTTCATGCGCACAGCGTCCATCAAGCGCAAGACCAAGGAAACCGACATCGAGGTCGCGGTAAACCTCGATGGTACGGGCGTGTCCAAGGTTTCGACCGGTATCGGCTTTTTCGACCATATGCTTGACCTGCTGGCCCGGCATTCCCGCATCGATATCACCGTAAAGGCCGATGGCGACCTCCACGTCGACCATCACCACACCACCGAGGACGTCGGCATCGCGCTGGGGCAGGCCGTGAAGCAGGCGCTCGGCACCATGGCCGGCATCACCCGCTATGCCTCGATCCACATGCCGATGGACGAGACGCTGTCGCGCGTCGTGATCGACATTTCGGGCCGGCCGGTGCTGGTGTTCAAGGTCGATTTTCCGCGCGACAAGGTAGGTCAATTCGACACCGAGCTGGTGCGCGAATGGTTCAATGCCTTCACCATCAACGCCGGCGTGACTTTGCACGTCGAGACCCTATATGGCGAGAACAGCCATCATATCGCCGAATCCTGTTTCAAGGGTCTGGCGAGGGCGCTTCGTGCCGCGGTTGCGATCGATCCGCGTGCGGCCGGCGAAGTGCCTTCCACCAAGGGTCAGCTCGGCGGCTGATTTCTTGTTTGCGTTTTTCGCTCGCGGCGGAGAGGTTCGATGCCGGTCTACACAGTGCATGCTCCCGTAGCCAACGGCGCCGATCTCGCCGCGTCCGACAGATTCGTCTTTGTCCGTGATGGCTTCCATTTCTGGGCTGCGGTCGCGAGCGTGATCTGGCTGTTGTGGCATCGGCTGTGGCTGGCGCTGATCGGCTGGATCGTTGTCATGATCGCCATCCAGTTCGGGATGTCGGCGCTGGGCGCCAGCCGCGGCACGATCTTCGTGGTCGACCTCCTGATTGCGATCCTGATGGGCTTCGAAGCAGCCAGCCTGCGGCGCTGGACGCTGTCGCGGCGCAAATGGCGCCAGCTCGATATCGTGGTCGCCGACGACGAGGAAACGGCCGAACGCCGATTCTTCGAGCGCTGGACGGCCCGGCAGCGTGGCCTGACCAACGACCAATGGGCGGTCGATCGCGGCGCACCGCCGCCGACCCGCAACATTCCGGGCCAGCCGTTCTCCAAACCGCCGCCGCCATTGCCGCAGGGCGGGATCATCGGCCTGTTTCCGGAACCGGGAGGGCCGCGATGACCGTTGCGATCGTCGATTACGGCTCCGGCAATCTTCACTCGGCGGCAAAGGCCTTCGAGCTGGCCTCGCGGAGCATGGAAGATCCGCAGAAGGTCATGGTGACGCGCGATCCGGACGCAGTCTTTCGCGCCGACCGCATTGTGCTGCCCGGCGTCGGCGCCTTCGCCGATTGCCGCAGGGGGCTTGATGCGGTGAACGGCATGCTGGAAGCGATGACCGAAGCGGTGCGCGTCAAGGCGCGGCCGTTCTTCGGCATCTGCGTCGGCATGCAGTTGATGGCCACGCGCGGCAAGGAGCATGTCGTAACCGAGGGCTTCAACTGGATCGAGGGCGACGTCGAGAAGATCGCGCCGCGCGAGGAGAATCTGAAAATTCCGCACATGGGCTGGAACACGCTCGACATGATCCGCGAGCACCCGGTGCTGGAGCGGCTGCCGCTCGGGCCGAAGGGACGCCACGCCTATTTCGTGCACTCCTATCATCTCAATGCCTCCAATGAGGCTGACGTGCTGGCGCGCGCCGATTACGGCGGGCCGGTGACGGCGATCGTGGGCAAGGACACCGCGATCGGCACGCAGTTTCACCCCGAGAAGAGCCAGCGCTTCGGACTGGCCCTGATCTCGAATTTCCTGAAGTGGAAGCCGTGATTCTCTTTCCCGCCGTCGACCTGAAAAACGGCCAGTGCGTGCGCCTTGAGCAGGGCGACATGGCGCGCGCGACCGTATTCAACCTCGATCCCGCGGCGCAGGCGCGGTCCTTCGCCGAGCAGGGGTTTGAATACCTGCATGTCGTCGATCTCGACGGCGCCTTTGCCGGCAAGCCGATGAATGCGCTTGCCGTCGAGGCGATGCTCAAGGCCGTCACCATGCCAGTGCAGCTCGGCGGCGGTATTCGCGATCTCAAGACCGTAGAATCCTGGCTCGACAAGGGCATTGCGCGCGTCATCATCGGCACTGCCGCGGTGCGTGATCCCGAACTGGTGAAGAGCGCCGCGAAGAAATTTCCGGGCCGTGTCGCTGTTGGCCTCGACGCCCGCGACGGCAAGGTTGCGGTGGAAGGCTGGGCCGAGACCTCGCAGGTGACCGCGCTCGAAATCGCAGAGCGCTTCGAGGATGCCGGCGTCGCCGCCATCATCTTCACCGACATCGCGCGCGACGGCCTGCTGAAGGGCCTCAACCTCGATGCGACGATTGCGCTGGCCGATCGCATCTCCATCCCCGTGATCGCTTCCGGCGGTTTTGCCTCGATCGAGGACGTCAAGGCGCTGCTGCAGCCGCGCGGCAAAAAGCTCGCCGGCGCCATTGCCGGCCGCGCGCTGTATGACGGCCGGCTCGATCCCGCCGCCGCGTTGACGCTGATCCGCAACGCGCGCGCCGCGGCCTAGGAGAATTCTTATGTTCAAGGTCCGCGTGATCCCCTGTCTTGATGTGAAGGACGGAAGGGTCGTCAAGGGCGTCAACTTCGTCGACCTGCGCGACGCCGGCGATCCCGTCGAAGCGGCGATTGCGTATGACGCCGCCGGCGCCGACGAATTGTGCTTCCTCGACATCACCGCCACCCATGAAAACCGTGGCACCATGCTGGATGTCGTCCGCCGCACGGCGGAAGCCTGCTTCATGCCGCTGACGGTCGGTGGCGGGGTCCGCACCATCGACGACATCAAGACGCTGCTGCGGTACGGCGCCGACAAGGTTTCGATCAACTCGGCCGCAGTCAGCAACCGCGAATTCGTCAAGCAGGCTGCTGAAAAATTCGGCGAGCAGTGCATCGTGGTCGCGATCGACGCCAAGCGGGTCAAGCGCGCCGGCGGCGGTGAGCGCTGGGAGATCTTCACCCATGGCGGGCGCAACTCCACCGGGATCGATGCGATCGAATACGCGCAGGAAGTGGTGTCGCTTGGCGCCGGCGAAATCCTGTTGACGTCAATGGACCGCGACGGTACCCGGCAGGGCTTCGACCTGCCGCTGACGCAGGCCATCGCCGACAGTGTCCCCGTACCGGTCATCGCCTCCGGCGGCGTCGGCAATCTCGACCATCTGGTCGACGGCATCCGCCAGGGCCATGCCACCGCGGTGCTGGCGGCCTCGATATTCCACTTCGGCGAATTTACCATACGCCAAGCCAAGGAGCACATGGTGCGCGCGGGCCTGCCGATGCGGCTCGATCCCTGACGACTCCCTGTCACAAAAGTGCTAAGTCCCTCTCTGGGACGGTGCCGCGGCCTTTGGCCGGGCGCGAGTGTTGAGTTCGGTTGATGTCGCGTTTCACGATCCATGATCTGGCCGCCACCATCGATGCAAGGGCCGCATCGGGAGGAGAGGCGTCCTACACCCGCAAATTGCTCGACAAGGGTGCGGAGCACTGCGCCAAGAAACTTGGTGAGGAGGCGGTCGAGACCGTGATCGCGGCCGTCGAGAACGATCGGGACCACCTGATCGCCGAAAGCGCCGACCTGCTGTTTCACCTGCTGGTGCTGTTGAAGGCGCGCGGCATCAAGCTCGACGAGGTCGAGGCCGCGCTGGCGCAGCGGACATCGATGTCCGGGCTCGAGGAAAAGGCGTCGCGCAAGCGCGACTGACCGAGAGGGCAGCTCATGGATATCCGGACCCCCGACCAGCAATACAATCCCTACCGTATCTTCACGCGCGAACAGTGGGCTCGGTTGCGCGACGATACACCGATGACGCTGGAGCCGGGCGAGTTCGAGCGGCTGCGTTCGATGCACGATCGCCTCGACATGCAGGAGGTCGAGGACATCTACCTGCCGCTGTCGCGCCTGTTGTCGATCTATGTCGACGCCACCGATCGGCTCTATCGGGCGCAGCGTCAGTTCCTCGATATCCGTGATCGCAAGGTGCCCTACATCATCGGCGTCGCCGGCTCGGTCGCGGTCGGCAAATCGACCACGGCGCGCGTGCTGCAGGCACTCCTGGCGCGCTGGTCGCCGCGGCCCAAGGTCCAAATGGTGACGACCGATGGTTTTCTGTTTCCCAATGCCGTGCTCGAGCGGCAGGGGCTCATGCAGAAAAAGGGCTTTCCCGAGAGCTACGATCTGCCGATGCTGCTGTCGTTTCTCTCCGACATCAAGGCCGGCCGCCGGCCGGTGCGCGCGCCGGTTTATTCGCATCTGGTCTACGACATCGTGCCGAACCAGTGGATCGAGGTCGATACGCCGGACATCCTGATCGTCGAGGGCGTCAACGTGCTGCAGACAGGCCGCCTACCGCGCGACGGCAAGGCGGTGCCCGTGGTGTCCGACTTCTTCGACTTCTCCGTCTATATAGATGCCGATGAGCCGGTGCTGCGCGAATGGTATGTGCGGCGCTTCCTCGCGCTCAGGGATACCGCGTTCACCGATCCCAAATCGTACTTCAATCGCTACGCAGTCTTGTCGGACGAGGAGGCCACGGCGACCGCGATCGCGATTTGGGAGCGCACCAACCTCGCCAATCTCGAGGACAACATCCTGCCGACCCGGCCGCGCGCGACGCTGATCCTGAAAAAACGCGCCGATCACCTGGTCGAGACGGTGGCGCTGCGGCGGCTGTAATTCGTTTGCGTAGGGTGGGCAAAGGCGCATCGCGCCGTGCCCACCATCTATCCTCACTCGCTGAATGGTGGGCACGCTGCGCTTTGCCCACCCTACGATTCTTTTCCCACCTTACAAATTCACTTCACGCCGCGATGTGTCGTGACGCGACGAGGCCAGCGAGCGCGTCGGCGAGCTTTTCGCGGTCGAGCGGCTTGATCAAAAATCCGTCCATGCCGGCCTCGAAGCAGGCGTAGCGGTCTTCCACCAGCGTGTTGGCGGTGAGTGCGAGGATCGGCGTCCGGCCTCCCGGCTCGCCGGCCTCGAGGGTGCGAATCCGCTTGGTGGTTTCGATGCCGTTGAGCTGCGGCATCTGGATGTCCATCAGGACGAGGTCGTAGGGGGTATCAGCGGATTTTGCCGACAGCCAGGACTCCAGCGCCTCGGCGCCGTTGGTGGTGATGACGGCGTGATGGCCGAGGCGGCCGAGCAGCGAGCGGATCAACAGCGCATTGATCTGGTTGTCCTCGGCCACCAGGATCGACAGGCCCTTGGCCGACGCCGCGGCTGATGTCTCAATCGGGTCGATGGCTGGCTCAAGGCTCGGCGCGGCCACTTCCGGCGCGGTCGTCAGCCGCGCCGCGAGCGAAGCCGCGCGGAGCGGCTTGACCAGATAGCCGGTGAGAGCGGAGGTGGCGGACGGCTGCAATTCCTGCCGCGTCGCCGGCGTGAACATTACGATACGCTGTGTGGCATGAAGGCGCGCAGCTTCGCCGAGCCGTTCGATATTGGCCAGCCCCAGCGCGTGATCGATCAGCACGGCGTGCCAGGGCCGCTCGGGCAGCAGGGCTTCGGCGACATCGGCGTCCGATACCATGCAGGTCTGTCCGCCCCAGCGCTGCAGTCGCCGCGTGGTCAGCGAGGCCTCGATGCTCTGTGGCGAGACCAGCATGATCGACTGGCCGGAGAGATCCGGCGCGGCGAAGGAGATTTGTTCGCCGTCGGCGGCGATGAGCGGGATCGACACTTCGAATGTCGAGCCGGCGCCCGGCTGGCTTTCCAGCGAGATGCGGCCGCCCATGCGCTTGACGATGCGATCGGAGATGCTCAAGCCAAGCCCGGTGCCGCCATAGCTGCGGGCGATCTTGTCGTCGGCCTGTTCGAACTCGCGGAAGATCCGCTCGCGCGCCTCGGGCGCGATGCCGATGCCGGTGTCGCGCACCAGGAAACTGATTTCATTGGGCCAGATGCCAGGCTCGACGATCAGCGCGACGCCGCCGGCCGAGGTGAACTTGATGGCATTGCCGGCGAGATTAAGCAGCACCTGCCTCAATCGCGCCGCGTCGCCGATCACGTGCATCGGTAGCCGCTCGTCGACATAGGCGGCGATCTCGATTTTCTTGGCCTCGGCGCGCGGCGCGAGCAATTCGGTGATGTCCTCGATCATGCCTGACAGCGCGAACGGGCGATGTTCAAGATCGATCTTGCCGGCCTCGATCTTGGAATAGTCCAGCAACTCCTCGATCAGCGAGAGCAGCGCGTCGCCGGAAGTCTTCACCGCCTTGACATAGGTCGTCTGTTCCGGCGTCAGCGGGGTATCCATCAACAGCCCGCTCATGCCGATGATGCCGTTCAGCGGCGTGCGGATTTCATGGCTCGCCATCGCGAGGAAGCGCGACTTGGCGCGGCTTGCCGCATCGGCCTGGTCGCGGGCTTCGGCCAGCGCGCGCTCGCTTTCGGTGCGATCGGTGACGTCGCGGCCGACGCTTTGCATTTCCGCCGGTCCCCCGGCGTCGTTGCGTACGAGACCCTCGCGCCACGCGATCCAGCGCGGACCGAGTGGACCCGCGACCTGCTGGTCGTGAACCCGGGTGCCGTTCGGTTCGAGCGCGGTGTCGCCCTGTTCGAGTACTTCAAGCGTGAAGCACGTGCCGATCAGCGCGCCGCGCGGCATTTGCGCGAGTTCGCAATAGGCATCGTTGGCATAGGTTATGTGGCCCTCGGCGTCGCGCAGCACGATCAGATCGCCCTGCGATTCGAACAGGCGGCGGGCGCGCTGCTCGGCTTCCTGCAATTCCCAGTTCCGGTCGGCCAGCGCTTCATTATGCAGAGCGACCTTGCGCATTTTCTTGCGTATCAGGCGGAGCCGGACGCTGAACGTGGCGAGCGCAACGCAGGCGATCGCAAACAGGAAGGCGACGCCGATCGCAAAGGCGTGCGGGTCATAGCCGGAAATTTCCGTCCGGCTTCCGACAATAAATCCATAGGCGCCGCCGAACACGATCGAGAAGATCATGAAGGAGCGAAGCGCGAAGGTCAGCCAGGGATGCCGGCGGCCGAAACGGCGAAAGCGAAGTTTGATCCGGAAGGTCCGTCCCATCGCCAATGACCCTGAGCTTGCTGCTTGAATTGAGTTGGCCCGACTAGCCGTGTGCTGGAAGCAGACGATGCGTCGCCGACATTGCAAAGTGCTTGAGGTTAACCGCGGTCGTCGGCCGCGATGAGAACATGGTGAATGAAGTGTTAAAGCGACGCCGCCTCGACGCGGTGGCGCTCGCCTCGGGCGCCGACGATCAGCGCGGCGGCGTCGAGCAGCGAAAAGTTCTTCGAGGAGACGAATATCCGGTAGTCGGCCGGTCCGTCCCTGGAAAGATAGATGACGGGGTCGGAGAGCGAGGGATTGCGGGAGATCGCGACCAGCCGCGACGGGGCGCTGCTCTGGCAGGCGCCGGCTTCGGCCGTATCGATGTCGTCGATCACGGTGAAGTCGGCCGCTTCCGCGTTGTCGGAAATCTGGACCCGCACTGTCGCGCGGGAGGGATCGTTGGTGAAACCGACGTACTGCTGCGCCTGCCAGGAGAGCGCGGCGATCTGGACGGACGTGCCTGCTATCTCGATGCAGGCCCGAGGTCCGGTTAAAAACTCGCCGCGCGCGAACAAAGCGACAATCGCCAGCGGAACCGCCGAGGCCAGGATCTTCAAACGCAACATGACACGCTACTCGCCAAGCCCGCGACAGGGGGCTTATGGTTGGCAGAGGGTAAAGGAAACTAGTTACCGCGGTGTTGACGCCAGTTGTTTTTGTGCGGCCCGGCATCCTCGTCGCGAGCGCGTCAATGAGCCGAGGCTGTAGCCGCACGGAAGGCCGTCATGTCCCGCGAAGGTAGTGTATCCGGCGAGTGGCCCATCCACGTCATTGCGAGCCAACGGGTCGGCGCCAAGCGCTGCCCGATGACAGGCTCCGTGAAGCAATCCATTCCTTCTTTATTGTCGCTACATGAAATTGCGCTTGCGCGGCAAGCAAATCAGTTCGCGATCCGTAGGATGGGCAAAGCGGAGCGTGCCCACCATCTATCTGGATCATCGCGTCGACAATGGTGGGCAGGCTACGCTTTGCCCATCCTACACTTCTTTGCTCGGCATCGCTCAATGCTTCAAACGCCCGAACGCGCACTACCGCTCCGATCCGGTCGCTGCGAGATACCGCACCAGCTCATCGCGGGGATCCTCTCGATAACTCTGGCGCTGCCTCAACTCGGGCGGCTCCCGCCAGCCCGGTTCGATGCCGGTCATGTCGGGAAGCTCATGCGCGATACCCTTGTGACAGTCGATGCAGGTTTTGTCCTTCGTGACGAGAAACTTGGCGTGGATTTCCGCGGCGCGCCGCGTCTGCTTGTTGAAGTCCATCGCCGCCGAGGAATGGCAGTTGCGACACTCAAGGGAATCGTTGGCCTTCAGCCTCGCCCATTCGTGCTTGGCGAGCTCGAGCCGATGATCCAGAAACTTTTGCCTGGTGTCGATCACGCCGAAGATCTTGCCCCAGACTTCCTTTGAAGCCTGCATCTTGCGGGCGATCTTGTCTGTCCACTCGTGTGGAACATGGCAGTCGGGGCACGTCGCACTGACTCCCGAGCGGTTCGTGAAATGGGGGGTGTGCTGCAACTCCTGAAACACGTTGGCGCGCATTTCGTGACAGGAGGTGCAGAACTTTTCGGTGTTGGTGATTTCCAGCGCAGTGTTGAAGGCGCCCCAGAACAGCACGCCGCAGACGAAGCCTCCGAGCGCGAGAAACCCCAGGCTCAAATGCGTGCTTGGACGGCTGGCTATCTGCCAGAACCAGATCAGGAGTGCCTTGAGCCGCTGCATCGATGCTCTCACTTCTTTCCGGGGTCGATGAGCAGCATGTCCTTGAACGTGCTCGGAACCAGCGGCTGAGCATCATTTTGCTGGACGTGGCACGCCGTGCAGAAGTATCGGCGAGGCGTCACATCGGCGAGAACCTGACCGTCGCGGTCCATGAAGTGGGTGACGCTGATCATCGGCGCACCCGAGCCTTCCGTGAATTGCCGGCGATGACAGTCGAGGCAACGATTGGTCTTCAGCGTGAGCTGGTAGTTATCGATGGAATGCGGAATGATCGGCGGCTGCTCCGGATAGTTGCGCATCAGCCGCTTGTCATCCGTGACCGGCCGCGCCAAAGGCGGCGCCGGCACATCTCCCATCGGCGCTGCGGCTCCGGTAACGCGCGGCACGATCTGCGGCGCGTTCTGTGCGTAGATCGCACCGCAGACGAATACCAGCATGCCGCCGAGCAGCGCGCCCGCTACGGAACTTCGAAATCTCTTCAGACCGGGATGATCTTGACCGCGCATTTCTTGAAGTCCGTCTGCTTGGAAATGGGATCGGTTGCGTCCAGCGTCACCTTGTTGATGAGCTGGCTGGCGTCGAACCACGGCACGAACACGACGCCGCGCGGCATCCGGTTGCGCCCCTTGGTATCCACCCGGCTCCTGATTTCGCCGCGCCGCGACACCACCCGCACCTCGGCGCCCTGATTGATGCCTCTGGCGTAAGCGTCCTCGGCATGCATGTAGACCCTGGCGCCGGGATACGCCTTGTAGAGCTCCGGCACCCGCATGGTCATCGACCCCGAGTGCCAATGTTCGAGCACGCGGCCGGTGACGAGCCAGACGTCGTATTCCCTGTCGGGAGGTTCCGCCGGCGGTTCGTAAGGGACGGCAATGATCCTCG
The DNA here is from genome assembly GCF_023073415.1 of Bradyrhizobium sp. 190. GTDB lineage: Bacteria > Pseudomonadota > Alphaproteobacteria > Rhizobiales > Xanthobacteraceae > Bradyrhizobium. The sequence goes on along the minus strand of NZ_JADPJL010000085.1, from coordinate 79,927 downwards.
CCTTGCCATCCTTGTTGCCGTAGAACTCGACGCCCTTGCCCGGCTTCACATAGGGATCCAGGCCTTCGCGATAGCGCCACTTGGTCTCCTTGCCGTTGACGACGGGCCATCGCAGCCCCCGCACTTCGTGAAGGGTGTCGAAAGCCGCCAGATCGTGGCCATGGCCACGGCCGAATTCGGCGTATTCCTCGAACAGGCCTTTCTGCACGTAGAATCCGAAGGCCTTCGCTTCGCGGTTCTCGTACTCGGCCGGAATTTCGGTCGCGGCAAACTTGTCGACCTTGCCGTTGCGAAAGAGAACATCGAACAGTGTCTTGCCGCGATAGTTGGGGTTTTCAGTCAGGATCTGCGCCGGCCACACCTCATCGGTGGTGAAGCGCTTGGAGAACTCCATGATCTGCCAGAGATCGGAGCGCGCCTCGCCGGGTGCATCGACGAGCTGCCGCCATACATGGGTGCGGCGTTCCGCGTTGCCGTAGGCGCCTTCTTTTTCGACCCACATCGCGGCGGGGAGAACGAGATCGGCGGCCATCGCTGTGACGGTCGGGTAGGCGTCAGAGACGACAATGAAATTGGCCGGATTCCGGTAACCGGGATAGGTCTCGCGGGAATTGTTCGGCGCGGCCTGCATGTTGTTGTTCACCTGAACCCAGTAGAAGTTCAGCTTGCCGTCGTGAAGCATCCGGTCCTGTTCGACCGCGTGGTAACCCGGCTTCTCCGGAATGATGCCGTGCGGGACGCGCCAGATTTCCTCGGCGTGCTTGCGGTGTTCCGGGTTGGTGACGACCATGTCGGCCGGCAAACGGTGCGCGAACGTGCCGACCTCGCGCGCGGTGCCGCATGCGGACGGCTGCCCCGTCAGCGAGAACGGCGAATTGCCGGGCTCGGAGATCTTTCCCGTCAGCAGGTGCAGATTATAAAGTAGCTGATTGGCCCATACGCCGCGAACGTGCTGGTTGAAGCCCATCGTCCAGAGCGACATCACTTTGCGCTTCGGATCGGCATAGAGCTCGGCGAGCTCCTGCAGGAAGCCGCGTTCGACTCCGGTCAGCTCCGATACCTTCTCGAGCGTGTAATCTTTCACGAAGGCGGCGTACGCGTCGAAGTCAATCGGCTGGGTCGCGCCGGGCGCGGCCGCGCCCTTGGCTTTGACTTCAAGCGGATGGTCCGCGCGCAAGCCGTATCCGATATCGACGGCGCCCTTCACGAAGGTGGTGTGGTTCTTGACGAAGTCCTGGTTGACCCGCCCGGTGGTGATGATGTGGTTGGCGATGTAGTTCAGGATCGCGAGATCCGTTCCCGGCTTGAAAACGATCGGGATGTCGGCGAGGTCGGAGCTGCGGTTCGTGAACGTCGAGAGAACCGCTACCTTCACATGCGGGTAGCTCAGGCGCCGGTCGGTGAGCCGTGTCCAGAGGATCGGATGCATCTCGGCCATGTTCGCGCCCCACAGCACGAACGCGTCCGCAGCCTCGAAGTCGTCATAGCAACCCATCGGCTCGTCCGCACCGAAGGTACGCATGAAGGCAACCGCCGCCGACGCCATGCAGTGGCGTGCATTCGGATCGAGGTTGTTCGAGCGAAAACCGGCCCGCATCAGTTTGGTGGCGGCGTAGCCTTCGTAGACCGTCCATTGCCCCGAGCCGAACATGCCGAGTGCAGTCGGGCCTTTGTCCTTCAGCACCGCCTTGGCGCGGGCGGCCATCACGTCGAACGCTTCATCCCAGCTTACCGGCGTCAGTTCGCCGTCCTTCGCGAAGACGCCGCCCTTCTTGCGCAGCAGCGGCGTGGTCAGGCGGTCGCCGCCATACATGATCTTGGAGAGGAAATAACCCTTGATGCAGTTCAGTCCGCGATTGACTTCGGCGAGCGTGTCGCCGTGGGTCGCGACGACCTTGCCGCCCTTGACGCCCACCATCACCCCGCATCCGGTGCCGCAGAAGCGACAGGGGGCCTTTGACCATTTGATCTCCAGCGATCCGACGCCGCCCGCCACCGGCTGCGCCACCGCGGGAACGGTGATGCCGGCAGCCGCGGCGGCGACGGCGGCGGCTTGCGCCTTCAACAGTTCGCGTCGCGAGAGTGACATGTTCTAGCCTCCGATATCGGCGAGCCGCTCGACCTGCTCGAACACCATGTTGGCCGACAGGACGCCTTGCCAGGATGCGATTTCAGCGAGACGGCTTCCGAGGATTCCACTCTCGGTCGCCTCCATCACGATCACGATCTTCGAGGTCTCGGCATGATGTATCTCAACGTCGGGCAGGGCGACGAGTGCGTGCAAAACTTCGTCCCGGCACTGCGGCAGCACCGATACCACCGCGCTCGAAATGTGAATGGTGGCTTCAGCCGTCATGAGGCGTCTCCGCGGCGCGCGGCGCCCAGCGTGATGGCCTCGCCTGGGCACGCACCGACGCATTCGCCGCATCCGGTGCAGGTAGTTTCATTGACGATGGCCTGCGGCGGCAGTCCGATGCGGGGGCGGAAACGAATGGCTGACTCAGGACAGGAATCGCCGCAGGAACGGCAGACGATGCCGGCTTCGACGAAGCAGTCGTCGCCGATTACGGCGACCGGCTTGGAGAGAAGCTGACCGCGAAACAATGCGCGGCGCGAGGGTCCCTGGGTTTCCATGGCCTCATCCTCCCGGAGGGCCGGGTGGTCCCAGGATCACCTGGGACATCCAGACGAGAAAGCCATATCCGCCGACCACGCCAACGGCGACCACAGGCCAGATGAAGGCGGCGATTACGGCGAATACGAAGAGCTCAGCACGCCGCCCATGTGCCTTGTTCGGCTGCGCAACATCTTTACCTGGCGCGTCGAGCATAAATCGACCTGTCGCTTCGCAATCGAAGATGATTGAGCCGGCTCCACGCTCCCGTGGGCGCCAACAATTCTCTTGTCTGCCATCGCCATCGGACGGAACGCACGGCCTCGCGTCTGCCCCGTTGCAGGATACGCCGCCGCGCGCGTAGCTAGCCTACCGGCGCCCGGGAAATCCTTCATTGATCTGGATCAAACAAAGAAGGACAAACGCTTGGATCATTTGATGATATTTCGGCGCGCCCTGCGTCAGGCAGGGACCGTGCGATGCACCTATGCCGCCCGGCGCAGATCTTCCGCCAGTGCGCGATAGGACAGCGCTTCGGCCAAATGAAGCCGGCCGATTTTTTCTGCGCCGTCGAGGTCGGCAAGCGTGCGCGCGACGCGGAGCACGCGGTGATAGCCGCGCGCGGTCAGCTTCATGGTTTCAGCGGCGTCGCGCAAAAGTTTTTGCCCGTGCGCATCGGGTTGCGCGATCGTTTCCAGCAGCGAAGCCGGAGCTTCGGCATTGGTGCGGATATGCGGCATGCCGGCGGCGGCATAGCGCGCGAGCTGGAGGTGGCGGGCGGCCGCGACGCGGGCGGCGACTTCCGCGGAGCCTTCGGAAGGCGGCGGCAGGATCAGGTCGGCGGCGGTCACCGCCGGCACCTCGATGCGCAGATCGATGCGGTCCATCAGCGGGCCGGAGATGCGCATCTGGTAATCTGATGTGCAGCGGTCGACCGGTGCGCGCCTGCAGGAATAGCCGGGATCATAGGCATGGCCGCAGCGGCAAGGGTTCATCGCCGCGACCAGCATGAAGCGGGCAGGGTAGGTGACGCGGTGATTGGCGCGGGACACCGAGACCTCGCCGTTCTCCAGCGGCTGGCGCAGCGAATCGAGCACGCGCGCATCGAACTCTGGCAATTCGTCGAGGAACAGTACGCCCTGGTGTGCGAGCGAGATTTCGCCGGGTTTGGCGCGCATGCCGCCGCCGGTCAGCGCAGCCATGCTGGCGGAATGATGGGGTGCGCGGAACGGCCGCCGTGCCGTCAATGCGCCGTCGCGGATCTCGCCCGCGACGGAGGCGATCATCGAGACTTCCAGCAACTCCGATGGCGACAGCGGCGGCAGGATCGACGGCAGCCGCGCCGCCAGCATCGATTTGCCCGCGCCGGGCGAGCCGATCATCAGCAAATGATGTCCGCCGGCCGCAGCGATCTCCAGCGCGCGTTTTGCACTTTCTTGGCCCTTGATGTCGTGCAAATCGAGATGCGTCGCCTCCGGCTCGTGCACTTTCGGCTGCGGGCGCGACAGCACCTGCGTGCCCTTGAAGTGGTTGGCGATCTGGATCAGCGATTTTGCCGCGATGATCTGGATATCGGGGCTCGCCCAGGCGGCTTCCGTGCCGCACGCCGCCGGACAGATCAGGCCTTCCTCGCGCGCATTCGCCCCGATCGCGGCCGGCAGCACGCCCGCCACGGGCGCGATCGATCCATCGAGCCCGAGTTCGCCGAGCACCGTAAAGCCGCTGAGCGCATCCGGCGGAATGGCGCCGATCGCGGCCATCAGGCCGAGCGCAATCGGCAGATCGTAATGGCTGCCTTCCTTCGGCAGATCGGCCGGCGCGAGGTTGACGATAATCCGCCGCGCCGGCAGCGCCAGCCCCGAGGCGATCAGCGCCGACCGCACCCGCTCGCGCGCCTCGGACACCGCTTTGTCGGGCAGGCCCACGATCGCCATTGCATGTTGTGAATGCCAAGTGCATTGAAGGGCGGTGTCCGCCTTTCCTTGGCTTTCACAAGGAAAAGCAATGACCCTCCCGCACACCATGATGATTTGGACATTGACGCAAGGCTTTCGCCTCGCTTGGGCGATGGCGCATGCAGCAAAGCGCCTTGGGGACGCGGGGGAGCGCCTTGAGGCCCGGCTGGACGGCATGGCGGTGGCGCGGGGCGTTGACATACTGGACGTGCTTGAGCCGCTGACGAGTCACCCCAGAGCAGCTGGGGAGGCCTGAGACCGTGAACCAGCCCGTGCTCGCTGTCACCAAAGCCTATTCCTACGTGCGCTTCTCTACGCCACAGCAGGCGTTGGGAGACAGTCTCCGCAGACAGACTGAGAAGGCGGAACGGTACGCCATTGAGCACGGGCTGACGCTCGACACAGACTTGAAGATGACTGACGCGGGCGTGTCTGCGTTCCGAGGGAAGAACGCGACCACAGGGGCACTTGGGGGGTTCCTGAGCGCGGTGGAGAGCGGCTATGTGTCCCCGGGAAGCTATCTGCTCATTGAGAACATCGATAGGCTCTCACGGGATCACGTGTTGGAGGCACAGACCCTGTTCGCCCGGCTGATCTTGGCGGGAATAATTATCGTCACTCTGACAAACGGTGAGGCCTATTCCAGACAGCGGCTCAATGAGGAACCGCATGCCATGCTCATGATCGTGCTGGAGCAGATCAGAGCGAACCAAGAGAACGTCCGTAAGTCGCAGTTGATTGGGGACGCCAAGGCACGAAAGAAACAGCAGCTCGCTGCGAACGGTTTGAACGGGAAGCCGTATACAAGGCAGACACCGGCTTGGATCACTTGGTCCGACGAGAGCAAGGCCTACGAGCTTCTGCCTGAGCGCGCCGCAATTGTCCGCGAGATATACGAGAGAACGGACGCGGGCGACGGTATTGACCGGATTGCAAAGGACCTCAACCAGCGCGGTGTTGAGACGTGGGGTGGTCGGCGGGGGCAACGCAAGGCCAATCACTGGAGGGGCAGCTACATGCGCAAGATACTGATGAGCAGCGCCCCGATTGGATCATTTACACCCCGTTATGTCGAACACGATGAGGTTACGCGCGCTCGGCGGGACATCCCAATGGACCCGATTGTGAACATGTTTCCTGCAGTGGTGGAGGAGGAACTGTACTGGCGCGTCAATCGCAGGTTCGCGACCACCGCACCGCGCGGGAAGAACGCACGCCATGATCCGAAGTCGATTGTCGCTGGGATCGTGCGGTGTGCAACATGCGGGAATGCGGTCACACGGGTCTCCAAGGGGGCCTATGTCTATCTGGTGTGCTCACGGGCCAACATGAGGGCGAAGGGCTGCAAGTACCTTGCTGTGCCCTACAGTGCCGTTGAGACAGCATTACGCGAGAACGTGGGATGGTTGATTGAGGAAGCTCCTCGGGGGAAGAACACAGCTGCGCTGGATCGCGAGATAGCCGGACTGGTCACGATGGTCGGCCACTATAGCGATGAGGCGTCGGACCTTGCTGATCTCGCAGCACAAGAGAAGACCCCAGTTGCCCGTAAGCGGCTACGCGAGAAGTCGCGAGAACTGGGGGAGGCTCAAGCGCTCTTGAGGACCATCACGGCGCAGCGCGACACGCTCACTACCGCGAGTGTGCGCGACAGACTTAGGGCTGTGAAGAAGGCGCTGGGGCCGGACACTGTGAACGTCGTGGGAGCCAATCAAGCGCTTAGGCAGGCCGTGGCGCGAATTATCCTAGACCCTGAGAACGCGCGGCTTGAGGTGTATTGGCATCACTCGCCCGGGGACGTGCAAGTCATCAATTTTCATACGCGGCACAAGCGGTGGGTCGAAGGCTCCCATGAGCTTAGTGACCACGCGCCCTCTGACGCGAAAGCAAGTTGAGATGGCAAAGAACCGGCCGCTGAAGGTGACCGCGCGCGTGGTGGAAGCAGCGTTGGCAAAGGCTGAGGAGGCGTTAGTTCGGCCCACTGGCAGGGATGCACCCTTTGTGGACCTGAAGCCTTCGGAGGTCGAAACTCGCACGGAGCTATTCCAGCCCCGGAAGTTCTCTGAGGGCCTCAGGGACGTCGATCCTAAGCATGTGAAGGACCTTGGCATTCGCATCGGAAAGAAGGGCGAGCTTGATCCCATCACCGTTGTGAAAATCGGCACGGGATGGGTCTGCGTGGACGGACACCACCGTCTGGCGGCATATGTTGCTCGGAAATGGACGGGGACTATTCGCTGCGAGTGGTTTCCGGGGAGCGCCACGGAGGCAAGGGATGCTGGCCTTCTCAAGAACGAAGTGGCGAAGCTCCCGATGCAGCAATCGGACAGATTTGAGGAGGCTTGGAAACGGGTCGTGATGCAGCAGGGGAGCAAGCGAGAGATAGTCCGCATCACGGGTGCGAGCGACGGGATGGTCGCATTGATGCGGCGAGTGGTGGCCAGCTACAGAGCGCAGGACCTTCCTGGCCAAAGGCTCAAGAAGCGGATCAATGACCTTGGCGCGGAGACGTGGAGCAGCACGAGGGCGGCGTGGGTAGGGCTTGAGGCTGGAGAGTTTGACGCTCAGGAGGAAGCTGCGAAGCTGGCGCGCATCCTCGCCAACAGGCTCACCAACAAGCTCTCGAAGAATGCCGAGGTCACCGCGAGAGCGCTGTGGATGTATGACCCTTTGCTGTGTGAACCGCTTTCGCGCGCCCTGATCAGCGTGATGGACGAGGATGCTGACCGCGAGGCCGTGGAGCGCATGGAGCGGCTTACGACACCTGAGGACGATGAGTTGGTCGAAAGCGGGACTTAAGAGCCCCTGAGACCGCCGCCGGGTGCAAGAAGGACCATGCCTATGCATGTGCATAAGGCCATTTGTTGCATTATTGTCACAGTCCAATGGGGGGCAGCCGCTTTGGTGCGACAGGTTCACAAGCTGCGTGCTCGTACTAGGTTCCGAATGCTCACGGTTGACGCGAGCGGTAAATGGCCACGGGCCCGTTTGACGGCTTCCCGATGAGACCCATGACACTGAAGGCCTGAGGGGGATGCTCCACATCAAATCCAACGACCAAACAATCATTGGTTCCAGCCATCTCCATCGCTTGCACTGCGTGAAGGAGCAGACGCTCACTCCGAGACTCTCGGGTGGGGCATCGGTACCACACGAACGCGATGGCCTCTTTTCGCTGCGGGGGGCCATTTGACAGTTGGCCTGACCAGCTTTCGCTTGGCGCCGGCGAACGTTTCACGGTCGAAATCGATGATTTGATGCTCCCCTCGATAGTGAGCTGATCACCCATTGCAACGTTCAAGAGCCGGTATGCTCTTTCCAACCAGCCCTCGCCCTTGCTCGCTTCAATGCCTGCGATGAGCCGCTTGAAGAGAGCGCTTCGCGCAGGAGCGCGAGGGGTTATCTTTTCCCCTTGGGCTCTCCTTTTATAAAGCGAATTTAGCTCATCGGAGCCGCCGTAGAGGTTCAAGTAAAGGCCGTTGAACTCCTCCTCACCTATGTTGAAGCCAGTGTCCAAATAGAACGCGAGCAAGTCTATCTCGTCTGCCTTGTAAAGGGCGTTCACTTCGAACGACGCCCTCCGCCTAAGATAGTGAACGATGGTCGATTGTTCATGAAGTACCTCACAAACAGTATCGAGGTCAGCGATGCTCATCGTTGGCACAGGTTCAAATGAACTCGCGATCAATCCGGCCTCGACAAGCTCCGGCCAGCGTGAGGATACGGCTCCAATCACGGAGAAAGTCACGTTGAGCCGGATGAACGTATCAATACGCGTGCTGTTGATTACTCGCTCGCCGTCGGGGGTGTCAAAGGTGTGCCGTCCTCGCACGTCGGTCAAATGGCGCAACAACCTTTGTGATTGTTGGGCAGGCTCTACCATGAGCTTCTCCACCTCTCGAAGTAGGCGTAGGTCGGCACCGCGTTTGGCTTCAGGTGCAACCTTTCCTGACTTTGCCTCGATCAAGATGGCCACTCTGTCGATCAAGATAACGAAATCGTTCTCATACTCTTGTCCATCGTCCCGGCTCACCCACTTCAAGTTCCGAAGTACTTCGCTAGCTGGAAAGGCCCGGGCCGCGAGCGTCCTGACTTCCTCTTCAAGCGCGACGGCCCGAGCATCTTCGTAAGCCACAAGCAGGCGAGCGTCGGACGACATGATCCGTTCGAACATTTCGAAGGCGAACGAGTGAAAAGATGCAGGGTTAGGCCAGAAATAGCGTCCATCTTCGAGAAGGATGAACGGACGCGCCCACACGGGATTGGCCATGTAGAGGTGGTCGATGGTGGCCTCCTCTAGAGCGCCGAACTCGATCGACCATTCTCGCATCAGGTTAAGCATTGCAGGCGCGTGCCCTTGCGGAGCCAAGGCAGCGATTTCTGCCTCACTGAAAGTGAATACCTCGGATACGTAGTTGTCGCTCTCCTCGTACAGAAAGAACCGCATCAATTCCGGAACTACATAGTTGTCCGCAGCGGCCTGCAGGATTGCAGCGCGGCGCCCTTCGGCTTCCGGAAAGTTGCTAAAGAACTCCTTGATTGCCTTTTCTGGCTTCCGTACCCGCATGATCCGACGGAGTTTTGTTAGGTGGGCATTCAACCTCGTTTCCAGCAGGCCGAATGTCGCTTGGAGGGTTGAAAGGACTGCGGTTGCCGCGATGCCATGCACCCGCAAGAACTCATGATCTATGCGCCGGAAAATCGAGCGCAGGTACTGGTCAAGTTGATGGCTGTGATAGTCTCCTCGAACAAACTGCGTCTCGCTTCGGAGGGCTTCCTGGACGTGCCCCAAGCTGCGTTTGGGATCATCCAAAGCGGAGCCGCTTACCCTACTCAAGCTAAATGTCGCGGTGTTCCGATCAAGCAGTTCGATCACTTTTTCAACGACCAAAGCTGCTCTACCGTCTACAACCCCTGTCCTACGAGGCGTACGCAGAGCAAAGGCGTGAAGCATTTCCAAATGGTGCTGATGGCCCGCAGGAACGTGCTGTTTCGCGTTCCACACACCATTGGCAACGAGAAAACGCAGGCCCATCCGTGATAGTATCGCGATGGCGTCGTTTGCTTCGAGCAGATCAACTAGCTTCTGTCGCGTCTCTGCGTGCATGGACCGCGACTTGGCCCCAATCGCCTCAAGAGCCGATAGTCTTTCCTCTCGGGTTAAATCATGGGTGCCAAAATTGACCTCTACGTACTTAGATTTCTTTGTCATGCCTTCACCGCCAACCACAGCACGCTCAGGATGCTCTCTCTGCGCCTACTTAGGACTTTCGACATGGAAACGCGGCCTGAAGGGCTTCGAGGGCGACCAAGCCAGCTCTTTGATGTAGGTCCTCGGGATGCTTTTGAGCATAAGACACGAAGACCCTTATGAGCTGAACTAACGAACTCTCTGCCGGTAGACAGGCGCGCGTAATTGGGATCTTTTCGCCATCGTGGCGAATGGCTGACAACTCCTGAAATGCGCCGAGGTATCCCCAGCATTCGAAAGCTGGCGGCTCATTTCTTGTCATGGAGACACGGTTTCCGTCTATCCGAGCTATCGCAAGGAAGCGCTCGCAACTGCTTAGAAGTTCGTTTGCGCTCTCAAGGCTGTGAGCGGGGGCGGCAAACGAAAGCGACGATGCCACAACAATCCAAACAGCGCGCATCTGCCAAGTCCTCAATTGGTTCAATCGAGCTTCCGCTTGTGATTACTCGTCCTCTGGCGGCTTTACCCGCCGTCTGCGGGGCGACTTTTCAACGGCGACGCCTCCGCCTGTTCTTCTCTGCAAAGTTTGCGGGCCTTGAATTGAAATCGGCTCGTCTGACTTCGGCAAAGTCAAGAGCCCTCTATTTTGCAGATCGGCGAGCTTGCGCGCTTCGTTAGCCGCCGCCACGAGATACTTCAGCGCGGATATGGGATTGCCCGTGATGTTAATGAGGGTGTTGCAAGTCTGCCCGTCGAACCCCAGCAGCTTGCCTGCTTCGTAGACTAGCTCGCGCGCATCATCGCTATTGTCTGCGAGTTCGTCGTCCATCTCGAACTTCTTGGCGGGACGGCGCAACGCCTTACGCTTGGCAAAGAACGCGTCGACTTTCTTCCACAGGTCAATACCAGCGCTTCCGGTAGCTATCCACGAGCGCGCTACCCGAGACAAAAGCAAGAGCACCATGAGGACCCCGGTCAATTCCATAATGCCGGGCGACGCGTAACGGAAAGACTTGAGTTTAAGGCCCTCATCGTTCGGGACGGATCGATAGAGCCTCTGGCCAAAGTGCCGAGTAGCAATGTCTCCAGACCAGAACTGCTTGCGTATTAGCTCCTGCAATCGTTCGCGAGTTGCCTCATCTTGGGCAAGCAGCGGGTAAAACAGCCCGTAAGTTTCGGAGAGGCTTTCCGAGAGCGCGCGGAGGTCTTCAATGTCCCACGCGCCGTCTACGGGGATCGTGATAATGCCTATCTGCGAGGTTGCCATTTTCCGCTAGTTGCGTTTCGCGTAGCGCTCGAACCCAGCTGCAGGGATAGCAGCTTTGACAAAGAGCTTCCCAAGGTCCGTGAGTTTCATCGAACTATCGCGTGTAACGCCAACCTGCACGTTTGCTGCGATGATAGGAGTCTGCTTCAATACCGGCCAAGCGACCAAGCCGAGTGCCTCTAAGTGCGCAAACGACAGCTCGAACTTGTCTCCCATAAAAAGTTCGTTGCTGGGAAGGGTGCTGCTCACGATGACCCTATTTAAAAACTGGTTCGTGGCGCGGTCGTAATCCAAACGATCGACCACAGCGAAGCTTGTTTCGCTCAGTCTGAAGAGGATCCACGCTTCGTCTCGGCTAAGCTGCGAGATGATTTGCGGAAACGCCGGGTGAACCTTTTCCTGACCATCCTTGTCAATTGAGTTGGTGAGGATTTCTTCGAACATTGCCGACAAGGGGCTGTCCTCATCGATAAACCGCAGGTGTTCAATTACGGGCCCAACGACCTGCGCAGGAGGATCGATACGGCGCTCCGGCGGTACATTCTTCGATATCCGCTCTATCATGGCGGCAAAACGATCCTGGGCGAGGGCAGCAAGCTGTAACGGAGCGAGCAGCAATCTCGCGGCCTTCATGGCGTCCTCGCCAAGCTTCCCTATCTGCTTCGCTGGGGCGGAAAGCGCGTCGTCATAGAGCTTGTTGAGCGCTTCCTTAGGCACAAGCTTCCCGAGATTTTCCATATCAATCATGCCAGCCTCGTAAGAGCGGGTGGGAATGCTTTTTCTCGCGCCATGACGGAAGGTGGATGAACTCGACGTAATTGAAGTTGCCGTCAAATTGGCATGCAGCTGGAAGCTGATCAAGTAACCAGTCTTGCGTATCCCCTGATCCGGCCTGAGACCCGTATGCTCAGAGCCGAGCAGCAGCGGGCCTTTACTCCGAACGCTTTGAAGCCATAGCCCGACCAAACATAAGGATTTCAGGGACGCTCATGGGACCCGCTATTGGCCCGGTCTGGGTCTTTCAATTGAAAGGGCCCTACTTTGGGCGCCACTCCCGAGCCAATGTCTGCGCTTGCGCTATCTGGGCCGCCGTCATTTCCTTCGCCAAATTATCACGCGCTTCCGCAGCTGCAGAATTCTCGGGATTTGAAGCGGCGAGGTTTAACCACATGTGTGCGAGCACTTTGTTCGCCTGAACGGCTTCACCATCTTTGTACATAAATCCGAGATTGCTTTGGGCATAAGAGTGGCCGCGATCAGCCGCCATGCGTAGCCATTTATAAGCCTCCTCAAAGTCCTGTGGCGCTCCCCATCCCACGCGGTAAAGAAAGCCAAGCGTGAACTGAACCTTAGCATCGCTGTGTTTTGCAATTGGACGCCATAGCCTAATGGCTGTTCGAAAGTCCTTCGATGCAAACGCGTTCCAACCAGCTTCAATGTCTCCACCTGCGAAGCAGGCAGAGCTCGCGAGGGACCAGAGCAATACCGTGAGCGGCGCGAGCCGTCGCATTCCCATTCCACCCGGTTACCTATCGAAGTTTCGTTATACACAGGGGGGCTCGCTCGCAAGAACCATCTGGCAAGGACGCGCCCCAGTCCTCAGCCGAGCAGCAGCGGCCTAAAGGGTCCAAGATTTTGAAGCCCGCATACGGGAAGGCTTGGGGATTTTAGGCTCCGAAAGGGGACCCATTCACGCGGTGCGCCGGCATACCTCGAACATCCTGACCGGCTGAAACGCATAGCTTTTGTCATTGACGCATCGCAATGGCAAACGCCGGCAATCCAGGCGCGACCTGCACCTGGACGTCGACCGCGCGGGCCTCGATCCCCTCAAAGGCTACGGTAGAAACCCGCGCAACCATCCCTGCCCCTCGTTCCGCAATCGAAGGTAGCGGGGAACCGGAGGGTAAGTCAAGAACATTAAGGGAACAGAAGAGGGCGCTTAATTCAGCTTTCCTGCCGCGATCGCCGCCGCGCTGGCTTGCGGTTGCTCCAGCATCTTCAATGCCGCATCGAGGCCATTGCGCAGATTGGTGGCGGCGTTCGCGCTGCAGCGGAGGCGGCCGGAGGAGATGAATTTGACCTCCGTCGATCCGTCAGGCTTCGGCACCAGAATGCGGGTCGCCAGCTCGACCTCGACCGAACCGTTCATGGTGCCGTAGGCGCCGACGATATCGAAATAGACCAACGGCGCCGCGGCCCCGGTGTCCTCGTAAATCAGGTCGGACGGTTTGGCGGGCGGCTGGTCGGTCAATGGGCTTCTCCGGGATCGCATAGGTCATGATTCGCTGACCAAGACTTACGCTAAACGGAGTTCGCTCCCTAGCGCTGCAGGGCGGCTTCCGGGGCGGGCCAAACCGGCCGCCGGATCGTCGAGGCATTGTCGCCTCGCTCCTGCTTAGCGCTCCGTCCGCATGTACGGGTTCTTCTCGGAGACAAGCTTCTGCGCCGGATCGCCGGCGAGAATGCGCGCCTCCTGCGTCTCCGCAGGTCTCGCGTTCTGCGGGTTACCCCACAAGCTCCACACTCCCAGCCCCACGACGAGCATGCCAGCGCCAATAGCTACGAAGTCTTTGGTCATTTGCTGGGCCTCCATACCGGCTGCCAAGCTGTCGAGATTCGGGCTGCATTATTTGGGCAGCGCGCACAGGATCACGACGAGTTTCATGCTGCTTTCTCGCTCAGGCAAAACAAATTTCGGCGATCCACGATTGTTCCTAAGGCAGGCCCTTTCGATAGAATCCTCTGAAGAGACGTCCAAGCGGCGCACACGAGCGCTTCCGGCGGCGCATTGCCCGATCAGGGGGCCGGCCGTGTCGATCAGCCCCCCGGGACGTCGGCTCCCTAGAGCTGCATGTTCATCGGCTCGGGATAGTAATGGAAGCCGTCGCCCGCCTTGGCGACGTGGCCGTAGCCGGGCCAGGCGAAGTGATAGGACATGACCGGGATCTTCTGGGCAGCCAACATGTCCAGCATCTTCACCCGCGAGGAGGCCGCCTGCTTCGGATCGCTGTCGTAGGAGAATTCCATCCGCGGCTTCTCCAAAAGCAGCACGGCGTGATGGGAGAGGTCGCCGAGGAAGCAGAAGGATTTGCCCTTCGAGCTCACCATGAAGATGGTGTGGCCGACGGTGTGGCCGGGGGCGGCGAGCGCGGTGACGCCGGGCAAAAATTCCTGGTTGTCCTTGATGAACACGATGCGGTCGCGCACCGGCATCAGGTTCTTGCGGGCGTGGAGGATGAAGTCCTTCAGCGGGCTGCCGAGCTTGCCTTCATCGGTCCAGAAATCAAAATCGCTCTGGGCGATGTAGACCTGCGCGTTCGGGAACAGTGGCTTGTCGTCGGCCCCCACAAGACCGCCGATGTGGTCGATATGCGCGTGTGAGCACACCACCGCGTCGATATCGGAGGCCTTGATGCCGGCTGCCGCCATGTTCTTCTGCTGCTGGCCTGTGGTCGGGCCGAACGCTTTCGAGGTGCCCATGCCGGTGTCGAACAGGACCAGTCTGTCGCCGGTGTTCACGATCGGCGAGTTCTGCTCCAGCACGACATTGTCCGGATTGAGGAAGTTGTCGGAGAGCATCTTCTTCACTTCCTCCTTCGGCACGCCGGTGAAGGTGCCGGAGGGATCGCCAAGCGGCAGCGGGCCGTCGGAGACCACGGTCACTTCGGCGTCGCCGAGGATGAAGCGGTGCCAGTAGGGCGTCTGCGTTCCGAGTTTTGGCGCCTTGGCCAGCGCGCTGCCGCCGAGAAAGGTCGAGGCGCCCAAACCGGCGCCAAGCGCAAGCAAAGACCGTCGCGAAACGTTCATCGTCATACGTCTTCCTCCACTGTTTTTATGAATTGCAGCATGCTGCCCGGACGGATTCATCCGCGGCTACAGGCTGCTCCCGCTTCCCGAAATTGGCAAGTAGGGTGAGAGAGCACGACAGGAATGTAAAAATGCGATGGCTGCAGCGCAGCGTTATTGCGTGCCGCGCTTCTTCTCGATGGCATCCCGGATATTTGCCGCGACGGCCGCGCCGTTGTGGCGAGCGATGCAGATGATGGCTACCAATCGTCGTACATCCACTCCCGTGGGTATCGAGGTCGCGCTCGCGCCTGCGGCCGCTCGGGCTTGCGCAGCGTTGGGGTCGGCGGCGATGGAGACTGCGAAGTCTTGGGCGGGTTCTGCTCGGAAACCTTCGCGAGCACGCGCTTTATCTCTTCCTGGCTCGCCTTGAGCTCCCCAATGGCTTTTGAACTGTCGCTGGCTATTTGCTGCTGGTTCGCTTTGAGCTGTTCGATGCTTCGCTCCAGATTCGCGAGGTCGCGAGCCATCGTTTGCAGCAACTGTGTGTGATCGGGAAGCGCCGCGGGTGCTGCCGGCGCAGCGCCTTGCGGTGCGGCTTGTGCCAAGGTTGTTGCTTGCGGTGGTGTTGCTTGCGCTGGCGCTGACTCCGCCGCGGCCACCTGGAAGGTAGATGGAGCGGGTGGCGCGGGAGACGGCAGATTTTCCAGCGGCAATGATGGCGTTGAAACGGGCTGCGGCGCCCAACGGGCGACAATCAGCGTGGGCCCGTCGCCATAAGATAACAGCAAAACCACAAGGGCAACGACAGTGATGCACGCCGCCAGGGACAAGCCGACGAGGGTCAGGAGCGCCGGCCTTCCTCCTGGTGGTGGTTGCGGGCCAGGTTCGTGCGAGCCAAGTCCTTGCGAGCCAAGTCCTTGCGAGTCAGGTCCTTCCGAGCCAGGTCCGGCCGCGGGTGGACGCGCGTCATCGCGCTCCATTCTTGCAAGCTGTTCAGTCAGACGCGTGAGTTGTTCGTCCGCGCGCTTGATCTGTTCGTGGGCGTGCGCGAGCCCTTCATCGGCGGGCGCGATGGGGGCATCGTCGGGTTTGTTTTCTTTCGGATCAGGTGTGGAGTTCATTGGCGCTTTCCGTTTTTCGTCCAATGTCATCCGAAGGTGGCGGTCGACACTCCGTCAGGTCGACCGGCCGCCGGCACTGTGCCCAGTCTTGTCCAAAGAATGGCCGAATGATGGAAGAATATAGGATGACATGGCGCTGGCGTCCTGGAATTCGGCGGGCCACTGCCGGCGGCGCAGTCGAACGACACGGCGACTCTCCGATTCGGCTCCATTTTAGCCGGCAGCAGGCGCCCGCACATCATGCCGTCAAGTTAGGTCGCAGCGAACCAGTCGGCTGAAGACGTCACTTCATGTGCACGATAGTTGCGAGGGAAATTATTTTCCGCTGCGCTTCTTCTCGATGGTATCCCATATCTTTGCTGCCACGTCCGGGCCGTTGAGCCGCTGGATCGCGCGGATGCCCGTCGGCGACGTCACGTTGATCTCGGTGAGGTTGCCGTCGATCACGTCGATGCCGACGAACAATAATCCCAGCTCGCGCAGTGCCGGGCCCAGCGTGTCGCAAATCTCGCGTTCGCGCGGGGAGAGCTCGGTCGCCTGCGCGGCGCCGCCGCGAACCATGTTGGAGCGCAGATCATCGGGGGCCGGCACGCGGTTGACGGCGCCGGCGAATTCGCCGTCGACCAAAATGATGCGCTTGTCGCCGTGCTTCACCTCGGGGAGGAAGCGCTGGATCACCCAAGGCTCGCGGAAGGTAACCGAGAACATGTCGAACAGCGAGCCGAAATTCATGTCCTGCGGCATCACACGAAACACCGCCGCGCCGCCATGGCCGTGCAGCGGTTTCATGACAACGGCGCCGTGTTCATCCCTGAATGAATTGATCTCATCCAGATCGCGCGAGATCAGCGTCGGCGGCATCAGATGCGGAAAGTTCATCACGAACAGCTTTTCGGGCGCGTTGCGCACCGAGGCCGGGTCGTTCACCACCAGCGTCTTGGGGTGGATTCGCTCGAGGAAGTGCGTCGAGGTGATGTAGGCGAGGTCGAAGGGCGGGTCCTGGCGCAGCAGGATGACGTCGAAATTGGTCAGCGGCTCACGCTTCGCTTCGCCCAAGGTAAAATGGTCGCCGATCTCGTCGCGCACCGTAAGCTTTTGCACCGGCGCCGCCAGCTCCTCGCCGCGCAGCGAGAGCTTGTCCGGCGTGTAGTAGGAAATGCTGTGGCCGCGCTTCTGCGCTTCCAGGAGCAGCGCGAAGGTCGAATCGCCGCGGATGTTGATACGCGCGATGGGATCCATCTGGACGGCGACATTCAGTTTCATAGGGAGGGTCCGGGTCTCTGGAGGAATTCTTATTAAGGGCTGGCGTCGAATGCCGCTAACAGATGGCGTGGCAGACGCCGCGGCGCAATCAGGACGGCGTCAAATCGCAGCTCAAATTCGGCATGCTCGGGATGCGCCATCAGCCAGGCCTGGGCGGCATCGATGATGCGCCCCTGCTGGCGCGGCGTCACGGCGTAGGCGGCGTCGTCAAGGCTGGCGCGGGCCTTGACCTCGACGAAGGCAACCAGATTGCGCTTCCTCGCCACCAGGTCGATCTCGCCATAGGGCGTACGGAAGCGCTTTGCCAAAATGCGGTAGCCTTTGGCCATCAGAAAGGCGGCGGCGCGGCTTTCGGCGGAAAGTCCGGTGCGGAAGGCCGCGACCCGCTCGGGCGCGGCGAGCTTTGCCGCAGCGTCCGGCGGTAACGTGCCGTCAGTCTTCACCATGCTCGCCTCTGGTTTCTTTTGCGAGTTCAAGCGCGCGGGCGTAGACCTCGCGGCGCGGCCGCCCGGAAAGCTCGACCGCATGCGCCACGCTATCCTTGACGCTGTCGCGCGCAAGCGATGCACGCAAGAGGTCGTCGAGATCGTGCTGCGTCATGACCCCTTCGTCGGCGCGCGGCGGGCCGACCACGAGGACGAACTCGCCGCGCGTCTCCAGCGCGTCGGCGGCTTTCGCAAGATCGGCGATCGGGGCGCGCGTGATGTCCTCGTGCAGTTTTGTGAGTTCGCGGCAGATCGCGGCGTCGCGCCCGCCCATGATGTCGGAAAGATCGGCCAGCGTGTCCTGCACGCGGTTGCCGGATTCGAACATCACCAGCGTGGCGTCGATCCGGGCAAGCTCCGTGAGCCGCGTCCGCCGCGAGACCTCCTTGGCCGGCAAGAATCCCTCGAAGAAAAACCGGTCGGTGGGGAGTGCTGCGACCGAAAGCGCCGTCAGCACCGAGGACGCGCCCGGCACCGCGATCACGGCATGGCCGGCGGTGCAGACCTCGCGCACCAACTTGAAGCCGGGGTCCGATATCAAGGGCGTGCCGGCATCCGACACCAGCGCGATCGAGGCGCCCTGCGCCAGCTTTTCCAGGATTTTCGGCCGCACCATCGCCGCGTTGTGCTCGTGATACGGCTTGAGCTCCGCCGAGATCGCATAGCGCTCGGTCAGGCGGCGGGTGATGCGGGTGTCCTCGCAGGCGATGATGTCGACGCCGGCCAATGTCTCCAGCGCGCGCAAGGTAATGTCGCCGAGATTGCCGATCGGGGTTGCCACCAGATAGAGGCCGGGAACCGGCTTCGGGGCATTCAGGATGTGGTCGCCAATCAAAAATGTTCTGTTGGCCGAACCCGGTTCGGTGTCAGGCCCGTAGTTGGAACTGGGTTTTGCGCGCATAATGGCAATCTAGAGGGGTCTTGGTGCAAGCGCCATATCCGGCGGGCGCGGAGGCAAGGCGGAAGTTCCACGCAACTTGCGAATGGCCGACGGCGGCGTAATCCTTTTGTTTTGGTTAACTAATCCTCGACAATATTGCAGAATCCCGTGTGTGGGTTCAGTAGCGGTTCAGGTGCCTCGGCCCAGAAAGCCGGAATCCTGGCCGACGGCGGTCGGTCAAGAGAAGAGACAAGATGGTAGGCCCGCTCAATCCCAAGCCTGGATCCCCGGATGCTCGGCTGTCAGGACCGACCCGGCGGACGGCGGTCGGACTTATTCTCGGCGCGCCGCTGCTCGGCGCCTGCTCCGGCAGCCAGATTTCCAACCCGTTCGGCCCCTCTCAGCCCGAGGGGCCCCCAGGTCCGCAGCAACAGCCGCTTGCGATCGGCACCGGTCAGGTCAAGGTCGGCCTGATTCTGCCGCTGTCGGCCGCCGGCAATGCCGGCGTCGCCGCGCAATCGATGAAGAACGCGGCCGAGATGGCGCTGGCGGAATTCCAGGATCCGAACATCCAGCTTCTGATCAAGGATGACGGCGGCACCCCGCAAGGCGCCCAGCAGGTCACCCAGCAGGCGCTCGGCGAGGGCGCGGAAATCATTCTGGGGCCGCTGTTTGCAGCCTCGGTGCCGGCGACCGCGCAACTGACGCGCGCGCGCGGCGTTTCGGTGATCGCGTTCTCAACCGACTCGAGCGTCGCCGGACGCGGCGTCTATCTGCTCAGCTTCCTGCCCGAATCCGACGTCAACCGGATCGTCGATTATTCCGCCGGCATCGGAAAGAAATCTTTCGCGGCGCTCTTGCCCGACAACGCCTACGGCAATGTGGTGGAAGCAGCCTTCAAGCAGGCAGTCGGCCGCAAGGGACGCCTCGTCGCCTTCGAGAAATATAGCGTCGATCGCTCGGCCGCGGCGCGGACGGTGGCGCAGTCGCTCGGCTCGGCGGATGCGCTGTTTATCGCCGACGACGGCGAATCCGTCGTGGCGACGGCGGATGCGCTGACGGCGGCAGGTGCGAACTTGCGCAACATCCAGTTGCTCGGCACCGGGCTGTGGGACAATCCGCGCGTCTATGCTAGTCCCGTGCTGCAGGGCGGGCTCTATGCCGCGCCGGATCCGTCGGGCTTCCGCGCCTTCTCCGGCCGCTACCGCGCCAAATATGGCGCCGACCCCGTGCGCACCGCAACGCTGGCCTATGACGCGGTCGCGCTCGTCGCCGCGCTATCGAAGCAGGGCGGCCAACGTTTTGCGCCGGAGACGCTGACCAACGCGTCGGGCTTTGCCGGCACCGACGGCCTGTTCCGCTTCCGCTCCGACGGCAGCAATGAGCGCGGGCTTGCGGTGATGAAGGCCGCCAGCGGCGGCAGCACGCCGGTTGCGGGATCGCCGAAAAGCTTTGGGGCGTAATTTTTTCGTAGCCCGGAGGGAGCCAACGGGTCGCGCGAATGCGCGCCCGATGACAGGCTCCGCGTAATCCGGGACCGCTGGTAGATTTACCCCGGATAGCGCGTCGCTCCATCCGGGCTACGCATCTTCGTCGCGGTCGCGAATTCGGCTTCGTAGCGACGTCGGTTGCTCCAGTAGATATTTGCGAACAGCGCCGCTTCCTGACGATAGGGGATGTGATCGTCTGCGTCCTGCGCCGCTTGCGCCTCGATCCATGCGGCGTGCTGCTGGATGGCGCCTGAGCGGTCGCCTTGCAACGCGCGGATCTGAAATTCGAACATGTGCTGCTCGATCTCGCCGTAGCGATCGTACCAGCACGTCGACCACTGACGGTTCTGCAGCGCAAAGCGCCGGATCCAGCGCTCGGTCAGATCCATTTCATGCTCGGGCTTCGAGAACATCACGTCGCGCCGCGCTTCCTGCAGCGTCTCGATCGCGACCGGCTTGTTCTTATGCCAGAGCGTCTGCATCGACGCATCGGACAGGAAACGGTCGGCGTAGATCGGATACGGAAAGGCGATTTCGCGCAAATGCGGCAGTTCGAAATAGACCCGGATCTCCGAACAGACGCTGGCCTTCAGCTCGTTGTCTTCCATCTTGCGGTGGAAAGCGTCGAAGCCGATGCCGGGAAAATAGGGCATGAAGGCCGCGTGGAACATCTCGTGCAGGCGATAGAGATCCTCGATGGCCGGATTGTCGTAGGTGCGATTCATGGTGACGCCCCACCACGAGCAGAAATGGGCGCGCTCGAGCCGGTCGTCGGTCGAGTTGCAGAACAGCCGCGGCAGGCTAGCGAACTGTTCGACGATGTCGTGAATGAAACCGCCCTCGGCGTGCGAGGCGCTAATCGGCGCGCTGCGCCAGAGCCCGTGCGCGTGCCGGTGAATCTCATCACGGCTCGTCAGGATGATCGGGTTCTTCACGGCGTGGCTCCGGGAGTAGCGATCGGCCCGGCCGTGTCGATCATTTCGGCCATGGTCGGCGTCAGGCAGAGCCGCAGCGATGCATTGGTATCGCCGACCGGCCGGCGCAGAAATGCGGCGAGTTCGCGGTCGGTGGTCGCGTGAGCCTCCGCCTGCGCCAGCACGCTCACATCGCTCGTCGATAACTTCAGCCCGAGACGGTGGCCAATGCGCGCGGCGGCCTCGCGCTGCACGGATTTGTAACGGCGGGGCAGGTCGAACACGTCGTGACGATCGAGCAGCGCTGTGCCTAGCTGCAGCGACGTCAGGTTCTTGAACCATTGATTGCCGAACAGGCTCGGCATCGCCTTGCGGCACAGCACGCCGCCGATACGGTCGTAGTAAACCCCGAACGGTTTTGACAGGCTGAACGCCAGCGACTGCACGGATGGGCTGTCGGCGGCAATGCGGACAGACGGTGTCTCGGCGATCGACCCGACATAGGTGACGTCGAGCAGCACGCGGGGTTGCTCGCTTGCGGCAGCGAGCAGAGAAAGAAATTCGTTGGCCTCCGGCCACATATTGCCGTCGATTGCGGACGGCTGGCTCAGACAGAACAGCGCGGTTGCGGGAAGCGTCCGGCCGATCGTTCGCCAGTCGGCGCGGGGATGTTCGACCACGGCGATGCCGCAAGCTTCGGCATAGGCCTTGTAGCCTTCATACTCGCCGGCCAAGACATGAACTTCCGGATTGAAGCGCTCGCCGCGGGCGCGGTTGCCGTAGGCTGCGATCACATGAAACAGCGCTTCGCTGCCGCCGGCGGTCGGGTAACGCCATGCGAAACCTCCCGCATCGATGGCGACAACAGGTGCTGCCCATGCCATCCAGCGCTCGATAAAGGCTTCATGCGAGGCGTACTGTTTGCCGGTCCACGCGTCGCGGAATTGCTCAAGATGGTGACGGCGAGCCGCATCGGGTCCATCCACCGCATTGCCGAGGATGAAATTCTTCGCCGCTTCCGTCTCTGGTGTGACGAGGGCGTAAACGGTCTTGCTCGCGCCGGCGTCCTTGACGCGGCGGTCGAGGTCGGGATCATGGATCGGGGGAGCTATGGTCCGGTCGTTCACGATCATCGTTCGGGCAGGGCGGGGCAATCGGAACCGATCTACCACACTCTGTCAGGCAATGCCCGAAGTCCCTGCGCGTTGGCTTATCAAAGCCTTTATGCCGCCAAGCTTGTAGCCCGGTGGAGCGAAGCGTAACCCGGGGACGGTCTCGCAAGCGGATATACTTGTCCCGGATTGCGCTGCGCTCCATCCGGGCTACGGTTTCTTGCTACGCCGCGAGGTCCGCCACCACGGCGTCGAGCACCGGGAATCCGTCCTTTGTCACGCGTAGTCTTCCGTCGGCGTCGACGATGATCGCGCCTTCCTCGCGGAGCACGGCGATCCGGCTCGGGTCGAGTGCGCGGCCGGACAAGGCCGCATAGCGTTTGGGGTCGATGCCCTCGGCAAGCCGCAATCCCATCAGCAGGAATTCATCGGCGCGCTCTTCGCTGTTGAGAAAATCGTCGGTCACAACGCCGTGGCCGTTGGCCTCGACGCGCATCAGCCAGGCCTCTGGACGCTTTTCGGTCGCGATCGCGTGCCTGATACCATCGATGTCGAGGCGGCCATGCGCGCCCGGGCCGATGCCGGCATATTCGTCGCCCCGCCAGTAGACCAGATTGTGCTGGCATGCGGCGCCTGCGCGCGCGTGGTTGGAAATCTCGTAGGCCGGCAAGCCGTGATGCGCGCAGACTTCCTGCGTTACATCGTAGAGCGCGCGGGCAACCGCCTCGTCCGGCGTCTTCAATTTGCCCGCCGCATGCAGGCCGAAGAACGGCGTGCCTTCCTCGATCGTGAGCTGGTAGAGCGAGAGATGTTCGGCGGCCTCGGAAATCGCGAGCTTCAATTCGTCCGCCCACATCTGCGGGGTCTGGTCAGGGCGGGCGTAGATCAGGTCGAACGAGTAACGGTCGAATGCGGCGCGCGCGATCGCGACCGCGTCCAGCGCTTCGCGCGCGCTGTGCAATCGTCCGAGCGCCTTCAGCGAGGCGTCATCGAGCGCTTGCACGCCGAGCGAGACACGGTTGACACCGGCGGTGCGATAGCCGCGAAACCGGGTCGCTTCGACGCTGGTCGGATTGGCCTCTAATGTCACCTCGACATTGTCGGCGACGCGCCAATGCTTGCCGATCGAATCCAGGATGGCGCCTACGGTTTGCGGCTGCATCAGCGACGGCGTGCCGCCGCCGAGAAAGATCGACGTGACGGTGCGTCCCGGCGCGCGCGCTGCTGACGTTTCGATCTCGCGCGCAAACGCACGGGCAAATCTTTCTTCGTCGATCGGCGCGTGGCGGACGTGGCTGTTGAAATCGCAATACGGGCATTTCGACAGGCAGAACGGCCAGTGCACGTAGACGCCGAAGGCTTCTTTGGGGCGGGGTCGCTCGCGACTAGCCAAGACAGATCTCCGCCAGTTTGACGAAGGCGCGCGCCCGGTGCGACAGGCCGAGGCCGATCGGCGGCAGGCCGTGTTTCTCGATCGAGGTCATCTCGCCAAAGGTCCTGACGTGCCCGTCGGGCTGGAACGCCGGATCATAGCCGAATCCGGCGGTGCCGCGCGGCGGCCAGACCAAAGTTCCATCGGCGCGGGCCTCGACCTCTTCGAGATGACCGTCGGGCCAGGCGACGCACAGCGCAGACACGAAATGCGCCTTTCGCTTGTCGGGCGTGGTCGCCCCGCGTTCCTGCAGCAGCCGCTCGATCCGCGTCATCGCCGCCATGAAATCCTTGCCCTCGCCGGCCCAGCGCGCCGAGTAGATGCCGGGCGCACCGTCCAGCGCATCGACCACGAGGCCGGAATCGTCGGCAAAGGCCGGCAGTTGGGCAGCTTGGGCGGCCGCGATCGCCTTGATCGCCGCATTGGCGCGAAACGTCTGGCCGGTTTCCTCGGGCTCGCCGAGGCCGAGTTCACCCGCGGAAACGGCCTCGACGCCATGGGGCGCCAGCAATTCCCGCATCTCGGCGAGCTTGCCGGGATTGTGGGTCGCGATCACGAGGGCGCCGGTGATTCGACGGTGCATATGCGATCAGACTACGCGACGGCCAGCTTCTGCAAGTCCACCAGACGCGCAACACCCTTGCGTGCCAGTTCCATCAGCGCCAGGAACTCGTCCTGCGAGAACGGCGTCTTCTCAGCGGTGCCCTGCACCTCGATGATGCGGCCGTCGCCGGTCATGACGAAATTGGCGTCGGTCTCGGCCTCGGAATCCTCGGCATAGTCGAGGTCGAGCACCGGCGTGCCCTGATAGATGCCGCAGGAGATCGCGGCGACATTGTCGCGCAGCACGTTAGCCTTGATCATGTTGCGGCTCTTCATCCACGCGATGCAGTCCGCCAGCGCCACCCAGGCGCCGGTGATCGAGGCGGTGCGCGTGCCGCCGTCGGCCTGGATCACGTCGCAATCTACCGTGATCTGGCGCTCGCCCAGCGCTTCGAGGTCGACGGCTGCGCGCAAGCTGCGGCCGATCAGCCGCTGAATCTCGACCGTGCGCCCGCCCTGCTTGCCGGCGGCGGCCTCGCGGCGGGTGCGTTCCAGCGTCGCGCGCGGCAGCATGCCGTATTCGGCCGTGACCCAGCCGCGGCCCTGGCCCTTCAGCCAGGGCGGCAGCCGCTCTTCCAGTGTTGCCGTGACCAGCACATGGGTGTCGCCGAATTTCACCATGCAGGAACCTTCGGCATATTTGACCACGCCGCGTTCCAGCGACACGGGGCGCAGCTGATCGGGCGCACGGCGGCTTGGCCGCATGGGAAGTCCTTTCGAAATCGAGCGAAAAACCGTTTGCGGTGCTTGTAGGTGGGGGCGTCCGCAGCGGCAAGGGCTTTTGGCCCCGTTTCGGGGACTAGAGCCTTTCCTGTTTCGATGGAAGCGAAACGGGGCTCTAGATTCTTGATTTGACGCGTTTTCTCGACGCGAACCGGTTTCCACTTCGCTTGAAAACGCTCCAATGCATGCTTGTCATCGGCCCTCCGGAGCGACAGATTAGGGGGTGTGAGGAGTTAAATGGTGGCCCACCACGATCCGATTGGCCTGATCGCGCCGCATGCCGGGCTCGCCCAGCTCAACGAGCGATCACGCGACATTTTTCGTCAAATCGTCGAGAGTTATCTGGCGACGGGCGAACCTGTCGGTTCGCGCAATATTTCCCGCCTGATCGCGGTGCCGCTATCGCCAGCCTCGGTCCGCAACGTGATGTCGGACCTCGAGCACCTCGGGCTGATCTACGCGCCACATACCTCGGCCGGGCGGCTGCCGACCGAACTCGGCCTGAGGTTCTTCGTCGACGCCCTGATGCAGATCGGCGACCTTACTGAACCGGAACGGGAATCCATCCAGAGCCAGCTTGCTTCTGTCGGGCGCGCGCAATCGGTCGAGGCGGCGCTCGGCGAGGCGCTGACGCGGCTGTCCGGCCTGACCCGGGCCGCCGCCGTGGTGCTGACCGCCAAATCCAATTCGCGGCTGAAGCATATCGAATTCGTCCGGCTGGAGCCGGAACGCGCGCTGGTGGTGCTGGTCGGCGAAGACGGCCAGGTGGAAAACCGCGTGCTGGCGCTGCCGCCCGGCGTTCCCTCGTCCGCGCTGACGGAAGCGACCAACTTCCTCAATTCGCGGATTCGCGGCCGCACGCTTGCGGAAGCGCGGCTTGAACTCGAAACCGCGCTGACGCAGAGCCGCGTCGAACTCGATCAGCTGACGCAAAAGGTGATCGCGGCCGGCATTGCAAGCTGGTCGGGCGGCGACAACGACGACCGGCAATTGATCGTGCGCGGGCATGCCAATCTGCTGGAAGATCTCCACGCGCTGGAGGATCTCGAACGCGTCAAGTCGCTGTTCGACGATCTCGAAACCAAGCGCGGCGTGATCGATCTGTTGGGCCGGGCCGAGCGCGCCGAAGGCGTGAGGATTTTCATCGGATCGGAGAACAAGCTGTTCTCGCTGTCCGGCTCCTCCACCATCATCGCCCCCTATAGCGACGCCGCGGGCCGTATCGTCGGCGTTCTCGGCGTGATCGGGCCGACGCGGCTGAACTATGCAAGGGTGATTCCGACGGTGGATTACGCCGCCCGGATCGTCAGCCGGATGCTGGGCGGCTAATCGGCCCCAAATTGACCCCAATCCGGTGTGGTTGCGCTTGATTTTCGGCCATTAAAGCACGATATCCCGCCCAGAAAATCCCCATCGAACCCAATACGTTTTTTGAGAAGGCAGTCTTATGACCGATCCGAACCGGCCGAGTGATGATGCGGTGAAACCGGCCCAGACCGGCGAGCCCGTGGTCTCAAAACCCTACATCATGCCCGACGATCCCGAGGAAGGATCGAATGAGGCACTGACCAGGGAACTGGCCGAGGCGCGCGACAAGATGCTGCGCACGCTGGCGGAAATGGAAAACCTGCGCCAGCGCACCAGGCGCGAGGTTGCCGATTCCAAGATGTACGGCATCACCGGTTTCGCGCGCGACATTCTCGATATCGCCGACAATCTGCAGCGCGCGCTCGACGCCATTCCGGCCGAGGCCCGGGAGACCGCCGATCCCGGCATCAAGGCCTTCATCGAGGGTGTCGAGCTGACCGAGCGTTCGCTGCTCAACACGCTGGAGAAGAACGGCGTCAAGAAGTTCGATCCGTCGGGCGAGAAGTTCGATCCCAACTTCCAGCAGGCGATGTACGAAGTGCCTGACCCGTCCGTTCCGTCCGGGACGGTGGTTCAGGTCGTGCAGGCCGGCTTCATGATCGGCGAACGCGTGCTGCGCCCGGCGCTGGTCGCCGTCTCCAAGGGCGGCGCGAAGGCCGCGCCGGCCGCCGACGTCACGAACTGATCCGGCCCGAGCCTACAGCGGTTTCTCGGTCGTCTTTGGCCAGTAGGTGCCAAAGCTCCAGAGGTTGCCTTCCGGATCTCGGCAGGCAAAGTCGCGGCTGCCATAATCGGTGTTGTGCAATTCCATCTCGATGCTGGCGCCCGATGCCTTGATCCTGGCGTGCAGTGCGTCCGGATCGTCGACCGCGACATAGAGCGAATCCGTCCGGCGGCCGCCGATGTCACCGACAAGCTTGCCGTATTCGTCGTCGCGGCTCTGGCCGAGCATCAGCAGCGAGGAGCCGTAGGCAAGTTCGGCATGCTGGACCGCGCCGTCCTTGCGGTAAACGACGTACTCGGTGAAGCCAATCACGTCCTTCAACCAGCGGATCATGGCCTCGGCATCGCGACAGCGCATCGTCGGATAAAGGCGCGGCGCTTCGATCTTGCTTTGCTCGGTCACGGAAAACTCCTCCCTCATGGCTGTTGCGCCAATATGCGCGGACGCGTCAGCACAGGCTTGAAGATTTGTTACCGGACCGTCAGGCGTCGAGCCCGTCCAGCGGGCGCAACAGGCGGAGGTCGGTGAAAGCTAGCCGGCGAGCCCAGGCTGTCGGGGTTTCACCGGCAAGAGTTGAAAATTCGCGGGCGAGATGCGCCTGGTCGGCATAGCCGCTTTCAGCCGCAATCGCTGCCCAGCCGCGCGCTTCTCCTGTATGTGCGAGCCGACAGGCTCGATGGAAACGCATGATGCGGGCAACCGGCTTCGGCGCGAGACCGAGTTCGGATCGAAAACGGTTCACCAGGTGCTTGCGGCTCCAGCCGATCTCTTTCGCCAGCGCTGTGATCCGCGTGCCGCCAGCACTGCGCGCCAGCCGGCGATAGGCAAATTCGATCTCGGGTGAGGGCAGATGGTTGGCGCGACCGTCGACAAAATCCTCGACCAGATCGAAGCGGCTCTGCCAGCCGGATGCAGCCCCGAGCCGTTCGCGCAGCGCCCGGCCTTCGCGGCCCAGCACGTCGCCGATGTCGACCATGCGCGCGGCGAGATCGACGACGGCGCTGCCAAAGAAGCGGTAGGCGCCGAGCGGCGTGAAATCCACCTGCACGCATTCGGCGCCGCCATCGGATTCGATAAAGACCGGGCCGGCATGAAGCCCGGCGGCAAAGCTCGGCTGCCGGTCGGCGGCGTCGGGCTCGCGGTCGAGCGCGATCAGGAACGGCGTGCCGAAGCTGATGATGAGCGGCACCACCATGCCTGCGGGCTCGCGCTGGAAAAACCGGCCACGCGCCGTTTCACGGTAACCGGTCATTCCGGAGATGAGACCAGCCGTGCGCTGTGACGGCGCACGACGGGTCAACTCGAACGCGACCGGAGCCGTCACATCGGACATCCCTGACCTCTGCGAGAGGATACGGCGTTAAGTCGCTTCAGCCGCGCGGATGAATTCCGTCGCGCACCGCGCGGAAGCGCGGAAAGGCCTTGGTCCAGTCGTCGCGCGGCGAAGAGCCGATGATACGCATCGAGCTCTGGGAGCCGAACCGCAGCCATTGCACGATGGTAACGGGGGTATTGTCCTTGCCGCTGGTGGCGTCGATCCGCGTCTCGTAGCCGGGCTGGCCATCGATGCGGACCGGCTCCGACATCGTGATCCTGCCGTCGCGCACGCCGGGAATCGTGGTCGCGATCTGCTGGGCAAAGCGGCCGCGATCGTCGGGCGAAGCTGCCGTCGAGCCGATCAGGCCGATGATCATGAAGGGCGCGATTTCGAAGCCGGTCTTTTCGTCACCGTCGGAGAGAATGAGGGCCGCGCCCGGCGCCAGCATGCGGATGTTCTTGAAGCTCGAGAGCTCGCTGACCTTGAACGGCATCAGCCCGAGCTGCTCCTCGACCGGCACCTCGGTGCGGATCACGGCGGAAGCGAACATCTGGCGGATGGCGTCGTCGGTATAGATCCTGGAAGCATTTTCGGGCACCTGCACGGCGACATAGCCGGAGAAGGTGGGGCCGGGCAGGATCATCGAATAGCGGCGCACATTGGTGGCGCCGTCTTTGCCGTTTTCGACGGTGTAGTAGGCGAGCCCTGCGGCGGTCTCGATGCTCTCCGGTTTGATGCCGCCGGTGCCGCCCGGGTTGGCCTTGAAGGCATTGGAGACTTCGCCATAGGCGGCCTCCGGCAGGTCAGCGATCAGGACCTTGACCCCCTGATCCTCGGTCTCGAAGCCGACGAATGTTCTGGCCTTGCTGAGGCCGACCAGTGGCGTCATGCCCACCCTGGCGCCCGGCGGGAAGACCGGGTCGGCGGCGAACGCGGAGGAGAAGACGGTAGAATTGGCGGCAACGATCAGGGCAACCGCAGCGAAGTATCGAAGGAGCTTCATGGTGGATCTACCGGGTTTGCATGGGGGCCGTACAGTGGTCCGACGATGCAGCTTGCGAATCTCTAGTGGAATCATCGAGCCTTGCGGGCACGACAGGGGTCGTTCCAGTCGGCCCGCTTTTAGCGGTTTTGATGTCCCTGCAACAGGGCAGGGTGGGCGTCCGTTCCACCGTTACGTTCCGATATGTCGGCCATTTTGCGGGATTTTGCCCGGTATCCGAGCTCTTTTTGGGGCGCTTCCAGCGGCCAAATACCGCTCCCCCTTCCGCAATGGTTGGGCCCCTCGATGGGGAGGATGCCGCATTGCTGCGCAGCGCTCCGGCGGTGCGATCGAGGAGCGGCCTTCGATCAGCGGCCTTGCCGATTTCTTAACGCCGCTCCAGCCACTGATGCGCCCCCGCCCCGGGCTGACACAATCTTTCAAACGTCAGCCTTTTCAGGCCCTAAGCTTGCGTTCGGTCCTTGCAGGCCAGACCCCCCCTCCTATATGAGGCTCACCGTCGCAATATCGCGAGTATTTGATCGTTGGGGGTTCGGTTAGGTGCGCCGTCCAGGGCCCAGCCAACCTGCCGCAACAAGAAGGATATGAGGACCATGGGAAAGGTCATTGGGATCGATCTCGGCACCACGAATTCGTGCGTCGCCGTAATGGATGGCAAGACTGCAAAAGTCATCGAGAACGCGGAAGGCATGCGCACGACGCCTTCGATCGTTGCCGTCACCGATGACGGCGAGCGCCTCGTCGGCCAGCCCGCCAAGCGCCAGGCGGTGACCAATCCCGAGCGGACGTTCTTTGCGGTGAAGCGCCTGATCGGCCGCCGCTATGACGACCCGATGGTCGAGAAGGACAAGAAGCTCGTCCCCTACAAGATCGTCAAGGCATCGAACGGCGACGCCTGGGTCGAAGCCGACGGCAAGACCTATTCGCCCTCGCAGGTCTCCGCCTTCATCCTGCAGAAGATGAAGGAGACCGCGGAAGCCCATCTCGGCCAGAAGGTCGAGCAGGCGGTCATCACGGTTCCCGCCTACTTCAACGACGCGCAGCGTCAGGCCACCAAGGACGCCGGCAAGATCGCCGGCCTCGAAGTGCTGCGCATCATCAACGAGCCGACGGCGGCCGCGCTCGCCTATGGTCTCGACAAATCGAAAACCGGCACGATCGCGGTCTACGACCTCGGCGGCGGCACCTTCGACGTCTCCATTCTTGAAATCGGCGACGGCGTGTTCGAGGTGAAGTCCACCAATGGCGACACCTTCCTCGGTGGTGAAGACTTCGACATGCGGCTCGTCAGCTATCTGGCCGATGAGTTCCAGAAGGAGCAGGGCATCAACCTGCGCAACGACAAGCTTGCCCTGCAGCGCCTGAAAGAGGCCGCCGAAAAGGCCAAGATCGAATTGTCCTCGACCACGCAGACCGAAATCAATCTGCCCTTCATCACGGCCGACCAGGCCGGGCCGAAGCATCTGACGATGAAGCTGACCCGCGCCAAGTTCGAGGCGCTGGTCGACGATCTCGTCCAGAAGACCATCGAGCCGTGCCGCAAGGCGCTGAAGGATGCAGGCCTCACCGCCGCCGAAATCGGCGAAGTGGTGCTGGTCGGCGGCATGACCCGCATGCCGAAGGTCCAGGAAGTGGTGAAGCAGTTGTTCGGCAAGGAGCCGCACAAGGGCGTCAACCCGGATGAAGTCGTTGCCATAGGCGCGGCGATCCAGGCCGGCGTGCTGCAGGGCGACGTCAAGGACGTGCTGCTGCTCGACGTGACTCCTCTTTCGCTGGGCATCGAGACGCTGGGCGGCGTGTTCACCCGTATCATCGACCGCAATACCACGATCCCGACCAAGAAGAGCCAGGTGTTCTCGACCGCCGAGGATAACCAGAACGCCGTCACCATCCGCGTCTTCCAGGGC
Source organism: Bradyrhizobium sp. 190 (assembly GCF_023073415.1). Lineage (GTDB taxonomy): Bacteria > Pseudomonadota > Alphaproteobacteria > Rhizobiales > Xanthobacteraceae > Bradyrhizobium. The sequence continues at coordinate 48,765 of NZ_JADPJL010000085.1, read as the reverse complement.
GAGCGCGAAATGGCCGCTGACAACAAGGTGCTAGGCCAGTTCGACCTGATGGGCATTCCGCCGTCGCCGCGCGGCATGCCGCAGATCGAGGTGACGTTCGACATCGACGCCAACGGCATCGTCAACGTGTCAGCCAAGGACAAGGCGACCGGCAAGGAGCAGCAGATCCGGATTCAGGCATCCGGCGGCCTGTCGGAAGCCGACATCCAGAAGATGGTCAAGGATGCCGAGGCCAACGCGGCCGAGGACAAGAAGCGCCGCGAGGCGGTCGACGCCAAGAACCATGCCGACGCGCTGGTGCATTCCACCGAGAAGGCGCTGGCCGAACACGGTTCGAAGGTCGAAGAGTCCGAGCGCCGGGCCATCGAGGATGCCGTCAGCGATCTGAAGGAAGCGCTGAAGGGCGACGATGCCGAGGCCATCAAGGCCAAGACCAACACGGTGGCGCAGGCTTCGATGAAGCTCGGCGAGGCCATGTACAAGCAGCAGGCCGAGGCGGACGCCAAGCGCGACGCTGCCAAGGATGACGTGGTCGACGCGGAGTTCACCGAGGTCGACGACGACAAGAACAACAAGAAGTCGGCATAAGCGGGCTTTCGATCATGACCCTCATCCGATAGAGCGCGCGGCTTGCGTTCGATGGGTGGGGGTCATTTTTCGTTAAGCCGATGGCTGCATCTTTCGAGAAGCACCCTTCGGCGTGAAGACGAACTTCGGGCGGGTTTGACTGATGTCCACCAAGCGCTGCTATTACGAAACCCTGGAAGTCGAACGGAACGCGGACGAGTCCAAGCTCAAGGCGGCGTTCCGCAAGCTCGCGATGAAATGGCATCCGGACAAGAATCCGGGCGATGCCACCAGCGAAGTCCGCTTCAAGGAAATCAACGAAGCCTACGAGGTCCTGAAAGACGGCGAGAAGCGCGCCGCCTATGACCGCTACGGCCATGCCGCGTTCGAGCAGGGCATGGGCGGCGGCGGTCCCGGTTTCGGCGCCGGCTTCGCCTCGTCATTCTCCGATATTTTCGAAGACCTGTTCGGCATGGCCGGGCAGCGCGGGCGCGGTGGCGGACGCGAGCGCGGCGCCGACCTGCGCTACAATATGGAAATCACGCTGGAAGAGGCTTTTCAGGGCAAGACCGCGCAGATCGAGATCCCGGTCTCGGTCACCTGCGAACCCTGTTCGGGCACCGGCGCCAAGGCCGGCACCAAGCCGAAGACCTGTTCGATGTGCGGCGGCGCGGGCCGGGTGCGGCAGGCGCAGGGCTTCTTCACGCTGGAGCGGACCTGCCCCGGCTGTCAGGGCCGCGGCCAGATGATCGAGGACGCCTGCCCGAACTGCGCAGGGTCAGGACGGGTGACGCGCGACCGGACGCTGTCGGTCAACATCCCCCAGGGCGTCGAGGACGGCACCCGCATCCGCCTTGCCGGCGAGGGCGAGGCCGGCGTCCGCGGCGGGCCACCCGGCGATCTCTATATTTTCCTGTCGCTGGCCACTCACGAATTCTTCCAGCGCGACGGCGCCGATTTGCATTGCCGGGTTCCGATCTCGATGGTTGCAGCCGCGCTCGGCGGCGAATTCGAGGTCCCGACCATCGACAAGGGCAAGACCAAGGTGAAAGTGCCGGCGGGTACGCAGTCCGGCCGCCGTTTCCGCATTGCATCAAAGGGCATGCCGGTGCTCCGCTCGCGCCAGACCGGCGACATGTATGTCCAGGTCATGGTCGAAACGCCGCAGAATCTGACCAAGAAGCAGCAGGAACTGCTCGCCGAGTTCGAAAAATTGTCATCCGGCGCGACCCAGCCGGAAGCGGCGGGCTTCTTCACCAAGGTCAAGGACTTCTTCGGCAGCCGCGCGGGCTCCTGACCCGCGCGAACGCGAGCTGGGCGAAGCGCAGGTTCTCGCCGCGCAGTCATGATTCATTCAGCTTGCACAGGGTCTTATTGCCAGCTCGCGGGCACTTTGGCACGTCTGACGTGTTACCGTTTGGCTTGACCACATCCCCGTCGATCTATACGTGTTTATGACCGTTTTCTGACATCCCCTGCCTTCTTGCGGGGCCCCGCCTGGTAGCGACATGCCTCTGCAATCGTCCGTGCGTGCGTTGAAGAAGCCTCGTCTCGATGATGAGGTCCGCTTCCTTCGTTCATGGATCGAAAAGCCGCTGCACATGGGCGCGGTGATGCCGTCGAGCAAATTGCTTGCGCGGACCATGGCGGAATATGTCGACGTCCACGCGCAAGGGCCGGTCGTCGAACTTGGGCCCGGGACCGGCGCGATCACCAACGCACTGATCGAACACGGCGTCGATCAAAAGCGGCTCGTGCTGGTCGAGTATAATCCGGGCTTCTGCGCACTGCTGCGCGACCGCTATCCGCAGGCCAAAGTGGTGCAGGGCGACGCCTATGCGCTGCGCTCCTCACTAAAGGACGTGCTGGACGCGCCGGCCTCGGCCGTGGTTTCCGGCCTGCCGCTGGTCACCAAACCGATGCTGACGCGCCTGAAACTAATCCGCGACGCCTTCACGGCGCTCGCGCCCGGCGCCCCCTTCGTGCAATTCACCTATTCGGTTGCGCCGCCGATCCCGAAATCGCTGCCGGGCGTGTCCACAGAAGCTTCCGAGCGGATCTGGATGAACCTTCCGCCCGCGCGGGTCTGGGTGTATCGCAAGGGCTGATACCTGCTACGTATTCGCGTTGGCAGGTGCTGCCCCGAATACGAATTCAAATATGTCCGCGCTCAAAATCCTCGTGATCCCGGGATCGCTACGATCAGGCTCGCTCAATGCGAAGCTGGCGGCCGTTGCCGCGCATGCGCTGGCGCAGCAAGGCGCCGAAATCACCCGGATCTCACTCGGCGATTTTCCGCTGCCGATCTATGACGGCGACCTGCAGGCGAAGTCCGGCGTGCCGAAGCACGCGGTCAACCTGAAGCGGATGATGGCGGCCCATCATGGCGTGCTGATCGTGACGCCGGAGTACAATTCCTCGGTGCCGGCGCTGGTGAAAAACACCATCGACTGGGTGAGCCGGGTGCAGGATGCGCACGAGACCCGCGGGCAGGTGTTTCGCGAGCGGGTGTTTGCGATTGCGTCGGCCTCCGGCGGGCGGCTCGGCGGCGCCCGCGCGCTGGCCGCGTTGCGGCTGATCCTGTCGGCCTGCCATGCCCAGGTGATCCCGAACCAGTTCGCGCTGTCGTTTGCCGACGACGCCTATGACGAGATGGACCGCCTGAGGAATGCCGCCGACAGCGACGCGCTGAAAGCGCTGGTGCGGCAGTTGATCGATGTTTCCCAACGCATGATGTGAGGTGACATGCAGCCAGCCGATATCGCTCCGAAGGACCGCCTGATCGTTGCGCTCGACCTGCCCGGGGTTGCCGAGGCGGAAGCGATGATTGCGCGGCTCGGCGACAGTGTGAGCTTCTACAAGATCGGCTATCAACTGGCTTATGCCGGCGGATTGCCGCTGGCGCAGCAATTGGCCAAGTCAGGCAAGAAGGTTTTCGTCGATCTCAAGCTGCACGACATCGGCAACACGGTGGCGCGCGGCGTCGAAAGCGTAGCAAAACTCGGCGCGACCTTCCTTACGGTACACGCCTATCCGCAGACCATGAAGGCGGCGGTCGAGGCGCGCGCCGGATCGGGCCTGAAGATTCTCGCCGTCACCGTGCTGACCTCGTATGACGACGGCGATCTGCATGCCGCGGGCTATCGGCTCAACGTCTCCGACCTGGTGGAAGCGCGCGCGCAGCAGGCGCAGGTGCTCGGCGTCGATGGGCTCGTCAGTTCGCCGGAAGAGGCGGCGGCGCTGCGCAAGATCATCGGCCACCAGATGAACCTGGTGACGCCAGGCATCCGTCCTGCGGGAGCCGCGACCGGCGACCAGAAGCGCATCATGACGCCGGCGCGTGCGATCGCCGCCGGCGCGGACTATCTGGTGGTCGGGCGGCCGATCACGGAAGCCGCCGATCCCAAGGCGGCGGCGGACGCCGTTCAGGCGGAAATCAAGCAGCCGTTGGTATAGTCGATTAGCGAAACAAGAAACGGGAGAGTGAGATGGCCAAGGGATACTGGATCGCGCGCGTCGACGTTCACAATGACGAAGGTTACAAAGCCTATGCGGCGGCCAACCCGGCCATCTTCAAGAAATTCGGCGGTCGCTTCGTCGTGCGTGCCGGCAAGTTCACGGCCATCGAGGGCGAAAGCCGCTCACGCAATGTGGTGATCGAATTTCCGGACTATGAGACGGCGCTGGCCTGCTATCACTCGCCGGAATACCAGGAAAACATGAAGGTGCGGCAGCCGCATTCGATCGCCGACCTCATCATCATCGAAGGCTATGACGGCCCGCAGCCCTGAGGGGCCGGATGAGTGGCGGGCCCTGATTGGTTGCCGTAATCGCCTGCCCCGGCTATACCCCGTTCAGAGGTAAAGCCATGGCCGATATGCGATTGATCGTTGCGGGGGCCGGCGGCCGGATGGGCCGCGCGCTGGTGCGCGTCATTTCGGAGACGCCGGGCGCGGTTCTGGCCGGCGCGCTGGAAGCGCCGGGATCGGAACTGCTGGGCAAAGATGCCGGCGTGCTCGCCGGCCTGCCGGAGAATGGCGTCAAACTCTCTGCCGACCTGTGGGCGCTGTCGGCGAACGCGGACGGCATTCTCGATTTCACCATCCCCGGCGCCACCATCGCCAATGTCGCAATCGCCGCCGAGCGCGGGCTGGTCCATGTCATCGGCACCACCGGCCTGTCGGCGTCGGACGATGCCGTCATCAAGAGCGTCACCTCGCGTGCGATCGTGGTGAAGTCAGGCAATATGAGCCTCGGCGTCAACCTGCTGGCGGCGCTGGTGAAGAGGGTCGCGCAATCGCTCGACCAGAGTTTCGATATCGAGATTCTCGAAATGCATCACAAGGCCAAGATCGACGCGCCGTCGGGCACGGCCTTGATGCTGGGCGAGGCTGCCGCCGCCGGCCGCGGCGTCGATCTCTATACCCATTCGGCGCGTGGCCGCGACGGCGAGACCGGAGCGCGCCGTCCCGGCGACATCGGCTTTGCCGCGCTGCGCGGCGGCACTGTCACCGGCGATCACAGCGTGATCTTCGCCGGTGCCATGGAGCGGATCGAACTGACCCACCGCGCCGAGGACCGGACGATGTTTGCCCAGGGCGCCGTCAAGGCGGCGCTGTGGGCGCGGGGCAAGACGCCCGGCTTCTATACGATGACCGATGTGCTCGGGCTTGCCGACTTCTAATCCAATCCGAAACGAAAAACGGAAATCCTTTCAATGAGCGACCGTCTTCTCGTGCTCGTGCGGCACGGCCAGAGCGAATGGAATCTGAAAAATCTGTTCACCGGCTGGAAGGACCCTGATCTCACCGAACAGGGCATCACCGAAGCCAAGGAGGCCGGCCGCAAATTGAAGGCACAAGGCCTGACGTTCGACGTCGCCTTCACCTCGGACCTGACGCGCGCCCAGCATACGCTGAAGTTGATGCTCGCCGAGATCGGCCAGACCGGGCTGCCGACGACGAAGGATCTCGCGCTCAACGAACGCGATTACGGCGATCTCTCCGGCCTCAACAAGGACGACGCCCGCAAGAAATGGGGCGAGGACCAGGTGCTGGTCTGGCGCCGCTCCTACGACGTACCGCCGCCCGGCGGCGAAAGCCTGAAGGATACGCTGGCGCGCGCGCTGCCCTACTACGTGCAGGAGATCTTGCCCGGCGTGCTGCGCGGACAGCGCACGCTGGTCGCCGCCCACGGCAATTCGCTGCGCGCGCTGATCATGGTGCTGGAGAAGCTCACGCCCGAGCAGATATTGAAACGCGAGCTCGCAACCGGCGTGCCGGTGATCTACCGGCTGAATGCGGATTCGACCGTGGCGACGAAGGTCGATCTGGCGGCGTGAGATGGATTCGTAGGGCGGGCAAAGCGTAGCGTGCCCACCATTCAGTCGTCATCGGGGATGGATGGTGGGCACGGCGCGATGCGCCTTTGCCCACCCTACGAAATCAATGCAATCCCACCTGCCCCGCTTCCCAGCCGAGCATCGCCTGCTTGCGCGTGATGCCCCAGTGATAGCCGGTCAGTGTGCCGCCCTTGCCGAGCGCGCGGTGGCAGGGCACCACGAACGATACCGGATTTCTTCCGACCGCGGCGCCGACGGCACGCGAGGCCTTCGGGTTCTTGATCTTGTTGGCGATGTCGGAATAGCAGACCGCGCGGCCCATCGGGATCTTCAGCAGCGTCTCCCACACCCGCACCTCGAAATCGGTGCCGATCAGGACCACGCGGAGCGGCTGGTCCGGCCGCCACAGCCGCGTATCGAAGATGCGTTGCGCGAGGCCAACGGTGCCGTCATGGTCCTCGACATAGGTCGCGTTCGGCCAGCGCCGCTTCATGTCGGCAAACGCCGTCGGCTCCTCGCCGGAATCGGCGAAGGCGAGCCCCGCCAGCCCGCGGTCGCTCGCGATCACGATCGCGGTGCCGAACGGGCAAGCGTGGAAGCCGTAGCGCAGCGTCATGCCGGCGCCGCCGTTCTTCCATTCGCCCGGCGACATCGCCTCATGGGTGACGAACAGGTCATGCAGCCGGCCCGGGCCCGAGAGGCCTGAGTCGAGCGCGGCATCGAGCACGCTGGCGGAATCGCGCAGCAGGCCCTTGGCGTGATCCAGCGTCAGCGCCTGCATAAAAGCCTTTGGCGTGAGCGAAGCCCAGCGGCGGAACAGATGGTGCAGCTCATCCGGCGTCACGGCGGCGGCATCCGCCATCGCTTCGATGGTCGGCTGCGTGCGCCAGTGCTCGGAGATGAAGGCGATGGCGCGGCGCACCGAGTCGTAGTCGCGTAGCGCGGCGGCCTGGTGGCCCGGCTTGGCCAGGCGCTGGTCATGTATGGCTGATATCATCATGGGGTCTGATTTAGGGCTCATGCGCGGTCCAAACCACCCGATTTCCGACAAGCAATCAGGTGACGGGATTGTAGGTAATGCCGCGCTTGGCGGTCTGTAGTGCTGCCAATAAGGCATTGTAAAAGCTTGCTTTTTCGTCAGGTCCCAGAACGTGGCCGATCGAGACCCGGCGACCGCGGGAGACCAGATAGAGGCGCTCGATGCCGAATTCGGGGTCGCCGGTCTGTTCGAGTTGCACCCAGAGCGGATTGAACGACCATTCGATCAGATGGCCGCGATGGCTAACGCGCCGCACGCGCAATTCCGACGGCGTCACCACGATGTCCTCGGTGGCGTCAGCGCTGCGGAAGTTGATCCGGAACGCCCAATAGATCACCAGCGCGTCGAGGCCGAAAAAGCCCAACACCGGCCAGGCGCCCATCAGCAAAAATGCGATGCCGGCGACAAAGCTGACCGCGCAGATGAACGTCATCAGCACCAAAAAGCCGGTACGATTGAGCGAGCGATGCGGCGTCACCCGCGCCGAAAACAGCGTCGGCTGGTCAAGCGCCGGATCAAAGTCGTTGCCTGCGGTCATCGCGTATCAGTATATCCCGATCATGGCCAAAATCATCCGTTCTATCGGCGCCAAAAAATCCAGCGTTCCATCCGTGCCGAACAAACCGGCAAAGAAGGCAGACAAAGCGCCGTCCAGACCGGCGAAGAAATCGGCCAAGCCAAAGTCCCCAACGCCGAAATCCCCAAAGCAAAAGCCCTGGACAGCGGCCGAGGTCCACGAGGCCTTCAGCCGCTTTCGCAAAGCCAATCCGGAGCCGAAGGGCGAACTCGAGCATCTCAACCCCTACACGCTATTGGTGGCCGTGGTCCTGTCGGCGCAGGCTACCGACGCCGGCGTCAACAAGGCGACGCGGGCGCTGTTTGCGGTCGCCGATACGCCGCAAAAGATGCTGGAGCTCGGCGAAGAGAAAGTGCGCGAGTACATCAAGACCATCGGGCTCTATCGCAACAAGGCCAGGAACGTCATCGCGCTGTCGGAAAAACTGATCGCAGAGTTCGGCGGGGAAGTGCCGCGCACCCGCGCCGAGATCGAGACGCTGCCCGGCGCCGGACGCAAGACCGCCAATGTCGTGCTCAACATGGCCTATGGCGAGCACACGATGGCGGTGGACACCCATGTGTTCCGCGTCGGCAACCGCACGGGGCTGGCGCCCGGCAACACGCCGCTCGAGGTCGAACTGGGGCTGGAAAAAGTGATCCCGCCCGAGTTCATGCTGCATGCCCATCACTGGCTGATCCTGCACGGGCGCTACACCTGCCTCGCCCGCAAGCCGCGCTGCGAGGTGTGCTTGATCAATGATCTCTGCCGCTGGCCGGAAAAGACGGTGTGAGGACGAGACCCAACGCCGTCAAGCCACCGGCATCTTCCGCGCCGGCTCGATCAGTTCGGGCCTTGGGCCGGAGAGACGCTTGTGCATGTGGACCATGAAGGCCATGCCGAACAACGGCGTCGCCAGATTGACGATCGGTATCGACACGAAGGCCGCAATGAACAGGCCCGCAGTGAATACGGTGGCCGCATTGTCCTTGCGCATCGCCTTGGCTTCGGCCGGTGATCGGAAACGCATTGCCGCGAGTTCGAAATATTCACGGCCGAGCAGCCAGGCGGTAGCGACAAAGAAAATGATGAAGCCTGCACCTGCGAACAGCACGAAGGGCAGCGCGATCAAATAGACCAGGATCGTCAGCAGCGCCGTCTTGATGCCCTCGGGGATCGAGACGCCAAGCGGCAGCGCGTCGCCGGGGCGCTCCGCCGGATAATGCTCGCGCTCGACATGCTCGGCGACGTCGTCGACGAACACGCTCGCGATCAGCGAGGTGACCGCCGGCATCAGGAAAATGCCGCCCAGCACGACGCCGAGACCCGCCGCGATCGAGAGGACCCAGGAAAGGATGTTGAGCGTCGTGTGGAAGCCCGGCCCCAGCATTGCCTCGGCCCAGACTTCGCCGTACTCGGCGAACCAGCTCAACGCGCGCTGCAAGCCGATGGCCAGCACCGCAACCAGTACCAGCGCCAGCCCGATCGAGCGCCACAGGATGGTGCGCATCGGCGGCGACAGGATCTGCGAAATCGCCTTGACGGCGGCGTCCAACATGGCGGTTCAACCCCTCGTGATAACCTTCGCGAGAGGTAGATATACGCGAGCCCTTCGGCAAGAGGGCGGTGCGAGGACCCCCGGGCGCGAGCGGCTTGTCGCGGACCGCATTACAGGCACTCGCCCATGGCGGTTGCGTTCCAGAACGGTGAATGCAGTATTTGAAGGATTGTAAGGTTTGATGGCGGGCGAACGCCTAACCAGGGCGACAAAAAGGGCCCACCAGCAGGGAGGCGTCGCAATGACCGGGACGGGACTGCCGCTTGACGGCGTGAGGGTCGTCGAGATGACCCATATGGTGATGGGTCCGACCTGCGGCATGATCCTCGCGCAACTGGGCGCCGAGGTGATCAAGGTCGAGCCGCCGGTGGGCGACAAGACCCGCTCGCTTGGCGGCATGGGAACCTCGTTCTTTCCGCTGTTCAACCGGGGCAAGCGCAGCGTGGTGCTCGATTTCGCGCAGGCCGAAGACCGCGAGACCATGCATCGGCTGCTCGAAAGCGCCGACGTCTTTCTGGAAAATTTTCGCGATGGGCAGTTGGAAAAGCAGGGGCTCGGCTCGGAAGAGCTGCGGTGCAAGCATCCTCATCTGATCGTCGCGGGTCACAAGGGTTTTCTCTCCGGTCCTTACGAGCATCGACCGGCGCTCGACGAGGTCGTGCAGATGATGTCGGGGCTTGCCGCGATGACCGGGACCCGCGACAAGCCGCAGCGGGTCGGCTCTTCCGCCAACGACATCATGGGCGGCATGTTCGGCGCGATTGCTATCCTTGCTGCGCTTTACGAGAAGCGGGGCGGCAAAAGGGACGGCGCTGACATCCGCATAGGGCTGTTCGAGAACTGCCTGTTTCTGGTCGCCCAGCACATGGTCGAGTATGAAATGACCGGCAGGAAACCGCGCTCGATGCCGGAGCGCGAGCATGCCTGGCCGATCTACGACATCTTCGATACCGCGGACGGCGAGCGCATCTTTATCGGTGTCGTCACCGAGGGCCACTGGTGGAGCTTTTGCGGGGAGTTCGCCCTGCAGGAATTCGCCGACGATCCGAGGTTGCGCAACACTACCGACCGGATTCTGGCGCGCGGAAGAATCATTCCACGCGTCGCCGAAGTGATCAAGGGCTGGAAGATCGCCGATCTCTCAGAAAAACTCGATGCGCTGAACATCGCCTATTCGCCGATCAACCGCCCCGAGGATCTGCTGCAAGATCCGCACGTCCTGCGCCCCGGTGGCCTCGTGCAGAATTTCAACGCCGACGGCGAGCCGTTCCGCGTTCCGGCGTTGCCGGTGGAGTGGAACGGCGGCAACATCGGCGAAGGGCTGAACGTGCCGGTGCTTGGCGCCGATACCGAGTCCGTTCGCGCTGAACTCGACAAGCAAAACGCGTCTTCCAAAAACAACGCCGCATGAGGTTGCCATGACCCGCGTCCAGGAACTCTATCCCGACAGCAAAATCATTCTGCGCGAGGTGGGCCTGCGCGACGGTCTGCAGCTCGTGAAGACATTTCCATCGACCGCGGCGAAGCAGCGCTGGATGCGCGACGAGTATGCCGCGGGCGTACGGCACTTCGAGGTCGGCTCGTTCCTGCCGGCAAAGACCTTTCCGCAATTCGCCGATGTGCGCGACATCATCGGGACCGTGGCCTCGCTGCCCGGCGCCTACAGCATCGCGCTGACGCTGAACGAGCGCGGGGTCAACGAGGCGCTGGCCTCCGGCGTCGCCGAAGTGGCGACGGTGGTCTCGGCCACCGAAGAGCACAGCCAGGCCAATGCCAACCGCTCGCGCGAGTCAGCCATTGCAAACGTGAAGCGGCTCTGCGAGCTCCGCGACGCCAGCGCGCACAGACCGGTGGTGAACTCCGCGATCTCGATGGCGCTGGGCTGCTCGATCGTCGGGGCCGTTGATCCCAAAGAAGTGCTGCGGCTGACGGAAAAACTATTCGAGGCCGGCGTCGACATGGTCGCGATTGCCGACACCGTTGGCTATGCCGGGCCGAAGCAGGTCGGGGAACTGACGGCAGCGGCGGTGAAGATCGCGGGCTCAAAGCCGATCTGCATTCACCTGCATGACACGAGGGGCATGGGCATCGCCAACGCCTCCGCCGCGCTCGATGCCGGCGCGCGCGTGCTGGATGGATCGCTGGGCGGCCTCGGCGGCTGCCCGTTTGCGCCGGGCGCGACTGGGAACGTCGTGTTCGAGGATCTGGCGTTCTTGTGCGAGAGTAAGGGATTTGCCACGGGTATCGATATCGAGAAGCTGGTCGCGGTGCGCGCGATATTGAAATCGGAAATGCCCGGCGAAGCGCTCTACGGCGGGCTGGCGCGGGCTGGACTGCCGCGTGGGACCGCGAGAGCGGCGTGAAACTACAGCCGGGTCATCCTTAGCCGCAGCGCATTCCCGACGACGCTCACCGACGATAGCGCCATCGCAGCCGCCGCGATGATCGGCGACAGCAGCAGTCCGAACGCGGGATAAAGAATGCCTGCGGCGATCGGAATTCCTGCCGCGTTGTAGATGAAGGCGAAGAACAGGTTCTGGCGGATGTTGCTCATGGTCGCCTGCGACAGGCGGCGGGCGCGGACGATGCCGACGAGATCGCCCTTCAACAGCGTAACTCCCGCGCTTTCCATCGCAACGTCGGTGCCCGTTCCCATGGCAATGCCGACTTCGGCCGCCGCAAGCGCTGGCGCGTCGTTGACGCCGTCGCCGGCCATCGCGACGATCCGTCCGGCCTTCTGCAGTTTTGCGACCACCGCGCTCTTCTGGTCGGGCAGCACTTCCGCCTCGACGTCCGCGATGCCAAGGCTGCGTGCGACGGCGTTGGCCGTGGTCCTGTTGTCGCCCGTGAGCATGATGACCTTGATGCCATCAGCCGCCAGCGCCTTCAGCGCTTCCGGCGTCGAAGCTTTCACGGGGTCAGCAATGGCAAAGAGCCCTGCGAGCTTGCCATCGATGGCGATGTTGATGACGGTGGCGCCATCGCCGCGCAGACGTTCGCCCTGTTCGTCGAGCGAGCCGGTTTCGACGCCGAGCGATTGCAGGAAGTTCGCGTTGCCGAGAGCAATGGTCTTGCCATCGACCTTGCCGGTGGCGCCCTTGCCGGTCGGCGAGTCGAAACCCTCGACCTTTCCGAGATCGAGATTGCGCTCTTTGGCCGCCCGCACGATGGCATCGGCCAGCGGATGCTCGCTGGCGCGCTCGACGCTCGCGGCCAACCGCAGAATGTCGGCTTCGTCAAATCCGTCTGCCGGCACGATGGCGACCACCTTCGGCTTGCCTTCGGTCAAAGTGCCCGTCTTGTCGACCACCAGCGTGTCGACCTTCTCCATGCGCTCCAGCGCTTCGGCGTTCCTGATCAGCACGCCGGCCTGCGCGCCGCGCCCGACGCCGACCATGATCGACATCGGCGTGGCGAGGCCGAGCGCGCAGGGGCAGGCAATGATGAGCACGCTGACAGCCGCCACCAACCCGAACGCCATGCGCGGCTCGGGTCCGAACCAGGTCCAGGCGGCAAACGCGATCAACGCCACGACGATGACAACAGGCACGAACCAGCCGGAAACCCGATCGGCAAGCCGCTGGATCGGCGCGCGCGAACGCTGGGCGTCCGCCACCATCTTCACGATCTGGGAAAGCAGCGTGTCGCGTCCGACCTTCTCGGCGCGCATCACGAAGCCGCCGGATTGATTGAGGGTACCAGCGATGACATTGCTGCCGGCCTCCTTGGTGACCGGCATGGATTCGCCCGTCACCAGCGCTTCATCGAGCGAAGAGCGGCCTTCGAGGATGATGCCGTCCACCGGCACCTTTTCGCCCGGCCGCACCCGCAGATGATCGCCGACGGCAAGCGTGTCGATCTCGACCTCATGGTCGGCGCCATCGTCGCCGATTCGGCGCGCGGTTTTTGGTGCGAGTTGCAGCAGCGCCTTGATCGCGCCTGACGTTGCTTCGCGTGCACGGAGTTCGAGAACCTGACCGAGCAAGACCAGCACGGTGATAACGGCCGCGGATTCGAAATAGACGGCGACCGCACCGCCATGGCCGCGGAGGGTGGCTGGGAAGATTCCCGGCGCGACCGTGCCGATGATGCTGTAGATATAGGCAACGCCGGTGCCGACAGCGATCAGCGTGAACATGTTGAGATTGCGCGTCACCAGCGACTGCCAGCCGCGCACGAAGAACGGCCAGCCGGCCCAGAGCACGACGGGCGTGGCGAAGGCGAACTGGATCCAGTTCGACAGCGTCTGATCGATCCAGCCGTGTCCGCCGACGAGGTGCCCGCCCATTTCGAGGACGACCGCCGGCAGCGCGAGCACGAGGCCGACCCAGAAGCGGCGCGTCATATCAGCAAGTTCCGGATTGGGCGGCGCATCGAGGCTCGCGACCTCCGGCTCCAGCGCCATGCCGCAGATCGGGCAACTTCCCGGACCGACCTGGCGGATCTCGGGATGCATCGGGCAGGTGTAGATCGTGCCTTCCGGCACCGCGGCTTTCGGCCGGCTGTCTTTCTCGAGATAAGCGACGGGGTCGGCGGCGAATTTTGTGCGGCAGCCGGCCGAGCAGAAGTGAAAAGTCTCGCCGTTGTAGTCGAAGCGATGCTTGCTGGTCGCGGGATCCACGGTCATCCCGCAGACGGGGTCCCGGACGGTTGCAGCGGTGTGAGCGTGATGGCTGTGACTGGCGTGGTCGTGGCCGCCGCAGCAGGCACTTTTGGATGCGCCGTTTCGGTCGGCGCTTTCATTCTCGTTCATCATCCGCTCCGGCACTTGAAACTTATACCCTATGGGGGTATATAGGCCGCATGCGAAAAGACATCAAGGCATCCTGTCAAAAACGCCTCAGCCGGATCGAGGGCCAGGTCCGCGGCCTCTCAAAGATGGTCGAGGAGGATCGCTACTGCATCGACATCGTGACGCAGATATCGGCCGTGCGGGCCGCGCTGCGGCGCGTGGAGGAGGAGGTGCTGCGGGATCACGTGTCGCATTGCGTCGAACATGCGATCACCAGCGGCAACAAGGCCGATCAGCGGGAAAAGATCGCGGAGTTGATGGCCGTGATTGGCCGCTCCGACAGGTAGCGCGTATCCGTAGCCCGGATGAAGCCAACGGGTCGCGCGAATGCGCGCCCGATGACAGGCTCCGCGCAATCCGGATCTGTGGATCCCTCGAGAGTGTTCCCGGATTGCGCTTCGCTCCATCCGGGCTACGCCCTAGTCGTGGCGATGGCCGTGCTTGCGCGCCTTCGGCTTCTTGTCGGATGCCGTCGGGATCATCACGACGCGGCCGTAGCGCACGCCGCGCTCGGCAATGATGTGGTCGGCGAAGTGCCGGACCTCGCCGCTGGCGCCCTTCAGCGCCGTCACCTCCATGCAACTGTCGTCATCGAGGTGGACGTGCAGCGTCGCCAGCGATAGATCGTGGTGGCCGTGGAAATTCTGCACCAGCCGCTTGGAGAGGTCGCGCGCGGCGTGATCGTAGACATACACCAGCGCGGCGACGCATTGTCCTGACGGAGCTGCATCCTCGGCGCCCTGCTGCAGCCCGGCGCGGGCGAGATCACGAATGATCTCGGAGCGATTCTGATAGCCGCGCGCTTCCGCTGCCGCATCGATCTCGGCGAGCAAGTCGTCTTCGATGGTGATGGTGATCCGTTGCATCCCAAATTTCCGTCCTGACGCAGTATGATATTTCGATTGTATCGTCATACCGCGCTTGCTAGAGTGAGGCGCCGGATTAAGTCGATACGGTCGCATGCCGACTGTAGCAATTATCGTGCGAGGGCATGGCGGTGCGTAGGGTCTTGTTGCGGATATTTTCCGCCACGGCTTCTTCTGCCGTTCTGATGCTCCCCGCCGAGGGGCAGGAGCGGACGGCGTCTCCGCTTGGCCAGCTTCCGCCGGTGACCATCACCGCTCCCGACGCAACGCCGCCCAGGCAGGTCGCTCGCCCAAAACCGTCGCAAAATCGTGGTGCGCGGAGCAGAACCGCCGTTCGCTCGAACCAGCCGGTCACCGCGGGCGCCGGCGGCGTCACGCCCGGCACTTCATCCGATGGCGCCGCCGTCCTGCAGCCCACCGCCGCCAGTGCGATAAGCTTCACCGGCGAGCAGGTGAACGCAGTGCCGTTCGTGCGTGTCGGCGAGGCGCTGGAAGTCGTGCCCGGCCTGATCGTCACCCAGCATTCCGGAGAAGGTAAAGCCAATCAGTATTTCCTGCGCGGCTTCAACCTCGACCACGGCACCGATCTCTCCATCAAGGTCGACGGCATGCCCGTGAACATGCCAACACATGGCCACGGGCAGGGCTACGCCGATATCAACTTCCTGATCCCTGAGCTGATTCAATCGGTGAATGTCCGCAAGGGTCCGTACTACGCCGATGTGGGCGACTTCAGCTCCGCCGGGTCCGTCGCGATCGACTACCTTAACAAGCTGCCGAAAAATCTAGCCGAGGTCACGTTTGGCAGCTTCGGTTACCGGCGCGGCGTGGCGGCCGGATCGACCGCGGTCGGCGCGGGCACGATGCTCGCGGCGGTCGAGGGCATCAAATACGATGGGCCGTGGGACGTTCCGGACAATGTGCGGAAAATAAACGGCGTGCTGCGCTACAGCCAGGGCACCGCGACCGATGGGCTTACGCTGACCGCCATGGCCTATTCCAACGGCTGGAACTCGACCGACCAGGTGGCGCAGCGCGCCATCGATCAGGGCATCATCGGCCGCTTTGGCTCGCTTGATCCCACCGATGGCGGGACGGCCAGCCGCTTCAGCCTGTCCGGCAATTGGGCGCAATCGAGCGAGTACGGCCAGAGCAGGATCAGCGCCTACGTCGTGCGCTCCGACCTGCAGCTCTTCAACAACTTCACCTATTTCCTCGATAATCCCGTCAATGGCGACCAGTTCAACCAGCTCGATCGCCGCACCCTTGGTGGCTTCGACGCGCGGCATGCCTTCGATTGGCGGTTTGGCGGCTTCGAGACACAAACCCGCGTCGGAATGCAGAGCCGCTACGACGACATCCATGTCGGTCTGTTCAAGACGGAGCAGCGTGCGGTGCTTTCGACCGTGCGCGAGGACCGCGTGCAGGAAGGCAATGTCGGCATCTGGACCGACACGACTACGCGCTGGAACGACTGGTTGCGCACCAACGTTGGCATCCGCGAGGACGTTTTCGCCGGCCGCGTCCTCAGCGACACGCCGGAAAATTCAGGCAATGCCCAAGCGACGATAACGAGCCCGAAGGCCGGCATCGTGCTTGGCCCCTGGTACAAGACTGAGTTCTTCGGCAATGCCGGCTACGGCCTGCACAGCAATGACATCCGCGGCGCGACGATCACGGTCGACCCGATCGACAAGGTGACGCCGCAGGATCGGGTGCCGCTGCTGGTTCGGTCCAAAGGCGCCGAACTCGGCATTCGCACGAAAGCGATCGAGGGACTCACAAGCTCGGTCGCTGTCTTTATGCTCGATTTCGACTCCGAACTGCTGTTCGTGGGCGACGCCGGCACCACTGAGGCCAGCCGGCCGAGCCGCCGGGTTGGCGTGGAGTGGGTGAACCAATACAAGCCGAAGCCGTGGCTATCATTCGATCTGGACGTTGCCTATACCCGCGCGCGCTTCACCGATTTCGATGCCGCCGGCAATTTCATCCCGGGCGCGCCGGCGTGGATCGCGAGCGGCGCAATCACCTTAGGTAGCGAGACGGGTTGGTTTGGTGCACTGAAGGCGCGCTATTTCGGCCCGCGTCCGCTGATTGAGGACGATAGCGTCCGTTCGCTGACGTCGCTGATCTTCAACGCGCGCGCCGGCTACCGCTTCGACAATGGTCTGAAACTGCAGCTCGACGTGCTCAATCTCTTCAACGCGCGAACCAACCAGATCGAATATTATTATTTGTCGCGGTTGCCGGGCGAGCCGATTGGCGGCGTCGCTGATCGTCATGTCCATCCGGCAGAGCCGCTGACGGTGCGGCTGACGCTGGCGGGGAGGTTCTAGCATTGTAGGGTGGGCAAAGGCGCATCGCGCCGTGCCCACCATCTATCTGGAATGCTGGCTTGAAATGGTGGGCACGCTTCGCTTTGCCCACCCTACGATCTGTGCTTACACGACTACTTCATGTGCCGTGCCTCGCGGGCGGGCGCGGCGCTCCGGCGGGCGGACCGGGACGTATTCGACGGCGAGATAATGTTCCGACACGGTGACGCGTTCGATGATCGTCGTTTCGACGGTCACTTCATCAACCGTCACTTCTTCAGCCGCAACCGGAAGCGGCGTCTCTTCGTCAATCTCTTCAGGAGCAAGCGGCGGCGATTTGACCTCTGGAAACACACCGAATTCGCCCGCTACCTCCTGGAGCGGCTTCTGCTTGTCGGCCCAGTGCAAGGCCGTGTAGTCGAAGCCGTGCACGATGGTGGGTTTGACGATTTCGAAATAGGGCGAGATGTCGAAATCGCGTGGCATGTAGAGCGAGGAATCGCGGATGTGCAGGATCTCGCGCCGGGCCTTGCGTGAGGCGGCGCGGGTGATCTTGGGCAGGATCGGGTAGCGCACCGCGTCGAACGCCTGCGCGATCAGCGCCGAGCAGATGATTTTTGTGGGATCGCCGGAGCCGAACGCGATCATGCGCCGGCGCCAGCGCTGCGGCACCGGCAGCGGGATCAGGAAGCGCATCAGGTCGACGATGTTCTTGGTGTCGTAGCCAAAGCCGATGCGGTTGATGGCGTAGCGGCACACCGTGGTGCGGTCCTCGTAGGACAGGCCGATCGGGCGGCAGAGCCGGGTGTGATAGGGATAATACTTCGACAGCGGCGCCGAGGTCACGCCTTCGCCGATATTGGCCTCGATCAGCACATGCGGCTCGCCGTCGGGTTCAAACGCGCCGTCGACCGGGCCGACGTAAAGCGCACCGTGCGACCAGGTGGATTGCGTCAGGTATTTGATGATGCCGGAAATGCGGTTGTTGCCTTCGACCAGCAGCACATCGCCAGGCTCGATGACGCCGCGCAGATGCTCGGGGTCGCTGGGTGTGAACGGCTCATAGCCCGGGACTTCCTTCTGCAGGTAGCCCGCAATCACCTGGCCGATCGTATCGAGCATTACGCCCATGAAACTCCCCCAGAGCGGCTTTTCTCCCGCTTTTTTTGTTTCCATATCATGGTCGCAAGCCGTTTCAATTTAGTTCATGCGCCAACCGGATCAATCATGATTGATTTACCATGAGTGTTGCTGCGTCACGTGAGATGCGGCACAGTTCGCTAGCTGTTCTCGCTTCCTTCAGGCCCCGGAAACCATGACATGACAATGACCCGCCGCACCTTCCTGTCGGCGTCCGCAGGTCTGGCAGCGGTTCCGGTTTTTTGCGGGGTGCGTGCGGGGGCCGCGCCATTGCCGCGGGAAGCTGACATCGTCGTGATCGGCGCGGGTGCGGCCGGCATTGCTGCGGCGCGGCGGATCATGGCGGCGAACCGCAAGGTGATCGTGGTGGAGGCGTCAAACCAGATCGGCGGCCGCTGCCAGACCGACACCGCGAGCTTCGAGGTGCCGTTCGATCGCGGTGCGCGCTGGATGCACAATCCCGAGACTAATCCGATGATCAAGCTGGCGCGCGCCGCAGGCCTCGAGATCACGACCGCGCCCTCGGGACAGAAGATGCGCATCGGCCGCCGCAACGCCCGCGCCGGCGAGACCGAGCAATTTCTCGCCGCGCTCGTGCGCGCCAACCGCGCCATCGACGAAGCCGCGCGGCGGTTCGATGTCTCCTGCGCCTCGGTGCTGCCAAAGGATCTCGGCGATTGGGCCGGCACGGCGGAGTTCGTGCTGGGGGCCAGTTTTTCGGGCAAGGATTTGAAAGATGTCTCCGTCGGCGACAAGTCGCGCGCGCAGGATCGCAACATCGCGATCGGCTGTCGTCAGGGATTGGGCACGCTGATCGCAAAGCTTGGCGAGCAGGTGCCGCTGTCGCTGTCGACACCGGCCAACCGCATTGTCTGGAGCAACCGCGATGTCAGCGTGGAAACGCCGGAGGGTAGGATCACCGCGCGTGCCGCCGTGGTCACCGTGTCGAGCAATGTGCTGGCCGCCGGCAATATCAAATTCGCGCCTGACATCCCAAAGCGCATGCTGGACGCAGTTTCGAAACTGAGCCTCGGCAGCTACGACCGGATCGCCCTGCAGATGGCGGGCAATCCGTTGGGGCTGGCGCGCGATGACGTCGTCATCGAGCAGAGCAATTCGACGAAGACGGCGCTGATATCAGCCAATATCGGCGGGTCGTCTCTCTGCACCCTCGATGTCGGCGGCTCGTTCGGCCGCGATCTTTCCGCGCAGGGCGAGAAGGCGATGGTGGCGTTTGCGGTGGAATGGCTGACGAAGCTGTACGGCAGCGAGGTGGCGGCCGCGGTGAAGAAATCGAGCGCGACGCGCTGGAACGCCGCGCCGTTCGCGCTCGGCGCGATGTCGGCGGCCGGTCCCGGCGGGCAGTCCTCGCGAAAGGTTCTGACCGAGCCGTTCGGCTGCATCTATCTCGCCGGCGAGGCGACCCACGAAACGCTATGGGGAACGATTGACGGCGCCTGGGAAAGCGGTGAACGCGCAGCGGAAGCAGCGTTGCGGCGGATCGGTGCATTGAAGGACCCGGAGCCGGAAGCACGGCCGGCGAAGCAGCGCCGGCGCGGGTCCTCGACCAACTGATGGCACGTCCCAAGGCACTGATCTCCTGGTCGAGCGGCAAGGATTCGGCCTTTGCGTTGCATGAGGTTGCGCGCGCAGGGCAGTTCGAAGTCGTTGGCGCGCTGACCACGGTGACCGAGACGTTCGGCCGGGTGTCGATCCACGGCGTACGGCAGGAGATATTGCAGGCGCAATGCGAGGCTGCTCGTTTGCCGCAGCGGATAGTGCCGATCCCCTATCCCTGTCCGAACGAGATTTACGAGGCGCGGATGGGCGAAGCGGTCGCGCAGGCCGTTGCCGATGGGATCACGCACATGATCTTCGGCGATCTGTTTTTGGCTGATATCCGCGCCTATCGCGAACAGAAGCTGGCAGGCACCGGCATCACGCCGGTGTTTCCACTGTGGGAGCGGCCGACGGCCGAACTGGCGCAGGCCATGATCGCTAGCGGGCTCGAAGCGCATATCGCTACCGTCGATCTGAAGAAGTTGCCGCCCGATTTTGCCGGCCGCACATTCGATGCAGCGCTGTTGGCCGATTTGCCCGAAGGCGTCGACGCTTGCGGCGAGAACGGCGAGTTTCACACCTGCGTGGTGGCAGGGCCGATGTTTTCACGGCGGCTGATGGTCATGGCAGGCGAACGCGTCGAGCGCGACGGTTATGCGTATTGCGATCTGGTGATGGGCTAGCGCAGGACTCGTAGGGTGGGCAAAGGCGCACTTGCGCCGTGCCCACCACAATGCGCACCGCGCACGGAAGGGTGGGCACGCTTCGCTTTGCCCACCCAAAGCGGCGTCAGCGCAGCACGCCGTCCAGCGCCGGCAGGCCGAAGATCACCGCGGCTGCGATCAGCGCGTAGCAGATCGAACGGAATACGGCTTCGCTGGCTTTGCCGAACAGTGACGCGCCGAACCAGACGCCGATGCCGTAGACGGGGCCGACCACCACTGCGAACTTGATCGCATCCATCGTGATCAATCCGGCCGCGGCGTAGCTGACGGCGGAAAAGAAATCCGACGCGCCGAAGAACAGCACGATATTGGCGCGTGCAATGACGGGGGCGATGGGCCGGCCGAGCCAGTAGCCGACGATCGGCGGGCCGCCGGTCTGGGCCAGTCCGCTGCAAAAGCCGGAGAGCCCGCCGATGCCGATCGCGACGGCTGCGTGGTCCTTGCCGCGATAGCGCCAACCGGAGAGCAGAAGCAGCAGCAATGAGAACACGAAGACCGAAATGATCCAGCGTGTTGTTACTGGCTCTAGCCGGCTAAGGAAGTATGTTCCGATGGGTACACCGATCAGTGCGCCGAGCACGATGATCGCGGTCGCCTTGCGGTCGGCCTTTTCCCACGCGCTCGGCAGCAGCGGCGCGGCGGCGACGAAATCGATGATCAGGAGCAGCGCCGCGACCAGTCGCGGGTCGGCGATGGAGCTTGCGAGCGGCATGAAGATCAGCGCTGAGCCGAACCCGGAAAATCCCCGCGCCGTACCCGAGACGAAGGCGACCGCGCAGATCGCGATCGCCGCGTTGATGCCGAC
Source organism: Bradyrhizobium sp. 190 (assembly GCF_023073415.1). Lineage (GTDB taxonomy): Bacteria > Pseudomonadota > Alphaproteobacteria > Rhizobiales > Xanthobacteraceae > Bradyrhizobium. The sequence goes on along the minus strand of NZ_JADPJL010000085.1, from coordinate 27,501 downwards.
GTCAGCCGGAATGAGCGCAGCGGGGTTCATGCGGCATCATGCCCGCAAGGTGCCGCCGGTCTTCTTCGTCACCTCGGCCACGATCTTCGCCGCTACTGCGTCTATCTCCTGGTCCGTCAGGGTTTTCTCCCGCGGCTGGATCGTCACGGCGATGGCGATCGATTTCTTGTTCGGATCGATGCCCTTGCCTTCATAGACGTCGAACACGCTCACGTCCGTGATCAGCTTTTTATCCACGCCCTGCGCTGATCGCACGATGTCGCCAGCCTTCACGCCGCGATCGACGATGAACGCAAAGTCGCGCGACACCGGCTGGAACGCGGAGAGTTCGAGCACGGGCTTGGCACGGGTGGCCTTTTTCTTGGCGTCGGGAATGCGGTCGAGGATCACCTCGAACGCCATCAAGGGCCCGTCGGCGCCGAGCGCTTCCAGCGTGCGCGGATGCAGCTCGCCGAAATAGCCCAGCACGTTCTGCGGCCCGATCTGGATGGTGCCGGAACGCCCCGGATGCAGCCAGCTTGCGCCGCCTTGCACGATCTGCAGAGCCTGCATTGGCGCGCCGGCGGCCGCGAGCACGGCAAACGCATCGGCCTTGGCATCGAGCGCATCTGATATGGCAGAGCCCGACCAGTGCCGGCCCATGCCCTTCGAGGACGCAAAGCCGTGGCGCACGCCTGAGGCCGCGACGAACTGGTTCTCGGGCTTGTCGCCCCTGAAGATCTGGCCGACCTCGAACAGCGCGACGTCCTGATAGCCGCGGTTGGCGTTGGCCTGCGCCGCCGCGACGAGGCCCGGCAACAGGCTCGGCCGCATGTCCGACAGGTCGGAGGCGATCGGGTTGGCGAGCGCGAGTTCGGCCTGGCCGCCGCCGAACAATTCAGCATGCGGCTTGGAAATGAACGACCAGGTCACCGCTTCCACCATGCCGCGCGCGGCCAGCGCGCGCTTGGCGCGGCGGTTGCGGAGCTGGATCGTGGTCAGGACCGGCTTGCGGGCGTCGTCGCCGCGCTCGAACGGCGTCATCGGCACCTTGTCGACGCCGACGATACGCACGACCTCCTCGACGATATCGGCCTTGCCGTGCACATCGCTGCGCCAGGAGGGGACAGCGACCTTCACCACCGGGCCGCTGCCGGCGACCATGAAGCCGAGATGGGCGAGAATGCGCCGCATCTCCACCAGCGGCACTTCGATTCCCGCCAGACGTTTGACCTCGCTCAGCGGGAAATCGATGATGCGGTCGTCGCCGAAGGACTTGCCGACGACGACCGTGTCCGACGGCGTGCCGCCGCAGAACTCCATGACGAGTTTCGTCGCGAGCTCCAGCCCCGGCACCATGAAGGCGGGATCGACGCCGCGCTCGAACCGATAACGCGCATCCGAATTGATGCCGAGCTTGCGGCCGGTCTGCGCGATGTTGATCTCGTTCCACAGCGCGGATTCGATCAGCACATCTGTCGTGTTCTCGTCGCAGCCGGAAGTCTCGCCGCCCATGATGCCGGCCAGCGATTCGACGCCGTGCTCGTCCGATATCACGCAGATCGAGGGATCGAGCGTGTAGGTGCGGCCGTCGAGCGCCAGCAGGCTTTCGCCGTCTTTGGCGCGGCGCACGGTGAGATTGCCGTTCACCTTCCTGGCGTCGAACACATGCAGCGGCCGGGCGCGGTCGTAGGTCATGAAGTTGGTGATGTCGACCAGCGCATTGATGGGCCGCAGCCCGATCGACGTTAGCCGCTTCTGCAGCCACTCAGGGGAGGGGCCGTTCTTGACGCCGCGCACCAGCCGCAGCGCAAAGCCCGGACACAGCGTGGCGTCTTCCACCGTCACCTTCACCGGACAGGGGAATTCGCCCTTGACCGGCTTGATGCCGGGATCGATGAGCTTGCCCATGTCGGCGGCGGAGAGGTCGCGCGCGATGCCGTGCACGCCGGTGCAGTCCTGGCGGTTCGGCGTCAAATTGATTTCGAGCACGGGATCGCCGAGGCCTGCCCATTCGGCATAGCCCTTGCCGATCGGCGCATCGGCCGGCAGTTCCATGATGCCGTCGTGATCCTCGGAAATCTCGAGTTCGGCCGCCGAGCACAGCATGCCGCGGCTCTCGACGCCCCTGATGGTGCCGACGCCGAGCGTGATGTTCTTGCCGGGGATGAACGTGCCGGGGGCTGAGAACACGCTGACGAGGCCAGCGCGCGCATTAGGCGCCCCGCAAACTACCTGCACCGGCGCAGCCCCGTTGCCGGTATCGACCATGCACACCCGCAGGCGATCCGCATTCGGATGCTGCTCGGCCGAGATTACCCGTGCGATGGAGAACGGTGCCAAGGCCTTCGCCTTGTCCTCGATGTTCTCGACCTCGAGCCCGATCATGGTGAGCTTGTCGGCAAGCTTGTCCAGTGGCTCGTCGGTGTCGAGATGTTCCTTCAGCCAGGAGAGCGTGAATTTCATGGTACGGTCCTAGAAAACTTCAACCAGACGAAAGCGTTCGCACATCAGCATCATGTCTTCGCGAAACTTGCCTTGCCGGTCGAAATAAGTGCGGTGCGCGCTGCGCCAGTAGTCGAGACTGCGATCGCCTTCGCCTTCTTCATAAGCAAAGGCGGCATCCACTTCGGGAAAGCGGCGATAGGTCACTTCGGTTGTTTCGATCACGCAAGCCGGCGTGCCACGTCCATCCAGCACGATCCACTGTTCGCCCGGCGTCGACGTGTTCGGCTCGTCCTCGGTCGAGCAAGTTGCGGTCTTGGCGCCCTTGATCACTAGGCCGAGCAACTCGTCGGCCAACCCCGGCCCGTCGCCGAAGGCGAACGAGCGCAAACCCTGATATTTCGCAGGGACAGCACTCACGTGCTCAATCCCCCGGCAAGCGTCGGGACATCGAGCGGCTTGAAGCCATAATGCGAGAGCCAGCGCACGTCGTTCTCGAACAATTGCCGCAGGTCGGCGATGCCGTATTTCAGCATCGCGATGCGGTCGATACCCATGCCCCAGGCAAAGCCCTGATAGACGTCGGGATCGATGTCGCAGGCGCGCAGCACGTTCGGATGCACCATGCCGCAGCCGAGAATTTCGAGCCAGTCCTCGCCTTCGCCGAAACGGATCTCGCCCTTGTCGCGCCGGCACTGGATGTCGACTTCGAGCGAAGGCTCGGTGAACGGGAAGAACGACGGGCGGAACCGCATGTTGATGTGGTCGACCTCGAAGAACGCCTTGCAGAACTCGTGCAGGATCCATTTGAGGTGGCCGAGATGCGACCCCTTGTCGATGACGAGGCCCTCGACCTGATGGAACTGCGGCGTATGCGTCGCATCGGAATCGATGCGATAGGTGCGGCCCGGGCAGACCACGCGGATCGGCGGCTTCTGCGACAGCATCGTCCGCACCTGCACCGGCGACGTATGCGTGCGCAACAGCATGCGCGAACCGTCTTCCCCTGGGTTGAAGAAGAAGGTGTCATGCATCTCCCGCGCCGGATGTCCCTCGGGGAAATTCAGTTTTGTGAAGTTGTAATCGTCGGTCTCGATGTCGGGACCTTCGGCGATCGCAAAGCCCATGTCGGCGAAGATCGTGTTGACCTCCTCGAAGACCTGGCTCAGCGGATGGATGCGGCCGGCTTCCGCGGGTGCCTCGCGCAGCTGCAGCGTGACGTCGATGGTCTCGGAGGCAAGCCGGGCATCGAGCGCCGCCGATTTCAGGATGTCGCGGCGCGCGGAAAGCGCCTGGGTGACCTTGTCCTTGGCGACATTGATCGCGGCGCCTTGCGTCTTGCGCTCGTCCGGCGACATCTTGCCGAGCGTGGCCAGCAATGCGGAGATCGAGCCTTTCTTGCCCAGTGCTGCGACGCGCACGGCTTCGAGCGCGGCTTCGTCGCCGGCGGCTGCGATATCAGCGAGGATGGTTTGTTCGAGTGTGGCGAGGTCGGTCATGGCAATCCTTGTTGACTAGGATGCTAAGCCGGCGCTCCTAGCCCGTCATGCCCGGGCTTGTCCCGGGCATCCACGTCTTACAGCGTTTGCGAAAGGGAAGACGTGGATGGCCGGAACATCTAGTGCGAAGACGCGCTTCGCGCTCTTGCCCGGCCATCACGACTTCAAAAACATCGCAGAAGAACCAACGCGGCCGTCGGTGCCTTTAGGCCGCCAGTGCGGCCTTGGCCTTCTCGGCGATCGCCTGGAACGCCGCGGGCTCGGTGATGGCGAGATCCGACAGCACCTTGCGGTCCACCGTGATGCCCGACTTCGAAAGGCCGTTGATAAAGACGCTGTAGGTCATGCCGAACGGACGTACCGCGGCATTGATGCGCTGGATCCAGAGCGCGCGGAACGTGCGCTTCTTGCGCTTGCGGTCACGGAAGGCATATTGGCCGGCCTTCTCGACCGCAGCCTTCGCGGCGCGGATGGTGTTCTTGCGGCGGCCACGGAAACCCTTGGCGGCCTTGTAGACTTTCTTGTGCCTGGCGTGAGAGGTCACACCGCGTTTGACGCGAGACATGACTGCTATCCTTGAATTTTAAATCGGTGATGGATCGCCGCGCGGACGCGGCCGGCTTTAGCGGGAATGCGAGCGCGATCAGGCGTTCGGCAAGAAGTACTTCTTGACGTTGTCGCCGTCGGTCTTGAACAGCACGCGGGTGCCGCGGAGCTGACGAATCTGCTTCTTGGTCCGCTTGATCATGCCGTGGCGCTTGCCGCGCTGGGCGTGCATCACTTTGCCGGTGGCAGTCACCTTGAAGCGCTTTTTAGCGCCTGACTTGGTCTTCAGCTTGGGCATTTGGCTCTCCTATGGGCCACAGAAAAATGCGCCCGAGGGGCGCTTTTGCGGCTTAAAATGCTCGTTAGAGCGTTGAAAGTGCTCAGGTTTTTTCGAAAACGAACCAACCCGCACGGACATCGACACGGCAGCCCTTGATCAGCCGGGCGATGAAGGTCGGGCTTATGGCAGATGAAGCGCCAATTGGCAACGATGAACCGCGGGGGGCGGTGCCGCTACCTACGCGATGATGTCGTTAACATCCCGGTCCGGAGCAGGAAGAAATGAGCCGTTTTCAGCGATCGACTGCCTATTCTAACGCTTTTCCCCGCCTGCGTACCCTGCGCTGGCTTCCCGTGTTCGCCGCGCTGGCCGCCATGGCCGCGCCTGATATCGTTGAGGCTGCGCCGAGGGGCGGCAAGGCCCTCAGAGCCTATGACGGCACCTGGAATGTGGTCTTCGCCACCACGCGGGGCAATTGCAGTTCCGGCTACAGCGTGCCCTTCACGGTTACCGGCAGCCGCGTTTCATCGGCCGGCGGTGGCAGGGTTTCCGGATCGGTCAATCGCGCCGGCGCGGTTGCGGTCCATGTTTCGGTTGGCGCCTCCAAGGCGAGCGGCGGAGGCCGGCTCGCCGGCACCTACGGCGCGGGCGCATGGCACGGCATCATCACCGGCGATCGCTGCAGCGGCACCTGGCAGGCCAGGCGGAGCTGAGCGCGTGAGCCCGTAGCCCGGATGTAGCGCAGCGAAATCCGGGGCCACCGTATCAGCGGATCGACCTGTCTCGGATTGCGCTTCGCTCCATCCGGGCTACGAGAAACGAAGACGGCCCGCCGGATGTCCGACGGGCCGCTTCACATCTAGCCAATTCAAATCAGCGCGGCGCCAGCACCATCACGACCTGGCGGCCTTCGAAACGCGCGTCCTGCTCGACCTTGGCGAACTCGGCGACGTCGGCCTTGACCTTGTCGAGAAGCTTGGTGCCGATCTCCTGGTGCGCCATTTCGCGGCCACGGTAGCGCAAGGTGATCTTGACCTTGTCGCCTTCCTCGAAGAACCGCTGCATCGCGCGCATCTTCACGTCGTAATCGTGATCGTCGATCATCGGCCGCAGCTTGATCTCCTTGATCTCGACGATCTTCTGCTTCTTGCGGGCCTCGGCGGCTTTCTTCTGTGCCGAATACTTGAACTTCCCGTAGTCCATAATTTTGCAAACGGGAGGATTGTTGTTCGGCGAAATCTCGACGAGATCCATGCCCGCCTCGAGGGCCATCTTGATGGCGACCACGGTCTCGACTGTTCCGTGGTTGAGGCCGGTCTGATCGATCAGCTGGATCTGCGCATTGCGGATATCATCATTGGTGCGCGGCCCGTCTTTGGTTGCAGCGGGCGGGGCTCTGTTGGGACGGCGAATGGGTAACTCTCCAAAGTTGTGAAAGGAAGGGCCGTAGTTTGAAGCAATACGCTGATAACAGCAAGCGAACTCACGGTCTGCGCCCGAAAACCGTCAAATGCGAGGCATTTCGGTCACTTCAGGCAAATATAGCTCGGCGGCCTGATGCGCAAGCAAAGTCCGGCCGCGCTTGACCGATGAAGCGGGCTCGCGGACAAAGCGGGGGGCGAGAGTGACAGATCCATGACCAATTCAGCACCAATCGACCAGGAACCGACCTTTATTGAGGTGGGGGAGGGCGATGGCCGCCGTCGGATCGCCGTGCGGGCCCGTGCCGGCAGCGGGCCCGGGCTGTTCTGGCTGGGCGGCTTCAATTCCGACATGCGGGGCACCAAGGCGCTGGCGCTGGACGCCTGGGCCGCGGAACATGGCCGCGCCTGTATCAGGTTCGATTATTCCGGCCATGGCGAATCGGGCGGCGCTTTCGTCGACGGCACCATCGGACGCTGGCTGGACGAGGCCATCGCCGTGTTCGAGCAGTTCTGCCGGGGGCCGCAGGTCGTGATCGGCTCGTCGATGGGCGGCTGGATGGCGCTGCTGCTGACGCGGGCGATCGCCAGGCGCGAGGCGGCGGGCGCGACACTCGCCGGGTTGGTGCTGATCGCGCCGGCGCCCGACTTCACCGAGCAATTGATGTGGAACAACTTCTCCGACGAGGTCCGCGAGGAGATCAGGACCAAGGGCGTGTGGATGCGGCCGTCGGAGTATGGCGACGGCGCGCCCTATCCGATCACACGCGCGCTGATCGAGGAGGGCCGCAACCATCTCCTGCTCGGCAGCGCCATCGAAGTCGGATGCCCGGTTCGCATCCTGCAGGGCGCTCAGGATCCCGACGTGCCCTGGCAGCACGCGTTTGCGCTGGCGCACCGCCTGCCGGCCGAGGACGTGGTGCTGACCATGATCCAGGACGGCGACCACCGCCTGTCGCGCCCACAGGATATTGCGAGGATTATGGCGGCGGTGGCGGAGATGGGGTGAGGTTTCTCTTCCTTCTCCCCTTGTGGGAGAAGGTGGATCGCTGACGCGAAGCGGCGGCGAGCCGGATGAGGGGTCTCTATCCGCGGAGACAGACCCCTCACCCGTCTCAATCGTGCTTCGTACGATTGATCCACCCTCTCCCACAAGGGGAGAGGGGAAGAGACAACGACTTCGGGAGAAAGCTGATGAACCCATCCACCATGCTCCGCGCCTTCTGCGACGCCGTCGAGCAGCGCAACGGCAAGGCTTTCTCGGAACTGTTCACCGAGGACGGCGTCTATCACGACGTGTTCTACGGCGCGTTCGAAGGCCGCGCCAAAATCGCCGGGATGATCGACGACTGGTTCTATCGCACGGCGACCGATTTCCGCTGGGACATGCATGACCCCGTCAGCGACGGCCATACGCTGTACGCGCGCTACACCTTCAGCTACCGCTCGACGCTGCCGGAAGCGAAAGGGGCGCGCGCGATGTTCGAGGGCGTCGCGATCATGCGGCTGCGCGACGGCAAGATCACGGAGTACCACGAGGTCGCCAACACCGCGCCGGCCTTCGTCGACATCAAGTTTGCGCCGGAGCGGATCGCCAGGATCGTTGCGAAACAGGGCGCGGCGCTGAAGGCGCGGCCGGAGATGAAGCGGCATTTGGCGGAGTGATCTGTCTCCACACCGTCATTGCGAGCGGAGCGAAGCAATCCATCTCGCGGCATAAAGAAAGATGGATTGCTTCGTCGCTTCGCTCCTCGCAATGACGGATGCGCCTACGGCGGCGGCACGTTGGTCATCGGCTTGCGCTGCGCGAGCGCCGCGACCGTCGACGTTCCGATCGGTCCCTGCTCGTCATAGAGCCAGCATTCGCCGATCGCGATGCCGTCGGTGGCGTGATGGTTGACCACGTCGAAGCCGACCCATGGCGTGACCGGAAGCCGGTGCAGATAGAGCGTGACGTCGCTGTTGATGTAGCCGAGCCCCTGATCGCCCGCATTGGCGAAGGGACTGGCGAAATCCGCACCTGTCGCGACATGCACGAAGGGCGACATCGGCACGCCCTCGACGAGTTCGCGCACCTCGCTCATCCACAATCGCCGCGGCCCGAGCGAACCCATGTGACCCGTGATTGGCCGCGTGGTCCATTTGCCGTTCATGCCGAGCCGGGGATCGGTGGGCTTTGGAATGTCCGCCGGCTTCGGCACTTCCCAGTTCGGCGGCGACCAGACGTTGCCCGGCGCGTTTTCCGTCTTGCGCAATAACTGGCAGGAGGCGCGCGCCATGCGGGTGCCGCCACTGATGAACTCGGCTTCCGCCACCTTGATGCGCAGGCCCTCGCGCACGAGCTTTGTCGTGACCTCGATCGGCGTCGTGGTGTTCGGCAGGCGGAACATGTCGACGGTGAGCCGCGCCGGTACGAAATCCTCGGAGCCGTGGCGCTGCTCGATCACATGCGCGAGCAGGCCGACAACGACGCGGCCGTGCAGGGAATTGGGGTCCCACGGACCATTGGAGACGGGCGTGGGCATGAAGGTGTCGCTGTCGCGATGATGCGTGAAGAAAGGCTGATTTTTTGTCATGGCGGGCGACCATGGCGGATTTTGCTCTGCCTGTCATCGTCCGCCTTGTGCGCAATTGCGCACTGGGGCGGACGGTCCAGTGCGCCCCCGGCATATCAGTTCATCCGAGATATCTGTCCGCTGGCGCCGTCGATCCTGACGTGGCCGAAGAACTGCATGCCGGCGGATGGCGGCAGGTTCTGGTTGCCTGGCCCTGGCGCCTTGATGAACTTCACTTCGGGACCGAAGGTGTTGTCGAGTTCGTTCGGACCGAACGTGCGTGCAGCGGCCCGGCGACGAACTCCCAAAATGGGTCGAGCTCCCCAAATTGCGCCCTGTCGGGATTGTAGTAGTGCGCGGCCGCATAGTGCACATCCGCCGTCAGCCACACCGTGTTGACGATATGCGCGAGGTCGCGAAACCGGACGCGGTAGAAGATCTCCTGCCCGGCAGGCAGGTTCTCCAGCAGCATTTTCGCGGCGAAGTCGCTTTCGGGCAGCGCCGCGATCGGCGGCAGCGTCCTCGCATTGGCAAAGGATTCCGACGTGGCGACCTCGACTAGCATTTGCGATGGACGGTCGGCGCGCGCCCACACCACGCCGCCGTCAGCGCCGACATCGCCGGATTGCACAGCAGACGTCACGATCGGCGGTCGGCGGCGCGGCTGAGATAAGGCATTGCCGTGACGCCGACGGCGCCAGTGCCCGCGAGGAAACGACGCCGGGAAATTGCGCGGAGACTCTGCGAGCAATCCTGAACGTCATATGCGAGCCTCTGTCCGGATCTGGCGCGCGGGTGCAGATGATAGCACCGGCAGACCTAGAAAGAATTGATGACGGTTCGATTACCGGAGGTGCCGATCAGGCGTTGCCGGCCGCGCGGAATTGGGCGCTCGCCCGTTGCAGGTTTTGCGGCATGCTCATCAGGAGCGCCTTGCGATCGGCCACCGCGTTGTGGAACTGCTCGATCGCGATGTTGAAGGCGGTCAACGTGCCTTCCTCGATCGTCCCGTGCTCGTAGCATAGCAGCGTGTGGCGCAGAATAGCGTCCGCTTCCGACTGCATCTGGTCGAGCTCTTCCATGGAATCGCATTGGCGCGCGGCGGCGAGCATATCGAGGAGCCGGTCGCGCTGCGAGGTGTTGACGTTGCGCTCATCCTTCTTGAGATAGCCGGCGAACCAGGCGCCGGCGGAGCCCATCGCCGACAGCGCCATCAAGGCCCACCAGATGTAATCGCTGTAGCGGTCGAGGAAGGTTTTTTCCTCGCCGTCGACAAAGGCGGCGGCGCCGGGATGAACGGGGATCGTGGCGTCCTTGTCGGTATCGGGCGTCTCTATCTTGGCGGCTAGTGGAAATTCGTTCTTCAGCGCCTGGCGGATCGCAAACAACTGCCGCGTAAAGATCGCGATGGTCGATTCCGCAATACCCCTGCGCGCCACAATGTGGTGCGAGAAGCTGATCGTCTTGACCTCTTCCTCGGGCCGGCCCGGCGCGCCGCCAAATGTTCCGGCCGGGATATCGGAGGCCTCGTAGGCGGGATGGTTCTGCGCAATCGCCTCAGCCGAATCGATCGCGAGGAATTTCGGTGTGCCGCCGTCGCGCGCGGAGGCTGTGATCGCGTCAGCCGTGATCTTGCTGTTGACCGGGCCGGCGGCGAGGTAGGCGTCCGCCTTCTGGTTACGAATGGCCTCGGCAGCCTCGTTGGCGGGGAACTGGACGATCTCGACCTTTGCCGGATCGACGCCGTACTGCCGCAGAATCACCTTGAGCAGATTGGCGTTGGCCTGTGTGCGGCCGACCACGCCGATGCGGCGCCCAGCGAGCTGGCCGATTTTCGTGATGGCGGGCGCGGCCTTCTTTCCCTTGGTCTTGGCGGCAGGCGGCACCCACAGCACCACGACGTTCTTGCGCAGCGTCGCCACGGCCTGCGCATTCTTCGGCACATCGAGGTCGCCCCTGATGATGGCGAGATCGGCCTTGCCTTCTCCGAGCAGATTGGCGCTCGCCAGCGCGCCATCGGTCTGCACCGGGCGTAACCGGACCACGCTGTTTCGCTGGTTGTTGAAGGCCTGTGTCAGGTTCTGAACGACTTTGAGATCGTCGCTGTTGGCCGGGCCGACGGCGATCCGCAGGGTCACTGGCCGCATGGCAAAGTAATAGCCGGCGGCCAGCGCGCCGACGATGGCCAGCACGCCGGCCAGCGTGACGAAGGTCAGCCGTCGTTTCGCTGAGCGAGGCGAGGGCAGGGCCGGCGTTTCCGAAAGGAGGGGGCCGTCGCTCATCAATCCCCGGATAGTAGCTGGAGGTGCAATTTCATGCCGCCGGCACGCTTACATCGCTATCCTAGCAAATTTCCCCGTTTAACCATTGTTACATATCCGTCATGGTTACCGGCGCCCCCAGGGCGCCATTGGAGGCCGGTTGCGGTCTATTCCGGGCAGGGGATCCCTGATGCGGGCTTCGGTGTTAGGTAGAGGCGGTCAGAAACGGGAGGCGATCATGGCGGAACGGCTGTCGGCGGAGGCGCGGAAATCGGCGCTGGCGGAACTTCCCGGCTGGTCCGAGGTGCCGGGCCGCGAGGCGATCGGCCGGACCTTCACCTTCAGGGATTTCAACGAAGCCTTCGGGTTCATGTCCCGCGCCGCCCTGGTGGCGGAAAAGAACGACCATCATCCGGAATGGAAGAACGTCTACAAGACGGTGGAAGTGGTGCTGGCGACCCACGACGCCGGCGGCGTCACCCGGCTCGACATCGATCTGGCCAAGGCGATGAATGCGATCGCCAGGCAATTGGGCGTCACCTGAGCACCCACGATCTTGCGGGGCGGGGCGGACATCCCCAATTCTTGAATCATACGAGGCGGCCGCGGCGATCTGCCGCGCCGGGTTCCGAGGAGCGCCGCGATGGCATCGTTCGATCACACCGCAGGTTTCGAACCGGCCGACCGGCTGGCGCAGGACCGTGAAAGCGTGCGTCGGCGCTTCTGGGTCAAGTTCAAGCAGGCGGTCGCGCAGCTTCCCTTCGCCGAAGACCTGCTCGCCGCCTATTACTGTGCGTTCGACAAGGAGACGCCGCGTCACGTGCAGGCGGCGCTGCTCGGCGCCGTCGCCTATTTCATCCTGCCGTTCGATTTCATGCCGGACATGCTGCCGTTGCTCGGCTTTACCGACGACGCTGCCGTCCTGGCCACCGCCATCCGCATGGTCGCGGGCCACATCACGCAGGAGCATCGCGATGCCGCCTGCGCCGCGCTGAAGCGCGGGATCGACACCGCTGAAGCGACGGATTGAATAGCGAAGAGCCCCGCTCCGATGTGAATCGGAACGGGGCTCTGGATTTTTGATTCGACGCGTTTTCTCTAGCGTTGTGCCGGCGACTGAGCCTGCGCTCTGGCGCTTCGCTCGGCTTCCCAGGCCTGGAATTGCTTGAACAGGGTCTCCTTGTCCGCGTCATTCTTGACGTTTGCCGCGGTCGCCGGGCTCTGTTTCAGGAATTCATCGAACCTTGCGCGCGACACGGCCTCGACGTTGTTTCTCTTAAGCCATTGCTCGGCGACCGGCAGTCGCTGCCAATCGGGCAACGGCGCCGACAGCGAGACCTCCTTCCACTTCGGGTGGAACGGCGGGTTCTGGAACGTCGGAAACTTCGTGAAGAAGGCGTCCACGAATTGGGCCAGCTTGCGATAGCGGTCGGTGTTGGGCGCCCAATTGTAGGCGGCGAGCACCGCAGGCACGGCGATGGTATCGACCTTGCCCCCTTCCGCGATCAGATTGGGATAATCCTTCGACGTAAGGGTCGCCGGCAGATAGTCGGTCTGCAGCGGCTTCGAATAGTCGACCGGAACCAGATGGAAGCGGTCGTCCTTGAACCCTGCGACGGACTTGTACGGTTTGCCGCCGACGGCAATCACGGCGTCGATCTCGCCGGCCCGCATCTTCTCCATCGCGATACGCTGCTCGAGATAGAGGAAGTTGGGCTTGATGCCGAGCCGCTCGAACACGATCGCCGCGGTGACGAAGGTGCCGCCATTGGGAAGATCGACACTGACCTTCTTGCCGTTGAGCTGGCTGATGTTGGTGACCGATTTCGAGGCGAGGACGTACATCTCCTCATTGTAAAGCTTGGTCACATAGGTGAACTGCTTCTTGATGTCCTTCGCGAAGCCCTTCTTCTCGAGATAGTCGAGCGTGTCTGCGCGCACGATGCCGAGGTCGACGCCCTGCAGGAACAGGATGTCGGCCACGCTCTGGACAGAACCGCGCCCGACGATCGGAAGTACGCGTAACTTGTTTCCGTCGTCGAGCACGGATGCGAGGTCGGCACCGAACTGCACGTAGGTGCCGCCGATCGTTCCCGAGATCAGTGTGACTGTGTTTGCGTTCAGCGCCTGCTTGGTCGCGACTGAGCCGAACTGAAAAATGGCCTTCAGGCTTTCGCTGACCTTGGCCGGATCGTATTCCGTGTCAGCGGCCTTGGCCGCCGTATTGCCGCATGCCACTGTCATGGCAAGCAATGCCATTCCCAGTAAGTGTCGCATTGGGTTCCTTTTGCGCTGGTCTTGAGTAATTAACTAGTTCTGCAATTGGCCGAGCCGCCGTTTCGCGTCGGCCGAACCGAGCTGGGCCGCCTTCTGGTACCAAACCCGCGCCGCCGCCGGATCGGCCGTAACGCTCCGCAAATCCTGGCTGCCCAGCACCTGCGGATCATACGTTCCCGCCAGCATCAGCGCCGCTTCCGCCTCCTGCGCGTCCGCGGCCCGTTCGAGCAGCAGTCGGGCGGAGGTGATGTCGCCGATCGCGAGCAGGTTCTTCGCCCGCTTCAGCAGCACCGCAAGCTCGTCCGGATCGATGCGTCTTGCCGGAACCGCCTCACGCGTCACCGGAACGGGCTCACGAACCGCCGGTGCGGCCGCAACAACCGGCGCCGCCGGGTTAATCGCAGCGACGACTTCGCGGGACGCTTCGCGCGCCATCGGCTCAGGCACCGCGACCTTGCCCTTGAGCGCGCTCTGGTAGGCGGCGGCAATTTCGTCGCGCGACGGCGATGCGGATGCCAGCGCGCTGGGCGGCGTGCGGCGCGCGGCCGCAACTTCCGCGCCGGTCGGTTCGGCGGCCAGCGGCGGCGCGGCAATGCGCGGCGGCTGTGCAGGCTCCGGCACCGCCGCGGCGAGCTCGGCAGCCGGTGGGCTGCCACCGCCGCCACCGCCGCCAAGCGAGGCGTTGAAGATGACGGCACGCGTCGAGTCGATGGAAAACAGTGCGAGAACGGCCGCAATCGCCGACACCACCACGACGCCGGTTACGATGCGACCCGCGCGCGCTTTCTTCAGCCCGCCGCTGCCGAACCTTCGATCGCCGCCCGCGAAAGCATATTCGGAAAGCTGCTGATGGTGCTCCTCCTCGTAGTTGGAGAGGAAAAGCGGCACCGGCTCATGCGGCGGCAGCTCCTCCGGCAGCACATCCGTCCGCTCAAACGACGCATCCCTCCGATCGAACGACAGCGCAAAGGGCTGCTCGTAGTGAGGCTGCTCATGCCGGGGCTGCTCATATTGCGGCTGCGGCTCATATCGTAGCTGCTCGTATCGAGATTGATCAGCTTCGTACAACCGAGGATCGCTGATGGCTTCGTCGAACCTGTCGAACGGATCTCTCGGCTGTGTCGGCAGCCTGGTATTCTCCGCCATGGATGATGCTCCCCACTACTGAACGCAACTACGGGCGTCCCCTGCACCTACTTCTTGCTCTTGTTGACGTACAGGAGCCCCTTAACTGATGGTTAAAGTCGCACACGGAATGGGCTCAAAAAACGACGGCGGCCGGGGCGAATGGGGAGATATCTTGGTAAGATTGAGGCAAAGAAGCGGCATAAGGGGGTTTTGGAACACGCATTGTTACCGAGAAACGATCTCGGTGACATGACATGGAGGCATGCGTCACATAGCGACACACCTCTGCGGCCCGCACATCGCACGGCCGTTTGCACTTCTTCAAGCGGGCGACAATTCAACAATTGAACGGATGATCCGGCATCTCCACTCAGGGATGCAGGATCACCTTGCCCATCGCCTTGCGGCCGGCGAGCACCTTCAGCGCTTCGGCGGTTTGCGCCAGCGGAAAGGTGCGATCGACATGCGAGGAGATCTTGCCTTCCGCGGTCCACTTCACGAGCTTTTCCAGGTTGGCGCGGTTCTTCTCCGGGTTGACCCTGGTCCACGCGCCCCAGAACACGCCGCGGATATCGCAGCCCTTGAGCAGCGCGAGGTTGAGCGGCATCTTCGGAATGTCGCCCGCGGCAAAGCCGATTACCAGGAAACGACCTTCCCAGGCGATCGAGCGCAATGCGGCTTCGGCGTAAGTGCCGCCGACCGGATCGAAGATGATGTCGACGCCCTTGCCTCCCGTGAGCCGGCGCAAGCCCTCCTTCAGGTCCTCCTTGCTGTAGTTCAGCGTGAGCTCGGCGCCATGCGCCTTGGCAAACTCGAGCTTCTCATCCGACGACGCGCAGGCGATCACCTTCAACCCCATCAGCTTGCCGAGCTCGCAGGCCGCAAGTCCGGTGCCGCCGGCAGCGCCCAGCACCGCAAGCGTCTCACCGGGCTTCGGGCTGGCGCGATCTTCCAGCGCGTGCAGCGCCGTGCCGTAGATGATGATGATGCCTGCGGCGCGATCGAAATCCAGATTGTCGGGAATCTTCACGATGGAACTTGCAGGAAGCGCGATCTTTTCGCGCGCGCCGTTATGACCGCATGACGCCACCACGCGGTCGCCGACCTTCAGGTCGGTGACCCCTGCGCCGATGCTTTCGATCACGCCGGCAACCTCGGCGGCCGGCGAAAACGGGAATGGCGGCTTGATCTGGTACTTGCCCTGGATCATCAGGATGTCGAAGAAATTTAGCGCCGCGGCCTTGATCGCAATCACGGCCTGTCCCGGTTCGGCCACCGGATCGGGGACGTCGGCCAGCACGAGGTCGTCGGGTTGGCAATATTGCGAGCAGAGAATGGCTTTCATGGGCGCACCT
Organism: Bradyrhizobium sp. 190; assembly: GCF_023073415.1. GTDB lineage: Bacteria > Pseudomonadota > Alphaproteobacteria > Rhizobiales > Xanthobacteraceae > Bradyrhizobium. Next base: position 11,755 of record NZ_JADPJL010000085.1, on the reverse strand, counting down.
GATTTTCGAAACCGGAAAGAAGAGGCTGGATGCTTCTTGCCGGATTTGAAGGCAGGCTACAATCCGATTCAGGCGCCATGGCTTTATGGTGATCGAGGGGGATTCAAACGATGTTTGAAAAGGGCTTGCTGGCGGAAAAGCGAATACTGGTCACCGGTGGCGGTTCGGGGCTCGGGGCTGCGATGGGGCGCCGCTTCGTCGAGCTCGGCGCGGAGCTGATCATTTGCGGCCGCCGGCTCGAATTGCTGGAGGCGACGGCAGCAAAGATGCGGAGCGAACTCGGCGGCAAGGTGGGCGTGATCGGCTGCGATATCCGCGACGCCGCCGCGGTCGATGCCATGATGGAAGAGATATGGCGCCAGGCGCCGATCGATGTGCTGGTCAATAATGCCGCCGCCACCTTCATCGCGCAGACCGAACATCTGTCGTCGCGGGCGGCGGACGCGATCCTGGCGCCGACGCTGCACGGCGCGATGTATTGCACGCTCGCCGCAGGCAGGCGCTGGATCGACGGCAAGCATAGGGGCGTGGTGCTGAGCATCCTCTCGACCTCGACGATCACCGGCCGCGCTTTCACGGTGCCTTCGGCGATGGCGAAATCCGCTGTGCTCGCGATGACCAAAAGCCTTGCGGTGGAATGGGGACCCAAGGGTGTGCGCACGGTCGCGATCGCGCCCGGCGCGTTTCCGACACCAGGCGCTTCGGGGCAGCTCCGCCCTGAGGGCCGCGATGAAAGCTGGGCGCAACGCAATCCGCTCGGCCGCGCCGGCGAACATGGCGAGCTTGCTGACCTGGCGAGTTTTCTGATTTCGGATCAGGCCGGTTATATCAATGGCGAGATGGTGGTGCAGGATGGCGGCGCCCATTTGCGCAGTTCCGGCGCCGAGGATCTGTTGCAATGGACCGACGCGCAGTGGCAAAAGCAGCGCGAGCGGCGCCCCAGGGGCTGAAACCAAGGCTCGCGTTTTTGATTCGCCAAAGGGACCGTCAAAGGATCCTGGGACGAAGCGTCGCCACGGCGGTGAGCAACGTCGTAACTGCCTTCCCAAAAAAGCATTTCCCGGCTATCCATCCCCGGCGACGCGATGCGCTCTCGGGCCATCTTCCAGTCACAATAATGAGGGAACCAGTTGTCCGTGTTGCGAATACTGACATTTCTGGTTGCGATTGCGGCGTTGTGTGGGACGACATCCCTCGCGCAAGCACAGAGCACTGCTCCGAAAGGCGCCAAGGACTCGGCGAAGGAAGCGCCCAAGCCGGCGCCTGCACCCGCGGCAAAGCCTGGGGCCAAACCTGCGGAACCGGCTGCTGCTGGCGGTGCGGAGCCCACCTTGATCGGTCAGTACGGCACCTGGGGCGCCTACACGGCGACGCCGGCCGGCCGGAAGGTCTGCTTCGCGTTGGCGAAGCCATCGTCATCCAAAACCAATCCGCCGAATCGTCCGCGCGACCCAGCCTACGCTTTCGTCTCGACGCGTCCGGCGGAAAAAGTCGTCAACGAAGTTTCGATCATGATCGGATACGCGCTGAAGCCGGGCTCGGAATCCTCGCTCGAGGTCGGCGGTTCGTCCTTTGCGATGTATACCCAGGGCGACGGGCTCTGGATCAAGAACGCCGCGGAGGAAGAGCAGATGGTCAGCGCCATGCGCAAATCCGCCGAAGTCACCGTCAGGGGCGTTTCGGCCAAGGGCACCGAGACCACGGACGTCTTCTCGCTGAAGGGGCTGTCCCAGGCGCTCGACCGGCTGGCGCAGGACTGCAAGCGTTAAGCTGCTTTTAAGCCCAGAATGACGTTGTTTAGAGGCCTTGGAAGGCCTATTTGAGTGTCCTCGTAGGGTGGGCAAAGGCGCGCAAGCGCCGTGCCCACCATTAACGTTTGTGGTGGGCACGCTACGCTTTGCCCACCCTACGCACCCGCTTCAACCTCTCGTGTGAATTTTAATGTCGCTTTCATCTTCCGTGGCGCCGCTGGAGAAGGTTCCGCTCGAAACCTACGTGCCGCCGGCAAAACCCTCGCTGATCGGCCTGTCGCGCGCCGAGATCGCCGACCGGCTGGGCGAGATCGGCGTTGCGCCCGCGCAGCGCAAGATGCGCACGCAGCAGCTCTGGCACTGGATGTATGTCCGCGGCGCCAAGGCGTTCGACGAGATGACCAGCATTTCGAAGGAAATGCGTGCACAGCTGGAGCAGCATTTTACCGTCGATCGCCCCGAAGTGGTGGCCGAGCAGGTTTCCAACGACGGGACCCGCAAATGGCTATTGCGCCTGCCGAGCGGGGATGCGTTCCAGAAAGCGCACGAGGTCGAGTGCGTCTACATTCCGGAAACCGATCGCGGCACCCTGTGCGTTTCCTCGCAGGTCGGCTGCACGCTGAACTGCTCGTTCTGCCACACCGGCACGCAACGGCTGGTGCGCAACCTCACCGCGGGCGAAATCGTCGGCCAGATCATGGTGGCGCGCGACCGCCTCAATGACTGGGCCGACCGCGAGACGCCGACCGGCAGCCGCCTCGTCACCAATGTCGTCATGATGGGCATGGGCGAGCCGCTCTATAATTTCGACGCGGTGCGCGATGCGTTGCTGATTGTTGCAGATAACGAAGGCATCGGCATTTCCCGCCGGCGCATCACGCTATCGACCTCGGGCGTGGTGCCGAACATCATTCGCACCGGCGACGAAATCGGCGTCATGCTGGCGATCTCGCTGCATGCGGTGCGCGACGAGCTGCGCAACGAGCTGGTGCCGCTGAATCGCAAATATCCGATCGCCGAATTGCTGCAGGCCTGCCGCGATTATCCGGGCTCGTCGAACGCGCGGCGCATCACCTTCGAATATGTGATGCTCAAGGGCATCAATGATTCCATGGATGACGCCAAACTGCTGGTGAAGCTGCTCAAGGGCATTCCGGCCAAGATCAATTTGATTCCGTTCAACCCGTGGCCGGGCACCAAGTATGAGTGCTCGGACTGGGAGCAGATCGAAAAATTCTCCGAATATATCTTCAATGCCGGCTACTCCTCGCCGGTCCGCACGCCGCGCGGTCGCGACATCCTCGCCGCCTGCGGCCAGTTGAAGTCGGAGACCGAAAAACTGTCCGCGCGCGAGCGCCAGGCGCTGCGCGCGATGGCGATGACGGATTGATCTGATGCGAGCCTCTACACTCGTCATGGCCGGGCTTGTCCCGGCCATCCACGTCTTTGTTCAATCTCGACAAAGGAAGACGTGGATGCCCGGGACAAGCCCGGGCATGATGGTGGAGAGGGCGGCGCTATTTATTTTCGACGACGGAATTGCTTCATGGCGCTGATCGGCCGCCTCTTCGTCGTTTTCTTCGCCTTCCTCGCCGCCTGCCTTGTGGCGGGGATGATCGTGGTCGGCGCGGTGCTGTATCCTGAGTTCAGCGATCTCGGCGGCGGGCCGATCGACCAGAGCGCGATCAATGTCGTGCTCGGCTTCGGCTTCATCTTCCTGTCCGGCTTTGCGCTGCTGCCGGCGCTGATCGTGGTTTTGATCACCGAGGCCTTCTATATCCGCAGCGTGCTCGCCTACGCTATCGGCGGCGCGATCGTCGGGGCGGCCTGCTATCTCGGCCTTATTCCGTTTGATCCGGAGACGCTGCGTTTCGATGGCATCGTGCGCCGCCACCTCGAAATCATGACCGGCGCGGGCATAGTGGCCGGCCTGATCTACTGGATGATCGCGGGCCGATCCGCCGGCGCCTGGCGCGAACCGCGGCCTCCCCTGCGGCCACCGCCGCCATTGCCCTCGCACTCGCGGCCGCAGGCGTGACGCTAGGCGTAACCCTTTTCTTCCCTTCTCCCCTTGTGGGAGAAGGTGCCTTCGCGAAAGCGAAGGCGGAGGAGGGGTCTCTATCCGCGGAGACAGACCCCTCTCACCCGTCACAATCGCGCAAAAGCGCGATTGATCCACCCTCTCCCACAAGGGGAGAGGGAAGCGTGAGCCTTTTCATCGCCAACCGCCTCGGCTAAACCCCGCGCCATGAACCGGACCGGACTTGTTATCGCGTTGGGCATATCGCTCGTCATCGGACTGCTGTTCGGGATTTTCCCCGAACTCGACCTCAAGCTGGCGGCGTTGTTCTACGATTCCGCGAGCACATCGTTTCCGCTCAAGCAGAACGAGCTCGCCGAATTCGCGCGCGACGCCGCGATGTGGATCGCCTGGGCGCTGGCGCTGCCGTCGCTGATCGCCATCGTCGCCAAAGTGCTGCGGCCGGACCGCCCGATGCTGGTTCCGGGACGCGCGGCGGTGTTTCTGCTGGTCACCATCCTGCTCTCCGCCGTCGTGCTGACCAATCTCACCTTCAAGAGCTACTGGGGGCGGCCGCGGCCGGTGATGGTGACGGAGTTCAACGGCCCCTGGCAGTTCGTGCCGTGGTGGGACCCGCGCGGGGAGTGCGGGCGTAACTGCTCGTTCTTCTCCGGCGAGGGCGCCACCGCGTTCTGGGCCTACGCACCCGCGGCGCTGACACCGCCGACGTGGCGGCCTTTGGCCTATGCGGCGGCGACCCTGTTTGGGGTCGCGACCTCCGTGCTGCGGATGGCGTTCGGGGGGCATTTCTTCACCGACGTTGCGGCCGCGGGCCTCGTGAGCTTCTTCGTGATCTGGCTGGCCTATGCCTGGCTTTACCGCTGGCCATCGACAAGGCGTTCGGATGCGCAGATCGAGGCCGCGCTGGCGCGCTGGGGCTGGCCCGGCTACCGGCTGCTGCAGCGCTGGCGCGAGGCGGGGTAATCCGATCCCAGCCAACAGCTACACGCCAGGAGCTATTAAACGCGTGCCCATCAGCGCGAAATTTGATATTCGCGCACTCAAGCCGCAAACGGCATCCGCCATTTCGACCGATTGGAAGCTCGATGAGTACGATTCTGAAAAGCCTGCCCAAGGGGGAAAAAGTCGGCATCGCTTTCTCGGGTGGTCTCGATACCAGCGCGGCGCTGCTGTGGATGCAGCAAAAGGGCGCGCGCGTCTTTGCCTATACCGCCAATCTCGGTCAGCCTGACGAGGCCGACTACGACGAGATTCCGCGCAAAGCGCTGGAGTTCGGCGGCGAAAAAGCCCGGCTGGTGGATTGCCGCACCCAACTGGTCCACGAAGGTATCGCCGCCATCCAGTCCGGCGCCTTCCACATCTCGACCGGCGGGATCGCCTACTTCAACACCACGCCGCTCGGCCGCGCCGTGACCGGCACCATGCTGGTCGCGGCAATGCAGGAGGACGGCGTCAATATCTGGGGCGATGGCTCCACCTACAAGGGCAACGATATCGAGCGGTTCTACCGCTACGGCCTGCTGACCAATCCGAGCTTGCGGATCTACAAGCCCTGGCTCGACCAACTGTTCATCGACGAACTGGGCGGCCGCGCGGAAATGTCGGCGTTCATGACGGCCAATGGATTCGCCTACAAGATGAGCGCGGAAAAGGCCTACTCGACCGACAGCAATCTGCTCGGCGCAACCCACGAGGCCAAGGATCTCGAGCATCTCGACAGCGGCATCAAGATCGTCAATCCGATCATGGGCGTGCCGTTCTGGCGCGACGACTGTAGCGTCAAGGCCGAAAAGGTCGCCGTGCGTTTCGAGGAGGGCCAGCCCGTCGCGCTGAACGGCCAGACGTTCACTGACCCGGTCGCGCTGTTCCTTGAGGCCAACGCCATCGGCGGCCGGCATGGCCTTGGCATGAGCGACCAGATCGAGAACCGGATCATCGAGGCGAAGAGTCGCGGCATCTACGAAGCGCCCGGCATGGCGCTGCTGCACATCGCCTATGAACGCCTCGTCACCGGCATCCACAACGAGGATACCATCGAGCAATACCGGATCAGCGGCATGCGCCTTGGCCGATTGCTCTATCAGGGGCGGTGGTTCGATTCCCAGGCCCTGATGCTGCGCGAAACCGCCCAGCGCTGGGTGGCGCGCGCCGTCACCGGCGAGGTGACGCTCGAGCTGCGCCGTGGCAACGACTATTCGATCCTGAACACCGAGAGCCCCAATCTGACCTATCAGCCGGAGCGGCTGAGCATGGAGAAGGTGGAGGATGCAGCATTCACCCCGGCTGACCGTATCGGCCAGCTGACCATGCGCAACCTCGACGTCGCCGATACCCGCGCCAAACTGGATATTTACGGAAAGACGGGCTTGCTCTCGAGCAGGGAAGGCGCCGATATCTTCAAGCTTGAGAGCGACAAGAGCGGCAAGGGCTGAACCGCGCGGGCGTACCCGGCATGGATTGTAACGGGGACGTCATTCGGGAGCGGTAGGATATAGAGTGGCGCATGCCTTGCCTCCGGAGCCGATGGCTGCCGCGCGGGCGCGCCTTACTCCGACCCGGTGCATGCTCATGATCAAGACCTTCGCCGCCGCGACCCTGATTGTCCTGCTATCGGGGCACCAGACCGTTGCGCAGACCATCTACCCGATCGACCGCGCGGCGATTCTCGCCGGTGCGCGCTTCGACTTCAAAGTCGAATTTCCGGATCGCGTCGATCCATCGAAGCTGAAAGTGACGGTCAACGGCGAGGACCACGCCGCCGCCTTCGGCCAGTCCGGAACGTTCGTCGAGCGCGAAGACGACAAGGATCAGTCCGCGCTGATGCTTCGCGGCGTCACCCTGACCAAGCCGGGCAACGTCACGGTGGAAGTCAGCGATGGCGTGCGCAGCCGCACCGTCGCCTGGACGGTCTACGATACGCCGCCGCGCAAGGCGAAGAACGTCATCCTGTTCATCGGCGACGGGCTGTCGCCGGCGCACCGCACGGCCGCCCGTCTGCTCTCCAAAGGCATCGCAGAAGGCAAGAGCCTCGGCAAGCTTGCGATCGACGACATGCCGCATATGGCGTTGGTGGCGACCGCAGGCTCGGATTCGATCATCACCGATTCTGCGAACGCCGCCAGCGCCTACGCCACCGGCCACAAGACCGCGGTCAATGCCATGGGCGTCTATGCCGACCGCACCGCAAGCCCGTTCGATGATCCGAAGGTGGAGACCATTGCGAGTCTGGCGAAGCGGCGGAACGGGATGGGCATCGGCATTGTCACCAACACCGAAGTCGAGGACGCCACGCCGGCCGCGATGGTGGCGCATACCCGACGCCGTGCAGCTTATGACGAGATCGTCGAGCAGTTTTTTGCGGCCAAGCCCGACGTGTTGATGGGCGGCGGAGCCGCGAATTTCCTTCCACAAGCCGCCCCCGGGTCCAAGCGCAAGGACGACATCGATTATGTCGCCAGATTTCGCGACGCCGGCTATTCGGTTGCGACGACAAAGACCGAACTCGATGCGGTGAACGCCAAATCCGACGCGCGCCAATTGCTTGGCCTGTTCGCCACGGGAAATATGGACGGCGCGCTGGACCGCAAGTTTCTCAAGGGCGGCGGCGTCAAGAAATTTCCCGACCAGCCTGATTTGACTGAGCAAGTGCAGGCCGCGCTGAACGTCCTGTCGAAGAACGATGCCGGCTTTTTCCTGATGGTAGAGTCCGGCCTGATCGACAAATACGCGCATGTGCTGGACATGGAGCGCGCGGTTTACGACACCATCATGCTCGACAATGCGGTTGGCCTTGCGCGCAAATGGGCGCAGGCGCGCGGCGACGATACGCTGATCCTGGTGCTCGCGGACCATAATCATCCCAACAGCCTTGTCGGGACCATCAGCGACGACATGACTACGACGCCCAACGTGCCGCTGCGCGAGCGCGTGGGCGTGTATGAAAAAGCTGGATTCCCCAACTATCCGGCTCCCGATGCGGATGGCTATCCATCGCGCGTGGATGTCAGCCGCCGGCTCGCGATCTTTTCTGCCAGCCTTCCGGACCATTACGAAACCTTCCGCCCGAAGCTCGACAACCCCAACGAGCCGACCGTGAAGGGTGACGACCCCGGCACATTCAAGGCCAATGACAAATACAAGGATGTCCCCGGCGTGGTGCTGCGCTTCGGCAATCTGCCGGCGATGATGGGCGCCAGCGTGCATTCGGGAGAGGATGTCATACTGACGGGGACCGGGCCGGGCAGCGAGCGGATTCGTGGCTCGATGGACAATACCGATGTGTTCCGCATCATGGCGGACGCGCTCGGCCTCGCGGTTGCGGGGCAATAGTCTCGCGCAAGCGTTGCTTGCGTCAGGGGAGCGATGGCGCGGCAAACATCAGTTTGATGCAGCTTCGAAAGATCAGGATCTGCCGTTCGAGACGGCTCGGATCGTTCAGCGTCTTCGACATGATGATGGCGCCGTCGACGACGCAGGATAGCATGTCGGCGACATCGTCGAGATCGACCGGCTCCCTCGGCGGATAGACCGCGGCGATGCCGTCGAGGATCTTGCGGAAGCGCGCATTCCAATCTCGTACCGATCGCGCGGTGAGTTCGCGTACCTCGCGATCGAACTGCCTCTCCTGATAGCAGATGCTGGCGATCAGGCAGCCGGGATGGCCGTTCGGCAGGTCGGCCATCGTCTCGGCAAGCAGCTTCAGCGAAATGAGGAAAGCCTGCAGCGGGTCGTCGGATAGCTGGTGACCGCGCGCGAAGATGTCGTCGAAGAGCTGATCGTTGGTCGCGACATATCGGCGGAGCATTTCATGGGCCAGCGCATTCTTGTCCTTGAAGTGGTAGAAGAAGCCGCTTTTGGTGAGCCCGGCCTCGGCGATCACTTCGTCGATCGAGGTCGCGCCAAATCCCTTCGCAAGCACGGCCGCTTCCGCGATCTCCAAAATTCGCTCGCGCGTCGCTTCGCCCTTGCCCATCCGCTTCTCCAAAACTGTACTCACGGTACGGTTTCTCCATTGCCGATGGTGCGGCGGTTTTGCGCCTCAGCCCGCAAACCATTTGAATTCATATCATTTTGCAGCTTCGAGTTCACCCGCACCGCGAGCCGCCTAGGAAGCCGCGACACTATGAGGCACCAACATCGACGGACCCAAGCCGGGGCGGGAGAGACCTAACCGACGGCAACCAAATCCGGAGATATTGAGATGGCCAAATACCGAGACGATCTTCCGCAACGGCGCGGCGGCATTTTCCTTACCGATGGCGGCATGGAAACGACGTTGATCTTTCAAGAAGGAATCGAACTGCCGCATTTCGCCGCCTTCGTGTTGCTCGACAGCGCGGAAGGCCGGCAGCAGTTGAAGCAGTATTACGCCAGCTATCTTGCGGTCGCGCGCGATCATGGCACAGGCTTTGTGCTCGACAGCCCGACCTGGCGCGCCAATCCGGATTGGGGGGCCAAGCTCGGTTACGACGCGTCCGCTCTCAAGGCGATCAATGTCCGTTCGATTGCGTTCCTGGAGGAACTGCGAGCGGGCTGGGAACGGCCAGGCGCGTCCTGCGTCATCAGCGGCGCCATCGGCCCGCGCGGTGACGGCTACAAGGCGGGCAACATGGAGGCTGCAGAAGCCGAGGCCTACCATCGGGCGCAGATCGCCGCCTTCGTCGAGGGCGGCGCCGACATGGTCACCGCCTATACGCTCACCAGCATTAACGAAGCCATCGGCGTCGCACGCGCAGCCAGGTCGCTGGGGATACCAGCAGCCATCTCGTTTACCGTGGAGACCAACGGCCGCCTGGTGAAGGGTGAAACGTTGCGGGAGGCGATCGAGACCGTCGATCGCGAGACGGATGGTTCGCCCGAATACTTCCTGATCAACTGCGCCCATCCGACGCATTTCGAAGATGCCTTGAAGGCGGGCGAAGCCTGGACGGCGCGTATCCATGGCGTCAGAGCCAACGCCTCGACGAAGAGCCATGCCGAGCTCGACGAATCCGTAACTTTGGATTCGGGAGATCCGTCTGACCTCGGGCGGCGTTACCTCAATCTCAGAGGTGCGTTCCCGAAAATGCGCATTCTCGGCGGCTGCTGCGGCACCGATCACCGGCACGCCGCGGCCATTTGCGATGCTTGCGTGCCGCCGCGGGCGCTTAGCGCCTGATAGCGTTTTCGAGCGAAAGCCTGCCCCGCACTTGATCCGGGGTGGATACCGGTTCGCATAGCAATCAAGCTTGCGCAGATTGCGTAGACTTATCTGCGGTAGAAAACGCGTCAAAATAGAGGCTCAATAGAAAAATAGCCGGGATTGCTCCCGGCCATTTTCATTTGCGATGACCTGTCTTATCGGCGCGGCGGCGCGGTGCCGGGCGGGGGCGGCGGCAGCGACGCCTGTCCGCCGTTGAGCAGCGGCGTGATGTTGCGGATGGTGACGCGCCGGTTGATCGGGCTCGGCCCGTCGATCTGCTCCTTCAGATACTGCTCGCCATAGCCTTGCGAGGTCAGGTTCTCCGCCGGAACGTTGAACTGCTGCGTCAGCAAGGTGGCCGCGGATTCGGCGCGACGGTCCGACAGCGACAGATTGTCGACGTCGTTTCCGACCGCGTCGGTGTGGCCCTCGATCAGGAACACCGCGCGCGGATTTTCCTGGATCGCCCGGTTGAGGCCGTCGGCGATCGCCTGCAGCTTCGCCGCCTGATCGGGCGGAACTTCCCACGATCCGAGTTCGAAGTTGATGGTGTTGACGTCGATGCTCGGCATCCGCTGACGTACGGTGGGACTGTAGCGGATTTCGTCCAGCGAGTAACGCCGTTCGATCCGTTCCACCGGCGGCGCCATCATGGTCTCGTAGAGCAGATCCGGCGACGCTTCCTCGGAATCGACAATATAGCGATTGTAGGGAATGCGGACCACGGGCGGCGCGAGGGCGACAAAGAAGCCGCCGTCGCCCCCGCGCGGACCGCGGTAGCTGTTGTCGATGATGATGATCTCGCGGCCGCGCTGATCGCGCCGGATACGGCGCATCAATTGACCGTCGCGGCCGGTCACGGTGATCACCTGCGTTCCATCGGGCCTGATCACGACGGTGCGGGTCTCGCCACCGACGGTCTGGGTCTGGATGTCACGCGCGCCGTAGCGGAAGCGGTCCACCTCGCTGTGACGGACATATTGCTGTCCGCCGGGATCGCGAATGATGATCCGGCCCGGCTCGGTGATGATCGTGCGACCGCCCTGCTGCGACTCGCGGCGCTGGCCGCGGAAGTCGTCGAGGCGTCGCGGCCCCGAAGGTGCCGCGCCCGGGGCGATTACCCGCAGTCCCTCTTGCGGCGGAGGCGGCGGCGGCAATGCGGTGGTCACCTGAGGTGCCTGGCGGAAAGCCGGCGCGACGGTCGGCGGCGCGTTCTGTGCCCGGCCGGCCGGTGGCGTGGCGTTCGGCGCACCCGGCACGGCGGTTGGCGCCGTGGTGGCCGCGCCTCCCGGAGCCGTAGGAGCAGCCGTCGGCGGCGTTGCGCCGGGAGCGACGGGAGTGCCAGCGCTCGGCGCGGCAGCCGGCGGCGCTCCGGGTCGTCCCGGTGGTGCGGTTGTCGGCGCGGTCGTGGGGGCACCCGCGCTCGGAGGCGTCGTCGGTGCTCCGGGTCGTCCCGGCGGTGTAGTCGGCGTTGTAGTCGGGGCGCCCGCACTCGGGGGCGTCGTCGGTGCGCCGGGACGCGGCGGTGGCGCCGTCGTCGTACCTCCGCCAGGCGGAGGGGCGGCCGTCGGCGGCGCTGTCGGAGCCGGTGTGGTGGCAGGCGCCGGCGGCTGCTTGGCGCCGGACGGCGGGGGCGGTACAGGGGATGGCGTCGCCTTCTGAGATGAAGGCGGCGGCGGTGGTGGCGTAGTCGGTGCGGCGGGTTGCTTCGGCGCCGCAGGCGCGGCTGCCGGTGGAGGAGGCGGCGGTGCCGTTGGGCGCGAAGGTGCAGCCGCAGGGGGC